>AP012044.1 GCA_000283575.1 Oscillibacter valericigenes Sjm18-20
TTGAATTCCGTAGCCGACGTCTGGACAAACGTCCTCACCCAGCTGAAACGCGACCTCTCGGAGACCACCATCGCCACCTGGTTTGATGAACTGGAGGCCGTGGATCTTCGGGATGGCGTTTTTTATCTTCACTGTCCCAATGACTTCAAAAAAAATTACATTGAAAGCCTGTTCATGAAAAATATCAAGGCAGTGCTTCATGATATTTTCTCCACCGATTTTGAAGTAAAAGTGCTTTCCACCGAGGAATACGCCGAGTTTTCCGGTGGTGCGCAGAAGAAAAAATCAGAGGCATTCACCTCTGACGAATTTACCTTTGAGACTTTCGTGGTAGGGCCCAGCAACAAGCTGGCCTATGCTGCCTCCGTATCGGTTGCGGAGCATCCGGCTAAAAATTACAATCCTCTGCTGATTTACGGGGACTCCGGCCTCGGAAAGACGCACCTGATCTACTCCATCGCCCACGTCATTCAAAAAAATGACCACAACGCAAAAATTGCCTATGTCAAGGGCGACGATCTGACCAACGAACTGGTCAACGCTATTCGGGAGGGTAAGACCGCTGAAATGAGGGAGAAATACCGCAAGGCGGACCTTCTGCTGGTGGACGATGTACAGTTTATCGCCGGACGAAAGCAGACACAAGAGGAGTTCTTTCATACGTTCAACAACCTCTATGAATCCGGAAAACAGATTGTCCTCACCTCAGACCGCCCCCCCTCTGAAATGATGCAGTTGGAAGACCGGTTGCGGACCCGGTTTGAATGGGGTCTTCTAGTAGACGTAGCGCCTCCTGACTATGAGACCCGCCTTGCCATTATTAAAAACAAGGCGGCCCTGCTGGGTATGGAGATTCCCAATAAAGTGGCGGTATACATTGCCGAACACGTCACCTCCAACGTCCGACAGCTGGAGGGAACCATCAATAAGCTGCTGGCCTACAAGGACCTGCTGGGAGACGACGTAGACGAAGAACTGGTTAAACGGGCTATTCAGGATATTCTTCGCCGGGGTGATAATATACCCACTCCGGATTCCATTGTAGAATTTGTATCCAAATACTACGGTGTGGACGCTGAAGTCATTCGCGGGCAACAGCGGGTAAGAGAGGCTGTGGCCGCCCGGCAGGTAGCTATGTATCTGATTCGCAGCATGACAAATCTGTCCAGTGACGACATTGGCAAATTCTTCGGAAACCGAGATCACTCCACCGTGCTCTACTCTATTGAAAAAGTGGAAAAGCAAATGAAGTCCAACGCCGCTTACTCTGAAACCGTAAAGGAAATCAAAACCAACATCAGCTCCAGCCACTGAGTTTTCCCCATACTCCTGTGGAAAAGGAAAACAATAATGTGGAAAACGCCCCTGTTTAAAACAGCTGTGGAAAAACATTGTACTTTTTGATAAAATTTTTGAAAGAACTTTTCCTGTCTTATCAAGGGTTCTTACTTTTTTCCACTGTTTTTGTCCCTCTACTGCGACTATGACTAAAATTATATTTTTTTCTTTTCTAAAAGACAAACGGGACGCAAATTCTCCGCGCCTCACTCATCTTCTATTGAAAAAGAACAGTTCCAAAAGAAAGGAAAACGGCTTATGAAATTCTCCTGTGAAAAAGCACTTTTACAAAACGCCGTGGGCATAGCTTCCCGCGCTGTGTCGCAGAAAAGCTCCATCCCTGCTTTGGAGGGCCTTTTGCTCCGCGCGTCTGAAACAGTTTCCGTCTCCGGATACAACATGCAGACCGGAATCCGTACCATTCTGTCCGCCGATGTGACGGAACCCGGCGATCTGGTCCTAAATGCGCGGTTGTTCGGCGATATCATCCGCCGCATGCCGGATGATGTCATCACCTTCTCTTCTGACGATAAGTTGGTAGTACATCTTCAATGCGGCGACGCAAATTTCAATATCATGGGGCTCAGTGCCACGGATTATCCGGATCTTCCGGAGGTAGAGGACGAGTATTCTGTATCCATTCAGCAAAAGACACTGCGTTCTATGATTGAGGAAACCCTGTTTGCCGTCTCTACCAACGAAAGCCGTCCTGTTCACACCGGTTCCCTGTTTGAAATCAGTGAGCAGGGATTGACCGTGGTGTCCGTAGACGGATTTCGATTGGCAATTCGTAAAGAGCCGCTGGAAAGAGTCAATGGCGGTTATTTTTCTTTCGTTGCCCCCGGCTCGGCGCTGAGCGAGGTTGAAAAGATCTGCGGCGATGTGGAGGATCTGACTTCCATTACTTTGGGAAAAAGACATGTTTTATTTGAGGTAGGACAGACTCAACTGATCTGCCGCCGTTTGGAAGGCGACTTTTTGGATTACAAGAGCGCCGTGCCCCGAAAAAATCCAATTTCCGTTGTGGCGGACACCAAAGAGTTGATCCAGAGCATCGACCGCGTCAGCGTGGTGATTTCCGAAAAACTGAAAAGTCCGGTGCGGTGCATTTTTGATCACGATAGGGTGGTTCTCTCCGCTAAAACCGCCAATGGCGAAGCCAAGGATATTTGTCGTCTGGCCGGAGACGGCGGCGAACTTGAAATTGGTTTTAATAACCGCTATCTGATGGAAGCCCTGCGGTATGCGCCCGCCGACACCGTGAAGATCGAATTGAATACCGGAGTTTCTCCCGCCGTGATCGTTCCTACGGAGGGCGAGGAGAATTTTCTTTATATGGTTCTGCCGGTTCGGCTGAAAGCGCAGGATTGAGATGAAAACGATCATAATTAACACGGAGTACGTGAAGCTGCAAGACCTTCTGAAGCTGGCAAATCTGGTCTCTTCCGGCGGTGAAGCCAAGGAACGCATCCAGGCCGGTGAGGTTATGGTCAATGGTGAAATCTGTACGCAGCGGGGAAAAAAGCTTCGCCCCGGCGATGTGGCGCGAATTGACGGACAGGACTGTACGCCGGCCTATGCAAATTGATCGGCTGTCTCTTGAAAATTTTCGAAATTACACCCGTCAGGAGCTTTTCTTTGACCCGGTCTGCAACGTGATTTTCGGCGAAAATGCCCAGGGGAAAACAAATCTGCTGGAGGCTGTCCAATATCTTTCCTGCGGTCGTTCCAACCGGGCGAAAAGCGACCGTGAGCTGATTGGTTTTCAGGCGGAAAATGCGGTTTTGGTGGGCAATATTTTTTCCCGTAACCGGGATTTTGTTCTTAGGACAGAGCTGTATCGGGAAAAGCGGCGGAAGCTATGGGTGAATAAGGTTCCCTCTAAAACGGCGTCGGATTTGTCTCAGGTGTTTCAAACCGTGTTTTTCTGTCCGGAGGATCTTCTTCTTATTCGGGATGGCGCGGCGGCAAGAAGAAGATTTCTGGATAATGCGCTGTGTCAGCTACGTCCCCGATATGCGGCGGCGCTGGCGGCTTATCGCCGGGCATACGCGCATAAGACTCGCATTTTAAGGGATTGCGAGGAACAGCGGGATCTTCTGGATACGCTGCCGGAGTTTAATGAGCGTCTGATACAAAGCGGCGCGGTTGTTATCCATTACCGGGCACAGTTTACCAAAAAGCTGGCGGCCATTGCCGCCGCCAACCACGCGGATTGTTCCGGCGGAAAGGAACATCTTTCCGTCGTTTATAAAACAGTTTCCACCATTCAGAATCCTTTGGAAGATATACCGGCTCTGACACAGCAGTTCCGCGCCCATATGGAGGCACACCGCAGTGCGGAACTGGCTTCCAGATTGTGTTTGTCCGGTCCCCACAAGGATGATCTTCTGGTGGAGATCGATGGACGGGACGCGAAGACCTATTCCTCTCAGGGACAGACCCGGACAGCGGCGCTGAGTCTGAAGCTTGCAGAGAGGGAAATTTATCAAAACGTCACTGGTGAGGCTCCTATTCTCCTGCTGGACGATGTACTTTCCGAATTGGACCCCCGGCGGCAGGAATTTGTCCTGAACCGCATCGCGGGAGGACAGGTTTTTATTACCTGCTGCGAGGACGATCGGCTACCTGTTCTTCTGGGTGGAAGGGTATTTCACATTTTTGCGGGTCAGGCGACAGAATAAAGACAGAAAATGCTTAAAAATACGATGTTTCACGTGAAACGTATAACATTGCGAGAGTTTTTCAGGAGGTTCGCGGCGTGTATCTTCATATTGGTCAAAACGAAATTGTGCCCGAGAACCGTGTGATTGGCATTTTTGATTTGGATAAATGCAGTTATGAAAAACGAACCCGGGAATACCTTTCCAAAGCGGAAACAGAGGGTGTGGTGCTGGATGTGTCCGGTGATCTTCCAAAATCCTTTGTGATCTGTGATCATCCCTACCACCCTCAGATTGTCTATTTGTCCCAACTCAGTACCGCCACGCTGCAAAAACGGTTGGAGAGTTTGAAACTGGAACTGTGACCCGTAAAAAAGCGGCATTTAAACCGTTCTTGTGATTGATTTTTTGGCTGCATCTTAAGTTTAAGACATCCGTCAGCCGTTCAATATTGTTTTAGAAACTTCACTCAGGGGCAGGGAGAAGCGGGCCTGCAAAATTTCGGACCCGGCTCTCTTTGCCTTGTATACGGAAGGAGAAACCAAATGGCAGAAAATGAAACATTTAATTCCACCGCGGTGGGTGCGGAAAACGAATACGACGCCTCGGAAATTCAGGTTCTGGAGGGTCTGGAGGCTGTCCGCAAGCGCCCCGGTATGTATATCGGGTCTACGTCATCCTCGGGACTTCACCATCTGGTATACGAGATCGTAGATAACGCCATTGATGAAGCGCTGGCGGGATACTGCACGGAAATTCTGGTACAAATCAACGCCGACGGAACCATCACCGTGGTGGATAACGGCCGGGGTATCCCCGTGGACATTCAGATACAGACCGGAAAGCCCGCTCTGGAAGTAGTATATACCGTTCTTCACGCCGGCGGCAAGTTTGGCGGCGGCGGCTACAAGGTTTCCGGCGGACTGCATGGCGTGGGCGCCAGCGTAGTCAACGCGCTTTCTGAGTGGCTGGTCGTGCAGGTTCACCGGGACGGGAATATCTACGAGATGCACTTTTCCCGTGGTGAGATCACGCGGGAGATGAAGGTGGTGGGTACAACCGACCACACCGGCACCACCGTCACTTTTAAGCCGGACCCGGAGATATTCCGGGATACTACGGATTACGACTATGAAATTCTTCATACCCGTATGCGGGAACAGGCGTTTTTAAACGCCGGATTAAAAATTAAAACCGTAGACCTGCGGGAGGGCCGGGAACAGTCCGACGAAATGCATTATGCCGGTGGTATCCGCGAATTTGTCATCTGGCTGAATCGGACCAAGGACTCCATCCATTCCGACGTGATCTATATGTCCGGCAGCAAAGATGACTCCATGGCAGAAATCGCCATGCAGTATAATGACGGGTATAACGATATGATTCTCTCTTTTGCCAATAACATCCATACTCCCGAGGGAGGCATGCACGAGGAGGGTTTTAAGCGGGCTCTTACCAACGTTATGAATGCTTACGGAAGAAAAATCGGCATGCTGAAAGAAGGGGACAAGATCTCCGGCGAGGATTGCCGGGAGGGGCTTACCTGCGTGATCTCCGTAAAGCTGACCGACGCTCAGTTTGAAGGGCAGACAAAGGCCAAACTGGGCAACAGCGAAATCCGCACGCTGGTGAATACTCTGGTTTCCAATAAGCTGGAGATTTATCTGGAGGAGAATCCCCAGGTGGGCCGCATGATTCTGGATAAGTCCCTCACCGCGAACCGCGCCCGGGAGGCCGCCCGAAAGGCCCGGGAATCCATTCGCCGCAAAACCGCCTTGGGCGGCGCTGCCATGCCGGACAAGCTACGGGACTGCAACGAGGCAAATCCTGAGCTCACAGAAATTTACATCGTCGAGGGCGATTCCGCAGGCGGTTCCGCCACGCAGGGACGGGATTCCCGGTTTCAGGCGATCTTGCCGCTGTGGGGAAAGATGCTGAATGTGGAAAAAGCCCGCGCCGATAAGGTATACGGAAATGATAAGCTCCAGCCGGTCATCACCGCTCTGGGCGCGGGCATCGGCGACGAGTTTAATCTTGCAAAGCTACGCTATCACAAAATTATTATTATGGCCGATGCCGATGTGGACGGCTCCCATATCCGAACGCTGCTGTTGACTTTCTTTTTCCGCTTTATGAGACCTCTGGTGGAATATGGATATGTCTACGCCGCTGTCCCTCCCCTCTTTAAGCTGACAAGGGGCAAAACCTCGCGGGTGGCTTACACGGAGGAGGAGAGCCGGCTTATCTCTTCGGAGATGCGGCAGGACAACCCCAACGCCAAAATTGATATCAGCCGTTATAAGGGCCTTGGTGAAATGAATCCCCATGAGTTGTGGGAAACCACCATGGACCCGGAAAAGCGGACGCTGCGCCGCATTACACTGGATGATGCCGTGGCCGCCGACGAGACCTTTTCCATCCTGATGGGAGAAAAGGTGGAGCCTCGGAAAGAATTTATCGAGAAGAACGCGAAATACGCGGTTAATCTGGACTTTTAAGGAGGGAGAACCGAAATGAGTAAGAAACCACAATATGATCCCGAGGAGATTCGGTTCCCCAACCAGAAAATTGAGCAATCACCCCTGGTTTCGGAAATGCAGCAATCCTATATTGAATATGCCATGAGCGTCATTGTCGGCCGCGCCTTGCCGGATGTGCGAGACGGATTGAAGCCGGTCCACCGCCGCATTCTGTACGCCATGTATGAAGACGGATTGACTTATGAAAAAGCTTTCCGCAAGTGCGCCACCGCCGTTGGCGACGTGCTGGGCCGGTATCACCCCCACGGAGACCAATCCGTGTACGACGCGCTGGTGCGTCTGGCACAGGACTTTTCCATGCGCTATGTGCTGGTGGACGGCCACGGCAACTTTGGTTCCATCGACGGCGATCCCCCTGCTGCCTACCGTTATACGGAGGCCCGCCTTTCGAAAATTTCCGAGGAAATGCTTCGGGATATTGACAAGGAAACCGTGGACTGGTCCCCCAACTTCGACGAGACGAGAAAAGAACCCAAGGTACTCCCTTCCCGGTTTCCAAATTTATTGGTGAATGGTTCCAGCGGCATTGCCGTGGGAATGGCCACCAATATTCCGCCTCACAACCTGCGGGAGGTTATCAACGCCTGTGTCCATGTGCTGGACGACCCAGAGGCACAGCTTGCCGATCTGATGCAATATATCAAGGGGCCGGATTTCCCCACCAGAGGCATTATCATGGGCCGCAGCGGCATTCGCGCTGCCTATGCCACCGGCCGGGGCCGTGTGGTTATCCGTTCCCGAACGGAATTTGAGGAATTCGGAAAGGATCGAACCCGCATTGTGGTAACGGAGATCCCTTATCAGGTCAACAAGCGCATGCTTATCAAGAACATGGCCGATCAGGTGGAGGACAAGCGACTGGAGGGTATCTCCGATATCCGGGATGAGTCGGATCGAAACGGTATGCGGGTGGTTATCGAGCTAAAGCGGGATGCCAACCCTCAGGTGGTGCTGAATCGCCTGTTCACGCAGACGCAGCTCCAGTCCAGTTTTGCCATCAATATGCTGGCGCTGGTAGATAACCAGTCCCAGCCGAAAATTCTGTCTCTGCGGCATATCATCGACGAATACCTCAACTTTCAGGAGGATCTGATTGTCCGCCGGACACGTCACGACCTGAAAAAGGCCCAGGAGAGGGCTCATCTGCTGGAGGGCCTGTTGATCGCCCAGGATCACATCGACGAAGTCATCAAGGTTATTCGCAGCAGCTATGACAACGCAAAGCAGAATTTGATGGAGAAGTTCGGTCTGGATGATGTTCAAGCCCAGGCCATCTGCGACATGCGTCTGATTGCTCTTCAGGGACTAAACCGGGAAAAACTGGAGACGGAGTACAAGGAGCTGGAGGAAAAAATCGGTTACTATGAAAAACTTCTGGCCTCCAACGAGATGATTCGCGCGGTACTGAAGGAAGAACTGGTAGCCATTGCCGAAAAATACGGCGACGACCGCAAGACCGAGATTCAGGATGTGGAGGATGAGATCGACATCGAGGACCTGATTGAAGAGGAGCAGTGCGTCTTTACCCTGACGGAGGCAGGCTATATCAAGCGGACCCCTGTCAGCGAATATACTGCTCAATCCAAGGGCGGTATGGGAAAAAAAGGAATTACCACCCGGGACGAGGACGTGGTGGTGGATGTGTTTACCGCTTCCACCCATGACTATATTCTCTTCTTCACCGATACCGGAAAAGTCTATCGCAAGAAAGGCTATCAGATTTTAGAGTCCGGAAAGACCGCCAAAGGCACAAACCTCATCAATATTCTCCAGATCGAGCAGGGAGAGCGGGTTCAGGCCATGGTTCACACGCGATCCATCGAGGACGACGGCCGATTTCTGTTTATGGTGACCCGAAATGGTACCGTAAAACGTCTGCCTGCCAGCACTCTGAAGAATCTTCGCAACAACGGAATCCGTGCCCTGCGGATGGACGAGGGAGACCAGTTGATTACTGTCCGGGAGACCGACGGCACAAAGAAAATCCTTATCGCCACCCACGATGGACAGGCCGTCTGCTTCCAGGAGACCGACGTGCGACCCATGGGCCGGGATGCCATGGGCGTCCGCGGCATCCGTCTGCGGGAAGGCGACTACGTGGTCGCCGCCGCCCGGGCAACAGAGGGCAAGACGGTTTTGTCCATTACGGAAAAGGGCTATGGCAAGCGCACTCCCGTGGAGGATTACCGCATCACGAACCGGGGCGGTCTCGGTATCAAAAATTATATGGTGACCGAAAAGACCGGCCCCGTGGTGGGCGTCAAAGTGGTGGACGGCAGTGAGGATTTGTTGCTGGTCACCCAGAGTGGTATCATGATTCGGACGCCGGTGGAGAGCATCCGCGTGGCTGGCCGGGCTACCCAGGGCGTTATTGTCATGAGATTCAAGGAGGACGGCGATCAGGTGATCTCCATGGCTCTGACGGATAAAGAAGAGACGGAGTCTTTTGAGGAGATAGGGAGCCCTGAGGTAATGGAGCCTTCTGAGGAGACGGTTTCCGACGAGCCGGAAGCGTAATGAAAAAGAAAAGGCGGTTTCGTTGAACCGCAAAGAGCGGAGAAAACCCATCCAGTAGGCCGCGCCGCACGACAACAAGTTCATCTATTTTTCAGAAAGAAAAGATGGAATCGTGAAAAAGACATACTCACGAAAAAATCTCCAGATGCCGAAAGGCATCTGGAGATTTTCAGCGTAGCAAAGTCAGAGGCGCTTGGCAACAATAAAACGGACACAGTGATAAAAGATTTACTCAGCTTCCATGTCACAGGAGACGGACTGTATGGGAAAACTTCCCGCTGTTTTTTCATAGGCTTATCCTGAGAATAGGGCAGTTGGGATTACAGTCTTATTTAAACTTTCTGCTCTCAGAAACCGCGAGTTCGTCGCAGCGGTTGTTTTCGGCGGTGTCGGCGTGGCCCTTGACCCAATGATAGCGAAGAGTATGGGTATCTGTCAGGGTCAGCAACTTTTCCCAGAGATCAGGATTCAGGGCGGGCTTTTTATCGGACTTGATCCATCCCCGTCTCTGCCATCCCTTCGCCCAACCCTTGGAAAGACCGTCGATTACATATTTTGAATCGCTCCAAAGCTCCACGGCACAGGGTTCCTTCAAAAGCGACAGCGCCTCGATGACAGCGGTCAGTTCCATGCGGTTATTGGTGGTGGCCGCCTCTCCCCCGGACAGCTCCCGCCGGTGCTCTCCGTACAGAAGTACGGCTCCCCAGCCTCCGGGGCCGGGATTGCCGGAACAGGCGCCGTCGGTGTAGATCGTGACAGTTTTCATGAATACTCCTTCTGAAATTAAGGGGTGCAGGCCGTTTCATGGGCGGCCTGCCGTCATTTTCACTTGACTGGCGCGCGTCGATGCGGTGCGTTCATTCCAACGCATCCAGCTCTGCTTGCCAAAGGGCGATTTTCGCGTCGCTGGGCATCCGCCAGTCGCCCCGGGGCGAAACTGCCACAGAGCCGACCTTGGGTCCGTCGGGCAGACAGTTCCGCTTGAACTGCTGGGAGAAAAATCGACTGTAAAACGTCCGCAGCCATTTCAAAATAACACTGCGGTCATATTTCTCGCACCAGGCATAGATTGCCAGACGATAAATCTTTCCGGGGCTGAAGCCCCACCGCAGGAGGTAGTATAGGAAAAAGTCGTGGAGCTCATAGGGACCAACCAGATTCTCCGTTTTCTGGGAGATATTTCCCTGTACCGCCGGAAGCAGTTCCGGGGATACAGGCGTATCAAGAATGTCTTCCAAGACACCGGTTAGATCCTCATCCTTGTCCTGATTGTCCCGGGCCAGATAGGCCACCAGATGCCGCACCAGCGTCTTGGGTATGGAAACGTTGACGGCGTAGTTGCTCATATGGTCGCCGTTGTAGGTGCACCAGCCCAAGGCCAGCTCGCTCAGGTCCCCGGTGCCGATGACGAGGCCGCCGGTCTGGTTGGCGACGTCCATCAAAACCTGGGTTCGCTCCCGGGCCTGTCCGTTCTCAAAAGTGACGGAGTGGTCCGCCATGTCGTGTCCGATATCCCGGAAATGACTGCGGACGGTGGCGGAGATGTCCACGGTTTTCAGCGTGGCCCCCAACCGCTCCGCCAGAATCACCGCGTTGTTTTTCGTCCGGTCCGTGGTTCCAAAGCAGGGCATGGTCACCGCCACGATGTCCGTCATAGGTTTGTTGCACATCTTCATGGCGAGGCCTGTGATGAGTACCGCCAGCGTGGAGTCTAACCCTCCGGACAGGCCCACCACAGCCGTCTTCGCCGCCGTATGCTCCAGCCGCTGCTTGAGACCGAGAGACGCAATCAGCAAAATTTCACGGCACCGGGCGTCCCGGTCCTCCTTTTCCTCCGGAACGAAAGGCATGGGCACCACATAGCGGGTGAGTTTGGTCCGTTCCGGTGTCAGCGAGAAGGGAACCGTCACGGCTGCGTCAGAATCCTCCAGCTCCGGCATTACCTGCGTGCGCCGCCGCTCATAGCAAAGGCGCTGCACGTCAATTTCGGAGATCAGAAGACCGCCTTCAAACCGCTTCTCAGCCAGCAGCGTGCCGTTTTCGGCGATCAGCTGGTGCGATCCGAAAACCACGTCGGAGGTGGATTCTCCCTCTCCCGCGCTGGCGTACATATAACCGCACAGAAGTTTTGCCGACTGCATGGTCACCAGCTGGCGGCGATAGGCGTCCTTGCCGATCAGATCATTGCTGGCTGAGAGGTTACCGATAATGGTGGCTCCGGCCTGAGCCATGGCGGTGGAGGGGGAATTAGGAACCCAAAGATCCTCACAGATCTCAAAACCAAGCGTCAGTTCCGGTAATTGTTCGCAGGAAAACAAAATCTGTGCACCAAAGCATACCTCGCTTCCACAAAGTTCAACCATGTTAAACGGGTCTTTCGGAGCAGGGGAAAATTGCCGTTTTTCATAAAACTCGCCGTAATTGGGCAGGTGGGCTTTGGGAACGACCCCTAAAATTATTCCTTTTTGTATAACAACCGCGCAATTATACAATTTGTTTTTAAATTGTACCGGTAGACCCACGGCGGCCACTATTTCCAGATTTCGGGTCGCTTCCAACACGGTGGCAAGAGCCTGTTCCGCGCCCCGCAGCAGGGTGTCCTGATAAAAGAGATCGCCACAGGTATAACCTGTCAATCCCAATTCCGGCAGGACCAGAACCTTGCACCCCGCTTGCTCGGCCTTGCGCATCATGGTAAATGTCTCCTCCGCGTTTCGGGCGCAGTCGGCCAGGTGAATCCGGGGACTGCCGCAGGCGACAGAAATAAAACCGTCTTTCATGCAAAACGCCTCCTGAGTAAAAATCATTTGTCTCTATAGTATACCACGCACGGCCTTTTCGCAAGACTTGAAAATAGTGTCATGGCTTGGACGGTTAATTCGTAAAAAAAGAATCTTTTGAAGTCAGCCGGAAAAAATAAATAGAAAATTTCCGATTGACTGCGCAAAAAAGACCGCCGAAGCGGTCTTCTTTGCTGTGTGTGTTTTAGGAGGGAGAAAACGCATCGGGGTGGGAGACCCCTTTGCTGATTATTAAGTTACCCGATAAACATGGCAGAATTGTGCATTTGGTGTGAACAGTCTGTAAACAAAAGCCGCTTTTCAGATACAGATACCAGCTTTTCTAAAAAAAGAGTGAAACATGTAAAAAAAGATAACTTTTTGTAAAAAACCGCATAGTATTGCTATCTATGAAAATAGTATTGGACCTTTCTCATGAAAGGGCGTTTTGCAAAAAAAGACGTCCGCTAGAGCGGACGTCTCGTTCTCAGCCAATTTTATTCAGCTTCAGGGTCATCGCGCTCTTGCGGCGCGCAGCCGTGTTCTTGTGAAGAACGCCGCTGGCAACAGCCTGATCGACTTTTTTCACCGCGACTTTGTATACACCATCGGCCTCGGTGCGATTGCCTTCTGCGGCAACAGCCTCGAACTTCTTGATGGCGGTCTTCAACTCGGATTTCTCGGCCTTATTGCGGGCGTTTCTCACCTCAGCGATCAGTACGCGCTTTTTGGCAGACTTGATATTCGGCAAACCAAACACCTCCTTTGGCAAATTGAAAATAAATGAGATTTTGAAATATCACCGTGCAGAATGATATTTTAACAGTTCTTCGCACAAAAAGCAAGTCTTTTTCCGAAAAAACCTTGATTTTTTGCATATTGTGTCTGGTTCCGGAAAACCTAGCAAAAAGACACAACATTTAGTGGAAGGCGGCTTACAGAAAATGTATATCAAACGGACGGACCTGGCGCTGGAGGCGCGGGAGCTGTGGCAGGAGAGCGCGGAAAAGACCACAAAGCTCTCCGGGGTCAAGGCAGGCAAGTCCCGCCGGGAGGGATACCCGGTGACGAGGGTGGAGATCTTAGACAAGGAGGGCGCCGAGACCCTGGGAAAACCGGTGGGGACGTACCTGACACTGGACCTCACCGCCTACTGGCAGAGAAAAGAGAACTATTTTGACCGTGCGGTCCGGGCGTTGGGGGCGGAACTGAGA
This sequence comes from Oscillibacter valericigenes Sjm18-20, assembly GCA_000283575.1. GTDB lineage: Bacteria > Bacillota > Clostridia > Oscillospirales > Oscillospiraceae > Oscillibacter > Oscillibacter valericigenes. The sequence goes on from AP012044.1 coordinate 13,053, forward strand.
GACATGCTTCCCGGGGATGGTGCGGCGCTTGTAATCGGCCTTGGGAATCGGGCCATGACGCCGGACGCGGTGGGGCCTTTGACACTGGAAAGCGTGCTGGTTACCCGGCATCTGCGCGCAGCTATGCCCAAGCAGTTTGGCGGCTTTCGGCCCGTGTCCGCGTTTTCCGTGGGCGTATTGGGAACCACCGGTGTGGAATCCGCCGAGGCGGTGCGGGGTTTGGTGAAAGAAGTGGAGCCGGACTTTGTCATTGCCGTAGACGCCTTGGCTTCGCGCCGGACGGGGCGGGTCTGCGCCACCGTTCAGCTCAGCGACAGCGGCATAGTACCCGGCTCCGGCGTCGGAAACCAGCGCTCCGCACTGAACAAGGAGTCTTTGGGCGTGCCAGTTTTCGCCGTTGGCGTTCCCACGGTAGTGGACGCCGCTACTCTGGCGGCGGATCTGTTGGAGGAATCGGGCGTAACGGAGTTCGACGAAAAGCGCCTGCGCAGCCGGAAGCAGCCCCTGACCGTGACGCCCCGGGATATCGACGCCCAGGTGCGGGAACTGTCCCGGGTTCTGGGCTATGGGGTCAACTGGGCGCTTCAGGAGCTGGAGATCGAGGATATGGCCGCCCTGTTGGGATAAGGTACGCGGAGCGGCTCTGGTTAAAGCTCCAGCTCCAGACCCACCGGGCAGTGGTCGCTGCCAAAAACCTGATCACAGATCAGGGAGTCCACCACCTTCTCTTGAAATCGCCGGGAGACGATGAAATAGTCGATACGCCATCCGGCGTTTTTCTCCCGGGCGCGAAAGCGATAGCTCCACCAGGAATAGGCGATTTTTTCAGGATACAAGGTCCGGAAGGTGTCGGAAAAGCCAGTGCTCAGTAACTCCGTCATTTTTCCCCGCTCCTGATCGGAAAAGCCCGCGTGGCCCCGGTTGGTCTTTGGGTTTTTCAGGTCGATCTCCTCATGGGCCACATTCAGATCGCCGCACAGGACCACTGGCTTCACCCGGTCCAGTTCTCGCAGGTAGTCCCGGAAATCGTCCTCCCAGCGCATGCGGTAGTCGATGCGCCTGAGCTCGTCCTGCGCGTTGGGCGTATAGCAGCAGACCAGATAGAATTCTTCAAATTCGGCGGTGATGACCCGGCCCTCGTGGCGGTATTCGTCACCGCCGAAGTCATAGGTCATATTCAACGGCGGAACGCGGGTAAATACTGCCGTTCCGGAATAGCCGGGTTTATCCGCACTGTTCCAGAATTTTTCATAGCCCGGCAGGTCAAAGTCCGCCTGCTCCGGTTTCATTTTCGTCTCCTGTAAACAGATCACATCTGCGTCCGCGGATTTGCAGAAATCAAGAAAACCCTTTCCAATACAGGCCCGCAGGCCGTTGACATTCCACGAGATCAGTTTCATGACGCCCTCCCCTTTTACTTGTTTTTTCACAGTTTACCTGTTCGTATGGAAAAACACAATGTTTTTTGCATCAAACCGTTGCCGGAAATGGGAAAAAGGAGTAAAATAGAAGCGGTATAAATCTCAAATTGAGAATCGAGCAAGGATGGAAAATTTTATGGAGAGAGAGGATCGGGGTCTCCGGGATATGACGGTCGGCAGCCCTGCAAGACATATTTTTTTGTTTGCCCTCCCTCTGCTGCTGGGGAGCTTTTTGCAGCAGCTTTACAACATGGTGGACTCCTGGGTGGTGGGAAATTACGTGGGCGATGCGGCGCTGGCTGCCGTGGGTATTGGATATCCCGTGATCTTCATGTTTATTTCGCTGTTCATGGGGATTGCCAACGGTGGAACGGTGGTAATCTCCCAGTATTACGGTGCGGGAAAAATGGACCGGGTGCGGGACGCGGTGGATACGATCTATGCGACCTTCATGGTGTCCGCTGTTCCGGTGACGGTGCTTGCCCTGCTGCTGGTGAAGCCGCTGCTCTTTTTGCTGCGGGTGGATGAGGCGGCCTATCACGAGGCGTGGGTCTACATGATGATCGTCTGCGCAGGGCTTGCGGGTACCATCGGTTACAACATCAACGCCGGTATTTTGAACGGCATCGGAAACAGCCGCACCACCCTTTTGTTTCTGGCCATATCCGCTGTTTTGAATATTATTTTGGATCTTACTCTAGTACTTTCCGCGGGAATGGGCGTCGCCGGCGTTGCCTTGGGCACTATCGTGTCCCAAACGTTTTCGTGGCTGTTCGGCCTTTTCTATATTAACCGGAAATACCCTCAGATCGCCATTCATCCCTTCTGCTTTCGCTTTGACAGGGCGCTGTTCCGTCAGGTGCTGGGAATCGGCCTCCCGGCGGGACTCCAGATGTCACTGGTATCGTTGGGCATGATGGCGGTGATGAGCAAGGTCAACACCTTCGGCAAAGCGTATACCGCCGCGTATAATGTGGGCAACAAGCTGGACAGCATGGCCTTTCTGGTGGTGCAGGCCCTCACCAACTCCATCACCGCCTTTGTGGGCCAAAATACCGGCGCGAAGAAACCGGACCGGGTGCAAACCGGGATTCGGATTTCCGTCACTGCCACAGTGGTTTGGTGCCTTGTCATGACGGCGGTGCTTTTGACCGCGTCAAACGCTCTGTTTCATCTGTTTTCTCCCGAGGCGGCGGTGGCAGAGGCAGGCGGTTATTACATCCGGGCCATCATGCCGCCCTATGTGCTGTTCGGCACCATGTATATTCTCAACGGAGCTATGCGCGGAGCGGGTGAGAGTGTATTCCCCATGGCCACCACGATCCTATCCATGATCGTGATGCGCGTTCCGGCGGTTTATTATCTGGCGGACCGGTTTGGGCCGGAGCAGATGTTTTATGGATTCGGCATCGGCTGGGTCGGCGGTTTGATCCTCTGTACGGCCTATTATTTTTCCGGACGGTGGAAGCGGCGGGGAAGTCTTGCGGAAGAAACTTTCTGAACCGGTTGTTATTTTTTACCGTTTGGCATATACTTTAAATTTACAGATGTTTATTACCGCCCTCTTTCATTCGGTGGACGGAAAAGGAGGAGAAATCCTATGGAAAAAGAGAGATTTTATATTACCACACCCATCTATTATCCCTCGGACAAGCTGCACATCGGTCACACTTATTGTACTGTGGCAACCGATGCGATTGCCCGCTACAAGCGGCTTCACGGCTATGACGTCATGTTTCTGACCGGCACCGACGAGCACGGCCAGAAGATCGAGACAAAGGCCAAGGAGGCTGGCGTCACCCCCAAGGAATTTGTGGACCGCATTGTCGAAGGACCCAAAGGTGTCAAGGACCTGTGGAAGCTGATGAATATATCCAACGACCGGTTCATTCGCACCACGGACGATTACCATATGAAGTCCATTCAGTATATCTTCCGGAAGATGTACGAAAAGGGCGATATCTACAAGGGCACCTACAAAGGTAAGTACTGCACGCCCTGCGAGTCCTTCTGGACGGAGAGCCAGCTCAAGGACGGCTGCTGTCCCGACTGCGGCCGGCCCGTAGTGGATGCGGAGGAGGAGGCCTATTTCTTCCGGCTGAGCAAGTACGCCGATCGCATTCGCACGTTGCTGGAGGATACCGATTTCCTTCAGCCCCGCTCCCGCGTCAACGAGATGGTAAAAAATTTCATCGAGCCTGGTCTGGAGGATCTGTGTGTCTCCCGCACGTCCTTTACCTGGGGCATCCCCGTAGACTTTGACCCCAAGCATGTGGTTTATGTGTGGGTGGACGCTCTGAGTAACTATATTACCGCTCTGGGCTATGGCAACGACAAGTATGACGACTATAAAAAATGGTGGCCCGGCGTCAACATCGTGGGCAAGGAGATTGTCCGGTTCCACTCCATCATTTGGCCCGCTATGCTGATGAGTCTGGGCGAGCCCCTGCCCAAGCATGTGTTTGGCCACGGGTGGCTGCTGCTGGACGGCGGCAAGATGAGCAAGTCCAAGGGCAATGTGGTGGACCCCTATCTGCTTGCGGAGCGGTACGGTACCGACGCCCTGCGCTTCTTCCTGCTCCGCTCCTTCCCCTTTGGACAGGACGGTAACTTCTCCAACGAGCTTTTGATCCAGTGTATCAACACGGACCTTGCCAATGACCTTGGAAACCTCCTCTCCCGCACCACCGCCATGGTGGAGAAGTATTTTGGCGGACAGCTCCCGGCGGCGCAGGAAGCGCACTCCATGGATGACGAGCTGATCGCACAGGCATCTGCTCTGCGGGACAAATATGAGGCGCAGATGGAGAAATTCCAGATGCAGAACGGCCTTGACGAGATATTCAAGGTAATCTCCCGCGCAAACAAATATATCGATGAGACGGCCCCCTGGGTGCTGGCCAGGGATGAGGCAAAAAAACTCCGTCTTGGGCGGGTCATGTACAACCTGCTGGAGACGCTGCGCATCTGCGGTACGCTCCTCACGCCGTTCATTCCCCAAAGCTGTACCGAGATATTCGATCAGATCGGCGTATCCGCCCAGATGACCGACTGGGACAGCGCCGCCAAGTGGGGCGTGCTCCCGGCCGACGCCAAGGTCCACAAGGGTGAGAATATCTTCCCCCGCATTGATGTGGAGAAGGAGCTTCGGGAGCTGGACGCGTTACAGGAGGCCGCCAGAAAGGCTGCCCGCCCCGCCATTGAGCTGGAGCCCCAGTTGACGGAAAATGTGGATTTTGACACCTTCTGCAAGTCCGATTTCCGGACGGTGAAGGTGAAGGCCTGCGAGGCGGTGAAAAAGTCCGAAAAACTGCTGCGGTTCATTCTGGACGACGGCACCGGCACGGATCGGCAGATACTCTCCGGCATCCACAAGTGGTATCAGCCGGAGGAGCTGGTGGGCAAGACGCTGGTGGCCATTGTAAATCTGCCGCCCCGGAAGATGATGGGCCTTGAATCCAACGGAATGCTGATCTCCGCCATCCACAATGAGAAGGGCGAGGAGTGTCTGCACCTGCTGATCGTGGATGACGCCATCCCCGCCGGCGCGAAGCTCTGCTGACCGCCTGAGAAAATGAAAAAGCAGCAGGGAGCTGCTGAGGCTCCCTGCTGCATAGTTGTTCAGAGAGGATTGTCCATGTACTTTGACACCCATGCCCATTACGACGACGCGGCTTTTGACGCGGACCGGGACGCGCTGCTCTCCGCCCTGCCGGAATCCGGCGTGGATCTGGTGATGGATCCCGGCTGCGACGTGGAATCCTCACGGGCCGCCGTGGCTCTGGCGGAAAAGCATTCCCACGTCTACGCCGCCGTGGGTCTTCACCCGGAAAACTGCGGAAACTGCAGCCGGGCGGAGTTGGCGGTAATTCGGGAGCTGGCTGCCCATCCGAAAGCGGTGGCCATCGGGGAGATTGGGTTGGATTATCACTGGGACACAAACCCACCCAAGGCGTTTCAGCAGGAGATTTTCCGCCTTCAATTAGAGTTGGCCGGGGAACTGGATCTGCCGGTGATTGTCCACGACCGGGACGCCCACGGGGACAGTCTTGCCATCGTGGAGGAATTTCCGAAAATCCGAGGCGTATTCCACTGCTATTCCGGCAGCGCGGAAATGGCGGAAATTCTCCTGAAGCGGGGTTGGTATCTGGGTTTTGACGGGCCTGTCACCTATAAAAACGCCCGAAAGGCCCGTGAGGTGGCGGAGGCGACGCCGCCGGACCGAATTCTGCTGGAGACGGATTCCCCCTACCTCTCCCCTGTTCCGAACCGGGGAAAGCGGAATGACAGCCGGAATCTATCCTATATTGTAAAGACGCTGTCGATGTGGAAAAACATGGACCCGGCGGAGCTGGCGCAGGTTGCCAAGGAAAACGGAAAACGACTGTTTGGAATCGAGGTTTAAACACGATGGAACAGAAAAAGGGTTTTACCATTACCTATGAGTACGGTGGAAATCTGTATGTGAATACCACTAACCGCTGCAATTTTAACTGCGAGTTCTGCCTGCGGCACAACAAGGGCGGCGGCAGTATTTATACCCACAATTTGTGGCTGGAGCGGGAGCCCACCCGGGAGGAGATTCTGGCGGATATTGAAAAACGGGATCTGAGCCGGTATGCCCAGTTGGTGTTTTGCGGCTTCGGCGAACCCAGCTACCGCATGGAGGACATCTGCTGGGTAATCGATCGGATGAAAGAGCACGGGACAAAAATTTTCACCCGTATGGACACCAACGGCACCGGCAGTCTCATCCATGGCCGGGATATCGCTCCGGAGTTCGCCGGGCGGTTCGACATGGTTTCCATTTCCCTGAACACCGACACGGCGGAAAAGTACGACGCGCTGTGCCACCCTCAGCAAAGCGGGGCCTATCAGGCCATGAAGGACTTTGCGAAGGAGCTTTGTAAGTATGTACCGAAGGTGATGATGACCGTGGTGGATACCATCCCCAAGGAGGAGATCGAGAACTGCCGCCGTATCTGTGAGGACGAGATCGGCGCGACCTACCGGGTACGGGAATACATCGAGGACTGAAAGTGCGGTTTTCCACGGCGCAGTTATGAATGGTTAAAAGCCGGTCTGCTGAAAAGCGGACCGGCGCTTCTTTTTTTCTTCTCCGGTGCATAGGTTGTCCCATGAGGTGATGCAAATGAACACGACCGCAAAAAAGCGAAACGGTCCACGTCGGCTGTGGGCCATGGGGCTGGCGGTGTGTACGCTGTGGGGCGTGGCAGTCACGGCCGGAAGCGACACCGTCGTATCCGCGATCTCGGCCCTGCGGCGGGAGGCGTCGGCTCCGCTGTCGGCCCTTCAATGGGAATTGGGGGATTTGGGTCCGGAGGACGGACTGTCCCCCGCCGCTGTGATGACCATTGCGGAATCTCCCCTGCTGCTGTCCGCAAGGGAGACTGTGGCGCAGCTGCTGTCCACGGAGACGCCGGATACGCCCCAGGAGCCGGTGGAACAGACTCCGGTGGAAGAGACGCCGCTGGATACGTCCCCGCTCCCCGCGGAAAATATACCGGATAACGGAGTCCCCGCCAAAACGCTCGTCCCCACCGGCGACACGGGGTATACAGTCAGCGGCAAGGTGTATATCTCCAACAGTACCGACCACGCCCTAACCATTCAGGACCTGACGACTTCCTTTGACGCGGGACTGACCGATGAGGAGCCGCAAATTTTGATTATCCACACCCACGGCAGCGAGGCCTATACCCCCGCGGCGGGGGTGGAGGTAACTTACTCCGGGAACCACCGCACCACAGACACCCGGTACAACGTAGTGGCGGTGGGAGACGTAATGGCGCAGACCTTTGGAGAGCTGGGAATCTCCGTACTCCATGACCGGACGTTGTACGACTACCCCTCCTATTCTGGGTCCTATGACCGGTCCCTGAAGGCCATCGAGAGTTATCTTGCCCAGTATCCGTCCATCCACTTTATTCTGGATGTCCACAGGGACGCCATCGAAGACACAGATGGCAACGAGTACAAAGTAATATCCCCCGTGGAGGGCGCTGGAAACGCCGCCCAGGTGACCATCGTGGTAGGCAGCGATGGCAGCGGCCTACCCCATCCCAACTGGATGGAGAATCTCAAGCTGGCCGTGGCCTTGCAGCAGGATGTGACTCAGATGTATCCCACGATGATGCGCCCCATCCTTCTTCGAAATTCCCGCTATAACCAGCACGCCACCACCGGGTCCCTCCTACTGGAAATAGGGGCAGCCGGAAATTCCCCGGAGGAGGCCGCTCTTTCCGGAAAGCTGTTTGCACGGGAAATGGGGGAGTTTTTACAAGCGAAATGCAAATAAAAAAACCCTCCTCCGGCTTATCCGGAGGAGGGTTTACGCAATTTAAGAACAGTTTCGATCTCCGGAGGGGCGAAACAGGCGGTTCCCCCGCAGAACCAGCTGGAGTTTTGCAAAAGCCAATACAGCCTCCGCAGCCAGCCAGCCCAACCGACCCAGCGCAGCCAGCCAGCCCAGCACCAGCAGACTGAATGCCAGATGCAAAATGGAAAAACCCACAAACCACTTCCGACATCCCGGACGGAGAACGGGAGCCTTCCCCGTAGCCCAGGAGCCTTCTACGTAGATAAAATGGCGGGCCAGCAAAAAGTAGAAACCGAAGACGATCAGCCATAACCAGTAGAGAAATACCTCAGGCGCCGACGGGGCCTCAAACCCGCCCCGGGCCAGCATGGGTAAATACGCCTCTGCCAGGCCAATCAGTTGGAGCAGGTTCAGCGTTCCGATGGGTCCAAGCCGCTCGAAAAAACGAAGCTGCCGCATAAAAAATCACTCCTCGGGTGCGTTTTTCTTAAAAAATAGACAATGCTGCAATGGCAGGGCGGGAGTCAGAGCATGGTCCTGGTTACACTCAGCGATATCACATTAGGTAAGCATCGTGAGAATTGCCAGGCTTCGGATGACATCCCGGTTGCCGGTCCAATCGTGGATCATGCCCAGACCCCAGATAAGCCATAACACGGGAATGTAAATTTTTATCGGGAGAGAAGCTGCATAAAGAACAAAAATACTGATCAGTATACAAATAAGAAACACGCCAACATCAACCGGTCTCCGATGCTGAACATGGCGCGTTTAAAAGGCGTGCGCATGTATTGAGCGGAATCCGTCCCTCCCGATTCCGCATTTACCCGTTTGCTCGCGATGACGGTCTCATATAGTTCCCCAATGAAGTAGATCAGATAATTAAAAAAGAGCATCGTACCGCACAGGAAGAGAAATGAGACAAGAAAAAAATCCTTTGAAAAAACGGACGAGGCCTGTTTCAGGTGGGCTATATTGAGCGCACAACCCTTGCCGCAAAAAAACCAAAAACAACAGCGGCGCAGCTCGTTCTGAAAATGGCAATGCGGGCGCTTTGGCAGATCAATTCCCACCCGTCGCGTTCCAGTTATTCCCGCCCTTCTTCTATGTCCTGCCCGGTTTTGTTGCTGATGAGGTGATAGGCGTACCGGAGGCCGTTGTCCTGATGGCGTGAAAACCGCAGGAGACTGCCGGACATTTCGCGCAGCAGATATCCTCTGTCCGCCATATCTTCCAGATAGCGTTCCATTTCATCCGTCTCATAGGGCAGGAAACTGTGTATTTTCAGGACGTATCCATATCAATTCCGTAATTTTAATATGCGCCGCCAGATCATCGTAACTGCAATCATAGTCTGGACGATCAATGCCCATCCACTGTGGAAAATCCTCCGCGTCAATCTGTGTACATGCGTCCTGAAATGCGGCTTCATCAAAGGGACCCATCAGGTCTTCCGGGTTGGTGTCCAGCAGATAATAAAAAAGCTTCCAATCGTCGGGGCTTTTTTTAAGATCGTCGTTACTCATGGGTTTTAACAGCTGAGCGGCTATATACCGTTCGTTGAGTGCAATTGGTCCACGTAGGTCCCTACAATAATCTGTGGGGTGAGTCCCCCGTCCTCACTCGGCTGACACAGAGAATTATTTTTTGAGCTAGACCGCAAGACATCATAGTCCCCAGGCAGTTCGTCATACGTCCAGTCCCCCATTCCGCTGCAGGCGCTCAGCAACAGGGACAAAGACAATACCACCAGCGGTACGCATAGAATACGATAAGATAAATGCCACGCCGCCGGGGCTGTTTTTCTCACGAATAGAAACCCACATTTAGATTATGGGATTAATGAAGGCCCAGTCTCTCTACTCATTTCCCGCTTGACATGAAGGAGCGTCCACAAAATCATAAGGGAAAAAATCTCCGGAAGAAGCAGAGTCATATACAGCCGACAGTACGGTACGAAATACTCGGTATAAAAAAGAATTGCAAGATATACAAATGCGCTTATAAGTCCGCAGAAAAGAGAAAATTTCAAACGTAACCAGCTCTGAAATTCTTTCTCTTCCAGAGCGTATATAAAAAGCATCAGGGCCATTCCAACGCAGAGGAAGATAAAACAAAGGTCCTCGCAGTGGCTCCAACCCGGGTGAATCTTTTGCTGTTCCAGCAGCCAATCCCAGTAGTCCTCATCAAATTTAAAGAGGTGAGCTGTCATCACATCATGCCAGGCAATCGCAACATAAAGAAAGACTGCCTGCCAAATCAGCAGAATTCCCATGACAATTCCGCTGAAGTAGCGGAACCTGAGGTCGTTTGCGGCATGCATGCGACTCATAGTTTCCCTCCCTTGGAAGTTAATCATAAGCAGGTTTTATTTTAGCTCGGCAGAGACGTCATGCGATGGTGGCCATCCGGTCAAATATGCCGGATAATTTTTTAAACAAGGCTACGCGCCGTTCCAGAAAAGTGCTTTTGGAATTTGAACCGATGGTCACGGACTTCCACGCAGAAGCCCAGCTTCGCGCATTCCCTTTTGCGTCGCTTAAAGATTCCACCGGCTCCGCACCTGCCGGCGTTACATAGGACTCGGACGCGTTGCCGGCAATCATTTCATCCAGAGTTCCCAAACAAACCATGTCGGAATAGCCGATGTAATTCTTGTCCGAGTCAGTAAGAACACCATCGGTGACCAACTCGTCAACAAACGAGCAATATTCCTCCTGCGACAGATTTTCAGGATCGTATTCTTCGGCCCAGCGCCGGATATCCTCATCCGACGCTTCCGCCGTGGCGGAGGCCGCGTCGCTCACATAGGAGTCCCGGTTTTGCCGGATAGACTCCATGTACTGGGAAAATTCTTTTTTAGGTGTCATGATGGACAGATGATCGCTGAAAGACTTTGACGTAAACAGATTGTCACAAGAAACGCCGCTGAAATTTCCGATACCACTCATAGAACTGCCTCCATATTGTTTCGTTTATTTTATCGGTATTGGCAGAAATTCTCACACCCATCATAAAAGGCAGACCCTGTATTGATCTCTTCCCGGGCCATTGGCCGGGGACGGGATCGTTGTGCGCAGCGCCGAACGCTGCCTCACAGATTCTGTTCAACGTCTTTCCGCTGCTTTCGTAATCCAAGAAAGCCGATGGCAAGCAGTGCCAAAAAAGCCGCCGATTGAAACATCAGCGGGACCAGATGCATCCATACGCGAAAATAGTCTAAAATTTGATCCAGATTATAGCAAACGATATAGAGATGGAGAGCGGACAAGGGAATTATGACGAGCAATTTTCCGGGAATAGGCAGAAAAGGACTTCCGCCATTCTTATATTCCGGGGCCGACAGAATCCAGAAGCCTAAGCCGTTGATCACGGCAGCGGCTATGTTTGTCAACGAAAAAAAGTTGCCGAATCCATTGCCGTTCGCGCTCGCACTCTGTGCAGCCAATTTCCAGTTCAAAGCGGTCATGGCATGAAAGGTGCCGCTTGAAAATGAAAAAGTGTTATGGGAGCAAATAAAAGTGACTTCAAAAAGCCCCCAAAGGGCCAAGTTGAAGAGAAGGATAAATGTCAGGATTGCTTTTTCCGACCGTTTCTGCAAGAAAACAGCGCCCCGTTCTTTTATCAGAATGTTCTGAAAAGATTTTACACATCATTCGATCAGATTTCGTCTGCAAAAGAAGACAGACAACGTGACAAATAAAAAAGCCGATGCCGCTTAGTAAAAAGAACTGTCCACCATGAAATACAAGGCCAAGAAGGGAAGCTCCAAAATCTACAGAAGAAACACCGATGTCTGCAAAAATTTCACAGACAATCCACCCGATAACCATACTTGCTGATAATATATGATATGCCTTTTTCGTTGAGACAAATAGCCTTATAACAGCGCCAAGCAGTAAGAAGAACAAAATATACGCAATAAACATCATATTTCCCATTAAAGCATTTGCAAAAAGAAATCTTGGGAGCCATAATAAACCCAAAATAACGCCTTCTCACAAAATATTAAATGAATCGGGACTGAGATTTTGCGTGTCGTTCATTATATAAGTAACGAAATCAGATCTAAAAAAGAAACAGGAATATTCATATAAGGTGCAAGAATTGTGCGGAGAGCACGTTTAAATTCCGCGACCTGCCAACAAAGCTGTTGGCAGAATCAGACCGGTTTGGTTTCCTAAAGAAAATCCAACGCTTGAAAGACAGAACATAACCAGCGCAAAAAGAAGAGAACGAGCATTACCGCTTCTCTCACTTCAGGTCCACTCGGAAATCCCCCCTGGCCCGGGCCTCCTCCCGGCATTTTTTGTCCTCGCCGAGGGCGTCCAGCATCCCGCCGATGATCTGGTTGGAGACGAGAAAGCCTTTCGGCGTCAGATGCCACCGGCCGTCTTCCTCGACGGCATAGCCCGTCTGGCGGCACTTATCCAGAAAGGGCAGAAAGCAGTTGAACCGGCGGCGGAAACGGTTTTCAAATACCTTCGGCTCCAGCCCCCAAACGGTGCGCAGTCCCAGCATAATCCACTCCGTGTCCCGGTCCAGCGGCGGAATGCGCTCGTTTTCTGAGAGAAGCGGCCCGCCCGCCTTTACTCCCGCAATATAACCCTCCAGATCCTTTTCATAGGCGTAGCGCACGCTGCCGAAGTCCGAGTGCGCGCCCGGGCCGAAGCCCGCGTATTCCCCCAGCGTCCAATATTTCAGATTGTGCCGGGACTCAAAGCCCGTCCGGGCAAAATTGGAGATCTCATACTGAAAAAATCCGTGTCGGTGGAGATAATCCACCGTCCAGAGATACATCTCCGCCTGCGCCTCGTCATCCGGGAACCGCTCGCTCTCCCGCCGCCGAAAAAGCGGGGTTCCATCCTCTACCTTTAGTCCGTAGCAGGACAGGTGCTGGGGGGCCAGATCCACGGCGGCGGTCAGATTTTTCTGCCAGGTTTCCAAAGACTGCCCCGGCAGCCCATAGATCAGGTCCAGAGACAGATTGGTAAATTTGGCCTTTCTGGCGGCCCCCACAGCCGTTTTCACCTGTGCGGCGGTGTGGATGCGGCCAATGGAGCGCAACTCTCCGTCGTCCGCGGACTGCATCCCAAGGCTCAGCCGGTTGAACCCCGCTCTGCGCAGGGCGCGCAGCTCTTTAAAATCCCCGGCGGACTCAGGATTGGCCTCCAATGTAATTTCTGCGTCCTTTGTGACGTAATATTTTTTCTGAATGGATTTCAAAAGGCGTACCAGCCGCTTGCTGCCAAGCAGCGTCGGCGTACCGCCTCCGAAATACACACTGTCCACCACGTGGTGCTCCGCGCGGGGCGCAATTTCAAATAATTGCGTTTCCAGTGCCTGTACGTAATCGTCCATCCGATTTTCTGCGCTCGGCAGAGAGTAAAAATCGCAGTAGTCGCACTTTTTCGCGCAGAAGGGGATATGGACGTACAGTCCCAGGCTTTTTCGTTCTTCTTTCAAGGCCGCGGCCTCCTTTGACGGTCAATATACTCATAAATACTATTTTATATTTTTTCGTCTCACTTTACAAGACGGTGTGTTTTCATTTGTTGAAGCTCTATGGAAAGGTCGTTTTCTGCTCCAAATTCCAATCCAGCGTACTCAGTTTACCATAGCGTCTTGCCTCAATCAAGCGTTGGATGTAATTGGTGTTCCAGATATTGGCGCACACTAAAAATCGCAAAAAAAAGCGCCCGCGGGCAATATGCCTGCGGGCGTCGAATTTTTGCGTATGCCGATCACTCCGAGCCGATGCAAAAAAATGTGAAGCTGCCGGTAGCCAGCAGCTTTCCGGTGGCTTCGGCGGTGATATCCACGTTGACAAGGCAGGTTGTCTTTCCCCGATGTACCACGGTCCCGACGGCCACCGCAGTTCCCTCTTTGATATTCGACAGATAATTCATGCAACTGTTCTGGGTCACGTAGATCCGCCCGTCGGAGTGAGCGGCGGAGCCGGCAGTGCTGTCCGCCATGGTATAAAGCGCGCCGCCATGGAGCATTCCAAGAGGATTTGTGCTCTCCGGCCGCAGCGTCAGGCGGCACTCCGCCCGGTCTTTTTCCAGGATGCTCAGATCAATAAAATTGTAGATCGTAAAGCGATTTAAACTGAGCCGTTTGTTTTTAATCTCTTCAAGTGTCACAATGGTCTTCTCCTCGTCTTTTTATATAATGAGAATAGTTTATCACATTTTTAAATTTTTTTCCATAGTTTCATAAAATGGATTGACAAATGGAGCATAGAGAATATAATGAACACATGAACAAACGTTCAACTGTTCAGATGAAGGAGGAACCTTATATGGAAGACCGTTATAACGCGGAAATATGCGACCTCATTCATGTCCATGAGGATATTGTAAAAAAGGTCCGAAGCGAGTTGCCTAACGAGGACACGCTCTATGACCTGACGGAGCTTTTCCGCATTTTCGGGGATTCCACCCGAATCCGTATTCTGTATGTGCTTTCCGCGTCGGAGATGTGCGTATGCGACATTGCGGCGCTGCTGGGAATGACCCAGTCCGCCATCTCACACCAGCTGAGGGCCTTGAAAAACGCCCGGCTGGTAAAGTCCCGCCGGGAGGGGAAAACCGTGTTTTACTCTCTGGCGGACAGTCATGTGCGCACGATCCTTGACCAGGGGGTGGAGCACGTCTCGGAGTGATCTGGCATCCTGCGCCGCTTCCGCTCAGGCGGAACTGAAAAAATAAATTCTGGGAGGATTCTTATGAAAAAGCGTTTTGTACTCACGGATCTGGACTGCGCCAGCTGCGCCGCGAAAATGGAGCGTGCCATTAAAGAAATTGACGGCGTCAACGACGCCGCTGTCAGCTTCATGGCCCAGAAATTGACGCTGGACGCGGAGGACGCCCGATTCGACGCGATTTTGGATGAGGTGATCCGGATTTGCCGGAAAGTGGAACCGGACTGCGTTATCAATCGCTGATAAGGAAGATGAGAACATTTTGAAAACGGGGTGCGGGTCTTCGTTTATTCCAAGGGATAAATCGAATTGCGGAGGGCTTGAGTGCCTTTTTCGTAGGTCAGTTCCCCGCGGGAAATGACATTCTGGCATGCGCCAAGGGTGGCATACTTGGGCCTACGGTGAGTGACGTATGACTCCGTGGACAGCCTTGCCCCTGCGGGCAGTGCAGTTCTGCAAAAACCGGCAAAGCTGAAAAAGGGAGCGTTTGCATGAACAAGAAACAAAAAAGACGGCTCATTCGCATTATAGCTGCGGCAGGATTGCTGGTTGCCGTCCGTCTCCTGCCGCTGACGGGTCTTGCACAGACGCTGTGCTATTTGGTCCCCTACGCGGTGATCGGCTGGGACGTACTGTGGAAAGCGGTTCGCCATATTGCGGGCGGACAGGTTTTTGATGAGAATTTCCTGATGGCCCTCGCCACGGTGGGTGCCTTTGGCACCGGCGAATACGCCGAAGCCGTGTTCGTGATGCTTTTCTATCAGGTGGGGGAGCTGTTTCAGGACTATGCGGTGGGCAAATCCCGGCAGTCCATCGCATCCCTCATGGATATCCGGCCCGACAGCGCTAATGTGGAGAGGGACGGCGTTCTTACGACGCAGGACCCGGAGGACGTGGCCGTAGGTGAGACCGTGGTGGTAAAGCCCGGCGAACGGGTGCCTCTGGACGGCGTAGTGACGGACGGAACCTCCACCTTGGATACCGCCGCCCTCACAGGGGAGGCCGTTCCCCGGGATATCTGCCCGGGAGATCCCATTCTCAGCGGATGCGTGAATCAACGGGGCGTGCTTCGTATCCGGGTTACGAAGCCCGCGGGAGAGTCCACGGTTTCAAAAATTCTCGAAATGGTGGAGAACGCCGGGGAGCGGAAATCCCGCAGTGAGAATTTTATTACCCGCTTTGCCCGGTACTATACCCCGTGCGTGGTGCTTGCGGCGGTGCTGCTGTTCCTGCTGCCCACGCTGGCTCTGGCGGTTTTGGATGTCCCGCCGGCATTTCTGGCTGGTACAGTTTGGACCGACTGGCTCCACCGGGCGCTGATCTTTCTGGTGATCTCCTGCCCATGCGCGCTGGTGATCTCCGTGCCCCTCAGCTTTTTCGGCGGCATCGGCGGCGCGTCCAGATGCGGGATCCTGGTGAAGGGCGGAAACTATCTGGAGGCGCTTGCCGGGACGCAGACCGTGGTTTTCGACAAGACCGGAACCCTTACAAAGGGAACCTTCTCTGTCACCGCCATCCACCCCGAAGAGGGGTATTCCAAAGAACAGGTGTTGGAGTGGGCGGCCCTGGCGGAACAGTTTTCAGACCATCCCATCTCCAAATCCCTGCGGGCGGCCTGTCCCGTCCGGATGGAGGAGTCCCGCGCCGCAGAGGTGGAGGAAATTTCCGGCCACGGTGTCCGGGCGAAGATCGACGGCCGCAGAGTCTGTGTGGGCAACGCAAGGCTGATGGAGCGGGAGAATGTCAAGTGGCTTCCCTGCGAGCTGCCCGGTACGATTGTTCACGTGACGGTGGACGGGTTTTACGCCGGACATATTGTGATTTCAGATGAGGTAAAACCGGACGCGAAAGCGGCGATTGCGGATTTGAAGGCCTGCGGTGTCAAAAAGACGGTGATGCTTACCGGAGACGCAAAGGCCGTGGCCGCGGCCGTGGCCGGGGAACTGGGCATCGATGAATTTCATGCGGAGCTATTACCGGCCGATAAAGTGGATTTGACGGAACGCTTCCTCAAAAGCGGAAACGGTAAACTGGCTTTTGTGGGAGACGGGATCAACGACGCGCCGGTTCTGACCCGTGCGGATATCGGTATTGCCATGGGCGCCATGGGCGCCGACGCGGCCATTGAAGCGGCGGATGTGGTGCTGATGGATGACCGGCCCGACAAGATTGCCGCCGCCGTACGGATTTCCCGCAAGACGTTGCGAATCGTCCGCCAGAACATTGCCTTTGCGCTGGGTGTGAAGGCTCTGGTGCTGATTTTAGGAGCCTTTGGTATGGCCAACATGTGGGAGGCGGTGTTTGCCGATGTAGGCGTGGCCTTTCTTGCAATTTTGAATGCCATGCGGGCTATGCGGGTTCGGCAATTCAGCCAATGAGGCGAATACGGTAAAGATTCTCCTCATGGCGAAAGCATTTCCTGGGAAAATTGGTTGGTAGAAGAGCATGCGAACCCTTTTGCAAATTGAAGCGCCGGCCCCGGATATTCCGGGACCGGCGCATTTTCAGTATTCGACCATAAGAGGACGGTTCAGGTTTTATCTGAATCCTCTTTCGAGGAGCTTTCCTGCTCGGTTCCGGTATTCGCTTTGTTTCCGGAGGAAGAGGATCCGCCCTGCGGCTTCCGCTTAAGCCCGTTTGGATGATTGCCATGGAGCTGATTATGCATTTCCAGCATGGTCTGGGTGGCCTGATCAAACTGCCTGGCCTCCTGGAAGTTCTCCACCAAGTCACTGTGGACCATATCGCTGTAATCCTTTGCCGCGCTCTTAGGATACACGACACGGAGTAAAATGGGCGTTAGGATGGCGCAGCTCACCACCGTCAGCACGATGGGCGCCAGGAACACAGAGTCAATCATCCCGCTGGAGATACCCTTATTGGTTACGATCAGCGCAACTTCTCCGCGGCATACCATGCCAACGCCGATTCGTAGACTTTCAGCATTGGTATAGTGGAACAGCTTTGCGCCAAGACCGCAGCCGACAACTTTGGTGAGAATTGCAACCAAAATGGAGGCCATCGCCAAAATTATGACCCGCGTGTTCAGGGAGGACAGGACCACCTTCAGTCCGATACTGGCGAAAAAGATGGGCGAGAGAAACATATAGGACAGTGTTTCACACTGCGACTGTACATAAATAGCCCGGGCAGTATTGGAGATAATAAGCCCCGCGCAGAACGCGCCGATGATATCCGCCACACCGAAAACCGTTTCCGCAACATAGGCATAGAAAAAGCAGAACGCCACGGAAATCACGGCAAATCGCTTGCGGTTCCAATGAGCGGAGGCCATCCATCTCTGGATACCCCTGTGGAGAAAATACCCCATTCCCGCTGTCACCGTGAAAAACGCCACGATTTTTACCAGCACCATCCAGAGGCTGACCCCCCCCACAGAGGCGCTGGTAATCAGCGTCAGCAGAATTAGACCCAGTACATCATCGATCAGCGCCGCACCCAGAATCGCGTTGCCGGAGCGGGTAGAGAGTTTTCCCAGCTCCTTCAGTGTCTCCACGCTGATGGATACGGAGGTAGCGGTAAAGACGGTGCCCACGAACAGATTTTTCAGTGGGTCGCCGCCATGGTTGAACGTCGCGGCCAGTGCGTAGCCGCCCGCCAGGGGTACCAGCACACCGATCAGAGCAATAAAGAACGCGGCTTTACCGGATTTTCTCAGCTCACCGATATCTGTTTGCAGACCCGCGCTGAACATCAGCACGATAACGCCCAGTTCTGAAAGCATCGAGAGAAAGTCGCTGGGCTGCACAAGATTCAAAATGCTGGGCCCCAACAGCAGTCCCGCAATCAAAGAGCCGACCACCTGAGGCAAATCCACCCGCTTCGACATAATGCCGAAAATTTTTGTTGTCAAAAGAATAATGGCGACGTCAAACACATATTGATAAGATTCCATAAAAACAATACCTCTTATCCGAATTACAGCCGTTTTTCGGCTGTCCCCGCATGAATGAGATACTTCCCTCCCCTCTTTGTTACCGCCTGGATGGCTTGCTTTATTTACATTACATTATCGAGACTAACACAAACTGATGGCAAAGTCCAGCCAAGGGATTTGTCAAAAATCACAAGCTATGATAAAAATAAATATAAAATTTGTGCATAAAGCACATATCTTCGTATATTTTTATCACTCAATGAGTTTTTAATAAACTTTTTGTTGAAAATTTTCAAATTATATAAATTATATCTTTTTAAAATACGACAGGAAATACGCGTTCAAAAAGAACGTCAAATAAAAAGACAAGACCATGGCTTATAGCCATGGTCTTGCAGATATTGGGGAGAAAAGGGGGCAGCAACTGCGTCAGCCGCTCAGGATGCCGTTCCAATACCAGTTCGGTGCGGTTTTGAAAATATACATCTGACGGGCGAACGGATTTAGTCCATTCTTTTAGCCGCTTATACAGCAGGATAAATCCGAGGCTACCCAAGTACAGGGCTTTGATTCGGTCTGTCCGGCGTTCGTAGAGCAAAAAAAGACTGTTGGAAAATGGGTCTGGTTTGAAGCTTTACTTAAGGTGGCAGCCAAACCGTTTAGTGTTTTGTTCGACGTATACAGAAAAGTGGAACTTTGTAAAAGCAAGTTCATTGACGGGAGCAGCGTTTTGCGATTTGAAACCTCTATAAGTTTCTGGATGCTGTTGTCCCAGGCAATGTCACTATTTTTGAACCTTGGATTTGACGCTTATGCTCATGTTTTGTCTGAATCCTCGTTCGGGGAGCTTTGCTGCTCAGTTCCGGTATTCGCCTTGCTTTCGGAGGGAGAGGTCCTGCCCTGCGGCTTCCGCTTAAGCCCGCTGGGACTATTGCCATGGAGTTGGTTATGCATTTCCAACATGGTTTGGGCGGCCTGATCAAACTGCCTGGCCTCCTGGAAGTTTTCCACCAAGTCGCTGTGAACCAGATCGCTGATATCCTTTTCGGGGTTCTTGGGATATACGGCCCGAAGTAAAATAGGCGTTACAATTGTGGAGGCCACCACCATCAGAATCATCGGCGCCAGAAGCACGGAGTCCATCATCCCACTGGCGATGCCCTTGTTAGCCACGATCAGCGCGACTTCTCCGCGGGATATCATGCCAACACCGATTCGTAGACTTTCAGCATTGGTGTAGTGGAACAGCTTTGCGCCGAGGCCGCAGCCGACGACCTTCGTAACAATGGCCAACAAAATGGCAATTACCGACAGCATTACAACCCTCGCATTCATGGAGGACAGGACCACCTTCAGTCCAACGCTGGCAAAAAAGATGGGGGAGAGAAACATATAGGACAGTGTTTCGCACTGTGATTGTACATAGATAGCCCGGGCAGTGTTAGAGATAATAAGTCCCGCGCAAAACGCGCCGATGATATCCGCCACACCGAAAACCGTTTCGGCGATATAGGCATAGAAAAAGCAGAACGCCACGGAGATCACGGCAAACCGCTTGCGGTTCCAGCTCGCCGAGGCCATCCATATCTGAATGCCCTTGTGGAGAAAATACCCCATTCCCGCCGTCACCGCGAAAAACGCCACGATCTTTGCCAGCACCATCCAGAGGCTGACGCCCCCCACAGAGGCACTGGTAATCAGTGTCAGCAGAATCAGACCCAGCACATCGTCGATCAGTGCCGCGCCCAAAATCGCGTTGCCGGAGCGGGTTGAGAGTTTTCCAAGCTCTTTCAGCGTCTCCACGCTGATGGATACGGAGGTGGCGGTAAACACGGTGCCCACGAACAGATTTTTCAGCGGGTCGCCGCCATGGTTGAACGCCGCGGCCAGTGCGTAGCCGCCCGCCAGGGGCACCAGTACGCCGATCAGAGCAATAAAAAACGCGGCTTTTCCGGATTTTTTCAATTCTTTGATATCCGTTTGCAGACCTGCGCTGAACATCAGCACGATGACGCCAAGCTCTGAAAGCATCGAGAGAAAATCACTGGGCTGCACAAGATTTAAAACGCTGGGCCCCAGCAGCAGTCCCGCAATCAAAGAGCCGACCACCTGAGGCATATCCACCCGCTTCGACATAATGCCGAAGATTTTTGTCACCAGGATAATCATGGCGACATCAAACACATACTGATAGGATTCCATAAAAACAATACCTCTTATTCAAATTGCAGCCGCCCTCCGGCTGCCCCCGCGGTGAGCAAAACGCCTCAAACCTCTTTGCCGCCGCTTTTCAAACGCTGCGTTCCGGCTCGTGCCGCCGCCTGAGTTGGAATGTATCGCTTATTTGTGCATCATCGAGACTAACACAGACCGAAGGTAAAGTCCAGCTAAGAATTACCATAAAATACATAATTTTTTTATAAAAATGAAAGAAAAATTATAAATAATATACATAACTTCGTGCATTTTCTATGTTTCAAAAATTCTTAACGAATTTTTTGCAGGAAATCATTCAACTATAGTACTTATTAATTTTTCCCGGAAATGCGACAGGAAATACGCGCTTGTAAATTGCCGTCTGATTGCCCCCTGTTTGATAATCTTTATTAAATAGACAAAAGCACTCCCCACCCGATTGGGTGGAGAGTGCTTTTGCTGGAGCGGGCAACGAGGCTCGAACTCGCTACCTCCACCTTGGCAAGGTGGCGCTCTACCAGATGAGCTATGCCCGCGAAACAAAGGTTATTTTAGCAAATAACTTTCTGCCTGTCAACCCTTATTTACCGAATTTTCAAAGGGAGCTTTAAAGTCGCCTTCCGGCATCTCCTTCGGCTGCATAGCGTCTTCGGCGGCGGAACTCAAATTGAACTCAATCAGACCTACGGCCCCATCTGCCGGATAGTAGGAAATCGTCCACTCCGGTGTGTCCGTCAGCTCCCGTTCCGCGCGCAGGTCCGATACCGTTTGCTCGACCGCGGCCCGGTCTTCCGCCCGCCAGTAGCCCACGCGGACCGTCAGTTCCGCCTTCCCTTCGTCCAGTGCCGTCTCCAGCAGGCTCTGTAGCGCCGTGACGCTGGTGGCGTTGACAATGGCCGCAATTTGATCCGCCGTGCGGCGATAGCACAGCTGGATAGACAACTCATAATACCCCCTCTGAGCGGTACTGGAGGAGGTGATGTATTCCAGCGCGTAATTCCCAAGGGCGGTCTCCTGCTGCACCTCCGCGGCAGCCTTTTCCAGTGCGTCCGCCACGGTGACGCCGTCATCATAGCTATACAGGCGGATCACCGCCTGTTCCGTGTGCTGGCCGATCAGCAGCATCAGGTCGTTGACGATGTCCTGATAGTTTTCCGCCCGCAGGGTGCCGGTGGCCTCGCTCTCCCAGAACTTGCTGGAATGGGCCTCCACCGTGCTGTACTCCCGATCCAGAAGGGAGGCGCAGCCGGTGAGCAGGACACAGCCCGCCAGCAGCAGACATATCCGCTTTTTCATCCGCCCACGCCTCCCTTTGGCCCGGCAAATAGCCGGATGCCGGTTTTTAATAGCCCAGATCCTCATCAATGAGGATGACTTCGGTTTCCATTCCGCTCATGGGTCTCCACAGCACCGCCAGCCCCCGGCAAATGCGATTGGGACTCTTGCAGTCATAGCACCGGTCGCCCTTGACGGCGCATGGGGTTTTTGTCTGGAGCCGCTGCGCGTTTTTGGGCGCGGCAATATTCCGGGCGCGCCACAGCGCCTCGTCGTAGGTGGCCGCCAGCTTGTTGCGGCCCACCACCAGATACAGCTTCTCGTGGCCGTACAGCATGGAGGCCACCCGGTTGCCATTGCCGTCGATGTTGATGATGTCCCCGTCTTCAGAAAGGCCGTTGACGGAGGACAGGTATACCTGGGCCTTCTCCGCCTCGCCGGTGGAGATAGGAGTGCCCTGCCAGTGCCAGTATACGCTGTTATGGGTGGACAGGCTCTCGTACAGGCCCATGTCCCGCAGGGTCACGGAACCGCCAAAACCCACGGTCCTGCCGTCGATGGCCTTGTTGAGATAGTCGGCCGCCGCTTCTTTTGTTTGAAACAGCTGCACATTAAAACCGCGCGATTTCAAGTTTTCCGCCGCTTTTTTCAGATCCGCCATATCACAAATCCTCCTTCTTATATTCCCCAAAACCCTCGCCCAGCACATCGTGGGCGTTGCAAACAATCAAAAATGCGCGGGGGTCAGTCTCATGGACGATGCGCTTTATCTCCACGATCTCCCGCTGCTTGAAGGCTACCAGCAGCACGTGCTTTTCGTCGCCTGTATAGGCCCCTTCGGCGCTGAGGATTGTGACCCCCCGGTCGCGGGCCAGTATGGCGTCCGCTGTTTTACGCCAGCTGTCTGAAATAATGTACGCTACCTTGGACTCGTCCAGACCATAGAGCATTTTGTCGATGACCACAGCGGAGACAAACAGGGCCACCAGGCCGTACAGCGCGGCGCTGACGCTGCCGAATACCACGGCCACCAGCGTCAGAACCACGAAATCCGGGATCAGCACCAGCTTCCCCATGGGGAGCCACGGGAATTTTAGCTTCAAAAGCCGGGCCACCACATCGGTGCCGCCGGTGGTGGCGCCCTGGGAAAAGACCATTCCTATGCCAACGCCCATCATGGCTCCGCCCACAAGGCAAGCCAACATGGTATCCATTGCGGAAAATTTGTACAGCAGAGCGATGCCGTCGATGGCCAGGGAACTGACCAGCATGGAGAACAGGGAGGAAACCAGAAGATGCCATCCGATCAGTTTCCACCCTAGCAGAAAGAGAGGTACGTTCAAAACCGCCACCAAAATGCCCACCGACGCCCAGGGAAGCAGCACGTTGATGACCTGCGCAAGACCTGTCAGGCCGCCCATACCGATCTGGTTCGGCTCAAAAAAGCAATCGAAGGACAGTGCAAAAATTACGGAACCCAGAAAAATGATACCATAGCTCTTCAAAATTTTTTTGAAAATACAGACCATCTCTTTTCATCCGATCTCATTCAAAAGACCAAAACAACTATAAATCAATCCAGCAGGCCGATCTGTTTTTCCTCGGAGTCCTCCTCCCGCAGCAGTGCTCCGGCTGCGGGCACTGCCCGGACGCGGTAGCGACTCTGATTTACGATGGCGCTCTCCGCCAGAGAGACGACGCGCTCCAAATGGTACCGGGGCTTCATCGTCATCACCGCCACGCCCTGCGTGGACCGGGTGGTTTTGGGGGAGAGCAGCGCGGTATTGAAAATCAGAGCCCTGGGTTCGCTGGAATAAACCGCCAGCTCATCCTCTGCATCCAGACGGTGGATCAGGGCCAGAGGCGATTTGTCAGAGTAGGCCCCCGTCAGCTTGCGGCGGTTGGAGGTGGTCTGATATGCCGTCAGGTTCACCCGGGCCGCCTTGCCGTTTTCAAAGAAAAACAGCAGCGCCCCGGAGTAATCCCCCGGAAGGCAGGCAAAAACCGGGTTCTCCTCCGTATCCATGCCCAGCTTTGTGGGCAAATAGTCGCCCAGTACGCTTGCCTTGGTGTCGTCAAAGTCGCAGACGTGGCACTTGTAGACCTGACACTTGTCCGTGAAGAACATGATCTCCGCCGCGTTTGTGGTTTCAAAGGACTGGCACAGGGTGTCCCCGTCCTTGAACTTCTGTTCGCTGTTCATCCGCAGCGAGGCGGGAGAGATTTTTTTGAAGTAGCCCTCCCGGGATAAAAATACGCTGACCGGGTAATCCTCCACGGTCTCCTCTTCGTCGAAAGTCTTCACCTCGTGGCTGTAGATCAGGGTGGTTCGGCGGGGCTGGCCATACTTCCGGGCCACCTCGTCCAGCTCGTCGACGATGACCTTTTTCACCCGCTGGGGGCTTTTCAGCAGGTCCTCCAGATCCTTGATCTCGTCTTGCAGGGCGTCGGTCTCCTGGACCCGCTTGAGAATATACTCCTTATTAATGTTGCGCAGCTTGATCTCGGCGACGTATTCCGCCTGCGTCTGGTCGATGCCAAAGCCGATCATCAGGTTGGGGATGACCTCGGCTTCCTCCGCCGTCTCCCGAATAATCTTAATTGCTTTGTCGATGTCCAGCAGGATGCGCTTGAGTCCCTTGAGAAGATGCAGCTTATCCTTTTTCTTTCCAAGGACAAAGTACACCCGGCGTTTTACGGATTCCCTCCGCCAGGCGCACCACTCCTCCAGCAACTGCCGTACGCCCAGAACCTTGGGCATTCCGGCAATCAGGACGTTGAAGTTGCAGCTGCAGGTGTCCTGAAGGGCAGTCTGTTTAAAGAGCTTTGCCATCAGCTTATCCGGGTCCACGCCCCGCTTCAGATCGATGGCCAGCTTTAAGCCGGAGCGATCCGTCTCGTCCCGCATGTCGGAGATTTCCTTGATCTTTCCGGCCTTGATAAGCTCCGCCACCTTGTCGAGAATCGCCTCAATACTGGTGGAGTACGGAATTTCATATATTTCGATTAGATTCTCGGCTTTGACGTAGCGCCACTTCGCCCGGACCTTCACGCCGCCGCGGCCGGAGCGGTAGATATCCTCCAGCGCCGCCGGATCGCAAATCAGCTCGCCGCCGGTGGGAAAATCCGGGGCCAAAAGGGTGTCGGTCAAAGTACAATCCGGGTTTTTGAGATAGGCTACGGTTGTGTCGCATACCTCTTTGAGATTAAATCCGCAGAACTGGGACGCCATGCCCACGGCGATACCGCTGTTGGCGGACACCAGAATGTTTGGAAAAGTGGTGGGCAGGAGGGCGGGCTCTTTCATTGTGTTGTCGTAGTTATCGACAAAGTCCACCGTGTCATTGTCGATATCTTTAAAAATCTCCGCGCATATGGGAGCCAGCTTTGCCTCTGTATAGCGGCTGGCGGCATAGGCCATGTCCCGGGAGTAGACCTTGCCGAAATTGCCCTTAGAGTCCACAAAGGGGGTCAGCAGCGCGCCATAGCCCACGCTGAGCCGCACCATGGTCTCGTAGATGGCGGCGTCGCCGTGGGGATTGAGACGCATGGTCTGGCCCACGATGTTGGCGGACTTGGTCCGCGCGCCGGTCGAGAGCCCCATTTTATACATGGTGTACAAAAGCTTCCGGTGGGAGGGCTTGAACCCGTCGATTTCCGGGATGGCCCGGGAGACGATGACGCTCATGGCATAGGGCATGTAGTTAACTTCCAGGGTATCGGTGATCGGCTGGGCCACCACGGCGGCGTGAAGTCCCATGACATTGGGATTCAGCTCCTTGCGGCCGGCCTCTTCCGGGTGCTTTTTTTTTGGCATTCGTATCAATCCTCATTTGCGGCGGTTACCGCCTGTTTTTTTGCACAGCGCAGTTCGTCCCGCAAAACATGTATGGGGGTCAAACAGCTGGTAAAATCTGCGTTGGATGGGTTGCTCATGACGAAAAGACGCACAAAGGCCGCGCCAAGCGGCAATGCGCCGCCTTTTCCATAAATTTGGCTCAGGTGCGGGCCGACGGTTAAAATCAGGAAATGTCCGCCATTTCCAGGTATTTAAACCCGTTTTCCGCAATGTGGTCCTTCCGGCCCTGAAGATTATCCCCCAGCAGCAGGTCAAAGACCCGGGCCGTCTCCGCAACGTCAGAGGGCTGCACCCGGATCAGGCGCCGGGTCTCCGGATTCATGGTGGTGAGCCACATCATCTCGGGTTCGTTTTCGCCCAGACCCTTGGACCGGTCCACTTTCATCTTCTTCCCGGAAAGGTCCCGGATAATGTCGTTTTTTTCCTTGTCCGAGTAGGCGAACCACGTCTTCTCCCCGCAGTTGATCTCGAAGAGCGGGGTTTCCGCGATATAGACGTAGCCCTCCCGGATCAGGGTGGGGGTGAGGCGGTACAGCATGGTCAGGATCAGCGTTCGAATCTGGAAACCGTCCACGTCGCCATCGGTGCAGATCACGACCTTGTTCCATCGGAGGTTCCCTACGTCGAACTCCGCCAGGTCCTTCACGTGCCTGTCCTTTACTTCCACGCCGCAGCCCAGCACCTTCATCAGGTCCGTGATAATTTCGCTTTTGAAAATGCGGGCGTAGTCCGCCTTCAGGCAGTTCAAAATCTTGCCCCGGACAGGCATGATGCCCTGATACTCCGCGTCCCGGCCCATTTTTACGCTTCCGAGAGCGGAGTCGCCCTCCACAATGTAGATCTCTCGGCGGGTCACGTCCTTTGACCGGCAGTCCACGAACTTTTCCACCCGATTGGCGATGTCGATGTTGCCGGAGAGCTTTTTCTTGATGTTCAGCCGTGCCTTTTCCGCGCTCTCCCGGCTGCGCTTGTTAATGAGAACCTGTTCCGCGATTTTCTCCGCATCAAAGGGGTTCTCGATGAAATAAACCTCCAGATTACTCCGCAGGAAGTCTGTCATGGCCTCCTGCACGAACTTGTTGGTGATGGCCTTTTTCGTCTGGTTTTCATAGCTGGTGGCGGTGGAAAAATTGTTGGAGACCAGCACCAGGCAGTCCTCCACGTCGTTCCAGGTGATCTTGCTTTCAGTTTTCTGATACTTCCCGTTCTGCTTGAGATACTGGTCGATTGCGGAGACGAAAGCAGACTTGGCGGCCTTTTCCGGGCTGCCGCCGTGTTCCAGCCAGCTGGAGTTGTGGTAGTGTTCGATGATGTTCACCCGGTTTGAAAAGCAGCAGGCCGCGCTGAGCTTCACCTTATACTCCGGCTTGTCCGCCCGGTCCCGGCCCCTGCGCTCCGTCTCCCAGAAGATGGGGGCCGTAAGGCTCCCCTCCCCCGCCAGCTCCGTCACGTAGTCCACGATGCCGTCTTTGTAGAAGAAGTCCTCCGTCTCAAAGTGGCCGGGGACGGCCTCGTTTCGGAAACGGAAGGTGACGCCCGCGTTCACCACCGCCTGCCGCTTCATCACGTCGGTGAAATACTCCGCCGGGATGGCGGTGTCCGTGAATACGTCCAGATCCGGCAGCCACCGGATGATGGTTCCGGTCTTTTTGCCCCGGTCGGTAGGCTCATTATGGAGTCCGCCGATATTTTCGCCCTTTTCAAAGTGAAGCGTGTACTTCTTTCCGTCCCGGCGGACCGTCACGTCCATGTATTGGGAGGCATATTGGGTCGCGCAGGAACCCAGCCCGTTCAGGCCCAGAGAGTATTCGTAGTTATCGCCGCTGTTGTTGTCGTATTTTCCGCCGGCATACAGCTCGCAGAATACCAGCTCCCAGTTCCATCGCCCCTCCTTTTCGTTCCAGTCCAGCGGGCAGCCCCGGCCCAGGTCCTCCACCTCAATGGAGCGGTCCAGATACCGGGTAACGGTGATAAGGGCGCCGTGGCCCTCACGGGCCTCGTCGATGGCGTTGGAGAGAATCTCAAACACCGCGTGCTCGCAGCCCTCCAGCCCATCGGAACCGAAAATGACGCCGGGACGTTTTCGTACCCGATCCGCGCCTTTCAAAGAGGAGATGCTCTCGTTGCCATAGTCCTTTTTTGATGCCATTGCCTGTTTCCTTTCCGGTTTGTTTGCCATATTGAAAATATCGTATCATACAGTGCCAAAAAATACAAGGTCGGGCCAGATGCGGAAATTTCATCACCCCGGTCCGGACTTTCCTGCAAGAATGTTCTTGCGTAAATTTTTACATAATCGATTTGTCACCCCATCAATTTGCCTCCGCTTCTGGGTTTTGCACATTTTCCACTGGGTTTTCCACACCATTATGTAAACGCCTAAAACCATCAAAAAATGAGCGATTATTTTTAGGCCTTTAAAAGCAGGAACAAGGGCCGCCGCAGCCTTTTGCGACGGCCCCCGTTTTTCCTGAATTTCTTTGAATCTCAGGCGCTTCAATGGTTTACGGCAACAGCATCAGCACCGC
This sequence comes from Oscillibacter valericigenes Sjm18-20, assembly GCA_000283575.1. Classification (GTDB taxonomy): domain Bacteria; phylum Bacillota; class Clostridia; order Oscillospirales; family Oscillospiraceae; genus Oscillibacter; species Oscillibacter valericigenes. The sequence continues at coordinate 41,276 of AP012044.1, forward strand.
GCCGTAGATCGCGGAGGCAAGTGTGCCGAATACGATTACCGGTCCGGCCACCAGAAACATCTTCGCCGCCATGCCTGTGACAAAGCCCTCGCTTCTGAAATCAATGGCGGGGGAAACCACAGCGTTGGCAAAACCGGTGATGGGGACCAGTGTACCGGCGCCGCCGTATTTCGCCAGCTTATTATAGAGGTTCAGCCCCGTAAACAGAGCGGAGAGAAATACCATGGAGCAGGAGGTGGCGGAGCCTGCGTCCTCCTGATTCAGTCCCGCGGCGGACCAGCCGTTCATAATGAGCTGCCCAATCACGCAGATCAACCCGCCGATGATAAAGGCAAGAACGGTATTTTTGACGATGGGGGATTTTTTCGACTTCTGTTTGACAAGATTTGCGTATTCCTTTGGAGTGATGTCCATAAAACTGCCTCCGACTTTGTTTTGGATAGCATTTCCGCCACGCCAAAAATTATACAAACTGCCGGAGCGGTCCGAAGACTTTTCCGGCAGTTTAAAAAAAGCACGGTTTTTCCCCAAGGCGCGTTATTTCCGAAGGAGAGGCAGTGTCAGGACAAATCGGGTGGAGGCGTCGTCCGATTCGGCGCGCAGGGCCCCCTTGTGTTCCGCCGCGATGGTCTGGGCGATGGACAGGCCCAGGCCGAATCCGGCTTTCTCGCCCCGGGAGGCATCTGCCCGATAAAATCGTTCAAAAAGGTGCGCGAGCTGTTCCGAGGGAATGGGCGGACCCTGATTGGAGACCTGAAGCTTTGCGTGGCGGTCCGTTTTCTGCACGGACAGCTCGATGGGCGCGCCCTCCGTGCCATACTTGATGGCGTTGTCCAGAAGGATGGAGACTGCCTGCTTGAGCTTGTCACTGTCGCCGTTGACGGTGACGTCCGGGGCGATGGACTCATAGTTCAGAGTCTTCCCCACCTCGAACGCCACCGGCTCAAAGAGCAGGGCGCAGTCCGTGGCCGCGTCGGACAAAGAGACGGCGGAAAACAAGGAGGTACGGACCAGGTTGTCCGCCCTGGCCAGCGTCAGCATCTCCTCTACCAGAGACTTCATCTGCCGGGCCTCCGATTGAATGTTATCCGCCCAACGGGCGGGGCGGGGGTCCAGATGCACGGAGTCCATCAGCTCCGCGTTGGAGAGAATGACCGTCAGAGGCGTTTTTAGCTCGTGGGACGCGTCAGACAAAAACTGGTGCTGCTGTTTCCACGCCTGCTCCACCGGACGGGTGACCCACCAGGCCAGCAGCATCGAGACGCCCAGCAGCAATACCAGCGCCGCCGCTCCAATTTGCAAAGTGGAGCGCATCATTGTCTGCAGCGACGTAGTCTCCATGGAGATGTCCACAAAGGCGATGCGCTCAAAAAAACCGTTATTCACCCGCAGGTAGCGGAGATTATAGTCGGAAACGGTTCCCGTTTCGGTTCCCTGATTCATGCAGCTTTGCACAATATCGCGCAGAGCCTCCGTGTCCTCCAGATCGGAATAGGTGCCGCCAGTGACATAGACGGTATCGCCCCAGACTTCCACCGTGAAATAGGGCAACTGCATCTGGTCCCCCCCAATTATGATGCCGGTCTGCCCCTGATTGATCCGTGGGTCGCTGGTGATGACGCGGCGCAGCAGCTCCTGCGTGCTGTTCCGGATTCCGTTCCGGGCGGCGGTGTACATGGAGAAAAACACGCCGCCCAGCACCGCTGTCACCAGCAGCATACAGACTGCCACCACCTGTAACCGAAGTCTGCGGATCATACGGGGTCCTCCCCCGGAACCAGGCTGTAACCCGCCATGCGAATGGTGGTGATTTTCACCTTGGAGTGGAGATGCTCCAGCTTCCGGCGGAGAAAGGAGATGTAAACCTCCACATTGTTGTCCTCAGCGTCGGACTCATAGCCCCAGACCTTCAGCAGCAGCTTTTCCTTGGTCAGGACCAGCTTTTGGTTCAGCATCAGCATTTCCATCATGTCAAACTCCTTCCGGCTCAGACGGACGGACCGCTCTGCGCAGAAAAGGGTAAACGAGGACTGCTCCAGTCTCAGATCGCCGCAGGTCAGCGTTTCGGTGTCCCGCAGATCCGGGGCCCGGCGGGTCAGCGCCCGGATGCAGGCCAGAAGCTCTCTTGGCTCGAAGGGCTTGGTTAGGTAATAGTCCGCTCCGTAGTCCAGCCCCTGTACCTTGTCGGTGACCTCTGACCGGGCGGTGAGCATTAAAACGGGCGTGGTGTTCCCCTCCGCCCGCAAACGGCGAAGGACCTCGAACCCGTTGAGCTTGGGGAGCATCACATCCAGCAAAATGACGTCGTAAATGGAAGTGAGCGCGTTGTCAAGGCCGCTTTCACCGTCGTGATTCACGTCGGCGGTGTAGCCGTCCATCTCCAGCAGGTCCTGCAGCGTCGCGGCCAAACGCGTTTCGTCCTCCACGATCAAAACTCGCATGGAAAAACACCTCCCTGAAAAATTCAAAGGAAAAAATGAGGGGGAATTTCACCCCCTCATTTTACCGGATTAATTAAAAAAGCAATCAGTCTGCGGAGGAAGCTGCACTGTCAGAGGATGCTGCGGCGCTCTCCAGTCCGTTGACGGACACCTTCATCAGCATATCCAGCTTATCCGCCGCCATACGGTAGACGGAAGTGTCGTCGTCCATCCGGACGTACCGCCCGTCTCCGTCCAGCACCTGACTGCCCACGGTCAGCGTCAGCGTTCCGTCTTTACCGTCCTCGCCGGTGTATTTCACGGTGATAGCGGCGTCCGGCTTATCAAACCCACACAGTGCGGCCGCGTTGTCGGAGGGGCGGTAATCCACGCAGGCATCCAGGCTCAGGCCCAGAATCTGCTTTACGATGCCCTGCACCTGCTCGTCGTCGGTGACATTGGCGCCGCCGGAGCGCCATGTGGTGACCGTGGTCCCGCCGTCGGAAGACGAACTATTGGAAGATGAACCGTTGGAAGTTGAGCCGTCCGCATCCGCCTGCGCTTTCTCGTGAGCGGCGGAGAGAACTGTGGTCACGGAGCCGGCCAGAGTAATGGAATTCAACTGATCCTCCGTCAGGGTGGGGAAGTCCGGCAAAAGACACATGTCGTAGATCCCCACGGCCATCTCTTTTGAAAGCTCGTCGGAGATGACATAGACCGGTGTCTCGGACCCGTTCATCAGCATATAATAGCTGTCACCGTCGGTGGTGGCGTTGCCCAGGGCGAGGGTGGTGGTCTGACCGTTTTCGGAGATGGCGGTCAGCGTCTGGGTGGGCTCTGAAAGACCGTAAGCGTCCAGGGTATCCCCGTCGGTAATAGTCTGCTGCGGCTTCAGCGCGGAGAGGGTGTTGACCATTTTGATGAGGTAGTCCTGATCCAACGGAAAGTCCGGGCTGTCGGTCCAGTACCACTGCCCCTCGTCGTTCAGGTCGAAGGACAGCGTGGCGCTGCCGTTGGAATAGGACAGCTCCTTATAGGCTGAGGTGGTATCGGTGATGACGCCGGACTTCGCCGCAGCAGCGGCGGCGTCCTCCTCCTTCTGCCGGGCCCGATTTTTCGCGGCCCGCACACCCAGCAGCACTGCCGCCAACAGTACCACGGCGACAAGCAGGATGAGAAGCGTCCGTTTCTGTTTTGCGTTCATGGGAAAATTTCCCTCCTTTTAGAGTTTGCGCCGCCGCGTCCAGCGGACAAAGCCGAAGATCAGCAAAGCGGCGGGGAGCACGAAGATGAACAGCAGTCCCCACAGTCCGCCGGTGGTGACCGTGTTGTTCTCCTCCGCCAGAGACACAGGCTCTATGCTGATGGGAGATACGTCCTTAAACCCCGCAGTAATGGAGGCGAGGAACAGAGCGTTGTTGTCCACATTGGCAAAGCTGGAGGTGACGGTGGTGCCGCACAGGGAGTCGCAGCCCAGCACCGTCAGGCGGGCGACAATGTTATCGTCGATGGTCTCCGTGGCCACCGCGCCCACCACGTAGTTGCCGGGAATCTGGCTGTTGTCCTCGTTGACGGCGACGCCGCTGTCAGAGGTGGAAAGGAAGGGCTTGATGGTAATGGTATCCCGTGCAGGGCTGGCGACCGTCATTCCCCGGGAGCAATACAGCATAATCGTGGCATCGCTATCGAGGCCCCCGGCGGCGTCCACGGAGGTATCCAGCGTCGGGAAGAACAAAAGCGGCGTATTTTGATAGTACCGCTGCGTATCCGTCACCATTCCGGGATCCACGCTGAGACCATAATCTGCGCAGAGCGCGTCAAAATTGGGGAGGTCGTCCAATTTGGAGGCCATGCAGTAAATCATCTGCCCGCCCTGAGCCAGGTAGTCCCGCAGCATGGTCAGCTCGTCGTCCGCCAGATCCCGGGTGGGGGCGTCGATAATCAGCAGGTCGCAGTCATCGGGGACGGCCCCGTCGGTGAGCAGATTCACGGTGTTCACCGTCATATGGATCTTGTTCAGCGCGTCGGTGACTTCCTGAGACAAGGAACCCTCGTCGTGGCCGGAGGTGAGATAGGCCGTATGGCGGACGGATGTCAGAACCCCGTCGATGGCGGAGGTGAGTTTGCCCTCGGCGTCAAAATTCGTCTCCTTGGTCTGCTGATACATATAATACATCATTTCGTCGATGCCGATAATATCTGAAATGTTTACGGTTTCCTGCCGTCCGGTAGCTTCGCAGGTGACCACAATCGTGTTTGCGTCCGTGTCGTACTTGGACAGGACGGAAGGATACACCGTGGGGTTCACGTATTCAAGGCTCAGATGGTCGGATAGGGACACGTACTTGTCCAAAAACCGCACGATGCGGGAGTCCACGCTGGACTTGTCCGCCAGCACGTGAATGGCCACGTCTTCGGTAATGCCGTTGAGATAATTCACGGATACGTCCGAAATATTATAAATCTTTGTGTCCGTCAGGTCAATCTGTGCTTTTGACGTCGGTATTTGGGCGACCAGAAGGTTAAAGACGATTACCGCCGCCACCGCCAGAGTGACGATGCCCGCGGAGAAAGCTCCTTTTCGGCGGTTCCGGCGAGACGAACCGGCATCTTTGGCGGAACCGGCAGCTTTCGCTGCAGAATTTGTTTTAAAAATTGACATCATATTGTATTCCCCCTCTCAGTTCCAGCGCCGCTTCTGGAGGACCTGCACGGTCAAAAACACCAGAAGGGCAATCAGAGACAGGTACAGCAGCAGCCCCGGGATGTCGAAGACATGGTCGGTGGCAAAGCTGTTGAATGCGCCAAGCAGGGAGAAGCTCCCCAGCGCGTTGGGCAGAAGATTCGAAAATGCGCTGGAGTCCTTGATGTAAAAACCGAGGATAGCGACGATTCCCAGAGCCAGCACGCCGCCGGTCAGCTTCCAGCTGCCCGCCAGGGCGTTCAGCAGCAGACATACCAGAAGCAATACCACAAAAAGCCCCGCCAGAGAGCCGATGGCGGAAGTGGGCAGGAGACTGACCAGCCCATCCCACAGATACAGCACCAGCAGCAGGCAGAAGGTGCCCACGGCGGCGATGACCTGACTTTCCGTCAGAGCGGAGACCAGCATCCCAATGGCAATTTCCACCGCCGCCAGCATGAAGTAAATCAGCAGTGTGGCATAGTCCGCCTTAAAATGGGCGGTGCCGTTCATGCGGATAATCAGCGGACAAAGACAGGCCAGCAGTACCGGTGCCGCCAGAACGGTCAGCATGGCGAAGTATTTTCCAAGCACCACGCCGGTGAGCGTGGCGGGAGAAGTCAGCAAAAGCTGGTCGGTTTTGGAGTGGCGCTCCTCCGCCAGAGACCGCATGGTCAGCACTGGCACCAGCGCCATGAATACCATCAGCGTGGCGTTGAGGGCATAGGAGAAATAGGTGTAGCCGTTGAGCAGGTTATAGGCGGTGAAATAAATCCCGATGAACACGGTGAGCGCCGCTACGAAAATCCACCCGGTCATGGAGTTGAAATACGCGCGCAGCTCGCGCTTGTAAATAGCTTTCATTCTATGGTTTCCTCCTTTTCCGGGACATTGTCCGGGGTCGTTTCACCGGCGGATTCCACCGGAACGGGAGCCGGGAGTGGAGCCTCCTCCGCCTTTTCAGATGGGGCGTTCTCTCCGTCCTCTCCGGTAGTATTTTTTTCGCCGGAGGTCAGCAGCGCGGCGGCGCGGGCGGCCACCTCGTCGTCCTCGTCAGTGAGATCCAGGAACACATCCTCCAAAGACGCCATCCGGGACCGCAGTTCCAGCAGCGGGCAGCGGGCCTTGGCGAAGGCATAGAACAGCGCCTCACGCCGGTCGCCGTTGCTTCCGACCTTTATACGTACCGTGTCCGGCGTCACATCGGTGACGGTGTGGCCGGTGATGCCCTCCACAGTTTCAAGGACGAACTCGGCCGCCTCCTGGGAGCCCTTTGCCAAAAGCTCCAGGCGGTCGTTGGCGGAAAGCTTTTCCTCCAGAGCTTCCGGCGTATCGCAGGTTACGAACTTTCCCTTGCGAATAATCAGGACTTTATCGCAAATCGCCCGGATTTCCGAGAGAATGTGGGAGCTTAAAATCACGGTATGCTCCCGGGCAAGACTGTGGATCAGATCGCGGATCTCAACCACCTGTCGGGGATCGAGTCCCACGGTTGGCTCGTCCAGAATGATGACTTTTGGTAAACCGAGAATTGCCTGGGCCAGACCCACCCGCTGGCGAAAGCCCTTGGAGAGGTTGCGGATCAGCCGGCGGGTCTGATCTTCCAGATGGGTCATGGAGACGGCCTGCCCGATCTGATTTTCCCGCTCCGTTTTTGGAAGCTGCTTTAATTCCGCGCAGAACTGTAAATATTCCAATACGGTCATGTCCGGATACAGCGGCGGCAGCTCTGGGAGATACCCGATGCACCGTCGGGCGGACTCCGGCTCCTCGCAGACGTCGTGGCCGTCAATGAGAACCGTGCCCTCCGTAGCGGCGAGATATCCGGTCATAATGTTCATGGTGGTGGACTTACCGGCGCCGTTGGGGCCCAGAAATCCGAAGATCTGTCCGTCCTCCACTGTAAAGCTGAGGTGATCCACGGCACTGTGGTTCCCGTAACGCTTTACAAGATTTTGCACTTCGACCAAAAAAAACCCTCCTTTTATCCCACGCGGCGCGCGGGCGGGCGCAACGGCCCGTTTTGAACGATAAAATATTGTAAATGGTATTTCTTAATCAGAACTGAAAGTCTGAAAACATTTTTATCATATTTTTCAGTTTGTGTTCAATTTGGACACATTTATTATAGCACGGCATGCGGCCTTGAAAAGAAAAGACTCCTGCGGATATTTTCTCAAATAGTGGGACAGCAGCAAAAAAGCGGTTGAATTTTGTAAAATTCTGGTATAGTCTGTTAGATACAAATAGTAATAGCGCTAATATATTGCGGAATTCTCTTTACCCTCTTTCCTTGGACACGAAGTATTTGTTATAATTAAGAATAAACTGATTTAGAAGCCTGCTTTTACGAGTAATTTGCGGGAGAACTTGCGCTTATCACTGTTTTATATTCTGTACCGCGATCTTGTCACTCAATATTAGAAGCAGTAAATCAAGTCAGGATTGTGGTTGAAATATAATAGGACAAATATGAAAATTCGGGTGAATATATGAACATTCTGGCATATTCTGAACTTAATGCTTTTGCACTTGCAGTTCTTTTGATTGTTTTTATAAATATTTATCATTCAACCCAACAATATTTGTTTGAACAAAAATTGTTTTTGGCCATATTGGCGTTGAATGCTGCCCTTCTTTTCCTTGATACCTTGCAATGGCTTTTGAATGGCAGGCCGAGTACATCCTTCAGATTTGCATCCATTTTTATAGCTGTTATATACAGTATACTAACTCCTGCCCCATGCTTTTTCTGGAGCTTATATGCGGATTATCAGGTGTACCAGGAAAAAAAACGCATAAAAAAAATACTCCTGCCGATGCTTACGCCTTTATTTTTCAATGCAGTTATTTCTTTGCTGAGCGTGTTTTATGGATTTTCGTTCAACATCGATCGGACTAACGTTTACCATAGAGGCTCGCTTTTCTACTTTATGGCAGCCATCTGCTACTTGTACCTTGTGTATTCAATGATTTTCGTCGTTTTCAAAAGAAAATTCCTTGCAAAAAAGGTCTATATTTCCCTGCTGCTATTTGCATTACCGCCTTTTATCGGCGGAATCGTCCAGTCCCTGTTTTATGGAGTTTCAATCATCTGGGCCTGCACAACGCTTTCCGTTTTAATTATATATATTAATATTCAAAGCAATCAGCTAAATACGGATTATCTGACGGGGCTTTATAACCGAAGACAATTTGATAACTATATGCAGGAATGGCTCAAAAACTGCAAAGAGGGAGCCGCGCTCGGGGGCATCATGGCTGATTTGAATTCTTTTAAGAAAATCAATGATGTTTGGGGGCATTCCGCGGGTGATACAGCACTTGTTGAAGCGGGAAACATATTGAAAGCCAGTTTCGGAAAAGAAAATCTGATCTGCCGATACGGCGGGGATGAGTTTATTGTAGCTTTAAAAATCAGCGGAATGGACGATCTGGTCAGTAAAGTGGAAAGACTCAAAGCAAATGTAAAGGAGTTTAACGAGCACAGTACAAACCAATACTGTATTAATTTCAGTGTGGGCTATGACATCTTCGATCCAAAATCCGGCATGACGGTTCAGCAGTTTATCAAACATATCGATCATCTCATGTATGACGATAAAAAGAGGGAAAAGGAAAGATAAAAGCTCGCGTTTTTATGCTTGGCGAAAAAAAGATTTGCATATATGAATTTTTCAAGGAATTTTTAATCTTTCTCCGGTATACTGCAATCAGTCTCAGGGAAGCGGGGTTGCCGCCCTCGGGTTCCGAGACACTTTTTCTCTTTTCTCTCTCAAAGGAACCGGGCCGCCGAAAAATCGGCGGCCCGGTTCCTCAGCCGGTAGACAAAACGCCGTTTGGGATTCAGACCCAAGCGGCGTTTTTCATGCTGACCTGCCCCCTGATTTCGCGCAGAGGGAATGTTAGTAACAACTTGAAAGTTTCAAGGCATATTCTTCCGGCGTCAGGTTGTCGAGAGAGGAATGCGGCCTGATCCTGTTATATTCCAACCGCCAGTTTTCAATTATCTCCCTTGCCTCAGACAAGCTTTGAAACCAATGTTGGTTTAGGCATTCCGCGCGGAGTTTCCCGTTGAAGCTTTCTATGTAGCCGTTTTGCATGGGCTTGCCCGGATCTGTAAAAATGTGTTCCACTTTGTGATCGTACGCCCAGGCATTCATTACATTACTGGTAAATTCAGAGCCGTTATCGGTCAGAATTTCTTTCGGCAGCCCCCGGAACAAGGCGATCCGGTTTAGAACAGCCGATACCCTCCGCCCGGAGAGAGAGCTATCCACTTCAAGAGCCAGACATTCCCGCGTCACTTCATCAATTACGGTCAGAACGCGAATGTTTGAGCCATATCTGGTTCTGTCGCTGACAAAATCCATCGACCAGCGAGCATTCATTTCTTTTGCGGTGCGTTCCGGCATGCCGCGCTTTTCATATTTCTTCTTTTTGCTTCGCTTCTGAAGGGTTAATCCTGCATCCTTGTAAAGCCTGTATGTTTTTTTGTGGTTAATCTCAAAGCCTTCGCGCAGAAGCATGACATGTAACCGGCGATAACCAAATCGTTTCCAGCGCACCGAAAGTGCCTTCAGCCGTTCTGTTACCAAAGTATCCCCGCTTTTATCGGTCGGCTTGTATCGTTTGCTGTTCTGGCTGATCCCCATTAGCCTGCACGCGCGGCGCTCGCTGATTTCATAGCATTCCTGTACTCCGGCTGCTATTTTGCGTTTTACGGCAGGCTTCAGACGTTTTTTGAAAGCACGTCCTTTAATATCTTATTATCCAAAGACAAGTCGGCGACCATTTCTTTCAGCCGACGGTTTTCTTCTTCAAGCTGTTTCAGACGCTTGGCTTCACTAACGTCCATGCCGCCATATTTGCTTTTCCAACGGTAAAAAGTCTGTTCTGTGATATTGACTCACGGACAATATCCACTGCCTTCTTGCCACCCTCGTGCTCCTTGAGAATCTTGATGATCTGTTCTTCTGTAAACCTTACCTTCATGTCAATCACTCCATTTTTTCTATTGTAGCATATCGTGACTAACATTCCTATTGACGAAGTTTTTCGGGTTCAGGTCAATGCGAATAATCGAATTGGGAACAAATAGCAGGAAAAAGAGAAAGGGGAAATCGTATTTGGGCTTGAACCTGGGGTCTTCCGATTTCCAGATTGCCAGCTTTTTGAGATTCATGCAGGCGAAAGTGAGCAAAGCCTGCATCGTCACGTTGGCTTTGCCCCGTAAGGTAGTATATCTCAACCCATGTTTTTCTTTTGCGTCGGCGAAAACCCGTTCGATGGTTTCCGCACGCTCCCGGTAAATTGCTTTTCCCCGCGGTGTGTGGCGAAAATCTTCCGCGACGTCCAGATCGTTCGCCCATACATGCCGCGTTACAGTTTTCTGAGAGTTTCTACTCTGCGTGCACTGCGCCCGTTTCGGACAGCATTTGCAGATTTTGGGGTCGCTTTTGTATTCCCGGTATCCGTCACGGTTTGTGGTTGAGTAGCGCAGAACCTGGTTGTTTGGGCAGAGAACACAGTCGTAATATTGGTCGTATACATATTTTGCTCATCGGCCTTTTGTAAGGCAAAACCGGAATTTGGTGGTCGTCCAGAATCTGTTTGCAGATATATGGGATCTTGTAACCAGCGTCGGCAACAACGTACTTGATTTCAGGGAACGTGGCCTTTACTTTGTCATAAATGCTTTGAACATCACGCTGTCATGGACGTTGGCGGGGGAAAGTTCTACGCCAAGGATGAAGTTGTGCCGGTCGCAGGCTGTGTGCGCGGTGTAGGCGAAACATTTTTCATGCTCCCCTTTGTGGAACATGCCGCACTCCGGATCGGTGGTGCTTTTTTCGATCTCTTTAGTCTGTCCGGCCCCGCCGCCTTTTCCCGAGTCGTCATCGTCAAATGGCTTTTTCCCACGAACCTCCCGGTCCTTGTTGATTTCCTCCATCAACTCTTTTTGGTAATGCCGGGCCTCTTCCTGAACCTGCACCTTCATTTTCCTGTTTCGGTTGGCGCTGGCCTTGATATGCGTGGAATCAATGAACACCGCCTTCGGGTCCACATACTTCAGCTTCACCGCTTCCAGCAGGATACGGGCGAATATTTTCTCAAAAATATCGGTGCCCTCAAACCGCCGGGAATAATTTTTTCCAAAGGTCGTAAAATGAGGGATCGGATCGTTCCAGTCATATCCCAAAAACCAGCGATATGCCGCATTGACCTCGATTTCTTTGATCGTCTGCCGCATGCTGCGGATTCCAAATAGATACTGGATGAACACGATCTTGAACAGCACTACAGGATCAATACTTGGACGGCCCGTATCTTCGCTGTACCTGCCTTTCACCAAATCATATATGAAACTGAAATCAATTGCTTTTTCGATTTTCCTGAGAAGATGGTCTTTTGGAACCAAATCCTCCATGCAGTAAAAGCCGATCTGCTTCCGGCTGTCTTCACCTTTTTGGTTCACCATCTTTTATCACCTGCTTCTATTTTACCATCTTCTAAGCACTAAAAAAAGACAAAGCATCATTTCTCTGATACTTTGTCTGCCAAAGGGCTTTTCCCGGAAAAACAGGGCCCGAAAAAGCAGGGACGAACAATAGAATGAAGGTCCCTATGACTTTTATGCAACTTCCGTCAAGTTTTTTGAAGATTTGGACTGTATTAACAGGTTTTTAACTTGAAGTCCTTTCTCCAGTCCTGTATAATTGGAAAACACCCTGAAAAAGGGGAAAAGAACAAAGAAAATACGGAGGAAACTGTAGTGCGAGGCATTCACAGCGCCGTGGACGATATTCGGCGAAATGTGTTTACGGAAGTGGCAAGGCTTGCCTATGAGGGCGGGGATTATTCCCGCATTGACCTGATCCCTTATAAGATTGTTCCAGGGGAGGAGTCCCAATACCGCAGTAATGTTTTTCTGGCCCGGGCCATTGTGCAGGAACGGCTTCGGCTGGCCTGCGGACTGCCGCTGCAGCCCGTGAATGTGCGCGCCCCCGCCAGCGCGGGGATCGAGGAGGCCGCGGCGGCGGACGATAAATTTTTTGAAGAGCCGCTGGTCAACGTCATTACGTTTGCCTGCAACGCCTGCCCCCCGAAGCAGGTACGGGTGACCGACAGTTGCCAGGGCTGTATGTCCCACCCCTGCCAGGTGGTTTGCCCGAAGGACGCTATCTATCTGGATGCGCAGAAGCGCTCTCACATCGACCAGTCGAAGTGCATCAAGTGCGGCAAGTGCGTGAATCAGTGTCCCTATCACGCCATCACCAAGATTGAGCGGCCCTGCGCAGCGGCCTGCGGGATGGATGCCATTGAATCCGACGAAAAGGGCCGGGCCAAAATCAATTACAACAAGTGCGTCTCCTGCGGTATGTGCCTGGTGAACTGCCCCTTTGCCGCCATCGCGGACAAGAGTCAGATTTTCCAGATTATCAACGCCATGAAGCGTCACAACAAGCTGATTGCCTGCGTGGCCCCGGCGTTCGTCAGCCAGTTCGGCAAGGAGGTCTCCCCCGCGAAGCTGAAGGCCGCCATGCGCCTTTGCGGCTTCGCCGACGTGGTGGAGGTGGCCATCGGCGCGGACCTTTGCACCATTGAAGAGGCCGGGGACTTTCTGGAGAATGTGCCGAAAAACCAGCCCTTCATGGGTACCTCCTGCTGCCCGGCGTGGAGCGTGATGGCGAAAAAGCTGTTCCCCGAATTTAAAGACTATATTTCGATGGCTTTGACCCCCATGGTCATCACTGCGCGGCTAGTGAAAAAGCGGTATCCCGACGCCCGCATCTGCTTTATCGGTCCCTGCGCCGCGAAAAAACTGGAGGCCAATCGCAAGTCCGTTCGTTCCGACGTGGATTATGTACTGACCTTTGAGGAATTGCAGGGTATGTTTGACGCCAAGGATATCGATTTTTCCCAGCTTCCCGAGGACCCCGCCGACGATTTTACCATCGGCACCGGCGCGGGCCGGGGGTTTGCCGTGGGCGGCGGAGTAGCCGCAGCGGTAGTAGATGCCGTGAAGCACATCGATCCGAATCGGGAGGTGCCGATTGACTATGGCGACGGTTTACGGGAGTGCCGCAAGATGCTGATGCTGGCAAAGGCCGGAAAGCGAGACGGATACCTCATGGAGGGCATGGCCTGTCCCGGCGGTTGCATCGCCGGCGCGGGTACGATTACTCCGGTAAAGGATGCGGGTACCGCCGTTCAGCAGTACAGGGACGCCTCCGCCGTCCAAAGCGCCATGGACAGCCCCCTGAAGGAGCGGCTGAAAGAGGTGCGGGAATAAGTATGAGACCAGGCCGTCGGAAAGTTTGAAAACTTTCCGACGGCCTGCAACTTTTTTTACGCCGGAACGTCTTTATAATGGAGCCTGTCCGCCGCGGTTTCCAGAGATTGCATTGGAAAAAGAGACCTTGGCGGGATTTACTTTGTTTTAAAAATGTGGTATTCTGGACGAGTTATGAAAACCGGAAAGACTTTGGAGGTACGAACATCAAAATGAAAAACTACCTGCGCCGCATGTTCTCCTGCACTTTGGCATTTTCCATCCTCTGCGCTCTGATTGTCCCTGCCGCTGCGTCCGCCGCTTTGGGTGATGATTTGACGCAGCAGGACACTCTGGTGCATCAGGATACACAGCTGTCTACCAACGTGTTCTGGAGCAATGCCTACAGCGATCTGCGGACGGAAAATCTTGTTACTTATACACCGAATTCCGCCGTGACACCCATTGTCACCTACGGCGGTGTTCTCACCGCCTGCAACACCATCTCCGCTACGGCCGCGGCTCTTGAGAGTCAGGGTTACCGCGTGGTGGCCGGGATGAACGGCGACTTTTACAACGTAAACAACGGCCTTCCCATCGGTATGGTGGTGGCGAACGGTGAGCTGAAAAGCACCGACGGCGGTTACTGGGCCATTGGCTTCCGGGCGGACGGCACCGCTGTGCTGGGAAAGCCCATAATGAAGGTCTCCGCGGACCTGGGCTACGAGCTGCTGGACAATGCCAACTTCCCTGCCGAGGTGGTGCGCCAGCTGACCAGCGTTAACAAAGCACGGGTCTCCACCGGCGGCATCTACCTCTATACATATGATTTCAACAGCAAGCATACCACCGGCACATCCGAACCCGGTGTGGATGTGGTCTGCACCATTGAAAGCGGGTCCCTCGCCATGAACGGGAGCCCGCTGGTGCTGAAGGTGGACAGCGTCCTCACCGATACATCAGGTACTGCCATCCCCCAGGGGAAGGTGGTCCTGTCCGTCAACAACCAGGCGGACGCATTTCACGTGAATGCCCTCAAGAACGTTCCCGTGGGAGCTACGGTGACCATTACCGCCACGCCTTCAACCACCGAGTGGACTGACGTGCAGTACGCCGTGGGCGCGCTGTACTCCCTCGTGGAAAACGGCGGAGCGGTCTCCGGACTTCCCTCTGAAGTGAATCCCCGCACCGCCGTGGGTCAGAAGGCCGACGGCACGCTGGTGTTTTACACCATCGACGGCCGGAAGGCCGGGCACTCGATTGGCGCATCCATGACGCAGGTGGCCCAGCGGCTGGTGGAGCTGGGCTGCGTCACGGCCCTGTGTCTGGACGGCGGCGGGTCCACCACCTTCACCGTGACGCAGCCGGATTCCATCACCGCCAAGACCATCAACCGGCCTTCCGGAGGCAGCGAGCGAGCCGTCAGCAATCAGATTTTTCTGGTGGCCTCCAATCAGTCCAGCGGAGAACTGGGCCACTTTTATGTCTCCGTCGACAACAGCTATGTTCTGGCGGGCAGCAAGGTGAATATCACCGCCTCCGCCGTGGACACCAACTACATTCCCATGAGCAGTAGGAGCTATAGCCTCAGCGCCAACGCCGGGGAAATCGGGGACAGCGTCCTCACCACACCGTCCGGCGGCGGCGATGTCGCAGTCACTGCCTCCGGCGGCGGTCAGTCCGGCTCCACGGTGGTCCACGCCATTACCACGCCGGACTCCATCTCCGTGAAAAACGGGTCTACCGCCATCACGGCGCTGACAGTGGCCCCCGGCGGCACAGCGACCCTCACCGCCTCGGCGGTCTATAAGCATCTGGCACTGAAAGCGGATCAGGAGGCCTTTACCTGGACCGTCAGCGGCGATATCGGCACGGTGGACAAGACCGGAAAATTCACCGCCGGCTCCCCCGGCACCGGTACCCTGACGGTTTCCGCGGGCGGAAAAACCGCTACCGTCCAGGTGTCTGTCTCCAACATCGCCCTGGCCGCTGTGGAGGACTTTGAAGCCGGTGTTCCCGAGCTGGCCTCCTACAGCTACGGTGCCACGATCTCTCAGGTCACCGATGCAAATCTGGTGAAATACGGCAAGGCCGCCGCCGCTGTGAACTATACCATCGGCGCGGACGGAAACGCTTCGCTGCTTTTTGCAACGCCCTACTCCATCGGCAGCGCCTATACGCAGGTGAGCTTCTGGCTGTACGGCGACAACTCCGGAAGCGCCCTGACCATGGTGACCTCGGACGGCACCAACACGGTGGAGACCGCCGCGGGTAATATGGATTTCTCCGGTTGGAAGCAGATCACCGTAACCTTGCCCACCGGCACCGCGTCTCTCGCCGGGTTCAAACTGACGCAGGGGCTGAATGCGGACGGAACAGCCACCGCCTCCTCCGGAACGCTGTATCTTGATCAGATTGTGACATCCTATAACAACGTGGTGGACACCGCGCCGCCGCAGGTCACAGCCTCCATTTCCGGCATGACGCTCACCGCCACCGTCACCGACGCGGCGGATCAATTCCCCGCCCAGAGCGGTGTGTCCGTCACTATGGACGGCAAGGCCGTTGCTTTCACCTACAATACGGCGAAGGGTACGCTCACCGCTGCCCTGACTGTCAGCGACACCAATGCCCACCGGGTCACGGTGACTGCCAGGGACGCCTCTGGCAACATCGGCCGGGCCTCCTGCGACATTGCCGCCACCGGCGATACGTCCCAGTTCAGCGACACCGCGGGCTACTGGGCAGGCACCTATGTGGACTGGCTGAAGACCACCGGTATCACCACCGGCTTTGAGGACGGCACCTTCCGCCCCAATCTGTCCATCACCCGCCAGCAGTTTGCCGTGATGCTCTACCGCTATCTGGGCCTGGACGGGACGCAATACGCCTCCGCCTCTCTCCCCTTCACCGACAATGGTGAGATTGGGGAATACGCTCAGACCGCTATCAAGACGCTTTATTCCATGGGCATTCTGAACGGCTCTGAGGAAAACGGGAAGATTTACTTCCACCCCGCCGCCAGTCTGACCCGCGCTCAGGCGGCGACAATGATCGGTCGTACCCAACAGCGGGGCTACGCCGCGGCGAAGCTCAGCTTCACCGATGTGACCGCCATTCCCGCCTACGCATCCTATTATATCCAGACCATGGTGGCCCAGAAAGTCATCAGTGGCTTCGAGGACGGTGCGTTCCGCCCGAATCAGTCCATTACCCGGGGCCAGATGGCGAAAATTTTGTATAACCTTTTGTAAGAGCAGCGTTCAGAAAACCCGGACCGCAACGCGGTCCGGGTTTTACCGGGTTCTTTAAATGTTAAAAATTGCCCGGTTGATTTTTATACGCGTTTGGAGTAAACTGACGGAACTATCATCAGGGAGGGATTTTCTTGCGCGCCTATACGGCGGACCAGTGGGTCCTGTTTTTTTTCTTTTATTGCCTGTGCGGCTGGATATGGGAATCCTGTTACGTCTCCATCCGCCAGCACAGGTGGGTGAACCGGGGATTTCTCCACGGGCCGCTGCTGCCGATTTACGGCTCCGGGGCCATCCTGATCCTTCTGTTTACCCTTCCAGTGCGGAACTATCCCGCCCTGCTGTATCTGTGCGGCGCGGCGGCGGCCACGCTGCTGGAGTATGTCACCGGAGCGGCCATGGAGCGGCTTTTTAAGGTGCGCTATTGGGATTATTCCAATCAAAGACTCAACATGAACGGCTATATCTGTCTCAGCAGCAGCGTCGCCTGGGGCTTTTTCTCCATTCTGCTGGTAAAGCTCATCCATCCCCCTATCGCGCGGCTGGTGCTGTCGATCCCCGCCGTATTCACAGCGCCGTTGGCCCTGACGCTGGTGGCGGTGTTCACCGTGGATACGGTGCAGTCCGTTCAGGCCGCGTTGGACCTGCGGGCCGTACTGGAAAAGCTCACAGAGGAAAACGAGGAGCTGCGCCGTCTGGCCCGGCGGGCGGAGATCATCTCCGCTTTCGCGGAGGAGGATTTGCAAAAATTCAGGGATAGAACGCAGGTGGAGCGCATTCTGCTTCAGGACCGCCTGAAAGCGGAGCGGCAGAAGCGAATTGAGAACAAGGCGGAGCGGAAGCTGCAGAGGGAGGAGCGTTTGACCGAGGCGCTATGTACCCTGTCAGAGGCGAAGCTCAGCGCACTTGAAAATGTGGCCTCGGCCATGGAGACCTGTCGGGGGCGGCTGGAGGAGAGCGGCGAGGCTTTTGCTGAGAAGCGGGCAGAGCTTGACGAGGCGGTGAAAAAACTGCGGGAACGGCAGGCCGTCATCAGGGCTAGGACCGCAAAAACCTACCGCAGGTCTTTGCGCATTCTGCGGGGCAATCCCTCCGCCATAGCGAAGCAATACGCCGACGCTATGGAAAATCTCCGCCGCTTGGGCGGTATGCATAAGGACTGAGGATTCTTGCAGTACGGCAAAGATAAGCTCCTTGCTTTGCTCGACTGGCAATGATTTCACCTGCTTTCGCCGCTACGGCGGCGAAGCTTTAAAAGGCTTTCCGAAAGGCCGGGAGCCGGAGCGCATCATAACGCTCCGGCTCCCGGCCTTTTGTTTCTGCGAAGGCGCGCCCACACGGCCAGTCGTCAAAGCTGCTGCGAAGGCGCGGCCGGTTCGTTTTTTAAAAAACTCAGAACGGATGGATGTCGCTGTTTCCGCCGTCGTCGATGCCCGGCTGATTTACGTTCGGGAGAGGCGAGACGCCGCTGGTGCGCTTGGCAATCTCATAGTACCCCAATTGCGTGCATCGAAACGCGGGCAGGTAGAAAATCCGCACCGCTACGGCCCACAGTCCGCAAAGAAGGTCAATCCCCAGGGATACCCCTGTGGATACGGGTTCAAATGCGGCGTCGGTGAGCAGATAGGCGCTTTGCCCAGCTGTGAGATACCCGATCCAGACGAGCGTCGGCAACAAAGCCGCCAGCCCCCAGCCAAGATAGCTCAGGTCCAGCGTGAAAAGCTGAGCCTTGTAGCCCATGGTCTGCTTTTTGCTCAGTTCCAGCGCGTCCATGCAGCCAAGCTCCGGATTTTCACAGAGGTTGAAATAGGCAAACTGATAGCGATACGCGGCGACGAAGCCGGGAACGATGAACAGACACGACCACAGAAAAACAAAAAGAGTTTGCAGAAGGGCAAGACCGATCACCTTTCCGACAAAGGAGAACCCGTCGAACAGCGTCAGATATTCCGACCTCTGGCCCCGGCGGACCGCTATACAGTATAAAATGAAACCGATGGACAACACGACGCTCAAAAGCAAGGTCAGGATGCGGACGAAAATTCCCAGCGGGTTGTCATAGGAGACGGCGCCTCCTCTGTTGGCGACGGAATCCACCAAGGTCAAAATCAGGCTCAGCAGCAAATACAGCGCCGTGAACCCCCTGGGACTCACCTGCGCGCCCCGAAGCAGTTCTTTCATCTCTGCTTTCAGACCCGGCCGATCAATCATTTCCGCCATAAATATGCTCCTTCCGCACCGCCGCATATCGGCGATACACTTTATACAAGATCGGTGTGCACGCAATAACCGCGCGTCGCAATGCAGTGTCAGTGTAACACGCGGGGGAGAACTTGGCAAGCCCGGGCTTAAAAGCAAAGACCGGAAGGCCTCATAAAATTCGTTAAAAAAAGCACAAATTTCCGTGAAAACCGGAGTTCACAGTCTGGACATTTATTTCCTTTTGGTGTAGAATAAATCGCAGTATGTGGTAGAGTAGCTTGATGCCGCTCTAACCAGGACTAAAAATGAGGTGAAAACTATGGCACAAGCGTTCTTTGGCGGCGTTCATCCACATGATATGAAAGCCGCCACCAATGAAAAAGCCATCGAACAGCTGGCCCCCCCGGCTGAGGTGGTTATCCCCATGTCTATGCACTTTGGCGCACCATGTACACCTGTTGTAAAGGTTGGCGACCATGTAAAGGTGGGCCAGAAGATCGGCGAGTTCCACGGGTTGGGCGCGCCAATTCATGCCAGCGTTTCCGGCACGGTGAAGGCTGTGGAGCCGCGGCCTTATTCCATGGGCGGCAACATAATGTCCGTCGTGATTGAAAACGACATGAAGGATGAACTGAGCGAAGAAGTCAAAGCTCCCGCAAACCCTGACGCCATGACGGTTGAGGAAATGATCGAGATTGTCAAAAACGCCGGTATCGTCGGCATGGGCGGCGCTACGTTCCCTACCCATGTGAAGATCTCGGGCGGCATCGGCAGTGTGGACACGGTCATTATCAATGGCGCGGAATGTGAGCCATACATAACCGGCGACCACCGCACGATGCTGGAACGCCCCGAGGAGATTATCGGCGGCGCGATCTATCTTGCCAAAATGTTTGGCGTGGATAAAGTCGTCATCGGCGTGGAGGACAACAAGCGCAACGGCATTGACTCCATGAACAAGGTCATTGCCGAAAAACACGCCCCCGTGGTGGTGGAGCCTTTGCACTGCCGCTATCCCCAGGGCGGTGAAAAACAGCTGTGCCAGGCTGTCACCGGAAAGCAGGTTCCTCCCGGAGGACTGCCTTCCGCCATCGGCTGCGCCGTATTCAACATCAACACCACCTGCGCCATTTACCGGGCCATCACCCAGGGTATACCCGTGGTGCGAAAGGTGGTAACCGTCTCCGGCTCCGGCGTCATTGACCCGAAGAATCTGGAGTGTCCCATCGGTACCCCTGTGGCCAACCTGCTGGATGCCTGCGGCGGTTTGAAGGAAACTACATATAAACTGATTGCCGGCGGCCCCATGATGGGTATGGCCCAGTACACCGCGGAAATTCCCGTGGCCAAGGGCACCGGCGCCATTCTGGCGTTTTGTGAGGACGAGGAGCAGACCGTGGAACATCCACAGTGCATCCGCTGCGGCAAGTGCGTGGCCGCCTGTCCGGTGCATCTGGAGCCTCTGTTTATGTACCAGTATGCCTCCAAGGGTATGGTGGAAGAGCTGAACGAGCTCCATATCATGGACTGCATGGAGTGCGGCGCGTGTTCTTATATCTGCCCCGCCCGGATGCACTTGACCCACATGTTCAAAACCGGAAAGCAGCTGGTAAAGAACAAGGCGGCCGCCGACAAGGCCGCCGCGGAAAAAGCCGCCGCCGAGGCGGCCGCAAAAGAACAAAAGAAGGAGGCGTGAGAGATGACCGACTATAAGAATCTGAAACTGATCGCCACGTCTTCGCCGCATATCCGCTCCGCGGAAAATACCCGCTCCATTATGCTGGATGTGATCATCGCCATGCTGCCCGCGCTGGGCTGGTCCGTGTGGGCCTTCGGTGTCCGGGCGCTGATGGTCACCTGCGTCAGCGTAATTGCCTGCGTCGTATGGGAGTGGCTGTACCGCAAGCTTTTGAAGCGTCCTCAGTCCGTGGGCGATCTCTCCGCGGTGGTCACCGGTATGTTGCTGGCGTTTGTCTGCCCCGTTGACGTGACTTATTTCGCCATCATTGTGGGCGGTTTCTTCTCCATCGTAGTTGCCAAGCAGCTGTTCGGCGGTATCGGAAAGAACTTTGTGAACCCCGCGCTGGTGGGCCGCGCCATGATGCTGGCCTCCTTCGCCGGAACTATGACCACATGGGCTCAGTTCCAGGCAAAGTCCCACCTGTTCGGTTCCACCGCCGATGTGGTGACCGCAGCTACCCCCATGTCTTATCTGCATGCCAAGAATTTGCAGGGCCTGCTGGACAGCGGCGTCACGCTCTCCGACATGTTCCTGGGACGCATTGGCGGCTCTCTTGGCGAGGTTTCCGCCCTGATGGTGATTGCCGGCGGCATTTATCTGCTGGCCCGCAAAATCATCTCCTGGCATACCCCCGTGGCTTACATCGCCACTGTGGCGGTGCTGACGTTTATCTTCCCCCGTGGAAACGACTCTTTGACCTGGATGCTGTTCAACCTGTTCGGCGGCGGATTGATGCTGGGCGCGTTCTTCATGGCGACCGACTATGCGACCTCCCCCGTCACCGGAAAAGGCCAGCTGATCTACGGAATCGGCTGCGGCCTCATCACCGTGTTTATCCGGTACTTCGGCTCCTATAGCGAGGGCGTGTGCTACTCCATTCTGATGATGAACCTGCTGACCGCCCTGATCGACAAGTATGTGAAGCCTCAGCGCTTCGGTGTCGTCAAATCCGAGAAGAAGGAGGCGGCTTCGAAATGAGTGGACAAGTAAAGACCAAAGAAAAGGCAGTCATGGACCCCAAATATCTTCTGACACTGACCTTAAAGCTGCTGATTACCTGCGTCATCGTGGCGGGACTGCTGGGCTGGGTCAACAGCATCACCGAGGGTCCTATCACCGACATTACCAAGGCCAACACCGAGACGGCCATGAAGGCTGTTGTGGCCGACCCCGCCAGTACATTTTCCGACAAGCTGAATATCACGGATGACATGGTCGCTGCCGCTGCGCAGTACAAGACCACCGTGTCCGAGATCTACGAGGTGCAAAGCGGCGGAGCCCCGGCGGGCTATGCCGTGAAGGTCAGCGCTTCCGGCTCTCAGGGAACCATCGTGATGATGGTGGGCGTGGACACGGAGCAGGCCGTCACCGGCGTGTCCATCGTCACGAACTCCGAGACCTCCGGTATCGGTTCCAAGGTCATGGGCAACGAACCGCTGGCGAACAGCGGCGTGGGCGTTCTGGATCAGTTTATCGGCATGAGCCATGCCGACGGCGATCTGGTCGTGGGCAGCAATGTGGACGCCATTACCGGCGCTACCGTGTCTTCCAAGGGCGTTACCAGCGGCGTCAACGGGGCGTTGGCCGTTGTGGCGGCCATAGGCTGAGAAAGGGGGAGTTGAATTATGAACTTCAGTAAACAGATGAAAGAAGGTCTGGTCACCAACAACCCCGTGCTGGTGCAGCTTTTGGGCATGTGCTCCACCATGGCCATCACCACCTCTTTCTTTAACGGTCTGGGTATGGGCGTTTCGGTACTCATCATCCTGACGCTGAGCAATGTCGCAATTTCCGCTATTCGGAAGATCGTTCCCAACAAGATCCGCATCGCCATGTATATCGTGGTGATCGCTGGCTTCGTCACCTGCGTGGATCTGCTTTTGAAGGCGTTCGTCCCTGCGCTGTCTAATTCTCTGGGTGTGTTCATTCCCCTGATTGTGGTGAACTGCATTATCCTGGGCCGGGCGGAGTCCTTCGCCTCTAAAGAGAGCGTTGGCGCTTCCGCATTCGACGGCATTTGCCAGGGCTTGGGCTATACCATTGTACTGGTGATCATGAGCGTGGTCCGGGAATTTCTGGGTGCTGGTACCTTCGGCGCGGGCTTACTGGGTGTGGACGGCAAGGGCATTGCCATTATCACAAACAGTAACTTCCACATCGGCGTGCTGACCATGCCGGTAGGCGGTTTCATGGTGCTTGGCACTTTGATCGCTGCCATGCAGTGGGCGCTGAACCGGACCAAAAAGGCCGCAAAGGAGGAGAAGTAAGACATGAAAGAGATTTTTTCCATTGCTTTAGGCGCCATTCTGGTCAACAACTTCATCTTCTCCCAGTTCCTTGGCATCTGCCCCTTCATGGGTGTTTCCAAGAAGGTTGATACCGCTGTGGGCATGGGTGTGGCCGTCACGTTCGTCATGGGACTGGCCTCGGCGTTCACATGGCTTGCCAACGAGTTTTTGCTGGTACCTTTGCATCTGGAGTATATGCAGACCGTGGCGTTTATTTTGATTATCGCCGCGCTGGTGCAGTTTGTGGAGATGTTTCTCCAGAAATCCCTGCCCGCGCTATATACAGCCCTGGGCATTTACCTGCCACTGATTACCACCAACTGCGCCGTGCTGGGCGTGGCCCTGCTGAATATTCAGAATAGCTATAACTTCATCGAGTCCGTGGTGTACGGTATCACCGGCGGCCTCGGCTTCCTGCTGGCCATCGTTCTGTTTGCCAGCATCCGGGAGCGGACCGTGTTCGCCGATCCTCCCAAAGCTTTTGAGGGCTTTCCCATCGCGCTGGTTACCGCCGGCCTGATGGCTCTGGCGTTCATGGGCTTCTCCGGAGCGAACGTCTTTGGTTAAGGAGGAGAAGAAATCATGAATATTGTCTATGCCATTCTGGTTCTCGGCATTCTGGGCGGCATTTTCGGCCTGATTTTGGCCGTGGCGTCCATCGTGTTTGCCGTGAAAACCGATCCGAAACTGCCTGAGATCATCGAGGCTCTTCCGGGAGCCAACTGCGGCGGCTGCGGCTATGCCGGTTGCTCCGACTGTGCCAGCCACATTCTGTCCGGCACCGCTCCCGTCAACGCGTGCCCTGTGGGCGGCGCAACTTCCGCCGATAAGATTGCCGCCATCATGGGCGTGGAGGCCGGGTCCAGCGAAAAAATGGTGGCGTTTGTCCGCTGCAACGGCGGCACGAATGCCAAGAAACGCTTTGAGTACCGGGGCGTACAGGATTGTATCTCCGCTACAAAGGTGTCCGCCGGTCCTTTGGACTGCGCCTTTGGGTGCCTCGGCTTCGGCTCCTGTGTGACCGCCTGCAAATTCGGTGCCATGTCCATCGGATCCAATGGCTGCGCCGTTGTAGACCCCGAGAAGTGCACTGACTGCATGGCCTGCGCTGCCGCCTGTCCCCGCAAGCTGATCGTGTCCGTCCCCGCGGCGAAGAAGGTCCATGTGGCCTGCGCCAACAAGGACAAGGGCAAGGCTGCCATGAGCGTGTGTGCCAACTCCTGCATCGGCTGCGGCCTGTGCGAGAAAGAATGCCCGAAGGGCGCCATCCATGTGGACGGCGGCGTGGCCGTAATCGACTATGCCAAGTGTGTGGGTTGCAAGCTCTGCACCAAGGTCTGCCCCAGGGATGCGATTCTGCCCAAGGCCACCGCTGAGGAGAAAGAGAAGTATAAGGCTATCAAGAAGGCTCAGGCCGAAAAGGCCAAGGCTGCCTCCAAGACCGCTTCCGCTCCGAACGCGTAAAAAACTTTACAATGCAAAAAGAGGCCCAAATCGAAAGATTTGGGCCTCTTTTTATTTTCCATCTACAGTGAATTTCGCGATTCAGCGGAGGACCAATTCAATCCTGATCAAACAAGCGTCCCGCCGGGACTTGAAGCACCTCAGCGATGGAAAAGAGGGTCTCCAAAGAAATCCCTTTCAGTTTTGCGCCGTTGTTGGCCTCAATCTGGCTGAGAAACGACCAGCTTTTGCCAATCATTTCCGCCAGCTGTTCCTGCGTATAGCCTCGAACCTTTCGATAATAGGCGATCCGCAATCCCAAAAGCCGATAATTTTCCCGGTATTTCTCCCGCAAGCGGCATCCCTCTCCCTTCCAGAATTAAAATAGTTTCCATTTATTTTTATACTATCAAAACAAATGGCATTCCGTTACAGACTAATAGAATATTATTATTTACTTTTAGCGAGTAATATAGTATTATAAGAGTGATTATTTATACTACTGGTGAAAGGACGAGAATATGCAGGAGAAAAAGGACCTTTTAGAAGCTCTTGCACAACGGCTGGACTGCGCATATCTCTCCGATCTGCGAACGAAGGAGTTTCAGGCCCGGGCGATCCGAGCGGCTCTGGATTTTTCCCCGGAGGACTATTCCGCTTTCCAATGGCGGGACGCCGCCAGTTATCTGCTGAATCTGGCGGAACGGCCGAATACCACAGAGGAGGCGCGGGAGGTTCTCCGGAACTGGGAAGCGGCCCCTTTCAAAACGAAATAAATTACGTCTCCGGCTCGCCTTGCGGGCCGGGGCTTTTGTATTTTTTGCGGGAAAGATCCCCTTGAAAATACGTGACAAAAATATTACTTTTATTAAAATTTGTATGCATGACCCTTTATTTACAATTTGTTTATATCCATCCATTGACATTCGTTTTGCGTGGTGGTAAACTCGCTTTAGCACTCGAGGATAATGAGTGCTAATCTTCATTTTACCGTTCTGGTGAGGAGCGGATCATGGATTTAACAGACCGAAAAAAGCAAATACTGAAGGCGGTGGTGGAGGATTACGTATCCACAGCAGAGCCGGTCGGCTCCAAGGCCATCGCCGCCCAGATGGGGGGAACGGTCAGCTCTGCCACCATCCGGAACGAATTGGCGGATCTGGTGGAACAGGGATATCTGGAGCAGCCTCACACCTCCGCCGGACGGGTGCCCTCGCCGAAGGGATACCGGATGTATGTCAACGAGCTGATGGAACGCCAAAAACTCAGTGTGACGGAGACGGAAAAACTCAACGCCGCGCTCCATTTAAAAATGGAGGAACTGAACCGAGTGGTGTTTCAGGCGGGAAAGGCGGTCAGCGCGCTGGAGGGTTATCCCGTGTACACTGCTACTGCCGGGAGGAAAAATTTCTTTGCCCGGCATTTTGAACTTCTCCCCGTGGATGACAAGAGCTTTATCGTTGTGATGATGATGGGCGACAACCGGGTGAAAAGTCAGCTGCTCCGGCTCCAGCTGAAACTGGACGCAGATCAGATGCCTGCGCTTGTGAACCTGCTGAACACCCATTTCACCAATTGTTCTGCCGACGAGATGAGCGAGCGGCTGCTTCACATGACGGATCAGCTTTTACCCCAGATGTTTCTGCTGTTGAGCCAGACCGTGGCCTATGCCACAGACGTACTGGACGAGGCGGGCAGAAAGGAGGTTCAAACTGTGGGGGCCAGTCAGCTTTTGAAGCTGCCGGAGTTCCGGGATGCCGATAAGGCCCACCAGCTGATGAGTTATCTCAGCGACGAGGGTGCGAACCTGCCCACTCCGGATGAGAATACCTCCATGAAGATCCTGATTGGGCCCGAAAATGTCAGCAAGGCTCTGCTGGATACCAGTGTGGTGGTTGCCAGCTATGATATTGGAGACGATATGCGGGGGTTGATCGGCGTGGTCGGTCCCACCCGCATGAATTACGCATCCGTTACCGCGCGGCTGAGCTATTTTGCGGAGGGCATGGCGCGGATGTTCGGAAAAAAAGATTTACCTTCCAAAAAGGAGGACCCAAAGACGTGAGCGAGGAAAAGAAAGAACCCACCGGCCAGACGCCGGAACAGGAAGCGGCCCAAGTGTCCGCCTCCGAGACGGAGCAGGCGGAGACTAAGGAAACCGCCACTAAGAGGGATGAAACGTCCAACAAGGACGAAACACCCAAGAAGGACGAAAAACCGAAGAAGGAGTCCAAAAAGAAAGAAAGAACCTATACGTTGACCCGAGAGCAGATGGAGGCCGCAGAGTTGGCTGCCAAGCAGCTTGCTTCCGTCACCGACCAGTTTGCCCGGCTTACCGCCGAATATGACAACTACCGCAAGCGTACCACCAAGGAGAAGGAGTCTATTTATCAGGATGCCAAGGCGGACACAGTTACTCCCTTCCTGGCTGTATACGACAATCTGGAGCGGGCCATGAAGACCGAAGGCGATGAGGATTCCCCGCACAAAAAGGGACTTGAGATGATCTTCAGTCAGTATAAAGAGGTGCTCCACAAGCTGGGTGTCACTGAGATGGAAGCTCTGGGTCAACCGTTTGACCCCAACCGCCATAATGCCGTTATGCACGTGGATGACGAGAATCTCGGAGAAAACGTGGTGGCCGACGTATTTCAGGCGGGCTTCGTAATGGGAGACAAGGTTCTCCGCTTTGCCACCGTCCGCGTGGCGAATTAAGTTCGTTTAAATGCTATTTTATGTTTCTAATAGGAGGTTATTATTATGTCTAAAGTAATCGGCATCGATTTGGGTACTACCAACTCCTGCGTGGCGGTCATGGAGGGCGGCGAAGCTGTTGTCATTGCCAACGCCGAGGGCAACCGCACGACCCCGTCCGTCGTGGCGTTCTCCAAGACCGGCGAGCGTATGGTGGGCCAGGTGGCGAAGCGCCAGGCCATCACCAATCCCGACCGTACCATCTCTTCCATCAAGCGCGAGATGGGCAGCGATCACAAAGTGACCATCGACGGCAAGGCCTATACTCCTCAGGAGATCAGCGCCATGATCCTGCAAAAGCTGAAATCTGACGCGGAGGCCTATCTGGGAAGTTCCGTTACGGAGGCCGTCATCACTGTCCCCGCCTATTTCACCGACTCCCAGCGTCAGGCTACCAAAGACGCGGGCAAGATTGCGGGCCTTGATGTCAAGCGTATCATCAACGAGCCCACTGCTGCAGCTCTGGCCTACGGCGTGGATAAGGAGCAGTCTCAGAAGATTATGGTTTACGATCTGGGCGGCGGTACCTTCGACGTCTCGATTTTGGAGATTGACGACGGTGTGATTGAGGTTCTGGCCACCGCGGGCAACAACCGTTTGGGCGGCGACGATTTCGACGAGTGCGTCATGAAGTATCTGGTGAGCGAGTTCAAGCGGACCGACGGCGTGGACCTCAGCAGCGACAAGGTTGCCATGCAGCGGCTGAAGGAAGCCGCTGAAAAAGCCAAGATCGAACTTTCCGGCGTCACCAGCTCCAACATCAACCTGCCCTATATCACTGCCGACGCCAACGGACCCAAGCATCTGGACGTGACCCTTACCCGGGCCAAGTTCAACGAGCTGACGAGCCATCTGGTGGATGCCACCATGGGCCCCGTACGTCAGGCCATGTCTGATGCGGGCCTGAAGCCCTCCGACCTGAGCAAGGTTCTGCTGGTGGGCGGCTCCAGCCGCATTCCCGCCGTGCAGGACGCCGTGAAGAGCTTCACCGGAAGCGAGCCCTTCAAGGGCATCAATCCCGATGAGTGCGTGGCCATGGGCGCCGCTCTGCAGGCGGGCGTCCTCACCGGCGACGTGAAGGGTTTGCTGTTGCTGGATGTGACTCCGCTGTCTCTGGGCATTGAGACCATGGGCGGCGTGTTTACCAAGCTGATTGACCGCAACACTACCATCCCCGTGAAAAAGAGTCAGGTGTTCTCCACCGCTGCGGACAACCAGACCTCTGTGGAGGTCAATGTCCTCCAGGG
This sequence comes from Oscillibacter valericigenes Sjm18-20, assembly GCA_000283575.1. Taxonomy (GTDB): domain Bacteria; phylum Bacillota; class Clostridia; order Oscillospirales; family Oscillospiraceae; genus Oscillibacter; species Oscillibacter valericigenes. Next base: position 69,583 of record AP012044.1, read on the forward strand.
CGAGCGGGAGATGGCCGCCGCAAACAAGTCTCTGGGCCGCTTCCATCTGGACGGTATTGCCCCGGCCCGCCGCGGCGTGCCCCAGATTGAGGTCACGTTCGACATCGATGCCAACGGCATCGTGAATGTTTCCGCCAAGGATTTGGGCACCGGTAAGGAACAGCACATCACCATCACCTCCTCCACCAATATGAGTAAGGACGACATCGAACGGGCCGTGAAAGATGCGGAGCAGTATGCCTCTCAGGACGCGAAAATGAAGGAAGAGGTGGAAATCCGCAATCAGGCCGACCAGATGGTCTATCAGTCTGAAAAGACTCTGGGCGAAATGGGCGATAAGATTCCCGCCGACGACAAGGCCAAGGTCCAATCCGGAATCGATAAGCTGAAGGAAGTGCTGAAAGGCACCGATACCGCCGCCATCAAGTCCGCCACTGAGGAGCTGACGCAGGCATTCTACGCCGTCAGTGAAAAGCTCTATCAACAGGCCGGTCCTCAGCAGGGCCAGCCCGGCGCAGGTCCCGACATGGGCGGCCAGCCCGGCGGAAACCCAGGTGGACAGCAGGGCCAGTATTACGACGCGGATTATAAGGTTGTAGACGACGAGAACAAGAAGGACGGCAACAAGTAATAAAGGAATGAAATGCGGAGCCGCCCTCACGGCGGCTCCGCATACCCCGTATTACCCGGCTCAAGGCTCAGTGCAGCGGGTTCGGGACGGAGAGGAGGAGTAAGGAAGCGAATTTTGTTTTCGGCTATTGTGGGAAATCAAATTCAGCTGACTTTACGAGGATAATATGGCAGAACAAAAACGCGACTATTATGAGGTCCTGGGTATTTCCCGGGGCGCGTCTGAGGATGAGATTAAGAAGGCGTATCGTAAGCTTGCCAAGGCGAACCATCCGGATCTGAACCCCGGCGACAAGGCGGCGGAGGCCCGGTTTAAGGAGATCAACGAGGCCTACGAGGTCCTGTCCGACGCGGATAAAAAAGCCCGGTACGATCAATACGGCCATGCCGGCGTGGACCCCAACTTCGGCGCAGGGGGCTTCGGCGGGGCCAGCGGCTTTGACTTCGGCGATCTGGGCGACATTTTCGGCAGCTTCTTTGGCGGGGGCTTCGGGTCCCAGCGCCGGGCCAATCCCAATGCGCCCCAGCGGGGCGAGAGCATCCGCCAGTCCGTGGCCATCACTTTTGAGGAGGCGGCTTTCGGCTGTGAAAAAGCGGTGGCGGTGGACCGGTATGAAGTTTGCGAGACCTGCAAAGGCAGTGGCTGTGAGCCGGGAACTACTCCGGAGATCTGCCCCGACTGCCACGGAACCGGTACGGTACAGGTGCGCAAGCAGACGCCTCTGGGGGTCTTTGCGTCCACCGGGCCCTGCTCCCGCTGCGGCGGCAAGGGCCGCATTATCCATCAGCCCTGCAAGGACTGCTACGGAACCGGCATGATTCGACGCCGCCACACCATCGAGACGAAGATTCCCGCCGGGATTGACGATGGCCAGACCATTTCCATCCGGGGTCAGGGCCACGCGGGTAAAAACGGCGGCCCATCCGGCGACCTGCTCATCACCATCACGGTAAAGCCCCACGAGCTGTTTCGCCGGGAGGGCAACAGTGTTTTGTGCGAGGCGCCCATCACCTTTGCACAGGCGGTTCTCGGCGCGGAGCTGGAGATTCCCACCATTGACGGGAAGGTAAAATACACCCTGCCGGAGGGGACCCAGACCGGAACTACTTTCCGCTTGAAGGGCAAGGGAATTCCGGCGCTGAACGGCCGGGGACGCGGCGACCAGTATGTCACCGTTTACATCGAAACGCCGCGCAACCTGAACAAGGCACAGAAAGAGGCCCTTATAAAATTTGCGGAGGCTGTTGGGGACAACAACTACGAGGAGCGCAAGAAATTCTTTAAGTTCAAGAAGTGAGGCGTCCCTATGTATCTTGCTGATTACCACACCCATTCCCGCGTCTCCCCCGACGGACACGTCTCCATGTTGGAAATGGCCTCTGCCGCCTTAGAGGCGGGACTGAACGAAATTTGCTTTACCGACCATTTTGAGCCGGTGGAGCCCCGCACCACCATTCCCCGGAAGACCTTCGACTGGGCGGCGCAGAAGGCCGAATACGCAGACGTTACCGCCCGCTGGAACGGTCCGGTGAAGCTCAGGCTGGGACTGGAGCTGGGCGATTCGTCGGTGGATGAGGCTCTTGTGGAGCGACTGCTTGTGGGGATGCCGGAATTGGACTTTATCATCGGCTCCGTCCACATGCTGTCCAAAAAATTTAAGTTTCAGGATCTGGCATGGATTCAGGAGCCTGACGAGAAAACCTGTTACGCCGAGCTGGAGGATTATCTGGAAAACATGCTGCAAATGGCGCGATGGGGGAAATTTACCGTGCTGGGCCATATGACGTTGCCTATGCGGTACATGAACGACAAGCGAGGCTTTCATGTGAGCATGGACGGCTATGGCGCGGAGGTGGAGGCTATTTTGCGGACGTTGATCGAAAACGGCTGCGGCATAGAGGTTAATACGAACCGGGGCGGTCAGCCCCTCCCCGGCGCAAGGTGGCTGAAGCTGTATCGCCGCCTCGGCGGTGAGATTATCACATTGGGCAGCGACGCCCATCGTCCGGAGGATGTGGGCAGGGGTATCCGGGAGGGGCAGGCGCTTTTGCGGGAGTGCGGATTTACGCGCTTTTGCACCTTTGAAAAAACAAAGCCCATCTGGTATGCGCTCTAAGGGAAGACCTTGCATATTCCGCCGAAAGGGAGTAAAATTAAATCGTATAAGCGCTCTTTTCCGCCTTTCGGCGTGACCGGGGCGAAAAATGAAACGCCTGGATTTTTTACCGCGGCGCAAAAAAACGCGCCGCTAAACCGAGGAAGGCGAGGGTTTTATTATGAAAATCGCGTTGGGCAGCGACCACGGCGGGTTTGAGTTGAAGGAAAAGATCAAGCGGCAGCTGGAGCAGGACGGCTATGAATGCAGGGACTGCGGCTGCTTTTCCACAGAGAGCTGCGACTATCCCGTTTTTGCCGAGGCGGCGGCCCGTGCCGTGGCCTCCGGTGAGTGCGAAAAGGGCATCGTCGTATGCACTACCGGCATCGGCGTCTCCATTGCGGCCAACAAGGTAAAGGGCATCCGCTGTGCCCACTGTGCGGACACGCTGGAAGCCCAGCTGAGCCGCCAGCATAACAACGCCAACATATTGGCTCTGGGCGGGGGCTTTACGGGGTCCAAGCTGGCGCTGGAAATGGTGCGAGTTTTTCTGAATACCGACTTCGAAGGCGGACGGCATGCCCGCCGTGTGGCTCTGATGGACGCTATCAAGGGCTGAACCGGGAAAACTTCGGAGGAGGAACGCTATGGCAGGGCCAAGAGGATACAGCAGTTACCACGGAAAAGGCTCCAAGTGGAAAATTTTTCTGGCAGTGCTGCTGATATTGGTGATTTTAGGGGCCTTGGCGGTAATTCGGCTGCAAAAGTACGTGGTCTATGACGATTCCGGACATCCCCATTTGGATCTGTCGCGATTTTCGGGGCAGCAGTCGGACAGTTCCGGCAGTGCGCCGGCGGACGGTTCCGGCGATGCAAATTTGACCATACAGGAGCCGGAACAGCAGTCGATTCAGGCTGTTCAGCTGCCCACAGGTCCCTTGACCGACTGGAAGGCTGCCTGGACCGCTGCTTCCGCAAACGGGACATATGACGCCGTGGTCTACACCGTAAAGGATGCGGATGGCTTCGTATATGTGGACAATCAATCCGCCCCGCCGGAGGCGATCAGGACCGTGGAGGGAACCGGTACGGCGGTGGGTGACATGCTGAAGGACAGCGGCGTATACACGGTCGCGAGGATTGCCTGCTTCCGGGACCCCGTTGCCTCCAGCGGAGATCTGGAAGGTATGGGCCTTAAAAATACCGGCGGATATATCTTTTACGACGGCAACAACGGCCGCTGGTTGGACCCCGCGAAACCTGCCGCGCGGCAATATCTGATTGATCTGGCTACTGCTTGCGCGGCGGCGGGCTTTGACGAGATTTTGCTGACGGATGTCGGCTATCCCACAATTGGAAAGCTGAACAAAATCGACTACGGCGCGGTGGCCACCGGTATGCCGGACAGCCTGAAAGACGAGCTGGACTCCTTCCTGACCCAGATGAAAACGGCGCTGGCGGAGTATGATGTGAAGCTCTCCATTCTGCTGTCGTCGGGACTGATCGCTTCCAACTATGATGCAGACGATACATCAGGCCAGTCCCTGGCGGATATCGCTCCCCTTGTGGACCGTGTCTATGCCGACGCGGACCAAGATCAGGGGGGGTTGGAACTCCTGAAAACAAAACTGACCGCCGTTAGTAAGAGCACGGAGTTTGTGCCGGTGCTGACAGGGCTGGAGGGGCTGAGCAGCGATTCTTATCTGATTGTGTCGTAAAAATTGTAAGGATGTGTCGCGGGAACGGCTATGAGCCGTTCCCGCGGCGCGTTTTTGAGCGTAGGCACGAATGCGGGGTCAGATTCCCCTAGACAAAAAGAAATGTCCGCAAAAGTTACGTAACAGCGGCTGCTTTTTTTCGCTTTTCAAGACTTTTTCAAGCAAATTTGAAAAAATGATCTTATTGAAAGAAATGGGAGGGATATGTGTGCGCGTTTTGCTGGTGGAGGACGAGAAGAGCCTGTCCGCGGCTATCTGTCAGGTGCTGAAGCGGGAGCATTTTACGGTGGACGCCGCCTATACCGGCCCGGACGGGCTGGACAACGCGCTTTCGGGAATTTATGACGCTATTGTTTTGGATGTCACGCTGCCGGGCAAGGATGGCTTTTCCATTCTGAAGGAGCTACGGGAGGGCGGTATCGCCACGCCCGTGATGATGCTCACCGCCCGGGGCGATCTGGAGGACCGGCTCCGGGGACTGAACGGCGGCGCAGACTACTACCTCCCCAAGCCCTTTCAGATGGCGGAGTTGATGGCGTGTCTGAGGACCATCACCCGGCGGCGGGATACCGCCTTCTTGCCAGCGATGGGCAGCGCCCCAGCGACCAGATGAGACAAGGCGACCAGACCCATAATTTGTTGGTCCCGCCGGACAGTGAAACGGACGGCACGGCAGGTACCGGAGACGGTGCGGAGAACCGGGAGAGCCAGACGCCTTCCGGCGCTGACTCGGCTTTGCCCTCCCAAAGCGAAGCACAGCCAACGCCTCAGAACACGGATGCCGGAAATTATGGGGATACGATGCCACCCGCTATGATGCCTGGCGGCACAGACCCTGTCAGAGGCGTAGACGGAAAGATTCCGCCGGACGCAAAGGACCTGCGCCCCCAGGGGATGTTGTCCCAGGCCGACTTGTCCAATTTCTACACGGTCCGGCTGGATGCCTCCGGCGACGTTCTGAGCTGGTACAGCGACAGGTCGGAGCTGTATTCGGACCAGCAGATTGCAGAGAGCGCCGCTGAGATGCTCGCACTGGGAACGGATTGGGGCCGGTCGGGCAGTCAATTTTTTATAATGGGCCGGCGGCCTTACGAAAGCCTTCTTGTTGTGCTGGACGGGCGGCTGGAGATGGAGAGTGCCCGCCAGCTTTTGGTGATTTCCAGTCTGGTGGGCCTTGCGGCCTATCTGCTGCTGATCCGCCGGATGACCAAGCCCGTGCAGGAGTCCTTTGACAAGCAAAAGCAGTTCGTCATGGATGCCAGTCACGAACTGAAAACCCCTTTGGCGGCGATCTCCGCCAACAGTGAGGCGCTGGCGGGGGAAATTGGGGAGAACCGCTGGCTGGGCTATATCCAGTCGGAGGTCCAGCGTACAGATCAGTTGGTAAAAAATCTGCTGACACTGGCCCGAATGGATCGGGTGGGGCAGCAGCTGGAAAAGCACCCCTTTGATCTGAGCCGGGCGGTCCTCAGCGTGACGTTGCCCTTTGAGAGTATGGCTTTTGAGACAGGCAAGACCATGGTCACGGACGTTGCGCCGAACCTTCAATACAATGGCAATGAGGAAATGCTGAAGCAGATGGCAGTCATTTTGATTGACAACGCCCTGAAATATGCCAATGATGGCGGAACGGTGACCGTTTCTCTGCTGGTCAGAGGTGACAGACGGATTTTGCGGGTGCATAACACGGGTGTGGGAATCAAGCAGGAGGATTTGCCCCGTATTTTCGAGCGGTTTTATCGGGCGGATAAGGCCCACAGCCGGGAGAAGGAGGGCAACGGCTTGGGTCTCGCCATCGCAAAGACCATTGTTACTGCGCACAAGGGGAAGATTGCGGTGGAAAGCGAACCGGGACATTGGGCCTGCTTCACCGTGACGCTGTGACAGAGTAAATTGGTGCGTGTCGGGAAAAAACACAAAAACCCCTTGAAATTTTGACGGCGCCATAGTATAATACTTCCGTTGCACCTGCCGGTGTGATGGAATTGGTAGACGTAGTGGACTCAAAATCCACCGCTGGCGACAGCGTGCCGGTTCGAGTCCGGCCACCGGCACCATCGAAAAGACCGTCGACGAAAGTCGGCGGCCTTTTTACTATAGGATAAGGCGGAATAAGCTCCGTAAAAAAGGACACGGTTTGCAGCTCTCCGTTAGAATAGACGATAATTTCCGATCATTTTGAAAGGAGGCTTTAAACGAAAATTATACAGTTAAATAAGAAAGTAATTAAGGGGTAGATCAGAGAACTTGTTACCGGGGTTGTGGAAGAGACGTTCAACGGTCTTCTGGAATCCGAAATGGAGAAAGCGGCTCGTTGCGAGAGCAGTTTCTGGAAGCATATGGACTATGAGAGAAAAGCGGTAAACGAGGACATAAGCGCTTACAAATAGGTGGATATGCGTCGGAAAGTTGAGGAGGTACAGAATGAAAAGAAAACTTTTTTTCACCGTAATACTTTTATCATTAACAGTTGGTTTGACAGCATGCGGCATGAGCGAAAAAACAACTTATATGGGAGTGAATGCCGAAATTTTGGAAATTAACACAGAGTTAAAAGGCTTCGTTGTTAAAAGTTTGGATGACAATAGCATTTTGGGTGAAAAATGTTATGTCAGCTGTGAAAATCCAGAAGTTTATTATATTTATTGCGACAATAAAAGCGGTGACACGCAAGATTTGACATATGAAGATTTTATTGTTGGGGATCACATCACAGTTGATGTTCAATCAGTTGAGAACAGCTACACATTGACATCTCGTGTACAATTGCTTACACAGAGATTATGAGCGTTTTTTTGCGATATACTGTGCAACAGGACCGCTTAGCGAGGGCAATTAAGTATTGATAGAAATGGATGACTGTGCTTTTTGGGTATTTGGCACAAATAAAAATTTAATATTTTTTACATATTTGTGCTTTATTTTTTTGACAATTACATATAGTTTTGGTACACTAAGCGCAACATATTTTTTCGATTTAAAGGGGTAGTAGACTATGTTGTATCGCGCTGCGGATTCTGCGAAGACAACTCCTTCTGCATACTGGGGTGCAGGGGACTATTTTACCTGCCCTGAGAGCGATTCTGCGAATTTGTGCGTAATTCTGGACGTCATGTTACATGGCGTCCTTCTTTTATTCCCGTTTGCTCTGGTAGTTGGTCTAATTTACGGAATACTGCCAATCGTGACTGTAATTTTGGCGGTAATTCTGATTAGCCGGATATCCTTAAAAAAATATACATAAAGTATACAAAAGCACATGGCTGACTTTGTTTCATAGGTATGACTGAGGCAGCATCGCTTTTGCGATGCTACCTTTTTTATTACTCCGCAAACGTCATAATTTCAATTCCGCAGCATAAGAAAACCATACGACGCAACCCGCGCCAAAATCAGAGAGGAGATCATTTATCATGAATACGCAAGACTGTCAGGAACTTGTGAAACGGGACAAGCAGGTTATTGCTCCATGCCAGCACTTGTCCTATTTTCCGCTGGCGGTGGAAAAGGTGCAGGGAGCGACCATCACGGATGCAGACGGAAATCAATTTATTGATTTCCTGACCAGCGCATCCTCCTTGAATCTGGGCAGCTGCAATCCCGTGATCACCGAGGCCATCGAGGAACAGCTGCAAAAGTTCACCCAGTACACCCAGGCCTACTGCTATAACTCCAAGAGCATCGCCTATGCTGAGCGGCTGGTCTCCGCCTATCCCGGCGGCGTCCCCGCCAAGGTATGCTTCGGCAACTGCGGCTCCGACGCAAACGACGCGGCGGTGAAGTTTGCCAGAGCCTATACCTCGCGCCACAAAATTATTTCCTTCTTGAATGGATATTACGGCAACACCTACGGCTCATCCTCCCTGACCACCTGTACTACCCGGATGCGGGAGAAGATGGGCCCTTTCCTGCCGGAGATCTACAGCTTCCCCTTCTTCGGCGTCGACTGCGATGACGCCACCTGCGAGCGGGAGTGTCTGGCGGAGATGACCCGCGCCTTCAACAGCTATCTGCCGGTGAGCGATGTGGCCGCCGTGATTATCGAACCTATGCAGGGCGACGGCGGTCTGCTCCCCGCCCATCCTATCTTCATGAAAAAGCTTTATGAGCTGTGCAGGGCTAACGGCATTCTCTTCATTTCTGAGGAAGTGCAGCAGGGCTTTTTCCGCACCGGAAAATGGTTTTCCATCGAGCATTACGGGATTGTGCCTGATTGCATCGTCATGGGCAAGTCCGTCGGTGCAAGCCTGACGTTGGGCGCCCTGATGGGTAAAGCGGAAATCATGGACTGCCTGCCGGCGCCTGCCCACCTGTTCACTCTGGGCGGCAACGCCATCGCCTGTGCCGCCGGCATCGCCGCATTTGATTATTACAAAACAGACGAATTCCAGAGAATCCTGGCCGACAACACAGCACTTGTGTGGAGTGAGGCGGAGAATCTAAAAAAGAAGCACCCGGAAATCGTCAGTTTTATCCGCGGCTTCGGCATGTCCATGGGGATCGGCGTTACAAAGAAGAATGCCAACGGCACGGAGGAGTCCGATCTGGATGGTACCTTCAAGATTCTGTACCGCTGCTATGAGCTGGGCCTGATCGTGATATCCGTGGCCGGCAACATTCTTAGAATTCAGCCGCCGCTGGTCATTGATCCCAAGGAACTCCAGCGCGGTTTTGCCATAATCGATCAGGCCATGAGCGAATATGCCGCCGGAAAGATCTCCGACGACGTGCTCTCCAACCGGGCAGGATGGTAAATTATGAAAATTCGCTCCCAATATCTACAGGCGACTAAGAGCTACGCCGACCATACGCCGGAGGCAACCGCTTCCATTCTGGACTGCAGTCTGGGCGTCAATCCCTACGGCCCTCCGGAAAAGGCACTGGAGGCGATCCGGGCATTTGACCTTGGCCGGCTGGGGGATTATCCCCATACCCACGCTGCCCACGATGCCATTATCCGCTACTGGCGGGAGTTTGCCGATCTCTCCCGTAACAATATTCTACTGTCCGACGGCAGCGTCAGCGCGCTGTATCTAATTAACGCCCTGTTCGCCAATCCCGGCGCGGAGGTACTGGGCTTCATGCCCTCCTTCACCGATATGATTGTCAATGTGGGAATGCAGGGAATGCGCTATACCGGCGTTGCCCCTGCGGATGCGGATTACCGGGAGAATGTGGACGCCATGCTGGATGCTATGAATATGGACACCGCGCTGGTCTACATCGATAACCCCAACAACCCCACAGGACAGCTGCTACCCAAGGAGGATTTGCTCCGGGTTCTGGAGAGGGCGAAGGAACTGGGCGTTTACGTACTCATCGACGAGGCCTACGGCGATTTTGTCGACCAGTCGGACTCCGCCCTCTGCTACCAGTCCCGGTTCGACAATCTGATTGTCCTGCGGACGTTCTCCAAGGGCTTTGGCCTGGCAGGCCTGCGGGCCGGCTATCTGGTCACAACGCCGGAACTGACGGGATACATGAATAAGAGCAGTAATCCCTATACTATGAACGAGCTTACCCGGGAGGCTGTGGCTTCCGCCATGTCGGCGGCGGGCTACACCAGCTCCCACGGGGCCGACTTCGCCCGTACCAAGCAGGCACTGCGGGAAAATACCGGCCATGCGCTCAAGCTTCTGGTCACAGACGATCGTGTCCCCATCTGCACGCTAAAACACCGGGAGACGGTGGACTTGCAGGCGTTGCTTTACAACGAGGGAATACTCACGGTCTCCGGCGCGGAATTCGACTGCATGGACGAATCCTGCGTGCGGCTGCGGGTTCCCGCTGCCGGGCAGACAGAACGTCTGTTACAGGCTGTCCGCAAGGTGGATCAGCCGGCCTGACGGCGTATATATATATTCGCATTCCATTCATTACTGTGTATGTTTTTTACAAGAAAGAGGAGAAAAATGGAAACGAAAAAAAATTGGACGAGATATCTGATACCCGGCTTCATTTTCCAGTCCGTCGTCATCGGCGGCGGTTACGGAACCGGCGCTGAGATTGCGCAGTACTTCGGCACCAGCGGCCTGGTGGGCGGCCTGATGGGCATGGTCGTCACCATGCTGGTCTGGTCGGTGCTCTGCGCGGTGACATTCGAATTCGTGCGACTGTTCAACACCTTCGACTACAACTCCATGATGGGCAAGCTGCTGGGCAGGGCCGGTGTTCTGTATGAGATTTGCTATTGGATCCTTCTGTTCATCGTTCTGGGCGTGATCAACGCCACCGCGGGCAGCATGCTCAACAGCTTGACCGGCCTGAACGCCTGGGTCGGTATTATCCTGTTGTCCGTGGGCATCATCCTGCTGGTCATCAAGGGAACGGAGGCCATCGAAAGGGTGCTGTCCTTCTGGTCCTACGTGCTGTATGCCGTGTATATTCTGTTTATGATTATCGTTTTCGTCAAATTCGGAAGCGCCATCTCCGCCGAGTTTGCCAAGGGCGAAATTAACGGCGGCTGGTTCGCGAACGGACTGAAATACTCCTTTTATAACCTGGGCATTGTCCCCGCCTTGCTGTATACCGTCCGCGGCGCCAACAGCCGCAAAGATGCGGTCGTCTCCGGCCTTCTGGCCGGAGCCATCGGGATCATTCCCGCGGCGCTGCTGCTGCTGGTCATGGCCTCCGACTTCTCCGCCGTTATCAGCGCGGAGGTTCCTGTCACGGTCGTGTTCTCCAACCTCAATATGACGTGGCTGTATGCCGTTTTTGAGATCGTCCTGTTCGGCACTCTGATCGAAACCGGCACCGGATTTATCAAGGCTGTAGATGACCGAATTGAGAACAGCATCGCTAAGAAAGGAGCCGTCCCCAAGTGGGTTCGTCCCTTTGTTGCAGTCGGTCTGGTCATTACGGGTATCTGCATCTCCACCTTTGGCCTGACGGGCTTGATCGCCAAGGGCTACGGAACGATCAGCTGGGGCTTTTTGGCCATCTACGTCATTCCCATGCTGACGCTGGGCATCTACAAAATTTCAAAAGCCGCCTCTAACAAATAAAAAGCGGCCTTGCGGTCGGAAGCGGACTGTGCAGAAAATAGGATAAGCCCATCTGACCGGCTTTTTGCCATAAGTTTTAAAAAATCATAAAACTGGAAGAGCCCACGACTGAGATCAACTCTTAGCCGTGGGCTTTCTCTTAATAAACCGTCCCTGTCGGATGGATTTTCCGCCCACGGATCTTGTAAAAATGCAGCAGATAATGCGAACTGCGCAAAATATAAAAAGTTATTGGCAAAATGTGCAAATTGTTTACAATAGAGACAATCTCCGATACGAGCAAACTTGGCGAAAGTCCAGGACGCAAAGCCACGGGTCTAAGGCATTGTTATGCTATGACAGCCGGGCTGCCGAAGAGCTCACGGAACTTACAGACTGTGTGCCAGATTCGGCATACAGTTTTTGCTTTCTTATAGGGAGGAAATGAAAAATGAAAAAAGGACTCTCACTGCTGCTGGCTATTATTTTAGTGCTGAGTTTATCGGCGATGCCTGCTGCGGCAAAAGGAAATTCCAATAGCGATAAGTCGGCCACAGACGGCTACTATTATCAAGGATGATACAAAGATTGAGATAACTGCGAACAATGTGACAGCTATGGTGAACGGGTCCCCGGTTGAAATGAGCCTTCCGGCTGTTAAAAACTGCGGCAGGACCTATTTGGCACTTCGCTTTTTTACCGAGGCACTTGGTCTGGATACTGAATGGGATAGCGAAAACGGGATCGTTGATATTGACGATACCGTTGCTGCCAATCTGGGGACTTAATGCAATGTAAAAAATCCGCATAAGCAAGCGTTTTCCCCATTTAACCGGTTTTTCGGATGTGGTTCGCTGCCTTTTACAATGGTGTTTGTAGCATCATTTCATTGAAGCCGGGGAAACCTTTTATAATCTGCGCAATTTATTTTGCTCAAACCGACGGCCCCTGAAGCGGTGCAAGGCAGGTTGCAAGTGGTCGTAAACCCGGCTTTCAATAAAACAACAAACAAGACCCTCGGGAGTAAATCCTGAGGGTCTTGTCGTATCTTTCAATTGTCTGCCGTTACGATGCCTATATGGACTGTCTAAAATTACTTACCGAAGTAACGCTTCAGAAGACCTGCGAAGGCTTTTCCATGACGGGCCTCATCCCGGGCCATCTCATGGACGGTATCGTGAATGGCGTCCAGATTATACTGCTTGGCCAGCTTAGCCAGCTCAAACTTGCCCTGGGTGGCGCCGTTCTCGGCCTCGACACGCATCTCCAGATTCTTCTTGGAGGAATCCGTGAGGACCTCGCCCAGCAGCTCCGCAAATTTGGCGGCGTGCTCAGCCTCCTCCAGTCCGGCTTTGTGCCAGTAGTCGCCGATTTCGGGATAGCCCTCGCGATAGGCGGCGCGGCTCATAGCCAGATACATACCGACTTCCGTGCACTCACCGGTGAAGTTGGCGTGCAGACCATCCACAATTTGCTCCTGCACATCGGTGGGAACGTTCTCACCAAAAGACTTACCCACACCGATCACATGTTCGGCGGCCCAAGTCATCTCGCCCTTCTGCTCCGTGAACTTGGAGCCGGGGACACCGCACTGGGGGCACTTCTCGGGGGGATTTTCGCCTTCAAACACGTAACCACAAACAGAGCAAACCCACTTTTTCATAATTATTTCCTCCTAATAAATTTCATTTTCCAATCGGCTGACTGGAACTTGCTGTGTTTCCTTGTTTATGATATGAGTATATACGAATACACGCATACAGTAAGTTGCATATGCCACTTATCTTAAATTTTAATATCTTTATACGCGTTACAGAGTTTGTCGGCAAATGCCGCCGCCCGGGTGGCTTTTGCCTCATCCATAAATACGGTGTCGTAACCCAGATGACGTTCCGCCAGCACACCCAGGTATTTGAGCTGGGAGTGCCTGCAATAACGTTGCATACCGCCTCCCTCAGATCGGCCCCTATCTCCGGCGGATAGCCGCAGGTAGTCACCAGAGCTACCGGCTTTCCCATCCACAGCGCCGGACCCTTTGCCTTACCGTAGTATTTGTTCATGCCGTATACCAGCCGGTCCAATACCGACTTCATCGGCGGAGTGCAGTACCAGGAGTAAATCGGCGTTGCGAGTACCAGAAGGTCGCAGGCCAGAACCGCGTCAAAAATTTCCTGCATATCGTCCCGCTGCACACACCCGAAAATCATCCAGTCTCTCTGGCACGCCCGACAGGCTTTGCACGGATTCAGATTCTTGTCGTAAAGCCGAATCGTTTCGTAGTTGTGTCCCCGCTCCTCCATCCACCGCACAAACGGTTTCAGCACAGCGGCGGTATTCCCGTTTTCCGCGGACTTCCTTGTAAAATACAGATTTTTATTTTCGTTTCTCCTCTCCGATGCAGCGCTGATTTACCAGGGTATTGACAAAATGTGCCGCAGGAAGCATAACAACCGTTCCCGTAGCGGCAGTCTTCCCTTTTCACGGCCCTTTAATCATGAAAACCGATGGCCACACCTGTTTTTGCAGCCATCGGTTTCGGATTTGTATGCGGCGCCTGTCCGCTGCATATTTATAGTCCTTTTTTCAAAGACCGTTCTAGATTGCAATAAGCATAGACTGTAGCGGCCGCGCGCCGTGCAGGTAATTTCCCGCCTCGGGAGTACCGGAGAGTATTCCTGAAAGCCCCGTACGCGCCTGCCCGTGCAGCTGCCGTCCGGTATCTCAAGCGGTAAGTTACATCCGTACCATCTCATTATAATATTCCGGCCTTGACGCGGGACGCCGCTACTTCCGTATCGCTGTACAATAACGGGCATAATGGCCGTGGAAGACTGGGTGTCTGCCGGTGGCATTGACGAATCAGCGGTTCAGCAGCCTGTAACCAGCGGCAACCAGCTCCCGCTCAACATCATCCACGTGCTGCAGGTCCCGGGTCTCCAGGACCATGGAGACCAAGCAGGCGCCTACATCGGAATTCCTGTCCTCCCGGGAGTGGTTGATGCTGATAATATTGGCGCCGGTCTTTGCCAGAATCTGCAGCAGCCGGAGGAGGCTTCCGGGCTTATCGGCCACTTTGGTGGAAAACTCGGCGATACGGCCGGTTTTGGTCAGGCCCTTGGTGATAATACGGGACAGCGTTGTCACATCCACGTTGCCTCCGGAGACCACGCATACGGTCTTTTTGTTGGCGGCATCCACTTTGCCGAACATCACGGCGGCCACCGGCGTGGCACCCGCACCTTCCGCTACGGTTTTCTGGTCTTCCATCAGCGCCAGAATGGCGGTGGCGATCTCATCTTCCTTCACGGTGACGATCTCGTCCACGTACTTCCGGCACAGCGCGAAGGTCTTGTCGCCCGGGGTCAGGACATGGATGCCGTCGGCGATGGTGTCGCCGTCGGGTACGGTGCAGATCTGGCCGGACTTGCAGGAGGTATACATGGCGGCCACGTTGGCCGCCTGCACGCCGATGATCTTGCAGGAGGGCTTCAGGCTCTTGATGGCAACCGCGATGCCGCTGATCAGGCCGCCGCCGCCAATGGGAACCACCACCTGATCGACCTCGGGAAGCTGCTCCAGGATTTCCAGACCAATGGTGCCCTGTCCGGCCATGACGTATTCGTCGTTAAACGGATGGGCAAAGGTATAGCCCTTTTCCTTGGTGAGACGTGCGGCCTCTGCGGCGGCGTCATCATATACGCCCGGAACCAGAACCACCTCGGCGCCGTAGCCCTTGGTCGCTTCCACCTTGCTGATGGGCGCGCCAGCGGGCATACAGATGACGGACTTGATGCCGAGCTTTGTGGCAGAAAGGGCAATGCCCTGTGCGTGGTTGCCTGCGGAACAGGCAACCACGCCGTGGGCCCGCTCATCCTCCGTCAGAGAGCGGATCTTATTGTAAGCGCCCCGGAGCTTAAATGCGCCGGTGAGCTGCAGGTTTTCCGACTTAATATACACATTTTTCCCCAGATGCTTCGCAGGATTCAGCGGTGTGATTCTGGCCACACCCTTCAGCGCCTGCTGCGCGTCCTGGATCATTTTCAATGTCAGCATAATAAATTATTCGAAACGTCCCTATATTATATACATATATTTTACAAAATGTCCTTAATGTAAATACATATTGCGCGCAGAAGCAGTGCGTCTGCCCCGCTACAGCCAAATGAAAGCATTGCAAAAGCCTGCGTCAAAAAGAGGGGCCTAGCGCCGGAAAGAATGTATAAACAGTCGCCCCGGCGCGATTGGACTGCACTCCTAAAGTTAGACAGTATGATATAAATAACTTTGGGGGTGTTTTAATGCCAAAAGGGATAGCATATTCAGAAAAATTCAAGCACCGGGTTGTGGAAGATATGCGTGAGAACCGATTAGCCCATAAAGAAACAGCTCGTAAATATGGGATCAATGACCGTAAGTCCGCAATTGGGAGCATATCTACCTTGAAGAAGGACCGGAGGGATTGTATATTGAACGGCGTGGGCGAGGCTGCAAAAGGCATCCGCTACAATTGGGCAAGAAAATTGAGGAAGACCTAATTGCTGAAAATCAACGGTTACGAGCGGAGAACGACTACCTAAAAAATTGAATGCCTTGGTTTTAAAAGAGGAACGCCGCGATAAAAGGCGCAGGTGATCTGGGAACTAAGGCAAAAACATAAGGTATCACTGTTGATCGAAGTGTCTGGTTTGCCTCGTGCAACCTATTATTACTATGTCAAACGCAGGACACGGCCGGACAAGTACAGTGAAACCAAAAATCAGATCACCAAAATCTATACTGAGATCTAAGGCCGTTACGGATACCGACGTATCACAGCCGAAATGCACAATCGCGGGCATAGCATCCAATCATAAGACTGTACGGCGGCTGATGAGGGAGCTCGGAATTGCCTGTCGGGTCAGGATGAAAAAGTATTGCTCCTACAAAGGCGAGACTGGTAAAATCGCCCCCAATTTGCTGAAGCGAGATTTTGAGGCAAGAACGCCGAATCAAAAATGGGTTACAGATGTCACTGAGTTCAACCTGTTTGGGCGGAAACTGTTACTTGTCACCGGTTTTGGACTTATGCAGTCAGGATATTGTCAGTTATACCGTTTCAGACAAGCCGGTGTTGTCTATGGTGACTGAAATGTTGGATAAGGCATTTGCAATCCTTCCAAATGGAACAGAACGCATCCTTCATTCCGACCAAGGTTGGCAGTATCGGCGCAAGCAATACCAACAAATGCTTGCAGATAAAGGAATTCGGCAAAGTATGAGCCTAAAGGGTAACTGTCTTGATAACGCTGTGATGGAAATTCTTTGGCCTACTTAAAAGTGAATTGCTGTATTTGCAGGAGTTTGACTCAATACAGAATTTTAAGGCTGAGCTTATAGAATATCTGGATTATTACAATAACCGTCGTATCAAAAGAAAACTGAGAGGATTGCCGCATGCTTTACACGGACAACAAGCCCTCTCAGTCGCTTAGCAAAAAATATTTAACTTTTGGGGGGCAATTCACCATTTATGCGGTATTTTTTATTGTTTTATTATGATTTGTCTCGGAAGCTTATCAAATCACTTTGTATTATAAAGAGGATGCTGTGGATTAATTCAAATCACCTCCACAATATGGTTCAATTGAGGCTTCAACCACAGCCCTTTGCAGATTTGTTAATCAGTTAGATACCGCCGGACGGTTTATGTGGAACAAGGTAACAAGAGCAAAGAGTCCTGTGGATACAGCATCAAACATTACATTCGGAGGTATCATTATGGTTTGCGTAGGCATTGACGTGGCAAAGGACAAGCACGACTGCTTCATAATCAACTCAGAGGGTGAAGTCCTTGGGGATGTCTTCACCATCCCCATCAATATGGAGGGGTTCCATTGCCTGTTGGAACGAATCCGCGCCTGCACCACCGCCCAGGGCAAAATAAAGGTAGGGCTTGAGGCAACCGGACACTACAGCTACAACATTCTCGGGTTCCATCTTGACAACGGTCTTCCCGCCTATGTCTTGAACCCCTTGCACACCAACCTGTACCGAAAAAGCCTCAGCCTTAGAAAGACAAAGACCGACCGGGTAGATGCGCGAACGATTGCAGCTATGCTTTTATCCAATGTGGGCCTCAAACCCTACACAGACACAGCTTACCACAACGAGGAGCTAAAATCACTGACGAGATACCGTTTCGATAAGGTGAAGGAACGGGCAAAGCTGGAATCCCCCATCGCCAGACTGGTCTGCACTCTGTTCCCGGAAATGGAAAAGCTGGTTCCGTCTCTCCATATGCCCTCTGTTTATGCGCTGCTAAGCGAGTTCCCTGGGGCTAAATATATTGCCGACGCACATCTTACACGGTTAAAAGCGCGTCTGCTGGAAGCCTCCAGCAGACGCTATAAGAGGGATATGGCCGTAGAAATCCGCGAGGCCGCCAAAGCATCTATTGGCTCCGTACTGCCAGCAAAGTGGCTGGAACTGCGGCACACCATTCATCTCATTCGGGAACTGGACTCCGAGATTGAAGAAATTGAAGCTGCAATTCAAGCAATTATGGATGAGATGCATTCGCCCATTACCACCATCCCCGGCATTGGAACTCGGATGGGCGCTATGATCCTTGCTGAGGTTGGAGACTTTTCCCACTTTAATTCCCCGGATAAGGTGTTGGCTTATGCCGGTCTTTCGCCCTTTACCTACCAATCCGGGCAGCTTACAAACTGCTATGCCCACATGGAAAAGCGCGGTTCCAGATATTTGCGCTTTGCTCTTTACAACGCTGCCAAATATGGTTGCCATTGGGATCCGCTCTTTGCTTCATACCTCGCTAAAAAACGAGCCGAGGGAAAGCATTACAACGTTGCTATCTCTCATGCCGCCAAGAAACTGATGCGGCTTATTTTTGCTCTGGAGAAATTCCGAGAACCGTATCGCCTTGCGGCCTGATAGCCTCTTATTAGCTCGCACGCGCTCTATTGAGTGCCTGTTTTGCAATGCCTTTTTTAAACCATCTCTCTTTACACAACTTCCCTCTTTTGGGACTTGACTTTTAATAGTTAGTCTCAGTTGCTGACTGTATCAATGCCCGCCTGGGCCTGTTTCTCCGCCGACAGAGCCTCGATATAATAGAACGGCTGGGGCTTCTCCCCGCCGCCGGGATAATTGGTTCCCTCCCGCAGGATTCCGGTTACCTTGATCCACGAAGTCTCCGAAATCCAATCGGAAAGATCCCGGTCCGTCTGGAACTCGAAATCCACATAGCCGCCGGTGCAGTAGGGACAGGTCGGCCCTTTCCGCCCCACGAACGTATAATCGCCAAAGGTGAGATAATAGCCCTCAATTTCAACGATTTTCCCGACATAATCATCGAAGTTCATATACCAGTCGTTGATCTGCGTCATGTACAGATTGTCGCCCACCACAATATCGGGTTCCGCGTCGCTATACTGTTTCTGATCGGTCGCGATGTCATAGGGATAGTCATCATGAGGATTTTCCAACTCTGGATTATAAGAAGCGGAGCCGGAGGAGCTTCCTGTGGGCGCGGCAGGAGTAACGGCGGCAGAAGAAACCGCCTCGCTTCCCAACGCGGACGCAGCAGCTGAATGGTCGTCGGATCTTTTACCGCAGGCGGATAGCAGTAAAAGAATGCAAAAAGGGAAAATCAGAATGGTTTTTTTCACGAAATCACATCCTTTCCCGAATTTTTTCCAAAAAAGAGAAGATTGCGAACACCACAATATCGGTGACTACGATGCAGGCGCCTGTGGGGATGGAACCCAGATAAGAGATCGTAAGCCCAACTAAAAAGCAGCTGACCGACAAAACGGCACTGATTAAAATGGTCGTTTTGAAATGGCGGCACAGCCGCATGGCGGTCAGCGCCGGGAAAACGATCAGGCTGGAAATCAGAAGCGTTCCCATCATCCGCATCCCCAGCACGACGGTGATGGCCGTCAGCAGGGCGATGACCATGTTGTAAAGATTTGTCTGGACGCCAGTGGCGGCAGAAAACGCCTCGTCAAAGGTCACTGCAAAAATTTTGTTGTAGAAGAACACATAGAGAATCAGCACGGCAATACTGAGGATCACAGACAGCACCACGTCACTCCGGCTCATGGCCAGAATGCTGCCAAACATATAGTTGCACACATCCGTGTTCATACCGGTGGTCAGGGAGACAGTCATGACGCCCACGGCCAGTGCGCCGCTGCACATCAGGGCCGTGGCCGCGTCGCCCTTGATTTTGGAGCTCTCCTTGACGCGCAGCAGAAAAAAAGCAGCGATGACACAGACCGGAATTGCGACGCTGAGGGGCGCGGCGTTTATGGCATAGGCAACGGCCAGCGCCGCAAAGCCCACATGGGAAAGGCCGTCGCCAATCATGGAGTACCGTTTCAGCACCAGACTGGCGCCCAACAGCGACGCGCAGAGGGAGACCAGAATCCCGACGATCAGCGCCCGCACAAGAAACGGGTAGGAGAGCATGGTCAAAAAGGTTTTCAGCATTTGGTTTCACCTCCCGTAAAATGCCGTCCCATTTCACTGGCACAATACGCCTGGGTGGTTCCGTAAAAAAGCTGCTGATGTCCCAGATGGAGAATGTGATCGGCGTGTTCCACGGCGCCGCCAATATCGTGGGAGACCATCAGAATTGTAATGCCCTGCTCCTGGTTCAGACGGTCAATGACCCTGTAGAGCTCTGCCGTCGCCAGAGGGTCCAGCCCAGTAACCGGCTCATCCAGCAGCAACAGCTTCTGGGTTGCACACAGCGCCCTGGCCAGCAGTACCCGCTGCTGCTGGCCTCCGGAAAGATCGCGGTAGCAACTCTCCTGTAAATCTTCGATGCCCAGAAGGTTCAGATTTCTCTTCACCTCCAGGTGGTCCGCTTTGGTGTAAAACGGCCTGAAGCCACAGCGGTTGAGCCGCCCGGACAGCACCACTTCGTAGACGCTGGCAGGAAAGTCCTTCTGGGCGACTGTCTGCTGGGGAAGGTACCCGATCTCCGCTGCTTTCAGCCCGTCGCCCATCAGAATTTTTCCCTGGGACGGGTTTTTCAGGCGCAGAAGTCCCTTGATGAGCGTGCTTTTACCCGCTCCGTTTTCGCCTACAATGCAAAGATAGCTTCCGGCTTCCACAGAGAAGTTGACGCCGGTCAAAGCAGGGGTTCCCTCGTAGGAGAAGGAAACATCCTGGCAGGTCAGCAATGCCATGTTTGGTTCCTCATTTCTGAAAGTGAGCATTTCTGAACGGAAAAGCGGCTGCTTTTCCGTTCAGAAATTGTTCAGCGACAGGTTTCATCAATTCAGGGCTTCCCGCAATACATCCACGTTGTGGTTCATTAAATCTATGTAGGTGACGCCGTTTTTGAAATCCTCGTCACTGACATTGTGAACGGCGTTCAAAAGTTGGCTCCTTGCGCCGGTGGCTTCGCAGATGGAGTCGCACATTTCCTCGTTGGACAGCTCAATATGGAACACCACGGGAATTTTATCCTCCTTGACCTGATCGATCAAAAACGCAACCGTAGCCGGGTCCGCTTCGGTGTCGGTGGAGCAGCCGGGGAACGCCGCATAATAAGTCAGGCCAAATTCCTCGCAGAAATAACGGAACGGGAAGCGGTCGCCCACGATGATCTCCTTGCGGGCGGCGCTGCTGATGACCTCGCGAAAGGCATCGTCAAGCGACTGCAACTCGACGAGATAAGCCTTCGTGTTGGCCTGATAGGTCTCCTGATTGCCGGGGTCGATCTTACAGAGAGTGTCGCTGAGGTCCTGTACAATCTGCATGGCGTTGGCCGGAGAGGTCCAGACATGCTCGTCCATCTCGGGACCCTCTTCCTCCCCCTCGTCCGCTTCCTCGGCTTCGGCCTGCATCCCTTCGCTGAGTTCTTCCTCCACCAGATTCACACAGTCCATCAACTTGAAGACGGTCATGGTGCCGCGATCCATGGAGTCCAGAATATTAGCCACCCATTCGTCGGAATCGCCGCCTACATAGATAAACAGATCGCTGTTTTGGATGGTGATGATGTCCTGAGGGGTCGGCTCAAAGGAATGGCTTTCGGCGCCTGGCTTTAACAGCATCGTAATATCTGCGCAGTCGCCGGCAATTTGACGGGCAAAGTCGTATTCCGGGAAATTGGTGCAGACGATGCTGATGTTTTCGGAACCCTCCTGGGACGCCGCGGATGCGGCAGAAGTATTTGCAGACGACACTGCGGAAGTGCCGGAGCAGCCGGTGAGGCCGCCGAGCATTAAAATGCCGGCCAACAGGCTGGCAATTAGCTTTTTCATAATAATTCCTCCAATAATTTCAAAAAAACGGCACAAAAAAGCAAGGAAGCCCCGTTTTTTCAGACGGGTCTGCCTGAAACGGATAGACTGCTCCCTTGTTTTTGGCTTATGAAGTTAATCGGAGAGTTTTACCTTGAGAGAAACCAGTGTGCATGAGCTATCCTGGACAACAGGAAAAAAGGCAATATAGACGGTTTCCGCGCAGGGCGCTGTCGGCTCCGCCATTTTCGCGGTACAAATGCTGCTGAAAGAGGTCAGAGTATTCCGGCAGTTTTGGATGACGTGGCAGATCCGGCAGTTTTCACCCGTGCAGTGGTGGTGCGTCTCCAGCGCGATGTAGGAAAGGGAGAAAGACAGGGTAAAAACAAACAGAGCCGCGAGACTTACAGCAATCAGACGCCTTGTATGTTTCATTCCCCATGCTCCTCTCTTTGATCGATTTTTCCAGCCTGTTTCCCTAGTCGCTTTCCACGTGCCCATTGGCAACAGGGCGTTACAACAATTTGCACATAATTCGCATTTTAATATAAACCGTACGTGTGGAAAAGTCAATAGTAAAATCATCAAACCCTATAAAAGCAAAAAACACCTTGACAATGCGGCTTTATTCCCATAAAATAAATACGCAATTTTATTGCAAATTTTTCGTGTGGGACGATGTGAAAAATTGCGTTCTTGCAGGAGGGAGAGAGACCATATGGCAAGAAGTGAGAGTTACAGTACGAGAGCGAGAACAGAAATTCTGAATTATCTCAAACAGAACTGGTCTGGAACTGTCAGCGTGGGAGACATTCTCCAGTATTTGCAAGATCAGGGGCTCTCCGTTAACCGGACCACGGTTTACCGCTATCTGGATAAACTGTGGACAGATCATACCGTGCTTAAATATGCGGACAGCACCTGCGAAAAGGCGGTATATCAGTTTGCCGGGGAGGACGGCCACTGCGCGGAGCATCTGCATTTGAAATGCAGGAAGTGCGGGAAACTCATTCATCTGGATTGCGGCTTTATGGATGAATTCCGGAATCATATCCGGCAGCATCATTCCTTTGAATTGCAGTGTGACGGGAATATACTCTACGGTATCTGCGATCAGTGCAGGGTGGCTGCCGAAAATACCCGTCAGCCGGGATAACGCAGTCGCCGCGCTCTTTAAAAATCCGTCGGGCCGGCGTCGGTTCTTTTTCCGGGCGTGGGGTCGATGCGGCGAATGCGCCCCTCACATGCAGACAGGATATAGCGGAAGTGCCGGCTGATTATCGAATCCGCCGGCACTTCCGCCGTATGTTAAAAAGAGAAAAACAATGAGCTTTCAGTTGGACTTCAGTCCTTTGAAATTTTAACTTCGACGCTGTTGAATTCGAATCCTTCGTCGGCTGGAATCAGAATGTACTTCCTGCCATTTAGAATGGTCGTTTCCACCATATAACTGTATTCCGGATCGACGGAGATTTTGACCTGCGGCGTGACAAGCTCAAATTTACCGCTGTCGATGATGTTGCATGGATTGAGCACCGCTCCGTCGCCAAATTCTTCTCCGCACTTTTCCTGAAATGTCTGAATCTGATTCTCCGGCACCCCGCTGCTTTGCAAGATATCCCCAACCTCGCGGGCCGTGATATCAAGGGGGTCCGGGTCTTTGCGCTCCTTGTGCTGTTCAATGCGCTCGCGGATTTGCTCATGGACCGCCTGCAGCACATCATAGCTACAGCAATTCTCCAGCGAGTCGGTCAGCACACTTTTGAAAGTTTCTTTCTGGTCGTCTGCGGACATGGGAGTTTCGGTGTGAAAGACCGCGTCAATAAATTCGTGATGGATCTGCGCGATGTTCTTCGTGTAAAACAGCGCATTATAAATATTTGACGCACGGTTGTCAAAGGTCGGGAACATAAATCCGAGTTCAGGCGGCGCGACAATCTGGTTTGCTGTATAGCCGTGAAACTCATTTTCACCGGAGAAATATCCAAGCCCCGGCTTTCCATCTCTGACAGGGCAGACCGCGCAGATCATGTATTTAAAAACCGCATCGGAAGCATCCGCCTGAATTTCATCATCCTTTCCGCGGTGCGGGACATCATAGGTGTCGCCAGCAAGGAGAATCAGATAATTACTGTCCTCCATATCCAGCTTTTCGATCACTTTTTGATAGAACCGCTCTCTGGCATCGGCGTCTTTGAGCTCCGAGCTCGCCAGACTTGTAAGCAGGCGGTGCTCATCGCTGTCGTGGACCTGCTGCGTGGAAAAAACGATGTCGATCAGGTTTTTGCCCAGACCTCCCGTCAAAGCTTTTTTAAATAGGCCCAGATACCTCTCCGTTTCCAGCTCCGGCATGATTCCGAGAGATTCATCCAAATAGGAAATGATTTCTTTGTTGCTGTTGACGTAACAACCATAGATTTTTCCGATGTTGTTTTTATCTGGGGCGAAACGGCGGCGAATTTCATTCAGTTCCTTTTGATTCATAGCCAAACCTCACAATTTGAGAGAATAAATCATCAACACGGCAGCCGTGCTGATGGTCATTAAATTATAACACATTTAAAATATAAATTCCACACCGGATATGGGAGCTTGTTCTAAAATAATGTGACTCATAAAATAGGATACTTTTGTTGCGCATCAATTGCATACGCCCTGTAATTAACCGAGATTATTTCGCATAATTCGCAGTTTTCACCTTTGGCATACGTGTGCCTGTGAATTTTTTGCTTTTCGGAAGCTGGGTTATTTTGTCGGGAAAGGAATGACGCCTCTCCCCACCCGTGTTATAATGCCGATGACTCCCCCTGCCGCAGCACGCGGCGGAGAGGGAGCTTATAATGTATTTGCAAAGGAGTATTGCCATGAATCCTGCGCATAGCTACGCTGCAAGATTGGGGACTCTGGAGGGCGCGCTGAATCTGATCCGTTCCGGCGACACCATTGCCACCAGTATCTACGGGGATGAACCCACAGGCTTTTTGTCCCACCTGCACACCATTGCTCCAAAAGTGGAGGGCGTGACTCTCTGGACGATGCTGATGATGGGGGAATATCCCGTCATGACTGACACGTCCCTGAAGGACCGCATCAATATCCTCTCGTTTTTCTATAATTCCGATTGCCGCGCCGGACATTCCAGCGGACGGTATTCAATGGTACCCATGAATCTGCATGTTGTCGGGAAGAGTCTGGTTGCCGCAAAACGCCCCACCGTCTATGTCGCGGCGGTCTCCCCTGTGGATGAGACCGGCAGTGTTCACCTCTCGTTTGACCTGCAGGCATCTTTGGAGTGTCTGGATGCCGCAGACCATGTGATCTTCGAGATCAATCCGAATATTCCCCGGGTCTTTGGCGAGACCGCCGTCCCCATTGAACGCGCCGACTATGTTTACGAGTACGTTCGGCCGCTGCCCACAATCCGCCCGCCTGTGCCGACGGAGACGGAACGGCGGATCGCCGAGTACGTCTCTTCCCTGATTGGCGATGGAGACTGCATACAGCTTGGCATCGGCGGCATTCCCAATGCCATGGGCGACGCGCTGACGGATAAGCGCGACCTGGGCGTCCACACGGAAATGATCACCGCCTCCATGGGGATGCTGATGCGCAGAGGCGTTATCACGAACGCGCGCAAATCTATGAACGTGGGCAAGACCGTGGGTGCCTTCGCCCTGGGGGATGATGCGCTGTATGAGCTGATGCGCGACAACCCAAAATTTGAGCTGCGCCGGGCGGCCTATACCAATAATCCCTTCCGGATTGCGCAAAACGACAACATGGTTTCCGTCAACACTGCGATTGAGATCGATTTAACTGGGCAGGTCTGTTCTGAAAGCATAGGCAGCACCCAGTTCTCCGGGACCGGCGGTGCGGCGGATTTTGCCTGCGGCGCCTATCACGCCAAGGGCGGCCGCGGCATCATTGCCCTGCCGGCGACGACGAAGGGAGGTGCGGTGTCCAAGATTGTTGCGCAGCTGACGCCGGGGGCCGTGGTCTCCATCTCCCGAAATCTGACGGATTACGTGGTCACGGAATATGGGATTGCCCGTCTGCGGGACCGGTCCATTCGCCAGCGGGCAGAGAGTCTGATTGCCGTGGCGGCACCGGAATTTCGTCAGGAACTGCGCGCTCAGGCCAACAGGCTGATGCTGTGGTGAGCGCAGAAAAAAAGACGCCCGCCTCCGGAGGGAGGCAGGTGTCCAAAGTGCTTAGGGCTGCCCGCCCAACAGGCGCGAGATGGCGGCAGCGGTTTTTTTGACCTCGCGAATCATGAAGTCTAAATCCTCCTGCATCCGAAAGGCCGGTCCGGCAATACTCACTGCGGCAGTTATCTTCTGATTCATGCTGATGATCGGTGCGCCGACACAGATCAGCCCCGGCTCAATCTCTCCGTCATCTATGGCATAGCCATTGATCCGCGCTTGGGCAAGTTCCGCCCGCAGCCGGTCTGCCAAGACGATAGTCTTGTCCGTCAGCGGCTTCATCTCGGGTAGATCGCGGCAGTAGTCGTCTACAAATTTTTCAGACTGAGCCGCTAACAGAATTTTTCCGCCGCTGGTGGCGTGGGCAGGTGCACGGGTGCCTACTTTGGTATTACACACCACGGAGCGAAAAGTCTCCACCTTATCCAGATAAAATATCTCCCGCCCCAGCGGCAGACTGAGGTTAACGGTCTCCTTCACTGTGGCGGAAAGCTGCTCCAGTTCGGGACGGGCAATGGAGCGCAGGTCGTTCCGGCTGAGAACCGTGCTGCACAAGAGCAGCAGCCGAGGCCCCGCCTGATAGCTCTTGCGAACGGGGTCCTGCTTGAGATAGCCGCGTTCCACCAGCGTGGATACCTGCCGAAAAACGGTGGTGGTGGGAAGATCCAGACGATCCACCAGGTTTTTCAGAGTCCATTCCACGGAGGAATCCATAAAGCACTCCAGAATATCCAAGGCGCGCACGATACTGGATATTTGCGCTTTTTCCATAAATTCACCAAAATTTCTCTACAAAATGACGATTATTTTAATCGGTATTGACAATTATGTGTTAATAATGTATCATTAAAATCGGTAAACGGCAAGATATATGGAGAATTCAGCAAAAACTGTCGCATGGCAGGGAAAACAACAGATACCGCGAAAGCGGCTTTTCTTTAAGACGCGATTCGGAAAAAGATTCCGATTAGCGGAAATGTTGACCAATCTGGATTTTATCATAGCATCTGCCTACATTTTATGAAAGCACAAGAAAGAGGGCGGGGCCCCTCTTTTTCAGTCGACTGTTTGTGAAATTTGATTCCGCAATGCGGAAACTGCATAAACCCGTGCGCGATGAGGAGGAATGCCATACTGAAAACACTTCCACAGGCAGGCTTAGTCTCAATCCCATGCCGTAGGGCACAAGTAAAATTTTGTTGTGTTATGTAAGGAGGCAATTAATGTTCATTATCAACATATTGATGGCGATTTCCAATTGGATCTGGGGCTGGCCTCTGTTAATTCTGACCTTCGGGGTGGCAATTATTCTATCAATCCGGTTCAAATTCTTCCAGTTCCGCATTTTCGGCCACGCTTTAAAGAATACCTTAGGGAAAATTTTTGTAAAGACCGAGGGCGACGGAGATATTTCCCCGTTTCAGGCGTGCTGTACGGCGCTGGCCTCCACGCTGGGTGTGGGCAACATCGCGGGTGTGTCCGTAGCCATCGCCACCGGCGGCCCGGGCGCTATCTTTTGGATGTGGTTTGTCGCCCTGCTGGGCTTTATTGTGAAATTTTCCGAAATCACTTTGGGCCTGGCCTATCGTGAGAGGGATCCGGAGACCGGCCTCTGGCACGGTGGCTTTTACTGGTATGTCAAGCGCGGCCTGGGAAAAGGCTGGAAGTGGCTGGGCATTGTGTGGACCATCATTTTGGGCTGCGCCATGGTGTTTGCTCCCGCGGTCCAGATTAACTCCTTGACCGCCGCCATCCGCACGTCCTTTGATCTCAACCCTTGGATTATCGGCGTCATTTCCGCCATTTTGATGGCCATTGTTCTGGTTGGCGGCATCAAGGGCATCAGCAAATTTGCCGAACTGGTGGTCCCCTTTATGGCGCTGGCCTACACGGTTGTCAGTTTGTACGTATTGGTTCGCTTCGCCGGCAACATTCCCGGCGTGTTCGGCATGATCTTTGAGGACGCTTTCACTCCCGTAGCCGCCACCGGAGGTTTTGCGGGCTCCACCGTGCTGCTGGCTATTCGCTGGGGACTGGCCCGCGGTGTGTATTCCAACGAAGCGGGCACCGGCATGGCGCCTCTGGCCCACTCCTCCGCTGCAGTGAATCATCCTGTCAAACAGGGCCTGTGGGGCATTGTAGAGGTGTTCGTGGATACTATCGTCGTATGCACGATGACCGCCCTGGTGGTGCTGAGCACCGGCGTATGGGACAGCGGCGAAAGCGGCGCGGCCCTGACCAGTAAGGCTTTCGGAGTCGCGTTTAACAGCCCTGTGGCCGGCACGATTTTCATCTCCGTCATCATCGCATTCTTTGCTTTTACCACCGCTCTGGTCAACGTTTACTACGGTGAAATCTGCGTGAACATTCTGGGCGGAAAAAAGCTTATCATGCCCTATCGGATTCTGGGTTGTATTTTTGCGATTGTCGGCGCACTGGGTGCTCTGAGTACCCTGTGGAACCTGTTCGACTTTTTCTTCGGCGTCTGCGCCGTGTGCAACCTGGTGGTCTGCTTTGCAATGAGGAAGCAGATTGGCGCTCTCATCAGCGACTATCTGGCCCGGCTGAAATCCGGCAAGTGGGAGGCCACCGCGGCCGCGACAGTGGAAAAGCTCCCCGAACTCACCGCGAAGGAACATTGATGCCGGAGCTCATGAAAAGGGCGCACAAACCTCTTTATAACGTAAAGCACGCTGCCATGCTTCCCGCAGCGACGTTGATATTAATTTGGATGAGATGTTTTATCGGAAAATAGAATGAACCCCATCCTGCGGCCATTGAGAACCCCCGTCGGAGCACCGTGCCGGTCACGGTGCTCCGACGGATATCATCTATTACCTGTAAAAGGAGAAAACGTCATGTCTTTTGCCTCTGAAAAAAGTAAGGAGACGCCAAGATCGGTCATCCGCGAGATGTTTGCCATGCAGACCGGACTGGATAACGTGGTCAGCTTTGCTCTGGGCGAGCCGGATTTCACTGCGCCCAAGCACGTGATTGACGCCACCGTCGCATCCTTCCAACGGGGTGAAACACATTATACGCCCAACGCGGGCATTCCCGCCCTGCGGGAAGCCGTGGCAAAAAGCTATCGGGCGCGCGGACTGGACTATCAGGCCAATGAAATTTTAATAGGGGCCGGAGCCATCAGTGTGCTGTGTCTGGCGTGCACGGCGGTTCTGGACATCGGGGACGAGGTTCTGCTGCCGGATCCCGGCTGGGCCAACTACAAGGGACTGATGATGCAGGTGGGAGCAGTTCCCGTACCGGTGAAGGTATACGAAAAAACGGTTTCATGTATGATATCGATGACCTGCGGGCGGCGATTACCCCCAGGACGAAGCTCATTCTTATCAACTCCCCCTCCAACCCCACCGGAGGTGTGGCCAGCGCCGAAAATCTCCGCCAGATTGCGGATCTTGCAAAGGAAAAAAATCTCTATATCCTGACGGATGAAATCTACCACGAGCTGCTGTGGGATGATGAGCCCTATACCAGCATTGCCTCGTTTCCGGGCATGAAGGAGCGTACTATTGTGGTGGACGGCTTCTCCAAGACCTATGCCATGACGGGCTTCCGTCTGGGGTATGCCGCCGCACCGGAGGAGATCATTGTCACCATGACAAAACTGTTGGAAAATGTGCTCTCCTCCGTGAACGAGGGAGTACAGTGGGGCGGCGTTGCCGCGCTGGAGGGTTGCCACCAGTGCGTGGAGGAGATGAAAACCCAGTATCGCCGCAGAAGGAAGTTGGTGGTCAGCGGACTCAATACCATTCCAGGCGTCAGTTGTATGTCGCCTAAGGGCGCGTTCTATGCGTTTGCCAATATTCAGGGCACCGGTTTGACCTCCCGGGATTTTGCCATCCGCCTGCTGCAGGAAAAACAGGTTGTCGTGGTCCCCGGCACCGGCTTTGGCGAGGGCGGCGAGGGCTTTGTGCGCCTGAGCTATGCTACTGGAGAGGACAACATCCGCGAGGGTGTCAGGCGGATCGGCGAATTCGCAGCCGACCTGCTTAAATGACAGAGCGCGGAGGAACTACAGGGGAGTAAAGGAGACAGGGATGAGCTTTTCCGACTGCCCAATACCCTCTATGCCCAGTGTGCGTAAATCGCAAATCGCTGGTACATCTCAGGGTGTGTTCGGGCTATTTATGAAGACCTCTGACTCTGCGTATGTAGAGTCGGTCGGTTACGCCGGATAGGATTTCGTACTGCTGGATCTAAAGCACGGCCCCAGCGCCGGCGGATGTCGCCGCGTTTTCAAAGTAAGCGTAAGGAAGGAAACAGGTATGAATAAGAAAAGTGTAGTCATGGACGGCAATACCGCTGCCGCGTACGCCTCGTACGCGTTTACGGAGGTTGCCGCAATCTTCCCCATCACGCCGTCCTCCGCTATGGCGGAGAAGGTGGACGAATGGGCCGCCAAGGGGAAAAAGAACATCTTCGGGAATACTGTGGATGTGATTCAGATGCAGTCCGAAGCCGGCGCCGCCGGTACCTGCCACGGTTCGCTGCAGGCCGGCGCTCTCACCACCACCTACACCGCCTCTCAGGGCCTGATGCTGATGATTCCGCCCATGTACAAAATCGGCGGCGAGTTTTTGCCCGGCGTGTTCCATGTGGCCTGCCGCACTGTAAGCGCCCATGCACTGTCCATTTTTGGCGACCACTCCGATGCAATGACCTGCCGCATGACCGGCTTTGGCATGCTGATGTCCTCCTCCCCTCAGGAGGCTATGGATTTGGGAGCTGTTGCCCATCTGTCCGCCATTGGAGGCCGGTACGCCTTCATGCACTGCTTTGACGGCTTCCGTACCTCCCATGAGATGCAGCGCATTGAGGCGCTGGACTATGAGGATCTTGCCAAGTTGGTGGATTACAGGCAGCTGGAGGCTTTCCGCAAAAACGGCCTGAACCCGGAGCATCCCTCCACCCGCGGCACCACCGTTAATCCGGACGTATTCTTCCAGTGCAAGGAGGGCGCCAACGAAAAAATTGCCTCCATTCCCGGCGTTGTGCAGCACTACATGGACGAGGTTAACCGCCTCACCGGCCGGGACTACAAACTGTTTAACTACTACGGCGCTCCCGATGCCGAGGAGGTTGCCGTCATCATGTGTTCCGGCGCGGAGACCGTGCGCGACACCGTGGATTATCTCAATGCCCATGGCCGCAAGGTCGGTATGGTGCAGGTACACTTGTATCGCCCCTTCTCTATTGAGCACTTTGTGGATGCCATCCCCGCTTCCTGCAAAAAGGTCGCCGTGCTGGACCGCACCAAGGAGTCCGGCTCCGTGGGCGAGCCGCTGTATCTGGATGTGCAGAGTGCACTGCAGCAGGCGGGCCGCGGCGACATTGCGGTGGTCGGCGGACGCTATGGCCTGGCCTCCAAGGACACCACTCCCGGCCAGATTGCCGCCGTATATACCAACCTGCGCCAGCCCCAGCCGAAAAGCAACTTTACCATCGGCATTTTGGACGATGTGACCCACACCTCCCTGCCGACTGAGGAGCTGGAGATCAGCTATCCCGGCCAGACAGCCTGTAAGATCTGGGGCGTGGGCGGCGACGGAACGGTGGGCGCCAACAAAAACGCCATCACCATTATCGGCCTGACCGCCGATAAGTATGCGCAAGCTTACTTCTCCTATGATTCCATGAAGTCCGGCGGTTTGACCCAGTCCCATCTGCGCTTTGGCGACGAGCCCATACACGCTACTTATCTGGTGAACGCAGCAGACTTCGTGGGCTGCCATGCACCCACCTATGTACATAAGTACGACACCACTGCCGACCTCAAGGACGGCGGCGTATACCTGCTCAACTGCCCCTGGTCCGCCTCGGAGCTGGATGCCCATCTGCCGGCCAAGATGAAGCGTGATCTCGCCAACAAACACGCTCAATTCTACATTATGGATGCCACCAAGCTCGCCGGAGAGCTTGGCCTTGGCAATCGAATCAACACAATTCTGCAATCCGCCTTCTTCCAGCTGACCCAGGTCATTCCCATTGAAATGGCCGTGGCGGAGATGAAGAAGGGCAATTACCAGAGTTACTTTAAAAAGGGTGGCCAGGAGATTGTCGATCTCAACGACCGGGCCGTGGATGCAGGCGTGAGCGGCATGGTAAAAGTGGAGATTCCCAATTCCTGGGCCAACGCTCAGGACGGAGCGCCGGAAAGCCTGCAGGGCACCGAGTTCATTAAGGAAATTGTGGTACCCATGGATCGCCAGCATGGCGACGAGTTGCCGGTCTCCGTGTTTAAAAAGCACAACTGTCTGGACGGTACCTGGGAAAACGCCACCACCACCTACAGCAAGCGCGGCGTGGCCACTCATGTGCCTCACTGGAATCCCAACGTGTGCATCCAGTGCAACCGCTGCTCCATGTCCTGCCCTCACGCCGCCATTCGCCCCGTGCTGGTGACCGACGAGGAGAAGGCCGGAGCGCCCGCTTCCTTTGCCACCGTCCCCGCCAAGGGTGCCGGCATGAAGGATTATTCTTTCCGGATGCAGGTCTCCCCCTATGACTGCCTCGGTTGCGGCGTGTGTCTGACCGCCTGCCCTGCTGAGGGCGCGCTGACCATGGTTGCGATGAAGGACGAGGCCGACCAGCAGGCGAATTTTGACCGCTACGCCATGAATGAAGCGCTGCTGAAAAAGGACGCCATCAGCGACAAGAACGTGAAGGCGTCTCAGTTTGCCAAACCCTACTTCCAGTTCTCCGCCGCCTGCGCCGGCTGCGCTGAGACCACCTATATCAAGCTGGTCACGCAGCTGTTCGGCAGCCGTATGTATGTGGCCAATGCCTCCGGCTGTTCCTCCGCCTACGGCGGCGCCATGCCCATGACGCCCTATTCCTGCGACCAACGCGGCTTCGGTCCCTGCTGGGAGCAGTCGCTGTTTGAGGATAATGCCGAGTTTGCCTACGGCTTCCTCCATGCTCACGACGCCATTCACAAGGAGCTGATGATTCGCCTGCACGCCCTGCGGGAGCGCGGCGTTGCGACGGAGGCAATTGACGCTTATCTGGCGCAGTGGGAGGATTCTCAGAAGTCCCGCGAGGTTACCGATGCGCTGCTGGCCGTACTAGAGAAGGCAGACAGCAGTGAGGAAGCGGAATTTGTTCTGAAGAACAGGGAGTACCTGGCCAAAAAGTCCATCTGGGCCTTTGGCGGAGACGGCTGGGCTTATGACATTGGCTTCGGCGGCATTGACCATGTGCTGGCTCAAAACCGCAATATCAATATGCTGGTGATGGATACCGAGGTCTATTCCAACACCGGCGGACAGTCCTCCAAGGCCACGCCCACCGCTGCGGTCGCCAAATTTGCCGCCGGCGGCAAGGCAGTCAAGAAAAAGGATCTGGGCGCCATCGCCATGAGTTATGGCTATATCTACGTGGCGCAGGTCGCCATGGGCTACGACCAGGCTCAGACGCTGAAGGCCATCCGGGAGGCGGAGGCCTATCCCGGTCCTGCCATCGTCATTGCCTACTGCCCATGCCTGGAACACGGCATCAAGGCCGGCATGAGCTGCACGCAGCAGGAGATGAAGAAGGCGGTGGAGTGCGGCTACTGGCACCTGTACCGCTATGATCCTCGCCTGACTTCCGAGGGGAAAAACCCCTTCCAGCTGGATTCTCCGGAGCCGGATTCCAGCAAAATGATGGACTACCTCAAGGGTGAAAATCGCTATTCCTCGCTGAAAATCAACTTCCCTGACCGTGCGGATCGCCTGTATCAGAAGACCATTCAGGACGCCAGGGATCGCTACGCCAAATACCGCAAAATGGCAGAAAATTGATCGTTCTTTTTTTAAAAACATATTGATCGGCCGCTTTCCCGAAACTTACCTCTCTTGGACAATGCCGTATGTGAACTGCATACGGCATTGTCCGCACAGAACCATCGAAAGGATATATCATATGAAAATGGATCAGGAAGCAATCCGGCGGGTAATCCCCCACCGGGACCCCATGCTTTTGGTGACCACCGTGGAGGATATGACTCCGGGGGAGCACATTACTACCACATTTTTTGTAGATTCCACTCGTGAAATTTTTAAAGGCCATTTCCCAGGCGATCCTGTTTTACCGGGGGTATACTCGGTGGAATGCATGGCTCAGACCGCGGATATTCTGCTGTTGTCCACCCCGCGGTACGCTGGTAAAACCCCTTTGTTTTTGGGCATCAACAACGTGCGGTTCCTAAAGAAAATTCTTCCCGGAGACACAATTGAAATCCACGCAGAACTCTTCAGTGAGCGGCCCGAAAAAGCCATTGCTACCTGCGCCGCCAAGATATACAACCATGGCGAACTGGCGGCATCCGGTGAAGTGACGCTGGCTATGCGTTGATCCCGCTGTCCACATACATTTTAAATAAGGAGGAGACATATGTCCTTAAAAACAGCGAAAGAGTACATAGAGAGCCTGCGGGGGATGAAGACGCGGGTGTACATGTTCGGCGAGAAGATCGACAACTGGGTGGACCACCCCATGATCCGGCCCAGCATCAACTGCGTGGCCATGACCTACGGCCTGGCCCACGACCCGCGGTACGCGGATCTGATGACGGCCACGTCCAGCCTGACGGGCCGCACCATCAACCGCTTCACCCACCTCCACCAGTCCGCCGAGGATCTTGTGAAGAAGGTGAAAATGCAGCGCCTGCTTGGCCAGAAGACCGCCAGCTGCTTCCAGCGCTGCGTGGGCATGGACGCCTTCAACGCTGTGTTTTCCACGACGTTTGAAATCGACGAGGCCCACGGCACCCGCTACCACGAGAACTTCAAGAAGTTCCTCACCATGGTCCAGGACGAGGACCTGACGGTGGACGGGGCCATGACGGACCCCAAGGGGGACCGGTCCAAAGCCCCCCACCAGCAGGCGGACCCGGACATGTACCTCCACGTGGTGGAGCGCCGGGAGGACGGGATCGTGGTCTGCGGTGCCAAGTGCCACCAGACCGGCTCCGTCAACTCCCACTGGCACATCTTCATGCCCACCATCGCCATGGGCCCGGAGGATAGGGACTGGGCTGTGTCCTTCGCCTGCCCCACCGACGCGGAGGGCATCTACCTCATCTACGGCCGCCAGTCCTGCGACACCCGCAAGCTGGAGGAGAACGCCGACATCGACCTTGGCAACAAGAAGTTCGGCGGCCAGGAGGCATTGGTGGTGCTGGACCACGTGTTTATTCCCAACGAGTACCTCTTTCTCAACGGCGAATATGAGTTCGCCGGGATGATGGTGGAGCGGTTCGCCGGATACCACCGCCAGAGCTACGGCGGGTGCAAGGTGGGCGTGGGCGACGTGGTGATCGGGGCGGCGGCGCTGGCCGCCGAGTACAACGGCGTGGAGAAGGCCTCCGCGGTGAAGGACAAGCTCATCGAGATGACCCATCTCAACGAGACGCTCTACTCCTGCGGCATCGCCTGCTCCTGCGAGGGCTGCCCGACGAAGGCGGGCAACTACCAGATCGATTTGCTGCTTGCCAACGTGTGCAAGCAGAACGTCACCCGCTTTCCCTATGAGATCGTGCGCCTTGCCGAGGATGTGGCCGGCGGCGCCATGGTTACTTTGCCCTCCGAAAAGGATTTCAAGTCCGACACAGTGGTGGGCAACAGCGGCGAGACCATCGGCGAGATCTGCAGCAAATATTTCAAGACCAAGGAGGAGGTTTCCACCGAGGACCGGGCGAGGGTTTTCCGGTTTTTGGAGAACATCTGCCTTGGGTCCGCCGCCGTGGGCTACCGCACGGAGTCCCTGCACGGCGCGGGTTCGCCCCAGGCCCAGCGCATCATGATCGCCCGGCAGGGAGATTTTCAGGGCAAGAAGGAGCTGGCGAAAAACATCGCCGGCATTCAAGACGAGAAGAAGTAAAAACATAGGAGGATAACCATGGATTTCGAGCTGACCCAAGAGCAGGAGCTGATCCGCAAGACGATGTGTGAATTTACGGAACATGAGATCAAGCCCATCGCCGCCGAGACCGACCGCACCTGCGCCTATCCCAAGGGGATTGAGTAAAATTAATACCGTACCGACTGAATAAAGAAGAGCGCCGTCCGGCAATCAGCCGGACGGCGCCCTTGTGTTCGGACGGTGTTACCAGATGCCCAGCACATGCTGCATCAAAAGGCTGACCGCGGTAATGCCGACCCAGCAGCAGGCGCCCAGCACGAGGGGCTTGCCGCCGGTTTTCACCAGTTTGACGATGTTGCTGTTCAGACCGATGGCGGCCATGGCCATTACGATGAAAAACTTGCTCAACTCCTTGGCCGGGGCAAAGATAACTGCTGGGACGCCCAGGCGCAAAGCGACGGTGGTGATTACGGACGCCGCAATAAAGTAAAGAATAAAAAAGGGAAAAATTTTCCCAAGATTCACACTTTTGCCCTTGCCGCCGTCGGATTTTTCCCGGCGGGTTCGTACCAGCGCCAGTACCAGCGTGATCGGGATAATGGCCAGTGTCCGGGTGAGTTTGACCGTGACGGCCTTGTCCAGAGTGGCCGTGCCCAGCCCCCACATACTGTCCCATGTAGAGGCCGCCGCAGTGACGGAGGAAGTGTCGTTCACGGCTGTGCCCGCAAAGATGCCGAACGCCTCGCCGGAGGTGGTACTGAAACCCAGCAGATTGCCGAAGACGGGAAACAGCACCGCCGCCAACACATTGAAAAAGAAAATGACCGAAATGGCCTGCGCCACCTCCTCGTCGTCCGCGTCAATGACGGGCGCCGTGGCGGCGATGGCGCTGCCGCCGCAGATGGAGGAGCCGACACCCACCAGTGTGGAGATTTTTGACGGAATACGCAGGGCTTTATGCAGCGCAAAGGCGATTACAAGAGAAGTGGTGATCGTGCACAGAATGATCGGCAGAGACTGGCGGCCCGTCTGCGCAATAACCCGCAAATTCAGACCAAACCCCAAGAGAATCACGGCCCATTGAAGAATTTTTTTAGAGGTGAATTTTATACCGCTCTCCAGACGGCTTTTATCCCGGATAAACATAGTGACCACCATGCCTGCAAGAATGGCGGTAACCGCTCCGCCCACCACGGGAAACCATTTGCCCAACAGCCAAGAAGGAACTGCAATGGCCAGACATACCAATAAACCCGGCCCGTTCTTTTTAAAAAAAATCATGGGGATTTCCTCTTTTCCAGAAGTTTTATTGCCATCATACACCTGAAGATAAATAATTTCAAATTATATATCTTTATTTAACTATAAAATTATGTTATCATATATAAATTACTGGTGAGGAGGTTATCCATGCTGGACTTTCGCATTCTGACGTTTTTGACGGTCTGCGACACCCGAAATTACACACGGGCCGCTGAACGCCTGCACATCACCCAGCCCGCTGTCTCCCAGCATATCCGCTGCATAGAGGAATTTTACGGCGCAAAGCTTTTTTGCAGCGAAGGAAAACGCCTGGTTTTGACGTCGGCGGGAGAGGTACTGCGCCGGACGGCTGCCGCCATGCGCAACGACGAGCTATTACTGCAAGAACGGCTGCGTGCCGGGGCGGAAAAAGAACTGCCGCTGCACTTCGGCGTCACCATGACTGTGGGCGAATTTCTGATTGC
Organism: Oscillibacter valericigenes Sjm18-20; assembly: GCA_000283575.1. GTDB lineage: Bacteria > Bacillota > Clostridia > Oscillospirales > Oscillospiraceae > Oscillibacter > Oscillibacter valericigenes. The sequence continues at coordinate 107,068 of AP012044.1, forward strand.
CAGGCCGCTGGGCGTATATCTGGCGGGACATTCTGAGGCGGATGTGCGCATGGAGATGGGAAATACGGAGGAGCTGCTGGGGAAATTACGCCGGGGGGCGCTGAACTTTGCCATTGTGGAGGGGTACTTTGACCGAAGAGAGTTTGACTCCGCCCTCTACCGGACGGAGCGCTTTATTGCAGTGAGTGCGGCCAATCACCGATTTGCCCGACTGCCCACGGCCCTCAAGGACCTCGTGGGCGAGCGGGTACTTGCCCGGGAGCCGGGTTCCGGCACAAGGGATATCCTGGAAAAGCACCTGACAGCTCAAAACCTGTCTCTTTCAGATTTCTCCGGCGTCGTGCAGATCGGTGGGATGCAGGCCATTTTACAATTGCTGGAGCGCGATGTCGGCATCTCTTTCCTCTACGAGGCCGTGGCGCGGCAGGGTATCCAAGCGGGCGCTTTAAGGGAGATTTTGCTGCGTGACTTTCAGGTGGAGCACGATATGGCTTTGATCTGGGAGCGGGGCAGCGTATTTGCCGGGGAATACCGGGACCTGTGCCGCTTTTTCATGGAAGCGGATGAGGCCTCCATAAAGCCGGCTGAATAAAAAAACGCCGCACGGCATTGGTACCGGACGACGTTTTTTCATGAAACGGGGTGTTTTAAATATTTTTCCTCAAAAGCGGCCTGCGCCAGCGGCTTGTCGAAATAGTACCCTTGCACATAGTCGCAGCCCAGATTCGTCAGCGCATCGAGCTGCTCCTGCGTCTCCACTCCCTCGGCCACACTCTGGGCGCCAAGCTTCCGGCACGTACGCAGAAACTCCTGTGTGATGATCTGATTGCGTTCGCAGGAGAGTAGCCGGTCGATGATACTCTTATCCAGCTTTACCGCGTCAAATTTTACGGCGGCAAGAATTGCCACGTTGCTGTGTTCTGCTCCAAAATCATCCAGCGACAGTCCAAAGCCCTCCGCCCGAATGGCGGCGCATGTCTTTAAAAACGCCGCCCGCTCGACATCGCCGACGCTCTCCGTCACCTCGATCTCGAGGCTTCGGAAGGGAAAATCATAGTGTTCCGCAATGGCGCGCATCCGGTCCATCAAGTCATCCCTGGCCAGCGTATAGCGGGAGAAATTCAAAGAGATGACCGGCAGCTCGTACCGGCCCTTCCATGCGGCCAGGCGCCGGGCAGTCTCCTCAAATACGAATAAGTCAATTAGATAGATCAGCCGCAGATTTTCCAGAGGCGGGACGAATTGCCCCGGCGGCAGGATGCCTTCCTCAGGATGGCGGTAACGGATCAGTGCCTCCGCCTGAAGGCCGCCCCTGCCGTTTACGGGGATTTTGGGCTGAAGCCAGACTTCAAAATGCCGCGCCGCAAGCTCCTGCTCCACACAGCTTTGCAGGGTTTCCGGCGAAAGCTGGCTCAGTTTGACCTCTCCGAACAGCGGACACTTGCAAAGACCGTTTTCCGGAAGCTGCGGGACATCCGGCGCAGGGGATGGTGTGATCTGCGGCGGCCTAGTTGGTGCGCGCCCCATTTTCTCCCTGTGGTAGAGACAAAAGAGCGCCGCCAAAAGCACCAGATTCAGAATCGACGACACGGCCAAAAGAATCTCCATTTATCAAGCCTCCGTCCTCGTCATTCCGGATTATGGGTGTAAACCTGACTATAAAAGCTCTCCCCCACCAGAAATTCCTGCGCTTTCCGATATCCATAGCCCGCGCAGATCGCCTCTGTTTCCCGTGCGCTACAGCGATGGGGTACCGGTGGTCCCATCGGTGTCGGCTCCTTGCGAAACTCCACGATGCATATGCGCCCGGACGGCTTCAAAATCCGTTTGATCTCTGCAAAGAGCAGATCTTTCCGGTCAATCTCGTGCAGCAAGGTGACAAGCAGGATGAGATCGACGCTGTTTTCCTCCAACGGATACGAGTAGCCGGACACCGGCACCGTGTTCAGATTGGAAAGGCCTTCTGCCTTTGCCTTTTCCGCCAGCCGCGCGAGGATATCCGCATCCGTGTCCACTGCATACACGGCGGCATGAGTCAGCCTTGCCGCCGCTGTGGCGAAGAGCCCGCTGCCCGCTCCGATGTCGCAGACAGTGGCCCCGTCAAAAATTCCCGCGCGTGTGAGGGTATCCACCGGTGAAAGCTCCGCGACTCTCGCCGGGTTCTCCAGTTTTTCCCACTTGCCCGTGGGCCCCATTACGCTGCCGCGCATATGCATAGTTGTTCCTCCCTCACTTTTCAGGTTATCCTTTAAAGTAGGCCGCAATGTCCTCAGTGATCCCCGCGTCGATTTTCCCGTCCTGGGCCATGCCTTGCATGATCGCGATCGACTTATCATGGGAAAGGCCTTTCTTATAAGGACGAGCCTCGGTGAGTGCCTGGTAAATGTCAATGCAGCATAAAAGACGTTCGTTCCGGTTGAGTTCGGCGGCGGTCTTCCCAAACGGATAACCGCTGCCGTCCAGCTTTTCGTGGTGCAGGCAAGCCCAGGAGATCACATCCGGAATGTCGGTCAGATTTTTCAGAATTTCATAGGACGCCCGCGCATGGGTTTTCATAACAGCGAATTCCTCGTCCGTCAGCTTGTCCGGCTTTTCCAAAATCTCGTTGGGAATCGTCAGCTTACCAATATCGTGCAGCGCGCCCGCAAGGTACAGCTTGGTGCAGGTATCCGTATCCTCGCCGAAAAACCGACCCATGGCGGCGGATTTTTCGGCAATGCCAAGGGAATGGGTGCTTGTAAAATGCGATTTATAGTCGGTAATCCGTGCAAAGACTGTGGCAAAGGAAATGATGGTATGACTGTCGTACTCCGGGGAGTAATCGGGAAGAACTTCCTCCAAAAGCGGCAGGACGGCGTTCCCCTCTATCTTTTTCAGCTCCGGGTAGGGAACCGCGTGCCGGAACAGATCAAACAGGGAGCCGTCAAACAGCATACCGCTGTTTGCCTCCAGCCATTTTAGAGCTTCTTCATATTTCCGCTCGGAAACGTCATCTAAGTGGAAGGCGTTGTCGACCTGATCCGCGACATGGATAAGCTGCGCGAATTGCGGGGTTTCCGCTGCCAATTTATGAAACGGGCCGCTCCCGTCTGCGTTTTCATGGTGATAGAGCACGGCGCCCTTCACAGACTCGTAGAACGGCAGACAGCGCATATTTCGCTCGCCCATCTTACAATGGGGACCCAGCTCCGCGTTATCAAACACGAAGGAATTATCCATTGCCCGCCGGGCGGCAATGTACTCCGTCAGCGCGTTATCGTGCATGACCGCCGCGCCAGCCAGAGCCGACAGCTCTTTGGGGGAATACCCCAGCTCCGCGCCCATCCGCGCACACAGATAGGCCACTCGTTTGGAGTGATGTGTAGTGACGCCGAACACCTCGCTCTCCACATAGTCAAGAGCAGTGGAAAGGGCAATCAGTGTGCCGCTCATGGAAATTTTCATCAGGTTTCCTTTCAATAAAAAACTCGAGTTTCACTCTGGCTTTTTTCTTTCAGTCGTTTTTTCTGCGCATTTATGTAATCAGGTAAATTTACCGCACAGCAGAGATCTTTCCATACTTGCTGGGCTGTTGATTCATTGTTTGCGGGAGACGGCAAACCAGCGATTATTTATAACATATACCAAAAACAAAATAGAATCAACTCATCCTTTAAAAGGATGTGGAGCTCTTTGTCGGTTGTTCGGCCGGCTTTGGGCATTTACCCGGTCAACCCAGGGTAAGAAGGGCACTGAACTGTGGGTTATTCCGGTGGGCATCTTCAAAAAGCGGATGGACTTGGAGCTGGCCTGCCGGAAACCTGCACGTTCGGGAAATAGAAAACTGCCGCCCGGCGTTCATACTGGGCGGCAGTTACATATTCAGGCCAGCATGGAGACAATCTGCTGTTTGGGACGGGCGCCGACGGATTGATTGACCACCTTGCCATTTTTCATGACCACCAGCGTGGGAATGCTCATGATATTAAAGGCTCTGGCAAGTTCACGCTGTTCATCCACATTGATTTTACCCACCTTGACAGAGTCATTCTCTGCGGCGATCTCGTCCACCAGCGGAGATATCATGCGGCAGGGGCCGCACCAGCTCGCCCAGAAATCCAGCAGGACAGGCTTTTCGCTCTCCAGCACTTCCTTTTGAATGTTTTCCATTGTAATTGTTGTTATGGACATGATAGAACCTCCTTCATAATATGCAAACGGTTTATTCCAGTGTCAGCGCGCGCATGGGACAGAATCTGACGCACTTACCGCAGCGGATGCATTTGTCCTGATCCACCCCAGGAGCACCAAAACCCGACTGGGTCAGCGCGCCCACGGGGCATACCCTCACAGACGGACAGGGATGATTTTGTGGGCAGCGATTTTTGTTAACCACCAGTGTTTTTCCGGCGTTTGACGCCGTATCCGGCTTCCTTCCAAATCCGAAAACCATAGAAATCGGACCCCCTTTGCTTTTCTGTTTGTAGAATAGCACGCTTTTGCTTCCGGTTCCGTGATAAACTCACGCTTTCGTGCGTTACGGTTGCGCAAACCGAAGCATAGGTAAAGATAAACTGCTCGGCTTTCAATGCCTATGAAGTGAGTTACCGAAAAAAGTGCTTTTAAACTAGGTGGCCTTGTTTCGTTTCTCATTCCTCCACATCGGCGGCAACCCTCTGGAGGCCGCCCATCCGGCGTCCCATTTTGCCGCCATGGGCGTGGAGGAGGTCTGCGAGGGAAAAACCTACGTGTCCCATTCACGATGCGGATTATCCGCTTCTCCACAATGGCTTTTCCAATCTGAAATTTCACTTCGAAGGGACGCGTTGTGCCGCCGGAGCACAATATCGGCATGGACGGCGGCGACTTTAGGTTCTGCAAACGCTGCAAATCGGCGTTTGGCAGCAAAACCGGCAGCGGATTTTGGAGAGCAGCCGAAGGCAGCTGTGCCTCACCCATCTCAAAAACTACGGTAACAAGCAGACGGAGATCCATGTTTCCAAGGCCGTTCCGGGCAATGATACCAGCTCCTGACCGGGTTATGACGGCTAACCTTTTCATTTGATAATTTCACCCGGAATATACAAAGGCGCTCAACCCGGCCTGCTTTGCCGGTGTTGAGCGCCTCCTACTGTAATTGTGCCATTGGTTCATTTACCCATCTGCTATGCCGGCTTTTGATGTCAGAAAAAATAACTGGGAAGAGTGCGCCGCATTTTTCGAAATTAAAAACGCTCTTCACCTATGCGGCATCCTTGCTTTTCGCACGTGTCTCCAAACTGTTTCTGGGCTTCTGCTCCCTCAGCGTCAGATGAACAGGTTCACGTTGGATTCTTCCGCATCGCCCAGATATGCGCCCACGCCGCCAAGCTCCACGCCGTCGATGAGTTCCTCTTTTTTGATACCCATGACGTCCATGCTCATGGTGCAGGCAACGATCTTCACACCCTGATGAATGGCCTTTTGAATCAGGTCCTCCAGCGAATCCACGTTTTTGTCGTTCATAATCCTTTTCATCATAGCGGTGCCCATACCGCCCATGTCCATCCGGGAGAGCTTCAGTTTTCCGCTGCCCCGGGGAAGCATGGAGCCGAACATGGACTCCGTCAGCGTCTTTTTCACCGACTGCTTTTCCGCTTTGCGCAGCACCGTCAATCCCCAGAAGGTAAAGAACATGGTCACAGGCCGTCCCATGGCTGCCGCGCCGTTGGCGATAATGAAGCTGGCCAGCACCTTATCCAGATCGCCGGAGAAGACGACGATGGTCTTGCCCTGCGGGGTGTCCCGGACAAGGGGAGACGCGCCCTTTGCGGGCATGGCCACCGGCGGTTCCGCCGAACCCCTGCGGACCAGCGCCACATAGTCCGTGCCGTGCCGGCTGTTGGACACCAGTGTGTTGCCCGTGCGGCGGCACCAGGCCACGATGTCTTTGACAAAGCCGGGGTCGGAAGCGGCCACCTCCAGAACCTCGCCGTCCCGCATCCCCTTCATGGTCTCAAAGACCTTCATGATGGGGCCGGGACACTGCATTCCGCTGCAGTCCAGCCGGATGGTTTCCCTCGGCGCGTCGCTGTCCGTCGCCGGCTGCCCGTCTTCCCGCATCGGGATGACCGTTGGCGCGGACTCGGTAAACTGCTGATAGTGGGTGGATTGGTAGAACCGGGTGCCCGCGGGGTAGAGCAGAACGTGCTCAAAGCCATGCTGCATTAAAATGCGGGTGGCGTTATAAGATCGCACGCCGATGGCACAAAATACAATAATGGTCTTGGAGCGGTCCAGTTCGTCAAGATGGTCGCGGAGCTGTCCAAGGGGGATTTGGACGGCGTTTTCCAGCGAAAACGCCATACGCTCCGCATCTTCCCGCACGTCCAGCAACAGCGCGTCCGGCTGCTTTTCCACTGTGTCCCAGTCCGAGAAATGCACTATTCCGGTCAGCACGTTTTCCGCCGTGAAGCCCAGCATATTGACTGGGTCCTTGGCGGAGGAGTAAGGCGGTGCGTAGGCCAGTTCCAGCTCTGTCAGCTCCCGGACCCCGCCGCCCAGCCGCAATGTGGAGGCGATGGTGTCGATGCGTTTGTCCACGCCGTCGTATCCCACGATCTGCGCGCCGAAAATCTTCTTTCCGTCCATGGAGAACAACAGCTTGAGGAACATGGGCGTGGCGCCGGGATAGTAGCCCGCGTGGGAGTTTTGCGTGATGATCACACGCTCATAGTCCTGACCCAGGACCATGCCGCGCTTGATAAGTGTTTTTTCGTTGGCTCCGGTGGTGGCCGCCGTCAGGTCAAATACCTTAAAAATGGAAGTGCTTTGCGCCCCGCGGTAGATCACGTCCCTGCCCGCGATGTTGTCTGCCGCGATGCGGCCCTCCTTGTTAGCCGGACCGGCCAGAGGCGCCATAGTGCGTTCGTCGAATATTAGATCGTCTACCTCCACGACATCCCCCACCGCGTAAATATCCGGGTCAGAGGTGCGCAGATGGTTGTCGGTCACCACGCCGCCCCGGGCGTTGAGGGTCAGTCCCGCCGCCTTGGCAAGCTCGTTGTTGGGCCGCACGCCGATGGAGAGCACCACCAGCTCCACGGGGATTTCCTTCCCGCTTTTAAGCGTGATGGTTACCTGCTTTCCGTCGTCCCGGAAGGAAGCCACGCCGTCGCCCAGAGAAAGGTGAACGCCGTTTACCTCAATGTTCTCGTGCAAGAGCTGGGCCATCTCGTAATCCATGGGCGCCATAACCTGATCCAGCATCTCCACGATGGAGACCTCCAGTCCGGCGTGACGGAGATTCTCCGCTACCTCCAGGCCAATGAACCCGCCGCCGATGACCGCCGCCGACCGGACGCCGTTTGCCCGCGCCATGTCATGGAGACGATCCGTATCCGGCACCGTCCACAGTGTCCGGATACGGGGGGAGTCGATGCCGGGAATAGGCGGGCGGATGGGCGAGGAGCCGGTGGCCATCACCAGCTTGTCGTAGGATTCTTCGTAGACCTCTCCCGTCTCCAGCTTCTTTACGTGGACCGTCTTTTTCTCCCGGTCGATGGAGAGCACTTCATTCCGGGTGCGCACGTCCACACAGAACCGCGCCCGCATGACCTCCGGCTTTTGTACCAGCAGCGCGTCCCGGGAGCGAATCACATCCCCCACGTAGTAGGGCAGTCCGCAGTTGGCGTATGAAATATATTCCCCGCGCTCCAGAAGAATGATCTCCGCGTTTTCGTCCAGCCTGCGCAGGCGCGCGGCGCAGCTGGCCCCCCCGGCAACGCCGCCGATAATGACCGTTTTCGACATAGCTTGCTCCTCCTTGCCATGCGGCCCCTCGCAGCGGGTCGCACACTAATTTTTTCTTAGTATACCCAAAGCAAGCGCGTTTTTCCGTGATGTTGTCACCCTGCCGCAATTATTCGTTGCAGGAATGCTCACCCCAGATACCGTCGTGATGTTCAGAACTTCAAAAGAAGTCTAAAACGGAGATTTACCGGCCGGAGAAGGTTCCACCGTTTGAAGTCTGCGCCCGGTGTCTTAAAAGCCCCGGCAGTATACCGAGGCCGTTCGCAAGGGGCTTTCCCGTATTTCCTGCTTCCGGGTATGGCAAGAACAAAATTGACAGGTTTAAAAAAACAGCTATAATAGAATATGTACAAAAAATAGAAAGAAATCCGGCTGGTTACCGGGCTTCAGTCTCAAATTTTATGAAAATAGGGGGCATCCGCGCATGGGATTGGAAGAATATTTCCCGGTGTGGAACCAGCTGACCTCCGGGGAACGGGAACTGCTGCTGGGCACGGCGGTGAAGCGCACTGCGCCGAAGGGGGCACTGCTGCACAGCGGCAGCGCGGACTGCGTGGGGCTGTTCGTCCTCCGCTCCGGCCAGCTCCGGGCGTTTATCCTCTCGGACGAGGGTAAGGAGATCACCATATACCGCCTGTTTGAGCGGGATGTGTGTCTGTTTTCTGCATCCTGTATGATGAAAAACATCCAGTTCGATGTTGACGTCGAAGCTGAGAAGGACACGGAGATGTGGGTCGTCCCTGCGGACGTATACAAAAGGCTGATGGACGGCTCCCTCGCGGTGGCGAATTACACAAATCAACTGATGGCCTCCCGTTTTTCCGAGGTCATGTGGCTTGTGGAGCAAATCATGTGGAAGAGCTTCGATAAGCGGCTGGCGGAGTTTTTGCTTGAGGAGAGCGCGTTGAACGACGGGAATACGCTGAAGATCACCCATGAGAAAATTGCCTCCCATCTGGGAACGGCGCGGGAGGTGGTCACGCGGATGCTGCGCTACTTCCAGTCGGAGGGAATGGTATCCCTTGCCCGCGGTACCGTGGAGCTGACGGACCGGAAACGCCTGCAAGCCCTGGTGAAATAGAAAGCCGCCGCCCATTTTTGAGGTGGGTGCCCGGACGGGTGGTTTCCCTGCACCCGCGGCGCCAAAATACGGATGCTCCCGGCGGATGGTTCGGTAAATGAACTTGACATCCCTGTTCTCCGGTAGTATGATAACCTCAATTGAATCAGGATCTTCAGGGCGGGGTGCGATTCCCCACCGGTGGTAAAGCCCACGAGCCGCAAGGCATGATTCGGTGAAATTCCGAGGCCGACCGTATAGTCCGGATAAAAGAAGATGTGTGACAGCGGGAATATTGCGCCTGCATACACGAATGCGCTCTGGAATGGTTTCATTCCAGAGCTTTTAGTTTGTGTGTGCGGGTCTGCCCGTTTATTTCAAGATGCCTTGAACGATTCGTTCAAGGCATCTTTTTTTAAGGAGGCAGAGATGGAAGATCGGGAAAGCATGCGTCTGGCGCTGAAGCTGGCGGAGCGCGGCCGCGGGCGGACAAACCCGAATCCCGTGGTAGGCGCGGTTGTCGTAAAAGACGGGAAAATCATCGGGCAAGGGTATCATGAGCGCTGCGGGGAGCTTCACGCGGAGCGCCGGGCCCTGGCAAGCTGTACGGAATCGCCCCGGGGAGCCACATTGTACGTAACGCTGGAGCCCTGCTGCCACTTCGGGAGGCAGCCGCCCTGTACGGACGCCATTCTGGAAGCCGGAATTGCCCGTGTGGTGGTCGGCTCAAACGACCCCAATCCACTGGTTGCGGGTAAGGGGGTTGAGCGGTTGCGGGCAAACGGCGTGGAGGTGGAGGCCGGCATTTTGAAAGACGAATGTGACGCTTTGAATCAGGTGTTTTTCCACTTTATTTGCACGCATACGCCCTATATGGTCATGAAATACGCCATGACCATGGACGGCAAGATCGCCACACGTACCGGAGCCTCCCGCTGGGTCACCGGAGAAATTGCCCGGCAGCGGGTCCACGCCGACCGGGGCCGCTATGCCGCGATCATGGCGGGGATAGGCACCGTTCTGGCGGATAACCCACTGCTGACCTGTCGGGCGGAAAATGGAAAAAATCCCGTGCGGGTCGTCTGCGACACGCATCTGAGGATCCCGTTGGAAAGTCAGATTGTCCGAACCGCCGGAGAGGTCCCCACGATCCTTGCCGCCGGGCGTCCAACCCCGGAGCGGAAGGTCGCGCTGGAAGCCGCCGGATGCCGGGTGTGGGAGCTTCCGGGAAGAGAGGGTCATGTTGACCTCCGGGCGTTAATGGACCGGCTGGGTGCACAGCAGCTCGACAGCGTGCTGCTGGAGGGCGGCGCTGCGTTGAATGGGGCGGCACTGGAGGCCGGGGTCGTACAGAAGGTGCAGATATATCTCGCGCCGAAGTTGTTCGGCGGCGCGGGTAAATCGCCGGTGGGCGGACTGGGCGTGGAGCTGCCCGCGCAGGCGGTGCGGCTGGGTAACACTGCCGTCACCCGGCTGGGGGATGATTTTTTGCTGGAAAGCGAGGTTTTACCAAATGTTCACGGGGATGATTGAGGAGGTCGGAACTATTCTCGCCGTCCGGTGGGGAGCGCACTCCTCCGCTCTTTCGGTGCGCGCCGGAGTGATTTTGAGCGACCTGAAGATCGGCGACAGCGTGGCGGTAAACGGCGTCTGCCTGACCGCCACGGCCAAAACAGCGGGCGGCTTCACGGCGGATGTCATGCACGAAACGCTGAACCGCTCCACCCTCGGCGCGCTCACGGTGGGGTGCCGGGTCAATCTGGAGCGCGCCATGGCGGTAAATGGACGTTTTGGCGGTCACATTGTCTCCGGCCACATTGACGGAACGGGGCGGATTTCCAAAATCCACCGGGACGACATTGCGCTCTGGTACACGGTGGAGGCCCCGCCGGAGCTGCTGCGCTTTCTTGTGGAAAAGGGATCCGTCGCCCTGGACGGCATTAGCCTGACGGTGGCCGCCGTCTCGGAGAAGGACTTCTCTGTTTCCGTGATTCCCCACACCGCCGCGGCAACAAGTCTATCGGAAAGTAAGGCCGGCGACCGGGTGAATCTTGAGACCGATCTCATCGGAAAATATGTGGAAAAGCTTCTGGGAATGACGCCGGAGGTCCCAAAACGCCCCGGCATTACCCCGGAATATTTGTTACAAAACGGATTTTAGGAGGATGCGCTATGTTTCAGTACAGTACCATTGAAGAAGCGCTGGAGGAGCTGCGGCAGGGCCGCATGATCCTCTGCACGGACGACCCCGACCGGGAAAACGAGGGCGATTTGATTTGTGCCGCCCAGTTTGCTGCCACGGAAAACGTGAATTTTATGGCGGTCAACGCCAAAGGGCTGATCTGTATGCCCATGTCGGCGGCGTATATTCAAAAACTCAAGCTGCCCCAAATGGTTTTGGACAACACGGACAACCACGAGACGGCCTTTACGGTCTCCATCGACCATGTGTCCACAACCACCGGCATCTCCGCAGCGGAGCGCTCTGTCACCGCCATGAAATGCGTGGAAGACGGCACGCAGCCGGAGGATTTCCGCCGCCCCGGCCATATGTTCCCCCTGCTGGCAAAGCCCAACGGCGTTTTGGAACGCAATGGGCACACGGAGGCCACCGTAGACCTGCTGCGTCTTGCGGGGCTGAAGGAGTGCGGGCTCTGCTGCGAGATCATGCGGGAGGACGGCACCATGATGCGCGCGTCGGAATTGCAGGAAAAGGCGCAGGAATGGGGCCTCAAATTCATCACCATCCACGATCTTGCAAACTACCGTAAACGCCATGAAAAGCTGGTGGAGCAGGAAGCCGTCACCCGGATGCCTACAAAATACGGCGAGTTTACCGCCTATGGCTACCGCAACCGGCTCAACGGCGAGCACCATGTGGCGCTGGTGAAGGGGAGCATAGGAGACGGCGGGGATATTCTGTGCCGCGTACATTCCGAATGTCTCACCGGGGACTGCTTCGGCTCTTTGCGGTGCGACTGCGGCCAGCAGCTCGCCGCGGCCATGGCGCAGATCGAGCGGGAGGGACGGGGAGTCCTGCTGTATATGCGTCAGGAGGGGCGCGGTATCGGCCTTTTGAATAAACTGAAGGCCTATGCCCTCCAGGATCAGGGCATGGACACGTTGGAGGCCAATCTGGCGCTGGGCTTTGCGGGCGATCTGCGGGAGTATTATATCGGCGCGCAGATTTTACGGGATCTGGGCGTGAAAACTATGCGGCTTCTGACCAACAATCCGGACAAGATCTATCAGCTCTCCGACTTCGGACTGGAGATTATCCGGCGCGTTCCCATCCAGATGAAGGCTACAAAAAACGACCTTTTTTACCTGCGGACCAAGCAACACCGCATGGGACACCTTTTAAATTATTAATCAGGGGGGATTTTACATGAATACATTTGAGGGAAAACTGACATCCGAGAACATGAAGGTTGGAATTGTGGCGGCCCGGTTTAACGAGTTTATTGTTTCCAGGTTGCTGAGCGGCTGCCGGGACACGCTGCTCCGCCACGGCGTTGGGGAGGACGACATCTGCGTTGCATGGGTTCCCGGCGCCTTTGAAATACCGCTGATCGCCTCCAAACTGGCGATCAGCGGGAAGTATGACGCTGTGATCGCGCTGGGAGCCGTTATCCGCGGCGCTACCGGGCACTACGACTATGTGTGCAGCGAGGTGTCGAAGGGCATCGCGAATGTGGCCCTTGCCAGCGGGGTACCGGTCCTGTTCGGCGTTCTCACTACCGACACCATTGAGCAGGCCATTGAGCGGGCGGGCGCAAAGGCCGGGAATAAGGGCTCCGAGTGTGCAGAGGGAGCCATTGAGATGGTGAACCTGCTGCGGACGCTGGAAGCACCTGCGTGCGGCGCCTGATACCATGGAGGCGCAGTCGGATAATTTTGCAAAGCTGCGCCTGACCCACCCGGGTCAGGCGCAGCTTTGTCTAAAGGCACCCCAAAAGAGCCCGGATCAAAGGCGGGATTCTTGTCAGCGTCTCATTTTATGAAGGCTTCCAGCCATAAAACGGATGTGAAAAGCAACTTAATCGGTAATAAAAACGTAAAACAAATCGGCTGTAGAAATGAAATTTTGTAATAGGCCATAGTCAAAAGAGTATGACGTTTTGCACAATAATTTAAGCCGATTTTGTTGACGGATCTATGAGCCTCGCGTATACTAAAAGCAGTAAAGAGAAAAAGAAATAGACCCCAAAAGCCGACCCGAACTGCGCAAATGCAGAACAGGCTGGTGATGGAACTCTGGAGAATCTCAGAAATGAGTGCCGAAGGTGCAAGGCTATAAGCCGAAACTCTCAGGCAAAAGGACAGAGCAAGCTGACAATGCCCGGATGCGGGCGATTTGTGCCTTTTCTTCAGAGCTGCCTTTTTTGGGTGGGCTCTCTTTTTTTCACCCAAAAAGCAAAAGAGGAAAAGGAGAAATCGGATATGGATACGATCAGCGCCATCGTGGCGAACGTCAACGGGGTACTGTGGGATAAAAACATCCTGCTGTTTGCGCTCTGCGGCACGGGCATCTTTTTTACATTCCGGCTGAAATTTGTTCAGATCACGCACTTTGGCGAGGGATTTCGGAGAATGTTTGCCGGACTCTCCCTCAACGGGGAAAAGGCCGACAAGGAGGGTATGAGTTCCTTCCAGGCGCTGGCCACCGCCATTGCCGCGCAGGTGGGCACCGGTAACATCGCGGGCGCTGCCTCCGCCATTGCCTCCGGCGGACCGGGGGCCATTTTCTGGATGTGGGTCTCCGCCTTCTTTGGGATGTCCACGATTTACGCCGAGGCCACCGTGGCCCAGAAGTACAAGACCACCGATGAAAAAGGCGTCACGGTAGGCGGCCCGGCGTTTTACATCCGCGCCGCGTTCAAGGGCGGGCCTGGTGCGTTTTTGTCCGGCTTTTTCTCCATTGCGATCATCCTGGCGCTGGGGCTGATGGGCAACATGGTCCAGTCCAACTCCATCGGCACCGCGTTTCAAACCGCGTTTGGCATCTCTCCCGTAGTGGTGGGTGTTGTGATCGCAGCCATCGCGTTTTTCATCTTTGTGGGCGGAATCAGCCGCATCGCCTCCGTTACGGAGAAGGTGGTGCCGGTCATGGCCTGCTTATATATTATTGGCTGTATCGTGGTGCTTTGCATCAACTGCTCCGCGTTTATCGAGGCGTTCCGCCTCATCTTCGTCTCTGCCTTTGCGCCTCAGTCCATTGCCGGAGGTATTGTCGGCGTCACCGTTCAAAAGGCCATGCGATTCGGCGTGGCCCGGGGTCTGTTTTCCAACGAAGCCGGCATGGGTTCCACGCCTCACGCCCACGCTGTGGCCAAGGTGGACCATCCCCATGAGCAGGGTGTTGTCGCCATGATCGGCGTATTCATCGACACGTTTATCATCCTGACCCTCACGGCGCTTGTGATTATCTCCTCCGGCCTGTGGAACAGCGGCCTCACCAGCATTGAGCTTGCTCAGGCGGCGTTCAACGCGGCCCTGGGCTCCTTCGGAAATATTTTTATCGCCGTATGCCTGCTGTTCTTTGCCTTTTCCACCATTGTGGGCTGGTACTACTTCGGCGAAACCAACGTGAAGGCGTTGTTTGGCAACAAGCTGGTCAAGGTCTACGCCTGCGTGGTGGTGGTGTTCATCGTAATCGGCTCCGCATTGAAGGTAGACCTGGTATGGAGCCTGAGCGATATGTTCAACGGGCTGATGGTCCTTCCGAACCTGATCGCCCTGCTGGCCCTCAGTGGTATTGTGGCAAGAAGCTATCAGGACTGGAACTCCGAAGAGCGCCTGAAAACGCGCAGATAAGTGAATTACAAGTCCGGGGAAGCCTTTGGCTTCCCCGGACTTTTTCTGTTTCCGCGCTCATAATCGCAGCCGCTCCCGCAGCCGCTTCACCCGTTCCCGGCCAATGGGCAGCACAGCGGAAAACCCCTGCATATGCAGGCCGAAGCCGCTGTTGGACCACGGAAAAATATCCCGGATCAGCTTCAGCTGCACGAGGCAGGTCTTGTGAATCCGGAAAAATCCGTGGGGCGAGAGCTGGGTTTCGTAAGTCCCCAGAGGAACGGTGGTGGAGTAAGAGGATTTGTCCACTGTGTGAAGAATGCAGTGTCGGTCTGTGCCGGAGGTCTCAATGTAAACGATGCGCTCCATGTCCAGAAGGGTCGTGTGGCGATTGACGGTGACGGCGATCCTGCCAACCGGCGCTTCTTCTACGGGCGGTGCGGGTCGGCGGCGCTCCGCTGCCTCGGCGCACTGCGCCAATACCTGCGCCACCCGCTCGGGATCAAAAGGCTTCAGTATGTAATTATCCACACCCAGTTCAAAGGCCTTTACTCCGTATTCCGGATAGGCGGTGGCGAACACGATCTGTACGTGGGGCGACAGTTTCCGGGCAAGAGACGCGATGGTGGTCCCCATCATATCGCCAAGGTGGATGTCCACAAACAGCAGATCGAAAGGCTCCCTCTCTAACAGCTGCATAGCCTGAGCGCCGCTGAAGGCCTCCTGAATAACGGTATCGGGCCGGGATTGACGAATCTGGTGGATCAGCTCCTCCCGGGAGTATTTTTCATCGTCGATCACTGCGATCTTCATTGAGGAAAACTCCTTTCAACTGATTTGCGCCGTGTCAGAGGACCTCCGCCTTTTCCATGGAGAGCGGCTGCGCCGCGGCGGGCGGAATGACCGGGATGCTGAAGGAAACCGTGGACCCCTCCGGCGTACTGTCCACCTGAAGACGGCTCTCGGGCCCATAAATGCTGACCAGCCGTTTGGAGACGTTGAACAGTCCGGTATAGCGCCGGTTGTTGGGGTTGTTCAGGTCCTGCAAAATATCCTCCGGGAACCCATGCCCCCCATCGGCCACGGTCACGGTGAGCCGATTTTCGTCCGCTGTGAGCCGCAGGATCGCCACCCGGTTATTCACGGCGACGCCACCGTGACGGATGGCGTTTTCCACCAGCGGCTGTACGATCAGGGGCGGCAGCCTGCACTCCGCGCCGCCCGCGAAATTTTCCAGCGTGAAATGGATGGCACCCACAAACCGGGCCTGGGCGATGGTCAGATAATTGCGGACGTTGTTCAGCTCATCCTCCAGCGTTACGAACTCCTCATTGATGGACAGAGTCTGGCGGTAGTAGTTGGCGAGAACCACCAGCAGGCTCCGGGCCTTATCCGGGTCCGTGCGGCAAAGGGCCGAGATGGTATTCAGCGCGTTGCAGAAGAAGTGGGGGTTGATCTGGGACTGAAAGGCCCGGAATTCCGCCTTGCGCCGCAGCTGAATCTGATAGTCCAGCGTGTTCAGCTCCAGGATGGTGGAGAAAAAGTGGGCCAGATTTTCCGCGAACCGGATATCGGCCCGGGCAATCCGCAGCCCGCCCTGGTCCACTACCAGCGCCAATGCGCCGATGACGCACCCGTTTGCTTTCAGGGGAGTGGAAATGCTGCCCTCACGGCCGAACAGCCTCTGCTCCGTCCGAAAGACCTGTGTGGCGTCCTGCTCCATACATTGACGCATGGGCTCCGGCAGTGCGGGAGCCTCGAGCTGAAGACCGCTGGTGGCCAGCACCTGTTCCAGGTCGGTGAGGACTACCACGTATCCGGCGCTGTGCTGGCGGATAATATCCGCCGCGGTCTGGAGGTTTTCCCGGTTGGAAAGACCCTGGCGGAGATATGGAAGGCATCGGTCCGCAATATACAAAGCCGCGCTCTGGTGTTCAATCAGGTCATCCGCCTGCCCCCGCCGGATCTGAAGAAACACGCTGAAGAAGAAGACCATACCGATGGAGTTGATGACAATTTTGGGAATCAGGATGATGGATTCCAGCTCTATTACCGCGGAAAAGGGCCGCGCCAGCAGAAACAGCCACCCTGCCTGTACCAGCTCGCCCGCCGCTGTGATATAGACGAGAAAGCTGCGCCTGCGCAGCAGCCCTCCGCAGTATTTGTGGGCCAGCGAACCCAATACGCCGAAAGTGACCGTCCCCACACAGCAGCCAAGGGCGGTGAAGCTGGTGGAATTGTAAAAATACCGATGGATTCCGCCGATCAGCCCCGCGCCGATCCCTGCCACCGGCCCGCCCAGAAGGCCCGCCGCCGTAACGCTGACGACCCGGGTGTTGATAATGGCGTCGTGCGTTTCAAATCCAAAGCAGGTGGAAAAAACGGCCATCCCGCCAAAGAGCAGCGCCAGCAGCATCTGCCCTTTTAAAGTCACATCGTAGGGGCGCAGAAGACGGCGCAGAGGGCGGAATTCCCCCAGAGTGGTAGCAGCCAGCAGCAGCATGCTGATATTCAGCAGCAGCGACAGAGGCATGGAATCATACATGGCGTCCTCCTTTTGTCCGTATCGCGAATTTACCCGGCGTAAAGCCCGGGCGGGGAGTTTGACCTACTCCATTATAAACGACTGGCTAAAAAATGCAATGTTAAAATCTAAACTATGAAAAATCGAACGATTTTACTGAGATTTATTAAAAAATATGCAGGAAAACTATTGAGACTATGCAAAAGCGAAATCCGTTTACGCGTGAAAAACAACCGTTCGCGTAGAGTATGCAACCGGATACGCAGAAAGAATTGACGCACTTCAAAATTTGTTCATAATTGGAGACAATCAGGCCCGTGGGAAAAGTGTTCTGACCGCGGGCATTTTAAAAAACTGAGGGGGAAACAACATGAAAAGAGTTTTGTCTCTGATTCTGGCGCTGGGCATGGCGCTGGCCCTGGCCTCCTGCGGCGGAGCACCCGCCGCCTCTGGCTCCGCATCCTCTGCGGCGGCTTCCGGTTCTTCTTCCGCGGCGGCCTCCGGCTCCGCGGACGGCAGCCCCAGCCTTTTGAGCCAGGCTGATCGCGCCAAGGAGTTCATCACCGTGGCCACCGGCCCCACCTCCGGCATCTACTATCCCATCGGCGGCGCGTTTGCCACCGCTCTGGGCGACTGGGGCTACAAAACCAGCGCCGAGGCAACCAACGCCTCCGGCGCCAACATCCAGCTGATTCAGGACGGCGACGCCGAAATCGCCATTGCCATGCAGGATGCCGTCATGCAGGCTTACACCGGCACCGGCGCCTATGAGGGCGCCGAGCCCGCCAGCGACCTGCGCGCACTGATGCGCCTGTGGCCCAACTATGTCCAACTGGTCACCACCGCCTCTACCGGCATCAAGACCATCGAGGACCTGCGAGGCAAGCGCGTGGGCGTCGGCGCGGCCAACTCCGGCGTGGAGATCAACGCCCGGATGATTCTCAATGCCTATGGCATTACCTATGATGACATCACGCCCGATTACCTTGCCTACGGCGAAGCCATCGACAATATGAAGAACGGCCAGTGCGACGCCGTGTTTGTTACCTCCGGCCTTCCCAACGCCACCGTCATGGAGCTGGGCGTCAGCTATGACATGGTGATCGTCCCCATCGACGGTGAGGGCCGCGACAAGCTGGTTGGCGAATACCCCTACTTTGCCAAGGCAACCATCCCCGCCGGTACTTATAACAACGACACGGATATTGACGGTGTTTTTGTCTATAACATCATGCTGGTGCGCAAGGACCTGTCCGACGCAATGGTCCATGACATGCTCACCGGAATCTTTGAAAACATCGCTACCATTCAGGCTTCCCACAACGCCGCCAACAAGAACATCTCCCTGGACGTGGGCGTCAGCGACATTCAGCTGCCCCTGCATCCCGGCGCGGAAGCTTTCTGGAAGGAACAGGGTTACCTCAACTGAGGCCCTTCCGGATTATTCCGTTTGCCGGAGGACGGTTTGACCTGTCCTCCAGCTTTCCCCCGGAGGCGGTGCGCCCGGAGAGGGAGCGAAAAAAAATACCCCGGCGTCCGCGCCGCGGGGAGGTTTTGAAAGGCCATGAAACACTGCGTACACGCCGCGCTGTTTCTTCTGCTGAGCTGTGCTTTGCTGCTGCTTGCGGCGTGGGACGGCGGGGCCCGGACGTACTTTCAGCTCTATGACCGGGAAAATGAACGGACGGTCCTGGAGGTTCCGGCTCAGCCCGGCGATCAGCTACGGCTGGAGATCGAGCATTCTTTTGAACACATCCCCTGGTACGAATATTATACGATCCTGCCCGACGGCGGCTTCAATCTGGACGCCATCGCCGTGGCCGGGTACGGCGCGGGCATCCCGGCGGAAATGGATGTGTCCACGCGCATTGAGGACGGCCTTATCTGGATGGAGGACATCAACAGCTATTTCCCGGAGTTCCACTGGCTGACATCCTCCACCTATATGAAGGGTCTGACTCTGAACGGAAAAGAGATCTTCGATTTCCGCACGCTGCCCAATGCCAGCCGCATTACCGGCAGGATCCTTACAAAGGGAGGTATCTCCATTGGCTGATAGAAAAAAAGAACCTTCTGAGACCGTTGCCAGCGGCGCGGAGGTTCTTGAAAAATTTGAAAAGGAATCCCGGACCCGTAATTTTGACCTGCAAGCTCTGGTCAAGATTGTCTATGTCCTCTGCTTCCTGTTCACCGTTTACCATCTGGCTTACGCATCCGGTATCCGCTTCATGCAGATGGTCAATGTCAAGCACCATGCCATCCACGTGGGGCTGATTCTGGTTCTGGGCTTTGCCATGTACCCGGCGTTTAAAAAATCCAGCCAGAAGCGCATCGCCTGGTACGACTGGATCTTAATTGCCCTCTCTGTATGTATGCCCATCTATGTCTTTGCCCGGTACGACGCATTCATCTCCACCGGCTTCCAGCCCTCTACGCTGGATATCGTGGTGGGAAGCATTCTCGTATTGCTGGTGCTGGAGTGCTCCCGCCGGATCAGCGGGCCGGCGCTGTCCATTCTCTCCATTATTTTCATTGCCTATGCGATTTTCGGCCGGTATTTCCCCGGAATTTTCATGCACCGGGGCTATACCTGGGAGCGGGTGGTGCAGTGCCTGTCCATTGGGACGGAAGGTATTTACGGATCTACCGTCAAAGTCTCCGCCACCTACATCGTGCTGTTTATTATCTTCGGCGAGGTCATGAACAAGTGCGGCATGGGCAGGTTCTTTAACGACATCGCAAACTCTCTGGCGGGCAGCACCAAGGGCGGCCCTGCGAAGGTGGCTGTGTTGGCCTCGGGCTTCCTTGGCTCCATTAACGGCTCCGCCGTCGCCAACGTGGTCACCACCGGTACTTTTACCATTCCTCTGATGAAGAAGACCGGCTATTCCAGGGAGTTTGCCGGGGCCGTGGAAGCCACCGCCTCCGTGGGCGGCCAGCTGCTGCCGCCCATCATGGGCGCCGCTGCCTTTGTTATGGCGGAGACGCTGGGCGTCCAGTACCCCGTCATCATCAAGGCCGCTGTGATTCCAGCGCTGATCTATTATCTGGGCATCATTATTCAGGTCCAGCTACGGGCCAGCCGGGACAATCTGGTGGGCATCCCCAAGGACCAGCTGCCCAAGGCGGGCGAGGTCATGCGCAGGCAGGGCCATCTGCTGATCCCCATCGTGTTTTTGCTGTACATGCTGATCTTCAGCGGCAAGACCGTCATTGTCAGTGCGTTCTGGACCATCGTGGTCACCATTGCGGTGGCGCAGCTGCGTCCTGTCAGCCGCATGAGTCTGAAAGACATCTGCGACGCCTTTGTGGCCGGCGCGAAATCCACGGTTTCCGTGGCCATCGCCTGCGCCTGCGTCGGCATTATCGTGGGCGTGTGCGGACTGACCGGCTTTGCGCTGAATGTGGCCTCCACGATTATCAGCATCGGCCAGAGCAGCATTTTCCTTACGCTGATCTTCACTATGATTACCTGTATGATTCTGGGCATGGGACTGCCCTCCATCCCGGCCTACCTCATCACCGCCACCATTGCGGCTCCCGCGCTGGTGCAGCTGAGTGTGCCGGCTTTGGCGGCCCACTTGTTCTGCTTCTACTTCGCTATGTTCGCGAATCTGACGCCTCCCGTGGCGTTGGCCTCCTTTGCGGCGGCGGGCCTCTCCGGCGGCAATCCCATGAAAACCGGTGTGGTGTCGGTGAAGCTGGCTCTGGCGGGCTTTATCGTCCCCTATATGTTCGTGTTTAACCAGCAGTTAATGCTGGAAAACGTAACGTTTTTCACTGGAATTCAGGTAATCATCACCGCCTGCGTGGGCGTGTTTCTGATCGCCGTTGCGGCGGAGGGCTTTCTTTTTGTCAAAGTCAATTGGCTTTTCCGAGGGGCTTCTCTGGCGGCGGCGCTGCTGATGATCGACAGCGGCATCCTCACCGATGTGATCGGACTGGGTCTGTTTGCGGCGATTCTGGCCTGTCAGTATTTCAAGGGCAGGAGACTCGGAGCCGCCGTTGCGGTCTGACGGAACTTTTCATGAGAGATATTTCCATTACAAGTAAAGACACGCGGAGGCGGCCATGGCCGCCTCCGCGTCTTTTTGCGGAAAGACTTCGACTGCTTTCCGGAAAAACCGAACTAACAGGAAAAAAACCTGACCTTTTGTCAGGACCGCTGCTCTGACTTTGTTTACTCGCCCAGATAGCTCAAAATCGCCTCGCCGATATAATGGGCGGTGCCGTCGCCGTAGCTGTCCAGCATTTCGGCGAACCGGTCATCTGCGGCGTACAGCCGTCCCATCCGCAGAAGTTTTTCCCGGTCGCATCCGCCGTGGTATCTGGCGATGTGGGTCTGCCACTGCCCTACTAATTCCCGGGCCTCCCTACAGGCGGGGTCATCCGCCGGAGCCAGCGCCGCGAAGGCCTGCAACAGCTGATCCTCCTCCGCCTGCTCGCGGCCCGCTCCAATATAGTTTGCCATAGCGTCCTCCTCAATTCCCGCACTCAATGGAGATTTTGTTGAACAGGGTGAGAAGATCGTCTATGGAAGTGCTCTGCTTCTCTGCTCCTACCCGGTCCAGCACCACTTGCCCCCGGTCCATCATCAAAAGCCTGTCGCCGTACTCCACGGCATAGCGCAGGTTGTGGGTCACCATCATGGCGGTGAGCCGCTTTTCCCGGATAATCTTATTGGTGAGCTGCATGATGACCTCTGCGGTCTTGGGGTCCAGAGCCGCCGTATGCTCATCCAGAATCAGAAAGTTCAGAGGCGTCATGGTCGCCATCAGCAGCGCCACGGCCTGCCGCTGGCCACCGGAGAGAGACCCCATTTTCACGTTCAATTTATCCTCTAGTCCCAGCCCCAGACCTTCCAGTTCGCCCCGATAGTAATTGATGCGCTTTTTGTTCACGCCGCGGCTGAAACCGAAGGATTTGCCCTTGTTGTCCGCCAGAGACAGATTTTCCAGCATTGTCAGGTTGGGACAGGTCCCCAGAGCCGGGTTTTGATAGACCCGGCCCATAGTGATATAGCGCTGAAAGTCCTTTTTCCGGGAAATGCTCTCGCCACCCACCAGCACGTCGCCGCTCTGCACGGGAATGGACCCGCAGATGATGTTTAGCAAGGAGGTCTTGCCGGAGCCGTTGCTGCCCACGATGGAGATAAACTGTCCGTCCTCCACGGAGAGGGAGAATTTGTCAAACAGGCACTGCTCCGTCACCGTGCCGGGGTTATAGGTCTTGGAAACTTCCTGTACCTCAAGCATGGATAATCTCCTCTCCTTTACGTCCGGACGCCACCAGCACCAGCAAAAACAGCACGGCGGTGATGAGCTTCATCATATTGGGGGGCAGCCCCAGATCCAGTGCCACCGCGATGCACAGCTTGTAGAGGATGCTGCCCACGACCACGGCGGTGGTGCCCTTCACAAAGCTGAAGCGGCGGAACAGCGCCACGCCGATAATGACCGTCGCCAGTCCGAAGACCACCTGGCCCGTGCCCATCGTGGCGGAAAAGCTGCGTGTCTCATGACACACCAACGCGCCGCCCAAAGCCACCAGCGCGTTGGAGATCACCAGCCCCGCCAGCTTCACGTTGCCCTTATCTTTCGCCAGAGACGTGACAAGAAAGGCGTTGTCACCCACCGCCCGGAGCAGCAGCCCCGCCTTTGTGGCAAAAAATGCATCCAGCAGAAGCTTCACGGCCACCGCGATGATAAGGGCCACTACCAGCTTGCGATTCGTCAGGCTCAGGCCGCCGAAAAGGGCCATGGTGGGTCCGGCGGTGAAAATAGTGTCCACCGACCGCCCCACCGTCAGGTTGGACCCAGCAATTTGCAGATTGATGGAAAACAGCGCGGTCATGGTGATAATACCCGACAGCAGGTCCCGAACGTGGAGCTTCACGTGGATGACGCCGGTGCAAAGCCCTGCCAGAGCCCCCACCAATATCGCCGCCAGCAGAGTCAGATACGGATTGCAGCCCCGGGTCAGAAGCACGGCGGTGACTGCCGCTCCCAGAGGAAAGCTTCCGTCTACACTCAAATCGGGAAAGTCCAGAATGGAATAGGTAATGTATACGCCGAAAGAGACCAGCGCGTAGATCAGCCCCTGAATCAAGGTGCTGACCAGCAGGTCCAACATGGGCGGTCCCTCCTTTCAGGTAAAAAAGATGGAAAACAGGATGCGGCTCTCCGCCGCAAGAGCAGCGGAGAGCGGTATCCTCACAAGCAAAGGTCAAAATCAGGCGGCGGCGCTTGCCTCCACGGCGTTAGCGGCAATATCGGAGGGAACGCTGATGCCCATGGCGTCCAGCACGTCGGAGTTGATATAGGTGCTGTAAGAGTCGATGGTCTCGAAAGGAATCTGATCACAGGTGGCCTCGCCCCGGATGACCTTGGCGGCCATGGCGCCGGTCTGTTTGCCCAACTGGACGTAGTCGATGCCGGCGGAGGCGGCGCAGCCGATTTTCACCTGCTCAATCTCAGAGCCGTACACGGGAATGCCTGCCTCGCTGGTTTTTTCAAGAATCGAGGGCAAAACGCCCACCACGTTGTTGTCGGTCAGGTTGGAGAAGCAGTCCACCTTGTGGGAGATCAGCGTGTCTGCGCCCTGAGGTACCTCCGCCGGAGTGGTGACGCCCACGGCATCGATGGTAAAGCCGTAGCTCCCGGCTTTCTCCTGATACTCGGCAATGGTGGACACGGAGTTGGGTTCACTGGTGGTGTACAGGATGCCGATGGTCTTGGCGTCGGGCTGCATGGCCCGGATCAGCTGGAGCTGGGCGTCCACCGGCAGCGCGTCGGACGTACCGGTGATGTTGCCGGAGTCCAGCCCGGCGGCGGCGGGGTCGCTGACGGCAACATAGATCACGGGGATATTCTTTTCTTCCGCAGCGGTATAGCAGGCCACGGCGGAGGGCGTGGCCACGCCCACCATCATATCCACGTCTTCGGAGGAGAATTTCCCGGCAATTTGGGTATCCATGGCGTTGTCGAAACCGGCGTTCTGATAGTCCACCGTATAATCCGTGCCTTCCACCAGACCGGCATCCTCAAGTCCCTGAAGAAAGCCCTCCCGGCAGTTGTCCAAGGAGGCGTGCTGGCCGTATTGCAGCAGACCGATCTTATAGGGCTTTCCGGCGGAGGGAGCGCCGCAGGCGGCAAGGCTCAGCGTCATGGCGGCGGCCAGGGCAAAAGTCAAAACCTTTTTCATAATCAGTATCTCCAATCTTTTCATTCAAATTTGCGTTAGGTGCTGCGGTTTCGTTCCAGGGCGGCGGCTTTTGAAATACGCCATCGTTTTAGTTTCATTCAAACCACTCCTTTATAAACAAACAAAAAAGCCCTGCCCCAATCTCTATTGGGACAAGACTTCCATCCTGCGGTACCACCCAAGTTGGCGCAAAGCGCCCGCTCGTTTCACGTACTTACCATACGCGCCGCACTGGTAACGGGCGCGGTTCCCGTCAGTCGCTACTCGCTCGCGCTTTCGCTCTGCCCTCCACAGTCCATTCAGTCCCGGGTCCCCTGCCGCGATCTCACCGCCCGCGGCTCTCTTGGAGGGTTGCCCTCTGACCTACTTCTCTGCCTCACAGGTTTTACTTGATTGTTTTGCATTATATGCGGGCGCCGGCTTTTTGTCAAGCGTCAATTTTTACAAATTAATAGCCCCACCGTTAAATTTTCGGCGGGACGGTATCCCGCCCCGCCGAAAAAACGTGTTACGAAAGCAATACCTGGTCCGTCTCTTCCTGAACGCCCGCGACCTCCGCAAATTTTTGCAACAGGTCGGCCTTTGTCAGCTTTGTCTTCTCCTCTCCGGAGATATCCAGTATGATGCGGCCCTCGTTCATCATGATGATGCGGTTTCCGTGGCGGATGGCGTCTTTCATGTTGTGGGTGATCATCAGAGCCGTCAGGCCGTTTTCCCGTACAATGCGGTCGGAGAGCTCCAGGACCTTTGCCGCCGTGGCGGGGTCCAGAGCCGCCGTGTGTTCGTCCAGCAGCAGCAGCTTCGGTTTTTGGAGCGCGGCCATCAGCAGCGTCAGCGCCTGACGCTGTCCGCCGGAGAGCAGGCCCGCCTTGACGGTCATGCGGTCCTCAAGGCCCAGACCCAGGATTTTCAGCCGCTCATGGTAGAACTCCCGCTCATTTTTCGTCACGCCCCACCTAAGCCCGCGTTTCTTTCCCCGGCGATAGGCCAGAGCCAGATTTTCCTCGATCTGCATATTGGGGGCGGTCCCCATCATGGGGTCCTGAAAAACCCGCCCGATGTAGGACGCCCGCCGGAACTCCGGAAGACCCGTGACATCTGTCCCGTCGATAAGAATGCTCCCCTCATCCACGGGCCAGACGCCCGCCACGGCGTTGAGCATCGTGGATTTGCCTGCGCCGTTGCCGCCGATGACGGTGACGAAATCCTTCTCATTCAGGTGAAGATCCAGACTCTGAAGGGCCTTTTTCTCATTGATAGTACCCGGGTTAAACGTCTTGGAAATATGATTGATGTCAAGCATTTCCAGTCTCCCCCTTCTCCGCGGCCCTGCCGCGCTTGCCCGCCAGCTTGAAAGAGCTTCTGGACTGGGCCTGCAGGTACGGCACCGCCAGAAACACCGCCACGATCACCGCGGTGAACAGCTTGAGGTCGTTGGAATTCAGCTTCAGCCAGAGGATCAGCGTCATGACCATGTAGTACAAAATACCGCCCACAACGATAAAGCCCAGCCGCACGGAAAAATTGGACCCCTTTCGGAAGAAGGCGTCGCACACCACCTCGCCGATGATGACGGCGGCCAGACCGATGACGATGGCGCCCCGGCCCATGTTGATGTCCGCAAATCCCTGATACTGGGTCATGAGGCCGCCGCCCAAAGCCACCAGCCCGTTGGAAAGGCCAAGGCCCAGAACTTTCATGGAGTTGATGTTGATGCCCAGCGCCCGGCTCATGGCGGGGTTGGAGCCGGTGGCCCGGACCGCGCTGCCCTCCTCGGTGCCGAAGTACCAGTACAGTGCCGCTACAATCACCGCGGCTATGAGACTTCCGGTTAAAATCGCCGTTGGCACGTGGCGGGAAGTGATAAAGACCGGGAATTTGTCGGGGTTCACGGATTTGTTGGCCGCCATGCCCATAATGTGCAGATTAATGGAGTATAGCGCAAACTGGGTCAGGATTCCGGCCAGAATAGCCGGGATTCCCAGCTTGGTGTGCAGCAGTCCGGTACACAGTCCCGCCAGCACACCTGCCAGAATGGCCGCCAGGATGGCCGCCCAGGCGGGCCAGCCCGCCAGAACCAGCATGGCGGTCACCGCGCCGCCGGTGGTGAAGGAGCCGTCCACCGTCAGATCGGCGATGTCCAGCAGACGGAAGGTAATGTAAACGCCCAGAGCCATGATCCCCCAGATAATGCCCTGCGCGATGCCGCCGGGCAGGCTCTTAATCAGATTAATCGGATCCAGCGAGGCAAAATATGCCGCTATCTGCATAATTCTTTCCCCTTTTCAGTGGTTTTGCTCGGCAACAGGGGAATGAGGCGTCGACACCCCATTCCTCCATCGTCGATCCTCCACCCGGGCACGAAGGCCTCCGCCCCCGGGTGGGAAGACCGGCAAACACAGGACAACTTAGTCCGCGATGGCGGTATAGTCGCTGGGAATGGTGATGTTCAGAGCGGCGGCGCGGTCGGCGTCATACTCTTTTACGGGGTTGGTGTAGTACTCGATGGGCATGGTGGAGATGTCGGCCTCGCCGGTGAGAATCTTGGCGGCCATCGCGCCGGTAGTGCGGCCCAGCTCATAGTAGTCGATGGACAGCGTGGCGATGCCGCAGCCCTTGCAGATGCCCTCTTCGCCGCAGATAATGGGGATGCCTGCGGGCTGTGCCACGTTATTGATGGCCTCGGTGCAGCTGGCGGCGGTGTTGTCGGTGGGGATGTAAAGCACGTCGCACTCGTTGCAGGCGGTGGTGGTGACGGCGGCCACATCGTTGGAGTCGGCAAAGGTATAGACGTTTACGCTCAGCCCCGCAGCCTCCAGCGCGGTCTTCACAACGTTTGCCTGATAGACAGAATTGGCCTCGCCGGAGCAGTATACGATGCCGGCGGTCTTTGCATTGGGCACCAGTTCGGTCACCATGGCGGCCTGCTGATCCAGAGGCGCCAGATCAGAGGTGCCGGAGATGTTGCCACCCACGGTACCGTCGAACCCGTCGATGCTCAGAGCCACGCCGTATTCAGTGACGGAGGTGCCCAGAATGGGAATGTCGCTGGTGGCAGCCGCCGCGGCCTGCAGGGCGGGCGTGGCGTTGGCCATAATCAGATCCACGCCGGAGGAGACCATCTGAGTGGCCATAGTGGAGCAGGTGGCGGAGTCGTTCGCGGCGTTTTGCAGGTCAAAGTGGACGGCGTGGCCCAGCGCGTCGGTCAGCGCGTCCTCAAAGCCCTGGGTAGCGGTATCCAGAGCCGGGTGCTGCACCAGCTGGATAATGCCCACATTGTAGGTCTCACCGGAAGCGGATGCGGATGCGGCGGAAGAACCGGAGGCGGATGCGGCGGAGGAGCCGGCGGGCGCGGCGGATTGACCGCAGGCGGCCAGGCTCAGGGCCATTGCGGAGGCCAAGGCCAGAGAGAACAGCTTCTTTTTCATGACAACAACTTCCTTTCATCTAAAAAACGAATCGATTTGAATTCCGGAGCGGTTTCCAAACTATAAAAAGCGGCCCCGTCCAAAGGACGGAGCCGCCTCTCATACAAAAAAGCAAAACTCAGTCTTTCAGGCGCTTTTCCAATTTCTGCGCACGGTAATTACGGCCCGCAAAGCGGACCTCGGTAAAGTAATAGAAGGAAGCGGCCACAGACAGATTATTACGCATGGTGAAACGCTCCTTTCCGCCGCCTACCGGCCCGATAATTTGAGTTCTTTGACAGTATATAGCTTTAAACAACTAAAGTCAACTGTCATTTTGCATAAAATCCACTCAATTGGCTTCTATGTTTCGCATAAATTAAAAAAAGCGCGGCAAAATTCGTCGGTACCGTTGACAATTTTACCGGAATGCGATATAAATATAAGGTATTTTTTCAGTATGCCCCGGCAGGTGAGTATTTGTGTGCTCCGTTGCCGCGCGGCAGCGATCTGCGACGGGAAGACGCAGGTTGACCCGCCCTCAAAATCGAACACCGCAGACCGTGGATCGCGCTGAAAGCTCCTGTTACCAGGGGGTTTTTCACCGCAAAATGTCCACGGCGTTTTTATTTTTTGGGGCGGGAATTCTGGCAAGGCGGAGAAAATGTAAAGGATAAGGTGGATGGTTATGGCGACAAAATTTATATTTGTGACCGGCGGTGTGGTGTCGGGCCTGGGCAAGGGCATCTGCGCAGCGTCTCTGGGGCGCCTTTTAAAGCAGCGGGGCCTGCGGGTGCGCAACCAGAAGTTTGACCCCTATATCAATGTAGACCCCGGCACCATGAGCCCCTATCAGCACGGGGAGGTTTTCGTCACCGACGACGGAGCTGAAACGGACCTGGATCTGGGCCACTACGAGCGATTTGTGGACGAGACACTCACCGGGAACTCCTCCGTCTCCTCCGGCAAAATTTACTGGTCCGTTTTGAATCGGGAGCGCCGGGGCGATTACCTGGGGGCTACCGTCCAGATCATCCCCCATATCACCAACGAGATTAAAAGCCGGGTGTACGCCATGGCCAGCGACGACGTGGACGTGGTCATCAGCGAGATCGGCGGCACTGTGGGCGATATCGAGTCCCAACCCTTTCTGGAGGCCATCCGCCAGGTGGGTGCGGAGCAGCCCCGGGGTAGTGTAGTCTTCATCCATGTACCCCTCATTGTTCAGATTCCCGGCAGCGGCGAGATGAAGAGCAAGCCCACGCAGCACTCCGTGAAGGAGCTTTTGTCTCTGGGTATCCAGCCCGACATTCTGGTCTGCCGGTGCGACGCCCCCATCAGCGACGATGTGCGCCGGAAAATTGCCCTGTTCTGCAACGTTCAGCCCGACTGCGTCATTCAAAATACCACTGCCGAGACGCTGTACGAAGTCCCGCTGCTGTTGCAGAAGGAGGGCCTGGACGAGGTGGTCTGCCGCCGTCTGGGTCTCATCACCCCCCAACCCGATCTGCGGGAGTGGGCTGCCATGGTCCGCCGGGCAAAGAACGCCAAAAAGCACGTGGAGATCGCTCTGGTGGGGAAATATACCCAGCTGCACGACGCATATCTCTCCGTTGTGGAGGCTCTGAGCCACGCGGGCATTTCAAACGACGCAGTTGTGGATATCCGCTGGATTGACTCCGAGACGCTGAACGAGAAAAACCTGAAGGAAAACCTGAAGGGCTGCTCCGGCATTCTGGTGCCCGGCGGATTTGGAGACCGGGGCATCGAGGGGATGATTGCCGCCGTGCAGTACGCCCGGGAGAATGCCATTCCCTTTTTTGGCATCTGTCTTGGTATGCAGATGGCGGTGATCGAGATTGCCCGCCACGTTTTGGGCCGGACGGACGCTAACTCCGCCGAGTTCTCCGAGACCACCGGCTATCCCGTCATCGCGCTGATGCCCGATCAGGTGAATATCACGGACAAGGGCGGCACCATGCGTCTGGGCAAATATCCCTGCGTGCTGATCGAGGGGACTCGCAGCAGGGAGCTGTATGGCGTCCCCGAGATCACGGAGCGCCACCGGCACCGGTTCGAGTTCAACAACGCCTGCCGGGCGGAGTTGGAGGCCAACGGCCTCAAGCTGGCCGGCCTGTCACCAAGCGGAAATCTGGTGGAGATTGTGGAGCTGCCGGAGCATCCGTGGTTCGTGGGCGTCCAGTTCCATCCTGAGTTTAAGAGCCGTCCCAATCGGCCGCATCCGCTGTTTTACGGATTTGTAAAGGCAGCCGTCGAGAAACAGGGCTAACATCAACCGTTTATCCAAGAGCCCGGCCCGCCTGCGGGCCGGGCTTTGATCGAAAGCGCAGGCTTAAAAGGGAGGTTTCTATGAATCATTTCAATCAGATTGCCGAGGTGCTGGAGTCTCAAAATCTGGACGCGATGCTGCTGACCCAAGAGGCCAACCGCTTTTACGCCTCCGGTTTTCACTCTTCCGGAACCGATGGCGTGGCGCTTGTTACCAAGACGAAAAACTACTATTTTACGGATTCCCGCTATACCGAGGCCGCCGCGCGGCACATTCAAAACGCTGTGATCAGCGAGGCCAAGCCGGGCCGGGGTTACGTGACCCTTATCAACGAAGCATTGGCGAAGCAGGGCGCAAAAAGAGGGGGCTTTGAAGACGCCTATATGACCGTGGCGGACTATGAGCTGTATCGGAAAAATCTCCGCTGTGAGCTGGTCCCCGCCACAGAACTTTTGCTGGAGCTGCGAAAGGTGAAAGACGCAGAGGAGCAGGAGACCATGATCGCCGCCCAGCGCATTGCGGAGCGGGCGCTGGGGGATATATTGAAGGAGATCCGCCCCGGCGTGACGGAAAAGGAGATTGCCGCCCGGCTTCAGTATCTGATGCTGCACTACGGAGCGGAAAATATGTCCTTCGACCCCATTGTGGTGTCCGGTCCTAACGGAAGCCTGCCCCACGGTGTCCCCAGTGAAAAGGCCATTCAAAGCGGCGAATTTGTCACAATGGACTTTGGCTGTATCTATCACGGCTATTGCTCCGATATGACCCGAACCGTGGCGGTCGGTTCCGTGACGGACGAAATGCGCCGTGTGTATGAGACCGTTCTCGTTGCCCAGAAGGCGGGCATCGCCGCGGCCGCCGCGGGCGTGACGGGTAAAGCCGTGGATGGTGCGGCCCGCAAGGTTATTGAGGACGCAGGCTATGGCGACTATTTCGGTCACAGCTTCGGCCACGGTGTAGGTGTGGAAATCCACGAGTCTCCCAACGCCTCGCCCCGGAACGAGACGCCCCTGCCCGCAGGGGCCGTGATCTCGGCGGAGCCGGGCATATATCTGCCGGGAAAGCTGGGCGTGCGCATTGAGGACGTCCTTTTTCTGAAAGACTGTGGCTGCACGGATATCACCCTTGCGCCCAAGAATCTGATGATCCTGTAATACGATTTTAGCGAGTTTCAGTCTAAAACCGCGGAAAAGCAAAGGGAACGCGGACGCCATTGGCGTCCGCGTTCCCTTATTTAATGTGTTGTGTCCAGATAGAAGCTTACTCTTCCACAAGGCCCGCGGTGATGATGGCCATGGAGTAGACCTCCTGAGCGTTGCAGCCCCGGGAAAGATCGTTGATGGGAGCGTTCAGACCCTGGAGAATGGGGCCGTATGCATCAAAGGAGCCCATGCGCTGGCAGATCTTATAGCCGATGTTGCCCGCGTTGATGTCAGGGAAGATAAAGGTATTGGCGTGGCCGGCCACTGAGGAATCGGGGCACTTGGTGTGGGCCACGCGGGGAGAGACGGCGGCGTCAAACTGCAGCTCGCCCTCCATGGCAAGCTCGGGCGCGGCGGCGTGGGCTTTGGTGAATGCATTGCGCATCTTATCCACATCCTCGCCCTTGCCGGAGCCCAGAGTGGAGTAGCTCAAAAAGGCCACTTTGGGATCCATGCCGAACATACGGGCGGTACTGGCGGTCTCCAGAGCGATCTCTACCAATTCGTCCTCGGAGGGCTTGATGTTGATGGCGCAGTCGCCCATAGCAAGGACCTCGCGGTCGCCGGTGGCGGAGGGACGGACCAGAATGAAGCAGGAGGATACGATCTTGCTGCCGGGTTTTGTCTTAATAATCTGCAGCGCGGGACGGACGGTGTCGGCGGTGGAGTAGGTGGCGCCGCCCAGCAGAGCGTCGGCATAGCCCATCTTCACCAGCATGGTGCCAAAGTAGTTGCCCTGCTTCAGGACCTTGCGGCACTGCGCCTCGTCCATCTTGCCCTTGCGCAGTTCCACCAGGGTGGCAATCATTTTGTCTACTTCCGCAAAATTCTCCGGGTCGATGATTTCGGCGCCCCGGATGTTGAAACCTGCGTCCTCGGCGGCAGCGGATATTGCATCGGGATTACCTACCAGCACGGGAGTCAGGAACGTACCGGACAGCAGGCGGGCGGACGCTTCCAGGATGCGGGCGTCGGTGCCTTCGGTGAAGACGATCTTGCGGGGATGGGCCTTCAGTTTGTTGATCAGAAACTCAAACATGCTTTATTCCTCCAATAAATTACTGAAACAGCGAATTTTACGCGATTTTCATACCTCTCCTATTATACACATCTCAAAAAGCCGGTCAACAAAAACTTAAAAAAAACAGAGAAAAAAGCTACAAAATTTTCACCGGGTTTACGTATCTTTTCGTAAATTCGGAAACACTTGTTTTTCCACTGCGATATACCGAGGTGGAAAAAGCGCGGCCTTCGGCAGCTGAGCTTTGCAGCTACCGCGAAAACACAGGGCGAGCCTCAAACTACGCTTTGACAGGATGAACAGGGATTTGCTGGGAGCATTGTACAAGCGGTATATTGCTTCGGTTCATAAAAGACGGCCCACAAGACCGATTAAGGGCTTTGAGAATGATTGTGCGCATGGTTTGGCTTTATATGCGCAAACTATTGCCACACTGAATCGAAAGGCGGTAACGACTTATGAAAAAGAAACAAGACCGCAGACAGGATGATCCAAAGCCAATGCAGCAAGTGAAAGCAATGACTGATTTCACATCCGAAAAAACAGATCCACAGGGCAGCTACACCGGCTGTCCGGCAGTCCCTTACGAGGAGCCGGTGCAAGACGTCGATGATCTGTAACGGAGAGGGCGGTAGATATAGAAAAAAACAATGAAGGAAAAAGGCAAACTTCAAAGGCCGCTCTCATTGTGGGGCGGCCTTTCTTTGGGGCTGAGGCGCTTGCCGACATTACCAACATTACTTCTATAAAAGAATGGCTAAAATAAGCTTGTTGCCCGGAAGTAAAATTTGTATGGGGCGGAATCGCATTTCATACTCTATATACATAAAAGAAGACCGTCTCGTTTTGCCTTCGGTTCTCTCAGGTACAAAGCGAATTCCGGAGGCACTGACCAACCGGACAAAGACGGCGGGGAGACGGAATACTCCGTCTCCCCGCGGGGAACCGACATGGTGCGGCAGCACACCGCCGCTCAGTTAATAATATAGGAGACCTGACGGGCGTGCTGCAGCAGCAGCTCGGAGATTTTCTGCACGCGGTCATCCTTCATACGCTGCTTGGGTCCTGAACAGCTGATGGCGGCGATGGCGTTGCCCTTCAGGTTCAGCACCGGCACCGCAACGCAGATCAGGCCCTCCTCCAGTTCTTCCTGATCCACGGCGTAGCCGGTGAGCCGGATATTCTGGATCTCCTTGAGAATGGTGTCCTTGCTGGTCAGGGTGTTCACCGTCCGCGGTACCAGCATGGACCGATCCAGAACGGCGGAGGCATCCTCCGGTGGAAGAAAGGCAAGGATGGCCTTTCCCACCGCCGTGCAATACATGGGCAGCCGCATGCCGATGCTGGTGCAGCTGCGGACGGAATGCTGACTTTCTGTTTTTTCCAGGTAGATCACACTGGTGTCATCCGGGATCACAAGGTTTACCGTCTCATCGGTTTCGACGCACAGCTTTCCGATGTGGGGCAGACAAATGTTACGCAGCCCCATCCGGACGTTTGCCGCGATGCGGCACAGCTCTGTGCCCAGCTGGTATTTCTCTGTCTCCTCATCTTTATAGAGAAGCTCCGCCTCCCGGAGGGTGGAGACGATTCCGTAGGTCGTGGACTTGTGCAGCCCCACCTTTTTGCTGATCTGTGTCAGCGTCAGCGCCTCGTTGTTGTTGAAGCACTGCAGAATTTCAATGGCACGCCGGACAGACTGCACAGAGGGCGCTCCGCCGCGGACGGTTGCTTTCTTTTCTTCCAGGTCATTTTTGTCCATAATTGCACCCAATCTTACTATAGTTTAAACTCTGCGGCCAAAAAGAGCGCCGGCCGCAATGAAGACACTAAAAAAACAGATTAACAAAACAAATTAATTCTAGCAGAATTACACCGGTTGTCAAGGAAAATGCGCACTACAAATTACTTTTCGGACCGTTATTGACGTGACTTTTATTAAAAATAAGCAATACAGTTCTGCAATACAGAACAAAATTGCTGAGTAGAGAAAAACGATTCAATATTTAAAAAGTAGAATGATTCTAGCTTTCTATTGCCATTTTACCCAAAAATTTTGAAATAGTAACGCCTGTTTTTCAATTTTCTATAGAAAATGAATTGACAACTAAAAAAATACTGATATAATAAATATAAATTTATTGAAAAGGTTTCGCAATGCAGAACAATGTTTTACTTTTTGCGGTATATCCTGAAATTTACAAGAAAGGTGATCTTGGAAATGAAAAAGAAGACGGTTATAGACCTGTACAAAATGAAGCAGGACGGAGAAAAAGTTTCGTGGATTACTTCTTACGACACACCCTTTGCCTCCTTTGTTGAGCAGGCGGGGATCGACATGATTCTGGTGGGTGACTCGCTGGGTATGGTCGTAGAGGGCTACGACAGCACAGTTCCTGTGACCATGGACCAGTGCATTGAGCACTGTCAGGCGGTTCGCCGCGGCGCACCCAACACCTTCGTTGTGGGCGACATGCCTTTCGGCTCCTATCAGATCTCCGATGAGCTGGCTGCTGAGAACGCCATCCGCTTCCTGAAGGAAGGCGGCGTGGACGCCATCAAGCTGGAGGGCGGCTGCACGGTTGCCAGCCGCATCAGGGCCATTCGCAACTGTGGCATTCTGGTATTTGGGCATATCGGCCTGACGCCCCAGTCCTCCGGCGTTTTGGGGGGCCACAAGGCGCAGGGCCGTACGGTGGAGAGCGCACGCAGCGTTCTGGAGGATGCCCTCGCCGTTGAGGCTGCCGGTGCCAACTTTTTGCTGGTGGAGGCCGTTCCCCCCGAGGTCACGGCTGAAATACATAAACTGCTGCACATCCCCGTGTACTCCATCGGCGCTGGCGCTCCCTGCGACGGCCAGCTTACCATCTTTGCCGATACTATTGGCATGTTCCAGGCTTTTACGCCCAAGTTCATCAAGAAGTATGCCGAAATCGCCCCCATCGTGGTGGATGCGTTCAAGCAGTATTCCACCGAGATCAAGGAAGGCAAATTTCCCACCGACGAGCACTCCTATCATGTGATCGGCGATATGGCTCCCTTTAACGAGCTTTTTGCCGAGTATGATAAGAAGTGCGGTAAATAAGCTCCGGCTGCGAACGGAGGGAAAGAATTATGTCTGAATTTGCCCATAGAATGGAGACTATGGCCGGGACGGCCGAAGTTGTAAAGAACCTTTTTGCGGCGCTGGGTGACCCGGAACTGATCTCCCTTGGTATTGGCGCGCCGGCAAGTGAGGCACTGCCGGTGGATATTGTCCGGGAGATCACCAACGACGTACTGCGGCTGGATACCCGCGGAATCGAAGCGCTGCAGTATGGCCCGGTAATGGGCGTCAAGGACCTGCGGGAGGTGGTGGCGGAGCAGCTGCTGGCCCCCAAAGGCGTTAAGACGGACGCCGACCATATCATGATTACAGTGGGCGGACTGGAGGCCATCAGCCTCACCTGCCAGCTGTTTATCAACCCGGGCGATGTCATTTTGGTGGAGAGCCCCACGTTCGTCCACGCAGTGGAGACCTTCGAGATGTTCGAGGCCCGCTGCATCGGCGTCCGGATGGATGACGACGGCATGGAGGTGGAGGATCTGGAGAATAAGATCCGTCAGTATCACCCCAAGATGATCTATACCATTCCCACCTTTCAGAACCCCACGGGCCGGACGCTCTCGCAGGCGCGGCGCAAGCGCGTGGCGGAGCTTTCTGCCATGTACGACGTACTGGTGCTGGAGGACGATCCATACCGGGACATCCGCTACAGCGGCGAGGATTTGCTGCCCATCAAGTCCTTTGATACGACCGGCAACGTGATCCTTGGCAACAGCTTTTCAAAGATTTTCTCGGCGGGAAGCCGAATCGGCTACATCGTGGGCAACGACCGGGTGATGGAGATGCTGCAAAGGGCCAAGACCGCGTCCAACTCCCAGACGTCCATGCTGCCTCAAATCCAGTGCGCGGAGTTCTTCAAGCGCGGATACTACGAAAAGCATCACAAGCTGATCTGCGACCTGTACCGGGAGCGCCGCGACGTGATGATGGAGTGTCTGGACAAATACTTCCCCGAGGGGACGAAGCATACGCGGCCGGATGGCGGATTGTTTACCTGGGCGGAGCTGCCCGGCGGATTGAATACTACCGAGCTTTTGAAAGAAGCTGTCTCCCGTAAGGATGTGAAGGTTTCGTACATCGCCGGAGAGAAATTTTTCACTGACGGTGAGCGGATCACCAACTGCATGCGCATCAGCTTTGGCGCAGTACCGCCGGATAAGATCCGGATCGCTACGGAGCGTCTGGGCCGAATGTTCTGCAGTAAATTGTAACCAGGAAATCCGGGGAAATATCGCCGGACGGGAGAGCAGACTGAAAAGAGCAGTTTGCTCTCCCATTTGTGTTAAATGGGCCCGGCTGTAAAATCTAAAAGTGGGGTTTCAAAAAAGGACTAAAATCGAATAAACATAACAGAAGCAACCCCCCGGCGGGTCTCTTGACCAAAATGCAGGCGGGGATAATTCCGGAAAACAAGCCGGGTCTGCTGAACGATGACAAAAGGGGAGAATATTACATAGAATAAAAATCCGATATTGAGATTGCACAGAAAGCTCCATGCTGCCGATCACGCAGATCGCGGCAAGCTGGGTATCGGCAAGGATGCGCTCGAATCCTATGGCCGCACAAAGGCCAAGCTAGACATTTACGCGCTGAAGGAGATTCCTCGCAGAGCGAAGCTGGTTCTCGTGACCGCCATTAACCCCACTCCCGCGGGTGAGGGTAAGACCACTACCCCCGTCGGCCTTGCGCACACATTGGCGCGGCTGGGGAAAAACCCGGTGCTGTGCCTGTGTGAGCCGTCTCTTGGCTCCGTGTTCGGCGTCAAGGGCGGTAAGGGCAACGGCGTACCTCGAGAGGATGGCTTTGATATCACGGCGGCCTCTGAAATCATGGCTGTGCTGTACCTTGCCACCAGCCTTACGGACCTGAAGGCCCGCCTTGCCCGCATGGTGGTTGCTTATACCCGGGACGACAAACCTGTGACCGCCCATGATCTGAAAGCAGAGGGCGCTATGGCCGCTTTGCTGAAGGATGCCATTAAGCCCAATCTGGTGCAGACGCTGGAGCACACCCCCGCGCTGGTTCACGGCGGTCCGTTTGTTAACATCGCCATGGCTGCAACTCCATTTCCGCAACGCGGGCCGGTCTGAAGCTGGGCGATTACGTTGTGACGGAGGCGGGCTTCGGCGCGGACCTGGGCGCTGAAAAGTTTTTGGACATTAAGTGCCGTGCCGGCGGCTTTACTCCCTCCGCAGTTGTGGTGGCACCGTCCGCGCTCTGAAGCATCACGGCGGTGTGGCTAAGACCGACTTGAATAACGAGAACCTGCTGGCTCTGGAGAAGGGCTTGGCCAATCTGCTCCAGCATATAGAGAACATCACCAGAGTGTTCGGCCTGCCCTGCGTCGTTGCCATCAACGCCTTCTCGACGGATACTGCCGCGGAGCTGAAGCTGGTGGAGGACAAGTGCCATGAGCTGGGCGTCAACGTGGCGCTGACCTGCGACATCATGACTATGCCGGACCTTCCCAAGGCTCCCGCCGCTGAGAAGAGCGACGTGGACGAAAGCGACAAAATCTCCGGCCTGTTTTTATGTTCACTCTCCTTCTTCGGCGGATCTGCGGGCCGCGCGGATCGGGGAGACCCGGCGTAGTTCAAGACAAAAGATCTGTAACGTTATGCAAAGAGGATGCTCGCATGACCTTAACAACGGGGGCGATGGCTTTTATCCGCCGCACCAGCTGGCAGGAAATCCGACTGGGACCGGGGCGAATAAAGGAACTATCGTCTTGGGAACCCTGCAAAAGGAGATGCGCTTTCTTCATGTGGCCGGATTTAAAGGTGAGGGGGCCTTTGTGAGCTGTGCCTTCGTCCATCCTGACGGAGAGCGGTTATAGGGTGGGAATTTACACCTCTCCCCATCTGAAGTTGGCTGAACGAGTGTATGAGGATCAGCGATACGGACATTCCGGATGAGATTTGCGGTTGCCTGACGACACCAATAGATTTCCGCGCCGAAGGCTGCCGTCATTAGAGACACCGCGCTGGAGAGCACACGGAGATTCCGGGAGATGCTATTTGACGTTTTGCCGCTCACGGGAGTAACTCGGACCGAATAAAGATGGGAATTCACCCTACCGGCCAATCAGATGGCTTTTATCCATGCCGGGAGGGCACCGGAGTTATCTTAAAACCGCCCGTAAACGGGCCGAAAGGGGTGCAAAGTATGATACGAGCGGTCATCTGCGATGACGAGATGGCGACTCAACGGATTATCAGCTACTTTATCGAGCTGGAGGGATTGCCCATTGAGATTGTGGGTACCGCCTT
Source organism: Oscillibacter valericigenes Sjm18-20 (assembly GCA_000283575.1). GTDB lineage: Bacteria > Bacillota > Clostridia > Oscillospirales > Oscillospiraceae > Oscillibacter > Oscillibacter valericigenes. The sequence continues at coordinate 145,716 of AP012044.1, forward strand.
GAATGGAGAGAACGCGCTGAAGCTCATTGAAAAGGAAAAGCCGGATTTGACTTTTCTGGACATTCAGATGCCGCTTTTCAACGGTTTTGAGGTGATTGAGCAGCTGAAGAGCAACTATACCAAGTTCATCGTTGTCACCGTTTACAACACCTTTGCCTACGCACAGAAGGCGCTGCGCCTGGGTGTGTGTGATATCATTGCCAAGCCCATCGATGTTGAGCAACTCCGGCAGGCCATCACCCGGGCCATCGGCTGGAACATCACACCCAACAATACGCTGAACAGGGTTCTTGCGTATATTCATCAAAACTACTCGGATAAGATTACCATTTCCGACCTGTCCAACGCGGCCTGCTGCACCACCACCTACATTGCCCATATGTTTAAGCGGCATCTCAATATGACGGCGATGGAGTATATCAACAAGACCCGGGTGGACAAGGCGGTAAAGCTCCTGCGCTCGGGCGTCAGCATTCAGGAGACGGCATTCAGCGTTGGCTACGAGAGCCTGAATAACTTCTACAAATACTTTAAACTGTATACAGGAAAAACACCGGCAAAGTGTATTATTTAGCGGCAAAAGGAAAAGAAAAAGGACCCGTCGGTTGAATAAACCGGCGGGTCCGATTGCGCGGAGGGACCGTGCAGCCTGTCCATAGAAACTATTTAAAACGCCTTGCCGGCGCAATCAGTCGTTGAGAAAACCGGAAAAATGGGAAGCGCGAGACCCGTGTCTCGGATTGTCGGCACCATGCCTCGATGCTGGCCGCAGCCCGCGGCGTGTTGACAACTTGACTGGTGAGGCCTAAAGATTGACGTACTCAGCGCCCTTGACCTGAGAGGCGATCCATTTGCCGACCATTGTGCACATGGTTATGCGGCTGTCGGAGAAGCTGTGATCGCTGTCCAGAAGATCGTACTTCTGGCTTGCGGCCGTGGCGTGATTCGCCAACTTGTCCCACAGCGGCCTGATCATGTCCGCCGGGGGAGCGAGGAAGTCCTTTTTACCGCCCACAAAGTACAGGTTCCGATCTTTGAGATCGTCAAAGGCCTGCGAGAACGCCAGCTTTTTGTAGCAGGTCTTTGCGTTTTCGAAAAGGGAGGTGGGAGATTCCTGTTTGAGACAGGAGCCCTCCAGCAGGAGCGCCTTGAACTTATCCTCCTGACCGTTTTCAAAAAACCAGGGCATATCGTACGGAGCTATGCACACACCGCCCCGAAGCCAGGGCGTGTGGCGCAGCACATTGATGCAGGTCAGACCGCCCATGCTGTGGCCCGCCAGAAAAACGTTGTCTGTATCGATGTGATACTTTTCCGCGATCTCCGGGCTTTGCACCCACGAGGCAATCACGTCAATGTCCTCAATCAGGCCGGAGAAGGTATAATTGCCCTCGCTGCCCCAGGCACCCCGATAAAACGGGTTCACAACCACACAGCCCATACGGCGCAGCGCCTGATCCAGATCGTGATTGGTACAGTGTCCTGGAAAGCCATGGAGAACAATGACACAGGGGTGCTTTTCGCATACGTCGCCGCCGGGAAACATGGTATAGCCGAAAAGGCGGCAGCCGTGGCTCACAACTTCCAGAGCATCCGTTCCCGGAAACTCCTGATTGGTCTGATAGGTGCGATCTCTAAACAAATTTTGTGGATAAAGTTTCATGATACACTCCTTGTTGAGAGTTTTATAATGGCCCCTACCCTATGGAAATAGGATAGGGGCCAAAGAGGGGCTATGCATTTGCTCAGTGCTTTGCGGCCTCGCCCTTGAGTTTATGAATGGGATCGATGAATTCCCTGGTGTCACTTGCGATGATTCCGCAAAACAGAATCAGGGAGAACAGGTTGGGAATGCACATGGAACCGTTGCAGAAGTCTGCGGCGTTCCAAAGTATGTCGGAGGCGGTGACGCAGCCGATGAAAGAGAAGATCATGACCAGACAGTGATAGATCACGATGGCTTTTTCACCGAACAGATACTCGAACGAAGTCTCACCGCACCAGGACCAGCCGATGATGGTGGAGAACGCGAACAGCACAAGGCAGACGGTCATCACGATATCGCCCACGGATCCAAGGCCGTTGATCCACGCCTGATTTGCCACGGCGGCGGCGGCGCCGTCGAAGGTACCGTTGGCGAGCATATCGCCTACGCCGGTAGTCAGGATGATGAGAGCGGTAAAGGTGCACACGACAATGGTGTCAACAAAGACCTCAATAATGCCGTACAGAGCCTGCTTGGCGGGCACGTCGATCTGAGAGGTGACGTGGACCAGGGGAGCGCCGCCGATGCCGGCCTCGTTGGAGAAAATACCGCGGGATACGCCGCGTTTGATTGCTTCCTTAATCGAAATACCGGCCACCGCGCCAAAAGCGGCCTTACCGCTGAAAGCGCCGACAAAGATCTCTCCGAAAGCTGCGGGGACGGCGCCGAAGTTGATGACGATGATGATCAGGCCGAAGAAGACATACATGACGGCCATGACGGGAGTCAGCATCGTGCAGACCTTACCGATTTTGGTGATGCCGCCAAAGACCACCAGACCGGCCAGACTCGAGACGATAATACCCCAGACCCAGTTGGGAACGACGGGGATGGAGACGTTCAGTACGCCAACGAGAGAGTTGGCCTGCACGGCGTTGCAGGAAACCAGAGCGACCATGACGCAACACACTGCAAAGATACCGCCCAGGAGCTTGCCCAGCCACTTGGTTTTCATGCCGCGGGTGAGGATGTACATAACGCCGCCGCGCCAGATACCCTTGGTATCCTTTTCGCGGAAGTGCATGGCCAGAGAGATTTCGGAATACTTGGTAGCCATGCCGAAGATAGCAGACACCCACATCCAGAAAATGGCACCAGGGCCGCCTGTCATGATAGCAGTGGTAACACCAACGATGTTGCCGGTGCCAATGCAGGAAGATAGGGCTGTTGCCAGAGCTTGAAAGGGACGGATCTGGCCGTCGCCGCCTGCGGTCTTCTGGCGGATGTTGCCGAAGACCTCACGGAATGCGACACCGAACTTACGGAACTGCACGCCTCTTGTTACGATGGTCATCAGAATGCCGGTGCCGAGAAAGACTACCAGCATAATGGGACCGAAGAGGAAACTTACGCCAGCGACCAAGAAATTGTTTAATGCTTCCATGCTTTCTCTTCTTTCCTTTTATTTTGGTACACCACACACAAAATGAACCAAGTAAAGACCGAACTCCGATACGGTACCGGATACCGAAAACCGGACTTCACCTCAAATCAAAAGTGGAAAGCAAGATTTCCACTGATTTGCTGCAAAAAACAGAACAGGGGTCAAGAAAATAGAAGAAAAATCGTATATGAAGAAGTATAATAGCAGAAAAACCAAATGTCTTTTATCAATTTTGTATTTTTATATATCAGTTATGCTGTTAGTAAACAAAAAAATAAAGCCAAATTTGTGTAAGTTTATTATTTAACCAATCACATAATGTGAAAAAGAGTTCTATAAAAGCGAGACTCTTATTATAAAATAGAACATTTGCCTGGAAGAGTGAAATTGTTTGCAACTCCTGTTCTGAAAAACAGATGTATGCGGCAGTATAGCACACGACACGGATTATTTGAATTTAAAGCCGCAACGCTTTTAGACCACTGTGCTATTTCCACAAATTACCCGAGCACGGTTCCAGCCTGAAAAAATATTTTGTAGAAAAGAATGAAAAAACAGGAAACCATTGGTCTTATTGAAATGCTTCTATCTCAACAAACGACGGGTCTCATGCCTTGTTTTCGCACTTGGTGATTCTGTGCCTTTCAGTTATTCTTACAGATACTGTAAGTTTTTTCTTATAGCATCAATCAATACAAGGACAACTGTGTCGCAACTGTGGATTATGCAAGGAACCCGGAGAGCCAGACTAAATGCTCTCCGGGTTCCTTTATTGATATGGATTCTTCTTCCATGCGCTATTAATGGACCGCCACACCACGTCTTTTTGCGTCCTTGAAAGGCCGCTTGCATCCAATGCCGCCCGCGCCTCCGCCTGCGAAATGCTTCCGTTGCCGTTCCCGTCCATCGTTCCACGAATACCCATATAGTCCTCAATGGCAATCCCGGCCTTGACAGCAGTCTTTACCTTTTCATAGCTGCTACCGACAAGCATAGCCCCATATTTTTCATGCAGGGCGATGTACTCCGGTGTAGAAACGCCGAGATCCCTTTGTGCGGTCCTGGCATTGTCAATCCATGCGTCGTTCACCGCGCCGGACGCAACGGTCCCCTTTGCCTGGGCAGCGGCGTACTGGAATAGCTTTCCAATGTAATCAGCCTTTTCTGCGTCGCTCATAGTCTTGTAATAAGTAGAGCCAACGGCGCCATTTAAGAGCCTGTACCGTTCCTGTCCCAAAGCCTTTGCAAACTTCACATACTGATCGGCTGTCAAGTCCATCTGCTTTGATTCAGTCCCGTCCCCCTGCTTGATAGAGTATGTAATCGACTTATCCGCCCGCTGGGGGAAAACATTGGTTTCGCCAATCTCGTCGGAAAGTCGCTGCAATTCCCGTTCCACAGGCCGTACCTTCACGTCGGAGACATAGGCAGGGTTGAACACATTGTTGAAAATCCGTGTTGCGGCGTCGCCCTGGTCTTCTTCCCTGCCCCATGCGTCGATGTACGGAATCTGGTGGTAGTCCACGCCGGGGATTTTGTTGGCGACTTTTCCGAAAAGGTACTGTGTATCCGCAGATACGTCGCTATTCTTGTCTACGTAGGTGGTCTCGCGGACTTTATCTCCGGCCCGTTCCATCTGACCGAATGCAGTCGGGAAAACCTGCGTGACGTAGTTTGTAAGCGCCGCTGTGGCGATTGAACCGCCTACGCTGCCGCCCCGCTGCTTTGCATAGGCCGCGTTGTCCAGCACATCATTCAGCCCCTGCAGCATGGTCATTTCCAGCATGGGGTCAGTCATACCCTTGATTGCAGTCGAAGCGGCTTCAAGTCCCAACCCCGCGTCCTCCAAGCCATGCTGAAGCTGAACGCCCATAAAGAACGGAATCGCTGCCGGTGCCGTCCAATCCAGCGTAATAGACTTCCCGTTTTTCAGTTCCAGCGCGTAATTCTGATGTCCGGTCAGTTCGTTGAAGTTCTGCTGCTTATCGTCTTCATCGTCTCCGCCGGTCACATACCCGGCCCCCGCCGCGAGAACTCCCGCGGCCATTAAAGCGGAGCCGGTCAAGCCGGAAGCGATCCGGTCAAGCCCCTGCGTGAGTTTTGCGGTATCCCCCTGCTTTGCTCCACGAATCGTATCAACGGCCCCCATAACCGTCCCAACGGGGGAATACTCCGCGCCGCGCATCAGGATATTTGCCGGGGCCTTTTTAAAGGGAAGCACGCCCTCCACGCCGTAACCTGCCGCTTTTATGACTGGGTTCTTGTTGTCCCGCAGCCCGTTCAGCTTTGACACCGCCTCGCTGAGTGAGTTGGTGTCGTTGAAGGTATTCCGCAATGCCTCCTGTGCCGCGTAGCTTCTGGCCCGGTTCAAAAGTCCGGCGTCGGCCGCAGAAATGGACTTGACACCGTTGGCTTTCAGATATCCGGCAAGGCTCTGCGTGTAAATAAACTTCTTTGTAAACGTGTCTTCCGCTTCCAGTAAAGCGCTGTTGGTTTCGGACGCTTTGTTGATTATCTTTCCGGCGCCCTTATCACTGAATGCTTTTTGCTGGGCCTCAATTCCCCCGGCGGTGGCGTTTCCCTCGGTATACTTACTTCCGTGAGAAAGGAAATCCTTTGCGTTGGCCCAATCGGCGCGGCACTCCTTTGCAAGTTGACTGGCGGGAGATACACCCGTAATGGATTTCGTGCGCTCGTATTTGCCGCCGCTGACCGCACTTGCAATCGCGTCAGCAACACCGCCGACGCGGTTTTTTGCCGTAACGGGAACTTGAAAGAGCGTGTTCCCGAGAATATTACGAATGTGTGTCCGGGGATTGCCCAACATGGCGAGATATCGAATCGCGTCATACTTCGCTTTGAATGTTCCGGGTGCCTGTTCTGCTACACGCTTGTATATTGTTTCCGCTGCTTTGCTTCGTGCATTGTTGTCCGCAGCGTTGACAAAAGCGTCCATGTCCTCCGGGTCAATCTCTATGTCCGTATCGTGCTTCTGGTTGAACGAGTCCACCGCTTTTTGAATAGAAAGCAGTTGCCCTTCCGGGCTGAGCTTGCGGAAAATCGCCTGTGCCTGCATAGCCTGCGCCGCAGTCGTTGAATTGCGGGTATACAGGGACAGCAGTTCAGAGACATTTGCGGTGTTACCTTCACGCATGGCTTGAATCAACAATTGCTGCCCCAGCGTCGTATTGTCCTTGGAGGCGACATTATTTCCAACACTTGCACGGTATTGTTCCAGCGCCCCGTCAAAGGTTTTTTCACGGATGGTATTTTGAGCTTTTGCAACGGCTTTTTCATCTGTGATGGTGTCAAAAGCCAGCGTACCATTTGCAATCTGCCGTTCAATCATGCGCACATCGTCTCCGTCTATGGCCCGTGCCCCCATAACAGTCTTCGCGCTTTCCGGCACATTGCGACCCTCAAAATTGGTCTTTGGAACGTCTACCACACGGGCAGCGTTGGCCCCGTCGTCGTGGAAGTTTCCGGTCTTGTTTTGCAGCCGGGAGTACGGGTCAAAACCACCTCTTGCACTGCCGAGGCTGTCCAGTTTCCCTCCATTCGTCCCCGGCATGTCCCAGATCGGCAGTTCTTCACCGGATTTTTCCGGCGCACTTCCCACAATGTCCGCTTTAGCTTTGATATAGGCGCTGTTCGGCTCCACCGTGTTCCCAAATACCGTGGTGTAGCCCTTTGTCAGCATTTCATCCAGCACAAGCTCCAGCCGCTTTGCAGCCGCGTAATTTTCCTGCCCGTGATCGTCAATTAAGGACTGCGCCGCGTCTATGATCTGATTGCGGGAAAGGCCCATATCCATTGCGGAGCGCAAAGAAACGCTGTCAATAGCGCTCTGAATCGTCCGCTTTCCGTTTACCGTGCGCTCTGTCCGTCGGGGCATAGGGAACTGTGTAGAGATATCAGCGTCAGCCATCAGGCTTTCAGCCGCTTTTTTATAATATTCATGCAATTCCGGGTGGTCAAACTGAAATGCGTTCACGTCCCGACTCCCGGCAGTCTCAACCGTCCTTTGGTCGATGTGGTCCGTGGGAATCGGGCTGTACACTTTCCCGTCCGCGTCAATATTCATCCCGTGATCGGCGGCGGTCTCAAACTGCGCATCCGTCAGTTTCCCCTGGTCTACCCGCTTTTTACCCGTGACCAAATCCAACAAAAAATCACTCTTGATATTTGCGCCGGGCGGGGATATACTACTCGTAGAAGAACTTTGCGGCGGGACGCTTCGGGCGTTAATCATGGGGACGGTGCTCTCCGGGGCATCGGGCATTGTGTACCGTGACGTGCGAGTTCTTCCCATTGGAGCTGTTTCCGTTTCACTTGCGCCGGGTGCTGGACCCGGGTCGGCATTTGAAACTGGGGACAGCTCTATTTTGTTGATGCGGTGTGTACGATAGTTATTCACATTGGGGAATACTTCGACATCGAAGGACACCACATAGGGACTCCCTTCAATTCGAACTTCCGTTTCAAAATAATCAAATCGCGTTGTTTGTTTTTGCTTATTACCATGTGGAACATAGGCACCGCTCCCTAAATAATCTGCGTTTTGTACAATTGTCGGAAGAATATCCAGCACCGCCAATTTTTCAGGGGATAAATTCTTGTCGTTAATTACTTTTCCGGGAGTGTCCGAACCAATATCAACAAGATAGGGCTTCCCCTCATAGACCATTCCTGCGACGGGAACACCCGTCGTCCGCCTGAAGGTCATATTATACAATTTTTTTAGGTTAGCTTTAAATCCTTTATCACCAGCGGCAAGTGACGCAATTTTCGCGTCTTTCATCTTGGCCACAGCGTCATTGACACTTTCTGCCGCAACGTCAGGCACCATCCTATTTTGCATCTGCTGCTGAACAGGCGTATTCCCTTGATAGGGGTTATAAATGGTTGTCGCCTTACCGACTTTTACTGGACCTGCCGCCCCTTCTTCGGGGGCGGTTGCTTTTTTTCCGGCAAGCGAATCTATAAATATTTGTGTAACGGCATCATTGGGCGCGTTCTGCGCCGTCTGCGCCGCAGAGGTCAAATGACCCGCCTGTCCTCTCTGCGCCGCTTCTGCGGTCTTCTGAGCGGCAACTTCCACCCCAGACCCGCCAAGGCCGAGAATACCGCCGACAATGGCGTCCTCCAGCATCTGTCCCGCATCCCAGTTAGGCGTTTGATTCAGCGTGGCAGCTCTCAAAATCGGTTCCAGAACATCCCCGGCGGCGGACTGTGCCAGTTTCCCCGTTGCTTTTGCGAGCGCCTTATCCAACACACCCTCGCCAAAAAACTTTTTGAACGGGGCAGCCACGTTGAACATCTTTTCTGTCCCTACCTGAATGGCGGCATTTCCTGCACCATAGGCCAGCTGTTGGCCGAAAGACGCGCCGCTTTGCCGTGCCTCCTGCGTACCGCCACCGAAAGACCGCAAAGCCATAGGAATTAGGGCGCTGCCGCCGGTAATTGCCGCAAGCCCCATATCCGCCGCCATCTGCGTTCCGGCCACGCCGACGTCCACAGCAAGGCGACCGGCTTTTCCCATGCCAGCTTTTGCGTTTTCAATATCCTGCGCCCCGGAGGAAGTCAAAGTATCCGCTTTGTCATAGATTTTTTGTGCTGCATTCCGGCTCAAACTCTCCTGAAAAGCCGTATTCTGCTGCATACCTGTTAAACGCCGCTGATTCTGAGAAATCATCAGTTCCAGCCTTTTCCGTTCGGTATCGTTTGCGGCGGCGGAAAGCATTTCCTGATACCGGGCAATGTTGGCCTGCGCGTTGCGGTTGGCCTCGGCGTTTTGGGCATTGGAGATCCGTGTATTTATCTTGCCAAGTCCCTCTAGCGCGGTTCCTGCGGTGTTGATGGTGGAACCTGCATAGGTTTTCAAAGCGCCCGACATAACCCCCGGTTCCGGCTTTGCTGCGGCGGGGTCAAAATTAGGCGTGTTCTGGTCGTTGTACCAGAAGGTTTTTTGCGCGGTGGAAGCCCCCCCGCGGGGATCGCTCTTTTGCATTTCCTTTTGAATGGAGGCGGTCTTTTCCTTTGCGGTTTTCGTGTCAAACGAATACGACTCCCCGCTATTAAATTTAAGGTTCAGCTTTGCCATTTGGCCCTCCCCTAAAACGAAATGCCAATTTCAGCACAGTATTTTCTAAGATTTTTCTGCTGTTCGGCATTTAAGGCATCCCAATTTGCCGCGATATAAGACGCCGCGCTGTCCTTTTTGCCTGCCGCCGTGTATACTGCAATAGTTCGCAGCAAACCGTTGTAGTTTGCGACCCCCATTCCCCCTGTGGCTTCTCCGGTATTCAGCTTATAATTGTACCAAGCCTCGTCAGCACCCAAATGCCCCGCAGCATTGGACGAATTAGACCCCCACGCCCCATCTGCCGGGACGCCGTAATAATTTTGCAATGTCCTGATCTGCGCAGACGTGAGGTTGCCATTGTCGTATGTAGCTGCGGGGCTGCTGTTCCCACCGCTCCCACTTCTTTTCACACTGGACCTTTTCACGGTTCCGGTGGACTGCCCTTGCAGCGCCGACAGCTTCATAGAAAGCGCGTCAGCGGAGGAAATGCCCGCCGCAGCCAGCGTCGAAGAATCCGGCATGACGCCCATACTAAGCATCGTTTTGGCCAGATTGTTCGCGTAGCTCTGCGCGTCGCTGGTCTTGTTATAATCAAACTCCTGCTGCCACTGGTTCTGACTGTCAGCGTACTGCTGCAACTGCGTTTCATACTGCTTTTCCCAATTGGATTGCTCCTGTGCCGCTGCCTGCGCCGCCGTCTGAGCGTTGGCCTGTCTCACATACTCCTGATAGAGCGCCTGCGCAAGCTGGCTGTTTCCGCTGGCCTGCGCCTGATTTACTGCGGATTCGTATTGAGCTTTCAGCTTCTGAGCCACCAATGCGTTTTCGCTCAGCGCGTCCGCCTCGCTGGTGCTGATTGTCGAGAGATTCTTTTGCAGCGCCGCCGAATTGGCAAGCGCCGCCTGCCCGGATGTACCGGTATTCAGCCCACGGGACGCCGCATACTCGTTGAAGGACTGCTTTGCAATCTCGTTTTGTGCCGCCGCATCATTCCGCGCAGAATAGTAGGTCTGCGGGATTTTATTTGCCTGTGCCGACAAATCGGCGGCGTTTTGATCGTATGCGCTTTTCAAAGCTGCCAGCTGAGAGGCCGTCTGTGCGGCATACATGCCTTTTAAATACTGCGAATAATCGTCAGCCGCAGAAGACCCGCTGGAATACTGCGTGCTGCTTGCGGAAGAACCGCCGCCGCTCCCGGAACTTCCGCCGCCATAAGTCACGCCGTCCACAACATATCCGCCGTCAGACGTTTTTGTGCCGCTCTTTGCATAGCCGTCAGCGTCATAAGAAACCGAGTAATTGCCCTGCTGAACGGTCTGCCCCGCTTTTGATGTATCGCGGGACATATCAGGTCCTCTTGCCATGGTATCCACCTCTCTTTTAAAATAAGGGCAGGGCTGCGCCCCGCCCTGTGTTTTGGCTCACACGTTGTACCAGGGCCGATATGCCCCGGTGATGTTGGCATATGCCCGGTTGCGCTCCATGACCCACCCACCGTTGGCCTGAGACGCAAGAGACGTGTTGCCCTCATAGGTCACAACACAACCGCTCTTGACCGCTTTCACGATGCCGACGTGTTCGGTCACGTTCTTGTCCTTTCCCCAATGCATGAACAGGATGTCGCCCGGTTTAAAGCCGCTCGTCACCCACTGGCCATGCTGCTTTGCGTAAGTTGCAAGGGTGGTACAACTGGCCGTCTTCACCGGCAAAGGCAGATTGGCTCGGGCAAATACCCACTGCACCCATGTCATACACCAAGCGTAGTTGCAGCCGGTCTTGCCGTAGTACCAGTCGTTATACTTGACCTTGTTGCTCCCGGCAGGCCACTCGATCACGCCCAGCTGAGACTCCGCCCATTTAAGGACGTTTGCCCGCTTTTCATCATTTGTCACCTTGGCCGTCCCCTTCCTCCGATCCGGTCAGCTTGTCCCCTGCGCTGTCCACCGCCTTTTTCCCGGCTTCCAGCGCGGATACCAGCCACTCAGGCACCGGCGCACCGAACGTCACGGCGTGTTCCGCAAGACTGCCCAGCTCCCCGATGATGTACCAAACAATTACCAGCGGTGCCAGCAGCACCGTGTACTGAAACGGAAGCGTGATACCGGGAAAGTTGGCCACGATCAGGCCAATCAGCCAGTCCGCCACCAGCGCAACGATCACGATCACCACTTCGCCGCCCTTGTGCCACGCACCGGCCCGCAGCTTTTCGCTGCTCCATTTCCCCTGTTTCGCCGCCGCAGCGCTGCCGACCAGCCAGTCCAGCAGCATCATGCCCACCCAAACCAGAACCAGCCAGCCGAACCACCCCCAGAACGCCGTCAGCGCCGCCAGAATTGCGGTAATTCCCGCTTTCACATTGGTCAAAGCATTGCTGTTCATAATCGTTTTCCTTTCTTGTGTACCCGTTACCAGCGGGTTATTTTATTTCCACCTGTAATGCGGTCTCTCGCCGCCCCGGACGGCGTACCGCATCCAGTCCAGCAGCACGATCACCGGCCCGGAAATCAGGCACCACAGGGCCGCAAACTGCGGGCAAACCTGCCCCAGCACATTGCCGGACAGGTGGGAGTAGTCCCACACACCCCAGCCCAGCCACAGATTGAGGACGCACCCGGCCACGAACTCCGCCGCCGTGATGGCAAGGCCGCACAAAAGCGCTTGTGTCCAAATCGGACACCGCCACGGCAGCTCCGCGCCCATGCGTTCCATGAGGATACCCAGCAGCAGCGCCAATACCAGCATGGTCCAGCTGATGCCCTCGGGGTGGCCATGCGCAGTCTTCCATGCAACCTCGATCAAAAAGTATGTAACCCCGATGAAGCAGCCCAGCAGCCCGCTTAAAATCATGTCCCCGGCCTTACGCTCGTCGCCGCAAGCTGCGCATCCCTCGCCCCGGCCTGCGGCCATGGCTCGCTCACTCCGCTGCGCCTCCTCTTTCAACCGAAACCCGCTGCGCTGGGCTTTCGGTTGAGTAAGACGAAAATTACGCATTTTTACCTCCTGCCGCCGCAATAATCGTTTCCATGTGCTTCTTGAGATCGTCCGGCAGCTCTGCGCCGTAGGTGATGGCCTCCACGTCGACAACAGTCTCGCAACGCTTGACCCATACCCGGACGTGGTTGCAATAGGTTTGGTGATACAGGACGTGTGCGGTCGCCGCCTTTGCCATGATGGCGATGTCCGCCGCCGTGTAGATTTCGCACAGCGCCCCGTCCAGATGATAGGCGTAGCCCGTGCCACCCGCTTTGATCGCCTCCTGCGCCGTGGATAGGTTGATCTGGTCGGGGATGGACAGAGAGATATGCCCCGCCGTGCCGTCGGAGAGCGTCACGCCGCATCCGGCGGTGATAGCCGCGTCACAGGCGGCGTTGACCTCCGCCAGCTTCCATGCTTGTATATCCGAAAGCAAAGGCTCTACCGGCTCCACTGGTTCTGGCGTCTCCGGCTCCGCCGGGGCCGTGTTGCTGAGAATAATGGTGTTTCCTTCGATACGCGGATACTTCCAATCCGCCACAATATCCGTCCTGATGCACACGCCGTCGTCGGCGTATAGATTGACCGATACCCCCAGTTCCACCGGGGCCTCCTCCAATGTGTAGCGCACCTCGACGATGCCCAGCGCCGTCGAGGTAACGGTATAGTGCTTGGTGATTTTGGTTGTGATGTACATAGGTATCAACTCCTCATAGGTAAAATTGCCATATAGGAAATCTTTTCCGGCTCTACCGAATAGGCGATAATCTTACTCAGTTACTCACCACGCATAACCGCGAAACGGCATTCCTATTGGAAAATACAAACCGCCGTTAGATTGAATGTGAATATTACCCGTAGCCGAATTAAAGGTAAATATGGTATACGGTTCATAGGGAACAGCATCGGTAAATCTTATTTGTGTTCCGCTAACTTCAGAGTATAAAGCGTGTACTGTTGTACCATTAATATACAAGCCAGTTATGCCAGAACCATAAAAAGAAAGATAATGGTTATATATGCTGTACGGCGCGGCCAAAACAACAAAGTTAGTTTTGCCTATAAAGTCAGAGAAAGTCAAGTCGTTCTGAGTGGTACAAACGATTTCTTGAATTGCGATATGCTTTGCTGTGCTTGCGCCTAACAACTTTACGCCGTCTACATATGCGGTTTTATCGGGTAGAATATCCGCCGCCGTCGCGGTTGCGTCGCTGGTATCCAGCCCTCGCCTGAGAATCATCACCTTGCCCATTACCTTGTCACCTCCAGCTTTAGCGGAAACGCCACAGTGGGCGCTGCCGTGCACACAAACTTGATTGCGTCTGCAAGGGTTTCCATCGTCTGCACCTTACTCAATGCACCAGCGTAGAGCTTGTTGGCGTCGTTATCGCTTCCGGGGTTGATGTCTACCTTGATACCCTCATCCGATTCCAGAATCCCCGGTACGCTGACCGTCTGCGTGTAGAATCCACCCGTGACCGCCGTCCACGATACCGGCACCGTGCAGTAGAGCAGTTGGCTCGTGGCCGCCCCGATCTGCGCCGGGGTCAGCGGGTCGCTTCCGCCGGTGGCGTGACTCGAAGCGTGGACTGCCGCTGCCTTGCTGTTGATAAAATCATGTACTTCCTCCGCCAGCTTTGCCGTGGTGATACTGTTATCCGGAACCTGTCCGAGAATCACCCCCGCGGTCACCCCGTCAACATACTTTTTTGTTGCCGGATGATAGTTTTCCGTCGGTGTAAACTCGGTTGTGTTGTCCTTTGTCAGAACATCCGCAATATATGCTTTCAGAGCCAGTGCCGCTGCCTGCGGCCCGGAAACCGGCTTGTCTGCGTCCGCCGTGTCGTCCGCAGCCCCCAGCCCCACCTGCTCTTTTGTCACGGCGTGGGGGTTATCCGTCCGCGCTATGTAGGCATCCAGAGCCGGAAGCAGCACGTCGTTGAGGAACGCCTTGACCGCCTCCCCGCCCTCGTCGTATTTGGCTTTCAGCTCCGCCGCCGTCAGGCCGCCTACGTCGTTGGGTTCGTCGTCCAGCGCCTGAATGATCTGCATATCCTTTTCAAATTTGCTCAATGCCATATCACTTCACCTCACATCGCCTGCGGGACGGTTCCCGTTTCGTTGATTTTCCGCTGCAATTCATGGTTCCCTCGCCCGCCCACCACGGGGGCGCTCTCGCCGTCGGCGGGCGGGCTTTCGGCGTTTGGAGCGCCGCCCTGCGGCTGTAACTGTGCTTGCTGCATGGTCTTAATCAGCGCTTCCCGGTCGGTAATGGACCCGGCGGGCAGCCGCTTCAAGTAGTCCACCGTGGAAATCTTGCCCTGCATCAGGAGATTGTCTAAAGTCTGCTGGCTTGCAATCTCCGACCAGTAAGAGGAATTACCGACGTCCAGTTTGATTTGAAACGGCAGCTTCTTCAGAATGGAGAAGTCGAAGGAAATCACCAGTTTATCCGTGTCATAGGGGTTTGCGATCTGGACGAACCGCGTCCCGTAATATTCGCCCATAAACTCCATGTAGATACGGCCCAAGTCCTCCACGCTCTGCAAAAGGTTCTGCTTTGTCAGCTCCATAGGCGTTGCCGCCGCCCGCTGCAAGGCAATAATCGCGGAGGTATTGTCCGGTCTGGTATCGCCCATTGCCACGTCGGACGCGCCGAGGAATTTCTGCGTGTAGCTGACGGCCAAATCAATAAACTGCGCGATCTGCGGGGAGATCGTGGCCGGGTCCACGATTTTGCTCACGTTTTCAACAGAGCCGTTCACGCCGATCGCCGCGCCCACCCGGTTGTCCCACTTGTTGATCCGCGTCTTATCGAAAACCACTTTCGGGTATGCCAGCGTCATGAGTGAAATCATGCTCATGGCGAACAGCTTATTGACAAAAATCTGGTTGGGAATCAGCCCGGTAATCATGGCCTGCCCGTGGTAACAGTCCTGCACATAATCCCAATTCATCCACGTGACCGGGTACAGTTTCATGCCAAGGTCCCATTCCTCGCGGACCGTACATTCCCGGGTGCATTCGTAGCCGTGGATGGTCCCGGTCTTTTTGTCGCGCCACAAGCGCAGCAAAACCGTTACTTTCCCGCCGCCCAAGCGGTCAAGATTGCTGTCGGAGAGGTTTTCCTTGTCGTCCGGCTGGATCAGGCTTTCCGCGTCGCTCTCCGAAACCCCGTTTGCAACAGCCCGGTCAACAGCGTCCTCCACCAGCATCCGCCGGTCGATGATTATAAACGGCTGGGACTGCACCTCCCGGCTGTTGGGGTTTCCGAAGGTCACCTGCGTGTTTTGCAAAACCTCCGTGCGAATGGCGCCTTTCGCCGTCTGCCCGATATCCGTATCCGGGTCAAAATAGGTATACGTGCAGCCGTCCGCGTCCACCGCGGCATTCCGGGCGAACTCCCGGACGCAGGAGCCGATGTTGTTCATCTCGAAGATATTGGCAAACTGATCGTTGATGATATCCGTCAGAACTTCCATGGTGTGGGGGTCCCGCTCGCCGGTGGACGGCATATTTTCCGCATGGAGCTTCAGGTTGTCCGTGGACACGTTTGCCACGGAGAACAGGACCACCCGCTTTAAAAAGTTGAATACGGGGGTTGGGAGGCCATTGGATTTCACGCCCTCCCACTGCTTTCCAATGAAAAAGTTTTCGTTGGTCTCCACCGTCCGGTACAGTTCGATTCCGTTGTTGAAATCCAGCCCTGCGCGGTACTCCTTGTATACGCCCTGGGGAGTCGGATTGAAATTTTTCACGCTTTCGCCTCCATCATTTCACGTTCCCGGAATACCGCAGCTGTACATCCGCCTGTAAGATTGTCGCCGTTGCCGTGGCGCTGCTGCTCTCAAACACCAGCTTATAAAAGGTCGCCTTTTTCACTTTCAGCTTGATCCGCTTCACCTGGGGCTTGCGGTTCGTGTTGAACGAAAAATGGCTGTAATCCACATGCGAGAAAGTCGCCATGTTCGCGGAGACAACTTTTTCCGGGTAATCGCTGCGCCGGTTGCTCTCCGCGGAAACCAGCACCCGCGCCCCGTCCTCCGGCTGGATGGAGACAAACACCAGCGTGGAATATTTCCGCATCCACTCTTTTCCAAGGTCCATGGAGCCGGTCGCCGCCCGTGCGTCGATGGCGGCTCCATCGTCGTTCCGGTATTGCCGGGAAATATGGCGGACCTTGCCGTCAGAGTCAAAAGCAAGCACTTTCCCGCCGCATTTAAGCACCTGCGCCGCCGGTATGCCACTGTACCGATACCACGCATCATTCGCGTAGTTCAGAATCAAGGCGCTGCTGCCGTGGCAAAACCAGAATTCGTAATTGTCCCGGTCATTGAATGTCACAACCTGGGACAGATCCATAGCGCTTATGGTGGACCACACCCGGTCACTGATCCGCTTGGCCGTCCGCTCGTCCGAAACCAGATTCCCGGAGGAAGACGTGGATTTCCACTCGTAAATACTGCTGGAACACAGGGAAAGGGGGTTGTTCTCCACAAGGCGGACCTGCCCCACAGCCTCATTCCCCAGCTCCCGGTTGACGGGGGTACAATAGAACGCCGCCGCCACGCTGGAATCGTCCAGCGTGGCAATCCCATACTGGCAGGAATAGACGCTGTTGGTCTTATACACCACCAGTCGGGAGTAGTGGCGGACCAGCGCCGTGATCGGCGTGTTACTCTCGCCCACGGACATTTCGTAAAGATCGGGGAAATACTCCGCCGTGGGGTTTCCATCGTAGTCAAGGCCGGAATAGATCGTCTTGTTGGTCCCGTCTCCGTAGAGAAACACGCGGGTATCCGTACTGCCGTTGAACGTCTCGCAAAAGTGCATTCCGGTAACTTCCGCCCGTGCACCGTCCCCTTTCCGATAGGTGACGGTGACGGTGTTGGTCCCCTTTGCGGGGGCGCTGGCAAACGTCAGCTTTCCGGCGCTCAAATTGGTGGTGTAGGTAACGCTGGTCCCGGAAACCTCTGTCACGGCGGAAATGCCGGTTTCCGGCAGCTGAAAGGCCGTGGCCGTTCCGTCCGGGGAGAATTTCACCTTGCGCAGCCCGTTCAGCCGATTCACCGGCTGAAGCGTCGTTCCGTCCCCGGACGGAGTGGTCGCGGTTTGAACGATGGGGACATATCCGACCACATCCGAAAATTCCGTACCGTCCGTGCCGCCCCATGCCCTGTACTCATGCCCGTTCAGCAGATACACTTTACCGCCGAACCCGAAAAAAGAGGTTTTGTCCTGTGTGCAGGTTCCGACCGCCGAAGCGGTCCAGTCCGCGGGGTTTACTTTGAAAATCACACCGCCGAACGCGCACAAAAGTGTCTCAGAGGCCCCTACGATCCCGCTCCATGCCCCGGAAAACACCGGCGCATCCGTGGACGCTGTGTTGCCGGAAACGGCACACCACGCATCCCACGCGGTCCGCAGGTCAAGAACCGTCGCGCTTCCGGGCCGTACCTGCAAATGCCCGTCCATGGTAATTCTGAAATTCCGAAGCTCTGACAATTCACCGTTCTTGATTTTGGTGTCTCCGTCCGGGTTTTCGTTCAGCCCCAGAAACTTTTTAATTGTCAGAATGGAACTCGCCATGCCTTACCCTCCGTAATTCAAGTAGGAGGCGTCGCACTCGCCGCCGGTCATCGCCTCGTCATAATCCGTCCCGCCGTCGCCCAATACCTCCGGTTCCTGCGCCACCATCTTCTGCGCCCCCATGACCCGGGTCACGGCAAAATAACGGAGCGCGTCGCAAATATGCGTAATGTCGTGAGGCTCCGTGGCACAGTCCGAGGGGTTTTTCTCGTCGTGCTGAATGGCCGGGAGGTTCCGAAGCAGCCCCACGCATTCATCCGTCACCAAAAGACCGGGCCGGTCCTTTTCGGTGCGCATGGGCTTCAGCAGCTCTTTCAGTGCCATCCAGCCTTGAATCCGGTTGTTGCTGGCCTTGATGATGCCGACGCCGTTTTCCATAAAGATTTCCGCCATGGTCTTTCCGCTGTCCTTCTGGCGGTTCCACATATCCGGGGGAGCAATGGTAAATTCAATCCGCTCCGTGGGCGGAGTCAGACTGTTCATCAGAGCTGCAGCTGCAGAGACGATCAGATTACTTTGCTGCACCTCCCGGTACACATAGCACCGCCCGTCAAAATCCACCGCAATCCATAGACACGCGAACCTGTCAAGGCCGTAGTCAAACGCCCGGTATTTCTTCCATTCCTGCGGGACGCGGACGAACGATTTCAGCATATGCGTCTCTTTTCGGAACTCTGGGAAGAAGACGCCGGAAAGCGTGTTCCAGTCCCCGTATCGCCACGCCTGCCGCACGTCGTCTGGCAGCGTGTCCAGCATATTCAGGTATCCGGGAGAGCCTTTCAGCAAATCCGGGTTGTCGTCCACCGTGGCCTGAATAAAGCGGTAATCCTCCGCCCGCTCTCCGTCCCGGTACTCCCGGTCTATGAACAGCCGCTTGACCCACAGATGCCCGATTCCTCCGGGGTTGCAGGTGAGATACATTCGCCGGGGGATGTTGGATGTTCCGCGCAGGCAAGCACCCAGGATGCGAAACTGGGCCTCCGTGAACTGGGTTGCCTCGTCAATAAAGATCCAGTCAAACTCCTGCCCCTGATATTCAAGGTCCGAACCGGTGTCGTAATGTCCAAATTTGATGGTGGAGCCGTTGGCAAACTGCATGATGTGGGCCTGCTGGTTGTAGCTTGCGATCTGCATGGGAACCATCTGAATGATGGGAGTTATCAGGGAGTTTTCCATATCCGGGTAGTGCTTCCGAATGATTAGAATACGGATGCCGGGATAGGTCAGCGCACCGCCTACGGACTTTACGCGGATCGCGTGGCTCTTGCCTCCGCCTCTCGCGCCGCCGTAGCATACATACAGCTCACGGGCCTGATAAAACTGCTTTTGCTTTTCATTGGCGTGTCCAAAGTTCATGTTGAACACGCCGCCCGCTTTGCTGAAATTCCTGTATGCCAATGCGCTCACCTTTCCAGATATCCCAATCAGGGGGCCATTGCGGCCCCCTGATGCTGTTGATTATTCGTATGCCTTGGTTCCCTCGATGCCGACGCCGCCGTCCTTCATGCCGATGGCACGCATGGTCTGGCCCTCGGTCAGAGTCACAGGGGCCGTGTATACTTCGGCGGTGGTCGAGTAGCGGGGATTCGTGCCGTCGGTGGTGTACTTGAAAACCACGCCGGGAACTGCGGTGATGGTGACTTCATGGCTTGCAATAGCCATAACCGGAGCCGCCAGAATCGCGGTGGCGTTTCCACACACGGCAATGCCGTCGCCCTTGGTCCCCAGCACAAAGCTGTCGTAGTAGGTCACGCCCTGCACCACGGGGCCGGAGTAGCCCTGCACCTTGGGCAGAATGTCGTACTTCTGGAGCTTCACAGGGTCAACCGTACTGCCCTTGTACTTGATGAAGAAATAGACGCCGGCGGGCATATATCTGGTGGGGATGGGCTTGACCTTGTTGCCGTCGAACTCGCCGACAACACCCCTGGTCAAAGCCTCTTTGCCCAGCGCGTCCACGCCCAGCCAATCCGGGTTCTGCTTCAGGGCCTTGTAATACTTCGTACCGATGTACAGGGTCCGATTCTCCAGTGGGACCAGATTGTCCGTCATAGATGCGCCCGCGTCGAGAATCAAGCCGCCGATGGTGGATTTCGTGGGCTCGGTAGGCTCCAATATCTGAATATTCCCGCCCATGCACCACTTCTTGATACGCCGCTTGTCCATTCCGGGGATCGTCACCTCATCCAGTTCCCGCCGCAGCGCCTTGGCGGCGGACTTCTCAATGGCCTGATCCGTTCCGTCCAGTGCGTCGATGGTGAAGCTGAACGCGGGGGCGCATTCGCAGGTCATTTCCTGCAAGGTGTCGCCCACATCGTGTACCTCGCCAAAACGATTGCTGCCGGTCCGGTTATACTCCGTCTCGGGGACGGTATTCACGGAGCCGATGCGGATAGTCTTGCTGTTGGGGCCGACGAACGTATATTCGTGGCCGCAGTCCGCGTCCGTGATAGACGCTTTCTTAAACCGCTCCGCGATTTTGGTTGCATACTTCGTTGCATAATTAACTGCCATAAATAATCCTCTCTTTCGTTATGAGGACGCGCATATCAGGAATCCCAGCCCTCCAAAAACGGGTCTTTTGTCTTGCCTTCCGCCCCGGCGGTCTTCATGCTGCCGGTGGAGCGCCCCGCGTTTTTGGCATTCTGTTCCTTTGCCGCGGAATCCTGTTTTACCCGTTCCGCCTCCGCAAGAGCCTGTTTTTCCCGCCACAGAGCATAGGCGACAACCAGCGGCTGCCCCTGCTTCACGGCGCCCCAGACCTCTTGGGGGATAGAATTCACGTCCTTTGCCGCAGCCGGGAATGTCTTTTGAAACTCCGCGATATCGGCGTTTCGCCGTTCCTCTGCGGACTTTTCCTCTTGTACCGCCTGCTGGGCGGCGGTCTTCTTTTCGGCCTCCGCGGCCTCTTTTGCCAAAACGGCGCTCTCCCGGTCTTCCAGATCAACCGCACGCTTCGCCTCGTCGTCGCTCATGCCGGAGGACTTCTTTGCCGCTGTTCGCACAAAGGCAATGTACTGATCCACGGTCATTCCGGCCTGTTTCGCCATCTGCGTAAACATTTCCATGACCGGCTTTGCTGCGTCGTATCTCTCCCGCACCCGGTCATAGTCAAGGCCCTTCTGAGCAAGAGCGGTTATCTCCTGCTCGTTCACGGTCTTTTCCTCGTCCAAATGCCGCAGCGTCCATGTCTTGGGGGTCTCCGGCGCAGGTTTCGCGGGTTCCTCCGGTGCGGGTTTCGCGGATTCATCCGGTTTTTCGGGTTTTACGGGTTGTTCGGGTTTCTCCGTTGAGGGCTTCTCCGACGCTGCGCTTGCGTCCGGCTTCTCAGCCGCGTCCTGAGTGGGCTCCTGTGTCTCGGACTCCGGGGTTTCGTCTGTACTGCTCTTCGGGCTTTCGGCTTCCGTGGTTTCGGAGCTTTCTGCGCCGTCCGTATCCCATCCGCTCAAAAATGCGTCCGTGGTCTCGGTGCTTTCCTCGGCGGGGGTTGTATTCTCATTCTCCATGAAATCACCTTTCCCCGGCTGGTCTGCCGGTTCGTATTAACCGCGGCTGGTCTGCCGCGTGTGACAAAATAAAAAGCGCCAAAAGCAGGGGTTCCCCCCTTACTTCTGGCGCTGAACGCTCTAGCTTGTTATGAAATTTTCTCTCCGGTCAGCGGAAACGGCTTCCCGGCTTCCAGCTCTCTCCCATTCCATATGGCCGGGAACCATTCTGACTTGCAAGCCCTGCAATACACCGGTACCCGATACATTGTGGAGGTTCGGCCGATCTTAATCAGCCGCCGGCGGCAGCAGGGGCAAGTGTACCACCCACCCGTCACCATACCGCAAACTCCCCGTACTCAATTCCGCCGTACACATCTTCCACCTGCTCTGCTTCCGCCTTGGAAAGCCGCGCCGAAATGGCGGAAAGTGCCGTATCTCCGATTCTGCTGAAGTACGCAGCAAGGCCGCTGTCCTGTGCCTCAATGGCGATCAATGCGGATGCCAGATAATAGGGCAAAACGCCCGACACAACCGCGTTGTCCAGCCCGATTTCGTCCTCCATCGCTGTTACGCGGACATAAGGCTCTCCAACCGCCAGACTTACACGGGCGAGAATCGAGTCCAGAATATCCGGCGTCCTCACCAGGTATTCCTTCGTGTCGGTGGTAATGGTCGCGCCGGTGGACTCGTTTTGCTCGTCCATCAGACGAATAGCCTTGTCAAACACGTCCTGAACTTTCACAGCGAATCACCCTTTTTCTCGACTACGCCGTATGTCATGATGTTCTCAATGCCCTCGTCCACGCTTCCCGGCGCGGGCTTCGGGGCCTCTGGGTCGGTTGTTGGCGGGCCATCGCCCGGACGCGCACATGGCGCGGCTTTCACCTCTGCCAGACGCAGGCGCGTGTAGCACAGTATGGAAACCAGCAAAACGATCAGCAGGGCTAAGATACACGCCAAAATCGCAATTTCCAAAATCCGCATATCCCGCCTCCGTCACTTGAAGTCCGAATCGTCCATTCCCTTGCCAAAGTTTACATTCACGGAAATGTCCTGCTTTGCCTCTACCTTGTCCTGATACCCGCCGAAACGCGGCTGCTTATTCAGGAAAATTCCACGGGTCACCATGCCCTTTTCCTGATAGCGTGGATCTGTCTCGATCTGGTTTTGAATGCGCAGATACGCCATCTGCGCCGTGTCCTTGAAATCCGGGCAGCGTGTTCCGTCATACCAGCGCCGCAGCGTGGTAATCGTGACGTTCAGATACAGCGCAAGCCCGGCTTCGCCGTATAAAACGCCGCCTTCATCGCACATCCTGAAATACTCGTCGCACTTCGATTTCAAGATTTCGACAGTCGCATAGTCCCGCTGTCCGGTATTTTTCTTTTTCGCCATGCTCCCGCCACCTTTCTGAAAATGCTTTCCTTACCCGCTCCCGAAAGGGGAATCGTCCTGTTACTGCCGCCACGGGGCCCGGGCGGCGGAGAAAATTTCCATTTATACCTAATCGCATTATATCAACTTTCAAATACGATTTCAAGCATTATTTTGAGTAATTAATGTATTTTCACAACATTTCAAATGTTTTGAAACATTTTGTAGGTTCTCCCCCGCGACCTGATATTTTCAGACATCGGTGACACAAAACCCTGCCCCCTGCTTTTCTGCTACCCCCTATCTCGCGTCGCAAAGATCAGAGAAGTCAAGCCTCTAAAGCCGCAGAATGCGTGTGCAGAATATTACCTACCCCGTTAGCGAGAGGCCCGCCCTTTTTCCGCTACCCCTCCCCCCTATCGACTGCCAAAATCAGAAAGTGCCTCTAGTTCCTGTCACCGCCTCACCAGATCACCCCGCGCCCTGAGCAGACCTGTTTGTGTTATCCGCGCCCAGCCTCCCGCTTTGCCTATTGCCCACAGAGCCAAATAACCCCGCCTAATTGCACATGAAATACACAGTACCACCGCAAAGCCTTGAAAGCATAATAAATTCACTTAATGCCCGATTTAAAACTCATAGCTTTTTGCCTTTTGCGGCAGCAGTCCCCCGCCAATCCCACCACCCAAGCCGCGTGAATGGTCTTATCGCTTAATATAAGCCGTACTAATGGCAAGTCGCAGTTGTACGCGCGTTTTTTATACCAAACCGCGCTTCTTCTCTCCCAAAATTGCACCCCCTGAAAAGCAGGAGACCGGGAGACCTGAAACCTTGCGTCAACGCACAGAAGCCGCAGCAAAAAAAGCCCCGGCGGTGGAGAGGTGGAGAAGCGGAGTAGATTTCCTATTCTCTCGCGGGAGAGCGTATAGGGCGTATAGGGTGTATATATTACCCCCTATACGCTCTAATAATCAAGAATATAGATATAATACACCTAATCCACCGGATTACCACGTATCCATTGCCGCGCAACCAATTAGCGGCGGTGGAGTACCAAAAAATCTACTCCACCTAATCCACCTATCCCACCGGTGGAGTAAAACGGCAAAATTTTTACTCCACCGCCCTACTCCACCGGAATAAAAGCAAAGCCCCAGACGGCATAAAAACTGTCTGGGGCTTTGCTCATAGCAGCTTGTCTTTGATCGCGTCAATAATCCATGCGTTGACACTCTGACCGCTGGCCTGTGCGGCCGCTTCTATCTGTTCTTTTGTAAATCCGTCGGTGCCGTCCTTGTGCAAGCGAAAAACAACACGCTCCAGCTTTTCTAAATGCCTGGCATTCCCCGCCCTCTTTGCATCCGTTGACATGAAAAACAACCTCCAAAAATCCTAAATATACTCTGACAAATGTATCATAGCACTTACGCATTCATGATGCCATGTACAAAATGCACATGAAATTCATGGCAACATTGTTTATTCTGTCTGCTTGACATTCATGGCACCATGAATTATGATTGAGTCATCGAAAGGAGGTGAGCACCACGAGCAAGCGAAAAAAGAAAGGCAACCGCAACAGCAAGGCCGCACCTGACAAGTACATAACCTTAGCTACCGCGATTGCCAATCTAATCACATCCCTCATAATTCTGTACCAGAAAATACGGAATTGAGGGCGGGGAGGGCAAAACCTCCCCCACATATTAAGAATAACAAATCGCTTGCAAGGTGTCAAGATGGATAAAGTCGTTTTTGTGCTGCTGGGGATCAGCATTTGTCTCAGCGTGTGGGTGATCGTAAGGAATTTGAAGAAGTGAGTTGCATAGCGGGAGGTAAACATTATGAGAAACTATCCGTACCACGCAATCCAGAAAGTAGGGGCAGGCAAGCGCTGCTGTTATCTCATCGAGAAGGTGGTTAATGACCATCTGGTTATGCCAGCGGACAGCCGTAGATTTCGCACGGAAACCGCAGCGCGGACCGCGGCAAGTTCGCTTGGAATTGAAATAGAGACCGTCGGTGACCTGTACGAAATTATTTGAGAGGGGCTAATTACCATGACAAAGTATTTTATTGATTGCAAGACGCTGGACGAGCTGAAGAAAGCCTATAAGGCGGCCGCGATGAAGTATCACCCGGACATGGGCGGAGATACCGCCACCATGCAGGCAGTCAATGCCGAGTATGAAGCCCGGTTTGAGGTCCTGAAGCGTGGTCAGAATGAGCGGGCCGCCGAGGATACCACCGGCACGGCCCACGCCACCACCGAGGCCCCGGAGGACTTCATCCAGATCATCAACGTGCTGCTTCATATGGACGGCCTTACCGTGGAGCTGTGCGGGCGCTGGCTCTGGATCGGCGGCGAGACCAAGAAGCACAAGGACGCGCTTAACGCGGCAGGTTGCCGGTGGAGCAGCAGCAAGAAGCTCTGGAGTTGGCATTTTGCCGAGGACGGTTCCAAGTGGCATAAAAGCCATTACAGCATGGACCACATCCGGGGGAAGTACGGCAGCGAACGCTTCAACAGTGCGAACACCAAAGCTCCCTTGGAGCAATCAAAGGGTATGCTTTAAGGGAAAAGCATTTCCGAAATAAATTGCGCAGATGCTTTATACATCCATTTTTAATACATTTAAGTATTGAAATGTGTATTATTTTGGTATATGCTGATCTCGAGAATATGGCATTACAGTAAAACCTTGGGTACTTTTGCGATCGTTTTTTCGGAGGACGTAATACATGGGTGAGAAGCACTGGGAAATTAATGGAAATCTTAATAATAATTTTAGTGGCATGAAGCATTATAGATCGTTTGAATTGGCTATTTGCAAAGTAAAAGCACTGTTTGATGATAGCTATGGGCTGGATTTACTAAATAAAGTTGACTTTTATGTTGACAATGCAACCGCAGATTCCGGCTATGCCCCAATAGCGACCGTTGTACTGAAGAAAATAGTAATAATAAAGCTAGGTATTCATCCGCAAGATTCAGAGTGCACTGTAGCTTTTCAATTTTCTCATGAATTAATGCACGTTGTATTTTATGCAGTTTGGGGGATGGACAAACCACATGCAAATATAGCTGAAGAATCTATCTGTTCAGCTGCCGCACTCATAATAATACGATTGTTGTACCCAGATAGTTTTGCAGTCTACGACAGTTATGTTCGTGGCCATACTAACGAAGGATACCGAAACGGTTTAGATGTCGCAAAAAACGCTGAATTTTCTCTAAAAAAGTTAATACCATTAGTTGAATCAATAACGTACTGAAAAAGGAAAAACCCATCCCGGCGTCGCCTGTGAGCTGGATATAGCAAAGGGAAAATGGGAGAGATAAAAGGAACCCGGAGAGCATTTGGCCCTCCGGGTTCCTTTTATTTCCGCGCTTTCTCGATTCTTGCTTTCAGCGCTTGCATTAATGCCTCCTGTGTATCCCCCTTGGCCTGTAACGCCGCCATAACATCCACGTCCACGCTCTCCTGCACAACCAGATGGTGAGCAATTACGGGGTATTGCTGCCCCTGTCGATGCAGGCGCTTGTTTGCCTGTTGATACTGTTCCAAACTCCACGTCAGCCCAAACCAGATGATGTGATGTCCTCCCTTTTGTAGATTCAACCCATACGCACAGCTGGCCGGGTGAGCAAGCAGCACGTCCACTTCTCCGGCGTTCCACGCCGTTTCATCCTCCGGTCCTTTATAGACCCGCACCCGCAGCTTTGACCCGGCCAGCGCCTCTAAAATGCGGTCACGGTCATGCTGGAAGTTGTAGAACACCAATGCGTGTTCCCCGTGCAGCTGCTCGATCACCTCCAGAAACGCCTCGATCTTGCACCGGTGGATCTCCGTCACGCGGCGGTCTGCATCATACACAGCGCCGTTACAAAGCTGCAACAACTTGTTTGTCAGCACGGCGGCACTTCCGGCGGTGATCGTGTCCTCGTCGATTTCCAGCAGCATATCCCGTTCCAGCTTGTCATACGCCTTTTTGGCCGGTGCATCCAGCGCCACTGGCACAATGTCCTCGATGTAGTCCGGTAGGGTTAAATAATCCTCGGCTTTCATGCTGATGCAGATATCCGAGATTGCGTCCTGTATGCGGCTGTCCGCGTGGTCCTGCGGCGAATAGGTCCGGTACTGCTGCCCCGGATGGGCGTAGTCCTGCGTGAAGAATTGTTCCCTATAACTGGTCATAGTCCGACCCAGCCGCTCTCCGCCATCCAGCAAATAGACCTGTGCGAAAAGGTCTTCCAGCCCATTCGGCGCGGGGGTGCCGGTCAGCTCCACGATGCGCTTGATCCGGCTGCGTACCAGTTTCAGCTTTTTAAACCGTTTCGCCTGCGGATTCTTGAAGCTGCTGGACTCGTCCAAAACCACCATGTCAAACGGCCAGTCCTGCTGGTAGTAGTCCACCAGCCATGGGATATTCTCCCGGTTGATCGTCCAGATATCGCCGGGTGTGTACAGGGCCTTGACCCGCTGCTTCGCGGTACCCAGCACCGAGACAATGCGCAGATGTTTCAGGTGATCCCATTGTCGCGCCTCGTTCTGCCAAGTTGCCTCCGCCACTTTCTTCGGCGCCACAATCAGCGCCCGGGAAACCTGCCAGCGGTTATACCGCAGATCGTTGATGGCCGTCAGGGTTTCCACTGTTTTTCCAAGACCCATATCTTGAAAAAGCCCGATCGCCGGGTCCTGTATGATTCGCTCAATCGCGTAGCGCTGATACGGATGGGGTGTGAACTTCATTGTTTTCCCCTCCGATACCATTCTCGGGGATTTTGGGGATTTACCCACCCTTTGGGGATTGGCTTGGCTTCAAATCGCCATGCGCGCCAACCTGCGCATTTTCGTGTGAACACGTTCCATGCTTTTTCCGCAGAGGCTTCTCGGATTCCAAATACAAAGCGCTTTTCAACGCCATTCCAGATGCCATAAGTCATTGTAAAATCACCCTCTCCGCGAACGCCTTGACCTGCTCCAATCCTTTCAACACCCGGACATCTGCGCCGCGCTTTAGCATTTCGGATATCTGCCATTTCTGAATGGCCGCCAAACGGCCTGTTTCCGTCTTCAACTCAACAAATACGATCCGGCCCCCGGACAGGAGAATCAACCTGTCCGGGACGCCGGGATTGCCGGGAGAGACGAATTTAAAATAGAGGCCATTCTGGGCGCGTACCATCTTGCCGAGTTTGGCCTCGATTGCACTTTCTTTCATAATCTTTCCTCCACTGAACTTACCCCAGGGAACGGCGAAACCACGCAATTGCTCAGGAGCGGCAGTCGGTACAATTTTCGACCTTCCCGCAGTCTCGTTGTGATTCTGCAATTCTCCCCTATCAGTTTAGCCAACACGCGGCCCAACCGGTTCGCAGAAGGCTTTGCCTCCAGTCTGGACGCCACCTGTGCCGATGTAAACTCACCCCACTGCTCCGCAGGAAGGTCAAAGTTAAGTAGGTCCCGCAGCTCGTCTTCAAAGTCAAGGGAGCGGGTGTGCGCGGTGTTGATACTGCCCAATTGCAGGCGTTCTTCTTTTGTCAGACGGAACGCATTGGGGGCAGTCAGATACTCTTGCCGCATCTGCGCCCACAGCTGCACCTTCCATTCGCTTGTGATTGCAAACAGCCGGTCAAGATCGATATCGGCCACAGGGACCGTCCAGAAGCGGCGGTTGCCTGTGTCGTCAATCAGGTATTCTCCGGGGTTCACGGTGCCGCAGAAGGACGTTCTGCGGGGCCGCTGTACTGGATTTTGAGCATAGGGCGTCCGGTACTCGTCCATATCCTGCGTCAAAAAGGCTTTCAGCCCGGCGCTGTCACGGGAGGTTGTGCGGTCCAGTTCGCCCAACTCGCAAATCCAGCTATTGAGTGCCTGCATATAGGTATCTTTGTTCCGCAGGTCCAGCTTGGCCCCCTCCTTGAACATCCGCGGAAGCGGCACCAGTTGGCGCAGGGCGCTTGTCTTTCCGATGCCTTGATCTCCCTGCAAAACGAGAATGCCGTCGGCCCCCTGCGGGTTGTACTCGTCGTTGTATGCCATGGCCACGCATTGCAGCAGCCACTTGCGGATCAACGTCCGGCAAAACGGGTCCTTAATCCCCCAGATATCGTAAAGCTCCGTGATTCGGTCGGCGCTGTCCCATGGCATTGCTGTGAACATTTCCAGCACGGGGTTAAAGCGGTTTTCTTCGGCGATCACGTCCAAACAGTCCGCAACGGTCGTCTTCGCCGCGCCTTTTACGCCGGCCAGCTTCAGGCGGTCCAGCAGCGGAACCGGAAGTAAGTTCTCCGCATTGGCGCGGGACCATGCTTTCGGGTAGCCGGAAATTTCCACGTGCCACGTCACGTCGTTTAGCTTAATCTGGATACCCAGCAGCGCCACCAAACGGCGGATAACATCCGTTGTCAGTACTTCGCCTTTCAAGCCGCCCAGAAACATCGCGAGTTCGGCGTCGTTGGCCTGTGTCGACTGGCCCGTCTTTTGGAACGCCTCTAATATTCTCTCGCCGTTTTCTTTGTGTAGCGAGTCGGAAACGGCGGCATCCTGCTTGCACAGTTCCAGCATGGCCGCGCTGGATGGGAGCCGGTTCGTCGGAGTTCCGGGGGCCGCGTCGTCGTCTTGGTCTCCGAACTTGTGCAGACGAACCAGGTCGAACGAATTGACCAGCCGCCCGCCGCACGGGTCCGTGGCATGGTGGGAAAAGAGAAATTTGCCGCTGTCGTAGACAATCGCGCCGCCGGTGGTGCTGCCCCCGGTGTAGGTGTACCGGTCATCAAACCCCGGCACAGGCTCATAGACACCCGGCAGAAACGCCTCCATGGCTTGCAGCACGTCGTATGTACGGCAGAACGCACCAATTACGCCCTGCTTTTCCTCCGGGTCGCCCTGCCGCGCGGCAAGGCGCTTTGGGGCTTTTTCGGTTCCCGGCACCTGCGGCCATGAGGCGACGTTGTGCCAGTCCGCATACAGCCCCAGCATCCCGTCAGCGGACAGCAGGGGCTTGTCCCCAGCCTGATAGACATACTCACTATCTGCGCAGCAAGACGGGAAGTACATCAGCCGGGACGGCTCAAAGGTGGACGGGTCCGCCATTTCAATGCCGATCATTTCCGCCAGCTTCCGGGCGATGGCCTCATACTCGTCGGTTGTGGCCGTGCGATCCAACGGCACGACGATCCGCAGCCGCGGCGCGGCGGGAGAATGCTTGCGGGTGGAGTACACGCAGTACCCGCAGCCCAGCCCCTCTACACGCCGCAGGACGGTGTCTGTCTGCCCGGCGGGAATGTGGTCAAGGTCGAGGGTCAGAACGTCGCGGCCCTTCACAGAACCAACCTTGCGGCGACCGCCGACGATCTCCCCGCCGACGAAGCCGCCCACGTCCTTCAGCGTGTCCTGCTGGGCCTTTTGCATGGACATATAGGCGTCCAGCGTCTCCTGCCCTCGGGCAGGTGTTTTCAGTTTTTCGTATAGTTCGGAGACCAGCAGCGTCTGTGGCGTCCAGACCTTGGCCTGTCGGCTTGCGCCGGTGCTGATAATTATTTTTCGGTCATTTATCATCATGGAGGGGTACTCCTTTACAGATGGGGAAAATTGGGATATTATGGTGAAAATAGAGAAAGAAGGTTGGGAAAACAATGGATATATATACTGAAGCAGAAATTCGTTCTGACATAAGTCGTATAGAGATACTATTTAGAACCAATATTTTTGATTCGGCTAATATAAACAATCCTCTGAGTTTCGCGGCATTTATTGAAACAGTAATTATTTTACGTGATTTAGTTAAAAAATGTGAAATCGAAGGCCATAAGCGAATTGATTTTACAGATGATATAATAATAAGTTCAAAAATTCATGACGTGACCGATCTTATAGAATTTGTGAGAAATGCAGTTTGTCACATCAATTCACCAAACAGTAAGATTGGAAACAACAGAATTAATTGTTGCTGTGCTGTTGGAAAAACAAAATTTATACAAATAAATGGAAAGGAAATTACATCTGATTACGAGGATGATATTTGCTATTTTTTTGGAGAACAAAAGATATATTTAATTAGACATATTTCGAGGGCTTTCAATGAAACCAGAGCTATATTATTTCCCTTGCTTCAGTAATTGCGTTTATAAAATGGGCAGCTAGTCCTTCTTAAAATAAGTATCCACCCAGCCGTCAGCGTTCAGCGGCAGGCCGGGCGCCCACGGGATAGGCCGGGATATGATCTCCACAACCTTGTCCAAACTCGCCGCTTGCTGCGGCACTTCCAGCACAACTTCATCGTGGATATCAAAGACGATGGAATACCCGGCAGCGTCCAACTGTTCCATGGCGTAGAACAGGCAGTCCCGCGCCACAGCCTGCGTGATGTTCTCCACCAGCTTGCCGCCGTAGGTCTCTACGGGCTTCCAGTTGGCCCCGTCCTGCCCCCAGTACAGAATGCTGTCTTCGCCGAAGTGGTTCTTTCCAATGTGCGGGCCGGGATAGTAGAGCTTGCGGCCGCAGGGCAGCCGAATTGTTAGGAAGTCCAGCTCCGCCTCCCGGTATATCTCCCGGGCGATGGTCACGCAGCCCACCGTCGTGGCTTGACCGGATATGACGGCCCGGTACGCGGCGTCGTTGACGTCGTACCAGAACTGAACCGTGTGCGGGTTGGCGCTGCGCCAGCGCCGGACGATATCGGGCATATCGGTCTCCGGCAAGTCTTCTTCCGTCATGCCCAGAGTCTTGCGCATGTTAATGAGAGCGCCTTTACTGCCCTGATAGCCCAGCGCCAGCGTGGCCACCTTGCCCTTTTTGCGGTAGGCATACTCCGGGTTGCCTTTCTTGATGCGGTCAAAGGGGACGCCGAACATCTGGGCCGCGGTGGTCTCGTAGATTTTCCCGTGAGTGCGGAACACGTCAAGCACCCATTTTTCACCGGACAGCCACGCAATCACGCGGGCCTCGATGGCGGAGAAGTCGGCGTCCACAAAGGCCATACCAGGTGCCGCGATCAGAGACGTGCGGATCAGCGCGGAGAGCGCCTGCGGCACGTTTCCATAGACCGCTTTCAGGCCGTCCAGATTACGGGACTTCACCAGTTCCCGTGCTGCGGCCTCCGCCGGTACGGTGTCGTGGGGCAAGTTCTGGACTTGCACCAGCCGCCCCGCCTCCCGACCTGTCCGGTTGGCCCCGTAGAATTGCAGCAGGCCTCGGATACGTCCGTCGGCGCACACGCAGGTTTCAATGGCGTTGTATTTCTTGGTGGAGGTCTTGGAGAGTTCCTGCCGCAGTTCCAGCATCCGGGCGGCCTTGTCGCTGGGTACACCTTGCGCCAGCAGGTCGGTGACCGTGTTTTTGCGAACGTCCGGCAGATCGTCTTTCAGCTCTTCATTCAGCCACTTTAAAAGTTGGTCCCGGCTGTTGGGGTTGGCTAGGCCGGTCAGCTCCTTGGCCTCCTGCAATTGAGTTTCATGGACGACGGAGCCAATTTCAATCGCGCCGTCCACCAACTCCCGATCTACGGCCACACCGTGTAGGTTGATGATCTGGTCCCGGACCCACTGCTGCTGCACCTCGTCAGGTACCGGTACCACGGACAAGCGGCGCTCAATCTCCTGCTCTGCCACAACATCCCCGGCATTATAGGTCTTGAATAGGTCCCACTTCGCAGGGTCGTGCTGCGGCAGGTTGCGGGTGCGGCCTCCGTTGGCCTTTGTCGGCTTGCAGGGAACGCAGAAATAGCGGATCAGCGCGCCGCCGGTGCGGAGCTTCTGCTTGTCCTCCGGCAAGCCCATGGCCGGGCCGACGTTCTTCAGGGCCGCCGTGTACCCGCAGTAAAGCGCGTGGAGCCGGGTGTCCCGCCACTGGGGTAACCAGATTTCAGGCGTCCAGTCCCGACGCTGTTCCAGCCCGAAGTAGCGGGACAGGCAGTACCACTCAAACGCGGCGTTGAAAGCGTGCTTGACACACTGCGGATCAAACAGCCAGCCCGCGACATTCTGCGGAATACAGGCCCCAGTCTGTGTTAAGTCCATGACCTGTACAGGCATTCCGTCGAGGCTGTAGCCAAAGAGCAGGATTTGAAAGTCCGGGCTCTGGGCGTATTTGTAGAGACCGGCCTTGCCAATTGGCACGGAGCTAAACGTCTCTAGGTCAATATTCAAGTGGTGCTGCATGGTATCCTCCTTTGGGTTGCCGCCACCTTTCGCCAGTGATAGAATCATGACGAAAGGCGGCGGTTTTGTGCTGAGTAAAGAATCGGTTAAATTGCTCAAATGGATGAACGAAAACGATGAATTGTTATATCGCTATGGAATTAAAACCAGGTACCCACAATTTGAAGACCGAGATCTTTATGCGTTGAAAGACGGTAAGTACATAGATACGCACGAAGATCAATACAACCCGGAAATTGATGAGTGCGGTGAAATAATTTATCCAGAGCAATATCAAATAAACAGTAATGGCAAAGCCTATCTGGAATCGCGTGTAACCGATATAATCGACAAGTGGATTACACGAACAATCTCAGTAGTTGCGCTTGTCATATCACTCATCGCGTTATTATCGCAATTAGGGATATTAAAATTGCAAGCAGGCTAGTTACGATTGAAAACCAATCGAGGCAGGGATGTCTTCGCATGATTACATTCCCATGACCGGCATACCGGCGGGAACAGGCTGCCCGGTGATGGGGTCTACCGGCCACTGTTGGGGGTACGCCGGAGCTTGCTGCGGATACACGGGCGCTGCCTGCTGGGGGTACGTAGGCGCAGGTGCCACCTGCTGGGGAGGGTAGGCGGGGGCCTGTTGCGGATACACGGGCGCGGCTGCTGGCGCGGGGGCATAGCCGGGGACTGCATAGCCCGGTGTTGCGGGCATGGCAGTGGAAGCCGCCACCGGCTGCTGAGCCATGCCGAACGCCTCCGCCGCAGATACGGAGTTACCCAAAGGCTCACCATCGCGGGTCTTCTGGAAGCCATTCAGCCCACAGCCGATGCCCTTCTTTCCGCCGCTGTTATAGGCAAAGAAACTGACGTTCACGTTGCCGAACACGCCGGAATAAATCTCGCTTTGCTGGATGACCGGCTGGACATTGCCGTCCACGACAAAAGGCGGACGATCAGGCTTACAGGATGCCGTGAAGACCCACATTCCTTTGCACTCAGCCCCGAACTGTTCTCCATCGCTGGGTCGGGGGCCGTCGCCGTCGTGGACACAGATGGCAAGCATAGGCGGTTTCTTTCCGTCCCACTTGCTGCTGATGCCGGTGTTAATGGCGGCATTGATCGCCGCGTCGATGGCAGCTCTCGCCGCCGTGTTGGTCTTGGGCAACAGAACGGTGGTGGAAAACTTGGGATCGCCACTCGGGTTGTTGTAGGGGGGCTTGGGCTGGAACAGGTTGCAGTAGGACAGGCGAACCTCGCCAATGGTCAAAGTGTTTGCGTTCATAAATGTATTTCTCCTTTTCAGTTAATCGGGTTAAACGCCTGCGCCGCGGCGTTGAACTCCGGGCGTTTATCGGATTCAGGAACAAGGGTAGGCTTGCCGGGGGATACGGTCACATGACCGGCAGAAACCTCCGCAAAGGTCTTTTTGCCGATGGCCTTTTCCAGTCCTGCCACGGTGGCCGGCTTGCGCTCCCACAAGAGAGCTTCCGCTACGCCGTGCTGCTGCAGGTCTGCAAAAGCCGTGTCCAGATTGTCCCAATCTCTGGACTTCTTGCCCTCCACTGCCTTAAAGCCCGCGATCTGCTTACCGGCTAAACAAGACTGCAGCGCGTACTCTTTCAGGTCGTTGTACCAGGACACCAGCCCATCTGCTTGCTGGAGAGCCTGTCCAACCTCGGCGTCGGAGAGCAGCGGGGGGAGCTTCTTGCCGAATGCCTCCACGGCAAGGACTTTGTTTGCCCGTTCACGGCACTGGTTCTTGATGGGGCAGAACCGGCACCAGTCACCGGGGAAGGGGTCGCCGGGGTCTTCACTGTCCGCTCGCACTGCTGCCGGGGTCAAAATGTCATGTCCCCATTCTTCCAGCGCCCCTCGGCTGATCTCCCAGTCAGACACGGATTTCAAAGCGGGCTGAACAATGGTCAATCGGATCGTCTGGATGGAATCGCCGTAAATCAGTGCATACATGGACAGAGCGCCCAGCGCGTAGGTCATCATTTGCGGATTGTGGTCGGCTTCTACCGGCACACCCGCGCCGTTCTTGTAATCCGTGACCCACAGAACGCTTTCTGCGATCTGGATACAGTCCGCAGTGCCGGTGGCCGGGGTGCCGTCCTCTTTGTT
Source organism: Oscillibacter valericigenes Sjm18-20 (assembly GCA_000283575.1). Taxonomy (GTDB): domain Bacteria; phylum Bacillota; class Clostridia; order Oscillospirales; family Oscillospiraceae; genus Oscillibacter; species Oscillibacter valericigenes. Next base: position 180,657 of record AP012044.1, read on the forward strand.
CTCGCTGGTGAAAAGGCCGATAGGGACGGAGGTTTCCAGCGCGATAAAGGGCGCGGATTGGAACGTCATGGCATGCTGTTCCAGCGTCTCAACATAGAGATCCGTGTAGCCGTCCATCTCAGGCGCGTAGTGTTCGTCCGCTTGAAGCTTCTTCAGCTGCGCGTTGTATGTACGTTTGTTCAGTACCAGGAACCGCTTGCGGGCTTTCAGCTCCGCAATGGAGTGGGCCAGCCTGCCGGCTTCGGCGTACTGGCTGGTTGTCGTGGGGATGCCCGCACTTAGCTTGATGGACGCGGGGCAGTGAATCCAACGGTGCGCGGAGGAAGGGGACTTTTTCGCGTGGTATTCAGGCGTTGGCATATTGAAAAACCTTCTTTCTGGACAATGCCTCTTGGGAAAATGGGAACAATTCAGCTCTTGCACGGATGACTGCTTCAGAAGCGTCGTGGAGAGAATCAAATCTTCCAATTCGAATCTTCTTTTTAAACACTGTGAGTTCGGCTCTGTATTTTTGCCGATCAGGTTCCCAGTAAACCCCCAAGACTCCCGTCCGGCTTGTTGAGAGCGCTCTCATTTTGTTTTGCATGTTTTCGCTGCGATCAGCTAAACGTAAATTGGCCTTTCGATTATCCAGTGTGTCATGATTGATGTGGTCAATCTCTGTATCTGGCAGCCCCATAATGAGACGGTGAATCCCAAGGCATTTTGTCCCATAGAGTGTCTTATCCTTGATCTGTGTCTGGCAATAAAAGCTTTGAGTTCCCGGGCAGTAGCTTGCAACCCAGCTGCCACGAATCTTACCAACCACAGGTAAGTCGGCAGTATCAATTGTACAAACTCGATTCCCGTATTTAGGGGACGCAAGCTCAATTTCGGTAACAGCTCCAATAATGGTGGTTCTGTTTCTCACAGCTGAGCTCCCAGTCCCCGGAGCGCCGTGGCAAAGGCCCCGTACTGCTCCTTGGGGAGCATATTCACCGCCTGAATCCCGAACTGCTGCAACAGGCCAAGAAGCTGCGGAGTCTTCCCCGCTGCCGCCAAATCTGCACCTGCTTTCGAGATCTGTTCGAGGGTGTACGCGGGGGCGGCGGTGGGCGTCACAGGAGCCATGGACGGAATCGCCGGGGTGAAGTTAGCTACCGGGGCGGTAGGTACAGCGGTCTGCGGCTGGACACCAGGCATATAGACGGGGCTGGGGGCAGAAGCCGAAACCGCAGGGGTAGGGTTTACACCAGGCACGGGTGCAACCGGCGCAGGGACGGGAGCGGGTGCAATCGGGGCAGCAGTCGCCAGTGCAGGACTCGGTGCAGGGGTGCGCGGCACAATGGGTGCGGTTTGCGCAGCCGATGCAGGAGCACTCTGCGCAGCGGTAGGGTTTTCGGGCCAGTGCAACTTGACGTCAGCACCGGACTGCGACGCCTGTTTCAGAAAGTCTACGGAATCACAGAATCGCTTCATCACCTGAATATTCTCATCACTCAGGGACAGGCCCAGCGTTAAATCAGATTTAGCCATTTTGATTTTCCTCCTTATTTTTCTTGCCCATTACGTAGGCATAAATGGTCTGGTATGTGAACTGTCGCGCAGTTGGTTTTCCAGGTAGAAGGAGGCTCTTATAGCGGATCGCATTATCCGCTACAATTTCTATAAGGTTCATGGACAGGCCGATCTCATAGGCGTGGATAAGATCAGCCTGGGCCTCCTTGATCTTATGGGTGTTGCTGTGCTGGAACGCCCGCAGGCTGCTTTCGGGAATACAGCCGTGTTCATCTTTGGACAGCTTGTTTTCCCGCACCAAACGAGAAATCCAATAGGGCGAAACGCCCAGCTCTGCCGCGGCTCTCTCACACGTGAAAAGCTCGGGCGCATCGCGGCATTTTGTAGTCTTCATCTTGACTTTTCTCACTTTCTGGCCGATAATGGCCGTAGATTTTCTTTACTCATGCCGCTTGTGGGACTGGTACTCTCACAGGCGGCGCTTTTTGTTTTCCTGCACACGGGGCATATGTATTTGTGCGGGCTCGGTGCCTTTCTGGACACATTCCAGCGTTGACGGCAGCGGGAACAGATACGGTAACGGGGCTTCATGGGGACACCTCCAGTTCTGCTATGGCCCGAAATATGGGATATGCCTGCTGCGGGACTACGGCGTTTCCAAGGCATTTAAGTCTGTCCACCCGAGAGGGAACCCCATTAGCCACTCGACCCACGTCGGGTTCAGCTGCCCACCACCCAGAGAGCATAGAGCTGGGTTTCCGGCCTTGTCGGTATGGTTCTGCGAATGGTAACTGTCCGCTACGGTCGGTGTCGGGAGCATTTTCACAACCACATTCAGATCTGGGCTGTCTCGATTTTCTTTTCCGCTGGCACTCCTCCAGTCCCTGGCTTTTGGCGTCGGAAACATCGCCACCTTTTGTGAAAGCAGGATTGATCTCGTCGGCGTTGCGTCCGATCTCAAATTGTGATCCATCCCCGCAGCATCCATAGACGTCGGCGTTGGCCACATCTGCGCACATCTGGGAGGTGGGCCGCTCGGGGCAATTTTCACTTGTGCGGACAAATTTGGTTCTCCTCTGCTGTTGTGGTAAAACTCCCGGTTGTTTGCATCCGCTGTCACGGGTGTTTTCCAGAGAGCACCGTTCTCCGACAAAGAACACCCGTTCCCGTCTGTGTGGAGCTCCGACAGCCGCAGCTTCAAAATTAAATACGGTGACAGTGTATCCCTCACGCTCCAAGTCCTCACAAACTGTTCTCCCGGCAATGCGCAGGATTCCAGGTACGTTTTCACCGATAACCCAACGTGGCGTAAGTTCTCGGATAACTCGGAGCATTTCCGGCCATAAGTAACGGTCGTCTTCTTTTCCTTTTTGCTTTCCAGCCACGGAAAAAGGCTGGCACGGGAAACCTCCCGAAATAATGTCAACTGTTCTGCGGCCTGTCCGCTCATAAAAACTCTCCTTTGTTAGTGTCCGAATATCTCTCCAGCGCGGTACACCCGGCCAGTGCTTTTCCAGCACCTTTGTCTGATAGTCTGCAAACTCGCATTGACCGACTGTCCTAAACCCGGCCCATTCGGCAGCCAAGTCAAGCCCGCCAATTCCGCTGAACAGTGATAAGTGATTTAGACTCAATACGCATCCACCTCCGGCTCCACCCACCAGACAGTCAAGCTCTGCCGACCGCATAGGATGGCATAGTCATAGTCCGGTGTGTAGATATCCAGCGCACTACCCGTTACCCCGGTATCCGTCGCCCACAGCTGCTCGATGCTGCCGTCGGCGTACTGAACAAACACGTCCGAATATAGCGGGATTACAGCCGGGTCAACGGCGCAGGTCAGGTGCTCTACCACCGGAAGTCCTGAATATGTAATGCCATAGGCCGGGTCTCCGGGCTGCTTTCCGCAGGTGTCCGAGGTGTACCACGTAACCGTGCAGTCCTCTATCTTGTTGGCCTTTTCCAGCAGGGCCGCCTCAATCTTCTGGTTTTCGTAGTCCTCCGGTATTTCCGGTTCTACTGACTTCACCGGGGTAGTTAATGCCGCCATCACAAAGGCCACGACAAGCACCGTCGCAAGTGTGAGAATAAGCCGCGTGATGGCGCGCTTCGTTCGTTTAACCATTGCTTGTCCTCTCTCTCGCCATACAGCGGGCCAACGTCGGCACACTGATATAGCCGTTTACAAATGGGAATAGCTTGTGCATCGTTGCGTAGCTCTTAATGCCTGTAAATTCCATTGCCTCTTTCACGTTGAGCATTTGGCGGCCTTTTGAAAAGTCAAGGACCTGCTCCAGATTGTCCCGGTAAAACTCAGACTCACGACTCATACGGTGTCTCCTTTCTTTCGTTCTGATGAAATCGGCGGGAACCCGCCGGGCTTGTACTGCTTCTTTTTCTTTGGCATATGAACCTCACTGCTTTTTTGGTTGACTTATATTGTAAAAATTTGTAATATATTTTTGGGGTGACGATTATGGGAATTTTCTCGGGCATTGATGCCTTACGGAAAGTACAGAAGATGAAGCAAGGCGGTGTTTATCAGCTATCCGCGGCGCAAATTTCCTGTATGCTTGTCAATTTGCCAGATGCTAAAAAGCGGCTGGACGCTGAACAGTTCGCTTGTGTAGATCAGCTTTACCAGCTCTATCAGAAAAAGACAGATATGCGGTATTATAACTATGAGCAGTATCTTGAGAAAGCAGCGGATATGGCCGCACGATTCAATGTATTCGCGCCTTACAATAGGTACAGCGGGGGAGGAAATGCGGAAACGTTGCTTCTTGTTCGGGAGTTGGACAAATTTGACGGGGACGGTATGATTGAAGCATATCGGGCGAAGCATGCGGAACTTGAGCAGTGGGAAGACATGCTCTCGCAATTGGAAAAACTCCTGCAGGAAGCAAAACAAACGATTTCAAATTGCATTCCAAAAACGGAGATTCTTCGGCTGGTTGCTCGCGGAGAACTGGAAAAATCCGTTTTAGACGCCTATGAGGCACAAGAACAGTCGGTTATCGGAACTCCTTCTATGATCGAAGCTACAAAGCAGAGAATTTCACAAACCAGAGAAGAAATGGATAACATATTGACTGGTTAACTGGGTCTGACGAATACAGAGTATTTCATACAATCCGTTTTTTCTCAGACTTCACGCCGAGTTCCAACAGATACCGAATGATCTGGGAATAAGTTCGACTTTTGAACCGTTCAGTGGCTTTTAATGCCTCCACCGCGTCCTCTAAATCATCGGGAAGTGAGATCGTAATGCGCCGCATTGTGGTCATTCAAATAGCTCCTTTCTAAAGTGGTGTACTTATGCAGGCTGTTGCGCAAGTGGTTCACTTACTAAAATATACCATGATAAGTGAACCACTTCAACTGGCGAAGTACCCAAAGAAGTTCACCACTTTTTAACACCAGTACACCACTTCACTCTTTACAAAGTGGTGTACTAGTGTTATACTTTCGCATAAGGAAGGAGGGCGAATAATATGGCAACAGAAAAACCTAGATTTTCCGTGACACTGGAAGACTCGATGATGCAGCAAGTAGACGATTATCAATTTTCAAATCGCTTTGCCACACGTAGCAAGGCAGTGGTTGACTTGGTTCGCAAGGGCCTTACAGAATTGGAAAATGGAGCAAAAGAAAAAAACGCCTCCCCCTATTCAGGAGAGGCGCTAAAACTGGCAAAGGACTATGATGGGCTGGATAAGTGGGGCAAGCAGGCCGTTCGTGACGTGGCCGACACAGAAATGGCACGTGTGGAGGATGAATCACGATTCTTCCAAAATACCGAAGTGGAACAGGAACCCAAAGTTATCAACCTGTATCTGGAACCCGCCGCCGCCGGCATCGCAACGCCGCTCGTTGGTCAAGACTATGAACCCTATGAGTTGGGGCCGGGCGACCCACCGGGAGCAGCATTTGCAATTCGTATTCAGGGCGACTCCATGGAGCCGTATTTCCCAGACGGTTCAACGGCATTTGTGAATCACGGCGCACTGGCGGACGGAGATATCGGGGTCTTCTGCGTAGATGGCGGAACAGTCTGCAAGCAATACCACTACGATAGAGTTCTGGGAATTACGTATCTGTTTTCCCTGAATCGGGAGCGGGCCGACTGTGATGTGGTAATTACGAGGGATAGCAATCAGTCTCTTGTGTGTCAAGGGAGGGTTATGACAAAAAAGCGGTTCCCTCTGCCACAATAAAAAAACCGTCCCGGTACTGGCATACCGGGACGGCTAGAGCAGATTTTCAAGGGGGATTCTTCCTTGGGGCCTCTGCGCCCCTATCTTATCACAGTTGCGACGCTATGAAAAGGGGGATTTTTTTACTATGGCAAAGTATTATGTGCGCCCGGACGGGCTGCATGAATCCATCAGAACCATCAACGGCAAGCGTGTCCCGTTCCGGGGAAAGTCTGACCGCGAAGTAGACAAGAAGATCCTGGGATACAGGGAAATTGCAAAGAAGGGGAGAAGGGTCAAAGAGATCGCAAAGGAATGGGAGATTTCCCGCGAAAGCGAGATTTCGGAAAGCTCCCGCCACGTCTATTCATACGCCGTCGCGCGGCTGGTTGATTCAGTGGGGGACAAATTCTCCTCTGAGGTCACTCCGCAGGAGCTGCAAAAGCAGATCAGCGACTTTGCAAGGACCCACAGCCGGAACACCGCACAGATCGAACTGGCCGTCATGAAAATGATTTTTGACGCTGCTGTAGTGTCCGGTGATATCGCTGCGTCCCCGGCGGATAAGGTGCGACTCCCAAAGCACACGGTGGCCCCGAAGCGGCGCGAATCTTTGACAGACGAGCAGGAGCGGGCGCTGGTGGCTCTGGAAGACCACAGGAAAGGCGAGGGCGTATCCCTTGGATACTTTCTCATGTTTACCGGCTGCCGCCGTGGGGAAGCGCTGGCGTTATCTTACAGCGATATAGATTTCAAGGCCGGCTGTATTCACATTACAAAAAAGCTATCCTATGCAAGCGGAAACCCTGTATTGGAAGATCACCTGAAAAGCGCCAACGGCTTGCGGGACATCCCGCTTCTACCGTCCCTAGCGGCACGTATTCCCAAAAATCGAATAGGGTTGTTGTTCCCCGGTAAGGACGGTGGATTTATGCGGGCCTCTGAAATCCATTCCTTATGGAGGGCCTACTGCCGGGAGGCCGGGTTAAACGAAATCCAGCAGACGGACAACGGGGAGATCGTGGAGACATTCCCCATAACGCCGCATTGTCTCCGGCACAGCTTCGCCACGATCTGCTACGAAGCCGGGATAGATCCCCGGCAGGCGGCGGAGATCGTCGGCGATACGCCGCAGGTTCTGGAGACGGTGTATACCCATCTGCGGGATGGCCACCGAAAGAGCGCGGCGGACAAGCTGGCGGAATATGTGACGACACTGGAACAGTCCATTCTAAGCGGAGAGAAGCACGGATAGTTTTCCACAAAGCTTTTCACTGTGTATTTTCTGTGTATTTTATTTTTTAAAAATATTTCAGAACATTTCAATCAATAAATTTTAAGGAGTTCAGCAAACCGCTGAAAGCACTAAGAATTTACGGATAATTACAAAATTACTGAAAATATGAGGACAAGACTAGATTTAAAGATACTTTAAATTTATTCTGGTACAGTATTCCGCAAATAAAAGGGACCCTTCATCGTGTTTTTTCTCCACGATGAAGGGCCCCTTTTTATTAAGATATTCAGCTGTTTTGAAGATAATCCTCCGCGAACTGTGCATATAATGCGGAACCGCGGTGCAAAGCGCGTTCATCCACTTTAAATTTGTCGCTGTGGTTGCCGTAAACCGCGCCAATTTCAGAATTGCGTGCGCCGATAAACGCATAGATGCCCGGTATCTTTTCCATAAAGTACGCGAAGTCCTCCGAACCGGTCATCTTCTCCAGAGGGGCCAGACCTTCCTCTCCATAGAGCTTTGCAGCGGCATTTCTGGCGATGCGGTTCAAATCGTCGTGCTCGTTGATCACGGGGCCCGGAAACTGCCAATACTCCAAGCTGGCATCGGCTCCGCAGCCCTTCGCCGTATTTTCGATCATATCCCGCATGATGCCCTCGATATCTTTGCGAAGCTCGCGGGAAAATGTACGGATGGTCCCTTCCATCTCCACCTTATCGGCGATCACATTAAAGACATCTCCCCCGTGAATGGTGCCGATGCTGATGACCAGCGGGTTGAGCGGGTTGTTGCGGCGGCTGACAAATGTCTGCAGGTTGTTGATTACGGCGGCGGCCGCTACGATGGCGTCCGTTCCCATGTGGGGGGCGGAGCCGTGGCACGCCCTGCCCCGTACCGTGATCTTGAAGTTGTCGCAGGAAGCCATGCGGCCTCCCCCCTCCACATTGATCTTGGGCGCGTCCAGCGTCCCCCAGATATGCATACCCATGATGGCGTCCACCCCGTCGAGCAGACCCTCTTCCACGTAGTATTCCGCACCGTGGCAGGTCTCTTCTGCTGCCTGAAAAAGCAGCTTCACGGTGCCGCACAGCTCCTGACGGATGTCCGAAAGAATTTTCGCCGCACCCAGCAGCATGGCAATATGGCAGTCGTGACCGCACGCGTGCATCACGCCCTGATTCTGGGAGGAAAATGGCACGTCTGCATGCTCTTGAATCGGCAGCGCGTCGATATCCGCGCGCAGCATCACTGTTTTCCCCGGTTTGCCTCCCCGGATCACGCCGAGAACACCTGTCCTGCCGCGGAACCTTTTTGTCTCGATTCCCATGGCCTCCAGGTCAGACATGATGGAATCCGAGGTTTTCTCTTCCTTCCAGCTCAGCTCCGGATGCTGGTGGTAATATCTTCTTCTCTCGATAATAAAGGAATCATACTGTTTGGCCAGTTCTTTGATTGACATTGCTGTTAACTCCTTTCCGCGCACCCAATAATGTTTTAATTATTACAGATTGATAAAGATCCCTGCGATAATGACAAAGATAATTGTGAAGTCATATTTCTCACCGGGGGACGAGCCGTTTCCGGCCTATTTGTGCTACCATGCCATCGGGTTGCTCATCTCACTGCGAAACTCCGCACGACCCCGGAACCCCAGCTCTCTTACGAAGCGGATCACCGAGGTATCGCTGACGCCGACAGTCATAGATCGCGTGGTGGCTGTCTGCAAACCGACGGCGCTCAGGTTTTCAAGGATATAATTCGCGATTCTGCGGTCGGCTTCGCTCAATTCTATACTCTGAATCTTTTGTCCGAATCGTCTTTATCGGTTGTCCCCTTTTATTTTTCTGCTTTTTTAGAATATCACATCCGACAGAGGCCGTCAATGCGGCGGTCCCGCAGCCTGCCAGGACAGACCGGAGGAGACAAAAAGCACCCGGAATGCAATAAAAATTGCATCCCGGGTGCTGCGCGCGAAATTACTGAAGGGCGCTCGGTGCCTTCCCCAGCCGATCCAGCGCAATTTTCGGGTTTTCCATGGAATCGGAATAGGAAATGGGGATTTTTCCGGGAACGTTATACGCCTCGCTGGGGACTATGGAGATCAGGGCCTTCCTGGTCTCTATTCTAATTGCGTTAAAGAACTTCCCCTTAAAAAAGCACCAATATTTATTATATATATATTACTGCTTTCTAAGTTTGCAGAAAAAACCGAACATTTCCCGTTCAATTTTTTCTTTGTTTCATATAGTTCAGAATGCTTAGGTATTTTGCAAGCAGCTCCAAGAGATTAGACATATCATAAACATTACATAAATTTTATTGCGTTATAAATCAAGCCTTTCAGTTAATAGACTTTTATCAAAACCCATCTGCGGTCCTGACAAGTAAGAAAGTATTAACTCCGCTTTGCTTAATCAAGATTGGTTCCTTTATAAACGTAGTGCAAAATATGGTTCTCACTCAGCCATTTTAAAGGCTCGATAACCTTTAGAGAATTCATTTACAGCACCAAGCGCTTTTCCGGCAACATTTCGGCTGAAAACGCCATAAGAATCCCTTTTTTGAATGTCATCATAGTTTTCGTCACAGCAAATTATCAAATTATTTTGGCCGGAACAGTTATCAACTGATATTGTCTATTAAAACGTTTCTATTGATTGCCTGAATAACCATTTATAGCTGCTTTGCACTCATTGCAATCGGATGTAATCCCAAATAGATAGCCGACCTTACAGCTCTACGTTGTTCATTCTATTTACAGATTTCGTGACCTGTTCTGCACAATCTTTTATCTTTGAATAAGCGCCAGTGGACTTTTTAGACAATTCGCTCATTTCTCTTGCCACAATAGCAAAGCTGTTTCCTGCCCGCCCGGCTCTCGAAGCTTCAATCATCGCGTTAATTGATAGAATGTTTTCCATGGAAGCAATATCTTCAAGCTCTGAAGTGTTGGTTTTAATACTGCTGATATTACTTGTTACGCTGGATAGCTCTGAATTAAAAACATCCACCTTCTTTTTGTTCATATTTTCAATATATTTAAGGTTAATAAGCAAGTTTACTACGTCTGCCAATAAGCCTGCTGAAGCTTGAATGCTTTTTTCATTTTTAATAGGAACTTTATGCAGAGCTTTTATGTATTCATCCTCGTTTATACCCAGTTCTCTAGCAATTTTGCGGAAGTAAGCTTCATCCGGCTCATTTGGCAGTACCTGACCGCCAATAATAGCGCCCACTTTTTCACCGTTAATTACAAGATCGCATGAAAAGTCCATAAGACCTGCGTGACAATAATAAGTGCCTGTACACTCGTTATCGCATTTTACGCAGCGACGCAGCCCTTCTGCGGAACCACGGGTATATTTCATGCAAAATTCAGTAAAATTACTCCCTTCGGTTATATAGTTCCCGTTCATATCCACAGCGATGGCAGCTAGCCCTGTTGCATCAGAAAACTTATCTTGTATCTGCTGCAGAGTCTTTTTGTCAATTAACTTATTAATGTCAATCATAAGATTACCCCTTCTACGCTTCAATTCCTAAAAATGGCAGGCAGAGAATAACCGTTTGGTTATATTTTATACTATAATATGATTTTGTTTAAAGCATATTGTAATATTAAATCCAAAGCTGGTATTATATAAACTTTCAACAAAAGGACACTCAAAATCCAGATTGCCCAACAAGCCCCGCCTTTTCGTATGGCCTTTATTTTACCACTCTTGAAAATGTCGCTCACAAATTTACTTATTTTCATAAATCCCGAAGTTGCACCACCTTTAAGCGACGATTTTCTTTTTCTTATAACCCGTCGGAGTGGCAGATTGAGCAGCGCATCCAGCTCCTGCGCTACTGCCATCATTGAGCGGTATCGCCGACGGGAAAGCAGTGTAGAAGAAGCGCTCGTCGAGATGTATCTGGCCGGCGCGTTTCCGTACGTCGTGTAGAAGCCATCACCAAAACCCTCTGGGGCAGCACGGCCTTCTCCCTCCACCATCAGCAAGCTGAATAAAAAAGCCTACGTCCATATTGAGGACTGGCGCAACCGACCTCTGCAGGGCGGGTGTTATCCGTATGTGTACGTGGACGGCATTTACCTGCGCCGCAACTGGGGCGGTGAATATGAAAATGTAGCCATTTTGGTGGCAATCGCGGTCAATGAGGATGGCTACCGCGAAGTTTTGGGTGCTGCCGAGGGCATGAAAGAGGACAAGGCCAGTTGGGTCAGCTTCTTTCAGTGGCTCAAAGGACGTGGGCTGGACGGGGTAAAACTTATCGTCGGCGACAAGTGCCAGTGCAATCCTTTTTGCGCATAATCTTTGACACTACCTTCTTGACACTACCTTTAGCGCATACTTGTTGACATTACCTGACACTTGACATATGGTAAGTTTGCCGCTAATATAATGGCAAAGGGAACGGCACTTTTTCGCGCCGCTCCCTTTCAGTGAATTTGCTCTTTCTGCACTGCGGCTTTGAGTTTAAACAAAATTCAGGAGACACCTGTAAAAAAAATTTTGTGCTATAAAGTAGCACTTTAAACCAATATTGCGAAATCAGAAACGAGATATGCTCAATATTTATAATCTGGAGGGAAATTTATCAAGGCAGCGGGGAACCCGGTCATGCCTTTTTACTGTACACGAATCCTATTTTATCCGTTTTGCCTGTCTTGATTTATTATCAATTTGATAAATAGCACTTTCTACTCGACCTGTACTTCACTTTTTTTCGCTTAAGGCCTCATTATAATCAACTTTATGTATCTTCCAATCCAAATTGCTCCAAAATTTAATTGTGAAAATTACTTATAGAATGGGTGATAATTTTGTTATCGAATTTCAGAAGTGATTTAGAGTTATTAGACGGTTTGGAAACAAATAGCATCAGGGCCTTATATTATGATCTTTCTCCTGGTTATCAAGATGATTATAAAACCTATGGATACACTAGGCTATGCACAATAACACAAGGAGAAAAATGCATTTCCGTTAATAGCAAGACTTTCAAATACGATTCCAGAAATATTCTTGTTTTGCCATCTCATGCAAAAGTAGGCATGAAAATATATAGGCCAACCAAAGCAATCGTTTATGAGATTAATGATAAAGTAATTGAACAAGTAAGTGAAAGAATTTGTAATGACTATTCTTTAACTCCCCAATTTTTTAAAAAATATAAATATTATTTAGGAAACAATAATTTTAATGAAATTTTAAAAAAGATCCGGGACGAGCTGTTGTACAAAGAAAAAAATTCGGAATTTCTAGTTGATTTATATGTGCAGGAACTTGTCTATTACTTAATTCAAAACGAAACTATTAAACAATTGCTGTTGGATAATAGTAACCCTGCAAATAAAGCAATACAATATATGAACAGCAACTATATGAAGCAAATTTCCATCAAGGAGATTGCTTATAATTTAAGTATGTCAGAATCCAGTTTGTGCCAATATTTTAAAAAAATGACCGGAGTTACTCCAAATCAGTATTATACAAAAATAAAGCTGGAAAAGGCAAAAGAAATGTTAAAAAACACCAGCGTTACTGAAACGGCTTTCAATTTAGGTTATCTAAACATTTCTTACTTTATTACGCTTTTCAAAAAAATGTATGGTTTAACGCCGAAGCAATATAAAATGAAAATACAAAATAATGAAATCAGTGCCGAGTGAAAGTATACGGTCATGAACCCGGCAACTCAGCCAAGGAGCTAAGATAGGCAGATAAACAGAAACGCACGGATTACCACAACTTTAAGGAGGACACGATATGAGCAAGCAAATACCCAAAAGGGTACTGATTGTGATATTCGTTATCACAACGATCCTTCTTTTGGGCTGGCGGTTGTGGCCGCGCTCGCTCTACGACATCTTTCGAATAGAGGAAGGGAGTATATCCAGCCTGAGTGTCAGCGTAACGGAGTATGGCGTCAAAAATGGGGACGCTTTTATGAATCAGTACCTTTTGAGTGCATTGTCCTCTGATAGCAATGATTTTTCTGCAATCCTGTCTATTTTGGAGAATTCTCAGTATCGTTCGGATTTCCGTAATTTATCACCTTGGGACATAGATAGCGTAGAATCAGGCAGCGGATATATCCATTACTCTGCCATCATTACATTGTGCTGGAGCAATACAAAAATAGGCGGTGGTGACTTGCTTTTCCTCAACGATAAAAAAGTTGCGGTTGGCTTAGATGCCAAGAACGGCTATCTGATCTTCCGCCCTGCAAACCGCAAGACGCTGGAGAACTTGGCTGCCTATTTGATGGAACACGGAGAACTCTAAGATGAATCTCTGAGGGCTTTTTTAGGTATAGATCTTTCCCTGATGCCTGTGCTCAATCAGGCATCTCGCAAGCGCCACGTAAGGCTGTACATCCTCGCGCGAATTTAGTGTAAAAAAGCATGCTTGCATATGGATCTCTGTATATTAGAGCCCTGTTCACCAGACTTATTTGATCGCGTAGTAAAACAACTGGAATGTTTGCATGCCGTTTTCATAGACCGCAAATCTATTACGGATTGTATCTGTTCTCTGCGCAGAAAGAGTTCAATTCGGCGGGACGGATGCTTATGATTGAGGTAATACAGTAACTTCTACTCGATTACCCTCCGGGTCCAGAATACACATTTCGTAGTATCCGTCACCGGTTTGATGGGGTTTAAGAATTACTTGGTAACCCAAGTCATTTGCTTTTTTTGCCATAGCATCTACTTCTTCTTTTGTTTCTACAGAAAAAGCGATATGAGTAAGGCCAATTGCCTCATGCCCATTTGTATTAATTCCATCAGAAATAGTGGGCATGTGCATCAGTTCTAAGCGGCTACCACTTCCAAAAGATAAAAAATACGACTCAAAGCTGGAGTGGAACTCCGTTGAATTCTGATATTTTTTGCCTGCTTTTCCACGAAAAAGACGGCAATAAAAGGCTTTCATAGCTTCCAGATCTTTTGTCCAGATTGCTACATGCTCTAACATGGAAATTCCCCCTTATTATACAGTCTCATGCGTTACTTACTCTATTTTTGCATCTAAAGTAACTTGAACGCAAAACAATTATGGGAGGTTCACTCAGCCCCCATAGTTGCTTGGTTTGCTCATAATGCTAAACCAATTTAGAGATAGCTACCCCTTGACCTTATAAAACGGGGTTGCTTCTCCACATCCTCGCAAAGAAAACCATTTTTAAGTAATACTTTTTGTGAAAGCCAATGCTCAATTTACAATTTCATCTGCCGCTTCTGGTGTATAGCTTTTTGCCGATATGCTTCGTCTATTCCGTATCCGATTTTGACGGCTCCCCTGTATCCGGAGTTCCTTTAAAATAGATGCCCGCTACTGGAACTCCTGCGTTGCCTTTGTGTTCCTACTCAACCCGCAGAATAGGCTGGCAATTATTAAGACTCTCTCAATACTATAATATATTTATCTGGCGTTTTTTTAGGTCAATTATAAGGAAAGAAAGTACAACTAGCCGGAAATACCAGAGCAAAAGTGTATAGAGGCTCCACTCATTCATGAAGTCGTTCCAGCAAAGTGCCATAACAAAATTATCTACGCTATGAAAAAGAATTACAAGGAAAAGACTACCGCCGGATCGTTCATAAAGCCATGTGAAGAGTATTGACAGGTAGATTGTTTCCAGCAAATATCCCATGAAATTAATTTCATAGCCAGAAACATGAAACCAGAACATGGGCAAATGCCATAGCGACCAAATAATTCCCACAATGATACCGGAAATAAGCGGTCTGACCTTTTTTCGGAGGTGCGGCAGTACAAAACCTCTCCATCCAAGCTCCTCGCCAACTGGCCCGCCAAACAGAACGACAGCGAAAAAACACAGTAAGGCCAATAGCGGTGTGTGGAGCGGTAAGCCACCAATCTGGCTGTTTACAGTCACAAAATAATTTGCCCCCAGCATGCGGCAGGCCCACATTGGTAAATATAAGGATGACAATGTAAATAAAATGACAAATGCATAACAGACAGGCGGCGCCTTCCAGATCAACAGTCGTCTCATCAGCCTTTGGAGGTTTTTCCTTCCTTCACAAATATTGGTAAGCAAGATGGCTGTTGCGCTTGGCATCAGGGAACCGATAATGCGAAAGATGTCGCTCAGACCATTAATAATAAATCCGGTAATCCAAAAACCCCAGGTCAGCGAAAAAGTCAAAGTCAGATAAACGGCGAGGCTATGCCTAAATTCCGGTTTTTGCATCGGCTTTCCTTTCGTGGCTACAGTTGGCTATAAAATAAAGAACAAAATATATGCGAGTTCGCTGTGAATATTCCTTAATTCTATACCATATACCCTTGGCTTTAATTTCATTCACTTTTCTTTCCGGTGGAATTGCGCTTAATTGCTATTAAGTACTATACTTGTATCAATTAGACTATACCAATATTTTACGAAATTCAACTGCTTTTTCGTTCGCTACACAAGAAAATACCCCATAGGACTCTTTCTGCTAAAGTCGGCAGGTTGTGATATAATTGATGTGCCAGAATTGGGCACAAAAAAGCCCCAAGAGAGCAATGCTCGCCGGAGGTTTCTAAAATTACTGTGTTCGGGGCTGTGTTTATAGTACCGCTTAAACATGTTTGCAACAACTGGCAGCACCCTTAAAATAAGGTTGCTTTAGGCCTGCCGCCAGCCTAGTCCGCTATTGCCAAATGCAGCGTTTTCAGCAAGCTGTCGTCTGTCGGAAACACGGATTTGGACTTGGTTACCTCCGGAGTTGACGGTTAAAGCCCTCAATAGTGTTGGATGCGTATTTGCACCAACCAATGAGAGACATAGTGCCATTTGTACAAAAAGCAGTACATAGTTCATTGGCTGTATACTCCGCGTTTTCCATGAATATTCCCGCTTTCTTTTTGCCTACGGATACTGTTTTCTACTCGCCTAGTAACACCTGCCACACGATAGCTCAACGCTGCATGATTGTACATATGAAAGGTAAATAGATTGAAGCCCGGTACCCAAAGCCTTTTCTGGTGCCTTGAATCTCCAAATCACCTTGCTTTTTGTGAAAGAATAATATATAGTTAAAAACTATGATTCTTCTAAGGGAGGAGTTCTTTGAAAAGGCTTATTTCTTTTATAATTGCCGCTATTTTGATGCTGACTGTTTTCCAGACATCTGTATATGCTGTGCAGGATCCCTCGGTTCATGTTGTGGTTGACAACGAACTTGTGCGTTTCCCTGACGCACAGCCGTTTGTCGATGGCAATGGCGTTGTTCTCATTCCTGCTTTTTTTGTATGTGAAAAGATTGGAGCAACAGCACAGTGGGATAAAAGCTCTGATTCCGTAAAAATAAAAAATTCAACCGACACTATTACGATAACTATGCCGACAGATTACAGCAAAAGCACCTCGGTTGCACTCAATGGGCAAACGGTTCTGCCTGATGTCATTCCGTTCATTAAAAATAGCCGTACCTATGTTTCACTTGAATTTCTGACTGACCTTTTGCATTGCAAAACCACTTGGAACGGCGGAATTAGAACAGCGTTTGTGACATCGGTCGGATATTCAGGTGATCAAGCTGCTTCGAGCGAACAGATCGCAACTTCTTCACAAGTTCTTCAAATTAAATCTTTTGACGGCTATACGCTAACGGGAAAACTGGATTTACCGTCAGATGTTTCAACAGTTTCAACTTTGGTAATATTCGTTCCCGGAACAGGCCCAAATACTTACGACAATCACAGGCGTATAGGGCAAAAAGAGTTTAATTATTATGATCTTTTCGCTCAGGAACTAACTAAGAGGCAGGTTGGATTCTTCCGCTACAACACCCGCGGAGTAGACAAAGGCAGTGAGCCGCCGACTTATGATACGATCAACAAGGAAGCGTATAAAAAATACACTCCGGAAAATCAGGCCAAAGATATCGAATCCATGGTTACGGAACTGCAAAAGAACGAAAAGCTAAAGGACGCAAAGATTGTACTGCTCGGCTGGAGCGAGGGTACAATAATTGCTCCTCTCGTCGTGGAAAGAAATAATGTAGAGATCTCCTCTTTGATGCTGGCGGGATACTGCAATGAAAAAATGCAGGATATTATTGAGTGGCAGCTTTCCGGAGACTCCTCCATGATATTCTACTGTCAGTATTTTGATACGAACCTGGATGGAATAGTTTCAAAAGAAGAATTTGAAGCAGATCCTTACGGCGTGGCAAAGAGTTCACTTGGCGGCGCTAAATTTGAGGAATTGGATATTAATAAAGACAATAATCTGACCAGCGCAGATTTTTATTCTATGCTTACCCAAAATAGAGAACAGGTTTTAAAAGCCATTGCTCAGAAGGATGACGAATGGATTTGGGAAAACTATTATCATGTCACTTCCGAATGGCTCTCGGGGCATGCTCAGCTGGATGCCAATAAAGTCAGGCTGCTTAAATTGAATATTCCGGTTAACATTTTCCATGGTGTCTACGATCAGAATGTGCCGGTTCAAGGGATTTACAGTATCTTTGATTCGTATGGGGCAAATGAAAAGGCAAATTTAAGGGCTTTTGTATTTGACGACAACGATCATGACTTGAATTATATGCTGTATCCGATGAGTGGCATAATTTCTGCGGGGCTTGAGCAAATATTTGACGAATGTGCGAAAGTTAAGTGAGCTTGTGGCTTAAAACCTTATTTATAGTCTTTCGTGTTCTTTTTTCTTTTACCGCTGAGACTGACTTTTGTCCGTCTCAGCGGTTTTGCTTTTCCCAGCTAGGGATTTCATCAGTAAAGAGCAATAGAGCTGATACAGATTCTGTTATCTGAATCCGTACTCTGAGGCTGAATCTGCGTATCCCCTTCTGCCTTAGCCGTGGAGAGAAATGGGCCCGGAACACTTTCTCAATTTACCTAATTACCTGAAATTTTCTTGACAACGATTCGACTTTATGTTATAAGAGAAGTGAGGTTATATTATTCAAAACGTATTTCAAAGATAATCGGAGTGTTATCTCGCCGCTCCGATACTATCCGGTCCAATTCCGGATAGGCTCTTTGAAATGCGTTTTGAATTTTTTTATATCTATACATAATTAATCGTATTTTTACCTGCGGAGGGATCCGCCCCTGAACATGAGGTTCATTGAACATGCCTGATCTTTTTATTAAAAATATTGGCAAGGTCTTCCCTGTCGGGGAGAAAAAGCGTCATGGGCAGTCGGCGGGTGAAATTTGCGCCCTGTCCGGTGTGAACCTGAAAATAGAGAGTGGTTGCTTTGCTGCGCTCGTCGGGGCTTCCGGCTGCGGGAAAACGACGCTGCTGCGAATGATTGCGGGACTGGAGCACCAGAGTGAGGGTTCCGTATTCTTTGACGGCGTTTGTATGAATGACGTTGAGCCCGTGTCCCGCAGTGTATCAGCGGTTTTTCAGGAATATGCGCTGTATCCGCATCTGAATGCATTTGACAATATGGCTTTTCCGATGATGCGCAAGAAACTGGACAGGGAAATTATCCGGAAGACGATTTATCAAACCGCCCGAAGTCTGGACATTGAATTTTTACTCAACCGCAAGCCGCGGCAGATGTCCTGGGGGCAGCGTCAGCGGGTTGCTCTGGGGCGCGCTCTGTGCGCAAACCATTCGATTCTGCTTTTGGACGAACCGTTTTCCGGGGCAGATCCGAATATGCGCGGGGAACTGTATCGGCTGGTGCAGCGCCTGCAGAAGGAGCGAAAATTTACCTGCATTTTTGCTACCCACAATTTGGAGGACGTTTTTCATCTCTGCACGGATTTGATTTTGATGGATCACGGAAAAGTCTTGCAGACGGGGCCGCCGGAGCAGTTGTTTACCAATCCAAAGGACAAAACCTGCGCGTCGTTCTTTGCAAATGATCCGTATAACTTCCTGCCGGGCAGGATTGTAAACTTGCCAAAGGGTCCGGCCATCCAGGTTATGGACATGGTGCTGATCCCCGCCGCATATTCTCCTTCTGCTTTACAGCCATCCGGAAATTCTATTGATGTGGGGTGTCGATCCAGTCAGATTCAAATTGTATGGGAGCCGGGCCGTTCGGGACTTCGGGCTGTTTTGAAATACAAGGAGCTACATCCGGACGGGAATACGCTTTATACCTTTGAGGTGGGACAGGCAAAGATCCGGGCCCTTGCACGGGAAACCCAGATGCACTTTTGCGGTGCAAGAGCCAGTTTGCTTATAAACCCCGAGTCGGTGGTGCTGTTTCATCCGGAAACGGGCGCCGCCCTCTGTCATGAAAGACAATTATCATGAAAATGAATGCGCAATTTACTCGCGAGGGAAAAGGCATTGAGCCGGGAAAATTGAGACGGCCCGGGTTCCCCCGCTATTTTGAAATCATGCGATTTGAATGGTGGAATCTGATTAAGCTGGGATGCCTGACGTTCGCCTGCTGCCTTCCGATACTCACCATTCCGGCTGCCATGGGCGCAATGTGTGTTAGCATTGCTGCCATGATCGCGGATAAGCCACAGTTTTTGTGTCACGATTACCTCACGGCGTTTCGCATCAATTTTAAACGTTCTTCCTGCCTGGGCGGTATTTACGCTCCGCTGCTCCTTGTGTCCGCCGCAGCTGCAAGTCTCTATCTTTTTTTTATGAAAAGCGGGGGAATCATCGCAACAGTGTGTGGGACCGCTATGCTTGTCTCCTTTCAACTCATCCTTTTTTCCGCGTTTTATGCCTTCCCCATGGTGGTAAAGACGGATTTACCCATTAAAACTGTAATTAGAAATGCGTTTTTGCTGGTGTTCTTCCGAGACAGTCTTGTCCGCCAACTGTGCATTTTCTGTGGAGAGTGCCTCGCTGTATTTTTGATTTTCTGGTTCTATCCCTACTCCATTCTTCTGTCGGTTCCCTTTTTGTTTCCTCTGTTTTTCTTGTTGAGCACCTATTTTTCCTGGCTTGGCCTGGAGAAATACGTTTTCTATCAGGAGGGTAAATCACGATGAGCATACAAGTCGATCATGCTGAGCGAGATTTTATCCGCCCTTGATTGGATTGACAAATGCCTTTCTGATTGGGGTACTTTGGAAATGAAATTTTGTGGTGTTGGGACGGTGCTTATTTTATCCCGGCAAATCCGCGCGGAGGCGCAGTCTGGTTGGCGCCGTGGAGAGCTGCCTGTAAAAGTTGAGTGCCAATGCTTTGGTCTATACGGGAGCCTTTGTCGGGTGCGGAAGCGGCTGCTCTGTGAAGCGTATACAAAATAGATTTACGAAAAGGGGGGCCCCATGGAAAAGGATTCCACGATTATCCTGGGAGTGGACGTCGGTGGAACAAAGGTCTGCATCGGACTTGTCCGATCAGACGGCGAGGTCCTTCAAAAGCTGCAATACCCAATGCGATATATGGCCATTGCCGATTGGACGGAGCAGCTCAAGGAAAAAATCGCACAGCTGACCGGCACATCCTCCTCAACGCAGCCCTTTTGCGGAATTGGCTTTGCATTCCGCGGAATCGTGGACTATCAAAGTCAAATCTTGAGAAGCTGCTCACTGCTTGCTCTGGACGCCGGGTTTAATCTGTGTGCGGAACTACGCCGGTATTACGGTGTACCTGTCTACATTGAAAATGATGTAAAGGCTGCCACAATTGCGGAGATCCAATATGGAATTGGTCGAAAATACCCATCGTTTGGCTGTATTAACGTAGGCACTGGGCTGGGCTTGGGAATTGTGTGCGACGGAGTTCTATGGCACGGTTCCGCCAATTGTGCCGGGGAAATCGGGACCTGTCCGCTGATTCGCAGAGACGGAAACCTGGACCGGCTTGAAAATCTGGTCAGCGGGATGGGGATTGGACAGGAAGCGCAGCGGCGGCTGGCACGGTTTCCTCAATCCGTCCTTTCAAAAGGCGATGAAATCATCGACGGCCGGACCGTATTTTCCGCGCTTAAAAAGAATGATCCGCTGGCAAAGTCAGTGGTGGATGATTTTACATATG
Organism: Oscillibacter valericigenes Sjm18-20; assembly: GCA_000283575.1. Taxonomy (GTDB): domain Bacteria; phylum Bacillota; class Clostridia; order Oscillospirales; family Oscillospiraceae; genus Oscillibacter; species Oscillibacter valericigenes. The sequence goes on from AP012044.1 coordinate 201,546, forward strand.
CTCTCGCCCTGCAAATGGCAAATCTGGAAAGCACCTTGAATCTGGGACATTATGTTTTTATCGGCAGTGTAGCTTCCAACTCACAGTTTATGAGTGCTCTGAGGACCTGTCTGAAAAAGCTGACCTATCCCGCCTTCCGCTGGACGGCCTCACTGAACGTCACGGATATCGGTGCCGCAGAAGTCGGACTGAAGGGTGCGGCGAGCCTGTTTTTGTATTCCAGCGGAAGAATATTTCACCCGTGAAGTTTCTGCGATACTACCACATAAGGAGGATAAAAATATGGAAACAGCAGAGGTACAAAATGAACGGTTGAAGGGACACATGCTCTCTCTCAGGGATCCGGCCGCTTGGGAGCACACCCTTTCTCTGACAAGAGACAGCCTGCACAGCTATGATACGGACAGCCGATTAAACGGAATTACCTCCGTCATACTGATCGGCCATGGCACATCTTATGCCACGGCGCTGAATGCTGAGTACTTTTTCTCGCATTTTGCAAAGATCAAGGCCCGCGCAATCACCGCATATCAGTTCCGGCAGTATTCGGAAGAATATCTGCATGCACCGGAGAAGACCCTGGTGATCGGCATTAGCAGCGGAGGCAACACCGTCAGTGTTGTAGAGGGACTGAAGATTGCGAAAACAGCTGGCTGCCTGACGATGTGCCTCTCCCATGAGCGGGAGCATAATCTTGCCGGTGTGGCCGATTTCAGAATCAATGCCGATACAAGAATTGAGGACCGCGCCAAGGTGATGGCATACAGCGTATCCCATCAGTTTCTTTTGGCTGCCGCATTCCTGACCGCTTTGAATCTGGGAAAGCGGCGCGGTGCACTGAGCGATGAAGCATTTTCTTACTGGTGCACACAATTTGACCAAATGCGCTCCAAACTCTCCTGTCTACCTGAGCTTTGGGATGAGATGAAGTCTCTGGCCGCCGATTTCCGTGGCCGCGGATACCACAACCTTGTGGTTCTGGGGACGGGTCCCAATTTTGGAACCATGAAGGAGGGCGCATTGAAAATCTGCGAATTTTCTTGGCTGTTTTGTGCCGGAGAGGAGCTGGAGGACTTTGCGCACGGCCGTTTCCGTGAGTTGAACGGGAGCATTCCCCTGCTTGTGATCTCGCCGTGCGAAAAGACCTATGCCAAAACCATGGATATCCTTGCCGGCTGCGCCCTCTCCCAAACCCCCGCCGTAATCTTCACCAGCAAGTCCACCCCCGCCATGGACAAGCTGTCCTCCCGTGTTGTTTTGATGCCAGAGCTGGAAGAGCCCATGACTCCGTTCCTGTACGTGTTTGCAATGTGGTTTTTTGGCTTCCATATCCGCAGCATGGAAAATGAGATTGTCGGTGAGAAGCGCTTTGGCCTTTACGCATCCGACATCGACTTCCCCGTTCATTTCGATGCCTCAGGCAATAGGCTGGCTTGAGTCATTGATTTAAAATACAAAGATGAAAAGGAGAATGAACATGAAAAGATTGAAAAGAGTAGCCTGTGTAGTCCTCGCAATCGCAGTTTCCCTCGCTATGCTTACTGGTTGTTCCGGCTCCGGAAGCAGCTTGGCCGCTTCCGGGAGTGGTTCCGGCTCTGCCGGCAGCGCCATCCGCACTTCCGGCGGAGCCGCGAAGGCCGGTGACAACGGATCCTCCGATGGCGGATATGATCTGGTGTTCTGGGTGTATTCCGATGCGGTTTTGAACGATCAGGGAAAACTATTTAAGCAGTGGGCGGATGACTTCTGTGCGGAAAACGACGATGTGAACTCCATTACCTTTGTGGGAAAAGACGATGCCGACCTGCTGACCAGCCTGATGGCAGGCGTTGGCCTGCCCGATATGTTTTTTGCAAGCGCACGCGATTGCATGAAGTATGAGCAGGCGATCGACCTTTTGGACCTTTCGACCATCTATGATAATGACACCAAAGGCAGCTTCTATGCCAACACCATGGACGCCGTGACCGCGAACGACGGCATGTGGGCAGTACCCTTCATGAGCTATGTGCCCATTATCTTCCGCAACCTGGACGTTATGAAAGCGGCAGGCATCGACGCCAGCGAGCAGCTGGACGACTGGGATACCTTCTTCAACGAGTGCCAGAAGGTAAAGGATGCCGGTTATGATGCAACCACCTCCTGGGCAACCGGCGGTTACTATGCTCCCGGAGCTGTTCTGGCCTGCGACGCAGAGAACCTGACCGTTGGCGTGAAAGACGGCAAGACGACCGTGGATCCCAGCCAGTGCGAGCGTACATTTGAGACAATCCAGAAACTGGAGACCTATTCCAACGGCATGTCTTACAGCGACGACGCGGCCGCCGAGGCTTTCAAAACCAACAAACTGGCATTTCTGCTGGCCGGTCCCTGGAATGAGCCCGACTATGTCCAGGCTGGTGTCAACTATGACATTCAGCTGGTCCCCCCCTATGAAAAGGGCGGCTGGACAGGCGGCCTGCAGGGCTGGGACTTCATGTACGGCGTGAATACCGGCGATCCCGGCCGCAATGACGCAATTGTCCGCTGGCTGCAGAAGATGGCCAGCTATGATGTCCAGAAGACCTTTGCCCAGGTCATTGGACGTTCCGTGCTGCGCGAAGACGTTATGAACGATCCCGATGTCATGCAGACCAATATGCTGAAGGTTCTGTCCACGGGTTTGAACAACGGCATGATGCAGATGGAATTTGGCCACAGCAACGTGTTCTGGGCCAGCGCCATCGGCGATGTTGCTCCCTCTGTCGCCACCGGCAAGATCACCTCGGCGGATGGCGCGAAGGCCTTCGTCGACTCCGTGAACGGACTCTATGCCGAAGCCGGAGAATAACGCTTTCGAGTAATACGCAGATTTGATTTGGGCGCTGCCGGCAATACCGGCAGCGCCTACCTCTAAGGGAGGTTAAATTATGAGAAGTAAGAAAAACCCTGTAAAAAAAGAAAAGAATCTTAAATTTCAAAAATATCTTGTAAACTATCTGGGATTGCTTCCTTTCTTTGTGCTTTTCGTCGTATTTGTGCTCTATCCGTTTTTCTACGGAATTGTGATGAGTTTTACGGATTGGTCCGTCAGCAGCAGAGGCAACGTGAATTTTGTTGGCCTTGAAAACTATAAATATGTTCTCTCGGGTGTGGGAACTTCCTCGGTACGTTTTCTTGCATCTCTCAAAAACCTTTTGATTTATGTGCCGTTGACCCTTTTGATCGGCCTTACGCTCTCACTGGTGCTGGCACTTATCCTCAGCCAGATCAAACGCGGATACAGCTTTTTCCGCGGCGCCTGGTTTGCCCCTTATGTTCTCCCGCTCTTTATCTGCGCAGGTATTTGGCAGTGGTTCATGACCACAAACACAGGCTTGGTAGCCTCCTTTTTCGCCAAACTTGGCATAGGTGTTGGCGTTGATTGGTCCAGTACCGCCATCTATGCAATTTTTCTCGTAATATTTATTGATGTCTGGAATTCCGTGGGTTTTAACTTTGTAATGATCAGCGCCGGTATGAAAGACATCTCCCCGGAGCTGTATGAAGCTGCCGAACTGGATGGCGCCAGTACGATCCAGAAAATGCGGTATATCACGATCCCCATGCTGGAGCCCATTTTGTTTGTTGTAATTACCTATGGCTTTGTCAGCGCTCTTCAGGTTTACGACATCCCCTGGATTCTGAGCGGAACCGGAGATTACAACAACATTGGCGGTCCCGGACAGTGCATGCTGTTCCCGGTGATGGAGATGGTCCGGAATATCTACCTGGGCGCTAACTCCGGTTTGGGCCGCGCGACTGCCGAAGGCGTCATACTGATGATCTTCATCATGCTGATCACCCTGGTGCAGTTTAAGGTACGAAAGAAAAGGTATTAAGGGGGGACAGAAAATGAGATCGCAAAGTTTCTTGGAAAAATGTTTTTGGTATATTCTGGCCTCCATCTGGACGTTGGTTGCCTTGTTTCCCATCTGGGTGCTCTTCAGCGGCACCTTCTCCAAGGATACCAACAATGTCACACAGACTTATTTTCCCAACTCCATTTCAAATGGAATTGAAAAAGTAAGCGAGGCCCTCTCTACAATCAATATCGGGCAGGCCACCATTGACACCTTCATTTATACCACGGTTACGATCGTGGGACTGCTGATCATCTCTTCCCTGGCGGCATATGAATTTTCATTTTTCAATTTCCCCGGAAAAAAAGTGCTCTTCAGTCTTGTTATGATCAGTATGATGATGCCGATGATCCTTTATGTGATTCCGCTTTATCGCATGGTCTATCATATGGGACTGTCCGACACTGTTTTAGGTGTTTCTCTTCCCTTGATGGTTTCGGCGCTCTCTGTCTTTATTATGATGCAGTTTTTGGAGGGACTGCCGATTTCCATCATTGAATCCGCACGGATTGACGGCGCGGGACACTTCCGTATTTTTGTCAAAATCGTCCTTCCTCTGATGCGCAACGGCATTTTGACGACGACGGTTCTGATGTTTATGAAAACCTGGGGTCAGTATCTGTGGCCGTCACTGGTGACAGCGCAGAAAATCCGTCCCATCAGCGTTGTCATTGCCAATATGCTGGCGCCTAACTTCTGGGTCGACAGCCGCGTGAAACTGGCCGCCATGCTTGTGGCCATGCTCCCTCCCATGTTGGTTTATCTGCTGTTCCAGCGGTATGTAATCGAGGGCGTTACCATGTCCAGTGTCAAGGGTTAATTCTTTAGGAGGATATAATAAATATGAATGAATATGTCATCACTAAGCAGGAACTGCGCAAATGGTGCTCTATTCCGGCGGAAGAACTGGCGGAACACCCGGATCGCAAGATGGATCTTGTCGTAAATGCAGATAAGCAGGCTCTGCAGGCGCAGATCGGCAATATGCTGGCGGATGAGGTCATTGCCAACAATCAGGCCGGAAAGAGCACGGTATGGGTTCTGCCCGGCGGTCCCTTTGGTATCTTTGATACTCTGGTGGAGCGCGTGAACCGCGAGAAAATCAGTCTCAAAAAAGTACACCTCATTCACATGGATACATGGCTGGACTGGGACTATCGCCTTTTCCCCGAGGAGAATCTTCGCTTTTCCTGCAAGGGCAAGATGCTGAAAAATTTTTACGCTAAGATTGATCCCGAACTCACCGTTCCGGAGGAACAGCGCTATTTTCCGGATCCCCGGGATCCGGACCGCTTTGACATAGTGGTTGAACAGCAGGGCGGCGTGGACACCGTTGTGGGCGGCGTCGGCTGCAAAGGTCTGGTGGCCTTTAATGAGGCGCCGCACGACTTCTATCATCATATTACAGTGGAAGAGTATGCACATCTGAAATCCCGCTGCGTGCACATGAATGAAGACACAATCATTGCCTATGCGGAAAGAGAGTTCGGTGCCTGCTTTGAGGCGCTTCCTCCCAACGCTTTCACAGTTGGTATGAAGTCCATGCTGAGCGCCAAGCGCGCGCTGTTTATCGTGACAACCGGAAGCTGGAAGGAGACCATTGTCCGCATTGCCATGTTCAGCGAGCCCACCACAGAGTACCCCGTCACATTCTTCCCGCATTATGTGCCAAAATGCGTTTTGTTCTGCGACCCCAAAACGATCGACCATGAGATATCCAGAAAGTATTTGGATACTCCCATTCTAAAATGAAGAGACAAGGGAATTGAAAACATGAACTTACCTGCAAAAGTAATTGTTGCATACACTCACAATGTAAGTGAACCTGCAATTCGCGTACATAAGCTACCCAAACCCGGCGAAACAGTCCGGGCGATTGGCTGCAATACCGGATTAGACGGAGGAAAGGGAACCAATGTCGCAATTTCCATGGCGCGGCTTGGCATTCCCACCGCACTGGTGGCTCATGTAAAAAGCGGGCCATGGTACACAAAAGCCAAACAGCTTCTGGCGGAAGAACACATTGACGACACTTTTGTCGTATGTGACGCAGACGAGAAAAAGAGCGGGGGATGTGTCCTGATCGATGACGAGGGGCAGAATATGATTGTCCTGGGAAGCCAGAACCATCAGGTAATCCAGCCCGAGGAGATTGACCGCGCACTGACTGCCATGAAGGACGCCCGGTATTGCGTGACCGGATATGAGCTGAATACCGACAGCGTTCACCATATCCTTGAAAAAGCAAGAGAGTTTGAAATCAAAACGGTACTGAATCCATCTCCCGTGCCAGCCTGGAAGCCCACGGACTGGGATCTTGTCAGCCTGCTGGTTGTAAACGAAACAGAGGCGCGTTATATGCTGACTTTGGCCGGGGCCTCTTTTGATCCGAATAGCTGGAAAGAGTGTATGTATAAAATCCGGGAGGCGTATCACTGCGGGGATGTGGTATTGACTCTGGGCGGCGACGGGTTCTGCTGTCTGGAGGGCGACACCGTTACCCGCAAGCACGGTATCCGAGTCTCGGCCACCGATACCACTGGTGCCGGCGACGGATTTTTGGGTGCAATGGTTGCCAGGCTCACGGTGGGTGACACTCTGGGAGACGCCTGTTCATGGGCAAACCAGTTTTCCAGCATCACGGTTCAGCGTGCCGGGACCATCTCCAGTTATCCGACTGCCGAGGAAGTTACCGCGCTTTTCCCGGAACTGGCACCTATGCAGCAGTAAGAAAATCGGCATTATGTCATTACCGATCCATATGCTTTTTGCAAACCTCATAAAAAAATATCCGTGCGCATAACTCCACAGTATTATGCGCACAGATTCAGAAATGGAGGATGGAATTCCGCTCAACTTGTGGTGCGGTAGTGTGGAGATCTACCGTAAAGTACGCGGCTTTCAAAAGCTGGGTGCGAGGGGAGTCCTCGAAAAAGGGACTTGCCAAAGTAATGATCGATGGCTAATGTATCGCTTAAAAATATTCAGAAAATTTATCCAAATACAGACGGACAAAAGAAGCGGGCAAAAAATACAGAGCCCGAGCATAAACACAATCTTCAGGTTACTGCGGATGGTATTCTGGCCGTTCAGAACTTTAATTTGGAAATTGCCGATAAAGAGTTTGTGGTTTTGGTTGGCCCGTCCGGCTGCGGCAAGTCCACTACGCTGCGCATGATTGCCGGGTTGGAAGAAATCTCTGGCGGTGAGCTGTATATTGACGGAAAGCTCATGAACGATGTGGCCCCCAAGGACCGCGATATCGCCATGGTTTTTCAGAACTACGCTCTTTATCCCCACATGACGGTCTATGAAAACATGGCTTTCTCCTTGAAACTGAGCAAGTTACCCAAGGAGGAAATCGACCGCGAAGTAAAAGAGGCCGCCGCAATTTTGGATATTAGCGACTATCTTGATCGCAAGCCCAAAGCTTTGTCCGGTGGCCAGCGGCAGCGTGTTGCAATCGGCCGTGCCATTGTCCGCAACCCCAAGGTGTTCCTGATGGATGAGCCTCTCAGCAATCTGGATGCAAAGCTGCGCAATCAGATGCGGGCAGAGCTTATCAAGCTGCGTCAGAGAATTGATACCACGTTCATCTATGTGACTCATGACCAGACGGAAGCTATGACTCTGGGAGACCGTATTGTAATTATGAAAGATGGCGTGATTCAACAGATCGGCACGCCGCAGCAGGTCTATGACCACCCCTCCAATTCCTTTGTGGCGGGTTTTATCGGCGTTCCACAGATGAATTTCTATGATGCGGAACTTGTAGAGGACGCCGACGGCAAGTACGCTGTCAATCTGGAGCAGGCGCACATTGTCCTGTGCGACGAGAAGCAGCAGAACTTGAAGGCGAACGCCGTGCAGCCGCAGTCAATTACACTGGGCGTTCGTCCGGAGCACATCGTGCTCAAGAACGGGGGAGACAATCTCATTCATGGCACGGTGGATGTCAGCGAAATGATGGGTTCAGCCATCCATCTACATCTGCGAACCGGTGAACGTGACACCATTATTATTGTTCAGACCATGAACATGAAGAAGTCCGACATGGCCGGGTTTGAAATTGGAAAGCCGATTGCCTTCTCCTTTGACGGGAACGTTTCGCACATCTTTTCTAAACAAACAGGAGGCAATTTGGAATTTCTCAATTGAGTGTTTCCGCACAAGATATTTCCCAGCCCCCTCCTCTGCCACAGGCAGAGGAGGGGGCTGCTATCGAGTTATCAAGGTCTCGGCAATGTCCTGAACGTCCAAAATCTGGCGATCTCCGGTTGCCCGGCTTTGGGTGTCACAGTTGTTGATTTACTCGGCTGTAAAACGGCATCCCACATTACATGAACTCATTTGAGAAAGAAACGGCAGGTCCAATCGGTAAAGATGGGAAGTGCATCAAAGGTGTTAAAAACAATCTCGCCACCGCCGTGCTGGAAACACTGAGCGCCGTGGTAAGAGGTCCTGCGTCAGGCCCATGAATTTTCTTATTTTGAATGTTTTGCCTGCTTTTCGCCTTCCGCGATAGGACATGGGGGAAGGGAACTCTTCAATCTTATAAACATAAAGGAAAGAGAAGCCCAATCCTTCCATTGAGTAAAGAATCGGCTTGCCATACAAATTGAATTTGTCAGAGCCCTAACGCCTTTTTTAAATCTGCCATATAGGCAGTTTGCTGCTTTTTCAAGTACATGCCAACAAAAGGTTTCAGCACCAGTTTCTTAGCAGTTATATTTTCTATGAAGTCAACAACGGTTCTCTGGTTGTCATATGAAAACGACCCGACCCAGTGACCGTGCATGTTGTCGTTATCCATATCAAGTTCATACCTTTTCATAGGCTCAAACAGTGTAATACAGCTCTTATAGTTGTTGTTGCCATAGGTCCACCTCTTTCGTTATCAATAAGCTGCGCCGGGAAAACAAAGGAATTGCCCGGTGTCAGTCTGAATGCGACTTGATCCAGCTTTATTCGGTCGTCTCGGTTAAAATGCTTCCGTGAGGGATTCCCTTCGGCCCTCCAGATTTGCTTCCGCTTAAGGTCGTAGACAACCGACCAAACCGTATCGGCATTTTGCTTGCGGTCATATTGACACATGAACCCGTATTTTCCGGCAAGAACATCCTCCGCAAAGTCCACGGTGTAATCACCCTTGCGTTCCAGCGCGCTTCGCGCGGTTTGATAGCGTTCGCCCGAGCGCCAGTCGTCGATTTCGGGGTTGCGGTACGACCGCATCTTTTCGGAATTAAAGTTATTGGCGGTCGCGACAAACCGCTCTCCCGCGCGAGGACGGATGACTTCCAGTTCTTTTGGGTTACACTCTACCACGGCGATTTCACCGCTTTTATCCGCGATGGTCAGTGTTTGCGCCGACGCGGCGGGAAGTTTACGCAGTGCCGCTATCGCTTCGGCGGTCGTACGGCATTTCTCCATGAGATAGCGCAGCAGCATTCCGGCGTTGAGACCCGGCTTTCGCAGATGCGGATAGACAAAGGTCAGCCCAACCGCCAGCCCGTGCTGGTTGACGCCGTCCTCCATCTCTACGAAGGCGGTTGTGTTTCCGTTGAACCCATAACTACCCTCAAGACGATACAGGCAGTTCATGTAGAGCTTTTCCAGGCTCACGAGGAAATCGCTGTTTCGCGCGAAGACTACCTCGTTCTCCGTGCTGAAGGCAAAACAGGTGCATTTGTGATCGGGCTCGAAGCAGTACATGCAAAAAAGCAGCGCTTAGAGGGTTTCCACAGGCACCTCATTTCCATCCGCGATCCCCCGGATTTCCTCCAGAACCTCGGGAAAATGCCTCTGGTATTCTTTCGCGCATTCTCGGGCAAAGGAATATTTGCCCTCCGTGAGCGCAAAGGTTGGGCAGTAGTCGAGCTTTTTCCCGCTTTTGAGCAGCAAGCGGCCCCATTTGTACCCAACATCGTAATGGGTTCCGGTAAATCTTCCATGATACATTTTTTAACTCTCCGTTCGTTGAATTGAGAGTTGACGTCATCTCTTGAATCAAGCGTAATCGAATAAAAATTTTATGTCAAGAACTATATTAATTTTCAGGCAACAGGACAGGAAACGGACCGATTCCGAATAAATTGGAATCGGCCCGTTCCGTTCTTTTTCAGGTTCGGATTACAGCCATACAGCCCAGTCACAGTAATCGAATGTTCCGCTGCCGTGATGCAACTTGCCTTCCGCTCTCAACTGCCGGAAGGCGTCGCGCATTCTTAAAAGCATTTCCGGCCCAATATCCAAGCTGTGATGCGCCGGAAAGACCCGCCGGACTGGGAGCGCGGCGACGTACTCCAGTGATTTCAGATAGGCTTCCGGGTCGGTGGAGGGATAGTAGGCAAACAGAGTGCCCTTGTAAACCAGATCGCCGGTAAAAAGGTAGCCCCGCTCCTTTTCATAAAAGCACATATGCCCCGGCGAATGACCGGGCGTATGCAGCACCCGCAGAACTCGCCCGCCGATGTCGATTAAATCGCTATCCTTCAATACCTTTGTGGGTGCTCCCTGAAAGAACTCGTAGCTGTTGACATCATATCCTTCTGGCGGATCACAGCGGTCCACCACCATGCCCCTGATCTGCTCCATGGTCAGCGGGAATTCTCCGCTGAGCCAATTCAATTCCTCCTCATGGGCGTAAAAATCCGGAAAATACGTATGGCCGCCGATGTGGTCCCAATGAATATGGGTTGCCACGGCAGTAACCGGCTTGTCGGTCAGCTTTCTCACTTCGTCGTAGATATTGCAGATGCCGAGGCCGGTGTCGATTAGGAGGGCTCTTTCCGTGCCGACGAGCAGATAACAGTGCGTTTCCTCCCAATGCCGGTATTCGCTGATGATATGGGTCTTTTTGTCTATGTGGTCTATTGTAAACCAATCGCTCATTTCATGGTTCCTTTCCAGATTGTCTTTTGCACAGTAGTTGTTTTCCAGCTCCCGGAGGCTCTTGTCCGCCCGGAACAACAGGCAGGACAATGCTTTGCGATTTCATTTATTCCTTTATTAACGGTTGACACGATGGGCAGTAATACACTGCTCCTCCCAGATAGGCCTCTTTCACAAGCGGCGCTCTGCACCGCGGACAACCGGAGGTAAACGTGTTCTTGGACAGCTTGACCCGGTAGCCACCCGGGCACCCGGAGAGGTCCTTTTCCGTGTCCCGCCCGCCGCGAGCCGTCATCTCACGAAGAACCGAAACAATGCAGGAAAGAAGGTTGTCCCGCTCAGCATCGCTGAATGTCCCTGTTTTTCGCTTTGGGTGGATTCCGGCGGCAAACAGGATGTCCTGCAGCACGCCGTTTCCGATGCCGGGAAAGCGCTGTTCGGTTGCAAGGAATGCTTTCGCGCTTAGGGTCGGTTTGTTCTCCGCCATCAGTTTGCGGTAATAGGGTTCAAACTGGTCGGAAAACGGTGAAATTGCCGTCCTGCTTCTGAGGTAGTAGTCGTTATCATACGTACCGTCATGGAGGATGATGCCGCCGTACATGGCGACAGTGAAGATCAGAGCCGTCCCGTCGTTAAATTCCATCAGCAACTGATAATTTTTCGGCGTGTCAGCGCGGTTTACGAGTCGTGCGTTTACGCCGTCGTTGAAGCACAGACGTTTTCCGTTATCAAACGCCATTTCCGCGAAGATGCCGAACCCCTCGGCTGATTCAACGGTGCTTCCGCTCACAGCGGCGTCGTATTCCACCGGATCACCGGCATACCAGCAGAATTTATGTGCTTTTGAAGGGGGGAGGACGCGGCGTACTCTCTTCCCGACAACAGCATCGTTCATCTGCTCGGCGATCGTGATCGCCTCAGGCAATTCCATCATAAGCGATCCCCCCTTTGCTTTTACAATAAGTTACGGTTCACTTCCCGTATTCACAGATCAGCTGATATGTCCGTTGGAGCAATAGTTCCGAATGCCGCTCCAGCGTGGCCTGCGATATATCCGCTGTTTTTACCTGCTCCGCAGCCTGCGAAACGGACAAGTCCGTCCCGGTCAGCACATCTTTCAAAGCCAAATGACTTTTAACGTAGTCTCCGGTTTCCGAGAAGTGCTTTGCCTGTAAAACGAAAAATGCCAATTTATACAAAGCTCTGAGTGCTTCCATATCGCCGCCGTGAAGATAATTGTGGCTGCACATATGATAAAGGTTGCAGGCACCCATCAACACTGCGGCGCGGGCATCCGCATCGGCCGGAACGGAGATGATATCGTCCAGGCTGCCGTAATAGGAGATGGTATCATAATAAAACTGGAACAGATCGGCCCTGCACCAGCCCGCGAGCTCATTCCTTCCAGATACAAAGCCGCAGATCAGAGGCTTGTCGGGAAACGTTTTAATTACCTGTTTATATTGCTTCAAATCATGAAGCGATACCGTATCCAGAATCAGTACAACGTCGATATCGCTGGTTTCATGCGCCTCATTCCTCCCGTAGCTGCCCTGCAGCCCGATAAAGAGGACCCGGCCACCGAATAAATCCCGCACAGCGTCCTGATATTGTTTCATCCATTGATCGATGTCAATCATGATGTTATTTTCCTCTCTGGGTTATGGATAGGATGAGATCGGCCGCTTTTTCCGGCCCGATTTCCGACATATCGATCTTATCTGTATGAAGTTTATCATAGAGAGGCAGACGCTGTATGCTCCTCTGAATGACGTCTTCTTCCCGGATTCCGGCATCGACGTCCTTTCTCAGACGGACCCGTAGCGCCCGTTCGCTGCACACCAGGGAAATTGTGTGAATCTTACAGTTCTCCGTTTCAAGCCGCGAAAGGATATCGTTAATAATGGCCTGCTGGTGCATCACCCAGCAGAACACGATATTTTCATAGGCGGAACATCGGATGAAATTGTTCAGAAGAAAGCAGATATTCTCCACAACCATGCGCTTGGTTTCCTCCGTGACCTGAAAAGGGTGCATGTTCCAGCACCAGTCCCCGTCGAGAAACACGCTGTTATTCAGCTTTTGCTCCAATATCCGGCAGGCGGTCGTTTTCCCTACACCCATAGTCCCGCCGATCAAAAACAGATTTTTCATGTTCAGCCTCAGTAATTCATATTACCAGTATTATACCATAGAAACCAAAATTCCGCTTGCCTGTTTGAGGCGGCAGATATTTGCTACTTTTGAACAGACGACATTGGCAAGACTCAAACAGCTTCCATTTATCAGGAGCTATAAGTAGTACACGCTGCTGCGCACTTCGCACAGATGGTTGCTTGTCTTACTCGGGACTACAAACTGGAATGTGCTTTTTAATGTTTCAGGAAGCCTATATAAACGTGGCGGCGCTTTCTCGCGATACCCTGTTTTAACCTTAAATCAAGCCCGCCCTAGAAAACAATTTCCGGGCGGACTTGAAGGTGTTCAGCAGTTACATTCGTGATTTGTTTTTTTTGATGCCTCGATTATTTCCGCAAGCGACAGTTCCTTGGCTGCACTTGATGTTAACAGGCTATTCATCATATCAATGACCTGCTTTAGCTCACATAATGTTCGCGCTTTTTGCAGCTCACAAATAAGCCGGTCAACAGCATTACAAAAGAGTTCGCATTCACACTTGCTTACGCAAGTTTGATAATAAAGAATAGATTTGTCACAAGGATGACTGTCACAAGGAAAAATTGCTTTGTCCTTTTTTGGCTCTGAATAATTAAATCCAAATTGAGGCATGGATAAACCTTTAATTCGGTTGAAATCTTCTTTAATCATTGGCTTCCGCCTTTCTTACGCATTTATAAAAGGAGACATATTGTCTCGTTGTTTTGCATTAACAGCAATTGCTACCGCTGCCGGGGACTAAGCCTTTATCGGCTAAAATTTTATTGGCAAGCGCATCAAATAGAGCGGCCATCCCCTTCTCCTTGCAGGTATACGCGCTTAAGATATCTTTGATGATATCGGACTGCTCTGCAGGATCGTGGATCATACAGACTTTTTTAAAGAATAATTCCAAAAAAAAGGCCATACTGGTCGCAATACGTGCCTCAGCAGCCGCAACCATATCAACAGATTCGGCATCTGTCGGAACCGGAGGGTGTGGACCGCCGCTAAAAGCGGCTTTGACTACACCGTCAGGTACAGACTCAGTGGACTCTAAGTCCCGAGAGGGAGTTTCATTCATAATGATTCTCCTAAAATATATTTCAAGATTACTCCGTTGGCGTAATCTTGCTGCCATATAATATGCATGCTTTGATTGGGTGGCTACTTTAGAAGAAACTAAAAGCATGTATCACCATAATCGAGTACATGTTGAATTGTTTGCAGCGCTTGATCTGCAATTAATTGGGGCGGGTTTTACATTCCGGGCTTCTGCACCCGATCGGCTCCACTTAAGGGACTGACGAGGCGGAGGAAAGCGGAGCAGGTGCTGCTTGATAGGTGATGCGCCCGAATTGGGCACAAAGTGCCCCCGGCGAGCCGAAAGCTCGCCGGGGGCTACATAAAAAATAAAACCGCGCAGGCATTAAATCTGCACGGCTTTTCTGACTAAGAATTGACTAAGTATTCTTAACTTCTTTGACCATTTTAGAACGTATGTTTGTATTTAAAGTCTACTTAATTTATTGTTGATGTTCCATTAGGGCGTATACTCTGATTTTTGGAAGAAAAATTAAGCGTAATTTTTGATAATTTATTATATTTTCATGCCAGAGTGCAGACGATGCTTATAAGTCTACTTTTATCCTGGGCACCATTTTACCACCACAAAAATATATGTGGCTACTGAAATTACAAAACCCAATGCAATAATCATTATCAGGAGTGAGTTCTTCTATCATTTTGTCATATAACAAGTCATTCTAACAAATTCGTCTTGCTGGCGAGTTTTCTCTGCCATTCCGAGGGGAGGAAGTAATCTGCCGCGAAACTTCCTTTTTCAAGCATTCGGGCGATGCTTTTTAGGATTGCATTCACAATTCGGAAGGAGTACCAAAATTGTGTTCAACCACTTTTTGCAGGCAATTCGCCAGGTTCTGGCGTCGATCATCAGCACATTCCTGGCAAAGCGGTTCAAGGCGTAAGACATAACCAGATTTAAAAAGGAGGTATCAGAACCATGCGACAGTAAACGGACGCCGCGATCTGCTGGGTGTCATTCTGGCAGGCGTCGCGGAGGTTCTTTGTATTTTAATTGATGAGCTTACAAAGGACGGTGAGTAATGAAACGTTATCTGACGCGGGGAGTCAGCAATTTGATCCCGCTGCCGGTGCAGTTGTATCTTTGGCTTCTATATGATCAACTGTCAAAGGGCGAACGGGACTGGCTCCAAATCTTTCGGATTACCCCGGAGGAAAGCCACCTGAATATCTCCCATGAACAGGAAGTCCCGGAATACAAGAGGGTACACCAGATTTATGGTGTACCCTCTTTTTCTAAAAAAGTCTACATTATTGATGACGGCGACCATGAAACCATGCTGCTGGCCGACGAATATTAGGAGGAGAACAACGGAAGAAACCTTTACTTGCTTAAACTGCGGAGCTGTCTGCTCCGGTTCAAAGCTTACAGAATTTGATTATAATAATGATGCTGATGACTATGTGACAGGGGATAAATACACGCCCATCATGGATGTCGAAACTTCCACATGGGGCGGAAGCAGTGATTTACATGGGTGACATAGTCAGCTGCTGCTTATCCGACATTACCTACGGGATCGATGATGGATATAGTGACGGTTTCTATGTCGTCACGATCAGCGGCACACTAAAGGGCGGTTTAGCGCCGTACCAAGATAGCATTTAAGGTGGCCAAGCGGTATGGCTGGATGTGGAAATCAGCTATCACAACAGTGTATACAGCTATAAGGTCAGCAATAGCGGATTATCAGTCACTTCTTATATTGGCCATATCAAGTTATCGGATTTGCGTCCGCAATATCTGAATTCATTTTATCAGAATCTTGGCGAAAATGGAATTCGAAAAGGCGGAGAATACGCCGTGGCCCGCGTAAATATTGCCAGTTTACTTCAGAGTAGGCATCTTTCCAAGTCGGCGTTAGCCCGTCGAGCAGGTATTGCAGCCACCACCATATCTGCGGCAGTTCGAGGAGCGTCAATAAGCCGCAAGACGGCAGAATTAACTGCTGTAGCTATAGAAAAAAAGGCAACTGGTGTATTCTGTTTTGAAAGGAATACCTTGCCTCTGTCAGACAAAACAATTTTGGAGTATCATCGTCTCATATCTTCCATTATGGCGCAGGCTGAAAAAGAGATGCTAATACCATATAATCCCGCAGCCAAGGCAACTCCGCCAAAGCCTAGAAGAAAAGAACCGAACTATTTCCAGCCGGATGTTCTAGACGGCATTCTAGATGAGTTAGATCATGCACCTCTTAAATGGAGAACAATTACTTATCTGTTAATTGATACCGGCTGTCGGCGAGGCGAAGCTGCGGGGCTAAAAATGGGACAGCATTGATTTTGAGAATGAGATTATCACCATAGAGCGTGCACTGCTTTACAGCCCAAAACGTGGGGTTTACGAGGGGCCTCCAAAAAGCGGAAGAAGCCGCACAGTCAAGCTGGCACCGGAGACGGTTGCGTTGCTAAAACAGCATCGGATTGAACAAGATAAACTTAAACGGGCAAATGGAGATCAGTGGATTGATAGTGGCTACGTCTTTACGCAGGAAAACGGGGATCGAATGAACCCAGATAGCATTACGGATTGGTTAAATAAGTTTAGTGCTGCCAATAAACTACCACATATCCATCCACATGTGTTCCGACATACAACTGCGACAATATATGCACATCAAATTGCAACAGCAAAAGCAAAGGCAGCCGATATTCGATCTACGGCCTTCAGCCATCGAAAAAAGGAACATCAAGAAAATGAAACCGACAGCTGAAACCAGCTGTCGGTTTTGCATAGGTTCAAAAAAACAGGTTGCTACTCCCAAATTACACCCAAAAGTTTCAAAGCAAATTTTAAAAGCACCTAAATAGTTGTAAAAAGAGCCTGATTTCTTTTGAAATCAGGCTCTTTTCTGGTTGCGGGGGCAGGACTCGAACCTACGACCTCCGGGTTATGAGGGCGTTATGCGTGAAATTAAGTAAGACCTCTTGGCATCGCCCAGTGTTATCACGTTTCCAGAAAGTTGAGTAATATCAAGTGGTTCCACGATCCAAAAGCAAAAAGACAGCAACGGCACACATTTCGTCAAAATTGAATTTGACGAGAAAGTGTTAGAAACACGGTTAGAAGCATTTCGCAGTCCATCACTGATAACAGCTTCGGGCAATAACCCTGATGCAGCAAAATGCCCTATTGAATGTGCACTTTCAAATTCCGTGGGTATGGTAATCCTCACACTCATAGGCAAGGCACCATGCGATGAGTGAGGCCGTGCGGGTATCAGACTCCCATGTTGGTAGGTTATCGAGGTATTCACGGCATTCCGCACACAGTGAATCCAGCGTTGCTGTCGGCATACTGGAACCCTCCTTTAGTTAGTTGTGGAGATAGATGTTGGAAACAGTACAGTAGGAGTCCGTGCCATGGCAGACCTGCAACTGCAAGTTACGCGCACCAGACACATCTGCTGTGTAAGTAGCGGTGGTGTTGGCATCCTGGATAGGTGCATCCGGCAAGCATAACTTATTATCCGTGGGATCTGGAGTCTCTCGATGCAACCCGAGTACAGAGATCTGGTGACGGGCCGCCGCTGTAGTAACTGTAAAGGTAAGCTTCGTGTAACCATTGTTGGAGATATCTAAACCACCACCAGCGTTGCCATCCCAATCCGTGTAGTCACTGACGAATACTCCATCCTTGTAGGTGAAAGTTCCAATGTCAACGACGTCGGAACCGGTAATGACCTTAGCACCGGCAGGGATAGAGGACACAGGCGAGGCAGGAGTCTGCGTTGAGGAGGTGGAGCCTTTAGCAACAGAGTTGGCGAGGCGACTCATAACGGCGGCAGCTTGTGCACGGTTCATAACCCCTGCACCATTAAAGGTGCCCTCCTTGGTGCCGGTAAGCAAGCCGAGGTTGTAGCAAATGGAAACAGCCTTCTGATAGGTAGAGGGGATAGAGGACCAGTCACCAATGACGGAGGTATCGGAAAGCTCCTGTGCCTGTACACCTTTGTGCTGAAGCACCGCATACATGACAGCCGCCATGTTATAGCGTGTGATAGGGTCATTGTAGTTGAACTGCACCCCGCCGTTGACACCAACCTTGGTGAAGATGGTAGCCTCATCTCCGGTTGCTGCGGCGATCTCCGTGACGTAGTACTGCCGACCAATCATGCGGCAAAATTGAATTCCGGTAACGGAATTAGAAGGCTTGAAAGTACCATCCTTGTACCCCTGAATGGCCCCTGCATCCACCATGTCAGTAATCTCGGTGGCTGCCCAGTGGGTAAAGGGGACATCAGTAAAGGGGGTGGTAGCTGCCATAGCTGCCGTCGGCAGCAGCACAACCGCCATGCAGAGTGCGAGGAAAATACTAAAAACACGCTTTTTCATAAATTTTTTCTCCCTTTCTAATGATTCTGCTATTCTATTTTATATCTACGCTGTAGAACAAGTAAACAGAAACGACGCAAATTACCTCGAAATCTGTATCTTAAATGGCGCAGTAAAGATTTCCAATTGAGCTATACATAGCCTATATAGTATCACACGTAGCCTATAAAGTCCATCTAAAATGTGTATGCTTTTTCCAGTACAGAGGAAAGGCTGTGAGCATACATGGATATGATAGACGCGGTAAAAATGCGGCTCATGAAGCTTTGCAACGAGAGAAACATTTCGATCAACAAGCTTGCCACACTCTCGGCGGTAGCACCGTCCAGCATCAAGAACATTTTTTATGGTAAGAGCGTAAACCCCAAGCTACAAACCATCAAAATGCTTTGTGACGGCCTTGATATAACGCTGGCAGAATTTTTTGACTGCGAGGAGTTTAATGAGTTGGAGCAGACAATCAAGTAACATCGGAGCATCAATTGAAAGTGCACCTTCAGCCTGGCTTAATCGCTCATTTGAAGGTGCACTTTCAATTTATTCCGCTTCAACCATCTGTTGCATACAATCTCCGCAAAGGATGTTCACGGCTTTTGTGGCTCTCACGGACTGACCACAGCAGGGGCAAACCAGCTTGCGTGTGCTGCTTGGACGCTTGCCGCTGCCCATGGTCGGCGCTCCTATCTGGGCGTTTCCGCTTGCCCCTATGCGGATTGCTGGCAGCATTGTGCATCGGCCTATGCGAATTTCGTTCCAGTCCTTGGACAATGCATATTCAATGAGGTTATCACCGGGGCGGGTGTTCCAGCCGTATTGTCCACAAGGGAAGCAGGTCAGTCCTCGCCTTTCCGCCTCGGCTTTGAACCGCCCGTTATGATACTTGCCGCCTCTGCTGGTGTCCTGTATGCCGTTCTCGCGGCAATAGAGGTGCACCATTTCATGTATCATAGTGTCAAGCGTTTCCTCTATGGCGTAGTTCAGCACCTCGGCGGCTATGTTTAACTCGTAGGTACTGCCGTCCGGACGCTGCCACACCTTTGCTACGGAACAATGACCGTAGGTTCCGGGCTTGCTCTGCACAGTGATGATGGGAACGGGAAGCCCACCTTCAAAAAAATCTGCATTGAGGGTATTGTAAATGTGTTCCAACTGAGATACGGCGCGGGACATTTTGGTGGTCTGTTTCACGGTCGTTTCCTCCCAAAGTTTTGTAGTGCGAAGCACGTTGCGCTTGCAACTGCTTGCTTTTCCAAGACTCCGCCACAAGAAGCCAGTCAAGGCTTCACGAAGTGAACTCGGGAAAATGTGTGAAACAGATTTTTCAGCCTTGACTTGCTGCTTGGGGGGGGAAAAACGCTTTCAAGCTCCCTCCTCCGCAGAGATTAAAAGAACAGACCGGCGTTCCATTACGGAGCGTCGGTCTATTTGGTTCGGTTGTTTTCTAGTTCGTATTTTTCCAATATATTTTGCTTTGCATCGTCAGAAATTAAATACTTAAACAATAGCAAAGAATCAAGTTCCATTTTGCCAAAGGGCAGTTTTCCAGCATCGTCCGGCCAAAAAAGTCCAATGGTAGAAAGCACTCGTAATTGCTCCAGCGGTCGTATTGCTTGAATTTTATTTTCAAATCCAATCCAGCTTTTTTTGACAGGTACAGAAAGAGTTTCTTCTCCCTCAATAATACTTCTGATTGCTGTCCAGTGCTTCCATTCTTTACTTGTTGTCCGTTCCAGAATCGTGCTACTCGGTGCAGGAGCAAGCGTAAGCAGCAATTCATGCATGTTCATTATCTCTTTCTTGTTTTTCTTAATTAGGTTCATGATAAATAATTGGTCATCTGAATGAACACTAGCAATCGCATCCATATGTGTATTAAGTGCATATGCAAATGCTGGCGGCAGTTTTAAAAACTCCGGCTTCATATCAAGCAACGCTTCATTTATCTTATTTGGAGATTGTGGCCCCGAATTTTGAAGTAAATCATCCATGTCATCGCAGAAAGAAATTCGGAGTAGCAGTCTGATATATTCTCTTTTCTCTGTATCCTCCCAATTTTTGCGCACAGTATCTTGAACCAGTTTTGAGGCTTTTGATGTTATTGGTCTTTTTAAATATAGCTCCATCGCTTTATCAAAGTCATTCGGAAAATTTTGATAGTTGGGTATGCTGCCTCGGCGCTTGGCCATTGCAAAGGTATTTGCATTTTTCGCAGTTTTCTGTTGTGAAATAATTTCACCAAAGCGATTATCATTTATTCCGAGCAGCTTCGGAACAGAAGAAAACACGTAAACACGCAGGGCAGCAAAATCTTTTGTATCCATATACTACCACCTTGAAAGTTTAACATTTTGTAAAAAAATTTTTGGTTTAGACGTGAATGCCCTTTGAAGAAATCGGTGTTAGGATAATCACATCAAAAGCGCTTTTGAAATATTTTTTCAAGGAGGTTTTCACATGAAAACTACGCTTCGCGGATACAAGCAGCTCGACTTCACGTCCAATGATGGAAAAGCCGTGAAAGGCACGAAACTCTTTGTCACATTCCCCAGCAACGGAACAACCGGTGAGGAAACGGCCAGCTTGTTTATCTCTGCTGATAAGACGCTGCCAAAGCTCGTAGTGGGCAGCTCTTACGTGGCTGATTTCAACACAAAGGGTAGGCTTCTCAGCATCACTGAGAGCTAATGAAAATGCTTCATGCCCAGCTCAAGCGCGCGGGGCTGGGCGTGAAGGAGCACAATTATGAAAGGAGCACAGTCATGTCATTTCAATTTTCGGATGAAACCCTAAGAGCACTTGCACGCGCAATCGAATACTATCTCGTCCACTATGTGGACGAGTTGGAAAAGACAGGCAACGGCGCTTCCTTTAAGGAAAATAATGCCGCAGCCTCCGAGGAGGATTACCGGCTCCGTGAGATCATCAACGCATTTGATCTTAAGCGCTTCTTCGATACCAGCACGCTTATGCGGTTCTGAAACACGCAGCATAGGGGCGGTTCGCCGCCCCTATGCGGAAAGGAACTACTCTTATGAAAGACTTAATTTGGTTTATCGTCCATCCAACCAAAGCACTCAAAGACGCCTGCTCGGAAAAAAGCTGGAGTGTATTTACGGTTCTCGTCTTCTTTTATTTTGCACTGCTGGCGGTTTTGATATTGTTCGTCATATATGTTTTCGCTTTTCTAAGCGGGGCAATCGCCAGCGCATACAACAGACATAAAGAAGAAATCGACTTTGGCATTTGCTTGATCGGCGGTTTTGCTGCACTTTGTTACTACTTCAAACAACGCAAGAAGCCACAGAAGCAGCCACCTGCGCAGCAGCCGGACGTGAGCATTGAAAAGGAAGCCGCAGAAAGAACCTACAAGAACATTGCGAGTGTTATTCTGTCGGTGTTCCAGAAATCGGCAAGCATATTTCCGCTCGTCTCCCCTGTCACTGTTCCTGACATTTTCAGTCCTGCAAGGGCAAGAAAAGAAGGAGAGAGTTGGTTTTACCACTATGCCATGGTTAAAAACGCGAAAGAGGTTGATGCGGACGCTGTCAAGCGCTTTCTCAATGACGAGCTGACGCGCATTCTGTTCGATCATGAAGCTCATGGCCTCGCACGAAACACGGTATACGTTGAGGGCGTGGAATATCCGGCGCTGGTGGTCACCACGGTGAAAGATACCGGCTCATACCTTGAGATCAGTATAGCGGTCACGTCCATCAGCGTCAAGAGGCTCCTTGACTTTCGCCACGCGGCCACGCTCAACCAGCAGAGAAAGGCGGCGAATGCCGATGACGAACAGTTCATTTAGAGCTAGAGCCGTTGTTCCTTTAGTCTATGATGCGGCGATGCTAGAAGCGGGAGTAAAGTCTTACGTCAACTGGCTGCCGGAGCGTCAGCCCATGCTGCTCATCACTGGCGGTACTGGCTCCGGCAAGACCTATTTCATCTTGCTGCTCATAGGGAAGCTTGCAACGTATATTCCCGACGCTGAAATATTCCTTTGTGACTTCAAAAATATAGACTTCCGCAAGTTTGCAGACTGCTCGCGCCATTGGGCGTATGAGGCTTGTGACGAGGGATTGAACGCCTTTTATGAGAGCTTTCAAGCGCGGCTCCATGGTAAAGATACCACCACCAATCGTAAGTTCCTTATCTTCGACGAATGGGCCGCCTTCGTCCTGTCCCATGACAAGAAAGTTTCAGAGGAGGTCAAGCGCAGACTTTCCACGCTGCTGCTCATGGGGCGTGGAGCACAGCACCACCTAATAATTGGGCTGCAACGGGCTGACGCACAGCTGTTCCCGATGGGCGGGCGCGATCAGTTTGGCGCAATCCTCGCGCTGGGTAATCTCTCTAAGGAACAAAAGCTCATGCTATTTCCAGATTGCCGCGACGATATGACCGCCACGAACGGGCGTGGAGAGGGGTATTTATCGTTTGATGGCGAACCGCTCAAGCGTGTCCGTGTGCCGACGGTAACGAACGTTGAAAGCCTCAATGCAGCAATCCGCGACGGTCTTACCCGTTAGAGGAACCTGCGGCGTGTGCGGGCGGCGGCGTGGCGAAGCCGTAAGCCGCCACACGCATTCAGCCGCCCGCTGTGCGGAGCACGGCGGAAAGCCGTGGCTATCATTGCCCACGGCTTTGTCGCAAAAGGCTGTAGGTACTCAGGCACAATGCCTTACGCAGCTACACGGCGGTTGTCGCAGCGATCGCAATGTCGCACAAAGGAGATGGTAAAAATGCGCGACACTCAGAGCAGAAGATATTTTGTAACGATCAATAATCCAATTGAGCACGGATACACCCGTGAAAGTATTCGAGAAAAAATCAAAACTCTCAAATCTTTGGTGTATTTTTGTGCTGCCGAGGAAAAGGGACTTGAAAACGGCACCCATCATATCCACATCTACATAGCATTCTCCTCTGGCGTTCGCTTCTCTACCATGAAAAACGTTTTCTCCCTCGGCGGTGATATCGAACCGGCAAAGGGTTCCTCCGCTGAGAATCGGGACTACGTTTGCAAGTCCGGCAAGTGGGAGAATGGCGAAAAAAGCGATACCAAAATAGAAGGAACTTTTGAGGAATACGGAGAAATGCCGATAGAGCATCAAGGTGTGAGTGGAGAAGAAGCTGCTATTATTGAGCGTATTCGTAACGGAGCGACTAACGTGGACATTCTCAATGAATTCCCACACTATCTGCGTGGCCTACGTGATATTGAATACGTCCGTCAAGCACTTCGCGCCGAGGAATATCGTGACAAATGGCGCGACCTTGAAACCACTTACATTTGGGGAACCACGGGAGCCGGAAAAACGCGCTTCGTTATGGAGAACTTCGGTTATGGCAACGTATACGCCGTGAATGACTACAAGCATCCCTTTGACGGCTACGCCGGTGAAAGCGTAATTCTTTTCGACGAGTTCGCCAGCAGCTTTCGAATACAAGATATGAACAACTATTTGGACGGCTACCCCTTGGCACTCCCGGCACGATATTCAAACAAGCAAGCCTGTTATGACCGCGTTTTTATTGTCAGCAACCTTGATCTGCGCGACCAGTATTCCCTTGTCCGTATCAACCAATATGAAGTCTGGGCTGCATTTATCCGGCGCATTCATAAGGTTATTCGATTTTATGCAGACGGCTCAAAGCAGGAGTACAAAACCCATGATTATCTCTATGGCTCCGGCACGTGGAAGGAACTGCCCGCCGATACGCCGACACCGTTTACGAGTTTAGAATAGAGGTATTTCAAAGTGAGTGAAGAAGTAATCGTACCATTTGCAGACTATCCAGACATCGTAACGCCGGAAGATCTGATAAAGATGCTTCGGATTGGGCGAAATGCAGCGTACAAGCTAATACACAGCGGCGAGATTGCCAGCTTTCGAGTTGGAAAGCATTATAAGATAACGAAACAGAGTGTTATAGCGTATGTTTCGCAATACAAAGCCTGAGAATGCGGGCTAAGCCCTTGATATTTTAGAACATTTCCTGTATAACTATTGTATCAGTGATGGACTGCCTGATAACAGAAGGAGGATAGAAATGACAGGCAGTCTACAAATAAAATCAGGAACCTTTTACGCAGTCCTGAATTACAAGGACAAAAACGGAAAGCGCAAGCAGAAATGGATATGTCTGAATTTACCAGAGAAGAACAACAAGCGCAAGGCAGAACAGCGGCTAAGCGAGCTGCTTGCAGAAAACGAAGGTACAGCATATATCGAACCGGCGAAGATTTTGTTTTGCGATTATGTCAAGCAGTGGGTGGAGGCATCAAAGGATAACGTACAAGTCACTACATACGATAATTACGTTTATATGCTCAACCGGCACATATACCCGTACTTCAAGAGCGCGAATCTCCCGCTAAACAAAATCACGCCTTCCGTTATTCAAAAGTATCATGCTGACAAGCTGACGGAGGGCTTAAGTCCGAACACCGTAATCAAGCATCACGCCATCATTCGAACAACCTTGCAGCAAGCGTATAAAGCGAAGCTTGTAAAGGAAAATGCCGCTGACCTCGTAGAAAAGCCAAAGCGAACGAAGTATCACGGCAACTTTTACAATGCGGCTGAAATGAACGCGCTACTCGCAGTTGCAAAAGGCTCAACAATCGAAACCCCGGTATTCCTTGCGGCATATTTCGGACTGCGACGCTCGGAGATTATCGGGCTTTGCTGGGATGCAATAGATTTCACCAACAAGACTTTGACGGTAAGACACAAAGTTGTCCGCGCAAAAAAGGATGGTAAAATGACAATCAAGGCAACGGACGATTTGAAAACCCAATCCAGCTATCGTGTGCTGCCACTTGATGATGCGCTGCTTGCATACTTAAAGGCTGTCAAGGCACAGCAGTCGTATAACCGTGAGAGAAACGGCAATTGCCATAACCACGAATACGATGATTATGTGTGCGTCAACGAGATGGGAGATTTACTGAATCCGGACTACGTTACAAGCGCCTTTGAAAAAATCATCAGAAACAACGGTCTAAAGTCAATCAGGTTTCACGACCTTCGACACTCCTGCGCTTCGCTTCTGCTGGCGCTGGGCTACTCCATGAAGGACATTCAAGAATGGCTCGGGCACAGCAACTACCAAACTACGGCAAACCTGTACAGCCATATTGACCCAAAGAACAAGCAAAACATGATACAGGGGCTTTCTAACGCCCTGACTATTTGAATTGTTAGAAGGATGTTAGAAAAACTGAAAAAACGCAATGTATTTTGGATAAGAAAAAAGTCCTGTAACCATTGCGATTACAAGACTTTTTCTGGTTGCGGGGGCAGGACTCGAACCTACGACCTCCGGGTTATGAGCCCGACGAGCTACCAACTGCTCTACCCCGCGATATCATTACTACGCACAAATACCGATGGTGCCGGTGACCGGACTCGAACCGGTATAGCATCGCTGCCGGGGGATTTTAAGTCCCCTGTGTCTACCAATTCCACCACACCGGCAGATATCGGCAAGAACTAGAATACCATACACTATATCCATCTGTCAAGTCTGTTTCATAAAAATATTATATTTTTTTAGCAGCACGATTCCGTGCAATTTCTTGCCGCTGTCTGCGTATACTAGTTGAGATATGTATTTGAGAGGAGGCACAGTACGCGTATGGACGGCTCCCAGACAAGCGATGTGGACGATTTGATTTTTCAGGACAGCTGGCTGACCAGCGACCGATAAGAGGCGAGGCGCAGGGTACGCCCCGCCTTTTTTAGCTTCAGGGCTCATTTCACGATGGTTCCTCCGCCAACCACCGTCTCTCCGTCGTATAGGACCACGGCCTGCCCCGGCGTAACGGCCCGCTGAGGCTCTTCAAAGGTTAGCCGCAGACCGCCGCCTTCCAGAGATTCCGCCACAGCGAAGGACTCCCTCTGGCTATAGCGGGTTTTGGCGGAGACTCGCATGGGACCGGTCAGTTCGGGAACGGAAATCCAATTCATTTTTTCTGCCGCCAGAGTCCGCGTCCACAGGGCCGCGTCCGGGCCGAGGCGGATCGTTGCGGTGGCCGGGTCCTTGTCCAATACATACAGCGACGGCTCAATGGAGAGGCCCAGGCCCTTGTGCTGGCCCCGGGTATAGCGGACAAAGCCTTTGTGCCGGCCCAACACCCGGCCCAACTCGTTCACAAAGTCACCGGTGGGAGATGGATGACCCGCCGTCCGTTCAATAAAGCCGGCATAATCACCATCAGGGGCAAAGCAGATATCCTGACTGTCCCTCTTTCGCGCGTTGACCAGGCCGTTTTGCTCTGCGATCTCCCGAACTTCCGTTTTGTGGAGACCGCCGAGAGGAAACAGGGTATGGCTCAGTTGATCCTGCGTCAGCATGTAAAGAAAATAGCTCTGGTCCTTGCCGCGGTCCACGCCGCGCTTCAAAAGCCAGCGGCCCGTATCTCTGTCCCGCTCCACCCTGGCGTAGTGTCCGGTGGAGAGAAACTGACCATGGAGCGTCAGCGCTCTTTGGAGCAGCGCCCCAAACTTCACGGACCGGTTGCAGACCACGCAGGGATTGGGCGTCCGCCCCGCCTCGTACTCCGAGACGAAGTCAGCAATTACCGTATCCCGGAAAATTTGCGAAAAATCAAAGACATAAAAGGGAATCCCAAGTCTGGCCGCCACGGCCCGGGCGTCCTCCGCGTCTGCCAGAGAGCAGCAGGTCTTCTCCCGGCTCTCACCCAAATCCTCATTGTGAAACAGGCGCAGGTTCACACCGGACACGCTGTACCCCTCCCGCTGTAAAAGCAAGGCGGAGACGGAGCTGTCCACACCGCCGCTCATGCCAAGAAAAACACTCTGACCCATGTTGTAAAGGCCCTCCTTCGGCCCAAACCCGCCGGACTGTCAAAGCGCAAAAGGGAACCGTTTCGGCTCCCTTTTGCGCGAATACTGTTTCTGTCACCGATTTTTTATGGCGAACGCCTCCACAGGAAGCGCGTCTGCCAGCCCCAGCAGGGCCCGGTTGAAACCGCCGGTATAGTCAAACATCCCGTCGGATAAATTGCTGTGATTCGCGTGCCGGATGGGAAAGCGCACCGTAAACCGGGACCCGGCGTCAAGCTTTGATTCCGCCATCATTCTTCCGCCATGATCCTCCGCAATCCGAAGGCACAGCGGCAGGCCCAGACCCAAGCCGTGGGGCGGCGGGTCCCGCAGCTCTTTATGGGCATAACGGTCAAAAAGCACTTTCATTTGAAGATCGTCTATGCCGCAGCCGGTGTCTGCCACCTCCAGCAGCGCATGGTCATCCTGGCGCTTCAGCGTCACCGTTACGGACCCGCCGGCCGGGGTAAATTTAAAAGCGTTGGACAACAGCTGAAACAGCAGCTGGCGAATGGAATCCGGATCTACCGCGCAGATCAGCTGGGGAAGGGCACAGTCAAACTTCAACTCCAGGTTTAAAAGCTGCGCCAGTTGCTCCGCCTCGTCGCAGGTCTCCTGAACCAGTCCCACCAGATCACAGTCCTGAATGGGAAGGGGTGTCTGGGCGTCCAGCCGGGCGGCGGCGGACAGGCAGTTCACCAGTCTCAGCAATTGATAATAATTCTGATCCAGCCGGGCCGCTCTCCGGTCAAGCTCCGGATCTTTTTCGCGAGCCTCCGCGGGAGCCAGCGCTGTAGCAGCCAGATACAGTCCGCTCAGCATCCCCCGCAGTTGCGCGGCGATAGAGGGAAACAGGCAGGCCAACAGTTGCGCTTCCTCGCGCTCATAATTTTCCACAGCGTTCCTCCTTTCTCAGTTATCCGCGTTTTCGCGTCTATGTATTAGGATTTGCAAACAGCCGGACTGCAAACCCCGGTAAACTCTGGATTTTGTTTTGAGGCAGGCAGTTTTTTTCTGCATTTCCCCACAATAGCAAAAAAAAAGCGCAAAAACAAGGGGTTTACTGTTTTTAATTAAAATTTTTCTGGTTTCCATCAGATTTCTGCTGTTTTCCGCAATTTTTGCAGTCTGGTGGAAACTACCAACAACACGAAGAAAAATACTACGCAATTTTACGTAACGCATAATACACATTTTCCGAAACCGTGATATAATAACCTTGAAACTTGTCGGGCGTGGGGAGCGCTGCGACAAAATATGGGGATCGGATGGTAATTAACATGGCGATTAAGGTTGGAATCAACGGCTTTGGACGCATCGGGCGGGTTGCTCTGCGGATTATGATCGAGCGGGGATGCAGCAGCTATCAAATCTGCGGAATCAATCTGCGCAATGCGGATCTGGACTATATGGTCTATCAGGTGAAATACGACTCGGTATTCCGTACCTTCCAGGGGACGGTGGAGCATGACGACCGGCATCTCATCGTCAACGGCAAAAAGATCCGGATCTATTCCGAGAGTGACGCAAATCTCATCCCATGGGATGACTGCGGTGCAGAGTACATCATCGAGTCTACCGGCGTTTACAATACGGTGGAGAAGGCCTCCGCCCACTTTAAGGGAGGGGCCAAGAAGGTAATTCTCAGCGCCCCCTCCAAAGACGACGTTATGCCGACGTTTGTCATGGGCGTAAATCATAAGACCTATACGCCCGACATGGATGTTGTTTCCAACGCCTCCTGCACCACCAACTGCCTGGCTCCCATGACCAAGGTCGTCAACGACACCTTTGGCATCGAGCAGGCGCTCATGAGCACCATCCACGCCGCGACCGCCAAGCAGAAAGCCGTGGACTCCCGGGCGGGTCGGGACTGGCGGACCGGGCGCAGCGTCATGGGAAACATCATCCCCTCCACAACCGGCGCGGCCAAGGCCGTAGGCCTTGTCATTCCGGAGCTGAAGGGGAAAATGACCGGTATGAGCTTCCGCGTTCCTACCAACGACGTATCCGTGGTAGACCTGACCGCCCGGCTGAAGCAGTCCGCCAGCTATCACGATGTGTGCGTCGCCATAGAAAATGCCTCCCGCAACAGCATGAAGGGTATTATCGGCTATACCACCGATCAGGTGGTTTCCTCCGATTTGACCGGGTTCTCCCAAACCTGCATTTTTGACGAGACGGCGGGGATCATGCTGGATAATAATTTTGTCAAGCTCATTGCCTGGTACGACAACGAGTGGGGATATTCCAGCAAGCTTCTGGATCTGATGGCGTATATGTATGAGGTGGACCACCAGTAATGGAGAGATCAGAGGGGATGGAGCATCGCTCCATCCCCTTTTTCTCACGCTTCCTCCACTGGTTTGTCTCCAGCAGGCTTTTTCTTCCGGCGGTTGCCCCGATGGGTGCGGACGAGTTTGACGGCGGGCTTTACCTCCGTTCCGGAAACAGCCGATGCCTCAGGGACAGACTGAACCTGCGGCGCAGGCTGGATCGCCGTCGGCTTTTCCAGTTTTTCCACCTTTTCCGGTTTCGTCGCGGTGGGCTTTACCTCCGCGCTCTTGGAGGACCGTCGCCGTCCGCCCCGGCTCTTTTTCACCGGCTTTTCCGCGGCAATCTCCGCCGCCGGTTTACTTTCCGCTCTGGGAGCGGCGGGCTGGAACAGCTCCTGTAAATGCTGAAAAGCGGCAATCCCCTGGGTCTCGCCAAATTCCTGTTTCAGGGAGGACCGCAGCTCCTCGACGGTAGCTGGCCGCGTTAAATAGGACGCCTTCAGGCACGCGGCGATGGAGGGCCGCAGCGCAACTTCCCGGAACGCGCCAGCGTATCGGACGCGCAGGGCGCTCATGGCGGCTTCATACCCCTTATCCTGACTGATCACATAGGCGCAGTCCGTCTCGCCCCGGCCCACCAGAACGCCCAGTTCCGTAATGATCTGAAAATCAATGGAATTCTTGCCGCCCTTTACGCTTTCCAGATACTGAATGCTGGCCTTGCTGCCCTTGCACAGCTCCTTGATCTTGCCCAGCGCAAGGCCGGCCTTTTGGTAAAAGACCAGAATAGAGTCGTCCGCCGTCAATTGGTCGGCACCCTGTAATCCGGTGCCAATGTTGTTGTCACCGTCCACCAAAAAAATCATACTCATCAAGTAAAAACCTTTCTATAAGACCCCAATCGGAGGACATTTTCAAAAATTGTACGTTTATTGTATACCCAAAAGTGAAAAAAAGCAACCGGGCCGCATTGCGGCCCGGTTGAAAATCACTATTTTTGCAGTTTATTACGCTTTTACTCCTCGCCAGTTTCGATCAGACCGTATCCCCCGTTCTTGCGCCTATAGACGATGGAGAGGGAGTCGTCCTCCTCGCTGCGGAAAACGAAAAAGGAATGGTCCAGCAGATTCATCTGCAAAATGGCCTCTTCCGGGCTCATGGGCTTGACGGCAAAACGCTTTGTGCGGACGATGTTGAACTCCTTTTCCTCACGGACTTCAAATTCGTCCGGAGCAGCAGGGGGAAAGCCCTCGTCCCGCAGACGTTTGGCCAGGCGGGTCTTGTTCTTTAGAATCTGGCGCTCGATATAATCCGCGGCAGCGTCAATCGCGCTGCGCATGTCGCCATCCGTCTCCTGTTTCTGGGCACGAAACAGCGTGTTGCCGCCGCGAATAGTGATTTCCACGGTACACAGGTGATCCCTCTCCACGGAAAACGTCACAAACGCAGCCGCTTCCTCCCGGAAATAGCGGTCCAGCTTGGACAATTTTTTTTCGGCATAGTCCTTTACGGAGTTGTTCAGGGGAACCTTCTTGCATGCAAACGTACACTTCATGGATACCGCTCCTTTCGTGTGGTGAAAAGAGAGAAATCCTCTCTTTGACTTAGTATAACACAACCTGTCGAATTTGAAAAGAAGATTTTATAAAACCCGGCGCGCCCCAAAGGGCGCGCCGGGTTTTAATCGGTCAAGGCAGATAATTCATGGGGTTGCGGGCTACGCCGTTGTACCGGACCTCAAAATGGCAGTGGTTGCCGGTGGAGTTGCCGGTGGAGCCCATGCGGGCGATCTGTTGACCCTTATAGACGTGCTGCCCCACGGATACCAGTAGACTGGAATTGTGGCCATAACGAGTCACATAGCCGTTGCCGTGGTCGATCTGGACCAGATATCCGTAACCGCTCATCCATCCGGCGTAAGTCACCGTGCCGCCGTCGGCGGCGCAGATGGCGGTGCCGCGACGGTTGGCGATGTCAATGCCCTTGTGGAAGGTGGAGGCATAGCTGTAACTCAGATGCCGATAACCGAACGGGGAGGTGATGTTTCCGGAGCACGGCCAGCGGAAGGTGCCGGTGGGCAGCCAGGTGGGCCGTTCCTTGGTACCCTGGAGCCGCTGCTCCGTAACGGGGTTTTTCAGCGTGACGGAGGACAGCACCACCCGCTCTGTCTCCTCGCCGTTCACATAAGTGACGTTGGCCAACACGTCGGCGGAACCGTAGGACCCGGCGGAGGTGACCTTGTAGTCGCCCTTATAGAGGTTGGCGCTGTCGGTATACTCAATGTCATACGGGAGGGTATCCAGATACCGCTCCTGCTCCACCACAGTCATCGTAAGATAGGGGACAGATGCGGACAGGGTCAGCACTTCGCCGATGGACAGCCGGTCGATGTTGTAGCCGGGGTTCAGAGCCAGCAGCTCGGCGGAGGTGAGATTGTGGCTGTTGGCGATCTCGGACCAAGTATCCCCGCTCTTGACCTCATAGGTCACCTCGGCGGTTTTCGTGCTGTACAGCGTTTCAGCCAAATATCCAAGGTTCATAATCTTATCGGTGGGTACATAGCCGGACTTGATATCCACATTCTCCGCAAATTCGCAGGAAATGGTGTTTTCGTCGCGGATGCCGTCTTTCAACTGGTTCAGCAGCTCGTTCAGCGCGCCCTCATAGGGAGTCGCGCCGATCAGCTCGCCGTCTACATACAGGGAATAGCCATAGGTGACAAGGCCGATTTCCTCGGATAAATCCTCCTCCAGCTCGTCGGTATCCACCACCTCGGACCGGGGCAGCAGGCCGGAGGAATATTGCAGCAGGTTTTCGTCAATGGTGTACTGCGTTCCAATGGCCCGGGAGGTAATCTGTTCCAGCTGCGTCCGGGCACTGTCGGCGGCGGTGGCGGACGCAACCGCGGCAATCTGCTGGCCGTTATAAGTCACCGTGGTACCCACGGTGTAGAGAGAGCAAAACAGGATCACCAGTGCCACTGCGCCGGTAGCGGCCAGGAAAGGCAGGGGCTTGAGTTTCTTCTGCTCAAATTTTCCGCGGATCAGGCCGAAGCGCTCCGCAAGCTGTCGGCGCTGGCCCCGCTTGTGCTCTGCAAACCGCATACCCAGCAATGGCAGCATATTCCGGGCAAACAACACAAACTGGACCGCGACCCGGTCGGATTCCGGAAAACGGCGGGCTTTTTCCTCCCGCACCACATGGCGCGCACGTCGGCGGACACGGCGGAGCTTTCGGACGAACGCAGTTTTCTTCTCCAGAAGCATATCCCACAAAATGGTCAGAAGCCCATCCGAGTCCTCTTCTTCCGCCTGCTTCGACATTTGCAGCGGGCGAGGGGCCGTCTGCACCGGGGATGACACCGCCGCTACAGCCGGGGCGACCGGTTTGCGCCGGGGCTTGGACTGCGGCGTCCGAGCGGCAATCTGCGCCTGATCCTGCATGGGAGCGGCGGTCTGCGCCTGCGGGGTACTCACCTGTGCAGGTGCTTTTTGTACCGTCTGAACAGGCGTGGCCTGGGGCGGAACATCCGGGACCCTCCGAAGGACCGGAGCAGCCTGAGGTTCCTCTGTCTGACGGTGAGCTGCGGACGTCAGCGGCCCGACATTGCGGCGCGCGGTGCGGTTTAGAGTTTTTGCGGAACGTTTACCCATAAAGACCTCACAGTCGGCTTGGAAAGAGTCGGAACAAAAAAGTAACAGGAAAGTTACAATTTGTAACCGGCAATATCATACCTTCTTTTTCCTGATCCGTCAAGCATTTTTTTGCCTGGATGCCCCTGGGCCGCTCATGTACCGTCCCGCCGTATGGACCCGAAGAGCAAACCGTCCCCGGCAGCCATCCCGCCCGGAGGCCGAAATCTTTCAAAACTGTAAGAACTTTTGACTTCTTCGAAAGATTGTGGAAAGATTCAGGGCGTAAAGTGTGTATTGTAAAATTTAGCGCACATTATGACTGGGAGGTACACGCAATGAACATACTGGAGACCCATGCACTCAAAAAAATATACGGTACCGGCGACACTGCTGTCCACGCGCTGGACGGTATTGATCTGACGGTTGCAAAGGGCGAATTTCTCGCCATCGTCGGCACCTCCGGCTCCGGAAAATCCACCCTGCTGCACATGCTGGGCGGATTGGACCGGCCTACTTCCGGCAGTGTCACTGTGGATGGGAAGGATATTTTTTCCCTGAAAGATGAGGCCCTGACCATTTTCCGCCGCAGAAAAATTGGCTTTGTATTCCAAAATTATAATCTGGTACCGGTGCTCAGCGTGCGGGAAAATATTGTCCTGCCCGTCCAGTTGGATGGAAATACGCCGGACGGGATTTATGTACACAGTGTCATCGAGACCCTGGGACTGGAAAGCAAGCTGAACAATCTGCCGTTCAATCTCTCCGGCGGACAGCAGCAGCGGGTGGCCATTGCCCGGGCGCTGGCGGCGAAACCCGCGATTTTGCTGGCGGACGAGCCCACCGGCAATCTGGACAGCAAGACCAGCCAGGACGTAATGGGCCTTTTAAAGGTCAGCGGGCAGAAATTTGGACAGACCATCGTCATGATCACTCACAATGAGGAGTTGGCGCAGATGGCAGACCGCATCGTCCGGATTGAGGACGGGCGGATTGTGGTGCGGGGGTGAGTGGTATGATTCGGGTTGCAAACCGCAGATGTATCCGCAATCTGAGCTGGAAAAGCATGATGGCCGCCCGCACGCGCAATCTGGTGGCGATTCTGGCCATTGCCCTGACCGCGGTGCTGTTCACCTCGCTTTTCACCATCGCC
This sequence comes from Oscillibacter valericigenes Sjm18-20, assembly GCA_000283575.1. GTDB lineage: Bacteria > Bacillota > Clostridia > Oscillospirales > Oscillospiraceae > Oscillibacter > Oscillibacter valericigenes. The sequence continues at coordinate 235,830 of AP012044.1, forward strand.
ATGTCCATCAACGACGCCTTCCAGCAGTCAAATTTCCGTCAGGCGGGTGGTTATAGCCACGGCGGGTTTAAATATCTGACGGAGGAGCAGGTGGACGAGCTGAAGGACGACCCTCTGATTTGGGAATACGGCTTTCGGCGGATTGTGGGAATGCCGGAGGATGCGCCCTTCAACAAATCCCACGTGGAGGTAAGCTGGTGCGATGAGAACGAGGCCCGGTGGATGTACTGCACGCCGGAGGAGGGCAGACTTCCTCAGGAGAACACCGGCGAAGCTGCCACGGATACACGGGTGCTGTCTCTACTCGGCGTGGAGCCCAAGCTTGGCGAGAGATTTACCATGACCTTTGATGTGGACGGCGAGTCCACCACCCAGACCTTCACCCTTTGTGGCTGGTGGGAGTACGACGAGGCCATCACCGCCAGCCATGTTTTAATCCCAGAAAGCCGCGTGGATGCCATTTTTAACGAGTTGGATACCAAGGGAAACGACGGCATGACTACCTACTGGGGATTGGACGTGATGTTTAAAAATTCCCTCCACATTGAGCGGAATATCAATCAGATTCTGGAAAATCACGGCTATCAGAGCGAAAGCCGGGCCAAAGGGGACAACTTTATCGCCACCGGCGTCAACTGGGGCTATTCCGGTGCCCAGTTGATGGACAACATGGACCCTGAGACTGTCATTGCCATCGGGGCCATGCTGATGCTGATTGTATTTACCGGATACCTCATTATTTATAATGTGTTTCAGATCTCCGTGGTGGGCGATATTCGCTTTTACGGTCTGCTGAAAACCATCGGCACCACGCCCCGGCAGCTGCGCCGCATCATTCGTCAGCAGGCGCTGGTGCTGAGCGCGGGCGGTATTCCGCTGGGGCTATTGGGCGGATGGTTAATCGGCGCGAAGCTGACACCTGTGGTCATTTCCCGGCTCAATGGTTTAACGCAGGGCGTCGTATCCCTGAATCCGCTGATTTTCCTGCTTTCGGCGCTCTTCGCCCTTGCCACGGTGCTGCTCTCCTGCCTGCGGCCAGGACGGCTGGCGGGGCGGGTCTCCCCCATTGAGGCCCTGCGCTATACCGAAGGGGGAACGACGAAACGAAAGGCGGAAAAGAAGGACTCCGGCAGAGTCTCACTCCGTTCCATGGCATGGAACAATCTGGGGCGAAGCCGGGGTAAGACGGCGGTGACCGTTTTGTCGCTGTCACTGGCCGTGGTGCTGTTGAATATGACCGTCACCTTTACAAACGGCTTCGACATGGACAAATATCTGGCGGCCAACTCTGTCTCGGACTTCATTCTGGCGAACGCGGGATATTTCCAGACGGGAGGGGGCCTTTTCAGCGCCGATACGGCGCTGTCCCAAAAGAGCACGGATGCTATTGAAGGGCAGGGCGGCGTCACAGAGGGCGGCCGGGTCTACGGAGAGACCTCAGTCATACATGAATTTGTTTCCGAGGACTATTATCGTGCCTGCCATGGGCGGTGGAACGATACCCAGACCCTGGACTGGATGGTGTCCAATGAGGAGCGCAATGAGGCCGGACTTCTCAGCGACGATATTCAGCTCTACGGGATGGAGCGATACGGGCTGGACAAGCTGACCGTGTTGGACGGCGACATCTCCAGCCTCTATGAACCGGGCAGCCGGAATATCGCCGCCGTATGCTCCGATGACGACTACGGCAATCCCGAACCGGACTCCTATTGGGCCGGACTGGGGGACACAGTGACTCTGCGGTATGTGGATGAATTCCGGTATGTGAGCCGCGAGACCGGCGAGCCGGTGGACCCCGCCAACGGCGAAAGCTATGTGATGAAGGTCACAAAATACCACGACGTGGACTACACCGTGACGGCGCTGGTGACGGTTCCCTCCGCCCTGAGCTACCGCTACTACGGCTCCGACGAGTTCGTTCTGAACGACCAGACGTTCATTCAGGATACCGGTACCGACAGCGTGATGCTCTATGCCTTTGATACGACAAAGGGAGCCAACGCCGGAATAGAGCGGTATCTGAAGGACTATACGGAAAACCAGAATTCGGAGGACGACTATGAGAGCAAGGCCACCTACGCCGCCGAGTTCGAGAGCTTCCGCGCCATGTTTACAACGCTGGGAGGGGCGCTGAGCTTCCTTGTGGGGCTGGTGGGGGTGCTGAACTTTTTCAACGCCGTCCTTACCGGCGTTCTGACCCGCAGGCGAGAGTTTGCCATGCTCCAGTCCATCGGCATGACCGGCGGACAGCTGAAAACCATGCTGGTGTGGGAAGGGTTGTACTATACGTTGGGAGCGGTGGCTCTGGCTCTGGCACTCACCTTAATGTGCGGGCCGCTCATGAACTCCGCCGTGAGCAGCATGCTCTGGTTTTTCACCTATCGCTTCACTTTGACGCCGATCCTGGTCCTGATTCCAGTGTTTGCCCTGCTGGGCTGTGTGCTGCCGCTTGCGGTATACCGCTCCGTTTCCCGCCTGACCATTGTGGAGCGTCTGCGGGAAGCGGAATAGTTGACCATCCGCATTTTTTAACGCACGCTTAGATGCTGCATATTGATTGTAAGGTGGCGACTCAGGTTCCCAGAGCAGGTAAAGAACCGATCACTGCTCCCGCTGCTATAACCAACATCATTTACAGCACAGCTCCCGCTTATGCCAAAATTAATGCGGTAACCTTCACCGTGAAGGTTACCGCTCTTTTCTAACCTTGTATTACGCCGGTACAACGGTTGCCTGGCATATCTGATTCAGGTTCTTGTTTCATGCTATGAAGGGATTCTTAATCTCTTCTGAGACGCCGTTAAAAGTACATCTGTGCTTCGTATATAAAAAACCCCGTTTGAAAGGAACGAGCTTTTTGCGCGCTGTTCAAGCTTCCAATGTGGTGTTTTTATCGCCGGGGTTCCGGCGTCGCCCTGAAGTCAGTTTTTACGCATTCCCTGGAATGAGAAAGCCATTCCGATACTATTTTAAAACATTTTGGAAAATTTATGCCCGCAATCTTGACTTTTGAAAAATCTGTGTTAATGTATTACGTGCATAATACATTAAGCGTGCGCTTTTCTCCTGCCTTGGGAAAAGCTGCCTGAATTGAAGCGGGTTTCAAGCTTTGTTTAAGGTGAATCATGGAAACTATCCTATAGTACATGATGCAGCCTCAAACCAGATGCAAGGCTGATGTAAGGAAATGAGGAATAGTATGAGCGAAAAAGTGCAGGAAAAGAACGAGGTGCAGGAACTGGACACCGCACCGGCGAAAAAGAAAAAACTTGGAGTTCCCCGAAAGTTGAAGGGACTGTGGAGCAATAAGAAGCGGCGCAAGTGGCTGATTCTGGCCGTGGTGCTGGCGGTGGTCGTGATTCTGGTTCTTCGCAGCTGCGGCGGGAAGAAGGATGCCTCCGCGACCACCTATGTGGAGGAGGCCGTTTCCTTCCGCGATATCACCCAGTCTCTCAGCGGCACCGGCACGCTCCAGCCCGCCAACTCCTATACCGTCACCACTCTGAAAGAGGGCGAGATTTTATCGGCGGATTTTGAGGAGGGCGATACCGTCTCCAAGGACACCGTCCTCTACAAGCTGGACAGCTCTGACGTCAGCAGCAATTTGGAAAAGGCCCAGCTGTCGCTGAACCAGGCTCAGCGCAGCTATGAAAAGGCGGCCTATGCACAGTCCCCCGTGGCGGGTACCGTGGCCTCCCTGGATGTGAAGGTGGGCGACGTGGTGAAAGTCGGACAGACGGTGGCCACCGTGCGCAACAATTCCGCCATGACCCTGAAAGTGCCCTTCGCTTCGGACGACGCGGCAAGCTTTTATGTGGGCGAGAGCGCGTCCGTGGTTCTGGACAGCTCCTTTGAGACACTCACCGGCAAAGTAACTGCGGTTTCCGCGGCCGACACGGTGCTCACCGGCAACCGCATCGTGCGCTATGTAACGATCTCCGTTGCCAACCCCGGCGGGCTTACCGATACGCAGGCCGCCACCGCCACAATCGATGGCTGCGGCTCCAGCGAGAACGCGACCCTGGAGTATAAGGCGGCGGAGGATGTGACTGCGTCCTCCGGCGGCACGGTGGCCGCCGTCAATGTAAAGGAGGGCGGGAACGTATCCGCCGGGCAGACCATTGTTACCTTTACCTCCAACGCGGCCAACGACTCTGTTCAGTCTGCGCAGGACAATCTGAAAGACGCGGAGCTGAGCATGGAGACCTCCCAGAAGCAGTTGGATGATTACACCATCACCTCGCCCATCGACGGCACTATCGTGGATAAGAAGATCAAGGCCGGTGAAAAGGTGAAGTCCGGTGATACTCTCTGCGTGATCTATGATCTGAGCTATCTGGAAATGACCCTCAACGTGGATGAACTGGACATCACGCAGGTGTCGGTGGGCCAGAAGGTCACCATCACGGCGGACGCCGTCAACGGTCAGAGCTTCACCGGCGAGGTAACCAATATTTCCATGGCCGGTACCACCAACAACAACGCCACCACTTATCCCGTCACCGTCCGTATTGACGACTACGGTGACCTGTGGCCGGGCATGAATGTGGATGCGGAGATCGTTCTTGCACAGAACGACAATGCGCTTTCCATCCCCAGCGCCGCTTTGGAGCGGGGCAACAAGGTGCTGATCACCTCAGATTCTCCCAGCGCGGCCAATGCTCTGAAAGACGAGGCTCCCGATGGTTACGTCTATGTCTCTGTAGAAACGGGTATCAGCAACGACGATTACATCGAGGTCACGTCCGGCCTTCAGGAGGGCGATACGGTGGCCCATCTGCCTTTCACCAGCAACTCCTCCGCTATGGACGTGTTGATGGGCGATGACTCGGAAGGTGGTCCCAACGGCAGTGAAAACGGCGAAGGCGGATCCGGTGGAGGCGCACCCAGCAGCGGCGGAGGGTCGGAGGGATGAGCGCGCTGATTGAATTTCAGGACGTCTCAAAGGTCTATGAAATGGGCGATTCTGTAGTCCGGGCCGCGGATCACATTTCCATGCAGATTCAAAAAGGCGAATTTGTGGCCATCGTGGGTCAGTCCGGCTCCGGAAAATCCACCTGCATGAATATTATCGGCTGTCTGGACGTCCCCTCCTCCGGCACATATCTGCTGGACGGTCAAGACGTTGGCAAAATGAATAAAAACCAGCTGGCTGAAATCCGCAACAAGATGTTGGGCTTTATCTTCCAGCAGTACAATTTGCTGCCCAAGCTGACGCTGCTGGAAAATGTAGAGGTCCCCATGATGTATGCCGGCGTTTCAAGGAGTGACCGGCGGGAGCGGGCCAGGGTGGCCTTGGAGATGGTGGGCCTTGGAAGCAAGGTAAACCACCGGCCCGCCCAACTCTCCGGCGGCCAGCAGCAGCGTGTTTCCATTGCCCGGGCTCTGGTGGGAGAACCGGCGGTGATTCTGGCCGATGAGCCCACCGGCGCACTGGACTCCCACACCGGGCGGGAGGTGCTGTCCCTTTTACAGCAGCTCCACGCCGCAGGCAACACCGTGGTTCTCATTACCCATGATAACTCCATCGCCGTTCAGGCCCAGCGCATTATCCGTCTGGAGGACGGCCGCGTCATTTACGACGGGGACGCCCACGCGCCGGAGGCGGTGGTATCGCCGAATCTGGCGGGAACGGGAGGCGGACAATGAAATTAACGGAAGCCTTCCAGCTGGCCATTAAAAATATCAGGGGCAGTAAGATGCGTACCTTTCTCACGATGCTTGGTATCATCATTGGCATCTCGGCGGTGATCGTCATCGTGGGGCTTGGCAACGGCATGGAAAACTATATGAAAGGCAGCTTCTCCGATATGGGGACCAACACGCTGATGGTGTCCATTATGGGCCGGGGCAGCTCCCGCAGTGTGTCTGAGGAGCAGATGTATGATCTGGTGGCGGAGAACCCCGACTATCTCGACCAGATCTCCCCCACGGTCAGCTTATCCAACGCCGTGAAGATTGGAACGAAGAAACTTTCCTTGACCACCATCACGGGCGTCAGCGAGGCTTATTTCGACATGAAGAACTATACCGTTTCCGCGGGCCGGGCGCTTCAGTATGTGGATGTGTCCAATCGGCGGGATGTCTGCGTGGTGGGCAACTACCTCAATGAAACTTATTACGGCGGTAATGCCGTGGGTCAGACTATCCGACTCAACGGCAGATGTTTCACCATTGTGGGTGTCATGAAGCAGAAGACCGACGGGGAAATGGAAGAGGGAGGTACGGACGACTGCGTTTTTCTCCCCTATTCCACCGCAGCCAGAATGTCCTATACAGGCGTCATCAGTGAATATACCCTCACCGTAGTGGATGAGACTCAGGCGCGGGCCTGCGTCACCATTGTTGAGAGCTACCTTTATAACACTTTTCGGGATGAACACGCCTATAGGGTCGTCAGTATGGCCGAGTTGTTGGACGCCATGAACTCCATGATCAATGTTATGATCGGGATTTTGGCGGGCATTGCCGCAATTTCCCTGGTGGTGGGCGGCATCGGCATCATGAACATCATGCTGGTGTCCGTTACGGAGCGGACACGGGAAATCGGCATCCGCAAAGCGCTGGGCGCGAAAGAGCGGTATATTATGCAGCAATTCGTGATCGAGGCCGCCACCACCTCCGCTCTGGGCGGTGTGCTGGGCATTATCGTGGGCTACGGTCTTTCCTCCATCGGCACTATTATCGTTTCAGCGCTGGAAAAGGGTTTGACTATCAGCCCATCCATAGGTGCGGTGCTGGGCGCGTTCGGCATCTCCACGTTTATTGGCATCGTATTCGGCTATCTGCCGGCAAAGAAGGCGGCACGGCTGAACCCCATCGACGCGCTGCATTATGACTGACAACAGACGCATGGCGCTTTTACATGAGCACACAAGCCCCGCCTTCGGGCGCAACGCTCCGGCAGACGGATATTCGACAGGAGAGAAGCAAGTATGAAGAAACGGATTTTATCTCTATTAATGGCGGCTTGCATGGCGGCGACACTATTTGCCGTTCCCGCCGGAGCCACTGTCGCGCAGGACAGCGGCGAGGTCCAGACCATCCGGGCATTGGGCATTATGGCGGGCGATTCCGCCGGGAACCTGAATCTGGGCGGCAACGTCACCCGCGCCCAATTTGCCAAAATGCTGGTGAGCGCCTCCTCGTATAAGGACAGCGTGGGTGACGGGGAGGGTGTTTCCCTGTTTAAGGATGTGAAAAGTGACCACTGGGCCTCTCAGTACATCAAGATCGCGGTGGATGAGGGGTGGATGACCGGCTATACCGACGGCACCTTCCGTCCCAGTCAGACCATCACTCTGGAGCAGGCGTGCACCACGGTTTTGCGCCTTTTGGGATACGACTCCTCGTCTTTGGCGGGGTCCTTTCCCTCCGCACAGCTGAGCAAGGCCAGTTCTCTTGGCCTGCGGGACCAGATCACCCTGAGTAAGGGGGGCCTCATGACCCGGTCCGACTGCGTATACCTTTTTTATAACGCCCTGACGGCCCAGACCAACGACGGCAAAACCTATGCCACCACGCTGGGCTACACCGTTACCAACGGCAATGTGGATTATGCCGCGGTCGTCTCGGCCAACCTGAGCGGACCCTATGTGGTGGGTTCCGGCAGGTCGTTGGATCTGCCCTTTACCTCCACGGCGGCCACTGTGTACCGCAACGGAACGACGTCTTCCCTCTCCTCCGCGCAGCAGTACGACGTCTACTACTACAACGCCGGTATGCAGACGGTCTGGATCTACACCGACCGGGCGGGCGGCACCATCACCGCTCTGTCGCCCAGCGCGGCGGCTCCCACCTCTGTTACCGTGGGTGCCACCTCCTACACCATCGGCACCGCCACTGCAGCCTATAAACTGTCCTCCATGGGCGGGTTCGATGTCGGCGATACCGCGCTGCTCCTGCTGGGCATGAACGGCGAGGTGGTAGACGTGGTCAACGGCAGCGCGGCGGACACGATTTATTACGGCGTGGTCACCTCCGTGGCCCAGTCCACCACCTCCGGCACCTCTGCCGGAACGGAGGTCCGCGTGGCCGTGGCCTGTACCGACGGCGTGGTCCACACCTTCTCCGTCAGCCAGCAGGGCGCCTATACGGCGGGCAGTCTGGTCTCCGCCAGTATGACGGACAGCGGTACTACCATCAAACAGCTCACCGCGAAGACACTCAGCGGCGCGGTGGACAAAGCGGGCACCAAGCTGGGCGATATGACCTTTGCCGGAGACGCGCGGATTCTGGATACCACCGCCACCGGCGCGTGGGCCAAAATCTATCCCAGCCGTTTGGCGGGTTATACGCTCTCCAAAAGCGATGTGCGCTACTATATCACCAATACGGACGGGGAGATCACCCATCTAATTCTGGATGACGCCACCGGTGATACATGGTCCTTCTATTATCTGACCACCGCGCCGGAGAAGACGGACGGTACGCTGAGCGTCAGCTATGCCGGACTGAAGGACGGGACCACCGTCTCGCTTGACAACAACGGCAAGTACTATAACGTGGCCACCGGCGGCGCGGGCGTCCAGTTTAACAGCGACGGCTCGATCAAGAACATGCGCCAGCTTCAGTCCGTGACGCTGGACAGCCTCAGCTCCGTCAGCGCCATGGGCGGCAATACCACCTATACGCTGGATACCGGCGTCCAGGTCTACCTGCGCAAACGGGATACTTCCAACGCCATGAATTACTATCAGGTGTCCCTCAGCTCCATCAACGCATCGGACTACACGCTCACCGGCTGGGTGGATAACTTCGGCTGCACCGCGGGCGGACGGGTCCGGATTATCACCGCGGAGGAGAAGTGACTTTCTAAAGGGCAGACTTTCATTCAGAAAGGACCCGCACTCAAAGAGTGCGGGTCCTTGTTGTCCTTCGGTATCCGGGGCTGCAGCTGAGTCCCTCTCAAAACCACAAGGCCGCTTCATCCCGGAATTGCGGAGCCGGTCCGTTTTGGTAGGGGTCGTATCGGTCCGGATTGCAGCCAAACTCCTTCAAAAAGCAGATCTGCCCGCCCTGCGTCCATCGGATCAGCGAAACGCCGTCAAAAGCCTCGGTTCTTCCGTTGTTCATGGCATTTTTAAAATACCACTCCACTACCGTCTGATCGCCCTTGTGAAAAAACTGCCGGATGTCCCACGACAGGACGGTGCCCCGGCTGTTCCATTCCTCAAACCAAAACTGAATCTTATCCGCGCCCTGATACACCGGTCCCCAACTTTCAATGTAGGCGGCGTCTTCCGAAAAAACACGCTTAATACCAAGGTTTTCCTTTTTCAGCCACATGTCGAACCAAAGACGGACGGTTTCTTCCCGCTTGTCCACAAAATCCCTCTTTCTTTTTTTAATCCAGCATCAGTTTATCACGCTTTGTGCCCCGCGGCAACACTTCGGTTCCCGCATTCAGCGGAAACCGGTTGCCAATTTATCCAGCGGGAGTTATACTGTCAGCATCAAACTTATTAAAGCGAGGCCATTATGAAAATACTGGTGTTTTCCGATTCCCATGGCAATGTGGACAATATGACTCTGGCGGTGGAGCGGGAACGGCCCGACCGCATTTTCCATCTGGGCGACGGCTGGCAGGACGCGGAGCACCTTCGGGATATGTTTCCGGACATTCCGCTGGATCAGGTGCCAGGCAACTGTGATTTTCGTTTTACAGAGCCTGCGGTGAAGCTGGTGCAGGCGGAGGGAAAGCGCATCCTGCTGTGCCACGGGCACACCTACCGGGTGAAGGAGGGCCTGATGGACGTGGGTTATGCGGCGCGGGAGCAAAAGGCGGATTTGCTGTGCTTTGGACACACCCACATCCCCACGCAGGAGTGGGCGGGGGAATCCCTGCTTTTGAATCCCGGCAGCATCGGTTACTGGGGCAAGCCCACTTACGCCGTGGTGAAGATTGAAGGCGGCCTCCTCACGGCGGACCTGCGGAAGCTGGCGTGATGGCGGGCGCAGAAACTGGCCGCTTTGCCCCCTCCCCCAGCGGTCGGATGCACCTTGGAAACCTGTTTTCCAGCCTACTTGCCTGGCTCTCCGCCAAGGCGGCCGGAGGCCGGGTGGTTCTGCGGATCGAAGATTTGGATACCCGTCGCTGTACCCGAGCTTACGCGGACCAACTGGAGGCGGATTACCGCGCTCTGGGCCTCGTCTGGGACGAGGGCGGCAGCTCCGGCGGGTCCCACGGCCCCTATTACCAGAGCCGGCGGGGAAAGCTCTACGCCGCCGCTTTGGAGTCCCTGCGGCGAAAGGGGCTGGTCTACCCCTGCTTTTGCACCCGCGCCCAGCTCCACGCCGCCTCCGCGCCCCACCGGGAGGATGGCAGAACGGTTTACTCTGGCGCCTGCCGTACTCTTACGTCCGCTCAGGCGGAGGAACGCGCCCGTATACGCCCGCCCGCCTTTCGGCTGCGGGTTCCGGACCGGGAGATCGGGTTTCAGGACGGACACCTTGGCCGGTATGCCGAAAATCTGGAGAGGGATTGCGGCGATTTCCTTCTGCGCCGGTCAGACGGGCTGTGGGCCTACCAGCTGGCGGTGGTAGTGGACGACGCGGCCATGGAGATTACGCAGGTGGTACGGGGGAGCGATCTGCTCTCTTCCACGCCCCGTCAACTGTACCTCTATGATCTGCTGGAGCTTACACCGCCGGAATTTTACCATGTGCCGCTGCTGCTGTCGCCCGCCGGGCGGCGGCTGAGCAAACGGGACGGCGATCTGAGTCTGGAGGTCCTGCTGGCCCGGAGTACGCCCGCAGACATTATCGGAAAGCTGGCATATCTGGCGGGGCTGAACCCAACGGCGGAACCCCGGACACCGGAGAGTCTGCTGCCGGATTTCAGCTGGGATAAGATATCAAAAGGGGACATCTTTCTACCAGAGGAGTTGTTTTCCTGAGCTCACCAATTTTACGCATTCTATTGAAAAGACCCACGGAGACGGTTCGGCGAGCTGCTGCTGAAACAGGACAGAAGCTCGGATGGATATGAACTGCGGGTAGGTATTTATTGGTCTGGGTCCGCCGGAAAAATGCCCGGCATACAATCACGGCCGGGGGAATTTCATCCGTCTGCCCATGGCTCTCTACACCGGAGCGTGACAGGAAAGGACAGTGTCCGAAATACCTTGGTGGGTACCAGCCTACCAAGGTATTTTGATGCCCATATAGTGCATGAACAACGTCTTTCTTTAATCTTTGACCGTTCAGAGGATGAAAAGCTCATTTTTTACACGCGCTGCTCCATACCGAAAAGGCGATGACTGACCATCTGCATATATACGCTCAGAATGCAAAAATGTAGAGCGACAAAAAAGCGAGTGTGACAATCAGGCAACCCAAAACAATGGAAACAAATTTATATTCGGCTGCTACATCTGCTTTTTCCGTTCCTCTTTACTGAGCAATAAATAGAAGTTTGACAGAATTGCGTATCGTAAAGGGCACATAAATGCACGCTTCGACAGCAATTTGGCCTATATGGCGGCCCAGAATGATCTGTCCCGCTTCCATAAAAACACCCCGTAAACAGTATTAGAACACGCTATGAAAAATTTTTACACTTACATTGAGCAAAGAACTTTTAGAGCATTATGTGCCTTGCGTACCGTCCAGTATGGCCGGTGCGCTTTTTATTATCTTCTGCCGAAAACTGACCGTCGGCAGTGTGCCCGCCTGTTGGGAAAAATCTTGAGCACCTGTCTGTAATGAGAGGGCGTCTATTTTTTACCCTTGCCCGGCAGGGGCATCCGGTGCATCATGACGCGCCCGAAGGAGACCAGCGTTCGCCCGCTGTCAGCGGTCAGCAGCACATCCGCATCGGACCGTTCTCTGTTCAGGGAGAAAAGGTATACCGTTCCCAGCGGGTCCCGGTAATACTGCTTGCACAGCATTCCTCCATCCACGCAGAATATGCCGACATCCCCGGCCTGCAGCGGGTCCCGGTTCACATATACCACCGAACCGTCGGCAATCCAGGGGGCCATGGAATCGCCCTGGATGCGCACGGCGAATTCTGCCCCCGGTGGAACGTCCCTGCCCACCGGAATATAGTCGAAGTCCTCCCCAAATACCGGCGCGGCGAATCCGGCGGCGGCGGGGCTGCAATAGAGGGGGATGCGCCGCTCCTCCGCCACAGGGCGGGTCTGCTCAAGTTCATCCCGATAGGCGCACAGTGCGTTCATCACGGAACGGACTGTGTCCCGCCCTACGGCGGACAGACTTCGGTATCGGTCCAGAAGTTCGCGCTCGTCGTGGGTCAATACGCTCTGCCCACCCCGAAAATGGTCGCGGTACAGCGTGTTGGGGTCCACCTGCAAGCTGTCGAACAGGCGCAGAAGTACCTCTTCCTTTGGAGCGCTGATTCCTGTCTCGTAGTTGCCTATGGCTGAAACCGAGACGCCCAGCGCCTCCGCCAGCTCCCGGCGGGACATATTCAGCTGCTCTCTCCGTTCCCGCAGCCGTTCTCCAAAACTCATTTGCCGCGCCTCCCCGCAGTATATTCGACAATATTCGACGTACGTTTTATCCTAGCGTTTTTTCTTGGCTTTGTCAATTAAATAAAACAAGAAACTTGTAAATATCATCTTGACAAAACAATATACTTGTGATACCTTGTAATTGTTCCCAGTATTCTTGTGATATATAACAGAATAACACAGCGGGAAAGTCAAATGGGTGCAAAAAAAATCCCAAACGAAAAAAATCGTTCGGGAATCCGCGGAGCTTCAAAAAAACGCCGCAAGCAAAACGCTTGCGGCGAACATGGTGGGGGAAGATGGATTCGAACCATCGAAGTCGTAGACAACAGATTTACAGTCTGCCCCATTTGACCGCTCTGGAATTCCCCCATATTCACTTGGAGCTGGTGGACGGATTCGAACCCCCGACCTGCTGATTACAAATCAGCTGCTCTACCAGCTGAGCTACACCAGCGCATCCAACAGCAAGGATTATATTAACAGACGCCGGGGGGTTTGTCAACCTCATTTTTTAACGGGAGCGTGATTTTTTGAAAAAATTTCTGCGGGAGCCCCGAGGTTTGCTGCGCTGCGGCGAGTGCGGCGGGGAGATCTGCCCGGGGGAGTCCTATTGGCAGGTTAACGGTGGGGTAATCTGCGCCGTATGCCTGTCCGATTTTGCCAGGGCCGAACTGGAGCCGTTTCGCCGTGTGCGGGGAGAGGAGGAGAGAATTTGATGACGCTGATGGAACTGTCCGTTACATATCGAACCAGCGCCGAGGCGCTGCGGCGGCGGATCGGTGAGCTGCGCGAGGAGAGTAGAGTCCGGACGGATCCGGAGGCGGTCCGCTGCTTGAACCGGCGGATCGCAGAGCTGGAGCCGCTGCTGCGGGAGGCGCGGGAGCTGGCGGTTGTAACCGCCCGCTATTACGATAGGAGGTACCACAAAAGTGAAAAGTACTGTTTCTGACGACTACTCCACCCGGTCCAGCGAGTGGATCGGGGATATGACGGTGTGGCTTCGGAAAAACGGGGAGGACAACAGCGATCAGCTTTCCCGCCTCCGCCGCCAGCTCCGACTCGCCCGGGAGCGAGAGCTGACGCCCCGCCAACGCCAGTTTCTGACCCGGTACTTTGACGATGGCCTGAGCATGAAGGAGATCGCAGAGGAGATGGGAGTGGACCCCTCCACCGTATCGAGGACGCTGCGCAGGGCAAAGGAACGGCTGCGCCGGGCGCTTCAATACGCACTGTGAGCGATTTTTACATGAGAGGGAAAAGCTCCTGAAAAAAGGACGGTCCAACATCGGGAGGGACAGGGCGGACCGCTTTAAATTTTGGCACATTTTCGGGGTTTCCCTCTTGTGCTTTTGCCTGCCTCCACGTATAATAATTTTGTATCGACGCATTTACCCCCTTGAACGTCTCCACGAGGATCGAGGGCCGAAGGAGGAACTTCATGTTTTACACTGCGCTGCACAACCGCTGGCTGCGCCTGTTGGGCGCCGTATTCGGAGAATTTCTCTCTGTGCTGGCGCTGAATCTGTTCATTGTTCCGCTGAACCTGTATACGGGCGGGGCCATGGGCTTTTGCCAGTTGCTGCGGACGGTGATGACCACCTATATGGGCTTGAATTTCGGACAATATGACGTGGCCGGAATTCTTTATCTGATTGTGAATATCCCGATACTGCTCTACGCATGGCGGACACTGGGCCGGGGCCTGGTGGTGCGGACGCTGATCTGCACACTGGCCTATTCCCTGTTTTACTCCATCATTCCCGTACCGACGACCCCCATTATTACAGATATGCTGACCTCCTGCCTGCTCGGCGGTATCATCACGGGCGTGGCCAGCGGTATTGTGCTGACCTGCGGCTGCTCCGGCGGCGGACTGGATGTGGTTGGGCTGTGTCTTTCGGCAAAGGGGAGCAATATCACCGTGGGCCGGTTCAGCCTTGGATTCAACGCTGTGCTGTACACCGCCTGCCTGTTGCTGTTCAGCCCCGAGATCGCCATTTATTCCGTCATCTATAACTATTTCTCAGCCATCGTCCTGGACCGGCTGCACCAACAAAATATCTCCATGCAGGCCATGATCTTCACCAAGGAAGACGAAAAACAGCTGGCTCAGTTCATTATTCAGTCCTTTGGCCGCAGCGTCACTTATTGGACGGGCACAGGCGCCTATACCGGAGAGAGTATCCATGTGCTGTATGTATGCCTGTCCAAGTACGAGGCGGAAGAACTACGCCGTGCGGTCCATTCCATGGATCCCCATGCGTTTATCGTGTTCCAGTCCGGCATTCGGGTGGACGGAAACTTCCGCCGAAACCTGGGGAACTGAAGGCCGATGCAGACGAGGGCCGCGTCGGTATGCCGTGTGTTCGGTGGCGGCGGCGTCTCAAAGCTGCGGCGTGGAGACGTTGATACCGGACTGTACGCATTTTTCGTATTTTAAGGCCCCAATTGCGGCCCGGTGGCAAAGAGTATGACGGCTTCTGGAAACCTGTCAGGGGTCATAAAAGCGAACGAAAAGCGCCGCCACAGACGGCGCTTTCGCTATAAAGAGAAATGGAGATCACCATGAGACTACAAGGCGCAATTTTTGATATGGACGGGACGTTGCTGGATTCCATGCAGGCCTGGAGGTCGCTGGGGTCCAGCTTTCTCCGGCGGCAGGGAAAGGAGCCGGACGGAGAGCTTGACCGGATGCTGCGTGCGATGAGCATGGAGGGCGGGGCTGCGTACTGTGTGGAGCAGTACGGACTGAGCATGGAACCGGAAGAGGCCATCCGGCTGATGCATACGGAGATTGAGAATTTCTACCGTCTCCGCGTCGCACCGAAAGCGGGAGTGGAGCGTATGCTGTCCCTTCTGAAGATGCAAGGCGTGTGGATGTATGTGGCCACTGCCACCGATCACCCGCTGGCAGATATTGCCATGGACCGCGCCGGACTGATGAAATACTTCCGCGGGATGGTTACCTGCGGCGATGCGGGCCGGGGAAAAGAGGACCCGGAGGTCTATGAAATGGCGCTGCGCCGTCTGCGCTGCCGGAAGGAGGATGCGGTGGTGTTTGAAGATGCGCTGTTCGCCTTGCGTACGGCGAAGGCCGCTGGGTTTCGGACGGCGGCGGTCTATGACCCGTCGGAGCCGGACCAGGGTGCGATGAAAGCGGAAGCGGACTATTACATCCGGTCTTTTGAGGACTGGACGGAAATCGGATGAATCAGGGATTTCCGGTATAGCGTCGCGGTACGCATAGCTGTTTTGCGCCGGCTGGCAAAGTGTAAAAAGGGGCCGCCAGCGAATTGAACGCCGGCGGCTCAACGGGTGGGATATTGGAAAGCTTCCTTGATTATCGTACCGCATACGGCGGGAAAATGCAAGGGGTGAAACCGGTCGATTTACCACTTTTTGGGGAAGAATCGGTCGAATGCCCCAAAAGTTTTCAGAGAAAAACTGCGGCTCCACCATGGAAGCCGCAGTTTTTTTAGGATCTTCTTCTTTTGCCGCCGCGCTTTCCATCTACACTGCGGTTCAGGTCAGCCATCTTCCCCTCGGAGGTGGAGAGAAACTTTTTCAGCTTGTCCTCGAACTCCATATCGCCGGAGGGCGGAATCGGCTGTGGGCGGGCGGAAGCGGGACGATTTCCCCCCGACGGATGTTCGCCGCCGTTCATGGGACGCGGTCCGCCGGCGCTTCGCGGCCCTCCTGCGGGGCGGTGCAAAAAGGGGCGGTTATTCTCCTGGGGCAGCGCCTTTTTGATGGAGAGGTTGATCTTCCCGTTCTCCGAGGCCAGTACCCGAACCTTTACAGTCTGCCCCTCCTGCAGATAATCATGTACGTCGTTGACGTAGCTGTTTGCGATCTCCGAGATATGTACGAGGCCGGAGCGGCCTCCCTCCAGAGCGACGAACGCCCCAAACTTCATGATGGCGGTTACCCTGCCCTCCATGATGCTCCCAACCTCAGGCTCTACTCCCATACTGTGTCCTGTTTCTCCCTTCTCAGGTTTCGTTTGTCCGCCAGAAAATAGATCGGCGGAATATTCAAAAGGCCGGCGCGGGGCAAAGCGCCCCATGCCATTCAGTTGCTCACGTCGTAAAATACCCGGTCACCCGGCGCCACAAGACCCAACTCATCCCGGGCGATTTCCTCCATCTGATCCTGCGTGCCTCCGCCGTCGATGGCCTCCTGCAGCTTGTCGTTGCTTTGCTGCTGGTCGCGGACCTGAGTGGTCAACTGGGCCTTTTGGGACTCGGCGTTTTTCACATGGCCTTTCAGTTGGTACAGCTGCCACCCCAACGCGGCGACCAGCGCCAGCAACAGGAGCTTTCCGAAAAGACCCAGCCTGATCTGCCGACGGCCCTTTTTTTGTTTGCCTGCCCTTGCCACGGACGCTCCCCCCTCCGATCTTATAACGCCGACATACAATTTTCTTTATTGTATAGCATTTTTTCATAAAAAGAAAGATGTTTTTCAGGTGTTGGCCAATTTTTTTACAGATTTTTTTCAACCAAATCCACGGAATTTGCAGCAAATGAAGCAAAAACGCCAGAGTGTCGGCCCAAAAATCCCAAATCGGCCGCAGAATGGCCGAGAACAGGGAGAAAAAAAGTGCCACTCCGCCGCTCACGCCCAAGAGCGTATAGATGCGCAGCTGCCCCTGCGTTCGGTTCAGGCAAAACAAAAACAGTGCTGCCGCCGCGCACAGGCAGTATCCGCAGTCCAGCGCCCAAGCGGTCCGGGGTAGGCGGAGGCGGAAAGGACGAAGCAGATCGTAGGCCACGCCGATGGCCAATCCCAGCAAAATAGACTGGAGGAATACCTCCAGCTGCTGGTCCACAAAATTCCGCATATCATCCCAGCAGCCGCCGCAGCAGCCCTCCCCGGCCCGCAGACGGCTCCTCGTAGGAGAGGGAATCGATCTTCCCGTCCACCTTTAGCTCGCCGCCCTCCAGAGAAAGCTGCCCGATGTGCAAGTCCTCCCCCGTAACAATCAGCGTTCCGGCAGCGGTAGACATGACGATCCCCGTATCGTCGAACCGCTCCACGTCTTCCACGCCGGAGACAATCAGGTGCTCCCGGCCTTCCAGCTCGATGCGGTGGGCCTGCGGCATGGCGTTTGCATAATCGTTCATCTTCCGTCCCTCCCCGGTTTACACGCCGGTCTGATCCGGCGGTCACATCATTCTATGGGACGGGATGGCAAATTATGCCCCGGTGATCTCCCGGTACAGTGCGGCGGCATCTGCCTGACGGACGTTTTCCGCCACCGACAGAACCTCCACCGTCAGAGTGCGAATTCCAAACCGAAGGGAGAGCACATCTCCCACCTTCACATCATAGCTGGCCCGGGCGGACTTTCCGTTGACGGAGACCAGGCCGTTGTCGCATGCCTCGTTTGCAACGGTGCGCCGCTTGATGAGCCGCGCGGTTTTGAGGTATTTGTCCAGCCGCATAAAAAGACTCCTTTATTTAAAAAGTACAGGGGGATTCGCGATAGGAAAATGCGCGGGGGGACGGCTGTCCCCCCGCACGAAGCGTCTATATTGTCCCGCGGAGCCCGTGCTTACTTCGCAACGGAGTCCTTCAGAGCCTTGCCGGCCTTAAAGGTGGGGATCTTGGAGGCGGGGATCTTAATCTCCTCCTTGGTCTTGGGATTGCGGCCAATGCGCTCGGCGCGGTTCTTTACTTCAAAAGAGCCAAAACCAACCAACTGTACCTTGTCCCCCTGCTGCATGGCAGTGGTAATAGCGTCCAGAGTTGCGGCAATGACGGTCTCGGTTTCCTTCTTGGAAACTTCCGTCTTGGCGGCGACAGCGTTGATAAGTTCAGCTTTGTTCATTTGTATTTCCTCCTATAAAATTCACATCTTTTTTTGGCTTATCTCTTAAAGCGGGGTCCGCTTTTAAGATTCTGCTTGTTTGGCCCGGTTCCATAGAAGCAGCTTCTCCTCCGGAGAGAGGGAATTCAGTCCGGTGGGGGCATGCTCCTCCACAAAGCGGAAGCGCCGGGCAAATTTGTCGCAGCTGGCGTGCAGCGCCTCCTCGGGGTCCACGCCGTTCCGCTGGGCGATCTTTGCGGCCATGAACAGTACGTCGCCCACTTCCGCTTTCACGCCGTGGGGCGCGTCCACGGGGCGGGCGGTGTCCTTCGCCGCTTGACGAAGCTCACCGGCTTCTTCGTCCAGCTTGTCCAGCACACCACCGCCGTCCGGCCAGTCGAATCCGGCCTTGGCGGCTTTGCCCTGCATCTTTTCGGCCCGCCAGAGGGCGGGGAGAGTCCTGGCCACGGCGTCCACCGCATCCGCGGCGGACATCTGGCCCTTCTCCCTGCGCTTCAGGGCTTCCCAGCGGTCCAGCTCCTCGGAGGTGTCTTTGACCTCCACCGTGCCAAACACATGGGGATGGCGGTAAATCAGCTTTTTGCAGATGCCGTCCGCCACGTCGTCCATGGTGAAGCCGCCAAGTTCCTTTTCAAGTTGGGCGTGGAACACCACCTGCAAAAGCACGTCGCCCAGCTCTTCGCAGAGCGCGGCTCTGTCGCCCCTGTCAATGGCCTCTACCACCTCGTAGCTCTCCTCCAGAAAATTTCGACGGAGAGACGCGTGGGTCTGTTCCCGATCCCACGGGCAGCCGCCCGGGGCACGAAGCAACTCCATGATGCCAAGAAGGTCCTCATAGCCATAATGCGGCTTACATTGAAAATCTACCATAACTTCTCTGCCTTTGCAAGATAAATTCGCGGGAAATCCTTGATTTTAAGGCTTTTTTTCACTTAAGCCTCAAAATTTTGGCCAGTTTCTTTCCGTGGGGGATGGATTCCAGATCCTCCGCCCGCAGAATCCGAAGCGCCAGCACCAGAATGCCGTATACCACCACCGCCGCGAATATGGCGCCCAGGGTGGACACGGCGTTGCCGAGGTATTCGGAATGTCCGCCAAACAGCGCCCGGGACAAAAGTCCGTAGACCGCCCAGGCGGAGATCCCCATCAGCACGGACGCCAACGCCGGTTTCGCAAATATCTGAAGATACCGGGGCTTTTCCGGGGAGTATTTCCATACGAAATACAGGTTCAGTCCGGCGATGACCAGATAGCAGCAGAGGGTGGAGACGGGCGCGCCCATGATATTGATGTTGGGATTCCCCACCAGGAAGTAGTTCATGACGATCTTGGTGACGCCGCCGGTGATCATGGTCCAGATGGGAATTTTCTCCTTGCCGTAGGACTGTAAAATCGCATTGGTCAGGTTCATCAGACAGATAAAGATGCACGCGATTCCCTGTATCCGCAGAAGAGGCGCGCAAGCGATGGCATTCTGGAGCTGGGCCGGATAGAGCAGACGCAGAATCGGCCCGGACAGCACGCTCAGCCCGATACCCGCGGGAATGGACATCAGGGCGATCAGCCGCAGAGCGGAGGAGACCACCCGGTTGGCTCTGACGTTCTCATGCTGCGCCAGAGCCGCCGCCACGAAGGGAATCAGGCTCATGGTAATCGGGAAGACAAAGGAGGGCGGCAGGTTCACAAGATCGGTGCCAAGGGCATACTGACCGTACAGTGTCGCGGGAGCGGCGGGGAGCAGGCCTTTGATGGAGTCCAGCCGGCTCAGGACGATCTGCGTATCCAGCATGGTGATGATGCTCATGGCGGAGTTGCTCAGGGTGATGGGGACGCCGATGGATAAAACCTGCTTCATCAGCGTTCCCGCAGGGGGCGGCACATCGTCGGAGGGATTTTTGTCCCGGTTGCGGAACAGGTAAAAACCCATAAAGAACAGAGCGACGACTTCGCTGACTGTGACGCCCAGAATAGCGCCCGCCGCGACGTAGTCCACACCCATCCTCAGCGTTTTCGCTACGTACCACGCCACCGGCAGCCCCACGCCCAGCTTGAAAAGGACCTCCAGCACCTGGGATGCGGCGGTGGGTGTCATGTTGCCCTGCCCCTGGGTATAGCCCCGCATACAGGCCAGCAGACACAGGCAGAACACCGACGGGGCCAGCGTCCGGATGGCGGGTGCGGCCGGCGGCTGGTGATTGAGCGCGGCCAGCTGGTCCGCTCCAAAGAACATCAGCAGTGACAACACTATGCCCAGCCCCAAGAATAGCCAAATGGAAGTGCGGAACAGCTTGCGCTGCTCATTTCTCCGGCCCAGAGCGTGAGCCTGACTTGTGAGCTTGGAGATGGCCAGAGGCAAGCCCGCCGTGGAGATGGTCAGAAGAACATTGTAGACGTTGTAGGCAATATTGAAATAGGTCTTGCCCTCGGCGCTGAGGATGTTGTTTATCGGCAGACGGTAGACCGCGCCGATGAGCTTTACCACTACCACCGCTCCGGCCAGAGTGGCCGCACCGCCCAGAAAGGACTGCTTTTTCGCGTTACTCGCCATGAAGTTACCTCAATTTTTTCACAGAGTTGGAGCTGCTTCCCCAACCAAGATATGCGCGCAACCCGCCGTCATGCCGGAATCAAAGACGGGTTCCGCAGTGGCGGCAGAACGTGTCGCCGGGCTTCGCGTCCGCTCCGCACAGTGGGCACACCCGCGCGGTCTGCCGCAGCCGCGCGATCTCCGCGTTAACCTGATCAATCTCCTGATTTATGCCGTCGATCTCCCGGAGTTTTCCAAGCAGGGTGTCGGAGTCGGCGATCTCGCCGGTGTGAGTCCCGTATACCATGGAGCCTACCTCCTGAAGAAGAACGCTGCGCCGGGCCTTCAGGTCCGCCACGCGGACATTCAGCTTGCTGACGGAGAGCAGGGAGGAGGCCTTCTGCCCAGCGGAGCTGATGAGGTCGCCCGCGGCGGAACCCACCTCCACGGCCGTCTTCTGTACGGTATCCAGAATGTCCTGCAACCTTTCGTCCATATTTTACCCCTTCCTTAATACGTATAGGTGCTTCCGCCCACGAATTCCCGCGCCAGAGAATCGGGCGCAAGATAGGTGTCTTCCATGCCCTCGATTTTTTCATAGGCCGCCAGAATCTGATCCGCCACGGGGTATTTGCCCCGGGGCAGTTCCTCCAGCAGGGGAACCACATAGGGCTTCAGCACAGAGAACTCACACGCCAGAGACGAGTCGAACATCAGGTCCGCGTTTTCCTTGTAGGGGGAGATGTACAGCTTTTCGCCACGGCGAACGTTGCTCCACATTTTCATGGTGAATTCGGCGTTGCTCCCACGGAACTTGTAATCCCGGACGATCCGGCGGCAAAGCCGCAGCCAGGCGTGGTCAAAAATTAGCTTGCCGTCGTCCATCACGCTGCTGCGGGCGGCGATGTATAGCTTGAAGGCATTTGGATTCTTCCCGATAATCACGTCGTTGAGCGCATGAATGCCCTCGAAGATGGCCAGCTCGTCGTGGCCCAGATGCAGGGGCTGAGACATGATATCGGAGCGCATCTGGCGGGCAAACTCGTACTTTGGTACGTGGATGGTCTCGCCCCGGTCCAGCATGGTAAAGTGGCGGTTTAAAAGCTCAATGTCCAGACAGAAGGGAGATTCGTAGTCGACGGCGCCCTCGCGGTTCCGGGGGGCGGTCTCCGGGTCGATCGTGTTGAAATAGTTGTCCATGGATACCGTATGGGTCTTCACACCCATGGCATTCAGAGTGTCCTCAATCTTCAGGGCGGTGGTGGTCTTTCCCGAGCCGGAGGGACCGGACAGCAGGATGATGTGGGATTCCTCCCGGTGTTCGGCGATCTTTTCCGCCGCCGTGCGCACTTTCTTCTGAAATTCCTCGTCGCAGCGCTGGGAAAATCCCTTTGGATCGCTGCGGACAGCCTCATTGATGTCACTGAGAGAATATGCCATGATCTCGAACTCCTTTCAGTATGGGAGCGCGGCATTCAGAAGCCGCGTACCATGATTCAGTCTCTTTTTTCGTTCGGCCCGGAGGCCGGAGAGGATGGCTCATCGTCCGTCCTTTGATAAAACGCGGCAAACGCCGCCTGGTTTTCCTCAATTTTGCCGGGTCTCGACGTGTATTCCACCGGGTATTTCAGGTTGAACACCCGGCGGATGCGGCCCGGCCCGTCGCCCACCATCTTCGTGGACCCACCGGCGCCGCAGGAGAGAATGGAGCAAAGCTCCGACATGATATAGATGTTGTAAAGATTTTCACCGTCCGGTTTGCACCAGCCCACGTTTTCAAAGCTTCCGGACATGTATTTCTGCCGGTAGAGGTAATAGGGGCCGTATCCAAAGGCCCGCAGGGTGGGGTCCGCATAGTCTAACATTTCCCCCACTGCCTCGGCAGAGGGAATGCGCAGACCCTCCAGAGTGATGCGGCTCCCCTTTTTCAAACTCAGGGTATGGACGGTGATGTTGTCCGCGCCCAGCTGTAAACAGGTGTCCAGCGACCGGCGGAAGCCCTCCGGGTCGTCCTCCGGAAGGCCCGCAATCAGATCCATATTGATGTGGTCAAATCCGGCGGCAGCCGCCTGCTCCATGGCGGAGAGAACCTGCGACGCCGTATGGCGGCGGCCGATGGCCTCCAGCACCCGGTCCTCCATGGTCTGTGGATTCACGGAAATCCGCGTGATGCCGTGGCGCTTGAGGACCCGCAGCTTTGACGGCGTCACCGTATCGGGGCGGCCGGCCTCGACAGTATACTCGCCGCAGGCTGCAAAGTCAAATGAATCCGTGAGCGCGGTGAGCAATTCATCCATCTGCTCCGCCGTCAAAGTGGTGGGGGTCCCACCGCCCATATAGAATGCCCGGACGTGAAGACCCAATTCCCGACAGAGCTTTCCGGCAGAGGCAATCTCCGTTTTCAGCACTGTCAGGTACGGCTCCACCAGATGAAAGCTCTTCTCCACGCTGGAGCTGACAAAGCTGCAATAGGCGCAGCGGGTGGGGCAGAAGGGGATACCCACGTACAGCGCGATGCCCCCCGGCCGCAGGTCCTCCCGAACGCGGCGTGTGACGGTGGCGGTCTCCGCCGCCAGACGGGCGCGGCGGGGTGTGACAAAATAGTCCTCCTCCAGCGTCCGCTGGGCCTCCTCGGGCGTCTCGCCCCGGTCCATGGCAGCCACCGCCACCTTGTCGGGCCGCACGCCGGTGAGGCTCCCCCAGGGGGGGGCGATACGGGCCGCCTGCTGAGCGGCTTTAAAAAAGCTCATCTGCAAAAGTCTGCGGCGCTGGCCCTCTTTTTCATAGTCGGTTCCGGTGAGTACCCGGGCGCACTCGCCTCGGCCCGTTTCACCGCGGTAGGACATCTCCGTCACCGCCACGGCCCGGTCTCCGCTGTATGACAGGGAGATTTTCGCCCAGCTGGGGTCTTCCTCCTCATAGACGGGCCGTTCCTCCGGCAGCAGGGCAAGCAAAGTCTGCTCTAAGGCGTAGACCTCGCGGTGCCCCTCAAAAATCAGGCGCATCGCTCAGCCCTGCAGAGCCTGAAGCATAAAGGAGTTGTACTCCCGCTCCCGGCTCAGAACGGACGCGCCCATGTGGCCCGGAAGGACGCTGTATTCCCCCTCCAGACGGCCCAGACGGGCCAGAGAAACAAACATGTCGTCCATGCTGCCGCCGGCCAGGTCCGTCCGGCCGCAGGAACCGGCAAACAGCGTGTCTCCGGAAAACATCACATCGCCGCAAAGCAGTGTCACGGAGCCGGCGGAGTGGCCGGGAGTAGATAAAACGGAGACTTTCAGACCGCCTACCCCGACGATGTCCCCGTCGTCATAGTCCACCGTGGCGGGCAGAGGCGGAAACAGCTCCCGCATATGGCAGTCGGCCCCTGCGTATACGTCCCGGCGGTTCAGGTATACCGGGATGCCGGGGAACTTTTCCAAGAGCTCCTCCACCGCGCCGGTGTGGTCATAATGCCCGTGGGTCAGGAGAATGCACACGGGGGTGCAGCCGGTGTCAGCAATGGCCTGCAAAACCCGGTCCGCGTCCGCACCGGGGTCAATGACGGCGCAGGCTTTCGTGGCATTATCGCACAGAATATAGCAGTTGGTCATGATGGGGCCAACCTGTAAAGCGATCGTCTTCATGGTAAAAGCTCCTTACAGTGTTTCGGTGTCCAGAATCAGGGTCAGCGGGCCGTCGTTCAGAGAATCCACCTTCATGTCCGCGCCGAATTCGCCGGTGGCCACGTTAAGACCCTTCTCCCGGCACAGGGAGATGAATTTTTCGTACAGCGGAACGGCTACGTCGGGCCGTGCGGCAGCGAGAAAGTCCGGCCTGCGGCCCCGTTTACAGTTGCCGTACAGGGTAAACTGGGAGACGATGAGCAGTTCGCCGTCCACCGCGTCCAGCCCCAGATTCATTTTGCCGTTTTCGTCCTCAAAAATACGAAGGCCACAGATTTTATCGGCCAGTTTGACGGCCTCGGCCTCCGTATCTCCGTGGGTGACTCCCAGAAGAATCAGAAAGCCCAGGCCAATGCGGCCCTTGACGGCTCCGTCGATGGAGACGGAGGCGTGGGCAACTCTAGTGACGACTGCGCGCATAAAAAGCTCTCCTTTACTCGTCTTATTATCGAATCGTTTCCCCGTTCCCTCACGGGAAAGGCGCTGCGCGGCCTTCCCGTAAAAAAGAGGGGTAGTGTATGAGTGAGCTTTGCCCAAAGGGCAAAGTGAGAGATATGAAGCTTGTGTTGACGTCATCCGGCCGGGCGGGTTACGCTCAGGACCCCGGAGACCTGATTCAGCCGTTTCATCAGGGATTGTAGCTGCACGCCGTCCTTGACGTCGACCTCCAGCGTAATGACGGCGAACCGATCCTCGGTGGTACGGCAGTTCAGCGCCACCACCCGGGTGTTGGTCACAGAAAGCGCGGCGGAGATATCCAGTACCAGATTGTTCCGGTCCTTGGCGAGGATCTCCAAAGAGGTATGGTAGCTGTCGTTGGTGTCGCTTCCCCAAGAGACTTTGATCCACCGGCCCTGCTGGTCCGGCTGGCTGCGGCGCTCCAAAGAGGCGTTGGGGCAGTCGCACCGGTGGACGGACACGCCGTATCCCCTTGTGATAAAGCCGATAATCTCGTCGCCGGGGACGGGGGTACAGCACTTTGAGAACTTCACAAGGCAATTGGAGAGGCCCTCAACGATGATTCCCTGCTCGCTGCGTGTACGCCTGGGTATGGCGGGCTTTGCAGAATCGTCGGTTTTGGCGGTCTCCATCGCCGCTTCCTCCAGTGCTTTTTCCTGCTGGTGCTGCTTTTGAATGCGCTGAATCTCCCCCTGCATCCGGTTGACGGCCTTCTGGGCGGAAAAACCACCGTAGCCGATGGCGGCGTACATCTCATCCAGAGTCCCGTAGGACACCCGCTTCAAAAGCTCAGGCAGGCTCTCCAAGGCCAGCACGTCCTTCATGGCGATGCCGCAGTGCTTCAGCTCCGCTTCAAAGGCGGCGCGGCCGTTGGCGATGTTCTCCTCTCTCCGTTCCTTTTTGAACCACTGGCGGATTTTGCTGCGGGCCTCGCTGGACCTGGCGATTTTCATCCAGTCCCGGCTGGGCCCTTTCGCGGTTTTGGAGGTGAGAATCTCCACAATATCGCCGTTTTTCAGCTGAAAATCATAGGTTACAATGCGCCCGTTGACCTTGGCTCCGATCATGTGGTTGCCCACCGCGGAGTGGACGGAGTAGGCGAAGTCAATGGGCGTCGCTCCGGCGGGGAGATTTTGCACGTCGCCGCCGGGCGTGAACACGAAGACCTCGTCGGCGAACATATCCACCTTCAAAGAGCGGATATACTCCTCGGCATCAGTGCCCTCCTGATTTTCAAGGAGGCGCCGGACCCACTCGTATTTGCCCTCGGTACCCGCGCCCTGCCCGTTCTGCTTATACTTCCAGTGTGCGGCCACGCCGTATTCCGCCACGTCGTGCATCTCCTGCGTGCGGATCTGCACCTCAAAGGGAATTCCGTCTCCGCCCATGACGGTGGTGTGGAGGGACTGATACCCGTTGGGCTTGGGCGTTCCGATATAGTCCTTGAACCGGCCCAGAATGGGCTTGTAAATATCGTGGATGACGCCCAGCACATTGTAGCAGTCGCCCACGTTGTCCACGACCACCCGGAAGGCGAACAGGTCAAAAATCTCGTCCAGAGACTTGTTTTGGTTGAACATTTTGCGGTAGATGGAATAGGGGTGCTTCATCCGGCCATAGACCTTGTGGCGGATATCCATCTCGGTCAGGCGCTGGTCAATCTGCTCCTGCGTGCGCTTCATGAAGTCGTCGTACTCCGTCCGCTTTTCGTCCAGCTTTGAGACAATCTCATCAAACCCCACCGGGTCCAGATATTTTAAGGACAGGTCCTCCAGCTCCCACTTGATGCGCTGCATACCCAAACGGTGAGAAATGGGGGCGTAAATCTCCATGGTCTCCAGAGATTTCTGTTTCTGCTTTTCCGGGGACTGGTACTCCATGGTGCGCATGTTGTGGAGCCGGTCGGAGATTTTGATAAGAATGACCCGGATGTCCTTGCTCATGGCGATGAGCATTTTCCGGAGGTTCTCCATCTGCTCGTCTTCCTTGGTGGCGTACTGGATGCGGGTCAGCTTGCTGACCCCCTCCACCAGATCGGCCACCGTGGGAGAAAAGCGCTTTGCCACTTCCTCGTGGGTGGCGGGGGTGTCTTCGATGACGTCGTGAAGGAGAGCCGCCTCGATGGATTCCGAGTCCAGCTTCAACTCCTCCGCCACGATCTGGGCCACCGCCAGCGGGTGGATGATATAGGGCTCGCCGCTTTTGCGCGTCTGCCCGTTGTGGCTCTTTTCGGCGTATTCAAAGGCGGCCCGGATGTGGACAAAATCCGCTGCGGGATTGTAGGCCCGGACGGTGTCTTCCAGCTTCTGATACTGCTCTGCGATGGTCACAGGGCCTCCCTCCCCTCCCAGGTCTCTGTCCCGGCCCGCAGCTTTCGCAGGAGGGGGCAGGCATAAAGATCCACGCTGTCCTCCCAGGGGAGCAGCGCGATGTCCAAAAGTTCTTCATCCACGGCGGCGACGAGGAGGAGCTTTCGCTCCTCGAACACCGCCAGAGCCAGTGCGGCCCGCAAAAACGGCTCCCGGCCGCCGGCCAACTCGCCGGCCGTCCGAAGAAACGGCAGCTTTGCCACCCGCGCCCGCCCGCCGGGCAGCAGGCGGCGCATGGCCCTTAGCAGCGCGCGGAATTGGTCCAGGGAGACATTCAGCCGGTCGGCCTCTTGGGCCGTCAGGCTTCCGCCGCGGGCCAGATGCTTCACCAGCTCCAGATTTTCCGTCTCGTGGCGGCTGGGGACGCGGCTGAGCCGCAGGTCAATCATCTGCAGTTGCAGGGTGGTCCGGCCCCGGAAGGTGTTGCCCTGAAGATAGAATACGGAGTCAACCCGGTCACCTACCCGAATGCCGCACTCCTCCGCCGTAACGGAGAAAAAAATGGCGTCAAACCGGCACAGGCCCTTGCTCAGCTGCAATTTCAAATGCCGTCCCTGTCCCACGCTCTGTAAAACCTCCACCCGCGCGCCCAGCAGGGCAAACACGGGCCGGGGATTTCCGGCGCCGTAAGGCTCCAGGCGGCCCAGCTGTTCCACCTCGTCCATCGTCAGATCCACAGGGTCGGTCACGGCGGCGTCAATCTCCAAAGCCGACACCGGGATGCCCCTGCCGCAGTGTGCGCGGACATACCCGTTCATTCTCTCTCGGAAGGGGGCGATATTCTCCTTCCGGATGGTAAAACCGGCGGCCAGCTCATGGCCGCCAAACCCCTCCAGCAGACTGGAACATGCCTCCAGCGCGGCAAAGAGGTTGAACCCGCCGAAGCTCCGGCAGGAGCCCTTGCCCATACCATCCTGGGTGTGGATCATAAAACTGGGACAGGCGTACTTCTCACTGAGGCGGGAGGCCACGATCCCCACCACACCCTGATGCCACTCGTCGCTGGACAGCACCAATGCGGAGCGGGCGGACTCGGGCAGGGACTCGATCTGGCGCATGGCGTCGGCGCAGATATCCTGTTCCACAGCCTGTCGCTCCCGGTTTAAATCGCACAGTTCCCGGGCCAGCTCTTCGGCGCGCCCGGGGTCCTCGGTCTCCAGAAGATCCACGGCCAGATCCGCCGCGCCCATACGCCCGGCGGCGTTGATCCGGGGGGCCAGAGTGAAACCGATCTGGACGGAGGTAATGGGCTTGCCATCCAGTCCCACCTCCCGCAAAAGCGCGTGGATGCCCACAAAATCCGTTCGGGGCAGCGCATTCAGTCCCCGCAGGACGATGACCCGGTTCTCGCCCTCCATCCGCATCACGTCGGCCACGGTGCCGATGGCGGCCAGAGTGCAGTACCGGGAAAAGATCCGTTCCTCGTTGCCGGAGCCGCCCAGGGCCAGCACCAGCTTCAGCGCAACGCCCACCCCCGCCAGATGCTTGAAGGGATAGGGGCAGTCAGGCCGGTGAGGGTCCACCACGGCGACGGCGCCGGGAAGGGGACCTTTGCACTCGTGGTGGTCGGTGACCACCACGTCAAGACCTATGGAGTTCGCAAAATCCACTTCCTCCGCGCCGGTGACGCCACAGTCCACCGTCACCATCAACGTGGCTCCCTGGTCCCGGAGAGACTGGATCGCGTCGCAGCTCAGGCCGTATCCGTCCTCGATGCGCCGGGGAATATAGCGCAGGCACCTGGCGCCACAGCCCTTCAGATAGTCAAGCAGCAGGACGGTGGAGGTGATGCCGTCCACGTCGTAGTCGCCGAAGACGGCGATGGTCTCCCCGCCGGATACGGCGCGGCGGATGCGCTCCACCGCTTTGCCCATGTCCGCCATGACAAATGGGGAGAAGGACAGCACGTCGTCGCACTCCAGTCGGGCGGCGGCCTCCTCCGCAGAGGAAACGCCCCGGCTCGCCAGAACCGCGGCCAGCAGGGCGGGATATCCCGCCTGACGCAGCGCGTCCACCGCCCCCGGCGCAGGCGCGCTGATGTTCCACTTTGCAAATTTCATTCCGGCGCGCCTCCCCCCGCAGATACCGCGGCATAAAAGTGCCATTTTCCAAAATAACTTAACTATTATATCAAAGTTCCCTTGAAACGTAAAGAAAATTCTGCCCACCCGGGGACAAATTTGACGGGGCGGCCGGATTCTGCTAAAATGACCAGAGTTTTATTTTTTGAAACATTTCACACATTTTGGTTTACCTCTCCGATGCGGGGCAGGCAGTCCCTTTGTCGGAGAACTTTATTAAGGAGATGATTTCTTTTGCTGAAAGGCTTAAAACGGTTGGCGGCCGCGGGATTGGCCTGTCTCTGTCTTTTGACGGTGCTGCCGGTGCCCGCCCGCGCGGCGGTGGGGTTTTCGGATGTGCCCGCGTCCTACTGGGCGGCGGAGTCCATCACCCGCGCGGCAAAGCTGGGCCTTATAAACGGTCGGAGCGATGGGACCTTCGGCGTTGGGCAGTCCATGACCAGAGCGGCGTTTGTCGCCGTGCTGTGCCGGTTGTTTCAGTGGGAGCTGGTTAGCCCCGCCTCCGGAACCTTCCCGGACAATCAAAATTCTTCCAAATGGTATTACAGCGCGGTGGAGACCGCCTGCCTCCACGGGGCGGTCACCCAGCAGGAGCAGAACTTTCGACCCGGCGACACCGTTACCCGCCAAGAGATGGCGGTGATGCTGGTGCGGGCGCTGGGATACGGAACGCTGGCCAGTCTGGTCGGGGAGAGGACCTCCCCCTTTACCGACGTGACCTCCAGCCTGGGCTATCTGATCCTTGCCAACGACTTGGGGATCATGACGGGCAACACCCGCGGCGCGTTTCAGCCGGACAAAACCGCCACCCGGGAGCAGGCCGCCGTTGTGCTGATGCGGGTCTATGACAAGCTTCACGCCGCCGCGACGGATGTCTGCGGCGTGGCGCGGTCGGCGGAAAGCCTGAGTCTTGACGGCGTGGGGACCGTAGCGGTGCCCGCTGTGAAAATCATCTACAACGGCAACCTGCAGATTATCTCTGACCTCTCCGCAGAAACAGTTTCCGCCATCCGTGCCGCTACGGAGGGAAAGCACCAGCTGATGCAGATCACCGGCACCAGCTCCGGATTTTCCGGTACCGATGCGGCAGAGCTGGCGGAAAAAATCGCCGCGGCCGCGAAAGAGGGCGGCTGGGACGGCGTGCTGCTGGACATTCCAAAACTTCCGGGTACGGAAAAAAAGTCCTATACGAATCTGGTCACGGCCCTGCGTTCTTCACTGGGGACGGACGCTCTTCTCTATGTAACGGCGGAGGCTCCCACATGGCAGGGGAAGACGGCCTATAACGGCTATGACTTCGCCGCTCTGGCGGCGCAGGCGGACAAGGTGATTTTACGGGTTGCTGCCTACAGCCAGATCGTCTCGGGTCTCCCCTCCACGCCGCGGGAGCCTTTGGAGGAGGTCTATTACGCGCTGGAGGCCGTCGCCAGCGCCATTCCCGCGGAAAAGCGGGTCATCCAGCTCACCGCCTCCGGCACGGCATGGCGGGGGGAGACGGCCGAGGGCGATGTGTCGGCGACGGAGATCTCCGTCCTGCTGTCCACCTCCGGCGTCACGGGTTACTGGTCTGGCCGGTATGCCGAGCCCTATCTCAGCTACACAGATTCCGGTGTCCGCGTGGTGGTTTGGTACAACGATGCCCGGGCCGCACAGGCCCGGCGGCAGCTGTTGACATTTTTTGGCGGCGGCGGACTGTGCATCAGCGACCTGGCCGGTCCGCTGGACGGAGAGAATGGAATCCTCACCGGATTGAAATAGAGGGCTGGGCGGAAGTTCGTGCGATTTTCAAAAAGCCTGAAACGGCGGGATGCGCCAAGCACATCCCGCCGTTTTTGTAATATTTTTAAAAAGTTTTTCGCAAAAGATTACAGGAACTTCTGCATCCCGTCGGTAGCCAACTCCAGATCGGCGCTGATGGTAACGGTGAACTTGATGCTATTCTTCTCACCAAAGGCATCCAGCCAGTTCAGAAATTCCTCGGTCGTATGGTCTACGTCTCCGCCGACCACCTTGCACAGATTGTCGATAAATACGTGGGAAATGTCGTAGTTGCCGGCGTACAGGCCGCTGACAAAGCCGCGGAGAGACTCGTAACCGTTCAGTTTATATTCCTGCGCGTCGATCAGGCGGATGCGATAGTGGATGTCGTAAGTCAGAGTGGAATTTGCTTCGATGCAAACCACGTTGCCCGGCTCGTCCTTCGCCGCGCTGTTGATGAGGTCGATGAGCTGCTTGGTCTTTCCGGAACCTTTGACGCCCATAATCAATCTGACCATAGTGTATCACTCCTGTTCTTCTGAAATCACGGGGCGGATTTCTATGTTTTCAGCATAGCATAGATTCAAAGAAAAGACAATGCAAAATTCCTGTAAAAAACTTTGTGGATATTGCCGGGGGTGGAAAAACCACCCCCGGCATCCGTTCATTTTGCCAGATTTGCTTCCAGGTCCGATCTCCGGGCCTCATACCCGGGCTTTCCCAAAAGAGCAAACATATTCTGCTTATAGGCTTCCACGCCCGGTTGATCAAAAGGGTTCACGTCCAGAAGATACCCGCTTAGGCCGCACGCATATTCAAAGAAGTAGATCAGCTGGCCCAGCGATTCCGCATTCCGCTCCCCGGCCTCCACGATCAGGTTGGGGACGCCGCCCTCCGTATGGGCCAGAAGGGTTCCCTCAATGGCCCTGTCCCGGATGAAGTCCATGGATCGGCCCGCCAGGAAGTTCAGCCCGTCGCCGTCCGCCGCGTCCGGGGCCACGCTGAGCTGACGGGCGGAGGAGCCGAAGCGGACGACAGTCTCAAACATCAGCCGCTTGCCCTGCTGGATGTACTGGCCCATGGAGTGAAGGTCCGCGGTAAATTCCACGCTGGCGGGGAAAAGGCCCTTGTCTTCCTTGCCCTCGCTTTCGCCGAAAAGCTGCTTCCACCACTCCGCCATCACGCGGAACGCCGGGTCGAAGCAGCCAAGAATCTCGATGGATTTTCCGTCCCGGTACAACTGATACCGGGCGGCGGCATACCGCCAGGCGGGGCAGCTGTAACCGGGAACAGCACACTGCTCCATCATGACCTCCGCGCCGTGCATCAGCGCGTCGATATCCACGCCGGAGACGGCGATGGGCAAAAGGCCCACGGCGGTAAGAACAGAATATCTCCCTCCGATGTCGTCCGGAACCGCGAAAGTCTCCCACCCCTCGCTGTCTGCCAGAACTTTCAGCACACCTTTGTGGCGGTCGGTGGTGGCGAAAATGCGCTCCCGCGCGCCCTCCCGGCCATACCGTTCCTCCAGAAGCGCTCGGAAGAAACGGAAAGCCACGGCGGGCTCCGTGGTGGTGCCGGATTTTGAGATCACATTGATGGAAAAATCCACGCCGTCGATCAGGTCCATAACGTCGCCCATGGCGTCGGAGCTCAGACCGTTACCGACAAAGTAGATATTGGGACCGTCTTTCTTTTTCAGGTTGTAGTTGGGAGACTGGAGGCATTCCACCACACCCCTGGCGCCCAGATAGGACCCGCCGATGCCGATGACCACCAGCGCCCCGGAGTTTTTCCGGATTTTGGAAGCTGCCGCCTTGATGCGGGCGTATTCCACTTTATCATAGTCCCTGGGCAGATGGACCCAGCCGGTAAACTCTCCGCCCGTGCCGCTGCCGTTTTGCAGCTTTTCCTGAGCCAACTTTAACCGGGGAGCCAGCGCCTCTTCGTAAGGCATGGGAATAAAGGAGTCCATATGAAAAGTTTTGACGTCCAGCATAACTAACGATCCCTTCCAGATCACTTGCGTGATCCTAATGATACCGCTATTATACTAGCTTTGTCCGACTGCCACAAGCGAAAAGTTGCGAATTGCTCCGAAAAATTTGAGCAGGTATCAGCCGCCTAAAAACGCCGTCCGCAGATACCGCAGCGCCAAGGCGCCCCAGGTGACGCGGGGGACATCCTCTCCCGCCACCAGCGGCACCTCCGCCAGAGTCTCTCCGCCGGAAGAGACCGTCAGCGTCCCCAGTACATCGCCCTTGGCAATGGGGGCGTCCGCCTGCTCAGCAAGAGTCACGGACTTTTCAAGATTTGCGGCCTTGGCCTTTTCCAACAGCAAAGAGCTCTCCGACGCAACGGGCTGCACCGTGGCCTGGGTGCCGAGGGACACCGGCACCGGCGGCAGCGCCGCGTCCGGCGTGGCCTTTACCAGCGCATAGGTGGAAAAACCGTAGCTCAGCAGGGATTTTGCGTCCTCAAACCGCTGGGCGGAGGTAGGCGCTTTCATGATGACGGAGATCAACTCCATGCCGTCCCGCTCCGCCGTGCCGGACAGACAATAGAGCGCGGAGTCCGTGGACCCGGTTTTTAGACCCGTGGCGCCCTGGTAGAATCGAATTAGCTTGTTGGTGTTTACCAGAGAGGACGTCCCGTCCCGCAGGGTGTCCATCCAAATGGTGGTGTATTTCCGTATGTCCGGATGGTTCAAAATCAGTTCCCGGCTCATAAGTGCAATGTCATAGGCGGAGGTGACGTGTCCCTCGGCGGGAAGACCCGTGGCGTTGCAGAAATGGGTGTCGTTCATCCCAAGCTCCGCCGCACGGGCGTTCATCCGCTCCACAAAGGCGTCCTCACTTCCCCCGATCTGCTCTGCCAGTGCTACGGCGCAGTCGTTGGCGGAAACCACGCACACGGCCTTCAGCATATCGCTCACGCTCATCTGCTCGTTTTCCTTGAGCCAGATCTGGCTGCCGCCCATGGAACAGGCGTGGGCGGAGGCGGTGATGATGTCGTCATAGTGGAGGGTCCCGCTGTCGATGGCCTCCATGGTCAAAAGCAGGGTCATGACCTTTGTGACGCTGGCAGGTTCCAGCTTCTCATGCTCGTTTTTGGAGAACAAAACGGTCCCCGTCTCCTTTTCCATCAGCAGTGCGGAAGGTGCGGATACCTCCAGCGCCCGGGCCGGAACGGTCAGCAGCAGCGCCGCCGCCAGCACAAACAGCAGTTTTTTCATAACGCTCCCCCTTTTCTTGTTGTCCCAGTCTATGAGAAAAGGAAAAAACAAATGCGCCTTCGGGCATTTTTCGTCTTGCAAAATGAAAACAGGTCTGCTATACTATTTTCACGCGTGATCTGCGGCCGTAGTTCATCGGTAGAACGGCAGCTTCCCAAGCTGCATAGGTGGGTTCGACTCCCATCGGCCGCTCCACAAAAAACCCTTAGAGCCTCAATGGTTCTAAGGGCTTTTTGCTACTTCATTATATCTGCTTTTCTTCTTGAAAAGACCCCAAATGCCCTCTTTTCATTAATTGGGCAAGTCAAATAGAACACGCGTTATTGACCCATAAGTCGTGTAAAAGGTGAAAGTAAGGGTGGGGGACAACATTGTTCACCTGAAATATCTTTCCTTTAGTTTGTGGAATTGCCGAATAAGATTAGCCTAACAACTCCTGCCATGGCGGAATACACTGTCATGGAAGGAGGACGGCGATGATGTATAATCAAATTATTAATCCGAGTGTCACGGCTTACGACGCGGCCACTGGGACGTTTCTTGGCGAAGCAAGGTTTACACTTACGGCCCAAGCAGAGAAAGCACTGCTTGATTGGGCAAATTACAGGATACCGATACCTTCATTTATTGTCGTTGACTCGGTCTTTGTACCGTCCGATCAATACGTGCCAATCATCCCCAATAAGACCTACCATCAGGAGGGAATATTCCGGGCTTTATTTACACGGGCAGAAACTGGGCAAAAGGTGCCGATCGAAATGCGCGGGACGTATGATTGGCGAGCGAGAAGTATGGATCCCGGAAACAATGTCGAGAGCGCCGAATTTAGCAATATCCGAATGAACCCTCTACAGGAAACCGTGTACTGAGCAGCACGCATAAAGAAACCGACTGTCTTACTGATGGCCGGCTTCTTATTTTGCGGGGCTATCGATTGTTTCAGGAGAAAGGACGTCGGGTTTGCTAAAAATACCGTTGCAAACAGGTAAGTTCCTGATATAATTTACTATAGAAGCAAGGAACATCAGCTTTTTTCTCCCGCGCCAGATGTCAGAGACAACGGTACGGCGGGCATTCGGCTGTTCCGACAGCTGCGTCAAAAATATACCTCAGCGTTTTTATGTCGTTTTTCCGGCGGCGGGAGGGCGGCTGATATAAAGGAAGAAGAGAATTTTGCGGAACTGCCCGGAAGGGGTCGGCTTTTGAGAGGAGAGAGGCAAGTGGAGTTGACGGTAAGCAACGTAGGTCGGAGCAGCGTGAAGATTGTAAAAACAGTGCAGACAGCGGAGACAGACACAAAGGCAAAAGCGGGGGCGGCAAGCGGCGACAGGCTGGAGCTGTCCAAGGCGGCGCTGAATTGGGTGGAGACGCTGAATGACCGAAATTTTCAGGAGCAGGAACGAAAAGCGGCCCTTCAGCAGCAGAAGATGGCAGACTATACGGATCTTTTGCAGCAGATGGAGGACGCGGATGACACAGCCGACGCTGAGGGCGAGTCACTTCGGGTTATGAACCGATGCATGAAGATCGCCTCCAACATTATGAGCGGCAAACGGGTACCGCTCAAAGATCTAAAATATTTGATGGAGCATGACAGCAAAATGTATCAGATGGCCATGGCTATGCGGCGGCCCAGCAAGGACGACGAAAAGTGCGATCCCGTTGTCAAGGATGAGGATGAGGATGAGGATGAAAATTCATCTTCCGGTGAGACGACGGCCGCTGGGACGGATGATACAGTCTCCGCACCAGAGAGTTCCGTGGGCGCGGAAGCGGCGGCCGCTCCGTCGGACGGTGGAGAGACTGCCGAATAGTTTTAATGGGTGTCTTTTCCTTAGCCTGCGGATATGAACAAAGAGACCGCACCCGATTTTGTGTAAACCTCCGTTGTGGTGTAGAATAGAAGCGCCACGATGGAGGTTTACATTATGTCCAAAAAGAATCACAGCCCTTAAACAGCCCTTAAGAAATTGAGCAAAGACTGCTCTCAAAGAAGCAGCGGAAACATCGTGGACACTGGTGCCAGTGACTTTGAGTGTAGGCACCAGCCCACATACGTTTCTTCTGTGGGGTATCGCCCTAAAAAGCTACTTCAAGTACCCACAGGAGGTGCGGCGGCTATCAAGCCATGAGCCCCCGGTCCACAAGGGCCGGGGGCTCACAGAATTTTTGATGGACGAGGCAGAGGTGATGCGTTTTTCTACATCTCCTTGTCGTATTTGCAGCGATAATAAATCGAGATTCCTTCCACGAGAAGATAGGCAAAGACAAGCATCAATAGTATATATAAATCAATATTCATTAATCCAAATGAGATAATCAGTGCGCCGAAGATGTAGATCATGGCGTCGTATGCCTTTCCCTTGGCATAATTGCTGATTGCTATGTTTCGTTCATCTTTTTTTTCGATTTCAATTTGCTTTCGAATATCCGCCGCATTTTTGACGGCCCTGCTGCTGAGGATCTCCCCCATTCCATGTCCAAACGCACCGCACCCGATTCCAATACAGTAGTACGGCAAAACCCTCATCACGCCCTGCGCTTCCTCCGCTGATTTAAGATAACACAGCCCGACGACAATGAGCGCGAGGCCAATCACACTCAATGTAAAAAATACGCCCTTCTTCATTCTCCTTTTTCCTCCTTGTAGATAAAAATGTCCTCAATGCTCATGCCAAAATAGCGGGCGATCTTAAACGCCAAAAGGATGGAAGGATTATAGCGGCCATTTTCCAATGAGCCTATGGTCTGCCTTGACACTTCAACCGCAGACGCCAGATCCTCCTGTTTGATTCCCCGCTGCTTTCGTATTTCCTCCAGACGGTTTTTCACAAATACCCTCCCTTCAAATGGAAAGTTTGCTTTCCGTAAGCATCATATTACAAAGCAGTTGAAATGTCAAGCAAACTTTCCGCGCAATCGGAAGATAACGGAAGTTACCCGGCGGTAATAAAAATCTTCTCCAATTAACGGATGACATTGCGGGGCAGCATACCGCGCAGCACTGCATTTTGTGGTGTCAGGCGTATCTGACGGCAAAAGACCAGGCCGGCACGGAAATCATTTCCGTGCCGGCCTGAAAGACTGTTTTATAAGTTTCACCCATTTATAAAGTGGCGTCTTCCTGCCCCGCATGTACGTGGAGATCGCGGTCCGGCTGTGGGCGGAAAGGAACGGCCCTGTATCCATGCGGTCTCAGGAGAGCCCTACTGCCAGTGCGATAGCGATCAGGGCCATCTGCGTCAACAGCAGCATCCCGAACAGGGGGACGAACCACTTCCACCACTTCTCGATCTTTACGCCCGCAATGCCGCAGACCACAGGGGTCAGTGCGGTGGGCCACAGGATGTTGGACAGGCCGTCGCCAAACTGGAAGGCCAGCACCGCCACCTGCCGGGGAATGCTCAGCAGGTCGGACAGCGGGGCCATAATGGGCATACTGACCACCGCCTGGCCGGAACCGGAGGGAATCAGGAAGTTCAACAGCGTCTGGACCACCAGCATGGCCTCACCGGCAAGCCAGCGGGGCATGAAAGACAGCGGGACAGACAGCCCATATACCACGGTGTCGATAATGTTACCGGCCTGAAGGACCATCAGAATGCCCCGGGCCAGACCGATCATCATGCAGGCCATGGCGATGTCGGAGAAACTTTTGGCGATCAGATCTGCAATCTTGTTGGGCGACCAACCCATGATCGCGGCGCTGACAAGGCCCATAATCAGAAACACGGCGGCTAATTCTTCAAAGTACCAGCCGTAAACCTTGGTGCCGTATACAATCGCCACGATGCCTGCCAACAGCACCAGAAGAACCAGCTTTTCCCGGATGCCGAAAGCGTGGTTCTCCACGTTTTCATCCGCCTCAATGCCGCCGGTCACGCCGTATACCAGACTTTTGGAGGGGTCGGCCTGAATTTTCAGGGCATAGCGAATTGTATAGATAGAGGCCACGACGATCATGCAGATGTGGCAGAAGATGCGGAAGTACGCCCCAGACATGGCGGGAAGTCCCGCGATGCTCTGGGCCATGCCCACGGTGAAGGGATTCATAAACGCGCCTGAGTATCCCAACCCCGTGCCCAGCGCCACAATGGCCAGACCCACAATGGCGTCATAGCCCATGGCGATGGCGATTCCCACAAAGATGGGGATGAAGGGGAACATCTCCTCAAACACGCCGATGGTGGAGGAGGCCGCGCCGATCAGGCTGATGAAGATGGGAATGATCATGGCCCGGGATTTGCCTTTCAGGACTCTCAAAAGTCCCGCCACCAGTCCGTTGAACGCGCCAGTGGAGATGATAAGACCGATGGAGGCGTAGGCGATGAAGACGAAAAACACCACACCGCCCGCGTCAATAAAGCCGTTATAGATGCAGCGGAACATCTGGAACAGCCCCACGGGGGAGCTCTCCACCGCGTGGTAGGTGTTGGCGACGACCACTTCCCGGCCCGCGTCGTTTACAGCCCGTTCAAATTCTCCGGCAGGCAGAATCCAGGTCAAAATTGTACAGACGGCAATGATTGCCATCAGCAGCACGTAAATGTGCGGCATTTTCAACGGGTTTTTCTTTTTTACCAGTGTTTCAGCCATATAAGTTTCTCCTCTTCCTTAAATCAGTCGTCTGGATTTCACGTTCAGTGCCTGTTGAAAGTCATTGCGCACGGCGGCGCGGAAATCCGCGTCGTCCAGTACCTGCATGGCAAGCTCCGCCAGGACACAAGCCCCGTGTTCCATGGCCTGATGGGCCTTGGGCAGCCGTGTGGCGTCCCGTAACTGCTCCGTATGGAGAGCGTACGGCTGGTCGGCAATGGAAATCAGAGGCTGGATGGCGGGGCAGCGATAGCTGACATTGCCGAGGTCCGAGGAACCGGAAGCCGGCAAGACCTCCCCGGCCTTCTCGCCGTTTTCCTCCAGCAGACGGGAGACCTCCGCCTCCAGCGATTTTACCCGGACCATGTCGTCGAAGTCTAAAAGACCCGGCGTAAAGGTCACGCGGCAGTCCATGGCCAGCGCCGCCCCGTCGGCGCAGGCGCGGACGATGCGATCCATTTCCTCCAATTTGCCCCGGGAGTCCGTGCGGAACTCCAGGCGTATTTTCGCATAGCCGGGGATAATATTGGGGGCCTTGCCACCCTCCTGCAAAATGGCGTTGAACCGGACGTCGCGGGTGAAGCACTCCCGCCGGGCATCCACCAGGTCCAAAAATTTACGGGCGGCGGCCAGCGCGCTGGCTCCCATCCAGGGACCGGCCACCGCATGGGCCTCCCGGCCATAGAACTCGACAACGTAGCACCGGAGGCTCAGAACATCCATGTCCGGCTGAGATATGCCGCCGCTCCAGCTGTGCATCATCACCGCCAGATCCAGATCGTCAAATATGCCCGCCGACGCCATGGGAATCTTGGCGCCGTTCTCCTCCTCCGCCGGGGTGCCGATGACCTGTACCGTCCCGGAAAACCGATCCGTCAGCTTTGCCATGGCGAGTCCGGCCAACACGGACAGCGGCCCGTGGAGATTATGCCCACAGCCGTGGCCGATGCCCGGCAGCGCGTCATACTCGGCCAGAAACGCCACCTTTGGTCCCTCTCCGTTTTTCAGCGTGGCGCGATAGGCGGAGCCGTAGCCCAACTCCTCTTGAAAAAAGGGGTATTCCACTTCAAAGCCCGCTTTTTCCAACAACTCCGCCATGGCTTTGCTGGACTTCAGCTCGTGATAGGGCAGCTCCGCGTAATCGAACAGTTTTTCACTGAGCTGTACCGCGTCATCCCCGTTGGCGCGAACCGCCGCCCGGATTGCCGATGATCGATCCATGACCGTTTCCCTCCCGCTTTTATAGACCGCCGCCTCCAGCGCAGATACACAAAATGCGCGAACGCTTTAGCTTGATAATAAAATATCATATTAATATAAAAAGCGCAAGAAAAACCATCCGGCAATATGAACAAAAAATGAACACATTGGCTGGCTCTATACGTCGTTCCGGGGACAAAAACGCGGGACGGAGAATTCTCCGTCCCGCGTGGCACTTTTTCAAAAGACTGCGGTCTGTCCCCCTTACAGGTTGGGAAATTTACTCCGCACATAGCCGCTTTTCCGTAGCGCCGTCGCCAGAAACACGGAGACCGCCACGCCGAAGCCCGCCTGCACGAGATTGCTGGGAATTCCCGCCAAACTACCGGTAAGGCTGTGCAGCAGCAGCGCGTCAAACAGCCAGTAGCCAACCACCATGGGAACCTCCCCCACCACGGCGGAGAAAATGATACCGCCGGACTTCTCCTTCAGTCCCCGATACAAAAGCCCCGCCAGAATGGCCATAACGGCCTTGATTATCAGCGTTGCGGGGACATAGGCCATGTACCCGGAAAGGGCATCCGCCATGGCGGAGCCGACACCGCCCGCCAACGCGCCGTACCACGGCCCCAGGAGAAACGCCCCCAGCAGCACCACTGTATCGCCCAGGTTCATATAGCCTCCCGTGGGAGAGGGAAAGCGGATCACCATGGTGGCGGCGCAGGCCAGCGCCGCCAGAAGCGCAGTGGTGACAATC
Organism: Oscillibacter valericigenes Sjm18-20; assembly: GCA_000283575.1. Lineage (GTDB taxonomy): Bacteria > Bacillota > Clostridia > Oscillospirales > Oscillospiraceae > Oscillibacter > Oscillibacter valericigenes. The sequence goes on from AP012044.1 coordinate 276,792, forward strand.
GAGCGCACGTGCGTATCCGCGGCCGTGGAATTTCCCGTCTTAATTGATTTTTCCATGTTTCTCTGACTCCTCCCGGCTTCAATTGTATCTATTGTAATCAATATATGGTATGATTGAAATATCCAAATTATAAAATTTCGATAAGGTCAGATGGGAGGGCGGCATATGCTGACTTATTCTATGGAAGACCGGGGCGGGCTGACTCTGTATGAATATCTCTACCGCTGCATTCGGGGAGATATTCTCTCGGGTGCGCTGGCGGTGGGAGAGAGGCTTCCCTCCAAGCGGACGCTGGCAGAGCATCTGGGGGTTTCGGTCATCACGGTGGAGGGGGCGTATCAGCAGCTGGAGGCGGAGGGCTATGTCCACACCCGTCCCCGCAGCGGTTTTTTTGTCGCCCGGGTGGAGCGGAGTCTCCCTGCGCGGCAGCCACCGACGGACATACAGTTCCGGCCGGAGCCGGAGTGGAAGCTGGATCTGAAGACGAACCGGGTGGATGCGGCCAGGTTTCCTCTGTCCACATGGGCGCGGCTGACGCGGCAGGTGCTGGCCGAAGAGGGACCTGCCCTCCTCTCTCCGCTGCCCCATCAGGGGCTGCCCTCCCTGCGGCGGGCGATCTGCGGCGATCTCAGGGATTATCGGGGACTTTCCGCGTCGTCGGAGCAGATCGTGATCGGCGCGGGAGCGGAGTATCTTTACCTCCTGCTGGCCCAGCTGCTGGGGCGGAACACGGTACTGGCGGTGGAGGACCCCGGCTATCCGAAGATCCGGCAGGTGTATGAAAAGAGCGGTGTCCGGTGCATCTCTTTACCGCTGGACGGCGAGGGGATGAACCTGGACGCCCTGCGGGCCTCCGGAGCCAGCGCGGTGCATCTGTCCCCCTCTCACCAGTATCCAACCGGGTTGGTCACCCCTATCCGGCGGCGGCAGGAGCTGCTGCGCTGGGCAGAGGAAACCGGCGGGGTTATCATCGAGGACGACTACGACAGCGAGCTGCGCTTTACAGGACGGCCCATTCCGCCGCTGCAAAGCATCGACGGCGGAGGCCGGGTGGCGTACCTGAATACGTTTTCCCAGACCATTGCTCCTTCCATGCGGGTGGGCTTTTTGGTGCTGCCGTCCCGGCTTTTGGAGCAGTACCGCCGGGAACTGGATTTTTATGCCTGCACTGTCCCTGCTACGGAGCAGTTCGTTCTGTCCCGCTTTCTGGAGTACGGATATTATGAGCAGCACCTGGCCCGTATGCGGACGGAGTACCGTTTAAGACGAGCCGCCGTGCTGGAGGCGTTCCGCCGCAGTGCGTTTGCGAAGCGGGTCCATATTGCGGAGCAGGGGGCTGGGCTGCACTTTCTGATGCGGCTAGATACCGCCCACAGCGATGGGGAGATCGACGCCAAGGCACGGGAAAAGGGCGTTCGTCTGGGCTTTTTATCCCAGTATACCCGGCGGCGTGAAGAGGCGCTTAGCCACACGCTGGTGGTAAATTATGCGGGCCTTGAAGAAGACCGGCTGCCAGAGGCTGTGGAGCTTTTAACCGAGATTTTCGCGGAATAACCTAGGCGGCGGCTTTACGCGTAGACCGCTCGAACGGCTCATGTTCCACAGGAAGAAAACAAAACGGGCGTCCGTGGTTTTCCACGGACGCCCGTTCCAATGTAGTTTAAAGAATCAGCACTTCTCGTAGATAGTTGCAACGCCCTGGCCGCCGCCGATGCACAGCGTAGCCAGACCTTTCTTGGCATCGGGCCGCTTCTGCATCTCATGGAGCAGAGTGACGATGATGCGTGCGCCGGAGCAGCCCACGGGATGACCCAGAGACAGAGCGCCGCCGTTGACATTGACCTTGCTCATATCAAACTTCAGCTCACGGGCCACGGCGATGGACTGGGCCGCAAAGGCCTCGTTGGCTTCCACCAAGTCCATGTCGTTGATAGACAGATTGGCCTTGGCCATGGCTTGCTTGGAAGCGGGAACGGGGCCGACGCCCATGATCTTGGGATCGACGGCGCCCTGGCCCCAGGAGACCAGCTTGGCCATGGGCTTCAGGCCGTATTTCTTCACAGCTTCGCCGGAGGCCAGAACGATGGCGGCAGCGCCGTCGTTAATGCCGGAGGCGGAGGCGGCAGTGACGCGCGGGGTTCCCTTGTCGGCGGCGTCCTTGAAACCGGTGGGCTCAAAGGTGTGGACGACCTGGGGATTGGGGGACTCAGGGCCCACGGGGAATGCGCCCTTCAGCTTGGAAATACCCTCGACGGTGGTGCCGGCGCGGGGGAACTCGTCTTTCTTGAACTCGACGATCTGCTTTTTGACTTTCACGGGAACGGGAACGATCTCGTCGTCGAATCTGCCGGAATTTTGGGCTGCCTCGCACTTTTGCTGGGAGGATGCGGCGAATTCATCCATCTCCTGACGGGTGATGCCCCAGACATCGGCAATATTCTCAGCAGTGGTGCCCATGTGATAGTTATTGAACGCATCCCACAGGCCATCCTTGATCATGGTGTCGACCATCTTCTTGTCACCCATGCGGGCGCCCCAGCGGGCGTCGGGAGCGGAATAGGGAGCGGCGGACATATTCTCGGTGCCGCCGCAGACGATTACATCCGCGTCGCCAGCCAGAATGGAGCGGGCGCCCTCGATGACGGACTTCATACCGGAACCGCAGACCATACCCACGGTGTAAGCAGGAACGGAATAGGGAATACCGGCCTTAATAGAAACTTGACGGGCAACGTTCTGTCCAAGGCCTGCGGTCAGAATGCAGCCGAACATCACTTCGTCAACCTGCTCGGGCTTCACACCGGCGCGATTCAGGGCCTCTTTGACGACAATAGCACCCATTTCGGCGGCAGGGGTGTTTTTCAGAGAGCCGCCAAAGGAACCAATGGCTGTACGGCAGCAGTTCACGACATAAAGTTCTTTCATGATGTTCCTCCATTTTTTTAAAATTCTTTGCTTGGCACGGACCATTTTCAAAGTCCGCGCAGGAAAACAATGGGAATGCGGCGGTGGGGAAAAAGGGATTGTCAAAACTCTGACATGATTGTCAAAATTTTAGCAAACGAACTCGCTCCGAACCGTCTATAGTTTTATTATAGGGGAGTTTATGCGTTCCGTCAATGGTAAAAATGGTAAATAATAATTTTTGTTAAAACTTTGACAAAATCCCTGTTGTTTTCGTCAAGGTGACGAAAACAACAGGGATTGGGCATGGTATTCTGTTTGATACGTGCCGCGGACAGTCCTTACCCGCTGATAATGCTGTTGCGAAAGAAATTGAAAAGATACGGTCTGGGTGGGATTGGGCAAAGCGGTCTTATGGGAGCAGTATGGCGGCGGGCGCTGTACTATTTTCCCCCGACCCTCGCCGCGCAAAGGCCTTTGTAAAACGAAGCGGCGGTGAAGCTGCCGTATTCCTCCGCCAGCGTCACCGGAGCATCCGCCGCCAGATCTTGAAGCCGTCCGTCAAACCAGAGGTCCCCGGCAGCATCCTCGTCCAGTGCCGCCGGGCGCAGAAGGTATACCCCCGCCTCCGTCTCCACCGGCTGGCTCCACTGGTCGGTCTGAAGACCCTTCAGGGCGCTTTCTGCCGCCTCCGGCAGGGTCCCGTCTCCCGGCGCGGCTGTGACGGAGGCATATGTGCCGTCTTTCAGAGTCGCCGGGTCCAAATCCGGGTCCTTTTCAAGCTCGGAGAGGGCCACCGCCGCCAGGTCCCCATCGGAAAACAGAAGGGTATCGGCCGTGTAAAGCCCAGCGGCTTGCGCATACGCCGTCACGTCCCCGCTCTTGGGAGCCAGATCGTTTCCCTCGGTTTGGGACAGTTCCCGGAGCTGTTCATACAGGTAGTAGTCAGCGGAGAACAGCTGCGCCCCCGCCTGATCCAGACCCTTTTGCGCCAGAACGGCGAGATATGCGTCCTCCCCGCCGGCGGCAGCAGCCTGGTCTGCCCAGTCCTTATCCATGGCGGCAAGATCCCCGGCGGTCAGCACACAGTCATGGGATTCCGCCAAAGACTCCAACGTGGCGTAAAACACGGCGGCGGACAAGGCTTGTGCCTTTACATATTCATCCAGAGTTTGCCCGCCAGCATCCCCGGTCCAGTCAGGTTCGCCGCCGGATTGCTCCGCCAGATAGTCGCAGTCGGCGGTCAGCCAGTAGAAGTACCGGGCCGCCGGGACCTCCCGTCCGTCCACCGTCAGCAGCACCGTGTCCGGCGCAATGCCGGAGGCCTCATAATAGAGCCCCGACGGCTCTTCCGCCTGCTTTCCGCAGCCGGACAGCAACAGCATGGCCGCCAGCGCGGCCAGAAACGCCCGTTTCATAAACCTGCTCCTTCCTCCCGGCGGGGCAGGCGGGCGTACTTAACCCACCCGGCGCACGCCGAGCCACGTATTGCCCGGCCACAGGGAGATGTCTACCAACGCCCGGGCGCGGATATTGGATACGGGGACAAAGGGGTCCTGCCAGAAGCGGCTGTCCAGAGAGTCGTCCCGATGATCTCCCAGTAGAAAAACGCACCCGTCGGGCACGGTGAAGCTGTCCCCCTCGTTCCGGGGATAGGTAATCCCCTGAACGGGCAGATAGGTCTCTTCCAGCGCGGTGCCGTTGACTAACACCTGGCCATTCAGGAAGGTAACCGTCTCGCCGGGCAGGCCCACAACCCGCTTGACCAGCGTCTGCCCCAGCTCGTCGCTGTTGAACAGCACGATGTCCCCCCGCTCCGGCACCGGGTCGCCCGTGGCATAGCTCAGATGCCAGCTCAAAAACACGGAGTGGGTGGGAAGTGTGGTCTCCATAGATCCGCTGGTGACAAAGCCCAGCAGAAAGATGCCCCGGAACAGCACCAGCATCACGATCACCGTGATGAACAGATAGCCGTAGTTGCGCAGAAAACGGCCAAAGGTCATTTTTCCCCGCTCATTGGTCTCCTTCTCGGCTTTTTGGGGTTTTTCCGGTTTTTCTGCCTTTTCGGGCAGTTCCTGCCGGCCGTTTTTCTCCTCAGACATGACTGTTCTCCTTTTCTTTCGTATCATCCGCCGCCAGACGGAGGTCCTCCACCAGTGCTGTCGCCGTTTCCAGCACGTCCGTGCCGGGCCGCAGCTGCATCGTCAGCATAGGGATGTCTCCGGCACTGAGCGTCAGCAGCTGCCGGTATTTGGGCAGTGCGCACACCGCCGCCAGGGCCTCCGGGTGGAACACGCCCAGCTCCAGACGCAGCCGGTCGCCTTTTTGACTCAGGTCGGTAACGCCGGCGGCCTGAGCCGCCGCCCGCAAAAGCGCCACATCCAGCAGCGCCAGTACGGGTTTGGGCGGATCGCCGTAGCGGTCCATAAGTTCGTCCAGAATCTCGCCGGAGTCCTCCGGCGTCCGGATGGCGGCAATACGGCGGTACAGGTCCATCCGCTGCTCCGCCGAGGGGACATACCGCTCGGGGAGATGGGCGTTCACCGTCAGGTCGGCGGTGCATTCCGCCGATTGAGCGGGCTGTTCGTTCTTTTCCTCCAGTACCGCCTCCTCCAAGAGCTTTAGGTACATGTCGTAGCCCACGCTCATCATATATCCAGACTGCTCCGGCCCCAGCAGATTGCCGGCGCCCCGGATCTCCAGATCCCGCATGGCAATTTTGAACCCGGAGCCAAACTCCACGTATTCCCGGATAGCTCCCAGACGCTTACTGGCGTTCTCCTGCAAAATTTTGCCCGGGCGGTAGGTGAGGTATGCGTAAGCCCGGCGGGTGCTGCGGCCGATGCGGCCGCGAATCTGGTGGAGCTGGGCCAGCCCCATCCTGTCCGCGTCCTCAATCACCAGTGTATTCACGTTCGGGATATCAATGCCTGTTTCTATGATGGTGGTGCACACCAAAACGTCCACCTCACCGTCCACCATCCGGCCCATCACGTCGGAGAGCTCCTGCTCCGACATCTTTCCGTGGCCGATGGCAATGCGGGCCTCCGGTCCCAGAAGCTTCTGGATCCGTCCCGCGGTGACGTCGATGGACTCCACCCGGTTATGAAGGTAGTATACCTGCCCGCCCCGGCCCAGTTCTCGGCGAATGGCATCCGCCACGATCTCCCAGTCGTGCTCCAGCACGTAGGTCTGCACCGGCTGGCGGTCTGCGGGGGGCTCCTCGATGGTGCTCATGTCCCGAAGGCCGGACAAAGCCATGTTCAGCGTCCGGGGAATAGGGGTCGCGGAGAGGGTGAGCGTATCCACCTGTTTGGCCATCTCCTTGAGGCGTTCTTTATGGGTGACGCCGAACCGCTGCTCCTCGTCGATGACCAAAAGCCCCAGATCTTTGAACTGCACAGATTTTTGCAGCAGCTTGTGAGTGCCGATCAGCACGTCCACTCCACCGGTGCGGGTGGCTTCCAGAATCCGTTTCTGCTCCTTGGATACTGTGAATCGGGACAAGACTTCCACGTTTACGGGGAAGCCGGCGAAGCGGCTCATGGCGGTGGCATAGTGCTGCTGGGCCAAAATGGTGGTGGGTACCAGAATCGCCGCCTGCTTGCCGTCCAGCACACATTTCATCACGCCCCGGAGAGCCACCTCCGTCTTGCCGTATCCCACGTCGCCGCACAGCAGGCGGTCCATGGGCCGGGGCCGCTCCATATCGGCCTTGATCTCCTCCACGGCCCGGAGCTGATCGTCTGTCTCCGGATAGGGGAAGGCGTCCTCAAATTCCTGCTGCCAAGGGGAATCCGGCGAAAAGGCGAAGCCGGGCTGCTTCTGCCGGGCGGCATATAGGGCAATAAGGCCCTTGGCCAGGTCCTTCGCCGCGGCTTTTGCCTTGGATTTGGACCGGGCCCACTCCGTGCCGCCCAGCTTGTTCAGCCGGGTATGCTCGTTGTTTTCGCCGCCGCCGATATATTTGCTGACCTGATCCAGCGCTGTCACCGGCACGTAAAGGCAGTCCCCCGCGGCGTAGTCAATCTTGATATAGTCCTTCTCCACGCCGTCCACCGGCATTTTCCGGATGCCCGAAAACCGGCCCACGCCGTGCTGGGCGTGGACCACCAGATCGCCGGGAGAGAGATCGGTGAAGGACTGGAGTTTCTGCCGGTTGGAGTCCTTTTTCGGCTTCTGCCGCTTCCGCGCCGCGGGTGCCAGCTGCCCCTCCGTCAGCACCGCCAGACGGAGCTGGGGCCACTCGCTGCCCGCGTTCAGCGCCCCGGCGGTAAGCCGCACCTCGCCCGCAGCTGGCATGGCGGCGTTTTTCAGATCCAGCGCGGCCGGAACGCCCCGCTCATCCAGCAGCCGTAGGAGGTTTTTTGCCCGCGCCTCGCCGCCGCAGAGAATGAGCACGCCGTAATCCGCGGCCCGGTAGTGCTTCAAGTCCTCCGCCGCGGTCTCAAGGCTGCCGCCATAGGAGGGAAGCTGCTTTGTGGTGAGGTTTACCAGTGCCCTGGGGGGTATGGGATAGCGGGAAGTGGGGAGAGACGTCTCCATCACAGTGGGAAAGTCGGCCAATCGGGAGAGCAGCTCCTCCCCGGTCATGGCGAGATGGGAAAACGCCCCCGCCAGCACTCCGGCTTCCAGCAGCGCCTCCGTGTCCTGCTTGGCTTGCAGGGCAAAGCCCTTGATGCGTTCCTCCACCCGCGCCGTCTCGCTTAAAAACACTACCGCGTTTGCGGGCAGGTAGTCCACCCCCCACGACGCCTCCGGATACACGGCGCACAAATACCGGTCCGCGCCGCCTAAGGCTCCGCCGTCCCGCAGTCGGGCGGCGTCTGCCCGCAGGGTCTCCGCAGTCGCGGCAGCCCGCCCCTTTTTTTCCAGCTTTTCCGCCTCTTTGTCCAAGGCAGCGGCAAGGCCCGCGACTCCGCCGGGGGCCTGATGGGGCAGCACCTCGGCAGCGGGCAGCAACAGCGCCGATTTGATGTTTTTCACCCGCCGCTGTGTGCCGGGGTCAAACACTCCCATGGAGTCGATCTCGTCGTCGAACAATTCACAGCGCACCGGCTGGCTCATAAGGGGCGAGAACACATCCAGAATCCCGCCGCGGACGGCAAACTGCCCCACGCCCTCCACTTGCTCGCACCGGGTGTATCCGGCGGCGGATAGCTGGTCCGACAGTTCGTTCAAATCCAGCCTCTCGCCGACCTTCAAAGTTTTCGTCGCGGCGGAGAGCTGTTTTCGCGGCTGTGTCCGGGTCATCAGCGCGTCCGCCGTGGCAATGCAGACGGAGACTCTTCCCTTTGCCAGGGCATACAGCGCGGCAAGACGGTTCTGCTCCCACGCGCGGGAGGATACCGCCCCCGCCCGGAACTGCCATTCCCGGCCGAGAAGAATCACCGGCTCCGCCCCTGTCAGGGTTCGAAGATCGCCCGCCAGGCGCCTGACCTCCTGCTCGTCGCCGCAAAGAAAGACCGCCGGGCGGCCCATGGATATGGCAATCGCCGCGCCGACCACGGCGCGGTGAGCGCTTTGGAGGCCGGAGACCGCCACGGGACTTCGGCCGCTTGCAAGGCTTGAGACCGCCTCACGGAGCTCCGGAAGCTCATTCAGTTTTTTCAGGAGTTGTTCCATAAATGTTCCTTAATGTTCCTTTTTGACGCCGCGGGCGGCGCGGCCCCGGCCATTGAGACTGCCAAATGACGCCGGAGACTTTCAGTTGAAGCGATTCATCGCTTTTTGGCAGTCGCCGCTTTCGATAATACACTCCGCCGCATCGATGGCGCGGGCAAAGGTGTCCAGCAAAATCTTCCGGTCCGCCTGAGAGGGGACGCCGATAACCCAGTCGATCATGTCCCGCTCCTCCCCGGTGCCGCCGGGATCGCCAATTCCAATTTTCACCCGGGGGAACTGATCCGTACCCAGGTAAGCGATGATATTCTTGATGCCGTTGTGTCCCCCGGCGGAACCGGAGGGCCGCACCCGCAGCTTTCCCACGGGCAGGGATACGTCGTCATAAATGACCAGCACGCGGTCGGCGGGGATCTTGTAAAACTGCGCCGCCTCGTGTACGGCCTCGCCGGAGAGGTTCATAAAGGTCTGGGGCTTCATCACCAGAACCCGCGCACCGCCGAACCGCAGGATGTTATATGCGGATTTGAACTTCACCTTGTTCAGCTTTACGCTTTGCTTCTCCGCCAGCAGGTCCACGGTGAGAAAGCCCATATTGTGCCGGGTCCTCGCGTATTTCTCCCCGGGGTTCCCGAGGCCCACCAAAAGCCAGTCCACTCCGGAGGATTTATTTCCAAACAACATGGTTTCATTTCCTTTTAAATATTCGTATTCATCCCACCGCGCGAAAGAACGCGGCAGACGAAAAGCCTATAGGCTTTTTCGTACAATTTTGCGAATTTTATTCAATACCTTTTCAGGGATCTGCTTTTTGTTTTTCGTCCCGGACAGAACAACCTTTCCCGCCATCGTCATGCCGGAGGTATGTAGCACTTCCCGCATGGCGCGGATACAGCCGCTGCTCTGCCCGGCTAAATAATTAAATGGAAAGGGCGTGGTGCAGGCAGTAATCAGCATATATTTTTGTTCCTTTTTAAATCTCCCGTGGGGAATCCCCGTCGGCCCCTCCTCCATGGTAAGGCCGGCAATCCGGTCAAACAGGGCTTTTAGCACCGCCGGCACATTGGCAAACCATGTGGGAGCCGCCAGGACGATCAGGTCGCTCTCCTGGAGCAACGCGGCAATCCCGGGCAGGTCGTCCTGGATCACACACCTACCTTGAGACCGGCAGGCCATACATCCCGTGCAGTATTGAATATTTTTTTCATAGAGATCAATGACCACTGTGTCATAGCCGCAGCTTTTTCCCTGCTGCACCGCCGTATCCAGCATGGAAGCCACTTTCCCGTGCTTTCTCGGTGTGGCTTGGATGGCAAGCATTTTTTTCGTCTTCAAAGAGCACCTTGCCTTTCCCAAATTCAACACACACAAGGCGGGAAGAACCTCTCCCCGCCTTGCCGATTCAGTTTCACTGCGACTCCGTTTAACGGAACAGCTTGGAGATGGAGACCTCCTGATAGATACGCTCGATGGCCTCGGCGAACATGGGGGCCACGGGGAGGTATTTGATCTTCTCGGACTTGCCCGCGTCAATGGGGGCGATGGTGTCCAGCAGGGCCAGTTCCGTGATGACACTGTTGTTAATGCGGTCAATGGCCGGCCCGGAGAGGACACCGTGGCTGGCGCAGGCGTGGACGCTCTTGGCACCGCCCACGTCGATCAGCGCCTGTGCGGCGTTGCACAGGGACCCGCCGGTATCCACCATATCGTCGAAAATGATGCAGTCCATGCCCTTTACGTCACCGATGACGTTCATGACCTCGCAGCTGTTGGCCTTCTGGCGGCGCTTATCCACAATCGCCAGATTCATGTGCAGCTTCTGGGCGAAGGCACGGGCGCGGGCCACGCTGCCCACGTCGGGGGACACCACCATCATATTCTCGCAGTTGGCGCCGAACTTCTTGGCGTAGTAATCCACAAAAATGGGGTTGCCTGCCAGATTGTCCACAGGGATATCAAAGAAGCCCTGAATCTGAGAGGCATGTAAATCCATGGTTAGCACCCGGTCCGCGCCTGCGGCGGTGAGCATGTTGGCCACCAGTTTTGCGGTAATGGGGTCCCGGGCCTTGGCCTTGCGGTCCTGCCGGGCATAGCCGTAGTATGGCATGACGGCGGTGATACGTCCCGCAGAGGCGCGCTTCAGCGCATCGATCATAATGAGCAGCTCCATCAGGTTGTTGTTGACGGGGGTGGACGTGGACTGGACCACGAACACGTCGCTGCCGCGAACCGTCTCATAAAGGGAGACGAAGACTTCACCGTCGGAGAAGGTCCCCACCTCCGACTCGCCCAGTTTGGTTCCCATCAGTTTGCAGATCTCTGCCGCCAGCTGGGGGTTGGAGTTACCGCAGAATACCTTTACATCCTTACCGTGAGAAATCATAACAACGCCCTCTTTCTTTTGTTCTGAATATACTTTCATCAATTTTATTTGGCTCTTATTTGCCGTTCATCTTCCGCCGTCGCGCGGCCCAGCCTTCCTTGTTCTCCTGCTTCACCCGGGCCACGGCCAGCGCGTCCCCGGGAACATCTTTGGTAATGGTCGCCCCCGCTGCAATATAGCTGCCCTTTCCAACGGTGACCGGGGCCACCAGATTCGTGTTGCAGCCGATGAAGGACTCGTCCTCGATGGTGCAGCGGTATTTATGGAACCCGTCGTAATTCGTGGTGACGGTGCCGCACCCGAAGTTGACCTTTTTGCCCACGTCGCTGTCGCCCACGTAAGTCAGGTGGGAAATTTTCGTCCCATCCCCGATGGTGGAGTTTTTGACCTCCACAAAGTCGCCCACCTTAATGTCGTCTCCAATATGGGAGCCCGGCCGAACGTAGGCGAAAGGACCCACATGGGTCCGCCGGCCGATGGAGGACTCGTTGATCTGAGAGGCGTTGACCTCCGTTTCGTCCCCCACGGTGCAGCTGTGCACCATGGTATTTGGCCCGATGACGCAATCCCGGCCTATGGACGTCTCGCCCCGCAAAATGGTTCCGGGCAGGACCATAGTCCCCCGACCGATTTCCGCCCGGGGGTCAATATAGACTGCGCCGGGGTCCAGAACCCGTACACCGTTTGCAAGGTGCCGCCGGACGATCTCGTCCCGCAGGTGCAACTCCACGTCCTGAATATCGGCGTCGGTATTCAGGGCGATCCACCCCCGTTCGCCATCCACGTTCTGTAAAAAGATCGTGGCGGCTTTTCTCCAGCCCTCCGCCAGTGTGGAACCATCGGCAGAATAGACATACCCCTCTCCGGCCCGCTCAGCCGGAATCACCGGACGGGGAATGACAGTCACCCGCTGGGCTCCGGACACAAAATCCAACAGCCTTGGATGCTGGTCGGAAATCGTCACGTCGGTGTCTGTGGGGAAGCAGGCGCGGGCCGCGTCGGCATATTCCGAACCAGAGACAACAAAAAACCGCTCTACGCCGTCGTCTTTCAGCTTGCGGGCCACCCACGTAAGGATGGGGCAAAACAGAACGTCTTTCAGCATCAGCGGTATTTTCTGCTCCGGGTCCGGGGAAGTCGTCAGGAAAATAACTGCGCGTTTCTGATCCATCGGTATTCCCTCCCTGAAAAAAATCTGCGGGGCACGGACACCCCGGCAGTCACTGCGAGATCCGTCGCAGAGTCGATTGCAAAATTATTATAACAAAAATTTAAGGAAAATCCAGTGTTTCCTAGTAAATTGTTTCAGAAAATTCCGGTTCCATTTCGGCAAAACGACGATTCCATAAAAAATATGTAGAAATTTAACAGTTTTTTGTTCAATTGGCCGCCGACTTCGGCATTTCGCAGAATTTCTCATGGTTTTGCAGTGGTTTTCTCTAAAAAAACGATTTTTTCATATAAAGAGGTTGAATTTATGAAGGTGATGGATTACAATTGACCCGTCCATTTCAAATGGAGGGATACAATGCTGAACGTTGTTCTTGTGGAACCGGAGATCCCGCAAAATTGCGGGAATATTGCCCGGACCTGCGCCGCCACCAGCGCGCGGCTTCACCTGATCCGCCCCCTTGGGTTTGACATCTCGGACCGGGCCGTTAAAAGGGCGGGGCTGGATTACTGGCATCTGGTGGAGGTTTTCGACTATGAGAATCTGGATGATTTTTTCCGTCGGAATCCGGATGCCGCAGATATCTGGCTCACCACCACGAAAGCGCCCCGGCCCTACACGTCGGCGGAGTTCCGCGATGGCTGCTGGCTGTTTTTCGGCAAGGAGACCGCGGGACTGCCCGCAGATTTTCGAAAGGCCCATTACGACCGGTGTATCCGGCTTCCCATGCGCGCAGAGGCACGGAGCCTGAATCTCAGCAACACCGTGGCCATCTGCGTCTACGAGGCGCTGCGTCAGATCGGGTTCCCCGGTCTTTCCGGCGAGGGAGAAATGGCGGGAGGACGCTGAGCGAGTGTTCCTGTCCGTGTGCAAAACTGCGGCGGCGGATATACTGTATGCAAGCTGCGATCCATCCGCACAGATTGAGTTTACATAGCGTATTGACATTTTCAGGGAGGATGTTTATGAACTACAACAAGAAGACCGTCAGGGACGTGGATGTCCGCGGAAAGAATATTCTGCTTCGGTGCGATTTCAATGTGCCGCTGGACAAGACCACCGGGGCCATCACCAGCGACAAGCGCATTGTGGCGGCGTTGCCCACGATTCGATATCTGCTGGAAAACGGCGCGGCGGTTATCGCCTGCTCCCATCTGGGCAAGCCCAAGGGAGAGCGGAAGATGGAGCTGAGTCTGGCCCCGGTTGCAAAGCGCCTGGGAGAGCTTTTGGACAGGCCCGTGATCTTTGCCGCCGATACCGTGGGTCCCGACGCCAGGGCCAAGGCCGCGGCGCTGAAGCCCGGCGAGATCATGCTGCTGGAAAACACCCGGTTTGAAGCGGGCGAAACCAAAAACGACCCCGCCCTCGCCAAGGAGATGGCTTCCATGGCGGAGCTGTACGTATCCGACGCCTTCGGCTCCGTTCACCGGGCGCATGCTTCCACCGTGGGCGTGGCGGATTACCTGCCCGCCGTCTCCGGTTTTCTGGTTGCCAAAGAGCTGGAGGTCATGGGTAAGGCGCTGGACGATCCCAGGCGGCCTTTTGTGGCGGTCCTGGGCGGCGCCAAGGTCTCCGACAAGATCAACGTAATCGGAAACCTTCTCGGCAAGGCCGATACGATTATTATTGGAGGCGGTATGGCCTATACCTTTGCAAAGGCCCAGGGTGGCTCCATCGGGCGGTCCCTTCTGGAAGCCGACAAGCAGGAGTTCGCGCTGGAGATGATCGCCCGAGCCAAAGAGAAGGGCGTGAAGTTCCTCCTGCCAGTGGACACGCTGGCGGCGAAAGAGTTCTCCGCCGATGCCAAGCCCGTTGTGGTGGATTCCATGGCCATTCCGGATGACATGCAGGGCCTGGATATCGGCCCGAAGACCGTGGAGCTGTTCTGCAATGCGGTGAAGGGAGCGGGCACGATCGTGTGGAACGGCCCCATGGGCGTTTTTGAATTCGACGCGTTTGCCGGCGGCACCCGCGCCATGGCTCAGGCCATGGCCGAGAGCGGCGCGGTGACCATCGTGGGCGGCGGCGACAGCGCGGCGGCGGTGGAGCAACTGGGCTTTGCCGACCGGATTACACACATTTCCACCGGCGGCGGCGCGTCTCTCGAATTTCTCGAGGGCAAGGAGCTCCCCGGAGTAGCCTGCCTGCAGGACAGATGATCGCGTGAGGCGTTTAAAGCTTTTCTTTCGGGCTGGAGCGCTTTATGGGGTCCTGTATTTTTGAGAGCGTTCGTTTAGCCAAACTTTTTGTTCCGCGTCAGAAATTACCTTTTTCCTGTCAAACAACAGAACATATAGAAAAGGAAGTATAAAATATGAATCGTCGTTACCGTAAAACTGTGATCGCCGGCAACTGGAAAATGAACATGACCGCCACCGAGACCAAGAAGTTCGCCGAGGATATGAAGAAGATCATGCCCAGGGCCAAGTGGTGTGATACCTTGATCTGCGTCCCCGCCTGCAATATATCCGTGGCTTCCCGGGCATTCAAGGATCTGCGGATTTCCGTGGGCGCAGAAAATGTCTACTTTGAGGAAAAAGGTGCCTATACCGGCGAGGTCTCTGCGGACATGCTGAAGGACCTGGCGGTCAAATATGTCATTGTGGGACACAGCGAGCGGCGGCAGTATTTCGGTGAAACGGACGATGGCGTGAACAGGAAGGTCCACGCCGTTTTGAGCGCCGGTATGAGCCCCATCATCTGCGTGGGCGAGAGTCTGGAGCAGCGGGAGACCGGCATTACCAACGAGTGGATTGCGCTGCAGGTGAAAAGCGCGCTGAACGGCGTTCCCGCCGATAAGCTGCGCCGCTGCATCGTGGCCTATGAGCCCATTTGGGCCATCGGTACCGGCAAGACCGCCACGGCGGAACAGGCCGGCGAGGTGTGCAGCAACATCCGCGCCATAATCCGCGCCCTGTATGGCGCCCGGGTCGCTCGGTCCGTCACCATTCAGTACGGCGGGTCCATGAATCCCAAGAACGCCGCGGAGCTTTTGGCCCAGCCGGACATCGACGGCGGACTGATCGGCGGTGCCGCACTCAAGCCGGAGCAGTTTGTCGAAATCATCAACGCCGCGAATCAGGACTAAATCGTCACAAAGTTCGCTTCGTTCGTTTCCGCCCGACGGCAGAAACTGCTTTTGTCCCCTTGCGCCCCCTTTTCCGCCGCGGACGATATGGTCCTTGCAGCGGAACCGGACGGGGAACACGGGGACGGGCGGCAAGGTTCCGCATTCCTGAGGGCGCGGCCTTCCGCGGTTCCGGGGCGAAAAGCCCGGATCAATCGGCAGAGTTAGAAAGAGGTACTTGAATTATGAATAAAACCCCCACAACGCTTATCATTATGGATGGCTTCGGTATGTCGGGTGATCTGCGGGGAAACGCGATCCGGGCGGCAAAAACGCCTTGTCTTGATCAATTTTTCGCAGAATTTCCCAATACGACTCTATCCGCCTCCGGATTGGACGTGGGCCTGCCCGACGGGCAGATGGGCAACAGTGAGGTGGGCCACACCAACATCGGCGGAGGCCGGGTGGTCTTTCAGGATCTGCCCCGCATCACCAACGCCGTGGCTGACGGTTCGTTTTTTGAAATTCCCGCCTATCACCACGCCATGGATGCCTGTCGGGAAAAGGGTACGGCCCTTCATCTGATGGGCCTTTTATCCAACGGCGGCGTCCACTCCCATATCGACCATCTCTTCGCTCTTTTGAAAATGGCAAAGGACAAGGGTCTTGATAAGGTCTATATTCACGCGTTTCTGGACGGGCGGGACGTTTCGCCTACCTCCGGGGCGGATTTTGTGGCGCAGACCGTGGAGAAGTGCAGCGAGCTGGGGATTGGAAAGATCGCAACCGTCATGGGCCGGTACTATGCCATGGACCGCGACAAGCGCTGGGACCGGGTGGAGCAGGCATATGACGCCATGGTGTACGGCGAGGGCGCGGCGGCGAATCCCGATCCTGTGGCGGCGGTAAAGGACTCCTATGAAAAGGGCGTTACCGACGAATTTGTGGAGCCAGTTGTCTGCGACGGAAACGGTACCATCGGCGACAACGACAGCGTGATTTTCTTCAATTTCCGTCCCGACCGGGCGCGAGAGATTACCCGCGCTCTGGTGGACCCGGAGTTTGACGGCTTTACCCACCAGTATTTTCCTGTCAATTTTGTCTGCAACACGGAGTATGACGCTACCATGCCCAACGTGGAAGTGGCCTTTCCCCGCACCTGCGTACGCAACGGACTGGGCGAGTATCTCAGCTCCCTCGGCATGACGCAGCTGCGCGTCGCGGAGACGGAGAAATACGCCCATGTGACCTTTTTTTTCAACGGCGGCTCCGAGACCGTTTTCCCCGGCGAGGACCGGGTGCTGGTGGCCTCGCCCAAGGTGGCAACTTACGACCTCCGGCCGGAGATGAGCGCCCACGAGGTCTGTGAAAAGTGCGTGGAGCACATTGAATCCGGGGCCTACGACGTCATCATTCTGAACTTTGCCAATTGCGATATGGTGGGCCACACCGGCGTGTTCAGCGCGGCGGTGAAGGCGGTGGAGACTGTGGATGAGTGCGTGGGCAAGGTAGTGAACGCCACGCTAAAAATGGGCGGTATTGCAATGGTTACCGCCGACCACGGAAACGCCGAGCAGATGGAGCAGCCCGACGGCAGCCCCATGACCGCCCATACCACCAATCTGGTGCCCTTTATCCTCTGCGGCGCGGGCAGCGAGCTGCGTAAGGGCGGAAAACTGGCGGACATCGCCCCCACGATTTTGGACGTGATGGGCCTTCAATGCCCCGCTGAGATGACCGGTAAGACTCTCATCATCAAGTAAATTCTCCTCGTGAAAATTCCTACAGAGTTTGCGCCTCAGGCTCAAATTATTAAAATCCGCTTTTTCCGGTGATATACGCGGAAAAAACACATTCCGGCCTCTAGGTACGGGAGCTGTCCGGCGACGATGGCGGACGGCGAATGGCGCTGCGGATAGCAGGTATTTTTTAACAGTAAGCGGCACGGCGCAAAATTTTTTGCGCCGTGCCTTTTGTGTATAAATTTTCCTTTTCATGGACATACTGAGGGCAAACCAATGGAAAGGACGATTCTCTATGAACAAACCGAAAATCGTGCTGGGCGGAGTGGGCTTCTACATAGTCCTGCTCCTGTGCCTGGTGGTTGTGGGAGTTTCGGGCTATATGATCCTGTTTCGCGGCAATACGGAAGCTGAGGCAAATGCGGACTCGGCGGTCTCCGCGTCCGCACCGGATGCAGACCTCTTTGATGATCTGGACCCCAACGGGCCGTCGCAGGAGATTCTGGAGCCGGAGACGCTGAAGGAGCCGGATAAGGACAGCGTTCCCGCGGAGGCGCCTGTGGAGATGCCCTCGGTAGAGGTGGACGATACACCGGTGACGGCTACCGCGCCGAATTTGATCGTCTGGCCCCTGCGGGGGGCGGTGGTGGCTGCGTTCAGCGTGGACGGACTGCGCTATGACGAAACCATGGGCGATTGGCGGACCCATACGGGTGTGGATCTGGCCGCAGAGGTAGGTACCCAGGTGATGGCGGCCTGCGCCGGAACGGTGAGCGCCGTGAAAGATGACCCCCTGATGGGGACCACCGTGGTGATCGACCATGACGGTGGCTACCAGACCACTTACGCTAATTTGCAGTCCGTCCCCACCGTCAAGGTCGGAGATGCAGTCACGGCCGGACAGATCATCGGCGCCGTGGGCAGTACCGCCATTGCGGAGGCTGCGGAAGCGCCCCACCTGCACTTCGCCGTGGAAAAGGACGGGGACGCGGTGGATCCCCAGACATTCTTGAAAGACTGAAAAAAACGCGCGCGCGGCCGCGGCCCGAGAACGGAAGGTTCTCAGGCCGCGGCCGCTTTCTGCGGAAGAGATCCGTCTTGCGGCTTGCGTGGAGGTGAATTCCGTGCTATACTAAAAGATTATTAAAGGAGGAGCTTTTATGCAAAAAGGCGCGCTTGTGCTGGAGGGCGGTTCCCTTAGGGGCCTGTTCACAGCGGGGGTTTTGGATGTGCTGATGGACGGGCAAATCTGGTTTGAATACGTTAATGGTGTCTCCGCAGGATCCCTGTGCGGGTACAACTACATCGCCCGTCAGCCGGGCCGCACCCGGGACATCGACGTGACGTTCTGCGCCGACCGGCGCTTTTTGGGGCTTAACAACCTGCTGCGCAACGGCGGTGTGTTCAATTTCAACTTCCTGTTCGGGGAGGTGGCCAATGTGCTGAATCCTCTGGACAAGGCGACGTTTGCCGCTTCGCCCCAGATTTTTGAGGCAGTTGCCACCGACTGTCTCACCGGCCAGCCGAAATATTTCCGCAAGGGGACGATGCCTTCAGCGGACTTTGAACTGGCCTGCCGGGCCTCGTCCAGTATGCCCGGCCTCAGCGAGATCGTGTACATAGACGGCGTACCGTATCTGGATGGCGGCTGCGCCTGCCCGATCGCCTATCACCGCGCCATGGCGCTGGGATATGAAAAACGGGTGGTGGTGCTGACCCGCCCGGCAGGGTATCGGAAAAAGCCGCAGATCAGCCGCGGCCTTGAAAAGACGGCCCGGCGGCTGTACGCGCGGCGGTATCCCGCCTTTTTCGCGGCCCTGAGGGAGATCAATCGGAGGTACAACGCCCAGTATACGGAGCTGGAACGGCTGGAGAGGGAGGGAGAGGTGTTTCTTCTCCGTCCTGCGGAGCCGGTGCTGGTGGGACGGCTGGAGCGCCACGCGGATAAGCTGGAGGCCCTTTATCAACAGGGCAGAAACGTTTGCATGGAACGGCTGGAGGACCTGATGCGGTATCTAAACACATGATTTGTGGGGATCAACTTTTGCCACGCGCGGCAGACAAAAAGCGGAGATTGAAAAGGCATCCGGAAAAGTCCCAATGGACTTTTCCGGATGCCTTTCCCTTATTTTGAGGGCTGTGCGTCCACCAGCGGCGTAATATGCCTGCGATAAGTCCAGCGAAAAAACACGATGGACAAAAGCAAAGAGAACACCTCTGCGATGGGAAACGCCCACCAGACCAGCCCCAGCTCGCCGCTGAGACTGAGCAGCCACGCGATGGGCAGCAGCAAAACCAACTGCCGCGCCAGAGAGATAATCATGCTGAGGAAGCTGTTTCCAAGCGCCTGAAACACGCCGCTGCAAACGATTCCCACGGCGGCCATGGGGAAACTGAGGCTGATGATCCGCAGCGCCGGCTCGCCGATGGACAACATCTCGTCCGACGCGTCGAACAGAGCCAGCAGCCAGTTTGGCATCAGGTGGAAAATCAGCGTCCCAGTCACCATGATGCACACGGCTGTGGTGAGGCTCACCTTGAACGCCTGCATAATGCGGCTTTTCTTCCGCGCGCCGTAATTGTAGGCCACGATGGGAATTACGCCATTGTTCAGGCCAAACACCGGCATGAAGACAAAGCTCTGAAGCTTGAAATACGCGCCGAACACCGTGGCGGCAGTAGTTGTAAAAGGAATCAGGATGCGGTTGACCCCATAGACCATGACGGACCCGATGGCCTGCATGATGATGGAGGGAATACCAATGAGGTAGATGTCCCGGATGAGCTCGCCGCAGGGCCGGAAGCCCTTGAAGTTCAACGGTACTTCCGGGTTTTTCGTCAGGCAGAAAAACAGGGACAGGCACATTCCGCAGATCTGGCCGATGACCGTGGCTACTGCGGCGCCCGCGACACCCATCCGGGGCATACCGAAGAGGCCGAAGATCATGATGGGGTCCAGGATGATGTTGATGATGGCTCCCAGTCCCTGCGTGAACATGGTGTACAGGGTCCGGCCCGTGGATTGGAGCAGCCGCTCAAACGTGATTCCGAAAAACAGGCCGAAAGATATGCACGAACAGATGGTGAGGTAGGTAGTGCCGCCCTCCACGATCTCCTCCACATCGGTCTGAGACCGGAAAAACACCGGCGACACCAGAGCTCCGATCGCAATGAAGACGACAAAGCTCAGCGCTGCCAGAAATACGCCGTTCAGCGCCACGTTTTCCGCCCGTTTGGGGTCTTGCGCGCCCAAAGCCCGACTCAAAAGCGCGTTGATGCCCACGGCGGTACCGGTGGACACGGCGATCATCAACGCCTGCATGGGGAACGCCAGAGACACGGCGGTCAGCGCGCTTTCCGATATGCGGGAGACGAAAATGCTGTCCACCACATTGTACAGCGCCTGCACCAGCATGGACGCCATGATAGGCAGGGACATATTGAATACCAGCTTGCTCACAGGCATAACGCCCATTTTGTTTTCTGCGATTTTCTTTTCTTCCATAAATGCCCGCTTTCTTTGAATTCTAGAAATTTTGCCCGTTGATGGAAAAACGGCGCGGCCAGAAGCCGCGCCGCAATTTTGCGCAAATGCATTCCGATTCAGAACGTGTAGGTTTTCCTCCGGTACGCCGCGCCTGAGGCGAAAGGCCCCCTTTTCAACACGCGCCGCCGCTCACTTTTTTAGCTCGCCTGTGGCCGACGCGGTCAGATACGCGTTGATGAATCCGTCGATATCGCCGTCCATCACCGCGTTGATGTTGCTGGTCTCATAACCTGTACGGGTATCCTTGGCCAGCGTGTAGGGCATGAATACGTAGGACCGGATCTGACTGCCCCATTCGATCTTCATCTGGACGCCCTTGATGTCCGAGATCTTTTCCGCATGCTGCTGGGCTTTCAGCTCCAACAGCTTGGCTCGCAGCATCTTCATGCAGTTATCCCGGTTCTGGAACTGGCTCCGCTCCGTCTGGCAGGAGACCACCACCCCGGTGGGGAGATGGATCAATCGGACGGCGGAAGACGTTTTGTTGATGTGCTGGCCGCCTGCGCCGGAGGAGCGGTAGACCTGCATCTCGATGTCCTCGGGCCGAATCTCCACGTCCGCGTCATCCGGGAGGTCCGGCATCACCTCCAGCGCGGCAAAGGAAGTTTGGCGGCGGGCGTTGGCGTCGAACGGGGAAACGCGCACCAGACGGTGGACGCCGTTTTCACTTTTTAAAAAACCATAGGCGTTCTCGCCCTCAATGGAGATGGCGGCGGACTTGATGCCCGCTTCCTCGCCATCCTCATAGTCCAGAATCTGATATTTGAAATTGTGGCGCTCCGCCCAGCGAGTGTACATCCGATAGAGCATCCCGGTCCAGTCCTGAGCCTCGGTGCCGCCGGCTCCGGAGTGAAACGACAAAATGGCGTTGCTGCTGTCATACTCGCCAGAGAGAAGGGTGGAGAGGCGCTGTTCGGAGATTTCCTCCTCCAGCTTGTCATAGCCTTCTTTCAATTCGTCCAGAAGAGAGGGATCGTCTTCCTCCTGACCCATTTCGCACAGGGTCTTCAGGTCCTCCCAATTGGAAACCATCTTCTCCTGACGCCCAATCTTGCCCTGCAGACGCTTGAGCTTCTGCTGCACCTGTTGGGAGCGCTCCAGATCGTTCCAGAACTCCGGTTCGCCGGTCTGGGCTTCCAGCATGGCGGCCTCCTTTTTGGCAGTGTCGATATCCAGCGCCGCGGCCAGCTTTTCAAGCTCCGGGCCGAGGGCGATCAGCTTCTGCTTATATTCGTCATATTCGATCAAAGCCATGACTTATTCTCCATTCCACATATTTCATCAGCCAAAATATTATACAGGAGTTTACCCCGTTTGTAAAGAAAAACCGCTTTTTTAGCTGCCGGCGCAGGGAAAATGGGACGGCGCCGGTAAATGTCCTGACCGTCGCTGTGCTGTTCCTTCTTCAGCGACTTAAAGGAGCGGGAACTGACAGTTCCCGCTCCTGTATGCCCGATTTTTACCGAACACATTCAATTATATAAAAAACAATCAGATCATGGACCCGTCGCCGCCCATCAGGGCAGTCAATTCCCCGATGCGCTCCAGTGGAAAAGGCGGGTTGGTCAAGGGCCGCAGGGCGATGGACATCAGCTTCATGGGATTGTCATCTGCCGCCACCCGGTTGGAGCTGAAGTGCCCGCACTGGCGACAGCGGTGGATAATCGCCCACTCTCCGCTTTTACGGACCCAAACGCCCACCGGGTCCATGATGCCGCCGCAGTCTGCGGAACGGTCCCCGGGTTCGTCGTCCAAATGAAGGCTCGCAAGGCAGTTGGGGCAGTGGTTTCGGTGGTCGCTGCCCGCGCCCGAGGGGACAACCAGACGCCCGCAGACCTTGCAGGTAAAAACGTCGTCACAGGGATGACTTTTATAATAGCCGTTGGCATATGCTTTTCGTTTGTTTTCGCGGTTCAATGTGATTTCCTCCTGACAAGTTGTGCTTACAATCTTGCGGGAGGCATTGCGGATTTTAGTTTGCGCAAACCTCCCGGTTCGACACAATCCGCGACTCAAAATAACGTTTCAAAAAACAGTTCTCCTTGTAAAGTAGTAGTTATTAGAGCCCCTCTCCAAGGGCTGTGCTACACTGTAAGGGATGCTGTGGATTGGTTTCATTCTCCTACCACACGATGGTTCATGAAAGGCTCCGACCACAGACCTTTGCAGGTTTGTTAATCAGTTAGATACCGCCAGGCGGTTTATTTAGAACAAGGTTACAAGTGCAAAGTGTTTTGTGGATGCAACATCAAATAAATCGCTGGAGGTACTGTTATGGTTTTTGTTGGAATTGATGTCGCAAAGGATAAGCACGACTGCTTCATCATGAGTTCGGAGGGCGAAGTCCTTGGGGATGTTTTCACCATCCCCAACAATATGGATGGCTTCACGCGCCTGCTACAAAGGATCCAGGCCTGCTCTGCTGAACAGAGCAAAATAAAAGTAGGACTTGAGGCTACAGGACACTACAGTTGCAACATCCTCGGGTTTCTTCTTGACAACGGTCTGGCCACCTATGTCTTGAACCCCTTGCACACCAACTTGTACCGGAAAAGCCTCAGCCTAAGAAAGACGAAGACAGACCGTATTGATGCGCGAACGATTGCAACTATGCTCATGTCTGATGTGGACCTCAAACCCTACACAGACACAGCTTACCACAACAAGGAGTAGTCATTGACAAGATACCGTTTTGACAAAGTAAAGGAATGTGCCCAACTTAAGCAATCGGTTTCGCGCCTAGTCTGCATTCTGTTCCCTGAGTTGGAAAAATTGGTACCGACGCTCCACATGGCTTCCACCTATGCGCTGCTAGATGAGTTTCCCGGTGCGCAGCAAATTTCCAATGCCAATCTGACACATTGAAAACCGTGCTCAGCGAGGCTTCAAAGGGACGTTACGGGCGCGATGTTGCCGTGACTACCCGCGAGGCTGCCAGGGCTTCCATCGGTTCCGTGATGCCGGCGAAGTCGCTGGAACTGCGGCACACCATTCATCTCATTCGGGAACTAGACTCCGAGATTGAAGAAATTGAATCGGAGATTCAGCACATCATGAATGAACTCCACACACTCTCTCCCTCTACCTACCAATCCGGGCAGCTTACCAACTGTTATGCGCACATGGAGAAACGCGGCTCAAGGTATCTGCGCTTCGCCCTGTTCAACGCAGCCAAGTATGTCTCTGGGATCCAACTTTCGCCGCGTATCTCGCCAAAAAGCGCACCGAGGGTAAGCACTACAATGTTGCCATTTCTCACGCCGCCAAAAAGCTTGTGCGGCTAATCTTTGCCATGGAGAAATCCCGTCAGTCCTATGGTTTGGTTGCTTAGTTTTACTCGTTAGCCTGCATGGCATCCCCATGGGTGCCTGCTTTGCTATGCCTTTGAAGAACCATCCCCAATGTGCATCCTTCCTCAATTCCAGACTTTTGATTACCGTTATCCCGGCTGCCCTGTGCGCACGCCTCCTCGGCGGCGTAGAACCTGAAAAACCGCTGGATATGTGTCCGCACCTGACGAATCGCTTCGGTTCTGCCCTCTGCGGCGTCAAATATGCTCATCAGAAGATGAAGGGGTGCATAGAACTCAAGAGCCATCTGTCCGGGGTCACCGGGCTTCAAAAGGCCCCGCCCCCGGCCCATCAGCTCCCGGAACAGGTCTTTCATGTAACCCACCGGCCCGGCGGCCAGGAGGTTTTGATACAGTGCTGCCATCTCCGGGTCACGATACTGTTCCAAAATCAGAAGCCTTCGAAAATCGGAGGCAAATTCGTCCTCTGTCCAGTAACGAAACTGGGCCTCGGTGTAGGCCGCAATCCTCTCGATGGGCGTGGATCGGTAGGTCTCCGCCATATGTTCAAAGGCTCCCTCCGGCATTTGATAGGCCCGCGCCCGTTCCGAATCATTTTGCTCCATGCGCTTTACAATGCTGCCAAAAATGTCCCGTTTGCTCCGGTAATGCCGGTATAACGAACCTTTCGTCATTCCCAGCTTTCCCGCAATCATACTGACGGAGACCGCCTCGTATCCGTCCCTTGCAAACAGATGCAGCGCGGTCTGCAAAATCCGCTCCTTGGTGTCGGCCATGTGATGCTCCCTTCAAACAGCAAACGATCGTTTGCTACGATGCAGTATAGCAAACGGTCGTTTACTTGTCAAGCGGCTTTGAAAAGGTTTATCTGCATATTTGGCAATTTCCCCGCTGGATATGAGACCATAACCGCCCGTTTACTGCGACCGATATATAGACTGTCCCTTTCAAAAGGAGCACTTTTGATTGCGCCCCGCAAAATTTTGTGGTAATTTTTAATGAGGATGCTTTTTTCCGCGTCTGAATGGCTTTGTGACTTCGACCGCAAGACCATTGCGTTGGAATGTAAACGGCCATGGGCTGCACCATCAGAGAAAGGACGAACTATTTATGAAAATAAAGGCGGTCGCCTTTGATATTGGACATACGCTTGTCCGGTACAACAGTCCCCTCAACTGGAAATCCCTTTACGAACCTGCGCTCAGGCAAGTATCCAAAAGGTGCGCGTTTTCTTTATCTGATGAGGATATTCAAATGGCAGCAAGTATTCTGACAAAGTACAACACACGTGAAAATCCGCGGGAAAAAGAAATCACGTCTCAAGTCATCTTTACGGAGATCCTCGACGCTTTAAAACTGCCGCACAGTATACTGGATGCTGCACGGGAAGCCTTCTATGGCTTTTTTCAGTCGGACGCCGAATGCTATGAGGATGTGGCAGACACGCTGCAATATCTGAGATCTGCCGGCGTTGGAATCGGAGCATTGACGGATGTCGCCTACGGAATGGACAATTCATTCTCTTTACAGGATATAGCGTCAATTCGCCATTATTTTGACGTGGTACTCACTTCGGTTGATGTTGGATACAGAAAACCCAACTCCGCCGGTTTTATATCGCTGCTGAAGGCTTTTGATGTTTCTCCGGAACAAATGATTTACGTTGGTGATGAGCAAAAGGATATCGTCGGAGCAAATGCCGCAGGTAGTGTATCTGTGCTCATTGACAGAGACGATAATTCCCCCGATTGGGGTCAAAACCATACGATTCAGGACCTTCAGGAAATCTGTAAGCTCATCTGAATTTCATAGCCGGCCGATTTAACTATGCGGTTTTGCCGGACAGCGCGCAACAGCAGTCCCCGACTTTATTTCGTCTGAGTTTAAGCGGCGGTTTTGATTTTATATCAAAACCACCGCTTCTTTTTTTAAGGGCAAAAGAAACGCAGACACCGTGAAACCGAGACCTGCGTTCTATGGGCATCCCTCAAAAATGCTCCCATCAAATTTTACGAGCATGCCGGCCCTGCTGCGCCAACTTAATGAAATGCTCAAAAAGGGGCCTGAAGCGCGGGTGATCACACACCAGCTCTTCGGGATGCCATTGCACAGCGAAAATTTTTCGATTTACATCTTCTATAGCTTCAACGATTCCATCCGCCGCAACGGCGGATATTTTAAAATTGGAAGCAACGGTTTTCAATGCCTGGTGGTGATAACTATTGACTCTGAGAGGCTCCTTGCCAAGCAGGTTCTCCATCAAAAACCCCGGTGTGAGGGTAACTCCATGTGTCAGCTGACTGCGGATGGACATGTCCTGCACGTGACAGACTTGAGTTTCATACTGCGTCGGGATATCCTGATACAGATCGCCGCCGAAATATACGTTCAACAACTGCATTCCACGGCAGATCCCAAAGACAGGAAGCTGTTTCTCCACCGCCAACCGGATTAACTCCAGCTCCATCCGGTCTTTTTCCTCCTGAATCAATGTCACCTGCGGGATCGGATCCTGCGCATATAAGACAGGGCTTATATCTCCTCCTCCCGGAATCAGAAGACCGTCCAAAAAAGGGAGATATTCCCGGGCGCGGGTTGCGTCCCGGTTAACAGGAATCAGAACCGGCGTACCACCCGACGCGATCACGGCGTCAATATACGGCGTATTTGCCATATGCTTATTGCTTTGTATTTTGGGGCTGACCGATGCCACGAATCCAATCACTGGTTTCATAATGCTGCTCCTCTACTCTCTTTCATAGCTTTCCGGAATGCCGGCACAAAGGCCCAGGTAAAAGGGCCTATGGCGTCATGCTCCCGATACTCCGCCCGGAGCTTGCTCTATGGCTGCCGCGCCGGATTCGCCAAAAATTCCGCCGGGTAATAATAAAGCTTGAGGCTTTCCACCATGGGACAGATCAGCGTATGGGAAATACGCTCCTCGGGATTCAGTTCCTGAAGCTCTCTTCAAAAGCGCGGGTCCGGAGGCAAACCGCATTCGATGGAAAAGACTATTTCTATTGATTCTAACACCCAGAGTCAAGTGTCTCTGGCGGGAATATATGCCGCGGTCTCTGTCATAACGGAGGGTATCCTCCCGAACGGCTCGCTCCATGCAGAATCATTGCCCGTTTTAAAGGAAGTGGGAAATTAAGCTGTACAAATTCCAAGTTCAAGGGCATGAGTGTGTGCGCCGCGGAAAAATCGCCGCGGCAGACCATTTTTAAGCCTTTTACCACGGCGCAAACGCCTGTCCTCCGGACCACTTCTCTGTAACCTCCAGCAGATAATAGTCAACCAGTATCGCGAGATTACAGATTCTCTCGTCGAAACTCACATCCGCAGGCGGGTGTTCCGGCTGCCGATACCTGTCTGCGGGATGCACTGGACCCGCAAGCGTCCGGCAAATTCAGCGCCGGGATTGTTGGCATGATACAAATGTACGGAGTACAAGCCAGATATTGTCAATGGTTCTGCTGCAATATCCGGCGGTCGCCCTCAGAAAACTACCGACTAAAAGGCCGAAAAACCACCAGTTTCAGATATCTCTGCCAATTCATATGGATTAAGTTTCGGGCAAAAGCATTTCGTCTGTCATTTGTACAAATCCAAATTTCTCATACAAAGGTTGGCCGGCTTCTGTCGCTTCCAATGAAATATAGCCGATATCTCGTGCCTTTGCCTCACCGACCAGCAGCTCAAGGGTCTTATATGCAATTCCCTTTCTTCTATACTCCGGATGTGTGGAGGGATATCATAGAAGTGCAGAGTGCAAACACCCCAAAAGTGATAGAATCAATAAGGAGTTCAAAGAAGAAGCGGTCAAGCTGTCTGATGAAATCGGCGTGAAGCAGGCGGCGGCACAGCTGGGCATTCCGTACTACTCTCTGGCGGAGCGGCGGCAAAAGCGAAAGGCCTTCGGAGATCACGCCTTCGTCGGCAGCGGCATTCGCCGCGACGCGCCGCTTTCCGAGAACGAACGCCGGCTGATGAAGGAAATCGCGGAACTGCGGAAGGCCAATGAGATTCTCAAGGATGCGCTGGGTTTTTTCGCCAAAGACCGGAAACGGTAAAGCCGAAGCAGCGTACGGCGAGCCATGAACCGGGGAGGTTTGCTCCATCGTTCTTCACGTCACCCCAGCAGTCTGACAAAAGCAGACTTGGCTGCGCAGAAGGCGGAGAACCTGATTTGCCGGGACTTTACCGCAGACGCTCCTAACCGGAAGTGGCTGACAGATATCACGCAGATCCAGTGTCAGGACGGCAAGCTGTATCTGGCAGCAGTTCTGAACTGTTATAACGGAGAGATCGTCGGTCTTGCTATGGATGACAACATGAAGAAGGAACTGTGTGCCTGCCAGGCGCAGGGAGCCTATGGAATGACCCTGCACAGCGACCGCGGCAGCCAATTTACCAGTTCCTCATTTCGGAAGGTGCTGGCGCAATACGGTGCGGTTCAAAGCATGAGCGGTACGGAACACTGCTACGACAACGCCAGAATGGAGAGCTTTTTTGCTACGCTGAAAAAAGAAAAACTCTATCGAATCCGGACGGAGCAGATGCCCATGGCACAGGTTAAGAGCATCGTGTTCCGGTACATCATGACCTACTATAACCGCCGGCGAATCTACACTGCCAACCCCGGCGGCCTGCCGCCGGCCATGTATCGTCAGGCCGCCAGAGGCCTGGCCGCATAAGCCCCGGATTTCGGGTGTTCACATTCTGCACGGTTCTTGACTTCTCCAAACTGAAAATTATTTTGAATACATGCTTGAGGATGAAACTCCTCCATCAACAGGAAAAGCCCCCCCTGTTATATATCCGGCATCCTCACTTACAAGAAAAGCCACCATATTCGCAATGTCTGTGGGTTCTCCAATCCGCTTTAGCGGTATGCGTTCTGCACAGCGGATAGCGGATGCTTTTTTTGTAAAAGTCAGCATAACAAGTCCTGCTATTGTTGTGCAGTACAATGGTGATGTTAATTCTGGCACAAGACCCAGACAGGAAGCAATCATAACAATTAAGCCCTTTGCGGCTCTGATTTTTGTAAGTGCATTGACGGCGGATGCTGCCGCACGCGGCGCAAAGCTGATCTGTATGCCGGAGGGCGTCAATTATGTCGGCATGGACAGCAAAGCCAATGCTGAAGAAATACCCAGAGGCAGAACCTTTTGCTTTTTTCTGAGCAGGCAAAAAAATATGGAGTCTGGCTGCACTGCGGCAGCATTTATGAAAAAGCGCCGGGGGACGACCACCCCTATAACTGCACGATGGTGATCAATCCCTCTGGGAAATTGGTTGCTCGATACCGCAAGGCGCATCCTTTCGACGTGGTGATAGCCGACGGGTCTTCGGTGCGCGAATCCGACCGCATTTCCCCCGGAAACGAGCTGGTCACGATGGATACCGGTGAAGTGGGCCACTTGGGGCTGTCCATCTGCTACGATATGCGCTTTGGCGAAATGTACGCATTATGACGTTGGAAGGTGTGCAGATTTTTCTTTGCCCTGCGGACTTTACTCTCAACACCGGCAAGGATCATTGGGAACCTCTGCATCGCGCACGCGCCATTGAGAACAGTTGCTATGTCATTGCGCCGGCGCAGATCGGTAGCAAGCCCAAATTTCAGGCATACGGCAATTCGTTGATGATCGATCCATGGGGAAATGTGGTGGCGCGCGCTTCCAACCAACCGTGCGTGATCACTGCGGAAATTGACCTCGACTATGTGGATACTGTGAGAAAGCAGCTCTTTACGCTTGAAAACAGGCGGACAGATCTTTATACTCTGTGCCAGACCAAGTAAAATAAGGACGGTCGACGGACAAATGGAGGACGCTTTCCGGGTAGGAAAGCGTCCTCCGCGCCTCTTTGTAATTTCGGCCTTATGCCGATGAGCCGACCGTAAAGGAACAAGATATGAATCACAAAAAAGTGATTGGCCTGACCTGCGTTGCAGCGCTGATGTGGAGCTTGGCGGGCTTGAACATCAAAATGATCAGTTGGACACCCTATGCCATTGCGGGCGGCCGAAGCCTGATAGCCATGCTGCTGCTGACACCTGTGGTACTCAAAAGCAAGAAGCGGCGGATCGACTGGTACGTCCTAGGCGGTGCGCTGTGCTACGCCGCCTTTAATTATTGCTTTGTTGCGTCAACAAAACTGACGACTTCTGCAAACGCCATCATGCTGCAATACACGGCGCCCATTTATGTGGCGCTGCTCTTATGGGTGTTTTTGAAAGAGCGCGTCACAAGGACTGACATTTACAGCATGGCGTGCGTATTTGCCGGTATGGTGCTCTTTTTTATGGATCAGGCAGGGGGAGGCAGTACGATTGGAAATGCTGTCGCAGTGTTTAACGGCGTAACCTTTGCCGGCATTTCAATCTTTTTGCGGCTGCTAAAAAACGGAAACCCAGTCATGTCGATGTATCTTGGAAATATCATCGCAGGGGTTGCTGGCATTTCGTTTATTGTCAGGGCCGGACGATTGGATCGGAGTGATTTCTTTTTTCTTATTTTGCTGGGCAGCATGGTAGCACTCTCTTATGTCATATGTGCCAAGGCAAGTACGGGCCTTTCCGAACTGGAAACGGTTATCATTCCAATTATTGACCCCATTATGAATCCGGTATGGGTTTTTCTGACGCTGGGCGAAAAGCCGGGCAGACTGAGCCTTTTGGCGCAGCGGTCGTACTCAATGGGGTTACACTCCGGGTAATTTGTGGGAGTAAAAATAATTTGGCGAAGACATCCGTCTGATCTCATAATTGATTTTAAAAGCTGTTGCGGAGTTATTTACCGATACTGACCGTAGTGGCCCACAGGCTGTGAATCAGTCCGCTATCCGTACCCACGCCTATGCGCGCTTTATATCGGAAGTGCCAAGCGCAAAGTACGGGAGAGTTACGTTTCCTTTTATCAGTCGTTTTTTCTTTGGCGGATGCCCTGAATCCGACTGAAATTCAAAAAAACCCGACTTCCGTTCCTTGACAGGTTAATCGTTTACCAGTATAATAGTTGCGGAATTCAACGACAGGAGACAAAATTGCGCCTGTTTTGAAAAAGCGCAGGAAAGGAAGCGTTTTTATGATCTGTTCTGCCGAAGTACAGCATATGTGTCCCGTGGCCAAGGGCGCATATCACGGCCCGGCCCCCATCCCCGAGGAGGGCAAATGGGTCCAGGCCAAAGAAATCAGGGATATCTCCGGCCTGACCCATGGCATCGGCTGGTGCGCCCCGCAGCAGGGTGCGTGCAAGCTGACGCTCAACATCAAGGACGGCGTCATCGAGGAAGCTCTGGTGGAGACCATCGGCTGTTCGGGCATGACTCATTCCGCCGCAATGGCTTCTGAGATTCTCATCGGCAAGACGATTCTGGAGGCACTGAACACCGATCTGGTGTGCGACGCCATCAACACCGCCATGCGGGAGCTGTTTTTGCAGATTGTTTACGGCCGCAGCCAGACGGCATTCTCTGAGGGAGGTCTGCCCGTCGGCGCTTCTTTGGAGGATCTGGGCAAGGGGCTTCGCTCCCAGATCGGCACCATGTTCGCCACAAGGGAAAAAGGCCCCCGCTATATGGAGATGGCCGAGGGGTACGTCACTCGTGTGGCGCTGAATAAAGACAGCGAGATCGTGGGCTACGAGTTTGTGAACCTGGGCAAGATGATGGAATCCGTCAAAAAGGGCATGGATGCCAACGAGGCGCTGGAGAAGGCCAAGGCCCACTACGGCCAGTTCGACAATGCCGCCAAATATATCGACCCCCGTCAGGAATAAGAGAGGAGGACACAAAAATGGCTCTGTTTGAAAGCTATGAGAGAAGAATTGACAAGATTAACGGTGTCCTCGGGGAGTACGGAATCGGCTCTGTAGAGGATTGCCGCGAGCGCTGCAAGGCCGCAGGCTTCGACCCCTATGAGATCACCAAGGGTATTCAGCCCATCTGCTTTGAAAACGCCTGCTGGGCGTACTGCGTGGGCGCGGCCATTGCGCTGAAAAAGAATGTGAAGACCGCCGCCGAAGCGGCCGAGGCCATCGGCGTGGGACTCCAGTCCTTCTGCATCCCCGGCTCTGTCGCGGAGAGCCGCAAGGTGGGCCTCGGCCACGGAAACTTAGGCGCGATGCTGCTGCGGGACGAGACCAAGTGCTTCGCGTTTCTCGCGGGCCACGAGTCCTTTGCCGCCGCCGAAGGCGCCATCGGCATTGTCCACAACGCCAATAAGGCTCGCAAGGAACCCCTGCGGGTTATCCTGAACGGCCTTGGCAAGGACGCAGCCCAGATTATCTCCCGCATCAACGGATTCACCTATGTCCAGACCCAGTTTGACTACTATACCAGCGAATTGAAGGTCGTCCGGGAGATCCGGTACTCCGAGGGTGAGCGGGCTGAGGTCCGCTGCTTTGGTGCGGACGATGTCCGCGAGGGCGTGGCTATCATGCATCATGAGGGCGTGGACGTTTCCATCACAGGTAATTCCACCAACCCCACCCGTTTCCAGCACCCGGTGGCCGGTATCTATAAGAAAGAGTGCATCGAGCAGGGGAAGAAGTACTTCTCCGTGGCCTCCGGCGGCGGCACAGGCCGCACGCTGCACCCCGACAACATGGCCGCCGGCCCTGCCAGCTACGGTATGACCGACACCATGGGCCGGATGCACTCCGACGCTCAGTTTGCCGGTTCCAGCTCCGTCCCTGCCCATGTGGAGATGATGGGCTTCCTCGGCATGGGCAACAATCCCATGGTGGGAGCCACCGTTGCTGTCGCCGTGGCCGTGGAGGAGAGCAAAAAATAAGGAAAACAGCGGTTTTACCGAACTTTTTAGAGCAAATAAAAGCACCCGATTCCGTCTGGAATCGGGTGCTTTTCGCGTTTGCCCACGTCCTGCCCACGCTTTTTGGAGATGTGGGCAAAATGATCAGGAATATAAGGATTTCAGTTTAGATTGGAAATCCCGTTCCATCGTTTCAGTGACGTGATCCGTGTAATGCTCCGTCATTTCAATCTTAGCATGCCCCAGCCGTTTTTGTATCACAGCAAGCGGAACTCCTGCTTCGACAAGGGTAGTGGCGTGGGTGTGACGCAGAGAATGAAAATCCCAATCAGGAGAAATCACAGGATGCCCTTCCTTATACGTGCCGTGGATCACTCTGGCAACATGCTGCATAGTACGCGGCTGAATATAACTGCCATCTTCCCGAACCATAATCATCGATACGGGAACCCCCGTTCCGTCAACTTCCAAACTGCCGCTGTCCATATGGATGTCTTCCGCCGCGTCCTGCACCGTGTTAATGACATAATACTCATCATAATAAGCACGGGCACGAATTTGCTTACCACGCTCACAGCGAAGAACATTCAAGGTGTTGCGGTCTACCGTGATCGTTCGGTAGGAGTCATATTTAGGGGCGGTAAATGTCCATTTTTTTGTGCTCTCACTTATTTGGATCTGGCGATTGATCGTGATGGTCTCCTGATCGAAGTTTACATCTGACCACATGAGGCCGAATACCTCGCCCAAGCGGAATCCGCAGCGGTAGGCCAGCAGCAAAGGAATATGTGCCGGGTGTCCTTCCGGAAAACGCTCCATGATTTGCGACCATTCTTCTGCTGTCACAGGGCGTCTCTCTTTCTTTCGGGTGGGCACTACACCTCTAGCCCGTGATAGAGGCAATTTAATCATAGATGCCGGATTATACTGAATGTACCGTAACGGTTCCACAGCATATCCCAGTGATCCACTCAGCATTGATTTTAGCACAACGAGTGTATTTCTAGAAAATCCCTGATTGAATTTTTTGTTGAGAAAGCTCTGCAGCACTGAAGGCGTTAAGGCTTTTAGGCGGTATGCACCTAGTTCCGGGCAAATATAAGCCTCAATTTTCTTCTTGTATGCTTCGACGGTGCTCGCCTTGACATTAATGGAACAGTATTCGTCGAGCCAGATATTCAGATAGTCCGAAAAGCTGATCTCTGATGGTACAAAATACTCTCCGGCCTGATTATATTCAGCAAACGCCTTTGTGCCTGCCTCAAGAGCGTCCTTTTTTGTTCGGAAGCCAGATTTAGAGACTTGCTTTCGTTTCCCCGCAGCGGGAGCCAATTCAAACCGGTATTCCCAGGTATCAGTACGTTTGCGAGCAGTTACATTAGCCACAATTGTAGTCCTTTCTTTGAATAGTGAGGGGACCGGCCTGTGAGCCAGTCCCCATGTTTTGATTAACTCGCCGAATTCAGCAGTCGGATGTTGTCCAGTTCGCTCAGATCATAGCCTTCGTACTTAGCAAGAAAGTCTTCAATTGCGGTCTTGCGGATCTTCAGCGACCCAAGCTTCAATGCTGGGAGTAGTCCCGCTTTGACAAGCTGGTACACGAAGCCAGTATTGATATGTAGCAATACTGAGACTTCCTTGACGGTGTACAATACACATTCGTTTTCACGCAGAGTCATGATACAGTCCTCCTATGTAATGATTTACATCTTCCAAATTTTAGATTACAATTGACAATATAGTTCTCCTTAGTCAATCCGACATTATTTGCACTTGCTTTCCCGATTTTTGCTGTTTGTTTCATAGGTAGGGCGCTGAGGAAAGAGATTATTTATTGGAATTGTTAGCTGCCGGATACTCCTGATCTTTCGACTGGACTTACCACTGTGGTCTCTACATAGGAGACCTTGTTGGTTTAACGCGGCAGTGACGGACTTGACGGAAAGTTCGGGTCGGTCTGTGATTCCTCTTAAATAATCAGTGAGAGCATCTGAGCGTATGCAAAGACAACCATCATGAATTTGACATTCAAATCGCCTTTCTTTTGCACCTTTCGCAATAATTGAGCCTAGCTTGATTAAGTTACGCATATTCAGCTTACTGACTCTTAGTAATGTTTGATTAAAAATATACTGTGTCAGCGCCAGTGATAAAATGCAAGAAAACGCCGGCCAAAAAATGCAGGTTTGCAGCGGAGAGAAATGCAATATGGTACACTCGAATCCGCCTGCCGTAATGGAGGCGGAAAGGGTGTCAGAATGGAAGGAGCAAACTGGATGGATATCCGAAGCGACCGGCAAAAAGGACTGAGCTACACGGAGATCGCGCGCAAGTACAACCTTGACCCGAGGACGGCGAAGAAATACGCCGAGAGCGAGACACGGCCGGTATACAGCCTGAGCGCGGCGAAGCCGTCAAAGCTGGACCCGTACAAGGAGCAGATCGCAATATGGCTGGAGGAAGCGCCGTACTCAGCGGAGCGAATTCCGGAAAAGATCCGGGAGCAGGGCTTTGACGGCGGGCACAGCATCGTGCGAGAATACGTACGCAACAAAAAGGAGCAGCTGGACGAGAAGGAAACGGTGCGGTTTGAGACATGCAAGGGCAGATGGACTGGGCATTTTTCGAGGATCACACCGTCATGGAGGGCGGAAAGCTGAAGAAGCTGTACTGCTTTCTGTTTATTCTCGGATACTCACGGGCACGGTACATAGAGTTTGTGACCGACATGAGCACAAACACACTGATCCGCTGCCATGCCAACGCGTTCCGGTATTTGGGCGGCTATCCGGAGGAAATCCTGTACGACAACATGAAACAGGTGGTCATCAAACGCCTGCTGAAGCAGGAGGACAGCACCCTGAACCGGCAGTTCGAGGACTTTGCCGGGTTCTATGGATTCAAGCCTGTGCTGTGCAAGGCCATACCGGGGCCAGACGAAAGGCAAGGTGGAGCGTACAGTGCAGTTTGTCCGGGATAATTTCATGGTGGGCATCAAGTATAGCTCCTTGTATGACCTCAACGGTCAGGCGCTGGCCTGGTGCAGCAAGGTCAATGGAAAGGTGTATGCCACAACAAATGAGATTCCCTTCGAGAGGCTGAAAAAAGAGGGCCTCAACCCTCTCAAACGTAAATATATCATTGACAAAATTAACTTACGCAGGGTGCAAAAAGACTGCCTCATCTCACACGGCGGTAATCAGTATTCCGTTCCATCGGAATACGCCGGCAAAGATGTGGCAGTCGTAGCGCTGGACAACCTGCTCGCCGTCTACCACGAAGGAAAGCAAATCGCCCTGCACCGGATATCCTATCAGAAAAAGGACATGGTCGTCAATGCCCATCACTACCGCAGGCTGACGGTCAAGCAGTCTTTCGACATCGAAAACACGCTGCTGGACGGTGACAACGTCATCGATTTTCCCATCCAGCCACATGATTTGAGCCGGTATGACGAGGTATTGTTATGACGGAACTGACGATGGAACGCCTCAGGGAGAACCTTGAAAGCCTGAAAATGAAAAACACGCTGGAGATCCTGGACAATTATCTTGAGAGAGCTGCAAAAGACGAGCTTAACATCGTGGAGGTGCTCGATCATATCTTTGCAGAGGAGGCGCTCAGCAAACGGCGGCGCGCCTATGAAAAACAGGTGCAGATGTCGGGCTTTCCCATCAAAAAGACGTTGGAGGACTTTGATTTCAGTTTTCAGCCCTCCATTGACAAGCGGCAGATCGAGGAACTGGCCACCATGCGTTTTCTGGAGAATGGAGAAAATATCGTCTTTCTCGGCCCGCCCGGCGTGGGCAAGACCCATCTGGCCTCGGCGCTGGGGATGGTCGCCGCCAGGCATCGATTCTCCACTTACTACATTAACTGCCACTCACTGATTGAGCAGCTCAAAAAGGCCCATTTTGAAAACCGTCTTCCAGATAAGCTCAAAGCTCTGGGCAAATACAAGCTGCTCATCATCGACGAAATCGGGTATCTCCCAATGGATATTCAGGGGGCGAACCTGTTCTTTCAGCTTATTGCCAGACGGTATGAAAAGGTCTCAACAGTCTTTACCTCCAACAAGACCTTTTCCCAATGGAACGAGATCTTTGCTGATGTCACCATCGCCTCCGCGATACTCGATCGTGTTCTGCACCACTGTACCGTCGTCAATATCAAGGGCGAAAGCTACCGGCTAAAAGAACGCAAAGAATATATGAAGCAAAAACAGCACATCGTCAATACCCTCTTCGAGCAGGGACAAAACTAATTTTAGGACATTCCCTCGCCGCTGTTTTCCTACATTTTTTAACCGGCGAAAAACTGCAAATTCAAATCGGCGTTGACAGTCAATGCTGTATGGAAGTGCTTTTTATGTAACGGAGGTGAATCAAGATGGCTGATAGGCACCAGGCCCCCTATGTTCCATTTCGCTGTTCACAGGAAACAAGTGCATTGATATCCCAGATCGCAAAGGAACAGCATCGGACCAAGAGTGAGGTGCTGAGGGATCTTGTAGATAAGGGATTGACTGCCACCGGCGCAAAAATGGAAGACAGTGAGATCTATGCGCTCATCCAACGTGCGGTAAAAGAGGCATTGCAGCCGCAGGTAGAACGACTGGCGGCTATTTCTGCTAAAGCGATCCATATTTCCGGGGCCGCCTTTTTTATGAGCATTTTTGCCGCTACGCAGGGCTGGACCCCAGCAGAGCAGCGCCAGATCGAAGAGGCCGCCGGCACAGCGCGGGAGTTAGGCATCCAGTACCTGAAGCTGAAGGATCGCGACATTGACGCCTTTATTAAGGAAGAAGCCAAACGAATTACAGATGAATCGGAGGGATCGTAAACATGGTTATGAAAAGAAAAATTACACAGCAGGGCCGGATTAACATTGGAGATGAGGCCCGGGGCAGCACACTGACTGGAAAGGTTACTATCTCTGGCTCCGTGCAGGGTATCCTGATTGCTCCCTATCGAGCTGGAGACGAAAACCGCCCGGACTGCAAGGTCACAACCTGGGATGCCGACAACCGAATCGTGCTGCCCCTCCAGTTCCGCCAGGAAGCACAGCTGGAGTTATAGCAGAGGCTGTGTGAAAACAGGTCGAATGCTTCAAATAACAGGAATATTATGGTATAATATAAGCAATAAAACAGCAGGGAGTTGACAGCTTTGGAGCGTTATATATGCAGTGAAAATCGGAATCAAATCAGTATGCTGCCAATGTGCCTGGATGATATGCTCCAAGAAGACGCCGAAGTAAGAGCTATAGATGCAATCGTTGAAAAGATGGATATTGCGTCAATGGATTTACATATTCAGAGCCGAAAGAGACTGGTAGAAAGCCATATAGTCCAGTTGATATGTTTAAACTGTATGCATACAGCTACTTCAACGGAATTCGTTCTTCCCGGAAAATTGAACGAGAATGTTATCGGAACATCGAGGCCATTTGGCTGATAAACGGATTAAGACCTGATTTCAAAACGATAGCGGACTTTAGGAAGAACAATAAAAAGCCAATAAAGTTAGCCTTTCGAAAATTTAGTATGATCTGTGATGAACTGGATTTGATTGGGAAAGAAATGGTTGCCGTGGACGGCAGCAAATTCAGAGCCAGCAACAGCCGATTTGCCTATCACAGCGAAAAGAAGATTCAAAAGAAAATAGAGCATTACAATCAAGTAGCTGAAGGATATTTGCAGTTGCTTGATGAATATGACGCGCAGGAAACCGGTTGTTGTGTTGCTCAAAAGTTCAGCCGATTGGAGATAGAAAAGAAGATTGAAGGCATTAACAAAAGATTATCGGAACTCGGCGAATTGGAAGCGGCGGTGAAAAGAGATGGCACGATTTATGAAACCGACCCTGACTCCAGAATGATGCAGGCCAATAACAAAGGCTGTGACATATGCCATAATGTACAGATTGCCGTTGATGATAAGAATCATTTGGTCGTAGCCGTAGATGTGACGAGTGAGCCCGTTGATAAAGAGCAATTACACAGCATAACATTACAGGCTAAAGAAGAACTCGGCGTGGAATCAATTACCGCAATTGCGGATAAAGGATATTATTCGGCACGGCAGTTTGCAAAATGCAAGGAAGACAACATCGTTCCGATTGTTGCAAAGGCTGATCGTTCCTTTATGGCTGCGACGAAAGGGTATGAAAAGTCACGATTTAAATATGATGAAGCCCAAGATGGATATATTTGTCCACAAGGCCATCTGCTTAGGCCGTATCAGCACAGAAAGAGCTACCCGCAGGAAGCGGACTTCAAACGGTATCAAAACTTTGAAGCGTGCTCAGACTGCCCGGTAAGAGATCAATGCAGTAATGGTGAAAAAG
Organism: Oscillibacter valericigenes Sjm18-20; assembly: GCA_000283575.1. GTDB lineage: Bacteria > Bacillota > Clostridia > Oscillospirales > Oscillospiraceae > Oscillibacter > Oscillibacter valericigenes. Next base: position 315,667 of record AP012044.1, read on the forward strand.
GCAGGACGATACAGGATCGGCCATTTCAAAGAATTGCTGATGAAGTAGATCGAAGGACTGAGCAGTTCGCTGATATGTACAAGGTTCGGAAGCAAACGGTAGAGCATCCATGGGGGACAATTAAAAGAGCCATGGGGTTCTCATATTTTCTGACCAGAAAAACAGAAAATGTGAGGACTGAGTCTTTGCTGCATTTTTGGGTTTACAACATGAAACGAGCAATCAATATCATTGGAACAGAGCAATTAATTGGGATATTACAGGGGTAATTCCGCTCCTGCAATATCTTGTTTTTGCATTTTTAGCGATTTAGTAAAATCACAAGCTGCCATTTGTTGTGTTTACACGCGTTTTCACACAGCCTCAGCAATACTGCGAGGTTCCGGCCGAGGCGCAATGTGGAAATTATTGGAAGCTCTTGTTGGCAACTAATCACATAATGAATGAGCATAATTTGTTGGAGGTTTTAATATGCGTTTACGTATTACTTGTTGAAAGAGAAAGCGATAGGCGATACTTTAAATCCCTTTGTCAAACTGACCATACTTTAGCGCAAATGATTCAAAACAGAACATTTATTATTGAAAGTATAGGCTCCGCTAACAAAATGGATTATCAAATACGCTTATATAATGCTATTGCAGTTTCAACATTAGTAATTCTTGATTCGGACGATAGTGGCATGGAAGCTTATAGGCAACTTATTTCAAAAAAGGCAAAAACCTCTGCGGAAATTTTAATGATCAAAAGTGCGGGAATGAAAACGTGTGAACTCGAGGATATTGTAAATATGCAAGAATATTCTGATATTCTCGATGAACAGTACAATATAAATGTGGATACGGAAAAGTTCAGAGAAAGAAAAAGGCCGTGGTCTGATAGGCTCTATGAAGTCGCGCGAGTGAGCCCCGGTGCACTTGACGATAAAATTAAGGCGGAGATTAAGGCCAAAATTGCGGACATTGTGGAGAAAAAAGGCATTGCTGCAATTGCAAGATATGATATCGAATTACATCATAAAATCAATTGCAAATTTTGTAAAAAGAACTCAATATACTCGATAAGAGGAGGCACGGGCATTGGCCCATTTTCATTACCTGAAAGCACTGATTTCCATTTTTGATTTTTATGACAGTACTACAGCAATTCCACTCAAGAAAGCGATGGAGGGATATCATAGAAGTGCAGAGGGCAAACACCCCAAAAGTGATAGAATCAAAGGAAGAACAAGGTGGTGTTTGCAATGCGCAAATATGATAAGGAGTTCAAAGAAGAAGCGGTCAAGCTGTCCGATGAAATCGGCGTGAAGCAGGCGGCGGCACATCGGCAGCGGCATTCGCCGCGACGCGCCGCTTTCCGAGAACGAGCGCCGGCTGATGAAGGAAATCACGGAACAGCGGAAAGCCAATGAGATTCTCAAGGATGCGCTGGGCTTTTTCGCCAAAGACCGGAAACGGTAAAGCCGGAGCGGTTGTATGAGTACATCACGCTGCGCCGTGAGCGGTTCTGCATTCATACCATGTGTCGGGTTGTGAAAGTCAGTGAATCCGGGTACTACCGCTCTTTGCAGTCGGCTGGCAAGCCAAAACCGTGGCAGCTGCTTCTGGTCAAAATACGAGAGGTTTATACACAAAACCCGGACAATGACAATTATGGCGTTGGCCGAATTCTCCTGGCGCTTATGCAGCGCGGTATTGCGGTAAGCCGCAGCAGCGTACGGCGGGCCATGAAGCGTGAAGGCCTGCCATCGCGCTCCTCGTCACTCCAACAGTCTGACAAAAGCAGACTTGGCTGCGCAGAAGGCGGAGAACCTGATTCACCGGGATTTTACCGCAGACGCTCCCAACCGGAAGTGGCTGACAGATATCACGCAGATCCAGTGTCAGGACGGCAAGCTGTACATAGCGGCAGTTCTGGACTGTGACCTGAACCCGAAAAACTTCGTCAATAGGAATGTTAGTCACGATATGCTACAATAGAAAAAATGGAGTGATTGACATGAAGGTAAGGTTTACAGAAGAACAGATCATCAAGATTCTCAAGGAGCACGAGGGTGGCAAGAAGGCAGTGGATATTGTCCGTGAGTACAATATCACAGAACAGACTTTTTACCGTTGGAAAAGCAAATATGGCGGCATGGACGTTAGTGAAGCCAAGCGTCTGAAACAGCTTGAAGAAGAAAACCGTCGGCTGAAAGAAATGGTCGCCGACTTGTCTTTGGATAATAAGATATTAAAGGACGTGCTTTCAAAAAACGTCTGAAGCCTGCCGTAAAACGCAAAATAGCAGCCGAAGTACAGGAATGCTATGAAATCAGCGAGCGCCGCGCGTGCAGGCTAATGGGGATCAGCCAGAACAGCAAACGATACAAGCCGACCGATAAAAGCGGGGATACTTTGGTAACAGAACGGCTGAAGGCACTTTCGGTGCGCTGGAAACGATTTGGTTATCGCCGGTTACATGTCATGCTTCTGCGCGAAGGCTTTGAGATTAACCACAAAAAAACATACAGGCTTTACAAGGATGCAGGATTAACCCTTCAGAAGCGAAGCAAAAAGAAGAAATATAAAAAGCGCGGCATGCCGGAACGCACCGCAAAAGAAATGAATGCTCGCTGGTCGATGGATTTTGTCAGCGACAGAACCAGATATGGCTCAAACATTCGCGTTCTGACCGTAATTGATGAAGTGACGCGGGAATGTCTGGCTCTTGAAGTGGATAGCTCTCTCTCCGGGCGGAGGGTATCGGCTGTTCTAAACCGGATCGCCTTGTTCCGGGGGCTGCCGAAAGAAATTCTGACCGATAACGGCTCTGAATTTACCAGTAATGTAATGAATGCCTGGGCGTACGATCACAAAGTGGAACACATTTTTACAGATCCGGGCAAGCCCATGCAAAACGGCTACATAGAAAGCTTCAACGGGAAACTCCGCGCGGAATGCCTAAACCAACATTGGTTTCAAAGCTTGTCTGAGGCAAGGGAGATAATTGAAAACTGGCGGTTGGAATATAACAGGATCAGGCCGCATTCCTCTCTCGACAACCTGACGCCGGAAGAATATGCCTTGAAACTTTCAAGTTGTTACTAACATTCCCTCTGCGCGAAATCAGGGGGCAGGTCACTCTAAAGAAAAACGGCTGGAACGATACCAGTGGAGGTTTATTTGTTGCGCCAAAAAGTATAATTTATCCATTTCACATCCGCCACAATCCTTGATTTGCAAGGCTTTTGGGGATGCTATACTTGTTGAAAATTAAGCAAGCGAAATTATACTTTCCCCATAGATGGCGGTTTCGTGCTATGGAATTATCCAAACAAAGGCAGTTGAGATTTTTCTTCTCGGCTGCTTTTTTTGCGCCTTTGCTCGGATAATTTGCTATTCATACTGTGACATTCAAATAGATCTGCAAGCTTCATGTAGTGTTTAGAGCGCGGCTACTATGAATAATCAATCTTTGCTTATTTTTTTCAGGAGGCGTAGATGCTCGGAAAATCCCAGCAGAATCGAGCCGAAAAAAGACGCAACGAGCCAATATGTCAACGCATGAGTCCAAAGAAAAGTATGATATACCTCACCACTTTGATTATAGCCCGATACTCTGGTGCCGGAGGCAATTCCACCGATAAAACCCACACTATACATGATCATGGAGAGTACAAACAAAATTTTATCTACTGGCCATACAGGCCAATTTTTCGGTGGAGTTACGGGTGCAACTTGGCAGATAGATTCGTATTCTTCCTGCGTTACTTCAATTGGCTTTTTCTTGCAGTATCTTCCATCCTCCATATCAGGAAACTCTTCAGAAAAGCAATTGTCCGGTCCATATTCCACATCATATAATCCCAACTCAATTAAATGCGCATACTGACAACTTTTTTCTCGATCAAGTTCCTCTTGTTGAATTTTTTCTATAAAATTTTGAACTTTAGAATTCATCTCTGTTTCTCCTACACGATCTATAGTATTTTCAGGTCTTATATTGAAACAAATAACCTTCTATAAACATACTGCGAGACTTGTATTTGTCTCCGGCCTACTAAGTATGCTCATTTGACACAGTTAAAGACAAATGTAACCGCTCCAATAGCAGTTAATCCAATTTCTCGGCATTGTAATTTATATCTACAACTTCGAGATTAGTTTTATTAACCTGCATAGAGCAGTAGGCTTATCTTACTACCTGCTATTCGAATTACCACAATCTTAAACAGATTGTATATCAACATAGATATCAACTTTACCACAGTTTGGGCATACTAATATTTTTGGTAAAAATGATTGTAATTCTATATTCCGTTGCTTTTCAATTTTAATTGCTCCGCTTAACCCTAATCTTAAAACATAGTTGTTTTCCATCTCTGTACCGCAATTTGGACACTTCATAATTACAGCCCTCCAATTATATAAATAATCAGACCTTACTTTCTTCGCACAGTGTAAACATTACACGAAGCACGCATTTGCATTTGATTGCTCTATCAAATAGAAATTCTTAATAGGGATGACGTTCTGAGCTATTTGTGATAGATGCCGCTGAAAGTTCCCTTATCGCGTAAAGAATCAGTTTTTATAAACCCAGCTTCAGACATAAGCTCTTCAATTTCTTCAACAGGCATCCCGTCATTCGCACGCTGAGGTTCCTTTATGCAAAGCCGTCCAGATGGTTTGATAATCCTATGGAATTCTTCAATGATGCCTGTCCTTTGGGCTTGTGGCACATCGTGAAGAGTATAGTGAATATAGATTATATCGAATGAATTATCAAAAAGATGGAGCTCAGTAATCAAATCCGTATAGAAAGTGATGTTTTTATAGTGATGTAGTCGCCTTTTGGCAACTGAAGTCCAGTAGATTGACGTATCAAGACAGGTGAGAGAACCATTCTTGTTCTGAATTAGTTTTGCCAGATGTTTTGAGCCTGCACCAGAACCACTGCCGAAATCTAATATGTTTTCGTTTCCGCTGAGTCCTAATGTTTTGATATAGTTTGTATAAATAAATCCAAACAAATGATTGTTGCCCAAGCTATCAATTACTTTATATAAAAATGATGGAGATTCCCATTCATCCGTCATTACCCACCACACCTTTTTAATAAAACTTCATGCACTCAACATAATAAGCCTATTTGAAAATTGGATTGCTATTAATAATTGGATCTTGCTTTCTTCGCACAATGTAAACACAATGTGAAGTTCAACTGAAATTATCCATATCCCCACGTTCCAATTTCCCATGTATTGCTGCCTTTATCACGGACAAGAATCCACTGCCAACTAGTATATGTCGAATTAGGATTCAGGCTTCCATCTCCACCAGAAGAATCAACATTAAAATTTGATAAAAGAACAATTGCCTCGTCCTTATGATACTGTGCTGCCCATTCATCTGATGAAGAGATACTTGTATCCTCGTCGTACCACAAATCCGTTAGCGTGCAGCCGCCAAAATCACTTTTAAAATATTTCTCAACAACATCCATCGCATCAGCAATATCCTGTTCGCTATATATATCTGACTGTGGAATCGTCCTATTTATATCTTTAATACCTTCTCCCTTTTTGAGCCGCAAGAAAAGCAGCACTACTCCAATCATAAATATCACGGCGATAATAACTATTGCTCTAGTTTTCTTCTGCATTTATTTGCACACCTTCCTCAGGCTTTTGTATAGTTTTCTTCGCGCAAACTGCGAAATTCAAACGCTCTGAGAGCTTGCCAAGTTTGCTTAAAATGCGCCATTCAACTTATATAAGGTGATAATAAGGGCAGATGTCCTCATAATGACCGCCTTTCATACGGAATCCACCCGGAATAGTCCCTAGTTGCTTGAAGCCAAGCCTGTCATATAAATGTCTTGCATGCGTATTTGTTGCAACCACAGCATTAAATTGCATAATTCTGAATCCATGCTGCTTGGCTTTAATAAGGCAATCCGTTACTACCTTCTCGCCAATATGTAGTCCCCTGCTTTCGGTACTGACTGCATAACTGGCATTACATATATGACCGCATCTTCCCTCATTATTGGGGTGAAGTATATATAGACCATATATCTTTTTGCTTTCACGATCTTCCGCTACGGCACAATACGTCTGTAAACTAAAAAAGGCATTGCCGGTTTCTAAAGTCAGCAACTCTTCTTGAGGAAATGCGATTCCCTCCTCAACGACTTCATTCCAGACGTCAATCATTGAGGTGACGTCAGCAGCATTATACGCTCGTATTTCAATATTCAATTTAAAATTCTCCTTTTCCATTAAAATTGTAATGACTAATTAAACTTTGCACTTTAGGTAAGTCATAAACATAGCACTAAACCGCCTTCGGCGGTGGTATTGACAGGAATTTCGACTGATGATAAAATAGCGACACAAGATAAACAACGTTGCCTCTAAAGAAAAAGGGCTGGAACGATACCAGTGGAGGTTTATTTGTTGCACCAAAAAGTATAATTTCTCTATTTTGTATCCGCCGCAATCCTTGATTTGCAAGGCTTTTGCGAATACTATACTTGTCGGAAATTAAGCAAGAGAAATTATACTTTTCCCATAGATGGCGGTTTCGTGCTATGGAATTATCCAAACAAAGGCAGTTGAGATATTTCTTCTCGACTGCTTTTTTCGCGCCTTTGTTCGGATAATTTGCTATTCATACTGTGAAACTCAAAACACTTATATTATACGCGATTCTCCGCGACAAATAAGAATTTGACGGGATCTTTCGCATTTATAAAACCCAAGACCCCGTGTTTACAATCCGCTGTATCATTTCGGCGGCATTTTGCAGCCCGTTTTCATTCCTGATGAGTTCGCCAAGGACCATTGCCTTTTCGCGCAGGTTCTGTTCTTCAAACTGCAAAAACATCTTTGCAAGGCTTTCGCCTGTCAGCGAGCTCTCACGGATTGGTGCCGGAGAGACGCCGCTCTTGTATATGCGCTGTGCCCAAAATGGCTGGTCCACAGAAAACGGCATGAGGAGCTGCGGAATACCGGCGGCCAACGCCGCCGCTGTGGTTCCGGCTCCCCCATGATGTATTACCGCGCTTGACCGCGCAAAAAGCAGCGTGTGCGGCGCCTGCCTTTCAATAAAAATTCTCTCGTTTCCGGCGAAATCAATACCGCTGTTTCCGGTCAAAAGTACCGCCCTGTTTCCGGTCACTTCCAATGCTGTATCCAGTTTCCTAATGAATTCTTGCGGCTTTTTTAGCGGCATGCTACTGAAACTTATCGCAATCGGTTTTTCTCCCTCGCCCAAAAAACTGTCCAGCCGGTTAGATAGCTTCTCTTTTGAATCAAGATAGAAAAAGCCAGAGAGATAAACGTGCCCATTCCAGCTCGATACGTCATCAAACAGATATTTGCTGACGGGATACAGGATTGGTATTTCTCTGCCGTCAATAGCATATGTGAACTGGCCAACTTTTCTTTTGGGAAAACCAAGCGCGTGCGCTCTGAAATCGTTGATTGCTTTTATATATCCCGCCTCTGCCTTCTCATTGAACCGATAGGTCAGTTTGTTCATGAACTTACCGTAATTATTCTTCGGAGAAACTGCGACGCAGGGAAACTCTGCAATTGGATAGGTGATTGGGATTGGCGGCATAGATACGCAGGGAATATCAAGCTTGAGCGCTATATCTGCGGCAACAAATGCCTTGGGATGATACACTATAACATCGCAGCCCTTTGCCGCCTCATAAAAGTCATCGAATGTCGCTCTGTATCCAGGCGTAATGACTTCTTTCGATATTTTGAGCGCGAGTGCCATGTTCTTTATCGGTGCTTCCAACACAGCTTTACCTTCCGATGTTGCGGCAACTGCCATCAGATCAAGGTTTGCTTTTGCGAACAATATGCCTTCGCCTTGAATAAAGTCCCGAAAGCTTTCACTTGTACAAATAACAGCCTCATTACCAAGCAAAGTCATTTTTTTGGCAAGCGCAAGGCATGGCTGCACATCGCCCCTGGTGCCAAGTGTCATAAAACAAATTTTCATATAGATGCCTCCGCTACTTTTATGGGGCTGATCATGATCTTTTAAATCAAATTCCGGTTTATCTCCTCATCAAGTTAAGTGTATTTTCTATATATCCATCACAAACAAACTGCGAAGCGCGGAAAACGCTCCGGGCTGGCCATCGTGCTCATAAGATTCAAAGAATTGTCAGCATTTGTAGTTCAGTTGCATCAAATTTTTGCCATTGGGCAGCAGCCGTTCTTCTTTCCTGTCGTTATCCACGTCGTACATGCCCGCTGTGCTGTAATTAGACGCTTCAAATCCAGAAACACCTTCGGGCCAGCACCAGCGCTGGTTCAAAATTTTCTCGTTTGATTTCGTATGTTCATTTGTCTTCCTGCCGTTCCAGATTGCCAGATTTAATTGCTGTTTTCCACGGCCTTTGTTTTCCGTGCCAGCCGCGCTGTTCCCAATAGGAATAATCAGGCTCAGATCTTTTAAAGTGCTTATGTGCAAACCGTATAGTATAAAACCAGAAACGTCCCTGCACGGATACGCCAGACCTGCCTGCGTTCCTGTGGATTTTCTCCGCTGTCACATCCGTTTCACGGTGGATTCTTCGCAGAATTTTCTCCGGGATCTGATCGGGACCCGCTGCCCGCACGCCGAAGCCCAACTGATAGATCTTTGGCACACCCCAGAACAGCAGGCTGTCGTACATGTCCCTATTCGTGCCCTTCGTGCCGCCGCCTGCTGCTGTGGCAACGCAGACGCCCTGCTTGCGGAACATCTGCTCTTTCGGACGATGCACCATCCAACAGGTGCCGTAGTGGTCGAGAAAGGACATCATCTGTCCGGGGGCATGGAACACATAGACAGGGCTCGCCAGAATGATGGGGTTCGCTTTGTCCATGGCTTCAGTAAGGGGGTTCAGTTTTTCATAGTGTGGACAGCGCGTCATGTCTGTCTTGAAGCAGCTCCAGCAGCCAAGGCAGGGCTCATCAAAATCGCGGAGCAGGAAGAATTCCGTGATCTCCCCGCCGACCTTTTCTGCCAACTCCCGTGCGATCATGCGCGTGCTGCCCTTGTGGTTCTGCCCGTTTATAATGACGATGTTCATTTTTGCATCTCCCACCTATTTGCGTCTATTTCTTTTGCATATTGTCAAAACTCCTACCAAGGAGTGATAATATATGCAGTCAGAAAAATTCTGTGCCATTATTGAGCAATATCTCGCATACTTAATAACTGTCAAAGGTCGAAGTCCAAATACCATATTGGAATACCGGTTAGATCTACTACAATTCCTTTGCTATGTCGCGGGGACATGCGCATTCCAATTTCAGCTTTGTAGACATTGACTTCATCCGTTCTATCTGCCTTGGTGATATGTATGCCTTTTTGGCTTATTGCCAGGAGACATTGAATGCAGCGCCTGGCACCAGATACCGAAAGATTGTTTCCATCCGGCAATTCTGGAAGTATAGTGCACTTAATTGACAACAACATAGCAGAAGAGTTGGAGACACCAAAGTTGCCCAAGCGAAATGTACGGACATTGACATTGGAGGAGTCTGTACGCCTGCTGATACAAGCAAAATCGTGCTCAGCTCGTGACGATTGTATTATCACTATTTTTCTCAACTGCGCCTTGCGTTTGTCCGAGTTAGCATCGTTGAATATTGATCAGGTTGACTCCGATGTTATCTCTATTATCGGCAAGGGCAATAAAGAGAGAAAAATTTATTTGACACCCGCCGTTAAACAATCACTGGCAAAATGGCTTGCCATCCGTAGTACGCTGAAGGTCGATTGTAATGCACTGTTTATCTCTAGGAACAGAGGCAGGCTTACAACACGTTCCATACAAAACGTCGTTAAAAAGCATATCATTGCCGCTGGTATCAACCCAGAAAGCTTGTCCACGCATAAGCTTCGTCACACTGCAGCTACACGCATGTACAAGTATGGGCATGTAGATATTCGATCTCTTCAACAAATCCTTGGACATGAAAGCATTGCTACCACGGAAATTTATACACATGTGGATGACCGCCAGTTGCAAGCCGCTGTGAATACCAACCCCTTGGCCATGATGTTCAATTGAGCATCATGGCTTAAACATTACACGAAGCTTATTAGTCCTGCAGAATGTTTTATCAGTACCCTAATGCGAAGCTCGTTTAGCCCTTTGGATTGCTGAGTTTGCTCATAATCTCTGTTTATTTTTTATAAGCCCTCATGCTCACAAAACTGGCAACCGCATAAAACAGAGCGAGAACAAAAAAGCCGGTCAAAGAAGTCGTATTTACGCCGCAAGCGGTCAAAACTCCATAGCTGACAATGGCAAGTGCAGAAATCATAAATGTAATCCATAAGATTCTTTTTTTCATTTTGTCATGTTTCTTGATTGCGGATTCATACGCTCTCCCATCTGTCAGAGAGACTCCGTTTAAATAAAGGTCTGGGATTTCGTTTTCCCATACGGCAAAATTACAGCACGCCCCAAACACCGCAATGGCTTCATCAATTCCGCCTCGAGTTCGTTGAAATATTTTCCGATAAACTGTTTTTATATGCTCGTCATCTGCCCATAGATTATAGGTGTTTTCCTCAAGCTGACAGAGTATCGTGTGATTGGCACCGGCTATTTCCACCATCCAGCTATATTCTTTTTTCATCTGTTTTCCTCCGCAGTTCTGCCCCATGAAACCTTTTATTTTATCTTTTTATATCGCACACATTCAATAATTGCTTTTGTCAGCCATATTGCTGTCCAGATATATCCACCTATTCGTAATGTGCCATAGTCTGCAAAAGCACCCCAAAGTCCAAAACCACCGAAGATAAAGGAAATGATAATGCTGAATTTCGAGATTTTATTCCGTTTCAATGCGTCAAAAATGATTGCATAACCACAGCCTGCGTAACACAGAAAAGCAAATATTCCAACTGCAATTTCTACACCTTTACTCATCGGGATCTCCTCATATTATATAGAATACGCGCAGCTTACTACATGACACTAGTAAACATTACACGAAGCTCGTTCAGTCATTGCAGCTACTTATTGTGCTCGCTTTGCAGCGCTATGTTCAATTTTGTGATATAATTTGACAATAAACATTATAGCAAAAAAGATAATAAATTCATTAAATAAAAATCCAAAAGAATTTATGGACATTGATTTTAGTGGATTGACCTGAACCCGAAAAACTTCGTCAATAGGAATGTTAGTCACGATATGCTACAATAGAAAAAATGGAGTGATTGACATGAAGGTAAGGTTTACAGAAGAACAGATCATCAAGATTCTCAAGGAGCACGAGGGTGGCAAGAAGGCAGTGGATATTGTCCGTGAGTACAATATCACAGAACAGACTTTTTACCGTTGGAAAAGCAAATATGGCGGCATGGACGTTAGTGAAGCCAAGCGTCTGAAACAGCTTGAAGAAGAAAACCGTCGGCTGAAAGAAATGGTCGCCGACTTGTCTTTGGATAATAAGATATTAAAGGACGTACTCTCAAAAAACGGCTAAAGCCTGCCGAGAAGCGCAAGATTGCATGTGAGATACAGGAACAGTACCGTCTCAGCGAGCGCCGCGCGTGCAGGCTTATGAACATATACCGAAGTAGCAAGAGATACAATCCGAGTGGCAAAAGCGAAGATGCCGCAATCACAGCTCGACTGACTGCGTTGGCTGCTCGTTGGAAACGGTTCGGCTATCGGCGATTGCATGTTATGCTCCAGCGTGAAGAGATACATATCAACCACAAACGAACCTATCGACTCTATAAAGAGGCGGAGTTAGCCTTGAAGAGACGGAACAAGAAGAAAAAATACGAAAAGCGCGGCATGCCGGAACGCACCGCAAAAGAAATGAATGCTCGCTGGTCGATGGATTTTGTCAGCGACAGAACCAGATATGGCTCAAACATTCGCGTTCTGACCGTAATTGATGAAGTGACGCGGGAATGTCTGGCTCTTGAAGTGGATAGCTCTCTCTCCGGGCGGAGGGTATCGGCTGTTCTAAACCGGATTGCCTTGTTCCGGGGGCTGCCGAAAGAAATTCTGACCGATAACGGCTCTGAATTTACCAGTAATGTAATGAATGCCTGGGCGTACGATCACAAAGTGGAACACATTTTTACAGATCCGGGCAAGCCCATGCAAAACGGCTACATAGAAAGCTTCAACGGGAAACTCCGCGCGGAATGCCTAAACCAACATTGGTTTCAAAGCTTGTCTGAGGCAAGGGAGATAATTGAAAACTGGCGGTTGGAATATAACAGGATCAGGCCGCATTCCTCTCTCGACAACCTGACGCCGGAAGAATATGCCTTGAAACTTTCAAGTTGTTACTAACATTCCCCCTGCGCGAAATCAGGGGGCAGGTCATTCCCATGAACAATTAAATACCAGCTTATAGGCAGGGGCTCTTAATTGAGGCCCTGCCTATTTACTTATATTGGTATATTATAAACATTGCACGAAACCGCTAACGCGGTGGTATCTAAACCCTGAATTTTTCTTCTATAGAACCTGCTGCAGTTGCGGCAGGTTTTCTCTTTATCCCGTAAAATGGAAGCATCACTTTTAAGGAGATGATTCCATGACAAATGAAGAAGTCTTTGCTCGAGCCTACGATGAGGTGCGGCTGCGAGGCCTGTCGCCCAAAACAGTTGCGTCATATCTGGGACGGCTCAAGCTGTTCCTAAAGTATTTCAACGATCGTCCCATTGAAGAAATGGGTGAAAGCGAGATTCGCGAGTACCTGCTGTATCTGTTGAATTCGGGACACAGCGCGGGATCAGTCAATGTTTACAAAAGCGCACTGCGCTTCATTTTCGGTGCAGTCATGGGTCGGAATCTCAATTGCCAGCTGATCCACAGGCGGCGCGAGCACCGGGAGTTCCCAGCATTGATGAGCAAAAAAGAGCTTGCGCATTTCTTTTCCAGCATGGACAACCTCCGTGACAGAGCCATGTTTGAAACCGTATACGGTGCTGGGCTGCGCCTATCCGAAATAACCCATCTTCGCGTTCAAGACATCGACAGCCAGCAGATTCTCTACTCATTATACGAAGCTCATATAAACCGCGGATTACTATGCTCATAATAAGTTGCTTAGCCAGATTAAAGAAACACTTACTAACATTTGATAGCAATATAATTGCAATCTGCGTCATTACTCTTGCATTGGTGTACCGATGACTGTATTCTTAAAAATATACGTTTGCAAATAATGGAGGCAGATGGTTTGATTGAAATTGCTGTTTGTGATGACGAAGAAATTGTGCTCTCCGAGTTAAGAAACAAAATTAAATCTTATATGGAACATACAAATTTTCTGTGTCAGATATTTGAGTTTTCAAACGCAGAAAGGTTGCTGAAGAGTCAAGAATTATTTGACATTGTTTTTCTTGATATTCAAATGGATGGTATGACCGGTATGGAAGCAGCTAAAAAATTACGACAAGAAGGCTCCGAAAGTTTTTTTGTTTTTGTTACAGTGCTGAAAGAATATGTTTATGATGCCTTTACGGTAGAAGCATCAGACTATTTACTGAAGCCTATAGAAAATGAACGATTTATAAGTACAATGAATCGGATCCTCGGATACATTGGGGATAGAGAAAAAAACAAGCTGCTTATCCAAAAAGAATCATGGTGCAAATCTATTCGGTTTGCGGATATTTTATATTGTGAGGCAATCAACCGAAAAATTTTTGTTCACACCAAGCAGGGTGTTATTAACTACTACTTCAAAATAGAAGAATTAGAAAAGCAGTTAGGGCCTTGCTTTTTTAGGTGCCATCGCAGTTATCTTGTGAACCTAAAATACGTTTGTGGCTATGAAAACGGCATGGCAGAACTTGAAAATGGTGAGAGTATTTTAGTCTCAAGACTGCGGCAGCAGGATTTCAAAAAAGCTGTTTTATGCTTCATGAAAGAAAGGCGCAAATAAATATGGATTGGTTTACCTTATTGACGAAATGGCTTAGCCCCATTTTATGCTTCTGGATTTTAAATGGAAGCCTTGCATGGCTTGAAATGTATTTTTTCGGTAAGTTCGTAAGACAACCCTTAAAATGGTATCATTATGCCGCTTATATACTTACGATGTACTTTATCTATGGGGCAGAAATACAGATGCGGGTATTATTTCCGGTTTCAACTCTTTTGGAATTGACCGTACTCTTTATATTTGGGTGTCTCATTTTAAAATGCTCGCCAATATTATCAGCAATTACGACCATCCTTACAATAAGTGTTATGCAGGTTTTAAATGGCATTTTTCAATCAATCATCAATCTTGCTTGCACGTTTTTATTTTATCCGCATATACTTGTGCCTGTTTGCGTTATTCTCACATTGGTAGCAGCCTTTTTTTCTTATCGGTACATCGCAAAATTATTTAGTAAAAAAGCGCCCATAAATTGGTATATGTTAAACCTTCTACTGCCAATTCTGTTTATTTTATTAGTAATTCAGCATATTTTTATAATCCACGGAGATCCTACTGCAACGCTATCGACGGGCGATAATTGGTGCATGTTACTAATACAAATTATAGCCTATTTTTGCCTGTTCTCAGTGCTTTTTGCTTATAGAAAATTGTCAGATCATTATGAATTGCAAATACAGAATGCGTTGTTGGAGCAAGAGATTAATATGCAAAAAAATTATATGCAGGAGGTGCAAACCCGTTATGAGAAGACCGCTGCTTTTCGGCATGATATTAAGAATCATTGGGTCGTGTTAATGGGCCTCTTAAAAAATGGAGAGATTCAAAATGCATTCGAATATTTAAACAAACTGGAGGCTGCATCCGATACATTCTCTTTTTTCTGCCATACAGGGAATATCGTAATTGATATGCTTCTTGCCAATAAATTGGGGTTGGCGCAGCAAAATGGAATTAGAGTAGATTGTACCATGAAGCTCCCCGGTGACGATGCAATTGACAATATGGATCTTTGTATTGTCTTTGCCAATGCGGTTGATAATGCAATAAAAGCCTGCAACACTGTTAAAGAAGGAGATCAATATATAAGACTCTCCGCGGTTCAAAAAGGGAAACTTCTTATGGTCGAGATTGAAAACAGCCGCAGTGTAAATGATGTGAAGCGCAAAGGTACAGGCATTGGACTTCAAAATATTAAAGCTGTTGCCGAAAAGTATAATGGCACAGTGAGTGTGGAATCGAATGAGAAGATTTTTAAACTAAACATCCTTTTTATCATTTCACTACATTCAGATAGCATTTGACTGCAAATTTATTGAAATAATATATATCATTAAATATAGTTAGTGTATCTTCAAACATAAACAGGAGGTTTTATGATGAGCATTAACGGTATTGGAGTGCCTTCCCCTCAAAATTCAACCGCGGATCATTCAAAAGACACAGAACAGAAAATTAAATCCTTGGAACAGAAAAAGGCCAAACTCCTGGAGGACAAGGAGAAAGAAAAGAATCCCTTTGCACTAAAACAAAGCGATGAGTATGCTGCGATCAGCAAAAAAATTCAGGAACTGGACAAACAAATTCAAGTGTTGAATGCTGAATCATCATCCGCTCCAACAAATGATAAAAATGAAAACACAAATTCGCGGATGCGTCCGTTTGATGAATTTGTAAGCAGTGAGGATCAGCCACAGTCCCCTTCTTCCGGGGTCTACTGTGTTTCTCCTGATGAAAACGGAAATTCGGTAATCTCTTTTGACCCGCCTCAGGCAGATAATCACGCGTCGAATGAAAAAAGCCAGCGGCCATAATATAGGCCATAGGCCATATAATCGAAATACGTGGCTGACGGCAAGGCGAAGTAAAGTTAAAGTGTCTGGCGGTGTACGGTGGTCAAGACCGGGGTGTATAGGCTTAGAGCTTAGGCGCGATATAAACATAGCACTAAACCGGCGGCGTGTTGATGCTGAACCGGTAAAATCGTTAATCCGACTCCATTAGCTAAAAGTCAATAAAACCGCTTTCAATGCCTTAAAAACGAATTAGCAGGTTCACAAGAAGGACGGCAATGCCGTCCTTCTTGCTTTAGTGGAACAGTCTAAACATAATGCGCAGTGCAGATCAACGGCTGTGAGGTCGATCTTATATGGATAATGGGCCGTTCATTTTGATGACATTTAATACTATTTGGAGAGAGGTGTTACAAATTTATAATACCCGCACAAAAGCTAATGTGATTTAATAGAGTCAATAAAAGCCGGAGGATTAATGATTTTGTTGCCTGAAGAATCAATATATGCGCTATCAAAGAGTAATTTAATTATTTCCTCATTTGTTAGAGATTGATCGACCTGCCAGCCTAGTGCGAGTACACCTGCAGCATATGGTATCCCCCAGCTCAAACCACCTTGCCCAGTAAATTGATATGAATTATGATTGGCTGAGTACTGCTCGGCAGTAGCCCTAAAAGACGTTGGAACAAAGATGCTACCATCTAATTGTATATCAGAAGGCATTGTCGGAAAACCCGTTTTGAAAAGTGTAACATCGTCGGGCTTTTCTGGATCGTAATATCCAGGAGCGATGATACCAGTTTTATTATCTTCCCTGCAATCTAGGACCAAAATTCCCTCCGCCTGCGCCTCCGCCACGGCATCGTCCCATTCTTCGAGGTTTTCTTCAAAAGGCGATCCGGTACCGGAGGGGGCTGCGGAAACGGAGACAACACGAATTTTTTTCCCTGAGGGCAACCCTCTATTAGTTTTAATGATCCATCTCAATGCTTCTGCGTAGTAATGGCTATCGCCAGTCCATGATGGAGCGGCTGCGAAATAAAGTTCTGCATCCGGTGCAACGCCGCAACTATTCCCTACTAGTAGACTTGCTACAGCGGGGCCATGCATTGAACCTGAATCAACTGGCTGATTCGTACCAAAGTCTTTATACTCTATTATTCTTTCGCTGAATTCGGGATGGAATGGTTGCGCAAGATTTTGGTCTATTATAGCTACTTTAACTCCCTTGCCAGTGATCCCCTGTTGATGTAATTTGCAGATACCAAGTCCTGGATTTTTGCCGTTTTCGAGAACCTGCGCTGCCAACTTCTCATTGCCAGGGAAAATCGTATCCATGTTAAAGGTATAGGTTATTATATCCTCTGGCGCATAGTTATCTTCTTCTATCTTTTTAATTTCTGAAACAGAACCGGAAAGGACACGAACATCGCTGTATTGTGGAATGTATTCCACGGTGCTATTTGACGCTGATAGTTCCGGAGTACCCGTTTGTGAGGGACGGGGCGTTTCATTTGTATGAGTACCACCAACGGAACAGGATGCTAGTATGGGAACCACGGCAATCAAGATCAGGGCGATAAGTTTTTTCATTTATAATTACTCCATTAATTAAACTTTTCTGCAGAGTGTAAACAAACTGCGAAGCTCAAAACACTTAGATTATACTCGACAAATCCGGGGTTATATTTGATTGCTTGAGTGAATCGCTTTTCTTCCAAATGGTACAAAAAGAAATGGCGCAAGGTTTGCTGACAGTACAGAAAGGTTAAAACGACCTATTATCTTATATAAACCGGAACTCAAAATGCTAATCCAGTTCTGGAAGGTCGCCAATTCAACGCTGATGGATGCTGGAAAGTTTGGTAGATATAGTTGCATCAGGGTTAGGGCTAAATAAATGGCAGAGATAATGGCTGCAGAAACGGCAATCTCTGCTCTTGTCATAGTTCTGAAAGCCCACAAGCCTCCCAATAACAGTACTATCAAAAATAGTCCTCCGTTAAAAATGGCAGAGCGGAGAGGATCGGCAGAAACTTCAGACACTCCATCAACTCCTACGGTTTTTACTATAAAGAAAAATCTTCCTAAATAAATGGTAAGATAAAAGCTAACCCAGCTGGAGACAAGGCAGAAAACTGGCACTCTCCATAAAGTGTTGATTCGTATTTTCATATAGATTTTCCCTTTCAGTAAACGATCAAATTCCGGTTTATCATCAAATTAAGTGAATTTTCTACATGTACATCATAAACATAGCACGAAACCGCTGGCGCGGTGGTATCTAAACCCTGAATTTTTCTTCTATCGAACCTGCTGCAGTTGCGGCAGGTTTTCTCTTTATCCCGTAAAATGGAAGCATCACTTTTAAGGAGATATTCCATGACAAATGAAGAAGTCTTTTCTCGAGCCTACGATGAGGTGCGGCTGCGAGGTCTGTCGCCCAAAACAGTTGCGTCGTATCTGGGACGGCTCAAGCTATTCCTCAAATATTTCCATGACCAACCCATTGAAGGAATGGGTGAAAGCGAGATTCGCGAGTACCTGCTGTATCTATTGGATTCCGGACACAGCGCGGGATCAGTCAATGCTTACAACAGCGCACTGCGTTTCATTTTCGGTGCAGTCATGGGGCAAAACCTAAACTATCAGCTAATCCATCGACGGCGCGAACACCGGGAGTTCGCGGCATTGATGAGCAAAAAAGAGCTTACGCATTTCTTTTCCAGCATGGACAACCTCCGTGACAGAGCTATGTTTGAAACCGCATACGGCGCGGGATTGCGCCTGTCCGAAATAACTTACCTCCGCGTTCAGGACATTGACAGCCAGCAGATGAGGATTTTCATTCACCAAGGAAAAGGCGGCAAAGACAGATATACGCTGCTCTCACAGCGTAATTTAAAGGTGCTACGTGAGTATTGCAGGACAAATCATCCGGAGGGGTATTTGTTTTATCTCAGAAAGCAGCGGCAAAAAGTATTGACGCCGCGCTCGGTGGCAAATGCCTTTCGCAACTGCTGCAAAAATGCTGGCCTGCCGGATACTTACACAGTTCATACGCTGCGCCACTGCTTTGCGACGCACCTCTTGGAATCCGGTGCAGAAGTCTGCCAAATCAAGGAACTGCTTGGTCATACGTTCATTCAGACAACAGCATTTTATCTTCATATCGGCAACATGAACAAGCAGATTTAAAGCCCGTTGGACTCACTGCCTAAAAAACGGGGCCGCAAACCGAGGGTGTCATCAAATGCCTGAGGTACAAGATATTTTAGAGCAGTATGGTGAAGGTTACCGGCAAAGTCACCGGCTGCCTATGGCTCAACGCAAGGCAATGAACGCCATTCTCAATTGCCGCACGGCCAAACTTGGAGGCCACATGGATCACTGTCCGGAGTGTGGATACCAAAGACCATCCTACAACTCGTGCCGTAACCGGCACTGTCCGAAATGCCAGACACTCTCCAAAGAACGCTGGATTGACGCGCAAAAGGGAAACCTGCTCAACGTGGGCTCCTGTATCGTCTCAGCTACACAGCGGAAAAGCAGATTGTAACCGCCCTGCTGGTTCCGGTAAATCCATGGATTCAGCTCCTGCGGTACGTTGAATACCACATGAAAGTAGCCATCCGCTGACAAGAAATATCTTGGCGCCGCCACCGGCCACACCGCTGTGCTCCATACGTGGGGTCAAAACCTCTGCTTCCACCCACATATACACTGCATTGTTCCGGGCGGTGGCCTCACCAAGCTGGGCAAATGGCTTCCGTCCAGGAAAAAGTTCTTCCTGCCGGTGAAGGTCCTGTCCAGGAAATTTCGAGGCAAGTTTTTATCGCTGCTCAAGCAGCGGTTTCCCAGCATAGAACTGTCCGTGCTGAATGAGTGTTATCATAAGGAATGGGTGGTTTACTGCAAGCCGCCTTTTAAAGACGCCGCCTGCGTGGTGGAGTATCTTGGACGCTACACCCACAGGGTGGCGATCGCCAATAACCGTATTCTAAGTACAGAGAACAGGCAGGTCTCTTTCAAATGGCGAGACTACCGGGACGGTGGCCGCTGGAAAGAGATGACGTTGAGAGCGGAAGAGTTTATTCGGCGCTTCCTGATGCACGTCCTGCCAACCGGGTTCATGAAAATTCGGCACTATGGTTTTCTGTCCAGTCGCGGCAAGCAGAAGAAGCTGCACACCTGCAAGGTACAGACGGGCACATCACTGAAAAAAAGAGAAAAGCTCTCCACGGAGGCCCTCATCCAAAAGATCCTCGGCAGAAAGCCCTCTCAATGCCCAAGATGCAAATGCCGCGGTCTGCTTCGAACCGGACTCGCACCACCCACAGCCTGCTAAATTACAAAGCCTTTTTAAGTCTGCTCCAAGGGCAGGCTGGCTTTGCTGCACCCATTTTACCATAGAAAGAAAAGAATTGATATGACTTTTTCCGGAAACTGTGCTTTTCAGGTATCTGCGCAGCTGTAATTTCAAGAAATAAAAGCGATGCTTTTCCCATAGCTGCCAGCAAACCGCCCGCGGTTTCGTGCTATGGAATTATCCAAACAAGGGCGACGCAGTTCTTGCTGTGCCGTTCATTTTTTGCGCCCATGCTCAGATAATTCTCTACTCATTAAACGAAGCTCACATAACCCCTGCTGTTGCTTGAGTTTGCTTATAATGGGACCTCTATCAATAACCATAATCTCGGTTTATAAAATTACTTTAATCCTTTGAAAATTGGCATGCTATTAAGACAAAATTATTACAGGATAGGCTGTTCATGTTTGCAGTCAATGCACCTACCGAGTTTGAAATTACCTTCTTTTCATAGTGTGAACATTATCCACGGCTATAACGCTTGGAATAAAGCAAAGTACTCCAACTACGATTTTTCAATTAAGTTCAGCACTTTATTCAGCGCATCTTCCGCTTTAATGTCCGGCACTGTGCCCATCTCCTGATTGCAGCTTCCGTCCGCGTTAAGGCAGTACTCCACGTCGAACTGAACCAAAAGATGGCTACTAGGCAGTTCAAATAGAATTGGACCACCGCTGTCGGAGCCACCCGTTGTCTGGCCAACCAAAGTAGCAAACCCAGTGCCTTTGCAGAATACCGCAAAAGCTTCCGCCGAAGAATACACCGCAGGCCCTACCAACACCCATATTTTCCCGTTAAATAACTTGTCATCTGTATCCGGCTCCGTAGTCTCTAATAATTCCCTTGCCAGTGTCAAATCCGCCATATCATCTTTGGACAGCTCACTAAATTTCGTATCGTTTTTGACTGCTTCCGGGCTTAATGTGGAATCCTTGTACCCTAGCATGTAGAATTGCCGGGTTAATTCGGTATCTTTCATTAGCCGTACTAGCCGTGAGCTGACGGGTTTGGCAATATTGGGACGGACAAAGGCATTCTCCCAGTAGTCAGTGTTACCGCCGCCATTCTCCTGAATGTCGATGATCAAATTTTTGTAATCCTTAACCTCCTCTAAAAAGGTTTGAATTTTTGGCAGATCGCCATCCATATAGGAATCGTCGAAGGAATTCACCCTGATGTAAGCGGTTTTTGCTTCTTCAATTATTTTTGTTGTCAGGTTTGTACTAGCGAATTTGCTTTCTTCTTCCGGCTGTTCATTTGTTTTCTCATCATTGGATTCATCGCCGCTCTTATTTTCTATAGAAAGCGTCTGCAGGTAATCGTAATATTTATAAAAGGAAACGACTTCCGGTTTTTCGATCACGTCAACCCACGGCTGTACCTCCGGCATTTCGTCAGCATACTCCTTATAAACATCTAACCCTTGAAAATAGTTTGGATTGATAATACTCACATGTCCAACCGTACCGCACACTTCATATAGACTGTTGGCTACAATATATAAGAACTTTTCCATTGCCTCGTCGCTACCCGCTTCGACGCGTTGAAGCTGCCCGCGATAATCGGAAATGACTGTATCATAGTAGTCTGGATCTTCCGGCTTGCTCCGTGCAAGCACGCCCCAAAAGGGATAGCTTTTTTTCATGGCTTTCCACATGGTATCATAATCTGAGAGCATTTGTTCATTAGTTAGCTGTGTATTTCCATATAGATCGCTTGAAGTGGAACTGCTTTTTCCCTCTTGGCTGCCTCTTTGTTCTGATCCGCATGCGAATAGGGAAAAGCTCAGAGTAATGGCTAATATCCCTGCTGCTATTTTTCTTTTCATGTCACCAAACCTTTCGTAACGACCTGTTATTCAACGTACTTTGCATCATAGTGCTTTGCAATATTCCAATTTCTGGTGCCATCTTACTGTTTGTAAGTGCTCCTTGGGCTTGTCCTATATATACATTTGGCGAAGCTTAACCGGCAGAAGACCTGACAGAATTGTACTACTTTTTTCTAACTAAATAAATATAAGATGTTCCCACTAAAAGCGTCAGTCAATTCCTCCGATTATCGTATTCCATTCCGCTGCGTCGTCGCCCGATGAAAGGCTCAGGGCGTAGGCACATATCCCATCCGTCCAACAAGCCAGCGTGTAGCATTCGCTGCTGCCCTTGAGTTCGACGGTCGGCGAGCCAACTGTGATTTCCTCCGTGGAAGCATAAACATTGTAATCGCCGGAATTGTGATCGCTCCCTGGTGACTTCCTGTAGACTGCGCTCTGACCGTCCGCGCCGGTATAAGCGATTTCGGTCACATCGCTCCAATAGGAGCGATGAATTCCTTAATTTCTGCAAGAGTAATATCCGGATTTTCAGCGACCATAGCCTTCATTTTTGCTAGCTTTTCCGCCGGTACTTCTAATTGTCTGCCTATGTTTTCATATGACGGTTCAATCGTCCCGGTCTTCTTCTTTCCTAGCAGTCTGTAAATTGATGAAATACTGACTCGCACTGCACGGCTGATCGATTGTACTTTCATGCTGTCTTCGTAATCCGCTACGATAATTTTCCGTATTTCCATTGGTACCATGTTTTCATCCGCTTATCATTTTTCTTCCATTATATCACTCTGCGCAATCCTTCGTGGAATTGCTGTAGGTAAGGCGATCGCCTCTCATGCCCATAAGCATAGGCTCCAAACTTGCATGTATAAAAAAGCACAACCATCTTATCTGGATGGTTGTGTCAGCCTGTAGACAAAGTATCAGAGAAATGATGCTTTGTCTTTTTTTAGTGCTTAGAAGATGGTAAAATAGAAGCAGGTGATAAAAGATGGTGAACCAAAAAGGTGAAGACAGCCGGAAGCAGATCGGCTTTTACTGCATGGAGGATTTGGTTCCAAAAGACCATCTTCTCAGGAAAATCGAAAAAGCAATTGATTTCAGTTTCATATATGATTTGGTGAAAGGCAGGTACAGCGAAGATACGGGCCGTCCAAGTATTGATCCTGTAGTGCTGTTCAAGATCGTGTTCATCCAGTATCTATTTGGAATCCGCAGCATGCGGCAGACGATCAAAGAAATCGAGGTCAATGCGGCATATCGCTGGTTTTTGGGATATGACTGGAACGATCCGATCCCTCATTTTACGACCTTTGGAAAAAATTATTCCCGGCGGTTTGAGGGCACCGATATTTTTGAGAAAATATTCGCCCGTATCCTGCTGGAAGCGGTGAAGCTGAAGTATGTGGACCCGAAGGCGGTGTTCATTGATTCCACGCATATCAAGGCCAGCGCCAACCGAAACAGGAAAATGAAGGTGCAGGTTCAGGAAGAGGCCCGGCATTACCAAAAAGAGTTGATGGAGGAAATCAACAAGGACCGGGAGGTTCGTGGGAAAAAGCCATTTGACGATGACGACTCGGGAAAAGGCGGCGGGGCCGGACAGACTAAAGAGATCGAAAAAAGCACCACCGATCCGGAGTGCGGCATGTTCCACAAAGGGGAGCATGAAAAATGTTTCGCCTACACCGCGCACACAGCCTGCGACCGGCACAACTTCATCCTTGGCGTAGAACTTTCCCCCGCCAACGTCCATGACAGCGTGATGTTCAAAGCATTTATGACAAAGTAAAGGCCACGTTCCCTGAAATCAAGTACGTTGTTGCCGACGCTGGTTACAAGATCCCATATATCTGCAAACAGATTCTGGACGACCACCAAATTCCGGTTTTGCCTTACAAAAGGCCGATGAGCAAAATATGTATACGACCAATATTACGACTGTGTTCTCTGCCCAAACAACCAGGTTCTGCGCTACTCAACCACAAACCGTGACGGATACCGGGAATACAAAAGCGACCCCAAAATCTGCAAATGCTGTCCGAAACGGGCGCAGTGCACGCAGAGTAGAAACTCTCAGAAAACTGTAACGCGGCATGTATGGGCGAACGATCTGGACGTCGCGGAAGATTTTCGCCACACACCGCGGGGAAAAGCAATTTACCGGGAGCGTGCGGAAACCATCGAACGGGTTTTCGCCGACGCAAAAGAAAAACATGGGTTGAGATATACTACCTTACGGGGCAAAGCCAACGTGACGATGCAGGCTTTGCTCACTTTCGCCTGCATGAATCTCAAAAAGCTGGCAATCTGGAAATCGGAAGGCCCCAGGTTCAAGCCCAAATACGATTTTCCCTTTCTCTTTTTCCTGCTAGTTGTTCCCAATTCGATTATTCGCATGAAAAACGCCGCTTGGGTCTGAATCCCAAACGGCGTTTTGTCTACCGGCTGAACACAACCATCTTATCTGGATGGTTTTATTTTCAGATATTAACTTAATGCCATTGTACTTGTGGTACACATCAATTCAGCCAGTGGGCGGTTCTTTTCAATTTCCCGCCTGCACCCAGTGGGCTCCCTGAATTTCTAATGAAACGGAAATGGGTACACCATATAGTGAGATCTCTGAATTATAAAGAATTATTTATACTGTGCGCAGACGTCCTGAACTTCCTGAACCAGATCGGCGCCGATCTCGGAAGAGTACTGGTCATAGATGTCCTTCGTCGCGTCGACAAACGCCTGATGCTCGTCGGCAGTCAGCTCGGTCACAGTCACGCCGCTATCCTGCAGATTCTTAATGTAATCCTCGCACTGCTGACGGTTGGTATCCTTGTTGACCTGTGCAGCTTCCTGAGCGGCTTCCAGGAAGTAAGCCTGCTGATCCTGGGTCAGAGAGTCAAACAGCGCCTTATTCATCAGGAAGTTTTTGGGGCTGTACACATGATTGGTGAGGGTGCAATATTTGTTAACCTCATAGAACTTATTCAGATAAATCGTGGAGATGGGATTCTCCTGACCGTCGATTGCGCCGGATTCCAGAGAAGTAAACACCTCGGAAAATGCCATGGGGGTGGGAGCGGCACCCAGAGCCTTCCAGGTTGCCAGATGGATGGGATTCTCCATCGTACGAATCTTCAAGCCCTTCAGATCATTGGGCGTATGTACGTCAACCTTATTGTTCGTAACCTCGCGGAAACCGTTTTCAAACCAGGACAAGTTCTTCAGTCCCTGCGACTCGAGCTCTGCAGCAATCTTGTCACCAATTTCGCCGTTGATAACGGCATCGGCTGCTTCATAGTTGGGGAACAGGAAGGGCAAGTCAAAGACCTTCAGATCGGAACACATTCCGGTCAGCGGAGAGCAGGAGGTAATGACGCACTCCAGATTGCCCATGGCAACGTCCTGCGTCGCAGAGGTATCGTCGCCAAGCTGCGCATCGGAGTAGCACTGTACGTCGAACTCAGGATACTTTGCCTCGATCAGCTCTTCGAATTTTGAGGCGCCAGTGGCCTCTGCAGACTGTGCAGACAAACCGAAGGACACCTTGATGATCTTCTTGTCGCCGGAATTGGAAGCTGCGGATGATTGTGCGCTTCCCGCGCTGCTTGCGCTTCCTGCACTGCTTGCGGTGGAGCCGCACGCAGACAGACTGAACACAGTGCACAGTGAAAGGAACAGGGCCAAAATTTTCTTCATTTTTCTTACCTCCAAATTTTTTTATGTATGGTTAGCTGATCATATTAGGAATCAACATTACCAAATTGGGGAAATAGGAAATGATCATAAGGCAGACGAACATAATTGCCATATACTTAAGACTTGGTTTGACTATTCGCATCATGGGCAGCTTCGACAAACCGCAGCCAACATAGAGGACTGTGCCGACAGGGGGAGTGATAATTCCAATGCACAGGTTGCAAACTATCACAACGCCGAACCAGATCGGATCGAGGCCTAGCTCTACGATTACAGGGATCAGAATCGGGGCCAGAATCAGTAGGGCAGGCGTTAGATCCATAACGCAGCCGACCAGCAGCAGCAGCAAATTAATCATCAGGATAACGACGTACTTATTGGTTGAAATTGCGAGCAGACCTTTGGTTAACATATCTGGAATCTGGGCAGTGGTAATGTAGTACGCAGCCAGTGTCGCAGTACCGACGACAAACATCACGGCTGCCGTGCTTTTTGCCGTCTTGACTAAAATAGGCAACAGGCTTTTGAGTTTCAGCTCGCGGTATACAAACCCGCCGATAATCAGAGCGTAGGCAACGGCTATGACGCCGCATTCGGTGGCGGTGCAGACGCCGGTAAGAACGCCGCCCAAAATAATTACAGGCAGCAAAATCGCCCAGATCGCGCTCCTGAGTGCTCTTCCTCTTTCTCTCCAGGTTGCTTTCTTATGCTTGACGTAAACCGTCGGATTTTTGCGGCAGTGTGTCGCCCAAATTATCATCAGTCCAAAACCGATGATGATTCCCGGAATAATGCCGCCCAGAAACAGCTTCGCAACGGATACGCCTGCGCAGCAGCCGTAAATAATCATGGGCATAGAGGGGGGAATCACCGGGCCAATCGTTCCGGCGGAGATGATCAGGGCGGTGGATTCATCCCGTTCGTAACCGTCGCTTTCCATCAAAGGGAGCATTATGGAGCCGACGGCGGTCGTATCGGCGACGGCCGAACCGGAAATGCCCGCAAAAAGCATACTCGCGAGGACGGACGTGTAGCCAAGACCACCGCGGACGTGTCCAATAAATGCTTTCGCGAAACCCACGATACGGCTGGAGATGCCGCCCTCGTTCATAATCTCGCCAGCCAGAACGAAGAAGGGAATTGCCATCAGTGGAAAGCTGTCAACGCCCTTGATAATCTGCTGCGTAACGGTTGCCGCGGAAATGTCGCCTGTCATCACATACATCAAAACGACACCGGCAAGTGCCAAGCAAAAGCCTACAGGCACGTATAAAAGCAGACTGCCAAACAGTATTGCAAGAAATAAAACTAGAATCATTTTCCTTCACCCTCCTGTTCCGCAGCCTTAGAATTGACGGGAAGATCTTCATTTTTGATCAAGCTGACGACATGCCAAAAGAGATTATTGAATGCAAAAATCAGCATCAGAGCCATGGAGAAAATGACAATGCAGAACTTCCATGAATAAGAAAGTCCGGAAGCAGGAGCTGTCCAACCATGCATGCTGACAGTCAGCTGAAAACCGCCTTGAAAGATCAGAATCGTCAGATAAATAACAAGAACATCCACAATAACGGCAACAAGGCGCGCCGCCTGTTTTGGCAGTACCTTCACCAAAATGTCCAACCCCATGTGGCCATTCTCCCTGTATACTAGGGCTGTACCTATGAACACGGTCCAGATTTGCAAAAAGCGGGAAATCTCCTCCGACCACGGGATTGAGAAGTGCAATAAATACCGGCATACGACGTTTGTAAATACAAGGCAGCACATCACAGCCAGTAAAATCGCAGCAGCGACCTCGGCTGCCTTAGCGGTTTTTCGCACAACTTTTTCTAACACTCCATACATTTGCCATACTCCTTCCTAACACACAAGCATCAAGATTCCGCACAGTGGAATCAAGTTCCGCATTCCGCTTAAAACAAAATGCGTCATGCGCACTTGTATAGTGACATTGTCAGCAAAGATTGTCAAGTTGCTGTCAGTATTTTTGTCTCAATAAACAAATATGCGCACAACAAATTAGCAATTAAAACAATTAAAATCATAAAATTAACTCAAAAGGATCTCTCGAATTTTATAACCAGCATTAATGTAACGGGGGAACTACATACCGGTCACGCTCATTTTCGATATCCCATCATATTGGAAACCAACTCCGCCGCCTTTTTAACCGCGGAGATCATTTCCTTCAGATTCTCTTCCATCCGATAATCCGGGCCAGAAATGCTAACAGCAGCGATAACTCGCTTAGTGGTATCGCGAATGGGGGCAGCTACACAGATCAAACCCTGCTCAATCTCTCCGTTGTCCAATGCATACCCGTTCAATTTTGCGGCAATGAGTTCATTGCGAAAGCGCACGGAGCCCCTGATTGTATTTCCAGTCAGAGGCTCTTGCTTTTCCATCCACTCGCAATATTGATCGATGTAAGCATCAGACTGATCTGCCAGCATTACCTTTCCGCCGCTGGTTGCATAGGCAGGAGCCCTGCTTCCAATGCGCGTGTTGCAGATAATAGAGCGGTGAGTTTCCACCTTGTCCAAGTAAAATATATCGTTCTCAAGCAGAACGCTCAAATTAATAGTCTCCCGGACTGTATTGGACAGATGCTCCAACTCCGGACGGGCGATCTGCCGCAGATCAGACTGCCCTATAATTGCGCTTGCCAGTAAGAACAGGCGTGGTCCAATATGATAGCTTTTTCGGACCGGATCCTGTTCCAGATACTCTCGCTCCACCATGGTGGAGACTTGGCGAAATACAGTCGTTGTGGGAATATCAAGGTGATCAACGAGAGCTTTCAGTGTCCATTCCGTCTTTTGATCCATGAAGCATTCCAAAATCTGAAGTGCCCGAAGGATACTGGAGACTTGTTCTTTTGCCATAAAAAATATCTTCCCTTCTGTGTAAAATTCCTAAAATTTTTTTGCGTGTAAAAATTGCTTGACAAGCAAAAAAGAAGTGATTATGCTAACTATAGCACAAAGTTGACAGCTTGTGAATTTTTTTTACTTACATTATTGGAATTTGATTTCGTACAGCGGAATAGCAGATATGGCTATCCCTTTTCTTAAGCGCCAACTTTTAAGTGCCGCCGGGAATCCCGGCTAAAACGGATTAAAGGAAGGAAATGAGAGTATTGAATAAGAAAAGTGTAGTCATGGACGGCAATACCGCTGCCGCGTACGCCTCGTACGCGTTTACGGAGGTTGCCGCAATCTTCCCCATCACGCCGTCCTCCGCTATGGCGGAGAAGGTGGACGAATGGGCCGCCAAGGGGAAAAAGAACATCTTCGGGAATACTGTGGATGTGATTCAGATGCAGTCCGAAGCCGGCGCCGCCGGTACCTGCCACGGTTCGCTGCAGGCCGGCGCTCTCACCACCACCTACACCGCCTCTCAGGGCCTGATGCTGATGATTCCGCCCATGTACAAAATCGGCGGCGAGTTTTTGCCCGGCGTGTTCCATGTGGCCTGCCGCACTGTAAGCGCCCATGCACTGTCCATTTTTGGCGACCACTCCGATGCAATGACCTGCCGCATGACCGGCTTTGGCATGCTGATGTCCTCCTCCCCTCAGGAGGCTATGGATTTGGGAGCTGTTGCCCATCTGTCCGCCATTGGAGGCCGGTACGCCTTCATGCACTGCTTTGACGGCTTCCGTACCTCCCATGAGATGCAGCGCATTGAGGCGCTGGACTATGAGGATCTTGCCAAGTTGGTGGATTACAGGCAGCTGGAGGCTTTCCGCAAAAACGGCCTGAACCCGGAGCATCCCTCCACCCGCGGCACCACCGTTAATCCGGACGTATTCTTCCAGTGCAAGGAGGGCGCCAACGAAAAAATTGCCTCCATTCCCGGCGTTGTGCAGCACTACATGGACGAGGTTAACCGCCTCACCGGCCGGGACTACAAACTGTTTAACTACTACGGCGCTCCCGATGCCGAGGAGGTTGCCGTCATCATGTGTTCCGGCGCGGAGACCGTGCGCGACACCGTGGATTATCTCAATGCCCATGGCCGCAAGGTCGGTATGGTGCAGGTACACTTGTATCGCCCCTTCTCTATTGAGCACTTTGTGGATGCCATCCCCGCTTCCTGCAAAAAGGTCGCCGTGCTGGACCGCACCAAGGAGTCCGGCTCCGTGGGCGAGCCGCTGTATCTGGATGTGCAGAGTGCACTGCAGCAGGCGGGCCGCGGCGACATTGCGGTGGTCGGCGGACGCTATGGCCTGGCCTCCAAGGACACCACTCCCGGCCAGATTGCCGCCGTATATACCAACCTGCGCCAGCCCCAGCCGAAAAGCAACTTTACCATCGGCATTTTGGACGATGTGACCCACACCTCCCTGCCGACTGAGGAGCTGGAGATCAGCTATCCCGGCCAGACAGCCTGTAAGATCTGGGGCGTGGGCGGCGACGGAACGGTGGGCGCCAACAAAAACGCCATCACCATTATCGGCCTGACCGCCGATAAGTATGCGCAAGCTTACTTCTCCTATGATTCCATGAAGTCCGGCGGTTTGACCCAGTCCCATCTGCGCTTTGGCGACGAGCCCATACACGCTACTTATCTGGTGAACGCAGCAGACTTCGTGGGCTGCCATGCACCCACCTATGTACATAAGTACGACACCACTGCCGACCTCAAGGACGGCGGCGTATACCTGCTCAACTGCCCCTGGTCCGCCTCGGAGCTGGATGCCCATCTGCCGGCCAAGATGAAGCGTGATCTCGCCAACAAACACGCTCAATTCTACATTATGGATGCCACCAAGCTCGCCGGAGAGCTTGGCCTTGGCAATCGAATCAACACAATTCTGCAATCCGCCTTCTTCCAGCTGACCCAGGTCATTCCCATTGAAATGGCCGTGGCGGAGATGAAGAAGGGCAATTACCAGAGTTACTTTAAAAAGGGTGGCCAGGAGATTGTCGATCTCAACGACCGGGCCGTGGATGCAGGCGTGAGCGGCATGGTAAAAGTGGAGATTCCCAATTCCTGGGCCAACGCTCAGGACGGAGCGCCGGAAAGCCTGCAGGGCACCGAGTTCATTAAGGAAATTGTGGTACCCATGGATCGCCAGCATGGCGACGAGTTGCCGGTCTCCGTGTTTAAAAAGCACAACTGTCTGGACGGTACCTGGGAAAACGCCACCACCACCTACAGCAAGCGCGGCGTGGCCACTCATGTGCCTCACTGGAATCCCAACGTGTGCATCCAGTGCAACCGCTGCTCCATGTCCTGCCCTCACGCCGCCATTCGCCCCGTGCTGGTGACCGACGAGGAGAAGGCCGGAGCGCCCGCTTCCTTTGCCACCGTCCCCGCCAAGGGTGCCGGCATGAAGGATTATTCTTTCCGGATGCAGGTCTCCCCCTATGACTGCCTCGGTTGCGGCGTGTGTCTGACCGCCTGCCCTGCTGAGGGCGCGCTGACCATGGTTGCGATGAAGGACGAGGCCGACCAGCAGGCGAATTTTGACCGCTACGCCATGAATGAAGCGCTGCTGAAAAAGGACGCCATCAGCGACAAGAACGTGAAGGCGTCTCAGTTTGCCAAACCCTACTTCCAGTTCTCCGCCGCCTGCGCCGGCTGCGCTGAGACCACCTATATCAAGCTGGTCACGCAGCTGTTCGGCAGCCGTATGTATGTGGCCAATGCCTCCGGCTGTTCCTCCGCCTACGGCGGCGCCATGCCCATGACGCCCTATTCCTGCGACCAACGCGGCTTCGGTCCCTGCTGGGAGCAGTCGCTGTTTGAGGATAATGCCGAGTTTGCCTACGGCTTCCTCCATGCTCACGACGCCATTCACAAGGAGCTGATGATTCGCCTGCACGCCCTGCGGGAGCGCGGCGTTGCGACGGAGGCAATTGACGCTTATCTGGCGCAGTGGGAGGATTCTCAGAAGTCCCGCGAGGTTACCGATGCGCTGCTGGCCGTACTAGAGAAGGCAGACAGCAGTGAGGAAGCGGAATTTGTTCTGAAGAACAGGGAGTACCTGGCCAAAAAGTCCATCTGGGCCTTTGGCGGAGACGGCTGGGCTTATGACATTGGCTTCGGCGGCATTGACCATGTGCTGGCTCAAAACCGCAATATCAATATGCTGGTGATGGATACCGAGGTCTATTCCAACACCGGCGGACAGTCCTCCAAGGCCACGCCCACCGCTGCGGTCGCCAAATTTGCCGCCGGCGGCAAGGCAGTCAAGAAAAAGGATCTGGGCGCCATCGCCATGAGTTATGGCTATATCTACGTGGCGCAGGTCGCCATGGGCTACGACCAGGCTCAGACGCTGAAGGCCATCCGGGAGGCGGAGGCCTATCCCGGTCCTGCCATCGTCATTGCCTACTGCCCATGCCTGGAACACGGCATCAAGGCCGGCATGAGCTGCACGCAGCAGGAGATGAAGAAGGCGGTGGAGTGCGGCTACTGGCACCTGTACCGCTATGATCCTCGCCTGACTTCCGAGGGGAAAAACCCCTTCCAGCTGGATTCTCCGGAGCCGGATTCCAGCAAAATGATGGACTACCTCAAGGGTGAAAATCGCTATTCCTCGCTGAAAATCAACTTCCCTGACCGTGCGGATCGCCTGTATCAGAAGACCATTCAGGACGCCAGGGATCGCTACGCCAAATACCGCAAAATGGCAGAAAATTGATCGTTCTTTTTTTAAAAACATATTGATCGGCCGCTTTCCCGAAACTTACCTCTCTTGGACAATGCCGTATGTGAACTGCATACGGCATTGTCCGCACAGAACCATCGAAAGGATATATCATATGAAAATGGATCAGGAAGCAATCCGGCGGGTAATCCCCCACCGGGACCCCATGCTTTTGGTGACCACCGTGGAGGATATGACTCCGGGGGAGCACATTACTACCACATTTTTTGTAGATTCCACTCGTGAAATTTTTAAAGGCCATTTCCCAGGCGATCCTGTTTTACCGGGGGTATACTCGGTGGAATGCATGGCTCAGACCGCGGATATTCTGCTGTTGTCCACCCCGCGGTACGCTGGTAAAACCCCTTTGTTTTTGGGCATCAACAACGTGCGGTTCCTAAAGAAAATTCTTCCCGGAGACACAATTGAAATCCACGCAGAACTCTTCAGTGAGCGGCCCGAAAAAGCCATTGCTACCTGCGCCGCCAAGATATACAACCATGGCGAACTGGCGGCATCCGGTGAAGTGACGCTGGCTATGCGTTGATCCCGCTGTCCACATACATTTTAAATAAGGAGGAGACATATGTCCTTAAAAACAGCGAAAGAGTACATAGAGAGCCTGCGGGGGATGAAGACGCGGGTGTACATGTTCGGCGAGAAGATCGACAACTGGGTGGACCACCCCATGATCCGGCCCAGCATCAACTGCGTGGCCATGACCTACGGCCTGGCCCACGACCCGCGGTACGCGGATCTGATGACGGCCACGTCCAGCCTGACGGGCCGCACCATCAACCGCTTCACCCACCTCCACCAGTCCGCCGAGGATCTTGTGAAGAAGGTGAAAATGCAGCGCCTGCTTGGCCAGAAGACCGCCAGCTGCTTCCAGCGCTGCGTGGGCATGGACGCCTTCAACGCTGTGTTTTCCACGACGTTTGAAATCGACGAGGCCCACGGCACCCGCTACCACGAGAACTTCAAGAAGTTCCTCACCATGGTCCAGGACGAGGACCTGACGGTGGACGGGGCCATGACGGACCCCAAGGGGGACCGGTCCAAAGCCCCCCACCAGCAGGCGGACCCGGACATGTACCTCCACGTGGTGGAGCGCCGGGAGGACGGGATCGTGGTCTGCGGTGCCAAGTGCCACCAGACCGGCTCCGTCAACTCCCACTGGCACATCTTCATGCCCACCATCGCCATGGGCCCGGAGGATAGGGACTGGGCTGTGTCCTTCGCCTGCCCCACCGACGCGGAGGGCATCTACCTCATCTACGGCCGCCAGTCCTGCGACACCCGCAAGCTGGAGGAGAACGCCGACATCGACCTTGGCAACAAGAAGTTCGGCGGCCAGGAGGCATTGGTGGTGCTGGACCACGTGTTTATTCCCAACGAGTACCTCTTTCTCAACGGCGAATATGAGTTCGCCGGGATGATGGTGGAGCGGTTCGCCGGATACCACCGCCAGAGCTACGGCGGGTGCAAGGTGGGCGTGGGCGACGTGGTGATCGGGGCGGCGGCGCTGGCCGCCGAGTACAACGGCGTGGAGAAGGCCTCCGCGGTGAAGGACAAGCTCATCGAGATGACCCATCTCAACGAGACGCTCTACTCCTGCGGCATCGCCTGCTCCTGCGAGGGCTGCCCGACGAAGGCGGGCAACTACCAGATCGATTTGCTGCTTGCCAACGTGTGCAAGCAGAACGTCACCCGCTTTCCCTATGAGATCGTGCGCCTTGCCGAGGATGTGGCCGGCGGCGCCATGGTTACTTTGCCCTCCGAAAAGGATTTCAAGTCCGACACAGTGGTGGGCAACAGCGGCGAGACCATCGGCGAGATCTGCAGCAAATATTTCAAGACCAAGGAGGAGGTTTCCACCGAGGACCGGGCGAGGGTTTTCCGGTTTTTGGAGAACATCTGCCTTGGGTCCGCCGCCGTGGGCTACCGCACGGAGTCCCTGCACGGCGCGGGTTCGCCCCAGGCCCAGCGCATCATGATCGCCCGGCAGGGAGATTTTCAGGGCAAGAAGGAACTGGCGAAAAACATCGCCGGCATTCAAGACGAGAAGAAGTAAAAACATAGGAGGATAACCATGGATTTCGAGCTGACCCAAGAGCAGGAGCTGATCCGCAAGACGATGAGTGAATTTACGGAACATGAGATCAAGCCCATCGCCGCCGAGACCGACCGCACCTGCGCCTATCCCAAGGGGACCATCGACCAGCTGTTCCGCTACGGCATCATGGGCATGAGCGTGCCGAAGGAGTACGGCGGCTCCGGCGCGGACGACCTGTCCGCCGCCCTTGCCATCGAGGAAATCTCCAAAGCCTGCGCATCCACCGGCGACATTGTCGCCACCCACAACGGCCTGTGCTGCGGCCCCATCATCCAAAACGGCACCGAAGAACAGAAGCAAAAATACCTGCGCATGCTCACCGAAGGCGGCAAGCTGGGTGCTTTCTGCCTCACCGAGCCGGACGCCGGCTCCGATGCCTCCAAGGGCACGACGGTTGCAAAGCTGGAGGGCGACCACTACGTCCTCAACGGCTCCAAGATCTTCATCACCAACGGCTACGCCGCCGAGGTGTTCGTGGTCTTCGCCATGACCGACCCCTCCAAGGGGACAAAGGGCATCTCCGCCTTCATTGTGGAGAACACCTTTCCCGGTTTCTCCGTTGGAAAGCATGAGGAGAAGATGGGCCTGCACGGCTCCCCCACCGCCGAGATCGTGTTCACCGACTGCATCGTGCCGAAAGAGAACCTGCTGGGCAAAGAGGGCAAGGGCTTCAAGATCGCCATGCAGACCTTGGACGGCGGACGCATCGGCATCGCTGCGCAGTCCTTGGGCCTGGCGGAGGGTGCCATGGAGGAAGCGGTGAATTACACCAAGAGCCGCGTCCAGTTCGGCCGCCCCATCTCCAAATTCCAGAACACCCAGTTCCTCTTCGCGGACATGGCCGTGTCCATCGAGGCGGGGAAGCTCCTGACCTATCAGGCTGCCATGCGCAAGACAAAGGGCCAGTCTTTCACCAAGGAGGCCGCCATGGCCAAGCTGTTCTGCTCCGAGGCCGCCATGCACATCACCACCAAGTCCGTCCAGATGTTTGGCGGTTATGGCTACACAAAGGACTTTCCCATTGAGCGCATGATGCGCGACGCGAAGATCACCGAGATCTACGAGGGCACCTCCGAGATCCAACGCGTGGTCATTTCCAACCAGA
Organism: Oscillibacter valericigenes Sjm18-20; assembly: GCA_000283575.1. Taxonomy (GTDB): domain Bacteria; phylum Bacillota; class Clostridia; order Oscillospirales; family Oscillospiraceae; genus Oscillibacter; species Oscillibacter valericigenes. The sequence goes on from AP012044.1 coordinate 351,183, forward strand.
TTCTGTAAGGAGGTAGAGAGTCATGAAAATCATTGTAAGTGTAAAGCAGGTACCCGATACCTCCGGAAAGGTGGCGGTGAACCCGGACGGAACGCTGGACCGGGCGTCCATGCAGACCATCACCAACCCCGATGACCTGAACGCGGTGGAGGCCGCCCTGAAGCTGAAGGACGAGACGGGCTGCAAGGTCGTCGTCGTCACCATGGGTCCCCCTCCTGCGGCCGGGATGCTGCGGGAGATCATGGCCCGGGGCGCGGACGAGGGCGTTCTGGTCTCCGCCCGTGAGTTCGGCGGCAGCGATACATACGCCACTTCCCAGATCCTGGCCGCGGCTATCAGCCGCATCGGGGTGGAGAAGGACGACATCGTGATGTGCGGCCGTCAGGCCATCGACGGCGACACCGCCCAGGTGGGCCCCCAGATCGCCGAGAAGCTGCACCTGCCCCAGGTGACTTACGCCGCCGACATTCAAAAGACCGGCGACACCATCACCGTCAAGCGCATGCTGGAGGACGGCTACATGACCATCAAGGTCAAGACGCCGTGCCTTCTGACCTGCATTAAGGAGCTGAACACCCCCCGTTACATGAGCGTGGGCGGCATTTTCGAGGCTTATGGCAAGCCGCTTGCGACCTTCGATTACGAGACGCTGAAAAACGATCCCCTGATCGATCCCACCACCATCGGCCTGAAGGGTTCTCCCACCAATATTCTCACATCCTTCACGCCGCCCCAGAAGGGCGCGGGCATGATGCTGGAGGGCGCCGACAAAGCGAGCTGCGAGAAGCTGGCGGGGATTCTGACCGCCAAGCACATCATCTGAGAAAGGGGTAATTGAACATGTCTTTTAACAATACGGATATCGCTGCTTTCAAGGATGTATGGGTGTTCTGCGAGCAGCGTCAGGGCAAGCTGATGCCCACCGATTTTGAGCTGATCTCCGAAGGACGGAAGCTGGCGGACGAGCTGGGCGTGGATCTGTGCGGCCTGCTGCTGGGCGACAAGGTCGAGGGTCTGGCCAAAGAGCTTGGCGGCTACGGCGCGGACAAGGTCTATGTCTGCGACAGCCCCATGTTGAAAAACTACACCACCGGCGGCTACACCACGGCAATCTGCCAGGTGATCGAGGAGCTGAAGCCCGAGGTCATGCTGTTCGGCGCCACCAACATCGGCCGGGACCTGGGCCCCCGCTGCGCCGCCCGCCTGCACACCGGCCTTTGCGCGGACTGCACGCATCTGGACGTGGATATGCCCATCTACAAGGACTTTCTGCGGGAGGCGTCCACTCTTGCCCCGGAGAAGATCGACGGATTGAACACCGCCGTGGTTCTGGGCGAGAAGCACGACGTGTCCCGGGACCTGAAGATGACCCGCCCCGCGTTCGGCGGCCATCTGATGGCCTCCATCATCTGCCCGAGGTTCCGTCCCGCCATGGCGACGGTGCGTCCGGGCGTGATGAAGAAGAATCCTTTCGACCAGGCCAAGGCGGATGCCTGTGAGATCGTGAAGCCCGCCTTCACAGTGACCGAAGATGACGTCCAGACCGAGGTGGTCGAGGTCGTCAAGGCCGCGAAGAAGCTGGTGGATCTGATCGGCGCGGACTTCATCGTCTCCGTCGGCCGCGGCATCAGCAAGGATGTTGCTGGCGGTATCAAGCTGGCGGAAGAGCTGGCAGCCGAGCTGGGCGGCGTTGTGGGCGGCTCCCGCGCCACCATCGACTCCGGGTGGCTGTCCGCGGACCATCAGGTGGGCCAGACGGGCAAGACCGTCCATCCGAAGGTGTACGTCGCTCTGGGCATTTCCGGCGCCATCCAGCACAAGGCCGGCATGCAGGATTCCGAGTGCATCATCGCGGTGAACAAGAACGACACCGCCCCCATCTTTGAGATCGCCGACTACGGCATCTGCGGCGACCTCTTCAAGGTTACCCCCATGCTCACCGAGGCCATTAGAGCCGCCAAGGCTAGCAAATAAAAACCGAAATTCAATTTTCAAAATTGATAAGAAAAGGTGAATTTAAATTGGCAAAGTATAAGGTGTTTGTTACCGATCAACGTCAGCCCAGTTTTGAAATTGAGCGTCATATTCTGGAAGAGTGCGATGCGGAGTTGATCCTGTGTGACTGTAAAACCTCGGATGATATTATCCGCGAATGTGCTCTCGAAGCAGACGCCATTCTTCTTGATCTGGCTCCCATGGATGGCAAAGCCGTTCGCGCTTTTAAAAAGTGTAAGGCGATCAGCCGTTATGGCGTTGGAGTCGATAACGTTGATATAAAAGTGGCTACCGAGTGCGGAATTCAGGTAACAAACGTTCCTGACTATTGCATGGAGGACGTCTCAGATCACGCTGTTGCTATGATGCTTGCGTGCATGAGAAACATTGCCATGCGTGATAGATTGGTTCGCACTGGCCACTGGAATATTCAGGCTCCCAGCTATCGCCTGAAGGATAAGACGTTAGGTGTGGTCGGCGCAGGCCGTATTGCTAGAGCATTGATCCGCAAGGTCAGCGGGTTTGGCTTCAAGGAGGTTGTAGCTTATGATCCGTTCATCTCAGCTGAAAACCTGAAAGAGATTGGCGTGCGTAAAGTTGAATTTGATGAGTTGCTGTCTGTTTCCGATATTATCTCGTTGCATCTGAATCTGACGGATGAGACCAGAGGCATCATAAATGCAGAAGCGATTTCCAAGATGAAGGATACGGCTCTGCTTGTCAATGTCAGCCGTGGCGGATTAATTGACGACGGCGCCTTGATCGATGCGCTGAAGAACCATAAGATTATGGGAGCGGGATTGGATACGCACTGCATTGAGCCGGTTCCCATGAACTCCGAGTATATGAAGCTTGACAGCGTCATTCTTACCGACCATGCGGCGTATAACACCGTTGAAGGCGTTACGGAGCTCAAGACCAAGGCTGCCAAAAACATTTTGGCTGTCCTGCAAGGCCAGACACCGGCCTATCCGGTCAATAAACTCTGAGTAGTCCCTTTCACTTGACGGAAAATGGCAAACACCTATATATAATGAATCGAAAAGTGGAATACTACTCCGTCAAGAGAATAATGAAAAAGCGAAAAGATATCCTGCCCGCCGAATCCGGCGGGCAGGGTCTTTCTATACAGCCATCCCGAAATAGCGAAAGGACAGTGACGTCATAACGTGCACAATTTTTCTTCTGCTGACCTTTTCCCTCGTAACCGTCAAACCTGAGTACGTAAGTAAGCTGGTTACCGTTTCAAATGCCCATCGTTTTTTTGATTATTTTATCAATGCCAGCAATTTAAGAGGAAATTAACGCGATACTAAAAATTATTCACGAGAATTGTACAAAAAGCGAATTGGCAAAAGAAACTGGCTCCTAAAATAGTAAGGATATAGAAAACGCAGACTCCTTGCGACGATGGACGTCAATATGTGCAGCTATTTAGGTCAGGAACATCCCGGCTTGACAAATACATTTTTTATCATATAATAGAGATATATGTGTAAATATTTTTTACTTTTATAATTGGAATACGCTTCCTCTCTGCGGAATCGTAGAGTTGGAATGAGGCTGTCGTCAATGTCCTTTATTGATTTCGTATTAAGATAAATTTGGGCAACTTGCCTTTTAAGGAGATTGAATATGGAACAGAAAAGTGCAAAAGAAAGACTTCTGTGGGCACAGTTCGACGCGCTGGAAATGGGAAGCGGCTGGGATGATACAGATATCGTCAAGCCGCAGATCATGATTGAGGATGTTTACGGTGACTCTCACCCAGGAAGCGTCCATCTGCATCAGCTTGCCGAACAGGCCAAGTACGGGGTCTTGGAGAAGGGTGGCTTTCCCGCCCAATATCATACCACCGACATTTGTGACGGCTGTGCGCAGGGCCACGACGGCATGAACATTGTGTTGGCTTCACGCGAGGCCATTGCCAACATGGTGGAGGTCCACGCCTCCGCTGTTCCTTGGGACGGCATGATCCTGTCTGCCAGCTGTGACAAATCCATTCCAGCCCATCTGAAAGCGGCCGCCCGCATGGACATTCCCTGTATCTTTGTCCCTGGCGGTTCCATGCGCCCCGGCCCCAACATGACCACTTCTCTGGTCGCCGGGGAAATCTCCCTAAGGGAAAGGCGCAAGGACGCTATTCAACCTCAGGAGATCCGAGACTATAAGCTGACCGGATGTCCTTCCGTGGGGGCCTGTACTTTCCTGGGAACCGCCTCCACAATGCAGTGCATGGCGGAGGCCCTCGGTATGACGCTTCCCGGCGCTGCCCTGGTCCCCGCGACGATGCGTGATATTCTGCAGTATGCTCGCTATGCGGGACGCAAGATCATGGAGTTAGCCAAGAAGAGTATTATTCCCAGTCAGATTATGACCCCCGCTGCTTTCCGCAATGCCATCATCATCCACAGCGCCATTGGCGGCTCCACCAATGCCACGATCCATCTGCCCTCTATTGCCCGCGAGCTGGGCTACGATCTGCCCATCGAACTGTTTGATGAGATCAACCATCAGGTACCGCATCTGGGCAATATCAATCCCTCTGGTACGCAGCTGACCGAGTCCTTCTGGTTTGCAGGCGGCATTCCTATGGTGCAATGGATGCTGCGCGATATGTTGGATCTGAACGTGATGACCGTTACCGGAAAGACACTGGGCGAAAATCTGGAAGATCTGCGCCGAGACAACTGGTTCAACCGAAACCTTGGGTACCTTGCAAACTACCACCTGACGCGTGAGCAAGTCATTTTCCCCATAGAAAAGGTTCCGGAGATGGGCAGCATTGCAATCATGAAGGGCAACATTGCACCTGAAGGCAGCGTCTTAAAGTACTCCGCCTGCGCCAAGAAACAGCGAGAGGTGGTCAATGCCGTCGCCCGGGTGTTCAACTGTGAGGAGGACGCCCACGACGCAGTCGTCAACAATCAGATTAATCCCGGCGAAGTTGTCATCATTCGCTATGAGGGGCCCCGCGGATGCGGTATGCCCGAGATGCTTATGACGACGGAAGCCATTGTTTGCGACGAGCGCATTAACGGGTCCGTCGCCCTTATTACCGATGGTCGCTTTTCAGGGGCTACACGCGGCGCCGCTATCGGCCATGTAAGTCCTGAGGCCGCAGCAGGAGGACTCATTGCCTTTATTGAAGAGGGTGACCTAATCTCCTACAGCGTGGAGAATCGCTCTCTCAACATGACCGGCATTCATGGAAAACCCTGTTTGATTGAGGAAGCCACGGCAGTTCTTAAAGAACGTTCTAAGGCAGGGATTCTTCCCAGAGAACCTCGTAAAGGCTTCTATAAGCTCTATACGGAACACGCGATCTCCGCAATGAAAGGCGCAGGTTTGGAATAAGCAGCTGCTTCTTTCCGCTAATCCGGATTCGCAGATCCGTTGACAGTAAGTAAAACGACGAGCCGTTTAAGGCAGCGGCTTCATTTACTTAAGGCATGAGCACAGCCCTCCGGCAGGTAAACAATATGCTACCCTTATTAAGATAAGCTTGTGAGAAACCCCAGCGGTAGGAAAAATAATGCCGCTGGGGTCGTCGCATAAGCATATAAGAAAAACACGACCATCTTATGGTTGTGTTCAGCCGGTAGACAAAACGCCGTTTGGGATTCAGACCCAAGCGGCGTTTTTCATGCGAATAATCGAATTGGGAACAAATAGCAGGAAAAAGAGAAAGGGGAAATCGTATTTGGGCTTGAACCTGGGGTCTTCCGATTTCCAGATTGCCAGCTTTTTGAGATTCATGCAGGCGAAAGTGAGCAAAGCCTGCATCGTCACGTTGGCTTTGCCCCGTAAGGTAGTATATCTCAACCCATGTTTTTCTTTTGCGTCGGCGAAAACCCGTTCGATGGTTTCCGCACGCTCCCGGTAAATTGCTTTTCCCCGCGGTGTGTGGCGAAAATCTTCCGCGACGTCCAGATCGTTCGCCCATACATGCCGCGTTACAGTTTTCTGACAGTTCCTACTCTGCGTGCACTGCGCCCGTTTCGGACAGCATTTGCAGATTTTGGGGTCGCTTTTGTATTCCCGGTATCCGTCACGGTTTGTGGTTGAGTAGCGCAGAACCTGGTTGTTTGGGCAGAGAACACAGTCGTAATATTGGTCGTATACATATTCGTAGGGCTTGAAATATCCTTTTTTGCTCATCGGCCTTTTGTAAGGCAAAACCGGAATTCGGTGGTCGTCCAGAATCTGTTTGCAGATATATGGGATCTTGTAACCAGCGTCGGCAACAACGTACTTGATTTCAGGGAACGTGGCCTTTACTTTGTCATAAATGCTTTTGAACATCACGCTGTCATAGACGTTGGCGGGGGAAAGTTCTACGCCAAGGATGAAGTTGTGCCGGTCGCAGGCTGTGTGCGCGGTGTAGGCGAAACATTTTCCATGCTCCCCTTTGTGGAACATGCCGCACTCCGGATCGGTGGTGCTTTTTTCGATCTCTTTAGTCTGTCCGGCCCCGCCGCCTTTTCCCGAGTCGTCATCGTCAAATGGCTTTTTCCCATGAACCTCCCGGTCCTTGCTGATTTCCTCCATCAGCTCTTTTTGGTAATGCTGGGCCTCTTCCTGAACCTGCACCTTCATTTTCCTGTTTCGGCTGGCGCTGGCCTTGATATGCCTGGAATCAATGAACACCGCCTTCGGGTCCACATACTTCAGCTTCACCGCTTCCAGCAGGATACGGGCGAATATTTTCTCAAAAATATCGGTGCCCTCAAACCGCCGGGAATAATTTTTTCCAAAGGTCGTAAAATGAGGGATCGGATCGTTCCAGTCATATCCCAAAAACCAGCGATATGCCGCATTGACCTCGATTTCTTTGATCGTCTGCCGCATGCTGCGGATTCCAAATAGATACTGGATGAACACGATCTTGAACAGCACTACAGGATCAATACTTGGACGGCCCGTATCTTCGCTGTACCTGCCTTTCACCAAATCATATATGAAACTGAAATCAATTGCTTTTTCGATTTTCCTGAGAAGATGGTCTTTTGGAACCAAATCCTCCATGCAGTAAAAGCCGATCTGCTTCCGGCTGTCTTCACCTTTTTGGTTCACCATCTTTTATCACCTGCTTCTATTTTACCATCTTCTAAGCACTAAAAAAAGACAAAGCATCATTTCTCTGATACTTTGTCTACAGGCTGGGGAGGCTTTTGCAAAAGCCTCCCTTTTTTTGGATGATTGGGTTTTGTACTTCAGACATGTCATAAACAAACTGCGCATCTCGATAAACGGGAATTTTAAAGTCTGAATTGTACCCCAAAAAGTAGAGCAGTTTTATACTTCCTTCCATGTCAAGAAAATTCCAACGATTGCCCCTATAAGGACAATCGGCGCTAACCTGACAAACAGCCATTCAAATGCGTGAAAAGCTACTCCGGCAACGGCGGTTTCAGGGTCACTATAATTCCAACCTAAGTAAGGACTATTTAATGCTATTAAGACTGCAGAAATTGTTACTATGACCGCACACAATGAGATAAGTAGCCAATGAAACGTTTTTCGTCTTGTGGTCTTCCTTTGTGCGAGTTGTAAGTTTATAATCTCCAGTTTTTCGGAAATCACTTTTAAGGCATCAACCTTCGACTCAATAACAGTTTCTCCAAGCAAAGTGCTTACGGATGTTTCAAGCACCTCTGATATGGAAATCAACATATCAGAATCAGGGACTGACAATCCTTGCTCCCATTTAGAGATTGTTTGTCGCACCACATTCAGCTTGATAGCAAGCTCTTCTTGCGAAAGTCCTTTTGATTTTCTGATTGCTTTAATGTTTTCATTTAACATTAGGGATGACCTCCTTATATTATAGAGTAATAGTTATTAGAGCCCCTTTTCAAGGGCTGTGTGCTACACTGTAAGGGATGCTGAGGATTGGTGAGAACCCGCTGGAGGTTTTGCTATGATTTCTGTTGGAATCGACATCGCCAAGGACAAGCACGACTGCTTCATCGTCTGCTCGGAAGGAGAAGTTCTCGCGGATGTGTTTACCATTTCAAACAGCATCGATGGCTTTCACTGCCTGCTGCAAAAAATTGGGGACTGTACTTCGCCTCAGGACAAAATAAAAGTAGGACTACATATCAATCCGGGCAACTCAAAAACTGCTATGCCTGTATGGAAAAACGAGGTTCCAGATACCTGCGTTACGCCATATTCAATGCCACAAAGTATGTCTGCCTTTGGGACCCGACATTTTCTGCCTACCTTGCAAAGAAACGGGCGGAAGGCAAGCTTTACAATGTCGCTATATCCCATGCCGCCAAGAAGCTGGTGCGGCTGATCTATGCAATGGAGAAATCCAGAGAGCCCTACCGCTTGGCAGCGTAACTTTCACTTAATAGCCCGCCTGGCGTCTCAGCAGACGCCTGCTTTGCTATACCCTTTTTAAACCATCCGTCTTTTGACCACCATCCTCAGTTTCAGGGTTGACTTTTATTAGTTAATCTTTCTTTCAGTCGTTAACACTATTGTATGAGGAACTGCCCGTTGCTACAAGCAACGCATATTAACATTCAAGTTTTATAGTCGTGGTATGCTGTTGAGTATGTTGGCGAGGAAGAACTAAAGCCTGGTAAATTGTTCTCGGCATCATCTATTTATCCAACGAAAAGACAAACCCCGATTTCCCAGGCCGCGATATTCTCTTTTCTTCAAATCATGAAGGGTGTATCTATTCCAAAAGGTGTCGTTGTGACTGGCCGGGGAACAGATGATTACACACAATATACAGCTTTGATAAATACAAGCAGCGGAGAATATTTCTTTAATACTTATAAAAATTTGCAAATAAAAAAGGTGAGCCTTTGAGCTCCCGAAACATCTTCCACCGCATTTGTTGATTTGGGAGGGATAATGCAGCCCATGACCTTTGAAAAACTATAACAGATAGAAATTGCCGGCGGAATGATGACGATTTTTAATCAGCGGTTAAACTATGTACTCTGTCCAAATTGCAAGCATGTTCGAAAACCCAATTCAAACGGACCCGTTTTATAAACAATCAGTTTGAGCCTTCTTCGCATAGTGTAAACATTATGCCAAGCTCATATCAGTCGGCATATATTTGCGGTTTCATCAGAAGCCTGTATTTGCTCTCGAACCATTGAGAGGGGGCTTACACGACTTGACGCATTTTTGAGTTTGTGATATATTTATACCATAAGATACAAACACATCACAAATAACAGAGGGGGAAATTCTATGCTATCATTCAGTAAAAAGTATCTAATCCAAAAATGTTTAACGGGAGCCACTCTCATTATGCTTGGCTGCGCAAATGCATTTTTTTCGACATCATTGAGTTGGTTAGTATATTCATTTTTGGTTTTATATGCCGTCGGCATGATCTGGAGCGTTATAATGAAGGGGGAGCCAGAAGATGAGCGTGCTATAGATAATATTCGAAAAGCAAAAAGCCATCTATACAATTTGTTTTTGATACTGATAATAACAAACGCGGTATTTTCGCGATGGAATGGAGAATCTTTTGAGTTGACGGGAAGTGCGCTTCTTATCATGTTTGGCCTTTTACAAATTGGGGAATATTTTCATTTTTTAAGATTTGAAAAGAGCAACTCTAATGAGTAGGCTGAGGACATTTCTTCCGGTTTATCGCGCCGAAAAAAGTATGAAGCAGGAAGAGCTTGCGGCATTAGTCAAAGTCCGGAGGGAGACGATTAGCCGATTGGAAAAAGGCTTGTATAATCCTTCCTTGAAACTGGCGATGGATATTGCAAAGGTTTTCGATATGCCAGTGGAAAAATTATTTGAGTTTTATGAAGAAGACTGATAATTTGTTATAAAACAACAGGCGGGAAATAGTCTGCCACGACTATCTCATCCGCCATCGTGCGGTGTTGCCTTAATTATAAAAGCTTTTATTTGGATCTCTGTCAATTTCTGGTTAAAACAGAATAACGTGTTCATATCCACTTTTCAACAGAACATTTCTACAAACTAAATAACTCGTTTTCCTCAAAAAGCATGGATGGTTCGCGTACCCGCTTTGCATCTCCCACCTTGCAGAGTGCCTTTGGGAATATAAATTTCGTCACCTGCATACAAACTCGTTTCTTTTCCATCTATTGTGACAACATATTCTCCAGATAAACAGTCCATGTATTCATCATAATCATGCATATGTTCTTTTGACGTTCTGTCAGCTAAGCAAGTCCGGAAAGCCATTTGACTTCCGTCTTGAGCAGTATAATAGTACCCATCGATATCTGGCGTGTTTTGCTGCTGAGTTGGTACTTGATTCTTGTTTCTTTTCATGAAGTCAGGGAAATTATCCATTAAAAGCTCCTTTCATCCATTTGTAGCACTTTATATAAAATACATGCAATTTACAGCAACCCATTATATGGTATGTAGTAAACAAAGCACTAACCCCCTTCGGCGGTGGTATTGACAGGAATTTCGACTGCTGATAAAATAGCGACATAACATAAACAACGTAGCCTCTAAAGAAAAACGGCTGGAACGATACCAGTGGAGGTTTATTTGTTGCGCCTAAAAGTATAATTTCTCTTTTTCCTATACGCTGCAAACCTTGATTCGCAAGGCTTTTGCGGATACTATACTTGTCAGAAATTAAGCAAGAGAAATTATACTTTCCCCATAGATGGCGGTTTCGTGCTATGGAATTATCCAAACAAAGGCAGTTGAGATTTTTCTTCTCGACTGCTCTTTTTGTGCCTTTGCTCGGATAATTTGCTACTCATTATACGAAGTTCCTAGGTCCCATGGGATCACATGGATACTTCGTGTTTCGGAACTGCCGCTGCGGACAGCGGCCGCTTCCAAAGAGCTGCTGCTCCAGTCCTCCGGCAGTTCAAGCCAGGCAAACAGATTATCTGGTTGAGGATAATCTGCCAGCTTACTCCGCATAAGATTTGCCCGCCGTTTAATTTCATTGCGTTTAGCCTCAATGATCTCTCTGGCCAGGCTACTGAAAATACATTTGCACACAATCTCCGCGTTGAGCGTTGGAGCCATCATAACAGTGTCCACGACAGCCTGCGAAATCCGGCCGTAAAAACGTGCAGGTGAGACCAAAAACGAAATGCTGAGACCCGAGCAAAACGCCTTGGAAGTCCCGGCGATATAAAAACTTTGATCTGGCAGAAGCGCCGATAAGGGAGTTGTCCCCTGCGGTGAAAGGAAACCATACAGGTCATCTTCAATTAAAAGCAGGCTATGCCGCTGAATGATACGTGCAATCTCCTCTCTCCGCTGCCACGACATTATTGAGTTGGTTGGATTCTGCAGACGCCCAACCGTATAAACACCCTTTATATCGCCGTGGGAGCAGACTGGCTCCAAGCTTTCTGGAATTATGCCCTCTCGATCCATTAAAACAGCCTCAAGCCGGATTCCTAAACGTCTCGCCGCCGTCTTAAAACCCGGATACGTAATGCAGTCCACTGCAATTTTATCACCGGCCTCAAATACAGGGGAGAGGATGCAGTTGAAAGCATGCTGCGTACCGGCTGTTATAATAACATGGTCGGCATCGGTATCAACACCAAGCTGTCTAATCCACTCTGTACCGGTTTGCCTATGTTGGTATAAACCCTGCGGCGGTGTATACTTCATAAAATCCCGCAGATTCCTGTCAGCGATAACCTTGTTTAGCAGCGGTTCAATGTCCGGCTCTATGGAGTACAGGGGCAGCGCGAGTCCCATCTCAATCAGATGATTGCTCCCGGTATCCATGTTAATCAGCGCGGGATTTCTGCCCAGATCGGACGTGATAAATGTCCCCTTTCCAACCGTTGCCGTGATTAATCCCCGCTTCTCTGCTTCCTGATAGGCTCTTGTGACCGTTGTGACATTGACGCCAATGGTCTTTTCCAATATTTAGAGTCGCAATTTTTGCTACACGTGGAGGCTTTCCTTCGGCTTCTTTCTCTAGCAGAAAATCATAAACCGCTGTATCTCTTGCTGGCTTGACATGCTTTAGAAAGCATTTCACCTCATATCCGGTTTTACGCAAACAGGATGAGCCGCGTTTTGAAATATGCCTGTTAGTACCTGTAAATGTTTCAGACTGAAATGGTGGTGCATCCAAGCCAGCATAGGCAACCAACGCGCTGCTACTATGAAAGCGTCGCACATCTTCTATTTCAGAAATAAGCCTTGGACTAAGAATATTACCTGCGCCAGGCATCGACATGCCGGTATCATACTCTTTTAAGCCACTTGCAAGGTCACGCATCTGTGCTAAAATAGACACAAGAATCTTGTCAATCATATATAAAACTCTAACAGATTCCAAAGCGAGCATTTTGGCCGATGACATTTTGGTAGACAGCGTTGGGATACCGTTTACAGCCAGAGCATAGATGGTCTTTGCTTTTTGTATGCTGGTGCGGTATCCCTTTCTTTTTGCCTATAAGTTGTAGTATTCAATAAAATTTTGTTCCGACATACAGGTGATATTATCAAAGTGCCAGTATTCACGCACGAAATCACAGAGTTTATCTCTGTCAGGGACATCCCAACGATTCCAAAGCACTGTTTTAATGCCAGGCATTGTCTGGTCTATGAGGTTTGTTATTGTCTGTTTTGCTTTTACGCGCATGGACAGGTAGTTTAAATATTGCCGGTTCAAATTCTTCAGTTCCTGGTGGATTTCCTCCGTTGGCTCAAAATCGACAAGCCGGAACCAATAGTCGATACCATAGCTTGCAATTTTAATCGAATCAAGCGGATCCGTCTTGCCTCTACGAATTGCGATCATGGAGTGTTTTTTCATGAGATAGGCATTTACAACACTGACGAAAATCCCATGCTGTTTGAGAAATGTAAGTATAGGATAGTGGTATGCTCCGGCTCATTCCATAACGACTCGGACTTCGTCATTCAGTCTATGTATTTGTTCTACCAGTTTTAGCAAATCTTTTTCACAATGCTGAACGTTATATGGAGAAATGAGAACTTCACCATAAGGATGCATAAAACAAACCGTGCTTTTCCCTTTGGAGACATCAACTCCGACACTAACCATTGAATTCTCCCTTCGATTTACATGACGCCCATCCTTGCTTATTACCATTCAGATTGGTTTGTTACACGAAAGCCATATGGTTTCAACCTGTTAAATCGAATGCTCGTAATAAGGGGGTGGCTGGCGGATTATGTTACGGATGCGAAATCCAATGGGAAGCACGCCAGGCCATGATTCCCCTTATTATAAAAAATAAGCACAAACACCACCAGTTCAGGTGATTGTTTGTGCTTATATAGTACCAATACGAAGCTCATTTGACTATTAGAATGCTACGCTTTGGAATGCTATGTTGCTGTATATGGACACGTAAATCCAGGTATCCCCAATACTCCTTTGAAAGTGGCACAAATAGAGCCGAGAAAACGGCGGCCGCCATGGAAAGAACAGAATCCCTGAGCAAATTTTGCAGTGCCGTTTCGCTTTTTAAGTAGATGCCTTCAATGTCTTTATATCCTTTTTTGTTGTAAGTGTAAATAGCCTATAAAGTTCGGGTGGTACTATCAGCGTGCTTATGCCCGCCCTTTTTAGTTCCTTGAATTATTACATCAGCACCGTTGACTTCGACACGAGTATACCATAAGAATCGAAATGAAAAAAGAGTCCAAAAAAGATGGTTTAAATCCTTTTTATTGTTGCTTATGGAACCGGCCAAAGCATCAGTAGATAATATTACGACATTATGCTACAATAAATCAAGGATGATGCATTAGCGGCAGTATGTTTTGCAAATCTAACTTAATAATATTTTGAGGAGCAGATTCATGCAATTGGAACTAAGAAACATAAAAAAATCTTTCGATGACAAGGAGGTTCTCAAAGGTATCCATTTCACATTTGAGCAAGGGAAAATTTACGGACTTCTCGGGCGGAACGGAGCGGGAAAGACAACCCTCTTTAACTGCCTAAGCGGTGAGGTAAAAGCGGACGGGGGTGAATCATTTCTTTTAAGCGGGGAGCACAGTTCGCCCATTGATCCGGAGAAAGTCGGGTATGTTTTTTCAACGCCGATTTTGCCGGAGTTCCTGACAGGATATGAATTTATCAAGTTCTTCATTGACGTCAACAAAGACCGTGTCCTGGCGGGCAGGACGGTCGATAACTATTTCGACTTCGTGCAGATCGGGCCTGATGACAGGCACCGCCTGATCAAGGGCTATTCACATGGAATGAAGAACAAGCTTCAGATGCTCTGCTTTATCATTTCAAAGCCGCCGGTGATTCTTCTTGACGAGCCGCTTACTTCACTTGACGTCGTAGTTGCGCTTGAAATTAAAAAGCTGTTGCGCGAAATGCGGCAGAATCATATTATCCTTTTTTCAACGCATATCCTGCAGCTTGCCACCGATCTTTGCGACGAGATCGTGCTGCTGAACGACGGAAAACTTGAACAGGTCGACCATTCTATTATCGGCGATCCGCAGTTTGAAGAAAAGATTATCAGTCTGCTGAAAGATGAAAATGAACTATGATGCGAAACACACTCAAAACTATTTTTAATATCAAGGCGTCGATCAATGCAAATGTGTTTCTCTACTATTTCAAACGCATCCCGTTGATCGGTCGGGTTATTCCATCCGGCATTTTCGCGAACATTTCCTTGAAACGAAATGTCTCCATCGTGGCCGCCGTTTTTAAAGCCATTTCAAAATTTTTTAGCAAAGCCCTTTATATCGGCCTTTTCTCAGTTCTAACGGTTATGATTATGGAGAAAAACTCCGACCTGCGGTATACTGCGTATCTCAATGTGTTTTTCTTCCTGAATGTCTTAGGTTCATTCATCACGTCCTCTGTTTTTGAGGCCGACCGAAATAAATATATCTGCATCCGCCTTATGCATATGAATGCGCGCAATTACATCATCTCAGATCTTTTACTGAATGAACTGATGGATTTCATCTCTTTTCTGCCTGCAGTTCTGATTGCAACGGCTCTTATGGGCGGCACTCCTGCGCAGGGTTTCGGGCTTGCCATCATGCTGCCAGTATTCAGCCTGACCGCCGAGATGTTCTTCCTGCTAGTCTACTCCGGGAGTGGTATCATGCTCAGCAAGAAAATGCCGTATGTCATCTGTGCCTTCGCACTCTGTCTGCTTGCCGCATATCTTCCGGTTCTGCTGCATCAGCCTCTTATTCCGAACCATCTGCTTTTCCACCCTGCCTTTTCGTTGCTGCTCTTTCTCATGATGTGGTGCAGTTTGACGGTAATTCTGAAATACGGCAAATATCATGAACTTGCAATGGAAAGCCTGAAAGCTCCCGATTATTCGATCGATGTCGACAAAGTGGTCACCGACGCCAAATTTTCAGATGTTGCGGTTCGGGAAAAGGAATTTAATCATGCCGATCTCGACACTCACAGGCTCGAAAACAAAACGGGCTTTGCCTATCTGAACGCTATTTTCTTCCGCCGTCACAGACGCATTTTGGTCAAGCCGATACTTATTCGCCTTGTCATCATTGCAATCCTTTTTGCGGTAGCAGTTGTCGCTTCTGTTTATGAACCGAACGTTAAGTCGCTGGTATCGAGGCCAGACGCAATATTGCCCATGTTTGTCTTTATCATGTACTTTTCCTCGCTTGGGGAACGCGTGTGCAAGGCAATGTTCTACAACTGCGATATCAGTCTTCTGCGGTATTCCTTTTATCGCGAGAAAAATGCGGTTTTGTCCAATTTTAAAGTGCGGCTTCAGCGTGTGGCCGGACTAAACTTGGTGATTGCTTTTTCTCTTTTTGCCGCCGTCTTCGGCCTGACTCTTGTTTTTGGTTCGAACTGGCCGGTTATCGACACGGTCGCATTTGCGCTTTCTATCCTGTCTTTGTCGTTGTTCTTCTCACTGCATCACTTGTTCTTGTATTATGTGTTTCAACCGTATACCACAGAACTTGAGATGAAGAACCCGGCTTATAATGCAATCAATTACGGCGTTTACTTTATTTGTTTTTTTTGCACGAAAATTAAAAGCCCACCGTCTTATTTTACACTCATTGTACTTGCATCTACCTGTCTTTATATTGTAGTGGCTCTGATCCTTGTTTATCGGTATGCGCCTAAGACATTCCATGTAAAATAGTCAGATTTTCACATTGAGACCGGGCAACCACGAACTGGTGTCATCGCCGGAGTATGAACGTAGGCTTTTGCGGGATATACTTAATCACAGAAAACTCCTTCAATCGAGGGAGTTTTCTTTTTTATTCATTTGAATGATGCGTATGAGAGTCTTTGAAAGCAAGTCCTTTTCATCATCTGAAAGATTGGCCATAAAGTGCTGGTTCATATCCTTTACAATTTTTTCAACTGGTTGGCGTAATTCGTCGGCTTTCTTTGTTGTAGTAACAAGAATCGCTCGCCTATTATCAGGATGTATGCTGCGGTTTACTAAATCGTTTTTCTGCATACGGTCAAGGATTCCAGAGGTAGAAGATGCTTCTAACACGAGCAGTTCACCAATTTGTTTGGGTGTGAGTTCTCCGTGATTCCAAAGGCAATTCAGCACACCATACTGTGCTGGCGTAACATTATACGGTGACAGCTTTTGATTAAAATATTGGAACACAACATTTTGTGCCGAACTAAGTAAAAAGTTAATGCACTTATCCAACTCCATAAAAACCCTCCATATCTATTGACAGTATATCATATTGCTGTTATTATTCAAGCATAAGAACAGTTCTTATTGCGAAATATTCATAACAAGTAAAATGGAGGATAAAACATGGAATCTTTTCGAGCTTGCGTTGTGCGAGAACAAAATCAGGAAGTATCTTATTCAGTAGAAAACACCTATCCCGACCTCTTATCCAAAGGCAATGTAATCATTCAAACGGCATATTCTTCCGTCAATTACAAAGACCATTTGGCAGTGAAGGCTAAGGGTGGCGTTATTCGCAATTATCCGATGATACCGGGAATTGATGTTAGCGGAACCGTTGTATCTTCCAACACAGACGCATTTCAAGTGGGCCAAGAGGTTTTGGTGACTGGCTTTGAGATGGGCATGACACATACTGGCGGTTTTTCTGAGTATGTACAAGTTCCCGAAGAATGGATTGTCCCGCTGCCAAAAGGGCTTTCTTTGCGTGACGCAATGGTAATCGGCACAGCAGGCTTTACCGCTGCCCTTTCCATTGATGCTCTGGAAAATATGGGAATGACGAAATCCGAACAGCCTGAAATTTTGGTAACCGGCGCTTCTGGTGGCGTGGGAAGTGTGGCAATTCGGCTTTTATCGCAAAGCGGCTACGCAAAAATTACTGCACTAAGCCGTAAAAAGCAAGAGGAAAAGCTGCTTTTATCGCTTGGCGCGAAAGAGGTTTTGTACCCGGAAGATGTGATACCTGAAAAGTTAAAACCTTTGGGGAAACAGCGGTTCCAGTATGTGCTTGATACGGTTGGCGGCAATGTGGCATCTGCACTCATTCCACAAATATTCTATGGCGGAAGCATCAGTATGTGTGGCAATGCCGGGGGAATTAAAATGGAAACGACTGTGCTGCCGTTTATACTCCGTGGCGTTAATATACTTGGAATTGATTCCGTAAATTACCCTATCGAAAAACGCTCTCGCATATGGGAACGGTTTGCGAATGAATGGCATATCATGGACTCATTATGCACTCATGAAATCGGCTTAGATGAATTAGGAAAGACCTTTTCCGCAATTGAACAGGGAACACATGTCGGGAGAGCTATTGTCAAAATCAAGTAGCTATTGGTAAGCCATCGATGCACAAAACCAAACAAAAACAGGCGTTGCACGTTGCCGAGTCACGCCTGTTTTTGACTAAAATTATGCTGTCCAGTCCGCTTTTATAGGCTCATTTTTCGGCAAGCTGCTCAAGGGAATAAACACGCCTTTGGCAATATCCTCGGCGCGGATGGCTTCTTTTTAGGCGTCTATCTCGGCCTTTTTCCCTGCCTTGATTATACGTTAATGAGATTAAGACACAGCTGAGAGAAAACAGTGTTACGTCCAGCGAGTTGAGTAATTTAAGTGTAGATGAATTACTGTTGGAGGATGAACAATTGTCTGAAGATAATTCTAGTACTAATGATCAACCACACCATGCCCGGAACGCTTCGACTCTCTGTAGGCCAGCCCCATTTCACACGCTGCCTTTCGCCAGGATGCAGTCCGCCACCTTCTGATATCCCGCTTCAGTGTCATTCTTCGGGCCGCTCCAAGACGGCTTTACCGTATACACCCTTTTTCACGATGACTCCGTCAGTGGATTGCTATAATGATGAGAATTTAGGAACAATTATGGGAATAATCAGATATTAATGATCCCTTAAAATGCCTTTGTTTTCAATGCGTTATCCATTTTTAAAAACTGTTTCCTTTTAAGAAGTGGGTCCGGGGTTCGAATCCCCGCCGGGTCACCAATTAGAGACTTATCCGAACACATACGGTTTATTTTTGTTATCGGCCTTTTCGGCTGCGAGATAAACCGCGAGTAACGGGTAAGCCAAAACCACTCGTCCTAGCAGGGCGAGTGGCTTTCTATATCCTTTTTTATCCTTATAAATTGGCCTTCTTCCGCAAAAATAGGAGTGTTTATAACATTATTCTTTTGGCAGCGGGTGAAGAATTCGAGCCCTAACAGACGGAGTCAGAGTCCGGCGTGCTAAAAGCTTGTAATGATTGATGTATAAGCAAGAAAGAAAGCACTAAATTATAATTGCAACATGCTTTGCAACAATAGGCCGCGAATAGCAATTAAGCCAGGATGTGCCGGGGTACTTATCCTTACCAAGATGTCTATGTTAAGTACGCATGCAAGGTATTCCAGCAACTCCAAACTCTTTATGCGTAATGATGATACACATAGTGCCACATTTGAGGAAAATGACAAAATCCGCTGTCTCCGGCTGATACTGGAAAACCGGATCAGATTGGCTTTTTCGATGGCCGGGAGACCGTCTTCGGTGCTCCGCCGAGGTGGATTCCTTTTCGGGTATAAACTAACGTGGCCAGCACAACAGTAGCGGGGACACTCAAAATGATGCCAAAGCTGCCGGAGAGGCCTTGCATTACAGCAATGCCGATATTGTTGGAGTTGATAATTTGCAGCCATGGCAGGTCATAGGCGTAGTCCAGCACCAGCATGGAGGCGCTAGACCCGGCAAAGGCCAGGATTAGGGTGTTGGAGTCTGTACCCATCATGTCCCGACCCACCCGCATTCCGGCCCGCAGCAATTCTCCCCGGGTAATGGATGGTCGCTGGGTACACAGCTCGTCCATGGCGCTACTGATGGACATGGCCACATCCATTACAGCCCCCAGAGAGGAGATCAGAAGCCCGGAGAACAGCAGTCCGCCAGCCTGGATATCATTGACTTCTCAGAGCGTGAGCAGGTTTTCAATGTCCGACACATTCCAGCCCGAAACGCCGGAGGAAGCAGAAAATACTGTGGCGGCTATCCCTGCGATTACAACGCCCGACAGTGTCCCTCCGGTGGCCGCCAGCGTTTTGCGGGTTGGACCACCGATCAGATACAGCGTTACCACCGTGGTCAGGGCGCAGATCAGCACCGCCGTCCAGAAGGGGGAAAATCCTCGGCAGATCATGGGCAGATAGACATAGATGATGCTGGCAAACGTAAAGATCAGCCCCAGAGCTCCTCGCACGCCCTGTTCCCCCCCACCAGGCACAGCGCCAGCAGATAGAGCGCCGCAAAGACCAGCAGCACCGATCCCCGGTCCCTGGAATAGATGCTGGTGACGGCGGTGTCTCCAGCCAGACTCTGAAGCACCACCACTTTCATCCCCACCGTACAGGCTGCGCCGAAAAGATAGCCTGCAGAGCTGGTGGTGGTCAGCCCTTCGCCCTCTTTCTCACCGCTGGTCATCCGCACCACCACGGTCTGTTGCCCCACACGGGTGCCATCTTCCTGTATGTTGTCCTGTAAAATTCGCGTCACCACACCGGTTTCAAAGGCCTGACCCGTACGGTTAACCAGCTCCGTATTCTCCCCCCGGTTCAGGTAAAATACCGCCACGGCAAAGACGGCCAGCAAGAGAAAGGGAATTCCCCACCTGACCGCGATGTGATCGCTTCGGTTTTTTCGTATGCCTGTTCCTCCGCATTTTCTGAAATCCGGCGTCTCCCCGCATCCACGGGGAGACGCCGGGCTTTTGGTTTTATAAAGAGGTTAACCAGAGTCCCGTGGCTCAGCGGTTAGTCAGCTTTGTCAGCGCATAGTCCGCGTCCTTGACCGTGACGGAACCAGAGGCGTTGACCTTGGTGCCGGTCATCAGCCCGGCGTCCATGGCAAACTTCAGGGCGGGTTTAACGTCCGCGGGCACGGAGGCTGCATCGGTGCAGGCCGCAAACGCGCTGCCGCTCACATTGGTGGAAACGCCCTGTATCCCGGCATAGCGGTACAGGAAGGAGGCCAGTTGGGCGCGCGTGATGGGCTGGTCGGGTTTAAAGCTGCCGTCGGCGTAGCCTTTCGTCAGGCCCATGGATTTCGCCCAGGCGGCCGCCTTGGCATATTCCGCGGCCGCAGACACGTCGGAGAAGGAAGATGATGCCGCGGCGGGCGTCCCGGCGGCGTTGTAGATACGCTCCAGCGCTCCTCCACGGGTCAAAATGGCAGCGGTGGAGACGGTGCTCCCCGTTTTTTCAATGGTGAACGGCTGATCAATGGCCTCCACCTTGCCGGTGTCGGTGATCTGATAGGTCACGATGGAGAAGCTGGTGCCCGTCATGGAGATGATCGAGTAGCTGGGCAGCCAGTTTTGGCTGCGCTGGGCGATATATGCCTGCTGCGGGTTGATCAGCTCATAGAACTTGGAGCCGGAGGCGGAGTTGGCCGTCATGTACAGCGTGCCAACGGGGTTTGTCACGGTGCTTCCGGAAGTGCTTTCAATCGTATAGCAGTTGTTGTCGGCGGAGAACGCGGCAAGGGCCGCCTTTCCGTTTGTATCTGCGGCATCGGGAGACAGGGGAATCTTGGAATTATTTGCGGTGTTATACGCGTTATCCCAGTCGTAATCGGTACCCTCTGCGTTGAGCTGGAATTCATAGGCGCCATGAGTCTGGCCATCGCCATAGAGCAGCTTGGAACGGCTGTAGGTGCGGTCATGGCCCTGAAGCACTACATCAATATTGTATTTGTCAAAGATCGGGGTCAGTTGGGTACGCAGGATCATACCGTCCGTGTCGGAGTGATCCAGACCGGAGCCGTAGATGTCCTGGTGGATGGTCACAACGCGCCACGCCGCGGCAGGGTATGCGGCCACAGCCTGGGCAATGGTGTTCTCATGCTCGGCTACGTTATAATTGTTAGTGTTGAGCACGATGAACAAACCCGCGCCGTAGGAGTAATAATAATCCCCGCCGGCGGCTGTCCTGCCGTTTTCAGTGGCGTTGGGGTTGTTGAAATGATAGGAGTAATCGGGGTTCAGAGAGTCGTGGTTGCCGATGGTGGTGGCCTCGGTCAAAGAGGTCAACACGCCGGCGGAGAGATACCCCGCGTATTCCTCCTCCTTGGGCTTTCCGGTCTTATTCACCTGGTCGCCGGCGGAGATCATGAAATTCAGGTCGGGATTCTGAGCCGTGGCGGCAGATAGCGTGCGGTTCCATGCGAAGCTGTCGTTGCGGGCGGCCGTATTGGCGCTGCCGCTGTCGGCAGCCAGCTTTTCGCCGTTTTGCGTCTGCCCTTTGGAGGCGCCGATCTGGGGATCGCCCACAAACAGGATCTTGACGTTTTCAAAGCTTCCGGTCTTATATGTCTCAACGGCCGTCTGCTCGCCGTTTTTCTCCACGGTATAATAATAGGCAGTGTTCTCTTTCAGGCCGGTGACCGTCGTATGGTTGTAAACATAGGCCGTGTCCCCGGTGAGGGAGGCATCCACCGCCGCAGAGGTGCCGGTGTACGGCTTCAGAGCGGATTTGCTGGTCCCAAAATGAACGACAGGCGTGGCTTTCCCCTCGTCCTTGCTATACCAGGCAAAGTTAAGCTGCGTCGCGTCTTTTCCGGGCGTCAGGGAGACCTTGGTGTAGTCCGCAGAGGTCTGCTCCCAGGAATTGACCCAGGCCGTCCATTCGGCAGAGGCACCAGTCACGCTGGAATCGTTGTAGTGTACGGTGGCCGCCATGGCAAGCTGTCCGGTTCCCAGCAGCAGCACCGCAGCCAGGGTCCCCGTCAGGATTTTGCGGTTTTATGCATCATGCATCCTTCCTTCTCTCATAATTTTCTTGATTCCGCAATATCTTGCAGCTATCTGCTGCCGTCTATGCCGTTTTCAAGAAAAGTATATCTGCCATGCAGAGGCAATTCAATGTACTTTCCCAAGGTTTTCCAAACTGTTAAACTGCCTTTAACATAGAAGGAAACCGCTCTGCCATTCAGAGCTGCCTGTGCTTGCTTTTTTTCTTGGCCACAGCAACCGCCTGGGAGAGCTCCTCCATGCCTAGCGAAGGTTTTCCCGCAGTTGGTGACTACGGCGATGGAGAGCGTGGCAATGGGAAAATTCTCCGTAAAGCCGTGGCGGTTTTGGGAGATGATATATCCCCGGTTCCAATCCTCTTCGTTATATAACGAGCGGATGGATTCGCCGAAGGTAAATACGATCCGGTCACACAACGCCCGCACGGCATCTGCCCGGCAGAGAGCCGAGACAATCACAAAATCGTCCCCGCCGATATGTCCTTTCAGGTCGTCGTCGCGACAGCAGGTACGGATGGTATCCGCCACCGTCTTGATCATCCGGTCGCCGTTGGGAAAACCGTAAGCGTCGTTGTACGCTTTAAAATTGTCCAGATCCAGATAGATGAGGGAGAACGGTCGGTTATCCTTCAGAGCGGAGGAAATGGCGCCCTGGATCACGGCATTCCCGGGGAGGCCTGTAAGCGGGTTGGCCTGAGTCGCCCGCTGTACCTGAATGCTGATGGTCGCCATCAGCAGGTCCCGTACGGAGATGGTTCCATAATAAAGCCCCTGATCCGTCACCGCCACGGAATCGTAGACTCGGGAGGTTTCCCGTTCCATCGCCAGACGCGCCACATCGTCGATGGTGGCGGTGCGGTCTACCTGTAAAAAGCTTCGCAGCGCCAATTTCCCGGCAGTCCGCTTCATGTTGAGATTGTATCCAAACTGTCCGCCAAAGCGTTCAAACAGATATCCGCGTGTCAGAATGCCGCAGATGGTCCCGTCAGAATTCAGGACAAATTTTTCCCGAATCTGTTCGTCTTGCTGCATCTGCTGATAAACGTCAACTGCCGGGAGCTGGTCCTGTACCGCTTCTTCGTGCCGACAGATAGAGTCTATGGTGCCGAAGACTGAAAGCTGCTGCACAAAAGTGGAGACCTTACTGTGCTTGTCCTTGATTTCCAGCTTTAAGTCAATGGACGGCTCCGTAAAATCCTCCTGCGGCCTGCTCAGATAATATCCCTGTCCATAATCGACACCCAGACGGATCAGCGTGTCCAGCTCCTCCTCTGTCTCAATTCCCTCGGCAATCAGAGAGATGTCCATTTCCCTGCAGAACTTCACAATGCTGCCCACCAAAGAGCTTTTGTTGGCAAACGCCTGGATATCCCGGACAAGCTCCATATCGATTTTGATATAGTTGGGGTGCAGGGCGCACACACGGCTCAGACCTGAGTAACCCGCGCCGAAGTCCTCAATGGCAATCTTGAAATTCTGCTTTTGATAGTGTGCGATGGAGTCTTTAAAAATGTTCATCTCTCCAATGGCACTTCGCTCCGTAATTTCAAAAACAACATCATCGGGGTTTAGCCCATACTCTTCCAGCTTTTCGTGGGTAAAGCCTTCCCGAAGGTCCGGATCGTGGATCAGGTTTGGATCCACATTCAGAAAAAGCTTGGAGCAGCGGACCTTTTTCGCTGCGGTTTCAAGAGCTGTGGTTCGACACAGCTTTTCCAGATCCCATAGCTTCCGGACCCGCCGGGCAATGGAAAAGAGCTGTTCAATGTTCAATTCGCACTCCAGAAGGCAGATCCGGCTCAGTGCCTCATATCCCAAAACACTGCCGCTTTGCAAAGAGATAATTGGCTGATATACCGTTTTAATATGCGCGCCGTTTAAAATTGTGAAAAATTCCTCGTCTTGGTAAGTTTCCATCTACATCCGCCGAAATCGATTTATCCCATCAGGGCGGACTGGAGTCCTGATTGGGATTTATTTTTCTGATCTTGTTTCATTTTAATTGAAAATTTATGACATGACAAGAAAATAACGGTATAGTTTATGTTAAATCAACGCTTGAGAGAGTGGAAATGCGTTCGCTGATGTCTGAAGTTCTTCACGTTAAATTTACATAGTTTTTGGAAATACGTGCTATTTTTTTACCTTTGCCGCCTATATGATAGGGATTGTACCGCTTTGTCAATTGGAATAAAACTGCCGAAAAAATTGCCCGACGGCCCGACGTATCCCTGAAATTCGCCGTTGAGGCGGGTGTGCGGCAGACAAAGGAGAAAAAGAATCGTGTTTCAGAAAAAGCAGATTTTGCTGCGCGAGAAGCTGATTTTCAGCACCCTTGCGCTGGTCGGAATTTTGATGACTTTGCAGGCGGGTATCTCCTATTGGAGTCTGACCAGAGCATACAATACCGCCCTTGATGTGGCAAAGGACGGCTTTGACACCATGCTGCAGGCGGAAGTTCAGACCATGATCAGTTCTCTGGATGAAAATTATCAGCAGTTTCAGGATGGCAAGATCACCACAAGCCAGCTGATGACACGGGCCAAGGAGCTGGTTCGAAATACCCAGTATAACGGCGGGGTCGGTTACTTTGAAGCAGATCTTGCAGACGGCACTTGTGTGGCTCATATGAATCCTGAATATGAGGAGCAAAACCGTCTTCAGGCGCAGAATCAAAAGGGGAATTACTACATAAAAAATATCATCGCCGCAGGAGATCAGGAGAGCGGAGGCTTTACGGAATATTATTTTCCAAAGCCCGGCGGGCAGGATGTCGTGCAGAAGCGGGCCTATACTCTGCAATATCAACCCTTCCACTGGTACATTACCACCGGGGTTTACATGGACGAGGTGGAGGGCAACGTGCAGCAGTACGCCGCAGAAAAGCAGCGGGCTTTGGTACTGCTGGTTATCAGCAGCGTTTCTTTAGCTGCCATAATGATAGCGGTAATGGCGGCGCTGGCCAATTCCTTTTCCCGCAATCTGCGCAGTATCACAAGGCGGATTAAACTGCTTGCTGAGGGTGATCTCCATACACCCGTCCCAAAAATCAACACCCGGGACGAGACCAGAATTCTTTCCGACGCAGCGGAGAAAACCATCTGCAGTCTGCACGATATGATTGCGGATATCACCCGCCAGCTCTCCCTGATGGAAAAGGGAGACCTTTCCGCTGCGGTTGCGATGCAGTATGGCGGCGATTTCGTTCCAATCCAAACCGCGTTGGGCCGTATTCTTGCTTCACTGAATCAGATATTTCTGCAGTTCCGGCAATCGGCTGCGCAGGTATCCGCCGGCGCGCAGGAGGTTTCCTCGGCTTCGCAGAATTTGGCACAGGGCGCAGCGGAGTAGAACGGCTCCACGGAAAAACTGCTGGCAAGCGTTGCTGAGATTTCCGTTGGCGTCAATGATACCGCGGCTGCGGCCGTGTCGGTGCGGGAACTATCCGAAAAGGCCGGACAGGAAGCTCGGACGGGGCAGGTTCACATGGATGATATGGTTCGCGCCATGGAAAAAATTCGGCAGTCCTCCACGGAAATTTCCAAAATTATCAGCCTGATTGAGAATATTGCGTTTCAGACCAAGATACTCGCCCTCAACGCCGCAGTGGAAGCCGCCAGAGCGGGTAGTGCGGGTAAAGGCTTTGCAGTGGTAGCGGACGAGGTGCGCAACCTGGCCGGGAAAAGCGCAGAAGCCGCCAAGCAGACCGGTACACTGATAGAAGCTTCCGTACAATCGGTAAATGAGGGAGAAAAAAAGGTGAGCATGGCGGCTGATTCCCTGCTGGTCATGACCACGAGTATCAACGAAACCGCCGCCCGAATTCGTCAGATCGACCGTGCTGTCACTCGTCAGAATAAACGCCTAAAGCAGGTAACGGCGGGCACGGATCAGATTTCCAAGGTCATTCAGGCCAATTCCACCACGGCGGAGGAAAGCCCGGCGCTCAGCGAAGAACTCTCTTCACAGGCGGAACTGCTTCACCAGCAAGTCGGTTTCCTGCGGCTTTCGGCTGACACAGCTGCATCGGAAGAAGAGACTTTTTCTGAAAGCGGCAGAATCTGAGTTGCCTTTTAAATTGTTGTGGGCAGTGATTTGGAGGACTGCGCCGATGAAAATGGCAAGATTCTGCTAAAAGCAGAGCACTCATGCCATGATGCCTGCCCAGATTTTATGGAACTGTGAATTGCATTCGACATCCCTATATGGTTAAAGAAGCCTGACATCGAAAGATGCCAGGCTTCTTAGCAATAAAATCCCTTAGCCACTAGCAGAATGCGGATTTTCAATTAGCCTGTCCAGCCATTTTTTTGTCTGGGCTCCGACTAATCAGTCTGGCCAGAATACTAAAGCCGAAAACCATCAGGATTAATACGGCGGCGGAAAAATTGGCAATTTCTGTCGAGTTGGCATATAGACTTCCCTCTGTGCGCATGGCCCATATGTGGAGGGCAAGCGTTTCTCCTGGACGAAATGGATTCAAGGGGCAGGTCGGTGATAAAAGGTTCCATTTTCCTCCAGTCACCAGGATGAACACCAGATACCCGAACAGACCCACCACGATGGAGGGCAGAGAAGACAGCGCTTCAATGGAAACCCGCAGAAACCGGGTCGTCCTGCCGGGGTGGGCGTACTCCGCCATATAGATGCCGGCCGCGATCCCAATGGGGACGCTGATCAGCAGAGAGAGAAATACCAGATAGACGGTATCAAAAAATTGATTCCCGATCCCGTTTTTATTGAAAGCCAGCAGCCCCGGCTGCAGGGCAGAAAAACCACTGATTAAAATATATCCGGCCAGCACCAGCAGCAGAAGCAGAAAAAAGCCGCCCACGCAGTAAAAGATGCCGGTCATGATGCGGTCTGTTTGTCGGGCTCGCAGGGAATGTGTTGTATTCATTCGACCTTGCCTTCCTTCCTTTCGCTGACTGTGTGAATCACCACGATAAACAGCATGGAAATCAGGAACAGCAGAAGCGCCATACTCCACAGATCCAGATTTTGTTCACCGCCGTCAGACGAGTTGCCCATGTCGGCGGCGATTGCCGCGGTCAGGTTGTTCGTGGGATACAGTAGACTTGCGGGAAAGGCTCTAGTTTTTCCGATGACCATGGCCACAGCCAAGGCTTCGCCGAACGCCCGGGACAAGCCCAGCACGATTCCCGTGATAATCCCCGGCGCGGCAGCGGGGATGACCACCCTGTAAATTGTCTTCCAGCGGGTAGAGCCCAGTCCGTAAACCGCCTCGCGGTACATCACGGGTACGCTGCGGATAGAATCCGCGGCAACCGTTGTAATGGTCGGGAAAATCATGACGGACAGCACAATGGCTGCCGCCAGTACGGAGTACCCGCCCATAGGGGCGCGAAAGGTATCCCGGATAAACGGGACCAGAACGGTCAGGCCCACCCAGCCGTAGACCACGGAGGGAATGCCCACGAAGATTTCCACCGCGGGCTGAATCAGGCGCGCACCCAGCTTCGGTGAGATCTCCGTGATGAAGATAGCCGCCGCCAGGCTGAATGGAGCGGCGATGATGAGCGCCAGCCCGCAGGTCAGCAGGGATCCCCAGATATAAATGGCCGCAGATTGTGACAATGCTGCGTCCCAAATATTTTCGAAAAAAAAGCTGCCTTTCGGGGCTGCCCTTTTTCATCGCCTCGAATGGTCTTGAATCAGACATTGCATTTACGCCTCCTGTTATACGGAGGGACCGGACAGAAATAACTGCTCTGCCCGGCCCGCTCTCCATTGCGATTTTTTATTTGTTGTGAGAGCTGACTGCCTGCGTGCTCATTTTTGAGGAAGCGCCGTAGCCCATGCTCTCAATGCTGGGAGCGAGCTCGTCGCTCATCATGTACTTGATGAAGGCCTGGGTGGCTTCTGAGCCGTCGCCCTTGGTATACATATGCTCATAGCCCCAGACAGGATAGGTGCCGCTGTAGGTGTTTTCAAGAGTGGGAGCCACACCGTCGATGGACACGGTCTGCACGTCGGCGTTGTTTACCAGATAGAACAGGGCCACATAGCCGATTGCGCCCTTATTGCTCTCAACAGTCTGCAGCAAGGTGCCGGAGTCGTCGGTCTCCAGGGACTGATTGGAGGCTTCCTCAGCGCCGTCCAAAGCCCAGGTTTTAAACAGAGCGCGGGTTCCGGAGGAAGTGGGACGGGTCACCAGCAGAATGGCCAGATCGGGGCCGCCCACATCTTTTCAGTTGGTGGTCTTGGCCGAGAAGATGTCAATCAGCTGCTGCTTTGTAAGATTGGCAACGCCCAGATCCTTATTGACAATGGGAGCCATGGTGATGGTGCAAACCTCGTGGTCCACCAGGCCTGCCGCTGCGGAGGCATCCAGCTTTTCCTCCGCGAACACGTCGGAGTTGCCAATATCGACGGAACCTTCGGACACATTTTTCAAACCCGTACCGGAGCCGCCGCCGTTCACCGTGACGGAGCAGTCCGGATTGGCGGAGTTAAAACGCATCCGCGGCCGCCTGGGCCAGAGGCTGCAGCGCAGAAGAACCGGAGGCAGTCACAGTCCCCGTAATAGAACTGGTCTGTTCAGTGGGAGCGGGCGCAGGAGCGGAATCCGCCTCAGAAGCAGGGGCTGGGGTGGTCGTTCCACTGCCGCCGCAGCCAGCCAGCAGTGCCATAACCATCGCCGCAGACAGTACAAGATTTAAAGTTTTTTTCATGTAACCATTTCTCCTTTTATTATTACAGCTTGTTTTCTCTGAGAAGAACTATTTCATATTAAGCCTACAATTGTAAAAGTAACGATCACGATACCGTTATAAGTTTGTAAAAAGTTGTGCAGCCGTGTGAAAAACCACATGCCGCATTACAGTTTAAAACCTACAAACAAACCCTGTTAGCTT
Organism: Oscillibacter valericigenes Sjm18-20; assembly: GCA_000283575.1. GTDB lineage: Bacteria > Bacillota > Clostridia > Oscillospirales > Oscillospiraceae > Oscillibacter > Oscillibacter valericigenes. Next base: position 380,271 of record AP012044.1, read on the forward strand.
AAACGATGCCGAGGATTTATTATGGAATTTGTTGGCTGGATGCCAACCTGAAGCACACTATCCTAGAGTTTTGCGATGGAATCGAGCAACCAATTGCTGAATGGTAATGCAGCTTGGTCCGCGCTTCATTTTTTGATCGCAATTTGCAATTGCAATTTACGAATAACATTGCTATCATATAGGCGAAAAGAAAGGAGGGAAAGAAAATAGAAAGATTAAGAGATAAAAAGGGATTCATCTGTGATATGGACGGCGTCATCTACCACGGAAATAAACTGCTGGATGGGGTCAAGGAATTCGTTGCCTGGTTATATCGGGAAAACAAAGAATTTTTGTTTCTGACCAACAACAGTGGAAAGACGCCAAAAGAGCTGCAGGAAAAACTATTGCGCATGGGCCTTGAAATCGATGCAAGTCACTTTTATACGAGTGCACTTGCAACCGCAAAATTTTTGAGCGATCAATCGCCCGGCTGCAGCGCCTATGTCATCGGAGAGCCCGGCTTGGTTTGTGCGCTTCATGACGTAGGCATTACCATCAGCGATTACAAACCGGATTATGTTGTTGTAGGTGAGGTCTTGAACTATAACTATGAAACACTCTGCTGCGCAGTGGGTCATATTCTTAATGGTGCAAAGCTGATTGGAACAAATTCGGATGTGACAGGCCCCTCAGAAAATGGAATTATTCCCGCATGCCGCGCTTTGATTTCACCCATTGAAATGGCCACCGGACAAAATGCGTATTTCGTCGGAAAGCCAAATCCTTTGATGATGCGCACGGGGCTTCGCATATTAGGCGTTCATTCGGATGATGCCGCAATGATTGGTGATCGAATGGACACGGATATAATTGCCGGCATTGAAACCGGTTTGGATACGGTACTGGTGCTTTCCGGTGTCACATCGCGTGAAGAAATTAAACGGTATCCGTATCGACCAAGACTAATCCTTGACGGCGTCGGCGAAATTCCAGACCTGCAAAGCTAGGTCTTGTACTGAGCGAGCTGGCTATTATATTTCTTCCGCTGACTGGATGACCCATTCCACCCTTCGTCGAATTGAAGTTGTGGCTCCGGTGCCTGCTGATAAGAGGTTTGGACACGTTTGAAAACACTTCAAAGATACAATAGTCCAATCTGTTAGAACTACTCAATTTAACCTGCTTTTTATTAAAACAGGATAGCAGTCTTTAAGAAAAAGCAGTATCATAATTCTTGCATGAGTGCTTTTTTATTTTCATCCTTCTAAATGATGCTCCTGCGGCTATCAGCCGCAGGAGCATCATGATTTTCAGCAAAGTCTCATTAAAGAGGAACTATGGCCATCATTCAAAAGAGTGCAAGAAGAACACTTTTCCCAAAAGTATGGAGAAAGGTCTTATGCCATATAGTTTATAGACGTAGGGTCCTAACCCTAATGGCAGGTGGTTTACTAATTTTTTTAGCTTGTTTTGAATTTAATTTTGAATTAACAGGACAAAGATAGTTGCAGTAGCCGAGGCCATGATATGATAACTTCATACAGCACTTGGTTGGAGGCTTGAATTATGGCATTACCGTGTAGCAAATCATGCCCGCAGTATACGGAAGGCTGTCATAAGTCCTGCGCATACTGGTCAGCTCAGCGTAAGAAAATCTGCGGCAAATCTGAAGAAATTAGAGCATATTTGAAGGCAAGTAATGAAACAACCACTGTTATCATTCGACAGCTTCGGTCAATGACCGGAGTCGGACGATTATAAGCAGGCTAGCTGCCTTTTAAGCAGTGGGTCCGGGGTTCGAATCCCCGCCGGTAGAATTTAATAAATCCAGTTTTCCCGGAATTGGCGATAATGAAACTCCTTGGGAATATGCATTTAGAACGCAAAGGCAAGTTTGCATGAAGACAACCAAATACAAAGAATATCTCGGTGACATTGAAGATCCTTTTCCTACTGTTTCTTATAAGAATAGAACCTATTTATCAATTCAACCCCCTCCTTTTTCAGAGGCGGTAGATGCTATATTTTCCTCTGGAGAGATTTCGGTATCGGCAAAGCTTCAACGACAGCCATTGAAATAATGGATATACGTTATATAATGGAAATAACTTAATTGCTGAGGCTGTGTGAAAACGCGTGTAAACACAACAAATGGCAGCTTGTGATTTCTACTAAATCGCTAAAAATGCAAAAACAAGATATTGCAGGAGCGGAATTACCCCTGTAATATCCCAATTAATTGCTCTGTTCCAATGATATTGATTGCTCGTTTCATGTTGTAAACCCCAAAATGCAGCAAAGACTCAGTCCTCACATTTTCTGTTTTTCTGGTCAGAAAATATGAGAACCCCATGGCTCTTTTAATTGTCCCCCATGGATGCTCTACCGTTTGCTTCCGAACCTTGTACATATCAGCGAACTGCTCAGTCCTTCGATCTACTTCATCAGCAATTCTTTGAAATGGCCGATCCTGTATCGTCCTGCCTTTTTCACCATTACTGCATTGATCTCTTACCGGGCAGTCTGAGCACGCTTCAAAGTTTTGATACCGTTTGAAGTCCGCTTCCTGCGGGTAGCTCTTTCTGTGCTGATACGGCCTAAGCAGATGGCCTTGTGGACAAATATATCCATCTTGGGCTTCATCATATTTAAATCGTGACTTTTCATACCCTTTCGTCGCAGCCATAAAGGAACGATCAGCCTTTGCAACAATCGGAACGATGTTGTCTTCCTTGCATTTTGCAAACTGCCGTGCCGAATAATATCCTTTATCCGCAATTGCGGTAATTGATTCCACGCCGAGTTCTTCTTTAGCCTGTAATGTTATGCTGTGTAATTGCTCTTTATCAACGGGCTCACTCGTCACATCTACGGCTACGACCAAATGATTCTTATCATCAACGGCAATCTGTACATTATGGCATATGTCACAGCCTTTGTTATTGGCCTGCATCATTCTGGAGTCAGGGTCGGTTTCATAAATCGTGCCATCTCTTTTCACCGCCGCTTCCAATTCGCCGAGTTCCGATAATCTTTTGTTAATGCCTTCAATCTTCTTTTCTATCTCCAATCGGCTGAACTTTTGAGCAACACAACAACCGGTTTCCTGCGCGTCATATTCATCAAGCAACTGCAAATATCCTTCAGCTACTTGATTGTAATGCTCTATTTTCTTTTGAATCTTCTTTTCGCTGTGATAGGCAAATCGGCTGTTGCTGGCTCTGAATTTGCTGCCGTCCACGGCAACCATTTCTTTCCCAATCAAATCCAGTTCATCACAGATCATACTAAATTTTCGAAAGGCTAACTTTATTGGCTTTTTATTGTTCTTCCTAAAGTCCGCTATCGTTTTGAAATCAGGTCTTAATCCGTTTATCAGCCAAATGGCCTCGATGTTCCGATAACATTCTCGTTCAATTTTCCGGGAAGAACGAATTCCGTTGAAGTAGCTGTATGCATACAGTTTAAACATATCAACTGGACTATATGGCTTTCTACCAGTCTCTTTCGGCTCTGAATATGTAAATCCATTGACGCAATATCCATCTTTTCAACGATTGCATCTATAGCTCTTACTTCGGCGTCTTCTTGGAGCATATCATCCAGGCACATTGGCAGCATACTGATTTGATTCCGATTTTCACTGCATATATAACGCTCCAAAGCTGTCAACTCCCTGCTGTTTTATTGCTTATATTATACCATAATATTCCTGTTATTTGAAGCATTCGACCTGTTTTCACACAGCCTCGCTCTTAATGGAAGTCAGAAATGCTGTAAACGACTTTTCTTTTTCTAATTGTGTTCAACGTCGAAGCCATTCCCACAATTGCATAAAGAAAGAAATTGCACGCAATAAGTAAACAATTAGGAGGCTCGTTTTGAAAAAAATAATTTCTGTGGTTTTGACCATTCTATTGATGCTCACATGTGTTGTGAAGGGCATATCGGCGGAAGAACACCCAAGGCTCTGGGCGCAGGCGGCAGCGGAGGACGCCCAAAAATTGTGCATCACAACGCCCGCGTTTTTGAACAGTGTGCAGGACTATGCAGCGCCGATTACACGGGGGCAATTTGCTGAGTTGGCCGTGAGCTTTGTCGCCGCCCAATACGGTTTTGAAGCACCCAATACAGATTTTATAGAAGAATATTTTTGTAACTGTTTAGATCCAAACGGAAAACACTATGTGTGGACCGACTTTGTCTATCTGGGAGAAAATCGAACGATGTCACCAGAGTGGGTGATTATTCTCAATGAATACTACAGGCCTTTTTCGGATGTGACCGGACAAACGAATCGGGAGTTTTTGATTCGTGCGGCAGCTCTGATGGGACTTGTAAAAGGCCGCTCCAACGGCACCTATGATCCAAACGGCACAATTACCCGCCAAGAGGCCGCCGTGATCCTGACAAGGATTTACGAACGGTGCGGCGGCCAACTCGGCGGAGAAGCCCTCGCTTATCCCGATCAAGATGAAATTGGCGCTTGGGCATTACCGTCGGTTAAGACCGTTACCGCCCTCGGTGTCATGAATGGGAAATCGGACGGCGGTTTTCAGCCTGTCGCCGCGTATACGGTGGAGCAGAGCATTGTCACTTTCGACCGCCTATTTGCCCCAGTTCAGGCGCTGCTCCCGCCGCTCTACATCGGGGCGGACGGTCAGGCAGGTCTGCCCGACTGGGTAGCGAAGCTGCCGGATGATCTGTTGGTTTTTCAGCAGAAAACCGACTTGTACACGCTTGTGTGCGTTGGTCATGAATCTGGCTCCCCCAGCGGCGGTATCCTCGAACCAGTGGGTGACACGCTCTATATCATTTCTCCAAAGGGGGGATATAAGAGCGTTACTCTCCCACATGCGCCCAATCGCGAAAGCATTACATGGAATCAGAATACGGAGCAGCTTTTCTATACGGTAACGGCCTATGATGTTAACGTTCAGAAGAGTAAAGATTATAAGTATGTTTTCAATGTAAAAGATATGTCTGTCGTTTTGCTGGGAGAGAAGAAGACCGCTTCACAGTAGAATCATTTTTTATCCAAGCAGGTTGCGGCGGCAAGCAGATCCATGACAAAATGTACAGAGGATCGACCGATGAAGCCCCATACTTGTAGATATACCTTTGCTACCCGTGGTGCTAAGCCTAGTATTTCCCAGGAAGCCTTGCAAGAGCTTATGGGCCATGCAAAATATGAAACTACAATGGACTTCTATATTCAAGATGATGTCGATATGCTGAAGAAGAAAATGAAAAAGCTAAAATAAGCGGTTGTCAACATAATGTCAACAAATTAAATATTTGAAAAAAATAAAAATCCTTAGAACCATTGTGGCTCTAAGGATTTTTTGGTGGACGATACAGGACTCAAACCTGTGACCCCCTGCACGTCAAATAGAAGTTAACTTAACTGGAAGTAACTGTACCATACTGAGCCGCTGGTTTCAAGCCCTTTTTAATATTTTGTATTGGCTCAGTTCGGCACAGTTAGTTCCAGTTTTCAACAAATTGTCAACAAAGTCACCCGGGTTCTCCAGATCTCATAGTTTCCAGGCAACTCGCCCTACGACTAGTTCCCCATGCCGCTACAGGGCCTCAGCGGTAGGGGAAAAGACAATGACAACCAGCGGTATGCTTAAAACACAATTCTTTTTTACCTGTGGCATAAGCTCCTCCAATTCATAATTACTTACTGCCTACGACAAATAAGCAATGCTCATAAGAGAGTATGGACTTTAGCAGATGCAAACTACATAGGAAGAAAAAGAGACCCAGCAAATATTTTTTTCTGCTGGGCCATATTAGTTCCGATAACTGCATTTGTAGGGGATAAACTTTACAATATTCAGCGATTATGATATTTCCATTTTTCCTCTATCAGAATATGGTCTGTCCATTCCGTATTTTGCTTTGTCTGGGTCAAAACAAAACCCTGCTTGCCATATAAATGTCTCGCAGCTTTCAATATTTCGATTGTCCAGAGAGTAACGTAATCATATATCGAACCAACTATTTTCCCATCCAGCTCAGCAACTCAGAGTTGACTGCCAGTCGGTTCCTTCAGGAAATCAGCCATTCCTGCTTTCCGTCTGACCATTAAAATAGTGCTCGATGGTGCTTATCGCCTTGCGTAGATCTTCACATTCAATTGGGGTCAAATACAAGAGCATTTCAAAAATTTGGTAGTTTGACTCTTCAACTAGTTGCAGGATGGTGTGTCTCCCATTTTCTGTTAAATTCAAAAGTGGAGGGATATCATAGAAGTGCAGAGGGCAAACACCCCAAAAGTGATAGAAGAATCAAAGAAAGAATAAGGTGGTGTTTGCAATGCGCAAATATGATAAGGAGTTCAAAGAAGAAGCGGTCAAGCTGTCCGATGAAATCGGCGTGAAGCAGGCGGGGGCACAGCTGGGCATTCCGTACTACTCTCTGGCGGAGTGGCGGCAAAAGCGAAAGGCATTCGGAGATCACGCCTTCGTCGGCAGCGGCATTCGCCGCGACGCGACGCTTTCCGTGAACGAGCGCCGGCTGATGAAGGAAATCACGGAACTGCAGAAAGCCAATGAGATTCTCAAGGATGCGCTGTTTTTTTTCGCCAAAGACCGGAAACGGTAAAGCCGAAGCAGCGTACGGCGGGCCATGAAGCGCGGAGGCCTGCTCCATGGCGCTCCTCGTCACCCCGGCAGTCTGACAAGAGCAGACTTGGCTGCGCAGAAGGCGGAGAACCTGATTCACCGGGATTTTACCGCAGACACCCCTAACCGGAAGTGGCTGACAGATATCACGCAGATCCAGTGTCAGGACGGCAAGCTGTACCTGGCGGCAGTTCCGGACTGTTATAACGGAGAGATCGTCGGTCTTGCCATGGATGACAACATGAAGAAGGAGCTGTGTATCCGGGCGTTTCGGTCTGCCTGCCAGGCGCAGGGAGCCTGTGGAATGACCCTGCACAGCGACCGCGGCAGCCAATTTACCAGCTCCTCATTTCGGAAGGTGCTGGCGCAATACGGCGCGGTTCAAAGCATGAGCGGTACGGGACACTGCTACGACAGCGCCAGGATGGAGAGCTTTTTTGCTACGTTGAAGAAAGAAAAACTCTATCGAATCAGGGCGGAGCAGATGCCCATGGCACAGGTTAAGAGCATCGTGTTCCGGTACATCATGACCTACTATAACCGCCGGTGAATCTACACTGCCAACCCCGGCGGCCTGCCCCCGGCCATTCGTAATGACTTTAAGCTTCAGAATCAGGAAAGTGACCATTCCGCTTAAGACATTTCATGTAAAACATTTCGTCTTGCGATCAGATAGGTCGCAGCAAAATAGAGTAGATAGATCGCAATTAACGTTAAGGATAGCATGATGCTGCTCGTGTAAAATAAACCCACAATCTCATCGTAGCCGCTCAGCTTTATAAGCTGTGCACAACCGATAGTAATGGGAATACTTAAAATTATTGGCAGTGCAAAGGGCAAAAAGAAGAAACTGAATATCTGCCTGAATAGCGTTTTGCTCAGTTCCCGGTATCCAGTTCCCAGGCGGTAGAGAATGCTGTACCGTTGCCGATCATCCGAAAGTTCAGACAAGGTTTTGAGTGCGAGAATTGCCATTGCCATAAATACAAAGACAATTGAAATATATAGCATACTTATTATAAAAATGGCAGAGTCCACCTTGTTTTTAAGAATGATATATTCTCTGATATTGAAATCGGAATCTTTATAAGAATGCGGACCGTTCTTTATTACATGGTCATAAGATAATGCACTCCACAACTCCTCAACATCAAATCCATTATCCACTACATTCATTGCAATACATTCCGATTGGATAGACATACCCTCTGCAACTTGATCCGGTACCACTGCGAAAAAGTATCCGTCGACCGTCAGAGGCATTTTTTCAGAAAAACCTTCAAATTGGTAAATCCGGCCTCCTAATTTTAAGTCAGCGTTTGAAAAATCGTATTGCGAGACCTGCGGAAGATTCGAAACAATTCTATATCCTCCGTTTAGCGCTACCTCTTTTTTACCCAGAGCTGCAAGCAGTTTATTGTAATCGCTTTCCCTGATAAAAGAATCTTTAAATTCTTTATAGCCGTAAGTGCTCCAATCTGTCATGCTGTACAGATCACTTTTCCCTGTAGTATAGATGTTATAGGGTAACGAAAATTCAATGTCTGTAAAATCGCGGATCACTTTTTTCGCATCATCTATATTTATGGCCGGGTCACCATTTTCCTTATCAAGCCTTGCAGATATATCAAATGGATAGTATTGATTGATCGCAGGCATTTGACTGACTTTCACCCAAAAGGACATATTGGAGCCAATGATTGCAAAGAAAATCAAAAAGGAAAGAATGCCTGCCATAATTGAATTTGACCCTAATTTACCCGAGAGCTGACGAAAAATAAAAGTATTGGTTTCTTTGGCACAGAGACGTCTGCTCTTCAGCATCAGGTTGGTCACACTACGGGCAAGACCGATATGGAACAGTAAAACGGCAACGCCCAAAGCCAAAATAAGATAAAGTAAAATTACGCCATTTGTATTGCCTATGGATCTGTTCAGCTCAAAATATAGACGATATCCGCTTGCAAGGATTACACAGAAGGAAATAAGCATTACAAGCAGCCAAAACACGGGAAATCTGACGACCTTCGCAACCTTTTTATCTCCATGAATCAGGTCGTAAATGCTAACCCGCTTCAGATAAACAGCGGAAATGACCGATGCAAGTACAAATATACCGCAGACCAATACAACGGTCGAAATCAATCCTTGAAAGGAATAAGCAGCAAAGGCGAATTCTATATTCATAAGGTGGGTTGCCATAACCATGATTCCCTGGTAGAGAAAAAGTCCTGCTACGATCCCCAGAGCAAGTGCGGCCGCGCACATAATGACGGTTTCTAAGATAAAAACAGTCAGGATATTTTTGCGGGTCATACCAAGTGTCAGATAAGTTCCAAATTCACGTTTCCGAAGCTTGAGCATATGTGATGTGGCATATCCCAGAATAAAGGCAACAAAAAGCGAGACAAAAATAAGGATGCCCCTCAATGACGAACGAAGTTCCACCATGACCCTGGCATATCTTTGAAATTCTTCATTATAAAGCATATTGCAAAAAGCGTACAAGAGAGCCACAGTCAACGATACGGTAATGAAATAAATCAGATAATTCCCGATTTGCCGTTTCACATTTCGGGCGGCAAGTTTAGTGAGCACCAACGTCGCCTCCCAAAGCCGCCATTACGGTTAAAATTTCATGGTACATATCAAGTTGGCTCCGATCGCCCTTGTTAAGTTCGTTCCATATTTTCCCATCCTTTAAAAATAAGACCCTATGGGCATAGGACCCTATCACCGCATCATGGGTAACCATTAGAATTGTGGAGTTCAGGGACTGATTCATCAACTCAAAGGTTTTCATTAAATTTTTGGAATTGGCTGAGTCCAGAGCACCAGTTGGCTCATCTGCCAATATGAGAGCGGGATTCGTGATAATGGCTCTGGCACAAGCTGCCCGCTGCCTTTGTCCGCCAGAAAGTTCATAGGGAAACTTTTTTAGTTGATCTTCAACGCCCAGGGCCTTTGATACCCGCAGCAATTCTTTTTCCGTATGTGCCGCATCTATCCGTTTTAAATTAAGCGGCAAGGTAATATTTTCACCAATGGTAAGGGTATCCAACAGATTATAATCCTGAAAGATAAACCCCAGCTTATCGCGCCGGAAAGCGGACAGCCTGTTTTCCCGCATATCGGAAATATTTTTGCCGTCTACAAGGATCATCCCTGCGCTGACTCTATCTATGGTGGCTATCACATTCAAAAGCGTGCTTTTCCCAGATCCGGATGCGCCCATGATGGCAGTGAAATCCCCTTCATTAACCGTTAGAGAAATACCATCCAAAGCTTTTGTGATAACGCTTCCGCTTCCGTAATATTTCGTTACATTTTCAACTTCCAATATTTTGTGCATTAAAACTACCTCCGTCTTGCCCCGACTATAACACATAGCGGAGGTTTTTGTTCTAACATGAACACGATGATTCCCTTACGTTTTTGTAAGAGAATTGAAAGAGAGGCTGATGCGGGTATAATGGCCTTGTAAGGATTCTATAAGCAGATTAATGCCAAGCTGTTTGCACAGTTCCCGCACAATATAAAGCCCCATACCGGTGCTTCCGCCCAGGCATCTTCCGTTGGTTCCGGTAAAACCGCGCTCTGTAACGCGGTCAAGTTCATGACTTGGGATACCGATACCGTTGTCTTCTACAACAATGTTACCGTTTTCCGCCGTCAACGTAACGTGACAATGGGGACAGTACTTTGCACAATTAACAAGCAACTGATTTAAAACAAATCGCACTGCCTTTGCATCCGAACAGACAAAAAAGCCGCCATTTACATCTACGCCGATACCGGCGGCAATCAGCAGTTCCATTTGGTTTTTTACTGCCTCGTCCATAACCTGAGCCACAGAAAATTTTTGGATCTGCGTATCCTTCTCAGCTGTGCGCATTCTCGCATAGTACAGGATGCTTTCGGTCAGGTTATCAGCCCGTTTCAGCTCCCTTTTCAGCTTGTGAATATCCCCGTCGTTGGCGATAATGAGAGAGCAAGCGGTCAGCGGTGTTTTTATCTCATGAATCCAACTTTCCACATAGTCATAGTATTCCTCTTTTTCTTGCTGTGACTGTTGTACAATTCCGATGGCACTCCGCGAAACCGTTTTCATGATTTCAAAATATTTCTTTTCTAATTCATTTGTGGGAGAAGGCAATACTTCCCCCAGTAAATATTTGTCAGGTAACTCATTAGCGATTTGTTCCAACTTGCAAAGTTTTTTTTGTTCGACATACCAGCTATAAAGCAGCCATGCCAGCACAATGAGAATCAGGAAGCATTCCGCTGTCACAATGAGCTGCCATCTAGTTCCGACTACGCTGGCGAACACTGACAGCAGAAGTGCGCCAATACCCAGAAAACACAAAGTAACCGTTTTTGAAAAGATGTAGTTCCCCAGCTTCATAAACGGTACCCCACTCCGCGTACGGTACGTATATACGCACCTGCTCCCAAGCGTTTTAATTTTTCACGCAGCCGATTTACGTTGACATAGAGCGTGTTCTCGTCGATATATAAACTGCTTTGCCATAGTTTTTCAATAATTTCTTCCCGCGTACAAAGCTCCTTTTTCATAAGGCACTCCAGAATACGGGCCTCATTTTTTGCCAGTTCTTCGCTTTTCCCGCCAAACGATACCGTCATATCCGATAAGTTCAGAGTAAGGTCACGCACCGTAATCACGGTGCTCCTTTGACGTTTGAGAAGCCGGGCGATTCTCGCAAGCAAGACCGTTGAATGATAAGGCTTTCGTATATAGTCATCCGCACCCATACCAAATCCCAAGATCTCATCTTCTGCCGAATCCCTTGCTGTCAAAAAAATGACCGGTACATCCGAATGCTGGCGCAGCTTACGGCAGACCTCAAACCCGTTTTCGCCTGGAAGATTGATATCTAAAAGCGCGAGATCGCAGGGAGATTCCTCGACAGGAAGATAACCGTTTGAACGAAGCAGAGTACGAAGCTCATTTTTGATACTTTCATCGTCTTCTATAATCAGAATTTTTTCCATTGCTATAAACTCCTGTACTAAATTTGGTTGGAGAGAATCATTCGTTCTACAACTTTGGTTTTTGTTTATCAATAAATTGTATTCTATGAATCACGGGTTTGGCAAACTATATTAATAATGATATTATTTCGCCATCCATTATATCATAAAGAAACATGACCTTCAGGATGGTCATATTGTTTTTTGAGTTTCTTTACCTTTTCATAGTCCCAATTTTTGTACATATTGGAGGTATGGAGAAGTCAAGACTGGTCAAATGAAATTCTAAATACCAGTTTTACATGAAAAACTGAATTAAGCGTTGCACGACAGTTCGGAGTACAATACAGGAAGTGGTTGCCTGCCTGCACGGAGAGGAGCTGTTATGGATACCAAGAAGGGCAACCAAAAACATCTCACCTATATGGATAGGGCGTTCATAGAACAGTCCTTGGAAGCCGACATGAACTTCCGTCAGATTGCAGAGGAACTCGAAAAAGATCCGTCGACGATTTCAAAAGAAATCAGAAAACACCGGATTATTTCCAGCAGCAAAGGCGGGCGGGGCTTCACTGATTGCCGTTTGTCACCGACGTGTCAGAAGCAGAATATATGCTTAAAGTCAGGCTGTCACTACTATTGTGCAACCTGTAGCCGATATCGCTGTGACAAGCGATGCGGAGATTACATTCCAACTGCCTGCGACAAACTGAGCAAACCGCCGTATGTTTGTAACGGATGTGAGCGACGCCAATACTGCCGTTTGGGAAAGTATTATTACCGCGCAAAATTTGCTGATGACAGCTATATCGCCATTCTCTGCGAAAGCCGCAAGGGTATCGATATGACCCCAGAGGAGTTTGACCATCTGGATAAGCTTGTATCACCGCTCATTAAGAAGGGGCAATCGGTAAGCCATATTTTTACGAAGCACAAAGATGAGATAACCTGTTCGAAGCGAACGCTGTACAACTATCTCGGCGATGGAAAGCTCACCGCCAAAAGCATAGATCTTCCTAGGAAGATGCGCTACAAGCCGAAGAGGAAGAATGCAAAGATCACTAGGGCCGTCCCGAACGACCGGCTTGGGCGTACGTATATAGACTTCCAGAAGTACCTAAAGGAAAATCCGGACGTGAGCGTCGTCGAGATGGATACTGTTCACGGTAAGATGGGCGGCAAGGTTATGCTGACTATGTTCTTCCGAAACAGCAGTCTAATGCTGGCTTTTCTTATGAACGGCGCGACGCGGGAGAATGTGCTGGTAGTGTTTGAATGGCTTGAAACCGCTCTTGGGACCGAGATTTTTCAAAAGACGTTTCCTGTCATACTGACAGACAACGGCGCCGAATTCCATTCTCCGGAATTCATGGAATGTACCCGACGGGGAGAGCTTCGAACGAAGATCTATTTTTGTGATCCCAACGCATCCTGGCAAAAAGGTCAGCTTGAGCGAAATCATGAATTCATCCGCTATGTCATCCCGAAAGGGCGGAGCTTCGATCATCTGAGCCAATCTGACGTGACGCTGATGATTAACCACATAAACAGTCTGGCCAGAGACAGCCTACGCGGCATGACGCCCTATGAGGCTTCCATCTTTACTCTTGATCCAAAGGCACATCGGAAGCTACATCTCAAGCCAGTCCCGCGAGATGATGTCATACTCAAGCCGAGCTTGTTTAAGCTAGCTAATACCTAAAAATCGACAAGGGACAGCGCCTTAATCGCTGCCCCTTGTATCACACCTTGTGCAGGCTGACACCTCCATACCGCTTTTCAGGGCGACTGAAATTTAGCCTTGCACACAAAATCCCAATCGTCGGCTTTGCTGTGCTGTTTTTCACGCTCTTGCGTGAAAAATTAACTACAAAACATCTATTCAGGTTGCCCGTCGCACATTGGCAATGCTTATTATACGAGTTTTTCTTTTGCATATCAATTTTTGGCTCAAGGGTAGAAGTTGCTTCTGCACTTAACCGAGAAGTCAAGACTTGGAGGGATATCATAGAAGTGCAGAGGACAAACACCCCAAAGGTGATAGAATCAAAGAAAGAATAAGGTGGTGTTTGCAATGCGCAAATATGATAAGGAATTCAAAGAAGAAGCGGTCAAGCTGTCCGATGAAATCGGCGTGAAGCAGGCGGCGGCACAACTGGGCATTCCGTACTACTCTCTGGCGGAGCGGCGGCAAAAGCGAAAGGCATTTGGAGACCACGCCTTCGTCGGCAGCGGCATTCGCCGCGACGCACCGCTTTCCGAGAACGAGCGCCGGCTGATGAAGGAAATCACGGAACAGCGGAAAGCCAATGAGATTCTCAAGGATGCGCTGGGCTTTTTCGCCAAAGACCGGAAACGGTAAAGCCGGAGCGGTTGTATGAGTACATCACGCTGCGCCGTGAGCGGTTCTGCATTCATGCCATGTGCCGGGTTGTGAAAGTCAGCGAATCCGGGTACTACCGCTCTTTGCAGTCGGCTGGCAAGCCAAAACCGTGGCAGCTGCTTCTGGTCAAAATACGAGAGATTTATAATGAAAATCCGGACAATGACAATTATGGTGTTGGCCGAATCCTTCTGGCGCTTACGCAGCGCGGTATCGCGATAAGCCGCAGCAGCGTACGGCGGGCCATGAAGCGTGAAGGCCTGCCATCGCGCTCCTCGTCACTCCAACAGTCTGACAAAAGCAGACTTGGCTGCGCAGAAGGCGGAGAACCTGATTCACCGGGATTTTACCGCAGACACCCCTAACCGGAAGTGGCTGACAGATATCACGCAGATCCAGTGTCAGGACGGCAAGCTGTATCTGGCGGCAGTTCTGGATTGTTATAACGGAGAGATCGTCGGTCTTGCCATGGATGACAACATGAAGAAGGAGCTGTGTATCCGGGCGTTTCGGTCTGCCTGCCAGGCGCAGGGAGCCTATGGAATGACCCTGCACAGCGACCGCGGCAGCCAATTTACCAGCTCCTCATTTCAAAAGGTGCTGGCGCAATACGGCGCGGTTCAAAGCATGAGCGGCACGGGCCGCTGCTACGACAACGCCAGGATGGAGAGTTTTTTTGCTACGTTGAAGAAAGAAAAACTCTATCGAATCAGGACGGAGCAGATGCCCATGGCACAGGTTAAGAGCATCGTGTTCCGGTACATCATGACCTACTATAACCGCCGGCGAATCTACACCGCTAACCCCGGCGGCCTGCCGCCGGCCATGTATCGCCAGGCCGCCAGAGGCCTGGCCGCATAAGCCCCAGATTTTGGGTGTTCACATTCTGCACGGTTCTTGACTGCTCCAACGGAATAAAGAGGACTAAAGACCTCATCCTTACTAAGTGATTGGAACGCTTCAGTTCATTGCGATGTAACGCTTTTTAGCCGTTTTTACTCCAAAAGGACGAGGTTTTTTGTTCTCTTTATTCCGTTGCCTTCACCCGCTCCTTTCCCCGTGTGGGTCACGGTGTGGGTCAAGGCAGTTTCTATAGTCCAAATTCTGCGCCGCAATTAAACAAAGAATAAGCTTGAAATGCAGTTTGTCGCGGCACATTTGCCTCCAGGGCGGCGCCAGCCCAACTTCCATCGGTAATCGTAAGCTTTACGCCGCTGCTCCTCTTCTTCAACTATGCCTCACTGCGCTGGGTCGCATCTGAAAAGGCGGGGAAATAACCATCATGGATGCGGCGGATTTTGAAACAAAATTTGATGTTCTTTGCAAGTGCTTTCAATAATTTTCTGGATGGTGTCTGCATCTACCGTTTCGGGATTCAGTGTGATATAGAGCGCGCACGGACCATATTCACTAAGGCTCAGCCACAAATCGTATTTTTCTGCGGCCATGGCTTCCGCAGCGTTTTGGGCATTTGAGAACACCTGCTCACATGGAAAAGTATAGAAGTCAAAGAAGCAGTAGTCTTCCGTGTCCAGGCTCTTATATGCCCAAAAAGCAGTCGCATCAAAGCCTTCTGTTAAAATCGCCAGATTTTTTTCATCCTTTGCATAGGTAGATATGGAAGCATTTAAATTTTCCAGGAAGTGATGATACCGTACAGTGAATTGCTCCGAATGCCATCGCTGCTTTTTGGAATATTCTTTTCCAGACTGGATCTCTGTCAAAACCTGGTGAGAAACGCAGAGTTGCTCCATCACTTCCATGCTGAGCTTTACGATTCTGCGGTCATCCTCGCCTACGTTTGCACCAAATTCATATTGAATATGAGTGCATGGAACAGCTTTCTGGGCCTCGTCCGTGCATTTGACAAAGTGCATGCTACCGTCCGGCGGCCAGTCATCCGATACGGGCGTAAATTCGTGGTGCCGTGGGAAATAGTAAAGGTCCCATAAAAGTTTAATCAGTCCCATATCTAATCCTCCGTACAAGTAATATCCACGATGTATCGCCCAAGCGCGTCTCCGCCCAAAGCGCCGCCGATGCCGCCCACAATACTCAGAACCGGGATTGCAATGGGTGCGGCCGGGCCGGTTGCCGCTCCGGCCAGCGCGCCGAGTTTTGCCCCTAGCGCGGCGCCCGCCCAGCTTCCGCCGATGCCGACGGCGGTGGAAAGCGTCTTCTTGCCAAGCTTCCGGTCCGCGTCCGTTAAGTCCGCTTCAATCGTTGTCCCCAACTCCAACGCATCCAGTGCAATCCCTGCGACCAGCAGCACTCTTCCAGCAACATGAACCATCTTGCCAGCGCCTTTTAAATCTTTTAGCTTGTCGTAGGCGCTATCACTGAGCCGATAATGATTATAGTTGCTTTGTATTTGGTCGTAAAGCCAATTGCTATCCGGTCTCGGATCGAAATTAATGTGCGGATAGGTGATATCCGTTTTCACGCCGCGCGGCCACGCTGTTTCTGTTCCTTCCGGTTTCGGATCAATCCGAATATATGGATGAGACCCTATCATAAGCGCGTCGTCTAAATTGTGAGTCTTACCATATCTTGAACGGCCAACCGTAATGCCTGTTAAATCGCTTTGTAATGGGTCAATCCAAGTCAGCGTCGGAACCGTTCCGTGTTCCAAATTGCTGATAAATTTCTCCCACGCCGCCAGCGTTTTCTTCCCGTAAACACCGTCCTCATTGAGATGCTCGTCCACACCCAGCTGGTTGAGCTTGCTTTGCAATTCCCGGATCTTTGCCGGGTCGCCGCCCACGAACCACGCCAGCTTCTCAATCTTACTGTTGGCCGAACCGGTGCTGATGCCGCAGCGTTCCAGCTCGCTGACAGCGGCTTTCAGATTTCTCTCCGTTTCATCCGTGATGTAATTGTTCTCCCGCTCATTGCGCTCCAAATCCCGGTCCAGTTGGTGGGCAATGGATTCCAGCGCATCCTTCAACAGACCGCTGTAGTTGGGACTGCCCCAGCGGGCACTGCACGTTGCCGGGACATCCTGACGGAAACCAACTCGCTCCATGCGATCCAGATACTCGCTGCTGCCGATGGGATACCCGCATTTTCCCCGCGTATCCGCATTGCCGTTGCTGCTTTTGTAAGAGTCCAGAACCTCCTGCAAAAAATTCTTGTCCTTTCCCTGCGCAATCTCCTCCAGAAACGCCCGTTTTTTCTCGCTGCTTCCCGCAGCGAAAGAAATGCTCCAGTCCGCAGCCTTCTGAACAAGATCCACGCATTCGCCGGCAAAGAAATCCGGCGTTCTCTGGTGATTACTCCAGCGCAGGTGAAAATTCGTGAAGACTGGTTCTATACCTATGTTTGCGAGAAGTGCAAGCAGGAAGGAACGGAAACGCCCGTATTAAAAACAGAAAAGACGCCGTCTGTGATACCGGGCAGCTATGCGTCCCCGGAAGCGATTGCGCACATCATGGTGCAAAAGTATGTGATGGGGTCTCCGCTGTACCGGCAGGAACAGGAGCTTAACCGTGCTGGTGTGATGCTGTCCCGGCAAACCACCATGTCCAACTGGATTCTGCGGGCGGCAGACGATTGGCTGAAGCCCATCTACGAGCAGCTCCACTGGCAGCTTGTACAGCGGCAGGTGCTCCATGCAGACGAGACTACCTTACAGGTCCTGCATGAGGATGGCAAGAAAGCTCAATCCAAGAGCTATATGTGGCTGTATCGCTCCAGTGGTGATGCCGAGCATCCAATTATTCTGTATGAGTACAAGCCGGACAGAAAGACTGAGAATGCAGCGGCATTCTTGGACGGCTTTTCTGGTTGGCTTCATGCAGACGGATACCAGGGCTACCACAAGCTTCCGGAGAATATCCGTGTGGTTGGATGCTGGGCACACACCAGACGAAAATTTGATGAAGCGGTGAATGCACTTCCACAGCCAGAGAGGGCTGGCTCTGCAGCACTGGAGGGGCAGCAGTATTGCACAAAGCTGTTTACCATAGAGAAGGAGCTTGCAAAACTCACGCCGGAAGAACGTTACGAGCAGCGGCTGAAACGGGAAAAGCCCGTTTTGGACGCTTTGTGGGCGTGGTCCCAAACACGGAAGGCTCCTCCAAAATCTGTTCTTGGCAAAGCGCTGTACTATTTGCAGGAGCAGTGGCCCTATCTGATCCGTTATCTGGAGGATGCTCGGCTGGAGCTGAGCAACAACCGGGCGGAACGAAGCATTAAGCCCTTTGTGATGGACCGAAAGAACTTCCTATTCTCCAACACTCCAGGCGGCGCACAAGGAAGCGCAACCATCTTTAGTCTGATTGAGACTGCCAAGGAGAATGACCTTGATCCATTCCGTTATTTGGTGTGGGTACTAAGCCAAGCTCCTGCTTTGTCCACCGCCGATGCCGATTGGAGTGAAAGACTTACTCCGGCCTATGCTCCAGAAAGCTGCCGCAACTTACAACCGAAGAACAGCTCTACTTAAAATCCATGGGCCTGCCAAAAAAGGCAGGCCCATTTTATATCCTCATTTGACGGTTACAGTTATACGTCAAATAGAAGTAGCTTAAACAGGAGCAACTATAAAAGGCTGAGCCACTGTTCTTAAGTTATTTCTAATTCGTATTGACTCAGTTCAACACGGCCTATTTGATTTCAGGTTAGCGCAAAAAATATAGTCATGTGGGATAGCGATGATTCAACGAGGATTCCACATCGTCCCTGCCATTCCCAGTACAACAGCCATGATTAACCCATATGCAAGATAAGCCGCGTACATCGTATCAACAAAAAAGAAAACACATATCATAACGCACTCAATAGCTGCCGTGATGGCAACTTTCACTTTCATTTCCTTTCTGTGTGCCTGAATATACATCTTATTTTTATGAGGGACCGGAGCTATAACAACGGCGACAATTGCTCCCGCTATGGTGCAGAGAACTGCGGCTACAGGATGAACCGCCAAGACAGGACTGACGGCGATGCTTGATGCGCCGATCCCCGTACCGATCAGAATGCACCAGAAGTGGGACAGGGCATGCAGCCCTCCCAGGTTGGCCCGCAACAGGGAAAAGCTGACGGCCCAGATCAATAAGGGTACAACGTGATGCGTTAAAAGCCCGATCACAAGCAAAAGGCCGTCTGAGATCAGAAGGTTTAAAAAGCACTCGGCCCCATAGGTAAGGACCTCCTCATCATCATGATCGGCGCCGTTCTCAATGAGATACGCCGATATTTTTTTGGATAATTCAGAAATCATACCGTTACCTCATCATGTCCGCATAAGACATCAGCGCGGATCGGACGTCCTGTAAATAGGTTTGGCTGATTGGCACAATTACGCCGTTTGACAAAGCCAATTCCCGCCCTTTCAGCTTGGATACATGCTCCATATTAATGATAATTGTCCGATGGCAAAAGAGAAACCGGCTGGGAAGGTGGGAAAAGACGATTTGCAGCGATTCCCTCTGCCGGAAGTCCCCTTCCGTGGTAATAATTTGTGTATAGTGGTTCGCGCTGCAAAAATAAATAATCTTGGAATAGGCAATGCGCGTCACCGAATCATGATCGCGGAACGTATAATGATCATCATGCAGCTTCTGCTCCACATAGTCCATGCATTTTGCAATTTTCTCGTAGGAGACGGGTTTCATGAGATAGTTCAGTGCCTGCACCTCATATCCGTCAAACACATACTCAGAAAAAGACGTTAAAAAAACAAGCTGACCATGAAAGCCCTGCTGCCGCAGCTGACGGGCCGCAGAGATCCCGTTCATCCCATCCATCTGGATATCCATAAATACGAGGTCAAACGGATCTCCGCAGGTACTTGAAATTGCCTCGCCGCTATCGAAAAGCGCAACATCGATCAGGGCCTGATGTTCCTCGGACCATTGCCGCAGCAGATCCTGTAAAGCCTCGGCGTGGGGCGTCTCGTCTTCAACAATTGCGACCTTCATGTCCTGTCCTCCAGAGGAATCATAATGCTGACGTTGAAATGGTCTTTTTCCGCCTGGAATTGGCAGGTGCCGCCAGCTTGCTCGACAATCTCCCGGATGCGCCGAATCCCGATGCCGTGGTGATTTTCTCTTTTGGTGGAGAGCAGACTCCCCTGCGACCCATGCAAATAAGCTCCATCGGAGGAATTTGAGCAGAAGAGATACATCATTTGCTTCCATGGCCTGATTTTAAACTGGATTGCGGCGTTTTCCGGAATTTTTTGGCACGCCTCAATTGCATTGTCCAATAAATTTCCTACAAGCGAGGCAAATGTGACATCTTTCAAAGGAATCTCATTTGGCAGATACAGCTGGGTATCAAAACGAATGTTGTGTCGCCGTGCTTCCATGATACGCAGAGAAATGACGGCGTCTATTGTGCGGTTCCCACTGCACAGGATGCAGGCGGAAGCCGGCAGCGCGGAGTCCAGCTGTCTGCAGAATTGCTTCAGTTCCGCGTATTTTTCCTGTTCGATCAGGGCGGAAATCAGCCGCAGCTGTCCTTGATAGTCATGTTTCCATTCAGATAAGGATTCGGTTGTGGAAACCATCAAATCGTATTGCTGCTGCTCGGCCAGCGTCAGCTGCTGCCTTTGCTGCAGTTCCCTGTTTTTTCTGAGAATTACGCCCAGCCATTCGAATGTGACCAGCAGCGTAAAAAGAATCAGCAATAGGATATAGCATAATGCCGTCAGATTCCTTGCCTCCGCGGCGGTTGCGGGATTGGTTCTCAGAACCAAGGAGAGATCTAAAACGGACTCTTCCGCAAAAATGCCAATGGCTAACAGAGCAAACAGGACCAGACTGATCACCAAGGGAAACGCCGGATCCGGTTCGCCCAGATGGGTAGCCACCCATACTATCATAGCCACAAGGAATAAGTAGACTAAAGTAAACTGAATTCTGGCATTGCCGAATTCCATAAATTTCTCAAACGGAGCACCAACCATCGCTTCCGCGACAGAAAACGTAATATTATCCGCCAGTGCCACAATCAAAAAGTAGATACCCGGCCACAAGACCGCCTTGTACCATAAAGAACGATGGAGCCCATTGAAGATCCAAAAAGCGGTCAAAACGCAGGCAGAGAAATCGAGTAAGATTCGCAGGCCGGAGGATACCTCCAGAAAGGTAAATAAGCTCAGTATGCAAGTCAATACACCGACCGAAAGAAACAGCCTAATTTTACTGCGGGCGTTTAAGCCAATCTTTTGATAGAGCAAATAGGTAATCAGCAGCGCCTCAATTAGGCAGACAAATATTTCCCAAAAATAGGATCGTATCAAATGGAACCCCTCTCCCCTTCAACGAATCTTTTTCTATACTACCATAAAAAGTTAGACGATGACAGGGGCGTTGTATGCAATTCACGCCAGAAAACAGGCAACTCACGCCAAAGCCCTTGCTTTTTCCAAATTCTGTGATAGCTTCGACTGTAGAGATGTAAAAAAATTGGAAATCTCAAAATTTAAATGGAGGTATCTGGAATGAAAAAGAAACAGGACAAAGAATTTAAGCGGATTGCGAGGAAACGGATTCTCCATGCGAGCGGAGCCTTTCTGTCGGCTTTGGCGGCCGTCTTTGCAGCGGCTCCCTGTAGTGGCCATTTTTATGAACCCGAGGTCCCCAAGAAACTAAGGTAATCGCGGATTGCTTTTACAGAAAGCTATACGATGCTTATGGCTTTCCATAAAAGAGGTGAGTCCGGTGCAGTAGGAAACGAAAATTGGTTCCGCAAGAGCCTCGGCAGAAAATCAATGATCCCATATCTCCGGGAGCACGAAAGGAGCAGGCCGATGCAGTAAGTATTATCGCAAAGACATTTTGCATATCTCTATTTCGGGGGATTCTTTACAAAATGAGAAAAGAGGTATAACATGAAAAAAAAACTAATGAGTTTGGCTCTGGCACTGGCGATGTGCGTGTCCCTGAGTATCCCGGCGTTTGCAGAAGATATCAATTCTCTTGCAGATAATACGGGTGAACCTTCATGGCCTCAGACAAATGAAGCCGCCATGCCGGCAGTCCCGCAAACTTTAAGAAGTATGGGGACACTTTCGCTTCCTGCACGTCAGCAGTGGGTTGACGAAACTACTCAGATTCTTGAAGATGGGTACCATCAGCAAATCAAAAATGTTCATGAAACGGCAACTACTATTGTATTTGAGTTTAGTGAACCATCTGAAGAAAACTTTGTATTTGGCGTAAATTATATTCAAAAAGAAGAATACTTTAAACCGGAAGCCCAAAATAGTACGGAAAGTGCTGCAACGAAAATTAGCTATGTCTATGGATTTGCAGATGGAATGTACGAAAATGGTACCTTTGATGATGGTGGTGCATTTGGAAACTGGTCTTCTATCAAGGATTTGATCCTTACTATTGCTGGCTTAAGCAAGAAGACATCCGTAGCAGCAGCGGTTTTGAGTTTGTGCGGAATTAGTGTTAATTTTTTTCAACCAACAACTCCGGTAAAAGTTGATAACTTGGTTCAATATTATGTTATTAATAAAGTGGGGATGGTTAAAGACTCAATGACGGGTATGTGGGTTCCGTTGGCTTATGTTGGATTGCGCAAGGATTTCCGCAATTTCTATGTTTATGAAAAAAACAATGGGTATTTAAATAAAGTTGCAGAAAATGTGACACATCCTAATAGTTATAACAATCCTACAAATCCGGATGCTACTCACGCAAAAGCGCATTTTTGGGACGATAATTGGATCAAGGATAAAGCTTTGCATATTTATGAACATGACGAAAGAGCATATATGGATGTGTATATACTGATTAGCGGTTTTTTCCATGACACATATCCTACCCCATAAAAGAAGAAAAAATGGACGAAAAGCTATGCCCATATTGTAAGTTACCAATGGAAAAAGGGTACATTGAGCAGGCGCGTGGCGTTGCTGCATGGACTCCTGAAGGTTGCAAAGAGCCGTTGTTCTTTCCTCTAGAAACTGGAAAGAGTATAATTATAGGTGATTCATCAAGCGGACCCTTGCTGGGGAGCCTAGTAACAGCTTACCTCTGCCGAAAATGCTCTAAATTGATTATTGATATAAATTAAAGCGTATCTAGAATACTTTATTGCGTGTATGTTGGTAAGTCATCTCAAAGATGCCCATTCTTTGGGAACTTCATCACAATGCTATCCTGACCTCCGAAAAAATGAAAGCATAGCAAGAATTAAAAATATGCATTTTTTTAAATGGTTCTCTGTAATGTGCAAGCAGGGCAAGTGCGGACACACTTGCGATTGAGGCGGCCCGAAAGGGCCGCCTCAATGCTTGCTGGGGAGCGACCCAAACCCAGCATTTTAGAAAGTTTTTTCCACCCACAAATTTGAAAATATTTCCATAGTTAGTATAGCACATAAAACCAAGCTGGAAAATATATTTAGATATTTTTTGTAGAATTTGTCATCTTTTCCTACTTTTTAGACACTAGTATTACGAAGGGAACCAAACCCGACGATTCCACGCCACCGGGTTGCGAAAGGAGCAGGTCAATGCAGTAAGTATTATCGCAAAGGCATTTTTCATATCTCTATTCCGGCGGATTCTTTACAAAATGAGAAAAGAGGTATAACATGAAAAAGAAGATTATGAGTTTGGCCCCTGGCCTTAGTTATGTGCATGACGCTGTGTATTCCCGCATGGGCCACAACTAAAGAGGAAAGTCAAGAAGATATCTCCACTCAATTAGAGAATGGCTCATCCTATACGTATACAGAAAAGCACGACGGTTATACCATTGTCGTCTCCAGCGAACCACCTCCCGGCTTTGATTCCAAAGAATTTCCTCCCATCAGACCAAACGCAGAGGAAGATGACTGCGGGCATTATTGTCCAATTGGATACCATTTTGTCGGTACCTACAGAGGTAATACAACTTTTGATATGATATGTATTGCTGCTGGAGTGACGGTTACCGGAATACTAACTATGCCAGTCGCGTGTTTGGGACCAGCAAGTCTTGCTGTCGACTTTACTATCTCAACGCTAACGGCTATACCGAATCCGCCCCACAGCATTACGGGGACCTATCACGTTGCTTCTTATGAGTGCAACGATCCTGGAATTTATCCCTATATTTGTTGGCATCACATTTGGTGTTATGCTGACTACAATAATGATGGGATAGATGAATACTTCTGTACCGCTGCCTATGAGTACGCACTTTTGCCTTAACTGTCGGTCTTGTTGATCTGAGTTCTTTGAAAAAGGAGTTGCCGTTATGATTCCCCTCGATAAAAAGAGGTTTTATAAAATAATGGGGGTTGGGTATGTTTTTTGCTTTCTTGAGCTCTTCTCTTTTGGCTATATTCTAATTGAAAAAAGCGACTTTTTTTCAAAGATTGGGATACCACCTATGGTCTTTGTCTTATATAGTTGTCTTAATGTCTCAACACTGAGCCTTCTTTCAATAGGGTTGCGTGGTATGAATGGTCGTTATGACGACTCGGCGAACAGAAAATTTCCTCATAGCAAAAGGATTGTTTTTATATCGGTAATCCTGTTAGGATTACTGGGAATGGTGGTTCCAGGTACGGCCTTGTTCTGCCATGTTTATTGGCCGTTATTCATTTTACTGGGAAAAGTTTTGTACATCGTATGTATCCTGAGGTTCTGAATATCTCCCAAAAGCTTTCCGGCAGGGGAAGAACCAAATGAATGAGATCAGCCGCAACCATTTGTAACAAGTGTGCCTCATTGTGGTCGGTGTGCTCTGGATTCAGGCGGAGTCCACTTTGATTGGGTAGGGTCATACTTAAAAACACAAAACGAAAGGCCCGCTGCAGAAATGCGGCGGGCCTCATTTGTCCAGAAAGCGTTCCACAAGCTCAAGCTCCGAATTTAGATACTATAAAATCTGAGAAAACAGCAAAAAGGAATTGCTAAAGAGTTGCTGAGCCACAGCGACCTAGCAACTGGCAACAAGCAGAAAGGTTAAACACCCGTGCTTTTTCGTTATAAGATTGGTTTTGGCAGTTAAACAAAGCCCGATAACATATGGAGACCATCTGCCTTTTAAGCAGTGGGTCCGGGGTTCGAATCCCCGCCGGATCACCAATTAGAGACTTATCCGAACACATACGGTTTATTTTTGTTATCGGCCTTTTCGGCTGCGTGATAAACCGCATATAGCGGGTAAGCAAAAGCCACTCGTCCTAAAAAAGGCGAGTGGCTTTTGTCATATTATCATGCTACTGATTTTATTCGTCTGCTATGGGCTTGAGCCTGTGACTGTCTATTCCCTTAGCAGAGGAGGATGGATCGTTGCGGCACAATGGATTGAGCACTGCTTGTACACTACGATGTACGCTACGCAGTAGAACTTTTGAGCGTTATTTTGCAGGCTTTTTTTGTTTACTTGGCACGGACAGAGTCCGGCGTGCTAAAAGCTTGTAATTATTGGCATATATAAACATCGAAAACCAGTTAATTCTAATTGTAACACCATTTACAACATAAAGGGGTTCCGAATCCCACTTTGTGCGGTAGCGTCACCCGGCCAGTGCCAGCAATTCGTCATATCCTTTATTCGTGTCAGGGAAGAGAGCGTATTGCTCACCATCATCCCCCCATGGCAAAATATTTTTTCACAGAATAAAATCCGTCTTCATCCCTGCTGTATGCCACGCTGTCAATATACAAAACATTTCCACAAATCTTATACACGCCGTCTATCTTTGAATAATCAGTACCACGAATAGCTGAATATGTACCGTCGCTATGAAACAACGCCCGATATTGGCCGCCTCCCCCTGGACTAAAGATAAGGTTCCAATAGGTATTGTCAAACAGTGCCTGTGTGATGAGGTGACCTGAACCCGAAAAACTTCGTCAATAGGAATGTTAGTCACGATATGCTACAATAGAAAAAATGGAGTGATTGACATGAAGGTAAGGTTTACAGAAGAACAGATCATCAAGATTCTCAAGGAGCACGAGGGTGGCAAGAAGGCAGTGGATATTGTCCGTGAGTACAATATCACAGAACAGACTTTTTACCGTTGGAAAAGCAAATATGGCGGCATGGACGTTAGTGAAGCCAAGCGTCTGAAACAGCTTGAAGAAGAAAACCGTCGGCTGAAAGAAATGGTCGCCGACTTGTCTTTGGATAATAAGATATTAAAGGACGTGCTTTCAAAAAACGTCTGAAGCCTGCCGTAAAACGCAAAATAGCAGCCGAAGTACAGGAATGCTATGAAATCAGCGAGCGCCGCGCGTGCAGGCTAATGGGGATCAGCCAGAACAGCAAACGATACAAGCCGACCGATAAAAGCGGGGATACTTTGGTAACAGAACGGCTGAAGGCACTTTCGGTGCGCTGGAAACGATTTGGTTATCGCCGGTTACATGTCATGCTTCTGCGCGAAGGCTTTGAGATTAACCACAAAAAAACATACAGGCTTTACAAGGATGCAGGATTAACCCTTCAGAAGCGAAGCAAAAAGAAGAAATATGAAAAGCGCGGCATGCCGGAACGCACCGCAAAAGAAATGAATGCTCGCTGGTCGATGGATTTTGTCAGCGACAGAACCAGATATGGCTCAAACATTCGCGTTCTGACCGTAATTGATGAAGTGACGCGGGAATGTCTGGCTCTTGAAGTGGATAGCTCTCTCTCCGGGCGGAGGGTATCGGCTGTTCTAAACCGGATTGCCTTGTTCCGGGGGCTGCCGAAAGAAATTCTGACCGATAACGGCTCTGAATTTACCAGTAATGTAATGAATGCCTGGGCGTACGATCACAAAGTGGAACACATTTTTACAGATCCGGGCAAGCCCATGCAAAACGGCTACATAGAAAGCTTCAACGGGAAACTCCGCGCGGAATGCCTAAACCAACATTGGTTTCAAAGCTTGTCTGAGGCAAGGGAGATAATTGAAAACTGGCGGTTGGAATATAACAGGATCAGGCCGCATTCCTCTCTCGACAACCTGACGCCGGAAGAATATGCCTTGAAACTTTCAAGTTGTTACTAACATTCCCTCTGCGCGAAATCAGGGGGCAGGTCAGAGGGCTTCATCTGCTTTTGCCTGTTCAGTATCGGTCTCGCCCGCTTCTGCCTGCGTGGAAGCAGAATCTTCAGCTTTTGACTGATCAGTTTCCTGCTCCTCATCAATCACCTGGATACCTGAGCACTTCCACGTTCCGTCCTCAAATACCATGCGATATTCCAAAGGAAGTAGATAATCTATATCGTCCATATCCCAATTGTTCCAATCCGCTCGATACCAGAAGCCCGTTAGTAATGCGCTCACTCCGCCTCGATTGGCCACCCTTTTTAATTCCATGCCCCTGTCCCCCTCGTCGGAGCCAATACCTTCATTGCCGGAGTAGACCCGCCCATCAATCTCCCGGTAAGAGTCCAGGTAATCCTGCGGAATTGTAAAGCTTTTGGCAAAGTGCTTCTCCCACACAGTCTGGAGGTCTTCCCAAGTGGTAACTTCAGGATGGGTGATTAAAAACCATAAATTTCCTTTTTCATCTCTTGCTCCCGGATGATCCCAATCCTGCTTAAAAGCCGCTCCACAACTAAAACATTGTAAAAATTGATATCAACGGCGACTGCGAGACAGGAGGAACTGCCGTTGCCAACGGTGGTTCAGCTCTGTTTATAGATGGTGTTGGCGTCAACGGTGATATGACCTCCGGTTACGGTGATATTAAGATTTCCGCGATGGATATGACGAAACTGCTGCAAAAACTGGATATTACGCAGAACCCAACGATTACGATTAGCTGATATGAAGAGTGGACATCGTCTGGGGGAACTGTTGGTTTTGGCTTTACTTGCGGTATCGGTATACGGCTATCTGGCCATCCGACCAAGCTGTGCTGTGCAGCTGTACGCAACAGCGGCTGGAACGACGGCAGAAAGCGCTTCAGCTGGCTCGGAACTTGCAACCATCAAAACGCCGGAGAGTACCATTGCGGCAGAGAAGAATGGTGAGGAATCGGAGCTTCCTGAGGATACTCCGATTCCTCAGGAAGCTTTGAAGCAGTCAGTGGGAGAGCAGCCGCCAGAGTTTTTAAAGCTGCTGGGAATGGCTGGGAGAGAACCGGAAGCACTGACTGCTGGGCAGTTGGTGGTTGCAGCTGCCGATGGTACGGACGCTGCAATCTATGCGTTCCAAAAGGGAGATGACGCTATTTGGACATTAGTGCTGGACGGAGCATCGGGTCATGTGGGAAAGAAAGGTGTCACGGCGGACAAGGCAGAGGGTGATCTGAAAACACCGCTGGGGCTATATTCTATTCCATTTTCTTCGGGATTCAAGGAGACCCGGGCTGCCAGTTGACCTATCGGCAGGTGACGGAGAACAGCTGCTGGGTAGATGATCCTGCATCGGTCTCTTATAATCAATGGGTAGAAAATACATCGAACGGGGACTGGGACAGCGCTGAGCATTTGATTGACTATACTGAGCAGTATGCCTATGGGTTTGTCATCGGCTACAACCAGAATCCAATTATTTCGGGTGCCGGCTCCGCCATTTTCTTCCATTGCGGTTCCTGCGCTACCGCCGGCTGTATCTCAGCGTCGGAGGACACAGTGGTCACGCTGCTGCGCTGGCTTGACCCTGCCATGTCTCCGGAGATTCTTATTGTAAACGCCAGCTAGGAATACGAGGTATAAAAACGGACGCTCGGCATGGACAACAACCCGAGATATTCCCCCAATACTCTTTACGACAGGAATACAACAAAATCTGGAGAGGTATCATAGAAGTGCAGAGGTCAAGCACCCCAAAATGTAATAGAATTATCAGAAGAATGACGGGTGTTTGAAATGTGCAAATATGATAAGGATTCAAGGAACAAGCAGTCAAGCGATCCGATGAGGTTGGTGTGAAGCAGGCGGCGTCCCCGTGACGCGCAGAGATCTGTATTGGTAGCCGCGATTGCCGATAGCGAAGGGCTGCTCGCCATGCGGCCAGCGTAAGCCATAAGAAACCCGCCCCGATCCTGATTGGATGGGACGGGTACTTGCTGCCCAAGTAAAGATTCAAGTACCGAATCCTACTCCCAAATTACTCCCAAGTAAATGCATCTAGCTCTTTTTTATTTGTAGACGCATATCAGTCATTCCGTGACTTGGGCAAAGTATCCTATACGAAGAATATAGCTTTTCATCTGTCCTTACCGTGTTCAGAATACCGCAGTGATTAAGAGACTTAATAAAATGCAGTGCTTTTCTCGGAAACTCGGCCATGTATAATAAAGTTCGCAATTTGGCAAAGGCATAGAAAAGCCATTGGGACTCCAGTAAAATGAATGGTGTCGAGACATTCAAAGAAGGAGTGATCGCCCAATGGCTCAAGGAAAGAATAGCACAGGTCTCACAGATTTACTACTGAAATGTATGGCGGAGCCGGACCCGATGCTCAGCATGCTGGAGTGGCTGTGCGCACAGCTCATGGAGGCGGAGGTCTCCGGCATCGTTGGCGCGGAGAAGAATGTACACAGCCTGTCCCGCAGCGATTACCGCTGCGGTTACCGCCCCCGGCGGCTGGATACCCGCATGGGATTATGGTGCCAAAGCTGCGCAGCCGTGGATACATCTCGTTTTTTGTGAGAGCGTAAGCGCAGCGAGGCGGCGCTGATTCAGGTGATTCAGGAGGCGTTCGTACAGGGCGTGTCCACCCGAAAAATGGAGAAGTTGGCCCGCAGTCTGGGCATCGAGAATCTTTCCCGAAGTCAGGTCAGCGAGATGACAAAAGGCCTGAACGAGCAGGTGCAAGACTTCCGCAGCCGGTCCCTGGCAGGGCCGTATCCTGTCATATGGACGGATGCACTGTACGAGAAAGTCCGCGTGGACAGCCGCGTCGTCAGCATGGCGGTGCTGGTTGCCTGCGGCGTCAATGCGCAGGGGCAGAGGGCGGTTCTAGCCGTGGAGCCGATGATGGAGGAATCCAAAGAAAGTTACTTTCAGCTGTTTCAAAGCTTAAAGCAGCGAAGGCTGGAAACTCCATCGCTGGTGGTTTCCGACGCCAATAAGGGGCTGATTGCCGCCATCCGGGAGGAGTTTTCCCGGTACTTCCTGGCAGCGGTGTAAGGTACATTTTATGCGGAACACTCTGGCTCATTTACCCCAGAAGGAGAAAGATATTTTCGCGGCACAGCTGAAAGAAATCTGGCAGGCACCCTCTGCGGAGTTTGCCCGCCAGCGGGCAAGGCAGCTCGCGGAACGGTATGAAAAGCGATTTCCAAAGGCAATTGAGATTTTGGAGGAGGGGCTGGAGGATTCACTGGCATTCTATGCGTTTCCGGAACTGGACGCCCGCAAAATCTCTTCCACCAACATTCTGGAGCGGCTCAACAAGGAATTTCGCCGCAGGACCAACGGTGCAGCGATCCGTTCCATGGACAGCTTTCTTGATTTCATAGCGGCACGGATATTGGCTTTTGGTGTTGCCTTGAAGCCCGCAGTAAGTACACCGTCTTCTCCAAGGTTTTTATAGAAAGCGTTAAGGTGTTGTGAGTGGAGTTCTGCAAGTTTGATGTGGCCGATTGCGGAGTCGGTGCTCTCTAATAGATGGGTATAGCGTTCATAGACTGGCTGCTTCAATCCATTGCGCTTCTTCAGATCGAGTACATAGGCTGCATATTTCGCGAAGGTTTGCCAGTTGTCCAATTGGTAGCACTGAAGAACCTCGCTTTCAAACTGTACAGCAATGTGCTGAGCCTCTTTTTCCGCCCACTTATCACTCATGCCGAATCGGTGCTCTGTCGCAACTAAGTCTAGCAGAATCTATGACTTCAATTAAAATAATAAATCATAAGGTTCCGCGTGGCAATGCCGCAGAATGCGCCTGTTCAACTGCGAACTGGTGTTTTCTACTGCCAATCCCGCATCAAGTTCAAGAGCTTTATCCCGCTATCTCTAATTTTTAAACTCGATGGGATAATAGTCTCTTTCTACAAAAAGCCAAGTATTTGAATGCTGTCTTCTCCATATGACGATTATTTTGCATTTAACATAAAGCATTTTACTAATTCAATCTAATATTTTTCCTTTCACGCCCCTTTCCGACATTTTTTACCATTTATATGAGGTATATTGGCTAAGACCAAATACATTTTTTAGAAACGGAGACAATTCAAAGTGAAAAGCATTTCTAAGGAGTACCTGATATTGTTCAATGCAATTACGAATTTTGAAAAGCAATTAGAAGAAATGAGGAAACAGTTAATTTGTACTCAACAAGCAGCTGAAGAAATCTATATATCCGGAGAAGATTAAAGTACGCTCTGTTTAGCATACATACTTTTTAGTCACTTTTAGAATAGGCATAAAACGATCCTCCAGGTTTGCAAGCTTGGAGGATCGTTTTAACACAACAATCCTGGGGCCGCTCCAAGCATTTAAAAGAGGGCCCCGGATTGGGTGGTTACTCCCTTTTTACACAAACTACAGTGTTTTCAGCAACATTCCCGCACTCCCGTGACAAAATACTGTTGTTTTTTCAAATGCAATTATAGCCAATATGATTCCACCGCTCAAAAAACTGCCATTGCGTTGCCACGGTTTTCGGCTGTAACAGCAACAATTCTATTCTAATTATCTGCATACACCATAACTGCTACGATTATAACAGATATACAAATCAACATTCCTTATTATGTTACACTATCTATATCCCCAATTTCAAATTGAAACTCCGCTTTGTATATCTTGCCATTTTCACCTTGGAAATCCGCATAAACCCTGTAATGAGCCGGGTATGCAGGCAACGGAACTAAGGAATCATCCAACTCATCCTGGGTGATTGTGTAGTTTGAAGTGCGATCCCAGTTCTCAATTTCCACTGTAAATGGCCCAGCCAATTCATAGGAAAAAGAAAATGCAGCTTCGTATGGATCATGGCCGAAGATACCGGTTGGAATGCTGGACTCATACAGCAGTTTCTGCTCGCCGTCCCCTATGACTGTTAATCTATCCAATGCTGCTGAAATATCTGGGTCGTAAGTATCGCCTGTTTCTTTCAGGTGGATGTTCATCGCCGGCGCCATGATGATTGTATCCAGATAGTCCCAGTCAACGCCTTCGGCCAGATAAAAGATGACTGCCGCGTGGTCACCGTAGAGAGGAACGAGTTTGATTACGTGATCCGAGAGAAAAACGACCATAGTTCCTTTTGGCATATCGTAGATATAGGTGAACTGTTTGTCAAACCGGGAGAAAGAATAGTTCCCTGTCAGAGTATCCATTTTGAGTCCAGCGAGATATTCATTGAATGCCACCTTGTTCATACAGACATAATCGGTATGGAATTTATCGTCCTTCAAAGATATGCTGCTTAGTTCAAACTGGCTGTGATCCTGATGCTGGAATAGTACATCTTCGCCGGTGGTATCGCCGTAAGCAAGAGCCACATAACCACAGGTCATGCAAAGGATAAAGAATGTCAGCCCTACGATGAGAGCACCAGAGCGGCGATTGCGTGGCTTTACAACAGATTTTAGCCGGTAATGCAT
This sequence comes from Oscillibacter valericigenes Sjm18-20, assembly GCA_000283575.1. Lineage (GTDB taxonomy): Bacteria > Bacillota > Clostridia > Oscillospirales > Oscillospiraceae > Oscillibacter > Oscillibacter valericigenes. The sequence goes on from AP012044.1 coordinate 412,720, forward strand.
GGAAGATGCTGCGGCAGACAAGCAGGTGGTATAACCGCGATCATCTCCCGCAGCAGACAAGAGTAATCTGGCGTATAGCTGTCTCGTTTCATCATCGGCATTCAAAAGGACGGTCTCATCACAGCTTAATTCCATGTCATCCGCACTCCTGCGCATGGCAACCCACATCAGAGGATTGAACCAGCACATAGCGGTGCAGAACATCAGGAAAAACTTAGACCAACTGTCTTCTCTGCCAATGTGAATGATCTCATGGCGGAAAATCAGTCGTAGTTCGTCATTGGAATATGAGCGGTCTGGCAGTATAACTTTCATAGACCGGCGAAAAAGGCCGACAGTTAAAGGGGACGGTACATTGGGAGAAACCACTAACTGAAACTTTGGTTTTTTAATTCTGGCGTCTATGATTTCCTGCTGCCACAAATCCAGTACGCCCTGATCTGATATGGGGGAGGCCCCTGTTAGAACCCGCTTCCGAAATCTTAAATGCGAGATCGTTTTCCATAGCAGTACAGATACAAAACCAACAAGCCATATTCCAAACAAAATCCAAACCCCGTTGCCGGATGTCCGGATCACAAGCAGAGGTTCAGGCACTTTCATATTATCCTGCACTGTTATGTATAAATAATTAGGAATTAGCCAAAGCATAGCGCAGGCTCTGGCGCTGATGTACTTTCGCAAAAAAGGGAGTAAGGGTATCAGTATGACATAATACAGACTGATATGCAGAAAAATGCTAAAGCAAATAGACAGAGTCATTTGTGCAGTTGGAATTGCTCCGTAAAAAATGAATTCCAAAATCGCCCAACCCAGAATACACATCGGCAGAAGAGCGCCGGAGATAAAAGGCAAATAACGCTGCCGTTCGTTGTCAGTATTTGCTGAGCCGACTTCATCGTCAGATCGTGAAAAAACGACCCATGCAAAGGCAAGGCTGATTATGATTGCCCAAAAACCTCTAATCAGAATGTCTGCACTCATAATTTCCCCCGCTCCAAGAGGTCACGGAGCTCTGCGATCTCCTCTTTTGTTAAGCCACTATTGCACAGAGCTGTAGCAAAGGTGGATAAGCTACCACCGCAAAGCTTATCGAAGAACCGCTTGCTTTGTTCGGCAAGGTATTCTTCTTGCGTGACAAGCGGAATGTACTGGGCGCTGCGACTGTTTTTTTCAATCTTGATAAAGCCCTTTTCAGATAGGCGTGTGAGCAAGGTCAGCAGTGTTGTCAAAGCCATGGGATGCGTATCTTTCAAAATTTCATCTATCTCCACTCGTGCAACGGGCGGCGTACATGCCCAGATTGCCTGCATTACTTCCAACTCTGCGTCTGGCAGTCTGCGAATTGTTGAGCGCATAATCATCCTCCAACTCTACAAGCGTAGTATTTAATGAAATTCTACACTTGTAGAGAAGACTTGTCAATAGTGTTCAGATAGAAATCGAAAAACAGAAGACCGCCCCCGGAATTTCTCCCACGAGTGGCGTTAAGGTCAGCTATCCGTCAACTTATATTCCGTTGCAGCGCGTAGATACGTCTCCGGGTTTCCATTCAGAACAAAATCCTCGTAGGTCAGAGGAGTTGTCCAGTGGTAGCTCTGCGGGATGCCCCGACGGTCAAGATATTCCTGCCGTTGACAGCGTGGTTGAAGATGGCACTGAGTTGGATGTATACCGACTGGAGATAGGCGAGTGCATACTTATCGTCGCTTTCGTTCTTGTGATTCAAAGCTCGTTGAAACCTTTAATCTAATGTATATGATTTAGAGCAGCGGTACTATACGACCCCTGCAACAAATAAAAGCGTGTGTTGTAAACTCAGTAAGTAACATTTCGAGCAAGTAATATTGGCTGTCCACTACTCAATTTGCACTCAAAGGCATAAAGGAAGCGCTGAGAACCCGGCATTTATGCGGGTTTCAGCGCTCTCTTGTTCATTCCCACTCAATGGTAGCTGGGGGTTTGGAGGTGATGTCATAGACGATGCGGTTAATATGGGGAACTTCGTTGACGATGCGGGTGGAGACGCGGTCCAGCACGTCGTAGGGGATGCGGGTCCAGTCGGCGGTCATGAAATCCGTCGTCGTCACGCTGCGCAGAGCCAGTATATAATCATAGGTCCGCCCGTCGCCCATGACGCCTACGGAGCGCATATTGGTCAGAACTGCAAAATACTGGTTCATGGAGTGCTCCAGATGCGCTTTTGCAACCTCGTCCCGGAAAATAAAATCCGCCAGACGCAGGGTGTCCAGCTTCTCCTTTGTGATTTCTCCAATTACCCGTATGGCAAGGCCAGGACCCGGGAACGGCTGGCGCATGACCAAGTATTCCGGCAGACCCAGTTCCCGGCCCAGGCTTCGCACCTCGTCCTTGAACAGCATCCGCAGAGGTTCAATGATCTCCTTAAAGTCCACGTAGTCGGGAAGTCCGCCCACGTTGTGGTGGCTCTTAATGGTGGCGGAGGTACCCAAACCCGACTCAATCACATCGGGGTAGATCGTGCCCTGCACCAGATAATCCACCATACCGATCTTTTTGGCTTCCGCTTCAAAGACCCGAATGAACTCCTCGCCGATAATCTTGCGCTTGCGCTCCGGCTCTGTCACGCCCGCAAGCTTGCCTAGAAACAGGGCCTCGGCGTTGGCACGGACAAAATTGACGTCCCATTTTTTAAAGGCCGCCTCCACCTCATCCCCCTCGTTCAGACGCATCAGACCGTGATCCACGAAAACGCAGGTCAGCTGATTTCCAACAGCTTCGGCCACCAGCGCTGCCGCCACAGAGGAGTCCACGCCGCCGGAGAGGGCCAGCAGCACTTTGCCGTCTCCGACCTTTTCACGAATCTGGCGAATGGCGGTATCCCGATAATCGCCCATGGTCCACTCACCCATGGCGCCGCAGACTTCATAGAGGAAGTTCCGGATCATGTCGCACCCGTGCTGGGTGTGGTTCACCTCCGGGTGAAACTGGACGCCGTAAAAGCTCCGCTTCTCATCACAGATAGCGACGGTGGGGCAGGCATCGGAATGGGCCACCAGAGAAAAGCCCACAGGAACCTTTTCCATATAGTCACCATGGCTCATCCAGGTGACGCCTTCCCGGGGAAGGCCCTTAAAGAGCTTGCAGTCCGTGTTGAAATAGGTCTCGGTTTTACCATACTCCCGGGCGGTGTCTTCGGTGCCGGCGGTGACCTTACCTCCCAGATGGTGGGCCAGCAGCTGACAGCCGTAGCAAATGCCGAGAATGGGAATGCCAAGCTCAAAAATGGCCGGATCCACCTGAGGGGAGGCTGGGTCATATACGCTGTTGGGTCCGCCGGTGAAAATAATACCGATGGGCGATTCGCTGCGAAGCAGGGAGAGGGGAGTGGTACAGGGCTTTACCTCACAGTAGACGTTGCACTCGCGAACACGGCGGGCGATGAGCTGGTTATACTGTCCGCCAAAGTCCAGAACAATGACTTTCTGCATATCAGTTGTCCTCCCGAAATACGATATTGCCAGGCTCGGCGGATTCAATTATAGCCAGAGACTTCAAATTCATACCGGCAGCCCGGAGCCGGTCGCCGCCGCCCTGAAAGCCCTTTTCCACGGCGCAGCCGATGCCCACAAGGGAAGCGCCGGCTGCCTTTACAATGTCGCACAGCCCGCGCATGGCCTCTCCGTTGGCCATAAAGTCATCAATGATCAGAACCTTGTCATCGGCAGAGAGCCATTCCCTGCTCACCAGGAGGGTCACCTTTTTCTTGTAGGTGTAAGAGAAAATATCGCTCTGGTAGAGACCGCCCTCAATGTTGTCGCTCTTGGCCTTTTTGGCAAAGATCATGGGCTTTCCAAAGTGCTGGGCGCAGATGGCCGCCAGAGCGATGCCGCTGGCCTCGGCGGTGAGAATCATGGTAACCTGATTCATGTCAAAATACCGACCGAATTCCTCGGCAATATGGACCATCAGCGTGGTGTCAATCCGGTGATTCAAAAAGCCGTCAACCTTGATGATGTTGCCGGGCAGAACTTTGCCCTCCCGAACGATGCGGTCCTTCAATTCCTGCATGAGCTGTGTCCCCCTCTGTTTATTTCGCTCCCCCGCGGCGGGGTACGCGCATTTTTCGATCAGTTCTATTATTATAGATGGGACGCAATTTTGCAACTGTTTTTACAGACAAAAACGAGGATTTGTGGCGAAAATGCTTGTGAAATTTGTCTTTGTGCGGCAGAGCACGGAGTTAGCAGGACATGGGCCGCTTCTTCAGGACCGATTGAGCTGCTGTGGGATGACGGAATGCCGCGACTTGGCCCATACAAATTCACCGGAAACTCCGCTTTGGAAACCTGATTTGCGGAGAAAGACACAGGAAAAAAGCGGGGCGGGCATCAAAGTGATACCTGCCCCGTTCCACGCATAATTATTTGCCCTCGACGGCGTCGGCGGCGGCGGAAAGCCAATCGCCCTGAAAATCCTCGATGCTGCCCGCATCGGTGAGAGCGGCCAGAGCCGGGTCAATGGGCATCTGGGCCAGAAGCTTCAGTTTGTGCCGCTCGGCGGCCTCGTTGGTTTTGCCCTCGCCGAACAGATAGATCTTTTTCCCGCAGTCCGGGCAGGCTACGTAGCTCATGTTTTCCACCAGCCCCAGAATGGGAACCTCCATCATCTCCGCCATCTTTACGGCCTTTTCCACCACCATGCCCACCAGTTCCTGGGGAGAGGCCACGATGATAATGCCGTCCAGCGGGATGGACTGGAACACGGAGAGGGACACGTCGCCCGTTCCGGGAGGCATATCCACAAACAGGTAGTCCACGTCCCAGATCACGTCCGTCCAGAATTGCTGGACCACGCCGGAAATTACCGGACCGCGCCAGATCACCGGGTCGGTCTCACGCTCCAGCAGCAAGTTGGTGGACATGATCTCAATGCCGGTTTTGGTTTCGGCAGGCAGGAGGGCCTGACCATTGCCCCGGACGTGTTCGTGAATGCCGAAGGCCTTGGGAATGGAGGGACCGGTGACATCGGCGTCCAGAATACCGGTTTTAAAGCCCCGGCGCCGCATAATCACCGCCAGCTGACTGGTGACCATGGATTTACCGACGCCTCCTTTGCCGGAGACGACGCCATAGACCTTCCCAATGTGGCTGCCGGGATTCGCCTCTTTCAGCAGGGACTGGGGTTCCTGCTGCTCTCCGCAGCTTTCGCCGCAGGTGGAACAATCGTGGGTACACTCGCTCATGTCGAAACTCCTTTTGCCATATTTATTGATGAATCACAGAAAATTATTGATTTTGGGATCGGAAGATATGATTTTGGGATCGGAAGATATATTATACCCCGGACGGGCCATTCGTCAACCTCTGGACGGCAATCTCCGGGTCATCCGCAAAAAAGGCGGCTTCCCGGCTGTGGCAGGTGAAAAGAAGGATCTGACGCTTTTTTCCCTCTTCCTTCAAAAGACGCAGGGCGGTCTCACAGCGCAGATCATCGAAATTTGCCAGAGCATCGTCCAACACCAGCGGAGGCGCTTCCTCCGCCGGCAGGACCAACTCACAGATCGCCAGTCTCGCGGCCAGATACAGTTGGTCGCCCGCCCCGGCTGAAAGCAGCTGCGCGTCCCGCCAGACCGCGTCTCCCGCCGGTTCGGCGGAGAGGTGGAAACTGCGGTCTAGCACCACGCCGGTGTAGACTCCACCGGTGAGAGCGGAGAAAATCTGCGCCGTCCGCCGACCCAGCTCCGGGGAAAAACGGTTTTGCAGCTCCGTGTTGGCACCATCCAGCGTTTCCATGGCCAAAGCGATGGACTGGTATTCGCCCTCCAGAGCTTCAATCTGGCCGGAGAACTGTTCGATCTCCGCTTCCAGCGCGGTTCGGCCGCCCAGAGCGGCAATCTGGCCGGAGAGACGGTCGGCGGCGGATTGAGCGGCGGAGAGTTCCGCTTTTACGGACAGCAGAGCCGCGTTCAACGCCTCCCGGCTCTGTTTCGGGGGCGCGGGAAGATCATCCGCGGAAAAGTCTTCGGCGGGAAATTGACGGCTCATAGTCTCGTACCGCAGTCGGGCGGCCTCCGCGGCGGCCTGGGCGGCGGAGAGTTCCCTGCGCCGGACGGCACACTCCCGCAGTGCTCCGTCGGCGGCGGGAATATCAAAGGCGGCGGGGGCGAACCGGCGGACCTCCAATAGAATTCCCTGCTCGTTGGAGGTGAGGGAGGCGTAAAGCGCGTCGTAGGTGGCAGTGGCTTTTACAACAGCATTCTGGGTTGCGTCCCGGGCTTGGAAGAGCGCGGCGTAGGTGCCCGCTAAGGCAGTGATTTCCGCCGTGTCGGCGGTGCCGAAGCGTTTCAGCAATACGGCGTTCCGGGCTTTTGCCGTGCCGCGCAGACAGAGCTTCCAAAGGATCGAACTACTGCTTGCGCCCAGCGCAAAGAGAATTCCAGCAGCAGTACCCTGTATGGAAAAGCCGCGACTGCCCTTCCATACAAGGGCAAAGACGGACAGAACGAAGCAGAGAATGGCTAGGATCGCTAGAATTACTCTGGCGGGCGTCAGAGGCGTACGAACGGACGGCACTGTGGCGGCCTCTTTTTTAGCCTCCTCCACCGATTTTCCGGCAAACGGACTTTCGCTGACGGCGGTCTCCGCCTTGACGCTGGCCTTCATGGCCGCGTCCTTTTCCGCCATGGCCCTGTCCACGCTTTTGCGCACCGTCTCCAGATTGACGATAGCCCCCCGGAGTCGGGCGATCATCTCGTTTTCCGGCAGACGCGATTCCTCCGCCTGCCGGCGGAGATTGGCGGCTGTCTGCTCCGCTTCCGCGGCGGCGGACTCCGCATCTGCAAGAACCCGGCGTTTCCGGGCCGCGTCCCAGCGGTCGTGGAGGGTCAAAAGCGAGGAGAGGTCCGCTTCCCGCTGCGTCAGGTCAGAAATCTTCCGCCGGGCCTCCGCCAGCTGACTTTCCGCACCCGCCAGAGTGTCAAGCTGCCGCCTTGCCTCCGACAGCTCCAGCTCCAGCGCCGGAATCTGACCGGTTTTATTGTGGCGGCGGCGATTCAATTGTTTTTTTAACGTATCGGCGGCCTCAGAGTAGGACGTGTCTTCCTCGCCGGTGGTGATGAGGGCGGCAATCCGCTTTTCAAGGCCCGCGTCCTGACTGATGGCAAGGCCAGCCTGACGGATGAAGGCGCTGCGCTCATAGACCTCCCGACTGACGCCCAGCAGAGTCTCACCGCAGTTTTGACCGGTAATGCTCAGGTACTCGTCGCCGGTTCCGGCATAGACTGCCTTAAAATCGCCCATGGGGGCGGTTTGTCGCTTTGTCTCCCGGAAAAGTGTCAACTCCTCATTCCCGGCGCGGCAGTCCAGACGGCCGGACATGGCCGCGCCGCTCCAGGGCGCGTAGCGGTTCTTATCCGCAATAAAGCCCGCCCGATCCCGTTCCCGGCTGTTGATGCCGTACAGCATGGAAAGCAGAAACGCGCACCAGGTGGATTTGCCGGTCTCATTGGGAGCCTGCAAAATGTTAAGGCCGTTGGACAGAACCAGCGTGTCCTGATTCAATTTGCCGAATGTGGCACTCATACGATGGATACGCAGAGAGATCACCTCTGTTTAATAAATTTCATATATGCACACGATACCATATATAAAAAGAAAAAACCACAGCTATTTCAAAATTGCCCGCAAAAGACGCGGTATAAGGCAGGAAGATGGCAAACATGAAAAAAAATAAAAAAGAAGTCGAAAAGGGATTGACAAAAAGGGAGAAGGCTGGTATTCTAACAAAGCTGTCCGCGAGAGCGGGGTGCGGAACTGAAAAGGGGAAGTTAAGTGCTTGAAAAAAGTTCTTGACAAAACACAGGAAAGTGTGGTAACCTAATCAGGCTGTTTCGCAGAGGCGGCGCGGCAAAAAGTCAAAAAGAGTTGAAAAAACTCTTGACAAACGGCCAAGCGTCCTGTACAATAGCAATGTTCCGCCGAAAGCGGCGTGTACCTTGTAAATTAAACAACGTAACGAAAAAAGAAAGCACCAGCGGTAGACGCTTTGTGAGAAATCACGAAGTGTCGCCGGATAAGTTGCAAGGCCGGGTTAAGTCAATTACCGGGGCTTGTAACTATAAAAACATGAAGCTATGATGATAGCTCTGTAAAAGATTAGATCGGGTCGCAAGGCTCGTTTTGATACCATTTATAGAGAGTTTGATCCTGGCTCAGGACGAACGCTGGCGGCGTGCTTAACACATGCAAGTCGAACGGAGCACCCTTGATTGAGGTTTCGGCCAAATGAGAGGAATGCTTAGTGGCGGACTGGTGAGTAACGCGTGAGGAACCTGCCTTTCAGAGGGGGACAACAGTTGGAAACGACTGCTAATACCGCATGATACATTTGGGCGACATCGCTTGAATGTCAAAGATTTATCGCTGAAAGATGGCCTCGCGTCTGATTAGATAGTTGGTGAGGTAACGGCCCACCAAGTCGACGATCAGTAGCCGGACTGAGAGGTTGACCGGCCACATTGGGACTGAGATACGGCCCAGACTCCTACGGGAGGCAGCAGTGGGGAATATTGGGCAATGGACGCAAGTCTGACCCAGCAACGCCGCGTGAAGGAAGAAGGCTTTCGGGTTGTAAACTTCTTTTAAGGGGGAAGAGTAGAAGACGGTACCCCTTGAATAAGCCACGGCTAACTACGTGCCAGCAGCCGCGGTAATACGTAGGTGGCAAGCGTTGTCCGGATTTACTGGGTGTAAAGGGCGTGTAGCCGGGAAGGTAAGTCAGATGTGAAATCTGGGGGCTCAACCTCCAAACTGCATTTGAAACTACTTTTCTTGAGTATCGGAGAGGTAATCGGAATTCCTTGTGTAGCGGTGAAATGCGTAGATATAAGGAAGAACACCAGTGGCGAAGGCGGATTACTGGACGACAACTGACGGTGAGGCGCGAAAGCGTGGGGAGCAAACAGGATTAGATACCCTGGTAGTCCACGCTGTAAACGATCAATACTAGGTGTGCGGGGACTGACCCCCTGCGTGCCGCAGTTAACACAATAAGTATTGCACCTGGGGAGTACGATCGCAAGGTTGAAACTCAAAGGAATTGACGGGGGCCCGCACAAGCGGTGGATTATGTGGTTTAATTCGAAGCAACGCGAAGAACCTTACCAGGACTTGACATCCTACTAACGAGGTAGAGATACGTCAGGTGCCCTTCGGGGAAAGTAGAGACAGGTGGTGCATGGTTGTCGTCAGCTCGTGTCGTGAGATGTTGGGTTAAGTCCCGCAACGAGCGCAACCCCTATTGTTAGTTGCTACGCAAGAGCACTCTAGCGAGACTGCCGTTGACAAAACGGAGGAAGGTGGGGACGACGTCAAATCATCATGCCCCTTATGTCCTGGGCTACACACGTAATACAATGGCGGTCAACAGAGGGATGCAAAGCCGTGAGGTGGAGCGAACCCCTAAAAGCCGTCTCAGTTCGGATCGCAGGCTGCAACTCGCCTGCGTGAAGTCGGAATCGCTAGTAATCGCGGATCAGAATGCCGCGGTGAATACGTTCCCGGGCCTTGTACACACCGCCCGTCACACCATGAGAGTCGGGAACACCCGAAGTCCGTAGCCTAACAGCAATGAGGGCGCGGCCGAAGGTGGGTTTGATAATTGGGGTGAAGTCGTAACAAGGTAGCCGTATCGGAAGGTGCGGCTGGATCACCTCCTTTCTAAGGAGAACTCAGCGTCTTGATAAGATGCTGTAACTTCCTAAGGTCAGCCGTTGGAGCGGAATGGAGTCGTTACGTTGTTTAATTTAGAGGGTATACGTCCGAAGTGCGGACGAAGCCCGGGAGATCGACGGGGGATTAGCTCAGCTGGGAGAGCGCCTGATTTGCATTCAGGAGGTCAACGGTTCGATCCCGTTATTCTCCACCAAAAAAGAGAACCAAGTGTTTAATCGTCCAAACTCGCGGAGAAATTTCCAATTTCGACGCGAAGAGGAGGAACAACGCAGCGGCATGAGGTTTCGGCGAAGCCGGAAGCGAATAAAGCGAAGTTTGTTTCGACGACGGGCCCGTAGCTCAGCTGGCTAGAGCGTGCGACTGATAATCGCAAGGTCGGTGGTTCGAGCCCACTCGGGCCCACCAAACAGTGATTTGCTGTTGGATCTCAAAGCCTAAGGAATTGGACTTTGAGATCTGGCTTCAAAAGAGGCTGGAAGCTGCACCTTGAAAACTGAACAATGTATGAAGAATGAAGTAAGGCAACAGAGAGGTTTTTCATAAATCAAGAAATTGGTTGTGGAAAATAGCAAGATATTTTAATTGTGGAACAACATCTATTTAGATGAAGGGTAACAATTACAGTTTCGAACGAGAAAATCTTTGTGATTGCCTGCATGATTACTCATTTATAAGAGAACCAAATCTCTATAAAATGACAAAAGTCAGTGAGAGACAAGTATTTCGTCTTTCGTTTTCAACGTTTTTAAACCCATTCAAAACTTGTTTTGAATGGAAGAGGAGGCGCGATGGAGCGAGAGAGCTTTGCCCACAGGGCGAAGCGAAGGATGCGAAGTCTGCGCCGACGAAGGTCAAGCTAATAAGAGCGCAAGGGGAATGCCTTGGCACTGAGAGCCGAAGAAGGACGCGACAAGCTGCGATAAGCTGCGGGGAGGAGCAAATATCCATTGATCCGCAGATTTCCGAATGGGGAAACCCGGCTGGACAATATCCAGTCATCCTGCATTGAATCAAATAGGTGTAGGAAGGGAACCGCCTGAACTGAAACATCTAAGTAGGGCGAGGAAAAGACATCAACAGAGATTCCGCAAGTAGTGGCGAGCGAACGCGGAAGAGGCCAAACCGGAGGATTTATTCTCCGGGGTTGTGGACCGGCATAAGATCTACTAGTCTAGTCGAACGGCATGGGAAGGCCGACGACACAGGGTGAGAGTCCCGTAGACGAAAGGCGATGTAGATTGGCTGGTATCCAGAGTACCGCTGGACACGTGAAACCCGGTGGGAAACTGGGGGGACCACCCTCCAAGCCTAAATACTACTCAGTGACCGATAGAGGAGCAGTACCGTGAGGGAAAGGTGAAAAGGACCCCGGGAGGGGAGTGAAAAAGAACCTGAAACCTTGTGCTTACAAGCAGTCAAAGGCCGTTAATGGCTGATGGCGTACTTTTTGTAGAACGGTCCGGCGAGTTATAGTAACGAGCAAGCTTAAGGTATTCAGTACCGGAGGCGTAGCGAAAGCGAGTCTGAATAGGGCGTAAAAAGTTCGTTGCCATAGACCCGAAACCGGGTGACCTACCCATGAGCAGGTTGAAGTGGGGGTAAAGCCCCATGGAGGACCGAACCGACCCCCGTTGCAATGGTGGCGGATGACTTGTGGGTAGCGGTGAAATTCCAATCGAACTCGGAGATAGCTGGTTCTCCCCGAAATAGCTTTAGGGCTAGCGTTGTGTTAGATTACCGGAGGTAAAGCACTGAATGGTAGAGGGGCCGATAAGGTTACCAACGCCTATCAAACTCAGAATGCCGGCTAATTGATGCATAGCAGTCAGACAGTGTGAGATAAGTTTCATTGTCAAAAGGGAAACAGCCCAGACCTACAGCTAAGGTCCCAAATGTATGCTAAGTGGAAAACGATGTGGAATCGCAAAAACAACCAGGATGTTGGCTCAGAAGCAGCCACTCATTAAAAGAGTGCGTAATAGCTCACTGGTCGAGTGGTTCTGCGCGGAAAATGTAACGGGGCTAAGCATACAACCGAAGCTTAGGATTGTCAGCAATGACAGTGGTAGGGGAGCGTTCCATATGGGGTGAAGTCGCAGCGGAAGCAGCGGTGGACTGTATGGAAGTGAGAATGCCGGAATGAGTAGCGAGAATCATGTGGGAATCATGATGGCCGAAAATCTAAGGTTTCTTGGGGAAGGTTCGTCCGCCCAAGGTAAGCCGGGAGCTAAGGCGAGGCCGCAAGGCGTAGTCGATGCACATACGGTAGAAATTCCGTAGCCACCGAACTTTAAACCAGAGGGACACTTCAGGATAGCGGAACCCGGGCGTTGGTTGCCCCGGGCGTAAGGGAGCGAAATTATAGTAGCGAAGTCCGCGATGCCTGGAGGCGAGAAAAGCTCTGGCGTATACTAAGGTGCCCGTACCGCAAACCGACACAGGTAGATGAGGAGAGAATCCTAAGGCCAACGGGAGAAGGGTTGTTAAGGAACTCGGCAAGTTGACCCCGTAACTTCGGAAGAAGGGGAGCCTCTAGCAATAGAGGCCGCAGTGAATAGGCCCAAGCAACTGTTTACCAAAAACACAGGTCTATGCTAAATCGAAAGATGACGTATATGGGCTGACGCCTGCCCGGTGCCGGAAGGTTAAGAGGAGATGTCAGGGGCAACCCGAAGCATTGAATTGAAGCCCCGGTAAACGGCGGCCGTAACTATAACGGTCCTAAGGTAGCGAAATTCCTTGTCAGGTAAGTTCTGACCCGCACGAAAGGCGTAATGATTTGGGCACTGTCTCAACAGCCCTCCCGGCGAAATTGTAGTACCGGTGAAGATGCCGGTTACCCGCAACTAGACGGAAAGACCCCATGGAGCTTTACTGCAGCTTAATACTGGAAATCGGTAATTCATGTACAGGATAGGTGGGAGACTTGGAAGCGCGGGCGTCAGCTTGCGTGGAGTCGCCGGTGGGATACCACTCTTGAATTGCTGATTTTCTAACCTGCGGCCCTGAATCGGGTCGGGGGACACTGTTAGGCGGGCAGTTTGACTGGGGCGGTCGCCTCCTAAAGAGTAACGGAGGCGCTCAAAGGTTCGTTCAGCACGGACGGAAATCGTGCAGTGAGTGTAAACGCATAAACGAGCCTGACTGCGAGACCGACGGGTCGAGCAGGAACGAAAGTTGGAGTTAGTGATCCGGTGGTATGTGAGTGGAAATGCCATCGCTCAACGGATAAAAGCTACCCTGGGGATAACAGGCTGATCTCCCCCAAGCGTCCACAGCGACGGGGAGGTTTGGCACCTCGATGTCGGCTCGTCACATCCTGGGGCTGTATTCGGTCCCAAGGGTTCGGCTGTTCGCCGATTAAAGTGGCACGCGAGCTGGGTTCAGAACGTCGTGAGACAGTTCGGTCCCTATCTGTTGCGGGCGTAAGAGATTTGAAGGGAGCTGTCCTTAGTACGAGAGGACCGGGATGGACATACCTCTGGTGCACCAGTTGTCCTGCCAAGGGCATAGCTGGGTAGCTATGTATGGACGAGATAAACGCTGAAGGCATCTAAGCGTGAAACTCTCCCTGAGATGAGATCTCTCATTCGAAAGAAGTAAGGGCACAGGCGGACTACCTGTTTGATAGGCCGGAGGTGGAAGCGCAGTAATGTGTGTAGCTGACCGGTACTAATCGCCCGAGGGCTTGACCTACAATTATGCAGGCAATAAGCCTTGAAAGGAAATCATACATTGTTCGGTTTTGAGGGTGCAGAAAGTCCTTGTTCGCTCTTAGAGAGGGCAAAGGATGGAAAGCGTTTCTCAAGGGAAAAGAACCCGCACCTTTAGCTCAGTTGGTAGAGCAACTGACTCTTAATCAGTGGGTCCCCGGTTTGAGTCCGTGAAGGTGCACCAGAACTCATTCGAGGTGTGCTCGATGCGGGTACACCTCGGATGGGGAAGTTTAAAACCTCCGTTCCCGTATTCTATTTGAGTTTGGCAATGCTGAGTTTAAATGGAAGAGGAGGCACAGCGAAGCGAATGGAGCGGAGTTTGTGCCGACGACGCGGCCCGTTGGTCAAGTGGTTAAGACAGCGGCCTCTCACGCCGTTAACATCGGTTCGAATCCGGTACGGGTCACCAATTCTTTTCTTGACAGATGCATTGAAATCCTCTATAATGTAGCTTGTTCTTCGGGTAACCGAATGACATATACTCCCAGGTGTTTTATTTCGATTCAAAACGCAAACCGGCGAAATGTTTGTGTTTTGAATAGGAGCAGCAATGAAATGAGAGAGTTTTGACCTATGGTCAAAGCGAAAGATATGAAGTTTGCTGCGACGCAGTTGGTGCTGATTAGAGCGAGGGTCCACCCGTTCCCATTCCGAACACGGTAGTTAAGCTCGTTTCTGCTCACAATACTTGGCTGGTAACGGCCCGGGAAGACAGGTAGCGCCAACACAAAACTCTGATTTTTAAAAGTCAGAGTTTTGCATATTCCTCCTTAGCTCAGTTGGTAGAGCACGCGGCTGTTAACCGCGTTGTCGTTGGTTCGAGTCCAACAGGGGGAGCCAAAAGAGTGTATTGCCGCCACATGGTGGCGGCAATATTTCTCTTAGATTTAAGCGGGCCTTTAGCTCAGTTGGTTAGAGCAGTCGGCTCATAACCGATCGGTCCCGGGTTCGAGTCCCCGAAGGCCCACCAATTATGGTTTTCGCCTGTTGGGGAGCTACAAGCGAGATAGGGGTATAGCTCAGTTGGTAGAGCAGCGGTCTCCAAAACCGCGTGCCGAGGGTTCAAGTCCTTCTGCCCCTGCCATAAAAGTCTTTACAACGGCTGTTGTATTTAATATAATTAATACATTGTCGAGCCACATATATGGCCCGGTAGTTCAGTTGGTTAGAACGCTAGCCTGTCACGCTAGAGGTCGACGGTTCGAGCCCGTTCCGGGTCGCCATATATGCTGCTATAGCTCAGCTGGTAGAGCGCATCCTTGGTAAGGATGAGGTCCCCGGTCCGAATCCGGGTAGCAGCTCCAAAAGCCACCGCTTTTTGTGGAAAACGGTGGCTTTTTTCTATTAAAAAGTTCTGAATTAATTTAACGAAAATTTCTGACCCACACCGTGACCCACACGTGGAAATGCCCCAAGACGAATAAAGACCACCGGACAGGAAACTGCCCGGTGGTTTTTCCATTTTTGGAGAAACATTTGGTGGTTATATCACTTTTGCCATCACCTCACCCATGGTGATTGCTGCCGCGTCCTGAGCCTGCCGGGTGGCGTGGGTGTAGGTTCGGAGGGTAAAGCCGGCGTCGTAGTGACCCAGCATGGCAGAAACGGTCTTCACATCCACGCCGTTTTGTAGCGCTGTCGTGGCGAACGTGTGCCGGAGTTCATGAAATTTCAGGTGTGGGAGTCCCGCATCCTTCAAAATCTTTTTATGGATGTTTACCACCGAGTCGGGATGGTACATCCCACCGGTAATGGGGGATGGGAAGAGGCAGGGACTGTCAGGATGTTTGTTGTGTTCCGTGATGAGCAGGTCAATGGCCTCCTGCGGGACGGACACCAGCCGGATGGAGTTTTCCGTTTTTGGTTGGGAGAGGACGCATTCTCCGTTGGGGTTGCGAACATATTGTTTGCTGACGGAGATCGTATTATGAGCCGTGTCCACATCACTCCAGAGAAGCGCAACCAGTTCTCCTTTACGCAATCCGCTGACCAGTTCCAGATAGAACATTGGCAGGGCGTTCCGCTGAGCGGCGGCCTCCAGATAGACCTTGATGCTTTCCAATGAAAGCACATTCATCTCCACCTTCCTTACTTTTGGCACGATGCAGTCGTCAGTGGGGTTACGCTGGATGAGCCGTTCTTTGACAGCCCGCTCGAAGGCACAGTGAAGCATCAGATGGAGACTGCGCACCGTGGTGCTGCTGAGCCCGGTTCCGCTTTTGAAGGTGGTATGAACCCGACCGTTTTCCTGAAGATTCCTGTACAGCTTATGAAGGTCACGGGAGACCAGCTTGCTGAGCTTGATGTCTCCAATGCGGGGGATGGCATAGACATTCATCATCAACTCGTAGCGGTTTTGCGTCGCCAAGCGGATATTGGGCTTGGCGTAGAGCTCATACCAGGTATGCAGCCAAGATGCTACCGTATAATCGCCCGTATGGCTCATGTCCAAACCTGCGGTTTCCTCAATTGCCTTTTTCAGCTTTCCCTTGACCTCGGTCTGTGTCTTACCCAGTACGTTTCTAATGATGCGCTTTCCAGTGTCGGCGTTGTAGCCGGCAGTATACCGGCCATCCCAGCGGCCGTCCGACCGTTTGCGAATATTGCCTTCGCCATTGGCTCGCTTCTTTGCCATAAAATCAGCTACTTTGTAATGACCCACAATACCATACAGCAATCGCAACCGCCATGAGATCAGCGCGAAGTTATCAGAAAGTTATCAATTGAAGGAAGATTCTTTTCTTTGGTTATGGCGGCGTAGATTTTGGATCATTCATTACTGGAACGCGCCCCTCGGTCTTATGAAACATAGATTGCAAAACTTGGGATGGTGTTGTTTTCACATTGGATGTTCCTCCTCGTTCAGAACCCGTGCGTGTTCTTCTTCCTCTTTATCGAAAGAGTAGGGTGGCCGGTCGGATAGCTCCCGATTAATTCCGATCGCCAGTCGATAGCCGTTTGTAAAGCTGCGTAGCGATGTTTCGTCTCGAATCGCATTTTCCAGATTGATAAGGCGGAGAAGTAGCTTTCGATCCTGCTTGTCCAGCCGCCCATGCAGTTCATCGTGGACTCGGTTCAGTTCTCGATTAAAAGCTTCGCATTGCGGCGGCGTATCAAACCGCTGCCGCAATGCCCTCATGTAGTCGTACATCGTGTTGCCCCCTTTTCAAGACAACACATATACCACAACAGTCGGCACAAAGCTATTAAAAAATGCAGTGTTTCGAATGGCTTGGAGGTTTAAATTTTGCCTCGAAGATACTCCTTGCCGACACGGTAGGCGGCGTAGTGACTTTTAACGATTAGCTTCGCCATCACTCGTCACCCGCATCCTGCATTTCCTGCTCCAGCGAGAGGATGCCGTGGGTCTGCTTCACGTTCTGCACACTGGCTGCTCTGCGCTGGCGCAGGCCAGCCTCGGTGAACTCATATACGTCCGCGAGAACGCCTACGTTCATGTTTGTCGCCACCACCAGCTTGAACAGCAACTTCGAGATGTGATCCTCGAATATGCCGAGCCGACCGTCCAGGTATAATTGGATTGCTTGCGGAAGGAACATCCCGGCATCACCTGCAGTCAGGTACCCATGGTAGAAGTCCAACGCTTTTCGTACGACTTCTGCCGCGCTTCGGCTCCCGCCCAGGTCCTGACAACGGTCAATCTTGTCTTTCTGGTCCTCAGTAAAATAGGCTGCGAATTTTTAAGCTTTCTCCATATCTGCCTCTCTTTCCGGCTCTGCCCCCCCGGTCAAAGCCTTATCCTGTCGTGATGTTTCGGCCTAATGACCCTATCAAGCCGTTTCTTCTCTGATTTTGACCCCATTTACGGCTAACTGAAAAACCCCCGTAACTGCCCGCACTGCGGGCAGATGTGACCGGGCAGGCGACGCCTGCCTTTTATCCTGCTTCTTTTTTCGTCCCGCGCAAGTTCTCCGGAAGCGGTTCAATTTTGCCCGTATCGTCTTCGATGGGGCTGGGACTTGCTTCCTCCGGCAAAACCTCACACAGCAGCTCACGGGGGCTGACATGGCCGAACTTGGCCAGCTTCTTTGCTACGCGCTGCTTTGTGAGATCGGCCTCAACGCGAGCAAACTGATTCTCGTTAAAAAGGTTGATTGCCTCCTGAATGGGGCGAATGGTGTAGAGCAGACTGCCGCATATATGCATCGAAAATTGCGACAAATTCCTTGCCATGGTTTGCAACTCAAAAATGTGCGAGTTCGTACAGGATCACATAGTCCGGATGTTCAACCGGCTTAGTTGTCTTTTTCGACAGACTGTGCAGATTGTCAGATGACACTTCATGCTCTTTTATAAAATATTGTTAACTTTTTAAAACTGTTGCACGATGATATACAATATCCTTCCATTGATACGCTTTTATCAAAAGACTTTTAGGAGGCGTATTTGTGAGTAAAGAAGGAATTGGCGAAAATGGGGCCGTCTTGGGGAGCGGGGACTATTGGAGCCGCGTGAACCGCTCCACATTTTTCGGCGGACTGATGCGGCGGACAACGGAGACAAACTACCAAGAAACACTGCGGGAAACCGGCAGCCGGGCAGGCGACATGACAGAAGAAATCTACGACGATTTACAGGAGCACAGAAAACAGCTTCCCTCCATTGATTCCGACCGGCGAAACGCCCTTGCAAAGCAGGTTCGAGGGCTGTATGATGTTATGCAGAATGGCTGGCAGCACCTGCAGCCACAGCGGCGAGTGCGTTGCTATGCTGACCCTGTCCGGATTTTTCAGCAATCCTTTCAGCGATGACCGTGCGATCCAAAACGCCATCCGCAAAATCAAAAACAATTCGGATTTCTTTGCCGGCGAATGCGTGGATCTTGTTCAGAAGGCTGCGGACTGGAGCATTTCTTTCGCTGCGGGAAGCAGCGAGAAAAAACGGGCGTTTCTGGAGGAGATTGCGCAGGGAAAGGACAAGAATTTTTTGCAGGAGGTTCTGGACTCTTACAAAAGCAGCAACGGCAATGCGGATACGCGGGGAAAATGCGGGTATCCCATCGGCAGCAGCGAGTATCTGGATCGCATGGAGCGAGTTGGTTTCCGTCAGGATGTCCCGGCAACGTGCAGTGCCCGCTGGGGCAGTCCCAACTACAGCGGTCTGTTGAAGGATGCGCTGGAATCCATCGCCCACCAACTGGACCGGGATTTGGAGCGCAATGAGCGGGAGAACAATTACATCACGGATGAAACGGAGAGAAATCTGAAAGCCGCTGTCAGCGAGCTGGAACGCTGCGGCATCAGCACCGGTTCGGCCAACAGTAAGATTGAGAAGCTGGCGTGGTTCGTGGGCGGCGACCCGGCAAAGATCCGGGAATTGCAAAGCAAGCTCAACCAGCTGGGTGTGGACGAGCATCTCAATGAGGACGGTGTTTACGGGAAGAAAACGCTGGCGGCGTGGGAGAAATTTATCAGCAATTTGGAACACGGAACGGTTCCGACGCTGACTTGGATTGACCCATTACAAAGCGATTTAACAGGCATTACGGTTGGCCGTTCAAGATATGGTAAGACTCACAATTTAGACGACGCGCTTATGATAGGGTCTCATCCATATATTCGGATTGATCCGAAACCGGAAGGAACAGAAACAGCGTGGCCGCGCGGCGTGAAAACGGATATCACCTATCCGCACATTAATTTCGATCCGAGACCGGATAGCAATTGGCTTTACGACCAAATACAAAGCAACTATAATCATTATCGGCTCAGTGATAGCGCCTACGACAAGCTAAAAGATTTAAAAGGCGCTGGCAAGATGGTTCATGTTGCTGGAAGAGTGCTGCTGGTCGCAGGGATTGCACTGGATGCGTTGGAGTTGGGGACAACGATTGACGCGGACTTAAAGGACGCGGACCGGAAGCTTGGCAAAAATACGCTTTCCACCGCCGTCGGCATCGGCGGAAGCTGGGCGGGCGCCGCGCTGGGGGCAAAGCTGGGTGCGCTTGCCGGAGCGGCAACCGGCCCGGCCGCGCCTATTGCGGTTCCGGTTCTGAGCCTTGTGTGCGGAATCGGCGGCGCTTTGGGCGGAGACGCGCTTGGGCGATACATCGTGGATATTACTTGTACGGAGGATTAGATATGGGACTGATTAAACTTTTATGGGACCTTTACTATTTCCCACGGCACCACGAATTTACGCCCGTACCGGATGACTGGCCGCCGGACGGTAGCATGCACTTTGTCAAATGCACGGACGAGGCCCAGAAAGCTGTTCCATGCACTCATATTCAATATGAGTTTTCCTCCAACGTAGGCGAGGATGACCGCAGAATCGTAAAGCTCAGCATGGAAGTGATGGAGCAACTCTGCGTTTCCCACCAGGTTTTGACAGAGATCCAGTCTGGAAAAGAATATTCCAAAAAGCAGCGATGGCATCCGGAGCAATTCACTGTACGGTATCATCACTTTCTGGAAAATTTAAATGCTTCCATATCTACCTATGCAAAGGATGAAAAAAATCTGGTGATTTTAACAGAAGGCTTTGATGCGACTGCTTTTTGGGCATATAAGAGCCTGGCCACGGAAGACTACTGCTTCTTTGACTTCTATACTTTTCCATGTGAGCAGGTGTTCTCAAATGCCCAAAACGCTGCGGAAGCCATGGCCGCAGAAAAATACGATTTGTGGCTGAGCCTTAGCGAATATGGTCCGTGCGCGCTCTATATCACACTGAATCCCGAAACGGTAGATGCAGACACCATCCAGAAAATTATTGAAAGCACTTGCAAAGAACATCAAATTTTGTTTCAAAATCCGCCGCATCCATGATGGTTATTTCCCCGCCTTTTCAGATGCGACCCAGCGCAGCGAGGCATAGTTGAAGAAGAGGAGCAGCGGCGTAAAGCTTACGATTACCGATGGAAGCTGGGCTGGCGCCGCCCTGGAGGCAAATGTGCCGCGACAAACTGCATTTCAAGCTTATTCTTTGTTTAATTGCGGCGCAGAATTTGGACTATAGAAACTGCCTTGACCCACACCGTGACCCACACGGGGAAACGAGCGGGTGAAGGCAACGGAATAAAGAGAACAAAAAACCTCGTCCTTTTGGAGTAAAAACGGCTAAAAAGCGTTACATCGCAATGAACTGAAGCGTTCCAATCACTTAGTAAGGATGAGGTCTTTAGTCCTCTTTATTCCGTTGGAGCAGTCAAGAACCGTGCAGAATGTGAACACCCGAAATCCGGGGCTTATGCGGCCAGGCCTCTGGCGGCCTGACGATACATGGCCGGCGGCAGGCCGCCGGGGTTGGCAGTGTAGATTCGCCGGCGGTTATAGTAGGTCATGATGTACCGGAACACGATGCTCTTAACCTGTGCCATGGGCATCTGCTCCGTCCTGATTCGATAGAGTTTTTCTTTCTTCAACGTAGCAAAAAAACTCTCCATCCTGGCGTTGTCGTAGCAGCGGCCCGTGCCGCTCATGCTTTGAACCGCGCCGTATTGCGCCAGCACCTTTTGAAATGAGGAGCTGGTAAATTGGTTTCCGCGGTCGCTGTGCAGGGTCATTCCATAGGCTCCCTGCGCCTGGCAGGCAGACCGGAAAGCCCGGATACACAGCTCCTTCTTCATGTTGTCATCCATGGCAAGACCGACGATCTCTCCGTTATAACAGTCCAGAACTGCCGCCAGGTACAGCTTGCCGTCCTGACACTGGATCTGCGTGATATCTGTCAGCCACTTCCGGTTAGGGGTGTCTGCGGTAAAATCCCGGTGAATCAGGTTCTCCGCCTTCTGCGCAGCCAAGTCTGCTTTTGTCAGACTGTTGGAGTGACGAGGAGCGCGATGGCAGGCCTTCACGCTTCATGGCCCGCCGTACGCTGCTGCGGCTTATCGCGATACCGCGCTGCGTAAGCGCCAGAAGGATTCGGCCAACACCATAATTGTCATTGTCCGGATTTTCATTATAAATCTCTCGTATTTTGACCAGAAGCAGCTGCCACGGTTTTGGCTTGCCAGCCGACTGCAAAGAGCGGTAGTACCCGGATTCGCTGACTTTCACAACCCGGCACATGGCATGAATGCAGAACCGCTCACGGCGCAGCGTGATGTACTCATACAACCGCTCCGGCTTTACCGTTTCCGGTCTTTGGCGAAAAAGCCCAGCGCATCCTTGAGAATCTCATTGGCTTTCCGCTGTTCCGTGATTTCCTTCATCAGCCGGCGCTCGTTCTCGGAAAGCGGTGCGTCGCGGCGAATGCCGCTGCCGACGAAGGCGTGGTCTCCAAATGCCTTTCGCTTTTGCCGCCGCTCCGCCAGAGAGTAGTACGGAATGCCCAGTTGTGCCGCCGCCTGCTTCACGCCGATTTCATCGGACAGCTTGACCGCTTCTTCTTTGAATTCCTTGTCATATTTGCGCATTGCAAACACCACCTTGTTCTTCCTTTGATTCTATCACTTTTGGGGTGTTTGCCCTCTGCACTTCTATGATATCCCTCCACATTTTCGAGTTGCACACCATGGCAAGGAATTCGTCGCAATTCTCGATACACATATACGGCAGTCTGCTCTACACCATCTGTCCGATTCAGGAGGTGGTGGCAATGTTCTATGAGCCGGGCCATGACCGTGAGTTGATTGAGATTATTACCCTGCCGCAGCTCAGTGACCAACGTATCCAGTCCATCGAGGACGGTAATGTCTCTGTCCATTGCCGCGCTGCGGGCAAACTCGCTCTCGGACATTTTTGCTTTTGCGGCCTTGGCCTGTATCCAATGCTTTTCCCGTTCGGACACCCGTGCCCGGAAGAATTGTATCTTCGCCATTTCTACCTTCAATTTGGTTTCGACAATTTTTTCCTCCGTTTTATAGGAAGATATGGTATAATTGCTTTCATAAACAAGGGGGGTGCCACAATGAACGAATACGATAATGCTGTAAAGCAGTGGCGGGAGTGGAAGGTGCGAACTGCCGCGGATTTGGATCTGCGGTTGGACAGCTTTCGTATCCTTTTTGCATTCAACTCCGGCAAGATTGAGAACCCAGACGTCACCTATCATGACACGCGGGAGATTTTTGAGAACGGCAAGGTGGTCAGTTATACCGGCAGCACCCGTACCCTGTTTGAACAGCAAAATCAGAAAACCTGCTACGAGTTCCTCCGCGAGAAGATCGCCGCAAGGGAGCCGTTATCAGTTCCTTTGATCCTCGGCATTCACCGGGTTCTCACTGAGGGAACCTATGACGAGCGCAGGTATGTGGCCAACGGTGAGCGCCCCGGCGAATTCAAAAAACATGACTATGTCACTGGCGTGAACGAGGTTGGTTCTCAGCCGGACGAGGTGGAGAACGATCTTGCCGAACTGCTTGAAGAGGTTAATTCCATCGGTTCGAAGGATCCGCTGAAGGCTGGCGCATATTTTCATGCGCGGATTGAGAATATTCATCCCTTTGCAGACGGCAACGGTCGTGTTGGACGGACGCTTCTCAACTACTGGCTGATGATCAACGACTATCCGCCCATGATCATTTACGATGAAGACAAGAGCGTTTACTATGCCACGCTGCAAAAATACGATGAGCAGGAAACCCTCGGTGACCTTGTCAACTTTTTTGAAGCACAGACCGTGAAGACTTGGGAGCGTTCCATGGAGTTTTCCCAAAACGAAGGGCACGAGCGAAAAGGACTCAGTTTCTTTATGTTGTAAATCGTATCTTCCACCTCCCGCCAATTTTGGCGGGAGGTTTTTGCATTTGAGAACCGCGTCAGACTGTCGCGCTTTTGCAGAAGTGCTCGATAAGACCCTTGTCCTCCAATGCGGCAACCGTGTTCTGGCTGGCGCTGATCGCCCTACCGATTGTCTTATAACTTGGGTAACACTGATATGTTTTCCGATTCTCCCGGTAGAGCAGATGCGAGTAGACGGAGATCTCACCGCTGCTCAGGCCCAGTGAGAAGATTTCATTGGGCAGAGGGAAATAATTCTTAATGGCGTCACGCTTGGAATAGTGGTTGTACTTCATTCGGAACCTCCGGTGTTTGCCTCCACCCATGCAATAAATTTTTCCTTGGGTATCACGATGCGGCTTCTAATCTTCAGCGCAGGGAAATCCCTTTCGTGCAGCAGCTCGTATCCCGTAGACGAAGATACGCCCAGAACCTTTGCTACCGTATCTGCGTTGAAAAACAGCAGTAGTTCGTCATAGCTTTTGTAAATATAGGCACAAATATATGGCAGACTCGTTTGATTGCTTTTCCATCCTCGTTGCAAAGGGCGAGGTGTTTGTAAATGGCAAATCATTTCCGCTGGGGCAATATACTACCGACATTTTGAATCTGGACGGGGCGGTTTTGACGGAACTTGACCGGCGCATCGGTGCTTTGCTCCTTGCCGTGCAGACGCTCCTTCAAGAAAAAACAGACAGCGCCGCTCGCTCCGCGCAGGAGCAACTCAGCGCTGTCTGGGATATGCTCTTTTCCTTTCCGGTGTATCGGGATTTGAACTTGGACAAGTGGACGGACAACAACCTTTTCCCGCTGCTGCTTTCCGATCCGGAGAAGTGGGTCAAGGTGCAGGACGCAGCCTCAGAGGGACACGCAATGTTTTAAAAACTACTGGAGGGACTGGAGTATTTTCCTGAGAGCCTTCGCACTTTTCGGGGGCAGGTTACTGGCATGCTGGAGCTGTATTTTGAGCCTCTCGCCCGCAGGAGCACCGATGCCTACGCCTACGCCTTTGCCCGGTATTACGGCGAGATGAAGTCGGTGGAGGGGATCTTCGGAGAAGGCCCATTTGAGCAGAGTTTTCCCACAGAGAACCGGTTCGTGCCTATGGCGCACCCGACGGAAAAGGGTATGGTGCTTCTGGCGGAGCAGGCGCAGTTTTCCTATCTCACACATTTCCTATACACGGATTTTTATCGTGAGAGAGTTGGACTGGACTCTGGGTGCGGCGCTGTTTGATGGGGGAGGTGCAGGGTTGGAAGCAGGTTGGGCTTGTATACAGCAGCCTCTATACAAAATTTGATACGGCTGCTTTTCTGGAGGATTACACGGAGACGGCATTTTGGTGGGCACCGGACCGGGACGGCTTTGCCGTTTACATCCAAAACGGAACTGACTGGGCCGTGGTGACGTGCTGCCCCCGGGGGGAAAAGGACCCTCCGGATGAGAACTGGGTCTGGAGCTTCGTCATCACCTTCTGTCTGGATGTGAGTTCCGCTGACCAGGAGAATTGACAAGCCGCCCAGCTCATCGTCAAGGAGGGCGTACCGTATATCCGGCACAGAGCCGATGCGGACTGGACAAAGCTGGGGGAAGCCATCGCCCTGCCCCGTGAGTGGAAGGACGACGATCCGGTCGGACGGAACACCCCAAAGACGCTGGACGGTGACCCGGAGATCTCCATCGGACTGGTGACGGCGCAATGCAGCTGGCTGGTGGTCACCTACGGCTGGGGTGTCGCCGCGGTGGATACCTACGCCTTTCAGAGGACGGCGGTAAAACATGGGCGGAGAAATCTTGCCGGCGCGCCTGAATTCGATACGCCGACGGCGGCGTCACATGGCGGGAGGAAAAGCTGCCCTTTTCTGTGAAGCCGTACTGGGAGGCGGCCTCCTTCTAAAACGCGGCGGACAGCGTTGATCCGATGGCCACTTACAAAAAGAGGATATCGGGCACGAGGCCTCTCATTTTAAGAGCGGGACATGGAAGACTGCCTACCAGGTGTCGCTTCGGGAAAACGGAGGAACCGTTGACGTGCTGCTGGAGCAAGCCTTTCAGTTTTGCCTTATCTGCGCGCAAATCAATGTCACTGTCCGCGCTGGGTCTGCGCGGGCAGTGCCGCCTGCAAAGAGATGAATGTTTTCAAATCTCACATGGGGAAATATGCGCCTACTTTGAGTGAGGCCCTCCCTTTGCTTGATGCCAATCGGTGGGTTAGTAAAAAACTCCCTGATGAGTTCATTTCTGCCCATACGGAGATTTCATGGCGCTCGAGGAATGGGAAATATGGTTGCGCATGAATGACCGTATTGATGTTGAACCCGTTTGGCAAACCGCTTAGTCCGGTACCGACGAACTTAAAGCCTTCGGTGAGGAACAGTTGTCGAAGGAAGAAACGTAGCATCTCCAATCCAATATGACAATGGAATAATACATCGAAGTCTCCCGCCAACTCAATGGCGGGAGACTTTTCCCTTGTCAGACTCTTTGCGGCGCTGACACATATTAAAAAGCCGGAGGTCCGGGCGTATTTTGCTCCGATTTCATTTCCAACACCCCCTGCCTGCGGGCATATCGTACTTAACTGATCGCGTGGCCGATCGGACAGGAATCATCAGCAAATAATACTTTACAGTCATCCTGCTCAGGCATATCGACCGCAATTAGCATTCCTTCACTCAAAATATTACAAAATTTGTGCGGTTTCAGGTTGACGAGCACAATAATTTTCTTGCCGATCAAATCCTCCGGCTTGTAATAGGAACGGATGGTCGACATGATGGTGCGCTGGCCTTGACCATCATCTACCGTGAGCTTTAAAAAATTTCGGCTTTTAACGACCTCCTCACATGCGATGACCTGACATACGCGGAAATCGAGCTTTTGGAAATCGTCTAATTCGATTTCCGGCTTTCTTTCTTCCAAAATTTCTCTTTCCATAAATACCTCCAGACATTTATTTGTCAAGATGTGACTGGTCTATCTTGCGATAAAGAGTGCGAACGCTGATACCAAGGGTTTGCGCGACTTGCACTTTTCCCTTGGAGTCCCAACCGTATTTATTCAGCAGATCACGAATGACACTGCCTTCGGCCTCCTTGAGCGCGGGGAGTGGCTGTGCTTCCACTTCGTTCAGAAAATGCGGCGGCAAATCAGGAAGTTGCACAATGTCGCCGTCAGCCATATTGATACAGTACTCGACAATGTTCTCCAATTGCCGTATGTTCCCAGGCCAACTATAACGGTTGAACTGTTGGATCACACTTTCGTCAAAACCTTTCACAACTGCATGGAGACGATAATTATATTTGCTGAGAAAAGCGTCCAGCAGCTCCGGAAGATCCTCCATTCGTTCGCGCAGAGGCAGAACTTCTATGCTGATAACATTGAGCCGGTAGAAAAGGTCTGCGCGAAAGTGACCCTCTTCGATTCGCTGCTGAATGTTTGCGTTGGAAGCGGAGATAATTCGAGCGTTCAATGTGATGGTTTTTGTTCCACCAACATGTTCAAATTGCCGATCTTGCAGGACGCTCAAAAGCTTTGCCTGCATACTCATCGGCATCTCACTAATCTCATCGAGGAAAAGCGTTCCGCCTTCGGCAAGCTCCATCTTACCGGACTTGCCGGTTTTTAATGCCCCGGTAAACGCACCTGCTTCGTAGCCAAACAGTTCGCTTTCAAACAACGATTCCGAAATATTTGCACAATTGATAATAACGAAAGGCTTATCACAGCGATTGCCTTCGTAGTGAATGGAACGTGCCAATACGCCTTTTCCGGTACCGGTTTCGCCAGAGATAAAGACAGAAGACGGGCTGTTAACGATCTTTCGCATACGTCTGCGCACACTTTCCATGTGCGCTCCACTGCCACGCATTTTTTCATGCTCGGTAACTTTAGAGACTGGCGATACAATAACCGGCTTTGCAATCAAACGCACTACAAAACCGCTGATGTTCCCAAGTGAACTGAAAATAGGCGCAGAAGAGAAAGTAATGGTTATCCCTTGCCGTATTTCCACCGCTTGATTTGCAACATGCTGTCCGCTCATCACTTCATCAGCCAACTCAACAGGGAGAAAATCGCGAATGGATTTTAAACACGCGCCGCTGAGAATGTTCAACGCTGAATCATTAATGTCCAAAATATTACCATTTACGTCAGTTACCAGCAGACCATCGGAGATCAGGGAAGATATGGCGGAAAATTGGTTTTTATTGTTTGTTAAGGCATTGCTTCTTGTATTGTCTAAAACAGCTGCCAGTAAATCAGAAAAGTCGGCAAGGATTTGTTTGAAGTAATCGATCCGTGTAATAATCTCGTCATGCTCATCTTTTGAAAAAGAGGAAAAGGACAAAACGCCGATTGGAGCACCCTCATTTGTGATACGCTTGAGCAATTCTAATGTCGCGGGGCAGTTGCTGCTGAAACGGCATCCGACACAAGACTCCATCTTGCCGGGACACAAAACAATGACCTCGTCATTTTCTATGACTTCGGTGATGGATGGCTTATGCACTGTGGTTCCTTTAATTTCCAGATACTTTTTGCTTCCTGCAATCAAGACTGCGTTCGTATCGAATACAGCGGACTCGATGCCAAACAGATGATGGATCGTTTGCAGCACTAAAGTTATCTCAGGAACATAGTTTGAAAGTTCCATAATGCATCTCCTCAGAAGGATGATGTTCTTTTCCTTAGTATAGCTGTGTTTTTTGGACAAGTCAATACAGGAAAACGACGATTTTGACAAACTTGACATTTAAAATGACAAAAACGACAATTGAGAAAGACGATGTTTACAATAGAAAATGTCCCGTGCTAAGCAAACGGCCTAACAATTTGTACATATAGCTGCAAATAAATATTAATATTTATAATGTTTAACGAAAATTATAAATTTACCATGGCTTTTAAATTGTGGAACAGAAATTGCTTTAGTACTAGTGCGCGGCTTTACAATTTGATGCTACAGAAAAGGAGGAGCAAGACATGATCGGCAAGAAAAACTACTTAGACTTATCCGGAAAAGCCGCGGTGATTACCGGCGCCGGTTCCGGCATTGGACTGGGTGTTGCGCAGATGCTGTCGGCTTACGGAGCCGCGGTTGCAATGGTTGATATCTCGCCTAAAGCTGAAGAGAAAGCACAAGAACTGCGTGACGCTGGTCGAAAAGCTGCTTTTTTTCAGTGCGACGTGACCAATGAAGAAAGTGTCATGCGTGTAGTGCAAGCAATCGCGGACAATTTTGGACGCATCGATATCCTGCATAATAACGCCGGCGTTACGGTACGTAAGAGTATTGATCAGCTCGAGGAAAAGGAATGGGACTTTGTCTTAGATGTTGGCCTCAAGGGCCTGTTTCTGATGAGCAAGCATGTCATTCCCGAAATGCGCAAGGTCGGGGGCGGTTCTATCGTCAACACCGGCTCCGGTTGGGGACTCAAGGGCGGAGAACAGGCAGCGGCCTACTGTGCAGTAAAGGGCGGGATTGTCAATGTAACCCGAGCAATGGCCATTGACCATGGCAAGGACAATATCCGCGTCAACTCCATTAACCCGGGTGATACACTCACAGCCATGATGATCAGTGAAGGCCGACAGACCGGCGAGATTAAGAGCGACGCAGATATCAACGAATTCTTCAAGTCCTGCGGCGCAGGCCGCCCGCTGGCCCGCATCGGTCAACCGGAGGATATCGCCAAGGGCGTGCTGTTCCTGTGCTCCGACCTCGCCGGCTGGGTGACTGGCGCGGCGCTGGTCGTCGATGGCGGGGGCATTGCATAAGAATTCTTGTTAAGCCGGTATTCACAATAAGAAAGGAACATTGAGATGAGCGTAAAAGGATTCAAAAGTCATCCATACATCCCAAACTCGGTGCCCGAGGTGGAGCAGGAGATGCTGCGGGAGATCGGCTTGCATTCAATCGAGGAGCTTCATGAGGAAGTGCCTGACGAGATCGTATTGAAAGAGAATATGAATCTGCCGGAGGCGTTTGGCTCCGAATACGAGCTACGCCGCCATGTGGAGAGCCTGCTGAAAAAGGACGAAAGCTGCGCCGATAACCTGAATTTTCTTGGCGCGGGTTGCTACCAGCATTATGTTCCGGCAATCTGCGACGAAATCAACGGCAAGGGTGAGTTCCTCACCGCTTACGGTGGCGAGTCCTACAACGACTTCGGCCGCTTTCAGGCGTTGTTTGAGTTTGAGAGCATGGTCGCCGAGCTGGTGGATATGGAGGTTGTCAACGTCCCGACGATGGATTACGCTCAGGCTGCCGCCTCCGCGATCCGAATGGGCTGCCGCGTGGCGAACCGCACCGCCGTGCTGGTTCCAGAGGCAATGGACCGCGAGAAGCTGGCGGTCATCAGGAACTACTGCACGCCGGATCTTCTGATCGTGGAAGTTGCTGCGGATGCCGGGACCGGATGTATGGATCTTGCTGATCTCAAGGTCAAGCTCAACGAAAACGTTGGCGTTGTTTATTTTGAAAACCCCGCCTATCTGGGGATGTTTGAGATGAATGCCCGTGAGATCGCGGACGCGGCGCATCAGGCAGGCGCGCAGTGTGTGGTTGGTGTGGACCCGATTTCCCTTGGCGTAATCGCGGCTCCCCGCGCCTATGGCGCCGATATCGTCTGTGGCGATGTGCAGCCGCTGGGTATCCACATGAACTACGGCGGCGGACAGTGCGGATTTATGGCCACGATGGACGATCCTAAGTACGTACTGGAGTTCCCGTCCCGCCTGTTTGGCATCTGCCGCACCAAGGAGCCGGGTGAGTACGCCTTCGCAGACGTTGCCTACGACCGCACCTCCTTCGGCCATCTGCGTGACAAAGCCAAGGAATACGTTGGCACACAAACCGCCCTGTGGGGTATCACAGCCGGCGTATATCTGGCCACGATGGGACCCAAGGGTATGCAGGAAGTCGGCGAGACCATCATGCAAAACGCCCAGTACGCGGCTGAGAGACTCGCGGCTCTCAAGAATGTTTCCCTGCGGTTTGACGCACCGGTCTTTGAAGAGTTTGTACTGGACTTCAACAAGGCCGGCAAAACGGTTACCGAGATTAACCAGGCGCTGCTTGAGCGCCACATCTTTGGCGGCAAGGACCTGTCCCGCGATTTTGCGGATCTTGGTCAGTGCGCCATGTACTGCGTGACAGAGGTTCACACCAAGGAAGATATCGACACGCTGGTTTCCGCGCTAAACGAGATCCTGTAAGAAAGGGAGACACAGAAATGAAAAAGATCGACAGAAGCTCCAAGGTTCGCACCGGCTTTCACCAGGCAAAGTGGGACGAGCCCGTTATCTTTGAATTGACGCAGCCAGGTGAGCGCGGCATTCTGGTCAACAAGGCTGATGCAAAGGTTGCGGCCTCCGTGCAGGGCACCAAGGTGCTCCCCGAGTTCCTGCGGCGCAAGGTCGCTCCGGTTCTTCCTGAAATCTCACAGCCGCGCGTGCTGCGCCATTACGCAAGACTTGCTCAGGAGACACTGGGCGCCGACGTGAACATCGAGATTGGTCAGGGTACCTGCACGATCAAATACAGTCCCAAGGTCAATGACCAGCTTGCAAATCTCCCGCAGCTGCGTGAGATGCACCCGCTGCAGGACGAAAGCACCTGCCAGGGCATCA
This sequence comes from Oscillibacter valericigenes Sjm18-20, assembly GCA_000283575.1. GTDB lineage: Bacteria > Bacillota > Clostridia > Oscillospirales > Oscillospiraceae > Oscillibacter > Oscillibacter valericigenes. The sequence goes on from AP012044.1 coordinate 443,473, forward strand.
TGGAAATCATGTATAAAACGAATCAATACATGTGTGAGATCTCCGGTATGGATCGCTTCTCCTTCCAGCCCAGCGGCGGCTCGCAGGGCATTCTGGCGATGGCCTCTTTGGTGTATTCCCACTTCAAGGCCAGAGGGGAAGAGAGACAGCGCAACGAAATCATCACCACCATCTACTCCCATCCGTCTGATGCAGCAGCTCCGCACGTCAAGGGGTTCAAGATCATCTATCTGCAACCGGACAAGGACGGCTATCCGGATTATGAGGCATTCAAGGCAGCTGTCGGCGAGCATACAGCAGCATTTTTTGTCGCCAATCCCGAAGACACTGGCGTTTATAACAAGAATGTTCTCAAATTCACCAAGCTCGTGCATGAGAAGGGCGGCCTGTGCGCCTATGACCAGGCCAACGCAAACGGCTTGCTGGGTGTGACCCGCGCCCGTGACGCCGGCTTTGATATGTGCTTTTTCAACCTGCACAAGACCTTCTCCACACCGCACGGCTGCGGGGGGCCTGCCTGCGGCGCGATTGGCTGTGCACAGTTTCTGGAGAAGTTCCTGCCCGCTCCGCTGCTGCAGTTTGACGGCAAAAAGTACTATTACGACTTTCAGACGACCAATAACACCAGCGCTATCGGTAAGATCCGCGAGTTCAATGGTGTTGCGCCGGTTATTCTCAAGGCGTACGCATGGATACGCTCCCTTGGCCCCAACGGCTTGTATCAGGTCGCCAAGACGGCTGTGCTCAACAATAACTATATGTTCAAGAAGCTCATGGAGCTGCACTGTGTGGATGCGCCTTATATCCCCGGCAAGCAGCGCATTGAACAGTGCCGCTACACGCTCGAAACACTCTACAGGGAAACCGGAGTGGGAACTGCCGATATCCAGCGACGCATGATGGATTTCGGTATGCATTACTGGACCAGCCATCACCCTTATTACGTACCCGAGCCGATGACGCTTGAGCCGACTGAAACGCCGTCTAAGGAAGACATTGACGAGTATATCGAAACGCTCAAGTACGTTTTTGACGAGGCATATCAGAATCCCAAGCTGTTCAAGGACGCGCCGTATCGGAGCGTTTGCCACCAACTCGACGAGTCCAACATGGACGATCCGGAGCAGTGGGCTGTGACCTGGCGCTGCTATCTTAAGAAGTTCCATTGAAAGAAGTCGGACTGATCATCAACCCGGTTGCCGGTATGGGGGGCAGCGTCGGACTCAAGGGAACCGACGGCATTGTGGATGAGGCAATCCGTCGCGGCGCCAAGCCAAAAGCGGGGGCGCGGGCAGCCTTGGCATTGAGGCAGATGCTCCCCATGAAAGACAGCTTGCAGTTGCTGTGTCCTTCTGGCGAAATGGGCGAGCGGCTTGCCCGGGAGTTGGGATTCGATACGAAGGTGATTTATGGCTGCAAGGGAAAAACATCGTCTCGGGACACCGTCGCGGCGGCACAGGCGATGGCAGATGTGGACCTGCTGGTCTTTGCCGGTGGCGATGGTACTGCGCGGGATATCGTTTCTGCGGGTGTTCACTGCACGGTAATCGGCGTCCCGGCAGGAGTGAAGATTCATTCACCTATCTATGCCACGCGGCCGGAACGTGCCGGTGAGCTGGCGCTGCGCTTTCTGCACGGCAGCTGCCATCATACCCGCGAGGCGGAGGTGGTCGACATCGATGAGGAGTCTTACCGCAATGGACGCGTGCGTACAAGCCTATACGGCTATTTGAACGTCCCGGATGACCGCGATTTTCTGCAGCACGGCAAAGCGTCGTCTCCTGCGAGTGAGCATGCGGAGCAGGAGAGCATTGCGGCGGAAATGATCAACCGGATGCGGGAGAATGTTTACTATCTCATCGGTCCCGGATCCACCACGCGTACGCTGATGGACGAGTTGGAGCTTCCGGATACGCTGCTGGGCGTGGATCTGGTCTGCAACCGGAAGCTGGTACAGGCGGACCTGTGTGAGAGGGGTATTCTGCAACGGCTGGACGAGAGGGAGGCGTATCTCGTGCTCACGCCAACCGGCGGGCAGGGCTACCTGCTCGGGCGCGGCAACCAGCAGCTCAGTGCTGCCGTGCTCAGAAAGATCGGCAGGGAGCGGCTCCATATCCTGGCCACGCGGGAAAAGCTGCTTCATCTCGAGGGCAGGCCGCTTCTCGTCGATACCGGCGATGCCGACGTTGACCGGATGCTCAGCGGGTATGCTCGCGTGATCGTGGGTGTTATGGAAGAACAAGTGTGCCGTATCAGCGGCGAATAAAAAAGGAGAGTGTGTTTTATGTTAAAGCAAGATTACAAATTCGAATCTCGTGCCCTGTATTCCGAGCTCAAAGGCAAGCGTGTTGTCGTGACCGGCGGCGCTTCCGGTATCGGCAAGGCGACGGCAAAGCGCTTCGTGCTCGAAGGCGCCAAGGTTGTTGTGTTTGACTATAACGAAAAGGCATTCGATGCCCTGAAAGAAGAAATCCCCGGCCTGGCCGGTGCCGTGAAGGTCGACGTGAGCAGCGAGGAGAGCGTCAAGGCTGCGTTTGCCCAGATGGATCAGATCCTCGGCGGCATTGATATTCTCATTTCCAACGCCGGCATCTCCATCCGCAAGAAGTTTATTGAGACAGACTTTGCGCAGTGGAAGCGCGTGATGGGCGTCAACCTCGACGGTATGTGCCTGTGCATGATGGAAGCGCTCAAGCGCATGCAGAAGGAAAAGACTAAGGACAATACGGGTGTTATCCTCTGCACCGCCTCCACCAATGGTATGGAGGGTCATCCCTTCTACACAGACTACAACGCCTCCAAGGCAGCGGTCATCAACCTCGTGCGCAGCGTGGCGCTCGAACATGCGCCCTGGGTTCGCTGCAACTGCATCTGCCCGGGCTACGTGCTCACGCCGATGCAGGAAGCCGAGTATACGCAGGAAATGTTTGATGAATGCAACAAGGGCATCCCGATGCAGCGTCACGCCGATCCTGCGGAGGTTGCGGCGCTGTATGCATTCCTGGCCTCCGACGAAGCCAAGTATATCACCGGTCAGCACATTCCGCTGGACGGCGGCGAAACTGCCTGATCGGGATTGAGACATTGCTGCAAAAACAAGTTGTTCGATGCTGTTAACGTTCGGAAAAAAGCTGCTTGTATGTGTATGTAGGCTCTTGAAGTACAAAAGAGCTTAATAAAAACAACTGATAAAAGAAAGGGAAAATACCATGGAAGAAGCAAAAACGCTGTTCCGCCCGAAACTTTGGGTAGCACTGGCTAGTATGGCATTCCTTATTGCAGCAATGTGCTGTGCGATCTTTGTGACCGGACAGCAACTCCACATCACAATGATGACCTGCCTTGGTTTCACCATCCTCCTGCTGGTCCTGACCGGCTGCCCCTATGCTACGATTGAAGAAGCGATTCTTCACGGCGGCAAGCTTCTGATTCCCACGCTGGTCATTCTTTACTGCATCGGCGCTCTGATGGGCTCCTGGATCGCCAGCGGCACGGTCCCCATGGTCATTTATTGGGGTCTCAAGCTCATCAGCCCCAAGATCTTCCTCGCCACCGCCTGCGTTGCCTGCATTCTCACGTCTATGGCGACCGGCAGTTCCTGGTCCACGGCTGGCACCGTCGGCGTTGCCTTGATGGGCGTCGGCATGGGCCTCGGCATCAACCCCGCTTGGACCGCAGGCGCCGTCGTTTCTGGCGCAGCTTTTGGCGACAAGATGTCCCCAATGTCCGATACCACGAACGTTGCTCCGGCTGTTGCTGAGGCAGACCTGTTCGATCACATCAAGGCCATGTGCTACACCGGCGGCCCCGCAATTGTACTTGCGCTGATCGGCTTCACGGTCATGGGCTTCTCTGCCAGCGGCAGTGTGAACAATGAGACGGTGGACCAGATTCTTTCCTCTCTTGCGGGTATGTTCAAAATGAACTTCATTGAGCTGATCCCCATCATCCTCGTGCTTTTCCTCGCGTTCAAGCATTTCCCTGCATTCCCGACCCTGCTGATTTCCGGCCTGGTTGCAGCGGTGATTGCTGTTTTGCACCAGGGTGTTTCGATTTCCAACATCATGAGCATTATGGAGAGCGGCTTCGCTTGTAAAACTGGCTTCTACGACATTGATAAGCTTCTCTCCCGCGGCGGTATGTTTGCCATGAACTACACGGCCTCTCTGTCCGTAATCGTCATGGTGTTCGGCGGCGTGATCGAAAAGTGCGGTATCCTTGACGTTCTGCTGGAGAAGATCAAGGGTCTGACCAAGACAGTTGGCACCCTGGTGCTCACTACCGTTCTCGTTGAGATCGCGCTCAACCTCGTGACCGCCTCTCAGTATATGACCCTGATCCTCGGCGGTAAGCTGCTCATGCCCGTTTACCGTGAAAAGGATATGCTTCCCCAGTGCCTGTCCCGTACCCTTGAGGACTCCGGTACCGTTACCTCCCCGCTGATCCCGTGGAACCTGTGCGGTGCATTTATCGGTGCAGCTCTCGGCGTCAACGCTTTTGCCTATCTCCCGTTTGCCCTGTTCTGCTGGCTCTGCCCGCTGGTTGCCATCACGTGGGGCTTCTTGGGTAAGTTCCAGTGGAAGACTGGTGAGATCCCCAGCAAGAAGACCTATCGCCCGGTGGAAACGGAAGTTAAGAGTGAAAATCCATAAATCGGGAAAGGAAGAACAAATGTTCAGTTCTACAGCCTATATTCACGGTAAAGTCTATACGATGGAAAAGGAGGGCGCGGTATGCTCGGCTTTCGTTGTGCGTGATGGCAAATTCATTTACTGCGGCACGGATGACCAAGCACGAAGTATGGCCGATGAGACCGTCGATCTGCACGGCGCAGTCGTGCTTCCGGGACTGATCGATACTCATCAGCATCTCTATTCCTATGCCAGTAACTTTGAGAAGCTAATGCTGAATCATGTCCGGTCTATGTGTGAGCTGAAGGACACACTGCGCGATTATGCCAGGAACGTCCCGGAGGGCGAATGGATTTACGGTTTTGGCTTTGACAATGAGTTTTTTATAGACAGCAAATCGATGCCAAATCGCTACGAGCTGGATGAAGCCTGCCCGAAGAATCCAGTGCTGCTCTCGCGCAGCTGTATGCATTTCTTCTCTGCCAACTCCCTTGCGCTGAACGCGGCCGGTATCGACAGAAACTTTAAGCCGGAGATCGAAGGCAATGTCCAGTTTGATGCCGAAGGAGAGCCGACTGGCGTTGTTTGCGATGCCGCCGGTGCAAGGATCGCCGCGCTGGTGCCCGACAAACTCACGTCACTGGAAGCAAAAAAAAATGTTCTGGAAAAGGCTATCCATGAGCTCAATGAGCATGGCCTGACCGGTGTGCACGCGATCCAAGGTAAGCATGTCGACCTGATGGAATATATGGATGCTTATCAGGAACTGAATCTGGAAGGACGCCTGACCGCACGAATCTATCTCGGCTATGATGAACTGCCTAACTGCTGCATCCGCACCGGCCTTGGCGATGACATGGTGAAATACGGCTTCTACAAGATGTATGCAGACGGCAACTTTGGCGGTTATACCGCTGCGATGCTGGAGCCTTTCAGTGATAAGCCCGACACCTCTGGTCAGGCCAATTATACGCAGGAAGAAATGACTGCCCGCGTCAGAGCGGCTTATGAGCGCAATATTCAAGTCGGTATGCATGTCATTGGTGACCGCGCAGCAGACATGTTCACAACGGCCATTGAGACTGTTTACCATGAAAATCCCAAGCCCGACCCGCGCTTCCGCATGATCCATATGTCCGTTCTGAATGAAGATATCATTCAGCGTATCAAGAAGCTCCCGGTCATCGTGGATGTGCAGCCCATGTTCATCCACACGGATATGCCGTGGATCGAAGCCCGCGTTGGTGCGCAGCGCGCCCCGTATGTCAATTCGTGGGGCAAACTGCTCAGAGAAGGCATCATCATCACAGGCGGCTCGGACGCTCCCGGAACTCCACACGATCCGTGGGAGGGCATTTATGCCGCCGTAACTCGCAAGAATCTTTCGGGTGAGCCTGCGGGCGGTTGGCACCCAGAAAACTGCATCAGCGTATACGAGGCGCTGTGTATGTATACAAAGAATGCGGCGTATTCGTCCTATGAGGAGAACATTAAGGGTACCATCACAGCCGGAAAGTTGGCAGACTTTGTTGTGATTGACGATGATGTTTTTGCGATGAATCCGACGAAGATCAGGGACATTAAGGTTAAGCATACTTACCTTGGCGGCAAACTGGTATACGAGAGAAACGGGGAATGACAGCCTCCGTGGTTTACCGTTTTCAGTTGTCAGTTTCAACTAAAAGCGCACAGTTATTATTGCTTAGACAAAGCGTGTGATTGGTGCGCGAGTGATGGTATATGCGTACGAATAAAGCAAGAGAGAAGGCAGGTGGGTTATGCCTTCTCTCTTGCTTTGCAAAGAAAAAAGGTGATAATGGAATGTTCCACAAACTGATTGCGGTTGGACCGATCAATGTTCCAACTCAGTATTTGAACAGGTTAGGGTATCCGTTCTTATGGTTCTCGGATAGGCGGGAGTCTTTCTTCTGCGATTCTCCGTTGCTCAGCATTCAAATTCCAAATCAGCCCCCATCCGTCTTTTGTTGGAATCCCTGCCGGGTCACCAACAAGAGATTTATTGGAACACATACGGTTTATCTTTATCAATGGCCTTTCCGGCTGTGTGATAAGCTGCGAGTAGCGGGTATGCCAAACCCACTCGTCCCTCGTAGGGCGAGTGGTTTTTTCATCTAATTTGTTTTTTAGGGAGTCGTCAAAGGAAGAGGCTTTTTGGATGAAATAAAAACAGACAGATTCAGGCAATGAAAATGGGGCTTCTGCCAAAGATTAATAAGCAAATCTGTTGCTTCGCTTAGGAAGTTGGACACTCAGTAATTATGGTCGAGACGAATCTATAGTAATAACAATTATTAAGCAATCGATTGAGCTTTGAAATAGGAATATGCTTAAAGAAAAAGGCTTCATTAAGTGCTATTCGATGAAATTCATTCAAAAGAAAATGTAATATGGGAGGATTGCTTAGCGCCGCAACGCGTTGCTCTCCACCCTTCATGGCCCGGGGCCGCTTGTAAGCTGTGGATAAAACGCGGGGATATTCACAAGCTGATGCATAACCACTTATATACCGTGCGGCTTCTACAATTTCTGATAATTTAACTGTAAGAGTTTCCAAAATTCGTGCTTTTCTTGAACTTTATATTAACGTTATTCCAACCATAAGGTTTACTCCTTGATTGTAGTTGAAAGCGATTACTATAAGGCTTTTGTTATGGAGGTCATTTCCGTGAAAGAACACAATACCATCGGTGAAACAGCAGAACTTCTTGGCGTTTTCACTCAAACCCTGCGCTATTACGATAAGTCTCCTAAATACATTGATGAGAAAAACAGGTATCGCTACTACTGTTCCAGATCGGCACCGCCTTATACAACCCTGCTTAGTTTGCCTTCTTTCACGAAAAAGGCGGAGTGGTGAGAGGAGGACCCCGCCGTAGCGGGGGAGAGCGGCGAGGCGACTTTCTCCGTGAGCAGGGCGGCGGAATTGACGCTTGGACAGCGTATGAATATAAACAATACCCGTTTCACTCATTTTGGGTGTTCACTAGAAAAGGCTGTCCCGGAGTCGTATGACCTCTGGGACAGTTTTCATGGCAGTTAGCTGATGGATGGTCCCGTCTTTTGCCCATACAGGTGCATAGAATTGGCGAGAGAGGAGATTTCCCGTAAGATACTGGGGGAGTCTGTTCTGCCAGATCTTTATATTGGCTCTGCAGCCAGACAACATCTGCAAAGTACCGCGGTTTTATTTAGCGTATCAATACGCAAAAAAGCAATACGTAGTTTCTGGGCACAACACATGTATTTATATTAAGGACATTTTGTAAAATATGTGTATTTAATATAAAGACATTTAGAATAATTGTGTATTGTTTTTGCAAGTTCGATTTCTTATAATTGAAAGTAGGAAAACAAATTACACAGATATCGTCCGCAATGCGAGAACAACCCGCGTCAGAGAACTGTGGCTTGTTTGCCTGCTGCCACTATCATCCGCAGCTATTTTAAACTTTGGGGGAAAGCATTATGCTGACATTGAAAATGATCCAGGACGCGCAGCAGGCGCTGAAGGGTGTGGCCAGAATCACACCGCTGAATCCTGCGAAGCATCTGGGGAAAAATGTGTATATTAAGTCGGAAAACCTGCAGCTCACCGGCGCATTTAAGCTCCGGGGCGCTTACAATAAGATCCGCTCTCTGACGGAGGATGAGCGGGCCCACGGCGTGGTTGCCTGTTCCGCAGGCAACCACGCACAGGGCATTGCCCTTTCTGCCACAAAGCTCGGCATCAAGTCCGTCATCTGTATGCCCGCTGGCGCGCCCATCAGCAAGGTGGAAGCGACCAAGGGCTACGGCGCCGAGGTGGTTCTGGTTCCGGGCGTATATGATGACGCCGCCGCAGAGGCCGCACGTCTCACCAAGGAAAAGGGCTATACCTTTGCCCATCCGTTTAACGACGAATACGTCATGGCCGGACAGGGCACCATTGGTCTGGAAATCATGGAGCAGCTTCCCGAGGTCGATCAGGTGGTGGTTCCCATTGGCGGCGGCGGCCTGATCAGCGGCATCGCGGTTGCCATCAAGAGCCTGAAGCCCTCCTGCAAGATCATCGGCGTGCAGGCGGCCAACGTGGCCGCCATGTATACCTCCTGCAAGTCCGGCCAGATCTGCACCGTACCCGACGGCGACACCATCGCCGACGGCATCCATGTCCTGACCCCGGGCGACAAGACCTTCGCGCTGTGCCGGAAGTACGTGGACGAGATCGTCACCGTGAAGGAAGATGAGATCGCCACCGCCATTCTGGCGCTGATGGAAGACCAAAAAACCGTAGCGGAAGGTGCGGGTGCCACGCCGGTGGCCGCCGTGATGTTCGGCAAAGTGGATGCCGCCAACAAAAAGACCGTATGCGTGGTCTCCGGAGGCAACGTGGATGTGACAACGCTGTCCCGTATTATCACCAAGGGCCTGACCAAAACCGGCCGTATCGCCGAGTTTTCCACCAAAGTGGCCGATAAGCCCGGAAGCCTCCTCCGGCTGCTGCAGATTCTGGCAAAGACCGGCGCCAATATTATCAGCATCAACCACTCCCGGGAGGACAGGAATTCCGATGTAGGCGCCTGCTTGGTCTCCATGGTCCTGGAGACCCGGGACCTGCAGCACGTGGATGATGTTGAGCGGGAGCTGGTTGCCGCTGGTTATAAGCTCCTCAGCCATTGATTTATTGCAGATGGGACGCCCATACCAGTCCGAATGGTCGGACTGTGGGAAATACAACTCACAATAAAGGAGGGGGCGATTTCCGGAAAATCCGGAAATCAACGAAAGGAATGGAAAAGAAAGAGACAAAAAAGTTTGAGTTGGGTCTGTTGCCCAAACTGCTGATCGCGATTGTTTTGGGTCTTGTGATCGGTACCATTGCCCAGAAAATTAACCAGCCCATTATTATTCGAATCGGCGCAACCTTTAACAGCATCTTTGGCAATTTTCTGAATTTCTGCATTCCCCTGATTATCATCGGTTTTGTTGCCCCCGGCATCGCGGATCTGGGCGAGGGCGCGGGCAAGACGTTGGGCCTCACCGCCGGCATTGCCTATCTTTCCACGCTGGTTGCTGGCACTTTTGCGTTCGCAGTGGACAAGACCGTATTCCCGTCCTTTCTGCAAGTGGGCTCCATCGTGATGGACAACGCCACCAACGCGGAGGATACCATGTTGAAAGGCCTGTTCGAAATTGAGATGCCTCCCATCATGGGCGTGATGACCGCTTTACTGATTGCCTTTATTCTGGGCCTCGGTATTGCCGTCACCCACAACAAACCCCTCAAGGATGTGTTTTTCGGCTTTCAGGGCATCGTAGAAAAGCTGGTCGCCAGTATTTTGATTCCGCTACTGCCACTCCATGTGTACGGCATTTTTGCCAACATGACTTATGCCGGCACCGTTGTGGAGATCATGAGCGTATTCATCAAGGTGTTTGGCCTGATTATCTGCATGCATATCCTAATTATCATATTCCAGTATGCCATTGCCGGAACGGTTTCCAAAAAGAACCCGTTTGGTCTCATCAAGAATATGATTCCCGCTTATTTCACCGCTATCGGTACCCAATCGTCTGCGGCCACCATCCCGGTTACCGTACAGTGTACCAAAAACAACGGCGTCAGCAAAAAAATTGCTGAGTTTGTCTGTCCCCTGTGTGCCACTATCCATCTGTCCGGTTCCACCATCACACTGACCAGCTGTGCCATTGCCATCATGATGCTCAATGGTTGGGATGTTCCTCTTGGACAGATGTTCCCTTTCATCATGATGTTAGGTGTCACGATGGTTGCAGCTCCCGGCGTTCCCGGCGGAGCGGTCATGGCGGCTCTGGGTATTCTGGATACCATGCTGGGCTTTAACGATTCCATGCTGACATTGATGATCGCCCTGTACATCGCGCAGGATAGCTTCGGCACCGCCTGCAACGTCACTGGCGATGGCGCCATTGCCGTGCTGATGGACGCCGTGACCGGAAATAAAAAGTCCCCTGTCGCCGCGCGGACGGCCGAGGCTGAATAAACCCCGTCCCTCCGCAAACTTAAAAAGAAAGAAGACATTTACCATGCTGCACATTACAAATACTGAAAACGCCCCCTCGGCGATCGGTCCCTATTCTCAGGCAATCTCCGCCAACGGCTTTCTGTTTGCCTCGGGCCAGGTGGCGCTGGTACCGGGTACCGGAGAGGTGGCCGGCACCAACATCGAAGGGCAAGCCGAGCGCTGCTGCCAGAACGTCAAGGGCATTCTGGAGGCCAACGGACTCACGTTTGACGACGTGGTGAAGACGACCTGCTTTCTGGCGGATATGAACGACTTTGCGGCGTTTAACGCGGTGTACGGCAAGTATTTCACCAGCAAGCCCGCCCGCTCCTGCGTGGCGGTGAAAACGATCCCGAAAAATCTCCTGTGCGAGATCGAGGTCACCGCGGTAGTGAATCAATAAAACGCATCTCTTTGATGCGCCGGACCGCGCAGGCGAGCGCGGTCCGGCGTATTTTGAGCCCCATTTTAATTCCGAAAGGAGTAATACATAATATGAAAGACATCGTAGAGATCCGTTGGCACGGACGGGGCGGGCAGGGCGCGAAGACAGCGTCGCTGCTGCTGGCCGACGCGGCGTTCAACACGGGCAAGTACGTCCAGGGTTTTCCGGAGTACGGCCCGGAGCGCATGGGCGCGCCCATCACGGCGTACAACCGCATCAGCTCTGAGCGGAGCACGGTACATTCCAACATTTACTTCCCCGACTACGTGGTGGTGGTGGACGAGACCCTGATCGCGTCCGTGGACGTGACCGCGGGATTGAAGGAACAGGGGGCCATCGTCATCAATTCCAACAAGACCCCGGCCGAGCTGCGCGCGAAGCTGAAGGGCTACAAGGGCAAGGTGTGTACCATCGATGCGGGAAAGATCAGTGAGGAGGAGCTGGGTAAAAACTTCCCCAACACCCCCATGCTGGCCGCCATCGTGAAGATCTCCGGCGTGGTGGAGGAAAAGGAGTTCATTAAGGACATGGAGGCTTCCTTCAAGCACAAGTTTGCAAGCAAGCCCCAGGTCATCGAGGGCAATATGCGCGCATTGAAGCGCTCTATGGAGGAGGTACAGGTAGGATGAAGTGGAAAGCAAGCGAGATGACGCCGGACGTTAAATGGAAGGATATTACTCCCGGCTGCAATATTTTCGAGGGCGGCACGTCCTGTACCGTGGAGACCGGCGACTGGCGGACTATGAAGCCGGTGCTGGACGCGGACAAGTGCAGGCAGTGCCTGCTGTGCGCGCCCGTGTGTCCGGATATGTCCATTCCCGTGAAGAACGGCAAGCGGGGCGATTTCAATTACTTCTTCTGCAAAGGCTGCGGAATCTGCGCCAACGCGTGTCCCTTCGGGGCCATCACGATGGTCAAGGACGAGAAATAAGGAGGGACGAGAAAATGGGCATCCGAGAAAGACTTTCCGGCAACGAGGCTGTTGCCTTGGCAATGAAACAGATTAACCCCGACGTCATGGGCGCATTTCCCATCACCCCGTCCACCGAGATCCCCCAGTATTTTTCTGCATATGTGGATAACGGACAGGTGGACACGGAGTTTATCCCTGTGGAGTCCGAACACTCCGCCATGTCCACCTGTATTGGCGCGGAGGCCGCCGGCTGCCGCGCGATTTCCGCCACCTCCTCCTGCGGCCTTTGCTACATGACTGAGATGCTGTACGTGGCGGCTTCCGACCGTCTTCCCATCACGCTGGCGGTTTCCTGCCGCGCCCTGTCCGGCCCCATCAACATCAACAACGACCACTCCGACGCCATGGGCGTCCGGGACGCGGGCTGGCTGATGCTGTTCGCCGAGACGAATCAGGAGGCGTACGACAACTACCTGCAGGCCATGCGCATCGGCGAGGCCGTAGGTCTTCCCATCATGGTGTGCCAGGACGGCTTCATCACCTCCCACGCCATTGAAAATATCGAGCTGGTGGAAGATGAGAAGGTCAAGGCGTTCGTGGGCGAGTACAAGCCCCAGCACTACCTGCTGAACAAGGACGAACCCATGGCCGTGGGCGCTTATGCCACCCCCGTGTACTATATGGAGGCCAAGCGGCAGCAGGCCCAGGCCATGATGGACGCGAAGGACGTCATCAAGAAGGTGGGCGCGGAGTTCGGCCAGATGACCGGCCGCACCTATGGAATGATCGAGAAGTACGAGATGGACGACGCCGAGGAGGCCATCGTCATCATCGGGTCCTCCGCCGGTACCGCCAAGGAGGCTGTAAACGAGCTGCGGGCACAGGGTAAAAAGGTGGGTCTTGTCAAGGTCCGCGCCTTCCGTCCTTTCCCCGCCGAGGAGATTTGTGAGGCTCTAAAGAACGTGAAGTCCTTTGCCGTCATGGACAAGGACGACAGCTTCAACGGCCACTGCGGCCCCATGTACGCCGAGGTCACCGCATCTCTGTACGCCGCAGGCGTCAGCGCCCCCAGGGGCATCAGCTATATTTATGGTCTGGGCGGCCGGGACGTGCGGGTGGAGAGCATCCAGCGCGTCTTCGGCGAGCTGGGCGAGATCGCCAAAACCGGCGTCACGGGCGAGACCTACCGCTATCTGGACGTGCGGGAATAAGGAGGGAGAACAGTCATGAGCTACAATCTGAAAGAAGAACTGCAAAAGGAAGACCGCCTCAGCGGCGGCCACAGAATGTGCGCGGGCTGCGGTTCCCCCATCGCGGTGCGAACGGTGCTGCGCGCGCTGAACCCGGAGGACCACGCGGTGGTCTGCTCTGCCACCAGCTGCCTGGAGGTGTCCACATTCATGTATCCCTATACCGCGTGGCAGGATAGCTTCATCCACAACGCGTTTGAAAACGCCGGCGCGACGATGTCCGGCGTGGAGACGGCGTACAAGGCCATGAAGAAGCGGGGCAAGATCGACGAGACGTGGAAGTTCATCGCCTTCGGCGGCGACGGCGGCACGTACGACATCGGGTTCCAGTCCCTCTCCGGTGCCATGGAGCGGGGCCACGACATGGTGTATGTGTGCTACGACAACGAGGCGTACATGAACACCGGTATCCAGCGCTCCTCCTCCACACCCCACTTTGCCGATACCACCACCACGCCCGCGGGCAGCGTGATTCCCGGAAAGCCCCAGCAGAAGAAGAACCTGACGAAGATCATGGTGGCCCACGGCATCCCCTACGCCGCCCAGACCACGTTCATCGGCAACTTCTCCGATATTTCCACCAAGGCCCACAAGGCCATCTATACCTCTGGCCCGGCCTTTTTGAACGTGATGGCGCCCTGCCCCCGGGGCTGGCGCTATCCCAGCGAAAAGCTGATGGAAATCACCAAGGCCGCCGTGGAGACCTGCGTGTGGCCGCTGTACGAAGTGGTCGAAGGCAAGTATATCCTCTCTTATAAGCCCAAGCAGAAGCTGCCCGTGGAGGAATACCTCAAGATGCAGGGCCGCTTCGCCCATATGTTCAAGAAGGGCAACGAGTGGATGATTGAGCAGGTCCAGAAGGAAGTCGACAAAAACTGGGAGGAGCTGCTCAAGCTCTGCGAACTGTAAAATAAAACATTGACTGCATCTGCTAATGTCTACTGATCAACTCGAAGTTAATTGCAGCGCTTACAAGTTTTCCCTTTATCTGGATAGCACCTCCAAAAACCACCGTTTTCTATAGAAAACGGTGGTTTCAGCCTGTAGACAAAGTATCAGAGAAATGATGCTTTGTCTTTTTTTAGTGCTTAGAAGATGGTAAAATAGAAGCAGGTGATAAAAGATGGTGAACCAAAAAGGTGAAGACAGCCGGAAGCAGATCGGCTTTTACTGCATGGAGGATTTGGTTCCAAAAGACCATCTTCTCAGGAAAATCGAAAAAGCAATTGATTTCAGTTTCATATATGATTTGGTGAAAGGCAGGTACAGCGAAGATACGGGCCGTCCAAGTATTGATCCTGTAGTGCTGTTCAAGATCGTGTTCATCCAGTATCTATTTGGAATCCGCAGCATGCGGCAGACGATCAAAGAAATCGAGGTCAATGCGGCATATCGCTGGTTTTTGGGATATGACTGGAACGATCCGATCCCTCATTTTACGACCTTTGGAAAAAATTATTCCCGGCGGTTTGAGGGCACCGATATTTTTGAGAAAATATTCGCCCGTATCCTGCTGGAAGCGGTGAAGCTGAAGTATGTGGACCCGAAGGCGGTGTTCATTGATTCCAGGCATATCAAGGCCAGCGCCAACCGAAACAGGAAAATGAAGGTGCAGGTTCAGGAAGAGGCCCGGCATTACCAAAAAGAGTTGATGGAGGAAATCAACAAGGACCGGGAGGTTCATGGGAAAAAGCCATTTGACGATGACGACTCGGGAAAAGGCGGCGGGGCCGGACAGACTAAAGAGATCGAAAAAAGCACCACCGATCCGGAGTGCGGCATGTTCCACAAAGGGGAGCATGAAAAATGTTTCGCCTACACCGCGCACACAGCCTGCGACCGGCACAACTTCATCCTTGGCATAGAACTTTCCCCCGCCAACGTCCATGACAGCGTGATGTTCAAAAGCATTTATGACAAAGTAAAGGCCACGTTCCCTGAAATCAAGTACGTTGTTGCCGACGCTGGTTACAAGATCCCATATATCTGCAAACAGATTCTGGACGACCACCAAATTCCGGTTTTGCCTTACAAAAGGCCGATGAGCAAAAAAGGATATTTCAAGCCCTACGAATATGTATACGACCAATATTACGACTGTGTTCTCTGCCCAAACAACCAGGTTCTGCGCTACTCAACCACAAACCGTGACGGATACCGGGAATACAAAAGCGGCCCCAAAATCTGCAAATGCTGTCCGAAACGGGCGCAGTGCACGCAGAGTAGGAACTGTCAGAAAACTGTAACGCGGCATGTATGGGCGAACGATCTGGACGTCGCGGAAGATTTTCGCCACACATCGCGGGGAAAAGCAATTTACCGGGAGCGTGCGGAAACCATCGAACGGGTTTTCGCCGACGCAAAAAAAAAACATGGGTTGAGATATACTACCTTACGGGGCAAAGCCAAAGTGACGATGCAGGCTTTGCTCACTTTCGCCTGCATGAATCTCAAAAAGCTGGCAATCTGGAAATCGGAAGACCCCAGGTTCAAGCCCAAATACGATTTCCCCTTTCTCTTTTTCCTGCTATTTGTTCCCAATTCGATTATTCGCATGAAAAACGCCGCTTGGGTCTGAATCCCAAACGGCGTTTTGTCTACCGGCTGACCACTGTTTTCTATAGAAAACGGTGGTTTTTTTCTTGAAGAGTTGAAAATTAATTTACCTGAAATTTATGACTCATATTGTGCCTTCCATACGGAAACGACTAAAGAGGAACAAAGGCCACCGGACAGGAATTCTGTCCGGTGGCCTTGCTATTTTCGGAGTGATCTTGGACTTATATCACCTTTACTATCACCTTGTATTATAAAGTAGTAGTTTATAAAGCCCCTCTCCAAGGGCTGTACTACACTGTAGAGGATGCTGTGGATTAATTCAAATCACCTCCACAATATGGTTCAATTGAGGCTTCAACCACAGCCCTTTGCAGATTTGTTAATCAGTTAGATACCGCCGGACGGTTTATGTGGAACAAGGTAACAAGAGCAAAGAGTCCTGT
Organism: Oscillibacter valericigenes Sjm18-20; assembly: GCA_000283575.1. Taxonomy (GTDB): domain Bacteria; phylum Bacillota; class Clostridia; order Oscillospirales; family Oscillospiraceae; genus Oscillibacter; species Oscillibacter valericigenes. The sequence continues at coordinate 459,758 of AP012044.1, forward strand.
GGATACAGCATCAAACATTACAGTCGGAGGTATCATTATGGTTTGCGTAGGCATTGACGTGGCAAAGGACAAGCACGACTGCTTCATAATCAACTCAGAGGGTGAAGTCCTTGGGGATGTCTTCACCATCCCCATCAATATGGAGGGGTTCCATTGCCTGTTGGAACGAATCCGCGCCTGCACCACCGCCCAGGGCAAAATAAAGGTAGGGCTTGAGGCAACCGGACACTACAGCTACAACATTCTCGGGTTCCATCTTGACAACGGTCTTCCCGCCTATGTCTTGAACCCCTTGCACACCAACCTGTACCGAAAAAGCCTCAGCCTTAGAAAGACAAAGACCGACCGGGTAGATGCGCGAACGATTGCAGCTGTGCTTTTATCCAATGTGGGTCTCAAACCCTACACAGATACAGCTTACCACAACGAGGAGCTAAAATCACTGACGAGATACCGTTTCGATAAGGTGAAGGAACGGGCAAAGCTGGAATCCCCCATCGCCAGACTGGTCTGCACTCTGTTCCCGGAAATGGAAAAGCTGGTTCCGTCTCTCCATATGCCCTCTGTTTATGCGCTGCTAAGCGAGTTCCCTGGGGCTAAATATATTGCCGACGCACATCTTACACGGTTAAAAGCGCGTCTGCTGGAAGCCTCCAGCAGACGCTATAAGAGGGATATGGCCGTAGAAATCCGCGAGGCCGCCAAAGCATCTATTGGCTCCGTACTGCCAGCAAAGTGGCTGGAACTGCGGCACACCATTCATCTCATTCGGGAACTGGACTCCGAAATTGAAGAAATTGAAGCTGCAATTCAAGCAATTATGGATGAGATGCATTCGCCCATTACCACCATCCCCGGCATTGGAACTCGGATGGGCGCTATGATCCTTGCTGAGGTTGGAGACTTTTCCCACTTTGATTCCCCGGATAAGGTGTTGGCTTATGCCGGTCTTTCGCCCTTTACCTACCAATCCGGGCAGCTTACAAACTGCTATGCCCACATGGAAAAGCGCGGTTCCAGATATTTGCGCTTTGCTCTTTACAACGCTGCCAAATATGGTTGCCATTGGGATCCGCTCTTTGCTTCATACCTCGCTAAAAAACGAGCCGAGGGCAAGCATTACAACGTTGCTATCTCTCATGCCGCCAAGAAACTGATGCGGCTTATTTTTGCTCTGGAGAAATTCCGAGAACCGTATCGCCTTGCGGCCTGATAGCCTCTCATTAGCTCGCACGCGCTCTATTGAGTGCCTGTTTTGCAATGCCTTTTTTAAACCATCTCTCTTTACACAACTTTCCTCTTTTGGGACTTGACTTTTAATAGTTAGTCTCAGTTGCTGACTGTATCAATGCCCGCCTGGGCCTGCTGGGTGGCGTGCGTGTAGGTTCGGAGGGTGAAGCCTACGTCGTAATGTCCCAGCATGGCAGAGACCGTTTTCACATCCACGCCGTTTTGCAGCCCTGCTGTCGCGAACGTGTGCCGGAGTCCATGAGATTTCAGGTGTGGGAGTCCCGTATCCCAAGTCGGTCTCCACGTTTGGTGGTGGTGTGAACCCGCCCGTTTTCCTGAAAATCCTTATAAAGCTTTTGCAGTACGTTTCTGACGATGCATTTGCCGGTATTGGCGTTGTAGCCGGCGGCGTAGCGCTTCCCCCATCAACCGTTTGATCGTTTGCGAATATTGTCCTCGCCATTGGCTTGTTTCTTTGCCATAAAATCAGCTCCTTTACAATGACCCACAATACCATACAGTAATCGCAGCAGCCATGGGATCGGGATGGAGTTATCAGAAAGTTGTCAACTGGATGAATGTGCTTTTTTTCTTTAGTTATGGCGGCACAGCTTTTGAATTATTATTACTGGGACGTAGCCCTGGGCCATGCAAAAGACAGATTGCAAAACTGGGAGCCGGTGTCCTTTTTTACACAGGATTTTCCTTCTCGTTCAGTACTTTTGCGTGTCCTTCCTCCTCCCTGTCGAAGAAGTAGGGTGGTCGGCCGGACAGCCCCCGATCAATTCCTCTCGCCAGCAGGTAGCCGTTTGTAAAGTTGCGTAGCGATGTCTCATCTTGAATCGCGTTTTCCAGGTCGATAAGACGGAGAAGCAGTTTGCGCTCCTGCTTGTCCAGCCGTTCATGCAGTTCATTGTAGACTCGGTATGAAAACAGCTCAGGAGAGAATTTCAAGCGCTTCGGCTGGATTAAAGTTGGTAAAATCGAGCAGGAGAGTTATTTTGTTTGGAGATAAAAAACCAGAGAAAGCCCACATGTCCCAAAACGAAGTCCCAATGTCGTTGTTATAGCTGAACACATTGCGATTGACAGATACCGCAAAAAAACGAGTTTACCATGGTTGAGTTTCAGGATGAAGCGCCCGGTCTCACGGTATCCACGCCGGAATGCAGCGGCCTGCGGCGGCAATACTGCGTTTGCCCCAGCGAGACCGTTTGGTACTGTTGCTTCACTATGACAATGGCTACAGCGGTAAAGAAGTGGTACAAATATTGGGAATGTCTTTGGAAGCTGAGCGGAAAACTGAGCAGCGGGCTAAATCTAAATTAAAAAAATGTTTGGAGAGGAGGGGATACCCGTATGAGCATGACTGATAAAATGCTGACGATAGCCGCAGCACAGGCGCGAGGAGCCCTCTTGTCCTCTAATCTGGTATTTTCTATTTCGAGATACTTGCAGGAAGCGGACATTTTGCACATAAATAAAAGCGCCCTTTTGATAAAAATTTTTAAAAGCATGTCACATATTACCTTCTTTATTCGTTTATAGATTACAAACGAATGAGGAAGGTGATTTCCTAAATCAGAGCGTTCTCCACCATCCCCCCAGCTTATCCTTTGATAGAACACAGGCAAACTGCACCGTACCGATTTACGCAAACAACAGCAGTGAAAAAATTTCTGCCACGGTCAAGCTCTTGAATGGGAATACCTGCTTGAAGACCTGGAGTACCTCAGGCACCGGCTCGCTCTCGTTTTACAAAACGGCAACTGTGAAAAAGGGACAAACCTACAAGCTGGAGGTCAGCTACTCCGTCGCGGGCGATTCCAAAACGCCAGTTTCTGTCTCGGCAAAATGTTGAATCCCAGGTCAATTGAAAGAATGTACCGTATTATTGCGTGCCCGGAAATTAAAGGTGAAATGTACAAGATGAGAAGTAAATAAACTCAAATTGCATTATTTTATTAAAAAATGCGTCGATATAGATAGAAAGATAAAAACGGAAATCCTATAAATAAAACGGCTCCACGCCGGGCGCAAAGCCAACCCAGCACGGCATGTTTGCTATGTAACTTATATAAAAGGAGGGACTTTCGTGTACGTGGGCAATTTACATGGTCAGTCCGTTTTCTTAAAGAATAACTCTGCAAGCCAAGTCTCCCGCACTTTACATGCAAAGGGAGATTCGGCGGCAGGTTCTGCTCTCACTATCAAGCAGGTACAGAGAAATCCCCGGACGGTTTCCGACTTTTTTAGTCCGGTTATTCTCGCGGGGACCTGTAAGCTTCCTGATGCCATTAGCGCGGACAACCTGACCATACAGCAAGATTACTCCAAAGAGGATGCGTTGCACAGACGTGATGCAAACACGTTGCAAATAGAAGACGATGCTCTCTTGCGAGAGGCTCAGGTGCAGCAAAAAGAGCCAGCGGTCGCTCTAGGTGGCATCGAAGAAATATCTACCGAAGATGGCATGTCCAACGAGGCAGATTTCACGTGGGCAAATTTGGATCTGTCTGCCGCCGTCTGCGGTACAGATGCGCCTGGAAAGAGCATCGACTACGTGGCCTCCCGCTATGCTGCTATGAAAAACCGCATTGAGTCCCAAGATACCGGCGATCAAAAGGCATCCAATTTGAAACAATTGGATCAGCTAATGGAGCACTATACAAAAAGCCTTGCGCAGCGATTTACCGGGGAAGTTGGAGGAACATTTGAAAAAAACGGCGCAACGGGAGTGAGTGACCGCCTGTATCAAAGCCTTTCATCCGAGGTGACCCAAAGAACGGCGCAATATTTCCGCATTCATCGCGTCTAATCCGGACTATGCTGATGTCAGCGGACCGGAGGAAGCATGGCTGCGGAAGGACAGCGCATATATGGCCAGCGAGCTGCGCAAAGCCGTAGACAGTATGGACATCACTCCAGCGCAGGACACACAGGAAAGCGAGAACTTTACGCTAGAGGATATGGAGGCCATGCAGACTTTTGCTCAGGAGCTGGAGAGCTATTCGCGCAGCCGCGTTGCGTCTGTCAACGGGATATCGGTTGGGGAAGAATCCGAGGAATCCCTTGGCCTGAAGCTGGCTCAGCTCAACCTGAAGGGAACGGCCTTCAATCAGTACGCGGGTGTTTCGGACAGCGTGAAGGAAATCGTGTCGCAGAGTGTGAATTACTTTACTGAGAATGTACTGGTACAGCAAGAGGCGTACATGGAAAAGTGGTCGCAGGCTCAAGTCACAGGCTATGAAAAGCTGCGGGCTGACGGAGAAATATCGGACAGTTTGGCAGCACAGTATATTCAGGAAATTCAAAAGGGCTTTTCAGATGTGGACCGGTCGGCGGTCCAAGCGGTGATTGACCGGGTTTCAAATGTCTATAAAAAAACTGGAGATGTCAATACGTCGATTGTGGAGGGCGCTGTTTTCGCCAATAACACGTTTGCGGAAAAGAGCGAAAACGGCGCCTATGACGGAATCCACCGCTATGACAGCGGCGACCTCTATTTTCGGAACCTTTTTCAGATGCAGGATGATGTGTACGGAGGATACGCAGGCCAGCAGACGGGGATCGATAGTCTTACGGAATCCTGGAACGGATTCATGCAAAAAATTTCATCAGAGCAAGGAACATTTTTGACCGGATTTCAATTTTCAGCCGACGCATAGTACAAAGGGGGAAAATGCGCACCCTGCAACACGAGGGGTATGCTTTACAATGGAAATATTGATGGCCGTATAAATGCACCTGAAACTCGAGGGCACACTAGCGATCTGATTGCTTTTCTTATAGAGCTATTTCCTGAACTCACATATTTGATGTAGACCGTCATAATCTGGGGGAAAGTGCGATTCGGACCCATTGTATCAAAGAATGGAATCCCTGTCCCTTTTGCTCAATAGATGCTCCGCTGAGCGATTACCATGACCATACTGTTGTTGCATATGGATGGACGATGTTTTACAATGCTTATTCGATGAACAAGCTTTTTAAAGTAAGAGACGGTTACAAATCGAGCCGGAATATCTGCAGGTATGTCTGCTACAAGGATAATTACCCGTAGTTATATTATGAAATTTACGCCTACGTAATTATGGGAGAAAATTATGAACGGTATCAAAAACAATCGTTCCCTTATTATTAAGTTGGTTATAATATCAGTCCTTCTCCTCTGGTGGTTTTTCCCAACCAGAATCGTTTCCTTTCAGCCGAGTGACGTATCAGAAATATATATCATTGATCGGACTCATGGTGAAGAGGTGACGATTACTCATCCGGATGATATCAACCACATTATTACAAATTTGAACTCTGTTTCTGTGAAAAAAAGCGGTTTGGCTTTTGGATTTGGCCTATATTATGATGTTACAATATATGGGCAAAATGGGAAACCCCTTTCAGCATTTGTTATTCAAATGACCACAGAAATTAAAAAGGGTATTTTATTCTACAGAGTATATCAAAGTGATGGTCCATATATTGATATAGATTTCATTACAAATATTTTCAAAAATTATGGGATTGAATGGGACTAAGTTAAGCTGAATTGCGTAATACAACGAAAGCCCATCACCTGGCAGGGATGGTTTTTCGCTCTTTTGACTTTATTCGTTTGCCGACTTTCTTTACATTCCGTATTATGACCTGATTGGAAAGAGGTTAACTACTATGACAGTAACACCAACTGCCCAATATCCATCTGTTGTGGCTGCGGCAAGTTTTGAACGGAAGGCCCCTGCTGAGGGAAATGCAACGAGTCTATCAAAAGATTCGGCGGTTTTGCGTGATTTGGCGTATTTCTCGAATAAGCTGAAAGATTTTGCACCGACGGAGGGTATTTCCATCTCGCCTACACCCCAGGCCGAACTGCCCGACAAAAGCACATTAAAGATTGAAACGGTTCCGCCTAGCATACAAAAATATATCTTGGCAAAAGAAAACGCCTCTCGTAGTGTGATTGATGATTATTTTTTCTATCTTGATGCAAACGGTATTAAGGGCCAGGCTGAGAAACTGCACAGCGGGCAGGACTATAATCCTGATGACGCATCTAATTCCTATTTTGTGCGCGGATTGTGCGAGTGGTTTGAGGGATCGGATGCAGACAGTGTGGCAAAGTCCTTAGAGGCGCTCATTGGGGAGTATGCTGACAAGCTGAAAAAAGGTGAGACACCAGAAATGAATCAGCTTCAAACAAAGTTTCACCTGTCCGGAGTAGAGACGACCATTGGGCAGATATTCCAAATACGTGATACCGCGCTCGCAATTCGCGATGTGGATTACGGCAGCACTGTGGGGACTGGTGGGTTTGTTACCTTTGCCAAAAAGGGGATGATGAAGGCAACAGCCGAAGCCTATGCCGCCACACTGCCTGAGGGACTTGGAGATTCGTTCGCAAAGCGTTTCACACAGTTAGTCGAAAAGAACGAGGTTGCCACCATGCAGGATTGGCAAAGTTTTGAATACAGCAGTGGACGAATTACAAAGGACTTCCACAGTTTCTTGACGGACACCTCAAAGTACGCATACAAACTTTTTTCCGAAAGTGATGGCAAAGGCGCAGACTTTTCGAGTAAGTTATCTCAGTTAATGGACCGCGTTTCAGACTCTGGATACTATCGACCTGAAGACGTAAATCGATACAATGAGGTTTTGACGAACGCCTATTATCAAGCCATAAATGCAATCTCCTAAGGAACATGGATGTTCTAAATCCTGTGTAAACGGAAAGTGCAGTGCAAATAGAGCAAGTTCCTCAAAGGTTAACTCTCATAGAGATGCTTGCTAGTTTATTGCTGCGCAGGTTTTGATTGCCGGAGACCGACCTGACACACCATGACCCACATGCGGAAACGGCCGAAGAGAAACAAAGGCCATCGGACAGGAATTCTGCCCGGCGGCCTTGCTGCTTTTGAATAAATATTGGGTTAATATCACCTCTACCAAAACTTCACCCATGGTGCATTGTGCATACACCATGCTGAAAAAAGTAATTTAGAAATTAAAACGTTCTGCTTTTAAATCGGAATAATGCCGTCCTTCAATGGCCGTAAATCTTAATACACAGTAGACAGGGGTTACACCCTTTTTGTAGAACATAACGGATATGTGGGTATGGGGCTTTATAATTATCAACAATCATCTTCCTTGAAGTAACGTTTCAATAAATTCATTGGTCAGTCTTTGTGCTTCCACTGCAGAAATTGGATCGTAATGTTCGGAAAACATATCGCAAAAACCATGATGGGCTTTTAAGACGGTCATAGACACGAATTCTTGTTGCTTGGATGTAAAATCAAGTTCTCCGGGGCTAAAGTTCACTTCTTTTTCTGCAAAAATCAAAAGAGTCCGACATTTGGGTGTTATTCCAAGATAATCCCGAATACGCGAGCCGTAGTACCCGATCATTCCGTCACAAAGACCGGACATCGAGCATCTCCATGCAATTGTTGCGCCAACACTAAAGCCAATCAGGACGATAACCCGGTATTTTATCCGAAGCTTCTTTAATAGTTCTTCGATTTCAAAACAGACATCAAAGCTGACATCTGTTTTGAAATGTCGATACGCCGCTTCCTGCTGGCTATAATCAAAAGGTGTTTCCCGATGGATGAGATTCGGGCAATAAAACCTGCTAAGAAAAGTCAAGGACAAATCTTGGCAGGCTGAATAAAAATATGATTGTAATTTAGGCATAGCAAAGCAGACCATCGGCGAGCCGCTGGCCTAAGAAATAATGGTTTTTTTAGCTTGCGTATACCTCGCTTACACGGGCGTAATAGATGCGCAGAAACTTGTTGAGGGCAGCAATCTTTGCAACCTTCTTCGGCTTGCCTTCAGCCTCCTTTTTCAGCATATAAAGATATACTGCATTGTCTTGAGCCGGCTTTACTGTCTTAAGGCATTTCATTACCTCGTACCCGGTTTTCCGAAGCAGTGAAGACCCACGTTTGGAAATTTTACGTCGTGTACCCGTAAAGCTTCCTGATTGAAACGACGGCGAGTCAATTCCAGCGAATGCAATCAGTGCGCTGCCGCTATGAAAACAGCGCACATCGCCAATCTCAGCAATGAGCCTTGGCACTAAGACGTCGCCCACACCGTTCATGGCACGAACAATATCGTATTCAGGCAAAGTGATTGCAAGCGCCTGCATTTGTGTTAAAATGGTTTCCAGAGTCTTGTTCACTTCTTTCAGGACTCTCACGGCTTCCAGCGTTAACATTTTGGTCGATGCGGCACTGGAGGGCAAAGTGGGGATACCATTGCAAGCCAGGGCGTAAATTGCTTTCGCCTTGGGTTCACTTGCGTGGTATCCTTTCTTTTTTGCCCAAGCACAATAACTATGGATGAACTGAACCTCGCTTTTTTTAGTAATGTTGTCAAAATGCCAGTATTCTGCTACGAAGTCACTAAGTTTGTCCTTTGTTGGTTCCTCTGAGCGCTTGCCGCTGAGCAATGTTTTTATCCCAGGCATGGTCCTGTCCAACAGATCGGTCAAGGCCAGTTTACACTCAATACGGATTGTAATGTAGTGTGCATATTGCCGCCCCAGGAGCCTAAGCTGCGCATATAACTCATCTGGCAACGTGTAGTCCGCGAGCTTAAACCAGTGATCAATTCCATAGTTCGCGATACGGACAGAATCCAATTTATCCGTTTTGCCTTTGCGTATTGCTGTTGAAGCATACTTTTTCATTGCCAATGGATTGATTACACTCACAAACATGCCTGCATCTTTGAAACTGGAAAGCAGCGGCAAATGGTATGCTCCAGTAGCCTCCATTACAATTCTGACTTCTCCTTCTATGGATTGAATATGGGATACCAATGCACGAAGCTCCGGTTCGGTGTGCTGTATTTCATATGGGGAAGCAACCACTTCTCCGTATGGCCTGAGAATACAGACGGTGCTCTTGCCTTTTGATACATCAATGCCTACGCTTGTCATGTTGAACCCTCCTGAATGATTGTTTTGTAATTGTAATCCCATCTGCACTTATTGCGATTCAGTTTGGTTCGTTACACGAAAGCCCGTATGGGTTTCAACCTGCCTAATCGAATGTTTACAACAAGGGATGGCTGACAGTTTTGTTGCCGGAGGCTTCGCTCCATAAAGCGCCACGCCAGACCAATTACTTCCCTTATTGTAAAAGAATAAGCGCAAATGTGAAACGCCCGTCGGCGTCCTACACTTACGCTTTTTATAGTACCAAAATCATATCCTAATTTGCTGTATTCATCGCAGACACTAAGAATATGCTTGTTGATGCCGTATATCTCGTGCAGAACAATAATTGCAACATCGGAACTGTTTAAATAGGTTAGCAAATATGGTTTCCTCTGTCAACGCCGATTTGAATTTGCAGTTTTTCGCCGGTTAAAAAATGTAGAAAAACAGCGGCGAGGGAATGTCCTAAAATTAGTTTTGTCCCTGCTCGAAGAGGGTATTGACGATGTGCTGTTTTTGCTTCATGTATTCTTTGCGTTCTTTTAGCCGGTAGCTTTCGCCCTTGATATTGACGACGGTACAGTGGTGCAGAACACGATCGAGTATCGCGGAGGCGATGGTGACATCAGCAAAGATCTCGTTCCATTGGGAAAAGGTCTTGTTGGAGGTAAAGACTGTTGAGACCTTTCCATACCGTCTGGCAATAAGCTGAAAGAACAGGTTCGCCCCCTGAATATCCATTGGGAGATACCCGATTTCGTCGATGATGAGCAGCTTGTATTTGCCCAGAGTTTTGAGCTTATCTGGAAGACGGTTTTCAAAATGGGCCTTTTTGAGCTGCTCAATCAGTGAGTGGCAGTTAATGTAGTAAGTGGAGAATCGATGCCTGGCGGCGACCATCCCCAGCGCCGAGGCCAGATGGGTCTTGCCCACGCCGGGCGGGCCGAGAAAGACGATATTTTTTCCATTCTCCAGAAAACGCATGGTGGCCAGTTCCTCGATCTGCCGCTTGTCAATGGAGGGCTGAAAACTGAAATCAAAGTCCTCCAACGTCTTTTTGATGGGAAAGCCCGACATCTGCACCTGTTTTTCATAGGCGCGCCGTCGTTTGCTGAGCGCCTCCTCTGCAAAGATATGGTCGTGCACCTCCACGATGTTAAGCTCGTCTTTTACAGCTCTCTCAAGATAATTGTCCAGGATCTCCAGCGTGTTTTTCATTTTCAGGCTTTCAAGGTTCTCCCTGAGGCGTTCCATCGTCAGTTCCGTCATAACAATACCTCGTCATACCGGCTCAAATCATGTGGCTGGATGGGAAAATCGATGACGTTGTCACCGTCCAGCAGCGTGTTTTCGATGTCGAAAGACTGCTTGACCGTCAGCCTGCGGTAGTGATGGGCATTGACGACCATGTCCTTTTTCTGATAGGATATCCGGTGCAGAGCGATTTGCTTTCCTTCGTGGTAGACGGCGAGCAGGTTGTCCAGCGCTACGACTGCCACATCTTTGCCGGCGTATTCCGATGGAACGGAATACTGATTACCGCCGTGTGAGATGAGGCAGTCTTTTTGCACCCTGCGTAAGTTAATTTTGTCAATGATATATTCACGTTTGAGAGGGTTGAGGCCCTCTTTTTTTAGCCTCTCGAAGGGAATCTCATTTGTTGTGGCATGCACCTTTCCATTGACCTTGCTGCACCAGGCCAGCGCCTGGCCGTTGAGGTCATACAAGGAGCTATACTTGATGCCCACCATGAAATTATCCCGGACGAACTGTACGGTGCGCTCCACCTTGCCCTTTGTCTGGCCCCGGTATGGCCTGCACAGCACAGGCTTGAAGCCGTAGAACCCGGCAAAGTCCTCGAACTGCCGGTTCAGGGTGCTGTCCTCCTGCTTCAGCAGCCGCTTGATGACGACCTGTTTCATGTTGTCGTACAGGATTTCCTCGGGGTATCCGCCGAAGTACCGGAACGCGTTGGCATGGCAGCGGATCAGTGTGTTTGTGCTCATGTCGGTCACAAACTCTATGTACCGTGCCCGTGAGTATCCGAGAATAAACAGAAAGCAGTACAGCTTCTTCAGCTTTCCGCCCTCCATGACGGTGTGATCCTCAAAGAATGCCCAGTCCATCTGCCCTTGCATGTCTCAAACCGCACCGTTGCCTTCTCGTCCAGCTGCTCCTTTTTGTTGCGTACGTATTCTCGCACGATGCTGTGCCCGCCGTCAAAGCCCTGCTCCCGGATCTTTTCCGGAATTCGCTCCGCTGAGTACGGCGCTTCCTCCAGCCATATTGCGATCTGCTCCTTGTACGGGTCCAGCTTTGACGGCTTCGCCGCGCTCAGGCTGTATACCGGCCGTGTCTCGCTCTCGGCGTATTTCTTCGCCGTCCTCGGGTCAAGGTTGTACTTGTGCGCGATCTCCGTGTAGCTCAGTCCTTTTTGCCGGTCGCGGATATCCATCCAGTTTGCTCCTTCCATTCTGACACCCTTTCCGCCTCCATTACGGCAGGCAGATTCGAGTGTACCATATTGCATTTCTCTCCGCTGCAAACCTGCATTTTTTGACCGGCGTTTTCTTGCATTTTATCACTGGCGCTGACAGGTATAATCTCCAGTATCGTGCGGCTGTTTGCCGATATATTGTAAAATCAGAATCCCTCGGTGACATATGTAATATTCTCGGAGCCCATCTTGTGGCAGTTTCCGTCATAATCAACCAGGTATACGTTTCCGTAATCGTAGAACGGCTTAAATACGAGGCAGCAGAATGGGCGTGTAATATCGACGCGCTCGCAATAAAGCGTCAACTTTGACAGGTAAGCAGGCTGAGCCTCCAGATGCAATCCATGAGAGCCTGTGAAGACGGGTTCTTCCAGCGCTGCCGTCACCTCTATGGATGTAATGGGTTTTCCAATGATCCCTGCAAACAAGCGATTGGCATGGAAGGTAGGTGGATTGATTCCAGGACGAATATCCCAGGGAATTGTGTTCATGGAAAGGCGGACGCTGCTTCCTTCATCAAAGGATATGCCAAGAACAGCTCCATCAGCAAATTTGATTAGCATGGGCTCATCGATCTCTGCCCACCTGTTCATCTGGATATTTTCCGGATATGTTTCCTGATCACATATTTTCTTTGCCTGTGCCTTCCCGCATTGCTGTACCACGCTACAATAAATCGAATCCCAAATATCATCTTTCCGCCAATTATATCCCATGCCGATGGCTCGGACATCTTGAATGACGCGGCCATGCAGTTTTAGCTCATGCAGCCCAGCAAAAACCTCGTCCGGTGTTTGAAGGACAGGCGCAGACCATTTCCAGAACTTAAATACGTTGTTTTCAAAGTCGTTTTTTCCGTCTGATAGAATCATAATAGTAACCCTGCTTCAAAGCTGTTCAGGGAAATACCCCTCAATCTATTGCCAATCAGTCTGCCGCCTTGAAATTGTAGATGGGCTTGATGCGCTCTGCAATATCGGCCGTGGGTCCAATCTGGCGGATGATCTCATCCATACTTTTATAGGCCATAGGCGACTCATCCAGCGTATCCGGCACCACGCAGGTGGAGTAGATGCCTTTCATTTCCGTCTGGAACTGCGCCATCGTGAATGCATCAAAAGCGGCCTTCCGGCTCATCAGGCGTCCCGCGCCGTGGGGGGCGGAACAGTTCCAGTCCTCGTTCCCTTTTCCAATGCAGATCAGGCTGCCATCGCGCATATTGATGGGGATCAACAGTTTCTCCCCGGTCTTGGCCGAAACGCTGCCCTTCCGGAGGGTCATGGTATCCGTATCGATATAGTTGTGGATTGTGGTAAACTCCTCCGCGCGGGTAATGCCCATCCGGGTGAGGATGATGTCGGTCATGGCTTTGCGGTTAAGCACTGCAAAATGCTGCACGATCTTCATATCATGAATGTAATCCTCAAACAGTTTCCCTTCCACATAGGCAAGATCCTTGGAAATCTCCAGCGGATGTTCCCGCTTCAGTTGGGTAATCGTGGGTTGAATCTCTTGGAGGCGGCCCTGCTCCTTCAAGGAGACAATCATTTCCTGAATCTGATAGTTTGCACCGCCCCAGAGCGCACGACGGCCCTCATCCTGATAGAAGTTTGCCACCTCGGTACCCAGATGACGGCTTCCGGAATGCACGACCAGATAGAGTTTCCCATTTTCCGAACGATCTACCTCAATGAAGTGATTGCCGCCGCCCAGTGACCCAATACTGTGCTGCGCCCGACTCAGATTTATCAGTTTGGCACAGCGAAGGTCATGGAGGTGGATGGCTTCATACAAGGGATGAAGTTCCTGCCGAACCTACCGACCGTAGGGTATGTTCTCCCGAATTACCTGATCCAGCCGGGCAAAGTTAATTTCTGTCTCGCGCAGGAGGACCGTTTCCATGCCGCAGCCGATATCAACGCCGACCATGCTTGGCACGATCTTATCCGTTATGGTCATGGTGGTGCCAATGGTGCAGCCCTTGCCTGCATGGACATCAGGCATGATACGAATTTTGCAGCCTTCAAACTCGGAACGGTCACATACGGACTTGATCTGCCCGAGTGCCGTTTTCTCTAATGTTTCGCAAAAACACCTGGCAGTGTTGTGAAGTCCTTCAATTTGAATCATGGGAATTCTCCTTTGTTGCGGAATAGGGCCGGACAGCAGCTCAATGAAGCAAGTTGCATACCGGCCCATTCTGTTGTTTAAGACGCCTGCCCCCGGAGAAGAGACCCCAGCTGCGCAAGCATGTCTCCGGTACCATTGAGGCTGATATTCCCCACATTATCGCAGATGCGCTCGATGTACTCCAGTTCCTTGAGCCGGTAAAGGGTTTGATTCTCCTCCATCAGTTTGGCGGTGTTCAGGAGAGATCTGGTTGAGGCAACCTCTTCCCGGCGTGTGATGACGCTGGCCTGCGCCCGCTTTTCTGCCACCAGCACCGTATTCATAATGTCCCGGATCTCGCCGGGGAGGATGATGTCCTTGACGCCGCCGTCCACAATCTCAACGAACAGCATGGGCGCCTTTTCTTTTAGGTGAGTGATGACATACTCGGAAATCTGATCCTTGCCCTCTAAAATCTCATCGAGTTTGTGTCTGCCGACATACTCCCGCATGGCAAGCTGGGCCACAACGTGCAGTTGCTCTGCATAGTCGTCAATTTCTGTCAGCACTTTCACACAATCCGAGATGCGGTAGTTGCAGACAAAGTTGATACGCAGGGAGACCTTATCCTGCGTCAGGATCTCCTGACCGGTGATGTTCATCTGCGTGAGGCGGGTATCCACCAGACCCACATCAATTTTCACGCCATTTTTCCAGAAGTAATATGTACCGGGTTCCAGTGTGCGCTCCAGCTTCTGATCAAAATACAGCCGGGCTCTCTGGTACTGTGCCACCTCGACCTTCGTGAAGTAGTCGGATGGAATCATCGAGAAGAGATAAGCCGGAATGGCGGTATCCACTTCTGTTTTGGAGATGTTAATTTCCTGATAGTCGTGCCGGTCGTGGATTGCCCAGAAGGCATATTTGCCCTGCCGCAGGATTTGTGCAAACTTCCCGTTGATAAAGTGCAGCGCAAGGTGCTGGTCCTCAACCTCAACAACCGAAACCTGCTTTGCAATGTTAGAATCAAGTAGTAACGTTTCAAGCGTGCATTTGGAGGAAAGCACCCCCTGATCTATGGAGAGCGTTTCAATCTCGCGGCCACCAAAGAGATGATATTTGCCGGGCAGAAGAAGCTTTCCAAATTTCCCGTTGACGAACAGGAGGCCTCTCTGGTTTTCGTTGATAATGACTTTCTTCATATCGATAACCCTCCTAAAGGTAAAAAATCGGTTGCACTTCCCCGGATGAGCACTGCGCGGCTGAAGTCTTGAGTGAGGCAATTGCAGGCGGAAAGCCCACGCTTCTGGCCTGTGTCATGCGTTCACGGTATCCGTCATCAGACAAGGCGGAGCGTCATTGCTTTGAAAGAGGCAGTGGGCATCCTTGCCGGGCTGCTGTTTCTCTGCGTGGGGAAGTGCGGATTTGTTGTCGTTGTATACCCGTTAAGGCAGTACCAAAACCAATTGGCCACATAGATGTGGGCAGGATTCGAACCTGCAATTTTGCGGGGAGTTAAACCCCATCGCTTTTGCGACTCCCAATCACAGGGTTGCTGGCATACACTTTGGAATCTCCTCGTGTACCGCGGTGAAGTCAATCACCTGCAAAACAACTCTGCAACTGAATATTACCAAATGAAGCCAAAACAATCACGGAAAAAAAGTTGCGAACTCTGATTCAGAGTTCGCAACTTTCCTGTCTGTTAAGTCGTTCCCGGATCAATGCAATAAAACGGTCGGGCGAAATTACCTGTACCATCGGCCCAAAAGAGAGTACGCGGATCAGCAGTTCGGTCTCATCCTCCCGTTCGTAGCGCAGCGTGATCCTATACTGCCGGTCCTCCAGCCGAACGGTCTCCTTCTCAAAATGGGAGAAGTGAAGCAGCGCCCTCTCCAGCGCATTGCGCTCATCCCTCAGCAAGAGCACCAACGCCTCCGTCTTCCTCCGGGGCAGATGGAGTAAATCAGGATCGTACGGCTCCAGCAGTTCACAGGAGTCGAGCCTTGCCATGTTAATCACCCCACATCGCCGGTTTCCAACGGTCAGGAGTCGAAATTTATCATCTTTCTCGGAGTACTCCATCCGGTATGGAAAGCATTCCGCCGAATGCCGCACGCCGGTGTGTCCGCGAAACCAAACCTTCAACTTCCGGTGTTCTCGCAGCGCCCGCAGGGTTGTATGGAAGTGGTCTATGTATTCCGCATCTTCATAGGGATCGCCGTCGTTATACTGGTCAAAGTAGACAAAGGTATCCGGATAAAAAAGCGGCGGCACAGCTTCAAGTCCTTCTGCACGCGGTTCGAACAGTGCGATACGCGGGTCAAGCAGCAGCGCCTTCATCCAGCGTTTTTGCAGTGTGGTAAGAGGCATGGTCGGCACGTTAAGAAGGGGGGTAGTGTTATCCTTGCAAAGCAAGGGCCATGTGCTGTTTTTCAGGTTTGCAGGAATTGTCAGGACGCTCTCCGCAAAAGCCTTGCCCCGGATGATCTCCGTCATGCGCTGATCGGTCAATGTTCCCGCCACAGCCTCCTTGAGAACAGCGGCAACCGCATGGAAATAGCCGCCGTAGAGCTCACTAAACAGCATGGCCGCCGCCTCCGTACATTTTATTCATCTGCCGCAGGTCTTCATAGAAGGTATCCACCACGCTCGGATTGCTGCATTGCAGCTTTTCGATCCGCCCGATAAAGGTGCGAAGCCAGGGGATCATCTCTAGGGCGTCATAGACATCGGCAACGAATCGGCAGGTGTGCTCATCGAGCATTTCGCAGCGACCGTGACGCTTTTCCCGCTCCAACCGGTCCAGTATGAATTGCTCTCCATTGCCAATGTGGACGGTCATCTCAATATGGTCAAGGCCACGTTCTGAACTTGTGGATACGCCCCAAAGGTTTAAATCAAATCTTTTCTGGTACTCCAGATAAGTCTCATAGTTCTTATCGCAGTTTCCAATGGTTACTTTTTTGATTGCATCGATGCGGAAGAACAGCAGCCTCTTTCCACGATAATGGTAGCCCAGCAGATACTGCCGCCCGGACTGCGTACTGGCATAGATATTGAGGGGGCAAAGCGTCCTTTGATTTTCCTGGCCGGTTCGAAGATTTCTGACAGTCAATTCAACCGCTCTCCGCTCATCGATTGCATGTAGCAGATCGCACAGTACGGAGCTGTCCAGCGCGTGAAGAAGATAGTGGTGCTTGAAGCCATAATATGCCGGAGAGGTTTGGTACTTGTCCAGCAGGTAAGCCCCGATGACACCCAGCGGGGCAGCCTCCGAGAAGAACGCAGCGGCATCCATCCATGAGTCCAAATCAATTGCTTGATCGTTGCTGCGGCAGTATACCACCTCGCGTCCGCGCTTTCGGCTGGTCAGCAGACCAAGCTCTTCATATTCCTTCAATTTTTTCCGAACGGTAGATTCATCAAAGGACATTGGCTCTTCATACTGGGCCAGATATCGCTCCAAAATCAGATTGACGATCTCTCCCGAGGTCAACTCCGCCCCGTCCGAAAAAAGGTCCAAAATATAGAAATGCAGGGTAATATCCTTATCGGTGAAGCTTTTGGCCCGAAATGCCTGATACAGCGGATTGTGCGGAATGCTCCTGCTGTCAACGGAGAGAAACACATTTTTGCCTGCGGCATCCTGGCGAAAGCCCATGTAATCACCAAGCCAGCTTCCTATCCTGCGGCGTTCATTATCATAGCTGCGGGCACTCTTGGCGTCATACTCCTCACGGCTTTTGAACCCGTAGATATAGAATTCCCGCATATAGTCCCGGATTTTTTCAAAGTCCTTGATCAGCTCGTTGTAAGCCATTGCATTCACCCCGGTTTTTCTTTATCTCGGGAGGTTTCCTGAATGCCTTCAGAAAATTAGTTCCAGCCGCTTCATGAAATTAGAAATTGCTGGTTGCAGTCCAGCTCTACTTTTATTCTCAAACTGCCGCTCACTTTGATGATTGTCTCATCTTCGGCGTGTACGCAGCGGCGTAAGATTTTACAGATATATAGCAAATTCTGAATCACACTGCTGACATTTCCCATGCACGAAGCGAAGCCAACTGCCGGGGCGTATGGAACCAGTGTTCGCCCTGCTCGCAAATCGTCAGGGATGCGGCGTGCGCATTGGCAAACGCTTGAACCGTTTCCGTCGTGGTCAGGTTGTCCCGCTCGGCGTAAAGAATCGACGTGGGTTGATTCCAGACACTGAGCGGATGTTCTCTTACCCAGCAAAGATAATGCCACGAGAGTGTTTGTCCGAAGTTTGTGGAAATCTCGCCCTGCCGATGGAGCATGTCCTCTGTCACACCGGCCCAGCCCATCATGTCGCAGATCAGCCGCTCCATATCCACAATCGGAGACACAAAAAGTGCCTTGTCAAGTTTCTCGTCCGCAAATGCCAGCATGGAGAAATAAGCCCCAATGCTGTTTGCCCGAAGAGAAATCTCGCTCCAGTGCTCCTTCAAGGATGACACAACCGCCTTGAGCTCCGGAACAACCGTCCAGGGAACAAATTCGCTTAGAGTTTCTTTTCGCTCACCATACCCGGGCAGGTCGATACCAGCCACCTGAAATCCCAAGGGGACGGCAATCTCAGCAAACGCGGCTGCTTCCTCCTTATTTCCGCCTTGGCCGTGGACAAACAGGTATCCCTTTTCGGACTCTTCGCCATATAGAACGACAGGAACCCCTTGAATCATCTGATGTTCCACTTTCATTTTATCATGTTACCTTTCTCCAAACGCTTTAAATTTCGGAACCGGTACAGCCACCGGGAACGCCTTTTTACTTGTCCCCGAAATACTGCACGCCCCTTTCCAGAAACCGCCGCCTCTGCACCGTGGGATAAGCGCTGTTTAGCCGCGCAAAGCAGGGACAGTCCTCGCTGTGGTCGTTGATAATGCCGCAGGCCTGAAGGTGCGAGTAGACCGTGATGCTGCCGAGATATTTGAAACCGCGCTTTTTAAGATCTTTGCTGATTTTATCGGACAGCCCGTTGCTCGCCGGAATCCAACCCTTTTCGTGGCCGTGATACAACAGGGCTTTTCCGTCGGAATAGCGCCAGAGATACTCTGAAAAACTGCTGAATTCCCCTTGAATTTTCTGAAAGCACCGAGCGTTTTGGATGATCGCTTCGATCTTGCGGCGGGAGCGGATCATGCCGGGCGTGTCCATGATGCGTTGGATATCCGATTCGCCGTATCCGGCTACCTTGTTGTAATCAAAGCCGTCGAAGCACGCTCTGAAAATCTCCCGCTTTTGCAGCATCATGTTCCAGTTCAGGCCGCACTGCATGGCCTCCATCATCAGAAATTCAAACTGCTTTCTGTCGTCATGTACGGGGACGCCCCACTCGTCAGCATGATACTTTGTCAAAAGGTCGTTCGCTGTACCCCAATCGCAATATGCCATTTTTCATCCCCCTGTCGCTTGACAGTCCCATCCATATTTTTTCAGATCGACGCGGCCGTCATCCTTTAACTCCACGCCTTCCGCCCGAAGCAGATCCCCCTGCTCCGACCAGCCCGGAGCCAGCCGCCCCGCATGATTGACCACGCGCTGGCAGGGATAGTCTCCGTAATACTCCGCATGGCTCAGAATTTTGCCCACGAGCCGGGAATTCTGTTCCCTGCCGATAAGCTTTGCGATCTGCCCATAGGTCGCCACTTTTCCCCTTGGGATTTCCGCGACGACGGACAGCACCTCATAGGCGAGATCGCCGTTCGGGATGCGTCCGCCACGGTTTCGCGTTTCGTAATAAAAAGAATCGTGCATACTCATAATCTCACCAATCAATCAGACCGCGTTGGTTCCTTCTTCCCTTTGGCTGCGGAGGCTCTTCAACCATCGCCTTAAACAGGCCCGATAAAAGCTCTTTGCTGTCCACGTTGTCAACCAGCAGCATTCCCTTGGTCCCCGAATAAGGTAATTCATGCACCGAATCCGGCATCCGCTTTTTTGCGGAGTCAACCGGCTCCACAAGTAACCGATCATCATAAATACCCCCAATAATCTTTCCTCTTAAATAGAGAATGTACTCTCCCATCATGGCGCGGCAAGCAAGATCATCTAAATTGGAACATTGCTCCAGAACGAAATTCAGGTATTCTTTGCTGAAGCTGTGATTCATCACCTCGTCAAATCGGAAATTATCGCTCATTTAAACTATTTAATATATAAATTGTTCTATAAACTTTCCCGCAGGCAAGACATTTCCAGTCACAATTGCTTTTCTTTACCTTCCTATGAAGGAAATCCATTTTGCCGCCGCATTTTGGGCATGGCTGTGGTTTTGACGTCCAGAGGCTTTTTAGAAAAACAACGGCTTCATTTCTGTCATTCATGCCTAATTCCCGCAATATGTCTTCTTCCATAGCTTTTCCTCTTGAAATTTCAGTTTTGCTGCCTGTTCGTTTCAACGCCCATTTTCCACGCCTCACTTTTTCAGGATTCTCTCCAAATAGGCGGCGTCCAGCAAATTGACGGTTTCAAATTTCTCCTTATAAAACACGGCCTAATTATTGAAGACGCAGGGCAATCCCTTTGCTTTTTCCAGTGTATCCACCTGAATGAAAGATACCGGGACATCGATTGTCTCACAATACTGTTTGATCATTTCAACATTCTGATGGATATAGGGGCATTGCAGATCATAATAGACGGTCAGCTCTTTGCCTTCGATTTCTTCCTTTTTGGCGTTGTGTGCGAACCTTGGCGTCGTCCCGTCAAAAGAGAGCGCCAGCAATTCATAGCCGCTCGCAGTCGTATCCACAACCTCGAAGCCGAACCTCTTGGCAAAAGATTGGTCCGAAAGCCAGGACTTTTGCTTTTTGGCTCCCAGCATACAGACACCGGATTTTGGCATCCGCCAAACAATACTCCATCAGCGTCCTCCCGTACCCCTTTCCCTTGCAATCACTGGAAACCCACAGGCAATAAATATAAACGAACCTCACAATTAAATTAAATTCAGATTTGTCGAGTAAATTCCAAACAGTACCTATATATAAAGCTGGCAGGCCATCTGCCTTCACAGTCCCTTTTTATGAAAACAGTTTGAGGGTCGCCCAGCTCGTAGATATAAACCTCGTTTTCCGAGTCAAGTACAAAGCCGCAGGCGTAAGTAGATTTCATTCATCAGCGTCAGCACGATCCGCCTGCCGAGTCTCCCCAGAAAGGCATCTTCAGTCGATACTGTAAGTCCCATTCTGCTCCGCAATAAAAGCAACAGTGAAGTCCCGGAAATCGTTCATTTTGCCCGGATATGCGCAGGGGAAGTCCGAATACTGCCGTATCTGCCAGGCCTTGTATGCACTGAAAAGAGTGCCACAGCACATCGCCACGCCGTTCTGCGAGATAATCCCTGATGGCAGTTGTTTTTCCGTATCCCGCGGGCGCTTCCACAATGGTGAGCAGATATGTATCAATTGAGGATAGTACGCGGTTTAGTCACTTGCGCACCAAATGCTTCAGATTGTCCATGCTTTTTCTTCGTTCACCAATGCGATTACATAGTTTCTTTGACAATTTTATCATTTTAAGTCCCACTTATCAACCTTGAGACCGGATCGTCTTGGAGAAAAACACATACCCGGCATACCCTTTTTCAGATAGGCCTGCTGCGGAGCAGAAAGAACGCGCCGATTGTTGGAGCGGATTTTCCATATGAATAGGAAGCACTATTGGGATATGGGCTCTGCCAATTCGTAAAGCGCATTTCTGACCACAGAAACAGCTGCATACGAAACGTCATGAACATTCGTGGCGGTGACTTTCGGTATATGAATCAGCCCGCTATCCTTGTTTACACCAATATGTGCCTTGTAACCGAAGTGCCGGGTGCTGCCATTTTTGACCTGATGAACCTTCAGATCATGCTGCTTTTTCGATTCTTCGTGGAGGATGGCGCGGCGATAATGGTGGGCGGTAAACGCAAAAGCCCTCTGAAATCAGGACTTTTTGATTATGCAACAAATATATGTATATTATTTAAGGCAACACCGAAGCTACTCAATCACTTGGTAAGGATGAAATTGCCGGTCCGAATTCGGGTGGCAGTTCCAATGAAATTTAGAGAGGTATCAACGTTAAGCCTCATGGATCACATAGTGATCCATGAGGCTTAACGTTGATATGAGGAATTATGAAAAGCAGCTATTTTTAATGACAGCCGGAAATGAAAATGAAAGAGGTTTAGTGTGCGGAACCGGCTTATAAACTGGAAACATTCTGCCTTGACGCTTGACGTCAACCTCGGAAGAGAGGTGCAGGCGTCCAAGTTGTTCGATTTCATGCACTATCAAGTTGTCGCTTTTTAATATCATTGGGAGGGCCAAATACTCCATACCGCCAATTCGTAAAAATATTCTATTCTTACGCTTTTGTCCGAGTATAAAGCCGTTTTGCTATCAAGTGCTCACATACCGAAAAAGATTCGCACGGCCAGTGCGGAGCCAATAAATCCCACCAGATCAGCAGTCAGCGCTGCCGGTATGGTATGCCTGGTGCGGGTAATTCCGGCAGAACTGAAATAGACAGCGATGGTATAAAATGTGGTTTCCGTACTGCCCAGCATCACTGCTGCCACCCGGCCCGCGTAACTGTCCGGGCCGCAGGTATTCATCACCTCGCTGCCTACTGCTAATGCTCCGCTTCCGGAAATGGGGCGGATCAGCATCAGGGGCGTCAGTTCTGCCGGAATTCCCACCTTTTCAAGCAGCGGCGCACAAAGTCCAGACAGCCAATCCATAGCCCCGGAGGCCCGAAACATGGCCACAGCGGTCATAAGTCCCACCAGTGCCGGAGCAATGCGCAGTAGCACCGTCAGACCTTCTCCTGCTCCGGCAGTCAACGCACTGTAAACATCCACCCGCCGCCACAGGGCAAAGACCGCAGTCCCTGCCAGCAGTCCGGGCACGACCATCGCAGAAGGACTCATATTCTCCTCCTGCCAAAAAAGGCCAGGACCTTCGCCATCGTCAGCCCGGCCGACACACTTAGTACAGACGATAGCCATACTGCCGGAAGAATGTCAAACGGTGATGAGGCTCCGGCGACGGCCCGGACAGATGCAATCGTCGTCGGAATTATTTGAATAGATGCCGTATTCAGCACTACCAGCAGGCACAGTTCGTCACTGGCGACCCCCTCCAGCCCCCTGGCCATTCGGCGGGCTGCCTGAATACCCAGAGGGGTTGCCGCATTTCCGAGCCCCAGCAGATTGGCGGAAACATTTGCAGAAACAGCCGAGAGCGTCTCATCGTCCCGGCTGGCATTGGGCAGCAGCACTCTCAAAAGCGGACGAAATGCATGCGCCAATTTTGCGGACAGTCCGCACCGATTCATGATCTCCATAACACCGCTCCAAAGGCAAAGAACGCCTGCCATGGACAGACATAGTTGAATTGCACTTCCCGCACCCGTAAGTGCAGCGGAGGAGACCGCTTCCATGCGCCCATTGAGCAGTCCAAATACCAAGGATAGCACAACCATTCCGGTCCATAAAATTGCCATAGCCATTTTTTCTTCCTCCTTCTGGTTTACATTTTTAAAATACATTTAGAGTATAATTATATAATAATGAATCAATATAACTGCTTTTGTCCTTGTATTAAAGACAAAAATGTGAAAGAAATGTGAATAATCGTAAAAAAACTCTAAAAGGAATTGACAAAATATTACATTCTGTGGTATTGTCAGTTAGCTAAAGAATTTCAGAAATAATAGCGGATAAGGAGATATAATATGAAATCAACCGGAATCGTGCGGAAGGTGGATGAATTGGGTCGCATTGTACTTCCAATCGAGATGCGGCGCACACTTGATATTGCCGAGAAGGATGCATTGGAAATCTATGTGGAGGGCACCTCCGTCATTCTCAAAAAATACAAACCCAGCTGCATTTTCTGCGACAGCAACAAGGATATCGTTCAATTTAAGGGTAAAAACATCTGTCCCAAGTGCCTGCGGGAGCTGACGGAACTGCATTGATCTTTTCTGTGTACATACTTCGGGCACTCAGTCCAATCTATGCATTTCAGATGGCAGCATGCGTTTTTATTTCCGCTCTTTTTGTAAAAACCCACAGCGGGTACCGCTGCGGGTTTTTATTTTTAACTGTTTTGTCCGCGCATAATGTGATTGTTAAAGAGTACCGCAAAGGATAAGAGGGAGAGGGCAAATGCCGGATTCGGTGACGGCGGCTGCCTTCGCGTCTATCTGCTGTGGGTTAAACCGGCACCTCTTTTTTATCATCCATTTCACTTGTGGACAGGATGCCCTGAATGAAACCGCCCGCAAGGCCATGATCGGACTTGCAGGCGGTATATTTATTCCTGCCAAATTCACCCAAATCATGCTTGACGCACCCATTCTATTATAATAGAATGGGCGCGTGGCTCTATTATAATAGAATCACATGTAAAGGAGTTGCCCATATGAAGATCAAGTTGTTTGATTCAGAGCTGAAAGTCATGGAGATTCTGTGGAGAGACGGCGATACTTCCGCAAAGCGGATTGCTGCGATTTTAAAAGAACAGGTTGGATGGAGTAAGACCACCACCTATACGGTTATCAAAAAATGCCTGGATAAAGGGGCCCTTGGGCGGAGCGACCCAAACTTTGTATGCAGTCCCCTTATTACAAGGGAACAGGCGCAGGAGTCGGAGACCACTGAGCTGATTAACAAAATGTATGGCGGGGCAGCGGATCAGCTTGTTGCATCCATTCTTGAACGAAAAAACCTGCCTCCGGAAGTTATCCAAAAACTAAAACGGCTTGTAGAAAGTCTGGAATGAGGCGATGGTTATAACAATCCTGAACATAAGCCGATCTGCCGCTGTTCTCATTCTTGCGATTGTGGGTATTCGCGTCCTTATGCACTACAGACTGCCCCAAAGGACCTTCCTTGCGCTTTGGAGTGTCGCCCTGTGCCGTTTATTGATTCCCACTTCCGTCTCTTCGCAGCTTAGCATCTATACGCTGGTAAATACGCTGAAAGGAATGCTTTTGAAAACGGATACCATGCCTGCATGGATAAATACGACTGCGATTTTCCACAGATGGGTTTCACCTGAAAATGCAGCTCCGGCTGTAGCAGATACGTTAGGCTTTGGGCTATTGCCCGGAACGGTAATCTGGATTCTTGGTTTTTCGGCTTGTGTCCTGTTTTTTCTCATTACGCATCTTCGTTGCCTCAGGGATTATAAAATAGCCCTGCCGATTGAATGCGAGTTCCTGTCAAAATGGATTTATGAGCATCCGATAAAGCGAAAGGTGCAAATACGCCAATCCGATAAAATTGCCGCATCGCTGACCTACGGGCTGTTCCGGCCGGTTGTGTTACTGCCTAAAACAGCGGACTGGACGGATGAAACAAAGCTTGGATATATCTTAACCCATGAGTATGTTCACATCCGTCGGTTCGATATCTTATTGAAATGGCTGCTTGCCGCCGGTCTTTGTGTACATTGGTTTAACCCGCTCGTATGGGTGATGTATATGCTGGCAAACCGTGATATTGAATTGTCCTGCGATGAAGCCGTGGTACGGATATTTGGCGAGGCGACGAAGTCGGCGTATGCCCGGACGCTTATAGGGCTGGAGGAAGAGAAAAGAAACTGGACGCCTCTTGTAAACAAGTTCAGTCAATATGCGATTGAAGAAAGGATAAACGGAATTATGAAACGAAAGAAAACATCCTTCGCGGGAATCCTTTTGGCGATAGCTTTGGTAATTGGCACGACGGCTGCGTTCGCTACCAATGCGGCAAGCGCCGAGGAAGAGCATCCGGCAAATGCATCTGAACTTTCGTCCCAGAGCGTTACCCCGGAGAAAGGCGAGGAAACACCTCCAGTGGCCGAACCCGCCGACACAGCGGATAAAGACACGGCAGGCTCACCTCAAAGTGATTTGTTGGAAGGCTCGGCACAGCCAAGTAGTACAACAGATAAAGGCGATAGAACGCAGGAGCCCGCCCTGTCAGAGGAAGGCACAGACGCTCATACGTCCACCTCGGAAAGTGAGGACAGCGGTGTAAAGGCGGATGACGGTACTTATGTCGCTTATCCTGTGAATCAAAATGGCGAGACCTATGGCAATGATTTAATGGCACAGAATTTGGGGTACGAGCCGGATCTGATGGCGGCGATCGGCACTGAGGGGCAGGAAGGCTATGTGAGAGAAGAGGATTTCCCGGGGGCGGATGTTACCACGCCCGAGGAAGCGGTAGCGTATATGGAGCATTTGAAATCCCTTCCGTCCCCCCACACGATTCCCCTGTATGATCAGGAAGGCGATGTAATTGGGGAGTTTCGGGTTGGTTGACAATCCAAACAGCATTAGGAAACCGGAAGCACTCATGTGAGAATTGGCAAGGCATCCTTACGCTGCACCTGCCTCTGACCGAAAGTAAAAAGCCGCTGTTTCGGCGGCGTGCTGTTTCATAGAAAGGAACAAAACGGCGGCTTTGAAATCAAAGATCAAAGCCGCCGCATTTTTTTGAAATTTTTAGCCCTTCAAAAGAGGAGAATAGCAAGGAGGTGTTTTTAGAACTGGTACACGAAACTTTTCGGTGCCTTGCTCTCCGGGGAGGGGGGTAGCAAGTCGGCTTTCGTGAAAAACACGCGTTTGGAGGAAATGTATATCACATGGCCTTTACAGCGTTGAAGGTGTCGACAACCTCCTTTCTGGGCTCCGCCGTGGTGAGGCTGACGACGACAATGAACACGCAGGCCACCAGAAACGCCGGCAGCAGTTCATAGATGTTCCACGCGCCGCCAAAGGGCCGAATCAGGTACTTCCAGACAAAGATCGTCACGCCGCCGGAGACCATACCCGCCAGCGCGCCCTGCCAGTTGGCGCGCCGCCAGAACAGGCCGAACAGGATCACGGGGCCAAACGCCGCACCAAAGCCCGCCCATGCGAAGGACACGATTCCAAACACGGAACTGTTGGGATCTCGGGCCAGAAACATGGCGATCAGGGCAATCGCAACCACCGTCAGCCGGGCGGCGGCAACCTTTTTCCTCTCGTCCATCTTTACTTGGAAGCACTCGCTCATCAGATTCTGGGATACGCTGGAGGCCGCCGCCAGAAGCTGGGAATCGGAGGTGGACATGGTGCTGGCCAGAATGCCCGCCAGAACCACGCCGGCAAGCAAAGCCGCGAAAACGCCGTAGGTGGACAGAAGCCCGGCCAGCTGCACAATCACGGTTTCGGAGGCGGAGTCCGCCAAAAATCCGATGCTGCCGGCCTTGGTCACGCCATAGCCCACGATGCCAATGAAAATGGCTACCGCCATGGAGATTACCACCCATATGGAGGCCACCCGGCGGCTGAGAGTCAGCTTCCGCTCATCCTCTATCGCCATGAACCTGAGCAGGATATGGGGCATGCCGAAGTATCCCAATCCCCAGGCCAAGGTGGAGATGATGGTGATAAAACCATAGGGACTGGCGGAATTTTCCGCCATATCGTGGGTGAGAGTCATGCTCAGATAACCGGGAAGCGCCCGGGCGTTATCCATCACCACGTCCAGTCCGCCGGCCGCGTGAATGCCGAACAAAACCATGACAATCAGAGCGATGGTCATGACGATGCTCTGGATAAAATCGGTGGTGGAGGCGGCCAGAAATCCGCCCAGAGAAGTGTATACCACAATGACAATGCCGGAGACAACCATGGCGGTCACATAATTCACGCCGAACAGGCTGTTGAACAGCTTTCCGCAGGCGGCGAAGCCGGAGGCGGTGTAGGGAATGAAGAAAATCAGAATCACCACAGCGGCGATCCCCGTCAGGACGCGCTTTTCATCGCCGAAGCGCTTGGAGAAGAACTCCGGGATGGTGATGGCACCCAGCCGGTGGGTGTACAGCCGGATGCGCCGGGCCACGATCAGCCAGTTGAGATAGGTGCCAACCGCCAGACCGATGGCGGTCCAGCCCGCGTCGGCCATTCCGGAGAGGTATGCAACGCCGGGCAGGCCCATCAACAGCCAGCTGCTCATGTCGGAGGCCTCGGCGCTCATGGCCGTCACCAGCGGCCCCAGCTTGCGGCCGCCCAGATAAAAGTCGTCGGTGGTCCGGTTCCTTCTGGAACAGGCCACGCCGATTCCAACCACCACAATCAGGTAGACGAGAATCGAAAAAACGATACAGACATTCGCGGAATTCAGCATGTTTTCTTTCTCCTTTGCACACTAATGCAAAACAGTATATCACATTTCCCTTAAAAAGAAAATACGGGACTCTGTATAAAAATCATTTATATACAGAGTCCTGTGAAAAATTTCGGATTTACCCCAATAAAAAAGCCGTAAGTGGTTGTCACAGCTTCCGAAGTGCGTCGATAAGGGCGGTCTTGCTCTCGGTCTTCTCATCCTTCATTTTGATGACCTTCGCGGGACACCCTGCGACGACGGCGTTTTCCGGAACGTCCTCCACAACCACGGCGCCTGCGGCCACCACGGCGTTTTTCCCCACGTGGATGCCCTCAATCACCACCGCGTTGGCTCCCACCAGCACGTTATCCTCAATGATGACCGGTGTTGCGGAGGCGGGTTCAACGACACCTGCCAGAACCGCTCCGGCCCCAATGTGGCAGTGGGCGCCCACCGTGGCCCGGCCGCCCAGCACCGCGCCCATATCAATCATGCTGTCCCGCCCGACAATGGCACCAATATTGATAATAGCGCCCATCATGACGACGGCACCCTCGCCGATCTCAACCTTTTCCCGGATGATGGAGCCTGGTTCGATGCGGGCTGAGATACCCCGTGTGTCCAGCAGGGGTACGCCGGAGTTCCGGCGGTCGTTCTCCACCACCAGATCGGTGATTTTGTCCCGGTTTCGCTCCAGAACGGGACCCAGCTCGGCCCAGTCGCCGAAAACGGTGTAGCTTTCGTTGGAGCCGAAGACCTTGGCCGGACCGAAGTCCACCGGGCCGGTGGTGTTGACATAGACTTTTACCGGGGTCTTTTTCTCGGAATTTGCGATATAATCGATGATCTCCTGTGCATTCATGCTTTACTCTCCAAATAACAGATTTTGCAGGTTATAATAGCCCCTGGGCTTTCCCGCCAGCAGACGTGCCGCATAGAGCGCTCCGCTGACGAAGATCTGGCGGCTGGCGGCCCGATGGGTGATCTCAAGCTCCTCGTCCAGACCGAAAAAGTGAACCGTGTGAGTTCCTGCCACGGTGCCGCCCCGCAGGGCGTGGACGCCGATCTCCTTTTTCGGACGTATGCCGGTATTGCCCTCCCGGCCATAGACCGGGGTGTATTCCCCAGTGGGATCAATGGCGGAGAGAAGCAGCTTTGCCGTGCCGCTGGGAGCGTCGGTCTTCTGATTGTGGTGCGTCTCCTCGATCTCAATGTCAAATTCCGGCTTCAGTGTGTCGGAGATCTGAGACAATACCCGCTGAAATACCGCGATGCCCAGAGAGTAGTTGGCGGCGTACAGCACTGGGGCACAATCCCCAAGCGCGCGGAGCTTGTCCAACTGTTCGGGCGTATAGCCGGTGGTGCCGGACAGCAGGGGCGTGCCGGTGCGGCGGATATAGGCGCTCACCGCGTCCAGCGTCTCAGGGCGGGAAAAGTCGATGACCATGTCCGCCACAGGAAGGGAGGAGAGCTTGTCCAGACTGTCGCGGCCCAGGGCGACGAGTATCTCGTCGCCCTGCTCCGCCGCGCTTTGCTCCAGCAGCCGGCCCATTTTCCCGTGGCCAATCAGTACGAGCTTCACAATAGACCGGCCTCCCGCATGGTGGCTTCCAGCTTACGCTTCGCGCCGTCGCTCATCTCATAAAGGGGCAGGCGCATGGGACCCACGTTTAAGCCCATCAGGTTCATGGCGGTCTTCACGGGAATGGGATTGACCTCCAGGAACAAATCATTCATCAGCTGTAAGTACCGCAAATGGTTCGCCACCGCCTTCTTCCGGTCGCCGGTCAGGAATTCCCGGATGATCTCGTGGCACATTTTAGGCATCACGTTGGCGTACACGGAGATGACGCCGCTGCCGCCGATGCTCATAAGAGGGACGGTGATATCGTCGTTGCCGGAATACAGCGCAAAGTCCGGCCCGATGCAGTGGGCGATCTTCATCGCGTAGGCCATGTCGCCGGAGGCCTCCTTAATGGCGGCGATGTGGGGATGCTTCGCCAGGCGTTCCACCACGGGTACGGGGATGGAGCAGCCGGTGCGGCCCGGAACATTGTAGAGGATGCAGGGAATGTCTACCGCGTCGGCCACGTCGGCGAAGTGGTGATACATGCCCTCGGCGTTGGACTTGTTATAGTAGGGGGTGATCAAAAGCAGTGCGTCCGCGCCCATGGACTGATAGAGCTTGGCACTTTGCATCTGCGTGGCGGTACAGTTGGACCCGCTTCCGACCACCACCGGCACCCGACCGTTTACCACTTTCAGCGTGTGCTCCACCACGGCGGTGTCCTCCTCGTGAGTCATCGTGGCGGACTCGCCGGTGGTGCCGAGGGCCAGAATGGCGTCCGTTCCCTCGGATATCTGCCGTTCCAAAAGCTGGGTCAGAACTTCAAAATTGACGCTTCCGTCGTCTTTGAAGGGGGTGACCATGGCGACGATAGAACCCTGTACATGTTCAAATTTCATAGTGTTTCCTCCATACGTTTATTTTGTGCCGCGCAACAAAAAATCGGTAGAGAAAACGCTCTCTACCGACAATCGCTCCCACGCATATGCAAAATGTGTGGAGTATCCTGTGAGCAGATAGCGCCCCCGCGGTTTCCCGCGGACAGTTCCGGAGATGTTTTCCCCGGGCCCACCAAAACGGCATACCTGCCGTTTCAGTTCGGCGAAATCACTTCCGTTGCGTTCATCGCCTGTCGGCTTCCGCAGCGTCGTCTCATTCGCACCTCTATCTTGTGGAAACATCATATCACCTTTGTTTCCCGGATTCAAGAGCGATTTTCCGATTAAATCTGGAAAAATACACAAAATTCTGCGCGGGACGTACCAAAAGTGAGCCATTGCGCGAAAATAGGAAATGGAATATAATGTCCACTGAACGTATGCGGTTTATGGGTTAAATTTATCGGAAGAGGAACGCATAGCTGTTTTGCCGCAGGACAGGCTGGAAACCAGAGCGGGGAGGAATGAGATTTGAACGGCTGCCGCATTCTGATTGTGGAGGACGACCCGGTAATCGCCGGGGCCATGGAGGCGCATCTTCAAAGCTGGGGCCATCGGGTGACCCGGATCACGGATTTTCAGAACGTAATGGGGGAATTTGCAGCCGCGGCGCCCCAGATGGTGCTGCTGGATGTGTCTCTCCCGTTCTTCAACGGCTACCACTGGTGTGCGGAGATCCGAAGGGTTTCTCAAGTCCCTATCCTGTTTATCTCCTCCGCCGGCGACGACATGAACCAGATCATGGCCATGAACATGGGCGGAGATGATTTCCTTGCAAAGCCCTTCGACCTGAATGTCCTCTCCGCCAAGGTCCAGGCGCTGCTTCGCCGCGCTTATGACTTCGGTGGAACCGCCCAGCTGCTGCCCTGCGGCGGGGCGGTTTTGAATGTGTCCGACGGGACGCTGACCGCCGGGGAAAAGAAACTGGAGCTGACCCGGAACGAACTGAAAATTTTGCAGATGCTTCTGGAGAACCGCGGCGGAATTGTCAGCCGGGAGAGTCTGATGGTCCGCCTGTGGGAATCCGACGTATTCGTGGATGAGAACACTCTGACGGTAAACGTCGCCCGTCTGCGCAAAAAGCTGGAGGCCGCGGGTCTTGGAAACCTGATCCGTACGAAAAAGGGCGCGGGTTATCTGGTGGAGGGGTGAAGATGCTGCTGCAATATCTGAGGCGGCAGTATAAGCTGCTGCTTTTCCTGGCCGCGTCCGCCGCTATCTTTGCCGCGGTTTTGTCGCTGTATGCATACCCCGCTGAAGCGGTGGGATATGCGGCGCTGCTTTGCATCGCTCTGGGCCTTATCTTCTTTGCTGTGGGTTACGCCGGATTTCTCCGCCGCCATCGGGAACTGGAGCGGCTGAAAAACGTCGTCCATGAAACGGTGCTGCCCCTGCCGCCCGCCCGCAGCGCGCTGGAGGAAGACTATCAAACGCTTTTAAACGCCGTGTGTGCCCACCGCGCCAGACTTCTGACGCACAGCGAGAATAGACGTCAGGATCTGCTGGACTACTATACTCTCTGGGCCCACCAGATCAAGACCCCCATCGCCGCCAGCCGCCTTCTGCTCCAGTCCGGCGGAGAGACCGACCGGGAAGCACTGTCGGCGGAGCTGCTGAAGATCGAGGAGTATGTGGAGATGGTCCTGGGCTATCTGCGTCTGGACAGCGACTCCACAGACTACGTTCTGCGCCGCTGCGCGCTGGACGACGTTGTCCGGGCCGACCTGCGCCGGTATGCGCGGCTCTTCATTCTGAAAAGACTGACGCTGGAGTTCCATGAGACCCACCGGGTGCTCCTGACAGATGAAAAGTGGCTGGGCTTTGTGGTGGGCCAGATCCTGTCCAACGCTGTCAAGTATACCCTGGAAGGCGGCAGCGTCCGCATCTATCCGGACGGCGAGACGCTGGCCATTGCCGACACCGGCATCGGTATCCGGCCCGAGGACCTTCCCCGCGTGTTTGAAAAGGGCTTCACCGGCTATAACGGCCGGGAGGATCAGAAGGCCACGGGCATAGGGCTTTATCTCAGCAAACGGATCCTGACGAACCTGGGGCATGGAATCACCATTGTGTCCCGGCCCGGGAAGGGGACCATCGTGCGTCTGCTGCTGCACGACGGGCGGCAGGTGGAGGAGTGAGCTCCGCGCCCTTTGAAATGCGGAGCGGCGGCGTTTCCGCTTCCAGCCAGAAAAAGCGGAAGCTTACAAAACTGTAAGCTTCGCGGGGAAATTGTAAGCCAATTCGATGGCTCCGCCGCCGAAACTCCGCTATGATGGGAACATCAAAAGGAGGAATTTACATGTCGCTTCTGGAAGTATCCCATCTTCAAAAAATTTACACCACCCGCTTCGGCGGCAATCAGGTAGAGGCTCTGAAAAATGTCAGCTTCTCGGTGGAGCCGGGGGAGTATGTGGCCATTATGGGCGAGTCCGGTTCCGGAAAGACCACGCTTTTAAATATTCTGGCGGCTTTGGATAATCCCACCTCCGGTCAGGTGATGCTTAGCGGAAAATCCATCTGTGATATCAGGGAACGGGACATGGCGGCTTTCCGCCGCACGAATCTGGGCTTTGTATTCCAGGATTTCAATCTGCTGGATACCTTTTCTCTACGGGATAATATCTTTCTACCCCTGGTGCTGGCGGGGCAGGAGTTTAAAGAAATGGAGAGGACGCTGAAGCCTCTGGCAGAAAAACTGGGTATCCGGGATATTTTGGACAAGTACCCCTATGAGGTTTCCGGCGGACAGAAGCAGCGCTGTGCCGTGGCCCGCGCGCTTATTACGAATCCCCAGATCGTATTGGCGGATGAACCTACCGGCGCGCTGGACTCCCGGGCGTCCGACCGGCTTTTGGATCTGTTTGGAGACATCAATGCAGACGGGCAGACGATTTTAATGGTGACCCATTCCGTCAAGGCCGCCAGCCACGCCCAGCGGGTCCTGTTTTTGCGGGACGGCGAGGTGTACCACCAGCTCTATCGGGGCGAGAACACGCAGGAACAGCAATTCGGCCGCATCTCCGACACGCTGACGGTGCTGGCGCAAGGCGGTGAGGCAAATGAATAAAAGCCGTTTTTACCCCCGAATGGCTCTGGTGAACCTGGCCAGAAACGGGCAGTTTTACGTTCCCTTTCTGCTGACCGTCATAGGGACGGCGGCGGCCTACTATATCGTGCTGGCGCTGGCGGCTACGCCCGATCTGCCCCGCACCACAAAATACGCCTACCTCTCCGCGTTCATGAACATCGGTACCGTTGTCATTGCCGTTTTCACGGTCATTTTTCTGACCTATACCAATAGCTTCCTGATGAAACGACGTAAACGGGAACTGGGGCTTTACAACATTCTGGGCATGGGCAAGAGACACATTGCCGTTGTTCTGGGCTTTGAGATGATTTACACCGCCGCCGCGGGCATTGTGGGCGGCGTACTGCTGGGGATGTTGCTGCAAAAGCTGGTAATGCTCCTGCTGTGCCGCATGATGCGGATGGACATTGTGTACGGTTTCTATATCTCTATCTCGGCCATCGCGGGAACGGCGGTGCTGTTCGGAGCGATTCTCCTGTTCAACCTGTTGCTGAACCTCCACCGCATCCGCGTTCAGAATCCCATGGAGCTGCTGCGGGAGGGCAGCGCCGGGGAACGGGAGCCGAAGACCCGCGTCGTGACGGCGGTCATCGGCGTCTTGACTCTGGGGGCGGGGTACACCATCGCCGTTACCACCCGCTCTGCCATGATGGCGCTGGGAATGTACTTTATCGCGGTGCTTCTGGTCATCATCGGGACCTACTGCCTGTTTACCGCCGTCAGCATCGCGGTGTTGAAAGCTCTGCGGGCCAACCGAAAATTCTATTATAAGACCGACCACTTCATCGGCGTTTCCGGCATGCTGTACCGCATGAAACGCAACGCCGTGGGCCTTGCCAACATCTGCGTGTTATCTACCATGGTGCTGGTGATGGTCTCTGGCACGCTGTCGCTGTATATGGGCAGCCAGACGGCGCTGGACGAACAGTTTGCTGGAAATCTGCGGGCGGAGGTTCGCTATGACCCGACGGAGGACACACCTTTTGACCCTGTGGCACTTTCCGGTGCCGTGACCGGGCAGCTGGAAGCACGGGCAATTTCCTTTACCCCCGTGGCGGACTACCATTATCTCTCCTTTAACGTGGATGAGAGCGGGGGCGTGCTGGCGGTCAAGAAATACCTTTCCGGCGCCTCCAGTATGGTCTGCGCCATGACTTCCACCGACTATGCCGCCGTCACCGGCGCGGAGGCGCCGAGCCTTGCCGACGGGCAGATGCTGCTGTTTCAAAACGGTTCCGGGCAGAGTCGGGATCTGACTTTTCGCTTCTCCGGAACCGACGATCTGACGCTGACGGCGGTGGAGCCCGGTCCGCAGTATCCCGTTCCCCGGGCGTTCCAGACCTCGGCGGTGGATGTGTTGTATGCGGTGGTGTCCGACGGGACGCTTGACGCCCTGTATGAGGGCCAGCGGGCCACCCTGGGCGCCGAAGCTGCGGAGCCAATGCAGTGGAGCGGCTTTTGGAATGTGGATGAGAGCGCCGTCCAGCCCGATGATCTGGAGCAGTCGCTGGATTTTACCGGCACCGGGAGCTGGAAGCGGCTGGACCTTGACACGCGGGACAGCTTTGGCGAGGAGTATTATTCCCTCAACGGCGGCTTTTTCTTCCTGGGCGTGTTCCTTGGGATCATCTTCCTGATGGCCGCGGTCCTTATCATCTATTATAAGCAGATCTCCGAGGGCTACGAGGACCGGGAGCGATATCTGGTCATGCAGAAGGTGGGCATGGAGCCAAGGACTGTCCGAAGGTCCGTTAACGCCCAACTGCTGGTGGTGTTTTTTGCGCCGTTGGCGGTGGCAGCTATCCATGTGGCGTTTGATTTCAGCCTGATGACCCGGTTGTTGACGCTGTTCTCCCTGCACAACGGGCCACTGGTGCTGCTGTGTACCGCGGGGACACTGGCCGCGTTTACGGTGATTTACGCATTGGTCTACCGTGCGACGGCGAAAGCGTATTATAAACTGGTCAGAGCCTGATGTGCTGGCCTCCTGCAATACGGATTCCACCCTCATGCGCGGAATGGGAAGCCATAAAACTTCCCCGGCCAAACGGTCGGGGAAAATAAATCAGAATTCTTGCTTTGCGGAAACGGCATGGCCGAAGCCATGCCGTTTCCTGTTATCGGTTCACCCGGCGGGATGAATTCCACAAGATCATAGCAGAGATAAATGCACGGCCGCCGTTTGCCACGGCTCTTATCCGGGGGTTCAGTGTATTTTCCTTTATATGCTCTTGGCATTGGCGGACGGCGGGGCCATTCGGAACGGCTGGAAGCTGCACAATACCCTGCCGGAGATCGATATGACAAGCTGAACCTCTTTCCATGTTGCACAGCTCAGAGCGCAGGAGACAGGCCGTAAGGCCATGACAGAAGTGCGCCATTTTTACAAATGGGCTGCCGAAGTTCCCTTACCAGCCGGTGCCAACCAAATTCCCCTGCCAGCCGTCATTTGACCGAGTGATGTACCCGCAACGGCCATATTCATAAGCGCCTTCCGGCACATTCGGATCGGTTCCGGTATATTTACCCGTGTTGCCTGCCATGGAGAAATTGAGCGCCCGTTCATTTTCCGGGACAAATACGGTCGTCAGGTAAAAGGCATATGTATTCTCATAAATTTCGCCTGTTTCTCGGAAATTAGCGGTAAAATCATCCGCAGCTTTTGTTTGGCAGGAGACATAGGTATAGCAGAATTCGCTGCCGGGGGTCGCAATCAAATGCTTTCCCTCAAAAGCCTCGCAGTATTCCTTTGCCGCGGTCAGATAATCCTGGCCCTCATCTGGAATCACAATTTGTCCCTGGGTTTCATAGTTGCCGCCGATACCCTGAAATTCCGCCTCATCGTACCACATGCGAAGGATTGTACCGACAGGATAGGAGCCTTCATACACAGGTGTCGCCTGATAACAGGTCGTCGTACCATCTATTATTAATTGAATAAAATCAGATCCATCGTAAAAATTGATCGACCAGTCGTCCCCATCAGCGGCAGACACCAGAGAAATCATGATGCCAGCAGTTTGAAATTCTTCAGGTGAAACAGCGGCATAAGTATAGTCTAAAAGGCTGCTGCTCAGCTGCACATCATTTCCGCAGCCCCATCCGCTGTAAGTGCCGGCAACCGTGCTCCCGTCATCCGTCGTCAGCGTCAGCTGAACGTGCGTTTGCTCATTTTTCAGTGTGGTAAAGATATCGGTTAAGGCAGCGGAATTTGCAGTAGTTTCTTCGACATATTTCTGATATAGTTCCATGGCTGCCGCCGTATATGCGTCGCCGTATTGCGCAAGCATTTCAGCCGTTCCGTAGTCCTGAGTAATCACGTCCGTATTGGTCACGCAGATTCTATCCCATACCGGTTTCGCGCCGCTTTCATCACAGAACAAAAGTAAATATGGCTGACCCATGCTGCCCCATTCAGTGATCCATCCATCTTCAATCTTCGTGCCTTCGGCAAGCGCCACGTTGTTGGGGTAATCTGGAAGGAGACGGTATTCCAACTTGTACAGACTGATGTTGTTGTCCAGCCCTGCTGTTCCGGTATTGATTTGCGTTATCCCGGTGATTTTTGAGTCGGTGACCTTATATTCCCCGTACCCGTCAGGCGGATTCGCGCCGCATTCTGCGTAGTATTCGATGGCTTGCCTCACATAATCCTTCGCGTAATCCACAACGGCGTCAGGCGCCTGAGCCTGAGAAGCGACTTGTATTGCGATCTCTGTTCTTGCATCTCCCTTCCTTTTCGACCCTGTGAATGTACAGCCCACGGCGACAGCGGCAGCTAGAACCACGGCAATCAGCGTATAAATCTTCATTTTGGGTTTCTTTGCAAGCAGCATGATTCTCTCTCTTATGCTGCTTTTACTGCCTGTCATAGTGGTCGCGGTAATTAGTAAAGCCGTTCGCTTTTGACAGGTCATGCCGATCAGCGTGCGGCCATACTCGGCGCGCTCACGCTCGCCTAGCCGGTTGATGGTCGCCTCGTCACAAGCCAGCTCCGCATCGCGCCGCGAGAGAAACGCCGCCCACCAGACCAGTGGGTTATACCAGTGTACAGCAAGGCAGATCACCCTCAGAACCGACCAAAAATTGTCGCCGTGCCGAAAATGAGTGGTTTCATGTTCCACCGTGTGACGCAATATCGTAGCATCCTCCGCGGCCTCCGGCGTCACATAGATTGCCGGGCGGAAAAGCCCAAACAGGCAGGGGGTGTCTGTTTCGCCCGTGATATATATGGGAAGTGCCGAGCCTCTTACTTCCAGCGGTCTGCGTGTACGGCGCAGCTGGGACGAAAATCGTCCATTTGAAGCGGCAAACATGATAAACAAAGCAGCGGTTCCGCACAGCCAGATCGGTATAAATGCTTCACGGAAAGAGAGAACTTGTTTCATACGGGCATATTCTCCGGCCGTTTTGCTCTCCGCCACAACCTTAGGGAAATCACACATAAAATCGGACGGATAATAGCCTTCGACGCTCCCATTCGACATATGCTCGATCTGATCTACGTTGCTTATGCTTTTGGCGTCCTGCACAACGGGAATTTTTTCAGCTGTGTTCATCACGCTGAGACGGCTGCCGCCGATATTGAACGGGATTAGCAGCCGCAGAAGTACCAGCCCCCAAAGAGCATATTGAATCCGCAGGCTGATTTTGCCTCTGAGAAGATAGCGCAGCGCGATGATAACCCCAATTAAAATGCTGGAGGTAACGACCCATTCAATCATCTTTACCCGCCTCCATTTCCCGCAAAATTTCGTATAACTCGTCGATCTCCTGCTGCGGCAACAATTGTTTTTTAGTCAGCGAACTGACCATGAGGCTTAGACTGCCTTTATAGACCCTTCCGAGGAAATCCTCTGTCTCCTGTAAGGCGGCGTCCTCACGGCGAATGAGAGGCCGGAAGGTCTTCATGCCATCCTCTGTGCCGCTGGCAACTGCACCTTTTGCCTCCATGCGGCGGAGCAGCGTCAGTGTCGTTGAGCGGTTCCAGCCCATGCGTTTTTCCAGCCACTCCGTCGCCTCACGGCCTGTTCTGGGCGATTTCTCCCAAAGGCATTCCATGACACGCCACTCGGCAGATGTGAGATTACTACTCGGATTGCCCATAATGTCACGCCCCCTGCTGGTTACTTTTGTAAACAGAGCATAGCACGGCTGGTTACAGATGTCAACAGGCGGAAAACATATCCCGTTCGGAGGATCATATACAAAAAAACTACGCTGTACCCGGTTTTCGTACCGGGTGCAGCGTAGTTTTTTGTAGCCTAATCCTGCCTGATAGATGCCATAAAGTTATTTTCCCGGATCGCTGTCTTACGGATGCCCGCCTGACAGCTTGGAAATTTTTGTGTTATTTTGCGTATTCGACCACTTTGGTCTCCCGAATGAGATGGACCTTGATCTGCCCGGGATATTCCATCTCCTCCTCGATCTTCTTGGCCAGATCTCTCGCCAGAATTACCATTTCGTCTTCGGAGACCTGTTCGGGCTTCACCATCACGCGGACCTCGCGTCCCGCCTGAATGGCATAGGCTTTGTCAACGCCGGGATAGCTGCCGGTGATCTCCTCAAGCTGCTGGAGACGCTTAATGTAGTTCTCCAGATTCTCGCGCCGGGCACCGGGCCGGGCCGCGGAGATCGCGTCCGCCGCCTGCACGAGGCAGGCCACGACGGTATGGGGCTCCACGTCATTGTGATGGGCTTCAATGGCGTGAATAATGTCGTCCTTTTCCTTGTACTTCCGGGCAAATTCCACGCCCAGCTGGACATGGGTACCCTCCATCTCGTGGTCCACGGATTTGCCGATGTCATGGAGCAGACCCGCCCGTTTGGCGGCCTGGGCATCTGCACCCAGCTCCGTGGCCATCATGCCGGCGATGTGGCTGACTTCAATGGAGTGCTGCAAAACGTTCTGACCGTAACTGGTGCGGTAATGGAGGCGGCCCAGCATCTTCACCAGCTCCGGATGCAGGTTCCGCACACCGGTCTCAAACACGGCCCGCTCGCCCTCGGATTTGATGACGGCATCCACCTCCCGGCGGGCCTTTTCCACCATCTCCTCAATGTGGGTGGGATGGATGCGTCCGTCGGCGATGAGCTTTTCCAGAGCCAGTCGGGCCACTTCCCGGCGGACCGGCTCAAAACAGGAGACGGTAATGGCCTCCGGCGTGTCGTCGATAATGAGGTCCACACCGGTGAGCGTCTCGATGGTGCGGATATTGCGGCCCTCGCGGCCGATGATGCGGCCCTTCATTTCGTCGTTGGGCAGAGGTACGACGCTGACGGTCATTTCTGCCACGGAGTCCGCCGCACAGCGCTGGATAGCCTGCGCCACCACCTCGCGAGCGCGGTTGTCGCACTCATCCTTCATGCGGGACTCCACTTCTTTGATCTTGAGGGCGGTCTCATGGGTCACTTCACTCTCTACCTGAGCGATCAGATAGTCCTTGGCTTCGTCTGCGGTAAAGCCGGAGATGTGCTCCAGCATTTCTGTCTGACTGCGCTTGATATTCTTGATCTCTTCGGTCTCCTTGTCCAGCTGCTGGTGCTTTTGGGCCAGAGCATCCTCCTTTTTCTCAATGGCATCGGTCTTGCGGTCAATGGTCTCTTCCCTCTGCTGCAGGCGGTTTTCCTGCCGCTGAAGTTCAAACC
This sequence comes from Oscillibacter valericigenes Sjm18-20, assembly GCA_000283575.1. Lineage (GTDB taxonomy): Bacteria > Bacillota > Clostridia > Oscillospirales > Oscillospiraceae > Oscillibacter > Oscillibacter valericigenes. The sequence continues at coordinate 499,953 of AP012044.1, forward strand.
GGCGTTCTTTGACTTCCTTCTCATACTCGCTGCGGTTTTTCAGGATCTCTTCTTTTGCTTCCAACAGGGCTTCTTTTTTCTTGGTTTCTGCACTTTTAATCGCCTCGTTGATGATGCGCTTTCCCTCTTCTTCGGCGCTTGAGATTTCCCTTTCAGACACTTTTTTCCGATAGCGAATACCGAGAGGGAAGCAAACCGCGCCGCCGACCGCCAACCCGATCAGGGTTGCAATGATGGTCTGCATCACAATGGTTTACCTCCTGAATTTATCGGCATTTTCATGCGGGGAAATTTGGAAAAATCAGCGGCCAACCGACCGCCGACAAGAATCCTTTTTTAGTTTAATCGTTTGCTGCCGCCGTGTCAAGAAAAAATGTATAAACTTTTAACAGAGAAGCCTCTTCCGTCCGGTGAATTTGAGGCTGATGCCCCGAAGCCGGGACTGCACCGTTCATCTGCGGTTGCCGCCTTTGGCGTACGGTTTGCATATTTTTTCTTTATTAACAAAAAATTCCGGATAAGCGTCGGCCTGTCTGCATGATTTCCACGCGATCTGACGGGGAGTTCAGCGCTGTGATTGCGGGGCAAAAATTGTGGGGTGCTGCCCTAGACGCCGATATAGGCTGCCGCCGCATAGCCCAGCTGGTCGCCGTACCGCACGGTGTACCAGCCCTGCCATTCGCCGTAAACTGTCACCGAAGCGCCGTTGGGAAGGTTGGCAATGACCGTCCCCTGAGGGGAGGGGTAGCTGCGCAGGTTCAGCGTACCGTAGGCCACTTTGACCGTTCCTGTGCGGGGGCCGGATGGATAGATGAAGGGGAGACCAAAAAACTCCGTCAGTGCCCGGACCAGCTGTTGGGCGATGGAGTCCATATGGCCTTCTATCCAGACCGCGTCGGCGTAATTATCGTGGTAGCCGATCTCCACCAGCACCGCCGGCGCCTGGGACTGGCGAATCTCGCCCAAAGTGGTGATGGCTTGGGTGCGCACCAGGTTGGGAAGCGGATAGATCTGCCGCAGATTGTCCGCAATCAGCTCCGCGCCCCGTTGGCCCTCAGTGCTGCCGGGATAGTAAAACGCGATGATGCCCCGGGTTGGGCTGGCTTCTCCCTGACCGGAGGCGTTGGAATGCAGAGCCAGATAAAAGTCATAGTTCCCCTGGTTGGCCTGCCGGATGGAGCTGGCGGCGGTCATGTCGGGGGTGTTCCGCTGGTAAGCGATGGCGTTGGAATTGAGGTATGGGATCATGTGGTCCGCGAGCAGATTCATATTGTACTCTTCGGAGCCGCTCCCGGTAATATAGGGGTTCCACTCCTGAGTGGAGGGACTAAGATAAATAATAGGCATGGCAAGTCCTCCGTTCGCGCAGATTTCTCCTTCTGATATATGGTATTTGCGGGAAAAATGTGCTACACTCATTAGCGAAATGCGAAATGTGAAATGCAGGAAATGAGGAAGCGTTTATGAAAACGGAACGAACCTATCCCCGGGCCACCGTCTCGCCAAAAGCCGAGGCCGCCCTTCTCAGAGGGCATCCCTGGGTTTACGACGCAGAGATCACCGCTCTGGACGGCGTGCCGGAAAACGGTGCTCTGGTGGATGTGGTCAGCAAAAAGGGTCGGTATCTGGGTACGGGGCTTTACTCGGAGAAGTCCAAAATCCGGCTCCGGCTCATTTCCCGCAACGCCAACGATACATTCGACGACGCGTTCTGGGAGCGGAAGCTCCGCTGGGCCTGGGAATACCGCAAGGCGGTGCTGCGGCCGGAGGACCTTGGCTGCTGCCGTCTTGTCTTCGGCGAGGCGGACGGTTTCCCCGGCCTGACGGTGGATCGATTTGGCCAAATTTTGTCTGTTCAGGTGCTATCTGTGGGGATGGAGCTACGAAAGAAACGGCTGTTTCCCATTCTGGTGGAGATATTGCGCCAGGATGGACAGGAAATTACCGGAGTTTATGAGCGCAACGACGCGGCCCTCCGGGAGAAGGAGGGACTGGCGGAGTACAAGGGCTGGTTTCCGCTGCCGGGGGAGACGCCGCCGGAGTGTGCCGTGACGGAAATCGTGGAAAACGGCATCAAATATCTGGTGGATGTGGAGAACGGGCAGAAGACTGGCTTTTTTCTGGACCAGAAATTCAACCGTCAGGCGGTGGGGCGGCTGGCGAAGGGGCGGACGGTGCTGGACTGCTTCACACATACCGGCTCTTTCGCCCTGAACGCCGCCATGGGCGGCGCGGCTCACGTGACCGCCGTGGACGTGTCGGAGTCGGCGGTGGAGCTGGCGAGGGACAACGTCCGCCGCAACGGTCTTGAAAACACGGTGGAGTGCGTCTGCGCCAATGTATTTGATCTGCTTCCAGAGCTTGAGAAGCAGCCCCGGAAATACGATTTTATCATTTTGGACCCGCCGGCGTTTACGAAATCCCGGGCCACGGTGGCCAACGCCATCACCGGATATAAGGAAATCAACTACCGGGCCATGAAGCTTTTACCCCGGGGCGGTTATCTGGCTACCTGTTCCTGCTCCCACTTTGCGACGGAGGAAAAATTTGCCGCCATGCTGCAAAGCGCCGCCCACGATGCCGGGGTCCACCTGCGGCAGATCGAGGCAAGGCAGCAGGGGCCGGACCACCCCATATTGTGGGGCGTGGACGAGACCAGTTATCTGAAATTTTATCTGTTTCAGGTGATTTGACCCGGAAAGCGGACGTTTCCTCTTGTAAAGCGGTAGAAAAGCGAATATAATAAGTCATATTGTGCGCTGCATGATTATGCCAAAAACGAGTAAACGGGTGAACGAAAGATGAGTATGACAAAAATCGCGGCGATCTTCGCCGACAGCGAGGTCTATTCCGGCAGGGAAGTCACCGTGGGCGGCTGGGCCCGCACGATCCGGGACATGAAGAACTTCGGCTTCGTGGAGCTGAACGACGGCTCCTGCTTCAAAAATTTACAGGTTGTTCTGGATGCGAACGCTCTGGCGAACTATGCGGAGATCGCGTCTCAGAATGTGGGCGCGGCTCTGGTGATCACTGGCACGGTGGTGCTGACTCCCGACGCCAAGCAGCCTCTGGAGCTGAAGGCCGGTAAGATCGATGTGGAGGGGACCTCTACTTCCGATTATCCCCTTCAGAAAAAGCGGCACAGCGCGGAGTTCCTCCGCACGATCCAGCACCTGCGCCCGCGGACGAATCTGTTCTCCGCCACCTTCCGGGTGCGCAGCGCCGCGGCCTATGCCATTCATGAGTTTTTTCAGGACCGGGGCTTTGTCTATGTCCACACACCCATCATCACGGCCAGCGACTGTGAGGGCGCAGGCGAGATGTTCCGGGTCACCACACTGGATATGGAGAACCCGCCCCGCACGGCGAACGGCGGGGTGGACTATTCTCAGGATTTCTTTGGAAAGCCTGCCAACCTGACCGTTTCCGGGCAGTTGAACGCGGAGAACTTTGCCATGGCCTTTGGTGATGTGTATACGTTTGGCCCCACTTTCCGGGCCGAGAACTCCAATACCCAGCGCCACGCCGCCGAGTTCTGGATGATCGAGCCGGAGATGGCTTTCACCGACCTCAGGGGCGACATGGACGTGGCGGAGGCCATGATCAAGTTCGTCATCAAACGTACCATGGAGCGCTGCTCCGACGAGATGGACTTTTTCAACAGCTTTGTGGACAAGGGCCTCAAAGAGCGGCTGGAGCATGTGGCATCCTCCAATTTTGGCCGAGTGAGCTACACCGAGGCTGTGGAGATCCTCAAGCAGCATAACGACCGGTTTGACTATAAGGTGGAGTGGGGTACCGATCTCCAGACGGAGCACGAGCGGTTCCTGACGGAGCAGGTCTTTAAAAAGCCCGTGTTTGTCACAGACTATCCCAAGGAGATCAAGGCATTCTATATGCGCATGAACGACGATGGGAAGACCGTGGCCGCGGCGGACTGCCTGGTCCCCGGTATCGGCGAGATCATCGGCGGCAGCCAGCGCGAGGAACGGCTGGATAAATTGGAAGGCCGCATCAAGGAACTGGGCATGGACCCGAAGGACTACTGGTGGTACTGCGACCTCCGGCGGTACGGTTCCTGCAAGCACGCGGGCTTCGGCCTCGGTTTTGAGCGGATGGTGATGTATCTCACGGGCGTGAGCAACATCCGGGACGTACTGCCCCACCCCCGCACGGTGGGAAGCGCGGATTTCTGAGAGAAAAGCAAGAGGAAAGGCGTCCAATGTTGGGTGCCCTTGAATGAGAAAGACACTATCATACGTTTTTTGGCCGTCTGCCAGACAGAATAGCGAGCAAACAAGAGGTACCCGGACATTTGTCCGGGTACCTCTTTTATTACTGCTTTTTTTAAGTGCGTGGATTTATTTGCAGGCCTACCCTTTATCTCCTATAAGTGTGGTTGCAATAATAAACTATTTCTGACTTCTTTCAAAGTATTAGCCCGGGGAATTCCGCCGGATCTCGGCAGGGCGGGGAGGCCCGCCTTTCTTGTGCCGTAGCCGGAGACTTCTCATATTTAACTGACATAAAGAAAAGATCCGGGAATATCCTGAATATATGAGCTGCTTTCATAACAATTAAAAAAAGAAGGAAGGGCTGAGTTATCTCTGCTTATAAGGTCGGAAATGATCGCCCGAGAGTTCTCCATGGCACCATGGAGATTGGGAATCAGATGCACACGCTGGTACAGGGGCTAAAAAAGCTTGGAATTGATGCGAAATCGCTAAATTACTATCCGACTTATTTGTGCTATCCGTCCGACATGGTACTTGCTTTGAACCTTTGCCGGAATATGAGACAGGCAAATGAGGAACTCAAGAAAATTGTACCGGGTATCATCGAAACAAACGACGTTTTTCATTTTCATTTCGGCACCAGCCTGATGCCGGATCACTCTGACCTGCCGGTGTTGAAAAGAATGGGCAAGACAATTCTGATGCATCACTGGGGCTCCGATGTCAGGCTGCGTTCGGTGGCAGCCAAATGGAATCCCTATGTAAAAGTAAAAAACGGGGATGAGAATTTTATCAGACGCAGTCTGGAGCGACTTTCCGAATATATCGATACCTGCGTTGTCAGCGATTACGAGCTTTATGCATATGTCAGAGAATACTACGGCAAAGTCGCCGTAATTCCTCAGGCGATCAATCTCGATGAATATAAGCCTCCGGCGGACAGGCAAAAAAACGAAAAGCTGATGGTGGTTCATGCCCCGACGAGTCCGGAGATCAAAGGCACGGACTATATACGCAAAGCGGTGGAAGAGTTGAAGAGTCAGTATGACTTTAATTTCCGGCTTGTTCAGGGCGTTTCGCATGAGGAGGCAAAGAAAATTTATTTGGATGCGGACCTCGTGGTTGACCAACTTCTGACGGGGACATACGGCCTATTATCGGTTGAGTGCATGGCAATGGGGAAACCGGTTATATGCTATATCAGCGACTTTATGAAAGAAAAATATCCTGCAGAGCTGCCGCTCATTTCAACGAATCCTGACAACTTCCGGGAAACCATGGAAGCTCTCTTAAAAAACAGGGAGTACCTTGCTGAAGTTGGTAAAAATTCAAGAAAATATGCTGAGATGTACCATGATGTCGATCTGATCAGCCCCAGGCTTCTGGCTTTATATCAGGCATTATCCGATCGGGGGGAGAGGGAATGACAGAGAACAAAAAGATTTTTTTAACGGGGGGCGCGGGCTTCATCGGTACAAAACTGTGCTCCGTCCTGTCCGAGTCAAATGACGTGATGATCTACGACAATTTAAAACGCAATTCCATTCAAAATACTACCCTGCTTGAAAAACCGAATGTGCAGCTCTTTGAAGGAGATATCCTGGACAGCAATCGCTTAGAGGCTGCGGTTCGCTTATTTGACCCCGATATCGTCGTACATCTGGCCGCCATTGCTGGCATTGACACGGTCATCCGAAGCCCGGTCCAAACCATGACGGTTAATATGATTGGAACGTATAATGTACTTAGCGCTCTGAAAAAATATGCGGCGCATCTTGAACGGCTGATCAATCTGTCCACTTCGGAGGTGTTCGGGTCCTATGCCTATAAAGTAGAAGAAGAGAGCACCACCAACCTGCAGCCGGTGGGAGAGGCTCGCTGGACCTATGCTGTAAGCAAGCTTGCGGGCGAGCATTTGGCGCACAGCTATTACGAGGAGTACAGGCTGCCGGTGGTCTCCGTCAGGCCGTTTAACATATACGGGCCGGGACAGGTGGGAGAAGGGGCGATTCATCAATTTGTCGTCCGGGCCATCCAGAATGAAGAGATATGCGTTCATGGAGAGGGGGACCAGATTCGGTCTTGGTGCTATATCGACGATCTTGTCAGTGGGCTGCTTCTGTGCATGGAACGAAAGGAAGCAATCGGCGATTTCTTCAATATCGGAAATCCACGGGGAACCATCACGGTTTCCATGCTCGCTCAGCTTGTCAGAAAAATCGCAAATTCCAGTTCCGTTATTCGCTACGTGCCCAAAACTTATGTGGATGTGGAGCTGCGGATTCCCAGTATTGAAAAAGCGAGAACGAAGCTTGGCTACCAGCCTGTTTTTGATCTGCCATCCGGGCTCAAAAAAACAATTGAATGGTACAGGGAGAGACTATCATGATCCGTTTAAGCGCTCCGGATATCGGAGAAGAGGAATTGCAGGGAATCAAAAGTGTCCTTGATTCGGGATGGCTCGTCCAGGGGAATATGGTTCGGGAATTTGAAGCAAAAGCCGCGGATTACCTGAACGTCCCCTTCGCCGTCGCAGTGAGCAGTGGAACGGCGGCTCTTCATCTGGCGCTTCTCGCGTTGGGGCTGGGCAGCGGCGATGAGGTGGTCGTGCCGGATTTTACATTTCCTGCGACGGCAAACACGGTTGAAATCTGCGGAGCGAAGACAGTCCTGTGTGATATTGCCATGGACACCTATTGCATGGATACGAATCTGCTTGAAAAATGCATTACGGAAAAAACCAGAGCCATTCTTCCTGTGCATGAATTTGGTCATTCGGCCGATATGGATCCGATTATGAAGCTGGCGGAAAATTACGGGCTGTTTGTCATTGAGGATGCGGCCTGTGCGTTCGGCGCCGAGTACAAAGGCCGAAAAGCAGGGACGATCGGGGATATCGGGTGCTTCAGCTTTCATCCGCGGAAGGCGATAACGACCGGAGAGGGGGGAATGGCCGTAACAAGCGATCCGGTTCTGGCGAAAAAGCTAAGACAGCTCAGAAACCATGGAATGGCGGAGAGTGAAACCGGGAAGGCGTTTGTTTCCGCGGGACTGAACTACCGAATGACGGATTTGCAGGGCGCCATGGGTATTGCGCAGATTTCCAAAGTGGAGAAGATCATCCGCAAAAGGAGGGAGCTTGGGGAAGAATATAATCAACTGCTGGGAGGGCAGGAGGAACTTACCATTCCGACCTGCAAGCCATTTTGCAGGCATATCTATCAGACCTATCATGTTCTGCTGAATGAATACACGGACCGCGACGGTCTGATCAGGTTACTCAGGCAGAGGGGCATTGAGACGAATATGGGCGCTTATGCGCTGGACAGACAGCCCTATTACAAAGAGAAATATGGACTGAGCGGAGACGGATACGGAAATGCTGATCGCGCTTTTGAGCGCGGCCTTGCGCTTCCCCTGCATACGGGGCTATGCGAAAAGGATATTAAAACCGTGGCCTCGGAGCTGCTGGGTATGATAAGGAGATAATATGGAGTTTGGGGAACAGCTTGAGGACTATCTCTCCTGTAAGCGGGAGGAAATGCGAGAGAAATTCAACCGCGTTCTGCCGTCCAATGAACTGCTCTTTGACCGCTGGGAAAAGGCCCGTTTTCTTGACTGCGGCAATCACACCAGCATCTATGACAGCAGCGTCATCATGGGAGAGGTCCTAATAGGAAGTGATGTTTGGATAGGGCCGTTCACGCTGCTTGAAGGTGTGGGCGGCGCGATTAAAATTGGAGATTTCTGCCACATCTCCAGCGGCGTGCAGATTGTGACACATGATACCGCCGGGTACGTGCTGACCGGCGGAAAAGCGCCTTTCCGAGCGGGAGAGGTTCAGATCGGCGACCATACCTATATCGGCGGAATGAGCATTGTGACAAGGGGTGTTTCAATCGGACATCACTGTGTAATCGGTGCAAACAGTTTTGTGAATCACGATGTTCCCGCATACAGCATTGCGTTTGGCTCCCCTGCACGGATTATGGGAAAAGTTGAAATTGAGGGGGCAACGGTGCATTTTTGTTATTTCAGCCCAGAGGAGCCGGCCGACACTTCCATGGAGACGCCCGCAGGAGAAGACTGATTGCAGTCTCCTTCCTGCGGGCAGTCCTTTTTGCTCGTTTGCAGCTTGCTTCAGCAGCCGTACAGCTTTATCAGCTTCTCCGCTTCCCGGCTGGAATCGTGGTATTTCTCCACATAGGACCTTCCTTTTTTCCCAAGTTCAAAAAGCAGTTCCCGGTTGTTCAGCACATATTCAACCGTTTGCCGGAGGGTATCCGGCGAAGCGCGCAGAATTGGAAGCTCAGACGGATAGTTCTCCTGCATGAAATCGCTGATGCCGCAGATAACCGGCTTGCCAAGCGCCATGGCTTCGATTGCCAGTTTCCCGTAGCTTCCGGGGCGTATCTGGTCGATAATCAGGTCGGCCTCCCGATACAGTTCCATTGCTTTTTCGTGGGGTATGCCCTGTACGATTCGATAATTAATGGGGTAGTTCTCCTGGATTGCTTCGATGGACGCTCCGATCTGTTTGGATTCCTCGGCCATCCCTGGAGGGCAGGCGTGCAGGATCGTTAATCTGCCGCCCCGCTTGCTTTTGTACGCGGGCTTATACCGCTCAAGGTCGATCATGGGCCGAATGATATGCACAGACTGGAAGAAATCCCTGACGTATTCATAGACCTCCTCGTCGCAGACGATGCATTCCGGTATCAGGGCGGAAAGGCTTTCCAGCCTGCGCAGGATGCTCTCATCGCAATCTTTTTCCCGGTTCCCCCGCTTATAGCCACAGGGCACTTTCGATGTTGGCCGGACGTCCCTTCCCCAGTAATTCATAAATACCTTTTTCCCCAGATCTCTCAGGGCCAAGAGATCAAAATGGTCAAATGTCAGGGTATAGCCATGGTGAAAATGAAAGACATCGAATTGAGGAATTATCTTCGAGGTGATGTCTCTTGTCGTATGCAGAATGTCGTCCCGCGTTTTCAGCCTGCTCACGTCAAGCGCGTAATCCGACTTGAATTCGGCATTGATTTCGGGCGCGTAATTAAGCGATCGAGAATAGATCCCCTTCCTTTTCAGAACGTCCGCCTGGAAAGCGGTCTGCGAGGAGAGGTCCAGAGTACCCTGCAGCACCCTCGTTGAATTTTGACCGTCACCGCGGGAGTGTGCCGTCAGACAGGGAGAAAGAGGAACGCTCTTATTCCGGGGATTTTCAATCTTCAGACGGCTGTATGCCTGCTGGGCGGCCGGATAGTCTTTTTTTAGCAGAGAAGCATAATACAGGTTTCTTTGCAGGCCCGGGTCGTCCGGATATTGCTCCAGTGCATGACTGAGTGTGGAGGCGGCCTCTTCCGTGCGATCGGCTGCCATCAGAGCGGCTGACTGAATCCGGTAAAATTCCGCGTCGCAGGCGCCGCGACTGCCGGCTTCGCCGCAGAGCTTTAAAACGGATTCCGGAGAAGTACTGGCACTCAGACCTGCGATTTGAAGCTGCAGAGCTGAAGAACCGACATCATCCCTCGCGCCGCCGTTCCCGGAGTTCTCCGTCACTGTCTCTTTTGGGATCAGCGAATCAACGGCAAAGTTTACAAAGTCATGCATTTCAGAGTAGTGGAGAGTGGAGTCCTCCATGCATTCCGCTGCCTTTTTCGTATCTCCCGTTTTCAAATACTCAAAAGCCATCAGCATTTTTCCGATGAACAGCCGCTCTTTCGCCTCCAGCAGATCCTGCTGTTTCATCGCCACCAGTTTTGCGCTGATTTCCATATATTTATTAAAAACTTTCGCCAGGTCTTCCGAAGATGCACAGGAGAGCAGCAGCTCTTTCACCCAGCGGAGCAAAAGCGCGGCAAGCGTCTTTTGGTTACCAAGCTCCGCCGGATTGCTGCAATCGCTCACGGAAAAGGAGAGGACCGCCGGAATGGACTCCGCCAAAAAGCTGTACAGGCTCTCGTAGTCAACACCGTTTAAATCATATTTTCCGATCAGGTCGAAGCTGAAAAGCGGATAGTCGGGCCGAGAGAGCGCCGCGGTCTCGAGATATTTTTCCCTGAATGCCGGATCAAAGCTGCTCAGGCAATCTTTTTGCGCCGTTTTATCCAGCTCATGAAACCGCGCCAACAGGAAGTGACGGAAAACATATTCCATCCCCGCGTCCGGACAGCGTGCCGCCCCGCTTTCCAGGAGGACTTGCAGATCATGGAATCTTCCGGTTTTAAAGTATGCGCCTGAAATCTCGTGGAAACTGTCCTTGAAAAGGACGGGCTCTGTAAACCTGGATGCCATGGAGATGACATCCTCGAAGCGCCGAAGCCGGTAGCCGGCGGCCACATACCACTTTTTTACATACTCCTTGCCACTGATTGAATAAAACGCAAACCTTCCGTCCTCTGCAATTTCGTGGGTGTAAAAGGCCTCAATCAGCCGGAGATAATTCAAAAAGCAGGCCATCGCCTCCTGATATTCCTCCCGCAGGAAGCAGATATAGCCTTTGCAGTATAAAAAATCGATATAATCCGGCTGTGCTTTGAGCCCCAGATCGCAGATTTTCAAAGCCTCGTCATACTGCTGGCATTCGGTATAAATAATGGCCGCATTGTTGTAATACATCAAAACAATATCATTGGGAAGGGCCTCGGCGCCCAGAAGACGCATGTATAGATCGACTTGCTTCCGCGCTTCTTTCAGGTCTCCATACATCGCGTAACTGGCACTGAGCTGGAACCGGTAATAGATGTGACCGGGGTTCCGTTGCAGCTCCTGCCGGAGCAGAGTGGCTGTGCGCTGAAACTTGGCCTCGCGGATTTGCCTGGTCATGATGTATCCGTAGTGAAGAAGTTCTATATTGAGCGCTGCAAGCGGCTGTTCGCTCACGGGCTGATTGTGGACCGCGCTGGAGTAATAGAACATGCCGTCGTTTTGAAAGATCCTTGGCTGCATCATGATGGAATACTGCTTCAGATCCTGAGCTGTAAAGCTGACAAGACGGATTGAGAAAGTTTTAGCATCCCGGTAATCCTCTGCAGAAAAATTCTGTATCAGCGCTTCCAGATCAGACGGCCGAAACTCCTCGTCGGCATCCAGAATGAAAATATATTCACCGTCGGCATACAGAATGCTCTCATTCCTTGCCTCGGAAAAATCCCCGTTCCAGGGATGAGAAAAGATCTTATTGGTATATTGCGAGGCAATTTCCAGAGTTTTATCCTGTGAGCCGGTATCGACGACAATCAATTCAGCCATCCCCGAGCGCATGAGGGGAAGAAGGCTTTTGAGGCATCTTTCCAGATTCTTTTCCTCATCCTTTACGATCATGCAGATGCTCAGAACGTGAGAATAAAGCCGGTGCGCATAGCGTATTTTCTGGATATAGTACCGCAGCGGCTTGCGGTATTCCGAAAGGTGCCCGCTTGCCAGGTCAAGCAGGGCGACAGCGGCGCCAAACCGGCCTGCGGTTTCCAGCTTCTTGGCCTTTTGAATTGCATCGAGAAATTCCATAAGATCAGCGGCACCTTTTTTGCTTTTCTCTGCGCTGAATGTCTCAAGATACAGATTGCAGACAAAGAGAAGCCTTTTTTTTAGATCAGGGCTGTCGGAACGATCCTTTTGGAAGTTGATATAAGCATCAAAAAGCGCGGGGAAAACAGCGCCGGTTACGCTTTCGGATGCATTCTCAATATAATCATAAAGATACTGCGGCGCTTCGCCGTCCTGACAAAGCAACTGCCCCAGAGCATAGCGCAGTGTCTTTTCGCTGAATCGGGAAAGCAGCTCCAAACTGCGGTATTCCTTCAGGAGAGGGCGAAGCAGCCAGCAGATATAGGCCGGGGGATGTCTGAGCCGAATGGTCGGGTGAAACCGCTCCGGCCTCCCCCCCCCAACGGCCAACTGCTTTTTGAGGTTCAGGTATTTTTTGTACCGGCTGTCCTTACAGAGCTGAATAAACAAAGAATCCAGCTTCCTGGATGCATCCGGGCTGATGCTCAGGGCCTTCTGCCTTTCCAGAATGGTTAAAAAGCGCTCCCGAATGGGGCGCGTCTTTTCTTGAATGAAGGATTGATACCAGTCGGCCAGTTCGCAATAATGCTCGGTATCCAAAAGCCTTGTGATACCGGCCGTTATGCTTTTTTCATCCACATTTAGAAAACTGATATCCTCGATCTCGCAGTGGCAGCTCTCGTTGAACCCCCAAACGCCCCGTGTGTAAATCAGCACTTCGTCGTGGACATAATACTTGCTCTTATCTTCCGCAAGATAGCTTTTCACGCCGCAGGATAAATTGCGGTAATCTTTCCGCCTCAGGTATTTTGTAATTTGACCAAATAGATCGGGAACAAGCTGCCACCCCGCCGGAATAATCATGATTTTATCGGCAAGCGAGGTATTCAGGCAGAAATTTAAAAAGCCTCGGGGATCTTCCCGAAACTGATAAATTTTGTAAGGAAATCTTAGATTGACGGTCTCTTTATTGGAAATGACCAGCAGTTCAAGATCGAATTCGTCGAAAAGAGGCGCCAGCATCTCCGCAGATTTTTCGGCTTCTTCGCCATCAATCGCCATGACAATACTTAAATCGTTCATAACAAGCCTCCGTAGCGTCCGTGTAAAGCGCAAGTCGCAGGATAAACCATTGTATGACCGGGGCCAAAGGATTGCGCACAGTCTCGCCAATTCCGCAGTTACACATCTTACATGGTTTTCATAGACTGTAGCAGCAAAACCCATACCATAGTGCAAAGGGAGGGAGGGCATGGACAAACCACGCACATTCCCTCTTCTCGGTTTTGAGGTAATTTAATATGCCAGATTCTATTGGCGGAAATCTGATCGAATCTGCGGCCATTTTTGAGGTAGCGGTGGCGGAGATGATTTTTACGCAAGCGCAGATTCTTCAGAGGCTTCTTGCTATGAATCCACCAGGCTGGGTTCTATTAAATGCCAACAGTCAGGTGCTAGAAGTCATTGCTAATTTAAAACAGCTTGAAGAATCAATCGTAAAAAAAGTTGATAACGGAATGGAGCTGCATAACACAATGTGAAAAGCATGGTGCTATGTGCTTCGAGGTGTATTCAGAGTTTTGAAGGTACTTCCTTCAGGCAAAGCATGAACGTATGTTTTGCATCTTGAAATAACGGGTAAGGAGATCATATTTATGGGTATTCCGGCACTCACTATCACCGAAGGCACGACCCTCGGCGGCATGCTTGTCGAAGCGGCGGCATATTTTCAAGCCGGTACGGCGGAGCTGATCGGTGCGGAGGGCGATAAGCTTCAAGCACTGGTCGGCGCCGCCGGAGGCAGCGTTTCCTATACGTTGCTGATGACGGCCAACGAGCAGGTGAAACTGACGATGAGCGCGCTGTCCAATCTGGAGAGCGCAATTCTGAGCAAGATTGCGGCTGGCACGCATTTGTTTGATGTCGGCTGGAGCTTCACTTAAAGCGCTGGCGAAATCGGCGCAGAATCCTAAATAATCGGTAAAGGAGACTACTATTATGGGTATTCCGGCATTATCCACCACGAACCCATCGACACTTGGAAATATGCTGCTCCAGTCGGCGGCATATTTTCAGGCGAGTTCGGCAAAGTTTGCGAGCGCGGAAGGCGAAAAACTGCAGGCAATTGTGGCGGCGATTACCGGTGGGGACGTGACCTTCACAGACGGCACATTTACCACCCTGTCTACCATAAACAGCGACATTCAACTTGCCATTGGCGCCTTGTCGAATCTGGAGAATCTGATTATGCAAAAGGTTGCAGCCGGTACGCAAATCTACAATCGATAACCCTTGTTGATGCGTGTAATACAAGCGGGCTTTGCCTGCTTGTATTACACTCGATTTGATTGTGCCAAAAGAGGAGGAAAGCGTGAAAGAAACAAAACGAATTTGTGTCGTCGGAGCGGGAAAATGGGGTGAAAATCATGTGAGCACCCTGAGAGAACTCGGCTGTCTGGGCGCAATTGTGGATAGCGATGCGGACCGCCTGAGCAACTTGCAGGAAAAATACGGGGCGAAAGGATACCTCCATATGGAGGATGCGTTGCGGGACGGATATGAAGGATATACCGTGGCCACGCCGGCGGCAACGCATGCGGCAATCGGCGGCTCACTCTTAAAACGAGGGAGCAATGTGCTGATTGAAAAGCCGCTTGCCATGTCCTCCAGACAGGCGCAAGAGCTCTTAGATCTCTCCAGTCGATATGGCGGCAAGCTGATGGTCGGCCATCTGATGCTCTTTCACCCGGCGATTCTCAAAATAAAGGAACTGATAGAAAGCGGCCGTCTGGGGCGGATTTACTATCTCAGCCTGTCCCGCCTTAATTTCGGCACGGTCCGAAACTATGAAGACGTACTTTGGTCGTTTGCCCCCCATGACATATCCATCTTGAACGATCTGATGCATGAGTCGCCGTCGGCGGTCACGGCAAATGCTGCTTGCTGCATCCAAGATGAGCTGGCGGACGTTGTTTCCGCAAGACTGGACTATCCCGGCGGAGCGAAGGGATACCTGACCGTATCCTGGCTGTTTCCGTTCAAGGAGCGCCGGATTGTGGCGGTTGGAAGCCGGGCAATGCTCTCGTTTGACGACGCATCGCCGAATAGAAAAATCTACGTGCACCAAAAGACTGCCAGGCTGCAAGACGGGATTCCTCTATTGGAGGACGGGGGCACGGAGGCGATTGATTTTGAGAATACCTCTCCGCTGAAAAGCGAACTCGAATATTTTGTCGATCATCTGGAGAGCGGTCCGTCCATCGCCGATGGGAAAAGCGGCTACGAAGTGGTTCGCGTACTTGAAAGAATCTCCGATCAGATGAAAAGGGGGCAGAACACCAGCTATGAATGAGCGTACTTCGAATTATATCCATCAGAGCGCCTGCGTGGACGACCATGTCGTTCTTGGGGAAAGAACGAAGATATGGCACTTTACCCATGTGCAAAGCGGCGCGGAAGTCGGCTCGGATTGCAATATCGGACAGAACGTCTATATTGCAGGCAATGTTAAAATTGGGGACCATGTAAAGATTCAGAATAATGTTTCAATTTACGAAGGGGTAACACTGGAGGATTATGTATTTTGCGGACCGTCCTGCGTGTTTACCAATGTCAAAACCCCGCGCTGCCGATTTCCGCAGAACAAAAGCGAATTCTATTTAAAAACCCTGGTTCGCGAGGGAGCCTCCATAGGGGCAAACGCCACAATCGTCTGCGGACACGAAATCGGGCGGAATGCCTTTATCGCCGCCGGCGCGGTTGTTACTGAAAACGTGCCGGATTATGCCCTGATGGCCGGCGTACCGGCCAGACAGATCGGGTGGATCTGCGGATGCGGGAAGCGGCTTGACGAAAGCCTTATCTGCGGCCAGTGCGGGCAGAGATATTCCGCAGAAAATGGCACGTTGAAGAAGGTGGAATAAAGTGATTGCTCTGAACGATTTAAACCGGCAGTATGAGAGGATTCAAACGGAGATTAACCATGCGGTGAGCGGTGTTCTGGCGCACGGTAAATATATTATGGGGCCGGAAGTCACGCTTCTGGAGCAAAGGCTGGCAGAGTACGTCGGGAGCCGCTACGCGGTGTCCTGCGGCAGCGGCACGGACGCTTTGCTGATGACCCTCATGGCTTGGGGTATCGGGCCCGGGGATGCCGTGTTTACGACTCCGTTTACGTTTATCGCCACAGCTGAAACGGCGCGGATGCTTGGCGCGGTGCCGGTCTTTGTGGATATTGATCCGGCGACCTTCAATTTGAACGCGGAGCTTCTGGAGCCGGCCATACAAAAGGCAAAAAATAAGGGATTGACACCGCGGGCCGTTATTCCCGTGGATTTATTTGGCCTTCCCGCCGATTATGAACAGATTCTTACGGTGGCAAATCAATATGGGCTTCTGGTTCTGGAAGACGCGGCGCAGAGCTTTGGCGCAGTCTACAAAGTCAAAAGGACGGGGCGCCTCTGCAATGCCGCCGCCACCTCGTTTTTCCCGTCAAAGCCGCTCGGCTGTTACGGCGACGGAGGGGCCGTATTTACAGATGATCCGGATTTGTATGAAAAGCTGAGATCCATCCGGGTACATGGGCAGGGAGAGAGCAAATACGACAATATCAGACTTGGAATAAACGGAAGACTGGATACAATTCAGGCGGCCGTTCTGCTGGTGAAACTCGGCGTACTCGATTCGGAGCTTGCTATGAGACAATCCGTGGCAGAGCGGTATACGAACGGACTTGAGAACGTTGTGGTAACTCCGCAAATTCCGGAGTATTGCCGGTCAAGCTGGGCCCAATATTCGGTTCTGGCCAAAGACGGCAGGGAGCGGAAAGAGATGCAGGATAGGCTCCTGTCCAAAGGAATACAGTCTGCAATTTATTACCCGAAGCCGCTTCACTTGCAGAGTGCTTTTTCCGATCTTGGCTATGTTCCGGGCGATATGCCGGTGGCGGAGGGGATCAGTTCCAGAATATTCAGTCTGCCGATGCACCCGTATCTGAACAGTGAAGAAATCGAAGAGGTGATCCTGGCGCTTAGAGCACATCCTGAATGAGCTGCCGGAAGAGACCGGTTTTGCTTTTGCATAAAAACAGAGGGATTATTTCATGGACTATTTTCTTGAATTGAAACAAAAGATCGAAACACGTCAAGCGGTGGTTGCGGTGGTGGGCCTGGGCTACGTCGGATTGCCGCTGGCAATTGAAAAAGCGCGCGCCGGATATCGCGTATTGGGGTTTGACATTCAGCAGAAACGTGTGGACATGGTGAACCGGGGAGAGAACTATATCGGCGACGTTGTCGACAGCGACCTTCATGAATTTGTACAAAAGGAGCTGCTGAAAGCAGCTTCCGACTATTCCGGAATTGCGCAGGCGGACTGCGTAACGATCTGCGTACCGACTCCTCTTGACGCTTTCCAGCAGCCCGATATATCTTGTGTTCGCAATTCCTGCATAGCCGTTGCGCAGTATGCTCACCCGGGGATGCTGATTGTTCTTGAGAGTACGTCCTACCCGGGAACAACGGAGGAGGTGATGCAGCCTGTTTTTCAGGAAAAGGGTTTTACAATCGGAAAGGACCTTTTTTTGGCATTCTCTCCGGAACGAGTGGACCCCGGAAACAGACAGTATAACCTGAGGAATACGCCCAAGGTGGTTAGCGGCGTGACGCCCGCCTGCCTGGAATTGGCCGCGCTGCTGTATAAAAACGTTTTGGAATCGGAGCCGTTTCGGGTATCCAGTCCCAAAGTTGCCGAGATGGAAAAGATTTATGAGAACACGTTTCGGAACATTAATATCGCCCTTGCAAATGAAATGGCGGTGCTGTGCCGCCGGATGGGCATCGACGTATGGGAGGTCATTGAGGCAGCGAAGACGAAACCCTATGGGTTTATGGCGTTTTACCCCGGCCCCGGATTGGGTGGGCACTGTATTCCAATTGACCCCTATTATCTGGTGTGGAAAGCGAAAGAGTACCACTGCCGCACAAGACTGATTGAAACGGCGGGGGAAATAAACGATCAGATGCCGGAGCATGTGGTCGGGCAGGCGGCGGAGCTTCTGAATCGTGACAAGAAGTCTCTGAACGGTGCGTCCGTCCTGCTTTTGGGCGTTTCCTACAAAAAGGACACGGATGATATCCGGGAATCTCCGGCACTGCGCATCTGGAAGCTTTTGAAACAGGAATCTGCGGAAGTCTCCTATCTGGATCCGTTTGTACCGTCTTTGACGTTGGATGGAGAAGTTTACGAATCAAAGTCCATGGAGGACGTCCCGGACGCAGATCTTTGCATCATTACCACAGACCACTCCCAGTTTGATGCACAAGCCATCGCAGACCATAGCCGTCTCGTCCTGGACACGCGGAATTTGACCAAAGGAATGCATAGAGATCACATATTTAGAATTTGACAGGTATAAGAGAATGCCAGCAATCTTCGGAATCATCCGAAGGTTGCTGGCTTGTATCGTGCTTTCCCTGAATTCAGGGACTTACAAAGTGGATGGAAACTGCGACCGAAGGAACGGACGGACCTATGAGTTGATTACCGGGATAGAGGCCCGCGCCGGTATCCGGCCTACTTGCCAATTGATAAAACTCAATATAATGATTTGCGTGGAGTTCCAGCATGTAAGAGATGGATAACGTCTCAATATGGTTTGCAAGGAAAATCTCTGTCGTCCTGCTTGAAAAGCTTGTATCGAGGCCGTTTTTCCGGAGCCAAATCTGAAGCTCCACTGCTTCATTTGCGGTTTCTTTAATGGAAGTCGTCAGGGTGATTGCGTATACCCCGGGGGCAGTAAAGGTAATTTTTCCGCACGAGGCGGTATGCAGGATTTTATTCGACAATGAATGTTGGTTAAAAGTGATCAATTTCGGCTTTTTTGAAAAAGCAACCTGGGTGGTAGTATCATAGAGGAAAGCATGGGGGAGGATGAGGGGTGGCGGAGGACAGTGGGGACATCCGCACGCGGGCGGTTTTTTCGCAGGCGGACCCCAGTAGCAAACCGGACAACAGCCGGGCTCACAGCAGTGAAAATAACTTGACCAATCTTCCGCCGTTTCGCTTTTTTCCTCCTTATGATTGTGTGAAAAAAACGATTCATCAAATTTATTATAAATGGACATGCATAGTCTCCTTATAGAAAGCTATCGTTATAAATTTCAAATATGTTCGCCCTTAATCCAGTATATTGCCCGAAAAACACAAGTGTGAAAGTGGCTGCTTGGCGTGAGCCTGAGGCCGGACTTCCACGAAAGTATATTAGCTTGATTAAATAGTGACAAGCACTGTCGGATTTCACAGATATAAAACAATTGACAAACTAATTATGTTAGTTTATACTGCGTGTATAGTAGACATATAGCATACAGACAACGAACAGCCAACGGCGGCAAAGACGATAAATCAAGTTGGCCAATCATCTGAAAAACAAAACAAGGTCATGCGGAGGATTAAAAATGAGTACAAAAAGAGGACTTGATACGCAAACGATTTTAAACGCCGCGGCGGAGCTGGCAGAAGAAAAGGGCCTTGAAAGTGTCTCATTACTTCAGGTTGCAAACAAACTGGGCATAAAATCGCCGTCGCTTTATAATCATTTAAACGGTATTCGGGAACTTTCTACAGGTCTTGCAAAGCTGGCCCTTGCAAAGTTGGAGGGGACCATCCGCAATGCGGCGGTAGGCCGCTCAAAAGGCGATGCGCTGACGGCAATTGCCATGGCCTATCGAAAGTTTGCGAAAGAAAATCCGGAGCTTTATAAGGCAATTCTGCGGTTTCCGGATAACGCCGACAGCGGCGTGAGGGAAGCCAGCTATGCGGTTGTCCGTATCCTGTATCAGGTGATGGAGCCGTACCATTATGGGAAAGAGGATACGCTTCATTTTGTCCGCGGATTTCGGAGCGCGCTCCATGGATTTGTCTCTCTGGAAGAGGCGGAGTTTTTCCAGGGCAGCGAAGCAAATGTCGATAAAAGCTATGAACGGCTTGTTGCACGCTTCCTTTCAACACTGAGTGTCACGGAAAAATTCTGATACCGCCATTGCGGCATTCACTTCACTGGCGATAACAATCTCCACGGCTGCCGTGGGAACATTCAGCCATTGGAAAGCGGGGGAATGTAAACTGGCGCTTCGGGCTTACCATGCTGATCGGTAGTATAGCAGGTTCTGTTGCAGGTTCTCTGTGTTCCGGATTTCTGCCTGAAAGTGCTCGCATTTTACATAAAGAAAGAGCGGATGGGCCGAATCGCTCAACGCTTTTATAAAGCATGAAGTCTGAGGGACTGTATCCATTGGGGCTTCCGCCTATAAGGAAGGAAGCTAAAAATTTTTTGAAAGTTGTGAATACCGATAAAAATATGAAACGCACCTTTTTAGCCGTTGCTGCTAAAATCGTTTCAGGACGGAGGAAGCAAACCTGACAAAATCGCCCTTTTCGACTGTATCTGGCAGACGAAAAGCGGGAGAATTTGTGGCCAGGGCATTAATTTTTGTCGGAAACATTGCAATTTCAGGAAAAAATGATATGATACTGAGTGTTAGGAAATTCCTCAAATTTGAAAGCGAAGGACTTGATTCCATGACAAAAATTGACATTATTTCCGGCTTTTTGGGTGCTGGAAAAACAACGCTCATCAAAAAGCTGCTGGCGGAAGCCTATCAGGGTGAGAAGCTGGTGCTGATCGAGAATGAATTTGGAGAGATCAGCATTGACGGCGGATTTTTGAAGGACTCCGGCATCCAGATCTCCGAGATGTCTTCCGGGTGCATCTGCTGTTCTCTGGTGGGCGACTTCAGCAAGGCACTGAAGGACGTTCAGCGGCAGTTCCACCCGGACCGTATTCTGATTGAGCCCTCCGGCGTGGGTAAGCTCAGCGATGTGGTCGCCGCCGTGCAGAACACCGTGGCCGAGGCCCCGGAGTTGGAGCTGAACAGCTTCGTCACCGTGGCGGATGCCTCCAAGGTGAAGGTCTATATGAAGAACTTCGGCGAGTTCTACAACAATCAGGTGGAGTCCGCGGGGACCATCATCCTCTCACGAACTCAGAAGCTGTCCGCCGAAAAGCTGGATGCCGCCGTGGCGATGCTGCGGGAGAAAAATCCCGCCGCCGCCATCCTCACCACCCCCTGGGATCAACTGGACGGCAAGACCATTCTCTCCGCCATCGAAAAGGTCTCTCTTGCGGACGAGCTGTTGGAGCGAATCCGCAGGGAGCACGAGGCCGATGTGGAAGAGCACGAGCATCATCACCACGACCACGAGGACGGCCACGATGAGCACGAGCATCATCACCACGACCACGAGGACGGTTACGATGAGCATGAGCATCATCACCACGACCACGAGGACGGCCACAATGAGCACGAGCATCATCACCACGATCATGAGGACGGCCACGAGTGCGACGATCCAAATTGCTCCTGCCACCACCATCACCACCACGCCGACGAGGTCTTCACCAGCTGGGGCGCGGAGACGCCCAAAACCTTTACGGAGGCGGGTATTCGCGCCATTCTTGAAAAGCTGGATACCGGGGATTACGGCAAGATTCTGCGGGCCAAGGGCATTGTTCCGTCCGCCGACGGCAGCTGGCTCAACTTCGACTATGTGCCCGAGGAGGCGGACGTACGCAAGGGAAGTCCCGATTATACCGGCCGCCTCTGCGTCATCGGCGCCGAGCTGAACCAGGGCGGGCTCAAGACACTGTTCGGCCTGTAACCAGAAAGATCAATTACTGTAAAGGACTTTTCATTTATGGATATTCCCGTTTATCTGATCGCCGGCTTTTTGGACGGCGGCAAAACCAATTTTATCAACGGCATTCTGGAAGACGGCTTTGCCCGGGAGGAGAAGACTCTTCTGCTCTGCTGCGAGGAGGGCGAGGAGGAATACAACAAAAACGCCCTGGACAACGTCACGGTGGTGACGGTAGAGGATGAGGAGGACCTGACCTGTTCTTTTTTAAAGGAGTGCGAGAAAAAATACAAGCCCCGTCAGGTGCTGATCGAATACAATGGCATGTGGCAAATGGAACGGCTTTACAAGGACGTGCTCCCGGCCAACTGGGTGCTGTACCAGATTATGTGCATGGTGCAGGCGTCCACCTTCGACACCTACGCGAGAAATATGGGCCAGCTGATGATGGAGAAGATCACCAACACGGACATGCTGATATTTAACCGCTGCACCCCGGAGCTGCGGGACAGCCTCCGAAAGCGGAATCTGCGGATGGTGAACCGCAGGGCGGACATTTATCTGGAGAACAACGACGGCACCAGCGAGGACTATCTCACCGGCGACGAGTGCCCGTTCGACATGACGCAGGATGTCATTGAAATCCCCGACGACGACTTCGGTGTCTGGTATGTGGACGTGATGGACCACCCGGACCGGTACAAGGACAAGCTGGTCCACATGAAGCTGGTGATGTGCCACTCCAAGAAGTACCCCGGCGTGGACTGCCCGGGCCGGTTCGCCATGGTGTGCTGTGAAAAGGACGTGACCTTCCTGGGCCTGCTGGCCCGGGGCGAGGGGTTAGAGCAGTACAAGAACCATGACTGGATGGAGATCACGGCGAAAATGGGCGTGGAGAAGCACTCGGCCTACAAGGGGAAGGGGCCGGTGATGAACGTTCTATCCGTGGGCCCCTGCGAAAAGCCCGCGCAGGCAGTCGTGTCGTTTTAAGCAATTTTTGATTCCATTCTGTAATATTTATAAAGAAAGTTCCCCTCTGTTGTCGAACGGAGGGGAACTTTTACCGTTACTGTTGAAAGAAGGCTCCCGCCGCATTTGCGGCGGGAGCCTTCTTATTTGCTTTGTCCGTCTCCCTCGTCCTATCCGCCGCAAACGCAGAGGGTTTGCGGTGGAAAAAGGAGGAGCAAGGAAGCGAAGCGCTATTTTCCGCGAAGCGGGAAACAAAGTGCAGCGGACTTTGCGACGCCTTACTGCAGCAGCTGCAGCACGCCCTGGGGAACCTGATTCGCCTGAGCCAGCATGGCCTGAGCGGACTGCACCAGGATATTGTTCTTGGTGTAAGCCATCATCTCGGAGGCCACATCGGTGTCGCGGACGGTGGACTCGGCGTCCTGGATGTTCTCGGTCATGACGCCCAGGTTGTTGATGGTGTGGTCCAGACGGTTCTGCAGAGCGCCCAGATTACCACGGGTGGAGGACACGGTGTTGATGGCAGACTTGATCTTATCAATGGCAGAAGTGGCACCCGCCTGAGTGGAGATATCGATATCGCTGATTCCCAGCGCCTTGGCGTGCATATCGCCCACGGAAACCGTCAGCTGATTGAAGTCCTCGGCGGTATCCCCGATCTGCAGCTTCAATCCGCCCGTGCCGCTGGTTCCCGCGGGAACCAAGAAGTCCATCTCTGTGCCAGCGCCTACCGTCGGCGTATAACCGGTCTTCTGCGCAATCAGATCTCGCATCGCAATGGCATCTCCATTAGCCACACCAGAGGCAGGAGCAGCAACAACGATAGAGTTTACGCCGTCCTTGCCCAGCTTCTCAGCATCCGTCTGCGAGTCGACAAAAGCAAACTTCTGGCCGCCAATCGTGAACGTATCGCCAACGGTATACTCATTCTTAAGCTTAGCAAAGTCGATTTTCTGATAGGCTTCCGCACCAGCGGTCGTAGTCGCTACTGTAGAAAGAACCGGTGTAGCTAGATTAATACCAGTGGTATCCCAATCCTGCAGAACACTATTAACTTTTGTATTGGCACCAGCAGTCTTGGCAGTCAGAGAAATCTTGCCACTACCATCCGTAACCTTGAAGGTGCCAGTGAGATCGCTATTTTCATTTGCTGCGGCAACAAAAGCCGTCGCTAGCTCGCTAGCATCTGCCTGTTTCGCAGTTGCCAAGGCAATCTTTGTTCCGCCAGCGGTGACGAGATTATCACCAGTATCATCAGCAGTTAAAGACAATTTAGCCGTTTGGGAATTGCCATCAGCATCTGTATAATTGATCGTTGCTGTTAGCACTTTACCTGCAGTTAAATCGCCAGCCTTGGTAGCTAAAAATGTTATGCTTTGAATATCTTTATCTGCCGCAACATCCGACAGGTCCAATCCGGTGATTTCGGGGACACTGTTGGAAGCACCGCTGGCGGACAGGGACCCGTCCAGCAGCTTGATGCCGTTAAAGTTGGAGGAGTCGGCGATGCGGTTGATTTCGGACTTCAGCTGGGAGACTTCCTTCTGGAGGTTGTCGCGGTCGGTCTGGTTGTCATAGGTTCCGTTGGAGGACTGGTCGGCCAAGGTCACCATGCGGTTCAGCATGGAGTGGACCTCGGTCAGAGAGCCCTCGGCGGTGCCCACCAGATTGATGCCGCTCTTGGCGTTGGAAGTAGCCTGCTGCAATCCGGAGATCTGAGCGCGCATCTTCTCGCTGATGGCCAGACCCGCGGCGTCGTCGCCGGCGCGGTTGATCTTATAGCCAGAAGACAGCTTTTCAAGGTTCTTGCTCAGAGCGGCAGAGTTGCCGGTGTAGTTGCGATAGGCGTTCATCGCCATGATGTTGTGTTGAATACGCATATTAGTTTACCTCCATGTAATTTTTCAGGCGGGAATCCATTCCCGGCCCTTTTTATAAGCGGCGTTCCCGGCTCCAGAGGCCTCATGGGGCCGTTCGCGTCCGCGGCAGGGGCCTTTTACCCTTGTATCCCATATATCGTCCGTTTTTTGAAAAACATAAGCGTTTTAAAAAAATTTTTCCAATTTTGGCAAAGGCCCTCCCGCCGCACCGCCTGCGGTTTTTCCGCATACGATAGCAGGACGGGAGCACTTTTTAGCGCGCCTGTTGGTAAAGGAGGATATCTGCCATGATGATCGCTCTTGAGCATGTGGCGCTGACCTATCAATCGCCGGATGGAGAGATCGAGGCATTGCGGGACGTGTCGTTTGAGATGGAGGAGGGGGAGTTCGTCAGCATCGTGGGGCCGTCCGGCTGCGGAAAATCCACGCTGCTGAGCCTTATCAGCGGGCTGGAGCCGCCCACCGGCGGACAGATTCTGGTGGACGGAAAGCCGGTGACCGCGCCGTCCGGCCGGGTGGGGCTGATGCCCCAGCGGGACCAGCTTTTTGAGTGGCGCACCATTTGGGACAACGTGACGCTGGGGCTGGAGCTGCAAAAAGAGCGGGACCCGAAGCAGTATGAGCGGGTCCGGGAGCTGTTGGAGCAGTATGGTCTGGGGGCGTTTACGGAAAAACGGCCCTCGCAGCTCTCCGGCGGAATGCGGCAGCGCTGTGCCCTGATCCGGACCATGGCCACCCAGCCGAGGATTCTGCTGCTGGACGAACCCTTTTCCGCGCTGGACTATCAGACGCGGCTGTCCGTTTCCGCGGACATACATGCCATTATACGCCAGGAGCACAAGACCGCCCTGCTGGTGACCCACGACATCTCCGAGGCCATCAGCCTTTCCGACCGGGTGGTGGTGCTCAGCCACCGCCCCGCTGTCGTCAAGTCCATCCACGATCTGGGGGTCCTGCGGGACCTTCGGCCGATGGCGCGGCGGGACGCGCCGTCGTTCCGTACGTATTTCAATTCTATTTGGAAGGAGCTGGATGTCAATGCCTGATTCGGCTCCCTCCCTCCGGAGGCTTGCCTATCTCCGCGCCAAACGGCGGGAAAAGGCCGCCATCCGGTCGCTGCAAATTTTCCTGCTGATTTTCTTTCTGATTCTCTGGGAGGTTTCCGCCCGGCAGGGCTGGATTGACGCGTTTATCGTCAGCTCGCCGTCCCGCGTGGCAAAGACCGTGGCGGGACTCTATCAAAGCGGGGAACTCTGGGTCCACCTTTGGACCTCCTGCGCGGAGACCGCGGCGGGCTTCCTGCTGGGAACGCTCAGCGGAACGCTGATTGCGGTTTTGCTGTGGTGGAGTACATTTCTCTCCCGGGTGCTGGACCCGTATCTGGTGGTGCTGAACGCCCTCCCCAAGACCGCCTTGGGACCGATCTTCATCGTCTGGATCGGCGCGGGGACGGCCTCCATCGTCGCCATGACGCTGGCAATTTCCCTGATCGTCACGATTCTCAATATGCTGGTGGGGTTCCTCTCCACCGACGAGCAGAAGCTCCGGCTGCTGCGGTCCATGGGGGCAAGCCGGGGCCAGGTTTTACGAAAGCTGGTGCTGCCCGCCAATTTTCCGGCGCTGTTCAACACCCTGCGGGTCAACGTGGGCCTTTCCTGGGTGGGCGTCATCATGGGCGAATTTCTGGTTTCCAAAGCCGGGCTTGGGTACCTGATCGTGTACGGTTCCCAGGTGTTCAACATGGATCTGGTAATGGCCTCCGTCCTCGTTCTTGCGGCGGCGGCGGTGGTGATGTACCAGATTGTGCTGTGGCTGGAAAAATTTTTGAAAAAACGTTTAGGAGTGATCGCATGAAAAAACTGCTTGCCATGCTCTGCGCCGTGGGTGTCACAGTATCGCTGTGCTGCGCCTGCGGAGAAACCCAGGAGACCGTCACTGTCCGGCTGAACGAAGTTACCCATTCCGTGTTCTATGCGCCGCAGTACGCCGCCATGAAGCTGGGATTTTTTACTGACCAGGGGCTGGACGTGGAGCTGACCAACGGCGGCGGGGCCGACAAGGTAATGACCGCGGTGCTGGCGGGACAGAGCGACATCGGCCTTGCGGGGCCGGAGGCCTGCATCTACGTGTACAAACAGGGGAAAGAGGACTATCCCCGGGTATTCGCTCAGCTGACTAAACGGGACGGGTCATTTCTGGTGGGCCGGGAGAACGTTCCCTTTAACTGGTCCGATCTGAAGGGGAAGACCATCATCGGCGGACGCGCCGGAGGCGTGCCTGAGATGACGCTGGAATATGTCATGCGGCAAAACGGCGTGGTCCCCCAGGAGGACGCCACGGTGGATACTTCCATACAGTTCAACATGATGGCCGGCTCCTTTACCGGCGGGAACGGGGACTATGTAACATTGTTCGAGCCCACCGCCACGGAGGTGGAGCAGGCCGGAAAGGGGTACATTCTGACTTCCATCGGGCAGGAGAGCGGCGAAATCCCGTATACCGCCTATTTTGCCTCCCAGAGCTACATGAGCGCCAACCCCGACGTGATACAGCGGTTTACCAACGCCATCGCAAAAGGGCAGGCATGGGTGCAGGAGCACACAGCCGCAGAGATTGCGGAGAACATCGCCGACCAGTTCCCGGACACGGATGTTGCGGTTTTGACCACGGTGGCCCAGCGATATAAGGAAACACTCCACTCGGTTGGAGTAATCCGACGCACGACTTGCTATCAACAAAGGTTTCCGGTACCGCTGGTACCGGAAACCTTTTATTGTTACTGTAAAGTGCATTAATACCTTTAACCCAAAACACACTTAGTTTGCCCACTCAACAGTAATTAATCATCTTCAATTGGGATTTCCTGATTAAAATCCTCGTCCAGTATAAATTGACATTTGGAAGGCTCTACTGGCTGAATATCAGCAATGCTGTCTCGCTGCCCAATCAGCTTACTTGCACACGAATCATTAGATATTTTTCTATATTCGAGTTCTTTCAAAGCAAGCCATTCTGTAAAATAGGGCAATTCGTAATGCTCACTAGTCAGATAATTATACTCAATTAGCGGGGTTTCTTCGGGCAATGGGCCACAGAACAAGGCATAGTTATATGTGTTAGAGACTATGCTACTTTCAAACTTAATTCCATTATACCCCAGTTTTCTGATGTATTCTGCAAGCACTTGTGTTGGCACATACTCCAACGCTTTATCCTCTTCAGAAATCGGTTTGCTAATTTCTGCTTTAAAACATTTTAAGAAATCATCTATCCAATTCATGTCATGACTATATTTGCTGTTAAAAATACTATAACGATGGAATTTTGGATTTATCGATAAATCGAGAACTTTTAGTTCCTTCTTAGGCTTAAATTTTCCTACAAGAACTGTCTCTCCATCTTTAGCACGAATCTCTTTTAAGCAGGTCTTAAGATTGTCGGAAAGATATGTATATGAAATTCCGGCTGGACTCATGCGATTATTTACTGAATATTTTATTGGAGCAGGCGCACACTTGTTATAAGCATCTAGTTCATCCAAATCCATCTTTAATTCAAATTTTCTAGCTCGTAGCAAGCATGTGTCTTTCTTGATATTACTTTGCATTGATTGAAGCACACTTCTTAGCACATTTAGCAGTTTTTCTCGGCTAGGACTTTCCCCCACGTCAAAATATCTATTGAAGTGCTTACATGCGTATTGAAAAGTCTTCCAAGCAAAGTGTTCTTCTAAATTCTCTTCACCAAACAAGTCGTTCTTAATTGCTAAACAAGGATTTGTAATATCTCCATAACAATCATAAACGCCATCTTTCTTTTCCGAATAAGATGGCCCACTTTCCTCCATTAATGTTTTGAGCAACTTTGTTTCCTGTTCTGATGTAAAATTGTCTGAAAAGATGCACTCGTCCTCTACCAGAATTTCCCACACAGATATGCCGGCTTGATTGCCATATTTATCTATATAGCGACTAGATTCGGAATCCCACATTGCTCCTGTAAAATCTTCAACATGTTCATAAGCACGACTTAGGCCTTCTCTAATAAAATTTCCGACATCCTCAACTGTCCGAACGTTTACATTTTGGCTATCACAAAAATCACAGACTCCAATATTACCTTCTGCTTCAATAAATTTTTTTATTTCAGGGTCTGAAAAGCATTCCTCACAACAAACCATGCTATTCCTCCAACGCTTTTCTATATTCTTTTGTCCGAGAAAAACATTAACTTTAAACATGCACCCATCCTATTTTTTAATAAGCCGTTTTCCTCATAGAGCATACCTCAAATAAGATTTTTAATTATCTTTCGTCGAATAAGCCTATTGCTTTTCCGTAATTATATAGCTTAGTTAATACATAATTCGCTATTTCTGCTTGGCCTGTCTTTTTTCTCCACATAAGCTCAAGCCTTATTGGTACGTCTTTGGTAATGCAAAGAATATCGGTTCTTCTTGTTAATCCATGTCCAAAATCATCTTCAAGCTCATAATCCAATATATAATTTGCTCTTAGTAACGCTTCGGCTAGTGCTTTATTTAGCAAAGTGTCATTTGACGCCGCAATACCTGATAGTTTTTTAAACGCATCTATACTATTACTTCCAGTCGGTGCTCCTTTTGTACCCATGCCTATTTCTTCATTAGAAAAGGCTTTTGCTAAGTCCGATTTGGCAAGCTTCTTAATTGCGTCTTCATTTGAAATTGTTTGCAGCCCTTGTGCTTTCATCATATTAATTAGCTGCTTATCGCCAAATTCTCTCATAATAGACATAGCGGCTAAAATTGGTACGTTTATTATTTTGCATTCAAAATACGAAGCTAATTTTCCAATCATATCTGGAATTTCTTTTATGACTTTCACTATATTAGCATCGGTTGATACTAATAATCTGTCTATATCCGCAAAGGCGTAACTACCACCTGTTAGTGCTGCAACATCTTTCCTTGGCTCATTTCCTGAAATCACCAAAACCCACATTTTGCATTTTTCAATTCCAACTAAGCTCTTTACTCTATTAGTGTTTTTATTTGATATTTTTCTCAATTCGCCGAGATAATCCCCAATAGTTTCCGATGACCATGCAATTTTGCGAGCTAACTCATCTGTTATTCCTAAATTTAGCAAGCTTGCTCCGTTATTTAGAGAAAAAATCGTATTTCTTGCAATCATGACGTAATCCTGTTGCCAAGGTCCAGTGAATTCTATAAATCCATTTTCTACATTTATTAGAGATTTCCCACCTATTTCTACTGCTGTATTAATTAATGTATCCCGCATTTGCTTTTTATTGCACAGCCACACCACTAGTGTTTTTTGCCCATTTTTACTACGGATAAATGTATTTATAGAATGTAAGCTCTTTTCAATTTCTTGTGGTAAAGAATCCTTCATGGCTTCCCTACCTTCTATCATAATTATTCTAAACTCCTTATCTGTAGGCTTAAGTGAACCTAATAATGAAGAGATTTCTTGGTCATTGGCGATTGATAATACTTCTGTGTCCATTATAAAAAATGGTATGGTATGCAAGAATGTGGTTTTCCCAGCGCCTGATTTTCCATATAATATTAAAAAGGCTCCCCTCCCTGCGGAGGTCATATCTTCGTATATCTCATTAATTTCGCTAAGAGTACCTACTTGAACAATAAAGTCTTTTAAAGTATTTTCTTTGACAGCATTGCTGTTGAAAGCTTCAAAACGATCAGGTATAAATAAATCTTTCAAATGTGTACACCTTCTAAATTGCTTTTTTGATCTGGCATAATCTAAATTTCCAGTGTTGCTATAACTTCCTGTTGTCAAAACTGCGTGTTATTGCCGGACTTGTGTCAAAACGCAAATATGTTCAAGAAGGTAGTACATTTGAAAGAAACAGCCGTCAGAACATATCAGCTACTCCTTTCTTTTTAAGGTAGTGAAACAGTGCTAATATGTCGGATTAATTTCCGATATTTGTAAATTATATATTTATTATAGGCCAAATAGTCGAATAGGTCAACAGTTGTTTTCCGTGAATTTGCAGCCCATTTATAGCAAAAGAGTGCTGCTAAATAGTATCAACCGAACGTTTTTCATTTATGCTATAAGTCCCATTTATACCACCAAAGCGTGCGGAATACTTACCCGGATAGAGCAATTGCTGACTACACCAACACGCTGCAAGTAGCGGAATTTGTATAGAGAAATTGGCAACTCTCATAAAATGCGGCTGGTCTGCCGCAGGCCAGATTCCCCTTAAATCAAGACATAGGCCGAAATTTCCTTTTGGAATTTGCGAGACATTCCCGGTAACTTACTCTTTTTTCATTTGCTTGCTTTATTTAATGCAAAAAAGCACGCGTGGTTTGGGGCTTCTACTTGTCCAAGAGCCTTACCCTACCAGCGGTGGTTATACCATCTGAGGCGGCTAATTTTTCAGTGCAAAATAGGCTGTTGCAAAACGAATTTCAGATAGCAAATTGCACAATAAAGCAGTCCTAAAAATAAAAAAATGCGTCTTGAAACGGCTTATCGGGGCCGAATCAAGGCGCGTTTTGTGCACTTTTCCCCTGAAGAGGCGTTTTGCAACAGCCTCTTATTTTACATATCGCATTTGCTCTTCTTCCAGTTGTGGAACTTTTTCTACTTGTCGCATTTGCTCTTCTTCCAGTTGTGGAACTTTTTCTACTTGTCGCATTTGCTCTTCTTCCAGTTGTGGAACTTTTTTATGCGATAATATGCATGTTTCTGTGAACTTTTTTAAAATTGCAAACTATACCCATTGAATTGCATTCCAAGATATGGTATAATACAGCCATAGCAAAAGCAAAGTAGCAGCGTTTGAGGGTTGCAGCCCTCAAACGCCTGCGCAGGTGAGTAAGCACCAGCACAATAGCTATCGCTACACCACAGGTAGATTATACCCAGTTTTGCGTCAAAGCGCAACTGATTTCTCCTCTGGTGTCGCTGAAGCATCGTGCGGATACGTCCTGCACGATGCTTTTTTGCGACATTTTGAGGAGGAACCAGTATGAACAAAGACAACAGCACCTATAAATTTAACATCCCCGCGCTGCGTCAGGCAGAGGACATCGTGCAGCGGAAC
This sequence comes from Oscillibacter valericigenes Sjm18-20, assembly GCA_000283575.1. Lineage (GTDB taxonomy): Bacteria > Bacillota > Clostridia > Oscillospirales > Oscillospiraceae > Oscillibacter > Oscillibacter valericigenes. Next base: position 531,328 of record AP012044.1, read on the forward strand.
AGCGGAGACTCCCTGCCACATGCATTCACGTTCTATGCGGAAGAAATCGTTCATCAAGGTCGATATCCGGCCATTCACAAGGCCGAGACAGCATTGTCTGCCAATGACTATGCTTACCGTTTGGATAAGGTGAATAAAGCTCTTGACGCTGTCATGCGCACGCTGAGCCAGCATTCCAGTATTGCCGTTGTACGTGCGCAGGCTGCCTGGGACATTCGGATGTGTCTGGCTGAACGCCGACACTGCAAACGGATGCTGGCCGATTTGGCCGAAAGGAAGGCGCAATTTCCCGAGACTGCTGAGCATCGGAAGGGGGCTTGAGTTATGGAGACTCTGGACTCTTACGTTTCTTCAGATAACAGCTTGATGCCCCGTCCGATTCCCAAGGAACTTCGGGATGCCTGTCATGCAGTCTGCGTTACGATGCATCGTGCTGAGACAAACGGAAATGTGTTCCTGACACGCGCGCAACTCACCCGGTACTGCCGTGCAGAACACCCTTATATGAAACAAGCTTTGGTAGAAGCAGCCATTGCCCGTCTGGCGCAGGAGAAGACTCTTGATATCCAGCAGGAGTTCTGCGCCTTTCGGACCACCAGAGCGCAGGAGAGTACCCTGGCGGCCTTCTTTGCCCGGTGCATTCTGGATGAGCATGAAGATGACGCGATTTATGCATCTCAGTGCAGAGCCGTTGCCCAAGCGGAAGCAGAGTTACATATTCGGCTGTCAGGATCGCAGCGTGCGGCGGCGGTCGGCAGTCTGAGTTGCCGCATTAGCGTCATTTCCGGCGGTGCTGGCAGCGGAAAAACCACCTTGTTGAAAACAATCAGCCATGTCATGAAGGAAGCCGATGTTTCTGTCCTCATGATGGCTCCCACGGGAAAGGCGGCACGTAGAATGGCAAAGCAGGCGTGTCACCCTGCCTGCACTATCCATTCAGCACTGTACTCCTCTTTTCCACCGTGTTTTCAGCCAGACGGCACTTACTGTGCCGACCTCATCATCGTGGACGAGTCCTCCATGATTGACATGAGCCTGATGTATGATATCATCAGGCATTTAGGATGCGGCAAGCAGATGATTTTGGTTGGCGACCCGGCACAGCAGCTGCTGAATCCGCCTGTCGCTGGAGAGCTGACGCTTCAAATCTCAGGCAGGGTATTCCATGCTGGTGACCGGGTCGTGCAGCTCAAAAATAATGGGCATGCGAAAAACGGCGATGTGGGAACGATTCAGAGCATTCGCCTTTGTCATGCGCCTGACGGCTCTCAGCAGAAAATCGTGACCATTGATTTTGATGACGTTGGCACCGTCCCATATAGGGAAGAAATCATTCGACGGGACTCCCTGCTGGACCACGCATGGGCTCTGACCATCCACAAAGCGCAGGGCAGCGAATATGATTATGTGATTCTGCCGCTGGTTTCCCAGCATCGACGCAGTTGGTACTGCAACATGATTTATACAGCGGTTTCCAGAGCGCGAAAGGGCGTTGTGCTTGTGGGTAACGAACGAGTGCTGCGGGACGCGGTTCAGCAGCCCATGCCATTCCGCAATACGCACCTCTATGAGAAGATTGGCGTTCTGACACACCGCAGAATTTCAGCATAATCGGCTGCGTAAAGGAGGACTTGTGACATGAATGAAAACAGCCAAGAGAATCCTGCATCTCAGCAACTGGCAGACTGCATTGCCTTCTTAGAACAGTGCCTTGCGAATTTCGAATACGCAAGTAGCAAGCTGAGTCTGTGCGATAAGGCCAGGAACGACCTGCTGCACAGCCTTGAACTGTATGATAACGACGCTACGGCACGCGCAAGGACGGCGGCCAAGCTCAAAATGTGCTTGCTGGAACGGCGTATCTACAAAGATATGGTTGAAAACTATGCGCCAATCGTAACGGTGCTGCACGGGAAAAAATACGTTAACCTGATTCATACGCTGTCCTGTGTCTTGGGACAGGTGGAAAAGGTAGAACGCAATCATCAGAGCCGCAGGTATCATCCCCGGGTTTTGGACATGGAGACGCTTAATTTTAAGGACGACGAGGACTGTGCCAGTCTGCGGGAGGCCTTATAAAGGCAGCAGTTGGAAGTGAGCATTACGTTGCACGCTATGCCGGAATATATTGATAACGGTACTGGAACTGTGATACAATATAAAAACAGTAGGAGGCGGATGTTATGACACCAAAAGCAAAAGAAAGCCTAAAATACACCCTTGCAACTCTTGCGATAGAGAAGGTGACACCGAGCCGAAAGGCTATCCGTCTCTGCGAAGAGATTACCGAGGGCCGCATTTCCGCAGACAATGCCGTGGAGCAGATTAAACGCTACTATGGCATCGAAAACAGTCACCCCAAATGATATAATAAACGCGCAGCAAGGGAGTTAAAGAACCCCTTGCTGCGCGTTTATTAAGGCGAGATTCACAGTGAGCGAGAGCAGCTATCACACAGAACTCAATTTCAAAAAGTCTAGCATGAATATAGGCCTGCTCAGCAGAACGTATTGTAAAATGTGAACATCCACTACTGTAGCAGGAACGGTAGTGCGTAAAAATTTGTGTAAAGTCCGAAATCAGGGAAATTCTGAATCAGATTCTGACCTCGACCCTGTCGCCGAAATAAATCATGAGATGATCTAAAATTGTACCCCAGTTTCTAATGGGCATGGTCCATTTCTCGGTAATATTCATGGTGGCCAGATAGAGAATTTTCACAAGAGCGTCGTCGGAAACAAAGGCGCTCTTCGTTTTAGTGACCTTACGCAGCTGACGGTTGAAATTCTCAATGGCGTTGGTGGTGTAAATCAGCGTGCGGATCTCCGGCGGATATTTGAACATGGTGGAAAGCTCCGGCCAGTTGACCCGCCAGCTTTTCACACCGAGGGCATATTTTGAGCCCCATTTAGTCTCCAGATCATCCAGCGCTGCAAGGGCGGACTCCTCTGTCGCTGCCTTGTAGATTGGCTTCAGATCGGCAGAGAATGCCTTGACGTCCTTGTAGCTCACATACCGCGTGGAAGCGCGAAGCTGGTGGATAACGCAGCGCTGAATCTCCGTTTGAGGAAATGCCGCGTGAATCGCCTCCACAAAACCGGAAAGACCGTCCACAGAAACTATGAGTATATCTTTCACACCGCGATTTTTCAAGCCCGTCAGTACATTCAACCAGTATTTTGCCGATTCAGTTGCATCAAGCCAAATTCCAAGGACGCGTCCTTTTTTCCTTCTAAATCCGTGCCTATTGCCACATAAGCGGCTTTCTTGGTAACGATACCGTTTTCGCGAACACTGTAGTGCACCGCATCCAGAATCACCATGGCATATACGCTTTGAAGCGGGCGCTCCTGCCACTCCCGTATCACCGGCAGCAGCTTGTCCGTGATCTTGCTTACACGGCTGTCATCGACCTCTATCCCGTACATCTCCCGCATCGTTTTTTGGATGTCACGCGTGGATACACCCTGAGAATACAGGAATATGACTTTGTCCTCGATGCTTGACACATCCGTCTGATGCTTCTTTACAAGCTGAGGTTCGTATTCACCTTTACGGTCCCGGGGTACATTGATATCCAGCTCACCCAGACTACCCTGAACCGTTTTCTGCGCGTACCCGTTCCGGCTGTTGTCCGTCTGCTTGTTCGTGTAGTCGTACCTGGAATATCCCAGTTCGCTCTCAAGCTCCGCATCCAGAGCTGTCTGAATGGTTTCGGCCGTGAGCATCTTCACAAAGTTGTGAACATCCTCCATCGTCTTGACGCCATACTCCTCCATCAGCTCCCGGAGTTTGCCATTGTCCTTACGTTCTTTCCTTGCCATAATTAAACCTCCAAAGTCATTTTTATTCTACCTGACTTCGGAGGTTTACACAATATTCTGGACACCACCGCAGGAACCGCCCGGTACTTACCCTTGCTGCTCAGCCTTAGCAATTACTCGGTCAACATCAGTTAAAAGTTCTTCTGATGACCGACCGACGATGCCCTTTTCCCGTTCTGATTTTGCTTTTAAAAGGTCTGCATACAGAGACTGTCCAGCGCTTAAAGACTGAGACAGAGGAACCGCTCTATCCCGTACAATTTGCTGGGAAACCATATTGATACTTGCCATTTACATCACCTTCATTTCCATTATCATATCATGTACGTGCAATGTCAATGCAGATGCGCTAAGGTGGCTTTCCGTATTGCAGCCATACCAATCTGGCCAGGAAGTGCAATAATACCCTTGTTCGTCTTTCCTCGACTGACAAAATATCGACGTCTATTTTTTATCCGTATAGACAACTCACCCTATATATTTTTTTCTTTTTTTGCTTTACCCCTTGACCTCATTTGTAAATTAGCTCATAATGAATTCATTCAAAGTATCCAATCTTAAAGTATCCAAACCATTATTCTTGCACTGCTTGCAATGCAGGAATAGTTTCTGTTCTTTTGTAATCCCGTTAAGGGGTTTATATGTTGACGTAGAGGACTTGCTGTGAATACGGCATGTCCTCGTTTTGCTGTCTGTTTACAGATAACAATTCAATGCGCCTTGGAGACAAATGTTTCCAAGGCGCTTTTTTTATATACGACGGAGAAATGCTTAGAAGCAAGCCTGACACTCAAGCGATGACGTGTCATAAAAGTCATCGTCAAACTCCAAATCTGCCACTAACGTGGTCCGCTGCTCTGACGGTAAACAGAGCTTCCCCGCATCGCGTTGCTTCACACAACCCGCCGCCCGTCGGAAATCGAGGCACCCCCGCATTCGCCGCTTAACGCGACCCGACACGTCACCGGACACTGACGTACCCCCGCACCGCGCCACTTCACGTGACCCGCCTCATCCTGCCGGTTACCGAGGATGCACGGATGCCTGTCCATGGCGTATCCGCGACCCGAGCTTTTCTATGGCTGTGGTTTTCTCAGAACCATATCATCTACGTGCCCCGAGTGATATTCAGCTCTTTTGCATCTCTCAGGGGCCCGGCGTAGCAGGTTACTTTACGCGGCGCCAAAGCCGGGGAAAGTAACCGGCTAAAGGCTTTTAGCCAATTGCAAAAAATCTCAGCAACCTCTCTAATCCTTGCGCATTCTCAGCGGGCCGACTAACCGCTGACGTATAAGGTTATTACGTTCCTCCAGTGATTTATTTACTGGGCAAAAAAACGTGTAGTTTTGTTAACGCCCTTAATTGGGAGGGGGCAGCCGAAGCCCATATTTTCGGCGCACAGCAGGTCATTTCGTAAATTCCAGGACCTTTTGACAAAAGCCCTGTTAGAGATATAAAGTCCAAAGCTTCCAAAATAATCTATTAAGGAGTTGAACATGATGAGCAGTCTCAAGTACGAAATGAGTACCTGTCCTCCATTGACGGAGATGAAGAAGAAAATTCACGCACAGAACAAGGCCATCGTAAGGGCAAACAAGCAGGGAAAGAAAGCACCCACTTGGGAAGGACCCACTAAGAAAACCGTCCGTCAATATCGCATCCACGCTGTACACTATGGCGCATGGTGTGCAAAAGCTTATGGCTGTCGACACTTTGAGGATTGCCGGAGCCATATTCAGGACTATACCGATTGGCTTAATACCGAGGGCAAATCTGCATCGACCATTCACACGTACCTTGCTGCTTTGTGCGCTATTTATGATGTGCCCATGAGTGAAATTACCAAGCCCATTCGTCATATCGCAGAAAATACGCGCAGCCGTGGAATCAAACTCTCCGACAGCCGTTTCGACACGCAGCGGGCATATTCTCCTCGGCTGTGGGATTTTGCATGCTGTGTGGGCGTCCGTCGCGCTGAATATGCGGCACTACGCGGCAGTGATTTGGTATATGATGAGAGCGGGTATCTTTGTGTACTTATCCGTAAAGGAAAAGGCGGAAAACGGCAGTTGCAGCGTATACCATTGGGCTATGAGCAGTTTATCACGCAGTATTTTGACGGAACTGAAAACAAGGTTTTTTCTCGTAAAGAAATGGATAACAAAATCGACCTGCATGCGATGCGCCACATTGCTGCCTGGCATATCTATAAGGGATATGTGCTTCGGCTTAAGCAAGACCCCGCATATCGGAGTAGGCTGGAAAACGAAGTAAAGGCCAGATGGAAACGCTACAATAAGCGTAAATGGAATCCAAATGAAGCGCAGGGAATCTACCATCTCCGCGGCAAAAATTTAGAGCTGGCCAAGACCTGCGGCATTCCAACTTCCTTTGACCGTCTCGCTGTGCTGGCAACCAGTATTTTTACACTGTCCCATTGGCGGAATGATGTCACGGTTGGCAATTACTTGATTCCCGGTGCAATTGCCGATATGTAAGCAAGCGATGAAAACAATGCAAGCTTGACCGCTTTGCCCGGACGGCTCCTGAGCCCTGCACAGTAATACGTAATCTGGCAGAGCGTGGTATCAAGGTGCATGTGCTGAACATGGGAATTGCAGACAATTCTCCCATGGGAAAGCTGATGATTACTATTCTGTCCGCTTTTGCTGAGTTCGAACGAGATATGATTGTAGAACGGACACAATCCGGACGTGCCATGGCAAGAGAGAAGAATGCCGACTTCGTAGATGGCCGCCCCACCCAAGTACAGCCGTAAGCAAATTGCTCATGCTCTGGACCTTTTAAAGGATAACAGCTATAAGACGGTTTCTGAGATGACCGGAATTTCTGTCTCCACGTTGCAGCGTGCAAGGCGTAAACAAAATATCTCAGTCTGAATAAGAATGAGACCTGTGGTTCATTGATGCCACAGGTCTCACTTTTATTTATCAAAAAAATAGTTTAGTATTCAGAACTGAGCAGAAAATCTGCAATGTGCATGGTCTTAATACCCTGATAATTTCCTCCGGCGAAGTCGTCAGACAGGAGAACGTACTTGGGATAGTTGTCCTGAATTTCAAGGAGCCGCTCATATTCCCGTTTTTCTGTCTTTTCGGATTTGATTTCCTGTGTCACCTGCACATAAAGTTTTTCGTTCTGTTTAGAGGCTACGAAATCTATTTTACCGTCAGGAATTTTTCCCATCTTCACGGTATACCCTCTGCGGCAAAGTTCCAAATACACAACGTTTTCCAAGCTGGCGGCGACACTATCCGTGTTATAGCCAAGCTCACTGTAACGCAAGGAGGTATCTGCCAGATAGAATTTCTCCTGGGTCCGCAGTAGCTCTTTCCCCTGCAAATCGCAGCGAGAACAACGGTGAATCAGATACGCCTTTTCCAGCTTTTCAAGGTAGCTGTAAACCGTTTCATTGTCAATTTTTCGATTCTCGGATTTTAAATGGTCAGAAACGGATTTTGCTGAAAACGTGTTGCCAACATTGTTAAATGTATATTTGACAACGCGCTCTAACTGGTCAATTTTGCGGACCTGATTCCGCTTCACAATATCAGAAAAAATGGTTGAGTTGTAAATATCCCGGACAATCGTATAGATTTCATCCTGAGAGTAGTTTTGCAGGTGTGTGGCTGGGAATCCTCCGAGCCGTACATAATTTGCAAGTTCCGCTCTGGGGCAGTCCACGGCACTGTGTTGTGCCTTGAAAGTCAAGTATTCAGAAAAAGAAAGCGTGAAGATTCTGAAGGCAACATATCTGCCGGTCAGGTATGTCGAAATCTCGGATGACATCATGCGGGAGTTGGCGCCTGTGACATACAGGTCTACATCATAATCCGCCGCCAGGGAATTGACGACCTTTTCCCAACCGGTAATTTCCTGTACTTCATCCAGAAACAAATACATTTTCCCGTTCGGCGATAGCCTGGACTTTAGTTCCGCAAACATCTGTTTTGCCGTGAAATCCTCGTATTCCATGGAATCAAAGCGATAACTCACAATGCGGTCAGCCGGAACGCCACGTTGCGTTTGCAGTTTCTCCATAATCATTTTGAGAATCGTGGATTTTCCACAACGCCGCACGCCAGTCAAAATTTTTACAAACGGTGTGTCTGTATATGCCATGATTTTTTCAACATAAAGCGGTCTCTCTATCATCACGTTCACCTCCAGATGGAAGCATTATACCGCTATTCAATGCGAAGAGCAATATAGTTGCGGTTATAAACCGCGACTATATTGCTCTTTCGACACTATTCGCGAATATATTTGCGTAGTGGTAAATGATTTGACTGGAATTTTGGAAGTTTCAGCGGTCGGTTGTGTGCTACCAACCGACCGCTTTTATATTTTCATTTATTTCTCCAATGTTCTGCTGCTGTATGCTTGACTTCATTGAATTCATAGGACTATAATAGCCAAAGAAGAAGCGCAACGTATTTTCCTCTCAGTTGTGGAAGATACGACGTAGTATCCAAATTCGGCTCATACCGCGCCATCAGAAGGCTCTGAGCCAGTATCCAATTTTTGCGGTCAGTATTGACACTTGTTGACACTCGACGCAAGTCACTTTTACCACGGTTTAGATTTGAAAGACGTAATTGCACCTATGGGTGTTATTGCGTCTTTTTTATTGAGCAAGTCCCACGCGATGCATCCAGCACCGCAGTGACCACAGCATAAACGTATGAGAATCCTCTATTTCCTTTCTTTGCGTGCGGTTTAGTCCGTCGCCAATACGGCTCCGGCCTGTGCCGGAGCACCCCAGAGAGCATCTGTACCCAACCGCCAGTTGGGGCAGGTGCTCTTTTGCTCCCCTTCCCTGCATCAGGCAGGCATGTTGAAAGAAAGGAACGCGCTCGCGTCTCTGCTGCACATAACGAAATCACCCTCCCGCATAGATTGGTACAGCAGAGGGGGCTTGTAGCATGGCATCATCAAAATCAACACCCAGCCCAGATACTTATCAAGTTCGGGATGTATACCCGAACCGCGCGTTTACCAAGGCGGAACAGCTGCGGGTCGCTACTCAGATTTCTAAGCTGCTGACCCAAGCCGGCAGCCGTATTGAACGCACCGGCAAAAAATGATATAATAGGCGCACGATAGCAAGTCGTGCGCCCATTATGTATAGGAGGACTATAATGGTCGCAATTTACGCAAGACAATCCATAGACAAGAAGGACAGCATTTCCATCGACACCCAAATTGAGCTCTGCAAACGGCAGCTCCCCGATGGAACTCCCTGTGTTGTGTACCCCGATAAGGGGTACAGTGGGAGCAACATCAACCGCCCGGAATTTCAGCGTCTTCTGGAGGATGTAAAGGCTGGAAAAATCGACCGTATCATCACATATCGGCTGGACCGTATCAGCCGTAGCGTGCTGGATTTTGCCAATCTGGTCGACCTGTTCAACAAACACGGCGTTTCCTTCAACTCGACACAGGAGCAGTTCGACACCGGGACCCCCATTGGTCGGGCCATGCTAACCATTGTCATGACCTTCGCACAGTTGGAGCGGGAGACCATTCAGATTCGCATTCGGGACAACTACTATGCCCGGGGGGAAAAGGGGATGTATCTGGGCGGTCCTGCGCCGTTCGGCTTCCGCAAAACCGAGATACGCACGGAGCAGGGGCGGCTGAAACTGCTGGAGCCCAATCCCGACACGGTGGAGACTCTGGTGCGCATCTTCAGGATGTATGGGGAAGACATGATGAGTCTCTGCGGAATTGCCAAGCAGTTTAACAGTGAATCTGTATGGGCACCCAAGGGCAACCATTGGGATTCCAGCAAGGTCTCCCGCATCCTGCGCAATCCTGCCGCAGCGCAATCCAGCGCCGAGTTGTATCATTACTACCGCAACCGGGGCATCCGCTTCACAAATGACATCGCAGACTTTGCCTTTGGAAAGGGCTGCTATCTCTATGGAAAGCGGAATTCCAACCAGCGGAAATATACGGATGTCAGCGGTCACACCCTGTCACTGGCCCCTCATGATGGTGTGATTCCCGCAGAGCTGTTTTTGAAGTGCCAGGAGCGGTTGGACGGCAACCAGCAGATTGACAATCGGAAACGCTCCCAGATTACCTGGCTGACCGGCCTCATCAAGTGCGGCAAGTGTGAACACGCCGCAATCCCCAAATCCAGTAATTTTGGACGCTATCACAACATCTACTGCTCCGGTAAAGTGTCCTACAACTGCTGTGATGTGGAGGGGAACCTGGGCAGGCTGGATACCGTCGAAAACGCCGTACGTGACCGCATTTTTCTCTGGGCCGAACGTTATTCAGCTCTGCGGAGTGAAAACGCCGCGGTGAATACGCAGGAGCGCAACCGGCTCAGCTGCCGGATGGAGGAACTGGACGACAGCATCCACAGGCTGATTGATATGGCGGCGGAGTCCGGCGAAATCACATCCCGGTATCTGGACGAAAAGGTCAGCCAGCTGGAGAAGGAACGCTGTGGGCTGGAAGAAGAACTGAATCATATGCAGGAGGGCCGTCAGGAGGCCATCGCAAAGGAAGTTCAGGATATTGAAACCACGTGGGACAGCTTGGACATTGTGGGAAAGAACCGCATTGCGGAACTGCTGATTTCCCGCATTCTGCTCTTCCACGACCACATGGATATTGAATGGAAGTATCGGTTTGATTTGGGATAGCTGTTACTCTAAATGACGCCAACGATGATATTGACGCATGGAACGCGACACCCGTGATGGAACAGGCCTCTTTGGAGCGGCTGGAGACCGTCATGGAGACCGCCGGAGAGCTTGCCCATGAGGACTGGGTCCATTTTGACCAACTGGTGGACAATAGTTTCGCTTTGGCAGCAAAGTAAAAAAAGCCTGAAAGCGGCGACAGGATAGCGTGACAAAAGGCCCGGGGAACTCTTCTGTTCCCCGGGCCTGCACATATCAAAAAGTATCCGACAAGGCGGCGGTCTGCCGGCTCAGGCAAGCGATTGCAGCTTCTGGTTCAGATATTCCGCCCGCGTGAGAGAAAAATGTACATAGCCTCCGCTCTGAGAAAGGCGGCGCAGCCCCGCCTTTTCAACGGCACGTAGCGAGCGCAAATTGTCCCGGTGCACATTGGCGGCGACCGTATTTGCCCGCCGCTCGAAAAATGCATTCTCCAGGCACCGGCGGATAGCCTGCGTACCGTAACCATGTCCCCAGAGTGTCTGCTGCCCGATGGCGACCACCAGCTCATAGGCGTCGTGCTTTTTGAGTTCCGCCAGCCGAATAAAACCGATAGGCTCCCGGTATCCCTCCCGGCAGACAAAGAAAAACCGTCCCTTCTGATTGAGCTGGCAGGCGAGGAATACCGGGTCCGTCCGCTCAGCCACCTCCCGCAAACGGGAGGTGATGCCCTGGTCCTCATTCAGATAACGCATAACGGCGGGATTTTCCAGCCAGCCGATCAGACGGCTGATTCGTTTGCGGTCTATGTCAGGATGTAAAAAAACAGAAGGAGCTCTCTCCATATCGCTTACCTCACAGTAAAAAATACTTAAAAGCCCTTCCTTGCAATGCAATGACGGTTCTTTATTATTCACTTTCCGCAGCATCGGATTTGCGGTTATTTTCAGTCTATCATAGACTTCGGAAAAAAGCAACCCTGTAAAGCGGAAATACGCTGCAAATACTCACAGTACCCCGGTTGTATTCTCCTGAAAACGTTCGCAGCAAGGCCCGGGACTCTTCCTTTCCCGGGCCCTGCCAATCCTATTACAGAGCGAGTTCCCGCACTGTGTGGTCTTGCAGGAGATAGAGATGCGCCTTATCGCCGGAGAGAAGATACGTACCCGCAATGGCGTTGGCCTGTCCCTCTTTGTGGGGCGGGTAGACCTGCAGTTTCAAACACAGAATACCGTCTACCAGCGCCGCGCCGTCCATGGGATAAACGGAGTAGCCCGCCATACTGTCAGCTTTGAGACCCAGTGTGGCCGGGGACAGAGATTTTATAAAATCCACCGCATCCACATAGGTCATCGGCTCTACCTCCGCTTTGCCCACCGTGCCCTCCGGACGGGTAAGTGTAATCTGGCAGTCCGTGGCAGTCCATGAGATTTCCATCCGCAAAATCTTTCCGTCCTCAGACGCGGTCTTTGCCAGAACCACGCTGCCCTCCTCGGCGGTGTAATCCGGAGGATCTATCACCGTGTCGGACTCGTCCACAATCTGAAAGCCGTCCTCCTCCGCCGTCAACTTTTCCACATATTTCCGCACGCTCTCGCCGCCGGTTTTCAGCTTCTCATAGGTGTAATAGCAAGTCTCAGCCCCGCCGACTGAAGCCGAGGACGACGCATCTTCGGCTGTTGTTTCCGGCGTCTCCATTTCCGTCATCTCGCCGCTGTTTTCCTCGCCCAATACCGTGTTCAGCGACTCCACCATGTCGCCCCCCAGAGTATAGTCTTCCGGCGGGGTTGGGGCCTTACTGCCGCAGGACGCCAGGAGGTATATGGTTCCAGCCAGAACCAACGCCATACAAAGACGATCTTTTTTTAACATAAATCTCACCTTGCTTCCGTTCGTCTAAAAGGCAAAAGAACCGGTGTGACAAAAGTTCCGCGCTCACTTTCCACTGCGGAATGCCCAGTCCGTATCCTTGATGCACTGCATGTACATTTTAACCACCGTACCTGTCTCCACATTCAATTGGGGTGGTTTCACAGGCGTCCGCCGTTCATAGGAGACGGCATATTCCAGATAACCCTTCAGCGGACTGTTGCCCTCATTCAGCAGGACCTTCTTGACCTCGCGGGGAAGCTCGACTTCATTCAGCAAGTCCTTCATAGGCCGGCCCATAATCAGGTCCATCAGACTGAACATTCCCACAAGAAAGCCGTAGGTTTTCTGCTGACAGAGGGGGGAATGTTCCATAAGCCGTTCGGTAAAGATCCCTCTGAGGTAAGCTTCCCGCACCGTCTCATCGGAACAGGTGGTATTGAAATCCCGGGCCAGCAGCAGCACCACCCAGTGATACAGCTCGTCAATGCCCAGATAGGTCACGGCCCGCTCGATCACCTGCACGGAGTTGCGGTGATAATATTGCAGCGTCTGCACCTTTTTCAACAGGCGAAAGGTCAGCGCCGCATCGGCGCGGATCATCTCCGCACAGTGCCTCAACTCCGCATCCGGCTTATTCAGCTCCCGCAGGAGGCGCGTGTAGGTGGCAGTGTTGACGCCCGGCATTTCCCTGCGCATATTCATGGGCCGCTCAAAGAAATATCCCTGGAACATACGGTAACCCAGCCGGAGTGCCGTTTCATAGGCCTCCTGGTTCTCCACCTTTTCTGCCAAAAGCGCCATGCGGCCATGGCGGTACTTGTTGGCAATCTCCTCCCGCTTCTTCCCGTCGGTCATGAGAAAATCCACCTTCAGGACGTCAATCAGTGGCAGGATGGGGTCAAAGGCCGGATTTCCCGTATAGTCGTCCAGCGCCAGACGGTAGCCCTTTTCCTTCAGCTCCTTCAACCGGCGGACCAGACGTTCCGTAACCGGGATACTCTCCAGCAGTTCCACCGTAATCTGCCGGGGGTTGGTCAACAGCACAAAATCGCTCATCACCAGTTTTTCTGTAAAATTGACATATGCGACTCGCCCGTCGGTCAGGTTGTTCAGGCCAAACACCATCAGGGCATCGGACAGCAACGTACGGGTGGCGCGGTCGCCATCCGTAAACACGGCTTTGTCATCCTCGCCCGCCCGGTAGAGCAGCTCGTATCCAAGCACACGCAGGTTTCGGTCAAAAATGGCCTGCCGGGCAATATATCTTTGCATAGACCGATCCCTCCGTTTCGCCCCTTTTCAGGCATGGGACTCTTCCGTCTGAATACTGATATTGTCTCCATCGTTCAGCACGCGCATAAACGCGCTGTTCTCCCCGTTGACCTTCAGTACCACGGGGCGGTCCAGATGTTCAAAATCCAGGCCGGTGTGCTCCAGCAGATCCATCAGGTAATAGGGGTCTCCCTTTGGCTTCGCCGGCAGCTCCAATGAATTGCCGTTTAAATAAAACTGGCGGGGCGGAAAGGTCTTCGCCTCTTCCTGGGGCTTATTAGGTACGGGTATACTCCGGGCGGGCCGGGCCTCTCCGGTGGGGGGAGCCGATGGGGCGCGTTCCCCATTGGCATGCGCGGGCAACGCAGACGGGGCGCGTTCCCCATTGGCATGCGCGGGCAACGCAGACGGGGCGGATGCCTTCACAGGGACAATAACGTTTGTTTCAATGGAATCTCCCGAGTGCAGTTCATAATTTGGGGCAGCGGGTACTCCGTTCACCAGACAGGACGCCGCAGCTTCTTCGCTGCCCAGAGCTTCCGCCAGGGTGCGCTGTCCCGGCTTCCCGGCGCAGGCCGGCGTAAATTCAATGGTATCCGCCGCCTGAATCACCGTGGAAGGAGGAAGATCCTGTCCGTTGATGTGCAGGATGGAAGGCGTAGCCGGTTCCCCGCGGTACAAGGTGCGTCGGCCGTCGATGGTGACTGCCAGAGAAGCGCCGGTCCTCCCGATCAGGTCGGCATAGTTGTAGCCGTTCATCTGCAAAACGTCCAGTGCGGTGAGAACACCGCTGCGAAAGAGCTTTGCGGGCTGGCCGTTCAGCCGGACGCGGTAGCTGTCTGAGATCAGACCCAGACCCGCGGAGACGGCGATCCCCAGCGGCGTCGCATACTCCGGATCGTTCAGTTCTTCCTCGTCGGAAAAAGCGCTGGCCTTGAAGTTGGCCCCCGCAATGGCAATCCTGCGGGGTTCCATCTCCAGTGCGGAGGCCACTGCGTCCACGAGCCCCTCCAGCTTGCTGCCGCCGCCCGCCAAAAACACCGCCGACGGCGGGCCGCCGTTGATCTCCCGGATGCGGCGGGCCAACTCATCCGCCAGCTGCTTCATCGCGGGCTGGATCGCCGCCTTCAGTTCGTCGGCGGGAATCTCCTGGTCCAGTCCCAGAATATCGGTAAAACGAAGCGTCTCGTGGCTGGCGGACTCCGCTTTCAGCCGTTCTGCCGTGGAAAAGTCCACCAGATAGGCACGCATGATCGCCTCTGTGATTTCATCTCCGGCCACAGTGGCCATGGTATAGCCCACCACACTGCCGTCCCGGCAGGCGGCGATATCGGAGGTACCCGCGCCGATGTCGGCCATGACCAGATTCAAAAGCCGAAGCTCTGGAGGAATGGCGGCGTTGATGGCGGCAATAGGCTCCAGCGTCAGGCTGATCACCTCCAACTCCGCCGCCTGCATGGCAGAGTACAGGCTGTCCACTACCTCGGCGGGCAGAAAGGTGGCTACCACATCTGTCTCCAGCTTTTGCCCGTTGTGACCGTGGAGCGTTAAAAGGGGATAGTTATCCAGCAAATAGCGGGAGACGGTGTATCCCACAAGGTATAACCGGCCCAGCCGGTCGCTGTTCCTGGTGACGGCAGCCTCGGCGTCGGACACGGCCCCCGCCTCCAACTGGCCGATCAGATCGTCACTGACCCGTCGGACTTCCGGAAGCTCCAGTTCAAAGTGACCGGACTCCGTATGCAGCGCGCGCCCTGCGGCGGCAATACATACCCGCGTCAGCTTGCAGTTCAGCCGATTTTCCAGCCGGGCAGTCACCTCCGCAGCAACCTTGCCCACTTGGGCAATATCCTCGATCTGGCCGTCAATCATGGCTCGCTTGCTGTGTTCCTGCTTCTCCACGGCCAAAATGTGCATCCGCTCATTTTCCGCCCGGCCCACCATGCCAATGATGCTTCTGGTGCCTATGTCCAGCGCAAAAATCATATCCCGGCTCTGTTCTTCGCGTATTTTTTCCACGGTGGATCACCCCTCTGTGCTTTCGGGCCGCGCCGCCTTTGGCGACGCGGTACCCGAGATACTCTCAGTATTTTCCTGCGGTCACTGCGGCGGGGACGGGCTTGTGCACGGCGTCATCCGCCTTTTGCACGGTGCTGTCCGCCTTTTTCGATACCTTGGCGGCAGTGGGCGCCTGGGCAGTCCGTCCTTCCCACAGCTGGAACTTCTTGATCCGCGCTCGCATCATTTCCGCGTGGGAGGACAGCTCCTCGCTGGCGGCAGCACTCTCCTCGGACGTTGCCGAATTGGTCTGTACCACGCTGGAGATCTGCTCGATGCCCTCTTTTACCTGACCAATGCTGGCGGTCTCCTGGTGGACGGCCTCCGCCACTTTGCCCATGGCCTCCACAGCTTCCAAAACGATGGCCGTGGTCTCGTTCAGTGTCTTCGTAACACCGGAAACAACCTGATTGCCGTCACTTACATAACGAACAGAATTTTCAATCAGGCTCTTGGTGGCCTTGGCGGCCTCGTCGGATTTGCCGGCCAGATTACGCACCTCATCGGCCACCACCGCGAAGCCCTTGCCGGCCTCGCCGGCTCTCGCGGCCTCCACAGCGGCGTTCAGTGCCAAAATGTTGGTCTGGAACGCGATATCCTCAATCGTCTTGATGATGCGGCCGATCTCCTGAGAAGACTCGGATATCTTGCCCATAGCCTCATTGACCTGCTGCATCTGCCCGTTGCTGAGCCTCGCTTTTTCCCCGGCAGAATTGGCGCTGTCCTGCGCCTGCTGGGTGGTGCGGGCATTTTCCTCAGCGGCGGAAGCGATTTCGTTGATGGTGGCGGACAACTCCTCCACCGCACTGGCCTGCTCCGTGGCGCCCTGAGCCAGAGACTGGGCACCGGTGGCCACCTGCTCCGATCCGGCGGACACCTGATCAGCGCTCTGGCTGATCTGTAAGAGCGTCTCGCTCATGCCCTCTCTAATCTTGACAAAGCTGGAGAAGATTGCCGCGAAATCGCCCCGATAGGCATCTCTTGCTTTGGAGCGGACGTTGAAGTTCCCCTTAGCCATCTCGCCCAGCATATACTCCACATCTCCAACCATCTGCCGGAGGCCAGTGACAATGGTCTGGGTGGCCTGCGCCAGCTCTCCGGCTTCGTCCTTCGCCCGAATGTCGGGTAACTCTGCTGCCAAGTCGCCCTGTGCCAGCAGATTCAGGCGGTTGACGCACTCCCGCATGGGTTTTGATATCTTGCCGGAGATGGAGGCTCCCAGAAGGAGACCCACTGTCGTAGCCAGCGCAATCAGCAGCGCGCACACCAGAATGGTAATACGCATCGACGCAGCGGCAGACTCCCGCTGCGCGTTGCCCAGGGTCACATTGTCGTCCAGCAGTTTATTCAGATTATCATTGATCACCGTGTAATAGGGAACCAGATTCTCAACCATCTGCCGCTGGGCTTTTTTCATCACGATGAGCGCGTTGGATCCGCCGGCAGTATCCAAAATGTCCTGCGCTTCGGACTTATAAGAGCTCCAAGCATCCATCACCGTGTCATAGAGATCCTGTTCGGATTCATTGGAGATCGTCTCCTTTACAGCGGCCATCTCATCTTCGAAGGTCGCAGAGCAGTCTTTGTAGTCGCTTATTCCATCCTGCATATACGACATCTCAAAGTAATTCACTCCGTCGTGAAGACTGCTGTTCAAGCGGACGAATGTTGCCAGTGCCTTTCCGATATCGCCTTGAGAAAAGCCAAATTCCGTCAGCGCGCGGTCGTACTTGCTGCCTATATTATACATTTGAATCAGGCCAACCACTGCACTCAGCGTCAACAATACAAGGCCGATGGCAACCGTGCCGAGAATTTTCCCTCTGATTTTCATGCTGGGCAGTATTTTTTTCCTCTGTCCTGCCTCGCGGTCCCTTTTCTCCTTTTTCATTGCCATTATCTTCCTTTCTCTACTTTGCCCCATGCAATCTGGATTTTTAATGAGGCAGAGTATATTTTGATTTTCTCCCTTTAATTTCTCCATATCGCCCGCCGACCACGTCCCCGGCAATTCGACCATCCACCAGTGTTACCACCCGGCGGTGCATAATGTTGACAATCATGCTGGCGTGAGTGGCCATGACCACCGTAGTTCCACCCCGGTTCAGCTCCGACAGTACATGCATCATATCCCAGATATTGTCCTCGTCCAAATTGGCGGTCAGCTCATCCAGAACCAGAATCGGCGGGCTGTTGATCAGTGCTCTGGCAAGCTCCACCCGCCGGGCCTGTCCGATGGAGAGCTCTCCGGGGTACTTCTCACCCATGTCGCCCAAGCCCACAATACTTAGAGCCTTCAGCGTCCGTTCCATCAGTTTCTTCGCCCGGGTCAGGCCGCTGGTTCGGGCCACCATGATGAGATTTTCATAGATCGTACGCCGCCGCATCAGATGTGACTCCTGAGCGACGTATCCAAAGTTCCGGCGGACCTTTGCCACGGGGAACAGCGGCAGCGGCGCCACATTTACACCGTCCAGCAGCACAAGGCCCTCATCCGCACGGAGCTGCCCTGCAATCAGCTGGAGCAGCGTGCTTTTCCCTGCGCCGCTGCTGCCCACCACAAACACGAACTCGCCCTGCTGGATGGTGAGGTCGACGCTGCTGACGGCTTCAAGCCACCCTTGCTCGGTACGGTAGCGTTTCGTTGCTTTTTTCAATTCGATTGTCGGCATCAGGTTTGATCTCCATCTCCGTCGCATTGCGGCAGTGAATACTATACATTTTTCCCGATTTCTGTTATAATCGCAATGTATCCCAATCGGGGCCTCCTGGTGCCTGTCTTCCCGGATGGGGGGTAAAGGATGCTTTTTCGGGAATGTAACAACTACGGCGCAATAATTACAATTTCATTTTTATCTGTACTACATCATAATACAAAATTCAGGATATGAAAAGCCCTAAATTTTCCTGAATTTTAGAAAGGAGGCGGCGGTCCATGTCTCGCTGCCCCCGCTTTAAAAAAATTGCCGCCATCTCCATGCTGGCTGTTCTCTGCATTGGAGGGATGGAGCTGACCGCGTGCCGGTTCGCCGACCCGGTGCTGTACGAGACGATTGTCACCCCTGCGCGCCAGACCGCCTCCTCCGCATGGACGGCAGTGTCCGGCGGCGTTTCCTACGCATGGGACAAGGCGGTGTCCGTCGTCTCCCGCACCGCCGGGGCCCTCCAGAAAAATGAGGCGGAGCCGCTGGATAATCAAGCTGTCGTGGAACCCGACACGGAGCCCGCCAGCCCGGCGGACCCCACCATTACCGCGCTGGAGCAGCGGGAGTCCGGAGAGATTCTCACCGGCGGAAATCGCGAGATCATCTACTATAATCAGGCCGATGCCGTCTGGTGCGACCAGACCTATGGAAAGGACCCTCTGGGGCAATACGGCTGCGGGCCCACGACCCTGGCCATGGCGGTTTCCAGTCTGACGGACCGGGAAGTGGACCCGGAGGAAATGGCGCAGTGGGCCGTGAAGAATGGGTACTGGGCGCGGCACGGCGGGTCTTATCTCTCCATTGTCAACGGCGCGGCTGCGGATTACGGATTGGAGATAGAATCTGTCCCCGACTGCGACGCCGAACGCCTTTGGCTGGAGTTGTCTACCGGAAAAGTGGCCGTGGCTCTGATGTCAAAGGGACATTTCACCAACGGAGGACACTTCATCCTCCTGCGGGGGGCCACTCTGGACGGCGGTATTCTGGTGGCCGATTCCAACAGCCGGGACAGAAGCCTCATAGTGTGGGACCCGCAGATCATTCTGGACGAGCTGTCCAAAAGCCGGAACAACGGCGCTCCGCTGTGGCTTCTTTCCCCGGAGAAACCATGATTGAAGAGCAAATAGAGCGTAAAGCGGCGGAGGGATCGCCCCAGTTTGGGCGATCACCTCTGCCGCTTCTGATTTTGACAGAATGCGCCTCAGCGTTTCCGATAAACCGATTTTTCCCGGCAGAGCTTCTCACTGACCCGTTGGTCCAGTTTCGCCAACTGCTCAAGAACCCGGCGATTCA
This sequence comes from Oscillibacter valericigenes Sjm18-20, assembly GCA_000283575.1. Taxonomy (GTDB): domain Bacteria; phylum Bacillota; class Clostridia; order Oscillospirales; family Oscillospiraceae; genus Oscillibacter; species Oscillibacter valericigenes. Next base: position 551,014 of record AP012044.1, read on the forward strand.
ACGCGACCTGACTTGCCACGTCCTCTTCTGCCGGGATTTTCGGTGCGCCGCCCTGTGTAACAAGGCGGTCAAACGCCGCCTTGTCCTCGCCGCTGAGATCGCAGCGCTTCAAATCCAATGCGGCGTTCAGCTCCTGCAGCTCCAGCAGCGGCGCCTGCCGGCTGGAGAGCAGCATCCGCACAGACACCTGATCGTCCCGGTCCACGGCCTCCGCCAGCTCCCGCGTGATTCCTATGGCTTCGTTGAGCTTGCGGAGAATCTTGCTCTCCAGCGCAAGCAGCTCAACCAGAGACTCATCCCACATCGCACTCATCGCTCAGACGAGTCTCTTTCCGCTGCACGGAAGCTGTCCCGCAGGTCCGTTACCATGGGGCGGAGTCTGGTCAGCTCTATCTGGTTCCGTCCGGCCTTTACGCGGTTGAAATCGTAGCAGAAGAAATCGTACAGACGGTGCAGCTCCGTGCTGATTGGATACTTATGGTCCAGCGTGGCGTCCAGATAGTACAAAATATCAAGGCACCGGTCCACGGACGCCTCAAAAAGCGGATAGTCCTTCTGATCCAGCGCGATGCTCGCCCGGGCGGTCCGCTTGACCAATTCATCATAGAGAACGATCAGCAGCTCGCCTTGCGTCATGGTGCTGACGGACTGTTGCTTATACTGCTGATAACCCTGTGCTTCCATGCCTGTTCCTCCATTTTCTCGTTCGCGTCTCTCTCATTTCGTTTTAACGTCTTAGCTGCCCAGCATGCTAGAGATCATGGAACTCTGGGAATTCATTGAGTTGGTCAGCTGTTCCAGCCGCGTGAACATTTTCGTGTAATAATCAACTTTATCGGAAAGCCTGTCCTGCCATTTGTCGATCTGATCATCGTAATTGTTGATCTGATCCTGCAGGGAATTGCTCAGCAGCGACAGAGGAGAATAGATGGAACCGGCCTTTTGGACCAGAATACCCTTGGTGGAGCCGGTGGTGGCGGCGTAAGACGACATCACCTTGCTGACGTTCACCATCAGGCCGCTGCTCCCGAAGGTAAACGCATCGCGCACACTGTCCGGATTGTTGCTCAGTGCATCCCGCAGCGCATCCTCGTCCACCTTAATGGAGGTGACGCCATCGGAGTAAGTGGTGGTGATCCCGATTTTAGAAAGGGTGTTGGATGCTGTACCGCCGGGGGAAATGGCGGAGAGCAGCTTGCTGTAAAGGCTGGAAAGATCGCTGTCGTTGAACAGGATGCCCTGCTTTGCCTTCTCCTCATAACTCTTGATATCGGAGTCCGACATATCCTTTTTGTCGTCGTCGGTCAGTGGCTCATAGCGGCTTTTGTCCCTTTTGTAGTTGGGCGTGGCGGAGTATGCGTCGTGTACCGTTTTCAGAATGTCGTTGAGGTCTTTGACCATGTCGGTAATCGTACTTACGATCTTGTCCGAGTCGGCGGCGGTGGAAAACGAGACGGCTTCGGTTCCCGGCAACAGCGTACCCAACGTAGTAACCTTCCCCTCCGCGTCTTTCACATCTTCCGTATAATTACCAAACGTCCCCTTGAGGGTGACGGACAGGCCGTCCACATCGAAGTTGTTGTCCATGCGTTTGATGTTCTCCATCGGAACACCGTTGACGCTCATGCTGAGAATGGCGTCGGTTCCTGCAGTATATTTCCCGGAAGTGACTATGCCGGCGGCGGCTGCGTCGGGATCGTTGACCGCGCCAAACAGCAGGGCCGCCAGATTGGTCGTTGTCGAGCCGGAAATGGTGTGGTTGATCACAATCTGGTTGGCGGCACCGGTCTCCTGGGTGGTGAGCTGGAGCTTGTTGGTAGTCTTGGAAAAGCTGGCCGTCAGACCGACACTCTTGGAGTTTACGGCGGTCAGCACCGACTCCATGGCGGTATCCCGGGTAAAGGTCAGCATCTTTCCGCTGATCTCAAAATCATAGCCGTAGAGCTGCTTGCCGTCGCGGCCAAGGCGGTTGCTTTGCGAGTCGGTCAGGTTGCCGTCCGCGTCGTAATATCTGCCGGTGTCTTCATCCAGAGTGATGGTGGTGGTGGATTTCAGAGCCGTACCCGTGATGCCGCCCAGCGTCTCCGAGTCCGTGGCAGTCGTCCGCTCCAGCAGCTCACCCAGTGTCTTGCCCTTGTCAAGATAGCTGGTGGCAGTGCTGCCGCCGAGGCCCAGCGCCCCCCCCACAGCGGAGGTGGCGGAGATGGAGATGGCGGAACCCTGCTGGCCGGTAATCTGAATGCACTTAATTGGGTTTCCATCATCATTTAAAATGTCATTTCCGTCTGCGTCCTTCATGGTGGCGAGGCTCACATGAACGTCCATGCCAAAGGCGGATTGTACGGAATCTTCTAAATTACTAATGAACGTTGTGCGAGCAGTTTCCTTTTCAGCGTCACTGGCGCTCGCGTCGACGGAGTAAGTGGGCATCGTGATGGTCTTGGTCTTGCCGTCCACGGTCATGGAAAACGTCTTCCCGGATAGATAACTGCCCACGGTACCGGTGGTATCCACCAGAGCGGCCGCGGAGGGAATGGTAAAGGAGGAGGATGCCTCTGCGGACGGGTCAATCCCAAGGGTGGTTTTCAGCTTGCCGGTGGCGTCGGTGATGGTCACGGTATTTCCGGCGTTCTGATTGTCAGTGAACGTCACCGTTCCATCATCGCCCAGCGTAGCCTTCACCATCGTGCTGGCGGCCACATTTTCGCCGCTGGAAGTGGTAACCGCGGTGCTGGCCAGCTTGGCGTTGATGGCGTCTACAAAGCTCGACTCCGAGCTATAGGTTTCCAGGTCGTCGAAGCTCAGGCTGATGGTACGGCTGGAGCCGTAAGACAGGGTCATGGTGCCGCTGACGTTGCTCAGGGGCATTGGCTTGCTCAGGTCCAGACTTTTGCTGCCGACAATGGTGGCCATATCGGGACTCCCGCCAAAGCCCAAGTCGGTAGCGGAAATGCTGTAGGTGGAATTGGTGGCCAGCTGCTTGACGCCCAGGATCTGAACGTCGCTTGAGGTCTTGCCAGTGGCGGAAACCTTGGAGGCATTGGTGCCGTTGGTGGTGGTGGTTACCGCCTTGTTGAAATAACTGGCGCTGAGCAGGTTCGTGGACGAGGTATAGGACGTGTAAGTCTGCGCAAATTTGATCATGGGGGTGGAGATGTTTCGGATTGCCTCCTGCTTCCATGTAAGGCTGGTCTGCTTTTGCTCCAAAGATGAGATCTTGGTCTGATAGCCGCTGACGGCATTTTCAATCATGGTCTCCGTGTCCATTCCTGTGGCGAGGCCGGACAGGACGTTTCGGCTGCCGTATAGACTGCTGGAATTACTGCTGGTAACTCCACTGACGGACGACATAACTATCGCTCCTCTCATTTCCGTACGTGTGTAAATCTCTTGCAAGGTACCGTATTTAAAGAAAATTTGATTCTAACTCTATACTTTTTTATCGACATATAGTATAGTAAAGTTAAGAGTTTCGGCAAAGTTTTTTATTTTATGGGGAGGGTTTCCTGTGGCTACGATCATCACGGTCACAAATCAGAAAGGCGGCGTCGGCAAGACCACGACCGCCGCTGCGTTGCTGTGTTCGCTTTACGAGCGAGGCCAGCGGGTTCTTGGCGTAGATCTCGACCCGCAGGGGAGCTTGAGCTTCAGTCTTGGACTGGATACGGAGAACTGCGCCACGGTCTACGATCTTTTCAAGGGCCGGGTCACCGTCGACGAGACCATCACCCCCTCCCGCGGAATTGACCTTCTCCCTGCCAACATCCTGCTGTCCGCGGCAGAGCTGGAATTTAACCGCACAGGCCGTGAATTTATGCTGCGCGGCGAACTGGCCCATGTGGTGGACCGGTACGATTATATCATCATCGATACGCCACCCGCTCTGAATGTTCTGACCGTCAATGCGTATGTGGCATCCGATCATCTTGTCATCCCCATGGTACCGGAAATTCTGAGCCTTTTGGGCGTGGCCCAGATTAAAGAGACGATTGACACCGTCCAGGAATGCTACAATCCGAAGTTAAAGGTGCTGGGGATTCTGCTGAACAAATATAACGCCCGCCTGACACTGAACCGTGAGGTCAGCGAGATGGCCAACCAGATAGCAAAGCAGCTGAGGACCGACGTATTCAAAACCGTGATCCGCTCCAGTATTTCTGTGGCGGAGGCCCCGGCCCACGGAGAGAGCGTTCTGAGCTACGCGCCCAACTCCAAGCCCGCCGAAGATTTCCAGCATCTCACCTCTGAAATCACTTCTTTGCTGCGTGAGCAGTCGGACAATCGGTGAGGCAGTTTGTAAACAGGAGGAATCCATCATGCCCGCCCATAGGAAAAACACAAACAAGACCGCTCATGTATTGAATGTAATCACGGCCGGACAGGACTCCGGCGTTCCCCCCTTCGCCGGCGGAGCACACGCTGCCGCCCCGCCGATACCGTCTGCCCCGTCCCCGGTCTCTCCGCCCGCCGCCGTCCTTTCCAACGTCGTAGAGGTGGAGCATGCTCCCGAGGAGCTGTCCGACCAGATACGCAAGGCGCTGAGCGAGGAATTGGCCCGGGGGAAAGACAATTCATTTTCCGTCTTCCAGCCGGAGACCGTCCAAATCAGTGCCGCCGTACCTGCGCCGCAGCCATCCACCACCGTGTCTCCTGCTGTCGCAGCGCAGCCGACTTCTCCCGCCTGTGAGATTGCTCCGCGGCCCGTATCTTTGCCACAGGCCGCGGCTCCGCAGAGCGGAAGCCCGGTACAGGCGGGGGAGAGCGACGAGAGCGAATATATCAACGTCATGCAGGTACTTGTGGATGAAAAAACACCCAGGTACATGCAGCTTTTAGGCGTGTGTCCCTGCAGCCGTTGCCTGGCCGACGTAAAAGCATTGGCCCTGTGCCATTTGGAACCAAAGTACATTGTGATCCAAAAGAGTCAGAGGTTCCCTTACTCGGTGTACGAAAATTACTACAACGCAGCCGTAACGTCACAGATCATTTCGGCTTGCCGGGTCGTCATGGGCAATCCGCGGCACTGATTTTCTTTTCTTTCCCCCGGAGGCAAGGCATCTGCCGGCCCGCGGACTGCCGCAGAGCTTAAATCAAGATGGGGAGAGTATGCTATGACTTACCATACACTGGAACAGGCAGAACGTCCCTTGATCCACCGCGCTTTTGTCGCGGCGTTTTCTGACTATCAGGTAAATATTGAGATGCCGTTCGTAAGCTTTGACCGGATGATGCGCAGGCGTGGCTTTATCCCACGGATTTCCGTTGGAGCGTTCGATGGAGAGAAGCTGATTGGTTTTTCACTGACTGGGCTGCGCATATATGACGGGGTCCTCACCGCTTACGATATTGCGACGGGTGTTGTGCCCGAATATCGGCGGCAGAGTGTCACAAGTGAAGTTTTTTGCGGGAGCGAGCCTTGTTGAAGGAAAAGCACGCTGAACGATACCTTCTGGAAGTAATCCAGACCAACCTGCCGGCTGTCCAGCTATACACAAAGCAGGGATTTCAGATTCGCAGAGAATTCTCGTGCTTTCAAATTGACCGCAAGTGCCTGGCACAACGCGCGCAGTATCATGCCGAGCAAAGCGATTGGATGAGCCCGGAACAGGGAAAGAACTTTTGGGATTTTGAGCCTTCCTGGCAAAACTCAGATGCTTCCGTATCTGCCATACCTGAGGCGTTTTCCAGTATAGTTGTTCGAGCTGGCGATGAAGCAGCTGGATATGGTATCATTGAGAAGAAAACCGGAGATATTCCCCAGTTTGCAGTGAATCCTAAATTTCGAAGAGCCGGAGTTGGAACCAGCCTTGTTGTCGGACTGACGAAATACACGGAAGCGGAGAAAATCCGCGTCCTTAACATCGAAGCACCGCAAGAGGCAGTTTCAAGTTTTCTGGAGTCTCTTGGCTTTGAATATTACGTCAGACAGTATGAAATGTCACTGCCACTCTGAAAAATTAATTCGCGCTTTCTCAGTGGTTCTGCGGCTGTGCGAGTTTCAAGAGATGTTGTCATTTCTCCCAACGTCCGGAAGACATTGTATTCCGGTGAAGTCCCAAATTTCAGCCGGTAGACAAAACGCCGTTTGGGATTCAGACCCAAGCGGCGTTTTTCATGCGAATAATCGAATTGGGAACAAATAGCAGGGAAAAGAGAAAGGGAAAATCGTATTTGGGCTTGAACCTGGGGTCTTCCGATTTCCAGATTGCCAGCTTTTTGAGATTCATGCAGGCGAAAGTGAGCAAAGCCTGCATCGTCACTTTGGCTTTGCCCCGTAAGGTAGTATATCTCAACCCATGTTTTTCTTTTGCGTCGGCGAAAACCCGTTCGATGGTTTCCGCACGCTCCCGGTAAATTGCTTTTCCCCGCGGTGTGTAGCGAAAATCTTCCGCGACGTCCAGATCGTTCGCCCATACATGCCGCGTTACAGTTTTCTGACAGTTCCTACTCTGCGTGCACTGCGCCCGTTTCGGACAGCATTTGCAGATTTTTGGGTCGCTTTTGTATTCCCGGTATCCGTCACGGTTTGTGGTTGAGTAGCGCAGAACCTGGTTGTTTGGGCAGAGAACACAGTCGTAATATTGGTCGTATACATATTCGTAGGGCTTGAAATATCCTTTTTTGCTCATCGGCCTTTTGTAAGGCAAAACCGGAATTCGGTGGTCGTCCAGAATCTGTTTGCAGATATATGGGATCTTGTAACCAGCGTCGGCAACAACGTACTTGATTTCAGGGAACGTGGCCTTTACTTTGTCATAAATGCTTTTGAACATCACGCTGTCATGGACGTTGGCGGGGGAAAGTTCTACGCCAAGGATGAAGTTGTGCCGGTCGCAGGCTGTGTGCGCGGTGTAGGCGAAACATTTTTCATGCTCCCCTTTGTGGAACATGCCGCACTCCGGATCGGTGGTGCTTTTTTCGATCTCTTTAGTCTGTCCGGCCCCGCCGCCTTTTCCCGAGTCGTCATCGTCAAATGGCTTTTTCCCACGAACCTCCCGGTCCTTGTTGATTTCCTCCATCAACTCTTTTTGGTAATGCCGGGCCTCTTCCTGAACCTGCACCTTCATTTTCCTGTTTCGGTTGGCGCTGGCCTTGATATGCCTGGAATCAATGAACACCGCCTTCGGGTCCACATACTTCAGCTTCACCGCTTCCAGCAGAATACGGGCGAATATTTTCTCAAAAATATCGGTGCCCTCAAACCGCCGGGAATAATTTTTTCCAAAGGTCGTAAAATGAGGGATCGGATCGTTCCAGTCATATCCCAAAAACCAGCGATATGCCGCATTGACCTCGATTTCTTTGATCGTCTGCCGCATGCTGCGGATTCCAAATAGATACTGGATGAACACGATCTTGAACAGCACTACAGGATCAATACTTGGACGGCCCGTATCTTCGCTGTACCTGCCTTTCACCAAATCATATATGAAACTGAAATCAATTGCTTTTTCGATTTTCCTGAGAAGATGGTCTTTTGGAACCAAATCCTCCATGCAGTAAAAGCCGATCTGCTTCCGGCTGTCTTCACCTTTTTGGTTCACCATCTTTTATCACCTGCTTCTATTTTACCATCTTCTAAGCACTAAAAAAAGACAAAGCATCATTTCTCTGATACTTTGTCTACAGGCTGAGATGAGCTGTCTAAGGACAGCTCATTTTTTGTGGGCAAAAGCCTGCGGAGAATTTGAGCTCACTTAAAAGACGCCTCCTTCCGGTTTTTATAAACTGGCATAATTGCGTGTAAAATCCAGAAAAGTATTATTTCTTTCTCAATTTATGCCGATTAGAATAAAGGTGATATTCTATACAAAGAGCAGGCGCAACGGGTATAAAACAAACAGACCGCTATCGCAGCCTGTCGAAAGGAGAATACGGTGAGCAGCAAGTATATTGTACGGCAGCCAATCAAAGACCAGAGCAGCAATGTCATCGGCTACGAACTTCTCTATTACGGCGAAAATCAGGCGTTTGGCGATGATATCTCTTCTTCTTCAAAGGAGGCTGACGTTTCCGCGCCCTCCGCATCCAATGCTCCCGCTTCCAGCAATGACTTTGCCGCGGCAAATGCCATTTATAATTTTTTAACGCAAAATACCGACAAGGCGCTGACAGGAACTCTGAATTTCATGACCTTTACACCGACTCTGCTCATGAAGAAAGCGCCCCGGATCTTCAAAAAGTCCGAATTGGTCATTCAGATTGAAGACAACGTAATCATCCATCCGCTGGCCATGCATTTCGTTCAGCAGTTTGCAAAAGAGGGCTACAAAATCGCGGTAAACGAATTCAGATTTGCTCCCCGCTATCTGGCGCTGATGGATAAAATCCATTACATCAAGCTGAATTTTGCCACGATTGCGGCGCCCACCCTGTCCAACATCATTGAGCTCGCCCACAGTATGGGAAAAAAGTGCATCGCCACGAATATTACCAGCGAAGAGCTTTACAACTGCGCCGTAAATCTGCACGTGGATGCGCTGGAAGGTACTTTTGTGGCAGAAAGGCTTTCCTCCAAAGCACACACCAGCGGATATCTGCAAAGCAACTTCTTCCGGTTGATGGTGGCCGTCACGCAGGATGAGCCAGACATTGACGAGATTGAGCAGATGGTATCCCAAGACGCTTCCTTGGTCTTCGGCCTGCTGCGCATGGCAAACTCCGTCTATTTTTCTTCCACGCACCGCTCCACCACCATCCGTCAGGCCATCATGACTTTGGGACTCGGCCAGTTGCGTCAGTGGATCTACCTTCTCAGTGCCAGCAATGCGGAAAATGAGATTGATCCGTCCTCTGAAGAGTTCCTCAAGCTGTCCTTCCTGCGGGCAAATTTTTGCAGCGATCTGATTGATTACACGCAGAATACGCTCTCCATCTCTAAGGGCGACGCCTATCTGATCGGCATGTTTTCTACGCTGGGCTACCTGGTGGATGCCCCCATGGAAGAAATTCTGTCCGAAGTTCCGGTCGTAGACGAAGTCAAAAATGCCTTGCTCTACCAAGAGGGCTCGGCCGGGAAACTGTATGCCCTGCTTCTCAGCTATGAACGGGCGGACTGGGACCGCATCAGCATTCTGGCGGATGAACTTCATATCCCCACGAACCTGCTCACCAGCGTCTATTTTGATTCTGTGGACCGCGCCAATATCATCTGGGCGCGAATCACCGCTCCGGATGCCTCCAATCTTCCCGACGAGAACGAGTAACTGCTCCGGTCAAGGCAAAGACTTTAACTCCAACCATGAGATTCGCACCATACATTCCGTACCCTTTCCTCAAAGTTCCAAACAGTGGTACACCGTTGCCCGGTTCAAATAATTTGAGAGCCTCCTGCCGCGTGAGTTGCCCCCAAAAAGTTAAATATTTCTTGCTAAGCGACTGAGAGGGCTTGTTGTGCATGCAAAGCATGCGGCAATCCTCTCAGTTTTCTTTTGATACGACGGTTATTGTAATAATCCAGATATTCTATAAGCTCAGCCTTGAAATTCTGTATTGAGTCAAACTCCTGCAAATACAGCAATTCACTTTTAAGTAGGCCAAAGAATTTCCATAAGTCCAAAACCGGTGACAAGTACAGTTTCTGCCCAAACAGCTTGAACTCAGTGACATCTGTGACCCATTTTTGATTCGGCGTTCTTGCCTCAAAATCTCGCTTCAGCAAATTGGGGGCGATTTTACCAGTCTTCCCTTTGTAGAAGCAATACTTTTTCATCCTGACCCGACAGGCAATTCCGAGCTCCTTCATCAGCCGCCGTACAGTCTTATGATTGATGTTTTGCCCGCGATTGTGCATTTCGGCTGTGATACGTCGGTATCCGTAACGGCCTTAGATCTCAGTATAGATTTCGGTGATCTGATTTTTGGTTTCACTGTACTTGTCCGGCTGTGTCCTGCGTTTGACATAGTAATAATAGGTTGCACGAGGCAAACCAGACACTTCGATCAACAGTGATACCTTATGTTTTTGCCTTAGTTCCCAGATCACCTGCGCCTTTTATCGCGGCGTTCCTCTTTTAAAACCAAGGCATTCAATTTTTTTAGGTAGTCGTTCTCCGCTCGTAACCGTTGATTTTCAGCAATTAGGTCTTCCTCAATTTTCTTGCCCAATTGTAGCGGACGCCTTTTGCTGCCTCGCCCACGCCGTTCAATATACAATCCCTCCGGTCCTTCTTCAAGGTAGATATGCTCCCAATTGCGGACTTACGGTCATTGATCCCATATTTACGAGCTGTTTCTTTATGGGCTAATCGGTTCTCACGCATATCTTCCACAACCCGGTGCTTGAATTTTTCTGAATATGCTATCCCTTTTGGCATTAAAACACCCCCAAAGTTATTTATATCATACTGTCTAACTTTAGGAGTGCAGTCCAATGGCGTGGCGGGAGGCTCATTAATTACGCTTTGCAGACCAGTTTTTTCATACTTCCTACCAATTGCAACCACACATTGCAACCACTCACCCCGATAGCCGTATTCCTTTACAAATGCGGGCGGAGCGCTATAATAGGCATTGCCGATTACCAAGCCTTCGTATAATCAGTCAAATACTTCAGCGGGTCCACCCATTCGCCGTCTTCCGTAATGCCAAAATGGAGATGCGGACCGGTAGAATGTCCCGTACAGCCGGTAATGCCAATCACCTGCCCCTGCGATACCGTATCTCCCACGTTCACTTTCCGGGAACTTAAATGAGCGTATAGGGTTGCATTACCGCCACCGTGATTAAGAACTACATAGTTTCCATAAGAACTGCTGTACTGAGATATGATAACCGTACCCGCCTTAGCTGCCAGTACTTGTGTGGTATACCCTACACCGCAAATATCTACACCTTTATGATTCGTACTGCCAATGCCGCCGGGGGATGTGCGGCGTCCGAACGGTGATGAGATACGCTTGCTAACGGTTACCGGCCATATATAGCCGCCGTATGTCCCTTTGGCACTGCTCTGCTTTGCAAGCTCCTTGGCCATCTGCGCAATCTTATCATTGGTCGCGTCTTCTTCTCTGGCAATCTCACTTAAGGTGCTCTTGTAATCCGCTTCGTTCTCCTCAATCTGTTTCATGAGAGAAACCGTGGTTTTCCGCTGGGTATCCAGCTCCGATTTCTTGGCTACCAGATCTGCCTTGGCCGATTCCGATTCTGCCTTTTGATCCTTTAAATCATTTTGTTTTGCCGAGATTTCATCCTGAAGTTTCTTCAGGTCATCGATTACGCGCTGATCCGACTCCATGATCTCATTCACAAAGTCCAGTCTGGAGAGCAAATCGGTAAAGCTGTTGGCTTTGAACAGAACTGACCAGTAGCTGATAGTTCCGCATTCCTCCATGGCGCGGACACGCTTGCAAAACAGCTGATACTGCAGTTTCTCTTTCTCTTTCGCCTCGTCCAGCTGGGTCTGTGTTTGTGAAATTAAATGATCAAAATCCGCAATCTGATCCTCTACATTCGAGACCTGATCCGAAAGAACCGAAATCTGTTCATCCAGCAGCTCTTTTTTGTCTAATACCTTGGACTTGTCATCAGAAAGAGCGCTCAGCTTCGACTGCAGGCCTTTCTTCTTAGCCGCCAGCTTGTTGGCATCCGCCTGAAGGGCATCAATATCCGACTGGGAAATAGCCTTTGCAGTCGGCTCAAAATTTGGCAGCAACAAGGTAAATAAGCATATGAGGGACAATGCCATCCTCAAAAAATGTTTAAATGTTTTGCTCTTCTGCAGTGTTTGCATAATTTCCTCCGAAAGGTTGCCTGCAATCCGACAGGCAGCGATTACAATTGGCCGAGTCTATATTTATTGGACCAGGGCAACTAAACTCAACCGGCCTAGAATTGAAAATGAGAACCATTTTCAAAACCATTGTAGGAGTGAAGTGCATGGATGTCAACAATGAAATTTACCTCAGTTACTGAGCCCTAGGTCCCGGTTAGACGATGTATTTCAGTGGCAAATCTTTGAGACCTGTGGTATTTTTTCCTTGAGTCATTGATTTTTCTTTTGGCCTTTTATGGTACATAGCCATATTTTATATGCGGCCTTTACGTGGAAGTTAGGCCGCAATCTCTGAAACGCAAGTCAAGGAGCCATTCTATCTGGCATGATGGAAATTGGCTTGGGAGGATTTAAAAATGTGTAATTCTGCGCACGTGGCTGCGCTTTTTATAAAGCACAGGCGGATTCAATGTTTATGCGGATGATAGCTTGTTTTTTTCGCAGAGCCGATCCAGACAGTCGAAATATATTTCTTCCCGTTCTGGCCGTTTTGCTTGTGCTGCTGAACCTGTGCGTCTATTTGGACTGGAATTGCTACCGGACCCCCATTGCAAAGGTGGTCTCGGCACAGATCACGCATACACAGACCGTTTCCGGCGATCTTGGGATTGATGAGCGGCAATATGACCAGCTCTTGTCCTGCGTTGTACTCAACGGGAAGGACAAGGGCAAAACCGCGGCCATCCTCAATACATATACGGATACGCATATGGACGGCACGGCCTATCACAAGGGCAATTTTCTGTTTCTGGAAAATATCAAGGCGGGGAACGATGGTACGCTGCAGGCCGCGATTTCCGGACAGAAACGGGACTACTTTCTCTCTTTTCTGCTGAGCCTCCTGCTGTTCGGCGCGGTGGTTGTCGCGGGAAAGCGGGGCTTTGCGTTTTTCTTTGCCCTTGCGGTCAACCTCGGCATTCTGGTACTCGGGTTCTTCTGCTTTCAGACAGGGCTGAGTTTTGCCCTGCTGACGGTGATTCTGATTTTGCTCTTTTCCACACTGTCGCTGGGAATTTGCATCGGTTGGAACCGGCAGATGCTGGTGGCCCTGATGGATACTCTGGTTTCCATCGGTATTCTGGCCGCGGTTTACTGCCTCGTTCTGGTCTTGGGACCGGATGTGGATTACACCCTGCAGGAATATATCCGCAATGGTACGCTCCAACTGGAGGTGCTGTTTACCTGCGGCATTCTGCTGGGAAGTCTGGGAGCAATCATGGATGTGGCGGTCTCGGTAACCAGCGGAGTGGCTGAAATTCTGGAGAAAGAACCCGGAATCTCAAATGAGTTTCTGTCGCAATCGGTTCGGCAGATCGGTTATGATGTCATGGGGACGATGATCAATGTCCTGTTCTACACGTATCTTGCTGGCAGAATCCCGATTTATCTGGCGCAGCTGGCAAACGGAGTACGGCTGGATACCCTGTTCCAATATTACATTGTGTACGAAATCCTCCGATTTCTGGCTGGGGCGCTTGGCATTGTGTTGTGTATTCCCATTTCCAGCTTCCTTGCAATCCATTATTACCGAAAGAAGGCACCTGCAAAATGACGATGGTTTTGATGCTAATGCTTCTGGCCACTCTGCTATTCGTGGGCAGGGCCCAAAGCGAAAAAATCGTTGTGACGCTGCTGCTCAACGGAGTCATCCTGCTCTGCGCCATGGTGCTGATGCTGATGGGATTTCACGCCGTTTTTGTCGGTTGGCTTTGTATATTGGGAACCTCCATTCTGACTTTGTTTTATCAGAACGGTTTTAATCAGAAAACCGCCGCCGCATTTCTCGCTCTGCTGATCGTTGTGGTACTGATGTCCTTTCTGATCTGGTTCGTGTGCGTTCGGGCGGGGCTTTACGGCTTGGATGAGCGGAATTGGGAAGAGGACGATGTCGTCATGCTGGATCTCCACCTCCATATCAACATGATTCGTGTGACCTACGTGGTGATTGCGCTGGGGCTTCTCGGTGCCGCAAAGGACAGCGCAATGGCGGTGGCGACCGGGGCCTATGAGGTTTTCCGGTGCCACCCGGAGATGTCCTGGCAGGAAGTATATCACTCCGGCATGAATATCGGACGAGACATTTTGGGCGTGACGATTAATACGCTGCTGTTTGCAGTCATTGGACAATCCTTACTGATGATCGAGATGTATTTTGACTGCGGGTATCCTTTTTCACAGCTCATAAATTCAAAATCTCTTTTTCAATCGGCCATGGTTGTGCTTACCGGCGGGATTGGCGTCGAACTCTCCATTCCCGTCACCGCTTTGGTACTGAGCGCTTTGTGCGCCGGAAAGCTGAGATTGCCGGCATGGACAAGTTTTTTCTGCCATTTATGAGACGGATGACAACGACCGGCGCTGTCGGAGATCAGCATACTGTAAGGAGTAGGGCGGCTCTCTGATCGGATGGAGAGAAAGAATAATATTTAAGGAGAGATTTAAATGAAGGTCGCAGAAGTATCAAACGTCGTCGTGGCCGGTGCCGGAACTATGGGAGCGTCGCTTGCGCAGATTTTTGCCCAGTGCGGTCTGCGCGTGACGCTCTGGAACCGGAGTCGGCAGGGACTCGACCGTGCGCGGGCGCTCATCGAAAACAACCAGGCTGCGCTGGTGAGCGCCGGTCGCGTGAGCGAAACCGGATCGCAGGAGTTGATTGGGCGCATCACTGCCCAAACGAATGAGAGTTGCTTCTCGGACGCCGATTTTGTCATTGAGAGTATCACAGAGAATCTAGAGGTCAAACAGGCATTCTTCCGCCATATAAGCCCGGTGGTGCGTGAGGATTGCGTCCTTGCGACCAATACCTCGGGCCTTTCGATCAGCGCGCTGGGAACCTCCGTCTACAAGCCGGGACGGTTTGCCGGTATGCACTGGATTAATCCGCCGCATCTGATTCCGCTCGTGGAAGTAGTCAGCGGCGGGGAGACTTCGGAGGAGACCTCCGGCTTCGTTTATGACCTGGGCCTTCGGCTCGGGAAAAAACCGATCCGGGTCAAGGACATTCCTGGATTTGTGCTCAACCGACTTCAGTTCGCCGTGTTCAGGGAAGCTCTGTCCATTGTGGAGAGCGGGGCTGCCGGTCTTGAGGACGTTGACGGCGCCATGAAGTACGGCCTTGGGCTGCGCTACGCCTGCCTCGGGCCATTTGAGTCCGTGGACCTCGGAGGCATCGATGTTTTTTATAAGATTGCCTCATATCTGTTTGGCAATCTGGAGAACCGCGGAGATGTGCCGGATATGCTGAAGTCTCTCTATGAAAGCGGCAGTTGGGGCGTGAAAAGCGGGTGTGGCTTTTATGACTATACGGGAGGAAAAGCCGAAAAGGCCGTTAAAAACCGCGACAGCAAGATTATCAAAATTACGGACGCTCTGCTTGAAGATGAAAAATAACAAGAAAAAATTTCATCTCCGTGCAGGCGTACTCCTACGCCGCTGCGAAGAGCGGCCTCTCCGGGGACGGTGGTCGGCCGAACGCTTTTTGCGGCGACTTCGATGCGATAATTTTCCGGATTTGAGCGTGGCTTTACTGCGACCTGAGCAGGCATCAATTTGAGATTTCTACTTTTTTCCCATTTTTTTCTTCAAAAGCTATAGATATTGAAAAAAAATCCGATATAATAGTAGAGTAGAAATTTGTAAAAGAAAGGTATGAACGAAATGCTCTGGAAGGACAAATATGAGCTGGGTGTCCCGCTGATCGATACGCAGCATAGAGAATTGTTTCAACGGGTAGACGCGTTCTTGCAGACGCTGCGCGAATCTTCTTCCTGGGAAGAAAAGGTACAGCGGGTGAATGAAACGCTTGAATTTATGAATGGATATGTGGTGGAGCACTTCCACGACGAAGAGATATACCAGAAAAAGATCGGTTATCCTGGCTACGAGGCGCATCGAAAAATCCATGCGGAAATGGTGCGCTATGTTCTGCAGGTTACAGCCGAATATAAACAAAAGGGCTTTGATCAACAGCTGATGCAGCAGTTTGCGGGCAAGTTGCTGGCGTGGCTGATTAACCACGTTGCGGCGGAGGATCAGCGGATCGCCGCCTATGCAATTGAGCGGGGGGCGGAAGCAGATGACTGATAATCTCTATACGCCGTTTTTAGAAGCAACCCGAAACGTATTTCAGCTGATGCTGGATCTGTCCGATGTTGCCGAGAGCCCCGCTGAAGCGTTTAAATGCGATGATGAGGTAGACGTTTCCATTGGCGTGACTGGGGACCTTGTCGGAGAAGTGATTTACCGGTTTCCCCGTGAGACCTCTTTAAATATGGTGAAAATTATGAGCGGAATGGAAATTGAATCTGTTGATGATTTCGTTACCTCCGCAATTTCGGAGATCGCAAACATCATCAGCGGAAATGTCCTGACAATGCTTGCGGGAGAGGATATGAAATGCGACATATTGCCGCCGGTATTGAAAAAGTCGGATGACAGCAGAGAATACGCCATACGCACTGCCTGCTGCATCTCCACCTCAGCCGGCAACGTGTGCCTGGACATCAGACTCAATCACGCAAAATAAGCGTCAGCTTACTTCCCTCAATGGGCGGCTGCATTCTGCTTTTTTGTTTTGTTATCCATTTGCCGAGAGATTCGGACTAATAAAAAATTACATTCAGGAGGGATTATCATGCCGTGGACACCGAATTTGTCAGTTGGCGTAAAAATGATTGACGATCAGCACAAAATGTGGTTTGAAAAGGCGGAAAAGCTTTTTGATGCCGGAAAGAACCATCAGGCCAAGGAATACATCGGAGAATTGCTGGCATTTCTGGACGACTACACAAAAAAGCACTTTGCCGACGAAGAGAGATATATGCTCAGCATTCATTATCCCGAGTATGAAGCTCAGAAAAAAGCACATACGGCGTTTATTGCGGAGCTGGCGAAGCTGCGCAATGATTTTGATACTTCCGGGGGAAGTCTTCTGGTCATTCTCGATGCCAATCAGATGGTTGTTGACTGGCTGACAAAGCATATTTCAAATATGGACAAAAAAATCGGTGAGTTTGCCAGAACCAATCACTGAAAACTGATACGGCGAGTTGTCGCTGTATCGAATTGAAAAACGGCAATGCAACAGGAAGCCGTCAGTCAAGGATGATTAACTTTGACTGACGGCTTCCTGTTCATATGGAATGCCTGAATGATGCACCGGTACCATAATGTGAAGCTCAAATTTGGGTTCAGACTTTAATTACCCGTTTGTTTAAAACAGCCCGATAGTGCATTGCGTGTCTTATAGCCGGTAACTCTTAGAAAATTTTCAGAAAAATTAAATTTTACCCCCCTCAGTCATACTTTGGGCGGATTACAAAAACAAATTCATCTGCTACACTTAAAGACATACTAAAGACGGATACACGAGATCATACCGGTCAAACGAAGGAGATGGCCATGAGCGACAGTGCTTCTGCGATCATAAAACCCTCTCTGGAGGAAATCTTCCTGACCGGTTGGGAACACTGCCGGATCATTTTATTCTCTGCGCCCTGCGGCTGCGGCAAAACCACAACGGCTGCGGCACTGCTTTCCAGACATACTGTCTGCACGCTCGGCGCGGCGGACGCGGCGTTTTTGCCGGAGAGTATCCCACTGGATTGCGACGCAGTGTTGGTTGACGACCTGCAGGTTTTGGTAGAGCCGGAGCGCCGGGAGGCACTGTGCAACCTCATCCGAACCCGCTCCGATTTACATTTTATCCTGCTTGGCCGCGGGCTTGTCCCCGGTTGGCTGATGCCGTTTCAGTTCGCAGGCATCCTGCTTACCATCGATACACTCACGCTGAATTTCGACCGGGCAACTGCCCAGCGGATGCTGGAAGCGCGGGGGGTCACGGTCAGCCCCGGCGACATGAGCGCGATCCAGCGTGATTTGAAAGGCTACCCCATCGCCATGGATATCCTCTGCCGCAGGCTAAAGGACGGTGGGACATACGGCCCCGATATCCTGAGCGCCATTAAGCGCGAACTGTTCTTTTACTTTGACGAGGTGGTCTACCGCCGCTTTGAACCGTCCCTGCGGCGGCTGCTGGTGAGTCTTGCGCCGTTTGAGAGCTTCCATCTGGAGCTTGCGAAGATGGTCAGCGGTGACCCGCGGGCCGGAGAGCTGCTGGGCGCTGTCCAGCGGGATACGACGATGCTTCGGTTTGACGGGCTGGACACCTATCGCTTCTGGCCTGTTTTCCGGGAATTCCTGATTTGGGAGCTGCATCAGGCGCTCACAGACTCGGAACAGTGCACCCTGTTCCGCCGGGCGGCGCTCTACCATGAGCTGCACGACGAGTTGGACAGGGCTCTGGACTATTACTCCCTCGCCGGGGAACAGAGCAAGGTGTCCGCGCTGCTGGTCAAAAACGCCGAACGCCATCCAGGCGTGGGACACTATCAGGAAATGCAAAAATACTATTTTGATCTGCCGCGGGAGGAAATCCTGAAGTCTCCGCCGCTGATGTGCGGCATGAGCATGCTGTGTGCCATGTGTATGGACTATGAGATCTCCGAGGAGTGGTACGGCGCGCTGCAAAGCTACGCCGCCCGTCTTGGCAAGACCGATTCCGAGTATAAAAGCATCCAGGGTAAGCTGGCCTATCTGGATATCGCCCTGCCCCAGCGGGGTAGCAGGGACCTGATTGAAGTCATCGGCAGCGTGTTCCGCGTGATGACGGACAAGCAGCTCAAGGTACCGGCATTCTCCGTCACCAGTATGCTGCCCAGCATCATGAACGGCGGAAAGGACTTCTGCGAGTGGTCGAAAAAGGACGACTTGCTGTATGCCACCATGCGAAAGCCTGTGGAAACGGTGCTGGGCCGGGACGGCGTAGGGCTCGCCGACTGCGCCGTCTGCGAGAGCAAGTTTGAAAAAGGCGAGGATGTTTCAAAGCGCCTTCTCACCCTTATGTCCCGTCTGGGGGAGATCCAGGCCCAGGGCACACCGGATATTGAATTTGCGGTGATTGGGCTGTTGGCACGGGTGCAGGTATCTCAGGGCAAGGCGCGGGCGGCACTGGCTTCCGTGGGGAACCTGCGCGTGAAATTTATGGCTGCCGGGCAGGTTCGCTTTCTGGCCAATATCGACGCCATGCTCTGCCGCATCCGGCTCCGGCTGGACGATACGGACGCCGCCTGGGAATGGCTGAGGGAAACGACCCCGGAGAATGCCACCCGGCTGTGGGCCATGTGGCGCTATCAGTACCTCACCCGGGCGATGGTTCAGCTTTCCACCGGCGAATATGACGAGGCGATGCTGCTTCTGGCGCGGCTGGTTCCCTATTGCGAACGCTGCGGGCGGGTGATGGACGGCATTCACATCCGGCTGCTCTCGGCGCTGTGCCGAGAACGCATGGGCGACGCGGTATGGAAGATGCGGCTTTGTGCGGCGCTGGATACCTGCTTTGCGTATCAATTTATCTGGCCGGTTGCGCAGTACGGATCGGCGATCCTGCCGCTGCTGGGCAAGTGCGGTTGGAATAAAGACGCGGCGTATCTGGATGCCCTGACCGCCGCGGCGCGGGCGCAGGCGGTGGAGTATCCCCGGTTTTTAAAGCCGCGGGCACAGCCCGTCGAACCGTTGTCGGCAGCGGAGATGCAGGTTTTAAAGCTGCTGTGCGAAAACCTGAGCAATCTGGAAATCGGTGAAATTCTGGGGATAAAACTGCCGACAGTCAAGACCCATGTCAGCCACATTTTGCAAAAGCTGAGTGTCAGCCGCCGCAGCGAAGCAAAAGCTGCAGCTGAAAAGCTGCGTTTGATATAAAGGAGGGATCGCGATGGATCAAACCATGCTGACCTTGAAGCATGGCACCACGCTGGCAGAGCGGGGCGGGCAGATGGGAATTGTGCTGAACGGGCGCGTCCGCTTTGCCCAGAACGCGCGGCAGGCGGAAATTCTGCGGGCGCTGGTCGAAAGACCGCGGTCAATAAAGAGCCTGACGGCGCTGCTTCGCGCCCGGGACTGCGCCACAGACAACGGCAGCGAATTTTTTCTTGCCATAGCCGAATTTATTCTGGACTTCGGCGAGTATTTGGAAGCTTAGAGGAAGCATTATGGAACAGATTTTTTTATTGACAATCACAGGTACGGAAAACGGCGAGTGGCAGGGACGTGTCGCCGGACGGAATGACCGGATTACCGAATTTCAAAGCATAATGGAGTTATTGAAGCTTGTCAAAAAGGAATTGGAGGAGACGGAATAAAAAAGAGGCTTTTCAGTATACTGCTGTGCCGGGGACACAAGGGATGTCCGATAACGCCACAATGGTGAAAAACAGGCCTGGTTTCCGTCACCTCCGCCACAACATTCAGACTTTAGCCCCAACGCAGGCATGACCCGCCAGATCATGCCCTTCGGCAGCGCCACCCGTGGACAGGTTACAGCGATTCTCCAGCGCTTCTGCCAGAACGTGGCGAAGGAAGCGATAATTCATTGCTGGGCAAATTCTATTCAAAACCTGAACAAATCGTATGAAAAGACCGGCGTCGGCCGGTCTTTTCATATATTCCATCTAATCCAGAGGGCGGTTGCTGTCAATATGGATAAGAGGACAATACAACGCGGGTACTTTGCCTATGGAACACGTCTTCCCACGGCCTCCGGCATACTCCGCACTTTCTCCGGAGATGAGCCGGATGCCGTAGAAGCTATATAAGAATCAATGTTGCTATAATGACTGCTGCGATTCCGCAGAGCACGGGAATCAGGTTTTTTCGAACAAGCTCTTCGGGACTGACGTTACAAATAGCGGCTACGGGAATAACCGCCCAGGGAATTACGGTTCCACCGCCGATCCAAATCGTAATAAGCTGCCCCATACCGGCCAGAACTTCTTTATGAATCGGCAGGGCGTTTGAAAAGGTGGCGGCTGTAGCGCCAATCAGCGGGAGTCCGGAAAAGCCCGATCCGTCTAAACCGGTAATCACCGAGACAGCTGCCTGAACCAAAACCACCGGGAATTTGGAGAGGGGGACGTTTTGAGCGAGATAAGTACCAATATCACTGAGCAGGCCGGTTGCTTCTGACCCAAAGACAGCCTGTGCAGCCCCTTGCCCGCCAAGGAAGAAGAAACCTCCAATTACAATCACAGGAGCGAAGATTTGAATCCCGAAAGAAAAGCCCTCTTTGATGTGGTCGCTGACCTTATCCAGCATCAATTTTGTTCCGCTTTTAAAAAGGTCAGCCAACACAAGCAGAATAAAAGCTGTTCCGCCGATGAGCGCGGTGGCGTCTCCGCCCTGTAGATTTCGTATGAGCATCACGATCACATCCGCAACAAATGCAGCGGGCGTCAAAATTGCCATCGCAACTGCTTTTCCATGAATCGGGATCTGATTTTCCGCATTTTCCTGTAATGTCCTGGTTAAATTCATGTGCCGGATATCTTTTTTGAAGAGAATGAACGAGGCCGTGATCACCGTAATGGACATGACGCCCCACAGGGGCAGATAGCCGGATATCAGAGCAGATACACTTGTACCGGCCGCTTTTGCGGTAATTGTGGGAGCGCCTTGAATGAAAAAGTCACCCGACAAAGCCATGCCGTGTCCAAACAGATTCATGGCAACCGCCGCCCAAATGACCGGCACACCCGTGCTGATCGCAATGGGCAGAAGCAACGCGCCGACAAGGGCAACGGCGGGCGAAGGCCAGATGCACAGGGAAACCAAAAACATTACAATTCCAAGAATGAAGAAAGCCATGCTCTGTCCCCGGACCACTCTGTGCAAAGGCCGGATGATTAGCTGATCTGCGCCAAGGTCACGTAAAGCAGAGGTCATCGCAACGACAATGGCAATTACGGTAATAATTCCGAACAGCTCTGTACCAGCCCAGACCAGCGTATTAAAAAGGGCTTGAAAGGAACCGACAAGACTATGTGTAATGAAGAGCGAAATGACAAGAATCCCACCGGCACACGGTGCGACAATGCTCTTCTTGAAGAGCATTAGCGCTAAAAAGAGAACAATCAGTAATAAGTACACGATGTGTACGCACGTTAATACGACCATAGGCGCCCTCCTCAGTGTTTTCTGGATACACCAGTAATATGCTGAGCGGAAGTCTGTGGTGAGATATCCACAAGCCGGCAAAATTGAGTGCACGCTTTACCCCGCAAATTAATAAGCTGAATAACGGTGGATGAAGAAATATCCGACAAGCTGTTTCTAAATTCTATTGCGAGGTGGTTCTATGTGCGGAGTAGCAGGCTTTAGTGATTTTCAAGATAATTACCTGACGGATGCGGAAAAGTGGAATCGGATTCTGGTAAATATGAGGACTTCAATTGCTCATCGCGGACACGACCAGACCGGTGAGTATTTGCGAAGCAACGTCGGATTTTCTCATACACGGTTGTCCATTCGAGACATCCAGGGCGGACGGCAGCCAATGGTTCGTAAGGCTCATGGAGCGGAATACGCCATTGTATACAACGGCGAAATTTATAATTTAGATGAGCTCAAGCCGGCACTGATGCATGCTGGGTATGAGTTTGAGACGTTTACGGATACAGAAGTGATTCTCTATGCCTATATGGAATATGGAATTGATTTTGTTAAAAAGATCAATGGAATTTTTGCAATTGCCATATGGGACGGAGAACAGGAACGACTCGTGCTCTACCGTGACCGCGCGGGAGTAAAGCCGCTGTTTTACTCCATGGAGGGCAGTACATTCGTATTTGGTTCCGAGATCAAAGCGCTCTTTCAATATCCCACTGTGCACCCCAGAGTAAATATGGATAGTTTCCGTGAAATTTTCGGTATAGGCCCGGCGCGTACGTCGGGATGCGGAATATTCTGCGGCATCCGGGAGATGAAACCGGGATACTTGGCAACGTTTTCCCGGGAGGGTTTTCAAGAGTATCCATATTGGACGCTACAGGCGGAAGAACACAGGGACAGCTACCAAAAAACAGTGGATACGGTTTCGTATCTGGTGCGAGACTCTGTTAGACGACAGATGGTTTCGGATGTTCCTGTCTGCAGTTTTCTATCCGGAGGAATTGATTCCAGCATCGTTACAGCATTGGCTTCTGACTATTTAAAAGGCCAGGGAAAGCAATTTAACACGTTTTCATTCGATTTTATCGAGAACGATCAATATTTTCAATCAAATTCCTTCCAACCGGAACGTGACCGTCCCTATGTAGATAGAATGCTCCAGGCGTACCCTTTAAACCATACGTATCTTGAATGCAACGATACACAGCTGGTAAATACACTTTTTGAAGCTGTTCACGCAAAAGACCTCCCGGGAATGACCGATGTGGATGGATCGCTGCTGTATTTTTGCAGACTTGTCAAGGAACATAATAAGGTTACGCTAACAGGAGAGTGTGCGGACGAAATTTTTGGCGGATATCCATGGTTTTATCGGGATGAACTCCTGAACGCAGACGGGTTTCCGTGGTCAAAGGATCTGTCGGCAAGGACGGTCTTACTCAATGATACGTTTATAAAACGCTTGAACATAAACGACTATGTCCGGGAGCGCTATCAGGAGTCCCTGGACATGGTTCCCCGTTTGGATGGGGAGAACGGCGAAGAAAAGCGGCGGCGGGAGGTGGGCTATCTCAACCTCAGATGGTTTATGCAAACGCTGCTGGACCGCATGGATCGTACCAGTATGTATAGCGGACTGGAGGCACGCGTACCCTTTGCCGATCACAGGATTATTGAATATCTTTATAATGTGCCCTGGAGCATGAAGTACCAGAACGGAATGGAGAAGACGCTGCTGCGCGATGCCTGCAAAGATTTGCTTCCCCATGATTTGCTGCACAGAAAAAAGAGCCCCTATCCGAAAACTTATAGTCCCAATTATGAACATATGCTTGCCGCTCAGCTGTCCGGCCTCCTGAATAAGCCCGACGCGAGAATCGCGCCTCTGCTTGACCCGCATAAGACGGAGCTGTTCTTAACGTCGCCAAAAGACTATGGAAAACCGTGGTTCGGTCAGCTGATGGCCGCTCCACAAATGATGGCCTATTTGATTCAGATTGAGTATTGGATGGAGATGTACGACCTTTCTATTTAGCTGACTCAAAAAAAGCTTTTATCGCGTGGGCGGCTGGGAATTACAACCGACTGAAATTGTTAGCCTTCGGCTTTGCGGGCGGGATTGAGCCGAGGTCAAAGGACGGAGAAAGGGCTTGTGCATCTCAGGAAAACGGTGTATATTATATAATTACAGTTCCTGCAAAAACAGTTTTCGATGCACATCTCACCCGGCGGCAAGGCGCAGACCTGTGCGTCCCCTTTCAATTCAGGAGGTTTCCAAATCATGAGCTTTAACGATCTTCCTTTTTTCTTCGGTTCCGCCGCGGGTGGGTTCGTTTTGATGGCCGCCGTCGGCATTCAGGCTGCCGTGGCCCTGTTCTCATCCATTCCATTGACCCGCCGGCACAAGGAGACCTGCCCCGATTTCAACACCCGGGCGGCTTTCCGTCGGGTGGCTCAGGTTTCCAGTTTGTCGATTATCCTCTGCGCTGT
Organism: Oscillibacter valericigenes Sjm18-20; assembly: GCA_000283575.1. Classification (GTDB taxonomy): domain Bacteria; phylum Bacillota; class Clostridia; order Oscillospirales; family Oscillospiraceae; genus Oscillibacter; species Oscillibacter valericigenes. The sequence goes on from AP012044.1 coordinate 575,279, forward strand.
GGTTACCGCCCTGATCATTCATTTCGGCTCCACCGCAGTTATCGCGGGATACGGGCTGGGCTTCATTCTGGCTTTCGCGCTGAATCTGAAGCGAATGTCTCCCAATGACGAACAGAATCAGAAAAGCTATGAGGAATCCTACGCGGACTGCTATCCCTCCTCTGATGCAAACCCGGATGACACCGCAGCAGGGGGGAGCGGAAGCTGAAAGTGCCGGGGGCGAAGACGGCGCGGGCACATAATAAACAAAAATACGAGCCGGAGAACAGAATGTTCCCCGGCCCGTATGAATACCTGAAGCGGGAGACCGGCAACGCCGGTCTCCCGCTTTTGCGGTCTTACTCTCCCGCGCAGTGTTCGCAGTCCTGGTTACAGATGGTCAGATCTTTGCCATAGGGGATGCCGTTTTTATCGTAGTAATCCTTCACAGCGGCCTTCACCGCCTGCTCCGCCAGAACGGAGCAATGAAGCTTATAGGCCGGAAGACCGTCCAGCGCCTCCACCACGGCCTTGTTGGAAAGCGCCAGAGCATCCTTGACGGGTTTGCCCTTGATCATTTCCGTGGCCATGGAGCTGGTGGCGATGGCACTGCCGCAGCCAAAGGTATTAAACTTCACGTCCCTGATGGTCTGGGTGTCCTTGTCCACCTTAATATACATCCGCATGATATCGCCGCACTTGGCGTTGCCCACCTCGCCGACGCCGTCGGCATCGTCCATTTTGCCCACATTCCGGGGATTCTGGAAGTGATCCATCACTTTTTCGCTGTACAGCATATTCAAACGCTCCTTTCAAATTCAGATAATATGTTTTCGCTGGCCGTGTTCCAGCTCGTCCCACACCGGGGAAATGTTCCGGAGGTATTCCACGATCCCCGGCGTCACCGCCAGGATGTGATTGATTTCCTCCTCCGTGTTATATTTGCAAAGGCTCAGCCGCAGTGATCCATGGGCCACCTCGTGGGGAAGGCCCAGCGCCAGCAGTACGTGGCTGGGGTCCAGGGAGCCGGAGGTACAGGCGCTTCCCGAGGATGCGCATACGCCTTTCTGGTCCAGGAGCAGCAGCAGCGACTCCCCCTCGATGCCCTCGAAGCACAGGTTCACATTGCCGGGGAGCCGGCGCTCCCGCTCGCCGTTGAGAATGCTGTGGGGGACTTTCGTCAGCCCGTCGATCAGCTTATCCCGAAGCGCGGTCATCTTTGCCGCGTTCTTTTCCATGTTGGCGCAGGACTCGTCAAACGCTGCCGCGGAACCCACGATACCGGGTATGTTCTCGGTTCCGGCCCGCTTTCCCCGCTCCTGCGCGCCGCCGTAGATCACGTTTACCAGCGGAACGCGGCCCTTCCTTGCGTACAGGACGCCGACGCCCTTGGGCCCGTGGAATTTGTGGGCAGACAGACTCAGCATGTCGATCTCCATGCTCTTCACGTCGATGGGCAGATGCCCCGCCGCCTGTACCGCATCCGTGTGGAACGGTACGCCCGACGCACGGCAGAGCCTGCCAATCTCCGGAATGGGCTGGATAGTGCCGATTTCATTGTTGGCAAACATGACGCTCACCAGGCATGTATCCGGTCGGAGGGCCTGGCGCACCTGCTCCGGAGAAATTACGCCGGACTTGGGAATTTTCAGCAGTGTAATTTCAAAGCCCTCTTTTTCCAGCTGCTCCAGCGTATGCAAAATGGCGTGGTGTTCAAACTCTGTGGAGATAATGTGCTTTTTCCCTTTTTTTGCTCCCGCCGCAGCGGCGGAGCGCAGAGCCTGATTGTCCGCCTCGCTGCCGCCGGAGGTAAACGTGATCTCACTGGGATCACAGTTCAGTCTCCGGGCAAAAATCTGCCGGGCCAAGGACAGCTTTTCCGCCGCCCGCTGACCGATGGTATGAAGGCTGGACGGATTTCCGTAAAACTCCTGAAAACAGGGCAGCATTGCGGCCACGGCCGTATCGCTGACGGCAGTGGTTGCCGCATTATCGGCATAAACACGCATAAACGGTTCCTCCTTCTAATTCATATTTATTTACTGTGATTTAAATATATCACAGTTATCCTATTTGTCAAGTATGATATTGGGCATTTAAACGGTTATCCGCGATTTGGCGAGCGCCCACATTCTGCACCCAGTCCGGAGCCCGGCGGCCGCCATGATAAAATCGAAAATTGAGGAAAAAATATATTTGTCACACTTTTGTGTTTTTTTTTGTCGAGCGACCTGATATACTGCATCGTACAGAGTTAAGACAGCACCGCTCAATTCTGGCGCACGATTGCGCCGCCGGATTGCATGAAGCTAACGCGGACAGGCCCATGTCCACCCAGAAGTTTTCGTGCAAAATGGTGGGAATAGCTTTCAAGCGTGCGTCAGAGGCAGTAGCCGAGAAGGATGCGGTGTTGTCTTGAAATTTTAGAAAGGATGTCTTTTTCTATGCGTCGATTCCTGCCGCTTTTGCTTGCTCTTGTCATGCTGACATCTCTGGCCGCCTGCGGCGCGGCTTCTCCCGCTTCCGGCGGCTCCAGCGGTTCTTCCGCTTCCTCTTCCGCCGATCCCGGTGAGCCGGCGGCCCCGCAGGTGGAGCCCTATACCATTTCAGACCCCACCGTGAAACCCGCAGGCGACATGGTTGACGGCGTTCCCTACACCGCGTGGGACGGGGTGGTGGAGCACCTGTTTTTTCACCCGGTGATCGCCTATCCCGAACTGGCCTTTGACGGAGACTCTGAGTCCGACGGGCTGGACGACTATATGGTCACCGTGGACGAGTACGACAAAATTTTGCAGACCGTATACGACAAGGGGTATGTACTGGTGGACATCAGCGACGTGTGGAGCGAAACCACAAGCGCGGACGGCCAGCCCGCCATGGTCCGCAATACCCTGTACCTGCCGGAGGGGAAAAAGCCCCTGATCCTCTCCTTTGACGATGTGAATTATTATCCCTATATGCTGGACAACGGCTTCACGTATAAATTGATCGTGGGAGACGACGGCCTGATCTGGAGCGAGGGCAAGGACCCCCAGGGCGACGAGGTCATCTCTCAGGACCTGGATGCCGTTCCCATCCTGGATAAATTTGTCCGGGAGCACCCGGATTTCTCCCCCTTCGGTGCCAAGGGCTGCCTGTCTCTGACGGGGTACTGTGGTATTTTGGGCTATCACACCCAGACGGATACCAAGAGCTGGTCAGCGGCGCAGGAGACCGCACGACAGAAGGAGATCGAGGAGGTCAAGCCGGTTATCGCGGAATTGAAGCGCACCGGCTGGACCTTCGGCAGCCACACATGGGGCCATATCCGCTTGGGGACCAAGTCTATGGAGACCGTTCAGGCCGACACGAAGCGGTGGTTCGACGAGGTGGGCAGTCTTGTGGGACCCACCACGGTTTTGTTCTATCCCCACGGGGAGCGTCCGGACGGCGATGACTGGAAGAAGACAGGCCCGGTGTTCAAGTACCTGCAAAGTCAGGGGTTCCGGATTTTTGCCTCTGTGGGCATCGAGAGCTTCAGCTATATCAAAAAGGACATCTGCGCGGTGATCTGTGACCGGCTCCACCCGGACGGTACCACCCTGCGTCACTCGCGGGACCGGTATCTGCAATTCTACGACGCGAAGGATATCATGGACGTGAATATCCGGCCTCAGCGGGAAATCGACTGGAAGTAACTACGGAAGGAGTTGTTTTTATGACGCGCGAGGAACTGAAAGCGGCGGCGATTCGGATGCTGGACAGAGCGTACTGCCCCTATTCCCACTTCCCTGTGGGCGCGGCTCTGGAATGCGCCGACGGCACTGTATTTACCGGCTGCAACATTGAAAATGCGGCCTACTCGGTGGGTATCTGCGCGGAGCGTACCGCCATGAGCAAGGCCATCAGCGAAGGGCACCGGGACTTTGCCCGCATCGTAATCGCCGGAAGGAGCGAAGACTACTGTGTGCCCTGCGGTATGTGCCGGCAGTTTATGCAGGAGTTTTCCCCTCAGATTGAAGTCATCTGTCTCAACGGAAGGGGAGAGGAAAAAGCCTTCCCTCTGAAAGAGCTTCTGCCACACGGGTTTGATCATTCGTTTTTGTAAACCGGCCGCCGGTAAGCTTTTACTCCGAACGGCTTAAGGCGGGGCTCTTAGGGACAAAAGTGAACCGGGTATAAATCCTGCGATGGGGCGGACAGTTTGAACTGTCCGCCCTGCTTTTTTTGCCGCATGAAACGTATTGCTATCTGTGGCCGCAAAGGTGCTTTTGTGGCAACGCTGAAAGAGTGTTTGACACATAATACCTTCAAGTAAAGTTAAGAACCAAAGGGATACACTTGCGTGGTTCACGGCTCTACATTATCCCCTCAAAATTTAAAATACGGCCCATCGGCTTATGCCGATGGGCCGTATTTTACTTGCTGCATCCCGTTTGCCCACTGCCCAATCTGAAATGCTAGTTGGGTACCGGTTAAAGGAACGCCGCTATTGGAAACAGGCAGACGGTGAGGGATGTGCTCAGGAAATTATTGCACGAACGAGGGGGCGAACGCGCTAGGCCGAAATTTCCGGGCGCTTGTCTGGACCTATTTCACACAAATTTGAAAACCGCTCAGGCGGCCGCTTTCTCGCGGCGGCGGCGGGCCTCTTTCCAGGCCTTTTTCTCCAGGACGACTTCCGGCTGGAAATTCTTCATGTCTCTGGCAATGGTGCCGGACAGAAGCAGCAGCGTGATCAGATTGGGAATGGCCATCAGGGCGTTAAAAATGTCGGAGATGTTCCATACAACAGCCAGTTCCTGAGTGGCGCCCACAAAGGCGACCAGAGCAAAGGCAACGCGGTAGAGCATCACGGGCTTCATACCAAACAAATACTCAAAGGCTTTCTCTCCGTGATATTCCCAGCCGAGGATGGTGGAGAAGGCGAACAGTGCGATGCTGATCGTGACAAGGACTGCGCCCACTTCACCAAGGGCGGTACGAAAGGCCATAATGGTCAGCGCGGAGCCGTTGACCACGGAGCCGTCGGCGTTGGTAGAGCCCAGTACGCCGGACGAACAGATGGCAAGGCCCGTAACGGTGCAGATTACAATGGTGTCGAAGAAAGTTCCGGTCATGTTGATATAGCCCTGACGGACAGGGTTGTCGGTGGTTGCGGAGGCGGCGGTAATAGCTGCGGAACCCATACCGGCCTCGTTGGAGAACACACCGCGGGCGACGCCATACCGGGCTGCGCCCAGAATGGAAGTGGTGATGGTACCGGCAAAGCCGCCGGCGGCAGCTGCGGGACTGAACGCCATTTTGAACATGGTGGCGATGGCGGCGGGAACTTCGGAGATGTTGCCGAAAATCACAATCAGACCGGCAATCAGATAGAATACGGCCATCACGGGGACCACCACGGAGGACACCCTGGAAATGCTCTTGATGCCGCCAATGACGATTACCAGGGACAAAACGGTGATGACAGCGCCGGTGATCCAGTTGGGGACGGTAAAGGTGGAACCGACAGAGCTGGCGATGGAGTTGGCCTGTGTCATGTCGCCGATGCCGAAGGAAGCGATGACCGTGAACAGGGCGAACAGAAAGCCCAAAACCACGCCAAATTTGCCGCCCAGAGCCTTTTTCATGACATACATGGGGCCACCGGACATTTCGCCTTTGTCATTGACCTCGCGGTACTTGACCGCGAGCATGCACTCGGAAAACTTGGATGTAATACCGAATGCGGCGGAAATTTCCATCCAGACCAGTGCGCCGGGGCCGCCGGTGGCCAACGCCGTGGCAACGCCTACGATGTTGCCGGTGCCGATGGTGGCGGCCAAGGCTGTCATCAGAGCGGAAAACGGGGAAACATCTCCGGTACCGCGTTTGGTGGTGCGAGCCTCTTTGCTCATCACGCTGTGGAGCGCGTAGCTCAGATTGCGCCAGGGAAGAAAGCCGGTTCGAATTGTCAGGAAGATGCCCGTGCCGACCAGCAGCACCAGCATGACAGGCCCCCAGACAAGTCCGTCGACTTTATCGACGAGATCGGAAAATGTCATAACTGCTCTCTCCTTTACTGATATTTCTCATACATACAGAATCCTCTCAGGGGTAGCGCACGAAACCGGCTTCGGACGGCCTCTCCGTCACCGACTGCGCTCCGTCTGATTTGGGTGTTATCATACGCCTCGTTTCAAAAAGCGCAATCCCCAAAATTCACAAAATCCTGCTGTGAAAAACAAATGTTTTTTATATGGAGACGAAATTAATAAATATCATGCCTGATATGAAGAAGTAGAATGTTCAAAACGACAGAAAGACATCATAAAAACTGTAAAATCCGAGATTGAATTTGTGCAATCTGTCAAACTCGCTTTTTCGAAAATTTATAAAAATTCGGAGAGATTAGAATTAAACCGGTTTTCAACAAGAGCCTCAGTAAATGCTTATAGGGATTCAGGCACTGCCCCACGGTGCCTTTTAATGCCCGTGATTACAGAGAAACGGACTTAATGCGGTTTTCCAGGCAAAATTTTAAAAAATGGAAAATTTTGTGAAATTAGAGAATAATTTTACATACATTTGTGAAAAGCGCACAAATATTAAGAAAGTGTAAACCTGTTTCTTGCAACGTTTTCATAAAAGTGCTATGATAAAACAGGTGAGGGGCATAGACAGTCTTTCATGTCATGCGGACTGTGTAGCCCAAAAAATTCGCGGAAGTGCCGCGAACGAAATAGGAAGAGGGGGACATGATATAATGTCAGACATGATTTCGCACATCAACGACGTAATCAATGGCTTTGTCTGGGGCGTGCCGATGATGATCCTGATCGTTGGCACCGGCGTCTACTTTACGATTCGCACGGGATTCCTTCAGTTCGCAAAGTTCGGTTACGCAATGAAGAATACCATCGGCAAGTGTTTCGAGAAGGTGGAGGCCAAGGAGGGTGCGGTTACGCCTGTACAGGCCCTGACCACCGCCTTGGCCGCAACCGTCGGTACCGGCAACATCGCCGGCGTCTGCGGCGCCATCGCCGCCGGTGGGCCCGGTGCAATTTTCTGGATGTGGATTTCTGCCCTGTTCGGAATGTGCACCAAGTTTTCCGAGGTCACCTTGGCAATCAAGTACCGTGAGCGCAATGACAAGGGCGACTGGGTCGGCGGTCCTATGTACTATATCAAAAACGGCCTGGGCCAGAGCTGGAAGTGGCTGGGCGCGCTGTTCGCCGTGTTCGGTATGCTGGCTGCCTTTGGAATCGGCAACATGACGCAGGTGAACACCATCGCAACCACCATCGGCACCGCTATCACCCAGTTTACTACACTGCCTGAGAACACGCTGAAGATTATCTATCTGGTAATCGGCATCATTGTGGCGATCATTTCCGCCATGGTGTATCTGGGCGGATTGAAGCGCATCGGTAACGTGACGGAAAAGCTGGTTCCCTTCATGGCGATCATTTACATCATAGGCTGCCTGGTTGTGATTGTTGCCAATTCCCAGCACATTGGGACCGTGTTCAGCGATATTTTCCGCGGCGCATTCAGCCCCTCCGCCGTATTGGGCGGCGCCGTCGGCATTGGTATTTCCCAGGCGATTAAGAAGGGCGTTGGCCGCGGCGTCTTCTCCAACGAGGCCGGCCTTGGCTCCGCGCCTATCGCCCATGCCGCCGCCGACACGGACAGCGCTGTCCGTCAGGGCCTGTTCGGCGTGTTTGAGGTTTTCGCGGACACGATCATTATCTGCACGCTGACCGCGCTGACCGTAATGTGCGCGTTTACCGGAAATGACGCCATTAGCATCAACTTTGGTCAGGCTGCCGGTGCGGATCTTGCCATCACGGCGTTCTCCACCACTTTCGGTGGAAAGGCCGCCGGCGTGGTCATTGCCGTGGGTCTGACGCTGTTTGCGCTGTCTACCGTCCTCAGCTGGGGCCTGTACGGGACTCGCTGCGCGGAGTTCCTGTTCGGCACCAAGATCATTAAGCCGTATCAGGTTTTGTTCTGCATCTTTATGGTGGTCGGTGCGACCATGAAGCTGGATCTGGCCTGGGCCATCGCCGACACCCTGAACGGGCTGATGGCGATTCCCAACCTGATCGCGCTGCTGCTTTTGTCCCCGGTGGTTATCAAGCTGGTGAAAGAATATTTTTCCGACCCCGCCAGAGAATTGGAGAAAAGAGAGTAATCAATAATTTCAGCTGAATATTTGGAAGACGAGCGCGCCCCCGCGGCTATGCCGCGGGGGCGCGTATTAATTACTGAAATTATTTTTCAGGCTCCGATATGCAGGATAAACGAAGCAAATTGGAAATAGATCAAAAGTGAAGTCGCGTCCACGATGGTGGTGATGAGGGGAGAAGCCATTACCGCCGGATCAAAGCCGACTTTTTTTGCCAGCAGCGGCAGGAGGCAGCCTACCAGCTTGGAGGTGAACACCGTGACCACCAAAGTACAGCACACTACCAGCGCAACCAATGGTGTCACGGAGGGATTGTGGAATAACATCTGGTCGATCAGGATCAGTTTGACAAAATTGGCTGCGGCCAGTGCAATTCCACACAGCACAGAGACCCGGAGTTCTTTCCAGATTACCCGAAAAGTGTCCCTGAATTCGATTTCATTCAGGGAAATACCACGGATTACAGTGACTGCCGCCTGAGAACCGGCGTTGCCGCCCGTATCCATCAACATGGGGATATAGGCGGTCAACACGGTCGCCGCCGCCAGCGCGTTTTCAAAACGGGAGATAATCTGACCGGTAAAGGTAGCGGAGATCATAAGGAGCAAGAGCCATGGAATACGGGCCTTGAACATTTCCCGGACGCTGGTTTTCAGATACGGCTTGTCGGAGGGGAGAATAGCTGCCATCTTCTCAATATCCTCGGTGACTTCCTCCTGCAGAACATCCATGGCGTCATCAACAGTGACAATGCCTACCAGGCGGTTTTCCGTATCTACCACGGGGAGAGCCAGAAAACTGTATTTTGAAAGGCTTCGGGCGGTATATTCCTGATCGTCCAGAGTGGAGACGGAGACAATGCTGGTTTCCATAACGTCGCCGATAACCGTGTCCTCATCCGTCAGCAGCAGCGTCCGAATAGTGACAAGGCCGATCAGGTGCCGGTTGTCGTCGATGACATAGCAGATGTTGATGGTCTCCTTGTCCGGTCCGGTCCGGCGAATGCGTTTGAAAGCGTCCCCCACCGTCATGGAGGCCTTCAGGTCCACAAACTCCGTGGTCATAATACTTCCGGCAGAGTCCTCGGGGTACTTCAGAATCTCGTTGATGCTCTTGCGCATATCCGGATCGGAGTGCGTTAAGATGCGCTTCACCACGTTGGCGGGCATCTCCTCGACGATATCCACTGCATCGTCCAGGTACAGCTCGTCCAACACTTCCTTCAGCTCCGTGTTGGAAAAGCCCTGGATCAAAAGCTCCTGCTCATCGGAGTCCAACTCCACGAACACCTCCGTTGCCAGCTCTTTTGGCAGCAGACGGAACAGAAGCGGCAGGTCCTCCTCCGGAAGGTCCCCCATCAGAAGGGCGATGTCCGCCGCCTCGATGGGAATGAGGAGGTCCCGCAACGCGGTATATTGTTTTCGGTGAATGAACTCCTCAATTTTCCCCATCAGTTCCGAGCGCTCATTTTCAAATTCAAACATACGCAGGTCCTCCTTTCTTTGTCGTCAGCATGGTCAGGTATTCCGGAAAATAAAATTTCCCCAATCGCCCCGTCCGGTACGATTGAGGAAATTCTCAAAAAACATTGCCGAGAGGCTGTGCGGCCTCTCCACCGTTCAAGCTTTAGCTTCACAAGGCAGTGAAGTTGCATTAGATGATACCTTAAAATTCGATATCGCCTGTTCAAACCCTCTCGTGATGTCTCCATCATTTTGCGGCAGCAACCCATATCCCTGTGGTAGCCTTACCTACCGGACGCTATTCAATTTTCCCTCTTATAGTATGCCAAAAAATTCTCCATGTCAACCTGCCAGATCGAAAAATCAAAGAAAAGAAAAAATGGCATCGAAACCAAAAAATGTCGGTAAATGGGATGCAATCGATTTATTATTATTTTAACAGAATGAAAAATATGACTCGCGCGAAACGTGTATGAAGCGAAAGGAGTTGAGACGATGAGTTCGTTTGGTACCGGCGAATCCATTCGCCGCGCGGTGGAGATTCACAGCCGTATGCTGCTGCGGGTGGCCATGACGCGGCTGTCCAACCCCCAGGACGCGGAGGACGCCGTACAGGAGACGTTCGTGCAATTGCTCTCCGCCAAGCCGAAATTCCGGGACGAGGAACACGAAAAAGCCTGGCTTATCCGCACCACGCTCTACCGTGCCGGCGATCTGCGCCGGGCGATCCAGCGGCGGAGCGGCGTCCCGCTGGACGAGACCGCCTCCGAAGCCCCGGCCCCGTCCGGAGACGAGGACGCGGATCGAATCCGCTGCGCTGTACAGATGCTTCCTGAGAAGTACAGTGCGGTGATCCACCTCTATTACTACGAGGGATATTCCATCAAGGAAATTGCAAAACTGCTGGCCCTGCCCGCGCCCACCGTGGGCACCCGCCTTGCTCGGGGAAGAGAAAAACTCAGAGAACTTCTAAAGGAGGAGATCGAATGAATCGTTCCGATTACCGCCGGGCGTTCGATGCCGTCCAATTCTCCGCCGATTTTGAGGGGCGGACGCTGAAGCGGCTTGCGCGTGTTGCAGGGCAGACTGAAAAGGAGAATTTAAAAATGAATGTACACCATATGAGAAGAGGCGCTGTTTTAGCTGCTGTGCTGGCCGCTGTGCTGATTGTATCCGCGGCGGCGGCAATCGTGCTGCTGACCCCGAAGGAAGTGGCCCAAAATCTGGAGGACCCGGCTCTGGCCGCGGCCTTTGAAAGTGAGGGCGCGCTGGCGCTGAACCAGACCATTACCTCCGAGGGCCAGGCTTTCACCCTGACCGGCCTTGTAAGCGGCGAGGGGCTGTCCGATTTTACGCAGGACGTGGACACGGCTCACACCTATGCGGTGGTAGCCGTGGCCAATGAGGATGGCTCGCCGGTGGGCGAGACGGTGAGTACCATGTGCATGACGCCCCTGATTTCCGGCTATGAGCCTGGGAAAGTCAATGCCTGGACGCTGGGAGGCGGGTATTCTTCTTTCAAAAAGGACGGCGTTGCCTACTATCTGATGGACTGTACAGGCAGTCTGGACCTGTTTGCGGATCATACGGTTTATCTGGCATTTTATCAGGGTGACATTCCTTCGAGGGACACATTTGCCACGGCGGCGGATGGCAGTATCTCTTTCACGGACAATGTCACCGGTCCCCGGGCGCTGTTTACCCTGCCGCTGGACGCGGCGGATGCCGATCCTGTGGCGGCGGCACAGCTTCTGGCGGACTGCGGCATCGACGGCTGAACGGGTCTGCCCAAAGCCCCGTCTCCTTCCCACCGCGCGAAAAGTGATCAGAATCGGCATATTTGAAAAGCTCCGGCGGATGTTCAAAGACATCCGCCGGAGCTTTTCAGACTGCCGGGCGTTCCTTTTTAATATCCTCACAGGACACATGTGCCGGGGTGACTAAAAAATTTTGCCGGCTTCCACAGGCTCATAAGCAAACGTTTGTACGATTAAAGCACTTGTACGATGTAAGTACCTGTGATATAATAATAGACCTGTGAATTCCACAGAGACTTCAAGAAAAAAAGCTGCAAGGGAGGCGCCCCCATGGGCATCCATGACGGACATCGGGAAAAAATGCGCCGGCGTTTTCTGGAGACCGGCCTTGCGGGCTTTGCCGACCACGAGGCGCTGGAGCTCCTCCTTTTTTATGCGATTCCCCGCCGGGATACCAACGCCTTGGCCCATCAGCTTTTGGAACGGTATGGTTCTTTGGAGATGGTGCTGGTCGCACCGGTGGAGGACCTGCAGAATGTAAAGGGCATAGGCGAAAGCGCGGCGCTTCTGCTGCGGCTGGTCCCCATGCTGATGGAGAAGAGCCGGATAAAGGAAAACGCCCCTGTGATTTTGAACTCCACGGAAAAGGCGGGGGATTATCTGCTCTGCCGGTTCGACGGAAAGAAAAACGAACTGGTCTATGAGCTGTGTCTGGACAGAAAGGGAAAGCTCCTGGCGAGCAAACTTCTGACCGAGGGCGATGTCAACGGTGCGGAGCTGAACATCCGAAAACTGGTTGGAAACGCACTGCTGACCAACGCCAGTGCGGTGATCCTATCCCACAACCATCCCAGCGGCGTGGCCCTGCCCTCCGGAGAGGACTTCGTCACGACCGACCGGGTACGGACGGCTCTTGAGAGCGTGGGTGTTCAGCTGGTGGATCACATTATCGTGGCCGATGAAGACTTCGTTTCCATGCGGGACTCCGGGTATTTTACAAAATGACAGGTGCCGCCGTCAGTCGGACCGGAGGGCCTCGGGCCACTTCGGAATCTCCCACGGCGGGAGAGAGGAGGGTTTATGCCGAAATTTAAGGTTGTTTCTCCCTATGAGCCCTCCGGCGACCAGCCGGAGGCCATCGAAAAGCTGGCTCAGGGCATTGAAAATGGCCTGGACGAGCAGATATTACTGGGTGTTACCGGGTCAGGCAAGACCTTTACCATGGCAAAGGTCATCGAGAAAATCCAGCGGCCCGCGCTGGTGCTGGCCCACAATAAGACGCTGGCGTCCCAGCTGTGCGAGGAGTTCAAGGCGTTTTTTCCGGACAACGCGGTGGAATACTTCGTCTCCTATTACGATTATTATCAGCCGGAGGCCTATATTCCCCACACGGATACCTATATTGCCAAGGATGCCTCTACCAACGACGAGATCGACCGCCTGCGCCTCTCCGCCACCTGCTCGTTGCTGGAGCGGCGGGATGTGATCGTGGTGTCTTCCGTCTCCTGCATCTACGGATTGGGCGAGCCGGAGGACTTTGCCAAACTGATGATCTCCATGCGTGTGGGTATGAAGCTGGACCGGGACGAGCTGCTGCGGCGGCTGGTGGAGGACCGGTATGAGCGCAACGACATCGCCTTTGAACGGAATATGTTCCGCGTCCGGGGCGATACGGTGGAGATTTATCCTGCCTATTATAAGGATCGGGCCCTTCGGGTGGAGTTTTTCGGGGATGAGATTGACCGTATCACGGAGTTCAATCCCGTCACCGGCGCAGCCTGCCATCTGCTGGAGCACGCGGTGGTTTATCCCGCCAGCCACTATGTCACCACCAAGGACAAAATGGACCGGGCCATCGGCGAGATTCGCCGGGAGATGGATGAACAGGTTCGGTACTTTACAGAGCAAAACAAGCTGGTGGAGGCCCAGCGCATTAAACAGCGCACGGAATATGACATCGAAATGATGACCGAATTGGGGTACTGCTCCGGTATTGAGAACTATTCCCGCATTATCTCCGAGCGGCCCGCCGGTTCTGCGCCCATGACGCTGCTGGACTTTTTCCCCAAGGACTTTATGCTCTTTGTGGATGAGAGCCACGTGACGCTGCCCCAGGTGCGGGCCATGTACAACGGCGACCACGCCCGCAAGCAGAGTCTGATCGACTATGGGTTCCGCCTGCCCTGCGCATATGACAACCGCCCCCTCAAATTTGAGGAATTTGAGGGGCGCGTGGGTCAGGCGGTGTATGTCTCGGCCACTCCCGGCCCTTATGAGCGGGAGCGGACGGGCCAGGTGGTGGAGCAGGTTATCCGCCCCACGGGTCTTCTGGACCCGGAGGTGGAGGTGCGCCCGGTGGAGGGGCAGATCGACGATCTGATTGCGGAGATCGAGGCCAGGTCTGCAAAGCGCGAGCGGGTACTGGTGACCACGCTCACCAAAAAGATGGCGGAGGACTTGACGGAGTATTTCAAAAACGCCGGGATCAAGGTGCGCTATATGCATTCCGACGTGGAGACCATCGAGCGAATGGAGATCATCCGCGGACTGCGGCTGGGGGAGTTTGACGTGCTGGTGGGCATCAACCTGCTGCGGGAGGGACTGGATCTTCCGGAGGTGAGTCTGGTGGCTGTTCTGGACGCGGACAAGGAGGGGTTCCTCCGCAGCGAGACTTCCCTTATCCAGACCATGGGCCGGGCGGCCCGAAACGCCGAGGGTAAGGTTATTTTATACGCGGACACCATTACCCGCTCCATGCGGGCGGCCATGGACGAGACGGAGCGCCGCCGGAAAATTCAGGACGATTACAACAAAGCCCACGGCATCGTGCCCAGGACCATCATTAAGGATGTGCGGGATACGCTGGAGATCTCCAAGTCAGCCGACCCGGATACGGCGCGGAAACGCAATAAGACCAAGCTCACCGATCAGGAGCGGACGGAGGAGATTGTGCGCCTTGAAAAAGAGATGAAGGAAGCCAGTAAGATGCTGGAATTCGAGTATGCCGCTATCCTGCGGGATCGTATCGTCGAGCTGCGGGGGAAATGAACGAAGCGCCGCCTCGTCGGCACGGGCTGCGCATCGCTCGCTTCCGCCCGAAGGGCGAAAGCTCGTTCGCTCCGCCGCGCCTCCTCTTCCGCGTCAAACCCGGTGCGCCGGAGTTGACGCGAGGAAGACGAGGGAAAATGGGGTGGGAGACCTCAGTTTTTTTAGAAAGAGAGAAGCACCATGGTTTTCAGCAGCGTAAATTTCCTGTTCGCCTTTCTGCCGGCCCTGCTGGTCTGCTACTTTGCCGTTCCGCGGCGCTGCCGCGCTATCCGAAACGGAGTGCTGCTGATTTTCAGTCTGGCGTTTTATGCCTGCGGAGGGCCGAAGCTGCTGGGCCTGATGCTGGCGTCCATCGTCGTGAATTATTGCGGCGGACGGCTGTCGGCGCCGGGGAAAAAATGCCGGAAAACGTGTATGGTCCTGACCGTGGTAGTGAATCTGGGCCTTTTGGGCTACTATAAATACGCCAATTTCTTTATGGAGAATCTGTTTTTGCTGGGCCTTCCTGTGGCGATCCCCAATATCACTCTGCCCATCGGCGTTTCCTTTTTCACATTTCAGGGCATGAGCTATGCGCTGGACGTTTATCGCGGCAATGCGGAGGCCGAGAAAAATCCCTTTCGTGTGGCGCTGTATATCGCCCTGTTCCCCCAGCTGGTGGCGGGCCCCATCGTGCGCTACACCACTGTGGCGGGGGAAATCGCCGACCGGCGGGAGAGCCTTTCGGAGAGCGGGAGCGGGGCCGTGCGGTTCTGCCAGGGCCTTGCAAAAAAGATGCTGCTGGCAAATGCCCTGGGGCAGATCGCCGACGCCGCGTTCGGTGCGGGAACGCTGTTGACCACATCTATGGCCTGGCTGGGGGCGATGGCCTACACCGGGCAGATCTATTTTGACTTCTCCGGCTATTCGGATATGGCCATCGGGCTTGGACGGGTGTTCGGATTTCATTTTCTGGAAAACTTCAACTACCCGTATGTCTCCCGCTCCGCCACGGAGTTTTGGCGGCGGTGGCACATCTCCCTGTCCACCTGGTTCCGGGACTATGTGTACATCCCTCTGGGAGGAAACCGCTGCGGCCGGCGGAGACAGGTGCGCAATATTCTGACGGTCTGGCTGCTGACGGGCATGTGGCACGGGGCCGCGTGGAACTTCATCCTCTGGGGGCTTTACTACGGGCTTTTGCTGCTGGGGGAAAAATTCCTTTGGGGAGGGATACTGGAAAAGGCCCCCGGGGTGCTCCGGCATCTATATGCTCTGCTGCTAATTGTCCTGGGCTGGACGCTGTTCCGCTCGGAGAGTCTGGCGGGCGTGGGAGCCATGGTTGCCGCGCTGTTCGGCTCCGCACCGGCGGGGCTTTGGAGCGGTGAGACGCTGTATTACCTCTCCGAGTTCCGCTGGGAACTGCTGCTGGCGATACCGGCATCGCTGCCCGTGGGGGTCTGGGTGCGGGGTGCGCTGGAGCGGCGGGAGCGGGGGGGAAGCCGTCCGGCCTCCGCGGCGCTGATTCTGGGCCCGCGGGTGCTGGCGCTGGGACTGTTCGGACTGTCGGTGCTGTCCCTGCTGGGATCCAGCTTCAATCCGTTTATCTATTTCCGGTTTTAAGGGGGCGGCGGAATGAAAAAGATTGCGGATATCGCGCTTTTGCTGTGTCTTGCGGCGGTGCTGTTCGCGGTTCCGGCTCTGACACTGGTGAAAACCGCCCATAATACCGTGTCCTATTATGAAAATCGTTCGCTTACGGAGCAACCGGAGCTGACCGCGGAGAACTTTTGGAGCGGGGAGTACTTCAACGACTGGGATGCCTGGTACGCCGATCATGTGCCGGGTCGGACCACCCTCCTGGCCCTCGGCACGGCAATTCAGATGGACATTATGGGAAAGACCGTGGTGAACGACGTAATCGTGACGCAGGACGTGCTGTTGCCCTTCCTGCGGTATGGGACCTGGGATACCGGCATTTATACGGATAAGGCCGTACCCATCGCGGACGGGCTTCAGTGCTTGAGCGATTATGTGGAGGGCTATGGCGGCACGTTCCTCTTCGTGGGCCTTCCAGAGCAGAGCAACTATTTCTGGGATAAATACCCACATGAGCTGGACAACCGCCGCTGGAATGCCACTGCGGCGGACGCCGCGTTCTATGGAGCGCTGGAGGAGCGGGACGTACCGTATCTGGACATGGGCGCGGTATATGACCGCGAGGGAAGACCCGATGAATATTACTCGTCCGTGGACCACCATTTCACCTATTACGGGGCGTTTGCCGCCTATCAGGCGGTGATGGACGAACTCAACCGGACAGGAATCAACGCGCCGGTACTGTCAAAGAGCGATTTGAATTTCCGGGAGCTGCCGAATCCGTATCTGGGATCCCGGAACCGGAAACTCTACGACCTGTGGCCCAACAGCGAGCACGCGGTGATCGCCGAACCGAAATCGCCCATCCCATTTACCCGGACCGACAATGGGCAGACGGTGGAAGCCACCGTGTACGTCTTGCCGGCTACCAATACCCAGCGGACAAACTATGACCTTTACATGGGCGGCGACCAGGCGGAGACCGTGATTGAGACAAACCGGCCGGACCTGCCGGACGTGCTGATCGTGGGCGACTCCTTTACAGACGCGCTGGAGACGCTGTTTTACGCCTCCTTCGACGAGATGCGGAGTCTGGACCTCAGGTATTACACGGAAAAGACGCTGCCGGAATATCTGGCGGACTATCATCCAGACGTGGTCCTCTGCGTCCGGGATGACACGGCGTTTTATACCGCCACCGGCAACGGCGCGGTGTGGAACTGAGCAGATGAACGCCCCGGCGGGAAGACTTGGAGCCGGGCCGCAAGACGAAGGGACAGACGGGAGGAAGACCTGTGGAGGAAATCAAGGAGACCCGGAATCCGGAGCAAAAGCCCCGCACGGACTGGAGGGCCTATATCTGCATTTTGACTGGGGCGGCGCTGTGGGGCATGATCGGTCTGTGGAACCGCCGTCTTATGGCCGGGGGCTTTTCCCCGTGGTCCATCGTGCTGGTGCGCAACACCGGAGGGCTTGCGCTGTTGGCGGCAATTTTCGGCGTCAGGGATCGCAGCGTGTTCCATATCAAGAAGGAGCATCTGAAATATTTTTTTGGAACCGGCGTGGTGAGCGTTCTGTTGTTTACCGTGTGCTACTTTTCCTGCCA
The DNA here is from genome assembly GCA_000283575.1 of Oscillibacter valericigenes Sjm18-20. Taxonomy (GTDB): domain Bacteria; phylum Bacillota; class Clostridia; order Oscillospirales; family Oscillospiraceae; genus Oscillibacter; species Oscillibacter valericigenes. Next base: position 592,865 of record AP012044.1, read on the forward strand.
GAAGATCTGTTCGCTGGCGGTGGCCTCTATTTTGCTGTATACGGCCCCGTCCATCGTGGTGATTTTGTCCGCCGTCCTCTGGCGGGAGCCCATTACGAAGAAAAAACTGCTGGCTCTGGGGCTGACGCTGGTGGGCTGCGCCTGTGTGTGCGGTGTCTTTACGGGGGATTTGAGCGTCACCCCGGCGGGTATTTTACTGGGCTTGGGGGCCGGGTTTTTCTACGCGCTGTACAGTATTTTCGGGCGGTACGCCCTGCGGGCCGGATACAACGCGCAGACAACCACCGTGTGGACCTTTGTGTTTGCCGGAGCCGGGGCGTTGTTTTTTATCCGACCGGCGGAGCTGGCGGCGGCGGCCGGGTCGCCGTCCATGTGGCTGACGGCGGTGGGACTGGTGGCGGTGTCCACCGTGGCGCCGTACCTTTTGTATACGACGGGGCTCTCCAGCGTGGAGTCCGGTAAGGCGTCCATTATGGCGAGCCTTGAGCCGGTGGTGGCGTCGCTGATCGGCATGTTGGTGTTTCAGGAGTCCATGAGCGGGCTGACCGCCTTGGGAATTGTGTGCGTCCTGGCGGGCGTAGTGATTTTGAGGTGATACCATGAAGCAAAAAGAGGAAAAAACCAATGTCATGCGGATTCTCGACCAGAAAAAGGTACCGTATACGGCCCACTTTTATGAGGAATCAGACGGCCCGGAGGGAGACCGGGAATACGGACTCCATGTGGCTCAGGCCATGGGGCAGGACGCTGCGCGGGTATTCAAAACCCTGGTTGCCCGGGGTGCGTCCAAAAACATTTATGTGTATGAAGTGCCTGTGGCGGAAAATCTGGATTTGAAAAAGGCCGCCAAAGCGGTGGAGGAGAAATCCATTGAGCTGCTTCACGTGGCAGAGATCAATTCCGTCACCGGGTATGTCCGGGGCGGATGCAGCCCAGTGGGGATGAAGAAGCGTTTTCCCACCGTGTTTCACTGTACGGCGAAGAAATTTGACCGCATCTATATCTCTGCGGGAAAGATCGGAGCGCAGGTGGAGGTTTCCACCGTGGGTCTGCTGTCCCTTTTGGGGGCGGCCACGGTGGATATTATTGTGGAATGACCGCTGCAATTCCACGGCGGCGCAGGCAGGCAGAACCAGCGTACAGGCTCCTGTTTCCGGGCCTGCCCGGTCCCGCCCGCCCTGCGGCGGAATCCCTTTCGTCCGCTGGCAGCCATACTTCCAAGGGGGATAAATAAGGAGTTTTTAGTTGATGCAAGACAAAATCATTGTAAAGGGCGCCCGCGCGAACAATCTGAAAAATATCGACGTGACCATTCCGCGGGACAAGCTGGTGGTCCTGACCGGCCTCAGCGGATCGGGCAAATCCTCCCTGGCCTTTGACACCATCTATGCCGAGGGCCAGCGGCGGTATGTGGAGAGCCTTTCGTCCTACGCCCGGATGTTTCTGGGACAGATGGACAAGCCGGATGTGGACTACATCGACGGCCTCAGCCCAGCCATCTCCATCGACCAGAAGACCACGTCCAAAAACCCCCGGTCCACCGTGGGTACCGTGACGGAGATCTACGACTATCTGCGCCTTCTCTGGGCCCGGGCGGGCACGCCTCACTGCCCCAAATGCGGAAAAGAGATCCGGCAGCAGACCATCGACCAGATCATTGACCAGGTGCTTGCGCTTCCGGAGGGAACCCGCATTCAGGTCATGGCCCCGGTGGCACGGGGGAAGAAGGGCGAGTACGCGAAAACATTTGAGGACGCCCGAAAATCCGGCTATGTCCGCGTCCGGGTGGACGGGTCCCTCTATGAGCTGGACGAGGAGTTCAAGCTCGATAAAAACAAAAAGCACAACATCGAGATCGTGGTGGACCGGCTGATTATCCGGGAGGATGTGCGTCAGCGGCTGACAGACTCCGTGGAGACCGCCTCGTCGCTGACGGGGGGGATCGTTCTGGTGAATCTGGTCCGGGAGGAGCGGGATCTGCTATTCTCCCAGAATTACGCCTGTGAAGACTGCGGCATCTCCATTGAGGAACTGGCTCCCCGGATGTTTTCCTTTAACAATCCCTTTGGCGCCTGCCCTGCCTGTATGGGTCTTGGAAGCCAGCAGAAGGTGGACCCGGCGCTGGTCGTGCCGGACGAGGAGAAATCCATTCTGGACGGAGCTATCCAGGCCTCCGGCTGGAACAATATCCGGGGCGACGGCATCTCCCGGATGTACTTTGAGGCCTTGGCGAAAAAATATCATTTCTCCCTGACCGCGCCCTTCAAGGACCTGCCGGAGAAGATCAGAGCGATTATTTTTTATGGCACCGGCGACGACAAGCTGGACCTGCACTACGACCAGCCCCGGGGCAAGGGCGTGCTGCACCAGCCGTTTGAGGGTATCTGCAACAACATTGAGCGGCGCTATCGGGAGACACAGAGCGACTCCATGAAGCGTGAGCTGGAGGACGTCATGGCGCAGCAGCCCTGCCCCGCCTGCGAAGGAAAACGTCTGCGGAAGGAGGCGCTGGCCGTTACCGTGGGGGGGCTGAGCATCTATGATTTTACGCAGATGTCCGTGGTGGATGAACTGGAATGGGTAAACCGCCTGACGCTGACGCAGCAACAGATGTTGATTGCCGACCGTATCCTCAAGGAGATCAGAAACCGGCTGGGCTTTTTGCAGTCCGTGGGCCTCGGGTACCTGACGCTCTCCCGCAGTGCCGGGACTCTCTCCGGTGGCGAGAGCCAGCGCATCCGGCTGGCCACTCAGATCGGGTCCTCCCTGATGGGGGTTTTGTATATTCTGGACGAGCCTTCCATCGGCCTGCACCAGAGGGACAACGACAAACTTCTATCGACGCTGAAGCGCCTGCGGGACCTTGGAAATACGCTGCTGGTGGTGGAGCACGACGAGGACACCATGCGCGCGGCGGACTACCTCATCGATGTGGGCCCCGGCGCGGGAATCCACGGGGGCGAGATCGTGGCCGCCGGTACGCCGGAAGAGGTTATGGCCAATCCCAAATCCCTGACCGGGCAGTACCTTTCCGGCAAGAGAAAGATCGCCGTCCCGGAGATTAGGCGAAAGGGAAGCGGTAACTTTTTAAAGGTCATCGGCGCTGCGGAGAACAACCTGAAAAACGTGGACGTGGCGATTCCGCTGGGAACCTTCACCTGCGTTACCGGCGTGTCCGGCTCCGGGAAATCCTCCCTTGTAAATGAAATCCTCTTTAAAAAGCTGGGTGCGGAGCTGATGCGCATGAAGACCCGGCCCGGCAGGTGCAAGCGCATCGAGGGACTGGAATTTCTCGACAAAGTGGTGGACATTGACCAAAGCCCCATCGGTCGGACGCCCCGCAGCAATCCTGCCACCTATACGGGCCTTTTCAATGACATCCGGGACCTGTTTGCCGCCACGCAGGAGGCCAGGAGCCGGGGCTACGGCCCGGGCCGGTTCAGCTTCAACGTCCGGGGCGGGCGGTGCGAGGCCTGCTCCGGCGATGGCCTCATTAAGATTGAGATGCACTTCCTGCCGGATATCTTTGTCCCCTGTGAGGTCTGCAAGGGCGCGCGGTATAACCGGGAGACTCTGGAGGTCCGCTACAAGGGCAAAAACATTGCCCAGGTTCTGGACATGACGGTGGAGGAGGCAACGGAGTTCTTCTCCGCCCTTCCCAAGATTTTCAACAAGCTGCAAACGCTCTGCGACGTGGGCCTTGGGTATGTGAAGCTGGGCCAGTCCTCCACGGAGCTGTCCGGCGGCGAGGCCCAACGGGTGAAGCTGGCCACGGAGCTGAGCAAGATCGCCACGGGCCGCACGATCTATATTTTAGACGAGCCCACCACCGGACTGCACAGCGAGGATGTGCGCAGGCTTCTGGAAGTTCTTCAAAAGCTGGTGGAGGGCGGGAACACCGTTTTGGTGATCGAACATAATCTGGACGTCATCAAATGCGCCGACTATCTCATCGACTTGGGCCCTGAGGGCGGTGACGGCGGCGGAAACATCGTCTGTACCGGCACACCGGAGGAGGTGGCCGCCTGCGCGGAGAGCTTTACCGGGCAGTATCTGAAAAAGATGCTCCGCTGAGCGCGGGCCTGAGCCCGCTGTAAAGAAAAAATGACATCCAATCGGAGGTTTTATCATGAAAATTCGTACCGCCGGGATGGTGGATCTGAACGCGCTGACGGCGGTGGAGGCGGCCTGCTTCCCACCGGCGGAGGCCGCCACGGACGCCGACTTTGCCGCCCGGCTCCGGGTCTATCCAAACCACTTCTGGATTTTGGAGGAGAACGGCAAGGTGGTCTCCTTCGTCAACGGCATGGCGACGGATGAGCCGAGCATCCGCGACGAGATGTATGCAGACGCGTCTTTGCATCGGGAAAATGGGGCATGGCAGGCTATCTTCGGCGTGAATACCCTGCCGGCATACCGTCGCCGGGGTCTGGCCGGTCAGCTGCTCGCCGCCGCCGCAGAGGACGCCCGCACCGCCGGGCGGCGGGGCTGCATTCTGACCTGCAAGGACAAATTGATCTCCTGGTACGAGAAGCTTGGCTATCGCAAGCAGGGCGTGTCCCGGTCGGTCCATGGCGGCGTGGTCTGGTACGACATGGTGCTGGAATTCTGAACGGCACAGAAAAAGGGGCCCCCACGGCGCAGCCGCGGGGGCCCCTTTTTTATATCAGGCCAGGAAGCCCTTGAGAATAAAGTCCTCCGCATCTTCCTCGGTAAGCCCCAGAGTTTGCAGCTTCAGTAGCTGATCGCCCGCGATCTTGCCGATGGCGGCCTCGTGGATAAGCTGCGCCTCCGTGCAGTTGGCGGCGATCTCCGGTACGGAACGGATTTTCGCCGCGCCCATGATAATGGAGTCGCACTGCACATGGCCAAAGCATTTGGCGTTGCCAGTCACCAGCGGCTTAAAAAGCTGCTGGGAGCTGTCCTGCGCCACGGACCGGGAAATCACCCGCCCCCGGGAATTCTCTCCGTCCAGCACGATTTCCATGTCGCTCTCCGCCACCTGATCCCCGTGGGTCAGGAGACGCTCCGTGATAACCGCCTCCGCGTCCTTGCCGCAGACGATTTTGGTGTAGCGCTTCGTGGAGTCGATACCGCGGATCTGGGAGGTTTCCATCTGAATGGAGGCTCCCTCCTCCAAATAGACGATGGTCTGGGGATTCATGATCTTTCCGCCCTTGCCATCGCCCTCGCCATAGTGCTTTTCCGTGTAGTGGACGTGGGAATTTTTGCCCACATAAAAGGTGTGTACACCGTCGTGCCGGCTGGTCTGGTTGCCGCAGTTGTGGATGCCGCATCCGGCCACAATGTCCACGTTGCTGTTCTCGCCGATATAAAAATCGTTGTAGACGACTTCCTCAATGCCCGGTTTCGTGATGATGACCGGAATGTGACAGGTCTCGCCTACCGTGCCGGGCTTCACTCGAATATCAATGCCGGCCTTGTCGGTTTTGCCGGTGATCTCAATGTGCTCCGTGCTCTGCCTCCCGTCGCAGCCGCAGTCTTTCCGGATATTGAAAGCTCCCACAGGCTTTCCCACCAGATCCGCGATCTTTTCAAGCAGCTCGCGATCCACTTCCGTATCCATCATAGCGCGGCGCCTCCTTTCGTCAGGACCGGGCAGGCCCCCGTTGTGTCCGCCAGAATTTCGGGCAGAATTTCATCGGCGGAACCCCGGTGGCTGATGCTGCCGTCGCCAATCACGACCACTTCATCCGCCAGGGAGATGATGCGCTCCTGATGGGATATAACGATCATGGTGGCTCTGCCCGCCCGGTGAATCTGTTCAAAAGTCTCCGTCAGCCGGGTGAAGCTCCAAAGATCAATGCCGGCCTCCGGCTCGTCGAAGATCATCAACTGGGCGTTCCGGGCCAGAATGGTGGCGATCTCAATGCGCTTCACCTCGCCGCCGGAGAGGGACGCATCCACTTCCCGGTCCAGATAGTCATTGGCGCACAGACCCACCTTCGTCAGATACTGGCAGCAGCGGTCCTTGGACAGCTTCCCGTTTCCCGCCGCGATGGTCAAAAGATCCCGGACCGTCAGCCCCTTGAACCGGGGCGGCTGCTGGAATCCATAGCTGATGCCCATTTTTGCCCTCTCTGTAATGCCAAGGCCCGTGATGTCCTCTCCGTTCCAGAGAATCCTGCCCGTTGTGGGCTTCACAAGGCCCATGACGATCTTCGCCAGGGTGGTTTTTCCACCGCCGTTGGGGCCGGTGAAAACCACCAGACGGTGGTCGTCGACGGCCAGCGAGATGTCCTTCAAAATACCCAACTCGCCGTCCGGTTCATGGACAGCGTAATTAATGTGTTGCAGTTCCAGCACAGCGCCATTCCTCCTTGCGCGTTTTTTCAAATTGCTTAGCTATTTTATCAGTTTTTTTCCCAAAAAGCAATGCATCTGGCTATTCTTATGGATATTCTATCCGAAAACGGCAAATCTATCTGCCGCATATGCCACAATGACACACGGGAGCGTCCTGCCGCATACGATGAGGGAGAAGACCGGACCCCGCCGAAAAGCTGCTTCGCGCGGCGGGGAGATATGGCGCATCCCCGTAACTTTTGCCGGCGCGAAGCGGCGGAATGGAGTGCTTTATGCAACAGCAGGTGCAGAATACATACGATTACCGTCAATACGACCGGGTCTGGCAGCGGGTTGCTCCCACGCTTGACCCCTACCCCGGAATGCGGTCGGAGAACGGGACGGCCCAGCCTCCCGCCGTTAGCTCTGCGTCCGTTTTTCCCATGACGGAGCTATCCGGCGGAAATCAGTCGGAGAATGGGATGGCCCAGCCTCCCACCGTCAGCTCCGCGCCCGGGTTTCCCATGACGGAGCTATCCGGGGGAAATCAGTCCAACGGAACTCCGTCGGCCGAAAACCTCTCCGTAACTGAGGAGAATTCGTGCTGTATGGGTCCCGCGGCGATGAAGATGATTGAAGTTTTGCAGGGCTTCATTGAGGCGGAGCTGGCGGACCGGCGGTATTATCTGGCCTTTTCCCGGCAGGCCCCCGGCTGGGCCAGACAGACTCTCAGGGATACCGCGGAGGACGAGGGCGGCCACGCCCGGAGACTGACGGCGATCTATTACCTCATTACCGGCCAGTGCTATCAGCCCGCGGTCAACAGCGAGCGCATTTACGCGGGGCAGCTTTGCCCGGCGCTGCGGGTGAGGTATCACGCGGAAACGTGCGGCGGTCTGCATTACGCCCAGGCGGCCGACGGGACCACGGACCCTTGCCTTGCAAAGCTCTTGAACGAGCTGAGTGAGGACGAGTACCGCCACGCGGAGCGGATGCTGGTTTTGCTGGAGCGGGGCATGAAACAGCAGTGATCGCGCCGCGGAGAAGCCGGGATAAAATCCGGACGCGATTGATGCAATGCCGCAAGCCGCCTGCAAAGCAGGCGGCTGCTCCGCGCGTCGGATTTTCGGGCCGCTTTGCGGAAGAGAAATCAGGCCCGGGCGTGCGCTTCAGTTTTTGCCCCGGGAAAAGAAAAGTTGCCAGCTTTCGGACAAGCGTGTACAATAAGGCTGTTCTTGTTATTTTACGACCTGCGAAAGGGGCTGCCCTTCAAAATGCCGGATTTTACTCACTTCTTTCTGATGACTCCCGCCGACGTAAAGCGATACGCGGTGGAGGTCCTTCACTTCTTCCATACGGAAGACGGTATCCAGTGCGCTGAGATCGGAGACGGCAACATCAACTATGTCACCCGCGTGTGGTCGGAAGCGACCGGCCGCTCCGTCATTGTCAAACAGGCGGACAAGCTCCTGCGCTCCTCCGGCCGCCCGCTGGACATCAATCGAAACCGGCTGGAGGCGCGGATGCTTCAGCTGGAGCGGGAGCTGGTCCCGGAGCTTGTGCCGGAGGTCTATCGCTGGGACGAGACTATGGCGGCGATCTCCATGGAGGATGTGTCCACCTATGGAAATCTCCGCAAAGAACTGGCGGTGGGGCGGGTATATGCGCATCTGGCGGAGAACCTGTCCGACTTTTTAGCATCCTCGCTGCTGCCCACCACCGATCTGATTTTGGACCGGCGGGAGAAGAAACGGCGGGCTCAGTTTTTTACCAACCCCGATTTATGCGATATCACGGAGGATTTGGTCCTGACGGAGCCGTATTTCAATTATAAAAACCGCAATCTCATTACGCCGGGGAACGAGGCGTTCGTGGAGGAATTCCTCTATCGGGACAGGGCGCTTCACAAGGAGGTGGCGTCCCTTCGAAACGGTTTCATGAACAATGCCCAGGCATTGCTGCACGGGGATCTGCATTCCGGGTCCATTTTTGCAAACGCCCGGGGCGTGAAGATCATCGATCCCGAATTTGCGTTTTACGGCCCTATGGGCTATGATATCGGCAATGTGATCGCGAACCTGTTTTTTCCCTGGGCAAACAAAGCCTTTGCGGCCCCGGAGGAGACGGAAACCGCGGCGGCGCTGGAAACGCTCATCTGTCGGCTTTACGATGAGACCCGTGCCAGACTGGAGACGCTGTACGATGCGAGGGTGACTTTCCTGCTGTACCGCGTCCCGGCGTTTCGGGCGGCGTATCTGGACGGCGTGATGGCGGATTCCCTGGGTTACGCGGGGACGGAGATCATCCGCCGGACGGTGGGGGACTCCAAGGTGCCGGAGCTTACCTCCGTGACTGAACCGATCCTGCGGGTTCCCATGGAGCGGGCGCTTGTCAAGCTGGGGATCGCCCTCATCAAAAACCGAGGAGAGCTTCACACCGGCGCGGCCCTGACCGAAATTTTCCGGCTGATTCTGGCGTAAGGGGGAAAAATGATGCGGCGTATGGATGAAAACATGCCGTTTTTGCTGCGCTATGAAAATGTGGCGTGGTACGAAAACGGCGCTGTCCGCATTCTGGACCGGCGGGTTTATCCCGCGGAGGTCCGCTTTGTGGAGTGCGGCTCCTATCATGAGGTGGCGCAGGCGATTGCGGATATGGTGACCCAGAGCGCGGGTCCGTATACCGCCGTGGGGATGGGTATGGCGCTGGCGGCCCATGAGTGCCGGGAAAAGGGCAGGGCGGAGCAGTCCGCCTTTTTGAAGCGGGCGTCGTATGATCTGTCCCACGCCCGGCCCACCGCCGCGAACCGGTATGGCACCGTCACGGAGGATTGCCGCCGCGCGGCGGAGACGGCGATGGAGGCGGGAAGCGACCCGGTGAGGTCCGTGGTGGAGGCCACGGTGGAATCCCTGAACCGGCGCTACAGCGCCATGCAGCTGGTGGGGGACCATCTGGCGGAACTGATCCCGGATGGCGGCGCGATTTTGACCCAGTGCTTCGGCGAGACCATTATCGGCACGGTGATGCGGGCGGCGCGAAAGCTGGGAAAGGAGTTCCGGGTGTTCTGCGCGGAGACCCGCCCCTATTTGCAGGGCGCGCGGCTCACCGCCGGGTGCTTTGCCGAAATGGGCTTTGACACCACCGTCCTTACGGACAACATGGCCGCCTATGCCATGGAGCGGGAAGGGATCGACCTTGTCACCTCCGCAGCGGATACCATCGCCATGGACGGGCACATTGCCAATAAAATCGGTACGTTTCAACTGGCGATTCTGGCGAAATACTTTGAAATCCCCTATTTTGTCACAGGCATTCCCGACAGGGACAAGCAAACAAAGGACGACATCGTTATAGAGTTGCGGGACCCGGCTCAGGTGCTGAGTTTCCGCGGCATCACCCACGCGGCGGCGGGAGTAAAGGCCATCTATCCGTCTTTCGATGTGACGCCGCCCCATCTGATCTCCGGCGTGGTGACGGACCGGGGGACGTTCACGCCCTATACGCTGGAGCATTATTTCGACGCGGGCGAAAAAAAGTTTTATTAAAATACGGGAGGAATAATTTATGCTGCTGCGGGAGGAACGGGAGCTGGTGGCGGAGTACGGCCGAAAAATGAGTGCCGACCGCCTGAGCACAGGCACCAGCGGAAATCTCAGCATCTATGACCCGGAGCACGGGCTGATGGCCATCAGTCCCTCCGGCATGGGGTATTTTGACATCCGGCCCGAGGATGTGGTGGTCACGGATCTGGGCGCGCGGATGGTGGAGGGTGACCGAAAGCCCTCCAGCGAGTGGGCACTCCACGCCGCGTTCTATCGGCGCAAGCCGGAGGCTCGGGCGGTGGTCCATACACACTCCGTATACTGCACCACCTTCGCCGTGCTGGGAAAGCCCATCGAGGCGGTCCACTATGCCATTGCCGACGCGCATACCGACCGGGTGCCCTGTGCACCCTACGAGACCTTCGGCTCGCCAGAGCTGGCACGCGTCGCCGTGGATACCTGCGGAACGGCGAACGCGGTGCTGCTGGCAAACCACGGGCTGGTGGTTTGCGGAGACAGTATGCAAAGCGCCTATGCTCTGGCCAGCAATATGGAATTCGTCGCGGAGCTGCAATATCGGGCCATGTGCGTGGGCAAGCCCAATATCCTCAGCGGCGCGCAGATGGAGGAGGTTCTGGAGAAGTTCAGAACCTACGGACAGCCGAAATAACGCACGGGGGAAACGGCCGCCGCCTTGCATTTTTGCGCATGGTTTGCTATACTAAAAGGCAAAACAGCGGGCCGGCAGGCTGCCCTGCCGGCCCTATTCAAAAAAGCGGCGGCGCCGCGTCGGGGCCGGACACCGCGTGGGGTGCCGCGGGGCGCCTTCCCGCTTAGGATATCCTATGCCCGGCGGGGCAGTCGGTTCCTGATGCCGGGGCGGGCCTGATCTTAACGGAGCCGCTAATTTTTCAATGAAAAGAGGGCCTTTTATGATTAAGATATCGCCGTCTATCCTGTCCGCCGACTTTGCAAACCTTGAGCGGGACATCCAAAAAATTTCCACCGCCGACTATGTCCATGTGGACGTGATGGACGGTGTGTTTGTCCCCAATATCTCCATCGGCCTTCCGGTGGTCAAGGCCATCCGGCCCACCACGGCGCTGCCCTTGGACGTTCACCTGATGATCGTCCGGCCGGGGCGGTACGCCGCGCAGTTCTGCGACGCAGGGGCGGATATCGTCACCATGCATGTGGAGTCGGACACGGAGGCGAATCTCCGCGATGCCATTGATAAGGTCCACGCCAAGGGAAAGCGGGCCGGCGTGGTGGTGAAGCCGGGGACCCCCGCCGAGGCGGTGCTTCCGTTTGTCGAGGACGTGGAGATGATCTTAGTCATGACTGTGGAGCCGGGGTTCGGCGGCCAGAGCTTCATGTCCGATCAGATACCCAAGGTTCGCGCAATCCGGGAGTTTATCAACAAGCAGAATCCCGCCTGTGAACTGGAGGTGGACGGCGGTGTGGCCCCGGACACATTCCGTGCCTGCATAAACGCGGGGGCCAATGTGCTGGTGGCGGGGAGCGCGGTGTTCAAAGCACCGGACATTCCCGCCCGAATCCGGCTCTTGCGAGGCTGAGAGGAGAACGCCATGAAGAATATCAGTAATCTGCCCCGCCTGCCTTTGGGACAGTATCCTACGCCGTTTTACAAGCTGGAATCCGTCAGCGCCAGATACGGACGGGACGTTTATATCAAGCGGGACGATCTGTGCGGCGTGGCGCTGGGCGGCAACAAGGTCCGCAAGCTGGAATTCCTTCTGGCTCAGGCGAAGATCGACGGGTGCGATACCGTGTTCACCACCGGGGGGCCGCAGTCCAACCATGCGGCCCTGACCGCCGCCTGTGCGGCGCGGCTTGGCATGAAAGCGGTGCTGCTGCTGAAGCGCCGGGGCGTGACGGAGCGCCGTGGCAATCTGATTTTGGATGAGCTGTACGGCGCGGAGGCCGATCTGGTAGATACCGATTCCTACGACGAGATCTATGCCGAGATGCGCCGCCGCGCCGCGGAGCTGGAGACACAGGGCCGCAAGTGCTGCCTGATTCCGCTGGGCGGGTCCACGCCCCTGGGGGCCGTGGGCTATGTGAACTGCGTCCGGGAATTCACGGTGCAGGCATTGGCGGCCGGTGTCCGGGTGGGGCACATCGTCTCCGCCACCGGTTCCGGCGGTACCACCGCCGGACTATTGCTGGGTGCGCGGCTGTTTCAGCCCGGTGCAAAGGTCACCGGCGTGGCTGTGTCCGGCGACCCCTTCGACCGAATGGTTCCGGAGCTGGTCAAGGGGGCGGCGGCGCTGCTGGAATGCGCCTTGGCCGAAAATCCGGGAGATTTTGAGATGGTAGAAAACGTGGGGGCGGGGTATGCCGTTCCCAACGCGCTGGATACGCCTCAAATTCTGGCGCTGGCCCGGGACGAGGGCATTTTGCTGGACCCGGTTTATACGGGAAAGGCCTATTCCAAGCTGTGCCGAATGCTGGAGGCGGACTCCCTTTCCGGCGACGGCGCGGTGGTCTTCGTACACACCGGGGGCGCGGCGGCGCTGTTCGCTATGGATCTGGGATAAATTGAGTAAATGAGGTCTGACCATGGAATATTTTCCCGCACCACTGGAAAAACTGGTTGAACAGTTTGCGCGGCTCCCCGGTATCGGCGGAAAGTCGGCCCAGCGGCTGGCTTTTTATGTGCTGGGGCTTCCGGAGGAGGAGGCCAGGGAGTTTTCCAACGCCATTATCGACGCAAAGAAAAACGTGACCTGCTGTCCGGTATGTCAGAATTTCACTGCGGGGGGCCTGTGCCCCATCTGCGCCTCGCCCAAGCGGGACGGAAGCGTCATCTGCGTGGTGGCGGACCCCCGGGACGTGGCGGCGCTGGAGCGGGCGCGGGAGTTTAACGGCCGCTACCATGTGCTCCACGGGGTCTTGTCCCCCATGAACCACGTGGGTCCGGACGACCTTGCCATTAAGCCGCTGGTAGATCGGGTGGCCAAGGGCGGTGTGGAGGAGGTCATTATGGCCACCAATCCGGACACGGAGGGGGAGGCCACCGCCATGTATCTGGCGCGGCTGCTGAAGCCGTTTCAGGTGAAGGTCACCCGGCTGGCTTACGGCATTCCCGTGGGCGGCCATCTGGAATTCGCCGACGACGCCACGCTGTCCCGCGCGCTGGAGGGACGGCAGGAAATTTGAGGGAACCCGGCCAAAAGAAAAATTGCTCAAATAAAGAAAGTTGAGGATCATCTATGCCCAAAATCAAAAAAACCGCCATGGTCACCGTCTGCGGCCGCCCGAATGTGGGCAAATCCAGTCTCACCAACACGCTGGTGGGCGAGAAGGTCGCTATTGTTTCCAACAAGGCCCAGACCACCCGCAACCGAATCTGCGGCGTTGTCAACCGGGGGGATACTCAGTTCGTTCTGATGGATACGCCGGGACTGCACAAGCCCAAATCCGCGCTGGGGGATTATATGGTGAAGATTGTCACCTCCAGCCTCTCCGATGTGGATTGCGCCCTTTTGCTGGTGGAGCCCATTCCCCATGTGGGCGCGCCGGAGATGTCCCTCATCCAACGGGTGCGGGAGGAGAAAATCCCCGCCATCCTGTGCATTAACAAGACGGATACCGTGAAGCCCGACCAGCTGCTACCGGTAATTGCGGCTTATAACGAGGCATGGGACGGATTTTCCGCCATTATCCCCATCTCCGCTCACACCGGCGACGGTCTGGATGATCTGGTGGCAGAGATGGAGAAATATGCCGAGGAGGGTCCCCAGCTGTTCCCGGACGGGCAGACTTCCGACCAGCTGGAACGGCAGGTGATGGGAGAGATTCTGCGGGAAAAGCTTCTGCTGTGTCTGGACAAAGAGATTCCCCATGGCACCGCCGTGGAGATCACCAGATTTTCCGAGCGGGACGACGAGGTCATTGAGATCGACGCGACTATTTACTGTGAAAAGTCCAGTCACAAGGGCATTATTATTGGAAAGCAGGGTGCCATGCTGAAAAAGATCAGCACGCTGGCCCGGCATGACATGGAGAAGTTCATGGGGACGAAGGTCTATCTTCAGACTTGGGTCAAGGTGAAGGAAAATTGGCGGGACAACGTCAATTATGTGAGAAACCTGGGCTACAAGGATGAGTAAATGGCCCCGCAGGCTGTGAGCATATGCCGGAAGGCGCACGGCGGTTCGCCGCGCGCCTTTCGAAACTGGTACAAAGCTCCGCCGCCCCAGACGTGCCCCCTTGACACGCGGAGCGAATTCTGATAATATAATGGTTACGCAAGGAACGGAAAGAGTAGCATTTCCCCAAAGGGCAGAGAGGGCGCGTCATCGGCTGCAAGCGCGCCTGCGGCGGGGAGTGTGAAGTGCATCCGGGAGCGTGGGGCATAATGGCCTCCGGCGGAGCCGCCGTTATCGGGCCGTCCGGCTGTTGGGCCGGCATGAGTATTTGCAAGAGTGGAACCGCGTCGTTGACGCCTCTTGTACCTTTGAGGTACGAGAGGCGCTTTTTGATTTCGGAGGAACTGTCAATGCAGACTTTCGCTTTTCGATGTCCCGGGCCAGACTTCCCCGCGACATTTTGGATTATAAAGGAGTTTTTTGAATATGAATCGTTTGACGGAACTGCTGGACGCTTATCAGCGCCGCGATCCCGCGGCCCGCAACAAGCTAGAGATTTTTTTGCTCTATCCCGGCGTCCACGTACTGATTAACCACCGCATTGCCCACTTTTTTTATAAGAAACACATGCATTTTCTGGCACGGTGCGTGTCCCAGTGGAGCCGCTTTTGGACCGGCATCGAGATCCATCCCGGCGCGAACATCGGAAAGCGCCTCGTCATTGACCACGGTATGGGCATCGTTATCGGCGAGACCACCGAGATCGGAGACGACTGTCTGCTGTACCAGTGCGTAACGCTGGGCGGCACCGGAAAGGATAAGGGAAAGCGCCATCCGACTTTGGGAAACAACGTGATGGTGGGCTCCGGCGCGAAGATTTTGGGCCCTTTCACCGTGGGAGATAACTCCCGCATCGCGGCGGGCGCCGTGGTGCTCAGCGAGGTTCCGCCCAACTCCACCGCCGTGGGTGTCCCGGCTCAGGTGGTGCGGGTCAGCGGGCGGAAGCCCGTGGCCAGCTTCGCCAACGACGTAGACCAGATCAACGATATGCACGACCCCGTTCAGGAAGAGCTGCTGGCGCTGTTCCAGCGGATGGACTCTTTGGAACAGCAGTTGAAAACCATAAAAGAAAGGACGGCTTGAGCCATGTACCTCTACAACTCCGCCTCTCACAAAAAAGAAGAATTCAAACCGAATCACCCCGACATCGTGAAAATGTACACCTGCGGCCCCACGGTTTATCACTTTGCCCATATTGGGAACCTGCGCAGCTATATCATGGAGGACGTGCTGGAAAAGTATCTGCGGTACGCCGGATACAACGTTAAGCGCGTTATGAACATCACCGACGTGGGCCATCTGACCAGCGATGCTGACACCGGAGAGGATAAGATGCTCAAGGGCGCGAAGCGGGAGCACAAGTCCGTTCTGGAAATCGCCCGGTTCTATACCGACGCGTTTTTTGACGACTGCCGCAAGTTGAACATCAAGCGGCCCGATGTGGTGGAGCCTGCCACCAACTGTATCGACGAGTATATCAAGATCATCACCCGGCTGATGGACACCGGGTACGCATATCTGGCGGGCGGCAACGTGTATTTTGACACCTCCAAGCTGGAGCGGTACTATGTGTTTAACGACCTTGATGCGGACGATCTGGCCGTGGGCGTCCGGGAGGGCGTGGAGGAGGACGTCAACAAGCGGAACAAAAATGATTTTGTTCTCTGGTTTACCAAGTCTAAATTCGAGGATCAGGCGCTGAAATGGGACTCCCCATGGGGGGTGGGCTATCCCGGCTGGCACATCGAGTGCTCGGGCATCTCCATGAAACATCTGGGCGAGGACCTGGATATCCACTGCGGCGGCATCGACAACGCCTTTCCCCACCATACCAACGAGATCGCCCAGTCCGAATCCTATCTGGGCCACCACTGGTGCAACTACTGGTTCCACGTGCTGCACCTGAACACCTCCAGCGGAAAGATGAGCAAGTCCAAGGGCGAGTTTTTGACTGTCTCACTGCTGGAAGAGAAGGGATACGACCCGCTGGATTACCGCTTTTTCTGTCTCCAGTCCCACTACCGTAAGACGCTGGTGTTCACGTACGAGAATCTGGACAACTCCAAAACCGCCTATGACAAGCTGATCGCCCGGGTGGCTGCGCTGAAGGATGGCCCTGTACCTGAGGCTGATGGGGAGAGGGCGGATGCCCTGCGGGCCAAATTCAAGGCCGCCATGGATAACGACTTGAACACGTCGCTTGGCATCACGGCGCTGTATGATGTTTTGAAGGCGGATATCTCCGACGGGACAAAGCTGGCTGTGCTGGATGAGTTCGACAGCGTGCTGGGCCTGGGCCTTTTGGACCGGGCGGCAAAACAGCGGGAGCAGGACGCAAAGCTGGTCAGTTCCGCCGTCGGCGGCTTTACCGTTCAGGGCGAGGGAGACCCGGAGATTGACGCGCTGGTGCTACAGCGGGCGGAGGCAAAAAAGGCCAGGAACTTTGCCGAGGCGGACCGTATCCGCGACGAACTGAAAGCGCAGGGCATCGAGGTCACCGACGTGCCCGGCGGTGCGGAGTGGAAGCGGGCCTGAACGGCCCTGGAAAAGGAGAATGGACGCGTGCACAAACGGGAGACGCGGCTCTACAACCTGATCTTCCCCATCTGGCTTTTGTGGCTGGTGCCCCCAGTGTGGCTGATTGCTCTGGCCGGGAACTTTTTTGTCGACCTGCTGGTGATCTTCCTGACGCTGAGATATCTCCGGGTGGAGGACTGGAGACGGCAGATGAAGCTTATCGTCTGGCGGAGCTGGATTTTCGGCTTTCTGGCGGATCTTGCGGGAACTGCCGTACTGTTGCCCTCACAAATGTTGGATGGCGGCGAGTGGTATCAAAACGTCCGGTTTACGGTGGCCTACGACCCGTTTGGCAGCGTATGGGCATTCCTTTGGGTGACGGCGGGGGTGCTGGCGGCGGCGGTAAGTATCTACTTTTTCAACCGGGGGCCGGTGCTCAAAAAAGCCGCGCTGACAGTGGGGCAAAAGCGTCGGCTGGCGCTGTCCATGGCGGTGTTCACCGCGCCGTATCTGTTTTATCTTCCGATGAAGTGGTTTTGGTAAGGCTGAGGCCGGGCGTAATACGCCCGGCCTCAGCCTGTAGACAAAGTATCAGAGAAATGATGCTTTGTCTTTTTTTAGTGCTTAGAAGATGGTAAAATAGAAGCAGGTGATAAAAGATGGTGAACCAAAAAGGTGAAGACAGCCGGAAGCAGATCGGCTTTTACTGCATGGAGGATTTGGTTCCAAAAGACCATCTTCTCAGGAAAATCGAAAAAGCAATTGATTTCAGTCTCATATATGATTTGGTGAAAGGCAGGTACAGCGAAGATACGGGCCGTCCAAGTATTGATCCTGTAGTGCTGTTCAAGATCGTGTTCATCCAGTATCTATTTGGAATCCGCAGCATGCGGCAGACGATCAAAGAAATCGAGGTCAATGCGGCATATCGCTGGTTTTTGGGATATGACTGGAACGATCCGATCCCTCATTTTACGACCTTTGGAAAAAATTATTCCCGGCGGTTTGAGGGCACCGATATTTTTGAGAAAATATTCGCCCGTATCCTGCTGGAAGCGGTGAAGCTGAAGTATGTGGACCCGAAGGCGGTGTTCATTGATTCCACGCATATCAAGGCCAGCGCCAACCGAAACAAGAAAATGAAGGTGCAGGTTCAGGAAGAGGCCCGGCATTACCAAAAAGAGCTGATGGAGGAAATCAACAAGGACCGGGAGGTTCGTGGGAAAAAGCCATTTGACGATGACGACTCGGGAAAAGGCGGCGGGGCCGGACAGACTAAAGAGATCGAAAAAAGCACCACCGATCCGGAGTGCGGCATGTTCCACAAAGGGGAGCATGAAAAATGTTTCGCCTACACCGCGCACACAGCCTGCGACCGGCACAACTTCATCCTTGGCGTAGAACTTTCCCCCGCCAACGTCCATGACAGCGTGATGTTCAAAGCATTTATGACAAAGTAAAGGCCACGTTCCCTGAAATCAAGTACGTTGTTGCCGACGCTGGTTACAAGATCCCATATATCTGCAAACAGATTCTGGACGACCACCAAATTCCGGTTTTGCCTTACAAAAGGCCGATGGGCAAAAAAGGATATTTCAAGCCCTACGAATATGTATACGACCAATATTACGACTGTGTTCTCTGCCCAAACAACCAGGTTCTGCGCTACTCAACCACAAACCGTGACGGATACCGGGAATACAAAAGCGACCCAAAAATCTGCAAATGCTGTCTGGAACGGGCGCAGTGCACGCAGAGTAGGAACTGTCAGAAAACTGTAACGCGGCATGTATGGGCGAACGATCTGGACGTCGCGGAAGATTTTCGCCACACACCGCGGGGAAAAGCAATTTACCGGGAGCGTGCGGAAACCATCGAACGGGCTTTCGCCGACGCAAAAGAAAAACATGGGTTGAGATATACTACCTTACGGGGCAAAGCCAAAGTGACGATGCAGGCTTTGCTCACTTTCGCCTGCATGAATCTCAAAAAGCTGGCAATCTGGAAATCGGAAGGCCCCAGGTTCAAGCCCAAATACGATTTTCCCTTTCTCTTTTTCCTGCTATTTGTTCCCAATTCGATTATTCGCATGAAAAACGCCGCTTGGGTCTGAATCCCAAACGGCGTTTTGTCTACCGGCTGAGGCCGGGCGTAATACGCCCGGCCCCTTTATTTTAAAATAATAATTTTCTGTTTGTTGCAAAAACTACTGAAGGCATTTATATATTAGGATATTCTAATACTACGAAATTACCGGGGATATAAGTCCGACGAAACTTGTATTCGGATCAAAGAAGAGGCGGGTGAGAGATGAAAGTGGACTATACCCATCAGGCGGAGCTTTTGAAGGCTTTGGCCAATCCGACCCGGCTGCAGATTGTTCACTGCCTGTTGAACACCGGCTGCCGCAATGTGAGCTGTATGGAGCGCGGGATAGGGATGAGCCAGTCCTGCATCTCTCAGCATTTGCAAAAGCTGAAGGCGGCCGGAGTTGTGACGGCGGAGCGCAGCGGAAACGAGGTTTATTACAAGGCGGCGTCGCCGGAAGTGGCTCGGCTGGTGGCGGCGCTGTTTCAAGAGGAGGCTGAGAACTATGTCCTTTGATGTACTGGTAATCGGCGGCGGCCCTGCGGGGCTGAGCGCGGCAATCAATATTCGGGCCCGGGGGAAAAGCGCGTTGGTGGTGTCCAACCCCTTGGAGGAAAATCCCCTATGGAAGTCGGAGCGTGTGGAAAATTATCTGGGACTGCCGGGAGTCACCGGCGCGGAGCTCCTGACCGCCATGCAAAAGCACGCGGAGGCCGACGGCGTTGAATTTCTGGCGGGGAAAGCACTGTCCGCGGCGTTCATGCTGGACAAGTGGTACGTGAGCGTCGGCAGCGACGTGCAGGAGGTAAAAGCCGTGGTATTGGCGGCGGGTGTCACCCGGGAAAAAAAATTCCCCGGTGAGGCGGAGCTTTTGGGCCGCGGCGTCAGCTACTGCGCCACCTGCGATGGGATGCTCTACCGGGACCGGCCTGTTGCGGTTCTGGGATACAGCGAGACTGCCCGGCATGAGGCGGAGTTTTTGCGGGAGATTGGCTGTGAAGTGAAGTATTTTGACAGGCCGAGAGACTGCGTGATTTCCGGCGAGGGGATGGTGGAGCAGGTACTCTGCGGCGGAGAGACGGCGAAGGTGGACGCGGTGTTTATTCTGCGGCCTGCCATGGCTCCCACGGATCTGTTCCCCGGTCTGGGCATTGAGAACGGTTACGTGCAGGCGGATCGCCGCATGGCGACGGGACTCCCCGGCGTGTTTGCGGCGGGTGACTGCACCGGCGGACCTTTACAGGTGGCGAAAGCCGCCGGCGAGGGCCTCATTGCCGGACAGAGCGCTGCGGCGTATGTGGACGCGCTGGCACGGAAATAATAAAGAAAACCCAATTTAAATTAAAAATAAAAGGAGATTTTTAAAATGGCATTGAAGCATTTGAAGAAGACCGATTTTGCGGCGACGGTAGACGCGGCTCCTCTGGCAATGGTGGATTTCTGGGCGGACTGGTGCGGCCCCTGCAAAATGGTGGCGCCCTTTGTGGAGAAGATCGCCGACGACTATGACGGCAAGGCGCTGGTGGCCAAGGTCAATATTGATGAGGAGCCGGAGCTTGCCCAGCAGTTTGGAGTCATGTCCATCCCCACGCTGGTGTTCCTGAAAAACGGTCGGGAGTTCGACCGAAAGGTGGGTGTCATGCCGCCGGAGACGTTTACCTCCGTACTGGACGAAAACCTGTAATCCGGGCGCTTTGCCCCCGGGCAAACGGACCGTTTTATAACGATTGTCAACGCACCGCTGCTGTACAGCGGCGGTGCGTTGACTTTGTATTATGTGCGTCAGAGCGCCTGCTTCTGGAGTGCTGAGCCTGCAATTTCAAATCATTTTAAGACGGTGTAAAGGCATGTCTAGGAACCGGCCATGATCAAAAAAAGGCTGCGCTGTCCCCAAGAGGGACGGCGCAGCCTTTTACAGTTTACAGGCCGCCGGGAGGACAAGTGAGTTTAGTTCCGGCCGCCGGAATTGGTGGTGTCTTTCAGCAGCACGTCGTGGGCGCCGCCCTCCACGATGGAGACAGAGGACACCAGCGTCAGCTTGGCCTTCTCCCGCAACTCAGGGATGGTCAGAGCGCCGCAGTTGCACATGGTGGAGCGGACTTTGGACAGAGTTGTCGCCATACCGTCTGCCAGAGCGCCGGCGTAGGGCACGTAGGAGTCCACGCCTTCCTCAAAGCTGAGCTTTCGGTCCCCGCCCAGATCATACCGCTGCCAGTTCCGGGCGCGGGCGCTGCCCTCGCCCCAATATTCCTTCATATAGCTGCCGCCGATGAGTACCTTCTGGGTGGGGCTTTCGTTGAACCGGGAGAAGTACCGGCCCAGCATGCAGAAGTCCGCGCCCATGGCCAGCGCCAGCGTGATGTGATAGTCCTGTACGACGCCGCCGTCCGCACAGATGGGGACGTATACGCCGGTCTCCTCAAAATATCGGTCCCGTTCCGCCGCCACGTCAATGACCGCCGTGGCCTGTCCCCGGCCGATGCCCTTGGTCTCCCGGGTGATGCAGATGGAGCCGCCGCCGATACCGACCTTTACAAAGTCGGCTCCGGCGTCCGCCAAAAAGCGGAAGCCCTCGCCGTCCACCACATTGCCCGCGCCTACCTTCACCCGGTCGCCGTATTTTTCGCGAACCCAGGAAAGACAGCGCTTCTGCCACTCGGAGTACCCCTCGGAGGAATCCATCACCAGTACGTCCGCACCGGCTTCCACCAGAGCGGGAACCCGATCTTCATAGTCCCGGGTGTTGATGCCCGCGCCCACCACATAGCGCTTCTGACTGTCCAGCAGTTCCAGAGGGTTGTCCTTGTGGGTGTCGTAGTCCTTGCGGAACACGAAGGCCACCAGATTGCCGCTGGCGGCGACGATGGGAAGCGCATTGAGCTTGTGGTCCCAGATGATGTTGTTGGCCTCCTTCAGACTGGTGCCCTCCGGAGCGTAGATGAGCTTTTCCATGGGGGTCATGAAGTCTGCGACCTTCTCCGTGCCGTTCATGCGGCTGACGCGGTAATCCCGGCTGGTGACAAGGCCCAATAGCTTTCCGGTTCCGGTGCCGTCCTGGGTCACCGCCATGGTGGAGTGGCCGGACTTTTCCTTCAGAGCCAGCACGTCCTTTAGAGTACAGTCAGGCCGGAGATTGGAGTCACTGGTGACAAAGCCTGCCTTGTAATTTTTCACCCGGTGAACCATCTCCGCCTGCTGGCCGATGGGCTGGGACACATAGATGAAAGCGATGCCGCCTTCCCGTGCCAGAGCAATGCCCATTTCGTCGCCGGAGACGGCCTGCATGACGGCGGAGACCATGGGGACGTTGGCGGTGAGGGCGGGTTCCTCGCCCCGGCGGAATTTCACGACGGGAACTTTCAGGGATACGTTGGCTGGGATGCACTCCGCCGAGGAGTATCCGGGTACCAGCAGATATTCGCTGAACGTATGGGAGGGTTCTTCAAAAAAATATGCCATGCGGCCACCTCTTTCGTTGTATTTCTGATTTGAGCTTGAATGGAATCATCTCCCCGGCAGGGCCGGGGAGACATACGGTTTTTCTTGTTCCTTAGAATACCACGTCCAGCCGAAAATGCAATGGTCAAATGGAGAAATAGTCCCTGGCTGCATCAAATAGATGGAGGTTGTAGTCCCCGGGAATGCCGTGGTACAGGTTCGGTCCGACGCGCTCTGCGTGGCCCATCTTGCCGAAGACCCGTCCGTCGGGAGAGGTGAGCCCCTCCACGGCCCAGACAGAGCCGTTGGGGTTCCACTCCACGTCCATGGAGGGATTTCCGTCTACATCCACATACTGAGTGGCAATCTGACCGTTTTCCGCCAGCTGCTGTAAAAGCGTTTTACTGCACAAAAAACGGCCCTCGCCGTGGGAGATGGGGACGGTGTAAACCCCGCCAAGAACCGCCCTTGACAGCCACGGGGAGCGGTTGGAGGCGATCCGGGTGCGGACGATTTTGGACTGGTGCCGCCCGATGACGTTATAGGTCAGCGTGGGGCAGTCCGCGTCGGAATCAACAATTTCGCCGTAGGGTACGAGACCCAGCTTGATGAGCGCCTGAAAACCGTTGCAGATGCCCAGCATCAATCCGTCCCGGTTTTTGAGAAGGTCATGGGCTGCGTCCTTCACCGCGGCGTTGCGGAAAAGAGCGGTGATGAACTTTCCGGACCCGTCCGGCTCGTCGCCGCCGGAGAAGCCGCCGGGGAGGAAGATGATCTGGCTCCTTCGGGCGGACTTGACGAACCGCTCCACGGAGTCCCGGACGCCTTGAGCGCTCTGGTTGTTCACAACCAGAAGCTCCGGCTCCAGACCGGCACGGGCGGCGGCCCGGGCACTGTCGTACTCGCAGTTGGTACCGGGAAAGACGGGAATCAGTACCCTGGGCTTTGTGACGCCTACCTTCGGCGCGGCGCGGCTGAACGCGGGCGCCTCCAGCACGGGGACGGGGCCGCCCGCCGCTTTGGCGCGGGTGGGATAGACGGATTCGAGCACCCCCTCGCTGAGCTCCAGCAGCTCCGCCACGGACAGTGTCTCGTCTCCGATGGAGACAGCTGCCTCCGCCGTGGTGTGGCCCACGGGAACGCCGAAATCCACGTCTTCCGTCAGCTCCGCCACGATAGTTCCGGGGACGATGGTATAAAGGCGGCCCTTTTCTCCGTCCTCCGTGAAGCCGATCCGGTTTCCGAAGGACATCTTAACAATGCCCTCGGCGGCGCTGCCCGCGCCCACAGCCCAGGCGGCATTCACTTTTCCGGCCCTGCACAGCGCGTGGAACCGCTCCCAGTTGGCGCGGTTGCCTTCGGCGTTCACCGGCCAGTCCTTCCCGGACTCCGGCTCAAAGAGATAGACGGGGTGGCCTGCCTCCTTGAAGGCGGGAGAGAGGACGTTTTGCGCCTTTTCCGGAGCGATGGCAAAGGACACCAGCGTGGGGGGCACGTCCCTGTCCAGAAACGAGCCGGACATGGAATCCTTTCCGCCGATGGCGGCCACGCCGAAAGCCAGCTGCGCGTCCAGCGCGCCCAACAGGGCGGAAAAGGGCTTGCCCCAGCGGGAGGGGTCGTCCCGCAGCTTTTCAAAATACTCCTGAAAGGTGAGATACGCCGTGTGATAGTCGCACCCCGCCGCCACCAGCTTGGCAAGAGACTCCACCACGGCGGAAGCCGCGCTCTCATAGCAGTTTTCCCCGCCGGAGCGGAACACGTCGCAGCCCCAGCTCATAACGGAGCAGTCTTCCGTCTCCTGCCCGGGCAGCACCGGCAGCAGCGCCGCCATCACCTGCGTGGGGGTGCGCTGGTACTTGCCGACGAAGGGCATCAGGACGCTGCCTGCGCCGACGGTGGAGTCGAACCGCTCGGCAAGGCCCCGCTGCAAGCCTGTGTTCAGGTCGGCGGCGATGGAGCGCAGGCTGCATTTGCCGCCCAGCAGCGCCGTGGGCCGGGTCTGGGGCGCGACGTACAGGGCGGTGTGCTTCACAGCGCCGTTGGTATCGAGAAACTCGCGGCTCAGGTCCGCCACGGTCCGGCCCTGCCATGTCATGACCATCCGCGGACTTTCCGTGACCACCGCCACCTGATATGCCTCCAGGTTTTCTTCCTTAGCAGCCGTTATAAATTTTTCAACATTCTCCGGGGCAACCACCACAGCCATGCGCTCCTGGGATTCAGAGATGGCGAGCTCTGTGCCGTCCAGCCCCTCGTACTTCTTTCGCACGGCGTCAAGGTCGATGGAAAGGCCGTCCGCCAGCTCCCCGATGGCAACGCTGACGCCGCCGGCGCCAAAGTCGTTGCATCGCTTGATGAGCCGGGTCACGTCCCCGTCCCGGAACAGACGCTGAATTTTCCGCTCCTCCGGGGCGTTGCCCTTCTGGACCTCGCTTGCCATGGTGGTCAGGGATTTTTGATTGTGGCTCTTGGACGCGCCGGTGGCGCCGCCGATGCCGTCCCGGCCCGTGCGCCCGCCCAGCAAAATGATCACATCACCGGGGACGGGACGCTCCCGGACCACGTTTTTCGCCGGGGCCGCGCCCACCACGGCCCCCACCTCCATGTGCTTGGCGACGTATCCGGGGTGGTAGAGCTCGTTGACGAGGCCGGTAGCAAGGCCAATCTGATTTCCGTAGGACGAATAGCCCGCCGCCGCCGTCTGGGCCAGCTTCCGCTGGGGGAGTTTTCCGGAGAGAGTCTCGCTCAGGGGGACACGGGGGTCGCCGCAGCCGGTGAGCCGCATGGCCTGGTACACGTAGGCCCGGCCGGACAGGGGGTCCCGGATGCACCCGCCGATGCAGGTGGCCGCCCCGCCAAAGGGCTCGATCTCCGTGGGGTGGTTGTGGGTTTCGTTTTTGAACATCAAAAGCCAGTCCTGAACCTCGCCGTCCACAGTGGCGGCGACGTGGATGGAACAGGCGTTGATCTCCTCACTCTGGTCGAGATTCTGTAAAAGTCCCCGCTTTTTCAGCGCTTTTGCTCCTATGGTGGCGATGTCCATCAGGGTCTGGGGACGGACGCTGGCCTTTTTTGCGCCATAGACCTCTTCACGTGCGGCAAGATACCGGGCGTAAGCCCCTTCCACTCTCCGGTCCAGGATTTCCATCTTGTCGATGTGGGTGGAGAAGGTAGTGTGGCGGCAGTGGTCGGACCAGTAGGTGTCCACCACCCGAATCTCCGTTACGGTTGGGTCCCGGCGCTCTGTGTCCCGGAAGTGGGTCTGCAGGAACTTCAGGTCATCCAGATCCATGGCAAGCCCCATGGAGTCCAGAAGGGCGGATAGACCGGCCTTGTCCAGACCGGTGAATCCGGCCACGGTTTCCACATCGGAGGGGGCAGGGTGCTCCACCCGAAGCGTTTCGGCTTCATCCAGCGACGCCTCCCGGGCCTCCACGGGATTGATGACATACTTTTTAATTTTCTCAACATTCTCCGGCGTCAGTGCCTCGGAGAGCAGGTAGACTCTGGCGGTGCGGACGATGGGGCGTTCGCCGCCGGTGAGCAGCTGGATGCACTGGGCGGCGGAATCCGCCCGCTGGTCAAACTGACCGGGGAGGGATTCCACGGCGAACACGGTCTGCCCGGCGGGGAGGGCGGCGTATACGTCGTCCACCTGCGGTTCGGAGAATACCGCGCCCACTGCCTGCCGAAAATCCTCGGGGGAAAGGCCCTCAACGTCATAGCGGTTCACAAGGCGCAGCCCGGTCAGGCCAGAGACGCCCAGAACGGTCTGTAGTTCGCTCAGCAGCGCGGCGGCCTCCTGCCGCAGGGGTTCCTTCTTCTCAACGTAAATGCGTTGTACCATTTATTGTTCCTCCATCACGGCCAGCGCCCGGCGGCCAATGTCATGTCTCATGAAAACATCCTCAAAACGGATGGTCCCGGCGGCGGCATAGGCGTCCGCCAGCGCTTCTTTCAGCGTGGAAGCTGTGGCGGTGACGCCCAGAACCCGTCCTCCGGAAGTGACCAGCCGGCTGTTTTCAAGCCGGTCCCCAGCGTGGTAAAGGGTCACGTTGGACGGAAGAGTCTCCGGCAGCGTTATGACCTTGCCCTTTTCGTAAGAAACGGGATAGCCGCCGGAAGCCAGAATTACGCAGGCCGCCGCCCCGGGCCGCCACTCGACGTTTAGTTCCGCAAGGGTCTCGTTTTCCACCGCCTGCATCACCGTCAGCAAATCGGTTTTCAGCAGAGGCAGCACCACCTGGGTCTCCGGGTCGCCGAAGCGGCAATTGTATTCGATGACTTTGGGGCCGTCGTCAGTGAGCATCAGCCCAAAGTAGAGGCAGCCTTTGAAGGGGCAGCCCTCCGCCCGCATGGCGGCGAGGGTGGGCTGGAAAATGGCCTTCATGCAGCGCTGGGCGATCTCCGGCGTATAGCAGGGGTTGGGGGCGATGGTGCCCATGCCGCCGGTGTTGGGGCCGGTATCGCCGTCCCCCGCCCGCTTGTGGTCCATGGAGGAGACCATGGGGGCAATGGCCGTGCCATCTGTAAAGGCCAGTACGCTGACCTCCGGCCCGGTGAGAAATTCCTCAATCACAATCTCGTTGCCGGAAGCTCCGAAGACCTTGTCCTCCATGATGGCTTTCACCGCGGCTTCCGCCTCGGCGTAGGTTTGGGGGATGAGGACGCCCTTGCCCAGGGCGAGGCCGTCGGCCTTGACCACTGTGGGGTATTGGACGGTTTTGAGGTATTCAAGAGCCGTTTTGGGGTCATTGAACACAGCGTAGTCCGCCGTGGGAATGCCGTACTTTTTCATAAGGCTTTTGGAGAAAACCTTGCTGGACTCGATCCGTGCGGCCTTGGCGCAGGGGCCAAAGCAGGGAATTCCCGCCTCGTGAAGCCGGTCCACGCAACCAAGAGCCAGGGGGTCGTCCGGGGCGACCACGGCAAAATCGACGGCGTGGCACTTTGCAAAGTCCACGATGGCGGGAATGTCCTTGGCACCGATGTCCACGCACTCCGCGTCGGCAGCGATGCCGCCGTTGCCCGGCAGCGCGTAGACCTTGGAGACCCGCGGGTTTTCTTTCAGCTTTTTGATAATGGTGTGTTCGCGGCCGCCGCCGCCGATGACCAGAATGTTCATAAGGTCCTCCTCGTATGGAAATTTGCCTGGCAACTCAATTGAAGTGGGCTTTGCGGCAAATGTATCTCCGTCTTTCTCCGACGCAAAGTAAGCGAAGCGTTTGCGGAGGAAGAGGAAGAGCAAGGGAGCAAAAGAGGTTTTCGCCGAAAGGCGGAATCGGATGGAGCGGACTTTGCGATGACTCAGTGGTGGAACAGACGCATGCCTGTAAAGCACATAACCATCCCGTACCGGTTCGCCGTGGCGATCACATGGTCGTCCCGAATGGAGCCGCCCGGCTCCGCGATGAACTGCACGCCGGACTTGCGCGCCCGCTCCACGTTGTCCCCAAAGGGGAAGAACGCATCAGACCCGCAGGTGACGCCGGTCTGGGCGGCGATCCACTCTTTTTTCTCCGCCGCCGTCAGGGCCTCGGGCCGCGTTTTAAATGTGTTCTGCCATACGCCGTCGGCCAAGATGTCCTCGTATTCCCCGGAGGTATAAATGTCGATGGCGTTGTCCCGGTCTGGGCGGCGGATGTCCTCCGTAAAAGGCAGGGCCAGAACCTTGGGGTGCTGCCGCAGGGCCCAGTTGTCTGCCTTGCTCCCGGCGAGACGGGTGCAGTGGATGCGGCTTTGCTGGCCCGCGCCGATGCCGATGGCCTGTCCGTCCTTCACGTAGCACACGGAGTTGGACTGGGTGTATTTCAGCGTGATCAGCGCCAGCAGCATGTCAGTCTTCGCACTTTCCGGCAGGGTTTTGTTTTCCGTGACGATGTTGCGGAGTAATGTCTCATCAATTCCAAACTCGTTTCGGCCTTGTTCAAAAGTGACGCCGAACACGTCCTTCCGCTCCGTGGGGGCGGGGATGTAGTCCGGGTCGATCTGGACAATGTTGTAATTGCCCTTCTTCTTCGTTTTCAGAATTTCCAGCGCCTCGGGGGTGTAGCCCGGGGCAATCACGCCGTCGGACACCTCCGGCTTGAGATAGGCTGCGGTGGCCGCGTCGCACACGTCGGACAGTGCCGCCCAGTCGCCGTAAGAGCTGAGCCGGTCGGCGCCCCGGGCGCGGATATAGGCGCAGGCCAGGGGTGTGAGATCCGCGCTGCCGTCCACGAAGTACATCTGCTTTTCAACGGTGCTCAGGGGCTTTCCCACAGCGGCGCCGGCGGGGGAGACATGCTTGAAGCTGGCGGCGGAGGGAAGATGCGTGGCGGATTTCAGTTCCTTTACCAGCTGCCAGGAATTCAGCGCGTCCAGAAAATTGATATAGCCTGGCTTGCCGCCCAGAACGGCGATGGGCAGATTACCGCCGTCCCGCATGAAGATACGGGACGGTTTCTGATTGGGGTTACAGCCGTATTTCAGTTCCAGTTCGTTCATATGCCTCTCCTTTACTACTGACTGAGTTGTTCGCACAAAGCCTCCACCGCCCGGGGAAGCAGCACCCATTCGGCTTGCTCCATCACCCGGCGCTGGAGGGTTTCCGGTGTGTCGCTTGGCAGGACCTCCACCGCTTTTTGCAGCAGGATGCGCCCGCCGTCCGGAATCTCATTTACCAGATGGACCGTGGCCCCGGTGAGTTTGACTCCGCGACTGAGAGCCGCCTCGTGGACGCGGAGTCCGTAAAACCCCTTGCCGCAGAACGCGGGAATGAGGGAGGGGTGAATATTTACGATCCGCTCCGGCCACCGGGATACAAAATCCGCGGAGAGGATGGACAGAAACCCTGCCAGAACAATGAGATCGACATGGTATTCCTTCAGGCAGGCGGCGAGGGCGGCTTCAAAACCCGCCTGACCCAGCTCCTTTCGGGACAGGGTCAGGGCGGGGACGCCATGCTTCTTTGCCCGCTCCGCAGCGTAGGCTCCGGTGGTGCCGGAGACCACCAGGACGATCTCCCCGTGGGGGATGCGTCCGCTCTCCCGGGCATTGAGCAGGGCCTCCAGATTCGTGCCGCCGCCGGAGACCAGCACGGCGACACGCTTCAGCATAGATTCACCTTTTCCCCGCCGGAGACGATTTCCCCGATGGCATAGGCGGCGCAGCTGGCGGCGCGGAGGGCTTCCAGCGCCCTGTCGGCGGTCCCTTTGGACACGACGACCGTCATCCCCACGCCCATGTTGTAGGTGTTGAACATCTCCCGCTCCGGGACGCGGCCCATGGAGGCCAGCATTTTGAAAATGGGAGGTGTTTTCAAAACGGCTTTTTCGATTTTTGCGCACAGGCCGTCGGGGACGGACCGGGGGATGTTCTCAAAAAAGCCGCCGCCGGTGATGTGGCTGACGCCGTGAATCTCCGCGGCGTCCAGCGCGGCCAGGACAGGCTTTACATAGAGCTTGGTGGGGGTAAGCAGCGCCTCGCCCAGAGTCTCGCCCAGCTCGTCGGAATAGAGATTCAGGTTGGCGTGCCCCACATTAAAAACTTTCCGTACGAGAGAATAGCCGTTGGAGTGGATGCCGGAGGAGGGGAGGCCCAGAATCACGTCGCCCGGCTGCATTTTGCCATGGTCAATGACTTTGGGTTTATCCACAAGTCCCACGGAGAAGCCCGCCAGATCATAGTCGTCCGCGGCCATGATGCCGGGGTGCTCGGCGGTCTCGCCGCCGATGAGGGCGCAGCCGGACTGGACGCAGCCCTCCGCCACGCCGGAGACGATGGTGGCCACCTTTTTCGGATCGTTCTTGCCAATGGCGATATAGTCCAGAAAAAAGAGGGGCTTTGCGCCGCAGCAGATAATATCGTTGACGCACATGGCCACGCAGTCGATGCCGACGGTGTCGTGCTTGTCCAGCAGCTGTGCAATGCGGAGTTTGGTGCCTACGCCGTCGGTGCCGGAGACCAGCATTGGCTCCTGCATGCCCGCAAAGTCCGGGGCAAACAGGCCGCCGAAGCCGCCAAGATCCGAGACCACACCGGGAATAAACGTGCGTGCCACGTCCTTTTTCATCAGCTGCACGCCCTTGTATCCCGCCTCAATATCCACGCCGGCGGCGCGGTAGCTGTCGGAAAAACTACGCATGGCTGTCCTCCTCGTTTTCGCTGATCTTTTTTTCAAACCGGTCCTTGCCCCCGGAGGGAATGCCGGTGGCGTATCCGCCGCCGAAGCAGGCGGTGCAGAAGCCGGGGGCCGTTTGGTCCGCCAGCTTTTCTACATCGGAAAGGCTCAGGTATCCAAGAGAATCCGCCCCGATGAGCTCCGCGATCTCCTCCACGGAGTGGTTGGCGGCAATGAGCTTGCTGGTATCGTCGATGTCCGTTCCGTAATAGCAGGCGGACACAAAGGGCGGCGCGGAGATGCGCATATGGACTTCTCTGGCGCCGGCGGCGCGGAGCAGGTTTACGATGCGCCGGGAGGTGGTTCCGCGGACGATGGAGTCATCCACCAGCACCACCCGCTTGCCCTCCACAGCGGTGCGGATGGGGTTGAGCTTGATGTTGACCTCGTTTTCCCGCATGGCCTGCGTGGGGGAGATGAAGGTGCGGCCGATATATTTGTTTTTGATAAAGCCCTGGGCATAGGGGATGCCGGACTGGCGGGCATAGCCCAGAGCCGCGTCCAGTCCCGAGTCGGGAACGCCCACCACAACGTCAGCCTGAACAGGGTGATCCAGCGCCAGAAACGCCCCCGCCCGCTGCCGGGCGGTCTGGACGCTGCTGCCGTCAATCACGGAATCGGGCCGGGCAAAGTAGATGAACTCGAAAACGCACAGCTTCCGCTCGGCGGAGCCGCAGCGGCGGGTATCGGAGCGGACGCCGTTCTTGTCCGCCACCACGATCTCGCCGGGCTGGATATCCCGCTCAAATTTTGCGCCGATGGCGTCCAGCGCGCAGGACTCCGAAGCAAAAACCACATCGCCGTTCTTCAGACTGCCTATGCACAAAGGCCGGAAGCCGTGAGGATCCCGGACGGCAATCAGCTTGCTGGGAGAGGACAGCACCAGGGAATAGGCCCCTTCGATGCGGTCCATGGCGGCGTAAACGGCCTCTTCAATGGAGCGCTGCCTGAGCCGCTCCTGCACGATGATATAGGCGATGACCTCCGTGTCGGAGGTGGTCTGGAAAATGGAACCCCGGGACTCCAGTTCCTCCCGCAACTCATGGGCGTTGGTGAGGTTTCCGTTGTGGGCAAGGGCCATGCGGCCCTTGTGGTGATTGACGAGGATGGGCTGGACGTTTCGCTTGTTGTCGCACCCGGTGGTGCCGTAGCGCACATGACCCACGGCGATGTTGCCATGCCCCAGAGGCTTTAGATGTTCCGGCGTGAACACATCGCCCACCAGCCCCACGTCCCGATAGGAGGAGAACACCCCGTCGTCGTTCACTACGATGCCGCAGCTCTCCTGCCCCCGATGCTGCAAGGCGTACAGCGCATAATAGCTGAGGGAGGCCACGTCCCGCGGCTCTTTGCCAAATACCCCGAAAACGCCGCATTCCTCATGGAGATGGCGGGCCGGGACCCAAATACCTTCAGTTCGCGTCATGGGCTTTCATTCTCTTCATAACTTCGGCATAGGCGTCTTCCACGCCTCCCATGTCCCGGCGGAACCGGTCCTTGTCCAGCTTTTCATGGGTTTTGCTGTCCCAAAGACGGCAGGTGTCGGGGCTGATCTCGTCCGCCAGAATCACGGTGCCGTCGGAGGTTTTGCCGAATTCCAGCTTGAAGTCCACCAGCGTGACGCCGCAGTCCGCCCAGAACGCTTTTAAAACGTCGTTGACGGCAAAGGCATATTTCTTGATTGTCTCGATCTCCTCTTTTGTGGCCAGTTTCAGGGCCAAAGCGTGGTACTCGTTCAGCAGGGGGTCATCCAGAGGGTCGCTTTTATAGGAGAACTCAATGGTGGGCGCGTCGAATACGATGCCCTCCTCCACGCCGTACCGTTTGGCGAAAGAGCCAGCGGAGATGTTGCGGATAATGACCTCCAGAGGGACGATGGAGACCTTTTTCACCAGAGTCTCCCGCTGGGAAAGCTCCTGAACGAAGTGAGTGGGAATGCCCGCCTTTTCCATACGCTGCATGAAATAGTTGGTCATCTGGTTATTGATGACGCCTTTGCCCACGATGGTGCCCTTTTTCGCCCCGTTGAAAGCGGTGGCGTCGTCCTTGTAGTCCACGATGTAGCGCTCGGGGTCGTCGGTTTTGAATACTTTTTTGGCCTTGCCCTCGTAAATCTGTTCCAGCTTCTGCATATTGTATTCCTCCCAAAATAGTTTGAGTTTCTTTTTGTTGGATGACACTTAGCCGTTTTTCAGCTCAGCTTGCAGCTTTTCCTCTTTTTCGGCGATCTGGGCCGCCATGGCCGAGCGCGCCGCGTCCAGCCGGGCGGCAAGCGCGTCGTCGGAAACCGCCAAAATCTGCGCCGCCAGCACCGCTGCGTTTTTCGCTCCGTTGATGGCCACGGTGGCTACCGGAATACCGCCGGGCATCTGGACGGTGGCGAGAAGGGCGTCCAGCCCGTCCATGGCACCGCCCTTCATGGGGATGCCCACCACCGGCAAAGTGCAGTTGCCCGCAAAGGCCCCCGCCAGATGGGCGGCCATGCCCGCGGCGCAGATCAGCACGCCAAAGCCGCTGGCCCGGGCGTTTTTGGCGAACTGGGCTGCCTGAACCGGAGTGCGGTGGGCGCTGAGAATGTGAGCTTCATAGGGAATACCAAAGTCCTCCAGCTGCCGGCAGGCCGCCTTGACCACAGGCCAGTCGCTGTCGCTGCCCATAATTACGGCAACTTTTTTCATATTCGTTCTCCTCTTTCTTTTAGCGCGGCCATATGCCGCAGAGTTCAAACGGTCCCGGATAAAAGCTGCGTCAGAGCTTTTTGCGCATGACGGTCAGGTTGAAAATGCCGTCTATAAAATACTCGTTGGAGCAGAACACCGGTTTTCCGTCGATGTCGAAGTCCACCTCGTCCATATTCAAAAGCGGTGTGCCTATGGGAATAGAAAAAATTTCCGCCAGGGCCGGGTCCGCCGCCGCGGGACGCACGTTCGTCAGGTCCATATAGGGGATTATCCCGCAGAACTGGCGCAGGAAGTGAAAGATGGGGAGCTTAAAGTCCTTAATGGTGTATTTTCCCTTTGCCAGCGCTTTTTCCACAATGTCCTCGCAGTAGATGGCGGGCTTCCCGTCGGCGGTGCAGAGCCGGGAGATGCGGATAATGGGCGCGCCCACCGGAAGATGGAGCTGCTCTGCAATTTTTTCATCCGCTTCGCCGTCAGACACCCGGACGAAGGCCACCGCGGCCTTGTGGCCACTCTGGTTAATCATGTCCAAAAATTCCAGTTCAATGTCCATACGGGTCTGGACACGCAGAACGTGGCGGTTGATGATTGTTCCCACACCGTGGCGGCGGGTGATGAATCCCTCTCGCTCCAGCGAAGCCAGAATGTCCCGCAGCTGGGTGCGGCTGATGCCCATTTTCTCCGCCAGCACGCTCTCGCGGGGCAGGCGTTCGCAGTTGGAGTATGCTCCATCCCGCATGGCAATCAGCAGCTGGGTGCGGATGGTCCTGGATTGCGGAATCTGACTGCTCATATTGCTCACCTCATTAACAAATCAAATGGCTGTAATTTCAATAGGTAATACCTTAAAGGTCATACCTATTATATCCGCATTCTGAATCTGCCGCAACTGACAAAATTCACAGAATTCCCTGCTGCGTTTCTGCGGAGATTGTCTGCTGTGGCGGAGCGTTATTTTTGTGTAAATTACTGGTGGACATTTGTCCGCGGAAAGGTTATAATGGCACCTGTCAAATAGCCGCCGCTCCGCCTTTCAGGCGGACGTGAAAAAAGGATGGCCCGGGGCCGTTCGGCGCGTTTGATATTCCGACAAAGCATTTTAAGGAGGAACTTGTGAAAAATCTGATTCTGATCGGCATGCCCGGCACAGGCAAGAGCGCCGTGGGCAAGGCTCTGGCGGAGCGCCTGGGATATACGTTTGTGGATGTGGACGATGTGATCCGCCAACGGACGGGCAAGACGCTGAAGGAACTGCTGCTGGAAATGGGCGTGGACGATTTTGTGGTGCTGGAGGGAAAGGTCGGCGAAAGTCTTGATCTTCAGGATACAGTGATCGCCACCGGCGGCAGCATGGTGCTCTCCGGGGGAGCGATGGAAAATATGCGGAAAAACGGCGTTTCCATCTGGCTGGAGACGCCTCTGCGGGAGATCGAGGACCGAATGCCGGAGGACCTGTGGGACCGGGGCATCGCCGCACCGCGGGATATGTCCATTCGAGAAATCTACCGCCAGAGGGAGCCACTGTACGCAAAGTATGCCGATATGATTGTCGTCAGCCGGGAGGGCGAGGATGCCACCGCGCGGCAGGTGGAACAGGTGATGCGCACCGTGGGCATGAGCCTCAGGAATTGACGGCGTGTTCTGAGAGCGGTCAGCCCGGTATTTGAGCGAACATGGGCATAGCGCCGTAAAAGCGGCTTAGATATGCACGATTGCTCCGGGTTTTGCGCGATCAGTCATGTAGAAGTTCCATATTATTTGAAAAGAGGACCAAAGTGAACATCAAAGCGAAAAGAACAATCATGGTGATCTTGCTGTTTGCGGGCGTGGTTTGGAATTGCCTGTGCTTATTGGGGATAATCCCGCTTTCGTATTTTGCGCTTTCTGCGCTTGCTGTCGGGGGATACTCTTTGTCAATTATTTTCCTGCCCCTTCTGCTTCCGGCGCTTGCAAAGGCCGACGAGAAATCAGCTTTCTATCCTGAGCTTACATGGAGCGAAAAACGGTTGTCCGTGGTGATGCTTGCGCTGATTACCGCATGGGTAGTTACGCTGGCGGCCTGTATTGGCTGTTATTAGGAGCATGCCCGCCTGCGGTCAACCGAATATAGTACAAGCCCCTCGGTCCGTGGCGGACAGAGGGGCTTGCATTTATGTACGCCCGCAAAGGGCGTCCGTTCTTTTTTGATCTGCGTTTCGGCCTGCTGCATTGGGAGGACCTCAGTAGCTGCTGATATCCAAAGACGCGTCGTCCGCACCTTTTTCAACGGACTGGATCGTCAGCTCATAACCGCGTCCCTCACCCAAATCCACATGGACGGTCTCCCCAGCCTTGTGGCCCAGTACCGCTCTGGCTACCGGAGACTCCTTGCTGATAAGGCCCTTTAGCGCGTCCTGACGCAACGTGGTGACAATGCGGATGGTCTGGGGCTTCTTTGTGGGCGCGGGGACGATGACCACCGTGTCGAACAGCCCCACGCAGTCCGCACCGGAGTCCTTGGGCCGGATGACTTTGGCTGTGCGGATCATCTGCTGGAGATAGCGGATACGGCTGTCGTTTCGGTTTTTGTCCCGCTTGGCGCATTTGTACTCATAATTTTCACTGAGATCGCCAAAGCCCCGGGCGGTCTGCACATCCTCAATGAGCTTTGGACGCAGCACCGCGGTGCGGTAGGCGACCTCTTCCTTCATCTTCTGAATGTCCACTTCTGTCAGCTCGTCATACACAAAAAGACCTCCTTAGGGCAGCGCCGCACAATTTACATCCGCCGCCCTTAAAATGCGCCGCTTGTTTTTCGCCGCCTTGCGCCCGGAATTTGAATGGGTTTCGCTGTCCGCGCCAATTTCATAGAGCCCGACAAAAAGCCTGATTGTGCGATCGTGCGTCGGAAATTATGCGGCGCTGTCCTCATTCTCCCTTGCCAGGAGGAAAATTGTCACGAGAATGAGCACGAAGCCCACCAGATCCGCCAGGGAGAACGCCGTATGGAGCCACAGGGCGGAGAAGACCGTGGCGGACACCGGCTCCGTCGCCGCCAGCATCGAGGATTTCACCGGGCCAACGTCCGCGATGCCCTGCATGAACAGAGGAAACGCAATGATTGACCCCAACAAGACCGCGCCGCAGACTGCCAGCCAGCCCCGCCAGGAGAGACTTGCGGAAAACTCCCAGCTTTGACTTGCGAGATTGATAAACACGCCGCCGATTAACATACCCGTGCCGGTAATCATTTCCTTTCCCCACCGCTCCATGAGCGACCGGGGCAAAAGCGTATAAATCGTCACGGCCGCGGCGGTGAGCAGGCCCCAGAAAAGGCCGGGTGGAGAGATGGACATATGTCGCGGATCGCCGCCGGTGGCCAGGATAAACGTTCCCCACAACGCCAGAATCAGTGCCACAGCCTGAGTGCGGTTTGGCCATTTCTGGGCGTGGACACAGGTGATAAGCATGATGAAAACAAGGTTCAGGGTTTGCAGCACCGTGGTGGTTCCGGCGTTGGTGTAGCTGATGGAGGTCAAATATGCGTACTGGCACAGCAAAAGGCCAAACAGGCCGAAGATGACCAGCTTTCCAAGCTCTTTGGGTTGTCGGATCAGAGCCAGCAGGTCCCGCCTGTACTTCGGCAGGGCCAGAAGCGTCAATACTGCGCCGCCCCCCAGCGTCCGCACGCAGACCAGCCAGACGGGATGAATGCCGCAGAAGCCGAACAGGTATTGCCCGCAGGTGCCGGAGATGCCCCAGCAGACGCCACCAATCGTGGTACACAGTACGCCGCGCAGGGCGCGTTGCTTCTCGCTCATGGTATTCTCTCTTTCAAAACATGGGATTTCCCGCTACGGCCGCTCCGGGTGGGACCCAAAAAACGGGACCCTTCGCCGTTTGGCGGAGAGTCATACAATATCACAGTACATTCAATTTTAGCGCATTTTTTCATGTATTGCAAGGCCCCTCCTCCAAATACTGGCTCTCGCTGGGCACACAGGCAATAAGAATGTCCGCGCCCGGTAGATCCGGCTTTCCCCCGGCAGCAAAAAGGAAAATGCCCGCAGAGAAACTATGACTCTTGCGCCGCACGGGAAAATTTTCTGGAGATGGGGCCGGCTCCCGCGCTCTTTTCCAGTGCGGGGCCGGCGTCGTTTTTACAGCTTCCGCTTCTTCTCCGCGTCGCAGTAGGCGCAGCGGTAGGTGCGTTTTTCCCGATCGCTCAGCAGGAAGATGGCGTCCAGCTGTGGCTCCGCCGATGTGATGCACCGGGGGTTCTTACAATGAATGATATTCACCAGCTTCATCGGAAGTTCCAGATGTTTTTTCCCCACGCGCATCCCGTCCCGAATGATGTTGACGGTGATGTTCGAGTCGATATAGCCCAGTACGTCCAAATCCACCTCCATGGGAGAGTCGATTTTGATGATGTCTTTTTTGCCCATCCGCCCGCTGCGAACGTTTTTGATGATGGCCACGGAGCAGTCCAACTGGTCAAGGTGCAGGTACTTGTAGATGTCCATGGACTTTCCGGCCTGAATGTGGTCGAGCACCACGCCGTTTTGAATGCTGTCGATATTCATTGCGGTTCCTCCTTCACTCCGCCCGCAGACCCAGCAGCAGCAATATGAGGGCCATGCGGATGAACTTGCCATTTTTCACCTGCCTGAAGTAGCAGGCCCGGGGGTCGTTATCCACTGCCACCGCAATCTCGTTCACGCGGGGCAGGGGGTGGAGAATGCACAGGTCCTTTTTCGCCGGAACCAGCTTTGCCGGGTCCAGAACGTAGGTGTCCTTCAGCCGGATGTAATCCGCCTCATTGAAAAAACGCTCCTTCTGGACGCGGGTCATATACAAAATGTCGAGGCTGGGAATGGCGTCCTCCAGCGAGTCCGTCTCCGTATACGGAAGGCCGTTTTTATCCAGCACATTTTCTTTCAGGTAGTTGGGCAGCTTCAGCTCCTCCGGGGAGATGAACACGAAGCGGATGCCACTTTGACGGGAAAGGGCGTTCACCAGAGAATGTACGGTGCGGCCGAATTTCAGGTCGCCGCAAAAGCCGATGGTGAAGTCGCTCAGGCGGCCCTTCTCCCGGTGGATGGTCAAAAGGTCGGTGAGGGTCTGGGTGGGGTGGTTGTGACCGCCGTCTCCGGCGTTGATGATGGGCACCTCTGCCCGCTGGGCGGCGGCAAAGGGCGCGCCCTCCTTGGGATGGCGCATGGCAATGATGTCTACGTAGCAGCTTACCGTGTGGACCGTATCCACCACGGTCTCGCCCTTGGCGGTGGAGGAGGACGCCGCCTCGGAAAAGCCCAGTACGCTGCCGCCCAGGGAGAGCATGGCCGACTCAAAGCTCAGGCGCGTCCGGGTGGACGGCTCGAAAAACAGCGTTGCCAGCTGCTTGTGGGCACAGATGTTCTGGTATTTCTCCGGGGTTTCAATCATATCCTCCGCCGTGGCGATCAGATCGCCGATCTCGGCGGGGGTCAGGTCGGTGATGTCGATGAGATTGCGTTTTGACATAGAGATTCTCCCTTCTCGCGTTTCGGTGGGCCGGCTC
This sequence comes from Oscillibacter valericigenes Sjm18-20, assembly GCA_000283575.1. Classification (GTDB taxonomy): domain Bacteria; phylum Bacillota; class Clostridia; order Oscillospirales; family Oscillospiraceae; genus Oscillibacter; species Oscillibacter valericigenes. Next base: position 631,315 of record AP012044.1, read on the forward strand.
AGGTACGCATCCAGCTCTCGTCGCTGGGGTCGGCTCGGAATTTTTTCAGGCGCTGGATATCCTCTGTTTTGATTTTGCCCTCTTCGGCGGCCACTTCGCACACCGCGTCAAAATTGCTCAGGCTAAAATTGACGACATCTGCCGCCGCCAAGTGGTCAATGCCCTTTTGGAGCCCATAGGTGAAAATGGAGACCACGCCCAGCACGTTTGCTCCGGCTTCCCGGAGGACGTCCACCACCTCGATGCAGCTTCCGGCGGTGGAGATCAGGTCCTCCACCACCACCACTTTCCGGCCCTTTTCCAGCCTCCCCTCAATCCGGTTGCCTCGACCGTGATCCTTGTGCCCGGAGCGGACATACCCCATGGGAAGCCCCATCATGTGGCCCACGATGGCGGCGTGGGCGATGCCGGCGGTGGAGGTTCCCATCAGCACCTCCGCATCCGGGTAGTGCTTACAGATCAGGTTCACCAGACCAGTCTCCACGGCGGTGCGGATGGCGGGGGCTGTCAGGATCAGGCGATTGTCGCAGTAAATGGGGCTGTGGATTCCGCTGGCCCACGTAAAGGGCTCGTCAGGGCGCAGGAACACCGCGCCGATGGATAAGAGGTCGTGGGCAATTTCGCGTTCAATACTCATATCTTAAAAATCCTCCCTGCTTGTATGAATGGGTTTACCGGTAAAAAAAGTCCCTCATCGCCCGACGGTAGACGGCCACGGGGTCGCCCGACTGTGTGATGGGGCGGCCCATCACCAGATAGTCGCAGCCGGACTTTCCGGCCAGCTCCGGCGTCATGATGCGCTTCTGATCCCCAGAGGCACTGTCCGCAAAACGAATGCCTGGGGTGACGGTGACGAAGTCACCGCCGCAGACGGTCTTCACGCCCGCCGCCTCCAACGGGGAACACACTACCCCGTCCAGCCCGGCGGCAGCGGCGTTTTTGGCATAGGACATGACGGTTTTCTCCATAGAGATGTCAATCAGAAGCTCGTTTTTCAGAGCCTTTGCATCGGTGGAGGTGAGTTGGGTCACGGCGATCAGCAGGGGGCGGGTGCCGTCCGGGCGGGTAAGGCCTTCCAGCGCGGCGCGCATCATCTCAGACGCGCCTGCGGCGTGGAGATTCACCATGTCCACGTCCAGACGGCTGAGGACACCCATGGCCCGTTTTACCGTGTTGGGGATATCATGGAGCTTTAAGTCCAAAAAGATTTTATGGCCCCGGGCCTTGATTTTTCGGACCATGTCCGGCCCCTCGGCGTAAAAAAGCTCCATGCCGATTTTCACATAGGGCTTTTCCCCGGCGGGAAAGCAGTCGAGAAAATTCAGCGCCTCGGAAGCGTTGGGGAAGTCCAGGGCAATGATGACATCTTTATTCACGGTGCGCGCCTCCTGTCAGTTCGGAAATTTTTGTCACGCCGAGCCGCTCACACACGGTGGGCAGATGTTCGATAATGGACTTGCAGGCGAAGGGATTTTTCAGATTCGCCGCGCCGATCTCCACGGCGCCGGCCCCCGCCAGCATCATTTCACACACGTCCTCGGCGGAGCTGACCCCGCCGCAGCCAATGATGGGCAGATCCACCGCCTCGTATACGTCCCACACCATCCGCAGCGCCACGGGGAATACGGCGGGGCCGGACAGGCCCCCGGTGCGGTTGGCAAGCAGAGGACGCTTTGTTTTCAGATCAATACGCATCCCCAGCAGCGTGTTGATAAGGCACAGGCCGTCCGCCCCCGCGTCGGCGCAAGCCCGGGCGATCTCTGCAATGTCCGTCACGTTGGGGGAGAGCTTAACAAACACCGGCTTTTTCGTGACGGCCTTCACCGCCGCCGTCACCTGAGCGGCGGATTTGGGGTCGGAGCCGAAGTTCCGGCCGCCGCAGTGGACGTTGGGGCAGGAGATATTCACCTCGATGATACCCATCTGTTCGCAGCTGTCCAGAGCGCGGCAGTTCTCCACGTACTCTTCCGCCGTGCTGCCGCCGATGTTGGCAATCACCGGGCCGTGAAAGATCTTCGCGATATTGGGTAGCTCCTGGGCAACCACAGAGTCGATACCCGGATTTTGAAGCCCCACCGCGTTCAGCATTCCACAGGGCGTCTCCGCCACGCGGGGCTGGGGATTTCCGAACCGGGGTTCCGCCGTGGTGCCCTTGAAGGAAAAGGAGCCCAGAATATTAAGGTCGTAGACCTCCGAAAATTCCCGCCCGTATCCAAACGTGCCGGAGGCGGGAATCACCGGATTTTTAAGGGACACACCGGCCAGGGAAACCTCCAGATTTACCATTCGATCTCCTCCTTATGGAACACAGGCCCGTCTTTACAAACCCGGCGGGGGCCGCTTTTCGTCTTGATGGTGCAGCCCACGCAGGCCCCGAAGCCGCAGGCCATCCGCGCCTCAAAGCTATATTGCCCATTTTTCAGCTGGGGTAGCGCCCGAACAGCTTTCAGCATGGGCGTGGGGCCGCAGACAAACGCATCGGTGCACTCCGGCACCGCCCGGACAAGATCGGTGACAAAGCCCTTTGTCCCGAGGCTTCCGTCCTCCGTGGCGATGAAGAGGCGGCAGCCAAGGCCCGTAAACTCCTCCAGATAAAATGCGTCCTCCGCGGTGCGAAAACCCAGCGCCACCGTGGGGGTGACGCCCCGCTGGCGCATCCGCCCCGCAAGGCCGAACAGCGGGGCCGCGCCCACGCCGCCGCCGATCAGAATGGGGGTTTCCGTGCAGCTTTCCAGATCGAACCCGTTGCCAAGGCCCGAGAGGATGTCCAACTCCGTCCCGGGGACGGAGCGCACCAGCTCCCGCGTCCCCTCGCCCGCCACCCGGACGATCAGCAGTAGCTCGTTCTTCGCCCAGTTGGCGACGGAGACGGGACGGCGCAGAAACCTCAGCGGCAGAGCAATGTCCACAAACTGCCCCGGTGCGGTGATGGCAGAGGTATCGCCGGAGAGCACCATCTCGTAGGTGTCGGCGGTAAGCTGGCGGGTGTGCTCGATGGTAAAAAGAGTCTGCTTCATACGTCCTCCCGACGAAAATCGGTGTAAACCAGTTTTCCATTACAGATTGTGGCGGCCACGGCGGCGGCCACGACCCAGCCGTCAAAAGGAGTTGCGCGGCCCATGGATTTAAAAGCGCTGCTGACAATGGCGTGAGGCCGGTTCAGGTCCAGCACCGTCAGGTCGGCGAAAGCTCCCTCGGACACTGTACCGCCCGGAAGGCCGAAAATCCGACGGGGCCGGGTACACAGCCGGTCCAGGAGCAGCTCCAGCGGGATGACGCCCGTCTCCACCAGCTGGGTGTACAGAATGGGGAATGCGGTCTCAAGGCCCACGATGCCGAAGGCGCTTTGGCGCAGACCCCTTGATTTTTCTTCGGCACAGTGGGGAGCGTGGTCCGTGGCGATACAGTCGACGGTGCCGTCCAGGAGTCCTTCAATGAGCGCGTCCCGGTCCGCCGCGGACCGCAAGGGCGGGTTCATCTTGAACCGACCCTCGTCCTGCAGGTCCTGGTCGCACAAAACCAGATAGTGCGGCCCGGTTTCGCAGGTGACGGGAAGGCCGTCGGCTTTCGCTCTGCGGATGAGGTCCACGCTTTCTTTGGTTGAGATGTGACAGACGTGGTATTGGCACCCGGTCTCCCGGACCAGGCCGATGTCCCGCTCAATCTGCCGCCACTCGCTCTCGGAGGAAATGCCGGGAAAGCCGTGGGCTTTCGCCCAGGTTCCGTCGTGGACACAGCCGCCGGGGGACAGCAGCTCGTTCACCTCGCAGTGGGCCACAATGGGTTTTCCCAACGCCCTGGCGGCCTTCATGGCGGCGCGCATCATGTCGTCGGACTGGACGCCCCGCCCGTCGTCGGAGAAGCCCGCTACGCTGGGAGCCATGCCCGCCATGTCGGACAAGAACTGCCCCTGCTCTCCGGCGGTGATGGCGCCGTATGGATAGACATGGATTTTTGCAGCCCGCGCAATGGCGTCAAGCTCCGGCTGCAAGGTCTCCGGGCCGTCCGGCACCGGCTTCAGATTGGGCATGGAGCACACGGCGGTATAGCCCCCCGCCGCCGCTGCCGCCGTACCGGAGGCGATGGTTTCCTTATAAGAAAATCCAGGCTCCCGAAGATGTACATGGACATCGACGAAACCTGGAACAACAAACAGATGATCAATTTTAATCACGGACTGATTCTCACGGGGAAGAAATGGGGAAATGGAAACAATACGGCCATCCTCAACGGCTACGTCCGCCGTCTTGAAAGTGCCGTTCAAAAAAACACTGCCGCCAGCCAGCAGAAAACCCATGGTGTACCTCCTTGATGTGTATACTCTGACGTTACATTGTAGAGGAATCAACCGCGCTTGTCAATGGTGAATTTTAGAAACAGAACACATAAATTATGAGAACTCCCTGTATGTTTTCTGCGCCTGCGATAAACGGCGGGGGACGCGCCGCGTCTCCCGCCGCTTGTGGACTTTACCTGAGGAAGCTGTGTCTGCGCCACAGCGACGGCGCCAGCAGCAGCATCGGAAACAGTTCCAACCTTCCGGCCAGCATATCAAACGCCAGCAGGATCTTGGATGCCGGGGAAAACGCCGCAAAGTTTCCCATGGGCCCCACCTGCCCCAGCCCCGGCCCGATATTGTTGATACAAGAGACCACGGCCGTAAAGGTGGTGACAAGGTCGAACCCGTCCAGACTCAGTAAAAGGGTGGAAATGCTCATGATTAACAGATATACCACCAGAAACACATGGGTGCTGCGCAAAATCTTGCTGCTTACCGGTCGGCCCTCAATCCGGACGGTGGCCACGGCATTGGGGTGCAGCATCTGCCGCATGTCGCTGACGGCTGTCTTGCCCAGAATGACCAGACGGGCGATCTTGATGCCGCCGCCGGTAGACCCGGCACAGGCCCCCGCGAACATCAGAAAGACCAGCACCACCCTGGAGTAGGGTGGCCAGAGGTTAAAATCCGCTGTGGCGTATCCGGTAGTGGTGATAATGGAGGAGACCTGAAAAAAGGCGTACCTGAGGGCGGTGGAGAAAGACTCGAACAGGTGGGAGATATTCCATGCGATGGTGACGGTGGCTGCCGCCACGATCAGGAAATAGGTCCGCAGCTCTTCGGACCGCAGTACCTCCCGCACTTTGCCGATCAGCAGAAAATAGTAGAGGTTGAAGTTCACGCCGAACAGCAGCATGAAAACTCCGATCACAAGATCGAAGTAAGGGCTGTTGTACGCACCCACGCTGAGGTTCCGGCAACTGAAGCCGCCGGTGCCGGCGGTGCCGAAGGCGTGGACGCAGGCGTCGAACAGCGGCATCCCTCCCAGCAGCAGCAAAACGATCTCCGCCACCGTCATGACCAGATAGATGCCGTACAGGATCTTCGCGGTGTCCCCCAGTCGGCTTACAAGCTTTCCCACCGCTGGGCCGGGGACTTCCGCCCGCAGGAGGTGCATCCCGTGCCCGTCGGACGCGGGGAAAATGGCCATGACAAACACCAGCACGCCCATGCCGCCCACCCAATGGGTAAAGCTGCGCCAGAACAGCACGCCCCGGCCCAGATGTTCGATCTCCGTCAGGATGCTGGCGCCGGTGGTGGTAAAGCCGGATACGGTTTCAAAAAAACAGTCCACAAAGGTGGGCATGGAGTGGGAGATGTAAAAGGGCATTGCCCCAAACAGGGACATCGCGATCCATGCCAGCGCTACGATGGCGAGGCCGTCTCTGGCATAGAGAGCCCGGGACTTGGGCGAAATGTGACTCAGCAGGATGCCGCAGAGAATCAGCGTCAGCATGGGGATTAAAAACGGCTCTGCCGACTCCCGGTAAAACATCGCCACCACCATGGGCAGCGTCAGCAGCGCCGCCTCCACCAGCAGGATTTTTCCGAGAATATAGGCAATCATTCTTCGATTCAACGGTATCCGTCCTTTTTACTGCAAAATGTCGCGGATATCCCGCAGAGTGCTGGTGGTGACCACAATCACGTCATCTCCGGCATTAATGGCATCCGCGCCGGAGGGAATGACGATTTTTCCGTTTTGCCGGACAATGCCCGCCAGCAGAATGCCGGAGCGGAGCTTGAGGTCCCGCAGGGGAACGCCAATCAGGGGGGAGTCGGACCGTATGCCGAATTCCAGCGCCTCCACCGTACCGCCGATCAGGCGGTGCAGCGTTTTAACCTGGGAGCCGGAGGCGTTCTGCATGGCGCGGACGTACTGTAAAATTAACTCCGCGGTGACGGAGCCGGTGGATACGACGCTGCCGATCATGTCCTCGTTAGACACCAGATCCACCAGAGGCTGGCGGTTGATCTTCGCAACCACCTTGCAGTTTTTATACTGCCTGGCTACGCTCAAAGCCATCAGAATATTGGCCTCGTCCATGCCGGTGATGGCCACAAAGCCGCCCGTCTGGTCCAAACCCTCTTCCCGCAGAAGCTCGCTGTCCATGCCGTCGCCGGTGATGACCAGAGCCTTTGGAAGCAGTTCGCTCATATGGGTGGAGCGATCGCTGTTCTGGTCGATGATCTTGACGGTCATTCCCATTTCAATCAACTGCATAGCCAGATAATAGCACAGCTTGCTGGCCCCCACGATCATGACGGAGGACGCCCTACACTTGAATACCCCCAGGTGCCGGAAGAACTGTTCCAGCTCGTGGGGGGTGGCGGTAATATAAAGGGTGTCTCCATCCTGAAGGGCAAAATCACCGGAGGGAATGATCGTGTTATCCTTTCGGGCCACGGCGCAGACCAGCACCCTTGCCCGCAGGTTTTTATAGAGATCGCTGAGCAGCACGCCGCCCAGTGTGCTGCCGGAGGGCAGACGGTATTCCACCAGCTCCAGCCGACCCTTGGAAAAGGACTCCAGCTTCATCGCGTTGGGGAACCGGAGAACGCGGGCAATCTCCCGGGCGGTGGCTCGTTCCGGATTGATGGCCATGGACAATCCCAACTCGCCCCGCATATATCGCAGCTGATTTTCGTATTCCGGGTTGCGGATGCGGGCGATGGTGTGCTGTACGCCCAGAGTTTTTGCCACAAGGCAGGTCAAAATGTTGATCTCATCGCTGGAGGCGGTGGCAATAAGCAGATTGGTCCGTCCCGCGTCCGCTTCTTTCTGCACGTCGGCGCAGGCGCCGTTGCCACACACGCCCATCACGTCGTAGACATTGATGATGTGGTCCAGAAGCGTGGGGTTCTGGTCGATGACCGTGACGCTGTGTTCCTTGGAAAGATGCTGCGCCAGCGCCAGCCCGACTTTGCCGGCGCCCACGATAATGATTTTCATAGATAACGATCCTCAATTTTCACGCTGTTTTATTTTAGGGCTTTTACTATTTCTACAAATGCCATTATAGTAGATATTTCGGCAAAAGCAAATGTTATTTTTGACCTTACGCCCCAGGACTGATATACTAAAGGAAATTTGCCTTGACAAGACAGGCGGAGAAGACGATGAAAAAACTTGTAATTGGAATATTAGCTCATGTTGACGCGGGCAAGACCACTTTGACCGAGGGCCTTTTGTATGTCGGCGGGGCGCTTCGGAAGCTGGGCCGTGTGGACCATCGGGACGCGTTTCTGGATACCTTTGCGCTGGAACGGGAGCGGGGCATCACCATTTTTTCAAAGCAGGCGGTGCTTCCAATGGACGGCGTGGAGCTGACGCTGCTGGATACTCCCGGCCACGCGGACTTTTCCGCCGAGGCGGAGCGGACACTTCAGGTGTTGGATTGTGCGATTTTGGTGGTCAGCGGAGCGGACGGCGTCCAGGGTCACACCCTGACCCTCTGGCGGCTGCTGGAGCGGTACGGCGTGCCCACGTTTCTTTTCGTCAACAAGATGGACCAGCCAGGGACAGACCGGGCCGCGCTGATGGCGGAGCTGAAAAGCCGTCTGGACGGTGGCTGCGTGGATTTCTCCCGACCCGGAGTCGAGTGGGGGGAGGAGATCGCCCTTTGCGGCGAGGAGGCCATGGAAGAGTATCTGGCTTCCGGCCAGCTGAAGGACGAGACCGTTGCGGCGCTGGTGGGGGAGCGGAAACTGTTCCCCTGTATCTTCGGTGCGGCGCTGAAGCTGGTGGGGGTGGAGGAGCTGCTGGAGAGCCTGCCGCGGTTTGCCCCAATCCCGGCTTATGGGGACGTGTTCGGCGCAAAGGTCTATAAGATTTCACGTGATTCACAGGGCGCGCGACTGACCCATCTGAAAGTCACCGGCGGGACGCTGCGGGTGAAGGATCTGCTCTCCGGCAGCCGGAACGGGGAGGACTGGCAGGAGAAGGCGGACCAGCTTCGCATCTACTCCGGTGCGAAGTTTCAGCCCACTGACGCGGCGAAGGCGGGGACGGTGTGCGCCGTCACGGGCCTCAGCCGCACTTCCCCCGGAGAGGGACTGGGGGTGGAGGCGGCGTCCGCGCCTCCAACGCTGGAACCGGCCCTGACCTGCCAGGTGCTCTTGCCGGACGGCTGCGACCCCCACACCGCGCTGACGCAGCTGCGGCAGCTTGAGGAGGAGGACCCCCAGCTCCATGTGGTTTGGAAGGAGCAGACCGGACGCATCAACGTCCAGCTGATGGGGACCATCCAGCAGGAGATTTTGCAGCGGCTCTTAAAAGACCGGTTTGATCTGGACGTGACCTTCGGCCCGGGGGCCGTCGTCTATCGGGAGACCATCGGCGCCCCGGTGATCGGCATTGGGCATTTTGAGCCTCTGCGGCACTACGCGGAGGTCCACCTCCTGCTGGAGCCCTTGGAGCGGGGCGCGGGAGTGCGGTTTGCCACCGCCTGTCCGGAGGAGGTACTGGCCTCCGGCTGGCAGCGGTTGATACTGAGCCATCTGGCCGGGCGGAGCCACCTTGGCGTCCTTACCGGCGCGCCCATCACGGACATGAAGATCACTCTCCTTGCGGGCCGGGCCCACGAAAAGCACACCGAGGGCGGTGACTTCCGTCAGGCTGCCTGGCGCGCCGTGCGGCAGGGCTTGATGTCCGCCCAAAGCGTCCTGCTGGAGCCCTGGTACGATTTCCGCCTCACGGTCCCCGCTGCCCAGACGGGCCGTGCCATGGCGGATATCCAGCGCATGGGCGGAGACTTTGCTCCGCCGGAGACGGAGGGGGAGGACGCCCTGATAATCGGCGGGGCACCGGTGTCGGCCCTGCGGGACTATGCGGCGGAGATGACTGCCTATACGAAGGGACGGGGCCGGCTTGTATGTGTCCCCGGCGGCTACCGGCCCTGTCAAAGGCAGGAGGCCGTTGTGGAAGCGGCGGGATACGACCCGGAACGGGATCTGGAAAACCCGGCGGACTCCATCTTCTGTGCCCACGGCGCGGGATATCTGGTGAAGTGGAGCGACGTCCCTGCCCACGCCCACGTGGACAGCATTGTGCACCTGGGCGGGAGGCCCGCCGGGGAACGCACGGCGGCCACCGCCGTCCGCTCCGCGTCCTACGCCGGAACCGCGGAGCAGGATAGAGAGTTGCAGGCCATTTTTGAGCGGACTTACGGCCCGGTCAGGCACCGAACCTTTCACAGGCCGTTGCCCGAGGCATCCGGTGAAGTGGAGCGAAGCGCCTCGTCCCGGCCCGCGGGGCCGGAATACCTGCTGGTGGACGGATACAACGTGATTTTTGCCTGGGACGAGCTGAAAACCGTGGCCGCGGAGCGGCTGGACGCCGCGCGGCGGGCGCTGTGCGACCTGATGAGCGACTATCAGGGTTTTCGCAAATGCGAGGTGATCGTGGTGTTTGACGCTTATAAGGTCAAAGGCGGAATCGAAAAGGTGGAAAAGTATCATAATATCCATGTGGTTTATACGAAGGAGGCGGAGACGGCGGACGCCTACATCGAGCGGACCACCTATCAGATCGGACGGGAGCACCGGGTCCGGGTGGTTTCCTCCGACGGAGCTGAACAGGTGATCATTCTGGGCCACGGGGCGCTGCGGGTCTCCGCCGCCGGCTTCCACGACGAGATGGTCCAGACCTCGGGGGAGATCAGGAGCATTTTGCAGAAAAACAATCTGGCTGGAAAGGCCCGCCCCATGCGGGAGGCAATGACGAAAGCGATGGAAGAAAAGAAAGAATAGCGGTTCGGAGCATAGGGAAGAAAACCGCCGTATAACACGTGTAAATTGAAACCCAACTGTTATAAAAAATTATGAAAAAAGTTTTACAGATATGTAATACTTTTTTGCCCTGTGCCGTACTGCCGCTTGACACTTTTTGAAGGAGATTTTGAGTTGGGGAGATAAAACGCAGATGCAGGAAAAGTACCGGGAAAATAAATACCGCGATCTGTTAATTTGCGTGGATGGATATGACCACCCGATTCCGACAGGATGGCTGGTTTATCCGGGCCTAGGGCGGGCGGTCCGGTTCCACGGAACGGTCCGGCTCCTGAGGGATGTGGAGACGCTGCTGGATGAGCTGCGTTTTCCGGAGACGTTTTCCCGCCTCCGCAGATTCCGTCTCCTGCCGGAGGCGACGCCGGAGCCAGCGGCCACCGTGCCGGACACGGGGCGGACCGGCCACATTCCGCCTGCGAATTCTGCTTTTGCAGAATGCCAGCTGACAGGGGACGGTGCAGTGGTTGGAGGGGCGGCGGAGTATGCCGTTTCGCAGCACACTGGAGCTGCTGTTCCTTCTGGATAATATCTTGCTTACCGGCGGAGAGGAGCAGCCTTCCCCCAGATGTTGACCGCCGCCTCGGATGACTTTTATGAAATTGCTGAAACGCCCCGACAGCGTCCGGGCGTTTCACTTTGTTTTTGGAAACCGGCGGCGCCTCTTGCGGACTTGCCGCGGCCTTGTTATAATGAACAGTATATCGGAGAAGGGATTTACCGCGGCGGGAGTGTCCCTCCCGGGGTGTTCACAGGCATTTCCAGCCATGTTTTCGACAAAATCGGCCATACTAACCGGAGAGGTGATAAAACATGACGGTTGAGACTTGCTGGACCCTGTTCTGGGCTACCGGCGCACCGGAATACTACGCAATGTACCGGGAATTTCTGGAGGCGGAACCATGGGCGAACTTGTGACGCGCGGCATGGTGCTGCGGGAGACGGAGACAAAAGAATCGGATGAGATTCTCACCGTGCTCACCCCCGACCACGGGAAGATCCCCGTGATCGCCAAGGGCGCGCGGCGCAAGTCCTGCCGCTTTGCAGCCGCCTGCCAGACACTGGCCTACAGTGAGCTGGGCCTGACACACCGGGGGGACTGGTACTATTTGAATGAAGGAACCACTCTGGCGCTGTTCGACGGCCTGCGGGCAGATTTTGAGGCGCTGGCGCTGGGCTTTTACTTCGCGGAGCTGACGGAGGCCGTCTCCTCCCCGGAAATTCCGGCGCCGGAGCTTCTGAACCACCTGCTCAACGGGCTTTACGCTCTGGATACCCTGAAAAAGCCCCGGGAACTGGCAAAGCCTGCCTTTGAGTTGAGGCTGATGTGTCTTGCGGGATACGAGCCGCTGGCAGACGGGTGCGCCGTCTGCGGCGCGGAAGACCCGGCGGATGCACGTCTGGACCCGGTGCAGGGCGTTTTGCGCTGCGCCGCCTGCGGCGGAATGGGAAATGGGGGAACACTCCCGCTGTGCCCGGAGGCGGTGGCCGCCCTGCGGCATATCGTCTATGGAGCTCCCGGACGGCTCTATGCCTTTACATTGACGGGAGAGGGACAAAACCAGCTCTCCGACGCGGCGGAGCGATATGTGGCCGTCCAGTTGGAGAGGGGATTCCGGACGCTGGACTATTACAAAAGCCTGTCGAATTTATGATACATTTTGTACTGTTTCGGATGTTTTATACGAAAAGGATTGATTATGAGCGAATTATTTGAAAAATCCATGCGGACGTTGGAGCTGCCTCAGGTGCTGACGCTGCTGGCGGCGCAGGCGGTCAGCGACGAGGCGAAGCGCCGCGCGCTGGCTCTGACGCCGGAGACGGAGCCGGAGGAGGTTTTGCGGCTTCTGGACCAGACCGACGCGGCCAGGGAGATGATCGGACTTCGGGGCAGTCCGTCCTTCTCCGGGCTCAAGCCGGTGCGGGAGGCACTGGACCGGGCGGACCGGGGCGGCGGCCTGAATACCCGGGAGCTTTTGACCATTGCGGGCCTTTTGACCGCGGCGCGGCGGACCCGTGAGTATTTCAACGCCGACACCGGGGAAAAGAGCGCTATTGACCATCTGTTTCTATCCCTCCACGGCAACCGCTTTCTGGAGGACCGGATCAAGTCCGTCATTCTGGACGAGGATACCATCTCCGACAATGCGAGCCCCGAACTGAATGATATCCGCCGGAAGATGCGGGCGGCTCAGGCGAAGAGCCGTCAGGTTCTACAGCGCATCATATCCTCCCCGTCCTACAGCAAGGTCCTTCAGGAGAGCCTCATCACCCAGCGGGACGGGCGGTTTGTGGTACCGGTGAAGGCAGAGCAGAAGGCGGCGCTGCCGGGCCTTGTCCATGATGTATCCTCCACCGGGGCCACGCTGTTCGTGGAGCCCATGGGGGTGGTTCAGGCCAACAACGAGTACATTGAGCTGGAGGCCAGGGAAAAGAAGGAGATCGAGCGTATCCTTGCGGAGCTGTCCGCCGACGCGGCAAACCATCGGGAGGATATCCAGTGGGACTATGACGCGCTGGTCCATCTGGACCTGATCTTCGCCAGAGGCCAACTTTCCTATAAGCTGGACGGTGTCCGTCCGGAGATCCGGCGGGACGGAGCCATCGTTTTGCGAAAGGCCCGCCACCCCCTGCTGGACCGGGCAAAAGCGGTCCCCATCGACATCGAACTGGGGGACAGCTTTGATACGCTTGTTATCACCGGCCCCAATACCGGAGGTAAGACCGTCAGCCTGAAGACCCTGGGCCTTTTGACGCTGATGGCCCAGTGTGGACTTCATATCCCGGCGGCGTCAGGGAGCCAGATCTCCGTTTATGAGCGGGTGCTGGCGGACGTGGGCGACGAGCAGAGCATTGAGCAGAGTCTGTCGACCTTCTCTGCCCACATGACCAGCATTGTACGGATTCTGCAAGAGACGGACCAAAGGACGCTGGTGCTGTTTGACGAGCTGGGCGCGGGGACCGACCCGGTGGAGGGTGCGGCGCTGGCCATCGCCATCATTCAGCAAGTGCGGCGTTTCGGCGCGAAGCTGGCGGCCACCACCCACTATGCGGAGCTCAAAACCTTTGCCATGACCACCGCGGGGGTGGAAAACGCGTCCTGCGAATTTGACGTGGAGAGCCTGCAGCCCACCTACCGACTGCTCATCGGAATTCCGGGAAAATCCAATGCGTTTGCGATTTCCAGGCGGTTGGGCCTGCCGGACGACGTGGTGGAGGACGCAAAGGCCCAGATGGCCGGAGACAGCGTCCGATTTGAGGACGTGCTGACCCAGCTGGAGCAAAAGCGCCAGGCGCTGGAGAAAAAACAGGTGGAGGTGGACCGCCTCTATCAGCAGCGGGAGGAGGATGCCCGTAAGGGCCGGGAATTCCGCACGCAGATGGAGCGGGCCCGGGACAATGCCCGCAGCCGGGGAGAGGCGGACGCCCGCCGTATCCTGCGGGACGCGAAGGCCGCGGCGGATCAGACCATGAATGAATTGGCGGAGCTGCGCAGGCAGCAGGCCAAGGCCGATGCCGCCCAGAATCTCAATGAGGCCCAGGCCGCTATTCGCCGGGGGTTGAACGAGGCGGAGGAAAAGCTCCGCAGCCGTGAGTTTGCGCCGGAACCCATCCCCAGGCCCAGCCGCCCCATTCAAAAGGGCGATCAGGTGGAGATTCCCGGCGTGAAGACCCTGGCGGAGGTGGTCTCTGTGGGAAAGGATGGCGTACTCCAGCTGCAGGCGGGCCGGATGAAAATGACCGTGAAAGCAAACGAGGTGCGGCTGGTGGAAGAACCGGCCGGAAGGAAGAAGCCCGCTGTCTCCATCCGGCCTCATGCGGCGCAGCAGCTGCTGCGGACCGCGGCCTCCAGCGAACTGGACATCCGGGGTATGGAGAGCATCGAGGCGGAGAGCGTGGTGGAGAATTTTCTCTCCGCCGCCGTGATGGGGCGGTTGGAAACCGTCACTATCATCCACGGAAAGGGCACAGGAGTTTTGAGGAAAACCGTCCACGACATTTTGCGGCGAAACAAGGCGGTCAAGAGCTTTCGCCTCGGCGTCTACGGCGAGGGCGAGGCAGGTGTCACTGTGGTGACGCTGAAATAATAAGCGTTCGTTTATGTGCGGCCCCCGCCGTAGCGGGGGCCAAAAAAATTTAATGAGGTGAGGAACATGCACGATTTGCCGAAACAATACCATATTCAGTGTGCTCCAGGGGATGTGGGCCGCTACTGCATTCTGCCCGGGGATCCGGGCCGCGTACCTTCTATCGCCGCTCTGCTGGACGGCGCGGAGAAGGTGGCCCAGAACCGAGAGTTCACTACTTATACCGGCACATTGTTGGGGGAGAAGGTCTCCGTCTGCTCCACCGGCATCGGCGGACCCTCCGCCTCCATCGCTATGGAGGAACTGGTAAAGTGCGGCGCGGACACCTTTATTCGCACCGGTACCTGCGGCGGCATCGCGCTGGACGTGAAATCCGGCGATATCGTGGTGGCCACGGCGGCGATCCGGTTCGAGCACACCAGTCTGGAATACGCCCCCATTGAGTTCCCCGCCGTGGCGGATTTCGGCATCACCGGCTTTTTGGCGGAGGCCACGAAGAAGCTGGGCTACCCCCTCCATACCGGCGTCGTCCAGTGCAAGGACAGCTTCTACGGCCAGCACAGCCCCGAGAAGTCCCCGGTCTACTATGAGCTTCAGCAGAAGTGGGAAAGCTGGAAACGTCTGGGCGTGAAGGCCAGTGAGATGGAGTCCGCCGCTTTGTTCGTGGTGGCGTCGGCGCTGGGCGTGCGGTGCGGCTCCTGCTTCCATGTGGTGTGGAATCAGGAGCGGGAAAAGGCGGGTCTGGATCAGGACATGAGCGAGGATACCACCACCTCCGTCAAGGTGGCGGTGGAGGCTCTGAAGCTGCAGATCAAGGCCGATCAGGCGGAAAAAAAGTGAGGCGCGCATGAATTTTACGGGCCTGTGGAATATGGCGCTGCCGGGTGTGGCAACGGTGACCGTCGGCCGGCTGGTATCCGCCGTCATCACGCTGCTGATCTGCCTGATTGTCATTCGAATCGTCATGAAGCTGCTGTACCGGATCGTAAGGCGCACCAAGCTGGACGAACGGGTGCAGAAGTACCTGCTGACGGGGCTGAAGCTGGTGCTATACCTTGTCACGCTTATCATCGTGGCGGATACGCTGGGAATCAATTCCTCGTCTCTGGTGGCGCTGCTGAGCGTGGCCTCGCTGGGCGTTACCCTTGCGGCGGAGGATATACTGGGCAACGTGGCCGGCGGGTTGGTGCTGCTTTCCTCCCATCCTTTTGCAATCGGGGATTTCATCGAGACCGACGGCGTCTCCGGTACGGTGGAGGAGATCACCCTGAACCATACGAAGCTGGTGACGCCGGAGGGGCTGACGGTTCTGGTTCCCAACAAGGCGCTGTCCGCCGGCAAGCTGACGAATTACACCGCGCTGGGTCGCCGCCGGGTCTGCCGGAAGGTAACCGCGTCCTATGATGCGCCCACGGAGACAGTGAAGTCCGCCTGCCGTCTGGCACTGGAGCGGACGGACGATAAGCTGGCCGACCCCGCTCCCACGGTCTATTTGACGGATTACCAGTCCAGCGCCATCGAATACAGCGTATACTGCTGGTCTACGCCGGAGAACTACTGGAACGTGTATCTGAGCCTTGGCGAAAACCTGCGGAGCGCGTTTGAGGAGAAGCGGGTAGAGATGACCTATAACCACCTGAACGTCCACATTTTAAACGAAGAAAAAGCATAAGACAGGCAAAAAAGAATGAAAGCCCCGTGGGATTTCAACAAAATCTCGCGGGACTTTTTGCAATTGGCATATAGATTATTAGAAGCAAAGAACGCGGAAATCACGGCTCCCGCAGATGGTACAAATCCGTCCGTCGGGCGGAGAGAATGGGGAGCTGGCTGCGCACTGCGTCGATACGGGAAAGGTCCAGCTCGGCGTACAGCACCGCCGCCTCCGCCCCGGCGCGACACAGCACCGTGCCCCAAGGGTCCACGGCGATGGAATTGCCGTAAGCCACATAAGACGCAGCCGTGTTCCGGGCGGGGGAAACCCCTGCGGTGAAGCACTGGTTGTCCACAGCCCGCTGGCGAAACAGCAATTCCCAGTGAGCGGGGCCGGTGGTCATGTTGAACGCCGCCGGAACGAATATGCACTTTGCGCCCCGCAGGGCCATGCACCTGGCCAGTTCCTCAAATCGGAGATCAAAGCAGATGCAAAGCCCCATGACGCCGAACTCCGTTTCAAACGTGGTGATCTGATCGCCGGGGGAGAAGACGTCGGATTCAAAGAAACGCTGCCCGCCCGCCACGTCGATGTCGAACAGGTGGACCTTCCGGTGGCGGGCAAGCTCCCGGCCGGTCCGGTCGTATACATAGGAGGTATTGTAGACATTTCCGTCCGCTAACTCAGGGATGGAGCCGCCCACGATATAAATGCCCAGTTCCTTCGCCAGAGCGGACAGAGCGGCCTGCGCCTGCCCGCCCGCCGCCTCGCCGAAATCCCGGAAGCAGGCGTTGTCATAGGGACAGCAGAACATTTCCGGCAGCACGGCGAAATCCGCCCCGCTTTTTGCTGCCTCCCGTATCTTTTCGCAGGCCAGAGCGATGTCGGCGGTTTTGTCGCCGGTGCCGCCCGCCAGCTGGATCAGCGCGACCTTCATCGAAAGCTCCTTTCTCCGCCGGAGGGCCGAATGCCTCCGCGGCGTTCCTATTTTATGGAGTGATATGGAATGTATCCAAACTCTGTTTTCCGGAATGTCCTGTTCAAAGACCGTTGACCACCCGCAGGGGCCGTTTGCCCGCCATGACGCTCTCCAAATCCTCAAACAGCATCCGGTGTGCCGCGCGAAATGCGGATTTGGCCAGTCCGCCGTAATGGGGGCAGAGGATCAGCTTGTCCGGGTACTCCGCCGCCAGACGGACCAGCGGATGGTCGGCCCCGGCGGGCTCCGGTTCGTAGCAGTCCACCGCCGCGCCCGCCAGCCGGTTTTCCCGGAGAGCGGCGCACAGGGCCTCGTCGTCGATGACCGCGCCCCGGGCAGTGTTTACCAGAAACGCCGTGGGTTTCACGCGGGACAGAAATTCCCGGTTCACCAGATGGTGGCTTTCGCTGTTGGCGGGCAGGTGAAGACTGATGATATCGCTCTTTGCCGTCAGTTCCTCCAGCGGCAGGTAACGGGCGTTCAGCCGCGCCTCCGTCTCCATTTTCCGGCGGTGGGGTGCGAAGTAAAAGACCTCGCTGCCATAGGGCCGCAGCCGCTCCGCCACGGCCTGGCCGATGGCGCCGAAGCCCACCAGTCCCACGGTGGAGATGGACAGGTCGGCGGGAATATCTTTCTCCATCAGCCGCACCGCTTCCCCCTGGCGGCCCTGACGGACCATCCGGTCCCCCCAGAGAACCCGGTGGAGCAGCATACTCATCAAGGTGACGGACAGTTCCGATACCGCCGCTGCGTTGCATCCGGCGTTGTTGCACACATAGATGCCACGGGCTTTCGCAGCCTCCAGATCAATGCGGTCAAAGCCCACGCCCTCAGAGTGGATGAGCTTCAGATTGGGCATTTTGGAAATGAGGCCCTCTGAGATGACGGTGACGGGGGTGACGAACAGCGCGTCCGCGTCCCCTCCGGCGGACAGCCACTCTGTCTCCGTTCCCTCCCGGTCGCAGAAAACCAGCTCCACCGACTTGCCGGCGGCAGTCTCCGGGCCAAAGGTTTCATAGCGGGATTTTGGGGCCAGTACCAGAGCTTTCATACGGGGTCGCTCTCCTTTTTATGGTAATTCGTGTTCTTTTACGGCGCTGCTGTTTTTTTCCGCCCTGGACTTTTCCGCCGGCGGTGGAACCGGGGCCTGCTTCTTCTGGGTGAGTCCGCCGGGTTCCGGCGGGGCCTGCTTTTCGGCCTCCGACGAGACGGCGCTTTCCGCGTCCTCATCCATACCCCGGGCCGTCAAAATGTCGCGGGGGGTGATCTTCATCAGATCGTCTCTGGACACGTTATCCTGCGCCGCCAGACGGTTGGCCTGATTCACCAGAATCTGCTCGAAGATGTTCCGCACTCCCCGGGCGTTGCCAAACGCGATGGAGTTCGTGTTCTCCTCCTGAATGAAGTCCCGGACCATCTCCCGGGTCTCCTCGTCCAGCTGATAGCAGCCCTTTTTGCACTGCATATCGAAAATGGACAGCATCTCGTCCAGATTATAGTCGTCAAAGTGCAAAAAGCGGTTAAATCGGGACTCCAGACCGGGATTGGAGTGGATAAAGTCATCCATCAGAGCGTCGTAGCCCGCCACGATCACCACCAGATCGTCCCGGTGGTCCTCCATGGCCTTCAAGAGGGTGTCGATAGCCTCCTGGCCGAAGTCGTTTTCCGCTCTTCCGTTGAGGGCGTAGGCCTCGTCGATGAACAGCACGCCGCCCAGAGCCGAGTTCACGACCCTGGTGGTCTTGATGGCGGTCTGTCCCACGTATCCAGCCACCAGACCGCTGCGGTCTACCTCCACCAGCTGACCCTTGGAGAGAATACCGAGGCTGTGGTAGATACGGGCCATAAGCCGGGCCACGGTGGTTTTGCCGGTGCCGGGGTTGCCGGAAAAGACCATGTGGAGACTGAGGTCCGTGGTGGGGAGTCCGTGCTCTTTCCGCAGTTGATAGACCGTCACCATATTGATGAGGTTTTTGACCTCTTTTTTGATGGCGGTGAGGCCGATATAGCCCTCCAACTCCAATTGCAGGTCCTCAATTTTCTCCGGAGGCGGAGCGGTCTGCTCCGGGGCTTTCGTGTCGTCGTTTCCGGTGGATGCGGCGGAATTGTCGGAGCGTTCCTTTCCGCCGTCGGTTTTCAGCGGGGGAGCGGACGGAGGCGCGTCCGGCGTTTGGGGCTTCGCCGTCTCCGGCGGAGCGGCGGGATGCCCCCAGAAATCCGTTCCCATGCGGCTTAGATTGTTTTCCGTCATGGTGCGGATCACATCCAGTTGCTGCAAAATGATCTGGTCCTTTTTGCTGATATCTTTTCTGTCCATACGCTCACGCTTTCATCAAAGAAGTGTGTTCCAGTGCCCGGAACAAAATCCCCGCCGCAAAGCCCGTCAAAGCCCCGGTGAACAGGGATACCCCCAGCAGCAGGGGAAGATAATAGAGGGGAGCCGTATTGCCAAGCGTCAGGATCGCCGCCGCCACCTGTCCGCAGTTGTGGGCTGCCGCGCCGCCGACGGAAACGCCATAGATGGAAAGACGCCTTGACCGGGACAGCAGCGCCATGATCGCCATGGCGGCGAGTCCCCCCAAAAGGGAGAACAGCAGTGCGTTCAGATTTCCCGCGAACAGCGCGCCGAGCGTGCACCGGGCAATCAGAATGAGGAACGCCTGCCCCACACCCAGCGCGTACAGCGCGAACACAGTGACGATGTTGGCAAGCCCCAGCTTCACCCCCGGAAGGGGAACCGCCAGAGACAGCGGGAGAAAATTTTCCACATAGCTCAGCGCCAGCGCCAGAGCAGTCAGCACGGCGCAGAGTGTGAGCTGTTTCGTCGTCAGTTTCATCGTCTCACCCCAGCACGGCATCCACGCCGTTTGCCGTCCCGCCGGACAGCGTCACCGAAATCCGCGCGGGCAGGCACACAATGCTCTGCCCCGCCCGGCTGATATGCCCGGTGTGGACGCAAACCTGATTCGGACAGGTAGAATCGATCACTTCCGCTCCATCGGAAGAAAGGCGCACGTGGAGCGTGAAGCCGTTGGCGGTAAACTCCTGCACCTCCGGCCCGGAGAGGCGGGAGAGATCCACCGTTTTCGCCACCTGCCCGTTTACGGAGATGGTGGCGATGAGGCCGCCGGACTTGTTCCCGCCCCATACGGTCAGCGTCAATGCGGCTGCCAGCAGGAGCACCGCCAGCGCCACCAGCGCGTCGGCGGGCTTAGGATGGACTTCGGGAGATCGTCTCATAGGCATAGCCGCCGCCATCCTCCTGCTCAAATTCGTCTCCAAGACCGTCCGTCACCAGGACCCGCCCGTCCTCCGTCACCAAGATCATTTGAAAAGCATAGGTGCCGGAGCGCCAGAATTCCACGGCCTTCTCCTCTCCCATGACGAACAGCGCGGTGGAAAACGCGTCGCACATGGTCCCGTGGCCGGGACAGCTTTCTGTTTCCTCCTCGTTTCCGGGGGCTACCACGGTGACGGAGATCAGTCCGCTTTCCGCAGGATAGCCCGTGGCGGGATCGATGATGTGGTGGTACCGCTTGCCGTCCTGCTCGAAATACCGCTGATAGCCGCCGGAGGTGACCGCGAAGCCGTCCGTCAGGGAGAGAATACCCACGAAGCCGTCGGAGTTGTTTGGATCCTGTATGCCCACGCGCCAGGCGTTCCCGTCCGGCTTGCTTCCCCGGACATAGATGTTGCCGCCCAGCTCCACCTTGGCGCTCTCTACGCCGTTTTTGGCGAGAATCGCCTCTACGCAGTCAGAGGCGTAGCCCTTGGCAATTCCGCCAAGGTCAATCTGCGTATCGTTGTCCAGAGAGACCTCACTCTCCCCGCCCAGATGGATGTGGGAGCTTCCCACATGGGTCACAAGCTCGTCCAGTTCCCTTTGATCCGGGACCTGATAGTGGTCTGTGGTGAAGCCCCAGGCGGAGACCAACGGGGCGATGGTGATGTCAAATGCGCCGCTTGTCGCGGCGCTGTATTCCTCCGCGATAGACAGAAGAGACGAAACCTCCGGCCCCACCGTCTGGCTCCCGGACCCGGCGTTCAGCCGGGATACCACGCTGTCGCCCCGTGTGCGGGAGAGCTGGGATTCCAGACGATCTATCTCCGTTTGTGCCTTCTGGACGGCGTTCTTTGCGCCATTGCCATAGGCGGTGACGCTCATGGTGGTGTCCATGGCGTAAAATTCCGCGGAATGCTCTCCGCCCTGAGCGCAGGCGGTGAGGCCGCAGGCCAGCACCGCGCACAGCGCGGCGGCAAAAAATCGTCTCATGTGTCGCTTCCCTCTCTTTGCAAATTTGACGGGAGCCAGGAATGCTCCGGGAACTATCAGTATAGCACCGTTTTTCCCGCCGGACAAGCGGGGAGAATCCCCATTGGCCGCTTTTTTCGTGAAAGCCCTTGCAAAAAGGCAAGCAATCTGCTAGAATAACACGGTATGCGTGGGCACTTTCCGCGCCGATTCTGAAATCACCCATGGAGGTTGCAATATATGCCGAAGAAAAACAAAGAGGAAAATCTTAAGAGGGACAACGCGCCCCTGAACGGTGCGCTTAAATTTTTTATTGGAGGCTGTC
Organism: Oscillibacter valericigenes Sjm18-20; assembly: GCA_000283575.1. Classification (GTDB taxonomy): domain Bacteria; phylum Bacillota; class Clostridia; order Oscillospirales; family Oscillospiraceae; genus Oscillibacter; species Oscillibacter valericigenes. The sequence goes on from AP012044.1 coordinate 652,739, forward strand.
TGGCAGAGATTTATCTGCTGATGATTCGAAAATATTATATCAACGGCAATGTGGATCAGATGCTGGGCTGGGACGCCGCAATGCCCACCCTGATCGGAATCGGCGCCGTCGTACTGGCGCTGGGAGTGATTTTGGCCTTCGTATGGAGAAAAGCGGCGGGCTGGAAGCGGACGCTGGCTTGGACTATGATCTTCGCGGGCCTGTTTTTTTCCGCTGGCAACTGGCTTATCAGAACGGTGTATCCATCCGGCGCAACCATCCTCTGTGTCCTCACGGCTGCGGTCATGCTGTTGGGAGTTCTCTGGTGCCTGTATGAGCGGGACTGCCTCTATGCCATGGTGGTTTTGGGTACCGGGCTGTTTACTACCTGGGCCTGCCGTCACGGTATGGACAATATCTATTGGAAGAGCTATGTGATTGCGGGTGCCTGCGTGTATCTGGTGCTGCTGGCCGCCGTGGCGCTGACCGCCCGGAAAGTGGAGCGGGCCGACGGAATGCTGGGCGCTGTCCGCGTTCTGCCCAAGGGTACCGACTGCACCATTTTGTTTGCCACCTGCGGCCTTTCCGCCGCAACCACCGTGCTGTCTCTGTTCAGTGCCGTCGTTGCCTACTATGCCCTGTGGGTGCTGGGAATTGCAATTTTTATTCTGGCGGTGTTTTATACCGTCAAGGAACTGTAAACACATGAAAGTATACCGGAATAAAAAAGCGCCGCGGGAATGAAGTGAACTGCCCCCCATTGTTATTCAGTATATCATACTGTCTAACAATTGGGGGGCTTTTCTATGCCAAGGGGGATACCGAACAAGGGATACACGGCAGAATTTAAGCAAGAAGTGATTGAAACCATGCAGCGAGAGCATTTGAATTATGTGGAAACGGACAAGCGGATTCAGATTAGGCACAAAAGGGTTCAGGATTGGGAACGCATTTTCTTAACCTACGGGACAGAGGGTTTTTGCATGGAACGCCGTGGACGCGGAGGTAAAGGTCAACCAGCAAAGCTGCCAGAGAACGTAGAGGAAGACTTACTTGCGGAAGTACAGCGCCTTAGGGCGGAGAATGCATACTTAAAAAACTTGCAGGCCTTGGTTTTGAAAGACGAGCGGCGCCAGCACAAAAAGCGTTGGTGATTCAAGGACTGAGGCAAACATTTTCGCTGGATATTCTTCTTGAAATCGCTCAGCTTCCGCGCTCAACCTGCTACTACCATACAAAGAGGCTGGCCGGAAGAACAAAGGCCGCCTATGGCTATCGCCGAATCACGGCTGCATTTCGGCAACAGGGTTTCGTACTGAACCACAAGACGGTTCATGAAGGAGTTAGGGCTGATCTGTCGTGTACGGATGAAAAAGCATCGTTCCTACAAGGGTGAAGTGGGTAAAATTGCGTCAAACTTGCTGAACCGGAACTTTGAAGCTGAAAAGCCGAATCAAAAGTGGGTGACGGATGTGACAGAGCTCAATCTGTTCGGACAAAAACTCTATCTGTCACCGATCCCTGACCTGTGCAGTCGGGATATTGTGAGTTACTCATTTTGCATTTCCATCAGGGCTGGACTACCAGCACAAGAAATACCAAAGAATGCTCGCAGGAAGGGAATTCGGCAGAGCATGAGCCGCAAAGGAAACTGCCTGGACAACGCCGTAATTGAAAATTTCTTTGGTCTGCTTAAAAGCAAACTTCTCTATTTGCAAGATTTCGTCTCAATGGAGCACTTCAAGCGAGAGTTGGTTGACTATCTTGATTATTACAACAACTGCCGCAGCAAGGCAAAGTTAAAGGGCCTGCCGCCTGCTATTTACAGGCAACAAGCCCTCTTAACCGCTTGACAAAATATTTGTCTAACTTTTCGGGGTCAATTCAAAAATCCCGCGGCGCTTTTATTTCCTGAGCGATTTGAAAGGTTCAGCTCTTCGATGCGGACGCCTGCCGGTGGATGTCCATGCCGATTTCAAATACCCGATTCCAAGGAAAACGGTAATTTGAAAGTGTCAGCGTGCCGCAATCTGCTTCCGTCCATGGGGATAGACCCACCAGAATTTTCCCGCTTCTGAAATTGGACAGCACCGGCGCGGCGGAGGTAGCCATGTCCGCTTCCAGAGCCGAGAGAACCAGCCCCCGGTCAATCTCCGGCCTGTAAAAGTTGTCCGGACTGCCGCCCAGCTCGTCCCGGACATAGACATACAGGTCGTTGCGGATGGTGTTGCGGTAGGCAAAATCCTTGATGACGCTGTCGGATAGAGCCTTGATAAAGGCCGAGTTGGCCCCATCGTCTTTTCCCGGGGACGGCGTATGGGTCAGCCACGCATACCGCGCAACCCCGTGCGAAATAGCGGTTCCGGTCACGATGGCCATGTCCAGAAAGCCGGAGTAGGCCAGAAGGGAACCCAGCTCCGCCTGCTCCGCCAGCGCGTCATGGATCACGGTGCCGTAAGCGTTGTTGGATGCGTCAATCAAAACGGTGGGTATACGGTTTTCCCTGCTTTCGCCAAGAGCATTGATAAGCGCCCAGGCATAGTCTCCGGTCCGCTCCGGCTCCGCCGGGGCAGTGAGGACCAAAATCTGAAAGTCCGCGTCCTTCGCTTTGGAGAGCTTTTTAAGATCAAAAAACTCCAGATGCTCGTCCACCAGCGTATCCAGAGGCTGATAGTCATAATCGCAGGCGGGCTGTGCCTCAAGGCCCCCGATGTATCGTACACTGACCCTTGCCCCATCCCAGCCGCAGTCCTGAAGATACAGCTTGGCGATGGCCTTGAACGCAAGGTCGTCCACGCCGGAGAGCAGCCAGTCTCCCTGGCGCAGGTTGGCGGCGAGATACCCGATCTCATTTTTTTGGATGCTGTCCTCTGCGGAGGAATCATCCACGCCGATCAAAACGTGGAAATTGGCGTAAGCCCCGCCGTCCAACGCACCCAGCAGATGGGCGCTGAGCCGCAGCTTCCGGACTCGCGCCGCCAGATAATTTTCTACCGCGCCGTCTGCCAGCGGCTCCGCCGACCGGACCTCCAGCTCCTGGCCGTCCACCCCCAGACGGTAGTCCGCCACGATGTTTTCAACGCGCAGAGCGTCTCCCTCCAGATGCGGCCGGGCCGCGATGCCGTAGTCCCGCAGGGCGTTGTACTCGTTGAGGCCGAAGCCGCCGTACCCGACCGTAGGGGCCAGGCGCATGACGCTGTCCAACAGCCAGACCTGATTGTTTGGATCCTTGGAAAGCAGGGACAGGAGACTGTCCAGCAGTTCCGTCTCCGTCAGTACCGAGCCGTTTGCCAGCGTCACGGAATTCTCTCCCATCATGGCCCGGGAACTGACCAGCCCGCCGGAGAGCAGCTGGTCCAAAGAGAGGATGTACCGGTCGCAGCCATTTTCCTCCTGAGCGAGGACCCACTCGTACAGCGCGGCCTGATCGCCGGCCTGTGTGCCGTCTGCGTTCAGGGGCTGGCCGTCCAGCTTTGTGGCGTACAGATCCAGGTCTGGCATAAGCAGGTCGTAGTCCAGCGATTCCGCCAGATATTCCGCCCGCTCCACATTGTCCGGCCGGTCGTCCAGCGGAACGTAGGCCAGCTTCTTGGGCCCGTCTGGAAACGTCAGCTTCTGCGTCCCGCAGCCTGCCAGTCCCGCCAGAAGGACGAGGGCCATGGCCGCGGCCAGAAGCATTGAAACCGTTCTTTTCATACTGCCTCCAGTTTACAAAAAAGTCCGCATGGCACAGCCTGCGGACTTTTTTACGTAGTATTTAAAGGGAAAAACCGCCCAGATCCATGCCGCCGGTGGCCTTGTTCAGACTGTTTTCCATGGCGTCTCCGGCCTGGCGCAGAGCCTCGTTGACAGCGGAGACCACCAGATCCTGAAGCATCTCCACGTCCTCCGGGTCCACGGCTTCCGGCTTGATGATGACCGCCACGACTTCTTTCTTGCCGTTGACCTTGGCCTCCACCGCGCCGCCGCCCACGCTGGCGGTAAACTCCTGAACCTCCACCGCGTCCTGCGCGGCGGTCATGGCCGCCTGCATCTCCTGAATCTTCTGCTGCATTTCCTGCTGGCGAGCGGCCCCGGTGGGGCGCATACTGCCGTTGGTGAATCCATGGCGAGCACTGTAACTCATAATTCCCTGCTCCTTTTCAGATGTATTTTTCCGTCCTGTAATCAAAATAAGCGCGCCACCGTCGTCCCGCTGTTTCGAGGCGGCGAGGGCGAAAAACAGTTTAAAGGCGCTTTTACTGAATGGTGAAATTGTCCAGCTGGCTTCCCATCTGGATCAGGTTTTGCAATTTATCCTCCGGTGAGGAGACGGGGCCGCTGCCCACGGTGAGCCGCACCGTCACCAGCCCTCCGGCTTTCAGCGCTCCCAGCTCCTGTAAAGCGCCCAGAACCCGATCGTTGTCCAGCCGGCCCTTTATAATCTCGTCGGGGGAGTAGACCGTGACGACGCCGTTTTTCAATTCGCCCCTGCATTTATCCAGAAATGCCCGGTACATGGGTGGCAGCCGCCCCTTGCACTCCTCCGCCAGCGCGTGCCACCAGGCTGCGCCGCCGGTGGCACCGGAGACGCTTCCCGCAGAAGCGGAGAGTGCCGGGCTTATCGCGGGCGGTGGAGGCGCAGTATCCCGCGCAGCGGACGGAGTCGGTGCCGCTTTTAGAGGTTCCGTTTCCAAATACGACTCCCCCGTCTCGGGCGGTTCCTCCGGAAGGGGAGGCCGCTCATCATCAAAGACCGGTTTCTCCGGAAGAGGCGGCTTTTCCTCATCCCAGGGGGGAATGTCCTTCGGAACGGAAGCCGCCGCCTTTTGAACAGGTGTTTCCGCCGGACAGGAAGGAGCAGCTTTTTTCTCCCGCCGGTCCGGGACGCCGCTGTTCAGCAGAGCCGGGAGCCGGGCCAGCGTGTCCTCCACCCGCTGAATGCGGACGGTGAGGGCGCTGAGATCGCCGCAGAGCGTTTCGTCGCACAATTTCAGAAGACACAGCTCCGCGTCGGTTCGCCGGTTGGAGCTGTAGTAGAGATCGGCGGTGGCCCGCTGTAGGGTGGTCGCCAGATATATAAAAGCCGACTGCCGGGCACGTCCTTTTCAAGTTTGTCCAGTGTGGCGGCGTCAAATCCGCCGGAGAGCAGCGCTGCGCCCCCCTCCGGGGCGGTCCGGCGCAGCAGCAGATCCCGGGTCAGGGTGGACAGCTCGTTCAAAACGGCGCCCACGTCCTTGCCACCGGCGTACAGTTGGTTTAAAAGCAGCAGCGCCGCTTTCGCGTCCCGCCGCAAAACGCAGTCCATCAGCTGGGCGGTCTGGAGATTTCCCGCCAGTCCCAGCACATCCAGCACCGTCTGAGCGTCGATTACGCCGCCCGCCGCCGCGCACTGATCGAGAAGAGACAGCCCGTCCCGCAGCGCGCCGTCCGCAAGACGGCTCAAAAGCTCCGCGCCGTCGGGCCGCAGGTCGATGGACTCCTGCCGGGCGACGAAGGAGAGGCGGCGGCTCACGTCCTGGGGCGTGATGCGCTTGAAAGAATACCGCTGGCAGCGGGAGAGAATTGTGGCGGGGACTTTATGGAGCTCCGTGGTCGCCAAGATGAACATCAGATGCTCCGGCGGCTCCTCCAGAATCTTCAACAGGGCGTTGAACGCAGGAATCGACAGCATGTGGACCTCGTCCACAATGTAGACACGTTTTTTCACGTTGGCGGGGGAGTAGATTGCCTCGTCCCGCAACGCCCGGACCTGATCCACGCCGTTGTTGGACGCGGCGTCCAGTTCCAGCACATCCAGAAACGTACCATTTTCGATTCCCAGACAGCTGGGACACCGATTGCAGGGGTCGCCGTCCACCGGATGCTCGCAGTTCACCGCCTTGGCGAGAATTTTCGCGCAGGTGGTCTTGCCGGTGCCGCGGGTGCCAGTAAAGAGGTAGGCATGGGACGTGCGGCCCTCCGCCACCTGGCGCTTTAGCGTCTCGGTGATGTGGGACTGGCCGATGACATCGGAAAACGTCTTTGGCCGCCACTTGCGGTATAGTGCCTGATACATCCCTGCATCTCCTTTCAATAAACAAAACAAGTCCTCCGTTTGCAGCCACGGAACCGGCGTCCTCGCGGCACATGGAACATCCCGCACGATGCTGCTCGGTTCCCCGCCTGACATGGTTAGCGGGCGTCCATTGCGCGAGACCGGCTCCGCGGCTGCAAGCGGAGGAGTTGATTCAGAACATTCTTATTTTACTATAGATTTTTCAAATTATCAACTGGAATCTGCGGGGAACGGCACAAATTTTCCCGCGCCTGTGTTCTACAGCAGCTCCAGCAAAAACCGGGCGGTCTGTTCCATGGCCGCCGCGGCCTTTTTGATCGGGAACATCTGAAACACATGCCACATGTCCGCCCATACCTCCAGCCGGCACTCCGTACCCGAAGATAGCATGGCGTCCCGCAGCCGCTCGGCGTCGGAATAGAGAATTTCATGGGTGCCCACCTGAATGAGGGTGGGCGGAAAACCGGTGAAGTCCCCGAACAGGGGGGAGAGGCTGGGGTCCCGCAGATCCCGGTTCCCGGCATATACGGCCCGGACGCCGTGGATATACTCCGCCGTCAGCATAGGGTCGATCGCCGCCCGCTCCGTGTAAGACGGACCGGAGGTGGTCATATCCGTCCAGGGGGACATCAGGATCAGCGCCGCGGGCAGCATCCGCCCTGCGGCTTTCAGCCGGTGGCAAAGCACCAGCGCCAGATTGCCCCCCGCGCTGTCCCCGGCCAGAACCACGTCCCGCGCCCCGTATCCCAGCTGCATCAGATAGTTCCAGGCCCGCAGCCCGTCCTCCACCGCCGCCGGATAGGGGTGTTCCGGGGCCAGGCGGTACTCAAAGGTCAATACATCGTAGCCGATGGCCTTTGTCAGCTTGGAGGACAGGACCTTGGAGTATCCCAGATTTCCGCTGGTGTATCCGCCGCCGTGGCAGTACAGTACGGCGCGCCTGCGCCGGTGGGGCCGCCGCAGGCGCATCCACGCCGCAGGCATTCCGGCAAGGTCGAAGGGTTCCCAGCTCATGTCCGTCATGTCTGCGGTGAGGTTGCCCAAAAGCTCCTGGTTCCGGCGCTGCTTTTCAAGCTCCTCCAAGGTCTGCGCCTCCGGCGCCCCGGCGCTGTGAAGAGCCTTCAGCACCCGCATGGCGGGGGCGAGACGGCGGGTCTCGGCGAATTTGCGCTGCTGGGAAAGAGCGCCCTTCAGCACTTTGTGGGACTGATCCATGGCGGCCTCCTTATAAGGTTTTACGGACGTTTGTACTCTAGTGGAACAAAAGCAAAATATTGTTTCACAAATTTTCCCGCGGTATGTTTGCTCTGCTCAGTGGACATTATGATAGCATAGTTTTTTTAAAATGACTACTTTTTTTGAATGATCGGCCTCGGAGTAATTTTGCGCCGTGGGGAGAGGGAGAGCGCCGTTCCCCCCGGGCGGCGCGCCGAACCCGGCCTTGCGGCGGGCATCCGATCATGATACAATGACATAAAACGGCTGTTATACTTGGTTTATGCTATGTTTTCACAGTCAAAGCGGAAACTATGCCGTACTCCGTGTGTTTCGCGGACATGACATACGACCAGAAAAGAAGGGAAGCGCCGCCGTGGCAAAAAAGAAGCAGTGGTACAAGCTGGACAACGCGGGCGTGCTCTACTCCGCTCTCCAGCGGGAGGAGTATTCCGCGGTCTACCGCTTCTCCGCCATGATGACGGAGATAGTGGCCCCCGCCGCCCTGCAAAATGCGGTTGACGCCGTGATGCCCCGGTTTCCCGGCTTTGCCATGCGCATCCGCCGGGGCCTGTTCTGGTACTATTTTGAGCCCAACACCGCCCCGGGGCCCTTTTTGAAGCCAGATGTGGCCGACCCCTGCCAGCCCGTTCGGTTCCACGAGAACGGGGGGTGGCTGGTCCGATTTTACTACTATCAAAACCGCATCTCCTTCGAGGCGTTCCACGCTCTGGCGGACGGTGTGGGGGCGCTGACGTTTTTCCGGACTCTGCTGGCGGAATATCTGCGCCAGACCGGCGTGGCCGTCCCGACGGGGGAGGGGGTGATGGACCTGAGCGAGCCGCCCCGGCGGGAGGAGTTGGAGGACGCCTATGTCCGTTACGCCGGCCCCGCCGCCCGGAGACTGCCGCTGGTGAAGCGCGCCTATTCCAACCGGGGGCAGGCGGAGCCGTTTTATACGTTTCATGTCACCATGGGATTTGTGCCGGTGGATAAGCTTCGGGAAAAAGCCCATAGCTATCAGGTGTCGGTCACGGAGTATCTGGCGGCGGCGCTTTTGTGGGTGCTGGCGGAGAAGCAACGGCGGGAGAACTATCACCGAATGCGGCCTGTGATGCTGGCAGTTCCCGTGAACCTGCGGCCCTGGTTTCCGTCGGAGACCCTGCGTAATTTTCTTGTCACTGTCCAGCCCGGCTTCGACCCGGCGCTGGGGAAATACAGCTTTGGGGAAGTGGCGGCGCAGGTGCGGCACTACATGAAGCTGCACACCGCGCCCCAGGAGATGCAGGCGCAGATCACCCGCAACGTCCGATACCAGTCCAACCCGGTGCTGCAATTGATTCCACAGGTGCTAAAAAATCCCATTGTGGCCCACAACTACCGGACCCGGGGCGTGCGCCCCTTCTCCGCCACGTTTACAAACCCCGGCGCGTTCACTGTGCCGGAGGCCATGCGGCCCCATATCCGGCACATGGAGGTGGTGCTGGGTCAGGCCACCGTTCCCCGTCCCCACGTGGCCTCCATCAGCTACGGCAATATTATGGAGATCACCGTGGCGGGGACTCAGGTGGACGCGGACACGGAGCGGGAGCTCTTTCGTTTTCTGGTGCAGGAGGGACTTCCTGTCCGCGTTGAGAGCAACCGGACCGGCACCAAAAGGAGGGTATAGAGAATGCCTTATTGCGTACACTGCGGCGTGGAGCTGGACCCCGCCGTGAAGACCTGCCCTCTGTGCGGTACGGCGGTGAACGACCCCGCCGCCCGTCCGCCGGAGGACCGGCCGCCTTTTTTCCCCACCCGTCGAGCGGAGGTGGCTCCGGTGCCGCGAAAGGCGGTGTCACTGCTCATCACGTCCATGCTGGCGTCGGTGAGCGTGTGCTGCGCCCTTTTGAACCTGGTGCTGAAGCCCCAGTATCAGTGGTATCTGTTTGTAGTGGGTGCGGCGGCGATGCTATGGGTTTGGTTTGTTCTGCCGCTGTTGGTCAACCGCTGGGTGCCCGTATGGGTGCGGCTCACCGTCGACGTGGGCGCGGTGGCGGTGTATGTGGCCCTGATTGCTCTAGCGATGGACGGATGGGGTTGGTTTCGCGGCCTCGCGGTGCCGATACTGGCGCTGGCTGCCGTGGTGGTCTGCGCCCTGGGCTGGCTTCTCAGACGGGGGCACTCCATGCTGACCACCGTGACGCTGAGCCTTGCTGCCGTGGGTGTGTTCTGTGCGGGGATAGAGGCCTGCGGCGATCTGTATTTTTACGGCGCGTGGTCGCCGGGCTGGTCCCTGATTATGCTGGCCAGCTGCGTAGGCCTTTGCATTCCGCTGCTGGTGGTGCGGCGAGTACCTTCGCTTCGGGAAGAGGTTCGGAGAAGGTTCCATTTCTAAGACCGCGCCATGCCCGCCGGCATCAGGCGAAGAAGTCTTGCGTCTGCTGAGAGCTTCTTAATGGAGGTGCTGGCAGAAATCCCACGGAACTTATTTGATAATGACCACACGATTCAGAGTACGGGATTACAAGAACAATCGGCTTTTTCAAACGGCCCTTGTCCGGAAAAGCACAGGGAGTACCCAAAGATGCGAAAGTGTCTTTGGGTACTCCCTGTGCTTGATGTTATATTACCCGGTGGGTGATTTGAACTTGCGGCAATCTTACTATGGCAGCTGTGATTGCCGCAAGCGAAGAAATACCGCATCCCCGCCCACGGCAGCGGGGATGCGGCGCCGGGACAAAGCGGCGGATTTACAGGAAATAGCTCACGATGAACAGCATGAATGACACGGCGAACACCGCGATGGCGGCGGTTTTCCAGCGCTTGAATTGCCTGTCCAGAGCCAGCTTTTCCTCGGCCGTGGGACTTGCGCTCTGTAGTGTGAGCAGTTCCACATCGATGGCCTCCTGTGGAATGGGACGCTTGCGGACAAAAGCGAAGTAATAGAGGATACAGATTGCATCAAAGCCCAGATTGAAGGGCAAGGCGTTCATATCCAGGGCCAGAACCGCCAAAACAGCGTATGCCACAATGCTGAACCATGCGCCGAAGGTGCCGAAGGGGACCTTGAAGGGGCGTTCCAGATCGGGCTCCTTTTTTTGCAGCATCAGATAGGAGATGTAACCGATGATATAGCATGTCATCTGACAAAATGCGCACATGGCGGCCAGAATGGCGATGGAGCCGGTGGAGATAAGAAGTACGCCCAATATGCCCACCGTCAGGATAGAGATGTAAGGAGTGTTGTACTTGGGATGCAGCCGGCCGAAAGCCTTGGGCATATTACCGTCGTTGGCCATGACGTACATATAGCGGGCGGGGCCGGTTACGCAGGGGTTCATGGTGGAGAAGTCACCGCCGAACGTGATGCCCAGACACAGAATGATTACCGGTATGCCAATAATTCCGGCGGTGCTCATGCAGAAAGCGAAGGGGGCGTTGGCGGTGGCCAGGCCGCTGAGGGATTCAGCTGGGGTCAATCCCACCAGGAACCACTGAAACAGGGCGTTCACCCCGAACACGATGAAAGGAGAGATGCACAGGGCTCGGGGAAGCGTAATCTTGGGGAACTTTACCTCGGCGCCCATGCCCACCACGGTTTCGAATCCCGCAAAGCACCACCAGACCATCAGCACGACGGTAGCAAAGGCGGTCGCACTGCTGGGAATGCCCGCGATGGGAGAGGTGAATCTGGTGAAGTCCATCTTGTTGAATACGCTGATGAACCAGACAATGGAAGCGCCCCAGAAGAAATACATGGAGCAGTTCTGCCACTTTCCGGCGAATTCGATGCCGAAATAGTTCACCGCCACAAAGATAATGAACAGCGCGCTGGCTGTGATCCGGGGGTCAACATTCCAGGGAATGCCCACCGCGCTCATCAGGATCGCCCAGTAGTTGGCGAAAGCCAGCGCCTCCGCGCCGCCGATGCCGATTTGGGCCACGGTATAGTTCCAGCTGCAAAACACGGCCACGGGATAGTTGATGGCGCGCTTTGCATAGGCGTAGGTGCCTCCGGCCAGAGGCAGCGCCGCGCTCAGCTCACCATAGATGGCGGCGGGCCACAACACCAGCAGGAACGCGATGACGGTTGCAATGATGATGGAACTGCCCATAATACCGACCTGAGAGGAACCAGTGGTGAACAGACCGACGCCGATGACCGCGCCGGCTGTGATCGTGACGCACTCCGGCAGGCCCAGCGCGCGCGTCAGGACTTTGTTTGTGCTTTCTTTCATTGCCTTTCATCCTCCTTACTCTTACCCTCTCCTCCCCCTCTATTACCTGATAATAATGAATGGGGGGTAAGATAAAACATAATAGTATGGTAGCATATTGTTCACTGCAATTTTGGCACAAATCGGAATTTTCCAATAAGAAATTTTGTGCTAAACTAGAATATCATCCGTATATTTAACCGGAATCAAAAAGAAGAATTTAATTTGCCAACGCACTACTGTGGAAAAGGAGGGATTTCCGTGTCCCTGTACATCAGCAGTAAGCAGCTTGATCGTGACGATTTGGAGCGGCCGCCGGTGCCGCTGCTGTTGCTGTCGCCCGATCTGAGCATGCAGCACAGAACCTTTCCCGAGGAGTTCGAGTTTGGAAAACTGCTACAGGATATGTTCGAGCTGAATAATGCGGGCGGCGGAGAGGAGCCCTATTTTTTGCTGCCCAGCGGCTGCATGACAATGATCTTCCGTCTCAGTCCCCGGGCTGCCAGCTGCATCCTGTGCGGAGCACTGACAACGATGCGGCGGATGCGGATTCCGGCCGGGTCTCTCGCGTTCTGCGTAAGGTTTCGACCAGAGAGCAGCGACTGGCTCGTTGGCCACAGTGTGTCTTTGCTGACGGACCGGGCCGCGCCGCTGACGCGCTATCTGCATGGCACCGATCAGCTGCTCACCAGTCTGCGCAGAAGCGAATCTTTCCACGAGCGATGCGTGCTGATTACCCGTATGCTGTCTGCCCGGGAGGCCGGGCAGTACAGGCCCATGGCCCTGCTGTGCCGCTGCATGAACCTGATTTACGTCAGCCGCGGACTGGCGCGGGTGTCAGAGATTGCGGCCACCGTGGGCTGCAGCGACCGATATCTCAACCGCGTTTTTCAAGAGCGGGTGGGAATTTCCCCCAAGCTGTACAGCGAGATCATCAAGATGCAGTTTTCCCTGTACAGTATCCTGACAACCCGGCCCAAATCGCTGCTGGATACCGCCGTAAATTATGGATATTTCGACCAGACGCACATGAACCGCTCATACCGCAAATTTTTGGATTGTACCGCCAGCGACATCCGCTATGCGGACAGCAGGACGATCAGCGCGGATGATATCCCCGCTGCTCTGTGATTTGATTTGAGGAGGCCGCGCCATGAAGAAATTTTTCTTGGGACTGGATCAGGGCACCACCGGCACCACTGCCATCCTGTTCGATGAGAACTGGAACTTGATTGCCCGGGGATATCGGGAGATCGGACAGATCTATCCGCAGGACGGCTGGGTAGAGCACAACGCCGTCGATATCTGGAATTCGACGAAAGCCGCCGTCCGGGAGGCTATGGCGGCTGTGGGCGCGCAGCCCGGAGACATTGCCTGCATCGGGATTGACCACGAGGGCGAGTCCGTAGTCATGTGGGATAAGCTCAGCGGTGAACCGATCTACAACACCATCGTGTGGCAGGACCGCCGCACGGCTCGTTACACGGATAAGCTGGCGGCGGAACACGGCGACTTGATCCGGGAGCGGACCGGCCTGATAGTCGATTCCTATTTCAGCGCGCCAAAACTTCACTGGCTGATGGAAAATGTACCGGAGTCCAAGTCTCTTTTGGCGCAGGGGCGGCTGCTGGCGGGAACCATGGACACCTGGCTGGTTTGGAAGATGACCCACGGAAAGCTCCATATCACAGACGCCTCTACCGCCTCCCGCACGATGATGCTGAACCTGCGCAGCGGGGACTGGGATCAGGACGTGCTGGACATTATGGGCGTGGACCGCAGTATTTTGCCGGCGATCTGTGACAGCGCCATGCTGTTCGGCTATACGGATCCCATGGACTTTTGCGGCATCAACGCCCCCATTTCCGGCGTTTTGGTGGATCAGCAGGCGGCGCTGTTCGGTCAGACCTGTATCACGCCCGGCACCGTGAAGACCACTTACGGCACCGGATGCTTCATGCTGATGAACACGGGGGACACGCCGGTATATTCTCCCAACGGCATTCTCACCACGGTGGCCTGGCAGCTGAAAGGGAATCGCAGCTTTGCCCTGGATGGCGGAATTTACATCTCCGGGGCGGCGACGCAGTGGCTGCGGGACGGGCTGAAGATTATCAAGTCCGCGTCGGAGACGGAGGCTATGGCGCTGAAGGCGGGCGACAACGGTGGAGTGTATTTTGTCCCGTCCTTCACGGGGCTGGCAGCCCCCTACTGGGACTCCTATGCGCGGGGGATGATGATCGGCATCACTGCCGGAACGACGCAGGAGCATGTGGTCCGGGCCACCCTGGAATCCACCGCCTATCAGGTCAGCGATGTGCTGAAGGTGATGGAGAGGGATTCCAGTGTCCCGATCAGCGTCATGCGCTGCGACGGCGGCGCGACGGCCAACAATTTCCTGATGCAGTTCCAGGCGGATATTTTGGGGATTCCCTTGAATGTACCGGAGATTTCGGATACCACGGCCCTGGGGGCCGCGTACATGGCGGCCATTGGCATCGGAATCTTTTCCTCCCCGTCTGAACTGGCGGGCCATTGGCGGCTGGCCCGCAGCTTCGAACCCAGGATGAGCGCGGACCAGCGGGAGAGTCTGCTGGCAAATTGGCACCGGGCCGTTGAGCGAGCGCAGAACTGGATTCTAAATTGACCGCTTGCTGGACATAAGGCGAAAGAAATACAGCGACCTTACCATATGTAAAAAGACGTTTCCGCTCTGAGTGGGCGGAAACGTCTTTCTTTTCATATTTTTGCACCTTAACGGTCAGTCTTCGCTCCAATATTTGGCCCGTTCTATGGCTCTGTGCCAGTGATATAGAAGGCTACCGCGCTGGTCCGCGCTCATCCTGGGTTCATAGCAGCGGGCGCAGCGCCAGATTTGCGACAGATCCTCCACGCCGCCGTAATCCCCAAGTCCAATGCTTCCTAGAAAAGCGGAGCCCAGAGCTGTGGTCGCCTCAATTTCCGGAATTTCCAGAGGAATTCCCAAGATATCCGCCTGGAACTGCATCAAAAAGGTGTTGGCTGTTGCCCGGCCGTTGCAGCGCATCACTGGAACGGAGACACCGGACTCCCGCCGCATCACGTCCAGCACGTCCCGCACCTGATAGGCGGTGGATTCAAGAGTGGCCCGGACTACATGTGCCCGCTGGGTGCCGCCGGTAATGCCGATCATCATTCCCCGCGCATAGGAATCCCAGTGGGGAGCGGCCAGACCGGTAAATGCCGGGACAAAGTAAACGCCGCCGTTGTCGGGGACGGAGAGAGCCAGCTGTTCTGTATCCGCCGGGGACGCCACGACCTCCAGTCCCTCCTGAAGCCATTTTACCGCGGCACCCGTGATGTAAACGCCGCCGTCCAGAGCGTAGGTGGTCTTTCCGTGGAGCCGCCAAGCCACCGTGGGCAGTAGGCCGTTTTTGGAGAGGGCCATCGCATGCCCGGTGTTCATCAGCATAAAACATCCGGTGCCATAGGTGGTTTTTACGGAGCCGGGCGTAACGCAGGCCTGTCCCAGCAGGGCGGCCTGCTGGTCTACCAGAACGCCGGACAAAGGTGCCCGGATGCCCTGAAAGCTCTCGGGGTCCGTTTGGACGCCGGAGATTGTGCTGTCGGAGATCGTGGGGAGGATGGAGAGGTCCAGATCGAACAAATCGACCAGCTCCGGACACCAATTGCCCTCCGTCACATCGAACAGCATCGTGCGGGAGGCGGTAGAGGCGTCCGTGATGTGGGTTTTGCCGCCGGTCATCCGCCAGACAATCCATGTGTCCATGGTCCCCGCCAACAGGCGGCCCTGGCGCAGATATTCCCGGGCGTTTTCCACGTGGTCCAGCATCCATTTGAGTTTGGTTGCGCTGAAATAGGAGTCAATCATCAGCCCTGTTTTTTTGCGGACCAGAAAATTGTACTGATCCGCCATGGCATCGGCATACCGGGCGGTGCGGCGGTCCTGCCACACGATGGAGCGGCAGAGAGGACGGCCGGTTTTCGCGTCCCAGATGACCACAGTCTCGCCCTCATGATTGAGCCCGATGCTCCGAATCTGGTCCGGTCGGATGGCGGGGGCGCGGAGCGCCTGGGCCACCGCCCGCTGCACGGACTGCCACACCTCTTCGGCGTCGTGTTCGACCCAACCGTCCCGGGGATAAAAGAGATGGATATTACTGTAGCCCCGGGACGCTACATGCCAGGTGCTGTCGAACAGGATCGCCGTGGTGCCGGTGCTGCCCTGATCGATTCCGAGATAATATTGCGCTGACATAGTTTCCTCCCCTGTAAACGGGATTTTTTGCATGGAATTTGCGGGGTTTTATTAATAGACTATTTTACTTTACCACACTTTCCATTCTGAAAAAAGGAAAAGTTTTGCGTTCCTTAAAAGAGCTCACACTTGGAGCGAAAGAACATTGTCCGCCCCAGACCAAAATACAGGAAACGCCGCAATTACGGGCAACCAGACGGTGGACGGTGAAAGTTTCCGCTTCCACCGTCCACCGTTTTGTATGGGCCATATAAGAAAAGGAAGAGACCGGGTTATTTACCGAGCCGGTTCAGCACGACCTGGAAGACCTCCAGCATGTTATAGCAGTCCTGCTCATAGATTTCGCCCATGTTGGCGATTTGGATCATGCCGTTTTTGCCATAGTCACCCTTGCCGATATAGAATGTATAGCCCCGCTTGGTCATCTCGTCCAGAAAATTCTGAGCGTCCATTCCGGCGGGCAGATAGACAGAGGTGACGGTGTTGGCCATGTTGTCATCCAGCAGCAGGCGGCAGCCCATGGAGAGCACGCCCTCGCGGATGATCGCGGCACAGCGCTGGTACCGGGCGATGCGTCCTGCCAGGGTCTCATCCTCGATGATGTTGGTCAGGGCCACGTTCAAAGGCCAGAACAGGTTGACATTGGGGGTATTGGGGGTCTGGTGGGCAGTGATGGAACTCTGATAGTGCTTGTAGAGGTTCAGATATACGTTCTTGCACTGGTCGGAGGTCAGACTGTCCAGCAGGGACTTCCTGGCGCAGATATAGGCGGCGCCGGGAAACGCACCGATGCACTTGCCGCCGACGGAAGTGCAGACGGAGATGTGATTTTGCACCACGTCGATGTTTTGGCCGCCGGCGGCGGAGACGCAGTCCACAGAGAAAATCTTGCCGTATTTGTCACACAGGGCGCCCACTTTGGAGACAGGGTTAATCATGCCGGTAGAAGTTTCGTGGAAGACCATGGCCACAACCTTCACGTTGGGATGATCTTTCAGCGCCTGCTCCACCACGGCCAAATCCGGCATGGTGGCCCAGGGGAAAGACAAATCCACCAGGGGAATGCTGTACTTGCTGATAATCTCCAGCAGCCGCTCACCGAACACGCCGTTGCGAATCAGAAGAACTTCTTCGTCGGGCTTGAAGATGGAGGAGAGCACCGTTTCGTTGGAGGATGTGCCGGAACCGGAGATGATCAGGCTGTAGTAAGAGTCGTCGGCGTTGAACAGCTTCAGAATCTTGGCCTGAGTGTCCTGAAACATCTCCTCAAACTCGTGACTGCGGTGGCAGATATCATAGTGCAGCAGGGCGCGGCGGACATTATCCTTAACCATAACGGGACCGGGGCTGAAAAGTTTTGTCATACTCATGAGTAATCCCTCCTAAAAGTTTGACCAGATAATTTGATGGGTTTCAAACGATAATTTTAACGCGCGGGGGCGCGGGGAAAGCAAGAGCGATAAAAGGGAACCACGCTCAGATAAGGGAGGCGGCTCCCTGAAGATTGATGAAGCCGTTGCTGGCGGCGCGCATATCGCCTGCGGTGCAGTCCAGGAACTTGCGGAAAGAGCGGTTCATGTGGGTCTGGTCGAAATAGCCGCAACACTCCGCGGTGGACATCAGGGCCTTCGGCTTGGTGGCCACAATGAGATACAGGGAAAATTGAAGCTGAATCAATTCACAAAAGAGCTTGGCGGAAATGCCGATATGCTCTTGGAACATCCGGTTTATGTAGCGCTCACTGCATCCCATTTCTGAGGCAATCTGCGCAACCTTGACGATGCCCCTGTGTTCCGAGATGTACCGGACCGACCGGCCGACCAGGGGAAACGGCCGATAGTGCGCGGCGCCCGCAGTACACAGGGTGCGGACCAAAAAAACGTTCCGGGCATGGAATGACTCGCTGCGCCGCATGGCGGAGGAGAGATTGTCCGGAGAAGAGAGATACTGGGACAGGGGCTGCGATTGTCCGGCCAGTTCACAGGCGGAAAGCGGGCTGAAGTATCGCATGCTTCCGGGGTGGAAGCGCATACAAAATGCGCTGGACTGGGGCGGAAGCGACAGCTTTTTCAGCAAAGAGGTAGGGCCGCACAGCTCCGCACGGGTGAGTTCCCTCTTGAACAGGAAAACCGCCAGAAGCCCGCCGTAAGGCAGGATGGGATAAGACAGGGTGGTACCGCTGGGATTTGCGATTTCGAAAGAATCCATAATCAGGTGGCCGAGTTCGTGTTCCGACGGAAAGATTCGGTGCTGGAGGGAGAGTTCGGGACCATTCCAGAGAAAAGGGGTAAGCTCCTGCGGTTCCGGCACGGAGCGGGGTACCTGATTGGCACTGATGTAAAACGACATCATATCCCTCCTCACCAAATCATAAAAAACGGAACGCCCCGGATTATTGATCAATCATATTACTAACATACCGCAGAAAAAAAGGAAATTCAATTCTGAAATTTACCAGCTTTATGCCTTCTTTATGCCTTTCTGGGCCCTGAGCTTCCGAATTGCGGACAAATTTCAATTGAATCAAAAAGAGGGCCCAACGAACGGAAACCCTGCGGGATGCCGTGCGCTGAGACGCGTTTTTCAGCAGCTGCGTTCGCACTGAGGAATTCGATCAGGGTGATGTCTCGTCCAGTCCTGTCCGTGGGGCCGGAAATGCTCCTACAGGGGATATGGTCTCATATAGAAATTCCGGTATTTGGGCGTCAGGCCTCATAGATTTGCTTCTTCAATGCTTGTTATAGGATAAGGCTGTCAGCAGTTACCGCTTCTGAAAGGGGGAGGGGCGCGTAGCTCTTGACTTTTTCAAAGGCCACCGGGGTGACGCCCGCATATTTCTTGAAGACCTTGGTGAAGTGGGGCTGATCGTAATAGCCGTTACGCTGGGCCACTTCCACAATAGGGACGTAAGGCTGTTCCATCATCATACGCAGAGCACTTTGAAAGCGGATATTGTCAATGGCGCTTTTGGGCGAAAGTCCGACCTGTTCGGACAGAACCTGGTGGAAATAGCGAGAGCTGTATCCCGTCTGTTTTTCAAGATCGGTCATGCGGACGTTCCCATGCTGGCCCAGAATGTTGTGCATGACGGCCTGGGTCATGCGGCCGATGGTCAGGTCCCTGCTGCGGCGTTCCCACTCGCGGATGAAAGTCAGCAAATGCTGCTTTCGCTCCTCAAAGCTCCGGGCAGCGGCTATCTGCTCGGGGTAAGAACCCACAGAAAGCAAATCCGACAACGGTGCCTCCCGATCCGCCAGCTCCTTGCTGGAGATGTTGAAAATGCGGGAAAATTCACCGGGAAAGAATTGGCAGGCAAACACATGGGGCATCCCGTACAGCGAGACCACCTTGCTTTGGCTCAGGGCGCCGCAGTCGACGGGATTGACGCCCATTGCGGGGATGGACGGGCTGGATACCGTTTTTCCCGTGGTGGGTGGCATCACCGTGTTCCTAGCGGGCGCATGATCAACGTGGCGTTTCTGGTGTCTGCCTCCTGTATGCTGGGGGACCATATGGCGTATACGGTCCAGACAGCGCCGGAACTTTGCGGCGCGGTGGGGCCTTGGGCAAAGCGGCGGGCGGCGTTACGGCGGTGGCGCTGGCGGTAATCCTGGCACCGCGGCTGCTGAAACGGAATACGTCGGCGGCTGAAAAAGCGCCCGGTGATTCAAATTAAATGGGGCACAGTATTCTCTGCCGGCATTGCTGGCAGAGAATACTGTGTTTTTGCAAAGGACCTTTGTCCGATAACCGGCCCAGTGCAGACGCGTTGCTCGAAGAACAAACGACTTTTCGTTTGCGTTTTATCTAAATGCTGGAACAATAAATTTCATATTGACAAAAATTGATTTGACGCATATACTGATAACACATCAAACAATGTTGATATGAGGTGATGTATTGGCAACGGTTTATGAAGAGCACGCAAAGGTGTTCAAGGCATTTTGTGACGAAAAACGTCTGAGGATACTCAAACTTCTTCGCGGTGGTGAGAAGTGCGCCTGCGTTTTGCTGGAACAGCTGGACTTGGGACAGTCGGGGCTCTCTTACCATATGAAGATTTTGGTTGAGTCGGGTGTTGTGGAGAGTCGGCAGGAAGGAAAATGGACGCACTACAAAATCAGCGAGAAAGGCAGCGCCCATGCCGCTTCGCTGCTGAGGGAACTGACAACGCCGAACTTAGTTACGCAGGAGGATATCTGCTGCTAAAAATAAAGCCATCGTCCGGATGGCTTTTATTACGCAGAATAAATCAAAATTATTTGATGTGTTTGTCCTTTTATGAAAAGTGAGGTTAATAGCGGATGCAAATTTTAAAAACAATTTGGGACTTTTTTCAATACCAGATACTCGGCATGAAATGGCTGGATGGGCTGATTGGAAGCGGCCTTGCCGCCATGGGACTTGACACGTCCACCCGTATGGTCGGGAGCATTGAATTTTTCCTCTACGATGTCATTAAGATCACCATACTGCTGTGCTCGCTGATTTTTCTTATCAGCTATATCCAGAGTTACTTCCCGCCGGAGCGCAGCAAACGGATTCTTGGGCGGTTTCACGGTATCTGGGCAAATTGCATCTCGGCGCTTCTGGGTACGGTGACGCCGTTTTGTTCCTGCTCTTCTATACCGCTGTTCATCGGTTTTACCTCGGCCGGTCTTCCGGTCGGCGTGACGTTCTCGTTCCTGATTTCCTCCCCGATGGTGGACCTTGGCTCGCTGCTCCTGCTAATGAGCATATTCGGCGCAAAAGTGGCGGTTATTTACGTGGCCGTCGGTTTGGTTGTCGCGGTGGTCGGTGGGACGATTATCGAGAAGCTGCACATGGAGCGATATGTTGAGAGCTTTATTCTCTCCGCAGGCAGCGTGGACATCGAATCGCCGGACCTGACGAAAAAAGACCGGCTGATCTACGCGAAGGAGCAGATGCTGTCCACGTTCAAGAAGGTGTTTCCCTATATTCTGATCGGGGTCGGGATCGGCGCAATTATTCACAACTGGATTCCGGAAGAATGGGTGGCACTTGTGCTTGGCAGCAAAAACCCGTTCGGCGTTATTCTAGCGACTCTGATCGGCGTTCCCATGTACGCCGATATCTTCGGAACGATCCCGATTGCGGAGGCTCTTCTGTACAAGGGAGCGCAGCTCGGCACCATCCTGTCGTTCATG
Source organism: Oscillibacter valericigenes Sjm18-20 (assembly GCA_000283575.1). Classification (GTDB taxonomy): domain Bacteria; phylum Bacillota; class Clostridia; order Oscillospirales; family Oscillospiraceae; genus Oscillibacter; species Oscillibacter valericigenes. The sequence goes on from AP012044.1 coordinate 673,595, forward strand.
ATGGCCGTCACCACGCTGTCCCTGCCGTCCATGATTATGCTCCGCAAGGCGGTCAAACCGAAGCTGCTGGCGCTGTTTATTGGCATCTGTACCATCGGCATCATCCTTGTGGGTTACTTTTTCAACGCGATTCAGGGATTTATAATTTAAAGGAGGGAAATATGATGGCAAAGACCTGGTATCCTGTAATTGACTATGCGGCTTGCGTGGAGTGTGGAACCTGCTCTTCATTTTGCCCCCACGGCGTCTATGACACAGCAAGAACGCCAACGCCCGTTGTGACAGATCCCCAAGCCTGCATCGACTGTTGTCACAGCTGCGGAAACCGCTGCCCGGTCGGAGCGATCACCTATGTCGGCGATAGTACCGGTTGGAAGCCGCCCAATGGTACGCTGGAGGAAACCAAGGAAGCCTGCTGTTCCTGTGGATGTGAAGGAGCCTTTGAAAAGAAGATTGTCGTTGAGTATCTCTATCTTGATTTACAGACCTGCGACCGCTGCATTGGGATGGATGCTGTACTTGACGAAGCCATGGCGACGCTTACTCCAGCCCTGAAGCTTTACGGTTACGAGGTGGTGTACTATAAAATCGAGATAAAAACGGCGGAACTTGCCGAACAGTTCAAGCTCATCTCCTCTCCGACGATCCGGGTGAATGGGCAGGATATCTGCGGGATTGTGAAAGAGAACAGCTGTGGATGCTGCAGCGAAATAAGTGGTACCGATGTAAACTGCCGGGTATTTGAGTACAGGGGGGAACGCTATGAAGTGCCGCCCAGGGAACTGCTTGCCGAGGCAATTTTGAAAACCATATTCGCAAAGACAGACGACTGTGCCTGCGGCAACTATCAGCTGCCGGATAATTTAAAAAGTTTTTTTCAGGGGAAAACCTGTAAATCAGCCTGCTCCTGCAATGGCAGCTGCTGCTGAAAAATAATATTAATTTATAAAGGAGCGAAATGAATATGTCACTGTTCGGAAAGAAAAAGGAAGAAACGTCCTCTTGCTGCTGCGGAGGAAATTGTGATGCGGAGAGCATGGCAAAGGCTGAGGGTGCCAAAACCGAGGGGGCCAGCGTGAAGATTCTCGGCAGCGGCTGCGCGAAATGCAACCAGCTTGAAGAGGCCACAAAGGAAGCCCTCAGGCAGCTCGGTATGGATGCGACAATCGACCATGTGACCGATTTCTCACAGATCGCGGCCTACGGCGTCATGACGACGCCGGCCCTTGTGGTGGACGGGAAAGTGGTTTCTTACGGCAAGGTTCTAAAAACCGGCGAAGTTGTGAAAATTCTGCAGAAGGTCAGATAATATCTGGGGGCTTTTATATGGAAAAAGGCAAGACACCAGAAATCGGATTTTTTGAAAAGTATCTGACGCTGTGGGTCATCCTATGTATGGCGGCGGGCGTGTTGATCGGCAGATTCCTGCCCGGCATTCCGGCTTTCCTGGGGCGTTTCGAGTATGCGAATGTATCAATTCCCATCGCCATACTCATCTGGCTTATGATCTACCCCATGATGCTGAAGGTCGATTTTCAGAGCATCAAAAATGTCGGGAAAAACCCGAAGGGATTATTTGTCACATGGGTGGCCAACTGGCTGATTAAGCCCTTTACCATGTTCGGAATTGCGTGGCTGTTTTTCTTCGTGATTTTCAAAGCGCTGATTCCGGAGGAGCTGGCGCGCAGCTACCTGGCCGGGGCGGTTTTGCTGGGAGCCGCCCCCTGCACGGCGATGGTATTTGTATGGAGCCATCTGACAAACGGAAATCCGGCCTATACGGTGGTCCAGGTGGCGACGAACGATCTGATTATTTTGATTGCATTTACCCCTATCGTCAAATTTTTGCTCGGCATAAGCGGCGTGACAATTCCATGGGAGACACTGATTCTTTCGGTGTTCCTGTTTGTTGTCATCCCGCTGGCGGGAGGTGCGGTCACGCGAAATGCCGTCATCAAAAAGCAAGGACTTGACTACTTTGAAAAGCGCTTTATCCCGAAATTCGGAAACATTACCACGACGGGATTGCTGCTCACCCTCGTCATCATTTTTTCCTTCCAGGGGGATGTCATACTGAACAACCCCCTGCACATTGTATTGATCGCAGTTCCTTTAATTATCCAGACTTTCCTGATTTTCTTCATAGCCTATCTTGCAAGCAGGGCGCTGAAGCTGCCCCACGATATCGCCGCGCCCGCCGGGATGATCGGCGCATCCAATTTCTTCGAGCTGGCCGTCGCGGTGGCGATTTCGCTTTTCGGGACCACGTCTCCCGCCGCACTTGCCACCATCGTCGGCGTCCTGACCGAGGTGCCGGTCATGCTGGTTCTCGTCCGGATTGCAAACAACACGAAAGGCTGGTTTGAAAACAATGACTTATCAGATAAGGCCGATGCTTGATTCCGACTGGCCCGAAGTCAGCCGGATCTATCGGGAGGGAATCGACACGAACTTTGCCACGTTCCAGTCGGAGTACCCGACCAAGGAGGAATGGGATGCCTCACATCTGAAGGATTGCAGACTGGTCATCACCTGGGACGGCGGGGTGCTTGGATGGGCGGCGCTGACCGCCGTCTCGGGCCGCTGTGTCTACGCGGGGGTGGCCGAGGTCAGCATTTATGTTGCGCAAGACAGCCGGGGCTGTGGAGCTGGTAGGGCGCTTTTGCCTGAGCTACTCCGCTGTTCGGAAGATTGCGGTTACTGGACGCTCCAGTCTGGTATCATGCAGGATAACGCGGCCAGCATCCGTCTGCATGAGAGCTGCGGCTTTCGAATGGTGGGCTATCGGGAAAAAATCGGCCGCGACCGATTCGGAGTCTGGAGGAATACCGTCCTGATGGAGAAGCGCAGCGAAAGCGACTGTTTTGACGGTTCCTGCACCTGCGGCGCGGTCTGCTCCTGTAGCAGCGGAAAGGAATAGGTTTATGACGAGGGTCGCGTTTATCTGCGTTCACAACTCCTGCCGCAGCCAGATTGCCGAAGCGCTGGGAAAGCACCTTGCCGGCGATGTTTTTGAAAGCTTTTCTGCCGGAACAGAGCTAAAAGACCGTATTAATCCCGACGCGGTTCGTCTGATGAAGCAGCTCTACGGGATTGATATGGAACAAAGCCAGCACCCGAAGCTGCTTGAGGAACTTCCGCCTGTTGATGTGGTCGTTACGATGGGCTGCAACGTGGAATGCCCTTATTTGCCATGCGAGCGCCGCGAAGACTGGGGACTGCCTGACCCGACCGGCAGGAGCGATGCGGAATTTTTATTTGTAATTCAGTCGATCGAAAATAAGATCTCAAAATTAACCGAATCATTCAGGTAGTCCCTCAAAATCAACGCCCATAAACAATACCGCCGCTTTCCATTTGTGGAAAGCCGGCGGTATCTTTTTGCGTTTTTAATAATTGTGCTCCCCGGCCATTGCATCCGCTTTTGTTTTATGGACTGTGCCTTTTGGGTGCTGAGGCGGAGCGTAAATCGAATACAGCTTCAAAGGAATATTGCCTGTGTTGATCAGGTTATGCCATGTCCCAGCGGGGATGATGATCGCATAACCGTTGCCGATACTTCTTTGAAAATTCAGGTTGTCTTTGCTTTGCCCCATCTTGACGAGCCCCTGCCCCTGTTCGATTCGCAGGAACTGGTCAATGTCGGGATGGTTCTCCAGACCGATCTCCTCACCCGGATTAATGCTCATCAGAGTGAGCTGCAGATGGCTTCCCGTCCACAGCGCGGTGCGGAATGTGTCGTTTTGCTTGGTCGCCCAGTCGATGTTGATAACAAATGGTTCCGGCCCATAATCCTTTAGCACCATATAGTTATTTCCGTTATTCGGACGTGGGTACCGTCTATTCAAATTACTCAGCTCCTTTTTATGCCTATATCTCATAGTATGATTTGAAATCCCTGGGCGTTTATCTGCCGAGTTACCCTCGCCTGCTAACCTCAACGTGTTTCGGGCACATCCGTTTTGCAAGGAATATACTGTATTGACAACGAATAGCTATAAAGGAGAATTGCGCATGAATGACCGTGACCGGATCAATGACAACCTGAACGAAATGAGCGATACAATCGACTGCCTGTATACGACCGCCAACTCCTGCGTCAGAAACAAGCTGTTAAACCACCTGCGGAGAAATGTGTCCAACCTTTCCATGCTGGTACAAGGCCTGCAAATTGGCGAGAGTACAAACAGTTCCCAAATCAGTACCGGCAGGTTATTTACGCCGGACGAGCTGGCAGGGTATAACGGAAAGAATGGTAACCCGGCGTATGTGGCGGTGAACGGCATCGTGTATGACGTGTCAAATGTGGCGGCCTGGGGCGGAGCGACCCATTTTGGACTGGCGGCGGGCGCCGACGTTACGAGCCAGTTTGCTTCGTGCCACGCCGGTCAGCCGATCCTCGGAAAATTAAAAATGGTTGGGAAGATGAAGGAATGAATCAAACAGATAGCAGCTGTCCCAATTTCCAGGCGAGGCTGGAGACGGCCTCCGTACTTGTTCATAGGGCCATAGACGCCGTCCGGCAAAAGCGTATACAAAAAAGGAACCTCATATGGCTCGAGCTGACCGGATGCTCCGGAAACATCATTTCCCTTCTGGACGGGGCCAATCCGGATTTTAAAAGTCTGGCTTCTCAGATGGTGAATTTTATTTACGACAACAGCCTGATGGCCGCGGAGGGGGAGGCCGCCATGGACCAGCTGTTCAGATTGACCGGCGGTGATTACATATTGGCCGTTGAGGGCGCAGTTTCCACAAAGAACGACGGCCTTTACAATATCATCGGAAGACGGAAAGACCGGCCGGTAACTGCCTATGAGGCCATTAAAAAGTTCGGGGAACAGGCGTCTTGCGTGATCGCGGTTGGGACCTGCGCTTCCGACGGCGGCATTTCTGCGGCCAGGCCAAATCCGGCGGAATGTGTTGGAATTCAAAACCTGCTCAAAAGGAAGGTCATCAAGCTGCCGGGGTGTCCATGCCACCCGGACTGGTTTATGGGGACGCTGGCCTATGTCATGCTTTTTGGCGAGCCTGAACTGGATGACAGGCAACGGCCGCTCATGTTCTACAGCACACTCATTCATGATATCTGTCCCCGAAGGCCGTATTTCGATCAGGGCATCTTTGCCTCAAAACCGGGAGAGAAGACCTGCATGTTCAAGCTTGGATGCAGAGGGCCTGTTACGAGAGTCGACTGCCCGATCAGGAAGTGGAACGAGCGCGTGAACTGGCCCATCGGCGACGACAGCCCGTGCATCGGCTGTGCCATGTTTGGATTCCCCGACAAAATGGAGCCGTTTATCAGCTACGACACCACATAAAAGAGGTGTGGAAAATGAAGAGAGTGGTCATCAACCCCGTTACCCGCATCAGCGGGTTCATGGAAATAGACGCCGATATTGACAATGGCGTGGTGACGGATGCACGGACCGAGGGCCTGCTTTTCAGGGGCTTCGAGAAAATGTTGGAAGGCAGAAGCCCTTTTGACGCGGTGTATTTTACGCAGCGCATCTGCGGCATCTGCTCTACGGCGCATTCTGTGGCTTCCACGCTGGCTTTGGAGGATGCGCTGGGCATCGCCGTCTCTCAACAGGGCCGGTATTTGCGGGACATCATCCACGGGTGCGAATTCCTCCAGAATCACATCCGGCATTTTTACCAGTATACCGCCCCTGATTTCATCAGACTTCCCGAGGGAAACACCCTGTTTGAAACGGACCACAGGGACTTTAGACTGCCGAGGCGGGAAAACGACCGAATCGTTCAGCACTATTTCGATTCACTCGAATACAGCAGGAACGCGCATGAGATGCTGGCAATCTTAGGCGGAAAAGCGCCGCATAATCACGGAGTCTTTATCGGCGGAATCACCACGCAGGCCACCCCGGAGAAAATAGGACGGATGCGTGCTCTGCTTGTAAATATCAGGCGGTTTATCTGCGATAAGATGATCCCGGATGCCTATGCGGTTGCAAGGTGCTATCCGGAGTATTTTGAAATTGGACGAGGCTACGGAAATTTGCTTACCTTCGGCTGCTTTAACGGTTATGAGAGGCTGGGCACGCTGTATGTCAATCCCTCGACGTACAGCGACAGCAGAATCATGGAGCTGAATCCCGGGGAAATCACCGAAAATATTTACTCATCATGGTACGAGGCCGGGCGCGATACCTATATGCCGTTTGAAACGATTCCGGAACCCGACAGGGAGAAGAAGGACGCTTACTCCTGGGTAAAAGCACCGAGGTACAAGGGGCTTCCTTACGAGGTGGGTCCACTTGCAAGAATGTGGCTTTGCGGCGAGTACCGGCATGGGATCTCCACCATGGACCGGACCTTGGCCAGAGCTTTGGAAGCAAAAAAGATTGCGGACATCATGTGGGTTCTGCTGGACCATCTCGTTCCCGGCGTCTGCGTTCAAAAGGAATACGAGATTCCGCGCGGCGCCTGTGGGGCCGGCCTGATCGACACTACGCGGGGCGCTTTGGGGCATTGGATAAGAATTGAAAACCAGGTGATTTCCCTCTATCAGATCATCACGCCGTCCGCCTGGAACCTTTCCACCAGAGATCGGGACAATCTGCCGGGGCCTGCTGAAAAAGCAATGATCGGCACGATCATCCGAAATCCTGACGCGCCGGTGGAGCTTGGGAGAATTATCCGCTCCTTTGACCCCTGCGTCTCCTGCGCCACTCACGTCTATTCGAAGGGCAACCGGATCAAGACCATGCGGGTGGTGCCATGAAACGGATTCTGGTGATCGGAATCGGGAGCCGCATCATGCGAGACGACGGAATCGGCTCGCGGGTCGTGGAGGCAATTGAAGGCAGACTGCGGGAGCGGGACATCACTCCCTTTATCGGGGAGACGGATTTGGAGTGCTGCTTTGATGAAATTGAGCCGGACGATCTTGTGATTATCGTCGATGCCATGGCCCAAGGACAAGAGACGGGAAGCGTGGACGTTATGCTTTTGAGCAGCGCCCTAAACGATCGAAGCAAGTTTCGGACACAGCATGAATTCAGTCTTCTTGACTTGATTGCGCTGCATGCTCCTAATACGGAAGGGTATTTTATCGGAATTCAAGCGGCCGAGATCGGGTTCGGTTTTGATCTCAGCAAATCGCTGAAGGAGCGCTTCGAACAGATTTGTACCGATGTGCTAAACAGGGTATTAACCATAAAGGAGGAAACGGACGATGCATGATACACACCTGATTGAAAAAATATATGAGTCCATCGCGGCTCTATGCAGTCAGAACGGAATAACCAGAGTAAACGGGATAGAGATTGAAGTTGACGAGGGCAGCCATATTGAAGGCCCGCATCTGCTGTCCCATTTGATGGATCGGGACAACGTGATGTTCGGCGATTGGACCAGAGTCCATGTGGAACATAAGCCATATGAAAAGCTGACGGCGGTCATCAAAAGCATCGATGGTGACGGTTGTGAGTAGAGCGGAGAGGCATGTCATCACATTGACCGGAGTCGTTCAGGGAGTCGGATTCCGGCCCTTTGTTTTCAGGACGGCGAACCGTCTTGGGCTGAAAGGATGGGTGGAAAATCAGGGCTCGGGAGTTCTCATGGATGTCGAGGGGAGCGAAGAGGGAATCCGTTCTTTCACCCGCGCGCTGCAAGAAGAAGCCCCGGAGAATGCCGAGATTGCAGAGGTGCAGACGAGCACCGAACCGCTGTTCGGCTACCCTGATTTTACCATCCGAGCAAGCGCCGCGGAACGCGGCTCCGCAAATTTCCTTCCCCGGGATATTGCGGTGTGTGAAGATTGCCTGAGAGAATTCAATACGCCGGGTGACAAGCGGTATCAATATCCGTTTATCAGCTGCGCGAATTGCGGACCCAGGTATTCCATTATAAAAGGCCTGCCGTATGACCGGGAAAACACGGCGATGTCCGAATTTGAAATGTGCCGTCCATGCGCGGCGGAGTACCGAAATCCGGGCGACCGGCGGTTTCACGCGCAAACCGACTGCTGCCCGGACTGCGGCCCTGTTTTGAAGCTCCTGGATGCGCAGGGAGCCACTGTGGAATCGTCTGATCCCGCCGCAATGGCGAGGAAGCTGATCCGGCAGGGGAGGATTCTCGCGGTAAAAGGAATTGGCGGATACCACCTCTGCTGCAATGCAGAGAACCCGTCGGCCGTACAAAGACTCCGAAAGCTCAAACGCAGACCGCACAAGCCGCTGGCCGTTATGGTGCGCAATATCAAAGCGGCGTATAAAATCTGCACAATATCCGATCAGGAGAGAGCCATTCTGACGGGAAGTCGGAAACCGATTCTGCTGCTGGGTAAGAGAACGACGGAATATCTGCCTGAGGCGATCGCGCCCAAGCAGAAAAGGCTTGGGGTCATGCTCCCCTATGCGCCGCTTCAGCTCCTGCTTTTTTCGGATGATCTCAATTTCCTCGTCATGACCAGCGGGAATCTCAGCGGTCTGCCGATCTGCTATCGGGACCGTACGGCAATCGAAACTCTTGGAACCGTCGCGGAGTATTTCCTGACACATAACCGTGCGATTGAGATTCCGGTGGATGACGCGGTCGTAAAAATCGTGGATAACCATGAGGTACTTGTCCGGTGCGGACGCGGGTACGCGCCTTTGACAATTCCCTTGAAATCAAGATATGCGGTCCTGGCGATGGGGGCGGAGCAGAAAAGTTCCGTCTGCGTTGCCCAAAACGGCTTTGCCGCCGTCAGCCAGTATATAGGGAATTTGAACGAGTATGGAGCCTATCGGACTTTTGAGCGGCAGATCGAACATTTCAAAGGCCTTTTTCACTTTTGCCCGGAGATTGTCGCCCATGACCTGAATCCGGATTCCCTTTCCACGCGCTGCGCAAAGGAACAGGCCGGAAGGAAAATCGCGGTTCAGCATCACCATGCGCACATGGCGGGCTGTATGGCGGAACACAAATTGACGCGCGATGTGATCGGCATCGTATACGACGGAACAGGACTGGGTACGGACGGCGCGATCTGGGGCGGAGAATGTTTGACAGGCTCCCGGTCCGAATTTAAAAGGTCCGCCCATTTGGAATATGTAACCCTTCAGGGGGCCGACAGCGTGGTAAAAGAACCGTGGAGATGCGCGGCCTGCTACCTTTTTGCCCTTGGCCTGGATCCTCCTGGGTTTTTACCGCAGATAAACTCCACCTCACTGCATGCGGTTCAGACGGCCTTACAAAATGGCATACAGTGCTTTGAATCGTCGAGTATGGGGAGGCTTTTTGACTGCGTTGCGGCCCTGTGTGGTTTTCAGGGGGAAATTACCTACGATGCCCAGGCCGCAGTCGAATTGGAAAACTTATATGATACGAATATTTCTGATTGTTACGGCTACCGCATTCACAATACTGAAAACGGATGGATACTTGGATATGAAGAGCTTCTGAGAAACCTGATCCGCGATCTTCAAAATCAGGTGCCCAGTTCTACCATATCCTCCAGATTTCACAACACCGTGGCAGAGGCAACCGCCGATTGCGTTGGCAGAATCCGTGAAAAAACCGGGCTGGAGGAGGTTGTCCTGAGCGGCGGAGTTTTTGAAAACACCTGTTTACTTGAGCGGCTGATTTTAAAACTCAGAGCTTTGAAGTTTAAGGTATATTACAACCGTCTGACCCCGACAAACGACGGCGGCATCTCTTTCGGACAGGCGGCGGCAGCCTGCGCGATGATAAAGGAGAAAGAATATGTGTCTTGCAATTCCGGCCAAAGTAATCAAACTGAATGACGTTCACGCTGAGGTCGATGTCATGGGCATCCGGAAGAAAGTCAATATTCTGCTGGTGGATGACCTGAAGATCGGCGATAAGGTCATGGTGCACGCCGGATTTGCCATCAGTAAAATTGACGACGAATATTATGATTTCCTGAAAGAAACGCTGAAGGAAATGCTGGACGATTCGCCATGACGCAGGAAGAAAAACGACTGATCGGAAAAACGGTTGATAAGATCAATGAATCCATTCAAAGCGACATTCGCATTATGGAGATTTGCGGTACACATACGCATCAAATCGCAAGATTTGGAATCCGAAAGCTTCTCACGCCCAAAATTCATCTTGTGTCCGGTCCCGGCTGTCCGGTTTGCGTCACGGAGCCGGGTTATATTGATGCGCTGATCGCACTTTTAAAGCGTGAGAAGGTTGCGGTGGCCACATTCGGAGACCTTTTGAGAGTACGCGGTTTGCTTGGAAGTCTGGAAGAACAGAAGTCTGTCGGGCGAAAGGTCATAACGGTTTACTCGCCGGAAGATAGTATAATTTTGGCGAAAAGGCAGAAAGACGAAAGTATTGTGTTTGCGGCGGTTGGCTTTGAAACGACGGCCCCGCTCTATGCGGCGCTGATTCAGACGGCGCGAAAAGAGAACATCCACAATCTATTCCTTCTGACGTCTTTGAAGCGGATGGAGCCCGCGATCCGCTACATCCTGGGGGAAGTGGGGGTCCATATAGACGGAATGCTCTGTCCTGGGCATGTTGCCGCGATCACCGGAATCGGGCCTTTCCTGCCCGTCACCGCCGAGTATCATATCCCTGCGGTGATCTGCGGATTTGAGGCGATGGACCTGATTGCTTCCATCGGCATCTTGTGCGGGCAGATCACCGGAGAATTCCCCGTTCAATTCAGAAATACCTACAGACGGTGCGTCAGCGATTCCGGAAATTCGGCCGCTCTTCGTCTGATGAAGGAGGTGTTTGAAATGTCGGACGTAAATTGGAGAGGGATTGGAAGGATTCCAAACTCCGCACTCACATTGAACAATTGTTATGAGGAGTACGACGCATTGAAGAGATTTGGCCTTGAAATGGAACCGACCCCTGCCGCTTTTTCAGACGGATGCGAGTGCGGAAAAGTTCTAATCGGAGAAAAAACACCGGATATGTGCAGAAACTTTGGACGCCTTTGTACTCCGGACCATCCCATGGGGCCATGCATGATATCCTCAGAGGGCGCATGCGCCGCGTATTACAGATTTGGAGGCGGTGAAGTTTGAAAGGGAAAGTTACGCTCCGGCACGGTGACGGAGGTCTCCATACAAATCGGTTGATCCGGGATATTTTCTTTCGCCATTTTGACAATGAAATTCTTACAGGCTATCAGGATGCCGCCATTTTTTCAACGGGAACCGGACGGCTGGCGTTTACGACGGACAGCTTCGTGGTAAAACCGATCTTTTTCCCGGGCGGGGACATCGGAAAGCTCGCCGTATCCGGAACCGTCAATGACTTGACGGCGGCGGGAGCGGTTCCGCTCTACCTGAGCGCGGGTTTTGTGATAGAGGAGGGGTTTGAGCTTGAGAAGCTCGATCAAATCGCCGCATCCATGAGCCGGACCTGCAAACTGGCCGGAGCGCAAATTGTGACGGGAGATACAAAGGTTGTTGAAAAGGGTTTGGTTGACGGAGTGTATATCAACACTTCCGGAATTGGACGGGTGCATAAGTGCTTTCATCCCAGGCAGATAACCACCGGTGATGAGATCATTCTGACAGGGACGATCGCGGAACACGGCACGGCAATCCTGCTGGAACGATATGATCTGGGGCTGCAAAGTGAGATTGCAAGCGATTGCAGGCCGCTATCTGAAATTATTCCGGCGCTCGGCGATCACATCAAGCATATAAAATTGATGCGGGACCCTACGCGGGGCGGAATCGCCACCGCTCTTTGCGAAATAGCGGAAAGTCAACATATCGGTGCTTTGATCGAAGAGGAAAACTTGCAGATCCGTCCATCTGTGGGCGCTGTCCATGAACTTCTGGGCACAGATCCCCTTTACTTCGCCAGCGAGGGGAGAATGATTCTTGTCGTCCAAAAGGGCTGTGGCATGGAAATCGTGAATATTCTCAAAAGCCATGAGAGCTGCCGTGATGCAGAACGAATCGGGGCATTCGATGAGGCGCGCAGCAAAGTTTGCCTCCGGACGACTCTGGGAGGCGAACGGATACTCAGTATGCTGGAAAATCAGATGATTTCCAGAATCTGCTGATAGATTATTGAATCTTTAAGGAGAATTGGCATGACGCCCGGTTCCGGCAGCGGGAGCGATGGCTTAGGCTAAAGGCCTCTGTGATTTGACGCATTTACCTTAAGCATTCCGCATACCTTACGCAGAGTAAACCGGTAGAATGCCCAGATGACCGCGCTCATGCCAAGAACAACAAACAGACAGTTTATCAGGCCGGAAATCTCGCTTTTGGTCATCCTGTTATCATTGAAGAACAGAATCATGATGTAGAAAATGTAGATCAGCGACGTGCCGATGAAAGCCGGCACACCGAAAACTTTTGAAATCTGTCCCCTTACGGAACGGTAAAGATATTGCGGCGTTGCACCAAGATGCCTTAAATCTTCATAGACCTGACGGTTGTTTATGGCAATGGTCAGACATCTCGTGTAGCCAATGACGAGCACGGCGGCAAAGCATACGATTGCAATAAACACAAACAGCATCAGGAACACGGCGTAAGTCGCCACAAAATCGCTTCTGTCAAGGACGCGGAACTGGGGTACATACTTCCAGAACTGCTTGAACTGCGAAGAATCCCGCTGTGCGTAGCTGATTTGGGTCATGCTGCTTGTATCGCCCCAATAGGTTTCCCCCGCCTCGTCAGCTGCGATTTTCTCCACGCGGTCATAATACTCCGGAAGTTCACATTCAGGGCCCGAGCGGTCTACGATGGAGCTAAAGAGCTTTTTGGCAAAGTCATAGGTTTGCAGATCGTTCTCAACATTGAAATAGACAAGCTTTTCGAACCACTCATCCGCAAGTCCGGCTGTAATATTTCCGTAGTCCGCATCGTCCAGCACATAGTAGGAAGCCGCCATCATGTCATAATGCAAATACTCCTGAAACGAAATATTCAGGGTTTTGCGCGTCGTCATATTTGTGAGTAAAGTGCTATCGACCGGGGTCCTGTCATCGCCGGTTCCATCCTCCGCAATGACGGCGGCAAATTTTCCGGGCATGATGTCAATGTTCTGCCCGGTCATGAAATTGAAGCTGCTCTCAGGAATGTAATTGCCCTCGCCGTTCAGTGTACGGTATTCAAAGTGATATTTGCCTCCCTCGTCGTCAATCTCCTTCTGCCCGTCCCGGCCAAGGACCGCAAAACCCGTATTCTTCCAGCTTGTGATCGTGACGCCGTTTTCCGACACCATCTTCTCAATATCTGTGCGTGTCAGCATATTCTGATCGGCGCGATAATGGAAAGCATAGTCTATCGGGCGGTTCTGCGTCTCCTGCATTGCGCCCGTGCCGAGCATTGGCGAGTAAAAAGCGGCAAAATAGGCTCCGGCGATCAAAACCGTGATAACCAGCATATTGTTTACCGTCTGTCTTCCCTGGAACTTCATCATACTGTGTGTTATGATGTTTTTATATCTGCTTTTGCCGTGCCTCCAGCCACGGACAACCGTGTGGATCAGAACCATATAAAGGCCGATTAAAAGCGGCAGATAGGCAATATTGGTCCAGGCAGGCGGATACCAGCGGAGTACCGTTACAAAGAAAACCGGCAGAAAATACCCTCCGAAGCAGCCGATCACTATAAGCAGAATTCCCACGGGACCGCACCATGGCCTTACGTCATGAATCGGTTCGCTTTTCCGCTGTTCGTTTACAACGTCCATGACATTGGTTCGTCCAATAAACCTCTTGCCCATCACTAACAGCGACGAAAGTACAAATGCCGTAAACGTAGCCGCGATCAGATAAGCCTGCGGGTCAAAGGATAAGGACATCTCCTGTGTATCTACAAGGAGAAGCCGAAAAAACTGCCAGATGCACCATGCCAGCGGCGTGCCAAGCAATGCGCCGATCAGGCAGGCACCTGTTGAAAAGGACGTCAGCTCTTTAAAAAGCTGCCCGCGTATCTGGGCGCGCGAGGCGCCCAGTGCCATAAAAATACCGACCTCCCGCGATTTATAGCGAAAAAAGAGTAAACCGGCATAGGTTGTAAAAACGCCGCATCCGACGGCGGCAAGCCCAAAAATCATCATCACCTGCTTGCGCGAGTCTCCCCCTTCAGGTAAGATTGTGAGAACGGTGGGTGAGCGCATCATAGATACATAGGCGGTAATCAGCAGGACGGAAAAGAAGATGCAAGAGCCAAGCAGCAGATAATTCTTTTTGTTTTGGCGGCGAAGCGCGGCGTTGATTTCTCCAAAGGTCTTCATGCCACATCACCGCTCATTTCCTTGATCGCTTCAAGCAGCTCATCCTGAAACGCTCCGCGCTCTTTTTTTTCCTTTTCAAGACACCTGTATACGGTACCGTCCTTCAGCATGATGACCCTGTCGCAAAAAGAAGCGGAAAAACTGTCGTGCGTCACCATAAAGATCGTTGCGGAAAGCTTGTTTCGGGCGTCCTCGAAGGAAGATATGACCGCTCGGCTTGACTTCGAATCCAGGTTTCCGGTGGGCTCATCGGCAAGAATCATCAAAGGCTCATTCATCAGGGCGCGGGCAACCGCAGTTCGCTGCTTCTCACCTCCGGATATCTCGGCGGGATACTTATTCTTCATTTGGCTTATTCCGAATATCTCACAGAGCTCGTTTCCGCGCTGTTCCATAGCCTTGCTTGTGTCTCCCCCTATAATGCGCGGTAGCAGAATGTTGTCCAGAACGCTAAGCCCATCGAGCAGCATAAAATCCTGAAAAACAAAGCCCAGTTTTTGATTACGGACTTTGGCAAGGGAATTCTCATTCAGGTTTTTTAATTCCTGTCCTCCCAACGTGATTTGCCCTCCATCGAAAGGAATGTAGCAGGAAATACAATTTAGCAACGTCGTTTTGCCTGAACCGGAAGGCCCCATAACGGCGACAAATTCGCCTTGTGCCACCGTCAGGTCTACCCCTTTGAGTACCTCATAGGTTGTTTTTCCTACCTTGTAAGATTTGTGCAGGCCTTTTACCTGAAGCATAATAAAACCACCTTTCTATGGTGCGATCCTACCTCACGAAAGCGGGTCCTGGATTTTTCCATGGCATATCCTGCTGTGAATTTGAAAAGTTCTGCACGGAGCGAATGAGCTTGTAAAGTTCTGCCGCCCGGATGTAATTTTTTGCAGGCGGAAGAAGAAGGGTGTGTTTTTATTTTGACCGCTCTATGTTAAGATTGAACAAAGACAGAAGGTGATGAAATGCTTCGGATAGGAATTTGCGATGATGAACTTGCTGCACGGGACGCACTCCGCCTTTCACTGGAACGTTTGCTCAGGGAAGACGATGGAAAAGTTTTATACGATTTTTCCTCTGGAGAGGGGGTTGTCAAGTGGCTGGCAAAACACTCCGGAGAACTGGACCTGCTCTTTCTGGATGTCGAACTCGGTGGAATTTCCGGGATGGAAGCAGCAAAACAAATTCGGCTGCGGGACACAAATCTGATGCTCGTATTTGTCACAGGCTATGCCGATTTTGTTTTCGACGGATATGCCGTGGGGGCAATGGATTATCTCGTAAAGCCGATCAAAGAAGATAAGCTTTCACAGGTGCTAGTCCGCGTCCAAAAGCTTCTTGAATGTCGGAAGCCCCAGACGTTTATTGTACAGAATTCCGAAGGCCTGTATCGGATTGTAAAAAAAGACATTCTTTATTTATGCAGTGACAGACGTCTAGTCAAGGTTTTAACGCGCGACCGGGAATTTTCTTTTTATGGAAAACTGGATGAAGTGGAATCGTCGCTGGGCTCCGGCTTTGTCCGCATTCATCAGCGCTATCTTGTCCGTGCGGAAGCTGTTTTGAAAATTGAAAAAAACAACGTGACAATAAGTGATACTCGCTTACCCATCAGCCGGGCTTTGCAAAAGTCTGCTATGACGGCGCTGGCCCGGAACATGATAGGAGGCGATATTCAGTGGTGAATATCGAGGTTGTGATTTTCAGGACACTCAATAGTGTCTGCGGTTTTATTGCGCCGTACGTTACACTTGTTTCACTGGAACACTTTCTTCCAGTGCGAAAAAAGCGCTGGGCTAAGCCGCTGCTTTATGTCGGCTGCTGTCTTTTCGTTGGAATGATCATTTACATCGGTGATCGGGCAAATCTGCCAGGGGCTCTGATCCCATTCGGTCTGGCGGTCTTCCTGTGCTGTGAAGGAGATTGGCTTCAGTGCCTGTCGATCACCTTGATTTTTTCAAGTCTGGGGCTGTCTTTTAACGCCCTTGTGGACAGTTCGTTTATTCTGTGGGATATCATACATTTCCTGCGTCTTTTGCTATGGCTTGGCGTCTATCTCTCGCTTAGGCGGTTTGCACCGAAACAGGAATATAACCTTTCGCCCAGCTTATGGGTGCTGATCGATGTTCTGACGCTGACGCCTTTTGCGGCAACACTGATTACTGTTTTGCTCAGTCAAAACATCGAGAGGATATCCGACAACATCCAGGGTTTTCTTTTGCTTCTGGTGGTTACGCTTTCTTCCTTCGGGCTTTTATGGGCAGTGGTCATCCTTGCGCGTCAGCAGAAGCTTGAACAGGAAAAACGCTTCTATGAAATGAACCGTCTGTATTATCGAAATCTGGAACAGGAGCAGTTTCAGGTACGGCGGCTCAGGCATGATATGGCAAATCATTTACAGACGATGTCCGGGTTGTCCGAGCCTGAAATGCGCGAATACCTGAGAAGCCTTATCAATTCTCCGGCGATGGAGCACGCGCAGAGGTTTTGTGAGAACAATGTTGTCAATGTTGTTTTGGCTTCAAAAATGGCGGTCATGGAACAAAGCAAAATTGATGCGGATATTGAAGTGGCAGTGCCATCGGAGATTCCGGTTCAGGATGTCGACCTGTGTGCGCTTTTTGCGAACGGCCTTGACAACGCGATTGAAGCTTGCGAAAAGCTTTCGGAAGAGCAAAGAAGAGTTTCGGTGAAAACAAGAACGGACAAGGGCTTATTCGTAATGAAGGTACAAAATTCTCATAGCGGGAAAATAGTGTGGGAGAACAGTATGCCTGTTACGACAAAAAAGGATGCGGGCGCCCATGGTTTCGGCCTTGCCGGGATCCGTGAGATTGCCGCGAGGTACGGCGGGTCTGTAACCATCACAGAAGAGGCGGGGCAGTTTGTACTTCTTGTATACTTTCCTCTGAACGAAAACAGATAGTAATCGGAAAATTTACTCTAACGGCGTCAAATAACCCTGGAAGAGTACGAAAAATCAGGGTAAAAAATGGGCGGCATTTCCGTGGTGAAATGCCGCCCGTTGGACTCATATTGTTGCGCTTAGCCTCGTTGAAGGTCATGCCCTCCGTGCCCCCCGTGTCCGCCCTTCTGGGCGGAGTTGTTGGAATTGGTGAAATCAAGGCTCAGGGCGTCGGCAACCGCCTCCAATATGCCGTTGCTGCTGAAGGTTGCGCCGGACATGGCGTCCACATCAACAGACTGGGCGGAAAGGATTTTGAAAATGATTGTGTCTTCTGCCCGACTGAAAAACTGCTCGTCGTCCTGATAGGATTCCACGCTGATACCGGTGATGATACCGCCGGATACGGTGACGGAGACGCTGGTGGTGCCGCGGAAGCCTGTTCCGGAGCCGGTGTAGACCCCATCCCCCACGTTGAGAGCGGCGCTTCCGGAAGACGCACCGCCGGTTTCTTCGGAGGCTTCTGCGGACGTGCTGCCGTCCGTATCCTCCTGCGCGATGGCCTCGCTTCCGGCCTTTGTATCAGTGCCAGCGGAGGTGAGTGCGTTTGCCACCGTGCCAATAATGCTCTCGCTGCTGAAGGTTGCGCCCGATACCACGTCTACATCGGCGCTCTGCACCGCCAGAATCTCGGTGATGACCGTATCCTTTGCCCTGTTGAAAAATTCCTGGTCATCTTCGTAGGACAGCACTTCAATTTTTGCAATTGAACCGTTTTCAACGGTCACGCTGACCTCTGTATCGCCGCGGAATCCCCGGGCGTTTCCGGTGTAGACGCCGTCGGTAAATTGACCGGCTTCAGATGACTCCTGATTTTCCGAGAGAACGGTCTCTGAACTTGGGGATGCCGTGAGTGAGCCGGAGGCCGCGCCCGCAGTCAGGTTTCCGAGGTAGTACAGACCGGTCAGAGCGCCCACCGTCACAAGGGTGGCAACAGCGGGAGCGGGGTTTGCCGAGATGTTTTTCCGGGGGCATATTTCCACGCAATGGAAACAGTCGATATATTTGCCGGAGTCCACCGTTTCCCCACGATACAGCGGAATGCCCATGACACACTGCGCCGAACAGGCGCGGCATGGTCCGCATTGTTTACCGGGTTTTTTAATTCGAAACAGCCGGAAACGGGAAATAAGGGTAAATACGGCGCCCAGAGGGCAAAGATAGCGGCAGAAGAAACGTTCGATCAACAGCGTGCCAAAATGATAATCAGCAGGAGCAGGGCGCCTCCCATAGACGCCAGATAAGCCGCGGACGGCCAGCTTTTGACGGACGCATACATGCCGAAAACGGTCCAGGGGCTCCAAAGGCTATCCACAGCGGCGATTCCGGTCCAGACAAGGGCGGCAATTCCCAGCAGCAGCGCGTATTTCAGAAGCTTGAGTCTCCGGTCCGCCCGCTCGCTGATTTTCAGCCGGGGCCGCCACAGGTTTTTTCCGAGGAACCAGATAAGGTCCCCTATCGCTCCGAAGGAGAACAGAAAGCCGCAGAAAAACCGTCCCATTACCGCTGTAATCAAAAGTGCGCCGCCTGCCAGAATCAGCTCACGGGATAGCGCCGCCGCATCAAAGCCCCCGCCGATCAGCGAGGTGAAAATATCCCCAAGGGCGGCAAATACGGAAATAAACAGGCCGGGAAAAAGAAAAAAGGCCACAAGTTGGATCAGTCGCCGCGCAATTTTGATTGTTACTGTTTTTTTAGGTCTGCTTTTCATAGAAATCACCTCGCATTTACAAAGTTCGGATACAGGAAAAGCTGTCCCCGCAGGGCGGGCGAACAGAAAACATTCATTTCGTCGGAGACGAAGATCACATCAGCCCCCCGTTTCTTCGCCAACTGCAGGCCCTTTTCCGTCCCCAACACAAAAACGGCGGTGGATAGCGCGTCCAGTTCGGCTGCGGAGGAGCCGATCACCGTAACGCTGCACAGGCCGGAGTCGGATGGACTTCCCGTCGCCGGATTGAGAATATGATGGCATTGTTTGCCGTTTAACTCTGCAAATCGTTCGTAGCTTCCGGAGGTTACGACGGCGCGGTTTGTAAGCTGTAACCTTCCCATGGGGATACCGGTGCTTTTTCCGGGATGCTGGATACCGACGATTCCGGGCCGCCCCATCACAACCACCGTGCCGCCCAGATTGATTATGGCGTCGGTTACGCCGGCTTCGGTCAGAATACGCCGCGCCTCATCGGCGGCAAATCCCTTGGCAATACCGCCCAGATCCACGGCCTGCCGTTGCCGACGCAGCATTGCCCGGCCGCCAGCTTCATCCAGAATCAGATCCCGGTCATCAATCAGGCGTCGGGCAAGCTTCCTGCTTTTTTCATCCGGTGCGGCGCAGTGAGAGGTTCCGATTCCCCACAGCTCCGTCAGTGGATGGGTTGTCACGGAAAAAGCGCCTTCCGACAGCGCGGAAAATTCCTTGGCGGCTTTCAAAAGGCCGAGGGTGTCGGCCCCTATAGACACAAAACGCTTCCCGGCTGCCGCATTTATCTGGGAAATTTCGCTGCCCGCTTTAAAAACGGAGAGCCGGTCATCCAGCTCCAAGACCCGATGGACCGCAGTTTGCAGGGCATATTCCTCCGCCTGCCGGTAAACTGTTATGGTGTTGACGGTTCCCATCGCGGGAAACGATTTTTGAAGCAATTGCGCCATAATCACATAACCTCCTTTGAACATCTCCAGCTTAGCGCCTGAAAATTAAAAGAGGATGAGAGAACCGACCGCAAATGTAAATAAACTGAAAACCCCCGCTCCGGTGAGCGGGGGTTCAATTTGCGCTGTAATAAAAACTTACCGTACCGGCTGAGGTGACTGCACCGGAAGCACAAAAAGGTGCTGCCCTTTCCAGGCTCACTTTTCACGGATATTTCGCCGCCGTGGGCCTGAACAATCCACTGCACCATGGACAGCCCCAACCCCGCGCCGCCGCCGCTGCGGGCCGGGTCCACCTGACAGAACCGGTCCCAGATGCGGGGCAGGTCCTCTTTGGAAATGCCGACGCCGTCGTCATTGACGCTGCCGGACACCTGCCCTTCCGTCTGTTTGAGCGTAATGGTCAGCGTGCCGTTTTCCCTCCCGTATTGAATCGCATTGGAGATCAGGTTAATCAGCATCCGCATCAGCAGCGTTTCATCGCCCAAAAAAGAGATATCCGGCTGAATTTCAGTATGGATTGCGATGCTTTTTTCAGAAGCCGGTTCCTTTTGCTCCTCGGCGACCATCAGGCACAGCTCACTCAGGTTAATTTTTTCCATGTGCAGCGGCTCCCGTCCCTGGCCGGCCCGGGTCAGCGCCAAAAGCTGTGCAATCATGCCGGACATTTTGCGCGCATGGGACAACACCGTTTCCAGCGCCTCCTGACAGTCCTCTTTGCTTTTAGCATGCTCCAAGGCGTATTCGCACTGGGCAATCACCACCGATATGGGCGTCCGGAGTTCGTGGGAGGCGTCCGAGGCAAATTGCTTTTCCCGTTCAAAGGAGGCCTGAAGCCGGTCAAGCATATGGTCGAAAGCCGCGGCGAGGGCATAGATTTCATCCCTCCCGTCTCCCAGCGCGATGCGTCTGCCCAAATCCTTGCCGTCACTGATCTGACGGGCCGTCTGCGCAATCCGTTTAATGGGGCGCAAGGCCCGGCCGGTAATAAGATATCCGCCGAGCACCGCCAGAATCACGAGAAGGGGAAGCGCGATAAGCGCAACGTTCACAAGCAGGCTGAAAGAGGTTTCGGCACTTTCACTGGACATAACACCGCGAATCCAGATGGGATTGCCGCGTTTGACGGCCCGCTGCGCGTCGTACAGGTACCAGGTCACGCCACCGCTTTCTGAAGTTCGCACGGCTTCGCTCTGGAAGGGCAGCTCCGTTTCAAAGCCGACGGGGAGTGTTCCAGCCAGCAGGTCTCCGTCGGTATCGCAGTAGAGCAGATATACCCCGTCATCAAAGGTCATGACGTTGTCGTTATTCACCTGTCCCACCGCGACATGCACCTCGTTCATTTCGCTGTCCACGGCCGCGATCAGTTTGCTCTCGGAGGAGGCGCGCACCAGCTGTTGCCCGACGACGAGCATAATAAGCAGAGTGACCACCGCCAGCAGGAACATCAGCGCCGCATACCACAGGGTGACACGCATTCTGATGGATAAATTTTTCACACCCGCAGCACATAGCCCGCGCCGCGGATTGTGTGGATCAGCTTCGGCTCTCGGTTCTCGTCGATTTTTTTACGAAGATAGCGGATGTAAACATCCACCACGTTGGACGCGCCGTCATAGTTCCAGACGTGGCTGCTGATTTTATCCCGGGAAAGGATAAATCCCTTGTTGCGCAGCAGGTATTCCAGAATATCAAACTCCCGGCTGGACAGCGAGACAGGCTCTTGGCTGCGCGCCGCGGTCCTCGCCTTGCAGTCCATCGTCAAATCCGCCAGCGAAAGTATATCGTCCACGCTGTCCGCGCTGCGGCGGAGCATGACCCGGGTGCGGGCCAGCAGTTCGCTGAATGCAAAGGGCTTGACCAGATAATCGTCCGCACCTGAATCCAGCCCGGTGACGCGGTCCTCCACGCTGTCTTTTGCGGTCAGCAAAAGCACCGGCGTCCGATTCCGCTCGGACCGGAGCCGCCGCAGTATTGTAAGTCCGTCCACCTTCGGCAGCATGATGTCCAGTACTACTGCATCATACTCCGCACAGGCCATATGCGCCAGCGCGTCCTCACCGTCCGGACAGGCATCCACGACATAATGGGCCAGCCGCAACGTATCCGCAATCAGCCGATTCAGCGTCGGCTCATCCTCCACGACCAGAATTCTCACACAACCACCCCGCTTTTTATCCCATGCTACCATGGAAACATTAAAATCGGATGAGATCATCTTACACCCATCATAGTTTGTATCAGAATGCTGTCAGCCTATGCGGGACAACAGCAGCGTCCTGCTGTCTCATTATAGGGGACAGCGCACGGAACCGCAAGGATTTTCAAGAAGTGAGAAAGTCGGAAGGGACAGTGCGGTTAACTCTCCGGCCATGACAAGACCATTGTTCATGGCGAGTGGTGCACTTAATTTGTGGGTGCTACGACTGGTATGGCGTGGAGGCTGCACAGCGCATTCTTTCAACATGCTCTTCCGGCCGGAGCCTATAAGAAAAAGCCAGCGGTTTATAAATTACAAGCCGTTGACCTTTTTATATTTAAATTTTTCGTAAAGTATCTGACTTTGCGATATAATCTTAAAAATGTAACAATAGTATTTTATGACAAAATTCACCGATAGTCAATGAAGTTTGACACAAATTTAAGCCAAAATATCACATGTTTTGATTTGACCGGGAAAAGATTATGCAGTTATACTTTAAAAATGGCATTTTTTCATTTATAGCCGTCAAAATTATAGTCGTAGTTGTTAGAAAGGAAGTAGTTTTCAATGTCACGAAGAGGCGAAAATATTTTCAAGCGGCAGGATGGCCGCTGGGAGGCTCGCTATATCAAAGCACATGACGCAAATGGACGGGCAGTATATGGTTATATTTACCGACACAGCTATCTGGAGGCCAAAAAAGCCCAGATGGAAGCAAAGATCACCAGCGGAAACCAGAAAGCCATAAAAGGGAGACAGCTTTCTCGTCAAATTACTCTTGGGGAACATTTGGATCTTTGGCTGAACTCAATCCAAATGAGCGTTAAAAAATCCACTTACGCCAATTACGACGGACTCATCCGTCGACATATTGATCCAGTCCTGGGTCAAGTTCCCCTGAATAAAATTGACAGTGATGTTATTCAGGTTTATGTTAATAAAAAGCTGCAGTCGGGGAGAATCGATGGAAAAGGAAGCCTCTCTGTAAAAACCGTACGTGATATTGCCGGCGTTTTGAAGCGGAGTCTGGCTTCGGCTGGAATTATCATTCACATCAAGCTGCCGAAATACAGCCTCCCCAAGCTGAGGGTGCTGACACGGGATGAGCAACTGGCCCTTATAACAACCGCCAAAGGTTCAAAAAACACAACCGGTTTGGGTGTCATGATCAGTCTGTTTACAGGTATTCGCATAGGTGAGCTGTGCTCTTTGAAATGGGGCGATATCTCTCTGGACGAAGGTGTAATCAGAATTAATAAAACGCTTCAGAGAATTCATAATTGCGGTCAGGATGGCAAAAACAAAACGCTGATCGATATCGATACCCCTAAGAGTGAATGCTCTGTGAGGGAGATTCCTCTGCCCGGCTTTCTCGTGTGCCACATGGCACAGCTGAAGAAACACGCGCAAGATGAGGATTATATTCTTTCGGGAAGTCGCCAGTATGTAGAACCCAGACTATGTCAGTATCGTTTCAAAAAGTTGATTCAGAAGGCGGGAATCGATGATATCAATTATCATGCACTCCGGCACACCTTTGCTACCCGATGTGTGGAATTAGGCATTGACGTCAAAACAATCAGTGAGCTGCTCGGACATTCCAATGTAAATATTACGTTAAATCGCTATGTCCATCCTGCATTTGAGAGTCGAAAAAATTGTATTGAAACGCTGGCCAACGCATTCAGCGCATGAGGCGAATTGCCGTCATAATACTAGTCTTTCATTTGCAGAAGCCGTGGATTACTAGTGTTTTTTGGCTACATTCGCAAAGTCAGATACTTTACGAAAACTACAGCATCTTAATAAGCTTTATTATTTAAAAAGGATATTTATGAAAATAAAAGGACTCGAACGAATCCGTTTCCTGACACCTGGTCTTGCAGCTGTGGTGACGCTGGGCATGGAAGCGCTGGTCGGAGCAATTACATACCTGGCAGGCGGGACACAATTTGCGTTAACTCATCTGATGTACATTCCAATCATCTTGGCAGCGTACTATTTGAATTTGTGGGGTGCAATTTCCTCCGCAGTAATCGGTGGACTTATCTTAGGTCCGTGGATGCCGATGAATGTCAACGGCAATGTTGCGCAGACCAATCCCGATTTTATTTTTAGAACTTGCATATTTATGCTGGTTGGAATGATTGCAGGCCTATTGTTTCAACCCATCAAAACAAATACGTCAGAACAACTCCATATCTCATTCATGGAGGCAAGGACAGGCCTGTCCAATCTAAATACACTTCGCTATGAGATAAGCGCTCTTACGCATGAAAAAAAGAAATTTTCCATGCTTGCTTTTCGTATAGCAAATCTATTTGATATTAATGCCTATGTTGATTATAGCATCGGCGAGAAGTCCTTCCTATATGTTGCGGAGAAATTGGAAAATGTATTCGGAAAGCAAAATGTTTTTATGGCATCCATGGATACTTACATGATACTTCTCCCCAATACTCTTTTAGAGTATGCAAACGCCATGGCAATCAAGGCAGAGGATATTCTGGCTGCGCCAGTTACGATGGATGGCCTTGTGGTGCGGCTTGAGGTTCAGTGCGCGGCCCTTCACTCTCCATCCCATGGGACCGACACGGACGAGCTGCTTAGGAAATTGAAAATCGCGCTTGACCGAAATAATCAGGAGCATTCGCAGACCCCTGTCGTTTTCAACGATGAGATGATTCGGCAGAACCGGGAGAAATTTGAGACGCTGACAGCGCTGTATGCTGCCATTCAAAAGAACGAGTTCTTTATGGTGTATCAGCCGGTCATCCATGTTGCAAGTCGCACAATCAGGGGCGTAGAGGGTCTGTTACGATGGAATCATACCAACATTCATATGGGACCCGGGGAATTTATCAATATTGCGGAAAAAGCCGGGTTTATCAATGAAATTACAAAATGGGTCATACAGCATTCTGTCCAGCAGATCCGAATATGGCAGGATGCCGGAATTAGGACAAAAATTGCCGTCAATGTCTCTTCTAAAGATCTTAATGATGATTCTGTAATCTCTTATGCACAGGAATGTATTAAAACGAATGGAATCGATCCGCAATTGTTGGGATTTGAGCTGACAGAACGTGTTATCACGGAAAATGAAGCAAAGGTTAGAACTCTGCTGAACCGAATGCGGGCAATGGGGGTTAATATCTCTATCGACGACTTTGGAACCGGATATAATTCCCTGATTCAATTAGTCACTTTGCCAATTGCATGTCTGAAAATTGATAAATTTTTTATTGATCATATTGAGTATGAAAATAATCAGGCGGTTATCCGTGAGACAATCCGGTTGGCGCACAGTTTGAAAATGGAGGTTATCGCAGAAGGCGTTGAAACCGAACGGCAGCTGCATCTTTTGGAAAAAATGGATTGCGACAATATACAGGGCTATTATTTCAGCAAGCCTCTTTCGGCAAAGGAATACATTGAATTTGCCACAGCCTATCAGCAAAACTCGAAAAGCGGAGAAATCAAATAGAGCGATAGTTTATAGTTACGCACAAATTTTGTTGATATTACAATCGACATTTCTGACATGCGGATATTTACAAGGCGTCTTTGTCTTTTAACATAAACATAAAATCAGGAGGAAAGATCATGAAAAATATATCAATCAAAAAAAAGGTGTGGTTGGTCTGCCTTATTAATTTTGCATTTTACGTAGTCTCATTGTGGGCATCCCTGTTTATTGAAAAGTATACTTCAATGAATCGAGGTATTTTGCTTTTCGCATGGTCTCTCATTGCTTGCGTTATAATTATATGGCTGGGCACATTCATGATCAAAAGCATTATAAAGCCGCTGAGTGAAATCGAATTTGCCGCAAAGCAGGCGGCATCCGGAAAACTGGACGCGACCATCTCTTTCTCTTCCAGAGACGAAATCGGTACGCTTGCCGAAAATATCAGAACACTCATCGGAAATTTGAGGCTATACATATCCGACATTGCAAGGGTGGTGGGCAGTATTGCCGACGGTGATATGACCGTTTCGACGGGCGTGGAGTACCCAAACGACTTTCAGCCTATTAAAGGTTCCCTCGAAAAAATCGTCATCTCAATTGACACGCTACTAAAGCAAATGCAAACATCGTCCAAACAGGTCGCGGGCGGAGCAGAGCAGATATCTTCAGGCGCACAGGCTTTGGCCCAAGGCGCTGCGGAACAGGCCAGCTCCGCGGAGGAACTGGCTGCATCGATTAACGAAATATCGGAGAAAGTCCAGCAAAATGCCGATCATGCGCAAAACGCCGGAACCGAGATGGACAAGACCACCAATGGAATTAAACAGGGCAACGAACATATGAAAAAGTTGGTCTGTGCGATGGACAGTATTGAGGAGACCTCCAAGCAAATCCAAACAATCATTAAAGTTATTGATGATATTGCATTTCAGACCAATATCCTGGCACTGAACGCGGCCGTGGAGGCTGCGCGAGCCGGAGAGGCCGGAAAAGGGTTCTCCGTAGTTGCCGATGAGGTCAGGAATCTGGCAGGCAAGAGTGCGGATGCGGCGAAGAACACGACATCTCTCATTCAAGATACGTTGTTGGCCATTGAAAACGGAGACAGCATGGCCAAAAACGCAGGAAAGGCGCTCGATAAGATTGCTGAGCAGGCCGAGGTGATGGATTTGATCATCCGGAATATCACACAGACCTCGGAGGCCCAGGCAGGCGCTCTGGAACAGATCAATACGGCGGTCAGTCAGGTCTCAAGCGTTATTCAAACAAACTCCGCAACCGCGCAAGAGAGCGCGGCTGCCAGCGAGGAACTGGCTGCGCAAGCAGAAACGCTTCAGGAGCTGATCGCGGGTTTCCAGTTAAGGTAACCGGTATGTGCCGTTACTCGCAGCAATTGATACAGAAGCAATGGCCTGAGAAATAACATCGAAAGCTTTACGGCTTGCTCGTGTTCCAGCTTTAAAATAGAACTGCGAGAATTGGCGGGTGAATTTAACTCGCATATTCCCATTCAATGCCAACATATTTTGAAACTCCCGGCTGTGCCGGGAGTTTCAGCCGGTAGACAAAACGCCGCTTGGGATTCAGACCCAAGCGGCGTTTTTCATGCGAATAATCGAATTGGGAACAAATAGCAGGAAAAAAAGAAAGGGGAAATCGTATTTGGGCTTGAACCTGGGGCCTTCCGATTTCCAGATTGCCAGCTTTTTGAGATTCATGCAGGCGAAAGTGAGCAAAGCCTGCATCGTCACTTTGGCTTTGCCCCGTAAGGTAGTATATCTCAACCCATGTTTTTCTTTTGCGTCGGCGAAAACCCGTTCGATGGTTTCCGCACGCTCCCGGTAAATTGCTTTTCCCCGCGATGTGTGGCGAAAATCTTCCGCGACGTCCAGATCGTTCGCCCATACATGCCGCGTTACAGTTTTCTGACAGTTCCTACTCTGCGTGCACTGCGCCCGTTTCGGACAGCATTTGCAGATTTTGGGGTCGCTTTTGTATTCCCGGTATCCGTCACGGTTTGTGGTTGAGTAGCGCAGAACCTGGTTGTTTGGGCAGAGAACACAGTCGTAATATTGGTCGTATACATATTCGTAGGGCTTGAAATATCCTTTTTTGCTCATCGGCCTTTTGTAAGGCAAAACCGGAATTTGGTGGTCGTCCAGAATCTGTTTGCAGATATATGGGATCTTGTAACCAGCGTCGGCAACAACGTACTTGATTTCAGGGAACGTGGCCTTTACTTTGTCATAAATGCTTTTGAACATCACGCTGTCATGGACGTTGGCGGGGGAAAGTTCTACGCCAAGGATGAAGTTGTGCCGGTCGAAGGCTGTGTGCGCGGTGTAGGCGAAACATTTTTCATGCTCCCCTTTGTGGAACATGCCGCACTCCGGATCGGTGGTGCTTTTTTCGATCTCTTTAGTCTGTCCGGCCCCGCCGCCTTTTCCCGAGTCGTCATCGTCAAATGGCTTTTTCCCACGAACCTCCCGGTCCTTGTTGATTTCCTCCATCAGCTCTTTTTGGTAATGCCGGGCCTCTTCCTGAACCTGCACCTTCATTTTCTTGTTTCGGCTGGCGCTGGCCTTGATATGCGTGGAATCAATGAACACCGCCTTCGGGTCCACATACTTCAGCTTCACCGCTTCCAGCAGGATACGGGCGAATATTTTCTCAAAAATATCGGTGCCCTCAAACCGCCGGGAATAATTTTTCCCAAAGGTCGTAAAATGAGGGATCGGATCGTTCCAGTCATATCCCAAAAACCAGCGATATGCCGCATTGACCTCGATTTCTTTGATCGTCTGCCGCATGCTGCGGATTCCAAATAGATACTGGATGAACACGATCTTGAACAGCACTACAGGATCAATACTTGGACGGCCCGTATCTTCGCTGTACCTGCCTTTCACCAAATCATATATGAAACTGAAATCAATTGCTTTTTCGATTTTCCTGAGAAGATGGTCTTTTGGAACCAAATCCTCCATGCAGTAAAAGCCGATCTGCTTCCGGCTGTCTTCACCTTTTTGGTTCACCATCTTTTATCACCTGCTTCTATTTTACCATCTTCTAAGCACTAAAAAAAGACAAAGCATCATTTCTCTGATACTTTGTCTACAGGCTGAAACTCCCGGCTGTGCCGGGAGTTTTTGCTATAAAAGAAAGGCCGCGGTTTATTGTAAACCGCGGCCAAACACTTGCAAACAGTCTCATATCAATTGCTTTTCAAGCATTTACGACGGAGTTAGCGACGGCGAATAGAGAAGTTTCAGAATGCATCACATACATGGCGTTTAATTTTTCAATTGCTTTCTTTTTCTGGTCAAACATAGAGTGTGCATAAATGTTCAAAGTGATGGAAACATTGGAATGTCCCAAAATTTCACTGAGTGTTTTGATATCCACTCCGAGTTCCAATGCCCTGGTTGCAAAGGTGTGCCGGATTGCGTGAAACTTGCGGCTTCTAACTCCGGAACGTTTCAAGATTGCTTGAAACAGCTTTTGATATTTTCTGGGATCAAACGGAATTTCATTATCCGACAGGACAAAGCAATTCTCATTGGAGGAATCCATCCGGAACTTTCGCGCCAAACTCAGCAGAAAACCGGGCAATGGAATCTTTCGGATGGAATGGGCGCTTTTGGGGGTTCCAACGGTGAGACTGGTCTTTCTTCCCGTTCCATTGAAGTTTTTTACGCGAGATACCGTTCGCACAACTACCATAGCCCCTGCCTCAAAATCAATATCGCCCCATTTTAATCCGCAGACTTCGCCAAGACGGATTCCTGTATAGAAACAAAGGAGAATACCCAGTAATCTTTTGTCTTGAGAATCAATGACCGCCTTTTCAATCAGCCGCTGTTCTTTCATGGTAAAAGCCTGCACATCTTTCCCTGCGACCCTCGGCATGGCAATTGCACTCAGAACCGGGCTGTATTCGCTGCTGCCCCTTAACAATTCCCTTAAAGCCGTTTTATAGATGGTTAATATTTTCCGCTTGTATGCTCCGCAAATGTCTTGATGTTGATTAATTTGGTTTGAAAAATTCAAAGTGGACTGAGCAGAAATCTGCTCATGGCCTTGTTCCTGATAAAACGGTAGAACATACTTTGTGATGCATCGGTAGTAACTCTCGTAGGTTGATGGTTTAACCCGGTTCATGAGATTTCCATCCAGCCAAAGGCAAGTTCGTCATTAACCTCTGTAGCCCTGCTGTTAAACTCTTCTTCGTATTGGGAGGATTTTTCTGCATCGGGGGCCGTTATCATCATCAAAGCATACTTCTCCAATGCATGCAGGGACTTGTTAAGCTTCTCCGCAGTATAAACCACCTGATAGGGTCCCTCATAAAATCCGCTGAAATAGTTGGAAATTGACCGCATTCCAAAGGTAACAACGCTTGCAAGCAGTATTCCAAAGAGCAGGACAACGATTAAAAACGCAGTGGAAAGCTTTCGGGCAACTGAGAAATTCTTCATTCTGTTAACCTCCATATATACTTTGAAAAGCGGCCTGTTTCTCTTTTCAAAAAGCTCTTTAAATAAAAGCACATTATATATCGCAAACCGGCAAAACATAATGGGTGCTAATCAATGAATCCCTGTGGCGCGGTTTATTGTAAACCGCGGCCTCTTTTTCTATATAAGTCAAACTGTTTTGATTATATTCGACTTTATTCGAACAGTCAATAGGCCTTATAGGATTAAAAAATGTTGTAGCCGCCGTCAAAATGTTCCATTCAACGTGTCATACTGCTGTCTTATGGGCCTGATTGATTGGAATGAACAGATTGTTTTGCTATAGTTTAGTTACTCGCCGTCAAAAAGGCGGTCAATTTATCCGAAAGGAGCATGTTTTTATGCCACGACGTGGGGAGAACATTTATAAACGCAAGGACGGTCGATGGGAGGGGCGGGTATTGTGTCCCGGTGGGAAATACCAATATGTCTATTCCAGAACCTATAAGGAGGTAAAAGAGAAGAAAAAATTGCTGCAGGAAGCAATGAACAGGGGCGTTGCCGCTCATGCGCACACGGTATGCAATGCCGCGGAGGCATTCTCAGCATGGCTGGATGGAAATCTCATGAACCGGGTTAAACCATCAACCTACGAGAGTTACTACCGATGCATCACAAAGTATGTTCTACCGTTTTATCAGGAACAAGGCCATGAGCAGATTTCTGCTCAGTCCACTTTGAATTTTTCAAACCAAATTAATCAACATCAAGACATTTGCGGAGCATACAAGCGGAAAATATTAACCATCTATAAAACGGCTTTAAGGGAATTGTTAAGGGGCAGCAGCGAATACAGCCCGGTTCTGAGTGCAATTGCCATGCCGAGGGTCGCAGGGAAAGATGTGCAGGCTTTTACCATGAAAGAACAGCGGCTGATTGAAAAGGCGGTCATTGATTCTCAAGACAAAAGATTACTGGGTATTCTCCTTTGTTTCTATACAGGAATCCGTCTTGGCGAAGTCTGCGGATTAAAATGGGGCGATATTGATTTTGAGGCAGGGGCTATGGTAGTTGTGCGAACGGTATCTCGCGTAAAAAACTTCAATGGAACGGGAAGAAAGACCAGTCTCACCGTTGGAACCCCCAAAAGCGCCCATTCCATCCGAAAGATTCCATTGCCCGGTTTTCTGCTGAGTTTGGCGCGAAAGTTCCGGATGGATTCCTCCAATGAGAATTGCTTTGTCCTGTCGGATAATGAAATTCCGTTTGATCCCAGAAAATATCAAAAGCTGTTTCAAGCAATCTTGAAACGTTCCGGAGTTAGAAGCCGCAAGTTTCACGCAATCCGGCACACCTTTGCAACCAGGGCATTGGAACTCGGAGTGGATATCAAAACACTCAGTGAAATTTTGGGACATTCCAATGTTTCCATCACTTTGAACATTTATGCACACTCTATGTTTGACCAGAAAAAGAAAGCAATTGAAAAATTAAACGCCATGTATGTGATGCATTCTGAAACTTCTCTATTCGCCGTCGCTAACTCCGTCGTAAATGCTTGAAAAGCAATTGATATGAGACTGTTTGCAAGTGTTTGGCCGCGGTTTACAATAAACCGCGCCACAGGGATTCATTGATTAGCACCCATTATGTTTTGCCGGTTTGCGATATATAATGTGCTTTTATTTAAAGAGCTTTTTGAAAAGAGAAACAGGCCGCTTTTCAAAGTATATATGGAGGTTAACAGAATGAAGAATTTCTCAGTTGCCCGAAAGCTTTCCACTGCGTTTTTAATCGTTGTCCTGCTCTTTGGAATACTGCTTGCAAGCGTTGTTACCTTTGGAATGCGGTCAATTTCCAACTATTTCAGCGGATTTTATGAGGGACCCTATCAGGTGGTTTATACTGCGGAGAAGCTTAACAAGTCCCTGCATGCATTGGAGAAGTATGCTTTGATGATGATAACGGCCCCCGATGCAGAAAAATCCTCCCAATACGAAGAAGAGTTTAACAGCAGGGCTACAGAGGTTAATGACGAACTTGCCTTTTTACAGACAAAATTGACGCTTCAGGATGATAAAGATAAATTGGATGAGCTGGTTCAGACTTCTGAAACCGGGCAGGAAATTAACCAAAAGATGATTGACCTGGTTCACAGCGGAAATCAGGATGCCGCCAAGGAAGTTTATTTTACGGAGTCCATCGACGCGGCCAAGAAATCGCGCGATTTGTCCAACGCCATCAATGATTCGGCGAAAGAAGCTGCCGAACAATACTACGACCGGACTCGTGAAGCGGAAACCCGGTCCTATATCATCATCAGCGTATTCAGCCTTGCTATTTTGGCTTGCGTAATATCTTTGAGTTTTTACATGATTAAGAGCATTACCAAGCCGGTCAAGGAAATGAAACTTGCCATGAAAAAGATTTCCATTGGAGAGCTTGATGCCACCGTGACCTACACTTCGAAGGACGAGCTGGGGGCCCTTGCCGGCAGCATGCGCGCGATGGTTGCTGAGCTAAAAGAATACATAGGCAATATTGCTTACGTGACGGAAGAGATATCCAATGGAAACATGTTGGTTTCCATTGATATTGAATACCAAAATGACTTTGCTCCCATCAAGCACTCGATGGAAAAAATAACTTCATCCCTGAACAATACGCTTTCGCAGATCAGCGCATCTTCCCAACAGGTGGCCGCCGGTTCCGAGCAGATGTCCTCCGGGGCCCAGGAGCTTGCACAGGGCGCCACGGAGCAGGCAAGCTCCTCGGAGGAATTGGCGGCCTCCATTGCTGAAATATCACAGCGCGTTCAGCAGAACGCAGGCTATTCTCAGCAGGCAAGTGCCGATATGAGTGAAACAATTAAGGAAATACAGCAGGGCGATGCACAGATGAAAAAGCTGGTCAGCGCCATGAATAAAATTGCAGACACTTCCAGCGAAATTGAAAAGATCATCAAGGCCATTGAGGATATTGCATTCCAGACTAATATTCTTTCGCTAAACGCCGCCGTGGAGGCGGCTCGTGCCGGCTCAGCCGGAAAGGGATTTTCAGTTGTGGCCGATGAAGTGAGAAATCTGGCGAGCAAAAGTGCTGCCGCCGCCAAGGACACAACCGCTTTAATTCAATCCACCATCGCGGCGATAGAAACCGGAGACAAAATGGTGGCGGAAACGGAAAAAGCTTTGAGTCAAATTTACAAGAAAGCTGGTTCGGTTGCGAAGTTGGTGGATGAAATCGCGGAAGCTTCCAACGATCAGGCAAGTTCCATTGAACAGATTAACACTGGCATCAATCAGATTTCCAGCGTAATTCAGTCAAACTCCGCCACATCGGAGGAGAGCGCCGCTTCCAGTGAAGAGCTGTCGGCTCAGGCGGTTATGCTGCAAACGCTTGTGTCTCATTTTAAATTACAAAATGAGGCTGCCGTAAGTTAAAACTGTCAGGGCGATAAAAAATACTTCTAAATAAAGAATACACAGAGCGGTTCTTTTAGAGGGGCGAAATATGGCGAATGCTTTAAATTTAATAAACTCTGTTGAGGAGATTCTTGAAACCCTCCCGGCAGAGGAAATACAGCATATGCTGCGGGTAGGTAAACTGGTAGACCACTTCTCTGGAAAACTGCAATGTTGCGGTTTGGTGAAGGAGTGTTTTGATGAATGCGAATATTTCGGGAGTGCTGCGTTTTATCATGACATCGGCAAAGCGTGGATACCCCATGAAATATTGACAAAGCCGGATAGGTTAACGGAGTGGGAAACGCTCGTGATCCGCAAGCATCCGGTGTTTGCCCAAAGGCTTTTTGACCGGATAAGACTTGGCCTCGTCTCCGGGGTGCCGGAGCACCTGCTTCAATTGGCGGCGGATTCCGCGATGTATCATCATGAATTCTGGGATGGATCCGGCTATCCATACGGAATGAGCTATGACGCAATTCCCCTGATCGCACGCATTACAACGATCTGTGATGCCTATGATGCCATGACCAGCAACCGAATTTACCGGAAAAGCCATTCACATGATCACGCATGTCAGGAACTGAAGCGATACGCGGGGATACAGTTTGACCCTGAACTTGTAAGAGTATTTCTTGCTGCTGAAGTCGATTCGGCTTGTTCCTCCAAAGTGTCGCCTTCGTATCTGTGAAGTATCGTAAGAGCCAGTTTTTCATGCCAATCCGCTGATTACTTATGACACAGTTGTCAATTCATAAAAACTATTTAAAAGCGACCAGGGGGAATCATGAAACGAAAATCTGACCTTTTACGAGAGAATCCACTTTTCCACAGCCTGTTCGAGAGCAGCAGAGTCGGGCAGATCATTTTAGATGATCAATGCCGCCCTGTTTCCGTTAACAGGCGAATGTATGAATTTTTTGATCTGAATCCCAATCAAAAAACAGACATGCCGTTCGGCCAAATTTTTCACTGCAGCAGTTTCGGCGCAAGCTGCCCTGCATGCGGGATAGACAGGAATGACCGATGCGCGCTGATGCATGCAATAAAAATCATTCAAAAAGGCGGAATGATAGACAACAATACCATGCAGTTTTCATTTTGTAGGGAAGGCCGCGAAGAAATAAAATGGTTTCAGCTGAATGGTTCTTCCGTAACCTGCCGCAATCGGACCTACATTTTGTTGATTTTTGCCGATATCACCGATTTAAAGCAGAGGGAAAAGCGCCTGAAGGAGCTCTTATCCCTGGATCTTGCCACTGGAACGACAAATAAGTACGGACTGCTGAAATCCATCAAGCGGCGTGTCCGGGCGGACAACGAGCAGCAGTATAGCCTGTGCATGATCGAC
This sequence comes from Oscillibacter valericigenes Sjm18-20, assembly GCA_000283575.1. Taxonomy (GTDB): domain Bacteria; phylum Bacillota; class Clostridia; order Oscillospirales; family Oscillospiraceae; genus Oscillibacter; species Oscillibacter valericigenes. The sequence continues at coordinate 708,361 of AP012044.1, forward strand.
TTTGACAATTTCAAACAGCTCAACGATCTATACGGACATTTGTTTGGAGACAAGGTACTGGAGAAGTTTTCCGACATTGCCCACCGCCATATAAGAAAAGGAGACATTCTCGGGAGATATGGCGGAGAGGAATTCGTGTTCATTTTCAATAGTATCGATGAAAAGCAGGCATTTCAAATTCTCAAGCGCATTAATACGGAATTGACGCAACATTTTTCAAAAACGACAAAGCAGCCGGTAACGTTCAGCGCCGGAATTGTTGCTGTGGATGGTGGCTGTCAGGCTATGTCCTACAAAGAACTGCTGGGGCGGGCTGACCAACTGCTGTATGAAGCCAAAAATCTGGGCCGTTCAAGAGCAATGGGACAACAGGAAGGCGGACTTTTATAGAGCGGGTTCATACCGTGGCACCATAGAGCCAAATACAGAGGGCGGCTGAAATCTTTCAGCCGCCCCACTCGTGCAAATGCTTACCATGTGATACGCTCGGAGAAGTTGAACCCCAAGGCTCAGGGAGAGAATAAAAAGATATCGCCATAACCTTGACAAATCAATTGCTTAATAATATAATATTCAACGTTGAGTAATGCGGGAGGTGAGATGGGATTGACACGGTTACTTGTTCTTGGAATATTAGATGTTCAGTCAATGTCCGGCTACGATATTCAGCAGACGCTGCAGAAAACGGACGCGGAGCGCTGGGGCGGGGTGTTGATTGGTTCCATCTACCATGCTCTAAAAAAGATGGAGCAGGAAGGTTATGTTGAGATTACCAGTATAGAACAGACAGGACACCGCCAAAAAGCGGTTTACGCCATTACGCAAGCAGGACGGACGTATCTCCAGACGCTTATTAAAGATTCGCTGAAAGCCTCTTCTGTGCAGTACCCCTCAACACTATATTCCGGCCTGTCCTTTTATGAAAAACTGCCTGCGGACGAATGCCGCAGGGCTCTGGAAGAACAGCGCATTGCTCTGGAAGAAGAATATCATGCCGTGAAACACGGATTAGAGGCCAAAGATACCGCTATGCAACACAAGATCCCCCCGATGGTGAATCTGATCATGGAAAATATGTTTTCAATCATAAAGCAACAGCAGGATTTTGTCGACAGGGCTTTGGCGCTTTTAGAGACGGAACACTAAAAATTTCTCCCCCGTAACCGGGGGAGAAAAAATAGAGTAAATAATCAACGTTGTATAAACAATATTAATTAAATGGAGGTTTTGAAGATGCAGCTCATAGAAGCGAAAGGTATACGCAAACGGTTCCACAGTCGTGAAGTTGTGAAGGGAATTGATCTGGAAATCCGGCAGGGCGAAATTCTTGCCTTGATTGGAACGAATGGGGCCGGAAAATCAACCACACTGGCAATGCTATTGGGGATATTTCCGCCAGATGCGGGAACAATCACGCGCTGGCGGGACGATTATAAGGCGCATATCGGCGTTCAATTGCAGTCCACTCCCTTTTTTGAAGGCTACACCGCCGAAGAAAATCTGCGGCTTTTTGCCGCGCTCTATAATGTGAAAATGGATCAAGGACAAATTCAGCAAAAACTGGAGGAATGTAAGTTGCAGGGCGCGGGAAAGACGCTTGCGTCGCGCTTATCCGGCGGGCAGCAAAAAAGGCTTGCAATCGCTGTTACGACGCTGCATCATCCTGATTTTATAATACTGGATGAGCCCGCGGCAGGGCTTGACCCCTGCGCCCGGCACGAGATAAGAACCATGATTGTAAGGTTGGCAAAAAATGGAGCAACCGTGCTTTTTTCATCCCATGACATGGAAGAAGTATCCCGCATTGCGGACCGCATTATTTTGATGCACGAGGGGCGAATTGCAGCCCAAGGTGAGCCGAAAAGTCTTTTAAAGCAATATCATGCAGAAAACCTTGAAAGCGTCTATCTTGAATTGACCGACGGCACGCAAGCCGGGAGGAAATAACATGAAGACAATATTCAGCCTTACCTTCAAATCTGCATGCCGAGACCCATTTTTACTGCTGTGGTCTCTGATTTTTCCAATTGGCGGTGCGATTGGATTGGGAGTTTTTATAAAATCCCCGGATTATCCGGAACACATATTAACCGGCATGATGGCGGTCAGCATTTTGTTCTACGCATTGACAACCACATCCTTTGCCATACTGACACAGCGCCGGAGAGGCGTCTACAATCTGCTGCGGGTAACGCCTCTGCCCCTTTGGAAATATGTATGCAGTCTATCAGGGGCGTGGACTTCTATTTCCTTCCTGTGTGCAGTTCTTGTCATGCTGTCCGGAATATTCGCACTTAAATTGAGCGTTTCAATTTCCGCTTTTTTTGCCCTGGTCCCGGTTCTTACAATTGCCCCGCTGGGCTATGTTCTATTTAGCTTTTTCATAGCCAGCCTAAGCCGGACAGAGAACGATGCCAGCATTTTGACAAACCTTATTACGCTTCCCCTTGTTTTTTGCAGCGGTGCTTTTTACTCCCTGAAAAGCGCCCCGCAATTTCTCCGGATTATTAACGGATTCAATCCGTTTCAGTGGTTCATAAATGCGCTGCGCAGTGCATTTGACTTATCATGGGACAGCTACTTTATAAACACAGGACTTGTATCATTAGCGGCGCTTGTCGCGTTCCTGCTGGCACTGAAAACATTCCGATATACGGATGCATAAAAACCGGAAGGTCCCCGCTGTTTATTCGACAGCGGGGACCTGTCGGCTTTTCAGCCTTTGCGCCGGTTCTATATGCCCTCGACAACTTCAAAAAATCTGACAGCGCGGTCGCACGATAAAAATTATGCCGCGCTGCATTATTTTATAGTTTTTTTCAATCATCGGAGGACTGCTTCCCGTGCTGGCAAGCGTGGAAGGGGAGCGGTACGAATACGAGATGAACACTGGTGGGCTTCGCCACCGACTATAGCCTGTATAGTCTGCTGGTGGTTTTCCTGTCGGGCCTGGGCGCGGCCTGCGTGCCGATTTCCAATGTGGTGGCTCGCGTTGTCAGTGCCAGCGTCAATTTTGCCGTCAACCGGCGCTTTGTTTTTCGGAGCGGAGAAAGCGTTTTAAAGACCGGCAGACAGTATTTTTTACTGGCAGCCTGCATTCTGATGGGAAATACCGCGCTGCTGAGCTTTTTAACGGAAATTCTGGCCGTCGATAAATTCGCGGCGAAGCTGGTGACGGAGATTACTTTTTTCACGCTGAGCTTTCTCGCCCAGCATTTTTGAATATTTCGCGGAAAATCGGCGGAGGAAATGAACTCTGGGGCGGGTAATGCCTTTCCACGGCAGAAGAAATGGGGACGGTTTTATGAGAGGTAGATATTGCTGGCCGCTGCTATACGGTCTGGCGCTGACGGCGTTCTCCGTCTATGTCCTGTTGGACGCCTTTGTCATTCCGTGCAGCTATTTGGCCGTAACGGAGGGCGCGGTTACAGCATCATCTGAAGCGGAGGGTGGCAGCACAGCGGATTATGGCGGCGCGGCGAGGAGCGCCGCCGTAATTACGGACGACTCTTATAACGACGGCAGCTGCACCATTAAGATCACCCAATACCGCGCATGCGAGACCAATCTCTACGTGGTCGATATTACCCTGACTGATCCGCAGACGTTGAAAACCGCACTGGCCAGCAATACTTACGGGAAAAACGTAACCGCCGCCACGTCGAAGATCGCCGCAGACAACGGAGCCATTCTGGCCATCAACGGTGATTACTACGGTGCCCGGAGCGGATATGTCATCCGAAACGGCGTGCTGTACCGCAGTAGCTCGGCGGGCAGCGAACAGCAGGATCTGGTCATCGGTACGGACGGCTCCTTTTCCATCGTGCGGGAGGGGGGTGTAACGGCAGAGGAGCTGCTGGACGCCGGTGCGCAGCAGGTCCTCTCCTTTGGACCCAGACTGCTGGAAGACGGAGAAATTACGGTGGAGCAGAATACGGAGGTGGATAAAGCCAAGACCAGCAATCCCCGGACGTCCATCGGTATCCTCGGCCCGCTGCACTATGTGTTCGTGGTGGCGGACGGACGCACAAAGGCAAGTGCCGGTGTCTCCCTTTATGAGCTGGCGGAATTCATGCAGGGGCTGGGTGTACAGACTGCCTACAATTTGGATGCGGAGGCTCTTCCACCATGGTGTTCAACGGCGCCGTCGTCAACTGTCCCACTTCGGACGGAAAGCGTATTCAGGAGAGGAAGGTGAGCGATATTGTTTTCATCGGATAAAAGTTCTCTGCGGCGATGCGGCTGGGGGTACCTGACTGCCGCAGCTTTTTGCGGCGTGTTCGGTTTTGCCTATGAGCAGTTCAACCACGGCGTCTATTCAAACTGCATGATCCTTTTTTTCCTGATCCCGCTGCTGGGCGGCGCGCTGCCGTCTTTTCTGCTGCTTTTGGCCCGGTGCGCCCCGGGGCGGCTTGACCGTCTGCGGACTGGGCTATTATCTTCTCGCAGATGTCCGCCGCCGGCGTGCATAAACTACAAACAAAGAACGATTATTTTTCCAGAGGCGCCATCCCCACCTTGAAAAAATTGAGGTCCCCAAAGCACTGCTGATTTGTACGTATTATTACGATTTATATAATTTGTAGGACGGATTTTCGGTAAAAAAGAACAAATACTTCTGGATTTGCAAAAGAGACGTATAGGCAAAAAGACTGTAAAATGGGATAACTTTTCAAAAAAGTTTGGATAATTTTTCGATGACGGCTATTGACTGTTACGACAATTTACGGCATAATACAATTTAAATAGATAAATTAGCTTTTTATTCATAACATCGATTGAAAAGTAAACAGTAGAATAAAGGCGTCTTTGTGAACTTGTGTAAGAGGGACTTTTGTGGATGTTTTACAAAAGCCCCTCTTAATTTATAAAGCCGCAGAGAAAATCAAGGTTTATGCCACTTTTTGAGACGGAAAAATTGAACTGCATAGCGGGAAAGCGCAGCGGCTCTCTTTGATAAACCGCCCACTTTCAAAGGCGTTTTAACATGGCTATCAGCCATCGCAGTCATAGAGGAGAAAGGAGTCTGATGAACATGAGTGCGATTCAAACTGGAGTGGAAGCGTGCATCGACGAGATCGTCGCTATCCGCCGAGACATCCATCGGCATCCCGAGATTGGCCGGTCGGAGGTGCGGACCTCCGCGCTGATTCGGGAGAAATTGGCAGAATTCGGGGTGGACAAGATCGAGCAGCCTGTTCCCACGGCTGTGGTCGCCTTGATCCACGGTACCGTGGGACCGGGTAAATGCGTTGCCCTGCGGGCCGACATTGACGCGCTTCCGGTGAATGAGGATACCGGGCTGCCTTTTGCCAGCCAGACACCCGGAGTGATGCACGCCTGTGGACACGATATGCACGCGTCCATGCTGCTGGGAGTGGCAAAGGTGTTATGTGGCATGAGGGACCGGTTTTGCGGAACAGTGAAACTGATCTTCCAGCACAGTGAGGACACGCTCCCAGGAGGCGCCATGGAGTTGGTGAAAAAGGGCGTTTTGGAAAATCCCCATGTGGATGCCATCTATGCCATCCACATGCTGCCGGATAAAGAGCGTGTGGGCAAGATCGGTATGCGGACAGGCGCAATGACCACCTCCGTGGACCTGTACGACGTGACGGTGACCGGCCGGGGCGGACACGGCTCCGAACCGCAGAAAACGGACGACCCCATTCTGGCCGCCTGCCAGATGATCGTGGATATGCAGCAGATCGTCGCCCGCAGGATTGATCCGCTGGAGACGGGGATTTTGTCCATCGGCAGCATCCACAGCGGCGAAGCGCCCAATGTGATCCCCGGCGAGGTGAAATTTGGCGGGGTGTCCCGGGCCTTTTCCGAGGAGGTGCGGGCGACCATCCGCCAGCAGATGTTTGCCATCGGCAAGGGTATGGAGTTTGTCTCCGGCTGCAAGGTGGACATTTACCATTACAACGGCTATCCCGCTGCCTACAATGACGCGGACCTGGTGGACTGCGCCAGAAAAGCGGTCGGGGCGGAGCTGGGCGACGACGCCATTGTGGAGCTGGAGCGGCCCATGGGCTTCAGTGAGGATTTTGCCTATTTTTATCAGATGACCGGCACGCCGTCCGCCTACTTCATGCTCTTTGGCGGACAGGGAGGAGAGGAGCTGTATCCTCTCCACAGCCCCAAAGTTGTCCTTCGGGAGGAAGCCATGCCCTACGGTATCCGGGCTATGGCAAGCATAGCCGTCGGATACCTGAACCGCTGACAGAGGTATTCCTGACCCGCAGGGGGGATAGCCGGAGAAATATCTTGGTCGAAAGGTATTCCGGCGCCGCGCCGTCGGGTTTTGAATAGAAATAAGCAAACGGAAAGAGGAGAGGATATGTACAATTTTGCACTCGCATTTGTTATCTGCGCAGCCGCTTTCATTATCGGTGAGGTAGTTTCCACCGTGACGAAGGCGTGGATCCCCTCGGTCTTTGTCACCGCAGTTGTAATGCTGATCGGGTACTGGACCGTATTTCCCGCCACTCTGGTCAGCGACAGTATGCTGATTCCCTTTGGCAGCACCATCGGCATTTACCTGCTGATTACCCACATGGGCACGGTCATCAGCCTCCAGCAGCTTAAAGAGCAATGGAGGACCATTGTGGTCTGCCTGATGGGCCTTGCCGGTATGTGCGCGCTGGCATTGCTGGTGGCGCCTTTGCTGATGGACCGTGAGCTGGTTATTGCCGGTCTGCCTCCGCTGACCGGCGGCATTGTGGCTGCCACCATTATGCGTGACGCGGCCAAGGACGCCGGGCTCCAGACTGCTGCTGTATTTGCCATCACCATGTACTGCATTCAGGGCTTTGCCGGTTATCCCATCACCGCCGTCTGCCTTCAGATGGAGGGCAAGCGCCTGCTGAAGGAGTACCGCGGCGGAACGGTTTCCTTGACCGCCGCCGACAGGGAAGCCGTCAGCAAGGCCCAGTCTGCCACCGCAGCGGCAGCCGCTAAAAAGAAATTGATTCCCGCGATTCCCAAAAAGTTTGACTCCGCCGTGGTGGTCCTGATCAAGCTGGCCTTTGTGGGCTGGCTGGCCACGCAGCTGGGCAGCATCGTCTTCCCCGGCGTAGGTAAGATCAGCGGCGCGATCTGGGCGCTGGTTTTGGGTATCATTTTTACCACCATCGGCTTTTTGGATGCCAACTCTTTGAACAAAGCCAATTCCTACGGTATCATCATGTTTGCGCTGATGATGTATGTGTTCGACGGCCTGAAGGACTGCACGCCCGATATGTTGAAGTCCATTATTGTTCCGATGATCGTTCTGATCGTCATTGGCGTCGTCGGCATGGCGGTCATGTCCTTCATCGTTTCCAAGGTTTTGCGGATGTCCTTCCCCATGGCCTTTGCAAATGGCCTCACGGCGCTGTACGGCTTCCCCTGCGACGCCATTATCACCGAGTCCACCTGCACGGCTTTGGCTCAGACTCCGGAGGAGAAGGAATATCTGATGAGTAAGATGTTCCCGTCCATGATCGTGGGCGGCTTTATCACAGTCACCATCACGTCGGTCTTCGTCGCCGGCGCATTTGCAAAAATGCTTTAATGAATAGGAAGTGCTAAAAGTTGAACCTCAAAGAAGCTGCCGCAAAATACGGCGATTACCTCATCGAGATGCGGCGCTATTTCCACGCGCATCCAGAAATCAGCGGGAAAGAGTATGAAACCAGCAAGCGTGTCAAGTCGGAGCTGGATAAGTTCGGTATCCCCTGGCGTCCCTGTGGCATGGAGACCGGCATTCTGGCCACGATTCAGGGCGCAAAGCCCGGCAAAACCATTTTGCTCCGGGGCGACATGGACGCGCTGACCGTTCAGGAGGAGTCCGGGCTGTCCTTTGCCAGCGAAAATCCCGGCGTGATGCACGCCTGCGGCCATGATTGCCACATCTCCACGCTGCTGACCGCGGCGCGTGTGCTCAACGATGTGAAGGCGGATCTGTGCGGCACCGTCCGACTGGCGTTTCAGCCGGCGGAGGAAACGGCCGAAGGTGCGAAATCCATGATTGAAAATGGTGCTCTGGACGGAGTGGACGGCTGCTTCGGTATCCATGTTTGGTCCAACGTGTCTGCCGGAAAGGTGGCGCTGGCGCCGGGTCCCCGGATGGCCGCCGCAGATCAATTCAGCATCGATGTTAAGGGAAAGGGCGGACACGGTTCCGCGCCCCATCAGTGTGTGGATGCCGCCGTTGTCACCAGTGCCATTGTGACCAACCTGCAAACCATCGTCAGCCGGGAAATTGATCCGGGAGACCCTGCGGTGCTGACCGTCGGCCGCATGGAGGCCGGTACCCGCTGGAACGTGGTGGCGGAATACGGAAGACTAGAGGGTACCACCCGCTATTTTACACGGGATCTGTATCAACGCTTCCCGGAGATGATGGAGCGGGTCGTATCACAGACCGCTCAGACCTTCCGGGCCGAGGCAAAGTTGAATTACGACCACATTGTTCCGCCTACAATCAACGACGATCATGTGACCGAGGTGGCCATCGGGGCGGCGGCCAAGGCTCTCTCTCCCGATGCGGTGATTTCCATTGACCGGATTACCGGCGGTGAGGATTTCTCCTTTTTCATGGAGAAGGTTCCCGGCGCGATTGCCCTGATGGGGGTTGGCAACGAGGCCTGCGGAGCCGTCTGGCCCCAGCATTCCGGAAAGTACCGGGTGGATGAGAACGCGCTGATAAACAGCGTGCTGCTCTACGCCCAGGTTGCTGTGGACTTCAACGCGGGCTGCTGATCCCGCGCCCCCGTGCCGCAGCTGCGGCCCCACAGGAAGATGAGACCCTGATGCCTGACATCGGGGTCTCACTTTTTCGCAATGCAGTTTACTTTTGGAAACGGCGTTTTTACCGGGGCAGCACCTCTCCACGCCCGAATTGCGGAAATTTTTATCAGGAGGAGAACAGATTATGCTGACTGGAACAATTGTGAACACCGCAACGGTTATTCTTGGCTCTCTCATCGGATTGTCTCTGGGTAATATTCTGCCGGAGCGGCTGCGGGACACTGTGATGAAAGGCCTTGGCCTGTGCACCATGTTTATCGGCGTCACCGGGATGCTGGGCGGAGAAAACGCTCTCATTACCATTATTTCCATTGCGGTGGGCGCCGCCGTCGGGGAACTGCTGGATCTGGACGGACGTCTGGACCGGTTTGCCGCAAGGCTCGAAAAGAAATTTCAAAAACCCGGCGGGAAAACCTCTCTGGCGGAGGGCTTTATCACGGCCTCGCTGGTGTTTTGCGTGGGGACCATGACGATTGTGGGCGCCTTGAACGACGGCCTTTCCGGAAACCACGAGATGCTGTTCACCAAGTCGGTTTTGGATTTTGTCTCCTCCATGATTTTTGCCTCGTCCCTCGGGATCGGAGTTTTACTGGCGGCTGGTGCCGTATTTGTGATACAGGGAAGTATTGCGTGTCTGGCCGGCCTGCTTGCGCCGCTGCTGCAGCAGGGAAATACCATCGAGGAGATGACGGTGGTGGGGTCCGTTCTGATACTGGGGCTGGGGTTGAATCTGATTGGGGTCACCAAGTTGAAGGTCATGAACTATGTGCCCGCAATCTTCCTGCCGATCCTGCTGTGCCTGTTCATGTAAAAAATGCGCCGGGTACGCTTTGCTGCGCGGCCCGGCGCGCGGCGCTGGGTTCCACTGGACGACTATGCGGAAACCAAAACAGGCGGAGAAACCGACGCTCCGGTCCAAAAAGGGAACTCGACAGCCGGTTTTTTTGAATTATTTGCTTATATAGATCGATTTTTTTTAAAATTTTTAAAAATTACCTTACATTTTTATGAAAAATGTGCTAAAATATAAAGAATAAATGTGCGGGTTCAGCAGCCGGGGAAAATAGGCCGTTGAACCGGCTGGCTTTTATTGCAGGGCGATAAAAGCGGGTTTCAGGCTGCGCACCCCGTTGCTGGCAGAGCCGGGGCGCACGGCGGAAAAATAACTGAAGTTATTTTTCCTGGTATTTTGGCGGATGGACGTTCGTCATCGGGAAGCGGAGGAGATATGTTTCAAAAAGATGATCTGGTAGTTTATGGGCGCACAGGAGTTTGCCGGGTAATGGACATTACCACGCCGGACTTTTGCCGGGCGAAGTCCGGCGAGAAGAAAAAACTTTACTATGTGCTCAACCCCATGTATCAGGACGGGACGATCTATGCGCCGGTGGACAATCCCAAGGTGCTCATTCGGCCCATCCTGACGGCGGAGGCGGCAAGACGACTGGTGGATATGATTCCCACCATTCGGGCGCAGGCCTATTATGGCGGCAGTACCCAAGACCTGCGGGACCACTATCAGACCCTAATGCAGACCAGCGACTGTGCCGATCTGATGGAACTTGTGATGTCCATCTACGCAAAAAAGGTGTACGTTGAGCAGACAAAGCGAAAATTCGGGGCCGTGGACGAGCATTTTATGAAGCAGGCGGAGCAGCTTTTGAACGGCGAACTGGCCGCTGCGCTGGATGTCCCGATGGACCAGGTGTCGGACTACATTGCCGCCAAGGTAAAGGCCCGGAAACCCGCATCGGGCCGCGGAGCGGATGCTTCGATGATGGAGAAGGTATAAAACCGGGAAAGCCGCATTGTCCCGGAAAATGAAAGAATAGGTAAGAGGGACCGCGCCGTAAAAGGCGCGGTCCCTCAGTTCGTAAAAAGCCTAACTCCCGAACAGGGACAAGAGAAAAAGCCACCGCTGCCATTGGCTGAGCTAATCAGGAAAACTGCATTAAGATTCATACAGGTGAAAGTGAACGTAATCTCATCTTTCGGTAATGTCAGGATTTATACGAATATAGTATATGGGCTCTGGAGAAAAGCGCTGCCGGTTCCGCCGTTTACGGATATGGTGTATTCTCCCTGAGTCAGTCATAGGGAAAGGTTCCCGCTGCCGTCTGATTACGTCGGATTCTCCGCGCCGTTATTCAAGGCGGGGTAAGAGGAGTAGCTAAAATAGCTTCAGCTCCCTCGTAGCAATGTGCCCGGTCCATTGCTAAGGCAAAGCAATATAACTGACATCACTGAGCTCACTGTCAGAAGAATATGAGGCTATAGATATCCGGGCTGTACACCTTACACAATAGCCAAAGAACAGGGCGGACAGCCACAATGGTACGCCATCTCACAGAGATTTTAAACGGTTCACTTTTTCCCCACGACACCCCGCCTAAAAGGCACGGCTCCTCTTTTTCAGCTCGGTCAGGTATCCTCGGAACAGACATAGGGCGAGAAGGTCAAACGCGCCATATCCAGAGGATAGGATTTAAACTGCGGGTTCTCTTGCCCCTCCTGATAGTAGGAGATGTCCACTATTTTATATATAGCGTCATAGGATTCTTTGAGCGATCCGATGCCCCCATCGCGGTAGGGGACATCCAGCAGCTCCAGCGGGTCGGCGCACTCCACGGAGCCGTCCGCCGCCAGACGGTAGACCACGACCCTTTGGGCACCGTCCGCGCCGTAGGTCACATTGCACACCAGCTCCTTGATTCCGTCGCCGTCCACATCCACGGCGGTGTCGTCCCGCTCCCGGCCCCAGCTCTCGGCGATGCAGGTCTCCTGCCCGCCGGTCTGGGCGATGTAATAATTCGTGAAAAAGCCGTCCGCGCCGGATTCCTGACGGATAAAACCGTTCTGTCCCAAAATGTCAGTGAAGATCGTTTGAACGCCCACACCCTCCGTTGTCCCGGAAGGCTGGATATCATCGCTCAAGCCCAGGTAATTTAACAGGTTTTGCAGGTCGGCCAGGGACGCGCCGCAGTCCTTAATGCGCATCCCGGTGGGCTTGAGCGCATTGGTTTCATCGAAGAAATTAGTTCTGAGCGTGGGGGCGCCGTCTTCCGTCTGAGGATAGGTCCAGCGGACCTCGTCCAAATTGCCGATCAGGGCCAGCAGTAGGGTGGCCCTGTCGTCCATGGCGCTGTTCAGCGCGTCCGGGCCCTTGGGTTCATTCTGAAAATCAATTTGCAGAATATAGGGCTGTTCGCTGGTGAACAGCTCCATTTTATAGGTCCCTAAATCCGCGATGTTCAGGGCACTCAGCAGCTTTCCGTCCGCCACCATGTCGCCCACGTAGGGATTCTTCAGGGAATAGAGCTGCAGGGCATTGCGGCCCAGAGAACTTTCTATGTACTCCACGGAGGTCACCAGCCGAAACTGCACCGCCGCATCGTTGACGCAGGCGACATTGTTCCCTGCCTCATAGACCGTGACGCCCGGGTCATCGTCCGAGAAAGCGTAGGTTAACAGGACGGCCTCGTGGACATCGGCCAGAGAGAATGTGTCCTCGGAATGCTTGCCTGTGCCGTCGGCCACAAAGCCCCCGGGGATCATGCCCGCGCCGTTGTAGCCCTCCGACGGCAGATGGACCGTCCACTTCGCCATGACGGGGGAACGCGTCTTGCCGTAGCTACAATCCAGCGTACCGACAAAGTTCTTTCCGCTGACGCTTTCGTTATAGCGTAAGTTGCAAAGCAGCGTCCCGGAGAACTGCCGGGGAGTAACACCGGTTCCGTTCTCCAAAAAGCCGTCGGAGATGCGGGGCGTGCTGGAAACCAGAACGCCATGGTCGTACACGTCCTCGTAGATGGCCCACGACCGCACCGGCTTTGTAAACTCCGCGTCAAAGTCCACGCCTATGCCGCCGGAGGCGTTTTTGAGCGTAACCTGATTGCCGTCCTGAACGGTTCCGGCTCCCGGGCCGTTCACCAGAAATTGCTGCTGCAACTCCTCGGCGCTGAGGCGGGAGAACTCCACCCGCAGCACCGCCGCCACATCCGTCATCCCGTCGGCAAACAGGTCGCTGGGGGAAAAGGTTTCAAAGGGGAGACTGGAAGAGGATAAGCTTCCGTCGTCATCGGATAAAAACAGGACTGCCACCGCGTCCAACTCGTTTAAAGGCCGACGGGTTCGGTCACCGTTTTGCCCTGCATACAAGGGTCCGGAGATGGCAAGATAGTTTCGCTGCGGAATAGAGGACGGATTGCTCGTACCGATTTTGGCACCGTCTGAGTTCGTACGACTAAAATACCAGCCGCCGCTTTTAAAATCATCGTTGATATAGCCAGTCAGCCCGGCGGTTCCCCGGCGGTCCACATGATTCGCATCTTTATTGAAATCAAAATAACCTACCGGATTCCGGGAGATCAGCTTACCATGGTCGTAGACGTCCTCGTAAAAAAGACAGGAGTTGATGTCATGCGGCACGGAGTAGGAAAATCGCAGTTCCACCCTTCCCCCGGCATCGACGGTGCCCTCGTTCTGGGCCCAGCCGCGGCCTGTAGGTGCGTCCGTGCCGCAGATCACCGCCGCCAGAAGGCATAGTGCCAATGCCAAAAATACCGCGGCAGGGGCCGCCCGTTTCCAGCGGAGGATATTTTTCACCCGGGACTTCGCATCGTTCTCCCCGAAGGCCAGAGGACCGGCGGCGGAAAAGTGCCGCCCGGCGGCAAAGGAGACCAGAGAAAGACTGTAGGTCTGTTTTACCTCCGGCCCCATTTTCCGAAGGACCGCCTCGTCACAGCTCATCTCCATATCCCGGCAGAACAGAAAGTGACACAGCCAGACCGCCGGATTCCACCAGTAGACTGCCAGAATTCCAAACCCCAGCAGCTTCCACCAGGGGTCCAGACGGCGCAGGTGGGCTCGCTCATGGAGCAGGATGTGAGCAAGTTCGTCCGCCGCCATGCGGAAGGGGACGTAGATTTTTGGGCGGAAACAGCCCAGTACGAAGGGCGTCCTCAACCCGTCGCACTGAAAAACGCCGTCCTCCAGCAGCACTCCCTGCCTTACGCTCCGACGGATATGCAGATAAGAGACCACCGCCCAGACCAACATCGCCGCCAGACCCACGGCCCAGACCACCGCCAGAATTTCCATGGAGGAGGGGCCGGATTGAACGACAGGTGGCAAACTCCCGGCGGCGGCCCCGGCGGTGTTCCTGCCCGCGTTCCCAGCGGCGGCAGAGGCATGAGAGTATCCGGGAACTGTCTGCCCCCACTGCTGAACCGCAATTTGAGCGGTTTCCCGGACGGTCTGTACCGGCGCGGAGTTGAAAAGGCTCATGGGAGAGGGAAGGCTCGCGGGGCAGATAAGCCGGAATCCCACCACGGCCCAGAGTGCATAGCTGTATTTTTTCGGCGCGCGGCGCAGGCACAGCCGCGCCAGCAACACCGCCCCCATCACCGGCAGCGCCGTCAGGCTCAAATCCAGCAGGGCTTGAAAAATCGCCGTCAAAGTCGTCATTCCCTTTCCTCCCTGTGGGCGTCGATCAGTCGTTTCAGCTCCTCCGCCTCCTGAGCGGAGAGAGTGCGGCTGCCCATGAACGCAGCCAAAAACGACGGTAGACTTCCGGAAAACGCCTTTTTAACAAATTCCTCCGCCGCTTCCGCTGACACCGTCTCCCGGGGGGCCAGTACGGACACCACAGCGCCTTCGTTTTTCAGCAGCCCCTTGTCACACAGCTTTTTCAGCACTGTATAGGTGGTGGACTTCTTCCACCCCAGCTTTTCCCGGCACAGGTCTACCAGCGCGGGAGAGGGGACCGGCGCGGCGTCCCACACCACCTGCATGAACCGGTATTCACTGTCGCAGAGCTTGTATCTCATAGCGCCCTCCTTGGTCTATTGTTATAAACTACATGCAGTCTATAACAATAGACTGCACTTGTCAAGAGGGGGCCGCGCATCGGCAGGATTGACAAAGGTCACCGGGCGCTCTATGATTACGGAATCCGAGGGAGGCGAATGGATGGGTAAGATATTGATCGTGGAAGATGACCGGGACCTGAGCCGGGGGCTGAGGCTGGCGCTGCGGGACATGGAATTTGAGATCGCGCTGTGTTTCGATCTCCGCTCTGCAAGAGAGAAGATCGCCTATGGCGCGCCGGATTTGGTGCTGCTGGACGTGAACCTGCCGGACGGAAGCGGGCTGGACCTTCTGAGGGAGATCAAGGCGGCGGGAGATACGCCGGTGATTCTGCTGACGGCCAACGACACGGAGATGGACGTGGTGACGGGTTTGGACGGCGGTGCGGACGATTATATCACCAAGCCCTTCAGCCTGGCGATCCTGCGGGCACGGGTAAAGGCCCAGCTGCGCCGGAGCACAACTGGGCATCCATTGCTGCTGGACGGCTTTCGGTTCGACTTTGACCGGATGGAGTTTTACCGGGGCGAGGCACCGGTGGACTTGAGCAGGACGGAGCAAAAGCTCCTGCGTCTGCTGGCGGAAAACCGGGGGATCACCATGCCCCGCAGCGTTCTTTTGGACCGGGTGTGGTCCGACGGGGCGGATTTCGTGGATGAAAACGCCCTGTCCGTCACGGTGAAGCGCCTTCGGGACAAGCTGGACGCCGCCGCCTTTATCAAAACCGTTTACGGGGTAGGTTACGTGTGGACGGTGAAAAAGGATGGATAACTGGATATTGGTTCTGGCCGGGCTGACGGCGGCGGTCTGCGCCTTGATGGCGGTCCGGCAGAGGCGAAAAACGCGAAAGCTCATGCAGGGCCTCAGTCAGATGCTGGACGAGGCCATCGACGGCACCTTTACGGAGAAGACCTTTGACGAATCCATGCGCTCCGCCGTGGAGTGCAAACTGAACCGATACCTTTCCGCCTCGGCGGTGTCGGCGCGGAATCTTGCGGGTGAGAAGACGAAGATTCAGGAGCTGCTGACGGATATCTCCCATCAGACAAAGACGCCCATTGCCAACATTCTGCTGTATGCGCAGCTGCTGGAGACCCAGGACCTGTCACCGGACGGACGGGACTGCGCTGCCGCTCTGCACCGCCAGGCGGAGAAGCTGAGTTTCCTGATTGCGGCGCTTGTCAAGCTGTCCCGGCTGGAGACAGGCGTATTCACGCTGCACCCGGTTTCCGGCCCCGTGGCCCCGCTGCTGGAGGGGGCGGTGGAGCAGTTTGCCTCAAAAGCGGCGCAAAAGGGCGTGGCCCTGACGCTGGGACCGGTTGGGGGCGACGCTGTGCTGGATCCCAAATGGACGGCGGAGGTTATCGGGAATCTGGTGGATAATGCGGTCAAATACACCCCCGCTGGAGGAAGCGTTTGCCTCTCATCCCGGAATTATGACTTGTTTTGCCGCGTGGACGTGGCGGACACCGGCCCCGGCATTTCCGAAAAGGAGCAGGCCAGAATTTTTACCCGGTTCTACCGCTCCCCGTCTGCGGCCGGGCAGGAGGGGGTCGGCATCGGACTGTATCTGGTCCGGCAGGTACTGGAGGAGGAGGGAGGCTACGTGAAGGTTGGGTCCGGTCCCCGAGGCGGGGCGGTATTCTCCGTGTTCCTGCCACGAAAGCTGCCCTGATAGGCATCGAGGAAAACCGCTGAAAGGGGGAGAGGTCCGGAACGCTGCTCCCAACCTTTCCCCCTATTTTAAGATGTAAAACGTATCTTCCGCGGGAGAAATGGTCAGCGGGCGTCATCCTGCAAGGCGTCATAGCCCTCCTCACCAGTGCGGACTTTAATGACATTCTCCACATCGTAGATAAAGATCTTGCCGTCGCCGATGTGGCCAGTATACAGCGCTTTTTTTGCGGTGGACACCACCAGAGAAACAGGCAGCTTGCATACCACGATGTCCACCTTCAGCTTGGGGCGGACGGTGGCTTCCATCTTGACGCCCCGGTAATACTCGCTGGCGCCGCGTTGCTCACCGCAGCCCAGAACATTGGAGCAAGTCAAGCCAGTGATGCCGATGTCGAACAGGGCGGACTTAAGTGTGTCGAACTTGCCCTGATTGCAGATAATTTCGATTTTGGTCATCTTCGTTCCGGCGTTAGCCACAGGAACCGCGTCCTGAGCGGTGGGGGTGACCAACTCCACGGGAACTGCCTGCCGAACGGGAACACCGCCCGCGATGGCTTCGTTGTCAAAATCGTTGCGCGTGAAGGTGAAATCAGCGTAGGCACTTAGCAGGCCGTGCTCGGTGGAATCCAGACCTTCCAACTCCTCCTCACGGGGGACCCGCAGACCGATGGTATGCTTGATGATCTGGAACACGCAGGTCATGGTGACGGTGACCCAAGCAGCCACGGCTAACACGCCGATGAACTGCACGATCAGCTGTGCAAAACCACCGCCATAGACGAGACCCAGTCCAGAGCCCTTAGTAAGCACATCCGCGTCGGTATAAGGATCGAAGTAGGCGAACACACCAACCATCAACGTGCCCATCGCGCCGCAGAAACCATGGACGCCTACCGCGCCGACGGGATCGTCCACTTTCAGCTTCTGGTCGATGAACTCCACACCAAGCACCACGGTAAAACCGGCAATGATGCCAATGATGGCGGAGCCGGTTACAGTGACGGTGGAGCAGCCTGCGGTGATGGCGACAAGACCGGCGAGAGAACCATTCAGTGTCATGGACACGTCGGGCTTTCCGTACTTCACCCAGGTGATAATCATGGCGGTGAGAGTGGCGGTGGCAGCCGCCATATTAGTGGTAATGAAGATGCGGCTCACGTTGTGAGTCAGGCCGTCGATCGCCAAGGAAGAAGCGGGGTTGAAGCCGAACCATCCAAACCACAGGATGAACACGCCAAGGCAGCCCAGCGTGATGGAGTGGCCGGGGATGGCGCGGGGCTTTCCATCCTTACCGTATTTGCCGATACGGGGTCCCAGAATCATCGCGCCGATGAAAGCGCTGAGTCCTCCCACCATGTGAACGGCGGTGGAGCCGGCGAAATCGTGGAAGCCGTAAGCGCCCAGGCCGGGCAGAAGGCCGTTGGCGGTGCCCAAGGTGCTGAGCCAGCCGCCGCCCCAAATCCAATGGCCGGAGACGGGATAGACGAACAGGGAGATGATGATGGAGTACACCAGATAGCTCTTGAATTTCGTACGCTCCGCCATAGCGCCGGAGACGATGGTGGCGGAAGTGGCACAGAACACCGTTTGGAAGATCAGGGAGGTCCAGTCCGTATCCGCCGCGGCGGCCACGGAGGGCGTACCCATGATACCGGGAATCAGCTCCGGCCCAAACATAATGCCAAAGCCGATCAGCCAGTAGACGATGGTGCCGCAGACAAAATCCATCAGATTTTTCATACAGATATTGCCTGCGTTTTTAGCCCGGGTAAAACCGGTCTCCACCATGGCGAAGCCCGCCTGCATGAAGAAGACCAGCGTGGCCCCTAACAGGACCCATAATGTGTCGATTGCGCTCATTTTCCTCTCCTCCTTTCATGATGCACAAAAAAACGCGACAAAGGCGCTGGAGAGCGGATTGCTCTCTCCAGCGCCTTTGCCAGATAGAATGGTATGACTTTATCACGGAAACGAATGTACGTCAACCAGCGAATTCCCCAAGAAAATATCTGTTCCGTACAAAAATTTCTATACCTTTTATATACTTGCAACAAGATTTGTATAACCGATCAGGAACCGGTCAACCTCCGCGGCGGCGGCCCGGCCCTCCGCAATGGCCCAGGCCACCAGCGACGCGCCCCGACGCATGTCCCCGGCGGCAAAGACCTTCTCCACATTGGTGCAAAAATGACCCGCCTCCGTTTGGACGATCCTGCCTTTTTTCACCCCAAACGCCTTACAGACGTTTTCGGCGCAGCCGGAGAAGCCGGTGGCCCCGATCAAAAGCTGACAGGGAAGGGCGTCGCCCTCCGTGGTGACGACACCGGTCAGTGCTCCGTCCTCGCCAGCGGCAAGGCTTTGGACCTGAACGCCAAAGCGGCGGGGATCCAAGCCGAAGACGGCGGAGGCTTCCTCGTGGGCGTAGTCCGCAGGAAGGTTCCCATCGGCATCCAGATAGTCTTCTCTGCGGCGGCGTACAAGCTGGGTGACGGAATGGCAGCTCTGCCGCAGAGCGGTCGCCACGCAGTCGGCGGCGGTGTCTCCGGTGCCGATGACGATGACGTCTTTCCCTCTGGCGAAAGAAGCAGCGGGGATTTCCATGTCAAATACCTGCCGCTCCACGGCAAATTTCAGATATTCCGTGCCATAGAACACGCCGGTGACGCCCTTTGCATCAAAACCCAGAGGCCGGGGACGCTCCGCGCCGCAGCAGAGAATCACGGCATCATACTCCTCCATAAGCCGCTTGGCGGTCTTGAACTGGGCGGCGTCTACGCCGGTAACAAAGGAAACTCCCTCGTCGGTCATCAGATCGATCCGCCGCCGGACGACGGTTTTCGGCAGCTTCATGTTGGGGATGCCGTAGGTTAGCAGTCCGCCGGGATGGGCCTCCCGTTCAATGACGGTGACGGAGTGGCCCCGGTGGTTGAGCTGGTCCGCCGCGGCCAGCCCAGCCGGACCGGACCCGACGACGGCGATCTTTTTACCCGACCACTGGGGCGGGCGGAGGCGCTTTACCCCGCCGGAAGAAAACGCGTCCTCGATAATGCACAGCTCGTTGTCCCGGATAGCAACGGCGCTGTCATACTGCCCGCAGATGCAGGCGTGTTCACAGGGGGCGGGGCAGACCCGTCCGGTGAATTCCGGAAAGTTGTTGGTTTTTAGCAGGCGGCTCAGCGCATGGCCCCGGTTCCCAGACCAGATCATGTCGTTCCACTCCGGAATCAGGTTGTGGAGTGGGCAGCCGAAGGTGGTTCCCTCGTAGAGCATCCCTGCCTGGCAGAAAGGGACGCCGCAGTTCATGCACCGTCCGCCCTGCTGGGCGCGGACGTCATCAGACAAAGGGAGATGGAACTCGTTCCAGTCTCCCACCCGTTCCAGAGGAGGACGCTGAGGGTCATCCTTGCGGATATAATCCAAAAATCCAGTGATTTTACCCATAATACCATCTCCCTTCTCACGCCTGGGTGCGGGCGTAAAACGCCTCGATTTCCGCCTGTCGGCGGCTCATGCCCTTTTCCTCCCGCTGGGCGATAGCCCGGAGCATCCGGTCATAGTCGATGGGCATGACCTTTTTGAAGCAGGAAATATAGGATTGGAACGCCGCCAGGATCTTTTTGCCCCGAGAGGATCCGGTGGCGGCTACATGCTCTTCGATGAGGGCCCGAAGCTCCTGAATGTCGTGGGTTTCGGTCAGCGCGTCCGTCAATACCTGCTCTTTGTTCAGACGCAGGTACAAATCGTGCTTTTCGTCCAACACATAGACGATGCCCCCGGACATGCCCGCCGCGAAATTTTTCCCAGTGGGGCCGAGAATGACCACCCGGCCGCCGGTCATGTATTCGCAGCCGTGATCGCCCACGCCTTCAACTACGGCGACGGCTCCGGAGTTGCGGACGCAGAAACGCTCTCCGGCCATTCCGTTGATAAATGCCCGGCCCGCCGTAGCCCCGTAGAGTGCCACGTTACCAACGATGATGTTCTCGCCGGGTTTGAAAACGCTGCTTTTTGGTGGATAGAGGAACAGCTTGCCGCCTGAAAGACCCTTGCCGAAGCCGTCATTGCAGTCGCCCTCCAGAGCCAGTGTCAGCCCTTTGGGAATAAATGCGCCGAAGGATTGCCCCCCACCACCGTGGCAGGTGACAACATAGCTGTCGTCTGGAAGGGAATTGCCGCACTGGCGGGTGATCTCGGAGCCGAACAGAGTGCCGAAGGCGCGGTCGGTGGATGAGACGTTCAGCTCCAGTATGCCTGACTTTTTATTTTTTAAGGTTTTATCCAGCTTTTCCAGCAAAACGCTCATGTCAACCGTCTTCTCAAGATGAAAGTCATAGACGTCCGCGGGGTCGAAGTGGGGCACATGGTCTTTGTGGGGATTGTTCAACAGTCCACTGAGATTCAGCGTCTCCGCCCGGTGAGTGATCAATTTTTCCCGGACCCGCAGCAGATCGCTGCGGCCCACTAGCTGGTCCACGGTACGCACGCCCAGCTTTGCCATGAACTCCCGCAGCTCCCGGGCCACAAAGTACATGAAATTGACCACATATTCCGGCTTTCCTGCAAAGCGTTTGCGAAGCTGGGGGTTCTGGGTAGCAATGCCCGCGGGGCAAGTGTCCAGGTTACACACCCGCATCATGCAGCAGCCCATGGCGACCAGCGGCGCAGTGGCAAAGCTGAATTCCTCTGCGCCCAGCATACAGGCGATGGCCACGTCCCGGCCGGTCATCAGCTTGCCGTCGGTTTCGATGACCACCCGTCCGCGAAGACCGTTTTGAATCAGCGCCTGATGCGCCTCGGCAACGCCTAGCTCCCAGGGAAGGCCCGCCCCCTGAATGGAGCTTTTGGAAGCCGCTCCGGTCCCGCCGTCATGGCCGGAGATAAGGACCACCTGCGCGCCGGCCTTGGCAACCCCTGCGGCAATCGTTCCAACGCCTGCCTCCGA
The DNA here is from genome assembly GCA_000283575.1 of Oscillibacter valericigenes Sjm18-20. Classification (GTDB taxonomy): domain Bacteria; phylum Bacillota; class Clostridia; order Oscillospirales; family Oscillospiraceae; genus Oscillibacter; species Oscillibacter valericigenes. The sequence goes on from AP012044.1 coordinate 729,644, forward strand.
GACGAGCTTCACGCTGATGCGGGCGCGGCGGTTGGCGTTTTTCAGGTCGTAGATCAGCTGTGCGAGGTCTTCAATGGAATAGATATCGTGGTGAGGCGGAGGAGAGATCAGCGTCACGCCGGGGGTGGAGTACCGGGTCTTTGCGACCCAGGGATAGACCTTGGCGCCGGACAGATGCCCGCCCTCGCCTGGCTTAGCCCCTTGCGCCATTTTGATTTGAATTTCCTGCGCGCTGCAAAGATATTCGCTGGTGACGCCGAACCGGGCGGAGGAGACCTGCTTTATGGCGGAGTTCCGCTCCGTACCGTAGCGTTCCGGGTCCTCGCCGCCCTCGCCGGAGTTGGATTTTCCGCCGATGCGGTTCATGGCCACGGCCATGCACTCGTGGGCCTCCTGCGAAATGGAACCGTAACTCATGGCCCCGGTCTTGAAACGCTTTACAATGGACTCCGCGCTCTCCACCTCGTCCAGCGAGATGCCGCCGTTTTCGTCGATCCGGAAATCCAGCAGGCCCCGCAGCGTGTGGGGCTTGTCGGCAGAGTCAACCAGTGAGGCGTATTCCTTGAACACGTCGTAGCTTTCCTCACGCACCGCCTTTTGCAGCAGAAAAATGGTGCGGGGATTATACATGTGATCCTCCTTGTCGGGACCGGAGCGAAGCTTGTGGGCGCCAGTGGAATCCAGCGTGGTGTCATAACCAAGGCCCAGAGGGTCAAACGCCTGGTTGTGATTCCACTCCACACCCTCGCCGATCTCGGCGAGGCCCACCCCCTCCACACGGCTGGTGGTATTGGTGAAATATTTCTCGATGACCGTGCGGTTGATGCCCACGCACTCAAAGATCTGGGCGGACTGGTAGGATTGGACGGTGGAGATGCCCATTTTAGAGGCGATCTTCACGATACCGTGGAGGATGGTGCTGTCATAGTCGTTCACAGCCGCTCCGGGGTCTTTGTCCAAAAGCCCCACCGTCACCAGTTCCGCCACGCACTCCTGGGCGAGATAGGGGTTGATGGCCTGCGCGCCGTAGCCCAAAAGCGTTGCGAAATGGTGCACGTCCCTAGGCTCCGCGCTTTCCAGTATCATAGAGACGGCGGTTCGCTTTTTTGTACGCACCAGGTACTGTTGCAGGGCGGAGACCGCCAGCAGGGAGGGAATGGCCATGTGGTTTTCATCCACGCCCCGGTCGGACAGAATCAGAATATTGGCTCCGTGGCGGTATGCCCGGTCACAGTTGACAAACAAACGATCCAGCGCGTGCTCCAGGGGCATACCGGGGTAGTACAGCAGGGAGATGGTTTCCACGCGGAAGCCGGGGCGTTCCATATAGCGGATTTTCATCAGGTCCACGGAAGTCAGAATGGGGTTGCGAATTTCCAGCACAGTGCAGTTTTCCGCCTGCTCCTGAAGCAGGTTGCCGCCCGCGCCCACGTAGACCGTAGTGTCGGTGACGATTTCCTCCCGGATAGCGTCCATGGGCGGATTCGTCACCTGAGCAAAAAGCTGCTTAAAATAGTTGAACAGGGGCTGATGCTTTTCACTGAGTACCGCCAAAGGCGTGTCCACGCCCATGGCAGAGGTGGGCTCGGCCCCGTCCCGGGCCATGGGGAGCAGGGAATCCTTGACCTCCTCATAGGTGTAGCCAAAGGCCTTGTACAGCCGGTCCCGCAGCTCCTGGGAGTGGGTCTCCACCTGCCGGTTGGGGATGGGCAGGTCCTTGAGGTGGACCAGATGCCGGTCCAGCCATTCGCCGTAGGGCTGGCGGAGGGCATAGCTTTCCTTGATTTCCCCGTCGTCCACCAGCCGCCCCAGCGTCAGATCCGCCAGCAGCATCCGCCCCGGCTGAAGCCGGGATTTTCTCACGATCTTTTCCGGTGGAATGTCTAGTACGCCCACTTCGGAGGAGAGAATCAGGGTGTTGTCATCGGTTAGATACCAGCGGCAGGGCCGAAGGCCGTTTCGATCCAGTACGGCGCCCACCGTGTCCCCGTCAGAAAAGACAATGGCGGCGGGACCGTCCCAAGGCTCCATCATGGTGGCGTAGTAGTGATAGAAATCCCGCTTTTCCCGGTCCATCCTCCGGTCGTTGGCCCAGGGCTCCGGAATACACATCATCACCGCCTGAGGCAGGGGGATGCCGTTCATCATCAGAAATTCCAGCGTGTTGTCCAGCATCGAGGAATCGGATCCGCTCTGGTCCACCACAGGGAGGATCTTGTCCATGTCCTCCTCCATGACGGCGGAGAGCATGGTTTCTTCCCGGGCCAGCATCCGGTCCACGTTGCCCCGGATGGTGTTGATCTCGCCGTTGTGCAGAATGTACCGGTTGGGGTGAGCCCGCTCCCAGCTCGGATTTGTGTTGGTGGAAAATCGAGAGTGGACTAGGGCGATGGCACTTTCACAGTCGAGGTCTGAGAGGTCGGGATAGAACTCCCGTAGCTGACCCACCAGAAACATGCCCTTGTAAACGATGGTGCGGCTGGACAACGAGGGAACATAGGTGGTGACGTTGGATTGCTCGAATACCCGCCGGGCAACATACAGCTTCCGGTCAAAATCCAGCCCACGGACGCAGCCCGCCGGGCGTTTCACAAAGCATTGGCAGATATGGGGCATGCAGGACTGGGCCTTTTCGCCCAGTACCTCGGGGCGGGTGGGGACATCCCGCCAGCCCAGAAATTCCATGCCTTCCTTGGCCACGATGATCTCCAGCATTTTCTGCGCCTGGGCGCGTTTCAGCCCGTCGGCGGGGAAAAAGAACATCCCCACGCCGTAATCCCGCTCGTAGCCCAAGGCGAAGCCCTCCTCGGCGGCTGCTTTTGTCATGAGCTTATGGGGAATCTGGAGCATCAGGCCCACGCCATCGCCGGTTTTTCCGGCCGCATCCCTGCCGGCGCGGTGCTCCAGCTTTTCCACGATTTTCAACGCATCATCCACGGTACGCCAGGTTTTTTCGCCCCGCAAGCTTACCACGGCGCCAATGCCGCAGGCATCGTGTTCAATAAGAGGGTCATAAAGAGGTATATACTGCTGGTGAGGGTCAGCCATGGGAAACAGCTCCTATCTATTATGAGTTATTTATAAGATTTACCCCAGGGCAGGAAGTCCTCCCTGCGGCAGTCCTTTCAAAATGCTCCGTTCAGACGGGGGGCAGCGGCAACTCTATTGGGACACACTTATCAGACGGCTCCGCGGGTGTAGGAGTCCACGATGATCCGCGCGGTCTCCGTCAGCTTCAATCCGGTATCCATGCTCTGCTTTTGCAAGAAACGGTGGGCTTCGGCCTCGGTCATACGATTGATGTCCATCATCAGCTCCTTGGCCCGGCGGATAAGTCGCTGTTCCTCCTCCTGCCGGGGCGGCGCGGGATGACGGAGATTTTTCGACTCAAATCTTCGCAGCAGGTCCAGTGAGGCAAAGAAGTCAGCCCTACGGGTGGGACTGGACAGCTTAAAGAGGTTTTCCCCCTCGCAGAAATCCAGATTTGCGGCAGTGGACACCACCAGCAGCGCGGCAGTGTCCCGGAGGGAGGAGGCCAGATCATTTGCAGTCATGTCCCGCAGATGAAAAGCGCAGACAATGACCGCGCTGCCCAGCTTTCGGGTGGCGCGGACGGCCTCCGCCCCCGCCGCGCAACAGAAGGCCGGCGCATATCCGCCGGTTTCCAGCAGCTTCACAATGCGCCGCTGGGCTTCCATATTTGGAAATGCGACGATCATCCTGTCCATGGCTTCTCCCCCTGTCCTGCGCTGTGTGCTGCTTCGGCTCCCTGCGCCGTAAAATCAAAACCGGCGAGCGCTTACCCGCGCCGCGGAGAGATGTCTTGGGGAAAGCGCGGTTGACGCGCCCCCGCTGACCCCGGAGCCGACCGCGGAGAATATCAATACGTGACCAGATATTTACCCAGCTCCCAGGGTGTGACCTGAGAGCGGTACTCGTTCCATTCCCGCAGTTTGCCGGTGACGTATTGACCGGTGACGTGGGGACCCAGAGCATCGGTGATGACGCGGTCCGCCTTCAGCGCGTAGATCGCGGATTCCAGCGTATCAGGCAGACTGGCGATGCCGAGGCTTCGGAGCTGCTCTGCATCCATGGCGTAAAGATTTTCCGCGGTTTCCTCCGGCGGTGTCAAATTTCGCTCAATACCGTCCAGACCGGCGGCCAGACACGCGGCGAAGGCCAGATATGGATTGCAGGAGGGATCGGGGCTGCGCAGCTCTACACGGGTGTCCTGCCCCCGGTGAGCCGGGATACGGATGAGCACGGAGCGATTGCAGGACGACCATGCGAGGCAGCTGGGGGCCTCATATCCCGATACCAGCCGCTTATAGGAATTCACCAGTGGGTTGGTGACCGCGCAAAAGCCCTGCGCGTGGGCCAGAAGACCGGCGATGAAGCCATAGGCCAGAGGGGAGAGCTTTCTGGGGTCGGATTGATCGTAAAAGGCGTTCTCTTTGTCCCGGAACAGCGACATATTCACATGCATCCCGCTGCCGGCTGCACCGAAGACAGGCTTTGGCATGAAGGTAGCGTGGAGACCGTTTTTCTGGGCCAGGGTCTTTACCGCCAGCTTGAAAGTCATGATGTTGTCTGCGGCTTTCAGGGCGTCGGCGTACTTTATGTCAATCTCATGCTGCCCTGAGGAGACCTCGTGGTGGCTGGCCTCAACCTCAAAGCCCATCTCCTCCAGAGTCAGGCAGATTTCCCGCCGGGTTCCCTCGCCGTGATCCAGAGGTCCCAGATCGAAGTACCCCGCCTGATCGGCGGTGGCGATGGTGGGATTGCCCTCGTCGTCGGTCTGGAACAGGAAAAACTCCATCTCCGGCCCCACGTTGAAAGTGAACCCCAGGTCTGACGCCCGCTTTACCGCCCGCTTCAGCACATTCCGCGGGTCTCCCGGGAAAGGTACGCCATCCAGGTCGTAGACGTCGCAGATCAGCCGGGCCACCTTTCCGTATTGGGGCCGCCAAGGCAGCACCGCAAAGGTGTCCAGATCCGGCCACAGGTATTGATCGGACTCCTCGATGCGGACGAAGCCCTCAATGGAGCTGCCGTCCAGCATGATCTGATTGTTCAGTGCCCGTTCAATCTGCGAGGCGGTGATGGCCACGTTTTTCATTTGACCGAAGATGTCGGTGAACTGCATCCGAATAAACTGGATGTCCTCATCCTGTACCATGCGGATGATGTCTTCCTTGCTGTACCTGCTCATAAAACAGTCTCCTTTCGGCTGGAAGCCTGTGATTTCATAGTTTGTGCAATTTGCGCGACAGCAGTATTTGGCGCCGGATATAAAAAAAGCACGACGAACCCTTGGAGGGGCCTCGTTGCGCTCTCTTGGTAGAATTATAACGTTGGAAGACCAAGCTGTCAACGTTTTTTGAGGTGTGCGGCTCAGTAGCCGGCAGATTTCATGGATTCTTCCAAAATCCGCGGCTTTTTACAAAGATTTGTGCATTTTTACATGTCTCAAATTTTAAAAAAATAAGAGACCGGTACCCTTGACGGCGTTTTTCAGGGACAGTATACTGTATAAAAAGGAACCTCTCAAAAGGCGGCATAGCCGCCTTCTGGCGAAAAAAACGGAAGGACAGGAGGAAGTGCTTTGTGAAACAGGCGCTGTACATCGACTGCTGCATCCGGGGCAGGCAGTCCCGCACACGGAAGCTGGCAGAGGCGTTTTTTGCCGTGCTGCCAAAAACCTGGAGGGTCACGACGGTAAATCTGATGCTGGAGGACCTGCGTCCTCTCAGCGGGGAATTCTTTGCCAGACGCGAGGCGCTGCTTCAGGCCGGGAAGACCGATGACTCCCGGTTCGACCGGGCACGGCAGCTGGCGGAGGCGGACCTTGTGGTGGTAGCCGCGCCATTTTGGGATATGAGCTTTCCGTCCCTTCTGAAGATCTATATTGAAAACGTGTCGGTGGATGGCGTCACCTTCCGCAGCACGGAGGAGGGCTTTCAGGGCTTGTGCGCGGCGGAGCGGTGTGTGTTTCTCACCACCCGCGGCGCCGCATATGCCCCCGGCGACCCCATGGAGCAGGCCGTGCCTTATCTTCGGGCCATTCAGAAGTTTTTCGGCTTCGGAGAGCTGGATTGTATAGCGGCGGACGGCCTGGATCTGGATGGCGCGGACGCGAACGCTCTTGTGGCGGATGCCTGCGCCCGCGCGGCGGCGTTGGCGCAGACCCTGTAAAACCCGAAAACTGAAAAGGATGCTCCGACCGGCAAGGCCGGGACGCGAAGAGACCGCCGAAAAGCCCGCGGGACTTTTCGGCGGTCTGCTTTTTATTAGTATCTCCGAAAGCAATGATAGCCGGAAACTCATATGATTATTTAAGGTTGTACTTTTTTGACGAAAATGATACCGTAAAAGGGGGGCTTAGAAAAGGGAACTGAAATAAAAAAATTGCGCTCTTGCTCTGCTGCCATGTTGGGCTCGGAATTGCCTGCGATTCCGGGAACACAGTGTCCTCCAACCCCGGCGCTGCGGATTTCCAGTCCCCCATCGACGGCACTGCCGACTTTGTATACTCGCCCGCGATATCAAGGACAGCAAGATCGAGGTTAGGGCGACAACTACCAGTCCTTCGTGGTGCCCAGGGACGCGCTGACCGTATCCGTCAAAGCGGACGACTCCGTCTGCGGCGTGATAGACGACATGTCTACGGAGATGATGCAGATTTTTTACGTACCCGGAGCGTGAGGGAACCAAAAGCTTCCGCTCCGGCAGCTTCAGCTGACCGGACAATGCCGATTATGGAGGGTTGATTATGCTGACCATTGAGATCCCCGGCCGTCAAACCCTGAAGTTAAGCCATCTGGTGCTGGATTATAACGGGACCGTCGCCGTGGACGGCGCGCTGCTGGAGAGCGTGCGCCACCGCATTCAATTATTGGAGGAATGCCTTACTGTCCACGTTCTCACCGCCGATACCTATGGTACGGTGGCGGAGGAGTGCCGTTCTCTGGGCGTGGAGGTGGAGACCTTCCCACGGGAGGGCGCGGCGTTGTGCAAGGAGCGTATCGTGAAAGCGCTTTCCGGAGGGACGGTGTGTCTTGGCAACGGGTTTAACGACATCCGGATGTTTGACGCGGCCGACCTGTCTGTCGCCGTGTTGGAGGGGGAGGGCCTGTGCGCTGCGCTCCTGACCCACGCGGATGTGGCTGCTGTCGGTGCCGCAGACGCGTTGGACCTGCTGCTGAAGCCGGACCGTCTGCGGGCGACCTTGCGGACATGAAGAAAAAGCTTTCGAATTGGGGAGAGAAATCAGGCCGCATACGGCGGCAAGAGGATTCTGTCGGTTACTAAAAAACGGTTCAGGCCTCTCACGGGAAGGGCCTGAACCGTTTTTTAAGCCGCCTTTGGCGGCGCACTATGCTTTCCGGCGGCGCTGAGCGGCCGGGGGAATAGACAATTCGCTGCGGTATTTTGCCACGGTGCGGCGCGACAGCGTGAATCCCACTCCGGCCAGCGCCTGGGCCAGAGCCTCATCGGACAGAGGATGATCCGGGGACTCGGCCGCCACAAAGCGGCGGAGCTGGCGGCGGGCCGCCTCGGCAGAGCCGCCCGTGGGGAGCGCGGCGGAAAACAGCACCCGAAGGGGAATGACCCGGCCGTCGAACTGGATGTACTTGTCCTTCACGGCTCGGCTGACGGTGGAAACGTTCAGCGAAAGCTGTTCCGAGATCTGCCCCATGGTCATGGGCAGCAGGTCCTCCCGGCGGAGGAAATAGCCCTCTTGGTTGCGTACGATGGCTGAGAGAAGGCGGAACAGGGTCTCGTGCCGGTTTTCCAGATTGTTCATAAGATTTTTGGCCTCGGCCAGCTTTTCCTTCAAATAAAGCTGGGCCTCCTGACAACCGGGATCGCCTACCAGAGCGCAGTATTCCCGGTTCAGGGAAATGCGGGGGGTGAGCCTTTCGTTCATCTCGATCACGAGAGCGCCGCCCGAACGGCGGATGACAGCCTCCGGCGCGATCATGACGGCGGTACGTTCGGAGCTGAACCCCCGGGAGGGAATGGGGTTCAGAGCGCGAACAACGTCCCCGGCCCGGCGGGCCTCCGCCGGACGGACGCAGAGCAGCCGGGCAAGACCCGCATAGTCATTGTCCGCCAGAAGCGGGAGTCCAAAGCGGATAAGGTGGATATTCACCTCGGAGAAATCCTTCCCCTGTGCCAGCTGTAGCAGCAGACATTCGGACAGGCTTCGGGCGCCTACGCCGGGCGGGTCCAGAGCCTGCACCGCGAAGAGCGCCTGCTCCAGCTCCGCAGAGGGGACATTCAGCTCCTTCGCCAGCTCGGAAAGTTCACAGTCCAAATACCCGGCGGAGTTGAGGCAGCCCACCAGATAGCGGCACAGAAACAGCATCCGCTCGTCCAGCGTTGCAGACTGCCCCAGTTGGGCGTTCAGATATTCCTGAAAGGTCTCGGGACGGGACAGGCAGGACGTAAAATCCGCTCCCGAGCCGCTTTCGTCCCAGATCAACTGCTCCCGCCGTTCGATGGGAACATCGGTGGCGGGGGTGGGCTCCATTGCCTCCGGCTGGGGACCGTCATGGGGCGCGTCCTCCACCTCCAGAAGGGGATTGGACAAAGCGGCCTCCTGAAGAAACTCACGCAGCTCCACGGAGGGCATCTGCAAACAGTGCAGAGACTGTATCATCGCCTGTGTCAGGACCTGTTTTTGCGCCTGTTCCAATTGTTGCTGAAAAGCCATGAGTCTGCCTCCTTGCTGTGAATGGTGTTGTTTTTATTTTAACATATTTTTTGTCGAAAGGAAAGAACAATCGCTTCCCGCCTGCGGAATACGGACGCCGGGGGTTTTCAAATTCCGCGGGGTATGATAGGATGATATGCAAAAAAAGGTGAAGCCGCCGCAGGCACATGGGGGAAACCGGCTATGAACAAAACTCTGCTCTATCTCATCTATTTTGCGGTCTATTCCGCGGTTCTGCTGGTCATCGGCAAGAGCAGCCTGCGGGACAGCGACAGCGTCGGAAAGTTTTTTATGTGTGACCGCCGTCTGCCCCTGTGGCGGTGCGTGTGCACATTCGTGGGAACGTGGACTTCGGCCGCCAGCATCCTCAGCCTCACCGGGTCCGTGTATGAAAGCGGACTGTCCGCGCTGATGTTCTCCGTGGTGCCCTGGTTCCTGGGAGCACTTCTGATCGTGTTTATCAGCGGGCGGCTGTACGCTACGGGGGTCACCACAGTGCCGGAGCTGTTTCGCGTCCGATACGGGTCCAAGGGACTCCAGGCTGCCTACGGAGTGCTGCTGGCCGCGGTGTACGTGCTGTATCTGGTGATCCAGATTAAGGGCTTCGGTATTGTGGCTTCCACTCTGTTCGATATCCCGTACAGCGTTGCGATTTTGCTGGTGTACCTTTTTATTTTGTACACTTCCTTTGGCGGCTATCAGTCGGTGACCCGCAGCGACGTGTTCAATCTGATTTTGATGATGGTGGGACTGGGCGTTCTGCTGGTGATTGTTGTGACCCGGGTGGGGAGCCTTGGCGGAATCTACTCCGGTGCGGCGGCGGTGACGGGATATGCCCATGCGGGCATGAAGTACGCTACGGAAACGGGCGACCTCCTCAAGCCCTTTGGACAGGGGGACTTTGCGCCCCTCATGAGCATCAGTATGTTTTTCGGATGGGGACTGGGCCTTGCGGTAAACCCGCAGTACGCGGTGCGGATTCTGGCCTCTAGGGACGCCCGCTCTGCCAGAAGGATGATCTGGATTTCCCTTGGGCTGCTGGTTGGGATTTACTTTACTCTGAGCAGCATCGGCCTTGGTATGCGGGTGTTGATCCCCACGGTAGATGCGACTTTGTCCACCGACGAGATCTTTACCTATATCCTCAACAACGACCTGTACAGCGGGTGGAGCGGCTTTTTACTCTTTGCCATTATCGGCGCGTGCATCTCCACCGCCAACTCGCAGCTGTTGCTGATTGCGTCCAGTTGCTCCTGTGATATCGTCGGGGCGCTGTGGCCCAAGCCGTTGAAGGAGAGCACCCTGGTGAATCTGAGCCGGGGGGCGGTATTGGCCGGGGGAACGCTGTCGCTGCTGCTGGCCCTTTCGCCGCCAGCCTCCCTCCTGACTTACGGCGGGGACGTCTGGGGCGTATTCAGTGTGACGCTGCTGGCCCCGGTGTTCGGAACGCTCCTGTGGAAGGGCACCACCCGGACCGGAGTCTATGCCGCGCTGGGGTCCGGCCTTACGGCGCTGGCGGTGTTCTATCCCCTCTACTACCAAGGAACGCTTCCTGTGCACCCCGCCCTGCCGGGAACTCTGATCTCCGCCGCGGCGCTATGGCTGGGGTCGGTGCTGAGCCGGAAAAAGGAGGTGGGGGTATGAAGCGGAGTTGGTCGCTGACCATTGAGAATAAAATCCTTATGGCGGTTGTGGGTATTTGTGTTCTCTCCGTACTGTGTTTCGGCTTCCTGATGCTCCGTGGGGGCTATCAGAACAAGCTGGCGCAGGAGCGGGACAAGGGGGAGGAGCTGCTGGCCTATATCAGTTGGGACATCCGCCAATTTGGGGATGACGTGGGTCAGAACGCGATTCTCGCTGGCTGTACGGCTCTTAAAAACGATAACCTTGTCATTTTTGACAGCCGGGGCGTCTGCCTTCTGGGAACGGAGCAGGGGGCGGCTCTGGTGGACGAGGGGAGCATACTCGCGGAGCAGGGCGACAATCATTTTGGATGGAGACTCTGCTATACGCTGGACGCGGCGGAGTTTCAAAACAGCCTTGTCGAGGAACAGAAATACGCCATTCTTGCAACCATTGCCCTGTTGATCGTCACGATTCAAGTGGGCGTCTTCGTGTCCTACGGCATCTCGGAGCCGGTGCGGCGGCTGGCGGCGGCCTGCACCGCCATTGAGGAGCGGCCCCAGGAGGCGGCGCCGGAGTTGATCCCCACGGATGTGGGCGGAGCGGAGACCCGGCAGCTGGCCGATGCGTTTCGCGGGATGCTGGAGGAGCTGCGGCGGTATAATGCGGCTCTGGCGGAGCAAAAGGCGCTGAACGAGAGCATTGTGGAAAACCTTCCTCTGGGCGTGGTGGCCTATGGCGCGGACGGGCAGGTGCTGTGCGTCAATGACCGGGCCAGCGGCATGCTGGCGGATGAAAATTTTTCCGCGGCCGGACAGACGCTGCGGCTGGTGCTGGAGCGCCATCTTACCCAGGGCAGCGTTCCTCTGGAGGCCATCCGGCTGGAAAACGGGCGGGGGGATATGCGGTTCTATCAGATCGGCGTCTGGAGACTTCGGCGGGGCGGTCCGGAGACGGAGCCCGGGACCCTTTGTACCATTGACGACGTGACCTATGATAAGATCATGGAGGAAAAAGTGGGCGAGAGCGAGAAGCTGGCCTACATCGGAAAGCTGGCGGCCATGCTGGCCCATGAGATCCGCAATCCTCTGGCGGGCATCCGCGCCTCGATCCAGGTGGTGGGCCGGGGCCTGGAGCGGGAGCGGGACCGAACGCTGTGCACCAGCGTCATCAAAGAGGTGGACCGCATCAACGAACTGATCGAGGACCTTTTGAACCTGTCCCGCAAGCGGGAGAGCCATAAGACCCCGGTGGAGCTCAGGCCACTCCTCGGCGAGGTGGCAATGCTCTACTCCAAGCTGGCCGGGAACCACGGCGTTACCATGGAAACCGCGGCGGAGCCGGGTCTTGCGGTCTATGCCGACGAGGCGGAAATGAAGCAGGTGCTGGTGAACCTTGTGAGCAACGGACTCAAAGCCGTTGGGCAGGGGGGGCGCATTGAGCTGCGGGCGGAGAGCGGTCCGGCGGGCGTGCTTTTGTCCGTGACGGACGACGGCACAGGGATGGATGGCGAAAAGCTGCGCTCTGTGGAGAAGGGCATTACCTCCGGCGGCACCGGGCGGTATGGCCTTGCCATCGTCAGTCGGCTGCTGGAGCAAAACGGCGGCGAAATGAAAATCCGCAGCAGTCCCGGCGGCGGTACTCGCATCGAAATGCGGTTCCGCCGGTTGGACACAGGTGAAAAGGAGACGCTATGAAAGAACGGGTATTGGTTATCGACGATGAAAGTCTCATCCGCTTTTCTCTGGAGGCGGGTTTGTCCGATCTGGGCTACGAGGTGGAAACGGCGGGGAATATCGCCGAGGGGCTTTCCGCCGCGGAGCGGATGCGGCCGAACGTGATATTGCTGGACAACCGCCTGGGCGGAGACGTGGGGACCGACTATATCGAGGCCATCCACCGTCTGGACGAGGACATCCGCATCATCATGATCACGGCTTACGGGACGGTTGCCCAGGCGGTGGAGGCCATCCGCCGGGGAGCCTACGACTTTGTGCAAAAGCCCTTTGATCTGGACGAGCTGAATCTCACCATTCGCCGCGGTCTGGACGAGCTGAAAAAGGACCGGAGCCTGAAGGCGGTGAAGGGCAAGCAGCGGGAGCTGATTGGCAGCAGCCCCGCCACGGAAGCTATCCGGTCCCAGATCCGCCTGCTGGCGAAAAACGATAATGTGGACCTGCTGATCCGGGGCGAGACCGGCACCGGCAAGGAGGTGGTGGTGAACAGGATTCACTATACCTCCGCCCGGCAGGCGGGGCCCATGGTGAAGATCAATTGCAGCGCCATCCCGGACAGCCTCTTGGAGGCGGAATTGTTCGGCTATGAAAGGGGTGCGTTTACTGGGGCCGTCAAGACGAAAAAGGGCCTGTTCGAGCTGGCGGACGGCGGCACGGTGTTTCTCGACGAGATCGGCGAGATGCCTCTTGCCATGCAGGCAAAGCTCCTGACGTTTCTGGAGGACCGCTGCTTCAAGCGGGTGGGCGGTCTTACGGACATCCCCGTGGATGTGCGGGTGGTGGCGGCCACCAACCGCCGTCTGGAGGACGAGATCGCAAAGGGGACGTTTCGGGAGGACCTTTTCTACCGCCTGAACGTCATGCAGATATTTATTCCGCCCCTGCGGGAGCGGGTGGAGGATATTCCCGTTATCGCGGATTACTACCTGCGCCACTTCAACCGAAAATTCTCCAAGGAGATCGAAGCCATCGACCCCGCCTATCTGGACGAGATGCGTCACTACTACTGGAAGGGCAATGTGCGGGAACTGAGAAACGTTCTGGAGCGGGAGGTGCTGTTTTGCGAGGGGAAGACCCTTCGGGGTGCGCACCTGGCCTCCCCCGCCGGGGGACCCGCCTTTGGCGGGGAAATGAAGGACCTTTCCAAAGGTCCCATTGACCTGGAGGCGGAGACGGCGGCATTCCAGAGATCCTACATCCGCCGGGCACTGGCGCTGTGCGGAGGAAACAGCACCGCGGCGGCGGAACTGCTGGGGATCAGCCGGTTCACCCTGAAGCGGCGGATGGAAGATGAAAACGTGCGAAATTGAACGTCCGGACGTGCAAATCTGCACGTCCACCTGGGGGAGTCATCGGATTCCCCGGGTGGGCGTGTTTTCTTTTTTGTGGGGATAAGAAAACTATCAATGTAAAAACTACAAAAAGTATCGGGCTAAAATTGGATAAAAAGCATAAAATTTCAATGTAAAACAGGGGCTGCATGTACACTTGGGGAAAAATTCTAAGGCTTTGGGTACGAAATTTGCTATAAATATAACAGATACATTTGACGCTGTGCCCAACGGGGTAAAAAAGGAAGGAGTTTGCAGTATGAATCTGGTAGATCTGAACAGCGATTTGGGAGAGAGCTTTGGCGCGTATACCATCGGCCTGGACAGCGAGGTGATCCGGCACGTATCGTCCGTTAACGTGGCCTGCGGCTATCACGCGGGAGACCCGCTGGTCATGGCTCAGACCGTAGCCATGGCAAAAGAGGCGGGCGTGGCCATCGGGGCACATCCGGGCTTTCCGGACCTGATGGGCTTCGGTCGTCGGAACATGGTGTGTTCGCCAAAGGAGGCAAAGGCCTATGTCCAGTATCAGATGGGCGCTCTGCTGGCGTTTACCGCTGCTGCCGGCGTGAAGCTTCAGCATGTAAAGCCTCACGGTGCGCTCTATAATATGGCGGGCAAGGACATGGAGCTGGCGTCCGCCATTGCGGAGGGGATCGCCGAAGTGGACAGGGACGTGATTTTGCTGGGCCTTGCCGGAAGCAAAATGATCGAGGCAGGCCATGCCGCGGGGCTGCGGGTGGCCAGTGAGGTATTTGCCGACCGCGCCTATCAGGCGGACGGCTCCCTGGTTCCCCGCAAGCAGCCCGGCGCGGTGATCCACGACAAGGACGAGGCCATCCGCCGCACGGTGCGCATGGTGACGGAGGGCAAGGTTACCGCCATTACCGGCGAGGAGGTCCCTATCTGCGCCAACTCCATCTGCGTCCACGGGGACAACCCCTCCGCAGTGGAATTTGTAAAGAATATCCGGGCCGCGCTGGAGGCCCGGGGCGTGAAGGTTGCCCCCATTGCCGCCATTGTGTGAGCGAGGCACCATTTCAAAATTTAATGAGTGAGGAAAACTGATGAATACAAACGAGACGAAAAAGAGCAAATCCGTCCTGTTGGGCGCCGCGTTCCTGATGGCGACCTCCGCCATCGGTCCCGGCTTTCTGACCCAGACCTCGAAGTTTACCGCACAATACGGACCCGCGCTGATTCTCATTGTCCTGCTGGTAATCCTGATGGATATTACCGCGCAAATAAACATCTGGTCCATCGTCAGTGTGTCCAAGATGCGGGCGCAGGACGTGGCAAACAAGGTGCTGCCCGGGCTGGGCGTCGTGCTTGCCATTTTGGTGGCAATCGGAGGTCTGGCATTCAACGTGGGTAACGTGGGCGGCGTAGCGCTGGGCTTTAACGCCATGTTCGGCTTGAATGAAAAGGCGGGCGCCGTGATCGCCGGCTGCCTTGGCATCATCATCTTTATCAACAAAAACGCCAAGACCATCATGGATAAGGTTGCCACCATTTTGGCTGCCATCATTCTGGTCACCGTGCTGGTGGTGGCGATTATCTCTCAGCCCCCGCTGGGCGTGGTGGCATCCAGCCTGACCAAGTTCAATGAAATACCCTCTATGTTTGTGGCTCTGACCACCTTGTTGGGCGGCTCCTGCGGCGGCTATATCGCTTTCTCCGGCGCTCACCGGCTGCTGGACGCGGGTATTTCCGGCCCCGAAAATGTGAGCCATGTGCGCAAGAGTGTACTGCAGGGCTGCGGAACCTCCGGAACCGTACGTATTCTACTGTTCCTGGCCGTGCTGGGTACCTGTATGATCGGAACCCAGTGGAATGCCGCCAATGCCGACACCATTATCAACGCCGCCAACCCCGCCGCCGAGGCGTTCCGCCTGTCCGCCGGCAATCTGGGCTATCGGCTGTTCGGTCTGTGCCTCTTCTCTGCCGGCGTCTCCTCCGTGGTGGGCGCGGCGTTCACCTCCGTCTCCTTCCTCAAAACGCTGCATCCCTTCATCGCCAAGTATGAGCGCCAGTTCGTGGTGGGCTTCATCACCTTCTCCACGCTGATGATGGTGCTGGTTGGCAACGCCGCCCAGCTGCTGATTATTGCGGGTGCTTTCAATGGCTTGATTCTGCCGGTCAGCCTCGGCGTGATACTGCTGGCGTGCCGCAATAAGAAAATCGTAGGCGATGACTACAAGCATCCTACTTGGATGATCGTGCTGGGCGTAATCGTGGTCTGCATCTCCCTCTACGCTGGTATAATGGCCGTTCCCGGCATTGTGAAGCTCTTCGCCTGATCGAAGGCGTATCATTGACGGTGGGCGCGGCGCCGCGCCCGCCGGAAAGGAATGGAATATGGACGAAGTCAGATTTTTAAATGCCGGAGACACTGCCGTGACGGTGGAATTCGGCAATGAAATCAGCGTGGCGATCAACAGCCGCATCCGAGCGTTTAATATCGCCTTGCAGGAAAGTCGTATCCCCGGTATCGTGGAGACGGTTCCAACTTATCGCTCCCTGATGGTACACTATGATCCGGGCGTTATCCGCTATGCCGCGCTGGAAAGAAAACTGAAGGGACTGCTCAGCGGTCTCGACAAGGTGCGAATTCCCCCCAGCGAAGTGCTGGAGATTCCCGTGCTGTACGGCGGGGAGGAGGGCCCGGACCTTCCGTTCGTGGCGGAGCACAGCGGCAGGTCTGCGGACGAGGTTATCGCCATCCACAGCGCCCCGGAGTACCTCATCTACATGCTGGGCTTCACGCCGGGGTTCACGTATCTGGGGGGTATGGACGAGTCCATCGCCACACCCCGGCTGAAAACGCCCCGGGTCAGGATTCCCGCCGGCAGCGTGGGCATTGCGGGGGCCCAGACCGGCGTATATCCCATCGACTCACCGGGGGGCTGGCAGCTTATCGGCCGGACACCGGTGCGGATGTACGCCCCGGAACGGGAAAAACCCATTCTGCCGGAAGCCGGCCAGTATATCAGGTTTTATTCCATTGACCGGGCGGAATATGATAAAATAGCAGAGCAAGAGGCCTCCGGGACGTATGTCTGCAAGCGTCACCCCAGAGAGGAGGGAGCAAAATGAGCATTACCGTTCTGCATCCCGGTATGCTGACAACGATTCAGGACCAGGGCCGGACAGGCTATCAGCAGTTCGGCGTGCCGGTTTCCGGCGCGGTGGACCCCCGCTCCGCCGCCGTGGCCAACATTCTTGCGGGCAATGAAGAGGGCGAGGCCGTTTTGGAATGCACGGTGATGGGACCCCAACTCCGGTTTAGCGAACCCGCCGTTATTGCCATTACCGGCGCGGATCTGGGCCCCACGCTGGACGGTGTCCCCATGGACAACTACCGCGCCGTCCGGGTGGGAGCGGGACAGGTGCTGCGATTCACCGGTCCCAGGTGCGGCTGCCGGGCGTTTATCGCCGTGGCAGGCGGGCTTGACATTCCGGAGGTCATGGGGAGCCGCTCCACCTATATGAAAGCAAAAATCGGAGGCTTTAAGGGCCGGAAGCTGGAAAAGGAGGACGTGCTGGACCTTCGCGCGCCGGGGACGGAGCCAAAAGCGCTGGAAGCCCGCTCCATCGCCCCGGAATTCCACGCTCGGACGGAGTATACGCTTCGGGTGGTGCTGGGCCCTCAGGATGACGCTTTTACCGCCGCAGGTATCGAGACGTTCTTCTCCGGAGTCTACGTCGTCACCGCCGAGTTTGACCGGATGGGCTGCCGGCTGGAAGGCCCGGAGATTGCCCATGCGACCTCCGGCGACATCATCTCCGACGGTATCGCCTTTGGAGCAATCCAGGTGCCCTCTTCGGGACAGCCCATCGTCATGCTCTCTGACCGGCAGACCACCGGCGGCTACACCAAGATCGCCAACGTGATCTCCGCCGACTTCCGCATTCTGGGACAGCTGAAGAGTGGGGACAAAGTCCGTTTTGAAAAGGTTTCCCTGCCCTCTGCGCAGGAGGCCCTGCTGGCCCAGCGGGCGTCGCTGCGGCTGCTGCGGCATGTGTTGGACGGCTGATGGGGAAACTCTGCGCCTTTTGGCCGCTCTGATAAAAATTTGACTGCGCAATCCGCATTTGGAATTGTGCGGTGCTGCCAAGGAAAAGGAGGATGACCCATGCCATTTGACATCACACCTTATATCGACCTCTCTCCCGCCGAGGTGCGGGCGAAAATTCGCGCCGGGGAAATTGACTTTCCCACTGCCGGTATGTGCCGGGGTTACGCGCAGGCCAACCTTGTGATCCTGCCGCCGGATTACGCGCCGGATTTCAGAGAGTATGCGCGGCGTAACCCGTTTCCCTGCCCGATTCTGGAGGTGGTCGAGGGCACGCCCAAAACCCACGCC
Source organism: Oscillibacter valericigenes Sjm18-20 (assembly GCA_000283575.1). GTDB lineage: Bacteria > Bacillota > Clostridia > Oscillospirales > Oscillospiraceae > Oscillibacter > Oscillibacter valericigenes. The sequence goes on from AP012044.1 coordinate 747,420, forward strand.
ATGGGCGAGGGCGGCGACATTACCACCGACATTCCCCGCTACCGCATCTATCGCCGCGGCGTATTCACCGATGAGCCCACCGATGTTTCCGCCTATTGGAAAGAGGGCTATGTGGGCTTTTTGATCGGTTGCTCCTTCTCCTTTGAGGAGGCGCTGCTCTCCGCCGGAATTGAGGTGCGGCACATTACGCAGGGCTGCAACGTACCTATGTACAAGACGAACATCGCAACGGCGCAGGCCGGGCCGTTTTACGGCCCCATGGTCTGCTCCATGCGTCCCATGACGCCGGAGCACGCGGAAATCGCCAGAGCCATCACGGAGAAGATGCCCAACGTTCACGGTGCGCCCGTCCACATGGGCAACCCGGCGGCAATCGGCATCCGGGATGTGATGAAGCCGGATTACGGAGATCCCGTGGAAATCAGATCCGGCGAGGTACCGGTTTTCTGGCCCTGTGGCGTGACGCCCCAGGCGGCGGTGGAAAACGCGAAACCGCCCATCGTTATCACCCACGCCCCGGGCCACATGTTCATCACCGACGTGAAAAACGCGGAGCTCAATGATTATCTGGAGGCACACAAGCAAAAGTGATGAAAAACGCCGCCCGCGAAAGCGGGCGGCGTCTGTTTGCAAAGGAAGTTTGCGCTTTACAAGGGCTCTTTTTGGACGTACTGATTATCGTGCCCCACCGTTTTCCGGTCTTGAGATGCAGGGTTAATGCAAAATCTGTCCGGTTGCGTCCAGAAGGCCTGTCAGGCTCTCCAGCCGGATATCGTTCTTTCCACAATTGGTTTACCGACAGCTATTATTGATTTTAAAAATATCCGCAGCGTCCAGACCACGCCCGACAAAGCGGCAAATTCCCGCGCTGGGGGTCCTACGCTCCGCAGGTGCACATAACCGCTTGATTTTCCGCATAGGATGGAGCAACGCAAGGCGGGGAGTGTTGCTTTTTGAAGGGAAACATGGAGGAGCGGGCCGAACAGCTGGCCCAGTACATCATTGAAAACCGCGCGACGGTCCGCGCTGCCGCGGGAAAGTTTGGAATCTCGAAGTCAACCGTACATAAGGATATTACGGAACGACTGCCCAGGGTGAACCCGACGTTGGCGGCGTTGGCGCGGCAGGTACTGGATATAAATAAACAGGAACGCCATATCCGCGGCGGTATTGCCACCAAGGAAAAATATCTGCACGAGCGCAGGTGACGCAGGGCGGACAATGCGCATAAGATGGCGTAGTCAAGAAATTGGAGGGATTTCCTATGGCAAACCGTTCCAACCGCTGCCGGACTACGCGCACTGTCATGTCAGCGGCCGCTTCCGAACCTGAGGTTCGCCGGTGGCCCCACCCTATTCAACAGACCTATGTCCAGGCACCCACGGAAGCCACGCTGCATTACATATGCTGCGCGCTCAGCTATCAGAACGAGCTGCTCAGCGAAATCAAGACACTTCTGGAGCAGATCGCCGCGGACCAGTCCAACAGGGAAGCACAGAGTTGAACTGTGAGAAGGGGGGGAGTTTCCCCTCCTTTTGCACGGGCGTCATCCGAAAAAGTCCGGTGGGCTTTTGAAAAACTGAAAAGCAAAACAGGCCAGCCGGCAGGCTGACCTGTTTTGCTTTGGAAGATTGGATGAAAAGAAGTTTTGTCTCTTGCAAGTATTAAGATACAGGAGTTCTGTTAACAAAACCAGCGGAAATTGTTACAAAAGTTTTAAATCTCGGAAAACTATCGCTTTTTCAAAGATTTTGCATTTATCCGCAAAATTCTATTGTTTTCAATGCTTTACTGGGTTTTCCGAAAATTGGGCTCTTGAATTATTCTGAAATATTTTAGAAAAAATTATTACGTGGAAACTACGTATTAAACTTTATTATACTAAAAAATGCGTAACGAAAAACCCTGTGGAAAACTATTTGCATTTCTCTCCGATCAGAATAGAATTCTTCAGCGCCGTCACGGTCTCAGTCAGCTTGTCCGCCGCGTTCTTTCAGTGGCCGTCCTGCAGGTAAATAAATGTACGCCGATTCCAGAACCTGAGACGTATCCCCAACGATTTCCGCTGCCTGCCAAGGGCATATCCCTGTCTTGTAGCAGATTACTGTGGAGCTGCACTGGAGGTAGTGAGGTTTTTCCGACCAGATCCGTCGTCATCTTTTCAAATAATTCTCATCTGTTTTGTCCATTCTGGAGAAAAAGGAGATAAGACGGTGCTTAAAATCGTCGTTTCCGAATGACAGCTTTCCAAAGAGTTACATCAGTTCTTCACCCCGGCAGAGGGACTGGGACATTTTTCCTTTGCCCCTGCGGAGTCGTGTTTCGGAGACGTTGAACTTGCGTACAATGAGTTGGTGACCGTATGGATGTGTACGTTCCGGATTATTGAATGCCGCCCTCATAGTTGTACTACAAGAGCGGCATTGCAAGGACAGGCATTCGGATACTTTTACACCGGAAGCTTTAAAAAATTTGGATGCTTCTCCTCAATTTTCTGAATAACTGAAATGTAAAGCATAATATCACTTTCTGCTAAATTGGCTTGGCCTAAGGCCTTGGCCTTTTCAAATTCCGTTATTCTCTTTTTTAGTTCCGTGTAAATAAACAGTATTTCGGCATCAGTAAACCCATAATCCACATTTCCACCTCCTTTTCGTTTATACTTTACCACCCTCGCGGCAAAATGACAAAGATTATTTATACTATGGTGTGGCGGGGTACAAGAATAGGAGGAATTCCTATGCACCGTGGCATTAAAACAGACAAAGCTACCCCGGGCAGCAAAATTCTCTCCGGGGCAGTTTTATTATTTACAGTTGAGGCATGGTTTGTCTCATTTCTTCCATGATTTTCGAAACAATTTTATAGTATTTTAATCAATGCTTGATGGATTCAATGCTTCGAAAATTGCATTTGCCTGATCACTGGTAATTATTCCATCACTCACCAGACTATCAAGAGCATCAGATACAGTGGAGGTACTCCCCAGAGATTCAGCATAGTCGTTGTACGCATTGCTGCTTATTTCAACTGTGTCAAACCTCTGACGCTCGGTTGAATTTGTGGAACTGGAGTTGCTGGATGAAGAACTGGTCTTTGTACTGCTGGTGCGCTGAGTTTGATAGAGCGATATCAGAGAACTGCTGCCATCAATTTTCATGCTTTTGTTATCCCTTTTCAAGCAAATTTATGTCGCCACATATTTTTTAAAATAATAAAGAAGACTCGCCTTTGTGGTGATGGATCCACGCAGGCGAGTCTGCTTTTGTAGGGATATGCCTCTTGGCAAATATCCTCGACATGAGGATGTTATTAAAATACAATTTGAATATTGATATACCCTTGAAATAAGCCGGAGATTTGTTGGATTAAATGGTTACTTGCTTCAACCATTTACCCTACTCACGTTTACAGTATATCTTTTAACCAAGCACACTTTCACGTAACTTCTCATAGCCAACCTTGAGTTTGTACACTGGAAATCTGATCCTGGCTGACAAGCCCTGCCTGCCGACTTGACTCAGTGTGCCGATGTATTCAAAAGAGAACCAGTCCTGCGCCGCCTGCTGTTATGAGTGGGCGGCGCTGTTCACTTTATCCCGTTGTGCGGTGTCGCCTTAAATCTTCGGCTCTGGCGATTCTCCGGTGCCCCCGTCGTTTCGGAGCTTTTGAAAAAATGCTCGCAGCACTTCCCGGCATTCCTCCGCTAGCACGCCGCCTACCAGCGCGGGCCGGTTGGGGAAGTCCTCCATGAACAGATTCGTCACGCCGCCGCAGGCTCCGAAGGCTGGGTCCCGCGCGCCGTAAAAAACCTTGGAGACTCGGGCATTTAGGATGGCACCGGCACACATGGGGCAGGGCTCCAGCGTCACGTATAGCGCGCAGCCTTCCAGCCGCCAGCTGCCAAGGCGCTCGTTGGCGGCGGCGATGGCCTCCATTTCCGCGTGAGAAGCGGCGGAGGTCAGTTCCTCACGACGGTTGCGGCCCTCGCCGACGACCTTGCCGTCCCGGACGATGACACAGCCCACCGGCACCTCTCCGGCATCCCCTGCTTCACGAGCCAGGGTAAGCGCCCGACGCATATAATTCTCTTGCTCCATGCAGCTCTCTCCCGTATAAAAATTGGAATAATTGTCCAAACTCCCCGTAAGATATAGAGCGTAAGGAAATGGGGGAGTCGTATGAAAAACGCGTTCTTTTCCAAACGTCCCGCGCAGGACCCCCTGCTGGTGGCCCTGCAAAATGAACTGCGGGCGGCACAGAGCGAGTTATCTCTGGCGTACCGTCAGTTTGACCTGGCCACGGACCCGGAGCTGGTGGAATCCTGCATCTTTCAGATCAGCGCAGCCAAAGCCCGATGCAATTATCTGATCCGCACGATCAAGGCCCGCTGTCCAGATGCGGCGGCGATAGCAAAGACGGAGGAGGCCGCCACATGGACCTGAGTCAAAAAATCATGGTGGGACTGTTGGCGGTCTTCCTGCTGGTGGCTCTGCTGCGTATTTTCAAAGCGCCGCTGCGGCTGGCATTGAAGCTGCTGGCCAATACGCTTCTGGGATTTCTTGCGCTGTACCTCACGGGCCTGACGGCTCCATGGACCGGTATCACATTGGGCCTGAATCTCTGGAATGCCCTGATTGTGGGGGTTTTAGGTCTGCCGGGGTTTGTGTTACTCCTGTTGGTGCAGTGGATTCTGTAGCTCTACATATAAAATAAAGTGTTCGATTCAGGGGGAGGCGGTGTACCGTCTCCTTTTTTATTTAAAAATTAAATTACAAAGCTAGATATCAATAGAAATAATGAGTAAAACGGAGAAAATAAAAGGAATGACAAAGATAAATCAATTTCATATTGACATTATAGAGAGAGGGTGGTATAAATAATCTTGCTTTGATTTTACCCTGAATCGTCAGGTTTGTAAAGAAAATCAAGAATTTCATATACGGAGGAAAAAATATGTCCACTTTTATGGCGAATGCGTCCAATATTGAACGCAAGTGGTACATCCTGGACGCCGCCGGCAAGCCCTTGGGCAAGACGGCCGTCCGGGCTGCCGATATTCTGCGCGGCAAGACCAAACCCACTTTCACTCCCAACGCCGACTGCGGCGACTTTGTCATTATCATCAACGCCGGCAAGGCGGTGCTGACCGGCGACAAGGGAAATCAGAAGATCTACCGGACTCACTCCGGCTGGATCGGTGGCCTGAAGGAGACTCCCTACCGCATCCTGATGCAGGAGAAGCCGGAACTCGCCATGCGCGAAGCCGTCCGTGGTATGCTGCCCAAGAACAGCGTTGGCCGCACTTCCCTGACCCGTCTGCACATCTATGCAGACGAAAACTACGAGCAGCAGGCACAGAAGCCCGTGGCGCTCGACGCGGAATAAGGAGGAAGAACAGTATGTATCAGTCTAAAAAGCCCTATCTGTACGGCACCGGCCGGAGAAAGTCCTCCGTTGCACGCGTCCACCTGTTCCCCAACGGCACCGGCTCTATCACGGTTAATGGCCGCGGCATCGACGAGTATTTTGGTCTGGACACCCTGAAAATGGTGGTGCGTCAGCCTCTGGAGGCCACCGACAACATCGGTAAGATGGACATTGTCGCAACCGTCACTGGCGGCGGCGTGTCCGGACAGGCTGGGGCTCTGCGGCATGGTATTGCCCGCGCCCTGTTGCTGGCCAGCGAGGACAACCGTCCCATTCTGAAGAAGGCCGGGTTCCTGACCCGTGATCCCCGTATGAAGGAGCGCAAGAAGTACGGTCTGAAGGCCGCAAGACGCGCGCCCCAGTTCTCCAAGAGATAATCTGCTTATCAGAAAGCCCTGTAACCTCAATGGTTGCAGGACTTTCTTTATACAATTTGGCGCAAATTTGGCGCAACATTTTACATAAGATATTAGACATTATTTAAAACCTCCACCGAATTTTTACTTTATAAGCTAATTGATGTTGATGCATTGAATACATATAACGTTGATACGTTCCTACTGACCTGCCCCCTGATTTCGCGCAGAGGGAATGTTAGTAACAACTTGAAAGTTTCAAGGCATATTCTTCCGGCGTCAGGTTGTCGAGAGAGGAATGCGGCCTGATCCTGTTATATTCCAACCGCCAGTTTTCAATTATCTCCCTTGCCTCAGACAAGCTTTGAAACCAATGTTGGTTTAGGCATTCCGCGCGGAGTTTCCCGTTGAAGCTTTCTATGTAGCCGTTTTGCATGGGCTTGCCCGGATCTGTAAAAATGTGTTCCACTTTGTGATCGTACGCCCAGGCATTCATTACATTACTGGTAAATTCAGAGCCGTTATCGGTCAGAATTTCTTTCGGCAGCCCCCGGAACAAGGCGATCCGGTTTAGAACAGCCGATACCCTCCGCCCGGAGAGAGAGCTATCCACTTCAAGAGCCAGACATTCCCGCGTCACTTCATCAATTACGGTCAGAACGCGAATGTTTGAGCCATATCTGGTTCTGTCGCTGACAAAATCCATCGACCAGCGAGCATTCATTTCTTTTGCGGTGCGTTCCGGCATGCCGCGCTTTTCGTATTTTTTCTTCTTGTTCCGTCTCTTCAAGGCTAACTCCGCCTCTTTATAGAGTCGATAGGTTCGTTTGTGGTTGATATGTATCTCTTCACGCTGGAGCATAACATGCAATCGCCGATAGCCGAACCGTTTCCAACGAGCAGCCAACGCAGTCAGTCGAGCTGTGATTGCGGCATCTTCGCTTTTGCCACTCGGATTGTATCTCTTGCTACTTCGGTATATGTTCATAAGCCTGCACGCGCGGCGCTCGCTGAGACGGTACTGTTCCTGTATCTCACATGCAATCTTGCGCTTCTCGGCAGGCTTTAGCCGTTTTTTGAGAGTACGTCCTTTAGAATATGGTTGTCCAACGTGAGGTCAGCTACAAGCTCCTTGAGACGTCTGTTTTCTTCCTCAAGCTGCTTCAATCGTTTTGCCTCATTTACTTCCATTCCACCATACTTGCTTTTCCAGCGATAGAAAGTCTGCTCTGTGATGTTGTACTCACGGACAATGTCCGCTGCCCGTTTGCCTCCGGCATGTTCCTTGAGAATCTTGATGATCTGTTCTTCTGTAAACCTTACCTTCATGTCAATCACTCTATTTTTTCTATTGTAGCATATCGTGACTAACATTCCTATTGACGAAGTTTTTCGGGTTCAGGTCACGTATGATCACATCGGAATGGTTCGCCCTAATGACCTTCAGTGGGGAAGGTTTGCATTACACAGGCTGGCCCAAGGTGCTACAATGACAAGAACCTTTTCTATGGTTGGGAGAGCTCCCACTATGATGAGATCAGGTTTTACTCCTGATATGAGGTAGGCATGCCCTCTTATTGAGGTGTATGTAATGAATATTTTAATGTCAGCCGAAAATAGCAAATTGGCTAAACTGCTGAAACGGTTTATATGGCAGTAGAACTAATCTCTCTCACTGTGATCGCTGTCTGTTTGATTGCTTTAAAATCAAGAATATAAATGCTGTCGTAAGGCTCGTACCGGATCGTCAAATAAACGGCATCTTTGCTTGCGGGGCGAAACTCCATGGAAGAAATTGAGCCAAACATACTCTTTTCAGTGGGAAATTGTTGCGCGGGAAAGTGTAAATTCAGCGCGGTTTGATCTGCAAGGAAACTGCTCCATGTTTTGCCGCCATCCACAGTTTGCAGCAGGATGCAGGAAGAGTCCTTGCTGCTCCCAAGAAGGACCCCTTGCTGGCTGTTGAAGAAATAGGCGTCGGAAACCGTAAAGGAAAACGGCTCGCCCAAATTGCTCCAGGTTTGCCCGCCGTTTGCAGTGCGGTAGAGCTGCGATTTGCTCACAGCCCAGCCGTCTGTCTCGCTGATGAAAGAATACGCGCTTGTCCCTTTTGGCAGAGCCTCGCTTTTCGGTTTGAAATATCCGGAGAAATTATCAGACAGAACACCGGCGGCCTCCAGAATATTTCCATAGGCCCAATGGCTGGCGTCAAGGTCCGAAAAAGGATTGAGCCCATCATCTACAAACGTACAAGACTCGTCCCGACCCAGCATCCGATTGATCGCTGTAACAGCTTCGGCCCGGGTAATTTCCCGGTTGGGACGGAACATTCCGCTGGAGGTTCCAGTCATCCAGCCCAAAGAATTGGCGCTGTATAGATACTCACCTGCCCAATAGCCAGTGGGAACATCGGCAAAATCGGGCGCATCGCCATACCGGCCCACGGGGGATGCAAACTGGCAGTGGTGCAGCAAAACTGCGAACCCGGCTCTGCTGATTGGATTATTTGGCCGGAACGTTCCATCCGGATAGCCCGAGGAAATACCGTAGCTGGCCAGATAGCCCACCGCCTGTGCGCAGGATTCTCCCGCAACGTCGGAGAACGGATTTCCATAATTTTTATCTTTGTTACTTGCGTCCAAAAGTGCGTAGAGCATTTTCGCCAACTCGCCTCGGGTCAAAGGTGCGTCAGGGCGAACCAATCCGTGTTCTGCTGTGAGATAGGGGAGATGCCGCTTCGTATTCAGAAGTGGTTGGTCATCCGGATGCGTAGGCGTCAGGTATTTTCGTAGATTATCAACGGAGAGGGCCGATGATGCCTTTGTAAAAGCCACTAGCATTTCATTGCCGGTATTTACCCCGCCGCCCGGAGACTTCCAGAGGAAAATCCGGTCTTTTCCCATCGCGACAACCTGATAAGCCGCACTGTCATAGTGCCCCGAAAAGAACTTGCTTCGCGGGGCAACGACTTCAATGGAGCCGATGAGTCCGCCCCATTTTTCCTTCGATGGCGCGTGAAAAAAGTTCACGCTTGTATCCGATTCTTCCACCGTAATTTCCTTGTCGGAAAGACCGGGAACCGTCATGGAAAAGCCAAGGGTCTTGCTCTCGTAATGAAATGGTTCGACTGCGGCAGCGGGTACGCACGCCATGAGCATCAGGCAAACAATTAAGAAAACTGTGAGTCGTTTCATTTACAAAATTCCTTTCTTACAAGAGCTATGGAACTCTACCGATAGAACGCTTTTTTGATATGGATATGTCAAGAAATAAAGTAGTAATTTGATGACCCGCCCTAATGTACCTGGGTATGCTCTTCCCCCGTACCAATATAAGACTCTAACAAACTTTTATGATTCATTTCCATTTCTCAATGTAGTAGTTTCTAACGCAATTTTTTTAATAAAGTGCATTCGATCATATTAATTCTCAACCGGCGTCAGTGTGTTTTGATTGAGATCTAACTTATAATAGGATGGAGGATTTGACTTTTGATCTCCCTCTTCTTGTAACTGAAAGCATGTATATAAAATGTATCCATCTTTATATTCCGCAGTCACGGAGGTACTGCCGTTGATCTCGTGATAAATATTCAGATTCGCATTATATACTTGAAATGCGTCGGTGCTGCACACTTTTGCTTTTTGAGAACCGTCCAGCTTCACTTTGTCAATTTCGTCCAAATTGGGAAGATAATACACCCATTCACCAGCCACACAAGGCGCTTCGTCTACGTCTTTCACAATAACGTTACCATTTGCATCATCTTTTTTCTTAATGCAAAGATTATGCTCATCATCAATATAGGCCGTCCAATCACTATTATCTGACGAAACGTTAGAACTGGCCAGCGTGGCGGAGGATGAAGACTCGGAAGGCAGGTTTTTCGCTGAGGAACCAGTGCTGGAACTCACCGTATTCTCTCCTTTTGGTGCGCTGCAGCCTGTCGTTAGAATCAATAGTGCTGATAAACAAATGAAAAACAACTTTCTAAATTTCATAGTAATATACCCCTTAAATGTTTTTGATGACAAACCGAATATTTAATAAATGGAGGGATATCATAGAAGTGCAGAGGACAAACACCCCAAAAGTGATAGAATCAAAGGAAGAATAAGGTGGTGTTTGCAATGCGCAAATATGATAAGGAGTTCAAAGAAGAAGCGGTCAAGCTGTCCAATGAAATCGGCGTGAAGCAGGCGGCGGCACAGCTGGGCCTTCCGTACTACTCTCTGGCGGAGTGGCGGCAAAAGCGAAAGGCCTTCGGAGATCACGCCTTCGTCGGAAGCGGCATTCGCCGCGACGCGCCGCTTTCCGAGGACGAACGCCGGCTAATAAAGGAAATCGCCGAGCTGCGGAAAGCCAATGAGATTCTCAAGGATGCCCTGGGTTTTTTCGCCAAAGACCGGAAACGGTAAAGCCGGAGCGGTTCTGCGTTCATGCCATGTGCCGGGTTGTGAAAGTCAGTGAATCCGGGTACTACCGCTCTTTGCAGTCGGCTGGCAAGCCAAAACCGTGGCAGGAGATTTATAATGAAAATCCGGACAATGACAATTATGGCGTTGGCCGAATTCTTCTGGCGCTTATGCAGCGCGGTATTGCGGTAAGCCGCAGCAGCGTACGGCGGGCCATGAAACGTGGAGGTTTGCTCCATCGTTCTTCTCGTCGCTCCAGCAGTCTGACAAAAGCAGACTTGGCTGCGCAGAAGGCGGAGAACCTGATCCACCGGGATTTTACCGCAGACGCCCCCAACCGGAAGTGGCTGACAGATATCACGCAGATCCAATGTCAGGACGGCAAGCTGTACATAGCGGCAGTTCTGGACTGTTATAACGGAGAGATCGTCGGTCTTGCCATGGATGACAACATGAAGAAGGAGCTGTGTATCCGGGCGTTTCGGTCTGCCTGCCAGGCGCAGGGAACCTATGGAATGACCCTGCACAGCGACCGCGGCAGCCAATTTACCAGCTCCTCATTTCAAAAGGTGCTGGCGCAATACGGTGCAGTTCAAAGCATGAGCGGTACGGGACACTGCTACGACAACGCCAGGATGGAGAGCTTTTTTGCTACGTTGAAGAAAGATAAACTCTATCGAATCAGGACGGAGCAGATGCCCATGGCACAGGTTAAGAGCATCGTGTTCCGGTACATCATGACTTACTATAACCGCCAGCGAATCTACACCGCTAACCCCGGCGGCCTGCCGCCGGCCACATATCGTCAGGCCGCCAGAGGCCTGGCCGCATAAGCCCCAGATTTTGGGCGTTCACATTCTGCACGGTTCTTGCCTTCTCCACATCATGCTGCTGCTTGAGTAGCTATCGGATTCGCAATGCGGGTGTCACGAGATGGGAGGCCATGAGAACTGCGATGAATAATGCTAAGATTTTTTTCATGATAAATCCTCCTTTATGTATTTCACAGATAAAAACAACAAAGGAGGCATTATGCAACAGCAAAATAATATTAATTTACAAATTTTACGTTCTCTGCTATTTTTATAGCCTCATCAGTAGATATTTGCCCTTGAACAACAAACAAATGACCATCCATTTTCCATACCACAGTGACGATTGAGTCCTTCTCAGATAATGTTCCGTCATGTCCGTTAATCTTTATTGTCTCAATCAGTGAAGCATTTTCTGTGTCAATAGATAAGCTACTTTCCGACTCATATTCATTATAAATAATGCTGGAAGAATCGGCGTTTTCAAGGATTATCTTTTTTAGGGCATCAGATGAGGACATTTCCGTAACTTCATACCCCTCCGGCATATAACCAGGAACATAGGAATTCGTCCAATTTACAATCAGTTTTTCATTATCCCCGCTCTGATCGTCATCTTGAAGCTCGTATGAGGTGTATTTCGGTTCAATGCTGATCAGGAAATTAAGGACACTGAGGCGAAATGCCTGTACTGCCACCATCATAGACGAAAAAGTAAAAAATATTGCCAGAACTGCGACGGCTGCTTTATTAAGAGCTGAGAAATGATGTACTTTGCCAACCTTTTTCTTTTTCTTCAATTGGGAGTCCAGAAGCCTCGTAAATCCTTTTATATTTTCAGCAGAAGGACTATTCGTTTGATTGGCATTGAGCGTTTCATTTTCCTCTAAATATTGCTTTCCCTCTTCCTCCGCGGCATCATTCATCACCAGTCGGAACAGGGCATTCTCATAGTCTTCGTTTAGTTTTACAATGCTGTCTTTACTCGGCACTGCTACTCATCTCCTTTTCCATGAGCCGTTTAGCATTTCGTCGAGCACGGGTCAGATACTGTCGCACGCTATCAGGTGATATTCCAATCGTTTCCGCAATTTCAGGATCACTCATCTCAAGCAGGTATTTGAAATAAAGCAGGTCCTTTTGGCTCTGTGGCAGCAAAGAAACCGCGTGACGCAAGGACGAAATATCTTCCTGATGAATGAGCCTGTCATCAAATTCACTGCCTGATTCCGTACAATCATCCACTATATCCGTGTTTTCACTGTAATAAAGATGCTTCATTTCCACGGCCTGGTGCTTTAAATGGTTGATTGAAACGCTCCTAATTGTACAAACAATATATGTAGTGAGTTTGCAACACTCAAAATTACGAATCAACGAAACTTTTTCAATTAGTTTGACAAACACATCGTCTATTAGGTCCTCAAGGTCATCTTTGCTATGCGTGATATTGAAAATATTTTTGCGTGCAAGATTGTAGTAGTTTTTATATAAATTGAGCATAAAGGCGCGGTCATCATCATCAAGCTGTGTGACCAGCGTGGCAAACATCACGATCTACATCCTCCCAACCTTCGGTTTACACATGATTATACATCGACTACGCAATACCGTAAACCGAGTCCATATCTGTAGAACACTACCTCTAGTGCTCTAATAAGCTATTCAGAATAAGACGAAGGCTCTCCCGTCCATTCTTCTTTAAAGAACGATATTTAGTTACCACATCGGCTTCTTCTTCATTTAGATCAAATTGTTCAACTCTCTCTGGTTTGTTCGGAATATCGGTATTATCCACCAAATAATCTATGGAGGTACCAAAAAAGTTTGCAAGCAGCTTTAGAGTTTTAATATCGGGCTCATAAATTCCGTTCTCGTAACTGTATATCTTTTGTTGAGTGGAACCAACGGCATTTGCCAGAGCTTGCTAGCTCAATTCGGCGTTTTCTCTGAGTTTCTTTAAATTATCCAAAGGAACACCCCTAGACTCATTTTAACAAGCTTCACGCGTAAAAGATAAATCGCATTTCTTGTTATTTGCTACGTGCACGACAAGTTATTAAAAAGGACGCGTTTGCAAATCGGTTTGGAGAGGTCGATCCCGCGGAAATCGTCGGCGCAAACAGCTATATCATGGGGACGGATGACAAGTGCCATCGTTTTAGAAATTGCGGATACGACGAGCAATTACGGGTATTCTAATGATTTTGTGTTTGATATCGTTCTTCCAGACCGCAATAACTGAAGGCACTGAAATTATTGTCCTTTCGGCTCAACCGCTGAAAGGGCTGCCACTTTATGCAACCGACGTAGCGGCAGAAGTCTATTACCGCGGGCAGAATAAAACATCTATTGGAGCGGTAATGGTTTGGTGGAAGTAAAGTTACTCAACTTACTACGAAACAGAGCGACCTCTCATCAGAAAGAAAAGAGGGATCGCCCTGGGGGAGCGTTCATTTGATGAAGAAAAACGGCCTTTGTTTTGCTTGCTTGGCCTTATAAATGATGTGGCCGCTGGTATCATTAATGGTGTACCTGATATTCTTGAGATAAGTTTGCAGGACCTTCATATCTTGCGCCGGTATCCTTGCCTTTACTGAAATAACCTGTTCCATTAACGACCTGAGTGAAAGTATAATTCTAGTTTGTCATAATTATAGATTTCCCTTCAATTAAAGGCTTCTTGATTCATAAGACATCAATTGGACCTAACGATACTAAAGTGTTGTCGCCACAACTTTACACAGAATGCCTTAAACTTAAGAATAATCAAAAAATTACACTAATATTGTAAACGGTGTGAAAAACAAGAGAAAAAATTATTCTCTCTGACCTGAACCCGAAAAACTTCGTCAATAGGAATGTTAGTCACGATATGCTACAATAGAAAAAATGGAGTGATTGACATGAAGGTAAGGTTTACAGAAGAACAGATCATCAAGATTCTCAAGGAGCACGAGGGTGGCAAGAAGGCAGTGGATATTGTCCGTGAGTACAATATCACAGAACAGACTTTTTACCGTTGGAAAAGCAAATATGGCGGCATGGACGTTAGTGAAGCCAAGCGTCTGAAACAGCTTGAAGAAGAAAACCGTCGGCTGAAAGAAATGGTCGCCGACTTGTCTTTGGATAATAAGATATTAAAGGACGTGCTTTCAAAAAACGTCTGAAGCCTGCCGTAAAACGCAAAATAGCAGCCGAAGTACAGGAATGCTATGAAATCAGCGAGCGCCGCGCGTGCAGGCTAATGGGGATCAGCCAGAACAGCAAACGATACAAGCCGACCGATAAAAGCGGGGATACTTTGGTAACAGAACGGCTGAAGGCACTTTCGGTGCGCTGGAAACGATTTGGTTATCGCCGGTTACATGTCATGCTTCTGCGCGAAGGCTTTGAGATTAACCACAAAAAAACATACAGGCTTTACAAGGATGCAGGATTAACCCTTCAGAAGCGAAGCAAAAAGAAGAAATATGAAAAGCGCGGCATGCCGGAACGCACCGCAAAAGAAATGAATGCTCGCTGGTCGATGGATTTTGTCAGCGACAGAACCAGATATGGCTCAAACATTCGCGTTCTGACCGTAATTGATGAAGTGACGCGGGAATGTCTGGCTCTTGAAGTGGATAGCTCTCTCTCCGGGCGGAGGGTATCGGCTGTTCTAAACCGGATTGCCTTGTTCCGGGGGCTGCCGAAAGAAATTCTGACCGATAACGGCTCTGAATTTACCAGTAATGTAATGAATGCCTGGGCGTACGATCACAAAGTGGAACACATTTTTACAGATCCGGGCAAGCCCATGCAAAACGGCTACATAGAAAGCTTCAACGGGAAACTCCGCGCGGAATGCCTAAACCAACATTGGTTTCAAGGCTTGTCTGAGGCAAGGGAGATAATTGAAAACTGGCGGTTGGAATATAACAGGATCAGGCCGCATTCCTCTCTCGACAACCTGACGCCGGAAGAATATGCCTTGAAACTTTCAAGTTGTTACTAACATTCCCTCTGCGCGAAATCAGGGGGCAGGTCAATTCATATAAGATCTCCTTTAATCGCTTAAAGATAAGAATATACTATTTTCTACTCTATAGTAAAAACACTACAGGAATCAATTTGCAACAGATTGTTAGAACAAAGTTCCAGCTTCGTAGATTCTTGGCTATCTTTATTTAATGCGCACTATTATATAAAAATGATTTATCGCAGAGCAGAATGAAAAAGTCGGAATATATCCAATTGCAATGGTAGGGATACTTTATGGCAGAACTTAACGGATTTCTGAAAACAAAAAAGTTAGGGGCACAAAACCGGGTGGCGCTGGTATTATATTATCTCAAACATGATATTGGCTAGGGACTGGATGATGTAAGGAATCGGCAGTTTCTAGAAATAAAATACATCAAAGGGAACATTGGAGAAGAAAGCCACTTCATCCAACATTCCCTTTGACATTTTGCTGGTTCATTTTTGAAGGAGCAACCAATTACATGAATCGGGGACTCCCTCCCCTCTTATGAATGCTACACGTGGGTATGTTTCTGCTGAATGTAATCCTTTATAAGGAAAATTGATACAGTGAGAGATGTCACAGAACAAACAGTGTGCAAAATCACCATATCCACCGTCTGGTTGCCGTGATAGAGGTCCAAGCACAGGGCTATGATCCACATCCCTGTGCTAAAAATCCAGAGAATCATAGGGAGTATCGTTGCTCGTTTTTCTTTCATACATTCACCTAATTTATAACTCCAAGAAATTGATTTCATACATATTCATGGAGAGATCTCCTGCTGGAATAAAAGTCTCAGAAGAAAACATGTGAGGCATCAACCATATACCACTTTGCAAATCCTTCGTCTTCATCATAGCGATAAACTGATTTTACTGTAAACGTGCAACCGGTATTATATCGGGATAATTCACTGAAAACTACTCCAGCAACACTAGTTATAGCACTAACCCAACCTAATCCGACAGATGAAACCACAGCTTTTATAAATTCCTTCTTACTTACCTGAGCGATTATAAAGGCGACTCCAGTTCCACCACCAGTCCATCCACATACTCTTGCAATGTCATCGAAATTAATTGTATAGTCTTGATATCTAACATCCCCCTCTTTATAAGCTGCCAAAAGAGCCATCTCGCCGCTTGAACAACTATATACATATTCTACTCCTGCTGATTCAGCAAGCTTATCGGGGAGATGTATATCAACACCAGTTTTGTTTGCCTCTCTCCGGTATAGTTCCAACATCTCATCATTTGTAAACCCAATTTGCGCAAGCTGATTATACAGCGTCTCACTATCGTAAGGTTCCATAGAAACATTTGTGTCGTTTGGAACTGCAGAGGCGTTAACTGACAAACTAAGAATCATAACAAATACCAACATAAGGCTAACTGATTTTTTATACATAATTATCCTCCTTTCTACATCAAGTGATCTGTTCCATAAGGAAGTAACGTTTAATCTGTTCTTTGCTTATAGATAAGTCATGAACAAAGAACAGATGGCTTCCATATTGGAATCACCCCCACTCAATGAACTATAATGACTTTTTTACGCTATATGTACAGTATGTCATATATATTTACAAACTTCAACACTTAATTGAATATTATTGACATTAATCCGTGACTGATGGCTGTAATTCTTTTGATAAAGCAATGTTACCCGGAATGGCACAAAGAACGCCGGGACGAATATCTTAACAATTTTCACGGAGAGAAATCAGAAATGGGAAAATAAATGCTTTGTCCATGGAAACCATATGCTGCATACAATGTATTACACGCGGGAGGAGGGCGAGAATATGACAATTTTTTTAAGACTGAATGATGATGATACCATGCTTTTCAAGAAATACAAAAGGCTGGAAATTCATACTCTGTACGCACCGCTTGTTGCATGATGTACCCCACGCTCCTCGATCTCCTTCCAAACCGCGCTGTAAAACTCCTTGGTCATCTTACCCCCGCTGTTTGGCGTCGTCGATGATGTAGAAACTGTTGACCGACAGCGTTTCGTCGGTCTGATTTTCCTTTCCCACCAGTTCGATAAAACCCTCAAAAATGTTCATCTTCTCCATGGTGTGCTTCGGCAGAAAGACCGGTAACGTGGAGCTTGGTGTCCTCCAGACTTTTTAGATAATAAACACAGATCGTCTTCAACTGCTTGCGGTTGGCGCATCTCTGGTAAAGCTCAAACAGCTCCTCGGTCCGGCGGCACATCGCCGCCGCGTCTATGTCCATGTCATAGGTGAGGTTGTCGTACCCGAAAAGCAGATCCTGCTTGTCCTAATACCCGCATGGGAACGACGTACCTCATGGTGCCGAAGCTGCGCGGCCGCGGATACATCCCGGTTTTTGTTACAGAACGTAAACGCAGCGAGGCTGCGCTGGATTCAGGCCATTCAGGAGGCGTTCGTACAGGGCGTATCCACCCGGAAGATGGAGAACTGGTGTTCCCGCTTAGAAGTGCCTGCGTTAGAACTTTTTGACGGCCTCCCATATTGGTATCTGCTCCAAAATCACTGACCGTTAATTTAATTCCACATTGGGCATCCCTCTTTTGTAATCTCTGCCATTCGACAGGTGATCGTTTCTGTTATAAAGCGTTGGGCTGGTATGTACTCGCTTTGAAATCTGCCGTTGCATAATAAGACAACTTACCCGCTGATTTGTAACAAGGGATTAAAGAACATAAAAATGAGGAGTACCCCACAAAAGGGTACTCCTCATTTCAGCCGGTAGACAAAACGCCGTTTGGAATTCAGACCCAAGCGGCGTTTTTCATGCGAATAATCGAATTGGGAACAAATAGCAGGAAAAAGAGAAAGGGAAAATCGTATTTGGGCTTGAACCTGGGGTCTTCCGATTTCCAGATTACCAGCTTTTTGAGATTCATGCAGGCGAAAGTGAGCAAAGCCTGCATCGTCACTTTGGCTTTGCCCCGTAAGGTAGTATATCTCAACCCATGTTTTTCTTTTGCGTCGGCGAAAACCTGTTCGATGGTTTCCGCTGTCAGCGCCAGTGATAAAATGCAAGAAAACGCCGGTCAAAAAATGCAGGTTTGCAGCGGAGAGAAATGCAATATGGTACACTCGAATCTGCCTGCCGTAATGGAGGCGGAAAGGGTGTCAGAATGGAAGGAGCAAACTGGATGGATATCCGCGACCGGCAAAAAGGACTGAGCTACACGGAGATCGCGCACAAGTACAACCTTGACCCGAGGACGGCGAAGAAATACGCCGAGAGCGAGACACGGCCGGTATACAGCCTGAGCGCGGCGAAGCCGTCAAAGCTGGACCCGTACAAGGAGCAGATCGCAATATGGCTGGAGGAAGCGCCGTACTCAGCGGAGCGAATTCCGGAAAAGATCCGGGAGCAGGGCTTTGACGGCGGGCACAGCATCGTGCGAGAATACGTACGCAACAAAAAGGAGCAGCTGGACGAGAAGGCAACGGTGCGGTTTGAGACAATGCCGGGGCTGCAAGGGCAGATGGACTGGGCATTTTTCGAGGATCACACCGTCATGGAGGGCGGAAAGCTGAAGAAGCTGTACTGCTTTCTGTTTATTCTCGGATACTCACGGGCGCGGTACATAGAGTTTGTGACCGACATGAGCACAAACACACTGATCCGCTGCCATGCCAACGCGTTCCGGTACTTCGGCGGATACCCCGAGGAAATCCTGTACGACAACATGAAACAGGTCGTCATCAAGCGGCTGCTGAAGCAGGAGGACAGCACCCTGAACCGGCAGTTTGAGGACTTTGCCGGGTTCTACGGCTTCAAGCCTGTGCTGTGCAGGCCATACCGGGGCCAGACGAAAGGCAAGGTGGAGCGCACCGTACAGTTCGTCCGGGATAATTTCATGGTGGGCATCAAGTATAGCTCCTTGTATGACCTCAACGGCCAGGCGCTGGCCTGGTGCAGCAAGGTCAATGGAAAGGTGCATGCCACAACAAATGAGATTCCCTTCGAGCGATTAAAAAAAGAGGGCCTCAACCCTCTCAACGCGAATATATTATCGACAAAATTAACCTGCGCCGGGTGCAAAAAGACTGCCTCATCTCGTACGGCGGTAATCAGTATTCCGTGCCATCAGAATACGCCGGCAAAGATGTGGCAGTCGTAGCGCTGGACAACCTGCTCGCCGTCTACCACGAAGGAAAGCAAATCGCCCTGCACCGGATATCCTATCAGAAAAAGGACATGGTCGTCAATGCCCATCACTACCGCAGGCTGACAGTCAAGCAGTCTTTCGACATCGAAAACACGCTGCTGGACGGTGACAACGTCATCGATTTTCCCATCCAGCCACATGATTTGAGCCGGTATGACGAGGTATTGTTATGACGGAACTGACGATGGAACGCCTCAGGGAGAACCTTGAAAGCCTGAAAATGAAAAACACGCTGGAGATCCTGGACAATTATCTTGAGAGAGCTGTAAAAGACGAGCTTAACATCGTGGAGGTGCTCGACCATATCTTTGCAGAGGAGGCGCTCAGCAAACGACGGCGCGCCTATGAAAAACAGGTGCAGATGTCGGGCTTTCCCATCAAAAAGACGTTGGAGGACTTTGATTTCAGTTTTCAGCCCTCCATTGACAAGCGGCAGATCGAGGAACTGGCCACCATGCGTTTTCTGGAGAATGGAAAAAATATCGTCTTTCTCGGCCCGCCCGGCGTGGGCAAGACCCATCTGGCCTCGGCGCTGGGGATGGTCGCCGCCAGGCATCGATTCTCCACTTACTACATTAACTGCCACTCACTGATTGAGCAGCTCAAAAAGGCCCATTTTGAAAACCGTCTTCCAGATAAGCTCAAAACTCTGGGCAAATACAAGCTGCTCATCATCGACGAAATCGGGTATCTCCCAATGGATATTCAGGGGGCGAACCTGTTCTTTCAGCTTATTGCCAGACGGTATGGAAAGGTCTCAACAGTCTTTACCTCCAACAAGACCTTTTCTCAATGGAACGAAATCTTCGCCGACGTCACCATCGCCTCCGCGATCCTGGACCGCGTCCTGCACCACTGCACCGTCGTCAATATCAAGGGCGAAAGCTACCGCCTGAAAGAACGCAAAGAATATATGAAGCAAAAACAGCACATCGTCAATACCCTCTTCGAGCAGGGACAAAACTAATTTTAGGACATTCCCTCGCCGCTGTTTTCCTACATTTTTTAACCGGCGAAAAACTGCAAATTCAAATCGGCGTTGACAAGCGGCCTTTTGTAAGGCAAAACCGGAATTCGGTGGTCGTCCAGAATCTGTTTGCAGATATATGGGATCTTGTAACCAGCGTCGGCAACAACGTACTTGATTTCAGGGAACGTGGCCTTTACTTTGTCATAAATGCTTTTGAACATCACGCTGTCATGGACGTTGGCGGGGGAAAGTTCTACGCCAAGGATGAAGTTGTGCCGGTCGCAGGCTGTGTGCGCGGTGTAGGCGAAACATTTTTCATGCTCCCCTTTGTGGAACATGCCGCACTCCGGATCGGTGGTGCTTTTTTCGATCTCTTTAGTCTGTCCGGTCCCGCCGCCTTTTCCCGAGTCGTCATCGTCAAATGGCTTTTTCCCACGAACCTCCCGGTCCTTGTTGATTTCCTCCATCAACTCTTTTTGGTAATGCCGGGCCTCTTCCTGAACCTGCACCTTCATTTTCCTGTTTCGGTTGGCGCTGGCCTTGATATGCCTGGAATCAATGAACACCGCCTTCGGGTCCACATACTTCAGCTTCACCGCTTCCAGCAGGATACGGGCGAATATTTTCTCAAAAATATCGGTGCCCTCAAACCGCCGGGAATAATTTTTCCCAAAGGTCGTAAAATGAGGGATCGGATCGTTCCAGTCATATCCCAAAAACCAGCGATATGCCGCATTGACCTCGATTTCTTTGATCGTCTGCCGCATGCTGCGGATTCCAAATAGATACTGGATGAACACGATCTTGAACAGCACTACAGGATCAATACTTGGACGGCCCGTATCTTCGCTGTACCTGCCTTTCACCAAATCATATATGAAACTGAAATCAATTGCTTTTTCGATTTTCCTGAGAAGATGGTCTTTTGGAACCAAATCCTCCATGCAGTAAAAGCCGATCTGCTTCCGGCTGTCTTCACCTTTTTGGTTCACCATCTTTTATCACCTGCTTCTATTTTACCATCTTCTAAGCACTAAAAAAAGACAAAGCATCATTTCTCTGATACTTTGTCTACAGGCTGAAATGAGGAGTACCCCACAAAAGGGTACTCCTCATTTTTGCATTTTCTGGTCTTTCTCCAGCAAACAATATGCGGCCTTTCGAGCTCTCGTCAGCGCCATGCGAATGCTGCCCGGTTTGATTCCAAGCTCCTGTGCCAATTCATCCATGGGCTTTTCAAGTATGTAGTAGCCTTCCAGTATGTATTTGCTTCGTTCGTCCAGTTTGGACCAAACGCGGGACAGCTGAGCCAATTCTTCTTCCTTCATAAGGCGGAGTTCTGGCAAGTTGTCGGCATTTCTGAAATCCGAAGCATCCATATAATCTTCGTAAGATGACTCTTTTGGGCGTTTGCTGTCACGCAAATAATTCAATGCGGTGTTATGGGCAGTAGAAATAAGATAGTTGACGCGCTGATCTCGACTTTGGCCTCGTAGCAACGATATCTTATCAATGAGTCTCACCCAGGTAATTTGATAAATTTCATCAACGTCCCAGCAGTTTGCTGTAATTTTTCGAACGGTGCTGTATATAATCCGCTCGTAAGTCTCAACGAGTTCGGACATAAATGCGCGGTCGTCATCATCCTCAATGACCAGAATGCAATACGGTATCATCAATGCTCCTTCTTGTTGCAGCGGTTAATAGCTATATGGAATTCCATCTCATCCATAATGAGAATCAGAGCATCTTTGCGGGCTGCATCTAATTGTTTGAACGCATAAATGAATTCACCGACTGTTTTCCTTTCTGCTATTGTCTCTTTAAAAACATCCGGAGACAAATTGCTTTCGCAGCGCCCGAGTAGATAATCAGTGGTCACATGGAAGTAGTCAGCCAGATTTATGAGTTTTTCCAAGTCCGGAAAGTGAACTCCTTTTTCATAATTGGAAATGGTGCCGATGGATACGTGCAGCTTATCTGCTAGCTCACGCTGCGTCATTTTCTTGTCTTGGCGCAGTTCAGCCAACAATTCTCCCAATTTAGCCATATCATTTGCTCCAATCAAATAAGTATTTATATTATATGTTGCTTGTGAAAAAGTGGGGAAAAACAGCAAGATTACAATAATATTTATTTGCAGCTGCCTTTGCGTTTTAGTATAACTAAAATACAAAGGCGGCTAATTGTGATTAAAATGTTTCTGCGTTCTTTTCCGTGTGTTGCAAAATCTTGAATTTAGCGTCTCCTTGTTTGTCGACCGAAGATGAAGTTGTATACTGGAGGCGACTTATTGTGATGATATTTAATTTGGAAGACCCTTCCGACCAAAACTTTATAGACAAGTTCAGCCGTAACTATGAACGTCTTATGTTTTTTACCGTAAAAAAGTATACATCCAATTTGTCTGACCAAGAGGATATCGTGCAGGACGCTTTACTAAAACTGATGAATAAAATTTCTGTTATCCGTCCATTGCCCTGTTACATTTTAGCGGGATATGTTGTCTCTACAATTAGGAATACGGCGATCAATTATTTGAAACGGCAAGGACGCGAACAAAGCCGTTGCGGTAGTCTTGAGGATGAGACTTCTGTGGAGGACGAGTCACCTTCGATGGACCAACTGCTGATTCTTGCGGAGCAGCGGGAGCGTCTTTTGGAGCGATGGAATGATTTGCCGGAGAGGGACCGTGTTCTCTTGGAAGGGAAGTATATTTTTGATTGCACGGATGAAGAATTGGCGGCACGGCTAAACTGCAAGGCAAGTAATATTAGAATGAGATTGAGCAGAGCCCGCCGTAGAGCGCTTAAATTATTGATTGAATGGGAAGAAGGGGCAGTATTATGACAAGACAGGAAGAATTGCGGGAACAGTATGAGGACGCTCTTTTCGCAATTATGATGGACGACGTAGCAATCTCTGAGGGAAAAAAGGCGCTGGAGGAAAATGAGCGTTTGAAAAATGACCCCACCGCAGAGTTACCAGAGGAAGTGTCCAAGCGATGTCAACGGACGATTGGACGGTATTTTGCAAAGCGAACAGCCCGTAAAGTAGGAAGGTTTACCGTAAAAGCTTTTGGCAAGATTGCAATGGTAGCTGGTATTGCGGCGATGCTTTTTACAGGCGCTTTTGCCGCATCAGAGACAGTGCGGATTAATACGCTTAATTTAGTCGTTGAGGTTTTTGAGGAGAGCACGGATTTCCATTTCGCAAAAAGTTCAACTTCCGTTGACGATAGCCAAATCACAGCAAGTTGGTTGCCATCTGGTTATGTACTGGAGGATCAGGGAAAAGATGACTCAGGAAGTTGGTGTACCTTTAGGAAGTCGGAAAATGAATGCATTTATATAACGTATACCCCGGGAAATGGAGCTGTACTGAGTGCGGATACAGAAAACGCGGAGACAGAAGGTGTGCAAATCAACGGGATTCAAGCAACGCTTATAAAAAAGGATCGTGAATTGCAGCTTGTGTGGGGAACAGATGATCAGACGGCTTTTATACAAATTGTTGGTGCAGGAATAACAAGTGAGGAACTAATCCATGTGGCAAATGAATTAAAATATTAAAAATAATGTTGCATATTTGAAAAGCTGGTGTCTCCTATTTGAGCAAATCCCAAAACATAAATTAGGAGGCAGTTCAAATGAGAAAGAAGTCAATTCGCACAACCATTTTCATGCTTTTGCTCGTCAGCATATTTTCAGCGAGCCTTGTAAGCGCAAACGCTGCACAGATTAAACTTATGTACACAGGTATTTCGAGCGTGAGCTCCAGTTTAACCATCTCTTCCAGTGGTAAAGCGACCTGTGCTGGAAGAGTGATTGTGCGGAGTGGGTATACGGTTGATTTGACCGTTGAACTAAAACAGGATGGCACAACGATTAAGACTTGGACTTCAGAGGGAACTGGCATAGTGAGTGCCAGCGGTGTCCACTATGTCATGTCAGGACACAGTTATGTAGTGACAACGACCGCTACAGTTTATGACTCTAACAATCATCTAGTCGAGAATCCCGACAAGGACTCGCTGGTTACATACTATTAAAGTCCAAAACTGAGGCGGGCACTCTTTTTTCATAGAGAGTACCCACCTCTTTTTTGTTTGTCGAAACGTGTCTTAATTTGAGACGCGTTTGGAGGAACAGGTCGCCAGCTTGAAATATTTTATAGGAATTACTGCTTAGTCTATGACATGGAAGAAGGTGGATTCAGACTGCTTTGCCGGGCAATCTCCGGTCTTCGCCGGGGTTTGCTTTAAAACTCTCAATGCGCGTCGGTGATTGTCGTTGTATTGCTCAACACAAACCGCTTTGAGTCCGTTATGATGAAATCAGATCGAATTTAGGAGGAAAGCATTATGCGAGAATTACCAATCACAACTCGCACTATACAAACAGAGGACAACCGCCGTCTTACGCTCCGATATATTCTGCTGGTGGAGAAAACGGCGAAGGGGCTGGAAAAATTCGGGGTAAAAATTACCGAGGTAGAGAACGAAACCAATGCAACCGCGCCCGGTCTGACTATGGACGTTCAGAAAATCCACGGCCTGATCGAGATGTTGGCGCGATGCACCGTCACGCCCACCGGCCTCATGGACGTACTGGCAGACTTGCAATGACGGTTAATGGTTGCCGCAATGTCCGTGAGGATTGCAGCTGCTAGATGTGAGATGCCGAGGGCGATTACCGCTGCCGTTCCCCGCCGCATTAATACCGCTTATTTCAGGAGGCATGAATGCCGGTCTGTTTTTCACGCCGAATCAGGGAATAGAAGGTCTGAAACGGTCTCTTGACGCGGAGCGGCTTTTGCGATGCCTTGGCGCGACTGATAAGCGGGTAGGCTTCCGATACGTATAATTATGGTGGAGCAGGTGCGGGAGGACCCAGATCGCATCCAACTGATTACAAAACGCCTCTACCCGGACGCAGGACACCGGTTCGGAATCTCCGCCGTTTCCGTGGAATGGGCGGCTAATAATTTCTTGAAGCAGTTGGGAAATAATCTAGTGTTACAATTTCGCCCAAGTTGCTTATCTGAAATACGAGGTTACTGTAAAAACGATGATGAACGTGTGGGGTTACATATTAATTCCCCGCTTGATACTTTATCATTGCACCCTTACCACAAAGATTCCATTTACAATTTAGATGCGCTGTTTTAAGTGAGGCCTATTAATTTGGACGGTTCCTGTCGATCTGATGTTTAAGGAGCTGCAAAAAAAGAATCCGAATTACTTTGCCGTGCGCCAATATGTCGAGTACAAATTGGCCGCGGGTATTATATGCTCTGAGTGATTTATTAATCATGATTTTTGTCATGGTTAGTGAAAGCACCTGGAGCATTTTACATACAAGAGGGTGAGAACATGAGCAACGGAAAAATAATTCCACTATACGAACGGTTATCCCGCGACGATGAGCCGCAAGGCGAGAGCAACAGCATATCCCACCAGAAGCAGATGTTGGAGGAGCATGCCCGGAAAAATAGCTTTCCGCGTCCAACTCATTTTACCGACGATGGTATTTCCGGCACCCGTTTCGACCGCCCCGTATTTACGGGCATGATGGAAGAAGTTGAGGCTGGATATGTCGAGGTCGTCATCGTGAAAGGCATGAGCCGGTTGGAGCGTGATTGTCTTAAAGGCAGCCAAGAACATGGAGATTCTGCGGCAGAAAAACATTCGGTTGATTGCCGTAAACGACGGTGTGGACAGCGCCCGAAACGATGACGATTTTACTCCTTTCCGCAACAGCATGAACGAATTTATCGTGCGTGATGCCAGTTGGAAAATCAAGCCCATTTTTAAGGCTAAGGGTATGACCGGCAAACACCTAACCAGGACAGTCATTTACGGGTGCTTGTGGGCTCTGCCCAACCCAGCACCGTATAACGCCAGTGTAGTCATGACACTGATTGCCGATACGCTTCGCACGTCTGCCTTACCCCAGAGGAACAGGAGACCCTACGCCAGAAGGAGGAACGCCGGGACAGGCTGCACCGGAACTATCTGCGCCGTAAGGCCAGCAGCAAGCAACGAAAGTATTACGACCGCACAAAGAATGAAAATCACAAATAGATGGAGGTCAAGAAAGCGGCTCACCCCACCAAGGATATGGAGAAGGGTATTTTCATAACCGCAGCCAGTTTACCCATTAGGGAGCCGAATCGGGCCATGCGGCCCTCCGCCTGAAACAAAAAGGGAGTGCATGATGATGGAAAAATTGTCTTATACCTGCTGCGGCGATTGCGAAATCCCCAATTAGGCGCTGTCTGTACAAGCTGATAAGCCCATCGGCAAGTACGGCAGGATGTGCCTGCGGTACTTGAAAGAGTATCGGCCTTTGCTGTACAACACAGTCTGCTTTTAGGGGAAAAGCTCTATCCGTACCTTATGGAGATTGACGCAGCCGCCAACGCGCAGTTGGAGCAACTAATGCCGGAGCTAACCAGATCAGCGGGTGCGACGGAAGAATTGAGAGCCCGTGACCCTATGTGCTGGGTGGGATTGAAGAACGCTTGCAAGGCGCAGCGGAGGAAATCATATTATCGGACCTTATTTACATTTAATGAATGGGCGGCGGTTTTGAATGGTCAAAATCGCCGCCTTACAATTCACATAATTATGTTTGTGTTGTTCGAGAGGGCAAATTATTATATAGTGATGTTGTCAAGGAGGTGTTCTATATGGACTACATGACTTTAAAAGAAGTAAGCGAATAGTGGGAGGTTACTCCCAGAAGGATAAACTACTACCGCTCTGCGGGCTGTGTTCCGGGGGCTATAAAGATTGTGACAATCTGGTTGATTCTGAAAGATACGGATAAACCTGTTGATAAGCGATATAAGATCAACAAACCAAGGGGGAATGAAAGCAAATGAAGCGTATTCTATTAGTTGAAGATGATTTAAGCCTAATCAAGGGTCTATCCTTTGCGGTTAAAAAGCAGGAATATGACTTAGATATTGCCCGCACAAGTTGCGAGGCAAGTGCAATATGGTCAGACGGGAAATACGATCTGGTGGTCTTGGATGTTTCCCTACCCGATGGTTCCGGCTTTGATATTTGCAAAAAAATCCGGCAGACCTCAAAAGTACCCATTATATTTTTAACTGCGGCTGATGAAGAAACCAACATTATCATGGGGCTTGATATTGGCGGCGATGATTATATTACAAAGCCTTTTAAGTTGGCTGTGTTTATGTCAAGAATAAACGCGTTGCTCCGTAGAAGTAATAATTTTATGCAGACGGATTTGGAACTGTGTTCTAACGGTATTAGAATTCAACTTTTAAAAGGAGAAGTCTGCAAAAAAGATGAACGGCTTGAATTAACGGCAGGTGAATATAAGCTGCTGCGTCTTTTTATGGAAAATCCAGATATGGTGCTGTCATCAGAACAGATTTTAAGCCGGTTGTGGGATTGCAGTGAGAATTATGTGGACAACAATACCCTTACCGTATACATCCGAAGATTACGCACAAAAATTGAAGATGATCCAAGTACCCCCAAAAGGATAATTACTGTCCGGCGCATGGGGTACAAGTGGAATTCAGTTGATTGAGGTGCAGGATGAAAATACTGGCAAATAAAAAAATCAAGTCTCTCTTTTGTAGAATCCTGATGTGCATATCAATGTTCGCGGTTATTGCAGTAGTTCTCATGAACTTAGCAGCTCAAAATACAGCGAATTATATCTTTTCATGTTCTTTATGCATGGCCGTGGCAATCTTGATTTTCTGCTATGGATATTTCAAAGAGCAGCACATGATTATTGAAACCGCTGCTGCACAAATTACAGATTACATAGCCGGCAATCAAGACGCCCGTATTCAGTGTGACGAGGAAGGCGAATTATACAGACTGTTCCACGAAGTAAATTCTTTGGTTTCCATTTTGAATGCCCACGCAGAAAACGAGTTGAGAGCGAAGGAATTCTTGAAGAACACGATAACAGATATTTCGCATCAGCTTAAAACGCCGCTTGCAGCGCTCAATATCTATAATGGCATTTTGCAGGGCGAAGCGGAGAAATCACCAACGATTCAGGAGTTCACAGACCTTTCAGAACAAGAGTTGGAAAGAATAGAAACGCTGGTTCAAAACCTTTTGAAAATCGCAAAGCTTGACGCCGGAACAATCGTGATAGAAAAATCCAAAGAAAATGTATCCGAAATGATGGGCAGCATTGAAAGACACTTTGCATTTCGTGCCACGCAGGAGGAAAAGAAAATGGTTTTATCCGGTGATGAAGATATTTACCTATTGTGCGACCGTAATTGGCTGATTGAAGCAATCAGCAATATCGTAAAAAACGCCTTTGACCACACAAAAAAGGGAAATGAAATTCACATTGAATGGAAACAATTTGCATCTGTTGTCCAAGTCATTATAAAAGACAACGGAAGCGGTATTCACCCGGAGGATTTGTACCATGTTTTCAAAAGATTCTATCGCAGTCGCTTTTCTAAGGACACACAGGGCGTGGGGCTTGGCTTGCCGCTTGCAAAAGCCATTATTGAAGCGCACAACGGAACAATCGAGGTCGACAGTGAATTGGGCATCGGCACTACTTTTACAATTAATTGTTTAATTCCTACAAAATTGTAGGATGGGCGTCATATGGCAGTAAGCTTGACGTGATAATCTTTCGATATCAAGGCATAGAGAGGTGGACAACCTGTGAATTTATTGGAAGTTAAATCAATTTTCAAAACCTATGGCAGCGATGAAGCTACCGTACACGCATTAAAAGATGTCAGCTTTTCCGTCCCAAAAGGCGAGTTTGTCGCCATCATCGGAGAATCCGGTTCCGGCAAAAGTACCCTTTTGAATATGGTAGGCGCGCTTGATAATCCCACTTCCGGAAAAGTATTTATTGACGGCAAAGATATTTTTGCTATGAAAGACAGCAGCCTGACGATCTTCCGACGCAGAAACATCGGGTTTGTTTTTCAGAGCTTTAATCTGATTCCTGAGCTGACGGTCGAACAGAACATCATATTTCCCGTCTTGCTTGACTACCAAAAGACCAATAAAAAATATCTGGAAGAATTACTTACTGTGCTTAATTTGAAAGAACGCCGCCACCATTTGCCCAGTCAATTATCTGGTGGACAGCAACAGCGTGTAGCAATAGGGCGCGCGCTGATTACGCGGCCGTCGCTGATTCTTGCGGATGAGCCGACAGGTAATCTGGATTCGCAAAATAGCAGCGAAGTAATTGCCTTGCTGAAAGAAGCCGCCAGGAAATACGAACAGACCATTGTTATGATTACCCATAACCGGAGCATCGCACAGACCGCAGATCGGGTGCTGCAAGTATCGGACGGTGTGCTGACTGATTTCGGAAGGTGCCGCGAATGAAAAGCTATCTTAGCCTTATTCCGATTTCCGCAAAGGTACATAGACGGCAGAATCGCATGACGCTTCTTTGTATCATCTTTGCTGTATTTTTGGTAACGGCTGTTTTTTCTATGGCAGACATGAGCGTCAGGATGGAGACATCAAGATTACTGGAGAAGCACGGCAGTCAGGCGCTTCAAAATATGATCGACAACGCTGCGGTACAGAATTATTTTCTTCTCGCTGCGGCTCTGTTTGTACTGATTCTGATTGCAGGCGTATTAATGATTTCAAGCAGTATAAACAGCAATGTTGCTCAGAGGACAAAGTTTTTCGGTATGATGCGCTGTATTGGAATGAGCGGGCAGCAAATTACCCGTTTTGTAAGATTAGAAGCGCTTAACTGGTGCAAAACGGCTATTCCAATAGGCGTTGTACTTGGAATTGTAATCACATGGATGCTGTGCGCCGTACTGCGGCTCCTTGTCGGGGAAGAGTTTTCCAACATACCGTTATTCGGAATCAGCCTGATCGGAATTATCAGCGGAATTCTGGTAGGTGTTATTACGGTTCTCATTGCCGCCAGTTCTCCTGCAAAACGGGCCGCTAAAGTATCGCCTGTAACAGCGGTATCGGGAAATTCTGAAAATACGAACAATGCAAACCATGGGTTGCGTACCCGCCTTTTCAAAATTGAAACCGCCCTAGGTATTCACCACGCTGTATCGAATAAGAAAAACCTGATTCTTATGACAGGTTCTTTTGCACTCAGCATTATTCTCTTATTGAGCTTTACGGTTGTGATCGATTTTGTTGACCATCTCATGCCGCAATACTCCGATGCTTCCGACATCAACATTTGCAGCAGCCAAGGTTCAAATTCCATAGATAGCGCGCTGCTGAGTAGGCTTTCTGGCATGGACGGCGTAAATCGTGTTTATGCACGCAGAAGTCTGTTTGATGTTCCAGCGATGGTCGGAAAAGATGATTTCCGGTCTGAAACGATCGATCTGATATCCTATGGTGATTTTGACTTGGACTGCCTTACAAAAGATAAATTGCTGAAAAAAGGCAGCGATATTGCGAAAGTATACGGGGACAGCAAGTATGTACTTGCAATTTGCGGCAAAAACGATCCTTTGGAGGCAGGAGACGTTCTACAGGTAGGCGGTCAGGAGCTGACAATCGCGGGGACGCTCAAATACAACTTTTTTAGCAGCGACGGCAGCTTGGACGAAAAAATAACGCTCATTACTTCCGACGAAACGTTTACCCGGTTGACCGGCATTTCCGATTATTCGCTGGTGATGATTCAAACGACAAAAGACACAACGGACGAAAATGTGGCCGCTATCCGCAACGCGGCAGGCGAAAACGGTACGTTTTCCGATCTGCGAGACCGGCGCACGAGTAATACCTACCTTGCTTTCGTGTTTTTTGTATATGCGTTTTTAGCTGTTATTGCTTTGGTCACTGTATTGAATATTATGAACAGCATTTCCATGAGTGTATCCGCAAAGATAAAGCAGTACGGAGCCATGCGCGCGGTTGGCATGGACGAACATCAGATAACAAAAATGATTACTGCTGAAACGTCTACCTATGCCGTATCGGGTTGTGCTGCCGGCTGTATCATTGGACTATTGGTTAGTAAGCAGTTATATGACTACCTTATTACTGCTCGTTTTAGCTATGCAACTTGGAATATTCCCGTTGTTCCTCTCGTGATAATTCTCCTATTTGTTGTTGCCGCTGCTATAGCTGCGGTCTATGCTCCGGCAAAACGAATTCGGAATATGGCAGTTACTGATACAATCAATGAACTATGAGAATACTAGACTAAGCCAAAAATCACGTAGATAATAAGATGAGGATTGCCTTTTTTATTTGGCATTTTAGAACATCAAAGTTCAACTGTTCATGAGGGTATACGGACTTTTCCCTGCTTAAAGCGTCAACCAATGTGCAGCAAGCAAATACTTTTTCAAGTGAATTATCAGATATAACACCATTGTGAATGAGTATTTCAGTTATTTTTAAAGCATACGCATTTTCAAAATTGCAAAAATGACGGTTGATATCCTCATCTTCCAACATCATGATTCTCAACCGAGCCAGAGCTTGTTCTGACGTGCCAAATAAATCAATATAGAATGCAATCCACTCATCAACAAAAACGGAGAGGTCCAACGGCTGCTGTAAACTCTTCAGCTTTTCAAATAAAAGATTTGAGAATGAACCGATATACTGGTCAAATGCGGCAATATAAATGTCACGTTTGTCTTTGAAATAACTATACACTGCCCCGGTTGAGACCCCTGCATATTTTGAAATTTCTATTGTATTGGTCCCGTGGTAACCTTTTTCGCAGAAAAGCTTAAAACCGGCTTTTGCAATGATCTCCTTTGTTTCTATAGACCGTTTTTGTTTCGGCTCTCTTATCTCACTCATCCATTCCACCTCTTTTTTATAATTATACTTCTTCATTTCCATCAGGTCAACACAATGCGAATAAAACTTCACATTATATTGACACGTCGGCATCATCATGATAACATAAGAATACGAAGTATTATTCACATTCGCAAAATGGAGGCTTATTTATGGATTTTTTAGAATTGGCAAAACAGCGCTGTACCACGCGGGGATTTACAACACAGAAAATATCAAAGCCTGATTTGGAACATATTTTATCCGCCGGACGTGTTGCCCCTACCGCCTGCAATAGGCAGCCACAAAAAATTGTTGTGGTTCAACAGTCAGAGAATATAACAAAAGTTCAAAAAGCATATAACACCTTCGGGTCGCAGTGCGTACTTATAGTGTGTCAGGATAAAAGAAATGCCCTGATACGCCCCTTCGACGGAAAATGCTCAGGCGATTTGGATATCGGTATCATCTGCGATCATATGATGCTGGCGGCAAGGGAACTTAATATTGGGAGTGTAATGGTCGGATTGTTCGATCCGAATATTATCAGAAGAGAATTTGAGATACCGGAATACATAGAGCCTACAGCATTACTGATAATGGGATATCCGGAAAAAGGCTTTTTAAGTCCAGAACGCCATTCTACAGAAAGAAAACCGCTTACCGACACAGTTATGTACGAAAAATGCAGTGTTGAATGAGCATAAATTTTAATAAAAAAATGGGCGAACTTACTGAAAGATAAGGGCGCAAAGCTAAAGGGCCTAAAGTGCAAGCGCATGACGCCATATAGGATTGCGTACTAAACCTGCCCTCTCGGAAGGTTTTTCCTTATCGCTGACATTTCAATATTAAAAGGCGGTACCTGCCCAAAAAAACATAAGTTTGACGGGCCTGTTTCCATGCCTGAATAAGTAGTGTATCTCTCCAGACTATGCATTTGGAGGAATTTCCATGTATGCTAGATGTACATTGAATATCGGAATCGCTGCTAATCAGCGGTCGGGCCAAGTGGGCTGTTTTTCGCCAATTTTGCCCCGCCGCCGCTTGCCTCCCTATCCTTTCTTAAATTTCAAATCCTTCAGAAAGGACAGAACTTATGGAGGTGTTTATCAAAATCGGCGGACGAACTGTGCCCGTTGAAATCACGATAAAGGTTTACGAATATCTTGATCAGAGAATTTTTTGAAAATGGCCCCCCACGATACAAAGTTTTCGGGCTAACCAAGTGAGGGCAATTTTTCCCTATCACACAAGGGAGAGGGACAGGCAGTATTACACTGTTCTGTCCCTCTTGTTGTTTGGAGGTTACGCCCATGCCAATCATCAATTTCAAAAAGTTTTATTATCCTTACTGCACAAAAGACCCCTTCATTGAAGTATCTGACGAAGTATCCGAAGCCTTGTTGAAGTAACAAGAATACCTATCAGAGCTGATCCTGCACGATTCTACTATCTAAGTGTAGCATGACTAACGGTAA
The DNA here is from genome assembly GCA_000283575.1 of Oscillibacter valericigenes Sjm18-20. Lineage (GTDB taxonomy): Bacteria > Bacillota > Clostridia > Oscillospirales > Oscillospiraceae > Oscillibacter > Oscillibacter valericigenes. The sequence continues at coordinate 780,857 of AP012044.1, forward strand.
CGGTAGCAGAGTTGCCTGCATTTCCCTTGGCATTGTTACCGAGGGAAGCTCCCTGTATCATCACTTTGACGTCGGCCTGTCCAATGCTGGCGATGGTTGGTATCCCAGTATGTAGGGGCGGGATTTTCTGACAAAGTGGAACCTCGGCGGCGCGATCTCTGATAAACCCAACCTGATCCACCGCAGCGACACTGATGTTCCTGTAGCGATTGCTCCCGGTGATACCCGTGTGATCATCCCCAGCACTGCCATCGTTACCATGCTCGTTGAAGTTGGCAGGACCAGTTCCGTGGACTGGATGCGTGCAACTTTCTCTCACAGTGGCAAGATTGGTAAAATCGCAATCAATGTGCCTCGGAGCACGCTGTTCCCAAATTACTCCGCAACATATCCGAACACCCGGTTCAACCGTTTCATGTCCCTGATTCCCTCCAACAACAGCTATACCGGTGATATTCGTGACTACTCTAAAATGGAAGGCTTTATAGAGAACCTTAAGATCGGCTCCAGCAGCTGGGGTGCGACCAACCTCCAGCATGTTTGAAATGTTCAGGACGAGAACATCCCCACAATCCGCATTTCTACTCTGGCGCACTCTGACGGTGTATCTAACATGGATCATGCGGTTATCTATCAAACTTATACGGCTCACTAAGATCAAAAGCAGATGAAAACTGACGATAACCTCTCCGCTGAAAGCAGCGGAGAGGTTATCGTTTATAAATCCGCCGCGCAGGCTTCACGAAAGATTCTAAAATTTAAACCCCGTTTACCACTGGCTAATCATCGGAAACTGCTCGATTCTGTCCTGAATGCCCGCCCAATCAATTTTCGAAAAGCTTGCGGATACACGTAGCTCGTTATGGGCTTTGACCGCCGCGTCTCCAATAGCTTGGCCGTACCCTTCTGCTTGTCCAAATTCGTCATAGCCCATCGTGTTTCCATAATAGGCTTCAAGTTTCTCACCGTACAGTGAAAGGCTATCCTGCCAATACCAGTAGTCTGCAGAGAGCCCTTTGTAGCCGGCTTTCACCTGAGCGGAGGCAAGGAGTGTGGCGCGTTCGGAGTCCGTAATTGCAATCCCAAGAGAATTTGCCAGTATTTCGGGGGCAACGTAATTGTGACAGAATGCCAGAAGCCTCGCATTTTGAAGATATTCCGGATCAAGTGTTGAATCTCGACCTTTTAAACTCGGAATAGGGGGGGCACTCAAATCGATGGCGCACTGTTCGACCGTATAACTCTTCCCCGCGGTCGAAAACAAAACGGTATCTGGACTCATCTGAAGGACGTCTCTGCAAAGGTCAAATGACTTGAAGGTAAAGGTGAGTCTCTGGGCCGGATCAATGATCCTGGCAAGCATGGCGGCGGCTTGGCCGCGATTCAAGGTTCCGTTTCCATTGAAACTTCCGTAATCATCCACACCGTTCACAATACCTGCATTGTAAAAGGAGATAATTACGGGGCCGAAAGCGTCAGGAACAGTTGTCACATGATTGATAGACGGAAGCACCGTGCCGGAGATGTCCAGTGCAGAAACAAGTGTCTCAACAAATACGGTTCGCGAGCAGGGATCTGATGGATTCTGATCCAGTTCATACTCCAAATCTTCCGGCAGGGACTTTCCCGCATTCTTAGCAGCAACAGAAAAAGCCTGATAAGCGGGGATATACCACGCTTCATTCTGCGTCGCCTTGCGGAAAGTCCCCGTTCTGCCGTCAAGGATATTCTGAAGTCTGGATGAGATTATGGTAATTTGAGCATATGTTAATGGCGTTGATGGAGAAAAGCTGCTTACAGAAGTTCCCTCCATCAGGCTGGTTTGGTAGCAGATGTCAATATTGTCCGAACACCAAATGTTTTGGGCGTCTTGAAAGGTGTTATGGTTTGTTCGGAAACGCGAGATGAGCAAGTTGTCCTTCCCGGATGCCACGCAAGTCATAAGAAAGCACATTGCAAGCCCAATGCTTAAAACGCGAATTGCTTTCATGATCAGTCCCCATTTATCAAAGAATCGGCTTTCACTAAAAACCCACGAAGGTGTTACATATTTTATTTATTTCCCGGCAGAGCTGATCTTAAGACCAGCACTGTAAAGAGTCAAGTAAAAGGTACCAATTTTCGCCACAAAGTATACCAGCCGTTAAGAATCTCCTGTAATAGACTGGTGGTGTTCCAAGCGGTAGCTGTTGCCGGTCATATTAATAATCTCGCAGTGGTGGATGAGTCGGTCCAGAATAGCAGTTGTAATAGTAGCATCGCCGAGAAAATCGGCCCACTCATCAAAGCCCTTGTTTGAGGTAATAATCAGCGATGTCTTCTCGGCCATTGCAGAAACAAAGCTAAAAAACAGATTTGCTTCTCCTGGCGTCAGTGGCATAAATCCAACCTCGTCCACAACAATCAGAGCTGCTTTACGCAGGTATTCCAGTCGCCGTTTGCTGGAACCTGAGATTTCAGCGGTTTTCAGAATGGTCATCAAATTATTCAGGGACTCAAAAGCTACGGAATACCCCAGATCAAGCCCTTGTACTACCAAGGAAAGGGCCAGGTGAGTTTTGCCAACGCCGGGAGGACCGAGAAAGCAAATGTTGTATGCCTGTTCCACCCAAGTCATATCACTGAGCCGGAGCATCTGTTCTTTCGAAACACTGCGTTGAAAACCAAAATCAAAAGAATTCAATGCTTTTTCTGCCGGAAGATTTGCACGCTTTCTACGGAGTAAATTTTGTTTCAGAATCCGCAGCCGCTGTTCTTCCAGAAGAAACAGTTCAATACATTCCAAGGGGGACAGGCTGTTCTTTCCGGCAAACACAGCATCAAAATCAACAGGAGCAATGCGTAAATCAGACAGCAGGTTATTTACCCGTTCCAATGGTGTCAGCATCAGCGAGTCCCCACTTTCCCATAGACAGCAAGGGGTCGCTTCTGCGTGGTTACATGGTACTTTGCGTCATCTACTGGCAGCACAGTAACCTTTGGGGCCACGGTATCCGCTACCAGCATCATCTGGTGTTCCAGGTAATCCTTCATAGTATTGGCACTGTAAATCTTACTGTACTGGCAAAAATCAATTGCCTTTAGAGATGCCTCCAGACCATGTTGGTCCAGCAGGGATTGAATCAAGCGGAATTGATCTCTGGCATAACGGGATTTTTCAGTCCGTATCGTCTGTAAAAACGAGGTGGCCTTGCCACCCATTTGAGCATCAAGGTCCTCTTGGATCTTGTCTAGAGCTGTAGTGCGGTCTCGCCTGTGGTTTGTACTTTGTATTAAAAGCCCACGCCCACTGGAGATGCGGTGCTCGCAGATTGGCTCACCGAAAATTGTCTGGATGTAGAGGATGCCATCTTTTGTGTCAAGCCTCACTTCCGGCTGCGTATTGTAAGTGCCAAGCGGTACGGAATAGCGGTTGCTGTCGTAGATAATCGTGTTGTCTTTTCGGACAGTACGATGGATACGGGGGCTTTGAGCTTGGTCGTAGATTGTCAAGGGCCGCAGATATTCACATTCCTCTTTGAAAACCTCAGCAGGAATCAGTTTGGTTGTTCCGTGTACCTTTGCGTTAGCTGTACGTTCCAGCCATTCCAGACAACAGCCATTGAGAATACCATCATCCGTATAAAGTCGGTTACTCAGGAAATTGCCCTTAATGTACTTTACGGTATTCTCGATTTTGCCCTTGCTCTCGGGATCTGCACCACGGCACATGTAAATTGCCGTTTTGCAATCTTGCCGGAATTTTTCAAATTCATAAGTGAAGATAATGTCTCCAGAGTTCTCGCTTACGCACACAATGCTGTCCTGGTCAAAGACCATTTCTTTTGGCATTCCACCAAAATATTGGAAACAGTTGTGACAAATTTTTACCAAGTCTACTGCCGTAAAGGGCCGGCTTTGCAATTCAGCGTATTTGTATCGGGAACGGGATAGCAGAAACGCTGCTACATAAACCTTGGTCCAGCCGCCATCAACATTTTTCAGCGTTGCCTGTCCAAAATCAACCTGTACCTGCTGCCCCATCGGCAACTCTGGCACCGCCTCATAATCGCGAGGATTCGGATGCTTTAAAAGGCCATAATCCTCTCGGAGTGCCTTTACATACCGAGATACCGTCCTATCACTGAAAGATTCGTTGTAATATTCTTTCAGCCAGTCGCACACCTGTGCTGCGGTGAGCGTGGGATATTCTCGCAGCCAGCTTGTAATTTGGCTTTGGTACTTATTCAAAAGCTTTTCCCGGCAGGTATTCTGAAAGCTATTTTCATAATCGGATATTGGCATCTTCCAATACCGCTTCACTGTTTTTCGGTTTATTCCCAGCGTTCTGGCCACTGCACGCTGCGTAAAGCCGGATTCCTGCATCTGCTGGATTTTACTGTACACGTTATACCCCTTCATTTCCTCACGCCCTTTCGTCTGGTATGGTTCAATCATATCAAACGATCTGCCTCAAATTAAGTGGTATACTTCGTGGCGAAAGTGGCCCAGTTCAGATGGCGAGAATTGGCCCCTTCTTAGTGGCCGAAATTGGTATACTTTATCTTACTGCTTACACCTGCCCCCCAAATCCGACCACTTGGAATGTTAGTAATCACCTGAGATTTTAAGGGCGTATTCTTCAGGGGTCAAGTTGCCAAGAGATGAGTGAGGCCTGAGTTTGTTGTACTCCAACCGCCATTCTTCGATAATACTCTTTGCTTCTGACAGACTGGAAAACCAGTTTTGATTGAGGCATTCATCTCTTAATTTGCCATTGAAACTTTCAATATACCCGTTTTGTGTCGGGCAGCCAGGATCGGTAAAGATGTGTTCCACTTTGTGATCGTACGCCCAGGCATTCATTACATTACTGGTAAATTCAGAGCCGTTATCGGTCAGAATTTCTTTCAGCAGCCCCCGGAACAAGGCGATCCGGTTTAGAACAGCCGATACCCTCCGCCCGGAGAGAGAGCTATCCACTTCAAGAGCCAGACATTCCCGCGTCACTTCATCAATTACGGTCAGAACGCGAATGTTTGAGCCATATCTGGTTCTGTCGCTGACAAAATCCATCGACCAGCGAGCATTCATTTCTTTTGCGGTGCGTTCCGGCATGCCGCGCTTTTCATATTTCTTCTTTTTGCTTCGCTTCTGAAGGGTTAATCCTGCATCCTTGTAAAGCCTGTATGTTTTTTTGTGGTTAATCTCAAAGCCTTCGCGCAGAAGCATGACATGTAACCGGCGATAACCAAATCGTTTCCAGCGCACCGAAAGTGCCTTCAGCCGTTCTGTTACCAAAGTATCCCCGCTTTTATCGGTCGGCTTGTATCGTTTGCCGTTCTGGCTGATCCCCATTAGCCTGCACGCGCGGCGCTCGCTGATTTCATAGCATTCCTGTACTCCGGCTGCTATTTTGCGTTTTACGGCAGGCTTCAGACGTTTTTTGAAAGCACGTCCTTTAATATCTTATTATCCAAAGACAAGTCGGCGACCATTTCTTTCAGCCGACGGTTTTCTTCTTCAAGCTGTTTCAGACGCTTGGCTTCACTAACGTCCATGCCGCCATATTTGCTTTTCCAACGGTAAAAAGTCTGTTCTGTGATATTGTACTCACGGACAATATCCACTGCCTTCTTGCCACCCTCGTGCTCCTTGAGAATCTTGATGATCTGTTCTTCTGTAAACCTTACCTTCATGTCAATCACTCCATTTTTTCTATTGTAGCATATCGTGACTAACATTCCTATTGACGAAGTTTTTCGGGTTCAGGTCATCATCATGCTGCTACCTGAGTAGCTATCGGATTCGCAATACGGGTGTCACGAGATGGGAAGCCATAAGAACTGCGATGAATGATGCTAAGATTTTTTTATAATAAATACCTCCTTTATGTTTTTCACTGATAAAAACAACAAAGGAGGCATTATGCAACAGCAAAATAAATATTAATTTATAAATTTTACGTTCTCGGCTACTTTTATAGCTTCGTCAGCAGATGCTTGCCCCTGAACAACAAACAGATGTCCAACCATTTTCCATACCACTGTGGTGGTGGAGCCCTTCTCGGATAATGTACCGTCATGTCCGTTAATTTTATCGTTTTAATAAGAGCGGCATCTTCCGTGTCGATCGATAAACTGCTGTTGGATTCATATTCAGTAAATATAATTTTGGAAGAATCGGCATTTTCAAGAACATTTTTTTAGGGAATCGGAAGAGGACATTTCCGTAACCCCTCCGGCATATAACTAGGAACATATGCATTGGTCCAATTCTTCTAACTGAATAAACAATATATGTAGTGAGTTTGCAACTCTGAAAATTTCGAATCAACGAAACTTTTTCAATTAGTTCGAAAAATACATCATCTATTAGGTCCTCAAGGTTATTTTTTCTATGCGTGATATTGAAAATATTTTTGCGCGCAAGATTGTAGTAGTTACTCTCCCAACCTTCGGTTTACACATTAATTATATATCAACTGCGCGTTGCCGTAAACCGATTCTATATCTGTAGAACACGGTCTTTAGTGCTCTAATAAGCTGTTCAGAATAAGACGGAGGCTCTCCCGCCCATTCTTCTTTAAAGAACGATAGTTCGTTACTACATTGGCTTCTTCTTCGCCTAGATCAAATTGTTCAACTCTCTCCGGCTTGCTCGGAATAACGGTATTACCAACCAAATAATCAATGGAGGTACCGAAAAAGTTTGCAAGCAGTTTAAAGTTTTAATATCCGGCTCATAAATGCCGTTCTCGTAACTGTATATCTTTTGCTGAGTGGAACCAACGGCGTTTGCCAGTGCTTGTTGACTAATTCGGCATTCTAAGTTTTTTTAAATTATCCAAAAGAACACCCCTAGATTCATTTTAACAAGGTTCACATGTAAAAGATAAAACGCATTTCTTGTTATTCACTACGTGGAAAACAGGTTATATAATAAAAGAAAAGCGGGTACAGCCGTAAACTGAATTTGGAAATTGAGGTTTGTGTAGCAAATGTTATAAATCCATGTTGCATTTTGTGGTGATAGCTGTTTTTAATATTGTAAATGTCAAAGTCAGCTTACGTGATCTGAGCAAGGGGAGAAAGTGTATAAGTCAGGCGAATATGGCTGTCTACAAGACCGGTTTATAGTATTGGTATTTTACTGGCAGAGATATACTACAAATCTCAAGGATGATAATGTATGGCAAAGCACCTTGCTATAAAATTATTTCAAAAGCGGGAGGGCCAAAAGCAGATGAAACACATTAAAAAGAACATCCGGACCTTGTTACTAACAGGACTGGTACTGGGCAGCTTAGTAGGCTGTGGGGCGGGTGGTACTTCCTCAACCGCACCTCAAAGTTCAGCCGTTCCTGGAAGCACCTCCACAGCAGATTCTGCCGGCATGGCTGAATTAAATGGTTACTTGACAGAAGGGCCCATACCAGATAATTTTGAATACAAGGACACGCTTTATATTGGAGGCGAGAACAATTACTATCTCATCGATATGGAAGGAAATTTAGTTCGCTGGGGAACTAATTGGGACAACTGGGATATGGGCTGGGAACAGGGTGGGAGTACAGACGTCACTCTACAGCCATTTAATGAACGGAATGTCCTTGTGCAGCACGCGGTCAAATATGTCAGAAGCTTCAGTGCTTCCTTTGTGTTGGATGAAAATCACAATCTGTGGGCATGGAGTGCGACCTATGCATGGCCTCTGATGGACAGTGAGAAGGACAAGCCCTTCAATGAGCCCCGAATCATCATGTCATCGGTAGGGGATATCGCCGCCTCAGACCTTGATACGGCTGTTGTCATGGAGGATGGTACACTGAGGCTCTGGGGCAGCGACAAAGACTTGCAGGAACCTGTGGATATCTGTAAAAATGCCGAAAAAGTCTTTAGCACCCGATCCGGCTATTATTACATCGATACGGAAGGAAATTTGTATAATGTAAATTGCATTTTACCAAACGAACCGGGTAGTCCTTTGCGTACGGATGTGGAACCCATAATACTTGACACAGAGGTGGCGGACATAGCGGACGCGTATGATCCGTTTGTTGGCGATCTGCTGGTATTAAAAAAGGACGGAATGTTGGAATTTCTGAACGACCAAGATGCTTCCCCTACTGTTACCCCATTGGCGGAGTATGCGAGGGCCATTAATGGCACTGGGTTTAACTCGGCGGATGGCGATTACTGGCGTGTAATTACGGATTCCGGAAAATATGTGGGTATGAAGAAAGAGGAGAATACGGTCTGGGCTGTCTATAACTTTAGTGGGGATTCCATCCGAATTCGGAAGGACGGAAAAATTGAGGTTCGATTTAACAAGGACTCTTGAATGGTAATGTGCAACGGGGGTTGCTGCGGCAGCCCCCGTTGCATGAATTAGTTTTTGTTGACCAGCGCAACCATCTGCGGAATAGGACGATTGGACGATACGGTTACAGAACTGGCGACCAATAGCGTAGAACCACCACCATCAAGAAGAATGCCTCTCACATATGGATTGTTGGGATTCCCAGTTCCGTCAGTAAGAGCAAACGTCCGCATAGAGGAATTCGTTGCTTTCAACTGAGATGAATAGAAAAGAGGCCCTGATATGACTCATTGTATCGGCTTCCGCCAATAATTACAAAGTAACACTGTATAGCATTTTAAGTCGGGCGTATGGGGAGGTTAGAATGAAAAAATTAGTTAGAATCATCAGTTGTACAACACCTGAGAGGAGAGGGTTCCCGTCTATAAATTTGCCTTTTAAAAAAAGGAAAATCCAACAGGTCTGTCCAAAGGAATTGGGGCAGCGGCTGGATTCATGTGGGACTCGCTTTTGCCTGCTGTATCTGCATGCTATTCCCTTTGTCCCTCAAGGCATATGCCCTGGACACCAGAAATCAGCCGCTTTCCTCGCAATCATTTATCAACTATGCCATTGGAAAAGATAACGTCTTATATGCATGGGGCGAAGAGTCCCATCCGCCAGATGGCCGCCAGCCGACATCCTGGGGAGACGCCTATCCTCTTTTGAAAAACGCTGCCGCCGCTGCCGCCGAATGGAATGGCGCTATGGCCATTGACATGAGCGGTACGCTCTGGGAATGGGGTAATTATAGGATCAACAGCGCCGTCAAACTGAATTTGGAGGAGCCCTACCACATCATGGGTGGCTACGGCCTTAGCCACTATCTTGCGCTGTCCACCGACGGAACCTTATACGTAGAAGGACATAATGAGCAATATCAGTTGACTGCCGGTGGCCCCAGCGGTAGCGGATTTTAGTATGATTTTTATTATTTGTGCCGCAGTATTTAGAAAAAGGGAAGTCCAATAATTGAACTGCCCTTTTCTCATGAATTACTATTACACAATACGATGACTTCTGCTAGCTTACGAGATTGTATAATTGTCACGTCTGCACTGTTGCTGTGGTTTGCTCTGAACTGCGTGGAGCCGTCGCCCTGTTACCATCAGTGATGTCAAATGTACTCTGAATCGCTGCGCGAAAATCTATGCAATCGCATTCATTTTCTGTTGCAATCAAATAGACATTGTCAGTATCCAGATCCGCAACCATAGCAGTTCGCTTAGCAGTAGAACGTTCCACCATTTGATCCGGAATGTAACCAACCTCATTTAGCAGCATCGTAGAAGTTTTTATAACCAAGCCAGAAAGAAATTCCTCCCTGTGCCCGAGTGCCGTAAGCGCTTGTATTCGGCATAGAGCTAGCATTATCGTCAGGCCGACTAAACAGGCATACCAAACTGTTGCCATTCCAAAGGATGACCTCCTCGCCAGTGTAATTGCTCTGGTTGCTGTTCGGGTCAACGACTCTGCCACTAACCCTCGCTAAACTAATGACTCTGGGATTGGGTGCATGAAAATTGAAAGATTCGCCATTGCAGCCATAATATCCGGATTCTTTTAGAGCCTTCTCGCATTGCAGATTTTTCAAAATATAGCTTGCATGTGTGCGCAGCATATGAAGCAGGATGCTGGAGAGATATCATAGAAGTGCAGAGGACAAACACCCCAAATGTGATAGAATCAAAGGAAGAACAAGGTGGTGTTTGCAATGCGCAAATATGATAAGGAGTTCAAAGAAGAAGCGGTCAAGCTGTCCGATGAAATCGGCGTGAAGCAGGCGGGGGCACAGCTGGGCATTCCGTACTACTCTCTGGCGGAGCGGCGGCAAAAGCGAAAGGCCTTCGGAGATCACGCCTTCGTCGGAAGCGGAATTCGCCGCGACGCACCGCTTTCCGAGAACGAACGTCGACTAATAAAGGAAATCGCGGAGCTGCGAAAAGCAAATGAGATTCTTAAAGATGCGCTGGGTTTTTTCGCCAAAGACCGGAAACGGTAAAGCCGGAGCGGCTGTATGAGTACATCACGCTGCGCCGTGAGCGGTTCTGCATTCATACCAAGTGTCGGGTTGTGAAAGTCAGTGAATCCGGGTACTACCGCTCTTTGCAGTCGGCTGGCAAGCCAAAACCGTGGCAGCTGCTTCTGGTCAAAATACGAGAGGTTTACAAAGAAAATCCGGACAATGACAATTATGGCGTTGGCCGAATTCTCCTGGCGCTTATGCAGCGCGGTATCGCGATAAGCCGCAGCAGCGTACGGCGGGCCATGAAGCGTGAAGGCCTGCCATCGCGCTCCTCGTCACTCCAACAGTCTGACAAAAGCAGACTTGGCTGCGCAGAAGGCGGAGAACCTGATTCACCGGGATTTTACCGCAGACGCTCCTAACCGGAAGTGGCTGAAAGATATCACGCAGATACAGTGTCAGGACGGCAAGCTGTACCTGGCGGCAGTTCTGGACTGTTATAACGGAGAGATCGTCGGTCTTGCCATGGATGACAACATGAAGAAGGAGCTGTGTATCCGGGCGTTTCGGTCTGCCTGCCAGGCGCAGGGAGCCTATGGAATGACCCTGCACAGCGACCGCGGCAGCCAATTTACCAGCTCCTCATTTCAAAAGGTGCTGGCGCAATACGGCGCGGTTCAAAGCATGAGCGGCACGGGCCGCTGCTACGACAACGCCAGGATGGAGAGTTTTTTTGCTACGTTGAAGAAAGAAAAACTCTATCGAATCAGGGCGGAGCAGATGCCCATGGCACAGGTGAAGAGCATCGTGTTCCGGTACATCATGACCTACTATAACCGCCGGCAAATCTACACTGCCAACCCCGGCGGCCTGCCGCCGGCCGCGTATCGTCAGGCCGCCAGAGGCCTGGCCGCATAAGCCGCAGATTTTGGGCGTTCACATTCTGCACGGTTCTTGACTGCTCCAATGCCGTTGTAGGTCCCCGTGCGATAAGTGCGATTTGTTGCCATAATAAATCTCTCCTTTAATTTGTTTTCTGAAGCTTCAGATACTAAATAACCTTCAGGCAGAAGCTATCAACTAGAATCAGATGTTCCAGAGCAAACAGCATACATTGTAAATGAGCAGGAGGTTCTTTTTATGAAAAAGTTTTTATCCATTCTATTAGCCGTCGTTTGCGCACTGTCTATCTTCGTTGTTCCGGGGCAAGCCGCCGAACCGTCGCCGGTGTTTTCCGCCGAAGTCAAGGAGGCCGCGCAGCGGGACATTGTCTCCCAGGAGTTTTTAGACGGCCTCCAAGCGTACAATCGCCCCATCACCCGGGGGGAATTCGCGAGGCTTGCTTTAAACTTTGTCTCCGCGCTTTATGATTTTGGCAGACCGGGGCCTGATTTTTACGATATGTACTTCACTTACCACACAGATCCCAACGGGACTCTTTACCGGCTGAAGGATTATCATAATTGGCCGGACGGCGTACAGGTGGCTGAGGTATGGAATTACACGCTGCGCTATGAATATCTCCCGTTCAAGGACGTAAAAAGCGACAGTGAATCTGACGCCATGATCCGTGCGGCGCGGCTCATCGGTCTGGTGAAGGGCCGAAAAAACGGCTGCTACGACCCCAACAGCAGCATTTCCCGGGAGGAAGCCGCTGTGATGCTGGGGCGGATCATCCATATCTATGGGCCGGAGACGGAGAAGCCTGTGGACGTGCTGCCGTACACGGACGCGGAGGACATCGGCGAGTGGGCTCTTCCCTATGTCAAAATCCTATGCGGCTCCGGCGTAATGAACGGAAAGGGTGACGGGGGATTCTACCCACGCGATTCCTACACGGTGGAACAGAGCATCGCCACCTTCAACCGGATGTTCCCTGCGCTTTACCAGAAGACCACCCCCCTGTGCGGGCTTGAGGTTTCTTTTGAGCAGGAGTATCAAAATCTTTCCGTCGAAGAAAATACGGCCTATTATAAGCAATTGCTGGGAAAATACGGAATTATCTGCTATACGGAAAGCTCGCCCATGCACCCGGAGGACAGGTCCCTTCTACTCCTCAAAGTATCCGAAAAGGGCGGGACAAAAGGCTGCAAAGCCGGAAATATCCCCTATCCTCTCGTCCCCTCTGATTTTCGATGGGACGCCGATGCGGAACGTCTATATTTCGTGGATGACAGACCGGAGGGGCTTCTGCGGTATTACTTGGATGCCACAACAATGGAGCTCGTTCTGCTATCCGAGGCGTGAACGCTTTTCGCGGAATGAAATGCATCAAATCTAATATCCTGGTTTTGATGCTTAGGTTATGAGTCTTGTTGAAGGTGAGGGGTTTCCCAATGTTCCTGCGGACGCGCCCGTCCCCTTTGCGATGTACAGCGCAAAGTAGTCCGATACACTGCACGTCTATATACAAGGAGCATCTATCTATAGAGCAAAAAATATTAGAGCCTACTTTCCTGATGAATCAACAAACCGATAGAAGAACCCAGGTGTTGATGATAGAGGGATGCCGTGTAAAAATCAACTATCTCCCAACCTGTCTTGAAAAGAGGAAAGAAGATGTCCTTGTCAATATTCAAAAATCCTTGCTTGCTTGTTTGTTTGCTGCCTGCCAATCCAAATAAGACAATCGACAAGTTTGCATGTGCTCATACCAAGTGTAATAATGATGATGTACACTGCACCTTGCTACGAAAATAAACCGTAGCGCTGCACCTTGACAAACAGGTTTTCAACGCCTCATGAAAAATCATCACAACACAAATAGCGGCAGGCAAAACCCTGTCGCTGGGATCCCCCGTATTGGGGAATAGTCATTCTGGAGCTACAACAAGATAGCCCAGCTTTTGAAGCTCATTTGCCATGCGGTTTGCCCGTTTGCGTTCGCTTCGCTTACGGCGCTGCTCAAAGCAGTCTTCGTTATAGGGCTCTCCGGTCTTGAGCATGGTGTAGATCAGCGTCAACAGTTTACGAGCCAGAGCTACGGTCGCCCGCTTGGCGCCTTTCCGCTGTTTGACGCGCCAGTACCAGCCGGACAGATAAAGCGTTTGTTTGCCGGAAATAATCCAACCAACCTCGCAAAGCATGCTCTTCAAATAGGGGTTGCCTTTATTGATGTGAGCGCTTTTACGCTTGCCGGCACTTTCGTGATTGCCTGGGCTTAATCCAGCCCAGGAGCAGATATGCTGAGAATCTGGAAACGCGCTCATATTCGTGCCGATTTCCGCAATGATGGATGCCGCAGCGGTGACATCGATTCCCGGTATGGAGCAGAGAAGATTCAACGCCTCACTGTGTTTCATAATCTCCGCGGCAATTGCGTCCTCGACTTCGTTTCTATGAGCTTCAAGCTGCTCCAAATGATGGAACGCCATAGAAAGAAAGCTGCGCTGGTGTATAGACAAGCTTCCGTTCAAAGCAACCAATATCTCATTGATTCGATTCCGGGTCTGCGTCTTTAAGCACTTGTTCAGTGCTTCCCGGTCAATACTGCCGTTTTGGATTAAGTGACGAATGATGTTCCGCCCGGATGCGCCGAACGCGTCTGAGAGAAATGCAGTGAACCGAAAGCCGGAGCTTTGCAGGAATTTGTCAATGCGGTTCTTCTGCGCCGTAATATCATGCACAACGCTTTTGTGACGAATATCTTGGCTTTCAGATACGTCTGCACAAAAAGGGTAAGACCAAGGGTGGAAAGCCCAGATACACCGTAAAATCTCACATTACCGAAAAAGCGGATAAGCGCATTAAAGACAGTCTGCACAAGCAAATCAGGAGCGTGCAAAAACCCATTGGTAATCGCAGTGGACACGCTTCGGTCGAGTGCTACAACGCCTATGCCATTGGCGTTCACAATTACTATGAAATAGCGACCTACGTAGCACAGGACTTCTATAAAATCAGCCATTCTGCCTACAAGAGCCTAAGAGCACGATTAAAGAAACGCATGAAAAGAAGCGGCCAGTATATCTTGCCATATATCCAAGAAAAGTATGGACACAGTCAGCAAATACACTATGTGTATGATACGGCGCTCGCCCCGATTGGTGCAATTAAGCACCGCCCTCCCGGTATGCTGCGGGTGGCGGTCAACAAATATACGCACCAGGGCAGAGCTGGTATACACAGTAGATTGGAGACGGTCAACATGGCCGTCCTGACATTTTTAATGCGCAACCCGGTTCGAGATAGAACCATTGAGTTTAACGACAACCGCCTGTCCCTTTACTGCGGACAGTGCGGAAAATGTGCAATCAGTGGAGAAAATCTTTAAATTGGGCATCTGCACTGCCATCATATTATCCCTTTGCAAAAAGGCGGTACAGACAAATATGCAAACCTCGTGTTTTTGGCGGATAGGGTACACGTACTCCTACACGCCACGAGAGAAAAAACGCTGAACACCCTGCTTGCCGAACTGAATTTGGATAAAAAGCAACTGGCTAAACTCAATAAATTCCTCCGGTTGGCGGAAATCCCCGAAATTATCTAAAGGTTTCTTTTAGTTGTAAGCTGTGTAACTCCAACAAACATTTCCCGATGGAATGCCGTGTGATGGGAAACTATCATGCACGGTGTGGGACGGGGGAAAAGATGGAGATAACATAAAAATCTTACCTATCGTCATTTCTGACGAACCTGACCGCAATCGAGTACATCCGTAATTTCATGAAGCGTGTTCGCAAAAAGGAATCCAGCGTCATCCTCGCCATCCAGAACCTCGAGGACTTCGCCATCCCCGGCATAGCCGAGCTGACAAAGCCGCTGTTCAGCATCCCGACTCACGCTTTCCTATTCAACGCCGGCAACATCGACAAGAAGTTTTATATGGATACGCTCCAGCTCAAAGAATCCGAGTATAATCTCATCCGTTTCCCCCAGCGGGGCGTCTGCCTCTACAAATGCGGCAACGAGCGGTACAACCTCGTGGTTCACGCCCCGGCATACAAGGAAAAGCTGTTCGGCAAGGCGGGCGGCAGATAAGAAAAGGGCAGAACTGACAAACTCAGTTCTGCCCCTGCTTTAGGGTCTGATAATGCGAAGCTGATTTGACTCATAGCCATACGATATATGCCATCAATTAAACGTAGATGGGCTCAAATATTTATTAGGGCTGGTGGCATAACCGTTTTGATATTTTACGGTCATGTACAGAGTTTTCTCACTGTTCACAAGTTTAACATAGCAGACATCGTTCTCAAACTTATCGGTAATATCAATCTTCTGGTCGAACCAGTAAATCCAAACCGAGCCGTCATCTTCATATTCCACGTCCGGGGCAGTCAGTTCTTCCATCAAGTCTTCATCCGAGACAGGAGCTTCGGTTCCGTCCGGTGCAATTGCAACACCGCCACCGCCTTGATGCTTCACATTTCCCTGTTTGTCAGTGTAGTCCATACTATAATTTCCGTCACCATCAAACTGAATGGTCGCTTCGGTTTGATCGCCGTGAATCCAAAGCTGAATGGTGCGCTGAATTCCGCCCACATCCGCGGCGTAAGCTACCGTGGCACTGCCCACGAGCATCACGCAGGCGGCAACAGCGGCAACCATTGCTTTGAACTTATGATGTTTCATTGTTCTTTCCATTTTTCCTACCTCCAAAGAAAAATCGTCAGAGGCATGAAGCGCAGAAAATGCCTGCTTGTATTTTTCCTTATTCGTCATCTTCCCATACCTCCTTTAGTGTGTTGCGAAGCGATAATCTCCCGCGCGACAATCTGACTTTCACATTGCTTGGCGTTACCTTTAAAATATCCGAGATTTCATTTACAGAATAATCCTCGTAATAAAATAAATGAATTACGATACGATACTTCTCCGGGAGCTTCATCACAGCCTCAAATATTTCAGAGGACTCCTCCGACTCGAATGTCAAAGTTTCTATGTAATCCTCCAACGGCAGCGAATTTCGTCTAAAAAAAGTATTGTTTTTGTTTTTTGCCTTGTTAATCGCCACTCTGATAAGCCATGCGCGTATGTGTTGCTCCGATTCAAAATCTTTTTTCTGTGACAAATACTGAATGAAGGTATCCTGAACAACATCTTCGGCGTCCTGTGCATTTTTACACACATTAAACGCCGTAGCATAAAGATTGCTCCGATAATTTTCAATCAGTATCTCTACTGATGGTTTCATAAGCATGCTCCTTAAATCGTTTGAAAAGCCTTTCACCAATAATACAAATGAATATAATGAAAGGTTACAAAACATATTCTCCTTCAAAATTACTGCGAAAGTTAAAAAGCAATGACTCTCTAGATGAGTTCAGTGCTTATAGATAGCAATATCGATTTTTGAAAATGTAGAGTATAGATATAATTTTTAGCGTCCCACCGTTTTAAACATTATGCAAAGCTCATTCAGTCCTTGCAGCTGCTGAGGTTGCTCATACTCATCAGATATATCAACCCTTTTTAATCGGATGACGTATGACAGTTTTCCATTTTGAGGGTTCGACTTTGCGGGCATCCGAAAGATAGATTTCGTGGTGCGGCCGCGTATCCGTCATGTCATTGATATATCCGTTTTCATGCAGATACTTGTCCATGATGGCAACGGAGGCAGGTTCATCGTCAAACGGACCTATGTGCATGATCTATACACACAATCCTTCGTCAACAGTCAAGAACCCCGCCGCAGAACAGTCCAGTCTTTTCTTTTTAGTAGCTTCCGCTGCTGCCCAATCAAAATCATCTTTTGTCACAAAATCCGGCAGGCGGATCACAGAAATCCAATTAAACGAGTCCTTGTTCCCATAGTCAACGCCGTCAATATCATCCTGCCACCAGAAGCCCTCCAGAGGTGGCACTACATATTCAAAAAAGCCTTCAATCTTATGCGGCCCCTTATAACTCATTTTTATGGTATATGCAATTGCATAAAGAATGCCGGCGGCCTGCTGATATACACCGCCTTCCTGATTTGGATTTCCTTTTCCTCTAACCGCGATGTAGTTTGCAACCGGAGCCATCACGATTTCCGGTATATGGAGCAGTCAAGAACCGTGCAGAATGTGAACACCCAAAATCCGGGGCTTATGCGGCCAGGCCTCTGGCGGCCTGACGATATGTGACCGGCGGCAGGCCGCCGGGGTTAGCGGTGTAGATTCGCTGGCGGTTATAGTAGGTCATGATGTACCGGAACACGATGCTCTTCACCTGTGCCATGGGAATCCGCTCCGTCCGGATTCGATAGAGTTTTTCCTTCTTCAGCGTAGCAAAAAAGCTCTCCATCCTGGCGTTGTCGTAGCAGTGTCCCGTACCGCTCATGCTTTGAACCGCACCGTATTGCGCCAGCACCTTCCGAAATGAGGAACTGGTAAATTGGCTGCCGCGGTCGCTGTGCAGGGTCATTCCATAGGCTCCCTGCGCCTGGCAGGCAGACCGAAACGCCCGGATACACAGCTCCTCCTTCATGTTGTCATCCATGGCAAGACCGACGATCTCTCCGTTGTAGCAGTCCAGAACTGCCGCCAGGTACAGCTTGCCGTCCTGACACTGGATCTGCGTGATATCTGTCAGCCACTTCCGGTTAGGGGCGTCTGCGGTAAAATCCCGGTGGATCAGGTTCTCCGCCTTCTGCGCAGCCAAGTCTGCTTTTGTCAGACTGCTGGGGTGACGAGAAGAACGATGGAGCAAATCCCACGCTTCATGGCTCGCCGTACGCTGCTGCGGCTTACCGCAATACCGCGCTGCATAAGCGCCAGGAGAATTCGGCCAACGCCATAATTGTCATTGTCCGGATTTTCGTTATAAATCTCCTGCCACGGTTTTGGCTTGCCAGCCGACTGCAAAGAGCGGTAGTACCCGGATTCACTGACTTTCACAACCCGGCACATGGCATGAATGCAGAACCGCTCACGGCGCAGCGTGATGTACTCATACAACCGCTCCGGCTTTACCGTTTCCGGTCTTTGGCGAAAAAGCCCAGCGCATCCTTGAGAATCTCATTGGCTTTCCGCTGTTCCGTGATTTCCTTCATCAGCCAGCGCTCGTTCTCGGAAAGCGGCGCGTCGCGGCGAATGCCGCTGCCGACGAAGGCGTGGTCTCCAAATGCCTTTCGCTTTTGCCGCCGCTCCGCCAGAGAGTAGTACGGAATGCCCAGCTGTGCCCCCGCCTGCTTCACGCCAACCTCATCGGACAGCTTGACCGCTTCTTCTTTGAATTCCTTGTCATATTTGCGCATTGCAAACACCACCTTGTTCTTTCTTTGATTCTATCACTTTTGGGGTGTTTGCCCTCTGCACTTCTATGATATCCCTCCAATATTCTTAGGCATATAAAATTCTTTGTACTCTTTCTTAAAATCAAAAGCCATACTAAAACCCCTAAGTTTTATTTATTATCATTGGGCTTAAATCAGGAATGTTATCTTCCCAAAAGAACAAACCCGTCCGTCATGATCTTCATTACTCCTGTGAACAGTCCCGGCAGTTCATTCGTCCCGTCGCTTTCCCCGGTCAGATAGTTCACGATGACATTCGTGATTTCGGAGATGATTACGGCCCCTTCTTTAAAACGGCCGGATGCCTCAAGCCACGCTTCATTTCCATATTCTCTTCCTATATCGTTGAGGACGCGACTCATTTTATCAAAGCCGCCGCCAAAGTTTACTTCGTCCGGCTCCTTGATTCTACGCAGCGCGTTTGGGATAGTCGGTACCGTACCAAAAAACGCAACCTTGTTGGCAAGTAGCTTATTGTAATTCTCTTTCGTTAGCTCGCATTTGAGCTTGGGAATCTCATTTATAAATTTCTGAAATCCCTTTTTCCCAACAAAACCAACCGGCGGATTCAGAAACATTTCACTTTTTTTGCCAGCGCTTCCTTTGCAATCCGGTATTTGTCCTTCGTGGCGTTCATCCTGATTGTGCAGACGGTATTCGGCTTCGATAGGTCCGGATAGCTGCAGTCCCATGCGTGACGCAGTTCATCGTAGGGCAGTGTCTGCATCTCTTCCCGCCCACAGTCAAGCAGGTAAATACACTGCGCATCATCGTCGTAGCCTACCATCAAAACGTAGTGAAAGGGAATATGCTCTCCATGATACAGTTTAGAAAGATATGGCAGATAGTACATATCCAGAGCACCCAAAACGGGCGGATACCCGGTATCAATTTCAGCCTTGGCTTTCTTGATTGCCTGTTCAAATGTTTTATACGTGTAATGCTTGTATTTGAATCCTACAATGGGCGCAAGGAATTCGTACATCTGTTTCGTACGGCCGTCCCCAAGTGCAATTATACGTTTTAATTCAGCTTTTGGTGTTTTCATATAGCAGAACGAGCCAAATCCGGAGAGCACAAAAAAGAAGCTTGAAGGGAGAGTTTGCCCAGTACGTTGAATATATAAATCTTCTATGCCGTTCCACATACACGCGTAATTGTCTAAATGGTGCTTTAACGCGATTATCTTCTCTGGCATAAATAGAAGCCTCCTGTTTCCTAACAATCTAACAGCAGGAGCATATACCCTCGCATCGTGCGAGAGTCAAGAACTATTTTTTGATAGGGTAGCAGATTTCGGTGATGATATAGTTTTCTGGGTTTCGTTCGTTATCCGGCGAGATATAGTAGACGTTGAACGCCTTTCCCGAAAACCTGTAACCATTTTCAATAATCCAATGATAAATGTGCCTGCTGATTTCGCCTATCCGGCTGTATATGCCCTGAAACGCCACAACAGCCGCTTCGGTTTCAGGCATCTCCAAAAATCTCAGTCCTTCAATGTCCTGCCCAGCCTGCTCGATGACCCTGAAAACCTCGGTATCGATGCATTTTCTCTCAAAATCCACGCTATGCATTATCGCCATGCAATATGGTGCGTCCGCAAGCCTTATTCCATTTGTCTTGCACGCCCTGTCCAGACGTTCCCATAGCAGACCTTCTTCGCTGAATTCTCGGATAACGCCGCGCAAACCGACAACCCTGCGTGCGGGAAATCGCTTAACACTGACGGACAACATGTATTCGTTTTGCGTATCGAGTTCGCTAAGAGCCTGCCGCATCTGCGCGATCTGCTTTTCCGTTATGGAAAGGCTTTCTTCTTTTTCTCTTATTTTGCTTTCCAGAAAGGTTCTGATCCGATCATCCAACGTGCCATCCATCAAAATTTCGGATATTTCATCCAGACCAAATCCAAGGCTTTTTAACACCTGGATATGATTTGCCCGGACAATCTGCTTTTCGCCATAAAACCGGTAGTTGTTCATACGGTCTATCTGTTCCGGCTTGAGCAATCCTATTTTATCGTAGTTTCGGAGCATATGGATACTAATTCCAGTCAAAACTGAGAATTCACCGATTTTCAGCATAGTTCACCGTATTTTCCCTGTGTTATATAAAACAAGCTTATTCGCACATCATAAACATTGCACGAAACCGCTGGCGCGGTGGTATCTAAACCCTGAATTTTTCTTCTATCGAACCTGCTGCAGTTGCGGCAGGTTTTCTCTTTGCCCTTTACAATGGAAGCATCACTTTCAAGGAGATGATTCCATGACAAATGAAGAAGTCTTTTCTCGAGCCTACGATGAGGTGCGGCTGCGAGGTCTGTCGCCCAAAACAGTTGCGTCGTATCTGGGACGGCTCAAGCTGTTCCTAAAGTATTTCAATGACCGCCCAATTGAAGAAATGAATGAAATCGAGATTCGCGAGTACCTGCTGTATCTATTGGATTCCGGACACAGCGCGGGATCAGTCAATGTTTACAATAGCGCACTGCGTTTCATTTTCGGTGCAGTCATGGGGCAAAACCTAAACTATCAGCTAATCCATCGACGGCGCGAACACCGGGAGTTCCCGGCATTGATGAGCAAAAAAGAGCTTGCGCATTTCTTTTCCAGCATGGACAACCTCCGTGACAGAGCTATGTTTGAAACCGCATACGGCGCGGGATTGCGCCTGTCCGAAATAACTTACCTCCGCGTTCAGGACATTGACAGCCAGCAGATGAGAATCTTCGTCCACCACGGAAAAGGCGGCAAAGACAGATATACGCTGCTCTCACAGCGTAATTTAAAGGTGCTACGTGAGTATTGCAGGCCAAATCATCCGGAGGGGTATTTGTTTTATCTCAGAAAGCAGCGGCAAAAAGTATTGACGCCGCGCTCGGTGGCAAATGCCTTTCGTAACTGCTGCAAAAATGCTGGCCTGCCGGATACTTACACGGTGCATACGCTGCGCCACTGCTTTGCGACGCACCTCTTGGAATCCGGTGCAGAAGTCTGCCAAATCAAAGAAATGCTTGGTCATACATTCATTCAGACGACTGCATTTTACCTTCACATCGGCAACATGAACAAGCAGATTTAAAGCCCGTTGGACTCACTGCCTAAAAAGCGGGGCCGCAAACCGAGGGTGTCATCAAATGCCTGAGGTACAAGATATCTTTGAGGAATACGGTGAGGCATACCGCCAAAACCACCGGCTGCCTATGGCTCAACGCAAGGCAATGAACGCCATTCTCAATTGCCGCACGGCCAAACTTGGAGGCCACATGGATCACTGTCCGGAGTGTGGATACCAAAGACCATCCTACAACTCCTGCCGTAACCGGCACTGTCCGAAATGCCAGACACTCTCCAAAGAACGCTGGATTGACGCGCAAAAGGGAAACCTGCTCCATGTGGGCTACTTTCATGTGGTATTCACCGTACCGCAGGAGCTGAATCCATGGATTTACCGGAACCAGCAGGGCGGTTACAATCTGCTTTTCCGCTGTGTAGCTGAGACGATACAGGAGTTGTCTGCTGACAAAAAATATCTTGGCGCCGCCACCGGCCACACCGCTGTGCTCCATACCTGGGGGCAGAATCTCAGTTTTCATCCTCACATTCACTGTATTGTTCCGGGCGGTGGCCTCACCAAGCTGGGCAAATGGCTTCCGTCCAGGAAAAAGTTCTTCTTGCCGGTGAAGGTCCTGTCCAGGAAATTTCGAGGCAAGTTTTTGGTGCTGCTTAAGCAGCAGTTTCCCAACATAGAACCATCTCTGCTGAATGAGTGTTATCATAAAGAATGGGTGGTCTACTGCAAGCCGCCTTTCAAAGATGCAGCCTGCGTGGTGGAGTATCTGGGGCGCTACACCCACAGGGTGGCAATCGCCAACAACCGTATTTTAAGTACAGAGAACGGGCAGGTCTCTTTCAAATGGCGAGACTACCGGGACGGCAGCCGCTGGAAAGAGATGACGTTGGGAGCGGAAGAATTTATTCGGCGCTTCCTGATGCACGTCCTGCCAACCGGGTTCATGAAAATTCGGCACTATGGTTTTCTGTCCAGTCGCGGCAAGCAGAAGAAGCTGCACACCTGCAAGGTACAGACGGGCACATCACTGAAAAAAAGAGAAAAGCTCTCCACGGAGGCCCTCATCCAAAAGATCCTCGGCAGAAAGCCCTCTCAATGCCCAAACTGTGGCTTTTGCGGTCTGCTTCGAACCGGACTCGCACCACCCACAGCCTGCTAAATTACAAAGCCTTTTTAAGTCTGCTCCAAGGGCAGGCTGGCTTTGCTGCACCCATTCTACCATAGAAAGAAAAGAATTGATATGACTTTTTCCGGAAACTGTGCTTTTCAGGTATCTGCGCAGCTGTAATTTCAAGAAATAAAAGCGAATGCTTTTCCCATAGCTGCCAGCAAACCGCCCGCGGTTTCGTGCTATGGAATTATCCAAACAAGGGCGACGCAGTTTCTGCTGTGTCGTTCTTTTTTTCGCCCATGCTCAGATAATTCTCTACTCATTAGACAAAGTTTATTGGCTTAGCAAATGCCCTGTAATGCTCAATACGGGCACTGTCTTCATTGAGAAGCTGAGAATCATTTCGAATATATGCTTGAAGATGAAACTCCTCCATCAACAGGAAAAGCACCCCCTGTTATATATCCGGCATCCTCACTTACAAGAAAAGCCACCATATTCGCAATGTCTGTGGGTTCTCCAATCCGCTTTAGCGGTATGCGTTCTGCACAGCGGATAGCGGATGCTTCATCCTGAAAACTTTTTTGTAAAAGAGGAGTATTAATTGGTCCTGGTAATACGCAATTAACGCGGATCCCATACTCTGCATATTGCTGTGCAAGACACTTTGTCAGCATAATAAGTCCTGCTTTTGTTGTGCAGTACAATGGTGATGTTAATTCCGGGACAAGCCCCAGGCAGGAAGCAATCATAACAATTGAGCCCTTTGCAGCTTTAATTTTTGTAAATGCATTGCGTGTCATAAGATAGGTGCCTTTAATGTTAATATCCACCATTCTGTCTACTTCTTCATTTGTAGTGTCTTCCAGATATTTTTCAAAATAGACACCTGCATTATTAACTAAAATATTCAATTGAGGGATATTTGATAACGCCAACTTGATTTGTTTATCATCACGGATATCAACGTGATAAAACTCAAAATCTACTGGCGGGCTTTGAATATCAAAAACAACGACATGCATACCCAAATTCTGAAGCTTTTTTGAGATAGCAAGCCCCATTCCTGAGCTTCCGCCTGTAACAACAACAACTTTTTTATTTTCCATAAATATCTCCTGTGCATGAAATAATTCTAAATTATGTGCCAATTATGTGTATAAAATAAGCCTAGAGCTTTGGCATATCATAAATATACTGCAGAACTTAGTTTCCGGTACTGATTATTTATAACCAGCTGTCTACTTATCTGATTTCACGCTGAACTTCAATGATTTCAGCATCAACATTGTCCTCAATGAATTTCAGGATCGAATCAATCATACTGTCCGCATGCGATACAGTACCAGTGACATAGGCCAATCCAAGCACGATTGTCTGGTGAATATCCTGTGCATCTACCTCGGAAATTGAAATATTGAATTTGTTTTTTGCTTTATTAATTAAGCTTTTTACCACCATCTGGAGAAGTCAAGAACTGTGGAGGGATATCATAGAAGTGCAGAGGACAAACACCCCAAATGTGATAGAATCAAAGGAAGAACAAGGTGGTGTTTGCAATGCGCAAATATGACAAGGAGTTCAAAGAAGAAGCGGTCAAGCTGTCCAATGAAATCGGCGTGAAGCAGGCGGCGGCACAACTGGGCATTCCGTACTACTCTCTGGCGGAGTGGCGGCAGAAGCGAAAGGCCTTCGGAGATCACGCCTTCGTCGGAAGCGGAATTCGCCGCGACGCACCGCTTTCCGAGAACGAACGTCGACTAATAAAGGAAATCGCGGAGCTGCGAAAAGCAAATGAGATTCTTAAAGATGCGCTGGGTTTTTTCGCCAAAGACCGGAAACGGTAAAGCCGGAGCGGCTGTATGAGTACATCACGCTGCGCCGTGAGCGGTTCTGCATTCATACCATGTGTCGGGTTGTGAAAGTCAGTGAATCCGGGTACTACCGCTCTTTGCAGTCGGCTGGCAAGCCAAAACCATGGCAGTTGCTTCTGGTCAAAATACGAGAGATTTATAATGAAAATCCGGACAATGACAATTTGGCGTTGGCCGAATCCTTCTGGCGCTTACACAGCGCGGTATTGCGGTAAGCCGCAGCAGCGTACGGCGGGCCATGAAACGTGGAGGTTTGCTCCATCGTTCTTCTCGTCGCTCCAGCAGTCTGACAAAAGCAGACTTGGCTGCGCAGAAGGCGGAGAACCTGATTCACCGGGATTTTACCGCAGACGCCCCTAACCGGAAGTGGCTGACAGATATCACGCAGATCCAGTGTCAGGACGGCAAGCTGTACATAGCGGCAGTTCTGGACTGTTATAACGGAGAGATCGTCGGTCTTGCCATGGATGACAACATGAAGAAGGAGCTGTGTATCCGGGCGTTTCGGTCTGCCTGCCAGGCGCAGGGAGCCTATGGAATGACCCTGCACAGCGACCGCGGAAACCAATTTACCAGCTCCTCATTTCAAAAGGTGCTGGCGCAATACGGCGCGGTTCAAAGCATGAGCGGTACGGGACACTGCTACGACAACGCCAGGATGGAGAGCTTTTTTGCTACGCTGAAGAAAGAAAAACTCTATCGAATCCGGACGGAGCAGATGCCCATGGCACAGGTTAAGAGCATCGTGTTCCGGTACATCATGACCTACTATAACCGCCGGCGAATCTACACTGCCAACCCCGGCGGCCTGCCGCCGGCCATGTATCGCCAGGCCGCCAGAGGCCTGGCCGCATAAGCCGCAGATTTCGGGTGTTCACATTCTGCACGGTTCTTGACTGCTCCAAATCCTGCTGATAAGACTCAAGCAAAGTTATGAAGAATATGCTGCCCTCTGCACTTCTATGATATCTCACCTTGTAGACATGGTTCTACTTGGAAATAATCCAACGCGAAATTCCAAAAATCCAATGCTACCTCTGACATTGTAAACATTTTCCGGCGCATAAGAACAATTGTTCGCTCGGTATTGTAGTCTTCTATTTTAAACTGCCTTAGATCAGGGAAAAGTCGCTGAGCCATGTCAATACAGCATTCAGGTACAAGCGCGATTGCTTTTCCCTCTCCAACAGTTCTAATTTTAACAAGAAAATCGTTTGTCTGGTAAGATTCCCTTGGCGAAAAACCTGCAGATTGACAAACTCTATATGTGATATCGGAAAAGAACAAATCTTCTCTCGGAATAGTAACAAAGTGGTCATCTTTCAGTTCGGCAACGCTTAATGAAGTTATAGTTTCAGGATAAACTCGGTAGCGGGGAGAAATAAGAATATAGAATTGCTCGCGGACTAACGGCTGCGCAATCCATGTGCATTTTTGCTGAAACGCATCTTGGAATTCATTTTCCGCGCTGAGAACAAAATCAACTTCTTCCGAATAACACTTCGCTTCTGAGCTAAATGGTCCTTGCTCCAAGACAATTAAGGATTCCGGGTTTAACTCGCGGTATTTCAAAGCGCATTTGGTAATCGTGTCCGCAAAAATATGGCACGCAATATGAACAGTACCCTTCACATCATATCTAGACTGCTTGACCATCAATATCCCATGATGAAGTTGCAACATCGATTTTTCAGCAGATTCCGCAAATTGCCGTCCTGATTCGTTTAACTTAATGCGATTTCCTTGCCGATCGAATAGCTTTACACCCAGCTCCTTTTCAAGACTTGCAATGCTTTTACTTAATGCTGGCTGGGAAATACCAAGGAAATCCGCCGTTATAGATACATGCTCTTGCTTTGCCAATTCCAAAAAATATTCAATTTGTTTCAAATCCAATAAATGCATCCCCTTTGACTGAGTATACTCATTTAATCATAGTATCATGAATTTAAGACAATTGCTATATTTTCTTATAAAAGCTAATATGATTTTGTTAAATGCGTCAATTCTCTGCTTGCGCGCGGTGGAGGAAAGTTGACCTATGACCGCAGTCGGGAAATCATTTTAAATAAAGAGATGGAATTCATTACCTCGGAAGCTTTCTCCAAAGTTTGTATACACTTTGGAAAAATTAGAATTGCCGCTTGATGTGATTTTGCTTGACGAAATACAGCCAAAAGAGGGGATATTATGGAGCCAATTGTCTTAGTTTTAATTGCCTTCGCATTTGTTGCCGTTTTCCTTTGCTGGGGAATCATTCCTTCCGGCCTAACCTGCTTTATCGCTGTTTCTTTCCTATGGTTTACCGGAGTACTTACGATCCAAGACGCTTTTGGGAATTTTATCAGTGGATCCATTATTACAATGATTAGTATGATGGTTGTATCCGCAGGACTCCTAAAGACTAATCTTCTTAATCATATTGTTAATATTACAACAAAAACAAAAGGAAACAATATCCGTTTTCTATTACTAATTTCCATGGTAATTCCTTTTCTGCTTTGCCAGTTCACAGGTGGTGTTACCGCGCTAATTACCGTTATTCCTTTGCTTTTGGCTTTGGCCGATGCTTCAAATATCTCTCATACCACCTTGATCTTGCCCGCCTCTGTCGGCGCACAGTTGGGCATTGGACTTTTCCCCGTGGGGCTAAGTGCCTCTATGTTTTTACTGAAAAACCAAATACTTTCTAACTGCGGTACAACTGCGCAATACGGGTTTTGGGATTTGTGTATGGCCCGTCTGCCTGGAGCCATTGCCTCTATGCTCTTTATCTTGTTGGTGGGTTACAAATTTCTCCCCCACCGCGCAGTCACCCTAAATGCAGATCAAAAGGGTAAGTTAAAAGAAACCACGCTTTCTCCCGCCAAGGAAAAACTGGCCTACGCCATTTTTATTATCACCATGCTAGGCATGATTGTGAAAGATCTTCTTCCAATTGATTTGTATCAAATTGCTGTACTCGGCGCAATTATTATGATACTTTCCGGCGTTTTGAACGAGCGGGAAGCGTTGACCAGCATACACTGGCCGACGATATTCATGGTGGCTTCCATGCTCGGTGTTGTCACCGCCCTGACCAATAGCGGCGTGGGTGATCTTTTGGCCGGCTTCATGAGCGGTTTTATTAACAGCAAAATGGGCATTATTGCAATCTGTGCCATTTGCTTTATTTTCTGTGTCGTACTTACACAATTCATGGATAATACCACACTTATCAATGTTTTGACTCCGGTGGTTGTAATTGCCTGCATGAAGGCCAATATCAGCCCGTTGGCTGCTTGCGCGGCTATTGAAGTGTCGTCGATTACTTCTATCATGACACCGATGGCATCACCGAGTACGGCAATGGCATACAGTATGGGTGGTTATACAATTAAGGAAATGGCAAAATTCTGCATACCAATCATTCTTGTTCAAACAATCGTTTCGATAATTTGGCTGCCAATTTACTTTGGCTGAATTCAGCACATTCAAATTTTGAGGAGCTATATGACAAATGAACTTAGACTTTGAGACCAACTATAATATATATATGGAGCACCAAAGAAAGTTAACAGAAGGTAATCCATATGCGGATTTTGCGATTCACCCCGGTAAATACTATGAACATCCATTTCGTATTTTTGGGAATCTGTGGTATGTGGGAAACAAAACGGTTTGTTGCCATTTGCTCGACACCGGCGATGGGCTGCTTCTGTTTGACTCTGCTGCATACGAACAGGCGCCGCTTCTGATTCAGGCAATCTGGGAGGCAGGCTTTAATCCTGCCGACGTTAGGTGGATGATTCATGCCCATGCACATGTTGATCATATTGGCGGTGCCATGCTATTTAGCGATATGTTTGGCACCAAACAGTATCTCGGTGCACCTGATGCCAAAATGATGCGGGAGCACCCTGGAAAGACGTTCATTTATGATAGCCACTTTGACTTCACTCAACCCTATCATGTGGACGTAGAAATCAACGACGGAGATGCGCTGACCTTTGGTAATACCACAATACATTTTGTGTTGGTACCTGGGCATACCGAAGGATGTCTGTGCAGTTTCTTCGATGTAACGGACGGAACCCAGACTAAGCGCGTGGGATATTTCGGAGGGTATGGTTTTATTACACTTGATAAAGATTATCTGACCTATTGCGGTGACTCGGAATTGAAGATGCGGCAAACCTTTATGTCATCGCTGAAAAAAGTGCGAAATGAGCCTGTGGACATTCTGATTGGAAATCACCCAATAGATAATGATACCTTGGGTAAGCACGCCTATATGCAAGAGCATCCGGGCGAAAATCCCTTTATTGATTCAACAGCGTTTCAAAGGAAAATGGACGATGTGGCCAAACGGCTTCAAAAGCTACTGGACGAAAATTAATGCTGTCAGGCTCACTGTAAGTTTATGCCAACCGCTGAGAATGCCAATTCAATAATAGGGTGCTTTGTCAAATATCTGACGGGGAGCGTTCAGGCAACGACATACGCAATCTGCGCCGAATTCTGTGGTGCAGATTGCGTATGTGATCTCATAGCATAGTGGGGAGACCTGCTGCAAGGGAAAAACGACGGGAAGCCGCAAGGTTTTCTAACTAATATTTCGAGGAGTGGAGTGATGGAGTAACGTCCCGAAACGCTCCCCCTGAGACTGCGTTGGAAGAAACCGTGGACAAACGCGGGGACTGACACAGCACGCCGAAGTCGGCTGAACACACTCGCTGTATCGACAGTACCAGCAACACATCGTTACGGCAAAAACGAACCAGAGGTGGTCGTGAGTGATAGGCCGGGGGTCTACAAGATATCTATGGCGAGAATGTGCAGGATTGCACTGACGAACATCCGAGTGTACGGGGCTAAAAGAGTGAACGGCTAACAGCCGTTGCCGTCGGATGGCGGCGTGTGTGAGGATTAGTAAAATTACAAGGTTATGAAACTCCTTAATCTGTTACAGTGGAGGGATATCATAGAAGTGCAGAGGGCAAACACCCCAAAAGAAATAGGATCAAAGAAAGAATAAGGTGGTGTTTGCAATGCGCAAATATGATAAGGAGTTCAAAGAAGAAGCGGTCAAGCTGTCCGATGAAATCGGCGTGAAGCAGGCGGCGGCACAGCTGGGCATTCCGTACTACTCTCTGGCGGAGTGGCGGCAAAAGCGAAAGGCCTTCGGAGATCACGCCTTCGTCGGCAGCGGTATTCGCCGCGATGCGCCGCTTTCCGAGAACCAACGCCGGCTGATGAAGGAAATCACGGAACTGCAGAAAGCCAATGAGATTCTCAAGGATGCGCTGGGTTTTTTCGCCAAAGACCGGAAACGGTAAAGCCGGAGCAGCGTGCGTCGGGCCATGAAGCGTGGAGGTCTGCTCCATCGCTCTCCCCGTCACCCCGGGAATCTGACAAGAGCAGACTTGGCTGCGCAGAAGGCACCGCAATATTAAGAAGAATTCCGGCAGCAAAACCGCAGGCACAGACGGTAAAACCATTCAGGACTTAGAAAAATGGCAACCGCAGACCGTCATAAATTATGTGAGAAAGCGCCTCCGCTTCTACATCCCGCAAACGGTACGGCGAACAGAAATCCCAAAACCAAACGGCAAAATGCGGCCGCTGGGCATTCCCACCATCGGAGACCGGCTGATACAGCAATGTATTTTGCAGGTCTTAGAGCCGATATGCGAGGCGAAATTTCATGAAAAGAGCTTTGGCTTTCGTCCCAACAGGAGCACGGAGCACGCCATAGCGCAGGTCTATAAATATATGCAGGTCGATAATCTGTCCTATGTTGTAGATATTGACATCAAAGGATTTTTCGACAATGTCAATCAAGGAAAACTGCTTAAGCAGCTGTGGACGCTTGGTATTCGCGATAAAAAGCTGCTGTGCATCGTCTCCGCTATGTTAAAGGCGGAGATCAAAGATGTTGGTATCCCTGAAAAGGGCACGCCGCAGGGCGACATATTAAGTCCATTGCTCTCAAATATTGTGTTGAACGAGCTGGACTGGTGGATTGCCAGCCAATGGGAAGAAATGCCACCCAAGCATATCAAGCCTTTCATCCGCAAAGACAACGGCAAAGAGGATAAGGGATCAATATTTTTAGCCTACCGGGAACGAAGCAATCTAAAGGAATGCCACCTCGTGCGCTATGCGGATGATTTCAAAATCTTTTGCAGAAAACGCAGCGACGCGGACAAGATTTTTGAAGCCACAAAACTGTGGCTATGGGATAGGCTTCACTTGGAAATCAGTGAGGAAAAATCCAGTGTCACCAACCTGAAACGCCACTATTCCGAATATCTTGGCTTTCAGATACGTCTGCACAAAAAGGGTAAGACCAAGGGTGGAAAGCCCAGATACACCGTAAAATCTCACATTACCGAAAAAGCGGATAAGCGCATTAAAGACAGTCTGCACAAGCAAATCAGGAGCGTGCAAAAACCCATTGGTAATCGCAGTGGACACGCTTCGGTCGAGTGCTACAACGCCTATGTCATTGGCGTTCACAATTACTATGAAATAGCGACCTACGTAGCACAGGACTTCTATAAAATCAGCCATTCTGCCTACAAGAGCCTAAGAGCACGATTAAAGAAACGCATGAAAAGAAGCGGCCAGTATATCTTGCCATATATCCAAGAAAAGTATGGACACAGTCAGCAAATACACTATGTGTATGATACGGCGCTCGCCCCGATTGGTGCAATTAAGCACCGCCCTCCCGGTATGCTGCGGGTGGCGGTCAACAAATATACGCACCAGGGCAGAGCTGGTATACACAGTAGATTGGAGACGGTCAACATGGCCGTCCTGACATTTTTAATGCGCAACCCGGTTCGAGATAGAACCATTGAGTTTAACGACAACCGCCTGTCCCTTTACTGCGGACAGTGCGGAAAATGTGCAATCAGTGGAGAAAATCTTGAAATTGGGCATCTGCACTGCCATCATATTATCCCTTTGCAAAAGGCGGTACAAACAAATATGCAAACCTCGTGTTTTTGGCGGATAGGGTACACGTACTCCTACACGCCACGAGAGAAAAAACGCTGAACACCCTGCTTGCCGAACTGAATTTGGATAAAAAGCAACTGGCTAAACTCAATAAATTCCTCCGGTTGGCGGAAATCCCCGAAATTATCTAAAGGTTTCTTTTAGTTGTAAGCTGTGTAACTCCAACAAACATTTCCCGATGGAATGCCGTGTGATGGGAAACTATCATGCACGGTGTGGGACGGGGGAAAAGATGGAGATAACATAAAAATCTTACCTATCGTCATTTCTGTTACTTGAAAATTTACAGATCCTTTATTATGTATGCTGTAAATAAAGTGACACATTTAGGAAAACTTTAAATTAAACAATATTCAGTTGAAAAGGAGATTATTATGAAATATACCAAACTCTTTACTCCATTTAAAATCGGCAAGGTGGAACTCAAAAACCGTTATGCCATGGCGCCGATGGGGCCGTTAGGCTTGGGCGATGCGGAAGGCGGATGGAACCAGCGCGGAATCGACTATTATACCCGTCGGGCGCAGGGCGGTACGGCTCTGATCATTACTGGGGTCACCTTCAGCGACAACAAGGTGGAAACGCAGTCCATGCCGAACTGCCCCAGTTCCACATATAACCCGGTGCAGTTTATCCGGACCAGCCGTGAGATGACCGAGCGGATTCACGCTTACGGCAGCAAAATTTTCCTGATGATGTCCGGCGGCTTTGGGCGTGTGACCATTCCCACTAATCTGGGTGAGTTTCCGCCCGTAGCGCCGTCCGCGATCCCCCACCGGTGGCTGGACAAGACCTGCCGGCCGCTGGAAGTAGAGGAGATTCACGAAATCGTCAAAAGTTTCGGAAAGGGTGCGTACAACGCAAAGCGCGCCGGTTTTGACGGGGTTGAGATCCATGCCGTGCATGAAGGCTATCTGATGGACCAGTTTGCGATCTCCTTCTTCAATCACCGCACAGACGAATACGGCGGGTGCCTTGAAAACCGGCTGCGGTTTGCAAAGGAAGTGCGGGAGGAAATTGCGGCAACCTGCGGATGGGATTTCCCGGTGACCATGCGCTATTCACCCAAGTCAATGCTCAAGGACTGGCGTGAGGGTGCTCTTCCTGGCGAAAAATTTGAAGAGAAAGGCCGGGATCTCCCAGAGGGCATCGAAACAGCCAAACTGCTGGAGCAGTATGGTTATGACGCGCTGGATGTGGATGTGGGCTGCTATGATGCCTGGTGGTGGAACCATCCCCCCATGTATCAGGAAAAGGGACTGTACCGCGAGTATGGAAAACTGATGAAAAAATCGGTTAACATCCCCATTTTGCTGGCTGGCAGGATGGATGATCCGGACATGGCGGAAGAATGTGTTGCCAACGGAACCTGCGACATTGTCTCTCTCGGACGTCCGCTTCTGGCTGATCCGGATATCGTCAATAAAATCCGAAAGGGCAAGCGGGCAGACGTCCGTCCCTGTATTTCCTGCCAGGAGGGCTGCATGGGCCGCGTGCAGGAGTATTCCATGATCAACTGCGCGGTGAATCCGCAGTGTGCAAGAGAGCGGTATTTCGCATACAATCCCATTCTTGGAAAAAAGAGAGTTCTAATTGTCGGCGGTGGTGTGGCCGGATGCGAGGCGGCCAGAGTGCTGGCGCTGCGGGGACATGAGCCGGTTCTATTTGAGAAGTCAAATCATCTCGGCGGTGCGTTCTATGAGGCCGGTGAGCCCTCGTTCAAGGACGATGACCGCGCTCTGATTGCATGGTATGCCCACACGCTGGAGCAACTGAAGGTGGAAATTCATCTGCAGACGGAATTGAGCGCGGAAGACATTCACAAGATGGAGTATGATGTCCTGATTATCTCCACAGGGGCGAAAGCGAAAACCTTTTCTCTGGGGAGCGACTGCAAAGTCATCACGGCTAAAGAGGCGCTGGCGTGCAGTGGCGGAAATGTAGGAGACAGGGCTGTGGTGATCGGCGGCGGAATGGTGGGATGTGAGCTTGCCCTGTGGCTGACAAAGGATCTGGGGAAGCAAGTTGTTCTGGTCGAAGCACTGGACAAGCTGATGGCAGTGAATGCGCCCATCTGTTCCGCAAACAGGGAAATGCTGGAGCGCCTGGTGCCGTTCCATGGGACTCGGGTGTTGTGCCGGACCGCCGCTGTGAAAACCACGCCAAACGGCCTACTTGTTAAAAACCTAGATACGGAAGAAGAGGAGGAATTGGCTGCCGACACCGTTATTCTTGCTGTTGGCTTTAACTCTGACCGCAAGCTATTTGACGAGCTGCAGGATGCCGACGAAATCTATGCCATCGGCGATTGCAAGCAGTTCCACAATGTTCACAGCGCCATCTGGGACGCCTTCGAGGTGGCCAACCATATTTGAGGTGGCAATATGTTTTTTCGTGTACGCCAATTTCCCCTCCCTGCCAGGTACACCATCATGTGCACATTTATTAGACTAAATTAATATGGAAGTGCAGAGTGGAGATAGGTAGTGTTATTGCCAGATTGTAATTTAAAGCAATTAAAATAATATAAGTTTTGGGGAGGGTCAACTATGAACGCAACTGCGTATCCGGGGTATGAGTATCACTTGAATTTATATCAAATTATTGCCCATGGAACCGAAGATGAGCGAGCGGCGGCTACTGCAGCGCAACGCCAGTATATCAGTGGATATACGAAACCGGATGACATGAAGATCGTAGACATTAAAATTCCCGGAGGCGATAAACAGCCCATGACGCTGCGGATCTATACGCCGGGAAAACTCCCCAAAAATGCACCTATCGTTATGGAAATTCACGGTGGCGGATTTGTAGGAGGAAATCTGGACATTGATAACTACCGCTGTATTACAATAGCAGCCGGAACTCCCGCCATTGTAGTGGGAGTTGATTACCGGCTATCTGTACAGGGTGGTGTTCGTTTTCCGCAGCCACTGATGGACTGCTATACTGCGCTGGAGTGGATTCATACGCATGCGGAGGAGTTTGGAGGTGATCCGGAACGCATTGCTCTTCACGGTACCAGTGCCGGAGGCTGTTTGTGTGCGGGTCTTGCCTTATATGCTCGTGATCATAATGGGCCAAAGCTATCTTTGGTAATACTGAACTGTCCGGTTCTGAGTTTAGAAAACTCGTATTCCAAGCACCAGTTTTCCCAATTCGCACTAAGTCGGGAAAAGAAATATAATTCTGCCGAGGCTATTTATCTGGGCGGATATGACGGGAGTCAACCTTCGTATTATGCGTTCCCCGCTTATTGTCGTGATCTTGAGGATCTGCCACCCCATTACATTATTGTGGGAGAATATGACACACTACGGGATGACGGTCTGGAGTATGCGACCCGCTTGCTCCACTCTGGTATTCCCTGTGAACTTCAGGTGGCGCCTCGTGTGGGGCATGGTTTTTGTGTAGTTGACCACCCCTTAACCCATTGGGTACATAAGGGAGTGTGCGCTTCTTTGCGTAGAGAATTTTGTATGGATATTACGGAATTCTAATTGATAGTGCTTTTTCGATTGGCAAGGCCACATAACTTTTGACTGTGAAGATTTAACTCCAATTTGGAGGGATATCATAGAAGTGCAGAGGACAAACACCCCAAAAGTGATAGAATCAAAGGAAGAATAAGGTGGTGTTTGCAATGCGCAAATATGATAAGGAGTTCAAAGAAGAAGCGGTCAAGCTGTCCGATGAAATCGGCGTGAAGCAGGCGGCGGCACAGCTGGGCATTCCGTACTACTCTCTGGCGGAGTGGCGGCAAAAGCGAAAGGCCTTCGGAGATCACGCCTTCGTCGGCAGCGGCATTCGCCGCGACGCACCGCTTTCCGAGAACGAACGCCGGCTAATAAAGGAGATCGCGGAACTGCGGAAGGCCAATGAGATTCTCAAGGATGCGCTGGGCTTTTTCGCCAAAGACCGGAAACGGTAAAGCCGGAGCGGCTGTATGAGTACATCACGCTGCGCCGTGAGCGGTTCTGCGTTCATGCCATGTGCCGGGTTGTGAAAGTCAGTGAATCCGGGTACTACCGCTCTTTGCAGTCGGCTGGCAAGCCAAAACCGTGGCAGCTGCTTCCGGTCAAAATACGAGAGATTTATAATGAAAACCCGGACAATGACAATTATGGTGTTGGCCGAATTCTTCTGGCGCTTACACTGTCAGCGCCAGTGATAAAATGCAAGAAAACGCCGGTCAAAAAATGCAGGTTTGCAGCGGAGAGAAATGCAATATGGTACACTCGAATCTGCCTGCCGTAATGGAGGCGGAAAGGGTGTCAGAATGGAAGGAGCAAACTGGATGGATATCCGCGACCGGCAAAAAGGACTGAGCTACACGGAGATCGCGCGCAAGTACAACCTTGACCCGAGGACGGCGAAGAAATACGCCGAGAGCGAGACACGGCCGGTATACAGCCTGAGCGCGGCGAAGCCGTCAAAGCTGGACCCGTACAAGGAGCAGATCGCAATATGGCTGGAGGAAGCGCCGTACTCAGCGGAGCGAATTCCGGAAAAGATCCGGGAGCAGGGCTTTGACGGCGGGCACAGCATCGTGCGAGAATACGTACGCAACAAAAAGGAGCAGCTGGACGAGAAGGCAACGGTACGATTTGAGACAATGCCGGGGCTGCAAGGCCAAATGGACTGGGCATTTTTCGAGGATCACACCGTCATGGAGGGCGGAAAGCTGAAGAAGCTGTACTGCTTTCTGTTTATTCTCGGATACTCACGGGCACGGTACATAGAGTTTGTGACCGACATGAGCACAAACACACTGATCCGCTGCCATGCCAACGCGTTCCGGTATTTGGGCGGCTATCCGGAGGAAATCCTGTACGACAACATGAAACAGGTCGTCATCAAGCGGCTGCTGAAGCAGGAGGACAGCACCCTGAACCGGCAGTTCGAGGACTTTGCCGGGTTCTATGGATTCAAGCCTGTGCTGTGCAGGCCATACCGGGGCCAGACAAAGGGCAAGGTGGAGCGCACGGTCCAGTTCGTCCGGGACAATTTTATGATTGGAATCAAGTACTCGTCTCTGGACAATCTCAACGGCCAGGCGCTGGCCTGGTGCAACAAGGTTAACGGAAAAATCCATGCCACAACGAACGAAATTCCCTTCGAGCGATTAAAAAAAGAGGGCCTCAACCCTCTCAAACGCGAATATATTATCGACAAAATTAACTTACGCAGGGTGCAAAAAGACTGCCTCATCTCATACGGCGGTAATCAGTATTCCGTTCCATCGGAATACGCCGGCAAAGATGTGGCAGTCGTAGCGCTGGACAACCTGCTCGCCGTCTACCACGAAGGAAAGCAACTCGCCCTGCACCGGATATCCTATCAGAAAAAGGACATGGTCGTCAATGCCCATCACTACCGCAGGCTGACGGTCAAGCAGTCTTTCGAC
The DNA here is from genome assembly GCA_000283575.1 of Oscillibacter valericigenes Sjm18-20. Lineage (GTDB taxonomy): Bacteria > Bacillota > Clostridia > Oscillospirales > Oscillospiraceae > Oscillibacter > Oscillibacter valericigenes. The sequence continues at coordinate 817,868 of AP012044.1, forward strand.
ATCGAAAACACGCTGCTGGACGGTGACAACGTCATCGATTTTCCCATCCAGCCACATGATTTGAGCCGGTATGACGAGGTATTGTTATGACGGAACTGACGATGGAACGCCTCAGGGAGAACCTTGAAAGCCTGAAAATGAAAAACACGCTGGAGATCCTGGACAATTATCTTGAGAGAGCTGTAAAAGACGAGCTTAACATCGTGGAGGTGCTCGACCATATCTTTGCAGAGGAGGCGCTCAGCAAACGGCGGCGCGCCTATGAAAAACAGGTGCAGATGTGGGGCTTTCCCATCAAAAAGGCGTTGGAGGACTTTGATTTCAGTTTTCAGCCCTCCATTGACAAGCGGCAGATCGAGGAACTGGCCACCATGCGTTTTCTGGAGAATGGAAAAAATATCGTCTTTCTCGGCCCGCCCGGCGTGGGCAAGACCCATCTGGCCTCGGCGCTGGGGATGGTCGCCGCCAGGCATCGATTCTCCACTTACTACATTAACTGCCACTCACTGATTGAGCAGCTCAAAAAGGCCCATTTTGAAAACCGTCTTCCAGATAAGCTCAAAACTCTGGGCAAATACAAGCTGCTCATCATCGACGAAATCGGGTATCTCCCGATGGATATTCAGGGGGCGAACCTGTTCTTTCAGCTTATTTCCAGACGGTATGAAAAGGTCTCAACAGTCTTTACCTCCAACAAGACCTTTTCCCAATGGAACGAGATCTTTGCTGATGTCACCATCGCCTCCGCGATACTCGATCGTGTTCTGCACCACTGTACCGTCGTCAATATCAAGGGCGAAAGCTACCGGCTAAAAGAACGCAAAGAATATATGAAGCAAAAACAGCACATCGTCAATACCCTCTTCGAGCAGGGACAAAACTAATTTTAGGACATTCCCTCGCCGCTGTTTTCCTACATTTTTTAACCGGCGAAAAACTGCAAATTCAAATCGGCGTTGACACGACCGCTTTTCTGCATTTGTTGCACAGGACTATCCGGAGGAGATCATCCGTACCAAGGGGTATCTCTGGTTTGCCGATGATGATATGCACACGCAGCTTTTTGAACAGGCGGGACGCAACGCCGGTATCAATGAGGTCTCCAATTGGGTTGCAGCTCTGCCGCTGGAGGATCAGGAGTTTATCTTTCAAAACTATTCGGAAACGAAGGACAACTGGGATGAAGCCTATGGTGACCGACTGAATCAGATCGTTTTTATTGGAAAGGGCTACGACAGAGCAGAAATTGAGCGAATGCTGGATGACTGCCTTGCAAAAACGGAATAAATGAATTAAAATTCACTACGAGGGGGTGGCTACATGGCTCAGCGAGGCACTTATCAAACAAAGGTGAAATCCGCAATTATACAATATTTGGGAGAGAACCGAAACAGGACAGTGTGTGCGTCGGATATTTTGAATTTTTTGCATGAACAAAAGCAAAATGCGAATCCCACTACGGTCTATCGTTGCCTTGCAAAGCTCTGCGATGAACAGCTTGTCATTAAATATGCAGATCAGCAGGGTGATAAGGCAACTTATCAGTATGTAGGACAGGCACACGGCTGTGAAAATCATCTTCATATCAAGTGTGTCAAATGCGGTGCGCTGGCTCATCTTGACTGTACATTCATGGACGAATTTGAAGAACACATCGAAGAGCACCACGGTTTTTCGCTGCAATGCGACGGAAGTCTGCTATATGGTGTCTGCAAGAACTGTGCGGCAAAGGATAATAAAAAGTGAAAAACGCATGGAAGCCATTTATCCGGCATCCATGCGTTCTTTATTACTGATCGATTATTTTGTTTCTCTGTGAATCGTATGCCGCCGCAGACGCGGACAGTATTTTCGTACCTCCATCCGTTCCGAATGGAGCTTTTTGTTTTTCGTGGTTGTATAGTTTCGGTCGCCACACTCTGTGCAGACCAGCGTAATTTTAACACGATTGGAAACCATAATGATTCTCCGCCTGCCTTACTCTGCAAGGCAGTGATCGAATGCCCTAATTATTTCCGCACGATCCATATTCTTTCCAATGATCACAAGGCGATTCACCCGATCTCCGTAGGTCGCATTCCACGGATAATCCGGATGCTCCTTTTGGAACTTCCTGCGTTCCAAGAAAGGCTTGGCAACGTTCCATTTCCCGGAGGGAACGGCTTGGATTTGCTGTCCGGACTGCTCAAACAGATAGATCAAATCCGGCAAATCATCAAACCACATCAATCCCTTTGTCCGAATGATGCTTTTGGGGTAGTTATTTGCGGCAAACGCTTCCATCTTCTCCTGTGAAAAAGGTTTTACCTGCTCATAAACAAATGTGCCGATTCCATATTCTTCAGTTTCCGGCTCTGAATCGTTCTCCTCCGCCAAGGCCTTTACCCAACCTGCCGAATGACTGGATTTCTCAAAATCAAATGCGTGCGTATCAAATATCTGATTTAGCTCCACCTTACCGTAGGTTGTTTCAATCAATTCCGCCTCCGGCTGAAGCACACGAATGACATGCTTGATTTTCTCCAAATCTGCCGATGAAACCTCGTCCGTCTTGTTCAATACGATCTTATTGCAGAACTCAATCTGCTGAATCAAAAGATTCTCAATATCGTCCTCATCCAAGTCATCCTTCAGCAGGCTATCGCCGCCGAAGAACTCTTCTGTCATGCGCTTTGCGTCCACAATGGAAACGATACTGTCCAGCCGGCAGATCTCTGGGATTTTTACATCCGGCAGAGAGCCATCCAGCAAGGTGATCGTCTGAGCAATGGGAAGCGGCTCACAGATACCGCTGGCCTCAATCATAATGTAGTCAAACTTTTCTGTTTTGTATATCTCAATGATCTGCATCAGCAAATCTTCCTTGAGTGTACAGCAGATACAGCCGTTTGACAATGGCACAAGGCTTCCGTCCGCCCCATTTACGGCACCTTCGCTTTCAATCAGAGAGGCATCAATGTTAACCTCCCCAATGTCATTTACGATGACCGCAACTTTATAGCCGGTCTGATTTTTCAGCACATGGTTAAGTAGCGTTGTTTTTCCGGCTCCGAGGTAACCGGTCAACAGTGTAATGGGAATCACTCTTTTTTGCACAGCGAAATCCTTTTACGAGGCACGGGTAATGGTTCCGGTTTTCATTGCGGATCTCAGTGCCCTTGCAGAAATATAGATACGCTTAGGCGTTCCGTTTTCTTCCACGCGGATTCGCTTCAGATTTGGTTTGAATGTCCGGCTTGATTTTCTGTGGGAGTGACTGACATTTCTGCCGAAGGTTGTTTTTCTTCCGGTAATTGCACATTTTGCCATCTCATTTATTCCTCCAAATTTAAATATACCGCAAATGGAAATGGCGTTGACAGGCCAAGACAAAACACGTCAACGCCGTTCCGTTTTCAACAGAGGTATCACTGAAACGCGGGCTTGCGTACCGCAATAGCATGTGCGGTGATACGCCCCGCAATCTCATGATCAATAATTATAAGACCGTGCAGAGGACTGCTTCTCTTTCATTTTCGCAAAGCACTCGCTACAATAGACGGGACGGCCTTCCGTCGGCTTGAAGGGAACCTTGCATGGCTTGCCACAGTTGGCACAAATTGCGTCATACATTTCTCGCTCACCATTCTGGCTGCTTCGGGCATTCTTTCTGCACTTACGGCACTCTGGGCAACGACGGGGTTCGTTCTGAAATCCGCGCTCCGCATAAAATTCCTGCTCACCCGCAGTCCAAATAAACTCTTTGCCGCAGTCGGCACATACCAATACCTTGTCTTCGTACATCGTGGTCGCCTCACAAATCCTAAATTGCAACTTAATTGCATATTGAATATAGTAGCATTTCCTTTTCCATTTGTCAAGTTTTTCGCAATATAAAATCTAAAATATGGATATTAACTGTACAGTGGCAAAAAGCTATTATAGAAAATTGCAAACTAATTGCAATTTTAACCGTACGGCATGAGGAGCCTTTTCAATGAAGTACAAGACCAGACAACGACAGGAGCTGTTACTGAACTTGAAGAGTTCTATCATAAAATTACTGCCGATCAGGGATAAAATGCAATGCAGATGAAGGATCATAGAAAAAATTGCGAACCGTGCGCAATTTGTCCGTTGCGTGGTTCGCATTCCAGCTCGAAAAACACCGATTTTGAGGACAAAAGAAAAGGCCCGCTTTGCGGACCACTTGGGAGAGCGCCGCGTTCGCAACGCGGAGGTCGACGGTTCGATCCCGTTCAGGTCCACCAGTGAAAAAGTCAGTAACCATCACGGTTTGCCGGCTTTTTTCTTTTGCTTTTCCGGGGCATCAGAGGGGCATAGTTCTTACCCTACTGATGCCCCATTTCATCTTTATCCGAGCATTTTTTGCGGCGATTCCGGCGCGTTCGCATCCCTGATATCTGCGTGGTCTGCTTTATGAAAAGCCGTTACCAACTCCAGCATCTCTTTTGCCATGACAAAGCCTTCTGCCTCCGACCGTGCGCAGGAGTTGCACTCCGGTACATCCGGAAAAAGAATGGATATTCCATACTTCTCTTCTTTAGTGTCGTATTCATCGTAATTAAATACGGCATAGTATCCGATTTGCATAATATTCTCACTCCTCCTGTACATAGTCTTCCATGCTGCAAACATCCACGCTGAAACAGTCCCAAACATGCTTCAAAATTTCTTTAATGTCCGCAAGCTCCTGTTCGGACAAGTGAAACAGGTGTAGCTCCGTGCCATAATGTGCGCTGCAAAAGCGTGGTTCCACATTAATGGTGAAAAACTCCGTCATCATTTCATCGTCCTGCGGCTGTGGGGTTGCCAGAATATTATGGATCATGTTTTTGGTAAGGGCACCCTTGATGGATGTTTCATATTCTTGGTTGCTGTCCTCAAGATTTAGTGAACCATAGCAGAGAGCCTGTTCAATGGCATCTGCTTCTTCTTTCCAGCAGCGGATTTCAAAGGCATCACCGGGTTGCAAAAATTTGGCGGTAATTTTCTTCCACCAGTCTGTATCTATATCGTGAATGCTGCGGTCAATGAGATAGATGCTCATGCCATACATATAATTCACCCGCCTTTTTATTGCATTTACTATAATTATCCACTATAATTATAGTCGATAAAGCAAAGTTCATCAAGCGGTGCTTTTCTTCGGAAAGGAGATTTCAATGACGAAACAAACCAAATACATTCATATTCGCCACCTTGATTACTGGTGGGGCGTTTACAATATCGGCAATCTGAAAAGCGGGGATATATCGGGCGTTGAATTCAGCCTTTCCAATGATCAGGCGGGAGATGATTTTTACTTTCATTTTGACTTTAACACCTTGCCTGCACTTGAAAACATATTGGCGGAAAACGAATTTATCGAAGCAGATAGCTCTGACTATCCTCACTTTTTGGAAAAGTGCCGTGAAATACAAAATGGAGCGTTGGACTATTTCATCGGTGCTCTTTATTATGAGGATTATCACCCCACGATAAAGGACTGCAAGTTGAGAGAAGGCTCTCTTTTTGATAAGAAAAGTCCCAATAGCTCGCCCTACTATGCAGTGGTGTTCTTAAACGAAAATCAGCCGTTACTACCAGAGTTGCTTGTTAAGTGGCTGGAACGGTTATCGATTGATTTTTTTGCAGAAGGCTTCTGTTTTGCATTCTCAAGTATTCCAAGTAAAGAAGAAGCCGAAAAGGAGTACAAGGATGAGCAAGGGGTAGAAAATTGAGCCAATTGACTTATATTGCTTCCAATGCTCCGCTCCCGGAAGTGAAGAATTCCCATTATAAAACATTATCCGTCAATGAAGCCTTGTCTAAGGGAATATCGGTTGATGAAATTTTGCTAAGACCGGGCTACAACCGGGATGAACCCGATGCTATTTTGTGGTCGGATACTGAGATTGTTTTTGACATAGATGCTGGAATCGTGGACGATGGCGACTTCGATGATGATTTTGCCATTCTAAGGCTCAGTGATGCCACCGATGATGTTTATACCGAGAAAAAATACCGTGCTTATATCGAATGGGACTGCACAGAGGGCCGTGCCAAAAATGTGATTGACTATATCCGCAATCAATTGGAACATACAGATGAAATTGAACTTTGGCATATCTGGATGGGAATCGAGAACAGGCCCCGAATCAGAAAACACACCATCCCCATTGACGAACTTACACCCGATGATGTGATAGAATTGGAAGCCACAAATGTATTCTCCGAGCCGCCAATACAGTATTGTTTTATTGTCACAAGGTGAGGAATTTCATGTTAAGGAAAATCTATATGACACCTAAACAACAACTCTTAAAAATATTAGAACAGCATAAGCGTTCTCGGAGCGATTCGGAGGACGTGCTTTTCAAGTTGCTTTCACCTTATTGTCTGCATAAAATGCTGGCACAGGGCAGCCCTTATTTTGAGAACGATTCCGGGGTAAGCGAAGCCTATGCAGCCGAGTGCGCGCAGATTGCCACTGGCATGTATCGCCGCTTGCAGTTTGGCTCTGAGCTTCTCATTGTCTATGAGGACTGTTATAGCGAGAATAATCAAGACGACATTCGTTTTGTGGAAAGTTGCCTGAAAGACATAGGCGATACAGAGGTTTGCTCATTTTCGTGGAAGTTCCGCCCTATGGAGCAAACCTATCCCGCCGCTCTTGCCAATAATACCGATATACATAACTGCACTCGTAGACTATATCAGGCCAACAATATTGATATTCAGCGGCTGTTTCGGGAGATCATTCTGTCAGATATTGGTGGTAAATACAATTTGGCATCTAAGATTTTTATAATCGACACAACTACGAGCTGTATGTTTCATCTCTATGATGACAGGGGCTTATGGATTAGCGGGTGAAAGGCACGTACTTCCCACAGCTTGGCACAGAGCATGACGAAATCAGCGATATGGACTATGAGGACATTGCCGATGCGGAGATTCGCTTCAGTATTCTGTACGAAGGCTTTCAATGGATTAACGAAGCCAATGACGACCCGGAGGATTTGTGTCTGCATGGTTTAGAAAATTTTCTGCTATATTATAGTAATAAGCATTAAATAAGCAATTATCTGGCAATTGATTTCTGTTCGATTTCACAGAATGATAAATAATGGGCTTAGCAGCAGAACATAGAAATACAAGAGATCCTCAGATGTTGGAGATAGTATAACTAAACAACGGCCGTTTGCTCATTTGATTTTGTTCTTGCAGTGTAACCTGCCAATTTTTATACGTCTTGGTCATAATTGCAGCCTGTCTCTTCATTTATTTTTTCCTCCATATTACGGGAGCTTCCCGTAAAAAAAGCGCACCAATAAGTCCAATGACAGCAAGACCGATGCAAAACAAAAAAACGGTATGAATGGAAGCAGCAAGGACTATTTTTGCCTTTTGATAAATTTTGTCGAAATAATTCAGATAAGCGCTTGGTACTTTTGCACGGATTTCCGAAATTGCTTTCGCATTTGTTATAATCTGCGTATTTTGAAACATGGTTTGAATCTTTTCCGGCAAGTGATGCATATTCAGTTTTGCCAAACCGGAATTCAACGTGTTCGTCATGATTACGCCATAAAGTGCAGAACTGATTGTACTTCCAATATTGCGGAAAAACATAACCGAAGACGTAACCGAGCCTATTTGTTGTTTAGGTGCAGCATTCTGAGCGTTAACATTTGTGATGGGCATACTCGTTCCTACACCAAATCCGAGAATTATCATAAAAACAATTGCTCTTGAATAAGGAGTTCCAACGCTCATCGTGGAAAGCAAAAATTCTCCTACACCCATAATGAGAAAAGCCAATATGGATAATAGCCTTGCCTTCCCAACTCTTGAAATAAACTGCCCCGCTACGTTGCTTGCAAGAAGAAGCCCTAGCATCATTGGCGTTATTACTAATCCGGAAGTCGCAGCAGTCGAACCGATTACACCTTGAACAAAGTACGGAAGATACATAATCGCTGAAAACATAAGAGCCTGTGAAAAAAACGCAATCAAGAAACAAATTGAAATGGCCCGGTCTTTAAAAAAGGCTGGAGGGAGCATCGGATTCTCCGATTTCCTTTCTACAAAGGTAAATATAATGAGCATGACTACTGACACTAGAAACAGGCTGATACAGGGAACAGAGAACCAGCCAAACATATTTCCGGCCAAACTAAATGCTAACAACATGGGAACCAGTGTAAACACGAGGGTTACGATGCCGATATAATCCACATGTTTCTTCGTTTCTCCGCTCTTGAAACTCGGCATGGATAATGTAAAAATAGTAATTGCTGCCGCCCCTAATGGCAGATTCATAAAGAATATCCAACGCCAGCCAAAGAAATCCGTGACAAAGCCACCCGCCAAAGGCCCGATAATACTGGCAAGACCATACATCGAAGTAACGATCCCAGTATATTTTCCCCGGTCGACGGGTTGAAACATATCTGCCACTACAGTAAATACGCTCGAAACAATCATTCCGCCGCCAATACCCTGAATTCCTCTAAAAGCGATAAGCTGCACCATCGTTTGCGACAGTCCGCAAAGGCATGACCCAGTAAGGAATGTTGCAATTCCGATAAGAAAAGTTGGTTTGTGTCCATAAATGTCCGCCAATCCACCACACACGGGGATTGCTATCGTTGAGCAAAGCATGTATATGGTGAACGGCCAAGAGTAATATTGCATTCCACCAAGATTGCCAGCTATGCTTTTCATAGCTGTACTGACGACCGTTGAATCCAGTGCAGACAAGAGCAGGCTGGCCATAAGACCAATCAAGAGAAGCGCTGTCTTTGATTTATTCATTTGCGTTTCTGACATATAATCACGCCTCCAATAGTTTATTATATACTGGTATACATTATACTGCATAGACAAAAAAGAACACTATCTACTTGCCCCTGTTTTTTCTTTATACTCCTTGCTGAATTTTTCTATCCAGTTACAAAATAATTCATACATCTGGGAATAAAGTTCTATAACGGCCGCTGCGTAAAAAGAGCCTCCGTGATCATTTATCAACTGATCATTCACACCATCAAATTTAACGGCAAGGTTTTTCTGGAGCTGTTCTATCATTTCTAGTCCCGTTACCGAATCCACGCTGGGAAGATTCGCAATAAAAGCGCAGAAATCGAGATATACTTTTCCGGGGTCTTCAGAATACCGCTGCATTAAGCGTATAAAGTATTTCCGGCCTTTTTCGTTAATCGAATATACCGTTTTTTCCGGCATTTCGCCTTCCCGTACAACCTTGCCGTCTATATAGCCCTCTTTGCTCAGTTTTATAAAATTTTTGTAAATGGACGGCGAACTAATTTTAATCCAGTGCTGAATATTTCTTTTTTCCATCTCTTTTTTAACTTCATAAGCGTTCATAGGCTTTTGAACTAAAACGCCAAGCAGCATTAAATCAATAGTAGACATTCAATCACCTCAGCAATGATATATTAAATACTAGTGTAGAGTATATCACTTGGATTTCCTTATGTCAATGGGATTCTTAGTGTAGTGGCAAACCTGCAAATAGGTATCAAGCCCTAACCCGCGAAAAAATGATCCTGTTTTCCAGTGTCAGCGCCAGTAATAAAATGCAAGAAAACGTTGGTCAAAAAATGTAGGTTTGCAGCAGAACGGAATGTCATATGGTACATTCGAAACTGCCTGTCATAAGGTAGTCGGAAAGGGTGTCGAAAATGGAAAGAGCAAACTGGATGGATATCCGAAGTGACCGGCAAAAAGGACTGAGCTGCACATAAATAGCTCGCAAGTGCGTATAATATTTGATCCATGACGGTAAAAGGATCATATTCTATGCTGGCTCCATATCTGGTTCCCAACAGATATGCTCCATGTTCAGGATGAATCTGAATGGAATGATATTTGGCATTCCTGCAAAGTTCACTGTGCTCCTTTTCCATCTTTTATCACACCTTAATGATCAATTTGTCACCGGATTTATCCGGTGCTTTTTGGTACTATAAAAAGCGTAAGTGTAGGACGCCGACGGGCGTTTCACATTTGCGCTTATTCTTTTACAATAAGGGAAGTAATTGGTCTGGCGTGGCGCTTTATGGAGCGAAGCCTCCGGCAACAAAACTGTCAGCCATCCCTTGTTGTAAACATTCGATTAGGCAGGTTGAAACCCATACGGGCTTTCGTGTAACGAACCAAACTGAATCGCAATAAGTGCAGATGGGATTACAATTACAAAACAATCATTCAGGAGGGTTCAACATGACAAGCGTAGGCATTGATGTATCAAAAGGCAAGAGCACCGTCTGTATTCTCAGGCCATACGGAGAAGTGGTTGCTTCCCCATATGAAATACAGCACACCGAACCGGAGCTTCGTGCATTGGTATCCCATATTCAATCCATAGAAGGAGAAGTCAGAATTGTAATGGAGGCTACTGGAGCATACCATTTGCCGCTGCTTTCCAGTTTCAAAGATGCAGGCATGTTTGTGAGTGTAATCAATCCATTGGCAATGAAAAAGTATGCTTCAACAGCAATACGCAAAGGCAAAACGGATAAATTGGATTCTGTCCGTATCGCGAACTATGGAATTGATCACTGGTTTAAGCTCGCGGACTACACGTTGCCAGATGAGTTATATGCGCAGCTTAGGCTCCTGGGGCGGCAATATGCACACTACATTACAATCCGTATTGAGTGTAAACTGGCCTTGACCGATCTGTTGGACAGGACCATGCCTGGGATAAAAACATTGCTCAGCGGCAAGCGCTCAGAGGAACCAACAAAGGACAAACTTAGTGACTTCGTAGCAGAATACTGGCATTTTGACAACATTACTAAAAAAAGCGAGGTTCAGTTCATCCATAGTTATTGTGCTTGGGCAAAAAAGAAAGGATACCACGCAAGTGAACCCAAGGCGAAAGCAATTTACGCCCTGGCTTGCAATGGTATCCCCACTTTGCCCTCCAGTGCCGCATCGACCAAAATGTTAACGCTGGAAGCCGTGAGAGTCCTGAAAGAAGTGAACAAGACTCTGGAAACCATTTTAACACAAATGCAGGCGCTTGCAATCACTTTGCCTGAATACGATATTGTTCGTGCCATGAACGGTGTGGGCGACGTCTTAGTGCCAAGGCTCATTGCTGAGATTGGCGATGTGCGCTGTTTTCATAGCGGCAGCGCACTGATTGCATTCGCTGGAATTGACTCGCCGTCGTTTCAATCAGGAAGCTTTACGGGTACACGACGTAAAATTTCCAAACGTGGGTCTTCACTGCTTCGGAAAACCGGGTACGAGGTAATGAAATGCCTTAAGACAGTAAAGCCGGCTCAAGACAATGCAGTATATCTTTATATGCTGAAAAAGGAGGCTGAAGGCAAGCCGAAGAAGGTTGCAAAGATTGCTGCCCTCAACAAGTTTCTGCGCATCTATTACGCCCGTGTAAGCGAGGTATACGCAAGCTAAAAAAACCATTATTTCTTAGGCCAGCGGCTCGCCGATGGTCTGCTTTGCTATGCCTAAATTACAATCATATTTTTATTCAGCCTGCCAAGATTTGTCCTTGACTTTTCTTAGCAGGTTTTGTTGCAGAAAGGAGATGTTATGAAACGATTTTTAGGAAGTATTCTATTATTTATATTCCTCATCTGTTTGTTTTGTCCAACAATTGCATATGCGGTCGGAGAAGGAAATATTGATACTGGCGGTGGAGGAATGGGTTCTGGAACAAACTCGAATTACTGGAACCCCGGCGATGAGGGTGTACGTGTGACAGTGGTGAGAGCAAGTGACCATACCGTGGTTACGACTCCCCTTGATCTGACCGATATAACTCCATCATCAAATATCTATCACTTCGGGAAAATAAGCAAATTGCAGTACAATAACGGCATATTGCTGCAGGCGTACCAAGGTGGATATATGTACAGAAATCCTGTGCAAGCATTGCCTCAAATAATCAGTTCAAGCGGCCGGAGTGATATTGACAGAATAAAAAGCTATTTCACAGATGAACAAGTACTCCGTTCAGTTGCTGAATTAGTTGGCATGGATTACAATGTCCTGATCAACGGCGACTATAAGTTGTTAATTGAGCCGCTTGCCTATTTCACTTTTCAAGGAGCCAAGATCGTAACAACCGCGACTGAAGCGGCCCTCTATGATCAACAGGTGAACGGCCTGCTTCGGAGCTGGATGCAGTCGCTCACGCATAAAAATCTACCCTTTGCGATGTTTTTGGAAACATCCGATCTCGGTTATCCTGCTTGGAGTGGCTCCACAACGAGCGCAACATCCAACGCGAACATTATTTCGTCCCTGGGGCTTGGTATCGTGCGCTTTAAAGAAGAAACCGAGCCCGTCGAGGTTGATACCATTGACTATGAGTACCGGGTCAACACCGAGGTGATTACAGCGGTCACGGTCAATGGAGGGCAGTCCGATCCGGATGATCCGGTCAGCGTGAAATTCCAAATAGGCGGAACCACCTACACCGTAAGCAACGTGTACTATCCATCCGGCGACAGTCAGCTTGCGTGGGTGAAATGGACGACGCCGGACACGGAGCAGGACATGGTAATCACGGTCACGGTGATCGGCCCCGGCAGCACTTCAAACTCCACCATCAACGTCAGAATTGTGGATCTGGATCAGAATAAACCGCCCAATCCCGTGGCTGATGACCGCAACGACGGCTTTTCCTATTCCCCGGTACCCAACCGGGCGGATCAGAGCTCGGCGAACTGGGGTGTATGGCGTCCATGGTGGCAGGAAAATTGGGTGTGGTACGGTGACGATGAGGGCGGATATTGGGTCGACGAGGGCTGGTGGGAGTTCGATTATGACAGTTACACGGCCAAGCTGATCTCCTTCGTGAGTATTGTGTGCGACAGTAAAAACCCCACGGCCAGCGGGGATACCATGAAGTCTGGCTATGGGATTAATCAGTCCGTCACAGGCAGGGTGACAACCACGCAAAGCACGGCGGTCACGAAGCCGCAGACAGCGGTCAGCTACTTTCCGGAATTCGGCTATGACACCTATTGGCGGATGCTGGAACAAACGAGTTCGGGCAAATTCGAATTTCAGAAGAACCCATATTCCACGTATAAGAATCGCACCCATTTCACGCCGATCTGGATGCCTGATGGAGCCTATACCGTCAACACCTGGCTCATTGACGCATGGACGCCGACCGGTATGCTCTCCGCAAATCTGACAGGCTCGCTGATGATCAGCGGCAGCCTGTGGGATGACTGGCACATTGCTCCGGCAAACCCATAAGTATGTCAACAAGGCCGCTGAGAAATTCACTCTCAGCGGCCAATTATTTTGGAAAGGACTGATAACATCATGAAAAGCAAAAAACTCATCGCTGCGCTCTGCCTTGTTTTCTTGGTCTGCATTTGCATGGTGACGCCCGCCCTCGCTGCCGGTGATGTCGCCGGAGCCATCGAAGGGACTTGGGATGACGCCTCGGGTCAGATCAAGCAGGTAGTCAACAACGTGGTTTTCCCCGCCATTGACCTCATCCTCGCCGTGTTTTTCTTTGCAAAGCTGGGTATGGCATATTTCGACTATAGGAAACACGGTCAGTTTGAGTGGAGTGGCCCTGCAATATTATTTGCATGTCTTGTTTTTACGCTTACGGCTCCGATGTATGTGTGGACGATTTTAGGGATGTGAGAAAACGCACAGGGCAGCAATGAGCGGCCCTGTACATCTCATTTTGAAGTTAACTTCGTTTCCCCAATCAAAATCACAGCTGGATTCTACATTTTTGTCCAATGGCTGCACCATTCCGGAACCGCTGAGCTTCCACACGGCCAAGGCTTGGCATGTAAAGCTTGATGTCCAGCGCAGCTTTTTGCTTTCAATGTCGCGATCTGATTTTTTCCCGATACTCTGCAAGAAGCTTCTGAAACTCAGGCTCCTCCCGCAAAAAAGCATACTCAGGATTGCTCTCCAGCTCGGATAGTAGCGGAGGCAGGAAATCTTGCCCCATATTTTCTGCATTCTCCTTGCGCAGCTGATGACAAAACAGCGGACAGGCGGAGATATCCCACGGTGTCTCCGCCGCACGGAGCATGGCGGCAATAAGCCGAATGCTTTCCTTGATATCACGGCTAGACACGGCAAGCTGCATCTGCGCGAGGTAAGCGCTGTACTGCCACAGACCAAATGCCTCACACTCCGTCCGAGACGCACCCGCCAGTTGCTCCGCCTGCTCCGACTTCCCGTCCGCCGTCAGCAGCGGAATCAACTTCACGACAGTCATCAGCGTTTCCTGCAGACTGTTTAAAGCCATGCGTTCCAATATGGCCTCCGCCTCCGCCGTTTTTCCCTGCTTGGCGAGTAGCTCGGCCTGCAGAGTGCGTTTGTCTGGGATGCCTTTCTTCGGAATCTGATCCAGCAGTTCCTGCGCTTTGTCATAGTTCCTTTGCTGGATGCTTTTAGACGCCAGCATATACCGCGCGCTGTTTGCCAGCATCAGATCATCGCATTGCGCGACCCGCTCGTAAAGCTTTGCAATCTGCGCACGGCAGCGCTCTTTGTCCTCGTCTGGAAGTTCCGTCATGATCAGTCCGCCCTCCAGCACCATAGCAACGGAGTGCTGCAGCCCAGCACACTGCGGGTATTCCCGGACTTTCTCCATTGCCACGGAAAACGTTTGCAAATAGTTTCCGTTTTTCATGTACTGTGCAACGTCGTTGAGAAACAGCGTGATCTCCCGATCCGTCAGATTCTCCTGAAAGCCGAGAAGCGTGTTTGGATCTGTCTTCAACAGCCGCGCCAAGATGGGCAGCAAAGTTAGATCTGGACAGGACAATCCCTTTTCCCACTTATTTACCGCAGGCGTCGTGATGCCAAGATAATTTGCAACCTGTTCCTGTGTCAGTCCCAGCGCTTTGCGCTTATCCCGCAATACCTCTGCCATAGCCATAATTGCATTCTCCATTCTAAATCCTTGTTATCTCATGATTCATTGTAGCAGGAGAAATGAGCAAATACCATTGAGCATTCGTTAAATCAGAAGTGAATTTTTTTAACTACAAGTTAAGAAGTTGAGTTGCAGTGACTCAATAAAGGGAGGTGATACATTGTTTATATGGGATTTTCTGCTCGGCGACGTCATGGATCAGATCATCGACTGGGTTTACAGCCAGATCGTCGGCTTCCTCGGTGATTTCTTTGCTCAAATGGGCAATATGGGCGTGGAGTTGTTCGAAATGTCATGGGTGCAGAGTATCGTTCTGTTTTTCTCCTATTTGGCATGGACGCTCTATGTTGTAGGGCTTGTGGTTTCCGCCTTTGAGACAGGCATCGACTATCAGAACGGACGCGGCAGCGTGAAAGATGCACTGCTGAATGCGCTCAAGGGCTTTCTTGCCGTCAATTTGTTTACCATCGTGCCAGTGGAGCTGTTCAAGCTGTCGGTAAACCTACAGGCCAGCCTAACCTCAGGAATCACCGGCTACGGCAGCGGCATTGACACACTGGCAACGGATATCATCGACCAGCTCAACACGGCGGGTTCGTTGGACGCAGCTGCGAGTGCCGGTGTCTTTGGGGGCCTTGGTACCATCACAAGTCCCATTACGATTCTGTTTATTATTATCATGATGGGCTACGCCATCATTAAGGTTTTCTTTGCAAATCTTAAGCGTGGAGGCATTCTGCTCATTCAAATTTCCGTAGGCTCGTTGTATATGTTCAGCGTTCCCCGCGGGTACATGGACGGCTTTATTCAGTGGTGCAAGCAAATCATCGGCTTGTGTCTCACAACCTTTTTGCAGGCCACTATTCTTGCCGCAGGACTCATGGTCATACCCGACCACTGCTTGTTGGGGCTCGGCCTTATGCTGGCGGCCGGAGAAGTACCCCGCATCTGCGGCGCATTCGGCTTGGACACCAGCACACGCGCCAATATCATGAGCGCCGTCTATACGGCGCAGGCGGCAGTCAACACGACGAGGACCATCATTCAGGCCGCGCCGAAATAAATGGAGGCAATATGAATCTCATCTATGTGGCGTCCCCCTATGCCGGGGACATTGAACGAAATACGGAGTTCGCAAAGAAAGCGTGCTGGTTCGTGATGAACGAAGGGCACGCTTTTTTTGCACCTCATTTGCTGTATCCGCAGGTGCTGAACGAACATGACTCCGACGACAGACGGCTCGGTCTCGACATGGGTAAAGAGGCGCTGGCTCACTGTGACGAACTGTGGGTTTTCGGCGATACGATATCCCGCGGTATGCAGAGTGAGATCGACACCGCCCGGAAACTCGGTATACTTGTGAAATACGTGGCGGCACAGGAAATGATAGAAAAAGAAAGGCCGTTTGCGGAAAGACATTCCTTTTGCTCCATACGGATGTAAGCTATGCTGACGATGGGAAGCCTTTTCGATGGGATCGGAGGCTTCCCTCTGGCGGCAGTACGCAATGGTGTCGTGCCCGTCTGGGCCAGTGAGATTGAAGCCTTTCCCATCGAAGTAACAAAGCTGCGGTTCCCGGATCTGGTTCATGTCGGGGACATCACGAAGCTCAATGGAGCGACGCTTCCGCCTGTAGATATCATCTGCGGCGGTAGCCCGTGTCAGGATCTCTCCGTGGCCGGAGCGAGAGCCGGGTTAGCCGGCGCCCGTTCCGGCCTTTTTATGGAACAAATCCGTGTCGTAAAGGAGATGAGAGATGCAGACAGATTGCGAGGCCGAACAGCTCACCTTGTTCGGCCCAGATTTATGGTGTGGGAAAACGTCCCCGGAGCCTTCTCCTCGGCAGACGGCGAGGACTTCCGGGCGGTCCTCGAAGAAACCATCCGAATTGCGGACGACAGACTTTCAATTCCTCGACCTGCGTCCGGGCGGTGGGAATCTGCTGGGGCCGTGCTGGGAAACCAATGCTCCCTTGCTTGGCGAGTACTGGACGCTCAATACTGGGGCGTCGCCCAAAGACGCCGTCGAATCTTTCTTGTCGCAGATTTTGCAGGTGACAGTGCCCCAGCGATATTATTTGAGCCGGACGGCCTGTATGGGAATCCTGCGCAGAGCTGAGGAACGCGGCAAGGATCTGCCGCCGCAGCTTGAAGCGGCGCTGGAATGGCAGGCGGGTATAGCAAAAAACACCACGTCCTCATTGCCAAGTCGAATTGACTCCCATAGTGTAGCCGGATTCTGCGCCGGAGCCGGGCCGTCTGCCGGGACCATCGGATATCAGGAGGAACGCGCGCCCACGCTGAAAGCCTCGGCCAGCGGAAACATGATGCCGTCCATTCTGTGCCTGAACGACCAGGGCGGGCAGCGCATGGATCTGTCTCTTGACCACACCGGCACACTCCGTGCCGATGAGAAAGGGCATCAGCCTCTGGTATACGAAAACCACGGAATCGACGCCAGATACGCCGGCCCGCACAAAGTCGTGCCCACCATGTCGGCCCGGTACGGGACCGGCGGCAACAATGTCCCTCTGGTTTCACGCGAACCGGATACCATCTGCATTACCGGCAATGCCATTGACCGGCAGCCGCAAAACGGCGGCAACGGTCTCGGCTGGCAGGCGGATCTTTCCTATACCCTGACAGCTACCGACCGCTTATCCGGACATCCAGATAACCTGTCTAATCCCGAGGATTGAGTTATCCCGAGAGTCAGGTAAGAGCGGGGCTATTTGCTGAGAATCAAACTTTTTTTCATCCGTTGTCATGATTAAGCCTCCAGATAATAGATTAAAAGCGGCCTGACAGTTCAAATCTGCCAGGACCGCTTTTTTCGTATTCATACTAATTGCTGATTTAATTTTCCTTTATGCATATATTGCGTTTAGAATAGCTTTCCCACTCGATGTTTTAAACATTTTACCCCCGACACTGTGAACGAAGTCATTCGACATATCATCCTCATAAAAATTAACAAGAAAGTCCGCCTCAACCAGTATTTGATAATCGATTCCCTCAATGTCGGTATAGGTATGATGACGCGCGATAAGCCAGCAAACGCGGTCAATAACACTCGATTCGATGCCTAACCCCTCCAGAAGCTTTTTTGCTTCAGGCGGACCTTCAATCTGCTGATAGTTCCCAGCGGAGCTGTTGTACTTTTTCTCGCTGTTTTTAATCCCAATATCATGAGTAAGCGCCGCGATTTCAATAATCTCCTGCGTGCTTTCGTCTAATCCTTCCATCTCTCCGATTGCCTTGGCAAAACCGTATACCTTCAGGAAATGGTTGATTCGCCGAACATCCCCGGCGTAATACGCGATCATAGCATTTATTACTTGCCCAATATGGTTCATTTTACACCCCTTGCCCTCTGAAAGTTCCAATTAAAGCGCCCTTCTGAACTGCTAAAACTTTCAGAAGGGCGCTGATTCATGGTTATTCTACCGTGATAACAGAGACGGGACAGTTATCACGCGCCTCTGCTGCCGTGTCTTCCGCAGATTCAGGAACTGGGTCTGTGCAAGCCTCCACACGCCCGTCATCAGCCATCCGGAATACCACCGGACAGGTTGATGCGCATAGCCCGCAGGAAATACAGCCTTTTCTGTCAATCGTCGCTTTCATATGCTGAGATTCCTTTCTTTATCAGGCATTCATGAACAGTTTGATGTCATCGTCAACTGTTCCGACTCCCGCAATACCGAATTTTTCAACCAGCACCTTGGCCACATTGGGAGACAGGAAGCCCGGCAACGTGGGGCCGAGGTGGATGTTCTTCACGCCCAGGTACAGCAGCGCCAAGAGAACGATGATGGCCTTCTGTTCGTACCAGGCGATATTGAATGCAATCGGCAGCTTGTTAATATCGTCGAGTCCAAACACCTCTTTGAGCTTCAGGGCGATAACCGCCAGAGAATAGGAGTCGTTGCACTGCCCGGCATCCAGGACTCTCGGAATTCCACCGATATCGCCAAGATTGAGCTTATTATAGCGATACTTCGCACAGCCCGCCGTGAGAATCACCGTGTCCTTCGGGAGCTTCTCGGCAAACTCGGTGTAGTATTCCCTGGACTTCATGCGTCCGTCACAGCCAGCCATAACAAAGAACTTTTTGATCGCGCCTGATTTGACGGCGTCGACGACCTTGTCGGCCAGGGCAATTACCTGATTATGGGCAAAGCCGCCGACAATGCTTCCGGTCTCAATTTCATCTGGTGCGGGAAGGGTTTTGGCAAGCGCGATGATCTCGGAAAAATCCTTTTTGCCATTCTCGTCGGCTTCAATATGCTTGCAGCCGGGATAACCCGTGGAACCCGTGGTAAAGATTCTGCCCCGGACCTCCTCACTTCTTGGCGGGACGATGCAGTTGGTGGTAAAGAGGATGGGGCCATGGAAGGATACAAATTCGTCAAGCTGCTTCCACCAGGCGTTACCGTAGTTGCCGACGAAGTTTTCATATTTCTTGAAAGCCGGGTAATAATGGGCGGGCAGCATCTCGCTGTGGGTATAAACATCAATACCGGTACCTTTGGTCTGCTCTAAAAGCTGTTCCAGATCGGTCAGGTCATGGCCGGAAATCAGGATCGCAGGATTTTTTCTGACGCCGATATTGACTTCCGTGATTTCAGGATTACCAAACCGTGATGTGTTGGCCTCATCCAAAAGAGCCATGACTTTGACGCCGTATTTGCCTGTTTTCAACGTCAGCGCCACCAGATCATCGGCGGAGAGAGAGTCGTCCAGCGTTGCAGCCAGCGCCTCATAGATAAAGGCGTTTATTGCCAAATCTTCTTTTCCAATGTTTTTCGCGTGCTCGGCGTAAGCGGCCATACCCTTAAGGCCGTATGTGATCATCTCGCGGAGAGAACGCACGTCCTCGTTTGCGGTTGACAGCACGCCGACGGTAGCGGCCTTTTCCAGCATGGATTCTCTTGAACTAACCGTGAAGGTCGCCGCGTCGTGTAAACCCGCAGAAGCAACGGAATTTCTGAGCTTGTCTCTTACGGCAATCATTTTCATGATCTGATTTTCAATAGAGCCGTCGTCGAAATTCGCGTTTGTGATGGTCATAAACAGGCTGCTGAGCACCTCATAGTTTGTTTCACCGAGGGTTTTGACGTCCAGCTTTTCTTTTACTACAATTTCTGAAATGCCCTTGAGGGTGTAAATCAGAAGATCCTGAAGCTTTGCCACTTCTTCGGTTTTTCCGCAGACGCCGCGCACCGCGCAGCCCTTTCCTCCGGCGGTCTCCTGACACTGATAACAGAACATACTCATTTTTGCTTCCTCCTTTAAAATTCAGTCTTCAACAGGTTCAAATTCATCTTTACCGACAAAACAAATGGGGCACTGCCAATCATCGGGTAAATCTTCAAATGCCGTACCAGGCGCGATGCCGTTGTCGGAATCGCCAAGCGCGGGATCATAGATATACCCGCAGGGGATACACCTGTACTTTTTCATCCGATTTCCTCCTTCGCCTTCTCAGCTTTTCGGGGCAGGCGCTTTTACGACGATCAGCTCCAGCGTTTCATCATGCATATTTCGGACATTCATTTTAGTTTGAAACGGGATTTTCAGAAGAGCTCCGGCCTCGTACTCATGGATTTCCTGATCATCAAGGCCGATGGAGAGCCTTCCGCGAATGACGGTCATATACACGTTTGAATTGGATAAGTGCTCCGGCAGTCCCTCGCCTTTGCTGAACACCATGTGGAGGTAATGCAGGTTTTCGTCAAATATGATTTTTTCTATCGCTTTTTCATTGGTTCTGGACAGCTTATATTCTTTTTCTATCATGGCGTGTACCCCTTTTAATCAAGTATTCTGCCATCGGTCGAAATCGTGACAACCTGCCAGGGAATCATTTTGCCGCTATTTTGAAGCGCCCTTTTCACAGCGTTTTCGATCCCGCCACAGCAGGGAACTTCCATTCTGACGACTGTAACACTTTTAATATTGTTGTTCCGAATGATCTCCGTGAGTTTGTCGCTGTAATCCCCTTCGTCCAGTTTGGGGCAGCCGATCAGGGTCACTTTGTTCCTGATAAACCTGTTGTGAAAATCACCGTAAGCATAGGCCGTACAGTCGGCGGCGACCAGCAGATTGGCGTCCGCAAAATACGGAGCGTTAACCGGTGCAAGCTTGATTTGGAAAGGCCACTGTGACAACTGGCTTTTGTTTTCGCTGATATTGGGCTGGACAGACTCACACTTATTTTTCCGATTGATAGTTTTAGACTGCGTACCGGGGCAGCCGCAGGCCAGCGTCTCGCCCTGTTTGTTCAGCTTGCTTTTTTTCACGGCGGCTTCGTCGTATTCCGTTGCTTCGCGTTCTTCGAAACTGATCGCTCCTGTCGGGCAGGCTGGCAGGCAGTCTCCGAGACCGTCGCAATAATCGTCGCGGAGGAGCTTGGCTTTTCCGTTTATCATTCCGATTGCCCCTTCGTGGCAGGCTTTTGCGCACAGTCCGCAGCCGTTGCACGTTTCTTCGTCTATTTTAATGATTTTCCGAATCATATTTCATTCCCCCACTTTCAAGTTATTGTTGACTTTATGATTTGAGTTTACTATTCTTAAATCATAAAGTCGGTTGGAATTCCAACGAAAGAGGATTTTATGAAAAATTATTTGGATGTGCTGAAAACAGTACGATTATTCAAGGGTATTGAAGAGACTGATTTGCAGCCACTTTTGTCGTGCCTGGCCGCGAAATCGGTTCGTTTTGAAAAAGGTCAAACCGTGTTTTCCAGTGGTGAAGGCATCGAAAAATTCGGCATTGTTCTATCGGGACAGGTTCAGGTTGTTCAGGATGACTATTACGGGAACAGAAGCATCCTCGGAAAAATTGACATTGGGAATCTGTTCGGGGAATCCTTTGCTTGCGCGGAAATGAAAACGCTTCCGGTCAGTGTAATCACAACGACCGAAAGCGAACTGCTACTTATCGACTGTCACAGGCTTGCCGTCCCGTGCGCCAAGGCATGCGGATTTCACAGCAGGCTCATTCAGAATATGTTGAGTATCGTATCAATGAAAAATATATCGCTGACGCAAAAAATTGAATTTACGTCAAAACGCACCACCCGCGAAAAGCTCATGGCCTACCTTTCGGCCGAGGCCAAAAAATCGGGGAGCAGCAGCTTTTGCATTCCGTTCAATCGGCAGGAACTTGCGGATTACCTTTCCGTCGAGCGCAGCGCCATGTCGGCCGAGCTTTCAAAGCTCAGGGACGATGGCGTACTGAAGTTTCACAAAAACCAGTTTGAGCTGTTATAGTTGAATCGTGCGGTTGTCAATTTCAATGATTCCCTCGTCCTTCAATTTTTTCAGTTCCCGAAACAGCGATGGCCGTTGCACACCCAAGTAGTCTGCCAGTTCTTTTTTGCTGAAAGGGAGGACGATTTTCGAAGAGCCCTGAATGATGGATTGTTGCTTGAGATAGTCCATTAAATTCTCACGCAGAGTTTTTTGGGTCAGCATTGTAATCTTTCGATTCATGCCTTGGGAATTCAGAGACAAGGATTTTATATACCGCATGACAAAGTGATAGTCATGCAGAAATTCCATAACCGCTTCTCTCGATATATGAAGCACGTCACAATCTGTTACGCCGTAAATATTCAACGGATAGTTGGTGTTTTCTCCAAACAGCAAATTGGCTCCGATAATGCTGTTTGGTTGAAACTCGAACATTGTAATCGCGGAACCGTTTTCCGATAAGGAATAAGCAACCAGCTTTCCCGATAAAACAACGTCAAGCACAGAACAGGCTTCATGCTGATGGTGTACCGTCGCATTCTTTGCGTAATGCCTGGCAAACAGCTGGTTTTCCGCAATACATCTATTCAAAACCGTAGCATCCATTTCCGAAAGCAAGGGTATGCGCCGTATCGCCTTTATTATCATATAGACCGCTCCTTTTTGAATATTATATCAAAAAGAAACATAGGTGTCTATTCCAACTGAATAATACCCTCTATAATCTGATCAAACAGATTGTAGGAGGTATCACATGGATGTATTGACTTTGGCAATGTGGATTGGAACCGCCATATTCCTAATATTTTCTTTTGCCAAGGATAAGGGAAAAACGAAGCAGGCCCTCAAAATGGCGTTTGGTATGGGAAAAGGAATGCTGGGAAGTATTTTATCCATTATTTTTTTAATCGGCCTGATCCTGACGATATTGCCGCCTGAAAGCATTGCCGAATTTGTCGGCAAGCAGTCGCTGCTTCTGGCCACTGTCATTTCTGCCGCATTTGGAACTATTACACTGATTCCGGCGTTTATTGCTTTTCCGCTTGTCGGTACACTTGTTCACGCCGGCGTGGGTGTCGTTCCGGCTGTCGCATTTTTAACAACGCTTACGATGGTTGGTATCGTCACATTTCCGCTTGAAAAGCGTGAGTTTGGCTTGAAATTTACCGCCGTGCGAAACGGTCTGAGTTTTCTATTTGCGATTATTATTGCACTTGTAATGGGGGTGATCATATGAAAGTCATAAATAAAGTGAGAGAAAACCTTTTTATCGTATTCATAGCAATTGCCTACATTATTATGTTTATTATCAAGCCAAGTGTGGGAGTTGCTTCCATTAAAAACAGCTTCTATTACATAAAAGAAATGATTATGATCATGCCGGTCATATTTGTTTTGACTGCTCTCTTGGATTTGTGGGTTCCCAAGGAAAAAATCATGAAGTATCTTGGAAAGGAGGCCAAAGCAAAAGGCGTCATTCTTTCTCTTGCGCTTGGAAGCATCTCTGCGGGCCCAATCTACGCGGCGTTCCCGCTGTGCGTGATGCTACACAAAAAGGGTGCATCAGTCAGAAACCTTGTGATCATATTAAGCGCATGGGCAGTGATAAAAGTTCCGATGCTGCTAAATGAGCTGAAGTTTTTGGGATTTGAGTTTATGGCGGTTCGCTGGGTTTTAACTGTCATTGCAATCATTGTTTTTTCATGGATCACAGCGAAAATTGTAAAGGATGATGACCTGCCTCAGCTCAGGGCAGATCAGAGCGGCCCTTCTATCAACAGATCCGCCTGTATGGGGTGCTCTTTATGTACAAAAAACTATCCGGAGTTATTTGAAATTCAGAACAAAAAAGCTTCTCTCAAAGAAATAAGCGAAGAGATCGATCAGGAGAAGCTTATGAAGGCAGTCAACTCATGCCCGGTCAAAGCAATCTCTTTTTCTGCAGATGAATATTAGCGACCACTGCATAAAAAGTTTAAAACTATCACTTTACTCTCATAGTTTTAAAAAAACAAAATAATTCAATCCAGAAGTGGCCGAGTCGGCATTAGCCTACCCGACCACTTCTAACTTTATTATCTGGAGGTTTTATGATGACAACGGAAAAACACACACTTCATTTTCAGCAAACAGCCATGCCTCTACTTGACAATATCGGCATAACACAATCCTCGGGATTAGACTATCACGCAGTCTTCAATCGGCAGCGTGTGGATCAGTTCGTGGAGCAGGACGTCGCCAGTACGGAAAGCGCGCGCCAGCACAAGGACGCCACCGATCTCATCTGCCAGCCGGATACCGAACAGCGGCAGCTCGTTCGCCGTCTGACGCCTCTGGAGTGTGAACGCCTCCAGGGCTTCCCGGACGGCTGGACAGATATCCCCGGCGCGTCGGACAGCGCCCGTTATAAGGCGCTGGGCAACAGCGTGGCAATCCCATGCGTGACCTTCGTCCTGCGCGGCATCGCCGCCGTACTGAGAGAGACGGTCAGTGGGTAATATGCTTCACTTAGCCTATATTCTTCGTTGGTTCTGGTCATAGCTATTGCGCCGCGCTCCCGCTATACTTGGCTTGCAAATCAGGAAAGGAGCTGTCACCATGGAAGCGACAAAAAATCTCTGCGCTCAGATCCCCGAGTCCCTGCACGCCAGAGTGCGGACAGAACAGGAGCAGTCGGGCCAGACGCTCAGCCAATACGTCACCGCGCTCATCACCAAATATTACAATCTGAAAGAAGGGCAAAAAATGGAAGGCACCAGAACCTTAGCGTTTCAGATCCCGGAGGAACTGTTCCTGCGGATCAAGCGTTACCTCGACAGCGAGTCGGAGCGAACCGGCAAGAAGGTAAGCCAGCGGGAGTTCGTGCTGGGACTGATCCAAAAAGCGCTGGACGACGCGAACATCGCATAATCAAAAATGACCGCGCGGGGCTGCCGGGAGGCGGCCCCAAAACTTTTGGAGGTGAAATATTGTATCTATACCCTGACAACCTGAAGGCCAAGGCAACGCTGTTCCTGTGGGAACTGCGGGATGTGGGCATCATCGGCGTGGGGCTTCTGCTTTCTGTCTTTGCGCTGGCCCAGCTCCGCTTCTTCCTGCCCATTGTGGCAACGGCGGCATACGCCTTTCTCACCATCCGCTTTGACGGGACCAGCATCCGCGATTTTATCGTGAATGCCTTCGGCTTCTTTTTCGGGAAGCAGCAGATCTACTACTGGAGGATAAAAACATGAGCAGAAAAAAGAAGAATGTCGGGCGTGAGCGGCAGTCCACACGTCAGCTCATCGGCATCGACGGGATCTCCGAATACAGCCTTCTGACCAGCCATGGAGAGCTGGTCTTTTTTTCGATCAAGCCGACTAACATTAGCGTTCTGTCCGACGCCAGTGTGGCGGCGCGGATCTACGCTCTGATGACCGTCCTCAAAGGCCAGACGGAGGTGGAGATGCTCTGCATCAACAGCCGGGAGAACTTCGAGGAAAACAAGACCTTTCTGAAAGAGCGAACGAACGCGGAGAACCTGCCAGCCGTCCGGAAACTGCTGGAACTGGACGTGGTCAGCCTCGACCGCCTGCAGGTGCAGATGGCGACCGCCCGCGAGTTCCTCATCATCGTGCGCCTGAAAAGAGAGAAGGAAGCGGACGTGCGGTCCCACCTGACGACGATTGAAAAATCTCTCAAGGATCAGGGCTTCACCGTGCATCTGTGCGAGAGCGAGGACATCAAACGGCTCCTCGGCGTCTACTACGAGCAGAATGCCACAACGGAAAAGTACGAGGACAACGACGGAGATCGCTGGATCATCCTCGGCGAATAAGGATCAGGAGGTAACCCAATTGGGCAAACACAGTAAAAAAAGCGCGGCCCCGGCGCAGGAAGCGCAGATCAAGGAGTTCCTCGACATGATCTCGCCGGGGATCATCAAATTCAATGTGGATCACTTCCTCTGCGGCAACACCTATCGGTGTGTATGGGCGCTGCGGGAATATCCCACCGCTACGGACGAGCAGGCGATCCTGCGGCATCTGGGCGAAAAGGACGGGGTGACGCTCCGCATCTACACCCGGCAAGTCACGCCGAGTGAGGAGAAGACGATCATCCACAACGCGGCCAACAAAAACCGCATGGCAGGCTCCAATGCCAACGACCTTCAGCAGACGGTCACCGCGGAAAGCAATCTGCAGGACGTGACCGCGCTGGTATCTGCCATGCACCGCAACCGCGAGCCGCTCCTCCACTGCGCGGTGTATATCGAACTCATTGCCCACGAATATGATGAACTGAAGCTGCTCCAGACCGACGTGCTGACGGAACTGGTACGGAGCAAGCTCAATGTGGACAGGCTCCTGCTCCGCCAGCAGCAGGGCTTCCTCTGCGTCGGCCCCAGTGGATGGAACGTGTTCGGGGCTCAGTTCGAGCGCGTTCTGCCCACCAGCTCGGTCGCCAACCTCTATCCTTTCAACTACTCCGGCAAGACCGACGCCCATGGCTTCTACATCGGGCGCGATAAGTTCGGCAGTAATATCCTCGTCGACCTTGACAAGCGCGACGACGATAAGACCAATCCCTGCTGCCTCATTCTCGGCAACAGCGGTCAAGGAAAGAGCTATCTTCTCAAGCTGCTGCTGTGCAACATTCTGGAGAGCGGAAAGAACGTCCTGTGCCTGGACCCCGAGCATGAATACGTTGACCTCGCCGAGAACCTCGGCGGGTGCTTTGTCGATCTCATGAGCGGACAGTACATGATTAATCCCCTGGAGCCAAAGGCATGGGACGACGGCAGCGGCGCGGACGATAAGGACGCGCCGCAGACCTTTCGGCAGACCACCAAGCTCTCGCAGCACATCTCGTTCCTCAAGGATTTTTTCAGGTGTTACAAGGAGTTCGATGATAAGCGCATTGATGTGATCGAACTGATGTTGGGAAAGCTGTATGAAAAATGGGGCATCAGCGATCGAACCGACTTCTCAAAGCTGACGCCGGAGGACTATCCCATCCTCTCCGATCTCTATGAGCTGATCGAGGCGGAATACAAAACCTACGACGCGCAGAAGTTCCAGCTCTACACAGCGGAATTGCTTCAGGACATCCTGCTGGGGCTTCACTCCATGTGTCAGGGCGCGGAGAGCCAGTTTTTCAACGGCCACACCAATGTGACCAGCTCCCGCTTTGTGGTGTTCGGCGTAAAGGGACTTCTGCAGGCCAGTAAAAATGTGAAGAACGCCCTGCTGTTCAACGTGCTGTCCTTCATGTCGGATAAGCTACTGACCGAGGGCAACACCGCCGCCAGCATCGACGAGCTGTACCTGTTCCTGACGAACCTGACCGCAATCGAGTACATCCGTAATTTCATGAAGCGTGTTCGCAAAAAGGAATCCAGCGTCATCCTCGCCAGCCAGAATCTCGAGGACTTCGCCATCCCCGGCATAGCCGAGCTGACAAAGCCGCTGTTCAGCATCCCGACCCACGCCTTCCTGTTCAACGCCGGCAACATCGACAAGAAGTTTTATATGGATACGCTCCAGCTCGAAGAATCCGAGTACAATCTCATCCGCTTCCCCCAGCGGGGCGTCTGCCTCTACAAATGCGGTAATGAAAGGTATAACCTTGTGGTCCAAGCTCCGGCATACAAGGAAAAGCTGTTCGGCAAGGCGGGTGGCAGATAAGGGAAAGTGCCGGACTGGGAGATCAGTACGGCACTCAAAATATAAGCTGCTGGCAAAACGTGAATTCATATTTCAAGAATTTTCGCTACGCTGGAAGTTACGCGTTAATCTTTTTGCCACAGTAAGGGCAATATTCACCGGTACTTCTATCCAAAAATCTCCCGCAATGGGGACATCTGTAAAAGGCGAAATAAACAACGATAGAACACAGCATGGTTATCATGCCAGCAACTATAAGTGATGTCATTTCCGAGAATGCTCCAATAAAACCGATTACTGCTCCAATCAAGAGAATAATCCAAAACACTACACGTATCTTTTTGGGCGAAAGTTTTTTCATAGTGATTACCTCTCTGCAAATTCCGATATGACACTTAGAGTTTATTTTCAATTTCATGATACCACACAACACAAAAATTTGAAAGGGGGCATCGAACATGCCTACTTCCGCAGCCACGGTTGCAAAGGTGGCCGCGAGCGTTCTTGCAAACGACACGCTCCACAAAACGATGGGCTGGATTATAGCCGCCGTGCTTTCGCCGCTCATTCTGCTGCTGGTAATCGTGTGCAGCTTTCTATCTGGCGGCGCTGACCACAATGCGGCGGCGCTCGACCTCAGTTACTTTGGCGGTATGATCGCAGGCTCCGTTCCGGAAGCATACCGGCAGCACATCACGGATATGCAAAACAGCCTCGCAACCGTCGACAGCGAGGTCGCCAGGGTAAACGCCATGGCGGAAAACGGCAGCGGCCTTGACTCCCACCGAGTCAAGGCCGTTTTCTATTCTCTGTATTTCGGCGCGGAAAATCCGTCCACTGTTGGCATTGGAAACTTCGTGGACTGCTTTGTGAGCTATGAGGAACGCACCCGCACCTGGACCGATGACAACGGCACGGAACATTCGGAAACCTATACCGTCGCCGTGCCGGTTTCGCTGGAAACGGCATACGCCAACATCCATTCCAATATGGGCGTAGAGATCACCGACGCGGTGCGGAAGAACGCGGATGAGGTATACTCCCGGACGCACAGCGGCGGCGATACATTCTCCGGTGGGTATGCCCGAGGCGACGGCGTGAGCATCGAGCTGGACGTCTCCGCCTTCACCGATCCCACTATAAAGAACAATCTCAACCTCGTGACCTATGCGGAGAACGCATGGGAAAACGGCTGGGGCTATGTCTGGGGCACCTATGGCTCCGTTCTTTCGGATTCGCTCTTCGCGTCCAAACTGGCACAGTATCCTGACGGCGTGGGTAACTATGAGGATTTCATCCGGCAGAACTGGCTGGGACGCAGAACAACCGACTGCGTGGGACTCATCAAGGGCTATGGATGGCTGGACACGTCCACCATGAGCATCAGCTATGGCATCAACGGGATGCCGGATGTTGGCGCGGACGGGATGTACAACAACGCCACAGTCAAGGGAGATATGTCCACCATGCCGGATACGCCGGGCCTCGCCGTATGGCACAGCGGTCATATCGGCGTGTACATCGGGAACGGCGAGGTCATTGAAGCAATGGGCACCAAATACGGCGTGGTCAAGACGCAGCTCTCTGAGAGGAGTTGGACGGCATGGCTGCAGATCCCATACATCAACTACATTTCAGAAGCGGAGGCAACACCATGAAAGAATCAGAAAACAAAACCTTACACATCCTGCGCGTCGAGCCAGGAAAGGCTCCCGAGGAAAAAGATATCGGTTCGGATCTCAACAGCCTGCAGGCAGAGGTGGACGGCCTCATAGAATGCGTTTATATGGATGACGGTGCTATCATCGTAGTAAATGAAGAAGGAAAACTGAACGGTATGGAAATGAACAGACGGCTCGGAGATGATATCCTCTGCGGGCCGTTTTTCATTGTCCGGGATAATGGTAAAGGTGACTTCGCATCCCTAACCAATTTACAGATCAAATATTACAAGAATCGCTTTGCACAGCCCGAGCAGTTTGCAGAACACGAACCCCATGCAGAACCATTTATGCGATTCATTACATTTTGATTGGAGAAAAAGAGTATGAGCAAAACCAATATTACAATTCCTTTTGATGAGGAAAAACTGTCGGCACTGGATTTCTCTCTGCAAAAGGAAAACGCCACCGCACAGCAGTGCATGGAAAAAGATCTTGCCGAACTGTATGAAAAATCAGTACCGGAACCTCTGCGTGAGTATCTCGACAGCAAAAGCTCTTCCGCTGCCAAGTCCAAACGTCCAACAAAATCACCCGCTTCCAAAATGTCTGCGGCGAAACCAGTTCACTCGCCTGTTCCACCCAGCGGAGAAGATACGACGAAAATGGAACCGATCAAGTGACCGCACGTTGCCGCCTGTGTCGCCCTGTGTGCGGCTTTGGACAGGGCGGCGAGAAAGGATACCCCCGGCAGAGCTTGACCACCCTGTTGGGGCTGTGTTCGGGAGCTTTGGGAGCGTGTTCGCGATCACGATTTTTGTACAGGATAAAGCGGTGACATCATCACCGCCTGTCACACCGTCCCGCAGAGCGGGCCGGGGCGCGGTTTTACAGGGCTTTGCGCGGTTTTGAAAAGAGCGGCCTGACGCACCAGATTTGAGAGTTTGCACCGCATTTCGCACTATGCCTCCCCGCAAACCTGCGTTGCGTCAGGCTTTTCCCATGCACTAAAGCCATCACTACACTCAGTTACAGGAGGAAAACATGTCAGAAGAAAAATACAGATATACCGTTCGGCTTGGGCCGGATACGGAGCGCATGGTCAGAGAGGCGATGCCGAAAGACAACTGCCAGTCGCTCAATGAGTTCACTGAAAATGCCCTGCGGTTCTATGCCGGATATCTGGGTGCAAAGGATGCGTCGGAATATCTTGCACCGGTCTTATCGCAGGTACTTCACGGCACACTGGACAGCTTCGGCGCGCATGTCAACCGCAATCTCTTTCGCCTCTCGGTGGAGGAAGCGAAAACATGGAATATCATCGCGGGTATGTTCAAGGTAAGTCCTGAACAGTTGAAGTATGTACACGGCAAGGCGGTGGGCGAAGTCAAACAGCTCGGCGACAGGCTCACCTATGAGAAAGTCTACGCTGATCCGTGCCCGCTGGAGTACAGTCTCGATCTGCTCACTGGGGAGGATGAGTAAGAATGCCGCGCGTCATTTTTATCTCGCCGCATTTTAAAAGCGGGCACAGCAGCGCGGCGCACCTCTCATATCTCGTCCGCTACATCGCAACCCGAGAGGGCGTCGCGCCGGTAGCGGATACCGATAGGCTGAAACTGGCGACGGGAAAGCAGGACCGGCTCATCCGCCAGCTGGTCAAAGATTTTCCTTCAGCGAAAAAGCGGTTCAAGTATGAGGATTACCTCGCCCGACCGACGCGTGAAAACGCTTCGGACTTTATCCAGACCGCGCTGGAACAGAATCTCGATCAGATCGGCAAACGGAAAAACTATGTGGACTACATCGGTATGCGCCCCGGCGTTGCCAAGCTGGATGCCCACGGCCTCTTCGACGGTACGGGTAAAAAGCTGGTGATCGCCCAGGTGCAGAAGGAGATCGCGGAGCATCCCGGCGTTGTATGGACGCCGGTGATTTCGCTGCGGCGCGAGGACGCACACGCTATGGGCTTCGAGTCGCCGGAGAGCTGGCGCGCCATGCTCTGCTCCTGCACCGCCGAGTTAGCGAAGGGATACAAGATCAAGCCGGAGCATCTGCGCTGGTACGCGGCCTTCCACGACAAGAGCCACCATCCGCATATCCACATGATCATTTATTCCACCGATCCGACCGAAGGTTTCCTCACCGAGCAGGGCATCACGCAGATCAAATCCGCGCTGGCACAGAATATCTTCCCAGAGCAGCTCCGGGAACTGTACGCTGCCGACACCCAGCGCCGCGATGAGCTCAAGACGGACGCGCGAAAGCTGTATCAGGAGCTCATCGCGCAGATGGCGAGCGGCACGATCCGAAACGAGCGGATTGAAAAACTGACGGGGCAACTCGCCGCAAAGCTGTCCGCACACAAGGGCAAGATGCAGTATGGCTATCTGCAGGCGCAGGTCAGGGCCATGGTGGATGAGATCGTGGACGAGCTGGCGCGGGACGTGCGCGTAGCGGAAGCCTACCGGCTCTGGTATAACATCCGCACGGATATCGTCAGCACCTATCAGGACGAAATGCCGGAACTGCCGCCGCTTTCCCAGCAGAAGGAATTCAAGCCCATCCGCAATATGGCTGTCGCGGAGGCGGCGAAGCTGCTCGGCCATGAGTTCAACTTCGGGGAAGCCCCATCGGACGAGCAAAAAGTCCCGGAGGACGTGCGGAAGCTGGTCAGAATCATCCATGCTCCCGCTTCGACAACTGATGCGGTTCGTGACGCGGCGGCCATGCTGCTTCGAATCGCCGATGACGGAAACCCAGATGCGGCATACGCCTTCGGCAAGCTGTTCCTGCAAGGGAATGTCATACGGGAAGACGTACCGGAAGCGGTTCGGTATCTCACCGCTGCGGCGGGAGGCGGGAACGCAAACGCCATGTATGTGCTCGGCAAGCTGTATCTCGTCGGTGAAGATGTATCGCAGGACAAGAAAGCCGCTCTGAGGTGGTTTACCCAGTCAGCGGAACAGGGCAACACGTATGCGCAGTTCTACACAGAGCATTGGGCGGTGGCCGCACAGAACCCGTCTGTTTTTCTTTCCGCCACCAGACTGCTCCATCACATGAGCCGAGTCTTTCAGAATAGTACGCCGCCGCAGCGAGGAGGCGTTGGGTATGGCATCGACAAGAAGCTCCGCAGAAAGATGAAGGAAAAAAAGATCGCCCAGGGACACAAGGAGGACGATCAGGAGCAGAGGCAGGATTACATTATTCCCTATTGAGATCGGAGGCGAGTATCATCGCACAGTATATTCATTTCACCGAGGAACAAAAACGCCGGGCCAACTCCGTCGACCTGCCGGAGTTCCTTCGCAGGCGGGGCGAAAAGCTTCTTCCCTCCGGACGGGACAAGCGCCTCGCCTCGGATCACAGCGTCACCGTCCGGGGCAACCAGTGGTTCGATCACGCCACAGAGCAGGGCGGTCTTGCCATCGATTTCGTTCAGAAGTTCTATGGTCTGTCTTTTCCTGACGCAGTGACCGCACTTCTCGGCGCGGAGAGCGGGATCGGATACCTGCCGGCGAGGGAGGGACCCGCTGAGCAACGGAAGCCTTTCGTGCTCCCGCCAGCGCACGCGGATATGCGGCGGGTCTACGCCTACCTCCTGCAGAGACGCTGCATCGACCGGGATGTGCTGACAGAGTTCGCCCGCGCCGGACTCATTTATGAGAGCGCGGAGCCATCCGCAGATAAAACGAAGATCTATCACAACGCCGTGTTCGTCGGAAATGATGAACACGGCGTTGCCCGTCACGGGCACAAGCGGAGCATCTATACCTCCGGCAAAAGCTATCGCGGTAACATCGAGAGCAGCGATCCGAGGTACAGCTTCCACTGGGTTGGCGAATCCGATCAGCTCTATGTGTTCGAAGCGCCGATCGATCTGCTGTCGTACATCCGCCTTCATCAGGAAAACTGGCGGGATCACAGCTATGTGTCCCTCTGTGGAACATCCGAGCATGCCATGCTCTGGATGCTGGAGCAGTACCCGCAGCTACAAAAGGTCACGCTCTGCCTCGACAGCGACAAAGCCGGGCAGAAAGCGGTGGAACGCCTGACCAGGATCTTGCGGGAGCATGGGTATACCAATATTACACCATTGCTACCAGATGCCAAGGACTGGAACGATGAGCTGGTGGCACAGAGAGCTGATGTGGCTGAGCAGATAGAGTCAATACAGATGAGCTGATGTTTGCTCATCCACATAAATGGCAAATTATTTAGGCAACGCTTTGGCCAATATAGCAGCATTTTACCTGCGCCATTTATGCTTCGCATACGACAGCCCTAACGGTTTTTATACCATATAAAATGATCGAACTTGCGCTTTCGGTTTGGTGTTGTAATACCACACTCGTCAAGTTTTCTTGTTATATAATCGTTGTATTTCTTGTATTCAAATCCATCCTGCCATCTTTGAATTTGACCTTTTGTGATGTCGCTAAAATAACGAGGGAGATAGTCTTTCAAAACCGTGTCTAATATTGAATAGTCGTCCATTCCGTACAGGTTCCGGTTATGATAACAGCAGTATTTTGAGGCAAAGGAAAACAAATTGATTCTTCTGTTGCTTCGCGCTATTTCATTTACGACATCAGGATCTCCAGCCGCAATTCGTGTATCTATATCTGAGATGGCAACAATAATACGGCACAACTCGTCCATGCTGATTAAGCTCTTGTGCTGTGACAAGTGTGTGGAATTTGTAATATCAATTAGCCCGATTTTCATGGCCACAACATCCGGGTCCTTGTTATCCGGGAATTTTTGCAGGCACCTCGTAATAAGCTCGTTTTCAGGGCCGTAATTATCTGTTTCTTCCACCAAGCGAGAAGCTTCTTCAATGCTTTCATTGCTGATGAGATCACCAGAAACATCACGATATCTTCTTTTCTTTTCGTTGCGCTTATCAGGCACCGCTGAAACAGGTATTCCGTGGAGAGAATACTTGGCAGGATCCGCTCCTGCACGAGTGACCGTGCTGCTGTTTACAAGCGACATGAGTGCGGAATAAATGTTTGGCGTGTGGAGTTTGTCCCCATAAATAGCCTCAGCCAACTCGCCTTGTGTCATTATTCTGTTAGTCTGGAGCAACGATATTATCGTCTCTTTTTGGCTCATCTTTCTATGCACTCCCTCACAAGCTCCACTTTGTTGTGCTGATGCAAATCTTTGCTGCAAACTCACTATACCATATAAACATTGATACCACAAGAAAGGAGCCCTATGCAAGAAAAAGTATACATTCTGATTGCCGCGGCCGCTGTGATGTTTTTCGTCATCGGCGGTCTTTCTCTTTTGGCTCACTACTACACCCTGAACGGGATCAAAAGCCGCACGGTGGGCGACGGCCAGCACGGTACCGCCCGATTCGCCACCAAGGAAGAGATCCAGCAGACCTACCGGCACATCCCGTTCCGTCCGAAGTTGTGGCGGAAGGGACAGTCTCTGCCCGCCGAGCAGGGCATCATCCTCGGCAGCGTCGGCAAGAAAAACGAGGTCACGGCTCTGGTGGACACCGACGACGTCCACACGCTGATGATCGGCGCATCCGGCGTCGGCAAGACGGCGTTCTTCCTCTATCCCAATCTTGAATACGCCTGCGCCACGGGCATGAGCTTTCTCTGCACCGACACCAAAGGCGACCTGTTCCGAAACTATGGAGCCGTGGCCCGCGACTATTACGGCTATAATATCTCCGTCATCGACTTACGCAATCCCACCCGTTCGGACGGCAACAATCTTCTGCACCTCGTCAACAAGTACATGGATGAATACCGTGCCGACGAACACAACCTGGCCGCGAAAGCCAAGGCGGAAAAGTATGCAAAGATCATCAGCAAGACCATTATTAATTCCTCCGGCGACAGCGCCAACTACGGCCAGAACGCCTTCTTCTATGACGCGGCGGAAGGGCTGCTGACCTCGGTGATCCTGCTTCTGGCGGAGTTCCTGCCGCCCGACGGCGAGCACCCGGAGGAACGCCGTCACATCATCTCCGTGTTCAAAATGGTGCAGGAGCTTTTGGAGCCGTCGAATGTCAGAGGCAAAAGCCAGTTCCAGCTTCTGATGGCGAAGCTCCCGCCCGACCATAAGGCCAAATGATTCGCCGGCGCGGCGCTCAATTCTTCCAACCAGGCCATGGCCTCCGTCATGTCCACCGTGTTGTCACGGCTCAACGCCTTCCTCGACAGCGAGATGGAGCAGATTCTCTGCTTCGATACCGCCATCGACGCGGAGAAGTTCTGCAATACCAAGAGCGCCATCTTTATCGTACTGCCGGAAGAAGACCTGACGAAATACTTCATGGTGTCCCTAATGATTCAGCAACTCTACAGGGAGATCCTTTCTGTAGCCGACGAGTATGGCGGGAAGCTACCGAACCGCGTGGTGTTCTACTGCGACGAGTTGGGTACCATCCCGCCTATCGAATCCCTGCAGCTTATCTTCTCCGCCTCCCGTTCCCGCCGTCTGCTCATGGTGCCGATCATCCAGAGCTTCGGACAGCTCCAGAAAAACTACGGCAAGGAGGGCTCGGAGATCATCGTTGACAACTGTCAATGCACGATCTTTGGCGGCTTCGCGCCCAACAGCCAGACCGCCGAGGTGCTCTCGAAGGCGCTGGGCAGCCGCACCGTCATGAGCGGCAGTATCAGTCGCAGCAAGAATGATCCCAGCCAATCCCTTCAGATGATGGAGCGCCCCCTGATGATGCCGGATGAACTCAAGAGCCTGCCGAAGGGACAGTTCATCGTGATGAAAACCGGGACCCATCCCATGCAAACGCGCCTGCGGCTATTCCTCGACTGGGGTATCACCTTTGATAATGTGTACGAGGTTCCGGAGAAGGCGGAGCGCAAGGTGGCCTACGCTGACAAGGACGAACTGGAGCGACGAATCGTGACGCGCTACCACTCTGACAAAGCCGTTGAGAATGTGTCTGCCTCCGACAAGCGCACGCAGGCCAGCATGAGCCAGCAGCAGTCCAACTACAGCCTGCGGGATTCTAAAGCGCGTCAGAGGCAGAGATCACAGGCGCAGGAGGATAAGGTATGAGTTATTTCGGAACCATTTACGCTGAGGACATCCCGCACCGCGCGAAGGCGGTCTACATGTACCTGAAAGACCGAGCGAACCAGAGCGGCACCTGCTGGCCCGGTATCAACACCATCGCCAAAGACCTACATCTCTCTCGCAGCACGGTCAAGCGGGCGCTGGGCGATCTCACCAGACACGGCTTCATAAAAAAGGAGCCGTGCTACCGTGAGAACGGCAGCAACAGCTCCAATTTGTATTCAGTACAAAAGATCAAGCCGTAAAACAGTGAAAAAACATGTCCTTCCGCCAGGGGGTCTTTATCGCCATTCTCTGGACCGAGGAGAGGTTCACGATGGCCCCCCTTGAAGGACCAACCTGAAGGGAACGATTATAGGCAGAGAAAGAACAATAAGTGAGTGTCACAGTACAGAGTACTTTTTATAGGACACTCATATGAGAAAATATAAATATCTTAATCGCTGAAAGGCTTGAAACTTGAAATATTCAGATAAAAGAATATAATATATTTTTGTAGAAATTTGATCAACGAGGTATGTTCTATGGAGTTTTTGACGACAAAGCAAGCTGCGGAACTATGGGGCATTTCCCCACGTCGGGTGGCAATTTTATGTGCACAGGGACGTATCTCCGGAACAGTAAAAGCCGGAAAGACCTGGCTTTTGCCGCCAGATGCGGAAAAGCCGGCCGATCCGCGATTTGAGAAAAGCAAAACCGAGGTGGCAAAATGAAACCACCAAAAATGATTGATAACAAACGCAATGGTAGCGTCGCGGGTGAATTGCGTGAACATATTGGCAAAGGCAGTAAGCTGTCCATTGTGACAGCCTACTTCACAATCTACGCCTTTGCAGAGTTAAAAAAAGAGCTCTTGAAGGTGGAAAGTGTACGAATGCTTTTCACTGACCCGGTATTTATCAAAAACGATGATCAGTCCAGCCGCGAATATTACATAGAGCATCCAACCGAACAGGCAATCACCGGAAACCAGTATGAAATCAAATTGCGCAACGAAATGTGTCAGGCCTCTGTAGCACGCGAATGCGCCCAATGGCTGGAGCACAAAGCGCAAATCAAGATGTTCAAGGCTCCTAACTCCGCCCAGCCGCGCCTCGTCTATATCGACAACGGAGCCGACTCGATTTCCATCAACGGCACGGTGGATTTTACCACCGAGGGCCTTGGCCTGACGCCTTCCAGCCGTGTGGATAGTAATCTTTGCATGTACGGTAGTGACTGCACCCAGCAGTTTTTGAAGATGTTTGATGACCTCTGGAATGATGATTCCGCGGTGGAAGATATCAAGAATGAGGTTCTGCGCCAGGTACAGGTGCTTTATAAAGAGAACACGCCGCAGTTCATTTACTTTGTTACCCTCTATCATATCTTCAATCAGTATTTGGATGAGCTGACGGAAGATCATGTCATGAAAACCCGTACCGGCATCAAGAAAACGGAGATTTGGAACAAGCTCTATCAGTTCCAGAAAGACGGTGCCATCGGCATCATTGAAAAAATTGAGAAGTTCGGCGGCTGCATTTTGGCGGACAGCGTGGGCCTCGGCAAGACTTTTACGGCTTTGGCAGTCATCAAATACTATGAGCTGCGTAATGATCGGGTTCTGGTGCTGGCTCCGAAGAAACTGAGGGAAAACTGGAGCATTTATACCCTGAATGACCGGCGCAACCTGTTTTCCGCCGACCGCTTCCATTACGACGTTCTCAACCACACCGACCTTTCCCGCGAGAGCGGGAAAAGCGGCGATATCGATCTTGCCACAGTCAACTGGGGCAACTACGACCTTGTGGTCATTGACGAGAGCCATAACTTCCGCAACAACCCACCAGTCAAGGGACATGTCACCCGCTATGAGCGGCTGATGAACGACATTATCCGTGCGGGCGTCAAGACCCGCGTTCTAATGCTGTCCGCAACGCCGGTCAACAATCGGATGAACGATATCAAAAACCAGATTGCTTTTATTACTGAGGGCAAGAACGGCGCGTTCTCCGAGGTGGGTATTCCCAGTATCGGGCACGTTCTGCGGAAGGCACAGCTGGTGTTCAACCGTTGGTCGGAGCTGCCGGACGAGGAGCGCACTTCCGACACTTTCGTAGAAATGATGGATTTGAGCTATTTCAAGCTGCTGGACACCATCACAATTGCCCGCAGCCGCAAGCATATTGAAAAATACTACAACATTGCCGAAATTGGACAGTTCCCCAAGCGCCTGCCGCCGAAAAACCTCTATTCTGGTGTGGACTGTAAAAACGAATTCCCGCCCATTGGCGACGTCAATACACTGATTAAGCGGCTGACGCTCTGCGTTTACTCTCCATTGGCCTATCTGCTGCCGGAAAAGCGGGCGGAATACAGCAAGCGTTATGATGCCCAGGTAGGCAGCGGTGTCTTTAAGCAGATCGACCGTGAAAGCAGCCTGGTCAACCTGATGCGCGTGGGCATTCTCAAACGTATGGAGAGTTCCATTCATTCCTTTGCTCTGACGGTAGACAAGATTCTGCGCGGTA
Source organism: Oscillibacter valericigenes Sjm18-20 (assembly GCA_000283575.1). Taxonomy (GTDB): domain Bacteria; phylum Bacillota; class Clostridia; order Oscillospirales; family Oscillospiraceae; genus Oscillibacter; species Oscillibacter valericigenes. Next base: position 856,933 of record AP012044.1, read on the forward strand.
TCGACCATGCGCTTTCCCTCGCAGACAGCAAAATGCTGTCCGAGCCGGCGGACGTCAGCATCGGCGACATCGATTTGGACGACCCGGAGCTGGAGGATCTGGCCGTTGGAAAATCGGTCAAAGTCCTGCTTCAGGATATGGATCTGATTCGATGGAAGGATGACCTTCTCAGTGATCGTGAAAATCTGGAACGGATTTTGCGGGTTGCCCGCGAGGTGACGCCTGACCGGGATGAGAAGCTCTCCGATCTCAAAAAGCTGATTGCCGATAAGGTGAAAAATCCGCTCAACGGCAACAATCAGAAGCTGGTCATTTTCTCCGCCTTTGCGGATACCGCCAACTATCTCTATACCAACCTGATGCCGTTTTTAACGGGGCTTGGCCTGACCGCCGCCGTGGTGACCGGTAGCGGAGATAATAAAACCACGCTGAAAATCCCGTCCGCTCTGCGCGGCCGGGTGAAAATCAGCGATCTCAATACGGTGCTGACGCTGTTTTCACCGCGCTCAAAAAATAAAGATAAGATATTTCCGGATGTGGCCGGTGAGATCGACGTGCTCATCGCCACCGACTGCATCTCCGAAGGCCAGAACCTGCAGGACTGCGACTACCTGGTGAACTACGACATCCACTGGAATCCAGTGCGCATCATCCAGCGCTTTGGCCGCATCGACCGAATCGGCTCCACCAATCAGGTCATTCAGCTGGTCAACTTTTGGCCCATGCGGGATTTGGATGAATACATCAACCTGCAGCAGCGGGTGCAGGGGCGCATGGTGCTGCTGGACGTCTCCGCCACCGGCGAGGAAAACGTCATCGACGATGGCGGCCGGGAAATGAAGGATTTGGAATACCGCCGCAAGCAGCTCAAGAGCCTGCAAAATCAGGTGGTAGATTTGGAGGATATCTCCGGCGGCATCTCCATCACGGATATGACCTTCAACGACTTCAAAACCGACCTGATGGGCTACCTGAAAGACCATAAAAAGGAACTGGCACAGGCCCCTGCCGGAATGTATGCCGTAGCGCAAATTCCGACAGAGCTGCAAAGCGAGCTGGCCCCCGGCGTGATTTTCACACTGCGGCAGGTGCGCGGCGCGGCGCAGACGCGGGAACAGAACGCACTGTTCCCCTATTACCTGCTCTATGTCACACAGGACGGCGAGGTGAAGCTATCGTTCCTCCACGCCAAAAAGATTCTGGATTATTACAAAAAGCTCTGCTCCGGGCAGAGCGAGGTGTTTGCCGAACTGGCGGCGCAGTTCAACGCTGAAACGCAGGACGGCAGCAACATGAAAGCCTATTCCGCACTGCTGGAGGCTGCCATTCAGAACCTTATCGGCAAAAAGCAGGCGATGGGCGTAGCCAGCCTGTTCAGCAAGGGCGGCACCACTATGCAGAAAGAATATTACGATGGCATCGAAGATTTTGAACTTATCAGTTTCTTGGTGCTGAAATAAGGGAGTGAGACCATGTACGGTGCACTGAAAATTCCGGCGACCTGTAAAGTGGATAACGTGATTTACAAGAAGCTGTTTTATGAAAACGCTGACCTTTCGGCGGCGGGCAAAAAGCTCTTTACCGAAAATGTTGACAAAATCACATGGCGGTATTCCCTCAAACCGGATAACTGCTTTGTAAAGCCCTACAAAGACGAAGTGCGGGAATATGGCGAGGTAGAGATTATCGAGACGGCGCTGACCCGGCAGGCGGGAGAAAAGCGTATCGCAGAAATTATCATGCGCACGATTCCCTATCCCATGCTCCTTGTGCTGAAATATGAGGAAAGCGTTCAGCTTTGGGCGGCGCATCAGCGCAACAGCCAAAATGACAGCGAGAAAAATGTGCTGGAGGAGCCGGTCTGCACGGCATGGCTGGACAGCGCTGAACTCGAGAAACTGAGCGCGGCGCTGAATTTTCAGAAACTGCGGAACGGCAACTTTTATGAGTTGTACAGCGATATGGTAGATGGAATTTCCATGTTCAATGCCCACCAGAGCGGCGTGGCAGAGGTCGCGAACGGTGACGAGGCGCGGGCGCTGCTGGCACAGCGGCAGGCCGCAGAAGCGAAAATCGCAGCCCTGCGCGCGGAGCTGAAAAAGGAAACTCAGTTCAACCGCAAGGTGGAACTCAATATGGAGATTAAGAGATTGGAGAAAGGATCGGGTGAATTTTAATGAATGGAAAAGCTCAGGCGATGCAGGAAATAGAAGAGTTTTTTAAAAGCGAAGAAAAAGGAATTCTCGTTACGGGAACACATCAATTTAAGAAGCACATTATCGCTATGGCAATGATCGAGAAGTGTTACAAAAATGCCCATGTCTTATTTCGAATCAACGGGCTTCAAAACATAACTGGCAATTCATTTCTTGGCTGTGTCGGCGTTGAAAAACAACCAAAGGCCGGTGAGCAGATTCGAATTGGTCATAACTATTATGAATTTGATAGCTTATTTAATCGTGGAACGTGGTCAAAGACAAGCGATCAATTTGATTTTGCCATTTGCTATCCGATCGATGCTCTGGCGCGAAAGAAAGATAATGAGCCCATTGAAAATTTATGTCGTTGGAAAAGGATTGAGAAGATATTCCTTTGCTCGTGGACAGATGGCGACGAATATGATTATCCGTTTTTTAGTGAATATTATGACCGACATGTGATTTATGATGCAGAAGAAGATGATCCCGCTTATCACAAACGCGTCTTAGGAAAATGAAAGAGCGGCTCTCGTAAATGACTTAACGGGTAATCCGAGGATATTTTGAAGGACAACAATGCGGCGCTACAGCGTTGAAAAAGGAAACCAAGTTCAACCGCAAGGTAGAACTGAATATAGAGATTAAGAGATTGGAGGCCACTTGCCATGCCAGATAAGAAAAAACATAATATAAAATGTTTTTTTGCCTGCGGCAAACCATGGTATCAGAAGTGGTGGATCTATGTCATTATAGTTTTAACTGACATTACGCTCATAGCAATACCTTTTCTAATTAATTGCGCTTATATGAATGGCAGAAGTTTACCAGAGCCTAATACGTATTTTACAGCAGGAGATTGGCTATCTTTTTATGGCACAATCCTTGGAGCGTTGGCTACGATAATTGTGTTAGTTATTACACTTACGCATAACAGAAAAATTATGCAGATCAACATGAAAGAACAACGCATTAGGGAAAAAGAAACAAATTGCGGATGATATATTAGATGTTGTCCTGTTAAAAAAATATGGAGATACATTCTTTTCCAACGACAAATCACTACTGTTGTTTATGCAAGACATAAACGCTGTATACTTTGAGACTTTAGCAAGAGTGCCATTAGATGCAGAAGACCAATCAAATAAAGCAAAATTTTACAGAGAAATATACAAAATCCATGAACAGTATATGGAAGCAATTAAAAGTCTAAATATATCTACGCCCTCAAATATGGAAGAGGCGAAAAGTACTAAAGGTGAAATAGATAAGTGCAAAAATGCCATAGTTCATATAAAAAATGAGCATCAAACGGATCTGTGGTTCCTTGAAAAGGGCTTATGCTTTAGTGTAAATGAAAAAATGAATTCGGAAATTGATAAATTATATGGAATAAAGGAGGCCACAAAATGACAACACTTAACGGACAATCCGAGGATATTTTGGAGGACAATATTGCGGCGCTGCGGGAGCTGTTTCCGGAGGTGTGCTGCGAGGAAAAGATCGACTTTGATAAGCTCAAGCAGGTGTTGGGGGACTACACCGAGGACAGTGCCGAGCGGTACAACTTTACATGGAACGGCAAGGGACAAGCTTTGCGGCTTTCCCAGACGCCGTCAATGGGAACGCTGCGCCCCTGCAAAGAGGAGAGTAAAAACTGGGATGACACGCAGAACCTTTACATCGAGGGCGACAATCTGGAAGTTCTGAAGCTTCTGCAAAAGAGCTACCACGGCAAGGTGAAAATGATCTACATCGACCCGCCGTACAACACCGGCGGCGACTTTGTGTATCCCGATGACTTTTCCGACAGTATTGAGAACTACAAGGAAATTACCGGGCAGGTGGATGCCGAGGGCCGCAAGCTCAGCACCAACAGCGAGGCTAACGGCCGCTATCACACCGACTGGCTGAATATGATGTACCCGCGATTGAGGCTGGCAAGAAACCTGCTGACCGATGATGGCGTGATTTTTATTAGTATTGATGATAACGAGATTAATAATTTACGAAAAGTATGTGATGAAGTATTTGGTGAGTCTGCATTTCTGGCATCTTTTGTCTGGAAAAGAAGATCTTTTTCTGCAATGGATACGAGCAACTGCTCAACAGATCACGAGTATGTTCTGGCGTATTATGCACAATCATTTATTCCCTTTAATGGAACGGAAAAAGATTATAAAGGATATTCGAACCCTGATAATGACCCACGCGGTCCATGGACAACGGGTGACTTAACAGTTGGCATGAATGGCGATATGCGTCCAAATCAGTTTTATGATTTGACAGATCCTAAAACCGGGAAAGTATATAAACCGAATTATAACCGGGTGTGGTCTTACATTCCAGAATCGATGGATGAACTGATTAAAGATAATCGCATTGTGTTTCCTGATGATACGAATCAGAGGCCAATGAAAAAGCGTTTTGCCTCAGAATTAAAAGCGGGTGTAAATCCTTTTTCAACATGGATGGATTGCGTTGGAATGAACACTGAGGGAACACGATCTATTAACTCAATATTTGGAGCAACGCTTTTTAACTATTCTAAGCCGATTTCCTTGTGCTATAACCTTATAAAACAAGCTGCACATAATAATTCCATTATCCTCGACTTTTTCTCTGGCTCTGCCACCACTGCCCATGCCGTGATGCAGCTCAACGCTGAGGACGGCGGCAATCGCAAATTCATCATGGTACAGTTGCCGGAGCCCTGCGCTGAGGGCACAGAAGCCGCCAAAGCAGGGTACAAAAACATCTGCGAGATCGGCAAGGAGCGCATCCGCCGGGCAGGCGAAAAAATCAAAGCCGAAAATGAAGCAAAAAGCGATATGCCGTTATTGGAAACTGATGCGGACATGACACTATTTGCCGCTGCAGCCGCAAAGGGGCCGGCAGGCATTTCTGCGGTCAAGCCGCTTTTCAAAAGAGTTGATGACAGCGTTCATTATCTCGACATCGGCTTTAAGGACTTCAAGCTGGACACCTCCAACCTGAAAAAGTGGCAGCCGGACGCCGACGATCTGGAGACCTCTCTGTTCGACAGCATCAGCAACTATGTAGATGACCGCACCGAGCTGGATGTGGTCTATGAGATTATGCTCAAAATGGGCCTTGACCTGACCTGGCCGCTGGAAACGCGCAACTACGGCGGCAAGAACGTCTATTCCATTGGCATGGGCGCACTGATGATCTGCCTGGACGACCATATTACCCCCGACGTTGCTGAAGGCATGGTATCGCTCCATAAAGAGCTTGCCCCGGAAACTTGGAAAGTCGTGTTCAAGGACAACGGCTTTGCCGATGACAGCGCCAAGGTCAACATCAAAGAAATCCTCAAATGTGCCGACCTCGACGAGGACGCATTCACAACCGTGTGAGGCGTGGAGTATGAAAAGAGATATGGAGCTAATTAGGAAGATACTGTTTAAAATTGAAGAGATCTTCCCAGCAGGGCGGCTGGTAATAGATGGCCCAAATATTGAAGGGTACGACATGGCAACAATTGCTGACCATTGTCAACTTATGTATGAATCCGGTCTAATTAATGCCTATAAGCCAGTCCGAGGAGGTCAAGGTGCAAAGGTGCATTCTTACTCGATAGGAAATCTTACAAGCGAAGGATATGACTTGCTGGATAAAATACGAGAAGATACTGTCTGGAATAAAACAAAAACCGCAATCAAGGGAAAAGGATTGCCGCTTATAGTTGATGTTATAAAAGATATTTCATCAGCCATTATTTCCTCGATGGTTGAAGGGGCTGTGAAGGGACTAAAAACATGAAACTACAATTTGACGCAAACCTTCAATATCAGGAGCAGGCGGTTTCGGCGGTGGTCGATCTCTTTCGCGGGCAGACGCCCAAGCAGTCCAACTTTACTGTTTCCGCCTACGCCGGGCAGATTGGCATGGAGGACACCAACCACGGCATCGGCAACAAGCTGGAGCTGACCGAAGACGAGCTTCTCACCAATTTGCAGGCGGTACAGCTCCGCAACGGTCTGCCCCAGACCAAGGCGCTGAAAAAGAATACATACGATTTTGACGTGGAGATGGAAACCGGCACCGGCAAAACCTATGTATACTTGCGTACCATTTTTGAGCTGAACAAGGCTTATGGTTTTTCTAAGTTCGTCATTGTGGTGCCCAGCATTGCCATCAAAGAGGGCGTCTACAAGAACCTGCAAATCACGCAGGAGCACTTCGGCAATCTTTACGACAACACGGTGTACGACTACTTCATCTACGACAGCAACAAGTTGGAGCAGGTGCGTTCCTTTGCTGTCAGTGACCATATTTCTATTATGGTCATCAACATCGACGCCTTTCGCAAAAGCTTTGACGACCCAGACAAGGAGAGCAAGGCAAACATCATTCACCGCCAGAACGACAAGCTCAACGGGATGCGCCCCATTGAGCTGATTCAGGAAACACGCCCCTTTGTGATTGTGGACGAGCCTCAGTCGGTAGAGGGCAAGGGCGCAGTGGCTTCCAAAAAGGCCATGACTTCTCTGAACGCCCTGTGCACTCTGCGCTACTCCGCCACCCATGTGGTGAAGCACAATCTGGTCTACAAGCTGGACGCAGTGGACGCCTTTGACATGGAGCTGGTGAAGCAGATCGAGGTGGCCAGCTTTGAGAGCGTGGATTATCACAACAATGCCTACATGAAACTCCTTTCCGTGGACAATAAAAAATCGCCGATCACGGCGAAAATTGAGATGGACTGCGAAATCAACGGCAGTGTTAAGCGTAAGCCGGTGACCGTGCGCCAGAGCGACGATTTGTCCGAAAAGAAGCTGGGCAACCGCGCGATTTATGAGGGTTACATCGTCGACGAAATCTACTGCGAGCAAGGCAACGAATATGTCAGCTTCTCCACCAAACCGACCATCCTGCGTATCGGTGAGACCGTAGGCGACATTGACGACCTTGCCATCAAGGAGCAGCAGATTCGCAAGACCATTGAGGAGCATCTGAATAAAGAATTGGCGCTAAACCATCGCGGCATCAAGGTGCTGAGCCTGTTCTTCATCGACCGGGTAGCAAACTATCGCTATTACGACAAGGACGGCACTGCCCATCAAGGCCCCTACGCCGAGATTTTCGAGCGTAACTACAAGGAACTCATCCAGCGACCCAAGTACCGCACCCTGTTTCAGGATGTGGACGTGGACACCCCGGTGGGAAAGGTACACGGCGGCTATTTCTCAGTGGATAAGAAAGGCACTCTGAAAGACACAAACGGCACCACCTCCGCCGATGACGACACCTACAATCTGATTATGAAGGATAAAGAGCGGCTGCTGTCCTTTGAAAGCCCGCTGCGCTTTATCTTCTCTCACTCTGCTTTGCGCGAGGGCTGGGATAACCCCAACGTGTTCCAGATCTGCACGCTGAACGAAACCAAGAGCGATGTAAAAAAGCGGCAGGAAATCGGGCGCGGCCTGCGCCTGTGCGTCAACCAGAACGGTGAACGCCAGCACGGATTTGCCATCAACACACTGACGGTCATGGCGAATGAGAGCTACGATGTTTTTGCTAAGAAGCTGCAGAGCGAGTACGAGACAGACGAGGGCATTCGTTTCGGCGTGCTGGAAAGCCACAGCTTTGCCAATATCCCGGTCAAGCAGGCGGACGGCAGCGTGGCCTACCTCGGCATGGAGAAGTCGGAGCTGATTTATCATGCGTTCCGGGATTGCGGCTATATCGACGGCAAGGATCAGGTGACCGACACGCTGAAAGTGGCGCTGAAGAATAATACCCTCACTGTGCCGGAAGCAGTGGCCGAGCAGAAGGACGCCATTGCGGCAGTCTGTAAGAAGGCCAGCGGAAACCTGAATATCAAGCCTGCGGCGGACAAGCGCGTGGTCGCGCTGAACAAAGAGCTGTTTTTGGGCGAGGATTTCCGGGCGCTGTGGGATAAAATCAAGTACAAGACCACCTACCGGGTGGACTTTGATTCCGAAGAACTGATTCAAAAATGCTGCGACAATCTGCAGATGAACCTGAACGTGGGCGCGGCCAAATTGGTGTATTCCAAGGCCAAGGTCAGCGTAACGGAGGGCGGCGTAAATGCCGCCGAAACGCAGCGGCTTTCGGTACTCGCTGCGGACGGAAAAGAGAACCTGCCGGATATCGTGACCTATCTGCAAAACCGCACCAACCTTACCCGCCGCACCATTGTGGAGATTCTCACCCGCAGCAAGACTCTGCCACTGTTCAAAAAGAACCCACAGGCATACATGGAGGACGCCGCAAAAACAATTGCCTCTATGATGCGGCTGCTAATCGTGGACGGCATTAAGTACACTAAACTTGGGGACAGCGAATTCTATGCGCAGGAGCTGTTCGATTCCGAGGAGCTGACCGGCTACCTGAACCGCAATATGATCGAAAGCCACCGCAGTGTTTACAACTATGTGGTCTACGACAGTGAGGTGGAGCGTAGCTTTGCCGAAAGGTTTGAAGGCAGCGAAAGCGTCAAAGTCTATGCCAAGCTGCCAGACTGGTTCAAGATTGCAACGCCGCTGGGCAGCTATAACCCTGACTGGGCTGTGGTCATTGAGGATAACGGACTGAATAAGCTCTATTTCGTGGTTGAAACAAAGGGCAATATTCTGGCCGACGCGCTGCGCCCCACGGAGAGCGCCAAGATTCGCTGCGGCGAAAAGCACTTTGCAGCACTGGGTCAGGGCGTAAAATTTGTGAAAGCAGATGCCTATGAAAGATTCATAGAGCAATCTGTGGAATAATTTAAAATGTTTTTTGAGAACAAACCTATGAAATCCAGGTCTATCCCAAATTGTGTTTAAACTCCAAACAAAGAAGCAGAACAGAGCAAATTTTAAGGCGGCAGCGGACAAGCCGCTGCCGCCTTTTCCTCATCATATCCCAGGGCGATAATCGTCACGTGACCCGGTATAAGCTTGCTTTTTAGCTGGATTCCGCAGCCGGCGTCTAACTTTCGGCCAGCGTGCTTTCTCCGGTGACATAGTCGATGTTAACGCCAGGCTGGACGTTGTAGCAGAAGACGCAAAAGCATATGCCCTCGCCCTTATCCTCGACAGACTCCGCTTCCATCAATACGCCGGAAGCCACAAGGTTATCACCGTCGAATATGGGCGTTACCCGATAAAGTACATGGTTGTCCGTTTCCTTTATGTAGTCCGCCACCATGTTCTCAAATGGCAGCATGCCATCGACATTCAGATAGCGGGTACCGGTGATCAGGTTCTTTTCATTCGCGTTTTCTGCAGTGAGCTGATAGCCGATCAAATGGCATCTGTTATAGAGATATTTGCCGTCGATGCAGTCGTACTTGACCGTGTGCCAGCCCGTGGGCTTTATTTGCCCGATCGAGCCGCGCTCCTCCGTGGGCATCGTATCCGTGGAAACACAGGCATAAGCCACGCCACAGCGGCCAAGGCCGTCGAGCTCGCTGTAGGATTCAAAGGACGTTGTCGTCAGATCAGCTTCGGAAAAATATGGCTGATTGTCATTGACGGTGACATATGGACTATCGGAATATTCGGGAATTGAGTCCAAAGAATAGGTATTCCCCGCAGAGCATGCGGATAGGACCAGACCTATCGCCAGAAACAGCGGCAGCAGCGCGCGAATGGACTTTTTCATCCTGTATAGATCTCCTCTGTAATTTTATCGTGAGAAGATCCGGCAAAGTCCTCCGTATGGACAAGCTTCCACCCGCCTACGCCGAGGTCAATGGAGAAAGTTTGATCTGCCGGATACCGTCGGTTCCAGCGGTACAGGATAACTTTTTCGACCCACCGCAGGTAAGGGGTGACATCGCAATCCTCAACCAAGCAGTATTCGCCGTCTCCAGCCTCAGACATGAAGTTGTCATCCACGTTGATCTGCGGTGCATCGTTCTCCGAGAACAGCTTTGCGGAATAATGGTTCATCCAAAGCTTTCCGTCCTTCGTAGCCTCCAGGATATGCTCTCTTAGAACTCGATCCTGACTCTGCCTGCGATGATTGAACATCATCCCCATGTTGTCGTCTACACATCCAATTATTATCATTGATTTCCCTCTAATTATGGTGGTAGATCCTACGATCCAACGCAAAGATTCTCCTGCTGAATTCTCCGGCAGGAACTTCCTCCAGCGTTTCGCGGTAGATCTCCATGCGGCTGTCAATCATATCAATATACGACAGCAACTCTCCCTCAGCACACATCGGCCGGACAGCGGCACCAAACTCCGGCTCTCCGTGGTGGGACAGAATAAGGTGCTGGAGCAGTACCGATTTTTCCTCCGGCACATGTAGCTCAGCAGCGACATTGGCTACTTCGTGAGCACCCATTACGAGATGGCCGAGCAGTTGCCCTTTCATGGAATAATCCGTGACAAGCCCAAGCTGCGACGTTGTGAACTCCTCGCATTTCGCGAAATCGTGGAGCAGAGTTCCGGCGAGCAGCAGACTGCGGTCGATTACCGATTCGTATAGTCCGGTCAAAAAATCGGCGGTCTTAAGCATATACGTCGTGTGCATCAAAAGCCCATTTAAAAAACTGTGGTGAACGCTTTTGGCCGCGGGGATGCTTTTGACTCTCTCACCGTATTTGTCAAGCATCTCCTTACAGATTGATCTGTAATCTCGATCCTCGATTGTATCGACGGTTTCCAGCAGCTTCTGCCAGACTGCCTCAGCATCAATCGGCGCGGTGGGAACTAAATCGCTGATGTTGTATTGGTCGTTCGACTCGGCAAGGCGCAGGCGCTCCGCCGTAATCTGCAATGTGCCCTTAAACTCGGAGCCGGTTCCTCGAATTTTCACCACAGCCCCTGTATCTTTCGGCGTCACTGGACCGGTATAATCCCAAATCTGCGCGTCGATCGTCCCAGTGCAGTCGGATAAGACCATACTCAGGAACGGTTTCCCGCTCATTGTTGTTTTTGCAAACGCATCCTGCAGCAGAAAAAATCCTTCGATCTGCTCGCCGATGCTCATATCTTTGATGTACATGACTTTACCTCTATTTCTTTTTAATACACAGATAATCATACCACACATCGGAAACTTCGGACTATCTTAGAATCCGATTTTGGCCTTTGGTGTGCTGATATTCCTTGGCTCGGCTTGCATTGTGTTCGGGGCCATATCTGGTGCATCATTTTTCTCGACTTCCTCTTTCGGTACTACAATTGCGATAACGCTGGAATGCGTGATGAACATCACCTGTGCATATGCGTAGTCTTCAAACTTGTCATAGAGCCTGCCGGCGCTGCAGGTACCGGCGAAAACGGTTCCCACGCTGTTGGCCACATAGCCAATCGTGTCGATGAACGGAAGCTCGACACGAATCGCTTCCGCATCGTGCGGATTGTCAGGCTCTTTGACCAATTTAACAAGGCGATTGATCTTATACGGGTTCATGCCGAGATAGTGGTTCATGCCGGTGATCGTGACAAAGTAGTTTTCCATGACGCGGACTCCTTTCATAGATGCTTTTTATTACACCTACATCATGCGGCAGAGGCTGTCCAATAATAAGGATTACATCTTGACACATAGAAATTTGTCAAAAAACTTAGTAGTCCTGATTATTGGACAAGTTATGTGTAAAAATTACAATAAACGGTCAAATGAAATTCTAAATACCAGTTTTACATGAAAAACTGAATTAAGCGTTGCACGACAGTTCGGAGTACAATACAGGAAGTGGTTGCCTGCCTGCACGGAGAGGAGCTGTTATGGATACCAAGAAGGGCAACCAAAAACATCTCACCTATATGGATAGGGCGTTCATAGAACAGTCCTTGGAAGCCGACATGAACTTCCGTCAGATTGCAGAGGAACTCGAAAAAGATCCATCGACGATTTCAAAAGAAATCAGAAAACACCGGATTATTTCCAGCAGCAAAGGCGGGCGGGGCTTCACTGATTGCCGTTTGTCACCGACGTGTCAGAAGCAGAATATATGCTTAAAGTCAGGCTGTCACTACTATTGTGCAACCTGTAGCCGATATCGCTGTGACAAGCGATGCGGAGATTACATTCCAACTGCCTGCGACAAACTGAGCAAACCGCCGTATGTTTGTAACGGATGTGAGCGACGCCAATACTGCCGTTTGGGAAAGTATTATTACCGCGCAAAATTTGCTGATGACAGCTATATCGCCATTCTCTGCGAAAGCCGCAAGGGTATCGATATGACCCCAGAGGAGTTTGACCATCTGGATAAGCTTGTATCACCGCTCATTAAGAAGGGGCAATCGGTAAGCCATATTTTTACGAAGCACAAAGATGAGATAACCTGTTCGAAGCGAACGCTGTACAACTATCTCGGCGATGGAAAGCTCACCGCCAAAAGCATAGATCTTCCTAGGAAGATGCGCTACAAGCCGAAGAGGAAGAATGCAAAGATCACTAGGGCCGTCCCGAACGACCGGCTTGGGCGTACGTATATAGACTTCCAGAAGTACCTAAAGGAAAATCCGGACGTGAGCGTCGTCGAGATGGATACTGTTCACGGTAAGATGGGCGGCAAGGTTATGCTGACTATGTTCTTCCGAAACAGCAGTCTAATGCTGGCTTTTCTTATGAACGGCGCGACGCGGGAGAATGTGCTGGTAGTGTTTGAATGGCTTGAAACCGCTCTTGGGACCGAGATTTTTCAAAAGACGTTTCCTGTCATACTGACAGACAACGGCGCCGAATTCCATTCTCCGGAATTCATGGAATGTACCCGACGGGGAGAGCTTCGAACGAAGATCTATTTTTGTGATCCCAACGCATCCTGGCAAAAAGGTCAGCTTGAGCGAAATCATGAATTCATCCGCTATGTCATCCCGAAAGGGCGGAGCTTCGATCATCTGAGCCAATCTGACGTGACGCTGATGATTAACCACATAAACAGTCTGGCCAGAGACAGCCTACGCGGCATGACGCCCTATGAGGCTTCCATCTTTACGCTTGATCCAAAGGCACATCGGAAGCTACATCTCAAGCCAGTCCCGCGAGATGATGTCATACTCAAGCCGAGCTTGTTTAAGCTAGCTAATACCTAAAAATCGACAAGGGACAGCGCCTTAATCGCTGCCCCTTGTATCACACCTTGTGCAGGCTGACACCTCCATACCGCTTTTCAGGGCGACTGGAATTTAGCCTTGCACACAAAATCCCAATCGTCGGCTTTGCTGTGCTGTTTTTCACGCTCTTGCGTGAAAAATTAACTACAAAACACCTATTCAGGTTGCCCGTCGCACATTGGCAATGCTTATTATACGAGTTTTTCTTTTGCATATCAATTTTTGGCTCAAGGGTAGAAGTTGCTTCTGCACTTAACCAAATTACAATAAACTGTTAAATCAACAGCCCTCCCAAAAACCTGCATGAGTTGATTATCAAGTATGGCAAATTGACTTCTTTCCCGGTTTCGCCTATATTTTAGATATATTTACAGTTTGAGACTTCTATCTGAGGAGTTCGATATTATGAAAATCGTTAATCATGAAGTTATACATAAAGCCTTTGGCAAGGGAACGGTGATTGGACAGGACAATGCAATTCTGACCGTGCGCTTTTCCTGTGGTGAGAAGCGATTTCAATATCCGGAAGCTTTTCGGGCTTTTTTGCGGTTATCCGAAAATTCTCTCAATATGGCTGTTCAGGAAGAGATTAGCCAGCTTGATTGGGCAAAACGTGATGCTATAACTGCTCAACCCTCTACACCCCAGGCAAACACAAAACAACAGCCTTCGAAAAAATCTTGCGATGAACGCCCTAATATCGCATTTAAATGTAATTACTGCGACGGCGGTTCCTCGGATAAGTCTGTAGGATTTAACGGCGTCTGCAGTGACGCGGTTATCTATAACAACATTGAAGTGGAGCATCGGACATGGTGTTGCTCTGAGGACTGCAGCTGCCCGCGCTATCTGAATGGCGAGATCACACGGAAAGAGCTTGATAAAATGTGCGAAGACGGCGGACTCGTCTGCTATGAAAGCCAAATGCTGCTCGACTGGAAAGCAATGGCCGGTTTCGTGCAGAACGGTGACCGCAAGGGACAACCCATGCACTTGAATCAGGTCCAGCCGAACAGCCTTTGCATTCTAACGACACGTGACCCATATTCCACAGAGGACCAGCGTTATATTTTTGCGGCGTTTCTGGTGGATGATACATATGGCGGCGATGACTTTACTGAAGGGTTTGTTACGACGCGTTCTGAATTTCGCTTACAGCTATCTCCTGAGGAAGCGCATAAGATGCTGTTCTGGAATTACCACGCGAACGGGAAGCAGCCGAAAACGGCTGCTTGGAATTCGGGCCTTCATCGTTATATGACGGATGAACAGGCTGCCCAAATTCTCCGCGATATTGCGTCGCTTAAGCAGAACACTCAGGATGCGGAGCTTGCTCGGCGATTTTTTGATAAATTCTGCATGTTGACTAAAATTGATACAAATAAGTTAAAAACGCCACAAGGGGCGCTGACACTATAAAATTTTTATAATCCCAAGGTGGTGTTATCAAGATGATCTCTTCAAATATGCAGATGGGCTGGATTGACTTTTCCAAAAAAGAGCGTGGAGACGTTACTACGATATTGCGGCTGCTGGGTACTCCGTCAGCCCTCGACGAGATTGGTATCGGAACAATTCGCGATGGTTTTTCTGATCGACTGTTTCCAGGGCTTTCCACACAGCAGACGAGGGCAAAGTACTTTGTTCTGATTCCATACCTGTTCTCTATGGTCGAAAAGCAGCACTTCATCAGGAGAGGCGATGTAGGTGCATGGATTCATCACCAGGAAGACGCTCTCGTCAAAACGCTTGTCGAAAATTCAGGAAGCGGAGAGCTCGGAATCATCGGAACACGAAATCTGAAGCAAGGAAAACCGCTTGTACGGAAGCCCAGCGACATCTACTGGACGGGCCTGCGCGCAGCTTCGATCCTACGCTGGCCGGCCCTGTCCTTTGAAGATGTGTGCTCAATCCTCTATGCGAGACAGCAGGACAAGAAAAGCATCCATCTGAAAGCGGAGAGCGACGAGGCCGGCAGCGATGATACGGATGCCGCAAACGGAGAACAGGTCCTTTTTACCCCAATCACAGCCGGGTACGATCTTTCTTCCGCAGCGTCAATCGATTTGACATATCCGGAAGCGACTTATCTAAGAGAACGCTTTCTGGACAGCGAGGGAACGAAAAACTCGCTGATGGTGTATCTCCTCAAGCACCCAGATGCGGTGTGCGATCAGTTTGAAGAGATTGACACGCGGCCCATGCCGCGTGAGCTTGCGGCGATCACCGATCTTGCAAAAGACTTTTCCGGTTTTATATATGGTGCTCATCTTCTGTACAATGTCATCTTTTCTGATGATCAGGATAAAGATATGGCCCGCGATTTTGAAGCGTGGAAGGAAGAAGAGTATCACGCCATTGACCTGGACAGCGTGATCGGCGTAACCGGATGTTCGGCCTCCGCCGGAGCCTTCCTTCATCAGTTCGACTCCTGCTTGTCGAAGGGTGATATTTCATCCGCACGCGAATGCATCATCCTTCGGGAGAAGTTCATGAAACGCGACAGGGCGAAGCTCGGTCATCCGGATCAGTATCAGCGTATCCACGATCACCGGCTGAACTACCGTTATAACATTGGGAAACAAATAATTTCGGACATTTTCAGAGGATTGGAGGGATATCATGGCACGCAGACTATTTGACCAGGAAAGCAATCGTCTGTTCTATGGTGAACAGCTCATGCCGGAGCCCGGATATTCTCTCGACTTTGCCGTCGGAATGACCTACTCGTTGGATTTAAACGCTTTTCTTGGTATTCCAATATCGCTCGGAATGCTTGACGACTTGGAGAGTGCCAGCGCAAAGAACCCGTTTTACCTTCTGGAAGCAATCCGTAAAAGCAGCGATCGTATCGCCGTTTTCTGTAACGCCGGCAGTATCCATACTCCTAAGAAATCGGAGCCTGTCCATATTTTGCTTGAGCAAAGCATATTCCAGGTTGCTTTGGGTCCGAAGACGAATTTCCACCCGAAGGTTTGGGTTATTCGGTATCGGAATTCCGACGGCGATACGTATATTCGAGTTGTCGTCCTGAGCCGGAATATCACGTTCGACCGCTGTTTTGATATCGCTGCGTCCCTTACCGGCGAAGTCGGCGGCAGAGCACGCGAAGCGAATCGTCCGCTTTCCGACCTGCTAAGATTCGTTTCGGGGTTCGCGGACGGAGACCCGGTAAAGCGTAAGCTCATCCGGTCGGTAGCCGACGATGTGCTGAAAGTACGGGAGTTTGCACCGATGGAATGCTTTGATTCCGTGGAGTTTCTTCCGGTCGGGATTCCCGGATATAAGAAAATTGCCGAACCGGAGCTTTCCGGTGCGAGAAGTCTGGTTCTGGTTTCGCCGTTTCTGAGCGACGGAGTGGTAAAAGCACTGACCGTCTCGGCAAAGCAAACCGCACTCATCACTCGGAAGAGCTCTATAACTCCAACCGCGCTGAGCAGCTTTCAGGACGTGTTTGTTACGAAAGAGCTGGTGCTCGATAACGAGCTTTTGGAAGAGGGCGAGTCCGAGGAAACACCACAGCGCGATATTCACGCAAAGGTATTCTTTGAGGAGCGCGACGACGGAAAGTACCTGTATTTAGGTTCCTTGAACGCCTCGGCCAACGCGTTTTATCACAACGTGGAGTTTATGCTCAAGCTGCGATACCGGCCTTATTACGCCTCGTTTACGTCCATATTGGGCGACTTCGTTCCGGAAGAGCAAAGCTCGTTTGAGCGAATTGAAACAATGGACGATCTGCCGGAAACCGCAGAGCAGGAGGACCCGGCAGATCTGCAAGATGTTGTATATGCCGTTAAACAGGCCGAAGTAACGGCAAATGGAGAATTATATACGGTACATATCAGCTGCGGGGCGCTTGAAAGTCCTTGTGAGATCGCACTGTTCGGAGCGTCTTCTGTTTATCGGAACCTGACGGAAGAAGTCGTTTTTGAGAAGGTCTCACTGACCGCCCTGTCGGAATTCTATATCGTCCGCAGAGGTAATGTGAATACCATTATTAAAATTCCAACGGTCGGAATACCGGCCGAAGAACGCAATGACGCAATTTATAGCGCTATCATCGGAGACCGGCGCGGCTTTTTCAGATACGTGTCCTTTCTTCTGTCCGATAATTATGCGGAAACGAGTCTCGAAGAGCAGATGCTTGGTATGGCGAGCGCAAATGAAGCGTCCGCATCCTCTGCTGTTGCCGGAGTATATGAGAAGCTGCTCCGGACCGCCGCAGAGAACCCGGAAAGACTTACCGCGGTGGAAAATATGATGAGCCGGCTAAATCCAGAAATTGTCGACGAGCGTTTTCGTGTGCTGATAAGCACGTGCCGGTCGGCTGCAAAGCAGGTGAAACACAAATGATCCCAAAGGACTTTCAGGAAGCAACCGCAGAGCGTATCTTTGAGATATTCAGGGACGAGGGACAGAATCACATTTTATTGGCGGATGAGGTCGGGCTTGGGAAAACGATCATAGCCAGCGACGTGATCAGTAAGGTGGCCCAATGGCATCGGATTGAAAAGAACGACGATTTCTTCAAGGTCATCTACATCTGCTCCAACATCAATATTGCGTCTCAGAACTGCCGCAAGCTGGGCATTGCTGCGGAGGACTGTCTCCATGTATCCGACAGCAGGCTCTCCATGCAGCATCTGCGCATCTATCAGACGGACGGCTCCGACCATAATTATGAGCAGCTGATTCCAATGACGCCGGCGACGTCCTTCTCCATGACGGGCGGCCAGGGTATTCAGGAGGAACGCGCGCTGATCTTTGTGCTTCTGCGGCGTTTCCGCGATTTGAGTCATGTGCGCAAGCACTTAAATCAGCTTCTTCAAATGGACCCGAAACTGCGGCGCTGGGACGAGATTGTCAATATCTATGAAATGCAGGTCACGGAATGCAATCGGGCAAACCCGGTCTATCTCTCCGATATGCTGGATGCTCTGGAGGCCGCGTTCAAAGAAAACGAAGCGCTCTATGACGATATTCTGGGGCTTTGCCACGCCAGGAACGTCTTTTCCATTCCTTATCGTGAGCGTAGTGACGCCATCAATAAACTGCGCCGCATATTCGCGCAGATCAGTCTGGACAAGCTGGACCCGGACTTGGTCGTCATGGACGAGTTTCAGCGCTTCAAGGGACTGATTGCGCCGCAGGATACGGAAAGCGGGATGCTGTCGCAGAAATTTCTTCACGATTCTTCCGTGAAGGTCCTGCTGCTGTCCGCAACGCCCTATAAGCCGTACACGACGCTGGAGGAGCTCGCTCTCGGCGAGGAGGGGCATTACAAGGAGTTCATGGACGTGATGGATTTTCTCCTTTACGATCCGTCGTGCCGGTCGCGTTTCCACCACGTCTGGAGCGATTATTCGCACCGTCTGTCCGAACTGAAAACGGATGATTTCACCGCCCTGATTGCATCCAAGAACGACGCCGAGGGCGCCATGTACCAATGCGTCTGCCGCACGGAGCGGCTCACGGACAGCTTGATCGACCGGAGCAAGGCCTGCGAAATGGAGAGTGTGTCCGACGGGGACATCTCTTCCTATCTCGAATTGCAGGCGCTGATGGATCGTCTCGGTCTTGGGCGATTTCCGAT
The DNA here is from genome assembly GCA_000283575.1 of Oscillibacter valericigenes Sjm18-20. Lineage (GTDB taxonomy): Bacteria > Bacillota > Clostridia > Oscillospirales > Oscillospiraceae > Oscillibacter > Oscillibacter valericigenes. Next base: position 875,784 of record AP012044.1, read on the forward strand.
TGATTATGTGAAATCAGCTCCGTACCTGATGTCTTTTATGAATTATAAGGTAAAGGATCAAATCTGTCGGAGCTTGGAAGAAGATGGGGATTACAAGGATACCCTATCTTCTCAGACGATGCTCCTTCGGCGCAGCCGTATCAACCGCTATGAGAAAATTCCATGCAACAACGCACGGCTTCAGCTTCTTTTTGACGAAGCTTTCGGTCAGGGCCGCAACGGCGCGGAGCTGATGCTTTGGATTCCCGCCGACAGACCGTATTATAAAACGGATAATGTTTTTTCGAGAAACGCCGGCTATTCAAAAACACTTGTGTTTTCTAGCTGGGAAATGGTTCCCCGTATGATTGCGGGCCTGACCTCGTATGAGGCCGAGCGACTGACGATCGGACGCATCAACAATCGTGACGAAGCCGGTAAAAAGCGGTATTTTGCGGAAGAGAGCAAGCGTCGTGCCGTTTCCCGGCGTCTGAGGGACGAAACGGAAGAAGTCGTGACATACCCGTCACGATATCTTGCGGAACTCTATCAGCCGCTTTCATACATAGATCAGAGCATTCGCACGATCCACACAGCGCTTGAAAAACAAATCGAGGCGCGGATTAAGGACTTGTCAAAACACTTCTTGTTTTCCTATAAAGAAACCGGTGGTGCCGGGCAACTGCTTGAATTGTTGCGGCTTCTTGACGGCGAGCCGGATACGGGTAAATTGGAAGTTGTCAGCCGAAGCGCCGCGTCGCTGCTTGCAGACATGGCCATCGGCGGCCCGGGAGTTTGCGCTTTGCGCATTTTGGGCAATGCGGACCTGGCTGCAGCCGTAGCCGGAAATTTCATTTCGCTGTTCAGCCGACCGGAAGCGATGGCCGCAATGGATGTGCTGTATCCATCCGGAGACTACTATGAAAACGTCATCAAATACTGTGCTGCAGGAAACCTGCAGGCGGTCCTGGACGAGTACGTCTTCACCTTGAATCTGTCGGGGAAAGAGCTGGCCGACGCAGTGTCCGCGGCATTCATCACAACCGCAACAACTCAGATAGAGACGCGGGAATCTTTCCAATACGGCAGTAAAAAAAGCGGTCTCCGCACGCATTTCGCCGTTGGCTACTATGACGCGAGGATCAGTGAAAAAAGCGTGCAGAGAACGGAAAACATCCGGGCAGCCTTCAATTCTCCGTTTCGTCCTTTTGTCCTGGCAACAACGTCTATTGGGCAGGAGGGACTGGATTTCCATACCTATTGCAGGGAAATCATGCACTGGAACCTACCGGCCAATCCAATCGACCTGGAACAGAGAGAGGGACGGATAAACCGATATCTTTGTCACGCTATCCGGCAGAATCTTGCCGAGAGCGAGTATGGAAACGCGCCATTTTCCGGTCCGGTATGGCCGGAGATCCTCCAGCGCGCGGTCGCAAAATTGAAGCCGGGGCATTCCGATCTGATCCCGTTCTGGTGCCTGCCGGACGATTTCCCATTCACCCGCAAAATAGAGCGTATCGTCCCGATGTATCCGTACAGCCAGGATCACGAGAAATATAATCGTCTGCTGGAAGTTCTGTCTCTCTACCGGCTGACCTTGGGACAACCGCGGCAGGAGGAGTTGCTGGATACTATAAAGAAATCAAACTGGGATCTCTCACAATTAAAGAGGCTATATATCAATTTGTCGCCATATACGCGGTTGTCAAAACTGTAATGCTGCACAACTTGGAAAGAGCAAGGAAGTATGATATCCTGATGTCCTGAGTATTGGACACCACTTTTATTATGCTTATAACATAACCGAAAGCATAATGAATGAGGGGAGGCAATCCACATGTCGGATGATTACGGATATTTTGGAAAAGGCATCGATGGATATGTGCAATACATGCAGACTTTTAACGAGGTCAAAAAAGGCGGGGGCGGCGGCCCAAAAAAGAACGGCTGTTACATTGCAACCGCCGTCTATGGGTCTTATGACTGCCCGGAAGTATGGACGCTGCGTCGGTTCCGCGACTACAGGCTGAAGCGGACAGTGCCCGGATGTGCCTTCGTCCGCTGCTACTACGCCGTCAGTCCCGCCCTGGTCAAACGCTTCGGTGGTGCGGAGTGGCTGAAGCGGCTTGTTCGCCGCAGCCTGGACCGCTTTGTAACCAGCCTGAAAACCGCAGGGGTGGAGGATACGCCCTACAACGACCCAGAGAATTAGCATTTATATGCGAGGTGTTTTATATGGCCCGATCAGAGCGTCAAAAGTTAAAACTGCTCTATCTGCGCGATTACCTGCTGCGGAATACGGACGAGCAGCATCCCGTAACGATGAAGCAAATGATTGCCTACCTCGACCAGAACGACATCCCGGCAGAACGCAAAAGCATCTATACCGATATTGAACTGCTTCGGACATATGGTATGGACATTATCCAGGAGTCGGGCAATTATTATGTAGGCAGCCGGTATTTTGAACTTCCGGAGCTGAAACTCCTCGTTGACAGCGTCCAGTCCTCAAAATTTATCACATACAAGAAAACCGGTTCTCTGATTAAAAAGATCGAAGAAATGGCCAGCATCTATGAGGCACAACTGCTTAATCGGCAGGTCTACGTTACGAATCGAATTAAGAGCATGAACGAGTCCATCTATTATAACGTGGACGAGATTCACAACGGCATAGCCCACAACAGGAAAATCCAATTCCGCTACTTTGAATACACGGTTGCGAAAGAACGTATATTCCGAAAAAGCGGGGATTTCTATGAAGTAAGCCCCTATGCGCTCACCTGGGACGACGAGAACTATTACATGGTCGCCTTTGATTCAGATGCTGAAATTATTAAGCACTACCGCGTGGACAAGATGGCAGATATCTCGATAACGGACCAACAGCGTGACGGGAAGGAACATTTTGAATCTCTGGATATGGGTACCTATGCCAAGAAAGTATTCGGCATGTTCTCCGGCGAGGAGCGTTCCGTCAGGTTGAGGGTCGCAAACCACCTGGTGGGGGCAATTCTGGACAGATTCGGGAAAGACGTTTCCATTGTACCCGATGGTGATGATCACTTCACCGTATCGGTTGATGTTATTGTCAGCCCGCAGTTTTTCGGGTGGATCAGTGATATAGAGGTATCGCCATGAACATAGAAAACAAACTGAGGCCGATCTATATTGCCAAAATACTACTGGAAAGAACCGATGAAGATCACGTTTTCACCACGAACGAGCTCATCGATATTCTGGAGCGAGAATATCACATCAGCGCCCACCGCACCACAGTCAGCGACGATATTCAGGTGCTGGCGCAGGCGGGCCTTGACGTTGATATGATCAAATCCACGCAAAACAAATACCGTGTTCTTTCCCGCACCTTTGATCTTGCGGAGATTAAGCTTCTGATCGACGCGGTGGAATCGTCAAAATTCATCACAGAGAAAAAGAGCGAGTGCCTGATTAAAAAGCTCCAGAAGCTGGCCAGCATTCACAGCGCGGACGCGCTGAAGCGAAATCTCAAAGCATGCAGTCGCTTCAAGCCTGACAATGAGGAAGTGTTCTTTATCAATGGAAATAGCTTTCCTATCTGTCAGTACAACTTTGCGCTCATATTCATCTATCTTCTTTACCGATCCTGCGACGGTCACATACGCGCCACCTGACTTCTTCTGGTCGGGCAGGAAATAAGTGATCGTGGCCGTGGGTACTCATCCAACTGTTGGGCTATTCAAATATTGCTCATTGATCGCACCGATGTGCTTCCGCATCTGTTCAACTACGGCATCCGGCGCCGTGATGACTATATCTGGCCCAAATCCAGGACAGGATCTATCAGCAGCCGACGATTCTGGATGAGCCTGCCGCGCCGGTTCCAACCAACTTCAATATCAATGACTACATCAAGACCTCCTTCCGAATGTACAACAGCAAACGCCAGAAAGTGGAACTGATCTGCGACAACAGCACCATGGACGCCATTCTCGATCGTTTCGGAATGGACGTGGAGATCCATGAAAATGATTCCGCTTCATTTCGTGTTGTGGTTGACGTTGCCGTCAGTCACGTCTTTTATGCTTGGGTGTTCGGCTTTGGCGGCAGGGTGAAGATCAAAGCGCCGGAGAATGTCAAAGTGGCATACGGGAAAATGGTTCGCGATGCCGTTCAAGCGCTGGATTTGAAAACATGAAATCAGACGTTAAGTGATGAGGTGTTGCCTTTAAGCGACACCTCATTTCTTTTTGGAAAAATCATCTTGTAATTCAAGCGGGACTGCGTATAATTATAGTAACGAAGCAGATTGCTTCTTTATAAGAATTGGAGAGGTCATTATGAAAAAGCGCAGCCCGGAAACGATGAAAAAGATTCGCGATTTTGCCGAGCAGTATTATACGGATTATGGCCATTCTCCTTCCACAACAATGATCGCCAATGAGGTAGGCGTTTCCAGAGGCACCGCCTACAAGTATCTCGTTGAAATGAACGAGAAAGGCATAATCTCCTATGACGGCAAGCAAATTGCGACGGCTCTAACGCAGAACAGTAACGCCGACCGCTCCATGGCCCCCATCGTCGGCACTATTCGATGCGGCTCCCCAGAAGAAGAACGGGAGGAAATTCAGGAGTATGTCTCTCTTCCCGCCTCCATCTTCGGATATGGAGATTTTTATATTCTCAAGGCTAAGGGCGATTCCATGAATCTGGCTGGCATCGACGAAGGGGACCTAATCGTCGTTGAAAAAGGCGTACAGGAACGGGTTGGCGATATCGTTGTGGCGCTGGATGATGATAACTGCAATACGCTCAAACGCCTCGCCTATGATAAAAGTAGACGAAAACACTATTTACAGGCGGAGAGCAGCAATCCCGCGAATCACGATCTCTATCCCCGGCGCATATCGGTTCAGGGTATTGCCCGCAATGTAATTAAAAAGCTTTAAGACGGAGCCGGACAAGCTCCGCAGATGAAGATGATTTGACAGGAGGTGCAGTCCCATGCAGAAGGTATATGTTTCCGTGATCTGTAAGTGCGACAAGGAAGGCGTCACACTGCCGATAAGAATCTGCTGGGACGACGGCAGGAGCTGGAACATCAAAAGAGTCCTACACGCCTGCACCGCTGCGCACCATGAATTTGAAGGAATTCGCTACACGATTAAGATAGGAAGTGCGGAAAAACATCTGTACAGAGACGGCCTGCAATGGTACGTTGACCGTTCTCCGTAGTGGAGGTGGAACATAGATTATGGCGATTTTTTCCTATGAGCAATTGGACGAGCTTGGCGACGGCCTGATCCGACAGTATCTTGGGAAAGAGTCTGGCACGGCATTCTGCGTTGATATTGAAGGCTTTGTGACAGATTTTCTTCACCTACCGCTTCTGTATCGCTCCTTCGCCGAGCGGGACACCGATAAGATCGGATTCATCTCAGACGGCATTACACCGCTGCTGATCTATGAGAAGAAACAGGCTACCCCGATTGTGTATGAAAAAGGCACCATCGTGATTGAACGTTTTCTGCGCCAGGAACCAGAGAGCGGCAGGCGCAGGTTCACCATCAGTCACGAGGGAGCACATTTTGTGATGGATCGAACCGTGCCCCAGGCAAGTTTCCATCGTGAATTTGACAGCCAACGCGTTTATTCTCCGGCTGAGATCAAAGATCTGTTCAGTTTCAAAGAGGCCATGATAGACCGGCTGGGTGCCTCGCTGCTGATGCCCCAATTTATACTCTGGAATGTGATGAAAGCGTTTGACGCGCCAGAGCACATCCCGATTTACGGCGACAGCGTCCTTCGCGTTTCAGACCGTCTGCTGATTCAAGAAATGGCTAACGCAATAGGTGCGTCCTTTGCGCTTTTCTGTATCGGCTCAAGGAGCTGGGTATCCTGCAGCGGCATGACATTTCGGAATACATTGTCGGCGAACTTGGCATTGGGACAGGCGGTGACACCTGATGAGCGAGGTTCGTACCTATCACCAGAAAAGGGATCTCTCAGACGAGACAAGCAGGAAGCTGTCCGACTCCAAGCAGGAAGCGGCGACATTGACGCTTCGGGATATCTACTGCCCCTACTGCGGCTATCTCGTCGAGCGCGTGTTTTCCGATATCACCGGCCACAAGATGGTATTCTGCAAAAAGTGCAAAGAGGAATACCCGGTAAATCTCGGCTATTTTCGCCGCATGAAACGTCGGCACGTTTACGCCGCCTGCCGGCGGCGGGAGCGCCAACACCGATAAGTCTCCTACAATTGAATCATTCGCAATACGACTTCTAATCGAGCAAGCGGAGAGAATCAGATGAGAATCTGAGGAGACTGCCAAGCGCCGTACAAAGCCGGATTGGATCACAGAGCCTCTGTGTCCATTCCGCTTTATACGGCGCTTTTTTGTGCGTTTCTGCACGCTGCCCGATTGCTTTGTACCGCGTTAAAAGTCCTTTCCCATCTGCTCGGGAAAGGATTTTTTATGTTTTGCGGCCAATGGCAATGCCAGATCGCTGAATACCCGTGACCTCCGAATTTTGATTTCCAATCAAAATTCAAAAATTTGGAGGTTACAAAATGTTTTATTCAAAAAGCATCTATGCGCTCAACAAAAAAGACAGGGACGCCATCGTATATGAGGATGCGGATGGTAGCTTGATTCGACTCACCCGTGAGAACTTCCCCAGCAAAGAAGAGTTCCTTCGCTTCAAAGCGTGGTCCGATGAAAATTATCATGATGCCGAGTGCGAGTACCATGCATACTCGGACAACACGCTTTTTCTGGAGGGAATCTCAGAAATGGCTGTCGCAGTTGCATCGGTGGAGGAGTCCTTTGTTGCTGAAATCGAAGAAAAGGATCGAAAAGCGATCTGCTGCCTGCTTATGAGCAGTATCGCAGAATGCCTTACCGAATTGCAGCGTCGCCGTATGTGGATGTTCTGTGTGGATGGCATTTCCACCCATGCAATTGCCAAAAGAGAGGGCACCTCTCAACAGAATATATCCAGATCACTTCTGGCGTCCAAAAAGAAAATTAGAAAATATTTTGAAAAACAGGGTGTCAAGAACCCGTTTTTGCCGCGATAGGTGAAGGGATCATTTCAAGTCCCTGCAGTGTTCCTTGAAAAACACCGCCCCGTGCGGTCATATCCGACAGCGAGAATACGTTAGCTGACGGCCCTGCGAAACAGGAGAGCGATACCGGGGATGCGCCAAGACCCGCCTGTGGAGATTTCTCCATTAAGCGAACGGCCAAAAGGCGGCGAGCGCGCACCCATCCCCGGCAGGCGGCTTCGGCAAGCCGCTGCGCAATAATCCCGTCAGCCTACAATGATACTTCCGCCCAGCCACAGTTTCATGCAATGTGGGCGGCTCGGAGAGATCCTCGGAGGGGTTGGATTCCCATGAAGCGGCGCCAGCCGCTGTTCTCGTTTGTCGCCTTGGCTCGGGGAGTAGTGTCGAACAGGGCTATTTTTCAAATCTGACTTAATGTCAGAAGCCATGGGGGTCGCTCATCATGTAAGAACTTAGCCACAGGTTTGCTCAACCAAACGGAGCGGCCCCTATTTTTGTGATATTAAGTTTGAAACGAGGTAATTGAAATGATGATTTCAGAGAACAGCTATACGATCAATCAACACGGGAATCTGAAGATTCCCTCAAGAGAGCTGATTGCAATGGGCCTATTTACCGGAATGCACGTTAGGGTAGCGTTTTTGACGGAAGATGGCGAAAAAAATACTTTTCGTGAGTTTCTGCTTACGAAAAATTCACTGACGGAGATTGACACGGAACCACGGTTTCAAATTCCTGCAGATCTTCTGCGTCAGGCCAAAATTGCAGACGATGCGGATATTCAGATAATTGTTGTGAACGGGGCAATCCTGATTTGCCAAGAGCCCAACCTGACCGTACAGGAATTGAAAGCGATTTCAGATTCGTTGGGTCTTGCAGCCGGCATGACGGAAGAATTACCCGATGATCTGCCTGCCGCAAAAGGCCGGTTGCAGCAGGCCCTTTCGGATTTTATGGATGAGGAGATGAGCAGTAATGAATATGACACAGGGCGCGGCGACACAGGAGAAGGAAATCACAGAAACTGTGATTGACGGCATTACCGTTTGCCTTTCTTTTTCGGATTCCGGCAGCGACGAAATTCCGAAACTGGTCAAGGATATCTTGAAGGCAGCCTATCTCCGCTGCCAGGCGCAGTAAGGGAGGAAACATCATGGCAAAACGAGTTTATTGCCTGTATCGTGTCTCCACAAAACAGCAGGTTGAAAAGGACGACATTCCCATGCAAAAGCAGCGGTGCCACGAGTTTGTCGCTGATAAGGATGACTGGGAAATTGTCAAAGAATTCAGTGAAAAGGGCGTCTCTGGTTTCAAAGTCTCCGCAAAAGACCGCGACGCGATTCAGGAAATTCAAAAGGACGCCGCAATAGGTAAATTTGATATTCTTCTTGTATTCATGTTTGACCGTCTGGGCCGCAAGGAGGATGAAACGCCATTTGTCGTAGAATGGTTTGTAAAAAATGGGATTGAGGTCTGGAGCGCCGAGGAAGGCCAGCAGCGTTTTGACAACCATGTGGATAAACTGCTGAATTACATACGGTACTGGCAGGCATCCGGCGAGAGCATCAAAACGTCGATCCGTACCAAAACCCGCCTTGCCCAGATCGTCCAGGAAGGACGGTTTCGCGGTGGCTGCGCGCCATACGGGTACAAGCTCGTAAAGAACGGACGTACCGGGAAAAAGAACCGTGAGTTATACGACATTGCTGTGGAGCCGACAGAAGCGGTGACGATTCAGAAGATCTTTGAACTCTCAGATCGATATGGATACGGCGGCAGAAAAATCTCATCCAGCTTGGCGGAGGAAGGAATCGTCAATATGCGCACCGGCGAGCCCTTCCACTACTCTTCCATCCAAAACATTTTGAGAAATATTATGTACGTCGGAATCCTACGCAGCGGAGAGACGCAGTCCGAAATCTTTTTAGAACTGCAGATCGTGGAACCGGAGCAGTTTTAGAGGGTGGAAAAAGAACGTAAACAGCGCAGCGCCGAGTACGAAGAAAAATGTGCTGCGGCAGCGCAAACGGTGGAATTGGCAGACGGTGAGGAAATTGAGGTGTCCCGTCCCGACAGAATGTGTCCACGGCGAAATGTCGGCAGGACATTGCTCTCCGGAAATGTTTATTGCGGTCACTGCGGTGGCCGCATTTTTGCGTCCACCGCTCGTAAAAGCCATCATGCCATGAACGGCGAGGTACGGGAACGAATTCCCATCTACAAATGCTACAATCGAACGCAGCATAGAGACCTGTGTGACGGCCCTTCTACCTATCGCGCAGAAAAAGTGGATCAGGTGGTAGATTCCATTTTGTCCGGCATTTTCTTCCGTGCCAAAGGCGTGAAGGAAAGTGAATTGCTGAAGCGGCAGATCACCTCAACGACCACCGCATACCAAAAGCAGCTTAAAGCTGTCAAAGCGGAGTATGTCAAGAGCAGCAAGGAGCTTTCCAAATGGGAAGGCCTGATGCTGGATTCCATCGAAGGCACCTGCGTATTTACGCCGGAGCAGGTCAAAAAGCGTATGGACGTCGTACAGCAGAGTGTCAATGATCTGTCTGCAAAAATTGAAGATTTGCAGAATAAAGCGACTGAAACCGCAGAGTTGACCGAGGAGATCAAGGCGGAACATCAGCGGCTCCTCTCCTGGGCGGAAGTTTATGACGGCGCTTCGCTGGAGGAGAAAAAGATGGTGGCGTCCTATCTGATCAAGGCTGTCACCATAAGCCAAAACTATGGTATCCGGATTGATTTTAACATTACCGAGGCGCAGTATCTCAGCGGGATGGAAATGATGTAACGGAATGATTTTCCCCCCAAAAAGGCTCATCTTCCAACGCAGCTTGTCCTCGACGAAGTATCGGAACCATGCTATACTGAAATGGAACAAGACATCCCGGAGGAAGTACATGACAAAGATAATTTTTATCTGCCACGGCAACATCTGCCGCAGCCCGATGGCGGAGTTTATCATGAAAGATTTGGTTAGCAAGGCGGGACTCTCGAAACAATTCGAGATATTCTCCGCGGCCACCAGTACTGAGGAAATCGGCAATCCTGTGTACCCGCCCGTGCGGAAGCTGCTGGCGGAGCATGGGATCGACTGCGCCGGCAAAACGGCACGGCAGCTCACAAATGCCGACTACGACCGCTTCGATCTGCTGATCGGTATGGATCAGGAAAACCTGCGCAATATGTACCATATCTGCGGCGGTGACTATGCGGACAAGCTACACCTGCTGCTGGAGTATGCGGGTCGTCAGGGCGATATCCCGGACCCCTGGTACACCCGCGACTTTGGCGCTACATGGCAGGAGGTTGAGGCCGGATGCCGGGGGCTGCTGGAGCAATTGAGGAAAAATATCGATGGGAACAAACAGGCAAAAAGTTTATATCGCCATTGACCTCAAGTCGTTTTATGCCTCTGTGGAGTGCATCGAGCGCGGGCTTGACCCGATGCAGACGAACCTTGTGGTGGCGGATAAGAGCCGGACGGAGAAAACCATCTGTCTGGCGGTTTCGCCGTCCCTGAAAGCCTACGGCGTGCCGGGGCGAGCGCGGCTTTTTGAGGTCGTGCAGAAAGTCAGAGAGGTAAACGCCCAGCGCAAAAGTCGCGCGCCAGGGCGGACGCTCACTGGCGCCTCCAGCCACGATCCCGAGGTAAAAGCAAATCCCTCGCTGGCGCTGGATTATCTTGTTGCGCCGCCGCAGATGGCGCTTTATATGAAGCGCAGCACGGAAATTTATAATATCTATCTCAAGTATGTAGCGCCCACGGACATCCATGTCTATTCCATCGACGAGGTGTTCATGGACGTCACCGATTATCTTGCCACCTATCGCTGCACCGCCAGAGAGCTGACCATGACGATCATTCGGGACGTGCTGAAAACCACGGGTATTACGGCCACAGCAGGCATCGGGACAAACCTCTATCTCTGCAAGATCGCCATGGACATTGAAGCTAAGCACATTGCGCCTGACCAGGACGGCGTGCGCATCGCGGAGCTGGACGAGCTGTCCTATCGTCGTAAACTTTGGGCACATCGCCCACTGACGGATTTCTGGCGCGTGGGCAAAGGTTATGCAAAAAAATTGGAGGCCAACGGGCTCTTTACCATGGGCGATGTGGCGCGTTGCTCCATCCGCGACGAGGAGAGGCTTTACCGGCTATTTGGCGTCAACGCGGAGTTGCTCATTGACCACGCCTGGGGCTGGGAGCCCTGTACTATCGCCGACATCAAGGCATATAAACCGGAATCAAACAGCGTCGGCTCCGGTCAAGTATTACAGTGCCCCTATTCCTTTGAGAAAGCGAAGCTGGTCGTTCGGGAGATGACGGAGCTGCTGGTTCTGGATCTGGTACGAAAGGAGCTTGTGACAGACCAGCTGGTACTGACCGTGGGCTACGACATCGAAAATCTCACCGACCCAGCTGTCAACCGCAGTTACAGCGGCGAAGTGACCACAGACCGCTATGGCAGGAAGATCCCGAAGCACGCCCACGGCACAGCCAGTCTTGACCGGCAGACCTCCTCTACGAAGCTCATTGTCGAGGCCGTGATAGCGCTTTTCGACCGCATCATGAACCCTAAATTGCTGGTGCGCCGCATTTATCTTACGGCCAACCATGTCGTTCCGGAAAGCGAGGCCGCCGGGCCGCCGGACACTGAACAGCTTGACCTGTTCACGGATTACTCTGCCGAGAAGGAAAAGCGCCGGCGCGAAGCTGCCGACTTGGAGCGCGAGAAGCGGATGCAGCACGCCATGCTGCAGATTCAGCAGAAATACGGGAAGAACGCCATTCTGAAAGGGACCAACCTGCAGGAGGGTGCGACCACCATCCAGCGCAATGGGCAGATCGGAGGGCACAAAGCATGAGCACGCCTTACGACGATATTCTCCATCTGCCGCACCATGTTTCCGAAAAGCATCCGCCCATGTCCCGCCTGGACCGTGCGGCACAATTCTCTCCCTTTGCCGCTCTGACCGGCTACGAAGCGGCGGTGGAGGAAACAGCCCGCCTGACGGATCGGCGCATCGAGCTGGACGAAAGTGAAAAGGAAGTAATCGACCTGCGGCTGACGCTGGTACAGGAGCATCTGCCCGAGCCGACGGAAGTGACGATCACCTACTTTGTGCCGGACAAAAAGAAGACCGGCGGCGCATATGTAAGCGTCTCCGGCACGGTAAGAAAGATTGACGACTATGAGCGTACTGTGGCCTTGGGTGACGGAACCAACATTTCTATCAACGATATTCTTTATATTAATGGAAAACTCTTTGATGGAATAGAAGCGGGATGATTATTCTAAATCCTGTTTGGTAAGGCCATGTAGGCAGGCGGAAATTCACGTGGTATAATAAAATGAAGAAATAGTCTGCAGAGCAGACGTAAGCGAGGTGTTCACCATGAGCTCAAAACCAACCTCTTCCCCCGAGGAAAAGGGCGAAATTATGATTTATCAGACCGATGATGGCCTGACGCATATTGATGTCCGTATGGAGGACGAAACGGTCTGGCTTACGCAGGCACAGCTATGTGAATTGTATCAGACCAGCAAATCTAATATCAGCGAGCATATCAAGCATATTTTTGAGGATGGCGAGCTGACAGAGGATTCAGTTGTTCGGAAATTCCGAACGACTGCCGCTGACGGCAAGGTCTATAACACGACGCACTATAACCTTGACATGATTATTTCTCTGGGATACCGTGTGAAGTCCATCATTGCCACAAATTTCCGGCGCTGGGCGACTGAACGACTGAAGGAATACATGATTAAGGGCTTCACCATGGACGATGAACGGCTGAAGCAATTGGGCGGCGGAAATTATTGGCATGAGCTGCTGGATCGCATCAGAGATATTCGTTCCTCTGAAAAAGTACTGTATCGGCAGGTGCTTGACCTGTATGCCACAAGCGTAGATTACGATCCCAAGAGTGAAGAATCGGTTCGATTTTTCAAAATCGTGCAAAACAAGCTTCATTTTGCCGCGCATGGACATACCGCAGCGGAGGTAATCTATGAGCGCGCCGATGCAGCTCAGCCCTTTATGGGCCTGACCTCTTTTTCTGGTGATATACCGACTTTGAAGGATATCGGGGTCGCAAAGAATTACCTGAAAGAGGATGAGTTGAAGGTGCTGAACAACCTCGTTTCGGGATATTTTGATTTTGCCGAGATTCAGGCGATGCGGCATAATCCCATGTATATGGACGATTACATTAGTCACCTGAACAGCATCCTGTCCTCCACCGGGGAGGCTGTGCTGGAAGGCTCTGGCACGATTAGTCACGCGAAAGCGATTGAGAAAGCGACAGCCGAATATCGGAAGTATCAGGCGCAAACTATTGCCCCCGTGGAGCAGGAATACCTCGATACAATAAAAAGGCTCGAAAAAGAAGCAAAAAGCAAATCAAGGGAATGACGGCTATGTGGAGGTGCTTATATGGCTATTCAAGCGTCGACCCATCCAGAGGTGGCAAAGAACCAGCACCTTATTCCGCAGACGTATATGAACGCTTGGAGTTATAACAATGGTGATTCAGTGTGGGTGTATGATAAGAATGATGCAAAACATCCCGATAAAAACGGAATCCCCGCTGTTAGATCCAGGAGTATTGAAAAAATCAATTGCATCAATAATTACCACGATATAAAAGCGGGCGACCTTTTCACAACGGAAGCAGCTTTGAACGAAATATTTGGGTTTTTAAAACCTTACTCTATTTCAGTAGATGGCACACTGATCACATCGCTTGAATCGCTTAATAAAGAATACTTGCGTTTTGATGAGTGGGAGATTATCAAACCAGACGGCAATCCTGCAACACGAAAAGATCGAAATACGATAAAGACTGCATTGCGGCAATCTCGTTTTCCCTTTATTGAAACAGCGTGGAGTGACCAGTTTGAATCTGATTGGGAGGGCTTTATTTCCGGTATAGAGAAGCGGGTTCGAATTATCAGAGGTTGTTCACCTGGACAAGCAGCATTGCTTCCTTCGGATATGAATCGGCTGATGGAGTATCTGGTCGTTTTTGATTGGCGCTCTCAAAAAAGCAATCATCTTCTTTCGGAAGCGTTGGATCTCATTTTCTCTGTAGTGCCCGAATTCAATATAGAAATTCCAGAGTCCGATAGACTGCATCCTGGAGTGCACACCGTAAAGGATGAGATAAAGCAGAACTACTTGCGGAAGATGTACTACGAATTCCTAAATCACGAAAAGAGCACCATGGCAACTGCGTTGACAGCTTATCTGCAGAATCTTTCAATCATTTTTTGTCTTACCAGTGTACCAAACCTATTCATAACATTAGACAGACCAGCGTGTATGCTGCAGCGAGACGATGGTTTTAAAGAACACATTTTAGTGGCAACGCCAACCATGCTGATTACTACAGCAAGGACAGATAATATTAGAAAATATATAGTTTCCGTGCTAAATCCGGATGAGGTCTTGCAATATAATCAAAGGATTGCGCAAGCGTGTGATCTTCTAATTCTCCCGGACTCAAATAAGGATATTTCGTTATTGCTGGAGTAACCAATGATTGCTATTATTGTGTGATAATGGAGGTATAGGTGGCATTATTTGATTGGCTCGAATTTGACTCACCAGAAGAACGTGAAAAAGAGCGAAAAAAGCAGTTCTATGAAGTTGGCGAAGCAACCGGTCGTTTTTTTTGGGACGATGCACCTGGTAAATTCGGCTTTGAAGAACGCGAAGGTCAGCAAGACATGGCGTTTGAAATACTGGAAGCCATAAAAAACGAGCAGCACATAGCAGTGGAAGCAGGCGTTGGAATTGGAAAATCCTTTGCCTATTTAGTTCCGCTTATGCTGTATAATCAGCGTTCCAAAAAGCCTGTTGTTATTGCAACTTCAACGATTGCTTTGCAAGAACAACTTTTAGATGATGCGCATCGTCTTCAAAAACTGCTGCATTTATCACAGGAGATTACCCTTGCCAAGGGCCAATCGCACTACCTGTGCCTAAAGCGAGCGGAAGAATATATTAGCAATGAGAACGCAAAACTACGTCATGAAATTGAAGATGGCATGAGGACTGGATACTGTGAACGTAAAAATTATCCATTCGCCATTCCACAGGCTATATGGGATGGGATCAATGTTACTCACTATAGTAAACGAACCTGTGATGCCTGCCCTCAGAAATGCGCATACCGTGCTTTGAGGCAACGGCTGAAATTCACGGATGGCATTATCCTGTGTAACCAAGATTTGCTGACAGCTCACCTCATAAATCAGAGTCACGGCCAAGAGGGCGTCCTGAATAGAGAAATTGAAATTGCGGTTATTGATGAAGCGCATAATTTGGAAGACAAGGTGCGAAGTGCAACAACCGAGCACTTTAGTAAAGGCTATCTTTTTAGCCGCATTACTGCTGCCGTGCGAGAATTAAGAAGTGAACAGCAATCCATGCTTCGGAAAGAAGCCAATGACGCCAAAACCGCATTAAATGCAGTATATGACAATCTAACTGAGCAACTGCAAAAGCAAATCGCATCCTCAACACAGGACATGAAATATGCAGATCGATTTTTCTTTGATTACAAGCCAGAATCTATGGAGCTAATCGCAGCAGCCGCAACCAGGTTGCATGCTCTCTCGGAAAGGGTCGAAATTTATTCCAGTTTCGATTACCGGCAATCCGGCTCAGCTGCAGCGTCTGATGAACTTGAGTCGCTTTCATATTCAATGAGCGAATTAAGTGAAGAAATTGAAAAGAGACTGGTATGGATTGAACGCAAGGGACCCAATGTTGAACTGTTATGCTGCCCTAAAAATACAAGCGACATTATCCGCCGACTCTATTTCAACGGCAGTATCCACACAATACTGACCTCTGCCACGCTGACAAACGCCAACACAGGAAGCGTTGAGGAAATGTATTCTTATTTCGTCAATAACACCGGATTCCCGTTAGACAAAACAGCAATACTCTCAGAGCCGAAGCCCTCGCCATTCCCGTACGATGAGCATGCGATGATATATTATTGCGACGATCTTCCACACCCAACGAGAGAACATGATGATTTCATTCAGCAAGGTGTAGCCAGAATGAAAGAGATTCTGGAGATTTCGCAGGGTAAGGCACTTGTTTTATTTACCGCCAAGACTGATATGGAAGAAGTGTATGCGCAGCTTCAAAGCGGCGATTTGCCGTATAAAATTCTTATGCAGCAGCCCGGAGCCTCGCAGGATCGTATTCTGCAGGAATTCAAGGATGACACCAATTCTGTATTACTTGGAACAGGAGCATATTGGGAAGGAATTAGCATTGAAGGAAAGAGTTTATCAAATTTAATAATCTTTCGGCTTCCTTTCCCTGTGCCTGATCCAATCATCAACTACAAAGCCTCGGTTGCAAAAGACCCACTCATGGATGTACAAGTTCCAGAAATGATCATTAAATTCAAGCAAGGTATAGGACGGCTTATTCGAAACTTTACAGATACGGGTATCGTTTCTATAATTGACAGCCGTTTACGAGATAACCCCAAATCACGCTATTACGATATTGCGTGGGCATCGCTGCCAATACATAATCGGACAACCAGCCTTACTGAACTTGAAGAGTTTTATCATAAAATTACTACCGGTCAGGGATAAGATGCGATGCAGATGAAAGATCGAGGTATGGCAAAATAAAAAAGTTGCGAACCGCGTGCGTTCCTTCCGCTGCGTGGTTCGCATCCCAGCCCTAAAAGAGCCGTTTTTGAAGCACAACAAAAGGACCCGCTTTGCGGACCACTTGGGAGAGCGTACGGTTCGCATCCGTAAGGTCGAGAGTTCGATCCTCTTCGTCTCCACCAAGTTCAGGAAAATTCACTAAAAGTGGGTTTTCCTGAACTTTTTTATGCGGTGCGTGACTCAGGCGCCTGCATTTTATCATGCCCTGGATTATCGGCACGATAGCTTTGCAATTCCTCAAAAGAAACATTGAAATCCACTTCAATATTATAATCTCTGCCGACGCGGACAGCCTTGATGAACTGCGACACGATCATTTTCTTTGCCTCGAAGGAACTTTTGTCGTACAGGTCGGCCCAGCTTAACAGTTGGTCGTACTCCCGCTTCAACACCTCTGATGTCTCGAGCAACTCCTGCAACTCTGCCTCTGCCGTATTTACACTCGCCTGTGCCTCTTGAATTTGTAATTCTGATTCTGCTACCAACGTATTCAGCAGGTCGCTACTCAGCTTGCTCTGGCCGCGAATGACTTTGAGGGTTTCGCTCTTGTAATCGGCAAGCTCTTTCTGCTTGTCCAGAAGATGCTTCTTTGCCATTTCGCATTTTGACTTTGCCAGCTCAATATCTTTTTCATGCTGGCTGGAGAGAATCTCGGATTCCGATGCCGCCGCGATTTCGGAAAACTTCATACGGATAAGCTGATCGACGATGCCATCCACTTTCTGTACGGAATAGCCGGACTGCCCTTCACACTCTCCGGGATGCCTTACGTTATAGTGACATTGATACCGCATCCGGACTTCTTTTTGAATAGTACCGTCAGGCATTTTTTTATTTCTCCCGCTGGTGGTGAGGGTCAGGCGATTTCCGCAGTGGGCGCAATAGATATTTCCCACCAGCAGGGATTTTCCCTTACAGTTGAGTGGAATGGAGCTATGAGGTTGGGTACGCTGCCTCATGATCTCCTGTGCCTGGGCAAACACATTGTCATCGATGATCCGTAGATCGTCGATATACTGCGATTGACTCTCACCGTTTTTGATGATACCGGTGTACATGACATTTTTAATCATGCGGTTCAGGCTGGTATTGGGAAAGCCCTTTCCGTCCCTGCTTTTCATTCCGTTGTCATGCAGAAAGCGGCATAGGCGCTGAGCCCCGTATCCCTCGTCAACGTATTTATGAAAAATCAGGCGAATAATCTCAGCCTCATTATTATCGACGGCTAAGTCAAAAACCTCACGATTGCGCTTGTTGATGCGGCCTTTTTTCTCCAGCTTGTATCCGAAAGGTATGGAGCCACCGGTATACAACCCTTCTTCGGTAAGCTGGCTCAGTCTCGTTTTGACACGCACGGAGGTCTTCAGACTTTCGCCGGAGGCTTGCCAATAACGGATGTAGTTCATCAGCTTGTCAACATGAGAATCAAAACGCTGCTGCCCCTCCCTGGTGCTCCAAACTTCAATGCCATTTTTCACAAACCATTCCACAACGAAGGGTGTTTCATCATCACGCCTGCCAAGACGGTCAAACATGAATACCAGCAGAATATCAAACTTCCCGGTAACGGCGTCTTGCTGAATATGCTGAATGGCATCGCGGTCCTTTGCGGACACCTTAAAGCCGGATATACCCTTTTCGGAAAACTCTTTTACAATGGTCCAGCCCTGCGTTTCCGTAAATTCACGGCAGCACTGTTTTTGCATGGGAATGTCGTCCTTTTCCACCTGTCCCAGCGTGGAGACGCGGTAAAGACAATATGCGCGTTTAGGAGAAGCGTTGCTATTTATGATTTTATCCATATACATTACCTCGATTTAGAATATCTGAAAGATGATGTATATGGCTCGTTTCCGTTTCAATATTCGGTTGTCAAGGAGCAGTGTACATCATCATTATTACACCTGATATGAGTACATGCAAACTTGCCGTGCGCATTATTTGGTTTGGCAGGCGGCAAGCAGGGATTTTTGAATATTGCCAAGGACATTTTCTTTCCTCTTTTCAGATGGAAGATAATTGATTTTTACGCGGCATCCCTCTATCGTCAATACCTGGGTTCTGCCATCGGTCTGCTGATTCATCCGAAAGGTCGGCTCTAATATTCTCTGCTCCATAGATGGATGCTCCTTTCCTTTCAATCATCGGGATAACAACCGCGCCGCTTCGTTTGGGTCCTCGTTACACATGACACAAAACGGCGCGGCTGTCCCTTTGTTTCGATTTGCTTTTATGTTTACAGACATTCCGGACGAACAGGCGGCGTACCTGTTACCATAGGAATTGCACCTCCCCCCATGCTGATGGCGGGCCGTTCTCATTGCCTGCGACGGTTTTATCACGCTCGGACTGTGACTGAACGGAAGTTTCATTACATACAGATGATTGCCGCAGAGCCGCCCTGCGTCTGAAAGACGCTGCTCTGCCTGCGGCGCTGGTGGTTTTCGCTCCCTTTCCGTTACGCTGAAATCCAATCACCCTCTCCCGCGCAAGGAAAGATCGTGGCGCACCCGCCGTCCGGCTCCCTGTATGCCGCTGCTTGCGGTATGTATCCGGCTTGTCCTTTGTTCAATTTTCAAGGTTCAGAGAAGAATAAAAACATATCCCTCATAAACCTTTTCATTTCTGGGGCCAATTCGCAGAAGCCTCACAGGGAATTTTTCAAAAACTTTTCGATATTTCGCAGTCCCCGGTCAATGCCGTCCCGGACGGCGCTTTCATTGATACCTTCTGCCTTGGCAATAGCACTTTTGCTCATTCCTAAAAAGTAATGAGCATAGACGCGTTTGGCTTGCTTATCCGGTAAGGCAGTAATGGCGGCATGGAGCTGCTCGACCGTCACTTTGCGCTCGTAGATCTCGCAGGGGGACAGGGACACAAACAGGATGTCATTCTCAATACCGTCACCGCGATCTAGGGAGTAGTACGCCTTATGACGGTATCTCCGCAGATAGTAGGCGGCTTCGGCGTGTTCATAGGAATCCATGAGCGCTGCAACCTCATCCGGCACCTCGATGATGCAGTTGTTGGTATAGAAATCGGGGTAGTATTTCCGTAAATTGATCTTGACCATTTTATATTCCTCCGTTTCGATTTTGGGGTTTGGGTAAATCGAAACAGAGGTGGCGGGGAGCGACAGCGGACATAAAAGCCCAAAAAACGGCAAAAATGCCCGGCTGTGTGATACAACCGGGCATTTGATGTAATATTATATCTTATATGATGATCTGTGTGCTCACGTTCGTGGGCATAATATGCTAATTCGTAACGTGGGCTTTTTTTGATAAATGTAGCGCATGTAGGCTATAGACAGACATAATGGTATCCTCCTGTGTACCGCCGTCTAAAACCCGCCAAGGATATTTTGTATATAAAATGAAACGGCCGTTTTCGAAAAAGCCGCCGTTTCATATGTGTTACTTCTGTCTATAGGCATAGCTATTGAGCCGCATATCGACGGTTTTTTTATTTCCCGCCATGCGGTTTAGCTTATTAGAACTCCTTCTTGCCGACAAACTGTCGTTCCAAACGTTCACCCAAACGGCTGAGAATTTCATTGGAGATTGTCCCATCCTGCTCTGCGAGGTCGCAGGCGGTTATTTTTTCATCTCCAGATTGCCCAATAATCACGGCGACATCTCCGGCCTTGACATTTGGAATGTTGGAGATATCAACCAGCATCTGATCCATACAGATTCGTCCGACAATAGGCGCTTTGATACCTTGAATCAAAACACTTCCTACCCCGCAGGACAGGGAACGCGGGATGCCGTCGCCGTATCCGATTGCCACAACCGCTATTCTACTGTCCTGTGAAGCGACAAATTGCAGTCCGTAACCGGCGGCTTCCCCCTGAAACAAATCCTTCACTAAGGCAATCCGTGCTTTTATGGATAAAACCGGCTCTAACGAAATTCCACAGCGCTCCGTGTCGGCACGGGTGCTAAGCACTCCATAAAGCGCGATTCCGACCCTTGCATAGTTTTCAGCCAACTCAGGATAGTACAGAAGGCCGTCGCTGCTGACGATGTGCTTTTTTGGACATATGAATCCGCGCTGATGAAGCTCTGCAACCACATCATAAAAGGCTTTTGCCTGAGCATGGGTAAACGCTACGCTTTCAGAGGAATTTTCATCAGCTACGCACAGATGTGTGAAAATACCCTCGATGTTCAGGTTTCGGCACTCAAAAATTTTGCTGATTTCTTCTATCTTTTCGCTGCGTTCACCCAGGCGGCGCATTCCTGTATCAATCTTGACATGCACAGAAATCTTTTTCCCATATCGGTCAAGAATCTTCGCATAAGATAAATCAAGTACGGTCTGCGTCAGGTGATATCGGCGCAGAAGTAAGAAATCCTTCGGGTGGGTATATCCCAGAACTAAAATCGTTCCGGTGATGTCGTTATTGCGCAACTCGGCTCCTTCCTGAACGGTTGCGACACAAAACGCGTTCACGCCCAGCCGATTCAGCTCCCGTGAAATCAAAACCGCGCCGTGTCCATAGGCATTTGTTTTAACTGCGGGCATTAGTTCACAGCCATCAGGGAGCAATTTTCGGAGCACTCCGACATTGTGGCGTAGCGCTTTCTGATCCAGTTCGATCCATGCCCTGCCTCTGCAAAATGCAGGTTCTCTTTTATCCGGCATTCTCTTTCTCCCTTTCAATAACACGGGGCGGCTGCGAAACCACGGTGCAGTTATCCGGAACATCGAAACTGACGACCGCTCCCGCGCCGATTTTTACGTTGTCTCCGATTTGTATATTTCCAACGACCGTGGCGCCTGCGCCAATCAGGCAGTTGTCACCGATGTGCGGCGCCCTGCGCTCCACTTCTCCGATCGTGACATTCTGATAGATCCAGCAATTTAAGCCGATACTCGCATAGCGGGAAATATAGACACCGTGCAGTCCATGCGGCAGAGAAGGAATTCCGGCAATCTTAGCGCCGTTTCCGATGTAGCCTCCATGCCTGTGCGCCGACCGATTGCACAGAAATGTGAGCAGGTCCTTGATCAATTTATTTTTAGTTCGTTCCCGCCGTCTGAAGAGAGACCAGTAGCAGCACAGATTGTCCCCCTTGGAATATTCAATCATTCTATTTCTTAGCATTGCAAAACTTCTTCCTTTACACTGAAGCCGCTCCCATTACCGCCCGTTTGTCCACTCGGTCAAAACAAATCCGCCTGCGTTATTGCCGGATACCGAGTATGGAATGTCGCCCTCAATTTCAAATTCAGCGTCCGCTCCAGCCGTGGCCTTACCATAGGAAGTCGCGATATTCTGATTGCCGTTCCGATACAAAAAGCACTTCTCTCCATGAGGATACTGCTTGAGAAAATCATGATATTCTTCCAGTGTCAGCCCAAGCTCTGTCATAATCGCGGCGTGAGGCGCTCCAACGTAACGGAAATGCCAGGGTTCATGCGCGATTCCGGTAATGGCCTCTTTTCCCTTTGGATAGCGTTCCACAAAGCCGTAGTCCACAGCTTTTTCCCGAAACGTCCGGCAGATGCCGGAATTTGGAAAATCCGGCCTGATAAAGTCAATCTCCGGCTTGCGAAGCCCCAGGTCGATGGCAAGACCAGTCTGATGTTCGCTGTGATCCGGCTTCGCCACAAACTGCTCTGTAAAAGCAGCCCCATTGTCCCGCAGGGATTGATTATAAATATCCTGCTGTTCCGCTCTGGAGCGCCAACCGCTCACCGCGCTGATCTGTACCCAGCCCTCGATACTGCTCATGAGCTTGGAAAGCAAAACGGCAGCTCTGCGTTCCAGCAGAACCTTGCTGTCTGAATGAACTGGAACAAGGGAACTTTCCACATTCCCCAAACAGTAGGGATACTGACCGTTGACCAAAATCAGGTTGCCTGCATGGACAGACTTTTGCGGCATCGCAATCACTTTCATGCGCCCACTGCCAATTCAATCACGTGAGAAATGACCTGTTCAAAGGAAATGCCGACGGCCTTCATCATATTGGGATACCGGCTGTGAGAGGTGAAGCCGGGGATCGTGTTGATCTCATTAAAAATGACCCTGCCGTCAGCGTTTAGAAACATGTCCACCCGTGCAAAGCCACGGCAGCCCAGCGCCTGATAAATCGTCTTGGCAGTCTGCTTGATTTCCTCCGCTTTCTCTTCGGAGATTCGTGCCGGGACATGAATGGCCGAGGTTTTCAGCGTATACTTTTCCGTGAAATTGAAGAATCCGTCGGACAGCTCGATTTCATCAACCTCTCCGACTGTCAGATTCTCATTGCCCATGACGGCGCAGCCGACTTCAAATCCTGTGATGCTTTCTTCCAGGATGACTTCATCATCGTACTCAAAAGCCAGTTTGATAGCGGCGGGGAGATCGTGTCGGTCAATCACTTTCGTAATGCCATAGGAGGAACCGGCCCTGACCGGCTTTACAAACAAGGGATATCCGAGACTCTCAGCCCGTTCCAGAGCGATTCCAGCGTCCATATTCTTTTTCAAAATAAAGGAGACCGGAATCTGCACACCGGCCGCATGTGCCAGCTTGTGCGCACGGTCTTTGTCCATGCAGAGTGCGGAGGCCAATGTGCCGCAGCCGACAAGCGGGATTCCTGCCATTTCAAACAGGCCTTGGACCATTCCGTCCTCGCCGTTTTTTCCGTGGAGAACAGGAAACGCGGCGTCAATCGGAAGTTTCACAACTTTGTCGGAATGAAACACCAGCAGGGTATGCGTTTCACGGTCCGGCAAAATGACCGCAGGCAGGCAGTCCGAGGGATTGCACCAGGTGTCGGACGCAATTTTTTCAATGTCCCCATCAAACCGATACCAATTTCCCTTTGATGAAATCCCGATCAGGATGGGCATGAACTTATAGGTGTCTATCTGCTTAATCACAGAGTAGGCAGATTGAAGCGACACGCTGTATTCAGGAGAACAGCCTCCAAATAAGATTGCAATATTTAATCTTTTCATTTCTCTTTTGATCCTTTCCCCATGACTTCCGTCCCTTCAGGGAGCGAATAGCCGATTTCGCATTTGTTTCGATAGAGCAGCTTTTTGGAGGTACAGGCTCCGGTTGCCGCCAAAATCGTTTTTTGATTCACATCCACTTCTTCATAGACCTTATCGTTCTTGCGGTAATACAATGGCTCTCCATTTACAACCTCGTAAAATTGCCTGGTGTCCTGATCGGTCAGCAGGCGTCCGATAATACGATCTTCATCAAAAGCAATGCTGATCTGGAAGGATGCCTCCGTGTCGTTTCTGACCTTCAGATCAAGCCACCCCTCCGATACGGTCGCATCCACACCCATAGGCGCATCGCTGGGCGGCTCCGGGAAATCCTTAACATCATGTCCGTGCCGTTCCATAACGGTGAGCGGTGCATGGAGAAACATCCAAAAGAGCAGATTGCTCATTTGACACATCCCGCCGCCGGGGGCCGTTGTGAGTTTCCTGTCAATTACGGTCAGGCCATCCTTGTACGGGATGTCGCGGTTGGCATATCGAACCAGCTTCCAGAATGAGAAGGTTTCATTTGGCCTGATAACTACTCTGTCTAAAGTGGCAGCGGCCAATTTCAAATTAAAAACTTTATTCTCCTGATACACCATATCAAAGCCGGTTTCTCGGTTATATAAAGGACAACTTGTTTCAAAAAGTTGATATGGCAGCGGGGTTTCGGATTTAACCTCGGCGTATTGGTTCCCATCCAGCCGCATCCCCGTATAAAAGAAAAATAGGCGCTGCTTCATTCTCAGTGGCAGCAGCCATGGAAATATTTGTGTAACACGTTTTCTTGGCATAGTAAAATCCTTTCTGGAAAATAGAAGCCTGTCTGCTTTTGATAAAACCATGTTATCAAAAGCAGACAGGCCGTATTTTAATATTGAGTTGTTTAATTCCTAAGAAAATCCTAACATCAGGTTGATATTTTCCTAATTGTCAGCAGGTAACGTCACTGTAAACGTAATTGTATTTTCTTTGCTCTTGGCTTCTATGGTCCCGCCATGCAGAGTGACGATTTCCTTTGCGATGGATAATCCTAATCCGGAGCCGCCAGTATCGGAGGTGCGCGCTTCATCCAAGCGATAAAATTTTTCAAAAATAGCGGCCAGCTTATCCGGTGGAATCGTATTTCCTTGATTTTCAAAAACGATCTTCATATTGCCCTCTGCTTCGTGAGCAGAAATAACAATCTCTGTGTTTGAATAACTATATGCAGCCGCATTTTTAAGGATATTATTGAATACGCGCGCCAACTTAACCGGATCGCCGTATACGGTCAAATTTTCGTCTGCGTGAAGAACGGTACAATTTCCTTTCTCGGATAAAATCGGATAAAACTCATCGGTCATTTGCACAAGCATATAGTAGAGGTCTATCGTCTCTTTTTCCAGCTTAATTTGCTGCAAATTGTACCGAGTGATTTCAAAGAATTCGTTGATGAGTTTCTCTAAACGATATGCCTTATCAAGCGTGATGTGGGTATATTTTGCTCTCTGCTCCATGGGCATATCGGGAGCCTCGTCCAAGAGGCTCAGATAACCGATCACGGATGTGAGCGGCGTTCTGATGTCGTGAGCCAAGTAAACGACAAGATCGTTTTTTCGTTGCTCCGATTCCTGAGCAGCTCTTTTCTGCTTTTCCAGCTTGTCCTTTATGGTATTCAATCGGTTTTCCATAAAGTCCATTTCCGGGGAAAGGGAAATTCTGTCCGCTGAATCCTCCACAAGTCGGTCCATACCGGAGCTTATTTCATCGAAATACCTCGTAAACCAGGAGATCGAAAACCGGGAGAGAATGGCCAAGAAAAAAAGCGTAAGAAAAAGCAAAATAATATTTAAATTATTGCGGAATACAAACTGGTAGACTGTCTGGGCATCGGAATTATCCAGATAAAATGCACTAATTAGAAATTGAACAATACGATCTCCAATCTGACCACGCATAATGGCCCGCAGTAAAAGGACAGAAACGGCAGCAGTAACAGTAATCAGGAGCATTTGAAAAAAGGCTTTTCTTTTTAGCCTTGCATAATTGCCTTTCTTATTGTTTTTCAATTTTATAGCCGACCCCCCATACTGTTTTGATGTATTTTGGATTTTCTACAGTGTCTCCCATTTTTTCACGCAAGTGGCGGATGTGAACCGTGATCGTATTGTTGCTTTTGCTGTAATATTCATCCTTCCAAATCTCATGGAACAGATCCTCGGCGCTGACCACACTGCCCTTTCGTTTCAATAAAATGCGGAGTATGGAGAATTCAGTTGGTGTCAGCTCAAGCGGTTTTTCATTCAGCAGACACTCGTGCGTGTTTACATCCATAATCAAGCCGGAGTGAACGATTACCGGCTCACAGGTGGGCGTGGCTTGCGCCGGATTGTACTTTTTGTAGCGCCGCAACTGCGCTTTTACACGCGCTATCATTTCAAGCGGACGGAATGGTTTTGTGATGTAATCGTCGGCACCTAAAGTCAGCCCCGTAATTTTATCCGTCTCTTCATCTTTGGCAGTCAACATAATAATAGGATAGGTATGCTGCTCCCGTATTTTTTGGCAAAGCGTGAACCCACTGATGTCCGGCAGCATAATATCCAGAATTGCAAGGTCAAGCTCCGTCGCTTCAATACAGGCAAGGGCTTCCTTTGCAGAATAAAACTTGAATACCTCATAATTCTCATTTTGCAGATATACTTCTATCAAATCTGCTATTTCATATTCGTCATCAACGACGAGTACTCTATCGCTCATAGTTTTCAGATCCTTTCAGGCAAAACATGACACTTTATTATTTTACTAAATACGGCAGCCATATTTGTGATTTATCGCTTGAGAAATTATTAAGATTTTCATAAGGGACGCACTTTTCATCCCCATCGTGCCAAAGTTCTCTGTGTCCATCTACTACTATTATTATATTTTGAACGTTCCCCAAAAACAAGTTTAAGGACATATTGAGTTTTGTCAAATTATGAGTAATTTAGGATAATATGATGATATGTGTGCTCATTCCATCGTTGGAGTATGAGATATAAAATGTATATGGTTGATGTGTGAGATGAAACGCGAAGTTGAACTTTATGATTTTAAGATTTTCGGACAGGCAATAAAGGCTGCAAGGCAAGCAGAGGGAATATCTCGGAAAAATTTAGGTATGGAAATGGGGCTTGCGCCTCGGTATATTGCGTCCATTGAAAATGACGGACAGCATCCGAGCCTACAAATTTTCTATGAGCTTGTCACTCGTTTTAACATATCGGTGGATCAGTTCTTTTTCCCCCCAAAAGTGTCAACGCCGATTTGAATTTGCAGTTTTTCGCCGGTTAAAAAATGTAGGAAAACAGCGGCGAGGGAATGTCCTAAAATTAGTTTTGTCCCTGCTCGAAGAGGGTATTGACGATGTGCTGTTTTTGCTTCATATATTCTTTGCGTTCTTTTAGCCGGTAGCTTTCGCCCTTGATATTGACGACGGTACAGTGGTGCAGAACACGGTCGAGGATCGCGGAGGCGATGGTGACATCAGCAAAGATCTCGTTCCATTGGGAAAAGGTCTTGTTGGAGGTAAAGACTGTTGAGACCTTTTCATACCGTCTGGCAATAAGCTGAAAGAACAGGTTCGCCCCCTGAATATCCATTGGGAGATACCCGATTTCGTCGATGATGAGCAGCTTGTATTTGCCCGGAGCTTTGAGCTTATCTGGAAGACGGTTTTCAAAATGGGCCTTTTTGAGCTGCTCAATCAGTGAGTGGCAGTTAATGTAGTAAGTGGAGAATCGATGCCTGGCGGCGACCATCCCCAGCGCCGAGGCCAGATGGGTCTTGCCCACGCCGGGCGGGCCGAGAAAGACGATATTTTCTCCATTCTCCAGAAAACGCATGGTGGCCAGTTCCTCGATCTGCCGCTTGTCAATGGAGGGCTGAAAACTGAAATCAAAGTCCTCCAACGTCTTTTTGATGGGAAAGCCCGACATCTGCACCTGTTTTTCATAGGCGCGCCGCCGTTTGCTGAGCGCCTCCTCTGCAAAGATATGATCGAGCACCTCCACGATGTTAAGCTCGTCTTTTGCAGCTCTCTCAAGATAATTGTCCAGGATCTCCAGCGTGTTTTTCATTTTCAGGCTTTCAAGGTTCTCCCTGAGGCGTTCCATCGTCAGTTCCGTCATAACAATACCTCGTCATACCGGCTCAAATCATGTGGCTGGATGGGAAAATCGATGACGTTGTCACCGTCCAGCAGCGTGTTTTCGATGTCGAAAGACTGCTTGACCGTCAGCCTGCGGTAGTGATGGGCATTGACGACCATGTCCTTTTTCTGATAGGATATCCGGTGCAGGGCGATTTGCTTTCCTTCGTGGTAGACGGCGAGCAGGTTGTCCAGCGCTACGACTGCCACATCTTTGCCGGCGTATTCTGATGGCACGGAATACTGATTACCGCCGTACGAGATGAGGCAGTCTTTTTGCACCCGGCGCAGGTTAATTTTGTCGATAATATATTCGCGTTGAGAGGGTTGAGGCCCTCTTTTTTTAATCGCTCGAAGGGAATTTCGTTCGTTGTGGCATGGATTTTTCCGTTAACCTTGTTGCACCAGGCCAGCGCCTGGCCGTTGAGGTCATACAAGGAGCTATACTTGATGCCCACCATGAAATTATCCCGGACAAACTGCACGGTGCGCTCCACCTTGCCTTTCGTCTGGCCCCGGTATGGTCTGCACACAGCACAGGCTTGAAGCCGTAGAACCCGGCAAAGTCCTCGAACTGCCGGTTCAGGGTGCTGTCCTCCTGCTTCAGCAGCCGCTTGATGACGACCTGTTTCATGTTGTCGTACAGGATTTCCTCGGGGTATCCGCCGAAGTACCGGAACGCGTTGGCATGGCAGCGGATCAGTGTGTTTGTGCTCATGTCGGTCACAAACTCTATGTACCGTGCCCGTGAGTATCCGAGAATAAACAGAAAGCAGTACAGCTTCTTCAGCTTTCCGCCCTCCATGACGGTGTGATCCTCGAAAAATGCCCAGTCCATTTGGCCTTGCAGCCCCGGCATTGTCTCAAATCGTACCGTTGCCTTCTCGTCCAGCTGCTCCTTTTTGTTGCGTACGTATTCTCGCACGATGCTGTGCCCGCCGTCAAAGCCCTGCTCCCGGATCTTTTCCGGAATTCGCTCCGCTGAGTACGGCGCTTCCTCCAGCCATATTGCGATCTGCTCCTTGTACGGGTCCAGCTTTGACGGCTTCGCCGCGCTCAGGCTGTATACCGGCCGTGTCTCGCTCTCGGCGTATTTCTTCGCCGTCCTCGGGTCAAGGTTGTACTTGCGCGCGATCTCCGTGTAGCTCAGTCCTTTTTGCCGGTCGCTTCGGATATCCATCCAGTTTGCTCCTTCCATTCTGACACCCTTTCCGCCTCCATTACGGCAGGCAGATTCGAGTGTACCATATTGCATTTCTCTCCGCTGCAAACCTGCATTTTTTGACCGGCGTTTTCTTGCATTTTATCACTGGCGCTGACACGAACTTCTCTATTTGCAAGAGGAGTACTTCAAGCGAGAGTTGGTTGACTATCTTGATTATTACAACAACTGCCGCAGCAAGGCAAAGTTAAAGGGCCTGCCGCCTGCTATTTACAGGCAACAAGCCCTCTTAACCGTTTGACAAAATATTTGTCTAACTTTTCGGGGTCAATTCAGTACTTAACGGCTCTTTTTACTCCGGTAATTTGTTGGAAGGGGGCAGACAGGCGCCGCCACTGCATACATAGTAGGTGGTTTCACCGTTGAGCAGGGGATAAGCGCGATCCTTTGTCACCTTGAATATCCAGTCGGATTTAATCTTGACTTTGCTCAAATCCGATTGTTCCTTCAAGACACAGACAATCTCCGCAGCGGGGAGCATGGAATAGAGGAAAAAACCATTTCCGGGAGGATACCCGGCCGATGCGGCATTCATAAATGCCTCCTGCTTTTTTAGCACAGGATAAAGTGCGTCGGCGTTTGTAAGGGCGTATAGCCTCGCGAGATTATATGCCATCACGGAGTTGCCGGATGGAATCGCTCCGTCGTAGGTTTCTTTGGGGTTAAAGATCAGCTTTTCGTTGCTTTTTCCGGAAAAGAAAAATCCGCCGTTCTGATCATCAAAATACTCCGAAATTGCTTTGATTTGCAGGTCTTGCGCCCTTATTAAAAATGCGGGGTCCTGCGTGGCCTGGTGCAGGCAGATTAACGCATAGATATAAAAAGCATAATCATCCAGAAAGCCAACACCTCCGCGCACCCCATCTGTGACGCCGCAAAATACGGTATCGCCATCCGTCACTTCGCGTTCCATGAAACCGAAGGTCTTCAAAGCGGTATCAAGATACGCGCGCTTACCGATGATCCGGTAGGCGTTGGCACAGGCTGCAAGCGCCAGTGCATTCCAGGAGGTCAGCACTTTTTGGTCCGTCCGGAGGGAAGTCCTCGACTTACGGTATTCGTATACCTTTGGCAGAAATTTATCTACGGAATCGTCCATGCTGCTGTTGTTTATCAGATTGGGTATACTGTATCCCTCAAAGTTCCCGTTTTGTGTGATGCCGAAATACGCGTTGAAACGGCGGCCCTCCGCTTCACCCAGAAGTGCTGTCAATTCCTCGGGCTTAAAGACATAATATTTTCCCTCCTCGCCGTCACTGTCGGCGTCCTGGGCGGAGAAAAAGCCGCCTTCGGGACTACCTAGATCGCGTTCCATATACAAAAGCGTTTTTTCCGCCACAGTACGATAGAGTTCTCTGCCGGTCTGCTCAAACGCCATCAGGTAGGCGGTGGCAAGCAGTGCGTTATCATATAGCATTTTTTCAAAGTGCGGCACGAGCCAGAATCGATCGGTGGAATATCTGGAAAAGCCAAAACCAATCTGATCGAATATGCCGCCCTTGTACATCTGAATGAGGGTTTTTTCAGCCATATCCGGCGCAGTTTTCAGCAGCAGGTAAAGAATATGCGGCGTCGGGAATTTCGGCGCGCGTCCAAATCCGCCAAATTCATTGTCAAAGGTTTCTTTCAATGCGGACACTGCCGCTTTGATCGGTGCGGTCTGGGGCGTCTGCGGCGAGTGCGTTGAATGCGTAAGCGTTTCTGTGATTTGGTTTCCCTGATTCAGCAACGCCTGTTTATCCTCTGCCCATTTTTCGCGGATCACTTCAAGTAAATCAAGGAAAGGTGCCTTGGGAAAATAGGTCCCGGCGAAAAACGGCTTTTGATCTGGGGTCATGAAAACGCTTGTAGGCCAGCCGCCCCCGCCGGTAAACGTCTGGCAGACACGCATATAGATATTGTCGATATCCGGCCGTTCTTCCCGGTCCACCTTGACGGAGACAAAAGACTTATTGAGTACCCCGGCGACAGTCTCATCCTCAAAACTCTCCTTTGCCATTACGTGGCACCAGTGACAGGAGGAATAGCCTATGGACAGAAAGACAGGCTTGTTTTCGCGCGTCGCTTTTTTAAAAGCTTCCTGGCACCACGGATACCAGTCGACAGGGTTATATGCATGCTGGAGCAGATAGGGTGATTTCTCATGGATTAGCCGATTGAAATTTTCACAGCTGATAACCGCCACTCCTTTCCAATATTGTTTCCGTATCTGATTGCTCATAAAAAATCCTTCCACAGATCATGCTTCCCTATTCTAAGATTCGACTTTGACGTAATTACGCCGCCGGACACAGCCGCGCTGGGCGTATCCCGTGCAATGGGTATGCACTCCCTTGCTTTGGCGCAAGGATATGCCAGCGGCGGGGGTGATACTGGAGCAATCACTTTTTGCGGTTGTTGGCATGAAAGTTTGCCGCAATCGTTTGACACGGAGATTCTTCCGTGCTACGATTGCAAAAGATGCTCCGGCCCGGTAAGCAGGGCTTGCAGGAGACGCACAGGAGGCGGATGCATATGCAGAAATTGTCAGACCGGACGGCGGGTTTTACCGACTCGGTAATCCGACGGATGACCCGGATATCCAATCGGTATGGCGCGGTGAATCTCTCTCAGGGATTCCCGGACTTTGAACCGCCGAAGGAAATACTGGACCGTATGGCACAGACGGCCCACGAGGATTTCCACCAATACTCCATTACATGGGGCGCTCAGAATCTGCGGGAGGCCCTGGCGGCGAAGCAGTCCCGCCTGATGGGGCGCGCCATTGACCCGAACGGAGAGATCGTGGTCACCTGCGGCTCTACCGAGGCTATGATGGCCTCCATGATGACTGTGGCGAATCCCGGCGACAAAGTGATCGTGTTTTCCCCATTTTACGAAAATTACGGGGCGGACACCATTCTCTCCGGAGCAGAGCCAATTTATGTGCCGCTGTACCCGCCCGCGTTCAACTTCGACCCGGAGGAGTTGGAGGATGCGTTCCGCCGCCGCCCCAAGGCGCTGATTCTCTGCAATCCCTCCAATCCCTGCGGCAAGGTATTTACAAAGGCGGAGCTGGAGACCATCGCCGCTCTGGCGGTGAAGTACGACGCCTATGTGATTACCGACGAGGTGTACGAGCATATCGTCTACGAGCCCAACCATCACACCTATTTTGCGTCTTTGCCGGGCATGTGGGAGCGGACAGTCTCCTGCTCGTCTCTTTCCAAGACCTACTCCATCACCGGCTGGCGTCTGGGATACACCATCGCGCCGCCGGAGATCACGGAGCGTATCAAGAAGGTCCATGACTTTTTGACGGTGGGAGCTGTCGCGCCGCTGCAAGAGGCGGTAATTCCCGGATTGAAGTTCGGGCAGGATTACTACGACGGGCTGCTGGCGGTCTACACCCGCAAAAGAGACCTCTTTTTAAGGGGACTGGATGATTTCGGTCTGATTCACACGATACCCCAGGGGGCCTATTATGTCCTGATGGATATTTCGGAGTTCGGCTTCGACAGCGACCTTGCGTTCTGCGAGGTCCTGGCGGAGAAGGTGGGCGTGGGGGCCGTACCC
The DNA here is from genome assembly GCA_000283575.1 of Oscillibacter valericigenes Sjm18-20. Taxonomy (GTDB): domain Bacteria; phylum Bacillota; class Clostridia; order Oscillospirales; family Oscillospiraceae; genus Oscillibacter; species Oscillibacter valericigenes. Next base: position 908,492 of record AP012044.1, read on the forward strand.
GGGTCCAGCTTTTTCCACGAGCCGGTGAATCACTTGGTCCGCTTCCACTTTGCCAAGAGGGACGAGACGCTGAGGGAGGCGCTGGGCCGGTTGGAAAGCTTGCGGAAGAAGATTCCCCCAGTGAAGAGAAGCTGAGAGTTGCTGACTTAGAGATCGCCGCGCGCTGGAAAACGGCGCGCGGTGTTTATACGATGTTCCTCCAAAAGCGATTTTTTTTCAGGACCTGGTTGACAAATTCCAAGAGATGTGTTACACCATAAAATATAGTAGCTAAACAATATCGCTGCGGAACAATATTGCAACGAAACAACAGGGGGTGACACAATGAAAATTGAAGAATTTAAGCAGCTGTCAACTCTGATGGAACGGGTCGTCCACAAATACAACCAGATCGAAAAGCGCCCCTGGGACTATGGCAATGGCCTGCTGCTCACCCGGCCGGAAATTCACACTGTTATGCTTTTAAGTCAGACTCCTGGAATGAGTGTTACCGCCGTGGCCCAAAAGCGGGGCATCACGAAGGGGGCTGCTTCTCAAATGCTGTATAAAATGGTGGATAAGGGGCTGGTGGAAAAGCGGGTGTCGCCGGAGTCCGACGCACAGGTGAGCTTGTATCTCACTCCGTTGGGGGAGGAAGTTGGCCGACTCCATGACGCATATCACAGGAACAATACGGAACCCGTCTATCAATATTTTCAAAGTTTATCGGAGGAGACTCTGAAGGCTTTGGTTGGTACACTGGAGATTTTTGACCAGGCGTTGGACGCCCGACTCAAAATGCTGAAAAGTCCGCTGGAAACGGCGGACTGATCAGAAAAAGCAATGCTATGGCATCGCCGTGGCATTCTTTTTTGGTAAAACGGTTTAGATACTATAAACTATTGCAACAAAACAGTATTGAAACTAAATATGGAGGCTTAAGAATGGAATTGACAAGGCGCGAGATCGAGATGGGGACGGGGAAGACCGTCTCGCTGCTGTTTAAGTTCGGAATTCCAACCATGCTGGGCATGATTATCAACGCGGTTTACAATCTGGTGGATACCTATTTTATCGGAAGTTTCGGCATGGTGCCCACGGCGGCGGTATCCCTTGTCTTCCCGCTGACGCTGATCGTCACAGGTCTGGGCACATGCTTCGGCACCGGTACGGGCTCCAAGGTATCCCGGCTGCTGGGGGATAAACAGTACCGGCGGGCGTCGGAGTATACCTCCTCCGCCGTTGTCAGCGCGGTGGCCTGCGGACTGGCGCTGTCAGCGGGACTGCTGCTGGGTTTGCACCCGATTTTGACCGCGCTTGGCGCGGACGGGGCCACGATGCCTTACGCCGCGCAGTATGGGACGGTCATCATTGCGGGATTCGTGTTCAGCGTGTTCAACATCACAGTGAACAACATTGTTGTCTCTGAAGGCGCCACGGCGTTCACCAGCGGCGTGCTGGTGTTGGGTGCGGTGATGAATATGGTGCTGGACCCGCTGTTTATTTATGCGTTTCACAACGGTATTGAGGGCATTGCATATGCCACTGTAATTTCCAGTGCCACGTCTTCTTTGGTTTATGTAGTGTATTTGGCACAGGGTAAGGGACTGCTGAAATTCTCATTGAAAAATGTGAAGCCCTCCGGCAATCTTTTTGGCGATGTCTTCAAGATTGGCGTACCCATGCTGGTGTTCCAACTGCTGAACATGGCGACCCTGACGGTGACCAACACTCTGGCGGTAAGGTACGGCAACCCCAGTGTGGCGGCGTTTGGCATCACGTATAAGCTGTTCTGCCTGGAGGTCAACGCCGTGTTCGGCTTCCTGAAAGGCTATCAGCCGCTTGTGGGATACAATTACGGCGCAAAAGACTATGACCGGGCGGCCCGTTTTACCAGAGAGGGCATCTTCATCACGACCGCATTCTGTGTGGTTTGCAACGTGCTTTTGATGCTTTTCGCGCCGCAGGCAATCCACCTTTTCAATCAGGATTCCGCCGAGCTGCTGGCATTCGGGACGCTGACGCTACGGGTGCAGGCTGTTGGCTATATGACGCTGGCGTTTCAGTTCGTGGGGGCGTCCTATTTCCTTGCCACCGGAGACGCAAAAAACGGCGGGATACTGTCCCTGTGCAGGGGAGTCATGTTCCTGATCTTTGCGCTGCTTCTGAACGGGTTGATGGGCCGGACAGGACTGCTGGCCGCGTTCCCGGTCACAGAACTGGTGGCCAGCGGTATTACCGCCGTACTGCTGCTGAAATGTGAGAAGCGATCCGAGATTCCCACGGCGGCCACGACGATGTAAAGGAGAGAAGTAACTTGAGAACAGCCATTGTCTATGCCTCCACCCACCACGGCAACACGAAAAAGCTGGTGGACGCCATTGCGGGGGAATACCCCGTGGCGGTCTTTGATGCGGAGTCTGTCCCGGTGGCCGACTTGACGGGCTACGACTTGATCGGCTTTGCCTCCGGGATTGCATGGGGAAAGTTTTACGAAAGCGTGGAGCGGTTTGCCCAGATCAGTCTTCCAGAGGGAAAGCGGGTGTTTTTCCTGTATACCTGCGCGGATGACAGCCGCGACTTTGCGGCGTCTCTCCGCGATATCGCGGCCAGGCGGGGTGCAGAAGACCTAGGGACTTATACCTGTAGGGGGTTTAATACCTATGGACCATGGAAGCTGGTGGGGGGAATGAATAAAAAGCATCCCACCGCAGACGAGATTCAAGGAGCTGTAAATTTCTTTGCGGTGCTAGAAAAAAGGTTTCCGCCTCGGTCAGAGACGGAAAGAACCCCGGCTGACGCCGGTACAGAGAGAGGTTCCGCACTGCATGCGCAAATAATAAAAAAACGCCGCCATTAGGCGGCGTTTCAGCCTGTAGACAAAGTATCAGAGAAATGATGCTTTGTCTTTTTTTAGTGCTTAGAAGATGGTAAAATAGAAGCAGGTGATAAAAGATGGTGAACCAAAAAGGTGAAGACAGCCGGAAGCAGATCGGCTTTTACTGCATGGAGGATTTGGTTCCAAAAGACCATCTTCTCAGGAAAATCGAAAAAGCAATTGATTTCAGTTTCATATATGATTTGGTGAAAGGCAGGTACAGCGAAGATACGGGCCGTCCAAGTATTGATCCTGTAGTGCTGTTCAAGATCGTGTTCATCCAGTATCTATTTGGAATCCGCAGCATGCGGCAGACGATCAAAGAAATCGAGGTCAATGCGGCATATCGCTGGTTTTTGGGATATGACTGGAACGATCCGATCCCTCATTTTACGACCTTTGGAAAAAATTATTCCCGGCGGTTTGAGGGCACCGATATTTTTGAGAAAATATTCGCCCGTATCCTGCTGGAAGCGGTGAAGCTGAAGTATGTGGACCCGAAGGCGGTGTTCATTGATTCCACGCATATCAAGGCCAGCGCCAACCGAAACAGGAAAATGAAGGTGCAGGTTCAGGAAGAGGCCCGGCATTACCAAAAAGAGCTGATGGAGGAAATCAACAAGGGCCGGGAGGTTCATGGGAAAAAGCCATTTGACGATGACGACTCGGGAAAAGGCGGCGGGGCCGGACAGACTAAAGAGATCGAAAAAAGCACCACCGATCCGGAGTGCGGCATGTTCCACAAAGGGGAGCATGAAAAATGTTTCGCCTACACCGCGCACACAGCCTTCGACCGGCACAACTTCATCCTTGGCGTAGAACTTTCCCCCGCCAACGTCCATGACAGCGTGATGTTCAAAAGCATTTATGACAAAGTAAAGGCCACGTTCCCTGAAATCAAGTACGTTGTTGCCGACGCTGGTTACAAGATCCCATATATCTGCAAACAGATTCTGGACGACCACCAAATTCCGGTTTTGCCTTACAAAAGGCCGATGAGCAAAAAAGGATATTTCAAGCCCTACGAATATATATACGACCAATATTACGACTGTGTTCTCTGCCCAAACAACCAGGTTCTGCGCTACTCAACCACAAACCGTGACGGATACCGGGAATACAAAAGCGACCCCAAAATCTGCAAATGCTGTCCGAAACGGGCGCAGTGCACGCAGAGTAGAAACTCTCAGAAAACTGTAACGCGGCATGTATGGGCGAACGATCTGGACGTCGCGGAAGATTTTCGCCGCACACCGCGGGGAAAAGCAATTTACCGGGAGCGTGCGGAAACCATCGAACGGGTTTTCGCCGACGCAAAAGAAAAACATGGGCTGAGATATACTACCTTACGGGGCAAAGCCAAAGTGACGATGCAGGCTTTGCTCACTTTTGCCTGCATGAATCTCAAAAAGCTGGCAATCTGGAAATCGGAAGACCCCAGGTTCAAGCCCAAATACGATTTTCCCTTTCTCTTTTTCCTGCTATTTGTTCCCAATTCGATTATTCGCATGAAAAACGCCGCTTGGGTCTGAATCCCAAACGGCGTTTCAGTCTGTCGAAAAACCCGGTATACGCTGCAGCGCGGACCGGGTTCTTCGTGTGTTTCAACCCAAAAATCAGGAATGCATGGAGAAACAAAGAAGCCCTCCACTTCCACTTTGCCAGCTTTTTCAGATTCATGGCAACAAACTTAAGGAACCGCTGATTTAATCGTACAATGAAACCCAAATATGATAAAATAGAAGAAAAAGCACAGGCGGTGTTGGAATGAGTCAGCAGAGCTTCAGTGATATGGAATACAGCCTTCGGAAACGAACGACGAAACGGGAAGACTTTTTGGTTATCATGGATGAAATCATCCCGTGGGAGAAGTGGGTTGAGCTCATCAAGCCACATTATTTCAGCGGCAAGCGCGGCCGTCCGCCGAAGGGCATCGAGAAAATGCTGCGAATGTACCTGCTGCAATGCTGGTTTGCTTTGTCAGATGAAGGCGTTGAGGATGCCATTTATGACAGCTATGCGTTCCGCAAATTTATGGGCATCAATTTTCTGGAGGAGCAGGTGCCGGATGCCACAACACTGCTGCACTTCCGGCGGATGATGGAAGAGTCAAAAATCGGCGAGCAGCTGTTCCGGGCAATCAACTATGTCATTGAGCAGAGCGGCTATCTGATGCGGGGCGGAACCATTGTGGACGCAACCATCATCAATGCTCCCTGCTCCACGAAGAATGCGGAGAAATGGCGTGACCCCGAAATGCACCAGACAAAAAAGGGCAACGAATGGCGATTCGGCATGAAATGCCACGCTGGAGTAGATGCGGGCAGTGGACTTGTCCACACCATTGAAGTGACTGCTGCAAATGTGCATGACATTAACGTTGCAGCGGATCTGATCCGTGAGGATGATGAGGTTGTCTACGGCGATTCCGGCTATCTCGGCATTGAAAAGCGTGAGGAAATTCAGATGGATGAACACCTGTCCGCCATTGAATACCGCATTAACCGCCGGCCTGGAAAGCTCCCGAAGGTTTCGGACAACGCCATTGACTGGGATCATTATATCGAAAACCGCAAATCTTCTACACGCTGTAAAGTGGAGCATCTTTTCCACATCATCAAGAATTTGTTCGGTTATTCTAAAGCAGTCTACCGAGGGTTATCCAAGAATTTAAACAGGCTGCACATACTTTGTGCCAGCGCGAACCTGCTGGTTCTGGCCCGAGCCGGGCGACGCCTGCGGCAGGCATAGGGGTTATTGCGTCCTTTTGAGGGGGAATAGAGGCAATAGGAGCTTAAAACATCTCAAACAACAGTCAGATCCGACGTTTCTGGACGTTTCAACACCACAATACGTCATGTGTTATAAAGACGGGCTGTTAATCAGCGGTTCCTTAAGCTTCACCCAGTTGGCCACCTGGGCGAGGCCTCGGTACTGCGTGTAACGCATCGCGTGTTTCTCCTTCGCATCTGCAAAAACCCGTTCTATGGTCTCTTTTCGCTTGGCGTACAGCGCTTGGTATTCGGGCGTGTAACGTGCGTCGTCCGCCATATCCTCGTAATTCTTCCAGATATGCCGCTGCACCGTCTTGACACAGTCCCTGGCATGGGTGCACAGGTGACGGGTGGGACAATTGGCGCAGACTCTCGGGTCGCTTTTGTACTCCCGGTAGCCCTCCCGGTTGGTTGTGGCATAACGCAGAACCAGATATTCCGGGCAAATCACGCAGTCATAGAATTCGTCATAGACATACGCCCACCATTCATGCCCGCCCTTCATCGTCTGTGGACGCTTGTAAGCGGTGGACAGCACCGGTCGTCGTCAAAAACCTTCTTGCAGATATGGGGCGTCTTGTAGGCGGAATCGGCTACAACCGTTTTAATTTCCGGAAAAGCCTCCGTCACCTTGTCATACACGTCGTCGAAGGCTGCGCTGTCATGGACATTGCCGGGTGTCACCACGGTTTCCAGAACAAAGCCGTTTTCATCACAGGCAGTGTGGGCCTCGTAGGCAAACTGCCGCTTGTGCTCCCCCTTGACGAACAAGCCACAGTCCGGGTCCGTCACACTCCTGGTTACCGTCCGGCTTTTCTCTTTTTTTCGTCGGGCCAGCTTCTTTCGGGAGGTGTTGTCCTGGCGCTTTTCCGGCGACGCGGGCGGCTCCCCGTCATTTCCAAAAGATGTCTTCCCGTGGGTCTCCCGATCGGCGTTCACCTCGTCCATCAGTTCCTTCGCATAGCGTTTGGAGGTTTCCGGGATAACCGCCTTCACCTGCTTTTTCGTATTGGCACTGGCCTTGATGTGGGTGCCGTCAATGAACACGGCTTTGAGCGAGAGATACCCCGCTTGGGCGACTTCTTCTAAAATCCACGCAAAGATTTGGTTGACCGTGTCTTCCGTGAAGCGGCGACGGAAATGAAAGCTCACCGTGGAAAAGTGCGGCGTCTCCTCCTGAAGCGTGTAGCCCAGAAACCAGCGGTAGGCGGCGTTCAAGTAGACCTCCTCCGCCGTCCGGCGCAGGGAGGGCAGCCCGTACAGATGCTGGATGAGGACCATCTTCACCAGCACCACGGGGTCCACGCCGGGCCGGCCGTTATCCTCACTGTAAAGCGGTTCCACCATCTCATACAGCCGCTCCCAGTCCACCGCCGTATCAATCTTGCGAAGCAAATGATCCCGCAGCATCAGGCTTTCCGTATCCACTATTTCCACCACGCCACGATCCAGTTTCCCGCGTCTCAGCATCCCTCATCACCCATATCTATTTTACCAGATATGAACGAAAAAGCCCAGCGGGAGCTGGACTTTTTCGACAGGCTGAAACGCCGCCATTGGCGGCGTTTTTCCTGTGTTTACTAACGGGTGAAGAAACTTTGAGATTTGCGGGACCGAATGGTGCATACACGGAGCGCGGTTGGGGAGAAATCAGCCCCAGAGGGCGGACAGCGCCGGAATAACCTGCTTTTTCCGCGACATGACGTGGGGCAGAAAAGTGCTTCCGTTCTCCGTCTTGCAGTTGAACGCCTGCTGGATGGTCTGCTCGTCACCCGCAAAAAACAGGCGGCTGCCCTCCTGCAGGACATCGGTCAGCATCAGGACCGCTAGATCGTAGTGTTTGTCGGTACGCAGCTGGTGCAGGGCCTGATTCAGTTCGTCTTTCCGGGACAGCATCTGCTGGGAGTCCGTGCAGGTGATCTGAGAGACTCCCAGATCGTGTCCGGCAATGTGGAATTCCTTGAAATCCGTCATCAGCAGCTCCTCCGCCGTGTGGGTTTCGCCGTTGGAGACGGAGAAGATCATGTGGCCCAGCTTGTCCAGAGAGATTTTGGCAATGCGGGCCATGCGGTTTGCCATGTCAATATCCCGTTGGGTGCAGGTGGGGGATTTGAACATGACGGTGTCGGACAAGATCGCCGCGGCCATCATCCCCGCCATTTTCTCCGAGGGCATCAGTCCCCGATCCTGATACATTCCGGCCACGATGGTGGTGGTGCTGCCCACCGGCTCGTTGCGGACGTAAATGGGATTGCCAGTCTGAATGTCCGCCAGACGGTGATGGTCGATGATCTCCAGAATGTCCGCCTGCTCCAGTCCGCGGACGGCCTGAGACATCTCATTGTGGTCCACCAAAACCACCCGCTTGCGCGTTGGACGCAGCAGATGGAAGCGGGACAGGGTGCCTACCACCTGTTCGCGTTCGTCCAAAATGGGATAGCAGCGAAAACGGCTTTTCAGAACCGCCTCCCGTACATCGTCGATATAGTCCTCCAGATGAAAGGAAACCAGATTCTCCGTTTTGCAGATGCGGCTGACCGGCAGGGAATGGCAGATCAGGCGGACCGTACGGTAGGCGTCAAAGGGCGTGGAGATCAGGCAGGTCTCCGTCTTCAGCGCCCGCAGCTCCTCACTGACCTCCGACTGGCAGACGATCAGGCACTGGACGCCCAACTCCAGTGCGTAGCGGATCATATCCGGCTGATCGCCGCAGATCACGATGCTGTCTTTGGTATCGAACAGCAAATTCTTGCAGGAGGCGGGCAGGGCAATGGTCACCTCGCCGGAGACGCTGTCCACCTGTTCGCCGGCGTTGTTGAGAACCTTTCCCTCAATGACGGAGAGGAGGTTGTACAGGGGAATGTTGCTGATTTGGGGATTGCGGACGGAGGACATATCATATGCCGCAATATCGCCTGCGGAGAGCATTCCAAACAGAGTCCCGTCCTCGTTAGTGACAGGAATGGCGGAGATGTTGGTGTCCTGATGGATGACGTGCCACGCCCGACTGATGGTGACACCGGAGTTCAGTAGCGGAGGGGTGTCGTATTTCAAATCGCACACCTGCGTCCGCACATTTTTCAGCAGCATGGGGGGCTTGGAGTGGAAGCGGTCCAGCACGGCCTGCGTTTCGTCGTTAACCCGACCGAGACAAGCCGCCGTGTACTCCCGGTCCCCAAGAGAGTTGCGCAGGGCGGCATAGGCCATGGCGGAGACGATGGAATCCGTGTCGGGATTGCGGTGTCCGGTGACATAGATGGTGTCCATGTAAACATGTTCCTTTCGCGTTTGCGGGCGCGGCGGTCCGCTTCAGTTTAAGATAAATTTATTGTACTATATCCATTAAGACGTTACAAGAAAAACAACACGTAATATTATATAAAAAATTTCCGCAAACGACGTAAAAAACTGAAAAACTGAACGGAACTTGATGGGAGCTTGCCAAATGAATAATACGGGATACTCTAATATATATCCGCCAGATTGGATATGGGCTGGTCACTAAAAAAATAATTATGTGGAAATATGAAATTCCCCTTGACATTGGGCGGGATATTTTGTATTATAGTTGAGCGTGTGTAAGGTGAACTGTGTCTGAAAACGCGCAAACCGCGATGATCCGGGAGATTGCGAAGCTGGCTTCGGTAACTTTCGGGGAGTATGTCCGATGATCGGGCGGCTGAGAAGGAATCTGCACGTTGCGTAGATCGCTGCGCCATGTCTGGATACCGGCCGTATTGCGCCGGTATTTTTCATGAGCCAGAATGATACGCACGGATAAGCGTACAGAAAAACTTTCCGCCGTACACAGTTTTCGGAACATCAAACAAAACTATGTACGAAATTCAGGAGGAAACAACTATGGCACAAAAGCAAATGATTCGCATTCGTCTGAAGGCCTATGACCATCAGGTCATCGATCAGAGTGCAGAGAAGATCGTCGAGACTGCCAAGCGCACCGGCGCAGAGGTCTCCGGCCCCATCCCTCTGCCCACACGGAAAGAGGTTGTCACCATTTTGCGCGCCGTCCACAAATATAAGGACAGCCGCGAACAGTTTGAGCGCCGCACCCACAAGCGTCTCATTGACATCACCCGCTCCACACCCAAGACCGTGGAAGCGCTGATGGCTCTGGAGCTGCCCGCGGGCGTTGAGATCGAGATCAAGCTGTAAGAAGCCTCTCCTAATTTAATTTCGTTGCTCACCCGATGTCCGCCAACTTGCGGGGCGGACGGGTCACGTCGGCAGAGCAATGCGGCTTGAGCCGTATCTAAGTCGACCAATAACCTTTAAGGAGGAACATACATGAAAGCAATCATCGGCAAAAAAGTTGGCATGAGCCAGATCTTTGATGAAAGCGGTCACGTGATTCCCGTCACTGTGATCGAAGCCGGCCCCTGCGTCGTCACGATGAAGAAGACCGCTGAGAAGGACGGTTATGAGTCTGTTCAGCTGGGCTTTGAAGACGTGCCCGAGCGGAAGCTCAACAAGCCCGAGATGGGTCATCTGACCAAGGCAGGCGTCAGCCCCAAGAAGCACCTGCGGGAGTTCAATCTGGAGAACGCCGCAGAGTTGAACGTGGGCGACCTTGTCAAGGCCGACACTTTTAAAACCGGCGATTTTGTGGATGTGACTGGCACCAGCAAGGGTCACGGCTACGCCGGCGTCATCAAGCGCTGGGGCGCTCAGCGCACTCCCACCAGCCACGGCGGCGGCCCTGTTCACCGTCACGCGGGCTCCATGGGTTCGTCTTCCGATCCCTCCAAGATTTTCAAAGGTAAGATCGGCGCCGGCCATATGGGCGTGGATCAGGTTACCGTGCAGAATCTGAGCGTCGTGAAGGTGGACCCCGAGCTGAATATGCTGGTGGTCTGCGGCGCCGTCCCCGGCCCCAAGGGCAGCCTTGTCACAGTCAAGAGCACGGTCAAGGTCCACAAGATCAAGCAGGCCGGCGCTGACATCAGTAAGAACCCGCAGAAGGCTTCCGGCCGCAACCCGCAGAAGGCTTCCGCTAGAAACAAGTAAGAAAGGGGTGCTTAGAATATGCCTAATGTTGAAGTTTTGAATATGTCCGGCACAAAGGTCGGCGAAGTTACTCTGAGCGATGCCGTCTTCGGCATCGAGCCGAATGAAGCCGTTGTCCACGAGGCTGTGAAAAACCACCTCGCCAACTGCCGGCAGGGTACCCAGAGCGCCCTGACCCGCGCCGAGGTTTCCGGCGGCGGCAAAAAGCCCTGGCGTCAGAAGGGCACCGGCCATGCCCGTCAGGGTTCCACCCGTGCCCCCCAGTGGACGCATGGTGGCATCGTGTTTGCCCCGAAGCCCCGGGATTACAGCTACGTCTTGAACAAGAAGACCCGGCGCCTGGCGCTGAAGTCTGTTTTGTCCGCCAAGGCTGCGGACGGCGAGATCATCGTAGTGGACGCCATTAAGATGGACGCTATCAAAACCGCGGACTTCCGCAAGTTCCTGGACGCCGTCAAGGCTGACGGCAAGGCCATGGTGGTCATCCCTGAGAAAGATGACGCCGTTGTCAAGAGTGCCCGGAACATCCCCGGCGTTTCCACCACCACCGCCACCATCCTGAGCGTCTACGACATTTTGAATGCCAAGAAGCTGGTCATTGACCAGAATGCGCTCGCCAAAATCGAGGAGGTGTTCGCATAATGGCTAACAGTTATGACATCATTATCCGCCCGATCATCACCGAACGCGCCATGTCCGGTACCTCCGACAAGAAGTACGTCTTTGAAGTCGCCAAGGACGCGGGCAAGGTTGAGATCAAGAAGGCCGTTGAGAAGATTTTCGGCGTCAAGGTCAAGAGCGTCAACACGCTGACCGTTCCCGGCAAGGAAAAGCGCCAGGGCGCGGGCCGCCCCGGCATGACCAAGACTTGGAAAAAGGCCTATGTCCAGCTGAGCGACGAATCCAAGACCATCGAGTTTTTCGAGGGTATGGTCTAAGACCGGAACTGATTAAACTGAAGGAGTGTTAAGCGATGTCTATTAAAACTTATAAGCCGACGACGCCTTCCAGAAGACAGATGACGGTTTCCGGTTTCGACGGCATTGACAAGAAAGCCAAGCCCGAGTCCAGCCTCATTGAGTCTCTGAAGAAGTCCTCCGGCCGCAACAGCTATGGCCACATCACCGTCCGCCACCGCGGCGGCGGCAACAAGCGCAAGTACCGCGTCATCGACTTCAAGCGCGACAAGCAGGGAACTGCCGCCGTCCTGCGCCTGGAGTACGATCCCAATCGCAGCGCCAACATTGCCCTGATCCAGTATGAAGATGGTGAGAAGCGCTACATCCTGGCTCCTGTGGGCATGAAAGCCGGCCACAAGATCATGACCGGTCCCGACGCCGATATCCTGCCGGGCAACGCGCTGCCCATTGAGAAGATTCCCGTGGGTACCATTATCCACAACATTGAGCTTCATCCCGGCAACGGCGCCCAGATGGTGCGCTCCGCCGGCACTGCCGCTCAACTGATGGCTAAGGAGGGCGGCGACGCTCAGATCCGTATGCCCTCCGGCGAAGTTCGGATCGTGCGGACCAACTGCCTTGCGACGATTGGTCAGGTGGGCAACATCGAGCACGAGAACATCAACATCGGCAAGGCCGGCCGCAAGCGCCACATGGGTTGGCGTCCCACGGTCCGCGGCTCTGTCATGAACCCCAACGACCACCCCCACGGCGGCGGCGAGGGCCGCGCGCCCGTCGGCCGGCCCGGCCCTGTGACGCCTTGGGGCAAGCCCGCCATGGGTTACAAGACCCGCAAGGGCAAGAATCCGACCAGCAAGTTTATCGTCAAGCGTCGGAACGAGAAGTAAGGAGGCAAGTAGAATATGAGCAGATCTGTCAAAAAAGGCCCGTATGTTGCCCCGGAGCTTCTCAAACGGGTCGAAGAAATGAACAAGAAGAACGAAAAGCAGGTGCTGAAGACCTGGAGCCGCAGTTCCACCATCTTCCCCGCTTTTGTGGGCCACACCATTGCCGTTCACGACGGCCGGAAGCATGTGCCTGTCTATATCCAGGAGGACATGGTCGGTCACAAGCTGGGTGAGTTCGCCCCCACCCGGACCTTCCGCGGCCACGCCAAGAAAGACTGATAAAGGAGGATGCGAAATATGGAAACCAATGAAGCAAAAGCCTATCTGCGCTATGTCCGCATCGCTCCCCGCAAGATTCAGATCGTCTGCGATCTGATCCGCGGCAAGGATGTGGGCACCGCTATGGCGATCCTGATGCAGACCCCCAAGGCCGCCTCTGAGCCTCTTATGAAGCTTCTCAAGAGCGCCGCCGCCAATGCGGAGAACAATTTCGCCATGGACCCCGGCAAGCTGTACGTCAGCGAGGTCTTCGCCACCCCCGGCCCCATCCTCAAGCGGATGATGCCCCGGGCGCAGGGCCGCGCGTACCGCATCAATAAAAGAAGCTCGCACGTCACGTTGACCGTGGCGGAAAAGGCATAAGAGGGAGGAGACAGTTTTATGGGACAGAAAGTTAATCCCCACGGTATGCGCGTGGGCGTCATCAAAGACTGGGATTCCCGTTGGTATGCCAGTGATGAGAAAGTCGGCGATCTGATTGTTGAGGATCGGAAGATCCGCAAGTACCTGAAGAAGACCCTGTACAATGCAGGAGTTCCCAAGATTGAGATTGAGCGCAGCAGCGACGTGGTCACCATCTTCCTGCACTGTGCCCGTCCGGGCATGGTGATCGGCAAGGGCGGCGAACAGATCGAACAGTATCGTCTGGCCGTTGAGAAGCTGATCGGCAAGAAGGTCAAGCTGAACATCGTCGAGGTCAAGAGCCCGGATATGGACGCACAGCTGGTGGCCGAGAACATTGCCCAGCAGCTGGAGAAGCGTATCTCTCACCGCCGTGCCATGAAGAATTCTATGGCTCGCGCCATGCGTGCCGGTGCCAAGGGCATTAAATGCTGCTGCTCCGGCCGTTTGGGCGGCCGCGAGATTGCCGGTGTTGAGCATTATCACGAGGGCACCATTCCCCTGCAGACCATCCGCGCCGACATTGACTACGGCTTTGCGGAGGCTGCCACCACCTTTGGCCGCATTGGCGTAAAGGTGTGGGTGTACAAGGGCGAGGTCCTCTCTCAGACCCTGCGTACCACTCCCCGCACGATGGATACCACCAAGCCCTATCAGGAGCGTCGTGAGCGTCGTCCCCGTCGGGATGGTGACTTCCGCGGCGGCGACCGCCGTTCCAACGGTTTCAACCGCGGCGGTCAGGGCGGCGGCTTCAACCGCGGCGGTCAGGGCGGCGGCTTCAACCGTGGCGGTCAGGGTGGCGGCTTCAACCGTGGCGGTCAGGGTGGCGGCTTCAACCGCGCGCCTCAGGGCGGCGGCTTCAATCGCGGTCCCGCAGGCCAGAACAGCGGTTTCAACCGCGGCCCTGCAGGACAGAACGGCGGCTTTAACCGCGCGCCTCAGGGCGGTTTTAACCGCACCAACACCACCCCCCGTCCGGCGGCTGCCCCCGCGGCCCCCGCTGAACCCAAGAAGGAAGGAGGAGCTGAATAATGCTTCTGCCCAAGAGAGTTAAGTATCGCCGTGTGCACCGCGGCCGCATGACCGGTAAGGCCACCCGCGGAAACACGGTCACTTACGGAGAGTTCGGTCTCCAGGCTCTGGAGCCCGGCTGGATCACCAGCAACCAGATCGAAGCGGCCCGTATCGCCATGACCCGCTATACCAAGCGCGGCGGTCAGGTCTGGATCAAGATATTCCCTGACAAGCCCGTGACCAAGAAGCCTGCCGACACCCGCATGGGTTCCGGTAAAGGTTCCCCCGAGTTTTGGGTTGCAGTTGTGAAGCCCGGCCGTATCATGTTTGAGATCGCCGGTGTTCCCGAAGAGACTGCCCGTGAGGCTCTGCGTCTGGCCAGCCACAAGCTGCCCATCAAGACGAAGTTGGCCGTCCGCGAGGCTGCTTCGGAGGCTCAGGAAGCAGGTGAGTAAGATGAAGGCAAGTGAAGTTCGCAAGATGAATGCCGAGCAGCTCAACGAGAAGCTGACCGGACTGAAGAAGGATCTGTTTTTCCTGCGTATGCAGCACGCCACCAATCAGCTTGATAATCCCCTGAAGATTCGGGAGACCAAGCACGACATTGCCCGAGTCAAGACCGTGTTACGGGAGCTTCAGGCTTCCGAGAAACAGTAAGGAGGTAAGTGAACATGAGTGAAATGGTGAGAACTTCCTCCCGGAAGACCAGAATCGGCAAGGTCGTGTCCGACAAGATGGATAAGACCGTGGTCGTGGCAATCGAAGACCGCGTGGCCCATCCCCTGTATAAGAAGATTGTCGGCCGTACCTACAAGCTGAAGGCCCACGACGAGGAAAACGCCTGCGGCATCGGCGATAAGGTGAAGGTAATGGAGACCCGCCCCCTCAGCAAGGACAAGCGGTGGCGCGTGGTCGAAATCATTGAAAAAGCGAAGTAAGGAGGTGCCGAGTTATGATCCAACAGGAAAGTTATTTGAAGGTTGCCGATAATACCGGCGCCAAAGAGATCAAGTGCATCCGTGTCTTGGGCGGTTCCACCCGTAAGTTCGGAAATATCGGCGATGTCATCGTGGCGTCTGTCCGAAAGGCCCTGCCCGGCGGTACCGTGAAGAAGGGTGAAGTGGTCAAGGCCGTCATCGTCCGCAGCGCCAAGGGCGTCCGCCGCAACGACGGCACCTATGTCCGCTTCGACGACAACGCCGCCGTCCTCATCAAGGACGACCAGAATCCCAGAGGGACCCGTATCTTTGGGCCGGTTGCACGCGAGCTGCGCGACAAGGATTATATGAAGATCCTGTCCCTGGCTCCCGAAGTGATTTGAGGAGGACGCCTGATATGTCTATGAATATCAAAAAGGGCGACACCGTGGTCGTCCTCTCCGGCAAGGACCGGGGCAAGCAGGGCAAGGTCATGGGCAGCGTACCCAAGACCAGCAAGGTCGTCGTGGAAGGCATCAACATGGTGACCTGCCATGTCAAGCCCCGCAAGCAGGGCGAGACTGGCGGCATCATAAAGCGCGAAGCGGCCATCGCCTCCAGCAAGGTGCAGGTGGTGTGCCCTAAGTGCAGCAAGGGAACCCGTGTTGCCCACAAGATTGAAAACGGCAAGAGCGTCCGCGTGTGCAAGCACTGCGGCGCCGCGCTGTGAGAAAGGGGAGTAGACGAGTATGGCAAGACTGAAGGAAAAGTACAACGCCGAAGTCGCTCCCGCGCTCATGAAGCAGTTCAGCTACAAGAGCGTCATGCAAATCCCCAGAGTCGACAAGATTGTTGTGAACGTCGGCTGCGGTGAGGCCCGTGAGAATTCTAAGGTTCTGGAAAATGTGGTGGGCGATTTGGCCCAGATTACCGGCCAGAAGCCCATCATCACCAAGGCCCGCAAGTCCATCGCAAACTTCAAGCTCCGTGAGGATATGCCCATTGGCGCAAAGGTCACCCTCCGCGGTCAGAAGATGTGGGAGTTCCTGGACCGTCTGTTTAACGTGGCCCTGCCCCGTGTCCGTGATTTCCAGGGCATCAACCCCAACTCTTTTGACGGTCGCGGCAATTATGCCCTGGGCATCAAGGAGCAGTTGATCTTTCCAGAGATCGAGTATGACAAGATCGACAAGATCCGCGGCATGGATGTGGTTATCTGCACCACCGCAAAGACCGACGAGGAAGCCCGCGCTCTTCTGGAGCAGGTTGGCGCTCCCTTTGCCAAATAAGGAAGGAAGAGAAGAATGGCTAAAAAGTCTATGATTTTAAAGCAGCAGGCTCCCGCGAAGTTCTCTTCCCGGAAGTACAACCGCTGCAAGATCTGCGGCCGCCCCCACGCCTATCTCAGGGACTACGGTGTATGCCGTATCTGCTTCCGCGAGCTGGCCTATAAGGGCGAGATCCCCGGCGTCCGGAAGGCGTCTTTCTAAGACTGCCCCGGCGAAACTTTGTAACTTCGGGCAGAAATGCCCTGGTTAAAGGATGGCGAAAGGTCACTGTGAATTGGGTACCACGCGCGAGCGGACTGCTCCATTCATAGTGATACCTCGCTGCCTCAACGGTCCAAGTACCGTAACTCTAAAATAGGAGGATTTATCCATGCATATCACAGATCCTGTTGCGGATATGCTGACTCGCATCCGCAACGCCAACGGCGCAAAGCACGACACCGTTGATGTTCCCGCCTCCAACATGAAAAAGAGCATTGCTCAGATCCTGCTGGACGAGGGCTATGTCAAGAGCTTCCAGGTGGTGGAGGATGGCCTTCAGGGCATGCTTCACATCACCCTGAAGTACAATGCTGGCAAGGAGAAGGTCATTACCGGCCTCCGCCGTGTCAGCAAGCCTGGTCTGCGCGTTTATGTGGGCGCCGAAGAGCTGCCCCGTGTGCTCCGCGGCCTGGGTATCGCGATCATTTCCACGTCAAAGGGCATCATGACCGACAAGAAGGCCCGCGAAGCCCATGTCGGCGGCGAAGTCCTGGCGTTCGTCTGGTAAGGAGGGTATTAAATCATGTCTAGAATCGGTAGAATGCCCATTACCATTCCCGCCGGCGTTACCGTCAACGTTGCCGAAGGTAATGTGGTCACCGTCAAGGGCCCAAAGGGTGAGCTCACCCGGGCTCTGCGTCCCGAAATGATCATCAAGCAGGACGGAAACACGATCACCGTGGACCGTCCCTCCGAGGATAAACTGCACAAGTCGCTGCATGGCCTGACCCGCACTCTGCTCCACAACATGGTGGAGGGCGTGACCCATGAGTTCACCAAGGAGCTCGAGGTCAACGGCGTGGGTTACCGTGTCGCCAAGGAGGGCAAGAACCTGGTTATGAACCTTGGTTTTTCCCATCAGGTGATCGTTTCTGAGATCGAGGGCATCGCCATCGACGTCCCCGCTCCCAATAAAATTATTATTCGCGGCTGCGACAAGCAGGCTGTGGGCCAGTTTGCCGCAGAGGTGCGCGAGAAGCGTCCTCCCGAGCCTTATAAGGGCAAGGGTATCAAGTATGCTGACGAGGTCATCCGCCGCAAGGTCGGTAAGACCGGCGCCAAGAAGTAAGGAGGTGTGCCGAAATGATTAAAAGACCGAATACCAATGCCCAGCGCATGAAGCGCCACAAGAGAGTGCGTTCCAAGATCTCCGGCACTGCCGTTGCTCCCCGTCTGAACGTATTCCGCAGCGAGGCCAACATCTACGCCCAGATTATCGACGACGTGAAAGGCGAGACCCTGGTCGCCGCGTCCTCCCTGGATAAAGAGATCGCCGGTTACGGCGGTAATATCGCCGCAGCCTCCGCCGTGGGCAAGCTCGTTGCTGAGCGTGCCAAGGCGAAGGGAATCGAAAACGTGGTCTTTGACCGCGGCGGCTATCTGTACCACGGCCGTGTCCAGGCACTGGCCGACGGCGCCCGCGAGGGCGGTCTGAAGTTTTAATCGGAGGAGGTAAACAACATGCCTAGATTTGAAAGAGAGCCCAGCGAGTATGCCGAGAAGGTTGTTGCCCTCAACCGAGTTTCCAAGACTGTCAAGGGCGGCCGCGTGATGAAGTTCTCCGCTCTGGTCGTCGTGGGCGATCAGAAAGGCAAAGTCGGCTATGGCCTGGGCAAGGCCGCCGAAGTTCCCGAGGCCATCCGTAAGGGGCTGGAATCCGCCAAGAAGAACATGATTACCGTGACTCTGTCCGGTTCCACCATCCCTCATGAGGTGATTGGCGCTGCTGGCGCCGGACGCGTGCTGATGAAGCCCGCTGCCCCCGGTACCGGCGTGATTGCCGGCGGCGCTGTCCGTGCCGTCGTCGAGGCGGCCGGAATTAAGGACATTCGTACCAAGTGTCTGCGCTCCAACAACGCCAATAACGTGGTTGCCGCCGCCTTCGAGGGCCTGAGGTCCATGCGCGGGCCGGAAGAGGTGGCCCGCGTCCGCGGCAAGAGCGTCAGCGAAATTGTGGGTTAAGGAGGGGCTTAAAATGGCAAACTTGAATATTAAGCTCATCAAGAGCCTGAACGGTCGTCTGGAAAAGCAGATTCTGACCGCCAATTCCCTGGGCCTGCGCAAGATCGGTGATATCACCGTGCAGCCCGACAACGATCAGACCCGCGGAAAGATTGCCAAGATCGGCTATCTGCTGCAGGTCACTGAAGTGAAATAAGGAGGCACGGAAACATGAAACTAAATGAACTGTCTCCCGCCGAAGGCTCCGTCCAGCAGGCTTACCGCAAGGGCCGGGGTGCCGGCAGCGGTAACGGCAAGACCGGCGGCCGCGGCCATAAGGGCCAGAAAGCCCGTAGCGGAGGCAAAGTCCGCGTCGGATTCGAAGGCGGCCAGATGCCTCTGGCCCGCCGCATTCCAAAGCGCGGCTTCAACAACATTTTTGCAAAGCCCCTGGAGATCATCAATCTCAGCGCG
The DNA here is from genome assembly GCA_000283575.1 of Oscillibacter valericigenes Sjm18-20. Classification (GTDB taxonomy): domain Bacteria; phylum Bacillota; class Clostridia; order Oscillospirales; family Oscillospiraceae; genus Oscillibacter; species Oscillibacter valericigenes. The sequence goes on from AP012044.1 coordinate 927,532, forward strand.
CTGAACGCCTTTGACGACGGCGAGACCGTCACGGCGGAAGCGCTGCTCAGCAAGGGCATCCTTTCCAAGTGCACCTATGGATTCAAGGTGCTGGGCAACGGCACCGTCACCAAGAAGGTGACCGTGCAGGCCTCTGCCTTCTCCGCGTCTGCCAAGGAGGCAATCGAGGCAGCCGGCGGAAAGGCCGAGGTGAAGTAACGTGATCCAAACAATTCGCAAGGCATGGGATGTTCCCGAGCTGCGGAAGAAGATCATTTTCACTTTGCTGATTTTGCTCATTTTCCGCATTGGTAACGCCATCACCGTTCCCTATGTGGATGTAGCGACGCTGTCCCAGTATTTGAGCAGCCAGTCTACCACAATTTTGGGGCTGTATAACGTGATGAGCGGCGGCGCGTTTGCGCAGGCCACGGTCTTCGCATTAAGCATTCAGCCCTATATCAACAGTTCCATCATCATCCAGCTGCTGACGGTTGCCATCCCCTCTTTGGAGCGGTTGGCCAAGGATGGTGGCGAGGAAGGTCGGAAGAAGATCCAGTCCATCACCCGGTATGCCACCGTGGGCATTGCGATTTTGCAGGCATTTGGCTACTATGCTCTTATGAAGCGCTACGGCATTCTGACCAATACTGGCATTTGGGCCGCGCTGGTTATTATGGTTTCTTTCATCGCGGGTTCCTCCTTTGTCATGTGGATGGGCGAGCAGGTGACGGAATTCGGTATCGGCAACGGTATCTCCATTATCCTGTTTGCGGGCATCCTGTCCCGCGTTCCCAGCATGGTGTCCAGTCTGGCCACTGACGTGAATACCTGGTCCGGTATCCGGAGCGGGAAAGTTACGCAGGAGTCCCTGACCTCCGCCGGGTATTCGGCCACCCAGGCGCAGGAGGTTCTGGCGCGGTCCCTCGCCCCCTGGGGAGTGGCTCTGATCGTGCTCGGTATCTTGGCTCTGATCGTGTTCATTGTCTTTATCAACGGTGCCGAGCGCCGTATTCCCGTTCAGTATGCCAAGCGGCAGGTGGGCCGGAAGATGTACGGAGGTCAGAACTCCACACTTCCCATGAAGGTGAATATGTCCGGCGTGCTGCCCATCATCTTTGCACAGTCCATTGCCTCCCTGCCGGCCACCGTCATGGCATTTACCGGCGTGGGAGAGAAGGGAACTTTCAGCTACGCGCTGTCCCAGTTCCTGGATACCAAGTCCATCCTGTACATGGTGGTGTACTTTATCCTGATTATCGGTTTCAGCTATTTCTACTCCACCATCCAGTTCAACCCCGTGGAGATTGCCAATAACCTCAAAAAGCAGGGCGGCTTCATTCCCGGCTTCCGTCCGGGCAAGCCCACCGTGGACTTCATCAAGAAGGTCCTGGGCAAGGTGACGCTCTTCGGCGCCATCTATTTGGGCATTGTGGCCCTGTGCCCCCTGATTGCGGGCCGAGTCCTCGGCAGCAGAACTCTGGGTATTGGCGGTACCTCGGTGATCATTATTGTGGGCGTCGCACTGGAGACGGTGCAGGCGCTGGAATCCCAAATGCTGATGCGCCAGTATAAGGGTTTCTTGGAATAAGAAAGAGGCGAAATGGAATGAGACTGATCCTGTTGGGCGCCCCTGGCGCCGGTAAAGGTACACAGGCAGAGATCCTGTGTAAGGAATTTTCCATTCCCACAATATCAACCGGCAACATTCTCCGTGTGGCTATCAAAAACGGCACCCCCACAGGTCTGAAAGCGAAGTCTTTCATGGATGCGGGTAAGCTGGTCCCTGATGACGTTATTATCGGCGTCATCACGGATCGGCTGGCGGAGTCGGACTGTGCCAATGGCTATATCCTGGACGGTGTGCCCCGTACCATTGCTCAGGCAGAGGCTCTAGAGAAGGCCGGAATCAACTTTGACGACGTGGTCTCCATTGAGATCTCCGATCAGGAGATCAAGGAGCGCATGGCGGGCCGCCGGGTGTGCGAGCACTGCGGAGCCAGCTATCACGTAGTTGCGGTCCCTCCAAAAAACGAGGGCGTTTGCGACAAGTGCGGCGGTAAACTGAGCCGCCGGCACGATGATGACCCCGAGGTAGTGCAACAGCGCCTGGAGGTCTATCACAAAGAGACAGAGCCGCTGAAGGACTTTTATAAGTCCCGGGGCGTTCTGAAGTCTGTGGAGAATCAGCCCACCGTGACTGCCACCTCCCAGGCAATCCTCCACGCGTTAGGGAGATGAGGGTAGAATGATTATTCTCAAATCCCCAGAGGAGATTGACTTAATGCGCCGAGCAGGGAAACTTACCGCGGCTGCCCGTGCTTTTGCAGGGGAATTGGTAAAGCCCGGCGTGACAACCCAGGAGATCAACGACGAAGTGGAGCGATTTATCTGCAAAGAGCACGCAGTGCCGTCCTTCCTGCATTATCAGGGATATCCGGCGTCCATCTGCATCAGCGTCAATGACGAGATCATCCACGGCATTCCCGGTAAACGGGTGCTGCGTGAGGGTGATATTGTCAGCGTGGATGTAGGCGCGTACATCGGTGGATTCCACGGCGACTGCGCAGCGACCTTTGCCTGCGGCAAGATTTCTCCCGAGGCGCAGGATCTGATCGATGTGACCAGACAAAGTTTTTTCGAGGGCATTGAGCAGGCAAAGGTTGGAAACCGCATCGGAGACATCTCTGCGGCGGTTCAGGCTTACGCGGAATCCCATGGGTACTCCATTGTGCGGGAATACGTCGGCCACGGTGTCGGCGCGGATATGCACGAATCCCCGGAAGTCCCCAATTACGGCCATCCCGGCCGGGGTCCCAGACTCCTGAAGGGAATGACAATTGCGGTTGAACCCATGGTAAACGCCGGGTCCGCCTCCATTTATCAGATGAGTAACGGCTGGACGGTCCGCACAGCGGACGGGAAAAACGCCGCGCACTATGAAAACACGATCCTGATTACCGACGGCGAGCCGGAAATTTTGACGGCCCCCGCGATTTGAGAGAGCGCGTATGGAGATCGCAAAATCGAACATTGTACGATCGAGTGCCGGCAGAGACCGGGGAAAGCTGTTCTGCGTGATGCGCGTGGAGGGGGAGTACCTGTTGCTGGCCGACGGAAAATCACGGAGGGTAGAATCGCCAAAGCGCAAAAAGCGCAGACATGTGCTTTTTGTTGCCGATGACGATACCCGACTTTCCAGAAAAATTAAAGGCGAAGAAAAAGTCACAAACAGTGAGCTTCGCAGAGCCCTCGCGGAGTACCGCGGGGAGGTTTATCCGGACCAGGAGGGATAGAGCTTGGCAAAATCCGATATGATCGAAGTAGAGGGCGTTGTGGTCGAATCCATGCCCAACACCACGTTTAAGGTGGACATCGGCAATGGACATACGATCCTGGCGCATATCTCCGGGAAACTCAGAATGAATTTCATCAGGATCCTGCCTGGCGACAAGGTCACGGTGGAAATGTCCCCCTACGACCTGACCCGGGGCCGGATCACATGGCGTACCAAGTAACAACACTGTCCGCGCCGCTTCAGGCGGCTGGAACAAAAGCTGAAAGGAATGGTTAGACAATGAAGGTAAGACCGTCCGTGAAGCCCATGTGCGAAAAGTGTAAGGTCATTCGCCGCAAAGGCCGTGTCATGGTCATTTGCGAGAACCCCAAGCACAAGCAGAGACAGGGCTAATTAAATATGGAGGTGCTTTAAGAGTATGGCACGTATCGCCGGCATTGACCTGCCGAAGGATAAGCGGATCGAGATCGGACTGACTTATATCTACGGAATCGGCAGAAAGAGCGCCAAGGACATCTTGGCGCAGACGGGCATCAACCCCGACACCCGCGTGAAGGACCTGACGGACGCTGATGAGCAGAAGATCCGCGACGCCATCGAGAGTTATTCCGTGGAAGGCGACATGCGTCGCCAGACCGCGCTGGACATTAAGCGCCTGACGGAGATCGGATGCTATCGCGGTATCCGTCATCGCAGAGGTCTGCCTGTCCGCGGACAGCGCAGCAAAACCAACGCGCGCACCCGCAAGGGTCCCAAGAAGACCATTGCGAACAAGAAGAAGTAAGGAGGGAGAACGAAAATGGCAGCAGCTAAAACAGCAAATGCAGCCGGCGGGAAGAAAGTCGTCCGCCGCCGCCGCGAGAAGAAGAATATCGAGCGTGGCCAGGTCCATATCCGTTCTTCTTTCAACAATACTATGGTGACTATCACCGATACGCAGGGCAATGCGCTCTCCTGGGCTTCCTCCGGTGGCCTCGGTTTCCGCGGAAGCAAGAAGTCCACGCCTTTCGCAGCGCAGACCGCGGCTGAAACCGCCGCCCGTGCCGCTATGGAGCACGGACTCAAGACCGTCGAGGTCTTCGTGAAGGGACCCGGTCAGGGCCGTGAGGCCGCCATCCGGGCGCTGCAGGCCGTGGGCCTGGAAGTGACGATGATCAAGGACGTCACTCCCATCCCTCACAACGGCTGCCGTCCCCCGAAGCGTCGCCGTGTCTGATTTGAAGGAGGTAAAGCTTTATGGCTAAGAATATGCAGCCCATTGCCAAGCGCTGCAAGACTCTGGGCATTTCTCCTGCCGTGATGGGTTACGCCAAGAAGGACACCAAGCGTAATCCCGGCAGCAAGATGAGAAAGAAAAAGAGCGAATATGCGACTCAGATGAATGAGAAGCAGAAGGTCAAGTTTATTTATGGCATTCTGGAGAAGCAGTTCCACAACTACTATGAGACGGCTGTGGCAACCCCCGGCAAGACCGGCGACAACCTGTTGATTACCGTGGAGCGCCGTCTGGATAACGTGGTGTACCGTATGGGCTTTGCCATGACTCGTCGCGAGGCACGTCAGATGGTGAGCCACGCGCACTTCACCGTCAACGGCAAGAAGGTCAACATCCCCTCTTATCTGGTTAAAGCCGGAGATGTGATCGAGGTTGCGGAATCCAGCCGCTCCTCCGTCACGTTCAAGCGACTGGTGGGCGAGAATGCGGTGATGTTCCTGCTGCCTGCGTGGCTGGAGCGTGAGAAGAACACCCTCAAGGGCACCGTCACCCGGATGCCCACCCGCGAGGACATCGATCTTCCCATCGAGGAACACCTCATCGTCGAGCTGTACTCCAAGTAATCGGAGGATGCCCTCGAAGATGACAGGAACCGAACGCGGCCTGCTGTTGAGCTTGGCCGCAATGAGAAGATGAAGGAGGGTAACTGCATGATCGAAATCGAGAAGCCTCAGATCGAATGTATCGAGGCTCCCGGTGATATCACCTACGGCAAGTACGTGGTGGAGCCGCTGGAGAGGGGCTATGGTACCACGCTGGGCAATGCGCTTCGTCGCATTATGCTTTCCTCTTTGCCCGGCACCGCTGCGACCTCCATCAAGATTACCGGAGTCCAGCACGAGTTTTCCACGATTCCCGGTGTCAAGGAGGATGTGACGGAGATTGTCCTGAATATCAAGGGCCTCCTGACCAAGCTCCACGGCGAGAGCGGGAAGACGGTCTATATTGAAGCAGTTGGCCCCTGTGAGGTCACTGCCGGCGATATTAAGGCCGACGGCGAGGTGGAGATTCTCAATCCTGAGCTCCACATTGCCACGCTGGACAGCGGCTCCACGCTGAATATGGAAATCACTTTGTCCCACGGCCGGGGCTATGTGTCTGCCGACAAGAACAAGCAGGCCATGAGCCAGCAGGTGATCGGTGTGATTCCCATTGATTCGATTTACACCCCGGTGTATAAAGTCAACTACTCTGTGGAGCCCACACGTGTGGGTACGTCCAGTGATTTTGACAAGCTTACGCTGGAAGTCTGGACCGATGGTACCATTTCCGCCCGGGATGCCGTGTCCCTAGGGGCCAAGATTCTTTGCGACCACTTCACGTTGTTCACCGATCTTTCTGAGAATGTGGGCAGCAAGCCCACGGTGGTGGAAAAGGGGGAAACGCAGCGGGACAAGGTCCTAGAGATGACCATTGAAGAGCTGGATCTCAGTGTACGAAGCTTCAACTGCCTCAAGCGCGCTAACATCAACACCGTCGAAGATTTGATCTCCAAGACCGAGGATGAGATGATGAAGGTTCGCAATCTGGGCCGTAAGTCTCTGGAGGAAGTTGTCAATAAGTTGTCCATGATGGGCCTTTCTCTGGCCGACGAAGAGAATAACTGACTTTAAGGCCCGGCGGGAGACCGCCGCGGCATAAAATTCCTAATAAGGAGGAATACCAAAATGCCCGGAACCCGTAAACTCGGTAAGACAACGGACCAGCGCAGGGCGATGCTCCGCCAGCAGGTCACCGATTTCCTGGACAAAGGCACCATGGAAACCACCGTTACCCGCGCCAAGGAGATCAAGCCTCTGGCCGAGAAGATGATTACCCTGGGAAAGAAAAACGATTTGGCCGCTTATCGTCAGGCCATGAGCTTTATCACCCGCGAGGATGTATGTAAGAAAATCTTCAAGGAGATTGCGCCCACCTACGCTGAGCGCAACGGCGGTTACACCCGCGTTGTTCGCACCGGCGTTCGCCGCGGAGATGCCGCGGAGACGGCGATTATTGAACTGGTAAAGTAAAAACCGCAGGAAGCTCCCCCGCCGTACAGTGAACGCTGTGCGGCAGGGGAGCTTTTATGCGGGCATTTTTAATAGAAAGCAATAAAAAAAGAAAGTGGATATTTGTTTTATTAAAAATAATATGTTATAATCACTCAATAATTTGACAGGCCTTATGAGAAAGCACGAGCTGCAAGGGAGAAATTCTATGGAATGGCACCCGGTAAGAAAATACAGGAGACCTTCCCTGCAAATGCTGGCGATTCTTCCAACGGTCCTGATAGGCTTTTTGATGATCCTGTGGGTCTGTCTGACCACGGTATCCGAAAATGTATCACTGGACAATGAACCGACCTATCAGATCACCGGGCCATGGCGTGTTTCCGTGGACGGCGAAAAGCGCGGCACGGTGACGCTGCCGGCTAATCCAAGCGCCCGGGCGGGCGATTGCGTGGTTTATACAACGGTCTTGGAAAAGCAGCCGACTTTTTGCAATTTCCTGATGTTCCATTCTTCACATCAGTATGTCAGAGTCTATCTGGACGGGGAACTGCTGATGAGCTATGGAAGGGCGCAGAAGACATCTGTTCCGATGTCTCCGGGATCTCCGTGGCAAAGTGTCCGGCTGCCTTCCGAATGGGTGGGCAAAGAGCTGTCCATTGAATTGGCGGGCTATTATGACAATTATGCAGGGGAGCTGCTCAGCGTATCAATAGGAACGAAGGCCGGACTCTTGTTCAGCATAGTCAAGAACGCTCTCCCGGTTTTGATTCCTACATTTCCTACACTCCTCTATGGCCTTGTCATGCTGGCAGTCAGTTTCTGCTTTCATGAACAGGCTGGCAGAAGAATGCGCTATCTCGGACTGTTTACAACGACGACTGCCGTATGGATTCTGCTGGAGGCGCACATAACGCAGCTGTTTTCGGGAAATATTCTGCTCAACATGAACCTGATTTTCATACTGTTCAGCTTGGTTCCTGTATTTGCCGTCTGCTACCTTTTGACCTATCCTGAGTTTGAAAAAAGCAGGTATATACGCTTTGTGCTGGCGGCGTCTTTTGTTAACAGCATTCTGATACATGCCCTCCGCTTTCTGGGTCTGGTAGATTACTTAAAATCCGTTCAAAGCGTTCACTTGATGCTGCTTTTGACGATGTGTGGCATTTTGGGAGTTTATATACGGGAAAAGAGAGACGGACATGAGCTGAATAGCGAAAGCAGGATACTGTTTGCAGCACTGATCGTACTGTCCGTGTTTGGTCTGATGGATATTGTGCGCTTTTATATGCCGATTACCGATATAGCCGCATGGTATTCCAGCATCGGACTTTTTTGCTTTGTCCTGCTCCTTGGCTATTCCGCCGTGCGTCAGGAGGCCCGGAATAAAGCGGAAAACATCGAACGGGAGATTTACAGGAAGCTGGCTTATACCGATATTCTGACAGGCCTCAAAAACCGGACGGCGTTTGAGGAACAGATGGAGCTATACCGGCAGAAAAGCGACAGGAACAGTTTGATTATCATGATGGCGGATATGAACGACCTGAAGTGGATCAACGATAATCTGGGTCATAAAGCAGGAGATCAGGCGTTAATGGTCGTCGCACATTTACTGGCGCAGAATTTCGAAAAATGCCTATGTTATCGGATAGGAGGCGATGAATTCTGCGTGTTTTCCGAACGGCATACCGAGCAGGAATTTACCGCGGCGGCGGAGACGTTCACACAGGTGATCTCCGCTCAGAAAATTGCAGCGGGGCATACGCTGTCTATCTCCTGCGGCTATGTCAGACAAAACGGTCGGACTGTGGATCAGACGCTGGTCAGAGCGGACTCGAAGATGTATGAGAAGAAGATGGCGTACCGGACGCGGAACGGGATGGGATGACGGAAGTATGTATTACGTCTATTTGCTGCGCTGCGGAGATGGTTCGCTTTATACCGGAATCACGACCGACCCGGCACGCCGCCTTGCGGAGCATCAGGGGCAGGGAGGACGCGGGGCGAAATATACTGCCGCTCGACGAGCCGTCCGCATGGAGGCCGTGTGGACGGCGGCGGATCGCTCCTCGGCTTCCCGTCTGGAACGGCACATCAAGCAGCTTGCAAAGCGGGAAAAGGAGGCGTTGATTAAGGGACAGCTTCCAGAGAGTCCGGAATTTGAAGCATATCAAAAGGAGCCGATCTCTCCGGATGGAAGCGTACGTCCAATGTCCCATATTGGGTGCTCCAATCCCAAAGCTGCCGGGGCTAAGTGAGAGCAAGCGGCCTATATGGCCGGTGAAAGAAGAGAGTGCCGGCGGGTCCTCGTTTTTTGACGGGATACGCGATGTACTACCGGACTTTCAGGAGACGCAGCGTGGGAAAACCCCGTATCGGAAAAAGGCACACGGCAAACCCGCGGGTGACCGCTCAGACAGTCACCCGCGGGTTACATTTTTTTGACAGCATTTTACGCAGTGGCCAGGCGATATTTACCAGACAGCACGAGGATATAGGTAGCCTGCAAGCTCCTCGTGTTTATTTAATCGTACCTCTCTGAAAACCGGCTTTTCAGCAGGGCAATTTCCCGCCCGTAGCCGCTCACGTCCTCCTGGGGCGTCTCCAGATAAAAGGGCAGGTTCCGCAGCCGCGGGTGGTTGATAATGGCGGTGAAAGCGGGGAGCCCAATGCTGCCCTCGCCAATTTTCTCGTGGCGGTCCTTATGGCTGGAAAAGGGATTCTTGCTGTCGTTCAGGTGGACGGCCCTCAGACAATCCAAGCCCACCGTCCGGTCAAAAGCGTCCAGTACACCGTCCAGATCGTTCACCAGATCGTACCCGCCGTCGTACACGTGGCAGGTGTCCAGACACACGCCCAGCAACTCAGAATGCTCCACCCGGTCGATCACGGCCCTCAACTCTTCGAAAGTGCGGCCCACTTCGCTGCCCTTGCCTGCCATGGTCTCGAGGAGCACAGTGGTGGATTGGCCGGGCTTTAGAACGGTGTTCAGCGCCTCTGCGATCCAGGCAACGCCAATGTCCACGCCCTGCTTCACGTGGCTGCCGGGGTGAAAATTATAAAGACTGCCGGGGAGGTGCTCCAGACGGGCAAGATCGTCCGCCATCGTGTTTTTGGCAAATTCCCGAAGGCCAGGATCGGCGGCGCAGCAGTTCAGGGTATAGGGTGCGTGGGCCAGAACAGGAAAGAGATTGTGTTCCGCGGCAAAAGCGCGATAGGCGGCAATGTCCGCCTCATCCAGAGGCTTTGCCGCACCGCCCCGGGGATTGCGGGTAAAAAACTGGAAGGTATTCGCACCAATTTCCACCGCTGTTTTCCCCATGGACAAAAAGCCCTTGGAAGAGGAGAGATGACAGCCAATTTTCAGCATGAAAGGGTCCTCCCATCAAAGAATTTGCTGGTGTGATATCGAAGCTTTTGAAGCGGGGGGGATTTTCATCGGTTTTGCAGGCTCTTCTGGTATGCGCGGACGACCAATGCCGGTCTGGCGCGGACCTCACAGTCCGGCGCCCCGCCCCTCTGCCATCATGGGCCGTAACGCCCGCACTCTGGACAAAATTGCCAGCAGAATACCGCCCAGTACATAACATACCACAGCTTCGCCCAGACCCACCGTAAACGCGTTATACGCGAACGCAGCCGGAAATGCGGCGGAGAACCCGGTTTCCTCAAAGGCGATGACCGCTCCCACGATGCCCGCGTTGCAGAGCACCGGCGGCAGAGGAGCCAGCCACTTGTTGGGACATTTCATGGTGAGGACTGCAGCCAGAAGCGTTGCCAGAGAGCCGAACACGATGTCCAGCGCACCGTAAGGCGACAGCAGGTTTGCGACCAGGCACCCCACGAACAGCCCCGGTGCGGTGGCTGGGAACAGAAAGGGCAGGACGCACAGCGCCTCGGAAAAGCGGAACTGGACCGGACCGTAGGCCACGCCGAAGATGGCGGCAAAGTAGCTGAGGACGGCGTACAGTGCGCCCACCACTCCTGCCACGGTAATCTGCCGGAGGGTGAATTGGGATTTGGACATAAAAAAAGGCCTCCTTTTATTGGGAGGCCGCCATGAATTACGCAGCGCGCATGAAAAAGGTGCACGCGACCTCCATTTTTTTGTTTAGAGAACGGCAATGTCCGTTGCCGAACGAACGCCGCAGGCGGCGCTTGGACAGGGAGATGGCACCTGTCGAATGAGAGTATAGCACGGCAAACGGGCAAAAGTCAAGGGCCGCCTTTTGGCGGCCCCTGTTCGGCTCGGTCTTATTGCTGAATCTCCAGTGATACGGTTCTGGCGGTCAGGTCCACGGTGTATCGGTAGGTCCCCTTCACATGAGAAAAACCCTCACCCGATACCAGATTGGGCGCGTCCTCAGTAAAAACAACCTCATAGACGAAGGTATCTCCGTCAAACCACATCTTATCCGGCAGCGCACAATTTATGGCGTCGGCCCAAGGCAGCGGCAGCGGGGTTACGGTTCTGTCAGAAAGATACAAATAGAGGGAATATCGGTTTGCGTCAGGGGGCATGCCGCTCACCTGGCCGTACCAGGCGATGGCGCTGCCGTTCTGCGTGTGGCTCTCCGTCTCAAAGCCGAAGTTCATGCCGGAATATACCGTTTCTTCCACGTAGCCATCCAGATCCGCCAGCCGCTCGTCATAGGAGGCATCGTCGGCGGCGGTGTCCAGAACCCGGTCATGGAACGCCCGCCCCTCCGCGTCGCTCTCCGTGGAGCCACCGGCTGTTCCAGCATCCGCCTGCGTATTGGCGGGAGCAAGCAGACTGTACGATTCCGGGATCTGCTCAGAAGATGTCGATTTTTCATTGGAACCGGCTCCTGCGTCATAAAGGGCACCCTCCGTCTGGCTGCCGGAGGAGAGTTGCCCGCTATCCTGAGCCTCCAAACGGTCCTCCGCGTCTCTGGTCTGCATCTCCATGGACGCGCTGTTGTCGCTGTCGTTGCTGCATGCCGCAGAGGGGGCCGACAGCAGGGGTGCACCTGTTCCGGAGGAGCCGCCAAAGGGCATCACCCGCACCGCCGCGAATACGATAACGGCACAGGCCGCCAGCGACGCAGCCACTTTTATCCATTGAGCTTTCTTCTTTTGTGGGACAGCGTGTGCCCGGATGACCGCCATCACACCGTCGGAAAGGCCCTCCGGGACCTGAGTCTCATCGATGTCTCCGAATGCGGCCCGGATGGCCAGGGCATCCGCCACGTAGGCGGCGCAGGCGGGGCAGGAGGCAAGGTGCTCCCGTACCCGGGTGGCCTCGTCGCCGGTCAGCTCCCCGTCAATGAACGGATCCAGAAGGGATGCGTATTCTTCACAGATTTTCATATTACCGCACCTCCTGCTCTTTCTTCTTGGACGGTGCGGCGGGCAAAAAGTTCCCGGCTGTCGTCAGAAATTCGCAAAGCCTCTTCCGGCCCCGGTTGATTCGTGACTTCACGGTTCCCATGTCCACGTCCAGCGCGTCTGAAATTTCCCGATAGCTCAGCTGGTGCAGCTCCCGCAGTATCAGCACCGCCCGGTAGTCGTCCGGCAGGGACTTCAGCCCGGACCGGATTGCCTCCCGCAGCTCGCTTCGCTCCGCTTCCTCGTGGGGGGTCAGGAGGGAGTCGGGGATGTTCAGATTTAGCTCTTCGTCGTCCAAAGAGACGGTCTTCTGCCGCTTTTCCCGGCGGAGAAGGTCGACGGATGCGTTGGATGCCAACCGGTATAGCCATGTTGCAAAGCTGGCCTCGCCCCGAAAAAAGGGAAGGCTCTGCCACGCGGAGAGAAATGCCTCCTGTGCTGCCTCCTGAGCGTCCGAAGAGTTTCCGCACATGCGCAGCGTAAGTGCGTAGACCCGCTTTTCATAGCGGTGTACCAGCGTTTCAAAGGCGTCCGCATCTCCGCCACGGGCGGCTTTTACCAGTTGTTGTTCCGGTATGTCGTTCATTTCAGATCCCTCTTGATCCCTTTCGTCACATTGTAGACGTCCTCCAGCGTGTTCATGTGGACGATCTGCTCTTTATAATAATTCGCATGGGGAATGCCTTTTAAATACCAGCAGTAGTGCCGCCGGGCCTCCAGCACCGCCGTTCGCTCCCCACGGGCCGCAGCGGCCAGCTCGATCTGGCGCACCACAATGTCGCACCGCTGGGCAAGCGGCGGCAGCGGCGGTACGGGCCGTCCCTCCAACAGGGCCTTTGCCTGGGCAAACAGCCAGGGGTTTCCAAAGCAACCCCGCCCGATCATGGCCATATCCGCGCCGGTTTGCTTCAGGATGCGAACTGCGTCCTCAGGCTTGAAAATGTCGCCGTTGGCGATAACCGGGAGGTGGACCGCTTCTTTTACCGCCTTGATGGAATTCCAGTCTGCCTGCCCGCCGTACATCTGGGCGCGGGTGCGCCCGTGGACGGCAATGGCGGAGACGCCCGCCTGCTCCAAAAGCTCCGCCACCTCGACGGCGTTCAGGTGCCCCATGTCCCAACCCCGGCGGATCTTCGCCGTTACCGGCACGGGACTGGCTTTTACCACAGCCTCGGCCACCCGGGCGGCCTTCTCCGGGTCCTTCATCAGGGCGGAGCCGTCTCCATTGCCCACGATTTTCCCCATGGGACAGCCCATGTTGATATCGACCACATCCGCGCCGGAGAATTCCGCGGCAATCTGAGACGCCTCCGCCATGCAGGCGGGGTCACTGCCGAAGATCTGCACGGCGAAAGGATGCTCCCCCGGAAAGGAGGCCAGCAGTCCGCGGGTCTTCTTATCTTGATAGCACAGGGCTTTTGAAGAAATCAGCTCCGTGCAGGTATAGCCCGCGCCAAGCTCCGAGCAAATCTGACGGAACGAGGCGTCCGTCACTCCCGCCATGGGGGCGAGAGCTAGCTTTGAGTGAATTTCCAACGTTCCAATTTTCACGAAACGGTCTCCTTTGCGGGCACTGCGGCCCAAAATCCCATGGGCGACACCGCGCAGTCCTGCGAGTGAAATCATACGGTATCATCCGCATAGTTTACCATAGTTCCGCAAAAATGAAAAGAGGGAACCTGCGTCTCCTTTGCAAAGAGCGCGTCGGCCCTTCAGACAACCCCGGTAAAAAAGCGCGATACAAAAACTTTTGAAACCTCTCTTTTCCCGACGGCATTTTCGCAGGTTGTTATGTAAAATAATGGAAAACGACAAGAGGGAGGGGACAAGCCTGATGCACGGGCAAATCACTTTGGATAATGCGCGGACAGTGCGCTTTTTGAACGGCGGCGTTCGCTTTTTTCTGGCGGCGGCGCTGACCGCCGCCAGGATCTCCGGGGGCGCCGCACCCTTTGCGCTGGGCTTCACGGCGGCCTGCGGTGCAGGACTTGACGGCATGTGCGCTTTGGCGGGGGCGGCTCTGGGGGCGCTGGTGTTTCTGGAGTTTTCTAACGGCCTCGCCCATATCGCCGTGGCAATTCTGGTCTATACGGCGGCGGTGGCCTTTCGGGGGCTGAAGCTGATGGACAAGCCGCTCTTCACGCCCCTGGTGGCCTCCGGAATGACGCTGGCGGTGGAGGGCATCTATGTGGCGCAGTCTCTCTCTCCGCTGGACCACCTGACGCCCTGCCTGCTGTCCACCGTATTGGCGGGGGTCTCCGCCCGGTGCTACGCGCCGCTGACCCGGGGCGGGGAAGAGGAAAAAAAGTCGGAAGCACTGGTGTTTCTTGTGGTGACGCTGCTGTTGGCGTTTTCGGACGTGACCCCGGCGGGGATATCTCTGGGCCGGACGGCCATCGCAAGCATGGTGCTGTTTACCGCGTGGCAGAAGGGAGCGGCCTCCGGTGCCGTCACAGGGGTATGGGCCGGGCTTCTGGCGGACCTGTGTGCCGGAGGGGGAGTGCCGGTGTTCACAGCCGGGTATGGCTTTGCCGGACTCGCGGCCGGACTGCGGGCGCAGCACAGCCGCCTTTCCGCAGGGGCGCTGTGGCTGCTGGCGGTGCTGACGGCTTTGGCCCCGGTGACGCAGGCCCAGGGCGTTTCCGCCGTCAAGGAGGCGGCGCTGGCTGTGCCGCTGTTTTTGCTGGTTCCCCGAAAGCTGCTGGGCGGCAAGCGAATCAAGCAGACCGTGCCCTCTGAAAGCGGAGCGCTGCCCACCCTGCGGGAGCGGCTGGACCGGGCGGCAGCGGCTTTCCGGGACCTGTATGACAGTCTGGGCCGTGGGCCGATCCAGTCCACGGAGGAAAATCCCGCCATCGTCTTTGACCGGGCGGCGGAGCGGGTCTGCCGGGGCTGTGCGCTGTGCGACCTCTGTTGGAAAAAAGAGTACGGCGCAACCTACAACGCCCTGAACGACGCAACCCCGTATCTTCTGGAGCGGGGCCGGGCGCTGGCGAAAGACTTTCCAAACCATTTTTCCTCCCGCTGCATCCATCTTCCGGATTTCCTGACTGCCATCAACGGCGAGTTGTCCGCTTTTCTCCTGCGAAAGCAATATCGCCGCCGAATGGAAGAGACGCGGCAGGACGCTAAGGGGCAGTATGCCCGGCTCAGCGATCTTTTGACCGCCACGGCGGCAAATCTGGAGGCCGTTCCCGCCGCCGGAGCCCGCCGGGGTTACCAGATCGGAGCTGCCATCAAGCCCAAGCAGGGGGAGTCTGCCTGCGGCGACACGCTGGCCTCCTTTGAGACGGACGCCGGTCTTTTGTGCCTGCTCCTCTCCGACGGCATGGGCAGCGGCGAGGCCGCCCGGCGGGAATCCGCCCTGACCTGCCGTTTGCTCCGTCAGTTTCTGGAGGCGGGGGTGGAGGCGGAAGCCGCGCTGAATACCATGAATGCGGCCATGGCGCTCCGGGGCCAGGAGACCGGCAGCTTTTCCACCATCGATCTTTTGACGCTGCGACTGGAAAGCGGGGAGGCCGCGCTCTATAAATACGGTGCGGCGCCCACCTACATCAAGCGCTTTGGAAGAGTGCGGCGGATTACCGGCGCTGCGCTGCCCGCGGGACTGAAGCCTTCCCCCGCCGGACCTGACGTGACTCATATAAGCCTGGAGCCGGAGACCTTTGCCGTCCTCATCAGCGACGGTACCGCCGACAGCGGCCATGACGAGTGGCTTCAAAATCTGCTGGCGGGCTGGAGCGGCACGGATCCCCAGCTGCTGGCAAACCTGATTTTACGGGAGGCGGAGAAGCAAAACGGACTTGTGGACGACTGTTGCGTGCAGGTATTGTACCTTCCGCCGGAGGAGACAAGAAAGGTATGAGAGAAAAGAAGGCGGAGACCTGAGGTCAGGCCTTGACCTCGGGCTGCCGGAAAAGATGCGCGGAATTTTTTGACAGCCTATAAATGAGGTGTTCTGAAATTTACATTCGACGCTTTTTCAGCTTTCCAGCCGCGTCTGTATGAGACCAAACGCAGCTGGCGGGACAGGCCGCGCGGCGTCTCTGTTTTCTAGGACACGAACTGCGACCAAACATTTAAAATCTTTTTCTCCTCCGGGTATAATTTTTTCCTGCCGGTGTCAAAATGAATCTGGACAATTTGCGATCCCGCGGCGCGGGATCAGCGGAGAAAAGGAGTGGAACGCGATGGTCAAGGGAATATCCCGGCGGGTAGTGGTCGTGGACTCGCCGGACAGGCGATATTTTGAGCAGGCAATCTTTATCGTGCGCAACGACGCGGCGGGGGAGGGTGTCTCCGCCCGAGAACTGGTAGAGGAAGCCCGCCGGGTGGCACAGGAATACACCGGTGGTGCGGGGCTGCGAAAGCGGATCGACAAGCTGCCCCCGGTGCTGTGGGCCATGACCGGCGCGGGAGTCTGCGCTCTGGTGTGGCTGCTGGTGTCGGTGCTGTGAGAGAATGAAATCAAACGAGGTACTTTCGGATTACCGAAAGTACCTCGCGATTTTATGCTGCGCAGTAAAAGAACCACCGCCGCATCATAACCCTGTCTGCGGCGGTTCGTGTTGCCGGTATAGGGTTAAAAAAATCAGGCGTTGGGAACCAGCGGCTGCACCGTGCAGTTCAGCGTGGCGGGAGAGTGGGGAAACTGCCGGGCAAAAGCCCGCATAATCCGGTCACAGACCATGCAACTGTTCTCATAGTTGGCCTGAGGAAGCATCACAATATACTGGGAGACGCTGCACCGGGATACCACGTCGCCCTTGCGGAGATTTTCGACGATCACATCCTGAAGATTGTCCATGCAGCAGTCCAGACTGCGGCGGGACAGCGGTTTTGAATCGTTTCCGGTGGCGGAAAGCAAAGCGATGTGGACGGCGTCTCCGCTGCGGGCCACAGCGCGGGCTTCCGCCTGATAGATGATACGGAAGAAGTCATAGTCACACAGCAGCGCGCCGCGGGAGCCGCTGACCTCATCCAACTGCTCCCGCAGGAGCCCCAGATTCATGGATCGCTCATTGACGGTGCGGACAGCCTCCCGATAGATGGCCTTACTCTCGTCGGCGGGCATAATGCCGAAGTTGGCATAGAGCAAATCGCTCATGGTTTCGTAGGTCTTGATGGTGCTTTGCTGATCCCCCAGATCCAACTGCGCCCGCATCAGAAATTGATACAGACCCTCGTCGTAGGGTTCCACAAGAATCGCCCGTTTGCATAGAGCCACGATATCGGATTGCTTTTGCTGCTCCCGAAGCAGAGGCAGAACGGAACGAAGCGTTCGCAAATAGAGATTATGGAAATAAGTGCACTGGGGAACAATCCAGGGCTCGGATGACAGCTTCGGCAGAAAATCACCCCGATACATTTTCAGCAAGTCCAAGGACAACTTCAACTGCGCCTGTGGATTCTTCTGCGCGGCGGCGGACTGGCATAGAGCTTCAAATTCCTCCACGTCTACGGTGACGGAGATCGCGTCGTTCCAGGTATAACTTCCCTCCCGGCGGACAATCAGTGTGTGCCCGGCACCGTCGCCCAGCCCGTCCAGCATGGTGCGGACCCGGTGAAACATGGTCTTCAGGGCATTGACGGGATTGGTTGTTCCCTCATCGCCCCACAGAAGGCTAAACAGTTCATTTTGCGCAATGGAGTGGTTTCGACAGCAGATCATATAGGCCAGCAACAGCCATACCTTACGGGAGCGATTGTCACTATCGGTGATCTTGTGACCGTTCCAGGACAGCGAAAACTCTCCCAGCATTTGAATTTTCAAAATGGAAGGATACTCATCCACCAAACGGGACACCTCCTGTCAACCCAAATCTGAAAGAGCTCTGTAGACCTTATGACATTACAGTACCAATATGTTTTGACTATAGCACACTGCTTTTTTTTTTGCAACTGTTACCTTCTAAAAGTTACAAAATTTGATTATTATGGAATTATATTACTTTACTTTTACAGCTGGCCCTGCTAGAATAATACCAGATAGAGGGTCGGCGAAACTCGTTGGATGTTGGGAGTGATCGAGCGATGAAATGCGCAATTGAAAAATTAGCCGCGGCTTTGCTGGCGGCGGTTCTGCTGACGGGCTGCGGCGCAGAAGCCGGCACGCAGAGCGCCACCACCTCTCCTTTTACGGCCTCCGGCAGCGCCGGGGTGGAAGCCGCAGCGGCTTCCGGCTCCGGGGTGATGGAGATGACGGATATTAAAGATGAGGCGACGGCGCTGGCGGCGGCCCCCTCTGCGGCGCCGCTGTCTATTGTCCCGGAGGCATCCGGAACGCTGGTGCAGAAGACCGACAAGGCGGTGATCGACTATTCCAACACCGCTGACGGTTACATGATGGTCAAGTATACCGGCTCCACGACTGCGAAGCTGAAGGCGCAGGTGACCGGGCCCAGCGCTGTCACCTATACGTATGACCTGACCGCGGGCAAGTGGGCGGTGTTTTCCCTGTCCGACGGCAGCGGCAGCTATAAAGCCACTGTGTTTCAGAATGTCTCCGGCACCAAATACGCCACGGTTACCTCCGTGACCTTTACCGTGTCGCTGAAAAATGAGTTTGCGCCCTTCCTGCTGCCCAATCAGTATGTGGATTACTCCGATGCCACGAAGACCGTCGCCAAGGCCAAGGAGCTGATAGCAAGCGATATTGCGACGCTGGATCAGGTGCAGGCGGTTTATGACTATGTGGTGAACAACCTGACTTATGACAAGGATAAGGCCGCCACGGTGAAGAGCGGTTACCTCCCCGTGCTGGATACGGTGCTGGCCCAAAAGAAGGGCATTTGCTTCGACTATGCCGCCCTGATGGCCGGAATGCTCCGCAGCCAGAATATCCCCTGTAAGCTGGTGGTGGGGTATGCGGGTACCGCCTACCATGCATGGATCAACGTTTACTCCGAGGAAACCGGCTGGGTCAACGGCGCGATCTACTTCGACGGCATCTCCTGGAAACTGATGGACCCCACCTTTGCCTCCAGCGGGAAGCAGAGCAAGGAGATTATGAGCTACATCGGCGACGGCACCCACTATACGGCCAAGTATGTTTACTAATTGATTTTGTCGGGAAAAAGTCTTTACTAATGAATTGAAAAACGGTAAAATGAGCTTGCATATGCTGCAAGCCCATTTTTTTACATTTACTGGCGAAGAAGCTTTGGACTGCGGCGGGAGCATATCAATATTTTGAAAACGGGGCCTTAAATGATGAACAGACTTTCCAACGATCAGATATCGATCTTGTGCATGGAATTGGCGCTGATGCTTCACGCGGGCATCAGCGCGGATGACGGACTCCATCTGATGTTGGAGGACCAGTCTGCCGGAGGCGACCGGACGGTGGTGAAATTCCTCTCCGAAGCTGTGGACGGGGGAACGCCGCTGACCGGGGCCATGGCGGATTCCGGCGCGTTTCCCGCCTATGTGACGGGCCTGGTGGAGGTAGGTTCTCAAACCGGACGGCTGGAAGAGGCGCTGAACGCTCTGTCCGGCTACTATAACAACCGCGCCCGTCTGGAGGCGCAGGTGCGCAGCGCCCTGCTCTATCCCGCACTGCTGCTGCTTTTGATGCTGGTGGTGGTTGTGGTGCTGCTGGCCAAGGTGCTGCCGGTGTTCGACCAGGTGTTCCGCTCTCTGGGCGGGTCCATGGCCGGCGTGGCCGGGGGGCTGCTTCGGGTGGGACTCTGGTTGGACGGCGCGCTTCCGGTGCTGTGCGTTTTGCTGGCGCTGGCGGCGCTGGCGCTGACGGCCTTCGCTGTGTCGGACGCATTCCGGGACCGCTGTTTGCGGGGATGGAGGGCGAGACATGCCACCCGGGGCGTCACCGGCAAGCTGACTTCAGCACGGATGGCGCAGGCGCTGTCCATGGGCCTCAGGTCCGGCCTCCCCATAGAGGAGTCCTTGGATTTGGCGGGGTCGCTGCTGGAGGATGTCCCCGCCGCCCAAAAGCGGTGTCAGGACTGCCGGGCAAAGCTGGAAGTTGGCACGCCGCTGGCAGAGGCGCTGAAGGAGACCGGGACTTTTCCGCCGGTGTACTGCCGGATGCTGGCGCTGGGTGCCCGCAGCGGGTCTGCCGACACGGTGATGGAGGAAATCGCCAGCCGCATCTCCGACGATGGGGAAGCGGAGCTGCAGACGAAGGTGAGCCGGGTGGAACCGGTGCTGACCATCGTCGGGTCGCTTGTTGTTGGAATTATCCTGCTTTCCGCCATGCTGCCGCTGCTGAATATCCTGTCAGCCATCGGGTGAGCGCAGGATGAATGGGAAAGCGAAATTTGCTGCCGCCCTGCGGGTTTTGGCGGCCCCGGCAGTGCTGGTTCTGGCGGCGCTGGTTCTGGCGCTGGCGGTTGGAAATTTGTCGGACGGAAGTACCGCCGAGGGTCGGGACCGGCTGGAGGACGCCGTGCGCCGTGGGGCGGTGACCTGTTATGCCAGCGAGGGGATTTATCCTCCGACGCTTGAATATCTGGAGGAACACTACGGGGTACAGGTGGACGAGAGCCGGTACACCGTGTTCTATGACGCTTTTGCGGAAAATTTGATGCCGGACATCACGGTGGTGGAAAACGAGGGCGCATGAGAGGAAACGGAAGACAACATCATATGGATGCCCTGTTCGTCCTTTTGAGTTTCGGCGTATTCGCCGTGTGCGTGCTGCTGGTGCTGCTGACGGGGGCGGAGACTTACCGCGCCCAGACAGACCGGGACCAGAAGAGCTGGGAGTGGCGCACCGGCGCACAGTATGTAGCGGCGAAGCTTCGCCACGGGGACGAGGCGGGGGCTGTCTCCTTTTCCGGCGGGGACGGCACAAAGTGGTACAACACGCTGAATTTGAAGGAAACTTACGACGGAGAGGAATACGTCACCGCCATTTACTATTACGATGGCTACATACGGGAATTGTTTACCGTGGAGGGCGGGGTATACGCCCCAGAGGACGGTGAACCGGTGCTGGAGGCCGGGGGTTTGCGATTTAGCTGGGACGGAAAACTGGTGGAGGTATTGTGTACCGATGCCGGCGGCGAGACGAGCCGGTCGTTTCTGTCTCTCCGCAGCGGAGAGGGGGCGGACGCATGAGAAGTAAAACCCCTCTGGCGCTGATGGAGCAGCTGGTGATGGTGCTGGTGTTCGCTCTGGCGGCGGCCTTGTGTATCCAGGCGTTCGCGGCGTCCGATCGTATATCCGGAACCGCCGCCGCCAGGGACCGGGCGGTGCAGCTGGCTCAGAGCGCTGCCGAGATTATGAAAAGCCGCGGCGGAGACCTGGTGCAGGCCCAGAGCGCCGCTATGGAGCGGCTGGGCGGACAACTGTCTCAGGGCGTTTGGTATGTCCTTTACGACCGGGACTGGAACGAGGTGTCGGACGGCTCGGCAGAAGCGGTTTACCGTCTGGAGGCGCAGCCGGATTCCAATGCGGAGCAGCCGAAGGCGGACATTCGGGTATCTATGGAGGACGGCAAGACGCTGATCGCCCTCCCCGTGGTCTGGCAGGAGGTGGGCGGCGATGCATGAGCGCGGGAAACTGCGGTTTTCTCCGCCGATGGTGGGGGGCAGCTCCCTGCTGATTATCTTTGCCGTGCTGTGCCTGACGGTGCTGGCCATGCTGAGCCTTTCCACCGCCCAAAATAACGATCGGCTGAGCCGTGCATCTGCGGACAGCGTGACGGCCTACTATGCGGCGGACGCTCAGGCAGAGGAAATCCTGACCCGTCTGCGCCGGGGCGAGACACCCGGCGGCGTGACAGTCGGCGCGGACGGTACGGGGACTCTCTGCGAGTATGCAGTCCCTATCTCCGACACCCAGGAGCTGTCCGTATGTGTGCGTCTGGAGGGAGGGAACTGGGAGGTTCTAAGATGGAAGGCGGTCTCCACGGCCGACTGGACGCCGGATGACAGAATGGAGGTCTGGGACGGTGAGACCGGCATGTTTTAAAGCAGCGCCGTATAAGTTCACTACGGGATTGCCCAGCGAAAGGAAACGATCGACCTATGGAATTGAAAGACTTTTTGGAGAAAGCGGTGGACGACGGGGCCTCGGATATCTTTGTCGTAGCCGGCGGCCCAGTGAGTGAAAAGCTGGACGGGCACATCAGGCCCCTGACGCAAAGCCGCGTCCTGCCGGACGTGACAGAACAGCTGATCCGGGAGGTCTACCGGCTGGCGAACCGGGAGATGGAGCGGTTTTTAAAGACCGGGGACGATGACTTTTCTTTTGCGCTGGCGGGACTGGCCCGGTTTCGAGTAAATACGTACCGCCAGCGGGGCTCCATGGCCGCCGTGATCCGGGTGGTGTCCTTTGATATCCCGGACTACCGCGCTCTTGGCATTCCGGAGAATATTATGGCCATGGCGGAAGAGACGCACGGCCTTCTGATCGTCTCCGGCACCGCAGGCAGCGGCAAGTCCACCACGCAGGCATGTCTGATTGACCGCATCAACCGGACTCGGGACGCCCATATCATCACGCTGGAGGACCCCATCGAATTTCTCCACCGGGATCAGAAGAGTATCGTCAGCCAGAGAGAAGTCACCATCGACACGATGGATTACCTCTCCGCCCTGCGGGCAAGCCTCCGGCAGGCTCCGGACGTGATTCTTCTGGGCGAGATGCGGGACCACGAGACCATACGCACCGCTATGACCGCGGCGGAGACGGGACATCTGGTGATTGCCACACTGCATACAAAGGGGGCGGTGAACACCATTGATCGCATCGTGGACGCCTTTCCCAGTCAGCAGCAGTCTCAAATCCGGACGCAGCTCGCCATGGTGCTGCGGGCGGTGGCGTCCCAGCAACTGCTGCCCGGAACCGGGGGCGGATTGGAGCCGGCCTTTGAGCTGATGACCATGAACAGCGCCGTGCGCAGCATGATCCGGGACTGCAAGACCTATCAGATCGACAATGAAATGCGGACCGCCGGGGCGGAGAATATGTTCTCCATGGACCAGTCCATTCTGACTCTGTTCCGGGATGGAAAGATCACGCGGGAGATTGCCCTGGACTATGCGGACAACCCAGATCAGCTCCGGCGCAGGCTGGATGCGTGATGAGAGCATGGGAGGAGCTGGAACTGTGAAGAACGTGCGCAAAATACTGATTGCGTTGTTGGCCGTTGTGTTTGTGGGCAGCGCGGCCGTTTTGATCCGGCAGCTGCTCCAGTACCGGGAGGGGGCGCAGACCTATTCCGAGGCGGAAGAGCTGGCGGGTCTGCCGGACTTCTCAAAGCAGGCCGCCGTGCCGTCCGCATCCGCGTCCACCTGTGCCTCTGCCGCGGCCTCCGCGCCGGGAACGGTATATGTGGACCCCTACGCCGACGCGCTGGCCGCCATGGACTTCTCCGCACTGCGGGAGGTCAACAGCGACGTGCTGGGCTGGATTCTGATCCCCGGCACGAAGATCTCCTATCCGCTGGTGCAGGGGACGGACAATCAGTACTACCTGACCCACACCTGGAAAAAGCAGAATGGCGTGGTGGGGGCCGTTTTTCTGGAGTACAGCAACAGCCGCGATTTGTCCGACTTCAACACCCTTATTTACGGACATCGGATGAACGACGGCTCCATGTTTGCGGGACTGAAATACTATAAGCAGAAGAGCTATTATAAGAGTCACCCCACCGTCTACATCACCAACGACAGCGGAACATGGAAGTATGACATCTTTGCCGCCTACGAGGTAAGCACCCAGGGAGATACCTACCGCATCGGCCAGCACAGCGACAGCGCCAAACAGGCGTATATCGACTACTGTCTGGCCCAGTCGCTTTATAACACCGATGTGGTTCCCACGGTGGATGATAAGATCGTCACCCTCTCCACCTGCACCGGCAACGGCCACGCCACCCGCTGGGTGGTTCAGGCCCGGATGCAGGGTACGGAAGGGGAAATACCTGCGCAGGCTCCCGACGCATCTGCGGAAACATCTGGGGGAGCCCTCGCCGCTTCGGGGAGCGCGGCGGACACCGCTTCGGTTTCCGCAGAGCCGGATACCGGGGTGTCCTCTTCGGGACAGTTGGAAGAGACGGCCCCGGCGATCTCCAGGACCGGCGCGGTCCCGTGAGAAAGAATAGAAAATGTCCCGCGAACGAAAAACTTCGCTCGCGGGACCTACTTTTCAAAAAGATGTATTACGACGGATTCTCTGCTTCGACTGGCCGGACTCCTATGTGGGGCAGCAGTTTGGGACTGAGCAAGCCCACCACAAGAATCTTCACCATGTCGCCGGGCAGGAAGGGGATCATGCCCGCCATCAGGATGGCCCACGCGCTCATGCCCTTACCCATATAGATGTTCAGAATGACCGCCATATAGGGCAGGCCCACCGCGTACAATACGGCCAGTCCCGCCAGAGATGCCGGGATAATACGCTTCAGGGACCGGCTGCCCGCCGTTAGTTTGCCGATTACCCACGCGGCGGGAATCAGACCGATCAAAAAGCCGCAGGTGGGGTAGAGAAAGTATCCAAAGCCGCCGCCGGAGGTGAAAAGGGGCAGACCCAAGAGCCCCAGCGCCACATATACCAGTTGGCTGAGGGCGCCGTATCTGGCTCCCAGGAGGACCCCGGCCAGAGCGGTGAAGAAGAATTGCAGCGTGATGGCCGAATAGAGAAATGGGAATTTGATGAACGCGCCCACGGCCGTCAGTGCCGCAAACAGGGCGGTCAGTATCAGTATTTTTGTTTTCATGACGCCTCCGATTGTAAACTTATAAAAATTTTATGGTTTACATTTAGAATACCATAATTTTTTAAAATGTCAACCACATTTTTTAAACGGATTTACAATTCGGGCCCGGTTTACAAAGTGGGCGGAATATGGTATGCTGACAGGGAATTTGCGGAAGGAGGCGGACTGCATGAGCCGTCAAAAGGTATTGGAATTGCTGAAGAGCCGCCCGACGGACTACCTCTCCGGAGAGGAGATCGCCAAGCGGCTGGGGCTGAGTCGGGCGGCTGTGTGGAAGGCGGTGGACGCCCTGCGGAAAGAGGGCTATTCCATCGAGGCCCGGACAGGTCTTGGATACCGGCTCACCGCCTCACCGGACGCTCTGACGGAAAAGGAAATACGGGGTTTTCTGGGAGAGACCGCTCTGGTGGGGAGAAGGCTTATATGTCTTGAGAGCGTCGATTCCACCAATACCTATTTGAAGAAGCAGGCCCTGTCCGGAATACCGGATGGCACAGTGGTCACGGCGGACTGCCAGATCGGCGGCCGGGGCCGCATGGATCGGGCGTTCCGGAACCCAAAAGGAAAGCTGGTGGCGCTGTCCGTACTCCTGCGGCCCGAGGTTCCGCTGGACCGTTTGACCTGCGTCACAGCCCAGACCGCCGTGGCCCTGTGCGGCGCGGTGGAGGAGGTCTGCGGTGTTCGTCCGCAGATCAAGTGGACCAACGACTTGGTGATTGGTCGAAAAAAGCTCTGCGGCATTTTGACGGAAATGGCGCTGGAGGGGGAGAGTGGCCGACTTCAGTATCTGGTGATCGGAATAGGCGTCAATGTCCACCAGACGCCGGAGGATTTCGGGCCGGAGCTTGGGGAGATTGCTGTGTCGCTGGACATGGTCCTGGACAGACCTGTTTCCCGTCCGGCGCTGGCTGCGGCGGAGATCCGGGCGCTGGACCGGCTGTACGCGGATATCTGCCGGGGGGATACCCGGCGGTATCTGGATGACTATCGGCGGGACTGCGTGACGCTCGGCAAGACCGTGCAGCTGATCTCCGCCGATGGGAGACGCGAGACTGCGCGGGCGCTGGATATCGATGACGAGTTCGGGTTGGTTGTGCGGCTGGAGGACGGATCGGAGCGGACCATCCGCACCGGTGAGGTTTCTGTCAGAGGTATGTACGGATACGTAGACTGATGTTCCGGTTCCAATTTTGAACTGCGGGCGCACCGGTAGGCCCCTATGGACTTTTATACGGAGGCGGCAGCCGGAGGGAGACGGATTGTTCACAGGCACGAAAGCGGAGATCGCCGGAATCCGGCGGCAGGCATTAGAATGAAAGAAGAGACGGGATTGAAAAAGTATTGGGAGCTGTTTATTACCTTTGCGAAGGTAGGCGTGATGACCTTTGGTGGCGGGATGGCAATGCTGCCGATTTTGCAGCGGGAGGTGGCAGAGAGCAAACATTGGGTTAACGAGGAGGAGCTGGCGGACTATTATGCCATCGGCCAGTGTACCCCCGGTATCATCGCGGTGAACACCGCCACCTTTGTAGGGCAGAAGCTCTATGGTATGCTGGGCGGCGTGGTGGCGACCATAGGAGTTGTGTTCCCGTCGCTGATAATCATTTCCATTCTGGCGGGCCTCATCAACAATTTCTCCGACCTTGTGTGGGTTCAAAACGGCTTTGCGGGGATTCAGGTGTGCGTGTGTATTCTGATCCTCAACGCGGTGGTGAAGCTGTTGAAAAAGTCCGTGGTGGATAAGCGGACGCTGGTGATTTTTCTGCTGGTGCTGGCGGGGGGCTGCGCGCTGAACGTATCACCGGCGCTATTTGTGGTGCTCTCCGCTCTGGCGGGCATCGTACTCAAGCAGTTGGAGGTGAAGAAAGCGTGATTTATCTCCAGCTTTTCTGGGAGTTTTTCAAGACCGGCCTCTTCTCCGTGGGCGGCGGGATGGCGACGCTACCGTTCCTGACCCACATCGGTGAATCCACCGGCTGGTATACCCAGCCCCAGCTGATGAACATGCTGGCGGTGTCGGAGTCCACGCCGGGGCCGATCGGCATCAACATGGCGACTTATGTGGGGTTCACGGTGGCCGGCGTTCCGGGGGCGGTGATTGCGACTGTCGGCGAAGTAACGCCGTGTATAATTGTGATTTTGATTATTGCGGCGATTTTACAACAATTCCGACACAATAAATATGTGGAATTCGCGTTCTACGGGCTGCGTCCCGCGTCCACCGGCCTGATCGGCGCAGCCTGTGCGGGTGTGATCGTGAAGACGCTGGTAAATACCGCCGCCGTGTCCGCGGCGGGTGTGGATTGGACCGGCCTTTTCAACTGGCGGGGACTGATTTTGGCGGGGGTCCTGCTGGTGTTCACCAATTGGGTGAAGCCGACAAAGCGGTGGCATCCTATCGTATTTATCGGAGTCTCCGCCGTTATCGGGATTGTGTTCCGCTTTGGCGGGGCATGAGCGTCCGCGCGCCGGTTTTACGGGAAAGACGCCGTCGCAAGGGTGGCTGCATGGAAAAATTTCAGTAAGACCTCCAAAGCAATCAGCTTTGGAGGTCTTACTGTGTCAAGTGTTCTATTTTACAGATTCTAACGATTCTTCATGAGAAATTTTACTGTAAAAGGGTAAACAGCAACGGTGAACACCCACAATTAAAGTATGTGAAATGATATTGGACAACGTAAGATTCCGTATATTTGAAGCCTCTCCAAACTCTAAGAAATAGCGACATAACATACCTGTCGCCGCACACTGAGATTATGGAAAGAATGCAAACGTGAGGATAACACGGCGCAAGCGGACCGGTTACCACGCGGAGTGAAAATAGACCCAGATTCCCGAGACAACAACAATCTGCAAGAGCAAGATGGCCGGAATGCCGAAGCGAAACGTCCTGTGCAGTGTCTTATGGTGAAAGACCTTCATGCCGAGAAGCGCGCCTACGCAGCCCCCTGCGGCGCTGAGCAGAAACAGCGTCTTTTCCGGAACCCGCCGGACGGACTCGTGATGTTCCTTTTGTTTTGCCTTCCACTTGTCAAAGCCAAAGACCAGAAACGTGATGAGGTTGATGACCAGCAGCCATGCGGCCAGCAGCCCCCGGGGGGAACCCACGAAAGCCAGCAGCGCGTCTCCGGTGGCCTTCGGCCAAGTGGCAGATTTTGTTTGCATGACGACCTCCTGAAAAAAGCTGGCCGGTTTTCCCGGCCAGCTCATTTTAACAGAGATTTCAGCTCTTTGCAAGCCCGCACAGTTCCACGGCGGTCTTCGCCGCCAGCCGCGCGTTGTTATACACCAGCTGGATGTTGCTGGCCAGAGAGTCGCCGCCGGTGAGGTCCTTAATCTTCGCCAGCAGGAAGGGGGTAGTCTCCTTGCCGTGAATGCCCTGTTTTTTTGCGTCCTTGATGGCCTCGTTGATGGCCTTGTTGATCACGTCCGCATCCATGGAATATTCCTCGGGGATGGGATTTGTCACCAGCATACCTCCGCCAAGGCCCATCTCCTGTTTGACATGGAACGCCCGGGCCAGCTCCGCCGGGGTGTCCAGCTCATAATCCACCTTGAAGCCGGACTTCCGGGTATAGAACGCGGGCAGCTCCTCCGTACCGTAGCCGATGACGGGTACGCCATGGGTCTCCAGATACTCCAGGGTCAGCCCCAGATCCAGAATGGACTTGGCTCCGGCGCAGATGACCATGACGGGGGTGTGGGCCAGCTCCTCCAGATCGGCGGAGATGTCCATGGTGGTCTCCGCACCTCGGTGCACGCCGCCGATGCCCCCGGTGGCGAAGACGGAGATGCCCGCGAGGTGGGCGATAATCATGGTGGTGGTAACGGTGCAGGCACCGTCCCGGCCCTGCGCTACCAGAACCGGCAGGTCCCTGCGGCTGGCTTTGGGCACGGCGTAGCCGGTCTTGCCCAGATAGTCGATCTCATCTTTGGAAAGTCCTGCCTTCAGGCGGCCTTTAATAACGGCAATGGTGGCGGGGACGGCCCCGTTTTCCCGAATGATCTTCTCCACATTCAACGCCGTTTCCACGTTCTGAGGATAGGGCATACCGTGGGAAATGATGGTGGATTCCAGTGCCACAACGGGTTTGCCCGCGTCCAGCGCGGAGCGCACTTCGGGGGCGACGTCCAGGTATTTATTTTGCATAATGATTCCTCCGTGTATAGTTTTGTTTAAAAATAACTATCTGTCTTAGAAAAGGAAGCTAAAACGGGCGATTAGAGCGCCTTGAGCGCATCGGCACGCCGGCACAGTTCATCCTCCCGCATCGCCGGATTGATGGTCTCGCCGCTCTCCATGGCGATAGACGATGCGGCCAGTCCCATCCGGGCGGTACCGGTCAGATCGGTACCCCGCAGGTATGCCCAGGTGATGGCGGCCATGAATGCGTCGCCGCAGCCGGTGGTGTTCACCATGGCCCCGGGAATGACCGGCAGATGAATCGCCTGAGCATGGTCGGCGGCAAAAGCGCCATCGCTCCCCAAGGAAATGAATACCCGCCGCAATCCGGTTTCCAGCAGCTTTTCCGCCGCCAGCCGCAGACTCTTTTCGTCGCGGATCTTTACGCCGGAGAGAAGCTCAGCCTCCATGCGGTTGGGCTTCAGGGTGTGGAGCTTTCCCAGAATCGGCCGGATTTTTTCCGCCTTTGCAGTAGACACCGGGTCGCAGAAAATGGGGGCCGCGCAGTGGTCCGCCAGATAGCAAAGCGTCTCCGCAGGGGGATTCGCATCCGCCACCACCACCTGCGCGCCGTCCAGCATCTTTTGCCGCTGCGCCAGGAACTGAGGAGTCAGGCGCTTGTAGATGTCCATGTCGTTGACGGCCAGGGACATGTCGCCCCGCTCGTCGGTGATAAACAGGTATGTGGACGTATGCTCCCCCGGTAGAAAGGGGGAGTGGGAAACATCAATACCAAGCTCCGCGCAGTTTGCGGCGATCTTCTGGGCGTTCAGATCGTCTCCGAATACGGTCAACAGCCGCACGTCCAGCCCCAGAAGGGCCATGTTGTGGGCAATGTTGCGCCCCACGCCGCCAAGGCTCATGCGGACCCGGCCGGGGTTGGAGTCGCAGGCCACCGGCGTCTCCGCCGGCCATCCGCCGATGTCCATGTTCACGCCGCCCACCACCGCCGCATAGGGCGCGGTGCGGACGATGTAGCCCTTTCCGGCGATGCAGCCCTTTTTCATCAGGTTGGAGATGTGCACCGCCACACTGGACCGGGTGATGCCCGCCTTTTCAGCCAGTTCCTGTTGGGAGATCAGGGGATTTTCCTCGATCCAGTTCAGCAGCTGGCGCTCGCGCTGTGTCATGAAGCCACCCTCTAAACTTTTTTAAAATTTATAATCATGTGTTTATTTTACGCGCCCTGAGCGATTTGTCAAGAGGCAAAAATTGATTTCTGGTTGTGTAAAAGATTCCCAAGGGGAACCAATCGGTTTTTGCTTCCGTCCAAACAAAAAAGGAGGCTGATCTGGATGAAGGAAAAACGAATACTCCCGCTGATTTTTGCCATGTGCCTGACGGTGACGGCCTGCGGGCAATCCGCTGCGGGCGGCGGTATGTCCGTGGCCCTACCCGGAGGAGCGGCCCCCGATTCCTCGGAGGCGCAGTCTGGCGGAGAGGAGAGCCGCCCCGCCGGTAAGGTTATGTCCTGCCGCATCGTGGACGGGGCGGAGGACGGCGATCTGCTGCTGGCGGAGCTGGACGGAACGAAGCGCGGCGTGTACACGCTGACGGTGGGGAACATTCCGGTGACGGTGGACGGGAAGGTTGCCTCTGCCGCCGAGCTGGCCGACGGCATGACGGTGGAGGTGGATTACTCCGGCGATGTGCTGGAGACTTATCCCGCCCGGTTTGCAAACGTCTCATCCCTCCAGGTGCAGACGCCGCCTGGAGGCGGATATACCGATCTGTGCGGGCTCTGGCTCAAAGTGATGGATGACCTGTGGAAGACGGACGCGGGGCTGAACGGGATGGAGGGCGGCGGCACGGTACCCTATGTAGGCGTGGACCTGAGTGGGGCTCCCGGGGATCTGACGGCGGCGGAGAAGGCCGCCGTCACATGGCGTTTTGGACAGCTTCACGGCGCTGTGCCTCTGAGCGGCACCTTCGACGAGCTGGCGGAACAGGGATATATTGATCGGGCCGGACTTTTCTGGAAAGACGGCATTCTCTTTTCCGTCACGGAGAATCATAGCCATGACGACGAGCATTACAGCCTGCCGGTGCTGTCGTTCGATGCGGAGAAGTGGCGCGGAGGCGACGGTGCGTATTTCTTTTCTGACTGCATGTGTATCTGGCCGGAGGGCGGCGCATGGACGGACTACGCCGTGGGAAGCGAGGCCGTCTCCTGACCGTGCGACTCTTCCCAAACGGCGAAAACCCGGCCGAATGCAGCGCATTTGACCGGGATTCCTTGTTGCGCGAAGGGGCCGACCATGGTATAATATCAATAATTGCCGCACTATGCGCACATTTCGGCGCTCCGCACCAAAACGCAGAGATAAAAGGCTGTGGCAAGGGGCGGCACATAGCCGTTTTGTGATAGCATGATGAGATCAGGTTATCATAATTATTGTATCGGAATTTCGCGGCTTTGGGCCGGAACCGGGTGAAATGGGAGAGAAAACATGACCACCAAGGAGTTTCAAAAGCATTCCCTGCTTCAAATTTTTATCAGCTACTTTAAGCCCCACGGGCGGCTTTTCTTTTTGGATATCGCCTGCGCGCTGGTGATGTCTCTGATCGACCTGGCGTTTCCATTTGTCTCCCGGTGGTGCATGTATACGCTGCTGCCGGCGGACGCATGGCAGGCTTTTTTCGGAGTCATGGTGATCGTGGTGGCAGCGTTTACTCTCCGGGCGGGACTGAGTTATGTGATTTGCTATTACGGTCACACTTTCGGCATTCTAGTGGAGGCGGATATTCGCCGGGATCTCTTTCACCACATGCAGGATCTGAGCTTTAAGTACTACGATAAAAACCGCACCGGCCAGCTGATGAGCCGTCTTACCGCGGACCTTTTCGACATCACGGAGCTGGCCCACCATGGGCCGGAGGACGTGTTTATTTCCGCCGTTACCATCATCGGTTCCCTTGCGGTGATGTTCTCCATCCAGTGGCGGCTGGCGCTGGTGATCGCCTTGATTCTGCCGGTGTTTTTCTCCGTGGTCTGGAGCTGCCGAAAATCCATGGGAGAGGCCTCCGACGCGGTGAAGCGGAAGACCGCCGCCATCAATGCGGATATTGAGTCTGGCCTTTCCGGCATCCGGACGGCCAAGGCCTTTGCCAACGAGCAGGCGGAGCTGCACAAGTTCGACCGCTCCAACGAGACCTTCAAGCTCTCCAAGCGGATGTTCCACAAGGCCATGGGCCGGTTCAACGCCGCCATGGAGTTCTTCCTTTGCATCTTGCAGGCGGTGGTGATCGCCGTGGGCGGATGGCTCATCATGCAGGGACGGATGAATGTCATTGACCTCATCACCTTCAGCCTGTATATTACGACCTTTGTCAGCCCCATCCGAAAGCTGTCTTCCTTCATGGAGCTGTTTGCCAACGGAACAGCGGGTCTGAGGCGGTTTGTGGAGCTGATGCGCATTGAGCCGGAGCTGCGGGATGCCCCTGATGCCGAGGATCTTCAGCGGGTGGACGGCCGCATCGATCTGGACCATGTGGGCTTTGCCTACCGGGACGGGCTGCCGGTGCTGCACGACATCGATCTGCATATCCGCCCCGGCGAGACCGTGGCGGTGGTGGGTCCCTCCGGCGGTGGAAAATCCACGCTGTGCCAGCTGATCCCCCGATTTTACGACGTGACTGAGGGCAGCGTGAGACTGGACGGGCGAGATGTGCGCCGGGTGACCCAGCGGTCATTGCGGCGGAACGTGGGCGTAGTCCAGCAGGAGGTTTTCCTGTTTGCCGCCAGCGTGCTGGATAATATCCGCTACGGACGGCCGGATGCCACGGAGGAAGAGATTTTCAAGGCCGCGAGGGAGGCGGAAATCTATGATGACATCATGGCTCTGCCGGAGGGGTTTGATACTTATGTAGGGGAGCGGGGAGCCCTTCTCTCCGGCGGGCAGAAGCAGCGCATATCCATCGCCCGCATTTTTTTGAAGGACCCGCCGGTGCTGATTCTGGACGAGGCCACCTCCGCGCTGGACAGTGTGACGGAGGCAAGAATTCAGGCCACCTTTGATCGCCTGGCTAAAGACCGCACCACCCTGATTATCGCCCACCGGCTCTCCACCGTCCACGGTGCGGACCGAATTCTGGTGGTGGAAAACGGCGAGATCGTGGAGCAGGGCCCCCACAAGGAGCTGCTGGCGAAAAACGGCCCCTACGCGGCGCTTTACCGCACACAGGAGTTACAGCATGGATAAGACGAAGCTGCTGGACAGAGCGGCGAAAAACGGCGAAGAGCGGCTGATCCTAGCCCGGGTTCTGGACAGGCTTGAGCAGACCCGGAACCGCAATATTCCCGCCGCCACGGATTTTCTCTCGCCTCAGGAACAGGCTTCCGCGGAGATGCTTTTGCATCTGGCGGGAGTTGACGGAACGGAGTATGTGCCCCTGGGCGGCTACGAGGGCGCGGAGCGGAAGATTTTTCTGTTCCTGCCGGACTGGCTGGATGCGCAGAGCGCGGCGGAGCAGAGCCCTATCCGGTGCCTCCGGGCGAAGTACCGCCCGGAGTACGACCTCAGCCACCGGGACATTCTGGGCAGCCTCATGGGCATGGGCATCACCCGGGAGAAGACAGGGGATATTCTGGTGGGCAAAGAGTCCTGCGACCTGATCGTACTGGACAGCGTGGCGGACTTTTTATTGCAGAGCTGGGATCAGGCGGGCCGGGCGAAACTGAGCGTTTCCGCCGTCGGGACGGCGGACCTGTCCATGCCGGAGGAGTCCTGCGAGGAGGTCCGGGACACGGTAATGAGCCTCAGGCTGGACGCCGTGGCGGCCACCGGGTTTAAGATGGCCCGGGGGAAAGCCGCAGCGCTGATCGGCAGCGGCAGAGTCCAGGTGAATTGGCTGGATTGTACAAAACCGGACAGACTGCTGGGTGAGGGAGACACCGTCTCCGCCAGGGGCCTTGGAAAGTTCAAGGTGGCGGAGGTGGGCGGAGTGACAAAAAAGGGCCGCACATCCCTTGTGATTAAACGATATCTGTGAGCTGCAGAGCGGTCGCCGGATGGCGGCACTGCGCGGGCTTTATCCCCGGGGGGCAGCAGCTGGAAGTTGGGATGCCCCGGCAAATAACAGGAGGAAACGGCATGGAACAAAAGCAGATTGACCGGATTAACGAGCTGGCCCGCAAGGCGAAAACTCCGGAGGGCCTGACCGAATGGGAAGCGGCGGAACGCACCGCCCTGCGCCGGGAGTACGTGGACGCGGTACTGGGGAATTTACGAGGACAGCTGGACAACACGTATTTTCAGCGTCCCGACGGTTCCATAGAAAAGCTGAGAAAGAAAGAGAAGTGAGGTCGATGGCCTGCGAAAATCAAAGGCATGAGGGTGGCTGGGGTTCTTGGGCGCTGATTGTATTCCTGTTTGCCATCGGGATCTGGCCCGTGGCGCTATTTTTGCTGTTTTCAAAACTGTTTGGCAACGACAACAAGAACAAGAAAGACTATGCGGTTCCTCCGCCTTTGCAGGTGGATCCTTCCAGGGAGCAGCCATATGCAACTGCCCAGGATATGGCCCGGGACGTCGCCCAGGATGCCCGGCACGCTGCCCGGGACGTCGCCCGGGAAGCCCGGCACGCCGCCCGCGATGCCGCCCGGGATGTCCGGCATACCGCCGACAGCCGCGCCAGAACCGCGGCGCAGAACATGGTGAGGTCTCCGGCTACGAAAAAGTCCAATGCCCGGACGATGAAGATTATCGGTCTGGTAGCTATGGCGGCGGGCCTTTGGTATGCTGCCGATATGGTGTTCTCGGGCTATGTCGCCGCCTTAATCTGGGATTTTCTCAAGTACCTCGCCATTGCGGTGGGCGGCTTGGGTATGTTCTGCGGCGGAGTGAAAATGGACGCCAATATGCACCGCTATGCCCGCTATCTGGCGGTTATGGGGGAGACGGAAGCGGTTCCCTTTACGGCGCTGAGCCGAAAGCTGGGCTGGTCGGAAAAGCGCGTGGAAAAAGATCTTGGAAAGATGATCGACCGGGGATATTTCGGCGGCCAGGCGTACCTCGACCAGAGCCTGGGCTACTTTTTCCGCAGCAGTCAGGCGGACGCGGAACTGAAAAAACAGCGGGAGGCGCAGTCCGCCCCACAGGAGCCGCCCAGGGAGGCAGAGGAGGGCTACTCCGGCATCCTACGGAATATCCGCAGGGCCAACGACCGGATTGCCGATCCCGCGCTGACGGCGAAGATCGACCGGCTGGAGGACATCACCGCCCGTATTTTCCGGGCGGTGGAGGAGGACCCGAAAAAGCGGAGCCGCATCGACACATTCCTGAACTATTACCTGCCCACCACCCAAAAGCTCCTGGACGCCTATGCGGAGTTTGACGCCGCGGGCGTGGAGGGTGAAAACCTGCGTCAGGCGAAGCAGAGAATCGAGAAGACCATGGACTCCATTGTGGCGGGATTCGAGCATCAGCTGGACGAGCTGTATAAAGCCGACGCCATGGATGTGGACAGCGACATTCGGGTGATGGAGACTATGCTTCACCGGGATACCGCCAGTGTGGAAAAGGATTTTGGCCTTGGCGGTTCAGCGTACACGCCCCCAGCCCCCGCTGGGACCGGCGATGTGGATTTGGGCGGTACGGCGGCTCAGACGCAGGAGGAATAGAACGCGGTACCCGGCACCGAAGCGAGGTTTAAAATGTATAAGACAATTCATGGTGTCCGACTTTACTGCAGGACTGTCGGCGATGGAAGGCCGGTGGTCATGCTACACGGCCTGGGCTGCGACCACCGTCTGATGGCAGGGTGCATGGAGCCGGTTTTCCAGGGCCGCCCCGGTTACCGGCGTATCTATGTCGATCTGCCCGGTATGGGGCAATCGGAAGCGCCGATGGAGCGCTGTGGATCGGATGGGATGCTGGAGCTTTTGCGTGCGCTCCTTACTGACCTGACGGAGGGAGAGCACTTCTTGCTGGTTGGTGAGTCCTACGGTGGCTATTTGGCCCGGGGAATTTTGACGACCGAGTTGGCGGCGCAGGTGGACGGGCTGATGCTGCTCTGCCCGGTGATTGTACCGCAACCGGAGCGGCGGGACCTGCCGGAAGACGGCGCGCGCTGCTTTGACCGGGCGTTTCTTGAGGAGCTCTCTCCGAAGGCACGGGCGGCGTTCTGTACGCTTGCGGTGCTTGCGGACCGACGTACTTACCGGCGGTATGAAGCGGAGATTGCTCCCGGACTGCGGATGGGGAACGGAGCTTTCCTCACGGAACTGAAGCGGCAGTATTCATTTTCCTTTGACGTGGACGCCCGTATCCATGAGACCGGCTTTGATCGTCCGACGTTGTTGCTCACCGGGCGGCAGGATAGCTGCGTGGGTTACCGGGATTTATGGAAGTTGCTGGAGGATTATCCGAGAGCCGCCTTTTCCGTACTGGATCTGGCGGGTCACAATTTGCAGATCGAACGTCCGGCGCTGTTTGCCGCGCTGACAGGGGATTGGCTGGACCGGACCGAGAGTTGGGAGCGGTGAGAGCAGGGATTCGGATGTACGAACCGGGTCAGCCCAGAATCAGCGCGACAACCAGACCGAGCAGAGCGCCGAACGCGACCTGAAGGGGAGTATGTCCCAGGAACTCCTTCATTTTTATTTCATTTTCAAGATCGCTGCTGAACAGTTCCAACAGCTCGTTGAGCGCTTTGGCGTGTTTGCCGGCCTCCAAACGGACACCCATGGCATCGTGCATGACGATAATTGCAAGGATCGCCGCGATAGCGAACACCGACGAGTTCAGACCGCATTCCATTCCGGCGGTGACAGCCATTGCCGTCACGGTTGCGGAGTGACCGCTGGGCATTCCACCGTCTCCGAACAGGCGGCGGATGTCCAATTTCTGATTCATCAGAGCGTAAA
This sequence comes from Oscillibacter valericigenes Sjm18-20, assembly GCA_000283575.1. Classification (GTDB taxonomy): domain Bacteria; phylum Bacillota; class Clostridia; order Oscillospirales; family Oscillospiraceae; genus Oscillibacter; species Oscillibacter valericigenes. The sequence continues at coordinate 964,166 of AP012044.1, forward strand.
TAATCACTTTTAAGATCTGCGCGATTATCCAGGCAATCATGGAGTTGACCAGAAGATGATTGTTCCATAGATTCATGTATGAATGCCTCCCCGTTGTACCGGACTTGTTCACAGGAAAGTGCGCCCGGATGTGGTATAATAAGTCACTTCGGGGCTTATTATAGCACATCTGAAAGAAAACAGCGAATTGTTTACAAAGCGCCGCGGCGGAACGGGTACCTGTTCTGCCGCGGCGCTTTAGATGCTGCTGTAAATAAAGTATGCTTTTTTACTTTACGGTGATGGAACTGGATATCTGGTCCGGCGATCGGAGAATCCGCATATTCCGAACCGACGGACATAAGCCGATGAAATGGGGAGCGGCACGGCCTTTGGCCGTGCCGCTTCCTGCCGCCATGGATCATTTTTAAGGCGGCACGCAATTCCCGATGCCAATTACACCGTCGGCGGTAAAATCGTACAGGGTATCTTGAATAAAGCCGGGTACTCAATCCTCTTTTTTGGCGGCCAGTGCCTTTTGCAGCCAATCCTTGCCGTCCACAAAGCGGGCCACCACATAGCTGATCACGTAGTCTCCGGCAGAGTTGATCATGGTGGCGGGAGGATCCACCAGATTGCCGATCGCAATGGCAATGGGGTAGGCCAGCTCCAGCTGGGAAGGGAAGAATACGGAGCACATGATGAACTCACCGATGTAGCCGCCGCCGGGGATGCCGCTCATGCCCACGGAGGACAGAACCGCTACAAGGATGACCTTGATGAAGGTGCCTGCTCCGTCAAAGGGGATACCAAATACACCGAACAAAAACGCAATTTTCAGCGCGCAGGAAAAGCACGAGCCGTCCATGTGCATGGTGGCCCCCAGAGACACCACAATCTCGCTGACGTCCTTGGGAATGCCGGTTTCCTCCGCCACCTCCATGTTGGTGGGGATGGTGGCCACGGAGGAGCAGGTGCCAAGGCTGGTTACGGCGGGCCGCAGAATGTGCTTGAGCATCACTTTCACAGCGCCCTTGCCTCCGCCGAAGCGGGCGAACAGGGGAAACGCGGTAAACACGTAGATGAAGCACAGGGGATAGTAGACTATCAGCGCCCGCCCATAGTCCTTCGCAATGCCGGCGCCATAGGTTGCCACCAGATCGGCGAAGAAGCCGAAGAAAGCAATGGGAGCATAATAGGTGATGATCTTGACGACCTTCATCATGCAGTTGGACAGGTCGTTCAAAAATTTCCCCACCAAGCAGTCGGAGCCGCCGTTCATGTTTACGCCGAACCCGAAAATAATGGAGAAAACGATCAGCGGCAGCATGGCCCGACGGCTCAGCAGCCCCACAAAGTCCTCAGCGGTAAGGAAGCTGACAATCAGTTCCGACACGGTTTTCTGTTCATCCACCGTGCCCGCAGTGATGTTCTGCCACGGGGTCAGCACCGGCGGAATCAGTTTCATCAGCACAATCATGATGACGGCGGCGATTGCACCCGTGACCACGAAGGTGACGATGGTGGTACCCATGATCTTACCGGCCCGCTTCGCGCTTTTCATGTTAGCTACAGCGCCGGAGATGGACGCGAACACCATCGGAACCACAATACAGAACATCAGATTGATGAAAATCTGGCCCAGGGGCTTCAGGACGGAGGCACCCGCCGCAATCACGTTGCCGTCTGCGTCTTTTACATTGGGGAACATGGCGCCGACAATGCAGCCCAGCACAATGCCGCAGATCATGCAGATCAAAAGGCCGTAGCTGCTCCAGACAGAGGCTTTCTTGTTCATAAAATTCCAATCCTCTCTTTCACACACAATGGGAATGATTTATTTTGCGGGGTGAAGCTCCTCGTCGGTGATTTCGCCCTTGCAAACAATATTGGTGGGGCCCGTCAGATACAGAGCCGCGACATGAGAACCTTCCCGTTCCGCATCGATGATGAGCCGTCCACCGGTCATATCAACCTTCACGCCCTGGCCGGAAACCTTGCCCTGGAGGGTCAGGACGGTGACAACGGAGCCGGTCCCGGTTCCGCAGGCATAGGTGAAGTCCTCCACGCCCCTCTCAAAGGTCCGCTCATAGACAGTGTCCTCGCCGGTGATCTCATAGAAGTTTACATTGGCCCCCTTGGGGAAGGAGGGGTGATGCCGCATGGCGCGGCCCAACTCCCGCAGCTCGCCCTGGTCCGCGTTCCGCAGGTCCCGGTAGGGGACCACGGCGTGGGGCAGGCCCGGATTCCCAAGCTCCACATAGGCGCAGGGATACCGGACGCCGCCCACCACAATGGGGTGTTCCAGCTGGACGGTGGAGGGGTCGTTCAGCCGGATGCGGTAAAGCCTCCGGTCAATGCGCCTGCCGGTGACAATGCCTGCCGTGGTTTCCACGGTTTGAGTCTGCCCACTAAGGCCGGTTTCGTAGCCGTATCGACAAATGCAACGGGCTCCGTTACCGCACATTTCGCCAACCGACCCGTCGGAGTTATAAAACAGCATTTTGTAGTCTCCGCCCCGCACAGGGGCATCGATCACCATGAAGCCGTCCGCACCGATGGACAGATGCCGCTCACACAGCGTCCTCGCCATCTCCGGGAACGACTCGCGCGGAAGATGTTCCTCCAGATTATTCAGTACAATGAAATCATTGCCCGCGCCGTTCATTTTCCAAAATTGCATCAGCGGCGGCCCCCTCTCAATTTTTCTTGCTCTATTATATCAGCAGATAACCCACAATTACACTGGAGAATGTGCTAAAATCCATGCAAAAAGTGCGGCCTTCTTTGCGCAATGCGGAAGATAAATCGAGAGTGCGGATGGGAATAACCAAAGTGGTGCGCGCTGGCTATGAAAGAGAGCGCCGCAGGCGCGTTGGCGAGGTAAAAATATTCAGGCTGCAAAAAGGTCCCGGAGGACTTTTTTGCAGCCTGAAGGGTTGGATTAGGCTTCCCGGATGGCAGAGACGGGACAGGTGTCGATGGCCTCCTGCACCGCGTCGTCGGGGCCTTCGGCAATGGCTTCGGCCTTGCCGTCCCCGTTCAACTGGAATACGTCTGGCACGGAGCTGACGCACAGACCGCAGCTGATGCAGGTGTCCTGGTCCACATGAGCGCGCATAAAATCCCTTCCTTTCTTTTTTAGCTAGTATGCCCGTCTTAATGAATTTCTTTCCCGGATGTCCTATGTGAATTTATGAGCTCAGGCGTGAGCCATGGGACGCCCGGTGTGAGCGGGTGCCGTCTTCCTTCCGGACGCTTCTTCCGGGGACTGATAGGGCAGGCCCTCCAGCTCGTAGATTGTCCGCAGTACCCGGCCCATGGCGGGGATGCTGCGGCTGCGGGCCACTTCCAGTCCGCCCGCGGCGGGGGAGGGGAGGACTCCGTTCAAAAGGTCGGAGACCTTCCGCAAGAAGTCCCAATTGTCTTTGGCCTTGCAGACGGAAATGCCGTCGGTGAGCCAGTCCCGGTACACCGGAATATCCCGTACGACCGTGGGGATACCACAGGCCAGCGCTTCCAGAACCACGATGCCCTCGGTCTCCTCATGACTCATAAAGGCAAACACATCGCACCCGCAGTAAGCGTCCCGCAGCTCCGCACGGTCCACATAACCCGGGAAGACCAGATTGGGCGGAGCCTCGGTAATGGCCTGCCGGATCTCGTGGGGGACCAGATCCAGATTGGTATAGCCAAACCAGAAAAAGCGGATATTCGGCAGCTTCCGGGCCATGTCCACGAATTCCAAAAGACCCTTACGGGCAATGTAGTGCCCAACGGAGAGAACAGCCTTTTCCTGTTCCCCGATGCCGTACTTTTTCCGGAACGCCTTGCGGCGAGCGGAGGAAGGGGCAAAGAAGTCCGTGTCCACACCGTTGCTCAGCGCGTAAATCGGGCGGCGGATGCCATAGCTCTCCAGAAGCTGCTTGGAATAGGGAGTAGGGGTAATGACTACGTCGCCCCGCTCATAGCAGAATTTGATCCACCGGCGGAACAATGGCGCCAGAAGATTTGAACCCTTAAAGGAGTTGCGGAAGTCCTCCTCGGTGGAGTGACCGTAGTACACCACCTTTTTTCCCGCCAGATGGGCGCGGAGGGCAGCCAGCGGCGCGTCGGGCAGAACGGTGTTGACGTGGACTGTCCGGGCCTCCGGAACGAAACGCTCCGTGGAGGAGATGCCCGCGCCGGACAGCATTTCTTGTTGATGGAGTACAGCCTGTCCCACGCCGCTGCGGCGGACCAGGGACAGGGAACCGGCATATAATTGAATACTCATGGTAGATTTCCTCCTTTTTAGGGTGCAACAAAGACACAGTAAACCAGAGTGTGCCAAAAAGAACCCACCCTGCGCTGCAATTTTCACTTAAAACCGTACCGGCCAAACCACCGGACGGCGTTTACAGGAGAGCCGCCGCGTGCTGGAAAACCATATTCAGCCCCAGAGAGTACAGCGCGATGGCAGCGGGCTTTCCCAGAAGAATGATGGCGGTAAACCGGCCGAGACGCATAGGCGTGGTGCCGGCCAGATAGCACAGAAAGTCGTCGGGAGCCACGGGGAGGAAAATGGCGGCGGCAAACAGCACGTCGAACCGGCGAGAGGTCCAGGCCTCATATTTTGCGATGGTGCCCGGTTTGAACATTGCTGCGAGTAAAGGGCGGCCATATAGCTTTGCCAGCAAGAATGCTGCAATGGACCCTGCACATATGCCGGCGTAATTGTACACAAACCCCCGCCACGGGCCAAACAGCAGCACGCCTCCCAGACATCCCAGCCCGCCGGGCAGGATGGGAATGATCACCTGCACCGCCTGAAACACCACAAATACCAACGCGCCCAGCGCACCAAAGCCGGTGATATAGGCTTGCAGTGCCTCCTGAGAAGTGAACAGCTGATGACGCCAGCCATAAAATACCAGCAGTGCGCAGCCAACCAAACCCGCGGCAGTGCAGAGGTTCAGCAGTAATTTGGTGTTCACGCGGTTTTCCATAGCCCATCCCCTTCCATGGCGGAGGCGTAGACCTCCGCGACGCGGCGGGCAAAGCCCTCGGCCGAGAAGTTCTGCCGGGCGGAGTCCGCGGCAGCGGCGCGCATGGAGTTGCGGAGCTGTTCATCTGCCAGATATTCCTGCAAATGGGCGATAAACTCGTCTCCGTTATGAAACTGCCAGCCGTTGACGCCGTCCTCAATAACTCCGGCGAGGCACGCATCCTTCCGGCACAGGGCGGGCAGCCCCGAGGCCAGCGCTTCGATATAGGTGAGGCCCTGCGTCTCGCTGGTGGAGGCGCTGACGAACAGGTCGCCCAGCCGGTAGTAGTCAGCCACCTGTGTGGGCTTTGCCATCCCGGCAAATACCACGCGATCGCTTAGGCCCAAATCCCGGACAGTCTCCTCCAGCGTTTGGCGGTAGGGCCCGTCTCCCACCAGAAGTAGGGTGACATCGTTTCGCTTCAGTTCCGCAAGGCAGGGCAGCAGCTCCTCCACGTTCTTTTCCTTGGCCAGACGGCCCACGTAGGTCAGCACAAAGTTGTTTTCGGGGATTTTCAGTTTTGCTTTCAACTGATGGAGATAAGCTTCGTCGGACAGACCGGAAAACCGGTTCAGATCAATACCGGAGGGAATCACATACACCGGGCGGCAGACGCCATAACCCTCCAGAATGCCGCGTACCTTTTCGGTGGGGGCGATCACGCAGGCGGTCTGGGCGATAACGTGCCGGGAGAACAGAGCCACCATACGCCGCCCCCAGGTCCGGCTGGGGGAAAAGTAGTGGGTGTAATCCTCGTAGACCGTGTGATAGGTGTGGACGATGGGGGCTCCGGTACGGTCGCTGATCTTCCGGGCCAGCAGAAAGGTGGAGAATTCGCACTGCGTGTGAATGACATCGGGCCGCCAGCGGATCAGCGCCTGAACCTGACGGGTGGCCAGGGCGGTGCGCAGCCGCGCGCCGGGATAAATCAGTCCCGCGCTCATGGCGCCCACATAGGTCACCTTGTCCCGCACCAGGGTATGACGGGACTGAGACAGGGTCAGCACGCGGACCTCATGCCCCTGGGATTCCAGCTCACGCTGAAGATTTAATACCGAGGTTACAACGCCATTAATCGTAGGGGCGTACCAGTCGGTGGCAATTAAGACTTTCATAAAGGAACCATCCTTTCCAGTGCAGAAAAACTTATCTCGAACGCGCCGTCCATTTGGACAGATGCGACGTGCATCTAACTCTATAAACGTAAGAAAAGAGAAAAATGCTTCAAAAGTAAGAAAAATTTTTTTATTATGGCGGAATCCTGTGCGGGAGCAAGCCGCCTTCAAAACTGTACTAGCTGTATTAATACGGTTAGTGTAGAACGAAAAAGCGAAAATGTCAAGTGAAAACACAAAAAAACTGTATCAAATATTTAGTACATGAGTACAGTAACACAAATATAAAAAAAGTCAAGAGGCCATTCGGTAAAAATTGGAGCAATTATTACTGAGCTGTCATAAAATACGGTTTGACCGCTATTTTAAATGAAAAGCGGGCCGCGTCTTGCTTTTTTCAGAGTGAAAGATATAATGATAAAAACAGGGAACCTGCTTAGTATCGACAAATTCACGTAAATTTTGCGCCGTACGCGCAAAAAATCAAAAAATAGAAAAAGGCCGCCGGTATATAACGCGGCGGCGGAGCTGGAGAGCGTTTATGGGAATACACAGTACGCTGGAGGACCGGTTTACCCACCTGGTCCTGTTTGACACGGAGACCACGGGTATCGACCCCGTGCGGGAGGAGATCATTGAAATCGGCGCGGTGAGCGTTACCGCCGGGGAGGAGGACGGCAGCTTCAATGCGCTGCTCCGCCTTTCACAGGGCCGGACCCTGCCGCCCTTTATCACGGAGCTGACCGGTATCACCGGGGAGCAGTTGGAAAGAGACGGTGTGGAAAAGGCGGCGGCGGCGGAGTCCTTCTGTAAGCTTCTGACTGGGAAGGATACGCTGCTGGTGGCCTATAATGCTCAATTTGATTTAAATTTTATCTATTACTTACTTAAAAAACAGGGGCAGGCGGCCTGCCTGAGGAATCTGAAATTTTTGGATGCACTGACTGTTTATAAGGACCGGCGGGACTATCCGCACAAGCTGAAGGATGCCATTGCGGCTTACGGGCTGGAGGATCAGGTGGAAAACAGCCACCGGGCCGTGGACGATGCCCGGGCCATGACGGCGCTGCTGTGGGCCATGGCGGAGGAGAAGGACGACCTTACAGAGTATGTGAACCTCTTTGGCTATCATCCCAAATACGGGGTATCGGGGAAACGAATCTCTTCCGTAACCTATCTGCCCCAAGGATTTCAGCGGAGCGCGCCGCTCTATGACCGGGCGCGGGGCGGCGATGGTACCGCGTGGTCAACCCGGGCCGTCCTGTGATTGCCTAAATTTGAATGAGTGTTGTATTTGCACCGGCTTTTATGCGACAGACTGGTATAATCTTAAGAAAATATATATGAACTGGGAGGCGCGGAATATGGCGATCAAATCTCTTTGTCCGGAGGCTGTCCTGCCGGATCCGGCGGCGGACCGGAAGGAGTCCGCACGGGTGGAACAATACCGTGTCAGCGGCGCCGCGATCTATTTCAAGTCGTTTCCCGGAGAAAAGTATCTGCCTTTTTACGCGGTGGAGCGGGCCTGGGCGCAGAAGTCCAAAGTATCTCTGACCGGTTGCTGCGGGAGTGAACTGCCGGTGGTGATCCTGCGGGTGAAGTATTCCGGGGGATTCTACCGGAATTTCACCTTTGAAAGGAAGGAGAGTGCCGAACGGGTGCTGGCGGCGCTGCGGGAGGCCCGACCGGAGGTTCCGCAGGAGCCGGAGGACTGAGCCGCATGGGACCGGGTGTGAAAAATGAGAAAATCAAGGGCCGAAAGCACAGCCTTCGGCCCTTGATTTTTAAGGTGTTTCATTTTTATTTTGAATGACGTCGGATACTTTGCCGGTGGCAATCTCTATATACCGCACAAACAGGGCCACTTTGTTTTCCGCGTCCAGCGCGTCCCACATCCGTGCGGAAAAAGCCGCGGCGTCCGGTGCGTCCAGCGCAACGGGGCGAGGCTCGCCCTCAAAGGAGGGCAAGGGATTCCCGTCTCCCTGATAGGTGTGGATGAGGTGGCCGAGGCCGGCTTTCGGCGCGTCATATTCAAAGAAGTACCGGCAGCAACAGTGCTCGTCCCCATCCAGGGATTTCAGAATGGACAGATTATAGCTGAAGTCCGGCTTCAGAATGCCGCTGATGCGGGGCGTCCAGTTGGGGCCGTCCGGTTCAAAGGCGCGGCTGAGCAGAGCGTGGCGATAGCTTTGGCCTGCCGCCAGTGCGTCCCGGATGGTGTCGGTCTGGTCGCCGTTGGTGACGATGGTCTTTCCCTCAAATTCTCGGACGGGATGATAGATGATGAGGCTTGGGTCTGTCATTTTGCCGGGATCATGAGCCTGAGTACGGATGCCGTCTTCCGTCCGAACGAAGATGCGGTTTCGGGAGTTCTCACTGCGGCCCATGATAAAGTAAGCGAGAATTGCATACCGGTTGTCGGCGCTGCGGCCCAGCAGGACGCCCCGGCCGGGGTAGCGGTTGGAGCAAAGAAGGGGTTCGATGTTTTGTACGTTCATGACGGTCTCCTCATTTCAACAGCTTTTTTCGCGCCTTGTAGTCGGGCATGTACTGCTCGATGAGCGCATAGAATGATTTCCCGTGATTTTTATAGCGTATGTGAGCCAGCTCGTGAACCACCACCGCGTCGATGGCCTCGTCGGGGGAGCGCATCAGGTAGCAGGAAAAGCATAGACTGTTTTTCCCACTGCAGCTGCCATACCGCTTTTGAGCGGTCGTGACGTTCACTCCGGTGGGGCAAAGGCCCATTATGGCCCCGTAGTGTGCCACCTTTTCCGGCAGGGTGGCCCGGGCTCGGGCTTTCAGCGCGTCGATCTCCTCCGCCGTGGGCGGGGGCCCCGACTCGGCGGTCCGCTGCCGGACCTTTGCCATGCTGCGGTCAATCCAGAGCTGATTCCGGGTGACGAACTCCCGGATGGTGGCCTCCGGGCACCGCATAGGTGCCCGCACCAGCAGCCGGCAATCCCTTGTGATCTCCAGCGCCAGCGTCCGCCGGCGGGAGCGAATCAGAGTGTATGTTTCCATACCGTTAAGATAGCACAGCGGCGGGAAAAGCGCAAGATGTACCTCGGCCCGGACTGCGGCACAGGAGGGAGAGCCCCGGAAGAAAGTCCGGGATAAATCAGGAAAACAGGGGATGGTATTATAGTTGGAAAACTGTGCGTTTAATCGCCGGACCAATGGAGGGGACCACTGGCGCCGTGAGGCTGGCGCAGTTGATCTGCGTATTAGAGCGCGCCTCCGGATATGCCATGAAAAAATCTCCCAAAACAGTTCTGTTGACCGAAACATACGCCGGAAGGACAGCTTTTATGAAAAAAACCAGCGAAATCCATATTGTCAGAACCGGTTAGAGCGGGTATACTGAGAATTAATAAAAAACTGGAAAAACCGGGCGGGGAAGTCCGCCGCACGAAAGGATGGCACCTATGACCGCGTATGCTGAAATGAGCAGGCAGGAGCTGCTGAAGGAGCAGGAGCTCATTTGCCAGAGGTTCGAGAAGCTCCGGGACCAAAAGCTGAACCTGAATATGGCCCGGGGCAAGCCAGGAAAAGCCCAGCTGGATATGGTCAGCGAGGGACTGTTCAATATTTTCAAGACCCCCAGGGACTATATATCCGACGGGATCGACTGCCGGAATTACGGCGAGATGGCTGGCCTGCCCGCCGCCCGCCGCCTGTTTGCGGAGCTTCTGGGTTGCAGGATGGAGCAGGTGTTTGCCGCGGGCAACTCCAGCCTACAGCTGATGTACGATACGATCTCCAAGGCCTATACCAACGGCCTTTTGCACAGTGAGCGCCCCTGGTGCAAAGAAGAGCACGTCAAATGGCTCTGCCCCGTCCCCGGCTATGACCGGCACTTCAAGATTACGGAGTCGTTCGGCTTCGAACTTGTTACCGTTCCCATGACGGAAAATGGCCCGGATATGGACGCGGTGGAAGCCGCCGTCCGGGACCCCCAGGTGAAGGGCATGTGGAACGTGCCGAAATACTCCAACCCGGACGGGATTGTTTACTCGGAGGAAACCGTGCGGCGCATTGCCGCGCTGAAGCCCGCCGCGCCGGATTTCCTGCTGATGTGGGACAACGCATACTGTGTACACGAGTTCGAGGGGGAGTTTGTTCCCTTCCCGGATATCCTTTCCGAATGCGCCAAAGCGGGAAATCCGGATATGGCGTTTGAGTTTGCATCCACCTCGAAAATCACCCTGCCCGGCGCGGGGGTGGCTTGTTTCGCCTGCTCCCAGGCAAATATGGACCATATGAAAAAGCTGATGAGCGTACAGGTCATCAGCTTCGACAAGATGAATCAGCAGCGCCATGTGCTGTTTTTGAAGGACAAGGCCCACACGCTGGCGCTGATGCGTCGGCATGCCGAAATTCTCGGACCCAAATTCCGCTGTGTCACGGACGCGCTGGAAAAGGAGATCACCCCGCTGGGCATCGCCTCCTGGCAGCGGCCAAAGGGTGGCTACTTTGTTTCCCTCAACGCTATGCCCGGCACGGCCAGGCGGACGCTGGACCTCTGCAAAGCCGTGGGCGTCACCATGACGGCTGCCGGAGCCACCTTTCCCTATGGCAAAGACCCCCAGGACAGCAATATCCGCATCGCGCCGTCCCTGCCCCCCAGGGAGGAACTGGAGATTGCCGTGGAGGTGCTGTGTACCTGCCTGAGGCTGTCCGCGCTGGAGAAGATTTTGAAATGAGATATGTTGGAAGCGTATATCGTCCCCCGTCCGAAGCCCGGAGCCTCATCGTCCAGGTGACCTACGGGTGCAGCCATAACACCTGTGCCTTTTGCAGCATGTACAAGGAGAAGCGGTTTGCCGTCCGCCCGCTGGAGGAGGTTTTGGCGGATTTCCGTGAGGCCCGGCGGCTCTACCCGCGGGTGGAGAAGATTTTTTTGGCCGACGGGGACGCTCTGGTCCGAAAAGCCGGGGAGCTGGAAACGATTCTGGATACTGTCCGGGAACTCTTCCCGGAGTGTGGCCGGGTGACGTGCTACGCCTCGCCGGACAGCGTCAAACTCCGCACGGACGGGGAATTGCAGACGCTGCGGGCCAAGGGCCTGACCATGGTTTATATGGGCCTTGAATCCGGGTGCGACGCGGTGCTTGAGAAGATGCAAAAGGGCCACGATGTGGCCTTCATCGTGGAGATGGGCAAAAAAATCCGCCGAAACGGCATTGCCCTCTCCGTCACCGCCATCACGGGCCTTGGCGGCCCCGCGCTTTTGGAGGAACACGCGGTGGAGACGGCGGCGGCGTTCAGCGCCATGGATCCGGAGTTTATCGGGATGCTGACGCTGATGGTGGAGCCGGGAACGCCGCTTTTCGACTGGGTGCGGGACGGTTCATTCAAGCTTCTGACCCCGGCGGAGGACCTGCGGGAGACCCGGCTGCTGGTGGAGCATCTGGACAGCCCCGGCAGCGTGTTCCGCATGAACCATGCCAGCAACTATCTGGCGCTGCGGGGAACGCTGAATGGAGACCGGGACGCCATGCTGGCGGCCATTGACCGGGCGGCGGCGGACCTGTCTCTTCTGCGGCCGGAGGAATGGCGGGGCCTATAAAAGATATGTGATTTAAACGCAAATTCAGCGAAATTTCCCTTGACAGCCGCCGGCAAATCGGATATGATACGAACGAATCATGAGGGAGTAGCCGGCACCGAAAGGTGCATCCGCAGGCGTCAGGTCGGGCAGAGTTTCTGCCCCGCTTCGGATCGAAATGGCGAGACTTTTGAGCAAACGCTTTGGCGTTGGCGCAAAGGTCTCGTTTTTTTGCGTCCGGCGACAGAAATATGGGGGATACTATGGATATGAAAAAAGAAATTTGGAAAAAAACAAGGGTGGAGCTGTTCCGTGACCTGGGCTGCGACGCGCAGGGTCTGACGGGTGCGGAGGCTGAGAAACGGCTGGCGCAGAACGGCCCCAATGAACTGCGGGCGGAAAGGCAGAAATCCACATTCCGTATTTTTCTGGAGCAGTTTGTTGATTTCCTGGTGATCCTGCTGATCGCGGCGGCGGCAGCGTCCATCGCACTGGGAGACGCAGAGAGCGCCGTCGTGATTCTCGCGGTGATCACCATGAACGCAGTACTGGGTACGGTTCAGACTGTGAAGGCTATGGCGTCTCTGGAGAGCTTGAAGCGGATGTCCGCCCCCACGGCAAAGGTCCTGCGGGACGACGCCGTCAGGGAAATTCCCGGGCGGGAGGTTACCGTGGGCGACGTGGTGTGTCTGGATGCAGGGGACGCGGTGTGTGCCGACGGGCGGCTGCTGGACTGTGCGGCGCTGAAAGCGGACGAAAGCGCCCTCACCGGCGAGAGCCTGCCGGTGGAGAAAAATCCAAAAGAGATCGAAGACAACGTACCGTTGGGGGACCGGAAGAACATGGTCTATTCCGGCAGCTTCATCACCTATGGCCGGGGGACGTTTCTGGTCACCGGCGTGGGCATGGACACGGAGATGGGCCGCGTCGCGGCTCTTCTGAAAGCCGCTGGAGAGAAGAAGACGCCCTTGCAGGTGAGTCTGGATCAGTTTGGGAAAAAGTTGTCCGTCGGGATTCTGATTCTCTGCGGGATTCTGTTTGCCGCGGGCGTATTCTACCGGCACGAGCCGGTGATGAACGCATTTCTGTTTGCTGTGGCGCTGGCGGTGGCGGCTATTCCGGAGGCGCTGAGTTCCATTGTTACCATTGTCCTTTCCTTTGGAACCCGGAAAATGGCAAAGGAAAATGCCATCATCCGTAAATTGCAGGCGGTGGAGGGCCTGGGGAGCGTGTCTGTCATTTGCTCTGATAAGACCGGCACTCTGACCCAGAACAAAATGACCGTCCAGAAGCTCTATACCGCCGGGAGAATCATCCCGGTGGAGGAGGCCGACTTCGGCGACCCCGTGCAGGAGCCGCTTCTGCGGGCGGCTCTGCTTTGCAGCGACGCCACGGTCAACGAAAGCGGCGAGGTGGGCGACCCCACGGAGACCGCACTGGTGCGTCTGGGGGAGCGGTTCAGTTTTGACGAGGAGGAAACCCGCAGACGCTATCCCCGGCTGACGGAGATTCCCTTTGACTCCGACCGGAAGCTGATGTCCACGGTTCATCGGCTCTCCGGTGGACTGATGATGATGACCAAGGGCGCGGTGGACGTGCTGCTGGAGCGCACGGTGCTCTCTCAAAAGGAGCGGGAGGAGATCGAGGCGGTCAACGAGCGGTTTTCCCGGGAGGGACTGCGGGTGTTGGCCTTTGCCTGCCGGAAGGTGGACTCTCCGGCGGTCAATCTCTGCGACGAGTGCGGACTGGATTTCCTGGGCCTGATTGCCATGATGGACCCGCCCCGAACGGAATCCGCTGGGGCTGTGGCGGAGTGTATTTCCGCCGGCATCCGCCCGGTGATGATTACCGGCGACCATCGGGTTACCGCTGCCGCTATCGCAAAAAAGATCGGTATTCTCACCGAGGGGACCGAAGCCGTGGACGGTGCGGTCATCGACTCCATGAGCGACGGGGAGCTGCGGGAGTTTGTCCCCGGAGTCAGCGTCTATGCCCGGGTGTCCCCGGAGCATAAGATCCGCATTGTCCGGGCCTGGCAAGAGCGGGGCAATCTGGTGGCCATGACCGGAGACGGCGTCAACGACGCCCCAGCGCTGAAGCAGGCGGACATCGGCGTGGCTATGGGCGTCACCGGAACGGAGGTGGCCAAGGACGCCGCCGGTATGGTGCTGACGGACGACAACTTTGCAACCATTATCCGGGCCGTGGAAAATGGCCGCGGGGTATATGCCAACATCAAGCGGGCCATCCAGTTCCTGCTCTCCGGAAATATGGCGGGGATTCTCACGGTGCTGTACGCTTCCCTTGCGGGACTGCCGGTGCCGTTTGCCGCGGTGCATCTGCTGTTTATCAATTTGCTGACGGACAGTCTGCCCGCCATCGCCTTGGGACTGGAGCCGCAGAGCGAGGATTTGATGCGCCAGCAGCCCCGGCCCCGGAGCGAGGGAATTCTGACGAGGAAATTTCTTACCGACGTGGGTGTGGAGGGCCTGGTGATCGCCGTGGCTACCGTGGCCGCGTTCTACGTCGGTCTGCGCGCCGGCGGCGCGTCCGCAGGCAGAACCATGGCCTTTGCCACCTTGTGCCTAAGCCGTCTCTTCCATGGGTTTAACTGCAAGTCCGCGGGGCCCGTGCTGTTCACAAAGAGATTCTTTAACAACCGGTATTTGCTGGGGGCGTTTGCCGTGGGCGCGGTGCTGCTGGGAAGCGTGCTGGTGATTCCGGCACTGGAACCACTGTTTAGCGTGGCGGCGCTGTCTTGGGCAAATCTGGGGGCCATTGTGGGATTTGCCTTTGGCAGCATGGCGGTCATACAGGTATTAAAAGTGCTTCGCAAAAAATGAGATCAAATAGTCTGCAGAATTTTCAGAAAAAAGGCCCGCCGTCGCAACGCGACGGCGGGCCTTTTTTAAATATTCAAAGCGTAGTGGCAAATTTACAGATGCTGGGGGCGCTGGCGACGATTTCCAATTGACTGCCCCGGCGGACCAGCAGGGTGGGAGCCTGCATAATGTGATACTTACGCACCAGATCCAGATGCTCGCTGACGTCCATGAGCGTATAGACCAGACCCGCTCGTTCAAGCCCCTCTCTGGCGGTTTTGCAGTTGGGGCAGGTTTTGGTGGTGAACAGGAACAACTCATCCACAGCGTCCCGTATGGCCTGCGCTGTGGAGTCCGGCGCCAAAGGCGGCAGGGGGGAGGACTTGACCGAGGGAAGAGCCTCGTTTCGCTCCCGGAAGTCGGACCGCTGTCCCGCTGCTTGGGCCGTACATGGGTCATAGAGCTTGCGGTCCTTATATTCCTGGGTTTTGCCGTCATTCCAGTTTTGGACAGGGCGATAATAGCCGGTGATGCGGCTGTATACCTCCGCGCTCTTTCCACACTTGGGGCAGGTGAAATGCTCCCCGGCAATATAACCGTGCTCCGCACAGATGGAGTAGGTGGGAGAGAGGGTGTAATAGGGCAGCTTAAAGTTCTCCGCTATTTTCCGTACCAGTGATGCCGCCGACTGCCAGTCCGGCAGCTTTTCGCCTAAAAAGGCGTGGAACACGGTGCCGGAGGTGTAGAGAGTCTGTAAATCGTCCTGAACGGACAGCGCGTCGAAGAGGTCGGAGGTATAGCCCACCGGCAGATGGGAGGAATTGGTATAATAGGGCGTGTCGCCGGGCTTTGCGGCGGTGATGATACTGTCGTACCGCTCCACATCGTGCTTGGCCAGACGATAAGTGGTGGATTCGGCGGGGGTGGCCTCCAGATTGTATAGGTCGCCGTATTGTTCCTGATAGTCGCTCAGCCGCTCCCGCATGTGATTGAGTACATCTTTGGCGAATTCCTGTGTATCAGGGTGGGTCAGGTCCTTGCGCAGCCAGTCGGCGTTCAGCCCCACCTCGTTCATACCGATCAGGCCGATGGTGGAGAAGTGGTTGTCAAAGCTGCCGAGGTAGTGCCGGGTGTAGGGATACAGCCCCGCCTCCAGCAGCTTTGTGATAACGGTGCGCTTGGTTTTAAGACTCCTGGCGGCAATGTCCATCATCCGGTCCAGCCGCTTGTAGAAGTCCGCCTCGTCCTTTGCAAGATAGGCGATACGGGGCAGATTGACGGTTACCACGCCTACCGAGCCAGTGGACTCGCCGGAGCCAAAGAAGCCGCCGGACTTTTTCCGCAGCTCTCTGAGATCCAGACGGAGGCGGCAGCACATGCTGCGCACGTCGGAGGGCTCCATGTCGGAGTTGATGTAGTTGGAGAAGTACGGCGTTCCGTATTTCGCGGTCATTTCAAAGAGAAGCCTGTTGTTCTCCGTTTCGCTCCAGTCGAAATCCCGGGTGATGGAATAGGTGGGAATGGGGTACTGGAAACCCCGGCCGTTGGCGTCGCCCTCAATCATGATCTCAATGAAGGCCTTGTTCACCATGTCCATTTCCTTTTTGCAGTCCCCGTAGGTGAAGTCCATCTCTTTTCCGCCCACGATGGCCGGCAGACCCGCCAGGTCCCTCGGCACGGTCCAGTCCAGCGTGATGTTGGAAAACGGTGCCTGCGTGCCCCAACGGGACGGCGTGTTCACGCCGTACACAAAGGACTGGATGCACTGCTTGACTTCTCTTTGGGAGAGGTTGTCCGCCCGCACAAAGGGGGCCAGATAGGTGTCGAAAGAGGAGAAAGCCTGAGCGCCCGCCCATTCGTTTTGCATAATGCCGAGAAAGTTCACCATCTGGTTGCAAAGGGTGGACAGATGGCTGGCGGGGGAGGAGGTGATCTTCCCGGGAATGCCGCCCAAACCCTCGGTAATGAGCTGCTTCAGACTCCATCCGGCGCAGTAACCAGTGAGCATGGAGAGGTCATGGATGTGGAGATCGCCGCTCTTGTGGGCCTCGGCGATCTCGGGATCATAGATCTCGCTGAGCCAGTAGTTGGCGGTGATTGCGCCGGAGTTGGAGAGGATCAGCCCGCCCACGGAGTAAGTGACGGTGGAGTTTTCCTTAACCCGCCAGTCGTTGACGTGGAGGTAATTGTTTACAAGCTCTTTGTAATCCAGCGCGGTGGAGCCCAGGTTACGGATCTTTTCCCGCTGCTTGCGGTAGAGAATGTACGCCTTGGCCACGTCGCTGTAGCCGGCCTTGATGAGAACGTTTTCCACGCTGTCCTGGATCTGCTCTACAGAAATCTCGCCGTTTTTGACCTTGTCCGGATAGTCGGCGGTGACCTTCAGCGCCAGCAGGTCGATGATGTCGGTGTTATAGGGCTTTTCCATAGCGTCGAACGCTTTGGTGATGGCCACGCTGATTTTGGACAGGTTGAAGTCTACGATTTTGCCGTCCCGTTTTAAAACTCGATACATGCCGCTCCCACACTCTCCCTTGGTATACAGATTTGCCGCCCATACGCCGGGCGGGAAAGGACGCAGCCCCCGCCGCCGTTATACATACGGACATAAAGATAGAACGGAAAGATGCCGAGGCACCTTCCGCTCTTATTCTAACGGGGTTACAAATAGATGTCAATTAGAAGAATCCCTATATCTTGTGGGAGATTTCATGAAAAACGCCAGTTGACTCCTAGATTTAGTAAAATCCAAAAACGGCTTATTGTCGAAAATTCCCGGATTATCAGGGAAAAACGGGATTTTCGACGGCGTAAAAAGGGCGTTTCGGATAATTTTTCCACCGGTTCAGTCCACGCCCCGCAGAGAAACGTTTGCAAAATAGGGACGGACAGTCTCGGCAAAGGCGTGCATTTCCCCCGGGGAAAAGCCGTGCAGCCCGCTCTGGATCAGACCGCCGGAGTCCACGAAGTTCTGGAGGCAGTAGCGGTTTGCGCCATTCAGCCAGTGGGCGATATACATAAGGTCCTCCTCGGTGTGGAGTTCCCGGACCAGTGTTGTTCGAAACTCGTAATCCACCCGCCCCTTCATCAAAATTGCCGCGCTCTCCCGCACGCCGGAGACGTCGAAGCCGGGAATACCCACGGTGGTGGGGTAGTTGGACAGGCTGTTTTTGATATCCATGGCCACGTAGTCGATATTTCCCGCATCCAGCAGGGCGCAAAGCCGGCCTGGAAAGCAGCCGTTGGTATCCAGCTTCACCACATAGCCCATCGCCTTCGCCGCAGCGGCGAATTCCCCGACCTCCTCCTGAAGCAGGGGTTCGCCGCCGGAGAGTACCACGCCGTCCAGAAGTCCTTTGCGGGAGGCAAGAAAATCCAGGACCTCTTGCGTTTCATAATGCTCTCGCTCATCTGCCGGAGCGGTGACCAGCAGCGCGTTGTGGCAAAAAGGACAACGAAGATTACAGCCGCCGGTAAAGACCGTGGCGGCCATTTTGCGGGGGAAGTCCACAAGGGACAGCTTTTGCAGTCCACTGATGTTCATAGCGATTCCTCCCCACTTACGCTGCCACGCTGACGGCCCGCGTCGGGCTGGAGGGAGCAGAGAAGGCCCGGAAAGAAGAGAATGCAGCCGCCGTAGAACGCATCTGCGGCGAAGCCCAGTCCATCCGCCAGCGCGACCGCGCACAAAATGACTGTTCCTCCGGCAAGGAAAGAAAAGACCTGAGCGGAGCCGTCCCCAAATGCGAAGGAGGCCAGATGGAAAAAGGCAAGCGCGGCAAAGCCCAGGGCCAGCAGTTCCAGAGCGTAAGCTTCCGGCACCGGATTTGCAGAACGGGTCCGGTAGTCCAACACCAGCTGGAACACCAGCGCTGCGGGAGTGAACAGAAGCAGCGTCGGCGGCGCGGCCAGACGGTTGCGGGAGCGATGTCCCGCAGAGGCGGACAGAACAGCGGGAAGCAGGCACAGAGCGGAGAGGGCCGTCAGGACGCCGGAGATCAGGACGACCGCCGAAGGCAGCGGCCCGTCGGACGAAAAATCCGGAGAGCCGGAGAGAACGGACCACACCTGCGCCGCCCCGGAGAGGACCAGCAGAGTGATTCCGCCAACCAGCGGCGTGACGGCCCCCTGCACGGAAAAGACGTCCTGAAACGGACGGGGATCCGGATGCCGGGACGGCAGACGGCGGACCATCAAAAAAAGAGCAGCACACAGAAAGACCAAAAGGATAAGCAACAGCCGCGCAGGGAGATCTCCGGGGATGGGCAGACCGGTGTCCGGCGAAAAGCCGGTGCGCTTCTGTACCAGACGCAGGAGAAAGGCGAGCCCGCCACCCGCCGCCGACAGTACAGTGAGGACCGTGGTGTTTTTCATGATGTAGTTCAGCCTCCGAAGCCGAAGCGTAAAGCGCCCGGCATAATCTCAAAATTTGCACGGCAGGCACCGCCCGCCGTTGTGGCAGCTTGATTTTATGCGTATAATAGCCGCACTGCGGCTATTATACCCCGGTGCTGAGCATTTGTCCACTCCGCGCCGCGGGGAACGAGACCCCTCTGATCTGCGGACAGACTCTCCCGGCGACAGAGTTGCTACCTGGGAAAATCCGTGATACAATCATCAAATACGACAATTTTTGCGGAGGTCTTTTTTTGGACTGCGGCGCATAGAATGAAAAATCGGTGCGGTGCGCGCTGATACAATCAGCACTTCCTCAAAAATGTACAGGCTGTCGGAAAGGCGTGATGCATACGCAGGTCCTTTTGAATGACGGTTTCAGGAAAGGAAAAACGCGATGAAACGGTATCTGGGAGTCTCGGTCGTCCTGCTGTGTCTTCTCTTTTTGCTGCCGCTGGCTACCGTGGTGACCCACGTGGTCCGGCGGGAGGCGGAAGCGGAGCCGGAGGGAGAGGAAGAGGCAAAAATAGAGCTTCTGCCGCCGGGGGAAACCGACGGGTCCTACACCATTCGGGTTCTGCTGGGGGATCAGGTGGAGACCATGACCATGGGGGAATACCTGCAGGGGGTAGTGCGGGCGGAGATGCCCGCATCCTTTGAGCAGCAGGCCCTGTGTGCCCAGGCGGTGGCGGCGCGGACCTATACCTTATATAAAATGGCCACCGGCGGGAACCACGGCGACGTGGCCGATGTCTGCGGCAACCCCACCTGCTGTCAGGCATATTTGGACAAGGAGACCGCCGCTGGCAACTGGGGGGACCGGGCGGAGAATTATGAGGCGAAGGTGGAAAACGCCGTCTCTCTCACCGACGGACAGACCATCCTGTACGAAGGCCAGCCAATTCTGGCGGTGTTTCATTCTTCCTCCGCAGGGCAGACGAAAAATTCCGGCGAGGTGTGGACCGGCGACCTGCCCTATCTCCAGAGCGTCTCCAGCCCGGAGGGATCGGGTGTCCCCAATTATTACAGCCGGGCGGAGTTCACGCCGGAGGAATTCAAGAAGCTTTTTTTGGCGGCGCATCCGGAGGCGAACCTGTCCGGCTCTGCGGACGGCTGGATCGGGGAGCGAAAGGTCAGCGAGGACGGCAACGTGGACTCTGTCACCGTGGGCGGCGTCAGCGTCCGGGGTACGCAGATGCGGACGATCTTCTCCCTGCGCTCAACTACCTTTGAAACGGAGGTTCAGGATGGAAATATCGTCTTCTTTGTCACCGGGTATGGCCACGGCGTGGGTATGAGCCAGTACGGCGCGCAGCAGATGGCAAAGGACGGCAGCGACTGGAAGGAGATCATCACCCATTACTATACCGGCGTCACCGTGGCAGTATACACGCCGGAGTCCCTCAGCTGACCGCCGGGAGCGGCCGGAACCCCCGGCACTTTTTAATAGAATGAAGCCCCTCCGCCTTCTGTGAAGAGGAAAGACGGAGGGGCTTCATTCTGCCTTTTTTGCGGAGCTCAGACGCTGCGGAAGCGGGAGAGAAAATCCCTGGTTTCCTGCCTTTGGGGATTGCCGAACAGCTCGCCCGCCGTGCCCTCCTCACAGATAATGCCCTGGTTCATGTAGACCACATGGCTGCTGACATCCCGGGCAAAGGCCATTTCGTGAGTCACCACCAGCATGGTCATCCCCTCCTGGGCAAGTATCTGCATGACCGCGAGCACCTCACCCACCATCTCCGGGTCCAGTGCAGAGGTGGGCTCGTCGAACAAAAGCACCTCCGGATTCATAGCCAGAGCCCGGGCAATTGCCACCCGCTGCTTCTGGCCGCCCGAAAGCTGGCGGGGTCTGGCGTTGATATAGGGTCCCATGCCCACGCGGTCCAGATATTTCAGGGCGGCGGCGCGGGCTTCCTCCTGACTCTTTTTCAACACCTTTATCTGGCCCACCATGCAGTTTTTCAGTACGGTCATGTTGTTGAACAGGTTGAAAGACTGAAACACCATTCCCACGTGAGAGCGGTAAGCCGCGGCGTTCACGCCCCGGTCCGCCACATTTTTTCCGTGGTAGAGGATCTCTCCGGAAGTGGGAGTCTCCAGCAGATTGATACACCGCAGAAGGGTGGACTTGCCGGAACCGGAGGCCCCGATGATGGAGGTCACGTCGCCCTTTTCCACGGTGAAATCGATGTCCCGCAAGACTTCATGACTGCCGAAGGCCTTGCCGAGATGCCGGATCTCCAAAATCCTCTCACCCATGTCAGCGGTCTCCTCTCGCATTGAAGTTCCGGTCCTCGAGGGATTGCTCGAGATTAT
This sequence comes from Oscillibacter valericigenes Sjm18-20, assembly GCA_000283575.1. Taxonomy (GTDB): domain Bacteria; phylum Bacillota; class Clostridia; order Oscillospirales; family Oscillospiraceae; genus Oscillibacter; species Oscillibacter valericigenes. The sequence continues at coordinate 985,371 of AP012044.1, forward strand.
CCCGGTATTCCTTGCTGTGCTCGTCGAAGTTGCTGCCCTTGGCCGGATTCTTATAGGTCCCGGCAGTCATGGTCAGAGCGTCGGACTGAACCAGCTCATAGCTGTCGGAGCCATCCATCAGCTTTTCCACCAACCGCAGAATGAACGAGGCAATCAGCGTCATGGTGAGATAGCCCGCCATTTCAATGGTGGCGGAGGGAAAGTAGGTGAATGTGGCCCCGGCCACCGCCTTGTGAGCGGCAAAAAAGTCGGTGAAACCGATGATGAACATGACGGAGGTATCCTTAATATTGATGATGAAGTTGTTGCCGATCTGGGGCATGATATTCCGCAGGGCCTGGGGCAGGATCACGCTGATCATGGTCTGGAAGTGGGTCATGCCGATGGCCTTGGCCCCCTCCGTCTGACCGGGGTCGACGGAGAGAATACCGCCCCGGACGGACTCAGCCATGTACGCGCCGGTATTGATGGAAACCACCAGAATGGAAACCGTCCAGATATTGTCGAACCGGACGGTGTTATTGGTGAAGTACGGGAGTCCATAGTAAATGAACACGGCCTGCAAAATCATGGGCGTACCCCGGAAAACCTCGATGTAGACCCGGAGAATGACCCGAATCAGTCCCAGGAAAAACCGCTTTGCGGGGTGGTCGGTTCTGGCGTGGGGGACGGTCTGCAAAATGCCGCAGGCAAGGCCGATGACGCAACCGATCACGGTCGCGATAATAGCCAGCACCAGCGTACGGCCCATGCCGCAAAAATAGTTTACGAAGCCGTATTTGGCCCAGAGGGCCGCGATGTCGGCGGCCAGCTGTGGAAATTTCGACCAGTCCATAAAAGTTCCCTCACTCCCTCAGATTTTAGACGATGCGTTCAGGATGGAAGACGCTCAGCCGCCGATGGGCTGCACCGCGACGGCCTGCTTCATGAGAGCGTTGAAATCGTCGGCGGTCATGGTGGACAAAACGGAGTTCAGCGCGTCCTTCAGCGCGGTGTTGCCCTTCATGACGGAGATACCGATGTTCACGTCCTCGTTGGAGACCTGGAAGTCATCGCCGGAGCCGGAGAAGTCCAGCAGCTTGAAATCCGGATAGGCCACCAGAGCGCCCTGAGCGGTGGGCATGTCGGTGCATACAAAGTCCACTGAGCCGGTTTCCAGTGCCATCAGCATGGCCGGAGCGGACTCCGCAGCGGTCTGAATCTGGGCCCCCTGAACTTGAGGCAGGCAGGTGTCATACCAGATGGTGCCCAACTGGCTGGTGCAGGTGCCGCCGGCGAGGTCACTCAAGCCCTTGGCGTCTGCGAAGGCGCTGTCGCCTTTGGTCAGGCAGATGATGGAGGCGTACAGGTACGGGCCGGCAAAATCCACCTGCTCTGCGCGCTCGGCGGTCATGGACTGGCCCGCAATGACGGCGTCCACCGTGCCGGACTGAACAGCGGGAATCAGGGAATCCCACTCCAGACGGACCACTTCCAGCTGCCAGCCGTTGGCCTGACACAGCTTTTGGGCCATCATGACGTCATAGCCATTGGCGTACTCGTTGGAGTCCTTGATGGGAACGGCACCGTTGGAGTCGTCGGGTTGGGACCAGTTATAGGGCGCGTAGGCGCACTCCATGGCAACGGTCAGCACGCCGTCCTCCACACCGGTGGGGACCGTCTGCGCACTGGAAGACGCGGAGGAACCGGAAGACGCGGAAGAGCCGGAGGACGCGGAAGAACCGGAGCTGCCGCAGGCGGCCAGAGAGGCGGTCATGGCCAGGGCCATGGCAAGAGCAAAAAACTTCTTCATGAGATTACTTCCTTTCAATTGTGCTTTTTACGGCGAAAATCCAGATGCTGCCCTCAGCGCCGCGGCAGAGGGAAGCAAAAAAACGGACCGCTTTGACGCAAAGCGGTCCGTGGAAAAAACAGGCTATGGCACCTGATTCAGCCATCGATAGCGCTTCACAAAAAATGTGACAGTCCGACGGGTATTCCCCGACAGCCCAGGTATCTCGGAGCAGGCAGCTCCGAAACCCTTCGGCGATGTCCCCTTTCCCGCGCCGGCTGCCTGCCGGCTGCTCGCGGTACTGATGAACCTCGCGCCTCTATCTGAGCGATCCAATTTTTTTGTATCCTATCACGATGAGGGTGTGCTGTCAACTGTGTATCTTGATTTTTGTGTAAAACTTTATTATTTGCGGAATCGGTCAGGAAGATGTTGGGACATTTGCTTTTTGCAGAGTTATTTTTAAAAAATCCTTTTCAAATTCGGAAGAAAATGGTATAGTGAAATGCAAAGTGTTATCCGGCGAAGTGGGTCTTATGCCCCCATACGGAAGAGGTATGTGCGTGAGGACTTTTGAATTCGGCATTTTGAATTGGATACAGGCGAACTGTCGAACGGACTTCCTGGATACGGTGATGCCGTTTGCCAGCGCACTGTGTAACCACGGGGAAGTCTGGATCGCGCTGGCGGTAATTTTGCTTTTGACCAGGAGGTACCGGCGAACCGGCGTGGTGCTGGCGCTGGCACTGATTCTGGACGGACTTTGCTGCAATGTGATCCTCAAGCCGTTGATCGCGCGGGTGCGTCCCTGCGACGTGAACGCGGCGGTGGAGCTTCTGGTTTCCAGACCGACAGACTGGTCGTTTCCCTCCGGACATACGGCGGCGTCCTTTGCCGCGGTGGGGGCTTTGCTGACGGAGAAACGCCGGCTGTGGAAACCGGCGTTTATTTTGGCGGTGTTGATTGCCTTCTCCCGGCTGTATCTGTATCTTCACTGGCCCAGCGATGTACTGGCGGGAGCTATATTGGGGACGGTGCTGGGGTTCGCGGCCGGTCGGCTGACGCGGTGGGTAGAAAAGAAAACGGGACGAGCCCGCCCTGTTGGAAGAGAGGGAGAAACGTGAAAGACGCGTGGGACAAACAGAAGATCCTGCTGGTGGACGGCAACAGCGGGCGTCGCCAGAAAATGGCCGGGGTCCTGCAGAGCGTGTTCCATGTGACGCTGGCACTGGACGGGGAGATGGCGGTGGATATCCTGCGCGGATGTCAGGACTTTGCGGCGATTATATTGCAGTGCCATCTGTTTGACTTCAACGGGTTTGACGTAATGAACTACCTCCATACGAACCGGACTCTGATGGCTATTCCCATGATTGCCATGGGGGCGCCGGAGGATGAACTGAAAGCACTCTCCCTTGGGGCGGTGGCGTTTATCGATCAGACCAAGGATCCCCATCTGGTCTCCTATCAGGTGCAGAATCTGGTGGGCCGCATTTGGAATGACCGGGACTGCGACATGCTGACCGGCGTTTTGCAGTGGGAGCCGTTTTTGAAGAAGGCTCGGGATCTGCTGGAACAGGCAGAGCAGGACAGTCGGCCTCAGCAGTGGTCCATGGCCTTTTTAAATGTGGATCGTTTTAAAGTATTCAACGACCTTTTTGGCCGGACAATGGGGGATCAGCTCCTGCGGAATCTGGCGGCAAGGCTGACCCTGCTGAAAGGCGTGGCCTGCGTGGGCCGAGTGGGCGGGGATCGGTTTGTGCTGTTGTGCCGCATGGAGGAACTGGACCTGAGCCGTTTCAACCGGCTGGGGCCGGAGCTGATGCACCGCCTGCATTTGAAATACGGGCTGCACATTTGCTGCGGCATTTATGAGATCGACGATCTGACGCTTCCAGTGGGGGAGATATGCGACCGTGCGCAGATCGCCCAGGAGATGATCTCCGGCCGGAGTGATCAGAACGTTGCGCTCTATGACGAGGAGCTACGCCGCAGCCTGCGCTGGGAGCAGGAGGTGTCTTCCCAGATGTACGAGGCGCTGGAGCAGGGCCAGTTTCAGGTCTATCTCCAACCCATCTTCAGTTTATCGTCCAACGCGCCGGTGTCGGCGGAGGCGCTGGTGCGCTGGATTCACCCGGAGCGGGGACTGATCCCGCCCAATCAGTTCATTCCTGTTTTTGAGCGAAACGGCTTTATCACCCGCTTGGACCAATACGTCTGGGAAAGGGTATTCCAATATCTGGCGGAGTTCAAGGCGGCGGGCTATCCGACTTTGACGATTTCTGCCAATATGTCCAGACTTGACATTTACAATGCAGATGTGTGCAGTCTGCTGACAAACATGGCGAAAAAGTACGGGATTAACCCCGCCGCTTTCCACATTGAGGTGACGGAGAGCGCCTATATGGATGATTCCCAGCAGATGCTGGATCTGACGAAGCAGTTGAACACGGCGGGTTTTGCTGTGTTGCTCGATGACTTTGGCAGCGGATATTCCTCTTTGAATATGCTGATGAATATGACGGTATCCACTCTGAAGCTGGACATGGGGTTTGTTCGGAGCGTCGGCAGCGACGAGCGGACGAACTGCGTGGTCAACAGCATTGTGCGCATGGCAAAGTGGCTGGAGATGGGCGTGGTGGCCGAGGGGGTGGAGACGCAGGCTCATATCGACTACCTGCGTTCCGTCGGCTGTGACCGGGTGCAGGGATACTACTTCTCCCGGCCTGTTTCCAAGAGTGATTTCATATGCCTGCTGGAGCGCTATCAGGGGGTTCCTGCCCAGGAGGAACCGCGGGTCTTTGACAAGGCCGCGGATACTAGGGCGGTATGGGGCGCTGTAATGGCGTATGACCGGATGATGCAGGGGCGGATGGACGCGGCGGCGCTTTACGAGCAGTTCGGCGATACGGTGGAAGTCCTGAGCGTGAATGACAGCTATTATGAACTGATGGAGAGCTCGCCGGAAATGCTGCTGCGAAGTAGCCAGCTGGCCACCGCGTGGCTGGCGGAAAAGGACCGTCCTCTGTTTTTACAAGCGCTGAATGCCGCTGCGGGAACCGGGAAGCGGCAGGAACTGGTGATCCGGCGGTATATGGATGCCGACCGCATCAAGAATCTGATGGTCAGCATTTGTTATATGGGGCGTAAGGACAACCGAAAGCTGTTTTTGACCCTGTTCCGGGACATTTCCCGGCTGAAGCCGGCGCTGACGGCGGTGGAGGCTGTCCGGATGGCGGATACCGCATCCCCGGAGCCGCAGCGTCCTGATGGTTGCCGGAGCTGCCGCAAGCTGCTGATCGTGGAAGACAATCAGGTCAACCGGCTGGTTCTCAAAAGGATGCTTTCTCAGGAGTACAGTATTCTGGAAGCGGCCAATGGCAAGGCGGGACTGGATATTTTACATAGCGTGGAAAAGATCAAGGTGGTACTGCTGGATATCATTATGCCGATCATGGACGGGTACGAATTCCTGCGAAAAAAGGCGCAGGACCCGGCGCTGCGGAATATTCCGGTTCTGGTGCTGTCTCAGTCGGAGAATCGCAACAGCGAGGAAAAGGCCCGGCAGCTGGGCGCCAGCGGCTTTGTGCGCAAGCCCTACGACCCGGAGAATCTGCGAAAAACGCTGGATTCGCTGGTGAAAGAAAATTGAAGAGAAGCTCCCCGGCTACTCGCGGCGGCAAATTTGTCGCCGCGAATTTTACGGCTGCTGGCCGTATGTGAAGATCAAAGAGAGGGAACCTTATGCCAAAGTCCAAATCCTATGGCATCGATATGTGCAGTGGACCGATTCTGAAAAAAATGCTGTTTTTTGCCCTGCCGCTGATGTGCTCCGGTGTGCTGCAGCTTTTATTCAACGCGGCCGACGTCATCGTGGTGGGCCGGTATGCCGGAGACAACTCCATGGCCGCGGTGGGATCCAATGCTGCGCTTATCAACCTGCTGACAAATCTGTTTATCGGACTTTCCGTGGGTGCAAATGTTCTGGCGGCCCGATATTTTGGGGCGAAGCGGGAGCAGGAATTGCGGGCCACGGTCCACACGGCCATGCTTTTGGCGCTGTGTAGCGGTGCCGCCCTGATTGTGGTGGGCGTCGCGGGCGCACGGCAGGTGCTGATCTGGATGCAGGCTCCCCCCGGTGTGCTGGACCTGGCTGCGCTGTATCTGCGTATTTTCTTCCTGGGAATGCCCGCCATGATGCTTTATAACTTTGGTGCGGCGCTCCTGCGAGCCAAGGGTGACACGCGGCGACCGCTGTATTTTCTGCTGTTGTCGGGCGTGGTGAATGTGGCGCTGAACCTGCTGCTGGTCATCGTCTTCCATCTGGACGTGGCGGGCGTGGCCATCGCCACCGTGGTATCCCAGTGTATTTCTGCCGCGTTGGTGGTGATCTGCCTGATGCGGGAAACAGGCGGCTTTCGTCTGGAGTTGAAGGCGCTGCGCTTCCAAAAGGACCAGCTGGCCGGCATTTTGCGGGTGGGACTGCCCGCTGGGGTGCAGGGCGTGATCTTCTCGCTTTCCAACGTGGTGATCCAGTCCTCCATCAATTCCCTGGGAGAGGTGGTCATGGCTGGCAGTGCCGCTTCCGCCAACATCGAGGGCTTTGTATATGCGGCCATGAACGCCGTTTATCAGGCGACGCTGTCCTTCTCCAGCCAGAACGCGGGCGCGGGACGATTGGACCGCATCAACCGCATTCTGCTGACGGGACAGGGCTGCGTGACGGCCACCGGACTGGTGCTGGGCGTCGGCGCATGGCAGGCCGGACGGATACTGCTGGGTATTTATACTCAGGACCCGGCGGTGATCGAGGCGGGCTTTGTGCGTCTTGGCATCGTCTGCGCGCCCTATGCCATTTGCGGCATGATGGATACTATGGTGGGCGCACTGAGGGGCATCGGATATTCCGTCATGCCTATGACTGTGTCGCTGATAGGGGCCTGTGTCCTGCGGCTGGTGTGGATTGCCACCGTGTTCCGGATTCCCGAATACCACACGCCGGAATGCATCTATTGGTCCTATCCAATTTCCTGGGCCATCACGCTTTTGGCCCATATTTTCTGCTATGTCTGGGCCAAGCGGCGGACGGACCTGCGATTTGCGGCCGCAAAGGCTCAGCGGAAGATTGAACAGATTTCTGTTTAATATACAAAATAAAGGATTGCAAATGCAATAGATACACTATATAATGTGGTTTATACTAAAAGCAGGGAAGAAAAACTTACGGCTTTTCGACAAGAGGGAGCGATAAAAGAACCATGAAGATTATTAAGAGGAACGGCAGCGAGGAGGTCTTTGACCGTGCGAAGATCGCGGCGGCGGTGGAGAAGGCCAATCGGGCCTGCGACCAGACGCCCGAGCTGTCTCAGGCACAGACCGACCAGATTGCTTTGAATGTGGAGACGGCGGCGGAAAAAGTGGGCCGCACACTAAGTGTGGAGGAGATTCAGGAACTGGTGGAGACGGAGCTGATGCGCCACAGCGCCTATGAGACGGCCAAGCGCTATATCCGCTATCGTTACACCCGAACCCTGGCCCGGGCGGCCAACACCACCGACAATCAGATTCTCAGCCTGATCGAATGCAACAATGAGGAGGTCATGCAGGAGAACTCCAATAAAAACCCAACCGTGAATTCCGTCCAGCGGGATTACATGGCCGGCGAAGTATCCAAGGATATTACCAAGCGGCTGCTGCTGCCGCCGGATATCGTGGAGGCCCACCAGGAGGGCATCATCCATTTTCACGACATGGACTATTACGCCCAGCACATGCATAACTGTGACCTTGTGAATCTGGAGGATATGCTGCAAAACGGGACGGTTATCTCCGGTACGTTGATCGAAAAGCCCCACAGCTTTTCCACCGCCTGCAACATCGCCACCCAGATCATCGCGCAGGTGGCCTCCAGCCAGTACGGCGGACAGTCCATCTCCCTTGCCCATCTGGCGCCCTTCGTGCAGGTTTCCCGGGAGAAGCTCCGCAGCGATGTGCTGGCGGAGGCCGCCGCTATGGGCGGACACCCGGACGAGGACACGCTGAACCGGATTGTGGAAAAGAGGCTGCGCAGCGAGATTCGCCGGGGCGTGCAGACCATCCAGTATCAGGTGGTGACGCTGCTGACTACCAATGGCCAGGCCCCGTTCGTGACAGTGTTCATGTATCTGGGGGAGGTATCCGACCCCCAGAGCAAGCATGACCTGGCGGTCATCATCGAGGAGACGCTGAATCAGCGGTATCAGGGTGTGAAGAACGAGGCCGGGGTGTGGATTACTCCGGCGTTCCCCAAGCTCATCTATGTGCTGGAGGAGGATAACGTCCGTCCCGGGACGCCCTACTACTATCTGACGGAGCTGGCGGCCAAATGCACCGCCAAGCGGATGGTGCCCGATTATATCTCCGAGAAGATCATGCTGGAGAGCAAGATCGACAAAAACGGAGAGGGACACTGCTATACGTGCATGGGCTGCCGCTCGTTCCTGACGCCTTATGTGGACCCCGAGACTGGGAAGCCCAAGTATTACGGGCGGTTTAATCAGGGCGTGGTCACGATCAATCTGGTGGATGTGGCCCTGTCTTCCGGCGGAGATTACGACCGGTTCTGGGAAATTTTTTCTGAGAGGCTGGAGCTTTGTTACCGGGCTTTGATGTGCCGCCATAATCGGCTGAAGGGGACGCTGTCCGATGCGGCGCCGATCCTGTGGCAGTATGGCGCGCTGGCGCGGCTCCAAAAGGGCGAGACCATCGATAAGCTCCTTTACGGCGGCTACTCCACATTGTCTCTGGGCTACGCCGGGCTTTACGAGTGCGTGAAGTATATGACCGGGAAATCTCATACTGACCCGGAGGCCACGCCATTTGCTCTGTCGGTGATGCACCGGCTCAACGAGGCTACCGCCGCGTGGAAGGCCAAGGAGAACATTGACTTTTCCCTTTACGGTACGCCGCTGGAATCCACCACCTATGAGTTTGCCAAGTGCCTGCAAAAGCGGTTCGGCATCATCCCCGGCGTGACGGATAAGGCCTATATCACCAACAGTTACCATGTCCACGTGACAGAGCCTATCAATGCCTTTGACAAGCTGAAATTTGAGTCCCAGTTTCAGGCGCTTTCCCCCGGCGGGGCCATCAGCTATGTGGAGGTTCCCAATATGCAGGACAACCTCCCCGCGGTGCTGGCGGTGATGGAGTATATCTATAATCACATCATGTACGCAGAGCTGAACACCAAGAGCGATTACTGCCAGGTGTGCGGCTATGACGGGGAAATCTCCATTGTGGAGGATGACGGAAAGCTGGTTTGGGAGTGCCCCAAATGCGGCAACCGGGACCAAAACCGGCTGAACGTGGCCCGGCGGACCTGCGGCTATATCGGGACGCAGTTCTGGAATCAGGGCCGGACACAGGAGATTCGGGAGCGGGTGCTCCACCTGTAAAATCAAAATTAACTTGGTTCAATTTATAACCGAAAAATTATTTTCACCGAAAGCCCGAAAAAAATGAACAATATGGCCGAGTAAACTAAAAAGCTACAGACAACATGAAGTTCAAAATAATGAACAATACAGAAAGACGGTAGCCGTTTCGCCAATGTCATTAAGTTAGGCTCCTCTGCCGTTAAGATAAGCACAAAAACCACCCATCTGCTGCAATTTGTAGCAGATGGGTGGTTCCCTTTTTTGCTGCTCAACTCGGGTTTTATAAAATAACAACTGATTCACGAACAGAAAAAATAGTGCAAGCGCATATTTCCTAAGTGATTTGCGAACAATCCCAAAGTGCCTCTATGAGTTCTGTGCTCATAGAGGCACTTTCTATTTATCATTCCATTACATATTTAGCCATAACACTATGGTCAATGGACTTGGTTTTCACTTTGCGCGGACGAGAATCTTTGGGTTTGTTGCTTCACTAATCTAACTCCAATCATATAGCCATACATTAATTTCCCACTCAGTGTAAACATAGCACGAAACCGCTGGCGCGGTGGTATCTAAACCCTGAATTTTTCTTCTATCGAACCTGCTGCAGTTGCGGCAGGTTTTCTCTTTGCCCTTTACAATGGAAGCATCACTTTCAAGGAGATGATTCCATGACAAATGAAGAAGTCTTTTCTCGAGCCTACGATGAGGTGCGGCTGCGAGGTCTGTCGCCCAAAACAGTTGCGTCGTATCTGGGACGGCTCAAGCTGTTCCTAAAGTATTTCAATGACCGCCCAATTGAAGAAATGAATGAAATCGAGATTCGCGAGTACCTGCTGTATCTATTGGATTCCGGACACAGCGCGGGATCAGTCAATGTTTACAATAGCGCACTGCGTTTCATTTTCGGTGCAGTCATGGGGCAAAACCTAAACTATCAGCTAATCCATCGACGGCGCGAACACCGGGAGTTCCCAGCATTGATGAGCAAAAAAGAGCTTGCGCATTTCTTTTCCAGCATGGACAACCTCCGTGACAGAGCTATGTTTGAAACCGCATACGGCGCGGGATTGCGCCTGTCCGAAATAACTTACCTCCGCGTTCAGGACATTGACAGCCAGCAGATGAGAATCTTCGTCCACCACGGAAAAGGCGGCAAAGACAGATATACGCTGCTCTCACAGCGTAATTTAAAGGTGCTACGTGAGTATTGCAGGCCAAATCATCCGGAGGGGTATTTGTTTTATCTCAGAAAGCAGCGGCAAAAAGTATTGACGCCGCGCTCGGTGGCAAATGCCTTTCGTAACTGCTGCAAAAATGCTGGCCTGCCGGATACTTACACGGTGCATACGCTGCGCCACTGCTTTGCGACGCACCTCTTGGAATCCGGTGCAGAAGTCTGCCAAATCAAAGAAATGCTTGGTCATACATTCATTCAGACGACTGCATTTTACCTTCACATCGGCAACATGAACAAGCAGATTTAAAGCCCGTTGGACTCACTGCCTAAAAAGCGGGGCCGCAAACCGAGGGTGTCATCAAATGCCTGAGGTACAAGATATCTTTGAGGAATACGGTGAGGCATACCGCCAAAACCACCGGCTGCCTATGGCTCAACGCAAGGCAATGAACGCCATTCTCAATTGCCGCACGGCCAAACTTGGAGGCCACATGGATCACTGTCCGGAGTGTGGATACCAAAGACCATCCTACAACTCCTGCCGTAACCGGCACTGTCCGAAATGCCAGACACTCTCCAAAGAACGCTGGATTGACGCGCAAAAGGGAAACCTGCTCCATGTGGGCTACTTTCATGTGGTATTCACCGTACCGCAGGAGCTGAATCCATGGATTTACCGGAACCAGCAGGGCGGTTACAATCTGCTTTTCCGCTGTGTAGCTGAGACGATACAGGAGTTGTCTGCTGACAAAAAATATCTTGGCGCCGCCACCGGCCACACCGCTGTGCTCCATACCTGGGGGCAGAATCTCAGTTTTCATCCTCACATTCACTGTATTGTTCCGGGCGGTGGCCTCACCAAGCTGGGCAAATGGCTTCCGTCCAGGAAAAAGTTCTTCTTGCCGGTGAAGGTCCTGTCCAGGAAATTTCGAGGCAAGTTTTTGGTGCTGCTTAAGCAGCAGTTTCCCAACATAGAACCATCTCTGCTGAATGAGTGTTATCATAAAGAATGGGTGGTCTACTGCAAGCCGCCTTTCAAAGATGCAGCCTGCGTGGTGGAGTATCTGGGGCGCTACACCCACAGGGTGGCAATCGCCAACAACCGTATTTTAAGTACAGAGAACGGGCAGGTCTCTTTCAAATGGCGAGACTACCGGGACGGCAGCCGCTGGAAAGAGATGACGTTGGGAGCGGAAGAATTTATTCGGCGCTTCCTGATGCACGTCCTGCCAACCGGGTTCATGAAAATTCGGCACTATGGTTTTCTGTCCAGTCGCGGCAAGCAGAAGAAGCTGCACACCTGCAAGGTACAGACGGGCACATCACTGAAAAAAAGAGAAAAGCTCTCCACGGAGGCCCTCATCCAAAAGATCCTCGGCAGAAAGCCCTCTCAATGCCCAAACTGTGGCTTTTGCGGTCTGCTTCGAACCGGACTCGCACCACCCACAGCCTGCTAAATTACAAAGCCTTTTTAAGTCTGCTCCAAGGGCAGGCTGGCTTTGCTGCACCCATTCTACCATAGAAAGAAAAGAATTGATATGACTTTTTCCGGAAACTGTGCTTTTCAGGTATCTGCGCAGCTGTAATTTCAAGAAATAAAAGCGATGCTTTTCCCATAGCTGCCAGCAAACCGCCCGCGGTTTCGTGCTATGGAATTATCCAAACATGGGCGACGCAGTTTCTGCTGTGTCGTTCTTTTTTTGCGCCCATGCTTAGATAATTCTCTACTCATAATGCGCATTTTGATAAGCCATGGCTGAAAGTGTATCCTATGCGCAGACCATTCAAGCGCTCTACCAAACGATTGGATAGGTCCCCTTTTGTTCCGTCAGTTTCAGTATCATCATTGATTGTTTCAAATGATTGCTTTCTCCATGCGGTCCGAGAAATACCATTATCTAAGCATCAAGAGTTTAGCCTTTCACTCAATCTGTAGTATTGGCCACTCCTGAGACTGCGGGTTCCACCCGGAAAATATAATCGCACCGGAGCACACTGGTATCATCCTCGATAGAGACACATCCCATTTGCCAATCCACGTCTCGCTATCCATCAGGAAAACACTGTAATAGCCATGTTTATGTTCAGAATAAGAATTCCATACTGTATACATATAGTTTGAAGTATAGTTGGATACATCAATTGTCTCGGATTGGGAGTTTTGGGCGTATCCTTTCACGATTTCCAATGTGTCGCCCAGGGCCGTTCCAGAGAGACCATATACATTTTCATGTGATGCTTGGCCGATTACTTCTGCATCGGCGGCAGCGTTTATTGAAAACGTATCCGGCAAAACGGTGAAAACCGTTCCTTTTGCGGCTTTAAGAAGTTCTTCTGAGCTTAGGGGAAGGTCTGGCGAGACGTACACGACTCCGCTGGGTGAAAACGTACCATAAATCATTCCCCATTCCGGCACGGTCCCTTCCGCTGGAACGATAAACTGCAGCGGATCTTCAAACCCCGTGATATATATACTGACAAGAGTGTCCTCTTCTCCTGCGGTAGGGTATTCGTTTATATTTTTGGTATAAATAACGGGGGCGCCTTCACCACAGCTCAGGCCGCTGCGGTTTCCAATTATATTGCGTTCTGTCATCCCATAGTTCCATGTAAATGAATACTTATCTTTCATGATCTCAAACATTTTATCGCTGGAATCATCGCTATATTCGTATTCCGTATTGTCCGTGATCTGGACGTCGCCGCTTACATGGCCGTCATAGTAGATTACATTATTTTTAAGAACCGCAGTCGCTTCGCCGTTATCAATCTCCGATGTTACGAAATATAAGCCGTTTCTGTATGCTGCGTCTGACCTGCCCCCTGATTTCGCGCAGAGGGAATGTTAGTAACAACTTGAAAGTTTCAAGGCATATTCTTCCGGCGTCAGGTTGTCGAGAGAGGAATGCGGCCTGATCCTGTTATATTCCAACCGCCAGTTTTCAATTATCTCCCTTGCCTCAGACAAGCTTTGAAACCAATGTTGGTTTAGGCATTCCGCGCGGAGTTTCCCGTTGAAGCTTTCTATGTAGCCGTTTTGCATGGGCTTGCCCGGATCTGTAAAAATGTGTTCCACTTTGTGATCGTACGCCCAGGCATTCATTACATTACTGGTAAATTCAGAGCCGTTATCGGTCAGAATTTCTTTCGGCAGCCCCCGGAACAAGGCGATCCGGTTTAGAACAGCCGATACCCTCCGCCCGGAGAGAGAGCTATCCACTTCAAGAGCCAGACATTCCCGCGTCACTTCATCAATTACGGTCAGAACGCGAATGTTTGAGCCATATCTGGTTCTGTCGCTGACAAAATCCATCGACCAGCGAGTATTCATTTCTTTTGCGGTGCGTTCCGGCATGCCGCGCTTTTCATATTTCTTCTTTTTGCTTCGCTTCTGAAGGGTTAATCCTGCATCCTTGTAAAGCCTGTATGTTTTTTTGTGGTTAATCTCAAAGCCTTCGCGCAGAAGCATGACATGTAACCGGCGATAACCAAATCGTTTCCAGCGCACCGAAAGTGCCTTCAGCCGTTCTGTTACCAAAGTATCCCCGCTTTTATCGGTCGGCTTGTATCGTTTGCTGTTCTGGCTGATCCCCATTAGCCTGCACGCGCGGCGCTCGCTGATTTCATAGCATTCCTGTACTCCGGCTGCTATTTTGCGTTTTACGGCAGGCTTCAGACGTTTTTTGAAAGCACGTCCTTTAATATCTTATTATCCAAAGACAAGTCGGCGACCATTTCTTTCAGCCGACGGTTTTCTTCTTCAAGCTGTTTCAGACGCTTGGCTTCACTAACGTCCATGCCGCCATATTTGCTTTTCCAACGGTAAAAAGTCTGTTCTGTGATATTGTACTCACGGACAATATCCACTGCCTTCTTGCCACCCTCGTGCTCCTTGAGAATCTTGATGATCTGTTCTTCTGTAAACCTTACCTTCATGTCAATCACTCCATTTTTTCTATTGTAGCATATCGTGACTAACATTCCTATTGACGAAGTTTTTCGGGTTCAGGTCACAGTCATGCCGCCGATTGATGAGATGTGGCTCTCGAGCAATAATAGACAGCGATACATTCTCGTACCGTGAAAAGTTTTGTAATACTACTTATGACTGAAACAGAATTTTTTTGATCAGTACAGGTAAAGTAGCGCCGACAATAAAAATAGCGATATCAAGTAATACAGCTAGTAACAATCGAAGAAATTTGTTTTTGACGTTGGACAATCCAAATTTATCCCATACATTCAGATAGTTGCACGAAAAAAATACGATTGCCAGCATAGTGGCCGCAAAAGCAACTCGGCTTAGCCAAAGCTCATAGACTTCTCCAGTCTCTACGGTTGCGGTCAGGCTCAGTACAAAAATAAAAACATAGCCGATCACTGCAGCAACCATTTTCAGCGGATGATGAGAACGAAAACCCGGAAGTGTATAGTGTTGAAGCTTTATTGGTTGCAGTGAATGTTTTCGCTGTGTAGCTTGAAGAGCCTCCAGAACCTGGCTGATGTCTTGATATCTCTCCTGCGGCTCCATTTTTATGCACTTGGCAATAATATCCCCCAATAATCCGCCGGCCATCCGATTATGAGGGAAAGTACCAGTCAGCAGCACGTTCATCAGTACGCCAACCGAATAAATATCAGTCTGAACACTTGAGGCAACGAATCCATACTGTTCCGGTGCAGCATATCCGACCGTCCCTATCAATGTGGTGTCCTGCCCGGCCTGCGCATGAAACCATTTTGCGGCATTCATATCCAAAAGCTTGACAAGACCGTCAGTTGAAATAATAATATTGGAGGGTTTAATGTCCCGATGTATAATCGCAGGGGTCGTGTTATGCAGCTGTTTCAAAATCTCACAAAGCTGCTTCATGAGGGAAATGACTTTATCTTCTGGAAGAGTTCCTCCATTCTCGGCTAGTTCGCTCAATGTATGTCCGTTGATATACTCTTCAATGACAATTAATGAATCAGCGTCTTCAACCACCTCATAGATACGTGGAGTATTTTTAATAGGATGTTCCTTCAGATAATAGAATACATCCGCATTATAAATCGTTAGTACTTTTTTTACATATATTTTTTTGCTCTCTATGTGTTGAACCAAATATACACCATGACTGTCGCTAAGATCGGCAATTTTTTTATAGTACGAAAGCGAGCATTCCTCTTGCAGTGTCATTTGGAATTCCTCCCTTCTGCTTGCAAGTATAGCACAATAAAATAAGAATGACGAGGAGCGATGACCAATGGATGAAAAATCGACAGATGCACTGACGTCTGTTTTGCTTTCGACAAAGCCGGAAAACATTCAGAACTATCTTGAACAATATAGCAGCAGCCTTTTAGATGAGAAGCACCCGTTCTCTACATATATGCGCTCCAAGTTTAAGGAAAAGGCCCTCAAGCAGCAAGATGTATTTCTTGCGGCTGATATTTCCGAAGGGTACGGATATAAGCTGATTGCAGAAGAAAAGCGAACAAAACGGAAAGATATTATTCTGAGGCTCTGCATCGCTGCACACTTTTCACTCCTTGAGGCACAAAAAGCCTTAAAGCTGTATGGTATGTCTCCTTTATATGCAAAGATTCCGCGTGATGCAGTGCTCATAATTGCATTCAATTCCGGCATCTATGATATTTCCCGCGTGGATAATCTGCTGCTTGCACACAAAATGGAGCCCATGATGCCTTGCAGCAGGATAGAAGAATGAATGTCCGTTCAAAAAAACTCCCCCGAACGGTGGGAACAGATTATATTGTCTTCTGATATAATAAACCGGAAGGGAACCGCTACAACCTGCTGGTTTAGTTTTTAATTAATCCAGGGTTATTTTTCCTTTTATCTATTTGTAGTCATACATCAAAAGATGATATATAACTTCATCACATCCGCTTGCTTTGCGCAAAAACACTGCCCGTAATTGCAATTAAAATTGGGAGGGAGATAAGAAAATGAAGAGAATTTTAAAAGGACTGCCCGCTTTTGCAGTGCTTGTAATTATTGCGCTGATGGCTGCGCAAAGCGGTTAGAACGATAAAAATAAAAAGGATGTTGCCCTAGATAGCTCTGCCAGCCAAACTTATTCCACATAAGCAGTAAAAAATGGAGGTTAAATTATGAAAAGAAGCAAGTGTTTACTGATCGCCGGAGTGATTGGCACACTCTATTTAATATACTTAATATCATATTTTGCCGGAGGATTATCTTCCGCTAGCGGTTCGACGGAGGTAGTTGGAAAAGGCATTGCAACGGCGCTGGTAACTCCACACATGATCTGCGTGGGGATTGCAGTTATCTTCAATTGGTTGGGATGGGCGCTTAAAGCGCGTTGGGCAGCGCTTGTCGCCGGCATTTTATATGCTGTGTCCATCGTGATGATGTTTATATATGCAATGTTTGTTGTGATTGAGATGATTCTCTGCTTTATCGGCTTTGCAAAAATGAAGCCAGAGGCTAAAGTTTAAAAACAGAAAAGCATCCAGTCCAAGTGGCTGGATGCTTTTATCATTGATAAATCGATAATGGTATTTTTTTTATCGAGTTTTTAAATTGGACTATCTTGAACGAATCCGATTGATCAGCTTCACGATTTCATACCACAGCACTGCCGCAGCCGCGATACCTGCCGAGCCAAAGAACTGCCCGGCCGTGAGCGGCGCGAGCTTGAGTAAATGCAAGAGCGGCGTATAAAGAATAATTGCCAGCATAAGTAATGTACCGAGATTGGCTGCCCACATGACTCCGTCTTTTACAAGGCGAGCAATAGACCGAAACGCGAAATCACGATCGGAGCTGTTCACCTGAACCAGGAACAGGTTGGACAGCATAATGACGACGAGACCCATGGAGCGGGCGACGGGCGCATTTGCGGGATTGCCTGCAAGAACAGTATAGTATATCCCAAAGGAAGCGGCAAAAACAGCGAAGCCCTGAAAGATACTTTTCAGTAAGAGCCGTCCGTCTAAAAGCTTCGCCTGTGGATCACGCGGCCTGCGGGTCATGAGGTCGGTTTCAGCTGGCTGGCGTTCCAATACGATAGAACAGGTCGGGTCAATAAGAAGCTCAAGTAAAACGACGTGCAGCGGCAGGAGCATCAGCGCGGCGGGTGCAACCCCAAGAATCGGTGCAAGCAGTGAGGTGAATGCGATGGGGATATGAATGGTAAATACATACCCGACCGCCTTTCGGATATTATCATAAATTCTCCGCCCGTCCTTAACGGTTTCCACAATGGTTGTAAAGTTGTCGTCCATCAGGATAAGATCGGCGGCCTCACGGGAAACCTCACTTCCGCGCTTCCCCATGGCAATACCGATGTCGGCATATTTCAGAGCCGGCGCATCGTTCACTCCGTCGCCCGTCATGGCGACGATTTCGCCGTTTCCTTTAAATGCCTTGACAATCCGCATTTTGTGCTCCGGAACAACGCGGGAAAAGATGGAGACCTTTTTGACCGCTTCCCGCAATTCGCTGTCGGGCATTTGATTCAGCATATCGCCGGTAATGATATTGTCGCAGTGTTCCATTCCAATTTTTCTCGCGATGGAAGCGGCGGTGATCCCGTTGTCGCCGGTAATCATCACGACGCGGATACCGGCCCTGCGGCATACCGCAATATCGGCCTCGATGTTCTCTCGCGGAGGGTCGGCAAGACCGATCAGACCACGGAAATTCAAGCTGCATTCGGTGATGCTCCCGGGGACATCTTTCGTCGAAGCCGGAGTCGAGGACGCAACTGCGATAACGCGCAATCCATCCCTGGACATTTCATTAATCTTATGTGCGACCGCTTCTCTTTTCGATTCCGTCATATTGCAGATGGTCAATATTCGTTCCGGCGAGCCCTTGGAAGCGATGATAATCTTTCCACCCCTGCGCCAGACGTGACCCATCATTTTCAGCTCGTTGGTAAAGGCATACTCGCTGATCAACTCACCGCTGAAGAGATCATCCTTCGAAATTCCATGGTTGTCGCAATAAGCGAGCATTGCCTTTTCCATCGGGTCATAGGCGTCTGTTTCACAGCCGAGCCCCATGATTTCGATCAGAGCGTGCTCATCGCCGTCAGGCGCCCAAGTCTCCTGGACCGCCATCTGGTTCATCGTAATGGTTCCCGTTTTGTCTACGCACAGCACCGACACGGAGCCAAGCGTCTCGACAGACGGCAGCTTCCGGACCAGCGACTTTTTCTTCGCAAGCCTCCATGCCCCCATGGAGAGGAACACAGTCAAAATAACGGGAAATTCTTCGGGAATCATAGCCATTGCGAGTGTAATACCGGACAGGATGCTTTCGGTCAAACGGGCGCCCAGAGCGTGATCAGGCAGATTAAAATAGGTGACCACGCCGACAAGGGCGAATAGTACGCCCGCAATCCCGGTACATGTTTTGACGAGTCTGCCGGTCTGTTTCTGTAAAGGCGACGGCTCATCCGGGGCGTCAGCCACGTTTTGTCCGATTTTTCCATATTCGGTTTCAACGCCGATTTTTTCGACCAAAACCGAGCCTGTTCCTTGTGTGACAAGAGTACCCGCATAACAAAAATCCTTGCGCCAGTAATCATTGGTTGGTTCTGCGCTTTCGTGGGGTATCTTCCAGATGCCTTCAGCCTCGCCGGTAAGTGAGGACTCCTCCACGCAGAGGTCATTGCACCGGACCACAACACCGTCGGCTGGAATCTTGACGCCTTCATAGATCAGCATCAGATCACCCGGCACAAGATCTGCGCTTGCAATCACGGTTTCCCTGCCGTCCCTGATGACCTTTACTTGGGGTGCGGACAAGTCCTTGAGCGCATTGAGGGTCTTATCGGTTTTCCATTCCTGAATTACGTCGATGCTGATCATGCCGATTACAAAAATCAGCATAATAGCGCCGTCTCTCGGTTCCCCGAGAAGGAAATAAATAATTGCGGCCACAATCAGCAAAAGAAACATCGGCTCGCAGATAATATGGATTGCCTTTTGCAAGAAGCTTTCCTTTTTCTGCGGTGTCAACTCGTTTTTGCCGTATTGCTGCTGCAATCGCTTCGCGTCGGCGGAACTGAGTCCCGCCACTGTTTTTCCGTTGCCTGTCATAAAGAAACCTCCGTTTTCGCCTCTCGGCGGCGTTTGATTTCTCTTATGGCACTCCATACAAGGTCACTTGTCCAAGGCATAAAATAACACACCTATGGAACATACAACTGTCCCACAGATGTGCGCATCACTGCTATCTGTTGCCACTTGTCGGGTGGCCCGGCCCCATGTACCCCAAGGAAGGTCCATCGCCTGCTCAGTTTGTACTGTAGATCTCGCATTCTTTTTACAGAATGTAATGCAGTGCAAAGAGATTACTGAATATTGTATGCGCCGTTGGCGCATCTGTCAACAAAAAATTTCAAGCAGGAATATACTCCTGCTTGAAATTTCTGTACTCGCTTAGGCTGTTGTTTGCTCAGATCCTGCGCAATACCCATTTGCCAAGCCGCAGCCCGCGCCGTTCCGGCTGCCTGCACCGTGATTTCCATTTATGCGGCCAAACCCGGCTCCCATTCCTGCACCGGTTCCGCCGTTGCCGGTTCCGTCACAGTTTGCCTGATTGTCCTCAATCGCAGCGACGATTGCGTCTGCTCTTTCCTGGGTCATTGTGCCTGCCGTTACCCTTTCTTCCAAAAGGGCCTTTTTCTGTTCGAGCATTTGCGTTTTAAACTGATCAAGTACCCCATATTCGTCAGCAAGCGCGCCCAAGGTATTGCCAGTCTCGATTTTTTCGGCTGTAACGCTTTCGACCGATTTTCCGGTGAGGCCTGACACAATTTCCCCCGGGGTATTGTAGTTTGACGCGGCAAGTGCGGGAACGGATGTGGCGCCGACAACGAGCACAGCTGCTCCGATCAGAGCGGTTTTCTTTAGAATCCTCATACGGATTTCCTCCTTTTAAAATACGGCTGGTTGCTTTCCATGCTCTGATTATGCTGAAATACTATGTCAAAAGTGTGTTTTTTGTTCTCTGATTTTGAGACTTTTAGATTCCTCACGATTCTTGGCGTTTTGACCCACATCACCTTGTATTATAAAGTAGTAGTTTATAAAGCCCCTCTCCAAGGGCTGTACTACACTGTAGAGGATGCTGTGGATTAATTCAAATCACCTCCACAATATGGTTCAATTGAGGCTTCAACCACAGCCCTTTGCAGATTTGTTAATCAGTTAGATACCGCCGGACGGTTTATGTGGAACAAGGTAACAAGAGCAAAGAGTCCTGTGGATACAGCATCAAACATTACATTCGGAGGTATCATTATGGTTTGCGTAGGCATTGACGTGGCAAAGGACAAGCACGACTGCTTCATAATCAACTCAGAGGGTGAAGTCCTTGGGGATGTCTTCACCATCCCCATCAATATGGAGGGGTTCCATTGCCTGTTGGAACGAATCCGCGCCTGCACCACCGCCCAGGGCAAAATAAAGGTAGGGCTTGAGGCAACCGGACACTACAGCTA
This sequence comes from Oscillibacter valericigenes Sjm18-20, assembly GCA_000283575.1. Lineage (GTDB taxonomy): Bacteria > Bacillota > Clostridia > Oscillospirales > Oscillospiraceae > Oscillibacter > Oscillibacter valericigenes. The sequence continues at coordinate 1,006,230 of AP012044.1, forward strand.
CAACATTCTCGGGTTCCATCTTGACAACGGTCTTCCCGCCTATGTCTTGAACCCCTTGCACACCAACCTGTACCGAAAAAGCCTCAGCCTTAGAAAGACAAAGACCGACCGGGTAGATGCGCGAACGATTGCAGCTATGCTTTTATCCAATGTGGGCCTCAAACCCTACACAGACACAGCTTACCACAACGAGGAGCTAAAATCACTGACGAGATACCGTTTCGATAAGGTGAAGGAACGGGCAAAGCTGGAATCCCCCATCGCCAGACTGGTCTGCACTCTGTTCCCGGAAATGGAAAAGCTGGTTCCGTCTCTCCATATGCCCTCTGTTTATGCGCTGCTAAGCGAGTTCCCTGGGGCTAAATATATTGCCGACGCACATCTTACACGGTTAAAAGCGCGTCTGCTGGAAGCCTCCAGCAGACGCTATAAGAGGGATATGGCCGTAGAAATCCGCGAGGCCGCCAAAGCATCTATTGGCTCCGTACTGCCAGCAAAGTGGCTGGAACTGCGGCACACCATTCATCTCATTCGGGAACTGGACTCCGAGATTGAAGAAATTGAAGCTGCAATTCAAGCAATTATGGATGAGATGCATTCGCCCATTACCACCATCCCCGGCATTGGAACTCGGATGGGCGCTATGATCCTTGCTGAGGTTGGAGACTTTTCCCACTTTAATTCCCCGGATAAGGTGTTGGCTTATGCCGGTCTTTCGCCCTTTACCTACCAATCCGGGCAGCTTACAAACTGCTATGCCCACATGGAAAAGCGCGGTTCCAGATATTTGCGCTTTGCTCTTTACAACGCTGCCAAATATGGTTGCCATTGGGATCCGCTCTTTGCTTCATACCTCGCTAAAAAACGAGCCGAGGGCAAGCATTACAACGTTGCTATCTCTCATGCCGCCAAGAAACTGATGCGGCTTATTTTTGCTCTGGAGAAATTCCGAGAACCGTATCGCCTTGCGGCCTGATAGCCTCTCATTAGCTCGCACGCGCTCTATTGAGTGCCTGTTTTGCAATGCCTTTTTTAAACCATCTCTCTTTACACAACTTTCCTCTTTTGGGACTTGACTTTTAATAGTTAGTCTCAAATGTGGTTCGGATCCTTTTGCAATAAAAGCCATGCAAAAACGCATGGCTTTTATATGAGAATATGCAGTAGTTACGCAACGATTCCCAGCATTCTTGTCAGCACAACCGCCGCTTCGGCCCTGGTTACAGTCTGATTCGCGTGAAAAAATCCATCGCTGCCCTGAATAATGCCCAGGGTCCTGAGCGCTTCGATATAGCCGAGATCTTCCGCGGGGATGTCACTTTGATCCTGAAACGCAACGGTGTCCGCTGAAACATTCATCGGTTCAATTTCCGCTGCCTTTGTCAGCATAACTGCAAATTGAAGACGGTTAAGCTTTTCCTCTCCATAACACTGGCTCTGCGCCGCAATACTGAGAACGGTTTTTTCCTGCAGCTGTTCTCCTGCCCATTCGGGTACGAGATTCCAGTCAATGCTGTTTTCAGTTGTTCCGGCACCTATCTCTCCGTTCAGGCAATCCATCAGGCGGCTTACCATCAATATGCCTCCCATGCCGGAAATACTGCCGTCAGGATTGAAACTGCCATCGGAGTATCCGTTAATCAGTCCCCAGCAGTAAGCCGAGTCAATTTGTTCCCTGGCCCAGTTTTGATCGGTATCGCTGAAGCAGGAACGGTCCTGCTCCTGCTGTTGCAGACGCTGCTGATATCGGGTATTCGCCTCGTCCGAGATCTGAAGCCGATTCCTGACCTGAAGCTTTGCCTGTTCCCATTGGGCCGCACTTACTTCTGTCTGCTGACCATTTTGAGCCTGTGCCTGATTCTGGTCCTGACCTTGATTCTGACTCTGGCTCTGAGACTGGCTCTGGTCTTGGTTTTGATTCTGATTCTGGTCCTGAGTTTGGTTTTGGTTCTGGCCTTGGCTCTGATCTTGGCTCTGATCTTGGGCCTGGTTCTCTGTATGGTCCTGGGCCTGACTGTCTGCCATAGCTCCGGAACCGGCTGCAAAGGCCGGTATGGAAATTCCACAGATCAGAATCAGCGATATCATAAAAGCAAATATTTTTCTCATAATCTCACCTCATATATTCATGTTGATAAAGGGACTACCTTCCACCTTTCCCGTCTCCCGATGGCGTTCCGGAGGAAGAGTTGCTTCCGCCTGTTGTCCCGGTCTCAGCGGGCGCGGAGGAGGTCTGGCTGCTGCCTGCGTCAGCCCCGGTCTCAGCGGGCGCGGAGGAGGTCTGGCTGCCGCTGGCATCAGCCCCGGTTTCAATGGGCGCGGAGGAGGTCTGGCTGCCGCCTGCGTCAGCCCCGGTTTCGGCGGGTGTGGAGGAGGTCTGGCTGCCGCCTGCGTCAGCCCCGGTCTCAGCGGGCGCGGAGGAGGTCTGGCTGCCGCCGGCGTCAGCCCCGGTTTCGGTGGGCGCGGAGGAGGTTTGGCTGCCGCCGGCGTCAGCCCCGGTTTCGGCGGGAGCGGAGGAGGTCTGGCTGCCGCCGGCATCAGCCCCGGTTTCGGCGGGAGCGGGGGCGGGTTTACCGCCGAGACCGTTATCCTGAGCGGTTTCACTATATCCAGATTGTGTATCGGTTGTTTGTCCCTGATTTTTGTCGGAAACGGATGCGCTGCCCCCTTGAACCTGATTCTGCGTTTCACTCTGTGGGTTCTGAGCCTGCTGCCCGCCGCCTGAACTCTGATATTGAACCGGATTATTTGTTTCCCAGTTCTGGTTCTGGACCTGGCTTTGAGTTCCGTAATCATTTGAGCTCTGATTTTGGTTCTGATTCTGCTCTTCTTCACCGGAACCCTGGCCCTGATTTTGCGTTCCGTTCCTGTTTTGTTCGCGCTCGGTGTTTGTGAATGACGCCTGCACCCGTTCCGCTGCCTTGCGGATTTTTTCAAACATTTCGGCATCATTCCCGTTTTCCCATCTGCTTCCGGACAGCGTCAACAATTCATTTGCCTTGGTAATGATATCGGTCATTTTGGCATCGTCATATTCCTCTATGGAGATACCGGGGTCAAGAATCTGTAAAATTGAAATCAGCCTGAGTTTCCCCGGGGAAATCCCCAAATCCAGTGCCTGCTTTCGAAGCTGAAGATCCGTACTATCAGCATACACAATCGCGGAAATTCCGCTTGCATTCAGCGCCGAATTGGCTCCGAATTCACCGCTGCTCTGTAGTTCGGCGGCATCATGATTCTTGTTCGATTCGGCTGTGACCGCTATTACGGTGGAGCCGTCCCCGGCAATAAAGCCCTGCCTTGCGGCGTCCAATACCAGCGTGCCGACCGCATCTTCAACAGACAGATTCAAGCAGCTATTGTCTCCCAAAAGCATGAGTCCGTCTTCGTTATAAGCCTGTGAGCTTACGACTTTGCCGAAAGCGTTTATCCCGAGTTCAACGCTGGGGTTGATATCCAGACACAGATAATTAATCGGCGTATGGTAATAAGCGCTTCCTCCAAGAGCCAGAATCAGGCAGGCGGCAGCCGCCGACACGGCGACCAAGAATTTATTGCGAGAAAATCCCCCTTTTTTGAATTCCGATCCGGAATCAACAAGTTTCTCCTGACCTTCCGCATTTGCAAGAACTGTTCGGACAAATGCCTCAGTTCTTAACTTCAGCTCTTTTTCCGCTTTTACTGTGTCCATGTATTCTGAAAAGGAATTCATAACGCCTCATCACCAACTTTCTTTTTCAGCTGCGCTTTTGCGCGGCGGAGTATGGAATAAACCGTATTTGTATTCTTTTTCATGATCTCCGCGATTTCCGGAACAGTTCGATTTTCATAATAATGCAGATATACGACTTCCTTCTGATCGGATGGCAGCTCGAGAACCGTTTTGATCAGTTCATGCTGCGCGGGGGTTTCGTAAGGAATTTCCATTTCCGCTATGCTTACAACCTTTCTGTGCCAGAAACTTCTGCAGTAATCTTTGCACTTGTTGAACGCAACCCGGCACAGCCATGCTTTTTGATGGTCCTCGTTTTCAAAAGAAGCGTAATTCAGAAAGAATTTTAGGAATACCTCCTGAAATACATCCTCCACGTCGTCGCTGTTCCTTAAGTAAAGGAAACAGATACGTCGGACCATGTCCGCATGTTTTTCAATTGCCGCTGAGATATAATCGTTGGTACCAAACGATTGACTCAACTGTATTCCCTCCTTCCTGACCTGAATACGTTTTAAAAAAGTAAATCCGTTTATCGTTTTTAAAATATTTTTATAATCGCTATAAAAAGCGGAAGAAACGGCTCGTATAAAGGCTGTTTCTTCCGTTTGATATATGCAATATCTCTTCTTACAAAAACAATAGAATAGTCTGTTTTCCCTGCGCGATCTAAAGAACCTTTTTATCTTTGTGCCTAAAGTTAAAATTCAAATTGAAATTTAGCGCCTTCGTTTATTTTGCTTGTGACAGCAACTCCAATATTATGCCTGTCGGCAATTTGCTTGGCTATCGCAAGGCCGAGACCTGAGCCGCTTTTATTTTCCTCGGACACAACTTTGTAGAACCGGTCGAAAATATGGGGCAGATCCGCCTCGGCAATTCCATTTCCATGATCGCTTATTGATACTACTTTGTTACGGAGCGAGACGTCAATTTCACTGCCCGCGGGCGAAAATTTGACGGCGTTGTCCAGCACGATAAGGAACATTTGCCTCAGACGGCCATAGTCTCCAGACACCGCCAAAGACTCCGTATCGAATTCCTGTCGGATTTGGATGTCCTTCTCCCGGGCCAGATGCCCGGCGCTCCGCACGGCGTCGCTTAAAATATCGCACAGGTTCAATTCCTGCTTGTCGATTTTAAAATCGGTATTTTGTAATTTGGACAAGTCCAGAAGATCATTGATCAGTCCTTGAAGAAAGAGGCTCTCATTGAGCATCTGCCTGTGATAGCGTTTTACCTGCTCAGGGTCCGTTACCACCTCGTCACATAGAGCCTCCAGAGATCCTCGGATCACCGTAACAGGCGTTTTAAGCTCATGGGATATATTCGCGACAAAATCACGGCGGAGCTTGTCCAGGCGGTCGCTTTCCTGTTTTGCAAGCAGGAGCTGTTCACTCAGAATATCGATGGCACCCGCAAGCTGGCCGATTTCATCCTTCATCTGCACGTCGGTTTTGGCCGTGTAGTCTCCTTCGGCAAGCAGGAGCGCTGCGTTTTTCATTTTATTTAAAGGCCTTGTAAAGGTGCAGGCAAGAAAAGCAGATAAAATTACGGAGAAAACAAGCGCGGCCAAGGTGCTGACCGACAGTATCTTAACGCCCTGCGTGGTCGCATCGTTGATTCCCTCGACAGGAGAATGAAGCAGAACCGCTCCGATGATTTGCCCGCCGATTTCAATCGGTGTTCCGACCGTCAGAGTCGGAACGTCCAAAAGGCTGCTGAAGTCCTGGCTGAAGGTGGTCTTTCCGGTGAATACTTCCTCTACGACCTTATCCGCATCCGACGGTAAATCGGCATAATTGTAACTGTGGCCCGACATCTGGCTATTCGTGATCAGATTGAGATTTTCGTCCACAATCCAGACGTCGCTCATGGCAATGTCGTCAATGAACCGCAGATAAGCTCCATAGCTCCCTTTCCCATTTCCCATCATGCTTTTGCCGGTGCCCGAACTTGTGCCCATATAATCGGACAGAGCCCCGGCGATGGAGACGGCGCGCGTTTCCAGATCATTTTTATGTTCTTTTATCGTCTGGGCCCGGAACAGGGCGATAAATATGACTCCGATCACAACGGTAAATACAAAAAGAGCGGCCGCAAAGTACAGCGTCAGCTTGCGTGAGATTTTACTTTTCATCTGATTTTACCTCAAATTTATACCCGACGCCCCATATGGTGCTGATCTCCCAGCTTTCATGCGGATACATGTCCAGCTTTGCGCGCAGGCGCTTGATATGTGAATCCACCGTACGGGTATCTCCGAAATAATCGTATCCCCACAGGCTGTTTAAAAGATTATCGCGGGAAAAAACTTTGTTCCTGCTCGTTGCAAGCGTCCACAGAATTTCGGTTTCTTTTTTTGTAAGCGGGACATTTTTGCGATCAATGGTAACAATATACTCGTCAAGGTTAACTGTCAGGTTTGAAAAAGAGAAGATCTGCCGATTCTTTACGTCCTCCCTGGCAATCCGCCGCAGAACGGCGCGAATTCTGGCCATGACCTCCCCCGGCGAAAACGGCTTTACGATGTAATCATCCGCGCCGATATCAAGGCCCATGATCCTCTCAAAATCTTCTCCGCGTGCTGTAATCATAATCACCGGCGTGTCCGACTTTTTTCGAATTTCACGGCAGACTTCAAAACCGTCCATCTTAGGCATCATTACGTCCAGCAAAACCACATCGGGATGTATTTTGATGAACAGGTCGAGAGCCTCCTGGCCGTTTGAAGCGGTATAGGGTGTATGCCCTTCTTTTTTTGCGTATTCCTCAAGAATGGATATAATCTGCCTGTTGTCGTCGGCAATCAAAACAGTCGGCATAGAATCACTCCCAATGATTACTTTTATGGATCGATTATATCATATTAAAAACTCAATGCGTGACAAAAGTGTGTTTTTACTCATTACATCGATAGAAATTCACCGGATATTCTCCACAAAATGAACCCCTGAACCTGAAAACGGGATGCCGCAATTTGCACAATCTTTTGTGAGCCCATTGAAATATCCGTGCATATGCGATAAAATAATCTTATTAAATACAATTATATGCTGGCGGAGGGGCTGCGTTGGTCGCCAAATCCATTGTATGCCAGTGCCACGCGTAAATCCGCTTAATAATAAGCCCGCCGGACGGATGCCCGGCGGGACTTTTTCGAGGTGCGTTATGAATTACGCCAATATCAAAACCTGCGACATCGCTAACGGCGTCGGAGTTCGGACTAGCCTGTTTGTCTCCGGCTGTACCCATCACTGCCCCGGCTGCTTCAACGCTCCGGCACAGGATTTCCGGTATGGAAAGCCCTTTACCCGGGAGACGGAGGACTTTTTGCTGGCGGAGCTTGGGAAGACCTATGTTGCCGGACTGACACTGCTGGGAGGGGAGCCCTTTGAGCCGGAAAATCAGCGGGCGCTGCTGCCATTTGTGCGCCGGGTGCGGACGGAGTGCCCGGGGAAGACCGTCTGGGCCTTTTCCGGATATACGTGGGAGGAGCTGACGGGGGAGAGCCGTGCCCATTGCGAGGTGACGGACGCGCTGGTGTCCCTTGTGGACGTGCTGGTGGACGGAGAATTTGTGGAGGCGCAAAAGGATATCTCCCTGCGCTTCCGGGGCAGCGCCAACCAGAGGCTTATCGACGTGCCCGCGTCCCTCAGGGAGAGGGCGATCATCCCCTGGAACGGCTGACGTGACCGGGTTCCAGACCATAGGGCAGACAAAAGATGTGGTATCAGATAAGGCGGGGGGAAAGTCCTTCAGACTTTCCCCCCGCCTTGTTTTGTCATGGCGGTTTGCCCTTAAAAGCCTCAGCGCCCCAGCTCCACGAATTTTCGCAGAGGCGCCTCGCCCCGCAGGGCTTCATCACACTCGCCGATGAGCCGGGCCCGATCCTGATTCAGCGTCCCGGCAAGGACCAGATAGTTGCTGGCGTGGTTGGACCGGAACACGGCGCCGGGGCAGTCGATGTGTTCCAGAAGCAGCTTTGTCTCCCGAATCAGCTCCATGGGCTCCGGCATCACCAGCTCTCCGCTGGCAATCCACTCCGCCATGGGCGTACCGGTGTAGATGCGCAGCGTCAGCAGCGCGATATAGTCCGGCCGCATGGCATTCAGGGCCGCAGCGGTATCCGCCGCATGGGCCTGCCAGTCCCCGTTGGACCCGGCAAGGCCGTTGATGGCGGTGACGGACAGGGTGAGCCCGGCGGCTTTCAGTTTTTGCCCGGCCTCGATCTGCTGCGCCGCTGTGACGCCCTTGTTGATCTTTTTCAGCAGAGCGTCGTTTCCGGACTCAAGACCCAGATACGCGAAGTCCAGACCTGCCGCCCGGAGGGCGGACAGATCCTCCGGCGATTTTTTAAGAATACTCTTTGGGCTTGCATAGGTGGAAATCCGCAGACATTCGGGAAACAGCTCCCGGATGTCGCCCAAGATCTCCAGCAGCTGTGCAGTAGGGAGAATCAGCGCGTCTCCGTCGGCCAGGAAGAAGCGCTCCACGCGGGGGTATTGCGCCCGCGCCCAGCGCAGGTCCTCCAGCACCTGTTCCAAAGGTGTGATGGAGAACTGTTTGGCCTTGTACATGTTGCAAAAGGCACACTTGTTGTGGCTGCATCCAACAGTTACCTGGATGATAAGGCTGTGGGCTTCGCTGGGAGGGCGGTAGACGGCTCCGGAATAGTGCAGCATGGGAGGCCTCCTTTTTACGATGTGGTTGTTCTTTCCGGACAGGCAGCGGCGCTGGGGCTGCACGTGGCATCCGCGTACGTTATATAAGGTGACGCGCCACCGCTTTATAAAAAAATGCGGAAAATCTGCGTGGATTCAAAACGCGGCCAGGCGGCAGAGCCGTCTGGCCGCGCGGACTGTGCAGTCAGGAAAATTTACTTCGTCTTGGGCAGCTTGATAAACGCCTGGCCGGGGTCAATCTCCTCGCGGATCACGCGGATGATCTCCTCATTGGGGCCTTCCATCAGTTGGGCACGGCTGACATCCACCTCAAACCCGGTATTCTCCTGCACCATCTCGGGAGTGGAGAACGGGTAGTAATAGGCGAGGTACATCCGCTTGGTCTTGTCGTCAAACTTCATGATACCCAGGTCCGTAACCACCATCTGGGGGCCGCGGTTTCCGGGCAGACCGGCCTTCTCGCGGCCTCCGGGGCCGTCCATCCAGCCGCAGGAGGTCACATAGTCGATGTGGTCCATGAAGCGGCGCTTCTGGTGCTGCATCATGATGACGGTGTTGCAGTAGGTAGCAATGCCGTTGGCTCCGCCGGAGCCGGTAAACCGGGTCTTGGGATTGTGATAGTTGCCGATGCAGGTAGAGTTCACGTTGCCGAAGGGATCGATCTGCGCGCCGCCGATAAAGGCGATGAGCCGGTCCACATCGTGAAGCCATTCGTTGGCCTCAAAGCCGATGAAGCGGATGTTGGGCCACTGCACGGCGCAGTGCGCCATGAAGCGGTTGTCGCCCACGCTGCGGGGGACCTCCACAGGGGCACAGTCCATCAGACCGCTCTCCACGATGGGATGGCAGGAGGGGCAGACAACCCGCTTGGCCAGGGACGCGCCGATCAGCGGCAGCCCCGTACCCACGATAACGATCTGGTTCTCCTTGATATTCTTGGCGATGGCGTAGGCCTGCATTTCCTGCTTGGTATAATTCTTATAATCAGACATTGTTAAGCCCTCCCCTTACTGGATCTTGCCGGCATAGCCCAGGCCGGGAACGTTCTTAGTGGCGATCAGGCGGCTGGCGCCGACCTTGTCCAACAGTTCTTCGTGGGTCTTGACGCTATATATCCACTTGTCCATATAGTCCCGGAAGGTTTCGGGAACAGCGGAACCGTCCTCCGCAGCCTTTGCGGCGGCAGCGGCCTTTGCGGCTTTCTCGGCGGCCTTGTCGTCCTCGGGCGCTTTGGCGGCGGCCTTTGCGGCTTTTTCGGCAGCCTTGGCCAGCTGCTTTTTGGCGTCTTCGGCGTCCTGATACTTGGAGGCCTTATCGTACTCCTTCATGGCGTCGCCGTCCACGTCGTAATACCCGTAGCACTGGGCAGGCCATGCGCCATGGGGCGCGTGGACCACGGCGTCCACGCACTGACCGAAGATACGGGTCAGAGTGGGGTCGCGACGGATATACTCGTCGGAGACCAGCTCCTCGCAGGTGACGATGGTGCGCTTGGCGGCAACGGCGATGTCCACATCGTGGAACTCGTCGCCTTCAATAATGCAGGTGCCGTCGGGAGAGGCTTTCTGCACGTGAATCACGGCGCAGTCCAGCCGGGGCACGGGCACGGCCACGACCTTTTCGCCGGGGTTGAACGGATTGTCCACCATGACAAACTTGTCGTTGTCCACGGTATCCAGCTTCGCGCGCTCTTCCTTGCTGATGCCCCAGAACTCCGTCAGCCCGGAGCCGCCCATCAGGCGCACGGGCAGAAAGGGAAGGCCCAGAGATGCGGCGTGGAGCTGGAGCATCAGGACGTCCTGAGAATAATCCTCATATGTCAGCCGGCCGGCCTCAATGGCGGCGCGGAACCGGCGGGACACGTTGGTGTAGCCGGAATTTGCAGTATAGCAGTTGATATATGCCTTGACGCGGCCCTCGCCGATCATCATGTCCCAGTCGCCGCCCGCGGGACCTGCCCAGACGGTAAAATCCTTCTGACCCTGGCGCAGGATCTCATAAACCGCAGCGTAGGGTTTGCGGTTGGTGGTGAAGCCGCCAAAGCAGATGGTGTCTCCGCTCTTCACGTACTTGGATACGGCTTCGGAGAGCGTACAAACTTTTCCCATAAGATTGCCTCCACATCATAGTTTTTCCTGTCGGAATTGTATAAAAAGACTTGTCTTTTCATAAAAAGCCATCTATTATGGTATCACACAACAATCCTCTGTAAAGGAACATTTGCGCGAAAAAATTAGCGGATATTGTTTTGCTGCCTGATTGTGCATGTCTGGATGAAGAGGCGAAAGGAGTGGTCTGGCGTGCAGTTGCAGCCGTTTTATCTGAAGATGAGCCGGGACGATTCGTGGTACATGGATCGACCTCATTTCCACGAGAGCGTGGAGTTTTTGATGCCGGTCTCCCGGGGCGGGGAGATGTTTGTTGAGAACAAGGTGTATTCTTTGCACCCTGCGGCCCTGTTTATCCTGCCGGACGCGACGCTTCATAAAACGCTGGCTTCCGAGCCCTATGAACGCTACGTGCTCCACGTCCCGATCCCCACGCTTCACGCGCTCTCCGCGCCCCGGACCGACTTCTATCGCAGGGCGCAGGAGGCGGAGCGGATGGTGGAGATGGGCGGGCGGTATAACGAATTGCTGTCTTTTTTGAAGCGGCTGGATTGGGAACAGGGGCGGAAGAGTACGGAGTTTGGATCCGATCTGAACCAGATGTTGCTGCTGTCCGAATTTTTGTTGCAGGCGCTGTCCATTGCCCCGGCCCGGCGGCAGGCGGACGAGTTGTGCCAGATAGAAAGTCCGGCTCTCCCCGGCGAGCGGGAGGGAGCGCTTCAGATCAGCGCCGTGCTGGAGTATTTGCAGGCCCACCTCTCGGAAAAGCTGACGCTGGAGCGGGTGGCATCGGAGTTTTTTATCAGCAAATACTATCTGAGCCACTGCTTTAAGGAGGCCACGGGTTTCAGCGTCATGGAGTATGTCATCAACACCCGCATCCTCCGGGCCCGCCGCCTTTTGCAGGACGGCCAGCGGGTTCAGGCGGCGGGGGAGGCCGTGGGCTTTCAGAGCAATGAGCATTTTATCCGCACGTTTACGGCCCTTACGGGACTGCCTCCGAAGCAATACGCAAAGCGGTTCAGTCAGGGGAAGCGGCAATAGAGGATAACGCTTTGAACAGGGGTATTCACTCAAAACCACAACATAAATCACAAATCCTCCTGGTTTCCTATATTTTCTAGGAAATCGGGAGGATTTTGCTCTGCAAAATGACGAAAACTGATTAAGAAACCGAGCCAAAATGACGGAAATTATGAAAAAATTAAAAATTTTGCAGGAATACTTGCAAAATCAGAAAGAGTACGCTATGATGGTGGCACGATAAAAGAAAAGACACGCGGTGCGGGGGACCCACCGTACTCGAAAAAACGGATTTGTGGAGGAATATAAGTCATGAAATTCAAGGCCTATTACACGAACCATCTCAGCGATGTCGCAACCCAAATTTTCAACAACAACGATGTGGAAGTCAAGGTTGCCGGCAATCTGGATGAAGAGACCTATATCCGGGAGCTGAAAGAGTATCAGCCCGATGTCATCATGTGCCGCACCGAGCCGGTGACCGCCGCTATGATGGATGTGTGCCGGAACCTGAAGGGCGTGGGCAAGCAGGGCGCGGGCCTGGATAACATCGACATTGATCACGCAACCTTAAAGAAGATCCAGGTGGTCTTTGCTCCCGCCGGCAACGCCAACGCTGTGGCGGAACACGCCGTAATGCTGCTGATGATGACCGCCCGCCGGTTCAACTATGTCGACAGGCAGTTCCGCAGCGGCAACTTCTATGTCCGCATGGACCTTGAAAACACCGTTGAGGTGCAGGGAAAGACCCTGGGTCTGGTGGGCTGTGGCCGAATTTCCAAGCTGTTTGCATCCAAGTGCATCAATGGCCTGGGCATGAAGGTCATCGGCTATGACCCCTATGTGACCAAGGAACAGCTGGGAGGCCTTCCCATCGAGCTGAAGGAAAGCGCGGAAGAGGTTTGGAAGACCGCCGATTTTGTCTCCATCCATCTGCCCCTGATGCCCTCCACCGAGCACACCGTGGGCATGGCGCAGTTCAAGATGATGAAGCCCCGCGCCATTTTCCTGAACGTGGCCCGTGGCGGTCTGATCCAGGAAGAGGAGATGGTCGAGGCCCTGAAGACCGGCGTTCTGTTTGGCGCGGGCTTGGACGTGTATGAGCCCGAGCCGCTCAGCGAGAACAGCCGCCAGATGCTGGACATGGATAACGTGGTCCTGACTCCGCACACCGCAGCCTCCACGGAGGAGTCCGTGATCAATTGCTGCACCTCCTGTGCCACCGATCTTGTCAATGTTTGCTACGGACGGCCTGTTGTCTGCCCTGTCAACAAGATCTGAGGCAATTTTCGGGAAGCGTGGTGCCCGAGCCGCGCTGAACCCAACTCCCGGCCGTCTGCTGAAACAAATTTCGGCAGGCGGTCGGATTTTTCCGGACGGAAAGCCGTTTTATTTTTCGGGGAACTTGACGAACTGTCAAATTTTTAACTTCCAACTCAGTGAAATTGTCAGAGCAGAGGAAACGAAAAGCAAGATATGCTAATTTTATAGCGCGCGGCAGTATTTACAATTTGCGTCCGTATGGTATTCTAAGGTTGGTAAATAATAAGAAAACTACCGATTTTAAAGGGCTTTGGCGGATTTCGAACGAACTCTTTCCGGAAAATAGGCGAAAGAAAGGGTTGCGTTCCCCACCGCCGTAAGGAGATACCGTATGAACAATATTTACACGATGGGCATCGACGTGGGGTCCACCGCATCCAAGTGCCTCATCCTGAAAGACGGCAGCGAAATCGTTGCCAAGTCTCTGGTAGATGTGGGCGCGGGTACCAGCGGCCCTACCCGTGCTATTGCGGAGGTACTGGAAGCCGCGGGGATGAAGAAGGAGGACATGGCTTTTATTCTGGCTACCGGCTATGGCCGCAATTCACTGGACGACATTGCCGACCACCAGATGAGCGAGCTGAGCTGCCATGCCAAAGGCGCGTTTTTCCTGTTTCCGGATGTCCACACCGTCATCGACATCGGCGGGCAGGATGTGAAGATTCTTGAGATTGAGAACGGCGTTATGGTGAATTTTGCCATGAATGACAAGTGCGCCGCCGGGACGGGCCGGTTCCTGGACGTGATGGCCCGGGTGCTGGAGGTGAAGGTGGAGGATCTGGCGGACCTGGGAGCCCAGTCCACCAAGAATGTGGAGATCAGCTCCACATGCACCGTGTTCGCTGAGAGCGAGGTCATCAGCCAGCTGGCCAAGGGCAGCGACAAGCGCGACATCATCCACGGCATCCACAAGTCTGTGGCATCCCGGGTGGTTGGCCTTGCCAACCGTATCGGTGTGCGGGACGCGGTGGTGATGACCGGCGGCGTCGCCCAGAACGGCGGCGTGGTCTCCGCGCTTCAGGAGGCGTTGGGCCATCCCATTCACACTTCGCCTCTGACGCAGTACAACGGCGCGCTGGGCGCGGCGTTGTTTGCATGGCAGAAGGCAACCAAATAATTTGCAAGTGATCCCTGAAAGGGGAACCACCCGCCGGTCCGATTTCACGGATACGGCGAAATAGAGGGAAAGTTATTTAAGAACGGAGGATATTTTCATGGCCGAAAACGAAAAAGCCACTGCGGCCGCTCCCGAGGCGGCTCCTGTTAAGAAAGCTCCGAAGCCGGTCAGCCCCGGTACGCAGGCGCTGCGCGACGTTGTCACCAAGGTGTACGCCGCCGCGTGGGATGCGAAAAAGGCGGGCCGCCCCGTGGGCTGGTCGTCTTCCAAGTTCCCCTGCGAGATCGCCGAGGCGCTGGGCCTTGCAGTCGTATATCCGGAAAACCAGGCTGCCGGTATCGGCGCCCAGCACGATGGCCAGCGGATGTGTGAATCTGCCGAGTCCTTGGGCTTCGACCCAGATATCTGCGGATACGCCCGGATTTCCCTGGCTTATTCCGCGGGCGTTGAGACGACCAATGAGTCCCGCCGGGTTCCCATGCCGGACTTCGTGCTGTGCTGCAACAATATTTGTAACTGCATGACCAAGTGGTATGAGAATATTGCCCGGATGCACAACATTCCCCTGATTATGATCGACGTGCCCTATAACAACGAGGTCACCGTCAGCGATTCCCAGGTGGCTTACATTCGCGGCCAGTTCGATGACGCCATTAAGCAGATGGAGAAGATTGCCGGCGTGAAGTTCGACGAAAAGAAGTTTGAACAGGCCTGCGCCAATGCCAACCGCACTGCCAAGGCGTGGCTGACGGTCTGTGACTATTTGCAGTATAAGCCCGCTCCCATGAGCGGCTTCGATCTGTTTAACCATATGGCTGATGTGGTGACTGCCCGCGGCAAGGTGGAGACTGCCGAGGCGTTCGAGCTGCTGGCAAGCGAGCTGGAACAGCACGTAAAAAACGGAACCAGCACCGCTCCGTTCCCCGAGCAGTACCGCGTCATGTTCGAGGGCATTCCCTGCTGGCCCAACCTAAGGACGCTTTTCAAGCCCCTGAAAGCCAACGGCGTCAACGTCACCGCCGTGGTGTACGCGCCCGCGTTCGGTTTTGTGTATAACGGGCTGGACGAGATGGCCCGCGCATACTGCAAGGCCCCCAACAGCGTGTGCATTGAGCAGGGCGTGGACTGGCGCGAGGGCATCTGTCGCGAGAACAAGGTAGACGGCGTGCTGGTGCACTATAACCGATCCTGCAAGCCCTGGTCCGGCTACATGGCCGAGATGCAGCGCCGTTTCACCAAGGATCTGGGCGTCCCCTGCGCCGGGTTCGACGGAGATCAGGCCGATCCCCGCAACTTCAACGAGGCTCAGTATGAGACCCGTGTCCAGGGCCTGGTAGAGGCTATGGAGGAGAATAAAAAGCAGAAGGAGGCCCGGGCATGAGTATCGAAACGATTGTAAAGGAGTTTGCCGACGTTGCGGCCGACCCGAAAGCACAGCTGAAGAAATACAAGGCGGAGGGCAAAAAATGCATTGGTGTGATGCCGTATTACGCGCCCGAGGAGCTGGTGGCCGCCGCCGGTATGGTGCCGTTTGGTATGTGGGGCAGCAATGACAAGACCATTTCTCGCGCCAAGGAATACTGCGCTACATTTTACTGCACCATCGCCCAGCTGGATCTTGAGATGCTGCTGGACGGCACCATGGATCTTTTAGACGGAGTCATCACCCCCACCATCTGCGACACGCTCCGTCCCATGAGCCAGAACATCCGCGTGGCCATGGGCGAGAAGCTCCCCTGCATTTTCCTGGCCCATCCCCAGAACCGCAAGCCCGCTTACGGCAAGAAGTTCTGCCTGGACCAATATACCCACATCAAGACTGAGCTTGAGAAGATCGCCGGCGCGCCCATCACCGACGCCGCACTGTCCGAGACCATCAAGGTCTATAATAAGAGCCGCGCCGCCCGCCGTGAGTTCGTGAAGCTGGTCAGCGACCACTGCGATGTTATCACCCCCACCAAACGCAGCGCTGTTTTGAAAGCCGCGTGGTTTATGCCCAAGGCGGAGTACACCGAGAAGCTGAAGGCCCTCAACGCAGAGCTGAAGGCTCTGCCTGTGTGCGACTGGAAGGGGACCAAGGTGGTCACCTCCGGCATCATATGCGACAACCCTAAGCTTCTGGAGATCTTCGAGGAGAACAAAATCGCCATCGCCGCCGACGACGTGGCTCATGAGTCCCGCTCCTTCCGCGTAGACGCTCCCGAGACCGGCGATCCCATGGAGGCACTCGCCCAGCAGTTTGCCAATCAGGATTACGATGTTCTGCTGTACGATGAGCATTCCAGCGAGAACCGCCGGGGCGAGTTTGTGGCCAAGCTGGTGAAGGACAGCGGCGCCAAGGGGCTGGTCCTGTTTATGCAGCAGTTCTGCGACCCGGAGGAGATGGAGTATCCCTCCCTCAAAAAGGCGCTGGACGAAGCCAAGATCCCCCACATCAAGCTGGGTGTGGATCAACAGATGCGGGACTTCGGTCAGGCTCGCACCGCGATTCAGGCGTTTGCCGATGTGATCTCCCTCTAAAAAAAGAGTTTATCACGCGGGGCGACCGGCTGGCCGGCTGGCCGTCCCGATCTCCTTTCTTCGGCCAAAATACATGATAAGGTGGTACGATATGAGCGCATTTGGCTACTCCATGCCTTCTTACTTTCAGAACATGTCCCAGCTGGGTACGCCGCTGAACGCGGTAAATGAAGAAAATGCAAAGTCCCTGCACAACGTCGAGACCGCGTACAACGCGGAGGTTGAGGTCGCCCTCAGCGCTGGCCGCAGCGACGAGTCCCTCAACGAGTCCGGTCAGATGACCGCCCGGCAGCGGTTGGAAGTTCTGGTGGACGAGGGCACCTGGTGCCCACTGGACAGCCTTTATAACCCCGGCAACAACAAGAACGGTTCCACCGGTGTGTTGATCGGCATGGGCAAGATCCATGACAAGTGGGCGATGATTATTGCCTCCGACAACAAGAAGCTGGCGGGCGCGTGGGTTCCCGGCCAGGCGTTGAAGCTGACCCGGGCCACCGACATCGCCAAGATGCTCCGTATTCCCCTGGTGTATGTGCTGAACTGCTCCGGCGTAAAGTTGGACGAGCAGGAGAAGGTCTACGCCGGCCGCGTCAGCGGCGGCACCCCGTTCTATCGCCACGCGGAGCTGGAGCAGTTGGGTATTCCCGTGCTGGTCGGTATTTACGGCACCAACCCCGCCGGCGGCGGCTATCACGCAGTCAGCCCCACCATCCTGATCGCCCACGAGAAGGCCAATATGGCCGTGGGCGGCGCGGGAATCGTCGGCGGTATGAACCCCAAGGGCTATGTGGATCAGGAGGCCGCCGAGGCTTTGATCAACGCTACCGTCAAGGCCGGTAAGGTTGATCCCCCCGGTGCTGTGCATATTCACTTCGGCGAAACCGGCTTCTTCCGCGAGGTCTACTCCGGCGAGGAGGGCGTTCTGGCCGCTATCCAGAAGTATATGGACGCCATTCCCGGTTACAATGAGAATTTCTTCCGCGTGGCCGACCCCATGGAGCCCGCTCATAAGGGCGAGGAACTGTATACCCGCGTACCATTCAACCAGAAGCGTGCCTATGACGTCCGGGAAGTGCTGGCGTGCCTGTTTGACAACAGTGAATTCATGGAGTATAAGAAGGGCTATGGTCCCGAGATTGTCTGTGGCATTGCCCGTGTCAACGGACTTTTGACTGGTGTGGTCACCAACTATCAGGGCCTGCTGCCCAACTATCCTGAGTATCGGGGGGCCGGCGCTGTGGGTGTGGGCGGCAAGCTGTACCGTCAGGGCCTCATCAAGATGAACGAGTTTGTCACCATGTGCGGCCGCGACCGTCTGCCCATCGTGTGGATTCAGGACACCACCGGCATCGATGTGGGCGACCCCGCCGAGAAGGCCGAGCTGCTGGGCCTGGGTCAGTCGCTGATCTACTCCATCCAGAACGCAAAGGTTCCCCAGATGGAGATCACGCTGCGCAAGGGCACTGCCGCTGCGCACTATGTCATGGGCGGCCCTCAGGGCACCGGGCGCAACGTCTTCAGCGTTGGCACCGCCGCCACGGAGATCTATGTGATGCACGGAGAGACCGCTGCTGCCGCCATGTATGCCCGCCGTCTTGTAAAGGATAAGAAGGAGGAAAAGGACCTTCAGCCCACCATCGACAAGATGAACAAGCTGATTCAGGATTATTCCGACAAATCCCGCCCCGCCGCCTGCGCCAAGACCGGTCTGGTGGACGAGATTGTGGAGCTGCCCAAGCTGCGCAATTATATCTGCGCATTCGTCGGCGCATCCTATCAGAACCCCGAATCCATCTGCCCGTTCCATCACATGATGACCCCGCGGATCATCCGTGACTGGGACAACCTGATGAACAAGTAAGAAAGGAAAGGGAAGCGTTCGCTTCTGAGGTGAATGTATGATCCAGGGTAGTATGTCCATGGGACAGGCCGGCATTGTCAGCCTTGCCAGTATGTTGGTGGTGTTTTCGGTTTTGCTGCTTCTCTACGTGATTTTGGTCGTGTTCGGCAAGGTGGCTACCCGGAATGTGGGCACGGTCGCCCCCGCTGTTTCTGCCGGAGCCGCGGGTGCACCTGCGGCTGCACCCAGGCAGGACGACGCGGAGCTGATCGCCGTCCTCTCCGCCGCGATTGCGGAATATGAGCGCACAAAATGCAACCCCTTTATCCGCAACCGGCAGGATCTGGACTGAGCACATTCTGAATGAAGTCTTCAAAAGACGTACCTATATAATTTAAAGGAGAAATCGACATGAGAGCTTATACGATCACTGTCAATGGCAAGACCTATGACGTTCAGGTGGCTGAGAACAGCGCCGCCGCCCCCGCTGCCGCACCCCGTATTCAGAGCGTGACTCCTGTTGCCGCTCCCGCTGCTGCCGCTGCTGCCGCTCCCGCTCCCGCTGCTCCTGCTCCTGCTCCCGCCGCCGCTGCCGCTGTACCTGCCGGCGCGGGTACCGTCACCGCACCCATGGCCGGTAAAGTCATGTCTGTCCCCGTCAAGGAGGGCGATTCTGTTACAGCCGGACAGGTGTTGCTGACCTTCGAGGCCATGAAGATGGAAAATGAGATCATGGCTCCCAGCGCGGGCACCGTCACTAAAGTATTCGTAACGGTTGGCGCTCAAATCGAGGCCGGTGCACAGCTGATTCAGATCGGTTGATCGGAAGGGAGCTTTCCGAATGGATTTAATTACTGGAAGTATTACGGGCCTTTTCAGCACGTCCGGTTTCGCAACAATGGACTGGCGTCAGCTGGTCATGATCATCATTTCCTGCGTACTGCTGTATCTTGGCATCGTAAAGAAGTTCGAGCCCCTGTTGTTGGTTGGCATCGCTTTCGGTATGCTGCTGACAAATCTTCCCGGATCGGCCGTCTTTCATCCCGAATTCTGGGGCACGGATATCAACTACGGCACGGTACTCCATGACGGCGGCCTTCTTGACCTGCTGTATATCGGCGTCAAAACCGGCCTGTATCCCTCTTTGATTTTCATGGGCGTAGGCGCCATGACGGACTTTAGTCCCCTGATCGCCCGTCCGTCCTCCCTGTTCATGGGCGCCGCGGCTCAGGGCGGTATCTTCGTTGCGCTTCTGATGGCCACCTTTATGGGCTTCGCCCCCAATGTGGCAGCGTCCATCGCCATCATCGGCGGTGCGGACGGCCCCACCGCCATTTGGCTGACTAAGATTTTGGCTCCGGAATATCTGGGTCCCATTGCCATCGCGGCTTACTCTTACATGGCTCTGATTCCGCTGATCCAGCCGCCGATTATGAAGCTGCTGACCTCGGAGAAAGAGCGGAAGATTAAGATGGATACCCTGCGTCCCGTTTCCAAGACCGAGAAAATTATCTTCCCGATCATGGTCACTATTGTCACCTGCCTGGTACTGCCCACCGTGGCACCCCTGTTGGGCTGTCTGATGCTGGGCAACCTGTTCAAGGAGTGCGGCGTGACCGAGCGTCTCAGCGACACCGTCCAGAATGCGCTGATGAACATTGTCACAATTTTCCTGGGCATTTCCGTTGGCGCCACCGCCGTATATGATCGGTTCCTCAGCCTGGATACCATTAAGATCATTGTTCTGGGCCTGATCGCTTTCTGCTTCGCCACTGCCTGCGGCGTATTGTTCGGCAAGCTGATGTGCGTCCTCTCCGGCGGCAAGATCAATCCGCTCATCGGCTCTGCCGGTGTGTCTGCCGTCCCCATGGCCGCCCGTGTTTCTCAGGTGGTGGGCCAGAAGTACAATCCCGCCAACTTCCTGCTGATGCACGCAATGGGCCCCAATGTGGCTGGCGTGATTGGCTCTGCGGTGGCCGCCGGCTGCCTGCTGAAGTTTTTCGGCTGAGAGAAGAAGCAAGCTTCATATCCCTCGCTTCGGCCTGAAAGGTCAAAGCTCACTCGTCTCATGGCTTCTCCTTTTTTCTCCGCAACTAACCTTGCTGGGCTGCGCCGGAGCAAACGGGGGCGAGAGACGCAAGCCAGGGCGAAGCTTAATGCTATGGAAATGCCACGGGTGTTTCTGCGGAGTTTTGAAGACCGAAAAAAGGGGCTGCTGCAATGGATTGCAGCGGCCCCTTTTGGTTAATTTAAACGAATCCTGACTGTGGAGGTACTATGAAAGAACTAACGAGCACAAAGGACTATATCGCCTCGCTGGAGCTGCTGCGAGTGGCGGATATTGCCCGAGCGCTGGAAAAACCCTTGCTTATCAAAGGCGAGCCCGGCACCGGAAAGACCATGCTGGCGCAGGCCGTGGCGGAGTCGCTGGGTCTGGAGCTGATTGTCTGGAACATCAAATCCACCACAAAGGCTCAGGACGGCCTGTATGTCTACGACACTGTGGCCCGGCTGTACGACAGCCAGTTCGGCGAATCCGGTGTCAGCGATATTAAAAAATATATCAAGCTGGGAAAGATGGGCGAGGCGTTTCAGTCCGAAAAGCAGGTGGTACTGCTGATCGATGAGATCGACAAGGCCGATCTGGAATTTCCCAACGACCTTTTGTGGGAACTGGACCGGATGGAGTTCTACATTCCGGAGACGAAGGAGACTGTCCGGGCGAAGCACCGCCCCATCGTCATCATCACCTCCAATGCGGAAAAGGAACTTCCGGACGCATTCTTGCGCCGCTGTATTTTCCACTATATTGCGTTCCCGGATGCGCCCATGATGGAGCGGATTGTCCGCGCTCACTACCCGGATCTGGATAAGCGCCTGCTGGATCAGGCGCTGGAACAATTTTACTGCCTGCGGGATCGGGACTTGAAAAAAAAGCCTTCCACCAGTGAGCTGCTGGACTGGGTGCAGGCGCTCAGCATTGGCGGGGTGGACCCGAAGCTGCTGCGCTCTACGCTGCCCTTCGCCGGCATCCTGCTGAAAAAGACGGAGGATATGGACGCCGTGCAGCGGCAGCGGTGAGCGGATGTTTACGGGATTTTTTTACGCGCTGCGCCGATATGGCCTGGACGTATCCCTGAACGAGTGGCTGACCTTGATGGAAGCGCTGAAGCTGGGACTCCACGGTTCCCAATTGACGGATTTTTATTATCTGGCCCGCTGCATCTTCGCCAAAAGCGAGGCGGACTTTGACCGCTTTGACCTGGCTTTCGCGGAGTATTTCCACGATGTAGAATCCGTTCGGGAATTGCCCGCGGAGTTTTTGGACTGGCTTGCCGAGGCGATTCAGCAACGAAAGTTTGACAGGGATGAAGTGGACGCCCGGTTTGGCGGAGGTCTGGATTTAGAGGAGTTGAAAAAACTGCTGGCGGAGCGCCTTACCGAGCAGAGGTCGCGCCACGATGGCGGCGGTAAATGGGTGGGCACCGGCGGTACATCGCCGTTTGGACACGGCGGTTATAACCCCGCCGGTATCCGCATCGGCGGACCCGGACGGCAGAAAAGCGCCGTTCAGGTGGCGGCGGAGCGGGATTACCGGGACTTCCGGCAGGACTCCGCCTTGGAACTGAGGCAGTTTCAAATGGCGTTTCGCAGACTCCGGAACCTGACGGTGAAGGGCGACGGACCAAAGGACGAGCTTCAGCTTGACGAGACGATCCGCTCCACCTGCGACAACGGCGGTGCTTTGAAACTGGAATTTGACCGGCCCCGAAAAAACGACGTGCATCTGCTGGTGCTGTTTGATTCCGGAGGGTCCATGTGGTCCTATTCCCGCCTGTGTTCCCGCCTGTTTTACGCCGTCCACGAGTCCAGCCATTTCAAGGAACTGAAGACCTTCTATTTCCACAACTGCGTCTACGACGACCTGTTCACCACCCCGGAGTGCTGGTATCAGAAGAGCGTGGATACAAAAAGCGTCCTCCAGGGTCTGAGCGCTTCCTGGAAGATTTTGTTTGTGGGCGACGGGGCCATGGCTCCCAGTGAGCTTTTGAGCCAGGGCGGGAGTCTGGACTATTTTTATCGGGTCAACGGCGAATCGGGCCTGACTTGGCTGCGGCGCTTTGCGGCAAAATCGGCTCATACGGCGTGGCTGAACCCCATTCCGCTGGAGCAATGGGAGTATACCTGGGGAAACCTTACCATTCAAAAGATCCGCAGGGAGATTCCCATGTTTCCCCTGACCATCAACGGGCTGGATGCCGCGCTCCATCATCTGATGGCTCCCCGGTGAGCAGCATCAGTAAGCGAAAGTCCCGGCCTCATATGAGGCCGGGACTTTTGGGGACCACGCCGCGCAGTGAAGTGCAAGTGGCCTATTCACAGCTTTACCCTTATGAAAAAATCACCCTAGCGCTTCATCAGTCTCCCAGCCACCAAGCCGATAGCTACGCCGGCGATTGCAAAAATAAAAATACGCACAGAATTCCTTCTCTCATTTAGATTTCCGGCGGGAATTTATACGCTCCACAGATTCCTTTATACAGATCAGTTCTATTGCCTCCGGTGCGATTTCTATAGGCGGAATGGCGGCGGGACGGCCGAGGAAATAGCCCTGTATCAGGTCTACTCCCAGATCAATCACGGCCTCCAGCTCCCGGGGCGTCTCTACCCCCTCGGCAATCACCTGCATATCCCGCTGATGGGCATAGGCCACCAGATTTGAAATAATTTCCTGATGATCCCGGCTGATATCAATGCTGCGAATCATGGAGATGTCAATTTTTATAAAGGCCGGAGCCAGCTTCAGCAGATTCTTCTTGCTGCGATTGCTGCCGCAGTAATCGTCCAGCGCGAACATGCCGGAAAAGCCGGGGGTCTCCCGTTTGGCGTTGGTGCATGCCTCATCCAGATCCTCACCCTCCAAGATCTCCACGACAATGCGGGGCTGAAGGGCGGAAAAACGCCGGTGGAATTCCGCTGTGCTCTGGGGTGCCATGGCTTGACTTGGAATGGAATTGACGAACAGCAGTGCGTCCGGTGAGATCTGTTCCTGCTCCAGCAGATTCTGAAAGGTCTCGGCGGATTTGAACCACGTTATCCGCTCGATTTCCCCCAGACACCCCTCCCTCCGTGCAATGTGCAGAAGCTGCTCCGGGCCCGTCAGTGTGAGGGCGCTTACCCGCATCAGCGCTTCATAGCCCCGGATATTTCCGGTATGGGCATCCGCTATGGGCTGAAAATGGTAAGTGATCCGCCCCTCGTCGAGAATCCTGTGAAATTCCTGACGGCATTCGGGGGAATCACCGGCCTGATGATACAGCTTCATATCAAACTCTGCTACGCCGTTCTTCCGGGTGTGTTTGACCTGGTACATGGCAAAATCCGCATACTTCATCAGTTCTCCGATGTTGCGGCTGTCGCGGGGATACCACGCAATACCGCCGGAAATACTGAGGTGCTGCCGCAATCCACCCGGCAGAGCAATTGATTTCTGCCGCACGATATCCAGGAGACGACTGATCTTTTGCCGGATTTCACTCTGATCCGAATATCCGTAAAAAAGCAGGTAAAATTCGTCGCCGGATTGACGGGCCACCAGCGTTTCCGCAGGGACGCCATGCAGAAAGCACTGCCCTGCACAGCGGATGTACTGGTCCCCGAAATCGTGGCCGAATCGGTCGTTAATACTTTTCAGATTATCCAGGTCGATCATCAGCAGCGCCGCCGTACCGAGCTGCTCCGGAAACAGGAACAGCTCGTCGGCCATGCGGTAGAACGCCCGCCGGTTGTAGATGCCGGTCAGAAGGTCATAGTCCCGCTCATGTTCAATCCGCAGCTGTTCCAGAGTGGCCGTAGTGGCATTCTCCGCTAATCCCACCAGACAGTCGCCGTTTCGCCGGATGCTCACCCGGATATAGCGCACGCTGCCGTCATCTGAGATTTTGTACAGGCGGGAGTCCTTTTTTGCACTCTTGGAGACTAAATTTGAATCCAACTGCTCCAGCAACCGTCCGAATTGCTCCCGGGTTATCCCGGATGCGTCCACATCCTTCATGCCAAGCATAGGGAAAAAATTCGCCGTGACGAACATGGGCTCGCCGCTGCGGTACTCAAACCCTCCAAGTTCGACGCTGGCCATTTCAATGATCCTCAGCATCCGGGTGGAGGAGTCCATTACACTGCGGCTGAGGGAGACAATGGTACCGGAAAACTGATCGATCTCCCGAATCCCTGTTGCCGGAAGGTCCGGGATTCCGGCCTGGCTTTTCTGGGCTTCGGCCACCCGGTCCGCAAGAATCCGGATGGGGTCCGCCATGCTGCGACTAATAAAGGCGCTGCCCAGAATCCCAAAGAGAAGCGTCACCAGCGCAATGACGATCAGGAGGGTAAGCATATTATCGGAGAAAGAGTACAGGTCCTTTTCCGCCGCTGCGCCGATCAGCACCCATCCCGTCTGTGAGAATGGAGCGTTGTTTCCGTACAGGCGCAGAGATCTGACAGCGGCGCTGTACTGCTGCCCGTCAGCCAGAAAGCGGACGCTTCCGTCTTTGCGCGCCTCAACGGTCAGCTTATCCGGCACCTGATCTGAAAACACGCCGTTGGCCAGCACGGGCTTGTAGACGCCGTCACGGCTGGTGGCGAGAATATAGGAGCCAGCTTCCTTATGCAGCTCTTCGGCGGGCAGCAGGCGGCTCAGATAATCTGTCTGTAATTCGACGCCCAAAACGCCATAGACCGTTCCGTCACTCAGGACCAGCGGCTGGGAATAGGAGATGCTGGTCGTATCAGAGTCCTCCAACTGATAGGGCTGCTCGCTCCAATAACCGCAGTACTGCGCGGAAAGATTCCCGGCGGCGTTCCATGCAGTTTGGAAAGGCCGCTGAAAAAAGTCGCTGCCGGAGCCGGAGTGGAATGCGCACTGAGGTTTCCAGTCCGAGCTGGTGGATAGATCCAATGAACGGACCACAGCTACCGGCGCCCTCACCAGCAGCAGGTCCGTGTTGAACGCGGACTGGGGGGCAGAAGAGTCCATGTCCCGGATGCAGATGCCGGAGAAGGAGGCGCTCTCCCAATTAAAATCATCGGGGAGCTCTTGGGTATTCAGGATTACAAAAACGCCGGAGAGCCGCTTGGCATACAGGGTGGAAATCAGATCCGGGACAATTTGAATCAGCAGCTCGTCTCCGCCATGGCCAGAACCGTTTGGCCCCAGCGTATCCGGATCCAGCGCCCCGTCCTCGGCCATAGCGGAGGCAGCGGTATTGATGGTTTCCCGCAGCGTTGTGAGATCGCTCCAGGAGGAAACCATGGCGTTTTCCAGGTAGTTCCGGCGGTTTTCCACCTGCTGAAGCAGCATTTGATCAGAATTCTCCCGCAGCTGCGTGATAACTCCACTGACGAAAATACTTCCCACCAGGAGGAGGATCTCCATAGCCAGCAGGCCCAACATGGGGAGTATGAGGAAGCGGGACACAGACCGCTCCGCGCCGGGTTTCGCCTTATTCACTTTCATAGGGACCCTCCTCCCGAACAGCGCGCTGGCGGGGCAACGGAGTTGCTCAGCTCTCCATCAGAGCTTGCAGTTGGGTCAGTGTCGCCTCGTACCACTCCTCAAAATGCTGATCCGAGACAAAGGCTTCTGCCGCTGAATCCAGACTTTCTCCCGCCCGGAGCCGGGTAAGGATCTCTTCCCGGTCCGCCGATGCCTGATCACTCATGGCATGCTCCAACTCATTGCGGACATGGTCACCGCCTTCAAAGGCCGGCGGCGTATAGAGAAGATTATTATTGACGGTGTCTACGGACACCGTCAGGATCTCACCCATCAGGTCTGTGAGCGTTAAGCCGCTGGCTTTGATGGCCGTCATGCTGTTTGCCGCCTTCATAACGGGGAGATAGCCGGAGTTCACGGAAAATTGAATGTTTCTATTTGTGTCCGTAAACCATTTCAAAAACTCCACGCTGGCAGCGACCTCTGCTTCCGGGCCATTTGTGACCACCATGCCCGCTCCCTGCTGGATGGCACAGGGCGTCCCGCCCCGGAACTGGGGGCAGGGCAGAATTTTCAGCTTGACAGGATGGCTTTCCGTGTCGCTGGTGAACACGGTTGTGGGCAGGTAGGTGGCGCTGGAGGAGGAGCCGACGCAGGCGATGATGTTTCCGGTCTTCAGATCGTCGCTTCGGAAACGGCCGGCTGCGGTGAAATACCCCTTTACATATGGAATGTAATAGTTGTCCCAGAGCTTTCGGACTACGCCGCGGTCAAAGTTCAGGGCTGCCTTTCCGTTCTCCACGGTAATGAGGTCCGTCCCCAGCTGCATGGAACCGGCAAAAAAGTAGTTGGCCATAGCGTCGCGCCCAAACAGGGCTTTGCCGTCATTTGGCTCGGGAGTCAGGCTGTCCGTCCAGTCGTAGTAGGCCTCCGCCGTTTGCGTGATACCCTCAACCGTTGCGAGGGCGTCCAGCGACGTGCCGGTCGCCTGGGCAAAAACGTCCCAGTCCGTCTCATTTACTGCCAGAATCTCCACGGATTTGGCTACCGGGAATATCTTAATATCTCCCCCGTTGAACTGCCCCTCGTCAAGAAAGCTTTCCACATATCGGTCCTGTTCCGCCTCCGTCAGATAGGCGTTCAAATTCGCTACAAAGCCCATCTGGTCCAGCTGGTATGCCGTATCGGCGTAAGCAGCAACGATGGAGGGCAGTTCCTCCGCGCCGGCTTCACCCAGTGCGGAGTTGATCACGTTGTCGGCCAAATCCGATACCGTCCCTTGGCTGGTGCTGCTCACAACGATTCCCTTGTCCTTGCCCACTGTGGCATTGAACTCGTCCACAAGAGCGTTAAAGGCGGTGAGCTGAGCACCGTTGTAATAGCTCCAGATCGTAATGGATACGGGCGCAGAAACGGAAGCCGTGCCCACCCCACTGCAGCCGGTCAAGAGCAGCGCGGCGCAAAGTGCCGCCAGAGCGGAATTGCAGGGCTGCTTCATGATGCACCTCCAAATAAATTTATCCTCATCCGGTAGAACCGCTTCGCGCCCGCCGGAATTTGAAGCTTTCGTTTTACAGTACAGGCCTGAATATTTAATTTCTGTATTTTACCATATTTTTTTAGGAAGCACAACACCATGATACGACAGGAAGAGCCCATTATCCCACTTTTTCCATTGATGTCGCGATGCGGAAATATAATTTTTCTCAGAAGTCTTCTTGCAATCGGCCGAGCGCTGTGTTATATTCGGAATTAATAAAAGGTACTTTTGTAAAAGTTGGAGGAAAATGCTGTGGTAAAGTCCGGAACAATGTCCACCATCGAGCTGCGCAGGCAGAATCGAAACCATGTGTTCCGCAGCCTGATCGATGCGGAGGAGCCGCTTACCAAGCAGGACCTGGCCGCGGAACTTTTTATGAGCCTGCCCACCCTGTCGCAGAATCTAAAGGAACTGGACGCTATGGGCCTGATCGACGCCTCCTGCACCACGGACTCCACCGGCGGGCGGAAGCCCCGGCTGATCTCTGTGGTACCGGATGCCCGGTTTGCCATTGGCATTGAGCTGTCCAGCGGCAGCATCCGCATGGTGGCGCTGGACCTGAAGTGCAATCAGCTGGCCTTTCGGCAATTTTCACGCCCCTTTGAAAATACGGAGCACTCCGCCAAGGAGCTGGCCGCTCGGCTGGAGCAGTTTCTGGATGACAGCAATCTCTCCCGGGAGCGGTTGTTAGGCGTTGGGATCACGGTTCCCGGCATTGTCAATGCGGATCAGACTGTCATTGAATACGCTCCCACCGCCCGGATCGGAAAAATGAGTCCCATCTGGGTGAATCGCTATATTCCTTACCCCACGTTTCTGGACAACGACGCTACCTGCGGCGGTTTTGCGGAGTGGTGGAATCACGCGGAGATGGAGAATCTGGCCTATCTCTCCCTCAGCCGGGGCATCGGCGGCGCGATTCTGGTAAATGGCAGCGCTTACGACGGGGACCATCACCGCTCCGCCGAATTCGGACACATGTGCATCCATCCCGGCGGACGGGTGTGCAACTGCGGCAAGCGGGGATGTCTGGAGGCGTACTGCTCCGCAACCCGCCTCTCGGATGACCTGCACATCACGCTGGAGGAATTCTTTGCCGGCCTTTCCGCCGGAAATCCCGCCTATCAAAACACTTGGGAGACCTATCTGGACGATCTGGCTCTGGCCGTCAGCAATATTCACACCATGCTGGACTGCAACGTAATTATCGGCGGCGCATTCCCCCAATACCTGGCTGCCTATCAGGGGGCGCTGGAAGAGCGCCTGAGTTGTCTGAATCCCTTTACGGATGACGGGAACTACGTCCACTTCTGCCGCTATCATGACCGGTCCATCTGCGTGGGCGCGGCTCTAAGATACATCGCGGAGTTTATCGTAAAAGTTTAAGAAAACACCGCAAAATCAGCGGCTATTGCCTTTGATGGCTGCGGGTTTGCGTACTTTTTTCCATTCTGCAAACAGATTTTCCGATGGACTATGAAGTTCATACCCGCGTTCGTTTTCCGCCTCCGATTTGTTTTCACCGGAAGTGGAACCCAGCCGCTCGGAGCGTCCTACAGGACGCTCCGAGCGGCCTTTTTATTCCTTCAGAGGCAGGGAAGATTCTCTTGTGGAAACAGAAAAATAGCGATATCAATTTTATGAATTGTGCCAAATCTATACCACCTGCACAAAAATATATTGACAGAGGGCTTCCCAATGTGTAATATTTGGCTTAAAGAAAGTATATTTATAAAAGTCGTTTTGTTATTTGACAAATTTTGTGTCTCCCCGTGCAAAGACGCGCGGAAAACATATGGTACTACAAATTTGGAAAAGGAGCGAATACGATGAAGAAGAAACTTTTGTCTCTGGCCCTTGCAGCAATGATGACCCTCTCCCTTGCCGCCTGTGGCGGCGGCGGAGCCACCTCCGGGGCAGCCAGTTCCTCCGCTGGGAGCGCCAGCGCCAGCGCCGCTGCGGCCAGCGGCGTGAAGGTGGGCGTATCCATGCCTACACAGTCTTTGCAGCGCTGGAATCAGGACGGTTCCAACATGAAGGCTGAGCTGGAGGCCGCGGGCTATGAAGTGGACCTCCAGTATGCCGGCGACAACGACATCCCCACGCAGGTCAACCAGCTGGAGAACATGATCACCGGCGGCTGCAAGGTTCTGGTCGTCGCCTCCATCGACGGTTCCGCCCTGACCGAGGTTCTGAAGGGCGCGAAGGATGCCAATATCCCCGTCATCGCTTATGACCGTCTGATTATGAATTCCGACGCAGTCAGCTATTACGCCACCTTTGATAACTACAAGGTCGGTCAGTTCCAGGGCAATTACATCAAGGACGCGCTGGACCTTGACAATCAGGCAGGCCCCTTCAATATCGAACTGGTCACCGGCGCGCCGGACGACAACAACGTGAACTTTTTCTTTACCGGCGCTATGGATGTGCTGCAGCCTTACATCGACTCCGGCAAGCTGGTGGTTCCCTCCGGTCAGACTTCCAAGGCCCAGTGCGCCACCCCCAACTGGTCCACCGAGGAATCCCAGAAGCGCATGGAGAATCTGATCACCTCCAACGGCTATGGCCCGGACGCCACCAAGCTGGACGCGGTCCTCTGCTCCAACGACTCCACCGCCAACGGTGTGACCAACGCCCTGCTGGGCGCGGGCTATACCGCCGACAATATGCCCATTATCACCGGACAGGACTGTGATAAGCCCTCCGTGAAAAATATGCTGGCAGGCACCCAGAGCATGTCCATCTTCAAGGATACCCGGACGCTTGCATCCAAGGTTGTGGAAATGGTGGACTGCATTCTTCAGGGCAAAGAAGTCCCCGTGAACGACACCAAGACCTATGAAAACGGCACCGGCGTGATCCCCTCCTTCCTGTGCGACCCCGTAGTGTGCACGAAGGACAACTTTAAGGAGCTTCTGATCGACTCCGGTTACTATACCGAAGCGGATCTGGCCTGATTTACTCCGAAGTCATTCCGCTGGCCTTGTCCGCCGGCACCGAACTCAGAGCGGGCGGAGGTATCCTCCGCCCGCTTTTCCTTTAAGGCAATTCCCGCGCCTTCGCGCGGGCCAACCACCGCAGCAGATATGGGAGGGATCGACTTGGCAAAAAATCTCTTGGAAATGCGCAGTATCATTAAAGAATTCCCCGGTGTCCGGGCGCTGGACAACGTGAATCTGAAGGTGGAGGAGGGTGAGATCCATGCGCTTGTGGGCGAGAACGGCGCCGGAAAATCCACACTGATGAATGTCCTGTCCGGTATCTACCCCTACGGCACCTATCAGGGCGACGTCATCTATGACGGCGAGGTGTGTAAATTCAGCAAGATCAACGACAGCGAGAGCAAGGGCATTGTCATCATCCATCAGGAGCTGGCGCTGGTTCCCTACCTCACCATCGGAGAAAACATGTTTCTCGGTAACGAGCAGGGCAAAACTTCTCACATCGACTGGGATAAGACCTACGACCTCGCGGCGAAGTACCTCAAGACCGTGGGGCTGGAGGAATCGCCCCGCACACAGATCAAGGACATCGGTGTCGGGAAACAGCAGCTGGTGGAGATAGCCAAGGCGCTGACGAAGAACGTCCGCCTGCTGATTTTGGACGAACCCACCGCCTCCCTTAACGAGACGGACTCCCGGAAGCTGCTGGATCTGCTGCTCCAGTTCAAATCCAAGGGGATGACCTGTATCATCATTTCCCACAAGCTGTCCGAGGTGTCGTATGTGGCGGATAAAATCACCATTATCCGCGACGGAGCCACCATTGAGACGCTGGTCAAGGGCGTGGATGACTTCCACGAGGAACGCATTATCAAGGGCATGGTGGGCCGTGAGCTAGTCGACCGCTTTCCAAAGCGGGAGAGCCATATTGGGGATGTAGCCATGGAGGTTCGGGACTGGTGTGCGGAGCACCCTACCTATGCCGGACGCATGGTCTGCAACCACGTGAGCCTGAATGTCCGCCGGGGCGAAATCGTGGGTGTCAGCGGCCTGATGGGCGCGGGGCGTACAGAGCTGGCCATGAGTATTTTTGGCCGGAGCTATGGTACAAACATCAGAGGCACGCTGCTTTTGAACGGACGGGAGGTTCACCTTCGCTCCGTCACCGATGCCATCAACCACAAGCTGGCCTATGTCACGGAGGATCGCAAGGGCAACGGCCTGATCCTCTCCGAATCCATCCGGCAGAACACCACGCTGGCCAGGATGGAACGCATCAGCCGCCATCAAATTCTGGACAAAGATCTGGAAATCAAATACGCCAATGAGTACAAAGACATTCTCCGCACCAAATGCTCCGGCATTGAGCAAAATGTGGGGAACCTCTCCGGCGGCAACCAGCAGAAAATCCTTTTGAGCAAGTGGATGTTTGCCGAGCCGGACGTCCTGATTTTAGATGAACCCACCCGCGGCATCGACGTGGGTGCGAAATATGAGATTTACTGCATTATGAACGATCTGGTATCCCAGGGCAAGGCGGTTTTGATGATTTCATCGGAGATGCCGGAGTTGCTGGGCATGTGCGACCGGATCTACGTGATGAACGAGGGTTCCGTCGTGGGTGAGCTGACGCACGAGCAGGCAAGTCAGGAAACCATCATGGCCTGTATCCTCAAATCCAGTGGAAATAAAGGAGCAATGGCGGTATGACAGAGACGAAAAACAAATCCGCGGCAAGAACACTGAGCGGATTCTTGAAAAAGAATACGATGGTGATTGCGCTGGTGCTGGTGACGCTTCTCTTTGAGATTCTCATCATGACCGTGGCGCATAAGCCCGCAAGCCAGGCGCTGCTGACCCCGGCAAATATCTCCAACCTGATCTCCCAGAACAGTTACGTGGTCATTCTGGCCGTCGGCATGCTGTTGTGTATTCTCACCGGCGGCAACATCGACCTGTCCGTGGGCTCCATCGTGGCTCTGGTGGGCGCGGTGGCCGGTACCCTGATCGTCAACATGCATATGGATATCTGGCTGGCGATGATCATCTGCCTTTTGGTGGGTCTTGCCATCGGAGCATGGCAGGCTTACTGGATTGCCTACATCCGCATCCCGCCCTTTATTGTCACGCTGGCCGGTATGCTTTTATGGCGCGGTCTGGCCCAGATCATTCTCAACGGTCTGACTATCTCCGGATATCCGGAGACCTACCTGAATCTGTTCAACAGCTATGTCCCCGGCGGCAGCGCCGGGAAAGGAACGATTCTGACCGTCACGCTGGTGATCGGCATCGTACTGTGCGCGGTGTATCTGGCGGCGCAGTTCATGAACCGGGCGAAGCGGAAGCGCAACAATTATGAGACGCAGAGTGCGTTCATGTTCTGGGGCAAGAACGCGGCGCTTTGCGTTTTGATTTTGGCGCTTTCACTGATGTTGGGCAATCACAAGGGCCTGCCCACCATTTTGATCCTGCTGGCCGTCATCGTTCTTGTCTACGGGTACTATACGCAGAACACCGTCCCCGGCCGTCACCTGTATGCCATGGGCGGAAACGAAAAAGCCGCGAAGCTCTCCGGAATTAACACCAACCGGACCATGTTCTTTGCCTACACCAACATGGCGTTTTTGTCCGCCGTGGCCGCGCTGGTGGTCACTGCCCGATTCAATTCCGCCGCACCCTCTGCCGGCAACAGCTACGAGATGGACGCCATCGGCGCCTGCTTCATCGGCGGTGCGTCGGCTTACGGCGGCACGGGCACCGTGGGCGGCGCCGTGATCGGCGCGGTGTTCATGGGCGTTATCAACAACGGCATGTCGATCCTTGGCATCGACGCCAACTGGCAGAAAGTTGTCAAGGGTTTGGTGCTGCTGGCCGCGGTTATCTTCGACGTGGTGAGCAAGCGCAGGGCTCAGCCTGAATAAGCGAGGTTACTTATGGACTGCATACTTGGAATTGATTTGGGGACCTCCGGCACAAAGACCGTTCTGTTTGATACGGAGGGGGCCGCCCTTGCCAGTCATACCGTGGAATATCCCCTCTATCAGCCGAAAAACGGCTGGGCGGAGCAGAACCCGGAGGATTGGTGGCAGGCGGTGAAAGAAACCGTGGGGGCTGTTTTAAAGACCGCCGGCATAAATGCAAAATCCGTCCGGGGTGTGGGCCTCTCCGGCCAGATGCACGGGCTGGTGATGCTGGATGGGGACGGGAACGTCCTGCGCCGGGCCATTCTCTGGTGTGACGGGCGAACCCGGAAGCAGTGCGAAGAGATCACGGAGACTCTGGGACGGGAAAAGCTCATCGCCATCACCGCAAACCCTGCTCTCCCCGGGTTTACCGCCGGAAAGATCCTGTGGGTGCGGGAGCATGAGCCCGAAATATATGAAAAGTGCCGCCATATCCTGCTGCCCAAGGACTTTATCCGCTACAAGCTTACCGGCGAGTTCGCAACGGAGGTATCCGACGCCTCCGGCATGAACCTGCTGGACGTGCCAAACCGCCGCTGGAGCGGAGAGGTCCTCTCAGCCCTCGATATTGACCCGGCGTTGCTTGGAACCATGCATGAGTCCGCCGACGTGACGGGAGTCGTCACAAGTGCCGCGGCGGAGGCCACCGGCCTCGCCCCGGGAACTCCGGTGGTGGGCGGCGCAGGAGACAACGCCGCCGCCGCCATCGGAACCGGGGTGGTGGAGACCGGGCGGGCGTTTACCACCATCGGCACTTCCGGCGTCATTTTCGCCCACTCCGACAAGGTTACCATCGACCCCAAGGGGCGGGTTCATTCTTTCTGCTCCGCCGTTCCCGGCGCATGGACCGTCATGAGTTGCACACTGGCAGCAGGACTGTCCCTCCAGTGGTTCCGCAACAATTTCTGCGGCGCGGAGAGGGAGACGGCGGCGGGCATGGGCGTGGATCCCTACGAGCTGATGACCGCCGCCGCGGAAAAGTCCCCCATCGGCGCCAACCGCCTGATTTACCTCCCCTATCTGATGGGAGAGCGCTCCCCGCTTTTGGACTCCGACGCAAGAGGCGCGTTTATCGGCCTGTCCGCCATGCATACAAAGAGGGACCTGACCCGCGCCGTGCTGGAGGGAGTCACTTACTCTCAGCGGCAGTGTCTGGACGTGTTCAGGGAGATGGGAGTTCCCATCGGGCAGATGATGGCCTGCGGCGGCGGAGCCGCCAGCCCCTTCTGGCGGCAGATGCTGGCCGATGTATACGGCTGTCCGGTGCAGACTGTGGCCTCTCGGGAGGGGCCCGCCCTGGGCGCGGCGATACTGGCCGGCGTGGGCGCGGGGGTCTGGGGGTCGGTGGAAGAGGGCTGCGGAGCCGTTATCCGTCTGAATCCCCCGCAGGGGCCGGACCGCGCCGCGGGCGCGGCCTATGAGCCGTTCTATCGCCTGTTCTGCTCGCTGTACCCCGCGCTGGCGCAGCCGTTCCACACACTGGCCGCGCTGTAACGGCCGGGGGAGAGCTGCGGTTGCCTGACTGCATTTGCTGCACACAAATGCAGCGGCGCGGTGGCGCCGCCTGCCCGCAATTAATAATGAGAGGAAAACCGTTATGACAAATATTCCTGAACTGAAGCTGGGTATCATTTCCGTCAGCCGGAGCTGCTTTCCCATCGCCCTGTCTGAACGCCGCCGCCACGCCATCGCCCAGGCCTACGGCGCGGAACTCTATGAGTGCCCCGTGTGCGTGGAGACCGAGGCGGACGCGGCAAAGGCCGTGGAAGATGTGAAGACCCACGGCGTCAACGCCCTGTGTGTGTTTTTGGGCAACTTCGGCCCCGAGACGCCGGAGACCATGATCGCCGATCTGTTCGCCGGTCCCATGATGTACACCTCCGCCGCCGAGGGCGACGGGGATTTGCACGACGGACGGGGCGACGCCTACTGCGGAATGCTGAACGCCTCCTACAATCTGGGGCTTCGCGGCAGGCGGGTCTACATTCCCGACTATCCCTGCGGCACGGCGGAGGACGTTGCGGCGCAGCTGCGGGAGTTTGCCCCGGTGGCCACCGCGCTGATCGGTCTGAACGGACTGAAGATTTTCGCCTTCGGCCCCCGGCCCAACGATTTTCTGGCCTGTAACGCCCCAATCAAGGCGCTGTACGATCTGGGCGTCGCCGTGGAGGAACACTCCGAGCTGGATTTACTGGTGGCTTACAACCAGCACAAAGACGACCCCCGCATTCCGGCCAAGGTGAAGGAGATGGCCGGAGAGGCCGGCAACGGCGAGAGTAAATTTTCCGGCATCCTGCCCCGTCTGGCTCAGTATGAGCTGACGCTGGAGGACTGGATGCGTGATCATCTGGGCCTGAGCAGGTACGCGGCGTTTGCCAACAAGTGCTGGCCCGCGTTCCAGACGGAATTCGGATTTGTTCCCTGCTATGTCAACTCCCGTCTCACCGGACGGGGCATCCCCGTATCCTGCGAGGTGGATATATACGGCGCGCTCTCCGAATATATCGGCGTCTGCGTCTCCGGTGCGCCGGTGACGCTGCTGGATATCAACAACTCCGTCCCCGCCTCCATGTACCAAAACAGCATCGAGGGCAAGTACCCCGTGCGGCACAGGGAGACCTTCATGGGCTTCCACTGCGGCAACACCTGCTCCAGCCTTCTGAGAAACCCCCACATGGGCTATCAGCTCATCATGAAGCGGGATCTGGAGCCGAACCTTGCCGAGCCGGACATCACCCGCGGCACCATGGAGGGCGACATCAAAGCGGGCGACATCACCTTCTACCGCCTCCAATCCACCGCCGGGACCCAGCTGCGGGCCTATGTTGCCCAGGGGCAGGTGCTGGATGTGGCCACGGAGTCCTTCGGCTCCATCGGCGTGTTCGCCATCCCGGAGATGGACCGGTTTTATCGCCACGTGCTGATCGAAAAGCAGTTTCCTCACCACGGGGCCGTGGCCTTCGGCCATTACGGAAAGGCCATTTTCGAGGTGTTCAAGTATCTGGGAGTGACGGATATGGGCTATAATCACCCCGCTTCTTTGCCCTATCCCTCTGAAAATCCTTTTGTGTGATGGGGGAGGTGTCTATGAATGAACATGTGACGTCCTTTGGCTCTACCGCCTCCGGCGAGGCGGTAGAGCAGGTGACACTGCGCAGCGGCGCTCTTTCTTGCGGCATCTTGACCTACGGCGGCGCGTTGCGGTTTTTAACCGCTCCGGATAAACAGGGCCATCCGGTGGACGTGGTGCTGGGCTTTGACACCATGGAGGACTATCAAAAGCAGGACAAATACATGGGCGCGCTGGTGGGCCGCCACGCCAACCGCATCGGCGGCAGCAAGTTTTCTTTGGACGGGAAGTCCTATTCCCTTGCTGCAAACGACGGTTCCAACCACCTCCACGGCGGCATATTGGGCTTTGACAAGCAACTCTGGAAGCTGGAATCCGTATCTGACAATCAGGCGGTTTTGTCTCTCGTCAGCCCCGATATGCAGGAGGGCTATCCCGGCAATCTGTCCGTGCGGGTGACCTACACGCTGGAAGGCGGCGCGCTCACCATCCGCTATATTGCGCAGACCGACCGAAAAACCATCTGTAACTTGACAAATCACAGCTATTTCAATCTGGCGGGTCATGCCTCCGGGCCGGTTCTCGATCAGGAGATCCAACTGGTTGCACAGAATTTTACGCCCGCCGACAATGAATCTCTCCCCACTGGCGTTTTGGCCCCCGTTGCGGGAACTCCCATGGACCTTAGAAAGCTGACCCCCATCGGCACCCACATCGATGACGGGTTTGACCAACTCCGCTGGGCAGGCGGCTACGACCACAATTGGGCCGTGGACGGAGAAGCGGGCGTTCTGCGCCCGGCGGCCCGAGCTGTTTGCCGAACGACAGGTATCTCCATGGACGTGGAGACCACGCTTCCGGGCATTCAGTTCTACTCTGCCAATTATCTGGACGGCTGCCCCGCCGGAAAGGACGGCACGCCTTATGCAAAGCGGTGGGCATTCTGTATGGAGACTCAGTTCTTCCCCAATGCCACCAACTGTCCGGCCTTTGCCCAGCCTGTGCTGGCTCCCGGCGAGACCTTTGACCACACCACGGTTTATCGCTTCGCCACGGTCTGACGGTACTTTCTAATAACACGCGGGCCAACGGCTTCCGGCCGCTGGCCCGCTCTTTCTGATGAAAAAAACACCGTGGACTTTTAAAAAATGTATAGCAATAATTATTCGCAGTTTACGAATATGCATGCATAAAATGAAAGTAATCATCAGGATCTAATTGTTAAAATATACAATTTAGTGGCATAATAATTAGCAAATTGCTGGATACTTTTTAAAAAACGCTTTTTATGCGCAAATATTTATTCATTATTTCTGGAAAAGTATTGACATTCCGTTTTCAGCGTGATAAGGTATAGCAAGTTCCAAAAGAAGGGGAGATCCCTTTCATGGAAGCGTATGGATAAGACCCGCATGAGTGAGCACATTTAGGAAAAGGATGAGAAATTTATGAAAAAGTTTTTTGCACTTGCGCTGAGCCTGGCAATGGCTCTGTCTCTGGCCTCCTGCGGCAGCAGCGGGGCTGCTTCCTCCGGCGGTTCTGCCTCCGCCTCCTCCGCCAGCGGTTCTGCCGCAGCTGACATTGAGACCGTGTCTCCGGGCAAGCTGACTGTGGCGACTTCCCCTGACTTCGCTCCCTATGAGTTTTATGCCATCGGCGAGGATGGCAAGCCTGCTCTGGCCGGTTTCGACATGGCTCTGGCGCAGTACATTGCGGATTACATGGATCTTGAGCTGGAAGTTATCCCCATGGATTTTGACGGTGTCATCATGGAAGTAGGCATGAAAAACGTGGATCTTGGCATGGCAGGCCTCTCTCCCGATCCCTCCCGTGCCAACGCCATGGATTTCTCAGACATCTATTATACCGGCGGGCAATCTCTGGTGACGGTGAAGGCAAATGCCGACAAGTACAACTCCTTTGAGTCCATCAACGACCCCAATGTCTCCGTGGGCGCGCAGACCGGTTCCATTCAGGCCGATCTTGCACAGAAAGATTCCCCCAATGCCAGTATTATTCAGCTGGCGAAGGTCACCGATATCATTGCGGAGCTGCTGTCCGGCAAGCTGGATGCCGCTTATATTGAAACCGACGTGGCCAAGAGCTACCAGGTAAACTACCCTGATCTGGAGCTTGTGATGGATGTCCCTTATGATGTAGAGGGTTCCGCCATTGGTGTAGTGAAGGACAATGCGCCGTTGATGGAGGCTGTCAACGCCGCTATCGCCGCCGCCAAGGCCGATGGCTCACTGAAGACGTTTGTGGATGACGCCATCAAACAGTCTGCCGGCAACAAGTACGAGGGCCTGCTGGATGAGAACGGCAACGTAAAGACGGATGATGCGGCTTCTTCCGCTGCCGCTTCCTCTTCCGCTGCTGCTTCTACCTCCGCTGCGGCTTCTTCCTCACAGGCCGGCTGATCGGTCAGATCTTGAATTTTCCCCAATTCCTCCCCGTTTTTTCGGGGAGGAATTGGCCTGCTTCCAAGTCCCTGACCTGAATTGAAAGGAGCCATCCCATGAGCAACTTAATATCCGCGGAACACTTCCAAATGGTTGCGCAGTATGCCGACCTCTTTAAGCAGGGCATGATTATTACCATCCTGCTCTCTGCACTGACTGTGTTATTCGGCTTTTTCCTTGCGCTGCTGCTGGCAATCATGCGCCTTTCTAATCTCAGACCGTTCCGCTTTCTGGCTGTGGACGAGGAGGGCCATCTGCGGGAGCAGGGGTTCCTGTTTGCGCTGAGCCGATTCAATCCCGTGAGCTTTATTGCCACCGTCTATGTGGAGGTCTTCCGTGCCACGCCCATGCTCGTGCAGTTGTGGCTGGTTTATTATTTGCTGTTTGATAAGTCTGTGATCGACCTGCCCAAGGTGACGGTGCTGGGCTTCATCCGTCTGGAGCGGTTCATTCCCGGCGTCGTGGCGCTGGCGCTGAATTCCGGCGCATACCTCTCCGAGATCATTCGTGCCGGCATCCAGTCCATCGATGGAGGTCAGACCGAGGCGGCGCGCTCTCTGGGACTGACGCAGGGGCAGAATATGCGTTACGTCGTGCTGCCCCAGGCCATTAAGAATACACTGCCTGCCATCGCCAACGAATTTGTTACCATTATTAAGGAGTCCGCCATTACATATACCATCGGTGTGCAGGATATTATGTTTGCCGTCAACGCCACCAAGGGTGCGCTGTACATTATGGCGGAGCCGCTGATTGTTGCGACGGTCATGTATTTCTGCCTGACCTTCCCCACCAGCAAGATCATTGCATACTTTGAGAGGAGGATGAGCCGTGGCGACAGGCGGTAGTCTGATCCGGGTCACCGGACTGAAAAAATACTACAACAAAGGCGCCATCAAGGCGTTGGACGATGTGTCGGTGGACATCAACCGGGACGACGTGATGGTGGTCATCGGCCCATCAGGTTCCGGAAAGTCCACGTTTCTCCGCAGTCTAAATCTTCTGGAGGAGCCTACGGAGGGCTCAATCTTCTTCGACGGGGTGGATATCACCAAGCCCAGAGTGAAGACCAGGGACGGAAAGACTGTGAAGCTGAATATCGATCAGCACCGACAGAAGATGGGTATGGTGTTCCAACACTTCAATCTGTTTCCCCATAAGACGATTCTGGACAATATGACACTTGCACCCATCAAGGTCCGGCATATGGATAAGGCCGCGGCCGAGGAAAAGGCATTGACTCTGCTGGATCGGGTCGGACTGAAGGATCGGGCAGGGGCTTACCCCATTCAGCTCTCCGGCGGGCAGAAACAGCGGGTTGCCATCGTGCGGGCGCTTGCCATGGAGCCGCAGGTGATGTTGTTTGACGAACCCACCTCCGCCCTGGACCCCGAGATGGTGGGCGAGGTGCTGGACGTGATGAAGGAACTGGCACGGGAGGGCATGACCATGGTGGTCGTCACTCACGAGATGGGTTTTGCCCGGGAGGTAGGCAACCGGGTGCTGTTTATGGCGGACGGAAAGCTGCTGGAGCAGGGCAGCCCCGACGATATCTTCAGCCACCCTGAAAATCCCCGGCTTCAGGACTTTTTGAGCAAGGTGCTGTAAAGAACAGGGCGCGTCTTCCTGCTTGCTTTGTTGATACGGATTTCTCTATTAATAATCCGGATATCAGAGATACTTTCTCATCTGCCCTCATTTTTTTGCCTGTTCCCCATAATACAGCTCCCCCTGTGAAAGACAGCTTTTTGCTGCCTTTCACAGGGGGAGCATATTGTGTTCGACAGCTCCGGAAATTTTTCCGGCCGGGACAGCAAGAGCTGTTTTAAAATGCAGAAAGCACTGCTGTGTCTTAAAGCCTGCTCCGGTCGGGCGCGAAAGGGGGAAGTATCAGCGGCTCATGTAATTGTACAGGATCATTGCGGCCTCCTGCCGCGTGGCTGTTCGGGCGGGATAGAATTTTCCGTTTTTGCCGCTGACAATGCCCAGCCCCTGCGCGATGGCCAAATAGCCGAGGTCGCTGAAAGGAACCTGAGAGGCGTCCCGGAAGGAGGTGACGAAGATGCCCTTTAGCTGTGCCGCCTGAGAGTAGGGTGAGGCACTCACAAGGGCCTTCACCAGCTCCAGCCGCGTCACGGCCTGCTCCGGACTGCGTGTACCCCGAGCTAGAAAGCCCTCGTTCCACGCAGCTTCATAGAGCTGATCCAGCGCGCCGTCATCGAGGTCCTCCGTATCGAAACTGTATCCGCAGGAGTTGAGCAGCAGGACCAGTAAATCCTGCTGGGTCAGCTTCGCGGCGGGCTGGAATTTGCCGCTGCCGCTGAACCGGATACCGGCGTCTGCCAACGCCTGAATCTGAGTTTTGGCATAACTGAAGGCAATATCGGAGTATGCGGCGGAGACGTCCTCCGGCTCCGCCCGCACCAGCTTGCCGGTCTTGGCGTCCACGCCGAGGATCGCCTTTCCATCCGCCTCGTAGGTATAGCCCAGCACATAGCGGTAGCCCACGGTGCCGCAGGCGTCGGCATAGATCTTCCAAACCGGGATGGAGGTGTCCACAGACACCGGATAGGCAATATATTGGAGTCTGGCGGCATAAGCGCCGCAGTAGGCGGCCAGAGCCGCCTTTTCAGCTACCGCTCCGTCGGCGGACTGGAATTTCAAGTCGTCGTCCCAGTTGCAGCTGAAGCACATGACGGAGCCATCTCCGGGGTCGACGGTGATGTCTACGCCGTTGTTGTGGTAGAAGTATCCGTTTTCCTGCCGGTCGTACCGGAACTCGCCGCCCTCGCCCCCGTACAGGGCCACGTGGGAGACGTGATCCGGACAGTACAGCTTTAAGAATGCATCCGCTGTGTTCTGGAGCTGAGCGCGGCCGGCCTGCGCGTCTTTCATGTAAGAGGGACGGTAGCCCCAGCCGCTGAGCAGAGCGCCGGTTTTGGCGTCGACCATCAGGGATTTAAACTGCACATAACCGCCCTTGCGGTAGTCGGCCTCACTCACGCCCTTTAATTCGCTGAATGCCGGCGTACGCTTGTACCAGAGGGTGCAGACCACGTCGTCCGTGTCCGGATCCTGATTGTAACTGGCGGAGGAGAG
The DNA here is from genome assembly GCA_000283575.1 of Oscillibacter valericigenes Sjm18-20. Taxonomy (GTDB): domain Bacteria; phylum Bacillota; class Clostridia; order Oscillospirales; family Oscillospiraceae; genus Oscillibacter; species Oscillibacter valericigenes. The sequence continues at coordinate 1,048,129 of AP012044.1, forward strand.
GGTGTAGGGACTCAGCCCCAGCGCCGTTACTTTGCGGACGGCGGCATCCAGCGCATCCTTGGAGAGTACGCCCTGGAGCTTTTGAATGGCAGCCTGCTCGGCGTCGCTCAGTCCGCCGTCGCTATCGCTGTCCTCGCGGGCGGCGGTGGTGTTGAGAATGCCGTCTCCGCTGCCCCCAGCCGCGGTGTTCAGACCGTCCCACACACTGGTCAGATCTACCACCGTACCGGTTTGGGCATCCACATAAAGGTCGCCGCCGTAGAGGGGCACGTAGCGCAGTACGGCGGCAGTGCCTTCGTCGGCGTCCACGTACTGAAGCTCCAGCTTCACCGTGGCGGACAGGGAAGAAGCGGCGGCGGCGGCGGTCACCTTCGGGGAGGCGGATGGCACTGTGCCGACGAGCGCTTCATAGACATCGTCGCGGCTGAAATAGGTCACGGCGCCGTCCGTGGCGTCCACCTGAATCTGCACATGGGTGGGGGAGGCCACGCTATTGAGCTTCAGTTGGGCGGAGAAAGAATAATCTCCGCCGGAATAGCGCAGAGGCGAGGTGTTGCTGTCGGCCGTCAGCGCCGCCGTCTCGTCGCTGGACAGGACCCTGTCCAAAAACGCACCGGCGGTCTTGGCCGCCTGCGCTGCCGTGACCTTGGCGAGTGCGGGGGCATATCCCCCGGAGGTCAGCGGCATGACGCCGCCCTGATTGACGCTGTACTGCATGATCTTGCCCGTAGCGGAGGCCAGAATATTGAGATATCCGCCTTCGTCGTCGGACCAACTCAGGGACCAGTAGCGCAGTACGCCCATGTCCTGTACTGTTCCATTAAATTCGGTATAGCTGCCAGAGACATCCACCGCCTTTTTTACAGCCAGCGTCACCTCCGTCAGCTCCTGATCCATGGTGGCGTCCGCTGCCAACGAGGGAACGCACAGACTCATCGCCAGCAGAAGGCCCAGCGCCAGAGACAAGCATCTTCGTTTCAGATTCATAATGATCCTCCTTTTTCCGTTTTCTCTGCGGAACGCTCCAGCCGGTCGTTCCGCTTTCACAGAAGATAGACGCAGGCGCTGGAAAGAAGTTCCGTGTTTTTAAAAAATTGTATAAAAAACATCGATTACACAAGCGCGCAGAACCCGGAGTGCACCACGCGCCCGCAGTCCGGAGAATGACCGGCAAAAATTGAAAGACCGCTCTTGCAGGACGGCTGAATGAGCGGTAAAATAAAATTGGTTCTATCATATATGACGGCGCTCAGAGAATTTGTTCGGCGGAATGCGCCCCCGTATTATCATGGGGGAGACGGCGCGTTTTGTGCGGCGATGCCTGCACGGGCATCAGCCCCGGCAGATAGGCTGATGGCGGAACCAAAGAAAAGGAGAGCAAGACAATGACCAACGAAAAGCTGGCGGCGATGGCCGCCATTGAGGAAAAGACGGACCTGATTACCCGGACGGCGGATTTCATCTGGGAATACGCGGAGCTGTCCTTACAGGAGGAGCGGTCCGCCACGCTGTATTGCGAGATTTTGAAAAACGAGGGTTTTACGGTGGAGAGGGGAATCTGCAATATCCCCACGGCCTTTTCCGCGAGTTTCGGCGCGGGCCGTCCCGTGATCGGTATTCTGGCGGAATATGACGCCCTCTCCGGCCTCTCCCAAAAGGGCGGGAGCCTGAAACGCGAGGAAATCGTTCCCGGCGGCTGCGGACACGGCTGCGGACATAATCTGCTGGGTGCGGGGGCTATGGCCGCGGCGCTGGGGGTGAAGGCATACTTGGAGAAGACGAAGCACCCCGGCACGGTGGTCCTGTACGGCTGCCCAGGCGAGGAGGGCGGCGCGGCAAAGGCGTTCATGGCCCGCGACCAGCTCTGGCTCGGTCTGGACGCCGCCCTGACCTGGCACCCGGAGGACCGGAACGAGGTGGCCACCGGGTCCTCCAACTCCTGCATTCAGGTGCAGTATCACTTTACCGGCGTGGCGTCTCACGCTGCCGGAAGCCCGGAGCGGGGCCGCAGCGCGCTGGACGCTGTGGAGCTGATGAATATTGGCGTCCAGTTCTTGCGGGAGCACATGAGCGACAAGGCCCGCGTCCATTACGCCATCACCGACGCGGGCGGCCGCAGCCCCAATGTGGTCCAGCCCCGGGCGACGGTTTTGTACATGGTCCGTTCTAACCATGTCTGTGAGGCGGTGGAACTTCAAAAGAGGGTGGACCGGATTGCTCAGGGCGCCGCCCTCATGACCGACACCACCTTTGAGCGCAAATTCATCGACGGCCTCGCCGACACGGTCACTAACCACACGCTGGAAAAACTGCTCCACGAAAATTTCGCGGAGCTGGGTGTCCCTGTCCACACGGAGGAGGAGCTGGACTTTGCCGACGGCCTCTCCGGAACCTATGAGGGGGCGGATTCCCTGCCGGGTATCGGATGTGATTACGATTCGGAATATGCTGCCAGCGTGAAAACTCTGCGTAGTGAAAAAGGCCGCGCCATGAATGATTTTCTGCTGCCGCTTTATCAGGGGGAGGCGTTTAAACCCGGTTCCACCGACGTGGGGGACGTCAGCTGGGAGTGCCCGACGGCGCAGATTCATGTGGCGTCCTGGCCCAACGGATGCCCGGGCCACAGCTGGCAGAACGTATCCTGTGACAGGACGTCCATCGGCCACAAGGCGGCCATCCACGCCGGAAAGGTGCTGTGTGCGGCGGCCATAGATCTTATGAACAGGCCGGCGACATTGGAGGCGGCAAGGGCGGAATTCCTTGAGCGGACCGCGCAGGGGTATAGCTGTCCTATTCCGGAGGACGCTGTCCCTACTGTGGCGGACTGAGCGTACCGTACGAAAAATGAGCGAATCCGGCCTGTCGCTTCGGCGGCGGGACCCTGTGAGATTTTACCAAAGACTGAGCGCCCCCGTACGCCGGGTTCCGGCGGACGGGGGCGCTTCTTTTAAGCGGTATGCCGCCTGCATTCGGCTCTGGCGACGCAGAGTGGTTCCGCCGGACCTTCGACTGGAAATCCCGCCTTATGGGCGGAGCAGCACCGAGGCGAACCGAGCGGCCTCCTCTTGCGCAGCCTCCCGATGGGAGGCGGGGTCGATGAAGCTGGCTCTGGCGGTCAGTCCGCCGACGTTTTTCTCCAGCATAGCGAACAGTCGTTCCGTGCTTCCGCCGGCGCAGCACGCAAAGGCGGCAACGCGGCTTTGCCGCAGGTTGTGGGATTTTAAAAATGTATTCAGCGGCGGAGCGGTGCGGCCGGCCCAGACGGGAGAGCCCAAAATCATAAGGTCGTATTTTTCAGGCTCGCACACATAGGGCTTTAGCTCTGGCGCGGCCGACAGGGAGGCCGCCGCGCCGCCAAATACATATTTGCTTGCCTTTCCCCGGGGATAATCCTTCACCGGCTCCAACTCCAGCGTATCGGCGTCCAGCTTTTCCGCAAGGAGCTGGGCTACATATCGGGTATTGCCCTCAAACGAATAATAGACGATCAATGTTTTCATAGTTTTTGTTCAAATCCTTCCTTCAGCAGCTTTTTTGCCTCAGCGCACCAGCGCAGGTCCCCTTCGTATAACTCCAGACCAAATTGACAGGTGAGATAGTGGTAGAGATGCGCGCTGTCGGCACTTTTGCTCAAGGTGGTCAGACGCTCCGCGATGGGCCGCAGCAGCTCCAGTTCAGCCCGCACTTTTTTTTCAAACACTTCGATTTGCCGTATGCTGCTCTCCGGGCCAAGCTCATCGCCGAAAAACAGCTTCAGGAGCGTTTCATATCGCATTTCATTTTTTCCCGCCGGTACCTCCAGCCACTTTTGCAGGTAGGCGCGGCCCTTGTCTGTGACAGTATAGGCAATTTTCGTCCGCTCATTGGTACTCACGTCGCTGGCGGAGATCATGCCGTTCGCCGTAAGGGTGCTCAATGTGGGATAAATACTTCCGTAGCTGATGCCCCAGAACAGACGTAAACTTTTGTCAATCCACTTTTTGATGTCGTAGCCCGTCATGGGCTGGTGGCAGAGCAGGCCGAGAATCGCATAGTCCATCTTTTTCGCGTTGGCCATGAAACCTCCTAAAATATATTAAATTGATTAATAATAATATATATCAGACTGATAGGTTCGTCAAGGCCATTGGAAAAAAATGGAGGGGAGGGGCCTCCTTTTCCCTCGCTGGAAAAACAAAAACGGGAGGGCACAGCCCGGCAGACAACGTTTGCGAGGTCTGACAAATTTCATAAAAAACCTGCGCTTTTTGTAAAAACTGCTGTATTATGAGCGACTTTATAAGACGAATTTATGAAAACCGCCGCTGCTTTGGCGGTTGACTTTCCTCTTCTCCGCCGCTACAATAAGACCATCCCACATAGGACTTCAATTTCTTAAAATACAAGATTTTCCAGAAAGGAGCCTGACGGTTATGACTTTTGCGAACTGCTTCTACACCGATATGACCGCGTCTGCGAACCGCGCAGAGGCTCCTTTTGCTTGCGCGGATTTTGCTTCCAATAAGGCCATCGCTCTGATTCTGGACGCCGTGATTGCGGCGTCCATTATTATTGTGCCCATTACCATTACTTTGGTACTGGGCCTGTCCGTTTTGCTGCTGGCAGTCGTACTGGTGCGGCTGGTACTGGTAGTTCTGCTTGTTTTGGAAGAAGTGAATAGGCGCAGGAGACATTGGACCGCATGATTTTTGTTACGAAAAGCGGCTGCGCTCATGAAGCGCAGCCGCTTTTTTGTATAGATCGGGTTTTCGCCTGCGGGAAAACGGACCGGACGGCCGCCGGTTCCGTCGCCTGCCACGGAACAAATTTTTGAAGGAGATTTTTACGATGAAAAGGAAAAATGTTTGCAGCCTTGTTCTTGCCGCCGCCATGATGGCAACCCTCGCCGGCTGCGGAAGCGGCGGCGCGTCCTCCGCTGCCGCTGCTTCCAGCGGCAGCGCCTCCGGCTCCGCAGCTGCGTCTGCCGACCCCATCAAGATCGGCGGGATCGGCCCCATCACAGGCAGCGCCGCGGTATACGGCATTGCCACCCGCAACGGCGCCCAGGTGGCCGTGGACGAGATCAACGCCATGGGCGGGATGCAGTTTGAACTGAACTTTCAGGACGACGAGGCCGATGCCGAAAAGGGCGTTAATGCCTATCACACGCTTCAGGACTGGGGTATGCAGATCGTTTACGGCTGCACCACCACCGGCTCCTGCGTCAATGTGGCGGCCGAGACCAATGCCGATCGGTACTTCCAGCTGACGCCCTCCGCCTCGTCCACCGACGTGACTGCGGGTAAGGACAACGTGTTCCAGGTCTGCTTTACCGACCCTGGCCAGGGCACTACCGCCGCCGACTATGTGGCGGAGCAGGGCCTCGCGAAGAAGGTGGCTGTCCTTTACAACAACGGCGACGCCTACTCTACCGGCATCGCCACTGCCTTTGCCGCCGAGGCTGCCGCTAAAGGTCTGGAAGTGGTCTCCAACACTACGTTCCCCGACGACACCAACACAGATTTTTCTGTCCAACTCTCCGACGCGAAGAACAACGGCGCGGAGCTGGTGTTCATGCCCATCTACTATACGCCCGCCTCTCTGGTTTTGAATCAGGCCAAGAGCATGGACTATTCCCCCATCTTCTTCGGCGGCGACGGCATGGATGGTATTCTGGCCATGGAGGGCTTTGACACCTCCCTTGCCGAGGGCCTGATGCTCATGACTCCGTTCAACGCCTCCGATGCCGGCGCGGCCGACTTCGTGGCTAAGTATGAGGCGGCCTACGGCGAGACCCCCAATCAGTTCGCCGCCGACGGCTATGACTGCATCTACGCCATCTATGCCGCCTGTGAGAAGGCCGGCATCACCGCCGACATGAGCCACGAGGATGTCTGCGAGGCCATGATCGCCGCCTTCACTTCCTCCGATTTCAGCGTGGACGGTCTGACTGGAAAGGGCATGACCTGGGGCACCAACGGCGAAGTCTCCAAGGCACCCATGGTCGTGAAGGTTGAAAACGGCGCTTACTCCACCATGTGATTTTCTATCCCCAGCCTGTGACGGGACTGGGAGGCCGCTTGCGGCCTCCCGGTTCCCGCTGTTCAGGTCGGGAGGATACGGCCTGCCGTGGCAGGCCGGGCCCTCCTGACCTGCACGCTCAAATTTGTGAAAGCAGGTGTCTCTTGCTATGACAATCCTCTCCAATCTGATCAGCGGTATCAGCCTGGGCAGCATATATGCCATCATCGCGCTGGGCTATACCATGGTCTACGGCATCGCCAAAATGCTGAATTTTGCCCATGGCGACGTCATTATGGTGGGCGGGTATCTGTGCTTTTGCACCACCTCCTATCTTGGCTGGCATCCGCTGCCCGCCGTGCTGCTGGCGATCGTGGGCTGCACGGTTCTGGGCATTGTGGTGGAGCGTCTGGCGTACAAGCCGCTGCGTTCTGCGCCCTCCCTGGCTGTGCTGATCACCGCCATCGGCGTGAGCTACTTCCTCCAGAATGCGGCTCTGCTGCTGTGGGGCTCCGATCCCAAGGTATTTCCCGCCTTCTTCAGCTTTTCAGGGCAAAGCGGCGTAGCCCTGTTGGGCGGCCAGCTCAACATCACCTACGTGGCGATGATCACAGTGACCGTGTGCCTTGTCATCATGCTGGCGCTGACCACGTTTACCGGCCATACCAAAATGGGTAAGGCCATGCGGGCCGTATCTGAGGACAAGGGCGCGGCACAGCTCATGGGTATCGACGTGAATTTCACGATCTCCATGACCTTTGCCATTGGCTCGGGACTCGCGGCTATTGCGGGAGTGCTGCTGTGCTCCACCTATCCCACACTGATGCCCACCACCGGTTCCATGCCAGGTATCAAGGCGTTCACCGCCGCCGTATTTGGTGGTATCGGCTCCACTCCCGGGGCTTTGCTGGGGGGGCTGCTGTTGGGAGTGATCCAGATTTTTGCCCAGGCCTATGTTTCCACCCAGTTGTCCGATGCCATTGTGTTTGCGGTGCTGATTGTGGTGCTGTTGGTAAAGCCCACCGGACTTCTCGGCAGACAGGTCCGCGAGAAAGTGTGAGGTGAGAAGAATGGAAAAATTGAAACGCATGGCTCCCTCTACCCGCTCCAGCTTTATCACCTATGGAATGGTAATTGTGGCTTACGCAGTCATGGAGGCCCTGCTCTCCGGAGGACTTTTGAAGTCCTCCCTGAAGGGCTTGCTGGTTCCCATCTGCGCATACGTGGTCATGGCGGTTTCGCTCAATCTGACGGTGGGGATCATGGGCGAGCTGAGTCTGGGCCACGCGGGCTTTATGAGCGTGGGCGCATTTACCGCGGTCATTGCGGCGGCGGCTCTGGAGAGCACCGTTACCAGCGGCCCGGTGCGGCTGGCGGTGTCCATGGCCATCGGCGGCGTGGCCGCGGGACTGGTCAGCCTGATCGTGGTGGTGCCGGTGCTGCGGCTTCAGGGCGACTATCTGGCCATTGTGACCCTGGCTTTTGGAGAAATTATTAAAAATATCATCAACTGCGTATATGTGGGCCTGGATGGCGAGGGCTTCCATTTTGGCATGAAGGACGCCGCCTCCCTGGGGCTGGCCGCGGACGGGAAAATGCTGCTGCAGGGTCCTATGGGTGCGGTGGGCATCCAGAAGCTCTCATCCTTCACCGCCGGGTTCCTTCTCATCCTGCTGACGTTGGCGGTAGCGCTGAATTTTATCCACAGCCGGGCGGGCCGGGCGGTCATGGCCCTGCGGGACAATCGGATTGCCGCCGAGTCCGTGGGCATCTCCCCAAGCCGGTACAAAATGATGGCTTTTGTCACCTCCGCCGTACTGGCGGGACTGGCCGGGGGACTGTACGCCATGAACTTTTCCTCCATTCTTGCGAAAAAGTTTGACTTTAACACCTCCATCCTGATTCTGGTGTTCGTTGTGCTGGGCGGCATGGGCAATATCCGGGGTTCCGTCATCGCCGCCGCCGCCCTGACAGTCCTTCCGGAGCTGCTACGGGATTTTTCGGACTACCGGATGCTGGTGTACGCCATTGTGCTGATTCTGGTGATGCTGTTTACCAACAACCCGGCCTGCAAGACGGTTTTTGCCCGCTTCAAATTGGGAAGCCCCGCCAAAAAGGAGGCCGTCTGATATGTTTTCCAAACTGGTTTCCATTTCTTCCGGGGCGATGGTCCCCGACCGGGACGCGGATAAGAGTCCGATTCTGGAATGCATCGGCCTGGGTGTCACCTTCGGGGGGCTGAAGGCCGTTGAAAACTTCAACCTCACCATCGGGCGCACGGAAATTGCCGGCCTGATCGGGCCCAACGGCGCGGGCAAGACCACGGTTTTCAATTTGCTGACCAAGGTGTATCAGCCCACCAAAGGGACGATTTTACTGGATGGCCGGGATACCCACGGCATGAGTACTACGCAGGTGAACCGTGCCGGCATCGCCCGCACCTTTCAAAACATCCGCCTGTTTACAAACCTCACCGTAGAGGACAACGTAAAGGTGGGAATGAACAATGCCATGCGCTACAATATGTGGAGCGGAATTTTCCGCCTGCCGGGCTTTTGGAAGGAGGAAAAGGTAGCGCACGAGCGGGCCATGGAGCTTTTGAGTATCTTTGACATGCAGGACATGGCAAATGCCAGGGCCGGTTCCCTGCCATACGGCGCACAGCGCCGCCTGGAAATTGTCCGGGCGCTGGCGACGAACCCCGGACTTTTACTGTTGGACGAACCGGCGGCGGGCATGAACCCCTCGGAGACGGCGGAGCTGATGGAAAATATCCGGAAAATCCGGGATACGTTCCAGATTGCCGTTTTGCTGATTGAGCACGACATGAATCTGGTGATGAACATCTGCGAGGGAATTTGCGTGCTGAACTTTGGGCAGATCATCGCCAAAGGCAGCCCGGAGGAAATCCAGTCCAACGCCACCGTGGTCGAAGCGTACCTCGGCAAGAAAAAGGAGGCGTGAGAGTATGAGCGTCATTTTATCCGTGGAAAACCTGAATGTCTCTTACGGCAGTATTCACGCCGTCAAGGGCATCTCCTTCGACGTGAACGAGGGGGAGATCGTCACGCTGATTGGCGCCAACGGCGCGGGGAAGTCCACCACGCTGAATACCATCTCCGGCCTGCTGCGGAGCAAAAACGGCTCTGTGACATTCATGGGAGAGAATCTCGGCAGAGTTCCGCCCCATAAGATAGTCTCCCGGGGCATGGCGCTGGTACCGGAGGGGCGACGGGTTTTTTTACAGATGACCGTTCAGGAAAATCTGGAGATGGGAGCCTATACCAAAGGGAGCGCAGGGATTCCCGCGGACCTTGAGAAGGTCTATGGGCAGTTTCCCCGTCTGAAGGAGCGGCGGCGGCAGGTGGCCGGAACCCTCTCCGGCGGCGAGCAGCAGATGCTGGCCATGGGCCGGGCGCTGATGAGCCACCCAAGGCTTTTGATGCTGGACGAGCCTTCCATGGGGCTTGCTCCCATTTTAGTGGAGCAGATTTTTGAGATCATCCGAAAATTGCACAAGGCCGGTTCTACAATTTTGCTGGTGGAGCAGAACGCCCAGATGGCGCTGTCCATCGCGGACCGGGGGTACGTGCTGGAAACCGGCAAAATCGTCACCACTGGCCCCAGCGGGGAATTGTTGGCCTCGCCCGCGATCAAAAAGGCGTATTTGGGCGGCTGAGCGCCGCCGGTCGCAAAATGCGCACCTCAATCAGCGCTTTTTTCCGCCGGACCAAAAAATATGCCCCGCTGTCCGCCGGAGAAATACGAATAGAGATTTGGTGAAGTTTCCTCTTGACAATGCAGAAAAATGGGCGTAACATACGACCCAACAATAAAAAATCCTTTTAAACCGCTGAAGTGAAAGTAAAGACTGCCGTGCGCGTCCAGAGAGTCCGGGGTGCTGTGAGCCGGGCCGCAATGCAGACAGCCATAATGGGTCACTGAGGGCGCGGCGAAAACGGAGGGCTTCTCCGCCAGTAGCTTGCGACGTCGAAGGCTGACGTTATCCGGCCGGGAGTATGTTGGTACTCTGCTGAGCGCGCGGCTCTTTTGGCCGCGAAACAAGGTGGCACCGCGGTATAATACCGTCCTTGATGAAGAGATTCATCGAGGACGGTTTTTTTGTTGTCCGAAAGGAAAGAAGGGGGCATTGACATGACCAATGAAAAGGGACGCTTCGGCGTCCACGGCGGGCAGTACATCCCGGAGACGCTGATGAATGCGGTGATCGAGCTGGAGAAGGCCTATGACCATTATCGCAGCGACCCGCAATTTGGAAGCGAGCTGACGTCGCTGTTGAACGACTATGCGGGACGGCCCAGCCGACTGTACTACGCGGAGAAAATGACCAAAGACTTAGGGGGCGCGAAGATCTATCTCAAGCGGGAGGACCTGAACCACACCGGCGCCCACAAGATCAACAACGTACTGGGGCAGGCGCTGCTTGCGAAAAAGATGGGCAAGACCCGTCTGATTGCCGAGACCGGCGCGGGGCAGCACGGCGTGGCCACCGCCACCGCCGCCGCACTGATGGGAATGGAGTGCGTGGTCTACATGGGCCGGGAGGACACGGAGCGTCAGGCGCTGAACGTCTATAAAATGCGCCTTTTGGGCGCGGAGGTGGTGCCGGTGGACTCCGGTACAGGGACGCTGAAGGATGCCGTCTCCGCGGCTTTCCGGGAGTGGACGAACCGGATTGCCGATACCCATTACTGTTTGGGCTCCGTCATGGGACCCCATCCGTTCCCCACCATCGTCCGGGATTTCCAGAGCGTGATCTCCAAGGAGACCAGAGAGCAGATCCTTAAAAAGGAAGGGCGGCTTCCCGATGCGGTACTGGCCTGCGTAGGCGGCGGGTCCAACGCCATCGGCTCGTTTTATCACTTCATCAATGATCCCTCCGTCCGGCTGATCGGCTGCGAGGCGGCGGGCCGGGGTGTGGATACCCTTGAGACCGCCGCCACCATCGCCACCGGGCGGCTGGGGATATTCCACGGCATGAAGTCCTACTTCTGCCAGGATCAATACGGCCAGATCGCCCCGGTGTATTCCATCTCTGCCGGCCTCGACTATCCCGGCATCGGCCCGGAGCACGCCCACCTTCATGATACGGGCCGTGCGGAGTATGTACCCGTGACGGACGAGGAGGCGGTGAATGCCTTTGAGTACCTCAGCCGGACCGAGGGCATTATCCCCGCCATCGAATCCGCCCACGCCGTGGCCCACGCCATGAAGCTCGCGCCAAAGATGGGCAGGAACCAGATCATGGTCATTACGATTTCAGGCCGGGGCGATAAGGACTGCGTCTCCATCGCCCGTTATAGAGGGGAGGACCTTCATGAGTAACATTGCAAAGGCCTTTGAAAAGGGCAAGGCGTTCGTTCCGTTTCTCACCTGCGGCGACCCGGATCTGGAGACCACGGAGAAGCTGGTAAAAGCGATGGCGGACAGCGGGGCGGATCTGATTGAGCTGGGCATCCCGTTTTCCGACCCCACGGCGGAGGGTCCCGTCATTCAGGAGGCCAATGTCCGGGCGCTGGCGGGGGGCGTTACCACCGACAAGATTTTCGATATGGTGCGCCGCCTCCGCGTCACTGTCACGGTTCCCATGGTTTTTATGACCTATGCCAATGTGGTTTTTTCTTACGGGCCCGAGAAATTCATCTCCATCTGCGCAGATCTCGGCATCGACGGCCTGATCCTGCCGGATGTCCCCTATGAGGAAAAGGACGAATTCGCGCCGATTTGCAGGCAATACGGTCTGGATTTGATCTCCATGATCGCCCCCACTTCGGAAAGCCGCATCGCCATGATCGCAAAGGAGGCCGACGGCTTTATCTATATGGTCTCGTCTCTGGGGGTTACCGGCGTGCGCAGCGAAATTAAAACAGACATCGGCGCCATGGCGGCTCTGGTACGGGCCAACAGCCGGCGCCCCTGCGCGGTGGGCTTCGGCATCTCCACGCCGGAGCAGGCCAAAAAAATGGCCGCTCTTTCCGACGGGGCCATCGTGGGCAGCGCCATCGTGAAGCTGGTGGCTCGGTATGGCCGGGAAGCGGTTCCCTTTGTAGCGGACTACGTGAAATCCATGGCGGACGCGACCCACTCGGCATGACGATTTATTAACATACATAGGAGGAACTTGAGCATGAAACGAATTTTAAGCCTGATCGCCTCGGCGGCTCTGGTATTGAGTCTGTGCGCATGCGGTGGCAGCGGTGCGCCCTCTTCCGCCGTCTCCGCTGCGGCTTCTTCTGCTATTTCCGGGGCGATGGAGGGCAAAAAGATCTCCGTCATGACCCCGTACCTCAGCTCCGTCACCACGAACCAGATGGTGGGCGAGCTGCAAAGCGGGCTGGAGGCGGAGGGCGCAAGCGTGACCGTGATTGACACCGCTAACGACTTTGCCGCTCTGGCCAGCCGCATTGAGGACGTGGTGGCGGCCCGGACCGACGCCATTGTGCTGGTGAGCGCGGATCCCTCTCAAGTGGAAAATCAGCTTCAGGAGGCATTCGACGCGGGAATTCCTGTCTTCGGCTGCGACAGCGGGTATATCGACGGGATGCAGGTCAACGCCACCAGTGATAACCACCAGATGGGGGAGCTGATTACAAATTACCTTTTTAACGACCTGATGGGCGGTCAGGGTACGGTTGTGGCGCTGACCCACCGGCCTCACCCCGGCGTTGTAAAGCGGTGCGAGGCGTTTGACGAGCTGCTGGCGGCACAGAAGGGCATCACCCTCATCACCGAGCAGCACGTTCCCGCGGAGCAGCCCATCAACGACGCGCAGGACATTGTGGAAAATCTCCTGACGGCGAACCCGGAGAAGGGCTCCATCACCGCCATTTGGTGCGGCTGGGACGAACCCGCCATTGGCGCAACACAGGCTTGTCAGGAGGCCGGGCGGGACGAGATTTTGATCGTGGGCGTGGACGGAAACGAGCAGGCCGTCTCTCTCATCAAAGGCGATACGAACCTGAAAGCCACCGTGGCGCAGAATTTCCAGGGTATGGTGGATATCGTGGTGGAGCAGATGGGCAAGCTCTTCGCGGGGCAGACCATTCAGCCCGGCGACATGTACGCGGAAGCCACGCTGATTACAAAGGAGAACGCCGGTTAGGAAGGTTATGCAGGGAAGGGGAGAAAGCGGTCATGCTGCTGGAAACGAGACACATCTCCAAAAGCTTCGGCGGCGTTCAGGCGCTGAAGGACGTGAATCTAGGGCTGGAAGCTGGAGAGGTCCGGGGCTTGGTGGGTGAAAACGGCGCGGGAAAATCCACGCTCATCAAGCTCCTGACCGGGGTTTACCATCTTCGGGAGGGCACCGTCCTCTGGGACGGAAAGGCTGTTTCCCTCACCTCCCCGGCGGAGAGTCAGGCGCTGGGCATCCATGCCATTCATCAGGACCGGACGCTGATTCCCACCTTTGACGGGATCGAAAATGCATATCTGGGCCTCGATTACCCCACTCGCCATGGAAAAATAGACTGGAAGGCCATGGCGGCCCGAGTGCAATCCGTGACGGAGTCGCTGGGGCTGGAACTGGACCTTCGTAAAACGGCGGCGGCACTTCCGCCGCCCCAGCGGACGTGTCTTGAAATCGTTCGGGCGCGGATGCGGGAGTGCCGGCTGCTGATTCTGGATGAACCCACCGCCGCCCTGACGGATCGGGAGGCGGAGCGGCTTTTCTCCGTGGTGCAGACGCTGAAGAAGAACGGTACTGCCATCCTTTATGTCACCCACCGTCTGGACGAGATTTTTCGCTTGACGGACCGGGTAACGGTTCTGCGCAACGGTGCGGTGGTGGATACCGTGGAGACCGGAAGCGTGGATCGGGACCGTCTGATTACCCTGATGACGGATAGTGTCCCGGTTCGGGCCGCATCCCGCCGGAGGACTTTCGGCGGCGTGCTGCTGGCGGCGCGGAACGTGGCCTCCCGGGACGGCAGCGTTCACTGCGGAGAGCTCTACGCCCGGAGCGGAGAGATTTTGGGGTTGTTTGGTCTTGGCGGAAGCGGGCGGACGGAGCTTTTGGAATGTGTCTACGGCTGCCGCCCCATGTCCGTCGGAACGGTGGAACTGAACGGCGCGGTACAGACAAAACCAACGCCTGCATCCTCCCTTCAAAACGGCATGGCCCTTATCTGCGAGGATCGCCGGGGCAAGGCCCTGATTGGCGACCTTGACGTCCGGGACAATATTCTTCTCACGTCCATCGACCGCTTTGCCGTGGGCGGCGTCCTGCGCCGCAAAGCGGAGGACGCCGCGGTCCGGGCCCAGATCGACGCATTGCAGATCAAGCTGGCGGACATGAGGCAGCGCATCGCGGAGCTGTCCGGCGGGAATCAGCAAAAGGCCGTGTTTGCAAGGGCTATGATGACCGCACCGAGGGTTTTTCTCTGCGACGAGCCCACGCAGGCCGTGGATGTGTTGACCCGGAATGAGATTCACCGGCTTCTTCGCCTGAAGGCGGACGAGGGCTGTGCGGTGGTGTTCGTGTCCTCCGATCTGAGCGAACTGCTGGAGGTGGCCGACACCGTTCAGGTGATGCGGCGGGGAAGCGCCGCCCAGCGCTTAATAAACGAAAACCTGACGGCGCAGCAGGTCCTTTCCTGTTGCTACGAGACCTGAGAGGTGATGGTCATGAGACAAAACAAAGCTGCTGTGCGCCGCACGTTACAGTCCTATGGTACGGTGCTGGCCCTGCTGGCAATCGTGCTGGCGTTCAGTGCCATTCGCCCCGGCTCTTTTTGCACCCTGACGAACTTCATCAACATTACCCGACAGATATCATTGCTGGTGGTCATTTCCCTGGGTGCCACGGTGGTGATGAGTGTGGGGGAATTTGATCTGTCCGTGGGCGAAATGGCCAGCCTCGGCGGCGTGATGGCGGCGCAGATGGCGGTGGCGGGAGCGCCGCTGGCCCTGTGCTTCACGGTGCCCATTCTGGCTAGCGCCGCGGTGGGGCTCATAAACGGTTTTGTGGTGGCCCGGTTCCAGGCGCTGTCCTTTATCACAACGCTGGGCATGAGCACGGTGCTCTCCGGCGTGGTCTACCGCCTTTCCGGCGGGGCTACGGTGTTTGAAAATATACCGGACGGCTTTTCCGCTCTGGGTACGGCGAAGTTGGGCCGCGTTCCGCTGCTGTCGATTCTGATGGCGGCCTTTGTGCTGCTTTTCTGGTTTTTGATGCGGCATACGCCTGCGGGCCGGAAATTTTACGCCATTGGCGGCGGTGAGGAGGCCGCGCGGATTGCGGGCATCCGGGTGAAGAAATACAAAATTCTGACGTTTGTGCTCTGTGCGGTCATGGCCTGCGTCACCGGGATGCTGATCGCCTCCCGGGTGGGCTCCGCCAACACCACCGCCGGAGACGGGTATTTCCTCAAGTCCTACGCGGCGGTGTTTATCGGCTGCACCGCCTCTCGCCGGGGCGTTCCCAACGTGCTGGGGACGCTTCTGGGAGCGGCGATTCTGGGAATACTGGCCAATGGCCTGACCATGCTGCAAATGCCCACTTATATGCAGGATATTATCACCGGCGCGATCATTGTTCTCTCCGTGGTGGCCCAACGGCTGGGCCGGGAGGAGGGGCAATGAAGCGGGACAAAACAAAATACATTGCCACGTTCGACGTGGGTACCACAGCCGTAAAAGGCGTTTTGGTAGATGAGGCGGGCCATCCGGCCGCCGCCCGGTCCATTGCGATCCCCACCCTGTTTGAGGAGGACCGGAGGGAGCAGGAGCCCCGGAGCTGGTGGGACGCGTTCCGGGAAATTTCTCTGGAATTTGCCGTGAAGATTCCTCCGGCGCAGATCGAAGCCCTCGTTATGAGCGGCCAGATGCAGGACCTGATCCCGCTGGATCGGGCGCTGAATCCGGTGTGCAATGCGATCTTGTATTCCGATGGCCGGGCGGGGAAGCAGGCTAAGCGTCTGGAGGAAACCGTGGGTGCGGAGCGCTTTCTGAAAATCACCGGAAACCGCTGCGACGGGTCGCTGCCCCTGCCGAAGCTGATGTGGCTGAAAGAGTGCCGCCCGGACCTGTACGCTAGGACATACCGTGTCCTTATCAGCTCAAAGGACTATCTCATCGCGCGGCTCACCGGCGTCTGCGCCGGGGATGTTACCGCCGGGTCCACGGCAGGGGCCATGGACATTTTCAAAAAGTGTTGGAGCGGGGAGCTGCTGGTTTGGGCCGGAGTTTCGCCGGATCTGTTCCCGAAGCTCTATGCCGCCCACAAAAGGGTGGGGGGCGTGCTGCCGGAGGCGGCAGAGGACTGTGGTTACCTTCCCGGTACGCCGGTCTTCGCCGGGACCGGAGACGCCGGTGCCACCACGCTTGCCAGCGGCATCGCCGCGCCGGGGCAGTACAATGTGAATTTGGGGACTTCCGGCTGGGTGGCCGCCGTTTCCGACAGGCCGCTGTTGGGGCAGGAGGGGGTCTTTAATCTGGCTTCCATGCCGAAAGGACTCTATATCAATGTGGTTCCGTTTTTGAATGCCGGAAATGTCCACGGCTGGATTGCGGACATCATGGCCGGATTTTCCGGACAGGAGGCCGCAAATTTTGACGCTATCGGCGCGCTGCTGGCCCCGAGTGTCCCCGGCAGTGGCGGAACGCTGTTTTTACCGTATCTTGTGGGGGAGAGGTTCCCGGTGCTGGATCCGGACGCCCGGGGTTGCTACATTGGACTGACGCCCCAAACCACTGCCGCGGACCTTGCCCGCGCGGCGCTGGAGGGCGTCGCCTTCTCCATCCGCCAGGGGCTGGAGCGGCTGGATGCCGC
The DNA here is from genome assembly GCA_000283575.1 of Oscillibacter valericigenes Sjm18-20. Taxonomy (GTDB): domain Bacteria; phylum Bacillota; class Clostridia; order Oscillospirales; family Oscillospiraceae; genus Oscillibacter; species Oscillibacter valericigenes. Next base: position 1,064,921 of record AP012044.1, read on the forward strand.
ACCTCAGAGCATTTCCCTGATCGGCGGGGGAGGACGGGAGGCCGTCTGGTGCCAGATTCTGGCAGATGTGCTGGGCCGGGAAATTGCGGTGTTCCGGGAAGCGGAGCTGCTGCCAGCCATGGCTGTTGCGTCTGCGGCGCTGCTGGGCCTTGGAAAGATCGCGTGCTATGAGCAGTTTACCGCGCCTTTGGGGGGAATGAAAAGCTGTACACACTATATGCCCTGCACCGACAGCGGGAAGGTCTACGGGCCGCTGTATGCAAAGTTCTGCCGCCTGCACCCGGTACTGCGGGCGCTGTGGTAAAAGGTTTCCACTCATAAAAGTACGAAGAGCCCGATTAAATGGAGAGGCGGGCGAATTAAGTCCGCAGCCCCCCCCGACAACCCAAAACACCTTCGACGCACTGCGCCGAAGGTGCTTTTTTATATAGGAAACGAATTTTCAGGTTCTTTGCGTGTAAAAGTAAAAAAAATTACGTCAACCGAGCCAATCGCACTCTTGCGGATACCGCCATTTTGAAGTAAAATAATAACCGAACGGCTGCATATTTTACAGTTTCTGGATAATGCGTCTGCCTCTGTGTGTACGAAGACGCGGGACGGCCTACATCTTCGGCAGACTGCCGGAGGGCTGGTGCAGCTGTAAAAAAAGAGGCTTTGCTTGTACGCTTCCACTGGGAGAGGACGGAAATAGGCGAAGGCTGGCCATTCCGCATGAGAGCGTTTTTCGCCGCGCGGGCGGCGTTTTTCCGCGCCTGCGGAAGACCGGAGAGAGAACGGAGAAGACGCATGACGAAACGACGGAGACGACGGCCCCGGCACGGGCGCAGCAATCAAACCGACGGACAGACGGAGGAGGACCGCGGCGAAAATGGCCACGCTCGGATTCCGACGAAGGGGAGGGCGCGATGATGCAAACCTGCAATACGCTGCTGTTGGTGGATGACATGCAGATCAACCGCGCGATTCTTTGCGCCCTGTTCGAGGGCGATTATGAAATTCTTGAGGCGGAGGACGGCGCGCAGGCTCTGACGCTGATGCGGAGGAACCGGAAACGGATTGCCGCCGTGCTGCTGGATTTGCTGATGCCGGTGAAAGACGGCTATGAGGTGTTAAAGGAGGTGTCGGCAGATGAGACGCTGTCCCGCATCCCCATCATTGTCATTACCGCCGACCATACTCCCGAAAGCGAGGTTCGGGTCTTCGATCTGGGCGCGTCGGATATTATTACAAAGCCGTTTGAGTCCCGGTCGGTAAAACGGCGGATTCAAAACGCCGTGGAACTCTATCAGCATAAGCTGCATCTGGAGGATCTGGTGGAGGAGCAGGCTGCTCAGATTCGGGAATCCAACACCGCGCTGATTGACGGGCTTTCCTCCGTCATTGAGCACAGGAGTCTGGAATCCGGTCAGCACATCCGCCGTATCCGGGGTTTCACGCGAATTCTGCTTTGGGAGGTGGCGCGGGAGCATCCCGAATACGGGATGAACGAGCACACCATTGAGATGATTGCCAGCGCCTCATCCCTCCACGACATCGGCAAGATCGCCATACCGGATGCCATTTTGAACAAACCCAGCCGGTTGACGCCGGAGGAGTTCGAGATTATGAAGACCCACACACTTCGTGGCTGTGAGATATTGACGGGCCTTGACCGGATGGGAGACCCGGAATATCTGAGTTACGCTTACAATATATGCCGCTTCCATCACGAGCGGTGGAACGGTAAGGGCTACCCCGAGGGACTGCGGGAGAACAATATTCCCATCTATGCCCAGGTGGTGGCGGTGGCGGATTGTTTTGACGCGCTGACCACCGACCGGGTATATAAGCGGGCAATTCCCCAAAATAAAGCGTACAATATGATTCTGCAAGGGGAGTGCGGCGCGTTTTCCGGCGACCTTTTGGAGTGCTTCAAAAGCGTACAGCTGGAATTTTTTGAGCTGTCCCGAAAATATGCCGATGGGCTGCGCACGGCGGACGAGGGAAGGGAGGCGGAGATTCGGCGGCCCGCCCATACCTATGAGGATGCCTGGACGACTCAGAGCCAGGACAAGCTGTTTGCGCTTTTCCGTCATCTGGATGCCACGGTATTGGAATTGGACCGGAACGCGGGGACATATCATCTCCTTTATCAGGCGGACCATAATTTTTCTGCTTTTCGTCACAAAATAACGGTGGAAGATGCGGGAAAGACGTTTGTGCGGACCTGTGTCCATCCGGAAGATCAGGCAAAAGCGATGGAGCAGATGGACGGAGCCTATGACCGCTTTTTTGCAGAGGGTTCACTGGAGTATTCGGAGCGATACCGGATTATGGATAGAGACTCCGGTCAATATGTATGGTACCGGAACACTGTTTTGCGGCTGGATTCGGAGGACCCTCGGCATTGCCGGGCCTTGGCTGTCTGGCACAGGGATCCGGATGCGCGGGAGCCGGGGGCATCGGAACGGCGGCCGTCCATTAACCCGGAGGGACTGTGCGTCTTATGTGACCGGTTTCCCGTGATTGTACTGCGGCGCAGAAATGATCGCGAGTTTACGATCACGAATATGAACCGCGGCTTTTTGAATCTGGTGGGATACACTGAAGAGGAGCTTGCGGACCGGTTTCATAACCACATGGCCAGCCTTCTGGACCCGGTGGACCGGGAGCGGGTGTTGGTTCAGAGCCTGCGGCAGATGGCCGTCGGCCGGGAGCTGCATCTGGAGTACCGCATTGGGACCGGAGACGGGCGCACGGTGTGGATTCTGGAAAACAGCATACTGCGTCGGGAAGCCGACGGTGGTGAATATTTTCAGTGCTTCCTCACGGACGTCACCGCCCAGAAGCGGGTGCAGGAGGAACTGCGCCAGAATCTGGAGCGGTATCGGGTCGCGGTTCAGCAGGAGGGGGACATGGTCTTCGAGTGGAATGTCCCCACAGACCGCTTCTGGGTCTCCGGAAACTGGGAACTAAAGTTCGGCTATCAGCCGCAGAGCTATCTGGGCAAGGCGCTGGAGTCCGCCTCCCATGTCTATCCCATGGATGTCAAAAGTATATTGCGGGCACTCCAGGCCATCCGGGACGGCGCCCTGCGGGAGGAGACGGAGTTCCGCCTGATTGCCGCCGATGGACAGTATCGCTGGCAGCGAGCCAAGATGACGGTGCAGCTTGGCAGCGACGGAAAACCCAATCGGGTCATCGGCATAATCGCGGATATCGAGGCGGAGAAGCAGGCGATTGAGGACCTGGTGGATAAAGCCCAGCGGGACAGCCTCACCGGACTTTACCATAAGGCGGGGGCTCAGAAGCGCATCGACTACTACCTTAGGCGGATGGAGGAAAATGAAGTTTCCGCTATGCTGCTGGTGGATATGGACAATTTCCGCATCGTGAACGAACAGTACGGCTACAGGTTCGGCGACGCAATATTGATGGAGTTATCCGGCGTTATCGACAAGGTGTTCCGGGACAGCGATGTGATTGCCCGCATCGGCGGAGATGTATTTCTGATCTTTATGCCTGCGGTTTCCTCAAGATCTGCGGTTGTCAGCCGCGTATGTCAGCTTCTGGAGGCGTGCAGGAGTATCATGAAGGGGCCCGGCCCAGAAATATCATGCAGTGTGGGAGCTGCGCTGGCTCCGCGGTATGGCCGGGACTTCGAAACGCTGCTCCAACATTGCAGTCACGCCCTCTGTCAGGCAAAGGACATGGGCAAGGGCAAGTACATTCTATGCAGCGAGGCGGAGTCCCCGGCAGAGCCTGTGAGTGCCAAAGGACGGTGGTAAGGGGGGCGATTGGAAGGCCGACCCTTCAAATGGCCCTGATCCTTGTTATCAGCAAAGCGCTGCGGAAGCACTGTACCGCTGAAGATATTGGATAGTCTATGGATGATGCGCTGGAGAAACCGGGGGGTCTTAACCATGTGAGCCGGGCTTGCGGCTATAAAAACCTGGCAGATGAATCCTGCAACGATGCCATTGCGCGGTGCGAGCGTCAACGGAATTCCCCGGTAGGCCATCAAACCATCTGCCGTCTGGCTTGCGTACAGGTTGAACCCGGGGATTTTGCTCTGTCAGGATGAGGTGAATCTGATGCAGGGATCATTTTCGTGCTTCAGATGGAAGATCGTAAATCCCGGAAACGGTCGAAGAAGCCAACGGAGAATTGAATTGTTAAAAGCGAGGGCCGCCAAGAGGCGGCCCTCGCTTCAGCCTGTCAGTAGACCGCTGTTCAGTAAAATAAGTCCTGAAAATATGGAAAAACGATGCCTCTCACTTTTTCAGAATATCGTGCCGGATATAGAAAAAGGCGGCGTCCTCGCCCTCGTCCCGCAGCTTAACCAGCATGGATTCCAGCAGGTCGGAGGTCTTTTGATTCAGAATTGTGTGGGTCTTGGAATGCTGAAAAAATTTCCACGGGTCCGCGTTTTCAAACGCCTTGCCCCGGTAGACACGGCTGGCGGCGTACCGATCGCAGAACATCTCCGCTACATACTTGACGGGCATCTCCACACCCACGATGCCGGAGGAGCCGTCGGGCTTATGTCCGTAGTCCGTCCAGTATTCCAGATGGTGCCGGTTGCGGCCCTTGTGGTGGAGCCAGGCAGCGGAATAGCCCTTTTCCTTCCGCTCCGCATCGTTAGGACTGCGGTCGCCCTGAAAGTATTTGACGCCTACCCAGAATTCATGGGGCGAGTATTTGGAAAGATCATGCGTCAGGCCCTGCCAGTATAGTCCCAGACGGAAACAGTATTTGCGAACCAGGGTGCGGTGGCGGTTGATGGTATGTAAGTGGGCGAAGAAATGCAATGCAGTCACCTCGGAACTTTGAAAACAATTATCAGAAATCAGTTTAACACGATCCGGTAAAAAAAACGAGAGAAATTTTCGCATAAACCTGCCGCCTTAGCAAACACTTTCAAAAGAAGGGAGGCGCACACATGGGGGACGCGGCGTTTTTTTGGGGAGGCGCGGCTCCGCCTGCGCTTCTTCCGGCAGGGGTGGAGCAGCTGAAGACGGTCCGGGCACTGACGGAGAAACGGTGGGAGGTACTGGCTCTTTCCTCCGCGGGCTGCCGGCTGCTGGCAGACGCGCCGGAGGCGGTGTGTGCCTGTGGTACCGTTTTGCTGCCGAGTAATTGGAGCTGCCTCACGGTCCGACAGGTGCGGGCGGAACGGGTAGTGAGCTGTGGCCTCTCTCCCCGGGACAGTCTGACTTTTTCCAGTATGGGGGACCGGGACGCGGTGGTCTGTGTCCAGCGGGCACTGATCAGACCGGACGGCAGCCAGGTGGAGCCGCAGGAATTGCCGGTGGACTGCCTTAACGGCCAGACAGAGGATCTGCTGGCGGTGATCGGTCTGGGTCTTCTGTTGTAAATGCCGCTGACAAAAACGGAGAGACTGCGCTATCCTGAAAAAAGAGAAGGGGACGGCGATGGAATATCTCATTTTGATTCCCGTGGTGGCTGCTACCGCCGCCCTCTGGGCGTTAGTGAACCGGCGGCGCCGGGGTCCGGGTCGCTGCATGGGCTGCGGCCAGTGTAACAAAACCGGAATCTGTGTCCTCACCGGAAAACCGGTGGGTGGCGGTAAACAAAAACCAGAAGAATGAACAGAAAACCCGCCGCAGAGCAGTGCTTTGCGGCGGGTCTTTTGCTATTTTCAAGACGGCCTGCCGGTAGAAGACAGGGATCGGGTGACGCGAATCACCGCTGATACTCAAATTCAAAGCCGTAGAGAGACACGGTGTCGCCGTCCTGAATCCCCATGTCCTCCAACTGCCGGTAGAGCCCGGAATCCCGCAGGGTCTTGTCAAAATACATCCGGCTCTCATAGTCGTTCAGGTTCACGTTGCCCATGAGCCGCTGGAGCCACGGGCCGTCCACCACCCAGGTGCCGTCCTCCAGCCGCTGGATGTCCAGAGATTGAGAATAGTCAATGACCGGCGGTTTCGGAACGTACTCCGGCTCGTATACCGCGATGGGTGGCAGAATGGAGAGGGTCTCGCTGACCTTGTTCATTAACTGCTCCACGCCCCGGTGCGCCGCGGCGGAGATCTCAAAGAGCGGATAACCCAGCTTTTCCACATGGGTGCGGAGGCGCTCCAGATTTTCCGGGTCCTGTATGATATCCGTCTTGTTGGCGGCCACGATCTGGGGCCGCTTTTCAAGGGCGGCGCTGTACTGGCTCAGTTCGGAGTTGATGGCGTCGAAGTCCTCCACCGGGTCCCGTCCCTCGCTTCCGGATACGTCCACCACGTGGATCAGCAGGCGGCAGCGGTCGATGTGCCGCAGAAAATCGTGGCCCAGGCCGGCACCCTCGCTGGCCCCCTCGATAATACCGGGAATGTCCGCCAGGACAAAGGACCGGCCCTCTCCCGCATAAACCACGCCCAGATTGGGGGAGAGGGTGGTGAAAGGATAGTTGGCAATTTTCGGCTGGGCGCGGGTCACCACGCTTAAAAGTGTGGATTTTCCCACATTGGGAAAGCCTACTAGACCCACATCCGCCAAAAGCTTCAACTCCAGCACCACGTCGTGGCTCTGACCGGGGAGTCCGCCCTTGGAGAACCGGGGGACCTGCCGGGTAGGGGTGGCAAAGTGGGCGTTTCCCCAGCCGCCCCGGCCGCCCTTGCAGAGGACATAGGGCTCCCCGCCGGACATGTCCTGAATGATCTCGTTGCTTTCCGCGTCCCGGACCAGAGTGCCCCGGGGAACCTTGATGACCAGATTTTCCCCATCCCGGCCGGATTTGCGGGAGCCCTGTCCGTCCATGCCGCCAGGGGCAGAATATTTTCGTTTATAGCGGAAATCCATCAGGGTGGAGAGGTTGTCGTCCACCTGCAAAATGACGGAGCCGCCTCTGCCCCCGTCACCGCCATCGGGCCCGCCCGCCGCCACGTATTTTTCCCGGTGGAAAGAGACTGCCCCGTTTCCGCCGTTGCCCGCCCGCACGGTAATGCGGGCCTTGTCGATAAAAGAAGATGCCATAGAACGCCTCGCTTTCTATCCGGCTGGTATGCTCCCCGCGCCCGGCGCGCTCCGGTCGTCGGGAGCAGATCAGCCATGTTTCGTAGTATGCCCCATTCGGGAAAAAGGGCCTCGAACGCTCGCGTTCGAGGCCCTCTCATCGTGTTCGGTTACTGCGCCTCGTAGACAGAGACCTGTTTGCGGTCCTTGCCGAGATGCTCGAAACGGACCACGCCGCTGGCGGTGGCAAACAGCGTGTCGTCGCTGCCCTTGCCCACGTTCACGCCGGGGTGAATATGGGTGCCGCGCTGACGAACCAAAATGTTACCTGCCAGAACCTCCTGCCCGTCCGCGCGCTTCACGCCCAGACGTTTGGCATTGGAGTCACGGCCGTTTTTGGTGGAGCCGCCGCCCTTTTTGTGGGCGAAAAACTGCAAACCAATGTTCAGCATAAGGAAAACCATCCTTTCTTTCAGATTGTTTAGATGGGGAGGAGATCAGCCCTCCAAAACCTCGATGTTTTCGGGATACTCGTCGTGAAGCTGGACGAAATAGACCATCAGGCCCGTCAGAAGCGACTGACAGCAACTCTCCACTGCAGTGGACAGTCCACCGGGGAGACGAAAGCTGAGTTTCGCGTTCCTCTCGTCTGCTTTCACGGAAGCCGCAAGGCCCAGCACATCGTTTACTGTGGCGTCTACCAGGCGAACGGCGCTGGTGACAGCGGCACAGACGATATCTGACCCGGCTTCGGCATACCCGCTGTGTCCCAGAGCGTCAAACCCGCAGATGCGGTCGCCCTCCATATGGAACGTAACGGTGGTCATACCTTAGACGGAGATCTTACCGATCTCGACCTTGGTGTAGGGCTGACGATGGCCCTGACGCTTACGGTACCCCTTCTTGGCGTTGTACTTGAAGATACGGATCTTCTTACCCTTGCCGTTCTTGACGATCTTGGCCTCCACGGAAGCATCCGCCACAACGGGAGCGCCGAAGGTGGCCTTTTCACCGTCCAGAATCGCCAGAACCTGATCGAACTTCACGGTTTCGCCGGCCTCGTTGTCCAGCTTTTCGATGAAGACCACGTCGCCCTCTGCGACCTTGTACTGCTTGCCGCCTGTCTCAATAATTGCGTGCATATGTTTCAACTCCTTCAATACGGGCTCGCTGTCGGGGGCGGCATCCAAAAGGACACACTTCTGCCCATTCAAAGCGGCTTATTAAGTATAACGGCCAAAACACGGCTTGTCAAGCAAATTTGACCGTTTTTCGCACATTTTTTCAATTGGCTGTCCGCGGGTAAGGGCTGGAAATTAACTTTGCATAAGACAATGGGATAAACATGGTTTATTTTCCGCTGACTGGATACCTTGTATACATGTGCAATCGAACAAGCGGGAGAAATGCGGCAATCACAAATACAGCAATTTGAGCCAAAAGTATAAAATCTGTGTCAAACTCTATGACCAGAGAGGCCAACTTCCCTATGGGCCAGATGGCGGCAGGAATCAAAAAAATATATCCCATCTGCCGACTCCATTTTAATCGCTGTTCCTCGGAGACATACGATTCTTTCCATTTCTTTACGTCACCCTGACAGGTAAAGAAGAATGTACTCATTAGAACTGTAAGAGCTACCATGGACAAATTTAGCGACCAAAGCGGAAAATCAATATCGAAAAAAATCTTTAGGAAGTTTAAACCATACGGGAAAATAATGAATGCGATTAGAATAATCGTTGGCAGTCTCTTTTTCATGTATTTCCCCTCTCAGAAAGCTTGATCAGTCAAGTATTCGTTTCTTCGCAATATTTTCCTTTATTTTAGCGCAGACAATGCCTGAGCCAAAGGAAGAACGATTTTTCCCAAGCCTTCTATCGCCTGAGCAAAATTAAAATACTCCTCCTGCTGCCTGTCGGAAAACAGATGGTCGGACACGGATTTCAGCGCAACAAATTTGACGCCGTTCCGAAGGCACGTCTGCGCCACGGCGCAGGCCTCCATTTCCACCACAAGCGGGTGAAAGGTGTCCACGATCCACTGGGCGCGACGGCCCTTTACGGCGAACCAGTCCCCGGTGGCTATCCGGCCCTTCACGGCCTCCGCGCCCTGCCTTTTGAGAAGCTCCAGACAGGTGTCCGGCTCCCACGCGGGGAATTCCGTTACATTCACCGTGGATACAAGTCCGACGGGGTCCCCCACGGCGGTGGTGTCCACGTCGTGCTGTACCAGCGTGTCCGCCAGAACCAGGGACCCGGTAGAAAGGTCCGTGCAGCAGCCGGCCACGCCCGCGTTTAAAATGAGCTCCGCGCCGAAACGGCGGCAGAGAATTTCGGCGGTGATGGCGGCATTGACCTTCCCCACGCCGCCCGCGCAGGCAAGAATTCCCGGAGCGGCCTCAAAAAACGGGACGCCGGAAACGGTTTCAAAGGCCGGAAGGTCCTTGGCCCCCGGCAGCGCGTGAAATTCAAAGGGCATGGCAAATTGCAGGGCGACTTTCATGAGATTCCTCCTGTTATGAATACGGCGGGCGGCATATTCAGCGGTGGGACTGTCCTGCCGCTGGGAATGGGCGGCCCGCGCGCGTCTGGCGGTCAAGCTACCTAGTCGATAAGTAATGATCCCATTGTAGCACAGCGTACCTTCCTGAGCAACGGGAAAAACCCTGGATGGGTGTTTTTACAAAAAGCAGCCCGGCAAAACTGATTGATGCAAAACGATTGCTTTTTTACAGAGCGCTAACTACAGAGCGCTAACTATAATAAAAATTGATTGATATTTAGAGAAGCCGAAATTTTGATACGTGACTACCGCAGTGCCGCTGAACAGACGCTTCTTGGCGGATGGGGACATCTGCAAGGCGACACTTGAAATTAAGCAACAGAAAGAAGATGGCATATGGCTATGATAAAAATTATGGAAATCGGCACGGACAGTAGGGAAGAGGCTTTAAATCTTGTCTGGAAAACGTTCCGGCAGTATGAGGCGCCGGATTACTCCGCAGAGGGCGTGGAGACATTTTACCAGTCCGCAATCGCGAATGAGGCTTATTTGAAAAGCATCCAGATCTATGGCGCCTATGACGGGGATACCCTCCTTGGCGTGATCGCCACAAGGAACGGCGGGAATCATATTGCTTTGTTTTTTGTGGACGGCGCACATCATAGACAGGGAATCGGAAAAGCGCTGTTTCAGACCGTGGTGGAAAACAGCGCCTCAGATGAAATTACGGTCAACTCGTCTCCGTATGCCGTTGAGGTCTATCATCGTCTGGGATTTGCTGATACCGCACCCGAGCAGATAACAGGCGGCATGAGGTATACGCCGATGATATACCGGAAGCGGTAAAACGGCCTGCGGCTGAGTCTTTGTACGAAGGTTTAAACATTTTCGCTCAGTATGCCGGAGGCGGCTTCCGTATTTGTAGAAAGAAAGGATGGTTTTGGTGAAGCGCTGCATTGCATTTGCCGAAATAATCAACTAAAAAAACGATCTTTGGAGGAATTTTAATGACTATTTCGGAAAATAAAATTTACCCGCGGACAAACGATTGCCAAACGGTCTACCTGAAAAACGTGATTACCGCTCCCGGCATTGAGGTCGGCGATTATACTATCTATAACGATTTTGTAAATGACCCCACCGGGTTCCAGAAAAACAATGTGCTGTACCACTACCCGGTCAATCACGATAGGTTGCTGATCGGCAGGTTCTGTTCCATTGCCTGCGGCGCAAAGTTTTTGTTCAACAGTGCCAACCATACGATGCACTCGCTATCTACCTACACGTTCCCTATCTTTTTTGAGGAGTGGGACCTGGATATAAAAAATGTCGCCGCTGCATGGGACAATAAGGGCGATATTGTCATCGGAAACGACGTTTGGATTGGCTATGAGGCGGTTATTATGGCGGGCGTGACAATTGGGGACGGGGCAATCATCGGTACCCGTGCCGTGGTCACAAAGGATGTGCCGCCCTATACCATCGTGGGTGATATTCCGGCAAAGCCCATTCGCAAACGGTTTGACGACGAGACGATTTCCACATTGCTCCGACTAAAATGGTGGGACTGGCCAAAGAAAAAAATCGCCGCAAATCTCGATTCGATCCAGTCGGGCCGGTTGGACGCGCTGAACCTGTAAAGAGGCGATCGTCAGGAAGTGACCGCTCGGGCGTATTAGCCTGCTTTCCTGACGGCGGCGGTGAATAAGAGGGAAAAGGGCGCGACCTGCCCCGACCTTGGGCTTTTACCCGCATTGGCGCGGCTTTTAAAGACCGCCCCAAACACGCTGCTTTGCTTTGAGGAGAGCCTGACAAAGAAGGAGATCGCCCGTCTTTTGAACGAAGCCCCGGAGAAAATTCAAAAGGACAGGTATGTGCAGGGTTTCGCATGGATAATGGAAGAGACGCGGGAATACCCAAACTGTGCCGAGCTGCTGCACTCTGGCGCCATGCTACTGGACGGAACGCTGTTGATGGCAAATCTCCCGGCGAAAGAAAAAGCGGATTACACGGGACAAATTACCGTTCTCTATGAGCGGGTGGCGTGGTGCGATAACTCTGCACTGGCGGACAGAACCCGGTATATGCTGGTGTCCAGACTGTTCCGTGAGGGCAAATATGACGAGGCACAGGCGCTGCTGGACCGGTTGCCGGAGCGGGATATGCCGGATAAACGCACTTTTAAGGCGCAGCTTTTAGCCAAACAGGGCAAGCCCGCCGAGGCTGTGGAGATTCTGGAGCGGAAGGCGTTCTCTAATTTACAGGAAAACCTTGTCACGCTGGCTCAGCTCGTGCGGTACGAGCTCGAAGCGGGCGCCGAGGAGACCGCACTGCGGCTCGCGCAGGCGTCGCATACGGAGTGCGAGGCGTTTGGCCTGTGGCGGTACAGCGCGTATCTTGTATCCATGCAGGTTGCAGTGGCGCGTAAAGACATTTCGGCCACCCTGGCGGCGCTCTCCAAAATGCTGGAGGCGGTGCTTCCTCCATGGGATGCGGGCGAGTCCCCGCTTTGCAGCCGATTCCAAAAAACGGATACTCCAAAGATAACCTCGACCGACCTTGCGAAAACAATGATGTTGCCGTTGTTGGTTGAGTTGGAGCGTAACCCGGACTATGATTTTTTACGCGGCGAGCCGGAGTTCAAAAAGCTGATACAGGAATACCGAGAAAGGTGCGTTGGTGCCAAAGCATGAGAGATGCCGCCACTGCCTGTGTGCACAGGGAGCGACTGGTAGCTTTCGGCAGCCTTACAAAAAGAACCGTGGGGCGTTTGCGCCCTGCGGTTCACAATCTGTCGTAAAAATCCGGCATATGCTGGGCTCTTTCTATGTTATTGTGTAGAATAAGAACAGGCGATGCAGCGTGGATCCGGTGGTACTGGTCACAATGGGCGTCATCCGGCAGTTGTATGGGTTGCTTTCTCGTGCCGGGCAGGGAAAGAAATAAGCGGCAGCATCAATTACCCTATGTTGTTGTACACAATTGCACGGCTTGGCCCAGGAGATAAACTAGGTGAAGCTCAAGCTTGCTGCCGTGAACCTAAAAAGGCTGCCCAAATGGAAGTGGAGAGGAGTTCTTCCGGCTTGCTGTTGTTTTTCACCCGCAATATAATCAAAACCCGGTCTGCGCGTCAAGCACAGACCGGGTTTCTCGAAAGACTGAGAGCTGTCTTATGGCAACTCCTTTTAATAAATAGGTATAACTTACAGTATCCAGCGTTTCCAGCTCACCGGGCTTGGGACCAAGCTGCTCGCCGTTCACAGGATTGACGCCGTTATGCATTACCAGCTCCAAGCATATTCACATAACCCACGGTGGGACGACCATCGGAGCATTCAGCCACGCCGGGCTTTGTCGGCAGCCATCTTCTTGGCCAACTCACTGTAACGGGTGGCAAAAGCCTCTGCGGCGTCGATATCCATAATGGCGGCGTTCCAGAAATCGGCCTGTTCCTGTTTTTCCTTGCAGTCGACCATGGTCTCAGCCAGCTTTTCCTGGCAGAGAGCCTTATAATGATTCAGACCAAGCTTCAGCAGATTGAAATAATAGGGCAGAACATGACCGGTGGAGCAATCGCGGTTGCCGACTGTCAAGACGCTGCTTTCCTCTGCACGCTAAACGTTCTGAGGAAGCGCATCCTCTACAATTTTATCAAAACTTTTCCCCTTCCACTGAGGAAGGACTTCCAGAAGTGTGGCACGGTCTTCGGCAGACAACTTTAGGGGATCGCTTTTCTGAGTGGGAAAATCATCGATTTCGTCAATGATCCATTCTGATGTAAATTCAGGGAAAACGGGTACACTGCGCGTCAAACAGCCAGTAGCCCACCACCAACTCGCCATCTTGAATGAAGAAGGTCATGTTTCTCAAGATATGAGAAAGCATATAGGCTTTCTGTAAAACAGGCGGTTCAGGATTGTCCACAGCGCGTTTTTGGCGTGGCGGTAAACGTCCTGCTTGGGGATACCGGCGTTGAACACCACTATGTCGGACACGGGGGAGGACTTGTCACCAAAGTTGGCACCGCACACAATGATGGACTTCACCATGGATTTCTGCGAGTCGGCGTAGGGAATGTGGAGCACCGCTACGCCGTATATTATCACGCCCATAATGGGGATATGCGCGTCCAAGCCAAGGCCTAAAATGCCCACTATGATGACGGCGACGCAGAGAAGGAACGCCACAAGGGACTGGCCGAAAGTCCCATTCCGTGCCTGCTTGTGGATAGCCTTAGTTTGATCTTTTTTCATATTCTTGACCATTCCTTTCCACTGCGTTCCAAGGCACAAAAGGGTATGAATCCCATGAGCCTAACGCAGTTTTAGAAAATTTGTTAGAAGGTACTTGATGAAGCAGACACACTACGGAGCTCGGAAAGGTGAACGGGTTCGGCAATCCGATTGGACTTACGTGTGCCGGACGTCCTTTCCAGTAACAAATGAGTAGGACTTTGTACCCTGCAAACTTATCATTGGAGAAACGGACTGCTTCAATCTTTCACAGAGCGTCCAGTCCCCGCCTGTTTCCCTCAACTACTGTTTCAAAGGGATGTGTTATGTTCGGAATTGTTTACTCAACCTGCTGAGATGGATGCCCACATGCCTGTATCCCCGACCTGCTTGTGGGCCGCAGAACGGTGCCGGTAAAAAGAAAACCACCGGAATTGAAGAGCAAGGTCAAAAAAAGCCGCTGCTGATTCAGTGGGCTCTGTGCGGCGTTCCGGCCAAGCAGGAACCGAAAATCCGCAGACGCTGTCCTCCCTAGAGAGTGTCAATGTAGAAAAGGCAGGCAAAGGGAGTTGCTCCGGCGATTTCCAGGCGCTGTGCGCAGGAGCCTTATGGCAGAAGTAAATAAAGAACGTAGAGCGCACGGAAAGACCCCCACGATCTCTTTGATGGAGTGGTGCTGCCGATCCGCGTTACCAGATACCCAGCGAGGTCAGCGGATCCGGCAGGTCGGTATTTCTCGAAATGACCATCTGATCTTGTTCATTCGTTTTGACGGGTATCTCTTTCTTTAGAGAGCAAAAAAGGCCACTCCGGCATCCGTGAAGCTGGATGTCAGGAGCGGCCTTTTCGTGTTGCGGGTTTTGCGGCTGCTCTATCGGATTATCCCGGTTACTGTTGCTATCAGTATCTCTGCGATGAGAGCGTGAACATAGTCTCGCCGGGTAAGCGTTTTCTGGTTCGGACGATCTCCAGAGTGAGGTGGACTTTGATTCTTTGGTACAGCTCCTCCAGAATTTGGGCACATGGTCTTTCGTCTGTTCGATGTCCCGTTCTCCTCCCGCTGATTGCAAGCAAAGGATACCAGCATATGCATGGAATGCAACAGGAGGGCAGACATCTTTATCTGGGCAGAGATGCCAGCGCTTATTAAAATCGCCGCACGGGTCAAACATGGGGCAACAGCGGGGAAGACCGGAGGCTCTATTTCAGAAAAAAGCCGCCCGTAGCACTGGAACAGGCTTGTTCCAAACGCTGTGGGTGGCCTGCTGTTTTTTTTGCATCTGCATCTTTGGCGGAAAAAAGGCAGCGCGCTTGCTGGGCATCTTTTTATGAACACGTCTCGGTGAAGACTGGGAAATTCGAACTCTTGATCTCCTGTGTCCGTGAAATTCTATTAGAGTAAGAATGGATAACTATATCTTTTTCATCGACTTAAAACTTCCCTATGGCTCCATTAAATGCGAATATCATTCTATACGGTCATCGTGGAAGCAGAATAACTCTCTCACACCCGCCAAGCGGGAGTTTAGAGCAATTCCTTCAGAGTCAGCATGGAGGGCCGGCGGAAAATATGCAGCAAAAGCCGCAGGCCGTCCGGTTTTAGTTTGGGCTGGTTCTCCATCAGGATGCAGCAATCCATCCAGAAAAGGTACAGGCAAACCTCAAAAGCGCTGCCAAAAAAGGCGGGCGTAAACTCCGGCTGAATAAGCAGAATGTTCAGCTTATTGGGTTTCAAAAATCCGTGAAACCCACCTGCGACCCGGCGGTTTCCATAGACCACCCGCAGCGGTGGTGGAAACCCGGGAAGAGAGCAGACAATAATCTCTTTGCCCTCCTCCGGCACCCCCGGTTCCAGCGCGTCGGCGTCCCAGCGCAGTTTGGACTGCCCGATCCCCACCGTGCCGTCAGCGTCGCTGCGAGTCAGCTCCCGAGGGTGAAATACCCGCCGCTCTTTCAGTTTACAGTCCTGGCAATACCAGCCGTACAGCCGTTTTTGGTCAAAGTGAAACGTGAAAGACACACCCTCAAATACGTGGTCCACAGGAAAGACCGCCTCCGGCATCTCCGGCGGATAGAGCCGGTCACTCCGGGCGGCGTTGCGCAGCACACGCTTCCACTCGTTGCGAAACTCATCGCCGAATTTACATTTTTTCAGCCAGTCGGACTCAAACAGCGGCAGAATCTGCCGGTACACAATTTCGCGGCTCTCCGGTTCTTCCATTACGGTCTCCTGCCCTTCTCTCAGCGTACCTCATCCCGCAGGGATGCAGCTTCCTTCGCAAGGCGCTCGATCTCGTCAAACCTTCCGGCAGACAGCAGTTCGCCGGGGACGATCCACGTACCGCCGCAGGCCGTCACATTGGCAAGGCGCAGATAGTCCTGCACATTTCCGGGCTTAACGCCGCCGGTGGGCATGAATTTCATGGCGGCATAGGGACCCGCCAGCGCTTTCAGCATTGCGACGCCGCCCACAACCTCGGCGGGGAACAGTTTCACCAGTCCAAGGCCGTCCCGCATATTGGCCTCCACCTCGGAAGGGGTGGAGCAGCCGGGAATAACCGGCACGCCGTTTTGCAGGCACCAGCGCACAGTCTCCGCATTTGTACCGGGGCTGATGACGGCCCTGGCTCCGGCATCCACGGCCTTCCGCGCCTGCTGCGGAGTCAATACCGTTCCGGCGCAGACAAACAGCTCAGGGCAGTCCCTTGCGATGGCCCGGATGGAGTCCGCCGCGGCGGCGCTGCGGAATGTGATCTCCGCAGCGGGCAGTCCACCCTTTGCCAAAGCTTTTGCCAGCGAAACGGCATGGGCCGCGTCATCCATTTTGACGACGGGCACAATGCCCACCTGATATAGGATTTCCTCTGTAGTCATGCGCGTTCTCCTCCCTGCAGATGGGTGCCCATAAAGCGTTTGAGTTCCTCGCGGGAGGGCAGGCCCTCGTTGTCGCTAACATGCATAATCTGGATCGTTCCGATGGCGCTGCCGCGCTGCACGGCCTGCGCAAGCGGGAGTCCCTCCAGTACACCGCTGATAACGCCGGCGGCAAAACCATCCCCTGCGCCTACGGTGTCCACAATTTTGTCCGGGGGATAGGCGTCCGTGTGGAAATGACCCGCTTTTGTATAAGTCTCAGCGCCGCTGGCACCGGTCTTCACGATCACGGTGCCGGAGCCGAGGCCCAGATAGAATTTTCCAATGGTCTCCGGGTCCGTACTGCCGCACAGGGCCTTTCCCTCGTTTTCGCCGGGGAGCAAAAAGTCCGCCATGGCTGCCAGCTCGTTAATGGTGTTCACCATGATCTCCCCGCTGGGCCACAACTGAGGCCGGAGGTTGGGGTCGAAAAAGACGGGAATGCCCACCACCTTTGCCGCCCGGATCAAAGCAAATACGGCGGCGCGCGCCGTGTCGGACACGGCAGGGAGAATGCCGGTGAGATGCAACGCGTCCCATGCGGTCACATCCACGTCCCTAAGATCCTCCGGACAGAGGGTGGAAGCGGCGGAGCCCTTGCGGTAATAGTAGATATCCGGATCGCCCTGACTGGTCTTGCTCTTGAGCATGAAGCCGGTACGGTAATTGGGATCAATTTTGGTCAGGGAAGTATCAATGCCGTTTTCATTCATGCAGTTGACGATCTGGCGGCCAAAGGGGTCATCTCCCACCTTACTGAGGTAGCCTACCTGATGGCCCAACCGAGTCAGGCCCACCGCCACATTGAATTCGGCGCCCGCCACAGAGGTGCTGAAATGGCGCACGTTTTCAAGCCGTGCCTCCTCTTGGGCGATAAACAGGCCCATAGGCTCTCCGGCGGTCAAAATTCTCTTTTCCATCTCGACTCTCCCTCAGGGCTGTTTGCCGATATAGGCCAGAATCCCGCCGTCCACATACAGCACATGGCCGTTGACAAAGTTGGACGCGTCGGACGCCAGAAACACCGCCGGACCCATCAGATCCTCCACCGTTCCCCAGCGGCCCGCGGGGGTCTTTGAGACGATGAACTGGTCGAAGGGATGACGGCTGCCGTCCGCCTGCCGTTCCCGCAGGGGGGCGGTCTGGGACGTGGCGATATAGCCGGGGCCGATGCCGTTGCACTGGATGTTGGCCCCGCCGAACTCGGAGCAGATATTACGGGTCAGCATTTTCAGTCCGCCCTTGGCGGCGGCGTAGGCGGAAACCGTCTCCCGGCCTAGCTCGCTCATCATGGAACAGATGTTGATAATCTTGCCGTGTCCCTTTTCCATCATGCCGGGCAGTACGGCCTTGGAGACGATGAACGGGGCGTTCAGGTCGACATCCACCACCTGGCGGAATTCGGCGGCGCTCATCTCCGTCATGGGGACGCGCTTGATGATTCCGGCGTTGTTCACCAGAATGTCCACGGAGCCCAGACCTTTTGCGATCTCGGCCACCATGCTTATAACGGCGTTTTCATCCGTCACGTCGCAGAGATATCCTCTGGCCTCAATTCCCTCCGTGCGATAGGCAGCCTCCGCTTCCTTCAGACGCGCCGGGCTGTGGCCGTTGAACGCGATCCTGGCGCCCGCTTGCGCCAGCGCCTGAGCGATGGCAAAGCCGATGCCGTGGGTGGCGCCGGTGACCAGCGCCACTTTTCCGTCCAGACGGAACAGTTTATCCATAGTCATTGTATTCCCTTCTCTCTCAGCGCATATCCGGAATATCGATGTTGTCCATGTCGTCAAACGCCTGATTTTCTCCGCCCATGGCCCAGATAAACGTATAGTTGCTGGTGCCGCAGCCGCAGTGGAGCGACCAGGAGGGGGAAATCACCGCGTCAAAATTGTGCATGACCAGGTGGCGGGTCTCCTGGGGCTGGCCCATCATGTGAAATACCACATTGCCCTCGGGAATATTAAAATAGGTGTAGACCTCCATCCGACGCTCGTGCGTATGGGCAGGCATGGAATTCCAGACAGAACCCGGCTCCAGCTGGGTCAGTCCCATGGACAGCTGGCAGGTTTCCAGCACACAGGGATGGATGAACTGGTTGATGACCCGTTTGTTGGAGGTCTCCACAGCACCGCAGGGGCGCTTGTTGGCGTCCTTCATGGAAATAAAGGCGGTTTTACAGACTTTGTGAGCGGGGGCAGAGACCAGATAGAACCGAGCGGGATTCCCAGAGTCCTTGCTGGTGAAGCTGACGGACCTGGTCTCCTTAGTGATGTACAGGCAGTCCTCAAAGCCCAGCTCATATTTCACGCCGTCGGCCTCGATAACGCCGGGGCCGCCCAGATTGAAGACGCCGGCCTCCCGGCGCTCCAGAAAATAGTGGGTTCCGAAATTGGCCCACACATCGATTCCCTGATCGATGGGGACGGTCTTGTTCACCGGCAGAATTCCCAGCACCACCATTCGGTCCACATGGGAGTAGACTGCGGTGACCTGATCGGGCTGATAGAGGTTTTCGATGAGAAACTCATTCCTCAGCTCCTCGGTTGTATAGCGCTTCACGTCCCGCTGGTTGGCGGAATAACGAATGTCCATAGTTTCCTCCTTACGCTTTTTGCGTCAAATGAAAGCGAAAGCCTGCAATGTCCTTTGCAAAGTAGACCACGCGGACCCTGCCGTCGGGACCGCGCCCCGCGGTGCTCTCGTCAAAATCAATACCCTTGGTTTTCAGGTAAGCCATGGCCTTTTCCGTGTCGTTGGTGCGGATGGCCACATGGCCCAGACGGCCCAGATATTCCTTTTTCATGACCTCAAAATAGTCGTCGGTGAAGAAGGAGCCCTCAGTTTCCCGGAGGGAGAAGCCGAAGAGATCACACAGCAGTTCTGCGGTGGCTCTGGCCTCGGCAGAGTTTTCCTGATTGATGCCCACATGGGCCAGTTCAAAACCCAGATCTTTTATGTCCATACTGACAGCCCTTTCTTATTTCGCAAGATACCCGCCATCCACGGGGATGACGGCGCCGGTTATATAGTCGGAGGCGGAGCTGGCCAAAAAGACCGCCAGTCCCTTCATGCCCTCGGGTTTTCCCCACCGGTGGGCAGGGATCCGTCCCAGAATCTCCGCGTTGCGGCCCGCGTCATTGACAAGGGCGGTGTTCATCTCAGTGTCCATATAGCCGGGGGCGATGGCATTGACCTGAATGTTTCTTTCTGCCCACTCGTTGGAAAGGGCCTTGGTCAGCTGCGCCACGCCGCCCTTGCTGGCGGCGTAGGCCGGGACGGTAAAGCCGCCGAAAAAGCTGAGCATGGAGGCCATGTTGATGATCTTTCCGCTTCCCTGAGCCAGCATCTTTCGCCCTGCCAGCTGGCACAGGATGAACACAGTGGTGAGGTTCATGTTCAAAACCGTATCCCAGTCCTCAAGCGTGAAGTCCTCGCAGTGGTTCCGGCGCTGCACGCCCGCATTGTTCAGCAAAATGTCGATGCCGCCGCCAAGCAGGTCCACCGCCTGGTCGAACAGGGCGGAGAGACCCTCCCGGTCGGAAAGGTCACCCCGCAGGCCGGTCACATCCAGTCCCTTTTCCCGCAGCGCCTGCGCGCTTTTCTCCGCCGCAGCACTGGAGCCGATGATAACGACTTTGGCCCCGGCCTCGGCAAGGCCCGTGGCCATGCCCAGACCCAAACCCCGGCCGCCGCCGGTGACAAGCGCCCGCTTGCCGGTCAAATCAAAAAGAGAAGTCATGGTTCCGTCCCCCCTCAGTCAAAACTGAACATGACCTTGATGGCGTTGGAGCCCTTGGTCATGGCCAGATCGAAACCCTTCTGGGCGTCTTCAACGGGCAGAACATGGGTGATAACCTTTTCAAAGTTTGGGTCCGCGGCCACAATCTGCGCCGCCACGGCGAAGTCCTTCCGCCGGTAGACCCGGGTAAATTCAATGGTGATTTCCTTGAACATGCCCTTGATAAAGGGCATGCTGGCGGGCTTGGGATAGGAGGCAATAATAAGGATATGCCCCCGCACCTTCACGGCGTCCAGCAGCATATTGGCCACCGGCTGTACGCCCGCGCAGTCCATGACCCAGTCGAACCCGTCCCCGCCGGTGCGGGACTTGCAGTAATCCTCCACGTCCATCCCCACGGTGCTGACCACCTCGAAGCCCATGCTCCGGGCCAGCTCCGCGCGGAAGGGGTCGTTTTCAAACATCAAAACGGAAGAAGCGCCAAATACCCGCAGCGTCAGCGCGGTGCAAAGCCCGATGGCTCCGCCCCCGATGACCAGCGCATTGTCGCCGGGGGTAAAGCCCCTGCCCCGCAGGGCGTGGACGCACACGGCCACCGGCTCCACCAGCGCGCCCATTTTAAAGGATACGCGATCTTCCAGCGGAATGATGCTCTCCACGGGAACCTGCACATATTCGCCAAAACCTCCGTCGCAGTCGATGCCCAGCAGCCCCAGCGTGTTGCACACGTGGCCGTTTCCCTCCCGGCAGGGGGTGCAGTGGCCGCAGGACAGCAGCGGATACACCGTTACGCGGGTTCCCTTTGCCATGCCCGGGACCCCGTCGCTTTCCAGCGTGCCGGAAAACTCGTGACCCATGACTAGGGGCGCGGTGGCCCGGGGATGAAATCCGGAATAGATATTTACGTCCGTGCCGCAGATACCCGCGTGGGACACCTTTACCAGCGCCCAGCCCTCTTTGAGCCGGGGTGCGGGGATGTCTTTTACCGCGATTTGATTCGCGCCTTCATATACGATCGCTCTCATTGACAATGCCTCCAGAAAAACCAGTTTTAAAGGGTGTTGACGGGATAGTGCACCGGTTCGCCGCTCAGAAAACGGACGGCCTCCTCCGCACATTTGCGATTCAGCTCCGCAGCGGCCTCCTCGGAGTACCAGGCCATGTGGGGCGTGATCATCAGGTTAGGGTGGCGGAACAACGGACTGGTCCGGTCCAGCGGCTCCTTTTCTACCACGTCGATCCCGGCCCCGGCCAGCTTGCCGGAATCCAGAGCCGCGTCCAGAGCCGCCTCGTCCACCAGCCCGCCCCGGGAGACGTTGATGAAGTAGGAGCCGTCCTTCATCCGGGCAAAGGCCTTTTCATTCATCATGTGCTGATTGTCCGCGTTCAGCGAGCAGTGGAGGGATACCACGTCGGACCGACTCAGCAGCTCATCCAGAGAACCGCAATATTCGATCCCTTCGGGGAAGTGGCGACTCGGCTGTAAATAACCGGTGTCAAAAGCGATCACCTTGCAGCCGAAGGGTTGCAGCCGCTTGGCTAACTCGGAGCCAATACGGCCGGTGCCCACGATGCCCACCGTCAGAGTGGACAACCGCCGGACGGGGATGGCCTCGGCGTACTCCCACACTCCGGCCTGTACGCGGTTTGCCAGCAACCAGGTTTTGCGCACCACGCTCAGCAGTAACGCCATAGCCTGATCGGCCACCTCGTTCATGCCGTAGTCCGGCACGTTGCATACCTGAACACCGTACCTCGTGGCATCGGCCAGGTTCACGTTGTCCACGCCCACACCGTACCGCACGACGAACTTAAGCGTGGGAATGGCCTTGAAAATGGTTTCATCCATCCGGACATACTGGTTTAAAAAGCACACCGCGCCCTGACACTGGTCAATGACCTCCTCCTGCGTCTGGCAGTGGAGCCACCTGAAGTCCATTCCCGCGGCGGCAAATACGCCCGCTTCCACGTCCACGTTTTTGTGGTCGCAGTCGCAGATGATAATCTTTGGATATTCGTTCATTGGTTTAAGCTCCTTATTTAAATCAACCGCCCACAAAGAGCATACTGGCCGGCGCGGTAGTCAGCCCCAGCGCAGTGGGCAGTGCCATGGACAGCGCGGGAATAAAAGTAACCAGCAGCAAAGCCACAATTACAACGGCAAAGAAGGGCAGGAGCATTCGGATGACCTGCTCGATCTTGACGTTGCCGATCTTGCAACCGGCGAACAGAATGGCGCCCACCGGCGGGGTGATCGTGCCGACGCAAAGATTCATGACCATCATCAGTCCGAAGTGGACCGTGGTCATGCCGAAGCTCTGGACGATGGGCAGGAAAATCGGCGTGAAGATCAGCACGGCGGGAGTGGGGTCCATAAATGTGCCCACAAACAGGAGAATCAGGTTCATAATGAGCAGAATGACGATGGGGTTATGACTCAGGCCCAACATTCCATTGGCAATCATTTGGGGAATTTTGGCAAAGGACATGACCCAGCTCATGATGGAGGATACGCACACAAGAAATTCAACCACGGCGGTGGTTTTTACGGAGCTAAGGAGAATCTTGGGCAGATCGCTGAACCTGATGTTCCGGTAGATCACGCCCAGAATCAAGGAGTATACCACGGCGATGGAAGAGCCCTCGGTGGCGGTGAACACGCCCTTGAGGATGCCGCCGATGACAATGACGATCAGCAGCAGGCTGGGAATCCCCTGCCACAGCACCTTCAGCGCCGCGGACAGAGAGTAATGCTCCTTGCTGACATAGCCCCGTTTCTTAGCCATGTATGCGGTCAGTATCATGCAGCCGATACCCCAGAGGATACCGGGGACATAGCCGGCCATAAACAATGCGGCAATGGACACGGAACCGGCCACGGTGGAATAGACGATCATAATGTTGCTTGGGGGGATCATCATGCCGGTCGGGCCGGAGGCGATGTTGACCGCCGCGGAAAACTCGCTGGCATAGCCCTCTTCTTCTTCCATGGGGCGCAGGATGCTTCCCATGGCGGAGGCGGCGGCCACGCCGGAGCCGGAGATGGCGCCGAAAAGCATGTTGGCAACGATGTTGGTCTGGGCGAGATCGCCGGGCAGCCGATGGGCTACCAGTCGCGCGCAGCCGATAAGCCGCTTGGCGATGCCGCCGTTGTTCATAATGTTGCCCGCCAGCACAAAGAAGGGAATCGCCAACAGGGAGAAAGAATTCGCACCGGTAAAAAATCGCTGCGCCGCAGTGATCATCGCCTGGTCAAAGGGCAGAATCACCAAAATCGCGGCGGCGGAGCTTGCGCCGATGCTCAGACCTATGGGGAAGCCTAGCGCCAGTGTAATCACGATGCCGACCACCATGATAAGGCCAGCCAATGCAGCTTGACTCATAATCTTTCCGCCTCCTTACATGGTGCCCGCGGTGCCATCGCTGGACCGGGTCGAATTGTTTTTATATTCCTGCACTGCAATGAAGCAGTTATAGACAGCGTAAAACAGGGTAATGACGCCGCAGAACGGCACGGCGATGTAGATGATACCCATGGGGATCTGGAGCGCGGCATCCACGGTGCCCATTTGGTTCAGGGCACCCCGCAGCCCACCCAGAATCATGACCGCTCCGGCAAAAACCAGCAGCGTAAGGTTCGTCAGAATCTCCACCGCCAGGCGGACAGACGGGCTCATGCGATCTTTCAGCACCGTGATGTCCAGATGCTCCCGCAGGCCAAAGACATAGGCGCTGCCAAACATAATCATCCACACAAACAGATACTGAGCCGTGGTCTCGGAAATAGCGCTGGGCTTATTGAAGCAGTAACGGGTAATGACCTGATAGGTCACCAGAACAGTCATAATTGCCAGAATAATGATGCAGCACCACTCCATGACCTTATCGACGCCGCGCTTGACAGTCGTAAGCATTTGCATAAGAAGAGTTCCCTCTCTTTCATAATGGAAGGATCGCGGATGTGATCCGCGTAAATGGGAATTAGGTCGGGTCCCTTTAGCAGGGGAGGCCCGCAGAGCCTGCGGGCCTCCATTTCTGCGAGAATCGTCGAAAATTACCGCTGCTCCTGGATGGCGGCGTAGATGGTCTTGGTCATGTCGCTGCGGTTGGCAACCTCCTGGATGAAGTCCTTCAGGTTGTCCTGGAAGGGAGTGATGTCCACTTGGGTAATCGTGACGCCCAGCTCGTTCTGGCACTTGGCATAGTACTCATCACGTAGTTGCGCGGCCAGAGTGAACATGGTGTTCACGGACTCGGTGGCCGCATCCTTCAGCGCCTTTTGGTCTTCCTCGCTCATTCCCTTGAGCAGGTTGGTGTTGATAATCAGCTCATCGGGGATCATCAGGTGGTTGGTCTCGGAGAAGTAAGGAGCGACCTCATACTGCTTCAGGTCGGTGTAAGTAATGATGTTGTTTTCAGCGCCGTCCAGCGTACCGGCCTGAATGGCGGAGTACACATCGCCCTGGCCCATGGGAGTGCCGACGCCGCCCATATTGTTCATCATCTGAACCATGGTGTCGGACTGCATAACGCGGATCTTCATACCGGCCAAGTCAGCGGGAGAGGTGACGGGCTTTTTCGCATATACGCACCGGGGCCCGAGGCTGTAAGCGGCCAGCACGGAAAAGCCGGCGGACTCAGTGGTGGCATACAGATCGTCCAGAGCGCCGGACTGGAACACCTTCTGCTGGTGCTCCACACTGTCGTAAACATAGGGGCAGCCGATGATGGCAAAGTCCGGGTTCACATTCTCCACCAGAGAGTTTGCAACGATAGCCATTTCCACGGCGCCGTTTTCCACCAGCTCCAAAGACTCCTTCTGGGCACCCAATTGCTCGTTGGGATAGACCTCGATGGAATAGCGGCCCTCAGTGGCGTCATACAGCTTGTCACTCAGCTCCACCATGGTCTGTGCCTCGGGGTTATCGACGGACTGGTTGAAGGAGCATTTGAGGACGGTCTTGCCCACCTTCGCACCATCCGCAGACGGGGCGGAAGAGGCTGCGGCGGCACTGCCGGACGCCGCGCCGCTGGAAGCTGCTGCGCTGCCGGCGGCATTGCTGCCGCACGCGGCGAGAGAGAGCGCCATAGCGCCCGCCAATAACGTTGCAAGAGCGGATTTTTTGCTAAACATACTCTTTTCCTCCTTAAATATTGGATCTCACCTAGTATATATTGCTCCGGTCCCTGCCGGCAACAATCTGATGGATTTCCGCGGCCTGCGGAATTCTAATATACGAACTTCATTTATGAAACCGTTTTGTGAAATCGATTTCATTTTTTTCAAGAAACATTCCGCTTCTTTGGAAGCGGAAAATCTCATCTGGAGACAGTGGAACCACGAATCACCAGATGGTTGGGCAACTCCTCATAAACCGGTCCGGTCGGACCGCCCCCCTGAATGCGTTTGAGTAAGAGCTCCGCAGACCGCCGGCCCACTTCCCAGGAATTCTGCGTAATGGTGGTGATCCCGGGAGGAATCAGATCTGCCCAGCCCCAGTCGTCGAACCCGCAGACACCAAAGTCCTTTCCGATACGGATACCGGCAATCTGAATGCCCTGTAACATATGGAGCATGGTCACGCCGTTGACGGCGAACACCGCCAGACGCTGGCCGGGAAACTTTTCCCGAAAGGACTTCAGTTTCTCCACACAGTCCGCGGTGTCCTCCAGTTGGAACTGATACATGCGCTCCTCGCCCGCAAGATGGAAATTCTCCCGCATGGCGTCGCAATATGCCTGAAACCGGAGAATTCGAGGCGCCACATAACGGTTGCCCTGGGTGAAAAACGCCACCTGCTCATACCCTAGACCCCGCAGATAGGTAATACACTGATATGTGACATGATAGTTTTCCGTGGCCACGGTGTCGATCATCCCCGGAGCCGACAGGCAGCGGTCCGCCAGCACAAGGGGAATACCCCGCTGGTGCAAGGAGAGCAAATACTCGTCGTTCTGCCCCGTGGTGTTGACGATCAGTCCATCCACCTGATTTTCCAGCAGATCCTGAATACCGGTACGCTCTCGCTCCGGGTCATCCTCACTGTCCACCAGTAAAAGCTGGTAGCCCACCTGAGTACACACGCTGTTGATGCCCTTGACAATTATGGAGGAAAAGGGACTGGAAATATCGCTGACCAGGCATCCAAGCATCCGGCTGTTCCGGGCCTTCAAGCTCTGGGCGATGCGGTTCGGACGGTAATTCAGTTCATCAATCACCTGATGGATGCGCTGCCGCGTGTCCTCGGAGAGGGCATCGTACCTCTGATTCAGGTATCGGGAAACGGTCGTTTTAGAAACGCCGGCTAGCGCCGCCACCTGATCGATGGTCACACGCTTCTTTTGCGGCTCTCCCTTTTCCGGCATCTTATCGCTCCTTATCGCTTACGGACTTCTGCTTCATTCTAGTTTTATGAAACCGGTTTGTCAACAAATTTATGGCATTATAAATTGAATTCGTCGTATTTACCGACTGTATTTTATAAATTTTGTGTAACTATCCAAATTGTTTGCGTGCGGAGTAAGAGTACCCAGCTGTTGATGCATCAGTCCGACAAGGTCGGGACGTGGTCACAAATACCATCGCTACGGATTAATGGAATGGTCTGTGATGGCGCACCCTTCTGTGCGGCAAAGATTGCAGCGGCAGTCAACTGCGAGGTTGCCCTGAAATCTTGCTGAAGGCGGAAGCTGGCGGACATACATAAGCCGCGCCGGTTTCATGCCTCGCTACCGTGGATGCCCAGAAATTCCGACATTTCCGCATAGGTGGGAATTGACGGAGCTGCGCCAGGACGTGACACAGCAACAGCTGCGGCGGCAGTTGCTTCCCGTATGGCCTGCGCCAGAGTTTCTCCCCGGGCAAGTGCCCCCAGCAAAAAGCCAGTGAATGTGTCGCCTGCGCCGGTTGTATCCGCCACCGGGACGGAAAACGACGGCTGAAAGAGATCCTGTTCGCCATCGTGATACCAGGCACCTGCCTTCCCCAGAGTCAGGACAAGTGTGCTCCCTGAAAATCTGTTGCTCAGCGCATGGAGCAGCGATTTCCCATCCGTGCCCGCATTGGGACAGAGGGCCCCAGCTTCCACTTCGTTGAGAATCAGCAGATCTACATATTTAAGCGGATAGGTCAGCACGGTTTCACTCATGGGAGAGGGGTTCAGGGCAATCCGCATACCCCGCTGGTGCGCGAGGCGCATGATTTCCCCCACGGAACTAATCTCGTTTTGCAGCATCAGCCAGTCTCCGACATGAAAGAGCTCCAGCACTTTTTCCGCTTGCTCTGCCGTGATGGTCCGGTTGGCACCGCCATAGAGCAGGATACAGTTTTGCCCGGCTTTGTCCCGCTGAATAATGGCGTGCCCGGTCTTGCCCGGAACATGTGCGACGAAATCCGTGTGCACACGGGCGCCATCGAGCAGTTCCAGCAGAAAATCGCCGTCTCCGCTGCCCACGGCGCCAGCGTGCCAGATCTCCGCACCACTGCGTCCGGCAGCAACGGACTGATTCAGGCCCTTCCCTCCGGCATAGGAGTGAAGGGCCAGGGAGGAGAGTGTCTCTCCACTGCGCACAAAATGGTCGACATCATACGTATAGTCAATATTTAAAGAACCAAAATTCAAAATTTTCATGGCCTGTTCCTCTCAGCAGTGCTCGATCTCAGAATCAGCTGCGGTTCAAAAACAATGGGTTCTTTCAACGTTGTATGCCGGTTAATCATCTCCGTCAGCTGGCGGGCAGCCTCCATTCCCATTTCCTGAATCGGCTGGCGGATGGTCGTCAGTGGAACCTGTAGCATCTCCGCGTAAATAGCATCGTCATAGCCGACCACAGAAATATCACCGGGAATGGTTTTTCCCTCAGCCAGAAGCTGCTGGCAGACACCGAATGCGGAGGCGTCGTTGCACGCGAAAACGGCCGTATAGCTGCCGTCAGACCAGCTTTTCACCGCGGCCTTGCCGCTTGCCTGGGTATAGTCGCCTCGATAAATAAGTTGCTCTTCCAACGGAATACCGCTTTCGCGCAAGGCCTTTTTATAGCCTGCGTAACGACGGCGGGCATCCTCCAGCAGCGTAGGACCGGTGACACAGGCAATATGCCGGTGCCCCAGGTCGATCAGGTGCTGTGTTGCGAGATATCCGCCCTGAATGTGGTTGTTCTCAATTCCCGCGCAGCCGGGGGCATCAAGAATTCGGTCCACCAGAATGTGGGGAATTCCAAGATCGTTCATGAGCTGGACTTCCACAATGCCCTCTTCCAGCGTAGTATCCCTGGAAATAATATCGAAAATCCCATCCACGCCCATTTCAGCAAGGCGGTTGATGTATTTGATGTTACGTGAGCGCTGGTCGTTGGTGCTGCATAAAAACAACATCCGCCCATATTTCTGGCAGCCACGCTCAATTCCAGTGGCCAGACTGGAAAAGTATCCATTGCTGATGTCCGGCACAATCAGTCCAAAGGTTTTACTCCGCTGTTTGACGAGACTAACTGCCAGTTGGTTGGGCCGATAGTGCAGCGCCCGCGCAGCTTCCAGAATTTTGGCCGTCGTTTCTGCTGAAATTTTATTCCCCTTATTATTCAAAACAAGCGACACCGTTGTGATGGAATAACCGGTTGCCCGGGCAATATCTTTAATGGAAGCTCTCATTCCCGGAGTCACTCCTTTTTAAACGGCTTCGTCAAGCCAAAAGATCCTTATAAACGGAAATTGCCTGAAAATACTTCTCAATCCGTACGGCCTCATTGGGCTTGTGAGCTAGCTCGGGTTCACCGGGACCAAAGAGCAGAACAGCCGTCTCCGGCCGGTCCTTCACCAGAATGGAAGCATCTGTAAAGAAGCTGATACCCACTGGTTTTCCGCCGCCGCAATACTTTTCCGCAGCCTCCTGAAGCCGCAGAAGCATAGGATGCCCTTTCGAAATCTCAATGGAGGGGCGGTCATTCAAAAGACTTATGTGTAAATTTAAACCCATTTTATGATAACATGCAGTTTCTTTTTCTGCAAGCGTGGAGGCCAGGGTCATCAATCGATCCCGGCTGATATCGGGAACGGTTCGGATATCCATTAGCAAAGAGCAGCGGTCCGGTGTCATATTAGGCGCAACACCGCCCTCAATTTTGGTAATCTGTGCCGTGGCGCCACCCAATATGGGATGTCGGTAAGTCTGGAGATGCGCCTTAAGAGCGTCGGCTAGCGCAACGCCATGCTCCACCGCGTTGCACCCCTGCTCGGGATAGGCGCCGTGGCTGGTTTTGCCCTCTGCCAGAATTTGCATCCAGTAGCACCCCTTCTGAGCAACACCGAAGTTGTTGCCGGTTGGTTCCCCGATCAAAAGAGTGGAACAGGGGGGCAGCAGCTGGTCGCGGAGGATGGCAGATGCTCCGATTCCGTTGCGCTCTTCGTCGCAGGTGCCGAGAAATACCGTACGGCGGGCAGGCCTGCGGCCGGAAGAGGCGAAAGAGCAAAGAGCAAAGACCATGGCCGCAAGGCCGCTTTTCATATCACTGGCACCGCGGCCATACACAAAGCCGTCCCGTTCGACGGGAACTGCGGGATCAGTTTCCCACGCGGCGCGGTCACCGTATGGAACCGTATCCAAGTGGCCGTTCCAGATAGCGCTGTCCGAACTGTTTGCACCGTCGAGAACGGCGATGACATTACTGTGGAGGGCATCAATTTTCTGAAGGCTGGCAGAAATGCCGGCCTTTTCAAAAACGGCGCACAGATAGCGGGCCACAGCGCCTTCGTCATCTTTTCCGTTGACGCTTGGAATTGCAAGAATCTCTTTTAGAAGGCGGAGCGCCGCTTCCCGTTCAGAACTGTCCATCGCTCAGCGTTCCAGCAGCCAGCCGAGGATATTCTGCCAGAGCAGATCGTAGTATTTCCATTCGCAGAACTCAGGGGGAGCCCAATGCGGCGCACAATCGGAGGTAAATACGGCGCTGCGGCCTTTTCCAAAGGATGCAAAGGCCATCAGAGGATCTCCTTCAACGGTAACCGGTACCTGCGCCACTGGGAGGGCAATCGTCTTATTATAGCCCAGCACATGGGGCCATTCGGCAGGCAGACCCGTCAGAGCCGGATGGCTGCCTGCAATTTTCGGGGTAACACCTTCGCAGTGCTCCATGCGGTCGTCCCGCGTCAGCACCTCCACAGGCAGCACTTCCTGTACGGCGGTGTCATGCCACTTGCCCTTGGCGTCCACACCGGAAAAGGTCAGGTAGCCGCCCACCATCAGCAACGCACCGCCGTCCAGAACATAGTCCCGGATGAGATTGCAGCGATTTGGCATGGGAATGCTGCTGTTGAATGTCTGGGGAGGCAGCAGCAGCGTATTGGCGCCGATGTCCGAGAGGATGACGGCGTCATACTGTTTCAGTTCCTCCATGGTAAAGGGGAAACCGGTATCCGCCTGGTGATTCGGCAGGAATGTAACTTCGTAGCCCCCCTTTTCAAGAGCCGCCTTAATCCATTTTTCACCGGTTTCAAAAGTTGAAGTATAAAATGCATCAAAGCCCTTGACGTGAGTGGTATAGCTGGTCCAGGACTCACCAGCCAGCAATATTTTTTGTTTCATCAGTTTCCCTTTCTCGATTTGGACCCTTACAGGTCGTGTTTCTTTCCGCACCAGTCCAGAATCAATTCGGCATAGATTCGGATGGATTGCAGATAGGATTCAATTTCCACATATTCATTAACGGCATGGCACTGCTCCAGATTCCCCGGCCCAAACTGGAGCGTGGGAATGCCCGCGACGGTACGCCAGAGACGGGCATCGCTGCCCGCAGGGTATCCAACCACCTCCAGAGGCTTTCCGCGGCCGGTTTGATAGGCCCGGCATAGAGATGAGACGAGCGGATGGTTTACGTCCATTTCAAAGGGACCGCCCGCCTGATACATCAAAACTGTGGGGCGATGCTCCTGCAGCCACAGATCACTCCGACAGACCCGGTCGATGGCATCGGTAAACTCGGCAACAATCTGGCTGTAGCTCATCACACCGGGCAGATAATGGATGCAGGTTTCAAAGTTGCAGCTGCCGGCGACTGTGGAGCCGGCGGTGCCGCCATGGATGGTGCCCACGTTCAGGTTTGGCGCAGGCAAAAGAGGATGCTTATAAGTCAGTAGCCAGCGGTGCTCCATCTCATCCAGCTCTCGAATGATTTTGAACGTCTTTTCAATGGCGCTGACACCCTTCCACTTTGCACCGGAGTGATTGGACCGCCCCTCCACGGTAACGCGGAAAAAGACAAAGCCCATGTGAGCTGCCACTGCCTGATCTCCTGTGGCCTCGCAGACGATTACGGCATCGGCTTTTTCGCCGCTCATAATTGCCTGCATGGATCCATTGCCGCCGCCTTCTTCATCACATACGGATGTAATCATGACATCGCCAGACAGAGATATTCCGGCATCCTGGAGCAGCTTCACAGCGAGGACCCCTGCCATCAATCCGCCTTTCATATCGGCAGTGCCCAGCCCGTAAAGCCGACCGTTTTCAACGGTGGGCTGATGGGGAGGAAAACGCCATGCGGACTCGTTCCCGGCAGGCATGGTATCCATGTGGCCGTTAAACATCAGGCTGGGGCCGTCTCCGCCGGAGAACGTGGCATAGACATTGAAACGCCGGTCATAATTGTGGTTGGGATTCCCCTCCTGATGTTCCCTGAGGCATCTGCTGATAGCATCTTCCGCCATTTGATCCCGGACCACACGGCTAGCCCCCATCGAACGAAAAAGAGCCTCCATGTATTCCTGACCCTTTTCCTCAAGACCACCGTCAATTCCGTGGCCCAGATCGTGAGTGTCGATGGCGACAATTTCTTTGAGATACTGGATGTACTCTTCGCGGTGTTCCTGAAGCACCTGCTGCAGATTTCTCATCTTAACGACCTCCGGAAATCATTTAATTACGCATAGTTGCGGATTCCCTGCTCGATGATATCCCAGAACCGGGGTACGTCAATGTCCACGGCCACATCCACATTGGGTTCCTTTTTCAGGTAGCCGAACACATCGCAGTTGGTGCGCCCGTAACTTTGGACGCTGCGGATGTCGATTTCCGTGTGCATAGGCTGGGTTTTGAGCAGATCGGGGTCCAGAATGGAAGCAATTGTCACCGGATCATGGAGCGGACCGCCCTCCCAGCCGAAGACCTCTTTCTGCGTTTTGTTGAAAAAACGCATGAGGTCGGTAAACAGCCGCCCTGCGGGGTTATCGATTTTTGCCATTCGCTCCACCGCGGAGGGCAGGCACAGCACCTTGCGGGTCACATCCAGACCCACCATTGTGATTGGGCACCCGCTGGAAAACACCACATGTGCCGCATCTGCATCGGCCATAATATTGAACTCGGCGGCGGGAGAGACATTCCCATAGCTGAAAGAACCGCCCATCAGGACAATGCGTTTGATTTTGGGGACGATGCGCGGTTCCAGACGCATGGCCATACCAATATTGGTCAGCGGGCCGGTGGGTAGAAGCATAATATCGCCGTCGGAAGCCATCAGCGTGTCAATCAGATAGGAGACAGCGTGTTTCTTTTCCGCCTGGCGGGTCAGGGGTGCGAAATCCGGGCCGTCCAGGCCTGTTTTGCCGTGAATATCACCGGCAGTGACCTTGTCCCGGATCATGGGCCGGTCACAGCCGGCGTAAACCGGTACATCCAGCCCCAGATACTGGCACACATTCAGCGCATTGACCGTAGTCCGGTCCAGCGTCTGGTTGCCGGCAACCACGGTAATGCCAAGCTGCTGAATACGGGGATTTCTGCCGGCCAATAGGATGGCAATCGCATCATCATGGCCTGGATCGCAGTCTTGTATAATTTTTATGGGTTCCATGGAGAAGCCTCCTTTTTCAGTGTGCGGTTTGCAAGGAGCTCTTGCGTTTCTTTTCCGCTTCTTTCTTGGAGATCATGGACAGTGCCAGCACAATTACCGTGACGACATACGGCATCAACAGCACAATTTCAGAGGGCAGACCGTATGCCTGCAGGCGGGCGCCAATGGAGTCGGCAAACCCGAACACCAGGCAGCCAATGGCGGTGTAGACGGGATGTGCGCCGCCGAAAAACATGGCGGCCACGCCCATAAAGCCGCGGTTGTTGGTCATGTTTTCCGTGAACATCTGACTGTAGCCCAGAGAGAGGTGAGCGCCGGCAAGTCCGCCCAGCAGGCCGGAAATTGCCATTGCCTGATATTTCATGGCTTTAACGTTGATGCCGGCCATCTGTGCCGCGTCGGGGAACTGCCCGACCGCCCGAAGATGCAGCCCCCAGCGGGTCTTGTAAAACAGGAACCAAATGAGGATGACGAAGAAAATCACCAGCCACTCTGTAATGCACCAGTCGTTGAAAATGGTGGAGAGCAGAGGTATGTTCTCCAGGAAAGCAAAGTGTACATGGGGAATGGCGGCGATGGCGGGATCCATGAAAGTGCCGCTCTTGCCGAGCCAGCTGTTGAGCAGAAACTTGGTGATGGCCAGTGCGAGCAGGTTGACGCCCATGCCGATGGCACAGATTTCGGATTTGTACTTGATATGGCCCACTGCCATAATCATGGCAATGACAAGGCCGGAGACCATGGCCACCAGGACACCCAGTATCCAGCTGCCGGTCAGATAGCTGACCGCAACGGCCATAAACGCGCCGGTGAGCATGATGCCCTCGGTGCCGATATTCAGAATATCCGCCTGCTGCGTGACTGCCGCGCACAGCGCCGCATAAATAATGGGCGTTGCGGAGCGGAACGTCGCGTAAATCAGTGAGGCGTTGAAGATACTGCTTCCATTACTCATGAGAGGCACCTCCCTTACCGCTGACTGCTTCAGCAGCCTCCGCTTTCTTGCCGGTATCCGCGATGGAGACCTTGCGCTTTTTTTCCTTAAACTGGAACAGCAGCTCCATGGTGGCAATAATGATGAAAACTGACGTAATGGTATCGACGATGGACTTGGGGACGCCGGTGCTCTGCTGCATACCCATGGCGCCGGACTTCAGAACGGCCAGGAAAAAGGCCATAATCGGCGTCAGAACCACATTGCTCTTGACAATCAGGGCCGCCAGCATACCGTTGGTGCCGAGTCCGGTTGCAAAGTTGTTGAGAAAATAGCCGTGGACGCCCAAAACCTCTATGCATCCGGTGATTCCACCAATGGCGCCGCTGAGCATCATGGCATTGATAAAGACCTTTTTGGGATTGATGCCGATGTACTCCGCGTGTTGCGGATTTGTGCCCACCGTGTGGATTTTATAACCCCAGGTGGTCTTTTTGAGCATGTAGATCATGAGCGCTTCAATGGCAATGGCAATGAAGATGCCCACATTGAAATTACTGGGAGGCAAAATCTTGGGCAGCGTCACCGTCACAGGCAGAGACTGGGAGTTGGCAACGCCCGCGCTCATGGATCCGTTTACAAGATAGGAGGTAATATAAAGCGCCACGCTGTTCATCAGAATGGTGACGCACACCTCACTGACATTGTAGTAGGCTTTCAGCACAGCGGGGATCAGTGCCCAGAGCATACCGATCAAAATTGCGCCCAAAAAGCAGGTAACCAGCAAAACCGGCTTGGGCAGGAAAGTCCAGTTGATGCCGATGTAGGCAGCCACAATACCGCCAAGAAATGCTTCGCCCTCAACGCCCACATTGAAAGCGCCGGCCTGCGCAGCCACGGCAAAGGCGCAGGAGGTCAGCAACAGGGGCGTGAAACTTGCAAGCGTTGTGCCGATTTTCAGCTTTCCGTCAAATGCACCGCGCAGCAGTGCCGCATAGGCGGAGATTGGGTTCTCTCCGATGGCCAGAATGAAGATAGCGCCGACGCCCAGAGCCAACAGCATGGTCAGCAAAATCTTTCGGGAGTTTTTCAGGGCCTGTTTCATGCGTTCACCACTCCTTTTCCTGGTCTGTATCGCCCATCATCAGTAAGCCCAGGTTTTCCTCCGTGGCTTCATCGGCGCGCATACGGCCAGTGATCCGGCCCTCATACATGACGACAATCCGGTCAGACAGGGACAGAATTTCCTCTAAATCGGCGGAGACCAGCAAAACGCCAACGTTTTGAGCTTTGACTTCCTGAAGAGTGCTGCGGATGGACTCAATGGCGCCGATGTCCACGCCGCGGGTGGGCTGGGAGGCTACCAGCAATGAAGTGGCGCCGGAGACCTCCCGTGCCACGACAACTTTCTGTGCGTTGCCGCCGGAAAGTGCGGATGTGGGCGCTTCGGTGTTTCTGGGCCGGATGTCAAATTTGCCGGCCAGCTCCTGGGCATATTCTTTGCAGGCATCCAGTTGTATCCTAAAATGGGAAGAGTAGGGGCTTTTGTCGATTTTATCTGCCACCAGATTATCCCGAATGGACATACCGCGGTTCAGACCGCGGGTGTTTCGATCCTCGGGAATGTGCGCCAGACCTTCGGCACGGATTTTCCGAACGGGAAAATTGGTGACATTCCGGCCATCCAGCAAAACAGCTCCCTTTTCCACGCGGCGCAGCCCGGTGATGGCCTCAATCAGTTCACTTTGTCCGTTGCCGTCAATGCCGGCCACGCCGACAATTTCGCCGGCGTGAACGTCCAGAGAAACGCCACGGATTTTGGAGATTTCCTTTTCGCCGGAGGTCCAGAGATCTTTGACCTCCAGCACCGTTTTGCCGACCTTGGCCTTTGTTTTTTCAATATTTAAAAAAACTTCGCGCCCAATCATCATCTTTGCCAGCTGCACCGGTGAAGTATCTTCTTTGTTGACGGTGCCGATGTAGTTGCCCTGACGCATAACGCTGATTCGGTCGGAGATTTCCATGACTTCGTTGAGTTTATGAGAAATAAAGGTGATGGATTTGCCGCCTTTTTTCAGATTCTGCAGAATTTCAAAAAGATGTTGTGCCTCCTGGGGAGTCAGGACGGCGGTGGGTTCGTCCAAAATAATGATGTTGGCGCCCCGACAGAGAATTTTGATGATCTCCACACGCTGAGCTTCACCCACGGATATCTGACTGATTTTTTTGTTGAGCTGGACATCCATGCCATACTGATCGATATATTGCTGAACCATCTTCCGCGCAGCGTCGAAGTCAATGACCAGGCCATTGCGCGGCTCGAAACCCAGAATGATGTTTTCAAGTACAGTCAATTCCTTGACCAACATGAATTCCTGATGAACCATGCCGATTCCTTTTGCAATTGCTGTTTTGGGGTCCATGGACTTCATCCGTTCGCCGTTCACACGGATTTCGCCGCTGTCTATAGGATACAGGCCGTACAGCAGCTTCATCATCGTGGATTTGCCGGCACCGTTTTCACCGATCAGGGAGTGAATTTCTCCCTGCCTAAGTGTAAACTGGCCGTTTTTAACAGCCTGTACAGTTCCGAACGACTTGACGATATCCTTCATTTCAATCGCGTTTTCGTTCAAGTTGTCACCCTCTTCTTTCCATTGCTGTACATCGGTCAGGGAAAAACGGAAGGCGGCCCCGGAAAACCAGAGGCAGCCTTCCGTTTATTATCCAGCCGATCTATGCAGAAGGATGTTTGATTGGCGGGGGAACGCTTAGGAAGCGCTGGGGCCAAAGCCCTCGTAGTTATCAACAACAATCTCCCCGGAGGCAATTTTTCCTTCCAGTTCGTTCACCTTGTCCACGATGTCCTGGGGGAAAGAATCGCCCAGTGCATCCTTCATGACGCTGAAGTCAGTCAGGGAGACGCCGTTATCCTTGATGGTCAGATAGGATACGGAGTTACCCTCAAAGGTGCCGTCCACAACGGACTTGATGACCATGTAACAGGCCGTATCAACGCGCTTGAGCTGAGAAGTGAGAACGTGGCCGGGCTGATAG
Source organism: Oscillibacter valericigenes Sjm18-20 (assembly GCA_000283575.1). Classification (GTDB taxonomy): domain Bacteria; phylum Bacillota; class Clostridia; order Oscillospirales; family Oscillospiraceae; genus Oscillibacter; species Oscillibacter valericigenes. The sequence continues at coordinate 1,102,098 of AP012044.1, forward strand.
TCGTCCTGGTTCAGATCAACGCCGATGGCATACTTGCCAGCCTCAGCAGCAGCCTCCAGAATACCCGGGCCCGTGCCGGAGGCGACGTTCATAACAACGTCCGCTCCCTGATCGAACTGTGCCAGCGCAAGTTCCTTGCCCTTCAGGGGATCGCTCCAGGAACCGGCAAAGGACTGCAAAATTTTAATATCGGGATCAATGTACTTGGCACCCTGTTCATAGCCCACATAGAAGTCATGCAGCACAGGAATATCCATGCCGCCGACCCAGCCGATGATCTTGTCGGCATTGATGCCGGAGATCTCGGTCTTCGTGGTCAACATGGCGGCAGCAGCGCCTGCCAGGAAGGAGCCCTGGTTCTGGGCAAAGCTGACGGAGACAATGTTATCGCCGGCAACAGTGGTGTCAATAATGGCAAACTTAACATCGGGATACTCGGGAGCAATCTCTTTCAGGTACTCCTCAAAGTTGGAAGAGGAGCAGATGACGAGGTCATAACCATCCTCAGCCGCGGAGAGGAGGTTGGCCTTCCATTCATCGGCAGAGGAGCTGGCCTCCAGGTTCTTGACCTCGACGCCCAATTCCTTTGCGGCGCGTTGAGCACCTTCATTGCAGGAATCGTTGTAGGACTTGTCGCCCAGGCTGCCGGAGTAGACGATGCAGACACGAATGTTGCTGCCAGCAGAGCCGGGAGCTGCCCCTGAGCCGGAAGCTGCCGCAGAGGTGCCGGCGGAGCTTGTGCTGCCGCAGGCGACCAAAATCAGGCAGAGCAGGCCAGCCAGAATTGCGCATAGAAATCTTCTTTTCATTAACTTTCCTCCTTAAAAAATATATCTTATGGTTTCAACAGACCGGCCGGAGGGCGTTTTCTTCCGCCCGGTCGGGAACCATTGATAAAACTGCGGCATATTGCCGCCGGTGAGCAGTCCGGAAGCTGCTTTTTCCATCCGTTTTCAGCCAACAGCGTATCTTTCGGTAGTATTTCGCCCCAAAGGGAAGACGCTATTGGCATTTAATAACTTTTTAATTTAGTAAAACGTTTTACTAATTAAAATAAATAAAACGCTCTATAAAATAATAAATAAAACGTTTTACCAACTAAAAAATAAAACACCAAGTGGGGTAATAACGGCTGTTCTTCCAAAACTTTTGCATTTTAGTTCACTATACTTCGCATTTTTTTCAAAGTCAAGAGGGGAAATTCACATACGCTGATTTTCGTTAAATGCAATAGAATCTTAGCTAAATTTTCGTCGTATTTTTATTTCATGCCAAAAAGGCCGCCCGGATCAAGACATCGCAAATAAAAAACTATGTAAACTAAAAACGCCTTTACCGCTGAACAGAAAACATGGTCAGATCGCCCACTCCGGTGCGGGCCAGGTCTCCATATTTTGTGATCCAGTGTCCGGCACCTTCACCGCGGGGTACGGAGTGTCCTTCGAACGCTACAATCTCGCCGTTACACACCGTCATAACAGCACGATGCTCCGCAGGTTCCACCACAATCAGATTTGCCAGTGCGCCCGTATGCAGACTTCCGGTCCGCTCAGCCCACCAGGAGCAACCTGTACGGCGCGCAAAAAGTTCCGCCACATTGGAAGTCATGGTAGCTACCGCGTCGGACAGGGACAGCACACCCATCTGCGCCAGTTCAAAGATTGCACACAGGTCGTCCGTTGTGGCGCTTCCGCCTTTCATGGTTGCATTGCGCTGTCCATCCGACACCAGAATACCAACCTGCTTCTTCGCCATAGCATCCCAAGCCATCTGCTGGGCAGCTTTCGGCATAAACACAGCTTCCCGGTTGCCTCCGGAATGGCGAATGTTGGATGCCATAAACTCAGCGGTAATTGCCTTGTTGTCCACGACACTCAGGAGAATCTGCATTCCTTCTACGGGATCAGCGTGGGTTCCGCATCCGGCGGCCGATGCATGGCACAGGTGAAACGGCTGTCCGCCGGAGAGATCGCGCATCCGCAGAATATGCTCCGGGTCCTGGCAGTGAGACAGGTAGAGCAGGCCTGCCTCTGACGCAACATGAAAAGTTCTGCGAATGGTATCATCCTTGGAAATAAAGTGGCCAATGTGATCCTTCAGACCCAGAATCAGCGGAGCGGTGGTGTTTGTCAGTGAATTGCGGGAGAGCTTTTGAGAGGTGGTTGCATCATCGAGCGTGCCGGTGAACAGACGGATCAGCTCCTCATCCGTCAGGCAGGTTCCAAAAACCGAAGCTGCGCCCAGATAGCAGCCAAGGTTGACGGGAAGGCCCCGATCGATTTCGGCGCCCAGCAGTGCGGGAGCCATAAACGTATTTCCGGCACCGGGTGTAAAAGCAAATGTGACGCCGGCGCAGGCAGCCTCCCGTACGGGATCGATATTCAGCTCAAACAGGTCACCCTGGTGCAGGTGCATATCCATCAGACCAGGGAAAACCATCAGGCCGCGGCAGTCCACAATCCGATCGCCGCGCTCGGGAATAATGGCATCCGCTACCTCTGCAATCGCATCGCCGCTGACGGCAATGTCACGCTCCCCGTCAATGCTGTTGGCTGGATCCACAACATGTCCGTCTCGGAAGATCAGCCTTCCGCCGCCATGATAGCAGGATTCATCCCACAGGGCACCGCTGCGCACGCCGGCTACTGCTTCGGTCTTTGAAAGATTTTTGCGGTAATACATGAAAAACACTCCTTTGCACATTTTTGCAGTTATTTTACCACGTTTGTTTGAAAAAGCATACTACATTATCTTGATAAGTCAACAGTTGAAGAAAATGTCAATGGTCATAAACGTAAGATATATATTTTTTTCCAAAAGTGCTGAAGCGTGGTATCCGGTGGGGCGAATTTAAAACGACGGTATTCCTGGAAGCGCTGTCCCGCCATTTTGTCATGGCCATCCGAGGGCTTACATACGAATGGATTAAGGAAAATTAACAAACCCGAACCTCTCTCCAATTGGAAAGGGGTTCGGGCTATGTCGGTTTGGTGGGCCGAACGGGTTCCAATCGGCGACCGTGGCGTACAAGGAAAACTACGGATTTGTGGTATACGATCTCGCCCTTGGCGATACACAAGCACAACCGCGGTGCCAGCCAAGGTATCCCCACTTTCAGAACGCCTGCAAGGATGTAAATCCTTGGGGAACAGCAGTCTGCTGGTAAGCCGTATCGGTAGCAGCAGAGTTGATAAGCTGTGGAACTTGGACGGCCTCTGCGGCAAGAAAGAAACAGCGCGGCGTACAAACGCTTCACAGACACTCTTATCTCAAGGATAAAAAGTAAAAAAGCTCCGCCGTCAATATTGCCTGGACGGCGGGGCCATGGTAACGTGGCGCCAGGTGCTGCGGCAGTTTTATAAGGAGAACTGCGCCTATCAGGAGCAATTCCAATCTGCATGGGAGACGCTGTATAAAATAGTGACTTTGGTACGAGTGACCCGGGTCTCAATTGGAACTTCAGCTCAATATGTTTTTAATCAACCGTTCCAGTATGACCGCAAACTCAGATCTTGTGGCCGTAACCTGCGGGGCAAAGTTTCCGCCTTTGTGTCCCGTAATGATACCGCTCGTTTGGCAGTACAGAGCCGCATTTTTCGCATAGCCTGAGATGCTGTTCGCATCGGGATAGCTCAGCTCGGTATCCATAGCGTCGGGCAGAACGCCGAGAAACTCCGCGAAGCGGTACGAAATCGCCGCCATCTGCTGAGATCACTGGGGCAGAAAATACCGCCTCAGGGGGCTACACGTTTCTGTCATGGTGATGGTGCGGAAAGAAGATGAAGAAGACGAGAAAGAGGACGACGATGGCGACGATGGAGAGCTGCTGCTCGAAGCAGTGGTCGGCGTGGTAGCCGTAAAAGAGGCTTCCGCCGTTACCGGATATGCGGGCATAGGAGCTCCCGCTTACGCCTACCATCGTGCCGGTGTCGCCGGTTTTAAACACGTTCCATGCCGAAAGCGCATAGCCGGAAGCAGGGGCAGCCGTCAGCGTCACGGTGTCGCTCGCCGCGGCGCATATGACAGGGACACCATTTATCGCTGCCGTAAAGCTTCCTTTTGCGGCAGTTTCCGCTGCGACGCTGTAAGCAGAGTAGATGTCAGGATATTTAAGACCCACGGTATACGCATATGTCCCATAGCTGTAATTCCCACTTGGCTTGCTTACCCGGTGTTTGATTTGTATTTGCTGTAAGTGGGCAGGGTGTTTATGAGACACGAAATCACCTGTATGCCGCCGGATGCTGTTAGTCTGCCTCCTGAAATTGTAAAATCATTGCTCGCCCAAATACCGGTATTGGGGTTGCTTGAAGCGTTCACGGTACCGCCGGCGATGGTTATATCTGTTGCATCAATGCCGCTACGATGTCCGGAAGGGCTTTCGCAGGAAGGATGCCGCAGTATCAGCAGGCGGTTGTTTCGCCTTTGTCCTTTTTGCATAAAAGTCTTATTCCAAAGAATATTAAAACAACGCCTACAGCCACGTTCAGGAATTTCACCATGACTTGTGGTAAAAAACTACTTAAGATACTCCCCAGAATTGCCACAGCTGTTAAGAAAATGATCGTAGCCATGACACAGCCGACAGCAAATAGAAAAAGCTGCTTTTTATTCCATGCATTTTCGATTATTTGCGTGGAGAAGACGCCGCCCCAAAAGATAATGGTCAAAGGATTTGATGCCGTTAACAACAGACCTTGAACAAATAGATTTTTTTCTGATATGTTGGACAGCACTGCGATATGAGGCAAAAAAGAAAGATCAAAGGCGCCCGATATTGTGTTTGCTCCAAATAAAACCAACACGAAACAGCCTATCAGCTTTACGGCCATTTTTATTTTTCCCCTATTGATGATAGAGGCAATGCCAATACAGGATAAAGCAATATATATGGTATCAACAAGGGCAATTGCTAGAACAAGATGTAATCCCCAAACAAACCCGTATGTAGTAGAAGTATTAAATACCATGAAGCATATCGGCCCAATGGCCAGTTGTAATAGCATACCAAATCTGAGACCCTTTAAAATCATAGCATCGCCTTTCTGTGAACTATAAATTGATTTTTTCTTTAAGGGTTATGAGTGCAATAAAGGTGTTTGAACTTGAAACACCCTTGATTTTCTTTAGAGTATTTGATAAAAAGTCCTCTAAGGCTTGGGTATCCTCTGTGGCTACTTTTAATAAATAGTCGTATATGCCCGCAACATGATAACACTCTAAAACACAATCGTGCTGCACGATTGTATTTTTGAAGTTTTCGATATTTTCGGTCTTGTCTATATTGACAAAGATAAACGCTAAAAGATGTTTACCAATTTTATCTCGGTTTATTTTAATTGTATATTGTTGAATGACTTCTGCTTGCTCCATTTTCCTGATCCGCTCAGCAACAGCAGGGATAGATAGATTTACTTTTTTGCTGATTTCAGAGGCAGAGGCCCTCCCGTTTCTTTTGAGTTCATTAAGAATGGCATGATCAATTGCATCCATCTCCAACACTCCTTTTAAGACACTTTATCAAATTTATAATAGTAAGTAAATGTTTCCTGTAAAAACCATAAAATATTAAGATATTTTCAAATTTTATTAAAATACTGAAAGAGCATGCCAGCCGGTTTTTTGCCATAGACACCGCGCTTCCGGCTTCCACCTCGGATCATGCAGCCTGAAATGGGCGATTTCGTGAATCGGTGTCTTCATGCAAAATGGACTGACAAACCGGGAATACTGGATGTATATACAGTTATGCGGATTTCGCACCGTTTTCTATTCTCGCCGATACGCTGCAAAAAAAGAGCACGGGTCCCGTTCTTGAACTGCCCCCCAATTGTTAGGCAGTATGAAATACTGAATAACAATTGGGGGGCTTTTCTATGCCAAGGGGGATACCGAACAAGGAATACACGGCAGAATTTAAGCAAGAAGTGATTGAAACCATGCAGCGAGAGCATTTGAATTATGTAGAAACGGCCGAACGGTTTCAGATTAGGCACAAAAGGGTTCAGGATTGGGGATGCATTTTCTTAACCTACGGGACAGAGGGTTTTTGCATGGAACGCCGTGGACGCGGAGGTAAAGGTCAACCAGCAAAGCTGCCGGAGAACGTAGAGGAAGACTTACTTGCGGAAGTACAGCGCCTTAGGGCGGAGGATGCATACTTAAAAAACTTGCAAGCCTTGGTTTTGAAAGACGAGCGGCACCAGCACAAAAAGCGTTGGTGATTCAAGGACTGAGGCAAACATTTTCGCTGGATATTCTTCTTGAAATTGCTCAACTTCCGCGCTCAACCTGCTACTACCATACAAAGAGGCTGGCCAGGAGAACAAAGGCCGCAAAATGACGGATGTGACAGAGTTCAATCTGTTCGGACAAAAACTCTATCTGTCACCGATCCCTGACCTGTGCAGTTGGGATATTGTGAGTTACTCAGTCTCAGATAAACCGGTGCTCTCCATGGTGTCACAAATGCTGGGCAATGCTTTCGCTACAATATCGGATGGAACAAATCTTATTCTGCATTCCGATCAGGGCTGGACTACCAGCACAAGAAATACCAAAGAATGCTCCGCAGGAAGGGAATTCGGCAGAGCATGAGCCGCAAAGGAAACTGTCTGGGCAACGCCGTAATTGAAAATTTCTTTGGTCTGCTTAAAAGCGAACTTCTCTATTTGCAAGAGTTCGTCTCAATGGAGCACTTCAAGCGAGAGTTGGCTGACTATCTTGATTATTACAACAACTGCCGCAGCAAGGCAAAGTTAAAGGGCCTGCCGCCTGCTATTCACAGACAACAAGCCCTCTTAACCCCTTGACAAAATATTTGTCTAACTTTTCGGGGTCAATTCAAACGTGCTGGGCAGCGATTTAAAGCGGACAGAAGCAAATCGGGATTTTCCCGCTTTGGTTCTCTCCATATGTACGCCGGGGACGGTTGTCAGGATAACAAGAGTGTGATACACTGTTTGCAAACAGCACCTGACAGCTGTCAGGACAGGAGGAATGGAATATGCGGGCAGACGAACGCAGAGCGGCGATCAAATGCATTCTGGAACAGGCGGACCAGCCGGTTTCCGCATCGGTGCTGGCAGCGCGGCTGGGAGTCAGCCGCCAGGTCATCGTGGGTGATGTGGCTTTGCTGCGTGCCCGAGGACTGGACGTATCCGCCACACCCCGGGGATATGTTAGTGGACGGGCTGTGTCGGGCCTTTTGCGCCAGGTGGCGTGCCATCATGATGCCGCCGGGATGCGCTCGGAGCTCAACGCCATGGTAGATCAGGGCTGCACCGTGCTGGACGTGATCGTGGAGCACCCTATTTACGGGCAGCTGACCGGCCCTTTGCAGATGTCCAGCCGCTACGACGTGGAGGAATTTCTGCGCCGGTGTGACCGCTCTGACGCAAGGCCTTTGTCTGACCTGACCGAGGGAATCCACCTTCACACTCTCGCCTGTCCTGACGAGGCGGCATTCCAAAGGGTACTGGCCGCTCTGCGAAAACTGGGAGTCCTTTTGCCAGATTGACAGTTGACAAGACACCTTGTCCGGAATACAATGTACATACACGTGTCGTGACATATAGACACATTGTATTTTTAGGAAAGCAGGTGTCCCGCTATGGAAAACATCCGTGCGTTTCTGACCCGCAAAAATATTGTCTTCTCCGCCCGCCGTTACGGCATCGACGCCCTGGGCTATATGGCCCACGGCCTGTTCTGCTCGCTGCTCATCGGTACGATTCTCAAGACGCTGGGCCAGCAGATCGGCTGGCAGTTTCTCACAGACATCGGGCAGTACGCTTTCGAAATGGCCGGCCCGGCTATGGCCGTGGCCATCGGCTATGCTCTTCAGGCCGACCCGCTGGTGCTCTATTCCCTGGCGGCGGTGGGCTGGGCCGCCAACAAGGAGGGCGGCGCGGGCGGCCCGCTGGCCGTGTTGTTTATTGCAATCATCGCCGCCGAGTTCGGCAAGGCCGTGTCCAAGGAGACAAAGGTAGATATCCTGGTCACCCCCGCCGTCACGGTTTTTGTAGGCGTGTCCCTGGCCAAACTGATTGCCCCCGCTATCGGCGCGGCGGCTATGGCCGTGGGCAATTTCATCATGTGGGCCACCAACCTCCAGCCCTTCCTGATGGGGATCCTTGTCTCCGTCACCGTGGGTGTGGCGCTGACACTGCCCATTTCCTCCGCCGCCATCTGTGCCTCCTTAAATTTGGTGGGATTGGCGGGCGGGGCTGCCGTGGCGGGCTGCTGTGCCCAGATGGTGGGCTTCGCCGTAATGAGTTTTAAAGAAAACGGCTGGGGGGGCCTCGTGTCCCAGGGCCTGGGTACGTCCATGCTCCAGATGCCAAACATCGTCCGCAATCCCCGCATCTGGATTGCTCCCACCGTGGTCTCGGCTATCACCGGTCCCATCGCCACGTGCCTGTTCAAATTACAGATGAACGGCCCGCCCGTGGCCTCCGGCATGGGAACCTGCGGCCTGGTGGGCCAGATCGGCCTGTATACAGGCTGGGTCGCCCCCAGCGAGGCCGCCGTGAATACAGGCGCCACCGCTATCCCAATCGGCACCACACAGTGGCTGGGGCTGGTTCTGATTTGCTTCGTTTTGCCCGCCATTCTTGCCCCGGCCATCAACGCCCTGTGCCGGAGGGCCGGATGGGTGAAGGACGGCGACCTGAAGCTGGCGTAATGCCTGGTGGTCCATCTGACGGTGCTGTGAGAGCCGGCTTTGAAATTTGCACGGACCAAATCGAACTGTTTCGACCGGATGAAGCGCGGTTGGATAAGGCCGGAAGCACAGGCCTGAATGGGGATTGCCCGTGAGATCAACAGCTAAGTCGAATTTGAGTTAGGTTTCACGGGCAGCATTGGAGTCGTAGAGAACAAAATTGCCGCAAGGTCTGGAAACAGACGGTGTAACCGGTGTGCTCTAATTTCAATGGCTTTATGGATGGTGATAACGGAGCAGAAGGTAAGGGATATAACTCATACTGCCCGAGGCGGCCGCTGTGCAGAGCGGCGCCTACGCGGCGCGCGCTGAAGGAAAGTGCGTTATCAAGCAGCAGGCAGCTGGATTTCCGGAAGAGCGGACGTTTTGATTTCCCGTTCTTTTCTTCCTCCCATTTCTTTGCGTGCAGTCTCTTGCAGGCTGCACGCATATTTTTGCAGAGCGGCGCGAGGGAGTCGGGCACAATGCCTGACTCCCTCGCGCTGCTGCTTTTTAGTTACATGGCATGGCTGCCCGCCAAGTGCCCGGTTGATGATCGTCATGTCTTGAGTACGGATACAGGGAGCGTTTTGTTTTGTTCGTGAAGGGGCTTCCTGTCCAAAGCGTTTCCGTCAGGTATTTGCAGAAGATTACAGATCGCATAAATATCACTTGTATGCAGAGACTTCCAAAGAGGCTGGAATACGCGGGCATGTCCGGCTGAGGACGGGAGGCGGCATACAAGTGAGTAAGAACCGGCATATTCCACGAAAAGCGGCGTCAGGCCTTTTTGCCGCGGCCTTCTTTTCTGCCTGGCTGTGTGACCCGCTCTTATATCAGCCGCCCCAAAAAGCCACAGACTGCGAAATTGAAATTGTGGCGCATCGGGGGGACTCTTTCCGTTTTCCGGAAAATACAATGGCCGCCTTTCGGGGCGCGGCCGACGCAGGGGCCGACTATGCCGAGTTGGACGTGCGTCAGACGGAGGACGGCGTTCTGGTAGTCATGCATGACAGCAACCTGCTGCGTACCGCCGGAGTGAATCGGGAAATCTGCGATATCACTTATGACGAACTCCGCAGTCTGAAAGTAAAGGAAAGGGGAGTCCTCTGGCCCGGTCGGGAGACAATTCCCACTCTGCAGGAAGTATTGCGGTTCCTTAAAGAAAGCAGTTTGATGCTGGAAATTGAACTCAAGCCATGCCGAGGAGACAGCTGCGAAAAAGAAGTTGTAAATTTGATTTTGAACGCAAATTTGCAGAATCGGTGCCTGATCGCCTCCAGCGACTGCGGAATTCTTCGGCGAGTGAAAGGTTATGCCCCTGAGCTCAAAACAGTATACGTGGGCTGCGATTTTAAAAGCTGCCTTCTCCAAATGCAGTGTGCCGATGCCATCAGCCTGAAGGAGCATTGCGTGGATGCATCGGTTGTGCAGCTTTCCCATGCGGCAGGTAAGCCGATTTATGTGTGGACCATTGATACAAAGCAGATGATGGACAAAGTAATTGCCTTAGGAGTGGACGGCGTTATCACGGACAATCCCGCGCTGGCGGTTCAAAGAACCTATTTTGTTGAAAAGCAGCCTGCGGTTTAACAGTAAAAGAATTGAAGGACCCGGTCGCTCTTCAAAGGGATAGCGTATGGGGGACAAGGCAAATAGTCATTCTGCTTATATAGTGGAAATATTTGGCGGGTTTTATTCCGGCGAGGACGGTTCTCCCAACCGCCTGCCTGAAAAGATAGACTGAGCAGGCTAAAGAAACCTTTAGCCTGCTCATTTACTGCTGCTTTCATATTTCGGAGTGATAGCTGATTGCGCTCTCCCTCTCAACAAGATGCGTTGAAATTGTTGTGCGCAGCACACCGACTCTCTTATCGGACAATGCGTGCGTACCATCCTGAATCCGCTGGTACAACATATCCATCGAGGTCATTCCCATCAAACTTTTCATAACCCGGATTGTCGTAAGCGGCGGGTCAACCATCGTGCACACCGGCATGTCGTCAAAGCCGACAATGGACACATCCTCCGGAATCCGGTACCCTCTTGACTTAAACGCCCGAATGCAGGCGGCCGCAATAATATCGTTGTCTGCAAAGAAGGCGGAGAGTGGTTTACCGCCGTTGTCAAGCCACTTTCCCATATCATAAAACGCGTCCTCGGAAGAAATACCGACATTGATGCACTGCAGCGGTGTGTGCTCGCTGATGCCGAATTTCCAGCGTGCTTTCCTGACGCCGGATTCACGTTCGTCGAAAGAATCAATGCGGCTTTTGGAACGGAGATATCCAACATCGGGATGATTTTTGTTCAGCAGGTACATAACCGCGTGATAAGCGCCTCCGAGATTATCGGTTACAACGCAGTCCACATCCACCATACTGGTGGCATTGTCCACCAGTACCACGGGGATTGGCTGCTTACCCAGACCGTGCTCAATGGCTTTTCGGATATGCCGATCCTCGATTTCTGTAGCCAGAACAATTAACCCCGCGATATCCTTGCAGATGCTTGTAATTTGCTCATCCCAATCTCCGTTTGCATCGAAGTAACTGATCAGCACGTTATAGCCGTATACCTTGGCTTTCGATTCGATGCCCTGCAAAACAATGGAGTAAAAAGATGTTTCCTTCACAGTGGCTCCGCCATCCAGGAAAATCACATAGCGGATGTTTTGCGCGGAAATCGGCGCGGATTCGGTTTGCTTCGCATACCCCACGCGAACAGCTTCCGCCAGAATTCTTTCACGGGTCGCAACACTTACCCCGGGCTTTCCGTTCATCGCCAGCGAGACAGCGGCGGGGGATACCCCGAGCTTTTCAGCAATATCCTTTGCAGTAACAGCCATAGTCTTCAATTCCTTTATCTGTAATATGGTAGACATGAGCTTACTTAACTGCATTATATCTAATTTCACCTAAAAAAACAATGCCCGCAACTAAATTTAACAAATTATTAAGAAAATAATTTAGTAGAATGTTAAGGCGATGCCATACTTTTTATCTAAAAACTTGCAGTGACTATTGGATAATATGTGGAAAATCGTTTGCGCACCTGTAATTTCAATTGACTTATTTGTGCAATAATGCTAAAATCCAACTAAAGACAAAAGCGATGATGGAACTAATAATTTATATAAACGTTAAGCGCCCCTCCTCCTATTAGTAGCTCCGCGTGTTGGAAACACGCATGCATATTAAAATATGAAGATGAAAGGGAGCATTCACAATGAAGAAGTTTTTGGCACTTGCACTCTCTCTGGTCATGGCTGTCTCTCTGGCAGCCTGTGGGACCAGCCCAAGCACCCCTGCCGCCAGCGGAAGCGGCAGCGCCGGAAGCGCCGGTAGCGCGGCCGCGTCCGGATCGGGGGATCAGTTAATTACCGTCGGCTTTGCGCAGGTCGGCCATGAGTCCGACTGGCGCACCGCTTCCACGAAGTCTGTGCAGGAAGCGTTTTCCAAGGACAACGGTTTTGACCTGCAATTTGTGGACTGCGACAATGACTCCGCCGCGCAGTTGGAGGCGGTTCGGAACTTTATTGAGCAGGATGTGGATTACATAGTCATCGATCCCATTGTCTCCACCGGCTGGGACACGGTTCTGACCGAGGCTGACGACGCCGGAATTCCCGTGATTGTCATAGACCGTACCATTGATGACTCCGACAAGTACATCTCCTGGGTCGGCTCCGAATTCACAAACGAGGGCCTGGCCGCCGGTGCATGGCTAAAGGACTATGCGGCGCTGAAGGGCATCTCTGAACTGAATATTCTGGTCATTGAGGGCACCACCGGTTCCTCCGCCCAGATCGGCCGGACCAACGGCTTTAAGAAACTTGCCGATGAGAACGGCTGGAAGATCATCGACTCTCAGAGCGGCGACTTCACCCAGGAGGGCGGCCAGAAGGTTATGGAGTCCTACTGCAAGTCCTACGCCGGTCAGTTTAACGTGGTTGTCTGCCAGAATGATAACGAGGCCTTCGGCGCAGAGGATGCCATGAGCGCGGCCGGCATCAGCTACGGCGTAGACGGCGACGTGATTCTGATTTCCTTTGACGCCTGCACCGCCGGTTTGACGGATGTACTGGCTGGCAAGATCAACGCCGACTTCCAGTGCAACCCCCTGCAGGGTCCCTTCTGCGCCGACATTGTTGCCAAACTGGCAGCCGGCGATACGGTCAATAAGGAAACCTACATGGAAGAGCCCTGGTATGTCGCTGAGGATGCTCTGACTGAAATTACCTACACCAACAACGCCGGTAATGAAGTCACGGAGCCTCTGGTGCATGTGACGCAGGATGTTGTTGACGCCGCCTACTAATACGTGACAGGCAAAGGGTGGCTCCTGATTTTGGAGCCACCCTTTTTAGATTATAAAAAGGGAGCAGCCGCCATGGAGGAACAAGTACTGTTAACAATGCGCGATATTACCAAGACCTTTCCCGGCGTAGTAGCTCTGGATCATGCGCAGCTAACGCTTAGAAAGGGCGAGGTTCACGCGCTGATGGGCGAAAACGGCGCAGGAAAATCGACTATTATCAAATGTCTGACCGGCGTTTATGAGCGGGACGCCGGCGAGGTACGCATGGAGGGCGTGGAGGGCAGCATCTACAACCATTCCACGCAGGAAGCGCAGCGCATCGGCATTGCCACCGTCTATCAGGAAGTCAATCTCTGCCCAAACCTGAGCATAGCGGAAAATCTGTTTATCGGCCGGGAACCCCGGACCATGATTCACACGGTGGACTGGAAAACAATGAACCGGCGCGCGCAGAAGATCATGGATAATCTGGAAATCCATGTGGATGCTACCGCAACGCTGGAAACCTGCTCCATTGCCATCCAGCAGATGGTCGCTATCGCGCGGGCTGTGGATATGGACTGCAAGCTCCTGATTCTGGATGAGCCCACATCCTCTCTGGATGACAAAGAGGTCGCCAAGCTGTTCAAACTGATGCGCACTCTGCGTGACAGCGGCGTGGGAATTGTATTTGTCACCCATTTTCTGGAACAGGTCTACGAAGTCTGCGACCGGATCACCGTCATGCGAAACGGGCAGTTTGTGGGTGAGTACTCCGTCTCGGAACTTCCCAGAGTGAAGCTGGTGGCCGCCATGCTGGGCAAGGACTTCGATGATTTGGCCTCCATCAAGCCGGAGGGACGGGTTTCCGTCAGCGATGAGGTCGTGCTGGACGCCGAACATCTCAGCCATAAAGGTACGATCAAACCCTTTGACTTTCGAATTCGCAAGGGCGAAGTGGTGGGGGTCACCGGGCTGCTGGGCAGCGGGCGCAGTGAGATGGTGCGGTGCATATACGGCGCCGACAAGGCGCAGAGCGGCACGGAGCGCATGATGGGAAAAACTCTGAAGGCCAATTCTCCCATTGATTCCATCAAGGCCGGCATGGGCTTCCTGCCGGACGACCGGAAGGCAGACGGCTGTATCGGCGATTTGTCGGTCAGGGAAAACATCATTTTGGCCCTTCAGGCCAGGGATGGTATGTTCAAACGGATTCCCCGGACCAAGCAGGCGGAGATGGCGGATCATTTCATCGACCTGCTGCAAATCAAGACCGCATCCCGGGAGACACCCCTCAATCAGCTCTCCGGCGGCAACCAGCAAAAGGTCATTCTGGCCCGCTGGCTGTGTACCCATCCGGATTTCCTGATTCTGGACGAACCCACCCGCGGCATCGATATCGGTACCAAAACGGAATTTCAAAAGCTGGTGCTCCAGTTTGCCGCCGAGGGCATGAGCATCGTGTTTATTTCCTCTGAGATTGAAGAAATGCTCCGTACCTGCACACGGATGTGCGTTATGCGCGACGGCGAAAAGGTTGGGGAGATCCAGGGCAGCATGACGCAGGAGAGCGTTATGTCCGCTATCGCGGGAGGTGAGAAGAAATGAACAGCCTGAAAAAGTTGACGAGCAAGACGTTGTTTCTGCCGCTGTTCTGCATGATTCTGGTGCTTTTGATCAATGTTATCAAAAGCCCGGACTTCTTCTCCATTGCCGTCAAAAACGGCGTACTGTACGGCCGGCTGGTGGATATTCTGAACCGAGGCAGTGAAATTGCCATTCTCGCTGTGGGGCAGACGCTGGTGGTTGCCGTCTCCGCGGGCACGGATATTTCCGTAGGCTCCGTTATGAGCCTGTCCGCCTGCGGCTGCTGTATGCTGCTGGCCGGTTACGGCGTCAACAGCACAACGGAGCTGGCCGTCCCTATGATCGTCGGTATGCTGTTCGGCGTACTGCTGGGGGGAGTCTGCGGCACCTTCAACGGTTTTCTGGTTTCCAAGCTGAAAATCCAGCCCATGGTGGCCACGCTGATTTTATTCACGGCAGCACGCGCCATCGGCTTGCTGCTGTGTGACAATCAGATTACCTATATCCGCTATGAACCGTATAAATACCTGGGCAACTTTATTCCCGGCATCCCCATTCCAACCGCCATCTTTGTAACAATCGCCGTGATTGCGGTGATCTCTCTGCTGCTGAAAAAGACCTCGTTGGGTCTTTACATCCAGTCCGTAGGTATCAACAGCCGCGCGGCGCGCATTTCCGGCATTAGCTCCAGCAAGATCTGTTTTCTGTGCTATCTAATCTGCGGATTGTGCTCGGGTATCGCCGGGATCGTGGCGTCCTCCCGCATCTATTCCGCCGATTCCAACAACATAGGACTCAACTATGAGCTGGACGCGATCCTGGCGGTGGCCCTCGGCGGAAACTCCCTTGGCGGCGGCAAATTCAATCTGGCCGGTTCCATCATCGGCGCCTATACCATTCAGGCCATCACCACCACGCTTCTGGCTATGGGCGTTTCCACGGATCAGGCGCCGGTTATCAAGGCCATCATCGTCGTCATCATTGTTGTAGTGCAGGCTCCCGTTTTCAAAGCGTGGATGGAGACCCGGTCCGCCCGCAGGCTGGCTGCAAGAGTCGCAGAGACCACAGATGAAAAGGAGATGGCTGAAAAATGAAAACCGAAGTTCGTCTCCCCCAGATCAGGCGCACGATGAACAGCAATTCCCTGCTGCTGCTCATTACCATTGTCCTGTTTATTGTCATGTATGCCCTTGGCTGCATGATCTATGCAGACAAGGGGTTTTCTCACGTACAGACCTTTTTAAATCTGCTGATTACCAATGCGGGTCTGATCTGTGTCACCTGTGGCATGACCTGTGTCATGCTTACCGGCGGGATCGACATTTCCGTCGGTTCCCTGATCGCCATGGATTGTATGATTCTGGCCTACGGCATGGGTGTAAAGGGCTGGCCATGCATTCCGCTTTTAATTGCCGTGCTTTTGATCGGTGTGGTGTTCGGTGCGGTACAGGGATATTTGGTCGGCTATATGAAAATCCAGCCTTTCATTGTCACGATGGCGGGTATGTTCTTTGCCCGCGGCATGACGGCTGTAATCTGCACGGATCAGGTTTCCATTACGCAGGACGCCAACGCAACTTTCTACGCCTGGGCCAACCAGAAGATCTATCTGCCCGCTTTTCTGGGCTATACCAACAGCAAGGGAAAATTGCAGATTCCCTACATTCGCCCCGCTGTGATCGTTGCATTGCTGGTGGTCGTCGTCATTTTTCTGGTGTTGAAATACACCAAATTCGGCCGCTCTTTGTATGCGGTGGGCGGCAGCGAAAGCTCAGCCGTCATGATGGGCCTGAACGTCAGGCGCACGAAGATGAAAGCCTACGTTCTCTCGTCCCTTCTGTGCTCCATCGGCGGCATCTGCTACTGCCTGAACACAATGTCGGGCTCTGTTCAGCAGGCCCGCGGCTTTGAGATGGACGCCATCGCCTCTTCCGTCATCGGCGGTACGCTGCTGACCGGCGGCGTGGGCAATGTGATCGGTTCACTGTTCGGCGTGCTGATTACAGGGACCATCAACACTCTGGTGACCACCAACGGCAAGCTGCTTTCCAGCTGGGCCAACATTGCCACCGCCGCACTGCTGTGCTTCTTCATTATCTTGCAAAGTGTGTTCGCATTCCTCAAAAACCGCAACAAATAAGAGAAGAGGCCGTATTATGAAAGAATCAGAAATCCGGGAGGCCATTGTCTCCGGCAAAACGGTTCTGGGTATCGAGCTTGGCTCCACAAAAATAAAAGCGGTCTTGATTGCCTCCTCTTTTTCGCCTGTTGCCTCCGGCAGCCACGATTGGAAAAGCACCTATGAAAACGGCAACTGGACCTATTCGCTGGAGGAGGTCTGGAGCGGCCTGCGGGATTGTTACCGAAATCTGGCGGAGGATGTGCTGCGGCAGTATGGCGTACCCCTGATCACCGTTGGCTGCATGGGCTTTTCCGCCATGATGCATGGCTATCTGCCGTTCGATCGGGCTGGAAAATTGCTGGCGCCCTTCCGCACTTGGCAAAATACCTCCACCGCTCAGGCCGCGGCGGAGCTGTCGGAGCTGTTTCAGTTTAACATTCCCCAACGCTGGAGCATTGCGCATCTGGAACAGGCCATTCTCAACGGGGAGGAGCATGTTGCCCGCCTTTCCTATCTGACGACGCTGGCGGGCTATGTCCACTGGCAGCTGACGGGACAAAAGGTGCTGGGTATCGGAGATGCCTCCGGTATGTTCCCCATCGACAGCGAGGCAAACGACTATGACGCCCGGATGCTGGCACAGTATGTGCGGCGGAACGCCCCCCGCGGCTATGACTGGACCCTGAGGGAGATTTTGCCGAAGGTGCTACTGGCTGGTGATAACGCCGGCTGCCTTACAAAAGCGGGCGCCGGACTTCTGGACCCCACTGGGAACCTGCGCCCCGGTATTCCCGTCTGTCCGCCGGAGGGCGACGCGGGCACCGGCATGGCCGCCACCAATTCCGTTGCGAAACGAACCGGAAATGTCTCTGCCGGAACGTCGGTTTTCTCCATGGTGGTTCTGGAAAAGGCACCGGGGGTCTGTCATCCGGAGATTGACATGGTGACCACCCCCGCCGGTGCTCCCGTGGCCATGGTACACTGCAACAACTGTACCAACGATATGAACGCATGGGTGGAGTTGCTGGGCGAGTTTACCGCGGCGCTGGGCGCGCCCGCGGGAGCAGACGTGCTCTACCCTCTTCTTTACAGTAAGGCGCTGGAGGGAGAGCCCGACTGCGGCGGCGTGCTGATCTGCAACTATCTGGCCGGCGAGCCGATTACCGGCGTGGAAACAGGCCGTCCGCTGCTGCTCCGCTCCGCCGACAGCCGCTTTACCTTTGCCAACTTCTGCCGCGCCAGTCTGTTTTCCACACTGGCTACACTGAAAGTGGGCATGGACATTCTGGCGGAGGAACATGTGGCGCTGGATCGCCTGACGGGCCACGGTGGTCTGTTCCGTCAAGCGGGCGTCGGTGCAAAGCTCCTGGCGGCCGCCACCAACACACCGGTGCAGACCATGAAAACTGCCGCTGTGGGCGGGCCCTACGGCATGGCGCTGCTGGCGTCCTATGCCGCGGACCGCTGCACGGGCGAACGGCTGGAGGACTATCTCCAAAACCGCGTATTTCGTGACGCCGAGGTGCACACGACGCAGCCGGAGGCGGACGATGTGGCCGCTTTCAACGCATACCTGCGTCGCTTCAAGGCGTGTCTGGCTGTTGAAAAGGCCGCTGCCGCCGTCTAAAATAAGAGAATTGAGGAATCGTTATGCTGAAGGATTATGAATTTTGGTTTGTTGTGGGCTCTCAGTTTCTGTATGGCCCGGAAGTTCTTGAAACCGTGGAAGCCCGCGCGGAGGAGATGGCGAAAAAGCTCAGCGACTCCCAGCAAATTCCCTGCAAAGTCGCCTATAAGGTAACGGTCAAAACCGAGGCCGAATGTACAAAGGTCATGAAAGAAGCCAACGCGGACGACCGCTGCGCTGGCGTCATTACCTGGTGTCACACCTTCTCCCCGTCCAAAATGTGGATTCACGGGCTGGGGCTGCTGCAAAAGCCCTGGTGCCACTTCGCGACCCAGTATAACCGGCATATCCCCAACGAGGAGATCGACATGGACTTCATGAACCTGAACCAGGCCGCCCACGGCGACCGGGAGCACGGCTTCATCGGCGCCCGGATGCGGCTGGCCCGGAAGATCGTGGCCGGCTACTGGGAGGACGCGCCGGTTCAGAAGGAACTGGGGGATTGGATGCGCTCCGCCGTGGGTGTGGCTTTTTCCAAGGAATTGCGGTTGATTCGCTTCGGTGACAATATGCGGGACGTGGCCGTCACCGAGGGCGACAAGGTGGAGTGCGAGATCCGGCTTGGCTGGCAGGTGGACTACTGGCCCGTGGGCCATCTGGTGGAGGTAATGGACGCCGTCACCGAGGCCGAGATCGACGAAAAGCTGGCGGAGTACCATGCCCGCTACGACTTTGCCACTGAGGATCTGGACTCCGTCCGTTATCAGGCGAAAGAGGAGCTGGCCATCCGCAAAATCATGGAGCGGGAGGGGGCACGGGGCTTCATCAACTCTTTCCAGGACCTGTACGGAATGCGGCAGCTGCCCGGCCTTGCCAGCCAGAACATCATGGCCGACGGAATGGGCTACGGCGCGGAGGGTGACTGGAAGGTCTCCGGCATGACCGCCATCGTCAAGGCCATGTCCGAGGGGCTGAAGGGCGGCAGCGCCTTTATGGAGGACTACACCTACGATCTTGAGCCTGGAAAAGAGATTTCTCTGGGCGCCCATATGCTGGAGGTCTGCCCCTCCGTGGCGGCGGCAAAGCCCCGCATCGAGGTGCATCCTCTGGCGATCGGTGATAGGGAACCGCCCGCCCGACTGGTGTTCGAAGGCGCGGCCGGCAAGGGCTGCGTCATCTCCCTCGTCGATATGGGTGGCCGGATGCGGATGATCGTGCAGGATATCGAGTGTATCAAGCCGATCCTTCCCATGCCCAATCTGCCTGTGGCCCGGGTCATGTGGAAGCCCGCCCCGGACCTGCTCACCGGCGTAAAGTGCTGGATTCTAGCGGGCGGGGCCCACCACAGCGTCCTGACTACCCAGGCCACCCCGCAGATGATGGAGGACTGGTGCGAGATCATGGATATTGAGTTTGTCCATATCGCTGCCGATACCTCCTTTGAAAATCTCAAACAGCAGCTGTTTTGGAACGATCTGGCCTGGAAGCTGAAATAAGGAGGTCCGGTATGCTTGAAAAGCTGAAACAGCAGGTTTGCGAGGCAAACCTGCTGCTGCCGAAGCACAATCTGGTGACCTTTACCTGGGGCAATGTGTCCGGCATTGACCGGGTATCCGGTCTTGTGGTCATCAAACCCTCCGGCGTGGAATACGACGACATGAAACCCGAGGACATGGTGGTGGTGGATCTGGACGGCAACACGGTGGAGGGTGCTTATAAGCCCTCCAGTGACACGGCCACCCATCTGGTGCTGTACCGGGCGTGGAAGGGACTGGGCGGCATTGTGCATACCCATTCCCGCTGGGCCACAAGCTTTGCGCAGGCCGGGCGGGGTATCCCCGCCATGGGGACCACCCAGGGCGATTATTTCTACGGTGAGATCCCCTGTACCCGGCCCATGACGCCGGCGGAGATCGGTTTGCCCGACGACAAAAACAGTCCTTATGAGCGGAATACGGGCGATGTCATTGTGGAGACCTTTTCCGGGCGCGGCATTGACCCGATGGCCATTCCCGGCGTGCTGATCAACAGCCATGGCCCGTTCAGTTGGGGAACCGATCCCTTTAACGCCGTCCACAACGCCGTTGTCCTAGAGGAGATCGCCTTTATGGACTTCCACGCGCTGATGCTGGAGCCGCAGCGGGGGGCTATGCAGCGGGAGCTGCTGGACAAACATTATCTCCGCAAGCACGGAGCCAACGCCTATTACGGGCAAATTTGAGTTTTTTCAGTGTGGCAGGGGTTTGAAACTTGCCTTTTTTCTTCTTTGAAGAATTAATTTACCTTTCAGACGAAAAACCATTGGCTGATATCCAATGAAAAAATACCAGAGAACTTGGAAATTTGATAGTTGGCAAGCGGAATTTGACGACAAAAAACGGTCTATCGGCGTAAAGCTGATAGACCGCTTTTCGTTTTTTTGAGGCAGCCTGAGCCGTAATAGCGGCAGGGTATTTCCCGCTTAATTAATTACCCATTATTTTCCGCACTGGCCAAAATCACCTCAATTCCCATTTCCTGAATCGCTTTTATATAATCGTTTGATAGATTGTTGTCCGATACGATGGTATGAATAGCATTCAGGGGGCAGGCGACGCTAAAACAGTTTTTTCCGAATTTTTCACTTTGAGCGACCAGAACCGTGCGTTTCGCCCGGGTTAACATGGTTTGAATCATCTGCGCCGCCTCGTAACTGTAATCGGAAACGCCCGTCTCGATCGTGACGCCACCGGCGCCCACAAAACCAATATCTACGTTGAAGAACTGAAGCGTCTGCAAAGCCAGCTGTCCGTCCATATGGTGCTCGGCGCTGCTGACGTGTCCCCCCAACAGATACAGGGTGACATCGGAATCGACCAGCTCATTTAGAACAGAGATCGAGTTGGTCAAAACCGTCAAATCTTTGATGTGACGAATATTCTTGGCAACTTCCAGAATGGTGGACCCCATTGCAAGCAGAACCGTATCCCCATCGTGGACAAGTCCTGCGGCCAATTTCCCGATGGCTCGCCGCTCCGCATACCCGTGGCCGCCGGAGCGCGGAGATACCGGATTTGACGGTGTGCCCTCCGTGAGAATGGCGCCTCCGTACACACGTTTTACCAGTCCCTGCTCCTGTAAGGTCTCTAAGTCCCTGCGGACGGTCTCGTGAGAAACATGGAACTTTTTCACAACATCCGTAATCTTTATGACGTGCTCTTTTTCCAGAATTGAAATGATTTGACTCTGCCGCTCCTGTGATAGCATATTCCACACCTTGCTCCCTTCAAAAGTAGGAGTTTTTATGGAATTTATTATAAAGGATATACGCTCAAAAGTCCACACCCACAGAATGCCACAAAAGACCACATGATATTGCAAAATAATTTTTGCATTTATGTGGTATTTTTCTTGAAATCCACATAATCTCATGATATAGTGTACAAAAAGCAACAAACGCCATGTGGCAAATTGCAAGGTTACAACAAATTTGTGGGTTCTGGCGCGCGGAATACCTGCAAAATAGGAGAGGGGAGGTTGTAAAGCGGATCATTTTTTGAAGATTACACGAAACAACCCTTATGCGAATTCGATAGGAGGAGAATTTCAATGACCAACACAGCGAATAAAAAAGGAAAGATCTCTGCACTGGTTGGCTGTACGCTGATGCTCTCCATCGTTTATATGTCTCTGACCTCCTGGTCGGTGGCTGTCAACGAGCTTGCGGATGCGTTCCATCTGACAACTCCCATGATTCAGGCCGGCTCTTCCATGCTGATTGCCGGCTACGTAATCGGCGGTTTCTGTGAAGGCAAGCTGATTGCAAAATACGGCTGGCGCAAGGTGTTCAGTATGGTGATCTGGCCTTTTATCATTGCCTCCGCACTGATTCCACTGATGACTAATTACATCCTTATTCTGCTTTTGCGTTTCATTCAAGGCTGGGGCTGCATGGTGGGCCTGACCCTGGCGGTTGTCAGTTCCTGGTTCCCCACCCGGCAGCGGGGCCTGGCCGTGGGGATACTGCTGGGCGCCATCGGCCTGGGTTCTGCTCTGGGCGGATACGTTGGCGGTTTGCTGACGCCGGTCATCGGCTGGAAGCAGACTTTCTGGGTCATTACAGCTGTGGCCCTTGTGGGCGCACTTGTTTTCTATGCTATGGTAAAGGTGGCGCCTCCTCTGGAAGAGGAGTCTTCGAAGGTTCAGGAGAGCAGCAAAGCCGCACAAGTCAATTTGTTTCGTGAGCCGGCCTTGTGGTTGCTGGGTGTAGCGACACTTTGCTGCTTCTTCAACTGTTATGGCATGTACGCCTATTTGGCGGAGTATCTCTTCACTCTGAAGTATACCGCTGCGCAGGTGGGCCTGATCGTGTTCCTGAACGGTTTCATCGCAGTGATTGCTACTCCCTTTGTCGGTTGGCTTTCCGACCGGAGGGTTGCCACTCGCGGCGCGCTGAAAGCCAGAACCTGGGCCAATATCTGGCCTGCCCTCTTTGTGGGATTGGTAGGCTGTGCACTGATGCCGCATCTGGCGCCCATGGGCATGGGGATGGCCATTTTAGTGGCGATGATTGCCGGCTGGGGAATCCCTGCCACCAACGGCCCCGGCCTCTCTTTACCCGCTGATCTGTTCGGCAGCGCCGCCGCCGGTCCTGGTGTGGGACTTGTTCTATTGATCGCGGGTGCCGGCGGTATTATTGCGCCCATTTTTGTGCCATGGCTGGCCGCCCGGACAAGTTGGACCGTTGGCTGGTACGTGACTGCTACTCCGGTACTGATTGGCATGTTCATTAATATGTATCTGAGTAACTTTAACAAGTATGCGGCGAAATGAGCCGGGAAAGGCGGAGAGACAAATGGATCGCAAGTATGTATTGGCATTTGACTGTGGAACGACTGCGGTGAAAGCGGTTGTGATCGATTTTGATGGAACGGTAATCTGTGATGCAAAAGCCGATTATCCGCTGATTCAGCTCCATCCCGGATGGGCGGAGCAGGACCCGGAAATTCTATGGGCCGCAATCTGCGCCACGTCGATAGCGGTTGTCGGAAAAGCCGGGATAGATGGCAACCAAGTCATCGGACTGGTTTTTGCGGCGCCGTGGAAGAATATCATTCCGATCAGCGCCGACGGTCAGGTGCTGCGCAACAGCATCATCTGGATGGATGCCAGAGCCAGCGATCAGGCGGCGCGCCTGAACGATGCCGCTGGCAGCTTTGTCGGAACCGGCCAGGAGTATTGGCCGCGGCTGATGTGGGTCAAAGAGCAGGAGCCGGAAATCTGGACCAAAGCCAAAAAAATTTTGGGCCTGAACAGCTTCTTCAAGTGGAAGGCCACCGGTCAAATAGCCACGGAGCCGTCGGATGATTTTATTCACGCCCACAACCCGGCCATTCAGGCCTACTATGACAAGGTACTCCAGGCGGCGGGCCTGGAGAAGGATCTGGAAAAATTCCCGCCCATGAAGCTCTCTACCGATGAGGTCGGAAAACTGACCGATCGGGCAGCTTCACAAATGGGACTGATAGCGGGAATCCCGGTATTCGGAGGCTTCGGGGACCTGCCGGCCATCACCATTGGAACGGGCTGCTGTCAGGATGACATGGTACATATCTACTTTGGTACGTCCTCGTGGCTGGTTGACATTCTCCGGGAGCGGAAAGAAAATTACGCCCCTCAGTATTTTACGTTTGATCCCACCCATGAGGGAGGGCTGTTTGCGCTGCAGACGGGCTGCCTTGCCTATGACTGGGCGGTGGAACAGTTCTACCATGCGGAGCGTCAGTTTCTTGGCGATCGGATTTTCGCCTATGTGGATCAGGATTTGAAAGAGATTCCTGCCGGTTCGGAAAACCTGATTGCCACGCACTGGCTCAACGGAGAGCTTCCCCCGCTTTCAAAGAACGCCAAGGCGGTGTTTTTCAACGTGACTTCCAACCATGACCGGCGGCATATGGTCCATGCAATCATGGAGAGTATCTGCTATACGCACCGTCGCTATCTGGATCAATACGAGCAGACCAACGGTAAAAAGCTCTCCAGTATCCGGGTGGTAGGCGGGGGCGCCGTCAGTGATTTGTGGATGCAAATGCTGGCGGATGTGCTCCAAATCACGGTGGAAGTTCCGGAAAGCCCCCGCTACACCGGTGCGATGGGCGCTTATTACTGCGCGATGGTCGGACTTGGAAACATCAGGGACTATAATGCCATTCATGACGCGGTGCATATTGAAAAGACCTTTGCGCCGAGGCAGGAAAACGCGGAGATTTATAATAAGCTCTATCCTATTTATTTAAAGCTCCATCCCGCTCTGCGGGATCTGTATGGACAGATCAACGGTGTTTATTGAAACCAGCTGTCTCCGGATTGCCGGCCCGGGAAAGGCGGGCCGGTAATCCGGGGCAGAAGGAAGGAACTTATACAATGAAAATCGCAGTTTGTGAATTTCACCAGGAGACGAATTCCTTTAACCCCAAGCCGAGTTCCATTGAGGATTACGCAGTATTTGGCCTGTGGGAGGGGCAGGAGATCCTGAGTCAGGGACACGGCCCCAGCGCGCTGGGAGGGATGCTGGATACTCTGGAGAGCAGCGGAGTCCAGGTGATCCCCGCCTGCCGCATGTGGGCCAACGCGGCAGGTCCGGTGGAAGACGGCGTGGTTCGTGATTTTTTAAAAAAGCTGCTGCCCATGTTGCATGCGGCGCTGCCGCTTGATGGCGTCTGCGTCTCTCTTCACGGCGCAACCCAATCCACGGCGTCAGACGACGTCTGCGGCGATTTGCTGGAGGCGATTCGCCGGACGGTGGGCGAAAAGACGGTCATCGCCGCGTCTTTGGACCTCCATGCGAATGTGACGGAGAAAATGCAGCGTAACGCAGAGTTTTTCTGCGGCTATCATACATATCCCCATGTGGACTTTTATGAGACGGGATGCCGCGCGGCAAGGCTTTGCCTGCGTCGTCTTCAAAACACTAAAAAAACACCTGTCACGGTGCGTACGGTGGTTCCCATGATTGTCCCCGCAAGCGCCAGCAATACGATTACCGGCCCGTTTGCTGAGTTGATTCGCTACGGAGAGTCTTTGGTGGAGCAGGAGAAATTGCTGGACTTTTCGGTATTCCAGATGCAGCCATGGCTGGATGTGCCAGTGGGGGGGTCTGCAATTGTCACGGTGTCGGAAGATCCGGATCCGCGCTGGGCAATTGACTTGGCCCAGCAGCTGCTGGCCATTCGGCACGAGCTGCAATCGAATCTGAAAAGTGTGGAGGAAATTATTCGGATTGCCGAGAAAAACAACACCGGCAAACCAACGGTACTGGTGGATTCGGCGGACTCCACCAATGCCGGCGCCAGCGGGGACAGCGCATTTGTACTGGAAAAAATTCAGGAGATGAATTCACCGGTGCGGGCAGCCATTGTTTTAAGCGACTTGCCGGCGGCAAAGAGGGCATTCCAAATCGGTGTCGGAAATTGCGGAGAGTTTGAGATCGGTGCGGCGATTGACCCAACCATGTCAGACCCGGTGACGGTGAAAGCCTGCGTCCGCTCTCTTCACGATGGTGTCTATACGCAGGAGGGACCGGCAAAGCGTGGACTTGTGAATCACCTTGGTCCCACCGCCGTGCTGAAAGCAGGAAACACGGAGATCATTGTGACCAATTACCTGTTGGGCCCGGGGGACTTGCAGCTTTTCCGAAGCCATGGCATAGAGCCGACGCTTTATCAGCTCGTCGCTGTCAAGGCATGTACTTCTTTCCGGGTGGGATATGAGCCCATTGCCCGCGAGATCATCGAGGCGGATACGCCCGGTGCGGCTTCAGCAAACCTGCTGCGGCTTCCATTCCGGAAATTGCCCCGCAGCTTTTATCCCTTTTCGGAGATTTCCTCCGATCAGATTCCACAGCCGGTAATATTGCGCTGAAATTTACGCAGGAGGTTGTTCACAATGAGTATGACAAAACTGTTCAGTCCGGGACCGGTCATGGTCAAAGAGAATGTTCGCCGCTCTTTACTTCATTACGACATCTGTCATCGGAGCCATGAGTTTGAGGAGATGTTTCAGGATACGCAGGCAAAGATAGTAAAGCTGTTTAACGCAGACCATTCCTATTACAGCGTCATTGTCTCGGGTTCCGGCACGTCTGCCAATGAAACCGTGCTGTCCTCCGCTTTCAAGCCCGGCGAAGAGGTGCTTCTGATCCGCAACGGCGTATTTGGCGAGCGCTTGCTGGAGATTATCCATAAGTATAACGTGCCTCTGGTGGATCTTCCGTTCCCTTGGGCGACTTATCCCGACCTGGCCGTGATTGAGAGGGCGATGGCCGAGCACCCCAAGGTCAAAGTTGTGGCCATGGTGTTCCATGAGACGTCCACCGGCATGATCAACCCGGTGGGCGAAGTTGGCTCGCTGTGCAGGAAGTATGGAAAAGCGCTGTTCGTTGACTGCGTTTCGGCTGCCGGGGGACAGGACATTGATGTGGTCAAAAACAATATCTCGGTCTGTACTTCCGTTGGCGGTAAGTGTGTGGGGGCCTTCCCCGGTTCCGCCTATGTATGTGCCAGGCAGTCGGTGCTGGAGAGCCTGACGGCCGACCAGTGTAAGAATGTGTATTTGAGTCTCTATAAGCACTATCAAAGCGCCGTTACAACACACCAGACGCCCAATACCCCCAACGTGAACCTGTTTTGGCCGCTGAACGTGGCTTTGACTAATATTTTAGAGGACGAAACGTTGGCTGGCCGCATCAGTCGGTATCAGAAGTGCGCGGTTATTATCCGCAGGGGCGTTTGCTCCATGGGATGCCGCTTCCTGCTGGAGGACCATATGGCCAACACCGTGACATCCGTATTTCTGCCGAAAGGCGTGGACGCGCCCGCCTTCCTGGGTGAAATGGAGAAGCGCGGATACACATTCTACATCGGAAAAGGCGAATATGGAAAGCAGGGTATGATCCAGATTGCCAATATGGGCGAGATCTATGAACAGGACTGCTACAATATGCTGGAAGTGTTTCAGGTGGTTCTAAACAAGATTCAGGCAAAATGATCTACCATGGATTGCAGAAATCCGGATTTGAATGCAGAGCAAGATAACTTCGTATGATTGCAATAGGATGGCAGGTCCGTTCTGATTCCAACCGTGCGGTTTTGCTTATCGAAGAAGGCATCATCTTCGGATGACTGATATGAGCATATAGTTCCCAGAAGCTGAATGCCCCGGGGCTTGCCGTCTGGCAAGTCCCGGGGCATTCTGTTTGTTTTTGCGCCAAGGCAGCAAAAACACTTCAATCCACAGATGAGTCTGTCAACATGGCGGATAGGTTCCGGCGAGAGGTCCGATAAGCAGATACCGGACGGTGATTCGCCGGGAGGTTTCGCAACAACTACGCCACAGTAAAACAATCAAGAAATTGTGCGATGAGATGGGAATACGGATATACAAAGCATTTCTTTTGATCTACAATATAAATTGAATATCTCTCATATGCCAACAATTGGCTTATAATAGCCGAGGAACCGCTACCTGTTCCAATTTTCACCATATAGCGTAAAAAGGAGGTTTTTATGAAGAATCCTTCCGTCTGGGTCCGACAGAATATTTCAGAATATCAAGCTCTTGTTTCCGACTCTTCCAACGTCGCTTATGAGAAAAGCGCAGTAAACGCCACTACCTGTGAGCAGGTGGAGCGGGCTTTTGAGCTTGGATTGGAACCGAAACGCATCTACTTTTCAAGGCCGGAAAAAACGGAGGAAGAAATTCAGCGAGCAATTGGAAAATGCCGCCTTGTTGCAAACGACTGGGAGGAGCTGTGCCAGATCGACCGAATTGCCCGCCTTCATTTGCAAGAGGGCTTTCTGGAGTCCGTGGGTCTCCGGGTGGTTTCCCAACGCTATGACGATGGGAATCAGCCCGGAATTCCGGAAAAGACGCTTCCTGAGCTTGCACAGAAGGCCAAAACTCTTCCTGCAATTTCCGTCCGGGGCTGTTTTGTGCAGGGAAACAGCAGCGGCCTGCACGGTGATGCGTTGGGGCGGTATTTCCGGGAGAGCTATGAACTTGCTAAGCGGATCACGGTCATTCTGCCGTGCGGCATGCCCTATCTGTGCATTGTGGACGGGGCGGAAGCGGCCTGTCAAAACGCTGCGGAGCACCCGGAGACGCTGGAGAAATTTCTGCGTCATGCGAAAATCGTCGCCGCGCAGAATCAAACGGCCTTTTATGCCGAATTACTGCTCACCTGAGTGAATAAAGAGCAACGGCCGCCAAACGGGAGCCAAATTTTCGACCGTCGGCGCCCAAAGGCAGTACCTTTGGGTGCTGCATAGTATAATGGTTTCATTTGAATATTAGATGAGGACGGAAAAATTGCACAGTGAAACGGATATCCATAAATCGTTAGGCTTTATGACCTAAAAAATAGTACCTGCCATTATATTTGGGATTTATCAGAACGTCCATCGCATGACCATAATCAATACAGACCTTGCCGTATTCTCTCGCCATAACAGGCGCGATAAGATCGGCATTGACACCGGCGCTGACAAGGGACCAGTCATGGGGATAATGCGCCATATAATCAATTGTTTGCTCCAGATCTTCGGGGGAATTAATGCCGGTGTATATACCGGCGGCTTGAACCCCAAGCGTTTTTTCAAGATAGTTTGCAAAATCTGCCGCCTGCTTCCCCACCAAAAGAGGGGGATCTGAAATCAACAGATCAATAAATTCCTGAATAAAACAGAAATATACATTGCCGAAGGCATAGAAAACCTGTTTGGGTCGGAACCCAATTGCGGAAAAAACCCTGCTTGTAAATTCTTCGTTGGGAAAAACACCCACTAAATCAGCATTCTTAACCGCCTCAATACATTTATCACGCATGGAATAGTGATTTTCAAAGTCCTGCTTTAAACTGATTCCGCAGTATTTTGGGGAGTTCCACGCTGCGCTCTTTTTCAGGAATTCGGTTGGTAAAACGATGTTTTGGGCCATAACGCTCAGTTCTCCGTCGCCAATTCGAATCAGACTGAGCGGAACTTTTTTCTTCACACAGTCCGCAATGATCCTGACGACTGTGTCCGTTTGAATTAAATCCTCAGGAAGAAATTGAATTTCAGAACCAGAATATAACCACGGAACTTCGTTTTTCGGCATGATAACCTTCCTAATTAAGCAACTGACCTATCTAATTCATAAAAAAGAGGAGAACACCGGCCTCGACGATGGGTTTTTGCATGGGGCATAACTGCAAATTATATCGATATAGAGAATTCTTACGCCGCATCTGAGAGGGAACTCGGGGCAAGCTGGTGCAAAAGCGCGCAGGAGTCCTACGGAATCAGGTGCAGCCTTTCAACGCGGCTGGCTGGTGCAAATTTCCGTTGGGGGGAAAGAATGGCCGCACCGTGTGCAGCCTCGCGGCACTGCATGGTGCAGCCATCTTCTTTGAAATTACTCAGGGGTTGAATTCACGCTCCGGGAATTCAATATTCTTAAATAATGCGCAGGGATCGGTGCTGGGCCTTGGACATGGAGGAGTTGCATCACACCGTTCAGCATTTACTGACAAATTCACAAATCGAAACAGACTGATATCCGCCTGAAGTGCTATGCAGGCAAAGACATAACGAAATGGCTCATGGTAAGAGTCGTCTGGAAGATCCTGAAAGCAGCCGGCATCTTGGGGAGGAACCAGTCTGAAATTTTCCGGAACGGCTTTTGCTTCCACCAACACGTGAGGGGAGCAGCCGGAACTATAGTTTTGCTGCGGGAGTACGTCCGAAGCGACAAAGGCTTCCTCTGCTGCGGGGCCGGACAGTGTTGTCTGTAGAATGTAAGAAGACGAACATGCCAGGGTTTCCTTCGTATTCCTTTCTTTTGGAATCGGGAAGTCGCTGGGACAGCATAGAATCTGAATTGGAGTCATGTGTTTCCCGAAAAGTAGTAGCTTGAAATCAAATACAAATTCGATGCTGATATTCCAGTATCCCGGGAGCGAAGAAGGGGTAATGCTTAAAACCGTAATTTTTCCGGGCCTAAAGCTGCCGTCTGCACAGCGGACCTTCCTGACCCATTTTGGAAAGTGAACCGCCTTGCCCGGCAAGACAATTTCTCCAAAACAATTACTGCCAATCTCAGGATGCAGAATGATGCATTCGCTTTTCTCCCCGGAGATAACCGGCCCCTGCCTGACATAATCCTGAAACCTGCACTGGTCATAGATTTTCTGTGTTAGGATACATTCTTTTCGAACGGCGGATTGCTTCTCGGGGGGAGTGATCGAGTCAAAATCTTTCATAGCGTTTAACCTCTACAAACTATACACGATGACATCGGGATTACAATGCTCAATTCATAATATGCGCCAAGTCCCGGAAAGGTCCGGGCGGAAGGGATAGACTGTGAAAATACTGCTGTGCATCCGAAGCGATTATAAAAGCAATCCGGCCGGCGATACCACGTTGATTAGACAAACATCGAACTATCTTCAGGAAAGAGGAATGGAGATTACCGTCAACTGCGGTCAGATTCAAGACTATGCGGACTATGACATCGTGCATTTATTCAACCTGACCCGAATCAGTGAAACCTACGAGTATTTTTGGAGGGCCAGACAACAACAAAAACCGCTGGTTATCACGCCGATTTACTGGGATCTCAGCGAATTTTATCGCCGCAGCAAAAATGCAGACGCTCTGCGCCGATGGGAGGCCTACGCTCCATTCCGGCAAGAGATTCTGGACGGCTGCGATGCCATCTATCCATCCTCCAATCTGGAAAAAGAACGGATCGGGCGGGAGTATGGGGTATCACTTCCCCAAATGGTGGTATACAGCGGCATTGATTCAAGGCTATTTCCGGACAGCGTACCAATGGAATCCGAGGATTACATTCTGTGCGCGGCCAGAGTGTGCCCCAGAAAAAACCAACTGGCCCTCGCAAGAGCAACGTACCGGCTGGGCGTCCCGCTGATTCTTATTGGAAAGGCAAATAACCGGGATTATCTGAACCGGTGCCTTGCCTGCAAAAATGTACAGTACGAAGGTTTTCTTCCATTTCAAAAACTGCTTCCTCTATATTTAAACGCCCGGATGCATGTACTTTGCGGGTTTGTGGAGACGCCCGGACTCGCAAATTTGGAGGCCGCTGCCTGCGGCTGCAATATCCTGTCGACTGCCGAGGGCAGCGCGGTGGAATATTTTGAAGACATGGCTCTGTATTGCAACCCTTATGATGAACAGGACATCTTTGCAAAAGTTGAAGCAGGGCTGACCCGGAAGCGGCAGCCCCACCTGAGAGCACATGTTTTAGAAAAGTTTTGCCTGAACCAGTGTATGGAGCCTATATATCTCAGCTATTGCTCCTTGGGGGCCCGCTGAAAAACTCTGCTTCTTCAAGTATGCGAGAAATCTCATGGAATCGTTCCTCCCAGGTATGACCCGCCAGCCAGCTATTGACTTCCTGCTTGTCAAAAGTCTGTTCTCCATTTAAAATGCAGCTGATCTGCGCAAGAAAGCTATCCCGGGTTGTTCCAATATGGACTCCCGGTACCCCGTGCGCCTCGGGAATATCGGTGGAGACAACCGGCTTTCCAGAGGCCAGATATTCATACATCTTGATGGGATTGGTGGCTATGGTGATTTCATGGATCAAAAAGGGGATGATACAAACCGTGCTGGACTGGAGATATTTGGGAAGCTCACTGTAGGATTTATAACCGAAATAGCGGAGATTCGGAATATTCCGATTGACGGTTGTGCCAAATTCAACTCCAATAATCGCAATCAATGCATTGGGAAATCTGTCCGCGATTTTGTAGACCAACTCCTTATCTACCCATTTTGCCCAGGCTCCGGAATAGGTGATGACAGGTCCGTTAAAATTTTGCAGTTCCTTCGGCTTTTCTACAGCTTCCTGAGGCTGAAAATGTTTCAGATCGCATCCGTTTGGAATTAAATAGTTTGGTTTATCCGGAAATTCCGTTTTTATCTGTCTTTGCAGAATTTCGGATGTAGTTGTGACCAAATCCGCCCGTTTGACCATTGGAGTCAGATAAACTCTCCAATCGGGAAAGTCGTCAAGATAGTCATACACCACAAAATCCGGCTGGTACGAATCGATAAACGGATAGAGCTTTGCCCACGAAGCCCAGACCAGTATTTTTTTACCCAGGCCTTTCAGCCAGGGAACTATATGGTTAATAAAAAAAGCGTTGTCGTGAATCAGAAAGAGATTTTCCTGAATGGTTGTAAACGGTTCTGCCTTGAACTGCGTCTTATTACAGTAATAAACCGTATATCCATTCAGAGCAAACTGCTCCATTAACTGCTGAGGACGCTGCTTCATGAAACTCCAGTCGATCGTCGGAGGGTAGATGATGACCTCCTCGGAGCCTGCAACCGGTACTTTTTCCGGATACGCTGTTGGGGAGAACAACGGCCAAAGATCATTAAATTCCGAAAAATTCACATTCATCTACAATACCTCTTTTTCGATTTTTTTACAAAGCGGAGATAATTTCTCTCGCTCTTTTTTCATAGGTGTGATTTTCATAGACGAATTGCTGCCCGGCCTCCGCAATCTTTTTCCGTTCGGATTCATGGCTTAGGTAATACTTCATTAAGTCCACCGTTTCCGCATAGGAGGAAGACCAGACAAGGTGCCGGTGGTTTTCAAACATGGTTTCAATTGCGCGCGTACGCTGCGTCAGGAAGAAACCGCGGCAGCCAAGAATTTCAAAAGTCCGCATGGATTGCATTGTCCGGGAATTTGTAATCGAATGCACACCCAGCACAATTCTGGCTGATGAGTAGGCAATCACGCTTTTTTCATGCGGCAGATAGCCCTTGTCGTACTCATGGGGCGTATTGAATCTGTGCGTGGGATTTTCCCAGTCAAAGCCGTATACCTCAAGACTTTTTCCGAGATCAATAAACGGTTGGATTATATACTTATACGCTTGGCGGCGCTCCGGAAAGACATCGTAATTATTTCCGATATGTATAGCGTCGAGAGAGGCAAAATGGGGATCCGGGGGATAGCAATAATAGTAGTCGGGATCCATTGCAAAGGGTGTACAGATCGCATGGAACCCACTTTTCCGATAGTTCGGAAGCATTTCAAGATCCGGCGTCAGGGAAAGAACGGAACGCTTTGCCCATTCCATGGCAAGGCCGGAGTTCCCAATGGGATCTTCTACAGCCCAATAGATATGGGGTATCTGGTATTTTTCCAAAACCGGATAGATAAAGCGCTTTGTCTCCACTCCACCTTCTGTAAAAAGATAATCCGGCCGAAATGCTTCAATTTTGGCTGACAAGCCCCCAACCGTCTGCTCGGGGACCTCAATTCTTGCGGTATCCCAACCGTTTTTTTCAAAACCCTTCTGCATCCCATATTTAATCATGGGTGTCGGATTGGTAAATAAAATTTTCATGGGCCACACCCCCTGTTATTTCTTCGGACAATAAATAGACAGAAAACCGCTCACTATTATTTAATGAGAGGGAAGCTAAAATGTGAACAATAATCCGTACTTATTTCTTATAGGATTCCCTGCACCTCCCTGCACCGCTCCCTTTGCTTGCAGGAGGGCCGGGGGCAGGAAACATGGAGTCCTCGCTTTGAGAGTAAAAAGAATCCGCTGCGGCTTAAGCCGCAGCGGATTCTTTAAAAATTTTACCTTAGAGCGTTCTCCCTTCACCTGTTCCCGCTTGCGATTTACCTTCCCGCCACGTCATTTTTTCCGATAGGGTGTGTCCTCCAGCGGCAGACTCTGGCGGAACTTTCCATCCAGACGGTAGTAGGCATGGGCGCAGGCCGGGGCCGTGGGAATCATACACAACTCGCCGCAGCCCTTGGCTCCCAGGGAATAGGGCAGCTTATCCTCCTCTTTGGGCTGACAGAGGACAACCTCCAGCTCCGGGGCTTCCGTCGCCCGCATGAAACCGATAGTCCCGAATTTACTCTTGGGATAGCCGTCCACACACTCGAACTTTTCCGTCACACCGTAACCGATCCCCATGACCATACCGCCCTCAATCTGGCCCTCCACGGATTCGATGTTGACCGGGGTTCCCACGTCAAAGGCAGAGACGGCCTTGGTGATCCGCCCCTCATCATTCAGCACGATTACCTGCGCGCCATAGGAATAGGAGACATGGCTGATGGGATTTTCTTTGATCGCGCCCAACGGGTCGGTAATGGCCGAATACTCGCCGAAAAACTCCCTGCCCTCCAGATCGGCCAGCGCCTTTCCGCCGTCCAGCGCGCATCTTAGCTTTTCACCGGCGCGGCGGGCGGCTTCTCCGGTCATGACCGTCTGCCGGGAGGCTGTGGAAGTCCCGGCGTCGGGCGTGCGCACGGTATCCGCCGTCTCAAAGACAAACAGCGCCGGGTTCAGGTTTGTCACATGGCAGATTTCCGTCAGGGCCATCTGGCCGATTCCCTGTCCCATGCAGGCGGCAGAGGTGCGGATATGGATTTTTCCCTGTTCCACGGACAATAGCACCCGGCCAATATCCTTTTTTCCCATGCCGGTGCCGGAGTTTTTGAAGCCGCAGGCGATTCCGGCGTAGGGATTTGCGTAGAACACGTCCTTTACCGCGTCCAGACAGGCAACCATATTGGTGTTGGGGTCTGCGGTCTGCCCGTTGGGCAAAACTTCACCGGGTTTGATGGCATTGCGCCGGCGGAATTCCCAGGAATCGATTCCGGCCATCTCCGCCAGCAGGTTGATGTTCATCTCCGTGGCAAAGCAGCTCTGAGTCACGCCGAAGCCCCGGAACGCTCCGGAGACCACGTTGTTGGTATAGACGGACATGCCGAAGATGTCGATATTCTGGTAGTTGTAGGGACCGGCCGCATGGGTGCAGGCCCGGTGCAGCACCGGCCCGCCCAGAGAGGCGTAGGCTCCGGTGTCGGCGATGATGATGCCCTTCATGCCAGTGAGAATGCCGTTTTCGTCGCAGGCGGTGGTGAACTCCATCTCCATGGGGTGGCGCTTGACGTGATAGTTCAAGGATTCCTGCCGGGAGTATTTCACCTTGACGGGCTTTTTGGTTACCCACGCCATCAGGGCGGCATACTGCTGCACCGACATATCCTCCTTGCCCCCGAAGCCGCCGCCGACCAGCGTCGCGTGGCAGTGTACCTTCTCTTTGGGAAGCTGCAGCATCTTGGCACATTCCCGCTGTACGTCATAGACGGACTGGCTGGAGGTATAAATCAGAAGGCCGCCGTCCCCCTCCGGCATGGCCACACAGCACTCCGGCTCCATGAAACCGTGCTCCTGCCAGGAGGTTTTGTATTTCCGCGTGACCACATATCGGGAGTTTTTTATGGCCTCGTCCGCATTGCCCCGTACGAGATTGGCGCGGCTCATGACGTTGCCGTCCTCGTGAATCAGAGGCGCGTCTCCCCGGAGAGCCTCGAACGGGCTGGTGACAGGCTTTAATTCCGTATAGTCCACCTCGACGAGCGAGCAGATCTCCTCCAGCTTTTCCCGCTTGTCCGTGGCCACCACTGCCAGAACGTTGCCCACATACCGGGTGATGTCGCCTTCACCCATCATGACGTCCCAGTCCTGCTTGATGTGGCCGATTTTGTTGCACGGAACGTCCTGCTTGAGCAGAATTTCCACGCAGTCCGGGTGCTCCAGCGCACGGCTCACGTCAATGCGGTCGATGCGGGCGCGAGGATATTTCGAGTAGACGGGTTTGGCGTACAGCATGCCGGGTACCGTGATATCATCGGCAAAAAGACCCGTTCCGTTGACTTTTTCAGCGGCGTCAATGCGCCCCGCGTGTTCGTCCATGTGCAGCGTGGAGGGCGCGGGCGGAATCTCCTTCTTCTCGCGGAAAAAATCCGCCGCCATTAAAATTGCATTCTCAATTTTTTGATATCCGGTGCAGCGGCAGAGATTGCCCTTGATTGCCAGCTTCACATCCGCCCGAGTGGGATTTAAATTGACGTCCAGCAGACTTTTAGCGGAGATAATCATGCCCGGGATGCAAAAGCCGCACTGGACCGCACCCGCCGCGGCAAAGCAGTGCTCGTAGACCTTCATTTCTTCCGGGCAAATTCCCTCCACCGTCAGCACCTTTTTCCCCTGCAGCCGGCTCAGAGGCACCACACAGGCCCTTGTCTTCACACCGTCCACCAGGACGGTGCAGGTCCCGCAGACTCCCTCGCTACAGCCGTCCTTGGTGGCGGTGAGATGCAGGTCGTCCCGCAGAAACCGCAGGAGCTTTTTATCGTGGGCGGACTCGTATTCCCTGCCGTTGATCGAAACGGTATACATGGTCACTCTTCCTTTCGAAAAATCCGCCCGGGCACAGCGCCGCGGGCGGATTTTTAATGGGTTATATGCCGAACCGGGTCAAAAACTCGCTCAGCAGATTCATGCAGACGGTCTTGCGGTATTCCGCTGAAACACGTCCCCGGGTGAGGACCATCCGGTCCGCGTAAGATTTCAGATACTGCGCTTTGAGAGCCTTTGCCTCCTCCGGGGTCTTGCCCAGCAGTGTGTCCTCCAGATCCTTGAAGCGCAGAACGGTGTCCGCCACGGCGCCGAAGGCCGTGGCAATATTTGTGATCTTTCCGTCCTGCGTGGAGAACACGCCCGCGAAGGATACACGGGAGATGGCCAGCGCGTTGCGCCCGCCGACCTTCTGGTAATCGTACTGTTCTAACCCGGTTTTGGGCAGCAGAATCTCCGCGATCAGTTCGTCGTCCCGGAGGTCTAACTTCTTCCGGCCCAGATAGAACCGGTCCACGTCCACAATGCGCTCTCCCCGCAGGGACACCAAGCGCAGTTTGGCGTCCGCGACGAATTCGATCAGCACAGAGTCCGCCTTTGCGGAACCGTTGCCCAAGTTGCCGCCGAACGTGCCGGCGTTGCGGATGGCGGGAGCGGCGATCAGGGCGACGGCATCCTTCATCAGTTGGGGAACCCGGTTATCTTCCAGCGCCTGGGTGAAAGTGGCGCCGGAGCCGATGCGGACATATTTTTCATCCACGGAAATCCGCTTTAATTCCGAAATTTTGTTCAAAAACAGGTAGGTGACACCGGGGCGGTTTTCCACCATCAGATCCGTGCCGCCCGCATAGGGGACCACCTCGTGTTCCGCGCGGATGTTCAGCGCCTCCTCCAAAGTGGCGGCGGTATATCCGTTTACCATAGCCCTTCTCCCTCCTTTGCAGCACTTGACACCGCGTGGACGATGGCGTTATACCCCGTACAGCGGCAGAGGTTTCCGGAGAGTCCCTCCCGGATTTCCTCATCCGAGGGATGGGGGGTTTTGACCAGCAGCGCCTCGGCGGCCAGCACCATACCGGGGATGCAGAAGCCGCACTGCACGGCGGAGATCTCTGCGAACGCCCGGTCCAGCACCGCATAGCGCTCCGTGTCCCGAAAGCCCTCCATCGTCACGATGGAGGAGTGCTCCACAGCGCCCATTGCCACGCAGCAGGAGTTGACCAGAACGCCGTCCATCAGGACGGAACAGGCTCCGCACTCGCCCTCTTTACAGCCGCATTTGACGCTGGTTGTACGGTAGGTATTCCGCAGAACATCCAGCAACCGGTCGGAGGCGCTTCCCTCATAGGACACCTCCTGGCCGTTGAGAACAAATCGAATCGCATCCATCTCTTATTTTCCCTCTTTCCGAATCTCGTTCAGCGTATCCTCCGCGGTAAACGGCGCGTGATTCAGTTTTGCCCCGTGTCCCAGCGCCTGTTCCACGGCCTCCACATAGGCGCCGGGCGCACCTACCAGCGGAAGCTCGCCTGCCCCTTTGGCTCCGTACGGCCCGTCTGGGTATTTTTCCACGTGCAGCATGCACTTGAGATTGGGCACGTCCTTGGTGGTGGGAATCAGATAGTCCGAGAAGGAGTTGTTGCGGATGCGGCCCCTGCCGTCATAGTTCATCTGCTCGATAGAGGCGTAGCCGATGCCCTGCAGGAAACCGCCCTCCATCTGTCCGATTACGATGTTATAGTCGATGGGAGTTCCCACGTCAAAGGAGCCGTACGCGCCCAGAATTTTGGAGGTGCCAGTACAGGTGTCGATCTCCACCTCGATGGCGCCCACACCCCAGGCGTAGGTCGGATAGGCGTCACCCTGGAATTTATCGAGATAGAACGGAATCATGAAATCCGGCTCCTTGAAGTGTTCCTCCACAACCTGATCCTCGCCGTCCTTCCACTGGCTCCGCAGCTTGATAGCGGCGCGGCGCAGCAGCTCTCCCACAATCATCAGCGAGCGGGAGGCCACTGTGGGGCCGGAGTCCGGCACGCGGGCGGTGTCCGGGTGGTTGTAGTACACCTTGTCCAGCGGCAGGTTCAGTTCATGGGCAACGATCTTGGGGAACGTGGTCCGCAGTCCCTGACCGATCTCTCCGTTGGAGGCCAGAATTTCCACCGTGCCGTCCGGGAATTTGTGCAGCTTGCACACCGCCTTGATGAAATCGCGCTCGCCGGAGCCGGTAAAGCCCGCCCCGTGGAACCACAATGACATGCCGATCCCTTTGTGGTAACGGCCGGTCTGGGGCTTTTGATACTCCAGATGCTTTCTGCGGAAATCGGCGGCGCGGTCCACTTCCTCAATCATTTCGGGCAGAGGCACCGGGAAATGGTACTTTCCGGAGGTGGACGTGGCATCACCCTGCCGGGCCAGATGGGCCTCCTTGAATTTCAGGGAATCCACGCCTAAATCCCGGGCGATATGATCCATCATCATCTCCACCGCGAAGAAGGTCTGGGGGGCGCCGAAGCCGCGATAAGCGCCGGAGGGGGTGGTATTGGTTTTCAGGGCCTGACCGTGAACGTGCAGATTTTCAATACGGTAAACGCCGTTGGCACAAATGATGCCTCGCTGTAAAACAACGGCTGACAGCGTGGTGTACGCGCCACCATTGAATTTCACGTCAATGTCCATCGCCGTCACTTTTCCGTCCTTTACGGCAACCTTATAGGTGCACAGGGAGGGGTGGCGCTTCGGCGTGAATTCCAGGTCTTCCCGGCGCCCGAAAACGCAGCGGACCGGGGCGTTTGCCTTTTTTGCTGCCACAGCCACCTGGCAGCCCAGAATGGATGGGAAATCCTCTTTTCCGCCGAATCCGCCGCCGGTCACGTCCTGAAAGATGTGAACCTCGTCCGGTCGGCAGCCCAGAACCCGCATCACCGCGCCGTGGACATAATAGGCGCACTGCATGGAGCCGTGGACATACATATGCCCGTTTTTCTCCGGTTCCGCCATCATTCCCTGGGGCTCCAGATAGGTCTGATCCTGATAACCGGTGGTAAACTCCTCTTCATATACCTTGTCCGCCTCGGCAAGGGCCTTTTTCAGATCGCCTTTCTCGTACTCGTAGTTGAAAAACACGGTATCGGCCTTCCGCAAATCCAATACGGGCTCCAGCTCCTCGTAAGAGACCTTGATCTCCGAGAGAATCCGGTTCACAACTGCCACGTCCGGACCCGCCACCATGCCGATGGGCTCGCCGATGTACTCCACGGTATCTCTTGCAAAAACCGGAGTGTCATCCAGAACAATATTCACGTTGTTATCGCCGGGAACATCGCTTTTATCCACATAGAAATAGCCCTCCGGCAATACGGGGAGTTCCACGTCCAGCACTCTGGCCCGAGCCAGGGTGGAGCGGAGCAGCTTACCGGTCAGGACACCGTCGCCGGGATAGTCTCCCACGTAGACGGAGCGGCCGGACATTTTGGGCTCGTGGTCTTTTTTCACTACCGACTGACTGATTTTTTCCATACCTCAATCACTACCTCCTATTTTGCAAATTCATAGGCCTGCCTGCATATCTGGTATTCCTGGCGGGTGTCCAGATCGATCCGGACGCCCTCGTCATCCACCGGAACCGTGAGAATCCATTTTTCGTGCTGTTGCCACAGCTGGCGCAGACCCCCGTCGCCCTGAAAGGCGAGAATCTCCGGAATCAGTCCTGTATCTATCAGCGGCGGGTGTTTTCGTAATCCGCCCAGCGTGGGAAATATCACGCTGGGTCCGTCTGTGGGTCTTGCCCTGAGCAACTTGAGGAAAGTTGCCTGACGCACCACCGGCATATCGCCGGGCAGCAGGAAAAATGCGCCGCAATTCGGCATAGCGCGGCAGCCGATTTGGATGGAGTGCAGCATGTCCGTCTCAGCAAAGTCGGGATTTCGCACAAGGAGAACCTGCTTCCCATAGCGCTGCCGCAGTACCGCCTCCACCTCCGCGCCGCAATATCCCGTCACCACGACCACCAACCGGGCTCCGCCGTTTACAACGCTGTCGACGGTGTTTTCAATCAGCGTTTTTCCCCGGAGCGGCAGCAGCGGTTTAAATGAACCCATGCGGGAGGAGAGTCCCGCCGCGAGAATCAGGCCGCAGATATCTGGCTGGCTGGAAAACAAAAAAACCACCCCTTTCCGTATGAAAGCGACTTCCGTACCCTGCCTGTACAGCGATGCAAGATTTTCTACTTTCATTATGAAATGGATGGTTTTTGTTCGCAACTTCTTCCTAAAAAGAACTTGCAGAATTCTGTCACATGATTTTGGTCGTCAAAAATATCTTCTGAAAACGGCTCTGTGTAAAATGAAAGATTTCCTCCTCAAATTGCTGATAGGCCTGCAAGAATGCAGTTCCGCGCTGGGTTAGGACGGTGTTGCCGCCGTGTTTTCCCCCCTGTCTGCGCTCCACGACAGAATAGCCCAGTTCAATCTCCAGTCGGTTAATCATGTCCCACGCCTTTCCATAGGACAGGGACATCGCACCGCAGGCCTTTTTCATATTGCGGGTGTCGGATATCAAAAACAGAAGCAATTTCAGCCGTGCATTAAAAAAAGCCGTTTCCCGATCAATGCTCATGTTTATTACGGGGTGAAGAATGGCGTTGTTGTGCTCGGCCAGTCTTGCCTGAAGCTGTTCCTCATTGTGCACGCTGGTCAAAATCCCTTTGTCCTCCACAGGAACCCAAATCCGCTTTTGTTCCAGAGTGCGGATTGCGCCGCGCAGTCCATCCCCGCCCTCGTAGGCCAGAATATCCGGAATGACACGGTTCGCAAGCATTACCGGGTGGCCGCCGCGGCCATGATAAGAAGGGGTTACAACCTCTCCCTCCGTGTTTTTCAGCCGGATAAGTGTATCCGGCGTGAACATGGGGACATTCACCGGGGCAAAGGCCACCCGGTCACATTTTCCCCACAGATACTGTAATCCAATTTTTACGGAGTCCAGAAGCTGGGGATGCTCCGGCTGTTGATTCGGAATAAAAATGACACCGTAATTGCTCAGCTGATATTTGACTTCTTCCTCATCCACGCCGGTAATAATGACAATTGGAAAAATACCGGCCTGTTGAAAAGAAATCACAATCCGTTTGATAATGGGAATCGTGCCGACCTGGAGCATGGGCAGCGCGGCTTTTTTGCTGGCTGCCGCAATCAGACCTCCAAATTTGCTTATCTTCATACCAAAGCCCTCTACGCAATTTGTTTCCCATTCACATCCGAGTAGAATACGTGCTTGGGGTAGCGCCTTTGCAGAATGATTATGCCCCACCGTTAACCGGGCTTCCCCTGATGGTACATATTGTTTCGTGCTTGCCCTCGTTCTAATGCAAGGCCTGAATACCAGAGTCTTGGGTACTTATGTGCTTAAAATAATTTTGCTGCTGATAATCCATTAGCTGGTATGGCTATTGTGTCTATATATCATCAACAATAGCATATACCAGAATGGTTTACAAGGAATAAGACCGCACCTGCCGTGAAAAACAAGCAGGTATTTAACTGGATGCAATCAGGAGAACTTTCCTGTTACTAAAAATCGCCCCAATGGTTAGACAGTCTTGCTGTCTAACCATTGGGGCGCAAAGCACTGGCGCGGGGCTCTTCGATTCAACTCAATACTTTCCGGCGAAGGAAACCGGGTCTTTTGCCAAAGCCCTTTCCGAAGTTTCCGCCGAAATCTCGGCGGAAACCGTCTCCGCAGAGGCCAGAGTTTCCCTGTTCAGCTTGAACTGGCCCACCAAGTCCTTCAGCGTCTGTGCCTGCGCGGACATCTCCTCGCTGGAAGCGGCGCTCTCTTCGGAGGTGGCGGAGTTGGTCTGTACCACGCTGGAAATCTGATCGATTCCCAGAGAGATCTGAGTAATGGAGGAGGCCTGCTGCCGGGCGGCCTCCGCGATCTTTTCCACCATCTCCGCCGTGGCTCTGGAATTCTCCGCCACGGCGTCCAGAGTCGTGGCGGTGGTATTGGCAATACCCGCACCCTTTGTCACGGACTGCACCGCGGCCTCGATTAAAGCGGCGGTATCCTTGGACGCGGCGGCGGACTTGCCGGCCAGATTCCGCACCTCGTCCGCCACCACGG
This sequence comes from Oscillibacter valericigenes Sjm18-20, assembly GCA_000283575.1. Taxonomy (GTDB): domain Bacteria; phylum Bacillota; class Clostridia; order Oscillospirales; family Oscillospiraceae; genus Oscillibacter; species Oscillibacter valericigenes. The sequence goes on from AP012044.1 coordinate 1,144,798, forward strand.
CAAAGCCCTTGCCGGCTTCGCCGGCTCTCGCGGCCTCCACGGCGGCGTTCAGGGCCAATATATTCGTCTGGAACGCGATATCCTCGATGGTTTTGATGATGCGGCCGATCTGCTGGGAATTCTCGCTGATCTCGCCCATGGCGGCGACCATTTCCTTCATCTGCCGGTCACACTGCTCCATCATTACGCCGGTCTCATCGACCTTATGTCTGGCCTCCTCCGCATTTTTAGAAGTCTCGCCGATCTGGCCGGAAACCTCTGAGATGGTGGCCGCCAGTTCCTCGACCGAGGAAGCCTGCTCCGTGGCCCCCTGAGCCAGCGTCTGTGCGCCGGCAGAGACCTGCTCCGCATTGGCGGAAACATTGTTCGACGCGCTGTCAATCTTTAAAAGCGTGCTGCCCAAGGTGACGGAGATCTGGCCGATGGAATTCAGAAGCTTCCCCAGTTCTCCCGCATACTTATCCGCGCACTGGGACTGTACTGTGAAATTTCCTGCGCACATCTCTCCCAGCAAATGGCCCTCGTCAACAATGATCGCCTTCAGATTATCCGACATGCTGAGAAACACCGCGGCCAGATTTCCCAGCTCGTTATTTGGGAACCGATATGGCTGCGCGTCCTCGGACAGATCGTAGCGCCCCATTTTCTCAGCCAACCGCATCAGCGGCGCGATGGGAGCCAACGACCTGCGGATGATCGCGAAGCACAGCAGCGCAAGTACGGCAATACCGATCAGCCCAAGGATTATCAGCGCGATAGTGATCGATGTCACGGCGGAATATGCCTCGGATTTGTTGACCACAAACGAACTCACCCAGGTCAGATCAGTGCCATCCAGCGTAATCGGCTGATAGATGGCAAGAGCGGCTTTATTGCCAAAATAGGAATTGGAGATTTCCTTGACCACATTCTCTCCGCTCAAAACAGCGGGCAGCGCATCTGCCAGTGAGGTGTCTGTCTCCTGCGTTCCAATCTTGGATTCATCGCAGGTATGTGCAATGTAAGTGCCGGTGTTGTCCAAAATGCAGCTGTATGCCGTGGAATAGCCGCCGGTGGTATACTCCAGCGCGCCGATGCTCTCTGTCTGAATATCGCAGGTGGCAACGCCGAGAAAATGTCCGCTGCCGTCGATCACGGGGGTGCTGAGTGTAATCAGCCAGACCGTTTTGCCGGAGGAAAGCTGATAGCTGTACGGCGCGGTGACATGCGTCTGCAGGTTTTCCTTGGTGGGAGCATAATAATCGCCATCCCGATAGACCGTATAGTCGCTGCCGATATCCACTGTGATGCTTCCGCCATCCTGATAGGCGTAATAGGAAAGCCCATCCGGGGTATCCGGGAAAAACGCATTCGGCTCAAAGGCAAAATATGCGGAAAATACGCGCCCGGAATTCACCGCATCCTTCAGCGACTCAATTATCATCGGCTCGGAAATTTCCCGACCGAAGTTCCGATACCGCTGCACGTCGCCGGCAAGGGCTTCTGCATATACATCCATAGTTTCAAGATATAAATTAGCCGTCTGCGCATTCTGATTGGCGATATACTCAATTTCCTTGTTCATGAGGTCCGTGACGACATTTCTGGATAGAATATTGAAGCAAAGACACATAATTGCCACAATCACCAGAACCGCCGCTGCAATGATGACCGGGATTTGCAGCGTCAGGCGATGCTCTCTCATCCCCTTACCGTACAGGGTTTTTTCCTGTCGCTCTCTTTTTGACATAGTATAGTGCTCCTTTCTGTTGGGAACCCAATGATTTGGATTCGCTTCCTGTCGCAAAGGGGGGACCGTTTGGCACCCTGTGCTTTCTACAATACCAGCAGTTAATTGCCTGGTGTTTATATCTCGACTGCATACGGGGAAAAGTTTATAGCTGCGAATGTAAAATTTATTTCGGGAATACGCCTGGGGATCGGTATCCTTCGCCATGCCGACCGCCCCACAGGTGAAACCGGTTTTCTTAGGAGACGGATGCTAAAAGAGTGCGCAGTGTCCGGCTGTGGAGATGATTTAAGCAAACAAAGCGCGGGAGTCCACAGGACTCCCGCGCTTTGTTGCGGAGAAAACCCAACCGTATCAAATCCCCGATCTTTACAATAATCAGGCTCACGACAGCTTGCTTACGGCGGTAAAAACATCCGAGATGCGATACCAGGTCGGAAAGTTGACCCGTCCCGTGACCGGAAGGTCAAAAGTCTGCTGGAATACGCTGACGGCATTCGCCGTACTCTCCCCATATACGCCGTCTTCAGCTACCTTTGGAATCAGCGGATAGTTGTTGGAGATGGTATTCAGCTGGCGCTGGATGGTCTGCACGGAACTGCCGGTCGAGCCGACTTCCAGTGCGGTTCCGGGAAACGAGATTGGAATTCCCTCCACCTTTTTTGCTTCCTTGAGTATGATCTCATAGCCGTAGAAGCTCTTCAGAATTTGAAGCGCGGGATATCCCTGATCGCCCAGGTTCTTCGACCCCCATTGACTCAGCCAGCCGTCACAGCTGACCCGTGCCCCGTCGCAATATTGGGTAAAAAGAGGCTGGGCGATGTCCGGCTTGGTGATATATGTGGTAAATATCTCGTCCACCACATCCGATATCTCCTGAAAGATAGTACGCCCATAGGTGAACGCCTGATCGAAGGCGGTGGAGTTTGTCACGGTAAAATCGTAGCCCTTGCCCCGGTACCACTCGGTATAGACCCGGTTGAGCGTGAAAGAAATAATTGCCAGAATGTTGGCCTTCAGCGTCTCCTTCGGCCATGTGGAGTAAATCTCGCTGCTGGCGACATTCTTGATGTAATCCGTGAAGCCCACGGTGACGTTGCCAGCCGAGGCGTCGTTTGGAACGCCCAGATGTACCACGACCAGCCCGGGCACCACCGGCTCCGGCAGAACCACCAGATTGCTCGGAAATGGCAGTTCCTTAACGGCCGCCTCCGGAATTTTGGGCGGGAAGTTTCCCCACAGCGTCGGATAGGGGATCAGAATTCCGGGAAACTGTGGCTTCAGGGACACGTTTTGCACTGCGGTGACCTGCGGATACATCTGGACGTTTTCGATGATCGCCTCCTGATAGTTCGGAAATGCGATGGTCAGATTGTACTGGTTGAAAGGACGCGGCTGGTCGCTGCTCATGGAGTATTCAAGCGGCGGAGTTGAAAATGCCAGCTCGGGAGCTTTTCCCTGCGCGTTTGTCCGAACTTCCTCCAAAGTTTTTCCGGAATCCGGGTCGATTACCCGCACCGTTGCGCCCTCGGCGGGCCTGCCGAGGTCTGACAGAAACGTGTTGATCTGTAATTGGCCGATGCCCCCCAGCGTATTTTCCACCGGCGCGGTATTGACTCCACTATTCATGCAGAAGCTCTCCTCCCTGCGTATTGATATTGGACTTGACGATGCTCTCCCTGCCGGACAGCAAAAACCCGTACGGGTTCACCTTGCCATTGCCCCACTTGATATTTGGATATTGCCCGTTAATCGTTCGCCCGACGCAGATGACCCCGGAACATGCTCAGCTCTTTGGATCGGCTGGGATTGCGCTTGCTGTTCGGAAGGCAGTTCCCCGATCGATGCAGTTTGGAATTGTGCCGCCGACAGCGGGAAATGGTGGATGCAATCCTACGTGTCAGACGGTATATTGCGGGGCAAATTTCTTCGGGATACGCATTTGCGTGTCCGAAGCGGAATGTGCGGCCTTTATATAAGACCGTGAGCTTTTTGGCAACTTATGTATATGCCGTTTCCGAGGGATTTATCACACGCGCCCACAGCACCGCGTGGCATCGGATAGACATACGCCAGAATATTTTAGCAAATACTCTTGAAATCCACATCACAATGTGATATATGTTTAATGTAATTATAAAAGTTACATTAAAACACGACCATAAGGGAGAATTACCATGAAAAAGAGTATGCTAGTGTTAGGCTTGGTCTTCTTGCTCCTTTTGAGCGCCTGCGGTGCGAACGGTTCGACGTCCGCCGGCAATGAAGAAGCGTCCGGGGCCATGGGTGCACAGGCGTCCGACAGTTCCCAAGCCGCCGCTTCCGGACCGGTCAAAATTACCGCCGAGGAGGCCTACGCCCGCATGAACAGCGGCGACCCGGTCATCGTGGTGGATGTGAGAACGGCGGAGGAATACGCTGAAAAGCACATTCCCGGCGCAATTCTGATCCCCAATGAAGAGATCGGTACGAAGCCTCCCGCCGGACTTCCCGTTCTGAATGCGGAAATTCTCATCTACTGCCGCAGCGGCAACCGAAGCGCGCAGGCCGCAAAGAAGCTGGCGGATATGGGCTATACCAATCTCAGCGATTTTGGCGGAATCAATGACTGGCCCTATGAAACGGAGAGCGGCGAATATCAGATACCCGAAAAAGACGGAACTCTGTCCTCCTTTACCGCCTACGATCTCAACGGCACATTGGTGGATGAGAGCCTGTTTGCGGATTATCGGCTCACCATGATTAACATCTGGGCGACTTTCTGCGGTCCCTGCCTGCGTGAAATGCCGGAGCTGGGGCAGCTGTCTGCCGATTACGCGGAGCGGGGTGTACAGATCGTGGGCATCGTCGCGGATGTACCGCAGAGAGACGACGGGACTTATTCCCCGGATATGGTGGAGACGGCGCAGGCTCTGGTGGCTCAAACCGGCGCCAAGTATCGCCATCTGCTGCCCTCCGCCGATCTGGTGTCTGCCAAGCTGGGCGAGGTAAATGCCGTTCCGGAGACGATTTTTGTGGATCGACAGGGAAAGCTGGTCGGTCAATCCTATGTGGGGTCCCGCAGCGGCGAAGACTGGTCGAAGATCATCGACTCCCTTCTGGAAGAGGCGGCGGCATGACGGCGGAGTTTTCTTTGGCGGTTCACGCGCTGGTATATCTGCTGCGCAAGGGGACGGTGGTTTCCAGTGGAGAGCTGGCGGAGAACATCTGTACCAATCCCGCCCGGGTTCGCAAGGTCATGGCCAAACTGCACAGAGCCGGCCTGGTGGACTCCTTTCGGGGAAAAGGAAGCGGTTATCAGACCCGGCCAGACAGTGCCGGACTGCCGTTGGACCGAGTTTTGTCCGCCTTGAAGGAAGAGCCCGTCACGGTGAACTGGCGCTCGGGCAGTATTGATAAGAAGTGCCTGCTCGCCTCGGGAATGGGGGAGATTATGGATGGCCTTTGCGCGAACATGAATACGGCCTGCCGCAGGCAGCTGGAGGCTGTGACCATCAGGGATGTCAATGAACGCATTTTTTCGGGAAAGAGGGCGTAAGACGTGAAGTGCAATGGGATGATTCTTTTTTCGGATGTGACCGTCTTCGACGGACTCGATTTTTTTACGCGATGAGAGGCCGCAGATATATCATGGCTGCGATTTTCGTCGTGGCCATCGCCCTGATTCTCACAGGCGCTTTACTGGGCGAGCCTGCCGAAGTGGAGCAGAAAGCCGTCAACATCTGCCTTGAATGTATTGGTATCGGCTGATGAGACAACTGAAAAGACATTGGATTCAGGCCCTGGCGACGCTGCTGAGCAATCCCCACATTCCCAACTTCTTTACCGGTGGCATTTATCAGGGCTCCGCAAAACGCATCTGCGTACCGGGGCTGAACTGCTATTCCTGCCCGGGGGCGGCTGGCGCATGCCCAATCGGCTCGCTGCAGGCGGTCATCGGCGGACGGACGCGGAACGTATCCTATTATGTGACAGGGATTATTTTGCTGTTTGGCGCTTTGTTCGGACGGCTGATCTGCGGCTTTTTATGCCCGTTCGGTTTTGTGCAGGACCTGCTGCACAAGATACCCGCCCCAAAGCCGAAGCTGCCGCGGCGGCTGGACCGGACACTGCGCTGGGGGAAATACGTCGCTTTGGCCGCCGTACTGATTTTGCCGGCAGTGCTGACCGACGCCTTTGGCATCGGCGATCCGGTTTTCTGTAAATACGTCTGTCCGGCCGGGACGCTGGAGGGCGGTATCCCTCTATTGCTTGCAAATGAAGGGCTGCGCGCCGCAGCGGGCTTCCTGTTCTCCTGGAAAATGGGAATTCTGGTTTGTGTGCTGGTCGGTTCCGTCCTGCTGTACCGCCCTTTTTGTAAATACCTCTGCCCGCTGGGAGCCATATACGGGCTGCTGAACCGATTCAGCGCCTATCAGATGCGGGTGGATGAGAGCGCCTGCGTTCACTGCGGCAAATGTGAGAAGGCCTGTAAAATGGGCGTGGACGTGACCGAAAAGATCAACTCGGCGGAATGTATTCGATGCGGCCTGTGTAAAGACGTCTGTCCCACCCATGCCATTTGGTCCGGATTTGGAAAGGGCAGGGAAGGGGACCGCTAAAAGAATTTCCTCCACGGACCTCTTACGCAAAAATGCCGCCCCTCATTTTGTGGGGCAGCTTTTTGCGCAGAACGTAAGCTCCCTGACTTTGTACCTGTTTTGCGGATTTGGAACCGCCTCAGCGTATCACCAGCCGGCACTTGATTGCCGATTCCATGCCGCAGAACTCCGAAAAGGCACGGCTGTCCATGGCTTCTGCCACCATTGCTTCTCGGGCAGGTTATACTTTGCAGAAGGTAAAGCCGCAGCATCCGTTCCGAATTGTTGGGCTCATTTCGGCACTCTCCTTTATATAGGGCCTTTCCACACGCGTTTCTTCTGTGCGGCGGCACCTTAATTTCTTATTGACTCTGACGCAACGTAATAGTGTATATTCATTCCTGTGGCCCAAAGGACACAGGAAAGGAGGACTCATTTATGAAGATCAATGAAGTGGCGAAGCTCACCGGGGTCACTGTGCGGACGCTGCATTATTACGACCAGATCGGTCTGCTGAAGCCCAGCCGGATTACGGAGGCGGGCTATCGTCTCTACGACCGGGAAGCGCTGGCGGCGTTACAGCAAGTCCTGTTTTTCCGGGAGCTGGATTTTCCGCTTCAGGAGATCCGGGCGATTATGGGAAAACCGGGCTATGATCGGCGGGAGGCGCTGGAAAAGCACCGTGAGATGCTCCTCAAAAAGCGGGAACGTATCGAGGGACTGATCGATCTGGTAGACAGAACATTGAAAGGAGAAAACAATATGAGTTTTCGGGAGTTTGACAAGACGGAAATTGAAACCATGAAAGAAAAGTACGCGGCGGAGGTCCGAGAGCGTTGGGGCGGCACTGCGGCTTATCAGGAGGAACGGGAAAAGACGGCGGATTACGGAGGCGACAGATGGAACGCCGTCAACGACGAGGGCGCGGCGCTTATGAGGGCTTTTGCGGAGCACCGGCGCGAAGCGCCGGAAGGGGCTACGGTGCAAGAGCTGGTTTGGCAGTGGAAGGATTATATTACAAGGAATTTCTATCACTGTACAGACGAAATCCTGGCGGGCCTGGGCGCCATGTATGCGGGAGATAAGCGATTTACAGAGAACATCGACAAAAACGGCATGGGGACCGCGGCATTTATGGCAAAGGCCATCGGGATATACTGCCAAAAGTAAGGGGAAGGGAAAGCGCAAGAGAACCGTCCTGCGCACAGTCCAAGGGAGACGCAGAGGTTCCGGCATGGGGGAGACCCCATCGGACCGGTCGCTGAACCCTTTTGCAGAATTTTTCGTATGGACTGCGTATATTTGAGATGTGGAATGCATAGAGAGAACCTTGAAGTAAAACCGCCGGGTAGGATATTCTTCCCGGCGGTAATTTGCGCTCATAGGAGTCTTACGCTGCCGCATAGGATAGCGGGGAGGACGCGCGGACGCGCGTCCTTAGAATCGGCGGGCCGCTCGCCGTGAAAGCGGCAGATGCGACGCGTTCGATTGCGCGCTGCAAAGAGGGAGGGTCTTATGCTGACTGCGGCGCTGCTGCTGTTTGCCAACACGTTGCTCTTTTCCCTGCGCCTCAACGGAGGCGGCTCGTTTCCAAAGCCTCTGACAGCCGATGAGGAACGGGAATATCTCCGCCGTATGGCCGAGGGGGACATGAAGGCGCGGGATGCGCTGATCGAACGGAATCTGCGGCTGGTGGCTCACGTGGTAAAAAAATACTACTGTGCCCAGAGCAATCAGGAGGACCTGCTCTCGATCGGTACGATTGGCCTTATTAAGGGTGTCTCGACGTTTGACGCGTCCAAGGGTGCAAGGCTTGCTACTTATGCGGCGCGGTGCATTGAAAATGAAATCCTGATGTATTTCCGAAGTCAGAAAAAGCTCCAGGGAGACGTGTCGCTGGCGGATTCGATTGATACGGACAAGGAGGGAAATACTCTGCAGCTCATGGACGTGGTGGGCGTAAACGACACGATGCTGGACGATATTCAGGACCGTGACGACGCTCAGCGTCTGCGTCGGCTTGTGGCGGAGACGCTGACGACACGGGAGGCGGAGATTATTCGGCTGCGATACGGTCTGGGCGGTACGGTCCCCCTGACTCAGCGGGAAGTGGCATCATCTTTTGGAATCTCCCGAAGCTATGTATCGCGTCTGGAGACAAAGGCGCTGGCCAAACTGCGGGAGGCATTTAAAGAAGGCGAGAGTTAAAAAAAGCCGCTGTCTCTGTTAAACTGAGGACCGATATTCACAAATGTTGAAGCAAGGTATACAAGTGATAGATTTAACTGATAGCTTCAGCAAAAGAGCAGAGCTGCCCAATCATAGCAGCAGGCGGCACAGGACTGGTTCTCTTTTGTATAGTACGGGACAATCCCAAGTTTTGTGTAAACCTCCGATGTGGTGTAAAATAGAAGCACCACATCGGAGGTATTATTATGGCCAGAAAGAATCGCAGTCCCGAAGAAAATGAGCGCAGGGCAAAAATCCGTGAGCTGCTACAGGCAAGCAATATCAGCAGCATGGATGACATCCAGAACCTGTTCAAGGAGACGATTGCTGAATTCATAGAAAACGGTCTCGATGCAGAACTGGATGACGAGCTGGGCTACAGCAAATATGATTACAAAAACAAGTGGACCGATAATAGCCGGAACGGACACAGCAACAAGACGCTGCGCACCAGCTTCGGCGATGTGAAAGTTGCTGTCCCACGGAATCGGAACGGCGAATTTGAACCGCAGCTTTTGAAGAAAAACCAGACCAGCATCAGTCAGGACATTGAAGAAAAGATCCTGTCTATGTACGCAAAGGGTATGACGACCAGCGATATCGAGAGCCACATTCGTGATATTTACGGCATAGAGGTCTCTGATACGACGGTCAGCCGAGTGACGGACAAGATCCTTCCCATCGCAAAAGAATGGCAGCAGCGCCCCTTGGAAGCCACCTATGCGGTGGTATTTCTGGATGCGATCCATTTCCACGTCCGGAGCGAAGGGCAGATCGTCAAGAAAGCCGTATATATCGCCATTGGCATCAACCTTGATGGGCGGAAAGATGTCCTTGGAATGTGGGTTGGTGAAAACGAAAGTGCCAAGTTCTGGGCAACGGTACTCAACAGTCTACGTAATCGTGGTGTGGAAGATATTTTTATTGCCTGCACAGATAATCTCACCGGATTTTTCGCTGCCATTGAGGCGGTGTTCCCTAAAACAGGGATCCAGAACTGCATCATCCACCAGATCCGGAATTCCACTCGGTATGTTTCCTACAAGGATCTGAAAGCCTTGGTGGCTGACCTCAAGGCGGTTTATGCGGCCGTGGATGAGCCGTCGGCACTGGAAGCTCTGGAGGCGTTTGCTCAGCGCTGGGACAAGAAATACCCCAAAATCTCGGCCTCCTGGCAGGATAACTGGCCCAATCTGAGTACTTATTTCAAGTTCCCACAGGAAGTCCGGCGCCTCATTTATACCACCAATGCCATTGAGGGCTTTAACCGCCAGCTTCGTAAAGTGACCAAGGCAAAATCTGTCTTCCCCACGGATGACAGTCTTTTGAAAATGCTGTATTTAGCCATGATGGACATTACAAAAAAGTGGACCGGCAGACGTCAGGACTGGAGTATGATCCACGCACAGTTGGCAGTCTACTTTGCAGACAGACTGCCCGATTGAGCGACTGATTCTTGACATGCGGCAAGTTCGCCACTAATATGACACCAAGGGAGCAGCCCCCTTGATAGACGCTGCTCCCTTGAAATAAATCGCTCTATTCGCACCATGGTTGACCGTTTACACAGAATTCGGGGCAGACCCTATAGTACGGCTGGATCATGGCTTTACAGGCCCCCACGGAACAATCCGATCAACCTGCTCAAGGAACCCTGTTTTCTTTGTCCGCACCTGAGTCAGTTCGCCGCTCAGTCCGGATAGACTGATTTATTTATTCATGCACTCATTTATACAGCGCCTTCCCCCACACGTTTCTTCTGTGAGTGTGGCCTTAGATATACGCAGGAGATCCCCACAAGGGATCTCCTGCGTTTCTGCTGCGCGGGAGGAACACCATCCAGCCGCCGACAGCATATATGATGGAACATAAAAATTAGACGGTTTGGAAATATAAGATGGAAACCCGCATAAATGCAATGCTTTTTTAAATTGCAACTGGCACTGTCTCATTAAAAAGCGCACGGAAGAGGTATGCGGCTTTTTCACGCCTTTTAAAAATTAGACGCGTTTTGGATGATGTGATGTTATACTTACCTCGGCTCAGTTACAGGTTTACAGTTCGCTGTTTTACCTGTACGGAGTGAAATTGGAGAAGGAAAATCGGAGGAATTACAATGGTATTTGAGACAGTAGAGAACATTCTGAGCATCAACGTGGATTCTATTACCACGCTGGCGCTGGCGGCAATCCTGCTTTTGATTGGTCAGTTTATCAAAAACAGGGTTGGCTTTTTGGACAAGTACTGCATTCCGGCACCAGTGGTCGGCGGTTTCTTGTTTATGTTTCTTACATTTATCGGACATATAACCGGCTCTTTTTCGTTTACATTTGACAACTACTATCAATCGGCCTTTATGCTGGCTTTCTTTACTACGGTCGGGCTTGGAGCCAGCTTCACGCTGCTGAAAAAAGGCGGCGTATTGCTGGTGATCTATTGGCTGACGGCCGGAGTGATCTCCGTGTTCCAGAACCTGATCGGAATAGGAGTTGGAAAATTGGTTGGGTTGGAGGCACCCTATGCGCTTCTTTCCAGCGCAATTTCCATGATTGGCGGGCACGGCGCCGCTTTGTCCTATGGAACCACATTTGCCGATATGGGTTATTCCAATGCGCCTCTGGTGGGAGCGGCTGCTGCGACGTTTGGCTTGATTTCAGCCGTGTTGGTGGGCGGCCCTCTTGGCCGCCGTCTAATTGTCAAATACGACCTTAAACCGGACGAGCAAGTAAGCTTGGACAGCAGCGTGGAAAAAGTAAACGCGGCCACGGGCCATAAGCTGACCGGGCAGGACATTATCAAAAATGTCACGGCCATTCTTGTATGTATGGCGGTGGGTACCATGGTTTCCGGCTGGATCGGCAAACTCATCAATTTGTCCTTCCCCACTTACGTGGGCGCAATGTTTGTGGCAATTATTGTCCGGAATGTAAACGAGAAGGCACATTTTTATCAGTTTGATTATCCCATGGTGGAGGGGATTGGAGACGTTATGCTGTCGCTGTACCTCTCTATGGCGCTTATGACTCTGAAGCTGTGGGAGCTGGCCGGCTTGATTGGCGGTGTAATGATTGTTGTGGCCTGCCAGGTTGTTTTCATGATTCTGATTGCCTATTTTGTGGTGTTTCGTATTTTGGGCAAGAATTATGACGCCGCTGTCATGTGCGCCGGCTTGTGCGGCCACGGGCTGGGTGCGACACCTTCCGCCATTGTAAATATGGCCGCTGTAAACGAGCGCTACGGGATGTCCTATCGCGCCATGATGATTGTACCCATTGTCGGAGCGTTTTTGGTTGATATGATCTATCAGCCGCAGACAATCTGGTTTATAAAGACCTTTGTCCAAGCGGTTACCGGCTGACCCTTATTTCTGCATTTTTAATTCTTATACTCTTAATTCACATATATTCAATATTTTTATGGAGGAATTGTTATGGCAAAGCTTGTAGAGTGCATCCCCAATTTCAGCGTCAGCAAGGAAAAAAATGAGGCGGTTTTCAAGGGACTTGTGGATACGGCCAACTCTGTTCCCGGCTGCACCGTGATGGACGTTCAGTCCGACGGCACCCATAACCGCTGCGTGTTCACGCTGGTGGGTTCCCCGGAGGGCATTGAGGAGGTGGCTTTCCAGCTGTGCAAAAAAGCCGCCGAGACCATCGACATGACCAAGCACGAGGGCGCACATCCCCGCATGGGCGCGACAGACGTCATCCCCTTTGTCCCCACCATGGATATCACCGTGGAGGAGTGCGTTGAGATCAGCAAGCGCGTCGCCCAGCGTATCTGGGACGAGCTGAAAGTTCCCAGCTTCCTGTATGAGGACTCTGCCACCTCCCCCGACCGGGTGAATCTGGCAAAGGTCCGCAAGGGCCAGTTTGAGGGAATGCCCGAAAAGCTGCTCCAGCCCGAGTGGGCTCCCGACTACGGCGAACGGAAGATCCATCCCACCGCCGGCATCACCGCCATCGGCGCCCGGATGCCCCTGGTTGCCTTCAACGTGAATCTGGACACCGACAACGTGGAAGTGGCCAAGGCCATTGCCAAGGCAATCCGCGGATCCTCCGGCGGATTCAAATACTGCAAGGCGATCGGACTGCTGCTGGAAGACCGGAATATCGCCCAGGTCTCCATGAACATGGTGAACTATGAGGGGACTCCGCTGTACTACACCTATGAGATGGTCCGAGCACTGGCCGACCGGTACGGCGTACGGATTCTGGGCACCGAGGTGGTGGGCCTGACCCCCGCCAAGGCCCTGATCGACTGCGCAGAATATTACCTGAAGATCGAAAACTTCGACTGCCGCAAGCAGGTGATGGAGTATCACCTGATCGACATGGAATAAGGAGGCTGACATGAAACTGGCTGACCAGACCGTTACATCTTTTGTGGATCTGATGGCTTCCGACGCGCCGGCTCCCGGCGGCGGCTCCGCCGCCGCGCTGGAGGGGGCGCTGGGTGCGGCGCTGACCGCCATGGTCTGTGCGCTGACGCAGGGCAAAAAGAAGTATGCCGAGTTTGCGGAACTGGCTGAGGGCGTGGGTGAAAAGGCTCAGGCGCTGAAGGCGCAGTACGTGGACGTCATCGACCGGGACACGCAGGCTTTTAACGCCGTCTCCGCCGTCTTTGCCATGCCCAAAGACACGGATGAGCAGAAGGCCGCCCGCTCCGGCGCCATGCAGGAGGCGCTGAAGGGCTGCACAAAGACCCCGTTTGAAATGATGGAGCTGGCGACGAAGGCTCTGGAGCTGACCGACAGCGTCGTGGGCCGTTCCAATGCCAGCGCCGCCAGTGACCTCGGCTGTGCGGCTCTGAGCCTGAAGGCTGCCATTCAGGGCGCGTGGCTGAACGTGCTGATTAACATCGGCGGGCTGAAGGACCAGGCGTTTGCCGACCAATACCGCGCCGGGGGTGAAGCATTACTCAAAAAGGCGCTGCCTCTGGCGGACTCCATTTATGAAAAAGTTCTGAACTCCCTTTAAATCTGAAAGAACGGATTGAATGAATTGAAAAGTGTGATATAATGAGCGGTACAATTCGACACATTACTCCCACAGATTACGTCACCACCCGCTGGGGCGGCGGCGCCACCACCCAAATTGCCATTGCCCCCGCCGGGGCGCAGTACGCGGACCGGGATTTTCTCTGGCGTGTCAGCTCTGCTACGGTGGAACTGGAAGCGTCGGATTTTACGCCCCTGTCGGACTATGAGCGGTTTTTGTCTACGCTTCGGGGCGTTGTCCGCGTATTCCACGACGGCGGCGCGCCGCTGACTCTGACGCCGGGGAATATCCATCGGTTTGACGGTGGTGCGGTCACCCGGTCGGAGGGGATCTGCACGGACTTCAACCTGATGCTCCGCAAGGGAAAATGCGACGGGGAGATGCGCTGCGTGCATCTGGGGGAGCACGGTGAGGCCAGATTGAGCCGCACCGTGGGTCCGGCGGGCGCGCACCACACCTTTCTCGCCTACTGCGCGGAGGGAGACGGCGAGCTCTTTGCGGCAGGGGAGGCCGTTCGCTTTGCCAAAGGCGAGGCGGTGCAGGCGGAGAACGTGGAGCCGCTGCTGCGGTGCGGGGCAGCGTCCGTATTTTTACTGTGCGAGATGGCGGACACGGAGATTAAAAAATCTGAACAATGATAAGGAGGAGACTACTTATGGGATTTAAAAGCGATATTGAAATCGCTCAGGAATCGACCATGCTTCCCATCGAGGAAGTGGCCGCGAAGCTGGGCGTGGGTCAGGAGACTCTGGAGCCCTACGGCCACTACAAGGCGAAGCTGGATATCCACGCGCTGAAGGACCTGCCTCGGAAGGCCAAGCTGGTGCTGGTGACAGCCATCAGCCCCACCCCCGCCGGCGAGGGCAAGACCACCACGTCCGTGGGCCTTGCCGATGCGCTGAACCGGCTGGGTAAGAAGACCGTGGTCTGCCTGCGGGAGCCCAGCCTTGGCCCCGTGTTCGGCATCAAAGGCGGCGCGGCCGGCGGCGGCTACGCGCAGGTGGTGCCTATGGAGGACATCAACCTCCACTTCACCGGTGATTTCCACGCTATCGGCGCGGCCAACAACCTGATGGCGGCGCTGCTGGACAACCATATCCAGCAGGGTAACGCGCTGGATATCGACGTGCGCAAGATTGTTTGGAAGCGCGTGGTGGATATGAATGACCGCCAGCTGCGCCATATTGTCTGCGGCCTTGGCGGCAAGGCCAGCGGCGTCCCCCGGGAGGACGGCTTTGACATAACCGTGGCCTCCGAGATCATGGCTGTGCTGTGCCTTTCACGGGACCTTTTGGATATGAAGGCGCGTCTGGCCCGGATGGTGGTGGCCTATACCCGGGACGACAAGCCTGTCACAGCCCACGATCTGCACGCCGAGGGCGCCATGGCCGCGCTTTTGAAGGATGCCATCAAACCAAATCTGGTGCAGACGCTGGAGCACACCCCCGCTTTGATTCACGGCGGTCCTTTCGCCAACATCGCCCACGGCTGCAACTCCATTGAGGCCACGGAAACCGCCCTGAAGCTCAGCGAGTACACCGTCACCGAGGCTGGTTTCGCTGCGGATTTGGGTGCGGAGAAATTTGTGGATATCAAATGCCGGGCCGGCGGCTTCCATCCCGACGCCGTAGTGGTGGTCGCCACTGTGCGGGCCCTGAAGTATCACGGCGGCGTTGCAAAGGCCGATCTGAACAGCGAGAATCTGGCGGCGCTGGAAAAGGGTCTGCCCAACCTTCTTCAGCATGTGGAGAACGTGACGAAGGTATATGGCCTGCCCTGCGTGGTGGCCGTCAACGCCTTCCCCACCGACACCGCCGCCGAGCTCAAGATGGTTGAGGACAAGTGCCGGGAGCTGGGTGTTAACGTGGCCCTCAGCGAAGTCTGGGCCAAAGGCGGCGAGGGCGGAGAGGCTCTGGCCCAGGAAGTCCTGCGCCTGTGCGAGCAGCCCAACCACTTCCAGTTTGTCTACGATGTGGAGGACAGCATTGAAAACAAGCTCAACGCCATTGCCACCAAGGTCTACCGTGCCGACGGCGTGGTGATTACCGCCGCCGCCAGAAAGCAGCTTCAGCAGCTCACAGAGCTTGGCTTTGATAAGCTGCCCATCTGCATGGCCAAGACGCAGTTCTCCTTCTCCGACGACGCCAGCAAGCTGGGCGCGCCCCGCGGGTTCAAGATCACCGTGCGCGAACTGAAGGTGAATGCCGGCGCGGGGTTCCTTGTGGCTAAAACCGGCGATATTATGACGATGCCGGGCCTTCCCAAGGTCCCCGCCGCTGATCGGATCGACGTGGATGGAAACGGGAAGATCACAGGGTTGTTTTAAGTACGTAGGTGTCTTCCGGCGGGGCCTTCTGGCTCCGCCGGGGCTGCGTGCCTCAGACTATTTTGAAGCTTCCCGATTTTTATGCAGGGGAAGCGAAAGGGGAGAAGGCGATGCTGAGTCCCGCTGAGTTTGTGGAGAGCTATGCCGGAATTGGCGAGAGAAAAGCCGACGCGGGTGTGGTAAGACTGTTTTTGTCGGGAATCTTGGCGGGCTTTGCCATCGGCGTGGGCGGCGCGGTGACGACTGCGGCGACCTTTGCCATTGAAAATGTGTCCGCCGCCAAAATAATCAGCGGCGTTCTGTTTCCGCTGGGACTGATTATGGTGCTTCTGACCGGCGCGGAGCTGTTTACCGGAAACTGCCTGATGACAATTTCCCTTTTGGAGCGGCATATCCGCTTGAGGGGGATGCTTCGGAATTTTGCCGTAGTCTACCTGGGCAATTTCTTCGGGGCGCTGCTGCTGGCCTGGGCGATCATTTCATTCAGCGGGCCCGGGATGGGGGATGGACTGATACTCAAAACCATTTCCACCGCCGCTGCAAAGTGCGCGCTGCCCTTTGGAAGGGCGCTGGGTCTTGGAATCCTGTGCAACATTCTGGTCTGCGCCGCCGTGATGATGGCCCTGTGTGCCGGAGATGTAATGGGGCGCGCGGTGGGAGCGTTCGGACCCATCTGCTGTTTTGTTATCTGTGGATTCGAGCACTGTGTCGCCAATATGTATTTCATTTCCGCGGGGCTGTTTGCGCTGACGCTGCCAGACTGCGGACAGCTTGCGGCGGAAGCGGGCATAGACATCTCTGCACTGACATGGAACAACTTTCTCCTGCATAATCTGTTGCCGGTGACTGTTGGCAACATTCTGGGCGGCTGTGGTTTTGCCGCCCTGATCTGGACGGCGCACCGCAGGACTCCCGCATCGGTCGGACATCAAGAAGTCCTGCATTCCACGGCCCCCTGAAAATGCCGTGCATATTCAGGGGGGAGGAGGAGCGGCGAAATGAGAGAGCTTGGGCCGAAGGCCGAAGCGAAGAATATGGAGCCTGCTTATTACCCACGGCCCCCTGAAAATGCCGTGCATATTCAGGGGAGAGGAGGAGCGGCGAAATGAGAGAGCTTGGGCCGAAAGCCGAAGCGAAGGATATGGAGCCTGCTTATTACCCACGGCCCCCTGAAAATGCCGTGCATATTCAGGGGAGAGGAGGAGCGGCGAAATGAGAGAGCTTGGGCCGAAAGCCGAAGCGAAGGATATGGAGCCTGCTCCGACGACAGAGTAGGGTCAGCGCGTTAAGTGCCGACGGATGGGAAGTCGCCGTTGGACGAAGAGGTGAAAACCTCGCGTCGCTGAACCCGCATCCGCTGCCACAAAGAAGGAACTATTTCCTCCCAAGTGGCGACTGCCAAATAATATTTTGGCCGTTTTTATCACATATAGGAGGATATCAATTATGAAGAAACAGAAACTTTCAATGCTGGTGACCCTTGGAATGCTGGTGGCCATCGAGATCGTGCTGTCCCGGTTTTGCTCTATTTCCGCATGGAACATTAAGATCGGCTTCAGTTTTGTACCCGTTGCTGTGGCGGCGGTGCTGTACGGCGCCGCCCCTGCGGCGACAGTGGCCGCGCTGGGAGATTTCCTGGGTGCGATCCTGTTTCCCATCGGGCCGTATTTTCCAGGCTTTACCCTGACCGCGGCTCTGACCGGGACGGTGCTTGGCCTGTTTTTGCACAAGCGGCAGACCGTGGGCCGCATCGGCGGCGCGGTAGCGGTGAATCAGCTGGTGTTGGGCTTGCTGTTGAACACGCTGTGGATTTCCATTCTGTACGGCGCACCTTACGGTCCGCTGTTCCTCACCCGGATCGTACAGACTGTGGTACTGATTTCAGTGCAGTTTGTTGTGATTGGAGTCATGACAAAGGTCCTGGGCCGCTGTGGAAAGCAGGCGGTAGCATGAATCTTTCGGAGGCGCTGGAATTCATCCACGCCACGTCCTGGCAGGGGAGCCGCCTGGGACTGGAGCGCATCCGGTCGCTGATGGAGCTTTTAGGCGACCCCCAGAAAAAGCTGCGGTATATCCATGTGGCGGGGACGAATGGGAAAGGCTCTATTTGCGCCATGCTGTCCGAGGTTTTGACCCGGGCCGGATACACCACGGGACTTTATACTTCGCCGCATCTTTTTCGCATCAACGAGCGGATGAAGATAAACGGCGCGGACATCTCCGACGATGAACTGGCACGGCTTGCGGAACAGGTGGAGCCGTTTGTGGAGAAAATGGCGGACCAGCCCACGGAATTTGAGCGGATCACCGCCATGGCGCTGCTGTATTTTCAGCAAAAGCATTGTGACGTGGTGGTTTTGGAGGTGGGCTTGGGCGGACGCCTGGACTCCACCAACGTGATTGACGCGCCGGACGCGGCGGTGATTACCAACATCGCTCTGGAGCACACGGAGGTGCTGGGGGATACTCTGGCTAAAATTGCAGGGGAGAAATCCGGCATCATTAAGCCCGGGGCGGATGTGATTCTCTCCGCTCAGACGGCGGAGGTTGAGGACGTGGTGCGACGGACCTGCAAGGAGCGGGGCTGTGCCCTTCGGGTCACGGATCCGACGGCGGAGAAGCTGCGCGTCTGCGGCCTGGATGGGCAGACGCTGGATTACCGGGAGCGGAAAGGCCTGCGGCTGCGGCTGATCGGAGACTATCAGTATAAAAACGTCACCGTGGCGCTGGACACTGTGGATGTATTGAACGAGCGGCGGGGATATGAAATCCCGGAGTCCGCCGTGAGAGCGGGACTGTCCGCGGTCATCTGGCCGGGGCGGTTCGAGGTTTTGCAAAGAGATCCGCTGATGCTGGTGGACGGTGCACACAATCCGGACGGCGTGACGGAGCTTTCGAAGTGCCTGCGGGAATATCTGCCTGGCCGGAAGATGACGCTGCTGATGGGTGTGATGGCGGACAAGGACTATGCCGACATGATTTGCATGATGGCGCCGTTCGCCAACGAATTCGTGGCGGTGACGCCGGAGAGCCATCGGGCGCTTCCAGCGGAGGAGCTGCGGGTAAAGATTGAGGCGTTGACCGGTATTCCCGCCCGGTGTGGCGGCGACGTGAAAAGCGGCCTTGCCATGGCAATGGCGGGAAAGGGTCCAAAAGATATCGTCTGTGCCTTCGGCTCACTCTATCAGGTGGGAGAGATTCGGGCATACTTTGGGCGAACGGACTGAAAAGCCGCGGTCTTTCAAACGGACAGTGCCAGCGGAAAACCGGGGCGTCGGATGGAAACGCCCAAAAGTTTGCGGGAATTTTTCAACGAACCGGGGGGCAGGCCGATAAGGCCTGCCCCCCTTTATCCCTGCGGTAAAAGAAGTGCAAATATATCTGGTACTGAGCGATGAAGCCGTGTATAATAGAAAATAAAAGAAATCTTTTCCGGAAGAAGGGAAGGAATAGGCCAATGCCGAAAATTGAAGTACAGCTGTTTCAGATACCCTGTGTGAAGCTGGACGGGAAAGAGGTGTCCTTTCCCTTCAAGCGGGTGGACGCGCTGTTCTACTATCTGATCTGCCGGAAGACTGCCACACGGCAGGAGCTGGTGAATCTCCTGTGGGAGGACTGCGCGGAAGAGGTGGGCTACAAAAACCTGCGCCACACAATTTATACCCTGCGTAAGGCGCTGGGGTCCGATTTGATCCTGTCCATCCCGAAAACGGAGGTGCGGCTGAACCCGGCGCGGGAACTGATCTCCGATTTTGACCGGGAGGGAGTTGTGGATACGGAGCAGTTCCTGCGGGGTTTTGCGGTGAAAAACGCACCTAACTTCAATGCCTGGGTTGACCAGATGCGGGAACAGATGGCCGCCCGGACCCTGAACGACCTCTTCACCGGCGCGGCGAAGGCACAGGAGAAGGGGGATCTGGCGCAGGCGGAGCGGCTGAGTCTGGAGTATCTGAACCGGGACGGACTGGATGAAAAAATGGTCATGTTCCTGATGAAGCTCTACCAGCGGGATGGACGGTATTATAAGGCGGCGAACCTCTATCAGAGGCTCAAGGATAAACTGGCTGAGGAACTGGGCATTACGCCGCTGCACGAGACGGCCGAGTTGTACTATGAGATTGTAAACCAGTGGAACAAGACCACAGAGGAGACCCCCGGACGGACGGACCCGGAGATGACCGAAAGCCGCGTGGCGCTGCTTCAGAAAATTCAGGAGCGGTATCAGTCATTTCAGGAGGGGTATGAGGTTTCATCCCTGCTGTTTTACGGTGAAGCGGGCTGCGGCAAAAGCTATCTACTGCAATACTTTTTGCGGGGCGGCGACTTTTCCGATACGCTGGTACTGCGGGGCGGCTGTTCCCAGCGGCAGGCGGGAGTCTATCTGGAACCGTGGAAGAACGTGATGCTCTCTGTGGCGGAGGAGGTGGCCAGCCGGAATTTGCAGATTCCGGAGACGATCCGCCGCACCATCGCCCGGGTGTTTCCTGTGTTCTCCGACGGAGCGGAGGAACAGCGGGAGCCCGGAGAATTCAAGCAAAACCGCTGCGGCGCGCTGGTGACGGATGCTGTGGCACTGTTGCTGTCACTGGCGGCGGACCGTCGGAAAATTTTGCTGGTGTTTGAAAATCTGCAATGGATGGATCCGGCCAGTCAGGACCTTTTATGCCAGGTGGTCCGTCGGTTGGGCGGAAGTCAGCTGCTGCTGCTTGCCTCCAGCTGGACACTGAACGTAGACGTGAATTTCATGTTGGACGAGTCCGCGTTGGAGCGTATTTATGTGCCCTGCCTCACAAGAAAAGAAACCGACCGGTATCTGGACGCGGCGCTGGACGCGGACCTGCCCGCCCCAGTCCGAAGCCGTATTTATGAGGCCACGGGAGGCAATCCCCGGCTGCTGGCTGGAGCTGTGGAAAACCTAAGGGGCAAGGAACCGACGGAGGGTACGCTGCCGGACGCCGACGGGATTCTTCGCCAGCGCATGGCGGGTCTGAGTACCCAGGCGCTGCATCTGGCAGACGTCCTGGCCCTGTTTCCGGACAAGACGCCCTGCCGGTTGCTCTCCGATATCACCGGCTACCAAACGGTGCAGCTCTACCCCCTTTCCGTGGAGCTGGAGGAGCACTCCCTCATCGGAGAGTGCTGCGTGGATGGGGAGAGCTATCTGGAATTTCTCCACCCCCATATGAGGGAGGCGCTCTATCAGGCGCAGTCTTATTTCCAGCGCCAGCCGCTGCATCTCAAGATTGCGGATTGCCTTCAGGAGAATTTGCAGGAGGGGGATGTGGACGCTCTCGCCCGCGTGGCGCATCACTGCCGGGCGGGTGGCGACAGCCTCCGGGCTTTCCAATGCGAGGCCGCCGGCTTATACTGGCGAACCTTTTGGACTTGCGAGATCCCGCCGCTGGTTCCGGCGGAGATTGCCGATCCCGCGCCGCTGCCGGAGGGAATGACGCTGGAGGACAATGTGCAAAGGCTGGAGCAGGAGCTTGACCGGCTGCGCCGTCAGGTCCCGTCGGGTGGGGAGAGCGGAGAACTGGACAAGTCGGAGCGGATGCTCTTGTGCGCAAAGGCGCGTATGCTGATCTATACCGGACGGTATCAGGAGGGACTCAGCGTCACGGAAGCGCTGCTTCGGGCCATGACACCCTGCGCTGCGGAGGACACGGATCTGCTGCTGTGGGTCCTGCGCCAGCGGATCGCCTACAGTGTGCAGACAGACCAGCCGGAGCCGGAATACATTGTCCGGGGGCTGGAAATCGCGGAGGAGTCGGGACTGAAGCGCCAGCGGGCCTGTTTCTTGCTTCTTCGGGGCATTGAATTCTGCAAAGAGGGAAGCTATAAGAGCAGCGACTATTTTCTCCGTCAGTCTCTGGGGCTGTTCGACCGTCCGGAGCGCTATCCCGTGTTCTGCGGTTATATCCGGACGTGGCAGGGGGAGTGGAAACGCTGCCAGAAGGACTTTGCCGGGGCCTGCGAGACGTATCAGCTGGCCGTGGAGCTGACGGAGGGACTGGCCCCCTGGCCGGGTAGCGGCTTTCTCTTTACCTGCTATGGCCGGGCGGCCATGGCTCTGGGGGACGACGGAAAAGCCCGACAGATGTTTACCCGGGCCATGGAGGCGTTTGAGAAAACCAAAGAGCTGCCGGGCCGGAGCCTGGCCGAAGCCTACACCGCATACTACGCCGCTCAGGACGGGAAATACGCTTCGGCAGTAGATCTGCTGGTGACCTCGTGGGATTCCGCCAGTAAGCTGAGTTCCCTGGTGGAGCAAGGAATTCGGGACAGCGTGCTGGCGAGACTCCGCCGGGAAATGGACCAGGATCATATGCTGAACAATGAGCTTGACCGCTATCTTTATCGCCCGCTGGATATTTACTGCCACCGGGGGATGCAGCGTTTGCGGGGTGTGAAGGGCGCGTATGAATACGACGTGCTGGAGGACTGCCTGAAGTACAGCATTCGTCAGGCGAAACCTCTGACGGTGGAGAATCTTTACAGCAAAAATAAAAACTTCATGACGGAATGATAAAGCAGACGGTTGGAAAAGCCCTCAGGGACTTTTCCAACCGCCTGCTTCATGTTTTTTCCCGCGCGGGACCCTGCAAGACCTCAGAACTGGATAATCTCACCCTTTTTAATGACGGTATCCACCAGATTGGCGCCCAGCCGGTAGCAGACATAGTCCAGATCCGGGGCGTCCCAGATCAACAGGTCCGCCTGCTTGCCTGCCTCCACGGTACCGATCCGGTCCGCCCGGCGGATACCGGCCGCACCGTTCAGCGTGACGGCGGTGAGGACCTCTTCCGGGGTCAGGCAGTACTTGAGACAGGCGAGGTTCATGGCCAGCTGCAGGTTGGAACTGGGGCAGGAGCCGGGATTGAAGTCCGTGGCCACCGCCACGGCAACCCCCGCGTCGATCATGGCCCGGGCAGGGGCGAAGGTCGCCCCCAGATAGAAGCTGGTGGCGGGGAGCAGACAGGCGATGGTACCACCCTTTGCCATGCTGGCAATGCCCTCCTTGGGGCAGACGATCAGATGCTCGGCTGTAATGGCGCCGACCGCACCGGCCAGCTGAGACCCGCCGATGGGGTCGATCTCGTCAGCGTGGATTTTCGGCGTCAGGCCGTGCTTTTTGCCCGCTTCCAGAATCCGGCGGGACTCCTCGGCGGTGAACACGCCAGTCTCGCAGAACACGTCGCAGAATTCCGCCAGATGCTCCCGGGCCACCGTGGGGATCATCTCCTCACACAGCAGGCCCAAATAGCCCTCCCGGTGGTTTTTATATTCCTCCGGCAGTGCGTGGGCACCCAGAAATGTGGGTACCAGCTCCACTTTCTGCGTCTCATTCAAACGGCGGATGGCCCGCAGCTGCTTATATTCGTCCTCAGGGTCGAGGCCGTAGCCGCTCTTGGCTTCGCAGGTGGTGGTTCCCATGCGCAGCATAGCGGAAAGCTCCTTGGCGGCCTTGCCCGCCAGCTCTTGCTCCGAGGCCGCGCGGGTAGCGCGGACGGTGGACAAAATGCCGCCGCCTTGGGCGAGAATCTCCAGATAGGTGACGCCGTGGAGCTTTAGACCCAACTCGTTTTGCCGCCAGCCGCCAAAGATCAGATGGGTGTGAGCATCCACCAGACCGGGGGTGACCAGACGGCCCTTTACATCCACCATTTCCGCGTTTTCCAGCATTCCGGCGGGAACTTCTCCACTGCCTACGGCGTCGATCACGCCGCCTTTTACGAGGATGTAGGCGCCTTTGAGCAGAGTGATCTCACCCTGTTCCCTGCCGCGTTTTGCGGCGGAGCCGGTGGGGGTGGCCAGCAGGCCGATGTTTTTCAACAACAGGTTTGCCATATCATGTATCCTCCCTTGCAAAATGTGGGAAAAAAGGGGCCTCCGGGCGAGGCCCCTTTTTAAAAGTCTGTACGGGAAATTACTTCATGTTTTCAACGGCTTCTTTGATGATTGCATCATCGTTCTCCCCCACATAGGGCAGGGTGATGTGATCCTGGCCCTTGTACATCTCGTTGTACTCGACTGCGGTGGACACGGCGTGCTCGTTGCGGGCCCAGGAGCGGCGGGCAACACCCACCATGGTGTCCCAGGGGATGGACATGCGTAGAATGGTATCCACGCGCTCGCTGCCGTCCAGCACCATGCCGAAGCCGCCGTTGATGGCCTTGCCGATGCCGGTGCCACCGCCGTTGTGCAGGGCAACCAGACTCATGCCGCGGGCCGCGTTGCCCGCATAGCACTGGGTGGCCATTTCGGCCATAATATTGGAGCCGTCCTTGATGTTGGAGGTCTCGCGGAAGGGGGAGTCGGTTCCGCCGGTGTCATGGTGGTCGCGGCCGAGCATGACCGGGCCGATTTCGCCGTTGCGTACCATTTCGTTGAACTTCAAGGCGATATTCATGCGGCCCATAGCGTCCTGATAGAGGATGCGGCACTGGGTGCCGACCACCAGCTTGTTTTTCTTCGCGTCGCGGACCCAGATATAGTTGTCATAGTCCTGATAGCGGCGGTTGTGAGTCTTGATATACTCGGCGGCGGCCGCGTCGGTCTTGTCCAGATCGCCGGGGTTATGGCTCAGGCAGCACCAGCGGAAGGGACCGTAGCCATAGTCGAACAGATGGGGACCGAGAATGTCCTCCACGTAGGACGGGAAGACAAAGCCGTCCAAGTCGTTTTCGCCGTTTTTGCAGATGCTCTTCACACCTGCGTCGTACACGGCTTTCAGGAAGCTGTTGCCGTAGTCAAAGAAATAGGTACCCCGCTCATGGAGTTTGCAGATCATCTCATAGTGGTGGCGCAGCGTCTTGTCCACCAGCTTACAAAAGCCGTCGGGGTCCTTGTCCAGCATCTCGGTGCGCTGCTCGAAGGTCAGGCCCTGGGGGCAGTAGCCGCCGTCATAGGGGACGTGGCAGGAGGTCTGGTCGCTCAAAAGGTCAATGTGGACGTTTTTCTCATAGAGATACTCCAGCAGATCCACCACGTTGCCGTGATAGGCGATGGCGCATGGGGTCTTTTCGGCCAGATGCTTTTGTGCCATGGCAAGGGCCTCGTCGAGGCTCGCGGTTTTCTCACTGACCCAGCCCTGGGTGTAGCGGGTCATAATGCGGGACATATCTACCTCGGCGATGATAGAGACAGCGCCGGCGATCTCCGCGGCCTTGCCCTGCGCGCCGCTCATGCCGCCAAGACCGGCGGAGACGAACAGACGGCCGGCCAGATTCTGGTCGTTGGGAATCCCCAGCTTCAGACGGCCCGCGTTGAGCAGGGTATTGAAGGTGCCGTGGACAATGCCCTGAGGCCCAATGTACATCCAGCCGCCGGCGGTCATCTGTCCATAGTTGGCGACGCCCAGAGCGGCGGCGCGGTTGAAGTCCTTCTGGTTGTCGAACATGCCCACCATCAGGCCGTTGGAGATGATGCAGCGGGGAGCGCCCTTGTGAGAGTGGAACAGGCCCAGAGGATGACCGCTCATGACCACTAGCGTCTGCTCGTCGGTCAGCACTTCCAGATACTTCTTGATGAGACGGTACTGCATCCAGTTCTGGCAGACCTGGCCGGTCTCGCCGTAGGTCACCAGCTCATAGGGGTATAGAGCCACGTCGAAGTCCAGATTGTTTTCGATCATCACCTGGAAAGCCTTGCCCTCAATGCAGTTGCCCTTGTACTGGTCGATGGGTTTGCCGGACAGGTGGCCTTGGGGGCGGAAGCGATAGCCGTAGATCCGGCCGTGCTCCTCCAGCTCCTGTGCAAACTCCTTGGCCATCTGGGCATGGTGGTCGGGATGGATGTACCGCAGGGCGTTGCGGATGGCCAGCTCCTTGTCGGCCTCGGTCAGATGGGATTCCCGGCGGGGAGCCCGGCGTATGCCCTCCTCAAAGGTGGGGTACTCCGGCAGGTCATAGTCCAGCTTTACTGTCATAGCCTTGTCAACATCGAAAATCGCCATGGTGGTTCCTCCTGAAAATTGGATTCTGCCGACCGGATGAACCCCGGCCCGGGCAGTTAAGGATTGCCTCTTGAACAGCATCTTATCACGATACTTTGAAAAAATCAACAAAAACAATAAAAAAGTAGACAGATATTTAGTGGTTTTCAACAAATTAAATTGCTATTGCGGCATTTCACTGCCTAGACAGCGCATCAGTTGACGAAAGTGTTTACCTCATCGACATCGCATGTGCGCCAAGTGTCTGTGCCAATTTATAAATATTATACATGTCCCGCGTTGAATCTGCGTCAAAAAGTTGAATAGGTGACGAAAAGTTCATGGAAAACGGTTGCGGAAATATTTTTTTTTTGCTATGGTACAAGTGTAATAAAAAAGTACGGAGGCGCCGGAGCAAAGCGCGCCAAAGAAACCGCGGGATGAGTAAAGGAGCAAAAAGACATGGATCAGATCATGGAGTGTATCCCGAACTTCAGTGAAGGGCGGAATCTTGAAAAGGTGGAGAAAATCGCGGGCGCCTTCCGCGCAAAGGAAAATGTAAAGCTTCTGGATTACAGCACGGATAAGGACCACAACCGATGCGTGATTACCGCCGTGGGTGTGCCCGAGGCGTTGCGGGACGCGGTGATTGAGGCCGTCGGAACGGCCACGGCGCTGATCGACATGACGAAACACGACGGCCAGCACCCCCGCATGGGAGCCACCGACGTGGTGCCCTTTGTCCCCGTGCGGAATTGCACGCTGGAGGATGCGGACCGCATTGCAAAAGAGACGGCCGCCGCCATTGCGGAGCGATACGGCGTACCGGTTTTCCTCTATGAAAAGTCCGCCACGGCACCCCACCGGGAAAACCTTGCCTACATCCGCAAGGGCCAGTTCGAGGGCATGGCGGAGAAAATGAAGGACCCCAAGTGGTGCCCGGACTTCGGCCCGAATACCATCCATCCTACCGCGGGCGTCACCGCCGTGGGCGCCCGGATGCCTCTGGTGGCGTTTAACATCAATCTCAATACCTCGGATCTCCACATCGCCGACGAGATCGCGCACCGCATCCGCTACATCAACGGCGGCTTCCGGTTCGTGAAGTCCATGGGGGTGATGCTGGAGGACAGAAACATCGCCCAGGTCTCCATCAACATGACGGATTATACGAGAACCTCTCTCTATCGGGTGTTCGAGACGGTAAAAATGGAGGCGCAGCAATGGGGCGTCAGCGTGGTGGGTAGCGAGATCATCGGCCTGACGCCTATGGCGGCGCTGGTGGACTGTGCGGAATATTACCTGCGCATTGAAAACTTCCGTATGGATCAGATTTTGGAGACCCGCCTGTAATGAAGTGCTTTCCGGAAATTTTCCCGAAAACAGATATACAAACGGTGGAGGCCGTCCGCTTCCGCCGCGGATGAAAAGGAGATTTTGCTTTTATGCGTCCTGAACTTATCAACCAGCCTATCACGGGCATCTGTTCCTTTGGCCGGTATCCCATCTGCCTGGATCTGGACGAGCTGCATGCCGATTTCGGTGTGCTGGGCGTTCCCTACGACATGGGCGTGGGCTTTCTCAGCGGAGCGCGTCTGGGTCCCCGCCGCATCCGGGAGGCATCCACCCAGTACGGCCGCGGTGAGGAGGGCTACTATGATTATGAGGCGGACGAGCAGATGCTCTCCGCGCCCATCACCATCGCCGACTGCGGCGATGCCGACGTGCTTCAGGGAGACCGGGAATATTCCTTTAAGTGCGTGGAACGGGCCGTGCGGCGCATCATCCGCGCGGGCAGCATCCCCATCGTCATGGGCGGCGACCACTCCGTTACGATCCCAGTGGGCCGGGCGCTGGAGGAATACGGAAAGAAAATCTGTGTGATTCAGTTTGATGCGCATCTGGACTGGACCAGCCACGTCGGCCCCCAGTTTCAGGGCAACGGCAGCCCCATGCGGCGGCTTTCTGAGATGGACCACATTGGCGGGATGGTCCAGATCGGCCTGCGGGGCATGGGCAGCGGCAAGAAGCAGGACTACGACGATGCCCGGGCCTACGGCAGCAAGCTGGTTTCCGCCCGGGAATTGCACGCCAACGGCGTGCCCTACGTGCTGGACAAGATCCCCGACGCGGAGGCCTATTATATCACCTTCGACATCGACGGCTACGATATGCCGCTTGCCCCCGGGGCGGCCTCCCCGCTGCCCGGCGGCATTATGTACGATGAGAGTACGGAGATGCTCACCGCCATCTGTAAGACCGGTAAGGTCATCGGCATGGATCTGGTGGAGGTGGCTCCCCAATACGACCCCTCCGGCTGTACGGAGCGGCTGGCCGCGCTGACCATGCTGCATGTGATCGCGCAGGTGGGTAAGCAGCTCCACAAAAACGATTGCTGAGCCGGTCTTACCGGCTGCATTTTCGAAAGAAGCTTCGAATAAGAAAAATAGCGGGAAGTTTGATCCCCGCGGTCTGGAGAGCATATTCTCCGGACCGCGGGATTTTTCAATTGTACATTTTAGAATTTAATGGTACAATAATGGGGAAAATTGCTCAGACCCACCCCCGGCGGAAAACGGAAAAGGACGGGTGCGGACATGGACTGTCTGTTTGTCATCGACTATCAAAAGGATTTCGTGGACGGGGCGCTGGGCTTCTCCGGCGCGGAAAAGCTGGACGGAGCCATCGCCGCGCGGGTCCGGGAGTACGGCCCGGGCCGCGTGTGGTTTACACGGGATACCCATTCGGCGGATTATCTCCATACCCGGGAGGGAAAGCTCCTGCCCGTGGTCCACTGCGTGAGGGGCACGCCCGGCTGGGAGAACTATGGCGAAACCGCCAAAGCTCTGAAGGAAATGGGCGCAGTGGGTATCGACAAGGCCGCGTTCGGCATGGATACCGGTGACCCGACGGTGCTGGCGGCACTGCCGAAGGAGGCGGAGCGCATCGAGCTATGCGGGCTGGTATCCAATATCTGCGTGGTCAGCAACGCGGCGGTGCTCCAGAGCCGCTATCCACAGGCCCGCATCGTGGTGGACGCGAAGCTTACCGGGAGCTTTGACCCGGCACTCAACGAAAAGACTCTGGATGTGCTGGCGGGATTGCAGGCGGAGATTCTGAACCGCTGACAGCGCGGTTCTTACCAAGGAGAGCCTACCGTTCGGCGGGAGAACCCGCGGAGACGGATATCAAGATAGAATACAGGAGGATATTTTATGAAGCTCAGCTTTTTTGGCGCCGATCAGTGCGTCACCGGTAGCTGCCATTGCCTAGAGATCAACGGCAAGACCATCCTGGTAGACTGCGGTTTGCAGCAGGGACGGGACGAGGTCTCCAACGAGGAATTCCCATTTAACCCCGCAAACGTGGATTATGTGCTGGTGACCCACGCCCACATCGACCACTCCGGACGCATCCCTAAGCTGATCCGCCAGGGATTCCACGGCGAGATTCTCGCTACCCGCCTCACCGCAGACCTGATGCGCATCATGCTGCTGGACTCCGCCCACATTCAGGAGCAGGATGCCGAGTGGAAGAACCGCAAGGGCGCGCGGGCGGGACGCGCGCCGGTGGAGCCGCTGTATACCATCGAGGACGCTCAGAAGGTGGCGGAGTACCTGAAAACCTGTGAGTACGAGGAAGAGATCAACCTGTGCGAGGGCGTACGGGTGAAATTCGTCGATGCCGGACACCTGCTGGGTTCCGCCTCTATCTGGATGGACCTGAGCGAGGGCGGTGTGGAAAAAACCATTATTTTCTCCGGCGATATCGGCAACGTGGACCAGCCCATCATCCGGGACCCCATCCACTTCCACGGGGCGGATTATGTGGTGATGGAGTCCACCTACGGCGACCGAAACCACACGGAGGTCTGGAGTTACACGGACGATCTGGCCAAGATCATCGACGAGACCATGGCCCGGGGCGGAAACGTGGTGATCCCCTCCTTTGCCGTGGGCCGCACGCAGGAGCTTTTGTACTTTATCCGGGAGATTAAGGATGCAAAGATGGTGAAGTCCAACCCGGATTTTCCGGTCTACATTGACTCTCCCCTTGCCAGACAGGCCACCCAGATCTTTACCGGAAATCTCCACGGATATCTGGACGAGGACGCGCTGAAGCTGGTGGCAGACGGCACGCATATGTTTAACTTCACGAATCTCCGTATGACCGAGACGGTGGATGAATCCCGCGCCCTGAATGAAGACCGCACGCCCAAGGTCATCATTTCCGCTTCTGGTATGTGCGACGCGGGCCGCATCCGCCACCATCTCAAGCACAACCTCTGGCGTCCCGAGTGCACCGTCGCCTTCGTGGGCTATCAGGGCGAGGGTACGCTGGGCCGTTTGCTGCTCAACGGCGCAGAGAGCGTCAAAATGTTCGGTGAGGAAATTACCGTCCGGGCCAAGATCGTGAATTATACCGGCCTTTCCTCCCACGCCGACCGGGATCACCTGCTGAGCTGGATCTCCGACATCAAAGAGCCGAAGCCGCAGCATGTGTTCGTGGTCCACGGGGATCGGGAGGTAGCTCCCTTCTTTGCCCAGACCATCCAGACCATGGGCTTTACCGCTCACGCTCCGCAGTACACGGAGGTTTACGACCTGGCCTCCTGCCAGCAGCTTGAGACGGGCTATCTTCCCGAGCGCAAGGCGAAGGTCGTGGAGGGAACCAAAGTCTCCGCGGCGTATGAGCGCTTGGTGGCCGTCGGCCAGATGGTGGTGGAAGCCATCAAGCGGGCCAGAGGCCGGGACAACAAGAGCCTGGCAAATTTTGCGGACCAGCTGAAAAAGGCTCTGGAGAAGTGGGAGGCGTAAGATGCCTGTCCTGTTTGCGGCGGATGTCCGGGAACCCGCGGCCCCTGCTTGGGCGCGCCGGCAGATTTCGGCCTCGCCTTCATCGCCGAGCTGTCGGACCGGTGAGGCGCGCGCGAAAGCGCACAGCAAATTTTAAAGCAAGGGAACATCTATGGAACGTTTATTGCTGAACAATTTCTATACCGGCACGGTGGAGGGCTACTCCAGCGAGGGCCTTGGCATCGTTCGAGTCAACGGCGCGGTGGTATTCGTACCCCGCGCCGTCCGCGGCGAAACGGTGAAGCTGCGCATTACAAAGGAAATGAAGACCTGCTATGCCGGGGAGATCGAAGGTATTGCGGCGCCCTCGCCGGAGAGGGTGGAGCCGGACTGTGCCTATTTTGGCCGATGCGGCGGCTGCGTTTACCGGCATATGAGCTATGCGGAGGAGCTGCGGGCGAAAAAGCAGAAGGTGCAAGATGCGCTGAAGCGCATTGGGGGCCTTGACTTGCGGGTGGAGGAGATCCTGGGCGCGAGGGACCCGCTCCACTACCGTAACAAGGCCCAGTACCCGGTGGGCCCCGGCGGTGCCGTGGGGTTTTACCGCCAGCGGAGCCATCAGGTCATCCCTGTGGAGCGCTGCCAGATCTGCGCGCCTGCCGCCGACGCCACCGCCGGTGCTGTGAGCGCCTGGATGAAGAAGTATGGCGTCCCGGCCTATGACGAGCGGACGGGGAAGGGGTTGGTGCGCCATGTTTACGTCAGGACCAGCCGAAAGGGTGAAAGCCTTTGCTGTGTGGTCCTCAACGGCAGGACCGCGCCCCGGGAGCCGGAGCTGGCCGCCATGGTTTTAGCCGCCGCGCCGCAGACCGTGGGCGTGGTGCTGAATAGGAACACCCGACGG
Organism: Oscillibacter valericigenes Sjm18-20; assembly: GCA_000283575.1. Taxonomy (GTDB): domain Bacteria; phylum Bacillota; class Clostridia; order Oscillospirales; family Oscillospiraceae; genus Oscillibacter; species Oscillibacter valericigenes. Next base: position 1,176,296 of record AP012044.1, read on the forward strand.
GGCAACGTGATTCTGGGCGACGGATACCGGACGCTCTGGGGACAGGATTTTTTGATGGATGAGTTGTGCGGCCTGCGTTTCAAGCTGTCTGTGCCATCGTTCTATCAGGTGAACCGGGAACAGGCGGAGACACTGTACGGCAAGGCCGTGGAGTTTGCAGAGCTGACGGGGATGGAGACGGTACTGGATCTGTACTGCGGCGCGGGGACCATTACGCTGGCCATGTCAAGAAAAGCAAAGTGGGTCATCGGGGCGGAGATTGTACCAGAGGCAATTGAAAACGCAAGGGAGAACGCCGCGCGGAATGGGATTCGGAATGCGGAGTTCTTCTGCGGCGACGCGTCGGATATCGCGGCGAGGCTGGAGAGGGAAGGCCTGCGGCCCGAAGTGATCTGCGTGGACCCGCCCCGGAAGGGCCTGACGCCGGAGGTGATTGCCGGAGTTGCCGCCATGGGACCGAAGCGGGTGGTATACGTTTCCTGCGATTCCGCCACGCTTGCCCGGGACCTGAAGCGGTTCGGAGAGCTTGGCTATCAGGCGGAGCGCGCCGTCGCCGTCGATCTTTTCCCGGGTACTTGCCACGTTGAGACGGTAGTATTGATGTCAAGGGTAAAAGAGTAAATCTGCGAAAAGTCCGGTAAACAGGTTGTTTGCGGGTTATGATTATCCGGTTTTTGAAAAGTAATGCATATGCTTTTTACCCAAAAAAGAAAAACGCCGGTAAAGTTGAAGACTCTCCATGCTCTTCAAGACTTTACCGGCGTTTGTTACATAGTTGTGATGTTAAAAGGTGAGTGATAAATCGGCCTCCGCCCTGCTGCATGCGTGTGACTCTGAACGCTTGCGTGATTTTCCAAAACCGCATTTTCTACAAGACGATGAACCTCTCCCCAAAGAAGCAAGTGCCTGTAATCAGGGTTTCGATGCGGAGGCGGCCCCCATTTACTTAATAATGACAACGGGCTTGATGAGGTCTCTGGGCTTATCCTTCATCAGCAGGAGGGCTTTCTCCACTGCATCCAAGCCTTCAAAGCGGTGTGTGATCAGCTTGCTGGTGTCCAGTCTGCGGGTTACCAGCAGAGAGGCCAGCTTTTCCATGCGCAGACGGCCACCGGGCATCAGCCCGCCCGCAATCATCTTATGACCCATGCCGCAGCCCCACTCGACACGGGGAATCTGAATGAAGTCACCTTTGCCCAGATAGTTTACGTTTCCGATCACTCCGCCGGGCTTGAGCATTTTCACGGCCTGGGTAAAGGTGTTTACATCGCCGCCGGCGATGACCACACGGTCAACGCCCTCGCCATGGGTCTTTTCCATGATCTGGTCGACAATGTCGCCTTCCCGGTAGTTGATGACGTCCGTCGCTCCATACTCTTTTGCCGCCATTACGCAGTTGGGGCGGGAGCCTACGGCGTAAAGATAGGACGCGCCGCGAAGCGCCGCTCCGGCGACCGCCATCAGCCCTACGGGCCCGATACCGATGACCACGACCTTGTCACCGAACTGGACGTTTGCCAACTCTACGCCGTGGAAGCCGGTGGGTACCATGTCCGACAGCATACATGCCTCCGCCGGGTCAATCCCCTCCGGAAGATGGGCAAGATTTCCGTCTGCGTCGTTGACATGGAAGCGCTCCGCAAAAACACCATCCTTGAAATTGGAGAATTTCCATCCCGCCAGCATTCCGCCCGAGTGCATCTGATATCCGGCCTGCGCCTCCAGAGAATTCCAGTCCGGCGTAATGGCGGGCACAATCACCCGATCTCCCGGCTTGAAATCCTTCACCAGCTCGCCGACTTCCACGACTTCGCCCACCGCTTCGTGACCCAGAATCATGTCCTTGCGTTCTCCGATCGCGCCTTCCCATACCGTATGAATATCAGATGTGCAGGGGGCGAGTGCAATGGGGCGGCAGATGGCATCCATTGGACCGCACGCCGGTACATCTTTTTCAATCCAGCCTGTTTTTCCGATCCCCAGCATTGCAAGAGCTCTCATGATTTTGCCTCCTTATAACCCGTATTGTTAAAAAATTAACTATACATCTGCTATACAAAATTCACAAAAATCAGTCAAGAAAAAATTTGGATTTAGTTGCAACAGGGAGGTGCACTTGGCACGGGCTTAAAACGACCCGGGCGTACCCATGATTGCAGCGAAATCCCCTTCATTGCATCCAAAGATTTTGTGACAACGCTGCCGCTGCATAATAGTTTGTAACATTTTTAATTTCCAATACCTTTTGTATAGAAATTACCTCACAGATGGAGGAAAAGCGTAGATGAATTTACGGGCTGTTTGTGGGCTCTCATCCGGACGATATCAGCAGGTAAGGAAATCACAATACAGGATAATGGCAAATATGGCGGTGCCTAAGAGCGGCATAGTTTATCGGCTGTTGACATTCTCCTACAAGTGTAGTACTCTGAAATGATACTACACTTGTGGGAGCTGATTTTTTGTATAATTTGACAGAGGCGGAGTGGTCCGTGTTGGATGTGCTCTGGAGCGGGGGGCGGTTCTCGCTGGGTGAGGTCGTGGAGGCACTGCGGCCCGTCACGGCATGGAGTCGCAACACGGTCCATACCTATCTGACCCGCATGGAAGCGAAGGAGCTTGTGTCGATAGATCGTACTACGGAACCACATGGCTATGCAGCCGCGGTCAGCCGGGAGGACTGCGCGCGCAAGGAGCGAAATACTTTACTGAATCGGGTCTATGGCGGCGCTGTGGGAGACCTCATTACCGCATTTTTAAAGGAGTCCTCCATTACGCCGCAGGAGCGGAAGCGGCTCCGAAAGCTATTGGACGATATGGAGGTTTGACATGACGGACATCTGGGCATTCCTGCTTCAAACCCTGTCGGTGTCGCTGGTTGCGGCACTCCTGATGGTTGTCAAATGGCTGCTGGGCGATAAACTCTCTCCGCGCTGGCAGTACGGTGTTTGGAGTGTACTGTCGCTGCGGATTGTTTTGCCGGTGTGGACGACCGGCAAATATACACTGCTGCCGTTGCCGCTATGGCTGGAGACGGTCAAAGGCGTTGTGGAAAACTCCCTGAACTCGGTCTACTCCTCGGCTTATGCGCCTATACGGATTCGATTTCCTGTACCGTGGGTCGGCGGCATGCCGAAGAGCACAACCGATTGGATTTTTGCCATGTACGCCGCCGGTGTACTGGCGGTACTCCTATGGTATATGGTTTCCTATGGAAGGCTGCGGCTGCTGCTTCGGCATGGCAGTTCCGTGTCTGAGAAACAGCAGATACAAATCGACACCGTATGTGAACAATATGGGCTGCGGCCCTGCCGCGCCGTAACCGTTGCGGGGTTGCCCTCGGCTTTTGTCTGCGGCGTGGTTCACCCCGTGCTGGCAATTCCGGCTGCAATGGAGATCGACGATAAGGTTCTGCTTCATGAGCTGCTGCATCTCAGATACTTCGACGCGGCGCAGAGTGTCGTATGGAGTGCTTTTCGGGCGATTCACTGGTGTAATCCGTTCCTGCAATGTGTTTTTAATCGCATCGGCAACGATATGGAGCAGCTTTGCGACCAGAGAGTGTTGGAACGGTTGGAGGGTGAGCAGCGCCGGGAATACGGCGGTATCCTGCTGTCCATGGTAAACGAAAGGTATCCCCGGGCTTCGGGGACAACGTCCCTCTCCAACGGCGGGAAAAACATCACAAGGCGCATCGCATCCATCGCCAGATTTAAGAAATACCCCAAAGGGATGGAGCTTGTCTCCGTGTGCATCGCCGTGGTGCTGCTCTGCGCGTCCCTGTTCGGCACCTATACGTCGGGCATCGAAGTCGGCAGCGGGAACCGGAACGACGATTGGGGCTTCGCAAGAGCCATGGCGTCGGCAAGGCTTGCCCGCTGCACGACGATAGCAGGAGCGCTGGATACCTATGCCAAGGGGATTATGTATTCCAACGGCGTCTATGTTGCCGCCGCTTCCCCCTTGTCGAAGCAGGAGGCTCTGGCAAAAGAGATGGTATATAACGCCAAACGGGACAACGGGGCATATGATTACTTGCAAGTTGGCCCGGAGAGTCTGAATCAAACCGGTTATGGAATATATAACCTGAAAAAACTGCCGGACGGCGGATATGAAGCCCTGCTGGTTTTTACTGCCGACACTCTGCTTACGGAGGATGGGAAAGGCTGCCGGGAAGACGAGAGCGGGGACCTATATACGGGGGTCGTCGCCTATCCGGTCAAGGTCAGCCGCGAGGACGCATGGGTCGTGACGGAAAATGGAGAAATACAGGTATACCCCATTTCTTCCGGGGAGTACTTCGACATCACGCAAAGAGGCAGTTCTCTGCTGCCTTTTCTTGGAACTTACAAAGCTGTTGGAAAGAGCGGAACGGTTACGACTCAAGTTCAATCCATCTATACCGTGGATAATACAATTGAAAACGCGAACCAATTTGCTTTTTGGGGATCCACGAGCTTTGACAGCACCGTCAAGCCGGACGCCGAATTTGCCTCCTGTACGGTGAACACAGAGTCGAAATACATTTTCGGCGGAAGTGCCGGTGAGCGGGATGCTCTCAAGTCCGCCGGGTTGCAGATGGTCGAAATGAAAAATGCGGACAGTTCCCCGGAATTTCCGGATGTGCAGTTATATAGCAATGTATCCGGGAGCGACAATTCAGGGGTGAGCTGGAGCAATAAGATAATTTCACCGGACTGCTGGGACGGCACCGTTTCCTGCGGCAGCGGAACTGGTTGGAGCGGCAATATGGAAAGTAGCCCAGCTGAGTTACCGACCGGATACGCCGCACGGATTTTCTGGAACGGAGAGCCCGAAGAGACAATGATTTTGAAGGAGGTGGTTTCAAGTGGAACGGCAGCGGCTGGCTGACAGCGTGAAGCTCATCGCATACGGATACCTGCTTCTACACCTTAATTTCAATTTGGGTACGTTGAATGTGCTTCCGAACTGGCTTGGCTATATTCAGATTCTGAGAGCGCTTCCGGCGCTGGGTGAATACGAGCCGTCCGCGCTACTGCTTCGTCCCCTTGGTATTCTCCTCGCCCTATGGGAGGGTGTCCTTTGGACTGTAGATCTGGCTGGCTCCAGCTTGACCGGATACCTCTTTACGGTCATTGCCACGGTGATAGCGCTGTACTTCCATTTTCAGCTTCTCACCAACCTGGCCGACATCGCAGGAAGCTGCAGTTGCCCGGAACGCAAACGTATTCTCACCCTGCGAACGGTGCGGACGGTTCTCATCACGCTGTTTGCCCTGCCGATTCCGTGGGACAGCTACAAGATTCTCACGGTGGGAATGGTGGTTGTATTTATCGTAGTCGCAGTCTGGTTATGCACGGTTCTGTTTTCGTTTCGGCGTTCACTGGCGATGGTGCTTCCTGAAGAAAATCAGTAAAAATGACGAGGCCCCCTAACAACAGGCGTGAAAGTTTACTCAAGAACAAAATGACCTGGGCTGCGCTCGGCTAAAACTGTTCCCAGCGGACTATCCCGATCGTAATCAATCACCTTTTTACTGCGCTCGTAAATTGGGTCCGGAACATGAATGGCGGAAAGAAGCGATCGCGTATAAGGGTGCAACGGATGATCAAACAACTCCTTTGACGGCGCAAGTTCCACAATCCGTCCATGCAGCATAACGCCAACCGTATCGCTGATGAAGCGTATAACGGACAAGTCATGCGCAATGAACAGCATGGAAAAGCCCTGCTCACGCTGAAGCCGCTGGAACAGAGTTACAATTTGCGCCTGAATGGAGATATCCATGGATGAAATGGGTTCATCTGCAATAATCAACTTTGGATGAAGCATCAGGCTGCGTGCGATGGCGACCCGCTGACGCTGACCGCCGGAAAGCTCATTGGGATATTTTTCAAGGTACGTATCGTCTAAACCGACTTGACTCAGCAGCTCCAGCAGCCTTTGCCGGGATGCCGCCCTGTCCCGCGTTGTTTTTTGTATGCGAAGCGGCTCCAGCACAATCTTCTCCACGGTCATTCTGGGGTTCAGCGCCGCAGATGAGTCCTGAAATACCAGCTGCATCTCACGCTGCATTTTTTTCCGCTGCTCTTTGGACGCATTTTTTCCGGATACAGGCATATTTCCAAAAAGCACTTCGCCCTCCGTCGGCTGATAAATGCCGGCAAGTGTGCGGGCGATGGTCGATTTTCCACAGCCCGTTTCACCGACAAGGCCGAGCACCTCTCCGGAGTGTATTTGGAAGGAAACTCCATCTACCGCCCGTATGGTATATCGATCACTGATGCGGAAATACTGTTTTAGATTTCGTGCCTCGATTATCAATTCTTTTTCCATTTTCCACTCCCGGATTGCAGAAATACCGGAGGCTTCACTTCCGGAGCGCGTTTATCAAGAAGCCATGTGGCTGCAAAGTGTGTATCTGTAATTTTGAACATGGGGGGCATCTGCTCATAATCGATTGCAAGAGCATATTTGTTTCGCTCGGCAAAAGCATCTCCGGGAGGGGGGGCGAGAAGCTGCGGCGGCATGCCGGGAATACTGTGCAGCTCTCCGTTTTCCTCAGCAAGGGAAGGCAGCGAAGACAGTAAGCCCCATGTATACGGGTGCCTTGGATCGTAGTAAACTTCCTCAGCGGTGCCAATTTCCACGATTTTTCCTGCATACATGACGGCAACTCTGTCTGCGATGCGCGCGACTGCGCCGAGATCATGCGAGACAAATACGATGGAAATACCTGTTTTTTTACGGATGTCCATCAGAAGATCCAGCATTTTTGTAGCTACGGTCACGTCAAGCGCTGTGGTCGGCTCATCTGCGAACAGCAGCTTAGGGGACATTGCCAGCGCAACGGCCAGCACACATCTCTGACGCATTCCGCCGGAGAAAAAGTGCGGCTGCAGATGAAATCTGGTTTCGGCGTCGTCAATTCCGACAAGCGTCAGCAGTTCAAACGCCCGCTTTTTTGCATCTTTACGACTCATTGTTTTGTGCTTTAAAATTGCTTCGGTGATTTGCCGGCCAATCGGTATGGTAGGGTTCAGAGTTATCATCGGGTCCTGAAACACCATAGAGACAACATTACCACGGAGCGTACGCATTTCCTTTTCCCCGTAGTCCGTAATATCCTCGCCGTTCAGAAATACCCTCCCGTGTTTGATTCTGGCGATACGCGGCAGAAGTTTCATGACGCTTCGGCACATGACGGTCTTTCCGCAGCCGGATTCTCCGACAATACATAGGATTTCACCTTTGCCCACGGACAGGTCAACGCCGCGCACAGCCTCAATTTCCCCTTGCGGTGTGTCAAAGCTGACAGCATAATTTTCGAGTTTCAGAACCGGTTCATCCATACCGCTTTTCCCCTTTCATGACAGATTGCATTCGACCGATCACCGCTGCCTGCGGAGGTCGGCCGAATGCAAATCTTTTTGGAACGATTGAATCCGGTTTATCTGGTGATGGTCCAATCCTCCACATTCCACATGACACCGACGGAATGATGTCCCAGAACACGCGCGGTGTCAAGGCCGTCAACGCCGGAAATTCCAACGTAGTTGCCATCAAGGTAAGCAACCAGCAAAATTCCGGGGGCTTCGGCATAGACTTTCTCAAATTCACAGTAAATTTCCTGGCGTTTTGCAACATCCTCGGTGTGGCGGCCCTCGGCAAGCAGGCGGTCTATCTCAGCATTGGAGTAGTGCATGGTGTTGCCGCTGGCGCCGGTGACAAACTGAGAGTAGATCATATCAGGATCAAACTGAGTTGCATAGCCGGCGAGGAATCCGTCATAACCGGCATTCCAGTCAAACTTGGTGACCAGGTCGACTTCCATGTCCACACCTGCCTGTTTGAGCATGCTGGACATGATATTAGCAATGTCCACACGCTCTTCCTCATATTCACGGGTTTGAATTGTGAAATGAAATTTCTGCCCGTTGCGCTCGTAGATGCCGTCATCGCCCTTGACCCAGCCCAGCTTTTTCATTTCCGCAGCAAACTTGTCGAGATCGTAGGAGTAAATATCCGCATCGGTGTTTGTGCCCAGGGGGTTGAGCTGAATGGGGCTGTAAGCGGTGCAGCCCTGACCGTTCAGAACGCTGTTAACAATGGACTGTTTATCAAGCGCATAGTTGAGAACGCCGATGGAGTCCGCGTTGGCCTGCCAGAAGTCAGAGGACATGTCCATGGAAGCGCCGCGATAATCAGCCGTGGTAAAACCCCAGCATTTGTAAGCGTCATTACCTTCAAATGTGCTGGCATAATTGGCGTTCAGCCATGCGAGATCTGCCTCGCCGGACTGAAGCATCGTTGCCTTTGTAGTTTCATCAGAAACTGTTTTGTAAACAATGCGTTCAATATTGGGAACCTTTCCGTAATAATCGGTGTTGCGCTCAAGGGTAATCATACCGCCGGCCGTGTCCCAACTGACAAACTTATACCGCCCGGTGCCGACAGGCGCCTGATTGAAAGCGGTGGTATTGACATCTTCACCTTCCAGTAGGTGCTGAGGCAGAATCCCCATGGTGAAGTAATCAATGATGGCTGCATTATACTGGCTGAGTGCAATGACAACGGTATATTCGTCGGGAGCGGTGATGCTGGTAATATCTTCGTAGTTGCTGGTAATGCTTGCGGAGAGCGTATCATCCGCCGTTAGTTCCTTGTAGGTATACACGACGTCATCTGCGTTGAAGTCCTCGCCGTCATGCCATTTTACATTCTGGCGAAGATGAAACGTATAGGTATGGGTGGCTTCATCATACTCATAGCTTTCGGCCAGCTCCGGTACTGGCTGCCCATTGCCATCGTACTTCATCAGGCCGGAGAAGATCAGGTCGGGCAGCTCTTCATGGTTGTTGAGCAGCGGATTGATTGTGCTCTCTGATTCACCTGCGTAGATCAGTGTGTTGCTGAGATCATCTCCCGCAGAGGCGGAGCTGGATGCCACGGACGAGGATTGTGTCCCTGTTGACTGCGAGCCGCAGGCGCACAGGCTGACGCAAAGGACAAGCGCGAAAAAAAATGTAAGATATTTCTTCATGATCCAACTTCCTTTTCTGTTTTCTACTATTTGGAGTATGCCAAGCAGCTTAAAGATTGCTGTGTTTGCGGTTTACTTCTTTGCGGAAAAAAGAACCGATATTTGTAATGCACATTAATGTCACCACGAGAAACAGCCCCGGGAAAATGATGACCCACCAGGTGTTCATAATCAGCGCCTTGTTCGCAAGCGACAGCATGCTGCCCCAGGAAATCACGGTAACGGGAAGGCCAAGGCCGAGAAAGCTCAGCGTGGATTCCGTGGTCATGCAGCTGCTGATGAATGATACGATGATAAACATGACTGCCGAGATGAAGTTCGGCACAAGGTGATGCGCCATTACATAGAAAAATCCGCCGTTACAGCATCTGGCATATAGAACGTATTCACTGTTTCGGATCTGACGAACTTCACTGCGCACGATACGCGCAAGTCCAAACCAACCAGTTATGCCAATGACCAATGAGATGGAAAGAACATCCTGAGTCCTGAACACTGCGGAGAGAATCAAAACAAACAACAAAGATGGAATACTGCCGCATATCTCCGTAAAGCGCATCATCACGGAATCGACCTTATCGTTCGCGGTTCCACTGATGCAGCCGTACGCCGTTCCGATGACTGCAATAATTGCTGCGCCGAGAAAACCGATGGCAATGGAAACTCTGCCGCCGTACCAGATCATCGAATAGATATCGCGCCCCAGTGAGTCGGTTCCAAACCGAAATTCTGCACTGGGCGCCTCGTTGAGATTTTGTAGGTAAAAGCCGCTGGGATCGTGGTTGGCGAGTTTTCCGGCAAAAATACAGCCCAGAATAATGACAAGAAACACAAGCAACGACAAGATTGGCTTTCCTTTTAATTCTTGCCGCAGGGTGCGTCGTTTGACCTGTGGAATGTGCGTTCGATAGTCGGCGCCTACCATCCGAAATTGCTCATCCCTGACACAAAGCGGTTCTACCATTTGATCGCCTCCGTCTCCTTCATTCTCGGATCAATCTGCTCGTTGATCGTCTGTGCAGCAAAGCTGCTGAGAAACACCAGAATTCCGGTAATGAGAACCGTGAGCATCAGCAGATTATAGTCGTGATATTTTGCGCTTTCCACTGCGAGATTACCGATGCCCGGATAGGCAAAAACGGCTTCCACAACGACCGTTCCACCAGTCACATGCGGGACGGAGATAGCCATGATGCTGATGATGGTCGGCGCGACATTCCGCAAACAGTGCTTCCAGACAATTTCGTGACGAGTCAGACCTTTCGACTTTGCCAGAAGAACGTAGTCTTTACGGAACTCGTCGAGCAGTTTGTTTCGGATCATGTAGGCATAGTACCAAAGGTGGCTTGCAATCATCACGATCAGCGGTAAGATCAGATGGCGAATCCGATTGCCGATATCCGCGGCTTTGCCGATGCCGTATGCACCGCTGCTTGGAAGCCAGCCGAGGTTAATACTGAACAGGAGCACCAGCACGATCCCCAGCCAGAAACCGGGGATGTAATACGCGGCTGTACCGATTTTGCAGATTATCCGATCCAACAGGTCATCCTCATGCAGTGCACATACCACCGCAAGAAGTGTAGCCAGCGTAAATACGAGGAGATAAGCCAGAGTTCCAAGCAGAAGTGTGTTACCGATCAACGGTGAAACGACTTGCATGGCAGGTATTTTATATTTCAAAGAAATCCCGAAATCTCCATGAAAGACATTGACGATCCAGCGTTCATACTGTACCAAAATGTTCTCATTCAGCCCAAGCCTTACCCGCGCGGCGTGCTGCTCTGCCTGCGTCATCATCTCCAGCGAATCGCCGTAAAAGGACTGGAGCGGATCGCCGGGCGCAAGTCTAGCCAGAAAAAATACCACAACTGACAAGACAAGCATGGCGATCATAAATAGTACGATTCGCTTTAAAATCGTCTTAAGCAAGCGGTGTTTTTGAAGTGTCAACGTAAACTTCCTCTTTCCCTTATTTGTCACGTTTTGTCCCGCAGAACCCGGTCCAGCCCGGCATGTCGACTGCGTGAGACATCTCTGGCGGCAGTTCCTCCGCTATTACATCCGAGAGTCCCGCCTCTCTATATACGCGGAGATAATCGTTTTCCCGAGCGTTTTTAAGGGCAAATTGATTCTGACCTGATCCGGACTGTAAACTGCGTCGACATCGAAATCCATTGTCCGCATAAACGTGATTTGCAACGGCGTCAAAGTCTCCTGGCCAGAACGGAAGGCTCTCGCAGGTGCTTTGTATAAATCGGACCGGCGGATTTCTCTGACGGGCTTTTATTCGACCATATGCCATCATTCCGTCGGCAATATCGACGCCGGATGGTGTATAGCCAAGCTCGGCAAGCATCAGTGCGAGAAAGCCCGTCCCGGTGCCAACATCAAGAACACGCGAGGCGCAGTTCCCTCCGATGATTCGCCGCAGCTCCTGCTTCCATAGGGTTTGGTCCTCCGTACTGTGCTGTTCGTCAAAGAGGCCATTCATTCCAGTAACAGGAAATCTTCTGCAATTGCTGCCCTTTTAAAAATTGTTCGTTCTCCATGATTTACCTCATCAACCGAGATGCCAGCCATAAGGACCTTCTGTTTGACAACAAGAAAAGGCCGCTCAGCCTGTATTTCAACCAGACTAAGCAGCCTTCATGACCGCCTGTTTAACATAGAAACTTCCTTACAAGAATTGACTTCAGTCAATTTAGCACATTTCTTCATGCGCTATATTCCTTGAAAAGGTATCAGATTTTTTTATTATTGTCAATAGATAAGAAGATTAGCAAGTATGACAATATGTAATTTAATATTTAATAAAATTCTTGCATTCCAATTTCAGATAATGTAGTGTTAGACTAGTTTGTACTTATGGCTTTTTTGCTGTGTTGCTTAACTGTTTATAAGCTCGGGTATGTAAAGCTGCTCAGAGTATTGAAACAACCTTCCCATTAAGGCTTCGGCTGCTGCGAAAGGCGATTCTTGGGAACAGCAGAAAAAAACAGTAAGAGCCGTTCGATCTCCAATATAATTTCAAGATATGAAATTGCGGTGGAAGCCAGAGTTATGACGCGGTTTAATCCATAGAAAAAGCGGATCGGACACAGGTTATTCGGAGTCGCTATATTCATAAACAAAGATCGGAGAGCAAATGGAAATGAATATTCTCATAGTTGATGCGCAGGGCGGCGGAATTGGACGCCAACTGATTACCGCGATTAAAGCCAGCGGTATACACGCAACCGTAACGGCTGTCGGAACAAACGAAATTGCTACTGGGGCAATGATAAAAGCCGGAGCAGATCAGTGTGCGACAGGAGAAAACGCAGTTGTCGTTTGCAGCCGTAAAGCGGACGTTATCATGGGCCCAATTGGAATCGTGATTGCAGATGCCATGCTGGGGGAAATCACGCCGACCATGGCAATATCGATTGCGCAGAGCAATGCAGTCAGAGTCCTTATCCCGATCAGTCACTGTGACAATGTCGTTGTCGGGATTGCAAGCAATGTATCCATCAGTCAGCATATTCAGTCAGCTGTCAATATCTTAAGGGAGCTTGCCTTTGAAAAGTGAACCGAATATTGAAGGCTTCCAGGTGCAAATCTGAAGCTGCCAGATACGTTGAAAACGATAGAAATTTATGCTGATAGAAGGAGAGTCTATGCGATTACAAGAGTTCTTTGAAGAAAATCCAAATGGAGCGCTGGCGTTTTCAGGGGGCGTTGATTCCTCTTATCTTGCGTATGCAGCCGCAAACTATGGATATGGCTGGCGGGCCTACTATGTACACTCAGCCTTTCAGCCCGCTTTTGAATTGGAGGATGCCCGCAAAATTTCTGAGCAGTGCGGTATTCCCATGACTGTTTTGGAACGCGATGTACTTTGCAAAGAAGAAGTGGTTGCGAATCCCTTTAATCGGTGCTACTACTGCAAGCGCATTGTGTTTTCCTCCATCCTGGAGCAGGCCGCCGGCGATGGCTGCAAGCTGGTCATTGACGGAACGAACGCCTCGGACGATGCCGATGACCGTCCCGGTATGAAAGCGCTGCGGGAACTTGAGGTACGTTCACCTCTGCGGGAGTGCGGACTGACGAAAGCAGATGTAAGGCGGCTGTCCAGAGAGACTGGACTGTTTACCTGGAATAAACCATCCTATGCCTGTCTTGCAACACGAATTCCTACAGGAACTAAGATAACAGCTGAAGCGCTGCAACAGGTTGAGACAGGTGAAACACGGTTGGCTGCCATGGGGTACCGTGATTTCCGAATTCGTCTGCACGGAAAAGTCGCTGTTGTGCAGCTCCCGCAGGAGCTTCAGGATCGGGCATGGCATGAAAAAACGGAGATTTTAGCGCAGCTTTCCCCAATTTTTCCTTTGGTGACGATTGATCTGCAGGCAAGAAAAGCTTTCGACTGATTGGAGGAAACGATGAACGAACGGCATGATATTCTTTCTGTTTTGAAAGCTGTGGAGGCCGGAAATCTTTCCGCACAGGATGCTTTGCTGAAGCTGAAACTTGCTCCGTTTGAGGATCTGGGTTATGCAAAGGTGGACTATCATCGGGCGGTTCGACAGGGCGTGCCAGAAGTGATTTATGGACAATCCAAGACCAGAGAACAGATTGCCGGAATTCTGGAAGCTATGCAGAAACGGGAGAACACCAACATCCTTATCACCAGAATTGATCAGGAGGTTGCCGATTATCTGGCACAGCGCTTCCCAATTCGATATGAGGCTCTGGCAAAGCTGGCCGTCGTCCTCCCGGAAACGGTTGCGGGGCGCGGTTCCATTGTGGTTGCCACCGGCGGCACCAGTGATATGGGAGTTGCAGAGGAAGCGGCAATAACCGCGGAGACGCTGGGTAATTCCGTGACCCGGCTTTATGATGTCGGTGTTGCCGGACTGCATCGGCTGCTGAGCAATTTAGAGCCGCTCATGACTGCGCGGGTTGTCATTACTGTGGCGGGAATGGAAGGGGCCCTTGCCAGCGTGGTAGGCGGCCTTGTCGATTGCCCCGTCATTGCAGTGCCCACAAGCATAGGATACGGCGCCGCGTTTGGTGGCATGAGCGCGCTTTTGTCCATGCTGAATTCCTGCGCCAGCGGCGTAAGCGTGGTTAATATTGATAACGGATTTGGGGCCGGATTTTTGGCCAGCAGAATCAATCAAATGGAGGGACTGTCTGAATGAAAACACTATATCTTGAATGCAATATGGGCGCGGCCGGCGATATGTTGATGGGTGCGCTGTATGAGCTGCTGGAGCATAAGGATGAATTTTTGCACACCATGAATCAGCTTATCCCGGGAGTTACTGTGACGGCGCAGGCCGCATCAACCTGCGGAATTGCCGGAACACATATGGTTGTCAACATACACGGAGAACAGGAGGAGAGCAGCGATACACCAATGAACGCAGAACACTCATCCATGGAACCCCACGCGCACCATCATGACTACGAACATGAACATGGACATAATCACGAGCATAGCCATGACCACGAGCATGAACACGGACACCATCATACTACTCCGGATGAAATTGCGTCCATTTTGGACAACCTGCCGGTATCGTGTGAGGTTTGCCGCAATGCAAAAGCAGTTTACAGCCGGATCGCAGATGCAGAATCCAAAGCGCATGGTGTACCGGTGACAGAAATTCATTTTCATGAGGTTGGCGCGCTGGATGCAATTGTCGATGTTACCGGTGTTTGCCTGGCGTTGGAAATGCTGGGTGTGGATTCCATTCTGGCTTCTCCAATCCATACTGGCAGCGGCCATGTTTGCTGTGCCCACGGCATTGTCCCTGTCCCTGCACCTGCAACCGTAAATCTGCTGGAGGGAATCCCCTATTACAGCGGACAGATTCAAGGAGAGCTTTGTACACCTACCGGTGCGGCTCTGCTGGCTCACTTCAGCAAAAAATTCGGCCCCATGCCGGTCATGACGATCAAGAAAACGGGGTATGGCGTCGGAACCAAGGAGTTTCCCGCAGCCAACTGTGTCCGGGCGTTTTTAGGGGAAACGGAGAGCGAAAATTCTGAGGAGATCATCGAATTGTGCTGCCACATTGATGATATGACAGCCGAAGGAGTGGCGTTTGCCTGTGAGCGGTTGATGGAGCAGGGAGCCCTGGATGTTTCAACAGCATCGATTACCATGAAAAAGGGCCGCACAGCAATCGCTTTGACCGTGGTCTGCAAGCCGCTGGATGAAGAACGTCTTGCACAGGCGGTTCTCAGAGAGACGACCAGCAATGGCGTTCGGGTGCGCCGCTGCACACGCTATTTTCTGACTTCATCCGCCCGTTCCATCGAGACAGAATACGGCACGGTTCAGGTGAAGTGTGCAGATGGATTTGGCATTCACCACGAAAAGCCAGAGTATGATTCTGCTGCGCTGATTGCAAAAGAAAAACATCTGCCGTTTGAGCAAGTCTGGAATCAGCTGGTAGATCGGATTCGCCTGTTGAAATAAGGCGGCTTCTCGGAAGAGAGAAGCTTCTGCGACTGCCGATTTGCCGACGGGCAATTTGTATGGTAAGCGGAATATGCTTATTGTCATATATCGGTCTTCTTTAAAGATTATTTTGCTTAGGGCAACCACATAATCGCATAAAAAGGCTTAGCTGCCCGCAAAAAATGGCAGGTAGCGCAGCGAAGGTTCCCTTTGGAGTGCATCGGCACACTGCCGCCCATCTCAGCCCGCGCAGCTGAGATGGGCGGCAGTCACTTTGAGCGTGTGCCCCAGTCCGCTGTCCCTGGCGGCGCCCACGTGCGCTTTATACCCGAAGTGCCACTCGTTCCCTTTTTTAGCAGCGGTTCCTTTGTCTGAAACAGCTCTACCACCTGGGCCAACAGTTTCTCCAGCAGGCCGCTATGCACTTGAGCCGGTTCATCGTTCAGCCCGGACAGACTGATTTGGTTATCCATGCACTATGTGTCCCACTGTGTGAAGAGAAAATCTCTTTTGTAAGGAACGAATTCAATTCCCCGATTCATCAGATACCTTCAAAATTTGTTGTATTCCTATTTCAAAATATGTGCGTCATAATCAGCAATCTTGCCCATAATTGTTTCGGTTGGCAGAGTGCCAGCTGCTTTTTCCTGTTTATCTGGAATCTTTTGGAATGTTATGCGAAGCTTATTCAACAAGCTGAATTTCCTGGTATGAGTAACAGAAATAGTAATCAAAAGCCCTTGCCCTTTCGACAACTTATTTTACTCACACATCAGCTTCTCAAATTCGTCCAGGGTTTCCTCGAAAATTTTGAGGGCATTTGCAACTGTATCGGGCCTTGTCAAATCAATGCCAGCAATTTTAAGCTCATCCAGCGGGTACATACTTCCACCCGTGGTGAGGAATTTAAGGTAATTACTTGCATCACCGGTTTTCAGGATATTGTCCGCAATGGCAACTGCGGAGCAGAAGCCCGTTGCGTACTGGTAGACGTAGAACGCATTATAGAAATGGGGTATGCGTGACCACTCGTAATCCTGTAAATCGTTGATCTTTACGCCAACGTAGTATTTTTCGTTCAGCCTGTGGTACACCTGCGAAAGGCTCTCGGCAGTCAGCGCATTCCCGCGCTGATACATATCATGCGCCTCGCGCTCAAATTCTGCAAACAGCGTCTGGCGGAACACGGTGGTGCGGAAGCCTTCAAGAAAGTGATTGAGGACATAGGCGCGGCGCTTCTTACCGTGTTCGCTTTGCAGAAGATACTTTGTCAGCAGGACTTCGTTTACGGTGGAGGCAACCTCGGCAACCATGATGCGGTAGTCGTGGTTAGCATAGTCCTGATTTGCGTCGGACAAGAAGGAGTGCATTGCGTGGCCAAGCTCATGCACCATGGTAAATGCATCGTCCAGACGGTTTGAAAAGTTAAGCAGGATATAGGGGTGAACACCGTAAACGCCGCTGGAGAAGGCCCCTGTTGTTTTGCCTTTGTTCTCGTAAATATCCATCCAGCGCTCCTGAAAGGCGCGGTCGAGCAGCTTTGCATAATTCTCACCAAGGGGTGCGGTGGCCTTTTTCACAAGCTCTTTGGATTCTTCAAGACTCATCTCCCACTTGACATCATTGACGATGGGACAGTAAAGGTCATACATATTCAGCTCGTCAAGGCCGAGAAGCTTTTTCCGGAGTTTCAGATAGCGCTCCATCGTGGGAAGGCCGCCGTGGATGGACTCAACAAGGCTGTCGTACACGGATACCGGTACGTTGCTCGCGAACAGCGCTCGCTCGCAGGCGTTATCAAACCCACGGACGTCGGCATAGTAGCAGTCCACCTTTACGCTGCCTGCGTACATCGCCGCCCAGGTATTAATATATTTCTTAAACTCACCGAAATACTTCTCAAAGGACTCGCGGCGGACATCTGCGGAGGCGCTTTCGCGGAAAACGGAAAAATTGCCGTGGGTCAGCTGCTGCTCATTTCCACTTTCGTCCTTAATCTTCGGGAATTGCATATCAACGCTTTCAAGCATGGTAAAGCAGTTATCGGGGGTTTGCGCCACATCGCCCAGCTTTGCCATCAGCTCCTCGCCTTTTTCATCGAGGGTGTGGGCCCGTGAACGGTCAATATCCTCGATAATATGGTGATAACCCTTGAGTGCATCGCTTGTAAGAAACCCCTTCAGCTTTTCTTCAGGAACGGCCAGAATCTCTGGGTCAACGAAGGCGATGGAGGTATCGAGCGCCACAAAAAGATTCATGGCCCTGGCGGACATTTCCTGATACTTGCTGTCGCCGTTGTCACCGCTTTTCAGGAGCGACGCATAGGAATAGACAAGCTCCACCTTCTGTAGAGCGGTAAAGATCTGATCAAGTCCCGCTTTCATACTCTCAGCCGATTGGCCGAGAGTTCCGGCGACGAGTCCTATCTCATCAGCAGTCTTCTTTGCTTCCGCATAGGCTTTTTCCCAATCCTCCGGGCTTTTAAAGATTGGTTTTAAATCCCATTTATATATTTCTTCGATTTCGTTTCTGCTTTTAAGTTCCAATGAGATTTCCACCTTTCAAAATATTAACTCACATGTGGGCAGGGGGAACCAACCGAGTAATTACGCTGGACTAAATACTGAATATGCCCCTATTTGTTATAAACATACTGCGAATCTTGTATTGACCGCCGACCTACCGGGCCTGCCTATAGTCTCACTGATAGATGGGAATTTGAGACAGGCACATTGGCTCTACGGAGCGTTGATTGTGCTACTCTTTCAAGTGTGATACTTTTAAGGCAGGAGATGATTTTATATGGTATTCACATCAATAGATTTGCAGAGCTGGCCCCAAGGCCAGATGTTTTACTATTTCTCAAAGATAGCGCCTACAGGTTATTCCATGACTGTCAATGTCGACGTCACCGAACTGCGGCGGGTCGTAAGGGAAGCGGGAATTAAGTTTTTTCCTGCCTATCTGTGGCTGGTCACCAGGAATCTCAGCCGGCAGATAGAATTTAAAGTTGCAGAAAAAGATGGTGTACTGGGTTTTTATGATACACTGACGCCTCTATATGCCTCTTTTCACGAGGACGATCATACCTTTTCTTTCATGTGGACGGAATACAAAGACAGCTTTTCGGACTTTTTTCAGGACTACATGGATCATCAGAAGCGGTTCGGCAAAACGAAAGGAATCCTTTGCCAAACGCAAACACCACCCCCTCCAAATGCCTATACCGTTTCCTGCATTCCGTGGGTCGGCTTTGAGCATTTTGCTGTACACAGCTACGAAAACAGACCATATTATTTCCCATCCGTAGAAGCCGGGAGATTTATTGAACGAGATGGGCATATATTTATGCCTCTGTCACTGGCCTGTCATCATGCAACAACGGACGGTTACCCTTGACCTGCCCCCTGATTTCGCGCAGAGGGAATGTTAGTAACAACTTGAAAGTTTCAAGGCATATTCTTCCGGCGTCAGGTTGTCGAGAGAGGAATGCGGCCTGATCCTGTTATATTCCAACCGCCAGTTTTCAATTATCTCCCTTGCCTCAGACAAGCTTTGAAACCAATGTTGGTTTAGGCATTCCGCGCGGAGTTTCCCGTTGAAGCTTTCTATGTAGCCGTTTTGCATGGGCTTGCCCGGATCTGTAAAAATGTGTTCCACTTTGTGATCGTACGCCCAGGCATTCATTACATTACTGGTAAATTCAGAGCCGTTATCGGTCAGAATTTCTTTCGGCAGCCCCCGGAACAAGGCGATCCGGTTTAGAACAGCCGATACCCTCCGCCCGGAGAGAGAGCTATCCACTTCAAGAGCCAGACATTCCCGCGTCACTTCATCAATTACGGTCAGAACGCGAATGTTTAAGCTATATCTGGTTCTGTCGCTGACAAAATCCATCGACCAGCGAGCATTCATTTCTTTTGCGGTGCGTTCCGGCATGCCGCGCTTTTCATATTTCTTCTTTTTGCTTCGCTTCTGAAGGGTTAATCCTGCATCCTTGTAAAGCCTGTATGTTTTTTTGTGGTTAATCTCAAAGCCTTCGCGCAGAAGCATGACATGTAACCGGCGATAACCAAATCGTTTCCAGCGCACCGAAAGTGCCTTCAGCCGTTCTGTTACCAAAGTATCCCCGCTTTTATCGGTCGGCTTGTATCGTTTGCTGTTCTGGCTGATCCCCATTAGCCTGCACGCGCGGCGCTCGCTGATTTCATAGCATTCCTGTACTTCGGCTGCTATTTTGCGTTTTACGGCAGGCTTCAGACGTTTTTTGAAAGCACGTCCTTTAATATCTTATTATCCAAAGACAAGTCGGCGACCATTTCTTTCAGCCGACGGTTTTCTTCTTCAAGCTGTTTCAGACGCTTGGCTTCACTAACGTCCATGCCGCCATATTTGCTTTTCCAACGGTAAAAAGTCTGTTCTGTGATATTGTACTCACGGACAATATCCACTGCCTTCTTGCCACCCTCGTGCTCCTTGAGAATCTTGATGAGCTGTTCTTCTGTAAACCTTACCTTCATGTCAATCACTCCATTTTTTCTATTGTAGCATATCGTGACTAACATTCCTATTGACGAAGTTTTTCGGGTTCAGGTCAATACCCGTCGCAGCAGACCACAAATTATATACAGCATTATAATCTTCTATTAACATAGGTCTGACCATCAAGTTAATCTCTCTTCTCATTTTGTAATTATTCGCTCTTGCTTTTGTTACAGTGTAAGTGTTAAGCAAAGCTCCTGTTGGTACCATAATGTGTACATATATGTTGCACTATGAGCACATTTGAATGATAGACTTCATATTATAAAAAACAGGCGGTATCATTTGTAGGGAAAAACATGAGCATAGATAATACAAGATATTGCTGCTGTAGTGGGCCTCTTGGTCCACAAGGTATCCAGGGACCAATGGGGCCCAAAGGTGACCAAGGTGTTATTGGGCCCGCAGGACCGCAAGGCATTCAAGGGTCCTTAGGACCACAGGGCATTCAGGGACCCATGGGGCCAAAAGGCGATACGGGGAATACAGGGCCGGAAGGGCCGCAGGGCGTTCCCGGCTCGCTTGCACCCCAGAGCTTTGTTCAGCTTTACGACCGTAATTTTGCCAATGAAATATCAGAAAATGATACGGCGCTCAACTTATCCGACAGCGGAATCAATCCAGTTTATTCCACTGGAGATTATACCCTTTCAACCGCTGCCGTGAAAAATGATACCTTAAATTTACCGGAATCCGGACTCTATCATATTGATGTTTCTTTAGTCTCAAGTTTTTTATATGTTTTGCCTGCACCTGAGTCTGGTTTATCGTATCAAATAATATTTACTGTTCTGGATGATTCAAATTCAACAATCACTTCCATGGTATATGAGGGCATTGTACCAAAAGATGCAGATACGGCGATAGCGGAAGTTCTGTTGTCAAGATCGTTTCTCTTTTATACAGGATAAGCGAACCCTGCTTTAAAAATAGTATTGTCTAATTTCAGCAATTACGATTATGCCTATGAGAAAAAGCTAACTGTTCAAAGCTTGATCTTGACTGTTCAGAAATGGGAGAAGTCCTGAATTTCCAATTCCTTGATATCTCCATGCCGTATTTGTATTAGCAATCACTTTACCAACAATGTCTTTGCCATCATGTGCTGTCGGCCTAGCTTTGTGGTATGACGGCCCTCTGCATGAGCTGTTCATCTTTGCTATTAAGCATTTATCTAGAGATTATACCAGTATTTTACAGAATTCAACTGTTTTTTTATTAAAGGCAGGTTGTGATATAATAAATGTGCTCAAATTGGGCACAGAGGTGACCCATGCTGGTCTCATGGTTATCGAGGGTTTTGACTAACTCAAAACTAAAATACACAAGGGTTGAGGGAGATTTTGCGTAAGTGGCGAGTTATTAAGACAAGGTATTTCACTGCAATGAGAAGTCAACTGAGAGCGAAAAAAGAGCCCCGCAAAACGGAAGGAGCGGATCCGTGCCTGTTTTCACGGATCCGTCCCTTTTTAAATTCAACTGCGTATTTGGCGGCTTTCCTGAAGGTTTCCGGGGCGGAGTGGCTAGACCTAATCAGCATTTTGAGGCCGCTGTGGCCTGGCAGACGGGCTGCCAGATACAGATCAATTCTCCACGGTTGGCGGACTTCTCCACGAGCGTGCAGGCTCTGCCGTTAAAATGACCTGAAGGAACTCGCACAGACCACCGATATGACCGGTGGTTAATTATTCAGTGGGAGGGTTGTCAGCGCGGTTTTGACGGACAGCTGGCTGCGGATAACGGTAGATTTCCCCGCGGAAATTCTCCATAACGACCTCGCGGTTGTCTTTGGAGAGGACATAATTGTAGTTGATCGGGACCTTCCCGCCGCCACCCGGCGCATCGATCACAAATTTCGGTACAGCGTAGCCGGAGATGTTCCCGGTGAGGGCATGCATGATTTCAATCCCCTCGTCTACCGTCGTACGGAAGTGTCCGATGCCTTGGGACAGGTCGCATTGATAGAGGTAATAGGGCCGCACCCGCAGATGCACCAGCTTTAAGAACAGTTCCTTTAAAATCTCTGCGCGGTCGTTGATTCCGCGCAGCAAAACCGTCTGGTTCCCCAGAGGGATTCCCGCGTCCACAATTGCAGCACAGGCTCTCCCCGACGCAGGCGTGATCTCCTGCGGATGAGCGAAATGGGTGTTGATCCAGATGGGCTGGTATTTTTTCAGCATCGCGAGCAGCTCCTCCGTGATGCGCATGGGTAGTACCACCGGTACGCGCGTGCCGATCCGGATGATGTCCACATGGGGGATGGCGCGAAGCTCCGAGAGGATGTGTTCCAGTTTCTCCGTGCTCATAACCAGCGGGTCGCCGCCGGAGATCAGCACGTCCCGGATCTCCGGATGGCTTCGGATATACCAGAGCGCCGTTTTCAGCTCCGGCTCCGTGATAATCCGGTCCTCCTCCCCCACGACGCGGCGGCGGGTACAGTAACGGCAGTAGGTGGAGCAGCGCAGCGTGATCAAAAACAATACCCGGTCCGGATAGCGGTGCACGATGTGCGGCACCGGACTATCGCTGACCTCGCCAAGCGGGTCGGCCATGTCGTTTTCACAGGGGTAGGTCTCCTGTATGGAGGGGACGCATACCTTACGGATGGGGTCATCCGGGTCATTCGGGTCGATGAGGGATGCATAATAAGGCGTGATTGCCATGCGGAATGCCGAAAGGCACTGCCCCACGTCGTTCTTTTCCGCCTCCGTCATCCCGAGAAAGCCGGCAATCCCGTCCGCCGTGGTAATGCGGTTGGCAACCTGCCACTTCCAGTCGTTCCACTTCGGATAATGGGCGGCATAATCCTTGCAGCGCTTCATGTTACCGCCTCCATCCGCAGCGGCTTAGACCCGCGTTCAGCACGGAGAACACCAGCTCTTGATACGGCATGCCGGAAAACTCCGCCAGCATGGGATAGTCGCTGTAGCCCGGAGCCAGGCCCGGGAGCGGATTGATCTCAATGAAATAAAGCCTGCCGTCGTCCGAAAGGCGAAAATCCACCCGTGCGAAATCACGGCAGCCGAGGGCTTCATAAACCCGGCGGGCGGTTTTCGTCATTTCCTCCGCCTGCGCGCGCGTCAGCCGCCCAGGGCACTCATAGTCCACAAAATTCTGATAGTTCTGCTTAACTCCGAAGCTGTAAATACGGTAGTCCCGATCCGTATTTTTGCGGAAGACGATCTCCATTGGGGGAAATACGCGCAGCGCCTCGCCATTCCCGAGCAGTCCGACAGTGAATTCCCGCCCGGCAATGTATTCCTCCGCCAGGACGGGGCCGCCGTACAGCTTCAGGCTCCTGCCCGCCAACGTGCGCAGTTCCCCTTCGTCGGAGGCGACGCAGACATCCGGAATTCCTTTGCTGGAGCCCTCCGCGTTAGGTTTCACGATGACAGGAAAGCGCAGGCCCCCCGTCCGGATGTCCCCTTCCTTCAAAAAGACCCGGGACTTCGGGGTGCGGATGCGGTAGGAGGAGAGAAGGCGTTTGCAAAGCGCCTTGTCGAGCGCAACGCAAAGCGCTGTCTCGTCCGAGCCGGTGAACGGAATGCCCAGCAGATTCAAAAGTGCGGGCGTCTCCGCTTCCCTCCCTCTGCCGCTTCTGCCCTCGGCGATGTTGAAGGCGATGTCAATATGCGCCGCTGCCAGCTTTTCGGGAAGCGTTTTGTCGCACTCCAGCAAGACCGTTCGGATTCCGAAGGAGTCCAAAGCGTCACGAATTGCATAGACCGTCTCCATGCTGTCGTATTCCGCCTCCGCGTCGGGGATTTCGCCGTTGGTGTCTCGTTTGCAGTTGAATAGAATGCCGACCACAGGTTGGTGAGATGGGAGCGGAACATCATCAGTTTTTTCTTCCATTTTCATCACATCTTTCTCACGTTAATCACTGAATTTCCAGTCGTGTCATCTGCGCACGACTGAAATTCTGCAAATGGTATACAGCATCCTGAGCCGTAAGTCAATCCTTTTTTCGCACATACGGCATTTTAGTTTGCCTTTTTCAGATCGTCAACCTCTCTGGTGAGAAAATGGGCGACACGCTTTATCAAGAAATCGATTTCCTCTTTCAAATCCGCCATCAATTTCTGAAGGCCGGCATTTCCAGGAAAGGTCTTCTATCCTTCCAAAGATGCCTGCAACTGGGAATTAATTTCAAATACTGAAAGATAATTAGACGCTCCTGATTGACACGCCGGGTTTACTGTGGTAGACTCGTTTCGGAAGGTCGAATGCAGTAGACTTTGACAAAGGAGAATTCATAGATGGAAACGCCCAAAATATATGAGACGGAATACCGGTTTTGCTGCATCATATGGGAGCATGAGCCGATAAACAGCGGTGAACTCGTCAAACTCGCAACCCAAAAACTCGGATGGAAGAAATCTACGACCTACACGATCATCAAACGGCTTTGTGAGCGAGGCATCCTCAAAAGCGAAGGAGCAGTCATTGCGTCACTCTATTCTAAGGAACAGATTCAGCGTCGGGAAAGCCGGGAGTTTCTTGAGAAAACTTTCGACGGTTCCCTGCCGGCGTTTCTGGCCGCGTTTGCGGACGGTAAATCCCTATCCGCACAGGAGGTTTCCGAGATTCGGAAGATGATCGATGACTATGAGGTTCAATAATATGGGATTGAAAGAACTGTTTGTAGATCTCCTCAACATGAGCATTACAGCAAGTTATGTGGTGATTGCTGTCATCATCATGCGCCTGCTGCTCAAGAAAGCGCCCAGGGGGATTTCCTGTGCTCTCTGGGCCATGGTGGGACTGCGGCTTATCCTTCCGGTTTCATTTGAAAGCGTCATGAGCTTAATCCCGAGTTCTGCTACTGTCACGCCGGATGTCCTTTATTCGGCGGAACCGGCGATCAGCAGCGGTGTTCCTGCTTTGAACAACGTAATGAATCCGGTCATTGCAAAGTCCCTGAGTCCGGCGGTGACTGGCAGTGCCAATCCCATGCAGACGGCCATTTCAATCGCAGCCATCGTGTGGCTCACCGGAATGCTTGGGATGGTGCTCTATAGCGCCATTACCTATGTCAGAGTGCGTCGAAAGGTCGATTTCGCCGTCCTTGTCAGGGATAATATCTATGAAAGCGACGCAATATCGTCCCCCTTTGTTCTGGGTATCGTAAAGCCGAGAATCTACCTGCCCTTTGCCGTCGGCGAAGAGGACAGAGACTATGTCGTCGCCCATGAACAGGCACACATCCGCAGAAAAGATCACTGGATCAAGCCCCTCGGCTTTCTGCTCCTGACGATTTACTGGTTTAACCCGCTGCTGTGGGCGGCTTACGTCTTATTGTGCCGGGATATCGAGGTTGCCTGCGACGAAGCCGTCATCAGAGATATTGGCGGCAATGAGAAGAAGGACTACTCTCTGGCGCTTCTCAACTGCGCCGTCAAGCACCGGAATATTGCGATGTGCCCGCTGGCATTTGGGGAAGTGGGCATCAGGGAAAGAGTGAAAAATGTGCTGAATTACAAGAAACCGGCTTTCCGAATGATTATAGCGGCGGTCATAGTCTGCATAGTCGCCGCGATATGCCTGCTGTCAAATCCAAAAGAGAAGACGGATACACTGTATGAGCATCCCTATGCGGAGCAGCTCTTTGAATACCGCACCGCTTATGTCGGCGACGATTCATCTGTTGGAAATATAGTCGGACTCTTGGAGTTCCCGTCCGATGTCAGTTATGACCATATCGAACTGCAAACAAGCGCTGAGCCTTACGGCGTCGAGGTATATTTCAGCGTGACGTCCGAAGTCAAGGCGGCCTATACGACATCGGAGTCGGATTCTATGGACGTTCTCCGAGAGAATGCCTGCATAATGTTTTCTCTGATCGGAAACGCGGATGAAATTACGTTCCGCTTGGACGACGGTACGGAGAATCCCGTTGATCTGCAATTCACCCGCGAATGGGCGGAGAGCGTCGTTGGCGCGGTTTTGTGGGATGAAAGCGGCTCCGTCCCAAAACTGGATAATCTGATTACGCAGATCCATTCACATGTGGAGAGTGCCTATTCCGTCGCGGATGAAGGCGCCCCCACGGGCACATTTAAGCCCGCTGAAGTGGTTTATCTCTGCCCCAGCTTCAGTGTTACGGCAGACGGCTTTCTGAAGAGCAATGCGGACAGAACCTTTGAGATCAAATCTGATTCGTTTGGCGACGGTGCCAATAAATACAGCGTGCAGTATGCGTCCTTGGATGTGGAAGATTCCATATCCACATTTGATAGCAGCGATCTTGCATCCGGTGCATTTGATGTTTCAGGCTACAGCGATAAAGCCGGTTGGCGCGTACTTGACGCGGACGAAAGGGACACCGGATATCGCATTTTCCGTATGGACGGCGAAATCTGGATCGGGCATTGGGACCTGTCCGATCATGACGCGGGGGTTTGCGAATATATCTTCCGGCTGGAGGCGGAACGAAGCAACTGGGATGAAGCCGCCGGCAATAATGCGGCTGACGGAGCCGGCCCGTTTGTGGGGTATGTGAAAGACGCGGCCGCCGACACCTTCGATGTTTACACGGAAGAGAACGGGACCTACATCATGAGCCTGCCCATGTCGTTATTTGACGATTTTCCAGCGAATGATTTTGATCCGGGCTGGATGGAAGACATTGATTTCTACTGCGGATCGATTGATGATTTTACATGGGCGGTGGTCTGCACCGGGCCCTCGGGCGGAACCGGCAACGAAAATGTCTGCACCTCGTCGGACCGCGGAAGGTCCTGGTGGGTTGGCGACCGCTACGCGATGTACTCCGGGACGGGGACCGGCGCCGGTTTTTCCTCCTCAAAAGTCGGCTTTATGAGCTACCGCTACTTTGCTGATCAGGGGCCCGAGATCAGCCGCACGCTTGACGGCGGAAAGACGTGGAACCGTATGAAAGTGGATATTCCCACTTATCTGACCCGATACAAGATGACACCCCTCATTCCCACGTTCACAGGAGACTCCGGCCTCTATCCGATCAGGCTTTATGACAACGCCGGCAATACCTCCATGGCCTATCTCGTAACGGAAGACGGCGGGATGACCTGGCGATGGAAAGACAGTGCTCTGGACGAAGCCGTCAGATTGGCCTTCCTGAAGGATAATCAGACGCGTTATCTCAGCGGCGAGTGTGCCGGAGAAGGACACATCCTTTTGGGGCAGGAAGAGAAATCAGGCGTTATGACCGTCTATGCCCTCACCATGTACGGCGAATACGGTTTTGAGGACGGGAATTTCGTGAAGGTTTCGGGCAGTGGCATTATTCCCGCCGTATTCACGTTTGCGGACTCGGACGGAGGCCTTGTCTGTACGAAAATTGAATATCCGGACGACGGCTCGGAATATGGGAAATCAATCGGGAGAATGTTTCCCTCCGAATATCAGGACAGGGCGCAAAATCCAACGGACGGCGACGGGCAGGAATTGGAGTCTCAGGAACGCTCGTATGCGGAAAGCTATCTGAAGAAAATCGGCAGAGATGCCGTGATCGGGGATTACGGCGACTTTGAACACACCCTGCTTACCGACGTCGGCGTTTCTGCTGAGGTATCGAACAGCATTGACGATAAGCGATTTGCCGACTACCCCATGTGGCTCGGCAGCCGTGAGGCGTTGGAGAACGGCGTGCGCTATGTATATGAAACGAGTTACAATGAAAAAACTCATGAGATTGATTTCACGAAATACGAATATAATACGAATACGGTCGTTGAACTCACGCGGCTGGACTCTGTTACTGGTAAGATAATCGGAACGGCAAACCCGGACAAACAGGGATAGACGTCCCTACGGCATCTGCCGGGAATTAGGACATGCTTGCCTCGTGTGTAAAAAGTGTATAATTGGTAAAAGCAAAGGGTAAAAAGACAAAGAGACACAATGGATGTCAATAATGCCGGAGCTGCCGTGGGCCAGGTGTGGCAGCGCTTGCGGGATGAAAAAGGCATAGACCGACATACGAAAGGTATTGCCAATCCCGGTCAGAGTACGGCCTGCTTGTAAAAATTCCCATAGGAAGCTTTTACCGAAACACTTGACAAAACCACCGATTATCCCTTACAATAATTGCGTTTTCGGTCGCATATAGCGAGAACACTTTTGACCAGTTTCATTATTGAAACTCAAGGCCATACGGACAGCCGGGTCAACTGCCGGTGGTGAGGTTCGGCCTCGCCTTATTGATTGCGCTAAACGCGCAGATTTTATAAGTTGGCAACTCAATTGCCAGTTGGTTACTTCATAACCAAGTGTACTGGGGTACACGCTTGTGAAACGGTCAATAAGAGTAGTAAAAGTAGTTCTTACTATATAGACTCTGAAACATTTGGAAAGCGGGCTGATGTGCTCCGCTAAAGCAGCGGGAAATTTGACTTTTTCTGTCTGCACTATGTGATTTGAACGTTTGATAAGATGTGCCACAGAACTCTGTGGCACATCTTTTTGTTATGATTGGGGCAGAATCATGGAAAAAATGAAATTGTACGGGTTTAACAATCTTACAAAGTCGCTGAGCTTCAACATCTACGACATTTGCTACGCGAAGACGGCGCGGGAGCAGCAGGGCTACATCAAGTATATCAATGAGCAGTATAATTCGGAACGGCTGACCGCGATCCTCACGAAACTCATCGAGATGATCGGGGCGACTGTGCTGAACATCTCAAAGCAGGATTACGAGCCACAGGGTGCCAGTGTCACTTTCCTGATTGCGGAGGAGAGCATGGTGAAGACTCGCAGCGGCGAAACCGTCGTGGCGCATCTGGATAAGAGCCACGTGACCGTGCATACCTATCCGGAGTACCATCCGGAAACCTCCATCGCCACCTTCCGGGTGGACATCGACGTGGCCACATGCGGGGAGATTACACCCCTCTCCACTCTGGATTTCCTTATCGGAAGCTTCGACTCCGATATCATCACCATGGATTATCGGGTGCGGGGCTTTACCCGGAACATGGAGGGGAAAAAGCTGTTTATCGACCACAACATCACCTCCATTCAGGATTATATCTGCCGGGACATTCTGCAAAAGTACGATGCCGTGGATGTGAATGTCTATCAGGCCAACCTGTTCCATACAAAAATGCTCATCAAGGATCTGGTGCTGCAAAATTATCTGTTCAATTCCGACGTATATGAAATCCCGCCCAAGATCCGGCTGGACATCACCAATGCGCTCCGCCGCGAGATGATTGAGATTTTCAGCGGATCCAACGTTTATCAGGAGGTGGAACATTGAGCGATCAGACCCGCGCCCCTCTTCTGGACGCCCTGGAGTGGATGCGGCGTGAACGGCTGGTGCCCTTCGATGTACCGGGCCACAAGCGCGGAAAGGGGAATCCGCAGCTGACGGAGTTTCTGGGGGAGAGCTGCCTGTCGGTGGATGTGAATTCCATGAAGCCTCTGGACAATCTCTGCCATCCTGTGGGCGTGATCCGGGAGGCGGAGGAATTGACCGCCGAAGCCTTCGGCGCGGCCCATGCCTTTTTTATGGTGGGCGGAACCACCTCCGCCGTGCAGGCCATGATCCTTGCCAGCGTGAAGAGCGGGGACGAGATTATTCTGCCACGCAACGTCCATCAGAGCGTCATCAATGCGCTGGTGCTCTGCGGTGCCGTGCCGGTCTATCTCAATCCGCAGACCGACAGCCAGCTGGGGATTGCGCTGGGGATGTCCGTGGAGGATGTCCGGCAGACCATCGCCCAACACCCCGGCGCAAAGGCCATCCTGGTCAACAACCCGACCTATTACGGCATCTGTTCTGATCTGAGACGGATCACGCAGCTCGCCCATCAGGGCGGCTTGCGGGTTCTGGTGGACGAGGCCCACGGCACGCATTTTTACTTCGGCAGGGACATGCCCGTCTCCGCCATGGCGGCGGGTGCGGACATGGCCGCGGTGAGTATGCACAAGTCCGGAGGCTCGCTGACCCAGAGCTCCCTGCTGCTGTGCGGAGAGCGAGTCAACGCCCACTACGTCCTCCAGATCATCAATCTGACCCAGACCACCAGCGGGTCGTATCTCCTGCTCTCCAGTCTGGATATCTCCCGGCGAAACCTGGCTTTGCGGGGTGAAGAGATTTTTGACAAGGTTCAGCGCTTCGCCCGGTATGCCCGGGACGAGATCAACGCCATCGGCGATTACTATGCCTACTCCAAGGAGCTTATCAACGGGGACAGCGTCTTTGATTTTGACACCACCAAGCTCTCAGTCAACACGCTGAGGCTGGGTCTGGCGGGGATCGAGGTCTATGATCTGCTCCGGGACGAATATGGCATCCAGATCGAATTCGGGGATCTGGGCAACATTCTGGCCTATATTTCGGTGGGGGACAAGAACAAAAACATCGAGCGCTTGATCAGCGCCCTGGGGGAGATCCGCCGGCTCTACAAACGGGACAACCGGGATATGCTGGCAAGCGAATACATCAGCCCCACCGTGATGCGGTCTCCCCAGGCGGCGTTTTACGCGGAGAAGGAGAGCCTCCCGCTGGCAGAATGCGAGGGCAGGATCTGCTCGGAATTCGTGATGTGCTATCCCCCCGGAATTCCCGTTCTGGCCCCGGGCGAGCTGATCACAACGGAAATCGTGTCGTATATCCAATATGCCAAAGAAAAGGGATGCGTTTTGACTGGCCCGGAAAATATGGAGATTCGCCGGCTGAACGTATTGAAAGGAGAATGAGATGGACGACCTGTGGTACAGCGAATACTATACGCCAAATGTGCGCTTTTCGATCAGGGTAACCGGGCAGCTTTACCGGGAGACCAGCAGCTACCAGCTTATCTCGGTGTTTGACTCCGCGGAATTCGGCCGGTTTCTGACGCTGGACGGCATCATGATGCTGACTGAGCGGGACGAATTCATCTACCATGAGATGATCACCCACCCCGCCATGGCGGTAAATCCCAATATCCGAACTGTGCTGGTCATCGGCGCGGGTGACGGCGGCGTGGCGCGGGAGCTGGCCAAGTACCGGAGCATCGAGCGCATTGATGTGGTGGAGATTGACGAGCGGGTGGTGGCGGTCTGCCGGGAGTACCTGCCAGGAACGGCCTGCGGCTTCGATGACCCCCGCGTACACCTTCACTTTCAGGACGGGCTGAAATTTGTCCGCCATGCGCAGGACGCCTACGACCTGGTGATTGTGGACTCCACCGATCCGTTCGGCCCCGGCGAGGTGCTGTTTACCCGGGAGTTTTATGGCAGCTGCCACCGCGCCCTCACGGAAAACGGCATCCTGGTGAATCAGCACGAGAGCCCCTTCTATTCCGAGGATGCGAAAGCCATGCGGTCCGCCCATCGGCGCATTGCCCAGGTATTCCCGGTCAGCCGGGTCTATCAGGCCCATATTCCCACCTACCCGTCGGGACACTGGCTGTTCGGGTTCGCTTCCAAGGCGCTGCTTCCGACGGAAAATCTCCGTGCCGCGGAGTGGGACGCACTGGGCATCCCGACCCGCTATTACAACACTAACCTGCATCGGGGCGCGTTTGCCCTGCCGACTTATGTAGAGGAGATGCTTCATGAGGGATAAGAACGTACAGACATTTCTGGCCTGCGACGCCGAGTACGGCGCGGCCGATGTGGTGCTGTTCGGCGTCCCCTTCGACGGAACCACGTCCTTCCGCCCCGGCACCCGGTTCGGCCCCTCCGCCATCCGGGGCGAATCCTTCGGCATTGAAACCTATTCCCCATACTGTGACAGGGACCTCACAGACTGCCGAATTTTCGACGGCGGGGATCTGGAGCTGCCCTTCGGCAACACCCAAAGGGTGCTGGAGCTGATCCGGGACAGCGCCGCGGACCTTCTGGCCGACGGTAAGCGCTTTGTGATGCTGGGCGGCGAGCACCTCATCACCCTGGGCGCCGTGCGCGCCGTGGCAGAGCGCTTTCCAGATGTACACGTCATTCAATTCGACGCCCACACCGACCTGCGCAAGGAATACCTGGGGGAGCCTCTCTCCCATTCCACCGTTATGCGGCAGGTGTGGAATCTGCTGGGGGACGGGAGACTCCACCAGTTCGGCATCCGCAGCGGAGAGCGTACGGAATTTGAATTCGCGAGGGAGCACACGTGCCTTCACAAATTCAATCTGGCGGACTTTACAGAGACCGCGGCGCAGCTTCAGGGCATGCCGGTGTATTTCTCGCTGGATCTGGACGTGCTGGATTCCTCCGCCTTTTGCGGCACCGGCACGCCGGAGGCCGGCGGAGTCACCTTTAAGGAGCTGATGGAGGCGGTGCTGCGGCTGCATGGATTGAACATCGTGGGCTGCGACATCAATGAGCTCTCCCCCCACTATGACCACAGCGGCAGCTCCACGGCCGCCGCCTGCAAAATCACCCGGGAAATCTTATTGCAAATTGCAAGATAAAGGAGTAAACGGTTATGGGAAAATGTATGATTATCGGCTGCGGCGGCGTCGCCGGCGTCGCGATCCAAAAATGCTGTCAGAACAGCGATGCGTTTGAGGAAATTCTGATTGCCAGCCGCACCAAAGCCAAGTGCGACGCGCTGAAGGCCAAGCTGGAGGGTACCACCAAAACAAAAATTCACACCGCCGAGGTGGATGCGGACTGCGTGGAGGACCTTGTCGCTCTGATTCAAAAGTTCCGGCCCGACGTGGTGTTGAATCTGGCGCTGCCCTATCAGGATCTGACCATCATGGACGCCTGTCTGGCCACCCGGACCCACTATGTGGACACCGCCAATTATGAGCCCGTGGACACCGCCAAATTTGAGTACAAGTGGCAGTGGGCCTATCGGGAGAGATTCAAAGAGGCGGGTATCTGCGCGCTGCTTGGCAGCGGATTTGACCCCGGCGTCACCGGCGTGTTCTCCGCCTACGCCCAGAAGCACCACTTTGACGAAATCCACTACCTGGACATCCTGGACTGCAACGGCGGCGACCATGGCTATCCCTTTGCCACCAACTTTAATCCCGAGATCAACATCCGTGAGGTCTCGGCCAACGGCAGCTTTTGGGAAAACGGCCGCTGGGTGGAGACCAAGCCCATGGAGATCAAGCGGGAGTATGATTTTGCCGGCGTTGGTAAAAAGGACATGTACCTGCTCCACCACGAGGAGCTGGAGAGTCTGGGGATGAATCTCCGGGGCATCCGGCGCATCCGGTTTTTCATGACGTTCGGCCAGAGCTACCTCACCCATCTCAAGTGCCTGGAGGACGTGGGCATGACTTCCATCCATCCCATTGAGTACGAGGGAAAGCAAATCGTGCCGCTCCAGTTCCTCAAGGCGGTGCTGCCCGATCCGGCCAGTCTGGGTCCCCGGACCGTGGGCAAGACCAATATTGGATGCATCTTCCAGGGGATAAGGGACGGAAAGGAGAAGACCTACTACCTGTACAACATCTGCGACCATCAGGAGTGCTACCGCGAGGTGGGCAGCCAGGCAATCTCCTACACCACCGGCGTTCCGGCCATGATCGGCGCGATGCTGGTGATGAACGGCACCTGGAACCAGCCGGGCGTATGGAATATTGAGGAATTTGATCCGGACCCCTTTATGGCGGCGCTGAACCAGTGGGGCCTTCCCTGGACGGAGGATTTCCACCCCACGCTGGTGGACTGATGGAGCAGAGCCTATACTCCGTAGAGACCCCGTGCTACGTGGTGGACGAAGCCGGCCTGATCCGCAATCTTACCATCCTCAAAGAGGTGGCAGAGCAGGCAGGCTGCAAAATTCTTCTGGCGCAAAAGGCATTTTCCATGTATGCCGTGTATCCGCTCCTCCGCCGGTATCTGGCTGGCACTACCGCCAGCGGGCTGTTTGAGGCGCGGCTGGGTGCCGAGGAGATGGGGGAGGAGAACCATGTCTTTTCCGCCGCGTATGTGGAGCGGGAATTTGACGAAATACTTGCACTGTGCGATCACATCACCTTCAATTCCTTTGCCCAGTGGCAGAAATACCGCTCCCGCGCCCTCGCGGCGGGCAGAAGCTGCGGTATCCGCATAAATCCGGAGTGTTCCACCCAGGAGAGCGGCATTTACGATCCCTGCGCGCCCGGTTCCCGCCTGGGTGTCACAAGAGAGCAGTTTCGCCCGGAGCTGCTGGAGGGCCTGGAGGGCCTGCACTTCCATACCCTGTGCGAGCAGAACAGCGATGCGCTTATCACTACACTGGCAGCGGTGGAGGAGAAATTCGGCGAATTTTTGCCCCGAATGAAGTGGGTAAATTTGGGCGGCGGCCACCACATCACCCGGGGAGATTACGACCGTGGGGCGCTGATCGACTGCGTCCGCCGTTTCCGGGAGACCTATGGGGTTGAGGTGTATCTGGAGCCGGGGGAGGCGGTGGCGCTCAATGCGGGCTTTCTGGTGGCGTCGGTGCTGGACCTTGTCCGCAACGGCATCGACATCGCGCTGCTGGATGCCTCCGCCGCCTGCCATATGCCCGACGTGATCGAAGCGCCCTACCGCCCGCCGCTGCGGCACGGCGGGAAGCCCGGGGAAAAGCGGTACACGTATCGTTTGGCGGGAGCCACCTGCCTGGC
Organism: Oscillibacter valericigenes Sjm18-20; assembly: GCA_000283575.1. Taxonomy (GTDB): domain Bacteria; phylum Bacillota; class Clostridia; order Oscillospirales; family Oscillospiraceae; genus Oscillibacter; species Oscillibacter valericigenes. The sequence goes on from AP012044.1 coordinate 1,210,842, forward strand.
CGGGGACATCATTGGCGACTATTCATTCGACTGTCCGCTCCAAGTGGGTGACAAGCTGATTTTCCAGGACATGGCGATTTATACCATGGTGAAAAACAACACCTTTAACGGAATGTGTCTGCCCTCCATTGCCCTGCGGAGGGAAGACGGGAAAATCGAGACCATCCGCCGGTTCGGCTATTGGGAGTTTAAGGAGCGCCTGTCCTGATTGCGGCCCTCTTAAATCTCCCTTATGTGGATTCGTCTTCCCGGGACGGAACCGATCCAGGTACGGACGCCTGCGGTATTTGGGGCGACAACCGGATTTGGACATATATCAGATGTACACAAAGCTGACCCGCACAAGGAGAATAATAAGGATTAATCCTCTGCGCATTTTAATTTCAACGCTGCCATGGATATTCATCCATGGCAGCGTTGTTTTGAGAACTACGCGGTTGAATATTTAAAACCACAACGTCTAAGAGAACGGTTTAATAAAATTTTTGGACTTTTAGAGCAGGGGAAACAATATAGATATATCAATCATTATATGTTGTTTTACGGCCGCATATTGTTCTCCCGCATAGACAGGGAAACTAGATGCTCAATGGGGCGTCGCTCCGACGGAATTATCCGTGGCATGGGTGCTATTGTCAGCTTCGTTGAATTCTGCTATACTGTCCTTATATTAAAGTTGCAAGAGGCGCATTATGAACCGAACAGAAATTGACATCAGTAATGCTTTTTGGCAGCTTTTAGAGGAAAAGCCATACAGCAAAATTACTGTAAAGGACATTGTGGATCGCTGCCAGGTAAATCGGAACACCTTTTATTACCACTTTCAGGATATTCCCTCTCTGGCAGAGTATACGATCAAAGCGTGGGCGGACGAAATGATTCAGATGCACTATAAGCCGGGTTCGCCTGCCAGCTGTATCATGCCCCTGATCCATGGGTGCATCACACGCAAGAACGCAATCCTCCATATCTATCGCTCTGTTCACCGCGAAGCGTTCATGCACTATCTGGATGAAATCAATATTCATATTGTGAATATCTGCGTAGAGTATGCGGCAAAGGAAACTGTTTTTTCCGCCGAGGACAAGGATGTTTTGCTCTGGTTTTACAAGTGCGCGCTGACAGGAATTATTCTGGACTGGCTGGACCGGGGAATGACGTATGACCTTCTTGATTTTGCAAGAAAGATCTGTGATTTTTTTGCAGGCTCCGGCAGTAAAGCTGAACGAGAATGCCAGGAATCCGCAGATGAGATGGACCCGAGTCCTCTGGCCGCCGACGATTAAGCGGGAACGCTCTCAATACCTGCTGAAAAAGCGGAGATAAAACCAGATGCTTTTACATGAGATTTGCAGACACTCCACGTAAATCCAGCCGACAATGTTTCTGAAACGACCAAACAGGCCCGCTTTTCCGCTCAAAAGAGCAGTGCTTTGCACTTTTGAAACTTCGATTCCCAAATCGCAGTTAGTGGACGTCATCTTGAACAAGTTTACAAGGAATGCGGCACAGGTTTACCTGCGCCGCATTCCTTCTGTTTTTGTCAGCCGATGACCGCGATGCCTCATGCCTCTTTCGCTTTGGCCGCGCGGTTTTCCTTCCAGAGCTCCTCGGCAACGGGCGCCCAATTCGCGGCATACAGGTCACACTTCGAGCAAAGATGTTCCGCTGATTCCGGGGACTGGAGATCAGTGGAATGGGCCCCCGCGCTTGCCACCATTGCCCTGAGCCGCTGCGGATTCTCCAGCATGGGACAGGGACGAAGCATGTTTTCGTTAAAGGGCTGGCCTCTGTGATAAGCCATCATCATAGGCGACTGGAGCGCTTCCAGCAGACTCTTTTCCCGGATGTTGGAATCAGAGTAGTGGATGAAGACGCAGGGGTCCACGTCTCCGTTGGCGTTGATATGGAGATACCGGTGTCCGCCGGCAATACAGCCGCCCACGTATTCGGCGTCGTTCTGGAAGTCCATTGCGAACAGGGGCTTGGTCGCTCTGAAATGACGAATGCGCTCATAGGTCCCTTTTCGCTGCTCCGGCGTGGGCAGCAGTTCCGGCGCGGCATCGTTGCCCACCGGCATATAGTGGAAATACCAAATAAAATAGGCACCCATGCGGATCAGACTGTCATAGTATTCCTCGGAGGTGATGGACTCATAGTTTGCGCTGGTATAGCAGGAGGAAATGCCGTAAACAAGCTTCTTGCTCCTGAGAAGCTCCATCGCTTTTGTGACTTTCTGATAAACGCCGCTGCCGCGCCGCCCGTCAGTGGCTTCCTCAAAGCCCTCCAGAGAGATCGCGGGAACAAAATTGCCGACCCGGAGCATTTCATTGGCGAAGTCCTCGTCGATCAGCGTTGCGTTGGTAAAGCACAGGAATACACAGTCACTGTGCTTTTCGCAGAGGCGAATCAGATCTTTTTTACGTACCAACGGCTCACCGCCGGTATAGATGTACATGTAAACGCCAAGCTCTTTGCCCTGCCGGATGATATCGTCAATCTCGTCATAGGTCAGATTCAGCTTATTGCCGTATTCGGCGGCCCAGCAGCCGGTGCAATGCAGGTTGCAGGCCGAAGTCGGGTCGAGAAGGATTGTCCAAGGAATATTGCAGTCGTATTTCTTACGGCATTCCTCCTGCCTGGACCACCCGGCCAGACTGGCGTTGATAAAAAGATTGACGGCCAGCGTTTTCATCACATTGGGGTCGACCTCCGTGACGAGTCTGCGAATATAGGAGTAATATGGATGATCCGGATTCGTGATTGCTTCCCGGATAGCCTTCCGCTGAGGAGCGAATTCACCCCCGGCGAACTTATCCGCCCAATCCATCAGTTTCCGCAGGTTTTTCTCCGGATCCTTGTAGAGATAATTAAATGCCTGCTCCAATCCGAACTTTTTAATTGTAGCTGCGACGTCCATAATGAATACCTCCCATTACTTTTGCATATTAATCAATTTTATTTATCTTGCTTGTTTGCACGGCGCTTTGTTAAACTATACATGATGTGCCGGGGGAACTGTGTATAAAACGACGCACTGCCTTAAAAAGCCTTCCGCCAGCAATGCAAGACCGGCTGTCAAATAGGAACCGGCCACAATCTGTATGACGCCGAAAGTCCCCGCGACGAGAGAAGCAGCCAGAATTACCTGCCATTGACGAATTCCAAATTTTCTTGCGTCAATGGATGTCTGAATGGAGAGCAGACTGTCCAGGAGAATCAGCACGCCAAGGCCGGGTGACAGATATTCAAAGAACCTGGCGTAAACAAAAAGTACAATCAGCCCGAGAACAATTAGCAGCGTGCCGCAGGCGAAGTCATATTGGAATGCGAGACTGTAAATATCCTTCGACACATATCCTATGACTTTGATAATTCCATAGGCAATCAGAATAATTCCACTTATAATGGCGGATTCTTTCAAGCCAAGTCTGTGAGACAAGATGCAGTAAAGTCCCGAGATATAGAACAGAACCGAAATCAGAATATATCCGAACCGTGCGAATTTAAGCCGCTTCAGTTTCATCATCTCCTTCTGAACTGCTTGCGCCACTTTCATAATTAACTTATGACAGATGGAATGATTTAACAATAGACAAAAGAAAAATAATGCCTGATTTTTAGGCATCACCCCTCTTTTTGCCTAAAATAAAAGCATAATCCGTACAAAAACCGCGTTTCCTGAGGTGGAGTACCTGACGGGCTAATTTGCTGGAAAATACGGCGGAATGCTGGTATAATAACCGCAGCGCCGCTATCATAAAAAACTAACATATATGCCGCATGGCGGACGGGGCATGATCGCCATGCGACAAATTGGGAGGAGCACATACATATGGACGAAAAAAAGGACCCCTTTGCGTTTATCACGCTGACCATTCCCAAGCGGGCACCGGTTTTTCCCGGGAGCGTCGGTACATTCCGCTACCGTCTGGTGCGGGACGGCAAGGCGGGCGAGGGGACGATTCAGGCCAGCGTATACGAGAACATCTGCTTTGAAAAGGCGCAGCACATTGAAACGGAGTCCTTCCCCTGGACAGAGGAGGGCATGGCACAAATCCGAGCCTGGCTCAACCAGAAGCTGCGGGAACGGGGGACAGAGCCTTTTTCCATCATTGGAGGTCAGGAGCGTGCGTGAGCCGCCCGTCAAATCTCAAAATCTGCCTGCCGGAAAAGCCGAGACTTTTCCGGCAGGTTTTTTAATGCCGTCATCCCCGGCCCACAGGTTCCCTAAAGGCCCTTGCTGTAGTCTACAGTACGCATGGGCACCATACCGCATCCTGTAAAATATAAACAATTTTAACAAAAACAGAGCGAAATTTTTAGGAAATATTTTGATGACAAATGAAGTTTAAAATGGTAAATGTAACTGTTGCTGTAACCGGCAAATGCTACAATGAATCCATTATCAGAGAAGTCTAAGGAAAGGATGGGTAAGGGTCATGAGCAAAAAGCGATGGGAAAACAGGTATCACGGCACCGTGGTCTGCATCGACGGCTGCACAGACGGCGTATGCACGGGCCGGCTGATTAATCCGGGACTCCCTGAACCAATCATGTTCCACGGTGTGATGCAGTTTCTGCTGGAAATGGAGAAGTTGCTGGATGATATGCGGTTTCCGGAGCCCTTCGCAAGGACACGGAGCTTTGCCCCGGCCGCACTGCCCTCCGGGAACACAACACAGGGCATGGCGCAGGGCCGTCTGGCCACCTTCAATCTGCGGGTTTTGTTCCGGCAGAACGCAAGCTGGCAGGGCTCCGTTCAATGGTTGGAGGGCCGTCAGGAGGAGAGCTTCCGCAGTGTACTGGAGTTACTGCTGCTGATCAACAGCACGCTGAATCAGGAACAGGCCAAAGAGGGCGCATGAATTCCCGGCGGATGGATGTACGGGAGATTACAAGATAATCTTGAAGGGGCAAACCGCCTGAAAAGACGGGACGCAAAGCCAGGGGGCTAAGGCGAAAGCTATGCCAGCCCGGCTGCCACGATTTTTTGATCCAATGCGAAATATGAAAGGAGAAAAATCATGGCGAATCATTTAAAGAAACGAGGATTAGCCCTGCTGATGACGCTGATTATGGCGCTCAGTCTGCTTCCGGTCAACGCACTGGCCGAGGGTGGAGAGGGTTCGGACAGCGGCACGCAGGTCGAGGAGACCGTCTCCGACGCGCCGAGTGACGGCGAACAGGCCGACGCGCCGAGTGACGGCGAACAGGCCGACGCGCCGAGCGACGGCGAACAGGCCGACGTACCGAGCGACGGCGAGCAGGCCGACGTACCGAGCGACGGCGAGCAGGCCGACGCGCCGAGTGACGGCGAACAGGCCGACGTACCGAGCGACGGCGAACAGGCCGACGTACCGAGCGACGGCGAACAGGCCGACGTACCGAGCGACGGCGAACAGGCCGACGCGCCGAGCGACGGCGAGCAGGCCGACGCGCCAAGCGACGGCGAGCAGGCCGACGCGCCGAGTGACGGCGAACAGGCCGACGTACCGGGCGACGGCGAGCAGGCCGACGCACCGGGCGACGGCGAGCAGACTACAGACCCCGCCGCCCCCGTTGACCCCACCGCACCCGCCGATCCTGCTGCCCCCGCTGCTCCTGTCGTCGAGAAAACGCCCGAGGAACTGGCCGCGGAGGAAGCCGCGCGTCAGGCTGCCGCTGCCCAAGCCGCTGCTGCTGCCGCAGCTGAAGCCGCCGCCCAAGCCGCAGCCGCCGAGGCGGCGCGCCAGGCCGCGTTTGAGGCCGCGCATCCCGAAATCACCGGCGAAGCTACCTACAGCGACACCACCGTATACGTCACCGCCCCCGTGGGCGCGTTTGCGGCCGGCACCACGCTGAGCATTGAGCCCGTGAAGAACGGTCTTCTGGAGAGCGTCGTCTCCGCAGTTAAAGGCTTATTCGGCGCGGAGAGCGATACCACGATGTCCACCCTGCTGGATAGCATTCAGACCGCCTCTGGCGAGGATGAACAGACTACCGGCGCGGTGGCGTTTGACATCACCTTTACCGATGCGGATGACAACGAGGTACAGCCCGACTCCGAATATCCGGTGGACGTGCGCTTTGAAGTGGCTTCCGACAGCGAGCTGGTGACAGGCGGCCAGCAACTTCAGGTCTTCCACATGGAAGACGCGCAGTCCGAGGCGACGCCCGTTGGCGAGCCCGTGGAGATCGACCCCGACACCCAGACCCAGTCCGTCGCCGTCTCCGCGGACAGCTTCTCCATCTGGGTAATCGGCAGCAAAGATGCCAAGCCCACCGTAACGTATATTTATCATGTGGAGAATGAGGTTTACGGCCAGCAGATTGTTGGGAATCAAGAGATACTGAATCAGCCCCAAACCCCCGATTCTTCTGATGCGGGGAAGATTTTTTCTGGGTGGTATACCGCAAAGGTTGGCGGCAACTTGTTTGAGAGCTTCGGCCTCATTTCTGTCGATGCCAAAAACCCGAAAAAGACGGTCAACCTGTATGCACATTTTGAAGCGGCCTACTATGTGTTCTATATGGACAGCGTGAATCAAAATGCCCGCGTTTTGTTTACGGAAAAGCTGGCCGTCGGCAAAGATGTCGATCTGACCAAGCAGGTTCCGGTGGACACTGAACACGCCTGCGTCGGTTGGACAACTGACGGCAGCAGTACTACGCTTACCAGTCTGCAGATAGGCGAAAATAACGTGTATCTGTATCCCGTTATCAAGGAAGCCCACTGGATTACCTTTAACACCATGGGCGGCTCTGCGCTGGCTCCAGCCTATGTGATTAAAGACGAAAACACCGTGGACCCCGGCGATGATGCCACGACAAAGGCAGGCTACGATTTTGCCGGATGGTATACGGACGAGGAGTGCACTCAGAAATTCAGTTTTGGAGAAAATCTGGATTCCAATCGTACCCTGTACGCCAAATGGGAAGCGACAGACGTCAACTACACGGTGGTGTATTGGAAAGAACTGGTTGAACGGGGCAAGTATGAGTTTTTGGGTACTGACACAGGTACAGAAGAAACCGGAACGCCTGTGAACGGCAGCTGGTATTCCAAATATGATTTGTACCATAGTTCCCAATTTCCCGAATTAAAGTATTTCCACTATGCGAGGGCGGATGAAAACGTCGAGGTAAAAGGCGACGGCTCTACCATTGTCAACGTGTATTATGACCGGAACACCTATACGATCAGGTTCGATTTAAACCGAGGGGAATATGTTAACCTGAAGATGGGCGGTGAGACATATTGGGGCAATAGTGGAATGGGTTATAATAGCTATTACACCTTTACGGCCCGCCTGGGGGATGACATCTCGGCCAAATGGCCCACCTATAGTAATATTTACCAGGAATATGGCGCTACTCCGTTTTTGGGCTGGCAAATTGACGGAGAAGGAACTTGCTATGGATCAAAGCGGTTTAATTTGACTCCGGAAATGATTTCTGATACAAATAACAACAGCACGACCACCTACAAAGCTGATTATTATAATGGTTATCTTGCAGAGTTGCACTATATGCTTCAGAACGCCGACGGTAGTGGTTATACGGATTCTGAGCTGTATCGCCAGCGCATAATCTTCATAAGGACCGTCTTTCCAAAAGAGATTGACGGTTATCGGAATATTTCTACTCCCAGCGGTGGAAAAATTGGTGGTTGGTATGGGAATGTGTGCCATTACTATTTTTATTACGACCGCGACACGTATGATCTGAAGTTCTATAATAACGGCAGCATTGACGAAGCTCCGTCCAAAATTCGCTTTGGCGCGAGCATCAGTGACAAAACTTATACGCCGGATAAGCCGGCGAGTCTGTCAGATGCTTATCATTTCGCCGGCTGGTACACGACGCCGGGCTGTTATAATAACAGCGAATTTAGCTTTGACAATGCAACCATGCCTGCGGGCAATTTGCTGCTTTACGCCAAGTGGACTACTGACACTTATACGGTGTCCTTCAACCTGAATTATGAGGGCGCGTCCGGCACGCCGCCCACGCAGACCGTCACTTACGATGGCACCGCCTCCGAGCCCACCGACCCCGCCCGCGGCGGCTATACCTTCGGCGGCTGGACGCTGGAAGGCAGCCCCTTCAATTTCTCCACTCCTGTGCATGAGAACATGACTCTGACCGCCCGCTGGATTAAGACGGGGAGTCTTACCGTGACCTATATGAACGGTGACCAGAATATTGAAAATGCCGATCCAAACAGGTATGCCGCGGATTCTCAGGTCATGGTGCTGAATCCGTCCCCGATGAATCTGACCGCCCCCAAGGATTCTCAGGACAACGATCAGAATTTCGTGGGCTGGACGCTTGATGTTGATGGAAAGACTTACTTTGCCGGCCAGTGCTTTACCATGCCCGAGGTGGGGGTGGGGGTGACCCTGACCGCCAAGTGGGCGGACGTAAACAAGACCACCTCCCTCACCTATGACTTTAACAAAGGGAAGGACTCCGGCGGCAAATCTTCCTCCACGGAGTCCGGGATTCTCAATAACTATTCCGTGACACTGCTCGATGGAACCGGACTTAGCCGCACGGGTTATTCGTTCACCGTCTGGAATACCCAGAGTAACGGTGAAGGCAAATCGTTCGACCCCAAGGAAGTAAAGAACGTCGGCGTGGACGATATCGGAACCAACGTCCTGTACGCCCAGTGGAAGGCAAATGAGCATAACATTACCTATCAGATCACAGGCGATTATTTTGCAACCAAGAATTTTAAGACGACCAAAAACGTGCCCTTTGAATCACCGCTGAGCCCGATCACCGACAATATGGAAGAAACTGGCTATACGTTCAGCGGCTGGACGGGACTGCCCGCAAAAATGCCTGATGAAGATGTGGTTGTTACCGGGTCTTATAGCCCCAGCATCAACACCAAGTACACGGTGAAGCACTACCAGCAGAACGTGAACGACGACAGGTATAAACTGGAAGATACCGATAATAACCTGACCGGCACCACCGGCCAGACGGCAACTGCCACGGCAAAGGACTATAAGGGCTTCACACTGAACACTGACGCGGAAGGGACGAAACAGCGCGGCACCATCGCGAGGGATGGCTCTCTGGTTTTGGAGCTGTACTATGACCGAAATGTCAGTACGGTGACTTATGAATACACCGGTACGGTTCCTACTGATGCATCTGCGCTGCCCTCAACGGTGTCCTATAAGTTCGGTGCCCCTGTTACCATTGCAGAGGATGCTACAGCCACCGGCTATACGTTCAACGGATGGGAAAATGGCGATGCCAAAGCCGTCAACTTTACGATGCCAGACGGGTCTGTGACATTGACCGGCTCTTGGGATATTAACACCTACAAACTGACCGTAGAGTACAAGTATGCGGACGACGCGACCCGGGATCCCTATGAAACTGCCCAAACCCCTGTGACTTATGGCGCGGATTTCAACGCAGAGTATAAGACTGCTCCCACCGGTTACAAGTTTTTCAACCGCAGCGTTGTTGGGTATGATGCCGGAGAAAGCGCCGCAGAAAACGTTACCGGCAAAATGCCCGCAGGTGATGTGACCGTGACCTATACCTACGCAAAGCTGGGTGAGATTACGATGACCGTGAAGTATCTGCTCAGCAAAGATCATAATATGGAAATCAAGACTGCCAAGCCGATGACGCTCACAGAAAACAAGGGCGGCCAGAGCGCCGCAGGTCTGGTCTACGACTTTATTGACAAGGGCAGCGTCGGGGACGCGGACTACGTCGAGAACTACTATAAATACGCCAGCGATAACAGAGACGGCAATTACTCCTTTGATTATAAGGACGGCGCAGGACAGATTCTGGAAGTCTACTACGCTGTGCAGACCTACTCCGTCACCGCTTCCGTGAAAGGCGCAGACGGCCATGAGGTGGGCGGCTCCATTACTTCGACCACGCCGCTCGTCCCTCTGAACAAGGGGGAGACGACCACCGTGACCTGGGAGCTGACCGAGGGCTACGAGCTGGACTCCGTCACCGATGGCAATGCGCCAGTGGCCGCCAGTGATTACACCTACAATGAGGAGACCGGTGTATACTCCTACACGATTTCCGATATCGCAGCCGATCACGAAGTCGTGGTTAGCACCAAGCCCATCACTTACTCTGTGACTTTCAACGCAGGCACGAATGGCAAGCTGACCGATGGTGAGGATACCAATGTTTTTAGCACCGTTTGGCAATGGCTTGTTAATCTTTTTACAACGGAGGGCAAAAAGAGCTATCAGCAGTTTGTCTACGAATTCAATGTGGAGGACTTGAACAATGAGAATGATCCTGCCACACTGAGTGCCCCTGCGGTTCAGGCCAATGACGGGTACACTTTTCATGGATTCTATCAGGATGGAGTCAGCGACCCACCGTCTTATACCAATCTGGAAGCCGCTTATGGCATTATGCGGGATACCAAGACTACCGGCGTATCCTATACTGGGAGCTATACCCAAAACAAATATACCGTGATCTATGACCTGAAGGGTGGCGAGACCACCAGCACACAGACTGAATTTGTCGATTTGCTGCACTACGGCGACCCTACCCCGACCATCGTGGCTCCTACTAAGGCGGCGGATATGAACTACACCTATACGTTTGCCGGTTGGCAGGAAAAAGACAACAGTACGACTACCTATGACAAGGATAATCTGCCCACAACAGTAACCAAGACCGTGACCTATGAGGCTCGGTGGACCGAGGGGCCGCGTCAGATCAACTGGTATGTGAATCTGGCCGGCGACGTGCTGGACGATACCGGCGATGTAGATGGTCGGGATGTCAGCCAGTTTACCAAATCTCTGGCCAGCGCCGCCGGTTCCGGCTTTACGGCGACGGTGGGAGAGAAGACAAACCCAGGTGCGACCAGCGCTGACATTACCACACTCATTTCTGACGTTGAGTTGAGTAATAAGAGCCCTGTGTTCAATGGAAATGACTTCCCCAAAGACGCGGACGTATTCAAGGAACTGCAAGACAATTCTGCCCTTCTCAAAGGCAAGAGCCTCTGTACGTTCGACAATCACGGCACGCCGGTCGATCTCAATGATCTGAACACCGACAATTATGAGATTTACTGGTACGTTGTGAAGTATCACGGCGACGGTTGGCATGTGGACGGCGTTCTGTCCCGTAAGACCGCCGATCTGACAGTAACCAAGACCTTCACCTTTAAGGATGGCGATCCTTTTGTGGCGGACGAGTCCCTGATTCCCGAGGACACTTTCCGGATCACCCTGACCGGCGAGGACGGAACCGTCAAGACGCTGGGCCTGACCGGGGGCGAAGACGTGCAGATTCCCGATGAGACTCCCACTGGGCCAATCCTCGCTTTGAAGACAATGGCCGCGGAGTCTGACACTCAGACCGGCTCCGTCACCTATACCTGGACGGTGGAAGGTCTTCCCACCGGTGGTTATACCATCGCCGAGAGCGGCTATGGCGTGGAAGACTATGATTTGCCGACTGCCAAACTGAATGGTGAATTCATGAAGGAAGGAAAAGAGAATTTCAACGCGACGCTGACCCTGACCACTACGAATGATAATAACACGGCGGCTCTGGACAACACCTATATCCGTGCGTACCGCGACCTGATGGTCACCAAGACCACCAACCACACCCTGCCCACGGATTTCCAGATCACGGTTGCGGGTGAGAGCAGGACCTATACGCTGGGCCTGACCGAGAGGGAGACCATGCCTGCGCCCACGTTTGACAGCGCCACAAACACCTACACCTGGACGCTAAACGTTCCCACCGGCGATTATACCGCCGCTGAGAGCAACTATACCGTCTCTGGCTACAGCGTCGCGGTGACAGCCACCGGTGCCGGACAGTATGACGCCGACTCCAAAACGGATTCCTTTGAGGTCGCGTCCGCCGATCAAGCGATCGTAGTGAACTTTATCAACTCTTATACGCAGAACTCCACGCCCTATGTACCGGGTGGCAGCATAGACGATGGCGGTAGCGGCGGCAGCGGCAGCGGAGACGGTGGCGGCGGCAACGATACCCCCGTGGTGATTGCCGACAACCCCACCCCGCTGAATCCCACCCCCGGAATCACCACGGAAATTCCCGACGGCGAAGTTCCCCAGACGGATGTACCCGGCACGGAGATTCCCGATGAGAATGTGCCTCTGGCGCTGGCTCCCAGCACAGGCGACAATATCACCCTGTGGGTGATGGCCGCCGCGGTGTCCGGAATCGGGCTGGTCTGGTTCGCAATCGCGGGCAGGAAGCGGAGAGACGACGGGCGGTAAGCGTATTCCGACACAGTGAAACTTAACAAGCAGGCAGAGGCCCGGACTTTTGTCCGGACCTCTGTTCGTCTCTGCCCACGCGGCAGTCCCGGTGGCGGGACTTTCACACGGGCAGTGTTTGATTCCTGCGGCGTTTGAAGAGGGAGGAAAGCGCCCGACGCCCCGGCTTTCCTTTCCAAACAAAAATATTTTTCAGGAAGAGCTGGAAATGAGAATTTATTCATAATTTGTTCATGAATGGATATTGGTTTTCCGCTATGTTAAAGAAAGATGTTATGTAACCGTACGCAATGCGTGCAATGGAGGGAGAACATGAAAGAGTTTTGGCAAAGAAGAGTACCGGCGCTTTTGCTGACAGTCCTGATGCTGGTGGGAACGGCGATTCCCGTAACGGCTGGTGAGGATCCCGTGAGTACTGGCGGCAGTACTAGCAGCAGTTCCAGCAGCAGTTCCAGCAGCAGTTCCAGCAGCGAGGTTCCGAATCCGCCTGATCCGAATCCGCCTGATCCGAATCCGCCTGATCCGAATCCGCCTGATCCGAATCCGCCTGAAATAAAAAAGTATACCGTGAAGTTCATCAACTCCGGCAGTCCGTATACGACGCAGAGCATCAATGAAGGCGCCTGTCCCACGGATCCCGGTACGCCTTCGAAGACCGCCAGCAGCTGCTCGTACAGCTTCGTGGGCTGGACTCAATCCAATCCCGGCACCAGCGCCATCTATGCGGGACAGCCGATTGCTCAGGTCACCACCGAGAGCGTGACCGCCGACATCATTTACTACGCAGTTTACTCTGTGACGGCTACCAACCGGAACGTATCGATGAATATCACCGGTACGGTTGGAACCACGGTTGGCACCACGGTGCAGAATAAACTGAACAGCATATTCAGAAGCGTGACGGGTCAGGACTTTACCACTGCGACTTTTTCTGCTGTATCCAACTCGTATTATGGGATACTGTATGCCAACAGCGGGATGACCTCCCTTGACGGATGTACTTTCTCTTACAGCGGGGGTACTAATCCTATCTCGAATTTGTATTTTGTTCCCACGGGTACGAGTGGGACCTGCTCCGTGACTTATTCCGTCACCGACGGATGCAACAACACGGTTCGGGGCATGCTTTCGATCAATACAACGAGTCCGCCTGCCGCGAAGTATACCGTGACGTTTATCAATTCCGGAAGTACATTTGCGACCCAGAGCATCAATAAGGGCGCCTGTCCCACGAATCCCGGTACACCCTCGAAGACCGCCAGCAACTGCTCATTTAGCTTCAAGGGCTGGACTACCTCCAATCCCGGTACCACCGCCATCTACACCGGACAGTCGGTCCTTTCCTCCGCGCAGGTGGCGCAGACCAGTGTGACTGCCAACGTCACCTATTATGCAGTCTACTCCCTGACGGCTCTCAACCAGAATGCGTCGGTGGACGTCACCGGAACCGGCGACGTCACGATTGGCACCGAGGTGCGGACGAAGCTGAACAGCATGTTCAGCAGCGTGTCGGGGCGGAGCTTTACCACCGTGAGCTTTTCCTCCGTCTCCAATTCGTCTTATGGCACACTGTATGCCAACAGCGGAAAAACCTCCCTCACAGGGCGGACCTATTCCTACAGCGGCGGAACCTATCCCGTCACGGGCCTGTATTTTGTTCCCTCTGGCACAAGAGGAACCTACTCCGTGACCTATTCCGCCGCCGATGGATACGGGAATACCGTCCGGGGCACGCTCTCTATTAACACGACTGCTGCCGCAACCAGCACCAGAATTGCCTATACAGTGCGGCCGGGACAGACGGTATCCCTGAGCCGGAGCGACTTCAACAGAGTTTTTCAGACCGGATATTCAGAGACGGTTCGCTGGGTGGAATTCACCTCGGTGGGTTCCTTTTCCACCTCGGATGGAGCGTTCTACTACAATTATGGTAACTCCAGTCAACGGGAATTCTCCCGTACCACCCTGGATGACTATGCCTACTATTACAGCGACTCCGGCTACGGTACGTATTCTATCGGCGATATGAGTTTTGTGGCGGCCAGCGGTGCCTCAAATAAGACGATCAGCATCAGCTTCCGGGCCTATTACTCCAGCAATCGCTATGTAAACGGCACCATGGAGATCCAAATCAGCGGCACTTCCGTCAGCACGGGAATTACCTATACAGTGCGGCCGGGACAAAAGGTTTCTCTGGACCGGAGCGACTTTAACAGAGTTTTTCGGACTGAATATTCCGACACCGTCCGCTGGGTGGAGTTTACCTCGGTGGGTTCCTTCTCTTCCTCCGACGGCGCGTTCTACTACAATTACGGGAAGTCCAATCAACAGGAATTCTCCCGGACCACCGTGGATGATTACGCTTATTATTACAGCGACTCCAGCTTCGGTGCGTATCCCATCGACGATATGAGTTTTGTGGCCGCCGGCGGCGCCTCAAAGAAGACGATCAGCGTCAGTTTCCGGGCCTATTACTCCAACAGCCGCTATGTAAACGGCACTATGGAGATCCAGATCGACGGCTCGGCCTCCTCTATCACATATCAGGTAAACCAGGGAGAGGAAGTGGAGTTCAGCCGAGGTGATTTCAGCCGCATGTTTCAGAATTCCTATTCCGGCTATGACCTTCGGTATGTAAGCTTTATGTCCAGCAGCTCCTACGACACGTCGGACGGAACGTTCTACTATGATTACGGCGGGAGAAATGAGCGGGCTTTCACCAGGGGCAATCTCACCAGCTACACCTATTATTACAGCGGCTCCAGCTACGGTGACTATGCTCTGGACGACCTGAGTTTTGTAGCTTCCAGCAGCTTTAGCGGCAGTATGACCCTGTCATTCCGGGCCTATTACGACAGCAGCCACTATGTGGACGGTACGCTGGTCATTGAGGTGAAGGAAACCGTCAATCGCGGCGATGTCCGGTATTACACTACCGGCAGCACCAATGTTCAGATCAATCCCAACGACATCGCCCGGTTCCTGAAAAAAACCTATTCCGGCACCACGCTCCAGTCGGTAAAGCTAAATGGCGTGCCGGAGACCGGAACGCTGTATTACAACTATTATGGTGTCAGCAGTTACGGCGTGTCCAGCCTGCGGCTGACCTCGTCCAACTGCGACGATCAACTGCTGTATTTCAGTCCTTCCGGCACCAACCAGTACGCCCTGAGTGAGCTGACCTATGTTCCCAGCGGGTCCAACTACTGCGTGACCATTCCCTTCACCGCGTACGGCACCAGCAGCCGTTCCGTGCAGGGCAATATACTTATCAGCGTCAACAGCGTGACGGTGCAGGACGTCTACGGAGCCACGCCCGCCAATACCTCCGTGACCTTCCCCGCCTCCGCTATCTACAGCGCGGTGGCTACCGCTGTGGCCTCCAAAGCTTCGCTGTCCAGCATCCAGCTTTTGGAGCTGCCCGCTTCCTCAAAGGGGACAATCTACGCGGGGACCGGCTCTGTCAAGGCCAATACCAGTACCCGCTATACCTATTCCGGCAGTTCCGGCAGCGGACGGATCAGCGACCTTCGCTTTGCTCCCGCCTCCGGCTTTACCGGCTCTGTGGAGATTCCGTATGTGGCATACAACAGCTCCGACCAAGCGATTGCCAGCGGCAGGCTGTGTCTTGGCATCGTGGGCAGCCTGAAGAGCTACCGTGACGTTTCCTCCTCTGTCTGGTGCTATAAGTACGTGGCGGAGCTCAGCGACGGAAAGGTCATTGACGGCTATCCAGACGGCTATTTCCGGCCGGACAAGACCGTGACCTACGGGCAGGCGCTGAAGCTCATCATGCTGGCTGCCAATTACAGTACTCAGACTCCCACCGGCAAGCATCCGTTCAGCGGCTATCTGACCCGGGCCAAGGCCGATGGGCTGCTTACCGGCGTGAAGGACAGCGATCTGGACCGGCCCATCAGCCGTCTTGCGGTGGCACAGATTACCGCCAGGGCCATGCGGCTGGCCCTCTCCAATCTCTCCAGCGTGAAGCCCTTTACGGATACCAGTGACGTGTATGTTCAGGCACTGAGCGCCGCCGGCATCGTGGAGGGGTACTTCTCCAACGGAACCAGCACCTTTAAGCCCTCCAACACGATGACCCGCGGTCAGATCTCCGCCATTGTCTGGCGGATGAAACGGGCAGAGTGAGCGGGATACGTCCCAAAGACCCAGAAAAAACCACGGGCGCCGCGTTTGGCGGCGTCCGTGGCGAATATGCGCGGCGTTTCCAAAGACGGAAGAAAAAACCGCCCCCAACCGTTGAGCAGACATCTCCTGCCGAACCTTTGGAGGGCGGTTTTTTTAGGCTGTACCATACGAATTATGCCATTAAAACGAAAGTGTGAGGTAGGGCCTTAAACGGCTTCGGACAAAAAAAGGGACCGCGCGAAGCGGTCCCTTTAGTGAGAAACGGCGGTCCGGAGGGATCGGGCCGTCGGGGCAGAGGGCCGATCAGGCTGCTTTGTGAAGAGAAGAAAAATAAGCCTTTGCGGTGTTGCCTTCGGTGCTGTCCGCATTGGCAGGCTCATGGCCGCGGTCAAATTCCACGGAGAGGCCGCATATGGCGACTACGGTGGCTATGCCCAGAAAATTGCGGCTCAGATTGGAGACAGAGGGAATCAGAATTGTGGCTGCGCCCAGAGCAATGGCACTGACACACCACAGGATCATAGATAAAATATGATTTTTCATCATTGAAACCATCCTTTCCGTTCAGCTGGTTGATATTAGAATTTTGTGAAAGTTCCGCACCGGTTAATTTGTGCTTACTTCTTTTTCTGATCTTACTATACCCAATTGACTGCCATTTGTAAAACGGGGGAATTTAATCGTTTATATCAGCTTTTCTCATGGAAGGAGGAGGCCATGGAACTCGATAAACGCACTGCGCTGCTGGTGGCTATCGACACGGGAAATCTCACCCGGGCGGCGGAACGGCTGGGCTACACCCAGTCCGGCCTGAGCTATATCATCAAATCCCTGGAGGCGGAGGTGGGCTTTCCGCTGCTGCTGCGGTCCCGGACCGGAGTCCAGCCTACGGCGGAGTGCCGGCGGATTTTGCCGTTGCTGCGGGACCTGGAGCAGCGGAACCACCAACTGGAGCTGGAGATGGCCGATATCCGGGGAGTGGCGGTGGGAGCGGTGTCCATCGCGTCCTTCCCCTGCATCTCCCGGTTCTGGCTGCCTGATATTCTGCGGGACTTTAAAGAGAAATATCCTGCAATCACTGTGGCTCTTCGGGAGGGGGGACAGGAGGATGTGGATTCCTGGCTGCGGGACGGCGTGGTGGAAATGGCGTTTTGCAGCTGGCAGCCGGACCGGCCCTACGACTGGGTGGGGTTTTTGGAGGACGACCTATTGGCTGTGGTGCCCGAATCTCACCCGTTGGCAAGGCTGAAGGCCATGCCACTTCAGGAGATTGGGGACGAACCTTTCATTTTGGAGGACGGCATTTATGACCACGATATTCAACGGGCTTTACAGGAGGCGGCGTTTTCGCCCAATGTTTGCTTTACCTCCATGGATGAGCTGGCAATTCTGGCCATGGTCCGGGTGAAGCTGGGCGTCAGCATTCTGCCGGGGCTGTATCTCCGGGAGCCGTATCCCGGCGTGGTAGCCATGCAGCTGGACCCGCGGGTGCGCAGACGACTGGGCGTGGCAGTGCCGGAGAGAGAGGAGCTGTCCCCGGCGGCTCGCCGATTTTTGAAGAGCGCGCAGGAAACCTTCGCCCGTCAGAAGGAATATCCGTCTCAAAACCCTGACGTCTGATAAAAACGGGAAAGCGGAAGGGGTAATTTAAAAATATATTTTCTTTTGAGATTGACAAAAATGACGTTCCATGGTATTTTAAATACGTGGTTAGCGATAACTAACTCGATAAGCCGAAGAAAAGCGGTGTACATGGGAGCACGGTTTTTCGTGCGGCGCGGAGAGTTGTCGCGTATCACTCTGGAGCTTTTCTCCCCGCCGCAGGCGCGCGGTCTGCGCGCCCTTTTGCACCGGTTTGGCTGACGCCGGTCAAAAGGCGGGCTGATTCCTCTCTTTCTTCCCCTTATTTCCTGCTTTCCCTCATGATAGGCCCCGGACGGATGCCATACCGTCCGGGGCCGGACTCTGTCCACAGGTTGCTGAAGCTTATGGCCTGCGGATACTTTTACGGATTTTTGGCTATAGGCCCGTAAAACAAGACACGATGCAGACGGCGATATTGAAAAGAGACTCTTTTAGAAGATCATCGACGAGCTTTTGCATAGTTTTTGCCATTTTGCACAGATACTCTTTGACGAGTGTTGGACATCTGCATCATTTCTGTATAATCTAATAGAAAATCTGACGATGCAATGACGTACCGAAAATTGTGCGGCGCTGCCCTTGCATTCTTCCTTAGAGTATCGTATGATGTAGACAGCTGGATGTTAAACGATTACGTTGCGCCGGATGCCTGTGAGGCTGATGCCTCTGCGGGCAGATGAGAGCGGTATCAGCGAGGCGTGAAGCCTGCTCCGCCGCCCTGTGGAAAAAGGGTGTGGAGAACGTGATTATCAGATGGGAGAAACGGATCTGCCGAGGGCGACGAGTCCGGAAGGGGACATTAAAGTTTCTGCTTTCCCGGAGTGATCGCAACTTTAGTCTTGCAAAGGGATACTCCGGGGTTGTATATTGGAAATGTAAGGATCAACGGCGGTGCCCTTCGCAGATGGAAATCCCGGAGGCCATTTCCGGTCTTCCGCTGGTGTTAGTTAAAAATCGGACGGATCAATAAAAACAAATAAAAATGGAGGTTTCAGAATGAGTGAATGTGTGGAAAAGCAGCCGCTGACAGAGGAATATCTCAAAAAGATGGACGCCTACTGGCGTGCCGCCAATTATCTGGCCGCGGCCCAGCTCTATCTTTTAAAGAACCCCTTGCTCCGGGAGCCCCTGACCATGGATGACATCAAAAAGAAGATCGTGGGCCACTGGGGCACTGTTCCCGGCCAGAACTTCGTGTACGTCCACCTCAACCGCATCATCAAAAAGTATGACCAGGATATGATTCTCCTGTCCGGACCCGGCCACGGCGGAAATTTCTTTGTGGCCAACACGTATCTGGAGGGGACTTACAGCGAGGTTTACCCCAACATCAGCCGGGACATGGAGGGACTTCAAAAGCTTTGCAAGCAGTTTTCCTTCCCCGGCGGCATTGCCAGCCATGTGGCCCCGGAGACGCCGGGCTCCATTAACGAGGGCGGTGAGTTGGGTTACTCCCTGGCCCATGCCTACGGCGCGGTATTCGACAATCCGGACCTGATCGCCGCTGTCACGGTGGGCGACGGTGAGGCGGAGACCGGCCCGCTGGCGACGTCCTGGCAGGGCAACAAGTTTCTCAATCCCGCCGCCGATGGCGCGGTGCTTCCCATTCTCCATTTAAACGGCTATAAGATCAGCAACCCCACTATTTTTGCCCGCATGACCCATGAGCAACTGGAGTGTTACTTCAAGGGCTGCGGCTGGAAGGCACACTTCGTGGAGGGAGACGACCCTATGACCATGCACCGCCTGATGGCGGATACGCTGGACGAGGTTATGGGCGAGATCAAGGGCATTCAGGCCGCCGCCAGAGCGGGCGACCACAGCTGGAAGGACTGGCCCATGATCGTGCTGCGGACTCCCAAGGGCTGGACCGGCCCCAAGGTGGTGGACGGCAAGCAGGTCGAGGGCACCTTCCGCGCTCACCAAGTACCCATCTCCATGGAAAAACCGGAACATTTGGAGCAGCTGAAAGACTGGCTGGAGAGCTACCGCCCGGGGGAGCTGTTCGACGAGAACGGCCACCTGATCCCCGAGTTGCAGGCTTTGGCTCCCACCGGGGAACGGCGCATCGGTGCCAACCCCCATGCCAATGGCGGAAAGCTTCGCCGGGACCTGCGCCTACCGGATTTCCGGGACTATGCGGTGGATGTTCCCGCCCCCGGCGCGGTGGAGGCGCAGGACATGATCGAGCTGGGCGGCTATGTGCGGGATACGTTCAAGCTCAACAAGGATGCGAAGAACTTCCGCATTTTCGGGCCGGACGAGACCATGAGCAACCGTCTGGGCAAAGTTTTCGAGGTCACCGGCCGCGATTGGAACAGCGCGACCGTGGAGGGCGACGAATTCCTCTCCGCGGACGGCCGGGTCATGGACTCCATGCTCTCCGAGCACATGTGCGAGGGGATGCTGGAGGGATATCTGCTCACCGGTCGGCACGGCTTCTTTGCAAGCTATGAGGCATTCATCCGCATCGTAGACTCCATGTGCGCCCAGCACGCCAAATGGCTGAAGACCTGCAACGAGCTTCCGTGGAGAGAGTCCATCTCCTCGCTGAACCTGATTTTGTCCTCCAACGTCTGGCAGCAGGACCACAACGGCTTTACCCATCAGGACCCCGGCTTCCTGGACCACATTGCCAATAAAAAGGCGGACGTGGTACGGCTCTATCTGCCGCCGGACGCCAATTGCCTTTTGAGCTGTTTTGACCACTGCATCAAGAGTCGGGACTATGTGAACGTGCTGGTCACCAGCAAGCATCCCCGTCCCCAGTGGTTGACGATGGAACAGGCCGTCAAGCACTGCACGCAGGGCGTGGGCATCTGGGACTGGGCCAGCAACGATCAGGGCTGCGAGCCGGATGTGGTCATGGCCTGCTGCGGCGACACGCCTACCATGGAGACGCTGGCAGCGGTCACGATCCTGCGGGAGAAGATGCCCGAAATCAAGATCCGGGTCGTCAACGTGGTGGACCTGATGAAGCTCCAGCCCAGCACGGAGCACCCCCACGGTCTCAGCGACGCGGAGTACGACGCGCTGTTTACCACAAATAAGCCCATAATTTTTGCGTTTCACGGTTACCATACCCTCATTCATGAGCTGACCTACCGCCGCCACAACCGCAACATTCATGTGTACGGCTATAAGGAGGAGGGGACCATTACCACGCCCTTCGATATGCGGGTGCAGAACGAGGTGGACCGGTTCCATCTGGTGAAAAACGTCCTGCGGTATCTGCCGGAGCTGGGTGGGCGCAGCGCCCATCTGGTACAGGAGATGAACGACAAGCTGGTGCAGCACACCCAGTATGTCCACGAGTATGGCGTGGACCTGCCGGAGATCCGCGACTGGAAATGGCGCAGCTGAGACTGAAAACCTGCTCTTTACACGAAGCGGCGGCCCCGGCAGCTGAAAAGTACGTTCATAGTTAAAAAGACCCATCAGGCCGCCAGCCCTGCTCTGAACAGGACCGGCGGCCTGCTTTTAAGAAAAAGTAAGAATTTATCGGTTGCACTGTTACATTCCGGGAATTTGCCGCGTCTATCAGACGAGAGATAAAGAGAGAAATGGGGGAGCAATTTGCTGCCAGTTTATTTTGCGGTACTGGACGAGGATGATGACCGGGAATTGTTTACCGTGGCCTATCAGCAGTATTACAACAATATGATGCGGGTGGCGCGGCGAATCCTGCCGTCCCAGACGCAGGCGGAGGACGCAGTTCACGATGCTTTTTTAAAGATCATCCAGCATTTTGACGATTTGAAAGCGATACCGGAGGAGCGGCGGATTTACTGGGTTGTGGCAGTGACGAAGAATGCCGCGCTGGACCTTCTGCGAAAGGAGAGGCGGGATTTGCCCGTGGATGAGGAAATGGAAAATCGATTACCTGCCATGCCCGCGGAGGACGGAGGCTTCCGGGCTTTGGTGGAGGTGATCCGCCGGATGCCGGAGACCTATCGTCGGGTGCTGGAGCTGCGGTTTTTGACGGAGTGGAGCCACGCGGAGATCGCACGGGAGCTTCACATCACCGAGGGCGCTGTAAAGACCCGGGTGGCCCGGGGACGTCAGCTCCTGATAGAAGCCATGCGGAAGGAGGGATATGTCTGTGGGTAAGCTGGATTTGGACGCAAACCTGCGCTCCGCTTTGGTGGAGGCTTTGCGGGAGGATTGGGAACAGTTCCTGGGCGGGGAGGACGCACCGGTGATGTCTTCTCGGCAGCACCGCAGGTTCAGAAAAATGCTGGCGGATCCCAAGGGCTATTACCACCGGTATTTTCGCAGCGGAAGGGAGACGCAGGAGGGCGGTACCCGCGTTTTTGCCTGTCCCGGCGAGGTGCGGATTCGGAAAAAGCACATCCTGCGGTTGGCCATAGCGGCGGTGGTGGCAGCATTGCTGGCTGGCTCCGCGCTGGCGTATTCTCTGACCGGCGGAGAGTTTTTCACCCGCATGTTCAGCCTTTTCGGCCGGGAACTGGGACTGGACACCGATGTGGCGGATATGTCCCAACTGGCGGACATGGGTTGTGCGAAACTGGGGACGATTCTGGAGACGGATGATCTGCGGTTTGAGCTGATGGACGCAGTATCCGGCGGCTATATGTCGATGGTTGCCCTCCGAGTCACCTGCAAGCAGACGGACAAAGTCTTGGAGATCGATGGGGATGGGAACTGCCTGTGGCAGGCGTCGTTTGGGGATGTCAGCGGTACATTGACGGACAACACGTCTATTTCGGACGCCGGCTATGGGCTCAGCTATCGTTACGACCAGGATGAGATGGGGCTGAAACCCAATCAGTTTTATCTGATCTTCAACACCAACAGCACCGAGTCCGTCCGGGCGGGGACTTATACGCTGGAATTTCGCGATCTGGTGAAAAGCGGAGAAAAAGAAGACGGGGTCCTCTGCGCGGGAGACTGGACGTTGGAAATTTCGCTGGAGGACGGCGAAAAATATACGCGCACAGTCTCTTGCGGGGAGACCTATCCCATAGGGAAGACGGATTACCTCCTGGAGCGCGTTCAGTATTCTCCGCTGTCCATGAACCTGTATTTCTCCTCGGACGCCACGGAGAACCAGTTTGCGAAGGACTTCACCGACTATTCCGTCACACTGAAAGACGGAAAAGTGCTGGATCGGCCATGGTTTTGCTGCGGCATGGGCAGCGGCAGCGATGCAAGCGGGACCACGGCTCATGTAACGCTGGAATTCAACGCGCCCCTGAATGTAAACCAGATCGCGTCCGTACAGTTCAGCGGAAATTCCGTGGATCTGGCCGGACAGTAATGAACCGCGCGGGCGGAGCTTTAGCTCCGCCCGCCGTTTTTACCCGCCGTAAAATCATGGGTACGTTTCTCACGGAATAAAACCGGATGGAACCGGGATAAAAATTCGCCCCACCGAAAAATCGGTGGGGCGAATTTAAAAAGCTTTTAAAGGTTAGTCCGTCACATAGGGCAGCAGGGCGATCTGACGGGCGCGCTTGATGGCCTCGGTCAGCTCACGCTGATGCATGGCGCAGGTGCCGGTGGTGCGGCGAGGCAGGATCTTGGAACGCTCGGAAAGAAAGCGGCGTAGCTTTGCGGCGTCTTTATAGTCGATAAACTCACTCTTGTCCGCGCAGAACTGGCAGACCTTGCGGCGCTTGTTCCGGTTCATGGGACGAGAGGGTCTGGAATCACGATCATAAGGCATGGTAGTTTCCTCCTTTTACAAAAATGGCGCTGATAGACGATCAGAACGGAAGTTCACCGTCTTCTTCCCCGATCTCAGCGAAATCGGAGTGGGCATCCACGGGAGCCGGGGCGCGATTGCCGCCGGCGGGCGCACCGTAAGCCGGGGCATGATAGCCGCCGGACTCTGCGTCGCGCTTGGAATC
Organism: Oscillibacter valericigenes Sjm18-20; assembly: GCA_000283575.1. Lineage (GTDB taxonomy): Bacteria > Bacillota > Clostridia > Oscillospirales > Oscillospiraceae > Oscillibacter > Oscillibacter valericigenes. The sequence continues at coordinate 1,234,771 of AP012044.1, forward strand.
CCCAAAGTACACATTGTCGGCCACGACCTCTGCGGAGCGGCGCTTGTTGCCCTCCTTGTCGGTCCAGTCGCGGAGCTGCAGACGGCCCTCCACAACGGCCATACGGCCCTTGGTGAAGTACTTGCTGACAAATTCCGCGGTAGCGCGCCATGCGACGATGTCGATGAAATCCGTCTCCTTCTCGCCGCTCTGGGACTTGAAGTCCCGGTCCACGGCCAAGGAGAAAGATGTCACGGCTGTGCCGCTTCCGGTGCGGCGCAGTTCGGGATCCCGGGTGAGACGACCCATGAGAATGATCTTGTTGAGCATTGCTTAGTCCTCCTTATTCGCCCTTGCAGACGATCAGGGAACGTATGATGCCGTCGGTAATGCCGAGGATACGGTCCAGTTCCCGGGGGAATGCCGCGGGGCTGGTGAACGTCATCAGCACATAATAGCCCTCGGTCTTGAAGTTGATAGGATAGGCCAGCTTGCGGCTGCCCCACTCCTCGACTTCCACGTTGGAGCCGTTCTGCTCAGCGAGAGTTTTGAACTTTGCCACCAGGGCGGCGGTGTTCTCCTCACTCTGTGCAGGGTCGATAATGTAGACGACCTCATAATTGGCGGTAACTTTTGCCATTTTTGCACCTCCTTTTGGACATATGGCCCCCATTCGGAGATGGGGACAAGGATATACTTGCAGACTGCAAGCTTTCTTATTATACAGGAAAACGGTCAAATGTCAAGAAATATTTCAATTTCGTCGGCCCCGCCGGTTTTCCTGCGGGGCCGTTCAGCTCAGTCCTTCAACTTGGCGCAGTCCGCAGGTGCGCCGGAGAGCATTTGCAGTCCATGCCCCAGCGCGGGCAGAACGGCCTCCAGATTTTCCTTCGCAGCGCGGGGGCTTCCGGGCAGGTTTACGATCAGCGTTCCGCCCCGGATACCCGCGGCCGCACGGGACAGCATGGCCCGCGGCGTAATCGACAAAGACGCGGCCCGCATGGCCTCCGGAATACCCGGCGTCAGGCGCTGACAGACGGCAAGCGTGGCCTCCGGCGTCACGTCCCGGGGGGAGAAACCGGTGCCGCCGGTGGTGAGGACCAGCTGCACGTCCCCCGCGTCCGCCCATTCCCGCAAAACACGGGCAATTTCCTCCTGCTCGTCCGGGACCATGGCGGTCCGCAGAATTTCGTACCCCGCGCCCTGCAACAGCGCGGACACCAGCGGCCCGCCCTCGTCGGGGCGCTGGCCCCGGAAACTGCGATCACTGACGGTCAAAACAGCGGCTTTCCAGTTCATCTGATCCTCCTGACGGCGCGCTCACCAGGCGAGCACAACCTTTTTATGAGTTTTGCAGCAGCAAAATGTCTTCGGGCCTGACGGCGACGGTGACGGTTTCTTCTTCATCATGAGCTGCCCACGCGGCTTTGTCAAGCTCCATCCGCAGCAGCGGCGCGTCCTGCGCCGCGTTTACGGGCCGCAGCAGGATGATGGAGCCGAACACATCGTCGATCACCTTTGCTACCCCGCAGGAAAAGGTATTTTCCTCGTTTTGGGCGGCGAAGTGAACGTGGTGGGATCGGATGCCTGCCACGGCGGTTTCCGGCGGGACAACGCGGCGGCAGGCCAGCGTCAGCCCCCATTCGGGGAGAAAAACGGACTCGCCCCGGGAATTTACAGCCATAAAATTTTTACAGCCGGAGAGACGGGCAGCAGACTCTGTACCGGGGGCGCGGAACAGCGCCTCCAGAGTCTGCACCGGCTGGGCTCTCCCGCTGTCCATTACACAGACCCGGCGGCAGTTTCGCCAGGCCTCGCCCCGATCGTGGGTAACCCAGAGCACCGTACCGGGAAAAGCGGAGAGTGTTTCCGACAGCTCCAGCTCCAGCTGGTATTTGAGATAGCTGTCCAGCGCGGAAAAGGGTTCGTCCAGCAAAATCGCCCGGGGCTGGGAGGTGAGAATGCGCGCCAGCGCCGTCCGCTGCTGCTGTCCGCCGGAGAGGGCAGCGGGACGCTTCGTGGCGACGTCCTCCAGATGAAACTGCCTGAGCTTCTTTGCAACGACTGCCTTCCGCCTCGTTTTGTCCTTTGCCGCGGCAGCGATGTTCTGTGCCACGGTCATGTTGGGAAACAGGGCGTACTGCTGGAACAGATACCCCACGTTTCGCCGCTGAGGCGGCAGGTCAATCTTTGCTGCGCTGTCAAACAGCACCTGCTTGTCCAGCTCGATATGGCCTTCGTCGGGCCGGAGAATGCCCGCAATGCACTTAAGCGTCACGGATTTGCCGCAGCCGGAGGCACCCAGAAGCGCCAGAGCCTCGTTTTCCGCCGAGAACTGCGATTCCAGCAAAAAGGTCCCCAGACGCTTGCGGATATCCACACGGAGCATCAGCGCCGCCCCCCTCTCTGCCGGGATTCCAGCAGATTTACCACCAGCAGTACCACGGCGGAAATGGCCAGATTTACCAGAACCCAGCGGGTGGCTCCGGCGTCGTCGCCGGTGCGCCAGAGCTGGTAGACGGTGGTGGAGATAGTGGCGGTGCGGCCCGGCGTGTATCCGGCGATCATAGAGGTGGCGCCGTATTCACCCAGCGCCCGGGCGAAAGCCAGCACGGTTCCGGCCAGGATTCCCTGCTTGCAGTAGGGCATCCGCACACGCCAGAAAATATAGGTGTTGGAAAGTCCCAGAGTGCGTCCAGCATCCGCCAGCGTCTCGTCAAAAGATTCAAAGGCCCCCCGGGCGGTACGGTACATCAGCGGAAACGCCACTACCACGGTGGCAAAGATCGCGCTCCACCAGGTCATGACCAGCTTTGTACCGAAGTGGGCCAGAAACCAGCTGCCCACGACTCGATTGGGTCCCAGCAGGCGCAGCAGCAGATAGCCCACCACCGTGGGTGGGAGGACCAGCGGCAGCGTCAGCACCACGTCCAAAATGCCCTTTGCGAGGCGGGGCAGACGCGCGATGTAATACGCGGACAAAAGACCCAGAAAGAACACAGCCACGGTGGAGACGGCGGAAATCCGCAGGGAGTTATAAAGTGGGTACCAATCCATGGGGACTCCTTTCTGCGGGGAGGTTCCGCAGGAATTTTTCATGCTGGGCTGCACTGCGGCGAATTTTGCGGTCTTTGCGCGAGCGGAGAATCGCGGTATGAAAAGAATCCGGCGGAAAAATCCCGCGGCGCGGAGACTGCCGCCCCCGCGCCGCGTGGACTCTTATTCTGCGATTAAGCCGCGGCGGAGAAGCCCACGGATTCGAAAATCGACATTGCTTCGGGGGTGGAGAGATAATCCAGAAACGCCTTTGCTTCGGCGGGATGCTGGGAGCCCGACAGCACGGCGGCGGGATAGATCACCTGACCGCACATCTCTTTGGTGGCGCTGTCCACCACGGTCAGATTTTGGGAATAGGCGTCGGTGGCGTAGACAACGCCGCAGTCCACACTGCTCTCGGAGACCTGGGTGGCGACTTCCTTCACGTTGGAGCCATAGGTCAGGACGCCGGCGGTATTCAGCGCGTCCTCGTCCAGCCCATAGAAGGCGAAAATCTTCTGGGTATACTGGCCCACGGGCACATCGCTGTTGCCCATCGCCAGCAGAATATCGCCAGTCTTCAAATGCTCCGCCAGCTGGTCAAAGCTCTCGATTCCCTTGGGATTGCCGTCGGGCACTACCAGAGTCACCTTGTTCTCCAGCAGGTTGATCCGGGTGGAGGTGTCGATCAGGTCCAGACCGTCGGGATTCTTGTCCACGTCATCTTTCAGGGAACCGTCCAGCGCGTTCATCTGCTTTTGAGCGGCGGAAATAAACAAATCGCAGTCCGCACCCTCCTTGATCTGGGTCAGCAGCGTGCCGGAGGATTCATAGGTGGGGGTGACGGTGACGTTGGGAGCCACGGTCTTGTAGGCTTCGATAATTTGGTCGATGGACTCCGTCATGGACGCGGCGGCGAAAACAAAAATCTCCACCGGCTCAGCGGCGGGGGCGGAGGAAGAGACGCCGGAACCGGACGCGGAACCGGAGGACGCTGCGGGCGCGGTTGTGCCGCAGGCAGCAAGAGACAGGGACATCACCAGTGCAAGTGCAAGTGCAAGTGCTTTTTTCATGTACAAACTTCCTTTCGTGTTTCGGCGGCAAACCACCGGAGGTGGGCGCCCAAATCAGAGCGCCGTATTCTGAAATCCCGAAGGAGATTGCAGACCGTGATACTCACCTAAGATAAACGGATGGGAAAAGCGCCGCGCCCCGGACAGGCGCGGTTGAATTTATTTTCCAAAAGGACAGTTTGGCCAGTGGCAGGGCTTACAGCCCAGACACAGCCCACCGTTACCAAGAGCCACAATGTCGCTCCGGGAGACGGGGATGCCCGCCGCCACCGCCGGGAAGACCAGATCGAACACCGTGGCCCCGGCAAACATGACACAGCCGGGAAGGCCCATGACGGGAGTGCCGTCGGAAAAATAGCCCAGCAAAAACATGGCTCCGGGCAGGACGGGAGCGCCGTAGGTGACGATTTCCGCCCCCGCCGCCCGGATGCCGCCGGGAGTGTTGTCGTCGGGGTCCACGCTCATGCCGCCGGTGCAGAGCACCAGATCAACGTCTTTGGCCCGGACCTGGTTGATGGCGATGGCCACATTTTCCACGCCGTCGCCGGAGAAAATCTGTGCCACGGTTTTAATTCCCATGTCTTCCAGCTTTTTCTTTACCGCCGGGGTAAACTTGTCTTCGATCAGACCGTTTTTTACCTCACTGCCGGTGGTGACGATCCCAGCAGTTTTCAGCCTGTAGGGGAGGATGTTCAAAATAGGCGTGCTCCCCGCAGCCGCCTCCGCCGCTTCCAGCGTGGCTTCCGGCACCACCAGAGGGATGACCCTCATCCCGGCCAGCTTGTCGCCAGTTTTTACCGCCGTCGCGCCCTTCCGGGTGGCAAGCATCACGTCCTGGATGGCGTTCACAGCGTTGAGCTTTTCCGCGTCCACGGTGAAATATCCGTCGCACTCCGCGAACAGCTCGATCTTGCCCTCTTTGATATCCTCCGTCCGGCGGATATTCTGGCCCATAGCGAGTCCGCACAGCCGTATGGCCGCATCGTCCTCGTGGAGCATGCCGGGGTGCAGCTCCCAGACGTACAGATTTTCCTTGCCCATGGAGAGAAGCACGGGGATGTCCTCCTCCGTCACCACATGGCCCTTGCGGAATCGGGCGCCCTTGAACTCGCCGGGAATGATCTGGGTCAGATCGTGGCACAGCACATGTCCCACGGCCTCCTGTGTTTTAATGAGCTTCATGCTTTCGCCTCCAGAATTTCGATCTCATCTCCGGCACGGACCGCGCCTTCCCGCACCACCACGACAAAAATGCCCTCTGTGGGCATGACGCATTTGCCGACGGCCTTTTTGACGGCGCAGTCGCTGTGGCACTCCTTGCCGATCTGGGTGACCTCCACCTCGGTCTTCCCGATGCGCAGATGGGTCCCCACCGGCAGGTGCTTTAAATCAATGCCCACGGTGTTGATGTTCTCCGCGAAGATGCCGTCGGTCAGAGGAATGGGGCAGGCGGCGCGCATGCTATCCACGCTCTCCTCTGCCAGGAGACTGATCTGCCGATGCCAGTCTCCGGCGTGGGCGTCACCCACGATACCGTGCCGGAGTTTTAGCTGAATTTCAGAAACGGGGTGCTTCTGCGTCCCCTTTTGTTCGCTGATGTTAACGGATGTTACTTTTGCCATCTGATACCTCCGCAATGTATTCGCCGCTTTTTCCGCCGCTCTTTTTTAAAAGGCGGATGTTCTGGATGCACATGTCCTTCTGGACGGCCTTGCACATATCGTAAATGGTCAGAGCCGCCACAGAAACCGCGGTCAGTGCCTCCATTTCAACGCCGGTAACGCCGCTGCATGCGACGCTTGCCAGAATCTCCACACAGCTGGGGCGGTCGTTCAGGTGGAACGCAATATCGATCTTTGTCAGAGGCAGGGGGTGACACATGGGGATCAGCTCCCAGTTTCGCTTGGCGGCCATGATGCCCGCCACTTGGGCCACCGCCAGCACGTCGCCCTTTTTCATGCTTCCATCCTTGATTTTTTGCAGAACCTCCGGCGAAACAAGAATCTCGCCGCCAGCCAGAGCCTCCCGACAGGTGATGGGCTTCATTCCTACGTCCACCATGTGGGCGCGGCCCTGCTCGTTGAAATGGGTCAATTTATCTGCCATGTTGCCGTTCCTCTGTTTCATGAAAAATCGTGCGCCTTCGGGGCGGCATTTTTGTCCCGTGTCCCCCGTACCACCTGCGGAAAACCTGCGGGTTTTCGCGAAAGAAGAGGCCGCGCCCGCAAGAAAAAGCAGTTTTATCGTAAGGTGGTGATGCGTTCTGCAAGGGCGTCTTCCCGACACTCCCGTCCTATTCACGGAAAAGTCCCGCAAGGCTTTTTCGCGAAAGCGGAGGAACAACGGAGCAGTGCCAGCTTTCGACAAAGCCGGAAGCGAACAGAGCGAAGTTTGCCCCTCCGCTAGCCGCCGATCTCATTCATGTTTCGGGGCGTGTCGCTGCCGCCGTCTGAGAGATGGTGCTGCTCCGGCTTTTGGGCAATGCCCCGCCGGATGGCGGCTTCCAGCTCCGCCCCGTGGAGGCCCCGGAGGGACAACTCCGCCTCGCTGTGGAGGCAGGGCTTCAGCTTCCCGTCCGCCGTGACCCGGATGCGGTCGCAGCGGTTACAAAACCGGTGGCTCAGGGGTTCGATCAGCCCCACTGTCCCGGCCCAGCCGGGTACGCGGTAGCGCGCCGCCGTGCCGGAGGGCTCGCAGGGCCGCAGGGCAGGAACCTGCCGCAAAACCTCCTCCGCCGGAAGAAAGCAGCTCCTCTCCCAGCCGACGCACTGTCCCATGGGCATCAGCTCAATGAAGCGAATTTCCCAGGGGCGGTGTTCGGTTAAGGCCACAAAGTCCCGGATCTCGCTGTCGTTGAAACCTCCGATCAGCACCACATTACACTTCAGATTTGTAAATCCGGCCCGCTCCGCCGCTTCCAGCCCCGCCAGCACATCGACAAGGCGGCCCCGGCGGGTGATGTGGGAAAAGCGCTCGGGGCAAAGGGTGTCCACACTGACGTTCAGGCGGCTTACACCCGCCTCCTTCAGCGGCGCGGCAAGATCCGGAAGGAGGCTGCCGTTAGTGGTCATGCACAGCTCTTCAAGGCCGCCGATGGCGGAAAGCCCCCCGCAAATCTCCAGAATTCCGCGCCGTACCAGCGGTTCCCCGCCGGTGAGACGAATTTTTTTAACACCGCAGTTTACCGCCGCCCGCCCAATCTCCACGCACTCTTCCGCGGACAGGATGTCGCGGTGCGTACGTTTTTCCACGCCCGTTTCCGGCATACAGTACCGGCATCGGTAATTGCACAGGTCTGTCACCGAAAGCCGCAGATATCGGATTGTCCGGCCACAGCCGTCGGTCATAGGCACCTCCGTGATACTTACATAAGATGAACGGAATCAGTTTAGCATTTCTGCCAAAGGAAGTCAAGAAAAGAGAGATATATTTGTCGTCTTGACGGGATTGCGGGTGCGTGCTATTCTTTCAAAAGAAAAGCGGAGGGGGAGAGACGATGGACTGGGTGCGCACGTTGGAGATTCGCACCGGCGTCACGGCGGTAATCGGCGGCGGCGGGAAAACCACTCTTTTGCGGACGTTAGGGGAAGAACTGGCGGAAGCGGGTTGCAAAGTGCTGCTGTGTACCACCACGAAAATTTTTCCGTTTGAGGGGATGCCCTGTGTGACGGAAAAGGGGGAGGATGCGCTGCTGGCGGCACGGGCGCGGAGCGGGCTGGTCTGCGCCGGGACGCTTTTGAACAACGGAAAACTGACTGCTCCGGCGGTGCCTATGGCGCGGCTTGAGGCGCTGTTCGACTATGTGCTTGTGGAGGCGGACGGCTCGGCGCACCTTCCCCTGAAGGCCCACGCCCCCCACGAGCCGGTGATTCCGGCGGAGGCGTCGCAGACGATTTGCGTGGTGGGGGCCTCCGGTTTTGGAAAGCCCATACAGGAGGCGGCCCACCGCCCGGAGCTCTATGCGGCGCTGGCGGGCGCGGCGGCGACAGATATCGTCACACCGAAGCTGGTCGCCGCCGCCCTGAAGACGGAAAATCTGCATCACCGGGTGCTGGTGAACCAAGCGGAACTGGCGGTTTTTGAAGCGAAAGAACTGGTTATACTTTTGGACGGTCCGGCTGTGGCGGGGTCCTTGAAGCTTGGAAGGATTTTTTGACCGCCATGGGGACGGAGAAGGAGAGAGTTGCGATGCTGACAGTGATTCGCGGTGCGGGAGATATCGCGACGGGGACGGCCCTGCGCCTGTGGCGCAGCGGTGTGCAGGTGGTGATGACCGACCTGCCCAATCCCACTGCTATCCGGCGTACGGTCTGTTTTTCCCAGGCCATTGTACTGGGCCGGGCCACGGTGGAGGATGTGACGGCGGTCCGGGCAGAGACGGCGGCGGAGGCGCTTGCTTTGTTAAAAGAGAACGTCATTCCTGTTTTGCCGGACCCGGAGGGAGCGTGCATCTCCCGGCTGCGGCCCGATGCGGTGGTGGACGCCATCCTTGCCAAAAAGAATCTGGGGACAAAGATTACCGACGCGCCCGTGGTGGTGGGTGTCGGTCCCGGCTTCACGGCGGGGGTGGACTGTCACGCGGTGGTGGAAACCATGCGGGGCCATACGCTGGGCCGGACGTACTACAAAGGTTCCGCCCTGCCCAACACGGGCATTCCCGGACTCATTGGCGGCTTTTCCGGCGAGCGGGTCCTCCGCGCTCCGGCAGACGGCGTGTTCTGCCAGAAGCTGGATATCGGTGCACAGGTGACGGAGGGCGACGTGGCCGGCGAGGTGCAGGGCATTCCCATGCGCTGTACCCTCACCGGCGTCCTGCGGGGAATTCTGGCGGACGGCACACCTGTTTTTAAAGGCATGAAGGCAGGAGATGTGGACCCAAGGGGGCAGGAGGCCAATTGCTTTACTGCGTCGGACAAGGCACTGGCGGTGGGCGGCGGCGTACTGGAGGCCGTTTTCCACCTGAGCCGGGGCTGATGAAAAAAGCAGCCGGGAAAGCCGCGAAACGCATTTGCGGGCCAGAATTTTCACGCATGCTTTCAAGACGGGATGCTGCAAAAAGAAAAAGCCGAAAACCGGCGGAGAGCCCATTTTGTGGAATTTTGCTGCCGGACGGCTATTGCCCGCGTGAGCTTTTCCATTCGGAAGACCTGATAGAAGCATGAACGCGGGCCGGTATCTTTTGATATCGGCCCGCGTTTTATTACGGTGCTGGCAAAGAACAGAAAAAATCAGTAGGTGCTTTCCATTTCCTGTACCTGCCGGTAAAGCCAGTCGTTCACCGGAACGGCAATGGCATGCTTTGCTGCGAGGCGGCGAATCGTTCCGGAGAACAATTCCACCTCGCTTTTGCGGTGCGCTTTCCCATCCTGCCGCATGGACGGCTCTCCGTCGCCGGGTAAGGCCTGAATAATGGAGTCCCACTCCGCAACGTCCTGCTCCGACAACGGCACACCCTCGGCATTGGCAACCTGGACGACTTCCCGCATGGCGCCCAGCATGGCATCCCGGGCCGGACCCGGAACCTGCAGTCCGCTGTATCCGCACTGGAATACCATAGATGCCTGATTACATCCAGTATTGCACAGCAGCTTGCTCCACATGTGGACCTGAATGTCCTCCGGCAGGGAATAGGGAAACTTTATGCGGTCGAAAAAGGAGGTCAGCGCCCGCAGACGGCGGTCGTTCCCCCGGCTGGGGACGCCCAGGGCCAGTTCGCCGAATACAGGGCAGACGACCCGGTTGCCATCTTTCACGGCGGACATCTTCTGGGCAATACACCAGACGATCTTCTCTTTCCCGAAGGCGTCAGCCAGTGTCTGTTCGCTGGAGATTCCGTTGAGAGCGGAGATGACGGTGGTGTCCGGCCCCACCAGATGGCGGCATTCGGAAATGCCAGCCTCCAGCGCGTTGAACTTCACAGAAAACAGCAAAAGATCCGGTGGTTCGCTCTCCGCCGCCGCATCGGCATAATGAAATGCGCAGCGCTCCCCGTTGAGGAACACGCCCTCCTTTTTGTAGCGGGCGGTGCGGTCTGCATCCGCCAGAATCTTTACATTTTCGTATCCCGCGCCCCGAGTGAGCTGATGGGCGAAAATGATACCCAGCGCGCCCAGACCCACGATACCGACGGTTTGGATTTCTTTCATCGTAAATTCTCCTTTTTAATCGATACGATTCATAAAAAAGCGGAAGCCGAAAGGCTCCCGCTTTTAAGGCTCAGGACGCGATCTCCAGCCAGCGCAAGTCGTAGGGCTCGAACACCACTTTTTCGTAGGCGTCCACGTCCAACTTCGTGCCGTCCCAATCGGAGTGAATGTCGCCATTCTGCTTGATGAGAATATCGTACAGAATGTCATAGGTCACACCGTCCCTGCCGTCCCGCTCCACGATGGTGGAGTAAGGCAGGGTCTTGTGATAGGTCAGCTCCATTCCCTTGTAGTCAAAATGGAATCCGCAGCGCATACGACAGCCGTCCAGACCAGTGTACCGGGAGATCTTCTTCAGATCGCTGAGGATCATGTCACCAGCTTCGTCATAGAGATTTTCCGGTGTGGTTGCGGTATAGTCGAAGCGGAACTGAATGTTGGCGCCGGGAATTTTGCGAAACCGCTCCACATAGGGGATCATGTCCGCTTTCGGATAATTTTTGTAGAGTACGCAGTTAATGCGGAAAGGAACCGCCAGACGGCTCAAAAGCGCATCGTTGGATTCTACCACGTATTTCTGCATGTGGCGAGAGACGTTGATGCAGGTAATTTTATCCTGATTGCGGCGGGTGAATTCCACAATGTCGCCCTCGGACTGATGCTGGGAAACCGGAAGGGTGGTGTTAATATAAATCTTGTGGGTGGCGGGGATATGGTCCAGCATGCTCTGCAAAGCATACAGGTCCGCCAGAGGCTCTCCGCCGGTGAAGACGAAATCACACTCCGGCGTGATTGCGTCCATTCGGTCAATGCTCCGGCAGATATTCTCTGCGGAGAATCCCGTCAGGTCGGCATACTCCCCCTTGTTGATGCAGAAGGGACAGTGGTTGTTGCAGTCGTAGGGGACAAAGACGGTGACGGTGGCTCCGCCTTCCCGCGTCTTGTAGGGATGAATCATGTTGATCGGCCTTTCCGTTAAGAATCAGGGAAAATGGAGGTGACAGATCCCCCAAAATATTATATACGATTTAATATTTTACTTCATTATTTTTAAGAGGTCAAGAGAAATCAAAAAAAATGGCAATGTAAAATTCGGGAACCGGGAAAATGCTGTACATAGTCTGCGACAAATGTTATAATAACCGCGAAATAGTCGGGCGCCTGGATTTGCGCGCAAGCTTGGAAAGGAGGCGGCACGATGACCATGGCGCAGTCTGCTCTGGATGCCATAACGGCAGTACTTGCCGCCCACCCTCTGGGGGGGATGTGGTTTTCCGCCGTGGTGCGCTTTTTGTTCCCTGCGCTGGCGGTGCTGATTCTGGCCCGGGCCATCCGGGGCCTTTTGAAGATTCCCCATACACCGGAGACCTGGGGCCAGCTGAGTCTGCCAAACGGTGCGCCCATTCCCCTGACGCACTGGGAAAATATCATCGGACGGAACAAGACGGCGGATGTGCTTTTGACGTATCCCAGCATTTCCCGGCAGCATGCGGCCCTTTGCCGGGGCGAGGCGGGGGACTGGACGCTGTATGATCTGGGTTCCAGAGGGGGCACGAAGTTAAACGGTGAGGCGGTGGTATCTTCCGCCCCGGTGAAGATGGGGGATACGATTACCATGGGCGGCGTGCCGCTGATCTTCCTGCCCCAGACGGTTGGGGAACGGGAGGATCTTGAGCGCCGGCGAAAGGCCGAACGGCCCGCCGCCATCTGGCCGTCATTTTTGTGGCTGACGCTGTTTCAGGTGCTGGCCTGCCTCCAGCTGATTGTAGCGGAGGGGACGGAGGTGTCCGCCGCACTACCGCTGACATTTTTGGGCCTGACGGCGGTGATGTGGATCTACTATGCGGTACTGCGAGCGACGAAATGTGTGGGCTTTGAGATGGAGACCATCGCATTTTTTCTGTCCACGCTGTCCCTTTCCATCACGGCGTCCTCCGCGCCGCAGTCCCTGCCCAAGCAGTTTATTGCGGTGGTTCTGGGACTGGGACTGTTTTTGCTTCTGGGCCTGTCCCTGCGGGATTTGAGCCGGGTCCAGAAGCTCCGCTGGTTCTCCGCAGCCGCGGCGATAGGACTTTTGGGGATCACGCTGGTGCTGGGCAGCCGGGTATTTGGCGCAAAAAACTGGATTATTCTGGGGCCGCTGTCCTTTCAGCCCTCTGAACTTGCAAAGATCTGCTACATTTTTGCCGGGTCCGCCACTCTGGAGCGATTATTCCGCAGACGGAATCTGACGCTGTTCATCGTTCTCACCGGCGTTTGTATCGGATGCCTGGGGCTTATGAGCGACTTCGGAACCGCCGCCGTCTTTTTTGTCACGTTTCTGGTCATCGCCTATCTCCGCTCCGGAGATTTTGCCACTCTGGGCCTGATCTGCGGCGCGGCGGTGTTCGGCGCGGGCATCATCGTGAAGTTCAAGCCGTATATCCTAAGCCGGTTCGCCACCTGGGGCCACGCGTGGCAAAACGCCTCCGTGGGCGCGGCTTACCAGCAGACCAGGACCATGTCCGCCGCGGCCAGCGGAGGCCTCGTGGGCATGGGGGCCGGAAACGGCTGGCTCCACCGGGTTCCTGCGGGGGATACCGATCTGGTATTCGGAATGCTCTGCGAGGAGTGGGGTCTTGTGATCGCGGTGCTGGCCGTGGTGTCCATCGTGACGCTGGCGGTTTTCGCAGTTCGGGCCTGCCGGGTGGGGCGGTCCAGCTTTTATATCATCGCCGCCTGCGCGGCCGGGTCGTTGCTGGTGTTCCAGACCTGCCTGAATGTCTTCGGGTCCGTGGACATCCTGCCGCTTACAGGCGTGACGCTGCCTTTCGTGTCCAACGGCGGGTCCGCCATGATGTCGGCGTGGGGCCTGCTGGCTTTTTTGAAGGCAACGGATACCCGGGAGAACGCCAGCTTCGCCATCCGGCGCGGCCCAGGCCGAAAGCTGACAGAGGAGGCCCGCCGCCGTACGGAACCAGTGCGGGACGACGAATTCCGCAGAGAGGAGGACCGCCATGAGGAAAATTGAGAGGCGGGCATTCGTGTGTCTGGTCCTGGCGGGGCTGCTTCTGCTGGGCTTGACGTTCTTTGCGGGGGAATTTCTTATTAAGGGCGGAAGCTGGGCGTCCTCCGCATTTAACCGGCATCTTTACAACAACGACGGCGTTTTGACCAGCGGTACGGTGCTGGACCGGGACGGGGACGTCCTCAGTAGCGTGGACGAAGACGGGAACCGCACTTATTATCAAAATGAGACGGTCCGCAAGGCCACGCTCCACGCCGTGGGCGACTTGCAGGGTAACATCGGCACCGGCGTGCTGAACGCCTTTGCCGACAAGCTGACGGGGTACGATCTTGTCAACGGCGCGTTTTCCGCCCATCAGGGAAATACGATGTATTTGACCATAGACGCCCGGTACAATTATGAGGCGTATCAGGCTTTGAACGGTCACGCGGGGACGGTGGCGGTCTACAATTACAAGACGGGAGAGATTCTGTGCATGGTCTCTGCGCCAAGTTATGACCCTCTGAACGTCCCGACGGATATTCTGGACAATGACCGGTACAAGGGCGCGTATCTGAACCGGTTTCTGTCCTCTACGTTTACGCCGGGCTCCGTGTTCAAGACCGTGACGGCGGCGGCGGCCATTGAGAAACTCAAGGACTACGACACCCGGACTTGGACCTGCGAGGGCTCCGTAAAGATTGGGGACGACACCATCATCTGCTCCGGCACCCACGGGGAGGAGACGTTTGCTCAGGCACTGGCCAACTCCTGCAATGTGGCGTTCGCGGAGATGGCGGTGGAACTGGGGGCAGACACGCTGGCGTCTTACACGGACAAGGCGGGACTGACAAACAGCTATTCCGTCAGCGGCCTTCCCACAGCCAAGGGAACTTTCAATTTTGACGGGATTACCGACGACCAGCTTGGCTGGGCTGGCGTGGGGCAGTTTCACGACGCGGTGAATCCCTGCGCTCTCATGGTCTACATGGGGGCCATCGGAAACGGCGGCAGCGCCGCGGTACCGAAATTGATTTTGAAGACCCGGGACAATCTGGGCCTTCCCGCTTCGCTGAACCTGACCCACCACACAAGACGCCTCATCAGCGCGAAAACCGCCGATGTTCTCTCGGAGCTGATGGCCAACAACGTGATTGCAACCTACGGGACGGACCGCTTCCCCAACATGGATATCTGCGCCAAATCCGGTACGGCGGAGGTGGGCAGCGACCAGAGGCCTCACGCCTGGTTTGCCGGTTTCCTGCGGGGGGACGACGCCCCCTATGCATTTGTGGCGCTGGTGGAAAACGGCGGCGGCGGAGCGTCCGTCGCCGGAACGGTGGCGGGCAGGGTGCTGAATGTAATTGTCAACGGGTACTGAGAAAGTGCCGCGCCGCTTCAGAGATTCAAAAAAACCGGGGAGACAGACATGAAGGAAGATTTTACGAACAAAAAACGGATGATGGATGCCGGGAGCATCGTTTCCGCCGCCGGTCTGGCATTCTATTTTCTGGGACAGGGATTGAGTCTTCCGGGACTTGTGACCGGACTTGTGACCGTGGCGGCAACGTTGCTGTCATTGGGAACGCTGTTTTTAATGATCGCCTGCCGGCAGGATGGCGGAAAGACCGTGATCTCCGGCAACCGTCTGGTGGGACAGGGGGCGCTGACGGTTCTGCTGGCGCTGGCCTCGGCGGTTGTGCTGAAGGGAATCGGCTTGAGTCTCTAACCCAAGTAAATGCCGCATGACAGAAACAAATGCCGAAAAAAGCCGCGGGACAGATCAAAAATCCGTCCCGCGGCTTTATTTGCTTTTTTTACCACACCAGCGTGGAGAAATAGTCGTCGATGGTCTCCGCCCGGCGAATCAGCTCCGTGGAGCCGTCCTCCCGCAAAAGAAGCTCGGCGGAGCGGAGCTTGCCGTTGTAGTTATAGCCCATGGAGAAGCCGTGGGCACCGGTATCGTGAATCACCAGCAGGTCGCCCCGGTCGATCTTGGGCAGCATCCGGTCAATGGCAAACTTGTCGTTGTTTTCGCACAGACCACCCACAATGTCGTACTTGTGGTCGCAGGGGGCGTCCTCCTTACCGGAGACGCTGATGTGATGATAGGACCCGTACATGGCGGGGCGCATCAGGTTGCAGGCGCAGGCATCCACGCCGATATATTCCTTATAAATGTGCTTTTCGTGGACGGCCCGGGTGATCAGATGGCCATATGGGGCCAGCATAAACCGGCCCAGCTCGGAGCAAAGCGCCACGTCGCCCATCCCGGCGGGGACCAGCACCTCTTCATAGACCTTCCGCACGCCTTCGCCGATGGCGGCGATATCGTTTTCCGGAGCGTCCGGAAGGTAGGGAACGCCCACGCCGCCAGAGAGATCGATGAACGTGATATGGCAGCCCGTTTCCTGTTTCAACTCTACCGCCAGCTGGAACAGAACCTTGGCGAGAGCCGGGAAATATTCGTTGGAGAGCGTGTTGGAGGCCAGAAACGCATGGAGCCCGAATTCCCTTGTACCCTTGGCCCGTAGGAGCTTATAGGCTTCGGCGATCTGAGCGCGGGTCATTCCGTACTTTGCGTCGCCGGGGTTATCCATCACCTGGAATCCCTCTCGGGTTTCCCCCAGAGTGAACACGCCTCCGGGATTGTACCGGCAGCAGACCTTTTCGGGAATATGGCCGATGGACTGCTCCAGAAATTCCACATGGGTGATATCGTCCAGATTGATGATGGCTCCCAGTTTATCTGCCAGTTGATATTCTTCAGCGGGGGTGTTATTGGAGGAAAACATGATGTCTTCGCCCCGGATGCCGCATTTATCGGACATCAGCAGCTCCGTCAAAGAAGAGCAGTCACAGCCGCAGCCCTCCTCGTGGAGGAGCTTCAGGATTGCGGGGGTTGGGGTGGCCTTCACGGCGAAATACTCCCGGAAGCCGCGATTCCAGGCGAAAGCGGCTTTCAGCCGCCGGGCATTCTCTCGAATGCCTCTCTCGTCATAGATGTGGAAAGGCGTGGGGTACCGGGCCGTTATGGCGTCCAGCTGGGCTTTTGTCACAAAGGGCTTTTTCATTGGAAACCTCACAAATTAATTCAAGTCCGTTCGTTTTACGAACGTTTTCATTTTAATGCCGATCTGACTGCCGTGTCAAGAAAATTCACGAAATATGACGAAACTGATAAAATTTTTCCCATATATCGCATTTCTCTATGGAAATTACGCAGTAATCGAAATCAACGGTTGAAATTCCCGTTCCGTGCGCCTACAATAAAAGGCAAAGAAAGCGGCCCGAAACGGGCGAAAGGAGCGGTCATATGGAAAAGGTGACGGTCAACGCGGTGGGAGAGGCCTGCCCCATCCCTGTGGTCAAGGCGACAAAGGCTTTGCAGGCCATGAAAGAGGCCGGAACGTTGGAAATTCTGGTGGACAACGACCCCGCAGTGCAAAACCTGAGCCGTATGGCGGCGGGACACCACTTCTCCGCGAGGGCGGAGGATCGGGGAAACGGCACTCGCGCCGTTGTGATCGACGTGACCGGCCCGGTGAGCCCCATTACGCTGGATGCGAAGGATTATACCTGCGATCTGCCCGTCTCCGGCGATTTTGTGGTGGCGGTGGATACCGATGCCATGGGCCGGGGCAGCGACGAGCTTGGGAAAACACTGATGAAGGGCTTTTTGTTTGGGGTGAGCCAGCTCCCCAGTCTTCCCAAAACCATTCTGTTTTATAACGGCGGAGCTCATTTGACCTGCAGTGGGTCCGCCTCCCTGGAGGACCTGAAGGTCATGGCGGACAAGGGCGTGGACATCCGCACCTGCGGCACCTGCCTGAATTTCTATGGGATGACGGACCAGCTGGCGGTGGGCAGTGTCACCAATATGTACGAGATCGTGGAGACGCTGGCAAAGGCCCGAAAAGTGGTCAAACCGTGATCTATCTGGATAATTCCGCCACCACCCGGCCCAAGCCTCCCGCGGTGGGACGAGCCATCCTGGCTGCGCTGGAGGGATTTGGAAACAGCGGACGGGGCGCCCATGACGAGGCGCTGACCGCCGCCCGGACGATTTATGACGCCCGGGAGAAGCTGGCGGCGCTGTTTGGCTGCAACCGACCGGAACGGGTGTGCTTTGCCCAAAATTCCACGGAGGCGCTGAACGCAGCCATTGCGGGTCTGTTCGCCCCCGGCGACCACGTGATTTCCACGGACCGGGAGCACAACTCGGTTCTCCGGCCACTCTACCGTCTGCGAGCGCAGGGCGGAGAGGTGGATTTTGTCCCCGCCGACCGGCATGGGCAGATCGACTATGCGGATTTTGAAAAGCTGCTGAGGCCCAATACCAAAGGCGTGGTCTGCACCCACGCGTCCAACCTCACTGGCGATGTCACGGACATTGTCCGGGTGGGTAATTTCTGCCGCACCCATGGGCTGACGTTCGTTCTGGACGCATCTCAGACGGCGGGGCTGCTGCCCATCGACATGGCTGCCCAGGGTATGGATGTGGTGTGCTTCACCGGGCACAAGAGCCTTTACGGCCCGCAGGGAACCGGCGGGCTGTGCGTGGGGGAAGGCGTGGAGCTGCGGCCCTTCAAGGTGGGCGGCACCGGAGTGCAGAGCTTTTCCGAGATCCAGCCCATGGAATATCCCACCCGCATGGAGGCCGGGACATTGAACGGCCACGGCATTGCGGGACTGAGTGCCGCGCTGGACTGGCTGAACGAGACGGGAGTGGACAGCATCCGCGCCCACGACTGTGCTCTGGCCCGCCGATTTTACGAGAGCGTAAAAGATCTCCTCGGCGTAACGGTATACGGCGATTTTTCATCAGAGGTCCGCGCGCCGATTGTGACGCTGAATCTTGGGGAGAGGGACAGTGCTATGGTCTCCGACGAGCTGGAGCGCCGGTTTTATATTGCCACCCGCCCCGGCGCCCACTGCGCACCCCGGCTCCACCGGGCGCTGGGAACGGAGGAACAGGGCGCGGTGCGGTTTTCCTTTGGGTACTTCAACACGGAGGCGGAGACGGATGAGGCCGTTGCCGCCGTAAAAACGCTGGCGGAGGAGCTGTGATGGAGGAGACGGTCTGTATCGTGACGTTTCCCACCACCGCCGGAGCCATGGCTATGGAAAAGTGCTGCCGCGCGGAGGCCCGGCCGGGACGGCTGATCCCCGTGCCCCGCAGCGTCACCGCCGGATGCGGAATGTGCTGGATGGCCCCGAAGGACAGCCGGGAGGCGCTGGAAGAACTGGTAGTGCGGCGGAAGATACAAATTGACGGCATTTACGATATGGCCGCGCCGCGGTGAGAAAGCTTGCGATTGTCCACGGAAAAACAAGCGCATGATGACCGCGCCTTCTGCGGCTGTTATGACTTGAAGCGCAGCGAAAGGAACGGCTATGAATCTGACGGCAAATTGTGATGAGTGCGTTCATTTGGATTATGACGAGGAGACGGATACCAATTTCTGCAATATGGATCTGGACGAGGACGAGATGGAGCGATTTTTGCGCGCCGACGCACGCGCCTGTCCTTTTTATCACCGGGGCGGCGACTATGAGACCGCCCGGCGGCAGTGAGGCGATGCACATAGAACTTCAGGCTGCCGGTAGCCTCCGGGAGAACACGGCCGGCGGCGCCCGACGGCGGGAGTGAAGCTTATACATACTGGAAACCGTCAGCCCGCCTTATATGGAAGCGCCGCTCTTAACGCAATCTACAGACCTGTCGGAACCCCTGCACTCCCTGAAGTTTTGTGGGGCGAGATACCCACTTGTGCGGGATTTATCGCAGGGATGAAGTATGCATTGCACGGGAAATAGCATAATACAATAAATACTATTGTAAAAAATAAGACACCAATACGAAAGAGAGGATCCCCAAAATGGATTTTGTACAACTGGAAAAAGCCCGCTATTCTCTGCGGAAGTTCAGCAGCCGCCCTGTGGAGCAGGAGAAACTGAATCTGGTGCTGGAGGCTGCCCGTTGCGCACCCACCGCCCACAACAACCAGCCCCAGCGCGTTTTTGTTTTAAAGAGCGCGGAGGCGATAGAAAAGGCAGATGCCTGCGCCGCCTGCCACTTCAACCCGCCGCTGATGCTGGTGGTGGCCTATGAGGCGGAAAAAGCCTGGGTCCGCGACGCATTTGACAACAAGAATCACGGCGAGATCGATGCGGCTATCGCCGTCGCCCAGATGATGCTCCAGGCGGCGGAGTTGGGACTTGGCACCACCTATGTGGGGATGTTCGCTCCACAGGCTCTGCTGGAGCGGTTCCCGGAGATGGCGGGCTGTACCCCAATCGCCCTGCTGCCCATTGGATATCCGGGGGAGGGAGCTCATCCCGCCCGCCTCCATGAGAACCGCAAACCCATGGAGGAGATCGTCACCGTCCTGTAAATTTAAAAAGAATCCTTCCTAAATACTGAACCGCACCAGATTCTGTAGACGGCATAAAAGCCCCTGGTCGGGAAATATTGAGCTTTAGGCGGAGTGGCGCAGTGTCAGCGGCGCCACTCCCGTTTTTCTGGAGGCACTCATAATTGCAAAATGGGTGAAGCGGTCAATCCTTTCGTTTACTTCGGTCAATGTGCCGGGCTTGTGTCGGCAATTACATTCCGTGTTGAGAATTGCGAAGAAATTTTCCGCCATGGCGTTGTCATAACAGTTTCCGTGCCTTATCATGGATGGTTCTATCCCATATTCTTGAGCCAGGCTGAAGTATGCTGACGAGGTGTACTGAAATTTCAGGTTGCTGTGGAGCTGTAACTCCGCAGCAAATAACGCAGTATCTCGCTTCTGGCCTTCTATTCTTCCCGTGGATTTCAGTTTACCTTTACTATCTGATCAAAAATCAAGTTCAGTTCATCGGCTATTTCCCGCCGGGCCTTTCCAATTGCTCGGAGTTCTACGCTATACGGCTTCATTATCTTGCTATTTCCCCATTCCTGTTTGCTCATAATAGCACCCCCTGATGTAGCTTCATTTTCCTACATCAGGGGGTTTCTCGTCTATTGTCCGTTTTTTCTGATCCTGTTCAATACTCCATAGGGATGCTTTAGATGTTTTTATCTGCGCCGTCCGCGATATCCCCGGGAGCGGCGGGCAGGCTTTCCGTACCGATAGCGCCGGCGTCCCAAAGTCAGCTTCCAGCCGACTCCCGCGACAATCAAAATGCCTATGACGACCAGCGCAACCTTCACAATTGTGCGGCTGAAAAACTGCTGGACGTTGTTCCAGAACGTCAGGAGCTTGGAGGCTTCCACATCGTTCAGCGCCACCAGAGGCACAGAGGTATATACCGTGCCGTTGTAGGAAAGCTCCACGGAGCCCAGTTCCTGTCCGGCAGAAATGGGAGCGTCCACGTTCTCCGGCAGGACCAGTTTTCGGTCAAGGTCCTCCGGCTTTACGTCGTTGGGCAGAACCAGATCCACCTCGGAAGCGGGATGGACCGCCACACTGTCGATCTTGCTGAGTGTCACCGGTACGTCCGCCAACATGTCCAAATCTGAGAGGACCTTTTGCGTGGAGAAGTTTGCAAAGCCCCACTGAAACAGGCGCTTCGTTTCGGAAAAGCTCTGTACATCCGCCACGCCGTCCGCTCCTACGATTCGCTGGGCACCCAGCACCACGCTGATCAGGGACCGGCTGCCCTGCGTGGCGGATGAGACAAGGCAGTGTCCCGCCTCGCTGGTGGAGCCGGTTTTGATGCCGTGGGCGTCGGAGTAGAGATAGCCGTTGGCCCGCCAGTTGGAGAGCAGGTAGTTTGTGGTGTGGAGACGGCGGATATCGGAGAGGTTGGTGGCGGGAATTTCCGCCACGCCCATGTCGCAGATGGTCATGAATTCGGGATATTTCAGCGCCGCCAAAGTGATGAGGTACAAGTCCCAGGCAGAAGTGTAGTGCTGGGAATCGTGCAGACCGTTGGGATTGGCAAAGTGGGTGTCCTCACAGCCAAGTTCCTTCGCCTTGGCGTTCATAGCATCCACAAAGGCATCCACACTGCCGCTGACTGCCTCGGCCAGCACATCGCAGGCCTCGTTGGCGGAGACCACCAGCATACATTTGAGATAGTTTTCCACGGACATGGTTTCGCCAACCTGAATGCCTGCGGAGCTGCCGTCGTCAGCCAGGCCGTTCAGCGCGGTGGCGGAGGCGGTGATCTCCTGATCCAGAGCCAGCTTCCCCTGATCCACGGCCTCCAAAGTCAGCAGCGCGGTCATGATCTTCGTCAGGCTGGCGGGGTACAGCTCATCATGCTCGTTTTTTGCATAGAGGACGGTTCCGGTTTCTTTGTCCACAAGCAGCGCCGCCTTGGTCTGAATGTTCGGGTCCGGTACCGGCGTGACCTCGTCGGCCGCCGCAGGGACGGCGGCAAAGCTCACCACCATGAGCAGCAATAAAAAAGCAGAGAAAAAGCGTTTGAATTTCATGTCAATCTCCAATAACCTGTGGTATAATAACCGCAGAGCGGCTATTTACGGATTTTATATTTAATATGAACGTGATGCCGCACGGGAACTCCGCGCCTGCGTCATGAAGATGCAGTGTGACAATATGCTTTCAGTTTCGGCCGCTTTTTTACCATAGAGGCGGTTGCGTCCGGAAGGAACGGCGGAGGCATGGCCTCCATCCGAGAAAGCTCATTCATTCTGCATACTACGTCAGTATAACAAATTTTTCGGGGGAGTTCAACCGTGGAGAGAAAAATCCAGCCGACAAAAACAGAGAAAATTCTGCTAATTTTGACAGCGGCTTTTCTCTTACTGATGCTGGCACTGCTCTTTTATGCCCGTGCCGGAGGGGCCGTGGGCAGCTACGCGGTGGAGACAGAGCGGATTGTCTCGTCCTCGGAGCTGACGCCGGATGTGACGCCGGTGGACATCAATACCGCCGGGGCGGAGGAACTGGCCACCCTGCCGGGTATCGGCGAAAAGCTTGCGGAGCGGATTGTGAAGTATCGGGCGGACAACGGAGACTTTGCCTCCGTGGACGATTTGCTAAACGTCAGCGGTATCGGCGAGGGAAAGCTGGAAGCGCTGCGAGATTATGTGAGCGTTGGATAAAGGGAAAAGGAGAACGCGGAATTGAAGATTTTAGTAGTAGATGACGAGAAGCTTCTGGTCAAAGGCATAAAGTTCAATCTGGAGAATGAGGGCTACGAGGTGGAGTACGCCTATGACGGGGCCGCCGCCGTGGAGCTGGCCCGAAGCAACCGTTTTGACCTGATCATTTTGGATGTGATGATGCCGGAACTGGACGGGATCGAGGCGTGTATGCGCATCCGGGAGTTCTCCAATGTCCCCGTCATCATGCTGACGGCAAAGAGTGAGGACCCGGACAAATTAATGGGGTTTGAATCCGGGGCGGATGACTATCTGACAAAGCCTTTCAACATCCTGGAGCTGAAAGCCCGCGTCCGGGCGCTTTTGCGACGGGCGGGCGGAACGCAGCGGGCCCAGGGTACTGTGCTCTCCGCGGGGGACTTGGCGCTGGATACGGAGCAGCGGGTGGCCGTCCGGGACGGGGAAACTGTAAATCTGACGGCGAAGGAATACGACCTGATTGAGCTTTTGATGCGCAACCCCCGGCGGGTCTACAGCCGAGAGAATCTGATGAATGTGGTCTGGGGGTATTCCTACGGCGGGGATTACCGGACGGTGGATGTCCACATCCGCCGCCTGCGGGAGAAACTGGAAAAAAATCCGGCGGAACCGGAGTATATCCTGACAAAGTGGGGAGTGGGCTACTATTTCAAAGGCTGAAGCAAAAGAGGAGCCTCGGGTCCGAAACAGCTTGCAGCTGAAATTCGGGCTGAGCTATATTCTGCTGATTGCGGCGGTGCTGGTGCTACTGAACACCTATCCCCTGATTGTGTCGGAGGACTTGGTCTTTCGTTCCAAGGCAGCCACTATGGAAAACAGCGTGTCGGTGATGGTGTCGTCCCTGGCAAACCTGGAGAATCTGACGGAGGAAAACGTCTCCGCCGCCATGACGCTGGTGGAGTCCACCGACATGAGCCGGATTCTGGTCACCGACGCGACGGGGAAGGTGCTCTATGACACACGGGAGTCCGACGGAGCCGTGGGGGACTACGCACTGTATACCGAGGTGGTGCAGGCCCTTTTGGGGAACGATGCGTTCACATGCAGCTACCGTAGCGGGGCGTTCCGGAGCCGGGCGGCCTCGCCGGTGCTGTACCAGAACCGCATCATCGGCGCGGTGTACGCCTATCAGTACGATGTGGGACAGGCGGCGCTGTTGCAGGGCTTCCAGAGCAATATTCGAAATTTGTCCATTATTGTCAGTGCCATGGTACTGGCGGTGTCCTTTGTGCTGTCCCGGGCTCTGACGGGAAAGATCAGCGAGCTGCTCTCCGCCATTCGGCAGGTGCGGGCGGGCGCATACAGCCATCGGGCGGTGGTTCGGGGCCATGACGAAATTGCGCAGATCGGATATGAGTTCAACCGCCTCACGGACCGCCTTCAGACCACGGAGGATGTCCGGCGGCGCTTTGTCTCCGACGCGTCTCACGAGCTGAAAACGCCGCTGGCGGCCATCCGTCTGTTGACGGATTCCATATTGCAGACGGAGAATATCGACCCGGCCACTGCGCGGGAGTTTGTGGCGGACATCGGACAGGAGGCGGACCGCCTCAGCCGCATCAGCGAGGACCTGCTCCGCCTGACCCGGCTGGACAGCGGTGTGTCCGCGCCGGCGTCGGAGGTGGATGTAGGGCCGGTGCTGGAACAGGTGCTGCGGATGATGGACCTGGTGGCGGAGGAGCGGCGGGTTGTGCTGCACTGCGACGCGGCGGAGCCCTGCCAGGTCATGGCGACGAAGGATGAGCTCCATCAGGTCATTTATAATCTGGTGGACAACGCAGTCAAGTACTCCCACGACGGAGGGCAGGTCTGGGTGTCATTGCGGCGGGAAAAGGGACAGGCTGTTCTGGCGGTGGCCGACGACGGTGTCGGCATCCCGGAGGAGGATTTGCCCCGTATTTTCCAGCGCTTTTACCGGGTGGATAAGGCCCGTTCCCGGGCCGCAGGTGGCACGGGTCTGGGACTTTCCATTGTGCAGG
Source organism: Oscillibacter valericigenes Sjm18-20 (assembly GCA_000283575.1). Classification (GTDB taxonomy): domain Bacteria; phylum Bacillota; class Clostridia; order Oscillospirales; family Oscillospiraceae; genus Oscillibacter; species Oscillibacter valericigenes. The sequence goes on from AP012044.1 coordinate 1,259,073, forward strand.
ACACGGTGAGGAACCGGGGCGGCACCGTGGAGGCGGCCAACCGTCCTCAGGGTGGCGCGGTGTTCACCGTTCACTGGCCGCTGGTGACGGAGGGGGGCGACGCAAAATGAAACTCCGGGCTTTTTTGATGCTGGGTGCCGTGGTGCTGCTTTCGGGATGCGTCTATGCGACGCACCAGGCACAGACGGCGGATACGGACAGCTATACTCTGTATTATATGGCTTCAAATCTGGAGACTGCCGCCGGGGGAGACGCCATCGGTTCGGAGACGGTACTGCTGGAAGACCTTCAGGGGATGGATACCCGCGCCGCTGCGGAGGAACTGATGGAGACCCTGTTGGCCGGACCTCAGAGTGAGACGTTGAAAAGTCCCTTTCCCACAGGCACACAGCTGATCTCCACGGAGCTGATGGACGGACACGCCACGGTGGATCTCTCATACCCATACAGTACGCTGTCCGGCGTATCGCTGACCATCGCGGATTATTGTATCACGCTCACGCTGACGCAGCTTTCGGAAATCTCTTCCGTCTCCGTCACAGTTCGGGGGCAGGAGCTGGCTTATCGGGACAAGCAGTATTTTGCCGACGCGGACGTGTTGCTCAGCAGTATGGAAGACGTAGTCAGCACCGTGCCGGTGACGCTGTGGTTTTTAAACGAAGCGGGAGAACTGACCGGAGTGGAAGAACGGTTGGACCTTTATGAGGGGGATACCCAGCTTTCCGCTTTGGTGGCTGCGCTTGAGGCGGGACCAAAGGAGCGGGAGATGACATCCGCCCTGCCGGAGGGCTTTACGGTATTGACCACGCAACTCAGCGATGGGGTGTGTTATGTAAATTTACCCTCGTCGATTCTGCCTGCGCTGCCGGAAAATACGGATTTGCAGCCTGCGCTGGATGCGCTGGCGCTGTCCCTGACCTCCCTGGATGCGGTGCAGCAGGTGCGGTATCTGGTGGACGGTGAGCTGGCGGACAGTTTTGGCAGCGTTCCCATTGCGGAGACTTACCCGCGGGAAAATTGAAGAAATGAATTTCCCCGGCGCGGTTTCTTTCGCGTCGGGGAAGCTTTTTGCATACGGCGTGCATAGAGAAGGTCTGAAGCGTAAAAAACAGCGAAAGGGGAGAAGATATAAGGCAGGAAGATGGCAAACATGAAAAAAAATAAAAAAGAAGTCGAAAAGGGATTGACAAAAAGGGAGAAGGCTGGTATTCTAACAAAGCTGTCCGCGAGAGCGGGGTGCGGAACTGAAAAGGGGAAGTTAAGTGCTTGAAAAAAGTTCTTGACAAAACACAGGAAAGTGTGGTAACCTAATCAGGCTGTTTCGCAGAGGCGGCGCGGCAAAAAGTCAAAAAGAGTTGAAAAAACTCTTGACAAACGGCCAAGCGTCCTGTACAATAGCAATGTTCCGCCGAAAGCGGCGTGTACCTTGTAAATTAAACAACGTAACGAAAAAAGAAAGCACCAGCGGTAGACGCTTTGTGAGAAATCACGAAGTGTCGCCGGATAAGTTGTAAGGCCGGGTTAAGTCAATTACCGGGGCTTGTAACTATAAAAACATGAAGCTATGATGATAGCTCTGTAAAAGATTAGATCGGGTCGCAAGGCTCGTTTTGATACCATTTATAGAGAGTTTGATCCTGGCTCAGGACGAACGCTGGCGGCGTGCTTAACACATGCAAGTCGAACGGAGCACCCTTGATTGAGGTTTCGGCCAAATGAGAGGAATGCTTAGTGGCGGACTGGTGAGTAACGCGTGAGGAACCTGCCTTTCAGAGGGGGACAACAGTTGGAAACGACTGCTAATACCGCATGATACATTTGGGCGACATCGCTTGAATGTCAAAGATTTATCGCTGAAAGATGGCCTCGCGTCTGATTAGATAGTTGGTGAGGTAACGGCCCACCAAGTCGACGATCAGTAGCCGGACTGAGAGGTTGACCGGCCACATTGGGACTGAGATACGGCCCAGACTCCTACGGGAGGCAGCAGTGGGGAATATTGGGCAATGGACGCAAGTCTGACCCAGCAACGCCGCGTGAAGGAAGAAGGCTTTCGGGTTGTAAACTTCTTTTAAGGGGGAAGAGTAGAAGACGGTACCCCTTGAATAAGCCACGGCTAACTACGTGCCAGCAGCCGCGGTAATACGTAGGTGGCAAGCGTTGTCCGGATTTACTGGGTGTAAAGGGCGTGTAGCCGGGAAGGTAAGTCAGATGTGAAATCTGGGGGCTCAACCTCCAAACTGCATTTGAAACTACTTTTCTTGAGTATCGGAGAGGTAATCGGAATTCCTTGTGTAGCGGTGAAATGCGTAGATATAAGGAAGAACACCAGTGGCGAAGGCGGATTACTGGACGACAACTGACGGTGAGGCGCGAAAGCGTGGGGAGCAAACAGGATTAGATACCCTGGTAGTCCACGCTGTAAACGATCAATACTAGGTGTGCGGGGACTGACCCCCTGCGTGCCGCAGTTAACACAATAAGTATTGCACCTGGGGAGTACGATCGCAAGGTTGAAACTCAAAGGAATTGACGGGGGCCCGCACAAGCGGTGGATTATGTGGTTTAATTCGAAGCAACGCGAAGAACCTTACCAGGACTTGACATCCTACTAACGAGGTAGAGATACGTCAGGTGCCCTTCGGGGAAAGTAGAGACAGGTGGTGCATGGTTGTCGTCAGCTCGTGTCGTGAGATGTTGGGTTAAGTCCCGCAACGAGCGCAACCCCTATTGTTAGTTGCTACGCAAGAGCACTCTAGCGAGACTGCCGTTGACAAAACGGAGGAAGGTGGGGACGACGTCAAATCATCATGCCCCTTATGTCCTGGGCTACACACGTAATACAATGGCGGTCAACAGAGGGATGCAAAGCCGTGAGGTGGAGCGAACCCCTAAAAGCCGTCTCAGTTCGGATCGCAGGCTGCAACTCGCCTGCGTGAAGTCGGAATCGCTAGTAATCGCGGATCAGAATGCCGCGGTGAATACGTTCCCGGGCCTTGTACACACCGCCCGTCACACCATGAGAGTCGGGAACACCCGAAGTCCGTAGCCTAACAGCAATGAGGGCGCGGCCGAAGGTGGGTTTGATAATTGGGGTGAAGTCGTAACAAGGTAGCCGTATCGGAAGGTGCGGCTGGATCACCTCCTTTCTAAGGAGAACTCAGTGTCTTGATAAGATGCTGTAACTTCCTAAGGTCAGCCGTTGGAGCGGAATGGAGTCGTTACGTTGTTTAATTTAGAGGGTATACGTCCGAAGTGCGGACGAAGCCCGGGAGATCGACGGGGGATTAGCTCAGCTGGGAGAGCGCCTGATTTGCATTCAGGAGGTCAACGGTTCGATCCCGTTATTCTCCACCAAAAAAGAGAACCAAGTGTTTAATCGTCCAAACTCGCGGAGAAATTTCCAATTTCGACGCGAAGAGGAGGAACAACGCAGCGGCATGAGGTTTCGGCGAAGCCGGAAGCGAATAAAGCGAAGTTTGTTTCGACGACGGGCCCGTAGCTCAGCTGGCTAGAGCGTGCGACTGATAATCGCAAGGTCGGTGGTTCGAGCCCACTCGGGCCCACCAAACAGTGATTTGCTGTTGGATCTCAAAGCCTAAGGAATTGGACTTTGAGATCTGGCTTCAAAAGAGGCTGGAAGCTGCACCTTGAAAACTGAACAATGTATGAAGAATGAAGTAAGGCAACAGAGAGGTTTTTCATAAATCAAGAAATTGGTTGTGGAAAATAGCAAGATATTTTAATTGTGGAACAACATCTATTTAGATGAAGGGTAACAATTACAGTTTCGAACGAGAAAATCTTTGTGATTGCCTGCATGATTACTCATTTATAAGAGAACCAAATCTCTATAAAATGACAAAAGTCAGTGAGAGACAAGTATTTCGTCTTTCGTTTTCAACGTTTTTAAACCCATTCAAAACTTGTTTTGAATGGAAGAGGAGGCGCGATGGAGCGAGAGAGCTTTGCCCACAGGGCGAAGCGAAGGATGCGAAGTCTGCGCCGACGAAGGTCAAGCTAATAAGAGCGCAAGGGGAATGCCTTGGCACTGAGAGCCGAAGAAGGACGCGACAAGCTGCGATAAGCTGCGGGGAGGAGCAAATATCCATTGATCCGCAGATTTCCGAATGGGGAAACCCGGCTGGACAATATCCAGTCATCCTGCATTGAATCAAATAGGTGTAGGAAGGGAACCGCCTGAACTGAAACATCTAAGTAGGGCGAGGAAAAGACATCAACAGAGATTCCGCAAGTAGTGGCGAGCGAACGCGGAAGAGGCCAAACCGGAGGATTTATTCTCCGGGGTTGTGGACCGGCATAAGATCTACTAGTCTAGTCGAACGGCATGGGAAGGCCGACGACACAGGGTGAGAGTCCCGTAGACGAAAGGCGATGTAGATTGGCTGGTATCCAGAGTACCGCTGGACACGTGAAACCCGGTGGGAAACTGGGGGGACCACCCTCCAAGCCTAAATACTACTCAGTGACCGATAGAGGAGCAGTACCGTGAGGGAAAGGTGAAAAGGACCCCGGGAGGGGAGTGAAAAAGAACCTGAAACCTTGTGCTTACAAGCAGTCAAAGGCCGTTAATGGCTGATGGCGTACTTTTTGTAGAACGGTCCGGCGAGTTATAGTAACGAGCAAGCTTAAGGTATTCAGTACCGGAGGCGTAGCGAAAGCGAGTCTGAATAGGGCGTAAAAAGTTCGTTGCCATAGACCCGAAACCGGGTGACCTACCCATGAGCAGGTTGAAGTGGGGGTAAAGCCCCATGGAGGACCGAACCGACCCCCGTTGCAATGGTGGCGGATGACTTGTGGGTAGCGGTGAAATTCCAATCGAACTCGGAGATAGCTGGTTCTCCCCGAAATAGCTTTAGGGCTAGCGTTGTGTTAGATTACCGGAGGTAAAGCACTGAATGGTAGAGGGGCCGATAAGGTTACCAACGCCTATCAAACTCAGAATGCCGGCTAATTGATGCATAGCAGTCAGACAGTGTGAGATAAGTTTCATTGTCAAAAGGGAAACAGCCCAGACCTACAGCTAAGGTCCCAAATGTATGCTAAGTGGAAAACGATGTGGAATCGCAAAAACAACCAGGATGTTGGCTCAGAAGCAGCCACTCATTAAAAGAGTGCGTAATAGCTCACTGGTCGAGTGGTTCTGCGCGGAAAATGTAACGGGGCTAAGCATACAACCGAAGCTTAGGATTGTCAGCAATGACAGTGGTAGGGGAGCGTTCCATATGGGGTGAAGTCGCAGCGGAAGCAGCGGTGGACTGTATGGAAGTGAGAATGCCGGAATGAGTAGCGAGAATCATGTGGGAATCATGATGGCCGAAAATCTAAGGTTTCTTGGGGAAGGTTCGTCCGCCCAAGGTAAGCCGGGAGCTAAGGCGAGGCCGCAAGGCGTAGTCGATGCACATACGGTAGAAATTCCGTAGCCACCGAACTTTAAACCAGAGGGACACTTCAGGATAGCGGAACCCGGGCGTTGGTTGCCCCGGGCGTAAGGGAGCGAAATTATAGTAGCGAAGTCCGCGATGCCTGGAGGCGAGAAAAGCTCTGGCGTATACTAAGGTGCCCGTACCGCAAACCGACACAGGTAGATGAGGAGAGAATCCTAAGGCCAACGGGAGAAGGGTTGTTAAGGAACTCGGCAAGTTGACCCCGTAACTTCGGAAGAAGGGGAGCCTCTAGCAATAGAGGCCGCAGTGAATAGGCCCAAGCAACTGTTTACCAAAAACACAGGTCTATGCTAAATCGAAAGATGACGTATATGGGCTGACGCCTGCCCGGTGCCGGAAGGTTAAGAGGAGATGTCAGGGGCAACCCGAAGCATTGAATTGAAGCCCCGGTAAACGGCGGCCGTAACTATAACGGTCCTAAGGTAGCGAAATTCCTTGTCAGGTAAGTTCTGACCCGCACGAAAGGCGTAATGATTTGGGCACTGTCTCAACAGCCCTCCCGGCGAAATTGTAGTACCGGTGAAGATGCCGGTTACCCGCAACTAGACGGAAAGACCCCATGGAGCTTTACTGCAGCTTAATACTGGAAATCGGTAATTCATGTACAGGATAGGTGGGAGACTTGGAAGCGCGGGCGTCAGCTTGCGTGGAGTCGCCGGTGGGATACCACTCTTGAATTGCTGATTTTCTAACCTGCGGCCCTGAATCGGGTCGGGGGACACTGTTAGGCGGGCAGTTTGACTGGGGCGGTCGCCTCCTAAAGAGTAACGGAGGCGCTCAAAGGTTCGTTCAGCACGGACGGAAATCGTGCAGTGAGTGTAAACGCATAAACGAGCCTGACTGCGAGACCGACGGGTCGAGCAGGAACGAAAGTTGGAGTTAGTGATCCGGTGGTATGTGAGTGGAAATGCCATCGCTCAACGGATAAAAGCTACCCTGGGGATAACAGGCTGATCTCCCCCAAGCGTCCACAGCGACGGGGAGGTTTGGCACCTCGATGTCGGCTCGTCACATCCTGGGGCTGTATTCGGTCCCAAGGGTTCGGCTGTTCGCCGATTAAAGTGGCACGCGAGCTGGGTTCAGAACGTCGTGAGACAGTTCGGTCCCTATCTGTTGCGGGCGTAAGAGATTTGAAGGGAGCTGTCCTTAGTACGAGAGGACCGGGATGGACATACCTCTGGTGCACCAGTTGTCCTGCCAAGGGCATAGCTGGGTAGCTATGTATGGACGAGATAAACGCTGAAGGCATCTAAGCGTGAAACTCTCCCTGAGATGAGATCTCTCATTCGAAAGAAGTAAGGGCACAGGCGGACTACCTGTTTGATAGGCCGGAGGTGGAAGCGCAGTAATGTGTGTAGCTGACCGGTACTAATCGCCCGAGGGCTTGACCTACAATTATGCAGGCAATAAGCCTTGAAAGGAAATCATACATTGTTCGGTTTTGAGGGTGCAGAAAGTCCTTGTTCGCTCTTAGAGAGGGCAAAGGATGGAAAGCGTTTCTCAAGGGAAAAGAACCCGCACCTTTAGCTCAGTTGGTAGAGCAACTGACTCTTAATCAGTGGGTCCCCGGTTCGAGTCCGTGAAGGTGCACCAGAACTCATTCGAGGTGTGCTCGATGCGGGTACACCTCGGATGGGGAAGTTTAAAACCTCCGTTCCCGTATTCTATTTGAGTTTGGCAATGCTGAGTTTAAATGGAAGAGGAGGCACAGCGAAGCGAATGGAGCGGAGTTTGTGCCGACGACGCGGCCCGTTGGTCAAGTGGTTAAGACAGCGGCCTCTCACGCCGTTAACATCGGTTCGAATCCGGTACGGGTCACCAATTCTTTTCTTGACAGATGCATTGAAATCCTCTATAATGTAGCTTGTTCTTCGGGTAACCGAATGACATATACTCCCAGGTGTTTTATTTCGATTCAAAACGCAAACCGGCGAAATGTTTGTGTTTTGAATAGGAGCAGCAATGAAATGAGAGAGTTTTGACCTATGGTCAAAGCGAAAGATATGAAGTTTGCTGCGACGCAGTTGGTGCTGATTAGAGCGAGGGTCCACCCGTTCCCATTCCGAACACGGTAGTTAAGCTCGTTTCTGCTCACAATACTTGGCTGGTAACGGCCCGGGAAGACAGGTAGCGCCAACACAAAGCGGACAGTCATTTGACTGTCCGTTTTTCTTTTCGCTGCACGATACCAATGAGCTCGGCTATGGAGCCGCGGCCAGTAAACCTTTTTGTGTATGTTTCTTGATATGACCGGTAGAATTCCTTTGCACTGGTGATATCGGTGGAAGATTTCATTGCTTGCTTCTGAAGCGTATGATTTAAATCGGGTAGCAGATACTGCTTTCAGCTTATTTCTTGCATTTATCGGCTTACTATGCTAAAATAATAAATTATGAGATTTCCAATAAAAATGGAGGCGGCGTTTATGGATCGCAAAACGACAGGAATAGTTGCATATTTGACTTGGATCGGACTGGTAATTGCGCTGATTTTTGGCGATCGCGAGGGTGCAAAATTTCACCTTAATCAGGCGCTGGTAATCTGGCTGGCAGGTTTGCTTGGTATTATTCCCTGCGTTGGCTGGGTATGGGGTATCTTCTGTTTTGTCTGCGCGGTGATGGGCTGCATCAGCGCGATCAACGACGAGGAGAAGGAGGTCCCGCTGCTGGGACAGTTCAAACTGCTGAAGTGAGGCAGAGAAGCCGTGCACTGCACGGCTTCTCATTTTTAAGAGGAGGGAAAACGCCATGGAGCAAGGGCCCTGGGATCGTGAGCTGTATCCCGCACTGGCAGTGACGCTGGCGGCGGGATTTGCCGCCTTTCTGATCTGGCGTTTCACCTTGAATGCGCCTGCGCTTCCTGCCTGCTGGTTCTTTACACGATGGCATGTTTACTGCCCTGCCTGCGGCGGGACGCGGGCTATAATTGCGCTGACGCATGGAAAGGTCGCGCAGGCGTGCTACTGGAATCCTGCAGTACCGGTGGGGGCAGTATCTGTGGCAGCGTATTTGTTGAGTCAGACGCTCTGGCGGCTGCGGGGCCGACGCGGTTGGGTCTTGCGGTACAGCAATCGCTGGCTGTGGGCATTTTTGTTGCTGATGGCCGTGAATTGCGGGGCGCGGAACCTTTTGTGGTTCGGGTTTGGAATTGCCCTGTAAAAGAGATTTTCATACAAATAGGAATAACCTCTAGCGCTTTGCTTCGGGGCCTTTGCACCGAAGAGGGCGCATTGTCCGGGGAAGGCCGCACCACTTGCAATTCGTCATATTTTTGGATATAATGGCATATATGAAATATTTGAGAAATCAGGTGCTATATGCTTTATCATATTTTGGCCGTGGGTGATGTGGTGGGGGAGCCGGGCCTCTCTCATTTGGAAAAGACACTGCGCCCACTAAAAAAATTAAAGGGCATCGCCTTTACCGTAGTCAACGGAGAGAATGCCGCCTCCGTCGGGCTGACGCCGCAGCAGGCGGAGCGTATTTATGAAGCGGGCGCGGATGTCATCACCCTGGGAAACCACACCTTTGGCAAGCTCCAGATCGCCGATTTTCTGGACGAAACCCCCTATATCCTCCGCCCCGCCAACTATACCGGCCGGGCTCCGGGACGGGGCTGCGGGATTTATGACCTGAACGGTGTCCGAATCCGGGTGGTCAATCTGATCGGCCGGTGCGATCTGAGCTGGGGAGCGGACAACCCCTTTACTGTTATGGATCAATTCCTGGCCGGGGAAAAGACAGATTTCACGCTGGTGGATTTCCACGCGCAGGCCACCAGTGAGAAGCTGGCAATGGGGTACTTTCTTGATGGACGGGTCTCCGCCCTCTGGGGGACCCATACCCATGTGCCGACTGCCGATGAGAGGGTGTATCCCAAGGGCACCGGCTATATCTCGGATCTGGGCATGACAGGCGCGGTGGAGTCCGTGCTGGGAGTGAAACCGGAGCAGTCGGTAGAGTTATTCTTGGGTGGACTGCCGGGCCGGTTCCTGAGTCCAGATGGCCCCTGCAAGCTGCAGGGGGCTGTTTTTACGCTGGATAGCGCCACCGGCCTTTGTACCTGCGTAGAGCGGGTGGATATACGATAGTCAATCATTATAACCTATAAAAAAAGGGGAACAAAGCCATGTCAATCGAAAAAGTGAGAGCCTATTTTAAAACGCAGGGCATCCAGGACCGCATTCAGGAATTCGACGTATCCTCCGCCACGGTGGAGCTGGCGGCTCAGGCCGTGGGCGTGGAGGGTGCGCGAATTGCCAAGACCCTCAGCTTCAAGCTGGGAGACAGGGTATTGCTGATCGTTTGTGCAGGAGACGCCAAGGTGGATAACCGTCGCTATAAGGACCAGTTCGGCGGCAAGGCGTCCATGCTGAGCCACGACGAAGCCTCCACTCTGGTTGGCCACGCTGTGGGCGGTGTGTGTCCGTTTGCCGTCAACAAGGGCGTGGAGATTTATCTGGACGAGTCCCTGCGGCGCTTTGCCACTGTTTTCCCGGCGGCGGGCAGCAGCAACAGCGCCATTGAGATGACCTGCGACGAACTGGAGAAGTATTCCGGCGGAACCTGGGTAGATGTGTGCAAGGGCTGGCGGCCCGACGAGCAATAAGCCATGTTTCGATTTCTCCATGCGGCGGACTTCCATCTGGACAGCGCGTTCCACGCCCTGTCGCCCCAGAGGGCTGCGGAACGGAGGCGGGAGAGCAGAGAACTGGGAGCGCGGCTGGCGGACGAGGCGCTCCGCAGGGGCGCGGATCTGATGCTCCTCTCCGGCGACCTGTTTGACGGGTCCGACAATTTCCGGGAGACGCCCGAGGAACTGGCGTGTGGCCTGGGCCGCATTGGCGCCAGCGTATTTGTTGCACCTGGAAACCACGATTTTTACAGCTCCGACAGCCCCTATGCCACGGTGGAGTGGCCTGAAAACGTTTACATTTTTAAATCTGGGCAGATTGAGAGTGTGGATTTGCCGGACCTGAACTGCACGGTCCACGGCGCGGCGTTTACCGGGCCGGAGCAGGTGCCCGGCCTTTTGACCGGGTTCGCCGCCCCTGAGGATGGGCGGATACATCTGATGACGCTCCACGGAGATGTGGAGCCGTCTGTGGCGCGCTATAATCCCATCACGAAGGCGGAGATTGCCGCCAGTGGCCTTACTTATCTGGCACTGGGACATATCCATGCCGCCTCTGGGCCGCAGAGGTGCGGAGAGACCCTTTGGGCCTATCCCGGCTGTACGGAAGGCCGGGGGTTTGATGAGCTGGGGGACAAGGGGTTTTATTTTGGCACCGTGTCCGACGAGGGTGTGGTGACGCTGGAATTTGTGCCTTTTGCCCGGCACCGCTATGAGATTATGACCGTGGACGTCACAGGCAAGGACCCCCGGGAGGCGCTGGAAGCGGCCTTGCCCGCGTGGACCACGGACGATTTATACCGACTTCTGCTCACCGGGGAGACGGATGAGCGGGGAATCGACCTGACGGCGCTGGAAACGCTTTTTTCCGGCCGGTTTTACGCGCTGGAGCTGCGGGACCAGACCCGCGTCCGGCAGGACGTGTGGGCAAGGGCGGACGAGGACTCCCTCCGGGGTGAATTTCTCCGCCGGCTGCGCGGGCGGTACGATGCCGCGGCGGACGATAAAGAGCGGGAAAACGTGACCCGGGCTGTGCGGTTTGGCCTTGCGGCGCTGGACCACCGGGACATTATGTGAAGGTGTATTATGAAAAAAATTCTGTTGATTGGTACCGGCGGCACCATTGCCTCTCAGGTGACGGAGGACGGTCTGGCCCCGGAGTTGACCAGCGAGCAGCTTCTGACCCATATCCCCGCCATCTCCGGTATCTGTCAGGTGGAGAGCTTGCAGCTTTTGAATCTGGACAGCACCAACATCGCCCCGGCCCATTGGCTGCGGATGGTGCGGTGTATTCGGGACCACTATGCATCCTACGACGGCTTTGTCCTGACCCACGGTACGGATACCATGGCCTATACCGCCGCGGCTCTCAGCTATCTCATTCAGGATAGCCCCAAGCCCATCGTTCTCACCGGGGCCCAGAGGCCCATCGGGTTCGACGTAACGGACTCCAAGGCCAACCTGACGGACGCATTCCGGGTGGCGTCGTCGGATATGCCCGGCGTGTCGCTGGTGTTTAACGGAAAGGTGATCGTGGGAACTCGGGCGCAAAAGATTCGGTCCAAGAGTTTTGAGGCGTTTACCAGCATCAACTATCCGTTTTTGGGCGTTTTGCGGGACGGTGTGCTGCTGTCCTATATCCGCCAGGACTGTAAGGACAGCCCGGAGTTTTCTGAAAATCTGAATACCAGCGTGGCACTGCTGAAGCTCATTCCCGGCACGGAACAATCCCTGCTGGATTATTTGCTGGAGCGGAACGACGCGCTCATCATCGAGTCTTTCGGCGTTGGCGGCCTGCCCGATTACGAGGGCGCGGACTTCTGCGGCAGCGTCTGCCGCTGGACGGCAAAGGGCAAACTGGTGGTGCTGACCACCCAGGTGCAGAACGAGGGCAGTGACCTTGGCGTCTACCATGTGGGCCATCGGCTGAAGGGAACCCGCGGCGTACTGGAGGCCTTCGATATGACCACCGAGGCGGTGACGGCGAAGCTGATGTGGATTATGGGGAAGACGCGGGACATAGCGGAAATCCAGCGCCTGTTTTACACCCCCGTTGCCCACGACATTTTGTGGCGTGCGGAGAACTGATGTGGAATTCATCCCCAAACAGGACTTCAATCTGGAGAAGATCGCGGACAGCGGCCAGTGTTTCCGGCTGAACCAGCTGGAACCGGGCCGATTTCGCCTGGCGGCGCGGGATCGATGCGTGGAGCTGACAGAGCGGACCGATGCATGGGCGTTGGACTGCTCCGCCGCGGAATTCAACGCGCTCTGGCGAAGCTATTTTGATCTGGACGAGAACTACGCCGCGTTCCGTGCCGCTGTACCGAAAAAGGACATGTACCTGGCCGCGGCGACGGAGTTCGGAATGGGCATCCGTATTTTGCGGCAGGACCCGTGGGAGATGCTGGTGACGTTTATCATCTCCCAGAGGAAGAACATACCGGCCATCCGTGCCTGCGTGGAGACGCTTTGTACCCGGTATGGGAAAAGCCTTGGATCGGAGTATGCGTTTCCGTCTCCAGCGGCGTTGTCCGGGGCCGGGGAGGAGGGCCTTCATGCCTGCGCTCTGGGCTATCGCGCCGGATATGTTCTGGCGGCGACACGACTGGTGCAGACGGGGGCGCTGGACCTTGAGGCGCTGGCGTCTCTGGGGGACGGGGAACTGATGGAGGCGCTGATGGCTGTCCCCGGCGTGGGAGTAAAAGTTGCCAACTGTGTATCTCTGTTCGGTTACCATCGCATTGCCGCGTTTCCGCGGGATGTGTGGATTAACCGGGTGGTTCGGGAGCACTATCGGGGCCGGTTCCCGCTGTATCGTTACAGGGGATTTGCCGGGGTGATGCAGCAGTATCTGTTTTATTACGCACGGCATGAGGGGAAAGACACAAAGGCATAGGGAGGGCGCAGCGCGCCCTCCCGTTTTTATTGCCGAAAATCTCAGCCTAACGGCCTGCGGCGGCCGAAGTACCGGCATATAACTCTGTGACAGCCAAGTTATCCGAAAGGTCGCTGAAGGAATATCCGGTCATCCGGCGAGCTTTAAAATCTGCCGCGGCTATTGCTAATCGTGAGATTAAAAAAACGCCTCTTGACTTTTACACCAAGATTGCCGTGGGGCAGCTCCAGCCGTTCATCGGATGTTCCCGCACCCAGCAGAGATATCCCAGCGTCTGGCTGAAATTTGCAGAGATTTTACCGCGTCCTTTAAGTTCCGCTTTGCGGATGCCCGCCCGCGTCATCATATCGAGGATCAGGTGTTCCATATCTATAATGGGAGAGACGAACAGGGCCCGGCGCAGGGAATCGCCGCCATTCCGGGGATGAGCAACCAGACCTTACTGCTTTTTTCGCCGAGCAAGACCGAAGAAATGTCGCTGATGAAAAATCGTTTCTTTGCTGTTTTGTGACAGCGTGAAAAACGCTAGACCATCCTTCATATAAAAGCCCCGGGCCAGACAACCGCCATCCGGCCCGACCGAAAGTCGGGAAAGGCAGATAATATGCAACCCTACCCTTTTCCTCTGACTGTAACTTATCATGCTTCCCCAAACTTTAACACTGCCCTAAAGAAAAAGCCGCCCTGTAAAGGGCGGCCTAAAGCATAAACGGGATTATCTTTTATTGCTGAAACAATCGCTGCAATACACAGGGCGGTCATCGCGGGGCTGGAAAGGAACTTTGCAGGGTCTCCCGCATTCCGCGCAGACTGCGTCGTACATTCTGCGTTCGCCGCGATCGGAAGACATTCCTTTGCGGGCCATGCGGCAGGATTTGCAGCGCTGGGGTTCGTTTGTAAAGCCTTTTTCAGCAAAGAATTCCTGTTCGCTGGCGGTAAAAGTGAATTCCTGACCGCAGTCCTTGCAGACGAGAGTTTTGTCTTGATACATGAAATACCTCTTAATATTTAGTTCGCCATAGGCGATTATTTAATATTACACTACTTTTAAATAAAAGTCAAGGAAAAGAAAAGCATGAAGAAAATAAAGTGCCTGGAGTTCGGAAAATTGGATGGACAGGACCGGCAGAAAGCGGCGTTCTATCGGGGGCGGGTCGTGTCTGACAATATCTTAAAAAAAGCTCCGCCCGGCATTATCGGGCGGAGCGCAGGTCAGGGGTTCGGATCTCCTACAGAGCCATCGCCTTTGAGTTGGTGGTATACCTTCATCTCCGGGCCGCTGCTATTCCCGATAACGGGTTTCGCTTTTTCTTTCCCACTTTTGGCTTTTCCATGAAGCTCAGGAACAGGGGGGACGTTGTTGCGGGGCTGCGTATGCGTCCAGTCAGGACGCGCCATGCCTTTCTTTGCCATAAGATCACCTCCGAAAGACTATCCATAAATCAAGCATCAAACTAGAACCCAAATTAGTTTGCGCCAGACAATGACTGCACAGCAAAAATGGAGAAACTGCGGATCATTTTCGGCTTTTTGACCAGAGATTGGGCTGTTAGTATATCCGGGGAGTGAAAATGATCCGCGTTAGGAAATTGTATTGAGCTATAGGTCTTCCAAATCAGCGGCGGGAATGTTGTTTTCGAGATTGTCCCGTCCAAGATCGGTATCGATGACAGGGTAGATGTCCTCCTGGATTGGCTTTTCGCCGTCGGAGAGGATGCGCTTTTTAGGGTCCGTTTTGCGTTGCTCCATCGTATCACCTCTGCGGTATGGTGGCCAAAATCCAAAAAATTATGTTTCCCGGACGAAGTGCCGCACAGAAAAAATGAACAAAATATTCAAAATTTTCAAATTTAAGTCCGAGAAGATCGGCGTGCTTACAGGCGATCATTGAACCAATTCTACGGTAAAAAACTATCGGGAAAAGGTGAAACGAGACATCCAGCCATTTCTGCGGTGATCGCAGTGGGCGACTATTTGGAAAAGAAGATGTGGATGTGAGAGATTGTCATCTCTGGTACCGCGTCCGGCTTCCTTCAGCTGCCGCCGCAGGAGGCGTTTTGAAATTTATCCGCGGCCATCACGCATTTTGGAAAATGTACGGGTGCCTGTGTCACTGATTTAAAAAAGCGGATGTGCCGGCCAGGATTCCTATTTTACCCCGAGGTAATGGCCTGTGGACAAGAAGTCGCTTAGACTGCGGCTGGAACCTGGCCGAGATCACAGAGAACGAAACGTAGGCCCTATCACGTCAAGGACGGCACACTGGCGGAATAATATAGATTGGGGCGGAGAGCAGTTCCCCGTCCCGACGGAAAGGAGCAATTATGGACTTGAGTTCTTTCGGAATTGCCGCTGTAGCGGCAATTACCGTGATTTGCTATCTGGTGGGCCTTGTGGTTAAGGCCACGCCCTGTAATAACGACCAGTATATCCCCATTGCCTGTGGTGCCGTGGGCGGTATCCTGGGCCTTGTGGCGCTCTATACCGGACTGCCCCAGTTCCCGGCCTCAGACCCGCTCACGGCCATCTCCGTGGGCATTGTGAGCGGTCTTGCCGCCACTGGCATCAATCAGGTATACAAGCAGCTTACCAAGGAGTAATTTTATGACAAACGAGCAAAAGCGGGCAAATGTCCTCCTGTGGGCGGAAAGCCAGCTGGGAGTCATCGAGTGGCCTGCCGGCAGCAACAAGGTCAAGTACAACGATTGGTACTATGGCAAGGCCGGGGCGGCTGGCGCGTGGTGTATGGCGTGGGTTCAGTGGGTTTTTGTCCGCGCCAAGCTGCCCCTGCCGGTAAAGACGGCCAGTTGTACGGTGCTGGCAGATTATGCAAAGGAGCATGGACAGTGGGTTACAGGCGACTATAAACCCGGCGACATCCTGTTTATGCACTGGGGTAAGAACAAGGCATTGACGGAGCATGCGGGGATCGTGGAGGCGATCAAGAGCGGCTACGTCGTGACCTATGAGGGCAATACGTCCCTTTTAAGTCAGGCCAATGGCGGCTGCGTCATGCGGCGCAACCGGGCATACGCCAATATCACCGGAGCATACAGGCCTTGGTATAATATCTGAAGTGCCCATTCGGGCACTTGGAGGGGGCCGGAGCGCATAGCGCTCCGGCCCATTGTTGAGCATGGTCCGCATAGGGGATGAGTTGGGCTGCTCCGTGGACTATCTGCTGGGCAGAACGGATGATCCTGCCACAAATACAAAGGAGGATAATGACTTATGAGTAAGAAGAAATTTGAGCAAAAGCGGCAGTTTATCACCCGCGAACTGTCCCACTGCATCACCGCGTCCCACGAGGGCGTGTCACGGATGAAATTTTAGTACCATGACGGCGGCGAGGAAAGCGTAATCATCCGCTTTGACAACTGCTACATCAAGACCGTAAATGCGACCGGGGACAAATGCCGCGCATACTCAAAAAGAAAACCGCCACAGTTAAGTGGCGGATTCCCCTTCATCTATGATCTGCTGAAGCACTGCAATCAGATCGTCTAGGTTATTGATCTGAACATCGCGGGAAAGAATCTCATTTTTCAGATCAACGGACAAAGATTCAAACTGTTGGTGTAATTTCGGACTTACATATGACATAGAAGCACCTCAATAGGCAGTATTATTCTTTGAAGGTCTGGCATCCGGCACCGTTGCCGCATCCGCAGTTATCAATGGTGACGCTACCGGCATTGCATTTGCAGTTATCATTGTGCTTGCAGTTGCAGGCTTTGCAAGTGATGTTGGTTACGGGGCTTGCAGAAGCCTCGTTCACGCTGTTGGCTGCACCGCTTGCGGGGCGATAGGAACGGCAGGAAGTTTCGCTGCTGGACGTTGCGCTGCCTCCGGAAACATCAATAGAAGACAGACAGCAAAGACCGGAAGCGTTATTGCCGCAGGAACGCACGCTGCATCCGAGATTACTCATATTCAGCAACACCTTTCGTTTTGGAATGTACTTAGTATTGTTGAATGATTTGAAATTATGCAAAATGTGAAAAAAGTCAAGTAAAAGAAGGAGAGATTGTGAATGCTGAAGAAAACTCGAATTGTGCGGGCGCTATGGGCATGCGCAGCCCTAGATGGTGGATGTGGTAATGCGTTTATGGCGAGTTGTCCGGCCCTGAGTGTACACGGAAGAATTTGCAAACTGCTGCTGATCTGATTAAACAGCAGCAGTTCTACATTGCCAAACTAGAAAAGCAGCTTTTCGAGAACCGGTGCAGGGAGTCATTATCCTACTGACATGAGCTACGGAATGCCATTAATATGCGATGGGAGTCCTGAGCAATGTATGTTTGAATGGTGCGGTTCTCAGCAGTCCGGAAAAAGGATTGGCGGAGCGGGCGATAAAGGGTTGGATGCCCTTGAAAAGTGGCTTGAAAACATTGAATTCGGTAGAAAGTGGGCCTGTTGATAAAGTACCCTGTGTCTTTAAAATATGGTAAAATAAAAGAAACTGATTGGCTGGTGACGCGTGTGAAGTTAAAGCTCCACATAGTGACAATCGAAGACCTGGTGCCGCAAAATCATTTCGTACGGAAACTGGAGTCGGTGGTGGACTCATCACTCGTCTATGAGGAATCGGGAAAGCTATACAGATATCGGCAAGACTGTCCGCCCATCGACCCGAAGATGCTGGTCAAATATCCGCTGATGGGATACGTATACTCCCGTCGGAGCGGCAGATTGAGCAGCGCATCCAGATAGACGTTGCCCTGTGCCGGTACCTTGGACTGAACCTGTTTGACCCGGTGCCGGATCATAGCACCATTTCCCAGATCCGACGGAAGATTCAGGAAAAGTCTTGGGGAGATCAGGGGCCTTTAACGTGCTGTACGGCCGCGTCAGTCCCAAGTGGGGCGAGGCGGTGCTTGTGGACAAGGGCCGGGACATCGTGACGCCCATCGACGCCATCAAGGCGCGGCTGATTTCCGAAGAGATCGACGAGCTGTACAGGGAGATTCAGAAGCTCTCCGGGTATTTGCACAGGATGGTTGCCGACGTAAAAAACGGCTAGCTGAGGGCGTTTTGGGAGACGCGGGACGGGTGGCAGGAGATCATCCGAGAGCTTGCCGCCTTTGAGTGGGAACATCGCCCGAAGAAATAAAGAAAGCCGCCTCCCAGGCGGGAGGCGACAGAGCAATTACAACAGGGACAAGAATACCCACAATCCACCGAGAAGCGCCAGAATCAGAGCGATCAGGATTGCATAGCAGTTCGCGCACATACCGGAATCACGGCGGCACAGCATCTTGATGCACGCGATTTCTCGTTTCAACTCATTCATGGCTCGGCTCCTTTTTACTCAGGGGTTATAGTTGCTGGACCAGACGGCCCAGCAGAAGCTGGAGATGGATCCAAGAATCATCATCACGATGATGCCGGCAAGCGAGCGGTCACCCGTAAAAAACGGCATAAGGAGAACTGTGGTGACACAGAGGGAAATCGCCGCCAGCCAGATGATGCCGCGTACTTGCCAGCACTGACGGCGGAACGGATGAGCCGGCTTCAGCTGGGGCGAAAAGCGGCGGAGTTCCCGGCACAACCAACAGAATTCTTCCGTGTTTTCCCGGGTCGGCTCCGCAGCTTGAAGTGCATCCAACCGGGCATTGATCCTGCATTCCTCGTCGCTCATGCAAATGCCCCCTTCCTACACCAACATAGCACCAGGGAGAATGATTGTCAATGATAGGAGGTGATTCCATGGCGGGTTCTATTTCCAACGTCATGAAAATGAACGAGGATGTTACCGGCAAAATAAGTCTATCACCAGTATGTCTCGGAGCTGTTCTAAGGAAATGGAAAAGCTGGAACGGAAAACGCTGGCTATGGGATTACGGTACTACTCCTTTACACAAGGAAAATATAGAATATTGTTGAGAAAATTAGGACAGGGTGCGGTTAGTATGATGGAGACGCTATGGTGTAATAATTGGAGGGGCTATAGCAATCTATGGCAGTTTGATAAATGAGGTTCTATTGATTTTTAGGAGGGAGAACACATGAACACATTTACCCGCTCACTGGGTCGTATTTTCAGCGGGATATACAGAGCTCTCCGAACATTCCCGGTTTCTATCGGCAGTGCTTTTGCGTTTGCGATCGTCACTGCGGTTCGAATCCAGTTGGATTGGCCGCAGCAGGAACCGCTTAATTTCACGTTTAATTGTCTGCACTGGGCTTTCGCGCTGGGCGCACTGTTTGGCCTGACGGCAATTACGGCGGCGTACTCCTACTTTCACTCAGCGAGATCATTTCTGGCGGCCAATCTTCTGGGGGCTGGAGCCACGGTCGTCACATTTTTGGGACTATATCTGTTTGGCGGTACGGAACAGGCCATCTCCGGTTATGCCGAGATTTCAGCTCTGGCTGCTGCCCGTGTCAGCGCTGCCATGCTGGTCTCAATGATTTTCTTTGTGATCTTTGCTGCCGATCCAAAGGACCGGTCCGGTTTTGCCAACTCTCTTTTCATGACTCATAAGGCATTCTTTATCGCCCTGATCTATGGATTGGTAATTCTGGCCGGGACCACCGGAGTGGCACGGGGCGTACAGGGTCTGCTCTACCGTAACATGAGCAGCAAAGTCTATCTGTATATCGCAACTGCGGTGGGGTTCTTAACGTATACGCTTTTTGTGGGCTACTTTCCTGATTTTCGCAAGGGAAATGACGATGAGCACCGTGACGCCGCGCAGAAACAGCCAAGATTTATTGAAATCTTGTTCGGATATATCTTAGTTCCGATTGTACTGGCACTGACCGTGGTACTGCTCATCTGGGCCATTCAGACTGTTTTGAACGGCATGAGGGTCTCTTTTGTCCGGCTCTCCACCATATCTGCTGCTTATACAATCGGAGGGCTTTGGCTTCATGCGATGGTCACGCAGCACAACTCTGGTCTGACAAAGTTATATCGCCAGGTCTATCCAATTGCCTCGATCGTAATTCTGGTATTTGAGGCGTGGGCGGTAAGAAATCAGCTGCAGACCTCTGGACTCAAGCTCACCGAGTATATCTTTATTTTAATCTGGATTCTTGCCGCTACGGGCGATGCCCTACTGCTGCTCCGAAAAAGCAGGGCGCATTGCACCATCGCCGTGACTGCCTGCGCTTTAGCGGTTTTCTCCGTACTGCCGGCAGTGGGGTACTATGCGCTTCCGGTTCGACTTCAGGCTAACCGGCTGGAGACGCTGCTGGTCAGGGAGGGGATGTTGTCCGGAGATCAGATCTCACCAGCGGCCTCAGAGCCCGACCAGCCCGTGCGCGAAGCAATCACCGATGCGGTCAGCTACCTTGCAAATGCCAGCGACGCGAAGTATCCGACTTGGTTTGATAAAGGCTTTGCCCAGAGCGATGTGTTCCTGGAAACGTTCGGATTTGCAATGACCTGGGCAAAATCCGATGGGGACATCGGCGATCAACCAACACAAACTCTCGGAACGTACCTGTCCCTGCCCCCCGGTGCTCTCGATATCAGCGGATATACTTGGGCGGTAAACCCACAGAGTGAATTTGAAAAAGGAAAAGGAAATACCTCCGTCTCCGGCAACAGGGGAACGTATCAAATCGAATGGACCGTATCCGACAGAGGGATTCCATCCATTAAGATTTTGCTGAGTGACCGTGTGATTCTCCAGCAGGACCTGAAAAAATATATTGATACGATCTGTAAAAAATATCCGCCAGCAAACAGCGGATATACGGGAGTAACTCTGGAGGACATGAGTTTTCCGATCCAGACTGCGGAAATCAACCTCCTTTTAGTATTTGACTATATTGAAATCAACGTTGATCCTACCAATGACACCATTCAGTATTGGCTTTCCCTGAGAGAAATGTATCTGGCGGAAAATCCGTAATCTGATGACCGTATCAAATCAAAGCTAGTCCTTTTTGAAATAATTCCCCACCCACCCGTCGGCGTTCAGCGGCAGTCCGGGCGCCTACGGGATGGGTCGGGACATAATCTCCACAACCTTGGTAAGATCGGCAAGGTCCTCCGGTACTTCCAGCACCACCCATCGTGGATATCAAAGATGATGGGGTACCCGGCGGCGTTCAGCTGTTCCATGGCGTAGAACAGACAGTCCCGGGTGACGGCTAGTTCCAGGGATACGTAGTCCTCCGCTGTTTTAATTATATCAAGATTAAGCAGAGTAAGGTGGTTTGGCGTTTCTCCGTAATTAACCAAATTTAACAGTTCTTGTGCTTCTGTTTGGGGCAATTCAAAAGAGGAATGTAAAATCATACATTGCTCCAGCTCCCTTCCTACCAGTATATTCAAAAGTTGTGGCATCGCTTTGTAGCCAACAGATTTCCACAGCGAACTCAAAGGCATAAGCACTGTTTAAGAACCACTAAAGCTTTCGCTGAATATAATGTATTGCGATGGCTTTACACCCACAGTACATCACCGAGGAAGGGAGGTGTACCTTATGTGGTGTAGATGCTGTTGCCGGTGCTGGCGCTGTGGCTGGGTCTGGAATGGAAGTTCCTGGCGTTGTTGCTGCGGACCTATCCGCCGATAACCACTAAAAATACCCCGTGGGAGTTTCGGCTCCTGCGGGGTTTTTATATTCTTACCAGCTCATTGCACGACCGGTGGGATGGTTGTCATCGGAGAATGCCGGAGAGCCTATAACCAGCTTCTTTTTCTTTAATTTCACGTATGTATTGATCCGGCAGCTATAAGCGTCAACAGACAGACCTTCTTTATGTTTTAGAATAACATTGGAAGAAGGTTTAATTGATGCCTGAGAAAATTTATTTTGTTGTACCTGAGCCGCCTGCGTATCTATCCCTCTATCGAAACGTCATAAGTGGAATTGTGGGGCCTATTCGCAATTATTTACCGGAAAGTACGGTCTCGGTGGACTCGGTACCGGGAGCAATAAACGTCCATTTTTTTAATGAAGCCGTTCTATCGAACCCATAAGGTGAGCAGCTGCCAGGGAGTTCATGTATTTATGTCCCACGGAATGGGGGATAAGCGGTGGCGGGATGGCCCTCGGATCGATTACTTCGACTATGTCTGCGTATCCGTACCGCGCTGGACGGAAAAGCTGACCGAGCAGGGAATTCCGACTCAAAGAATTTTGGAGACTGGTTTTTCCAAGCTGGACCCACTGTTTCAGGGAAGTATCTCCAAAAGTAGTCACGATAAAAAAGTCATACTTTATGCCCCGACCCACACTGCTTCAGCTCCATGTACTTCTTATCTGGATTTCTTAATTTATCTCAATCAGTTTCCTTCATGCTGGACTCTTTTATGCTGCGCACACCCGTATAATAGGCCGGGAAATCGTCCAGTCCTTCAGGAACTGGCCGATGCGGATGCCGTAACTTCGGACGGAAGCAGTGTAATCTATGAGGCAATGTCCCTGGGTCTTCCGGCTCTCTTTCCCGATTGGCTTGTGCGGGAAGCTATCCTCAAAAAATGGCCGCATTCCTTTACGGCGGAGATCTATCGGGAGCACATCGGGCATCATTCGGAAACGATTGACCAGCTGATTCACAAGACCTCTGAAGCACTGAATCAGGCGCCGTCTGAAAAGGAGAGGGTTTTATTGACGGGATTTTTCCGCCCGAGCTGCGGGGCAAATCCGGCGAGACAACTGCCGGGGCCCTGAGGAAGCTGGCAGAACAATGAAGGCGGTGATTTTAGCGGCGGTAAGAGGTTCCCGCCTGGGTGCCCTGACACAGGATCGGCCCAAAACCCTGTTCCCCATTCAAGGGCACATGCTGCTTTCGGGCATTCAAGGGTACCCCCGGGGAGCGATGTTCCCCGGGGGCGATTTGCTACTATGGCAGAAATCTGGTGAGAATGCCTATTCGAATAATGTTGTAAAATTTCTGCTTTTCTATATGCCTAATGGTTCCAAGTTCAAAAAATAGTTCAAAAAATATCATGGCTTTAATGTTGTTTTAAGTTAAGCGGATTATACTTCGGTCAAAGGTGCAAGAAAGAAGTGCCTTGCAGAATCAATAAAGTACCCGCTCCCAACATTCAAAGTTTTTTTAAATCCCGTTCATAATTCTGACACGTCTCTTCGCTATACTCGTCCATATAAAAGTGGAGCGGGTAGGCGGTGACGCCGAATATACATAAGGAGGAAATAGATATGTATAACGACGAAAATAACCTGTACCATTATACCTACCGCAAAGACGGCAGCGAGTCGCAGAATTCCCAGCCGGTGCTGGAGGCCCCTTACCGCGAGCCGTGGGAATCCAATATGAAAAAGGACCAGAAAAAAAATCGTAGCGGCGCAAAAATCGTGGCTCTGGCACTGAGCTGTGCGCTGCTTGGCGGCGCGGCGGGCGCAGGCGTCATGTGGGGAGTCTCCGGAAGCGGAAGCTCCACCAGTGTGAACGTATCCAACCGCTCCGCAATCGCTGTGGCCGTCAAGACGGTGGACGGAAAAACCGCCATGAGCGATGCGGAGGTCTACGCCGCGAATGTGAATTCCGTGGTGTCCATCAACACCACCGGCAGCTCCGGCACAAATATCTTCGGACAGTCTGTGGAGACTGCCTCCGCCGGATCCGGCTTTATCCTGACAGCCGACGGCTACATTGTCACAAACCATCACGTTATTGAGGACGCCAACGCCGTGAAGGTAACTCTCTATAACGGCGACACCTACGACGCCACGGTCATCGGTAGCGACGAGGACTATGATATCGCGGTCCTGAAGATCGAAGCCACCGGACTCCAGCCCGTGACCATGGGAGACAGCGATACGCTGAACGTGGGGGACCATGTGCTGGCGGTGGGCAACCCTCTGGGTGAACTGACCTTCTCTATGAGCGGAGGTATGGTCTCCAGCGTAAACCGGGCCATCAACGTGGACGGAACTCCCTTCAACATGATCCAGACCGACACCTCCATCAACCCCGGCAATTCCGGCGGTCCGCTGTTCAATGAATACGGCGAGGTGGTAGGCATCGTGTCCGCCAAGTATTCCTCTTACTCCAGCGAGTCTGTGGAGGGCTTGGGCTTTGCAATCCCCATGAACGATGTGCTGGCTATGATTCAGGACATTATGACCAATGGCTACGTCACCAACAAGCCCTACCTTGGCATCACCCAGGGTACCATGACCTCCCAAATGGCGGAGCAGTACCGCTATGATATCTCTCAGGGCGTGTTTGTCTACTCCGTGGAGGACGGCAGCGCCGCCGACAAGGCGGGATTGAAAATGGGCGATGTCATTACCAAGGTGGATGACACTGACATTGCCACCTCGGAGGACCTTGTGGCGGCAAAGAAATCTTACTCCGCCGGGGACACCTCCACCTTCACCATCTACCGGGACGGCAAGACTCAGACGGTGGAGGTCACGTGGGGCAGCGTACCTGCGGACCAGCAGACCGATACCAAGGATGATACGCAGCAGAATACCCAGAGCGACACGAATAACGGCAACAACTACTATAGTAATGGCAGCATGGATGACCTGTTCAACTATTTCTTCAATGGCGGCTTTGGCGGGCAGAGTGGTCAGAACGGCCAGAGCGGGCAGGGCAACAGCCCCGCGGCCTGATCCGCAAAGAAAGCGGAAGAGGTGCGTGTTTCCGGTTCCCATCCCACAAGGCGGATGGTGCGGCCGTTGAAATAGAGGAATTGACCGTTTCAGGTCAATTCCCGGAAAAATTGCCACTGCGCGTCGGAGGACGGTTCGCGGCAATCGCTGCGAAAAGCCAAAACCGCCTGCGGCCGGTGCGCGGGGGATAGGGAGACTCACATTGAGTCCATAGATGTTATGAAAACAGGTCGAAAGACGAAGAAAAATGAAAAGGGTGCCGGCGGGAAGCAGAGCTTTCCGCCGGCACCCTTTTTGTGGTTTAAAATTTTATTTGCCCGTCCCGTCCTTTACCATTTCCATAAAGGCACCGGCCGCCGCCGTGGGGGCCACATTCAGAAGCGTACACATTTCAACGCTGCGGGCGGGAATGGTAAAGTTGGTTTTCAAAAGCCGGATGTCCCCGGCATCCAGCGCGTCCTGGACGAATTCCAGCGTTACGCCCGCAACGCCCAGACCGATTTTTGCCAACGTAACCAACAGGCTCCGGGAGCTCAGCTCGATTTCCGGATTCAGCGTCACGCCGCAGTGGAGAAAATCCTGCTCCAGGAAGCCCCGGGAGCTGGCCTTGCGCTCCAGCAGGATCAGGGGAAACGCGGCGATCTCCCTACGGGAGTAGACGTGCTCAAAGTCACAGTCATATCCGCTGCCCGCCACAAACACGCTGTGTGTGGGGAAGCAGGGCCAGGTTTCAAGATGCTCCCGATCCGTGGGTGTGGAGGCGAAGGCGATGTCCACCGCGCCGGATTTTAAAAGGCTGAGGACCTTTGCGCTCCGGCCGCTGACGATCTTCAGTCGGATGCCGGGGTGCCTGCGGTGAAACATGTCCAGATAAGGCGTCAAAAACTGGCCCGTTACCGTGTCGCTGGCGCCAATTACCAGCGTTCCCAGCAGCAGCTGCTGCGCCTGGGAGAGCTTGTCCTCTCCGGTGGCAAGCAGTCCCAGAGCCGAGCGGACATAGTCGTACAGCATCCGTCCTTCGCCTGTCAGGGAAACGCCCCGTGGACTGCGGGAAAACAGCCGGGCCTGCAGGGCCGTTTCCAGCTGTTTGATGGACTGACTGACGGCGGATTGGGAAATATAGAGATTTTTTGCGGCCACGG
The DNA here is from genome assembly GCA_000283575.1 of Oscillibacter valericigenes Sjm18-20. Taxonomy (GTDB): domain Bacteria; phylum Bacillota; class Clostridia; order Oscillospirales; family Oscillospiraceae; genus Oscillibacter; species Oscillibacter valericigenes. The sequence continues at coordinate 1,284,766 of AP012044.1, forward strand.
AGATATTTCCAGCCTCTGCCACTTCCTTAAAAACCCGATAAAGCTCCAGCTTCACCATCATAGCACGTCCTCCTTTGTATTTCTGCATCTCCTGTAATGCGTTATGCGGCTTTCAGCAGAGCACTTACGAGCTCTGGCGAAACTGCGCATTACAACAATGGGTAAAATCGATCAAATACGGCTTTTTGGCTGAGTTAGATAAGTTTGTGCGGCTGCTCACGCCAGAGAACCGCTTTGTCATTCAGATACTATTATAAGTACAACTGATAGTAAATGCAATTAAAACTTTTTCCTGAAACCAGTTGACAAGACGCAGCGATAGTGCTATGTTAGTTACGCGGTTAATTACATGACTAATTAACTAATGCACAAAGAGGAGGCGCGCCGTGGAATTCAATGAGGATAGGCCCATCTTCCTCCAATTGGCGGATCGGCTTGAAGAGGGCATCCTCTCAGGAGTCTATCCGGAGGAGGGCCAGGTACCGTCCATCACGGAGTATTCGGTGACCTATAAGATCAATCCCGCCACCGCGCTGAAAGGCATCAACCTTTTGGTGGACGCGGGGCTGCTGTATAAGAAAAGGGGAGTGGGGATGTTTGTGACGTCCGGCGCGAGGGAAAAGCTGCGCGGACAGCGCGCAGAGCGCTTTTTTGAAAATTTTGTTGAGAGCATGGTGCATGAGGCCCGCCAGCTGGGACTGACGGAAGAGGAATTGGTGCAATTGGTGAAGAGGGGGTTCGACGGCGATGTCGATTGAGTTGAAAAACGTGACAAAGCGCTTCGGACAGGTGGAGGCGCTGAAGGACGTGTCCGTGACCTTTGCGGGCGGAAAGATGTGTGGGCTTCTGGGGAACAACGGCGCGGGAAAGTCCACGCTGATGAGTCTGGTGGCGGGTCGGATATACCCCACGGCGGGTGAAATCCTGATCGACGGGGAGCCGGCGGACAGCAACAGGGCGCAGGGCAAACTGTTCCTTATGAGTGAGGGCAATCTTTTCCCGGAGGACATGAAGGTCAAAACCGCAATGAACCTTGCGGGAGGATTCTATCCCGGCTATGACAAGGCCGAGGCGGAAGCCCTGACAGAGAGATTTGAGCTGAACGCGAAAAGTAAAATTAACAAGCTATCTACCGGATACGGCTCCATTTTCAAGCTGGTGCTGGCTCTGGCCTGCAACGCGCCGTATCTGTTGCTGGATGAACCAGTCCTAGGCCTGGACGCCCAGCACCGGGAGATGTTCTATAAGCTGCTGCTGGAAAAATACGCCGCCAACAGATGCGCCGTGATTTTCTCTACCCACCTTATCTATGAGGCGGCCAATCTGGTGGAGCATGCGGTGGTTATCCGCAAGGGCCGGATCCTAAAGGACGCGCCGGTGGAGGAACTGACCGCGGGGGCCTATACCGTATCCGGTCCCGCTGCCGCCATGGACGAATATCTCCTGGGACGGACGGTACTGAGTGAGAGCGGTATCGGCGGGCTGAAGACCGCCGCTGTTGAGGGTGAGCCGGGACAGGTTCCGACGGGCCTTGAGATCACGGGACTGAATTTGCAGGACTATTTTATTGCCTTGATGGAGAAGGAGGACCGGACATGAAAGCGCTTTTTCGCTACCGTCTGCTGGATGACCTGAAGTCTCTGGCGGCACTGATTGCCGCTTTGCTTCTAGCCCCCATTCTACTAAGTCTCATGCTTGCTACCAACTCTACCAACTCTTCCATGACCATAAACGGTACGGGTGCTTTCAGTACCATTTGGGCGCTGGTAATCGGCATTGCGGTTCTGCGGGGCGATTTGCGGCTGGGGAACCAGTTCGGCTTGAGCCGCCGCAGTGCTTTCTGGGGCAGCGTCCTCAGCTGTACGGCGGCGTTTGCCGCCGCCTCGGCAATACTTTCCCTGCTGACCGCGATTTTGCAGGTGATTTACCAGTCCGATAACAGCAGAGTCAAAGTGATGGATATTTACCAGTTTGTGTATGGCAATTCTGCCGCGGGCGTTATGCCTGCGTGGGATTATGTTCGGATGGCGTGTATGCTGTTTGCCCTGTGCCTTTGTTTCGGTTTTTTCGGAATGCTGTGCACCATGGCTTTTTGGCGGCTGAATAAATTGGGCAAATGGGTTCTGGGCGTGGGCATGGGACTGTTTTTGGGTGTGGGCCTGCCGAATCTGGCCAATCGGCTTTCCCCGTGGCTGCAGCGCCCCGCTCGTATTTTGGCAACCAACGTGTGGGCCCTGATTGCTTTTTTACTGATCTGGGCGGCGGTATTTTTGCTGGGGGCCTGGCTGCTGGCCCGGAGGGCGGCGATTAAATCGGCGGCAAAATAATGTCCACGGAACAACTGCAATTAATAAATCGCATTTTTCGTAAAACTCTGACAATTTATTTCCGGATGGGGCGGATTTCCGCTCCATCCGGAAACTTTTTTGAATGCCTTTGCGTCTATCTGTTCAGAAGGAGGATGAAGCGAGGAGAGGCGCATAAAAAAGTAACTGTTTCCCCGCATCATCCGGTCGGGATAGATGGCGGTCCACCCTGTGAAACACGGGAAAGGGCCGCTCTACAGACGGCCCTTTCCCGTGTTCAATCCTTGTCGATGTGATTTTGTATGCGCTGCATAATCATCTCCAGCGCCACCAGATTGTGACCGCCCTCCAGTACGACAATATCTGCGTACTTCCGGGAGGGCTCCACAAATTGCTCGTGCATGGGCTTCACGGTGGTGAGATACTGGTTCACCACGGACTGGAGGCTCCGTCCCCGCTCCTCCACGTCTCGCAGGACGCGACGCAAGATACGCTCGTCCGCGTCGGTTTCCACGAAGATCTTGATATCGAACATATCCCGCAGAACGGGATTTTGAAAAATCAGAATCCCCTCCACGATGATGACCTTGGCGGGATGAATAATCACCGTCTGGTCGGTGCGGTTGTGGTCCTTATAGGAGTATACGGGGCACCGAATCGACTCCCCCCGCTTCAGGGCCTTCAGGTGCTCGATCAGTAAATCGGTGTCGAATGCGCTGGGGTGGTCATAATTCTGTTTCGCCCGCTCCTCGTAGGTTTTGCCCTCCTGCCGCTTATAGTAGCTGTCGTGGCCGATAACAGTGACATCCTCCCCAAAGTGGTCTTTCAGGTGGTGAGTCAGGGTGGTCTTGCCGGACCCGGTGCCGCCCGCCACTCCGATCAGGATCGTATCCATGGAGTTTCTTCTCTCCCTTTTGTAAAGGACCTCACGGAGCTCCGCAGGTCCCTGTTTTTAAAAATATTATAGAGGCGGACCAGCCTAAAAGCAAGTGGAAACCAGCGAAAAAACCGGAATTCCACAAAATTCGGCAGAGCGGTATTGACTGCACCCGGAAAACCCGGTATTATGTTAAGTAATGAAAATACCAGCCATCCAGGAGGAGGATATCTATGGCTATGAAACGGTGTCCCGTCTGTGGGGAAAAATATTCCGATACATATAAGTACTGCCCCTTCTGCGAAGAGGAAGAGGCCATGAAGGGGGAACGTCCCCTTCACCGCCGGGGTGGAAAACGCTCCTCGTCCCGAAAGGACCCGAGCATTTTGACGCCGGTGCTGATAATCGTAATTTTGGTGCTTGCGCTGATGCTGGGTTGGCTGTTCTTCGGTGACAGCATCAAGGAAAAACTCGGCGGCGGCGCGGCTTCGGGCGCTTCGTCGTCTCAATCCTCCCAATCTCAAAGCGGTGGTTCCTCTGCGTCCTCATCCGGGAGCGCGAGTTTGCCGGAATCGGGTGATTCCTCTCTGAATCCGGATTCATCTACTGGGACCGGAACAGGGACAGGTGAGCTCAGTGTGGAAGAAGTCGCCGCCCTGCCGGATACCCTGACCCTCTCAACGACGGACTTTACCATCCCAGTGGGCGACCCGGCGGTAAAACTGACGGCTACAGGCGGCAGCGGAACGTATACTTGGTACAGCGAAGATGACGGGATTGCATCCGTAGATGAAAACGGTACGGTGACGGCTGTTTCCGCCGGTACCATCAACATCTATGCTACCGACGGCACCGGCAAGGGCCTTTGCATCGTCCGGGTGAAGAGCGGAACCGGGACCGTTGCGGGGGCTATACCCTCCGGCGGCGAGGTGAAGCTGAACCGGGAGGACTTCACCCTTCCCGTGGGCGATACCTTCCAGCTGAAAAACACCGGGATCACTACCGCACAGACCTGGTCCAGCAGCAATCCCAACGTGGCCACCGTCAGCGCCAGCGGCACCGTTACCGGTGTATCTGCCGGGACCGCAACCATTACCATGTCCTACGACGGGAACAGCCTGACTTGTATCGTTCGTGTAAAGTAATAACCTGAAAGCGCCCTTCGGTTATACCGGAGGGCGCTTTCATATAAAATAGTAAGAAATTTTGTGCATTTTATACAATAGTTGCAATTTAAATTGAATGGGTTTATAATATTTTGCAATTAGCTGCCGCCTGTTCCGGCGACAGAAATAAGAGAGGATGATGCAGGACTTATGAAAGACATCGTAGAGATCCGTTGGCACGGACGGGGCGGGCAGGGCGCGAAGACAGCGTCGCTGCTGCTGGCCGACGCGGCGTTCAACACGGGCAAGTACGTCCAGGGTTTTCCGGAGTACGGCCCGGAGCGCATGGGCGCGCCCATCACGGCGTACAACCGCATCAGCTCTGAGCGGAGCACGGTACATTCCAACATTTACTTCCCCGACTACGTGGTGGTGGTGGACGAGACCCTGATCGCGTCCGTGGACGTGACCGCGGGATTGAAGGAACAGGGGGCCATCGTCATCAATTCCAACAAGACCCCGGCCGAGCTGCGCGCGAAGCTGAAGGGCTACAAGGGCAAGGTGTGTACCATCGATGCGGGAAAGATCAGTGAGGAGGAGCTGGGTAAAAACTTCCCCAACACCCCCATGCTGGCCGCCATCGTGAAGATCTCCGGCGTGGTGGAGGAAAAGGAGTTCATTAAGGACATGGAGGCTTCCTTCAAGCACAAGTTTGCAAGCAAGCCCCAGGTCATCGAGGGCAATATGCGCGCATTGAAGCGCTCTATGGAGGAGGTACAGGTAGGATGAAGTGGAAAGCAAGCGAGATGACGCCGGACGTTAAATGGAAGGATATTACTCCCGGCTGCAATATTTTCGAGGGCGGCACGTCCTGTACCGTGGAGACCGGCGACTGGCGGACTATGAAGCCGGTGCTGGACGCGGACAAGTGCAGGCAGTGCCTGCTGTGCGCGCCCGTGTGTCCGGATATGTCCATTCCCGTGAAGAACGGCAAGCGGGGCGATTTCAATTACTTCTTCTGCAAAGGCTGCGGAATCTGCGCCAACGCGTGTCCCTTCGGGGCCATCACGATGGTCAAGGACGAGAAATAAGGAGGGACGAGAAAATGGGCATCCGAGAAAGACTTTCCGGCAACGAGGCTGTTGCCTTGGCAATGAAACAGATTAACCCCGACGTCATGGGCGCATTTCCCATCACCCCGTCCACCGAGATCCCCCAGTATTTTTCTGCATATGTGGATAACGGACAGGTGGACACGGAGTTTATCCCTGTGGAGTCCGAACACTCCGCCATGTCCACCTGTATTGGCGCGGAGGCCGCCGGCTGCCGCGCGATTTCCGCCACCTCCTCCTGCGGCCTTTGCTACATGACTGAGATGCTGTACGTGGCGGCTTCCGACCGTCTTCCCATCACGCTGGCGGTTTCCTGCCGCGCCCTGTCCGGCCCCATCAACATCAACAACGACCACTCCGACGCCATGGGCGTCCGGGACGCGGGCTGGCTGATGCTGTTCGCCGAGACGAATCAGGAGGCGTACGACAACTACCTGCAGGCCATGCGCATCGGCGAGGCCGTAGGTCTTCCCATCATGGTGTGCCAGGACGGCTTCATCACCTCCCACGCCATTGAAAATATCGAGCTGGTGGAAGATGAGAAGGTCAAGGCGTTCGTGGGCGAGTACAAGCCCCAGCACTACCTGCTGAACAAGGACGAACCCATGGCCGTGGGCGCTTATGCCACCCCCGTGTACTATATGGAGGCCAAGCGGCAGCAGGCCCAGGCCATGATGGACGCGAAGGACGTCATCAAGAAGGTGGGCGCGGAGTTCGGCCAGATGACCGGCCGCACCTATGGAATGATCGAGAAGTACGAGATGGACGACGCCGAGGAGGCCATCGTCATCATCGGGTCCTCCGCCGGTACCGCCAAGGAGGCTGTAAACGAGCTGCGGGCACAGGGTAAAAAGGTGGGTCTTGTCAAGGTCCGCGCCTTCCGTCCTTTCCCCGCCGAGGAGATTTGTGAGGCTCTAAAGAACGTGAAGTCCTTTGCCGTCATGGACAAGGACGACAGCTTCAACGGCCACTGCGGCCCCATGTACGCCGAGGTCACCGCATCTCTGTACGCCGCAGGCGTCAGCGCCCCCAGGGGCATCAGCTATATTTATGGTCTGGGCGGCCGGGACGTGCGGGTGGAGAGCATCCAGCGCGTCTTCGGCGAGCTGGGCGAGATCGCCAAAACCGGCGTCACGGGCGAGACCTACCGCTATCTGGACGTGCGGGAATAAGGAGGGAGAACAGTCATGAGCTACAATCTGAAAGAAGAACTGCAAAAGGAAGACCGCCTCAGCGGCGGCCACAGAATGTGCGCGGGCTGCGGTTCCCCCATCGCGGTGCGAACGGTGCTGCGCGCGCTGAACCCGGAGGACCACGCGGTGGTCTGCTCTGCCACCAGCTGCCTGGAGGTGTCCACATTCATGTATCCCTATACCGCGTGGCAGGATAGCTTCATCCACAACGCGTTTGAAAACGCCGGCGCGACGATGTCCGGCGTGGAGACGGCGTACAAGGCCATGAAGAAGCGGGGCAAGATCGACGAGACGTGGAAGTTCATCGCCTTCGGCGGCGACGGCGGCACGTACGACATCGGGTTCCAGTCCCTCTCCGGTGCCATGGAGCGGGGCCACGACATGGTGTATGTGTGCTACGACAACGAGGCGTACATGAACACCGGTATCCAGCGCTCCTCCTCCACACCCCACTTTGCCGATACCACCACCACGCCCGCGGGCAGCGTGATTCCCGGAAAGCCCCAGCAGAAGAAGAACCTGACGAAGATCATGGTGGCCCACGGCATCCCCTACGCCGCCCAGACCACGTTCATCGGCAACTTCTCCGATATTTCCACCAAGGCCCACAAGGCCATCTATACCTCTGGCCCGGCCTTTTTGAACGTGATGGCGCCCTGCCCCCGGGGCTGGCGCTATCCCAGCGAAAAGCTGATGGAAATCACCAAGGCCGCCGTGGAGACCTGCGTGTGGCCGCTGTACGAAGTGGTCGAAGGCAAGTATATCCTCTCTTATAAGCCCAAGCAGAAGCTGCCCGTGGAGGAATACCTCAAGATGCAGGGCCGCTTCGCCCATATGTTCAAGAAGGGCAACGAGTGGATGATTGAGCAGGTCCAGAAGGAAGTCGACAAAAACTGGGAGGAGCTGCTCAAGCTCTGCGGGGAGTAATTTGCCCGGTTCCGGACCCAGAGAAATGAGAGTGCCGCCTGGTGGAGATTTCTACCAGGCGGCCTTTTTGCATTTCAGATGCCTGTGCATTTTACGGACGGTCCCCGTTGGACTGACAAATGGAAAATCCCCCGAAGTTCTTTTGAAAATAAGTTGACGGCCTTGGTGCAGGGCTTTATACTTAAAACAACTTGCGTAATTTACGACGACCGCCTTTGGCGTAAAAGCGCGGAATAAAGCCCAACGCCCGTTCTGACGCAGACTTTTTACCTGGACTGCATTAAAAACCAAAATATGGCTGCATTCCAGTGCCTTTTTGCCTTGCCGCGTAAAAAAGCTTTCTACCGATTTGCACACGCGATTGAGTCAGCGCTTCTTTCGTATGAATTTTACGGAAGGCCAGAACTCGTATATAAGTACAAAAAAAGAAACGGAGGATTTATCCATGACTGAAAAATTGATCGATCAAACCTGCGAGGGGTTTGTATCTCTTCTGGCATCCAAGGCCCCGGTACCCGGTGGAGGCGGCGCGGCGGCTTTGGTGGGCGCGCTGGGAACTGCGCTTTGTTCCATGGCAGGCAATCTGACGCTGGGACGGAAGAAATACGCCGCCGTGGAGCCGGATATCCACGCTTTGCTGGAAAAAGGCGAAAAGATTAAAAATCGGCTGTTGGAATTGGTAGACGCAGATGCTGCGGCGTTTGAGCCGCTGTCCAGAGCCTATTCCATTCCCAGGGACGACCCCAGCCGGGAGACGGTTCTGGAGGAGGCTACAAAGAAAGCCTGCGCCGCGCCCATGGAGATGCTGGAGCAGTGCGTTCTGGCGGTGGAACTGCTGGAGGAAATGCTGAAAAAAGGCAGCGTCATGCTGGTTTCCGATGTGGGCTGCGGTGCGCTGTGCTGCAAGGCGGCCATGGAATGTGCCGCCTTGAACATATATGTCAACACAAAGACGCTCAAAAACCGCGTTGTGGCGGAGGCCCTGGAACATAAGACTGACGAACTTCTAAAAGAGTATTGCGCGCGGTCGGCCGCGGTCGCAGCTGCGGTGACGGCCCAGCTGCGTGGAAAATAAGAGGGGGGAGACAATGGCGGTGATTTTGAGCGGAAAAGAAGTTGCGGCGGGTCTGAATGAGCGCCTGACGGTACGAATGCGGGCTCTGGAACAAAAGGGCGTGAAGCCTGCGCTGGTGATCCTGCGGGTGGGGGAGCGGCAGGACGACCTCGCCTATGAGCGGAGCGCGGTGAAGCGGTGCGAAAAGCTGGGCGTGGAGGCCCGAAGATTGACGCTTCCCGAGAACTGTACCCAAGCCGAGCTGATGGACGCAATCCAAAGCGTCAACATGGACGAGAGCGTACACGGCTGCCTGATGCTGCGGCCGCTGTCCAGGGGGCTGGACGAACACGCGGCCTGCGAGGCGCTGCGCTCCGAAAAGGATGTGGACTGCATTACCAGCGGGTCCCTGGCTCGCGTATTTACAGGGAAGGGCGCGGGGTATCCCCCCTGCACTGCCCAGGCGTGTGTGGAGATTCTGGACCACTATCACTGCGTTTTAGATGGGCAGAAGGTCGTTGTGGTGGGACGGAGTCTGGTGATTGGAAAGCCCGTGGCGATGCTGCTACTGGCGCGGAATGCCACCGTCACCATCTGCCACACCCACACCCGGAATTTGGCGGAGGAGTGCCGAAAGGCGGACGTGCTGATCGTGGCTGCCGGAAAGGCCGGAACCGTGGATGGCAGATGTATTTCTCGAGGCCAGGTGGTGATCGACGTGGGGATTCACGTAGACGCGGACGGGACCATGTGCGGCGACGTGGACTTTCCAAGCGTGGAGCCTCTTGCGGGGGCTGTCACGCCGGTTCCCGGCGGCGTGGGAACGGTCACTTCCACTGTGCTGGTGGGGCATGTGATTGAGGCAGCGGCCAAGGCCGCAGGGATTGAGCTGGAAGTGTAAAAATATAAAAAAGCATGAGTGGGAAAATGTAAAGTTTAAGTAGACTGGCGCATTTTTCGATATGGTTGCCCCCTGACGTTTCTATGTCAGGGGGCTTTTTGCCAGTTGTCCGCTTTCCGCGGGAATCTGCAATGAGCCGAAGAGCTGGTTTATAAAAAATATAGCAAAAAACCGGACGCTTTAACGCAAAGCTTAAAGTGGCTTGGAGAATTTGTGTAGAATCTGACATTTTACAAATACTTAACATCGGCATGGTAACGGTTTTGACATTGGAAAAGGTATACTGAGGACACATCAAGGAAAGATCAAACAACTTACGAAAAAGCAAAAGGAGATTATCGAGATGAAAAAAGCAATAAGCTTGTTTCTTGCGCTGGGCATGACCGCCGCCCTGCTGGCCGGGTGTGGCAGCAGCAACTCCACACCGACCGATTCCGATGCCGCCGGTTCTGGCGCACAGGCTCCCGCAAACGGTTCCGCCCTGAGCGGCACGGTGTCCACCAATGGTTCCACCTCCATGGAGAAGGTGATCGGCGCTCTTAGCGAGCAGTTCATGACGGACAACTCCGGCGTCACCGTCAGCTATGACCCCACCGGTTCCGGCGCGGGTATCGAGGCTGTCAGCAACGGTACCTGCGACATCGGTCTTGCATCCCGCGTATTAAAAGCCGAGGAGACCGGCCTCACCGCCACCACCGTTGCTTTGGACGGCATCGCCATCATTGTAAACGCCGACAACAAGGTAGAGGATCTGACCGTTGACCAGATCGCCCAGCTCTTCACCGGGACCGTCACCGACTGGTCCGCCGTGGGCGGCGACGCGGGCACTGTGGCCTGCATCGGCCGTGAGTCCGGTTCCGGTACCCGCGACGGCTTTGAGTCCATTACCGGGACTGCCGATGCCTGCGTCCTCTCTCAGGAGCTGACCTCCACCGGCGCGGTCATCGAGGCCGTGAAGGGCAATCCCAACGCCATCGGCTATGCCTCGCTCTCCGCGGTGGAGGGCCAGGACGGCATTAAGGCCGTCACGGTGGGCGGCGTTGCCTGCACCGAGGACACGGTTCTGGACGGTACCTATGCCATTCAGCGTCCCTTTGTTCTGGTGACCAAGAATGGCACGGCGCTCTCTGCTGCGGCTCAGGCCTTCTTTGACTTCGCCACCTCCACCGCCGCCAACGACCTCATCAAGGCTGCCGGCGCCGTGCCTGCCGCAAAGTAAGAGCTTCCCTAAAACGATTCACCCGCTGCCGGCAGCCCCCGCTCCACCGTTTGAGCGGGGCTGTAGGGCTGGAAAGGAGCGTATTTTGGAATACGGTTCACTTGAAGACATGGCCGCCCCCTCTCCGGAGCGCGCAGCTGCCGCCGCCGTGGCTCCCCGCCGCAAGTTGATGAAGTTGGGCGGGCAGAAGCCGCTGGAGGTTGTGATGCATGGGTTATTTCTGCTGTGCGGCGTTTTGGCTGTGGGATTTGTGTTGGTCATCAGCGTTTACCTGATCGTCTCCGGCGTCCCCGCCATCCGGCAGATCGGCCTTTGGAACTTCCTGGCTGGAGAAGTCTGGGAGCCCACCGCCACCACACGGGACCCGTCGTTCGGGATTCTTCCTTTTATTCTCACGTCTGTGTACGGCACCGCCGGGGCCATTCTTATCGGCGTCCCCGTGGGATTGTTCACGGCTCTGTTCCTGGCCAAGGTCGCTCCTCCAAGAGTCGCAAAGGTCATCCGCGGGGCGGTGGAACTGCTGGCAGGCATTCCGTCGGTGGTATACGGCCTGGTGGGTATGATCGTGCTGGTTCCCGCCATTCAAAAGACGTTTCAGCTCAGCTCCGGGGCCTGCCTGCTGGCGGCCATCGTGGTGCTGGCGGTGATGATTCTGCCCTCCATCGTCAACGTGTCGGAGACGGCCATCAACGCCGTACCCAAAGAGTATGAAGAGGCGTCTTTGGCTCTGGGGGCCACGAAGATGGAGACCATCTTCCGTGTCACGCTTCCCGCCTCCCGCAGCGGCGTGGCCGCTGCCGTGGTACTGGGAGTGGGCCGCGCCATCGGCGAGGCCATGGCCATCGTCATGGTGGCGGGCAACGTGTCCAATATGCCGAGCCTCCTGACCGGCGTCCGCTTTTTGACTACCGCCATTACCTCCGGCATGAGCTATGCCGCTGTGGGAAGTCTTTATCAGCAGGCATTGTTTTCCATTGGACTGGTGCTGTTCCTGTTTATCATGCTCATCAACGCGCTTTTGAATCGGTTTATCAAGCGGAAGAAGGAGGGCTGAGCCGTGGAAAAGCTATCCCCCCGCCGCCGGGCCTATGACCGTACCATGCATGTTTTGCTGTGGCTGGCCGGCGGAGTCACCTGCGCGCTGCTGGTGTTCATGATCGGCTATATCTTTTTCCGCGGCGTGCCAAACCTGACCTGGCCGCTTCTCAGCGGGCAGACCAGCTATTTGAAAGACACCATCGGTATCCTTCCCAACATCGTCAACACGCTGTATATCATTCTGGTGGCTATGGTCATCGTGCTCCCCATCGGTGTGGGTGCGGCCATCTATCTGACGGAGTACGCCACCAGCCATAAGCTGGTGTCCGTGATCGAATTTGCAACCGAGTCTCTGGCGGGCATCCCCTCCATTATTTACGGATTGGTAGGCATGTTGATTTTCGTACAGTTTATGAATCTGCAAAACGGCATTCTGGCCGGCGGACTGACGCTGGTCATCATGATTCTGCCCACTATTGTCCGCACGACGCAGGAGAGCCTGAAGACCGTTCCCCAGTCCTATCGGGAGGGCGCGCTGGCTCTGGGTTCCGGAAAATGGCACATGGTCCGAACCGTGGTGCTCCCCGGTGCGGTGGACGGCATCGTCACCGGCTGCATCCTGGCCGTGGGCCGTATCGTGGGCGAGAGCGCGGCGCTGCTGTACACCGCTGGGTTCGGCCTGGTGCTGAACGATTTTGTCTCCGCGCTCCATTCCTCCTCCGCCACGCTGACCGTGGCCCTTTATATCTATGCCAACGAGCGGGGCGAGACGGCAGTGGCCTTTGCCATCGCCACGATCCTGATGCTTATGACGCTGGTTATCAATCTGGCCGCGGTTTTTGCGGGCCGGAGACTGAAAAAGCAGTGAGTGGCCGGCGCTTTTAACCGCGCGCCGCGACTGGGACGCGGACCAAACAAATCCCGGATATTTTGAAAACCGCCCCGGCGGCTTGAAACAGACAAGGAAGTGAAGCCATGGACTCTATCCTCTCCGTCAAAGACCTGAACCTGTGGTATGGCGACCATCAGGCGCTGCGCTCCATCAACGTGGAGATTCCCGCCAACGAGATCACGGCGCTGATCGGCCCCTCGGGATGCGGGAAGTCCACGTTTTTAAAAACTCTGAACCGTATGAACGATCTGGTCCCCGGCGTGCGCATCACCGGGGAGGTGAATTTCCAGAAGAGGAATATCTACGACCCAGCGGTGGACGTGACGGGGCTCAGGCGTCGGATCGGCATGGTCTTTCAGAAGGCCAACCCGTTTCCCATGAGCATCTACGACAACGTGGCCTACGGCCCCCGGACCTACGGCGTCCGCAGCCGGGCAAAATTAGATGAGATCGTGGAAAAATCACTTCAGGCCGCCGCCATCTGGGAGGAGGTAAAGGACCGGCTGAAAGCCTCCGCTCTGGGCCTTTCCGGGGGACAGCAGCAGCGGCTGTGCATTGCCCGGGCGCTGGCGGTGGAGCCGGAGGTGCTGCTGATGGACGAATCCACCAGCGCTCTGGACCCAATCTCCACATCTAAAATAGAAGACCTTGCGGTGGAGCTGAAAAGCAAGTATACTGTGGTCATGGTGACCCACAACATGCAGCAGGCCGCCCGCGTCTCCGACAAGACCGCCTTCTTCCTGCTGGGAGAGATGGTGGAATTCGGCGGCACGGAGCAGATGTTCTCCGCCCCCACAGATAAGAGGACAGAGGACTACATCACCGGCAGATTTGGTTAAGGGGAGGCTTAAAGCATGAGGACACATTTTGATGAGCAGCTGGAGCAACTCCATCTGGAGCTGATTCGCATGGGCGCTTTGTGCGAGGATGCCATCTCTGCCGCCGCGAAGGCGCTTTTGGAGCAGGACGCGGCGCTTGCGGACAAAGCCAGGGAGGCAGAGGAGGAAATCGACCGGGCGGAGAGCGATGTGGAGCGGCTGTGTCTTCAGCTGCTGTTGCGTCAGCAGCCGGTCGCAAAGGACCTGCGGGAAATATCCTCGGCGCTGAAGATGATCTCCGATCTGGAGCGTATCGGCGATCAGGCGGCGGACATCGCGGAGCTGAGCGGCTATGTGGCCGACGCTTCCGACACCGGCCGGACCCATATCGGGGATATGGCCCGCGCCACCATCGCCATGGTGACGGACAGCGTGGATTCCTTTGTAAAGAGGGATCTAGAATTGGCCCGTTCCGTCTGCGCGGCGGACGACAGGGTGGATGCCCTGTTTGAGGACGTGAAAAGGGAGATTATCCGCCTGATCTCCACCGACAGTTCCAAGGGCGAACTGGCGCTGGATCTTTTGATGGTCGCCAAGTATTTCGAGCGGATCGGCGACCACGCCACCAACGTTGCCGAGTGGGTGGAGTATTCCCTGACGGGAGTCCATAAAATCAATAATTAGCGCCGGTGTGACCGGCAGTCCATTTTTTCAGGAGGGGCCGACGATGATCTATCTGCTGGAAGACGACGACAGCATTCGGGATTTTGTGATTTACACGCTGAACAGTCAGGGTATGGAGGCAAGGGGCTTTGAACGGCCCTCCGCGTTTTGGGAGGCCTGCGCCGAAGCGCTGCCCTCGCTGCTTCTGCTGGATGTGATGCTCCCGGAGGAGGATGGCCTCGCGATCCTGAAAAAGCTGCGGGCGGACGGAAAGACCGCCCGCCTGCCCATTATTCTCCTGACCGCCAAGTCCACGGAGTACGACAAGGTGTTGGGGCTGGATGGCGGAGCGGATGACTATGTGGCCAAGCCCTTCGGCATGATGGAGCTCCTCTCCCGCATCCGGGCGCTCCTGCGCCGGACGGAGACGGCGGAGGAACAGCTTCGCGCGGGGGAATTGACCGTGATTCCCGCCAAGCACATCGTCCGCGTGGGAGAGCGGGATGTGGCCCTCACCCAGAAGGAATACGAGATGCTCTGCCTTTTGATCCGCAACAAGGGAAAGGTCTTTTCCCGGGAGCAGCTCATCGAGAGCGTGTGGGGCTATGCCTTCACCGGTGAGACCCGGACCGTGGACGTCCATGTCCGCACCCTGCGCCAAAAGCTGGGAGACGCGGGGGAGTGCATCGAGACCGTACGGGGCTATGGCTATAAAATCGGAGAGACGGTATGACAAAACGAATTTTTCGCGCGATTCTTACCGTGGCGCTGGCGGCGCTGCTGGCGGCGCTGACGCTGATTGTGGGCGTGCTCCACGGCTACTTTGAAAGCCGGACGGAGGCGGATTTGAATCAGCAGGCCGTCACCATCGCCCGGGGTGTCAGTCTTGGCGGTATGGAGTATTTTGACGGACTTCGTATTTCCAGCCGTGTGACCTGGGTGGGGCGGGATGGCACAGTCCTCTATGATAACTGGCAGGATGCCGTCACTATGGAAAACCACAGCTCGCGGGAGGAGATCAAGGAGGCCATGACCCTGGGGAAGGGCACCGCCGTCCGCTGGTCGGACACTTTGGGACAGACTACCATCTACTGCGCCGTCCGGCTGGACGACGGCACCGTGGTTCGGGCGGCCAGCACCCGGTACTCCGTCTGGGCGCTAGTACTGCAGGCGGTGCAGCCTATTCTGGTGGTGGTCGCCGCGGCGATGCTTCTGGCGGCGCTTCTGGCCTCCCGCCTGTCCAAAAGCATTGTCCGGCCCATCAATGAGCTGGATCTGAACAATCCCGGCGGCGTATCCGGGGATTTTTACGATGAACTGACGCCTCTTTTAACCCGCCTGCGGGTGCAAAACCATGAGATCCACCAGCAGATGGAGCAGCTGCGCCGCCGTCAGGAGGAATTTTCCGCGATCACGGAGAATATGAGTGAGGGGTTTCTGGTGCTGGACATCCGCACCCGGGTGCTGAGCAATAATTCCGCGGCGCTGCGCCTGATGGAAACGAGCTGCGTCCCCGTCCCCGGTGAGACCAGCGCCTTCGTCCTCTGCCGGGAGGAGGGGTTCCGGCGCTGCGTGGAAGAGGCGTTGGCGGGCCGCCGCCGCGAGCGGATGGTGTACCGGGAGAACCTGTGCCGGCAGATCATCGCAAGTCCTGTCATGCAGGACGGACATCTCAGCGGCGCGGTACTGGTGATTCTGGACGTGACGGAGCGGGAGCAGCGGGAGAGCCTGCGGCGGGAATTTACCGCCAATGTCTCACATGAGCTGAAAACGCCGCTGACCGCCATCTCCGGTACGGCGGAAATTCTGGAAAACGGTACGGTGAAGCCGGAGGATGTGGCCCATTTCGCGGGTAATATCCACCGGGAGGCGGGGCGGTTGATCGAGTTGGTGAACGACATCATCAAGCTCTCCCGCCTGGACGAGGGCGGCACGGACGGTCCCTGGGAGCAGGTGGACCTGTACCATCTGGTGGGGAACGTGCTGGATCAGGTGCGCCCCGCGGCGGAGAAGCGGAAGCTGAAATTGACGCTGAAGGGCGGCCCGGCCATGGCCAGCGGCGTGCCCCAGATTCTGGAGGAGATTATCTACAACCTGTGCGACAACGCTGTAGCTTACAATCGGGAGGGCGGCAGCGTTACCGTGACGGTGGAGGATGCCGGCGAGGGAGCACGCCTCACCGTGGAGGACACCGGCGTGGGGATTCCCGCCGAGGCGCGGGACCGGGTATTCGAGCGGTTCTACCGGGTGGATAAGAGCCATTCCCGGGGCGGCACCGGCTTGGGCCTTTCCATCGTGAAGCACGGCGCGGCATATCTGGGCGCCAGCGTGTCGCTGCGCAGCGAGATGGGAAAGGGCAGTACCTTTGTCCTGACGTTTCCGCCTGTGCGGGATGCCCGGGACTGACGAGGTTTATTGGCAGTGAGAATACCACAGGGCTCCACCGTCATAAAGACGATGGAGCCCCGATTTTGTGTTGCTGCATTAGCCTTCAAGGCTTGTTGTCCAGCAATCCGATTACAGCAACGACTAACCCGATTATAGCAAGGACGGCAAACATATACAGGGCGGGCATAAGCCCGTATTGCGATAGATTCCACGAGAACGAACAATGCCCGTTTGTCGTCCAATCGTTGCCCATCGAGCCGGCCAGAAGCAGTGCGATGGAAAGGAATCCCGCCAGAAACATAAATGCACCAAAAACTACTTTTTTCATTTAAAGACACCTTTCGTCCGATATACATGCGCTTCAAAGAACTCTACGTTGCGTTTGTTGCGGAACCGCTCGGTATTTGCTAGAATGTGATAAAACAAAAGTAAGCATCGAGGTATCGCATGAATGTTCAAAAAACAGGAATTCTCATATCTGAGGTCAGAAAAGAGAAGGGGCTTACGCAAAAGCAATTGGCAGAGCAATTGCACGTTTCAGACCGAACAGTCAGCAAGTGGGAACGCGGCTCCGGTTTTCCGGACATTTCATTGCTTGAGCCGCTGGCGGATGCGCTCGGTATTTCGGTAACCAGTCTCTTGCAAGGTGAGCGTATCCCCGCGACTGAGGCGGATTTTACGGTGCGTAACGCGATTGCCGTTGTGTATCAGCAAATCAAAGCAAGAACGCGAAAAAGTGTCGGGACAATCGCTGCTTCAATCACGCTGGTTGTGTTTTTTGCGGGTTTTATATTTGCCCTGCTTGATTATTCCGGCGCATTTTTGAAAGACGTTGTCATGAAAGTGCCGGTTGGGGTTTACATCGATAGTGTTAAAGTGGATGAGAGCAGCGTTACAATTTGTGGTAAACGAAACACAACGACGCTTAACAGATTTACTGGTAAGTTTGCCATTGCATATGCAAAGAAGACCTGCCGGGAGGGTATGACGGCATGCGTTGATTGGGAGGATCCGGCCTCGGGCTATGAGAGCATCTCCTATATGGCTTTCGGCGGCACTTGGGAAAGCGGCGTGCAGAGGAATCTCTATATCTCGGAAGATATGACTCAATTTGCACTGATTCTGGAGGACGGAACCATTCTTGCAACAGATGAATACTATGTGCCGCTGCTGATGCTGGACGATTATTATCCGCTGGAATGAGAATTGATCTTTGCACGGCGAGCTGCCACAGAGCATATTGAATAAAGAAGATTTATCTTTTTCACCCTCTTTAAATGCTATCCTCATAACCGGTGCTCAGTTCAGCGTTTCCGCGTTTTGGGCGAACAGCTCCGCCACCCGCGCCGCCGTGGCGGGGCAGGAGGAGAGCTTCGGGTCCTCCGCCAGCAGCGCGACTGCCGCAGACTGCGCCTCCTTCAAAAGAGCCGCGTCGCAGCCGAGGTCCGCCACCCGAAGCCCCGGAAGACCGTGCTGCCGCAGACCGAAAAAGTCGCCCGGGCCACGCAGATGCAGGTCTTCCTCTGCAATTTTGAACCCATCGCCGGTCTTGGTAATGATCCGCAGACGCTGTCGGGTCTCCTCACTTTTGCTGTCGGAGATCAGAATGCAGTAGGACTTATGGGACCCGCGGCCCACCCGCCCCCGAAGCTGGTGAAGCTGGCTGAGGCCGAACCGCTCCGCGTTCTCCACCACCATCACTGTGGCATTGGGTACGTCCACGCCCACCTCGATCACCGTGGTGGACACCAGAATGTCCGTCTCCCCGGCGGCAAAGGCGGACATGACCGCCTCCTTTTCCCGCGCTTTCATCTTTCCGTGGACGAAGGCCACCCGCAGATCGGGAAAAACCTCCGTCTGGAGCTTTTTGGCGTACTGTGTGACGGCCTTGCGCTCGTCCGGAGTCTCGCCGTTTTCCGAGACCTCCGGGCAGACGATGTAGCACTGCCGCCCCTCCTCCGCCTGTCTGCGGAGAAAGTCGTACAGCCGCTGACGGTAGCCGCCGGAGACGGCGGAAGTGCCGATCTGCTGACGGCCGGGAGGCAGCTCGTCAATAATGGATACGTCCAGATCACCGTATAAAATCAGAGCCAGCGTCCGGGGGATGGGCGTGGCGGACATGACCAGCATGTGGGGGCTGTTCCCCTTGGACGCCAGAGCCGCCCGCTGTCCGACTCCAAAGCGGTGCTGCTCATCCGTCACCACCAGCCCCAGGTCCTGATATTCCACGCTGCCCGAGATCAGCGCGTGGGTGCCGATGATAAAATCGATTTCACCCGCCGCCAGCTGGCCGGAGATGGTCCGCTTTGTTTTGGCGGACATGGAGCCGGTCAGCAGGGCGCAGCTGACGCCCAGCTTCTCCATCATGGGGGCAAGTCCATCGTAGTGTTGCCGGGCCAGAATTTCCGTGGGGGCCATCAGTGCCGCCTGACGGCCGTTTTTCACGCAGAAGTATACGCAGGCCGCCGCCACCATGGTTTTGCCGGAGCCCACGTCTCCCTGACACAGCCGGTTCATGGGCTTTCCGGAGCGCATGTCCCCCAGAGCCTCCTCCACGCAGCGCCGCTGGGCGGCGGTGAGCGTAAAGGGTAGGACGCTGTAAAACGCCGCCATGTCCACCTCACGGAAGGGAGGCGTCCGTATCTCGTCCCGGCGGGAGCGGAGGCTCCGCAGGCCTATGGTGAACAGAAACAGCTCCTCGAACGCAAGACGCCGGCGGGCCAGATCCAGCGCCTCGGCCGAGGCGGGAAAATGGATGTTCTCATATGCAAAGCCGATGCGGCAAAGCTGGTGCCCCTGCCGCACAGCGTCCGGCAGCACATCCGGCAGGATATCCTGGCAGGCGTCCAGCCCCTGCCGGATGGAACGGGACAGAATCAGCTGACTCACTCCGGCGGTGAGCGGGTAGACGGGAACGATGCGGCCCGTCTGCTCTCCGCGGCCCAGAGGTTCCACCACGGGATTCGTCATCTGGCGGCGGAGAAGATTTCCCTCCGCTCTGCCATAAAAAATATAGGTTTCGCCCGCTTTCAAACTGCTTTTCAGCCACGCCTGATTGAAAAACGTCACATCCAGCGCGCCGGAGTCATCCACCGCCCGGAGCTTCACCAGTTCCAGCCCCTTGCGGACGCGGGAGAGGGTGGGCGGTGCGGTGACCATGGCTTCCACGCAGGCGGTCTCGCCGGGCTGGAGGTCCAGGATGTGCTTTATCTGCGTTCGGTCGTCGTAGGCCCGGGGAAAGTAGGAGATCAGGTCTCGCAGAGTGCGGATGCCCAGCTTTTCCAAAGCTTTGGCCCGCTGGCCGCCGATGCCCCTGATAAATTGTACGTCGGTGCTCAGCTCCGCCACAAAGACCGCCACCTTTCAAAAGATCGTCTTTATTATAATCGTTCGCCGTCCGAATGGCAAGGCGGTGGTTGCGTTGTAAGATTAGGACCCGATTAAATAACAAAAACGGGCCCCCCGCAGGGAGACCCGTTACAAATTCGTGATTTTCCATTCCCGGGGCGCCCGGTTCTGAGAAGACCGTCCCGGCTAGAAAAAGGCTCAGAGGTTTCGGTTGCGGTATTCAAAAAACCGATAGCTTACGCCGTCCTCCACGATGGGCTCCGACTGGGAGACGATTTTCCAGCAGGACAGCTTATCCAGATTGGGAAAAAATGTGTCCGCACCCTCGACCGTGGCGTCTACGCGGGTCAGGAAGACCTTTTTGCACCGGGAGAGCATGGACGCGTAAATGCTGCCGCCCCCCATGACCCACACGTCGTCTGCGGTGGTGTCCACCATATTTAGGGCGGCGTCCACGCTGTGGGCGACCTCCGCGCCCTCCCGGGTAAACTGCCTGTCGTGAGTGACGATGATGTTGCGCCGTTTGGGCAGCGGTTTTTCACCGGGAAGGGATTCCAGCGTTCGGCGGCCCATAATGACCGTCCCTCCGGTGGTGAGAACGCGGAAACGCCGCATATCCTCTTTCAGGTGGAACAGCAGATGGTTGTCTTTCCCGATGGCCCAGTCCTGCGCCGCGGATAAGATCGCGTTCATGAAAAAGCCTCCCTTTCAAATGGCAATGGGAATCTTTGCCTCAAAGAGGGCGGGGGCGTACCCCTCCAGCTTGAAGCTGTCCCGGGTATACTCATAAAAATCCGTGACCGACGGGTCTATGGAAAAACGCGGCGCGGCTGTGGGTGTCTGCGTCAGCATTTCTTCAATAATGGGGATATGGCGGTCGTAGATGTGGGCGTCCGCAATGACATGGACCAATTCCCCGGCCTCCAGACCGGAGACCTGCGCCAGCATATGGACCAGCACGGCGTACTGCACTACATTCCAGTTGTTGGCGGCCAGCATGTCCTGACTGCGTTGGTTCAAAATGGCATTCAGCGTGTGGCCGGAGACGTTGAAGGTCATGGAGTAGGCGCAGGGGTACAGGTGCATCTCGTGAAGGTCTTGAAAATTATAAATATTCGTCAGGATACGGCGGCTGGCGGGGTTGTGCTTCAAATCGTACAGCACCCGATCCACCTGGTCAAATTCTCCCTCGGGGTACTGGTGTTTTACGCCCAGCTGATAGCCGTAGGCTTTCCCGATGGATCCGGTCTCATCTGCCCACTGGTCCCAGATCTTTGCGTTCAGGTCGCGGACATTGTTGGACTTCTTCTGCCAGATCCACAAGAGCTCGTCGATCGCCGTCTTCCAGTAGGTGCGCCGCAGCGTCAAAATGGGGAACTCGGAAGAGAGGTCATAGCGGTTTATAAGGCCAAATTTCTTAATCGTATGGGCGGGGGTACCGTCCTCCCAGCGAGGCCGGACCTGCTGGCCCGTGTCCCAGACGCCGTTTTGCAGGATGTCCCGGCAGTTTTGAATGAAAATCTCGTCCGCGCGGCTCATATGACCACTCCTGTTCATCTTGTCTGTATTTAAATAGTATAACAGACGCCGCCGCCGGATTCAACGGTGATTCCCACGGAAAAATCAAAAAAATACCGCATAAAGTTGAAGATATTCGGCAAAATTCCGGTTGCAGATGTGCAAAAAGTGCGGTATCCTGAGAAGTAACGGCTTTGCCGCTGCTTTTTGCGCGCATACGTTTGCCTGCCCCGCCGGGGGCGGGAGTATGGCCGTTCGTGTGGATAGGCCAAGTCTTGTAAATCAGGGAGGGGACGGACGATGCCGGAGGGACTGGAGGCGGATAAGCGGGGGTATCTTCTGGAGGACTTTCGCCTGTTCCACCTGAAGGATACCAGCACGAAGACGCTGGAGTATCACTATCATGAATTTGACAAGATCATTCTGCTGCTGGGCGGTAAGGTGACCTATATGGTGGAGGGCGTAACCTATTTCCTTAAGCCGTGGGATCTGCTGTTGGTACCGCGCAACCAGATTCACCGGGCGGTGATCGACCCGGAGCCCTATGAGCGGATTGTGCTGTGGCTCGGGCGAGATTGGATGGATCGGAGGAGCGATCCCGGCGAGCCCCTGTCCGCTTGCTTTGATCTGGCATGCCAGCGCGGTTTTCATCTTCTGCGGACAGACGGGGAGCGCAGGCCCCTCTATATGCGCCGGTTTCAGGAGCTGGAGGAGGCGCTTCGGACTCAGGAGTACGGCTGCGTCCGGATGGCGGACACCTGCTGTCAGCAGCTTTTGATCGACGTGAATCGGGACAGTTTGCGGGACCGGACGGCGGAGCGGGAGAAGGACGCATACCGCTCAGACCCGAAGATCGAGGAGATTCTGCGGTATATCGCCGGGAATCTGGAGCGGCCGCTGGCGGTGGACGCGCTGGCGGAGCGGTTTTTCCTGAGCCGGTACTACCTGATGCACCGGTTTAAGGAGGTCACCGGCTACACGGTCCACCAGTACATCAGTCAGAAACGGCTGCTGCTGGCGGGGGAGCTGCTGCGGCAGGGAATGCCGGTGATGAAGGCGGCGGATCAGGCGGGATTCGGGGACTATTCTGCGTTTTTACGGGCCTTCCGAGCCACGTTCCACGCCAGCCCCCGGGATTTTCAGCCCCGCCGCTGAGGAATTCAGCCAGTTCCGCCTCTTTTACCGCGAAGTACCAAGGTAATTTGGCGGTGAAGTACGAAAGACAATGGCCGGGGGGCGGAAATCGGCGGTTGAACTGGCCCGGTGGGCATGACTTTACAAATATTTAGAGAGAAGATGCAGGATGGGTGGCGTGACTTCAACAAAATTTTCAAATGCGGACCTGCGAAAGCTGATTGTCCCGCTGGTGATAGAACAGCTGCTTGCGATTACCGTTGGCCTTGCGGATTCGCTGATGGTAGCACGGGTGGGCGAGGCGGCGGTGTCCGCCGTGTCTCTGGTGGACGCGGTAAATGTGCTGCTGGTCAGTATGTTTTCCGCTCTGGCCACCGGGGGCGCTGTGGTGGCAGGGCAGTACATGGGTCGCAGGGAGCTGGAAAAGGCCAACCGCGCAGGGGCGCAGCTTCTGCTGTTCATGGGGGAGTGCGCCGTAGGTATCACGGTACTGCTCTACTGTATCCGCCCCTTTGTGCTCCATGTGGTCTTCGGCCGGATCGAGGCGGACGTGGCGGCATATGCCAATACCTACTATCTGATCGTAGAGGCGTCCACGGTATTTCTCGCCATCTACAACGCTGGGGCGGCGCTGTTCCGGGTGATGGGAAACTCCAAAATTTCCATGTGGGTGTCTCTTTGGATGAATGTGATCAACGTGGTGGGCAACGCGGTACTGATTTTTGGTTTTCACCGGGGCGTGGAGGGTGTCGCCATCCCCACGCTGGTGTCCCGCGCGGTGGCGGCAGTGGCGATGGTGGTCCTGCTGAGAAAACCCACCCTGCCGCTCCACCTGCCGGAGAAATTCTCCTTCCGCCATGAAAAGGCCATCGTGAAAAACATTCTCCTGCTGGGCGTGCCCAACGGGGTGGAGGGCAGCATGTTCCAGCTGGGAAAACTGCTGCTGCTCTCGGTGGTCTCCGCCTTCGGCACCGCATCCGTGGCGGCCAACGCCATCGCCAACACCATTGCCAGTTTCCAGATCCTGGCTCCCCAGTCTATCGGATTGGGAACGGTAACGGTGGTTTCCCGCTGCGTGGGTGCGGGGGAGTTCTCCGACGCCCGAACCTATACCCGTAAGCTGATGCGCTGGGGTTATGTATCTACTCTGGCGACAAACCTGCTGATTTTTGCGCTGCTGCCGCTGCTGCTGTGGCTTTACGACCTTTCGGCGGAGGCAACGGGTTATGCCCGCATTCTTTTGCTGCTCCACGGGGGCATCAGCGTCCTGATCTGGCCCCTGGCTTTCCAGCTGCCCCAGACCCTCCGCGCCGCGGGCGATACGCGGTTCACCATGCTTGTGTCCTCCGCGTCCATGTGGACGTTCCGGGTAGTGCTGGGTGTCATTATGGCGAAGAACTTCCAGATGGGCGTTTTGGGGATGTGGGGAGCTATGTTTGTGGACTGGATTGTGCGCAGTGTCGTGTTTCTCCTGCGTTACCGGGGACACCGATGGGAGAGTAAGGCGCTGAAAGATTGACGAAGCGGATCGAAATTTCTCAGCACTGTTGTAAATGCCATTTTACAGTTTAGTAAATTGTGATATTCTAATATAGAAGAGCGCTAATAAAACCCGGAGAGCGCTCTGCGGCACTCTCCGGGTTGATGGACGCTAAAATGGCTGTTTTACCTGAGTGCTTCTTTCCTCTTGGGTGAGGTGAACGCAGCGATTAGAGCGATTATCAGAACAATGACACCGATCACATAGCCGATTCTGGTAGCGCCCTTACCGAAGAAAGACGCGATTTGGCCGGAGAGGACCAGCAGCATGCCCAGCGGTACGATGATCTTCAAGCAGAAGGAGAAGAAGCCGTCGACACCGGTACCGTAACCGGAGTGAAGTTCGTCCAGCATGCTCTTGGGCTGGATTTCCCAACCGATCATAACGCTCATCAGCAGCGCGCCCAGAGGCATTGCAAGACCCTCGGAGAGCATATCCATGAAGTCCAGCCAGCAGTCATTCCAGCCGGCGTATTTGGTCATGCCGTCCACTACAACGGCTGTTGTCTCTTTAAAGGGAACGGGGATGCCGTTGGAGCCGAGACCGTCCACAGCCACGATGCTGGCTTCTACCAGAATGGCAATGCAGACGATCAGAACGATCTTGGGACGGTTGGATTTTTTGCCCTGCTGGGCCGCCCGATCCACGAAGAACGTGGTGACCACTTCAATCAGAGAGATGGCGGAGGAAATGGCGGCGATCAGCACCAGCAGGTAGAAGATAACGCCGAACAAAGAGCCGATGCTGCCCATGCTGTTGAACACGTTTTGCAGCGTGATGAACAGGAGGCTGGGCCCGCCCAGAGCGATCTCGCTCACGGGGATGCCCTGCTGGATGCCGTAGGCCACGGCAGCCGGGATGACGGCGATGCCGGCCATAACGGCGACTAAGGTATCGGCGATAACGATGATGCCGGAATTCTTGACCAGATTTTCCTTCTTATCGAGGTAAGAACCATAAGTAATCATGGCGCCCATGGCCAGAGACAGGGAGAAGAACATCTGACCGCCGGCGGTTGAAATAACGGTGCCGAGGTTGGGAGCGGAATCGATGAAGCCGCCTGCCACCGCGTAGCCGGGAACGAACATGAACTTCAGACCCTCAACAGCACCCTCCATGGAAAGACTCTTGATGATGATAATGACCAGCATCACGAACAGGGCGGGCATGCCGACGTTGTTGAATTTCTCAATGCCGCCGGAGATGCCGCCGCGGTTGATGAGGTAGCAGATTACCAGGAACAGCACGGTGAAGACGACGCAGCCCCAGGGATTCGTCAGCATGGAGCCGAACAGGTCGCCGCCTGGAATCGCTTCGGATTGGAAGGCCAGATCGCTCAGATTCAGAGCCATGTACTCAATACAGTAGCCGCCAAGCACGGAATAGAAGCTCATGATGACGAACGGAGAAAAGACAGCCAGCCAACCGATCCATTTGAACCGGCTGGACACTGCGTGGTACGCGCCGATGGGTCCGGTTCCCGTTTTGCGGCCCAGCGCAAGCTCCGACATCATGATGGTGAAGCCCACGAAGACCGCCAGCAGCAGATAGACGATCAGGAAGGTGAATCCCCCTGATTTGCCCATCTTGTAGGGAAAGCCCCAAATGTTGCCAAGGCCGACGGCCGAGCCGATTGCCGCCAGCAGGAAGCCAATATTACTTCCCCAACTGCCTCTCTCATTTTCCACAGATAGCCCCTCTTTCTTAAATGGATTTCTGGCTAAAATATACTATGAATAAAGTGTGAAGTCAAGGGAAAGCCGTAAAAAGTATACAAAACATTTTCACATATTTGTGATGGAATTAACAGAATGCACAAAGCACAGAGAAAAAAGACTGCGTTTGCAAGGTGGACAGCCGTCTTCCGGCAAACGGGGAAAGGATCTAAAAGCATGCTGAGTTTTACACCGATCACCGTTGAGCATGGAGAATTTCTGCGCCGGTATTATGAAAACTGCGATTATGGGCTGTGCGAATATTCCGTGGGGACCAAGCTGATGTGGGGGGAGCACCTCCATCCCGCCTTCGCGGAGGCCGGGGGCTGCCTGATCGTCCGAAATGAGACGGAGGGGCGGGTGATGTTTGACTACCCCGTTCCCGGCCCGGAGGGGGATGAAGACGCGGCCCTCTCTGCCATGGAGGATTGGTGTATGGAGACCGGGGTGCCGCCGGTGATTTCCGTGGTCCCTGAGGGGAAAGCCCCCCGGCTGCTTCAGCGCTACCCCTACGCTGCAGTGCGTAATGTGCGCACATGGCAGGACTATCTCTATAAGACGGAAGATCTGCAAAACTTCACCGGGCGGCGATATTCCGGTCAGCGCAACCACATCAAAAAGTTCCGGAACTCCTGCCCCGACGCGGTGTTCAGACCGCTGACGGCGGCAGACAAACCGCTGATCGACCGGTTCTGGGCGGATTACGGCGGGGAATTTGCCAAAGGAGACGACCCCAGAGCGGTGGGAGAGCTGAAGCTGGCCAGACAGACGGTAGAACAGCTGGACAGACCATGGTTTTTCTGCGGCGGAATGCTGAACGGCAATAAGCTGATTGCTCTGGCGCTGGCGGAGCGGTGCGGTAATACTCTGATCATACACATCGAGAAGGCGCTGTATTCCTACGTGGGGGTCTATCCGGCCATGGTTCAGGCGTTCGCGCAGCATTTTGGAGGAGACGCAGTCTGGATCAACCGGGAGGACGACGCGGCTGACTTAGGACTCAGGACTTCGAAGCTGCAATATGGGCCGGATCATCTGGCCCCCAAATATCATTTTTCTCCTCAGAACGAGCTTTTGTATCACGTGAAAGCCATTCCGGAGCTGAAGACGGAGCGGCTGACCCTATCCGAGCTGACGGAGGAGGACATCCCGGCTTACAATGCGCTGGTACTGGACGGGGATCGGAACCGCTGGTGGGGCTATGACGATGTGGCGGGATTGGGCGGCCCGGTGACGGAGCGGAGCTTTTATGAGGTTGCCCAGCGGGATTTCCACAATTGTGTGGCGGTGAATTTTGCCGTCCGGCTGGAGGGAAAGCTGATTGGCGAGGCGGTGCTTTACCGCTTTAACTACCGGGGTGACGCGGAGTTGGGCTGCCGTATTGCAAAAGAATACGAGGGCTGGGGCTATGGTACGGAGGCTTTTGCCGCCGCGGCTAACTGGGGACTGTACGGCGTCCATCTGACGCGGGTCGTGGCGAAGTGCTTCAGGGAGAACGAGGCGTCCCGGAAGATGCTCTCTTCCTGTATGCGGCCAAACGGCGAGGACGAGACCTATTACTATTTTGAAAAGCTGGTGTGAGCCGGTTCCACAGAAGATGTCAGGTGGGTTGCCCCGGAGCGAGAGCTCCGGGGCCGCCCACCTGGCCTGTTGGGAAACCGATTTTCCGGAAAACGGGCGGTGGGGCAGGCGGTTCGAACGATGGCGGTGTTTTATTTCCTGATATCACGATTTTAAAGAGCCTGTATTGAGCAAAAAATGGCTGCCTGAGAATTTTGATTTTCCGGCGGTTTTCACATAACTTTACCTTGCAAAATCCATACTAAACCACAAAAGGGAGGCGTGGTATGGAACAGCTTTCAAACTATTACGACGACAATGTCCGGCACATGGACACGCTGCTGGGTGTGGGGCGCAACTGCGATCTGGTGGCGCGGGACCTTATCATAGGCGGACGGAAAGCCCGCATCTGGGTGATTGACGGCTATGGCCGGGACGCCATTTTGGAGCGAATGGGGGCGTTTTGGCTGTCGTTGTGCCCTGAGCAGGTGAGAACGCTCACACAGATGCAGGATTTCGCGGACCGGTTTATCACATTTTCTGAAACCAACGTGACTTGCGATCTGGTGGACATCTCCACTTCCGTCCTGCTTGGAAAGACGCTGCTTTTGGTGGAGGGAATCTCCGGCGGGGCGCTGATGGATGCGAAAAATTATCCCACCCGCAGTGTGGAGGAACCCGCGGACGGAAAGGTCCTGCGGGGTGCTCACGACGGCTTTGTGGAGGCTGTTGTTCCCAATATGGCGCTGCTGCGCCGCCGTATCCGGGACCCGCTTCTGACGATGGAAGGCCATAAGGTGGGCGGACGGAGCCGGACGGATGTGGTGCTATGCTATATGGACGACCGGGTGGACCGGAAGTTGCTGGAGCAGCTGCGCAGAAAGCTGGACAACATCGACGTTCACTCTCTCTCCATGGGGCAGGAGAGCCTGGCGGAGGCCATCCGTCCAAAGCAGTGGTACAATCCGTTTCCCAAAATTCGGTATACGGAGCGGCCCGACACGGCGGCGGCCACGGTTCTGGAGGGGCATATTGTGGTACTGGTGGACAACACTCCGGCGGTGATGCTGCTGCCCACCACTGTCTTTGATTACTCTCAGGAGATCAACGATTTTTACTTTCCGCCTTTGGTGGGGACGTATCTCCGTATACTGCGGATGACTATGATGATTCTGAGCCTGTTTATCACGCCGATGTGGTACCTGCTGGTAAACAAGCCGAACCGTATGCCGGACTGGCTGATTTTTTTGGCGAAGCCACAGCCCTGTGCGCTGCCCCTGCTGGCACAGCTGCTGGTGGTGGAATTCCTGATCGATCTTTTGAAGCTGGCGTGTCTCAACACGCCCAATGCGCTGTCCAATTCGTTTTCCATGCTGGGCGCCTTGGTTTTGGGGAATTTCGCGGTACAGGCGAAGTGGCTGACGCCGGAGGTGTTGGTCTATATGGCCGCCGTGTCCATTGTCGGATTTTCTCAGCCCAGCTTTGAGATGGGGTACGCGGTAAAGCTACTGCGAATGATGCTTTTGATTCTGTCGGCCATTTTTGATTTTTGGGGCTTACTGGGAGGAACTCTTCTCATTATTTGGCTAATCGCGGACAACCGGACCGTGGTGGGTCCAGGATACCTGTACCCGCTGCTGCCGTTTAACGGCAAGGCGCTGAAAAGGCTGCTGCTGCGAGAGCCGATCGGCAAACACAATACCTGACGGAAGACTTCTCCCGCCGCTGGGGGCCCATCTTTTTCCACGCGGAAAAAGGTGGGCCTCCACGCGTGAAGCACCCATGCAGCGGAGCCGTGCTCTTTACGTCTCGCACCTACCAGAGGCGTCCTCCCGCCCAACTCTTGCCAGCAGGACGCATTTGTGTTATTCTGATATTCGATTCCGGGTTCTGAATGTACCCCCGCTGTTCGGAACGCGACCTGTCCGGGCTGGGCCTGTCCGGCCTTATTTTCGACCGTGAGGGCATGTGAGGCGAGTGTCCGGGCAGCCGTTTCAAAACGTCACTCCCCCCCATTTTCAGGGCCGGGCGGAGCTGGCTGCGTCGATTCGGGGAGAGGGGGCAAAGGATATGAATCCAAAGAAAAAACACCGGCAGGTGGAGCGGCGGAATTTTAAGAAAGCCATGCAGAAGGAACTGCGGGAGCATAAGAGCTCTTTCGTTGTGTTTTCAACTTTAAGGGTGCTGGTGTTTTTCTCTCTGGCCCGCCAGCTCTGGAGGGCCAGCTATGAAAGCGCTTTCTTCTGCGCGCTGACGCTGCTGCTGCTCTATGTTCCCAGCTGGGTGCAGGTACGCCTGCGGATCGAGCTGCCGCCCCCGCTGGAGATCACTGTGCTGTGTTTTATCTTCGCGGCGGAGATTTTGGGCGAGGTTAACGCATTTTACATCGTCATTCCTTTCTGGGATACAATTCTGCATGTTTTAAACGGTTTTCTCGCGGCGGCGGTTGGCTTTTCCATGGTGGTGCTGCTGAACGACAACCCCCGGCTGACTTTTGCTCTGTCGCCGGTGTTCATGGCGCTTACGGCGTTTTGCTTCTCCATGACCATCGGCGTGCTGTGGGAGTTTTTCGAGTTCAGCTGCGATTATTTTCTTGGAACGGACATGCAAAAAGACACCATTATTCACGTCATCCATACCGTGGCTCTGGACGCCACCCGTACCAACAGAGTGGTGACCGTGCCGAACATCACGGATGTGGTCATCAACGGAGAGAGCCTGGGACTTGGCGGCTATCTGGATATCGGTATTATCGACACGATGAAAGATCTGTTTGTGAATTTTATTGGCGCGGTTGTTTTCTCTGTCACCGGCTTTTTCTATGTAAAAAGCCATGGCAAGAAGCGGACCCCGGCTCAGAACTTTGTCCCCAGTCCTAAGGAGGCGGACCATGATTACCTCAAGCAGGCCCGGGAGCGCAGCGCCGCCGAAGAAGCTGCTGCGGGACCTGCGCCAGAAGGAGACAGAGAATCTGGGAAAAAGGCAGAATCGGAGGACGCACCGCCAAAGGGCGGCCAAGGATAAAAGGAGAGCGATTTTTTTGAAGGCATTTCAGCAATGGCTGACGGAGAACGGCTACGCGCGGGAGGTGGAACTGGCCTTTGCCGACTGCGACCGGGACAAAAACGTCCGCCCCGCGAAGCTCTTGAGCCTGATGGCGGCGGCGGCGGGCTTTGATTACGACGCCCGGGGGCTGACGCATCAGCGGCTTTACGCCATGGGACAGGTGTTTCTGCTGTCCCGCATTGCCCTGCGCATCCACCGAAGACCTGTGAACGGGGAGGTGCTCACCGTCGCCACATGGGAGGACGGCATTCATGGGGCGCACATGCGCCGGGTGTATGAGATGACGGACAGAAGCGGAAATGTGTGCGTCAGCGCAAAGAGCGAATGGATTTTGATTGATCCGGCGGAGCGGAAAATCTTGCGCCCCAACAGCTTTAAGGGCAAGACCCTGACGACTTGCCCCAAGTCCATCGACTGCCCGGACTGCCGCAGGCTCTCTTTGCCGCAGGAGGGGACGGAGGCGTTGGGGGCGCGTCGGATCCGATGGTCCGATCTGGACGGCAACGGCCACGTTTACAGCGGAAATTACGGCGACATTGTCTGGGACTTCCTGCCTGCCGATTTGCAGGGCGCCCCTTTGCGGGAACTGTACATTAATTACAGCAGGGAGGCCGTTTTGGGCGAGACTCTGACGCTTCGTGGTTTCCGGGAAAAAGACGCCTACACCGTGGAGGGCCGCCTGGGAGAGGAACACTGTTTTTCCTGCCGGTGCGAGTTCAGCGCGGGTAAGCAATAAAAAGCGGAGGTATTTGCAATGAGAGTGAGAAAGGAAAATTGGGTCCTGACCATGGCGGTGGTACTGGTTTTGGCGCTGTCCGCCTGCGGTGACAGCGGCGGCGACAGCAGCAGTGCCAGTGGCAGCGACGGAGAGTATGTGGAGGGCCGCATCGGCGACGTGATGCACGATCGGTTTTTCGACTTCACGGTTAACAGCGCCTACACCTGCGGCTCGCTTGAAGAATATACCCCTGAGGCGGGCAAGCAGCTGCTGGTGGTGGAGCTGACCATCAAAAACACATTCAACGAGACTATCCCCATGTTCGATACGGATTTTCAGGCCCGGTGGAACGAGCAGGACGACCCGGACAACGCGTTTGCCAATCCCGTTGAAACCGTCGTGAGCGAGGACCAGCTGGAGGCGGAGTACGATCTGGCGGTGGACGAGGAGCGGACCGGACTTTTGATTTTTGAGATCCCGGAGGATCATCAGGA
Source organism: Oscillibacter valericigenes Sjm18-20 (assembly GCA_000283575.1). GTDB lineage: Bacteria > Bacillota > Clostridia > Oscillospirales > Oscillospiraceae > Oscillibacter > Oscillibacter valericigenes. The sequence goes on from AP012044.1 coordinate 1,316,353, forward strand.
TTACTCCATCGTCTATCTGGAGGAGCTTGACAACGGCACCACCGGCGATCTCTATCAGGTGTACTTCACTGCGAAAAACTCGGGAACCTCCGTGTGACGGCGGATCATGGCATAAAAAGCGGCGGCCCCGGAGCTTGCTTCGGAGCCGCCGCTTTCAGCGCTCGGGGGAGATCAGAGATTTTCCAGATCCCGGGGCGTCATGATCATATCCCGCCGGATCTCAGATAGACTGTGGGCGCCGCACATCGCCATGGTATCGCTCAACTCGGCTTTGAGCTTGTCCACGTAGATCTGTACGCCCTCGGCCCCGCCGCCGTACACCATGGTGACGAAGGGGCGGCCGATCAGCACGGCGTCCGCGCCCAGAGCCAGCGCTTTAAATATGTCCATGCCGGTGCGGATGCCACCGTCCACGAAGATGGTCAGCTTGTTGCCCACCGCATCCACGATGGAGGGCAGGACTTCGGCCGTGGCGGGGCAGTTGTCCAGGACACGGCCGCCGTGGTTGGAGACCACAATGCCGCTGGCCCCGGCTTTCAGGGCTTTCTTCGCACCCTCCACCGTCATGATGCCCTTCAGAACGAAAGGCTTTTTCGCCCAGGCGGTGATCTTGCGCAGCTCGTCCACGGTCTTGCTGCCGGCGGGGGGCTGCATATTTTTCAGAAAGGGAAGGCCCGCGGCGTCGATGTCCATGGCCACGGCGAAGGGGTCCGCCGTATTGACCAATTCCATCTTCTGCTGGATCAGCTCCATATTCCAGGGCTTGATGGTGGGTACGCCATGCCCATGGCTGGAGGCGATGGCTTTTGCCGCGCCCTCCACCACGGCGGGGTTGGTACCGTCGCCGGTAAAGGCGGCGATCCCCGCGGCGGCGCAGGCGGAGACCAGAATGTCGTTATAGGTGAGATCGTCGTACTTGTCGCCGTAATGCAGAGTCATCGCGCCGACGGGAGCGGCGAACACCGGAAGATCAAAGGTCTGGTTGAAGACCTTGAAGGTAGTGTCCGCAGTCTTGTTTTCACAGATGGTGTCCATGCTGACGCACAGCTCCTGCCACTTCTGATAGTTGCGGATAAAGCCCGTGCCGATTCCCTTGGCTCCGGGACCTGGAATGGCATTTTTACAGGCCAGACCGTTGCAGACCGGACAGGCCCTGCAGTGAGGCCCGACACAGGCGCGGGCGTTTTCCAGTACTTCCTGATATGTCATGATACGACTCCTCCCATGATGCGCGATCATTCGCGCGTATGCTTTTATCATTTTAACGCCGCTCAGGGAAAAAGGCAAGAATTTGTGAAACATTATCCAGAGCTTCGCGTCTAAGAGGTAAATGCCTCTGTTTAGGAGACAGAGTGCGAAAAAGCAAGGAGGATGGAATGATGAAAAGAAAACTTGCAGGGCTCTTGATTCTGATCTGCCTGATGGCGCTGCCTACAGGCTGCGGCGCGTCCGCAGGGACCGGCGGAAACGAAGCCGCGGCGTCCGCGTCCGCCATGGACGGGAAAACGACGATGGACGCCGCGGCGGGAGACTACGGAGGGATGGAACTGTCAAATGCCGCCCAGACGGATAACGCTGGCCGGGAAAATGAGGCTAAGCGCATATACACCGCGAATTTGAGCCTGGAGACCACCGCGTTTGACGACGCATCCAGGGGCCTTGCCGCCCTTGTGGATGAGATGGGCGGCTGGATGCAGGCAAGCAGCGTAAGTTACAGCGGCTCCGGTTATCGGTACGGTGATTACACAGCCCGGATTCCTCACGAGAAATTCAACCAGTTTATCAGCCGGGCGGGGGAACTGTGCCATGTGGTATACAGCGATTCCAACGTGGAGGATATCAGTGAGGCATACTATGACACGGCCGGCCGGCTGGAGACCCAGCAGACAAAGCTGAAGCGGCTCCAGGCCCTCCTTTCCCAGGCAAAGGACATGGAGGACATCATCACCATCGAAAGCGCTATCTCCGATACGGAGGCGCAGATCGACGCCCTCTCCGGGGACTTGAAGCACTATGACTCCCAGATTGACGACTCAACGGTGACTCTCACGCTGAGCGAGGTCTACCAGCTCTCCAACGTGGAGCAGCCCGCCACCGGTTTTCCAAGCCGCATCGCCGAAGCGCTTTCCTCCGGGACTCATATGTTTGTGGCTTTTCTGCAGGGCGTACTGGTGTTTCTGGCCTATGCCTGGGTATGGGTTCTGCTGGCGGCGGCCGTGATTGCGGGGATCTTCATCCGCACAAAGCGGAAGACCCTGCCGAAGGCGGAGCAAAAGCCGCTTGCGGAAAAGCGGGATGACAAGACGGAATAAATCCGTTATAATCATTCCAGAAGTAAAAAAGGAGGGCATATTTTATGACGATTACATGGCAGGGCCACTCCTGCTTCCTTCTGGAACAGGACGGCTTTTACATCGTTACCGACCCCTATACCGGCGTCCCCGGCTATCCGGTGCTGGAGCTGGAGGCCCATGAGGTGTTTTGCAGCCACGGCCATTTCGACCACAATTTCAAGGATGGGGTGAAGCTGCTTCCAAAGATGGACAGCCCCTTTGCCGTGGAGGAGGTGGCCTCGTTCCACGACGGGCAAAAAGGCGCCCTCCGGGGCGCGAACACCATCCGCTCCTTTACGGCGGGGGGCGTCCGGGTCTGCCATCTGGGGGACCTTGGGCACCAGCTCTCAAAGGAACAGCTGGCCGCCATCGGCAAGTGCGACGTGGTGCTGGTCCCCGTGGGCGGGACTTTTACGGTGGACGCCGCGGGAGCGAAAGCCGTCTGCGATGCGCTGAAGCCCCGAATTGTAGTCCCCATGCACTATCGTCACGCGCCTTATGGCCTTGAAAAGCTGTCCGGCGTAGAGAACTTTCTGCGGCTGTGGCCTGCGCCGGCAGTACGGCGTCTGCCGGGCAGCTCGTTTACCTATCTCCCCAAAGACGGCGCGGGAACGGGCGCACCCGTGATTCTGGTTCCAAAGTATCCCGCCTGAGCGCATAGTTTCCTGCCTTTTGCGTAGACTGTCATCACAGGCAGTTTTTGGACGGAGGCGAGGGCATGGGCAGAGCGGAGCGGCGGCGCAGCTTTTTCTGGGCGCTGAGTGGTTTCCTTTTCACCGTTGCGGCGGGAACGGCGCTGCATTTCCTTTGGCAGTGGACGGGGCAAAACCGCATTGCGGCGGCTTTTTCCGCCGTGAACGAGTCCACATGGGAACATATGAAGCTGCTGTTTTTTCCGGCGTTTGCGTTCTCTATGGTGGAAGTGTGGTTTCGGAACTCCCCCAATTTTCTGGCCGCCCGGGGGCTGTCCCTTTGGGTGGGGACGGCGCTGGTGCCGGTGCTGTTTTACACGTATACCGGGATCACGGGCACTCGTGCCCTTTGGGCGAATATCGCTGTGTTTATCTTCTCCGCGGCGGTGGCTTTCTGGCTGGATTTGTGTCTGAGACGGACGGGGCGACTTACCTCCGGCTGGCAGCAGGCGGCGGGCCTCGCGGCATTGTGGGCATTGGCGCTTGTATTCGTCCTGTGGACTTATCGCCCGCCTCGTTTGCCCTTGTTTTGGGACGCGGCGGCGGGAGTTTACGGGATTCCTTCGTAAATTATTTGTAAACACCCCCTGAAACGACGGAGTTTCAGGGGGCTTTCTCTTGACCCGGGACTTTCTGCGGGAGTATAATAACTTATTGAATTTTGAGGCGAGGAGGCCTTTTATGACTGCTCATAAACCCGTTGCCCCGTTTTATGCGGTGGCTGTTGCCGCCCTTGGGTACGCACTTTTGTTTCCCATGTATCAACCCGTTCATTTTGCGCTGCTGGCGGCCATCGCGCTGGCGGTGTTTTTCGGCGTGTCGCTGCTGTGCAAGGGCGCGGCCCCCAAGGCCGCCGCGGCGGAGCCAAAAGCGGAGGCAAAGCCGGCGGAGGAGAAATCCACCGGAAATGCGGAACTGGACAAGACGCTGAAGGACGGCCGTCTGGCCCTGGCCGAGATGCGGCGGCTGGATGACAACATTGCGGACCCCGGCATCTCCGCGGACATTGTACGGCTGGAGCAGGTGTCTCAGAAAATATTTGATTTTGTGAAGGAGCACCCGGACAAGCTCACCCAGATCCGCAAGTTTATGGATTACTACCTTCCCACCACGCTGAAACTTCTGAACGCCTATGACCGGGCGGCGTCCGCGGGAGTGGAGGGCGAGAATATCAGCTCCCTGCTGACCAAGGTGGAGGGCATGATGCGCACCATCGTGGCGGCGTTTGAAAAGCAGCTGGACTCCTTGTTCGGCAGCGAGAATCTGGATATCTCTACGGATATCACGGTGCTGGAGACCATGATGGCCCGGGAGGGCCTTGTGGGCGACCAGCTCCATGCCCAGACGAATCCGCCCGACGGCGATATCAATTTGAAACTATGAAAAGCAGAGCAATCAAGTGAACGATAAATGGAGGAAGAAACAATGTCTGAAGAGAACAGCATGATGCCTGAACTGACTTTGGAACCTACCCAGGCTGCCGCGGCGGCGGAGGCCGTCCCGGAACTGACGCTGGAAAGCGTCCCGTCTCCCACACCCGCCCCGGCGGCGCCCAAGCCGAAGATTACCCCCGTTCAGATGGATGAGAGCCTTCTGAACGATCAGGAGAAGAAGGCCGTAAAGGAATTTACCCAAAAAATCGACATCTCCGACTCCAATATGATTTTACAGTATGGCGCGGCGGCCCAAAAAAATGTTGCGGGCTTTTCCGAAAGCGCACTCAGCTCCGTGAGGACCAAGGATTTGGGCGATGTGGGCAAGTCCCTGTCTCAGCTGGTGGTTGAGCTGAAAGGCTTTGGCGAGGACGAGGATAAAAAGGGCCTGCTGGGCATGTTTAAAAAGGCCGGCAACAAGGTGGAGACCATGAAGACCCAGTATTCCAAGGTGGAGACCAACGTGGACCGCATTGCCCGGGAGCTGGAGCAGCATCAGATCGTTCTGATGAAGGACGTGGCCATGTTTGACCAGATGTATGAGCTGAACCTGAAGTATTATAAGGAACTGACCATGTATATTCTGGCGGGCAAGATGAAGCTGAACGAGTACCGGGCCGGAGAGCTGGAGACGCTGCGCAAAAAGGCGGAAACCAGCGGCGCGCAGGAGGATGCCCAGGCGTACAACGACAAGGTCCAGATGTGCGAGCGGTTTGAAAAGAAAATCCACGATCTGGAGCTGACCCGCATGATCTCCGTTCAGATGGGCCCCCAGACTCGTCTGCTGCAAAATAACGACACGCTGATGGTGGAGAAGATCCAGTCGTCTCTGGTGAACACGATTCCTCTGTGGAAGTCCCAGATGGTTCTGGCTCTGGGGCTGGAGCACTCCCGCCAGGCCACGGCCGCCCAGTCCGCCGTCACCAATATGACCAACGAGCTATTGAAGAAGAACGCGGATATGCTGAAAATGGGGACCATTGCTACCGCCAAGGAGTCGGAGCGGTCCGTGGTGGACATTGAGACGCTGCAGCATACCAACCAGCAGCTCATCTCCACGCTGGACGAGGTCATGAACATCCAGCGGGACGGCGCGGCCAAGCGCAAGGCCGCCGAGGCGGAGCTGGGCCGCATTGAGGGCGAGCTGAAGCAAAAGCTGATGCAACTGCACAATTGAGCAGACCGCCCGTCAGCGCGGGGCATCAAGAGACGGAAAAAGTGAGACCGTAGGAATCCGTAAAAAGGGGTAGAACATGAATTTTTTTCAAAAGCGCGGCGTAGCGGCGGTGGTCATGCTGCTGGCTCTGGTGGGGGCTGTCGCCATCGGACAGGCAAAAAAGCCCGCCGAAAACACACCGGAGGCGTCCACCAGCGTGGTGGGCAGCTATACGTATGTACTGGATGAGAAGGGCGTTTTGTCCGGCGATACCTGCGCGCATATCGACGCTATCAATGCCAGCCTCTTTGCCCAAACCGGGGCGCAGATTGCCGTGGAGGTGATCTCCACCACCGGGAACACGGAGATCGGGGACTATGCCGCGCAGGAGTTCAACCGTCTTGGCGTGGGCTCCGCGGAGCGGAACAACGGAATCCTTCTTCTTCTGGCATTGGATAACTATTACAACGGCCAGCCCGGCGGCGACTACTACATTGGCTGGGGCAGCGGCTTTTCCTCCAACGAGGGTGATTCCATCAACAGTATCATGAACAGCTACATGGAGGCCGACTTTGCGAAGGGTGACTATGATAACGCTGTTTTGGGTACGTTCAATGCCCTGACGGAGTATTTGGCGGACGGATACGGCGTCACGGTGAAGGAGAACTACATTCCCGCCGTACGGGATACGTATTCCTCCATCAGCGGAAATTATCGCTCGGAGTCCAGCGGATATTTTGAGCCCGCTGCTTCCGCTCTGCTGGGTCAGGCGATTTTGATGCTGGCGGTGCTGCTGGCGATTTGGGTCCTGCTGGACCGGATGCGGTACAATCGTTACCGGCGGCGGTATATGCAGCCCGGCATGGGCATACCTACCGTGATGTATTATCCAATTTTTTGGGGACGGCCTCACCGTCCCCGTCCACCACGTCCGCCTCACCACAACAACCGTCCTCCCAGAGGACCCGGCGATTTTGGCGGCGGCTCCTTTGGGGGTGGTGCGGGACGAGGCGGTTTCGGCGGTGGCTCCTTTGGGGGTGGCGCGGGCCGAGGCGGCTTCGGCGGAGGCTCCTTTGGGGGCGGTGCGGGACGAGGCGGTTTCGGCGGTGGCTCCTTTGGGGGTGGCGCGGGCCGAGGCGGCTTCGGCGGAGGTTCCTTTGGAGGAGGCGGCGGCCGAGGCGGCTTCGGCGGAGGTTCCTTTGGAGGAGGCGGCGGCCGCGGCTTTGGTGGTGGCTTTGGCGGAGGTTTCGGCGGCGGCGGTTTTGGCGGCGGCGGCGGACGCCACTGAGTTTTCTCCAAAAATTCATTTTAATCAAGAACGGCGCAGGCATCCTATGGAATGCCTGCGCCGTTTTTTGCCAAAGGCAAAACGGAGGATATAAAACTTACCTCAAAAATGCGGACAGCAAAGCAAAGAATTTCAGTATTTAAAAGCTGAAAAAGTAATGGCAGTTTGCGTAATTCTCTGAAAATTACATAGACTGTTTTTTAAAGAATCGAAAGGGTGTGCGGTATGAGGACGCAGCGGGCGGCATTTTTAGGGATAATGGCGGCAGCGTTGTTAATTTGCTGTCGGGGAAAAGATGCCGTCCCGGCAGTGGCTCCGGCGGAAATATCAGAGACAAAGTATGTGGCGCTGACCTTTGACGATGGTCCCCGGGCCTGCACCACGGGTCGGTTGCTGGATGGTCTGCGGGAGCGGGGCGCCAGCGCCACTTTTTTTCTGATCGGTCAGCAGATTGCCGGAAATGAAGAGCTGGTATGCCGGATGAAAGACGAGGGACATCAGGTTGGGAACCATACGTGGGACCATGTGAAGCTGCAAGGAATATCTCCGGCAGTGGTATCTGAGGAAATTTCCAGAACCGACAATGCGATTCGGGACATTTTGGGGGATGGAACCTACTGGGTCCGTCCACCCTACGGCCTTTTAAATAAAAATCAATACTGCTGCTTTTCAACGCCTCTGGTCCATTGGAGTGTGGACCCGGAGGACTGGAAGCTGAAGAACACACAGAAGGTGACCGCCGCCGTATTGAAAAAAGTCCAGCCGGGGGACATTATCCTGCTCCACGATGCTTACCAGACCTCCGTGGACGCGGCGCTCCAGATCGTGGATACACTTGAGGCCGAGGGATATGAGTTCGTCACGGTGAAGGAACTGCTGGCACTGTACGGCGTCACCCCGCAGGCGGGAAAGTTTTATACCGATACGCGAGAAAAAGCGGGGTGAAAAGTTTGCTATGCGCCACCCCTTTGGTACTAAAAGCGTAAGTGTAAGACACTGACGGGTGTTTCACATTTGCGCTGATTCTTTTACAACAAGGGAGTAATTGGCCTGGATGTGGCTTTTTGGAATGCCCCCTGATACAAGACTACGAAAAGGAAAAACAGACAAGTTGGACTCCATCCGTATTGCCAACTGCAAAATAGACAACTGGTTCAAGTTAACGGATTACACACTCCCAGACGAGATATATGCGCAGCTCAGGCTCCTTTGATTTTTCTTAGCAGGTTTTCGTACCAGTGCGCCGGCATTGTTTGACTGCAAAAAAGCGTCTCCGTGAGAATTCTCACGGAGACGCTCTTTTAAGAGAGATCAGATCACGCTCAAAGCAAAGGTCAGAACAATAAATACGGCACCAATCCACTTGGTGGCCCGGGCCAGCTTCGCGTCGGCAGTTTTTGCTTTGTTCTTGGACAGGAAAGAGTCGGCCACACCGCCGATAGAACCGGATAATCCCGCGCTCTTGCCGGATTGGAGCAACACGACCACAGTCAGGATCAAACCGCACAAAAGCTGCAAAATCGTTACAAAAATCTGCATTTTAAGATTCCTCCAAAAAGATCATTTCCGCAGCAAAAGTGCGGAAGACATATTCACAGACTTGAATTCTATCATAGTTTCAGGGAAATGGCAAGGGATTTTTTGAAAAAACCGGCCACTTTTCGGGAAAAGCTGTAAAAAGATTTTGGGAAAATAATGGAACGTTTGTTTGTATTCTGCGGATGGATGTGCTATACTATTTACAAAGCAATCTGTGTATTTGTACTTCGGCGCCTCGCGCCGAAGAGTCTGGTTCCCGGGTGTGCTGTTAGAGACGGCATACGCATTTCTGCGCGGCTGCATCATCTGCCACAGCGCGATCCCGCCTCGAGCGCATGCGGTTCGAGGCACCTCTTTCCGGCGCGGGACGCGCCGCATCATAATGAAAGCGGAGGTGCTCTTCCATGGAGAGGCTTTCCAAAATGCAGCAAAAAATTTACGACTATCTGGTATCCTGCATCCGGGAACAGGGCTATCCGCCCTCCGTCCGGGAGATCGGAGAGGCGGTGGGCCTGAAATCCCCTTCCACGGTCCACTTTCATCTGAAGCATCTGGAGGAGGCCGGATACATTGAAAAAGGCGCGGGCAAGGGCCGGGCCATTGCCCTGACTCACCCGGCTCGGGAAGCGGCTGCCACTTTACCCATCTCAGTGGAGGAGGAGCCGAATGCGGGAAAGATTCCCATTGTTGGAAATGTGGCGGCGGGGAGTCCGATTCTGGCGCAGGAGTGTGTGGAGGATTATCTGACCTTTGATCCGAATGGTCCGGCGGATGAGTATTTTGCGCTCCATGTCCGGGGAGAATCCATGATCGATGCGGGAATCCTGAATGGGGACCTGGTGGTAGTGCGCCGCCAGCAGGTTGCCAGCAGCGGGGAGATCGTGGTGGCCATGATTGACGATGAGGCTACGGTAAAGCGGCTCTCCCGGAAAAACGGGCAGATCTGGCTCCTCCCGGAGAACCCGGAGTATGCGCCCATAGATGGAACCTATGCCCGGATTTTGGGCAGGGTGACGGCTGTAGTGCGGCGGTACTGAGCGCGGTGCACCGAGGTATGTTGCGCTAATTTGCGGGTAGAATTAGAACAGGCAGGCAAAAGTCAGAGACTTTTGCCTGCCTGTTCTGCTAAAAAAACTCCGGCAGTCCTCAGCCGTCCTGCAAATGAACTGTACATTTCGCCAGCTTGTAAAAAGGGTCGGCGGCGGTGGGTGTCAGGTTTTCCACCGTACCGCGCTGCACCAGAACGGAGACCGTCTTGAAGCAGACCGGCAGGATCGGGGCCTGAGCCTGCAACCGGCGGCAGATGGCCAGCAGCGCCGATGACCGGTCCCCGGAGGTCTGGCAGGCGTCCAGCAGTCCGTCCAGCGTGGGGTCGGAATAGCCTCCGTAGTTCAGCGCGCCTCCGGTGGAGAGAAGGGCGTGAAGGTCCCAGTCCGCCGTCAGCTTCACCTCGCCGTAATACAAGTCAAAATTTCCCGCTTTCAAAGCGGCGCTGTATTCCTCCCAGGGCAGGACGCGAACGTCAATTTTGAGATCAAAAGCCGACAGCTGAGAGGCAATATGCCGGGCGGCGGCCACCTTAAAGCTGCTCTCCTCGTTGACGATCATACGCAAAGACACATCCGACCCGGAGGCGCAGCCGGCTGCGGTCATGACCTGCTGGAATGCGTCGTAGGAATAGGTTTTATCCAGAGCGCCCGGATAGTCAGTCGCCGCAGGGGGCACTGGGAACTGAACGGCCTTTGCGTGGCCGGAGAGGAACGCGCTGACGGTCTGCTCCCGGTCGATGCCCAGACTCAGCGCCTGCCGCACAGCGGCGCTGGACAGGGCGGAAGAGGCAATGTTGATGCCCACATACTGGAAAATGGTGGAGTCGGCGTCATAAAACTGAACGCTGCCGGTGACGCTGACTGGGCTGGCCCCGGTGAGGTCGGAGGCCAGAAGCTGCGTTTCATGGGAGGCAAATTGAAAGAGCATAATGTCAGGGTTCTCCGCGGCCCGCAGAACAATGTGATCCACAGGCTGCTGTCCGCCCTGCCAGTTGGGGTTGGCGGTGAGGGTGGCGTCTCCGCTGCCGGGGACAAAGCTGTAGGGCCCGGTGCCCACAGGGACCGAGTCCGCTGTTCCGGATTTTACGATGGGAATATCCAGCAGGGCGGGTAAGTCCGTATTCGGAGCCGAGAGCGTGACCGTTACCGTTCCGTCTCCCGGCATAATGGAGAGCACATGGTCCAACCGTGCGCCGTACCGCCCGGAGGACTGTGCCCGCCGCAGGGTATCGGCCACGTCGGTGGAGGTAAGGGCGGAGCCGTCGGAGAACAGCGTGCCGGAAAGGAGCACAAACGTATAGACGGTACCGGTTGGGTCGCAGGAGTAGGAGGAGCAGAGCAGAGGTTGGGGGACAAAGGCTTCATCCAGTTCGAAAAGCCCCTCGCAAAGCAGCGCAGCCACAGTTTGCTGTACCCCGTCGGGGCAGGTGATGGGGTCCAGGCTCAGTTCTGGGTAGTAGGGCAGAGCCAGTTCCTCCGGCAAAACAGCGGGTGCCTCCGCGGATTCGGAAGCGGAGGCTGCTGCGTTTGACTGGCCGGGCAGAAGCTCTTCGCTACCAGAGCCCGACACGGAAGAACAGCCGCTCAGAATCAGTGCCGCGCAGAGCAGGGATATCATGGCTTTTTTAAATTGTTTCATACGTTCTCCGTTCCCAAAACAGCTTGCGGTTTACCGTAGGGATATCATGGCCACCTGTGCGCCACGCTGCCCGCCCACCTTGCGGTAGGACCAGAACAAATCCGTGCGGCAGCAGGTGCAAAGGCCGCTGACATCTATGTGCTCCGGCCTGACGCCCGCGCGCAGAAGCCACTGGCGGTTCAGTCCGGCCAGATCCACGTACCATTTCGCCCCGCGATTTTCAAGGTACGGCGCGGCATCCGCGCCAAGGCTCTCGGTCATGGCCTGGGGTACGTCGCCGTCGGTCTCAAAGCAGCACGGGCCGATGCAGGGGCCGATGGCTGCCAGAATCCGTTCCGCTCTCGCACCGTACAGCCGCTCCAGTTCACGGACGGCCTTCTCCAAAATGCCTGCGGCACAGCCCCGCCATCCGGCGTGAACCGCACCGGTGCAGTTTGCCGCCGGGTCGTAGAGCAAAATGATACCGCAATCGGCGGAAAAGACCACCAGGGGCAGGTTTTGCTCATTGGTCACCAGAGCGTCGGCGGTATAGTCCCGCTCCCGCCACAGACCCATGCCCGCCCGTTCCCTCGTGACCTGTAAAACGGTGGTCTGGTGGACCTGATTGGCCAGAACGACCCGGTGCATGTCGATTCCGACGGCGCCGCAGAAGCGGCGATAGTTTTCCTCCACCGCCGGGCGGTCGCCGCCCCGGTTGGGGGCCAGATTCATCGTGTTGTAAGGAGGCTTGCTGACGCCGCCTTTCCGGGTGGAAAACCCATGGGCAACGCCGCCGCAGGCGTCCAGCAGGGGAGAGGTGAAATAGACGAGGCCGTTTTCCTCGTGGGTCGTCAAAGACATAACTGCTCCTTCTTATATATCATAGAGAAACATTTTAAATAAGACTTTTTGTGCTTACAAGATCAAATTTCAAATGACTTTCCGGGGCCTGAAAAATTATACCACCTATGATGCTTCTGCTTTGAACATAGGCGTCAAGACATTTTCTGACGGGACGAGGGAGGAGAATGCCTTTCATGCCGTGCGTCCCCACACCGCAAAAGCCAGTAGCCAGCAGCGTCAGCCCCGGCGCTTTGCATTCTCCAAGGAATCCTCCTGAAATGCAGACCGTTCCCCGCCCTCCCGGCAGGAGAACAGGGAACGGCTAGATTAAATGGATTTAGTTGGAGTGATACTCCGCACAGGTGCAGTTCTTGAACTTCTTTCCGCTGCCGCAGGGGCAGGGATCGTTGCGGCCGATCTTTTTGACCCTGCGGGGCTGCTTTTTCGGCGCGGTGTCGTCGCCGCCCACATTGCAGGTCTCCTCCTTGGCAACGCGCTCCCGCTTGACCTCCTCATTTGTCTTGATGCGGACGGAGAACATCCGCCGTACCGTTTCCTTCTGGATGGCGGAAATCATTTCCTCGAACATTGTCAGGGATTCCTGCTTATAGGCGATGACGGGATCGGTGTTGGCATAGGCCCGCAGGCGGATGCCCTGTTTCAGATCATCCATGGCGTCGATGTGGTCCATCCAGTATTCGTCCACTACCCGCAGCATGATGACGCGCTCCAGCTCCCTGGTGATGGCGGGAGTGAACTCCCGCTCACGGGTATCGTATGTCTTTTCCGCCTCGGTATAGAACAGATCGTTGAAGTTCTGCTCGGTCTTCTCCGTCAGCTCCTCCTCGGTAAACTGGAATATACCCTTGGGGAAGTACAGACCCTCAAGACCGGCCAGCATATCGTGGAACCCCGCTTCGTCCAGAGCGGGCTGCTCGCCGAAGGCCTGGGCCACATGGTCGGAGATGGCAGTGCGGGTCATGCCGAGGATAATCTCTTTCAAATCCTTGCCGTCCAGCACCTGCTTGCGCTGACCGTAGATGATCTCACGCTGCTTATTCATGACATCGTCGTATTCCAGGACGGATTTTCTGGACTGGAAGTTCCGGGACTCCACGGTGGTTTGAGCGTTTTCAATGGCCTTGGACAGCATCTTACTCTCAATGGGGGTATCCTCGTCCAGATCCATTTTCTCCATCATGGCGGTGATCCGGTCGCCGCCGAACAGGCGCATCAGATCGTCCTCCAAAGAGATATAGAACCGGGTCTCGCCGGGGTCGCCCTGACGGCCGGCGCGGCCGCGCAGCTGGTTGTCGATCCGGCGGGAGTCATGGCGCTCGGTGCCGATGATGAAGAGCCCGCCCGCCTCACAGACCTTGACTGCCTCGTCGGAGATTTCCGCTTTGTGCCGGGCCAACGCGTCGGCGTACTGCTTCCGGGCGTCCAGAATTTCCGCGTCGTCGGTCTCGGCGTAACCGGTGGCCTCGGCGATCAGCTCGTCGGACATACCGGCCTTGCGCAGGTCCGCCTGCGCCAGGTATTCGGCGTTGCCGCCCAGCATGATATCGGTACCGCGCCCGGCCATGTTGGTGGCGACGGTGACGGTACCCAGCTTGCCGGCCTGGGCGATGATCTCCGCTTCCTTTTCGTGGTTCTTGGCGTTCAGGATGCTGTGGGGGATGCCCTCCTTGCTCAAAAGCCCGCTCAGCAGCTCGTTTTTCTCGATGGATACGGTGCCCACCAGTACCGGCTGGCCCTTTTCATGGCACTCCTTCACCTGTGCGATAACGGCGCGGTACTTGCCCGCCTCCGTCTTGTACACCACGTCGTGGTTATCCTTGCGCTGGTTGGGACGGTTGGTGGGAATCTCGACGATGTCCAGGTTGTAGATGGTGCCGAATTCCTCCTGCTCCGTCATGGCCGTGCCGGTCATGCCGGAGAGCTTGTCGTACAGGCGGAAATAGTTCTGGAAAGTGATGGTGGCCAGCGTTTTGTTCTCACTGGCGACGGTGACGTGCTCCTTGGCCTCGATGGCCTGATGCAGTCCCGCGGAGTACCGCCGGCCGAACATCAGGCGGCCCGTGAACTCGTCCACGATGATGACCTCGCCGTTTTGAACCACGTAGTCGATGTCCCGCTTCATAACGCCGTGGGCCTTAATGGCCTGGTTGATGTGGTGAGACAGGGTGGAGTTCTCCGAATCGGACAGGTTTTCCAGGTGGAAGAACTGCTCCGCCTTGGCAATGCCGTTGGCTGTCAGCATGGCGGTCTTCGCCTTCTCGTCCACAATGTAGTCGGAGTCCTCGTCCTCGTCTTCCTCTTCCTTGTTGTCTACCTCGGCCACGACCTTCTTCTTCAGGCGGGAGACGAACATCTCCGCCATGTCGTACAACTGGGTGGACTTGTCGCCCTGACCGGAAATGATCAGGGGAGTCCGGGCCTCATCGATCAGGATGGAGTCCACCTCATCCACGATGGCGAATGCGTGGCCCCGCTGGACCAGCTCAGTGGAGTAGATGCACATATTATCCCGGAGGTAGTCGAAGCCCATCTCATTGTTGGTGCCGTACGTAATGTCCGCGTTATAGGCCGCCTGACGCTCCGCAGTGGTGAGGCCGTGGACGATCAGCCCCACTGTCAGGCCCAGAAAACGGTGGACCTTGCCCATCCACTCGCTGTCGCGCTTGGCCAGATAGTCGTTGACGGTGACAATGTGGACGCCGTTGCCCGTCAGCGCGTTGAGGTAAGAGGGGAGGGTGGCGACCAGGGTCTTGCCCTCGCCGGTTTTCATCTCGGCGATGCGGCCCTGGTGCAGTACAATGCCGCCCACCAGCTGCACCCGGTAGGGACGCAGACCCAGAACGCGGTCCGCGGCCTCGCGCACGGTGGCAAATGCCTCCGGCAAAATGGCGTCCAGCGTCTCGCCGTTTGCCAGGCGCTCCTTAAACTGGGCGGTCTTGCCCCGCAGCGCCTCATCGGACAGCGCCTTATACTCGTCGCTCAGAGCGTCGATCTTATCAACGATGGGATAGATCTGCTTCAGTTCGCGGGAGCTGTAATCTCCGAAAATTTTCTTCATGAAGCTCATAGGTGGTTAAAGATCCTTTCTGACCCGGCTTTTTCGGGAAAAGGCCGGAATAATGTTCCTTTATTTAATAGGTGGACACCAAAAGCAACGATAGCATACCACAGTTTTTTATAAAATGCAAAGAAAATCGTTTTCAATTATAAAAATTTACACTTGGGCAGTTTTCATGGAACGCTCCGCATAAATTTGTGCAAAGCGCTCAGACCTCGCAGTTCCCCTGCTCCAAAAGCGCCACGTGCCCGGTGATGGTCAGCGCAAAGACGCGGCTGTTCTTCCATTCCGCGGAGACGGTGATCGTTCCGCCAGGTTGGCGGAGATTTGCGGTTTTGGATGCGTTTGCCCGGGAGGCCAGATACGCACCCACGGCGGCGCTTCCGCTGCCGCAGCCGGACTCCCACACCGCTGTGTCGGTGGAGCGGACATAGACCAGCGGCGTAAACGCGGAGGCGGACTCGTCATAGAGCAGGATGCCGCAGGCGTCGGCCGTCAGGGCGGCGCAGAGAGGGCGGACGGCGGCCTCCGCCGCTTCGCGGGTAATGGCGTCGGCCGGGACGATGCAGTGGGTGATGCCGTTGAAAACCACGGCGGGAACGTCTCCTATGCCCGGAAGCTCCGCCGCGGCGATCCGCTCGGGGAGAGGCATGTTCACCGTGCCCCACAGCCCGTCGTCCCGCCGGTCCAGACGGCATCGGAGCAGGCCGCCGTAACCGGACACCTCCAGCGGTATGTCCGGGGAGTCCAGGCCGTCCCGCCGGGCCGCATATGCCGCGGCGGACATAGACGCGTTGCCGCAGAATTCGCCGCCCATCATCTGAAGGCGCAGCACTGCGCCGGGGAGAGAGGCGTCTTCCAGAAAGCCCACCTGTTCCACCCGAGGCCGTTCGGCCATCAGCTTCGCCGCTACGTCTGCCTGCTCCGCCCGGGGGACGGGGGAGGAAACCAGCAGCGTGATGTTTTTGGTCGGGTCCCAGATCGTGTAATCAAGCTTCATAATATACCCTTCCAATTTCAGAAAATCTCGGAGAATATAACTTACACAGTATATCACGTGCCCGCGGTAAAGCAAACCCTTCACAGTGAAAATGGATTTACATTTTGTAAAAATTAGTGGTATGATAGCCGCAGAGCGGCTTTCACACGAATTTTGCACATGCTGTGCTACTACGCGCCGCGCCTGTGGCATAATAGCCGCAAATCTGCTATATCTTCACACATATGACGCTGCGGCACAGAGAAAACGACGATACGGGAGGACAAAATGTTCAACGGATTTACAGACGAGACCGTGGATTTCATGTGGGGCATCCGCTTCAACAATGAAAAGCCATGGTTTGAGGAACACAAGGAGACCTATCTCACCAGCTTTTACCGCCCTATGCGGGATCTGGGGGACGAGCTGTACGACTGGTTTGCGGAGCAGAGGCCGGATCTCCCGCTGCGGGGCCGGGTCTCCCGCATCTATCGGGACGCCCGGCGGCTCCATGGCCGGGGACCTTATAAGGACAACCTGTGGCTCAGCGTGGAGGCCCCGTCGGAGAGCGTGTGGACCAGCCAGCCTACCTTCTGGTTTGAACTGGGGCCGGAGGAGTGGAGCTATGGCCTTGGGTATTACAGCGCCACCCCTGCCACCATGATGAAGCTGCGCGTCCGAATGGCACGGGACCCGCGGGCCATGGAGACGCTCACCCGAAAGCTGAACCGGCAGAAAGAGTTCCTCCTGACGGGCGAGGAGTACAGGCGGCCAAAAGAGGGCGCGCCCAGCAGCCTGCTGGAGCCGTGGTACGCGAAGAAGAGCTTTTCTCTGAGCCACGATGAAAAGCTGGGCGAGATCGTTTTCTCCCGGGACCTGGTGGACCGCCTGAAGAACGGCTATAAATTTCTGCTGCCCTACTACGACTATTTCGTGACGCTGGAGAGTGACGCCGATCCACGGGACCCTGCATCTGAGCGCGTAACTTGCAAACGGCTTGAGAACGGCGTATAATGCGGTTCATCATTTTGAAACGGAGGAAACATCCATGAAAGACTGTCCGGAGAGAGAAAAAGCGCTGGCCCTGCTGCGCAAATACAACGGCGAACCGTTCCACATTCAGCACGGATTGACGGTGGAGGGAGTCATGCGCTGGTACGCGGGCGAACTGGGATACGGTGAAGACGCGGACTTCTGGGCCACGGTGGGCCTTTTGCACGACGTGGACTTTGAAAAGTGGCCGGAGGCGCACTGCAAAAAAGCGCCGGAGCTACTGCGGGAGATTGGCTGCAGCGATGACCTTGTCCACGCGGTTTGCAGCCATGGCTATGGGATCTGCTGCGATGTGGAGCCCGTGGAGGAGATGGAGAAGGTCCTTTTCGCCGCCGACGAACTGACGGGCCTCATCGGCGCGGCTGCGCGGATGCGACCCAGCAAGAGCTGCCAGGACATGGAACTGAGCAGCCTGAAGAAGAAATTCAAGGATAAGAAATTTGCGGCGGGCTGTTCCCGGGATATCATCAGGACCGGCGCCGAGCGCCTGGGCTGGGAGCTGGACGAGCTGCTGAATAAAACGCTGGAGGCCATGAAAGCCTGTGAGGACGCCGTGAATGCCGGAATGGCGGAGCTGTAAGGTTTGATACTGCCCAAATAGCGGAGCCGGACAACACACAAAAAGCGGGGGAGCGCGGCGATTCGCCGCGCTCCCTTCGTTCGGTTTGAGCGTTACTCGCCCATGGGCGCTCCGCACTGGGGGCAGAACTTGCTGTCGGACACCGCTCCGCAGATGGGGCAGGTCTTGCTGGCGGGCTGGGCCTGTGCGGGCTCAGCGGCGTCGTCCTTCATAGGCTTGCTGGACTCCAGCTCCGCGATCTTCGCCTTGGACGCCATGACTGCGTCCACCAGGTCCTTCACCGCGGGAGGAATCTCGCCGCTGTATTCGCTGACGTACCACTCGCCGATCGTGCGGTAGTTTTTGTCCATCTCCCGCTGCTCGCCGGCGATGGCCATGTTGATCTTTGCCAGCTCGGCGGCATCCTTCGCCTTGTCGGCGGCGACGGCGGCGACTGCCTGCGCCTTCTTGCCCAGATCGTTCAAAAATTCCAATGCCATGCTAAATACCCCTTTCATATCCTGCGCTTTCGCGCTGTATCCTCTGAATTTCAGTTCCCTGATCGGATTTGTTGGACTCAGTATACATTGCCGGTTTTCAAAACGCAACCGATTTTCCTAAAATTCACAGTTCGTTTTCAAACCGGTATCGGTTTGTTAAAAATCAGCCGGCGTACAGCCCTTTTTTGTTACGACTCCGGTTCGATCCAGCCCCTTGCCCGCTCCACGGCCCGGCTCCACCGCCTGAGATCCGCCCGACAGGACGCCCCGTCCCGCAGAGGCCGGAACACATGCTGACTGCGGCGCAGGGCGGAGAGCTGGTCAAGGCTGGTCCACACGCCCGCGGACAGACCAGCCAGTGCCGCCGAGCCAAAAGCGGTGGTCTCCACCTGAGAGGGCCGGTCCACCGGCAGGCGGAGAATATCCGCCTGAATCTGGAGCAGGATATCGCTGACGGACGCTCCGCCGTCCACCCGCAGAGCGGTCAGGGGACGTCCCGCGTCGGCGGCCATGGCGGCTGCCAGATCGGAGACCTGAAACGCGATGGAGTCCAGCACCGCCCGGCAGAGATGGGCCTTCGTGGTGCCGCGGGTGACGCCCAACACCGTTCCCCGGGCGTACATATCCCAATAGGGGGCGCCCAGCCCCGTAAACGCCGGGACCACCAGAACTCCGCCGCTGTCCGGCACACTTTCCGCCAGCCGGTCACACTCCGGGGCACTGGAAATCAGCCCCAGCTCGTCCCGCAGCCACTGGATGGCGCTTCCCGCGTTGAACACGCTGCCCTCCAGCGCATAGGCAGTCTCGCCGCCCAGACTCCACGCCACGCTCGTGACCAGCCCCGCCTTGGACCGGACCGGCGCACCGCCCAGATTCATCAGGGTGAAGCAGCCGGTGCCGTAAGTATTTTTCACCTGCCCGGGCTGAAAGCAGCCCTGTCCGAACAGGGCTGCGGGCTGGTCCCCCGCGCTGCCGCAGATCGGGATGCCTGCCAGATCCTCTAGGCCGGGGATGCCCTCCGCCACCGCGCCGTATCGCTGCGAATTTCCCACCGGACGGGGGAGAAGCGCCATGGGAACACCCAACTCCCGGCATAACTCCGCATCCCATTCCAGTGTATGAATATTGAACAGCATGGTGCGGGAAGCGTTGGAGTAGTCCGTTACGTGAACCTGCCCGCCGGTCAGATTCCAGATCAGCCAGCTGTCCACCGTGCCGCACAGGAGGTCTCCCCGCTCCGCCCGGGCTCGGATGCCGGGGAGGTTGTCCAGCATCCATTTGATCTTTGTGCCGGAAAAATACGCGTCAATTAAAAGTCCGGTCTTCTCCGCCACTGTTTCCCCAAGTCCGCGGGCCTTCAGCACGTCGCAGATGCCTGCTGTCCGGCGGCACTGCCACACGATGGCATTGTATACCGGCCGGCCGGTTTTCCTGTCCCAGAGGATCGTGGTTTCCCGCTGGTTGGTGACGCCGATGGCGGCGATTGCCTTCGGGTCAATGTGGGCGGTATCCACCGCCTCTTTCAATGCCCTCTTTTCCGTCTCCCAGATGTCCAGCGGGTCGTGCTCTACCCAGCCGGGTCGGGGATAGATCTGACGGAAGGGGTGCTGGGCGCGGGCAACGATCTCTCCCGCCCGGTTGAACAGGATCGCGCGGGAACTGGTGGTGCCTTGGTCCAGGGCGGCGACAAACGGCTCCATGGCAAAACCTCCTGTGGAAATTTTTCGCGCTTTGTGCTATTATGGCTCTATTATGCCAGTATAACACGGAAAGGAACGAGCCGCCATGGTGAAAGATGAATTTGCGGTCCCCTCCCGCGATAAAAAGACCGCCCTCCACACGGTGGAGTGGCTGCCGGAGGGAAGACCCCGCGCCGTGCTGCAAATTTCCCACGGGGTGTCGGAATACATCCTGCGCTATGGGGATTTTGCGGGATTCCTGACGGCGAGGGGCTTTGCCGTGGTGGGAAACGACCACCTGGGCCACGGGCAGTCCGTGGCCCAGGGAGCGTCCCGGCTGTATTTCGGTGCGACGGGCGGATGGAACACGGCGGTGGATGACCTATACGCGCTCCGCTGCCTGGAGAGCCAAAAATTTCCCGACCTGCCGTATTTCCTTCTGGGACATTCTATGGGTTCGTTTCTGGCCCGGACGTATCTGATCCGTTACCCCGGCGTGGTGGACGGAGCGATCCTCATGGGAACCGGTCAGATGTCCCCGGCGTTGGTGGCGGCGGGCCGGGCCATCTCCGCCGCCGAGGGCCGCAGGGTGGGAGAGAAGAATCCCAGCCCCGTCATTCAAAAGCTGGCGTTTGAGGCTTATAACAAGGCTTTCGCACCCAACCGGACAGCGTTTGACTGGGTGTCGTCCGACGCCGCCGTGGTGGACAGCTACGTGGCCGACCCGTACTGCGGGGGCAATCCCAGCGTGGGGCTGTTCCGGGAGATGCTGGGGGGCATCGCGTTCATCACGAAGCAGAGCAATGTGGAGCAAATGAACCGGAATACGCCGGTGCTGTTCGTCTCCGGTGAGGAAGACCCGGTGGGGGAACGGGGAAAGGGCGTGCGGCGGGCGTATCAGAGCTTTCACAGGGCGGGCGTCCGGGACCTTACCATGAAGCTCTATCCCGGCGCGCGGCATGAGATATTAAACGACGTCTGCCGCACGGAGGTCTATGGGGATCTGGCGGCCTGGCTGTTGGCCCGGCTTCCAATCCCGGCGGGGGTGTAGGCTCAAACCTGGCCCCGCAGCGCTGCCACGCTGTGTGTGACGGCGAGAAACCGGAGGGAGCATACCGCGTCGGCGGTGAAAATCAGCAGCATCAGGTATGTGGCCAGGGGAGGAATGCGGGCGATAACCGCTTCCAGCGGCGGCTGGATGAGCCAGATCACCACAGCGATCAGCCCGCCCCAGACCAGAGAGAAAGGGACGCATACCCGCCCCTGCAAATTTCCGGATACGCCGGAGTAGTCCCAGAATTTCACGCCCAGAAGAGCTTCGCAGGCCCAGTGGTAGAGATACTCCACAAGGGTGGTGGCCGCGGCCCCCGCCACCGGGAGCCATATCCCCTGCCGCATGGACGCGGGCAGGGCCAGCACCGCCATGACGCCCAGCCCGTATACGGGGCAAAGAGGCAGAAACAGCAGACACCGCCGGACGGGATGCTCTTCGCCGGTGGTGCGGTGGGCGTAAGCCCGCTCCAGAAAACAGCCGGCCAGGCTGTAAAACAAAAAGACCCAGAACCAATATGCCAATTGAAAACCCTCCGCCTGTTTTTTTCAGTTTGTCCGGCGGCGGGAAAATCATGCGGCGGAGCATGGGGGAAATTATGGGTGAGGAGGAACGATATGGACGATTGGCAGGAACTGCGGCGGGAGTGTCTGGAGTGCCGGGGATGTGGTCTGGCGGAGACCCGCATCCATGTGGTATTCGGGGACGGATGTCAGACGGCGGAGGTTCTGTTTGTGGGCGAAGGACCCGGACAGAGCGAGGATGAGCAGGGCGTCCCCTTTGTGGGCAAGGCGGGCCAGCTGCTGGACGACATGCTGGAGATGATCGGTCTTAACCGGACAAAGGTGTATATCGGAAACACGGTGAAGTGCCGCCCGCCCCGGAACCGGGATCCGCTGAATGTGGAGATGGCCGCCTGTCGGGGCTGGCTGGACCGGCAGATCGAACTGCTGCACCCCAAAATCCTCGTGTGTCTTGGCCGCATTGCGGCAAAGGAGCTCATCAAGGAGGATTTCCGCATTACCGCGGAGCATGGAAAGTGGTTTGTCCGGGACGGAATGCAGATGATGGCGCTCTATCATCCCTCGGCCCTTCTCCGGGACCCCATGAAGCGGCCGGAGACCTTTGAGGACCTGAAGGGCTTACAGGCGAAGATCCGGGAGCTTTGTCCCAATACGAAAATCTGACTTCCCCAAATGGTCTCCGGCCGTTTTGTGGCTCCGGCGGCAAAACACTGAGAAATTTTTTAAAAGGGAGCGGACCCGGCGGACGTAAAACGTCCGCCGGGTCCGTTATTTTTGTGAAAATACTGGGAAAGCTTATTCCATGGAGATGATATAATAGTAAACGGGCTGTCCGCCGGAGAGCACTGCCACCTCCGCGTCGGGACAGGCGTTTTCAAATGCCCGGGCGGTTTTCTGAGCGTCCTCCTCGGATACATCCTCGCCGAAGTAGATGGAGATGAAAGAACTCTCCCGTTTTCTGGCGTCCTGGGCCAGTCTTTCCGTCAGCGCGTCGATGGACCCGTCGGTGCCGAACAGCTTGCCCTCCTCCAAAGCCAGATAATCCCCGGCCTTGATGTCGAATCCGTCAAAATCAGAATCCCGTGCGGCATAGGTGATCTGGGCAGTGGTGACGGAGGGGAGCGCGGCGGTCATGGCGTCGGTGATGGTCTGGGCGTCCGGAGCCTCAAAGTCCGCGTTCATCATGGCGGTGACACCCTGAGGGATGGTTTTGGTGGGGATGACTACCACGTTTTTCTCCGTCAGCGCATCACACTGTTGGGCGGCCATGATGATGTTGCCATTGTTAGGCAGGACAAAAACGGTCTCGGCGGGGATGGCGTCCACGCCGTCCAGGATACTCTCGGTGGAGGGGTTCATGGTCTGCCCGCCGGATACCACGCCGTCCGCGCCCAGATCCTTGAATACGGCCTCCAGCCCGGCTCCGGCGCAGACCGCCAAAAAGCCGTATTTTTTCTCCGGTGCGGCGACCTTGTGAGCGGACTCCTGCGGGGAGGCGGATTCCAACTCCGATTCCGCCGCGTCCAGATCATCCGTGCTCTGCACCTTTTTCCCGGCGGCCAGAGCGTCCGCCTGGGTGCGCATGTTTTCAATTTTTGCAAGCTCCAGCGTCCCGTATTTCTGGGACTCCGTCAGGGCGCTGCCGGGAATATTGGTGTGGACATGGACCTTGAAAGCCTCGTCGTCCTCGCCGATCACCAGACTGTCGCCGATGTTGCTCAGGTAGGTCCGCAGAGGTTCCAGAGAGATGTTCCGGGGTGTCTTCCGGACAATAAACACCGTGTCAAAGGCGAACGTGATCTCCTCGGCGGAAAAGACGTTAAAATCCGCTTTCTCCTTCTCCGGCGCGGCGCCCTGTGCAACCTCCGGCATGGCTTCGCCCCGAAGTTCCGCCAGCATCCCGTCGAGAATCAGCAGATATCCCTTGCCGCCTGCATCCACCACACCGGCCTTTTTCAAAACCGCATTCATGTCGGTGGTCTGGGCCAGAGTCTCATAGCCCGTGCGGATGGCGGCCTCCAGCATAGCCTCCGTGCCCATCCCCGCCGCCGCCGCGTCCACGGCCCGCTTGGCGGTGAGACGTGAGACGGTGAGAACCGTGCCCTCCGCAGGCTTCATCACCGCCTTATAGGCAGCGGAGACGCCCTCCTGCATGGCGGCGGCAAAAGCGGAGGCGTCCGCCGTCTCCCGGCCTTTTAGCCCCTTGGAGAGCCCCCGGAACAGCAGGGATAAAATAACGCCCGAGTTGCCTCTTGCGCCCCGCAGCAGGGCGGAGGCCGTAATGGAGGCGGCGCGGTCGATATTCTCCGGCTCGCACTTGCAAAGCTCGGCAACGGCGGCGTCGATGGTCATGCTCATATTCGTACCGGTGTCCCCGTCAGGCACGGGGAACACGTTCAGGTCGTTGATTGCCTGTTTCTGGGCCGTGACAGAGGCGGCCCCATGCAGCACCATCCGTTTAAAGAGAGCGCCGCTGATCTGTTCGTTCATCTGTTTTGAGACCTCCCTCGGATCACAGGGTCATGGAGTCGACACACACGTCGATCGCCCTGACCTCCACACCGGTATTTTTGGTGACCATATACCGTACCTCATTCATGATGGAGCTGCACACCGCGGGGAGATTGACGCCGTTTTCGACGATGATATGAAGCTCGACGGAGATGGTGCCGTCGTCGTTGCAGGTGATGCTGACGCCCTTGCTCATGGCCTCTCGGCGCAGGAGGTGGACCAGGCCGTCCGTCATGGAGCGGTAGGCCATGCCCTTGACGCCGAAGCAGTTGGTGGCAGCAATGCCGGTGATGTTGGAAAACACGGCGCTGCTGATGGTGACGGCGCCCCGCTCGGAATTCAGTTGGATCATAAGCGCATCCTTTCCTTTCTTAGATCGGCCCGCGGGGAAAACCCCGACCCAAAATGTGCCGTTTCGCATAGTCAGGAAGTTATTATATACGATTTTATTCCAAAGTACAAGGGCAACACAGTATAATTCCAAGTATGGGCTTGGACAGCCTGACTTTTTGCCGGATTGGCCCAGGGCGCAGCGGTGCGGTTCCGGTGTGGACAGTAAAAAAGAAAGAGACGAAGAGCGTATTTCTTATTGAAAAATGCGGCGCTTTGTCGTACAATTATAAAATCCAGGGTTTATGTGTCCGCGAGGGCCGGAAAAGGATGGCGGGAGCTTATGAACACGGGTGCATTATATGTGTTGGGATGCTATGCCGCGTGGGGCATTCTGCCTGTTTTCTGGAAAATGCTTGGAGAGGTAAACTCCGTGTACGTGCTGGCATCCCGCATTTTGTGGTCGCTGGTCATGATGATTGTTTTGCTTACTGCCCGGCGGGAGTGGAGCGGTGTCCGCTCTGTAATCCGGGCCCGGCGGGAGTGGCTGCGGCTGGCTGTGGCCGGGGCGCTGGTCACCGTGAACTGGGGCGTATATATCTGGGCCGTCAACAGCTCCCATATTATTGACGCCAGCCTGGCCTATTATATGATGAATCCCATATCGGTTTTGCTGGGGACGGTACTGTTCCACGAGAAGCTGACGAAGCTCCAGTGGTTTGCCACCTCATTGACCGTGGCGGGTATTGTGATCGCCGCCGCCCGATTCGGGGTGTTTCCCTGGGCTGCGCTGGTGATCGGCGGGAGCTTCACGCTGTACAGCGCGGTGAAAAAGAAGGTCAAGGCCCACGCCAACGTGTCCATTTTCTTTGAGACCGCCACCGTGGCGCCTCTGGCGCTGATCTGGGTAATTTCCGCGGAGATAGAAGGCACGGGGGCCGAAGGCGTTCTGCACGGAGCGCAGTGGCTGTTGATACCGCTGAGCGGCGTGGTGACCACGATCCCGCTGCTGCTGTTTGCCGTGGGCATCAGGACCACGCCCATATCTTTGGCCGGTGTGCTGATGTATCTTAATCCCACGGCTCAGCTGCTGTTGGGGGTGCTGGTGTACCACGAGGAGTTCAACGCCACGCACGGCATTTTGTTCGGCTTTGTGTGGACGAGCCTGATCATCTTTCTGATCTCTGACCGAATCAAGCAGAAAAAAACGCCAAAGGAGAGCGAGTTATGCGTGTAATCACCGGCTCTGCACGGGGCAGGCGACTCAAAGAGCTGGAGGGTATGGAGACCCGCCCTACCACAGACCGGGTGAAGGAGGGCCTTTTCAGTGCCCTTCAATTTGAGATTGAGGGGCGAAGGGTTCTGGACCTGTTTGCCGGAACCGGCCAACTTGGGATCGAGGCGCTGAGCCGCGGCGCGGCCGGGTGTGTTTTTGTGGACCGGCGGGCGGACGCGGTGAAGCTGATTCGGGAGAACCTTAAGATCACCGGACTAACCGACCGGGCGCGGGTAGTGTCCGGAGACTCCATGGAGTATCTGAGCGCCCTGCGTGAGAAATTTGACCTGATCCTGCTGGACCCGCCCTACGCAGCGGGACTTCTGGAACCGGCTCTGGTGAACATTGCCCGGTTTGACATTCTGGCTCCGCATGGTATAATTGCGGCGGAGGCGCCGGCGGAGAAGACTTTGCCGACGCTGGCGGAGCCCTGTCGGGTCAGCCGCATATACCGCTATGGCAAGATCGGAGTGACGATTTATCGCCGGGCGGGAGACAAGAAAAATGAGGAGTCAGCCACATGAGAACAGCAGTCTGCTCCGGCAGCTTCGATCCGATCACGCTGGGGCATTTGGATATTATTCGGAGGACGGCGGCCTGCTTTGATCAGGTTTGGGTCTGCGTCAGCCCCAACGCGGAGAAAAGAAATCAGATGTTTACCCCGGAACAAAAGCTGCGGCTGGTAAAGGCGGCGGTGGCGGAATACCCCAACGTCCATGCGGAGCTTTGGCCCGGGCTGCTGGCGGATTACGCCGCGAATCACGGGGCCTGCGTCATCGTCCGGGGCGTCCGGAACGCGACGGACTGGGACGTAGAGCGGGAACTTGCCCGAATCAACGAGAATTTGCACTCCGGACTGGAGACGATGCTCCTTCCCGCGGCGGCAGAATATGAACATTTCAGCTCCTCCATGGTGCGGGAGATGATCCGCTATGGACAGCCGTTGGAGAAGTATTTGCCTGCGGCGGCGGTGGAGTTGGTGCGGAAAATGGCAGAAGAGACGAATAGAGAGGAAGCGTGAAGCGGATGCCCAACAACGCAAATGATGTCAATCGCCTGATTGATATGCTTTATGAGCAGATCGAGGATGCCAAATCCCCAGCGTTGAAGCCCAGCATGAGCATGGTGGATCGGGACGAGCTTCTGGATTTGCTGGATGAACTGCGCGCCCAGCTGCCTATCGAAATCAAGCGGGCACAGGAACTGCTGGCGGCGCGGGACAAATTCGTGGAGGATGCGAAGCGGGATGTGGAGCGTATCATGCGCCAGGCGGAGCTGGAGGCCAAGGCAAAGATATCCGACAGCGAAGTCCTCACGGCCGCCCGGCAAAAGAGCCTTTCGATCGTGAACAACGCGGAGGAGCGCTCAAAGCGGCTCTATCAGGTTGCGAATGAGTATGCCGAGGACGCTCTGGCCCGCACGGAGGAGGCCATCCAGATGGCCCTGGACGAGGTAAAACAGTCCCGCATCCGCTTCCGCAGTGCCTCCGCCAACAAGATGCAGGAGCAGCGGCGTCGGGTGGACAATCCCGACCATGGAAAAGGTATGACCTCCGATCAGGACGAGTCTTGAAAAGTTTGTGAAAAATCACAATAAGAGAGTAAAAAATTTTTAACTGACTCCCAGATTTGGTGCGGATTTATAATTAGGAGGTTCCCCAACACAAGATGTTGTGTTGGGGAACTTTTTTCGTTTTATGTCAACAAATGTAACCGAGTGGAACGTATGTTTGAGAATGCAGAATTTTCGAGGAAAATCGCCAAAAATCAATATTTTCTGTGGGTGACAATTCAAAAAAACATCTTGCAATTCTACCGAAATTTGATTATACTCAAACATGCGGGTGGGGAGAAGTGGTGATATTCGGTGACCAGTGGGTATAAAGCTCATCCTCGGCCCATAAGACGGCAAAAAGGGGATGGCGCTGATGACGGGAACGAATCAACACAATATCGACGCCAAGGGCCGTCTGGCGATCCCCGCCAAGCTGCGAGAGGAGCTGGGGGACGTATTTTATGTCACCATCGGTCCCGATCCCTGCCTGACCATCTATTCCAACCAAAGCTGGGCGCGGCTGACCGAGAAATTTGAAGCCCTGCCCTATTCCAAAGCCCGGGCGCTGCGGCCCCTGTTTTCCAATGCCATCAAGTGCGAACCGGATGGACAGGGCCGTATCCTGATTCCCCAGAAGCTGCGGGAGTACGCCCATTTAAAAAAAGACGTGTCGGTGATTGGCGTCAGCTCCAGAGCGGAGATCTGGGACAGCGCCACTTGGCAGGCACAGGAGCAGCAGGAGCTGGAGAGCGGCAATATGCTCTCCGCTATGGAAGAACTGGATTTCTGATATGGAGTATATTCATAAACCCGTATTGCTCCGCGAGAGCATTGAAGCGCTGAACATCCGTCCCGACGGGATTTATGTGGACGGGACACTGGGCCGCGCAGGGCACTCAAGAGAGGTTGCCCAGAGGCTGACTACCGGGCGGCTCATCTGCATTGACCGGGACGGGGCTGCCATCGACGCCGCAAAGGAGCGTCTGGCGCCTTGGCTGGACCGTGTGACACTGGTCCGGGGAAATTACTCGGAGCTTGCGGATATCCTGAAGGACTGCAAAGTTCCCGCCGTGGACGGATCGTTGTTCGATCTCGGCGTGTCGTCACCTCAGCTGGACGACCCCGTCAGAGGCTTTTCCTATATGCACGACGCGCCGCTGGATATGCGGATGGACACTTCTGCCCCCCTCACGGCCCGCGAGGTGGTGAACGGCTGGAGCGAGGAGGAGCTGCGGCACATCCTTTACGATTACGGCGAGGAGCGGTATGCTCCCGCCATTGCCCGGGCCATTGCCCGGGCCAGAGCGGACAGGCCCGTGGAAACCACGCTGGAGTTGGTGGAGATTATTAAATCAGCCATGCCGCCCAAGGCCCTGCGGGAAAAACAGCATCCCGCAAAGCGGAGCTTTCAGGCCGTCCGCATCGCCGTCAACGGCGAGTTGGACGCGCTGAAGCCCATGGTGGAAGCGGCCACTGCGGCCCTGCGGCCCGGCGGACGTCTGGCGGTCATCACGTTCCATTCTCTGGAGGATCGCATCATCAAGCGGGCCATGCTGGCCCAGGCGCAGGGCTGCACCTGTCCGCCGGAGTTTCCAGTATGTGTGTGCGGCAAAAAGCCCAAGCTCAAAATTCTAACCCGCAAGCCCATCGTCTCAGGCGAGAAGGAGCTCGCGGAAAACCCCCGCGCCCGCAGCGCAAAGCTCCGGGTGGCGGAGAAATGTGAACCATGACGTCATAAACGGAGCGGATTGCGAAAGGAGCGGATGGTATGCGGCCCAGATTTGAACAGATCTATACGCAGGGGACTCTGACGCAGACGGAGATCTGGGTGGATCGGGAGACCGGCGTCCACTATCTGTTCCACCGCAATGGCAGCGCCGCGGGTGTGACGCCGCTTCTGGATCAGGACGGCAAGCCGGTGATTCTGGATAAGTAAACCAACGGAAACGGCACCGCGAGGCTGGGAGAGAACTTTGCGGAAGCGCCGTGTGTGAGGTACGAAGGAGAGGAGGGAGACTGCATGGCAGCTCCGGCAACGCGGGACCTGCGCTATAACCGGCGGAGCGCAATTTGCGGGGATCTGGCTTACGATCTGGATCGGGAGCTGCGGGAGCGGCAGCTGTCCCACGCGGGCGAACCGCCCCAGCGGCGGAAAGAGACTGCGGCGGTTCCTCAGGTGCGCACCATTTCCCGGGTACAGGTCCGGGAGCGGCAGCAGGTTTCCTTTCTCGCGGTACTTGGCTTTTTGGTTGTGGCGGGTTTGGCTGTGATGACGCTGCTTTGCTACGTGCAGCTGGCCGGTCTCTCCAACGACGTGGTATCCTTGAACAAGGAGCTGGCCCAGCTTCAGACTCAAAACGTGATCCTCACCGCCCAATACGCCCAGATGTTTGATCTGGACACGGTGAAAGAGGCGGCGGAGTCCGCCGGCATGGCCAAACCCAGCAGCGGACAGACCTATTACATGGACCTCAGCGGCGGAGACAGCGCCGTAGTCTATCAAAAGAAAGAGGGGGGGCTGCTGGAACAGATCCTGGCTTCGCTGAACCACGGCGTTTACGCGGTGGTGGAATATTTCGACTGAGGCGCAATACAGTGAACAGAGGGAGTAAGAAGGAGGACCGCTCCTTCTTACTCCCTGAAATTTGTCGGAATACGCGGAATGACCGCTGCCGTTTGGAAAATGGAGGATACAATGACAAAGCAAAGTAAGCGCAGAAAAAGCGACGCGGCCCGCTGGGCCAACCAGACCATCCGCAACCGGACGGTGCTGATGATGGTCCTGTTGGGCGTGACGGTGTTCGCGGCGCTGCTGTTCAAGTTATACAACCTGCAGATTGTCCACCATGAGGAGCTGCAGGAAAAGGCCGTGGCGCAGCAGACCCGCAGCGCGGTGGTCACCGCTTCCCGCGGCACCATCTATGACAAGAACGGAGAGATTATGGCTGTATCCGCCTCGGCGGAGACGGTGTGCATCTCCCCCTATGACATTGAAAACAACAAGGAGACTCAGGACAAGGAATATGTTGCCCGGGGGCTTGCCCGCATTCTGGAAATTGACGAAAACACGATCCTTGATAAAATGGAGAAGACCGAGTCCCAGTACGTGGAGCTGAAGAAAAAGGTGGAGCAGAAGACGGCCGACGAGGTCCGCCGCTTTATCAACGGCGAGATCGACGACGAGGGGAACGTCCTGACCACCGTCAACGACGACGGAAAGACGGTTCTTATCAGCGATCCCACAAAGAGCCCCACCAAATTGCACGGTATTTTCCTCAATGCCGACTCCAAGCGCTACTATCCTTATGGGACGCTGGCGTCTCAGGTCATCGGCTTTGTGGGCAACGACAACGCGGGACTGTATGGCCTGGAGGCGAAATACGACGACGTGCTGGAGGGTACCTCGGGCCTGACCGTCACCGCCAAGACCAACACCGGCGAGGATATGCTCTATCAGTATGAGCAGTATTACGACGCGAAAAACGGCGATAGCCTGATGACGACCATCGACGTCAGCGTACAGTCGTGTCTGGAAAAGGGCATCGAGGCCATGGTGGATAAATTCGATGCCAAACACGGCGGTACCGGCATCGTCATGGATGTAAACACCGGCGGGATTCTGGCCATGGCGTCCTATCCCACCTTCGATCTGAACGATCCCTTCACGGTGTACGACAAGAAGCTGGCCGCCCAGATGAATACGGACCTGTCCGCGGCCCTTAAGGGGCTGACGGAGGGAAGCGACGAATACACCGCCGCCCGCAACAAGGTAGTCAGCGCGGCCCTTGGTGAACAGTGGCGCAACCGCTGCATCAGCGACACCTATGAACCCGGATCTACCTTTAAGCCCATCACGCTGGCAACGGCGCTGGAGGAGGGGCTGGTAAATCTGAACTCCACGTTCACCTGTACCGGCTCCATCAGGGTTCCAGGCTGGTCCAAACCCATCTATTGCTCCAAACACGCCGGCCACGGGCTGCAAACTCTGATGCAGGCCACCGGCAACTCCTGCAATCCGGCCTTTATCTCGATGGGATTAAAAATCGGGACGCAGAAATATTACCAATATCTGAAATCCTTCGGTCTGATGGAAAAGACCGGCATCGACGAGATCAGCGAGACCACCGGTATGTTCGCCAGTGAAAAGGACTTCAACTCGAATGTGGTATCCCTGGCCTCCTACGCCTTCGGCCAGACCTTCACCGTCACCCCGCTGGAGGTCATCCGCGCGCAGGCCACCACCATCAACGGCGGTTACCTGCGGACGCCTTACCTTGTGGAACAGGTAGTGGACGATCAGGGCAATGTCAAGTATCAGCACGACTCCACTCCCGTACGTCAGGTGGTCAGCGAGGAGACCTCCGCGACCGTGCGGAAGTGCCTTGAATACGTGGTCGCTTCCGGCACAGGCAGAAACGGCCAGGTGGTGGGCTACCGCATCGGCGGCAAGACCGGCACCGCGGATAAGACCGGAAATCCCAACAAGGAAGTCGTGGTGTCGTTCATGTGCTTTGCACCGGCGGATGATCCCCAGATCATCATGCTTATCACCATGGATACCCCCAGCCGCAACACCGGGGTCTACGTCTCCGGCGGCAACATGGTGGCGCCCACCGCCAGCTCCGTCATGGGGGAGATACTGCCTTACGTGGGCGTGGAGCCGGACTATACCGCCGAACAGATGGTAGGCGCGGATGCTACCGTTCCCAACGTGGTGGGCCAGACGGCGGAAGAGGCAAAGAAGAAAATCACCGATCTGGGCTTTACCTGCCGTACCGTGGGAAGCGGGGAAACCGTCACCGATCAGACACCGCAGGGCGGCGCCATTGTTCCCGGCAGCGCGACCATTATCCTGTATCTTGGCGAAGAAAAGCCCAACACGCCCTGCACGGTCCCCAGCGTGGTAGGTATGACCGCGGCACAGGCCAACACGGCGCTGACCAACGCGGGCCTTATTATGAAGGTTTCCGGCGCCACGTCTGTCAGCAGCGGAAATGTGTACGCGCTGAATCAGTCGGCCGCCGCTGGGACGGAGGTCTCTGCCGGAACGGTGGTCACCGTTCAGTTGGGCGCGCAGGGAAAAACAGCCGACTGACAGGTTTTGCATGGTTTTCAGCACTTTCTCCCGTATACTTTGCAAATCGCCCCGGATATACTGTGAATGGTAAATTTTTGGCCATATACACTGAAAAGGGGCGTGCTTTAGAAATGAAATTGAAGGATCTGCTTGCCGGTGTGGAGGTTCTGGAGCTTCACGCGGATGAAAATCTTGAGATAACCGGGGTCAGCTATGACTCCCGGAAGACTCAGACGGGCGACGTGTTCGTCGCCATCAGCGGCTATGCCATGGACGGCCATGCCTATATCGGCAAGGCGGAAGAGGCCGGCGCGGTGTGCGCCGTGTGTGAGAGGAAGCCGGAGACCGGCATACCCTATGTGCTGGTGAGGGAGTCCCGGCGGGCGCTGGCCATGCTGGGCGTCAACTGGTTTGGCCATCCGGCGGAGCACATGGTCATGACCGCCGTCACCGGAACCAACGGCAAGACCACCACGACCTATCTGCTGAAGGCCGTTTTGGAGCAGGAGGCGGGGGCAAAGGTGGGCCTCATCGGCACCAACCAGAACATGATCGGCTCAGAGGTCCTGCCTACGGAGCGGACCACGCCGGAGTGCTTTGAGCTGCAAAAGCTGTTCCGCCGGATGCTGGACGCGGGCTGCACCCATGTGGTGATGGAGACCTCGTCCCACGCGCTGTACGAAGGCCGGGTTCACGGGATCCGATATGATGTGGGTATCTTCACGAATCTGACCCAGGACCATCTGGATTTTCACAAGACCATGGAGAACTACTGCGATGCAAAGGCCATTCTCTTTCAAAACTGCAACGTGGGGGTTTACAATGCCGACGACCCCTGGTCAAAGCGGCTGATGCGGGACACGTCCTGCGAAAAATTTTCTTATGGGGAGAAGGCGGAAGCCGATCTGCGGGCGGAGAAGATTGAGCTTGGCGCGGACCATGTGGCCTTCACCGCCGTAACAAAAAGTGAGCGAGTAAAAATTTGGGTGGGCATTCCGGGCGGATTTATGGTATATAATACGCTGGATGTTTTAGCGGCGGCGCTGAAGCTCGGGGTGCCGCTTGAAAAGAGCGCCGACGCCCTGCGCCGGGTTCCCCACGTGAAGGGCCGGGTGGAGGTGGTCCCCACGCCGGGCCGGAATTATACGGTCCTGATCGACTACGCCCACAGCCCCGACGGGCTGAAAAACGTACTGACCACGGTGAAGGGCTTCGCCAAGGGCCGCACCGTGGCGGTGTTTGGCTGCGGCGGGGACCGGGATCGGACGAAGCGGCCCAAAATGGGAAAAATTGCGACGGAAATTGCGGACTATGTAGTGGTGACTTCCGACAATCCCCGGACGGAGAAGCCCGCCGTCATCATCGATGAGATTCTGGCCGGTATGGAGGGAACTCCTACACCCTACGCCGTGGTGACGGACCGGATTGAGGCCATCCACTACGCCATGGACAACGCCCAAAAGGACGACGTGATTGTCCTTTGCGGCAAGGGTCACGAGACCTATCAGGAAGTGAACCACAAGAAGCATCATATGGATGAACGGGAGATCGTGGCGGAGTATCTGGGCGAGGCGCGCTGACGTGCCTGCCGAGGACCGGCATCGGGTTTGGCGCAGAGCCGATTCCAATTTGTATAATAAAAAGTAAAAAAGCTTTTTTGTATAGAGACTGCATAGGGAAAGGCCCGGCCGCGCCGGGTAAGAGGAAAACATATGGACATTTCAAATTGGCTGGCGCTGGCCGTCGGCTTTCTTCTGACGCTTCTGATCGGCAGGTTCCTGATCCCGGAGCTTCGGAAGCTGAAAGCGGGACAGGAGATTCGCGCCGACGGACCCAGGTGGCACGCCGGAAAGGCCGGAACCCCCACTATGGGGGGAATTATGTTCATCATCGGCACGGGCGCGACGGTGGTGGTTCTGGGCTGGCGGCAGATGCTGGCGGGGGAGTTCGCCCATCTGTACGTATACCTGTTCGCCCTGGTGTTTGGGCTGATCGGATTCGTGGATGACTACCGCAAGGTGCGCCAGCACCAGAACGAGGGATTGACCGCCAAGCAGAAATTCGTTTTGCAGCTGGCTGCGGCAGTGGTGTTTTTGTGCCTGATGCGGTATGAGAAGCTGCTGACCAATGAGCTTTATATTCCGTTTGCAAATGTGACCCTGACGGTCAACTGGATCGTCTATCTGATTTTTGCTGCTTTCGTGATTGTGGGCTGCGTCAACGCGGTGAACCTGACGGACGGGATCGACGGACTGGCCACCGGCGTCACTTTTGTGGTCATGGTATTCTTTACGGTGATGACCACGGCTGTTTACGGTGCGGGCCTGAGCCTGTTTCCATCGGCACTGGCTGGGGGACTTGCGGCGTTTTTTGTCTATAACCATCACCCGGCCAGAGTCTTTATGGGCGATACCGGGAGCCTGTTTCTAGGCGGCGCGGTGGCGGCGATGGCGTTTGCGCTGGATATGCCGCTGGTACTGATTTTGGTTGGTATCATATACATCGCCGAAACGGTGTCGGATATTATCCAGGTTGGATATTTCAAAGCGACCCACGGCAAGCGCTTTTTTAAAATGGCCCCGCTGCACCACCATCTGGAGCTGTGCGGCTGGAGCGAGGCAAAACTGGTGACGGTGTTCTCACTGATCACATTGGCGGGCTGTGCGCTGGCATGGCTGGGCATACAGGGAATAATTTAACGCGCTTCGCGCGCGGACGAAGAGGTCCGCTTTACCCGTAAAACACGAAAATAAGATTTAGCACACTCCGTGCGCGGATAAAAAGGGGGAGACGCCGGTGGTCCGGGAACGTAAACCGAATAACAGTCGATCCCGCGGCCCCCGCCGGGACGGGGACCGGGGATACAGCTCTGTCCGCCGTCCCTCAGTCAGCCGGGAGGAACTGCTGGCCCGCCAGCGGGCAAAGGAGGAGCGGATGCTCCGGGAACAGGAGAGCCGGGAGCTGGCAAGGGGGCCCATCGACCTGCCGTTCTGTCTGCTTGTAATGGTGTTGACCATCATCGGCCTCATCATGCTCTTTTCCGCCAGCTTCCCCCGGGCCTATTACGAGGACAGCAACCCCACCTACTACGTGGCGCGGCAGGGCGTGTTTGCCATCATGGGTGTGGCGGCCATGGCATTTGTGGGAAAGATCAATTACCAGCGGTTCCGGGGGCTGGCAAAGCCGCTTTTATATCTGACCATCGTGCTGTTGTTTCTGGTCATCATCCCTCACAACCCTCTTGCCCTGACCAGTAACAATGCCACCCGCTGGTTGGGAATTCGGGGAACGGCGTTGCGGTTCCAGCCCTCTGAGATTGCAAAGCTGGCGGTGGTGATTTACTTTTCCGATACCGTTTCCAGAAAAAAAGAACGGATGCAGACCTTCCGGTATGGGATTGCGCCGTACGCCATCATTTTGTGTGGGATCGCGGTACTGATGATGATGGAGCCGCATCTGTCCGGGACGCTGCTGATTCTGGGCGCAGGCGCCGCCATCATGCTGGTGGGCGGTATCAGTTGGGCATGGGTGGTCGGCGCTCTGGGCGTGGCGGCGGCAGGGCTGTATGTCGTTGTCGGGATTGTGGGGTACGGCGCCTCCCGAATTGCCATGTGGCACGATCCGTTTATCGATGCGCGGGGGGACGGTTATCAACTGGCCCAGAGCCTCCTGTCCATCGGCTCGGGCGGACTTTTGGGTGTGGGCCTGGGGAAGAGCCGCCAGAAATTCATGTATCTGCCCGAGGAGCACAACGACTTCGTCTTTTCCATCGTTTGTGAGGAGCTGGGACTCATCGGCGCGGCCATTATCATGCTTTTATTCGTAGCGCTGATCCTCCGGGGGTACTGGATTGCCCTCCACGCGCGGGATCGGTTCGGGAGCCTGCTGGTGGTGGGCGTTACCACGTTGCTGGCCTTCCAGACTTTTTTGAACATGGGCGTTGTGACGGGTCTGCTGCCCACAACGGGAGTCTCCCTGCCGTTTTTCAGCTATGGCGGCACGGCACTGACAATCCAGCTTTTTGAAATGGGGATTGTTTTGAGCGTGTCGCGGCAGATGAAGATTTAACCGGAAAATACGAAGGCTTTAAGGAAGTGTTGGTATGGGAAAAGCGCCGAGGCGGGTCATTTTTACCTGCGGGGGGACGGCGGGGCATGTAAACCCCGCCATCGCGCTGGCGCAGCTGATGCTGGAGCGGGAGCCGAAAACGGAGATTTTGTTTGTGGGTGCGGAGAGAGGCCTCGAAAAGGACCTGATCCCCAAGGCGGGCTACGCATTTCGGACCGTCCATATTTCCAGTTTCCACCGCTCCATGAAACCGGCGGAGATCCGACATAACCTGATCTCCGTGGGTAACTATTTCCGCGCGCCCCATGAGGCGCGGCGGATTCTGAGGGAATTTGGACCGGAGGTGGTAATCGGCACCGGCGGATATGCCAGCTTCCCCATGGTGAAAGCCGCGGCGAAAGCGGGCATTCCAACTGCCATCCACGAGTCCAACATGGTGCCGGGGCTGACCACCCGGCTGCTGGAGCCCTTTGCGGACCGCATCATGGTGGGGTTTGAGGATTGCCGGGGGCAGTATCGGGACCCTGACCGGGTGGTGGTCACGGGGACGCCGGTGCGCGGGGACTTTTTTACCCGGACGAAAGCGCAGGCCCGGCAAGAATTGGGTATTCGGGATGAGCGGCCTCTGATCGTGTCCTTCTGGGGCTCTCTGGGCGCGGCGGGAATGAACCGTCAGATGGCGGATTTTCTTGCGTTGGAGGCGGCGAAGGAGCCCTTTCGCCATATCCACGGCGCGGGTGGCGGCTATGAAGCTCTGCTGAGCGCGCTGAGAGAGCGGGGCGTGGACCTGACGGCGCATCCGGCGCTGGAGGTGCGGCCCTATATCTACGACATGGACCGGGTGCTTCGGGCGGCGGATCTGGTGCTGTGCCGGGCCGGGGCGTCCACCATCAGCGAGCTGACGGCCCTGGGTGTCCCGGCGCTGATCGTGCCGTCTCCCTACGTGACCAACAACCACCAGGAGAAAAATGCCCGGGTACTGGAGAAAGCGGGCGGGGCCTGCGTGATGCTGGAAAGTGAGTCCAACGGACCGGCGCTGTTCCAGAAGAGCTGCGACATTCTCCACAGCGCGGCACGGCGGGCGAGCATGTCCGCCTCTATGGAGGCACTGGGCATTCCGGACGCTACGGAGCGCATCTACCGGACGGTATTGGAGTTGCTGTAACCTCTGGGGGCTTTCTCTGCATACGATGGACTGTTGAACCATTTTGTATGCGGAGGGAATTGCTTATGAGTCAGATCATCGTGAAGGGCGGGCGCGCCCTTTCCGGCTCCATAGCGGTGCAGGGCGCGAAGAACAGCGCGCTGCCGATTTTGGCGGCTACGATCCTGAATCGGGGGGAGACGGTGCTGCGGGGCTGTCCCCGGCTGCGGGATGTGGACGCATCCATCCGCATCCTCCGGCATCTTGGCTGCGAGGCCAGATGGGAGGGAGACGCGCTGGTCGTAAATACGGCGGGCATGAACCGCAGCGATATTTCTGATGCGCTGATGCGGGAAATGCGTTCTTCCGCGATTTTCCTGGGGGCTATCCTGGCCCGCTGCGGCCGGGCGGACCTGAGCTATCCCGGCGGGTGTGAATTTCTGTGGTGCCAAAAGCAGTACAATACACCACACTATACCCTGCCCACAGACCAATTTTACAAACGAATCTATAAAAACGCACTGTTATTCAGACGGGTCTGAACAATGGTGCGCTTTTTCATGTCCACAGACTAGTGGACAATAGAGGGGAAGAAACAGCTTGCTGATGCAGGCTGATTTTTTATGCTCAAATTAAAAGCAAAGGAGTGGAGTTATGCAGACAATCGCAATCGTCAATCAGAAGGGCGGCGTGGGCAAAAGTACCACTGCCGTCAATCTGGGAGCCGGCCTAACCCGGCAGGGCAAGAAGGTTCTGCTGATCGACGCAGACGGTCAGGCGAACCTGACCGAAATGCTGGGCTGGCAGCAACCGGACGAGCTGTCGCCCACGCTGGCAACCCTGCTGGAGCAAATCATCGCCGACCGGCCCATTTCTCCACAGGACGGTATCCTGCATCACAAGGAGGGCATGGATCTAATGCCCGCCAACATTGAACTGTCCGGCTTGGAGGTGTCCTTGGTAAACACCATGAGCCGCGAAACGGTTCTGCGCACTTATCTCAGCGAGGTCAAACGCAGCTACGACTACATTTTAATAGATTGCAGCCCTTCGCTGGGAATGCTGACACTCAACGCCCTCACAGCGGCGGATAAGGTCATCATTCCGGTGCAGTCCCACTACCTGCCCGTCAAGGGCTTAGAGCAGCTTCTTAAAACCGTCAGTAAGGTGCAGCGCCAACTCAACGGCAACCTCCAGATCTCCGGTATTCTTATAACAATGGTGGAGGGCCGCACCAATTTCTCCAAGGACATCAGCCAGCTGGTGCGGCAGGCATATGGCAGGGACATCCATGTGTTTGAAACGGAAATCCCCCGCGGTATCAAGGCGGCGGAGATGAGTGCCGAGGGTGCCAGCATTTTTGCCTTTGAGCCGCGCAGCGCCGTGGCATCTGCCTACGAACAGTTTACAAAGGAGGTCTTGCAGCATGAAAAGTGCCGCGAAAAACATTCAGATTGCCAGCTACGATGATTTATTTAAGACGGACGCCGAGCGTCTGGCAGACACGCAGGAGCGAATTCAGGATTTGCCGCTTGACAAGCTGATTCCATTCCCCAATCACCCGTTTAAGGTACTGGACGATGAAAAGATGCAGGAAACCGTGGACAGCATCAAGGAATACGGCGTATTGGTGCCAATCCTGGTGCGCCCAAAAAACGACGGCACTTATGAAATTGTGTCCGGCCACCGCCGTCATCATGCCAGTGTGCTGGCAGGCAAAACGGACATTCCGGCCATCGTGCGAGACATGGATGATGATGCCGCCATTCTGGTCATGGTGGATTCAAATTTACAGCGAGAAACCATCCTGCCGTCAGAGAAAGCCTTTGCCTATAAAATGAAGCTGGATGCAATGAAGCGGCAGGCTGGTAGACCCTCAAAAGAAAATCCGTGCCAAATTGGCACGGATTTAATTGGGCAGCGTTCGGATCAAATCATGGCAAAAGAATTAAACGAAAGCGCCAGAACAATCCAACGCTATATCCGCCTGACTAACCTTAATCCAGAACTTTTAAACCGTGTGGACAACAAAACTATGGCGTTCAATTCAGCCGTGGAGGTGTCCTACCTCTCCGAAAGTGAGCAAACCATGTTGTGCGAGGCCATTGAGCGGCAAGAAGCCACGCCCAATCTCAATCAGGCACAGCGGCTCAAAAAGTACAGCATGGACGGCAAACTGGACGAAAATGTGATGGACGCCATCATGACCGAGGAAAAGCCGCTGGACAATAAGCTGGTGCTGAAAGATGAACTGCTGTCACCGTATTTTCCGAAAAACTACACGCCGATGCAGAAGCAGCAGACGATTTTAAAACTGCTGGCAGACTGGCACAAGCGGCAAATGCGCCAGCAGGAAGCGGAGCGGTGACGGCAATGGGCGTTTGGAGGCATGGGGCCTTCACGCCTTTTCGCCGTGGGTTTTCCCCTTTACAATCCCCTTTCCTACTCAGCCGAAAAAGAAGGAATAGCTTACTTAGCCGAAAAGAAAAATATTTTTTTCTTCGGCACAGTGAGCGGAACAGGAGCGTTTACCATGGATGAAGAAAAGCGAATGATCGAAAATTACGAGGTTCGGCACAGCGTGTTTCTGGGCAACCGGGAAATCGTGTTCGCCATTGACAAGGACGCGCCCATACCGTATCTGGTCAGCGACTGTACCGACCGGGGCGGGTTCGGACTGCTGCGTTACGACAACGCCATTGCCGGCGACGACTATCTGGAACAGATGCAGGAGTTCACCAAGCGCATTGACCGGCAGATTCAGCAGGTGCGGGACGAGCGGACACAGCGCGGCATTGACCCCGTGCCCCTAACCAGCGAACATTGCGTGTCCGGTGGCATGAACGAAAATCTGGAGGGCAAGGTGATCGTCATCAAAGCATCTTCCCTTCGGCCTGAGTATGCTACGCCGGACCATCAGTTGATGCTTGCAGATGGCGGCAACGGATGCCACCCAGATGCCCGTGGCCGCGCGGTGTTTTGCGTCAATCTCTACACCGGCAAGCGTGGCCGCTGGGAGCGATACGATGTGCAGGGCGTGGCGGATATGAACAAATTGCCCCAGTGGGCACAGGATGCAGCCCGAAAGCTGCAACAGAAAAAATCGCGGGAGGAGCTGGAGCGATGATTGGCGAAAAAGTAGAGGGCTACACAATTATCGAGAGCACGGTCATCGGCAACGCCAAATTCGTGGTGGGCAAAAACCCGCAAAACCCCATTGTCCCCTACGTTACATGGCAGGCTAATATGAAGAACGACCCCCATTCGTATTTCTGGGGCCATTACTACGGTGATAAGCTCACCGCGCTGGCAGATTACGGCGACCGCATTTCGCAGGAAGCCCAGTATCTCAAGAGTTTTCAGGAGAAAAAGGCAAAAGAAAAACCGGCTGTTGAGCCGGAGCGTTAGGAGGTATCCATTTGGCAAGTAAATATCAGCTTATTACAGAGCTATATAACCAGACGCTTTTGCGTGTCACCGGCAGCCATGAGCGATGGACTGGCTTTCTCCGAGCTGCCTGCTATAACTATAAATGCTCCTTTGACGAGCAAATTTTAATCTACGCCCAGCACCCCAACGCCACCGCCGTGCTGGAACTGGATAAGTGGAACAATCAGTTTGGCCGCTGGGTCAATAAGGGTGCTACAGGCATCGCAATCCTCGACGACCAGCGCGGTAAAGGGCGGCTTAAATACTACTTTGATGTGGCGGACACCCATGAAACACTGCGTTCACGGCCTGTTCCCATCTGGGAGATGGACGCCGCGTTCACCGACCGGGCGATTGAAACGCTGGAAAACACTTTTGGTAAATTGGCCGAAAAGAAAACACTGCCGGAGGCCATTTTATCCGCCAGCCACAACGCCGTGGCGGACAATCTCCCGGACTACCTGCGGGATCTGCGGGACTGCCGGGAAGGAAGTCTGCTGGAAGAACTGGACGACCTGAATGTGGAGGTGTCCTACCGTCGTGCTCTGGAATCCAGCATCGCGTATATGCTGATGATACGGCTGGGTATTCCGGCAGACGCTTATCTTCTGCCCGAAGATTTTACAGCCGTCTATGACTTCAACACCACGGCTACCATCAACGCCCTGGGCATCGCCACCAGCGACATCGCGGAGATGGGGATGCGGGAAATCAGTCGGACAGTGATGCAGGCGCGTCGGGAACAGTTTTTTGCAAAGGACGGCAAAATTGCTTATGATACGGAAAAGGAAACAAACGACGAAAGGAGCGACGATGATGGAGATCACTTACAGGACGCAGGAGGGCTTTCAGATTCCGAACCTGCTGTTGCCGCAGACAGAGGAAACGCATTTGGGCAAGTACGCGGAACTGCGCCGGCAGTACCTGATGAAGCACCGCAGGGTACTGTATACGAACCTGAAAACCAGCTGCAAGTTGACGGAACATCTGGCGGAGATCGAGGAGAGCGCCAAGACGATGGTGGAGCAGACCGTGCGCCAGATGGCCAAGACCGAGGACGTGACGGAAGAACTGAAGGCATCCGATCCGATGCGTTGGACGGGGTTGATGAACAACTTCCGGCATTGCGCGGAGGAAATGGTGCTGAACGACCTGATCTACAGTTAATTTCAGAGGAACCAGCAGAGGCAGGAAGTGATGAAAATGCACTTCCCGCCTTTTTAGATGCCTACCTTATGGAAGCCATTGTGCTGGACGAGGGCGGCAGAACAGTCAAGCGGCAGGAGATTTTCAATTACTTCCAAGCGCATAGGGATTATCAGGAGCGCGCGGAGTTTCTCGAAAAAGCCTATAATGACACTTTCACAGAAATTCTGGTAGACGGTACGCGGGTTGGCTACCATAAACAGGGCGACGGACTTCTGATGTGGGAGGGCAGCTACCTATCCCGCACTTCAGAGTCCGTTTTTTCATGGGGTGTGGTCACGGAAATGACCGAAAACCTCATGGAGCGCGGCGAGTACAAAATCAAGCTGGGACTGCAAAACGCGCCGGTGATGGCGGAGCAGATGACCCTGTTCGGCATGGGCGAGGCGATTCCGGTCTATCAGCCGGATGAGAGCCAGCCGCCTCTGTTCCCCGTACAGGAGGTACCGCAGGCCGTCATTGATAAGACCCTTTATACGGCGGGCAACGAACCCGGCAGCCCCTTCCGTGTTGCAGCCTTCTATATGCGGGAACGTCCCGAAGTAGAAAATGTGGCGTTCCTGCGTCGGGAGTTCGGCACGGAAAATGGGCGCGGCATCGAGCATGAGGGCCGCAAATATGCGGTTTGGTTCATGGAGGACGGCATCCACCTTGCCTGTGGTAACAGCGTTGGCAGCGGATATGACCGCACAACGGTCACATGGGAACAGGCGTCGGCGCGGATTCTGAAACTCCTGAACGCCGGCATCTATCTTTCTCCAGCAGAGCTGGCGCAGGCGCAGGACAAGGCGCTCCGCAACATGGCGGATGCGCTGCTTTTGACCGCGCGCGACCTTTCCGATGAGGGACGTGCTCAGGGTTATTTTCCGCTGACCCGCGAGATCTACGACAAACTGACCGGCTTCCCGGACTGCATCAACAATATGGTGGAGCAGGCGCAGGGCGACGCATTCCTCAATGGTCTGGCGCAGGAGTATCATACCTTTTTGGACGCCTATGCAAAAGACCGCACGATCATGCGCTGGCGGCTTTCAGACTATAATACGCACCGGATCGGCATCATGCTGGACGGCGTGGAATATCCCAAGCGCGGCTTTACCGCCCAGCCGGATTTCCTGCGGCAGTGCAAGATGTTCATCACGCAGGACGAGATTGACCAACACTTTCTGGGCGGTAACGCTGACAGTAGGCTGGAAGTGTATTCCCACTTCTGTTATCCCCACACGCCGGAGGAAAACCAGAAGTTTATCAAGGGGTTTTATGGTGAATACAGCGGCGGAGCCTGTGACAGCTACGATTACACGAAAACGCGGAAAGGACTTCTGTATCAGAGGGAATACGAGTGGAAGAAATACGACTCCGTTCAGCTCACTATCCCGCAAGTGGTCAAGGAGTACGAGCGCCTGATTGCCCAGAAGCAATTTCCCAGTGAGGACGCTCTTTTCAAAATCCCAGAATATGAGGCGGAGCAGCTTGCGCGGAGCGTGTATTTCGGCTTCGCTGGCCTGCCTTCCTCTTTTCCCCGCCCTTACGAAGAAGGCGCAGATTATTACAAGGCCGTGCCTGCGATTCAGGTGCAGCTTACGTCCCCTGATAAGGTGCGGGAGATATTGGATAATCTCACCGCCGCGCTGGACGGTATGGACGAAAATGACCGTTACTATGACAGTGTTCAAAACGCAAAAAAACTGCTTTCCGAATATACCAATGGCACCTTCAGCCTGTTCAACCACCGGCACGACGGTTTGCGGCTTCCGCCTGCTGCGGAAAGCCGACAGCAGGAAGTGCAGACGGTTCAACCTTTTATTGACCACTATTATGTGGTGGATGATT
Organism: Oscillibacter valericigenes Sjm18-20; assembly: GCA_000283575.1. Taxonomy (GTDB): domain Bacteria; phylum Bacillota; class Clostridia; order Oscillospirales; family Oscillospiraceae; genus Oscillibacter; species Oscillibacter valericigenes. The sequence goes on from AP012044.1 coordinate 1,360,156, forward strand.
TGCAGGTGCGCGGCCCTCTGGCGGTGACGGACTATGATGATCTCAACACAGCGCTGACAGCTTACTCTGCACTTCCAACAGATAAAATCAAGGCATTCGGCGTACAGAACACCAATCATTTGCCCGGAACCTTTGACTTTCTGCAATGCAGAGACGGCGTAGACACGCCGGTTCTTGACTATCAGCGGATGGAGAGCTAGGATAACGTCGAAATCCACGCCGTGGTGAGCGCAGTCGAGGCGTCGCTGGGAAAGGAACAGACTTCCGAAACCCCGCCCGCGCTGGCTCCCTACAATTTAGCGGCGGAGGAAGCCTACCGCCACGCAAAAGAAGAGCACCCCGACCATCTGGTAGCCGTCCACATGGGTGATTACTACGAGCTGTACGGGGATGACGCCGCCACCGCAGCGGAAATTCTGCACAGCAAAACGCTCATACGCAGCTTGTCTACCGGTGAGGAAACCACCACCGGCTTTCTTGCGGAGGCATGGGCGGCAAATTTGAAAGCCCTCTGGCGTGCCGGTCGTAATGTGCTGCTGATCGACCAAGGCGACAACGGTCAGTTTTATCCGGTCAAGGAGCGCCTTGCCAGCGACTACATCCCCATTCACGCACAGATTCAGATTGAGGGCCGACAGTTTGAGGTGGAGAGCGTCAGCTTTGAGCAGGATAAGGTTTCTCTCCGCGACATCACTTTTCAGAATGGCACCGGATTTCCCATCTCCCGCATCGAACCCATTGATTTTGTTCGTTCCTACATTGACGAGCCGGAACCGGGGGCGGACGAGCCAATCATAGAGTCGGCAGAACAGCCCGCGCAAAAAACTCGTTTACCACCTGTGCCGAAGAAAAAAGAAGGCGTGGACGCCGCCATGCCACTCTATCAGGACGGCATCAATTACCGCATCACAGACGATAACCTTGGTGCAGGTACTCCAAGCGAACGCTATGCCAACAACGTGGCGGCCATCCGGCTGCTGGAAAAGATGGACAAAGAAGGTTACCCGGCCACGGCGGAGGAACAGGAAGTCCTCGCCAAATATGTGGGCTGGGGTGGTCTGGCAGATTGCTTCGACCCAAAGGACAGCCGATACGAAGAACTGAAATCGCTGCTGTCTGAAGCCGAATATGCCTCCGCCCGCGAATCCACGCTGACAGCATTCTATACGCCGCCTGTGGTCATTCGCTCCATCTATCAGGCACTGACGGACATGGGTTTTGCGCAGGGCAATATTCTGGAGCCCGCCTGCGGCACCGGCAATTTCCTTGGCCTTCTGCCGGGGAGTATGGCGGGCAGCAAGCTCTACGGCGTGGAGCTGGACGATGTTTCCGGCAGAATTGCCCGCCACCTCTACCAACGCTCCAGTATTGCCGTGCAGGGCTATGAAAAAACCGGTTTCCAAGATAACTTTTTCGACGTGGCTGTTGGTAACGTGCCATTTGGACAATTTAAGGTGCCAGACCGGCGCTATGACCGGCTAAATCTGCCTATCCACGAATACTTCATCGCCAAGACACTGGATAAGGTACGTCCGGGCGGCGTCATCGCCTTTGTAACATCCAGCTACACCATGGACAAAAAAACAGCCACCACCCGAAAATATATTGCACAGCGGGCGGAGCTGCTGGGAGCCATCCGTCTGCCCAACAACACTTTCAAGGCAGCGGCAGGCACCGAGGTGGTTTCGGACATCCTGTTCCTGCAAAAGCGTGACCGCATGGTAGACATCGAGCCGGAATGGGTGCATTTAGCAACAGACGATAACGGAATCCAGATGAACAGCTATTTCATCGACCATCCTGATATGGTGTTGGGCGAGATGAAGATGGTTTCGGGGCCTTACGGCCCGGAGCCGACCTGTGCGCCCTACCCGGAGCAGGATTTGGGAACGCTGCTGCAAAATGCGATTCAAAACATTCACGCCGAAATCAGCGACTATGACCGCAACGACGAGCTGGACGGCGAGGACAAATCCATCGAGGCCGACCCGTCCGTCCGCAATTTCTCTTATACCCTTGTGGACAATCAGATTTACTACCGGGAAAACAGCCGCATGAATCCGGTGGAGGTGTCCAAAACCGCCGAAAGCCGGATTCGCGGCATGATTTCCCTGCGGGACTGCGTTCGTACCCTGTTGGAGTACCAGACCGAGGACTATCCCGAAGAAGAAATCAAAGCGCAGCAAGCCATGTTGAACATTCTCTATGACCGCTTTACCAAGGATTACGGCCTCATTAATTCGCGAGGAAACTCCATCGCTTTCTCAGAGGACAGTTCGTATTTCCTGCTGTGTTCCCTGGAGGTGGTCAATGAAAACGGCGAACTGCTCCGCAAGGCAGACCTGTTCACCAAACGTACCATCCGCTGCCACAAGCCCGCCGAGAAGGTGGATACCGCCGTGGAAGCACTGGCGCTGTCCATCGGGGAAAAGGCGCGGGTGGATATGGACTACATGGGGCAGCTCACCGGCAAAACCGAGGAACAGCTTTTCGCAGATCTCACCGGCGTGGCTTTTCTCAACCCTGATTACGTCGAGGGCATGAATGACAAATATCTGCCTGCCGACGAATATCTCTCTGGCAATGTCCGCCAAAAGCTGACGCAGGCAAAGGAATTGGCGGCAAATGACCCGCAGTATCAGATTAACGCCGATGCCCTGGCGCAGGTGCAGCCGGTAGACCTGACTGCCAGTGAGATTTCCGTGCGGCTGGGTGCGACATGGCTGAACCCGGACTATTATCGTCAGTTCACCTTTGAAACGCTGGGCACACCCCGCAGCGCCCAATGGAGTATCAAGGTGCATTATTCCAAGCTCACCGGCGAGTGGCGGATTGAAGGCAAAAGCAAGGATTACGGCAATGTCAAGGCGTTTAATACCTACGGTACCAAGCGCATCAACGCCTATGAGATCATCGAGGACAGCTTGAATCTGAAGGATGTCCGTATTTTCAATTATGTTTATGATGCCGATGGGAATAAAACGGCGGTGCTGAACAAAAAGGAAACCGCTATCGCCCAGAGCAAACAGAAGCTTTTGAAGGAAGCCTTTTCCGAATGGCTTTGGAAGAACCCGGACAGGCGGGAAACCATCTGCAAAGCCTATAATGTCCTCTTTAACTCCAACCGGCCCCGCGAGTACGACGGCAGCCACATCAATTTCTCCGGCATGAACCCGGAAATCACCCTGCGAAAGCATCAGGTCAACGCCATCGCCCACGTCATGTATGGCGGAAATACCCTGCTGGCACACGTCGTGGGGGCAGGCAAAACTTTCGAGATGGTCGCCGCCGCCATGGAATCCAAGCGTTTAGGACTGTGCCAAAAATCTCTGTTTGTAGTGCCCAATCACCTGACGGAACAGTGGGCGACTGAGTTTTTGCAGCTCTACCCCGCCGCCAACATTCTGGTGGCAACCAAGAAGGACTTTGAAACCAAAAACCGCAAGAAATTCTGCGGGCGCATTGCCACCGGGGACTACGACGCCGTTATCATCGGTCACAGCCAGTTTGAAAAAATCCCCGTGAGTACGGATCGCCAGCGGGCAATTTTGCAGCAGCAGATGGACGAAATCCTGCTGGGCATCAATGAAGCCAAGCGTGAACACGCCGAGAATTTCACCGTTAAGCAGATGGAGAAAACCCGGAAGGGCTTGCAGATAAAAATCGACAAGCTCAACGACCAGAGCCGCAAGGACGACGTGGTCACCTTTGAAGAATTGGGCTGTGACAGGCTCTTTATTGATGAGAGCCAAGCGTTCAAAAATTTGTTTTTATACACAAAAATGCGCAATGTTGGCGGTATTGCCCAGACGGAAGCACAGAAAAGTTCGGACTTATTTATGAAATGCCGCTACCTCGATGAATTAACGGGAGGTCGCGGCATTGTCTTTGCCACCGGCACTCCCATCAGCAACAGCATGGTGGAGCTGTATACGATTCAGCGGTACTTGCAGATGAACGCCTTGCAGGAGCAGGGCTTGCAGCACTTTGATTCATGGGCGGCAAACTACGGCGAAACTGTCACCGCAATCGAGCTGTCCCCGGAGGGCACCGGCTACCGAGCAAAGACCCGGTTCGCCAAATTTTATAATCTGCCGGAGTTGATGTCCATGTTCAAGAATGTGGCGGACATCCAGACAGCGGATATGCTGAAGCTCCCGGTGCCGGAGGCGCACTACCATAACGTGGCCTTAAAGCCTTCCGAGTACCAGAAAGAAATGGTGGCGTCGCTGGCGGAGCGCGCGGAGCGTGTACGCAACCGGGAGGTGGACAGCAGTGTGGACAATATGCTGCTCATCACCAACGACGGGCGAAAACTGGCGCTGGATCAGCGGCTTGTAAACCCCATGCTTCCAGACGACCCCAGCAGTAAAGCCGCCAAGTGCGCGGAGAATGTGTTTGAAATCTGGCAGCGCACAACGGAGAAACGATCCACCCAGATGGTATTCTGCGATTTGTCTACGCCTTCAGCGGCAAGACCCATTGAAATGGTGATGGATGGCGATACTGCGAAAATGGCTCCATTTCAAAATGTGTATGTAGATATTGAGAGGAAGCTGTTGGCTCTTGGCATTCCAGAAAATGAGATTGCATTTGTTCACAATGCAAAATCCGAGGCGCAGAAGAAGGACCTGTTTGCGAAAGTCCGCTCCGGACAGGTGCGCGTCCTGCTGGGCAGCACCCAGCGCATGGGTGCCGGCACGAATGTTCAGCAAAAATTGGCGGCGCTTCACCATGTGGATTGCCCGTGGCGGCCATCCGATTTGCAGCAGCGTGAAGGCAGAATCATTCGGCAGGGCAACGAAAATCCGGAGGTGGATATTTACAGTTACGTCACCGAGGGCACCTTTGACGCCTACCTCTATCAGCTGGTGGAGAGCAAGCAGAAGTTCATTTCCCAGATCATGACCAGCAAATCGCCGGTACGCTCTGCCGAGGATGTGGACGAACAGGCCCTTTCCTATGCCGAAATCAAGGCGCTTGCCAGCGGCAATCCGATGATAAAAGAAAAAATGGATTTGGATATTGCGGTTTCCAAGCTGAAGCTGCTGAAATCCAGCCATTTGAGCCAGCGGTACGCGCTGGAGGATGCCATTGCCAAGACATTCCCCAGAGATATTGCCGAGCAGCAAACTCGGCTTGCCGGCTACGGTGCTGACATCGCCGCGGTTACGGAGCATACATACCCCGGCGCGGAAGGCTTTTCCCCCATGACGCTGGCGGGGACTACTTATGCCGAAAAGAAAGAAGCGGGCGCAGCGCTGCTGGCGCTGTGCCAGAGCATGGTTTCGCCGGAGGCCATGCAGATCGGCACTTACCGGGGACTGACGCTGGAACTTTCCTTTGACAGTTTTGCGCAGGAGTACCGCCTGGCCATGATTGGGCAGCTGCGTCACATGGTGACACTGGGCACGGATATGTTCGGCAATTTGCAGCGTATGGATAACTACTTGGAAACCCTGCCGGTCAAGGAGCAGACCTGCCGGGAAAGGCTGGGCGATCTGCAAACGCAGATGGAAACCGCCAAAACGGAGGTAGAGGCCCCCTTTGCCCGGGAGGACGAACTAAAGACCAAAACGGCCAGACTGGAGGAGCTGAACGCATTGCTGAATATGGATAATGAAGCGCCTGCGGAACCAGAACAGGCGGAAAAACCAAAAGAAAAGGAGATGGAACGATAATGGGCTATCAGGAGAGTTTGGTGTACATTCGCCCGCAGCGGATGTTTGATGTCATGGTGCGAAAATGCGAGCAGGCGTTCAGGAATGGCTATTATGCCGCGCTGGGCGCGGAGCCGGAGTCTGTCATCACGCTCAAGCAGCCGCTGGAGGGAATGCCGCCCGGCACTAAACTGCTGTGGGTATGCGGTGACCGGGGCTTTCACAATGAAATGGGAATCTTCAACGGCAAACTGAAGACGCCGGGATTTTATCATATTAAGATCATCCCTGCGGAGCGGCTTTTTGCCTGTGACGGTGACAAAAGGCTTAACGGCATTAAGCTGGATTCTGGCAGCAAGGCGTCAGAAAATGCCTATCTGCGCCGGGACAGCTTTCGGAATTATGCGCAGCGGATGCACAGCCGCGACGACAGGGAAAGGTGAGATTTTCTTATGACGGAAGAAACAAAGGAACAGCTGGCACAGCAGCTTTATGACCGGGCGTCGCGGGAGCTGGACGCCTACCTTGCCAATCTGAAAACCCAGACGCCGGACCAGATCATTGACCGGGCGTATGAGGTGTCCGTCAAGCAGGATATGCTCATGGTTTTGGACGAACATGAATTTCCCCAGCATGAATTGGAGGAGCTTTGCAAGCTGGAGCATCCGCTGGACGTTATTTATAACGACTGGCTTCACCAAGATGACAGCCGCATGGAGGAACTACACAGAACCATTCAGGATTACGCCGTACAGCGGCTGCGGGACCAGGCGGAGCGGCTTCATGCCGACCCAAAAACGCCTCGTTATGAAGGATTGTACAGCGATGCCATCAAGCGCGGCGAGGCTTGCCTGTACCGAGCCAGCCGCAGCCGGGACGCGCTGTGTCTGGACACCTTTGACAAGGGCGTCAGCGACGCCAACGAGAATCGTGCCATGCGACCCTTTATCCGGAAATGGGCGGAAGATTTTGGCCATGACCGCTGTAAATTCGTCCTCGGCTATACCGTGCAGCGGGCGGATTGGGACACGCGGTACTCGCCCAAAGCAAAACAGGACGCCCAGCAGTACGACTACCACATCACGAAGGACCGAGATCCCTATTCCGGCTACTGCACAAATGCACACCCCTGCCTGGTCAACTGCGCCTATGAGCTGCTGATGGAGCAGGAGCGCGGCAGGCAAAAGCAAACCCCACAGAAAAATGAGATGGAACGATAAAGGAGGCTTCCCTATGCCATTTGCAACGAAACAGCAGATAGAAAATGCCCGTCAGCCGGATTTGCTGACCTTTCTCCAGCGGTATAACCCCAACGATCTGGTGCCTGTTGGCCCCGGCGCTTACAAACTCAAAAGCCACGACAGCTTAAAAATCTCCAATGGAAAATGGTGCTGGTGGAGCCACGACAAGCTGGGCGGCGTCAACGCGCTGGAATACCTTATCAAAGTCGAAAATAAGAACTTCCCCGAAGCCGTGCAGCTCGTCAACGAACTGTGCGGCTTTTCTCATGTCACCCCTGCCATCCCCTCCAGCCGACCTGCCCTAAAACCCGCAGAGTTAAAAAAGAATACAGAATTTCTTCTGCCGGTACGTTTTCAAAACAACAGGCGCATTACGGCATACTTACTTTCCCGCGGCATCGACATGGAGATTTTGGACTACTGCTATCAGCATGGACTTCTCTATGAGGACGCCGACCACCACAACGCCGTGTTTGTCGGCTGCGACGGAGCTGAGCCGAAATATGCTGCATTGCGCGGTTCTACCACAGGCAGCATTTTTAAGCGTGAGGTCGCCGGCAGCAGCAAAGCCTACTGCTTTTCCATCCCGGCATTAGAACCAGGCGCGGTACTGAATGTGTTTGAATGCGCCATCGACGCGCTCTCGTACCTGACCCAGTTGAAGATGCAGGGGACCGGCTGGCACAGCCAAAGCGTTCTTTCCCTCGGCGGCGTCTACCAACCCAAAAAGAACGAAGCGCCCACCATGCCAGTGGCGCTGAAGGGCTACCTGACCTCACATCGGGAGGTGCGGGAAATTGTGCTGCGACTGGACAATGATCCCGTGGGCCGGAGCGCGGCGCAGGCCATTCGCGTGACCATCGAAACCCTGGCCGTCACCATTGAGTACCCACAAAAGGGCAAGGACTACAACGAATGGCTCATGCTCCAGAAGGGTATTTCTCCTCGGCAAAGGACGCGGGACGAGCTGGAGCGGTAGGCCACAGGCGGCACAGCATTCGGAGCGTTCCGACGCTCCGAATATTCTGGCAAGCATAGCAAAATGACGGCATTTTGCGTTTGCGCGTCCAGTCGTAACCGACTGGGCGCTGCTTGTTAGGGGGCGCTGCGCCCCCTAAGACCCCCGCGCGCAGGCGCACGAGAGGAGAGAAATGTTTGAAGTTACGGGAACGAAAAATCACGGTGCGCCTGACTGATGCGGAGCGTGACCACTTGCAGGAACAGGCGGAATTGGTGGGCTTAAAGATTGAGCCGTTTATCCGCAACACCATCCTGGGCATTCAGATGAAGCCTCGCCCGCAGGAGGAGTGGGCAGAGCTGCTGCGGCAGACCGCCGGCATTTCCAATAACGTGAATCAGATTGCCAAAAAGATCAACAGCGGCGAACCCGTCACGGTCGAAGCCATGCGATTGGTACTGGATATGCAGCGTCAACTCTGGGACAAGTTACAGGAGTTTTAGCGATGGCCGTGACGAAGATTTGCGTCATTCGGGAGCAATTGGAGAAAACCGTTCAGTACGCCGCCAACGAAAAAAAGACCTCACTGGGCGGTGTCATCGACTACGCCGTGAACCCGGATAAAACGGAGCAGCGGCTTTTTGAAAGCTGCCTCAACTGCGGCAGCGTAGCCACCGCCTACGATGACATGGCGCGGACGAAGCAGCGTTTTGGCAAGAGCGGCGGTGTACTCGGCTACCACTTTATCCAGTCCTTCAAGCCCGGTGAGCTGACACCGGAGCAGACCCATGAAATCGGTGTGGAGTTTGCCAAGCGGCTCTTTGGTGACCGCTTTGAGGTGGTGGTGGGTACCCATCTGGATAAGCACCACCTACATAACCACATCGTGGTCAATTCCGTTTCCTTCAGGGACGGAAAAAAGCTGCGGTGCAATATGGGCACCTATTTCAATCAGGTGCAGCGGATTTCCGACGACTTGTGCCGGGAGCATGGGCTGTCCGTCATCACGCCCAAGGGCAAGGGACTGACCCATCAGGAGTGGAAGGCAAAGAAAGAGGGCAAACCCACCATCCGCAGTCAAATTCGCCGGGACATCGACGGCCTGATTACCAAGTCCCTCAACTTCACCACGTTTCTGGATCTGCTGAAAAGGAGCGGCTACGAGGTGAAATACGGCAATTACAAGCACACCGCCATACGCCCGCCTTACTCCAAGCGGTTTATCCGGCTGGACAGTCTCGGTAAGCAGTACACCGACGCCGGCATCGAGCGGCGGATTTTACAGCAGCGCTCATGGAGCCGAAAGACCTTGCCGCTGCCCAAGCGCCATTATCGCTGTAAGGGCAGCTTCCAGAAGTCTAAAAAACACTCCGGTTTCACCGCGCTGTATTTCCACTATGTGTATCTTCTGCGGGGCGCGGTGAAGGGCACAGGGCGAAAAAAGGTCAGCCGCTTTTTGCTGGAGGACACCGTGAAATTTGACCGTTATCTCGCCCAGCACAAATTTTTAGTTCAGAACCACATCGACACCACTGCCGATCTGCTGGCGGTCAAAGCAGCATTACAGGTAAAAATCGAAACGGCGGTGGCGGAGCAAAGGCCGCTTTATGATGAAAGGAGAATTGCTGATGAGCCGCAAAAAGAATTATTATCCCGGCAAGTTGCCGCGCACACCGCCCGTATCAAGGGCCTGCGGCACGATTTCCAGCTGTGCCGGCAGATTGAAGCGGACGCGGAGCGCGTGCACAGCCGCGTTCACGATGCACAGAAAATTGCTGATAAGGAGGAATTAAACCATGAGCCAAAGCAGCGAAGCCGCCGAGCAGATGACCCGCGAGGCTATCCAAATCTCAGAGGCGGCGGTGAAGCTGGCGGCGCTGGGAGCGAAGAATTTAGCCGCTTTGTGTCTGGCGCTGGCAAACGAGAACCAGAAGCTGGCCGGCAAGACGAATATGAAGAAGCTGCTGAAAAGCGGTAAGGAGCTGCGGGTGTTTGACGTACAGGAGCAGGATTTAGCCGCGTTTTCCGTAGCCGCCAAGCAGTACGGCGTGTTGTTCACAGTCATCAAGCACAGTCAGGACGGTAACGGCCATGTGGACGTGATCGCCAAGGCGGAGGACGTATCCAAGCTGAACCGCATTCTGGAGAAAATGGATTATGCTGTCCCGGAGCAGACGCAGGAGGAAACCGAGCCAAAAAAAGCAGACCCCCGTGTTCGGCAAGAGAGCAGATCCGTCGAGCACGGGACTGGCTTGACGCAAGAGAGCCGGAGTGACCCGCGCTCCGTGCGGGCAAAAATCCAGCAAATAAAAATCAGGCAGGAGCAGATGCCGGTGGAGCCAATCCTGCCGGGAAAAGAGGAAAAAAGCCGATGAAGAAAACCATTCCCATTCTGGCGGTGCTGTTGCTGCTGAGTACCACCACAGCGCTGGCGGCGGAGTATCCCACAGCGGTGGAATACAGCGCAGACAATGGAATTTATGAGATTCGTAAAACCTATGAGCTGCCCGCGGGGCAGGAGCCGTCCGAAGAGGTCAAACAGGACTTTCAGCAGGACGGCTATTCTTACACCCTCACCGACCTGCTGCGTCAGGAACTGCCGGAGAAGCAGAGCCGGGATTATTCCGAAACGTTCACGGTGGACAGTAAAAGTAAGGAGCTTGCAAATGTACTGCCGCTGCTGGCGAATACAAAAACGGCGACCACTGAGGACGGTTTCACCGGGACGCTTACGCTGGACGCCTCCACCGTCGCGGTGGAACCAGCCGGATACAAAAGCAATTCGTGTACGGTGACGGCCACGCGCACCTATCCCAATCTCAGCGACATGGACATGCAGTACATCCCCAAGACCACCACGGAGAACGGGCGAACCCTGAATTTTTCCAGTGTGGATTGGCAGACAGACAACACCATGAACGTGACGATTACGCTATTGGTGACCGCTATACCGCCGTTGTCACCTATTCCGGCACGGCATCCGGCAAGAGCGTCACCGGCTACACCGTCACGGCGCAGTACAGCGGCACAGTGGAGAAGATTTCGCTGGACAAGGTACGGTATGTGGCAATATTCCGCGGAACGCCCATGGAGCCGGAGAAACAGCCTGTGGACTGGCGGTATCCGGCGATTTCTGCGGGGCTGCTGGCGCTGTGCGCTGTCGGCTTTGCGGTATCCAAATTTAAAAAGAAGGGATTGAAGGAACATGAAGAAATTCAGGATGCGGAGTATCAGCAGATTTCCAAAAACGACGCAGATACTCAGTCTGATGCTGCTGACCGCGATGATTCTGGCACCTACCCCGGCGTCGGCGCTTGAGTACACGGAAGCTGACGCAGCGGCGGGCAGCTTTGGCAAGCCCACCAGCGTGGAGCCGGTGACGGTGATCGGCGGTACCTATGCCTACGAAACCGACGTGAGCAAAAACACCGCGTACATCCCGCCCGCGTTTGGCTCTCCCATGGCAGACCTGCCCGGTTCCGGCGAGCTGCTGATGCCCAATCTGGTGAGCGGCAGTGCCGAGACCGTGACAGGCGGCGGGGCGGTTACAATGATGCCGCCCAGCACGTCGGGCAGCACAAACGGCAGCCCAATTTCCACCGGCTATACCGTCGTGACCTCGGAACTCTATTACAGCGGCGGCTATCTGGGAACGCTGTCGGCCCCGGCCATTGGGCTGAACGTGAAGGTCTATCAGGGTGTGGAGATGGACTCACTCCGCAAGGGTGCGGGGCATTTTGAAAGCACTTCTATCTGGGACGGCAACGTGGCCTTTGCCGGTCACAATCGCGGCGTAAACAATAATTTCGGCAAAATCCACACGCTGGAAATCGGCGATACCATTCAGCTGACCACCAAGCTGGGAACGCGCACCTATACCGTCTATTCTGTCTGCAAGGTATCGGTCAACGACGTGTCCGTGTTGGATTCTACCGGGGAGAACATCGTGACCCTTGTCACTTGCGTGATGAATCAGCCGGACTATCGCTGGTGTGTGCAGGCTCGACAGGTAACGACTTAATGTGAATAAAATTTTCAAATTAAAAGTTATTTACATTGATGTTAATAACTTTACTTGCTAGAAAAGAGGTGATACAATGGAACATAAGGATGGTGAATGCGGTATGGAACTAAAAATGCGTGAGAGATATTTGAAGCAGCTCATTGCGTTTCAGGATATGGAAGTCGTTAAAGTCGTGACCGGCATCCGCCGCTGCGGAAAGTCCAGCCTGCTAAAACTCATGATGGAGCATCTCAAGCGGCAGGGAATCGGAGATAACCAAATCCTTGCCATAAACTTTGAGTCCATGCAGTTTGCGGATATGGACAGCAAGGGCCTTTATCAGTATGTGACGGAGCATTGCCCCAAGGAAAAACGGCTCTATCTTTTTTTAGATGAGGTACAAAAAATCAAGGATTGGCAGAATGCGGTCAATTCTTTCCGAGTGGACTTGGACTGTGATATTTATGTGACTGGCTCCAATGCGTTCCTTCTCTCTTCGGAACTGTCAACCTATCTGTCGGGGCGCTATGTGGAGATCAAAATGCTGCCGCTGTCCTTCCGTGAATTTTTGGAGTTCCATGGGTATTTGGTGGAGAACTATATTTCACCCAGCGGCGCGGCGAAAAAAAGAGTAAAAAACTCTGCTGGGGAGACCTTTGAACTGAGAGAACTGTTTGAAGCCTATGCCCGCTTCGGTGGAATGCCGCCGCTGGTGGAAACCGGACTAGATCAGGAAAAAGCGAATATGCTGCTGGACGGTATCTACTCCGCCGTGGTTGTGCGGGACATTCTGGAACGCGGACGCAGAAAGGAGCAGCGGGCGATTACGGATGCGCTGTTGCTGCGAAAAATCATTCTGTTTCTGGCCGACAACATCGGCAACAACACGTCGTCAGCCTCTATTGGGCGAACCCTTGTCAGTGAAGGACTGCTGGACGATGGCCGCAAGGCAAAGCCGGCAGTACAGACGATCTCCGCCTATATTGACGCGCTGCTGGAATCCTATGTGTTCTATGAAGTGAAGCGTTTTGACATCAAGGGCAGGGACTACCTGCGGACACTGGGAAAATATTATATTGTGGATACCGGTCTGCGGACGTATCTGCTTGGAGACCGTGGCGGCGATACGGGGCACATCCTGGAAAACATCGTGTATTTTGAATTGCTCCGTCGTGGTTATGATGTGGCAATTGGAAAGATTGACGAGAAGGAAATCGACTTTATTGCCACCAAAACGGATGAGAAAAAGTATATCCAGGTGACCGAAAGCATGAACGCACCGGAAACTCGCGCACGGGAGCTTGCGCCATTGCAGGCGATCCGGGACAATTACGAAAAGCTGGTCATTGCATTGGACTGTGACCTGATGACCGATGTGGATGGTATTAAAATTGTCAAAGCGATGGATTTTCTGTTGGAAGGATAGCCGCTTGCCTAAAAGTGCTGCGCAGTGCGCAGCGAATTTGGAACACACTGCGTTCCGAATTTTATAGCGCAAATAATGAGCCATTGCCCGCCCTGATTCTTTTAGGGTGGGCTTTTTTTGACCAAATCGCAGAAGGGAGATATGCTGATGATACACAGCCGGGACGGACCGAAGGAGGAAAAGAAAATGAAAAACAAAGCATTCTTGGCAGGACTGCTTTTGGGCGCACTTGTTTTCGGTGGCACCACGGCCTACGCTGCCGGCGTGGTGGCAAATCTGTCCACTCAGTCCATCTATGTGGATGGGCAGCAGGTATCCATGACGGCGTACAGCATTGGCGGCAACAATTATGTGAAGCTCCGGGACATCGGCAAAGCGGTGGGCTTCAATGTGTACTGGGACAACGGCGTCAAAATCGACAGCGACGCCGCCTTTACCGGAGTAGCTCCGACACAGGCCGTCGACGCCAACAGTACTGCCGTCACCATTCCCCAATCCGACGCCAAGCTAACGCTGAAAGTGGGCGACACCGTGCAGTGCGACGACGGCACCACCTACGCCATCACGGACATGGGCCGGTATGACAGCAGCGCCTTTTCCGCAGGCCCGCTGGGTGCGCTGCCTGCTGCCACCTGCGACTGGAACAGTTTTCCCACAGTGGAGCTGCCCAGGGCCGAAGCACGGCACATCCGGAACAGCGCCGGCGACTATTTGTTCGTCCGCAATTTCTACGAAAGCCGCAGGATGCAGTACACTATTCAGAATCTTGCCGGCAATGATCCGCAGACCAGCGAAAACGGCAAATTGAAGTACGACTTAAAAGGAACCCCCTATGTCCGGATTCAGCTTTCCATCGACGCGGACAAAACCGCCCAGTCCTTCTGGCCGTGGAAGGAAAGCGAACTGACAGACCAGTTTAAGTCCTGCCCCATCGGAACTTACCAGATGGAAGCGTGGGACGTGTATCTAAATGGCGCGTTCCAGTATACCGAATATCTTATTTACGCACTCTAAAACTCAAACAATTTTGAAAGCGCAAGCCTGCAATAGGGCTTGCGCTTTCGTCATTTTCGGAGGCTTTTTATGAAAAAACGATTTATGGCGATGCTTCTCTGCGTTGCCACACTCTTAACCCTCTGCACCGGCTTTGCGTCTGCTGCCAGCGGTACTGTGGACGGCGCACTGGGCGAGGTTAATATTTTTAACGGCGGATACAAGCTGAATTATCTCAGTATGAACGGTTCGCCCAAAACACAGAACTACACCTATTTCAATTACACCTCCGCCAGCGGCGCGGTAAAGGAAATCCCCGCCTACTGCATCAATCCCACCACCAAGGGTGTTCCCCAGTCGGTAGCCGAGGGCGAAAGCATCAAGTACATCGCCAACGAAGCCAGCAACGATCCCAAAATTGTGGGAATCATCGCAAACGGCTACCCCCACCGCAGTTTAGCGGCGTTGAAGCTGGACAACAAACATCAGGCGTACTACGCCACGAAAATGGCGCTCTGGAGCTACCTCATCGATGGCTGGAGCATCAACAATCTGACCGTTAACTCCGCCTTGTCTGGTTTGGAAAAGGAACGCGGCGAAAAAATCCTCGCCGCCGCCAAAGATATTTACCAGCGTGGCATCTGGTGGACTTCCGTGCCTCAGCCCACCATCACTGTGACGCCGGATAAAGACGCCGCCTACTCCGTCACCATCGACGGAAAAGCGTACAAGCAGCAGATTTTTACCGTCCACAGCGAAACATGGGTGTGCGATTACGACATTGCCGTGGGCTTCACCCTGCCGGATGAAGTGCCCGAGGGCACCCGCATCGTGAACATGGCGAATGAGGACATCACCGCCATTACCACCAGCACCACCGGCAGCGGCTTTGCGGGGCAATTCAAGGTGCTGTATCCTGCTGATACCGTGAACGGCCAGTCCGGCGCGGTGCAGCTCTCCCTCCGCGCCAACGTCTACAAATACGCCATCTACTACGCTCTGTGCGCGGAAACCAGCAAATACGGCACCTTGCAGCGGTATATGTGCGACACCGACCCGACAACGGAAATGCGGCAGTCTACCTTCAGTCGCTACTCCGCAACCACAACAGAAACCCCGGACGAGCCGGATACGCCCACCGAAACCACACTCATTATTAAAAAGGTGGAAACCGGCACCAATAACGCCCTCTCCGGCGCACTGTTTGATGTCAAAGCTCCCGACGGCACGGTGCTGGGCAGCTTCACCACAGACAACAGCGGCAAGATTACCATTCCGCTGACTCTCTCCGGGCAGTATGTCCTCACAGAAAAGAGTGCTCCCAAGTGGCACCTGCTGGGCAGCGAAACCACGAAAACCGTCACCGTCACCTACGGCAACATCGTGACGGTGACCTTTGAAAACGCCCCTTACGGCAATCTCCGGGTGGATAAAATTGACGCGGACAGCGGCGACCATCTGGCGGGCGCACAGGTGGAAATCAAGCATATTGAGAGCGGAGCCACCTACACCGGCACCACCGATCTCGCCGGCAGCGTCTATTTCGACCAGCTGAAACCCGGAGCCTATCAGATTCGGGAGTTGGCTGCACCTTCCGGCTGGGAAAAGGATGGCCAGACCTACACGGTCAACGTGGTATCCGGCACGGAAGTCAGCTATACGCTTAAAAATCAGGCGAAGCCGGGGCTGACCATTACCAAATACGACGAGCAGACCAAGACGCCTCTGCCGGACGTGACCTTTGCCGTCTACCGGGACACGGAGTTACTCGGCACCTTTGCCACGGATGAATTGGGGCAGATTCGCCTGACCAATCTCCAGCCGGGAACGTATCTCGTCAAGGAGGTTTCCACCGACGCAGGCTATGTGCTGGATAGCACCCCGCAGGAAATTGAGCTGAGTGCCGGTGACGGCATCAAAACCATGACCTTCTTCAACACCGTCAAACCCGGCATCCACATCAGCAAAGTGGACAGCGTGACCATGCAGCCGCTGGCAAACGCCAAATTCAAGGTTTCCCTTGTGGGTGGCACTTTTTCCAAGGAATATGTTACCAACCAGAACGGCGAAATCGACTTGACCGGACTGACACCGGGAGCCTACACCGTGGAGGAAATCACCGCCCCCGCCAGCTATCTCGTGGACGATGCAGCTCGCGTCATTCAGATTAACGCCGGGGAAAACGCTCGGTTCGTGTTCACCGACACGGCAAAGCCGGTGCTGTCCGTGGTGAAATACGACGCGGAGAACAACAAATATCTGGCGGGAGCCACTTTCCGCATCGCCAAAATTGAGGACGGAAGCCACTACCTTGACCGGGTAACCGACACCAACGGACGCATTTCCATTGCGGATTTGGAGCCGGGTGTGTACTCCGTACAAGAGATCGCGGCTCCAGGCGGTTATGTGCTGAATGATACCGAATACCATGTGCAGCTTTTTCCCGGCAGGGACAGTTCGCTGGTGGTCAACAATGAGAAAAAACCGGATTTGAAAATTGTCAAGACTGACGCCACCACAGGCAATCCCATTGCAGGCGTCACGTTCACCGTCAATAAGGCGGACAGCAGTACCCTCACCACAGTCAAGACCGATGCCAACGGCGAAGCCCTGTTGACAGCCCTCGACCCCGGCGTGTATGTGGTGACGGAACAGTCCGTGCCGGAGGGCTACCTGCTGGACACCACGTCCCAGATGATTACGCTGGTGCCCAGCACCACCGGCACGGTACGTTTTCAGAACTACCCCAAGCCGACACTGACCGTCAATAAGGTGGACAGCATCACAAAAGACCCCATCCAAGGTACGAAGTTCCATATTACCTACGCCAGCAGCAACACGTTCAGCGGGGAGATCAACGACCTTGGCACCTATACCACCGACGAAAACGGACAGGTTCAGCTTTCCAAACTGACGGACGGCTGGTACCGGGTGACGGAGGTGGAGCCTGCGGCGGGGTACTCCATCAAGGAGCCCGCTACGCAGGAATGTTACATTCAAGCCGGAACCGGCAAGGTACTGACCTTTGAGAATGTTCCTCTTTCGGCGCTGGTCATCAAAAAAGTAGACGCAGACAGCGGCGCAGTGCTGCAAGGCGCAAAGTTTCAGGTGCGGTTCTTAGGTGGGACTTTCGGTACAGGCGGCACGGTTATTGGCGAGTACACCACCAGTGCAAATGGCACCATCGTCATTACCGGATTGAAAGCGGGCACCTACATTGTGGAGGAAACGAAAGCACCCACTGGCTACGAAATTGACGAAACGCCCCAGACCGTTTATCTCTCCGGCAAAGAGCAGGACGTGGCGACGGTGGAGTTTTCCAACGGCAAACATGGCGGGCTGATCGTGCAAAAAATCGACAGCGTGACGAAACAGCCGCTATCCGGCGCGCAGTTCCAGATTACCACATCAAGCGGAACCTTTGTAGATAACTACGGCGGCGCAGTTTCCTCCAACGGCATTTATACCACGGATGAAAACGGTCAAATCCGTCTGGCGGATCTCGCTCCCGGAACCTATGTGGTGACGGAAACGAAAGCTCCGGACGGCTACATTTTGGACACAGCCTCACAGACTGTGGCGGTGAATCAGAACGACACACAGACGCTGACTTTCACCAACACGCCCATCGGCGGAGGGCAGATCATCAAGGTGGACGCGGACAGCGGCGCGCGCATCAAGGGCGTTCAGTTTGAAATTGCCAAGATGAACGGCGAGCGCATCGGCAACTATACTACGGATGCCGGCGGCGTCATCACCCTGCCGCAGCTGGCGGACGGCTGGTACACGGCAACGGAGCTGAAAGCGGCAGACGGGTATCTGCTGGATGCCACCCCCCACAACTTTGAGGTGAAAGCGGGTAAAACCACCTCGCTGACCATTGAGAACACTAAGGCCAGCTCCATCCTGATTCATAAGGTGGATAGTGTTACCGGCAAGGGCATCTACGGCGTGACTTTCCTTGTTTCGGATGGAGAAGGCAACCCCATCGGCCAGTATACCTCTGACCAGAATGGATACGTCTACATCGACAAGGAGCTGACAGACGGCAAATACCAGGTGCGGGAGATCGAGGCGGCGGATGGCTATCTTTTGGACACTACCGTGCGCACCTTCTATGTGGAGTACGGCGCAACCTCCACGATTACATGGAAGAACACGCCGGTCATGGGACAAATCCAGATCACCAAGAAATCCGCGGATGACAATCCCATCAATGGCCTGCCTGCAGGGACGCTGCTGCCCGGTGCCACCTTTGAAATCTATAATCGGGCAGGTAATCTGGTGGACACGGTGGTGACTGGTGCGGGCGGCGTGGCCATCTCGGACACTCTGCCGCTGGGCCGCTACACCATCCGGGAAACCAAAGCTCCGGCCTATTACAGTGCGACCAGTCAGACTATCGAAGCGGAAATTGAGTTTTCAGGGCAGATCGTGCGGCTGGAGGTACTCAACAGCAGTATTTACATCAACGTATCCGTCACCAAGCGCGGCTACAGACAGGTGGTGCCGGGACAGACCATCCGCTACGATTTTAAGAACATCGCCAACAATTCCACCGTCAGCCTGAACAGCTTTTACTGGAGGGATACGTTTCCCACCGATGCCGTGCGGCTTCAGAAAATTATCACCGGCACATGGAACCAGCGCCTTTCCTACAAGGTGGCGTTCAAGACCAACCTGCACGACTACCGGACACTGGCGGATAACCTTTCCACCTATAAAAACAACGTGCTGGACGCATCCACTGCGGCGCTGGGGCTTGCCTCCAACGAGTACATCACGGAATATATGTTCGTGTTCGGCACGGTGAAATCCGGCTTTGCGCAGGTGGATGCACCCTATATCTTCTGCTCTGTCAGCAAGCGGCTCCGCAATGGATATCAGTTCACAAACAAGACTGATGTGGGCGGACTGTGGAACGGTCAGTGGATCATGGCCAATGACCGCTGGGTGACTACCGTTTACGGCAGGACCACCACGACGCTGCCCAAAACCGGCTACTAATCCATGAAACGCAGCAATAACAAGGGAGCCGTCCTCATCTGGGCGGCTCTCGCCGTTCTTATTTTGTGGCTGGCGGTGCTGGCTGCGCAGTGTTGCGGCGAGGGTACGGGGCTGCTTGACTGGCTCAGCGCCATGAATGAGGCTTTGCAAACGCCCCTGTCCCTGCACCTTACGCCGTATACGAAAAAAGCGGTACTGGTTGCTCTTGCCGCCTACGGGTTTGCCATTGCATGGTATTACGCAGAAAAGGGCAACCGCCGACCCGGTGAAGAACACGGCTCCGCCAAGTGGGGACGAGCGAAGGAAACCTGCGCACACTTCCACACAAAAAAGACCGACCGTTACCTGATCGTCACCAAACACATCCGCATCAGCATGAACGTCCGGGCACTGCCGCCGGAGCATCAAATCAATTTCAACATTCTGGTAGTGGGCGGCTCCGGCTCCGGTAAGACCCGCTTTTTTATTAAGCCCAATCTGATGCAGGCCAACTGTTCCTACATTGTCTGCGACCCCAAGGGGGAAACTTACCGCGCCGTAGGCGGACTGTTGGAAGCGGAGGGCTACGAGGTCATGATTTTCAATCTGGTGGATATGGAGCATTCCGACTGCTACAATCCGTTTCTGTACCTGCACTCGGACACCGACGCCATCAAGCTGGTGACGAATCTCATTCAAAACACCACCCCCAAGAAGGCACAGACCAATGACCCCTTCTGGGACAAGGCGGAAACGGCACTGCTCACGGCGTTTATCCTCTATCTCATGCATGAAGCGCCAGAGAGCGAACAAAACTTTGCGACGGTGATGTATATGATTGAAAATGCCGCCGCCCGCGAGGACGACGAGAGCTACCGCAGCCCCGTTGATCTGCTCTTTGACGATCTGGAACGCGTGGACCCGGAGCATATCGCGGTCAAAGAATATAAGGTTTTCAAACAGGCCAGCGGCAAGACCGCAAAATCCATTCTGGTATCCACCGCCGTGCGGCTGGCAGCATTCAATCTGCCTGCGCTGGCGAATATCACCAGCCGGGACGATTTACAGCTTGCCACCATGGGCGACCGCAAGCGCGTTATCTTTGCGGTCATCCCGGACAACGACACCAGTTTTAATTACCTTGTCGGGATGCTCTACTCGCAGGCGTTTCAGGAGCTTTACTTTGCCGCCGACAACCGATACGGCGGGCGGCTCCCCATTCCGGTGCGGGTGCTGATGGACGAGTTTGCCAATGTGGCGCTGCCGGATGATTTTGAACGCATCCTCTCCACCTGCCGCAGCCGGGAGATCTCCATCAACATTGTGGTACAGAACATGGCGCAGCTGAAAGCTTTGTTTAAGGACAGCTGGGAGAACGTCACCGGCAACTGCGATACGCTCCTTTATCTCGGGGGCAACGAGGCTAGCACTCACGAGTACATTTCCAAGGCACTGGGCAAGGAAACCATCGACACGCGGACGCGGGGCGTTACCAAGGGGCGCAGTGGCTCCAGCAACACCAATTACCAGAATGCAGGCCGGGAGTTGCTGATGCCCGACGAGGTGCGGATGCTCTCCAACCGCAAGGCGCTGGTATTTATCCGCGGAGAGCGTCCGGTGATGGACGACAAATACCCCATTCAGAAGCATCCTAATTTCCACCGCACGGCGGACGGCGGGAAAACGCCCTATCAAAAACGCTATGACATCCCCCACTATGAACGGCTGGATTTGCCGGACGCGGTGGATGCCAGGGACATTGAAATACTTGAATTTACGGAGGAACCTGACTATGAAAAAGAAACCGATTCTGGAACCCAGAAAGCAGACCGAATGGGTAAGACGCCGCTACTTCATGGCGGCGGCATCGTTGGCCGTCTTCTGCATTTTTGCCACACCCGCTTTGGCGGCGAGCGATGACCCGCTGAGCGCCATCAACAACCTGTCCACCTTCGTCTTTGCCGCGATTAAGGCTATTGGCATTATTCTTCTCGGCTGGGGCGTGGTGCAGATCGGCTTGAGCCTGCAATCCCACGACCCGTCCCAGCGCTCCACCGGCTTTCTCACTTTTTTCGGCGGGCTGATGATTGCCTTTGCAAAAGAAATCCTCGACCTAATTCTGAAATAAAACGGTGGGAGCTTGCCTCTGCCGAAGGGGGCAGGCTCCCACATAGGAGGTGAACATGTTTTGGATGACAACTGGATTACAGAAAATCTGACGGGGGCCTTTGATACATGGAACAGCAAACTGACGGAGATATGGTCGTTAGTCAGCGAAACGCCCCAGCACTTCAAGGGCGGGGCCATGTGGGATTTGGCACAGAACATCAACGGGGCGTTGCAGGCCATCGGCTACGGGCTGCTGATTTTGTTCTTTGCCATCAGTATTTTTAAGAGTAGCGCAAACTTCCGGGACTTCCGCAGGCCGGAGCAGGCGCTGCGCTACTTCATCCGCTTTGTGGCGGCGAAAACCGCCGTGACCTACGGCATGGATATTATGACCTCGCTGTTCAATATCTGCGCGGGAATTATCTCCACGGTGGCGGGGAGGCTAGGCAACCTCACCGGAGCAGCAGTCACCCTGCCGGACGAGATTAAGACCGCCATCGACGAGGTGGGTTTTCTCGCCAGCATTCCGTTGTGGTTGGTGACCATTCTCGGAAGCGTGTTTATCACGGTGTTGTCTTTCGTGATGATTCTGACCGTGTACAGCCGGTTTTTCCGTCTGTATATGTATACCGCTTTGGCTCCGATTCCGCTTTCCACCTTCGCCGGGGAAAGTACCTCGAACACCGGAAAGACGTTCATCAAAAGCTACCTCGGCGTGTGTCTGGAGGGCGCGGTTATTGTGCTGGCCTGCATGATCTTTGCCGCGTTCACATCCAGCGGCTCACCGGGCATCGTAAACCCGAATGCTTCCGCCGTTACCATGGTCTGGAGTTATCTGGCGGAGACCATTTTCAATATGCTGGTGCTGGTAGGACTGGTGAAGGGCGCGGATCGGATTATAAAGGAGATGTTTGGACTATGAGCTAAAAAATATGATCGCAAATTGCAAGTGCAAGTTAGACACCCCGGCAAAACGGCAGCGGGGGTTCAGGCAGCGTAAACGCCGTCCAGGAATGCTTCAAACAGCTCCTCCGGCGTCTGGAAGCCGAGCCGCCTGCGTGGGCGTCCATTCAGTTCATCGGCAAAGGCCAGAATCTGCTCGGGAGAGAACTTCTCCATGGAGACGCCCTTTGGAATAAAACCCCGCAGCAGGCCGTTATGGCGCTCGTTTACGGGTCGCTCCCATGACGAGTACGGATGTGCAAAGTAGACCAGCGTGCCCCACTGTTCAGCCTGAGCAAAGTCCTCAAACTCGGAGCCGTTGTCGACGGTAATACTCTTGAAAACATCGTGAAAGCGGTTACCATATTCGGCACGGAGGGCCTGCATGGCGGCTTGTACTGCCCCGCTGGTCTTGCTGGGAATACGCATGGCGATGTAGTTGTCAGTTACTCTCTCAACGAGGGAGAACACAACCGCTTCTTTGCCGTTCCGGAGACCAACAACTGTGTCAGCTTCCCAGTGACCCAGCTCCGCACGGGCAGCAACCTCGGCGGGGCGTTCCTCAATGCTGCGGCCTTTGGGACGTTTGTTGACACGGCTTTTTCCATTGGAAACTCTACGTTTTAGAACATCGGGGACTTCAAAGACCGTGAGTGGAAGATTACCAGCCTCCAGTTCATTGTAAAGCGTCTTGGTGCACACCATCTCGTCATCCCGGAACAGATTATGCAGTCTTGCGTAGCCAACGCAGGCATCCAGAGACCAGCTGTGCTTTCGGACCATCTCAACTACGAACGCCACGAACTTGGAGCAGCGGATAATGGAATGGCGCTTTCTGCATCGCTCTCTGTTTGCCTTGTAAACGGATTGACCTCGCTTTGCACTGTATCCGGGAGCACGACCCTTCCGGCTTTTGCGTGGCGGTGTTCCACGTTTCAGCTCATTCTGGACCGTGCCGTGAGCACAATTTACTTTGCAGGCAATGGCTCGATATGAAAGCCCTAATTTACGCAGTTCCTGAATGGCACCACGTTCCGTGGGACCTAAATGCTGTCCACACTTGCGTTCCGGTTCGGTTGTGATATAATCTTGGCAGTCCATAGTGATTGCCCTCCTCGGTATTTGGTGTCTTTGTCGTTACCATTTTACCATGAGGAAAATCACTATGGATTTTTCTGTTCAAGTGTCCAACTTCATCTTACAATCGGCCTAAAAAATATGATACTTACTCAATTAAAGGAAAATGGTTATTGATATACAGTAATTTCAGAAAGAATACCGGTTCCAACACTTAATTTGCCTGAAATTATAGAGTTTCCTGCAACAAAAACAATTATAGCATCTGTGCAGTCAATCTGATTAAACACTATACTGTAATGCTTGGCCCACCCATATATTCCTAAGTCAGAGTATCCAATTTTAGATGCACCCTCTGGAATTAGCAGAGTACCACTACCACCGGAAAGGTTATCTAAAATAGAGGCAGTATCTACTGCGCTACTTATTGTAGAAATGGTTTCGTTTATATCTGATACGCTACCAATGATGAGTGAAGGAATTGTAACTGATTCACTATATGACATACGCTTTGAATAAGGAATCTCTAGTTCATTTGTTTGCACGTCACTGCCGTCAAAAATTTTCAAAGGAGAATAGCTAATACTTTGTTGTGTCATCCAGCACGAAACTAAACACAATGCTATAAAAGCTACTATACCAATAATGACAACTTTTAAATGAGAGCGCAGAAACAATAAAGCATGGTCTATTATTCTATAAATATCATGTAACTGCATATGAAGCCTCCTTATACCAAAAACAATGTAAATTTTACTCTTTTTAGGCAAGTTAATCAACGACTATAAATACAGATTCCACGGAGTGTTTTTTATGGAAATTAAAATCAACCGCGAGGTGCGGACATACCACGAAACCATCTTTTTCGGGTTATCCGCACGACAATTCTTCTGCTCCCTCGGTGCTGTCGCAGTTGCCGTGGGAGCTTACTTTTTATTTAAGGACCCGCTGGGCAAAGAAACGGCCAGCTGGCTATGTATGGTCTGCGCCGCGCCGCTGGCGGCTGCGGGCTTTTTTAACTACAACGGCTTGCCGCTGGAGAAGCTGCTCTGGGCGGTGTTCAAAACCAACGTGCTGTGCGCCGGTCGGCGGATCTACAAAAGCAAAAATCAGTATGCAGAGCTTATGAAAGCGCCGATAAAAAAGAGTAGGGGGAAGAAACATGAAGTTTCCAACAATACCAAAGAAAACAGATAAGACTGCTGTGCGCATCCCAAGATCGGCGCAGCAGACCATACCCATCCGGCGTATTTACAAAGATGGTATCTGGGAGGTGAGCGGCAAATACAGCCGGACCTGGCGCTTTACCGACGTCAACTATTCCGTGGCCGACGAGGAGGACAAGCGGGATATGCTGATTCTCTACTGCGCTCTGGAAAAGGCATTGCCCACGGACGCCATTACCAAAATCTCCATTGTCAACAAAAGGCTCAACCCCAAGGAGTTTCAGAAAGAAATGCTGTTGCCGACCAAACAGGACGGAAGGGACAATTACCGCAGCGAGTATAACCGCATGATGCTGGACAAGGCGGCAGAGGGCAACAACATCATTCAGGAGCGATACATTACTGTGTCCGTGGAGCGCCGGAGCATTGAGGAGGCTCGCAGCTTTTTCGTACGCGTGGCGGGCGACCTCTCCAACAATCTGAAAAAACTGTCCTCCAGACTGTACGAAATGGAGAACGTGGACCGGCTCCGCGTTCTCCATGATTTTTTCCGTATCGGTGAGGAGGGTGGCTTTTCCTTTGACTTCGACAAGCTGGCACGGCGCGGACAGGACTTTAAGGACCGCGTTTGCCCCGACGCCATTCAGTTTCGTTCCAATTACTTTGAGTTGGGCGATTCCAAGGTGGGGCGGGTACTGTTCCTGAAGGACTACCCATCCTATCTGGAGGACGGTTTCATCAAGGAGTTGACCGATTTCAGCCGTAATCTGGTGCTGTCCGTCGACATTCAGCCGGTGCCCACGGACGTGGCGCTGAAGGAAATTCAAAATCAGGCACTGGCGGTGGAAACGGACATCACCCGCTGGCAGAACAAGCAGAACCAGAACAACAACTTTTCCGCCATACCGCCCATGCAGCTCACAGAGGCCCGAAACAATATGCGGGAGTTTCTGGACGACCTCACCGCCCGCGACCAGCGCATGACGCTGTGCGTAATGACCCTCGTTCACATTGCCGACAGCAAGAAACAGCTGGACGCGGACACCGATACCATCAGGAGCATTGCGGGTGGTAAAAACTGCGAACTATCCGTGCTGACCTATCAGCAGGAAGATGGGCTGAATACGGCGCTGCCCTACGGACTTCGAAAAATTGACACGCTGCGGACGCTGACCACGGAGAGCGCCGCGGCGCTGGTGCCCTTTTCCTCGCAGGAAATTCGGCACCGCAACGGTATCTATTACGGCGTCAACGCCACCAGCCGCAACCTGATCGTTTGCAATCGCCGGCAGCTGCTCAACGGCAACGGTTTCATTCTCGGCGTGTCCGGTTCCGGCAAGTCCTTTGCCGCCAAGGAGGAAATTACCTCGATTGCTCTGTCCACCGACGACGATATTCTGATTGTCGACCCGGAGCGGGAGTACGCGCCCCTTGTCCGCGCCCTGGGCGGAGAAGTGGTGCAGATCTCCGCAGGCAGTCCCAACCACATCAACGCCATGGACATGGCAAGCGGCTACGGCGAAGTGGACGGCAAGACGGAAAATCCGCTGATTCTGAAAAGCCAGTTCATCATGTCCCTGTGCGAACAGCTCATGAAGCCGGAAGTGGTGGGAGCTAAGGAAAAATCCATCATTGGCCGCTGCGTGGGCAATGTCTACCGGGATTACATCAAGAATTATGAGAATCCGCCCACGCTGAAAGAATTCAGGGAGGAACTGCTGCGTCAGCCGGAGCCGCAGGCCCAGTCCATTGCCTTGGCGCTGGAGCTGTTCACAGACGGGAGCCTCAACGTCTTTGCTCATCAAACCAACGTGAACATGAACAACCGCATTATGCTCTTTGATATTTTTGATCTGGGCAGCCAGCTGAAAACCGTGGGGATGCTGGTCATGCTGGACGCCATTTTAAACCGCGTCATTGAAAACCACAAGCGCGGGCGGCGCACATGGATTTACATTGATGAAATCTACCTGTTTTTCACAAACGAATACAGCACGAACTTCCTGGAGGAGAGCTGGAAACGGTTCCGCAAGAAAAATGCCGCAGCCACCGGTATTACTCAGAACGTCACCGACTGCCTGCGCTCTCCAACGGCGAAAAATATGCTGGCCAACAGTGAGTTTTTGCTGATGCTCAGTCAGGCCCCCACTGATCAGCAGGAACTTGTTAATCTGCTGCGCATCTCGGAGCAGCAGCTGGGCTACATCACCAATGCCGAAGTCGGCCACGGACTGATTAAAGTTGGCGGTGCACTGGTGCCTTTTATCAACCACTTCCCGGCGAATACGGAGTTATATAAACTTATGACCACAAAACAGGGAGAGATGTGAGCGGGCAATGGAATAACCATTGCCCGCTTCACTCAGTTCAGTCCTTTAAAGAAGTCATCAAAACTGCATTTCAGGATTTTTTGAAAAGCCACCAGTTCACTTGTGCGCACGTTATAACTGCCATTTTCGATGTGGGCATAGAAATCCCGCGACATATCAATGCCGTAAAGCTGCATTTTCGCAGCCATCTGCTCCTGCGTCAAGCCTGTGGCTGTACGCAGTCTTTGAAGATTTGTTCCAATACATTGGTCCTGCTTGATTTTCTGATCCATAGCGCACCCCTCAATAGAAGTGTGTGGCAATCCACACATTACTATTGAGTATATGCGAAAAATGTTGTATTATTGTGTGAAATACCACACAAAGAAATGAGGGGGTTATTATGAACAGAAAAATCTATCGAAAACTCGCCAGGCAGCATGGCGTTACCGTTGCGGAGGTGAAGCAGAATATACAGGAGGCCATTAACGCGGCCTATACGGACCCGGACAGGAATCTAATCACAATTAAGGCGCAAAATGCCGTCTTGCGCAGGGGCGAAATTCCAACGCCGGACGAGCTGATCAATTATGCCGCCGCTGAGGTGCGGCGGCGGGAAAAAGAGAAGTAGGTGTACCATGAATGAGATTAAAACACGACCCAAGACGCGGGAAATCAAGGTAAGGGACGCTGCCGCCCTCGCGCCGAAGGAGCTTTCAAAGCTGATGAAAGACAGTACCGCAATCAGACAACTGCGGCAGCGGGACTTCGGTGAGGACAGCGGTACAGCGGACAGCGCCGCCGTGCGGGATGCAATTGGCGAGTTTGAGGGTGACGCAAAAGACACCGCCGCTTACGGTTCCCGCAAGGCATACCGCGCAGGGAAGCGGCTGGCGCAGAAAGAATACGATAAACAATTCAGAACAGATAAAACTAAAACAGAAAAGAAGGCTGACCATTCCACAGTGGATGGCCAGCCTTCTGATTTTTCCGGACAGGATACTCCCCAGACGGTCAAGGCCAAGCGGGTATACCGCAAGGAAAAGGCAAAACAGCAACGGGAAGACCAGCGGGAAATCAAAGTGCGCGGAGAAGTGTCGGAGAGCCGCAAGACCGTTGGAGATTTGCGTCAAGGTGGTGTTTTTTTCGATGATTCTGTGAATGTGTCAGAGCGCCGGTTTTCCTTTGGGCGTGACAGCGGTAAAAAGACGGCTACTGTGCCGAAGAAAAAAATGCCGTTGCTTGCAGATGACAATTTTCGCGCAGCCAACAGCGGGGCCACTACCACAGCGGAAAGAGCCAAGGTCCATGCCACGCGGAAAATGCAGCGGCAGCTTGCGCAGGAAATCGCTCAAAAATCCGCGCAGGCCACGAAAACTGCCTCAAAGGGTCTTTCCCAGTTGAAGGATGCCGTGGTTCGCACCGGCAAAGCCATCGTGAGGGCGGCAGTCGGTTTACTGGGCGGAGCAGGCGGCTTGATTGCGTTGGTGCTGGTTATCGGCGGCGCAGCGGCAGTCATCGGAACACCGTTCGGCGTGTTCTGGTCTGGACAGGACGCGGACGCTCAGTCCGTGCCGCAGGCCGTGGCGACCATCAATATGGAGTTTACGGCCAAAATCAATCAGATTCAGGCGGAGCATCCTGCGGACAGCGTAGTGATTCACCGTGTTCCTGGCGGCAGTGGCCTCTCCATCACCAACTGGACGGATATTGTTGCCGTGTTCGCGATGAAAACGGCGGGAGCCGATGCAGATGCCACCGATGTGGTAACGATGGACGAAAAGCGCGTTGATCTTCTGCGCAAAATCTTCTGGGATATGAACGTGGTGACATATTCCGTGGAAACCGTTGGCGATGGCGAGGATACCGAAACCGTCCTGCACATTATCATCACCAGCAAAACGGCGCAGGAGATGCCGGACATCTATCACTTCAATAAGAGCCAGAGACAGGCGCTGACGGAAATGTTGAAGCCGGAGTATACCCAGATGCTGGCGGAATTAGTGGGGACCTACGGCGACGAGCTGACCCTGACCGACGAGGAAATCCGTCAAATGCTCTCCAAGATGCCGGAGGACTTGTCTGCCGACCGCAAGGCCGTGGTGCAGACCGCCTACTCACTCCTCGGCAAGGTCAATTATTTCTGGGGCGGCAAAAGCAGCGCCATCGGCTGGGACAGCCGATGGGGAACGCCCACGAGAGTAACTGCCACAGGCAGCAGGATGACCGGAACCATCCGCCCCTATGGGCTGGACTGTTCCGGTTTTGTGGACTGGGTATTCAATAATTCCATCGGCTATGTCATTGGACATGGTGGCGGCGCTCATGCCCAGCACACCTATTGTACCCCCATCTCATGGAGCGAAGCCCTTCCCGGCGATCTGGTGTTCTATCCCGGTGACAGCCATGTGGGTATATTTGTCGGTACAGACGAGAGCGGCAATCCGCTGATTGTCCACTGCGCTAGTAGCCAGAATAACGTGGTGCTCACCGGCTTGCAGGGCTTTACCTCAATTGAGAGGCCGATAATATATAATTCATAGAAAGTGGATGAACTTTGGCATAAAAACAACCCAAAAGTTATTTCAATATATCATACTATCTAACTTTAGGGGTGCAGTTCAATTTTGAAAAACCCGTTAAGATCAACAATAATCGTTAACAAACGTTTTGTTGTGTATTGGATAGCTTTCTTCAGCGAATGTACGTTGCCACGCAGGTCGGTGATGCAATACCGTCCGCCGGTACGAAGAACGCGCCTTGATTCCTGAAGCGATCATACACCGTTCCAGTCCTTGCGGTATCCCAGGGACAGGTGATCGGTATTACTGGCTGTACGGGACATTCCACTGGCCCACATCTTTATTTTGACATCACGGAAGACGGCGAATAGGTGAATCCTCTGAAGTATTTGACCGATTATTCTAAGGCTTGGTAATGTCAATGTTGATTGTAGTATGCCGCTCTACCATAAATGAGAACATTGAAATAATATAAAACAAAAACGAGAAGCTGTACCTCGAAGGTACAGCTTCTCGTTTTTTAATGACTACTTTTTTACTCGCCGCATTCGTCATGATGCTGGTGCTCGTGGCAGACGCTGCCAGTGGTCTTCAGTTCACCCTTCAGGTAGCGCTCCACCGCCGTCCGCGCGTCGCCGGACGCGCCGGTGATAACCTCGACATCCCGCTCATTGAAAATGTCCACGGCGCCCTGGCCCATACCGCCGCTGATGATGACTTTTACACCCCGGTCTGCCAAGAAGTTGGGAAGGAATCCGGGCTTGTGGCCGGGATTCTTTACGGATTCCTCTTTTGTAATCGTATTGTTCTCCACATCGTACAGCATAAAGTTGACACAGTGTCCAAAATGCTCCGTTACATTTTTGCCTTCAGCGGCAACTGCAATTTTCATCATTGTTGTTTCCTCCAATTTAATTATTGTCCTGCCAGCTGTTTGCCGACAGCGTCAAACCAGTTTCCGTCAAACTGTTCAATCATCCCATTGTCGCAGGCGGCCGAAATGTTCGGGTCGATGGGAAGCTTTGCCAGCACCTTCAGCCCGTGCTTTCCGGCAATCTCGTCAATATGGCTTTCCCCGAAGATTTTGTACTCTTTCCCGTTGTCCGGACACTTGAAATAGGACATGTTTTCCACCAGCCCCAACACGGGGACCTTCATCATCTCGGCCATTCTCAGCGCCTTGGCAACGATCATGGAAACCAGCTCCTGCGGCGAGGTGACAATGACGATTCCGTCCACAGGGATGGACTGGAAAACCGTCA
Organism: Oscillibacter valericigenes Sjm18-20; assembly: GCA_000283575.1. GTDB lineage: Bacteria > Bacillota > Clostridia > Oscillospirales > Oscillospiraceae > Oscillibacter > Oscillibacter valericigenes. The sequence continues at coordinate 1,390,810 of AP012044.1, forward strand.
GGGGAACGTCGCCGGTTCCGGGGGGCATGTCGATGAACAAAAAGTCCACGTCACCCCAGATCACGTCCGACCAGAACTGCTTGACCGTATTGGCTAGAATAGGGCCCCGCCAGATCACCGGGTCCGTGTCATTTTCCAAAAGCAGATTGATCGACATAATTTCAATGCCGGTGCTGCTCTGTTTCGGATACAGCCCCTGCTCACTTCCCTCAGCCTTCCCCTGGATACCAAAGGCTTTCGGAATTGAAGGCCCTGTTACATCCGCGTCCAGCACGCCCACCCGATATCCAAGCCGCCGCATGGTGACCGCCAGCATGGCGCTGACCGAGGATTTTCCCACGCCGCCTTTCCCGCTGACAATGCCGATCACTTTTTTAATCTGGCTCAACTCATTGGGCGCAGCCCGGAAATTCGGCTTTTCCCCTCTGCGGTCGGCGCAATCCTCGCCGCAGCTTCCGCAGTTGTTGTCACAGTGTTCGCTCATGGCTTCTCACTCCCTATCAATTGATCTCCAACCGGCTTCCGGCCGAAAGATAGCTAATCTGATCTCCCATCGCGGCTTTCAGCCGCCGGTAGGCTTCCTGCCCGGTGCAGTGGCAGGTATAATACCGCGCGCCGGTTTGCAGCAGCTCCCGCGCTACGGCATCCACCGCCTCGGGCGTCTCGCTTTTCCCCAAGCCGCGGCTATGGAGGTGGAAGCCGCCGATGACGATGTCGGGGAAACGGCCGTTGTCCGCTTGAAACTGCCGGACGATGTTGACAATGCCGCGGTGGGCGCACCCGGCAATCAAAATCGCCCTCCCGTTTTGCCGGATTACCAAATTCTGCTCATGGGCAAAATCGTCCGGCAAATAGGAGTCCCCTGACTTTTGAAAGAGTTCTGCGTTGCCGGAGGGAACGGGCGTTTCTTCCCGGATCTTCGAAAACAGCTCCAGCTCCTCATCAAGGATATACCGCCCGTCGCAGAACACAAAGCGCTCACTTGGCAAAAGTCCGGTATCCAGGCCTATATAGGCTTTGGTTCCGTCAGGCCGGTTGGCATAATGGGGTTCAAAAGCTCGCTTATGCACGTACACATTTGCTTGGCTGTTTTTATTTAGAAAGGTTCTCAGGCCCCCGCCGTGGTCGTAGTGGCCATGGGATAAAGCAGCAACATCCACCATGGAAAGGTCAACGCCCAGCTTCGCGGCGTTTTCCGCAAACAGCCCGCTGGCGCCGGTGTCGAATAACAGCCGGTGCTTTGGGGTCTCCACATACAGGCTCAGCCCGTGCTCATATCCGAAATTTTCAGATACCGAGGTGTTTTCCGATAAAACCTGAATGGTCATGGTTGGCCGCCTCCCTCAAAAAGCAGGGCCATGGTATGATTATAAACTTCGCGCACCGCATGGCCGGACGGGCAGTCAAGCTCCGCGACACTCTTTCCGCTGTTGACGGCCCCGACGGCCTCCGGGTCGAACGGAATCGTGCCGGCAAAGGGAATAGAATGTGCCCCGCAGAATTTCCGGATTTCCTCCGTTTTTGCAGAATTGGCGTCGGCCTTGTTGACGCAGACCGCCGTTTTTGTACGGAATGTCTCCGCCGTTTTCAGGATGCGCTCCATATCGCTGATGCCGGACAGGGACGGCTCCGCCACGATCAGAACCATATCCACCCCGCTGATAGAGGCAATGACAGGGCAGCCGATGCCCGGCGAACCGTCAATCACCGCAAGCTCCGCATCCCCGGCGGTGGCAGCCATCCGCTTTTTCACTTCGGTGACCAGCTTTCCGGACGTGCCGCTGCCCATATTGAGCTTCGCCGTGGAGAAAACACGATCTTCGTCCCGGTAAAGCGCCAGATCGCCCGCCACGGCGGGCTCCATGGAAACGGCTCCCTCCAGACAGATTTCCGCGCAGACCCCGCAACCCTCGCAGGCAAAGGGCTTTACCTGAAACGGCGTTCCGGCCTCGATTGCATCAAACCGACAGTGCTCCCGGCATTTCCCGCAGCCGACGCACCGGTCGGGATCGATCCGGGCCTTTGGCATACCATAGTAACCGGTACGCTCGGTGGGTTTTTCCCAATGGGAAATCAGGTGCAGATTCGGCGCGTCAACGTCGCAGTCCGCATAGGCCCTCGCCTGGGAGAGCGCAATAAACGCGCCGGCGACGGTTGTCTTTCCGGTGCCGCCCTTACCGCTGAGAATCAGAAGCTGCTTCATGCCGCGCCTCCTTTCCGATGCGTTCCAGCAAAGAGGCGAAGAGCGCCTGGAACCGCTCACTTTCCCGCACTGCAATTTTCCCCTCCGAGTTGAGTGCACCCAGCTCTGGGTCAAACGAAATACGCGCGAGAATGGGAATACCGTGTTCAACGCAGAACGCCTCTGAGGGATTCTCGCTCGTCAGGCATTTGTTCAGCACGGCGCCGCAGGGCTTTTGAAACAGGGTCACCAGCTCATGCACCATGGCGAGGTTGTGCGCGCCGAACACAGTGGGTTCCGCCACCAGAATGCAGAAGTCCGCATCCCGGATGCTCTCCATCACGGCGCAGGAGCTTCCGGGCGGACAGTCGATGAAAACGGGACGATCTTGTTTGTTTGAAATTTTTTGCAACAGCGCTTTGATGACCGGGATTCCGGAAGCTTCTCCGATGTTCAGGCGTCCCGTGTATACGATAACCTTTTCGGAAATGCCGGAGGAAACCGTACCCACAGCCTTCCCTGTTTCACGGATCGCGTTGGCAGGGCAGAGGAGGGCGCAGCCGCCGCAGGAATGACAGACCTCGTCAAATAGAAGCGGTTTGTTCCCCACAAACGCCAGCGCGTGAAACGCGCAGAACTCCACGCACTTGCGACAGCCCGTGCAGCGGGCTGCATCAATTTCGGGAATTTTGACGGTGACCGTTTCCTCGCCGGACACCTCCGGCTTCAAAAAAAGATGTCCGTTTGGCTCCTCCACATCGCAGTCAAGATATACTGCTTCATTGGCGGCAGCGGCAAGATTTACGGAGACCAGCGTTTTGCCGGTACCGCCTTTTCCACTGAGTACCGCGATCGTCCAAGCCTTATCCGCCATGGCCGTGGAAGCCCGCGTGAAATTCAGCCAGCGGCTGAAGCTTTCCCGCTTTCAGCGCGTCGATATTCTGCTTTGCCGTTCCGTCGGTGGAACGGTAAACCTCAATTTTCGCACCCCTCAGAACTTTTTCCGCATTTTCGCCGCAGCGGGGTGCAATCAGGGCGTTTGCGCCGTTGTCTGCCAAGCTCTGCGCCGCCTGAATGCCCGCGCCGCCGGAGCTTTCCGCTGCGCTGTTTTTCAGCCACGTGGTTTCGTTCGTATCCGTATCGCAAAACAGAAAATAGGGGGCGCGCCCAAAGGAGATGCATACGTCGGTGTCCAGGTTTTGTTCATTCATGGGAATGGCAATTTTCATAAAAATCCTCCGCTTCGTTTTACTTATAGCTTAAGTTAAGTGTTTGCCGCGCTGCTCCTGTTATAAAAAATTAATTTGGGAAAAGTCGATATTCCCGTCAGCATCCGCAATTCCGGCGTCGGCATGGACATATTCGACTTTTCCAATGAACATCTCATGGGAGCCTGTGACAATGGAGTCCACCACCGTGCATTCAATGTTTACAGGACAATCCGGAAGAATGGGGGCGTTCACTTTTTTGCCGTCCTGAAGCTTGACGTTCATTTTGGCCAGCTTGTCCCCATCCCGCTTGCTGTGGCTTCCCAGATAATCAAAGGTGTCCTTATAACGTCTGTCCACAAGATTTACAACGAAGCAGCCGGATTCCTTAATCAGCTTATAGGAGTATCTCGAAGGGACAATGCCGACCATGACCATAGGCGGATCATAGCTGCAATTGCCGCAATAGCCTACCGCAAGCACATTGTTTTTTCCGTCCAGCCCTCGACAGGAGACGAGAACTTTGGGAGCTGGCTGAAGGCAGGATTTCTTTTTTGCCTCTTTTTTTTCTGTGACCTCATTTAATGTGTCCATAAAAACCTCCTATTATTTGGCTTCCGCCTTTTATAGTATGCCATACCGGGAAAAATTCCCGTAAACGGGAAATAATCACGGGAAGTTTTTTCGGTATCAGTCAGTTTCAAAGCTGTATCCAGAGATTTTCCTTTTACAAGTTCTGTTGTCATACTGCTTGTTGCAATAGCCGCAACACAGCCAAACACCAGAAAGCTTATATCTTCAATCACATTATCTTTTACTTTGATATAGAGGGCAAGAGCATCGCCGCAGCTTGGAACTCCACAAGTTCCCTCAGCATCAGCGTCAGGCATGTTTCCGACGTTTCTTGGGCTCATGAAGTGCTCAATTACTTTATCAGTAAACAATTCACAGAACATTTCAGTACTTCCTTTGAAATTGATGCTTTTTATTGATAGCGACAGTGCTCCAATCATCTATCAGGTCATAAATAGAACAAAAAAGTAGTTCGCTCAATTAAATGCGACGCTTTTGATCAGATTATGACCATGCCGTGAGTTCCCGTGACAAGGCCTACTATTATAACAGTTTTGATATAATTTCTTCTATCGTTTGGTAGAGCAATCTTGACACGGCCTTGCGAGCCTATGCTCATAACTGCAATTGTAATATTATTATGGTCATATGTCAATAACTGAATGCAAAAATAGAAAAGCCTGATCCATAGAGCACTTTAGATCAGGCTTTTCAAACTTTAATATATATTAGCATTCATATGTTATTGATTGCACTTGCCGTGCCTCCAGCAGTTTCCACGCCCTAATTTTCCTCTGCAGGAATGATTGCATGCAATATTTTTTGATCCGCAGTCAGGACATCCATAACTGCCGTCCTTAATAGCATTCAGCTTTTCAAAGCTTTCCATCCATTCCTTGCCGCATTCAAGACACCTGACAGGGCAAATGTTCTGCGTAAAATTGCCACCCTCGATATGAATTGTTTTTCCGCTTATCAGACTGTCAGCAATTTTCTCTCTCGCAGACAATAAAATGCGCTGAAACGTTGGGCGAGAAACTTCCATCTTGTCGGCGCATTCACTTTGCTCAAGGCCTTCTAAATCTTTTAGGCGAATGGCTTCCAATTCTTCCAGTTTTAATATATTCTCGGGGATTTCCGCAATCTCCTTCTCCGATGGTACAAAATAGGCAATAGCCGGAACATTTTCGATTTTTCTCCATTTTGTGGGTCTGGCCATTACATTACCTCCATTTTACGAGATTTATGAATATACGCCCGCAGATCGATGTCCAGTCTGTGGACTAGCATTGCAAGCTTTGCTTCAGTTGTCTTGATGGTACACCCTTGTATTCAAATTTTCGTATATATCCTTCAAGTTCAGATTATCTTGATTGATAATGGAACATGGTATCACCTTATTGATAAATAAAATTCCGTCCAAATGATCGAGCTCGTGACAAAGGGCTGTAGCCAAAAGACCGACTCCCTCTACTTTGACCAATTACAACAATACGCTTCAATATGCCGACCTGTGCGGCCGCCAGACTGACTCCATTTGCAGTATACATTGTTTCGACCATATCTTCAAGCAGAATCAAAGTTCTCTCGTTTATCTTTACCACAATCCTTGAACGTTTTTTCAACACAGCATCGTCCTGATAATGCATGATATTTCGCAGAGCCATATTGTACCTCCTAATAAATTATGGAGAAAAGGTCTTGCTCTACAGACAACAGCTATTCCGAAAATATAAAGTTTGCGCAAAACCCTGCTTCGCGCTTTCCTGCGGGACCCAACCTTGAAAACCATGCTCAATTTTTACCACCATCTAAACAGCTCTCACTAAAACTTTATAGATAGATTGCTTCGACAGGGCATTCGCTGACACACGCACCACATTCAATGCAGTTGCCGCTTACTTTCGCCTTGGCGTCTTGAATTTTGATTGTTCCCACCGGACAAGCTCTTTCACAGCTCCCACAACCAACGCATTTTTCTTCGTTTACCTTTGCGGCCATAAAACCGTCTCCTACAATATAAATTACGGTACAGGCACGGCAACCAGCCGTGCTCGTTTCGTTTTTGTTGCCAAGGCTGTACAATGGGAGAGCGTCGGTCTGACCTAAATCATCAAGGACTCATCACGTCCGAAAAGGAGTCCGTCAGCCGTCTCTCTCATTGACAGCAGTTCGCTTTGAGCAGGTAGTCCCGCCCATGTTATTGGGTGTGTTCGCGTAACCTAGGAGATTGAATCGGCAATGGAAGAACGGCAGAACCGCGTGCAAATCCGATCATCAGGAGGTATTCATGAACACAGTCGTTGGAATTGATGTGTCTAAAGGGAAAAGCGTTGTCGCTGCCATGCGTACGTTTGGCGAGGTCGCCCTGCCGCCGCGTGAATTTCTTCACACAAACAAGGGCCTTTCCATGTTGACGGAATCGCTGCGCTTGATTGATGGGGATACCCGTGTTATCCTTGAAGCAACAGGGCGTTACCATGAGCCGGTCGTTATGGCGCTTCAAGAGTCCGGATTCTTTGTCAGCACGGTCAATCCCAAGCTCATCAAGGACTTCGGCAACAATTCGCTTCGAAAGGTTAAGACCGACAAGGCCGATGCGGTGAAGATCGCGCGGTATGGTCTTGAATATTGGGAAGAGATGCGCGAGTATACCCAAACAGATACCGCACGGCAGCAGCTTAAGCTATTTTCACGGCAGTACAATCTGCACATGAAAACGGTGGTATCGCTGCAAAACAACCTTATTTCACTGTTGGATTCTGTGTTTCCGGGCATCAACGAGCTTTTCAAAAGCCCGGTGCGTGAGGATGGACGCCAGAAATGGGTGGATTTCGTCTGCACCTTTTACCACCGCGACTGCGTATCCGGCGTGAGCGCTGCCGCTTTCTCCCAGCGTTATTACAAATGGTGCAAGCGGAAGGACTACAATTTCAGCACGGCTAAAGCCGCTGAAATCTATACCACCAGCAGTGAGATGGTCGTGACGATGCCAAAAAACGCACTCATCAAGACGCTCATTACCTCCGCCGCCGGACAACTCACCGCCGCCACAGCGACGCTTGCCACGCTCAAGGCCGAGTTTATCCGCCTTGCCGCCACGCTGCCCGAATATGAAGTGGTTCGTTCCATGTACGGTGTGGGTGATGTCACCGGCGCACAGCTCATGGCCGAGATTGGCGATGTCCGCCGCTTTCAGAGCCGTGGTGCGCTCATCGCATTCGCCGGCGTTGACCCCGGCGTAAACGAATCTGGAAAGCACAGTGCACAGAGCGTCCGTACCACCAAGCGCGGCTCTCCGCACTTGCGAAAGACGCTGTTCCAGATTATCAGTACGCACCTGAAACGCTCCCCGCTGGACGAGCCTGTGTACCAATTCCTTGACCGTAAACGTGTCGAGGGCAAGCCCTATCTCGTCTACATGACCGCCGCCGCGAACAAATTCCTTCGCATCTACCACGCCAAGGTCAGAGACTATTTGAACACTTTGGAGTCAGTGGATTTGAATACATAGCCAGCTCTTGGATTCCCATTGATCAGGTGGGCGCGTATTGCGGCCGCTTCTTTGTCATGCTCGTTTTTACGTTCCAAATCCTTCTTGTTTTTTTCGCTTTTCCTATTGACTTTTGTTAGCAGGACTCCTTTAATTCGTGAGCCAACCTGTTATTGGCATATGCCCACAACCATAATAACTTAATTATGAGCATATGTCAATAAGGCGTATAGCCAATGTCATTAAGTTAGGGGCACAAAAGATTCGCACTCTTAAATTAAAGCAATTTTTATCTGATACAATTAACTGGTATATTGGAAAACAATTTTTAATATTTACTGATTATTTGAAGAAGGCAGCTAATGGGCGACAGCGTTTCTGCGATTATAAAACCCTCACTGAAGGCGATTTTTCTGACTGGCTGGGAACACTGCCGGGTTATTCTGTTCTCCATGCCCTGCAGCTGCGGCAAGACCACAACGGCGGGGCGTACAACGAAGACTTCTTAAACTCCGTCAAGCGCGAGTTGTTTCTTTATTTCGACGAGGCAGTCTACCGCCGCTTTGACGCACCCTTGTAGCAGCTGCTTATCAGTCTCGCACCGTTCCATCTGGAGCTTGCGAAGATGGTCAGCGGAGACCACCGTGCGGGTGAGCTACTGGATATCGTCCAGCGGAATACCACCATGCTCTTTTTTACGGATTGGAACCTGTCATTTCTGGTCTATCTTCCGGGTGCTTCTGATGCGGAAGCTCCGCCAGAAGCTCACCAGCGCTGTATTACGTGAAGAGACGCAAGGCATCAATGCCTTGCGTCTCTATTCTGTGCTTTATATTCCCCAATCTATCGGTTTAACGTTGACCCTTTCTACCAATTGCGCCTACTGGGTAGCCATCATTTCATACATGAATGCAATGGCATCTTGGTAATTGAAAACCTGTTCTGATGAAGCGTTTTTTATTGCTTCAGAAAAATCACGTTGCTCTGATCGTAATTCATCGAGCAATTCCTCAGCTTTTTTTCTCTGTTTTGTAAGTCATCAAGCCAACATCTATAAATTTCCTTACATGCCGAAACTTTATTAGCTGGGCTCTATTTTGGCTTATTTTATGGTATAGACTACCGTCTGATTTCATGCTAAAAGCCATCGTTGCACCGAGTGAAACGAACGTAGAGGTAACGCCGTTGGAAAAGGTATCAGCCCCACAGTTAATTACCTAAGCACGCATTCAGTTCTTCGCAGATTGCCATTTTATCCATGCTTTGCCCAATAAAAACAAGCTTAATATAGCGGTCTCCATACTTCTTGTCCCAGCCAACTCTGCCTTCCAGATGGCCTTGAAACATTTTCCGCTGTTGAACGCTTCCAGCTGCAACCAACCACTTTCCAAACGGCTGGGCTGTAATCTGCTTTCCGGCCTGTTCAAACATATAAGAAATATCCGGTTCATCGTTAAACCATAGTATGCCCTTGCAACGAATGACGCTGGTCGGAAAGCGATCTTTGGTAAAATCCTCAAACTTGTGCGTAATAAATGGCCTTCTCTGTTTATATACAAAGGTTCCGATTCCGTACTCTTCTGTTTCGGGAATTTCTTCTTCCTTCTCAAGCAATGTTTTTACCCATCCGGCAGATTTTATTGCTTTGTCAAAGTGAAAAGCAAAGGTATCCAAGATGTCAGCGCAATCAACTACGCCAAAATTTGTTTCAATAACCTTTGCTTCCGGCTGCAACCTCCGTATTACTGATAGAACTTCTTTTTTTACCTCAGTGGGAATCTCATCAACTTTATTCAGTACGACTGTGTTACAGAATTCGAGCTGCTGGATTAATAAATTTTCGATATCCTCATCATCCAAATTTTCCTTTAAGAGCGTAGAGCCATTAGCAAATTCGTCAGCCATACGCTTTGCATCCACTACGGTGACAATATTGTCCAGCCTGCAAAGCTCAGGTAATTCGTCCGAATCTTTTAGTGAACCGTCGATCAGGGTCAGCGTCTGCGCAATTGGTATAGGCTCACAGACACCACTTGCCTCGATCAAAATATAGTCGAATCGTTCCATTCTGACAAGGCTGAGGATCTGCGCGATTAAATCTAATTTCAGAGTGCAGCAAATACAGCCGTTCTGTAATGGAATCAAATTCTGATTCTGCTCGGTTGCTTGCCCGTCTTTTGAAATCAAATCTGCATCTATATTAACTTCACCGATGTCATTTACGATTACAGCTACTTTATACCCCTGTTGATTCCGCAACACATGGTTCAGAAGCGAAGTCTTACCCGCTCCTAAATATCCGGTCAGCAACGTGATCGGCAAAATATTTCTGCTCATAATTCACTTGACCTCCTGTATCTAAAAAATACGATTCATCACGACTTGACTTCTTTGTGAAGCGTATGTTTGCGAAGCCTGGGACAATATTTCGTCATTTCCAGACGTTCGGGACATGTTTTCTTGTTTTTTGTCGTCGTGTAATTTTTTCACCGCATTCTGTGCAGGCAAGCGTAACCATCACGCGTCCTGAATTCTTAGTACTCACAAATTTCACTCCATCTTTTAATCAGACTCGTTGGATTAGGCCGGATCTCAAGACACTGGTTGAAACCCAAATATGTTTCCGAGTCCCGTTTTCTACTACGTGAACTCTTTTTAGATTCGCCTTTATCTTTTTGTTTGATCTATGATGGGAATGACTGACTTTGTTTCCGAATGTTGTAGTCTTTCCGGTAATTGCACACTTAGCCATTCAAAATACCTCCACGTTCAATTCGCAATTAATTTGCAAATTATATATTATCACAATTATTGGAAAACGTCAATTGATAATCCAAAAGTCTGGAACCAATTAATAAATTGTTTACAAGTATTGACAAATGTACTGCGTGGCGATATTATAATATATGCAAATGCTTTGCAAATTAAATGGAGGGAAATTCTATGTTTGAAGACAAAGTGCTGATATGTATTGAATGCGGCAAGGAATTCATATGGACTGCCGGTGAGCAGGAATTCTATGCTGAGAGAGGCTTCCAGAACGAGCCTAAACGCTGCCCGGAGTGTCGGAAATCTCGTAAGGAGCAGCGAAACGGTTCATCAAACGGGGAACGTGTTATGTATGACGCGATATGCGCCCGCTGTGGGAAACCTTGTAAGGTTCCGTTTAAACCAAGGGAAGACCGCCCTGTTTATTGCAGCGAATGCTTTGCGGAAATGCAAGCTGAGCGGAATACCCGGTAATGTACTGATATAAAAACGCAATGCACAATGGCACTTGGTTCTTTTCAATTACCGATATATAATGCAATACGCAAAGAAAATAAAAGTGCTGATCGCAAGCGAACGGATTTCTAGTGCTTATTACAAAGATAGTCTTTCCTCACGCAGGTTATCCCGATTGGATTCTTGGCTCTCTCTTTTTTAAATGGCAGCAAAAAGCCGACGGAAGCACTCGCTCCGTCGGCTTTTTGCTGCGTAAATTCATTTGTTTTTATCTGCAGAGGAGCAGTTGCCGCAAACTCCGTATAACATGCTGCCCTCGCATTGCAACTCGAAATTGTGATGTTCCTTCAAGTGTCCTTTAAATTCGTCCATAAAGCCGCAATCCAAGTGAATGATCCTTCCGCATTTCACACATTTCAGGTGTAAATGATCCTCGCAATGCTGATCCTCGGCTAATTGATAGACTGCTTTTGGGCTTTTGTCAGATATATATTTGATTACTGCATGGTCGGAACAAAGTTTATCAAGATAGCGATAAACAGTTGACTGGTTGACGGGCACTCCCTTTTCTGTCAAATACTGCAAAATGTCGGAAACGCTTACAGTTGCAGACCAGTTTTTTTTCAAACAGCTCATGATTTCCTGCCTTGCTTTTGTACTGTAACTTTCGCTTCTTGGCATAATGTCCTCCCTGTAAATTTCTGTAATTTTCAGTCATAGTACAATCTTTTCGTTGCTGTACTTTTCTTTATATTAGTCCTCGTGCTCCCTTGGCAAATATGCAATTTTCATCCTACGCAAGACAATCTTGCAATTTTCTTATGATTTCTCTTTGATTATATTCGCGCCCAATGAATACGACTTGATTCAAACGGTCTCCATAAACTTCGTCCCAGTCGTTCAATATCTCCGGATAATTTTCAAAAACTTCTTTTTGATCACTCTCTGGTAGCGATACTACCCAATTCGATACCTCCGTGATCGAAGCGTTTCGTCCTGCCTGCTCAAACAACTGGACGTGAATATCGTCGTCTGAAAACCAGATATATCCTTTTGCGCGAATCATAGTGCCTGGGTAATCGTTCTCCATAAAAGCGGTAAATCGATCACGGTTCAGCGGATGGCGATCTTCAAACACAAAAGAAGTGATCCCATATTCGGAATGCTGACCACTCGTTTCTGCTTTACCGGCAAGCGTCCGTGAAACCATTGAGGAATTTCTAACCTTATCGTAATCAAGTTGCTGATGATTCATAATCAAAGCCGGACTAACCTTGCCCTGAATTGTCTCAACAATCATGGCTTCTGGCTGTAATTCGTGTAACGCCTGTTTTACCCGGTCTAATTTATCACGCGGCAGCAGATCACATTTATTGAGTAGAATTAGATTGCAAAATTCGATCTGATCCATAATTAGGTTGATGATATCGGGATCTTGATCTTCAAATTCTTGTTCGGTTCGTTCTTCCAAATCGTCCAGAAATTCCGCATAAATGCGGTCAGCATCTGCCACGGTCACTACCATGCTTAAATAGACCGGGCTTTGAGGTTTTGTCTCCTGATACATCATAAAACTCTGGGCAATGTTGCCGGGGTCACTGACACCCGACGCCTCTACAAGAATCATCTCAATATCGGGTACTGCTGACAGCTTTTCTATTTCTACCATAAACTGATCCCGGAGCGTACAGCAGATACAACCATTCTGCAATTCGATCATATTATTACTGTAAGTAGAAGCACAACCACTGCGTAACAGTGTAGCATCGATGTTAACGCTGCCCATGTCATTGACAATAATGGCAAACTTCCTTCCGACCTGATTCTGCAACAGTTCTTTCATAACGGTGGTTTTCCCACTTCCGAGATAACCGGTCAGTATAATTACCGGTTTTTTCACAGTTTTCCCTTTGAGCATTTTTTGCCCTCCCCAAAAGCATGATACGTTTTATGCATATGCAGCTTTGGCGCTCATCTGTTCATAATTGCAACTAACTTGCAAATTACACTTTACATGATGCGGGGCTCTGTGTCAATAGCGCTTCCCCAGCCGCTTTTTCTGCAAATGCTACAAAAGTATGGCTCGGCTGTTTACTCAGTCTTAGCCATACTTTTATGCATCATAGTTCCTTGCCTAAAAAAGAATCATTACCACGGATAGACATATTCTTCTTTCGGTTTATCTGCAGAAGAAATATGCGCCACGGTAATCTGAGGTTCATCCTCTCCCTGATATTTCCCTATGTGGATGACACCTGTTACCTCTACCCATGTATCTTCCTCTAATTCAGAAGCTTTATCATATTCGCAAATAATACCGCAGGGCGACAAATCGGCGCTGCAGCACCACATCAATAACCTTGCAGGAGCAAATTCATTTGATTTCATGGTTTCAGAGTCTTTGTAAACAAAGCCCTTGATTGTTATCGTGGTCCCGTCATATTGCTTCAGATTAGAGTATATCTCTGACATCCATGGGTAAAACAGATCATCCGATACATTTATTGATCCGTCTTCCGATAACTTCAACCCGTATTGTTTTTTAATACTGTCGCCCTGTTGCCCATCGGTTCCTGAACCTCCCGCAGTATCTGCACCGTTATCAGAAGACATAGCCGCTGGAGCGGAACTCACGGACATATCTTCATTCGATGTATCTGCATTAACGGAACTGTCGCTTGTCACGGATGAATTGCTTTGCGGTGCGGCGGCCTCATAAGCTTTTACACTGGCGGAAGAAGTATTGCCCGATGCGTTGGTTAAGCTGCTGCCGCCAAGGTACCCCGACGACATTCCGGAAGTAATGACAGAACTGTGCGGCAACAGCAGGAACAAGATCGGAATGACCAAAATAAGGCAATGCGCCGCGCGCGTCCGATGCTGTGGGCGGAATATACCGGGGAACTTTGAAACTGCCCAGACTAGCATTACTGCCGAGGTGAAGTATAGATAGGGAGCCATCTTAGGCGTTACATAGGAAAGATATCTTCTGCTGGCGGTCAGATAAAATAGCAATACGGCAAAAAAGGAAAAGCAAATAAATTCCAAACAAGCCTGTGAATTGATTCTCTTAAGCATATCTATACTCCCAAAAGAGGCCGTGCAAGTATGAAAACAACAAGGTAACATACGATAAAGGTAAACAACAGGAGTTTTCCAACAAAACCTTTGGAAAAACCGCCTGACAACATGAACAGGTTTTTGATATCCATCATTGGGCCAAATACCAGAAAACCCATAACAGCTCCGGTTGAGAAGTTTGAACTGAAGCTTCGGGCGACGACCGCATCAGATGTGGAGCAAAGCGATAAAACGAAGGCCATAATAATCATTACAAGCAGTGATAAAGCAAAACCTGCTCCATTCTGAACGGACAACGATCTAGTCCCGATTGTCTGGAAAAACGCAGATATAAACGCGCCTGTCAAAAGGTATTTACCGACGTTGAAAAATTCTGCCTGAGAATGTCGTACAAAAAGCCCGAGTTTTCCTTTTACCCCAGGCATAGAAGCAACACCGTCATAGCAGCCACAGCTGCACATAATACCATCAAAGCTGTTAGACAGAATTTTCCCTCTGGATGGAAATATTGAAAAGAGCAAGCCAATTAAGACGGAGGAAACGATACCTAGACCCACTCGCACCGCGACAACCCGCAGGTTGCCGTTGAAAGCATAGTACGTGGACAAAATTACAACCGGATTAATAACAGGTGTAGCTGTCAAAAAGGTTACCGCCGCGGGGATGGGAACTCCTTTTTTTACAAGACTTCTAAATATAGGAACAGAAGCACAGTCGCAGACGGGCAGGCAAAATCCCCAAAAAACGGCAACTAACAGCCCAAGTCCTAAATTTTTAGGGAATCTCCGTTCAATGGCATCGCTGGGTATAAAAATCTGAATTGCAGATGAAATCAGAACGCCAATCAAAAGAAACGGAACGGCCTGCAGAATAATGCCTAAAAATACATTGATTAATGTATTCAGCGGCGTGTGTGAAAAGTCGAAAGACGGAGTGCCAAAAATATAATAGATCGCCCAAAAGCAGGCAATGCCGATACAAAGTATACTGATCGGATTTGCATATTCGCTATAAATACTTCTGAGCATTTTTGATATCTGCATTTCCCCGTATGTTTCCATACCGGGGTTAATGCTGTTCATTAACCGCCTAACATACTTTGCTTTGCTGCTTGAATCCATATTTCGCACCACAGCAAAGTCGCAATTGGAAATCTGCTCTGGGAGTACTCCGCCCGTTTGCTTCAGCATGATATCCAGTGTATTGGCATCTGCCACATGGATCACTTTCTTGATTTTGCAGATATGATGCAAGTCCGAATTGGAAAAAAGAGACAAAAACTGGGAAAAAAAAGCAACCCCATTCCACTCAACCCAAACTTCATCTACTTCATATTCATTTAAATAGCTGATAATCTGTTGAACAATTTGGTTGGGAGATTGTTCTAAATGTGTTTTAGAAAAGGTTACTACATCGCAGTTATCATACTGGCTGGAAAACTCCTCATCGCCTGACTCAAACTGGATTAAGAGCAACTGTACCTCCCGCATTTCAGGTTGATTCAGCAGCTGATTCAGCAAGGATGTTTTACCGGAGTCAAGAAACCCGGTTACAACATAAACGGATATCGCCATTCTGTCACTTCCCGCTAAAGAGGTCCAACAGATCCTGCTTGTTCAGATTCCGACCAATAATACAAAGCATGTTGCCACTTACTGCGCATTCTGTCACTTTTATGTCTCCGGGGATATATTGCAGATTTATATATCCACTTGCCCCACGAACGATACCTTTTGCGCGAAAAATCGTTCCACTTGTGTTTCTTTCCATGCTGGATACCCGCTCTTTCAGATCCTCAATGCTAAATATCTGATCAGTCTGTATGGTAACCGTATCAAAAACATCTTCCGCAGTATGGTTATGACCGCAGGAACAATGGCTGTGGTCACAGGAGCAATTGAGGTCATGATCGTGGGTAACATCGTGTTCTGTATGATTATGCCCACTTTGGCACTCACATCCGCATTTGCAGTCATGTATATGTACGTGTTGCTCTATACAGACGTGATCGTTACAGTACGGAGATAGAATTTCGTCTACCTTAATTTGATCCCAAGGCTTTGCCAAGATGAGGGCATGTGGATTTATGCCTCTGATCATTTCGTAAGCAGAGTTCACCTTGTCAGGGAACTCCTCAGCACGGCTTAGTAAGACAACATCGGCGTTTTTAATCTGATCCTCAAAAAATTCACCAAAGTTGTCAAGATACGTTTTGCAACGTTTCACATCTGCAACGGTTATTTTAGCCGCAACTTTTGCATGGGGGTTGACACGCAGGTCAGCGCATGCCTTTGCGATATCCGACAGTTTGCCAACACCAGACGGCTCAATAATAATTTTATCCGGATGGAAACGGTCCAAGAGTTCTTTAAGGGCTTTAATAAAATTACCCGAAAGGCTGCAACAAATGCACCCGGAATTCATTTCTTTTACCTCGACGCCGCCCGTATTAAGCAGGGCGGCGTCGACGCTTATCTCGCCAAAATCGTTCTCGATGAGGGCAACCTTTTCTTTTTGAAACGCCTCTTTCAGCAGCTTCTGGATCAGCGTGGTTTTCCCGGCTCCCAGAAAGCCGGAGATCACATATATTTCTGCAGTCATTTATATGCTCCTTATGTCATGCGGTAATTATTCTGAATAACAATCCTTACAAAGTCCAAATACTTCAAGATTATGTCCCATTACATGAAAATCATCTTCTTCAAGTTCCGGTATGAATTTCTCCATTGGGCAATTATCCATCGCAATAATCTTGTGACAATTCATGCAGACGGCATAGTGCTTATGTTTAAAGCGATTGAGTTCGTATACTGCCATTTCATTATTCATTACCCTGGTTTTAATCACTACACCCTTTTTTTCAAAAAAATCCAATACCCTGTAAACGGTTGACATCCACGATGTATCTCCGCTTTTTTCCATCTTAGAGCAAATGTCCAACGCACTCAAAGGTGTATCGGAATGTTCCAGTATCGATAATACGCTTTCACGCTGTTTGGTTCTTTTTATTCCCTCAGGCCATCTATTCTGCTCCTTTTCCACTATACTCACCTCATTCTTATTAAGAAAAGTCCATCCTGCGCTCTCTGATTTTATGTATTATGATACGCAAATGCGTTCTATTCGCAATTGAATTTATTACATTATAGAGTGCAGCTCACTCAAAGTCAAGTGTAACGCATCCACATGATGCCTATAGGTATCATGTGCGGTAAGTGGTGTGAATGCTGGATTTTAACTTTTTTATGAGCAAGACCACAACAAGGACAGCAACGGAAACAAGGGCTGTAAACCCACCGGGCGCGACATTGAGATAATACGAAATAAACAGTCCCAGCATAATGTCTATTACGCTAAAAATAATTGAAAATATCAGGGTAAGCTTAAAACCCTTTCCGAGCTGCAGCGCCGTGGCGACGGGGAGCGCGATCATGGAACTGAGCACCAGCACACCAACAATCCTGATCGATACGGATATGGCGGAGGCAACCAGAACAGAAAAGACATAATTGATTGTCCGGACTTTGACACCGGCTACCTTGGCGGCTTCCTCGTCATAGGCGATATAGACCATCTGATGATACAAAAAGATAAGTGTCAAAACAGAAATTGCGCTGAGAATTACTACCATGATCATATCAAACTGGGTCACGGTCAGGATGCTTCCAAACATAAACGAATCCGCATTTGCATGGAGCTTACCGGAACTGATGATGGTAATGGCGGTGCCTACGCCCAGAGCGAGGACGATGGTGAGGATCAGGTCCGTGTATTTTTTGAAATAGCTGCGTAGAAATTCGATCAACGCGCCACAGATGGACGTAAAGATAAATGCTCCCAGTATGGGGTTTTGATTTGCCAGAAGGCCGAGCGCAATGCCAGCCAGCGAGGCGTGAGATAAGGTGTCGCCGATCATGGAGTAACGGCGGAGAACCAAAAAGATGCCAATGCAGGGACATAAAATCGAAATAAATACAGACACGAAAATTGCATTCTGCATAAAGACATAATGAAGCATGGTCCTTTACCTTCCCTTATTTTTCAAAAATTCGTCTGCGTATTGCTGAGGCGAGCAGAGATGGCCACTTCCGCCCGTCAGGTGGTAAATCAGCGTCGAGTTTGAGATTGCAGCATCCAAATTGTGCTCAACGGAAATAATGGTGATGCTGCTTTCATCGTTTATTTTCTTTAAGAAACTGTATATCTCTTTTTGGCTGCCCACATCGACGCCCGTTGAGGGCTCGTCAAGAATCAGTAAATCCGGATTTCCCATGAGCGCTCGGGCAATCAATATTTTCTGGCTTTGCCCCCCCGAGAGGGTGCCCATCAAGGCACCCGCAAATTTGGACATTCCAACCTGCTCCAGATTTTTTGCAATCACGCTTTTATCTTTGATCCTTGAAATCTTTCGGTAGGAATTCAGAGCCTCATACACCGTAATGGGGAAATTGGAGTTGGAGAAATCATTTTTCTGTGGGACATAGCCAATTCTTTTTGCTTTTAATTCAATGGTTCCTCTTGTGGGTTTTATAAACTTCAGTATCAGCCGCATCAGTGTGCTTTTCCCGCTGCCGTTTTCGCCTACGACCGAAACATACTCGCCATCCCGTATCTCCAGATTGATCCCGTCCAGCACATACGGAGGCGAGCCTGTATAAGAAAAAGATAAATTTTCTGCCTTAATCATGAGCAACATCCTTCCTGACTGCGGATTATAAAATTTAGATGCAAATGCATTTTATTCGCACTTGACAAATATAACCACGCAGAGTTATCATTGCTATTATAAATGCGAATGGTAATCATTTGCAAGTAAAATTTTTGGAGGTTGATTCACGTGATGAAAAAATGGACTGTCATGCTGTTATCACTGCTTACCATTGTAAGCCTTGCAGCGTGTGGCAGTAATAATCCGGCAAGTACATCGGCAGGTACCGGCACGTCTGCAGGAAGCAGCGATCAAACGAGCACGCAGGAAACCAGCAAGCTTCAGGTGTCCGTAACGTTTGACGCCATGAAAGAGTTCGTCGAGGCTGTCGGACAGGATAAAGTCGAGATTTCCACGATTATACCCGACGGAACAGAGCCTCATGATTTTGAGCCCAAGGCACAAGATCTTGTTGGGCTTAGCACGGCTAAGGTTTTTGTGTATAACGGACTTGGCATGGAAGCATGGGTAGATAAGGCGGTCAATGCCGCCAATAATGCCGAACTGGTCACAGTGGAAGCGTCCAAGGGTGCTGATGCAATTGAAAACACGGACCCTGGAGAAATTGAAGAACACGGACAATATGATCCCCACCTGTGGATCAGCTTAAAGGGTGCTGAACTGGAAGCAAAAAATATTAAGGACGGGCTTATTCAGGCGGACCCGGCTAACAAAGACTTTTACCAAACCAACTGTGATGATTTTGTTGCTCAGCTAGAAAGCTTGTACAATGAATATAATAAAAAATTCCAGTCGGTAGATAAAAAGAGCTTTGTGACGGGACATGCCGCTTTTGGCTATCTCTGCCGTGATTTTGGTCTGAAGCAAAACAGCGTGGAAGACGTTTTTGCCGAAGGCGAACCCACCGCGCAACAGCTCAGTGAGCTTGTTGAATATTGCAGAGCAAACAATGTAGCGATCATTTTTGCTGAAGAAATGGCAAGCCCGGACGTTTCGCAGACGCTGGCCAAGGAAGTCGGTGCAGAGGTGGAAACCATCTACACAATTGAGAGCGCCGAGGACGGTATGACATATCTGGAACGGATGCAAAGCAACCTGGCCAAAATTTATGAAAGTTTGACAAAGTAAATATAGTTCGTTTAACTAAATATGTCATGTTTAAGGGGTTGCTGAATTTTATGTATGAGGACAAAGTCTTGATCTGCAAAGAGTGCGGAAAGGAATTTATCTGGACGGCGGGCGAACAGGAGTTTTATGCAGCACGGGGATTCCAGAATGAACCGCAAAGATGCAAAGAATGCCGAGAAGCTAGGAAACAAGCCGGAAGAGGTCCGCGCGTTATGTATGATGCTGTTTGCGCGAATTGTGGAAGGCCATGCAAGGTCCCATTCCAGCCTACAGAAGGTCGCCCTGTGTATTGCAGCGAATGCTTTGCGAAAATGAAAGAAACTGCAAATAGTTAAGCAAATAAGTGAGAAAAGCCAAAGTGCCTAACGTGCTCAAGTAAGCGTTGCGCTAGCGGTTTTCAGCTTGTCGAAGAAGCCCAGCTTTGGCTGGGCTTTTTCGTTTTCATTTGGTAAAATAGGGGTTAGGTGATGCGGGATGTTGCGACGTGGAAAATTAGATCACGGTGTGCTGGAAATGGTGGGTACAGAAAGTCTGGTGCCGCACAATCATCTGCTGCGGAAGATCGACGCAACGGTGAAATCGAGGTCGAGAGCTTTGTATTCAAGCATAACGACGGCTTTACAGATACGCGGAATCGTCGTAGGCATTCTTTTTCTCGCCAGTGAGATATAAATGTCATATGCCATAAATAAGGTGGCAGGGGGGTAACTATGCCAAATATAGATGATACGGGTTTTCACAGATGTGGTATCAGGGTAGCTGAGGCTATGGCCGATACCGCAGTGCAAGCCACGTTAAAAAAAGAGCTTTTGTTGTTTCGTTGCCGATAGCGACAAAGACGCTCTGACGGTGCAGAAAGTAGCTCTTGAACAGCGTTTCGCCTGCGTAGAGAAGCGTTTGCATAGAGGTTTGTTTACGGACTGACTGGTAGACGATCCGGCTTGTACAAGCGAATACGGCATATGTCAACAGCAAAATTGACATATGCCGCAAGTAAAAGAATGCGATAAAGTAAGTCCTATTCCTTAGTACCACATCGACGGTACCATGACCAGCACTATGCAGATCGCGGCTGCGCTGGTGCTGATATAGGATTTGAGCATAAAAAAAGCGGAACGCTGATCGGTGCGCTTTTCGCTTCCGTAAGATGCCACAGTTTAAATTAGTCCATAATATAAATTTCGTTATACTTGACCGAGAATATCGACTGTGCTATTGTTACATCAGCAGCCTACAAGTCAATTCATAAGGGGGAGAAACAGATGAAAAAGATCTTAGTAACGGTTCTTGCGTTCTCAATGGCACTTGCGCTTGCTGCCTGCGGTGGACAGGGACAGGATTCCTCCGGCAGCGTCTCCGGCAATGCTGCCACCTCTGCGGCATCCGGAGAAGCAGCAGTCTCCACATTGGGGACACCGGATCTCAACGGTCAGTCGCTTTTGATTTACTGCGGCGCGGGAATGCAGCAGCCCTTCCAGGAAATTGCAGACGCATTTCAGAAGGAAACCGGCTGTCAAATGAATGTTACTTACGCAAACGCGGCGCAGATTCAAACACAGATCACAGAATCCAAGGAGGGCGACTTCTTTATTGCCGGTTCCGCAGAAGAGGTAAAGCCCGTCAAAGACGATGTATCCAACAGTGTGGATCTTGTAAAGCATATTCCCGTTCTGGCAGTTGCCAAGGGAAACCCAAAAGGAGTTACTGGCATTGCGGATCTGGGCAAAAGCGATATTGTGACCGTGATTGGAGATCCGGAGTCCACACCGATTGGAAAGATTGCAAAAAAAGCATTTTCTGATTTTGGTGTCTCCGATAGCGTAACGCTTGGCGCCACAACGACCACGGCTCCCCAGCTGGCAACGGTTGTTGGGCTGGGAGAGGCAGATGCGGCTATCATCTGGAAGGAGAACTGCAATGCCGACGGCGTGGAAATCTGTGAGACGAAGGACTTGGACAGCTATGTAAAAACGGTTCCAGCGGCAAGGCTCACTTTTTCCACTAGCAGCGCGGCTGCGGACGCATTTAGCACGTTTCTCAGTTCAGATGCGGCCAACCAGATATGGTCTGCCTACGGCTATGAATTGGCGGAATGAAACGGCGAGAACATAACATCTTCCAATCCGCCTGTATGCTTCTCACACTTCTGACGATTCTTTTTATCGGGGGAAATATTGCCGTAATCGCATTCCGGGGGATACGCAGTCTCCCGGAATGCCTGCATCAGTCTGAGACGTTGTTTGCGATATATTTGAGCATCAAAAGCGCGTGCATATCCAGCATACTTTGTTTCCTGCTGTCGATTGCGGTTTCCTATGTCTTGACCAAGACCAGATTGTTCTGCCGGGAAGTCATTGAGATTCTTCTGGAACTGACGATGTCATTGCCCAATATTGTATTGGGGCTGAGCATGCTGATTCTATTTTCATCACCTTTGGGAAAGGCTTTGAAGAGTGCGGGCTTTCCGGTAGTCTTCAACAGCAGTGGTGTTGTCCTGGCGCAATTGGTTGTCAATCTGCCGTTCGCTGTAAAGCTGACATCAACAGCCTTTCGCGGGGTCGATCAAAAGTTGGAGCGGGTGGCCGGGTTACTTGGGGCTACACAGGGAAAATGCTTTCTTACCATCCTTCTGCCTCTGTGTAAAAACGGCCTGATCAGTGCGTTTATTCTGGTATGGTCGAGAGCCTTGGGGGAATTTGGGGCGACACTGATGCTGGTGGGCGTCACTCGCATGAAAACAGAGACGCTGCCTGCCAGCATTTATCTGGATGTCAGCACCAACAATCTGGGCGGCGCGCTGGCCAGCGCATTCATTTTACTGCTTATTTCCGCCGTCTCGCTTGGAATCGCAAACCACCTCGCCAGAGCGAACAGGAAGCTGAGTCGATATGAATCATAATTCGGACTGCCTTTTGGAAATACAGGATCTTTCGGTCAGACGCGGCAACTTTTCATTGGAGCACATCAATTTCTCGCTTCAGAAAAACGAGATCTTTTCCGTGATTGGAAAAACCGGTTCCGGGAAAACATTACTTTTGGAAGCGGTTGCTGGATTCTATCAGCCGGATCAGGGAAAAGTCCTTTACGGGGGAATCCCGATGTGTGAGATTCCGGCCTTCCGGCGGCACATTGGGTACCTTTATCAGGATTATAGTCTGTTCCCGCACATGACGGCATTTTCCAACATTGCTTACGGACCCAAAATTCAGGGAGTCCCAAAGGCGGAAATACAGGCCAGGGTGAAGGAGATCGCGGCGCAGTTTGAGATCGGGCATATTCTCGATCAGTATCCCGGAACACTCAGCGGCGGAGAGCAGCAGCGTGTTGCTTTGGCACGCGCGCTGATCATGCGGCCATCTTTGCTGCTGCTGGACGAACCATTTTCCGCACTGGACCCGGTCACAAAACGCAACATGTATGATATGATCCAAAAAATTCGGGAAGATTTTTGCTGCTCTCTCATTTTTGTGACGCATGATTTTGCCGAAGCTGAGCGTCTGGCGGATCGAATTGGCGTGTTGATTGATGGACGCCTTTGTGGTATTGTAAAAAGCAATGAATTATACAGTGCCGAATGGGATCAGGCAGTTCAGAATTTTCTCGGAATTTCAGAACAAAATCGGAGGGATTGCCGTGACGAGGGAAGAACTTTATGAAACACTGAAACTAAGATTTTCACAGGTCCTCAAACAGTATCATATTGAAGACGACGCCGTAACCGTGTCCTGCCGTGCTTTGACGCCGCAAGAGGCAATTGGAGAAACGGTGCGGAAGGACTTCCCGATTATTACCGGAAAGGATGTCATGATTGAAGCAAAGTACCGCGGCTGCCGAGGCCAGGCTTTTACAGACTCTCCGACCGCATTCAGCGGAACGCTTGCTGAGATTTTGCAAATGGAAATTGCCCACAACTCTCACAACTGCGGAATTTTTATTGCAACCTTGAATGCAGTGATGAACTCCGTGGGACTGTGCAGCGGGACCGTGCACTGCCGGACGGACGGACCGGAACAATGCGCGGTGGACATGCTGGCGTTTCTTCGGGAAAATTATCCGCACGTCAGGCGGATTGCGCTGATCGGCTATCAGCCCTCTCTTCTTGAAATGCTGTCCGGCAGCGAATACGAGGTCCGGGTACTTGATCTGAATCCGGGGAATATCGGGCAGCAACGATATGGGGTTGAGGTGGAGGATGGAACCCACAAGAAAGACGAGATTATTCATTCTTTCGCAGACCTGATTCTCTGTACTGGAAGCACGTTGTGTAACGGGACGATCGTTGATTATATGGGCCTGCCTGTGGAGGTACTGTTCTTCGGTATCACGATCGCCGGCAGTGCCGGTTTACTTGGGCTAAAGCGGGTCTGCTTTGCCGAAAAATACGAGAAATAAATCACAGGCGTGATTTAAAATGTATGGAATAGGATGTTCTTGCTTTGGATAGGCATCTCGTTTTAGATGACGAGATTATGCTGGTACTATAATGCAGGCGGAAGCAGATCACAGCTAAGCCGTTTAGAAAGAGGTTGGCCGCTGCTGGAAGAACTCGGCAGCGGGAAGCTTTTCGATGGCATCCGGAAGTGAGAAATAACTGGAACAAGAAGTATGGAGACCGTTGTACCAAACTCGTCTTTATAGGGCGGAACATGGACAAAGATACAATTTTTGAAAAGTTGAATTCTTGCCTGGAAATTGAGTAGCATTTTCTAAACGTTCAAGAGTAACCCCCTGTCAAACTGATAGGGGAAAGTGAACTCAATGCGGAGCTCAAAACAGACGGGTTGTATCCATTGATTCTAAGTTTGTTCATTTTTAATCTATTACAATGCAGTGGCACACATATCGTTCATTTTTTCAAAGTTGTTTATCGTGCCACGAGGGTTTGCATCACTTCGGCTGTCCGGATCGCAACACCCCGCAAATCTTCCGCGTTGGGCCGATTTGAGATGTCGCCCAGTTTTCCAACACGGCTGCCCTCTTCCCAGCCCCGAAACCGTCCGGGAACATACCACTCATCCAACACCCAGAAGCCCATATGCTCAAAGAACTGCCCCAGATACTTTCCAGCAACCAGTCCCTCGTTTAAACCGGTATGCACCCCGGAAAAGGTGCAGAAGACCACGCCGAACTTTCCCGGCTTCCGGGGTGCGCCGATGGGGCGGACGCCATGGCGGGCGCGATCCATCTCGGCTTTCAGGTATTTGCAAACAGGCTCCGGCGGAATCCACTGGATGGACGGCGCGCCCAGAAACACCAGATCGTAAGCGTCAAAATCAATTTCCAGCCCCTCCGTAATTTGAACAATGTCCGGCTGTGTTCCTGCCGCGCACACCGCGTCCGCAATGGTCGCCGCCACTTTCTTCGTATTACCGCTGGCGCTGAAATACAGAATCAAGCTTTTCATATCTATTCCTCCATGCAGATAAATTTGTGATTTCACGTCATCCGTGATACACTCAGTATACGGTGTATTGACTGGAGCCGCATGAATCATTTCACCGCAAATAAGCACAATATTGACTTTTGGAGGATTGGCATGGAGAACACGCTTTTGAAGCTGACCGATACGGCGTTTCCGCTTCAGGTCATTGAACACCGCAAGTCCAAGCTCGGAACGCTTTTTCCGACGCATCTGCATGACCATCATTTGCAGCTCTTTTATTTTCTCACCGGAAGCGCGCGCATCTATGTAAATCAGACGCCGTTTACGCTGGACGCCCCGGTCATTCTGCTGGTCAACCCCGGTGAGCTGCACTACGGGGAGGAACTCTCCGGTGAAACGCATTATTTCGTCTATCGCGTTGACCTGAATCTGATGGAGCGTCAATCCGGGGCCGCCATACAATGCCTGCGGGCGCTGAAAGCTGGGCCGCTGCAAAACCGGCTTTCAGCCGATGATAATGCTATTGCCGCCCCGCTCCTGCAGCTGATCTCCGTTTGCCGAGAGCGCCCGAACGGTTACGAGCTGACACTTCTCGGTATTGTCTTTTCCCTGCTTGGCACGCTACTCCACACTTACAGCCGGGAAAACTGCTGCCGCTCTGAGGTGCTGATGAAAAAGCAGCAACGGTTTGCCGCCGTCTTTTCCTATCTTGAAAAGCATTACGCCCAGCCCATCTCGCTGCGGGACGCGGCGGCGCAGGTGCGGCTGTCCGAGAGCTATTTCTGCCGCCTGTTCCGCCAGAGTACTGGGCGGACGCCGATAGAGTATCTGAACCGGCTGCGAATTGAAAAAGCTGTAGACCTGCTGAATCAGGGCGGCTACAACGTGACGGAGGCAGCCATGGTGGTCGGCTTCGATGATGCGAATTACTTTTCCAGAGTGTTTAAGAAATATATGTCCCAGTCCCCGGAGCATTATCTTAAAAATGACCGCCGCTATTATCTCTAATTATATTTTCATGCAAATGTGTTAGATTTCCTTAATTGAGAAAAGAGGCAACATCATGGACAAGCGTTTGATGCGGGAACAGCATGAATAAGAAGGGCGCACTCTCCTGCAAAGGAAAGGTGCGCCCTTTTATGAACTGCGGTGAACTCGATATAGGAAAGATTCGCTTAAGCCAAAAGAAAAGACGATCTGCTATCTTTGCACAATAGCCAGCACATCCTCAAGCGCAATAGCGCCCACCGTTTCACGTTTACTTTGACTGCGCCTAGGTTCCTCCTGCGCGTGGCCAAGGCGCACCTTGGCAAGGACGCTGTCCGTTTTGGCAAGCCCAAAGTTGGCGGGGGATTTCAAAAACGCTTCGAGCGCTTCGATTTTCGCCTTTTCCCACCACGAAACAAGCACGGTCATGCGCACCTGCCGCACGTCATCCTGCCCGCGCAGTACACGAAATTCTATCAGCTCACACGGATATCCCGCTTTTTCCATCGCCGCCTGTACGGTTTCGCGCATGACGGACCACTCAGCGGCATCCAACGGCTGCTCCACTTCAATGACCGTATCGTACCCAAAACGCGTATGCAGCTCTTTTGCCAGCAAGGGAACTGTTTCCACCAGTGTCTGCGCGGGAATGCCCTCTCTGGGCAGAAGGGAGAAAAATGCCCTCCTGCGGCCGCAGCCGTAGTCATCGATCTGCACACCGCAGATCGGTGCCGCGCCGGGGCAAAGCTCTCTGACGGCACGCCGCAGTGCGTCCAATTCCTCCGGCGTAGCCACCTCGCCCATTAGCCGCTCTACACTTTCGGAGATAGATTTGACGGCATTATAGAGAATCAAAAGCGCAACGGCAAAGCCAAACCAGCCGTCCACCTGCCATTGAAACCAGTGATTAAACAACAGCGAGCAAAGTACGGCAAAGGTGGACACCGCGTCGCAAAGGCTGTCCAGCGCGACGGATTTCAGAGACAAAAGCCCCTGCGCCCGGCTCTTTTTGCTGTTATAAAAATACAGAAACACCTTGACCACGATGGAGGCCAGCAGAATTGACAGCGTCAGCCATGAGAACACGGTGTCGCCGGGGGACTTGATCGCCGCAACAGAGCTTTGCAGCAGCTCCAAGCCCATTAGAAGAATGAACATGGAGGTAATGAGCGCGATGATCCACTCAAATTTTCCATGCCCGTCTGGGTGGCGCTGCCCCGGCCCCAGCGAAGCGACTTTGACGCCAAGCGACGCAAGACAGACCGTGCCCGCGTCGGTCAGGTTGTTAAAAGCGTCCGCCATGACAGACACAGAACCGGACAGCCTTCCTGCGAGGAATTTTCCCGCGAATAGCAATAAATTCAAAATCACACCAACTATTTTGACCATTCCCTATCCCGTCATATCGGACGCAAAATAATTTTTCAGCGCCGCAAAGCTGTCCGAGCTGATTGCGTGCTCCACCTTGTGCGCGTCTATACCAGCGCGTTCCGGCGAGACGCCAAGCGAAACGAGAAAGCGGGTAAGAAAATGATATCTCTGCAAAATCTCGTTTGCCGCATCTTGGCCACTTTGTGTAAGCTCAACGCCATTTTCATCAATATACGCAAGACCGTTTGCGCATAGCCCCTTGAGCGCAATGCTTACGCTTGGCTTTGAAAAACCCATATACTCGGCAATGTCGATTGCTCGGACACAGCTGCGCTCACCTTTGAGCGTCAGAATCGCCTTGAGATAATCCTCCCGCGATTCACTCATTGCCGTCCTCCTGCGTGTCGGCGCCATAGCCCCGGTGCCGCCCATGGTGAAAGCTGCGTCCGAAATGTCCCCGCCCGCCCATGTCCGGCATCCGCGCCGAAAGGGAAGCCTCCACCTGACGCAGCGTATCAAGCAATTCCTGCTGCTTTTCGGGCGACAGCGCCGAAAACAGGTCGCTTCCACCGGTTTCCTCACTGACTGCTTGTCTGCCTTTTTCCGTAAGGCGTACAACGACGCTACGGCGATCCGTTTCAGACGGGACGCGGGTGACATAGCCGCTGTTTTCCAACTTGGCAAGCAACTCGCCCACCGACTGCGGGCGTACGCCCATCAACTCGCACAACTCCTTTTGTGTCATTTCAGGCTTGAGCCGCAGGAGCTTCAGCACACGCCCCTGCCCGCTAAAGGAGCTTGCCATCGAACCATTCATCCGCTCAATATGCGTATATCGGATAATTGTTCCGTAGAGAGACATAAACTGTTCCAATAACTGTCGATCCATTTCTGCCATTGCTCTTATCCTTTCACTTAAATAAATTCACAGGTACCTTACAGTTTTAAATTATAAAGGTACCTGTGTAAAAAGTCAAGATTTTTTTCAGGTACCTTTATAAAAAAGCCAAAGCCACACAAAACTGTGCGGCTTCGGCTTTTTTTAAGAGAAGGAAAAGCGTATCGTTTATAGATACGCCGTCACTGCGGAGTTAAATTACAGGCATGGAAAGCGAGAAAAGCGCGTGAGAACTGATGCTTGGCTGATTCACCATCAGTCCAAGCATTTCCTTCTTAGCCACTGCCTTATTATAGAGCAATCAGCAAAATAAGCCTGTAGCCGATGCAGATGGGAATTCGGACGGACATTTTTTCACCCTTGGGCGACAGATTGGTGCCATTCAAGATAATCTTTTCACCGTATTGCGGATATTTGGGCGCAAACAGTAACGCAGTATTAGCACCGTCTGAAAAGCCGAGAATATGAGGTTTTTGATATTTTTGCCGCCCAAAATGCCCTCAAATCCTCGGCAAACTGCCCAAGCGTAAAAGGCGCGGCGCTGTGCGGCGATTGTTCGTGGCCGTGGGCATCCACTGCAATGACGCGCGCCGCTACGCCAGAAAGCCAACGCCACTGGCGATCAGCAGGAGCAGTAAGCCAGTGATCTCAGCGTTTGAGAGCAGGCAGCGCGTGACTTTTTGCTGATATACGCGGTATTTCTCTCCAAAAAGCGGGATCAGATCGTACTTTTCCTCTGCCAGCGCGTGAAATAGATAGAATACGGCGATAAAAACCGCTGCCAGCATACACCAGAGCGAATGCATGGACAGCAGAAAACCGGATTGCAGAACAACGAACGAGCCGTACATCGGATGGCGCATCTTCGCATAGCAACCGGTGGTCAGGAGCGACTGGGGCGCGGCTGTGTTCTCGCATTTGACGCTGTGGTTTTCCCGCGTGATTCTGGCAAGACGCAAGGCTCCGTAAATGTGGATCAAGAGTCCTGCGGCGAAATATCCCGCGTCGATCTTCAGAAAGTTCATACCCCAAAGCGTAAACCAATCGCCGGAACCGCTCCATGCCAATACATCGGGAACCAAGGTCTGCATCCACTTGAAAAGCAGAAACAGCGCGCCATATTCAAGGATGGACCAGATCACCGCGCCGACAATCCGCGGCGTTTTTGCGGAAGTGAGCATCTCGTAATGCTTATCAAGATGGAGCTTTTTTTCATAATCCAACATACCTTATTATACCTCCCCAATATACCTGGCCTTTCCGACAAATATCGCGCGTCCCTTGTGCTCACTCTCGTCCCACCATGATGTTAAGCTGCCGCTCCGCCTTGCTATGGAATCCTCCCAACGTGGCGATCGCCGCCGTTTCGGTAAGGGAAGGCGTGAGGGTAAGGTAGCACGCCAGAATGAGCATTAGCTTTCTATTGTCCCCAATGCAGCGCTTGACCTGACGGTGAAGCGCCTGCGCATTCTTTATTAGATCGCCTCCGTGTGGGGCGGCGACGCCGATTGCGGAGGCATAGTTTCCCAAAGCGCTGCTGCTGTAGGACTTTAAAAAGCGGCGGATATCCGCGGCAATGATGACCTTTCTTGCGCCTGACGCCCGGAAAAGCCGCGCCAGCAGCAGATCGTTGATTGAAATTCCGTTCTCCTTGCATAGCCCCAACAGTTTGTCGGTTTCAGGTTGTTTCAGTGATGACAGCCTGTGCTCCACCGGGTTTTCTGCCGTGAAACGCGCCGCAAACGTGGCATACTCTTCATAGGTAACGCTCTCTTTTCCCTTTGCCCAGCACTTGTTTGCCCAGTGCATGAGAAAGCGGTTCATACGGGTCAAGGCGCTGCCGCTGGGTAGATCGTCCATGCTTCTGATCAGCCGTTCTTCAACCGCTACTGGCGCTTTTTTACCTGCATACGCTTCTGCAAACTCGCAGGCAAGGGAGGCGATGGCGCGCCCGTCACCCAAAAGATGGTGAGCGATGAAAAGTACCTGAAAGCCGTCCGCATCGGGGTAAAGGACTACCTTCAAAAGGCCACTTTCAAAGACATTCCAATTTGGCCTCCCGATTTCGGCGTAATCGCTCCAAAGTGTTTGGGGCATATCCCTTTCGCTGGCCTCAATTCTGGATTTTTCGCCCACTGCGTAATAGAGCTTCTCGGCATCCTCCCGCGCGACCACACTGCGTAAAAAAGGATGTGCCTGTGCCAGCAGCTCCAGCACTGCATTTGCCCTCTCGCTGCTGTACGCCGCGCTTATGCGCACAAGAATCCCAAAGTGCATATTGGGGCACATAAAGTGCGCCCGCTCGGAAAGAATGTATTGTCTTTCTATATAGCTCACCTCATTTTGCAATTGGCGTGCTTACATATGGCTTGAAATGTCTTCTCGCTGATGTCATGCTCTATTTTGCAGGCATCCTCACGAGCCGTCTCCTCATCCACGCCCAGATGAATCAAAAATTCCGAGAGCAGTCTGTGGCGGGTGTACATTCGCTCTGCAATTTCCAAACCGGAATCCGTGAGCGTAATCAAACGGTCGCCGTCCATCGTGATGTAGCCACCCTCGCGCAGACGCTTCGTGGCATAGCTGACGCTGGGCTTTGTGACGCCCAACTGCTCCGCTATATCCAGCGAACGGATAAAGCCGTACTTTTCCTTCATCATTAGCATTGCCTCAAGATAATCCTCGGAGGCTTTTAGTATTTTCATGGCAAACTGAACCAACCTTCCATTCAAGATACATCATATAGGTTAACATACTCTAACCGAAACTTCAAGTTCCGAGAAAGAAGTTTAAAAAGGGTTGACATCGTAGGTTAGAGATGTTAAACTCAAAATGGTTAGAAAGCGCTAACCGTTTTTAAGGCCTTTGGAGTTAGCTCACGCTAACTGCGGGAAATGAAGAGGGGGGCTATAATGCCGCTATCAATGGCAAGGTCAGGAGAGACAGTAACTATTCGCAAGGTCACAGGTAAGGACGAGGTGCGTCAGCATCTGCCTATGAGCAAAACTGTACAGGCGGATCGGAAAGACGGCGAAAGGACATACTGTGCTGGAGTTTGAAGCGACGGACGCCTTGTCTGAGAAAATAAATGAGGCCAGAAAAGGAATTCGCTTATCCAAACTACGCTTCACTGTTCAGGATATGTTTCAACTGCCTTATTGGCCCAATACCTGTCTGCTATGTGCACCTATGATTACGACATGGCGGAACAGGGCGGCACCGTTTTTACCCGACAATATACACTGGCAAGCGGCGGTACCTACTGCGATTGCCGCGGTTTCAAGAATTCTTCGGCAGTCACGAGAGATGATATTTATTGTCCAAATGGAGCCAAACCTCGCCCGCTTTGAGTGGAACGAAATGAAGAAAATCGTATAATACCCAATAAAAGGTGCCGCAGGACACCTTTTCGCAGGATATGCGGTTAGATAAATCTAATTAAAGTATAAGAGAAGGGGGAGAATTTATGAAGAAGCAATCAGATCTGCAAAGGCTGATGGGCTATGCAGGCGGCTACAAAATACTGACGGTTTCCTCATGGATACTTTCGGCTGTCAGCGCGTTCATGGCGCTTTTGCCGTTTGTATTCATCTGGAGAATAATTAAGGAGGTGCCGGACGTTGCACCCAACTACGGCGAGGCAGCCGACTTTGGACATAACGGGTGGATGGCGGTGCTGTTCGCCGTGCTGTCTATGTTTATTTATCTGTGCGCCTTGCTGTGCTCTCATCTGGCGGCATTCCGGGTGCAGGCGAATATCCGCAGCAAAGCACTGCACCATATTGTGACACTGCCTATGGGCTTTATGGACGACGTAGGCAGCGGCAAGCTCCGCAAGACGGTGGATGAGTGCTCCGCCTCGACGGAAACATACCTTGCACATCAGCTTCCCGATCAGGCGGGCGCATACGCAACGCCCGTTGGCCTGCTCATCATGCTGCTGGCCTTCGACTGGCGGCTG
Source organism: Oscillibacter valericigenes Sjm18-20 (assembly GCA_000283575.1). Lineage (GTDB taxonomy): Bacteria > Bacillota > Clostridia > Oscillospirales > Oscillospiraceae > Oscillibacter > Oscillibacter valericigenes. The sequence goes on from AP012044.1 coordinate 1,422,969, forward strand.
GGGCTGCTGAGCCTTATTCCGGTGGCACTGGCCTTTGCTTTAATGAGCACCATGACGGGAAAACGCATGGAAGAAAAGATGAGGCAGTATCAGAACTCTCTCGACCGCATGAGCAACGAAGCAGTAGAGTATGTGCGCGGCATTCCCGTTGTCAAGACCTTCGGACAATCTGTTTTCTCTTTCAAACGCTTTAAGACCGCCATCGACGATTACGAGAAATGGGTCATGTCTTATACAAAAGACCTTCGCACGCCCATGATGTTCTATACGACCGCCATCAATGCAGTGTTCGCCGTCCTCATCGCGGCTGCAATGTTCTTCACAGCTGACGGCGTGACCAACGCTTTTTTGCTGAACCTGATGTTCTACATCATCATCACGCCGGTCATCACTGTGACGCTCAATAAGATCATGTATTCCAGCGAAAACAAGATGATCGTGGCCGACGCAATGGAGCGCATCGATGCTGTCTTTGCGATGGAGCCGCTGCCTGAATCAAGGGAGCCGCTGCGCCCAAAGAACAACTCCGTAACACTTGACGATGTGACTTTCAAATACAAGGACTCGACCGAAAATGCGCTGGAGCATATTGATTTGAAAGTGGCTCCCGGCGAGCACATCGCCCTCGTGGGCGCTTCCGGCGGCGGCAAGACAACGCTTGCCAGTCTCATCGCCCGGTTTTGGGATGCAACGAGCGGAGAGGTGAAAATCGGCGGCGTGAATGTGAAGAATATAGCCAAACGGGAGCTGATGGAGACGGTATCCTTTGTCTTTCAGGATTCCAAGCTCTTGAAAACCTCCATTTTTGAAAACGTTCGCATGGCGAAGCCGGACGCAGAGCGCAAGGATGTTCTGAAAGCGCTGCACGACGCACAGTGCGATGACATCATTGAAAAGCTTCCCGATGGCATTGATACTGTGGTGGGAGCAAAGGGCGTGTATCTCTCAGGCGGAGAGCAACAGCGCATATCCATCGCCCGCGTCATGTTGAAAAACTCCCCGATCCTCATTCTGGACGAGGCCACGGCTTTTGCCGACCCGGACAACGAGGTAAAGGTACAGGCGGCGTTTTCAGAACTATCAAAGGGCAAGACTGTTATTATGATCGCCCACCGGCTTTCTACAGTGACGGGCTGCGACCGCATCTGTGTTTTGGAAAATGGACGACTGGAAGAAAGTGGAACGCACACAGAGTTGACCGGGCAGAGTGGGATCTATGCGCATATGTGGTCGGAATACGGTAAAGCCGTCAAATGGAAGGTAGGTGTTGGGAATGCGTAAATACTTACAGCACAAATTTGCACTCTCCGAGAAGGGCGCAAAGGATATGATCAAGGCGTTTGTGTCCTGCACATTCTCTTATATCGTTTTGATGCTCCCGGTGAGCTTGCTGTACTTTCTTGTAGGCGACCTGATAAACGGGGCCAATGTCAGCGGGCGGCTGGTATTTTACATCATCGGTATCATTATCTGCCTTAGTCTGATCATGCTGACCACTTATATTCAGTATAACGCCACCTTCTTTGCCACATACGAGGAAAGCGGTGTGCGTCGGATCGCTCTTGCCGAGAAGTTGCGGAAGCTGCCGCTCTCCTTCTTCGGGAAGAAAGATCTCGCGGATCTTACCAGTACCATCATGGCGAACTGTGCGATAATGGAAACCGCATCTTCACACTGGATACCCGAGCTTGTCGGCTCCATTGTGTCCACCCTCCTCATTGCCATCAGCCTGTTCTTCTTCGACTGGCGTATGGCGATTGCCGCACTGTGGGTGCTGCCGGTATCCTTTGCGGTGGTGCTAACCTCTGCTAAATTTGTAAACCGCAAGCAGGAAAAGCAGGACAAGGCAAAGATGGACTTTGCCGACGGCATTCAGGAGTGCCTTGAATCGGTGCGTGATCTGAAAGCCAACAACGCCGAGGAGAGATACATGGTTGGTCTCGACGCGAAGATTAAGGCGGTGGAAAAGCGCACCATCATCACGGAACTGAACAACGCCATATTTAATGGCTCTGCCCGCATGATCCTCAAGCTCGGCATTGCGACAACGGCGCTGGTGGGCGGTACACTCTTGGCAAGCGGCAGTCTTGATGTTTTAACCTTTTTCATGTTCCTGTTGGTTGTCTCGCGTATCTACGACCCCATGACGACCACGCTGGACAATCTCAGCGGCATTGTGGCACTGAACATTCCCTGCGGACGCATGAATGAGATCATGGAGCATTTGATTCAGGAAGGCGTGGAGCGCCTTTCCAACGATGGCTGCGATATCGTTTTCGAACATGTTGGTTTTGCCTATCATGAGAATGAACAGGTGCTCTCAGACGTTTCATTTACGGCCAAGCAGGGCGAGGTTACGGCGTTGATCGGTCCCTCCGGCGGCGGAAAGACCACGGTATCCCGTCTTGCCTCCCGGTTCTGGGATGCCGTGGGCGGAAGTATCACGGTCGGCGGCATGGACGTGTCGAAGGTTGACCCGGAAACGCTGATGAGGCTCTATTCTATCGTGTTTCAGGACGTTACCCTGTTCAATAACTCTATCCGGGAGAATATCCGCATCGGGCGCAAGGATGCCACCGACGCAGAGGTGCTTGCTGCCGCCAAGCTCGCCCACTGTGACGAGTTCACGGATAAACTGTCGGAAGGTTATGATACGCTCATTGGTGAAAACGGCTCGGAGCTTTCCGGCGGCGAACGCCAGCGCATCTCCATTGCCCGCGCCTTTTTGAAGAATGCGCCCATCATACTGCTGGATGAGGCCACAGCCAGCTTGGATGTAGACAACGAAACGCTTATTCAGGAGTCACTTTCCAAGCTGATTGCCAACAAAACGGTGCTCATCATTGCCCACCGGATGCGTACTGTTTCCGGCGCGGACAAAATCGTGGTGCTGAAGGACGGTGTGGTTGCCGAACAGGGCGTGCCAGCCAAACTTTCCAAAACAGGCGGCATCTACGCACACATGGCGGAGCTGCAGCAGCACTCCGATGGGTGGAAAATGTAATCAATACAAAATCGCAGATTAATGCAAGGTGTAGCGCCCATATACAAATTGATATTTATAGGCAAATCATTAGCCAATAAATAGACGGAGGAACTATTCATGCAAGCAAAACAAAACACACGCGCGATACTTCTCACGGGCAACCCGTGGAAGGTTATGCTCTCCTTGAGTCTGCCGGCCATCATCGGCATGGTGGTCATCGGGCTTTACAACTTCATGGATGCCGTTTTCGTCGGTAACATAGTTGGCTCTGTCGCCATGACGGCGGTAAAGGTCTCATATCCGTTTACACTCCTTAACAGCGGCGTTTCAACACTTCTTGGCGTTGGCTCGGCATCGGTGCTTTCCCGTGCCATCGGGAAAAACGACCAAAACACGATTGACCATATTATGGGCAATTTAATAATGGGGATAATCGTGCTATCCCTCATCATTACAACGGGCGGGCTGATCTTCACAAAACAGCTTCTTTCCCTCACAGCGGCGGACGAAGAATGCATGGAGCTGGCCGTCCGTTATCTGCGCATCATCTTTATAGGCTCTCTGTTCGTCAACTTCGCACAGGCGGCCAACATGGTCATGCGCGGCGAGGGCATTCTGAAAAAAGCAATGTTTTTTATGGGCATTGGCGCGGTGATGAACATCATACTTGACCCTATCTTCCTTGTCACTACCCGCAGCGTGGAGGGTGCGGCTTATGCCACGGTGATCGCTCAAATTACGCAGGCCGTCATCACCCTCTGGTATTTCCTCAAAAAGAGCAAAAATGTACGGGTCTATAAGATTTGCTTTGACGGCGCTATCATGCCGGAGGTGCTGGGCGTAGGCGTTTCCGCTATGCTGATGCAGGTCATGCAAATGGTTCAGCAGACCATTATGTACCGTGTGGCGCAGGATTGGGGCGGCGGAGACTGGCAGACCGTTCTGGCCGCAGCACTGAGTTTGCAGGCATTTGCATTTATTCCGCTCTGGGGCATCAGTCAGGGCTTCCAGCCTGCCGCCGGCACCAATTACGGTGCCAGGGCGTATGACAGAGTGCGAAAATTCATGGCAGTGTTCTGCATCAGTGCCACAGTGCTGGCTCTCATCTTCTATATTCCCGTCATGTCCGCGCCAAAATTCATGCTAGGGATGTTTATTTCGGATAACCCGGCGGCAGTGGAAATGGGCGCGCCAATGCTTCGCCTGTTCTTTTCCACCTACATCACGCTTGGCATCATGATTATGTCCATTACACTCTTTCAGGCGCTTGGTAAGGCGAAGAATGCCGCAGTATTGACGCTGCTTCGCCAGATTGTGTTTTTCATCCCACTGGCTTACCTGCTGCCTCGCGTCGGTTCTCTGGGCGTGACTGGATTATTTCTTGCGCCCGTCGTCACTGATCTGGGCGTGTTGGTGCTGTCGTTTGTTATGGTATTCGCAGTCTTCCGCAAAATGCCAAGGGGCGACTTGCCCAGAATGCAGACACGCTGCTTGTGAAATGACCAGTATGTCTTGTCAACAAGTATATGCGCAGTTCCAATACCAATCCTGATATTGAAGTGGATTTTAGCAGTTTTCCTATTATATTTGAATACACATAATCATCAAGACTTCAACAAATTTGAAATAGAAATTAAAGTGATAACCGATTTTTTTGGGGGGTCGGCAATTTCTAAATATCAACATTAAGCCGCCAGACTGTCCCGAGTGGTCAGTCTGGCGGCGTTCCTTTTGTAAGAATCTGTTGATTGATGTGTGCAAAAAAATGTGAAGGAGGAATGTGTAAGTGACATTGAATTGCTACAGAGATTTGGAGAGAATAATGTCGGAATTCAAGGCACGTGGAGGTCGTTTGCTTACTGGAACGTGGCAAAAGCATTGAAAAATAGAGGGAGTGGGGAAGAGTTTGATATGAATTACTGAGAACGTTGAACTAGTCGTGAAGCTAGATAGACGGTAAAACCCAGTATGGCAAGCTTTCAGGTGGTCAGCGACGCAGAGTGGATATTGCCCGAGCACTGTTACAAAAGCCGCAGATTCTATTCCTTGATGAGCCTACAACGGGTTTAGATCCACAAACACGGAAAAGCATTTGGAATACGATAAAACGGCTACAATTGAATGAAGGGATGACTGTCTTTCTGACAACCCATTATATGGAAGAAGCCGCCGAATCTGATTATGTGATTGTCATAGACCACGGAACAATTGTTGCTAAAGGTACACCGTTAGAACTGAGAACCCATTATTCGTCCGACACTTTAAGGTTGTTCCCGGCGAATCAGATTATTCTTCAGCGGACTTTAAATGAGTTACAACTTGATTTTAAGGTGACTTCTAGTGAATTTCTTGTAAAACTGCCTGATACAATTGCAGCCATACCAATATCTAGCATGGCAAATACATCACTTATGTGTTTTATAGTATCGTTTTTCAAAAGTCACCACGCGTTCAGCACAGCAGGAACAGTTATTGGAACACTAATTGGATTTCTTACAGGAATTTATCTTCCCATCGGGGATTTACCAGCATCTGTACAATTCGTTATAAAAGTGTTCCCCGTGTCTCATGCGGCGGCTCTTTTTCGACAAGTGCTGATGGAAGAGCCGATGCGTATTACCTTTAATGGAATTGAGACCAAATATCTGAGTGAATTCAAAGAATATATGGGGATAACGTATAGCTTTGGAGGTCATGTGATTTCATCTTTGACTAGTATTCTGATACTTGTAGGCACATCGGTTGCTTTCTATTATTTATCCGTTTTAAACCTGTCAAGGAACAGCGTAAGAAAATCCAATAGCGTACTTTTGACTTTGAAGAAAACGTTAAATAAGTGACATCTTTGGAGATATGGGTGTTGTAGTTAAATAGGTTATTAAAATAAGATTCTAATAGTGAAATAAATATTATATATCTCGCAGGGGCCACCAAGGAACCACCAGGTTTTGATGGCATCATTATCACCGCTACAAGGCAGCCTGTACCGGCGCCACGCATGCCAAAATTGCAATCAACATGGGGCTTCATTCAGGCTGCTGTACTTGATTCCAATTATGAAATTATCCCGGACAAACTGCACTGTGCGCTCCCCCTTACCCGTGGTCTGCCCTCGGTATGGGCGGCAGGGAACGGGCTTATCGGTGCGGAAGGGGAGTCGGAATGGAAGAAGCAAAATGAATGGATATCCGAAGTGACCCCCAAAAAATGAGCGACACGGACATTTCGTGGAAACACCACATAGACCCGCGCACGTCAAAGCGGTACGCTGAGTCAACCCAGCGGCCGGAATATACGCTGACAGGTCCAAAGTCAACGAAGTTGGAAATGCTGAACTTGGATAAGGGTATGCCCGTTCAATCCTTATTGCTCGGTTTGCTTATACTTTGCATGGTACATTTTCATCACCCTTGGGGTTTTATGATGAATACTTGTCATTTTTCTCCGGTGATGCAGAGACCGAAAAAATTGCTGGATACCGTTGCACTGCGCAGATCTGAATGGCGCAAAAGCTCGGTGATTTCGGATGCGGTGTATGCGGCATTCAGCGAGGTGATGAGGCCGGGACGCATCTCCTTTGGCTGAGTAGATAAATACACCATAGCTTTCTTCAGCGGATGCACGTCACGACGCAGGTCAGTGATGCAATACCGTCCGCCGGTACGAAGAACGCGGTAAATTTCATTGAAAGCAAGGATGGGGTTTTCCCACTCGTGTAAGGAACCGTTGGAGATGACTGCGTCAAAATTTTTATCTCTAAACGGCATATTCATACAGTTTCCCAGTACATAGTGGGCGGAGATACCGTATTCGGCAGCGTTTTTCTCAGAAAAGCGAAGCATAGCTGGACTGATTTCACACCCGGTGAGGGAAGTCAGACAAAGCTTTTTTGCCAGCTCCAGCCCGACATATCCGGGGCCCGGACCGACTTCCAGTACATTACCGCCCTTGATTCCTGAAGCGATCATACTATCCACACCGTTCCAGCCCTTATCCCGAATATTGCGTGCAAATACATCAAAAGCGTCGACAGTGATTTCATTCTGGATACCCTCATTTGTTTCAATGACTCTTGCTTTCATTTGCTTCAGCCTCCTTCAAGCTATCAAGTGATTTTTCCGCCCAGGATAACTCTGCTTTGTAATGCAGGATATGATGCTCAAAAATAATATTGGCGGAAGTTTTATACGCATCGGGGATGTGTTCGAGGGTTTCTTTGCGATGAGCTTCCAATCCACTGAGAATATGCTTCATGTTTGTAATGTGTGTGGTAAGGCTTTTCGTCAGAGAGCCGCTTTCCAGAACGTCGGAAAAATAAAAAGTTCCATCGATGTCAAAGGTGGGCCGGTACTCGATTTGCAGACTTTTTGTGAGAAGTTCCTTAAATTTGCATGCGCCGGTATCGCTTACTTGATACACGGTTTTCTCCGGGCGGGCCCCTTGCTTGTCACTATGGGCGATAATTAGTTCTGCTGATTCCATTTTTTCCAAATGGTAATACACAGTGGGTAGCTTAATTTGAGTAAAGTCCTTCAACTGTTCTTCCAACAGTTTCTTGATTTGATAGCCATGTTGCGGGCCAAACCGAAGAAGAAGTCCAAGAATGTAAAGCGGAATCAAATAGTTTTCTCCTTTCTAAATAGTCAGTACTGAATATTATACTCAGTACTGACTATTTGTCAATAGGAAACTCAGGAAACAGTGATTGCACTCTATATTACACTTCCCGGCTTGACAACAGTGGTTAGACGCATTATACTGTGACTGTAAATACAAATTGGTCAAGTAGCGGAGGCAGACAAATGTCCATCGCTTTTTCGGATAAGGAAAAAGAACAGATTCAGAAATTACTCCGGGAAGCGGCGTGGGAATGCGCCCGAACGATTGGTATGAAAAAAACCACAGTGGAGCAGCTTACCAAGGCGGCGGATATTTCCAAGGGCGCATTCTATTTGTTTTACCCCTCCAAGGAAATGCTCTTCTTTGAGGTGCTGGAGGAACTCCACGCCATGATCTACAGCCGGGCCGCCGAAGTGCTGTCGGAAAGTGCTGCGCTTCCGGTGCGCGAGCGCGCCGCGCGTATGCTTTTGGAATCTTGCCGATTGATGGAACAAAGCGGCATGATGCTCTTTTGGGAAAACGATCTGCCCACACTGCTTCGTAAGCTGCCGGACGATCTGCTGCGTGAGCACTACCACGACGACGAGACGCATATCCGTGCGCTTCTGGAGCCGCTAAACCCGGATGGGACGGTTCCCTCCGAGCTTGTTGCGGCGACCGTGCGCACGCTCATGCTGACCATCTCGCACAAAAAACAAATTGGAAAACTTTATCATCAGGTGTTGGAAACGCTGGTGCGCGGCGCATGCAGCCAACTGTTCGCAGACGGGTAAAAGCGTCTCTCCTCCCGCGCGGAGAGGCGGCTTTTTTGAGCCCGTCGGTTAGATGATACTAACTTATAATTTATAACGGAGGTGTTTCGTCATGGATCATGCAATTTTGTGCAGTCCAATCCTGCTCTCGCTCCGGAAAACGGCTGCGGAGCGATGGGACCCCGAACAGGCCGGCTCGATTTATCGGACGGCTCTTCTCCGCGCAGAGGCCTTGTTCCGGGAGAATGCGACTGCGGGTAAAGCGCTGAGGCCGCATCTTCACAGGCAGATCCTGCCGATGATTGCAGTTTATGAAACCTTGCGGACGGTTCTGGATCAGCCGGAAGCCCTTGCTATGACGTATGGGATCGCGCTTGGCCTGATCCCTGCGAAAGCGGAAAAGCTGCGCCGTCTTCTGAAATTCCCCAACCTGTACCGCCTCGTTCCGGGGGTGTTCGGCTCGATGACAGATCGGTTCTTCGGCGCTGGCGCAGGTTTCAGCGCGCGGAAATATCCCGTAAAAAAGGGCGAATGGCACTTGGATATGCTGCGCTGTCCCTATTTTGAAACCTGCAAACGATACGGATGTCCGGAACTGACGAAGTGCTTTTGCGACAGCGACGATATTTGCTACGGGCATATGCATCAAAAGCTTGTCTGGGAAAGGACAAAAACACTGGGCAAGGGCGGCGACTGCTGCGATTTTCATCTATACGTCAAGGAGGGCTGACCATGGAACCGATCATTTTCAAGCGCGGAAGCTACAACCTGAACCCACAGCCAAATTTCAATTTTCAGCTCAATCGCGTCATCCAGTGGGACGGCGGACGGCTGGAGGACTTAAAAAAGGTCGGTCCGCGCATTTCCGACAGCGATTCGTGGAAGCGGGCGCTAATCGCACTGGGCGATTCCGCCGTAAAAGAAAACCGCACGGAAAACGCCATTGCCTATTACCGCATGAGCGAGTTCTTCATGGTTGACGGCGACCCGGATAAGCTCAGATACTACACGCTCGCCACAAAAATGTTTTACGAATTCTATACGGGCTATTTTGAAAGCGGTGCGGTTCGGAAGCTGCAGGCAGCCTATGACGGCGTAAAGCTGCCGATCCTGTACGCTCCGGCGCAGGGCAAACAGCGCGGCGTTATTCTGCTGCACGGCGGCAACGACAGCTATCTGGAGGAATTCTTTTTCCCCATGCTGTATCTGGCGCAAAACGGCTGCTCCGTATATCTCTACGAAGGCCCCGGTCAGGGCGGCGTCGTACGCGTGCAGGGCAAGAAATTTACTTATCAGTGGGAAAAACCGACCAAGGCTGTGCTGGACGCGGTCGGTGAGAGGGACGTGACGATCATGGGCGCCTCGCTGGGCGGAATGCTGGCGCCGCGTGCCGCCGCCTTTGAGCCGGAGCGCATCCGGCGCGTCGTGGGCTGGAGTGTGTTCCCCAACTTCCTTGACGTGGCGCTGGACGGATCCATCCCGAAAAGCATGTGGGTACCTCTGCGCTGGATGATCCGGCACGGCCTTCGCGGCCCCATCAATACGATGATGAAAAAGAAAATGGCTGCCGACAAGACAATTGATTGGGCCATCCGTCACGGGATGTACGCCTACGACACGCCCGATCCCTTTGGCTACATCCGGAAGCTGGATGACTACAAGATGACGGACATCGGTCCACGCCTCACGCAGGACGTGCTGATCCTCGCGGCCAGCCGTGACCATTTCATTCCGGCTTCCCTATATAAGGAGGAGATCGACGCCCTGCCAAATGTCCGCAGTCTGACCTTTCGGCTGATGACGGAGAAGGAGGACGGGCAGGGCCACTGCAACGTGGGGAATCCCAAGCTGGTACTGGACACAGTGCTTTTGTGGCTGGACGGGCTGAAAAAAAGAAATATGGAGGGAAGTTTATGACGCGGCACGAAGAAATTCAGAACGCCTACCGCTCTCTCGGCGGCGAGGCAACCTTCTATGACGGCATGATCACCTGCTCCACGCTGCCGGGTAGGGCAGTGTGCCGCCTGGTGTGGGATATGGGCGCGGAGGAAAATGCCCGGTATCTTGAGCGTGCGCTCTCCGGTATCCCGGAGGGGTTTGCCGGGAAACTGCTGGAGGTGCCGGTGGGTACCGGCGTTCTGACCATGCCGGTCTATCGGACGCTGCCCCGCGCCGAGATCACCTGCCTCGACTATTCCGCCGATATGATGGAGCGGGCGCAGCGGCGCGCGGCGGGAGCGGGCCTATCCAACGTGCGTTTTCAGCAGGGCGACGTAGGCGCGCTGCCTTTTGCGGACAACAGCTTCGACCTTGTGCTGTCCCTCAACGGCTTTCACGCTTTCCCGGACAAGGAAGCGGCTTACCGGGAGACTTTCCGGGTGTTAAAGCCGGGCGGGGTGTTCTGCGGCTGCTTTTATGTGCGCGGAGAGACCCGCCGCACCGATCGCTGGGTGCAAAGGTTCTATGTGCCGAAGGGCTATTTTACGCCTCCCTTCGAGACGGCAGACAGCCTGAAAAAGCGTCTCGGCACGCTCTATGCGGAGTGTAAGGTGCAAACGGTAAACTCCATGGCCAGCTTTGTCTGCCGGAAGGGAAGCGCGGAATCCTGACTCAGATTAGGAAGAGCAAGCATAAGTCCTGTTCTTCTGCTTGATTCATGGATTCCGTAGTCCCAGTTTAAAAGAGGAGATGAGCAAAATGAATCTAAATGCGTTCTGGGGAATTTTAATTCCGTTCCTTGGCACCACTGTGGGAGCCGGGTGCGTATTTTTCATGAAGAAGTCCATGGGCGACGGCATCCAGCGTGCCCTGACCGGCTTTGCCGCCGGCGTGATGGTGGCGGCCTCGGTCTGGAGCCTGCTGATCCCGGCGATCGATCAGTCGGCGGCACTGGGCAAATGGTCGTTTGTTCCGGCGGCGGTTGGCTTTTGGATCGGCGTGCTGTTCCTGCTTTTGCTCGATCATCTCATTCCGCACCTGCACCGGAACAGTGAAAAGGCCGAGGGGCCGCACAGCCGCCTGCAAAAGACAACCATGCTGGTACTGGCGGTGACGCTCCACAACATCCCGGAGGGGATGGCCGTTGGCGTGGTGTATGCGGGATATCTCTCCGGCAGCGCGCAGATCACGGCGGCAGCCGCGCTGGCGCTCTCCCTTGGGATTGCCATTCAGAACTTCCCCGAGGGGGCGATCATCTCCATGCCGCTGCGGGCGGAAGGAATGCGGAAGCCGAAAGCCTTTGCAGGGGGCGTGCTGTCCGGCATCGTGGAGCCCATCGGCGCGGTTTTGACCATTCTGGCGGCGGAGCTCGTCGTGCCCGCGCTGCCGTATCTGCTGAGCTTTGCCGCGGGAGCGATGCTCTATGTGGTGGTGGAGGAGTTGATCCCCGAAATGTCGGAGGGCAGGCACTCTGATATCGGCACCGTGTTTTTTGCGGTGGGATTCAGTGTCATGATGGTGCTGGACGTCGCATTGGGTTAAACGCAGAAAGGAAGGAACGACATGAAGACACTTGTACTGCTCCGCCACGGGGAGAGTGAATGGAATCTGAAAAACCGTTTTACCGGCTGGACGGACGTGGACTTATCCGAAAAAGGCGCGGAGGAGGCAAAGAGCGCCGGCAATGCCCTAAAGAAAGCCGGGTACGACTTTGACCTCTGCTATACATCGTATCTCAAGCGTGCCATTCATACGCTGAATTACGCACTGGGCGAGATAGATCGAGAATGGCTGCCAGTCATCAAAAGCTGGAAACTCAATGAACGGCATTACGGTGCGCTGCAGGGACTGAATAAGTCGGAAACGGCGATTAAGTACGGAGAGAAGCAGGTGCAGATCTGGCGCAGATCATTTGATGTGGAACCACCCCGGCTGAAACCGGAGGATGAGAGAAACCCGGCCCGGCAGCAGCAATACCGTGAGGTTCCCCGTGAGGTGCTTCCTTTGACTGAGAGCCTGCGGGACACGGTTACGCGGGTAGTCCCATATTATACGCAGAAGATTCTGCCCCAGATACAAGATGGGAAGCGCGTTCTCATCGCCGCCCACGGCAATTCGCTGCGCGCACTCATTATGACGTTCGAGAACTTAAGCGCGGAGCAGATTGCGGATGTCAACGTTCCCACAGGGATCCCACTGATTTATGAGTTTACGAAGGATGCACAGGTGCATAGGAAATTTTATCTGGGCGACCCGGCTGTGATCGAGATGAAGATGGAGGCAGTCGCTCCGCAGGGAAAAGCAAAGTAAGGAATGAGCAACTATGCGCGTCTATAAATTCGGCGGTGTGGATTGGCCTGTACTGTTGCTGCTACCCGATACCTTCTGCCACTAAAAAGCAAATTTGGGGTATGTGCTCTCGTTGCTGGAGCCAAATTTTTATGTGGCCTGTGTTTCCTACGACGGCTTTAATGAAACCGAACAGACCACCTTTCCGGATATGCTGACGGAGACGGAGAAACTTGAGTGTTACATCCGTGACCATTTCGGAGGTCACATCCGCGCAGCCTACAGCTATTTGCTGGGCGGCTCTTTTGTGGGTTTGCTGGCGGCACACAAAAAAATTCACATAGACTTCGGTGGCTCTGATCTTACCAATCCGCCGAACCTGTTGCCGCCTGAAAACAAAACTCATGCTGGCGCTTCCGCTGATCTCTGCAGGATAATTTAATTTCTGGCTTTTCCGGAGGCGGCTGGAAAAGAGTCGGGATGAAATGGGGGGCTAGCTGGCTGCCGCCCAACGCCCGGCCAGCAACGCCGCGTATAAACCGCAAATTTATCTTGACAAATCAGAAGAGAAGTAGTACTTTATATCCACAGGTTAGTTATAACAAACCGTCGATAATACGCCGCAATGGAGCGGCATTTTATTGGGCTTGAAGTTAGATATGGCTAACCGCGAGAAGGCGCGAACATCACCCGTGACACACCCACTTGTGTCCTTCTTTTCCTCTGCGTTGGCGCGGGTAGACCCGCGTCAACGCAATACCCTTGCGGTGGAAAAGTTGGATGGATGAAGGAGGAAAAACAATGAATCAGATTTCCGAAGGAATGGGCATCATTGGCTTTGGCCCGGACGAAACAGTATCCCTGCGGAATGTGGACGAGACGTTGTTCCAATGAAGACCGGACGGAGCTTTGAAACGGTGCTGGTAGAGCAATGCGCACCCACGCTGGCGGGCATGAAGCCGGGTAGTTTGTTCCGCTTCTCCGCGCGAACACTGGATGAAATCCGCCAAGCGTCTGCCACATGGAATCAGCGTTTAGCGCCTCTCGGCGTCCGTGTAATGATCTTAAAAGAGTGTCCGGTGACAGACGCCTGCATGATCTATGTCTACCGCCCAACATGGCTTGCAAAAATTTTGCACAGTGAAAAAAATGCCGCTTTTTTGAGAGAAGAGGGCTATCGGGCCGCACATGACATTGGGTTGCTGGCCCAGCTTTCCGTGCGCCTTTGCATGGAACGGGATTTTCCTCACGAGATTGGCCTGTTTCTGGGTTATCCGCTGGAAGACGTAGTTGGTTTCATTAAAAACCGGGGCTGGAACTTTACTCTCAGCGGCTATTGGAAAGTCTACGGCGACCCTGCCCCTGCCCGCCGACGGTTTGCAGGCTATCGGGCCTGTACCGCATCCTGCATGCGCCGGTTCGCCCAAGGGGAGCCGGTGACGGCGCTGGTGGCTGCATAAGAAAGTTAATTCATGTAAATTGCATTTTAAAGAAAGGATTTTATTTATGAATAAGGTTGCAATCGTCTATTGGAGCGGCACGGGAAACACGGAGAAGATGGCCGCATGTATTGCCGAGGGCGTGAAAGAGGCGGGAGGCGAAGCGATGCTGCTGGCTCCTGACGAATTCTCCGCTACCGCTATGAAGGACTACGGCGCCATCGCCTTCGGCTGTTCCTCCCAAGGCAGCGAGCAGTTGGAGGAGAGTGAATTTGAACCCATGTTTGCCGCACTGGAAGGCTCACTTGCCAGCAAAAGAATCGCCCTGTTCGGCTCTTATGGCTGGGGTGACGGCCAGTGGATGCGGGATTGGTGCGCACGGTGCGAAAGCGCCAATGCGAATCTCTTTGAAGAAACCGGCCTGATACTCAATGACCTGCCCGATGATGCCGGTCAGGAAACCTGCCGCGAGCTGGGCCGCGGCCTTGCCAAATGGTAATTGCGGGGAACCGCATTTCCAGATACTTACCTCGTTACCCTCATTTTGCCCCTGCGCGGACGCCATACCGCACAGGGGCACGCCCCTATAATTGGCAGCGGCGTTTGGAAACTCCAAATGCCGCTGCTTTGATGATAATTACTCCTGCGAGACAAATCCCCGGATCTTCTCAAAGGTCTCGTCGCTGAGGTCATGCTCGATTTTACAGGCATCCTCGGCAGCAGTCTGTTCGCTGACACCTAACTGAACCAGCAGCCGCGTCAAGATCCCATGGCGGGTATAGGTGCGCTCTGCGATAGCCAGCCCCGGCGGCAGGAGCGTGATATAGCCGTCGTTATCCATTTCGATCAGCCCGTTTTCCCGGAATCGCTTCATGGCAATGCTGATGCTGGGTTTGCTGAAATTCATCTCGTTGACCACGTCGATGGAGCGGACAGCGCCCAGCCGATTTTTCAGCATCAGGATCGTCTCCAGATAATCCTCGGCGGATTCGTGAATATTCATAAAGAAAAACCTCCTTGTGCGGCTCTGTCTTCATAGGTTAACAGAAACTAACCGAAGTTGCAAGAAAATTCGCTTTCACACCTTGACAGTGGAAGTTAGTTGTGTTAAACTGCAAATAAATTAAGGGGTTAGATATTACTAACCCCTATCCTTAAGCGGAAAAGTTAGCATTGACTAATTTCTGGAGGGAGGGTGCCTATGATGCCACTTGCAATGGCAAAGACGGGCGACACGGTGACCATTCGGAAGGTCACCGGCAAGGACGAGGTGCGTCAACACCTGGCGGAACTGGGCTTCGTGGTGGACGGGACTGTGACGGTGGTCAGCGAGATTGCTGGAAACCTGATCTTGCAGGTCAAGGACAGCCGTATCGCGCTGGATAAGACCATGGCCAATCGTATTATGATTTGATTTTAATTGGGAGGTAAAATATGAAAACACTGAAAGAAGTCAAGGTGGGCGAGACTGCCACAGTGGTAAAGCTCCACGGAGAAGGCGCCACAAAACGCCGCATCATGGACATGGGCATTACGAAAGGCGTTGAGCTCCATGTGCGCAAGGTGGCCCCTTTGGGAGACCCCATGGAGCTGAACGTCCGGGGCTATGAGCTTTCCGTTCGCAAGGTGGATGCGGAGATGATCGAGGTCCTGTAAGTTTTGACGGGAAACCGTCGTTTTTTAAGTACATAAGTTAGTCACAACTAATGCTTTTGGAAGGAGAATTTGATGGAACTCAAAATTGCACTGGCCGGCAATCCGAATTGTGGTAAAACTACCCTGTTCAACGATTTGACCGGTTCCAATCAATACGTGGGCAACTGGCCCGGTGTCACCGTGGAGAAAAAGGAGGGCAAGCTGAAGGGGCACAAGGACGTGATCATCCAAGACCTGCCCGGCATTTATTCCCTGTCTCCCTACACGCTTGAAGAAGTGGTGGCCCGGAGTTATCTGGTAAGCGAAAAACCCGACGCCATTTTAAACATCATTGACGGCACCAACGTGGAACGCAACCTCTATCTTACCACCCAACTGGTGGAGCTGGGTCTGCCGGTGGTAATGGCAGTCAACATGATGGACCTGGTACGGAAGAACGGCGACAAGATCGACGTTGCAAAGCTCAGCGCGGCGCTGGGCTGCGAAGTGGTGGAGATCAGCGCCCTCAAGGGCGAGGGAGGCATCGCCGCCGCCGAGAAGGCTATGGCTGCGGCCCAGGCCAAGAAGGCCGGCGAGCTGCCCCATGTGTTCACCGGCAGCGTGGAGCACGCCATCGCCCACATTGAGGAATCCATTAGTGGAAAAGTTCCAAATAATTTCCTGCGGTGGTATGCCATTAAAATCTTTGAGCGGGATAGCAAGGTCATGGAGACTTTGCATCTGGATGCCGAGCTGAAAGCTCATCTGGAAGAGCATATCGCCGACTGTGAAGCGGAGCTGGACGACGACGCCGAGAGCATCATCACCAATCAGCGCTACGCCTACATCAACGGCGTTGTGGACAAGGCGGTGAAGAAAAAGGCGGCCAAGCACAGTTTGTCTACCTCCGACAAAATCGATCGCGTGGTCACAAACCGCGTGGCAGCCTTGCCAATTTTCGCGGCGGTCATGTTCCTGGTGTATTACATCGCCATCGGCCCACTGGGCACGTTCCTGACGGATTGGACCAATGATGTGCTGGGTACCGCGTGGCTGGTCGACATTCCCCGCGGCTGGCTGGAAGGTGTCGGCTGTGCCGGCTGGCTGACCGGACTGATTTGTGATGGTATTCTCGCCGGCGTCGGCGCGGTCTTGGGCTTCGTGCCCCAGATGTTGGTGCTGTTTTTGATGCTCTCCATTTTGGAGGACGTGGGGTACATGGCCCGTGTCGCCTTCATCATGGACCGGATCTTCCGCAAGTTCGGCCTCTCCGGCAAGAGCTTCATCCCTATGCTGATCAGCTCCGGCTGCGGCGTTCCCGGCGTCATGGCCAGCCGTACCATTGAAAATGAGCGGGATCGGCGTATGACCATTATGACCACCTGTTTCGTTCCCTGCGGGGCGAAGATGCCCATCATTGGCCTGTTTGCCGGGGCGCTCTTCGGCGGCAGCGGCTTGGTGGCTGTGTCCGCTTACTTCATCGGCGTGGCGGCCATCATCCTCTCCGGCATCATCCTGAAAAAGACCAAGGGCTTCTCCGGCGACCCGGCTCCCTTCGTCATGGAGCTGCCCCAGTACCATACTCCCTCTGCCAAGAACGTGTTCCACGCCACTTGGGAGCGCGGCTGGAGCTTTATCAAGCGAGCGGGCACCGTTATCGTGGCGTCTTCCATGATTCTCTGGTTCCTCCAGGGCTTTGGCTTCACCGAGACCGGCTTCGGCGCGGTGGAGGACAATAACTCCTCTTTGCTTGCCGCCATCGGCGGCGCGGTGTGCGGTATTTTTGCACCTCTGGGTTTTGGAAACTGGCAGTCCACCGTGGCAACCGTTACGGGCCTGATCGCCAAGGAAAACGTAGTGGCCACCTTCGGGGTCCTGTTCCACATTGGCGATGGAGTCGCCGAGGATGATGTGGCGTTGTGGGGTGCCATCGCCCAGCACTATACCATGCTCTCCGCGTACAGTTTCATGGTATTCAACCTGCTGTGCGCGCCCTGCTTCGCTGCCATGGGTGCTATCAAGCGGGAGATGAACAGCGCCAAATGGACCGCAGCCGCTATCGGCTATATGTGCGGTCTGGCCTATCTGGTGTCTCTGATGATTTACCAGTTCGGCGGTCTCATCACGGGTGAAGTGAGTTTCGGACTTGGCACCGTGGCAGCCGTCCTGGTTCTGGCATTTTTCATCTATATGCTTTTCCGTAAAAACAAGTATGACGACAACCGCCTGACCGTCTCCGCCGTCCATGCGGCCAAGGTTGTCACCCGGTAAGAAAGGAGCAACTTCGTGAATGTACCTACCATCATCGGCGCCGTGATCGTCGCGGCCATCTTCATTGCCATCGTGGCGCGGGGGATCTACAACAAACGCCATGGAAAGGGCGGGTGCTCCTGCGGCGGGGACTGCGGCACCTGCGGTTGCTGCCACGAAAAGTGAGTTTCCCCTCTCTGGGGCGCGGACGAAAGGAAACCGTCCGCGCCCCAAATTTATAAAGTTTTGGAAATCGGAGGGCACATCATGGAACTGACTATTGTCCATTACCGCTATCTACTGACCATTTACCAGTTGTCCCGGGAGATGCTGGATGTGGGAGCAACCGAATTGGCCCAGCGACTGAGTGTCACCAAACCCTCCGTCACCAGTATGTTAGGCATCCTGATGGACCGTGGGTTGCTGGTACGGGAGCGGTATGGAAAAATTTATCTCACCGGGGACGGTGTGTTGCTGGCGCGGAAGTTTGAAAAACGCGTGGAAACCGTAAAATCCCGAATTCCCTCCATGGGCTTCGGTTTGACGGTGGAGGAGACGGACGCCGTCGCCTATGGGTTGGTGGCGTTGCTGCCGGAGCGGTGTCTAGAGACATGACGGTGGTGGAGCTGCCTAAAAGAGAAAGAAGTGTGCTTCGATGAAAGAGAATATGTGTTTGCAATCTTACCATGACCTGATCGCCGGCATCGTGGCCGCCATGGAGGCGCGTGATCTCTACACGGCCGATCATTCCCAGCGGGTGGCCGCTATGAGTGAAACCGTTGGGCGGTTGCTCCATTTGAAGCCGGAACAGCAGACGACACTCCACATTTCGGCCCATCTCCACGACATTGGAAAACTGGGGATTGATGACGCAGTTCTGCGTAAGACGGGACCGCTGAATGACAAAGAGTGGGCAGATATCTGTCGCCATCCCGTTATCGGATGGGAAATCCTGCGCAAAGTGGACTCCTTTGCAGAAATCGCGGTGATCGTGCGGCACCACCACGAGCGTTGGGACGGCGGGGGCTATCCGGATGGAATTGCCGGTGAACGTATTCCGCTGGCTGCCCGCATTATCGCCGTGGCAGATTCCATTGACGCTATGCTCAGCCGCCGCAGCTACCGGACGGGAATGCCAATAAGTAAATGCCTAGGCGAAATCGAACGAAACACCGGAACGATGTATGATCCCGAAATTGTAAGAGTGGTGTTATCCCATTGGGGCGAAATTGTAGTCCCTGTGGAAAAGCTCAATACACATACAGCCGGTGAGAGAACGGCGCAGTAACCTCACAGAACATCACGGTTCATCACGGGAAAAATCCACGCCAAGCCCCGTGTTTCCAAGGCTTTGAGCCAGTAAGCCCTGATAAAATAAAGACTTATAAGCGCTCCGGTTCATCAACCGGATTTCAAGCATGCTGCTGTTTTGCTATGTAGTCGGGATAGTTTTGAACTGCTGCTCCAGCTTTTTATGGAGTTGTTCCTGTGTCATATAATTTTTCCTTTCCGCTGTTTGCCGACGGCAGAAAGGAGAATTTCGATTCTTATCGGCCTATTCTATGCCCGGCTAGGCTATGACAGCGCCGCCGCGTGGAGGGCGCTTCTGCGGAAACAGCGAAACATTTTTGCGGAGCAGAAAAAGATCTCGCCGGAAAATCTCCGGTGATACGCCGCTTTTCACAACGAAGGTCATCACCCGCACTGCCATAACCGGGTGGTTTCGGGACTTTCATACGTTAGGACGTGTGCGCATCGGGTGCAATTAAATAAACAGTGGACTGCCGTATAACCGGAAGTCCACTGTTTTTATCTTAAGCAGTGATCGAACCAGTATCAGGCCAGTTTCCAGCCAATAGCCTCTCTGCGGGCGTTCAGGAATTCGGAATAAATGCCGGGCTGCTTAGCAAGCTCATCGTGCGCACCTTTCTGAACAATTTTTCCATTATTCAACACCAATATCTGATCGGCTTTGCGTACTGTTTTCAGGCGGTGGGCGATCATGATGAGCGTCTTATTGTGTGTCAGTGCGTCAATGGCATTCTGCAGTTCCGCTTCGTTCTCCGGAGCGACACTTGCGGTCGCCTCGTCTAAAATAACAATAGGCGCGTCCTTCAGCATAGCCCGGGCGATGGAGATTCGCTGCTTTTCTCCTCCCGAAAGGGAGCAGCCGCCTTCTCCGACCATGGAACTATATCCGTCCGGAAGCGCGGAAATGAATTCATCGCAGCACGCCGCTTTGGCGGCGGCAACTACCTGTTCATGAGTCGCATCCGGCTTGCCGAATTTAATATTGTTTTCAACGGTATCATTGAACAGGTAAACGTTCTGAAACACCATTGCGACGTTTTTCATGAGGCTGTCCAGTTTGTATTTTCGGACATCATGCCCACCAACCGTAATGGAGCCGCTGTCCACATCCCAGAAGCGGGCGATGAGATTGCACAGAGTGGTTTTGCCGCCTCCGGAGGGGCCTACAACAGCGGTGGTGGTTTTTGCGGGAATGGTAAGGTTAATCCTGTCAAGTACTTTCCGGTCACCATAGGAAAAATCAACATGATCTAATGTGATATCAGATGTAGTAGGCACGATATCTTCTCCATCGGTGTCCATCATGGGCATATCGTCGATTGAGTTTGCTTTGTCCATGGAAGCTTCCATCATTTGCAGGAGGGACGCCATATTGCCTGCCGACTCCAATTCACTATACACCATAAAGGATGCAATCAGCACCATCAGGCAATGCGCCGGAGACAGTTCGCTATGCAAGTACAAAATGACAGAAGCTGTCAGAATTGCAATGCCAGCCAAGCGGATCACCACGGCTTTCAAAATATCACCTGGCACATACCTGCGGGTAACGCCAAGGTTGCGCTCGCAGCTCTCATCAATCGCTTTTCGAATAGCCTGATCCCCATCGCTTTCCAAGTTGAAAGCTTTT
Source organism: Oscillibacter valericigenes Sjm18-20 (assembly GCA_000283575.1). GTDB lineage: Bacteria > Bacillota > Clostridia > Oscillospirales > Oscillospiraceae > Oscillibacter > Oscillibacter valericigenes. Next base: position 1,443,819 of record AP012044.1, read on the forward strand.
ACAACGCTCATACCCTGCAGATATTCCATAACAGCGGCAACCAAGCCCTCCTGCGCCCTTTGGCGTTTAGGCCAGCTTTTTGAAGATACGCGCTGGGCTGCCTCAGTTACCAATATATAAAGAGCAATTCCAGTCAATACGATCAGCCCTATTCGCCAGTCGATGGCACATACTCCCAAACCAAGAGCGACGGAGGTCAGAAGCCCGCCAAGGACAGACACCATACACCGGGAGGCTGAGTTCTCCACATCTCCCAGCGTCGTGGTAACAACGGCCGTAATATCACCCAAACTGTTCCGATTGAAAAATCCCATGGGAATATACCGAAGCCGGTCACCGATATGTATGCGCTTTTCCGCTACCATATAGTAGCCGATTTCGGTTTGCTGCATATTTGAAAAATACGAGGATACGGCCCGACCGGCAATCGAAACCAGCATGATGCCCAACGCAATCCACGCAGTTTTTGCGCTATGGTTTTCCGCCAGTACTGCCGCCAGAACGACTGAAAGGGCATAGAACTGCAGTGCGGAAAATATCGCGCCAATAAAGGAAATCACAATAGACTTTTGCATAAGCCTCCGGCGCTCGCCTGCAAAGGTTGAGATTTTTTTTAAAACTCTGAACATTTTTTCTCCTTTCAAGCCTGATCCCGGGTGCCCTGATAAGCTGCCCACATACTGGCGTACAGGGGGCAGGTGTAAAGCAGTTCGTCCTGCTTGCCCTGTGCTGCAATTTGCCCGTCTTTTACCACTACAATGCTGTCCGCATCCGTAATGGTGGAAAGATGATGGGCTATTACAATCAATGTTTTCCCCTTTGTCAGTGCGGAAAGGGCCTTTTGAATGGCGGCTTCATTCTCGGGGTCAATGGAAGCAGTAGCCTCATCTAATATTACGATTGGAGCATTCTTGAGCATAGCACGGGCAATCGCCACACGCTGCCGCTCCCCACCGGACAGGCTGCCGCCGCCGCTCCCCGCCGCGGTATCATAGCCGTTTTCAAGCCGACGGATAAACTCCTCGCAGCCGGCTGCTTTTGCTGCATCTTCCACCTCGGCATCCGTGGCGTTTTTCCGCCCCATTCGGATATTTTCTCGTATTGAGCGGTCAAAGAGATAGTTGTCCTGAGAGACATAGGCGATTTGAGCCGTCCACTGCGTCAGAGGAATTCTGCGCACGTCGTACCCATCAACCGTAATCTGCCCGTCCGTTACATCCCAAAAACCTGCAATCAGCTTGGCGATGGTAGATTTGCCGGAACCGGACGGCCCGACCAGGGCCGTTACCGTACCGGGACGGATATTCAGGTCAATACCGCGAAGAACCTCACCGCTGTCTTTCCCATAGGTAAATGATACGTTCTTAAGGGCAATATCCAGATTATCCAGCTTGACAGGCTCCTGAGGCCGTTCCAGTTCAGCTGTTTCCAGAATGTCGCTGATTTCCCCTACATTCGTACCAATGACCGCCAGGTCGTCCACAAAGGTCATGGCTGCCATAATAGGCCCGGTAAGCCCCAGGGAAAGCACAATAATTATGAGAAAATCCGGTGCGGAAAGGCTGCCGCCCGCCCAGAAGGCAAAACCTGCCGGAAGCACGGCTACAAGGACAGCCGGGATGACGGACGTCCACAGGCACATGTATTTCAGACTGTCGCCCATCCAATCCACATAGTACTGACCGTTTGCTTTGACCGCGTCAGCATACTTTTTATAGGAGCCTGCGGATTGGCTGAATGCTTTGACCACCTGAATACCGCCGATATACTCCACAATCGCGTTGTTCATTTGACGCCCTGCCTCTACAGCTCCAGCCCAGCGCTTGGTGTAGGTTTTACCGCTCTGGGCGACAAATATAAACCCGATAAAAAGCGTTATGAGGGAGACCAGGGCCATACGCCAGTCAAGAATGAGCAGGTAAATCAAAATCGCAATCGGCACCAGAGCATTGGATGTCATTTCCGGAATCAGATGGGCAAGCGTCGGTTCCATGCCCTCGACTCGATCCACAATCGTGGTCTTGTACTGTCCGGACGGAGTGTTCAGCACTGTGCCCATCGGTACTCTCGCAAGCTTGGAAGTCAGCGCTTTGCGCAGATCCCGCAGGGTATGATAGGTAGCCGTATGCGAAATCAGGGTGGATAAGCTGCCAAAGAGCACCTTCCCCAGATAGCCCGCCAAGGCTATGCCGCACCACATAAGATATGCAGACATACTCACGCTGCCAGACAGCAGCAGGCGGATGATGGCCGCCACGGAAAAGTATGGAATCATCCCGCAGGCCACCCCACAAATCGCCAATACTACGGAGCCGATGAAGCTTCCGTGGTAAGGCCTTGCCCAGCCCCAGAGTTTCGCCGCGGGGTCTGAGCCGGTTTTTTCTTTCATGTAATACATCTCCTTAGGTTAGTTTAATCTAACTGCATAGTAAAAGATAAAGGGCCTCAGGCATTTGAGAGCCCTAAAATCTTGAACCAACCGGCTGAATAGAATTCTCGCAGACTGTTTGTGTAAATAACAGCCTTTTCAAATGGCATGTCGTGTTTTACAGTCTCAAACATTCCAAAAAAGAGTGCGCTTGAAACGATATGAATCAATTCGTCGTCAACGCAACGAATTTTTAGCCCTTCCGCTGTCATCCGGTCAATAAGAGCCCTTCCTGAATTTGCTTCAATTTCAATTAAAGTATCAATGTAGTGTTCGTATTTTGTTCCCGCAGAGCAGCAGATGATAAGCTTAAAGGCATCAAAATGATCGTAAATATGCCGAAGCATCCACAGTTGTTTCTCATTCGACACCTCGGGTAACTCACCTAATTGGCGTTCCAGCGGCATATCAGCGAAGGACTTCTGAATCTCACGATATTGCTCCACTAAAGTTTTGGCGGGCTCCTCGACCAGTGCGTCAAACAAAGCTTCTTTGTCCGAGTAGTAGCGGTAAATGGCTCCGGTCGTTACGCCGAGCGAAGCGGCGATACTGCGCAGGGACGCGCCTTGAAAGCCCATAGAGAGAAACTCCTTTTTTCCGGCTTCCAGCAGGTCTGCGGCAAGCTTTTCATTGACAAGCTTCATAGCAAGCCCCCATAATATAACGTTGTTATTCAATAACGACGTTATATTAACGCCTTGCTGATTATTTGTCAAGTTGTATTTCAAAATAAAGAAACAGACCTCCAAGACATAAGCTCGAAGGACTATAATGCTATGGAATATTTAATTGTGATGCCCTACCTTATTGCACAAACAGGGTCATTGAGTCTGCTCATTATAGAAAATTCCACGATCATTAAAGCAGAGGACAAGACCAGCACTCCGATATGAGTAGGTCTATATGTCGTTGTTTCTTGCTAGCTCCCCATTGGCCTATTTATTATCTTGACAATCAACAATAAAGTATGCTATACTAACAATCGGTTAGATTAAACTAACCAAATGATAATTAACACACATTATAGGATAAGGAAGTGACTCGCCTTATGTATCAAATGGCAAACGACCCAAGCCGCTATTATCAGGTGATTCATAATTATCAGGAGGCACAGCTGCTTTTCGGGGCGATTCATTTAAATGTATTTTCCCATCTGGACACGCCGACAACCGCTGAAGCAATTGCCGAATCTCTAAATTGTGATAAAAAGCAGATCGAATTATTGCTGCTAACGTTAGTTTCCTGCGGATTTGTCAGTAAGATCGGCAATTTTTATGCAAACACTTCGGAAACAAAGGATTTTCTATCCAGAAACAGTGAGGTTTTCCTCGGAGAGGCGTTGCTGTTCCGGGAAAAAATGACTTCCTTAAGTGAATTGGAATCAAAACTGAAAACAAGTCCTAAGTCACGTTCAAACAATTATGACTTTGAAGATTTAGCAAAAGCATCCATTCCGGAAATGTATACGGGGCGAGTGCAATCCTTTCTGGAAGAAATGCAAAAACTGTTTCCGAACCCGAAACGCCCTCTCCATATTTTAGATTTGGGGGGAGGGACGGGAATTTTAGCGATTGAATTTATTAAACATTTTCCCGGCAGCAAAGCAACCATCTTCGAAACACCTGGAGTGGCTTCCGTAACAAACCAGATAGTCCGGCAGCACCATGAAGAAAAACACATCAATGTCCTCTCCGGTAATTTTAATACGGATGCTTTAGGAGAAAGCTACGATCTGATTATCGCTTCCGGTATCCTAAATTTTGTAGAGGGTGATATCGCATGCTTTATGCAAAAGCTGTCCTCGGCCTTGTGCGATGGCGGCTATCTGCTTGTGATCGGGCAATATGCGGATCACAAATTTGACGCTCCGCCCAATATGCTGAGCTGGCTGTCCGGCTTTCTCAACGGAGTCCCGCTTCCTCCCAGTGACATAGAAATGGAAAGAGCCGTCAAAAAGGCTGGGCTGAAAACCGCAGACGTTCTTGAGGACACGATTTTTGAAGGGCAGCTTTACCGGAAAGGGATTACCGATCTCTCCGTGTGTTCAGGAGATGTTGTTCGTTCTTTTATTGAACTGACGGAGCAAATCGCCAACAGCAGAACGAATATCCTTGATTTCGGCAGTGAGGATTTGACTTTTTACCGGGGCGAGATTCACATGATAAAAATGATCGGCGATTTTCCCGGCATTTACAGCGCGGAACTTGCGCGGAAATTTGGAATTACCCGGCCTGTTGTCCATAAAACACTGCAAAAGCTCAGTGAACGGGAACTGATTGCAAAGGAAGATGATCAAGAAGACAAAAAACGTTACCGGCTGTATTTGACGGAAAAAGGATGGACCGCTTATCGCTTTCATCAGAAATATCACGAGGAAAATGACAAAGCGCTGTTCGACTACCTCTCAAATATGCCCGGAGACCATTTGACCGCGATAAAAGGCTTTCTGGATCAGGCAATTCAGTTAATTCATAACCACGCCTGAAAGAGGTCATAGTATGAGGAGAACAGACTGGATACGCTGCCCTGTGTGTGGGAACAAAACTCGTATCCAAATCAGAGATGATACGATACTCATTCATTTCCCTTTGTTTTGTCCAAAATGCAAACAAATAACTTTGATAGACGTAAAAGATCAAAATATTATAATTGTAACAGAGCCAGACGCTAAGACGCAGAGCCGATAACACTGTAAAAGGTGCGATCGGCTCTGTGTCTTTATTTTTACATGCAGCAGGAGGGGCTAACTTGAATCAAAGCATATTAGTAAAAAATATAAAAAAGAAAAACCGTGTATCCAATATGTTGATTGCAGTTGGTGCGATCTTCGATTTGGTTCCGCGCTTTTTAACAATACACATGGCAGCTTCTTTTATTGCAGGAAGACTAACCGTCGGTATCGTGATCACGGACAGCTGTTTTATGCTGTTATCGTTCCTGATAAAAGCAATTTGCTCTTATTATGCAACTTGGGAAGCGCATAAGGCCGCATACGGCATGCTTACAGATTTGCGGCTGCATTTGATCCGGCATCTGAAGAAATTACCGCTTGGCTTTTTTCAGGAGCGAAAGACCGGCGATCTAACAAATATTGTAGAGCATGATGTGGAGCAGGTAGAATTTTATCTTGCGCATGGATTGCCGGAAATTATGTCGGCGACCCTGTTTCCCGCCATTATTTTTGTAGCCATGCTGTTTCTCGATTGGCGTCTGGCACTGCTGATGGTTTCAAGCCTGCCGCTGATGCTGCTAATAAAAAAAGTATCCGCTTCGATTTGGGATAAAAATCAAAGAATGTTTGTGGATAGCACAAAGGCCATGCAGGAAAACATGGTGGAATATATTCAAAATATTGCGGTAATAAAAGCGTTTGGCAGAGAAGAAACAAAGACCCAAAAAACGATACAGTTTGCCAAGGATTATGTAAGGGCCGCAAGAAAAGCCGCAGCCGGTGTCTCGGTGTCCATGGGTTTCATTGACATTTTTATGGAGGGCGGCGTGGTTCTGGTAATGATTCTGGGGAGCAGCTTTCTCTTAAAAGGGCAAATTTCCGTGCCGGTTTTCGTCCTTTCCATGATTCTGGGTGGGGCGTTCACTGCTTCCATCGCAAAAGCCGCTACCCTGCAGCACTATAATATCGTTTTTCATCAGGCAATGCATGAGGTTGGATCGGTCCTGGATGTATCCGTTCCTGAAAAAAAAGAAGCGTCCATCCCTGTGCGGAATGGCGATATCCAGATTCGAGGTGTCGATTTTTCCTATCCTGGGAAAGGCCTGTCTCTTGAAAAAATAAATCTGACCTTCAAAAAGGGAACCCACAACGCGATTGTCGGGGCATCCGGCTGTGGCAAAAGTACACTTGTCAGTTTGATTATGGGTTTTTGGATTCCACAAACAGGAAGTATTCAGATCAATGGCGTTGATATTAAAAGTATGTCGGAAAAGCAATTGAACGCATTCATTGCCATTGTTCAGCAGGATACATTTCTTTTTAATATGAGCATGGAAGAAAATATCCGGCTTGGGAAACCGGACGCAACAATGGATGAAATTGTTGCCGCATCAAAGAAGGCAAATATTCATTCGTTTATTTCCGCCTTGCCGCAAGGCTATGAGACAAAGGCCGGAGAATCGGGAGTTAAATTTTCCGGCGGGGAGAAACAGCGAATTGCAATCGCCAGAATGATATTAAAAGACGCCCCTATTCTCATCCTCGACGAAGCAACCGCAGCGGTTGATGCCGAAAACGAAGCGTCTATTCAGGCGGCACTAGAGAATTTCAGCAAAGGGAAAACGGTGATCTCGATTACCCATCATCTCAACACCATCCGTAACGCGGATCAAATTATTGTCATGGATTCCGGACGTGTCGTGGATCGTGGAACGCATCAAGAGCTGACAGAACGATGTGAATTATATCAAAAGGCCGTTCAGAATCAAAATCAGACAGAACTTTGGAGTATCAAGGAGGGGTGAAAGATGATTCGGGGTATTTTAGCACTTCTGACCTCAAAAGGGAAAAGAGCTTTAGCTTCCAGTGTTCTATGGTTTTCAATTTATGCCCTTTCCGGGATTGCCATGATGCTTTTGGTATTAAAGATGCTGGATCTTATTATGACCGAACAGGATATTTCCCTTTATGTTTATTGGCGGGCACTTGTCCTTCTCTTACTGCTTAGGGGAATATCCAGTACCATTGGCGATTTACGCAAACACTTTGCGGGATTTGACTTGAATTATGAACTCAGAGAAAAAATTATTAACCGTTTAAAATCTTTTTCACTTGGTTTTTACACGAACGAAAGGCTTGGAGAAATCAGCACAGTCATCCACAGGGATGTTGATAATATGGTTATGGTCGTAGGGCACCTTTGTCCGCGGATGCTCAGCGATTTTATTGTATCCGCTGTTATTATAACCGCCTTGCTGATTGTGAATGTAAAAATGGGTCTGCTGATGATTTTAATCCTGCCCGCTGCCCTGCTGATTCTAATTCTTGGCAACAAACGTGGAACCAAACTGGAAGCGGAAAACGGAAATCGTCTTGCCGATATGATCAGTCTGTTTGTGGAATATGTAAAGGGAATCCCATTGTTGAAAGCTTTTTCAATAAGCAAAAAAATTGATGAGAAGCTGGAAAAAGCAACCGTTAATTTTGGTGAAAGCAGTAAGGAGCTTTCCAGATACAAGGCAAGGCAGCTTTCCCGCTATGGCTTCTTTGTTGATTTATCATACGGCGTCATGGCAATTACCGGAGCTGTTTTCGTGTTCAGCGGAAAGCTGGCACTTATGACATATTTCCTCTACATTATCGTCAGCAAGGAAGTATATAAGCCATTTAACGCAATGGAAACCTATTGGATGAATTATTTATCCGTTACGGACAGTTATTGCCGAATCAAGAAAATACTCGATGCTCCAATTATAGAAGAGCCTGATAAGCCCCTGCAGCCTTCAGGTTCAGATATCGAGTTTCGGAATGTCGGATTTTCATATGAAAAAGATGAATTTGCCATGCGAAACGTCAGTTTTAAAGCACCCGCCAATACCTTAACGGCTTTGGTGGGAGAATCTGGTTCCGGAAAAACAACCGTTACAAATCTCCTTCTTCGCTTTTGGGATATTGAAAACGGCAGTATTCAGATTGGCGGTACTGATATTCGGAGTATGAGCTATGATGATTTGCTCGATTCCGTCAGCATCGTTATGCAAAACGTTCAGCTTTTCGCTGATACCATTGAAGGCAATATCCGGCTGGGAAATGCGGATGCCACTGATGAGGAAATCATCAGAGCAGCTCAAAAGGCAAGAATCCATGATTTTATTATGACTTTACCGCAAGGCTACAAAACGGTGATCGGAGAAAACGGCGCAACTTTATCCGGAGGTCAGCGGCAAAGGATTTCCATTGCAAGGGCCTTTTTGAAGGATGCCCCTATATTAGTGCTGGATGAATTTACAAGCAGTATTGATCCGGGCAATGAGGTGCTGATTCAGGAGGCAATCACGGACCTGATCAAGAACAGAACCGTTTTGGTGATTGCTCATCACTTGAATACCATCCGCTCGGCAGACCAGATACTGGTTTTCCGAAAGGGGGAAATTGTAGAGCGCGGCAGTCACAAGGAGTTATTAAAAAGGGAGGGGTATTACAAAAAGCTTTTCAAAGCCCAAACCATTTTGCATGAATGAGCACAAAGAATTTATTGTCTACATAAATCTGAAATTACTTATGAAGGAGACGTTACAAGATGAAACATAAAATGATTGCCTTCGTTCTGGCGGGTATCCTGTGCCTGCCGTTAGCGGCCTGCGGTCAAGCGTCTGAAAATGTGGACGCTTCCGCCGCGACGAAGTCATCCGATCAGGCTTCCAGTGAGTCAAGCAGCGCCACATCGGAATCAGCCGAGCCCAGAACCATCACTGACCTTGGCGGCAACGAGGTTGAGATACCCGCCGTGTCGGAAATTAAACATATCGTCATTATAAGCCCTCCGGTTATGTCGTTTGTCATTAAGGATATCGCAGATACCAGTATGATTGTTGGAATCAACTCCCGTTCTTTTACAACATCCAATACGGATATCGTGGGGAAAGTATTCCCGGACTGGAAATCCGTCGATACGTCCTTTATCGATTCCAGCTTCGCGGTCAATAAAGAATCCCTGATGGCGCTTGACCCTGATATCGTTTTCTATTATGGAAATGTTCAGAAAAAGGGGCTTGCAAATGTAGACGTTCCATGCGTTGATTTCTTTTCAAAGCAGTTAAATGATCCGGAAGCCGTATCCATTGCATGGGATAAGCAGATTCGCGAAATTTTAGGACAGAATTCTACGAGCAGTTTGCAGGATGAATGGAATACGACCGACAAGAAGCTATCCGATATTTTGAAAAGCAAAAAAGAAACCAAAACCGCACTTTGTGTTTTCTCAAATACAGCCGGAAAAATTGTTGTTAGTGGCAGCGATTCGTTTGATTCCTATGCACAGAGCTTTTTTGACAAAGCGGATATCACAAATGTTGCCGCCGATCTTGAAGGCACCTCCGGGGTAAGCATGGAGCAGATTTATAAGTGGAATCCCGATATGATTCTTGTATTCCACGATGCTCCGGCGCAGTCGATTTTGGATAATTCCATTGATGGTCAGGACTGGTCGCTGCTGGACGCCTGGAAAAACAAGGCGGTCTATGACATTCCGAGAACCACATACTCCTGGATAACGCCTTGCGCGGATTCTCCGCTAATGCCTTTATGGCTGGTATCCAAGGCCTATCCCGATTTGCTGGATGAAAATAACATGGATAGCTTGCTCTCGGGCTATTATCAGCGTAATTACAAGATCACTCTTTCTGATTCCGATATCAGCTCGATTTTGGGTTGGAGGCAAGTTACGAATAAATGAACAAAGAGAACAGCAAGCACTATCGCAATGTGACATTTTTTCTTCTTTTCTTCTTAATTGCTACCGCCGTATGCGCTATGCTTATCGGACAATATACGATCAGCCTTGCCGACTTTTATAAGATCATTACGGAAAAAGCGAGCAGTACACTGGCCGATTCCCTGAAAACTCCCGCACACGTCGTATTTCAAGTCCGCATTCCACGAATTTTATTGGCGGGCATGGTGGGGGCCGGATTATCCATATCCGGATCCGCCTTGCAGGGAACCTTTCAAAATCCATTGGTCAGCCCTGATTTGCTGGGAGTTTGCTCGGGGGCAGGGTTTGGTGCGGCGCTGGGTATTTTAATAGGGAACGGTACCGGCCTGCTTACGCCCGTACTTTCTCTTGTATTCGGACTGGCAAGCGTTTTGTTGGTGTTCTTTTTTGCTGGTGTCAGCGGCCGTTCAGAGACGTTATCCGTTATATTGGGAGGAATCATAGTTTCCTCCATTTTCACGGCGTTGGTTTCTTTGATCAAATATGTCGCGGATTCCTCTGAAACACTCCCTGCCATCACATTCTGGCAAATGGGGAGCTTTGCGAACGCAAGCTATCACGATATTGGGATTTCCTTTGTCCCCATTGCCTTTGGAATAATCGGGCTGCTTTTGCTGCGTTGGAAAATCAATCTTCTTTCCCTTGGGGACGAAGACTGCAGCACACTCGGCATTTATCCAAACCGTACCAGATGGATGGTAATTTTGTTCACGACCCTGACAACTGCCGGGTGTGTGACGGTTTCCGGCGTAATTGGTTGGGTAGGCCTTGTGATTCCGCATATTTGCAGAAAAATTGTAGGAGTGAATCACGGCTATCTGCTCCCGACCTCTTGTCTTGTAGGAGCGATTTTTATGATACTGGTCGATACCGTTGCGCGGAATCTGACATCGGCCGAAATTCCCATTGGAATTCTCACTGCCTTGATTGGCGCGCCTTTCTTCGCGGCCATTTATCACAAGCGAAAAAAGGTTGGATAATTAGTGAAGACGAAGTGAGGAACAAATATGATTCTAGAAGTATATAACGGCTGTTTTGAATATACGCGAGGGCGGCCTGTTTTGCAAAATATTGCCTTTCATTTGGATTGCGGACAGATTATGGCGGTGATGGGCAGAAACGGGATTGGAAAGACCACGCTGATCAAGTGCATTGTCGGAATTTTAAAGTGGAATCAAGGATATTCCATTGTAGACGGGGCAAAAAGTCAAGTAAACAAGCCTATGAAAAATGTAGGGTATGTACCGCAGGCTCACAAGGTTTCTTTTTCCTACTCTGTAAGAGATATGGTCGTGTTCGGCAAGGTCGGACATCAATCTTATCTGGCGGCTCCCGGGAAAAATGACTATGTGCTTGCAGACCAAATTCTTGATAAAGTAGGCATCTATGACCTGAAGGATCATCCTTGTAATGAATTAAGCGGAGGACAATTGCAGCTTGTTTTTATTGCGAGAGCTTTAATCAATTCCCCTAAGCTTCTTGTCTTGGATGAGCCGGAAGCGCATCTGGATTTTCGCAATCAGATCAGGCTGATCAAATTGATCAAGAATGTAGTATCAGATAATAACATTGCCTGCATTATCAATACGCATTATCCAAACTATGCGTTGAGAATTGCGGATAAGTGTTTTTTATTGGGTGAGCAGAACTATATAGAGGGCCGAACCCCTCAGGTAATGACAGACGATAATATCCAGAAATATTTTGGCGTCTATTCTCATGCCTATCAATTTCGATATAAAGAAGAAAACATTACTGCTTTTTCATTTTTAGATGAAGTATAGTTTCTCTTTGACGATAAAGTCACCCGCCCAACAAAAAACGTGAGTTTGGCGGGTCTGTTTCCATGCCTGAATAAATAGCGTTGCGTCCCTCCAAGCTCACCAGTTTGGACCAGAATCCGCAGCACCGTGGAATTGCTCCAGATGCCGCGTGTGAGGGAATATCAAAAGTATGGTTCCCGGCAGCCAATTTGTATTCGCCGGGCGTCGGTATTTGATCTTCTTCATCTTCTTTAGCTGTATCTCAAGTTGGGCTCCGCAGAGACAAGGAAGCGGTCAGGCAAATTGCCTGACCGCTTCTTTAAGTCCCGCTTATTTGTTTAGACTACGATAGAGGAACGTGACGCTCTGTGCCCGGGTGCAAATGGCGCCGGGTGCAAAGGTCGTAGCAGAAGTTCCGCTTGTAATCCCTTTCACCACAGCCCAGTTGACAGCGCTTGCGTAATAGGCATTTGTGGCCATATCGCTAAAGGCACTGGAGGCCTCCTCCGAGGGACTGCCGCTCATGCGGTAGAGGAAGGTGACAATCTGTGCCCGGGTGCAGGCGGCGTAGGGGGAGAAGGTGGTGGCGTAAGTGCCGCCAGTGCCGCCAGTGATGCCCTTTTCCACCGCCCACAAAACTGCTTTGTAGTAGTAGGCGTCGGCACTAACATCGGTGAAGGGATTTGCTGTGACAGTCGGCTCAGGGCTGCCGTTGGCCCGCCACAGGAAGGTGACGATCTGCGCCCGTGTACAGGTGGCGTTGGGGGCGAAGGTGGTGGCAGCAATGCCGCCGGTAACGCCCTTTTTTACCGCCCAAGCCACTGCGTCATAGTAATACGCGCCCGTGGCCACGTCTGTAAATCCCAGAGAGGCAGGCACCTCGCTGCCGGGAATGACGGCGAAGTAGGAGAGGTTCTTCACACCGTTGACGGTGAGCTTGCTGCCACTGACCGTGGGTTTCAGGTACTGCTTTGTGCCGTCGGTCAGGATGTGCAGTACATAAGGATTTTCGATGTTCGAGAGATTAGAGACCGTCAAGGTAATAGTCAGTTCGCCGCCGAAGCTGTGGATAGCCGATCCATTAACCGCCAGTGCCACGTCAAAGACCGGCGTTCCGTCGGGCAGGCCCGCCGTGGAAGCTGTGGTACTGGTAATCCCAACGCTGACGGTGGCGCCGGAGGAGGCTCCGCCCACCACACCGGCCAGAGCGGCGGCAGAAAGGGTGACGCTGCCGTTTTTCTCGGTGACGTTTAGGCTGTTACCGTTGGAAACAGCAGCTTTCAGACCGGATACCGGCAGAGAGACCGTGGCGTTATTTGCCGCGCTGATGGAAATAGACATGCCTGCCTTGGCGCTCTTGACCGCGTTCTCTACCTGCGCCGCAGTCACACTTCCACCGCTGACGGTGACTGTGGTACTGTCGGAGTTAGAGGAATCGCCGCCGGAGCTGCCGGTGCCGCCGGAACCACTGGTGCCGCCGGAACCACTGGTGCCGCCGGAGTTGCTGGTACGCTTCACATAGGTGGCTGTCCCGTCGGCCGTATAGAAAGAGATCTTGCCGTTGACAATATCATAAGGAGAAGATGCAACGCTGCCGCTATTGTTGACAAGGTATACGCCAGACTGGGCGGTGCTGTCGTTGTCATAGGCATAGAAGGTATAGCTGCTGGACTTCACATAGGAACCGGTTCCCATGTCCACATAAGTGGCTCCGGTGCCGTCAGCGTTCAACTGGCAGTACATTCTGACGTTGCTGATTCCCATTCCTTTCTCCAGAATCGCAATGGTGGCTGCGTCAGCGTCCCAGATCCCAACCAGATCACTGAGCTGAGCCAGAGACTCATTTGTCCGGGCCTTGGCGGTACCGTCCTCATTGGAGGCCAGATTTTCCTCGCAGAAAAGGGCGATGACCTGCTTCAAGGTGGCGTCATTGGTACCCTTGCTGGTGGCGCTGGATTCATTCATGGCGCTGATATCGATACCTGCTGCCAACCAATAGGCGCAATTACCGGTGGCGTATTGCTTGAGGTCGTCCAAATTATTGCCGTAGCGGAACTCAATGTGATAGGTGTGGTCCATCGTGTCGGGTGCCATATAGAAATACTTGGGAGCCTCGTCAGATCCGCTGACCTTTTCCACCAGCGTAAAGCCCGACATGACTTCCGTGCTGCCCATGTAAAGGCCGTCCACACCCGCATACTTGTAGGTGGCGGCATAGGGGGTCTCGCCCTTGTAGCAGGTGATGGTGTCGTTATTGATTTCAAACTTGGTGAAATCACCGGTAAAGCCGCAGAAGAACTGGTTGTTAGTCTGATCGCTGTCCGCTTGCGATGCAATCGCGGCCGCTTGTGTTTCCGCGCCAACGGACTGCTTTAGCATCGCAACAGCAGCGTCCGCGCTGCTTGCGCCAACAACAGCCGCTGCGGCATCATGCCAATAGCTGTTGCACTTCGTCTCAAAGGTTGCACCGTGGAACAGCGGTTGATAAGTCCCATTCATGGTGTGGAGCTGGACGCTGCTGTAATCTTGATACTGGTCACCGCTCTCATACAGGCAACCGGTGGTCCCTACAGGACTGGCTGTCCCCGTGCCGTTGATGATCAGGCCGGTGAAACCGGTCTCGCCGATGGTGCAGCCCACCGCACGGCCCGCGATTGCACCGGGGGAGGAGAGACCATAGATGGTTCCTTCATCTGTCCCCGCGGTAATTGCACCGGTGACCGTGTTGCCGCTGGTGGTGAATCGGTCCTCCATGCCCATGTAATAAAGGCCCGTACCGATCAGTCCTCCCACATGGGTGGCACCGGGGGCGTTGATGGTAATATTGACGCTGTTGCCGGTAATCTTGGCGGGAGCGGATACCGTACCCTTGCCGTCGTCGCCGGTACCGGCGTAGCCCACCAGACCGCCGATGGCGTGGCCGCCCTTCATTGTGGTGATGGTGACATTGCTGACGGTATTATTGGAGATTGCAGGAATGCATTGCAGGCAGCCCGCCAGTCCGCCCAGACCGATCGGCTCGTCGCCCTCGGCCGTTGCGGTGCAGTCCGTGGCGGAGCAGCCGGTGACGGAGGAACCGCCGAAGCCGCCCCCGATCACAGGGCCTCCGCACTCCGCAATGTCGCACTGGATGATGCGGCCCGGAGTCTTGGAGAAGTCGTTACTGCCCAGCACCACTATATCGGTTTTGGAGACGTTGCAGCTGGACGCTGTTCCCTCGAAGCCGCCGGCCACACCGCCAATGCAGTTCCGACCGGTGACGGTATTGCGTTTTCCTTCGTCCGTCGTCAAATCTACATTGGATAGAGTGCTGCCTCCCATGGCGTAACCCACTACACCACCGGTGGTCATGGCGGCATCTTTATTGGCAGTAACAGTGACGTTTTTCACCGTCAGACCTTTCACCGTGCCGGTGACGCAGGAGAAAATGCCACCAGGAGACATCAGTGCCGCATCAGTGCTGGCATCCACAGTTACATTTGAGATTGTCTTTCCATTACCATCAAAAACGCCTGAAAAGGCTTTTGTGGTATCCATCTTGCCGGTAGTCATGTTCACGTCTGTATCGTAGCGCAGCACGCCGATGGGTTCCCAGCCCTCATAATTGCTCAGGTCGATGTCCTTGCCCAGCTTGAAGCTGGCGGAGAGGTAGTTGTGCACATTGCTCAACTGGGCGGCGGTGGTAATCACATAGGGGTTTTCTGCCGTACCGCTGCCGCTGTCAAATAGCTCGCCGCTTGCAGCAAGCACCTTGCCGATGGTGGTACCGTTGGACAGCCCGGCAAGCGCCGAGCTGGTGCCGGTGCCGCTCAAGTCGGTAGCAGCATCGCTAATAGCAATGTTTTCGCCGCCTTTGACGATCTGGCAATAATAGGCCTCGCCGATCAGGGTACCAATGCCGTTTGCTGCGCAATTCGTTGCACCGGTGATGCTGCTTTCGGCGTCCACCGTGCAGTTTTTGACAGCAAAACTATTGGGAGCCACGTCACCGTCCCGCAGACCGCCGCCGATGAGACCACCTACGTTGGAGACGGTTGCGCCGTCGCTGATCACAATATCTACATTTTCAACCTTACAGGTGTCAATCACCGCGCGGGTCTGTGCAGCCGTAGTCAGTGTGTTGCCGCCCGCGCCGGTCAGACCGCCGATATAGCTGGCAGTAACGCCCACGTTAATGGTGGTGTTGGAAACGGTGCAGCTTTTAAATTCATGGTCACTGGCCAACGCGTCACCGTAGTTCATGCAGCCGGACAGTCCGCCGATCCAGGCACCGCCTTTGGTGGCGTTCACGGTGCAGTTGTTTACGGTACAGTCTTTCACCGTGGAGTGAGATAGACCACCACCCAATGCGCCGGAATTGCCGCACTGGCCCGCAACGCTGGTGACATAAAAGGCTTCGCAGCCGTCCAGCGTGATGCCCATGCAGCCACCGATGACACCACCTGCCATCATAGCTGTGCTTTCAACCTTGTTGTTGTTCTCAGCTGTGCCAACGCTCTTGACATTGGTAATGGTCGCGCTGTCGTCGGCATAGCCCACCACGCCGCCAACCAGCGCGTAACCCTTGATATCCACGCCGCTGACGGTCAGATCTTTAATCTCCGCGCCGCTGCCAGAGACGCAGTTAAACACGCCTCCAGTGCCGAAGGTGCCATACTTTGCATAGTTTTTCATGGTGTTATCGTTGTCAGAATTGCTGGTATCGACGGTGATGTTGGAAATCGTATGGCCGCCGCCGTCAAAGGCACCGGTAAAGGCGGCGGCCTTGTTGGCGTCCTCGCCGTTTTCCATCACATAAGCGCCGATGGGCTCCCAACTGATTCCGGTCAGATCAATATCCGACGTCAACCTGTAATGTGCGGTTAGATCATTGCGCACGGAATCCATCTGCGTGGCGTTGGCGATAAGATAAGGGGCATCCTCCGTGCCGCTGCCGCCTGCAAAATTGGACGCCGTCTGCACCGCGATATTGCTCGGCGTGTTGATGCCAGTCTGCTGGTCATCGGTTTCTTGTACGACCACATTATTATCCTGATTTTCCCCATCTACCTCTGCCGCCAGCGCCGCAGACGGGAACAGGGAGAGTGCCATGGCTGCAGACAGAAGCCATGATAACAGCTTTTGATGCTTGATGTTCATTTCGTTCCTCCTAATATCATAATAATAGCACCGAAATATGCTTGCTCTCCTTTCTAAAGTTAGCAAAGACTAACCTGCAACTAAAAACAGTGCGCTTGGTTGGCTCGTTCAATGCATCGAAGTTAGTCAATACTAACCGTGACGCAATTAAAATGCCGGGCAAATACACCCAGCGAACCTCACTGTATTTTTATTTTACTGCGCCATTTTTCCCCTGTCAATAGCTTGGGTATAATAACAGTCCATAAAATTGCGAAGTTCAGCCATGATAGACCGTCTTAAGTTCAAATCCTATGTTCTGGACATGAACGGCGATTCTTACCGCCTCAAGCAGACCCTAAAGACACAGCATTCATAAGCAGGTGGCTCAAATTTTGCCTAGTGTAGAGTTGCTCGCTTTCAGGTTGATAAACACACAAGTATCATCATAAACGAGTACAGATTAAATTGTGTGAAACACTGATCTGCGATTAATTTGGGTAAGTTTTACATCCAGACCTTTCCGGATTGACGGACAATCCCGGGGCTGACGCGAAGAAGAATAGTGGAGCAGGTACTGTTAAAACCAATAGGGCCGGAATTGAATATAATGTATGGAAGAGTTTAGGAAAGAGTGGACAAAAAAGGACAGCAGGAATTCTCAAAAAATCTTAGCTTTTAGGGGTTGACAGATATGGTGCGGTATGATATTTTAAATATAAGGTTAGCGATAACTAACTGACTGTTCAAAGAAAAAACGGTGTACTTGGGAGCACTGTATTTTCGCACGGTACGGAAAACTATCGCTGATCAACTTGGAGTCTTCCTCCCCGTCGTTGATATGCAGTCTGCATGTTCTAGGTTCCAGTATGGCTGATGCTGGTTAAAAGGCGGTGAGGACTCCTATCCCCCTTTCCTCTATTTTCTGTTTTCCCTCATGAGAGGCCCCGGACGAATGCCATATCGTCCGGGGCCAAATCCTGCCCGTATCCACACCGTTCAAGCCCTTATCTTGCATATTGCGCGCAAATACATCAAAAGCTTTGATGGTGAGTTTATTCTGGATACCCTCATTTTTTACAATGGCGCTTGCTTTCATTTGCTTCAGCCTCCTTCAAGCTATCAAGTGATTTTTCCGCCCAAGAGAGCTCTGCTTTGTAATGCAGGATATGATGTCGAAGCCTAATGGATTTTCTATTTGTGCTTTTCAGGATGTAATTACCTCGTCGCTCAGTTGACGGAAAACACGCTGAGAAATCACGCACAATCCGAGACAGATTGCAAATGCGCCAAAATAAGTAACATCAACTCTGGTCGAAAGGCACTCAAACAGCACACCATAGATTGCCTGACCGATGGGATTACCGCACATAACAAGACACATGAGCAGAGCCATTACCTTGCCGGTGAGGGTAACAGGAGTGATCTTCTGTACATAGGTGATCATTTCCACGCTTAAAAGCGTGGAGAGAATCATCATGATTACGCAGAATCCGGCAATAACCAGATACGCGGTCATTGAATCAATTGGTAACCTTAGAGCAAGTCCGATTGGAAGAAGAGTCGCTGTACACCAGAAAATCAGTCTTGCGCCATGGCTGACTTTTAACTTATGACCAATCACGCCTGAGAGCAGCCCGCCTAATAATCCGCCAGCCGCCAGTGATCCCTCAGCATATCCGTAAAGCCGGTTGCCTGTGGCTTGGTCAAAGCCCAGATGGCCGGTGACAACGATGGGCAAGCCCACAATGACCAGTGCGGAAAAGACTAGATTGACTGCGGTGAGCAGAAGTCCCACCCGTCCAATCTCGGGGCGTTCGTACCGGATAAACTGCCAGCTCTCCCGCAGATCGGAAGCTGCGAGGGAGAACACGCTTCCCTCAAAATGACGCTTCTCAAAGGGAATGTGAATGAAGATCTCCATGACGGCCGAGAGGAAAAAGCAGATAATGCTGAGGTACAAAATCGACTCTAATCCATGAAATCCGAAGATCAGTCCGCCCAGCACCGGACCTATCACACCGGCAAGTGAATTTACCATGTTGATTACGGCGTTTCCAGCCATCAGCTTGTCGGGGGAGACCAGCACCGGCAGCGACGCTTGCACCGTGGGCTGATATGCGCCCTGAATGCCGTAGAGCAGCATCAAAACCGCGATGAGCAGCGGTACCAGCGGAAGGGTTTCAAAGCTGAGCGCGTAAAACAGTATCAGCGCTGCGGTAAAGAAATCCAGGAAGACCATCACGTTTCGTTTGTTCACCCGGTCGGCCACGATCCCGCCCACCGGCGAGAGCAGCAGCATCGGAAGGAATGACAGCGCCATTACTGTGCCGTACAGCGCAGGTGAATTGGTTTTGTTGAGGAGGTAAAGCGGCAGCGCATAGCGCAGGATGTTGTTGCCGAACAGAGAGATAATCTGCCCGATCACAACCATTGAAAAATCCCTTTGAAACAGTTTTGCTTTCATAATATTCTCCAAATTAATACCGAACGTCGGTATGTAATATATTTTAAAAAAATTGCCCCCGATGGGCAATTTTCTATATGAATTTTTGATTTGCCAGCGTGCAGTATCTCTTGTAGGATTCCATCATCTGTTCGTCCATCAACTCAATTCCCATGTTTTTGAGCATCAAATTGAAAAAACGCACCCGTTTTTCCATGCTTTCCACGTCTGTTCTAAGCACCAGTGGATTGAGCCAGAGGTTTGTCAGCATGATGATGACCTCCGAAAGCTCTCTGGAATACTTGGTTTTGATGGAACCGTCGGCCACTCCCTGCTCGATGATTGGCTGCACATAGTGCGGCACAATATCCGAAAAAATCTCGCGCATCTGCATGGCAAGCAGTTTTGGATGCTCCAGCATATTGGGCGCAACTGAAAAAACAATGTCACGGTCCGAGCTGGAAAGAGACAGACGAAACATCTTTTTCAGTTTTGCAAAACCGGTAAGCGTGGAATCATCCCGAATGGTCTTTAATTCACTGACGATCTGCTCATTATACCGATCCCCCACCGCGTTGAATATCTCTTCCTTTGATTTGAAGTGGTGGTAGACAGCCCCTTTGGAAAGGCCGCCCAGTCCATTGATAATGTCCTGAATGGAAGTATCCTCATAACCCTTTTCCAAAAAAAATCGCTGTGCCACGTCCAGTATTAACCGAATGGTTTCCTCCGGATATTTATTCCGTGCCATAGTGCGAATCCTTCTCTCATACATACCGTGAGTATGTATGAATTGTATTACAGTAATTTTGTTTTGTCAAGTGAAACAGCGATGGAGTTGGAATCGTCATATTTTGCGCCAAAATTATCTGCCATAGAGATTTCTTCTATGTGGAAATCTTTCAAGTTGCATCAAGTGGAAATGCTTCTTGCAGTTCGGAGAAGCATTTCTGAAATATCGCAAAAAAACTTTGAACCTGTTTTCCCCCCTTATTTTCCAGATACCACTTAATAGAGGTCATTACAAGGGATGCATATAGAGTTGATAAGTAATCCAGCTGACTTCTTTCAGTCCATTTACTTTCATACTGTCCAAAGAAGCGATCTTTGAGATAGGAGAACATATCATCATAAAGATGGATGTTTTCAGATTGTATAGAGAATAAACGAAGAAGTAATTCCCGTTTTGTATCAAATAATAAATACAGATGTTCAACAGCTTGGAGAGCTGTGACAGTACCATCATAGTGAAATCGTTCATCCACGGCACTTTTAAATTCGTCAAAGGAAGTTGTGCAAAGACGCTGTGCCAAATCATATTTGTCAGAATAATGCTTGTAAAACGTTGAGCGATTAATCAATGCTTCTTCAAGAATGTCCTGTACCGTGATTTGCTCAAAGCTCTTTCTTCCCAGTAGATGAATCAAAGATTCTTCAATATTTCGCCGCGTTTTGATAACACGCAGATCGTTTGGATTCATAAAGTCACCCCTCCCCCTAACCAAAATACTACAAAAGCAACGGATAAGCAACAATTAGTTGCCTATCCGTTGCTTTTCCTCACAACTCCAAAAAATCTGATGATTGCTGCAGAAATTGCATCTGTGTATGATTGTGTCAAAAGGAGGAGTTAATGTGAGTGTAAATATTGAATTATTGGTGTGGCTTCCGCCACTTATATTTATCCTGCATGACATGGAGGAAATTATATTTGGCATGGCGTGGAAAAAACACGAGCCAAACATAAAAAAACATGTATCCATCAAATTTGTTCCGTTTGGCACGGCGAGAGATACAGCTGGGTTTTCCGCCTGTGTCTATGAAGAACTTCTGATTTTGACAGTAATTTCTCTATTCAGTTCTCTTACGGGCCATTGCGGACTGTGGTTTGGCATGATGGCAGCAAATTGCTTCCACTTGATCGTATTGCACATTGTTGGAGGTTCTGTGGTGTACCGCGCTTATGTCCCCGGACTTGTAACAGCTTGCGTCACAGTGATTCCGTGTATCTGGGTGCTCTCAGCTTCAGAGCATCTTCTGCACTACTCTGTACTAGAAATGTCAGCTTGGATTTTTATCGGCATAATTGTTGCAATGG
Organism: Oscillibacter valericigenes Sjm18-20; assembly: GCA_000283575.1. GTDB lineage: Bacteria > Bacillota > Clostridia > Oscillospirales > Oscillospiraceae > Oscillibacter > Oscillibacter valericigenes. The sequence goes on from AP012044.1 coordinate 1,465,117, forward strand.
TCAATCTGCACATCCTGCACCAATTTGCAGGCAGGATCGGGAACATGGGTTCAAGGTAAGGGAGGTATATGATATGTTCGAACATTTTCTTGAGAATGAGCAGTTTAATTTTCAGATCAACCGGGTAGCGGTATATGGGCCGGCATGCATAGATCTGACGGAGGTGAGGCAGGAACTTCCGAGAATCAAGGACATAAAAAGCTGGACAGAAGTCTGGTTCAAACTGGCCCGAAAGGCAGAGGTGGAAAAGAGGTTCGGTCAAGCGGTCTATTATTATCGAATGGCGGAATTTTATCTTGAGGATACGAATCCAGAAAAAAGCAGCTGTTATCAGAAGTTTCGGGAATGCTTCGACTTTGCTCATCAAGGAGAGCGTATTGAACGAATTCAAGTTCCATACCAGGGAACTTATCTGCCCGTTATGAGACTGAAAGCTCCTCAGGAAAAAGGCGTTTTGCTGATCCACGGCGGTTATGATTCTTTTATGGAAGAGTTTTATCCTCTGGTCAGTAAATATCAATCACAGGGTTACACATTGATTCTTTTTGAAGGGCCGGGGCAGGGCCAAGCCCGAAAAAACGGTCTTGCTTTTTCTTACGATTGGGAGAAACCGACCAGTGCTGTTTTGGACTTCTTGAACTTAAATCGTGTTACACTCATGGGTATTTCCTGGGGCGGATATTTGGCGCCCAGAGCGGCTGCTTTTGATAAACGGATTCAAAATGTTATCTGCTATGACATTTTTTACTGGGGACTGGATATGATGCTGAATCGGCTGAAAAAGCGAGAGGGAAGATGTCTCCTATTGTTGCTATACCTACGGCAGAAAAAGATCATTAATATAATCCTGCAAAAGAAAATGTCAGACAATATTGACCTGAGTTGGAAGTTGACCCACGGAATGTATATTACCGGCACAAGTTCTCCGTATAATTTTCTTAAAAGTATTAGTAAGCATAAGCTGTCACATTGTTTAGAAAAAATAACGCAGAACATTCTATTACTCGCAGGTGAAAGAGATCAGTATGTTCCTGTTAGACGCATGAAAAAAATTCAAAAAAAGCTTTGCAACGCTAATTCCGTTTCCAGCCATGTTTTTACCATAGAAGAAGGCGGTGAGCAGCATTGCCAGGTTGGTGAAATTCAACTTGCACAATGCGAAATTGATAAATTTCTTAAAACATATGCAAGCCCATATTTCCGGCCTTAATGAATATTTTTTTCCTTTTCGCAGATGTAAAACGCCGGCTTAATCAAAGGCGCTAAGAGCCCACCAAGATGGTGCTTTTTGTATCCATATAGCGGTTAAAGAATGTCCTTTAGCCAGATGTCAGCCATCGGCACAAGCTCCGCTGTTTAGAGCGGAAGCTTTTCCCTCCTGCGCCGCAAAGAATTCCTCGGCTCTCTGAATCTCGTCTGCGGAGGGATGCTTTTTATTGATCCCGCCCACCAGCTTCCAAGGTCCATAGGTATTAAAACCCTTACAGGCATAAGTCCCCAGGCCTTCCGCGCACCGTCCCGCGGCAATGGCACGGAGAGACGCCGCAAAGTCACGGCTGTTGTCCGCGCAGGTATACAGGAAAAACACCTGTTTTCCCTCCGGCAAACTGGCCTGAGCAAACCGCTCCACGCTTTCGTAAAACTTTCCCCAAGCGATGCCGGAGGCAAAGCCAATTAAATCATAGCCCGTCAGGTCAGCTGCCGGAACGGTCTCCGCATCAAAGACCGTCACCGGATATCTTCTGGCGATCGCATCCACCAGCTTCTTTGTGTTGCCATGGTGCTTAGACGCATAAACAATGGCTGCTTTCATTTTGCGGTTCCTCCCTTACATCGTCGCTGCCGCAAGAGCATTCGCTTGCTTTCCGCTTTTTATCAGCTGTACGGCGGTAATACCGCTGGATACCAGTTCCGTGGCCGGGAACGCGGCCAGCAGCCCTGTCCGCCCCATCACCCCGTTCAGGAGCAGAGCAAAAATCAAAAATAGCACTCCTCGGCACAGGGACAGCACCCCGCCGTTTTTGGCGTCTCCAGTGGCAAGGAAATAGGATGCTCCCACAAACTGAAACGCCAGCGTCATATAGCCAACAGCCTGCACCCGCAGCGCCAGCGTCCCAAATGCCAGTACCTCCGCGGAATCCTGGTTAAAAAGGTGGATTGCCTGCGGCGCGAAAAGCATCAAAAGCACGTTGCACACCACGCAGAATATGGTAGTAATGAAGATGCCCTCTCTGGTAAACCGGGCCACCCGGTCATAGTCTTTTGCTCCGTAATTGTATCCCGCCAGCGGCTGATAGCCTTTCAGAAAGCCGAATACGGCGTTGAGCTCCAGGCAGAATAGCTTATACGTGATGCCGAACGCCGCCACACTGGGATTTCCGTACTTTACTGCCAGAGTGTTGGTCACCGTCAGGGTTGCCATATTTAACAGCTGGAATATAAGCATGGGTACGCCAATTTTCAAAACATTCGCAAAGAAGTAGCCGGACGGTTTTACATATTTCTGGGAGAACTTCAGCAGTCCCTTACCGTGTACAAAATAAAGTACATAGACCAATGAAGACGCAGCGCTGGAAATCACGGTTGCGTAAGCAACGCCTTCAACACCGGTGTGAAACGCATAGATGAACAGCGGATCCAGCACCATGTTCATTACCGCGCCCAGCACCAGCACGCCGCTGGTGAACACCGTGGCTCCCTCAGAAATAATGATGTTATTTACGGTAATATTGAAAACGCTGAACACAAATCCCGCAATGATAATCGTTCCATACTGAACCGCATAGGGCAGCGTATCTCCGTCAGCGCCCAGCACAGTCAAAATTGGGCGAAGACCCAGCAGCAGTCCGGCCGACAGCACCAGTCCGCAGACCACCGCACAGACAAGGGCGGTTGAGGTGAACTCCGACGCCTGCCGGTGCTGTTTGTCGCCCAGCAGCCGGGAAACTTTGGAGCCCGTGCCGTTGCCGAAGCATGTGCCTAGACCTGTGACGATCAGCGTCAGCGGGAAAACCAGGGACACCGCCGCCGTGGGCACCATCCCGAAGCTCCCGATAAAGTAAGTGTCTACTAGATTATAGAGCGCGTTGATAATCATTCCCAGCATGGTTGGAATTCCAAACTTGAACAGAAGTGGGACGGTTTTCCCCGTTCCCATCTCGATCTCGCGCTTTGTCAGTTCCATTTCTTTACCTCCATATATTTAGCTTTAATACTGTTAATTTGCAATAGTTTATTGCTGCTAAACACTTTTGCTAAAAAAGAATGCCACGGCGTCACCATAGCATTGCTTTTCTATTCAATACGACACTTTTGGCTGTTTATCCATTGTCTCAAGCCGGGCGTTCAACGCCCGGTCAAAGATCTCCAGCGTTCCGATCAAAGCCTTCAAGGTATCCTCCGGCAGACTTTGAAAATACTGAAAAATCGGTTCGGCATTATTTCTGTGGTAAGCGTCATGAAGTCCGCTGACTTTCTCTCCCAGCGGAGTCAGATACAGACTCACCTGCGCGTCGGAGTCCGGAGACACTCGCTTTTCCACCAGCCCCTTGTCCACCATTTTGTACAGCATCTGAGACGTAGCTCCCTTTGTAATACCTCGCTTTTGGGCCACGGCGGTAACACTCATTCCGGGGTCCTGACTCAAAAGCATAACGGTGTGGATTTCCGGCCGGGTGAGCAGCAAGCCGTTGCCATAGTCCCATGGGCGTTTTTCAATCTGGATATATTCGTGGACAATCCGTTCCATCAACGTTGACATCCGCTTAAATTCTTCAATTTCCATCCTATCACCTCCAGGCGTTTTGCTACAATACTGTTTAACTACTATACACAATATGGCACACGAAGTGAAATTTGTCAACAGGGTCCTGAGAAATTTTCACTTTACCTGGGAGATGAAACAAGCCCGCCCTAGAAAACAATTCCGGGGCAGGCTTGAAGGCGTTCAGCAGTTACATTCGTGATTTGGTTTTTTAGAAGCCTCAATTATTTCCGCAAGTGACAGTTCCTTGGCTGCACTTGATGTTAACAGGCTATTCATCATATCAAAGACCTGCTTTAACTCGCATAATGTTCGCGCTTTTTGCAGCTCAAAAATAAGTCGTCCAACAGCACTGCAAAAAAGCTCGGATTCACATTTACTTGCGCAAGTTTGATAATAAAGGACAGACTTGTGGCAAGGAAGACTGTCGCAAGGAAAAGTTTTATGGTTCTTCGGTTCTGAACAATCGAAACGAAATTGAGGCATAGAAGAACCCTTAATCCGATTAAAATCTTCTTTAATCATCGGCTTCCGCCTTTCTGGCGCACTTAAAACGGAGACATTGAATCAACTCTGTTTTTAACAGCAATCGTTGCCATCGCCGGGAACTAAGCCCTTGTCCGCCAAAATTTTATTGGCAAGCGCATTAAACAGAGCCGCCATTGGTTTTCCTTGCAGGTGTATGCGCACAAGATATCTTTAATGATTTCGGCTTGCTCCGCAGGATCGCGGATCATACAGATTTTTGAAGGAATAGTTTTAAGAAAAAGGCCAAGCTGGTCGCGATTCGCGCCTCAGCAGCCGCTACCATATCAACGGATTCGGCACAGGAACCGCATCAACTGCACCAGCAGGCACAGACTCAGCGCACTCAAAATCCCGAGGGAGAGTTTTATCCATAATGTTTCTCCTAAGAACATATTTCAAGATTACCCCTGATGGCGTAATCTTGCTGCCTTATAATATGTATCAATCGGTTCAGGGGCTACTTTAGAAGGAACTAAAAGCATGTATCATCATAATGGAGATCAGGTTGAATCGCTTGCAATGCCTTATCTGCGATTAAGTGAATCGGGTTTTACATTCCGGACTCTTTTGTGACCAACTTCATCTCGGGGTCTGACAAGCCGCAAGAAAACGGAGCATGCGCTGCTTTTTAAGCGCAATCGGTGAACCATGCTACCGTAGAACCTAAAGGACCTTAATTGAATACTATGTATTGCAACGGCTTTCACATAGGGCACATATCTCAATGAAAGGAGGTGTACCTTATGTGGTGTAGATGCTGTTGTCGTTGCTGGCGCTGCGGCTGGGTCTGGAATGGACGTTGTTGGTGCTGCTGCTGCGGACCCGTCTGCTGACAAACTGAAAGTGCCCCGTGGGAGTTTCGGCTTCTGCGGGGCGCTTTTAAGTAGGAACCGAAATTATTAAATAAGAATATGATATAGTAAACTATAGACTTGGGTGTGTTATTATGGCAATTAAAATATTTATTGATCAGGGACATAATCCGACTGGTTACCACAATACCGGCGCCTCTTGGTATGGCCTTGATGAGCAGGATATAACATTTCAGGTTGGCATCTATCTTGCGGAGATGCTAAATAAAGATCCTCGCTTTGAGGCTCGTTTGTCACGGCCAGTGCCTACCACTGTCCTCGGAACCAACAATTCTACTAGTTTAGTAGAGCGAGTAAAATTGGCAAACGCGTGGCCCGCTAATTACTTTATCAGTATCCATGCAAACGCCAGCCTTAATACGGCCATTAACGGAACAGAAGTGTATGTATATAAGCTTTATACCCAGTCCAACTGGCTTGCAGAGCAGGTTTTGGACGGTGTTGTGGAGACTGTGGGTACAAAAAACAACGGTGTCATTGCAAGGCCGTCTTTATATGTCTTGCAGAAAACTAAAATGCCTGCAATTTTAGTGGAATTAGCATATATGTCCAATCCTTCAGATTCAATGAAACTGCGTGATGACCAGTATCAGTTTGCACAGGGTATCTATACGGGGATTATGAGGTATTTTGGATTTTCTCAGTAAACCGTAACCGCCATTGACATTTTCATGTTTTGTCTTATAATAACTTATATCAATAATCTTGGCTGGATTAACCGGTTTTGTAATGTATTGGGCAGTAATAAATGGGAGCGGCCGCTTTGGATGAGTGGTTGCTCCTTTCGCTTTTCAAGCGATTTTATGAAAAAATGCGGAGTTGCAAAATGAAAATGGAGTTACAAGTCGATAAAGTAAAAGTGATTGTCTATGCGTTGATCCTCATTTTTTTCGTTGGCTTCCTGATATTTATTCGAAACGACTGCTTTTTGTATCAGGAGACGATTGTTCGAGTGACGGATGTAAAGGAAACTCGAATTTCAAACGAGCAGGACCTCGGGCAAGAATTCACGCAGGAGATTACGGGCGTAATATTGAATGGCGAATACAAAGGAAAAATCGCCACTTACACGAACGCAAGAGACGATTCCGGTGCTTTCGATATGAATATCAAAGCCGGCGACGAACTGTTTGTCAGCTTGGATAAGACCCATAATATCAGCGGTGTGTCTGACTTTAAGCGAGATTTTTATATTGCTTTGATCTCTGAAATACTAATTTTATCCCTGGTGATATTAGGCCGAAAAAAAGGATTGCGTACATTAATAACCTTGCTTCTCAATGTTCTTATTTTCTATGTGATCTTATTTTTAAGAGGAAAAGGCGTTTCTGTTTTACTGCTCTATAGCATTGCATCTATCCTTTTTATTGTGTTAACGCTTCTTATCATCAGCGGCAGAAATTTAAAGACCGTATGCGCTATCCTGTCCTCTATTTTAAGCTTGATCATTACAATGGTCATCGCTTTTTCCGTACTCAAAATATATAAGCAGTCAATTTGTTTTGAATTGATGCCGTTTGCAATTAGAATGCCGGATTATCAGGATGTTTTTTACGCCGGAATCCTGATCGGCGGCCTTGGTGCTATTATGGAGATTGCGATTGCGGTATCTTCTGCAATTCAGGAGTTAATGACAAAAAAGCCGGATATTACTGTGAAAGAATTGCGGACATCGGGCGGCAATATTGCTACGGATATGATGGGTGCGCTGATCAATGTTCTGTTGTTTACGTTTATGGTCGGAACCATTCCGATGCTAACCCTGGCAATGGCAAACGGTCTGCCAATTGGTTTAGCTTTGTCCTATTTTTCAAAGCTAGAAATCATTCGCTCTTTAGTAGGTGCTATCGGCATCGTATTGACGGTTCCCATCACGTTATATGTTACGATATTTATTCAGAAAAAAGGCGGATATAAATGATTCTTACATTATCTGCAATTCTGTTTGTTCTCATTGCAATCATCGGCAGGGAAAAAGGAGTTAAAACTTTTTGCTCTGCCTATGCCAATTTTTTTATGATCATTTTTTCCGCCATCCTGATTATGATGGGAGTAAACCCGATTGCAGTGGGGCTGATTTTCAGCGTATTATTCAGCATAATTACTCTTTTCTGGGTAGACGGCTGCAATCACAAAACTGTGGCATCCTTTTTCTCTGTTTTAATTGTATTAATATTAACCGGGCTGTTTATTTGGTGGATTGGCATGAAAAGCAATATATCAGGGTTTCCCGCCGAGTATTCGGAAGAAATAGCGGAGGCGGACATCACTTCCTCCAATGTCCAGATCAATTTTTTCGATGTATTTGTTACGGTGATCCTGATGGGGCTCATCGGATCCATAACCGACGCCGCTTTAGATGCCGCCACCACCGTAAATGAAATTTATCAAAACAATAAAAACATGCCGGTTCGGGAGTTGATTATATCCGGTTTAAATGTTGGCGGAGATATTCTGGGGACTATGGTCAATACACTGTTCTTTGCCTTTTGGGGGACCTTCATGGGCTATTTTATTTGGCATCAGGGAGAATCGATGATGAAGGTTCTAAATGGGAAAGCGTTTGCTTTTGAATATATTAGAATCGCTTTCAGCGGTTTAGGCTGCATTCTTGTAATACCAATTTCTTGTATAACAACTTCTATTTTACTTAAAAAGTTCCCGCCCCAAAATTAATCTATCAATCAAAGAGATGCCTATGTAGCTTGAACTGTTCCGCTATCGGCGGGGCGCAGCTTATCTTGAATTCCGTTGACGATATCCGTCCTGCCTCCGGGGCGGCTCGGGTTCGCTGGATAGCAGCATAGATGCAATCATAGTCGTCAAGGGGATGGTAAACAGGATACCTAGGCAGCCAATCAGGGACTGCAAAAATTCAAAGACGATCTCTTCCTTGTTCAGAATACTCAGCAGGGGATAATTTGACGCTGCATAAATTAAAACCACAATCAGAGAGCTACCCATATAGGCCAGTATCAGTGTGTTTGTCATCGTTCCCATAAAATCTCTTCCAATACTGAAGCCGTATTTCATCAATGCCGCAGCGGATGCGCCCCGGTTGGCATCTTTAAACTCACACAGCGGAGAGGTGACGGACATAGATACGTCCATGATGGCTCCCAACGCACCGATCGTAATCATGGAAAACATAATCGCCTTCATATCCACGGGAACTCCAAAGAGCGTGTTTAACATGTACGTGTTATCGTTGAAGTACCCGGTCATTTTCATCCAATGGCTGATGAATAGGCTCAGGGCGCAGGAAAAGGCCACCCCCGCCGCACAGCTGAAAGCGGTGATGATACTTTTTTTATCCAGCCCGTAAACAATAATCAGCGTTACAAGTATAATGTACACGCAGATGATACCTGTTGCCATGTAAATGTTATATCCTGCCTTGATGGCCGGAATGAAGATAAAAAAGATGGATAGGCAGGTCAGTGCCAGTGAGACAACGGTATTAAAGCCTTTGGCCCCTCCCAGCAAAAGCAGCACCCCAATGATCACTGCGCCCAATATGGCTACCTTGTCCATTCGGAAATAATCCTGAAATAGGTACTCACTTCCGTAGGACATCAGGATCACACAATCCCCTTTGGAAACAGACACCATATTTTTGTTGTTTCCGTTGAGAACCTGCGTCCCCTGTACAACCTCTTCCGGCCCTCCTTCAAAATCGAACGTCTTTGCTGAAAACAAAATTTTCCCGTCCGGATCATCGGCATCGGCCGTCTGATCAATGGAAGTAATTTTTGCAAACACAAACGTATCCAGCTCTTCTTCGCGATCGTAGATAAGACCCAGATTGGAATTGTTCTGATGGATGTACTGGTTTCCGTACCATATAAAAAGGATGGAAAGTGCCAAAACCGCCAGATATACAAATGCGTTCATTACTTTTTTCATGCTGTATCTTCGCCCCCGCTTGTCCGATTTTAAAGCATCGTATGCCGGGGGACGCTGGAATATGTTATTAAATTACTCCGTGACTCTGCACCAAGAAAAAGGCGATCACCAGGATTCCAAGGGCGATTCTATACCAGCCGAACACCTTGAAATCATGCTTTTTGATGTATTGCATTAAAAATTTAATTGCCAGAATCGACACCAAAAACGCCACGCCCATCCCGACCAGCAATATTCCAAGTTCCAATCCTGTAAAGTGAAGTCCGAACTTTAGAATCTTTAAAAAGCTCGCCCCGAACATGACCGGAATGGCCAGATAAAATGTAAACTCCGCCGCCACGGTGCGGGAAGTTCCAATCAGAATTGCGCCAAGAATGGTGGCACCCGACCGGGAAGTTCCGGGAATCAGCGCCAGCAGCTGAAATATACCAATCAACAGCGCTGTGCGGTAAGAAATCTGAGAGATTGCATTAATTGTTGAGGAATGAGTTCTATTCCGGTTCTCGATGATAATAAACAGAATGCCGTATACAATCAGTGTAACCGAAACGGTCTGGTAATTGAAAAACAGCGCTTCGATTTGATCGTCAAAGAGGAGACCTATGATCGCCGCGGGAATACAGGAAATCAGAATTTTGCCCCACACTGCAAGTATATCTTTCCGGAGTGCTGGCCGTTTTCCAAAAGAAACTGGAAACAGTTTTTTCCAGTAAAGAACTACCACAGCCAGAATAGCCCCCAATTGGATTACAACCAGAAACAGGTTTCGGAAGGATTCAGGCAGATTCAGTTTCAAAAATTCATCCACCAAAATCATATGTCCAGTGCTACTAATGGGAAGCCATTCCGTGATTCCCTCCACAATACCTAGAATCGCGGCTTTGATCAGTTCGATACTCATTGAATAAACTCCATTCCAAATTTAATTAATAGGCCTTTATTGGGCGGTGAGTGGCCCAAAGAGGTTTAGTTTTCAGGCACCCGCTTTTCCCGAGTGGGCAATTTCAGCTTTCCGGTACACAAAGCGCTCAGTACCAAAGCGGTGACGGGAATGGAGAGTTCGACGCCAATCCCGCCGGTAAGTACGACCATAGCCGATTGAAAAAGAGATTTTGAATTTATGAGCTGTGAAAAAGGATACCCGCAGTCAAAATACATCTGGATCATCAGTAAGGATTGTCCAATGACTGCAAACAGCAGCGTATTAATCGTCACGCCCAAAATGTCTCGTCCGATATTCATGCCGGAGTGATATACTTCCTGCCAGGACATCTCCGGGTGGCACCGGAAAACCTCATAGGCCCCGGTCGCCACCGCCATTGCGCTGTCCTTTGCGGCACCGAGAAGCCCCAGCGCAATCACCACGTAGGTCACACGAATCATGTTGATATGGAGGTGGAGATCCAGCATGACGACATCGTCCTCTTCCCAATTCCGCTCATCCAAGCCGTAAAGCCCCGCCCGAACGCACACGAACCAGATCAGAAAGGACATCAGTACCACAACGATCAGCAGAGCGAGAAATGCGGCGGCGGTTTTCTGATTAAAACCGTTCTGATAAAACAAAGTCAGAATGGAGGTTCCCAATATACAAAGCCAACCGACAAAAACGGCGTGAAATCCCATCAGCATCAGCACCATGGCGCAGAGCAGGATGACTCCGTTGAGCAGCAGCGTCACAACGATTTTTTCGCTTTGGGCCCTGCCCACGAATAGCAGAGTGGCCAGAAGCATTAGCATCAAAACCATCGTCATTTTGCAGGTGCCTTCTTTCGGTAATAATGGATTGCAAGGAAGCTGGAAATGGGAATGCACAACACAATGCCAAGCGCCCCAGCCAGAAATCGGAGGATTTCGTACACAATGTAATATTGGAACAGGGTATCCAGCCGTACTCCGTTTGCCAGCTGCGCCAGATAAATCGGGATTCTGCCAGCAAGATACGTGTAGAACAGGACATTGATCATCGTCCCCATGACATCATAACCGATCTGCCGAACCGATTGCGACAGAAACTCATTTGAGATTCCGGGTTCTTTCTCCAGAATTTCAGCCACTCCGCTGGTTACCGAGACCGCCACATCCATGATTGCTCCCAGACTTCCCAGCAGAATGCCGCAGGTAAACAGCACCTCCAGTTGGAGCGTACCATTGCGGATATATTCCTGCAGGGTGTAATCCACATCCGGTCCCAAGACCAGAACGAGGCAGTAAACCGCGGCCAGAATACCGATGGAAACCAGAGTATCCATCAGGGCCACCAGCATCTGCCGGTTCCAACCGATGCAAATTCCCAGCGACAGTGTGGAAAAGAGCAAAATCAGAATCACCGTCAGCAGGGCAAAACTCAGCCCTGTCTGAAAGCAGAAGAACCCGAGTACCAGAATGCCGAGGTTGACCGCAAGGGCAAAGAAAAACGCAAAGCCCCGCTTTCCCGCGACAACCACCGCGCCGAACAGCAGGAGGCTCAGCAGAAAAGAGAGAAAGTAGTCCCGTTTCTGTCCGGAAATCGCGGCCTGCAGCGTACCATCGTTCCCCGCCTTGATATTTTCCAGAAACAGAAAATTGCCCTTGTGATAGGCCGTGCCGTCCATATGCGTATCCGTATATGTATTGAGGATGGCCGCGGTTTTGCCCTTGTCCTTCCCGTTGAGTACAACGCAGGACAAGAGCTGGTCATATTGCCGCTCATCAATCCCAAGATCGCCGGAAACGGTCTGTGTATGCGTGATCTGTGCCGAGACCACCTTTGCAATGGGGGTCCGGTAGCAATTCCAGTCCAAATAGACGCACAGGTTCAGCAGCACAAGCAAAACGGCCAGAACGGGAAGAAATATATTTCGACTGTCTGGATCGGCTCTGCGAAAAAAACAAGCTATCATCCGCATAAACATTGAATCCGCCTGTGCTTTATAAAAAGCGCAGCCACGTGCGCAGAATTACACATTTTTAAATCCTCCCAAGCCAATTTCCATCATGCCAGATAGAATGGCTCCTTGACTTGCGTTTCAGAGATTGCGGCCTAACTTCCACGTAAAGGCCGCATATAAAATATGGCTATGTACCATAAAAGGCCAAAAGAAAAATCAATGACTCAAGGAAAAAATACCACAGGTCTCAAAGATTTGCCACTGAAATACATCGTCTAACCGGGACCTAGGGCTCAGTAACTGAGGTAAATTTCATTGTTGACATCCATGCACTTCACTCCTACAATGGTTTTGAAAATGGTTCTCATTTTCAATTCTAGGCCGGTTGAGTTTAGTTGCCCTGGTCCAATAAATATAGACTCGGCCAATTGTAATCGCTGCCTGTCGGATTGCAGGCAACCTTTCGGAGGAAATTATGCAAACACTGCAGAAGAGCAAAACATTTAAACATTTTTTGAGGATGGCATTGTCCCTCATATGCTTATTTACCTTGTTGCTGCCAAATTTTGAGCCGACTGCAAAGGCTATTTCCCAGTCGGATATTGATGCCCTTCAGGCGGATGCCAACAAGCTGGCGGCTAAGAAGAAAGGCCTGCAGTCGAAGCTGAGCGCTCTTTCTGATGACAAGTCCAAGGTATTAGACAAAAAAGAGCTGCTGGATGAACAGATTTCGGTTCTTTCGGATCAGGTCTCGAATGTAGAGGATCAGATTGCGGATTTTGATCATTTAATTTCACAAACACAGACCCAGCTGGACGAGGCGAAAGAGAAAGAGAAACTGCAGTATCAGCTGTTTTGCAAGCGTGTCCGCGCCATGGAGGAATGCGGAACTATCAGCTACTGGTCAGTTCTGTTCAAAGCCAACAGCTTTACCGATTTGCTCTCCAGACTGGACTTTGTGAATGAGATCATGGAGTCGGATCAGCGCGTAATCGATGACCTGAAGAAACTTCAGGATGAAATCTCGGCAAAACAAAATGATTTAAAGGATCAAAAGGCAGAATCGGAATCGGCCAAGGCAGATCTGGTAGCCAAGAAATCGGAGCTGGATACCCAGCGGAAAACCACGGTTTCTCTCATGAAACAGATTGAGGAGAACGAAGCGGATTACAAGAGCACCTTAAGTGAGATTGCCAGAGAAGAAGACGCGACCAATGATAAGATTGCGCAGATGGCCAAGGAGCTTGCAAAGCAGAGCAGTGCCAAAGGGACATACGGCGGCTATATATGGCCGGTAACCGTTAGCAAGCGTATCTCATCACCGTTCGGACGCCGCACATCCCCCGGCGGCATTGGCAGTACGAATCATAAAGGTGTAGATATTTGCGGTGTAGGGTATACCACACAAGTACTGGCAGCTAAGGCGGGTACGGTTATCATATCTCAGTACAGCAGTTCTTATGGAAACTATGTAGTGATTAATCACGGCGGCGGTAATGCAACCCTGTACGCTCATTTAAGTTCCCGCAAAGTAAGCGTGGGAGATACGGTAACGCAAGGGCAGGTGATCGGCATTACCGGCTGTACGGGACATTCTACCGGTCCGCATCTCCATTTTGGCATTACGGAAGACGGCGAATGGGTGGACCCACTAAAGTATCTGAGCGATTATACGAAAGCTTGGTAAATGACAGCGTTTATCGTAGTACCCGTCCTCATTAAGTCTCGGCGAAATAGCCAGACTGATATGCTGCTTCGCCTCTTGGCCGGAATTGTGACGGCCCTTCTCTGCCGCCAGTGTCGGCTATATTGGGCGCAACCACATTGCTTTACATTTTGCCAGTCCCATGCTCAGGTACCGCCATTCTCCATAATACAGGCCGCGACTTTAATATCATTGAAGCAGCCAAAGAATGGGTTGGAGCCGTATCGCTACTTGGTGTACATCTTCAAAGCAAGATTTTTATAAAGAATGGTATTAGTTTTTAGCAGCAAGCCATGGGTGGTATTATTGACAAAACAACCGACAAACGCTCTAAAGAGCATCCGTCGGTTGTTTTTGATGTTATGGAGTTTGTATCTTAAATACCTGAAACGGGATCGACAGTTTGAGGAGGGTGTGCAATTGCTTAGAACGTGTATTCAATCATGGGAAAACACTGTTTCCTCATTTTTGCGATTTAAAGTTCCTATCAATTTCCTTTTTTAATAAGAGGAATCCATTCTTTGTATATTTCAAGAGGGTTCAGGGAAACCGCTTGGTTGATATAATACATGGCCAGTTCACATGAACCAGGTGGAGTTAGAGTTATAAATAAATAGTATGCAATTAAAAAGCTCAAGTGAGCTGCCTTTTCCTGTTCGCCTTTGTCTAAGTAGTGATGAAGTGAGGTTAGCTTAGAACTCAACATCTTGCCGAGACAGAAACTGAAGATTGAGCTTGTCCATTCACAGAATAGGAGAAAGTCAGCTTATAGCTTTGTCCTTTTCTACCTGTGTATTGCTCAAACATAATAACTCTCCCGGTTCCTGAATCACTCCAAGAATCGATCTGTGTAGGCGGCCCTTCCGGGCCGCCTACAACTGCAAATACAAAACCTACATATTGTTGCAAGGCCCTACTTGCTACAATACTTTCCGAAAAAAAGGCTGGACGCGCCTGCTGCAAGATAAGCGAGCCACGACCAAGGTGAAATAAACGTCTCATAAATCCATTTGCGGAAAAGCGGCAAATCTCCATATGAAAACGTATTCCCCAATCCAACTTGAAGGGGATAATCGGTTAAGTATGCCTGAAGCTCCCAATTGACGGCATATAGCCCCCATATTACGAAAAGGAAAATCAAGCCCCACAGGTTTTCTTTTGTGAACTTGCATCCACTTTTGGTATGGGAATATTATTACTGCTAAGATAATGCGAACAACCTGTAATACAGCGTAGGTTATGAAACGGCTATGCGCTGGACGAAGGGCGACTATGCCTTTTTCGTTTGCACCCACACAGACCGCCAACACATCCACAATCATATTTATTACAATTCAACCTCGCTGGACTGTACCCGAAAATACCGAGATTTTTTTAGATCGGCGGCTCTTTGACCGGGTATGCCTTGAAAATGATTTGTCCGTTATCCAAAATCCAAAACTCCACAGCAAAGGGCGTTTTCTGCATTATGGGCAATGGATCGGTGAACGCCCGCCATCTTATAAGCAGCGGCTGCGCATGGCAATCCTTACGGCACTGAAGAAAAAGCCCGCCGATTTTGACGCTTTTCTCGCGCTCATGGAGGCAAACGGATATGCGGTCATTCATGGGCGGGGCGGCGTGATCTCATTCCGGGCAGAGGGGCAGGAAAGGGCCACCCGGCTGCGGGCTTCCACGCTGGACAGCGGCGATGACCCCGAGGACATCCGGGGTGTCATTGCCGGGGAGCGCCCCATGCCGGAGCTGCCGGATGAAGCCCCGCCGCCCCCGCGCATCAATCTCATCATCGACATTCAAGAGCGATTGCAGAATGGCAAGGGACCGGGCTTTGAACGCTGGGCCAAGGTCTATAATCTCAAACAGATGGCCGCCGCTCTACAATTTTTGCGGGAGCAAAAGCTGACCGATTATACCCAACTTGCGGCC
The DNA here is from genome assembly GCA_000283575.1 of Oscillibacter valericigenes Sjm18-20. Classification (GTDB taxonomy): domain Bacteria; phylum Bacillota; class Clostridia; order Oscillospirales; family Oscillospiraceae; genus Oscillibacter; species Oscillibacter valericigenes. The sequence goes on from AP012044.1 coordinate 1,480,687, forward strand.
CGGATGGAGGCTGCCGTGGATCGCTTTCACCGCTTGGGGGAGGATCTGCAACAGACCGAAGCGGCGCTTTCCAAAACCGCCGAGCTGATGTCGGTCACGGTGAGCTACGCCAAGGCGCGGCCTGTGTTCGACGGCTACAAGGCATCACGGTACAGCAAGAAATATCTTGCCGAGCATGAGGCCGAGCTTGCCACTTACCGGGCGGCCACGGCTGCCATGCGGGATTTGCTGGGCGGGGCCAAGCTGCCAAAGATGGGCGATATGAAAAAATCCCGCCGTGAGCTGGCTGAAAAGCGCAAGGCGCTGTATGCAAATTACTGGGACGCCCAGCGTGAAATGCGGGAGGCCGTGGCGGTAAAAACGAACATCGACCATCTGCTCGGCGTGACCGACGGGCGGGAAAATAAGGCGCAGGAGCGTTAGCGACAGTGCCGCATCACAAGGCGCAACGCGCCGCCAACTTTGGGACACTTTGTCCCGAAGTGCCTGGTTTGGGGAGGCTGCCCAACAAGCATTTTTGCAACGCAAAAATAGCAAGTGTGACCACACTTGCCCTGCTTGCGATTTGCGTGTTTCCCGAATGCTTCTCTGCAGTAATCACGGTTTTCCCAGATTCATCCGACAATTATAAATTCTTACACTATTCAGGTAATTCGTTTATATTGAGATAAATAGCTATTTTAAAAATTAAATTCGGATTTCATACACTGAAACTGACTGAAAACCTGATCTTTCATGCGGTTAAGCAATGATTCTGCTGCCTCGGAACTCTCAGGATCAAGTCTGCCATAGTTTTGGGGATGGAAATTCATCTCTTCGTCTACATAAAACATATATCCTTGTTCTGCGCTTTCGTCATATAGCGTTATACCGTAGCTATCAATTTTATTGCAAAAGTAAGACGGCCAAACAATAATGGATATATTCCCATCGGCGCTAACACTTGCGAGGTTTCCGTTCGGAGATAAATAGTCCGGTTTCTTTACGGTATAGTAGAAATCATTATCTTCAGAAGCATACGATGTGCGTATTTCAAAAAAAGCCGGTTCATCAGGCGAATGCATCATGTATTTGCTGTACGAAAGATAATTTAATCCCCAGACCAAATTGATAATAAGGAAGATCGCTCCAACTATTATTCCGATGTTCTTTGCCTTTCTACATTTCCACATTTTGCACTCCTTTACAATTCTATCGTCCTATCACATATTCTCTTGATCCGTTCGTCGTGCGTGACTAGAACAACCGTTTTTCCTTCGGCATTAAGTTCTCTTAATAATGATACTACCTGTCCTGCATTTTGCTGATCTAATGACCCCGTTGGTTCGTCTGCAAGTATAATTTCTGAACATTTGTAGAATGACCGTGCCAGCGCAACGCGTTGCTGTTCGCCGCCGGAGAGGGTATAGATCTTTTCATTGATCTTATCCACAAGACCAACCCGTGCTAAAACGCTCTCCATGGATATATCTCGTCGGTTGTTTTTCCGAACAAACGCAAGGTTCTGTGCTACTGTTTTCCCCTCGACTAATGCAAAATTCTGAAAGATGAAACTTACCTTTGTTCTCAAAAATTCTAAACGTTCCTTATTTGAGCCAATTGCTTCCCCATCATACTGAATTTCACCCGATGTAGGAGGTTCAAGCTGTCCTATCATGTTTAAAAGAGTGGTTTTTCCTTTCCCGCTCTCGCCAGAAAAGCATACAAATTCTCCCGTTTGAATCTGAAACGATAAATCCGAGAATAAAACCCTGTTGTCAAACCTTTTACATAATTTTATAACTTCAATCATATTTGAGCCCCCTTTAGTATAGAACACACCCGAGCCCGATCCATATGTATAGCCTCATACAAAATCAGCCCTATTTCAGCCGTGAGCAGAAATGCTCCGCATATGCAAATGGAAACACTATCACCCAAATGAAAAAGCTGCGAAGTAATTATCGCAAGAATCGTACACAAAGATATTGATACAACTGTAATTACAGCAATTTTTTTCGTACGCTCAAGGCAAAAATACCCCAAAGTCTTTTTTACTGCAATTTCCATTCCGTTCATCGTGTATTCAAGACGGACTAAAAAAACGATCATCATTAACTCCAAAAGAAAAATAAAGAAAGAAACCGCCAGCATCAACTTGAAAGTTCTTGCAATAGATGACTGATTATATTGATAAAGATCAACAGCATCTGTTGATCGTGTAATACAGCCTTCTACGGTTTCCAAATCTAAAAATGATTGAAATGCCCCATTGTCTAGCCGATATAAGACTTCTCTGGCCGTGTACATTACATTCAGATATGCTTTGCTCGCCATATAACCTCTTGTATCAACAATAATAATTGGGTCATCAAGGAATCTACTACTGTAAAGGTTTGTTTTCCTGTTAACCCCAAGAATCTCGGAATGTCCAGAGTATGTTTCTATATTCAAATTGTTTGTTTCGCCTGTTCTGTCTCCTAAAAATGCGACCGTTGTCATTTCAACGGCTTGCTCCACCTGCTTGCTGTCACGATATGCAGAGGGGAGAAAAAGATAGAGCTTGTCTTGCTCAATGTTGAGGAACCGATTTTTCAAGTCGCTACTGACATACGGAAGCATTATAGCAATTGCATTTTCATTTAATATGGCGGCGTCATGCTCATAGGACCCTGAAACGTCCACCATCCAAATGGCATCCTTTCCAAATTGTTCATTAAAATGGCCCCAGAGTACTTCATCATCGGTTATTTTGTCCCCCAATTTCTGGACAATATCGAACGGATATGTCATGCGGTAATAACTATATCCACCGAGCTGTTCCCAAATATCTGCCTGCTTGAAATAATTGATTGCTTGCGAAATGATTATGACATTTGAGGACAAGACACAGCAGGTCAATAATGCGCTTGCGCACTTAACAGCATAGGATACCGCCAGAATGTGTTTATTTTCCAAACTTTTAGATAAGTCCTTTTTTAGCAACGTCTTGGTCTGCAAAAAATGTATTCCTGTATTGGCAATTACCATCAAAACAAAAAGCAGTGCAATACAGGAAAACTTATATTGCACAGGTAGAAACAGAACCAATACGGCATATGTGCTGAAAAAGAGGCCAATATAAGCAAACGCATCGACTAAAGCATTTTTTAGAAAAGTCCGATACGGAGATTCTCCTAGCGTCAGTCTGACTATCATTTCCTTTTTAGCCAAAAGGTTTTGATATAATGTCAGTAATAGGATCAGCAGAAAAACAATTCCCCAAATAAGAAAAAGGGTTGCGTAGATTCCATCTTCGCTCCCACTCACGTCCTTAATGTCATCGACGCTGTAAAAACGACTAGCATCTGTGGCACCTTTAAACGCTGCGGCATTTGCAATGGGACCAACAACGAAAAAATCATTTCGATCAAAAATATCCTCAATTTCATTGAAAGATTTGAAAACAATTTTAACGTTCCCAGTAAAGATGCTGTGATATGTTTTAGGACGAATCCCACGTTTGTATAAGTCCGCAAGCGCTCCATCCGTTCCGTAAATTGTTCGAATTTCTTGATAATCGGAAAGGTACTCGGTATCAATGCAATATATATCAAAAGAGTATGCCTGAATGGATTTTTGCAGATTGGTTTTTACCACTTCGTCCGCTCCGTCTCCTCCATATAAACTGTACTCAAATGATATCTGCCAAAACGTTTCTTCAAAATGTGCCAGATGGTAAACAAAACGCTCCGCTGTTGCTACAAAAGCGATTAAGAATAGCACGAGCGCCACAGCATATTTTATGTGTCTCATAGGATGAATCCCCCGCATTCAAATTTAAGGGGTCCCCTTCAGTTTATTTCTGAAAGGGGCCCCTTAATAGGTCCCTATTGAACGCTTTTAGCTGATGTTGCAGGAATAGGAAATTGAACTCCCACTATGCGTCACTTCAATTTTCGATGTCATACCCGCGAGAACAGTTCCGCCAGTATGTGATCCGTTTCCGTTAGACAACTCCGCCCAGTGCAGATAATCATTACTGTACGCCCAGCAGTAATCTTCGTTTATGAGAAAAGTATTGTAGCCATACGTAATTTTCATAGGATACCAAGTGGATCCATCGAGTGCAGATTCAGAATATGTTTTTTCCCAAGCTTTATTAAAGCTTCCATTATAATGCTGGCTGATGAAAATGTGTGATCTGGTGGACGGCGTGTTAGCATTCGCTGCAAACGCCGGAACACACAGCGCCAAGCACATGACCAGCGTGAGAACCAAACCTGTTAATTTTTTTGTCATGATCGTATACCTCTTTTCTTTTGTTGTAAAGGATATGCATGTAGACATGAAACAGATTTCACTTTTAGCTTTTCTGCCAAACTCTCAATAGTTACTGCATCGGACTGCTCCTTTCGTGCCCCCGGTGGTGTGGGATCGTCGATTTCGGTTTCCCTTCGTAATAATAGTGTCTGGAAAACCGAAAAAGCGGACAAAAATTTTAAAATATATTATTTTTTTACATTGGACACTTTTACATGTTATACTAAGTGTGGAAATAATTGAGAATTCTGCGGATGGGAGGCAATCCCTGTGGATGTCAATCAAAAGAGAATATTTGTTGAGCAATGGTATCGACAATACTCAAAACTGCTGTTTCATGCCGCCTGTTTGCTGGATACACCTGACGCGGCAGAGGAAATTGTTCAGGAGACATTCCGAATTGTGATGGAAACGGACGATCTGGAGCAAGTGGAATATCCTAAAACATGGCTGCGGAAAATTGTCTATAACGTTGTACGGAATCGGCAGCGAAGCCAGGAACGGTTTGCAAGTGTGCCGATTGATGACGAGGGAATACCTATTGAGGAATTGGGGAGCCGCGAGGACGATCCGGACGTTGAGCTTGAATATGGGGGTATCGTGTCCGCAGAAGACTTACACTTGCTCCGGCTCTCTTCGGTAGAACAGCATACATACTCTGAAATTGCGGAGGAACTGGGCGTTTCCGCAGAGGCTTGTCGAAAACGAGTGAACCGTGCAAAGAAAGAATTACGTAAAAAGCTGGAGAAAGACAGAAGTTGAAATTGCTAAAAAATTTTTTCAACTTTTTGTCCGCTTTCTTTATTTTTCAGACACTATTATAGCAAGGAGGTTTCAATATGCCTGACCTTGATGGTAAGAAAAGCGATTCATACCAATTTCTCGAACAGATGAGCACTGAGAAATTAAAAAGCATTGCCCGCGCCGATTTTGAATCCGGAGATTCCGACGACGCGGCCAATGACAAATTTATCACCCGCGTGATGGAGGTGATTGCACAACGGGATGAGGAAGACCCCACTGCGCCGCATTTTGATGTAGAGGCGGGATGGAAAGACTTCCAAGAGAATTATTGCCCCACGGAGGAAAAGACGATTGATGTATATGGCGATAATAAGCAAAATAAACTTGTCCACGAAAGCAGCAAAAACGAGGAACAGGCAGATTTGAAAGCTCCCCAGCCCAAACGGGCGGGTCATAGATTCCTGCGGATCATTACCATCGCTGCCGCTGTTGTATGTCTGTGCGCGGTGGCTGCAAACGCATTTGAGATCAATATTTTTAAAATGTTTGCACAGTGGACGCAGGAGATTTTCCAATTCCATACCGAAGAAATTTCGTCGCAGGGAGCAAAGTACACCTCCGGCACCGTACTGGATTCAAGCCAGACGTTGGAAGACGCATTGAAGAAGGCGGGCATCACCCAGCCCGTTTCGCCAAAGTGGATTCCAGAAGGATTTACCTTTGTAACAATGGATGCTTATCCTAACATCGGGGAGCCCTTATATACTGCTCTCTATGAAAATGAAACGACAGGCCATACGATTATTGTATCTGTAAATGTTCATAAAAAACCGCAAGCTTCTGTACAGGAAAAGGATGACAGTCAAGTCTCTGTATATACAGCGGGCGAGATAGACCATTACATTATGGAAAACAATGATGTGCTAACTGCTACATGGTTCGCCGATAATCTGGAATGCAGCATTATGGGCGAAATTTCGGAATCGGACATGGAGGCTATGATCAATTCTATTTATGAGGAGTAGGTTGAATTGAGAAAGCTTTATTCAAAAGGAATATCTCTGCTTCTGGTTTTGGTTTTTTTACTGAGCATTTGCATCCCAGCTTCCGCAACCATGATTTCAACACGTGCCAGTAATTATTTAAACAAATATGACGGCGTAGTCACCCGCGAAGGCGGCGGAACGATCAAAATTTCCTTTACCGTCATCGGCACCCGCGTGATTGATGAAATCGGCGCAAGTCAAATCGTTGTGGAAAAGCAGAGCGGGAGTTACTGGATTCCTGTGAAAACGTATAACAATACGAAGAATCCCGAACTTTCTACTACAAACGATTATTCTTATGCCAACTATGTCCTGTACAACGGAGTTGCTGGCACCGTCTATCGCGCTGAAATCACCGTATTTGGAAATACGGATTACCGAACAATTACAACCTCATCTCAGAGGGCTTAATTATCTGGGAACAAGGCGCTCTGGCTATACAGCCTGAGCGTCTTTCCTTTTAAATGCGTTTTAGCCGTAATACCAACTGCAAGAGGGCCTCCGCAATTTGGATTTTTACAAAAATCTAAATCTGTGGAGGCTTTTATGACAACCATAAACTTGCGGGAGTTTTACCCGTGGTACAAAGAAGATCAGTTTATTGAAGTTTCCGACGAAGTGGCCGGGACTCTGCGTTTGGACAAACTGTATGAGGCGGCTCATTGGCGGCGTGTCAAGCGCAACAAGGCGCAGTATTCCCTCGATATGGATGATGGGATTGAATACACTGCCTGCCTTTCCGAACCGACGCCAGAGGAGCTTCTGGAACGCAAGGAAAACTTTTGCCGCCTATGCCGCGCCCTTAATTCTCTGCCCGAGACACAGGGCCGCCGCATCGACGTCTGTGTTATTCTTGGCAAGAGCGTGAAGGAAATAGCCGAGACCGAAGGCGTGTGTGAAGACACCGTGCGGCAGTCTATCATGCGCGGCCTTGAACACATGAGAAAAATATTTTAATTTTTTCTCTCTTACCTACTCGGTTTTGGCTCCAAAGTGTCCTTGGTATATGAGAGGAGCGTTTGATCCTCTCCGCAGCTGAATAGCGGCGGCCCCGAGGAAACGCGGGGAGCCGGGCGGCGGGTGCGCCGGGACTTCCCCCATGAGGGAACGAGCGATCAACACCAGCGCCGCGAGTGGGGCCGGGCCATCCCACGGCCATGATCCGCAGAAGGACAAGCTGGCCGCTTGTCCCTCCGGGCCACCGCATCCTTCTGCGCGGGAGCGCCGTGCCGAGTTTCATTGTCTTACGACAGGCCAAGAAAATGAGCGCGGCGCTCCCAAAGTTTTTAAGGAGATGCACACCATGAAATACGATCCCACATTAGCGGACCTGCTTACCCAGCCGTGGAGCAACGGCGCTTGCCGGGGCTATGTGATCTATGCGATGGAAAACTGCGGCTTTCCTCCCGAGGACATTCGGCGTGTGGTCGGTGAGCATTACAATGTTTTTAATATGCGCGGGCCTGAGGAGGCTAAGGAGCATTTTCAATACAGCCCCTATTAGCTTCGAGACACTTTGTCCCAAGGAGAGGATATCCACCCGGACGCTGTATGACGATTCGGGGATGCCGCACCTGTGCGTGGATGATGAGATGCGCCGTAGACTAGAAACAAAACTCATAACGAAAATTCTCAATTTTCACGTTAAAAAAATTGCTTAAGTAAACGACCCGCGTAGGGGCGTGCCTTCCCTTTCCACGCTCCTGTCACGGGCCTTTTCTGCTGCCAATTGGCGGGAATGCGTCTCAATTTGAGGCACATTCCCGCAGGCTGGTAGCAGCCTTGGAATTGAATAGGGTTTTTCAGATACGTTTGATATGCGGCCCGATGGGAAAGCCGTGTGGGATTGAGCAGGCCATGACCCCGATAGAGAAGGGAGGAATAGGGTGAGCAGCCGATTCGCACACAACAAGCTGTGGCAGGCTTGAGGCGATGACCCGCATATCAGATTAAAGATACACTTGTCCCTATTGTCCGAGCGTTGAAGTAGTCATTCCCGGCTATGAGCCGTCGCAGGCGGTGGGGGCGACCTGTGAGAACCGCAGGGGGTTGAAGTCCCGTGGAGCGTGCCGATGCCGTCTGTTTGACCTGAGACAAACAAAATTCGTCTCAAATTGAGACACATTTTCTACCAAGGAATTACTGCGCATTTAGAGCTGTTTTAGATAAATGCCGCCGGTGAGATACTAATCCCACCGGCATTTTCATATTTTTGGAAGAAGGAGGGATACCATGGCCAATGAAAAACTTACATGGAGAGAAGGAAATAAAGACACTGAAATTCCTGTTTTTTTTTCTCACAATCCCAATTCTTCCACATCTGCTCATACAATCGCTGTCAGTCTTATTACGGAGTACTTACGACAAAAGCAGGCTGATCAAAATGAACGATGAAAACTTTACGATTATGTCTACCTGTGCTATAATTCATTACATAGTGTGTTGTGTTGTACTGCGGTATTACAAAGGAGGCCCGTATGTACGGCACTATAATAATTGATGATCGGCCAACGCTAATCTATTGCAGAGAGAGCAGGGATGAAAACAGCGAAAATTATGAGCGAATTGAGACACAACGTGACATTTTGACGGCATTCTGTAAAAAAAGGGGCCTCGTTAATGTGGTGGATATTGTCATGGACGATGATACCACGGGAACCAACTTTAGACGCTTTGACGCGATTTTGGAGCGTGTCAGGCGTAGAGAAATTCAAGTTCTGGTTTTTAAGGATGCGTCTCGATTGGGTCGCAACCTGAAAGAAAGCCTGATTTTTACCGATACGATCGAAAATTATGGCGCGGAGATTATTTTTGAAAGCGAAGAGTACAACGAGGATTTTTTCCCCCTAAAAGCGTGGTTCAATGAACAGCGTGCCAAGGAAGATAGCTTGAAAATCCGTCGAGTGCTGAAGCACAAGATGGAAACGGGAACCCTTTTGGTAAAGCCTTTTTATGGGTATCGGCGCAGTGAAAACGGAAATATGGTGCCTGATGAAGAGACTGCCGGAATCGTGAGATGGATTTTCGATGAAGTGCAAAAGGGCAGAGGCTCATATGAGATTGCAACAGAACTTAATGCAAAGGGAATTCCCACACCCTCTCAGGCGGCAGGGTATTCCAACTGTATGAGTTCCTGGGTGAGTCAGCATATCCGACGCATCGTGACCAATCCAGTCTATATGGGAACCATGATTCACAACCGAACCACCAAGAAAAGCTACAAAAATAAAAAGACAGTGATTCATCCAGAACCGGAATGGATTGTCTTAGAACACCATCATGAGCCACTGGTGTCACAGGAGGAATTCGAGGAAGTTCAGGAGACACGGAAAAAGTTTAAGCGTACCAAATACAATGCAGTCAATAGGCCGTTTTCCGGGCTTCTACAATGTGGCCGGTGCGGTAGACCTCTGGTATTGCGCCTGCGTAAAAATCGGCCAGATGCCTATATTTGCGGAAAGAACCATAATGAGGGAGCCATCAAGGACGAGATTCGGCTAAACTACGGCTGCAACGCGCATCATGTACGGGAATCGTTCTTGTACAGCGTGACAAAACGCTATCTGGAACAACTGCTGCGCACATCGGATGTAGATGTGCAGGATATCATTCGTCAGGTTCCGCAAATGAATCAGGTGTATCATCATTCAGAGGAACTGCAAAAGAAATTAGAGCAAGTCAAAAGTACCATCAGCAAAATGTATGATGACAAGTTGGCAGGCATCATTTCAGAGTCATTGTTCGTCTATAAGTACAGTGAATACTCTGCAATAGAGAAGAGCCTGACCAGCCAGCTGGCTGAACTGGAAAGTGCACGGAAGCCAACGCAAAAAAAGCGTTTGACAGACCTCCAACTGGAAGATATAATTAACGGTCTGAATGAGAAAACCATTACAAAAGAACAGCTGCGCTTGGTGTTTGACCAGATTATAGTCTATGAAGCTGGAGAGATTCAGCAGGAAGATCAAGACAGGCTGGGTTTGACGCAAGAGAACTATCAACTGATAAAATTGAAGGGCGGAATCGTTTTTTTGGAAAACGCAACTCCGTCTATTGGGATTATGGCACCATAAAGCATCACAGCGGGGCGGATGCGAACTGGGGCCGAGGCCCATCGACCTGCATTTGACGGGCTTGAGGGATCTGGGGACCGACATCCGGGAGGACGGTGGGCGTCTTTGCTGCACTGCGCCCCGCCTTGTGGGGCGGGAGCTGATTCTGAGCTTGCCCAGCGTGGGGGCCACAGAGAACCTGATGCTGGCGGCTTGCGGCGGAGAGGGGACCACCTCGATCTGCAACGCGGCCCGGGAGCCGGAGATTGAAGATCTGCAAAACTATCTATGTGTCTGCGGCGCAAAGGTCTCCGGTGCCGGGACCTCCACCGTCACGGTAGAGGGCGGCACACTCCTTCACGGCGGTACCTATACGGTTATGCCAGATCGCATTGCGGCGGCGACCTATCTCTGCGCGGCGGCTGCAGCCGGGGGAGAGGTGCGGCTTACCGGGGCGAAAGAGCGTCACCTTTCCACCGTGACGGCGGCACTGCGGGAGGCGGGTTGCGCCGTGACGTCGGATAACGGGGGCATTACCCTCCGCCGGGTACGGGAGCTGCGGGCAATCCGTCCCATCCATACCGCGCCCTATCCGGGATTCCCCACCGACGCTCAGGCCGTTTTGATGGCCACGCTGGCCCACAGCCGGGGCGTTACGGTGTTTGAGGAGAACATTTTTACGAATCGCTTCCGCCATGTTGACGAGCTGACCCGCATGGGTGCCGATATCCGGGTTTCGGGCCGGGTGGCAGTGGTCACCGGCGCGGAACGGCTCCACGGGGCTTCCGTCCGGTCCACGGATCTGCGGGGCGGGGCGGCGCTGTGTGTGGCTGCGCTGGCGGCGGAGGGTGAGACTGCCGTCTCCGGTGTGGAGCACATTGACCGGGGATACGAGGATATCACCGAAACGCTGAAGGCTTTGGGCGCCGATATTCGCCGGGACGACAGTCTCGACGCGGAATAGAAACAGACTGGAGAACGGCAGATGGCCAGACGAAGAAATTACAACCGGCATAAGCGGGGGAGGTTTGGCTTCCTCTATAAGTTGCTGTCCGTTTTGGCCATCTGCGTCGTCATTGTAATTGCACTGACGCTGTTTTTCCGCGTGGATACCATCACCGTTACAGGGGAGGACCGTTATTCGGAGTCGGATATTATCGAGGCCACCGGCCTGCGTGCAGGTGACAATCTGTTTTTGCTGAATAAATACGCCATCGCGGAGGACCTCCTAAAAAAGCTGCCCTACATCGCGGAGGTGCGCATTAACCGCATCCTGCCCGATACGCTGACCATCGATGTGACGGAGAGCGACGCGGTGCTGGCCGTGGTGCAGGAGGGCTCCGCGTGGCTGATAAGCCCCGAGGGAAAGATTGTGGAGCAGCGGGTGGCGTCCGGGGCTGCTGATCTTGCGAAGATCGACGGGTGTGAGCTGTTGGCCCCCTCCGTGGCCACCCCCATTGCGCTGTCCAGCGACCGCAGTATCCAGCAGGAGAGCCTGCTGGCCCTGATGGAGGCTCTGGACGAAATGGGGATGATCGCACAGGTTCAGGCAATCCATCTGGATGACCTGACCGTGCTGAGCATGGACTACGCAGATCGGTTCCGGGTGGAGATGCCCTACGGTGCGGACTATCCGTACAAGCTCCGGACGCTCCAGACGATTCTGGACAGCGGAAAGATCGAATCCAACGAGACGGGCACCATCCGAATGACAGGAAACGACGGTCAGAATGTGTTCATCAAAAGCTAAGAATGAAAAACTTCGGAAAAGCTTTGGAAAAGCTTCGGGAAGACTTGACCCGGACGGCAAAGTGTCTTATTATAAAAGAGTATAATTGTATGCGCACCATGTGATACCACCAGCGGGGATACTTTCCCGATACGAACGATAGCAGGAGGCAGCTTCTATGGCATTTGGATTGGAGACCGGCCCGGACGCCGTTGTCAATATTAAGGTAATCGGCGTCGGCGGAGGCGGCAACAACGTGGTCAACCGCATGGTCCGCTCCGGCACCAAGGGCGTGGACTTTGTGGCCATTAATACGGACAAGCAGGCGCTGAACGTGTCCAGCGCCACTTATAAAATTCAGATCGGCGAAAAGCTGACCCATGGTCAGGGCGCGGGCTCCGACCCCGAGGTGGGCCGTAAGTCCGCCGAGGAGAGCCGCAGCCAGATCGCCAAGGCTCTGGAGGACACCGACATGGTGTTTATCACCGCCGGCATGGGCGGCGGCACAGGCACAGGCGGAGCGCCCATTGTGGCGGAGATCGCCAAGGAGATGGATATCCTGACCGTGGCGGTGGTAACCAAGCCTTTTGGCTTTGAGGGCCGCCGCCGGATGCAACAGGCGGAGCAGGGGATCGCGGAGTTGAAGGATAAGGTGGATTCTCTTGTCATCATCCCCAACGAGCGATTGAAGCACGCCACGGATCAGAAGATCACCTTTGCAAACGCATTTGAGATTGCGGACGATGTGCTGCGCCAGGCGGTGCAGTCCATCTCCGACCTGATCCGGGATACCGGCTTCATCAATTTGGACTTTGCCGACGTGACCACCATTATGAAAGACGCCGGCCTGGCCCACATGGGCGTGGGCCGCGCCGCCGGAAAGGGCAAGGCCGAGGAGGCCGCGAGAATGGCCATTTCCAGCCCTCTGCTGGAGACTTCCATCGCGGGCGCTCACGGTGTCCTCATCAATGTCACCGGCTCCATGGATATCGGACTGGAGGAAGTGGAGCAGGCCGCGTCTTTGGTACAGGATGCGGTCAGTGATGACGCCATCACGATTTTCGGCGCCCAGTTCGACGAGAATCTGGACGACGAGATCCGCGTGACCGTCATTGCGACGGGCTTTGACAAAAACCCGGCAGAGCAGCCTCCCGCTGTTGTCCCAACCGCCGTGCCCGATGTCCCTGCGCAAGCTCAGACGGCGCCTTCCGCTGCCGTTCCCGCCGGAGCGGTAAACCCGATCACGGCGACCGCGCCGGAACCGCTGAGCACGGTGGACGATCCCAAACCGGAGGAGCCGGAAGACGACCCGTTCGAGGAAATCTTTAAGATATTCAACAGGCGGGACAATTGATTCGCCACAGGATGTGATCGGAAACCAGTGGCTATTTAGGTCCGCTGGATTACCCTGACCGCGGGAGAGAAACTACATATCCGGAGAGATCCGCTGGAAAGCTTTTAAGAGCTTTTCGGCGGATTTTTTTAAATTTTTGCTGTGATTCAAATTAAAATTTTGGAGATAAAGAGTAATTTTATAACGAATATTCTAAAAACCGGCGAGATGATGGACGCAGGGCGACGTTTCCATGGCAGCGCCGCCGCATTTTTCAACGGCAAAAATCCGGTCATTTGCAAATATTAATTTTGTCGGCGAAAGAAATAAAAAAACAAAAAAAGCCGGCTTCTTTTCTGAAAGTTCGGCATTGTCCGGGCTTTCAGAAAGGGGCGATTCAATGGATGAAACGGTTGAAAGATCAGAAAAACCAAAGAGCGGTCGCGGGGGCGGCGCGGCGCTCAGGCTGGCGGTTTTGCTGCTTGTGTCCGCACTGACGGTCCCGGCGGCTGCAGCGGACCTCTCTTCCGCCCAGGCCCTGATTCCCGTGGGGCACACCGTCGGCATTAAACTGTTTTCAAGAGGAGTATTGGTGGTGAAGCTGGCGGAGGGCGACACGCCCGCGAAGGCGTGCGGCCTGGCCGCCGGGGATGTTATCATCCAGTGCGCCGGGAATGCAGTCACCTCCACGGAGCAATTTCAATCCCTGCTCCAGAACGCGGGGGGCGAGGCCGCAAAGCTGGAAATCCGCAGGGGCAGCAAGACGCTGGATCTGAGTGTCACCGCCGACGACAGCGACGGCGATGGGAAATACGCCATTGGCGCCTGGATTCGGGACAGCATGGCGGGAATCGGTACCATGACCTTTTATGACCCGGAAAGCAACACCTTCGGGGCTTTGGGCCACGGTATCACCGATGTGGACACCGCCGCCCTGATGCCCTTTTCCTCCGGTTCCATCCTGCCCTCCACCGTGAAAACAGTAAAACGGGGCGAGATGGGTGCGGCGGGAGAGCTGAAAGGCAATTTTGATTTGACTGGCGACACCGGTACCCTCTACGCAAATACCTCCAGCGGCGTCTTCGGTACTCTGTCTGATCAGGAGTTGATCGAACGGTTCAGTGAAAATCCTCTCCCCGTGGCGGAAAATGATCAGGTTCACACCGGCAAGGCAACGATCCTGGCAAATGTGGACGGCGATACGGTAAAGGAATACGACATCGAAATCACAAAAATTTTAAACACCGACTCGGCGGGGCGAAATCTGCTTATCACCGTTACGGATCCGGAACTTTTGGAGAAAACCGGCGGCATTGTGCAGGGTATGAGCGGCTCACCCATCCTTCAGGACGGGCGTCTGGCCGGTGCGGTAACGCATGTTTTGCTGGGCGATCCCACCCGTGGATACGGTCTGCTTATTCGAAATATGTTGAAAAACACATGAACACCAAATGATTTTGCCGAATTTATTATAGTATCTGCTAAACAAGTCGAATAAAAAATACCAATTATTTACAATTCTATCTTGCAAACCCTGTCCGTTTATGTTAAATTATAGAAAACGTGTTCCGAACTTTTGGGAAACCGAAAGAAATTTCAATGAAAAGGACAGGGAAGATTATGGAGATCTGTAGGAAAGTAATCGTGGCCGACGCGAACGACAGCTACCGCGCTATGCTGCGGGAGACAATCGAACAGACCGGGGAGTTTACGGTAAGCGCCAGCGTAGGTGACGGGAAGAGTGCGCTTCAACAGGTCCGGGAGCTGACCCCGGACCTGCTGCTGCTGGACGTGGTGCTCCCGGAACTGGATGGTTTCGGTGTACTGGAGCAGATTCACAGGGAGGAGTTGCCGGTGCGCACGATAATGGTTTCTTCTTTTTTTACGGAGCAGGTAGTGGCGGAGGCGCTGGAAAAAGGGGCCGCATTTTTTATGCCGAAACCCTTTGAAAACAGTGCCCTGCTGGAACGGATGCGCTCTGTTTGTCGGCCCGTTCAACCTGTCTCCCATACGAAAAGCCTGAAAAATATGGTCACGGATATTATTCACGAGATTGGCGTCCCCGCCCATATCAAGGGGTATCAATATCTGCGTGAGGCCATTTTGATTGCTGTGGAGGATATGGACGTAATCAACGCGGTGACCAAGGTTCTCTATCCCGAGGTGGCCAGGCGGTTCTCCACTTCGCCGTCCCGTGTGGAGCGCGCCATCCGTCACGCCATCGAGGTGGCCTGGGACCGGGGCGATCTGGAGACTCTGCAAAAGTTTTTTGGCTATACCGTCTCCAATACCAAGGGCAAACCCACCAACAGCGAGTTCATCGCCATGATTGCCGACCGACTGGTGCTGGAGGGCAGGAACTCCGGGGGTGTGGCCTGACGTTTTCCAAGCGCAGTGCGCTTGACGAAACCGCGGCAATATGGTATTCTTTCCCCAAAGGAAAGGATACGGATTATGACAGTTACATTTCGTCCTCAAGGCACCTGCTCCCAGGAGATGCGGGTCCAACTCAGCGAAGACAACGTGATTGAGAAGTTGGAGGTCCTGGGCGGCTGCAGCGGAAACCTGCAGGGCATCGCGGCGCTGGTACAGGGAATGCCCGCACAGGAGGCCATTAAAAAGCTGAAGGGTATCCGGTGTGGATTCAAACCCACCTCCTGTCCGGATCAGTTGGCCAGGGGCCTTGAGAGAGAGTTGGCCAGGCAACGAAAAAATTGAAAAAATAATAAGAAACGGTCCGCCGCGCTCTGTGCGGCGGACCGTTTCCCCTGCGCTTAAACCGGAGCTTTGAGTTACTCTTTAGAAAATTCTCTTGACAAGCCGCAAATAGGCCAGTATAATAAATTTGTTAAAGCCATAATTTATGGCCCTTAAGTGCTGCGGTTTTCCCGGCATTCTGGAGGGAGGGAAATATAGATGTCTGAAATTCACATTAAAGAGGGCGAGAACATCGACAGCGCCCTGAAGCGTTTCAAGCGCAGCTGCGCCAAGGCAGGCGTTCTTGCGGAGGTTCGTAAAAGAGAACATTACGAGAGTCCCAGTGTCAAGCGCCGCAAGAAGTCTGAGGCTGCTCGGAAAAACAAGAACAAGCGTTCTTATTAATTGTGCTTTTGATGAAAAGCGCCGTGGAGAGTTCCGCGGCGCTTTTTTTCGCGGAGCGGCGGGGAATTGATTTCGGTACCGGACGGCGCGTGCCGGGGCTGGCCAGTTTTCCGACCACCGTTATTTTCCGAACAGCTTTCCCAGCAGATCGCTCACTTCCGGATACTGAAAGAACGCCGCCTGTGCACCCAGATTTTGACCGGTTCGCAGCTTTTGAAGCAGGGTGTCCCCGTCATCAAACAGGACGAAATGAGTTTCGTTTTGACGGGTGTAGGTGAAATACCGGGCGCACAGATCCGGTGAGAAAAACACGGATGGGCGCTCCCGTTCCAACAGCTCCGTCAGATCTTCGCGCCGCAGGGGCCGTCCCTGTCCGCCGGGGCAGGGGAGAGGGAAGTCCATCATCAGCCTCTCCAGGTCCAGGGCCAGCCGCCCGGTCCCCCGGGAGGATGCCGCATCCCGCAGCCGCTGGGTCAAATTTCCGCCGGACAGGGCCGTACATATCGGCACCACTGCCGTAGGCGCGGCGGAGGCGTAAGCTTCCGGTACGTAGAGCGTCATTCGGTTTTTCTGAAAAAGAGTCCCCATTACCCCGGCCAGCAGCAGAAGATCCCCTCTGAGGCGGGGAGCTTCCCAATCCAGTATTGTGCCGCTGTAGCTCCGGCGGGTACACTCCCGCAAAGCCGCGGTAGCCAGCTTTTCCGGATCTTCCACCGTGGGTGCGTCCCGGTCGCTGAGTCCCAGCAGCCCGCCCCGGGTCTGGACCAGCAGATTTTGACGCAGCAGCGTAGACTCCGGACCAATGCGGTAAGCCGTGTGGACGAAGGAACGGGTGAAGTGGGACGCTTCCTGAAGCTGTGCCGGTGTGACGGCAAGATAGACCTGCAAGCCAAGACCCCCTTGTATGCTCTGAATAAAATTGGTATACTAATCAGTATATAAGAATGAATTCATAAAATGCTATGAAGATGGGAGACCAATTATGCCTTTTTCCCTGGTACCGGATCTGCTTTTTGACGATTATGCCGCTGTGACACCCGCCCTTCTGCGGGAACTGGGTGTGACGTTGCTGCTGAGCGATCTGGATTTCACGCTGGCGGCAAAAGCAACCCGGCATCCCGACCGGGCGCTTAAGGACTATATTGCGGCGCTGCGGGATGCGGGCATCGGATTCATGATTGTCTCCAACAACCGCTCCGGAAAACGGGTGACGGAGTTTTGCGCGGAACTGAGCGTACCCTATCAGGGCCGGGCGGGGAAGCCATCGCCCCGGGGTATTTTTGCCGCGATAGGCCGCGCGGGAGGTACGGCGGCCCACACCGCCATGCTGGGAGACAAGCTGCTGACGGACTGCCTGGCCGCAAAGCGGGCGGGAGTTCTGGCCCTGACGGTGGAGCCGGTGGGCGGTGCGGCAACGGCCTGGCAGAAGGTGCTTCATGCCCTTCAGGCTCCCTTTAAGTCTGCCTGCCGCCGCCGAATGCAGAAAAATGGAAAGAAATAATTCTGGATTTCCGCAAATTTGTGGAAAAACCCTTGCATTCATTCTATACTTGGGGTAAAATATTTTAGGTTATTTTGTAAATGAAAAAGTTGAGAAAATGTCCTCCCGACAGGTCGTTTTCTCGTAGATTTAAGGAGGAAAAACTATGCCTACAATTACTGCCGGCGATTTCCGCAATGGCGTCACCTTCGAGATGGACGGCAAGGTCATGACCGTGGTGGAGTTCCAGCATGTCAAACCCGGAAAGGGCGCGGCTTTTGTGCGCACCAAGATGAAGAATGTGGTGACCGGCGCGGTTACGGAGACTTCCTTCAACCCCACCGCCAAGTTCGAACAGGCGTTCGTGGAGCGCAAGGATGCCGAGTACAGCTATCAGGACGGCGACCTGTACTACTTCATGGACCCCGAGACCTTTGACATGACCCCGCTGAACCGGGACGTGCTGGGCGGCGGCTTTCGCTTCATAAAGGAGAATACCGTCTGCAAGCTCTTGAGCTATAAGGGCAGCGTCTTCGCCGTTGAAGTCCCTAATTTCATGGATCTGGAGGTCACTGAGACCGAGCCGGGGCTGAAGGGCGATACCGCCACCAACGTCATGAAGCCCGCCACGCTGGAGACCGGTGCGGAGATTAAGGTTCCTCTGTTTATCAGCACCGGCGACAAGATCACGATTGACACTCGGACCGGCGAGTACCTTTCCCGCTGCAAGGAGTAAGCTAAGATGAGGGGGGATGACGCCCCCCTTTTCATCACCCACTGAAAAAGAGGGAAAACTTCTTTTTTGCGTATAATAGAGTGGTGGCAAAAAACGAACGACGACGTACGATGAAAGGAGCGTAAGCTATGGAAATCACCGAGAGAGTCGCTTATCTGAAAGGCCTGGCCGAGGGTTTGTGCCTGGACACCGAATCAAAAGAGGGCAAGATCATCGCCACGATGATCGACATTCTGGACGACGTTGCTCTGGAGCTTCAGGATCATCAGAACCAGATCATCGAGATCTCCGACGGCCTGGATGCCGTCAGCGACGATTTGGAGGACGTGGAAGATATCGTCTACGATGAGGATGACGAAGATTATGACGAGGAGGACGAGGAGGGGGATGACGATTCCGAGGATTGCTACGCCACCACCTGCCCTACCTGTGAGGAGACCGTCTACTTTGACGAGTCCATTCTGGAGGACGGCGAAGTGATCTGCCCCAATTGTGGGGAAAAGCTGGAATTTGATCTCTCCGGGCTGGAAGAGAACGGCAGCGACGACGACGAAAAGGAATAAGCCAATCATATAAGTGTGAAGAGGCGGCTCCACGTGGAGACGCCTCTTTTCGGTTAAAAGGCGGGGAACAGAACGCCCCGCCGGCAGAAAACAGAAGCAGACCCACAGGGAGGGGTCTGCTTCTGTTTGTCAAAAAATCCGTCGCGCGCAAATTTTTACCGCTTGTCGCCGGGCCGAAACAGCAGCGCCATCAGCACTCCGAAGATCACTGCCGCTGCGATGCCGCCCGCCGTGGCGGTAAGTCCGCCGGTAAAGACCCCCAGCCAGCCCTTCTCCTCCACGGCTTTTTTTACGCCCTTTGCCAGCGCGAAGCCAAAGCCGGTGAGTGGTACGGAGGCTCCGGCTCCGCCCCAGTCCGAAATGGGCTGATAAACGCCCACCGCCCCCAGAAGAACGCCCGCCACCACATAGCCGGTTAGAATGCGGGCGGGAGTGAGTTGCGTCTTGTCAATTAGAATTTGCCCGATGGCACAGAGAATGCCACCGCAGAGAAATGCTTTCAGATAGTCCATAAGAGCCTCCAAAACCGAGTTGTCTTTTTCAGGTTTTCCATTTTTAGCCGGATTATGCGAAAATTCAGATGGCATAGGATGGGAGGTGATGAGAAGTTTGCGCAAACTTAAGCAGCGCGGAAGCAGACGGCAAGCCGGAGTAAAACCGATCACTTCCCATGGCGTTTCCGCACGCCGTTACCCTCGTCGCAGCTTTCCCCGGACTGGCCGATGCGCGCCTTCCGGAAGAAAGGGAGATAGGGGGAAAAGTATCCGGCGAAAATATCCGCGCACCGGGCGCTTTTCTATCGCTCTGCGGAAATGCACACCACATGGCATACGCCGGGGATGGACTCCCCCTGAAAACTGGAGGTAGGGGAGAGCAGGGCTCCGGTGGGAGCGAACAGAATCCGCCGCCACTTGCCCGCCCGCAGGCCCGGCAGCAGATAGCCGCACAACACCGCTGCGGAACAGCCGCAGCCGGAGGCCCCGGCGTGCATATCCTGCTTTTTCCGATCGTAGAGCAGCATTCCACAGTCCAGGTAATTTTTGTTCATGTCCACGCCGTCCCGTTCAAAAAAGCCCTGCACGATGCTGTGACCCAGTTCCCCCAGATCGCCGGTGAGAATGAGGTCAAAGTCTGTCGGTTTGGTCTTCGTATCCCGTAAAAAGGCGGAGATGCTGTCATAAGCCGCCGGTGCCATGGCTGCGCCCATGTTGTTCACGTCGGTGACCCCTTTGTCCACAATTTTGCCGCAGGTGACATGGGTGACGTAAGGTCCGTCTCCCTCCCGGCCCAGAATACAGCATCCGGCAGCGGTGGCGGTCCACTGCGCGGTGGGGGTCCTCTGATTTCCATATGGGACGGGCATTCTGTATTGCCGCTCCGCCGTGCAGAAATGGGAGGAGGTGACGGCGGCGGACTTTTCCGCAAAGCCCCCGTCGATGGCCATGGCTGCCAGGGCCAGGGATTCGCCCATGGTGGAGCAGGCGCCGTACAGCCCAAAAAAGGGAATATTGAAATCCCGCAGGCCAAAAGAGGTTCCAATGCACTGATTCAAAAGGTCCCCGGCAAAAATATAGTCCAGATCGCCGGCATGCAGCTTTGCCTTGTCCAGGGCGGTCTGCACCGCCGTTTGCTGCATACGGGATTCGGCTTTTTCCCAGGTCTTCTCCCCAAAGAAGGAATCCTCGTTCAGCTTGTCAAAACAGGCCGCGAGAGGCCCCTGCTTTTCAAACTTTCCGCCGATGCTGGCACAGGAGAGGATGGCGGGGCCGCTGCCCAACTGGACAGTCCGCTGCCCAATGCGTTTGTTGCTCATAAAAACACCGCCTTGTGATGATTTTCCATAGGTTGCCCGGTTTGGAGAAAATTATCGGCGGCAGGCCGCATGCACGCAGGTGCTCTCTGCGTGAAAAATGCCGGTGGGAGAACTTCTCCCACCGGCAAAAACCGTACTCATAGATGGAATTATCCGAAAATACGTTGTTAAAGTACGGGAACGGCAATTAAAGCTTGCAGATCAAAATTGGAAACAGGCATCCGCCGCATCAGTTCCCCGCCGCCGCTTACGGGCAGATGCTTTGCTGACCGTGTCAGAAACAGTCGGCTGTGGAGCCGGCCAGAATGGCAAGCGTATTGACAAGCGCTCCAGTCAGCATGACTGGCCCTCCGGTTCCGCCAGCAGCTGCCGTACCACGGCGCTGCCCAGCAGCAGTCCGGCAGTGGCCGGGACCCAGGGATTGCTGGCGGGGACGCTGCGCCGCCCCGGAGGCGGGACTTCCAGCTGAGCGGCTTTGACCGGTTCCTCGGGACTGAAAACAACTTGCAGGTGGTGGATACCCCGTTTTCGCAGCTCCCTGCGCATCACCCGGGCCAACGGGCAGCCGTGGGTCTTGGAGATGTCCGTGATCTGAAGCAGTGTGGGGTCCAGCTTATTTCCAGTGCCCAGCGCCGCAATCATGGACGTGTGGAGCCGCAGGGCGGTTTCCGCCAGATCCAGCTTACAGGAGACCAGATCGATGGCGTCCACAATGTAGTCGTACCGGCAGCCCACGGGAAAGAACCAGTTCCGGTGGGCGTCGTCGTACAGGGCGTGGATGGGATGGAGCTTCAGACTAGGATTGATGTCCCGCAGACGTGCGGCCACTGCCTCCGTCTTGGGCTGTCCCACGGTGGAGCGAAGAGCCTCCAGCTGGCGGTTCAGATTGGACAGCGACACGGTGTCACTGTCCACGATCGTCAGCTCGCCCACGCCGGACCGGGCCAGACACTCGGCGGCATAGCTCCCCACGCCTCCAAGGCCGAACAGAATCACGTGTGCCTTTTCCAGACGCCGCTGGCCCGCCTCACCCCATAGCATCTCATTGCGCAGGAATTGATTTTCCATATTTCCCCCTCTTGTCTGGCTATGGGTAACACCGCAGAATTTGCGGTTTACACCTCGGATGTACGTTAAAAAGATACTTCTATCCTATATAAAATTTCCCTGATGGACATCGGCCTATCCACGCAGTTTGGATATTGACAAAAGATCTGGCGGCGGGCAAGCGAGGCCTCTCTCCCTGCGCCGCATCTCAGAAAAACACGGGCCGGCTTTTAATAAGCCGGCCCGTGTCTCGTGATGCATTTCAGCCCACGTATTTGGCGCCGTCGGCAATCTCGCCGGTGTATCCGGCGGTGACACTGCTGTACCACGCGCTGAAATCGTTGTTGCGCAGGGTGCTGGTCACCTTTACCTGCCAATAGGGGAGGTCGGTGCCCACAAAGTACATAACGTGATAACCATAATCGGTTTCCACAATGCCGGTGTCTCCGCTCTTGCGGCTGGAGTCGAAGCACCAGTCGTTGAATGTGGTAACCATCTGGCCCTGATAGACCTGCTTATACAGGCCGCCGTTGGTGTTGGAGCCGCCGTCGGAGGAGTTCTCGTTGGCAAGTGTTGCAAAGGAGTCCTCGGTGGCGTCCCCGGCCTTCCACTGGGCCAGAAGATCCTCAGCCTTTGCCTTGGCGTCGGCCTTCAGCTGAGCCTGCTCGTCGTCATAGCCGTCGTCGCCCTCTTTAAGCTTGCCGGTCTCGGGCTGGATCAGGATGTGGCGCACATCCACGGTGCTGTATTCCTGACGATAGCGCTGGCCAAAGGATACCACGTAGTACGCGGAGTTATCCTCGTCGGCCAGAACGGCGGAGTCGCCGCCTTGGCGGGCACTGTCAAACAGCCAGTCCATGAGGACGCTGCTGGAATAGGAACCGGCCTTGCCGTCGGTGAAAGTCGCCTTGTCGTTGGCATCCGCCAGGACGGAGAGGCTCTGACCGTTTTGGAAGCTTGCATACATGGAGTCGGCGGCGGATTTGGCGGCACTCAGCGCAGCGGCCTTTTCCTCATCGGTGGGGTCCACGGTGTTGCCGTCGGCGTCGGTGGTGGACTCGGCGGAGCCGTCAATCTTGACGCTTTTATAATCCACCACATCATAGTTGTTGCGATTGGCGTCATATTCGGTTTCCAGCTGGTCGTCGGTATAGGTCAGACTGTCACTGTGGCTCTGGGAGAAGTCGCTGGCCAGAATGACCCGTTTCATTTCGGCTTCATAGACGCTGCGGCTCATGGTTACGCCGTAGATCCGCTGCAGATACCGGTTCAGGCTCAAATCCGCCGCGGAGGCGTTGGAATTAAGGGTGTCCATGTTGGAGTCAAACTGGGTCTGCATGGCATCGTTCCAGGCATAGCCCTCATCTTCGGCCTGCTTGTTCAGCGCGTAGATATAGGACATCTGGCTCAGAGTCTGATCCATGAAATAATCGAACCAGGTTTTGCTCTCGTCGCTGGGATAGGACTGGGACCGCAGGTCCTTGCTGGTGTCCAGCCCCAGATAGGAGATGTAGGAAGAGTTCTGTTGAATAAAATTCTGGTAAATGTTGGTGAAGTAATAACTCACCTGAGGCACGCTGACATCGGTCAGCTTGGTCTTTTCGGCGGTGCTGCCTGCGGAAGAACTACTTGCGGAAGAAGAACCAGCTGCGGAGGAAGAACTGCTTGCGGAGGAGGAGCCGTCCGCACTGGTGGTCTCCGCGGAATAATACAGCGTTGCGGCGGTGGCGTGCTTTTGGATGATGTTGGATTTCCACACGAATACGGCTACAGCCAGAAGGACAAACAGCACGCCGATGGTGCCGTACATGATATTGCTGCGGCGGGCCTCTTTTTGCTGTTGCGCCTCCCGCGCGGTTCTGGGGTTCATATCGTTTGCGCTCATTAGTTTCAGTCCTCTCAAAATCTTAAGTGACGGTGCGGAAAATTCCGCGAACACACGTTCTTTTATTATAATGGATATGCCGCGAAACTGCAAGCAAAATTTCAAGAACATAAATTTCAGAAATTTTGATGCATTAAGACTCATCTATTTTATCTGAAGAGGCTGAAAAGAACCTGAAAAAAACGCCCCGGCGCAGCCGGTGGCGTTTTTTGTGCGTGCCTTATCCGTTGGACCCGGCGGCATTCCTCTGCGCAGCCGCGTCCTCGCCGGCTCGTATGACGGCGGGAATGTCGATCTCCAGAATCAGCTCGCTGCAGCCGGGACTCTTTACAATGCGCTGGATGTACGGGGAATAGCTCATAAGCTGACTCTCCGTGCCCAGAACCTCATCTTCCACCGTTTCCACGGACAGTACCTCGTCCACCACTATGCCGAGACTGGTTTCTCCGCTGAGTACCAGCACCATTTCATGGAATTCACGGGCCCGGAAAATTTCCTTGGCATTCTCCAGCACATCCAGTATTTTCGGCATATACTCGTTGCGGGCCTCGTCAAAAACGGCCTTTTTGCAGTTGGATATGTCGTCCCGGTTATCGGCTTCGTTGCAGTGCTCGGCCCGGATGGCCGCTTCATGCAGTTTGCGGTGGGGCTCCTCCATTCGCGCGAGGTGGGCGGACAGTTCCGAACTGTTGGTCTTAAAACTGTCGTACCATTTTCCCAGCTTGCACTTGTGGGGGTCTGTGGCCAAAGGGAAATGCTCGCCGGTTTCAATGGAGTGCTGCAAAGCCGTGACCCAGTTGATATGGTCTTGCTTTCGGGCGTCCAGCATGGCGGTAAAGTCTTTGAATTCGTCTGTCATGGACTGTAGCCGCAGGGCGGCGCGCAGATCAAACATGGTGACGCTGCCACCCCGGAGAGGAAATATCCCGGAGATATAGGGCGGGGTGTCCGGCAGGGAGGTGTATTCCGGAAGCTCCATGATGGTGGAGATGTAGCGGCTGTCCGCGCAGTACAGTCCGCCGTTCAGGCGGAACAGAATTGACGGACACTGAACGCTGTCGTTTAAATGATAATTGCTCATGGTACAAATACCCTTTCTTAAAATAATATGGTAAGGAGCCGTTGGCTTCAAATGTAATGACAGGAGAAAAATCATAAAACAAAGATATTTGCAAGTTATTTTATTTATTGTATCATGATTTTTCCGCGATGCAAGGAACAATCGCTTTTGCCAGAAAGATTCCCGGACTTTTTGCTTGACAAACTTGACAAAACAGGGCCGTGCGGTTATACTAAGCTGAAATATGAAAGCTGCGATGATGGAAAGCAGTAGCCGCAGGCAGACGCGAAGAGAGAGGACGGAAGGTGCAAGTCCCCGGTAGGTCCGCGGTGAAGTCGTTTCGGAGCATTGGCCTGAAAGCGAGTAAGCGCCAACGGGACCTCCCGTTACAGAGGAGCGGCGTAGCTGCGCCGCGTGAGCGCGGGAATTTCCCGAATCCAGGTGGTACCACGGACTTTTTGTTCGCCCTGAGCCGAAAGGCTCGGGGCGTTTTTTGTTTGGAGGGGACATGGAGCGATTTGTATTCGAGACCACCCAGGGCGCGGTGCTGGAGGCCGCGGAGGAAGCGGCTCTGATGGATTACGCCCGCGTTCGGGCCAATGCGGCGCGGCCCTGCGTGCTGGTTGCCGTGCTGACCGTGGGGTTTGCCGGGTATTTTCTTTTCAAGCAGGACTGGAAGACCGCGCTGTATACGGTTTTGCTGGGATTGCTGCTCAGCGCGTTTTTCTGGCTCCCCATGCTGGGAAGCAAGCGGTTTCGAACCGGCGTCCAAAACGCCCGCGCGCAGCGGGGAAACCTGACCAACACCGTCCGGGCCAAGTCCGTACGCTTCGTATTTGAAGGTGATGGCTGCCGGATGCTGGACGGCAAGGACGCGGAGGTCCGGTTCTGGAAGGATCTTCACATGGGAGAGGTCCGGGAGAGCGACCGGCTTTTCTGGCTTCCCGTGGAGGATACGTCCGTTCTGCTACCGAAAAGCGATCTTAAGGAGGGAGCGGTCGACGGCTTTCGCAGATGGCTGAGGAGTCACAGCAGGCGCTATCGTGTCTGCAGGGTGACGGAGCGCCTGCGCCGCAGCATCGAGCGGGAATAAAGAGCCGTTTCAGCGGGAAACCGGTCAAACCATTTTGCCTTTAAGAATTTCAGATATCAAATAAAGGAGACTAGACCATGAAAAAAGAACTGCCAAAGGTGTACGACCCCCAACAGGTGGAGTCCCGCATCTACGAGAGCTGGATGAAAGGCGGCTGTTTCAAGGCGGAGCCCGATCCCCAAAAAGAGCCCTTCTCCATTGTGATGCCGCCCCCCAATGTCACCGGACAGCTTCATATGGGCCACGCGCTGGATTCCACGCTTCAGGATATTCTCACCCGCTTTAAGCGGATGGAGGGCTATTCCGCCCTGTGGCTCCCCGGTGTGGACCACGCGGGCATCGCCACCCAGATCAAGGTGGAGGAGGAGCTCCGTGTCAAGGAGGGCAAGACCCGGTACGACTTGGGCCGCGAGAAATTTCTGGAGCGGGTTTGGGCCTGGAAGGAAAAGTACGGTAACCGCATCGTAGAGCAGCAGAAGAAGATGGGCGTTTCCTGCGACTGGGACCGCTCCCGCTTTACCATGGACGAAACCTGCGCCAGGGCCGTGCGGGAGACCTTCTGCGACCTCTATGAAAAGGACATGATCTATAAGGGAAGCCGCATCATCAACTGGTGCCCCCACTGCACGACCGCCCTGTCCGACGCAGAGGTGGAGTATGTGGATAAGCCCGGCCACCTGTGGTATATCCGTTATCCCCTCACCGACGGGTCCGGCGATCTGGTCATCGCCACCACCCGACCGGAGACCATGATGGGCGATACCGGCGTGGCGGTGAACCCGGAGGATGAGCGCTTCAAGCATCTGATCGGAAAGACCTGCATCCTGCCCATTATGAACCGGGAGATTCCAATTGTGGGTGATGAATACTGCGAGATCGGCTTCGGCACCGGCGCGGTGAAGATGACCCCTGCCCACGACCCCAACGATTTTGAGGTGGGCCTTAGACACAATCTGGAGGTCATCCGCTGCATTGGCGACGACGGGCATATCAACGAAAACGGCGGGCCGTACGTCGGGATGGACCGCTACGAGTGCCGCAAGGCCATTGTAAAGGATCTGGAGGAGCAGGGATATCTGGTTAAGACGGAGGATTACAGCCACAACGTCGGCACCTGCTATCGCTGCCACAACGACGTGGAACCCTTGATCTCGGCCCAGTGGTTCGTGAAGATGGAGCCGCTGGCAAAAGAGGCGCTGCGTGTGGTCCGGGACGGCGAGGTGAAATTCGTCCCCGAGCGGTTCTCCAAGACCTATATCAACTGGATGGAAAACGTCCATGACTGGTGTATTTCCCGCCAGCTCTGGTGGGGCCACCAGATCCCTGCGTGGTACTGTGACGAGTGCGGCCACATCAATGTGGGACGGGAGGACCCCACAAAGTGCGAAAAGTGCGGCTGCACCCACCTGACCCGGGACCCGGATGTGCTGGACACATGGTTCTCTTCCGCACTGTGGCCTTTCTCCACTCTGGGCTGGCCGGAGAAGACTGCGGATCTGAACTACTGGTATCCCACCTCCGTCATGGTCACCGGCTACGACATCATCTTCTTCTGGGTGGCCCGGATGATCTTCTCCGGTTGCGAACAGATGAAGGAGATCCCCTTCCACACGGTTCTGATTCACGGTTTGGTCCGGGACGACAAGGGCCGCAAGATGTCCAAATCTCTGGGCAACGGCATCGACCCGCTGGAGATGGCGGAGAAATACGGCGCGGATGCCCTGCGTTTCAACCTCATCACCGGCAACAGTCCCGGAAATGACACCCGGTTCTACACGGAAAAGTGCGAGGCCATGCGTAACTTTGCCAACAAGATATGGAACGCCTCCCGCTTTGTGCAGATGAACCTGACCATTGACCAGTGCGTCCTGCCCGAAAAGCTGGAGCAGGAGGACAAGTGGGTTTTGACCAAGCTCAACACCCTGATTCAAGAGGTTACGGAAAATCTGGACGCCTATGAGATCGGCGTGGCCTCCGCCAAGGTGTACGACTTCATCTGGGACACCTATTGCGACTGGTATATCGAGCTGACCAAGACCCGTATGAGCGGCGGCGATCCGGAGAGCAAGCTGGCGGCGGAAAACGTTCTGTGCTACGTGCTGAGCGAGGTTTTGAAGCTGCTGCACCCCTTCATGCCCTTTATCACGGAGGAAATCTGGCAGTCCCTGCCCCGTCGGGAGGACGAGGAGGACAATAAGTTCCTGATGACCTCTCAGTGGCCGGTATATGACGAGAAGCTGAACTTCCCCGCTGAGACGGAGGCCATGGAGTCGGTAATGGATACCATCCGCGCCATTCGTGCCCGTCGGGCTGAGATGAATGTGCCGCCGTCCAGAAAGGCGGAGCTGATTTTGAAGACCGACGAGCCGGAGACCTACCGCCAGGCGATGCACTTTATCACGCGCCTTGCCTACGCCTCCGACGTGACGGTTTCCGCCGACGCCCCGGAAAAGCTGGACGGACAGGTGTCCATCGTTACACGCAAGGCCGTCGCCTATATCCCGCTGGCGGAGCTGGTGGACGTAAAAGCGGAGATGGAGCGCATCGCCCGGGAAAAGGAGAAGGCCGAGAACGGCCTGCGCATCACCGAGGGGAAGCTGAAGAACGAAAAATTTGTGGCCAACGCACCCGAGGCTGTGGTGAACGTGGAGCGGGAGAAGGTCGCAAAGTACAAGGAGCTGATTGCCCGGCTGGAAGAATCCGCCAAAGCGATGCAGGGCTGATTTCAGAATGAAATTTAACAAAGGACGCGGACCGGTTTTTTGGTCCGCGTCCTTCTGCGTTAAAAAAGAGCGGAATGGACACCGTTCCGATCTTTGAGATTACCTGAGTTGAAGAAAGTAGCTGCTATTCTAAATTGAAAAACGAAAGTTAATATATCAAAGGCGGCATACAAAAATTTCACAATTTCCAATGGTGTGGGCGGTAATTGATTTGCTCAGGAATAGGCTGTTTCCTTTCGGCAATGTTCTATATATGTGAAGGAAGAGGGATGCTTTCTCCCCCAACGACGTACAAAATAACTGAGGCAATATTGGATAAGGAAATAATAACGAACATTTTACTATAGCCGCAGCAGATAATTAAGAGCCCCGCAATACCTCCGCCTATACCGATTCCAATATCATAAGCACAAAGAAAGGTGGAGTTAGCGGAGCCGCGCCTCTCAGGTGGAGCAATGTGTACGGCCATAGACTGGAGAGCGGGTTCGAGTCCGCCGAAACCATAACCAGCCAATACGGCAGACAGGATAAAGGCGACAGTATTTGGATGAAAGGCCAGCAACAGAAAAGCTGCAAACATGGCGGCGTTACAAGAGTAGACGAAAAGACCTTCCCCTTTTCGGTCTGCCACTTTTCCGACCGTGATACGTACCAGCAAAAGCATACAGGACATTATCGCGAAATAAATGCCGCCGGTCGGGAGGCCGTTATCGCGGGCATGCTTGGCAAGAAAGTTCTCAAGTGCACCAAAAGTAAGCAGGAATACCAGCATCACACTTGATGCCGGAAGGGCATCTCTGTCAACCAGCGCCTTGAAGCTCAAAGGCTTCTTTAGAGCCTCGACCCGGGGCACCTTAAGAAACAGAAATAGGATGGCTCTTTCGGACAATATTCAAAAACCAACTCGCAGAAACCGGCAAATTATCCGGACAGGAGGCGGTGATATGAGGCAATAGGACTGGCAATAAAATGCTCCATAATGAAAACAATAGCAGTCATTAGCGAAATATCCTTCCAGTGCCAGGCGGCCTTGAACATCCACATATCGAATTCACCGTGACCGATGCCCAGATTATAATGTTCCATTCCAAAGGCCATCGCCAGCGACATCATCAAAGCCAATAGGATCTCCTGAGATTTTGTTTTAGGCATAGTAAGATCCTTTCAAATGCATAAATGAGAGATATAATTAATAATTGTACTGTGCAACCCCCTTTGTAAATAATAGAATCAGCTGCGGCAGACTCCATAATAAAAAAGCGCGTAAGTCCAAACCTGGACTTACGCGCTTGCTGCTCGGCAAATAGATTGTAACATGTGCAAACAGCAAAAGTCAAACTTGGTTTTGTGTATTTTCTTTTACATCCGATCTTAAAAAACGCGATACCATTGCAACGTGTAGATCAGAAAAAGCCGGGTAACCGGTCTGCATGCCAGTTACTCAGCTTTTTTTATGGTGAAGATATCTTAGCAAGACTCAATGCCAAATTGATTCTCGCTTTGAAGTTACAATTCCAAAATAGAGCTTAGATCATTTAATTCAGCCCCTTTGAGATTGAGTCTTGCAAATACGAACATATGTGCTATAATAATCCGAGAGCTACCGTAGATTGCAAAAGTGAACATCCGATTTTCAGGAAAAAATGAGTCTTAGACCGGTTGATTACCTTTGCAATAGGAATGTGATAATATGGATTCGGTCACAATCTGCGGGAGGCGAGAATGAGCCGAATCACAAGCGGCTTCGTGAAAGGAACAAGCTGCACCCGTATTGGATTATGTGGGGATAATAGCTGCCGGCGCATGTTCGTACGATCATGATGCAATCATGCGGGCATATGATCGGCATACACAAGGAGGGCTTCGGAGGGGAGGTACCGTGATGGCGCGCGTGATTTTGCACTGTGATATGAACAGTTTCTTCGCCTCGGTGGAGCTTTTGTCCCATCCGGAGCTGCGGGACGCGCCGGTGGCCGTTTGCGGCGACCCGTCCTCCCGGCATGGGATTATTCTGGCAAAAAACGAGGCGGCGAAAAAGTTTGGCATTGTCACCGCGGAAACCATCTGGCAGGCGCGAAAAAAATGCCCGGGTCTGGTGCTTTTGCCGCCTCACCACCAGCTGTACCGGGAATACTCCAGGCGGATCAACGCAATCTACGACCAGTACACCGATCTGGTGGAGCCCTTCAGCGTGGACGAGAGCTGGCTGGATATAACCGGGTCGCTTCACCTGCTGGGCAGGGAGGGAAAAGCCGTCGCGGACGAAATCCGCGCGAGAGTGAAGCGGGAACTGGGACTGACGCTGTCGGTGGGCGTCAGCTTCAATAAAGTTTTCGCAAAACTGGGGAGCGACTACAAAAAACCGGACGCAACCACGGTGATCTCCCCCGAAAACTGGAAGGACCTTGTATGGCCCCTGCCGGTGGGCGATCTGCTCTTTGTGGGCAGGGCCGCCGGGGCGACGCTAAAGCAGTTCGGTGTGGAGACCATCGGGGAGCTTGCTGCCATGGACGCGGGGCAGTTGGAGGTGCTGATGGGTAAAATGGGCCGTCAGCTCCACGAGTACGCCAACGGGCTGGAGCGGGAGCCGGTGCGCTCCCGAAACGAGACGGAGCCGCCCAAATCCGTCGGAAGCGGGTCTACCTTCCAGAAGGACCTGACTCGCTGGGGAGAGGTGAGCGCGGCTGTGAGCCTGCTGGCGGACGATGTGGCGACGCGGCTGCGCCAGTGCGGGATGTATGCCGGCGGTGTGGCGGTGACGCTGCGGACACCGGACTTTCAGGATCGCTCCCGGCAAAAGCGGTTCGTCTCGCCCACCCATTTGATGCGGGAACTGGCGGACGGGGCCGTGGAGCTGCTGAATACCTTCTGGAAGCCGCCCGGCCCCATTCGGATGCTGACCATTACCGCCATTGCCCTGACGGACAGCGCCGATGCCTATGAGCAGGTGGACCTGCTGGATGACTCCGGCCCCCAGCGGGAGAAACAGGAAAAGCTGGAGTCCGCGATGGATCAAATTCGCGGAAAATACGGTATGGGCGCAGTGCGCTTTGGTGCATTCGGCCCGGGAAAAAAGGAGGATCCCCTGTCATGACGATTGCAGAGGAAAAAAAGGAACTGCGCAGGCGCGTCCGGGCGCAGGAGCGGGAGCTCTCTTTCCGCTATAAGGAGCAGTCCGCCGCGGCCATTTCCAACCTGGTCTGCGCACTGCCGGATTATCGGGATGCGGACACGGTTTTCTGCTTTGTGGGTACCGCGCGGGAGATCGATACCCGCGGGATTTTGAACGACGCGCTGGCAAAGAGAAAACGGTTGTGTCTGCCGCTGTGTATGGCGGAACCGGGCATCATGGAGCTGAGGGCCGTAAAGTCCATGGACGAGTTGGTCCCCGGAGCATACGGAATTTTGGAGCCGGCCCCCGAATGTCCGCGTCTGATGCCGGACGAAGTGGATTTTGCCGTGCTCCCGTGCCTCAGCAGCAGCAGGGCGGGGCACCGGCTGGGCCAGGGCGGCGGGTATTATGACCGCTTCCTCGCCGCCTACCGGGGCAGCGCGGTGCTTTTGTGCCGAGAGCAGCTGTTACGGGAGGACATCCCCGTGGAGCCCCACGATATGCCGGTCCCCTGGGTGGTGACGGAGAACGGGCTGTATGAGGACGGCGTTCCCGCCCGAATCGAGTGAGCTGAGGTGATCTATCCGTCCGGGTGGAGCGGCGGGACCCGCGTTTGAAGAGCAGAGCGTCCGTCAGGGGGCGCTCTGCTTTTTTATGCGGACTGAATGTGAAAGTGACGGGCACTGAACTAACACGCTGACGAGGCGCCGGCGGGAGAATTTTGCGTATTTTTGTCGCAGAGAGGGAAAAAATAGTTCTTTGTGTCTCTTCACAAATTGAATTGCGTATGATATGATGCTGCAATAGCCGTATTTTCCGGCAGGCCGCGTGAGCGTACATCGCTCCTTACTGTGCTGGAAGATACAGAAAGACAAAGGAGTTTTTGACATGATGCACGAGACCATGGACTTTATTTCCAAGTTTGATCCCGAGGTGGGAGCGTCCATCAAAGAGGAATTCGCACGGGAGCGCCGGAATATCGAATTGATTGCCAGCGAAAATATCGTCAGCGAGGCGGTTATGCTGACCATGGGAACCTGCCTGACCAACAAGTACGCCGAGGGCTATCCCGGACACCGGTATTATGGCGGATGCTACGCTGTGGACGTACTGGAGGAGATTGCCCGCAAGCGGGCCTGCGAGCTATTTGGCTGCAATCATGCCAACGTCCAGCCGCACTCCGGAGCCAACGCAAATCTGGCGGCGTTCTTCGCCCTGGTAAAGCCCGGTGATACCGTGATGGGCATGAACCTGGCCCACGGCGGACATCTGAGCCACGGCAGCCCCGTGAACATCTCGGGCAAATATTTTAATATTGTCCCCTACGGCTTGGATGAGGAGACAGAGCAAATCGATTACGATGCGCTGATGAAAACTGCGCAGGCATGCAAGCCCAAACTGATTATCGCGGGCGCCTCCGCCTATTCACGGATCATCGACTTCAAGAAGTTCCGGGAGGTTGCAGATGCGGTGGGCGCCTACCTGATGGTGGACATGGCCCACATCGCGGGCCTTGTTGCCGCGGGTGTCCATCCTTCCCCCATCCCCTATGCCGACGTTGTGACCACCACCACACACAAGACCCTGCGGGGTCCCCGGGGCGGCATGATTCTGTGCAACGATGACGAAGTCTATAAGAAAATCAACTCCGCCGTATTCCCCGGTACCCAGGGTGGCCCGCTGGAGCACATCATCGCGGCCAAGGCTGTGTGCTTCGGCGAGGCGCTGAAGCCGGAGTTCAAGGAGTATCAGCGGCAGGTGGTGAAAAACGCCGCAGCTCTCGCGGAGGGTCTCACCAAAGAGGGCTTCCGTCTGGTCTCCGGCGGAACGGACAACCATCTGATGCTGGTGGACGTGCGGAACTTCCATATCACCGGCAAGGAATTT
Organism: Oscillibacter valericigenes Sjm18-20; assembly: GCA_000283575.1. Classification (GTDB taxonomy): domain Bacteria; phylum Bacillota; class Clostridia; order Oscillospirales; family Oscillospiraceae; genus Oscillibacter; species Oscillibacter valericigenes. The sequence continues at coordinate 1,514,373 of AP012044.1, forward strand.
GAGCGGCGGCTGGACGAGGTTCAGATCACCGTCAACAAGAATGCCATCCCCAACGACCCGGAGAAGCCCTTCGTCACCTCCGGTATTCGGGTGGGGACTCCCGCCGCTACCTCCCGGGGATTCAGGGAGCCGGAGATGGCGAGGATTGCCCGCTGGATGGGCGAGACCGCCCGGGACTTTGACGCCAGCGCCGCGCAGGTCAAGGCGGAGGTCAACGCCCTGTGCGAGGCGTTCCCTATCTATCGCTAAATTCTTTTCCTGTGATACCAGTCAAAGCAAAGCATACTGTGTCGCAACTGAGAATAGCACGAACCCGGAGAGCCCAACGCTCTCCGGGTCCCTTTTATCTTTCCCATTTTCCCTTTGCTATGTCCATCTCACAGGCTACGCCGGGATGGGCTTTTAGGGCGGCGGTGAAACGCCCAGCCTTTTCAGAGGCGGGGCGTCTAAATGAACTGACAGGTCTCTTTGTGTGGATATGTCCTTTTTTGAAGGCCCTTTTGCGCGGCTTCAGACGGCTCTGCCGCCCGGAGATTGGGCTTTGCTCAGCTCGTCCCCTATGCGGCACAGCAGATGCTGATGGGTGGACAGGGATTGAGCGTCCACGGAGAGCGCGCCTTCATGGGTGCAGCCGTCCACGCCTCCGGCTTCTACCACGGCGGACAGCAGATGAAATTCCTCCTCCGGAGAGGGAAGGAGCCAGCGGCCCGTGGCGGCGGACAGCAGAGCCGCCACGCCCCAGCCCCACCAGTTGGATACGCCGGAGACCAGCGTGAAATCCGCCTTCTCTACAGCGGCAAGCTTCGCGCCGTGGGGGACACGCGCTTCAATTTCCGATCGAAGCGCCCCCATTCCCAGTTCGTTCCCACCGTCTCCGATGGCGATGGTGACGGCGCCCAAACGGCGGGAAAGAGACAGGAGAAAATCTGTGTCCGTCACCATGGAATCAATAACGCCGCCGCGCATGTTGTGAAAATGCCCGTCCGCACCCTTGCCGGGGCGTTCGATGGTAAAAAAGTGGGTGGGGCGAAGCCGCGCCAGGAGCGATTCCGCGAAGGCCTCCGTTCCTTTTGCCGTAAGGCAGACCACCTCCGTGCCGGGAACCAGATAGTCCGCGGCGGCCCGCACCTGGGGCAGGGAAATGCGGTCAGAGAGAAGAGTGACGCCGCAGCCCACCGCCTTCAGAGCGCGGGCAAGGTTTGCCGCGCCTCCGGGACCGTCGGTCTCGCCGCAGCAGACCTCGCCGCAGTCAACGGGAAAGCCGGTGAGAATCACCGCCCGCTTCGCCGCAAGCAGCGTGTCCGTCAGCGCGTTAAAATCCGGGGTGGGCGCCGCCTGAGCCAGTCCCCGGCCTGTTGCGTCCCGGCTCAAAAGTGCCCGCAGCTGCGTGTGAAAATTCATGAACATGCCTCCTTGAGGAGCCTTTCCGACAAAAAAAGACCCACCGATTTTGTAATACAAAATTCGTGGATCTTGGCCGCAGAAAGAAACGCCGGAGGGGTGTTCTGTGCGGGCAAAAACGAATATAAAAAGCCAAAGTGAGCCACCTTGACCTATTTTCAGTATAACAGGAGGGTGTCAGCCTGTCAAGGCGTCGAAACGGCAAATTTCATGATGGATTTTTGGAAGTTTTTGTGTTAGGATGGCCACAGAGCCGTACAGGCAAAAAGAGACAGGGAGGGGAGATGCGCCGTGAAATATCCGCAGGACGCGATTCTGGTGGTGGGACAGGCAAAGCCAAGCCGCACCGACGCCATCTATCAGACCCACGGGGAGTTTTACATCAGCCTGGTGATGGAGCGGGAGACAGGGCGGATTCTGGACATGACCTGCAACACGATCCTGGATGTTACGGCGGAATTTGTCCGGGATATGCTGGTCGGAAAACGGCTGCCGGAGGACCTTCCGACGCTGGAAACGGCAATTCGCACCCGCTATTTCGCCCTGACCCAAAAGCCGCTGATCGCCTGTCTGAAGGATGCGGCGAATCGTTATCGCGCGGCGCTGAGCGGGGAGAGCATCTAAATTGAATGGAACGGCCATACGGGGGAGCGCGGACAGAGCTGGCGCCCCCGTATGGCCTGTACTTATCCAGGAGATATTTACGCCGTGGTCTTCTCTCCGCTTTTTTCCGGGAGCAGTTTTTCCGCCGCTGCGCACAGGATTACGGTGAGGACCATGTCCGGCAGGGTGCTGCCCACCGGTGTATCCACGCCCATCAAAACGCGATAGGCAGCAAAGCCCACGACCCAGATCACCAGATTCCGCACGTCCGCGCTCCGGTTCCCGCTGCTGCGATGAAGCAGGAACACGTCCGCGATCTGAATGGCGATCATGGGGGCGAACACGGAGCCGATCAGGTAGAGAAAATTGGTGATGTCGTCCATGGTGAACAGAAGCGCTCCCGCCGTGCCGACTGCGGCAACCACTACCGCTGTCCACCGACCGGAGAATTTTCGGCTGAGCGATTCGGCGGAGATGCCCGCACTCCAGGCGTCCAGAAAGGTGGTGGTGACGGTGGAGAGCACCAGAATCACCAGCGCCGCCGCTCCAAGACCCGCCTCCAGCATGATCTGGGCGATGTCGCTGCCACCGGTAAAGATGGCCGCGCCCATGCCGATGACATACATCCAGCAGGAGACCACACCGTACACCACCGCAGAGGTAAGCGTCGCCGCCCCGGGCTTTTCGGCCTCCCGTGTGTAGTCGCTGATGAGGGGCAGCCAGGACAGGGGCATGGCTACGGCCAGCTCCACCGCCGCGCCGAAAGACAGGGAATCGTCCGTTGCGGACGCCGGTGCGCCGCCGCCGAAAATCACTCCGCACAATATCACGGTCAGCACCAGCAGCGCCGCCATGGCAATCCGGTTGATCCAGCCCAGATTCGTAAGACCGATCAGAATCCACACTACAATCAGCCCGCCGATCACCACGGCCCAGAGCCTGAAGCTGCCGCCGATGCCTCCGGCGGAGATGGCCCCGTCGTAAATCATAATTGCGGTCCAGCCCGCCAATTGCAGCACGTTTAAAAATGCAAACAGCAGACCGCCCTTCCGTCCGAAGCTCAGCTTTACGGTCTCCATGGCGGAAAGTCCGGTTTTGGCGCCGATCAGCCCTGCCAGATAGAGAAGCGTACACCCGATCAAATGGCCCAGCAGAATGGCCGCCAGCCCTTTCCCAAAACCCAGAGGAGCGAAATAGGTACCTGTCAGGATCTCCGCGATGGAGACTCCGGCCCCAAACCAGATGAGGCCGTTTTGAAACACGGAGGTCTTTTTCATCTTGATGCCTCCGCCCTGTATTCCGGCTTGATGTCAAAGGCGTGATCCATGGGCCCGGACCCGTGTCCCAGATTCAGCTGCGCCCCCAGTGCGCCGGAGAGATAGGTTTTGGCCCGCTCCACGCTGTCTTCCAGGGAAAAACCCTTGGCGAGGTTCGCCGCAATGGCACTGGAGAGGGTGCAGCCGGTGCCGTGGGTATTTGGATTGTCAATGCGGCGGCCCTGAAACCAGCATTTTCTGCTCTTTTGCCACAGAAGGTCGTTGGCGTCGTTGACCCGGTGCCCGCCCTTGAGCAGCACGGCGCAGCCATATTGCTCACAGATGGCCTTCGCTGCCGTTTCCATCTCTGCCGGGGAGGCAATGGAAAGACCGCTCAAAAGCTCTGCCTCCGGGATGTTGGGCGTGATGACCGCGGCCAGGGGCAGAAGCTCGCTTTTCAGCGCGTCCATAGCGTCCTCCCGCAGCAGCCGGTCGCCGGAGGTGGCGACCATCACCGGGTCCACCACTACGTTTTTTGCTTCGTACTGCCGCAGCTTTTTGGCGATCATTCCGATCAGTTCCACAGAGGAGACCATGCCGGTCTTCACCGCGTCGGGGGGGATATCGGTGAAGACCGCATCCAGCTGCTCCTCCAAAAAAGCGGGCGGGACTTCCAGAATGTCTTTGACGCCGGTGGTGTTCTGGGCGACCAGGGCCGTGACAACGCTCATGGCGTATACGCCATTTACCGTCATGGTTTTCAGGTCCGCCTGAATGCCAGCGCCTCCGCTGGGATCGGTCCCAGCGATTGTCAATGCTGTTCTCATAAGTTCTCCTTTCATTTTGACAGCCATTGATTTTATAAGACGGCGCAAGGTGGTGCCCCCAATGCGCCGTCGGAAATTCCCTGCCCCGCTCCGTTTCCCGCTTCGCGGAAAACTGCGCCGGGCAGGGAATTTCCTCCGTTTCCGCGTGAAGCGGGGCTTCGCGCGGGTCAGGACGAGGAATGCGGGAGACAAAAGCTGCGGCTCAGTGTGTAATCTTCTCCGACAGGGCCAGCATCTGCCGCGCGGCGGACTCCACATCGGGCTGGGCGAAGAGGGCGGAAACCACCGCCACGCCGTCCAGCCCACATCCGGAGAGCTGGGAGATGTTGTCCGCTTTGATGCCGCCGATGGCAATGACGGGGATGCGCACCGCGGCTGTGACGGAGCGGATGGTCTCTATGGAGAGGGGCTTTGCCTCGGCTTTGGTGTGAGAGGCGAAAGCGGCCCCAACGCCCAGGTAATCCGCGCCCGCGGCCTGAGCGGCCAGCGCCTCGGCCACGTTATGGACGGAAACGCCGACGATCTTGTCGGGCCCTAGAGAGGAACGGGCCTTTGCCGCAGCCATGTCTTCCTGACCCACGTGGACGCCGTCCGCGCCGGAGGCCAGGGCAATCTCCACGCTGTCGTTGATAATGCTGACGGCGCCAAGCTTCCGGCACAGAGGTACGAACCACTTGGCCTCCGCCAGAAACTCCTCGTTATCCAGTGCTTTTTCCCGGAGCTGTACGAAGCCCGCGCCGCCGGTGATCGCCTTTGCCACCTGATCCGCCAGTGCTTCGCCATGCAGCCAGGCACGGTCCGTGACGGCATACAGTCGGAAACTGTTCCGTTTTAATTCCATAAACAATACTCCTTCGAATTCCGCATAAAAAAATGCGCAGACATTCCAATGTAATGTGGAATCTCTGCGGCAAAAGCACGCGGTATTTCCCTACGTTGGCATGATCCAAATCAGGTCATGGGTCGGAGCCTTTCGACTCCCTCTCAGCCCGCGAAGCAGCGGACTCCCCTTTATGTGTAACTATTATACGCCACAGTTGTCCCGAATGCAACTGTTTTCCATTGCCTCTTGACAATTTCCATCGGGAATGGTATCATAACGCAAAACAGGGGAGCCGAAAGGCTGAGAGGAAGCGCACGCTTCGACCCGCGAACCTGATTTGGGTAATGCCAACGTAGGGAGTAAGAGGGATGCAGCGGAGGCGTGTCACGCCCCCGCTTTTATTTTAGACTGCGGAGAGGAGATGGCGGATACGGCGCCCGGCCAGGCCGGGAACGGAAGTCGGGGGAGCGCCCGTGTTCCGCGCCGGAAACAAGAGAATATGCAGCGATGGGAAGCCGTGTTCCGGCGTGAGAGGAGGCCAGTGAGCCTCGACCGAAGGACGGGGGACATAGTCCGCCGTCTCATCCTCGCAAGGGGAAGCTGCGTGTTTCTCCCTGCCATTTTAAAAGGAGTCCTTTCCGATGAATCAAAAAGGCACTGTGAAAAAACTTTCGCTGGCGGGCGTACTGTGCGCCGTGGCCGTGGCAGGCAGCCTCTTTTCCTTCCCCGTGCTGGGGAGCAAATGCGCCCCGGTGCAGCACATGGTCAATGTGATCTGTGCGGTGTTCCTTGGCCCGTGGTATGGCGTGGCTGTGGCGTTCACGGCGAGCCTTCTGCGAAATCTTCTGGGGATCGGAAGCCTGATGGCCTTTCCCGGAAGCATGTTCGGCGCGCTGCTTTGCGGCGTCGTATTCTGGAAATCGAAGAACCTGCCCGCCACACTGGCGGGCGAGGTGTTCGGCACCGGCGTGATCGGTGGCCTGTGCGCCTACCCCATTGCCACGATGTTTATGGAGGTGGATGCCGCTGCGGTGGCGTTCTACGCTTACATCATCCCGTTTTTGATCTCCACCGTCGGCGGGTCCATTCTGGCGGGCCTGCTGGTTTTTACCCTGCAAAAATCCGGCGCGATGAATTCTATGCGCGCCACACTGGAGGGTTGATTTCATGCTGCCCTATTACCGTCTGGACGAGCTGCGAAAGACCCGTCCCTTAATCCACTGTATCGCCAATCTGGTTTCCGCCAACGACTGTGCCAACGTGCTGCTGGCGGCGGGGGCCTCTCCTATGATGGCGCAGGCGCCGGAGGAAATGGAGGAGATCGCCGCCATCTCCTCTGCCACCATTCTGAATATCGGGACGCCCGATGGACAGCTTTTCACGGCCTGTCGGCTCAGCGGTGGTTTTGCCGCAAAAAACCAGCCGGTGGTGCTGGATCCGGTGGGTGTGGGCGCGACTGCATGGCGGCTAAAAGAGACGGAAAAACTGCTGGAGAGCTTTGCTCCCGCCATCATTCGGTTGAACCTGGGAGAAGCTCAGGCGCTGCTGCACCGCGCCGGAGAAGAGCAGGGCGTGGATTCCACTGCCATCGCGTCCGCAAAGGTCCGTATGGACTGCGCCCGGGCGCTGGCGCGGAGAAGCGGGGCCGCGGTGCTGCTCTCCGGCCCGGAGGATGTTATCACCGATGGAAGGCGGGGCTGCCGTATTTTCGGAGGAAGCGCTTGGATGGCCCGCGTTACCGGAACGGGGTGTATGCTCTCCGTCCTCTGCGGGGCGTTTGCCGCCGTGGAACCGGATATGTTTTTGGCCGCATCGCTGGCCTCCGCTTTCTGGAAGGTCTGCGCGGCCAAGGCGGAGAGCGCGCTGGTTCCCGGGCAGGGTGCGGGGGCGTTCCGCTCCGCGCTGATGGATGCTGCCTCTGCGCTGGAGACGGGGGAGTTTGCCCGGCTTGCCCGGGCGGAGACGCTTTGAAGCGGCGCTGCAAGGCCTCCGCGGAGTTTGTGAGAAACCATTCTCTTGCTTCTCAAGACGCATGGCTTTGCGGCGTAGGCTCTTCGTTGAAGCGGGCCATGGATTTTTGACGGTGTGGGCAGGTTCAATTTTTCTTCCACGTTCGACTGTTCGGATACCAGGGTCGAGGCTCTCATTGATAGCCGATAAAACGTCCGGGGATGTTCAAAGAACATCCCCGGACGTTTCCTGCTCTGCGGGACGCGTTTTTCATCGTGAATGTACCGATCTTCCGGCAACGTTTCTGATCTTCCGACGGCGATTAAAGTGCTGCTAAAACAGGCGGTGTTCCGGTACCCCACCGCTCCGCGAGGCCCGGTCCACGGATAAAGCGAATAGGCCTTCCGGAACCGAGAATTAAAAAGTTAAATATTTCTTCAAGGTTCATCCGTTATGCTGATGTAAATTATGGAGGAAGGGTGAAAATTTTCCATGAGGAAGCAACTTCAAAAAGGCTTTAGCCTGCTTTTGTGCGGCGCGGTTTTGTGCGGGACGATTTCCGTTTTCACGTCGCCTGCGGCGGCGGAAAACAGCGAATATACATTGGCGGACTATGAAAATCTGGAGGCGCTGGTGGTCTATGAGGACGGTACCTCCGAGGTCCATACATACGGCGATAAGGCGGAGCTGGCTGCGGGGCTGAAGACGCTGAAAAGCGACGGGGACGTCGCCTGTGTGCAGCCAAATTATAGCTATACCACCTCATCCGACAGTGATCCTCTGTACGCCGACCAGTGGGCGCTGTTCAACGACGGAAGCTTTGAGCTGGAGACCAACCAAAATGACTACCCGGTGTTTGATTCCCCTTTTGGAGAGCCCGCGGCTCCCCGGGACTGGAGCGGCCCAGCCCGCCAGAGCATAGTGTGGAAAGCCTCGTCCTCCGCCACGGCGGTCAGTGGCGTGGATGTGAACGCAGAGGAAGCCTGGGACATCTATGACGGCGGAAGCCGGGATGTGATCGTGGCTTTGATCGACACCGTGGACAGCAGCCACGAGGATCTCCAGGGCGTATTGTGGACCGACACGGGCGAGATTGCCGAAAACGGCATAGACGACGACGGGAACGGCTATATCGACGACGTCTCCGGCTGGGATTTCTATGACGATACTGCCACAGCCAGTATCAGCAGCGATGACGATCACGGCACCCACTGCGCCGGAAGCATCGCGGCAAATCAGGATAACGGCACCGGTGTCACCGGGCTTGTGGGCGACACGTCCCATGTGCAGATTATGTCCCTGAAGGTTCTGGGCGGCGAGGACGGCGAGGGTACTACGGCCGATATCATCGAGGCCATTGAGTATGCCGAGGCCAACGGCGCGTCCATTGTGAACCTGAGCCTTGGCGGCAGCTATTTTGACTATGCTCTCTATCAGACCATGAAAAACTCCGATATGCTGTTCGTGGTGGCGGCGGGGAACGACGGTACGGACAACGACCAAACGCCCAGCTACCCCGCCTCCTTTAACCTGAGCAACATCATCTCGGTGGCGAATCTGAACTGCGACGGGACCTTGAGCGATTCGTCCAACTACGGCGCGTCCTCCGTGGACATTGCTGCTCCCGAGTCCTATATCCTCAGCACTACCACCGATAATACATACAGCTACATGACCGGAACCTCCATGGCCGCGGCGTTGGTGACGGCCGCCGCAGCCATGGTTTACTCCTACGACACCGACGCTACGCTTTCCCAGGCCCGGCAGATTTTGCTGGATTCCGCCTCCGGAAAATCCGGACTCAGCGGAAAGGTATCCAGCGGCGGTATGCTGGATGTGGCCGCGGCGTTAGAGTACGACCTCTCAGATGTGAGTACTGGCGATGATGAGGAGACAGTTTCGGGCGGCTCGGCCCCGGAGCTGAGCTATACCACCTCCCAGCTAAATGGCCGCACCGTACTGACCCTGACGGTCACAGATGCCGATGACGACTTGGGCGGCGTGTATTATGCCGAGGGGACACTGACTGCCTCCAACTTTGACTATGGCAATAATGGAACGCCTTTCACGCTGGAGGATGGCTCCGCGTCCTTCCTGGCCGCGGGCAGCGGCACCGTCACTTCCTACGCCGTGGATATGGCGGGGAACGAGTCTGTGCTGACAGTGGAGGTGGAGGGATCTTCTGAAAGCAGCACGACTCCCGGCAGCTCCGACTCCACGTCCGGCGGCTCCACCGCCCCGGCGATTCCGAAGGGGTACCCGGCGGAGGAAATGGAAATGCACCTTCCGGGCCGATGGTACCCTCTAGGCCGCAGATGCCCGGAGGAGGGATGCACCGCTGGGGCGAACTGACACTGGAAACTGCCTGAACAGTGTAAAAAGACATGGGGCGGCGGCTCATAAACGAACCGCCGCCCCATGTTTGTAAAAACAAAAATTCGAGGTGTGAAATGAATCGAAAACTGATGAGCCTGTTTCTTGTGGGTGTGCTGACGGTGCTGCCACTGGCGGGATGCGGCAAAGCGGCATCCGGTGGAGACGGACAGGCCTCCGGTGCGCTGGCCTTTGACAACACGGCATGGAACTATAACGCGGAGGATGACGGTGTCTACAGGCAGGCAGGTGTGCAGTATTGTGAAAGCCCGGTCTCCACGGACTATAAGACTCTGGGAATTTATGTCCCAGCCGCCTATATGATCTCCGTGGACAACGACGACGGGACCTATACCTGCGAGCTCAGCAGCGACGGCGCCGTGAACGGCTATACCGCTGCCACTGCACCGGTGGTGATGCCCATCGACACGGAGGACTACACTGCACAGTCTGCGCCTACGGACTACGCCACTGGTCTCACGGACTATCTAAACGCCGGGTTTATTTGTGTCATTGCCGGTTGCCGGGGGCGGACGGCACCGCTCCCACGGGCCCCTACGAACGGTGAAACGCCTCCCGACGGTGTCGGCCCCGGAGCGGGGGGCACACCTCCCAGCGGGGAAGCTCCCACAGACGGTGCAGCTTCTCCCGATGGGGAGGGCGGCCCCCAGAGCGGAGCGCCTGACAGCACGTCGGGGACGGTTGCTTCCGTTTCCATAGCCGCCTCCGCCGTTCCTCTGGCAGCCGAAGGTTCCTCCTCCGCGACGGAGAGCACCGCGCCTTCTTCCACGGCGGATAACGATGGGACGGACGACAGCGTCACCGGTAGTGCCCCCTGGGATGTCACGGATCTGAAGGCAGCGGTGAGGTATCTTCGGTACAACGCTGCGGTCCTGCCCGGGGATGAGGAGCGTATTTTCACCTTCGGCACAGGCGGCGGTGCCCAGAGTGTCCTGATGGGCGTCACCGGCGACTGCGAACTGTACACCCCCTATCTGGAGGGGATCGGCGCGGCAATGACGGACGCCAACGGCAATTCCCTCAGCGATGCGGTGTTCGGATCCATGAGCTGGTGTCCCATTACGAGTCTGGATTACGCCGATGAGGCCTACGAGTGGAGCACCGGTCAGTATGAAAACTCCGGTACCCGGGCCGACGGCCTGTTCACTTCCACGCTGTCCGACGATCTGGCGGCGTCCTATGTGGAGTATATCAATACCTTGGGCCTGACCGGAGAGGACGGAACGGCGCTGACCCTGGAACAGTCCGAAGACGGAATTTATACGGCGGGGACCTACTATGACTATCTGATGGGTGTAATCGAAACGTCTTTGAACAACTTCCTGGCGGACACGCAGTTCCCCTATACCCCGGACAATAATACGAAGGCCGTTTTCGCCGGTGGGGACAATGGTATGCCACAAAAAAACACGGAGATTTCCATCTATGCCACGGCGGAGGATTACATCGCCGCTCTGAACACAGACGTCGTCTGGATTACCTATGACGCAGCAATACCTCTGTTACCAGCATGGCGAATTTTGTGAGCGTTTGCAAAAACTCCACCAGGGCCGTGTGTGCGTTTGCCGGCGTGTCTGCCGGGCCAACACTACAGCAGCAAATCCAGATATCTTGCACAGTGGTACGGGAGTATCCCTGTAACTTTTCTCCCATATTTTTTATCGTTTGTTACACTTTTAGAAAAGAACCGTCTATAATAAAAACGGATATGGCAAGCAGAACATTACAAACGTGATTCCCGGGTGATGAGTAAATAAAGCTATCATTTGTTGAAAATACATGATAAGATATAGTAAGACATCTGAATTGCCGAAGAGAGGTTGCACATGATAGATAGACAAATAGAAGGAAAAATAACAAGAGATATATCAATTGATTTCATAAAAGTTATCGCAATTATTGGCGTCGTGACGATTCATACCTGCATAGGTGGATATTCGAATCCGATCGGTTCTTGGAATTGGAGTGCCAGTTTATTTTGGGGCAGTATTACGCGGGCAAGTGTGCCTCTTTTCTTTATGTGCAGCGGTGCGCTTTTACTGGACCCGCATCATGAGCTGAGCTTTAAAAAATTATATTTAAAAAACATACTTCGCGTTCTGATTGCATTGTTTTTTTGGGCAATGGCATATAAAGTGTTTCATCTTCTCGCAAGCGGCACGCTCTCAGTTCTGACAATTTTTCAAGCAATAAAAGAAGTGATACTCTTTAAACATGAGAGCCACTTGTATTATATACATATCATCCTTCTTGTTTATGTTTTTTTGCCAATCACCAGAGTGTTTGTGCAAAACGCAGATAAAAAAATGCTGGAATACGCCTTAGCATTGTGGTTCGTTCTTGGAATACTGTATCCAACCGTTATAGTGTTTTGGCCGTTTTCACTCTTAATTGGCATTCCAGTGCAATGGATGCTAAATATGACCTATGCTTCAATTGGATATGGGATACTTGGTTATTACATTAAGCAATACCACAATTTTAAGCCCGCGCGCTATATACTGATCGGGTTTATTGGATTTTTTTTGACGTTCGGTGCAACCTGGTATGGGTCTGTGCGGCAAGGCGAGCTCTATCAGCATTTTTTGGAGGGCATGACTTGCGGCGTGGCAGTTCTTGCGGTTGGCATCTATGGAATTTGCACTACACTGATCGAAAAGCTGAAATTCTCTTTGAAAATTCGCAGGGCACTGTCATATGGATCAAAAGCCTCGTTCTGCATTTTTTTGATACACGTTTTCTTTTTGAAAATTTTTGCTGCAATTGGTCTTAACGTAAATGTTTTTCCTTGCCTGATTTCCATTCCTTTTTTGGTTATTCTAAATCTGGTATGCAGCATGTGCGTCTATTGGGCGCTGTCACATGTTGTGATTCTGAAAAAATGGGTGGTTTGAAAAGCGCCCCAACAGTGCCGTCTGTCCCGCTTTTTCCGTTTGAAATTATTGTTTATATGTTAAAAAGCCTCATTTCTGAGTAACTTCCGAAATGAGGCTTTTGCTGTGCTCAGTTTGCCGGATGGGTAGTTCTGTGCTTACTTTTTGGCGCCCCAGTTTTGCGCTTGAGCTGAAAACCTTGTGTAAACGCCTTTTGGAAAGTTGCGGCGGCGCGTAAAAAGAGAGCGCCTGCTCTTGAAAAGCACCGGGAAATATGTTATATTTAATCGGTTGCAATTTTAAAACAGCCGAATTTTGAAGAAAAAAAGTTTTATAGAATTAACTGGAAGCGGGGGGACCAAAACTGAACGAAGTATTAAAGCGCTTTGTATTGCCGAAGGAATTGAGCGCCATCGTAGACTGTAGCCCCAGCGTCATCGTGCCGGAGAGCAAGGAGACGCTCTATGAGTTGATTTTCGGCAATGAGCATACCAACCGGATCGACGTGGTGTATGATGTGGAAGGCCAGCCTGTCCACGAGGCGGACGTGGTCCGCTGTAAAAACGGGGCCGTGGTCAATTATTCCGAGGACTATATGCGCCGCCGGGACCCGGACTGTATGCGCATCGCCGACGACCAGCCCACGGACAAGCCCCGGTTCGAGGATGTCTATGGCTATTCTTTTGACGAGGTGCGCAAGGAGACGTTCCAGTGGCTTTCCACACAGGAACTGATTCTGGTGCCCTTCAAGGCCGGCGGGTATGACTACGGCTATGAGGCGGCGCTGGTCTGCCCCCGAAACGCGGCGTTTTTTGCCTTTGCCCTGTCTCAGCTGCAGGCGTTCGTCAACATCCGGAAGCTGAAAAAATTTACACCACGGGCCATCATCTATGTAGCGCCCCCTCTCCGACATACCCGCTTCAATGGGAAGCAGGTGGTGGTCCACAGCCGGAGCCGGGACCTGCATGAGATTTTCTCCTATAATCTCTATCCCGGTCCCTCCGCAAAAAAGGGCGTTTACAGCGTCCTGCTGGACATCGGAGAGCAGGGGGGCTGGGTTACCGCCCACGCCTCCGCCGCCCGGATCATCACTCCCTATGAAAATGAGATGGTGATGATGCACGAGGGCGCGTCCGGCGGCGGAAAGAGCGAGCTTTTGGAGGATGTCCACCGGGAGTCCGACGGACGGGTGCTGGTGGGTGTGAACACCATCAGTGGTACGCGCCACTACATCAGCATGAGCGATACCTGCACCATCCAGCCGGTGACGGACGACATGGCCATCTGCCCCCCGGTTTTCCAGCCCGCCAACGGCAAGCTGGCTCTGGCGGATGGAGAGGACGGCTGGTTTGTCCGGGTGGACGGCATCACGGAATACGGCTGCGACCCACTGTACGAGCGCATCACCATCCATACGAAGGAGCCCCTGATCTTTTTCAATCTGGACGGCGTACCCGATGCCACCTGCCTTCTCTGGGAGCACACGCTGGACTCCACCGGAAAGCCCTGCTCCAATCCCAGGGTCATTATTCCCCGCCGGTTGGTGGACAACATCGTCACCCAGCCCGTGGAGGTGGACGTGCGGAGCTTCGGTGTACGGATGCCTCCGTCCACGGCGCAGTACCCCAGCTACGGCATTGTGGGCCTGCTGCACATCCTGCCGCCGGCTCTGGCGTGGCTCTGGCGGCTGGTGGCCCCCAGAGGGTATAACAACCCCTCCGTCAACGGCGACTCGCCGCTGGCGGCGGAGGGCGTGGGGTCCTACTGGCCCTTTGCCACCGGTCTGCGGGTGAGGCAGGCAAATCTGCTGATGGAGCAGATACTTCGGTGCACCGCTACCCGGTATGTGCTGATTCCCAATCAGAACATTGGCATTTACAAGGTGGGTTTTGCCCCGGAGTGGATCTCCCGAGAATATCTGGCGCGGCGCGGCGGCGTGAATATGCGGATGGACCGGCTGGTTTCGTCCCCCTGCCCGATTTTGGGCTACTGCCTGAAGGACATGAAGGTGGACGGACAGCACATTCCACCCAAGTTCCTACGCCCCGAGCTTCAGGAGCTTCTCGGCAAAGAGGGATATGAGGTTGGCAAAAAAATTCTGACCGACTTCTTTGCAAAGGAATTGAAAGTATACGATACGCCGGAGCTGCACCCCGTTGGCAGGCAGATTTTGGACTGTTTTGCCTCCGGCGGAAGTGTGGAGGATTATTGCGGGATTATTCCGCTGGGATTGGAATAAATCGTCTGCAAGCCCTCGGCGCGAAAAGCGCGCCGCCCCGGGAAACCTATCTTCTTTAAAACCGAAAAAAAGTATGCTCACATAAAATGAAGGGAATGGCTCAGGGTCATTCCCTTCATTCTGTCCGGCCTAGCGGGGGAGGGGGCGGCGTTATTTGCTTTTTTCAACAGAGGACGCGGCACTTCCCGAACTGCTTCCGGCAGAGGACGCCGTGCCGTTTTCCGCAGTGCACCCCGAGGCAGCCGCCTTCTGCCGTCCGGTGTGATCAATAGTATAATCCTGATCGCAGGTGCCTTTGACGATCAGCTGCGAGATTGGCACAACAGAGTACCCCTGCCCGATCAGATATTCGAGGATTCCGGGCAGAGCCTCCGGCGTGTGCTTTGCCGCATTGTGGAACAGGACGATGGACCCCGGTTGGACCTTGGAGGTGACCCGCTTTGTGATCTCCGCCGCTGAAAGGCCTTTCCAGTCCAGACTGTCATCATTAGTATCGCTTGAAGTAATACTTATTTCAAATCAAAATTGTAGGCCCACTCAATATCCAGACCGTCCTTGAATACGTTGATACGGGTAATCAAAAGCTCTGCCAGACGACTCTTTGCAGCAAGGCCCAGAGTGTTCCACTCGGATTCAATATCCCGAATCTGCTTGGTCAATGCGTCGCGGTGTCCCTCGCTCAGATGATTCAGCTGAGACTCCAATTCCTGCCGCTGGTAAGTCAGTTCCTGAACTTTTGCATCCAGATACTGCACGGTCATGTCACTGGATTCTGCCGCCATGTCGATGAGTTTTGCAATGCGGGTGTCCACATCTTCCATCTGACAGCGCAGCTGATTGCAAGACCGATTCTCCGCAACAGCGCTTTCACCGGCAAGGTCACGATACCGTTTCGCCCAGCAAAGGATTCGGTCACGCACAAGAGCTTCTACCGTATCCAGACTGCCCAGATTTCCCTCCACATCACAGCAGTTGTACGCGGTCTTACCTGTGCAGTAGAGGTAACGGTACTTTCCGTTATAGCTGGACTTCAGCACCACAGCGTGTCCGCATTTCCCACACTTAAGAAGCCCCGTCAACCAGGAGAGCTTAGAGCGCATCCGATTGTCAATCTGACGGTTGCTGTCTAGCCGTTCCTCACAGCGAAGAAACAGGTCTGAGGGAATCACGCCATCATGAGGGGCCAGGGACAGGGTGTGGTTAGATACGTCAGTGAATTTCCGCTGGTTTTCTTTGCGCTTGCCGTAGAGATAGCAGCCCTTGCCTAGTGTGAAGTCAGAGACCTCGTTGGTAAACTTGACGCCCCTGTCCCGGTAATAGCGGTATACATCCGCGTCCGACATTACGGCCACGGGGTTGCGCAAAATTCGGGAGACCTTGCTTGAGTCCCAGTCCACGCCGCTGGGCGATGGAATCTTCTCTACATTGAACTGGCGCGCAATTCCGCCGAGGCTCATCAGGTCATTGCCATACATCTGGAACATCCGCATCAGGACTTGTACTGTTTCGGGATTCGCTTTTAGGAACTTCAGCTTTCCCTGTTCCGTTTGCGTTTCAATCTTGCGGAAGCCAAACGGAGCAGGGCCGCCCAAGTACATCCCCTTTTCGCCCCGGGCATAGTAGTTGTCCCGAATACGAATCTGGATAGTCTCCCGTTCCAACTGGGCGAAAGTCATGACGATGTTCAGCATGGCCCGTCCAATCGGAGTCCCGGTGTCAAACGTCTCCTGCGTGGAATTGAAGGAGACCCCGTGTTTGTTGAACAGGTCTACCAGATTGGCAAAATCCAATACACTGCGGCTGATACGGTCCAGCCGATACGTGATGATGCGGTCAATTTTTCCAGACTTCACATCCTCCAGAAGACGCTGAAATTCCGGGCGGTTAATGTTGCTTCCGCTGTACCCTTTGTCCGGATACACCACACAGGGGGTGCCATCGGGAAGCTGCCGTTTGCAGAGCTCAATTTGGGTGTCAATGGAAATGCTGTCCTTCTTGTCTATGGATTGTCTTGCGTAGATAGCGACCATCATTGTCCTCCTATACATAATGGGCGCACGACTTGCTATCGTGCGCCTATTCTATCATTTTTTACCTGTACGTTCAATGCGGTTACCGGATTGGGTCAGCAGCTTGGAAATCTGGGTTGCAACCCGCAGCTGTTCCGCTTTTGTAAACGCGCGGTTCGGATATACATCCCGAACTTGATATGTATCCGGTTTGGGTGCTGATTTTGATGATGCCATGCTACAAGCCCCCCTCTGCTGTACCAATCTATGCGGGAGAGTGATTTCGTTATGTGCAGCAGAGACGCAAGCGCGTTCCTTTTTTTCAACATGCCTGCCTGATGCAGGGAAGGGGAACAAAAGAGCACCTGCCCCAACTGGTGGTTGGGTACAGATGCTCTCTGGGGCCGCTCCGGCACAGGCCGAAGCCGTATTGGCGGCGGAATCAACCGCGCGCAAAGAAAGGAAATAGAGAATTCTCATACGCTTATGTTATGGTCACTGCGGTGCTGGATGCATCGCGATAATTTGCCATCAATTGAAAATTTAAATTCTAGTCCGAGTAAGAGGTGAGTGGAAATAACTTGTGACCAGAAATTAACCTTGCAAATATAGAGCAAAGCAAGTGCCACAGGCACGAAAGATTCGAGTTTGCTTTAAAGCATGGCCAACAATCGAAAGTGGCAAGATTGCCCTAGGAGCAAAAGGCGAACAAATCAGTTCTATAAATTTGTAATAGGCAATTCTATCAGCCCGCTGGCTGAGGGAGCGGGACGTCAGGCTTTGGGTATCCCAGAGCGGCGATGTTCTCCTCCGTCAACTTCTGAGTGAGAATATTGATTTCTTCCGCCTCATCCATGAAGGTGTTCCGCCAGCTTTCGTAGTCTGCTCCATCTACTAAGGGCATATTATACTGTCCACCCCAGTCGGCAGAGAGGATATAGTAGACAAGGCCGTCTCCGTCAACATCAATGTCTGTGGGGAAAGAATCTCCCTCGTAGTTCTCTTCCTGCACATCCTTGTCCCATGCATCCACGCCGCCAAAATACTGGTAAGCGTCGTTTTCCGCATCGTAGCGGTAGATGTTATAGGGCCAAAACCGCCCGGCAAGCCCCTGGTTGTGGGACCACGACTCCTCGACGATTCCATTATCGTAGAAAATCAAGTCAGGGAACGCCGACAGTTCTACATGAATCCCACCACTGTCATAACCAAAAATAAATTCTGTCGTTCCGGCCATGCAGGCGTTGTCCCAGAAGAGCAACAGCTCTTCCTGCCCGTCGCCGTCTACATCAGTGAGGGCGAATCTGTTCTCCGCAGCGGCTTCCATACCCATATAGTCCAGCGCGCTGCCATCAGGGAGCGTACCGCGTTGATATACGTCCCACAGCACCTTTCCGAAGGCCAGCCGCTGAGCTTCTTCCTCTGAAGCGGGGACGGTGGATTTGTCCAATGGGGCCGCATCTTCTGCTGTGGTTTTATCTGAGTCATTTGCTGTATCCTTTTCAGATACGCTGGAAGCAGTCGGAATCTTTGATGTCGCTCCACAGGTAGCTAAGGTCACAATAGCCGATAGAGCCAGTAGTGAAGATAATATTTTCTTCATTTCTATCTTCCTCTCAACGCTCAGTCTATCGAGCTGTTTTAAGTTCGCATTATCAGCCAAAGACGCCAAGAGTTTGTTTCTCTTTCTTTGAAGTATGACACACATCTGGATTCTATGCAAGTTTCGGTGAATTGAAAAGTTAACTTCTACCATATGGGTTGAAGTTAACTTTCCGATTCAGCCTTGATTAAAAACTTGGTTTCACACGATTCTTTAATCATATCATACAGGTATTTAGCCTCCAGCAAAATGTAGTTGGCTACGCTGACATTATTACGTCAATGTGACAGGTAATAGACACTCGTCGCCATCGGAGTCAATCTGTCACATTCAATGGGGAACCCAGCTTTGATAGCCAGTTCTCTATTTTTTCCGCGGAGACGAAGGGAAGGTAGTAAGTACCGTACAGTTCGTCCGGGACAATTTCATGGTTGGAATCAAGTGCTCTTCGCTGGATGATCTCAATGGTCGACCTTATGAGCATTGCTCACAGGTTGCACCGGGTTCTTTCTGTTGAGGGGCCTGGCCAATAAAGATATTCCGTCCAATTTATGATCATCCACGACCGTCAGGGGAGGCATCATGCGGCTGTCAACAACTCCAATCCGACCGGTCTCAACGTACCAGCAACTTCCTCATACCCGCCTCCAAACCGTCCACCGTTAAAGGGAACATGGGAAAAAGCTCGGCAATGGCATCGTAACTGTGGGACCACTCTTCGCCCCAGTTGGGCCGGTCGCTGGGGTTAAGCCAGATAATATGGGGATAACGCCGGCGAAGCAAGTGCAGCCAATCAAGCCCACAGCGGGGGCCCTCTTCTCCGTGCCCGCAGTAGTGGCCCTCCAATTCCCGGCGGTCCATCTGAGCGTCTCCGACAAAAATCACTTTCCAGTCTTCTGAAAAATTGGAGAGCGCCCAGTCGGTGGGAACAGAGTCCCTGGGGTCGATAATGGGATTTTTATACAGGCGGGTATAAATACAGTTGTGAAAATAATAGATCTTCAATTCCTTGAAATGTCCGGACTTGCTCACCGCCCGAAACAGCGCAGAGCACAGCGAACTGTAATATTCCATGGAGCCGCCTGAGTCCATCAGCAACAATATTTTAACTGTGTTTTCCCGAGGACGCTTGTAGCGCACCTTCAACATACCGCCCTGCTGGGCGGTGTCCTGAATGGTATTGTCCACATCAAACTGGGTACGAGGGAGATCCACCAGCCCGGAGAATTGCCGCAGCTTCCTCAGGGCCACCTGGAACTGGCGGATATCCAGGGTGCTATCCTCACGAAAGTCCCGGAATCTTCGTTCCCCCGCCACGCGGAAAGCGCGCTTGTACACGGCCTCGCTGCCTACCCGGATGCCCTTGGGGCTCATGCCCATATTCCCAAAAGTTGACATTCCATGGGTGCCAATCCAGTAATTGCCGCAGTGATGCTGTTCTCGCTGCTCGTTTTTCCGCTCCTTCAAAAGTGCTTCGATCTCGTTGTGGCTGAGCTGATCGCTCAGCTCAGCCTGCTGCTCATCATATTCCCCCAGGGGAGCATTGGACTTTTCCAGCCAGTCCAAAAGCGCCTGAGATATCTCCTGATGGAAGGGAATGTCTTTAAAGTAGTCCAGAAAACAGCGGTCAAAGCAGTCAAAGTCGGCTTCGCTCTTCACCAGCAGACAGCGGCACAGGTAATAAAAGCCGGTAAAGCTGGAGTTGTGCAGCCCCTTGTTTAGGGCCTCCATCAGGCTCACCCACTCAGTGAGCGAGACCTTCAGGCCTCTTTTTCGCAGCAGGTAGAGAAACTCTTCGAACATAACCTCACCGCCAGTTGCGCCGCAGAGCGTCCATGTCCTCATTCTTTTTCAGCACAACGCCCAGATAGGGCACCTCGCTTACAATTCGGCCGGGATCCACACCCTCGTGAATCAGGGCCTCAATCCAGTCGATCATTTCGCTGGTGGAGGGCTTCTTCTTGATCTGAGGCAGCTGACGGATTTTGTAAAAGGCCTCCAGCACCTGGGTGAGCAGCTTCTCATCCAAACTGGGGAAATGAACCCGGACAATCTGAGCCATCAGCTCCTTGTCGGGAAACTCGATATAGTGGAACACGCACCGGCGCAGGAAGGCGTCGGGTAGTTCCTTTTCCGCGTTGGAGGTGATGATCACCACGGGCCGGTGATTGGCTTTGACGGTGCGCCCCGTCTCCGGGATGTAGAACTCCATTCGGTCCAACTCCCAAAGCAGGTCGTTGGGAAACTCCAAATCCGCTTTGTCAATTTCATCGATCAGCAAAATTACCTGTTCCCGGTCGGTGAAGGCCTCGCCCAGCTTGCCCAGCTTAACGTACTTTTCAATGTTGTCCACACCTTCGCCGCCAAACTGGCTGTCATACAGCCGCTGGACTACATCATAGACATACAGTCCGTCCTGAGCCTTGGTAGTGGACTTGATGTTCCAGACAATCAATTTCTTCTCCAGGGTGGCTGCAATAGCCTCGGCCAGCATGGTTTTGCCCGTGCCCGGTTCCCCCTTGATGAGCAGTGGCTTCTGGAGCACCATGGCAATGTTCACCGCACGCATCAGCTCCTCCGAGGCCACATAATTCTGGCTTCCCTTGAATTTGTCCATCTTGATCTTCCCTTTCCTGACGATGTGAAAAATGCCACCACGGAAGGTTTTGGCGCCTTTCGTGGTGGCATTGAATCGATAGGCCCCGTCAGCCTGTCCCGCAGTACGGGCTTGGAATCAGCGCCTTACCCGTGTGACAAGTGTTCCGTTCCGCTTTGGTACGGCGAAGTGGCCTGATGCGGTGTAGTCGCTTATTCCTCGTCCATACCCTCTTTGAAGAAGTCACCGAACAGCTCCTTGTTGGAGGGCATATCCTCGGGCAGAGGGCGAGCCACCCAGGTGGTGTTCATATAGTGCTTCAAAGTGATGTTCTCAGAGACAATGTTGCCGCCCCAAGTGCCGCAGCCCATGGAAGACGTGGGAGGCATGCCATTGGTGGAGGAGCCGGAGTTGCCGCGGTTGTTGGGCTGACGCACCATGATGCGGGAAACGGGAGCAGCCATGCCCAGACGATGAATGTGCTCGTCGTTCCAGGAGTAGATGCCGCAGGAGTGACCCTTGCCGCCCACTTCGAAGAGGGCACGCATCATATCCAACGCGTTTTCAAACTCACCCTCGTACTTGAACAGGGCCAGCAGAGTGGTCAGCTTTTCGCTGGAGAAGTAATGATCCTTGCCGATGTCGTTCTTTCCGCCGCCGGTAACGGCGATGAACTTGCGGTCGGCGGGGATGGTGAAGCCGGCGGCCTCAGCCAGCTTCTGGGCACTGATAGCCACGGTGTTAGGCAGACGGTGACCAATCTCGTCCCACATGACAGCCTTGAGCTTCTCGGCCTCTTCCTCGTTGGCCAGATAAGCGCCTTCCTTAACCAGGGCCTTGACGAAGCCGTCGTAGACGGACTCATGGATCAGCAGGTTGCCATCACAGGAGCAGCCGGAGCCAAAGTCGGAGCACTTGGAGATACGGGTGTTCATAGCAGCCTCAGCCTGACGCTCGGGAGTGTTGGCGGTGTCGTCGATAATCACCGTGGCGTTACCGGCACCGGAACCGTAAGCGGGAGTGCCGGAGGAGTAGGCGGACTTGACCATGGGGCGGCCACCTGTGGCGATCACCAGATTGACCTTCTGCATCAGCACCTGAGTCAGGGAGATGGAGGGCTCGGCAATACCCTGGATAATATCCGCGGGGGCGCCCTCACGGACCAGAGTCTCACGGATGATGTTGATGCACTTGTTGGTCACGTTCTTCGCACGGGGATGGGGAGAGCAGATCAGTACGTCGCGGGCCTTGATGGCGTAAATCACCTGGCCGGCAGGAGTCAGGCAGGGATTGGTGGTGGGGACCAGAGTGGCAATGACACCCACGGGCTTGGCGTATTTTACCAGGCCCTTCTCAGGAATTTCCTCGATGATACCAACGCTCTTCTGACGCAGGCAGTCACGAAGAATCAGCTTGATCTTGTTGCGCTTGTTGCGCTTGGTCACCTTGTCGCCCAGCCTGGTCTCGTCAACAGCCTCGTCGCAGATGGGAGCCCATACCTTCATATCGCAAACGGCGGCGGCGACAGCCTGACAGAGACGGTCAATCCGCTCCTGATCGTATGTGGCAATAATGTCGGCGGCAGCCTTGGCGCGGACTACCATTGCATCCAGCATCTGGATCTGTTCCGCAGTTACTTCTTTAGCCATAATTACATTCTCCTTTTTTGGTTATATAAGATTGCAGGGAAAGGAATTCTTATAGTTGATATTTTAGCCTGTCTGTGCCGCTATGTCCAATACCAGCTTTCTTTTCCGATTATAGAAAGAAACTATAGGAAATCAGAGGTATAGCAAGGCAGAAGCGTATAATGCACAAAAATGCTGAGTATCTTTATTCATTGTGACAAGCTGCTTTTATGCTATAATAAAAGAAAATCTGATATATATCAGAAAGATGTCGGTAAGGGTTGAAGATTTGAGGAGAGACAAATGACACTGTTGCAGCTGCAATACTTTAAGACACTGGCACGAGTTCTGCACTATACTCATGCAGCTAAAGAACTGCATATTGCTCAGCCCAGTTTAAGCTATTCTATCAGTGAGTTGGAAAAAGAACTGGATGTTAAGCTGTTTAACAAGGAAAACCGAACGGTCAGTTTGACTTTATACGGCGAACAATTCCTTCCATACGTGGAAAAGGCGCTGGCCTTGCTGAACGAAGGAGCGGATTCGCTGCACCAGATGGCAGGGACCGCCCTGCAGGTGGTAAACCTGGGGTATTTCCACTCCATCTCGTCCTCGCTGATACCATCTATAATGGCGGGAGTATACAGTCAGGAAGAAAATCGGGGGATTCGTTTTCAGTTTATTGAAGCGCCTTCCTTTGATATCTTTACTCAATTGAAAAATGGTACTTTGGACCTTGCCTTTTGTATGCATCTAGATGAAAGTATTGAATCGGTGATGATTATGCGTCAGCCGCTCTATTTGGCGGTGCCAGCTAACCATCCGTTGGCGGGGCGGGACAACGTGACCTTCGAGGAATTTGCACGGGAGCCAATGGTCATGCTGGACAAGCCCAGCAACTTGCGCACACTAGTGGATCAAGTGTTTGCCAAGCGGAGGGCAATTCCAAATGTTGTGTTCGAGGTGCGGGAGTGTAATGCTGCACTACAGTATGTGGCGTTGCGGTTTGGCGTATCCATTCTGCCCCGGGTCCCTGCCATGGAAAACGGGAAAGTATCGGTTATCCCTATTAAAGACTCGGAACAGGCGTTTGTGCGGACAGTCTATCTCTCCTGGTCGAAGAATCTGCCGCTCTCGGCGGCTGCGCAGCGGGTAAAGCAATATATTCTTGAGCATTATGCTACTCCGCTGGCCCCTTGACCCACGGGGTCCGGATAAGCACTGTCTTGAAAAACGAGGGCGGGACGAGTATCTGTATGATACTGTCCCGCCGTATTTTTGCGAGAAATGCGGCAATTACTTTGCGTTGTGGGATTTGGAGTGGCTGGGGGCCACATAGCGCCCATTTTCCTTGCGGACCAGTTTGCCATCTCGAACCAGACCATTGGGGCTATAAATATCGTTGATGTTCCAGCAGCCGGGAGTGGGTACGACGATGTTCTCCATGGGGGCCTCCACCAGGAAGGGCCTGCCGGCTTTGTTGGCGGCCAGAGCCTGCTCCAAAGCTCCCTTGAACTCGTCAGCGGTGCTGACACATATGGCCTCTACGCCGTAAGCCTTGGCCACGTCTGCCCAGCGGGGGCTGTAAGCCTTTCCGTCGGGAGTTTGAAACACAGTTCCAAACTTAGTCTTATAGTTGGCATTCTCCAATCCGGCGATCGTGCCGAAAGCGGAGTTATTCATTATCACCCAAGTACAGGCAATCCCCTGCTCCACGGCTGTAGCCAGACACGTGGGATTGACGCCGAATCCACCGTCTCCGGTAAGTGTCAGGCAGAAGCGGTCGGGAGCTGCCAGCTTACCGCCCAGAACGGCAGAAGCACCAAAACCCATAGTAGCCAGACCAGAGGAGTGGTGGATGCTGCCGGGAACGGTGATGTCAAACTGTTGTGCCACGCCGTTTTTGTTCCAGCCCACATCGGTAAAGATGATGCTGTCCTCGGGAAACACCGCCTTGACGTCCTTCAGGATACGCTGCGGAGTCATGGGAAAACGGCTGTCGTTGGAGATGGCCTCATTGGATTTCTTAAATGCAGCCTTTGCATCAGCGATCTTTTTCCGCAGCTCTGGGTGGCTCTTGCCTTGGGGGCAAAGCTTTTTGACCGCCTCCAGGATTTGGGACAGGCCCAGCTTCAAATCGCCCACCGCGCCGATCTCCACGGGATAATTGCGGCCAATTTCAGAGGGATCAATGTCGATCTGGAGGAAAGAGGTCTTGTCGGGATCGAAGGTAACGCCTTGATACCAGCTGGAGCTGTCCGCTTCGGCAAAGCGGGTGCCCAAGCCCAAAATCACATCGGCATTGACTGTGAGAGTGTGGGTGAATTCCATCCCCCAGAAGCCGGTCTGGCCGATCATCAGGGGGTGACGGTCGGACAGACAGCCCTGTCCCATCAGAGTACGGGAGACGGGGATGTCCAAGAACTCGGCCAGAGCGGCCAACTCGTCAGAAGCCTGGGCAAGCAGAATGCCGCCGCCTGCATGAAGAACCGGGTTCTTCGCCTCAACCAGCTTGGCGGCAATAGCCTTGGCAGCAGCCGGGTCCAGAGCGGGCCGCATGGTGATGTGGCTATCCTTGTAGGTTCTGGACCACAGATCATCATCGATTTCCCGTGAAAACATATCCATGGGCATATCGATGAGCACCGGGCCCGGGCGGCCGGACTCCGCCAACCGAAAAGCCTTGTCCATGATATCGGGCAGCGCCTCAGGGTCGTCCACCCGCCAGGCACGCTTCACCACAGGCTCCAGAATCTTATACTGAGTGGCATCGCCGTGCATGTTGACCTCCTGGTGGGGGTGCTTACCGAAATAGTAGCTGGGCACATCGCCTGCGATGACTACCATGGGGATAGAGTCAAAGGCGGCATTTGCCACGCCGGTCAGCACATTGGTCAGGCCGGGGCCCAGGTGACACATGACTACGGAAGCCTTGTGGGTGATGCGGGCGTAGCCGTCCGCGGCGGTAGAGGCCACGGCCTCGTGGCGGTTGGAGATATAAGTCACTTTTGTGCTGCGGGACAGAGCGTCCAGCATTCCAATAACCGTGTGTCCGCACAGGCCGAACACATATTTTACATCTCTGCGTTCCAGGTAATCTACCATCAGTTCGGATACTAATTTTTTGCTCATTATTGATGCCTCCTAAAAATCCGGCACTCTGCTGGGCAGAGTCGGGTTTAATAAACGAAATATTAGACCACCGGGTCAAACGCGCACTTCTACAGTTCAGACAAGGCTTGGGCCATTGCGGGCTCGGAATTGATCGAACACCTCGCCGCTGCGGATAATAAAATCCCGGAAGTATTCAGCTGCAGGGGGAATATACCGGTCTTTACACCACATCAGGTACAAGTCCCGCTGAAGGATGTTGTCGGAAATGGGAAGGATCTTGATGTTATAAGGTGCGCCGCCCAGAGGATAGGGGGTAATGGCTACCCCGTGATTTGCGGCCACAAGACCGTACATGACGATATCCTGTGGCGTCTCCACCAAAATGTTAGGATGGATATTCAGGGACTCAAACATCTCGCGGTTTTGATAGTGCAGCTGCGAGGTGCTGTCAAAATCAATGAAAGGCTCCTGGTCCAGCTCTTTCAAGCTTACGCTCTCGCGTCTGGCCAATCGGTGTGTATAGGGAACCAGCAGGACCAATGGATGGGTTCCCAGCTTCACATGTTCCACTCGGGGGTCTTCAATCCAGGTGGCAAAGGCCAAGTCCATTTTCCCGGACAGCAGGTGATCCTGAATGACATAGAAGCTGTCCTGAGAAAATTGAAAGCGAACGCCTACTCGGTTAGTCTCAGACAGATAGCGAACAATAAGATCCGGCAGGAACTGAGCCAGTGAAGGAAAACCCGACAGAGTCACAGTGCCGGAGTTGGGGTTAATATACTCCTGCAAAGTGGAGATTCCAGTCTCCAAAGATTCCAGGGTTTTTTGAACATAAGGGAGGAACAGCTTACCATATTTCGTCAACTTGACGTTGCGCCCGTTTCGGGTAAATAGCTTCACATTAAGTTCTGTCTCAAGTTCCTGAATGGCGTGGCTGAGGGTGGACTGGCTGACATACAGTTTTTCCGCTGCCCGGGTGTAGTGTTCCAACTCCGCGATGGTCTGAAAGTACTGCAACTGTTTTAAATTCATGGCTGGCGCTCCTTCCGCGATAAAACGGGATGGGTGATCCTCTTCTGCTATTATCGCTTACGGACAGCAATTTGTCAGGCTTTTTTGACAGCCTGCCGTCTGGATTCTCGGGTGCTCAGGACCACGTCGGCAGAGATCAGCAACAGTCCGATAAAAAAGGTGGGGCGAAATTGCTCCCCCAAAATCAGTGCGCCCAGCAGTGCGGAGAAAGTGGGCTGCAAGGGGTAAAACAGCGAACAGGTGCTGGCAGGAAGAAGGGACAGGCTTTTCGTCCAGGTGAACTGGGACAGGCCGGATCCAATCAGTCCTAAGTACAGCACCATAACCACAGCCTTTGGAGAAATAACGACTGATTGATGAAGGGCACTGAAAATCCCGGCTGGAATGTGAAAGATCAGGCTGATGGCCATACTGTACGTTGTGACCAAAATGGCCGGATAGCTGGATGTAAGGCGGCGCATATACACCGAGGCCGTTCCCCAACACAATACGGAGATCAGCACTACAGCAATGCCTAACAGATCTCCCTGACCGCCTGCGCCGCTGGAGACGACGGCGGTGCCCGCCAGTGCCAGGATAAGACAGAGCACCTTAACCGGTGTGATCCGCTCCTTGAGAATCAAAGCAGCCATCACTGTAACCGATACCGGGGTCAGCGCATTAATCAGGGAGGCCATGGATGCGCTGGTCAGGGAGATTCCCAACTGAATCAGCGAAATGGCAAGGAAATAGCCTAGGAAGCCAACCAAAACAAAATATTTCCAATCCTCCCGGGCAATTTTTGTGCTAAGATGGCCGCGGGCCATCAGGAGCAAAGGGGCCATCGCTACCGTACACCGAAGGCAAGCCAATAGCTGAGGCGGAATATCCCTGGCTATCATTTTCCCGGCAACATACACACTTCCCCAAAAGAAGAAGGTGAGCATCAACGGGAAAAAAGTCCGGTTGTTTGGTGCGGCTTTCATGGAGGGACTCCTTCCTGCGCAGAGGTGCCGTGTGAAATGAGCGGCCGGACCGTCGCTGCCAAAAAGCGCCAGTCCGGCCACATCATGCAACGATATATGCTATTCCAGATCAGGCCGCCGCCAAAGCGTTCTGAAGGGTGGTACCCAGACCGCCAACGTCGCCGTCGATCTTGGATACAGATCCTTCACGCCTTGGAGATTCAAAACCTCGTCAAAGAAAGAGTTATCATACTGGATGATGGTCATACCGGCCTTCTCCAAAGTGTCCTTATTGTCCGTGTCAATCTGAGTCAGCTGGGGACGCATTTCTCTCAGAGCCTCGGACACAGCCTGACACGGAGCATATTGCCCTTTCGGATGGTGTAGGGTAAGGAAAGAAACACGCTCCAGATCCAGCAAAAGCGGCAGAATTCTTCCGCCCATTGCAGCGAGGGGATCCACGAAATATTTCGTATGATGACCTGCATCAGACTGGCGCTGAAAATCACCACCAGTAAAATGACCAGAATGGATTCTTCAAAGTGGTCGTCCAGCCATTGATTGCTTTCATCTTCTACCTCCTTATAATTTAAATGAATTATTATCTCTGCTCGGCCAAGATGGCCAGCAACTCCCGGCGCATGGCCTCCACAGGCGCTTTTTGCCCGGTCCACAGCTCGATCTGCGCGGTGCCCTGATGGAGCGACATGCCAAGGCCGTTGAGGACGCGGCAGCCTTTTTCCTCGGCGTTGAGCAAAAACCGCGTTTTGTCCGGATTATAGCAGGCGTCAAAATAGAACTGACTGGGTTGGATGTATTCGGGAGGCATCGGAGACTGCCCGATGGTAGCTCCCATGCCGATGCCACTGGCGTTCAGCACCACATCGCAGGCGGCCAGTTTGGACAGGTCCCCATAATGCACAAATTCGGCTACCGGGGCAAAACTCTCGTTGATGTCTGCGGCCAGCGATTTGGCACAAGGTTCAAAGGCATCGGTGATATAAATTTTCCGTGCCCCGTAGTAGGCGAGGACGGAACACATGGCCCGTCCGGCACCACCGCCGCCGAAGCAGAAGAAAACGGACTGATCGACCTCAATGCCGCCATCCTGAGTCAGCGTTGTGTAAAAGCCTATACCATCGGTGTTATAGCCAATCAGCTTGCCTTCCGGTGTCTTGACTACCGTATTACTGGCGCCCATCTTCCGGCACAGGGGATCCAGTTCGTCAAGGTAACGCAGTATACGAACCTTATTGGGTTTTGTAACGGCAAAACCGGCAAAATTCATATACCTCAGTCCGCCTACAATGTCGCCCAGATGCTCCTTGTCCGCCTCGGTATAAAAATAGAACATATTCAGACCGGCAGCTTCATAACCGGCGTTCTGCATCCGGGCGGCAAAGGATTGACTCAAAGGCGTACCAATTAGCGTGACCATTTTAGTGTTAATATCAATTTTCATACAGCAATCTCATTTCCACATTTCAGATAAACCGTTACAGACCGTGCTGAAGGCAATATGCCTTGGCAGTCTCCAGACAGCGGGCCGCATGTCCGGCGGCGCCCAGTTCTGCAATGCGCTGGGTATTGGGCAGTTCAATGGAACAGGGACTGTCAGGTAGCGCCTTCAGCAGTCCTGCCAGATCCACCGCACCCTCGCCGCAGTAAGCACGGCCCTCTCGGACAACCTGCATGAACTCCGTGTTAATCTCCTTGGGGCAGTCACACAGGTGAATTAGGCCGAACCGTTCCGGTTCCAACGCACGGATGTCTTCCGGTGTGACTTTGCCCCAGTAGACATAGATCATATCCATCAGAATCTTGAGGTTTGGAGCATTTACCTTGTCCTGAATTTTCATGGTATCAGCCAAGGTCGTAAGGCCAGAGACAACAGGAAATTCCAAGTTGATGGTCAAACCGAACTGGTTTGCCTGATCACAGATCGCACCCAGACGGTCAACAGCAAAGGTGTGATCCTGCGTCCAGACGCTGGACAGCACCTGAGTCGCACCCAGCTTGGCACCCTGCTCAAAAGCTCCGCGGTAGTCGGAAGGAAGGTCCTCCCGGATACGAACCAGCTCAATGTCCAGCAGCTTCATACCTGTTTCCCGGAGTTTTTCACGAATGGCACGGGCCAGATCCGGATCCCGTTCCAGATAAACGGGAGGTTCACCGGGAAGTCCCATGGGGATAGTCCGCAAACTGACAAAATCGAAACCTGCATCTTTGGCAACGGCAATCTGGTCTACAGGATTAATCCCAGGGACTGTAAGATATGCCAACGAAAATTGCTTCATTATGGACTCCTTTCATGTTCGATTGGCAATATTGCTAATTTCACTTTGGATGTAGCCAGATTTTATATTGAAACTAGCAAGTAAGTCTAATACTTATTTTCTATTTATCAATCGAAAAAATTCATAATGTCTATTGATTTATTGTTTTTCTTCCCCTATCACTTAAGATTTTGCATCGATTAATTGTCTCATATTTACAAAATAGCGGGTTTTAACAAGCTTGATTTTAAATGTATTCTTTGCGAGAGAGGAAAAAGGCGGGTTTGCTGATTAATTATAATAGTCATGATAAAGGCAATCTATGTGATGATACAAAAAATGTATTGGATTCTTTGGCTCGTCCTTCTTAATATAAAGGAAAGGCAAAACAAGGAGGGATAAATAATGAAATTACCGTCATCTGTGACACTGTGCGAGGTTGGATTGAGGGACGGACTGCAAAATGAAAAGGAACTGCTTTCCACTCAGAAAAAGTTGGAGCTGTTGCGCGGCCTGATTGATGCTGGCTTTCGAGTAATCGAGGTTGGCTCCTTCATGCACCCCAAGGCGGTTCCTCAAATGGCGGATACCGATGAGGTATACCGGCAGATTGGGGATGTGCCCGGCGTGGAACTCCGTGCGCTGATTCCGAACCTGCGTGGGGTGCAGCGTGCAGTGGATTGCGGCTGCAAAAAGGTCAAGCTAAATGTCTCAGCCAGTCGTCAGCATAATTTGAAAAACCTGAATATGACCCCGGAGGAGAGTGTCTCTGGATTTGCATCCTGCGTCCAGGCAGCCAGGGAGCATGAAATGGAAATCTCCGGTTCCATCTCCATGCCCTTCGCTTCCCCCTGGGAGGGACGTATTCCTCAGGA
This sequence comes from Oscillibacter valericigenes Sjm18-20, assembly GCA_000283575.1. Taxonomy (GTDB): domain Bacteria; phylum Bacillota; class Clostridia; order Oscillospirales; family Oscillospiraceae; genus Oscillibacter; species Oscillibacter valericigenes. The sequence continues at coordinate 1,544,816 of AP012044.1, forward strand.
GGATGTAGATGCTATCATTCAAGCCTATTTGAAGGTCGGAATTACCGAGATTTCGCTGTCGGACGCATCGGGTATGGCGGTGCCTAACCAGGTCTACGACATGTGCGCCCATGTGCGGGAAACGTATCCGCAGGCTTCTTGGTGGCTGCATTTCCACAATACCCGGGGGCTGGCCATGGCCAACATTATGGCTGCCATGGAGGCGGGGATGACTCAGTTCGACAGCTCTTTCGGTGGGCTGGGCGGCTGCCCATTTGTCCCCGGCGCTGCTGGCAATATTTCCACCGAGGATGTGCTTCATATGTGTGAGGAGTCCGGAATTGCCACAGGAATCGACATTGTCAAGGTAATTGCTCTTTCCCGCCAGCTGAAACAGTTGCTGGGACACGACACAGATAGTTATATCCTGCGCGCGGGTCGTTCCCGCGATCTGATCCAGGCCAGCAACGGCTAAAGAGGCCTGCTTGGAGGCATAGTCGATCCATTTGCTTTGCGATTCTGTTTGTAAAAGGCGGCATGGCCCAAAGGTCATGCCGCCTTAGCATAGAGCACCCGATGAGGGCGCCTTCTAAAGGGTGAAAGCCACTCACAACCCTTGCAGACGGGCTTTAAATGCCGCTAAAACAAGACACATTATTATTTTGTTTACTACAAGTGTTTATATAATTTGACGTACAAAAGCGAGGACATCTGGTCGTGTATAATAAAGTTCGCAATTTGAAGAAGGCATAGAAAGCCATTGGGACTCCGATAAAATGAATGGTGACGAGACATTCAAAGAAGGAGTGATCACCCAATGGCTCAAGGAAAGAATATCACAGGGCTCACGGATTTGCTACTTAAATGTATGAGCGAGCCAGATCCTATGCTCAGCATGCTGGAGTGGCTGTTCGTAGCTTATAGAGGCGGAAGTCTCAGGCATTGTTGGTACGGAAAAGAACGTACATAGCCCATCCCGCAGTGATTACCGCTGTGGATAACGTCCCCGGCGGCTGGATTCCCGTATGGGAACGATGTACCTCGTGGTGCCAAAACTGCGTAGCCGTGGATATATCCTTTTTTTGTCACAGAGCGTAAGCGCATCGAGGCGGTGCTGATCTAGGTCCGTTCGTACAGGGCGTGTCCATCCGGAAGATGGAGAAGTTAGCCCGCAGTTTGGGAATTGAGAATCTCTCCCCAAGTCGGGTCAGCGAGATGACAAAAGGCCTGAATGAGCAGGTGCAGGACTTCCGCAGCCGGCCTTTGACCGGGCGCTATCCGGTCATTTGGACGGATGCCCTCTACGAAAAAGTCCGCGTGGACGGTCATGCTGTCAGCATGGCGGTGCTGGTTGCCGCCATCCGGGAAAGCTTTCCCGGTGCTTCCTGGCAGCGGTGTAAGGTACATTTTATGCGGAATATTCTGGCTCATGTACCGCAGAAAGGGAAGGACTCTTTCGCGGCGCAGCTAAAGAAAATCTGGTTGGCCCCCTCCGCTGAGTTGGCCCGCCAGCGGGCAAAACAGATCTCAGAGCGGTATGAAAAGCGGTTCCCAAAGGCAATTGAGAGATAACCGTCCTTTTGCACAATTGCAATAAGAAGAGAGGACTCTAACCATGTGGTCGGACCCTCTCTTCCTTTAATAGCAAGTCATGCGCCAAGTTTACTCCAACTGATACGAGTGTTTCAACATCCCATTGAATCGGTTCCAGCCCGCAGTCCCGCACAGCGCAGATGACATGGTCGTCATACTCTCCGTAAGGGCAGCGGATCAGTGTTGGCCGCACCCCGGTGGCAGCTTCGATTTTATCGCAGCTCTCCTTAAGGTCGGCGGCAATCTCCTCAGAGGACAGGGAGTTGTAATGGTCATGATGGGCGGAATGGCTCATGATTTCGTGCCCTGCGTCATGCAAGGCTTTGACGGACTCCGGATATTTCTCTACCCAGTCGCTAACTACGAAGAAGGTGGCCTTCACATTGTACTTTCCCAGAATGTCGATGAGCGTTTGCGTGTCCTCGTTCCCCCATGGTGATGGGAGGATGCGGTAAGTACGATGTACCGTATCAATATTTGAAGCCAATGGAGATGGGGATGTTTTTTGATGCAGTGGAAGCTCCGGCTTCGGCAGGGCCTGAATCGGAGCCCGCGGCGGGGACGCTGTCCCGGAGCTGGAACCGGGAGACCAACTCCTGCATGGCAACGGACTGGGCGGTCAGTTCTTCACTCGCCGCCGCGCTTTCCTCGGCGGTGGCGGCATTCATCTGAACCACCGACGAGACCTGTTCCACGCCCTTGCTGATTTGAGCGGTGGATTCCGCCTGCTTCTCAGAGGCTTTGGCGATCTCGTCGATCAAGGAGACGGCATCCGCCGTGACTGCGGCGGTTTTGCCCAGAGAGGTGGCAGTCTGATCTGCAATTCTGGAGCCGTCTTCAACGGCCCGAATGGTCTCTTCGATAAGTACGGAGGTGTTCCTGGCCGCCTCAGCGGATTTCCCGGCCAGATTCCGCACCTCGTCCGCGACGACGGCGAAGCCCTTGCCGGCCGACCCGGCCCGGGCAGCCTCCACGGCGGCGTTCAGCGCCAGAATATTTGTCTGGAATGCGATGTCGTCGATGATCTTGATGATCTTCGAGATTTCGGAGGACTTTGCAATTATGTTCTGCATGGCGCAGACCATCTCCTGCATCTGGCCGGTACTGATCTGCAGCTCTTTTCCGGCGGTATCGGCTTTCTCATGGGCGGTCTGCGCGTTTTGCGCGTTCCTCTGTATCTGTGTGGATGCCTCGGCGATAGAGGCGGACAGCTCCTCGATGGAACTGGCTTGCTCGGTAGCGCCCTGAGAGAGCGCCTGCGCACCGTCCGACACCTGCTCCGCGCCGCTGTGGACCTGCTGAGCAGACTCGTTGATCTGCGCAATCGTGGAATTCAGGTTTTCCAGCAGCGCTTTCATGTTGTCCTTCAGCTTTTTGAACTGACCGGAGTACTCCATATGGAGCCGGACGCGCATATCGCTGTTGGCCATATGATAAAGGGCGTCGGAGACTTCATCAATATACCCCTGATAATTGACCAGCTGCCGTATGGTGAGATTGAAGGCGTTTGCAAGCTCTCCCACTTCATCTTTGGAACGGATGGAGAGTTCCGCGTTGAAGTCGCCGTCGGCAATCCGCTGTGCGGCGGCGGCGACCTTTTTTATTGGCTTTGAGATACTGCCGCCAACAAGAATTGTGACCAAGGCGACGACAAACAGTATCAAAACGGTCAGGATCACCACGGAACGGATGGCTGAGGCCATGCCCTCGTTCAGAATCGCATTGACGGTATCCATGGGTACGCCGACGAAATAGGCGCCGATATTTTGACCGGCACTGTCCTGAAGCGGGACATACCCGGTCATGTACGCAGAGCCCAGGATGTCGGCCTCGCCGAAGAAGGACTGGCCTGCCGTAAGTGCCTGATAGGCACTTCCCGACTTGTCGAGTTCCGTTCCGACGACTCGCTCCCCGCTGGCGTCCTTGATGCTTGTAAGCGTCCTGACGTAGCTGTCCCCGCTCTTGGTGAACACCGTGGCGACCATATTCATACTCTGGGACAGCCGGTCGATGTAATCGTATTCTCCATCAATGGATCTGCCGTTGGAGTCCACCAGTTCTCCGGCGCTGTTCAGACTGAGCGTTCCAAACTGCTCCTTTAGATAGAGCTCAAGCATATTGGCCGCACCCTCCAGCGTATCCTCAACCTGCGTCTGCACGATGCGGTCGGTGACGCGGAAACTCTGTATAAGCCCAATTGTCCCAATCAAAACCGATGAGGCGATCACCAGAGCAAGAATGACCACAATCAACCGCGTTTTTAAACTTTTCATCAGTAAGACCTCCTACTGTAAGCTTCTTTTATGCCATAGCCAAAATATTCCGTCAAAGAGCCAGCCTGGCTTACTTGCAAAATATATAAATGTATAAGATGACTTCGCTTTTTAGACGCGGCAAGTGCACAAGCGCCTTTTTGGGTAACGGAGTGCCGAAACCGGCTCAGCCGATTTCGGCACGTTTCAACCATTTAAAAATCAGGAGGCGCCGCTAATTGTGACGTTCAGATAATTGAAGTCGTCCTTCAGCGAAATTTCAAAAGGCTCTACAGCTGCGCCGTCCTTCTGATAAATCCGAAGCTTGGGACGCAGACAGTAAGAGGCGTAGTTCCTGACGACCAGCCCGGTCCAGCCATTGCTCAGAGCCACGGAGGTACCCACGGGATACGGGGCGATCTTTCGGGTGAAGGCGTTGACGGCCTCCGGATCAAAGAGGGTTCCGGCGCTGGCCATGATATACTCCACTCCTTCGTTGGGCGGCAGCGCTTTTCGGTAAGGGCGCTCGGAAGTCAGCGCGTCGTACACGTCTGCCACGGCGGTGATTCGTCCGTACAGGGAGATCTCGGTGCCGCGCTTCTTCGCGGGATAGCCGGATCCGTCATACCGCTCATGGTGCTCCAGAATGGGTCTGCAATTTCGTGGGGGAAGCCGGTATTCCGCCATGATATAGTCGTATCCCACGCGGGAATGCGTTTTTACCTGCTCAAATTCTTCCGGAGTCAGGGGCCCGCGCTTCTGAATGATCGCTTTGTTGATAAATACCTTTCCGATGTCGTGCAGCAGAGCACCGCTGCCCAGAGCGACCAGATCGCCGACAGGAAAATTCATGGCCATTCCCAATACGAGGGACAGTACCGCCACGTTGAGGGAATGAGAATAGGTATAGTTGTCAAAGCTGCACAGGTCCAGCATGTTCACCATCACGTCCCGGTTCCCGGAAAGCTCGCGCACGATGCGTTCCACCTGCGCGGAGATGTTGAGCGGGCGGGCGCTCCTGTGGCCCTGTTGGGCGGTGGTGATGATTTTGCGGATCCCATTCATGGTTTCCATGCGCAGTTCTTCACTGATTACATCGATGACCTCGATATCCCGGGACAGGTCGTCGTCGATGTAAGCGCCGGAGTATCCGCTGCGCCGGATCCCGTCGATATATAAGTTGTTCAGCGTAATTCCGCTGGACAGCATGGTGTTGGTACCCCGATACAAAGGTTTTGCCAGACGCATACCCTCACGCAGACAATTTGCCGCTACGAATCTCATCGTGACTCCTTCTCTACATGGCCGCGGCCAGTCAGTATGCCGAGGTTTCTCTGCAGTGCTGTTATTTGAGTTTCTCTTGGCCGCAGCCGGAGACGCCGCCCCGCGGGACCATTCCAAAAAGTCCGGAGAGAGGGGGCTGAACCGGCGGATACCATAGACTCATAGATAATCTTTTTCGACAATATATTATATCTGTGTTTATAAAAAATGTCAATTAATCCTGATGCTCCGCCGCACATATTTTGATTCTCTGTTTCCATCTCAAAAGGAGGGGGTGAATAACAAGTTCACGGGGAAATTGTCCGCCCTCTCCGGCCTGTCCCCCACAGCCCCGCATGTCCGGCCCTGCTCGCGCATAGAAATGGAGCAGCCTGATGAGAGGAGGCGGCGCATGAGCGAAACAGAGCGGCACGGCAGGGCGGAGAAGGACCCCGCTGACGGGGTGCAGGTCATCCGCAGGTATGAGGGCGAAACTACGGCGGAAACGCTGGTTGTGAACCTCATTCGGGCGCACGCGGAGCGTGCCTGAGCGGGATACGGACCGCCGAAGGGAGGCGCAGCTGTGGAAAAGGACGGGACCCCAAAAATCTGGAAAACGGCGCTGTACTGCCGCTTGTCGCGGGAGGACGGCGACCGGCCGGAGAGCGACAGCATCGGCAATCAGCGCAGTCTGCTGATGGAATACGCGCAGGCCCGTCCGGAGCTTGCGGTGTACGACTGCTACATAGACGACGGCTATACGGGCACGAACTTTGACCGTCCCGCCTTCCGGCGGATGCTGCGGGATATTGAGGCCGGAAGGGTAGACTGCGTTCTGGTGAAGGATCTGTCCCGGTTTGGCCGGGATTATATTGACGCGGGACGGTATCTGGAGCGATGGTTGCCGGAACACGGCGCACGGTTTGTGGCGGTGACGGACGACATCGACAGCAGCCGGGGAGTCTACGATATGACCGTGCCGATAAAAAATCTGTTCAATGCGCAGTATGCCAGGGACATTTCCATGAAGGTGAAGAGCGCCCTGCATACCAAGCAGCGGCGGGGCGAATTTATCGGCGCTTTTGCCAGCTACGGCTATCTGAAGGACCCGGAGGACCACAACCATTTGGTGGTTGATCCGGTGGCCGCGGAGGTGGTGCGGCGGATATTCGCTCTGTTTGAAGAGGGACACGGCAAAATTGGAATTGCAAAGATTCTGAACGCAGAGGGGGTGCCGTGCCCCAGCGTATACAAGCGACTGATGGGGGAGCGGTACCGCAACAGCAACCGACTGGAGCGCACGACCTATTGGACTTACGCCACCATCCACCGTATCCTGCAAAGCGAGGTGTATATCGGTAATCTGGAACAGGGCCGCGATGACCGCGTCCAGCTCCACGGAACGGCAAGGCGAAAGAAAAAGGCAGACTGGATTGTGGTCAGGGGAACCCACGAGCCTATCATCTCCCAGGAACAGTGGAAGCGGGTGCAGGCGCTGCTGCGCGGGAGCGCCAAAACACCTGATTTTACAGTGCAGGCCAGCCTTTTCGCGGGATTTTTAAAATGTGGGGACTGCGGGCGCGCCATGGTGAAAACGCATCGGAGGGGCTATACGTATTACACCTGCGGATCCTATAAGCGCTATGGACCTGCAGCCTGTACCCGGCACGAGATTGCCGGCGCTGCGCTGGAGGCGGTGGTGCTGGGAGATTTGAATCGGATCGTCACCAGCGTGAAGGATCTCGGGCATCTGGCGGAGCGCGGGCAAAGAGAGGCGCTGAAGACGGATACCGCCCGCGGGGAGCGGGAGCGCCTGAGCGCGGCGCTGGACCGGGTGCAAAAGCTCGGCCAGGGCGCTTACGAAGATTACAGGGAGCGTCTGCTTTCAAAAGAGGAATACCTTCGCTATCGCCGGGACTATGCCGCTCAGGAGGAGACGCTGGCGCGGCAGATGGAGCGGCTGGATGAGACGGGAGACGAGCCGGACAGATCCTGGGCAGAAGAGCTGGTGCGGCTGGGCCGGCTGACGGAGCTGGACCGGGCCACTCTGGCGGAGACCGTTGAAGAGATTCGCGTGTTTGAGGGAAACCGGATCGAGATCGACTACCTCTTTTCTCAGGAGCTTCGCGCTGTGCTGGAGGGCGGCGGACAGGCGGAGCAGTGAATTCCGGTGGCCGGAAAGCCCCGGGCCCCGTTACCGCATTTTTTCATTCCCCCAGGCGGCGTCAAAACTGATGGAGCAAATTTTCTGCTGGTTCTTGTCCACACAGTAGACGGGGAGCTGACGGTCCGTGGCGTAGGCTGCGGCCGGGTATGATGCCACGTACCCCGCGATCCCCGCCGCCAACACCGCCGCCAACAGCGCGGCGGCTTTTTTCTTCCAGACAATGATTTTCATAAAATCCCTCCTCAGATGAAAGAGTATATGAGCAATGAGATGATAAATTGCGCTTGCGAGCAAATGAAAACCGCAAAAAATCCGGGAAAGCACAGAATCTGAGAAGCGGAGCGGACGGCATATCCGGATAAAATTTCCTAAAAAAACAGACTCCGAAGAATTGACAAACCGGAAAAAATCTGTTACAATTTGGTTACAAATTTTTTCAAAGGAGCATTCTGATGGCTGATAAAGTGGAAACGACAGAACAGGCCACGGGCCTGACTTATAAGGGACATCCGCTCCGCCGGGTCGACAATCTGATTTATTACGGCACGATGGCTGAGAAATATATAATTATGATACAGATACTGGACACCAAGAAAGTACAGGATTTGAATGTGGCTACCAAGGTTTCCGTCCAGCTGCAGCTGACGGACCCGGATCTTAAGTCCCGGGACCGCGTGGTGAAAAAAAGTGAAAAAGAGAGCCTTTACGAGGCCATGGATATCTCCGCTATCTGGTTGGAGCGCGCATTGGCCGGTAAGCTGTAAGGCAGGCGGCTCCACACTTCCCAACTGACGACGAATACGAAAGGAAGCGTACACTTATGAAACACCACGCAGGTAAGGCGGCAGGGTTCGTTGCTCTCTCCGCCGCAATGACCATGTTGCTGGCCGCAACGGCCACGGTTTCCGCAGCCGATCAGATCGCGATCGGCGTCGGTTGCACCACCGGCTCCAGCTTGCGGCTGAGGTCTGAGGCATCCACTTCTTCCGCTATTGTCACACAGCTGGACAAAAGCGTCGCTGTCGCCATTTTAGGCAAGCAGGACGGCTGGTATTATGTCAGCTATGATGGTAAGTCCGGTTATGTTTCCGACGACTATGTAATCGAGGATCAGGACGGCGTTTTTACCACTGATGGCCGGGTGAACGGCGACGGCGTAAATGTCCGTGCCTCTGCCGCTTCCGGCGCGGAGTCCGTTGCCACGGTGAACAGCGACAGTCCCGTGACCGTGAACGGTTTTACCGACGGGTGGTACGCCGTGACCTGTCAGTACGGAACCACCGGCTATATTCGCAGTGATTTTGTGGATTTGACTTCTGATGCTTCCTCTTCTTCTTCCGCTTCCGGTGTCGTCTCCGTTGCCAAGCAGTATCTGGGTACTCGGTATGCTTATGGCGGCGCGTCTCCCAGCGGATTTGACTGTTCCGGCTTTACCATGTATGTCTTTAATCAGGTGGGCGTCAGTCTGCCCCATAGCGCCACCAGCCAGTGGCAGAGCGGGGCGGGTCAGAAGATCACCTCGACTTCCGCGCTGCAGTCCGGTGATCTGGTGTTTTTCTGTGATCCCAGTCGTTCTCTGGGCAAGGCATGCTCCCACGCCGGAATTTATATCGGCGGCGGGCAGTTTATTCATGCGTCCTCCGCCAACAGCGGCGGCGTGATTGTCAGCAATCTGGCCAGTGGGTATTACAATACTTATTTTGTGGGTGGTATACGCATCTGAGTCCGGTTTACATAGGGTAAAAGTGAATCCGGTATAGTCTCCATGGTAGGGCGGACAGTTTTGACTGTCCGTCCTGCTTTTTCTTTAACGCTGTTTTGGGCTGGAGAGGCCACGAGCGAACCGGGGGGGGTTCTGAAAAGTCCCGCCTGGTTCGCTTATCATTTAAGAATAGACAGGCGCATTTGATCTTTGTAATAATCTACAAACAAAAAAAGAATTAACAAAAATTTGTTGGTTTTTTTGTGAAATTAAATCTTGACAAAAATTATCAAGATTGCTACAGTATAGAGGAACACAGGAAGGGGGAATCGGCGGGTTGTTTATAACGAAGGAGACGGATTATGCGCTGAGAATCCTGCGGGCGCTGGCCGATGGGGAACGGCGCACGGCGGTGAGTCTGGCGGAGAGTGAACAGATTCCGCTGCAATTTGCCTATAAAATTCTGAAGAAGCTTGAAAAGGGAGGCGTTCTTCGAATTGTGCGGGGAGCGGACGGCGGCTGTCTTTTAACCATCGGACTGGATCAGATCACTTTGTACCGACTCATGCAGATCATGGGGGAGGATGCTTTCGTGAGCTCCTGTATGAGGCCGGAGTATCAGTGCCAGTGGTGTCAGGCACATAATGAGACCGTGTGCCGGGCCCATCTTCATTTGAGGGAGATCCAGCAGACGCTGAACCGGGAACTGGATACCCACAGCCTACAGGAAATTTTCTTCGGGGATTGAGAAATTCATAAATTGCAGGAAACGGGAAGAAAGCAATTCAAGGATGAAACTTTAAAGATAAATATTTAAAAGGAGGAGACGGTATGTTATTTCAGACCACACAACAACAGGAAGAGCTGCGCGCCAAAATCCGCGCGTTTGCGGAGGAGGAAATCAAGCCCCTGACATTCCTGTTGGACAAGGAAAACGAGTTTCCGGAGGACGCGGTGGCCAAGCTGGGAAGCATGGGCTATATGGGAATTCCGTATCCCAAGGAATACGGAGGTATGGGCCTGGACGTTTTGAGCTACGCCATCGCGGTGGAGGAGCTGGCCAGAGTGGACGGGGGCAGCGGCGTCATTTTGTCGGCCCACACCTCGCTGGGAACCTGGCCGATTTTCGCCTTTGGGACGGAGGAGCAAAAGCAGAAGTACCTGATTCCTCTGTGCAAGGGAGAGAAGCTGGGCGCTTTTGGGCTGACTGAGCCAAACGCGGGCTCCGACGCCGGCGGCACCGAGACTACCGCCGTGGACAAAGGCGACCACTATCTTCTGAACGGGGGAAAGATCTTTATCACCAACGCCCCCAAGGCGGATACCTATGTGGTTTTTGCCGTGACCACACCCGATATCGGGACCCGGGGCATTTCCGCGTTCATTGTGGAAAAAGGCTGGAAAGGCTTTGAGTTTGGGGACCATTACGACAAGATGGGCATCCGTTCCTCCGCCACGGCCGAGTTGATTTTTAACAATGTGGAGGTCCCGAAAGAAAACCTGCTGGGCAAGGAGGGCCAGGGCTTTAAAATTGCCATGGCAACGCTGGACGGCGGACGCATCGGCATCGCGTCCCAGGCACTGGGAATCGCCCAGGGGGCCTTTGAGCAGGCGGTCAGCTATGCCAAGGAACGGGTTCAGTTTGGGAAGCCCATCGGATTCCAGCAGGCCATCTCCTTTAAAATCGCGGACATGGCCACCAAGCTGCGCACCGCGCGTCTGCTGGTGTATTCCGCGGCGGAGCTGAAGGAGAACCACCAGCCCTATGGCATGGAGTCCGCTATGGCAAAGCAATACGCCTCGGACATTGCTCTGGAGGTGACCAACGATGCGCTTCAGATTTTCGGAGGCACCGGATACCTGAAGGGCATGGAGGTGGAGCGGATGTACCGCGACGCCAAGATCACCACCATTTACGAGGGAACCAACGAAATTCAGCGGGTCGTCATAGCCTCGCACATTTTGGGTAAGGAGCCAAGAACCGAGGGAACCTCCACAAGCCGCCCCCGTAAGCCCTCGCCAGTTACCGGGATTCGGAAGAAGGTCCTGTTTCGGGATGGCGGCGCCCAGGAGCAGGTGGAGGAGCTGGTGGACGCCCTGAAGAAAGACGGCTACGACTTTACCGTTGGGATTGCGCCGGATGTCCCCATCGCACTGGCCGAACGGGTGGTTTCCGCCGGAAAGGGCATTGGGGAGAAAAAGAACATGAAGCTGATCGAGCAGCTGGCCAAAGCCGCCGGCGCGGCCATCGGTTCCTCCCGTCCCGTGGCGGAGACGCTGAAGTATGTCCCTCTGAACCGCTATGTGGGTATGTCCGGGCAGAAATTCGTCGGCAATTTGTACATCGCCTGCGGCATCTCCGGCGCCATCCAACACCTGAAAGGGATCAAGGATGCCTCCACAATCGTGGCCATCAACAAGAACCCCAATGCACCGATCTTTAAAAACTGCGATTACGGCATTGTGGGCGATCTCATGGAAGTTCTGCCCCTGCTGACCAAGGCTCTGGATACCGGAGAAAAGCAGCCGGCGCCTCCTATGGTTAAGATCAAGCGGCCCGTGATGCCAAAGCCCGAACCAATCGGACCCAGATATGTGTGCAGCGGCTGCGGCTATGAGTATGTGCCGGAGCTTGGGGACGAGGAGAGCGAGACCGCGCCGGGCACTCTGTTCAAGGATCTGCCGGACGACTGGATCTGCCCCGAGTGTGCCGAGAGCAAAGACCAGTTTATTGAAGCGTAACGCGGAAAGGAGGAACAGATTATGTATTGTGTAAGAAATGTGACGGAAGATCTGTACTGGGTCGGGGCCAATGACCATCGGCTGGCTCTGTTCGAAAATGCCTATCCGATTCCCCGGGGAGTGAGCTATAATTCGTATCTCCTGCTGGATGAGAAAACGGCTCTGTTTGACACGGTGGACTTTGGAAGTTGCCGTCAGCTGATTGAAAACATGACCCATGTACTGGACGGAAGGCCGCTGGACTATCTGGTTATCAACCACCTGGAGCCGGATCACGCGGGCAGCATCGAGGAGGTGCTGCTGCGCTGGCCCAAGGTGAAGATCATCAGCAATGAAAAGGCCTTCATGCTGATGCGGCAGTTTGGTTTCCACGTGGACACCCACGATCAGATCGAGGTGAAGGAAGGAGATACCTTCTCCTTCGGAACCCATACGGTCACCTTTGTGTTTGCGCCCATGGTGCACTGGCCCGAGGTGATGGTCACCTTCGACGTGACCAACGGCGTCCTCTTCTCCGCCGACGCTTTCGGAACCTTCGGCGCGCTGGACGGCAAGCTGTTTGCCGACGAGGTCAATTTCGACCGGGACTGGCTGGATGACGCCCGCCGGTATCTGACCAACATCGTGGGGAAATACGGCCCGCATATCCAGCTGATCCTGAAAAAGGCCGGGACGATTCTGGATAAAATCAAGTATATTTGCCCCTTGCACGGTCCCGTGTGGCGCAAGGACCTGATGTATTTCATTCAGAAATACGATACCTGGAGCCGGTATGTGCCGGAGGAAAAGGGTGTTCTGATTGTCTACGCCTCTATGTACGGCAACACGGAGGCGGCCGCCCAGGCACTGGCGGCGCGGCTGTGTGAAAAGGGACAGACGAATGTGGCGGTCTATGACGTGTCCAGCACCGACGTGTCCCAACTGATTTCCGAAAGCTTCAAGTACAGCCATCTGGTGCTGGCTTCCGTGACCTATAACCTGGGTATCTATCCGAAGATGCTCAATTTCCTGATGGACATGAAGGCGCTGAATGTCCAGAACCGGACGATTGCCCTGATCGAGAACGGTTCCTGGGCCTGCAAGTCCGGGGACTTGATGCAGAAGTTCATCAATGACGAGCTCAAGGATATGACCATTCTCAACGAGCGGGTGAGCATGGCCTCTTCTCTGGGGACGGATAAGGTTCCGGAGCTGGACGCTCTGGTAAACGCGATTCTGGAATCCATGGCATGACAGGATGACCGCCCCCGCCGCTGCAACTCGAGTTGCAGCGGCGGGGGCGGTCTATACTTGCGAAGGGTGCAATATTTTGAACGAAGTTATAAGACGAGCCACCCTCATACGTCCTTACAAAGAGATCAAGCGGCGGCTCCATGGACCTTATTATAAAAAATCGGGATACCCCTGCCGCACAAGCGGCAGGGGTACATTTTATGTGGAGAAACCAAAATATCTCATGATTCCAATGTAAATACCCTGCGCAAATTGATATTGGTCATCGCGTAGTTTTTCCATGTCGGACGGGTTGGACAAATAGGCCAATTCCACCAGAATAGAGGGCATTTTTGCCTTTTTCAGAACGTATAGGGATGGCCTTGCCTTGATCCCGTTATTTTTTGTGCCAACAACGTCCACAATGCCATCAATTACGGACTCCGCCAGCCAATTCGATTGTGTGTAGAACTGATAGATGTAGACCTCCGTACCATTGATCTCTGTGTTGAGGTTGGCGTTTACGTGTATGCTGATAAAATAATTGGCCGGCCATTGGTTTGCCATGTTTACGCGCTCCACGAGGCTGGTGGTGTTATTGGTCCCGAGGACGGTTGAGGGTGTTGGACGTGACAGGCGAGCTTCAAAACGGGGGTCGCTATTGAGCAGTCCTGCGAGATAGACACCCACCTGATACGTGATATCCTGTTCAAAAAGCCCGTACCAGGAAGTTCCGGTATTGTGGTAGCCCGTTGGATTGTGCCCTTGGTCAATATAGATTTTAATTGCCATTCTAACACTTCCTGAACTTATAATCTCATAGTATCCTATTCACATCTCCGTCTGGAAGTGTATGCAAAAACCTGCTGAGGTTAAAAATACGGCACAGAGAAATATACGGCTGGGAGGGAGACCATCCGGCGGTGTGGAGTTCGCAAAAACTTCACAGGCACAGACTTGCAAATTTCTCCATTTGTGTTAACATAGACATATTAACTGTCGGCGATGTGAGAGCACCGCTTTGAATCTGTCAATAAGGGGGCGGGACCATGGTGATTCATGAGTCGGCGGAAGACTATCTGGAATCAATTTTGATCGTGCAGGAGCGGCTGGGGTCCGTACGCTCCATCGACATCGTGAACGAGCTGGGCTACTCCAAGCCCAGCGTCAGCATTGCCATGAAGAAGCTTCGGGAAAATGGTTATATCTCTATGGCGGCGGATGGAATCATCACGCTGAACGACAGCGGCATGGAGATTGCCTCCCGGATCTATGGACGCCACAAGACCCTCACAGAGCTGTTTACGCTTCTGGGCGTTACACCGGAAATTGCTGCGGAGGATGCTTGCAAGGTGGAGCACGACCTGAACGACGAAACCTTTGCCCGTATCACGGAGTTCGTGGAGAGGTCCAGGTAAAAATAAGGAGCGGCTCTCCGTTTCGTGAATTGACCCCGAAAAGTTAGGCAAATATTTTGTCAAGCGGTTAAGAGGGCTTGTTGCCTGTAAATAGCAGGCGGCAGGCCCTTTAACTTTGCCTTGCTGCGGCAGTTGTTGTAATAATCAAGATAGTCAACCAACTCTCGCTTGAAGTGCTCCATTGAGACGAAATCTTGCAAATAGAGAAGTTTGCTTTTAAGCAGACCAAAGAAATTTTCAATTACGGCGTTGTCCAGGCAGTTTCCTTTGCGGCTCATGCTCTGCCGAATTCCCTTCCTGCGAGCATTCTTTGGTATTTCTTGTGCTGGTAGTCCAGCCCTGATGGAAATGCAAAATGAGTAACTCACAATATCCCGACTGCACAGGTCAGGGATCGGTGACAGATAGAGTTTTTGTCCGAACAGATTGAGCTCTGTCACATCCGTCACCCACTTTTGATTCGGCTTTTCAGCTTCAAAGTTCCGGTTCAGCAAGTTTGACGCAATTTTACCCACTTCACCCTTGTAGGAACGATGCTTTTTCATCCGTACACGACAGATCAGCCCTAACTCCTTCATGAACCGTCTTGTGGTTCAGTACGAAACCCTGTTGCCGAAATGCAGCCGTGATTCGGCGATAGCCATAGGCGGCCTTTGTTCTTCCGGCCAGCCTCTTTGTATGGTAGTAGCAGGTTGAGCGCGGAAGCTGAGCGATTTCAAGAAGAATATCCAGCGAAAATGTTTGCCTCAGTCCTTGAATCACCAACGCTTTTTGTGCTGGCGCCGCTCGTCTTTCAAAACCAAGGCCTGCAAGTTTTTTAAGTATGCATTCTCCGCCCTAAGGCGCTGTACTTCCGCAAGTAAGTCTTCCTCTACGTTCTCTGGCAGCTTTGCTGGTTGACCTTTACCTCCGCGTCCACGGCGTTCCATGCAAAAACCCTCTGTCCCGTAGGTTAAGAAAATGCGTTCCCAATCCTGAACCCTTTTGTGCCTAATCTGACCGCGCTCTTTTTTACGCCTCTTTTGAAAATTCTTCCCTGGGTGCGGCGCTGCTTCCCGTTCGTCTCTGAGCCAGAACTACCCCGGTGGTAATGAGGCCCGCGCCCAGAATCGCCGCCCAGCTGATTGGCTCCTTCAGTGTGAAGTGGGCTGCCACGATGGTGACGAAGGGAATCAAGTAAATGCAGTTGTTAGTGGGAACTACGCCCAGCAGCGCAAAGGCTTTCGCCCAGAGTACGTAACAAAGCGCGCTGCCGATCAGTCCCAGGAACAAAAGGTCAAATGCCAGAAGGGGAGAGGCCAGCGGCGCCAGAGAGAACGCTCCGCCGCCAACGGCCATGGGGATGGCGGTAACAAGACCCCAGAGCATGGTCCGCCGGATAACCAGAATCGGGTCCAACTCCGCCGACGTTCTGCGCAGCAGCACGGAGTACACCGCCCAGCAGCAGGCGGCCAGCAGAGCCAGAAGGTCCCCCGCCGGACTGAGGTGGAGGACAAATGCGCCGTTGCACACCACCAGTACCACTCCGGCAAAGGCCACGAGAAAGCCGAACAGCGTGTTTCGGTGAAACTTTTCGTCAAGGATGAAGTGGGCCAGAATTGCCGTAAAGATCGGGGCGGCGGAAACGATGATGCTGACGTTGGCGGCGGTGGTGTGAAGTAGGGCGGTGTTTTCTGTTAAAAAATACAAAGAGCAGCCCGTGACCCCCAGAGCGGCGAAGCGCAGCTCCGATTTCCACGGCAGCTTCAACGGACGGGGCCGGATGATCCATAGAGCGATGTAGGCCAGGATAAACCGCATGAGCATGATACGGGCGGGGGTATAAACGGTCAGTAGCTGCTTGCTGGCGATAAAGGTGGCTCCCCATACCGCTACGGTGAACAGGGCAAAAAAGTATCCCAGTGAGGTTCGCTTTGACGATTTCATAGGTGTCCTCCTGCGCATGGCGCACACAATATGAGAACAACGATACCACGTCAGGCGCGAAACCGCAAGGCATTTACGCTACAAGATCCTACCCCTTAAAAACGCGCGGACCGCCGGAGGGCGATCCGCGCTCCCCGGCGGTCCTGAACAACTCAACGCTGGGTCTGCTTCCGGTTTTCCTGATTGCGGCGCTGATTATCCTGCTGATTCTGCTGTGTCTGGTTCTGGTTCTGGTTCTGATTCTGGCGCTGGCTCTGCTGCCCCTGCTGGCGGTCTTCGCGCTGACTGTTCTCACGGTTCTGGGCCATGCTGCACACCTCCCTTCGGCTCACTGAGTACGGTGAATAGTTTGCCGCAGCCGCCAAATTTTATTCAGGAGGGCCGGATTCTTTAAAGCTTCTTTAAAAAAAGAATGGATAGTGGTTGACAAACAGGAGCGGGACTGGTACAATAAATGAGCAAAACGAAGAGAGCTGAAAGCATCCGCTCCACCTCCCGCCGAATGGCAAAGAGGTCAACATCGTACTAAAACCGCCTTTGGCGGTTTGCTGGCAGGCGCGGTTCGAATTTTCGGAATCAGGCGCTCTGTCCGGGAAGTTACGCGGATGCCGGATCGGCACCCGCTTTTTTTGCAATTTTTGAATGGAGGTGCTTGGACTATTAGCAGTGTAGAGCATGAACTGAATGAGGCGATCCGGGACCGGGAGATCCGTTTGATTGGGGCTGACAGTGAGCAGCTGGGCATCATGTCTTCAGCCGACGCGCAGAAGATCGCCGACGAACAGGGTCTGGACTTGGTGAAGATTTCGCCACAGGCAAAGCCGCCCGTATGCAAGCTGATGAACTATGGAAAGTTCCGGTTTGAACAGAGCAAGCGGGAAAAGGAAGCCCGGAAGAATCAGCATGTGGTGGAGATCAAGGAGATCCGTATGTCCCCCGGCATTGACATCGGGGATTTCAACACCAAGCTGAAAAATGCCCAGAAGTTCATTGCCGAAGGCAACCGAGTCAAGGTGTCGGTCCGCTTCCGCGGACGCGAGATGGCCCACACCGATATTGGCCGGGCCCTGCTGTACCGGTTTGCCGAGCAGTGTGCCGAAATCGCCGCATTGGACAAGACCGCCAAACTGGAGGGCAGGATGATGTCTATCTTCCTCTCCCCGAAAATTAGTAAATAACAGGCTTTTCAAATACACGGAAGGAGATTTCAATTATGCCGAAGCTGAAGACTCACAGCGGTGCCAAGAAGAGATTTAATCTGAGCAAGAGCGGGAAAGTCAAGCGCGCCCGCGCCTTCAAGAGCCATATTCTGACCAAGAAGGATACCAAGCGCACACGCCGCCTCCGCACCGGTACCTACGCGGATAAAACCAATGTGGACGCGATCCGCAAGATGATCCCCTACAAATAAGATAGTGAACGGTTTAGAATAGGAGGCATTTCGATATGGCAAGAGTGAAAGGCGCGATGATGACGCGCAAAAGAAGAAATAAGGTTATGAAGCTGGCCAAGGGCTATTGGGGCGACAAGTCCAAGCACTTCAGAATCGCAAACGAAGCGGTCATGAAGTCCCTGAGCTACGCTTATACCGGTCGTCGTCTGAAGAAGCGCGACTTCCGCCAGCTGTGGATCACCCGCATCTCTGCGGCCTGCAAGATCAACGGCATGAACTACTCCACGTTCATGCACGGTCTGAAGACCGCCGGCGTGACTATCAACCGCAAGATGCTGGCTGAGATGGCCGTCAACGACACCGCTGCGTTCGCGCAGTTGGTGGAGATGGCCAAAAAGGCCGCGTAAAGACAGCACATATAAACTTTAGGGCAGGTATCCGGTTGGATACCTGCCCTTTTTGGCATCATGCCTCCGCTTTGCCGCTTCGGTTGGGGGTGATTTCATCTTCCTGCGCTCCATACTCCGGAGCGGATTCCGGCTCCTCCCAGTCCACCATAGTGGCAACCAGCCGGTTGATGGGCGTTCCCAGCTCATGGAATTTCACCTCATAGTCCGTCATGACGCCTGCGGGACCGCTTGCATGGAGGTCCCGGGTCACCTCAGAGAGCGTAAAGCCGAACTGCGGAATCTCCTCCACGGAAAACTCGAACAGGGGGGAGTTGTCCGTCTTGAAGTGAATCTGCCCGCCGAGCTTCAGGACCTTCCGGTACAGCTTGAGGAAATTTCCGTGGGTCAGGCGACGTTTGGCGTGCCGCTTGGTGGGCCAGGGGTCGCAGAAGTTGATATAAATGCGGTCCACCTCGCCGGGCTGGAAGAAGGAGGATAGCTGATCGGCGTTGGCGTCCACGAAAAAGACATTGCCCAGTCCCTCGGCACGACACCGCTCCATGGCTACCACCATGGCGTCCGGCACCATCTCCACCGCGATGAACAGTACATCCGGTTCCCCCTTAGCAGTCTGCGCTGTGAACCGTCCCTTGCCGCAGCCCAGCTCCACCCGAAGTTCCCGGGCGTCGGGCTTCAGCGTCCGCCACTGGCCGGACATGGGATAGGGGTCGGAAATCAACAGCGCGGCGCACCGCTCCATTCGGGGAGCCAGATTTTTTTTCTTTCTCATTCGCATATCGGACACATCCTCCTGTATTTAAAGTAAATTATGATGGCGGAAATTCATCACGCCATCACAATTTACAGCCAGTGCCGCCTCCGGCGGCGCGGCCATAGACTTGGCGTTCAGCGCTTGGCGCCGAGACACATATATAACCGCACTGAGGGTATTATAGCACGCTTTTTTTTCTTTGTAAATGTGGGCGAAACGAGAAAAAACCGGTCGAAGGGGGTCACTTTTGCAGCATTGTTATGAATTTAAATAAACGCATAAATTTATACAACGAATTTGTACGAAGTGTAAAAAAGCAAGAATTGTTAGATTTCTTCCACGATTGGACTTGATAATTGTGGCTGGAGAAACTATAATGGACATTGTGAGGATTTTAGCAAAGTCTGTTTTTCCAGATGGCAGATGCCTTTGACAAGAATTAAAGGAGGAAGACATGGCGTTTGTAGAGTTGGAGCACAAGGGTGACATCGCGGTCCTGACCATCAACCGTCCCGAGGCGCTGAACGCATTAAATGACGAAGTTATTTCACAGCTGGACAAGGTGTTGGATTCGATTGATTCCTCGTCTGTCCGGTGTTTGATCGTCACCGGTGCGGGGCAGAAGGCGTTTGTGGCCGGCGCGGATATCGCGCAGATGAGCGGGTTGACCAAGGCGGAGGGCGAAGTTTTCGGAAAGAACGGAAACGACGTGTTCCGCAAGCTGGAAACGCTCCCCATTCCCACCATCGCGGCGGTGAACGGCTTTGCTTTGGGCGGCGGCTGTGAGCTGTCCATGAGCTGTGATATCCGCCTTTGTGCCGACACGGCGGTCTTCGGACAGCCAGAGGTGGGTCTTGGCATCACGCCGGGCTTCGGCGGAACCCAGCGCATGGCCCGTCTCATCGGGCCTGGAAAAGCAAAGGAACTGATCTATACCGCCCGCAATATCAAGGCCCCGGAGGCCCTGAGTGTTGGGCTGGTACAGGCTGTCTATCCCGCCGACCAATTGCTGGCGGAGGCTGAGAAAATGGCGTATCGCATTGCCGGAAACGCACCCATTGCCGTCCGCGCCTGCAAGAAGGCTGTCAACGACGGACTGCAGGTGGACATGGACGCGGCCGTGAAAGTAGAGGAGAAGCTGTTCGGCTCCTGTTTTGAGACCAGGGATCAGAAGAACGCCATGTCCGCTTTCATTGAGAAGCGTAAGCACGACCCGTTTATAAATGGCTGATTTATCAGCGTTTATGAAATAAATCCCACAAAATTATTTTATTAATAGGAGGATCAGTATGAAAGTTGCAGTTTTTGGCGCCGGTACCATGGGCAGCGGGATCGCTCAGGTTTTTGCGGCCAAGGGTCACACCGCTTTGATGTATGCAAGCTCCGTCGCTTCCGCACAGAAGCACAAGGATAAGCTGGCGGCGTCTTTGCAAAAGCGCGTCGAGAAGGGTAAGATGACCCAGGAGGCGAAGGATGCCCTGATGGCCAACGTGCTGGTGGAGGAGAAATCCGCCGCTGCGGACGCCGACCTCATCATTGAGTGCGTCAAGGAAGACATGGCCACCAAGAAAGAGCTTTTGAACGAGCTGGACGCCATGTGCAAGCCCGAAACCGTGTTCGCTTCCAACACCTCTTCTCTGTCCGTCACCGAAATGGGCAACGGCCTGAAGCACCCCGTCATCGGTATGCATTTCTTCAATCCCGTTCCCAGCATGAAGTTGGTGGAGGTCATCCGGGGCGCCAATACCACCCAGGAGACTTTTGATTACATCTTTAAACTGGCCCAGGAGATCGGCAAGGATCCCGTGGAAGTTGCGGAGGCTCCTGGTTTTGTGGTCAATAAGATCCTCATCCCCATGATCAACGAAGCGATTGGTCTTGTGGAGACCGGCGTGGCCTCCGTGGGCGACATTGACAAGGCCATGATGCTTGGTGCAAACCATCCCATGGGTCCTCTGGCTCTGGGTGATTTCATCGGCTTGGATGTATGCCTGGCGATCATGGAAACTCTGTACAACGAGACCGGCGATTCCAAGTATCGTTCTGCGCTGCTTCTACGCAAGATGGTTCGCGGCGGTCTGTTGGGTAAGAAGACCGGCAAGGGCTTCTACGATTATTCCAAGTAAATTCAATAGAAGGAGTAAAAGGTATGGATTTTCATCTGTCAAACGAGCAGTTGATGCTTCGTAAGATGTACCGCGAGTTCGCCGAGACCGAAGTAAAGCCTCTGGCCGAGGAAATCGACGAAGAAGAGCGCTTCCCTATGGAGACTGTGGAAAAGATGGCCAAGCTGGGCATGATGGGTATTTACTTCCCGAAGGAATATGGCGGCGCGGGCGGTGACGTTCTCTCTTACGCCATGTGCGTGGAGGAGCTGGCCAAAGTTTGCGGCACTACGGCTGTTGTTGTCTCTGCCCACACTTCTTTGTGCTGCGCTCCCATTTTTGAGCATGGCACCGAGGAGCAGAAGCGCAAGTATCTGCCTGACCTGCTTTCCGGCAAGAAGATCGGCGCGTTCGGTCTGACCGAGCCCGGTGCCGGCACGGATGCTTCCGGACAGCAGACTATCGCTGTTCTGGAGGGCGATCATTATGTTCTGAACGGAACGAAGTGCTTCATCACCAACGGCAACGTGGCCGACACCTTTGTGGTGTTCGCCATGACGGATAAGAAGGCTGGTAACCACGGCATTACCGCCTTCATTGTGGAGAAGGACTTCCCTGGTTTCTCTCAGGGCAAACACGAGAAGAAGATGGGTATTCACGGCAGTTCTACCTGCGATCTGATCTTTGAGGACTGCGTTGTTCCCAAGGAGAACCTGCTGGGCAAAGAGGGCAAGGGCTTTAAGGTCGCCATGCAGACTCTGGACGGCGGCCGCATCGGCATTGCAGCGCAGGCTCTGGGTTTGGCGGAGGGTGCCATTGACGAGGCTGTCAAGTATACCAAGGAGCGCGTCCAGTTCGGCAAGCGCCTGAGCCAGTTCCAAAACACCCAGTTCCAGCTGGCCGACATGCACTGCCGCACTCAGGCTGCGCAGCATCTGGTTTATGCTGCGGCAATGGGCAAGCAGAATCATGAGAATTACAGTGAAGCTTCGGCAATGGCAAAGCTATTTGCCGCTGAAACTGCTTCTGATGTGACTCGCCGCGCCGTACAGCTGTTCGGAGGCTATGGCTACACCCGTGAGTATCCCGTGGAGCGCATGATGCGCGACGCGAAGATCACCGAGATCTATGAAGGTACTTCCGAGGCTCAGCGCATGGTCATTGCCAAGCACATGGGCGTGAAATAAATAAGGAGGTAGAGAGTCATGAAAATCATTGTAAGTGTAAAGCAGGTACCCGATACCTCCGGAAAGGTGGCGGTGAATCCGGATGGAACGCTGGACCGGGCGTCCATGCAGACCATCACCAACCCCGACGACCTGAACGCGGTGGAGGCCGCCCTGAAGCTGAAGGACGAGACGGGCTGCAAGGTCGTCGTGGTCACCATGGGTCCCCCTCCTGCGGCCGGGATGCTGCGGGAGATCATGGCCCGGGGCGCGGACGAGGGCGTTCTGGTCTCCGCCCGTGAGTTCGGCGGCAGCGATACATACGCCACTTCCCAGATCCTGGCCGCGGCTATCAGCCGCATCGGGGTGGAGAAGGACGACATCGTGATGTGCGGCCGTCAGGCCATCGACGGCGACACCGCCCAGGTGGGCCCCCAGATCGCCGAGAAGCTGCACCTGCCCCAGGTGACTTACGCCGCCGACATTCAAAAGACCGGCGACACCATCACCGTCAAGCGCATGCTGGAGGACGGCTACATGACCATCAAGGTCAAGACGCCGTGCCTTCTGACCTGCATTAAGGAGCTGAACACCCCCCGTTACATGAGCGTGGGCGGCATTTTCGAGGCTTATGGCAAGCCGCTTGCGACCTTCGATTACGAGACGCTGAAAAACGATCCCCTGATCGATCCCACCACCATCGGCCTGAAGGGTTCTCCCACCAATATTCTCACATCCTTCACGCCGCCCCAGAAGGGCGCGGGCATGATGCTGGAGGGCGCCGACAAAGCGAGCTGCGAGAAGCTGGCGGGGATTCTGACCGCCAAGCACATCATCTGAGAAAGGGGTAATTGAACATGTCTTTTAACAATACGGATATCGCTGCTTTCAAGGATGTATGGGTGTTCTGCGAGCAGCGTCAGGGCAAGCTGATGCCCACCGATTTTGAGCTGATCTCCGAAGGACGGAAGCTGGCGGACGAGCTGGGCGTGGATCTGTGCGGCCTGCTGCTGGGCGACAAGGTCGAGGGTCTGGCCAAAGAGCTTGGCGGCTACGGCGCGGACAAGGTCTATGTCTGCGACAGCCCCATGTTGAAAAACTACACCACCGGCGGCTACACCACGGCAATCTGCCAGGTGATCGAGGAGCTGAAGCCCGAGGTCATGCTGTTCGGCGCCACCAACATCGGCCGGGACCTGGGCCCCCGCTGCGCCGCCCGCCTGCACACCGGCCTTTGCGCGGACTGCACGCATCTGGACGTGGATATGCCCATCTACAAGGACTTTCTGCGGGAGGCGTCCACTCTTGCCCCGGAGAAGATCGACGGATTGAACACCGCCGTGGTTCTGGGCGAGAAGCACGACGTGTCCCGGGACCTGAAGATGACCCGCCCTGCGTTCGGCGGCCATCTGATGGCCTCCATCATCTGCCCGAGGTTCCGTCCCGCCATGGCGACGGTGCGTCCGGGCGTGATGAAGAAGAATCCTTTCGACCAGGCCAAGGCGGATGCCTGTGAGATCGTGAAGCCCGCCTTCACAGTGACCGAAGATGACGTCCAGACCGAGGTGGTCGAGGTCGTCAAGGCCGCGAAGAAGCTGGTGGATCTGATCGGCGCGGACTTCATCGTCTCCGTCGGCCGCGGCATCAGCAAGGATGTTGCTGGCGGTATCAAGCTGGCGGAAGAGCTGGCAGCCGAGCTGGGCGGCGTTGTGGGCGGCTCCCGCGCCACCATCGACTCCGGGTGGCTGTCCGCGGACCATCAGGTGGGCCAGACGGGCAAGACCGTCCATCCGAAGGTGTACGTCGCTCTGGGCATTTCCGGCGCCATCCAGCACAAGGCCGGCATGCAGGATTCCGAGTGCATCATCGCGGTGAACAAGAACGACACCGCCCCCATCTTTGAGATCGCCGACTACGGCATCTGCGGCGACCTCTTCAAGGTTACCCCCATGCTCACCGAGGCCATTAGAGCCGCCAAGGCCGCAAAGTAAGGAAAATTCTATAAAATGAAAAAGTCCCCGCCATCTTTTCGGATGGCGGGGACTTTTTCATTGTGGAGCTGGTTTTGACGGAGTACACTCCCGTAGTGGGAATACCTTTCCGCAATATTGGTGTACCCCCGATGGCTGGTATTGCTCATGACAACCACACAGGTGCAGTGCACAATGAAATTTAATGTTGAAAATATGGGGCTCAACTTCCACTGTGGCTCAGAGTAGATTCCCGTTGCCTGAAGCTTTTGTACATCAGACAGCTTTCGCCGTGGTGCAGTCGATGTTGAGGCCGGGCTGGGCGTTGTAAATGGAGACATTGAAGCCGGCACTACTGCCGTGATCCTCCCCCGAATCGCCTCCATCTTCACCTACCCATTATCAGATTAGTCTCAAAAATGGGTGCGACTTGATAGAGAACGCGATTCTGCATCGAGTGTTCTCAAATGCGGCTTCGACCACTGTGAGACGCTCGACGAAAGAGGCTCACAGTGCTATAATATCAGCAATCGCCGCGCTATGCGTCAAAGTACCGAGATTCAGGCAGAGTGGTCTCTGCCCCCATATGCGGTATTGCACATGTAGAATCGAATGATGGGAGACAGGAAAACTGGATTGCCGTGGCTGCGGTACGACTTTGAGAGGGGAGCTGAATTGATGACAGAGAGCTTTGCGGAGATTCGAAAAATCTATGCGGACTATCTGGAGAAGACGGTTTGGCTGAACGAGAACAGAAAGCTGGGCGAGGGCATCTTTGGTACGGCCGGACCTAAGACTGATCCATGTCACGGCATTTTCGCGGACGCATTGAAGATTAAACTGGATGCGGCGGCGCAGGGAGGCCTATCCTCCGCCGGGGCGCGGGAAATCCTGAAGTACATGATTGAAACGCCGGTGGAGCAGGAAAATAACCAGCTGGCCTATTGGATGTTGTTGGCTGTCCACGGTTATATGCTGTCGCTGGCGGAGACACTGGATCCCAGTGACGCCAAAATACTACTGGAGCTTTATGGGCGGCTCTATCCCAAACGTCAGTGGCTGCCGGTGCAAAAGAGACTGGCCGATGTTTTAAGAGTGCGGGGAAAGGGATAAATTCGGATATTCCGAAATACTTTCGGATAACGTTCTATGCCTCCTGCGGGGAAAGCTGCAAAGGACAGATAAAAGCTTCAATTCCACAGAAGAATCAGCCTTTAAGATTTGCGCAGTGGATGTACCCCATCGCCTCGGCAAGATTCATGTTATCGCCTGATTTCTGCAACGCAGCGGCATTTTACCATGAGGCTCAGTACGATGAACTGGACCGGTCCTGAAACCGTACACTGCAAAATCCGCGTCAAAAAAAGTACATGGTAGGAGACGCCGTATAAAATAGAAATCCACAGGGTGTTTAGCAGCAGGCTCAATGCCAGCTGGCTGAAGACAACGGATCCCAGAATGCGCTGAACGTTTTGCTTTTTATGCAGAAACAATCCGAAGATGATGCCGGTCAGAAACGCCGTCAGGGTAAAGCCCGGGAAATACGCGCCGATGGGAAACAAAATCGCGCCCAGAAAATCGCCCAGCGCCGCAACGGAACCCGCTTGCAGCGGGCCAAACAGAATTGCCGCTGCCGCCACAGGCACAAAGCTGAAGCCGATCTTTATATTCCATGCGGATATTGAGCAAAAGCGGGACAGGACAATCTCCATGGCGGTCAAAAGGCCCAGCATGACGACGGTCCGAATATCAAACAGTTTCTTTCCCATGATAAAGCCTCCTCCTTTTGTGCCGTTTACCACAAAAGGAGGAGTTTTCCAGCTTAAGTGGCAGCGGATGCGGGTACAGCAACGCGAAACGCCGAGGTTTCTTCGTCCGGCGACAACTTCCCATTCGCCGGCACTTGACGCGCTGTCCCTACTCTGTCTTTGCCAGTTTTATTTAGTTTGCTTTGGACTTAATTTTCCGGTCAGATACCCAAATCAGAGCCGCAAAACCGCAGCCACCCAGCACATTGCCAAGGGTCACCGGAAGCAGGTTATGTACAAGGAAACCGCCCCAGGTCAGGACAGCGGTATTCAGTCCCGCCGCTTCTGCCAGCTCGGCGTATTTCGGCACCGACAGGGCGAACAGCCCCGCCGGGACGTAGTACATATTGGCCACGCAGTGCTCAAAACCGCAGAATACAAAAAAGCTGACAGGTACAAATGCGCCCACGGCTCTCCCCGCCACGCTTTTCGCGCACAGCGCACACATGACGCCTGCGCAGACCAGAATATTGCACAAAACGCCAAGTACCACCGCGCTGCCGAATGTCAGAGAACATTTTGCCGCGGCTATTTTGATAGTTGTTACCGCCAAGCCTCCGCCGGACAGGTTCATCTGCCCGCTGTAAGCACAGGCGGCCGACAATGCAATTGCTCCGACAAAGTTTCCAGCGTACACAATACACAGGTTCCGCAGCATGCCCCGCAGGCCGGTCCGCTTTGCGAGGACCGAGATGGTAATCAGACAATTCCCTGTGAACAGCTCCGCGCCCGTCAGAACCACGATGATCAGGCCAAAGGGAAACAGCATTCCGCAGATGATTTTTGCCGCGGATACATTTTCAACGGCATGGGACGCCGTATTGGTCACGGCGCCGCCCATGCCGATCAGAAATCCCGCCAGGATTGCCAGCAGGAACAGCTTATACAGCGGCGCTTTTGCCTTGGTTGCACCGATGTCCGTATAGCTGTCCACAAATTCTCCGGGACTTAGCATACTTCTTCCCCCAGCTGCTTTTCGGCAGCCTCCACCACATGCTTTGCCAGCACCGAGGAGGTTACGGTTCCGACGCCACCGGGCACCGGCGTAATGGATGCCACAACAGACTCCACCCGGTCGAACCGGACATCCCCGCACAAATGGCCGCCTGCGTCCGTGTTGATTCCCACGTCGATTACCGTCTGCCCGGGGGATACAAACGTCTCGTCCACTATGCCGGCTCTGCCCGCGGCCACAATCAGGATCTCCGCTTCACGGCACCGTGCTGCCAGATTTTCCGTCTTCGTATGGCACATCGTAACGGTCGCGTTCCGACTTTGGAGCATCATGGATACCGGCTTGCCCACCACCAGACTTCGCCCGATTACAGAGACCCGCTTTCCTTTCAGAACATAGCCGTAATGGTCCAGTATTTCGATACACGCCTGGGCCGTGCAGGGCGGAAAACCGGTCTGGCTTCCGGTAAATACGCCGCACAAGGAGCCGCTGGTGATACAGTCAACGTCCTTTTCCGGAAGGAGTGCCCCACAGACAAGTCGTTCGTCAATCTGCTTTGGCAGCGGGCGAAATAGCAGGCAGCCGTGAATTTTGCTGTCGTCGTTGATCTGCCTGATTGTTTTGAGCAGGCATTCCTGGGAGCAGTCCTCCGAGAGTACAAAACGGCGCACCTCGATACCTGCCGTCTCGCAGCGTTTTACGGCGCCGCGCTCATATGCCAGATCGCTGTCTCGCTGTCCCACGCGGACAATGGCCAGTGTCGGCATAATTCCGTTTTTTTTCAGACGCTTTACGCGCTTTGTCAACGCGTCGCTCAAGGCGGCTGCTACCGGCGCACCTTTCAAAATTTTCGCCATGGTTACTCCTTCCTAAGCAGACGGCGCGTAACTTCCCGCGCGATCCGTTCCGCCCTGCCGCCGTATGTGTGCAGCATCCCGTCCGCCTCTGATTCAAGCTTTGCTGCCTCGGCGCGGTCTTTTAAGGTCCTGGTGTTTACGTACACATTCAGACCAGCGCTCTCCAGCGCGGCGGCACAGCACAGCGCCCCGCAGCCCACGTCGGATATCAGCATGGTACTGCCTTTGTCAAGCATTTCCTCCAGCAGGCCGATGGCCCGGCAGCAGTACCGCATGATTTCAAGAGGCGCGGCGCAAGCACTGCGGGTTACCGCTTCCAGCGTCTTGTCCCGGTTCGGGTCTTCTTTCGGAGTGGAATACGCTTTTGCCAGCGGTTCAAACAGGGCCGCGTCTTCGTCCACCAGCTCCAGCAGCCGGGAGCGGACGGCTTCCCCTTCCGCCACCAAGTTTTGGACATCCGCTTCCACCGCCGCGTACTTTTTGCGCCCTAAGGTCAGGTTGCCCGCCATGGAGCACAATGCCACCCCCAAAGCACCTGTCAGCGCCGCCGCGCCGCCGCCGCCGGGAACCGGCGCCCGGGAGGCCAGCGCCTCTGTAAAATTGGAACAGCTCTGTTCAGTCAGCTTTTCACTCATTTTTCTTCTCCATTTTTTATTGAGGAAATCGGCAAGCCCGCGCAGTCAGCGGGCGCGGGCCTGCCGTGAAGGGAGCGGGCTCAGAACAACCCTGAGATCCGGCCATTTTCGTCCACGTCGATCTTTTCGGCGGCGGGGATCTTAGGCAGGCCCGGCATGGTCATGATGTCGCCAGTCAGCGCCACCAGGAATCCCGCCCCGGCGGAAACCTTCAGATTCCGTACCGTGATGCGGAAATTCCGGGGGGCGCCCAGCAGCGCGGCATTGTCGGAAAAAGAATACTGGGTCTTGGCCATGCAGACAGGCAGCTTGTCATAGCCCAAGTCCGTGAGCTGTTTGAGCTGCTTTTTGGCGCCGGAGGTCAGATCCACGCCGTCGGCGTGATAGATCTTCGTCGCGATGGCGTCCAGCTTGTCCTCAATGGAGCTTTCCGCATCATAGCAGTACCGGAAATCATTCGGCTGCCCGCACAGGCGCAGAACCTCATTGGCAAGTTCGATTCCGCCTGCGCCGCCCTTTGCCCAAACCTCACTGAGAGCCACATTCACACCCAACTCCCGGCACTTGTCCTCAACCAGTTTCAGCTCGGCGGGGGTGTCGGTGGGGAATGCGTTGATGGCCACCACACAGGGCAGGCCGTACACCTGCGTCATATTCTCCACATGCTGGAGCAGATTGGGCAGGCCTCTCTCCAGAGCCGGAAGGTTCTCCTGGCCAAGATCCGCCTTGGCCACGCCGCCGTGGTGCTTCAGCGCGCGCACCGTCGCCACCACCACCACCGCGCTGGGGGCGAAGCCGCCAGCCCGGCACTTGATGTCCAAAAATTTTTCCGCGCCCAGGTCCGCGCCGAAACCGGCCTCCGTCACCACGTAGTCCCCCAGCTTCAATCCGGTTTCTGTTGCGGAGATGGAGTTGCAGCCGTGGGCAATGTTGGCAAAGGGGCCGCCGTGGATCAGGGCGGGAGTGTGCTCCAGCGTCTGTACCAGATTCGGCTTAATGGTGTCTTTCAGCAGCGCGGCCATGGCGCCCTGCGCGTGGAGGTCCGCCGCCGTCACGGGCTTGTCGTCCCTCGTGTATCCAACCACCATTCTGGAAAGCCGCGCTTTCAAATCGCTCAGGCTGGTGGCCAGGCACAGTACCGCCATGATCTCCGAGGCCACGGTTATGTCGAAGCCATCCTCACGGGGGACACCGTTGGCTTTGCCCCCAAGACCGCACACGATATTACGAAGCTGGCGGTCGTTCATGTCCACACAGCGCTTCCAGACGATTTTACGGGTGTCAATATTGAGAGTATTGCCCTGCTGAATATGGTTGTCCAGCATGGCCGCGAGCAGGTTGTTGGCTGCTCCGATGGCGTGAAAGTCTCCGGTGAAATGCAGATTGATGTCCTCCATGGGAACCACCTGGGCATAGCCACCGCCGGCCGCGCCGCCCTTTACGCCGAACACCGGCCCCAAACTGGGCTCACGCAGGCACAAAACAGTCCTTTTTCCGAGCTGGCTCAGGGCGTCCGCCAGCCCCACGCTGGTGGTGGTCTTTCCCTCTCCGGCCGGCGTCGGATTGATGGCTGTCACCAAAATCAACTTGCCTTTACGGGGAACATCCCGCAGCGTGTGAATATCCAGCTTGGCCTTGGTTCTGCCATAGGGTTCCAGCGCGTTCTCACTTACTCCCAGTTTCGCGGCGATCTCCCCGATGGGCAGCATCTTTGCTTCCTGCGCGATCTCAATGTCGGTCTTATAGTTCATGCCTTTTACCTCCTGTTGTTGTACTCTTATGTTTCCTGCATATCCCACTGGGCCGGAAAAGCTCAGATATTTTGCGGTTCCGACCATCCGCAGATTTACTCTCGATTTTTCGTTTTCATTTTACGTTCTGTTTCCACGAATGTCTTTTATCAAAACTGTGCATTTATTTACGAAACCTGTGTTTATGACCAAAACGGCTGATTTCCAAATAAATTCGCCTTGACCGAGTCATAATTTTGCTTTAGTATTTAATCAGAAATTGTTGGAGATACAAAATCCATAATAAAAAACGCGGATTCGCGCAAATCCGTCAAACTGAAGAAGCGAGGTGAGATTATGAACCGGCAGCAAACGGGATGGGGCTATATCGACTGGCTGAAGCCGGAAGCGGATTGCAATAAAATCACTCTGAATGTCGGCATCGTATCGATTGCGCCTCACGCGCATATGAGTGCGCACATTCACTTTACCGAGCAAGTTATTTATATCCTTCAGGGGGACGGGTACAGTCTCGTCGACGGAAAAAAGATTGAAATGCCGAAAGACGCTATTTTCCACTGGAAAGCCGGCGTAATCCACGAAATGTTCAATACCGGCGAAACCCTTTTCAAGCATCTGATGGTCTCCTGCCCGGACAACATCAATCCGGACAAGATTTTTAATGCAAACGATTTGGAATACAAAATTACAAACCGGGAGGCCAACGAGTACCTCTATGCCGCGATTGACGGCATTCGCACACAGTTCCTGGACACGCTGCATTACACTTATATCATTTTTGACTCCATGGGAAATCTGGTGACGAAGACCCGCGTTTTCCCCAATTTCTGCTGCGCGCATTGCTCGGAGGACATTCTGTCGAATTCGGCCCCCTGCATGTGCTCCAAAATTCCCCGCCCTATCCGGGAAGAGGGAAAAATTGAATGTCCCTACGGACTGACTGCTTTGTATATGCCCATTATCTTTCAGGGAATCTTTCTTGGATATGTGGAGGGCGGCTTTGTACACACTTCACTGATGATGAGCAAGCATCAGGAAGAGGGCGTGTATATCACCCCCCAAAGTTCCATTCTGGGAGCACAGATGCTGCTCAGGCGTATTGCGAAGGCCATTGTGAACTTTTGCGAATTTTATAAATTCAAAAGTGAACTGATGGAAAAGGATCTGGCACTGTCCAGCAAGGAGCAGTATCAGGAACTGCTTGTGGCCAATTTGAAAAACGCGGAAAATTCGATGACGGATCTGAAGATCAACAACCATTTCCTCTTCAATACGCTCAATCAAATGGCCTCTATGGCGATCGAGGGCGGTATGCTCCCTCTGTACCAGTCCATCGTAGATCTATCAAAAATGTTTTACTACACGCTGCGAAACAACAACAACACGGTATCTCTGGACAAGGAGCTGGAATATCTCAAGGCTTATCTCAAGCTGCAAAAGCTCCGCTACGGAGACGGCCTGACGCTTCACTACGACGTGCAGACGAATTTGAGCCAGTGGTTGGTGCCGTTCAATTTCCTGATGCCCATTGCGGAAAACGCCTTTACGCATGGGTTCTCCGATATAAAGGACAAGCAGCTGACCGTCCGGGTTTATGAATGCCAGAATCAGCTTCACTTTGTCATTGCAAACAATGGAAAAGTGCTTGATTCCGTCACCTGCCGGGCCATTGCGCTTGGAATGAAAAGCGCTACGGCGCACGGCCTTTCCATGGTATACAGCAAGCTGAGGGCCGCTTATAACGACGATTTTTCATTTGAGATCGGTTCCGACGTGGAAGCTGGAACCAGCATTTCTCTGATCCTTCCCGCGAGGGAAGTGAAGAAGGTGGGAATTGAACATGATACGAGCTGTAATCTGTGATGATGAAACCGCAGCGCAAAGAATCATCAGCTATTTTATTGAATCGGAGGGCCTGCCCATCCAAATCACGGGAACGGCCTCCAACGGGGCGGAAGCTTTAAGCCTGATTGAACGGGAAAAGCCAGACCTCGCCTTTTTGGATATTCAGATGCCCACGCTTGATGGATTTGAGATTATTGGAAAGCTGAAAGACAGTAACACCAAAGTGATCGTCGTGACCGTTTATAACACCTTTTCCTACGCGCAGAGAGCGCTGCGCCTGGGAGTATGCGACATTATTGCCAAGCCCATCGACATGGAGCAGCTGCGCCAGGCCATCATCCGTGCGGTCGGCTGGAATTTTACGCCCAATGACATGCTCAATACGGCTCTGTTCTATATCTATCAGCATTATACGGACACGATCGCGATTGCGGATCTGTCCGGGGCGGCCTGCTGCACCAATAGCCATATCGCGCATCTTTTTAAAAAATATCTCGATATGACTGCGGTTGAGTATATCAACAAAATACGCATCGATAAAGCCGCTCAATTGCTGCGTGCCGGGAGCAGCATTAAGGAGGCCGCTTTTGCCGTCGGCTATAAGAATCTGAATAATTTTTATAAATATTTTAAATTGTATATGGGGAAAACGCCGGCGCTGTACTAGGAGCGGCGGCCCTCCGTGGGGGAAAACCTATGAGGCTGTGAGAAACCGTGCGCCCGCCGGACTTTTGTCCGGCGGGCGCTTTTATTATTTGCGTGGAAAGGATCAGATCAGTCGTCAAACGAACCGGCGGGATACAGGGGGAAGCGGGAGACCAGCGCCTCCGCCTTCTTCCGACAGGCGCTGATATTTGCCTCGTCCTCGGGTGCTCTGGTAACCTGATCGATGATTTCCGCGATTTCAGTGATCTCGGGTTCCTTCAAGCCGCGCTGCGTCACGGAAGTGAGACCGATACGGATGCCACTGGTAATGAAGGGCTTTTCCGGGTCAAAGGGAATCACATTTTTGTTGACGGAAATGCCGGCCTGGTCCAGCGCGTTCTGCATGGTTTTTCCGGTAACGCCTTTATTGCGCAGATCGACAACCAAAAGATGGTTGTCCGTACCGCCGCTGACAATGCGGAAGCCTCTTTTTTGCAGCTCGACGGCCAGATGCTGCGCGTTTTTGACGACTTGGGCCATGGTGTCGTGGAACTCCTGTGTGGCGGCGTACCGGAAGCTCCAGCATTTGGCAGCCATGGTATGCAGATGGATGGAACCCAGACTGCCGGGAAATGTGCCGTGGTCAAGCAGCTTGGCATATTTTTCTTTGCAGAACACCATGCCGCTTCTGGCGGAGCAAAATGTCTTGGTGGTGGACGAAGTGACAAAATCCATGTACGGGAACGGACTGGGAATTATTTTCGAGGCGACCAGACCGGCCACATGGGCCATGTCACACATGGAGTAGGCGCCAACGTCCGCCGCAATTTTCCCGATGCGCTCATAGTCGATCAGGCGGGGATAGGAACTGGCACCGCAGATAATCAGCCGGGGCTTTTCCTCATGCGCCAGCTTCTCCAACTCATCGTAATCAATTTGCTCTGTCTCTTTATTGCAGCCGTAAAAAACATGGTTATAAAACTTGCTCATCCAATTCGCGGGACTGCCATGGGTCAGGTGGCCGCCCTGGTCCAGGCGCATGGCCAGAATCTTGTCGCTGGGCTTCAGGACGGACGCAAATACACTGTAATTCGCGGTAGAGCCGGAATAGGACTGAATATTGACATGCTCGGCGCCGAAGAGCGCCTTGGCGCGCTCCCACGCCAGCCTCTCCATTTTATCAGCTACCTCGGCGCCAGCCTGAAAACGTGCTCCGGGATAGCCTTCCAGCGTTTTGTTGGTAAACACACTGCCGGACAGTTCCATAATCGGTACGGGAACCGTGCTTTCCGAGGCGATCATTTCGATACAGTTTTCCTGACGGACAAGTTCCTCTTCTACGAGCTCTGCCAGTTCGGGGTCCGTACGTTTGGTTTCTTTTAACATTTTTTTTCCTTTCTCAGCACTTTAGATGGTGAGTGTTTTCCCGCTATCGGCAGCGGGAATTCAATGAATTATTTTTGGATAATGCTATTTTAGCAGTCGCCGCCTTTGTTGTCTTTTACCGGGACTGCGGTCTTATTTATCGATTCTGCTGATCTATGACAAACAAAATATCTGCACAGATCAGTAACAAATTCTGACCTGTGCAGATATTACACTTTTCTATGAAATCTATTTTAAATAATGTGTTCTGCTGAGAGAATAAGCTGCGCAATAAGCGCGGAACCGACAAATGTTCCGATCATGACGCAGAGAGTAACCACAATGCCTTTCCAGCCAATCTTTTTAAATTCCGCCCAATCTTTTCCCATATTGACACCGGCATAGGCCAAGACAGGAGTTGCGAGAGGCAAAAGTCCAACTTTTCCAACGGCTTCGGTTACATAGGGAGCTGTAGGGCTTCCCTCGATGGCCAACAGAATTCCGATAACCGTGATATAGATAATAGCGGGAATTTTCAATGGAATCACGTGGGCAAAGAGAGTCCCGAGAATGGCAATTCCGAGCAAAATCAGCATCCCCGGAATAGAATCGACGATGGATTGTGTAAATTTCCCACTAACCCAATTGCCAATGACGGCAATTGCCGCAACAATCAGCATAATTAAGAGGGCCTCAAGGAAATCATCCATTGTGAGCTTTTTATTCATAATTCACTCTCCTTTTGCACTCTGAGACAGTTTTTTCTCTTTCCTGCCCAAGCCGATCCGAGGGTAGAGCTTGCTATACAACCAGTTACATAGCGGCAAGCCGATAAACACAGTCATCACAATGCCGTCTGCGGTAGAAAACGTGTTACTGAGGCCGGCTAGCGAAGAAATCATGTTATACATATCAGAGCCTTCTTTATACATGGCCAGCAATGGAGCGCTGGAGGCAGCCATCATACTTCCCGAGCCAACGCCGCATGCCATAGCCAATGCGTAGGCATGCAAAGGAGTAAAAGCCGCCAGAAAAGAGACCAGAAGATTCATAAAAATCGTGCCGATTACCGTACCTACGGTATAGGTTGTAATCACACCGCGGCCTTCCGGAGAATCCAGGCCGTATTTTTGTGCCATATAGGCAACATTGGGTTCTCTCGCAATGGAATGCGTCATGCCGACCGCTTCCCTGCGAAAGCCGAGCAAAAGAGCTACCGGCAGCGCGATCAGAATGGTTCCCAGGTTTCCAAATTCCTGAAAGACAAGCGGTAAAAGGTAGCCGCTCTTGATGATCGTCATAATGGCGGCACCACTGTTGACGCTAATCTTTGCGATAAAGACAGAAATGCCAAGAACAACAAAGCCTCCTGCAGCCTTGCTGCTTTCCTGATTAATCCACTTAACAGGCTTAAGCAAAACTAAAATCAAACCAATCACCATTGCATACAGCAGCGGTAAAAACATGATGCTGGCGGCACCAATGGGAATCTTGATGATATTGATTTGTTCGCTGAGGACGACGACAGCCAGGAGCGTAATATGCAATTTCCAATTCTTTAAGACAACCTTGGTTTTCTCCATATTGAGGCCTCCTTTTACTCCATATTAATTTTTTCTCTTCCTCTCAATTCTCCGCTTTAAATTTTTCTATGGCCTTAAATACAGACATTGTATAGACTCCACCTCCTATCATAATGCAATGGGGATCGGCCTTGAATTTGGGACTGTGCCAGGAATAAACGCAGTCTTGCTTTTCATTTCGAGTCCCAAGCCAATAAAAGAAACAAGGGACATTCCCTTTCTGGTATACGGAGAAGTCCTCACCGCCCGTCGAAGGTGTCGGATCCACAGGCTGTGCACCGGTCTCCTTTACTGCCTTGAGAGCTATGTCATAAAGCTCTTTTGAGCCAGTAACGTCCAGCTCCCTGATAAATTCCAGATTACCCTTGCAGCCGAATGCTTCACAGGTGTACTGGATAATGCTGCCCAATCTTTTTTCAATCAGGTCGATATCTTCTGTTTGAAAAGCCCTGACGGTACCATACATTGTCACTTCATTTGGAGTCACATTGTTTGTGGTTCCCTCTCCGGCCCGCACATTACAAATAGATACCACACAAGGAGCAAATGGGCTGAGGTTTCTACTGACAATGGTCTGCGTAGACAAAATGATCGATGCTGCGCAAACAATAGGATCGATATTGCGCTGTGGCACTCCGCCATGTCCGCCCGAGCCGGTAATGGTAATATTAATGCGGTTGACTGCTGCCATCAGGGGGCCATTTTTAACCGCAATTGTCCCAATTGGAATTTCTGGAGAATTATGCAGGCCAAAAAGCGCATCGACTTTCGGGTTTTCCAGAACTTTGTGTTTCATCATCTCTTTTGCGCCGAAGTTAACCTCTTCTGCTGGCTGAAAGAGAAACTTGACACTTCCCTGTAAATCCTCTTTGCAGGCAGCCAATATTCTGGCTGCAGCCAAAAGCGAACTCGCATGGGTATCGTGGCCGCAGGCATGCATATATCCTTTATTTTGAGATGGGAACGAACAACTGGACATCTCTTCAACAGGAAGTCCGTCAATGTCTGCGCGCAGTGCGATACACGGTCCGTCTGTAGCGCCCTTTAACAGACCAACCACGCCCGTCTTCATACCATGATCCATAATTGTAATTCCGAGAGAAGTCAGCCGTTTTTTTATGAATGCAGTAGTTTCAAACTCCTCAAAGCTTTTTTCCGGATGCTGGTGAAGATATTTAAAATCTTCGATAAATACCGGCTCCATTTCCTTCATTAAGCTGCGTACCTTACTACCAATGTCATTCATTCGTCCCAAATCCTTTCTTTTCTGCTTGTGTATGAATTGATTTTGTATGGTTTTTGCTTATTAGGAAAAATTGAAACTTGAGTTGATAGATCAATAATTTGCAATAAAAAATTCTTTGTATACTATAAACCATATTTATTGTAGTTGCTTATCAGGTGGTTGTCTTTTATCAATCCTGCTTGCTTTTTTACCAAATCTGCCGACTTCGAATGATGAGTCTGTTAATAAAAAAGTGAAATCTCCCTGCTGCACCCACACGATAAATACCATGGGGAGATGGATAAAAACGAAATGTTAGATATTGCATAAAGTTGTAAGGCAATACCGCACAGGAAATCAAGTGCAGTAAATGCTGGAATGTGATAAAATAAATCTATGGATAAACAAATGAGTCTGTCCGCGCTGAGCGACGAATTGGCGCAAGTGCGGACAAAAAAGAAAGAATTTCTTGAGCAGATTGAGCGTATTGTTCCGTGGGGCAAATGGATCGCCATGACAAAGCCGTGCTATTATAAGGGAGAGCGCGGGAATAAGCCCTACAACTTGGAATTGATGCTGCGACTGTATCTGCTGCAAAACCTTTATAATTTATCCGACGAGGCAACGGTTGCCGAAGCAATCGACAGCCGTGCCTTTTCGGATTTCTGCGGCGTGGACTCCAGCAATCAGGTACCGGACGGCGATACGTCGGGCCGGTTTCGGAATATTCTGCTTCACAACGGTCTGCAGGAACAGCTCTTCTCGCAGGTGGTAAAGCTTTTGCAGCAAAAGGGTCTGCGCTTGAAGAAAGGCACCATTGTGGACTCCACAATCATTGCCGCACCGTCTTCTACGAAGAATCAGGACAAGTAGCGGGACCCGGAGGCTCATCAGGTAAAAAAGGGTAATGAGTGGCACTTTGGCTACAAAGCGCATATTGGCGTTGACAAAGATAGTGGACTGGTTCACACGCTCAAAGTGACAGCCGCCAATGTCCATGACGTTACCATGACTTCCAAGCTGCTGACCGGAGAAGAAACAGTTGTATATGGAGACAGCGGTTACCTTGGAGCGGAAAAGCGTGACGACGCCATCGTGGAGAGCAATTCCGGTAAGCACATTTGCTATAAGATAAATCGACGTCCCTCGCAGATTAAAAAGGGCTCTGCCAAATCACGGGCTCAACTTAAGCGCAGGGAGCATGAAAAGTCATCCGTCCGGGCAAAAGTAGAGCATGTCTTTGGTGTTGTGAAAAGATTGCTTCGCTACCGAAAGACGCGATATCGAGGTCTGCGAAAACAGATCGCAAAACTGAATATGATGTTTGCATTGGCAAATCTGATTTTGGCTGACAGGCGTTGCCTGATGGCTTGATTTGGGTTGCCTCCGCAAGTAGATATCAGGGATTTTCCACACTGTCTGCCGACACCGGCTGACAGTGTGGCTTTTTTATGCCGTTGTGCAGCATTGCCGTAAATATTTCCGGACAAAGCCGGATTTTGAGGAGAGATGATCATGCAAAAACGTTTAAAGAATTCAGCCTAGTTTCTTCCGGTTGTCTGATTTTTCTGCATTTATGAAAACCTGTTTTATCAAAAATAAGTCGGAGACTTATTTCTCCAAATGTGGCGTTTTCACACGGCCTTGCAAAAGAGCGGAGAGTGAATCAGGTTGTATTGCCA
Source organism: Oscillibacter valericigenes Sjm18-20 (assembly GCA_000283575.1). Taxonomy (GTDB): domain Bacteria; phylum Bacillota; class Clostridia; order Oscillospirales; family Oscillospiraceae; genus Oscillibacter; species Oscillibacter valericigenes. Next base: position 1,583,216 of record AP012044.1, read on the forward strand.
AAGGCTCACAACTGGAAAAGCCGGCGCAGAGTTAGATTTGGGCTGCCTGGAAGAAATGCGCCGCGGGAGAATTCCCGCGGCGCATTCAGACGTTTCTGTATCTCTGTATCTTAGTATGGATGGTTTAGAAAATCAGCCGGTGAATTCCTGAGTCCAATAATTTCCGTCTGCCACATATCCAACGCCGATCTGCGTATAGGAGGCGTTGAGTATGTTGGCTCGGTGACCGGAGGAGTTCATCCAGGCGTTCATAACCGCTTCGGGCGTGGCATAGCCCATGGCAATGTTTTCTCCCGCGGTACGGTAGCTGATTCCGAAGGATGTAAGCATATCAAAGGGGGAACCGTAAGTAGGGCTTTCGTGGGCGAAGTAGTGGTTATCATGCATATCTTGAGACTTGGTCCGTGCGGCGTTGGACAACGCCGTGCTGAGCGTCAGGGACTGCAGGCCATTGGCGGCGCGCTGTTCGTTGACCAGCGCCACGACTTGCTCTTCATAGCTCAGATTATCCACATTCTGCGCATTTGAGGAACCGGAACTGCTCTGATTGGAAGGGGTTGAGGTTGGAGTGGACTGTCCGCTGCCGGAAGATGTGGCGGGATTGGATGTGTCCGCATTGCTTCCGGCGGGCGTGGTCGTGCCGGTATTGCCGGTCGCATTTGACTGCGGATCGGATTCGTCTGTCCCGTTGGAAGCGGGGGCGGAAGCCGTCGCATTTCCGCAGCCCGGCAGAGTAATGCCCAGAGAGTTCAGATCAATGCCGCATTTTTTCAGAAAACTGTCGATGCACTGCATCAGGGTGTTTCCAGAGGACTGAGCAGCATTGCAGTCAGATGCGGTCTGACTGTCAACGGCATTGCAGATGCTGGAAGTCGGGGCAGATGCCGCAACAGAAACCGAAGTGTCCTGAACCGCGGATTCCGGTTTTGCAACAGCTTCCGTCGTCGCGGTTTGCGCGGCAGTCTTTGTTTCTGGGACCGCCTTTTCAGAAGGAGAGGATGTCTTTGTGGCAGCGGCTGTGTTGCTGTTTGCCTGCTTAGAGTCAGCGGTTGGGCAGGAACTCTCGTCGGCAGCGGCTTGCACGTTCGCTGTACACTGTTTGTCGGCGGTTTCCTGCTTTGTGGTATTTTGGCAGTCCTGACTTGTCCCGGCTGTATCCGTTTGGGTTCCGGTAAATTTCTCGCTACTGTCACAGGTCGGTTCGGACGGGCAATAGGAGTACAAATCTCCCAACAGTGATTTCAGTTCTGAACTGGATAGAACATTGGAAGAATCTGAACTGTATAGTCTGCCGAAACTGCCGGAATCAGGCAAGCAGTTCGAATTGCCTGCATTCGAGAGAACGGTGTTCCAGCCCGCGCTGTCTCCGGAACAGGATGTTCCGTTGTTAAAGCTCTGCGCTGAGGCGTTTACCGTCAGGCCGGCTGCAAGAATCGCTGATGTAAGGACAAAAATAAGTTTGTTTTTCACGTTTTTCATTTTGTCACCTCCGTATAATCATTGTAACTATTTTGTAACTTTTTGCAATCTATAAATATTGCCATTCCATCCTCTGTATGGAAAGGCAACGTGAAGCCGAAAGAAAACAAAAACACCGGAAGCCGCGGGAAAACGATTTTCGGCATCGTCATATCAATTCAGTGCAGATTGTGGTGCTTTGGGTGGCCGCTGGATCATGTGCACGGTGTATGCTTCGTAAAAAACGCAGCTTGGATTTAAAATCACGGTTCCTGTGTACAAGTCAAAATTTTTAAGCGCCCAGGAATTTGTATCGGGCGGGTTGTTTGCTTGTGGTTGCTCTGGTATTTTTTAAGTGCCGAAAGACTCTATAGGATGCTCAGCCGCTTACAATTTGCCCGAAGCACATCGCATGTGGTCATTCGGCATAAAAATTTTAGAAAGTTATTGTACTTTTTTGTATTATTTTGTCTAGCGGAATATATCCTTTGTTTATATTCTAACAAAGAACTACATAGGAGGAGAAGCAATGACAGCAATTAAACTGGATATGTTCCAAGCCGGGGCCGTGGCGGCTCTAGTCTACTGCCTTGGGCGGTTTCTAATTCATAAAGTACCCATTCTGAACAAGTACTGCATCCCCGCTCCCGTAGTAGGCGGCATTATTTTTTCCATTGTGAATCTGATTCTGCATTCCACCGGAGTGGCCGAAATCTCTTTCGACAGCACGCTTCAAACGGTCTTCATGACTATTTTCTTCTGCACAGTAGGCTTTACCGCCTGTTTCAGTCTTCTCAGAAAAGGCGGATTACAAGTCCTGGTGTTCCTGGTGCTGGCAATTGTGATGGTCATCTCACAGGATTTGATTGGCAGCGGCATGGCCAGTGTCTTCGGTCTGGATCCAAAGCTCGGCCTTTGCATGGGTTCTATTCCTCTGGTGGGCGGCCATGGTACTTCTGGTGCATTCGGCCCCCTGCTGGAGAATGATTTCGGTGTGGCAGGCGCTACGACCGTTGCTATCGCCGCGGCAACGTACGGCCTGGTTGCGGGCGGCGTGATGGGCGGCCCTATTGCACGGCGCAGAATCATGAAGCTTCAGCTGCATAGCACGGCAAAGAAAGAAAACATCTATGACCAGCAGGCTGAAAAGGCAGTCACCATTGACCCGCAGCGGTTTGTCAACGCCTCTTTGTTCATTGCCGTAGCAATCGGCGCCGGAACTTTGTTAGTTCCCCTGTTCAAAAGCTGGCATATCACAGTTCCCGGCTATATGGGTGCAATGCTGGTTGCCGTTGCAATCCGTAACATTTTTGACGGCATGAAAAAAGACGTCCCCATGCCCGAGATCGACTCTTTGGGCAACCTCTCTTTGCAGCTTTTCTTGGCTATGGCATTGATGGGCCTGCAGCTGTGGCAGCTGGCTGCTCTGGCCGTTCCCATGATCGTAATTTTGCTGGTACAGACCATCTGGATGGCACTCTATGCCAATTTTGCAGTGTTTAATATTTTGGGGAGAGATTACGAGGCCGCAGCCATGACCACCGCATTCTGCGGCTTCGGTATGGGCGCCACACCTAACGCCATGGCAAATATGGGCGTTCTGGCCGATAAATACGGACCGTGCCCCCGCGCATATTTCATTGTCCCGCTGGTGGGAAGCCTGTTCATAGACATGTTTAACAGTACCATTCTGTTGGCCCTTCTAAATATCCTTCACTAAGAGGAAAAGCCGGTTTCCAGTATAGTTTCTACTTTAAAAAGATTCTCCAAGGGACGAACGGTTTTTACCAAGCAAAATACTTTTTCTTTAAGCACAGGCCGAACGACTTGCCGTCGGCCTGTGCTTTGCCAACCATACCAGTTCAAAAGCCATCGTCAAACAAATAGGAAAAGCCTTTGTGCAGCCAGCCGTCTGTCTGCATAAAGGCTTTTTTTGACTTTTCGCCTGACCACGCCTTTGTCGGCTGCGGCGTTACAGGGGAAATTCATCCTGCTCCGAAAGGATGAGAAGTCCGCCAATAAAACCCTTGACGCTGACTTTCCCGCCCCGCTTCCGCTTTCTGCGGATATAATCCATCTCCGCCTTGACCTCTTCAAATGGGAACAGACTTCCTGCGTATTCCACAAATGTCTCGTTCATGTAATCTTCAATTCCCAGTTGAGCAAGGTTCCGCATTCCTTTCGCGATTGCCCTGCGGACTCTCTGCTCCATGCTCTGCGGAGCCGTGCCGCTCAAAGAGGCACAGAGCTGACCAAAATTCACATGATAAATTGAGAGCTTGTTATCATGCATATACTGGCAGATTTTCAGAATGTCAATGCAGCCCTTTTCTCCGGACATTCCAAGCTGGTTCATTGCCAGCTTGGCCCTTTTTAAAAATGTATCCGTCTTACGCACTTCGGCGGGAACGTTTTCCCCGAACAGACTGCGGATACTTGCGATGGTACGTTCGTTCTGTATCTGATTTGCAACCGTACGGATGACCGACTTTACTTCAATGGCGTTAATCGGTTTACTGATGAAAAAGTCCACGCCTGCATGATACGCCTTGCCGATCAGGGTCTTGTCGGAAACCTGGGAGATCATCACATATTTTGCGCTGCACCCCAAGAGCTTAAGGGACTGGACAATTTGAATGCCGTCCCTTTGGGGCATCAGGAAATCAATTAGTACAATATCCGGCTTGGCGGAGAGAACGCTTTGCTCATCCGGCTCTTTTCCCCCTGAATCTCCGCAGATACTCCCCAGATTTTGCTGTTCAATCAGGTCCTCCAGCGTATCGATGACAGCCTGATCATCTTCAATGACATAAATTTTCATACTTCCTCCTCCAGAGAGCTGGCGGGAATTTGAATCCGAAATTCCGTCTTCACATATGGCCGTGATTCAACAGAAATCGTTCCATGAAACCGTTCCTCCACAACACTTTTTACTCCGGACAAGCCGACTCCACGATAAATATTTCCTGTCGACTGGTCAAACTTTGTGGAAAATCCGTGCTGAAAAACTCTGGGAAGGTTTTTCTCCGATATTCCTGGCCCGTCATCACAGACGTTGATCAAATAATCGGTTCCGGCTTTGTTTTCTGTAATCTTGATATGTCCCTTTTTTTGGCCAAATTCAATCGCTTCTATGGCATTGTTTACAAGATTCTTTAATATCAGCATCAGAGAATAATGTGCCTGCGTCATAAAATCATCCTGGCACTGAAAGGCTAGAAATATGGGGAGATCCTTGGCATCGATCTGCGAATAGGTAAACTCCTTCAGAATGGTGAGAAGATCACTGAACTTCATTTCCGTTTCCGGATACTCGTTATTGATCTCCCGCTCCAACCCCATGATGATTCCAAGATAGTCCTTTTTAATCTCATGCACATCTCTTGCAATCGCCAGTGCGCAGTCCCGGACTTGCGGTTCTATCTGCCTGTCCGACAAAGATTCATACAGCCGATATGCGTTGCCCATGATCTGCTCAATTTCTTCCGAATTCTTTTTCATAAAGTAAATCTCATTTTTCAGTTCCGCAGTCATCAGAAAGAGCCGCTGGTATCGCTGTTCATGCTCTTTCCTGGTCAAAAGGGAATGATAGCGTTCAATCAGTATAAATGTGAAGCCGACAAGCGTGGTGCGCACAACCGCAACCGCTAGCAATTCCAGCGAATGGGACTGGCTGGGAAACACGCCGCTGCGCAAAAGGCTCTCCATCCAATTTGAAATAAAATCACAGCACAGCACGCTGATGATCAGGCGGGAAAATTTTACGGTATGCTTATTACGTACGGCAAGATAAAAAAGCAAACTGTAAAATATATAGTAGAGCCCGCCCGGCAGTACGGTCCGAAGTGCGTGTACCAGCGTATCCTGCCCTATCCAGGCGTAAATTCCACGAAACAGGAAAATCATGATACCGGAAGTAAATCCGATCCAAAGTGTGCTCAAATCCAGGTCAAGTGTTAAGAGCAGGATTGGGAACAGCGCCACGGACAATGAAACGCGGAGGCCATTATAAAAAAGATTCCAATAAATTTCTGATACCAGCGTGATGCAAAGTCCTGTTACGAAAGTATATTTCCATTTGGTACGACTCTTCATCCGGCTCCCACTCTCTCGAAGTCCATTTCCAGTTCAGTCCTTCTTATTTTTTGTAAGTTTTTATTATAATATATTTTCACACAGAAATCAAAAGAAACCGTATCTTTTTTATTAATTTTGCCCACTGCCGACAAACTTATTTCCGATTTTAGCTGGTTCGGGTAGAGTTAAGAGTTATGTGCAGATAAGTTCACGGCCTCTTTCCGCGCGGGACGCCGAAAGCAAGCGGTATGTCACATTTATATTTATAATTCATATCCTGTTTAAAAGGAGTGAGTATATGCCGTTGCAAACGCAAATTGCTATTTTTGGCGGAGATATGCGACAAGTATATATAGCTGAAACTCTTATCAGGAAAGGGTATTCTGTTTGTACATATCACCTCAAGAAGCCACTACAGGATGGAAGATATACGGAATTACACTCGTTTGAAGATGTATTCAAAGAGTGCCAAATATTAATCTGTCCGATTCCTCTGACCCAAAATACTCTGCCGATCAAAGACTTGGCTGTCCTTTTTGATCAACAATTAAAGGAAGATCATGTGCTGATTGGCGGAGCGATCCCAAAAGGAATTGTTGAAATCCTTAATGAGAAAAAAATCGTTTATTACGATCTAATGAAAAATGAAAAAGTCGCTGTTTTGAACGCGGTTGCAACTGCGGAGGGAAGCATTGCAGCGGCGATACAGTCCAGCGTCATAAATTTGCATGGAAGCAATTGCTTGGTGCTGGGCTACGGGCGCTGTGCGAAAGTTCTTGCCGGAAAACTAAAGGGATTGAATGCGATCGTTACTGTTGCAGCCAGAACAGAGGAGGCGCTCGCGTACGCAAATGTCGCGGGGATGGGAACCGTACATCTATCGGATCTGAAAAAATTTCTGCCCAATTTTGAGTTTATATTTAACACAATACCCTCTTTAATACTGGATAAAAATTATCTTACGTTGGTCAGGCCAGACGTTGTAATCATTGATATCGCGTCTGCACCAGGAGGCATCGACTATGAATATGCTGATGAACGAGGACTCAACGCCAAATTATGTCCGGGGCTGCCCGGGAAAACGGCTCCAAAAATATCAGCCGATATCCTGGAGACCGAAATTCTTAAATTATTGACTGGGAGATGTAGTTAGATGACCATTAGCGGAAAAAATGTGGGTATAGCAATTACCGGATCGTTTTGTACTTTTGATAAGGCCTTTGCACAAATTGAGCGTCTGGTAGAAGAAAACGCCAACGTCTTTACCATATTTTCCGAAAATGCACAAAGCATGGATACTCGCTTTGGAAATGCACGCAGTTTTCTTGCAAGAGCTGAAGGAATTACAGGGAACAAGCCAATACTGACAATAACCGAAGCCGAAAAACTTGGCCCCAACAATCTGCTTGATATAATCGCAGTTGCTCCATGTACCGGCAATACATTATCCAAGATGACAAATGCGATTACGGACACCTCTGTTTTGATGGCTGTAAAGGGTTTACTTCGGAATAACAAACCGATTGTAATTGGAATTTCCACGAATGACGCATTAAGTAACAGCTTAAGGAATATCGGCACGATGATTAACAAAAAAAATATTTATTTTATTCCATTTGGCCAGGACAATTTTAAAAGCAAGCCAAATTCCATGATTGCGGATTATAACCTGCTTATACCAACTTTAGAATATGCAATGGAAGGAAGACAGATTCAGCCGGTTATTACTGCGCCGAATTAATGTCGTTGCGGAAAAGCGCCATGCATCTGCATGTCCCGCACCGCGAAAAATGGACATTGAAAGAAAAAGCCTCCAGTCGTAGGATAGAACTACGATTGGAGGCTTTGTCATGTCAGGGAAAAAAGGAATGCCAAGATATAGCGAGGAAACGAAAGGAATGGTTGTCGAAGATTATCAAACAGGGACAAGTGTGTGTGAATTGAGCCGGCGATATGGAGTCAGCCGGTATTCCATCCAAAGCTGGTGTGGACTGCGTAAAGAAGTGGAGCTTCGTCATGAAGCCCCTTTGCCGAAAGGTCGACCTAGCACGAAACCGGAAACACAAGAAAAGATTATTAAGCGTCTGCAAATGGAAAACGAACTGCTGCGAAATTTTCTGTCAGCCGATGGCAAGGAGTGAAGCCAAGCCTAAAGTACCGGATTATCCAAGAATGTGCCAATCGATATTCTGTTTAGGAAATGTGTTGCTTTTTTGGGGTATCCCGTAGTGGATATTACAGCTATCTTCGCCGCAAAGATCAGCAGGACAAAGACCTACCGCTTGCAGAACTCATTCGAGAATGCCAGTCGGAAAGAGGAAGAATTCACGGCTATCGCTACATTTATCTGTGGTTGGCCCGAAAGAAGCAGATGTATTGCAACCCTAAAACAGTCTTACGAATTATGAACAAATACAATCTTTTAAGCGAAATACGCAGGAAAAAGTATCACCCATGCGGCGAACAGTTGCACCGTTATTCGAATGTGCTAAATCGCAATTTCAGTGCGGAGCATCCGAACCGCAAGTGGGTAACGGATATCTCCTACATTCCTACACAGCAAGGCTTTTTGTGCCTTTCTGTAATCCGGGACTTGTTTAACAATAGCATTGTCGCTTACAAAACCAGCCGAACACAGACGACCTCACTGGTTTTGGACACAATTCGTTCCGCTATGGACAATGAAAAGGTCGCCGGGGAATTGCACCTCCACAGCGACCAAGGATTTCAATACACCTCGCAAGCATATTTCGACCTGACTAAAGAATATGGCATCACACCCTCGATGTCAAGACGCGGGAACCCTTATGACAATGCTTTAGCTGAAAATTTCTTCTCCATTCTGAAAACAGAGTGCATCTATCGACAGAAGATTCAGACCTTTGCGCACGCTCAGGAACTGATTGATGACTACATCCATTTTTACAATTATGAACGTTTTCAAATAAAATACCAGCTGACACCATTTGAAAGACGATGCCAACTGGCGTAAATCAAAGATATTCTACGATCTGCTTTTCTCTTTTGTGTCTATTTCCCTTCGTGCGGTTCATAGTCAGGTGTCCCCAAATTTTGTATAAATTTAAAAATGCAATGCCAATAGAGCAAATTTACTGAAAGAGCGGCGCGAAAAAGAGCCGTGCCCTTTGCACTTGTATTAGCTGCAAACTTGCCGCATGTCAAGAGTCGCTGTACAACTAAGAGTCATATCCAATAGTTCAGGAAATTCCAACACAGTATGCAATGGGCGTTTACCGCGGTTTCTATAGCTTCTTTGGGGCTGTTCGGTATTGTAACGGACAAGCCACCACCGCTCGACATTTCTTGCCACTTTTAACTCATCCAACTTCAATATATCATTTGCTTGATGTTAGACAAGACTGCTAGTCATACAGCCGAAAGATCGCTTTAAATCACTTCTGAAATTTGATAACAAAATTATCACCTGCTCTATAAGCAACTATTTTTTTAAAGAAATAAATTTTGGAGTAATATATAAAAAATGAATTAGAATTATTTAAAATTTTTAGCTATTATATCATATATGGACAATTGGAGGTTAAAGAAATGAATTGCGAGGAAGCCTTAAGCCAATATTTGGATACATATGAAGCTGACGAAATCTTTAATAACTATTTTACTGCAATTCGAAAGGCCTTCATAGCAGGCTTTAAAGCGGCTGACGGTGAAATACAGATTGAGCAGAAAGAGCATTTATGAGATTGAAAGTCAATTAAGGCAAGCGGGAATGAATTATTAGAGTTCAGCAAGATACAAAAAAGATGTTCCTTTAAAGCTGAGAAACCTCTAGTCTGTCCACATCGTATCCATGTACCAGATGTTCTCTGGAAAGACATCATAGAAGCGCAGAGGGCAAACACCCCAAATATGATGAGAATAACAGAAGAACGGGGTGTTTGAAATGCACAAATATGATAAAGAATTTAAAGAAGGAGCCGTTAAGCTATCCGACGAGAGGCCGATGTGAAACAGGCGGCAAAATTGAGACCAAAGGCCGGATAACCGGAGGCGCGAGGAGGATTTGACCGGCATTGGGGCAAAGAGAAATGGAAGCCGGCCGCTCCAACGCGCGGCGCGCCATGAAAAAGGGCGGCTTGCTGAAATCGTTAAGCCGCAGGCCGCAGATTCTGATAAAAGCTGATACTGGCAGCACAAAAGGCGAAAAACCTGATTCAGCGGAACTCTTCCGCAGTGGTCCCCAATAAAAAATAGACCGATATCACACGGATACCGTGTGCAGACGGAAAGCTCAATATTGCCGCCGTTTTGGACTGCTATAACAGTAAAATCATCGGCCTTACTATGACAACATTCTGCATCCGCATGTTTGAGGGCGCCTACCAGACGCATGGCGCATACGGCATGATTCTTCACAATGATCGGGACAGCCAGATTACCAGCTCGGGTTTTCAAAATTTGCTGGCTCGGTATGGCACGATAAAAACAACCGGAAACGTCCACACCAGCAATCCGGGAGCCTTTGCTCTTTCATGTATCGCCAGACCGCCAGAGTCCTGACAGCTTGAGAACTATAAGTTTGGGTGTTCAGGCTTTGCACGATTCTTGACTTTTCCACGATACTTATCGAATATCAGCCTTGCCAAGCACATTCCTGCGTGCTTTTTTAAGTTGAAAAAGAAAGGAGGCAGCGCGATAGCCCGGTTTTAAAAATTTTGCAATCAATAAATCACAAATTGGAAAGAGAGGCATATCTATGGCAAACGCATTATTGATCAACTCAGTAGAATCGTTTGAGCAGGCTCTGCCCATCATTCGCGCTTCTCAGGAGCAGTATGCCACCTTTACACAAGAACAGGTGGATACTATCTGCGAAAAGGCCGCCATGGCGGTATCCAAGATGCGGATTCCCCTTGCCAAAATGGCCTGTGAGGAGACCGGTTACGGTATCGTTGTGGACAAGGTAACGAAGAATCAATATGCTTCTGAGCATATGTGGAACTATATGCGTCACGCCAAAACCTGCGGTATCATTGAGGAGAACCCCGCTTTCGGCACCAAACGAGTGGCCTCTCCCAAGGGTGTAATTGCCGCTGTTACTCCTACCACCAACCCCACTTCTACCACAATTTTTAAGATGATGGTAGCCCTGAAAACCAGAAATGCCATCATCCTCTCCCCACATCCCCATGCTGTGAAATGCTCTATCGCCGCCGCGAGAATTATGCGGGATGCCGCTATTGAGGCGGGCCTTCCGGAACACGTGATCAGCTGGATCGAGACACCTTCTCTGGAAATTTCCGATGTATTGATGAAGAAAGTTGACTTGATTATGGCTACCGGCGGTGCCGGCATGGTCCATGCAGCCTATTCTTCCGGTACGCCCGCCATCGGCGTGGGCCCCGGCAACTGTAACGTCGTAATCGACGAGACGGCAGACCTCCGTATGGCTGTGGAGTCCATCGTTCATTCCAAGACGTTTGATAATGGTATGATCTGTGCCACAGAGCAGCATATCACGGTACTGAGCAGCGTTTATGATGAGGTCAAGGCGTTACTGAAAGATGCCCGCTGCTATTTCCTGAACGACGAAGAGGCTCCCAAGGTGGCCAAGGTGTTCTTCAATCCCAAAAATCACGGCGTAAATCCCCCCGCCGTTGGTCAGACCGCCGTGCGACTTGCCGAGATGGCCGGAATTCAGGTGCCCTATGATACCAAGGTTCTGATCTACGAGACGAACGATACCTCCCACGATAACCCCTGGGCCAATGAGAAGCTGACCACTTTGCTGGGCATGTTTAAAGCCGACACCCTGGATGAGGCCTTCGACATCTGCGCCAAGGTAGTCTTTGAGGGTGGCGCGGGCCACTCTGCGGCAATGTACGTTGACCCCACAGAGGAAGATAAGATCAACCGCTTCGCTGAAAAAATGAAGGCCGGTCGTATCCTCATCAATACACCCACGGCTTTCGGTGGTATCGGCGATCTGTACAACTTCGATATTGCACCGTCTCTGACTCTGGGGCCGGGCTCCGTGGGTCACTCTGCCTACATGGGAAACACCAATTTCGAGCAGCTGCTGGATATCAAAGTCGTTGCCATACGCAAGGAAAATCTGCTGTGGCTCCAGCTGCCCAAAAAAGTTTATCACAAGACAGGCTGCACTCCCGTGGCTTTGCGGGAAATGAAGCACGTATACGATTTTCAGCGTGCCTTTATCATCACCGATGCCAACCTCTATCAGATCGGTGCCTGTGACAGCATTCTCAACCAGCTGCATGATCTGGGTATTGAAACCGCCGAGTTCTTTGATATCCGCGTGGACCCGCAGATTCAGGACGCCATGAAGGGTCTGCCTAAGATGAACGAATTCGAGCCTGATGTCATCATCGCTGTGGGCGGCGGCTCCGCAATCGATACCGCCAAGATTATGTGGATCATGTATGAGCATCCCGAAGAGGCATTTTTGGACATGGCCACCACCTTCCTGGATATCCGCAAGAGAATTCGCTTTTTCCCACAAATGGGCAAGAAGGCAAAGCTGGTGTGTATCCCCACCACAGCCGGTACCGGCTCCGAGTGCACGCCCTTTACCATCATCTCCGATGCCAACACCGGTATGAAGTGGCCGCTGATCGGATATGAAATGATGCCCGAGATGGCCATCATCGATGCGGACCATATGATGAAGCTGCCGCCAAGAGCGACACAGGCCTCCGGCTATGACGTGCTGACTCACGCCGTGGAAGCCTACGTTTCCACCTTCGCCACTGAGTATACCGACGGCTTCTGTAGGGATGCCACCAGGATGGTGTTCAATTATCTGCCGCGGGCCTATCGCTCCGCGTTCAAGGGCGCGAAGGCAGATCCCGTTGCCCGTGAGAAAATGGCTGATGCTTCCTGCCTGGCTGGCATTGGTTTCGCCAACGCATTCCTCGGTATCAACCACTCCCTGTCCCACAAGATTGGCGGTTGGTTCCATATCCCCCACGGAACCGCCAACGCGCTGCTGTTCCCCTATGTCTGCCGCTTTAATGCCCAGAAGCACCCCTATCATATGGGGACTTTCTCGCAGTATAAATATCCCCAGGCATTTGAGCGCTATGTCGAGCTGGGTGAACTTATTGGCGTCAAGGGTGCTACGGATGAAGAAACCTTTGAAAACTGGATCAAGGCTGCCGAGCAGCTGAAAAAGGATGTGGACATTCCCGAGACGATCTGCGACTGGCTGGTGGAAGCCCATCCTGAGAAGAGCGCGCAGGTGTGGGAAGCAGAATTCCTGGCCGCTGTCGACCAGATGTCGGAATGGGCGTTCCACGACGCATGCACCGGCTGCAATCCTGTATATCCCACCATCGACGAGCTGAAGGCCTGTTACTTGAGAGCCTTCTACGGAAACGAGAAGTTCGTTGAAAAGTTCGGCGATGTTCTGGAAGTGAAGGCCACGCTGCCCCTCGATACGCACGCGTCTTATCCCATGGGCCTCTCCGCAGAAATCGGTATTGACAAGGTCGGCGGTTTCATTTGATTTTCAGCAATTTCTTTGCTGCTTCAATTTCTCGGGAAGCCGGTGCCGGCCGGCACCGGCTTCCTGACTGTTTCGTGAGCTGGAGGATATCCGATGAATATGTTGAATCTCCCCAAAAAGGTCTATTTTAAGAATGGTTCTGCGAATGTGGCTTTGCGGGAATTAAGCGAAATCTACCATATGAAGCGTGCTCTTCTCGTTTCAAATCCGAGACTGTATCGTTCCGGCGTCGTTTCTTCGATTGGCCGGCAGCTGCGCAAGCAGGGCATCCGCACAGCGGAGTTTTTCTCCATAGGCGCTGTGCCGTCCTTTGCCGACCTTCGCAGCGGCCTGCCAAAGCTGTTGGAATTCGAGCCGGACGTTATCGTGGGCATCGGCGGTGGTGCAGCGATGAGTGCTGCCAAGGCCTTATGGCTTTTGTATGAAAATCCAGAACTGAATCTAAAGGATGCTGCGGAATCTCCCGTCTGCATTCAAACCGGTGTCGAGGCAAAGCTGGTGCTTGTAGCCACTTCGTTTGGGAGCGGAGCACAAAACTCACCATTTTCCGTACTGAAGGACGATGCCGGCGGCACCTGTGTCATCAACAGTTTTCAGTTGCTGCCGGAAATTTCGGTGACGGATGCTCGTTTCACTGAGAGTCTGTCTCCGGCGCAAGTCAAAGCCTGCGGACTTACCACGCTCTCGCAGTCAATTCGGGCGTTCGCAAGCTCCAGCTGCAGCGAATATACCCAGGGATTGCTGCGGGAGGCAGTACGGGCGGTGCTAAACAATCTGAAAGCTGCCGAGCGCGGATGCCCCATTGCGCTGGAAAAGCTCCATAACGCAGCCGCTCTTGCAGGCGCGGCTTACGGGAACGGGATGGATACCATTGATTTTACGGTGCCGTTCTACCCGACTGCCGCAGAAAAGGTCATGGATCATGAGCGGATAGAAATGCTGGCTCATGATTTGGGCATGTCGGGAATCCACAAGCTGTGGGAGGCTTGTGAGGCGCTTCACTGAAAAACCACAAACACATTATTACCAACCGTTCCAGTGCGCCCCCGGCCGTTGAGCCCTTTCAAGAACCGTTTCTCTGAGTAGTGTCAATAATTTTTCGCAAATCAGTTTGCAGGCTCCGGTAAATGAAGTTAGCTGGCGGTATCGGCTTCATCGGCCATGGAAAAGAATTTTTAGAGCAGGTTGAACGGTTTGTTCTGTGGGAAAATGGGATGCCATGATCCGGCTGTGCTACGATAAGCTCCGACCATCTCCGCTGTGCTGGCTGAGGAAATCTCCACATGGAACCCTTGGGTTCAGATCTCTAACGACCACTGGCGCTTAAAGATCTGCGGGTAATGAATATAGAGCCGGTGTGGATTGACGGCGTAAAAGGTGGCAATCACTGTAGTCTGCTATTTGACGGGCCTTGTGGTCAAGGCAATGCCCCTGCCGGACTTTCCGTTCGCGGACCCGCTGACGGTGGTGGGCATTGTGAGCAGGCTTACGGATGTCGGTGTTAATCGGGTGGTCAAGCAGCAGGAAGGCAGCGGCAATGGCTGAGATCACGCAGGCCGGGACGCTGGCTCCAGAGCTGCTGACCAACATTTAGATCTATATCAATCAGAAACACTATCGGGAGTGCGGCACCGGGAAGATTTCCCAGAAGACTGGCTGCGACTTCCTGATCGGCAGGCTGATCTTACTGTGGAATAAGAGCAAAAAGCCGTACCTTCCCAAAGACCCCTGCTTCCATCTGAAAGCGAACGGGGAGGTGCTTGCAGGCCAGACTATACCGCCTACGGCATAGCATGGGAGCGCTGTTTAATAAGTGATGTGCCCACTTAGGCACAAAAAGCTCCCCGACGAGCCCTGCGCTCGCCGGGGGCGTTTTTTATGTAATGAGCCAAGCAACATTGTTCGTCACTGTGACCAGATAGCATGGTTTTTTATACTATTTCGATGCGCCTTCAGTCCGTATCCTTAGGTTTACTTCAAATATTGATTATGCTATAATTCAAAATGTAAATTTATCTGATCCCCTTATTCTGGCCTGGTGTTAGCTGAGTAAATAGAATAACCACAAAAGATTACAAAAGAAAGAAGACACGAACAATGATTATATTGGATGGGTACGCAGTAGATGCTAGCAAATTGGAGATGGAAGACATTATCGATAAATCGGTTTTGCAGCTTTTCCTCGACAACTTTGCCTTGGGTTTCAATTGTGCGGCAGTCTCAGTTGGCAGAAATGGTGAAGAATTTACGAATCCCAGCCATTACCGCCCGTTTTGCTCAAATTTTATTCATGCTTCCGCTGTTGGTGACGCACGGTGTGCGGCATGCCATAAGGAATTTGGTAAAAAAGCTGCTGCCAGCAAACGCCCTTATATTGCCACTTGCCATGCCGGATTGATTGACTTTGCAGCCCCTATTCTGGTTGAAGGCGAATTGATAGGTACAATTTTGGGAGGACAGATTCTATCAAGTCCAGCTGACGAGTCGGAAATTCGCCGAGTTGCGGAGGAAATTCACGCCGACCCAAACGGGCTGGTGGAAGCTGCAAGTAACATTGATATTGTACCGCAGGAAACCATTGAAGCTGCGGCAGAAGTGTTATACATCGTTGCAAATGCGCTGGCAAAGAGCGGCTACGATCGAATAAAAGCAGACTTGCTATCCGGTGAGTTAGCAAATAGTTTTATTCAAATTTCCAGTACGGTCGAGGAACTGGCGGCTTCTGCACAATCTATTACAGGAAATCAAAGTTCTCTTATGAATGAAATCAATACAGTTGGAGACAACATAAAAGAAATTGTTTCCACGCTGAAAGAAGTTTCTAAAATTGCAGATCAAATTCGCATGATTGGACTGAATGCCACCATTGAGGCAGCCCGTTTGGGGCAAACCGGCAAAACAATTGCAGTAGTCGCTGATGAAATTCGTAAGCTTGCCGATACGACAAAATCTACAGTTACATCCATCGACAGCATTAATGAGGTAATTGAAAAAAGCCTTAGCTGTACAATCCATTCGGCAAATGATACGCTAAACAGTACCAGTGAGCAAGCCGCTGCGATGGAAGAGTTGTCCGCAGCAGTGCAAAGCTCGTCCAGCCTTGCCGAGCTGCTGAAAGACATGTCAGAGAAACACTAAGGTACCGCATATAGCTTACCAAATTATAAATGATCTTCGAGGGCAATATGTCCCTTGCGTCTCAGGCTAACCGTGGGCGTCATAGAGAACAACCGGGCCTATGGCAACATTACGGGGGCGTACAGGCTGTGGTATAATGGTACTCCCCGGGGCTAACCAATTGAGGTGGGCCCGGGGGGGGCGTTTCCAAATTCGTGCCCATTTTTACACTCGTGTGCAATTTGAAACGCTTCATGCATTAGCACAAACGTCTAACGCACTATCAATTAAAACTTGTGGCTCTAAGTAAAAATAAAAAATGGAGAAGTCAAGAACTGGAGCAGTCAAGAACCGTGCAGAATGTGAACACCCGAAATCTGCGGCTTATGCGGCCAGGCCTCTGGCGGCCTGACGATACATGGCCGGCGGCAGGCCGCCGGGGTTAGCGGTGTAGATTCGCCGGCGGTTATAGTAAGTCATGATGTACCGGAACACGATGCTCTTAACCTGTGCCATGGGCATCTGCTCCGTCCGGATTCGATAGAGTTTTTCTTTCTTCAACGCAGCAAAAAAGCTCTCCATCCTGGCGTTGTCGTAGCAGTGTCCCGTACCGCTCATGCTTTGAACCGCGCCGTATTGCGCCAGCACCTTCCGAAATGAGGAACTGGTAAATTGGCTTCCGCGGTCGCTGTGCAGGGTCATTCCACAGGCTCCCTGCGCCTGGCAGGCAGACCGAAACGCCCGAATACACAGCTCCTTCTTCATGTTGTCATCCATGGCAAGACCGACGATCTCTCCGTTATAACAGTCCAGAAATGCCGCCAGGTACAGCTTGCCGTCCTTACATTGGATCTGCGTGATATCCGTCAGCCACTTCCGGTTGGGAGCGTCTGCGGTAAAATCCCGGTGAATCAGGTTCTCCGCCTTCTGCGCAGCCAAGTCTGCTTTTGTCAGACTGCTGGGGTGACGTGAAGAACGATGGAGCAAACCTCCCCGGTTCATGGCCCGCCGTACGCTGCTGCGGCTTACCGCAATACCGCGCTGTGTAAGCGCCAGAAGGATTCGGCCAACGCCGTAGTTATCATTGTTTGGATTTTCTTTGTAAACCTCTCGTATTTTGACCAGAAGCAGCTGCCACGGTTTTGGCTTGCCAGCCGACTGCAAAGAGCGGTAGTACCCGGATTCACTGACTTTCACAACCCGACACATGGTATGAATGCAGAACCGCTCACGGCGCAGCGTGATGTACTCATACAGCCGCTCCGGCTTTACCGTTTCCGGTCTTTGGCGAAAAAAACCAGCGCATCCTTGAGAATCTCATTGGCTTTCCGCAGCTCCGCGATTTCCTTTATTAGCCGGCGTTCGTTCTCGGAAAGCGGTGCGTCGCGGCGAATGCCGCTGCCGACGAAGGCGTGATCTCCGAAGGCCTTTCGCTTTTGCCGCCACTCCGCCAGAGAGTAGTACGGAATGCCCAGCTGTGCCCCCGCCTGCTTCACGCCAACCTCATCGGACAGCTTGACCGCTTCTTCTTTGAACTCCTTATCATATTTGCGCATTGCAAACACCACCTTATTCTTTCTTTGATTCTATCACTTTTGGGGTGTTTGTCCTCTGCACTTCTATGATATCCCTCCATCCCTCCATTCTTGACTTCTCCACTTGATCGGTTTGCAGAGACAAAAACGAGTCTTTACAAACGTGTAGAAGGCTAAACGTATTATGAAATATTGGAGAGTACACGTGCCCAAGGGGAAGAACCATCATTTCGCTATGATATTGCGGAAATGGGATACTATTACATGGGTATACAAAATATGTCTTCCAACCCAATACAGTTACCTCTTCCGAACTAATATTTTAACTTAGGATGCTAACAAATAGTCTAATATTATCGTAAAAAGGCTCTTGCTACAACTTAGCAAGGACTGCGAAAAATACAACACGTAAAATTCCCCGGGACCTGCCAAAATGAAGCAAGCTCCGGGGAATCTCATTTATTGTATCGCTGTGTCCAACCTGATGGCTTGCAACTTCCGATCAAACCCGCCGCCGCGATAGATAAACACCGGCGTCCGCATGAATGAAACGGTGCGCACCCGCGCATTCTAACCCAAGACATCGGAATGAATTAAATCCGGAGGCATGGCTATGACCAAACCTTTTTGCAACGCGCTGCTGGTCGTTGACGTTCAAAAGGAATTTCTGACGGACGCCACCAGGGACCGCGTTCCTGAAATTCAAAGGCTGGCGGAAACCGGCAGCTATGACTACTGCATCTTGACCTACTACAAAAACACGCCGCAGTCACCGTTCTATAACCGGCTGCACCGGTACAGCGGCCTGGACGCTTGCTCCGATTCCCTGCTGATCCATCCCCCTGCAGGATTGCCGACGGTGGTTGAGGAAAAAACGACCTACGGGCTGCCGCATCAGGACCTGTCCCGTTTGGTGGGGCGGTGTTCCCATATCGACGTGGTCGGCTTTGATACGGACGCCTGCGTGATAGCGTCGGCTATCACGCTTTTTGACGCCGGCTATGATTTCGATGTCCTCGGCGAGTACTGCGCGTCTACGAACGGACGCGATTACCACGAGGCGGGAATGAAAATTATTAACCGGGTGCTGGCCCGCCAACTGGAGCCGGAACGTCAAGGAAGCGGGCCAGCTTCTAATCCGGCCCGCTGAAGCCGCCGTGGAAAGCTCCGGGAATGGGTCTTTTGAACCGCGATGTGCTTCTTTTCAGGCTGCCGTATTTGCATTGCACCGCGGGACAGGCTGCCCCGTGCCTGTTTTAAATATATCAGGGCGATACGCCCAGGTGATGTTGGCATACGCTCGGTTGTGCTCCATGACACAGCCGCCGTTGGCCTGAGACACGAGGGACGTGTTCATTATAGGGTTCTCGGGTCTTGAGCGGATAATTATCAATGGAATACCTGATTTCTAAGTATTCAACGAAGAACTTGTGTAAAGTTATATATTCTGCTCTTGATGATTTTCTGTTGAGTTAATGAATTCCTCTAGTTCTTTTTTAGAATATCAAACTTAAAACTTCCTCCATATATAAACAATATTAAAGCCAATTAAAACGATTGAAAATTAGAGGTAAAAGATATTGGCGTTAGCAAAAAAGTGCGGTGGCGGCAAGAAAAAAGCCTACAGTAAGCAAAAAAGCAATAGGCTAGGGATTGATCCCTAGCCTATTCTTGTTTTGAGTCTCAATCCGAATCGCGATTTATCATACAACCAAATCATTGATAAAGATAAACCGTATGTGTTCGGATAAGTCCCTTGCTTGTGGCCTGGCGGGAATTCGAACCCCGGACCCGCTGCTTAAAAGGCAGATGGTCGGCCTATTGTATATCCTTTGTTCGAATGCCCTAACCGCTTAAGGGGTGGATAGTACTCACGATTTCTGAAATTATGGTCATCCTTGTTTTCTGTACACCCATTCAACAAAAGTTCTCCCGCTGTTTTACTCATAAAATCATGAACATATGCCAGACCCCAGGGTGTGTTACGGCAACTTACCGCCACACGGTATGTCTGAATCTGCTCCGCGAATTCTGGAGACAATATCGATTGATTAAAGAAAAAAGACGGATGCGGGCTGATTTTAATTCTGAATGCTGGGCAACGGGGAAACACAAAAGAAAGACTCTTGCCTATCGGGGAACCATAAGAACGGATAAGGAGCATAAAATCATGCAATACAGCCCTAATCACCGTAATGTACATGGAGTAGCTCATGGGCGCGGCCTTTCAGTTCGTGCTCATACAACTCCAGAATCATGGGATTGCGTTCTGACCGCTTGATCAGCGAGGCGCGATCTGCTTCATACAGTCCGCCTGCTCGCTTCCGCTTCTCGGCCATCAATCCATAGGGCTGTCCGGCACCACCTACACAGCCGCCCTGACAAGCCATGACTTCCACCAGATCATATTGGACGGTTCCGGCTTCAATCTCATGCAGCAGCTTCTGTGCATGAATAAGCCCATGCACTACCGCAACCCGTACTTTTTGGTTCCCCACAGGAACCTCCACACTGCGAATGGGAGCACTGTCTCGCAGGGGGGAAAATTCCAGCATCTTCAGCGCATTATTAGACTTTTCCTCCATACAGGTCCGAGCCACTGCCTCCGCTACGCCCCCCGTGGTGCCGAAGATCGTTCCCGACCCGGTTCCGATGCCGAAAGGAAGGTCGGGAGACTCCCCCTCCAGCTCCGTGAACCGGATTCCAGACTCCTTAATCATGTTGATCAGCTCCTGTGTGGTTAAAACTAGGTCCACATCCGGCTTCCCGCCATGCTGAAAATCTTTCCGGGCAGATTCCATCTTTTTTGCGGTACAAGGCATGATGGCAATATGAAATGTTTCGCGCCCATCCTGCCGATCTATTTCTGCGTACTGATCCTTTAATACGGCTGCAAACATTTCCATAGGGGATTTACAGGTGGAAATATTTTTTAGATATTTCGAATTCTCCGTCTCAAGATATTTAATCCAGGCAGGGCAGCAGGAGGTAAACATCGGGAACGGCCCCCCGTTGTTTAAACGCGCTAAAAACTCCTTCGACTCTTCCATTACAGTCAGATCGGCGCCGAAAATGCTGTCAAAGACCTCTTCCGCTCCCATCATTTTCAGCGCGGAAACAGTTTTCCCAATCGCATTGTTCCCGCTGGGCAGGCCGAATGCCTCGCCAATCGCCACACGTACAGCGGGTGCGATCTGCACAACCACTCGCTTATCCGGATTATGCAGAGCACGCCACGCGGCTCCGATTTCATTGCGGATCGTAATTGCTCCCGTAGTACATACCGCAGCGCACTGGCCGCAACTGATACAGTCGGTTTCAGACAGCTTACGGTCAAAAGCGGGCATCACCTGCAAGTGAGAACCACGGCGAGCAAAGTCAATAATACCCATTCCCTGCATCTCCTCACAGACCCGGATGCAGTCACCGCAGAGAATGCACTTGTTGGGATCACGGATGATGGCGGGACTGGACTCGTCCAGCTCATGCCGGGTTCGGGTATCGCTAAAGCGAATATGCCGGATACCGAAACGCGAAGCCAGCTCCTGCAGACGGCATTTTCCGTTTTTTTCACACGTTGTACAGTCCTTACTGTGGGATGCCAGCAGCAGCTCTAAAATCATTCGCCGGTGTTTCAGAAGCCGCGCGGTGTTTGTGCGGATGCGCATACCGTCCTTTGGTTCCATAGAGCAGGAGGCATCAATTTTCCCGTTTTCATCCTCAACCACGCACATGCGGCAGGCCCCGTAAACCGACAATTCGGAATAATAGCAGAAGGTCGGCATATCAATACCAGCCTTACGGATAACTGCCAATACATTCTTCTCCCCATCAAAGGCAACCCGTTGGCCGTCTACATACATAATTCCCTGACTCATATTTATGCCTCCCTGATTGCCTTAAATGGGCAGCCCTTGATGCAGGCGCCGCAGTTGATGCATTTCTCTCCGTCTATGACATGAGGCTGCTTTGCTGTTCCGGTAATCGCCTCCATCGGACAGGCGCGTTTGCATTTTCCGCAGCCTTTGCATATTTCAGGGTCAATTACCGGGTGCTTTTTTGCGCCGTTACAGTGAGGGCAGTGTTTATCCACCACATGCGCCAGATATTCTTCGCGGAAAAAACGCAGGGTACTCTGTACCGGTTTGCATGCGCTTTTTCCCAATCCGCACAGAGCGGTGTTTGTGATGGTATCCGAAAGTTCCTCTAAAAGATCAAGATCTTCCAAAGTCCCCTGATTATCAAGAATTCTATCCAGAATCTCCAGCATCCGCTTGGTCCCCTCCCGGCAGGGGACGCATTTACCGCAGGATTCATTCTGCGTAAAACGCATGAAGAAGCGAGCCACTTCCACCATGCATGCATCCTCATCCATGACCACCATTCCGCCGGAGCCAATCATAGCCCCCACTTCCTTCAGAGAATCGAAGTCTAAAGGCAGGTGCAGATGCTCAGCGGTGGCACAACAGCAGCCGCCAGAAGGGCCTCCAATCTGAACAGCTTTAAATTTCTTCCCATTCTGAATGCCGCCGCCGATATCGAAAATCACTTTTTCCAAGGTTGTTCCCATCGGAACCTCAATCAGGCCCGTATTCACGACATTACCGGTTAAGGCAAACACTTTGGTTCCCGGACTTCTGGGGGTTCCTATGGAGCGATACCACTCCACTCCTCTGCGGAGAATCAGAGGTACGTTGGCAAAGGTCTCCACATTATTCAGCACGGTAGGATTTTCCCAAAGACCGTGCTCCACGGTACGGGGGGGCTTTACACGCGGCATCCCCCGCTTACCTTCTATGGAGGCGGTTAATGCGCTGCCCTCGCCGCATACAAATGCGCCAGCGCCCCGGCTGACATGAATGCGGAAGCTGAAGTCGGTACCAAGAATATGGTCTCCCAGAAGTCCTAACTCCTCCGCCTTTGTGATTGCTGTTTTCAGGCGGCTCACCGCCAGAGGATATTCCGCCCGGACATAGATATAACCCTCGTCACTTCCGATGGCCCGGCCGGCGATCATCATCCCCTCAAGTACACTGTGTGGATTTCCTTCCATGACACTGCGATCCATAAAGGCCCCGGGATCACCCTCGTCCCCGTTACAGACGACATATTTCTTAGGCGCGTTCTGCCTTCGGGCGCTCTCCCATTTGCGGCCGGTTGCAAAGCCGCCGCCGCCACGGCCGCGGAGGCCGGAGTCAGAAATGGTTTTGCAGATACCTTCGCTGTCCATTTCAAACAGAGTTTTTTCAAATGCCGCATAGCCGTCCTTCGCGATGTACTCCTCAATATCCTCCGCATCACTCTTCCCGCAGTTTTCAAGAACGACACGGTGCTGCTTTTTATAAAAGGGAATTTCCTCCTGCCGGGGATAGGACTTTCCATCCAGATGGTAGACCAGCCGGTCAATAATCTCCCCTCTAAGTACGGTCTTTTCTATGATTTCGCTACAATCTTCCGGCTTGACATGGATATACATGATACCAAGGGGTTCGATATGAATCAGCGGTCCCATCTCGCAAAAGCCGTGGCATCCGCTCATCTTCAAATGTAGACTTTTTTCCTCGTCCGTATGGTGCTTCAGGCCAACATAGATGCTCAGGCCACGCTTTTCGCACTCCGCTTTGATGTTCTCGCATATTTTCAGAGACCCGCCGGCAATGCAGCCGGTTCCTCCGCAGACCAGAACCGAGGTTACCCGGCTACTTTGTTCAAGCGCCTGTTTTGCTGCGGTCCGGAACGTATGGAAGTCTTCCCGTTTCAACAAGGTCATTCGCCAGCCTCCTCCTTTCTGATCTTTTCAAGTAGGACTAAGGCTGTCTCCGGCGTCATTTTTGCGTGGACCTCGCCATCGATTGTCATGACCGGAGCTAAACCGCAGGCGCCCAAGCAGGCAACGGTCTCCAGCGTAAATAGGCCGTCCTTCGAGGTTTTCTGCGTATCGGTAAGTTCTAAGTACTTGTGAATGGCATCATAAATTGGCTGTGACTTCCGCACATGGCACGCCGTACCAGTGCAAACTTTTATGTTGTGCTTGCCTTTGGCTTCCAGGGAAAAGTTTTCGTAGAAGGTGGCCACGCTATATACTTTGGCCACGCTCATATTCAGTTTTTCTGCAATTAATTGCAAGGCGTCTTCGCTGAGATATTTGTTCTTGTCCTGAATTTCCTGCATGATGGCGATCAATTCGGACCTCTGACAGCCAAAAGATTCAATAATCTTGTCTGCTAGTAGTAGTTCCTCTTTCATTCTAAATCTCCATTCAAGCCGTTTTCCTTGCTCGGATCCTTTTACTGAAAGTTTTTCATTTTTTTGCGCAGCAATTTTAGCCTCCTTTATTTTGCCCTTCAGTTTCGTTGAAATTGTTATCGATTTAACAATATCAACCTAATGCGTATTATAGCAGGGCAAAACCAAAGATGCAACACATAAATCTCAATTTTGTTGGCCGATTTTCCCTGTGATTCTCCAGACTGATAAGCTGACTGCTTTATTTTCCACTTTTGGCTAAATACCGCCTCCTGCATTATGACAATTGCGTCGTTTTATTTCACAAACATACAAATGTCTGGGACACACTTTTCGATATTTATTTCCTCCACACTTCCACGGACTATTGTCTACACAAGTGTTTTCTTATATAATATATGTAAAAATAGTGCTTACAATTGTACGCGCTATTCCAATCTTTTCAATGTAGAGCACAGTATGTATCTGGTAAAATTGGTGTGGCTGTTCGGGTCCGGAAGAAGCGCTGGAAAGTCGGAATTGGATAGCTATCGGTAGATTGACGGAGGTTCGGCATGAGATGGAATAAGGGACAAGCAAATGAAGGACATATAGGAGAAAAATTAAACCATATACTGGTGCTGAGTTTTATTACAATCTTTGCTGCGCAGATGAATCTTTATCTGTTCCACTCGTCGTTCAGCATTTCTCCGGCAGCAATTTGTCTGCCTACAATTCTCTATCTCTTTGATAATGTCGCCATGATACCCTTCTCACTGGTTGCAGGGCTGGGGATTTTTGGCACGCGAATCGTTGCCCACTTTATTCATTCTGGTAACTTTGATCATATCATCAGTAATTATGCCCCTGAAATTCTCTTCTATCTTACTTATGCGTTCATGCTCTGCGTATACGATCATCTGATTCATCACAAAAGAAAAATTCTGGTCTATGTTCCGTGTGTCATACTCATCGATTATCTTTCCAATGTCATTGAGTTGCTAACGCGAATACAGTTGGACTCTTTCAATGTCAATTCCCAATTGGTGCTTGCCGCTTTGGCTTTTGCGAGAGGCGTCATATTATTTTTTATCCTGTGGTTTATGAACAAGTATAAGATCATCATTCTGTCAAAGGCTCGTGCAGAAAAATACCAGAAGCTGATTATGCTCGTATCCAGATTAAATGGAGAAGTCGTATGGCTGGAAAAAGGCACGGCGAATGTTGAGAGTACCATGTCCACATCGTATAATCTGTACAGTCGCCTTCAGGAAAGCGGGAATAAAGACTTGGCGCTGGATGCCCTCTCCGTAGCAGAAAGCGTCCATGAGATAAAGAAAGAATATATGTTGATCATAAAGGGAATCTCAGAGGACCTGCGGGATGAGTTGGGACGCGATTCCATGAATATGAAAGATATATTCTGGATTCTGTCGGAGTCGATCCAGTACGAATTCCGGGATACTGTGAAACATATCATCATCAATACCGACAGTGAAAATCAATTGGAGACAAAAGACCCGTTCCTTTTTTTATCTGTTTTTCACAACTTGGCATCCAACGCGGTCGAAGCCTCTGACAAGGACGAATGTATTATTACAATAAATGAGAAAAGAGACGTAGACCAATACATCTACACGATCACAGACAATGGGCCGGGCATACCGGCGAAATATGCAGGTCATATCTTTCAGCCGCGTTTTTCGACAAAGATAAACTATGAAACCGGAGAAATCAACCGGGGACTTGGGCTTTGCATTGTAAAGGATATGGTTGAACGAAAGCTGGGGGGCACAGTTAAACTTTCCGGCAAGGATTCAACTGCCACGTTCATGATAACCATACCGGCAAAGGAAATGGAGGAAATCTTATGAGCAAAATATTCCTAATCGATGATGACAGCTCTGTTACGAACATTTTAAAAATAATCATCGAAGACAAGGAACTTGGAACAGTATGTGCGATATCCCAGACCCCGGAAGATGCTCTGGAAGATTTGCCTGATATAGCTCCAGACGTGGTTATCGTGGATCTGCTTATGCCCGAAATGGATGGCATATCTTTTGTCAAGAAGGCGCAAACTGTCTTTCCTGACGCGTCCTATGTAATGCTTTCGCAGGTTTCATCGAAGGATATGATCGCACAGGCCTATGATGCCGGCATCGAGTTTTTTATACAAAAGCCGATCAACAGTATCGAAGTCTGCCGCGTAATCGAAAACGTTCTTGAAAAGCAGCACCTTCAGAAAACAGTAAAGCAAGTTCAGAACATTTTTTCAAGTAATTCTTCCAATCAAGCAAAAAAAGCGCCAGAAAATGATTTGAGTAAAAAACTTGAGTACATTTTTCGCGATATAGGAATCTCAGGCGAGGCAGGATGCCGGGATATTGCTGCAGTTGTATCTTACCTGTATAAGCATGATGACGAGGACAGCGAACTGACAATAAAAGAAGTATGCAGCCGTTTTTCCGATGCTCCAAAATCTGTTGAACAGCGCATACGCAGAACAGCAGCGGCGGGCCTTTCTTTTATGGCGAACATGGGCTTGGTCGATTTTGGAAACCCAATTTTTAACGAGTACTCCGGAACACTTTACAGCTTCGAGCAGGTAAGAAAGGAAATGGACTATATTCAGGGAAAATCCACGCAGCACGGGAGTGTAAAAATCAGAAAGTTTATAAATGCATTTTTAAACATGTGCAAAATCAGGTAGGAAGCTGGCCGTTTAAGGCCAATCCTTCAATTTTTGATAATCTAGGTTTTTTACTGTCTGGTCACTAAAATAGTCCCAGCCTAATAGCAGAGCTTGCTTTAGGCTGGAACTATTTTCCTTTAACTTAATGACATGGATTAATCCAGGGATCTCATCAAAGCAGACAGCCCCTTTTATATCCTCATTTGACGGATACAGCAGGAACTCGTAAAGGGAGCTTTTTTGTAGCTTTTTTTAAAGTGATTTCACGATAAGCAATTACGCCGAACAGGATAACACCCATATAGCCGCTGAAAGGATAGATAATGCTAATCAGTGTTTTGAAGTTTGTCATGCCGAGAACCAGTCCAAGAAGAGTAAGGCCAAGGGCAATGATGACGAACTTTTTTGTTCCATCTTTTGCAACGGTTCTTACAACACCCCAGAGCATAGGCACGGTTGTCGTGTAGATTCCACAGCAGATGATAACGGAGAATACTACGCCGAAGACCGAACTGATATTAGAAGCAAGTACAAGCGTGGGCACAGCCTTGGAATACAGCTCCCCGATATTTGCGAAAATGCCTAGGTTCATGGCTATAACAGCCAGCCCGAAGAAGATACCGCCAAGAGTCCCACCAAGGGCTGCTTCTTTGGCGCTCCCTGCTTCTTTTCCAATGCTGCTTGCCAAGATGATAACCACAATGGCATTAAAGGCCGGATACAATACGGACGACCAAAGCCACCCACCTTGTGTTTTTATAATGTCGAGGGTAGGCACGAGCCCGGCAGCTGCCGAAATTCCATCAATGTTGGACAGGAAGCCGTATAGCCCGATTCCAACGGAGAAAACAATGATTACGGTGCCTAAGCTTCCAAGAATATCCGTTACTTTGGTCAGGCCAAGAATAACGGTGAAAAATGCAATCGCTGCCATTCCGATGCGGCCAATCATCGGGTTCAGGCCAAAGTACTCTGAAAGAGTGGTGCCTGCTCCCGCAATCATAATGACATAGACGCCATAGAGGAAGACCTGAAATAAAATTTCAACAGCTTTCCCTAATTTTTTACCGAAGTAGAATAAGACGATATCTCCCGGGTGCTCGAGCTGGAGTTCATAGCCATGCTTCATGAACATGGCACCAACCCATGAGAAAATAATTGTTGTAACAACGGTTCCAAGTATCCCCATAATGCCCTGGCCTGAGAAAAACTGCAAGATTTCCTGACCGGTTGCAAAACCCGAACCGATGGCGCAGGCCACATATGCGCCAGCAAACTTGATGACATTGCCAAACTTAACTTTACTATTGCTCATTATGTACCTCCTCAAACCCCTAAGCTTCTAATCAAAATTCCCGTTTCCTAATTTTGATATCATAAACTTATGGTTTCAGAAAGTTTCAAAAAGTTCAAATAAACATAAAATTTTTTTGAATTTCAGACAATCATTTCGGCTGTTTTGTCAACGCCGCTTAAAGAGTCGGCTCCACAACCCGAGAGGTCAGAGGACGCAGACTTTTTGGCGTCTCGCATAATGGGAACACTGACCCCGATAGACTCGGCGGAAAATTGTAACAATATATGAATTTACTTGGATAGAAAAGGTCTTATGAATTAGAATTATATATCATACCGTCCCTTACACTTACAATCCGATTGCCGTATGCCGCTGCATCGGCTGAATGTGTTACCATAATGATGGTTTTATCACTTTCACGGTTAATTTCCTTTAGAAGCTTCATAATCTCGGTGCCGGTCTTGCTGTCAAGGTTACCGGTTGGCTCATCGGCAAAAATGATATCGGGACTGTTAATCAGCGCTCTGGCAATAGCCACACGCTGTTGCTGTCCCCCGGAAAGTTCTCTGGGTGTATGGTTTCTTCTATCGGTTAGTCCAACGATTTCAAGAATGTTATTAAGCTGCTTTCGATAGTCTTTTGCGTTTTTTCCATCCAGAAGAATGGGAAGTAAAACATTCTCTTCCACGTTCAGATTGGGAATCAGGTTATAAAACTGAAAGATGAAGCCGATGTCTCTGCGTCGCATAACGCTTTTTTTCTCGTCATTATACCGGGAGATGTCCTTGCCGCCCATCAGCACACTTCCGTTTGTGGGGCTGTCAAGACCGCCTAGAATATAGAGCAGCGTACTTTTTCCCGAACCGGACGGCCCCATAATTGATAAAAATTCGCCTTTGGGGATTTGCAGTGAGATACCCTTGAGCACTCTAGTGACGGTGTCACCTATTTTAAAATCTTTTATGATATTTTCGCCTTCTATGGCGACAGGCATTTTAGTCATATGCATTCTCCTTATTCTTATTCGAATTTGATCTCTTCTACGAGCTTCATTCTAGAGCCTTTCAAAATCGGTACAACGGAACCAAGCAGGGTAATAATGATTCCCGCAAGACCGGCCATCATAAATATTCCTGCGTCCAGCTCCGGGGTAACCAAAATTTTCGGGCCGGCAACGATAAAGATTGTTCCTATTTCCATGTATGAGACAAACATTCCGATCACTGCACCAATAAGCCCTGATGTAAACCCTTCCAACAGCGTCATTTTTACATTCTGACGGTTGCTCATTCCGACCGATTTGTACATGGCGATGGAGCGTTTCCTTTGAATATAGTTGATGAGCAGATTGTTAATAATGCCGACAGCCGCAAGCAGCAGAATAAAATACGTAAGCTTTCGCATTGGCTCCAAAAACGAGCTAACGGTACTCATCGCATCCTGGTTAAATTCTTCTATTGTACGGCACCAGTTTGTTTTGTTTCCAAATAAATTACGGATTTGCACCATAACGGCATCGGGGTCGGCGGCGGTATAGGTCAGCATACCGTAATTCTGTACACCGAAATCACTTTTCACATAGGCAGCCGGGATAACGGCATCCGAATTGTCTGCGCGCGACTGAAAGGCTCCGATAATCCGGTAGTTGAATGTTTTTCCGTGATATGCAAGGCTAACGGTATCGCCAATCGTCAGGTTGTGTTTTGTCATACAATCTTTGGTCAGAAGGATGTTTCTCTCATTTGCGAAGGAAGTATCAACATCATTTTTTACCTGTTCGCTGTCATAGTGAATATTGAGCATGGAATTATACAGGCTGACATTATCCACAGCTTCCACTTGATTAAGGTCAAAGCCGTCCGTACTGATTTCATTGGTTAACTGATAGATAGGCAAAACATTGTCAATTCCTTGAACGCTTTTAACCTCATTTACAAACTCCTCGCTCATGTCTGCCTGCGCGAAACCGTTCAGTCCAGCGCCATGAAAAACATCTCCCACATAGGAGGAAACAAAGTTTCCAATCACACTGATTGCGATAACTGCCGACAGGCTGATAAACAGCAGCGTGATATTCTGGCTTGCATTTTTATTCTGTTTCATGTTCCGGGCGGCAAGTCTGCCTTCATTACCGAATATCAGCCCGTAAACCTGCTCCAGAACATAAGAGAAAAGGTTTATAAGCATCGGAATGATGATAATTGTTGCCGTGATCAGTCCAAGCAATGAAAACCCTCCCGCAAGCGTGAGCAGGTTTCCGGAGTTTTTATTCACAACACGCGGAAGAATGACGGAAAGGATAAAAAGGACAGCTCCAAATATGAGTTTTGTCTTGTTGGAGATATTCTTTTCTTCTACTGTACCCAAAACGATGTCCTTTACCGGAAGGCGGCTTGCCCTGCGGATCGGGAGATAGGCACTCAGCATAGATACGGAAACTGCCACCGTGCAGGAGAGCAGAATGTTAAGCGGTGAAACCACCATTGGTATTTCGATACCCATCGACAGTGATTCACCCAGCCCGTTAAGGATCAGTTTCAAAATACCGTAGCTCAGCGGAATGCTGAGCAGGCCTCCGGCAATTCCGTATATCAGGCTTTCGAACAACAGAATTCTGGTCGTCATCTTTTCGGAAGCACCGATGCTGCGGAAGGTCCCGATGACCGGAAGACGCTCAAGTGTGATGACCTTGTAGCTGCCGAAAATAATAAAAGCGCTCATTGTAAGGGAGAAAAAGCTGATCAGATAAAACGGCAGGGATTTTTGCTTTGCATCCGACGCGACCTGCGTTTCGTTATAGACCTTTGTCACATTATATTTTTCCGAAAGCAGGGAAGACGACAGTTCAGATTTCAGTTCCTCTGTACTTATTCCGCCAGATGGCACAATCAGTATTTTACTGTTGCCGCCGGAAGTGTTTAGAATAGAGGATAGGGTATCCTTCGGAAGCAGAGCGTTAACGCCCCTCGTGCTTCTTAGGAACACCGTGTCATAGGCGGCTATGGCGGCAAGACTGAATTGGTACTTCGTTTCACCTATGGTAAGTGTGACGGTATCCCCCGGTTTAATACCATATTTGGTTGTGAATTTTTCGGGTAGGACAATACTGGATCCGGTAAAATCCGTAAGTGTGGCGCCGTTCAACAGCCGGGGCTTATTGATAGAGTTCAGCTCATTTAAATTGGCCGCAATCAGGTCAATGTTCTCATAATAACTGCCTTTGTTATAAAGTGCCGGTGCAGTTATAAAACCGACCATATTTTTTATCGATGCAGTCTGAGGAATTTCGTCTTCCGAAACCCAGACTGTGTTGCCGGTTGCATCTTGTTTCGCTGAAACCTCTACTGTAGCTGTTCCCGCCGAGCCTTTTGCCATCTTCTGTTGGGCGCTTTCATAGGAATCTCCAATCGCCATGGAAACAAACAACAACGTTGATGACAGGACAATAGACAACAGCATTACGATTGTTCTTAGCTTTCGTTCTTTGATATTGTTTACAATGTACTTCAGTATGATCTTCAAATATGTACCTGCTTTCTTAAACCAAAAAGATTGATCACTTATATTAAAACGATAAGCCATCAACCTAATTTTATCTTTCAGCTATCCTTAATTTAATCTTAATTTGCATTGGAACATGCGATTGTGATGCCTAGAATTTCATCCCATGGAGGGATATCATAGAAGTGCAGAGGACAAACACCCCAAAGGTGATAGAATCAAAGGAAGAACAAGGTGGTGTTTGCAATGCGCAAATATGATAAGGAGTTCAAAGAAGAAGCGGTCAAGCTG
Organism: Oscillibacter valericigenes Sjm18-20; assembly: GCA_000283575.1. Taxonomy (GTDB): domain Bacteria; phylum Bacillota; class Clostridia; order Oscillospirales; family Oscillospiraceae; genus Oscillibacter; species Oscillibacter valericigenes. The sequence goes on from AP012044.1 coordinate 1,614,919, forward strand.
TCCGATGAAATCGGCGTGAAGCAGGCGGCGGCACAGCTGGGCATTCCGTACTACTCTCTGGCGGAGTGGCGGCAAAAGCGAAAGGCCTTCGGAGATCACGCCTTCGTCGGCAGCGGCATTCGCCGCGACGCACCGCTTTCCGAGAACGAACGTCGACTAATAAAGGAAATCGCGGAGCTGCGAAAAGCAAATGAGATTCTTAAAGATGCGCTGGGTTTTTTCGCCAAAGACCGGAAACGGTAAAGCCGGAGCGGCTGTATGAGTACATCACGCTGCGCCGTGAGCGGTTCTGCATTCATACCATGTGTCGGGTTGTGAAAGTCAGTGAATCCGGGTACTACCGCTCTTTGCAGTCGGCTGGCAAGCCAAAACCATGGCAGCTGCTTCTGGTCAAAATACGAGAGATTTATAATGAAAATCCGGACAATGACAATTATGGCGTTGGCCGAATTCTCCTGGCGCTTATGCAGCGCGGTATTGCGGTAAGCCGCAGCAGCGTACGGCGGGCCATGAAACGTGAAGGCCTGCCATCGCGCTCCTCGGCACCCCTGCGCAGAAGGCGGAGAACCTGATTCACCGGGATTTTACCGCAGACGCCCCTAACCGGAAGTGGCTGACAGATATCACGCAGATCCAATGTAAGGACGGCAAGCTGTATTTGGCAGCAGTTCTGGACTGTTATAACAGAGAGATCGTCGGTCTTGCCATGGATGACAACATGAAGAAGGAGCTGTGTATCCGGGCGTTTCGGTCTGCCTGCCAGGCGCAGGGAGCCTATGGAATGACCCTGCACAGCGACCGCAGCAGCCAATTTACCAGTTCCTCATTTCGGAAGGTGCTGGCGCAATACGGTGCGGTTCAAAGCATGAGCGGTACGGAACACTGCTACGACAACGCCAGGATGGAGAGCTTTTTTGCTACGCTGAAAAAAGAAAAACTTTATCGAATCCGGACGGAGCAGATGCCCATGGCACAGGTTAAGAGCATCGTGTTCCGGTACATCATGACCTACTATAACCGCCGGCGAATCTACACTGCCAACCCCGGCGGCCTGCCGCCGGCCACATATCGTCAGGCCGCCAGAGGCCTGGCCGCATAAGCCGCAGATTTTGGGTGTTCACATTCTGCACGGTTCTTGACTTCTCCAAAGGATCTGGGGAAGCAAGTTGTTCTGGTCGAAGCATTGGACAACTTTTGAGGTGGCCAACCATATTTGATAGGAGCCGTATGGTCTTTTGTGGACACCATTTTTCCAAGCCTGTCAGGTTCACCATCATGTGTACAGCTGGCAGTGAATATACAATAATGTTTGGAGGAGAAGCATTCATTGAACGACTCGGACGCGCCAAGGGAAGAATATATGCAGATTTGCTTTTCGCTTGACGGCATGACTTCAGCCAATGTTCCAAGATATGTTGCAATAAGTTTTTTATCTCTTTCACGTCAATTGCAACGCAACTGTTTCAAGCTTTTAGCACGCCGGACTCTGACTCCGCCTGTGAGGATTCGAATCCTTCACCCGCTGCCAAAAGGAAAGTGCTGTATCGCAATCGATACAGGGCTTTTTTCATATTCATAACAGATCAATCACCACAGTTTTTACCACAATCGGCTTTCGAGACAGAATAACCGGTACAGTTACAACCGGAAAAAGGCAATAAAAAATGACATGCTGACGGTGGGGGTGGTTTGCAAGTCAGATTAGGCCCAGAACACCGCCGAGGCCGTATGCTCTTCCTCACCTATCCATGTTCCTCTACGAAAATAGCAGTATTTATAGCTTTTAGCCTTATACATTAAGAGGGGGGCGCGTTACGCGCCCCCCTCTTAATTCTTGTTGGAACTTACTCAGGTTTGAGCAGGTTCTTATTTTTTTGCGCCTATGCCTGTTTAGAACTGATCTGGTTAATATATGTCTCCATTCGGTTGGTACTATCCTCTTTCATCCTCTCGGAGACATGACCGTACCGGTCCAGTGTGAATGCCGCCGTTGCATGGCCCAGGTTTTGCTGAACGGTTTTTACGTCGTCTCCATTCTGAAGGCTCAGAGTGGCGTATGTGTGCCTCAGGTCGTGCACGCAGGCGCTGTCGGCGCCTAGCTGAACGGCCAACGTCCTGAAATGGCTATAGACCGTTCCGGGGTTCAAGTGCAGGCCATATTCATTCGTAAACACAACAGACGTTTTGCGTTCTTTTTCTGTAGTCCATCCCTGCCATTGATCCAAAGTTTTCATCCTGGCTGATAGCTGCTGAATGCTCTGCTGGTGAAGTACCTCCATAACGAACGGTGCCGGTTTGATTATCCTTGTCTTGTCATTTTTGGTGCTGTCAAAGACAAAGCCGCCGCCTTTTTTCGAGCGCTTTTGAAGCTGCTTACAAATGGTGATCGTCCCAGATTGGAAATCCACGCAGTCCCATATCAATCCAATGGCCTCGCTCTCGCGGAGACCGCAGAACAGTATTACCTTGAACAGCGGCGCATAATACTCGTCGCCATCGACTATTTTCAAAAATTCTTTGACCTGCTCATCCGTTAAGGGTTTGACCTGGCTTTTAGGGGCACGAGGAAGTTTTGCCTTATTGCATGGATTGGAGCGGATATACTCAATTTCCACCGCCGTATCCAGAATCGCGCTCAGAACGCCGTGAATGTTCTTTACGGTTTTTGGTGCGAGACCGTCTTTTCTTGTCAGATTGTTTATGAACGTCTGCACAGCGTGTTTTGTCAACTCACCTAGGGCCGTTGTACCAATGCCGGGCTTGATATGATTTTCAATCTGAGCTTTATAAGTTTTTTTGTCAAATATTTTAAGTCACTCGTATAATCGTCTAACCAGATATCACACCATTTTTTGAGCGGCATTTTATTCGGCTCAACGTAGCTGTTATCATCAACCGAAACCGTGACCACCCGGAGTTTTTGCGCAACGTCGAAAGAAGTTGCGCCGGTGATTGTCTTGCGGATCAGTTTGCCGGTTCCTGGGTTCACGCCAGAGCAGTACTGTGCCTCCCACCAATGATGGGTTTTTCCGTTCCGCATCACAGTTCGCTCCCGGATGCAGCCGGATCCGTTTACACTACGCTTCCTCGCCATTTAGAACGCCCCCTTTTTCGTTTTTTGCCGCCGCTTCGTCCAACAGCTTTTTTGCCAATATTGTAATAGGCCACTGCGCTTCAGTCATCGCAGCATTAAACTCTTTGGTCTTCTCATGTTCAACAAGCAGTCTCATGTTCCCGTCAATTTTATCTCCCAATCGAATAAGGGCTTGCTCAAATAAGGACTAATTTTTTCCATATTCCATGCAAGATACTATTCCTCTAATAAAGTTTCCAAACTCGTCTGTTTCAAGCACTGCGTTCAATGCTTTTAATTCGCTAGGATGTTGACGAATTCGAAAAATTTTATCAATAGCATTTGCCGTTAGCCCGGTCTTTTTGTTTATATCAACGTTTTCAGCTTTTATTCCTCTTAGTATTTCATCGCAGGTCACGCCAAAGAAATCAGCCAAGCTGATAGTAGCTTGTGTTTTCAAATCGCGATCTCCATTTTCCCACTGGACAACCGTTTCACGTCTTACATACATTGCCTTTGCAAGCTCTGCCTGGGTTAAACCTTTATCTTTACGGAGTTGCTCAATTCTACCGCCTATTGTGTTACTCCTGTCCATAACGCACCCCCAGATGTTGTTATTTTGTTCCTTTTGTTCATTTAATAACATAATATGTCGCTTTATCTCTGCTTATGTTACTATAATATCACTGACCTGCCCCCTGATTTCGCGCAGAGGGAATGTTAGTAACAACTTGAAAGTTTCAAGGCATATTCTTCCGGCGTCAGGTTGTCGAGAGAGGAATGCGGCCTGATCCTGTTATATTCCAACCGCCAGTTTTCAATTATCTCCCTTGCCTCAGACAAGCTTTGAAACCAATGTTGGTTTAGGCATTCCGCGCGGAGTTTCCCGTTGAAGCTTTCTATGTAGCCGTTTTGCATGGGCTTGCCCGGATCTGTAAAAATGTGTTCCACTTTGTGATCGTACGCCCAGGCATTCATTACATTACTGGTAAATTCAGAGCCGTTATCGGTCAGAATTTCTTTCGGCAGCCCCCGGAACAAGGCGATCCGGTTTAGAACAGCCGATACCCTCCGCCCGGAGAGAGAGCTATCCACTTCAAGAGCCAGACATTCCCGCGTCACTTCATCAATTACGGTCAGAACGCGAATGTTTGAGCCATATCTGGTTCTGTCGCTGACAAAATCCATCGACCAGCGAGCATTCATTTCTTTTGCGGTGCGTTCCGGCATGCCGCGCTTTTCATATTTCTTCTTTTTGCTTCGCTTCTGAAGGGTTAATCCTGCATCCTTGTAAAGCCTGTATGTTTTTTTGTGGTTAATCTCAAAGCCTTCGCGCAGAAGCATGACATGTAACCGGCGATAACCAAATCGTTTCCAGCGCACCGAAAGTGCCTTCAGCCGTTCTGTTACCAAAGTATCCCCGCTTTTATCGGTCGGCTTGTATCGTTTGCTGTTCTGGCTGATCCCCATTAGCCTGCACGCGCGGCGCTCGCTGATTTCATAGCATTCCTGTACTTCGGCTGCTATTTTGCGTTTTACGGCAGGCTTCAGACGTTTTTTGAAAGCACGTCCTTTAATATCTTATTATCCAAAGACAAGTCGGCGACCATTTCTTTCAGCCGACGGTTTTCTTCTTCAAGCTGTTTCAGACGCTTGGCTTCACTAACGTCCATGCCGCCATATTTGCTTTTCCAACGGTAAAAAGTCTGTTCTGTGATATTGTACTCACGGACAATATCCACTGCCTTCTTGCCACCCTCGTGCTCCTTGAGAATCTTGATGAGCTGTTCTTCTGTAAACCTTACCTTCATGTCAATCACTCCATTTTTTCTATTGTAGCATATCGTGACTAACATTCCTATTGACGAAGTTTTTCGGGTTCAGGTCATCACCATGAATGCAGAACCGCTCACGGCGCAGCGTGATGTACTCATACAACCGCTCCGGCTTTACCGTTTCCGGTCTTTGGCGAAAAAACCCAGCGCATCCTTGAGAATCTCATTGGCTTTCCGCAGCTCGGCGGTTTCCTTTATCAGCCGGCGTTCGTTCTCGGAAAGCGGCGCGTCGCGGCGAATGCCGCTGCCGACGAAAGCGTGGCCTCCGAAGGCCTTTCGCTTTTGCCGCCACTCCACCAGAGAGTAGTACGGAATGCCCAGCTGTGCCGCCGCCTGCTTCACGCCGATTTCATCGGACAGCTTGACCGCTTCTTCTTTGAACTCCTTATCATGTTTGCGCATTGAAAACACCACCTTATTCTTCCTTTGATTCTATCACTTTTGGGGTGTTTGCCCTCTGCACTTCTATGATATCCCTCCACATCTAGGCATTGCAAGGGACAAGCAATCAAGAAAGGAGGCTCATTATGCCACACACAAAGCTGTCATCACACTCGGACACGCAAAAGGATTTAGCAAATCGCATTAAGGCCGAGAGCTATGCGCTGTATGGCTCCTACACACAGGCTGCGCCCCATGGAATCAGCCAGCCTACATTAACCCGGCGGTTGAAAGACGTGGACTCGTTCAGCATTAGGGAATTAAGAGGCCTGCGCACAGCCCTGAAATCATAAAGGAGGAAATGTTAAAGCATTTGGTGGCACTACTTTAACCGCTTGGTAGAGCACGCGGGACGGTTTCAGCAACAGTTGTGTATCTCACTTGGCAGCCACTCGGTTCGCATCAGCAAAAATAGAAAAATATGGGGGCGTAGCTCAGCTGGGAGCGGAGAAGACACGGAAATCGCAATAAGAAAGGATTAAATCTCGCTCTGTGTTGACGCCGATTCTCTGCGCGGTCCGCAGCTTGATATACATAATACGGAGCAAAGCCCACTGGAGTAACGGGCTTTGTTGTCATGGCAAACTTCGGCAGAAGCGTTGCGACTGTTATATGCCAGCGGACAAAGTCTGCCGGTGAGATTTGACAAATTGTGCTTGACTTTGCTTAACTGGTCTGGTCTAGTGTGCCCATCGGCGTATAATTGATAAATAAACATGCTGATGATATAATCATTATAAAACAGCTTATTCGCTGGATTTTTACCATAGAGGTGAAAAAATGGAGAGCACTGATTGGGTGAACCTTTTAGATAAAAAAATTCTTGTCGTAGATGATGAAAAGGACATTACAGATCTAATAGAAGATGTGTTGGACAAAGACGGCTTTCGCAAAGTCTTAAAAGCATATACCGGCTTGGATGCTATAAAAATGTCCCGCGAATTGCTGCCTGACGCAATAATCCTTGATATCATGCTTCCCGATATTGACGGAATAGAAGTATGTAAAAAAATCCGGGAATTTTCATTTTGCCCGATTATGTTTCTGTCCTCCAAAAACGATGATATAGACAAAATATTGGGCTTAAGCAGCGGCGGCGATGATTATGTAACAAAGCCTTTCAGCCCGAGGGAGATTGTGTTCCGGATAAAGGCCCAGCTTCGTAGAAAACAATATGATTGCTCAGAGAAAAGTAAAGAAAAGCAGCAAATGCTCTTTGGCGATTTGAAGATGGACACCGATGGTTGCTGTGTATATAAAAGCGGCAGGGAGCTAGAACTTACCGCAAGAGAATTCGGGTTGCTTCGCTACCTTGCCGAAAATCCAAACAAGATCATCAACAAGGAACACCTATACGAGCAGGTCTGGGGAGAGGACAGCGTCGGCTGCGACAATACCGTTATGGTTCATATTCGTCATATCCGAGAAAAGATAGAGGATGATCCGGCAAATCCCAAACTGCTTCAAACAGTAAAGGGGCTTGGATACAGACTTGTGAAAAGGGATAGCTAAATGAAACAGTCAGGATATAAGTCGGCATTCCATATTTACGTTATCTTCTTTGTTTTGCTCATTGGGACGCTAGCGACAGGGTTTGGCATGGTCGTTTATAATATAACCATACAAAAACCCGATGGTCATATTGAATTCAGCAAATGGCCGGTTGATTTTACAAAGGATTTTCCCGAGTATGTTATTTTTACTGGCGATGTGCCCCAGATTAAGCAATCAGGTCTGAAACTGTTGCAGGAAAACAACCTGTGGCTTCAAATCATTGATGCTAACGGAAACGAGATTCAAAGCTATGATAAGCCTCAGGGTGTTCCGTCGCATTACTCTCCTTTGGCTATACTGAACATCTATCAGAACGGGAACGGAAAAGATACCGTGTTTTTGGGGAACCTTTATTCGGGCGATAATGAATGGACATATATGATCGGTTTTCCCGTGCAGATTTCCAAAGTTACCATGTATGTGAGCGGGGACAGATTTGCATCCTTCAAACCCGTTGTGCTCGTTATGTTTGGGGTTACGCTGTTTCTTTTAATCCTATCAAGCTTTATATACAGTTTCTTAGTCGCGAAGCAAACAAAACATATCCGAAAATCAATCAGGGAAATTGTTTCACGCACCTATATACCTGTTTCGACCAACGGCTCGTTTGGTGATATTTACGAGGAACTGAATGCCATGAGCACGGAGATAAGATCGAATGATGAGGCAAGAGCCAGGGATGAAAAGCTGCGCGAGGAGTGGATCGCCAATATCACCCACGACCTGAAAACTCCGCTGTCTCCCATCAGGGGGTATGCGGAGCTCATTTCCGATACTAATTCCCATCCGGGGGCTGACACCATCAAAAAATACGGCGACATTATATTGAAGAATACCGCTTATGCCGAGACGCTTATCAACGATTTAAAGCTTACCTATCAACTGAAGAATGAAATGCTCCCGCTCCATAAGAGCAAACAGAACATTGTACGATTCACAAAAGAACTGGTGATTGATTTGCTCAACAACCCGGAATACGAGCACAGAAACATCTCCTTTTGCAGCATGGACGATACGGTTGAGCTTACGTTTGACGCGGTGCTTCTAAAGCGGGCGCTTAGCAATTTGATCACCAACGCTCTGGTGCATAACAATAGGGATGCGGAGATTTCTGTTTCCATCACGGCGAGTGACCGCATTAAAATCAGCATACAGGATCATGGCTGCGGAATGAAAAAGGAAGAACTGGACAATTTGTTTGTCCGGTATTACCGGGGGGAAAATACGGCCGCGAATCCGGAGGGCTGTGGTTTGGGAATGGAAATTGCCAAACAGATTATCGAGCTGCACGGAGGGAGTATTTTGGTGGAAAGCGAACCCGGCTCCGGTACATGCATCACCATTGAGTTTGCCAAACGAAATTAAGGATAAATTAAGATTCATAGGGCAGTGAATTAAGGTTGCAGGTCTACTCTTAAAGTGGGCCTGCAGCTTTTTTATGCAGAGGCCGGAAGGAGAACTGATATTGCGAATATTTAAGAAAACTATCTGTGCTGCGGTATTCTCTGTTTTGCTTTTCACCATAACCGCTCCGGCACACGCAGCGGAAACCATTACCGCCGTTCAAAGCCTCGAAAAAATGACGGACGAATATTTTAACAATGCGTTTCCCGATGACCATGTGGCCGGAGCGGCAGTATTTGTTGTAAAAGATGAGAAAATCCTTTTTGAAAAAGGATATAGCTATGCAGATCTTGAAAGCAAATACCCGTAGACGCTAAGAGTACATTGTTTCAGATCGCATCTGTATCAAAAGTGTTTACCGCCACAGCCGTCATGCAGATGGTAGAAAAGAGTAAGCTTTCGTTGGACAAGGATGTAAACAGCTATCTGATGACTTTTAAAGTGAATACTCCGTTTTCCACTCCTGTTACTTTAAGAACTCTGCTGCCCCATACTTCGGGGCTTGATTTTCGAATTCCGCTGCTTGTCCTGCGTTCGGGAGATGTTCTTTCCGATTGAATGGAAGCACTTGAAAGCAATTTGAAGGAAAACCTGCCGCCCGTTATCCGGGAGCCGGGAACCTTCTGCCAATATAACGGCTACGGTATCGCTTTGGCGGGTTATCTGGTTGAAATCGCTTCCGAAGAACCGCTCGGCCGGTACATTACCGAAAACATATTGAAGCCGCTTGAAATGAACCATTCCTCCTATGGCCTTACGAAGTCCGTACTCCCGTCCATAGCAAGACCGACGATCTCTCCGTTATAACAGTCCAGAACTGCCGCCAGGTACAGCTTGCCGTCCTGACACTGGATCTGCGTGATATCTGTCAGCCACTTCCGGTTGGGTGCGTCTGCGGTAAAATCCCGGTGAATCAGGTTCTCCGCCTTCTGCGCAGCCAAGTCTGCTCTTGTCAGATTCCCGGGGTGACGGGGAGAGCGATGGAGCAGACCTCCACGCTTCATGGCCCGCCGTACGTTGCTGCGGCTTACCGCAATACCGCGCTGTGTAAGCGCCAGGAGAATTCGGCCAACGCCATAATTGTCATTGTCCGGATTTCCATTATAAATCTCCTGCCACGGTTTTGGCTTGCCAGCCGACTGCAAAGAGCGGTAGTACCCGGATTCACTGACTTTCACAACCCGGCACATGGCATGAACGCAGAACCGCTCCGGCTTTACCGTTTCCGGCCTTTGGCGAAAAAAGCCAGCGCATCCTTGAGAATTTCATTGGCTTTCCGCAGTTCCGCGATTTCCTTTATCAGCCGGCGCTCGTTCTCGGAAAGCGGCGCGTCGCGGCGAATGCCGCTGCCGACGAAGGCGTGGTCTCCAAATGCCTTTCGCTTTTGCCGGAGAGTAGTACGGAATGCCCAGTTGTGCCGCCGCCTGCTTCACGCCGATTTCATCGGACAGCTTGACCGCTTCTTCTTTGAACTCCTTGTCATATTTTCGCATTGCAAACACCACCGTATTCTTTCTTTGATTCTATCACTTTTGGGGTGTTTGCACTCTACACTTCTATGATATCCCTCCACTTTGTCAGCCACAGGGCAAGCTCATAGCCCACCATGCCGCCGCCAGATAACTTTTCATCTGTTCCAGACGGAACAAGATTTTACTGCGTAGCAAGGGACGCTTTATCATATGATATATCGTTAACTTGAATAACCGGAGAGTGGGGGCGGCTATGCCGTCCCTGCTTTTTCAAGGGCCGCCGTTAGGTTTCATAAGGTTGACAATGCAGCGCTAACATGGTAGACTATATACAATTTAATAATAAAGAACCGTCTTTTAAGAAGGGCTTTTGGTATTGCGCTGCAGGGCGCACTATGAAAAGCCCTTCTTTTTTTACAAGACGCCACAAATAAATGTTCAGGAGGAATTACAATGGACACCATCAAGGCAGAAATGCGGAATCCAGCAGCAAAGGCAAAGCAGCTCAGACGCGCCGGTATCATCCCCTGCGTGATCGGCGGCGTAGGCCTGAAGGAATCTCTCTTAATTCAAATTGATCAGAACACAGCAAGGCAGCTCAAACGCACCAAGCGGGACGGGAGCAAGGTCGATATTCAGGTGGATGGGAAGATCTATCACACGCTCATCAAGGATTTGGAATACAACAGTTTGAATGACTCCATTGTTCATATCTGCTTTCATGTCTTAGACGCCGGGAAGAAGGTCAACAGCGTGGCGGACATTATGCTGTTCAACAAGGACAAGGTTCAGGGCGTTTTGGAACAAATACAGCTGAAGGTCCCGCATGCGGCGAAGCCGGAATATTTGCTGGATACCGTCACGATCGATCTGGCCGGCATTCCGATCGGCACGACGCTCACGATTGGTGATATCCCCGAGTTCCAAAGCGACAAAATTGAATTACAGGTCGATCCAGGCAGTATCGTATTGCGTATCAGAGACAAGAAACGCGCTGGCGAAAGACCATCGGAAGAAAATACGGAAGCGGGGGAATAGTTTTCAATTTTCAAAACAAGCTGTCCTCGCCCTTAAAGGGCGGGGACTCTTTTATATGAAAAGGAAGGGAGAAAAAATGAACCTCATAGGACAACCGATCAAACACAAAATCTTTGGCTCCGGTATCGTAACGGATTTGACAGAAGGCATTGTGACAATATGCTTTCAGGACAATGAAAAGAAATTTATCTATCCCGATGCGTTTCATGACTTTCTGATTCTAAGGGATCAGAAAACTCAACGGTATATTGAGAAGCAGATCAAAGATCGGGACATCGCAATACAGGAAGCAAGGCAGTCCGAGCAGGCGGAAGAAGATCGAAAGCGAAAATTATTGAACTTCAAGGTTACTGCAAATTCTCACGCCGTGTTTCATGTCGCGCCGGATCAAATCGACCAAACTATCAGGACATGTCAAGTCTCTACAGGAACATATTTGAGCGGATATTCCAAGGGACAGCCCAGGGTTGCAGATCGCATGAAGCCGAATTCCGTATGCCTACTTACTACACGTCTGAACGGGCAGGACGAGCAAGAGCGTAGCATCATCGGCGCTTTTATGGTCAGTGAAGACTTCTTTGGAGAAGATGTTCATGACGGTATCATTGAAGGGCACCCGCAACACCGAATTTCTCTCCCAGAGGGAAGCTACGTGCTCTTTTGGAAATACTTCGGTCAGAATACCCCTCCCCGCTGGGGGAACACGGCATTCAAATACTGCTCTGATGATGTGATCAATCAGATGCTGGCCGATATGATAGAGCTGTTGAATCCTTCCGAGCAGGAGAATACATCTGTAGACTTTTATCGGTATTTCTGCAAGATAAACCACCTGCGTCCGCTCATAAAACTCGAAGAAGATAAATTCGAGGAAAAGTAATGATAGCAATCACGCAATTTCTTTCCGGAAGATCTCCGTTCGTATACTGCTTCATATTTTTTGGGAAGCTTGTAGAAGTCTCACTGGCGTCGCTGCGTTCCCAGCTGATCGTCAAGGGCCAGCGCGTTCCGGGCGCCATTGTAGCCTTGTTTGAATACACCTTCTGGCTGTGTATCACAGCCTCCGCAATCGCAGGCTTTTCCGAACATCCGTTGAAAATACTCGTTCTCGTGCTGGCCTTTGCAGCCGGGCAGGTCCTTGGCTCCGTTTTAAAGGAAAAAATGGCTTTGGGCTACTGCTCTGTAACAGCGATCTTTCTATCCAAAGACAGTGCTATGGCCGCTGCTGAAATGCTGCGTTCAAAAAGGACACGCCCTGACACTTTTTCCGGCAGAGGGGATTCATGGCGCGGAGCGCACCGCTCTTATCACGGCGGTTAAGCGGAAAAACATTGGCAATGTGAAAAAGACGATTTTTACCAGCGGCAAGGAAGCGGTCATTACAGTACAAGAAATTCAGCAAGTCAATGGTGCAACCATGCGAAAAAATGATAAGTAGTAGGGTGGCCGAGTAGACTGAAATCCTCTGCGCGACGCTGGAAACTAAACCGCTGAGCTGTTACAAAATAAACCGTACCGTAATTAAAACGGCGCTGTGACCTCGTTTGCAAGTCATAGTGCCGTTTTAACCTATTGCTTTTTTTACTTTCTGTAGGAATTATTTCTTTGCTAACACCTATATCTTCGCACAACTGCCGGGCCGGCTCACGGAGAAAGTCACCTCGTCGCCCCCACCCCGCCGCGGCGGGTCCCCCCGCTCACCACTCCGACTATCTCTCTCCAAAAGTCAATACTTTTTAAATGCGCTGGAGGATAAATCAATTTCATGTTTTCCAGATGGTATAAAATTGGATCCAAGGGTCGCTTCATTATGAGAGGAGTGCTTGTCGTTTAGCTTGAATACGCTGGCACCTTTTTTCAACTCGTCAGCCTGTGCGGAAAGCTCCTCGCTGGCCGCGGCGCATTCCTCGGCTGCCGCCGCGTTGCTTTGAACAACCTGCGAAACCTGCGTGATACCCTGATTGATCTGTTCCAGCGCTGCCGCCTGCTCATTTGAAGCAGTGGCGATCGCCCCGACAAGCTCAGCTGACTGTGAAATCCCCTCCGTGATTTTTTTGAGCGCCTCGGCTGTATTGTTGGCAATTCCAGTTCCGGCATTGACCTTTTGGGACGAGACTTCAATCAGTTCGGTTGTTTCCTTTGCTGCCTGGGCAGACTTTCCGGCGAGGTTCCGCACTTCCTCCGCAACAACCGCAAAGCCCTTTCCGGCGCTACCAGCTCTCGCTGCCTCCACCGCCGCATTGAGCGCGAGAATATTTGTCTGGAAAGCGATATCATCAATTACCTTTATGATTTTGCCAATACTCTCGGAGGATGCGTTGATTTCATCCATGGCCTTGAGCATTTCTCCCATTTTCACGTTGCCGGTCTCCGCATGCTTCTGCATATTTTCCGCAAGCTCATTTGTTTTCTGCGCGTTTTGGGCATTCAGCGTTGTCTGTGACGTGATTTCCTCTATGGACGCCGACAGTTCCTCGACAGAACTGGCCTGCTCTGTCGCTCCTTGTGACAAAGAGGTGCTGGAATCCGCCACTTGCCTTGAACCGGCGTCAATCTCATTCGCGGACGAAACAATCGACAACGCGAGTATATGGAATTTCTCAACAAGTTCAGCAAGCGCCTTGCCCATCACGTCATACTCAGACCGAATCGTAATACTTGTTGTAAGATCGCCTTCCGCAATTGCCGCAGTCTTCCGAGCTTGCTCGGCTGTACTCTCCATCACTCTATTGAAAGATAGGGCAAGAGTCCCGATTTCGTCTTTTCTGTATTTAAGCTGCAAGTCGTCTTTGTTCAAGACTTTACTTGAATCAATATCGCCGACCGCCAGCAACTCGGCAAACGCCGCAAATTTTTGCATGGGTTTGCTAATAACACCAGATATGTAAAAGCTCAGAAGCAGCGCAATGATAAAAGATATGACAACCACGAGTATCATGATAATCATGGCTATTGTTGCCGACACCTGACTGGCCGCTATGTTTTCCTGAGCACGAGTAGCATTATATCCTGCCACATCTTCGAATGCATCTAATGCTTCCTGAGCCTTTGTTGCCGCATCATTAATCAAGGTTAGAATATTTTCTTTTGTCGCTCCTGCCTCGGCGGCTTGCTGAATTTCATCGATTGTATTTTTATAGGTCTCGTAAGCTGTTTTTGCCTTATCATAATTCTCCTGATCCTGGCTGTCTGATAGTGTCTTGCTATAGCTATCCAGCTGCGTCTGAACGGATTCCATGCCAGCTGTAATTTCCTCGGAGTATTTTTCCTTATCAGTATCATAGTATATGTATAGATTCCTGATCGCACTTCTGACATTGTTAAAAGCATTCTCCGCGCCGGTAGAGTAAACAATACCCAGAGTGCATTGATTATATGTTTCCTCGCGGCTATTGTTCATGCTGATCATGTTAAAAATACCGGTTATCCCGACTACGATACCTAACATTGACACCAAAAGAAACCCCACCATTAGCTTCTTAGATATTTTCAAATTTTCAAACCACTTTTTCATATTCTTTTTTCCTTTCACTTCAGCTTCGAATTCTTATCTCCGCCGCCGCTTTAACATAAACCAGTCGCCCCGGAACGGATTTTCTGTTTCTTACCAATACGGTCCTAAATTGTTGTATCACGGCATAACTCCGTTTACTGGATTTTAAAGAGAGAGAACCAGACTATCCGCAAACACGGACAGTATAAAGAGTAGATTGAAGCCGGTGTCACAAGCCTTCAAGATATGTGGTTGCGCTGCTTTCATCGTCATTGTACAGCAGGTCATTAAAAACCAATTGTTATAGAATGGCTGCGTACTTACGCAAGGTAGGTTGTTCGAGGACGATGCGAACATATTTGCATAAATTCTCTACACTGAACTTTTCCCTGGTCTGGTCACCTTGTCTCTTAGAGGTACCGGATTCCATAAAACACCGTTGTACCAATTTGTATGTTATTTTCTCTTCACATAGATTCTCCCCATTCCTATCATCCTTCGTTAAAAGTGCTTTATTATACCAGTATCCGACTTCATCAGCAAGCTCTTTTTAAATATAAAAAAGCCATTTCACTTGAATTTTTGCACCATCAGTGCGTAAAAACCTGATGCTTAACAGTCCAATTTGGACACCAAATAGTAATATACTTAAAAACCACTGCCTTTTAAGCAGTGGGCCCGGGGTTCGAATCCCCGCCTAGTAACCCGCATTTTCCCTAGAGTTGTAATAGCTCTAGGGATTTTCTTTACCAGCAAATCATAGCAATGGAGCAGTCAAGAACCGTGCAGAATGTGAACACCCAAAATCTGGGGCTTATGCGGCCAGGCCTCTGGCGGCCTGACGATATGTGGCCGGCGGCAGGCCGCCGGGGTTAGCGGTGTAGATTCGCCGGCGGTTATAGTAAGTCATGATGTACCGGAACACGATGCTCTTAACCTGTGCCATGGGAATCCGCTCCGTCCGGATTCGATAGAGTTTTTCCTTCTTCAGCGTAGCAAAAAAGCTCTCCATCCTGGCGTTGTCGTAGCAGTGTCCCGTACCGCTCATACTTTGAACCGCGCCGTATTGCGCCAGCACCTTTTGAAATGAGGAGCTGGTAAATTGGCTGCCGCGGTCGCTGTGCAGGGTCATTCCATAGGCTCCCTGCGCCTGGCAGGCAGACGGAAACGCCCGGATACACAGCTCCTTCTTCATGTTGTCACATCCATGGCAAGACCGACGATCTCTCTGTTATAACAGTCCAGAACTGCTGCCAAATACAGCTTGCCGTCCTGACACTGGATCTGCGTGATATCTGTCAGCCACTTCCGGTTGGGGGCGTCTGCGGTAAAATCCCGGTGAATCAGGTTCTCCGCCTTCTGCGCAGGGGTGCCGAGGAGCGCGATGGCAGGCCTTCACGCTTCATGGCCCGCCGTACGCTGCTGCGGCTTACCGCAATACCGCGCTGTGTAAGCGCCAGAAGGATTCGGCCAACACCATAA
The DNA here is from genome assembly GCA_000283575.1 of Oscillibacter valericigenes Sjm18-20. Taxonomy (GTDB): domain Bacteria; phylum Bacillota; class Clostridia; order Oscillospirales; family Oscillospiraceae; genus Oscillibacter; species Oscillibacter valericigenes. The sequence continues at coordinate 1,630,711 of AP012044.1, forward strand.
TTGTCATTGTCCGGGTTTTGTGTATAAATCTCTCGTATTTTGACCAGAAGCAACTGCCATGGTTTTGGCTTGCCAGCCGACTGCAAAGAGCGGTAGTACCCGGATTCACTGACTTTCACAACCCGACACATGGTATGAATGCAGAACCGCTCACGGCGCAGCGTGATGTACTCATACAGCCGCTCCGGCTCTACCGTTTCCGGTCTTTGGCGAAAAAACCCAGCGCATCTTTAAGAATCTCATTTGCTTTTCGCAGCTCCGCGATTTCCTTTATTAGTCGACGTTCGTTCTCGGAAAGCGGTGCGTCGCGGCGAATTCCGCTTCCGACGAAGGCGTGATCTCCGAAGGCCTTTCGCTTCTGCCGCCACTCCGCCAGAGAGTAGTACGGAATGCCCAGCTGTGCCGCCGCCTGCTTCACGCCGATTTCATCGGACAGCTTGACCGCTTCTTCTTTGAACTCCTTGTCATATTTGCGCATTGCAAACACCACCTTATTCCTCCTTTGATTCTATCACTTTTTGGGTGTTTGTCCTCTGCACTTCTATGATATCCCTCCAAAACAATAGCCGGAATTCTTATAAACTTCAATCCAAAAATCATCATTTTCAAAATCAAAGTAATATACTTTACTTTAAATTCATTACTATTTATAAAACTATTAAACTCAAATGAATTAATAACATTTTTGAACATTTCAGTAAATACCAATATGTTTTTAACGGATCACACCGGCATTGCCGAGAGCGTCACGGCGTCCGGCGTGATTGCCATTGAGGGCAATACCGGATCAGGCAATGATGCAAACGGCGGGCAGGTGCAGCGGAGGCCACGCAATTACAATGTAATCAAGGGGGCTCTGCGGCCCGCCTATGAACCAGAAGAAAGCGAGGAAGACGAAGTGGTTACTTACAAGAAACTGGCCCGACATGCCCGAGAAGTTCCGGCCCATCATTGACAAGCTCATGACGGCGGGCATTATCCAGGGCGACGGCTCCGACGCGACCGGCAACGGCGACATCATCAACCTGACGCATGAGCAGGTGCGGACGCTGGTGTTCATCTACCGGGGCGGCGGGTTCGACAGAAAGCTGCAGGCCGTCGGGATGGAAACGGCAGTATAATAAATGAGATTCCCCGAAGCTTACCAGACGGTAGGCTTCGGGGAATTTATTTTTAGGCCCGTTCATACTTTATATCAATCAATTCTAAGTTGCTTAATTCCATGCTGTCATAGAAATATCCGTTTTTTGAAAGATTTCCTCTGGCCATCATATCAAACTTTAATCGTATTTTGATTGGAATCCACATTCTGGAATCTTTGTCCCTGCCTATTGCGGTTAGTATTGAGTCGCGCTTTTTCACATCGGAAACACTCGGCTGAGTATAACCCGCAACTGGATTCGACAGTGTTACATTAGTTAGCATTATGACCTCAGGCACTTTGCCGTAGTTAATTAAATTCAAAATTGCCATTTCAGCATCTGGTGGCAAGACAAAATGACTTTTTCCGATATAATTGCCTGTTTCTCCATCGTGAATAGTAAAACTTGTATTTGCTAATTTGTCAAACATTGCGAGACACCCCCGGTACTAATGTATGCCGCGGGTGAATGAATAAGTAGCGTCCTTCTTGTCCTGTTTTCAAGGTGCCTATATCAACGTGGCGGCACGGCCGCGGACCATACCAGCGTCGTCGAGAGCGTGGGCGGAAGAAAAAGGAATTCTGACCGGCTATTCCGATGGAACCAAGCGATACAAGGCGTACTGTACCAGAGAACAGATGGTGATCTTCCTGAACCAGCTCTGGAAACTGATTGCGAAGTAATTTAATATGAAAGCATACCCCGGGGCCTGCCAACTTGGTAAGCTCCGGGGAATTTTTTGCCGCTTAGTCATTATAAAAAATGTCCAGAGTAGCAATCTAGAATATGCTCATACTACTTTGACGAAAAGAGGATGAGAAGCATTGAGGTTTCAACGAATTATATTTTTGCTGGTGGCTGCAATATTTTTAGGTGGAGTGCTGGCTCCTGAGACGGCCGCTCTTACTGACGCTCAAGTTGAGATTCCTGTAACTGAAAAGTACGTCGCGTTGACCTTTGATGATGGACCGAGAGAGGATACAACGACTCGGCTTTTGGACGGGCTTCGTGATCGAGGAGCCAAGGCGACTTTTTTCTTGGTAGGGAAGCAGATCGCCTCCAATGCTGATTTGATATTACGTATGAAGGCGGAAGGGCATCAAGTTGGTAATCATACTTGGGACCATTCGAAGCTTCAAGGCATGTCATCATCGGCAGTCTTGGAAGAAATTACAGAGACTGATGACGAGCTTCGCAAGGTACTCGGAGATGATGACTACTGGGTGCGGCCGCCATTTGGAAAAATAGATCAGGAGCAGAAAGAATTATTTACAGTTCCTCTCGTCAAGTGGTCTGTAGATCCATGGGACTGGAAGCTAAGAAATGTGAATAAAGACATCGCAGCCGTGATGAAGCAAGTAAAAAATGGAGATATTATTCTTATGCATGACACTGTGACAGAGTCGGTTGATGCTGCGCTACAAATCATAGACCTTTTACAAGCCAAAGGGTATAAATTTGTTACAGTGAAAGAATTGCTGTCAAAAAATAAAGTCGTATCACAAACTGGAGTTATGTATTATTCGGATACGAGATGCTCATAAAACTTTCCTAGGGTTTATCAGACGGCAGGCTCCGGGGAAGCTATTTGTTACTATCAATACTAATTGCATAACTTTTATCCGGTGACTCTGGCTAACTCGAGGGACAATCCCAAGTTTTGTGTAAACCTCCGATGTGGTGTAAAATAGAAGCACCACATCGGAGGTATTATTATGGCCAGAAAGAATCGCAGTCCCGAAGAAAATGAGCGCAGGGCAAAAATCCGTGAGCTGCTACAGGCAAGCAATATCAGCAGCATGGATGACATCCAGAACCTGTTCAAGGAGACGATTGCTGAATTCATAGAAAACGGTCTCGATGCAGAACTGGATGACGAGCTGGGCTACAGCAAATATGATTACAAAAACAAGTGGACCGATAATAGCCGGAACGGACACAGCAACAAGACGCTGCGCACCAGATTCGGCGATGTGAAAGTTGCTGTCCCACGGGATCGGAACGGCGAATTTGAACCGCAGCTTTTGAAGAAAAACCAGACCAGCATCAGTCAGGACATTGAAGAAAAGATCCTGTCTATGTACGCAAAGGGTATGACGACCAGCGATATCGAGAGCCACATTCGTGATATTTACGGCATAGAGGTCTCTGATACGACGGTCAGCCGAGTGACGGACAAGATCCTTCCCATCGCAAAAGAATGGCAGCAGCGCCCCTTGGAAGCCACCTATGCGGTGGTATTTCTGGATGCGATCCATTTCCACGTCCGGAGCGAAGGGCAGATCGTCAAGAAAGCCGTATATATCGCCATTGGCATCAACCTTGATGGGCGGAAAGATGTCCTTGGAATGTGGGTTGGTGAAAACGAAAGTGCCAAGTTCTGGGCAACGGTACTCAACAGTCTACGTAATCGTGGTGTGGAAGATATTTTTATTGCCTGCACAGACAATCTCACCGGATTTTTCGCTGCCATTGAGGCGGTGTGACCTGAACCCGAAAAACTTCGTCAATAGGAATGTTAGTCACGATATGCTACAATAGAAAAAATGGAGTGATTGACATGAAGGTAAGGTTTACAGAAGAACAGATCATCAAGATTCTCAAGGAGCACGAGGGTGGCAAGAAGGCAGTGGATATTGTCCGTGAGTACAATATCACAGAACAGACTTTTTACCGTTGGAAAAGCAAATATGGCGGCATGGACGTTAGTGAAGCCAAGCGTCTGAAACAGCTTGAAGAAGAAAACCGTCGGCTGAAAGAAATGGTCGCCGACTTGTCTTTGGATAATAAGATATTAAAGGACGTGCTTTCAAAAAACGTCTGAAGCCTGCCGTAAAACGCAAAATAGCAGCCGGAGTACAGGAATGCTATGAAATCAGCGAGCGCCGCGCGTGCAGGCTAATGGGGATCAGCCAGAACAGCAAACGATACAAGCCGACCGATAAAAGCGGGGATACTTTGGTAACAGAACGGCTGAAGGCACTTTCGGTGCGCTGGAAACGATTTGGTTATCGCCGGTTACATGTCATGCTTCTGCGCGAAGGCTTTGAGATTAACCACAAAAAAACATACAGGCTTTACAAGGATGCAGGATTAACCCTTCAGAAGCGAAGCAAAAAGAAGAAATATGAAAAGCGCGGCATGCCGGAACGCACCGCAAAAGAAATGAATACTCGCTGGTCGATGGATTTTGTCAGCGACAGAACCAGATATGGCTCAAACATTCGCGTTCTGACCGTAATTGATGAAGTGACGCGGGAATGTCTGACTCTTGAAGTGGATAGCTCTCTCTCCGGGCGGAGGGTATCGGCTGTTCTAAACCGGATCGCCTTGTTCCGGGGGCTGCCGAAAGAAATTCTGACCGATAACGGCTCTGAATTTACCAGTAATGTAATGAATGCCTGGGCGTACGATCACAAAGTGGAACACATTTTTACAGATCCGGGCAAGCCCATGCAAAACGGCTACATAGAAAGCTTCAACGGGAAACTCCGCGCGGAATGCCTAAACCAACATTGGTTTCAAAGCTTGTCTGAGGCAAGGGAGATAATTGAAAACTGGCGGTTGGAATATAACAGGATCAGGCCGCATTCCTCTCTCGACAACCTGACGCCGGAAGAATATGCCTTGAAACTTTCAAGTTGTTACTAACATTCCCTCTGCGCGAAATCAGGGGGCAGGTCAGGTGTTCCCTAAAACAGGGATCCAGAACTGCATCATCCACCAGATCCGGAATTCCACTCGGTATGTTTCCTACAAGGATCTGAAAGCCTTGGTGGCTGACCTCAAGGCGGTTTATGCGGCCGCGGATGAGCCGTCGGCACTGGAAGCTCTGGAGGCGTTTGCTCAGCGCTGGGACAAGAAATACCCCAAAATCTCGGCCTCCTGGCAGGATAACTGGCCCAATCTGAGTACTTATTTCAAGTTCCCACAGGAAGTCCGGCGCCTCATTTATACCACCAATGCCATTGAGGGCTTTAACCGCCAGCTTCGTAAAGTGACCAAGGCAAAATCTGTCTTCCCCACGGATGACAGTCTTTTGAAAATGCTGTATTTAGCCATGATGGACATTACAAAAAAGTGGACCGGCAGACGTCAGGACTGGAGTATGATCCACGCACAGTTGGCAGTCTACTTTGCAGACAGACTGCCCGATTGAGCGACTGATTCTTGACATGCGGCAAGTTCGCCACTAATATGACACCAAGGGAGCAGCCCCCTTGATAGACGCTGCTCCCTTGAAATAAATCGCTCTATTCGCACCATGGTTGACCGTTTACACAGAATTCGGGGCAGACCCTAACTCGAATTCTGTTGCTTCCAATACCAAGATGAGTCTGTCATTGTTAACATCCAGAAAACTTATGGGTATTGCCATTCCTGTGGTAGAGTCAGATACGCTTAATGACTTTATCTCATCGTCCATGTTTATACTTGACATATCCATTTTAAACAGCCTATAAAAAGAATCCTTGCTATAACATATATCGGTAATATTATAGAGAGGTTTATCTAATTCGTACTGATAAGCATCATGGCTTTTAAATCATTTTGATGAAAATGAGCCTTTGCTAATTACAATTTTATCATCAATAATTTTTTGCCCTGTTGGATACTCTGATGCATCTTTATAAGAATCTGCGAATTCAAGTAGCTTATCTACTTTACAAGTTCCATAGAAAAACTCGCTGGTTTCACTGCCCAAATCCGCTTTCCCTATAAAAGGTTCAGATGTATTGATAGGAATACTACTGATATCATCTTCTGTAGTATCCGTTGCACTATTGTCCACGTGTTCATCTGGCTCATTGCCAGCATCAATGGATGGATTACCACTACAACCAAACAAACAACCACACAATATGGACATTATCAAACATGACAGAATTTTTTCCCCATCTTTTCCCTCCAAATTATTATTATACAAAAATGGCATCCGGACGAATTATTCTAAACACTAAATGAAAAGATTTTCAACAAAAAAGGGCAATTCTTTCGTAATATCTGTTGACTGAGCCGGTAAATGTCATATGTACAAATATCAACGTGGCGGCGCTTTCCCACGTAGCCGACGGGAAGCTTCTCACCATACCAGTCATCGTCCTCGATCTTAATGGCCTGCGTCCGAATGGGACACGCAGCATTGTGTTGTACTCCGATTCCGGGATTGTAGCAATGCTGTCTTTTCTCCAGATGCCCATATCTCTGTAATAAAGCTGGACTCTGATATCTGCCATCGCCTTTTCCTCCTGCCTTTCGGCTCACTTCTTCAAATTCCGTGCGATCACCCACACGCTCAGACAAATGCTGATTTCCAGAAACACATAAACGACTTTATGCATCTTGACACCTGGCAAGCGATTTGATATTCTTGATATGCAGGGGAGGTTTTGCCCTCCCCTCGCCCTATCGCCTTATGTTCTCGTAAAGGAGAATCAAAGCGGCGATTAGGTTTAGCAGTGCGGTGACGAGGTTGATGTGGTGGTCGGTCTCGCCGCCGCTCTTTTTTCGCTTGCTCGTGGTGCTCACCTCCGCTCTATGGTTTTACTATAGCACAAAGATGTGTGATATCGATTGACAGTATCACCAAACATTGTGCTACTGCATTGGCTAAATTATCACTTGTGTTTGTGATATAGCCGGTGTATCATTAACGCAGGGGTGATGAAGTGATTTCATATGAAAAATTATTTGAAAAATTAAAATCCGCGGGGCTTACCTCTTACAAATTGCGCCTGATGGATGACCCGATTATAGCGCAGTATACCTTAACACGGCTTAAAAAAGGCGCGGGCGGGATGGATAGCAACACCCTGAATCGGCTGTGCAAATACTTTGATTGCCAGCCAGGGAACTTAATGGAGTATATCCCGGACCCTGTGACGGAATGGCAAACGATCAATGTAGAGACGGGCGAACAGTCGAATGCTGATTTCAAACTCAAATTTGAGAAGAAAACTCCAAAAGAATAAAGCAACCCCCGTGGGAGCCAGTGCGGTTCTCACGGGGGCATTCGTTTTAACCGCTTTTTAACCACTGAAACGCATTATAACGCGCCGATAAAATCTGAAAGTAAAAAAAATAATTAACCGTCAAACCATTGAAAAATCAATGCTTTTCGGCTAATTATCTTTGGCAGCGGGTGAAGGATTCGAACCCTCACAGACTGAGTCAGAGTCCGGAGTGCTAAAAGCTTGTAATTATTGATATACATGAGCATCGAAAACCAGTAAATTTTAATTGCAACACCATTTGTAACATAAACGGGCAAGTAGATAAAGAGAAAGAGTTCGATATTAACCGCCAGCAAATCCATACTGCTACCGCCTCACGGTGCTGGTACCCAGAGGTGATGCCATTGAAAACTGCCCACCAAACAGCCTTGTAGTAATAGGCGGCATTGGCTATCGCTGAATGGGTAACGCGTGAAAGCGGTTCGGGGCAGCCTATTAGATTGATTCAAAATAGTTTAAGACTGACGAGACAACAGCAAATTAAGCTGAGGTATTAGAAGTCAAGCGGTAAATCATGACAAAATGTGACCAATATGTTATACTGAAAACCAAGTAACACATTTATACAAATAATGGATCAAAAGATAGAAATTATGACCAAGCCATTTCTAAACATATTTGGTCTGTTGCCATTAGAAGGGAGCCAAAACATAAGTGGATAATAAGAACACGCCTCAAAACAACGATGCCAATCACAATGATACGGCATCCGTCTTTTTTCTGAATCCCCAGCTTATGGTCAGTGCGGCCGCCAAAGCAAAACAGCAGAAAAAGAATTTGCAGGAACTGACAGAACGCGCAAACGGCGACGATTTACAGGCACAGCACGAGCTTGCGATCTGCTATTATACAGGCGATGGTGTAAAACAAGATTATGAACAAGCCGTTTATTGGTTCAGCCGTGCTGCCGAGCAAGGACATGTCGTGGCACAATACAATTTGGGCAGTTGCTATGAAAACGGCGTTGGCGTGGACCTAGACGATGAAAAGGCTGTGCGGTGGTATCAGGAGGCGGCGGAGCAAAACTTCGCACCTGCACAGTGTGCCTACGGCTGGTATATGGAACTGGGCAGGGGTATAAAGGAGGACAAGGAACAGGCGGCGCATCTCTATCTGCTGTCTGCCGAACAGGGCTATGCTCCGGCGCAATGTAATTTGGGCTTTTTCTACTACCATGGTATTACTGTGGAAGTTGATAATCAGGAGGCTGTTCACTGGTTTTCGGAATCGGCGGAACGGGGGTATCCGCGGGCTCGGTTTTTGTTGGGAGAATGCTATGATTACGGCTATGGCGTACAGCAGGATAGGGCCAAAGCCGTTGAGTTATACCGCCTTGCCGCCGAGGACGATTTCGCTATGGCCCAGAGCAGACTTGGACTACTCTATTTGCGGGGAGAAGTTCTTGAACAAAGCGATGAGCAGGCATTTTTATGGTTTTCCAAAGGCGCCGAACAAGAAGAGCCTTCCGCACAGTGTCTCCTCGGGGAGTGCTATGAATTTGGCTACGGAACAGAGCCGAATCCCCAAAAGGCGTTGGAACTGTATCGGCAGGCCGCCGAACAAGGCTCTGTTCCGGCGCAATGTAATGTAGGCTATTGTTATTATGTAGGTGTCGGTGCAGAAGAAGACGAGGAAGAAGCTGTCAAATGGTTTTCTCTGGCGGCAGAGCGAGGGTATGCCCGCGCGCAGTGCCTGCTGGGGGAATGCTTGCTGAATGGCCATGGTGTTGAGAAAGGCCCCATTAAGGCAGCCGAATATTTTGGCGCGGCGGCTGGCCAAGGTTATCCGCAGGCGCAATTTAACCTTGGCTGGTGCTTTGAGTGCGGCATTGGCGTGGAGCAGGATCTGGAAAAAGCACGAGAGCTATATCGGCAGTCCGCCGAACACGGGTATGTCCCCGCTCAGTGCAATTTGGGAAATCTATATTATTCGGGCATCGGTGTAGAGGAAAATAACGAGGAAGCCGCCAAATGGTTTGCGCTGGCGGCGGAGCGGCGGTATCCTCGGGCACAGTTTTTACTGGGGGAATGCTTCGAAAACGGCTTTGGAGTGGAAAAAGGCAATGAAAAGGCATTGGAGCTATATCGATTGTCCGCCGAACAGGGGTATGCCACGGCACAGAACAGGGTCGGTGTTTTTTATTATCACGGAATTGTGGTGGAGCAAGACTATCCGGCAGCTATGAAATGGTTTGAACGTGCGGCGGAGCAGGGATTCATCAGTGCCAGACACAGTCTTGGAAAATGCTATGAATTCGGCTACGGTGTGAAGAAGGATTACGCGCAGGCCGCAGAGCATTATCATATTTCAGCAGGTCAGGGCTATGCGCCGTCACAGGTGGATTTGGGCGTGTTTTATGAGAATGGATGGGGTGTGGAAAAAAATCTGGAAACAGCCTTTCATTTTCACATGATGGCTGCAAAGCAGGGTTTTGCAATCGGACAGTGCAATGTGGGCTACTGCTACGAAGCTGGAACTGGCATAGAGATAAATTACGCCGAAGCGCTGCGCTGGTATCGCCTTTCTGCGGAGCAGAGACATGCGCGGGCACAGTATCATTTGGGGCTTTGCTATGAGGATGGCATAGGTGTGGAACCCGACTTTTCAGAAGCAATGGCATGGTATCAGCTTGCCGCCGAGCAGGGTTACGTGTACTCTCAGCGTAGTATGGGCCGTTTTTATGAAAAAGGGCTTGGAGTCGGGCAGGACTATGAGGAAGCAATCAAATGGTTCTCTCTTGCCGCCAAACAGGGGGATGACGAGTCCATGTGCACATTGGGTATTTTTTTCAAACACGGGCGAGGCGTGCAGCAAGATTACCAGAAAGCCATATGGTGGTATCAACAGGCCGTAGATCTGGACTGCGCGCGGGCACAGACCTGCCTTGCCATCATGTATGAAAAGGGATTGGAAGTAGATCGGGATTACGGGGAAGCCGCCCGGCTGTATCGCCTTGCCGCAGACAACGGAGATATGCATGCGGTGTATAACCTCGCGGTGTTGTACGATTATGGGCGCGGTATGCCGCAGGATCAGGTTGAGGCGGTTCGCCTGTACCGGATAGCCGCCGAGCAGGGTCAGCCCAGTGCTCTGGCCAATCTGGGCTATGCCTACAACCATGCGGAGGGTGGGTTGGAAAAGGATTCGCAGGAGGCATTCCGGCTATACCGGCTGGCGGCAGAAAAAGGAAACGCAGTTGCACAGTGTAACTTAGGAGTCATGTACAAAAACGGGGAGAATGTGGAACGTGATCTGCAAGAGGCGGTTCGCCTTTATCGTCTTGCGGCCGAACAGGGCAATCTGACGGCGCTCAACAATTTGGGCGAATGCTATGAAAATGGTGAAGGGGTAGAGCAGGATTACGCACAGGCCATGCAGCTTTACCGGCAAGCCTTTGAACGGGGTCATGCGTTCGCGGCATCCAGCATAGGGGCTCTTTATGAAAAAGGGCTTGGCGTTGAGATAGACCGTGACGAGGCAATTCACTGGTACCGTCTGGGGGCGGATCAGGGAGATGAATCTTCAAAAAAAGATCTAGAGCGTTTATCTGATTTTTTGGGTTAACGATATTGCTAATGCTGCTACCTTCGTCAGGTTGTTCGGGCAAAGAGGCATGTTACGCAAACTTGAAGAGAAGCCTGACAAATATTGCCGGACCAGCTGCCTTTTAAGCAGTGGGTCCGGGGTCGAATCCCCGCCGGGTCACCTGTCAGCGCCAGTGAATTTTCTCCTTCCATTTTTGATGTATCATTATCTTTCTTCCAATTGAATAACCCCATACAATTTCCTCCAGTTCATATTTCATACACATATCAAATACATAACAAACAATTTGGCGAATTGCGCAGTATGGTACTAATCTACTATTTTCTAATTCTAGAGCTATCTGGCTGTTTGCAAACCTAAGGGATACCCCTCGGGCTTGTCCTGTATTAAATATGATGGGTACTTAAGTGCCATATAGAATCGCGACGTATTTCTTATTTGAGTACAAGATTAGGCCTCATTTTGTTTAAGCTTGCGCAGTACACGCAGCGATTTATCAAGAAGAGTACTATCATACAGCCCAATAACCGCCCAAAGAATATCGTCCTGTTGTTTGATTTGCTGATAGTATACCATTACAGCATAACAGAGGACCATCAGCATTGTAAAAGATGGAAGAGATAAAAACCCCCAACTTCCAATGTTTCCCAGTTCCTCGGCTTTTGTGTTTACGTCATCCTGTATAATGAAAAGGAAAACCGTGACGAGCATCAGACATAATAAAACAGGCACCGAAATTGATACCGAAAAAAGTGAAATTATCATACAGATAATGTAAATAGCAAAAAAACAACTGATATGATAGAGAAGTAGCGTCGTAGCGCAGCTTTGCGGTTCTCCACCATTTACTGTCCTCCTTAAAAGCAATGCTTAGCGCTTTGGATTAAAAGATACATTATAAGCGCCAGGCCAATTCAAATTAACGAACGGATGCGCATCCCAGCCAAGCAAAACCTTAGAAGATCCGCCGGAATTAGAATCATAAACAACAGAGAGTTTGCTGTACCTGTTTGCATCATCTTTGATATTGGAGTCGCTCAAGGTTACAATCAGCTTGAGCCTTCTTCGCATAGTGTAAATATTACAGGAAGCTAATTAGTGCCGCTATGCCATACAATGCAATGCAATGCTTTTAAACTATATCCTTTTGAATGTTGACAAAGCCCCCGGTGGAAAGCTGCTGTAGCGTAAAATATGTAGCCAGCTTTTCGCCCTTTGTGAACTAACTCCGTTTCTGTTTTACCCTAACTTTTTTTCAAGGCAGACAAGCTGTAGACCATCAATTCCATTAAAAGCACAAGGTACAATAGCTCGTTCGCTATAACCAAGCTTTTTGTAGAGCGCACGTGCGACGGTATTCTTTGCATTTGTATCCATGCGTAGGTAGTGGCAATTATACTTCAATGCGAATTCTTCATAAAAACGTACGAACTTACTCCCAATCCCACAGCCAGATGCGTCCGGATCAACCACCAGTGTGTGGATGACCATGACCTCAGAATCAGGAGCATTATACGCCCATTGGCAGTTAGCGTACTCCGGCACCTGTTCCTGATTGATTCTGGCTGCTGCAAGGACGCGTCCGTCTTCTTCCAAAACATACAACTCATTTTTAGAAAATGCATCCTGTGCAGTCTTTTCTGTAGGATAAATATTCTTTTTCCAGCCGGTACATACTTTCCCTTCAGCCTCAAGCTCTAAAATCTTGCTGTATATATTTACAATCCTTGGAATGTCTTTTTTCGTTGCTTTTCGAATCATAAAGTTTAATCCTTCCATACTTAATATTCATTAACAGAAGATAATAATCATAATCTTTGAAAGAAAGGCCATAATAATTATTGGGTACAAAAGTGCCCAGCAGATATTTAGTTTGAAATCAGGAGATGATTGAGTTGAATCGATCTATCTTTAATCCTATTATGATTTGAGCTGTTTAGCTGAAAGATTAACGGAAAAATTAGACTGATAAACTCCATTTTCCTGACCTGCCCCCTGATTTCGCGCAGAGGGAATGTTAGTAACAACTTGAAAGTTTCAAGGCATATTCTTCCGGCGTCAGGTTGTCGAGAGAGGAATGCGGCCTGATCCTGTTATATTCCAACCGCCAGTTTTCAATTATCTCCCTTGCCTCAGACAAGCTTTGAAACCAATGTTGGTTTAGGCATTCCGCGCGGAGTTTCCCGTTGAAGCTTTCTATGTAGCCGTTTTGCATGGGCTTTCCCGGATCTGTAAAAATGTGTTCCACTTTGTGATCGTACGCCCAGGCATTCATTACATTACTGGTAAATTCAGAGCCGTTATCGGTCAGAATTTCTTTCGGCAGCCCCCGGAACAAGGCGATCCGGTTTAGAACAGCCGATACCCTCCGCCCGGAGAGAGAGCTATCCACTTCAAGAGTCAGACATTCCCGCGTCACTTCATCAATTACGGTCAGAACGCGAATGTTTGAGCCATATCTGGTTCTGTCGCTGACAAAATCCATCGACCAGCGAGCATTCATTTCTTTTGCGGTGCGTTCCGGCATGCCGCGCTTTTCATATTTCTTCTTTTTGCTTCGCTTCTGAAGGGTTAATCCTGCATCCTTGTAAAGCCTGTATGTTTTTGTGTGGTTAATCTCAAAGCCTTCGCGCAGAAGCATGACATGTAACCGGCGATAACCAAATCGTTTCCAGCGCACCGAAAGTGCCTTCAGCCGTTCTGTTACCAAAGTATCCCCGCTTTTATCGGTCGGCTTGTATCGTTTGCTGTTCTGGCTGATCCCCATTAGCCTGCACGCGCGGCGCTCGCTGATTTCATAGCATTCCTGTACTCCGGCTGCTATTTTGCGTTTTACGGCAGGCTTCAGACGTTTTTTGAAAGCACGTCCTTTAATATCTTATTATCCAAAGACAAGTCGGCGACCATTTCTTTCAGCCGACGGTTTTCTTCTTCAAGCTGTTTCAGACGCTTGGCTTCACTAACGTCCATGCCGCCATATTTGCTTTTCCAACGGTAAAAAGTCTGTTCTGTGATATTGTACTCACGGACAATATCCACTGCCTTCTTGCCACCCTCGTGCTCCTTGAGAATCTTGATGAGCTGTTCTTCTGTAAACCTTACCTTCATGTCAATCACTCCATTTTTTCTATTGTAGCATATCGTGACTAACATTCCTATTGACGAAGTTTTTCGGGTTCAGGTCAATCCGAATTATGACATTGATCGATGAGGCCACAAGGCAATGCCTTGCTCTGGAGGTAGATAGCTCCATCACGGGGAGGAAAGTAGCCTCCGTGCTTAACCGAGCAGCCCTGTTTCGGGGATTACCCAAAGAGATCTTGACCGATAATGGTTCTGAGTTCACCGGAAATGCTCTGAATGCCTGGGGACACGATCGCGGAGTGGAACACATCTTTACCGATCCTGGCTGCCCGACACAAAACGGGTATATTGAAAGTTTCAATGGCAAATTAAGAGATGAATGCCTCAATCAAAACTGGTTTTCCAGTCTGTCAGAAGCAAAGAGTATTATCGAAGAATGGCGGTTGGAGTACAACAAACTCAGGCCTCACTCATCTCTTGGCAACTTGACCCCGGAAGAATACGCCCTTAAAATTTCAGGTGATTACTAGCATTCCAAGTGGTCGGATTGGGGGGCAGGTCAATATTTATTACATATCCTACAATCAGTGGGACAAAAGTCAATAATATGAGAATGCTTTTTTTCATACGCGTACTCCCTGATAATTTGGAATAATTAACTTTTTAAGGATAGGTATGTCTTAAACATTAAGCGAAGCTCAGCGAGTTGTATAACCGAGAAATTTGGCACGATCACAGATGCATGAAAATTAAGTAACGAGCTATAAGTCATACTTGTTCCGCACTTTAAATACAAGAACAAATACTATTGCGCCAATGACTATTAAACCAATGCAGAATTGCAATGTATTTTGTTCGTAAAAATTCGGATATTTTAATCCCATAAGAATAAATCCAACTCCAAGTATCAAGTTTGGTAGGGCAATATCTCGTTGGAAATCTTTTCGCCAAGGCTCTTCTCTATATTTCCTCCAAACAATATAAGGATAGCCAAGCCAGCTTAGAATTGCCATCACAAGCCAATAGATACCTAAAAATACAATCGTCAAATTATCACTTCGTTCCTATTGAAACTAACTGAGAAGTTCATGTTGTAAACAAATCTATTAGCTAAAGCTAATACGAATTTGGCATAGTAGCCGTTACTTCCCTTGGACTCACCCCATTGTGGCCTTTTGGCACACAATAATACCCCATGTACTAAGCAAATCTTATACATTGCATATTGCTAAATCATATAACAGGTGTACAAGAATTAACGAGTAAATTGAGCAGTTTCTATTTTTAACTAATACAATTGCAAAAAGCAACCCCACGATTAGCGCAACGACAAATTGGACTGGATTTTGATAAAATACAAAGTGAAGACCTGCAAACAGTGCAGCTGTACACAGAATGGCTCCCATGGCTGATTTGGTAATCCTCTTGAAAATACATAATAGATATCCGCGAAAAAGAAGTTCCTCTGTTACCGCAACAAGAAGCTGAAAAGCGAAAAAGTTAACCCTGGCAAAAACACCAAGTTTCATAAATTGAAAAACCGAGAAAGAGTGGAACCACACAAGATTTATAATTCCAAGAGTAAAAATTAAGATGAAGGCTAAAGCCAATCCAATTAAAATTTGCTGAAAAATATGTTTATAGGAAAAATGAACAACACATATGCACTCATTATTATTTTTTATACGTGCAATAGTAATAATCAGCACTACTATATAGATGACATAGTACATTATTTAAACTCCTGTAAACTGTTAAGCCTTAAAATTAAGATTACAGCCTTGACTTTCTGTGTGTAGGCGCATTTCTTATTTGAATACAAGACTAGGCCCCATTTTCTTTAAGTTTGCGCAGTGCACGCAGCGATTTATCAAGAAGAGTACTATCATACAGCCCAATAACCAGCCCAAGAACATCGTCCTGTTGTTTGATTTGTAGATAGTATACCATTACAGCATAACAGAGGACCATCAGCATTGTAAAAGATGGAAGAGATAAAAACCCCCAACTTCCAATGTTTCCTAGTTCCTCGGCTTTTGTGTTTACGTCATCCTGTATAATGAAAAGGAAAACCGTGACGAGCATCAGACATAATAAAACAGGCATGGAAATTGATACCGAAAAAAGTGAAATTATCATACAGATAATGTAAATAGCAAAAAAACAACTGATATGATAGAGAAGTAGCGTCGTAGCACAGCTTTGCGGTTCTCCTCCATTTTCTATCCTCCTTAAAAGGATAATTCAATGTCATTAAGTATTTCAAAATTTACTAATCCAAAGAAATACAAGAAGCATGGAAGGGGAGTTGCCTATTTCCAATGGCTGTTCAATAAATGAAATTATCATCTTTTGTTATCTTTGAAAAACCAATAAATTTCCCTTCCGGCACAAAATATTAAAGCCACAATAACCACATAATTTATGGATTTTAACAAGCATGAAATCAAAACTAATGCTAGAAAAAACAATGCAGAAAACCAATAACTCAAATTATGTTTATATCGTCTTTTCATTACTATAAACTCTATTCAAATTTTGATATTTACGAGTCTACATTTTACAAACTCTGCAAATCAAATACTGCAAATTATATTTAATTTGCGCCATCCAATATAATGACTAGCCTTTGGCGTTTTTTATATTTTTAATGAAGAGTAAATTTAGCCTGAGTTTATTAACCGTTAAGCAAAGCTTATAAACTCCGCAGAGTTTCCTAATTTTTCTATTAATATTGAATTATGATCTTTTTACAGTTACGGCAAATAAAAGCTGCTGGCCAAGTTGGAGAGACATCTAAAATTCCAGGAGGGAGTGAGACGGTATTCTTTTTAGCCATAGATTTGGCTGAATATGTCCATGGCATTTTTTCATTTATAGGCAAAAAATAGTTTCCGCCTTTGCTTCTCAATGTCCCTTCTTCCATTTCTTGGCCGCACCATGGACAGGCTTCTATTTTGGGCATCTTCTTTAGCCTCCATTAGGCAGAATTTCTTAATTGAGGCGCTGCTTAGGTATATCATAAACATAGCACTAAACCGCTGGCGCGGTGGTATCTAAACCCTGAATTTTTCTTCTATCGAACCTGCTGCAGTTGCGGCAGGTTTTCTCTTTGCCCTTTACAATGGAAACATCACTTTTAAGGAGATGATTCCATGACAAACGAAGAAGTCTTTTCTCGAGCCTACGATGAGGTGCGGCTGCGAGGTTTATCACCCGAAACAGTTGAGTCATATCTGGGACGGCTCAAGCTGTTCCTAAAGTATTTCAATGACCAACCCATTGAAGAAATGAATGAAATCGAGATTCGCGAGTACCTGCTGTATCTATTGGATTCCGGACACAGCGCGGGATCAGTCAATGTTTACAATAGCGCACTGCGTTTCATTTTCGGTGCAGTCATGGGGCAAAACCTAAACTATCAGCTAATCCATCGACGGCGCGAACACCGGGAGTTCCCAGCATTGATGAGCAAAAAAGAGCTTGCGCATTTCTTTTCCAGCATGGACAACCTCCGTGACAGAGCTATGTTTGAAACCGCATACGGCGCGGGATTGCGCCTGTCCGAAATAACTTACCTCCGCGTTCAGGACATTGATAGCCAGCAGATGAGAATCTTCGTCCACCACGGAAAAGGCAGCAAAGACAGATATACACTGCTCTCACATCGCAATGTGGAGGTGCTGCGGGACTATTGGAGAGAATACCGCCCAAATCATCCGGAGGGTTATTTGTTTTATCCCAGAAAGCAGCGGCAAAAAGTATTGATGACGCGCTCGGTGGCAAATGCCTTTCGCAACTGCTGCAAAAAAGCCGGCCTGCCGGATACTTACACAGTTCATACGCTGCGCCACTGCTTTGCAACGCATCTTCTGGAATCCGGTGCAGAAGTCTGCCAAATCAAAGAAATGCTTGGTCATACGTTCATTCAGACAACAGCATTTTATCTTCATATCGGCAACATGAACAAGCAGATTCAAAGCCCGTTGGACACGCTGCCTAAAAAACGGGGCCGCAAACCGAGGGTGTCATCAAATGCCTGAGGTACAAGATATCTTTGAGGAACACGGTGAAGCATACTGCCAAAACCACCGGCTGTCCATGGCTCAACATAAAGCGATGAACGCCATTCTCAATTGCCGCACGGCCAAACTTGGAGGCCACATGGATCACTGCCCGGAGTGTGGATACCAAAGGCCATCCTACAACTCGTGCCGTAACCGGCACTGTCCGAAATGCCAGACACTCTCCAAAGAACGCTGGATTGACGCGCAAAAGGGAAACCTGCTCAACGTGGGCTATTTCCATGTGGTATTCACCGTACCGCAGGAACTGAATTTATGGATTTACCGGAACCAGCAGGACTGTTATAATCTGCTTTTTCGCTGTGTAGCTGAGACGATACAGGAGTTGTCTGCTGACAAAAAATATCTTGGCGCCGCCACCGGCCACACCGCTGTGCTCCATACGTGGGGTCAAAACCTCTGCTTCCACCCACATATACACTGCATTGTTCCGGGCGGTGGCCTCACCAAGCTGGGCAAATGGCTTCCGTCCAGGAAAAAGTTCTTCCTGCCGGTGAAGGTCCTGTCCAGGAAATTTCGAGGCAAATTTTTGGCGCTGCTTAAGCAGCAGTTTCCTAACATAGACCCGTCACTGCTCAGCGAGTGCTATTCCAAAGAATGGGTGGTCTACTGCAAGCCGCCTTTCAAAGATGCAGCCTGCGTGGTGGAGTATCTTGGACGCTACACCCACAGGGTGGCGATCGCCAATAACCGTATTCTAAGTACAGAGAACAGGCAGGTCTCTTTCAAATGGCGAGACTACCGGAACGGCAGCCGCTGGAAAGAGATGACGTTGGGAGCGGAAGAATTTATTCGGCGCTTCCTGATGCACGTCCTGCCAACCGGGTTCATGAAATTCGGCACTATGGTTTTCTGTCCAGCCGTGGCAAGCAGAAGAAACTGCACATCTGCAAGGTACAGACGGGCACATCACTGAAAAAAAGAGAAAAGCTCTCCACGGAGGCCCTCATCCAAAAGATCCTCGGCAGAAAGCCCTCTCAATGCCCAAACTGTGGCTTTTGCGGTCTGCTTCGAACCGGACTCGCACCACCCACAGCCTGCTAAATTACAAAGCCTTTTTAAGTCTGCTCCAAGGGCAGGCTGGCTTTGCTGCACCCATTTTACCATAGAAAGAAAAGAATTGATATGACTTTTTCCGGAAACTGTGCTTTTCAGGTATCTGCGCAGCTGTAATTTCAAGAAATAAAAGCGATGCTTTTCCCATAGCTGCCAGCAAACCGCCCGCGGTTTCGTGCTATGGAATTATCCAAACAAGGGCGACGCAGTTTCTGCTGTGTCGTTCTTTTTTTCGCCCATGCTCAGATAATTCTCTACTCATAATGCGAAACTGGACCGGTATTTTAAACTTTGGATTTTGCTTAGAATAAGATTGGGACGGCGTTCTAAATTAACTTAGTTGGGTGGTAAACCTCCGTACAGAATGGGCATATATAACGCAACGTTTCATTGCCGCAATTAGGGCATATTACTCGGCGCTTCTTAATTAGCCGTATTGCTATTTCTCGCGTAAGATTACCTCGACAAAAATTCTGCTGTTCTGAAAGCGGTGTATCAGGCAAAGTAAGTTCCTATGCGTTTGATACATGCATTTCATTAAACTAAAGTAAGCTCTTCGGTAGTTCGTGTGGGTAGCAAAATGGCGTTCAGGCCAGATGTCGCAAGAGTTTGCATGGAAATAAAACCTACAGTGAAAAAGCACGTGTTTAGCATAAGAATCAAAGCCAGTCAAGGAACCGGCTTCGCCTTGCCTGTGGCATCCTTGACAGCCTTAGAATCCAATGTTTTGCGGTAACCAAGAGGGGCTAATGCCCCTCTATGAGCAAGACTTATGTGCTCTATTTTTACCCACATAAACTACCGAAGCCTCTTTTTTGGGCTCCATAATGCTGTACTGTAATGCCCAACATCTTCTCCCTTTAATCTAGATACAGCAAAGGTTTATGTAGCAGCGTTTCTGCTATCCCGTTCCCGATACAAATACGCTGAATTGCAAAGCCGGCCCTTTACGGCAGTAGACGCCTTGTCAAACCTGCCCCATGAAACCAATATAAAAGTATGGTAGCCTTGAATGCTGCATATCTCGACATTATAAAGTTCATCCCGCTCCTGTCCTAATTGGATGGGGGCGGTTCTTTGTTGCTCAAGAACATATTAACCCCCGTGAGAGCTGGTGAGGATCTCACGGGGGTGCTCATTTTAACCACGTTTTAACCAGTGAAACATATTTAAACGCATTTTAACGCATGACTAGCTTTTAGAAAGCAAAAAAATAATCAGCCGTCAAACCATTGAAAAATCAATGCTTTTCGGCTGATTATTGTTGGCAGCGGGTGAAGGATTCGAACCCTCACAGACGGAGTCAGAGTCCGGCGTGCTACCATTACACAAACCCGCTATCTGCCGTTCGAAACGCAAACTGCGTAGCGAACAGATATTATTATACAAAAAATTCCGCAATTGTCAACCCTTTTTTAAAAAAAGACGAGAATACTTTTTTCATCTGACCACACACTATTGAAGGGTGATTTCATGAGAGAAAAACAGCGGACGAACAATTCCGCAAAAAATAAGCCGGCCCTGCGCATCGAGCCGGAAAAACGGCTTTGCCCGGCTTTTGATCCTGTGAGTATCGCGCTGTTTCCTGTAGCGAACCAGGAGGATATGGGCGTGCGGGTGCTGGACAACTTCTGCGAAGAACACATTATGTAAGGCTCCCGTGAACCGAAAAAGCAAAATGAAACATTGCCAATGCAAACCCCAGCCCCGCTTCAGGCGGGGTGTCATAGAGGCAAAAGAGAACCAAATATAAATCTCTGCGATGGGGCGGGCAGTTTCTACTGTCCGCCCCACTTTTTTGCCTATGTTCTCAGGTTTCCGGTTCGGATATCCATGGACTTGCATTCGTATTCCGCAGTACTGCTTTTATCCTTCACGGCTGTTCTACCGGCGTATCCATCAGTCTGATATCACAGCAATTAATCCATATATCCTGCTTGGCGGTGTTTGGATACTTCTGCAATTTTTCGTCCGCCACGATCTTCTCAATGAACAACCGCAGGATTTCCGGCATGAGTTGGTATGCTGGTGTACAGCCGATTGCCGGTTGCCTACGACTTTTTAAGGGCGTTTTCAAGCGCTCTTTGCACCGCTTGCGACTCTGTTTTTTCGGACACACAGGGAGATTTTTTGAAGTGATAGGGCTGGGTATACATTTATTTTCTCAGGCGCTTTTCGCTTGCGTCTGGGCAGCACGGAGGTCGGCGCAGGTAAAGTATTTCCGCAGAGGCCGGTACAGCAGGGAGAAAAGAACCGTGCAAATTGCCATGTCAAGCAGCATGTAGCTGCCGTTATAAAGCAGGGAGTAGAACCAGGGATTTGTCATGGTCATTCCGAAGAACTCAGGCGGCATGTACTTGCCCCATACGATAGCGCCCACGACCAGATGGGCCAGGAACCGCAGAAAACCGCCGCAGAGAGTGCCGTAATAAACGCCATACTTCCTGCCGTGGAATAGTCCGGCGCCCAGACCCAACAGGGCGTAGGCAATAAAATAGTCGCAGATGATGGTGGTCCAGTCAATGGAGATTCCATTGGCGAAGAAATACTGCATCGCGCCGTAGACAAAGCCGACGCCGGTGCCCCAGCCGGGACCGTATCGAACGGCAAAGAGGATAATGGGGATCATGGCACAGTCGATGGACCCGCCGTTGGGAAACTCATAGAGCTTGATGTAGCTGAGGATCTGTGCCAGGGCCATCAGGACGGCGGCCTCACAGATGATTCGGATGCTGCTGTGTTTCATAATTCGAAACTCCCTTTTTGAAATTTGGCAACCCCGTTTCCCCCGGCCTTCGCCCGCGGGCTATAAAAAAATCCGCACGGCGGGCCTCGGCCTCGTCATGCGGTACTGCTGAAACAGCTCACATTCCTACGCCGGCATTACCCGGATCAGGTTCGAGGGACCGGGCGGCAATACGCCCATCTCAGCCGGCTTCCGCCAGCACCCCTTGGAATTGTCGGTATTCATTATAATGTGGTACCACCTGTTTGTCAAGAGAGGGGGACTTGTGGTACAATTAAAATAAGCCGGCGGGCAAAAGCGAACGGGGCCTGCCGTTATATCAAGAGGAACAGAGGGAGCGCGCATGAGACGCTGTTTTGTTTTTGCCGCAGGGAGCTTTTACGGCCTTCGGGAACGGCCTTCGCCCGGCGATCTGGTGATCGCCGCCGACGCGGGATACCGGCTGTGCCGGAGTTTGGGCATTGTGCCCGATCTGGCGCTGGGGGATTTTGACTCCATGCCGGAGCCGGTTGGCGTGCCGGTCCGGCGGGTACCGGTGGAGAAAGACGACACCGACACGATGCTGGCGCTGAAAACCGGGCTGGAGGAGGGGTGCAGCGAGTTTTGCCTCTATGGGTTTGCCGGCGGGAAACGGCTGGACCACACGCTGGCGAACCTTCAGTCGCTGCTGTACCTTCGGCGCAGGGGAGCGCGGGGATGGCTGTACGGCGACGACTTTGTCTGGACGGCGATTGAAAACGAGTCCCTTACAATCCATAAGGAAGTGGAATGGGGACTGTTCTCCGCATTCTGCCTGGGTGACAGGGCCGGCGGAATTGATGAGGTTGGGTTCCAGTATCCCCTGAGGGACGCGACGCTCACGCCGGAGTTTCCCCTGGGCGTCAGCAATCACATTGTGGAGCCGGAGGCCGCCGTCACAGTCCGGGACGGCGCACTGCTGGTGGGGTGGGAGCTTCCACACGAGAAAGCGTGATTATTTAAATAGTATAACGAGCTGCACAAACAAAGATTGCGCTGGCCTGAAAATTATTGTATAATGAAACAAAAAGGTCGACCTTTCAAAAACGATGGAGGGAAGGCCCCGAAAAGACCGTGGGACCGGAGCCGGGCACGGAGTTTGAGGAGGAGCGCACGATGGCAACATTTACCGTGAACGGCAAAGCTGTGACCGTGGAAAAGAATCAAAAACTCATCCGCTTCCTGCGGGATGAGCTGCATTTGACCTCCGTAAAGGACGGGTGCAGCGAGGGGGCCTGCGGCACCTGCACGGTGCTGATCGACGGGAAACCCACGAAGGCCTGCATCCCCCAGACCGACAAACTGGAGGGGACCTCCGTTTTGACGGTGGAGGGCCTGAGCGATTTTGAAAAGGACGTGTTTACCTATGCGTTCGGCAAGGCCGGGGCTGTTCAGTGCGGATTCTGCATTCCGGGCATGGTGATCTCCGCCAAGGCGCTGCTGGATACGAACCAGAATCCGACCCGGGAAGAGGCGGCGTTCGCCATCCGCAACAACATCTGCCGCTGTACCGGGTATGTGAAGATCATCGATGGCATTTTGCTGGCGGCGGAGACACTGCGGGAGGGAAAGCTCCCGCAGCCGCCTTCGGATTGGAGCCTGGGCGCGCGGGTCCCGCGGGTGGACGTGCGGGAAAAGATCACGGGCGCGGGGCAGTATCCGGACGATGTCTATCTGGACGGAATGATTTATGCCAGCGCGGTGCGCAGCGCCTATCCCCGGGCGCGGGTGCTGGCCATCCGCACGGAGGAGGCGAAGGCCCTGCCGGGTGTTGTGGGCGTGTTTACGGCGGCGGACATCCCGGGACAGAACAAGGTCGGGCACCTGACGAAGGACTGGGACACCATGATCCCGGTGGGGGAGATCACGCATTTCCTGGGCGACGCCGTGTGCATTGTGGCCGCTGAGACGAAGGAGCTTTTGGAGCAGGCGAAGTCTCTTGTGAAGGTGGACTATGAGGAGCTGCCCATGGTTCGCAGCCCAAAGGAGGCCATGCTGCCAAACGCACCGCTGGTCCACAGGTCCGGAAATCTTCTGGCCCATAAGCACATCCAGCGGGGCAACCCGGCCAAGGCCATTGCGAGATCAAAATACGTGCTGACGCAGCACTTTTCTACCCCCTGGACGGAGCATGCGTTTTTGGAGCCGGAGTGCGCCGTGGCGTTTCCGGAGGGGGACGGCGTGGTGATCTGGTCCACGGACCAGGGGGCCTATGACACGCAGCACGAGACCATGGGGATGCTGGGCCTGCCCGCCGAGAAGGTGAAGGTCAAGAATCTGCTGGTGGGCGGCGGCTTTGGAGGCAAGGAGGACGTGACCGTGCAGCATCACGCGGCACTGGTGGCCTATCTCACGAAGCGCCCTGTAAAGGTGAAGCTCAGCCGGACGGAGAGCATCCTCATTCACCCCAAGCGGCACCCGATGGAGATGGAATTTTCCATGGGCTGCGATGAAAACGGCATCATTCAGGGTGTGGCGGCGGAGGTCATCGCGGACACCGGAGCCTATGCGTCCCTGGGGGGGCCGGTGCTGGAGCGGGCCTGTACCCATGCGGCGGGGCCGTACAACTATCAGAATTTTGAGATCGACGGGTGGGCGTATTACACAAACAATCCCCCCGCCGGGGCGTTCCGGGGATTCGGGGTTACGCAGACCTGCTTTTGCGTGGAGAGCCTTTTGAACCAGATGGCGGATAAGGTGGGAATCACTCCCTGGGAGATCCGCTGGCGCAATGCCATCCGGCCGGGACAGGAACTGCCTAACGGCCAGATCGTGGACGCGTCGACGGGGCTTGCGGAGACGCTGGAGGCGGTGAAGCCCTATTACGCCGCCGCCAAATATGTGGGTATCGCCTGCGCCATGAAGAATGCGGGCGTGGGCGTGGGCATCCCCGACACCGGTCGGGTGCGGCTGGTCGTTGCGGGCGGAAAGGTCCATATCTGCGCCGGAGCGTCCTGCATCGGACAGGGGCTGGGAACGGTTTTGACCCAGATGGTCTGCGACCGGACGGGCTTAAAGCGGGACGATGTGATCTACGAGCGCTCCAATACATATCTGGCGCCGGACTCGGGGACTACCTCCGGGTCCCGGCAGACTCTGGTGACGGGCGAGGCTTGCCGTCGGGCGTGTGAAAAGCTGAACGGAGCGATGGACGGAAAATCCCTGCCCGATTTGGAAGGGCAGGAATTTTACGGGGAGTATCTGGCAAAAACCGACCCGCTGGGAGCGGATGTGCCCAACCCCGTGAGCCACGTGGCCTACGGCTATGCGACGCAGATCTGCATTCTGGACGACGAGGGAAAGATTGAGAAAATCGTGGCGGCCCACGATGTGGGCAAGGCCGTGAATCCGACCTCCGTGGAGGGGCAGATCGAGGGCGGCGTGGTCATGTCCATGGGGTTCGCTCTGACGGAGCGCTATCCTCTGAAAGACTGCAAGCCCCTTGCCAGGTACGGTACCCTGGGGCTGTTCCGGGCAAACCAGGTTCCGGAGGTGAAGGCGCTGATTGTGGAAAAGCCGGGCCTCAACGTGGCCTGCGGGGCAATTGGCATCGGGGAGATCACTTCCATCCCCACCGCCCCCGCCATCGCGGACGCCTATTTTCGCTATGACGGAAATTTCCGCACAAGCCTGCCTCTGGCGAACACGCCTTACAGCAAAAAATAAAGCGGATTCCGCGCAGCGACCGCCCCGCGGGGGACGGCCGAGCTTATCCGGCCAGAGATTGGCTCAGCGTCTGCCCCAGCCAGATACCCGTGAGGCAGCCGGCGAGACTGAGAAGTATGTACAGCGCGGCCGGCCCCCGCTCTCCGGCGGAAATGAGCTGCATGGACTCCAGCGAAAAGGTGGAGAAGGTCGTGAAGCCACCGCATATCCCGGTTTTCCAGAAGAGGAGAGTCCGGGGTCCGATCCGGCGCTGGGCGGCGAGACCGGCGAGAAAGCCAATGACCGCCGCGCCCAGAAGGTTGATGAAAAGTGTTGAGAGCGGGAAGCTTCCCCGCCACGGGAGAAGTCCAATACCGTACCGGACAGCGGCTCCCAATCCGCCGCCCAGACCCACAACCAGAAAATTCACGGTCTGTCCTCTTTCTTTATGGTATATTCCGCCTCGCGCAGTGCCTGGGGCGTGTCCACATCCCAGAGCTCATCGGCCGGGACCTCCAAAAGCCGCAGGGCGTCTTTGTGCCGGCGGATGACTGCCGCGCCGCCGGTGTCGCCGGTGAGAGACATCAGCTCGGGGAAGAACTTTACGGGAAAAATACAGGGATTCCCCCGAATGCCGCCGTGGGCCAGGGCCGCGATCTGCTCCGGTGCCTGATGCCAGAAATCAGCCAGCGCGGCCACGGATTCCCGCCGCAGAAGCGGCTGGTCCGAGACCTGAAAGCAGATGGCCGGGCGGTCCCGCAGAGCCGTGAGCCCCAGATGGAGGGAGCGGCTCACTCCCAGTTCCGGCTTGTCGTTGAGGACGGCGGCGAAATGAAACTCGCCCGCCAGCTTTAGAATTTCGGGGTACTGCGTCACCACGACAACGGAGGAAAAGCACTCCGCAGGAACGGTCTCCAAAGACCGCAGGATCAGAGAGCGGCCATCCAGCGCCGCCGTCAGCTTATTTTGGCCGAAGCGTTTTCCGTTTCCGGCGGCCAGGACCACACAGCCCGGTTTTTCCATTTTGGTGCCCCCATTTCGTTCTATTTTAAATTCGTTTTCCTATTATATCCGATTTCCCAGCGTCAAGTCAACCGAGCGGGAAAGTTCAGTTGAAAAGGAGGCCAAGCCACATGAGCAAAAGCGTCGGCAAAAGCGTCGCGCGCGTAGACGCATACGAAAAGGCCACAGGCCGGGCAAAGTACATGGACGATCTGTGTGACCAGGGAGCCCTGATCGCAAAGGTCAAGCACAGCACCATCGCCCACGGGTACGTGAAGTCCGTCGATACCAGCGAGGCGGAGACCATCCCCGGAGTGGTGAAGATTCTCACCTGTTTTGACGCGCCCGACCGCCCCTTCCCCACGGCCGGTCATCCCTGGTCCATGGATCCGGCACATCAGGATGTGGCGGACCGGATGCTGCTGAACCGCCACGTGCGGTACTACGGCGACGACGTCGCCGCGGTGGTGGCGGAGGACGAGGTGGCCGCCATGCAGGCCGTCCGGGCGCTGAAGGTGGAATATGAGGAGCTGCCCTTCGTGCTGGATGCGCAGAAGGCCATGGAGCCGGACGCGCCGCAGATTCATGAGGAGTATCCGGGCAATGTGCTGGCACACACCGATATTCGCAAAGGCGACTACCAGAAGGCCATTCAGGAGCCGGGGCTCATCCGGGTGGAGGGCTGGTACGACACACCCACGGTTCAGCACTGCCACATCGAGAATCACGGCTGCTTTGCGTATGAAGAGGCGGGCCGGGTGGTGGTGGTCTCCTCCACCCAGATCCCGCATATCGTCCGCCGCGTGGTGGGGCAGGCGCTGGGGATTCCCTGGGGTCAGGTGCGGCTCATCAAGCCCTATATCGGCGGGGGCTTCGGCAATAAGCAGGACGCGCTGTATGAGCCGCTGTGCGCCTGGCTCTGTACTCAGGCGGGCGGGCGGCTTGTGAAGCTGGAATGCTCGCGGGAGGAGACCTTTGTGTCCAACCGGGTCCGGCACGCCATCCGTACCCACATCATCTCATGGGTCCGGCCCGACGGGACATTCGCGGCCCGGAAGTTTGAGGCATTTTCCAATCAGGGGGCCTACGCCTCCCACGGCCACGGCATTGTGGCCAAGGGCATGGGCGCGTTTGCCCAGCTGTATCCCTGCGACAATCTGGAGTGTGACAGTTGGACCGTGTTCACAAATCGGCCCGCCGCCGGGGCCATGCGGGGCTACGGAATTCCGCAGGCCATGTTTGCCGGGGAGTGCCACATCGACGACGTGGTGAGGGCGCTGGGTGAGGATCCCATCGCGTTCCGGCGGGCGCATCTGATGCCGGTTGGATATGTGGATGGGTTCTCCAAGAACGAGCTGTATAGCGACACGTTCAACCAGTGCATGAACAAGGGCATGGCGTACATCGACTTTACGCGGAAGTTCGCGGCATATCGGAACCAGACCGGGCCAGTGCGCAGGGGCGTCGGGTGCGCGGTGTTCTGGTACAACACGGCGGTGTGGCCCATCTCCATGGAGAGTTCCTCCTGCCGGATGGTGCTGAATCAGGACGGGTCCCTGCAATTCCAGACCGGCGAAACGGAGATCGGACAGGGCTGCGATACCGCCTATTCCCAGATGGTGGCGGACGCGGTGGGCGTGCCGCTGGAAAAGGTCCACGTGATCTCCACCCAGGACACCGACGTGACGCCTTACGGTACCGGAGCCTATGCCTCCCGGCAGACGTACATAGGCGGATTCTCCATCATGCAGACCGGACTTGCCCTGCGAGAGCGAATCTTAAAGATCGCCCATGAGCAGACCCGTATGCCGGTCTCCAATCTGGATTTAGTGGACGGCAGCATCATTCGCAAATCCGACGGGCGAATTTTGAAAACCTTGGGGGACCTGGCTATGGAGGCTCTATATTCCATGGACCACAGCCAGCACATCACCGCCGAGACCACCGCCCAGATCCGGTCCAACGCCTATTCCTTCGGCTGCTCCTTCGCGGAGGTGGAGGTGGACATCCCTATGTGCAAGGTGAAGCTATTGAATCTGGTGAACGTCCACGACTGCGGGACCCTCATTAATCCCCAGCTGGCAGAGGCGCAGGTTCACGGCGGCATGTCCATGGCCATCGGATACGGGCTTTCCGAGGAGCTGAAATTTGATGAAAAGATTGGCAAACCACTAAACAACAACCTGCTGGACTACAAGCTATCCACATTTATGGACCATCCCCATCTGGAGGGGGAGTTTGTGGAAAACGCGGAGCCCACCTCGCCCTATGGAACCAAAGCGCTGGGCGAGCCGCCGGCCTGCTCCGGCGCCCCGGCTATCCGCAACGCGATTCTCAACGCCACAGGGGTGGCCTTCGACCGCTGCCCCATTACGCCCCACGTGCTGTACGCGGAGTTCCGCAAAGCGGGACTGATCGAAGAGTGAAGGGAGGAAGACGACGTGTATGATATGAAAGCCCTCTATGAGGCGGGTTCTGTGGAGGAGGCCGTCTCTCTTCGGTTGGAGCATCCCGAGGCACAGATCATCGCCGGCGGGTCCGACGTTCTGGTTCAGATGCGGGAGGGAAAACGGGCCGGTGCGGAGCTGATCTCCATTTATGGCATTGACACCCTGCGGGGCGTGCGCATGGAGGAAGACGGGACGCTTCGAATTGGATCCCTTACCAGCTTTTCCCACATTACCCGGGACACGCTGATTCAGCGGTACATCAATGTGCTGGGTCAGGCAGTGGATCAGGTGGGAGGACCGCAGATTCGAAACATCGGTACCATCGGCGGCAACACCTGCAATGGAGTGACCTCCGCGGACTCGGCCTCCACGCTGTTTGCCTGGGATGCCATAATCGAGTTGACCGGGCAGGCGGGAACGCGCAGAGTTCCCATTCAGGAATTTTACATCCGGGCCGGAAAAGTGGACATCCGGGCCGGAGAAATCCAGACCGGTATTTTGATTCCCCAGAAAAGCTATGAGAATACGTACGGACACTATATTAAATACGCCATGCGCAACGCCATGGACATCGCCACACTGGGGACTTCGGTCAATGTTCGGTTGTCCGCCGATAAAAAGACGGTGGAGCGGGCGCGGGTGGCTTTCGGCGTGGCGGGGCCGATTCCCCTGCGGGCGGCGACGGCGGAAAGACTGTCGGCGGGCCAGCCGGTGTCGGAGGAACTGGCGGAGCGGTTTGCCCAGGCGGTGAAGGAGGACATCAATCCCCGGGACAGCTGGCGGGCCAGCCGGGATTTCCGGCTCCACATCGCCGTGGAGAGCGCGAAGCGGGCGTTCCTTGAGAGCATGAAGCTGGCGGGAGGTGCGCTGTGATGGAAAAACACGTGATACAGTATAAAACCGTCCATTTCACCCTGAACGGCAGGGATGTGGAGCGCGCGGTGGATGTGCGGGCATCCCTGACCGACATGCTGCGAAATGATTTTCGGATGACCTCGGTGAAAAAGGGCTGCGAGGTGGGAGAGTGCGGCGCGTGCAACGTCCTGATCGACGGAGAGGCGTTCAACTCCTGCATCTATCTTGCGGTCTGGGCGGAGGGAAAGACCATACGGACACTGGAGGGGCTGCTGGGACCTAACGGGGAGCTCTCCGATATCCAGCAGGCGTTTGTGGACGAGGCCGCCATCCAATGCGGTTTCTGCTCCCCCGGCTTTATGCTGACCGCCGTGGAAATTCTGGAGTCCGGGAAGGAATACACGGACGACCAGCTACGTAAATTGCTGTCGGGGCACCTTTGCAGGTGTACGGGGTATGAAAATATCCTGCGGGCGGTGAAGAAGACCATGTACTGCAGGCTTGGAAAACCACTGCCCGAAGAAAACTGACCTGCGGGTGGGAACTTCAAAAAAAGATGGGGAGGACATTCTATGAGGACCATTATTACCATAGGACGACAGTTTGGCAGCGGCGGGCGGGAGATTGGCGTCCGGCTGGCGAAGAAGCTGGAGATTCCGTTTTACGACAAGGAGTTGCTGCGGGAGGCGGCGGAGAAAAGCGGCCTGTGCGAAAAGCTATTTGATAACTTTGACGAGCGTCCCAAAAGTCTGCTCTATTCCATCGCCATGGACTCCTACATGTTCACCCTGCCCGGCGCGGGAGTCAGCGACTCGCTGGAGCAGCAGGTGTATCAGGCGACCTTTGACACGATCAAACGTGTGGCCGGAGAGGGCCCCTGCGTCATCATCGGCCGGTGCGCGGACTATGCGCTGGCGGGCAGGGACAATGTGCTGAGCCTGTTCATCCACGCGCCGCTGGAGCGGAGGATCGCCGCCGAAGCCCGGCGGCAGAATCTGGATGCGGATAAGGCCCGCCAACAGGTCCTGCGGACGGACAAGCGCCGCGCAGCTTACTATGAATATTACTCCGCCAAGAAATGGGGCGCGGTGGACAGCTACAATTTCTGCCTGGACAGCAGCGTATTCGGGCAGGAGGGAACCGTGGAGCTCATCGAAAAGCTGGTACAGATGAAAGAGCGGTAAATACCGTTTGCATAATTTAAAATTGTACCGCGCGGAGACCCAGGGACCCCCGCACAGCGGTATGGGCGGAATACAGGATGGCCGGAGCAGGGATGCTCCGGCCATCCTGTGTGTTTAATGGGACGGCTATAATTGGTGAGAGGCTGGGACTACTCACAAAAAAAGAAGTCCGTTTACAGTGTGCTCTAATAAGCATAGTCCGGAGCTTTTTACCTCCGATGAAAATAGAGCATGAGCTTTTGCAGATTTTTTCACGAAACGGGTGAGCGGTTCGGTTTTGGGGCAGACTGGGACTACGAAAAGAGAACGTTCATAAAGTTGAAAAGCGGCTTGACATATACCCGGTGGGGGTATATAGTAAAGATGCAAAAAAAATACCCGGTAGGGGTATGTTTCAAGGCCGGAAAGGAGCCGATTATGCGCGAGGAAGCTTATGATATCAGCGGAATGCACTGTGCGGCGTGCAGCGCCTCCGTGGAACGAGTGACGCGGAAGCTTCCGGGCGTTGCCCGGAGCGAGGTGAATCTCACCACAGGGGTCTTGTCCATCGAATATGACGAGGGTCAGACCGAACAGTCGGACATTATCAAAAAGGTGGAAAAGGCGGGCTTTGGCTGCAAGCCCCGGACACAGCGGCAGGAGACACCACCAAAAGCGGAAGTGGACGAGGCGGCTCTGGAGCTTCGGCGGACGAAGCAAAACCTGATCGGTGCGGCGGTGACGACGGTCATTTTGCTCTACGTGTCCATGGGGCAGATGTTGACTAGGCCTCTTCCGCTGCCGGATATTTTGTCCATGGCGACCCATCCGGTCAATTACGCCATAACGCAGCTGATTTTGACCATCCCGGTGCTGTGGTTTGGGCGAAACTACTTGATAGGAGGACTAAAGGCCCTGTGGCACAGGAACCCCAATATGGATTCGCTGGTGGCCATCGGAAGCTCCTGCTCATTTTTGTACTCGTTGGTCATGACGTATCTGATTTCCGACGTTCCTCACCATGTCCATTATTTATATTATGAGTCGGCAGCTGTGGTGCTGACCCTCATCATGGTGGGGAAATTCCTGGAGAGCCGGAATGTGCAGAAGACCAAAGGGGCCATCACAAAGCTGATGGATCTGCGGCCCGATGTGGCAATTCTGGCGGAGACCGGGGCGGAAGTGCCCACTGCGTCCCTGAAGGCAGGGGACCTGATTCTGGTAAAGCCCGGAACGAAAATTGCCGCCGACGGCACTGTCACCAAAGGGGAGAGCAGCGTCAACGAGGCCATGCTCACCGGCGAGAGCCTGCCGGTGGAAAAAGGGATGGGCAGCGCCGTCATCGGAGGCAGCATCAACGGCGACGGGGTGCTGTACGTCTCCGTGACCCGGGTGGGAGAGGACTCCACCCTGTCCAAAATTATCAAATTCGTAGAGGATGCCCAGGGGAAGAAGGCGCCCATCTCCCGCATCGCCGACAAGGTGGCGGGTGTGTTTGTTCCGGTGGTTATGGCCATTGCCGTGCTGGCCGCCGCCGTGTGGCTGCTGGCGGGATATGAATTCTCGTTCGCCCTGCGAATATTTACCTCCGTGCTGGTGATCGCCTGCCCCTGTGCGTTGGGACTGGCTACGCCCACGGCCATCATGGTTGGGACCGGCCTGGGCGCTTCCAACGGAATTTTAATCCGCAGCGGCGAGGCTCTGGAAATCACCCACAAGACCTCTGCCGTGGTGCTTGACAAGACCGGCACGGTCACCGAGGGAAAACCCGTGGTGGCGGAGATTTTGCCGCTGAGTGCTGAGGAAAACGAGTTGCTGGCGCTGGCGGCGGGTGTGGAATCCGTATCGCAGCATCCGCTGGCCTCCGCCATTGTGGAAGCGGCGAAGGCGCGGAATCTGCAGGCGGCTGACGCGCCGGAGAAGTTTGAAAATCTGCCGGGCCGGGGGCTGCGAGCCGAGGCGGGCGGCGGCACGGTTCTGGCGGGGAACCAGAGGCTGATGGAGGAATCCGGCGTGGACCTGACGCCGCTGGAGCGGGACGGTTCACGGCTGGCGGGGCAGGGGCAGACGCCCATGTATTTTGCAAGGGACAAAAAGCTGCTGGGGTTGATCTCGGTGGCCGACCAGGTGAAGCCCACCAGTGCGGACGCCATTGCCGCGCTGAAGAACCAGAATATCCGTACGGTGCTTCTGACCGGGGACAACCGGGCTGCCGCCGAGGCCATCGCCTCCCAGGTGGGCGTGGACGAGGTGGTGGCGGAGGTGCTGCCGGAGGAGAAAGCCGGCGTGATCCGGCGGCTGCAGGACGAGGGAAAGACTGTCATGATGGTGGGCGACGGAATCAACGACGCCCCTGCTCTTGCTCAGGCGGACATCGGCTGCGCCATCGGAAACGGCAGCGACATCGCCATTGAGTCTGCTCAGGTGATTCTGATGCGGGGCGATCTGCGGGACGTGGCTCGGGCGATCCGACTCAGCCGTCTGACCATCCGGGACATCAAGCAGAACCTGTTCTGGGCGTTTTGCTACAACACGGTTGGAATTCCCATCGCCGCCGGAGCGCTGTTCCTGAGCCATGGACTTTTGCTATCTCCCATGATCGCGGGGGCGGCCATGTCCCTGAGCTCAATCTGCGTGGTAACCAATGCGCTGCGGCTGGGTCATAAGAAACTGTGAGGAGGAAGAGCATGGAGAACGAAAAATGCCCGGAAACCGGAGAGAAATGCGCCTGCTGTACCCGGCATAAGCACCGGGAACCGGCGGAGGAGGACGCGCTGCTTCGCCGCCTTAACCGAATCGAGGGACAGGTGCGGGGTATTCGGGGCATGGTGGAGAAGGAGGCCTACTGCACGGATATATTGACGCAGGTGTCGGCGGTGCAGGCGGCGCTGAATGCCTTTTCCCGGGAGCTGCTGGGGAACCATATCAAAACCTGCGTGGTGCAGGATATTCAGGCGGGGCGTACCGAGGTGGTAGACGATCTTCTGAATACGCTGCAGAAGCTGATGAAGTGAGCGGCCGGCTTTGATGGGCCGTAAACAATAAAACCATGAAGAGGAGAATAAAAAATGAAAACGATTTCGGTACCCGACATGATGTGTGAGAACTGCGTCCGCCGTATCACGGATGCCCTGACCGGGGCAAACCTGAAATTTCAGGTTTCGCTGGAGAAGAAAACTGTGGAGATCGACGGAAGCGACGGCGATGTGGAGACTGCCCTCGGAGAGCTGGAGGATCTGGGCTTTACGCCCTCAGTCAGATAAAACCGCTGCTGTACAAGGGAAACAGGGGGGGCGTCCATTGGGACGCCCCCCCTGTTTCTCTTTATACTTTTTGTAATTTTTTTGTTACTGTTGAATCTGACAATATCCAAAATTATCCAGTAATTTTTTCGCAAATTTGGGCGAAAGTGGGGAGACAACTCTACATAACACCATATAAACTTGACAAGAGTGGGAAATGGAGTTATAATAAGCCCGATTTTTCATTTAGTAACAAAAGGTTACAAAACACTTCTCCCTAATTTTGGACGCGAATAAATGTTTTCCAAATTGGGGAAAATTCGGAATGGAAACGATTCTCAGGAGGTATTGTTTTGAAACTGCAACTACTGTCCCGCGTGAAAAACGCGGCGCGGCGGCTGATCCCGTTCGTCAGTGTGACGGTACTGGTTCTGACCGCCTGCTGGTTCACCACGGACCGGGCAGCTGCGCTCTATATCCTTACCGATGAGGACGATGCAACCATCGTTTTGGAGCAGGGCGCCAGCGTGGCGGACTTTTCCTCTCAGATGGTGTATATCGGTACGAACGCCAGCGGCTTTGAGTTGACGCTGGCAGCCGGATGGCCCGTGACGGTACTGTATGACGGCGCGTCCATCTCCACGACTTCCCGTCAGGAGACGGTTTCCGAACTGTTGAACCGGGTCCATACAGTTCCCGGGCCGTTGGACATGGTGGCCGTGGACCTGCAGGACAAGGGGCTGATACTGACCGTGGCTTCCGATCTGACCTACTATGAGCATGTGACCGAGAGCGCTCCCTATCAGACGGAGTTTGTGAATGATCCGACGCTGGAGGCCGGGACGCAGAAGGTGGTCCAGACCGGTGCAGACGGCATTTGCTCCGCGGTGTATGAGGTGAGCTATTCCGGCGGCGAACGGGTCTCCCGCCAGCTGGTCTCCCAGGAAGATTCCACTGCCGTGGACGAGATTGTCCATGTGGGGACCGCGCCGGTGGCTGCCGCCAGTGATCCTGTCAGTGCTCCCGCCAGTGGGGACCAGGTGGTGAATGTGGCGAAGAATGCCGATGGAAGCGGCACATTGACCCTTGCCTCCGGCGCGACGCTGAACTTCGGTTCCGTCAAGTCCATGACTGCCACAGCTTATACCAAGGGCCATGGCGGCGCAGACAACTGTACCGCGACCGGTACCGCTGTCCGGGTGGGCGTAGTGGCTGTCGACAAGCGGGTGATCCCGCTGGGGACGAAGCTCTATATTGTCACTGCCGACGGTAAGGTGACTTACGGCATGGCGGTGGCCGAGGATACCGGCGTCAGCGGCAATATCGTGGATCTGTACTATGACACCTATCAGCAGTGTATCGACTTTGGTCGCCGCGCGGCCACGGTGTACGTGCTGAACTGAGCGATTTCCAAAGAAACAGGCGCGCCCATCCCACTGATTTTCGGTGGGATGGGCGATTTTTCGTAAATGGAGAAGGGCTGGCGTACGGGTAAAATTTATAAGCTATCATTTTTTTCAGCAAAGACTTCCAAAATGCAAAAAGAAGTGGTACAATAACCAAAAAACTGCAATTGAATGTCGGCTTTGACTGTTTTTTCACTGAAAATTGCAGTCGTTTTTCAAAACAGAAAAAAATATGCGTGAATTCCCAAAGCGGCGGGGCCTTATTTTAAAGGGTTCCGTGGCATGGGAGGGAGGGTCCGGATGAAGCAACTGACTCAGGGAGCTTTGGCTGACAGTGAGTTGACGGAGGAATCGCCGGGCGGGAGAATGGTGAAATTCCCCGGAGAGATGGAAAAGCCGGGGGAAACGGCCGCCGACGGTGCGGATTCCTGGATGGAAGATTTTACGAAAGCGGAAAATGCCGAAACGGATGCAAAGGACGAGAGTTCCGCAGACGCGGAGGATACGCGGACGGAGAATTCCGGAGAGACGGAAAAATCCGACGGAGCGGAGGAAGATGCAGTGTTGGAGGAGACTGCAAAAGCGGGGAACGGCGACGAGTTTTCCGACAGCCTCCGCAATGAGACAGTTCCAAAGAGCGCCGCGGAGGAGCGTTCGGCGGGAGAGAAGAAGCTGTATTTTGGCAGCGTTAAATTTTTTAAAAATATGATCCTGCTGGCGGTTGTTATCGCCATTGCCGTACCTTCCGTACTGGCGGTCACATTCTGGCGGCATGGCCGGGCGGTGGCCGCGGCACTGGAGGGACAGAGGGACGCGCTCAGCGACACACTGGCGGATTTACAGGTACAATATGACCAGCTGGACGCGGATAAGAGGGCGGAGGAGACCATCTGGGGCGGTTCGGTCGCCGATCAGGTGGTGAAGACCGAGCCGCTGGACTATCAGACGATGTATCCGGATTTTTATGTGGATACGCCTGTGGGCGCGCCGGTACAGGACAACGGAACCATGTACCTCACCTTTGACGACGGCCCCTCCTCCAATACGCCGCTGTTGCTGTCCATTCTGCGGAGCAAGGACGTGAAAGCCACATTTTTCGTAGTGGGCGGCGACACGACAGAGCAGCGCCAGTGGATGCGGGACATCGTGGAGGACGGCCATACCTTGGGCATGCACAGCTATACCCACAATTATCATCAGATCTATTCGTCTGTGGAAGCGTTTCTGGACGACTACTACAAATTGTTCACCAATATCAAGGAGGCCACCGGACAGACGCCCACAATTTTCCGGTTCCCCGGCGGCAGCGTCAACAGTTATGATTACCCGGTGTATCGGGAGATTGTGGCGGAGATGCTACGGCGTGGCTTCGTGTTCTATGACTGGAACCTGTCCAGCGGGGACGCCTCTTCCAACTACATATCTCCCGAGCGGATTACGGCGAATATTCTGGATCATGCCCCGGCATTTTCACGGGGAATCGTGCTGTTCCACGACGCGCCCAGTAAGGACAGCACGGTGGAGGCCCTTGCCGGTGTGATCGACGGGCTGCGGGATCAAGGGTTCACCTTTGGCCCGCTTACCCGTGAGGTGCGCCCCATCCTGTTCAATTACACTGACTATCAGCCAGACTGAGCAAAAAAGACCGCAAATCAAAGTGATACCCGTTGGAAGGCACAGCGAAAAACGCCCGCGGCCAGGGCGAAGCCAGAGTTGAGAAAGGAATTGGAGAACAGAATGAAAAAAGAAAATTTCAGCAAGGCAATGAATGAGATGTTTGGAGTGGGCGGAGACAGCGGAGCGGAGCCGCCCGCCGCGGAGCCGGTTATGGCGGCTTCATCGGAGCCTTATGTTCCGGAAGAACCATACGAGCCTGCGGATATCTCCGCCGCCCCGGTTCCCGCGCCGGAACCCATCGCTCCGCCGGAGATGTCCTCCGAGCCCGCACCGGATCCTTTCGCCTCCGCCGTGTCCTATTCAACCGAACCCTCCTATAACAGGACCGTGCCTATGCAAAAGACCATTCTGGCGGCGGGTACCACGTTTGTGGGGAACATGACCGCACAGGGCGATGTGGATATGGACTGTGAGTTCCAGGGCGATATCCGGGCCAACGGCACCGTGACCATCCGGACCAAGCTGGCGGGGGACCTGAGCGCGAAGGTCGCGGAACTGGTGGCCTGTGAGGTGCAGGGTGACGTCCACGCCGACGAGAGCGTGCGGATCGACAGCAACTCCAAGGTAATCGGCAACATTACCGGAAAGGACCTGAACTGCGCCGGAAGCGTTCAGGGCAACATTCAGGTCAGTGGCCATGTGACGGTCAGCGGCAGCGCTTATATCGAGGGCGATTTGGAAGCCGCCAGCATCTCCATTGAAAACGGCGCGGGCGTCAACGGACAGATGCAGGTCCTGCCCCGCAGAGTCCAGTAACGAAGAACACAAGACGGGCTGGCGATTTTCGCCAGCCTGTGTTTGTCTTTTGAAATGACTGCCGGACCGGTTTTAAACCGTTATCTTGCAGCAATACTACCTGTGTGCGGGCGATGCCCGCGGAAAGGCGGCAAATACTTTGAATCTTTGCGATCTGAATGATCTGCGGGACTTGCTGGGACGGCACGGTTTCCGCTTCTCAAAATCCATGGGCCAGAATTTTCTCATTGATTCTGCTATCCCCCGGGACATTGCGCAGGCCTCCGGCGCTTCGGCGGAGTGGGGCGTGCTGGAGATCGGTCCCGGAGTGGGACCGCTGACGGTGGAGTTGGCGCGCAGGGCCGGAAAGGTGGTATCTGTGGAGCTGGACCGGTCGCTGTTGCCGGTGCTGGCGGAGACGCTGGCGGAGTATCCCGGCGCGGAGGTCGTATCCGGCGATGTGATGAAGCTGGACCTCGACACACTGCTGCGGGAGAAATTCGGGGACAGGCCGGTCATGGCCTGCGCGAACCTGCCCTACAACATCACCACACCGGTATTGACAAAATTTGTGGAGACGGAGTCGATCCGGCAGTTCACCGTGATGATCCAGAAGGAGGTGGCCAAGCGGATCTGTGCTGTGCCGGGAAGCAGCGGAGGAAGCTCCTTCTCCCTTTTTTTGCAGTACTACATGGAGCCGGAATATCTTTTTACGGTGGAACCGGAAAAGTTTTATCCCGCGCCAAAGGTGACTTCCGCTGTGATACGGTGCGTCCGGCGGGAAAAGCCGCCTGTGGAGGCGCAGGACGAGGAACTGCTGTTTCGGCTGATGCGGGGGGCCTTTGCCCTTCGGCGCAAAACGCTGGCCAATAGTCTGTCTTCCGCGCTGGGGCTGCCCAAGGCGGAGCTGCTGGCCGCTATTCGGGCGGCGGGATTGCCCGAGACCGTGCGGGGGGAGCAGTTGACATTCGCGGACTTTGCGGCGCTGTGCGGTATTTTGAAAGAGTGAGCGGCCCGCAGCAAGGGAAAAAGCCGTCCGTCCCCGGTCGAA
Source organism: Oscillibacter valericigenes Sjm18-20 (assembly GCA_000283575.1). Classification (GTDB taxonomy): domain Bacteria; phylum Bacillota; class Clostridia; order Oscillospirales; family Oscillospiraceae; genus Oscillibacter; species Oscillibacter valericigenes. The sequence continues at coordinate 1,669,628 of AP012044.1, forward strand.
GGCGCTGCCTTCGACCGGGGACGGATATTTTCTGCGAACGGATGGACGGCGATTTTAAAAAAGCCTGTCCCTATTTGCGGTCGGGAAATTTTTTACACAGGGTATCCAGCTCGTCGATGAGCGTACTTAGTTCCGCGGTGGTCATGACGCAGCGGAGTTCGGCGTTTTCGATGTCCTCCATGGTGTTGGGCAGGGTGAAGGAGACGTCCACGACATAGCGGCCGTCAACCTCCGAACGGGCCGAAAGAAGAAAATACGGCTCGGAAAAGTCGCTGTCGTAGATGTCCCGGATGCCGGATTTCAGAACCTTCAGTCCGGCGGTCAGCTCGTTTAGCTCAGAGGTCAGAAGGCAGCTGTTGGAGTCCTTGATGATGAGGCCGTCCTCGGTGGTATAGGTGCCGCGTAGGACAAGCCAATTGCGGTCGTCGCCGTCTGGCGCACCGGAATCTTCCGAAAATTCATAGTTGACGATTTCAAGCTCCAGTCTCGCCTCGTCGTTTTTAAAAAGCATGGAGTCGTACTCCTTTAATCGTTATGGTGCAGGGCATAAAATTCGTCGTAGTCCTTCAGCATGGACCAGAGCAGCTCCGGTGTGTCCAATTCGTAGGGACAGCGGCTCTTGCAGGCGTTGCAGTGGATACAGTCCTCAATTTTGTGCATTTTGGCGTACCACGCGTCGGTCATGTACGGCCGATAGGGTGAACGGCGCAGGAGCATGGCCATCCGGGCGGCCTGGGGAATGTCGATCCCGACCGAGCAGGGGAGACAGTATCCGCAGCTGCGGCAGAAGTTGTGGGCAAGCTCCCTGCGGTCCTTTTCAATTACGGATTGGAATTCCGGGGTCATCTGCTGATTTTTCTCCGTCAGCTCCAGCCACTGGTCCAACTCCCATTCATGCTGAATCCCCCAGATGGGAACCACATTGTCATAGCCCTGCATGAACGCATAGCAGGCCGCAGCGTTGTTCAGCATGCCGCCGGAGAGCCCCTTCATGGCGATGAAGCCCATATCTGCGGCTTTACAGCGGTTCACAAGGTCGATATCCCTGTCCGAGGACAGATAGCAGAAAGGAAATTGCATGGTTTCAAAATTACCGGAGTCCACGGCGGCCAGCGCCACCTTTAAACGGTGATTCGTAATGCCGATGTGACGGACATAGCCCTTTTGCTTTGCATCCAGTGCGGCGGCAAAGGGGCCGGCTGGATCGTCGATATCCGGAAGCAGGGCCGGATTGTGAAACTGAAACAGATCGATATAATCCGTCTTCAGTCGGCGAAGGCTCTCCTCGATGTGGGCCTGGACGGTCTTCTTATCCGCACCGTCGCTCTTAGTGGAGATCACGATATTGTGGCGGACATCCCCAAGTGCCTCGCCGATCTTCTCCTCACTGTCGGTGTATGCGTTGGCGGTGTCAAAATAATTGATGCCCGAGTCGTAGGCGCGGCGCAGGAGTTTTTTTGCGTCGGCATGGCCGATTCGCTGGACGGGCAGGGCGCCAAAAGCGGTCTTTGTGACCATTAACCCGGTTCTGCCGAGCCGGATCTTTTCAATTTTCATGAAGAATTCCTCCCTATGTGCAATTTACGGGATTCTCGTAGTTCCTTAAACTGATTGTATCCCATCCGGAAAAAGTTTGCAAGGAGAACGGCGCTTTCTGCCTCCGCGCCGATGTCCCGGCATTCAGGCAGCGTATAGGGTCTTGTGGTTGCGGGAACCGGAAATCCTGCCGTTTGACGAGAGAATTGAAATGTGCTATCATGCAGGCATGAAGAAAGATATACGGTTAAAACTGACCATTCGATTGTATTCCGACGATGATGAACGCTGCTTTGGGCCGGGGATTGCCACTCTGCTTCACCGGGTGGAGGAGCACAGATCCCTGCGCGCCGCCGCGGCGTCCATGGGAATGGCGTACTCCAAGGCATGGCGCATTATCCGTACGGCGGAAGCCGTGTTCGACTGTAAGCTGCTGGACAGTGTTACCGGCGGCAAAAACGGTGGGGGCGCCGTTTTGACGAAAGAGGCGCAGGCGCTGCTGGCGGCCTACGACGGGTACTGCGCTCAGGTGGGAGAATTTGCGGCGGAAAAATTCAAAAGCTGTTTTGGCAAGCTGACGGAATGAACGGCCGGTTTCTTGTAACGGACCAAGCGGAGGGAGATAAAATCTCCCTCCGCTTATTTCCAGTTATATTGACAATATCGATATTCGATGATATAATATGCCGATGAAATATCGATGTTCGATATTTAGTATTCGCGGAAGGAGGAGTGACGGTGGCGCGGGAAAAATTCCAGACGCTGACGGAGCAGATGTTTTATATTCTGCTGTGTCTGCGGCGGGAACGGTGCGGTGTGGACGTGATGGCGCGGGTGGAGGAGATGACCCAGGGAAGAGTGGTCATCGGGCCCGGGACGCTGTACAACCTGCTGGAGAGCTTTCTGACCGCGGGGATGATTGAGGAGACGGCGGTGGAGGGCCGCAGGCGCAGCTACCGGATCACGGCGGCGGGAGAGCAGGCGCTGGCGGAAGAGGCGCGGCGGCTGGAGACGCTGCTGGAGGACTACCGCGGTTTTGGCGGGGAGGAAGCTACATGAAATACAAATACGAATACAGACGCTACGAATTTTATGAGGATGCCGCCATTGCCGCCCATCTGGAGAAAATGGCCATGGAGGGCTGGCGGCTGGAGCGGATGGGCAGGACCCTGTGGCGTTATCGCAGGGTGGAGCCGGAACAGGCGCGCTACGCCGTGACCTACTTTTGGGAATCCTCGGAATTCAATCCCGCGCCCACGGAGAACGAAGAGACACTGCGGGACTATTGCGCGGCGGCGGGGTGGCAGTTCGAGTGCGGCCGAGACCAGATGCTGGTGTTCCGGGCCGACCGGGCGGATGCGCCGCCGATCGAGACGGAGGAATCCACGAGGCTGGAGGCTGTCCATAAGGCCATGAAAAAGAGCTTTCTGCCGAGTAGCGCCGTACTGTTGGCGCTGGTCATCTTTCAGATTGTCCGTCAGTGTATGGGCAGTGTCGTGAGGCTTTTTTCCGACGGCGGGATGCTCGCGGCTACGGGAGTGTTGCTGCTGGCGGCAATCTATCTGACGCTGGTCCTGGCGCTTTATGCCCGGTGGTATTTCAAAAGCAAAGCGTCCGTGGCACGGGGAGGGCCGTGCCTGACGCGAAACGCGGCGGCGGGGCGGGTTATGCATTTGGGACAGATGGCGGTGCTTCCGGTGTTTCTGGCGGCATTTCTTCCTTACCTTCTCCAAGAGGAGCGAGGCGTGATAATTCTGACCGTGATGCTTTTGGGCGTGCTTTTGCTGGAGCAGGGAATGATGGTGGGGATCCGGGCGTTGCTGAAGCGGCGGGGTGTGGACGCGGTGGCCAATCGGGTGGTTACCGTGGCGGTTTCCCTGGTTGTCACGTTTGTACTGATGCTGGTGATCCTGTTCCAGGGAGTGGACGCGATCAAAAACGGCTGGCTGGCGGAGACGCCGGAGGAGACCTATACGACCTCTGCCGGGAAGGTGGTGGGGATCCAACACGACGATCTGCCCCTGACGGTGGAGGAACTGGGGGCGGGGGAAGACCCACACTATTCCTATGAAGCCGAAGAGCAGTCCACGCCGTTTTTGAAGTTTCGGTTAGGAGTGCAGCAGAGCGAGGAGGGCGCGCCGGGGATGAATTATAAGATTCTGGACGTCCAAGCGGCATTTTTGTATCAGGCGTGCCTGAACGAATACCTGAGTCCGGCAAAACCACCGGCGGGTATCCCGAAAATAGCGTTCCCGGAAATGATATTCCGAAAGGCGGACCCTGTGCCATGGGGAGCGGAGGCAGCATGGCAGTATGACTTTGGCGGGACCATGTTGAACCGCTATCTCCTGTGCAGCGGGAGTCGCATCGTATGGATTGACTTTGACTGGGTACCCACGGCGGAGCAGATGAAGATTGCCGGGCGGGTCCTGCTGGGGACAGAATGAAAAAGACACGTCGGCCTGCCGAATGCGTTTCGGCAGGCCGACGTATTGGAATCAGGCGCAGGGGATTACCGGATGTCGTACAGCGCGGACATGGCAAGGTAGAGCTGAGAGAAAGGGCGCATGACGTTCCAGATGCCCGCGCCCTGAAAGCCGTACTCTTTTATGAGGCGGAGGCGGGCGGAAAGACTGCGTGCGTCGTCAAACCAGACCTCATGAACGGTGCCGCCGGGGGCGGCATAGTGGAAAAAGGGGGCCTGGGCAGTTTCGTCATACTGAATGGCGACGCCGTACTGGACGGCAAGCTCAATGGCCCGCTGGTTGGAGATGGACTGGGCTTTTGTCTCGCCCTCTACAAAGGGGAGAGGCCAGTCGTAGCCGTAATTGGAGAGCCCCAGAAAAATTTTTTCGGGGGGCATTTCCGTAACGGCGTAGTCCAGCACAGCCCGGACCTGCGGCATAGGAGAGACCGCCATGGGCGGGCCATATGTATAGGAACCGGCATGTTATAATTCATCAGAAAACGGTGTAATCTTTGGATAGATGAACAGCTTTAGATCGCTCTCTTTCCATTTCCCACCGACGGTTTTGGAATAGATGACGTGATCCAGCACGGATTTCAGCAAGGCGTTTTTTTGAGAGGATGTCTCCAAAACGCCGTATACATCCAGCACGTTTTGAATTTGGGGGATAAGGTTCCCTCCGGCCAGTTCCGCCCGGTGCAGCGAAGTCAGATGGCCGCTTAGAGACCGTATCCGTTTTTCGGCATCTAAGACGCGTGCGTCCAGGTTGTGGGAGCGCTCCAAATAGATATCCTGTGTATAAATTCCCTGCTCCAGCAAATCGCACAGGCTGCCCTTTTGCTTTTTCAGAGCGGCCAAGTTTGCTGTGGCCTTGGTAAGGCTCCTCTCCGCGTCCCGGAGGGCGGATTGACCGCCCGGCTGCAACAGATTGTCTTTCGGCATGCTGACACGATAGCCGTCCAGCCAGTCCTGAAGACCGTCCAGCAGAGCAGCCTCTATGACATCCAGACGGCTTCCCACGGAGGGGCATTTCGGAGTTGGACACAGCAGCATGGGCATGCCATGACTGCCCTGAGGCAGTTGAACCAGCGACCGGCCGCAGGCGGAACAGTACAGAATTCCGGCCAGCGGATTTGAAATCTGCCCGCTGCCGGGCACCGGCGCATGGCTCCGATCCAGCATTGCGCTTCTGGCCGCTTTCCAGGCTGCCTGTGTGATGATTGCCGGATGCAGGCCTTTTTGCATTTGGTTATCATGGCTGACCGGATGGGAAACCACCACGCTGCCGTCCACCATCTGCTTGCGCTCCGGGCGGTATGCCCAGCGGACATATCCTGCGTAGGTGGGATTTTTCAGGATATCCCGGACGGAAGCCGCCGACCACTTCACTCCACCGGGGGAGGGAATGCTTCGGGCATTTAACTGATTGGCGATGCCATAGCTGCCGATCGGCTTCAGCGTTCCATCTCGACACGGGTCGCCGACCGTATATAGGCTGAAAATCTCCCGGACCACCTCGGCCTGTTCCGGGATGATCTCCAGCGTATAGCCTTTCTGACGAGTTATTTTTATTTTACGGTACCCATAGGGAGGTGTGCCGGCGATATACTTTCCCTCGTTCAGTGACGCCATACGGCCGCGTTGAAGACGGCGATTGATCGCCTTATACTCCCGGCGGGACATAAACAGGCCAAATTCAAAATACTCCTCGTCAGACTCGTTGGACGGGTCATAGATTTTATCCGGCGTGATGATCTTTGTGCCGGAATACTGGAAAGTCTCGGCCACCGTCCCCTGATCCCGCGTATTGCCGCGGGCCAGCCGCGGGACTTCCATGACCAGTACACCGGCATATTTTCCGGTTTCCACGGCGGAGAGCAGCTTTTGCATCTCCGGACGCTCTGCAATTGTATCGCCGCTGACGACTTCCTCAAATACGCAGGCAATCCTGTAGCCGTACGATTTGGCCAGAGCCATGAGGGTGTCGCGATGCCGCTGGAGCGTATCGAATACGCCGGTTTGCAGTTCCAGGTCGCGGTCTTGTCTGGATTTGCGAAGGTAAATCAGGTACTGGTCCATAATCCCTCCTGAAATAAGAGCCGCCCGTCCGGGCGGCTTACTTTTTACTTTGCCGGTAATGCTTCCGGTTCATGGGTCTCCTGTGTATTTTGGCATAGCTTCTTTTCACAAATACCCGCTTATCATAGTATGAGTATTCAGCTTTGAGCTGAAGTAGAAATTGAAAAAGGGAAAAGCTCCAATTAAGGAATAGGACATGCTGTCAGGCCAGTAGATTGCAGCGGGGTGATATTTATGATCAAAACCAGATTCCCGTATGTTCCGGATATGGCGGAGTGCAAGATGATGAAGAAGACGAAAGAAGCCACTTGCTATATCATGGACACCTGCTGCCGCAACATGACCAAAGACGACAAGCTGAGAGCGGACCGAAAGATTGTGCAGATCTATCTGGCCCACGCGATGCGTGGAAAAGCATCGGGGCCTGCCTAGCAGTATCTCTGATTCGAAATTCCGGTCAGTCTCCACGGATTAAAATTATGCCGCCGAATCTTTGGGTACGAGAAGTTGTAAAAATTCTCTTTAATAAAAGTGCGAAATATGGTATAATATGTCGAAACCCGGAATTCAAATGATTGATACGCAGGGAAGGGAGATTTTGGCATGAGAGAGAAAGAGAAAGAGAAAAAGAAGATTCACAAGAAAAAACTTCTGACCAAGATGCTGATATTTATCGGTGGTACGGTTACCCTGATATTCTGTGCAGCAGTTGCCATTATTCTTTTCGGACTGAAAAAATCTGTTACGGATCTGACAATTAAAAATCTGACATCGGAATCAAAATCAGCTTCTTATCAAATTGAAAGCTACTTTTCAAAATACATGGAAATCACCAGGCAAATGGCGGCAAACACTCAATTTAAAAACCTGTTTGATGAAATTGCCCCGGGCATGGAAATAACGGATGCGCAAGGGTTTCAAGAGATTAAAAATACCATGGTGAATATACAGCAAACAGACTCGGACAACATCATGGATTCCTGGGTTGCGGACATAGACTCCAGCCAGCTTACCCAGTCGGATGGGTACACATCCGGCGCGGATTGGGACGTCACCAAACGACCTTGGTATACCCAGCTCATGAACGAAAAGTCGATCATTGTTACGGAACCTTTTCAGGACACGTCCACAAAAAAGTGGATTGTCAGCGTAATTGCACCCGTCTATCAAACTGGAACCGACACGATACTGGGTGCGACAGGGATCGATTTTACATTGGACAATTTGTATAATATGGTAAGTAATTATACACTCGGAAGTACTGGATTTTACATTCTCACTACTTCCAGCGGACAATTGATCTACTATCCCGACAAGGATCTCCGGGATCATAATATTTCGGAAACAGATATGTCCTCAAATCTTATCGATGCGATAACCGATAAGAGTGAGGGTGCGATTACGTATTCCTTGATGGGACAAAATAATTATGGGTATGTGTCCGGTGTTGGAGATACCGGCTGGGTTATTACAACCGGTTTGCCGGAAAGTGAGTTTAACGGTACGTTTCAAGCTGTCCTGAAAATAATTTTGCCCATTTGCGTCGCTGCTTTCGCGGCACTGATTGCGGTTATTTATCTGGTATCAAGAAGCATGGTAAAACCGCTCCAGAAGCTCCAGAGAGCGGCCGATAGAATTGCGGACGGAGAACTTGACGTATCAGTGGATGTCAAAACTACAGATGAGATTGGACAAGTTGCGCTTGCCTTTTCCAGAACTGTGGACAGGTTAAAAGAGTATCAGCTGTACATAGGCGAGATTGCGTCTGCGCTGGATCAGATTGCCGTTGGAAATTTGCTGTTCAGGCTGCAATATAATTATGAGGGCGAGTTCTCCAAAATAAAGGAAGCGCTGGTGAACATACGGCATAAACTCAGCAACACGTTTTATGAGATTGCGATTGCCGCCGACCAGGTGTCCGGCGGGGCAGGGCAGGTTTCTTCTGGCGCACAGACTCTTGCGCAAGGTGCGACGGAACAGGCAGATACCATTGAGAAATTGTCCGGCTCAATATCGGAAATTGCGAAAAAGATTGATGCGACTGCGCAAAACACAAATGATGCCAGTCGGCTTGCGGATGATTCTTCTGCTGAATTGAAAAACGAAAATGAACAAATGCAGCAAATGATAACCGCTATGGATGAAATCAGTTCAACCTCCGGATCAATCGAAACAATTATTAAAACAATTGAAGATATCGCTTTCCAGACAAATATTCTTGCCTTAAACGCTGCGGTGGAGGCCGCCCGGGCGGGCGGCGCGGGAAAGGGCTTCGCGGTGGTCGCGGACGAGGTGCGGAATCTGGCAAATAAGAGTACGGAAGCCGCTAAGAAAACTGCCGTTTTAATTGAAAATGTGATTCAATCCGTTGATAACGGTTCAAAAATCGCGAAAACGACTGAACAGGCTTTGAACGTACTTACAGGCAGCATAGCACAAACAACAGAACTCATTAATCAAATCGCAGAAGCGATGAACGAGCAAGCCTCGTCCATTAAGCAGATTACGATGGGGGTGGATCAGATTTCCGCAGTCGTGCAAACCAACTCCGCAACTGCGGAGGAGAGCGCTGCTGCTAGTGAAGAACTGGATGCCCAGTCTAGCAGCATGAAAAATCTGATTAATCAATTTCAATTGGAGCAATCAGAATCAGACACATGAAAAGCTGCTTCAAGATTTACGCGAAACAGCTTATACGGTAACGGACGACGGGCTGTGGCTGGAAGCCGTATCCGATACAAAGGATGCGCTGGCAGCGGCGTTGGAAATCAAAGACGGCCTATAGACGAAGCGGCGGCTGGTATAGAGCGAACTGGATTTGAAAAGCGCGGACGAAAGACACACTGATTAACCGGAATACAACATGTGAGATATATGGTAGCTCCCGGTGCCCCATTTGGGCACCGGGAGCTTTTTTGCGATCTTCACGTTGCGGGAAGCCCCGAGCATTGCAACTCTGGATTAAATTGGTGGAGAAGCAACAGGTTTGAATTTTACAGTCGATTGCCTGAATCGTGCATTGTGCCGGTTTTATTAGAAGGTATAATAGAAATGTCAAGCCCATAAAGCGAGTTTGAGCACAGAGGTTTTAATGGATATTGGAGGGCATATGCTGGAATTCGATTTTGGCACGAAAATCTTTTTTGGAGAGGGTTCTCTGGAACATTTACGTTCTATTAAGAATAAAAGAGTTTTAATTATTACCGATACCTTTATTTTTAATAGCGGTATTGCAAAAAAAGTCGAGGAAGCACTTCCAAAATGTGAAATCTCCTATTTTAAGGAGATTACTGCGGAACCGGAGATTTCGGTAATTTGTGCCGGAGTGAACTGTCTCCTAAACGCAAAGGCTGAGATTATAGTGGCGGTAGGGGGCGGCTCTGCGCTGGATGCGGCAAAAGCAATCCGGTATATGGCGGAGAAAGTTTATCCGAATCAGGTACATATTGAGGAGTGCATTGCAATTCCGACGACCAGTGGAACCGGTTCTGAGGTTACGGAATTTGCCGTTATTACGGATCCGGAGCAGAAAATCAAGTTCCCGCTGCGTGAAGCTGGCATGCGGCCGACTATTGCGATTCTGGAACCGACACTGGTTGCATCGGTCCCGTCTTCCGTGACCGCAGATACAGGAATGGATGTGCTTACGCACGCGATTGAAGCATACGTTTCCCTCAATGCGAATGATTTTTCGGATGCCCTGGCCGAAAAAGCGGTGACGCTGGTGATGAAGTTCCTGCCTAGGGCTTATCTAAAAGGAAGCGATATGCTGGCACGGGAAAAAATGCACAACGCCTCATGTATGGCCGGTTTGGCGTTTGCCTCGGCAGGGTTGGGGTTAAATCATGGAATCGCACACGGCCTGGGAGCACATCTTCATCTTCCCCATGGCAGGGCAAACGCGATTTTGCTGCCTCACACGATTGAGTATAACGCGAACGTCAAAGATTGCCGCAACGGCGTCTTCTCCGTTGCGGCACGAAAATACCGGCGGCTTGCCAAACTTATAGGCCTGCCTGCAAATACGGAGTTGATTGGGACTGATCAGCTCCGCAGGGCAATTATCAAGCTGAACCAGACCCTCCGAATTCCACCTGATCTGAAAGCGGCGAACTGTGAGCTGGACCGTAATAGCAAAGAGCAAATCGCGGAATCAGCACTGAAAGATGTCACTACACAGACAAATCCCAGGGTTCCGAGCAAGCAGGATGTTTTTGACATCCTCGACAGATGCCGGGGGTGAACTTCAATTTAATCAATGAAGGGGAGATGGCGGCATGGATGTGGTCAGTGCGGTTCGCGAAGCCGGTGTCATCGGCGCCGGCGGAGCCGGGTTTCCTACATATGTCAAGCTGAATGCAAAAGCGGATTATATCCTGCTCAACGGCGCGGAGTGCGAGCCGCTGCTTCGTGTGGACCAGCAGCTTCTGGGCCTCTTTTCAACGGATATTCTGGAGGGCTTTTACGCCGCCGGAAAACATATTGGGGCGGAAAAAGCCCTGATCGGCATTAAAAAAAAGCACGCAGCTCTTATCGAAAAACTGAGAGCGGATATTCAGGACATGGGCTATGGTGATTATATCCGTGTGGTTCCGCTCAAAGACGTTTATCCGGCGGGTGATGAGCAGGTGCTGGTGTATGAGCTTACGGGGAGGATTGTGCCGGAGGCGTCTATTCCCATCCAGGTGGGGTGCGTGGTTGTAAACGCGGAGACAACGCTGAACATTTCTCATGCGCTGAAAGGAAAGCCTGTTACAAAGACCTATCTGACGCTGGGAGGAGACATTCCCCACCGGATGACGCTCTGCGTTCCGGTGGGAACGCCAGTTCGGGAAGTGCTTGCCCTGTCGGGTGTTTCAAATTTGGACGACTATGCCGTGATCGACGGTGGTCCTATGATGGGCAGCCTTATGAAGAATATCGACGGGGCCGTCACGAAACGGAACAAGGCATTTATCCTGCTGCAAAAGGAACATCCGCTGATCCGGCGCAAGGCGGTCTCGTTTGAAACCGCCAGAATTGTGAATAAAGCCGCCTGCGAGCAATGCCGCATGTGTACGGATTTATGTCCGCGATACCTGCTGGGGCACAGCATTGAGCCTCATAAGATTATGCGCTCCTATAATTATGGGCTGAGCGGCTCTACTCCCCAGACGGTCTCGCAGCTTTGCAGCGGCTGTAACCTTTGCCAGATGTTCTCCTGTCCCGCGGGATTGTATCCGAAGCTTATGAATGATCACAATAAAGCACAGCTGGCCGTTCTGAAAATTAAGTATCAGCCGACCGGAGTACCTCCTTCTGTCCGGGCCATTCGGGAGTTCAGGCAAATTCCAAGCCAGCGGCTGATTGCAAGACTGGGACTTTCCGATTTTGATCAGCCGGCGCCTTTCAGGCTGGAAGAGTGGAAGAGTGACCGAAGGACGATTCTGACCAGCCAGCACATTGGGGCTCCGGCTGTCCCCACTGTCAAAGTGGGGGATCTGGTGGTATCCGGACAGCGGATTGGCGAAATTCCGGAGGGAAGTATCGGAGCGGCCATTCATGCCAGCTGTAATGGAGAAGTTGTGGATGTCCGGCAGGATGCGATTGTAATTGAGGTGAGGAAATAATGAATCGGTCGTTGGGGATGATTGAGCTAAACAGTATTTCCAGGGGAATCGTGGCTTCGGATGCGATGGTGAAGGCTTCCAACGTTGAGATTACGACAGCGGTGTCCATCTGTCCGGGGAAGTACATTGCAATTATCAGCGGAGACGTTGCCGCAGTGGACAATTCGGTCAAAGTGGGAATCCGGACGGCAGGGGAGTTTTTGGTGGACAGCTTTGTTCTCCCTAAAGTACACGCAGATGTTTTTCCCGCGATTACTGCGGCGTGTCCGCTCAATCAGACTGGAGCGTTGGGAATTCTGGAAGGCTTTTCCGCTGCGGCAATCATCTTTGCCGCCGATGTTGCGTTGAAAGCTGCACGGGTGAGTGCCGTGGAATTGCGGATTGGGAGCGGTCTTGGAGGAAAGGCCTACTTTATGCTCTGCGGAGATGTGGCCGCCGTGCAGAAAGCGGTGGATGCCGGAAAGCAGAACGTCATGGAGAAGGGGCTGCTGGTAAATGCCGAGGTAATTCCTTCTCCCGCCAAGGCGCTGTGGAATGCCATTTTGTAAATTATAGACTCATACTTTTTCCAAAGTGTTGCATATGCCTTTGTAGATAGGGTACAATGAACGATAGAATAGTACCACATAAGGAGGCGTATTCCCATGGAGAAAAAAGTGAACTCCCCTGCCAACGGCGCGGGTCTGTTTTATTACCACGCAGTCCCGATGGAGGTTTCTCCTCTGGCTGCGCAGATGTTCTACGGACGAGGCGCAGTCAGAACGGAAGCGGTCAGGGATTCCCAGGGCTTCTACTATCGGAAAGCAGATTGATCGAATTTTAAAATCGGCGCAGGCGCGGCCTGGGCTGTTTATCGAAAAAGTAAATAATGACTGAATGATATCTGAAAGAGTAGTATTCAGACCCTTTGATCGCTCCGGCACTCGGCCGGAACGATTGGACGGGTTTGGATATTACTCTTTTTGCATTGGACGTTGTTTCTATGTCGCGTGGACTTGCCTATATAATGCAGATGATGGTGGTATGGACGTACAGAATGAGCAGGGGAGTGATGCCAATGCGACCGCGGGTTTTGATGCTGGCGGGAGATTTCAGCGAGGACTACGAGGTCATGGTTCCGTTTCAAACGCTGGAGACACTGGGAATCAAAGTCGATGTGGTTTGTCCTGGGAAAAAAGCGGGTCAGAAAATCAAGACGGCAATTCATGATTTTGAAGGCGACCAGACCTTCGCGGAGCGGCAGGGGCATGGCTTTACGTTAACAGCCGACTTTGAAAACATAAATCCCGGTGTTTACTCCGGACTGTATATTACCGGAGGGCGGGCGCCGGAATACCTGCGCCTGAATCCTAAAGTGCTTAATATTACAAGGTACTTCGCGGCACATGGCAGGCCGTTGGCTTCAATCTGCCATGGAGCGCAGATTCTGACTGCCGCGGACATTGTTCAAGGAAAGCGTCTGACGGCCTACGAGGCGCTGGAACCGGAGGTGAAGCTGGCCGGCGGAATTTTCTGCCGTGTGAAACCGGATGAGGCGGTTGAGGACGGAATGCTTGTAACCGCTCCTACCTGGATGAGACATCCGGCAATCTTAAAACGATTCCTTCTGAAGATCTGGCAAAAATAAGGAAAGGGGTCTGGTTTGAATTTTACCAGATTGAGTTTGGCAAGTGTTTGTTTGGGGAGGGCTAAACATGTAAGATTGAGACATCGGCTAAAGTTGGGTATAGGTTCAATGGGAGAAAGCCAAATCTGATTGAATTTTATTTGTTGAAAGGAATGAGTGAACTGTGATTACCAGAGGATTTTCAAAACCCACAGAGCGTATCGAGCAGTTGAAGGCCAGAGTCGTCAATTCGAAGCCGCGCGTTGAGGCGGCGCGCGCGACGCTTGTCACAGAGGCGTACAAGGAGACAGAGAATCTTCCGATTATCCTGCGGAGGGCAAAGGCGCTGGAGAAAATTCTGGGAGGTTTGCCGGTCGTGATACGTCCGGGCGAGCTGATTGTCGGATCTATGACAGAGGCTGACCGCAGCTGCCAGATATACCCCGAGTTTTCCTTCGACTGGGTAGCTAAAGAATTTGACACCATGTCCACAAGAATGGCCGATCCTTTTGAGATTTCTAAAGAAACGGCAAAAGAGCTGGCCAAAGATTTTGAATATTGGCCGGGAAAGACCAACTTCGAGCTTGCCACGGCTCTGATGTCCGAAGAGGCAAAGAATGCCCAGGCGAAGGGCCTGTTCACGGTTGGCAACTATTGGTACAACGGTATCGGACACGTATGTGTACAGTATTGGAAGATCCTGAAAAAAGGCTGCATCGGCGTGATTGCCGACGCCGTTGAAGCAATGAAGAAGCTTGATCACGATGCTCCCGACTGGCGAATGAAGCATCAGTTCTATGAGGCGGTTGTGATTTCGTTTAAAGCGGTGATCGACTATGCCAAGCGCCATGCAGACAAGGCGGAGGAACTGGCTGCCGCCGAGACCAATCCAACCCGTAAGGCCGAGCTTCTCCAGATTGCCAAGAACTGCCGAAAGGTTCCGGCAAATCCCAGTACGAACTTCTATGAAGCCTGTCAGGCGTTCTGGTTTGTTCAGCTGATCATGCAGCTTGAATCCAACGGCCATTCCATCTCTCCGGGGCGCTTTGACCAGTATATGTATCCCTATTACAAGATGGATCAGGGGATCACCGAGGACTTTGCACAGGAGCTGATCGACTGCCTGTGGATAAAGATGAGCGATATCAACAAGACCCGTGATGCGATCTCCGATCAGGCTTTCGCCGGCTATCAATGCTTCCAGAACCTCTGCGTCGGTGGACAAACTGCCGATGGCGAGGACGCGACGAATGAAATTTCCTATATGTGCATGACCGCGTGCTCTCATGCGCGCCTTTCTGCCCCGTCTTTCTCTGTTCGAATTCACCAGAATACTCCCAGCGAGTTCCTGCTCAGGGCGTGTGAAGTCGTAAGGGAAGGCCTGGGATATCCCGCAATGTACAACGACGAGGTCATAATTCCCGCGCTCATGAACCGCGGCGTGACCCTTGCCGACGCCAGAAACTATTGCATCATCGGCTGCGTGGAGCCGCAGTGTCCCGGCAAGACGGAGGGGTGGCATGATGCGGCGTTCTTCAATATCGCAAAGGTTCTTGAAATTACGCTCAACAACGGCAAAATCGGCGACGATCAAATCGGGCCGGTTACCGGGGATCCCTGTGATTTCAAGTGCATTGAGGATGTTTGGAAAGCGTATCACAAGCAGATGGAATACTTTGTACGCCTGCTTGCCGAGGCGGATAACTGTGTGGACATGGCCCATGCCATTCGCTGCCCGCTTCCGTTCCAGTCCGCTTTGGTGGATGACTGCATGGCAGTGGGTAAGTCGGTTCAGGAGGGCGGCGCACACTATAACTTCACAGGGCCGCAGGCTTTCGGAATTGCCGACTCCGGTGATTCGATGTATGCGCTGGACCAGCACGTGTTCGTGAAGAAGGACATCACCATGAAACAGCTCATGGATGCCCTACATACAAATTTTGGCCACGGCGATACAAACTGTGTCTGCGAGTCTGAGAACAAGGACGAGACGGAAGAACAGCTCTATAACGCCATCAAGGCTATCCTCAGCAGCAGTGGCAGTATCGACATCAGCCAGCTTCAAAAGCAGCTGTCCTCTTCCGCGTCTATTCCTGCTTCCGGGAAAGTGGAATGCAACGGCGATTATGAGACGCTGCGCAAGATGCTCGACAACACGGAATGCTACGGCAACGACAACGACGAAGTCGATATGTTTGCCCGGCGCTGCGGGCAGATCTATGCACGCGAAGTCGAGAAGTACAAGAATCCGCGCGGCGGCCAGTTCCAGGCAGGTATTTACCCGGTTTCTGCAAACGTTCTGTTCGGCAAGGATGTGCTGGCGCTTCCCGACGGACGACTCGCGCATAAGCCTCTGGCGGACGGCGTGTCTCCGCGGGCAGGCAAGGACGTGAACGGTCCCACGGCCGCGGCAATGTCTGTTGCGAAACTCGACCACGAGATTGCATCCAACGGCACCTTGTACAACATGAAGTTTATGCCTGCCTCTCTTGCAGGGGAAACGGGCCTGAACAACTTCTCCTCCGTGGTGCGCAGCTACTTTGACCACAAGGGCATGCATGTGCAGTTCAACGTTGTGGATCGTGCTACGCTGCTGGATGCCCAGAAGCACCCCGAAAACTACAAGGACCTGATCGTCCGTGTTGCGGGCTACAGCGCAAACTTCGTTGTTTTGGCCAAGGAAGTGCAGGACGACATCATCAACAGGACAGAGCACGTTCTGTAAAATCATATGCCCCGGAGCGGTAAAGGAGCGTTTGCATGGATACGATCGACTATGGCGCGGAGGGTATCGTTTTTAATCTCCAGCGATTTTCCATTCACGACGGACCCGGAGTCAGGACTATTGTGTTTCTGAAAGGGTGCCCTCTAAGCTGCAGATGGTGTAGCAACCCCGAATCACAAAGCCGCCATCCGGTGGTTATGTATGATCCTTCCTCCTGCCTGCATTGCGGCAGATGCATAGATGCCTGTGCCAGAGGAGCCATCAATCCCGCGAATCCCTATTGGATTGACCGGGACAAATGCGGTAACTGCGGAAAGTGTGCGGCTGTCTGCCCGGCCGGGGCGCTTGTCCTGAAGGGCAAGTCCATGACCGTGGAAGAAGTAATCCGCGAACTGCAAAAAGACGAAACTGTATTTCGCCGCTCGGGGGGGGGGATTACACTGTCCGGAGGAGAGCCGCTGATGCAGGCAAAGTTTTCTGCGGAACTTCTCAAGGCGTGTCATGCGCATGGTTGGCATACGGCCGTTGAGACGACGGGATATGGCTCCGAAAGCGACATACGGATGATGTTCCCGCATCTGAATCTCGTTTTGATGGATATCAAGAGTTATGACAGGGATCGGCACATTCAAAACACCGGCGTTTCCAATGAAATCATCCTTAAAAATGCGGAGCTGATCTCCCGGATTACCCAAACCGTAATCAGGGTCCCGGTGATACCCGGGTTTAACAATGGGGATCGGGAGATTACGAATATCTGCAAATTTGCGAAGACCCTGCACAACGTTCAGACCATCCATCTGCTGCCCTACCATACCTATGGGGAGAATAAATATTCGCTTCTGGGCAGGGAATATGGGATGCCGGAGATCAGTGCGCCCTCTGAGGAGGAAATGCAGCACCTGAAGGAGCTTGTGGAACAGCAGAACTTCAGATGCATTATCGGCGGGTAAAAGATATTCTAAATGATTGGAGGCAACAAATTCATGGATCAGGAGTTAATTGAAAAAGTCATGAAGAAGGTCACGGAAGATATGGGCGTGGAGAACAGCTGCAAGACCTCACAATGCTGTGCGGCAAGTAGCGTGACGGAGTTTGTTGGGACTGCGATGGGAGATACCATCGGTCTGGTGATTGCCAGTGTCGATCCCATGTTGATCGAGCCCATGAAGCTTGGGCGTTACCGCTCTATCGGCATTCTCGGGAGCCGCACAGGAGCCGGCCCGCAGATCATGGCGGTGGATGATGCGGTCAAAGCGACCAATACGGAAATTATCACCGTTGAGCTACCCCGCGATACGAAGGGCGGCGCAGGCCACGGATGCCTGATTTATATCGGAGCCGACGATGTTTCCGATGCTAAGCGGGCGGTTGAGATCGCCCTGCAAAATGTGGGGAAGTACTTTGGCGATGTGTATGGAAACGATGCCGGGCATCTGGAATTTCAGTACACGGCCCGCGCCAGCTACTGCCTGGAGAAGTCCTTTGGTACCCCGCTGGGGCGTGCGTTTGGCATGGTCATCGGCGCGCCCGCGGCCATCGGCACGGTTTTGGCCGATGTGGCCGTTAAGGCCGCGAGCGTCGAGGTTGTGGGGTACAGCCATCCCGATGCGGGCACAAGCCATTCCAACGAGTGTATTCTCACCTTCACAGGAGATTCCGGAGCGGTCCGTCAGGCTGTCCTGGCCGCCATTGAGGTGGGCAAAAAGCTCCTGGGTGCGCTGGGCGATGAGCCAAAATCCTCTACCACTCCATACATTTAACTACAAAAGACCATTATCACAATTTTAAGGAGGATATTATATGAATTCCGAAGCATTGGGCATGGTTGAAACCAGAGGCCTCATCGGTGCGATTGAGGCCGCGGATGCAATGGTCAAGGCTGCAAATGTGGCGCTTGTCGGCTATGAGAAAATCGGTTCCGGACTTGTTACCGTTATGGTGCGCGGAGATGTCGGGGCGGTTAAGGCTGCGACGGATGCTGGCGCTGCCGCGGCAAGAGTTGTCGGTGAAGTCGTGTCCATCCACGTAATTCCCAGACCCCACAGCGACACGGAAAAGATTTTGCCGAAGCTTGAATAATCGGGTCATTCGAATTGTGCTCCGGGTGCTGTTTCCGGAAGAAGCTTTTTCATCAGAAACAGCACCCGGGGTAACCCGGCAACTATAAAAGGAGGATGAGTTGAATTGCAGTTGGATGATCAAAGCCTGAGACAGTTGATTATGCTCATTCTTTCCGTGCTCAGAGATCAGAATGGAGCTGTCGTGTCCGGACCCAATGCTCCTGAAAAGCAAAAAACCTTATTTGCCATCTTCACGGCTCCGTGGGATAACCGCTTTTATGCGTTTGCCGACTGCCTGAAGAGGAAGAGAGACTGCCGCTTGTGCGGATTTGTGTCTCCCGATTTGCCGGAGTGGGCAGTGGAAAAGTTGCGTGAACTTGCAGCTTGGGAAACCATCCGAATTTGGGATGGGGTCAACCCTGAAGACTTGAAAAACAGCATTTCCGTATTCCCTGTCACGAGCAGGGATACCATCGTGAAAACCGCGCTATGTATCAGCGATACGTTTGAAACAAAATGGATCAGGGCCGCAATGGAACAGGGAGGAAGCATTGTGCTTCCAAGAAGGGGATTTGAACGTTTTACAGGCAGCGAGCCGGAAAAATACAAGAACAAGGTACTGTCCTATTATAGAGACTTGCTTGAAATGAATATTGAGCTCCCTGGGAGTTTTGAAAAATATAGGTTCTAAACACTTGCCGGTAAAGGATTATGAAGCTTTACTTAAACACCTCGATATGTTAATATTTGGTTATTACATATTGTATAAATAACCAAATTACTGAAATGAGGCGAACATAAATGAGTGGAACAGATCGTTTTGGAGCCGGTAAGAACAGTGAAAATATGGGGTACAATTTCTTTGCTGTTGACGATGAGCTTGTCAGCAAATTGGACATTGCGCACCTTTTCGGTAAGGAAGTTATTGAAAACGTGCAAAAGACAATTGCTGCGGTGACCGGATTGGCGATGGTAACGGTGGACTACAAGGGGGATCCCGTTACTGAGCCCACTTCTTTTACACCGTTTTGCTCAAAGAACCGTCTGGATGAAAAGCGGTTTCAGCGCTGCCGGGCGTCCGATGCATTTGGTTCCATTCAGGCCACCGTCCTCAAGAGCAGGTTCGTGTATTTCTGCCCCTGCGGTTTGATGGAAATGGCGATTCCGATCACGTTTAAAGGCCAGTATCTCGGGGGCCTTCTGTGCGGACAGGTACGCTGTGTAAATGCGCCTCCGGGATTGAGCAGCCTGGAAAACGTCATGAAGCTGGATCACGATTTCCGCGATGATCCGGAGCTCTTTGAACTCTATAATGAAACCCCTATCTGGGACTATGACAGTTTTTGCCGGGTTGCGGACATGGCTGCGCTGGTCATCCAGTTGATTTGTGAACGGGAGGTCTACCGGCGAATTCAGGATACCAGTCTCAGCGATGAATTAAAGGAATGCAAGAAAAAACTTGAAATCATCGAACTGGAAAAAGCGAATGCGGAGTGGTCCCGAAAGCGCCAGATCAATCCGCACAGCATCATCAGCATTCTGGATGCGGCAAGCAGCCTGTCCATTATTGAAGACGCCCCCAGAACCAATGAAATCCTGCTTCTGTTGGCTCAGAATATCAAGGAAATGGTTCAGACAAAGCAGGTGTGGTCCTTACTGGAAGAGACCAGCGTCGTGGAGCGATACTTGAAAATGCAGAAAATCCGATATGGAAGCAGCTTTGAATATGCTGTTTTAATGCCGGAGCGTCTGTTGATGCAGAAAATTCCACGCTATGTGGTTCTCCCGTTTGTTGAGCGCGCAGTGTTTTTCGGCATGGCAGCCAAGAACCAGGGGCTTGAGGTGACGGTATCCATCAGCAATGAAGAAGATGATATTGTTATTCGGATCACCGACAATGGATACACCTGGAGCGAACAGGAAATTGTAAAACGGTACAGTGTTCTGGAAAGCGGACACGAGGCCGACACCGTTCTGAGCAGCGTTTCCACCGCGCGGAAACAGCTGATTGACTGTTTTGGAAAAGACTATGATGCAATCATTCAAACAGAGAAGGGGCTGGGCAGCGAATACGTCATTCGAATCCCATCCGGATTTGTTGGAAAGGATGTCTGAAATGTACCGTATTCTGATTGCCGACAGCGATTTTCTGATGCGCGAAGCGTTAGTTACGGTTATAAAGCAGGTTCGAGGCTTTGAAGTCATTGCCCAGAGAGCTTCCGGCGAGGAGACAGTCGAATTTTGTATGAAGAATCGCGTCGACATCGTATTTGTGGAAGTTATGATGCCGGGAATCACCGGGATAGAAGTGGCACGGAAAATATACGATATTGACCACGAAATAACGGTGTATCTGATGTCCACCTACACCAGCTTTGCATTTGCAAGGCAGGTGTTGGGACTGAATGTGAGAGACTACATATCAAAGCCGGTTTCCATGAATTCGGTAACAACGTTGCTCAAAAATTATAAAATTGAAAAGGAAGGCAATAACCAGAGCTTGCTGCTCCAGCTTAGAGAAATTACGGATTCCTGCGATTTTAAGCGGGTCTACTATGAAATCAGGGATTGCGCGGAGAAGATATTCAGAGATTGTAGTGGAGGAAAAGAGAGAATTCAGTCCGTCCTGTCTTTGATCGGCCATGATCTGATTGGAGGATACTGTGATTTTGAGAATCCGGCTATGGCTCGGGAAGTCCTCTATCCGATCAGTGAAAGCAAACGGCCGACGCGGATATTTGTGGAGATCTGGCTCACCCGCCTTATGATTGATGTCTTCAGTCAAAATGCAAACCGGAAATATCCGGTGATGGAAAAGATCACCGGATATATGAACAGGCATTACCGGGAGGCCGTCAGCTTGGATGATGTGACCAGTAACTGCAACATTAGTCAGGGATATTTAAGCAGAATCTTTAAAAAGCAATATAAGGTCAGTGTGATGGAATATCTGCACATGAGAAAACTGATTCTGGCTAAGATTTATCTCCATTTTTCCTCCTATACCATTGCCGATATCGCGTACAATCTGGGCTACAATGAAAGCGGATATTTTAGTAAGGTGTTTAAGAAATATGAGGGAATAACCATTCAGGAATATAAAAAAACGTGTCAAAATAACGAGGAAATTTTTTCCGGGAACGGAGAAAAGTATCTGGAGCAGATCGGACTGGGCAGTCTGGCCTGACGGCTATTCGCGCTTCATGAAAGGGAGGTACTTCTTGTGGACGGTACACTGATCACCTGTGAGTCGGTAACTGAGGGACATCCGGACAAAGTTTGCGACCAGATTTCAGACGGTATTCTGGATGCATATCTCCGCGCAGATCCCCAAGCGCATGTTGCTGTTGAAACGATGGTCTCTCAGAATACGGTGATGATCGCCGGCGAAGTAACCTCCAGGGAGCAGATCAACCTGCAAAGCGTTGCCCGCGGCGTAATCCGGAAAATCGGATATGTGCGGCCGGGGCTTGGATTTGATGCTGACAGCTGCCTGATTCTCACGAATGTGCACAGTCAGTCTCCCGATATTGCGATGGGCGTGAACAAGGAGACGGCGGAGCAGATTGGCGGTGGAGATCAGGGTATTATGTACGGATATGCATGCCGCGAAACGCCGGAATTGATGCCGCTGCCCTGTGTACTGGCCCACAGGTTATGCATGAAGCTGGCGGAAGTCAGAAAAAGCGGAGAACTCCCGTGGCTCCTGCCCGACGGAAAGTCCCAGGTCACTATCCGCTATGACGGGAATGGAAGACCCGGGAGAATAACGAGTGTTGTCCTGTCCGCACAGCATGAGGATATCGGCGCAGGAATTGAAGCGGTCCGCGAAAAACTCTATGAGAACGTGATTCAAAAGGTGATTGATCCGGCACTCCTTGATGGCGATGCAAAAATTCACATCAACCCCACCGGACGGTTTGTGGTTGGAGGGCCGGCGGGAGATGTGGGATTGACCGGCCGTAAGATTATGGTGGATACATACGGCGGAATCGGAAAGCATGGCGGCGGGGCGTTTTCCGGAAAAGATCCTACCAAAGTTGACCGGACTGCGGCCTATATGTGCCGATACGTGGCGAAAAATATTGTTTCGGCAAAATTAGCGGAGCGATGCGAGGTATCCGTTGCGTTTGTCATCGGGGGAATTCAGGCCGAAGCGGTGGCGGTCAATACGTTTGGAACGGGCGCTTTGCCGGATGATCTTTTGACGCAGCTGGTACTGGAGACCTTTTCGTTTTCCGTGGCGGACATGATCCGGACACTGGATTTGAGACAGCCTCAGTTCCAGAAGACCGCCGCCTATGGACATTTTGGACGCGAGGGGTTTGGTTGGGAGAAGACCGACCGGGCGGAGCGATTCCGCGCAAGAGCGGAATTCATCGGAAAGCGGTTGGAAAAAGTCCCCAAGGCAGCTACTTCGCAGACGCCGAAAGAAGCTGCCATTGAACACCTCATATGGAAGGCTGCCCGGGAGCTCGAGGAGGAGCGGGAACATGCACCCAAAGGGAGCGGGGCGTTTAACAGTACAGATGCCTTTGCCGTGAAAGATTCTCCTCTGATCAAAAACTGCAAGCCCTGTAGCCAGAGATACTGGGAACAACGAAGAGAAAACAGTTGACGCGTTGATAAAAATGGATATTTCAGTAACATCTGTTTTGAATAAAGGAGTGCGTGGAAATGAATATTGATGTGGAAAGCCTGCAAAGGCTGGTGGAAAGGGCTGTCAATGAGCTCGGTGAAAAAAAGGAGAGTGTTCAGGCAGCCGTGGGAGATGGTGTTTTTGCAACCATGGATGAAGCGGTCAAGGCATCCGCGGCTGCACAGCGGAGACTCGCGTGTTGCGGCATGGTGGACCGGGAGCATTTTGTGCAGGTGATACGGGATACGGTGCTGGACCCAAAGGTTTTGGAGGAGATCTCCTGGGATACGGTGGAGGAAACCGGGATCGGCTGCTATGAGCACAAGCTGGTCAAGAATCGGCTTGCCGCCGAGAAGACCCCCGGCACGGAGGATCTGACCACCTGGGCGTCCTCCGGCGACGATGGACTGACCATTACGGAATATTGCCCCTTCGGTGTGATTGGGGCCATCACTCCTACCACAAACCCCACCGAGACCGTGATCTGCAATGGAATCGGAGCCATAGCGGGCGGCAATACCATTGTGTTCAGCCCTCACCCGCGGGCAAAGAACGTCACATTGAAGCTGGTTCGCCTGCTCAATCATGCGCTGGCGGCAGCCGGAGCCCCGGGAAATCTGATTGTAACAGTGGCAGAGCCCTCCATTGAAAACACAAATGCCATGATGAAGCACCCGGAAGTGCGGATGCTGGTTGCAACCGGAGGACCAGGGATTGTAAAAATGGTGCTCTCCAGCGGAAAAAAAGCGATTGGCGCAGGCGCAGGCAATCCGCCGGTGGTGGTGGATGAGACAGCCAACATTCCCAAGGCGGCAAAGGATATCATTGACGGCTGTTCCTTTGACAACAATGTACCCTGCATTGCGGAGAAGGAAGTTTTTGCGGTTGCATCCATCTGTGACCGCCTGATCGCTTGCATGCAGGAGTGCGGCGGATATCTTCTGACCGATCTGGAAGAGATTCAGCGCCTTGTGGAACTGACCACTAAGGACAACGGGGCCCCCAAAGTGGAATTCGTGGGAAAAAGCGCAAAGTACATTCTTGGAAAGCTGGGCGTAGAGGCTCCCTCGGATACCCGCGTGATTTTGATGGAGACCGACCGAAACCACCATTTCGTGACGGAAGAAATGCTGATGCCCATTTTGCCTGTGGTTCGGGTAAAGAATGCCGATGAGGCCATCCAGTGCGCGTTGGTTGCGGAACACGGAAATCGGCATACCGCCATGATCCATTCCACGAATGTAGTGAATATGACCAAGATGGCCCAGCTTTTGGAGACCACGATCTTTGTAAAAAACGGCCCGTCTTATACGGGAATTGGTGCCGGCGGCCAGGGCTATGCCACATTTACAATCGCCGGTCCTACGGGAGAGGGCCTGACATCCCCTAAATCTTTCTGCCGGGTACGCAGGTGCGCCATGAAAGAGGGGTTCCATATCCGTACAAAGTCGCAGGCATACTTTGGGAATCCCCCCGCTGTTTCGTAAGGAGATGACCCATGATACAGATGAGTTTGGGACTGATTGAGACGATTGGTCTGGCTGCGGCAATCGAAGCTGCCGACACGGCTGTAAAATCTGCAAATGTACGGCTGGTTGGCTATGAGCTTGCCAGAGGAGCGGGCATGACTACTGTGAAAATTGAGGGAGATGTAGGCGCTGTAAAAGCCGCGGTTTCCGCCGCCGCCGCATCTGCGGCAAAGGTTGGCAAAGTTGTCAGCGCCCATGTGATTGCAAGACCGGCCGGTGAGCTTGGAGGAATGATTCGCAGTGAGGATACGGTAGGTAATCGGCGGATCGCGGCTCAGACGGCGGAATCCGAGAAGACTTCGGCCGAATCGAAGAGTGGACCTTCCAAAGCCGATTCAAAACCCGAGCTGTTCCAGCCGGAGCCTGAACCGGAGCTGCCTCATCCGGAGCCTGAACCGGAGCTGCCTCAGCCGGAGCCGAAGCCCGCGTTGCCTCATCCGGAGCCGGAACCCGAGCAGCCCCAGCCGGAGCCGGAACCCGAGCAGCCCCAGCCGGGGCCGGAACCCGAGCTGCCCCATCCCGAGCCTGAGCTGCCTCAGCCGGAGCCGGAACCCGTGCTGCCTCAGCCGGAGCCGAAGCCCGCGTTGCCTCATCCGGAGTCCGACGCGTCCAAACTTACACCAAAGCCGAGGAAAGCCCGATCTTCTAAAAAAACGGGCGGATCAAAACCAGGACCAAAGACGAAAGAATCCAAGTGATCCAGGAAAAATCTGCAAAGTAAAGCGATGACTGGAGTAAGGAACTGATACCATGACTGATTGTGAAATGAGCATCATGCTGGCTTCCGTATTTCGAAAGCTGGAAAAAGAAGGATTTCTGAAAAAACCGATTAACAGCCCCATCCGGATTGGCGTTTCAAACCGGCATGTACATTTGGATCGTAATGCGATGGATATGCTTTTTGGAACAGACAGTGCGCTTACCCGGCGCAACAATCTGGGGCAGCCGGGGCAATATGCCTCCGAGGAAACGCTGACGCTGCGCGGTCCCAAGGGAGAGATTAAGCGCGTGCGTGTGTTGGGACCGCTTCGCGCAAAGTGCCAAGTCGAGATTACCGTCAGCGACGGCTATCGGCTCGGCGTGGAAGCGCCAGTGCGGGATTCGGGGGATCTGGAGGGGACTCCGGGGCTGGAATTGATTGGACCCAAGGGCTCGCTGACACTGGAAAAGGGCGTGATTGTGGCGGGCAGGCATGTCCATATGACTCCGCTGGATGCCGCAATTTACGGAGTTAAGGACCGGGATCTTGTGTCTGTGGAGATTGCTGGCCCCCGGGGGGCGCTGCTGAGAAATGTCTTGATCCGCGTCAGTGATACCGCTGGTCTGGAGATGCACATCGATGTCGAGGAGGCAAATGCCCTTGGCGTGAAAAACGGGATGCCGGGGGAGATTGTAATTGGCTAAGGCTGAAACCTCTCACGGAAAATGAGGAAATGAAGCATGTTGAAGGAGTTACACGCGGCCAATAAAGTTCTGCTGGAGTTTCAAAGGCTGATTGAAGAGAAGACCTGCAACCCGTGGAAAGGAAATCTGAGGACGGGAGTGGATCTGGGAACGGCAAATATTGTGCTTGCCGTGGTAGACAGTCATAACCGGCCCATTGCCGGAGCAAGTTGCCCCTCTACCGTTGTAAAAGACGGGATTGTGGTTGATTATTTGGGTGCCATCCGCGCCGTCAGGCAGCTGAAGGAAGAGCTGGAGTCACGGCTTGGGACGGCTTTGACTCATGCGGCGGCTGCAATCCCCCCGGGAGTGAATCCCGGAAGTGTACGTGCCATTGGAAATGTGGTGGAGAGCAGTGATTTTATCCTTACCGGGATTGTCGATGAGCCCACCGCGGCCGCCGATGCACTGGGAATTGAGTCCGGAGCGGTGGTGGATGTTGGCGGAGGCACGACGGGAATCAGCATTATCGAGCAGGGAAAAGTGGTTTTTTCCGGCGATGAACCCACGGGAGGAACCCACATGACGTTGGTCCTTTCCGGCGCTTTTAGTCTGGATATTGCCGAGGCGGAGCAATTAAAGAAAGACGGAGCCAAAGAATCGGAAGTCTTTGACGCTGTAAAACCTGTCGTTGAAAAAATGGCGGCAATTGTGAAGGGATACGTCTCCAAACGGCCGGTTGAATCGGTTTACGTTGTGGGTGGCGCGTGTTCCTTCCGGCAGTTTGAAAATGTGTTTGAGAAATATCTTGGAATTCCGGTCGTCAAGCCCGCCGCGCCGCTTCTGGTCACCCCATTGGGCATTGCCATGAACTGCAAATTTGATTAAGGGGGGAAGGTATGTACCTTGCAAGAGTGATTGGGAATGTGGTTTCCACAAGTAAAAATGAAAAGCTGATTGGCATGAAGCTGATGGTCGTGGAGTTCCTTGGAAAAAATCAGGTGCCCACGGATCATACGGAGATTTCTGTGGACTCCTGCGGCGCGGGGATTGGGGAGACCGTCATCGTGTGCAAGGGGAGCACAGCCAGGGGAATTTTCGGCGGCGAGGCTCCTGTGGACAGCGCCATTGTGGGTATTATTGATACGGTTGAAACCGTTTGAAATGAAAGCTTTCCGGCATGCTTTCAAACCAATAAAAACGCAAAAAGCAACCCCCGCAAATTAGCTGGCTAAAATTTCGAATTCAGAAAAACTCTGATTAAATTTAATTGGAATGAGAGGAACTTTAAGATGGATATTTTAGCACTGATTGCCGCATTCGGCGGAGGCACCATCGGAGCGTATATGGGAGCATTGCCGGCGTTCATCATGACAGGAGTCTTCGCACTGGCCGGAGGAATTGCGACTGCGGCCGGAGCACCTGCGGATATCGCAGTCGGAAACTTTGCATTCGGCGCTTTCCTGGGCCCCCATGTCGCATTTGCCGGCGGAGTCGCGGCAGCGGCCTATGCCGGGAGGAAAAAGAAGCTGGAGTGCGGCGCGGATATTCTCTCCAGCCTGAATGGACTCGGCTCCCCGGATGTTCTCCTTGTCGGCGGTGTCTTTGGCGTACTTGGCTTTCTGATCTGGTATCTGGTGGGGCTCACATCATTTGGCACCATCACGGATAGACCCGGTTTCACGGTATTTGTGTTGGCCGTTATTTCACGTCTTGTATTTGGCTCCTCCGGTTTGACCGGAAAATATACCGGCTCGGAAAAGCGTCAATGGATCAGCAGTGGAACTGGTATGGCCAACAATATTGTTCTGGGCGGGGGCATCGGCATCGCGGTGAGCTTTCTGGCCGCTTCCCTGGCCGCAAACGGCGCGTCCAATACCGTCATGGGAATTTTCCCGATCATTTGCTTCGGATTTTCCGCGATTACTCTAATCTTCACACAGACGGGATTTGCCTGTCCGGCCACGCACCACATTACGCTGCCGTCCGCGCTTGCGGCGGTTGCCGGCATCGCCGCGTGGGGCTCGACGGGCGCTCTGCTTGGCGTGCTGCTCGGAATTGTCAGCGCCGTCTTTGGAGATTTCATCGCCAAGACACTCAACAGCTATTGCGACTCGCATATTGATCCTCCGGCAACCACAATTTTTGTCATGACGTGTGTGGTCTCGCTGATTAAAATGGCGATTTTGTAAGGAAGCGCGGCTCTATACATACGCGATTAAATTTTAGAGTTTATCCCACTATATGAACGCGGGGAAGGGCATACCCTTCCCCGCGGCATATAACCCGGCGGAGCGTGGAGGAGAACATATGGAATCTACCGAGCAGACAAAGGACAGAGACGGCAGGAAAGTCAGAATTGTTCAGGAACTGGTACCCGGGAAACAGGTGACGCTGGCGCACATTATCGCCCGACCGAAGCCAATTGTCTATCAAAAGCTGGGACTTGACCCAAAGGTGGACTATGAGCAGTCCGCGATCGCAATTTTGAGCATGACTCCGTCTGAAATATCGATTATTGCGGGAGACATCGCCCTCAAAACCGCCGATATCGACGTGGGATTCATCGACCGTTTCAGCGGATCGCTGATTTTTACGGGAAGAGTCTCGGCGGTCACCTCAGCGGTGAGGGGAATCCTTACATATTTAAAGAGCAAGCTGGGGTTTGAGATCTGTGAGATTACCACAACGTGAGGGATCTGGAAGCTATGAAGAAAATCATCCTGATGGGGAGAAGTGAATGCGGAAAAACGACTCTCACGCAGGCACTGCGCGGGGATGTAATTACCTATCAGAAGACGCAGTATATCAATCATTACGACGTAATTATCGACACACCCGGAGAATACGCGGAAAACCATGTGCTATCCAGGGCTCTGGCACTTTATACATATGAGGCTGATGTTGTGGGGCTGCTTTTAAGCGCCATGGAGCCCTATTCTTTATATCCGCCCTGCGTAACCAGTGCCTGCAATCGCCCGGTGATTGGAATTGTTACGCAGATTGACCGATGCAATGGGAATCGGGAGCGGGCGCGCCGCTGGCTTGAACTGGCCGGCTGCAAACCGATTTTTTCAGTCAGCTCCTATACCGGGGAAGGAATCTGGTCGATTCTTGACTATCTCCGCGAAGAGGGCGACGTGCTTCCGTGGGACACGCGGGATGAGGCCGAGAGAACGAGGTGTGTTCGTTCCGATAAGAACTGCCTACCCAATTCTGAATTGAGCTTGAAAAGCAGGTGAGAGGGCATGCTAACCATACAAGTCATTCGCAGTCCGTCCAAGGGAACCATACGAATCCTTTCGCGAAAGATTCATGACGAGCAGGTAAGAGCGATCCTGCAAAAGAACCTGGCGGATGCGGTCGGCCTTATCCAGGGACCGCTGGCAGAGATGATTGTTGCGGGAAATATTGCTGAAAAGGCGGCAAATGTTGAGATTGCCGAACTTATGGGGAATTGCCCCCAACATATTACAGTGATTGGGATCTTCGGTGAGACTTCTGCCGTACTGGAGGCCACCAAAGCGGTCCGAAACTGGGCTGATCATGAAGGCAAATAGAATCAAGCTTTTTGCAGAATTGTGCATATTCCCAATATATTAAGCTCTTTTACTCATAAAAAAATCTAAGAAAGCACGAAAAAGTGCGGTTTCGCAAGGCACGTTGCCGGGCGAAGCCGCGCTTTTCATATAGAGACTGTGTGATATCCATGATTGAGATTGATTGGGCTGGGCAGCAGGACAGCAGGTCAGGGGGTATCGATCCCTGCTTTGCAAACCCCTTGAGCTTCTCCGATGCTTATGACATGCTGGGCTAAATGTATAGCCCCACTCATATGAATGATGTTCGATAGCACACACGCTGGAAAGCCTTACAAAACTGGTTTGTTATAACGACATTTGCTTCAAACTATTTATAATTGGGCTCATTCATTTTTCACCTTTTTATGCCCGGAGAAGACCGGATGAAGAAAATAAGCTTTGACGACTATTCCGGAGGCACAACGGAGCAACACTCCTTTTACTGCATCCCTTAATTGCCGGCGGGAGCTATACTAAACACATAGTTTGTTTTTCACCGCTGGTTTCTTCAATTGCTTTTGCTGTATTGAGGCTTTTTTCATAGATATCCGAGAACTTGAAATAAATCTCAATATGTTCCGCATCCTGAATCACAATTCGATCTACCAGCTGCGTGATGACGGAACGGTCAAGGACTTTGATATTTCCATATCTGCTGAAGAATTCCACGAACTCATCGTCAGACCTCCGCGCCTCTTTCAGCTTCGCAAGATTACTTTGCAGCTTGATAATGTATTCGTCCTGCTCATCTATCTTTTTCTGGTAATGAATCCGAAACTGGCTGTATTCACCGCGGTTGATGATACCGCTCTGAAAGTTATCGTACAGCTGGAATTTTGCATCGGAAAGACGTTTTTTTTCACGCTCGGCGCGTTTGAGGGCAACCACATACTCAGTGGCAGGTGAGGATTCGGAGCCCCCTTTCCGGGCTGCATTTATGGCGTCCCTGGCAATAACCAGCTTATCCACCTGACCTTGAATTGCCAGTAACACAATGGCATAGAGCTTGTTCTCTGCAAGGGACGGGCATTGGCACTTGCCGGGTGCATACGTACGGGTCGGGCACCTCCAGCGGGGATGCCCATTGGAAATGCATCGGGTCAGCCGCCGCCCGCAATTTCCGCAAAAGATCATTCCCGACAAAAGGTAAGTCTCCTCTTTTTGGGGCGGTACGCGCGTGTGCCGTGTAAATCGGTCATGGACAAGTGTGAACTGTTCGTCAGAGATGATCGCTTCATGGGTTCCTTCCACCACAATCCATTTTGACTGCTCGTTGGCAACCATTTTTTTGCTGCGGTAGGATACGCTCTTGAATTTTCCCTGCACGAGGTTTCCAATGTAAACCTCGTCCTGAAGCATGGTGTTGACGGAAGTGACGGCCCATGCGCCGGTTTTTATGCCGCCCGAAGAATGGATGCGAAACCCCTTGCAGCCCCGGCTGGTTTTATAATCAGAAGGCGTGGGAATGTGCATGGCATTGAGACGCTTGACGATGCCGCTGGCCGACGCGCCGCCTGTATACCAGTCAAAGATCATGTGCACAACGGATGCCGCCTCGGGGTCGATGACCAGCTTGTGTCGATCCTCTGCACTTTTGACATAGCCGTAAGGAGCGTAATTGCCAATAAACTCCCCACTGCGGCGCTTCATATTCAAGGTGCTTTTGATTTTGATGGAGAGCTGGCGGATATAGTCATCGTTGACAATGTTGGAAAAGGAAACGATGGCGCTGCAATAGCTCTCCGGACTGCGGAGACTGTCCAGATTGTTCAGAACGGAGATAATCCGCACACCCATTTGAGGAAAAAAATCTTCCATCAGCTTGCCCAACTCAGGATAATTGCGGCCAAGCCGGGAATTGTCTTTAAAAACGATACAGTTGATCGTTCCAGCCTCTACATCAGCAATCATACGCTGGTAATCAGGACGATTAAAATTGCCGCCAGCATAGCCATCGTCTGAATAAACCGTAACCGACACAATATCTTCGCCCTGC
Organism: Oscillibacter valericigenes Sjm18-20; assembly: GCA_000283575.1. Lineage (GTDB taxonomy): Bacteria > Bacillota > Clostridia > Oscillospirales > Oscillospiraceae > Oscillibacter > Oscillibacter valericigenes. The sequence continues at coordinate 1,700,841 of AP012044.1, forward strand.
TTTCGCAGATAATCCAAGTGATTTTCGATGATTTTTTTCTGATTCTGAATGCTGTCGCTTTCTGGCTTATCGCCGTCCTCTTTGCTCAGGCGTACATATTCACCGATGTGCCATTTTTCGGATAATATATTTTCAGTTTCCCGATCGTTTCGCAGGAAGGTCATTCTACACTCCTTTCTGCCGGAAAAGCCTTATTTGAAAAATTATTGTAGCAAATACCGCAAAACTGATTAGATTTTTCCGCTGGTTTGACACATGTGGGACTGAAGCAGCGCCGTCATGCAGCTTTGCAGGCTGGGGCCGGAGTCAGAATAGTGTATCGTAACGAGGGTCTTGTCCTCAAACAGGGTTGTATTTGCAGGGTTCAAAGGATTCACCTTTTCCATTATGACCACCTCGTTGAAGCATATTGGCATGGCGATCCAAATATGCGCAGCGAAACAGAAACCACCATACCCTTAAAAAGAGGGCATGGTGGCGATACAGTGATAGAGGCGTCTCAACTTAAGACATTAAGAGAAGTAATCGGCCTGACGTTTGTTTCTTTGGACATTCACGTCCGTTGTGTCAAGCCGCCCGCTTATGGAAGAGTTTGTTTTAAACAAGCAGAATCACCGCGATGCGGGGTATTCGTGACACCAAGCAGATGAAATCGGCTATTCCAATCTGGTACCTTCGAATCCACGAAACGCAGCATCGCAAAATGCGGGTGGTCGGCTCTCGGATACTATTTCAGGTGATGGGCTGTTTCCTCCTGCTTTCAGATGAAAATATGAATTTTCAAGCTTTTAAAATTCGTCAGCTATAAAATTGAAATACAGTCCCGCCCATTTTCTTTAGAACGGTATAACGCCTCATCAACCTTCTTAACCATTTGCTCCATGCTGAGTTTCCCATCGACCTCTGAAATTCCGACGCTAATCGTAACACAGTGAGATTTATCCTTCTCCTCGCTTTTCAATGAGTCCATTAACCTGCTCATGATTTTTTCAGCTTCATCCGGTTCAACCGACAATATACCCAGAAATTCGTCTCCGCCCCATCGCGCCGCGATCCCGTAGCCGTTTATTTCATTCCGGAGATCTTCCCCGACCGCCGCAAGAACTGTATTTCCAAATATATGGCCGTTCGTATCGTTTATATCCTTAAAATGGTCAATATCCAGCATAAACAAAGTCTTTCTCCGCCCTTGGTGCTTTCGAATAAATACCTGATATTGTTTGGAGAATTGCTTCCTGTTGGGAAGCCCTGTCAGTTCATCTGTATTCTCTATTCTTATAATGCGCTGATTATAATTTACAAAAACGAATGTAGAGACCACAATGCAGGCAATAAGGGAAACCAGCATAAAAATCACATTGCTTTTTATTCTTTCCTGAAACACGCCGCTGATGGAACTGGTGTCCATCTCCAAAATCAGATACCACCCCAGTGTTTTGTTGTACTTTGTTATGAGGCATTTTCGCGCACTGCCTGAAGTATGCCATTGCATTTTTGGGGTTTCTGACTCATTTAATTGTATAGTCTCTGTAATCCCGGTGCGCTTTGGCAAGTCGTCTTTACAAATAAAGATATCGGTATTGCCCGTGAAGGAGGTCTTAGAGCCAGCGGCATTTATGATATAGACGGACAGGCCATAGTCATTCTCGTAAGAGCGAATCGTACCTTCCAATGTGTCAACCTGAAGTCCAACTCCGATTATACCCAAGAGCTTTCCGTCGCTGCTCTCAACACGGAAGTTTACGAATACAGTAATATAATTGTCCTTGGTCTGGTTTGTATCGACTTCCAGATCATACTCATGTCCGGATTCAGTGAAATTATAATACCAAATATCATGGTCATCGTCTCTGGAAATTGTTTTGTTAAAGCCGTCCTGATAGTAATAATTTCCGGTCAGCGCAGAGATGCAGAATACGGTTGTATAACTGTATTTTTCCTGATACGTTTTTAGATAGCTGTATAACTGCTTCAGATATGTACCATTTTCATCGTTTTCCGGCTCCTGCATCAGCCATCTTTTTAGAAACTCATCGTTCGCCATTGTTTTAGAGACCATCACCGGATTTGTCATAGACTCTTCAATATGACTTGAAATATCTTTATCTGCAAGGCTCAAGATATTTTCCAAGTGTTTTTCGGCCAAGTCCTGATACGCTGTTGTATCTTTATATACAACGCCAATGAAGCCAATTACTATGGAGAAGATAATGATAAGATTGCTCAGTAGTAGTATATGTTTCTTCAAATTTTACTCCTCTTATGTCTTCAATTACGGTTGAATGTCAACGCTTTTGTGAAAGGGATGACCATATGCAGTGGGATAAGACTTGCATGGAAACGGTAGCATACTTATCTGGTCACAATTAGGATTTTTGACGGGGCGTTGTTGGAGAGCTTTTTTCTGTTGTGTACAGACGAGTTCCTTCCTTCGCTGAACAGAAGAATGAAATAGTATGTTACCCCCTTCAATAACGAGCTATTGGACAAGTTATCATTACCTTTTATATTTTATCACACTCAAATGACTCATACAAAACAAAATAATTGGCTGGTTTTGTAAAAAAACACGAAAGATGGACTAATTTGTCCTGCTATAACATTGACATGAGGAATAAGATCATTGTTTTTGAAATCACCGCCACCGACTTCCCTGTTATCGACGCCGTAAAAAGCGACGAGATCCTCACCCAGCCGGAGGCAGGGCATGGATTTAATTTGACGAACTGGATACAACAGAGAAACTGCGGCGGATGTCAAAGAAAAAACCGTCGCCCTCAATTGAGGGTGGCACGGCGACCAGGTACTCGGGACCACCGGCAGATGAATTGCCCCCAAAAAATTAAATATTTTTTGCTAAGCGACTGAGAGGGCTTGTTGTCCGTGTAAAGCATGCGGCAATCCTCTCAGTTTTCTTTTGATACGACGGTTATTGTAATAATCCAGATATTCTATAAGCTCAGCCTTAAAATTCTGTATTGAGTCAAACTCCTGCAAATACAGCAATTCACTTTTAAGTAGGCCAAAGAATTTCCATCACAGCGTTATCAAGACAGTTACCCTTTCGGCTCATACTTTGCCGAATTCCTTTATCTGCAAGCATTTGTTGGTATTGCTTGCGCCGATACTGCCAATCTTGGTCGGAATGAAGGATGCGTTCTGTTCCATTTGGAAGGATTTCAAATGCCTTATCCAACATTTCAGTCACCATAGACAACACCGGCTTGTCTGAAACGGTATAACTGACAATATCCTGACTGCATAAGTCCAAAACCGGTGACAAGTAACAGTTTCCGCCCAAACAGGTTGAACTCAGTGACATCTGTAACCCATTTTTGATTCGGCGTTCTTGCCTCAAAATCTCGCTTCAGCAAATTGGGGGCGATTTTACCAGTCTCGCCTTTGTAGAAGCAATACTTTTTCATCCTGACCCGACAGGCAATTCCGAGCTCCTTCATCAGCCGCCGTACAGTCTTATGATTGGATGTTTTGCCCGCGATTGTGCATTTCGGCTGTGATACGTCGGTATCCGTAACGGCCTTTGGCTCCCAATTGCGGACTTGTCGGTCATTGATCCCATATTTACGAGCCGTTTCTTTATGGGCTAATCGGTTCTCACGCATATCTTCCACAACCCGTTGCCTGAATTTCCTGAATATGCTATCCTTTTTGGCATTAAAACACCCCTAAAGTTATTTACAGTATATCATACTGTCTAACTTTAGGGGTGCAGTCCACAATGTGAGAGGCCCGAATCAGAAAATATAATCGGCCTCTTTAACCAGTTTTTTCAGCGCGTCCAGAGAGCTTGGCGGATTCTCATTTGCCAGAATCTGTGCCTGAATCACTTCGGGAAGGTCGTTGAAGTATGCCGCCGCCTGTGGATCAGGGCCGATATTTGCATACATGTCGGTATAGGTTAATCCCATTTTATCACCCTTGAGTAGGGTTCCCAAAGAAACGGAATTTAACCAGACTGTATTCATATAAGCGCGCGGAAAATAAAAAGAGTGCCTAGAAAGCAAACGGCAGCCGTTATATCAATCCTATCCCCGAAGTGGTGGATGCGGATGCGTACATACTCCATTACCGGTTCAGAAAATAGAACGAGCCCGCGGCGCCCTAATAAGGCTAAAACGGCTCAGGCGTATAAGCTAAGCCCCACAAGCAGACACCCGTTTATATACGGCAGCTGGTTTTCCTTCAGATAGGAGACCAGCTCCTTGCTTTCCGCCCCGGGCTGAATTACAATACATTGAAACTTCTTTTTACACTCCCGTATCAGCTCAAGGCCTTTGGCCGGATGAATGCACAAGTCAATGATGTCAATTTCCTCCGGTATGTCATTGATCGAGGAAAGTTCCTTTCCTACAGCGTAGACCTTATATCCCTTTTCTGTAAGGCCCTGCTTGATCTTATAGGCATATTTCTCCGATTCCAGCGTATTTCCAACAACCGCAAAAACGCGTTGCTTCATAATTTCCTGTAAATCCATAAACAGCCTCCCAACATTTCTATTTTGCGTTCTTAATTTGATTCTATCACAGATCGGCCATATATCAACAGAAATGAGCGATCACCAGTTGTCAATAGAGCGGACATCCGACTGTGAATCGGAGAACGGCTCCGGGGCAATCGCAGACGCCTCAACTTTCTCCAGAATTGCCTGTATGTTTTTTTCCGCCGCGGCTTCCTGATAATCTTCAAACTGCGCACTCGTCATGAGCTGAGCTCCGACTCTCGCCATGTCCGCGAGGTTGGCAACCTGAATTTCCTGCGTGATTGAGGAGCAGCAGTCCTGCAGGATCAACACGTTATAGTCCAGGGAAAACGCGTCATAGGCGGTCGTCCTGATGCAGTTCGGGGTTGCGGTACCGCAGAGAATCACCGTTCTCACCTGTAGCCTGCGAAGAATCAGATCCAGCTCCGTCTGAAAAAAGGCACTGAATCTTGGCTTAATAATTGTGTAGTCACCCCTGATAGGCCGGAGGCCTTCGGGCGCCTGCGCGGAACCTTCTCCTATGCTTGAAGGCCCGAGCGGTCGTCCGCCGTCGTCCCAACGCTTGTATCGCGTGAGTTCCACGTCCGAACCGTTGTTCCGATAGACCCGCTTTACAAAAAAGACGGGGATGCTCTTAGCTCTGGCGCTGTTCACCGCGCGGACGCAGGCGGGGATTATTGCTTCGGCCATTGGATTGCATAAGGGACTGTTTTTGTTGATGAAAGCATCTTCCATGTCAATCACCAACAACGCTGACTTTGTTGTGTTTTTTCTCATACAGAGCCCTTCCTTTCCCGTGAATTTCTTTAAAACAGTATAGCAAAAACCTGAATCACTGGCAAGATTATTCATAAAATCCGGGAAAGAAAACATACAAAGCGACCGCAATTCCTTTCAACCGGACTGGTGCCACAGGCGGATTGGAAGACGCAAACAAGTAATATGGGCCGGACGACGGCATAACATCTCAAAAGAAACATACATAAGAGGGAGACTAGGCCGGAAGATGCCGGGGGGCACTGCCGGCATCCGGAACCGTGACTTTTGACAAGATGTAAGGGAGGCTCCCTGCATCCTGTACAGCGGCGATATGTCCACCGCACATGTTAATGGTTGCACCTGCACGGTCAAGGGCAACGTCCCAACTCTTGCTGACTAAGGAGGTACAGTTATGGATCTGACATCTCTGGGCATCGCGGCAGTCGCCGCAATTACGGTCATCTGTTATCTGGTGGGCCTTGTGGCCCTCTACACCGGTCTTCCGGACTTCCCGTCCGCGGACCCGCTGACGGCGGCGGCCGTGGGGATTGTGAGCGGCCTGGCGGCAACGGGCGTCAATCAGGTGTATAAGCAGTTGGGCAGAGGCGGCAAAGAATAGGATTCTTCGCGCGGGGACGCGGGCAGGGCGTCGCTCGCCCGCGTTCGGATCTCCATGAAACCATGTGGCATCCGAGAAAAAACCCGGAAGATTCTGAAGGGGCGGTGACCGTTTTCTGATTGGCAGGCTGGCCCTGACAGTTGCAGGGGCTGCCTCCCGTGCGTCGTCGTATAACAGAAAAAAGCCCACCTCTGAGGATTGTTTCCTGGAGGCGGGTTTTGCTTGCTTAAAAAGCTGTTACGGGGCCATGGTTTTGCACGCACTTGCACAGGACGTGCATTCTGCTGCGCATTTTGTGCAATGCTCATCCTTAAACATTGCACATTCGGAGGCGCATTTTTCACAGATAGTTGCACAGAGTTTGCAAAGATCATTTGAAAATTGTGCATCCGACGACATGAAGCAGGCTGCTTCCTTGCAGATGCCCGCGCACTCTTTTAACATGCCGATACATTTTACGCGCGTCTGTACATCCGGCTCATTCAGGCAGAGCATGAAGCATTCGTTACATGCTTGCGCACAACGAGTACACGCGTCAATGCATGTTTGGTACTTGTCTGTTTTTCTGGTTACAATTCCCATTAAAGTCAAACCCCTTTTTTAATATTTATATTATTTTAAGAAATAATTGAAATATTATTCATTGTAGCGATTTTATATAGTAAATTCATTCGGCTGTTGGGCTGTGTGGATTTATCGATGGATCCTCGCACTTATATTTGCCAATCTCCGTTTTATGTGTGCTCATTTTATCCATGTGATTGATTTTACCGATTGTCTTAAAATATGTATTTATAAATTTTAACTAAAATTACGAGCTCAAGGGCTTGATATTACCAATGAGTAGGTAATATAATATAAATTATATCATTCAAAATTGCACATATTTTGTACAAGGAGAGAGAGATAATGTTACAAGTAAAAAAGCCGCTTAAACTCAAACCAATTAAACTCCCTAAATTAAACAGGCAAAAAAAGCTAAAAGGAATCAAACAAGAACTGATCTCGTTTACAATGAGATGCATCATATGCATAGTTCTTGTTCTGTCCATCAGCTCAGTTTATCTGGCCTACTATTCCACCCGACAGTCCCTGGCTAAAAATCTTTCGGAAACCTCAGAGCTGGTTTCTGGAAAAATCACGCAGCAGATCAACGAGCTGGACGTGATTGCACAGTCGACCGCCCTGTATGTAGACAGTGTGGATATCACGCAGGTCAGCATTTCAAGTTATTTGAGAAACGCAAAGTCCCAGTATGGTCTCACTGCGCTTGACATTGTAAACACGAATGGGATGTCTATCATAAATGGTGAACATTATGACAATGATGAAATATACCAGCAGGCCAAGGAAGGAACCGCTTCCCTGTCAGACCCGATCATTGACGGGGAATCGGCTTCTTTTGAATACGCATGCCCTGTCGATGATCAGATTGTGGTCGTTAGATTTCCTTACTTTGTCATCGGCGATATTATTGACGACGTAAAGATTGGCAACACGGGAAGTACATATATTTTGAATCAGGAAGGCACCAAGGTCGCACATACAGATTTCTCGTTGGTGCTGAGCCAGCAGAACAATCTGAACGATGTAAAGGATAATTCCGCATATAAGAGTGTTGCCAAGCTGGAAACAAAGATGGTAAACGGAGAGGAAGGCTTCGGATTCTTTACATGGAAAGGCAGCCATAAGTTTGGCGCATATGCGCCTATTGACGGAACCAACGGGTGGTCCGTGAATGTCACGGCTGAGACATCTGAATTTATGTCCGGTGCGGTGCTGTCCGCCGTTGTCGCTGTTGCCCTTGGCGCTGCGTCTATTCTGATTGCAATCTGGGCTGTCCGCAGAATTGCAAATAATATTACGCGCCCGATCGAAGAGGTCGCAAAATCCGTGGAACTGTTGTCCGGCGGCAATCTGGAAATAAACCTGGAAATTAAGCGCCGCGACGAGGTTGGGCTGATCGCAGAAAAAATCAGAGACATGGCTCAGAAGTTCAAGGAGATCATTTCTGATATATCCCGCGTTCTGGAGGCCATCTCACAGGGAGATCTTACTGTTGGAAGCTCCTGTGATTATCCTGGAGAATTCAATGGTATTCGTACGGCAATGGAGACAATTACAGAGGGGCTGAATCGCTCCATGTCCGTTATCAAAGTTGCGGCAGAGCAGGTGAACAGCAGCTCCGAGCAGATTTCCGGAGCTTCACAGGGACTTGCCTCCGGCACGGCGGAGCAGGCTGCCGCAATCGAACAGCTGAACGCCTCTATCACAAATATTTCGACGCAATCTGAGAAAACATTGGAAAATGTTAATAAAACGGCAGAATTCGCACATCAAATCGGCGAAAAGATGGAAGCTGGCAATGCCAGCATGCAAAACCTTAACGCCGCAATGAATGAGATTGGAACGGCTTCAGATAAAATATCATCGATTACGAAAGTTATTGAAGATATTGCGTTTCAGACCAATATTCTGGCACTCAATGCAGCGATCGAGGCAGCTCGCGCCGGCGAGGCGGGAAAAGGATTTGCTGTGGTTGCAGACGAAGTCCGCAATCTGGCGGCCAAATCCGCAGAGGCGGCAAAGCAGACATCCGCTCTTATTGGGGCTTCTGTCGATACAATTATGAATGGGCAGACCATATCTGCTGCAACTACGCAGACTTTGCAGGAGACAACCGATCAGACAGAGCATATTGTTAAGGCAACGCAGGATATTCAGACAGCTACCAGAGAACAGGCCCAAGCGATCGAACAGGTTACACAGGGCCTGTCGCAAGTTTCGGCGGTGGTACAGTCCAATGCGGCAACTGCGGAGGAAACCTCGGCCTCCAGCGAAGAAATGACTGCACAGGCAAATACGCTTCAGCAGGAAATGGAGAAATTTCAGCTGCGTGAATCGTAATTCTCGGATACGTGCTGAGCAATATCCGGATGGCAGTCGAGGATTAAAGCCGTATTTGGCTGAATTTCGCGAAAAACTATCCTGAACGTCTTGTTATAGAAAAGAAAGAGCGCCAGCAGGCTTTGAAGATTTTTTATCTTCAAGACTTTGCTGGCGCTTTCGATATGCACAGTTTTGAATTTGCAGCGAACGTGGTGAATCTTATGCGATGGGAATGCAAATGACCTGGCATCGGACCAAATTCTGAAAATCTATATTTGGATTTGCCTCCATAAGGGCCGAAGGGCAGATGCAGAATCTATTCGCGATCCCGTTCAGCGTATCACCCGCTCTGACAGAATAGCGACACATATTTTCTGCGCAGCGGTTCATTGGAATGTAAATATACATCCCTGCCTGCAAACATCTTGGATTAATTCCCGGATTTTTCTGTAGGATGCTTTTAGCGCTGACATAGAATTTTCTGGCTATTGTGCATATGGTATCACACTTTTGAACCATGTATAAAAAGGCGTTTGCAGAGGGAAACGGCTCGGTTGGAATGCATACGGTGGAGCCGATTTGCAGGTTCCGGGGGTTTACACCGGGATTGAGATCGAGAATACTTTGAAGGCTGACACCGTAGGTCTGCGAAAGTTTCCAGAGGGTGTCGCCGCTTTGAATCGTATAGGAGAACGCGCCATCCGGGCAGGTTACGGGCAGAGGCGGTGCTGCAATCGGGGTTGGCACAGGCGTGGGAGCAGGCACAGGAGCGGGCACGGGAGCAGGTACAGGAGCGGGTACGGGTGCAGGCATGGGGGCGGGCCTTGGGGTAGGCTTGGGGGTAGGCTTGGGGGTAGGCGCAGTCATAGCGGACGGAATGCATACGGTAGATCCGATTTGCAGGTTCCGGGGGTTTACGCCCGGATTGAGATCGAGAATGCTTTGAAGACTGACGCCGTAGGTCTGCGAGAGTTTCCAGAGGGTGTCTCCGCTTTGAATCGTATAGGAGAATGCGCCATTCGGGCAGGTTACAGGCAGAAGTGGTGCAGTTGGGGTTGGCACAGGTGTGGGTGCAGGCATGGGGGTAGGCTTGGGGGTAGGCGCAGTCATAGCGGACGGAATGCATACGGTAGATCCGATTTGCAGGTTCTGGGGGTTTACGCCCGGATTGAGATCGAGAATACTTTGAAGACTGACGCCGTAGGTCTGCGAGAGTTTCCAGAGGGTGTCTCCGCTTTGAATCGTATAGGAGAATGCGCCATTTGGGCAGGTTACAGGCAGAAGTGGTGCAGTTGGGGTTGGCACAGGTGTGGGTGCAGGCATGGGGGTAGGCTTGGGGGTAGGCGCAGTCACAGCGGACGGAATGCATACGGTAGATCCGATTTGCAGGTTCCGGGGGTTTACGCCTGGATTGAGATCAAGAATACTTTGAAGACTGACGCCGTAAGTCTGCGAGAGCTTCCAGAGGGTGTCGCCGGCACGAACTATGTAGGAGGAGGCACTATCTGGACAGGTATGAGTCAACGGAAGCGGAACTGCCGGAATGCAGAGCGTTGAACCAATCTGCAAATTCTCTGGATCTACGCCGGAATTTAAATCGAGAATGCTCTGAAGACTGACGCCGTAGGTTTGCGAAAGCTTCCAGAGGGTATCGCCACTTTTTATAGTGTGTTGTACGGAACCCGAGGGACATGTTTTCTTATACATATATTAACACCTTATATCTGTTAAAATTAATAGGATAAACAGTTCGCTGTTCCATCTTATGCGGGCCAATCATTTTTGACCTATCAACTGGAAGTTGGTACAGGTGAAGTTGAAAAATAAAGCTGTGCGACTCATCGTAATAATTGTCAAATTCCTCATTGCGGCATCGGAAAATAAAAAGGCACTATCTGACGATAGTGCCTTTTGAAGCTGGGGGATTTATACGCGCAATGCCAGTAGCTGCTTGATCATTGTCTCTCCTTGGACACGTGTTGGAGCAGTGGAGAAATCACCGCTTTCCGGAAGCAATCCCCATGCCCGGGCTTTTTGCACAGCATCCTGACTCCATGCAGCCGTTTTAAGAATTGCCGGAACACTGCCGCTTTGCGTAGCGGCGGGGTGAATATCCAGCGCATCTGCGGAACGAACCATAAATACAGCGGCTTCCTGCCAGCTGATGGCTCGGGCGGAAATGAACTTCCCTGTGGTGTCCCCCAGCGCAATCTGTTTCGACTTGGCCCAATTGACTGCGGGCAGATACCATTCAATTCCAAACAAGTCATCAAAAGGCAGGGCCTGCATGTTCTGCGCCGGGCTTCCGGCTGCCTTGTACAGCATGCTAACAAAACGGCCGCGAGTCATGGGAGCATTGGAGCGATCAGCCGGTTTTAGAATTCCGGGCTCTGATAAAATTGCCTCCACGCAAGTATCTCGGCCGGTCAGCGTATCACGGAGGGTCTGAGCAATCTTCACATCGGGCTGAAGTGTTTCCACGCCCTTTCCTGAAGCTGCATCAAAATAGTTACTCAGCGAGATGAATTTTGAGGAAATACCTACACGCAAGCCTGAGGACGGCAGCTGAAAAGACTGGACGGACCCGAAATGATCAACACTGCCGCCGGTATCTTCTCCCGCAAGAGGAAAGCCCATTTCCTGCAGTTCCACCGCGTTGATAATGGCTGAGGAAAAAGTTTTCCGCCCGATCAGGCCGGCTACTTGAATGCCCTTGCTGCGCTGCTGTGCCAAGAGCTCCAGCATCGGCGCAAGAACCCCGTCGGAACCGCCCCCGTTATTGCGCAGGTCGATCAGGATCAAAGAGTAATTGCCTGCATCCAGATCCGACTGTACTTCCTGGCAGAAAGTTTTCATGGGGAGGGATGGATCTTCGGCGCATTGGTTGTACTGGATATAATAGGTATGATCGTTCAGTTCTTCCCCAAAATAAACTTTGGCTTTATCATAAGCGGTAGCGGCAATGCTGGCCTGCTGGTTCTTCAAAAGAGCCAGATCATCAGACTGAAAGGCACTTTCTTCAACTGCGGAAACGGACAGGGCCTGCGTATTTCCTGCGGGATCCTTCACTGTCACACGCAAGGGTTGGCCCTGTTCCGCAACCCCCAGATATTCATAGGGTTCCAATACATAGCACATCTGCCAGTATAAGTATTGCAGTTTTACCGGATTATCCGCACTCAGAAAGGTCTCAAACTTTTCGAGCACCTGCTCCATGGTAAAACCATTGATGGCAGTCACTTCTGACCCCAGCAGAGACTGATGCGCACGGTCGATTGCACTCAGCACCCAAGTCCCATCATATAAGTCCATATCGAACAGGCAGACGTGCAGGCTGTAGCCGCTGCTCCCGAGCGATACGTTGGTATGGGAATCTTTTGCCAGGGCAGCCAGGCTTGCACAATCCAAAGCAAAATTAAAATTGCTCTCCGTATCCAGCTGTCGTTCAATTTCGGATTTACGCGCTTCAAAAGCACTTTCCGGTGTATTGGCAAACAGGTTGGGGTGACTGGTTTTCAATGTGGAGTACAAATAGTCAAGATCTCCTTGTCTGGAAGCGGTTTTAGTCTGATCGGCAGCTTCTGCGCTCACGCTCAACAGCGATATCAAAATAATACCGCAGGCCAATATTTTTTTCCAGCCATTCTTTTTTACTTTCATGCGCGTCCTCCCTGGAATATTGTTTTAATTAACTAGAACAATAATACATTTGAACAGGGAAGTCAAGGCCAGTCCCATATTTATTTCCTGCAAGTGGAAATGAGCAGTAAAAACGAAGAGACCCGCTGCCTGCCGACAAATAACTGATGATACAATTGAAGCTGCCGGGCAATTGCCGGGTTCTATTATATAATGCTCTCACTGCATGACCGGTTATCATCGTGCTGATGCAGTGCGCTACATTATGCATCTGGGAAGTGGTTCAGGCTGGATGGCAGCGCATGATGCGTAATATTCGTTTAGTCGTGCTTTGCCCGAGCCATTTTTGAGGAGCGGACAATCTCAAACAGTTAGGTTTTCCTTTGGTAAATTTAAAATTACTATTTTTAACAGGTAATAGAAATCATAGTATTTAAAAGAACGGCCATAATAGTGCTTGGGTACTAAGTACCCAGCAGATATTTAGTTTGAAATCAGGAGATGATTGAGTTGAATCGATCTATCTTTGGCCCTGTTATGATTCGAGCCGTTTAGCTAAAAGATTAACGGGAGAAAATTAGGCGAATAAACTTCATTTCCCCATGGACAGTTAAATACCAGCTTATAGGCAGGGACTCTTGATTGAGCCCCTGCCTGTTTATAGATTGATTTATTTATGAATTAGATAATTGTTTTGCGGATTCTTTCGAACCAACTGCCTCCAGCTTGTTGCTTGCGTCCAGAAATCGCTGACGGTGACAGTTGGCTGAAGGAGAAGATTGTGTGAATTGCAGATGCAGGCACCAATGCCCGCCCGCTATATGAATCTTCCGGGAATCAGCGAAATTGAGTTTAGGTGCTGTAAGGATGGATTCTATCAAACAGGAATGACGGGATAAATTCTCCGCATACTAAGGCAAGCGAAAGGAGGTTTACCATGGGAATCTTGGGCTGGATCGTTATAGGCGCTCTCGCCGGATGGATCGCAAGTATGTTGACCGGCAATAACGAAAAGATGGGAGCCGGGGCAAATATTGCGGTCGGTATTATCGGCGGATTTATCGGCGGCATTGCAATGAACTTATTGGGCGGCAGCGGAATCACGGGATTCAACCTCTGGAGTTTACTGGTTGCCGTAATTGGAGCCGTGATCTTGCTGTGGATTGTGAATGCAATTAAACGAAGAACCTGATCAAAATAAGAAACCGACCGACTTAGGATAAAATAGTTAGCAGACATGAAAATCCATGCTAAGCCACCTGTTCGATTCTAAATTGAACAGGTGGCTTTTTATTTAATTTGCGGATAGGGCGAATGGTATCGAACTGCGGTTTATTTTCTAAGAGAGGTGTGGCAGCCTGCGTATGTACTGGTTTCCCTGACGCTGTGCAAAGGGACAGGAGATCAGTTATGTGTTTCTTTTTCTCTAATTTTAATCTTAGTTTTTTTATTTCAACCAGCGTTGAAATAGGGGAACATTGTCGGAATGCTCATTCCCTCCGTTCCGTTTCCCGCGCACCGTCAGAAGTGAAAAACGCCGATGATGTGCTGAAGATTGAACCCGAAGAAGTAAATACAGATGAAATAGACTATGGCAATGCATACAGCAAGCTTTAGCAGCTTTTTTGCCAGCGACAGAATAATGAAAAAGGCAATCATCGCCAAAATTATGTAACCCACAATTGCACCTCGCTGTTTTAGTATTGGTTCCATTGTAGCATTTGCGCGGGATAATAACAAGCATAGAGGGGGTGACATGGCGAATGAGTAGAATCTTATCCCCACAGATCAGTAAAGCGAGTGTGAAGCTGGTGCTGGACATGGCTTGGACAGGCATACAGGCAAAAGCGGCGCTGAAATGGCACCTGAAGCTGAAAAACACCGGGTTTGCCGTCTCCCCGGCCTTTAACGCGTTATACACGCCTGCGCCGCGGAGAGCAGAGCGGATTTTTTATTGGGCAGCTTTCCGTCTACCACCGCACAGAGCAGACGGTTCAGCATCATGCCGATCTCCGGGCCGCGAAGGCCCAGCTCCAGCAGGTCCCGTCCGTTTACTGCCAGCTGTTTCAGGGAAAAGCAGGTATCCTGTGCCAGCAGGGCGTCCAGAATTTCCGCTCCCCGCTCAACTTCCCGGAGCCGGGGCCGGAACTCCGGGGCCTGCCCCAGATTGTCCGCCCGCTTTACCTCCGTCAACTGCCGCAGACGCTCCTCGCCCAGCTTCATCAGCGCTCGGCGGACGCCTTTCTCTGTCCGGGGGATATCCCGGTCGTGCCATGTCACCAAGGTTGTTACCGCATCCCGGGTCGCATTGTCGAATTTCAGCCGCTGCAGCACGGTATCCGCGATCTCCGCGCTCACGGCAGGATGCCCGTAAAAATGCCCGCCCCGTTCATCCCGGGTGAAGCAGAGGGGCTTGCCCACATCATGGAGCAGGACCGCCCAGCGCAGCACCGGCTCCGCCGGGGCCGCAGCCAGAGCGTGGAGCGTGTGCTCCCATACATCGTAACAGTGATAACGGCTGTGTTGGTCGAAGCCTACCATGGGCAGCAGCTCCGGGAGCACCGTCCCCACGACTTCCGAAAATTCCCGCAGCACTTCCGCGGCCTCCGGTCCGCAGAGCAGCTTTGTAAGCTCATCCCGAACGCGCTCCGCCGCCATACTGATAAGCAGTCCGCGGCAGTCCCGCAGCCCCTGGGCCGTATCCTCCGCGACGGAAAAACCCAGTGCGGCGGAGAACCGCAGGCAGCGCAGGATGCGCAGTGCATCCTCACGAAACCGCTTTTCCGGGTCTCCCACGCAGCGCAGAATATGAGCGTTCAAATCAGCCTGCCCGTCAAAAGGGTCCGTCAGTTTCCCACGAAGATCCGCAGCCATGGCGTTCACCGTGAAATCGCGGCGGCTCAGATCGTCGCGCAGGGAGCGGGTGAAGGTCACTGAATCCGGGTGGCGGCTGTCGGCGTAGGGCCCGTCCGTGCGAAAGGTTGTGACCTCCACCGAGAGAGGACCTTCCCGAACCGTGACGGTACCATGCCGCAATCCAGTGGGAAAGGCGCGGCCCGCGAAGGCGGCCAGCGTCTCCTCCGGAAGGGCGGAGGTGGTCACATCCCAGTCTTCCGGTGCCCGGCCCAGAAGGGAATCGCGGACGCAGCCGCCCACGCAGTGGGCGGCATAGCCTTTGGCTTCCAAGGATTTCAGGATCGTTTTAACAGGTTCCGGGATGGTCATTTGGTCCACCTGACTTTCTTTTTCCAAAAGGAAAACCCACGTCGATGCAAAAGCGGCGGGCGGCGCCATTTCAGTTGCATTTTCCGGCGTTTCATAGTATAATATAATTTTTGAGAAGGACGATGAAACGCACATACGCAAAGGCTGGGAATCGGACGCTTTTTCGTCGTACCATGTTCACGTCCGAACGGATAAACCGCCAGCGGGTCGACGGCGCGGGTATTTTGATCGCTTATGGGGCCCACAGGCTATAAAAAATGATGATACAGATTATAATACAATAAACGGTATCCCATTTGCAAGCTTATGCATGAGAAGGAGCGAACCATTATGATGAATAATCCAAAGCCCATCAGCGCTTACATGGTCCCCGGCACGAAGGTCCATCTGGTGGGAATCGGCGGCGTGTCCATGTGTCCGCTGGCAGAGGTCCTGCGGGGTATGGGGCTTATGGTGCACGGGTCCGATATCCGCGAGAGCGACGCGGTGAAGCATCTGAAGTCTCTGGACATTCATGTGGACATCGGCCACAGCGCGGAAAATCTGGGAGACTGCGACTTTGTAATCCGCACCGCCGCCGTCCATGACAACAACCCGGAGATTTCCGGGGCAGTGACCCGGGGTATTCCGGTCTATGAGCGGGCGCAGGCCCTGGGGGCCATTATGCGCCGCTATCCCAACGCCCTGTGCATTTCCGGCACCCACGGGAAAACCACCACCACCTCCATGTGCACCCACATTTTCATGGCGGCGGAGGCGGACCCTACGGTGATGATCGGGGGAACGCTGCCCCTGCTCCATTCCGGCTACCGGGTAGGTAAAGGCGACACCATTATCCTGGAGTCCTGTGAATATTGTAACTCATTTCTCTCGTTCTACCCCACGGTGGCCGTAATTTTGAACGTGGAGGCCGACCATCTGGACTTTTTCAAGGACCTTGAAAACATTGAACACTCCTTCCGCCGGTTTGCGCAGCTGGTTCCGGACGGCGGGCGGGTGGTGGCCAACGCGGACAACGCCGGGGCTATGGCGTCGCTGAAAAACCTGGGCCGTCCCGTATTCACATTCGGCCTGGAACACTCTGCCCACTGTACTGCGGAAAATCTACGGGAAGAGGATGGAAAACAGAAGTTCGACGTGATGGTGTACAGCAAGCCCTACGCCCACGTGACGCTGCCCATCCACGGTAGACACAACGTTCTCAACGCCCTGGCCGCGGCTTCGTCGGCCTATGTGCTGGGGCTGCCCGGTTCCGCCGTGGAGCAGGGTCTGGCGGGATTTACCGGTGCAGGACGGCGGTTTGAGCGAAAAGGCGTTTTTCACGGCGCGGATGTCTACGACGATTATGCGCATCACCCCGATGAACTGCACGCTTTGCTGGCCATGGCCAAGGAACTGCCGTACAAGCGTGTGGTACTGGCGTTTCAACCCCACACCTATTCCCGGACTGCGAAGCTGTTCGACCGCTTCGTGGAAGAGCTGAAGCTGGCGGACGTGGTGGTTCTGGCGGAGATCTACGCTGCCCGGGAGACCAACACCATCGGTATCAGTTCCAACGACCTGTGCAAACAAATCCCCGCTTCCTTCTACTGCTCCACACTTGAACAGGTGACGGACCGGCTCCGGTCCATCGCGCAGCCCGGAGATTTGATTTTGACCGTGGGCGCAGGAGACATCTACCGGGCGGGAGAAAACCTGCTGCAAGAGTAAAGCCCGGCGCTTCACGCCTCTTTGCAAGCATCTGTTTGCGTGAAGTCCCCCGCGGTGAAGACAGCGCAACTCCGAAGTCAACCGTCAGGAATAACCGCGCTCCCCGCGCCGCGTTGCGGTGCGGGGAGCGCGGCCGGAAGAGAGGACATATAGAGATGACAATCACACCGCCAACCCACAACACCCGCCCGGACGGCGAACTTTTGCCTCAGGAGGCCGCGGTCTTCGACCTGCTGGAAACGCTGGGCATCGACTATGACCGGGTGTCCAGCGACCCCGCCGACACAATGGAAAAATGCGCGGAGGTAAGCAGGGCCCTGGGCGTACCGATCTGCAAGAATCTGTTTTTATGCAACCGGCAGAAGACACAGTTTTATCTGCTGGCCATGGGACCGGACAAGCCTTTCCACACTAAGGATTTGAGCGCTCAGATCGGCTCCGCCCGACTGTCCTTCGCGCCGGAGGAGAAGTTGTGGGAACTGCTTCGCTGCACTCCCGGCTCCGCCACGGTGCTGGGGCTGATGAATGACACCGGCCACGCTGTCCGCCTTTTATTGGACCGGGATGTCTATGAGGCGGAGTATCTCAGCTGCCACCCCTGCATTTGCACCAGCTCTTTAAAGATAAAAACCAGTGCGGTTTTAAACGTGTTTCTGCCCCATACCGGCCATGATGTGACGATCGTCGATTTATAAAAGCAGCATTTCACGCAGTTTTATGTACGTCTTCCCTGAAAGTTAAGGCTGAGGCCTGCGGAGCGGTCCAATGCTGTTTGATGAAAACAACAGGCAAATAAAGGTATAAGCCTGCCGGTCGGCAGGCTTATACCATCTGTTCGAGAGAAAATTTCTGGATTTTGCCCAGACCATCCGCGCTGCGGGTGGCTACGCCGGCCACGTATCCCTGAAACGTGTCTACATAGTAGAAATATTCGCCGTACTGGAGGGGGGTCTCTCCTTCCATCATGGTACTAACGCCAGCGCCGCTGCGCTTGAAGCGGGCTTCCCGCCGGACCCAGCTTTGAAAAAACGCCTTTTCGGAGGCCACGTCCGCCAGCCGCTTCATGGCGCGCTGGGATACGGGCCTGATTTTTTCAATATCCACGCCCACCGGCTCATTGGAAAGTCCCACCAATACCGCCCCGGGGGTATGACTCAGATTGAAGTGAACGGTGGGAAAGGAAAGGAAGCCGGGCTTTCCCTGAGCGGTCAGCGAAATTTCGGGAAGGTCTTTCCAGCGGTATTTTTCCCAAAGCGCCCGGCGCAATATGGCATAGGCGCACAGCGGTTCCCGCCACTTGGCGGCATCATGGACCCGGAGAATCCTCTCCCTCCGCTCCGGCGGCAGCATTTCCAGCAGCGCGTCGTTCTCCCGCTGAGACAGCGGGCGATCCAACAGCGCCGCCCAGAGCTCCACAGCCATGCTTCCACCTCTTTCTCTCTTTCCTAAGATTCTATTTTAGCCGTGAAACACGAAACTGTAAAGGTGGGAGAGAAAAGTTTTCTTAAAATTCGCAAAAAAAGAGGAAATCGGATTCGAATGGGGTATAAATAAGAAGACCGCGCCGGGGCGCGTCGGTATGACACGGCGCAATTCTGGTAAGACTGACCGGGAGGAGGTACGTTCCGTTGCCGTTTCCACAGAATTTCTTGGACGAGCTGACCGCCCGCAGCGATATCGTGGATGTGGTGGGAAGCTATGTCCAATTGACAAGAAAAGGCGCGAACTATTTCGGCCTCTGCCCGTTCCACAGCGAGAAGACCGGGTCCTTTTCCGTCTCTCCGGATAAACAGATCTACTATTGCTTCGGCTGTAAAAAGGGCGGCGGTGTCATCAACTTCATCATGGATGAGGAAAACCTATCCTTTCCGGATGCGGTGCGGTTCCTCGCCAAGCGCGCCGGTATGGAGGTCCCGGAGGAGGAGGGCGACCGGGAGGCGGGGCGCAGACGTCAGCGCCTGCTGGACCTGAACAGAGACGCGGCCCGGTTCTATTATCAAATGCTTCAACAGTCGGAGGGCCGCGCGGTGCAGGAATATCTGGACCGGCGGCAGATCCGGAAGACCACGGCGGTCAATTTTGGTCTGGGCGCATCGCTGGACCAGTGGGATGCCCTCATCACCGCCATGACGCATCGGGGATATACGAAGTCGGAGCTGCTGAATGCGGGCTTGGCGGTGCAGAATAAGAACGGCGGCATCTACGACAAATTCCGAAACCGCCTTATGTTTCCCGTCATCGACGTACGGGGAAATGTGGTTGCTTTCGGCGGGCGGGTGCTGGACCACTCGGAGCCGAAGTATATGAACTCCTCGGAGACGCCGGTATACAGCAAACGCCGGGAGCTGTACGCTCTGAATCTGGCAAAGAAGTCCAAGCGGCCCAACATCATTTTATGCGAGGGGAACATCGACGTTGTGACTCTTCATCAGGCGGGGTTTGACAACGCGGTTGCCTCCATGGGCACCGCGCTGACTCAGGAGCAGACCCGGCTGTTGAGCCGGTACACCAAGGAGCTGGTGCTCTGCTATGATAACGACAACGCCGGAAAGATCGCTACGGAGCGCGCCTTGCAGATTTTGAACAATTCGGAGTTTGCCGTCCGGGTTCTCCAACTGCCCAACCGAAAACTCGAAGACGGGACCATGGGAAAGCAGGACGCGGATGATTTCATTAAAAACTTTGGCTCCGGGGCGTTTGAACGGCTGCTCTCCGGCAGTGAAAACGGCATTGAGTTCCGGCTGGCCCAGACGGCTGGAAAGTACGATCTGACGGATGACCAACAGCGCCTGAGCTATGCCGAGGAGGCCAGCGAGCTGCTGGCGGGTCTTGGAAGTCCTGTGGAGCGGGACATTTACACAGTTCGGGCAGCGGAGGCGGCGAAGCTGGCGCCGGAGGCCATGAAGCTGGAGGTCCAGCGGGCCTTCAAGCGCCGGATGGGCAAGGAAAGGCGAGTGCGGGAGCGGCGGGAGTTGAATCCGGCGGCGGAGCTCCAGCCAAAGGAGCGCGCCATGCATTACACCAACGTTCGCTCCGCCATGGCGGAGGAGGGTATTTTGCGGCTGCTTTTACTGGACGACAGTCTGTTTCCGGAGGAGCCGCCGCTCAGGGAGGATGAGTTTTCCTCTCCACTGCTGGGAAAGGTCTTCACGCTTTTGTGGCGGCAGAAAGAGCAGCGAAGCGCCCCAAAGCTCACCTCTCTTGCAGGAGAACTGAGCAGGGAGGAAATGAGTCACGTCACGAATCTCTGTCAGAAGCCGGAATCCGTCGCCAACGGACGGCAGGCGCTGGCAGATTACATAGCGGTTATCCGCCATGAGGCGGAGAAACGGGCCGGTGCGGGTGCGGTGGACCCGCTGCTGGTGGTCACGGAAAAATTCAAAGATCAGAAAAAAAGCAACGGAGGAAAGCAACATGGCTAATAAGAAAGAACTGACTCACGAGGAATTGTTGGAGCAGCAGGCCAACGCCCTGCTTGCCGCCAAGGCGATGGCCGAGGCGGAAAAGACGGGGAAAATGGGGAAGAAAAGTGAGAAGAGCGCCGAGGGGCCTGCTCCCGTCATGACCGACGAAGAGGCAAAGAAAGCCGGTATCCTCCGTCTGGACGACAAGCAGGTAGCCGCGCTGCCCGCTGCCGTATGGCTCGCCGGCAACGAAAAACTGCGGGAGCTGCTGTACAAGGCCCATAAAAAAGGAAAGCTGGACTCCGGCGAGCTGGCGGAGTCTCTGGACAACCTGAATCTGGAGAGCGACCAGATGGATCAGCTCTATGATTCTTTGGAGGCCCTGAATATTGATATCAGCACCGATGAGGATATTCTTCCCGAGCTGCCGGATGACGGTCCGGCGGCGGAGGAGATTGCCGAAGTCGAGGAAGAGGAGATGGTGGACCCCAACTCTCTGGTGGGAAATTTCGCCATTGACGACCCTGTGCGGATGTACCTCAAGGAAATCGGTAAAGTGCCGCTGCTCACCCCCGACGAGGAGGTTGATCTGGCCCAACGTATGGCCTCCGGCGCGGAGGCGGAGCGGAAGCTGAAAGAGCTGACCGGCCAGCGGGAGGCCGGCGATCCCGCTGCTGCCACGAAGGAAGAGGAAGCGGCTTTGAAGAAGGCCCTTCACAGCGGCGAGAACGCCAAGCAGAAGCTGGCGGAGGCAAACCTCCGTCTGGTGGTCTCCATCGCCAAGCGGTATGTGGGCCGCGGCATGCTGTTCCTGGATCTGATTCAGGAGGGCAATCTGGGCCTTATCAAGGCTGTGGAGAAGTTTGATTATACAAAGGGCTATAAATTCTCCACCTACGCTACCTGGTGGATTCGTCAGGCCATTACCCGCGCCATCGCGGACCAGGCCCGAACCATCCGCATCCCTGTCCACATGGTGGAGACCATCAACAAGGTGATCCGGGTAAGCCGCCAGCTTTTGCAGGAACTGGGCCACGACCCCAGCCCTCTGGAAATTGCCATCGAGATGAACGGCGGTACCGCAGCCTGGGAAAAGGTTCGGGAGGACGAGAAGAAGCGGGCCATCGAGCGCATCCGGGAAATTTTAAAGATTGCTCAGGAGCCGGTGTCCCTGGAGACCCCCATCGGCGAGGAGGAAGACAGCCATCTGGGAGACTTTATTCCCGACGAGGGTGCGTCGGAACCCTCTGAGGCCGCGTCCTATAAGCTCTTGAGGGAGCAGCTGATGGACGTATTGTCTACGCTGACTCCCAGAGAGGAGCAGGTTTTAAAGCTGCGCTTCGGCATCGAGGACGGCCGCGCCCGGACTCTGGAAGAGGTTGGAAAAGAGTTCAACGTCACCCGCGAGCGCATCCGGCAGATTGAGGCAAAGGCTCTGAGGAAGCTGCGCCACCCCAGCCGCAGCAAGAAACTGAAGGACTTTTTGAACTGAGATATGGAGAAGTCAATCCTCCATAAGGGGAAAAGCTTCCATAAGGGAAAAATTTTTTAGGGCAGGTTTTGTTCTGAAAGCCCTAAAATGCTCTCTGAAGACTGACTTTTGAAAAACGGCAGTTTTGTTCTGAACGGCAAATGATGAGGACTGAACACAGCTTTATTTTGCTGCGTCCAGTCCTCATTGCGTTCTTGTAAAGTAAGCGAGACAAACTGATTTCCGTAAAAAGGTATGAAACAATCCCCCGGACGGATAAGGTACAATAAGTTTCGCAAATTAAAAAAGGTATAAAAAGGGGCACGGTTTGCAGCTCTCTGTTAGAATGAAGTCACGACACACCATTCTGAAAGGAGACAGCAAACCATGTCCGAAAATTGTGCAGTTAAATGATAAAGTAATCAAGGGGCAAATCAAGGAGTTAGTCCGAGGCAGCGTGGAGGAAACGCTAAACGGCCTGCTGGAAGCTCAAGCTGAGAAGCTGACGCAGGCAGCTAAATACGAGCGCAGTGAGGAGCGACAAGGTTACCGCAGCGGTCATTACAGCCGGAATCTCACCACCACATCCGGCGACGTTACGCTCAATGTACCCCGTCTCAAGGGAATCTCTTTCGAGACCGCCATCATTGAGCGGTATCGCCGCAGGGAAAGCAGCGTAGAAGAAGCACTCATTGAGATGTATCTGGCCGGCGTCTCCGTGCGCCGTGTGGAGGACGTCACAGAGGCTCTGTGGGGCAGCAAGGTATCCCCCTCCACCATCAGCGAGCTGAACAAGAAGGCATACGTCCATATCGAGGACTGGCGCAACCGGCCGTTACAGGGCGGGCATTATCCGTATGTCTACGTGGACGGTATATACCTGCGCCGCAACTGGGGCGGAGAGTACGAAAACGTAGCCATTCTGGTGGCAATCGCAGTCAACGAGGACGGCTACCGGGAGGTTTTGGGCGCTGCTGAGGGGATGAAATAGGACAAGGCCAGCTGGGTTGGGTTCTTCAAGTGGCTGAAAAGCCGTGGCCTGGAAGGTGTCCGGCTCATTGTCGGAGACAAATGCCTGGGTATGCTGGAGGTGGTGGGAGAAGTTTACCCCGACGCCAAATACCAACGGTGTGTCGTCCATTTTTACCGCAACGTGTTCTCTGTGGTGCCAAAATTCAAGGTCAAGCTGGTGGCCAAGATGCTCAAAGCGATCCATGCCTAGGAGAGCAAGAAAGCCGCCCGAGAAAAGGCGAAAGCAGTGGTTGCCGAGCTTCGGAATATGAGGCTCAAGGAGGCCGCCAAGAAAATTGAGGACAGCGTAGAAGAGACGCTTACCTATGCGGATTTTCCATCTGAGCATTGGACTCGCATCCGCACCAACAACGTCATTGAACGGCTGAATTGCGAGATTCGCAGGCGCACCCGCGTGGTGGGCTGCTTCCCTGACGGGAACTCGGCGCTCATGCTGGTCTGTGCACGCCTGCGGCAAGTTGCCGGTACACAATGGGGCAACAAGAAGTACATGAATATGAAGCACTTGGAGGCGGACACCGAAGACGCTTCCATTGCCGTCTGACGTTATTCCCTCAGAGATTGCAAACTAATTTGCGCATTAATCTTGACACTACCCCCGGCCGTCCCCGCTTATTGGAGGGATATCATAGAAGTGCAGAGAGCAAACACCCAAAAAGTGATAGAATCAAAGAAAGAAAAGCTCTATCGAATCAGGACGGAGCAGATGCCCATGGCACAGGTTAAGAGCATCGTGTTCCGGTACATCATGACCTACTATAACCGCCGGCGAATCTACACTGCCAACCCCGGCGGCCTGCCGCCGGCCACATATCGTCAGGCCGCCAGAGGCCTGGCCGCATAAGCCCCAGATTTCGGGTGTTCACATTCTGCACGGTTCTTGACTTCTCCATACAAACGCTTTCAAGATTCCTTTTGAATTGCTTTGCGTCAAAATTCTCGTCAGTATGGACGAGCATAAAGCCGCTTGCGATAAATAGCACAGCAATGTCATTATGAGTGACAAAACAATACAATTCCTGTGGATCAAGTATATTCTTTAGAACACAAACCACATTGGAATCTGGCATCAATTCGGGCCATTCTTCTAAAAAGTTGTCATTGATTATTTCCGTTAACATGTCGGTTGGATTTGCAGCAACAATGCCAAGGTTTTTACTCATTTGCTTTCTCCTTTCCACGGCACAATCGAAGGCTTATCGCGCTCGCCTTTTCATGTGCCGAGATTTTGTTATTTGGCTGTCGACAATGTTATAGTATCAGCTATTATAGATGGGTGTCGTCCTTTCATAAATGACAGAAAAAACCGTGTCAACGCCAATTTGAATTTGCAGTTTTTCGCCGGTTAAAAAATGTAGGAAAACAGCGGCGAGGGAATGTCCTAAAATTAGTTTTGTCCCTGCTCGAAGAGGGTATTGACGATGTGCTGTTTTTGCTTCATATATTCTTTGCGTTCTTTTAGCCGGTAGCTTTCGCCCTTGATATTGACGACGGTACAGTGGTGCAGAACACGATCGAGTATCGCGGAGGCGATGGTGACATCAGCAAAGATCTCGTTCCATTGGGAAAAGGTCTTGTTGGAGGTAAAGACTGTTGAGACCTTTTCATACCGTCTGGCAATAAGCTGAAAGAACAGGTTCGCCCCCTGAATATCCATTGGGAGATACCCGATTTCGTCGATGATGAGCAGCTTGTATTTACCCAGAGTTTTGAGCTTATCTGGAAGACGGTTTTCAAAATGGGCCTTTTTGAGCTGCTCAATCAGTGAGTGGCAGTTAATGTAGTAAGTGGAGAATCGATGCCTGGCGGCGACCATCCCCAGCGCCGAGGCCAGATGGGTCTTGCCCACGCCGGGCGGGCCGAGAAAGACGATATTTTCTCCATTCTCCAGAAAACGCATGGTGGCCAGTCCCTCGATCTGCCGCTTGTCAATGGAGGGCTGAAAACTGAAATCAAAGTCCTCCAACGCCTTTTTGATGGGAAAGCCCCACATCTGCACCTGTTTTTCATAGGCGCGCCGTCGTTTGCTGAGCGCCTCCTCTGCAAAGATATGGTCGAGCACCTCCACGATGTTAAGCTCGTCTTTTACAGCTCTCTCAAGATAATTGTCCAGGATCTCCAGCGTGTTTTTCATTTTCAGGCTTTCAAGGTTCTCCCTGAGGCGTTCCATCGTCAGTTCCGTCATAACAATACCTCGTCATACCGGCTCAAATCATGTGGCTGGATGGGAAAATCGATGACGTTGTCACCGTCCAGCAGCGTGTTTTCGATGTCGAAAGACTGCTTGACCGTCAGCCTGCGGTAGTGATGGGCATTGACGACCATGTCCTTTTTCTGATAAGATATCCGGTGCAGGGCGATTTGCTTTCCTTCGTGGTAGACGGCGAGCAGGTTGTCCAGCGCTACGACTGCCACATCTTTGCCGGCGTATTCTGATGGAACGGAATACTGATTACCGCCGTACGAGATGAGGCAGTCTTTTTGCACCCGGCGCAGGTTAATTTTGTCGATAATATATTCGCGTTTGAGAGGGTTGAGGCCCTCTTTTTTTAATCGCTCGAAGGGAATCTCATTTGTTGTGGCATGCACCTTTCCATTGACCTTGCTGCACCAGGCCAGCGCCTGGCCGTTGAGGTCATACAAGGAGCTATACTTGATGCCCACCATGAAATTATCCCGGACGAACTGTACGGTGCGCTCCACCTTGCCTTTCGTCTGGCCCCGGTATGGCCTGCACACAGCACAGGCTTGAAGCCGTAGAACCCGGCAAAGTCCTCGAACTGCCGGTTCAGGGTGCTGTCCTCTTGCTTCAGCAGGCGTTTGATGACCACCTGTTTCATGTTGTCGTACAGGATTTCCTCGGGGTATCCGCCGAAGTACCGGAACGCGTTGGCATGGCAGCGGATGAGTGTGTTTGTGCTCATGTCGGTCACAAACTCTATGTACCGTGCCCGTGAGTATCCGAGAATAAACAGAAAGCAGTACAGCTTCTTCAGCTTTCCGTCATCCAAGACAGTGTGATCCTCGAAAAATGCCCAGTCCATTTGGCCTTGCAGCCCCGGCATTGTCTCAAATCGTACCGTTGCCTTCTCGTCCAGCTGCTCCTTTTTGTTGCGTACGTATTCTCGCACGATGCTGTGCCCGCCGTCAAAGCCCTGCTCCCGGATCTTTTCCGGAATTCGCTCCGCTGAGTACGGCGCTTCCTCCAGCCATATTGCGATCTGCTCCTTGTACGGGTCCAGCTTTGACGGCTTCGCCGCGCTCAGGCTGTATACCGGCCGTGTCTCGCTCTCGGCGTATTTCTTCGCCGTCCTCGGGTCAAGGTTGTACTTGTGCGCGATCTCCGTGTAGCTCAGTCCTTTTTGCCGGTCGCTTCGGATATCCATCCAGTTTGCTCCTTCCATTCTGACACCCTTTCCGCCTCCATTACGGCAGGCAGATTCGAGTGTACCATATTGCATTTCTCTCCGCTGCAAACCTGCATTTTTTGACCGGCGTTTTCTTGCGTTTTATCACTGGCGCTGACACTTGGAAAGCCCGTATATAAGCACTGGCTCCGTGCTTTGCCAACCCATGCCGACCGCATCCGCAGCATGAGCGACGAGGAACTGGTGGTATTTTTCGCAAAGGTAGATGCGGCTCTATACCGCGCAGACCTTCCGGTTGTTGCGTATCGGGGTGAAACCGTCAATGAAAATCTTGACTGGCTCCGTCAGCCAGCGGAGGAATGATTATTGCAAAAAAGTGGCGGTGCAAGGCACCACCACTTTGCAGCCCCCAATCACATACCCATACCTAAGTGCTACCAATTCACAACTATTACTTCTTCAGATAAGTTAATAGTGCGAGCAGTAGAACGTCGGATGAAAGAATTAGTGTAAAGACTTGAAATGTTGTCATGGTAAGTCCTCCTTTAAAAAACCGATGGAGGCTGCAACTACAGTATAGGACATGTCGGGCGAATATAAAGTTGAAACTTAGGCAAATTTTGGAACGGAATTTTCAAAATTGAAACCGATGGAATTGAATTTGTTAAATTGAGCTTGAAAAAGGAGGAGGCCCATCATGCCGAATAAGCCCGTAATTCGCATTTACCCGGACGGAACAAGGACCCATTACCCATCGGTCAAGCAGGCACCAGAAGCAAACGGCATCGGAATGTCACAGATCTCAACGGCGTGTTTGTTTGAGTGGAAATGCCATGGCTTTTATTGGAGAAAGGCGGGTGAAGCATGAGTAGAAAACCAGTATTGCCCTATGACATTCGGCAAGAGTGCATTTGGATCGTCCGCCGCTATGATCGGCGTGTGAAAGCATATCATGAGGCCCGCCGAGGAATCATCGACGGTGCCGCCTGCGGGTTCGTCGATACTAAGGCCGCAAAGGGCAAGCCAAGCGTGAGGGTGTTTTTGCCTCACGGGACAGGAGACAGTAGACAAGCGGAGAACAAAATGGAACAACTCGACGCTATTGAGGATTGGCCGGAGACGCAGCGGATGCGGGCAGTCGAGAATGCCGAGCTACATATCGGGCTGGATTTGGTGAACGAGGAACTGCGGCAGAGGCTGACGGAAGGGATTTTGCTGAATTGTAAAGACCGGCGCGAGTACCCGCTACGATATATGAATTTGCCGGGAATTAGCGAGGTGGATTTTCGCAGGAGAAAAGATGGATTTTTATCCGAAATAGCAAAATTTCTTTTGCTGATTTAAAAATTGATCTCCAAACCACTTAATTATGGTTCATAATCGGTACCATACAAGATTATGAAGAAAAAGGGGCTTTCCGTGGCGGTTAGGATTCAACGTGAAAAACAACCATTCCGCCTGACCAAAAATAAACGTTCGAGTGCGGGGTGGACTGGCCCACCGTGGCGCAATATGCAGAGCGGCCAATAGGCTATAGCGGGTCAGCACCGCAGCTTTGCACCAGTTCCTGGCTTTAGAAACCAGGCGTTGAGGAACCATACGAAGTTGGAACAATCCGCTGAAAACTGCGTTGCGGCGTAGCTACGCTGCGTAAAAAGTTTCGCGTGACAATCTAAGCGGATGAAACCGACTGCCTTCGGGTGGCCGGTTTCTTTATGGTCACAGGTGGGTATTGTCTGCGCTGATTTGGTAGGCAGGGGTGGGAGCCGTAGCGCAAAACGCGCCAATTATGTCCGCACCGAATACAATGAGTATGAAAGGAGTGGATGCCTGTGTTTGATAAAGTCGAAGCACCACGAATAGATGTTTATGACAGAACAACAAACGAATATTATGGAAGGGTGACATTCCCTGTTACTCCAAGTGTTGAAAGTGCTTTGCTTGGAATGATAAATTATGCGACAATTCCGAAGTCAATTGTGCTGCAGGATGCCACATTTTTACCATCTTCCAGTCGTTATGTACCACCGGGGCTTTTTGTAAAGTACCCTAGGAATGGGATTATTCGCGCAGAATTTAGAGATGCAAATTCAAGACTGTGGGTTCCCGCTGATATCTATATCAATTACGATGCGCAAGCGAGGGGAAACCTATCCGGAGACAGGTATCATTTTGACAGCTTCGAATATACCGACATCGGAATTCAGGATATTAAAATCCTTCCTCAGGGAGGAAGCCCTCCATTAAGCACTATATAAGAGCAAGGGACGGCGTGTGCCGTCCTTTTTTATGAAATCCTGGTACGATAGGAGGTGGGTCCGTTGTGGCAAAAGGTAAGTTTCAAAAGTGGTTGGAGCCGGACGGGCTCTTGCTCTTGGAGGGCTGGGCCCGTGATGGGCTAACCGACGAGCAGATTGCGGCAAACTGCGGTATTACGGCATCAACACTGTATGCTTGGAAAGATAAGTATTCGGAGATTTCAGAGGCCCTAAAAAGAGGCAAGGAAGTTGTTGATATCCAAGTCGAGAACGCACTTTTAAAACGGGCGCTGGGGTATCGGTATGACGAAGTGACACGGGAAAAAGTCAAAGACCCAGTTACTGGCTTTTCGTGCCTTTCCACCACCAAGAAGGTCACCAAAGAAGTGCTGCCGGACATCACGGCACAAATCTTTTGGCTGAAGAACCGGCGGCCGGATAAATGGAGGGATAAGCCGGTGGATACGTCTGGGGA
The DNA here is from genome assembly GCA_000283575.1 of Oscillibacter valericigenes Sjm18-20. Taxonomy (GTDB): domain Bacteria; phylum Bacillota; class Clostridia; order Oscillospirales; family Oscillospiraceae; genus Oscillibacter; species Oscillibacter valericigenes. The sequence continues at coordinate 1,730,191 of AP012044.1, forward strand.
GGATAAAGAAAACAACCTCCTGCGGGCCATTACGGATAGTGCTCAGGAGGATTTGAACACCGATGATTTACCAGAGACTGAGTAAGCGGCAGCTGCTTGCCATGACATGGTGGAACCGGCCTTCATTTCGGGACAAGGACGGCATTATTGGAGACGGCGCTATCCGTTCCGGCAAGACCGTCTGTATGGCGGACGGCTTCTTGCTGTGGTCCATGTCTAATTTTGATGGGCAGAATTTTGCTATCTGCGGTAAGACCATCGAGAGCTTACGCCGAAATGTGATTCTGAATCTGCGAGACTGGATGGGCGGTATTCTGGACATCACGGAGCGCCGGGCGGAAAACAAGCTGATTGTTTCCGACGGCCACGGCAGAAGTAATACATACTTTCTGTTCGGCGGTCGGGATGAATCGAGTTATATGCTGATCCAGGGCATCACTCTTGCCGGTGTACTGTTGGACGAAGTAGCTCTAATGCCACGGTCCTTTGTGGATCAGGCACTGGCCCGGTGTTCGGTGTCCGGTTCAAAGTTCTGGTTTAATTGCAACCCTGAGGGACCCGAACATTGGTTCTACAAAGAATGGGTGCAAAAGGCCAAAGAGCGCAACGCCCTGCACCTGCATTTTACTATGGCGGACAATCTGGCGCTTGCCCCGGACATTCGGGCAAGGTATGAGCGCATGTACAGCGGTGTGTTCTACCGCCGGTATATTCTGGGTGAGTGGTGCCTTGCCGAGGGGCTGATCTATGAATTTGACCGGGAGAAGCACACAACTGACCAGATACCAAAGAACGGCCGCTATTACATATCTGTTGACTATGGCACCCTGAACCCGTTTTCTGCGGGCCTGTGGTGCCTTTCTGATGGCGTGGCTACCCGGATACGAGAATATTACTACTCTGGCCGTGAGCGTAATTCGCAGCTCACAGATGAGGAATACTATGCCGAGATGGGAAAACTGGCCGGAAAGCTGCCAATTGAGTGCGTGGTGGTTGACCCGTCGGCGGCATCGTTCGTAACAACGGTTCGCAGGCACGGCCGTTTCTCTGTCCGCAAAGCCCGCAATGAGGTATTAGACGGAATCCGGCTGGTTGCTATGCTGCTACGTGCTGGAAGAATCAAAATTCACGAGGACTGCAAAGATGCAATCCGGGAATTCGGATTGTATGCCTGGAACGATAAGCCGGACAAGACTGAGGTGGACAAGCCGCTGAAGATCAATGACCATGCTATGGACGATATCCGTTATTTTTGCAGCACAGTCTTGCGCCGGGAACTGCGTGGTATTCCGGAGCTAAGGGGGATGAAAGGTAATGACCAAGTTTAAACAGTGGCTCTACAACCGCTTTCTCCCCGCCTGGTGCCGTGATAACCTGATGGAGACCAATGCCCGACTGATGGCGGCCAACGCGGAGCAGAAGCAGGAAATTAACCGCCTGAACGCCTATATTGACGGCTTGCATACTGCCATGAGGGCGCAGCGCAGAATTGCTATCCGAAACGAGGTGAAACCGTGAGCATTGTTTCTGCTATGTTCAACAACAAAATACAGAGCTTCGAGCAGGCGTTTAAAGCCAAGGATATCACCTCTTCCAAGATGCAGGACGCAATTCGCACATGGTTTCTCATGTACATGGAATGCCCCCCGCCCGAGGATGAGGATGATTGCCAGCGCCTTCCGGTAGTGATCGTCAACAAGATCACCAAGACAACGTTCTCGGAGTATGAAGCGACGATGCAGGTCAAGAGCGCAAAAGCAGATTTTATGACCGCGCTCCTAGTGAAGCTGGATAAGCCAAAAAAGGTTGCCATGCAGCAGGCCCTTGTTGGAGGAGAATGCTTCGTGAAGCCGATACTGGCGCCGGACGGCTTTGATTTCTCCATTGTGCGCCGGGACTGTTTTATACCACTGGCCCGCGACACAGCCGGAAGAATCACTGACATTGGCACCTCCGAGACAACATCGTATAACGGAAAATATTACACGCTGTTGGAGCGTCGGACGGTTGCGATCAACGGGGACCTGACCATCCAGAGTAAATTATACGTCAGCAGTGACCCGGCGCTGATTGGCTCCGAGGCGGATTTATCTTCACTGCCCAAATACGAGGGCCTGCAGCCTGAGATCGTGCTGCCCGGCATTGGCAATATCGGCATGGCCTATGTCAAAACGCCGCTGCTCAACTGCGTGGATATGTCGCAGGACGGCGTTTCCATCTATGCGCCGGCGGTCGGGCTGATCCGAAATATCAACCGCAATGAGTCTCAATTAGATGACGAGTTTACCAATGGGGCCAGCAGGATTATAGCCAGCGACGATATGCTGCGAAAAGATGAGGACGGGAACCGGCATTTTGACAAGAAGTTGTTTGTCGGGTTTGATGATGACCCGGAGGCGGTTGGAGTAACCATCTTTTCACCGGCACTCAGAGAGGCGTCCTACCTTGCCAGAAAGCAGGAATACCTGCGCAACATCGAGAGCCAGATTGGATTGAAGCGCGGAATACTGTCCGATGTTGAGACAGTAGAAAAAACTGCAACGGAGATCACGTCCTCCGCCGGTGACTATAACCTGACCATTGTAGACTTCCAGAGGATGTGGGAAGACGCCCTGCGGGAATTGCTCGGAATTTGCGACAAGATCGGGCAACTATACAAACTGTGTGACAAGTCCACGCTTGACCCGTAGAAGGATGTCACGGTTGACTGGGGAGACGGGGTACTGTTTGACCGTGACCGGACATGGACCGAGATTTCCGGCATGGTGGCGTCTGGTATGCTAAAGCCCGAAATCGGAATTGCGTGGTACTACAACCTGCAGTTCCCGGAAACGCCGGAAGACCTTGCTGCTATCAGGGAAAAGTACATGCCGGAGATAGAGAAACTGGCGGACGGTGATGAGTAATGCTGACGCCTGACCAGATCGCCGCCCTGCGCGACCGTGCCGCGCAGATAGCGGACCCCATCAACGACTATCTGATTGCCGATATTGCCCGCCGTATCTCTGAGGCGGGGCAGCTTACCAGCACGGCCGCATACGGAGTTTGGCGAGCGCAGCAACTGGGCGTATCTCAGCGCGAGATGAAAAAACGGCTTCGAAAACTGCTGAAGGTGTCTCACCGTGACCTGCGAAAGTTGCTTACCCAGTCTGCCGAGGTCGGCTATAATTTCGACATTAAGAACCTGCCCCAGGTGCAGGCCGTCCCATTTGAGCAAAACCAAACCATGCAGCAGATTGTTTCCGCCGCCGTGAAGCTGGCGCAGGACGATTTTACAAACCTGACCCAGACCATGGGCTTGATTGACCCGTATGGCAAGGCGCTGCCGCTGCAGGACGCTTATCGCAGCTGTACGGACTATGCTTTCAAACAGGTGTTCACCGGCGCAGCAGACTACAACACGGCGGTCCGGCGGGCCTGCAAGAATTTGGCCGATAAGGGCGTACAGTGGATTGACTACGAATCCGGCGTACATACCTCGTTGGAGGCCGCTGTACGGCGCAACATCATGGGCGGCCTTGGCCTGATGCAGGAACAGATCACTCAGGCTAACCACGACGAGCTGGGGGCGGACGGCTGGGAGATCAGCGCCCACGCCAACAGTGCCCCGGACCATGAGCCGATTCAGGGGAAGCAGTATACCGATGCGGCGTATACTGCGCTAAACGATTCCCTTGTCCGGCGCATCGGTACGCTGAACTGTGGCCATGCGGCCTTTCCAATTATTCTGGGCGTCAGCAGCCCGCAGTATACCGACGAAGAATTAAAAAAGTTCCGAGAGGACAATGCTGCCGGGGTAACCTATCAGGGCCGGCACTACACCGGCTATGAAGCCACGCAGATGCAGCGTAAAGTGGAACGGGCCATGCGCACCCAGAAACGCCGTATTCTGGCGGATGAAACCACCGGCGACAAGGATAAATTGACCACCGATCAAATCCGACTGCGGCGGCTTGACGAGGAGTACAAGCGGTTCTCCAAGGCGGCCGGATTACGGACGGAGATTGAGCGGGCGCAAGTGACCAGTTTTGGGCCGAGGCAGGCAGCAAGGGCGGCCGCGGCGTTTGAAAAAACGCTTCTTCCAAAACGAGAATCCTCCATCATTCCTATGGAAAAGTTTACTGAATACGCGCTCAATCCTTTGAAAGCACCTGATAAGGCGATTGCGTTTTCATCGGCGCTGGGATATAATATTGATAATGCAAGTGATCTGGTCGCAAATATCAGGCAGAACTTGAATGCTTTTCCGGCTACTTCAAAAGGCAATAAAGGATATGGGCAGCTTTATGAGGTTCGTATGAAATTAACAGGCCCAAACGGGAAGCAGGCTGCTGTAATTACGGCATGGATTGACGATGCAAATACCAAAGAAACGCGACTTGTCAGCGCGTATGTGGATAAAGTGAAAGGAGGTTCCGAATGAAGCAATATCAGACTGTACGTCTGAAAACCGGTGAAAGCGCCTGCATAGTTGATATTCTCGAAGATGGAAAAGCGTATCTCGCGGACATCGACCATTCGGACGGGACCACTTCCACGGAATATGTTATGCAAGAAGAAATCGAGGATTAAACCACTATCATTCGTGACGGTGGTTTTCTTATACCCGAAAGGAGTACAGAATGATTGGAATTGTGAGCAAAGATCCGGTGGACTATATGAAGGTGGCTTACGCCATTGAAATCCTTGCGTACCACAATAAAAACTATCTTTGCGACGAACTCGCACAAAGCGATTGCAAAGCTAATAAGGAAATTCAGTTTTTACTGAGCGAGGGAATCCGAAAGAGTTTTCCAACAGCATAATCAAAATATATCTTGTTGATTCAAGCAGCTTGCGGGCTGCTTTTTTCATACCATTTTTGCCCCCGGCCAGGCGTAAAACAGGCCGACGCAAGGGGATGCGACCCCCGTCAACAAAGCATAGCGGGAAAGGAACCATATGAAACGCGAATTTCTCCAGAATCTCAAAATCGGGGATCAGGCGCTGACCAAGGAGATCATTGACGCCATTATGGCGGAGAACGGCAGCGACATTGAGGCGGCCAAAAAGCCGTTTGCCGACTATGAGACCATCAAGGGACAGCTTGCCGAAGCGGGCAAGACTATTGAGGGCTTCAAGGCCATGGACATTGACGGCATCAAGGCAGCGGCTGACGATTGGAAGGCCAAGGCTGAACAGGCCGAAAAGGACGCCGCCGCCAAGATCGCTGATATGGAGTTCAGCGGCCTGCTGTCCACCGCCATCACCGGAGCCAAGGGCAAGAACGCCAAGGCCATTTCCGCGCTGTTGGACGTAGATACCCTGAAAGCCAGCAAGAACCAGGCTGCGGACATCAAGACTGCGCTGGACGCGCTGAAGAAGGATAACGACTATCTGTTTGAGTCCGACCAGGCCCCTGCTCCGTATGCCGGCGGAACCGGAACGCACCGCTTCGGAGGAAAGTATACCCCGGAAGAGGCAGCCATTCGCTCCGCCGCCGGGCTGAAAGTTGAATAATAGAAAGGAAATATAAATCATGGCTAATGCAATTACTCTTGCCCAACAGTTCGTCCCCATTCTGGACGAAATTTATAAGTTGGCATCTCTTACGTCTAAGCTGGACGGAAACCCTGATCTGGTTCGGGCTGGTGCCAACGCCGGCGAACTGATTATCCCCAAGCTGTCTATGCAGGGCCTCGGTGACTATTCCCGCAACAGCGGCTATGTGTCCGGTGATGTGACACTGACCAACGAGACGGTAGCCTGCAACTTCGACCGTGGCCGGATGTTCACCGTGGACAACATGGACAACCAGGAGTCCGCGAACATTGCTTTTGGCCGTCTGGCTGGTGAGTTCATCCGTACCAAGGTTGTGCCTGAACTGGACGCTTTCCGCTTTGCCAAGTATTGCGGAATCTCCGGCATTTCCACGGTTGATGGTGCGGTTCTGTCTGCTGGCGCGGACGTGATTGCCGCTCTGCGCGCTGGCACAAACGAAATGGACGAGGACGAAGTTCCCTACGAGGACCGGCACCTGTTCATCACCCCGACTTTGATGGGACTTGTGCAGGATCTGGATACCACCAAGAGCAAGGAAGTCCTGTCCCGCTTTGCATCTTCTACCCTCGTCCCGCAGACCCGCTTTTATACCGCCATCGACCAGTATGACGGAACGACCAGCGGCGAAGAGGCGGGCGGCTACATCAAGGATGCCACCAGCGGCAAGAACATTAATTTCCTGATTGTTCAGAAATCCGCGCTTATCCAGTTCTCCAAGCACGTCGCGCCGAAGATTATCACTCCCGAAATGAACCAGAGCGCGGATGCCTATAAGTTCGGTTACCGGCATGTGGCCATCGCCGACGCTTACGAGAACAAGGTTGCGGGTATCTACCTGCATAAGTCTACGACCTGATAAGAAGGGCGCAGCATGAGACAAGTGGGATTGATTACTGACAAAGCCGCCGTAGGAGGAAACCCCTGCGAGAGCTTTACATGTCCGCACTGCGGCAAGGTATATAAGAGCGCCGCAGCGTTGAAAGCTCATGTCAAGAAGGAACACCCGGACGCGTTCGACAAAGAGTAACGAAAGGGGCCGTCTATGGCTGATTACGCATTTTACACCGGGACATACCATGGCGGCTCCATCCCGGAGACTGATTTCCCCCGTTTCGCTGCGCGAGCGGGGGAGCAGCTTGCCCGGTACAAGCGGATTTACACGGTAACTGCCCCGGAAACCGACAGTGAAAGCATGGCCACCTGTGCCATGGCTGATGCGCTGTACTACTTCGAGACGGTGCAGAACGCGCCCCAGAGCGTCAGCATCGGTAGTGTATCCAGCAGCCGGGGGACGGCGGTGGACATCAGCCCCAGGGCGCAGAGCAAGGAACTGTACCGCTGTGCCTGTCTCTATCTGAATATTTACCGGGGGGTGGACTGATGCTTTGTGTGCAGAACCACCCTCCGGTAGATTACAGTCTGTGCAATCAGACTGTGACCGTGTACCACAAAGACGGTGAGACCTACACGCAGGCGGTTTACACCAATGCTTTCCTGGACTTCAAAAAGACACAGAATATCGACAAGACTGGCAGCCGGGAGGCCAACTCCTTCCTGCTGGTCATTCCATGCTCTATGCAGGCCGTTTTCGTGGGTGACAAGGTGTTGCTGGGCGTAGGCGCGGAAGTGTCTACCCGCGAGGCGTGGGCGGCTCTGATGCCCGCCACAACGCCAGGATTGGTGGTTGTCGGATATGTCGACACAAAGTATTGGCGGGGCCGCATGGTCCATGTGGAGGCGGGCGGATGAGTACGAGAGTTAAAGTCACCATGAAGCCCGTCAATACCGTCGTTACTCGGCTGGGCGTCGGCAAAAATGGAGGCGTGCAGCGGTTCGTGACGAATACCATTAATCGGAGAATCACGCGGTATATGCCGTTTTTATCCGGCGTTTTGGCTACCAAGCTGAAAATCATAAGAAGCCCAACGGAGATTGAGGTGTTGGGTCCCTATGCCCGTGTGACGTATTACGGCAAGGTAATGGTTGATTCCAAGACGGGGAAGGGGCCCGCGAATGTCCCCGATGTCGGCCCGCGCTTTCGGCGGGGTGCAATCCTGAAGCCAACGGACCGTGACTTGGAGTACACCAAGACCAAGAATCCGCTGGCGGGCCCGTTCTGGGATCGCCGTATGATGGCGGCCGAGGGCGTGCAGATTGCCTCTGAGACGCAGGCTTATGTTGACAGAAAGGCGGGGAAGCGATGACTCCTTTGGAAAAGCTGAAGACATGGCTTGCTACATACTCCGGCTATGATATCCTGTTAAATTTCCATGTGGACTTTACCGATCAGATTCCATCTACGGGCGGCGTGTTTCCGTCTGGGCTGGTGGAAGTTGAGCGCCACCGGGATATCACAGGCACCACCTCCGTGACCAACCAGTATAATTTCGGGCTGTATTACGTGTTTGAAAAATCTCCCGGCGACGATATAGGGGCTGCCATCAACGCCGACTGGATCATGGATTTTCAGGAGTGGGTACAGGAGCAATCCGTTACCGGGCAGGCCCCCGTATTTGGGGACGTGCCGAACGCGGAAAAGATCACAGCCCAAAACGGCGTTCTTTACGACGCAAGCGATCAAGGGACGGCAACCTACTTGGTGCAGCTGTCCGTACAATTTAAGAAGAAATATGAAGGGAGTAACAAATGGCTGACTTGACTTTTAACACGGCTGCCGGCGCAGTGGTTGACCGCAGTCTTTTGATTCTGTATCTAAACACCGGCACGGCAGCCGCGCCGGTTTGGAGCGCCATCGGTAAGCGCGTGGAGGATTCCAGTCTGGAATATGACTGGGGCGACGAGTCCAAGACTGATATCTTCGGCAATACCTATACTACCATGAAAAAGCCCGTCATCACCCAGACCTTTGACCCCTGCGAGCTGGATTCCGGAGATGTTGCACAGGTGAAGATTTGGAATATGTCCGTCAAGGATCAGGACGTGGCGGCGATGACCAACAACGATCTGCTGGTGGTTCATGCCTATGCCGGGACTGCCAACACAGCGGTGTTTGCGGAGCGGTATTCTTCCTGCATGGTGAAGCCCTCCGGACTCGGCGGCAGTGCCAACGTTGGAATGCCCATTGACGTGACTTACGGCGGTACGCGCACACAGGGCACGGCGACGGTGGCCGACGGCGTGGTGACGTTTACCGCGGCGTAACAAAACGGGCGGAGGGGGTAACCCTTCGCCCTGACTTTTAGGAGGAATTATGGCTGAACTGAAATTTGAAACCGGAATCGTCACGTTTTCTATAAATGGCGTGTGTGATATCTCATTCAATCCAACAGACAGTGCTTTTGTGGAAAAACTGTTCAACGCCTTTGACACCCTCGATAAGCGGCAGGAGGCATATAAGGCTGAGATCGAAAAAACGGCCAACAAGCGTGAAGTGTTCGGCACCGCCCGGAAGATGGACGCGGAAATGCGGGAGATTATCGACGGCGTTTTTGACCGCCCGGTGTGCGCGGACATCTTTGGCGGTATGAATGTCTACGCGTTGGCGGACGGCCTCCCGGTGTGGTGTAACTTTATGATGGCCATCATCGACGAGACGGATACTACCTTTGCAAGGGAACAGAAAGCAACGAACCCCCGCATTGCAAAGTACACCAAGAAGTATCATAAATGAGCGTGCCGTGGAGGGATTTGCTTCCGGCTACCGTCGAAGTATGCGGAGTTGAATACGATATCCTGTCTGACTACCGAGCCATTCTGGATATCTGCGTGGCTCTGTCTGACCCAGAGCTGAGTGGTCAGGACAAGGCGCTGGTGGCGCTTGATATCTTTTATCCAGGCTTTGCTAATATGCTGCCTGAGCACTACGACGAGGCCGTGAAGCGGTGTTTCTGGTTCATCAACTGCGGCGACCGGCAGGATGCCCGCCCTGCTCCAAAGCTGGTGGACTGGGAGCAGGATTTCAAGTACATTGTTGCACCGATCAACCGTGTCACTGGGAAAGAAATCCGGGCGGTAAACTATATGCACTGGTGGACCTTTATCGCGGCTTACTATGAAATCGGTGACTGCACCTTTGCTCAGATCGTTCGAATCCGAGACAAAAAAGCAAAGGGAAAGCCGCTGGATAAATCGGACGCGAAGTGGTATCGGGAAAACAGGCAGTTGGTAGACATGAAGACACAGTACACGCAGAAGGACGATGATGTGCTTGATGCATGGCTGGGGAAAAAGAAGACCGCCCCCGATTGAGGGGGCGGAGGGCAGTAAGAAAGGTATCAAACTGTGACGAATTTTACGTATAAACTCATTTCAATGTAAACGGTATCTCCATCTGCCAAAGCAAGACCGCTGTACGATTGAGCACACTCAAACGAGCTGTTTTCGACTCCCATTGTTTGCGTAAATCCAGCTTGACCGTAAGCGGCAATATCCCCGCGTAGGACGCCAAACCCGGAGTCTGCGATACAGTCGTATGTCCCGGCATCAATGTCGAAACCGACAGTATATGTGCCAGGGCCCAAGACAACAGAACTGTTATCTGTATCTACAGCTGCATTGCTGGAAGCCTGTGCGGAATCCAAAGAAGACACGGCGGAAGAGGAAGACGATTGCTGTGAAGTGCTCTCGCTACCTGCCGCACTACTGCAAGCAGATAACCCAAAAATGAGAACTGAAAGCAAAATTATACTCAAAACCCTTCTTGAAATTTTAGCATACATGATAAAATCCCCTTTCTGCATCATGGGTAACTATGCATAGACACAAGCATTTTAGCCACGGGAGGTAAATCGAGATGGCCGATGGTTCTATCATTTTTTCAACTGCACTCGACAACAAGGAACTGGAAAAGCAATATCAGTCTCTTGCTAAAAAAATCGACCGTATAAATGAAAAAATTATGCAAAATCAAGCCGAACGTGCGCCACTGGCTGGTCAATCAAAGCAAATAGCGGCTGAACTGGACGCTGCAAAGGCCCGCCTTGAATATATGAAAAGCGGACAGGAGTTTTTCACGTCCAGTCAGATTGAAGCACAGGCAACGGCAGCGAAAGAAACCGAAAAAAGCTGGGGCACAACTCAGGCCAAAGTGGAACGGTATGACGCGGCTATTAACAGTGCCACCATAGAGCTTGACCGAAGCAAAGAGAGAGCCGGTGCTATCGCTCAAGAGTTAGCTGATGCTGGATATAACGCCGAAACAATGAATAAGGCAACAAAAAGAGCCAATAAGAGCATGGGCCGATTTGCTCTAAGGGTACGCGAGGTAGTCAGGAGCGCACTAGTGTTCACGCTGATTACCCAGGCCCTGGCAAAATTCAGAGAATGGGTTGGAAAGGTAATCAAGACCAACAGTGAGGCGAGTGCAGCTGTGGCACGACTGAAAGGCGCTTTATTAACGTTGGCACAGCCGCTTGTAAATATTATTATTCCAGCTTTTACCGTTTTTGTCAATATACTCTCAAAGGTCATCTCAACAATTGCGCAGGCTGTTTCGATGCTATTCGGCTCAACAGCAAAGCAATCCGCGCAAGCGGCAAAAAGCCTTTATGACGAAACGGCAGCCATTGGCAAAACGGGCGAAGCGGCAAAAAAAGCAAGTAAATCACTCGCTGATTTTGACGAAATCAATAAACTTTCAGGGGACTCTGCATCTACTAGCACCGGGACTGCCACATCTTCCGAAATTGAGCCCGATTTCAGCGCCGCCGACAATGGCTGGCTGAAAAATACGCTCGGGGACGCCGCCGGGATGGTAACGGCTGCATTATTCCTTGGAGGAATCGCTCTGATTGCCATTGGAGCCTGTACCGGAAGCTTGTCGACTGTGATTGCTGGACTGCTTTTGCTGAACACGGGGGTAGTCGTTGGAGCAGATACGGGTGTTTTTCAATCGTGGGCTGATACGCTGGGACTAAACAACGTAGAGGAGTTTGTTGCGGTTGCGCTTACACTTGGTGGTATCGCCATGGTTGCCATCGGAGCAGCAATGGGAAATATTCTTTTTGTTATCGCCGGACTTGCTTTAATTGGCTATGTGATTTACCAAGCGGAGAAAAATGGGACGTTGCAGAGCTGGGTGGAGTCGCTCGGCCTTGATAAAGCGCCTCAGTATATTACGGCAGCACTTTTGATCGGTGGTATGACGCTCATAGTCATTGGTGCGATTACCCATAACGTTCTCATGACGCTTGCTGGTATTGGTTTATTGACTGCCGGAGTAGCCGTAGGAACAGAAAGCGGCGTTATTCAAAACTGGTGGGAAGCTTTGCACCTGCCCGAATACGCGCAATGGATAACCCCGGCGTTACTTGTCGGAGGGATGGCGCTTCTCGTATTCGGAATTGTAATGAAAAATATTTTCATGCTCATTGGAGGGTTTGCTCTTCTTTCTGCCGGTGTCAAGTTCGGCACGGATAGCGGAGTGTTTGCAAATTGGTGGGAAGTGTTATGCCTCCCACAAGTAGCTGGATGGGTAGAAGCTGCGCTTCTCTTGGGCGGAATAGCATTAGTTTGTTTTGGAGTAAGCATGCTAAACATTCTAATGCTAATTGCGGGAATGTCACTATTGGGGTTTGCCTATCAGTATGGAGTGGCATCCGGAGCATACCAGAGTTGGTGGGACGCAATTGGGCTACCGGAGGTCCCCGGATGGGTAGCAACAGCTCTCCAACTAGGAGGAATTGCGCTCATCGCTTTCGGAATGTTTACACTAAATCTTCCTCTTCTGATTGCAGGTCTCGCACTTCTTAGCGTAAGCGTCGCAGCAAAAAGTGCCTCTACATCTAGTACAATTGACACGGAATATTCAAAAAAGAAATGGACAGGCGCGGGGCGCGATGTTGTGGACGGACTTAATGATGGTCTTGATACCATGGGCGACAGCGGTAAAAAATGGGGTCAGAAAGTAGTGGGCGATATAGCGGACGGCTTGGAAGTTCACTCCCCTTCGGAAGCAACCAGGCGAGATGGCAATTACCTTGTTCAGGGCTTAATCAATGGTGTCAACGAATACGACCCGCAGCTGCAGGCAACGCTGCAAACTGTTTTTAACGGGATGCAGAAGTCCTATAACGAATGGCAGACCAATTTCCTCACCGGCTGGGGAGAATTCCAGACGCTTTTCAGTGGGCAGTGGACAACTTTCTGGTTTAATATTCACCTGTCCTTTGTAAGCCAGTGGAACAACATTCTGGATACACTGCAGGCGGGAGTGAACAGTGCAATTACCGCGCTAAACGAACTGGTTGCCGCGGCAAATTCCCTGGCGGCGCTGACCGGGATTTCCTATAGTTCAGTCCCGCTTGTCAATGTTGAAAAGATTCCGATTCCAGCCCTCGCCACCGGTGCGGTCATTCCGCCGAACCGTGAATTTATGGCGGTGCTGGGCGACCAGAAAAGCGGGACGAACATCGAAGCGCCGCTGGACACGATCGTGCAGGCGGTTATGCTGGCGCTGTCCAAGAGCAACTATGGCAGCAGCAGCGGGCAGGTGATTGAAAACGCCGTGTACCTTGATGGCGAAGTGATCTACAAAAACCAAAAGAAGATTTCAAAGGTACACGGTAAGAATTTGGCAGGTAAGTAACATGAACTACGTCATTATCAATGGAACGTCCTTCGATGTGACGGTTTCCATCTCCGACTACGAGGAGAGTTTCAGCGTCCTCGATGGCGACAATGTCGGGCGGGTCATGACCGGCCGCATGGTGCGAGATATCATCGGAACCTACATCGCGCACAAGATCACCTTTTTCAATAACGGCAATACTGCCGCTTTTGACGCCCTGTGGGATTACCTGATTGCTCATTCCGTGGAGGACTCCGTACAACTGGAGGCAGCGGACGGGCAGACCTCCATTTCCTATGAAGCCTATTACACCTCCGGCACCCGAAAGCTGATACGGGTGTCCGGAGGCGTCAATTTCTGGGACGAGTTTGAGATCAACTTCGTTCCCATGGACGCGCAGGTGAAGCCATGAGCAAAACAACAATTCTCTACAAGGACATCGCGCCGGGGGCTGAGGACGATGCAAGCGTCTCCACCAACGGCGCGATGCCTTTCTGCGATATTTCAAAACTGCCCCCCGGCATTGATCCGGTTTCAATCACGTCCGGGGAACTGAATTACTGGGGGCTGGACGGCAGCTTTGCACCGCTGGATAGTCAGGATATTGCTTTCTGGTCAACAGCCATGAGCGGGTCAGGCGGCGCATTCACAAGCCCGCCTGTCATTACCGTGACATTCGACCAGCAGTATTCCTCCCTGGGCGTCACGCTGGCGGCGGACACGGCGACAGGCGGTTACTGTAATTCCGTCAACATCAAATGGTATCAGGGAACGACACTGAAAGCCGACGTGGATTTTACGCCGGACAGCGCCGTTTATTATTGCCGCCAGAAGGTCACCAGTTACGATAAGATTGTCATTACCCTGAACAGCACCAACCTTCCATACCGCCACGCCAAGCTGGAGCATATCATTTTCGGCGTGTATCGCACCTTCGGTATGACGGAGCTGCGCAAGGCGTCCCTCATAAATCAGATGAGCGGGATTTCGGAAGAACTGCCCATCTCTACGATGTCGTGGACGCTGGACAGCCGGGAAGATGTCGATTATATGTTCCAGCTCAAGCAGCCGGTAGAGGTTCGGAACAATGGCAGCCTGATCGGGGTGTATTACATCGACAGCTTTTCACGATCCGCAAAGAGTATTTATGACATCGACTGTTACGATGCCTTTGGAGTCCTGGATGAGATCCCGTTTTCCGGCGGCGTGTACAGCGCCAAATCTGCAAAGACGCTGCTGGTCGAACTTGTCGGGAATTATTTCACTGTAGATTTCGACGGCGTGGACGATACGGCGCTGACCGGGGTCATCGAAGCGTGTACGCTGCGGGAGGCTATTCAGCAGGTTCTTTTCGCGTGGGGTGTCTGTGCCTCCACGGATGGGCGGGAGAGCATCCGGGTATTTGCCCTGCCCTCCGCTGCGGCGGAGATCAGCAAGGACCGCACCTATACCGGAGTGAGCGTGGAGACATCTGCCATCGTGACAGAGGTACGGGTGACCGCCCACACTTACACGCAGGACACCAACGGCAGCGTGGAGATCGGCGGGGTCAAATACAGCGACACAGAAACGGTTTATACGATTTCCAATCCCGATGTGACGGCCAGCGACAAGCAGAATGTGGTGGAGGTTGCTGGCGCGACGCTGGTATCCACGGCCATCGGGCAGGCCACGGCGCAGCGGGTCTATGACTACTACCTTCGCCGGAATACCTGCAAGGCAAAAATTGTTTGGGCGGGAGAACTGCTGGGCGACCGGCTGACTATTCATAACTCCTGGGACGGCACGGAAGATGGCAACCTTCTTAAAATGGACATTGCGCTTTCCAATACCGTTGCCGGGAATTTTGAAACGCTGGGGGTGTGAAATGTCGGTAATAGATACATTGGTAACTGACCGCACCGCCGCCGACGTAATCCGCTGGCAGACGCTGCGGGATAAGGGTATCGCCGGAATGACCACGGATGAACTGGCGGAGTGGCTTGCCGGGATAAAGGGCGCTTACAACGCAACGGATTTAAACCGCGTAGGGCAGGCTGTGGCCTATCTGGGCGGGCTTTTGAAAGGCTACGGGTACTCGGTCACCTTGACCGCTAAAACGGACTGGGTAGCTTCTGGCGCGTACACGGCGGCGGATTTGAGCGCATATTTGCAGGACGTGAAAACCTTGCGCGAGGCGCTGTCTTCCAGTATGGCCCCGCCTGATGATATGGATGGGCTGACGATTGACGAAGCAAACGATATTGAACGCGTGTTAATCGAGTGCGACGATGCGCTGGACCGTATGGCAAAAAGCTGGTTTTACAGCGGCGAGATAGGATGTGGTGAAGTATGACAGATGGAATTATTCTGGGCACCGGAAACAGCCGGTACTTGAAAGGGGCCGGGTGGCCAGCGACCTACGAAGAATTTAAATCCATGGCGGAGGCCGGGACGCTTCCGATTGATCTGAACGGGATTAACGAGGCGGGGTGGCAGCAGATCGGGACGGCGCTGAATAAGGCGAATCTGTTGGATGATAATACGTCTGCGGTTTTGGAGTTGGCCCCGGAAAATCAAACGGTAAATAAGGCGATTTTATCTCTTGCGCTTCCGACGGGAAAGTATGCCGTGCTGGTTACTGCGCTAACGCCAGGCGGGAGGCCGATTAGCGGCGCTACTGTGACCGGTATAACGTCCAGGTCTGGAGGCAAGTGCATTACCGACAGCAATGGAACTACCGTAGGCTTTACCACAGAATCTACAGTAACGTTACAATGTACGTCCCCATTATACTTAGACTTTACATCTTCCAGTCTAAGTGAGACTGTAGAGCTTCTTCCAAACACATTGAATAAAGTCACTTTTACATTCTCGCGCGGCACAATTACAGAAAAGTTATTCACATCGTCACAGTCCATTCTATTTTCCCCTGATGTTGATGAGTTCGACTGCTCTGTTGTCGCGGGAGGTAAAAGCGGCACAAGTGGAGACGCCTCTCGCGGCAGCTTTGGCGTTGCTGCTTACGCGGGAAAAGGCGGCGATTCTGGTGCTGTTGCAAATGCAGAGAATATAAAAAACAAAAGCGCGTCTATAGATATAATTGTTGGAGCTGCTTCCGGAGATTCCAATATAACTGTTAATAACGAGACAATTATTACTACTGTTGGACAATCCGGCGCAATTGGAGGATCCGGTGCCATAGCGACGCGGCGGGATGTTCTTACTTCATATAGTCGACACGCAAGCTCAGGAAATTTTCCGACAATATCATTTAAACATCCTGCAACAACGGTTGGAGGTTCAGGCGGCGGAGGCGGTGCATACGCCGATATTTCTAATGAGCCAATCACGAATGTTACCGCCGGCGCTTCAGGGAAGCAGGGCGGTGGTGCTGGTGGCTCTTCAACGTACAACTCTGCTGGCAACGGTTCTTCCGGCAACAGTTATCCAGGAGCAGGAGGAGGTGGTGGCGCAGCAACTGCCAACTATAGTTCCGGAGAGACTTTTACATCTGGACGTGGCGGAGTCGGAAAAGCGGGTGTGGCTGGAATCGTATGGAGGTACAAAGCATGAACTATTTAATTGTATCCGATGGCACCATCACTAATATCATCGTAGCTGATGCCGAGTTTGCCGCCTCCGTCAACGCGAAACCATTCTACACCAGCGCGGCTATCGGTGATACTTATGATCCGCCCACGCTGGACAAGCTGCAATCGGCTACAGCCGATCTTGCTGAAACCCTTGCAAACTTTATCTATCAATCTGACGTTGAAAAATTAGGAGGTACAACAACATGAGTGCTTACAGCATTTGCAATTTACTGATTAAATTGGGCCGCACCACGGGCTTACAGGAAAAAGTGAATATGTTCTATGCCTGCGGGCAGGTCACGGACGACCAGTACGCCGAGTTAACCAATACGCTGACGCCGACGACGGATAGCAATACGACGGATACGGCTGACGCCTCGTAAGGGGCGGCGAGAGGCCGCGATATTACTGGAGGTGAGAATTTGGAAAGCATTGTGGTAGCGATTATCACCGGCGGGCTGGCGCTGGTGGGGGTGGTCATTTCAAACAACGCCGCCGCCGACAAGACACAAACGCAGATCAGCACGGCGCAGGCCGTCACCGATACCAAGCTGGAAGAGCTGACCCGGGAGGTCCGGGAGCACAACAACTTTGCAAAGCGCGTGCCGGTGATGGAGGAGCAGATCAAGGTAGCCAATCACCGGATTGAGGATTTGGAGAATGCGGACAGGAAGGAGAGCTGAATGAAAGAAAGCGCAAAGATTCGGGACAAGCCCAAGGTAAAGCGGCCCCGAAAATTGGACGTGTCCAAGCGAATCGCGCTGGTCACATTTTGGGGCGGAATGCTGATTATCGAAGAGTGCCTGCTACTTATGTGGTATGCAATCCATAACGGGTTTAATGCCACGGCGGCATACCTCACGGCGGCGGTCGGCGTTGCAGAGGGAATGATCACTCTGGTCGCCCGGAAGTATCTCAGCCTGGCCCAGACAGATCACTCCTCCGGGGGGATTACGTTTGAATCGGCAAAGTCAAAAAACTTTAAGCAATCAGACGACGTACTAGATGCGCCGGACATTTGAGGGGGTACATAATATGAATATTACAAACGTTTCCGCGCTGATTGCCGTGATTGGCGCGCTGGTGGTCATCGTCAATCTGTTGACGGAGGTCATTAAGAAAAGCACCTGGGACAAGCTTCCCACCAACGTCGTTGTGGTGCTGCTGTCCGAGGGCCTGACGCTGGCATCCGGCGCGGCCTATGCGCAGATCAACGGCGTGGCTGTCACGTGGTATATCGTTGTTGCCGCGGTGGTTGTGGGGCTTCTGGTAGCCTATGGCGCTATGTTTGGATTTGATAAGCTCAAAGAGGCCCTTGCACAGATCACCGTCGGCAATATTTCAGGGAGTGATTCTAATGCCGAGAGCAAGTGATATCCTTGCCATTGCCCGGGCGGAGCTGGGGTACACGGAGAATCCGCGAGGCAGCAACCGGACAAAATACGGCGCATGGTTCGGGATGGACGGCAGTCCATGGTGCATGATGTTTGTGCAGTGGTGCTTCGCGCAGACCGGGGCCTCTGATCTGCTGCCCAATACCACCACGGCATCCTGCGGGACTATGATGCGGGCGGCACAGGCGGCGGGGTGCTGGGTGACTGGAGACTACCGGCCCGGTGACGTGGTGATCTACGACTTTGACGGAGACGGAACCACGGACCACACCGGCATTGTCGAGAGCGTGACGGCGTCCGGCGTGATTGCCATTGAGGGGAATACCGGGTCTGGAAACGATGCCAACGGCGGACAGGTGCAGCGGAGGCCGCGCAGCAACAATGTCATTAAGGGGGCTATCAGACCCGCCTATGAAGAAGAGGAGGATACTGTGACACAGGAACAATTCAATGCCATGATGGATACATGGCTGGCCGGGAAAACCGCGGCGGAGCCGAGCGACACCAGCGCGGAGGCGCGGGCGTGGGCGGAAGGGAACGGTATTTTGACCGGCTATGCCGACGGAACCAAGCGGTACAAGGCGTACTGCACCAGAGAGCAGACGGTGATTTTTCTGAACCGGCTGTGGAAGCTGATTGTGAAGTAAGGGTCCACTGAACATCAAAGCCCCACCTCTTTGACCTTAGAGGTGAGGCTTTGATGTTAGAGAAAGGGAGAATGAAAAGAAAAAACTTGCTTCTGGCTTGCATCCTCTCTCGAGGATATTTTTAGATTATCAGATATTTTTTAAATTAATCTTGAAAAGTTGCGAATAAATTGTAAAGATTGTTTTTAGATTATTTGTGCAAAAAATTAAGATAATTGTAACAATTCCCGCTGGTTTTGTTAACAAAAATTCGGTATCTTAATACTTGCAAGAGACGAGATTCTTTTTCATTTTACCTTCTTTTCATTCTAAAGGGAGCAGCCGGGCGTCGTGTGGCGTCCGGCTTGTTCTGGTTTTAGATCGGCGGCGCGGTCATGCGACGCAAGTGGAACCTGAAGCTGATCACCGGGGCGTACAGGCCGGGATACAATATGTAAAGATTTCCCCGCCTCTGAGGATAAATCCCTGGAGGCGGGGTTTCAACTTATTTGGATGTCTCTGTCAGACTGGAAACACTTACGGTTTGCTGTTCGTTCGGCTGACTGAGAGGGTGGATGCTTGCGGTATCCTTGTCTTCGGAAACACTGTCGATATAAACAGGGACGCCATTATGGGTAACATTTACCGTATGATTTGATTCGCAGATTTCTTTTGCACGGTTCCAATCCATTGTTATTCTCCTTGCTTTTGTAATGACAATAGTATCAGCAATAGATTTGCAAATATGCATATGGCAAACTTTTTTCTTGATCAGCAGGAGGCGACGGTTCCGACGACTTCACCGGCAACGGTGATATCATCAACCTGACGCATGAGCAGGTGCGGACGCTGGTGTTCATCTACCGGGGCGGAGGATTCGACCGGAAACTGCAGGCCATCGGGATGGAGACGGCGGTATAAGAAAAGAGATCCCCCCGGGGCTTACCAGAAGGTAGCTTCGGGGAATTTTTGCGTTGTGGCAGAGATTTAAAGATTCTGTAACAGTCTACGCTTTTCTGCTTAACATATCATCAGTATTATTATACTTGCAAGAGACGAGATTCTTTTTCATTTTACCTTCTTTTCATCCTAAAGGGAGCAGCCGGGCGTCATTTGGCGTCCGGCTTGTTCTGTTTTCAAAGCGCATATATCAACGTGGCGGCGCTTTCCCACGTAGCCGACGGGTTCCCACGACGCCCCGAAGGGCGTTTCGGCCTGTTCCCGGCAGGTCATCATCAGGCGGGGTTATTGCCGGCCTATTGCCCGACCGGCGGGGCTGCGCATCATCCTGCAACTAGAGTCCCATACTGTGACAAGACCAGCCGTGCGGGAAGCTTCTCACCATACCAGTCATCGTCCTCGATCTTAATGGCCTGCGTCCGAATTGATGGGACGCGCAGCATTGTGTTGTACTCCGATTCCGGGATTGTAGCAATGCTGTCTTTTCTCCAGACGCCCATATCTCTGTAATAAAGCTGGACTCTAATATCCGCCATCGTCTTTCCTCCTGCCTTGCGGCTCACTTCTTTTTGAGCATCCGAACCACCAGCCCGATGGTCACAACGCTCAGCACAATCATAACGGCGTCCAAAATAATATCTACCATAGCCATCCTCCATTTCATATATTGACAACGGCAAGCATTTGATTTATTCTTAAGGCAAGGGGAGGTTTCCCTCCCACTTGCCTACCCGGTGAACTTTTGGATGATGTCCACTAGCGACCGGATTAGGTTTAGGATTGCGGTAACCAAGACGATGTACTTGACGGTATTGTCTTGGTTGCCGCTCTTTTTGTGCTTGCTCGTGGTGCTCACCTCCTCTCTATGGTTTAAGTATAGTCTTATATACGACGTATTGCAATAGGCGGAATGAACAATCTTATATAAGATAATTTGTGCATTTTTGACGTATATAAGACAAGCAAAATGTGATACTATGGTACAGGGTGATTTTATGGCAAACAGGACCGAATACAAGAATCAATGGATGAAGGAAAACCGGGACACAAAGCTTTTGACGCTCCCCAAGGGCCGCAAAGCCGAAATACAGGCCGCAGCGGACGCGATAGGCGAGAGCCTTAATGATTTTATATGCAAGGCCATAGACGAGCGTATGGAGCGGCTAGAGCGCAAATAAAGCAATCCCCCATCGGTTAAATGCCGGTGGGGGAGTTTTTGCGTGTCCAAATCCGTGTCCATTTTTTGCTCTCATGTCCAATTTAAAACGCACAATGCGTTAGAACAGATGTCTAATGTATAATCAATCAATCCGTTGCAGCTCTAAGCAAAAATAAAAGAAGCCTTGATTTCTCAAAGCTTCTTTTTTGGTGGAGGTGGGGGGAGTTGAACCCCCGTCCGAAAGCACTTTAACGGAACTTTCTCCGGGCGCAGGCGGTTATTGCGGGAGTCTTACTCTCCCTGTTCCCCTTACCACCGGCAAGCCGTCACGCCGGCGGGTCAGGTAAGCTTCATAATTTATGGTACACGCAAAGCTTTGCGTACGCACATTTACCGCTAAACGACGCCCTTCCCGGCTCGCGGTCCTTCCGGGTCGGACGGCTGCCTTTAATTAGGCAGCGTAAGCAACAGTATTATTGTTGTTTAATTTATAAATTGCCCGTTTTCAGGATGACAGGCGCATCCGCCCGCTGGTCCCGCCTCCATGTCCCCGTCGAAACCGGTACACCCCCCTATCGTCGGAGCAAACTGAACTTAGTTCGCTCCCGCCTTTCAACAATTGGCTTGCATTGCTCCGCTGCTCTTCCTCATTCCGCCGCAAACACTCTGCTGATTTGCAGCGGAACGAGGTGAACTTGAGAACAAGCAAATTGTCGGGGTACAAATTGCTCGGGTCTGAATGCGGAATTTTACTGTTTCAAATTATAGCATACTTCTACACCGAAGTTTGTTACAATTTCGTGAAATTTATGTTTTTGTAAATTTTGTCATCAGCTTTACCGGAACCAGTTTCGCTACCAGCCGGAAAATCTTGTAGAACATCGTGGGGGTATAGAACGTATGGCGGTACTTCGCCGCCAGCAACGTGCCGTGCGCCACGTGGACCTGATCGCAATAGGGAAGCGTTGCAAACATTGGGGAATTGCCGGTAATATTCCCCACATCGCAAAACTCGGTGGACATAGGGCCGGGGCAGACAGCGGTGACGGAAATTCCCTTCTTGCGAAGCTCTTCACCAAGTCCCACGGTAAAGTGGGACACAAACGCCTTGGTAGATGAGTAGACCGTCATCCTTGCATTGGGGCAGAAGGATGCGATGGAAGACACGTTGATGATCCGCCCGCCCCGTGGAATGTAGGGGATCGTCAGGTTCGTGATGGCGGTCAGGGCCCGCAGGTTCAAGTCGATCATGCGGGTCTCCAGGGCCGTGTCCGTCTCTCCCAGATTTCCTAGATATCCGCACCCGGCGTCATTCACCAACAGGTGCACCTCCGGCTGTTCTAAAAGAAGCTTTTCCTGAAACGCGGTAAAACTCATGGGGTCGCACAGATCCAGTGCCATGCACACTGCCGGACGGGGCAGCGATGCAGCCACATCCTCCAGCTTGTCCTTTCGCCGGGCGATGAGCCAGAGCTGCTCCACCTCCGGGTACTCGGACACCAGCTGACGGGCAAATTCCCGGCCCAGGCCGGAAGACGCGCCAGTGACAATGGCAATTTTCATAAAGGCACTTCCTTCCGATTAAAAATCGGGCATCCGTTCTTTTTACCGCTCGGCCTTTTTCTCCGGCTCCGGATACTCCACGCCAAAGGTATCCACCCGGATGGAGACAATGACCTCCGGCGTTTTGGGCTTGTCATTAAAATCCGTCTTCACCGTGGAGATGCGGACGGCTTCGTCTTCGCCCTCAAATACCTTGCCGAAAGCGGCGTACTGCCCATCCAGATGGGGCGCGTCGTCCACCATGATGAAAAACTGGCTTCCGGCGCTATTGGGAGCCATAGTCCGTGCCATGGATAGGACGCCCAGCGTGTGAATCAGATCGTTCTTCTGGAAGCCGTTGCCGGAAAACTCACCGTGGATGGTGTAGCCGGGGCCGCCGGTGCCGGTACCCAGCGGACATCCGCCCTGAATCATGAAGCCGGGGATGCAGCGGTGGAAAATCAGCTTATCGTAGTAGCCGGAATTGGCCAGGGCAATAAAATTGTTTACGGTATTGGGAGCTTTGTCAGGGTACAACTCCGCTTTCATCACCTTGCCGTTTTCCATGGTGATGGTGGCAATTGGGCTTTTCACTTCAGACATTTAAATAATTCCTTTCTTCTCCTGTTTTCTCTCTTCCTTCGTGGGAATCGTCTTGCCGGACTCAGCGATTGGTTTCTTTCATATGACGGTCCATCTCCCGCTCCGCGTCCCGCTTGGCGATGGCGTCCCGCTTGTCATAATTTTTCTTGCCCCGGCACGCGCCTATCTCCAGCTTCACTTTTGCGTCTTTGAAGTAGACGGACAGAGGAACCAGAGTGTACCCGTCCTGTTTGACCAGCGCCTGAAGCTTTCGTATCTCCTTTTTATGCATCAGGAGCCTGCGGACCCGCTCGGGGTCCTTGTTGAAAATGTTGCCCTTTTCGTAGGGGGAGATGTGCATGCCGTTGACGAACAGCTCGCCGCTTTGGATGGAACACCATGCGTCCTTCAGGTTCAGTGTTCCGGCCCGGATGGATTTTACCTCCGTACCGAAGAGCTCAATGCCCGCCTCGTAATTTTCCTCCACGAAGTAGTCGTGGTATGCCTTGCGGTTCCGCGCTGCAATTTTAATTCCCTTTTTCTCCGTGGAAAGCGCCTCCTTCCGGGTCCTGCGTGTCAGATGCTGGTATTTTAACATAATCCTTCCCATTCTTCAAGTAAAAGAAACATTGTCATTTTTTCGGTTGTTTGCTATAATAGCCGGAGAGCCCCTATGGTAGTGGGCTTTGACGCTTCGCGCCAAAACCCAGAAACTGCGGGTCTACGGAAACGGCGGCGGGCAGCCACGCAATCCGCCCCTGCCGCCATATGCTGCAAGTGGAATATACGGCCGCCGGTAAAAGCAGGCATCCAAATCATAAAATTGCAGGTGCGTATAAATGTATGAAAACTTGAAGGAAACCCTCATTTCCCGGAAAGATATCTACACCGGGAAAATTTTTAATGTCCATGTGGATCAGGTGCGGCTGCCCGACGGGAAAACCGCCGTCCGCGAGGTGGCGGATCACTGCCCCTGCGTCGCCATTGTGGCGCTGGACGATGAGAACAATGTGCTGACCGTGACCCAGTACCGGTATGTTTTTGACAGGGCGCTGCTGGAAATCCCGGCGGGAAAGCTGGAGCCGGGCGAGAATCCGGTGGCGGGCGCTCTGCGGGAGCTGAGAGAGGAGACCGGCGCGGTGCCGGACGAATTTTTGCCCATGGGAAAGCTGCTTCCATCTCCTGGATGCCTGGGCGAGGAGCTGTATCTGTTTCTTGCGCGGGGACTGCACATGGAGAGCACGCAGCCTGACGAGGACGAATTTCTTGTCCAGGAGCGCATTCCTTTTGACGAGATTGTCCACCGCTGTGTCCGGGGCGAGATCGAAGACGGAAAGACGATCGCTGCCGTGCTGAAAGCAAAGCTTTTGTTGAATCTTTGAAATCTAAGAGAGGAGACTCCATGGAACAGAAAAAAACCGTATTGATCGTGGAGGATGAAAAAAACATTGTAGACATCCTTTGCTTCAACCTTCAGCGGGAGGGCTACACCACACTGGAGGCCTATGACGGCGAGGACGGCTTGAAAAAGGCACAGTCTGAAAAGCCGGATCTGATTTTGCTGGACGTCATGCTGCCGAAAATGAATGGGTTCGATGTCTGCCGCACTCTGCGCAAGAGCCATAACAATGTGCCCGTGGTGATTTTGACTGCCCGGGAAGAGGAGACGGACAAGGTTCTGGGACTGGAAATCGGTGCGGATGACTATATCACAAAGCCCTTCTCCATGCGGGAGCTGATCGCCCGGGTGGGAGCCAACATCCGCCGCATTGCCATGGGCGTGCCCGCGACGTCCGCCGCCGAAGGGGCCATGACCATCGCCGGAGACCTCTCCATCAATACGGACAACCATCAGGTCTTCCGAAACGGAGCTGTGGTTGATCTGACCCAGCGGGAGTACGAGCTTTTGACGTTTCTGGCCAGCCACCCCAATAAAGTGTACGCCCGCACTGATCTGATGGAACAGGTTTGGAACTATGAATATGTGGGCGACGACGCCCGAACTGTGGATGTCACCGTCCGGCGGCTTCGGGAAAAAATCGAGACGGATCCGGCCAATCCACGGTACATACTCACGAGGCGCGGGGTAGGATACTACTTTTCAACGTAATAGAAAAGGGGGGCTGACGCTCTCTTTGCGCTGAACCGTGCGGCGGAGCAGCCGGAGGGCGCGGCCCCCGGATTTTCGGAGAAAAGAGGTGCCAACTGTGTTCAAAAGTCTTCATATGAAGCTAATGCTTATTATGCTGCTGCTGATTACCTCGCTGATGGCGGCGGTAGGCGCGTTTCTCACCACCAACGTGTCCAGCTTTTATATTGAAAACTTTCATGATCAGATGAACGATATGTTCGGCTCCGATACGGAGACGGACGGCACGGCTCTGGCCAAAAATGCCAGATTCATGTCCGACCTCTTGTCTGCTGCCGCAGCGCCCGACGGCGCGGCTCAAATGCAGAATATTCTGGATGCCAACACCGGCAGTCTGGGCATTGATTTCCGGACCCGAAACTATTATATTCTGGACGGCTCCACCGGAGCGGCTCTGGCTGAGTCGGATGAGGGGGACACGATTCTGGCATCCACGCCCAATCTCCTTTCCGCCCTGAACGGTAAGGTGGGAGACCGCAGCGATGTGACGGCGAACTATATGGATGTGGCCATCCCTATCTCCGGCGGAGAAAACAGCTACATCATCTATATTCGCGACAACCGGGATACTGTTTCCAAGCTGAACGGGCAGCTCTTCACCATCATCATGCAGGCTCTCGTGATCGGGCTCTTGATTTCCGTGATGTTCAGTTACCTTTTGAGCAAGACCCTCGTCGGCCCTATTGAAAAGGTGACAGAGGGAGCGGAGCGCCTGGCCGGTGGAGATTTTGGCAATAAGCTGCCGGTTGAATCCCCGGACGAGATCGGTATTCTGACCGGTACGTTCAACCACATGGCGGACGTGCTTCAGGACAGCCTCAATGCCGTGGAGAACGAACGGAATAAGCTGGACACGTTGTTCCTCCACATGACTGACGGAGTGGTGGCCTTTGACCACGACGGGTCGCTGATCCACTGCAATCCCGCGGCCACGCAGCTGCTTCAGCGCTCCGTCCCCCAGGAGACGGTATATGACGAGCTGTTCGGCTCCGTCTACCCGCTGACACAGATTCTGGCTCTTCAGCGGCCCAACTATGCCGATGCGGAGATGATGGTTGGGGACAAGACGCTGGAGCTGTACTTCGCCCCGTTTTCAGACCGGGCCAGCGGTGGTGTGCTGGTGGTTTTGCACGACGAGACGGAGCACCACCGCAGCGAGGAGAGGCGCAAGGAATTCGTCGCCAATGTGTCCCACGAACTGCGAACCCCTCTCACCAATGTCCGCAGCTACGCGGAGACACTGCGAGACAGCGGCGGAGACATACCGCAGGACACCGCCGACAGCTTTCTGGACATTATCATCAATGAGACGGATCGCATGACCCACATCGTCCAGGACCTGCTGACCCTCTCCCGGCTGGACGCGGGTAACACGGAGATGACCTGTACCCGCTTTGAATTCGGCGAGGCCATTTCCAGTGTGGTCCGGGCCAATGCTCTGGAGGCCAAGCGCCGGGGCCATGAGCTGAAATTGGAGCCCACACAGCCGCTGCCTCTGATCTACGGAGACCGTCAGAGATTGGAACAGGTGATGATGAACATTCTGGGCAACGCCATCAAATATACCCCCGACGGCGGCCACATTCTGGTCACCGCTGGAACCGCCGGGGAACACGTGTGGATGGAGGTTTCCGACGACGGCATCGGCATTCCGGAAAAGGACCGGGAGCACATCTTCGACCGGTTCTACCGGGTGGACAAGGCCCGCTCCCGGGAGTCCGGCGGCACAGGTCTGGGCCTCTCCATTGCCAAGGAAATTGTAGAACGGCACCACGGGACCATCCGTTTGGCCCGGCACGAGGGGCCGGGAACCACCGTTCGCCTGACGCTGCCCATCCGGCAGGAGGGGCAGAACGCTTGACGCCATCAGGGAGGAAAGGAGAGCGGCTATGGATCAGCGCGCAAAAAGGCGGCGGAACCTGCTGCAAAATATTGCCATCATTCTGCTGAGCGCGTCGGCTGTGCTGCTGTTTGTCCAGACGCAGCTCTATAACCTCCGCTCCAACACCGGATATCTCTCCGGCCTGCTGTCCTCCAGCTCCGTCCAAAAGGTGCAGAGTGTTTCCGGGCTGACCGACCTTGCCATGCCGGTGCGCGTCGCCGTCACCGGGGCTTACGGCCGCTGGGCCGATCTGTCCCTGACCACCGCCAGCGAAGACTTTGCGCAGCCGGGAAATCTCCTCATGGAGGCACTGGGTTCCGCCGGGACTGTAAAGGACTGTAGTGTGGATGATTTTCGTTCCGCGCTGCGTGTCGATGCGGATTATGGCGGCTCTGTATATTATGATTTTGACGGCGCGCTCCCCCTGCCCCTTCTGGCGGGGCTGGTGGGAGCAGAATGGAATGGCGGAGACCTCTCTGCCCGCCGTGTGTTGCTTCAGGCCGAGGAACGCACAGCCCGGCTCTTTGTGTGGGACGGCGGCAGCGCCTGTTACGTCTGTCCCACCGCCCTAACCGCTGACAGTCTCAAGGAGATGGTGGCGGACTACCAGCTGGGCAGCGCATGGTTTGCCTTTGACCAGCCGGAGAATTATAGCCACGTGGCCCCGTTCTCCTTATTTTCCGATCAATTCGATCCTCCGCCGGATCTAAGCGTGTCCAGCGCCATCACCGATTCCAGTGCAGTGCTGGAGGCGCTGTCTTTTAATCCCCACACCAATTTCCGTTATGCGGAGTCTCCCGGCGCAGAGGTGGTGGTGGAGGGGGACCGGACCCTTGGCATCCGCTCCGACGGCGAAGTCTCCTACCAGGGCAGCAGCGGAACACTGCACATTGCCTCCGACGGCGAGACCCCCACAGAGACGGAAACCGTGGTGGGAGTCTATCAGTTGCTGTCCGAGCTGCTCCCCACCCAAAGCGGCGCCGGTCTCTACCTCCAGGACTTCCAATCCAGCGGGAGTTCGACGACGCTGCGCTTCGGTTATCAGTATAACGGACTTCCCATCCGGTTTACGGACGGCGGCGCCGCTGCGGAGATCACACTGGAGGGCTCGGCCATTACCCGCCTGTCTGTGCGGGTACGGCAGTACATCGCTGGGGGCAGCGCTGGAATGCTGCTGCCCCTGACACAGGCGCTGTCCATTGCCCGCAGCTATCCGGGAAAAGAGCTTGCCGTCTACTATGTGGACAACGGGAACACCGCCGCCGTGCAGTGGCTGGCGGAGTAAAAAAAGCAAGGAGGAGCGCGTGGAATGGAGACCTACCGGCTGAAAAATATCATCATTCTCACCCTCGCGCTGGTAGATGTGTTTCTACTTGGAACGCTGGGAATGCGCCAGGCACAGCAGGTCGCCTCTCAACGTAAGACCACAGAAGAGCTGGTGTCGCTTTTCGCTGCTGAGGGCGTGACGCTCAGCGAATCTGACGTCTTCTTTGACCCGCCTCCCGCCGCATTGACGTTGGAGCGTGACACTGCGGCGGAAAAATCATTGGCCGCTGTCTTTCTGGGGGATGAACTGACTGCCGCCGATGAAGGCGGCGGCATCCTCACCTACACCTCCGATTTGGGGCAGGCAGTCTTCCGCGCCTCCGGCGCTTTTGAGATCACCGGGGAGTTGGGGAAAAAGCCCTCCGCTCTAGGTCAGCAGTTCTGCCGGAATTATGGCTGTGAATCCCCCAACGAGTGGTTTGACGCCTCCGGCAGCGGAACCGTTACCGTGCGGCAGCTCTGTCAGGGTTATCCCGTGGAGGGCTGTTCCGTCACATTCCTGGCGGAAAACAACGTCCTGCACTCTATCAGTGGTACATTTCTGCCCTCCAATTGCACTATATCCCAAAGTGACAATCTCCTCACCGCATCCACCGCACTGACCGCTTTCCTAAAGGCGCGGCGAACCTCCGGCGCGGTGGTTGGCGCCGTCACCGGCCTTTATCCCTGCTATGAACTTCAGAGCACCGCCTCCACCCTGACGCTGACGCCCACCTGGCGCCTGGTCACGGATACAGTCGATTATTTTGTGAATTGCTCCACCGGAGCGGTTACTCATGCGTAAATTTAAGCGGCCGGAACAGACCGCCTTCTGCGACTGAAAATTAAAAAAAAGCAGCACACGCTTTTTTTCTCTCCCTGAAAGTTTTGATTGCGTTTCTTGCAATGTGTGGTAAAATGTGCTATGCTGTGCGTGTGTGTGGTACCTCCATCTGCCGCAGGGCCGACTGTCCGGCTCGCCGGAGCATGATGTATTATGAGGGCAGCACTTAAAATTATTAAAATACGCCGCACGGATGTGGTAAAACTGGACTTTTTTGATCTCCTGTTTTCTGGTATGGAAGTCCCGTCAAAGGGTACAATGAATACAGGCGATCTGCCTTGATGTAAAAGAGAGGGTTTTGGGTTTGACAAAATATGTAGTCCGGGGCGGTAAGCCCCTGTTTGGTGAAGTGGAGATCAGCGGCGCGAAAAATGCGGCCGTGGCGATTCTCCCCGCCACGCTTCTGGTAGACGGAATTTGCCGCATCGAGAACATCCCTCAGATCTCCGATGTGCATCTGTTTTTTACCATTTTGGATGAACTGGGGGCGTCTGTCCGCTCCATTAATCCCCACACGGTGGAGATCGACTGTACACATATTCGATCCACACGCACCTCCTATGAGATGGCGCGGCGTATCCGCGCGTCCTATTATCTGATCGGCGCGCTGCTGGGCCGCTTTGCGAAGGCTGAAGTGGCCATGCCCGGCGGGTGCAATTTCGGCGTCCGCCCTATTGACCAGCACATTAAGGGCTTTAAGGCTCTGGGGGCTGATGTGGTGGTGGAGGGCGGTTTTATTCATGCCTCCTGCGAAGAGCCTCGGCTACATGGAGCCTGCATTTATCTGGACGTGGTTTCCGTTGGCGCGACGATGAATATTATGATGGCCTCCGTTTTGGCAGAGGGCAGCACCGTCATTGAAAACGCGGCAAAGGAGCCCCACATCGTGGATCTGGCCAACTTTCTGAACTCCATGGGAGCTAACATTCGGGGAGCGGGTACCGATACCATTAAAATTCAGGGGGTTTGCCGTCTGCGGGGCGGAAGCTATGCGATTATCCCCGACCAGATTGAAGCCGGAACCTACATGGCGGCGGTTGCCGCCACCGGCGGGCAGGTCCTTGTGAAAAATATTATTCCCAAGCACATGGATTGTATCACCGCCAAGCTGCAGGAGTGCGGCGTGGAGGTGGAGGAGCGGGAGGATACGCTTCTGGTGCGGCGTAGCGAGCCGCTGCACAAGACCAATGTGAAGACCATGCCCTATCCCGGCTTCCCCACGGATATGCAACCTCAAATGACCACGGTTCTCTCTCTGGCGGAGGGTACGTCGCTTGTGACGGAGAGCGTGTGGAACAATCGCTACCGGTATGTGGACGAACTCAAACGCATGGGGGCATGCATCCAGGTGGATGATAAAACTGCCGTGGTCCAAGGGGTGGATCATCTTACCGGCGCGCCCATTCAGGCCTGCGATCTGCGGGCGGGCGCGGCGCTGGTCATTGCGGCGCTGGCGGCGAAGGGCGAATCGGAAATCAGCTGTGTACAGTATATCGAGCGGGGTTACGAGCGCATCGTGGACAAGCTCCGGGCGCTGGGAGCCGATATCCGAGTGGTGGAAGAGCCAGGGGAAACCGACCAGCTGGAAGCTCACATCGGCTGAAATAAAGTACGCTTCGATGGGACCCGTCTGCGGTGATTTTTCCCATCGTTCCCTCTGATTTCTTGGAAAAGATGGGGCGCGCAGACCTTTTTGTCAAATCACATCCGCGTCCGCGATGGAGGTCGCCGACTTTCGTCGACCACCTCCATCACGGACGCACTTTTCTCGTCAGCGGCGAATAAGCCGCTGATAACGCCACTCACCGCATATTCTGAACGCACGGAGGACTTTTTTTGACTACTTTACATACGCTTGCCAGCGGCTCCTCCGGCAACGCCGCCTTACTGGAACAGGACGGCGTCTGCCTCCTTGTGGACGTGGGCATCTCCTGCCGCCGCATCACCGCCGCTCTGCGGGAACTGGGCCGGTCGCTGGACGACCTGTCCGGAATCCTCATCACCCATACGCACACCGACCACATAGCGGGGCTGCAAACTCTTTTGAAGAGGTGGAGCGGTCCCGTTTTTGCCAGCGAAGCCGCTGGCCGGGACTTGCGGCGGCGGCTGGCCGGAATGGAAGGCCGTCTGTCACCCTTCATGCTGGGCGAGCGATTCACAGTGGACGGCTGTGATGTGGACCCCTTCCCCACCTCCCATGACGCGCCCGGCTCCGCCGGATTCCGCATTGGGGATTTCGGCCTTTTGACCGATACGGGATACGTTACCGACGAGGCTGCATATACACTCTCCGGCGTACCGCTGCTGGTGCTGGAGGCCAATCACGATGTGGATATGCTGCGCGGGGGCACATATCCCTATTATTTGAAGCAGCGCATTTTGAGCGACGAGGGGCATCTGAGCAACGAAGCCGCGGCGAGGTTTGCGGTGCAATCCTGCCGGGATGGGACGCTGGAAGTGGTGCTGGCTCATCTGAGCCGGGACAACAACACGCCGGGCGCGGCGCTTTCCGCCGTGTCCGCCGCACTGGCGGAGGCCGGGGAAACTCCCGCTCTGTCCGTGGCCTCCAGAGATTGCCTGGGTCCCTGCCATAAAGTATCGGAGGCCGTATGCAAAAAGTGACCATCCTGTGTGTTGGAAAATTAAAGGAACGGTTTTATGTGGACGCCGCGGCGGAATATGAAAAGCGGCTGTCCCGATTCTGCAAGCTTGAAATCGCAGAGTTGGCCGAAGCGCGGCTGAGCGAAACGCCGTCTCCCGCTGAGATTGAGCAGGCCCTTTTGGAGGAAGCCAGCAGGGTGGAATCCAAGCTCCCCAAATTCGGCGTGCTGATCGCGCTTTGCATTGAGGGAACGGAGCTCAGCTCCCCGGCTCTTGCGGAGGCGCTGAACCGCTTTGCCGTCTTCGGCGCGTCCCAGCTCACCTTTTTGATCGGCGGCAGCGTGGGGCTTCATCCGTCGCTGAAAGCCCGGGCGGATCTGCGATTGTCCATGTCTCCCATGACCTTCCCCCACCATCTGGCGCGGGTAATGCTGCTGGAGCAGATTTACCGGGCGTATCAGATTCAAGCGGGAAGCCGCTATCATAAATAATTCTTTGAGAATTGGACTTAAAAATTTTTAAAAATTTCAGAAAAAAGGAGGAACCTATGAAGGATGAAACCAGCTGGGGCTTCCGTCGGGGCGACCTGCCGGAGCACTGGCCCACCGGCCCGGACGGCCAGCCGGAGCAGGCCGCGCTGCTGATCGCGGCACAGTCGGAACTAGGCGGCGGTGCGGACGTGCTGCTGTCCATGCTGGGCGGCTGCGGCATCCCTGCGTTCAAGTCCGGCACCCTGGGCAAGGTTATCTTCGGCTTTGCCGGACGGGGCGTGGACATTTATGTCCCCCAGTCCATGCTGGAAGACGCCAAATTGATTCTGGATCATCCCGCCCGGTTGGGCGATGAAGAATAAAAGGAGGAAAATCCATGGAATTCATGCAGGAGTATGAAAAGTGGCTGAAAAGTCCCGCTTTGTCTCAGTCGGAGAAGGACGAGCTGTCCGCGCTGAAGAGCGCCCCCAAGGAAATTGAAGCCCGGTTCTATGGCCCTCTGGAGTTCGGCACCGCCGGACTGCGGGGCACTATGGCCGTGGGGCTGCACAATATGAATATCCACGTGATCCGCCACGCCACCCAGGCCTTTGCCGAGGTGATTCTGGCGGAGGGCGGAGATGCGGCCGCGCGGGGCGTCGCCATCTGCATGGACTGCCGCAACCACTCCCTGGAATTTGCACGGGAAGCTGCCGGTGTATGCGTTGCCAACGGCGTTACCGTCCGCATCTTTGAGTCACTCCGCCCCACACCGGAACTGAGCTTCGCCGTGCGGGAGTACGGCTGCATCGCGGGCATCAACGTCACTGCCAGCCATAACCCAAAAGAGTACAACGGCTACAAGGTCTACTGGGAGGATGGCGCGCAGCTGCCGCCCCACCACGCCGCGGCGGTCGCAAAAAAGATGTCGGAGATCGATATCTTTGATGGAGTGAAGACCATGGCGTGGGAAGACGCGTTGAAATCCGGCCACGTCACTGTGATGGGCGAGGAAACCGACCAGAGATTCATGGCGCAGGTCACCGCGATGATCAACGACCGGGAGAGTGTCGCCAAAGTGGCGGATACCTTCAAGATGGTGTACACCCCGTTCCACGGCTGCGGCTACAAGCTGGTGCCGGAAGCCCTGCGGGCACTGGGCATGAAGCACATCCTCTGCGAGCCGAAGCAGATGGTCATCGACGGCAATTTCCCAACCGTGGTTTCCCCAAACCCGGAAAACCCGGAGGGCTTTTATCTGGCCATTGACCTTGCTAAGGCCAACGACGTGGATTTCATTCTGGGTACCGACCCGGACAGCGACCGCGTGGGGATTATGGTGCGGGACAGAAGCGGCGGGTTCCGCCCCGTCACCGGCAACCAGACAGGCGTATTGCTGCTGGACTATCTGATCGGGGCCATGAAGCGGGCCCGACGGCTGCCCGAGCGGCCGGTGGCCCTGAAGACCATCGTCACCACGGAAATGGCCCGGAAGGTGGCGGAATCCAACGGCGTAAAGTGCTTTGACACCTTCACCGGTTTCAAATTTATGGCGGAGAAGAAGAACGCCCTGGAAGATAGCGGCGAGGGGAAGGTCATCTTTTCCTATGAGGAGTCTTACGGCTATATGCTGGGCGATTACGTCCGGGACAAGGATGCTGTCACTGCCTCCATGCTGCTCACCGAAATGGCCGCATGGTATGCCGCGCAAGGGATGACGCTGTTTGACGCACTGGAAAAGCTGTATGAAAAATATGGGCAGTACGCCGAGAAGACCTATAATCTGGTGATGCCGGGTCTGGACGGCTTGAAGGACATGGCAGAGCTGATGAAGTCCCTGCGGGAAAACCCGCCCGCCGAGATCGGCGGCATACGTGTGACGGTCCGCAAGGACTATGCCGACGGGACTGTGACCGACTGCGCCACCGGCGCTAAAAGCAAAATGGAGCTGTCCGGGTCCAACGTCCTGCGGTTCGAGATGGCGGACGGCACTTCGATCATTGCCCGTCCCTCCGGCACAGAGCCCAAAATCAAGGTCTATATCCTCACACTAGGGGCCGATCAGGATGTTTGCGCCGCGAATCTTGAGAAATACGGCGCATGGGCGGCGGCTCTGCAAAAGTGAGGACGCCGCAGGAGGAAACTGCCGGGAAAAAGTGGAGGGATATCATAAAGGAGTTCAAAGAAGAAGCAGTCAAGCTGTCCGATGAAATCGGTGTAAAGCAGGCGGCGGCACAACTGGGCATTCCGTACTACTCTCTGGCGGAGTGGCGGCAAAAGCGAAAGGCCTTCGGAGATCACGCCTTCGTCGGCAGCGGCATTCGCCGCGACGCGCCGCTTTCCGAGAACGAGCGCCGGCTGATGAAGGAAATCACGGAACAGCGGAAAGCCAATGAGATTCTCAAGGATGCGCTGGGCTTTTTCGCCAAAGACCGGAAACGGTAAAGCCGGAGCGGTTCTGCGTTCATGCCATGTGCCGGGTTGTGAAAGTCAGTGAATCCGGGTACTACCGCTTTTTGCAGTCGGCTGGCAAGCCAAAACCGTGGCAGGAGATTTATAACGAAAATCCGGACAATGACAATTATGGCGTTGGCCGAATCCTTCTGGCGCTTACGCAGCGCGGTATTGCGGTAAGCCGCAACAGCGTACGGCGAGCCATGAACCGTGGAGGTTTGCTCCATCGTTCTTCTCGTCACTCCAGCAGTCTTACAAAAGCAGACTTGGCTGCGCAGAAGGCGGAGAACCTGATTCACCGGGATTTTACCGCAGACACCCCTAACCGGAAGTGGCTGACAGATATCACGCAGATCCAGTGTCAGGACGGCAAGCTGTACCTGGCGGCAGTTCTGGACTGTTATAACGGAGAGATCGTCGGTCTTGCCATGGATGACAACATGAAGGAGGAGCTGTGTATCCGGGCGTTTCGGTCTGCCTGCCAGGCGCAGGGAGCCTATGGAATGACCCTGCACAGCGACCGCGGCAGCCAATTTACCAGTTCCTCATTTCGGAAGGTGCTGGCGCAATACAGTGCGGTTCAAAGCATGAGCGGTACGGAACACTGCTACGACAACGCCAGAATGGAGAGCTTTTTTGCTACGCTGAAGAAGGAAAAACTCTATCGAATCCGGACGGAGCGGATTCCCATGGCACAGGTGAAGAGCATCGTGTTCCGGTACATCATGACCTACTATAACCGCCAGCGAATCTACACCGCTAACCCCGGCGGCCTGCCGCCGGCCACATATCGTCAGGCCGCCAGAGGCCTGGCCGCATAAGCCCCAGATTTTGGGTGTTCACATTCTGCACGGTTCTTGACTGCTCCAAGCTGCTCATTTTGGAAAGGTCAGGGTTGTTGTAAATCCATGATTCACAACGCTCTTTATCTGCATGTGCATGGTTCCCTCATGGGCTTCCGCAATCTGCCGGACAAGCAGCGGCCCTAAACCGTGTCTCAGATCCAGCCTTTCATCCGTGCTGTTCATGTAATGAGGCTTTTCTTCTAATTCTTGAAGCTTTTCAGGCGATAATCCAATGCCATCATCAGCGATAATCAGGTTAATCGAACAATCGGAGCAATCAAGCGACAGCCTAATATGACAGCCTTGCGGATTGTGATTTATGCTGTTCTGTACCAAATTGTTTACAGCCCGTGAGATTAAACGGGGATCACAGTCCATTGCGGCAGTTTCAGCAGCCGGGGTAATTTCAATATCAATGGAATAAATATCGGAAACGCCTGTATTGAATAAATCCGCCACATAGGAACGCAGCAGCTTCGATAATCTGACAGGCTCCTTGTGTAACGGCTGCATTTCATATTCCAACTGTGATACCAAATTTAAGTCCTGCACCAGCTCTTTCATCTTGATACTTTGGCTCCGGATAATTTTCGCCTGTTCCTTAATAGAACTGTCTGCGGCATTGCTGTCCGCGATACGCCCTGCATACCCCATAATCATAGAAAGTGGCGTTCGTATGTCATGGGAAACGCCGCTGATCCAATCGGCACGTGCTTCATTTTGCCTGCTTAATATCTTTGATGCCTTATTCACGCTTTCGGCCACCGCAGACAACTCCCCGCGTATGGCAAGTGATACCGGCTTACCATTTGAGAGCGTTTCGATGGATGAAATAATCGGCTCTGTACTCTTGATGATTTCCCGTTTCGACAAATGGTAGGAAAGAAACAGCAGAAGCAGATCAACAGCTAACATTCCCGAAAAATAAAGCGGAAGGGTTCGGATAGCTTGGATGGAAAAGTAATTGCTTGTGAGTTTGGTATAGCTGTCTTTCGGATAGCCCAATACCAGCAGGCAATCCTCAGCGTTCCAGACGAAAACAGGGTAATCCGCAAGATACCCTCTGGAAAAAACGGCTAAATCCTGAGCGGTATAGCTGTCTGGAATATCCTCCGGCGTATCAACCGACCACGCACACTGTCCCTCCGGGTTCAGGAACATGGCCCCAATGTGGTTGCTCTCTAGCTTTTGCCGGGCATTCTCCGATATGCCGCCTAAATTAGAGGCTTCTGCAATTTCCTCTAACATATTTTGCGGAGATGTGTCACCGTAGTCTTTGATAATGACATTATGAAACGTCCAGCCAAAAGAGACTGCATTTATCAGCAACAAGACGATTACAAAGACAGTAAAGGAAACCAAATGCTTTGCAATATATCTCCCAAATGATTTCATGGCATCACTTCCTTGTATTCAGCTTATAGCCTAATCCCTTAATTGTAATGAGAGAAACCGGCTTTGACGGGTCTGTTTCTATCTTTTCCCTTATGCGCCGTACATGGGCATTCAGACTGTTCTCATATCCAAAAGGATTATCCCCCCATAGGGCCTCGCAAAGTGCGTCCACAGTGACAATTTTCCCCTCATTCCGGGCAAGTGTTTCAAGCAAAGTATGCTCTTTGGCTGTTAAAGGAATGACGTCGCCATTCCTGACTACCTCGGCTCGGCTGAAATCAATCGTACAACTGTCCAACATCAGCAGTGGGGCGTCCTCCTTGTAACACCGCCGCAGGACAGCGTGGACGCGTAACAGTAATTCCTGCGGCAAAAACGGTTTGACAATGTAGTCATCCGCGCCAAGGCCCAGACCGGCCAGTTTGTCCGTTGCTTCGTCCTTTGCCGTGAGAAAAATAATTGGCACATCTGTAAAGACGCGCATTTGCTGCAAAAGAGAGAACCCGTCTCCGTCCGGCAGCATCACATCCAGAATTGCCAAATCCGGTTTTTCTTCTTTTGCGGCTGCAATGCCCTCTTGGACAGAAGCAGCCGTGACGATATTTTCAAACCCGTCGTCTGTCAGGATGGCCGCCACCATTTTGAGTAAATCTGGCTCGTCATCAACCAACATGATTTTTTTGCTTTAAAAATGAATTGTCCACAGCGTCGCCTCCATCAAAATTATTATAGCATAGAGTGCCTGATTTAGGTGTCGCCTTGTTGAAAAGTAAGGTAAAGGCTACGAAGGATAAGCCGAGCGTAGGAGCGTTCCTGCCTCACTCTGGTGGAGACGGGCGGCTCGCGGAAAACAAAATGTAGCAGTTGGCCGCTATTGAGGATTGGCCCGAGACACAGAAGATGCGGGCAGTTGAGAATGCCAAGCTACATATCGGGCTTGATTTGGAGAATGAGGAGCTGCGGCAGCGGCTGACGGGAGGAATTTTGCTGAACTGCATGAGCCGGAACGAGTATCCTTTCCGCCTGCTGAATTTACCTGATGTAAACGAAAGAGATTTCTACCGACGTAAGGATTCGTTTTTCGCGGAGATTGCAAAGTTTTTGAGGATTATCTGAAAGTTGGCACTGTGGCGCTTAATAAAAGCATATTATGCTAGTATGGGTTTCCAAAATCCAAGGATTTTCTCCGAACGGAGGTCGTCCGAAACGGCGGCTCCCTAATATGCAGAGCAGCCAACAGGTTGTAGCGGGCCAACACCGCAACTCTGCGCAAATCAAGAAGCCGACTGCCTACGAGTGGCCGATTTCTTTATGGTCACAAGTGGGGTATTGTCTGTGCTGATTTTGTAGGTAGGGGTGGGAGCCGTAGCGCAGAACGCGCCAATTATACGTGCATCGAATACAATGGGCGTGGAAGGAGTGGATGCCCGTGTTTGACAGGATCACAGCACCGCGTATAGACATTTATGACGGTAAAACGAATGAGTACTATGGAAAGGCAACCTTTCCTGTTACCACAAATGTTGAAGACGGCTTGCTTCAAATCGTTAACTATGGAGCAACGCCTGATCGAATTATATTGCAAGACGTCACTTTTCTGCCGGCGTCCAGTAAATATGTGCCACCCGGACTTTTTGAAAAAGTCAAGCGTAACGGGATTATTCGTGCAGCATTCAGAGATGAAAACTCTCATCTTTGGACACCCATTGATATTTATATTAACTTTGACTCTCAGGCGAGGGGAAATTTATTGGGCGACAAATACCATTTTGACAGCGTTGTATATACTGACATCATTATCAAGGATATCAAATTTCTTCCACAGGGAGAGCTAAGTATCATACAAGAGTAAGGGGGGTGGCATAAGCCATCCCTTTTGCATATTGGAACAATCGAGTACGGTAATCTATTTTTTTGGTACGAGAGGTGGTGGGTCCGTTGTTGCAAAAGGTAAGTTTCAAAAATGGCTGGAACTGGACGGGCTCTTGCTCTTGGAGGGCTGGGCCCGGGATGGACTGACGGATGAGCAGATTGCGGCAAATTGTGGGATCACAGTATCAACGCTTCATGTTTGGAAAGATAAGTATTCGGAGATTTCGGAGGCCCTAAAAAGAGGCAAGGAAGTCGTTGACAGTCAGGTTGAAAACGCTTTGCTGAAACGGGCCCTTAGGTATCAATATGACGAAGTGACACGGGAAAAGGTCGAAGACCCTGTTACTGGCTTTTCGTGCCTCTCCATCACAAAAAAGGTCACTAAGGAGGTGCAGCCGGATACTACGGCACAAATCTTTTGGCTGAAAAACCGGCGGCCGGATAAGTGGAGGGGGGCTTACACATGACAGCTATCGCCGCAGAGTGGTGGCTAAAATAGTTTTTTGGACTGACCGGCGGCGGGCTGGTCGTGATTGTATGCATGCTCTGGCGCAAGCAGTGTGCGACAGAGCTGGGCATTCAGGCGCTGCTGCGGGATCGTATTCTTCGGGCCTATTACCACTACCAGGAACGAGGGACGATCACCCTGCATGGGCTTGATAACGTCAACAAGCTCTATGAGCAGTATCACAATCTGGGAGGCAACGGCACCGTGACAAAGCTGGTCAATGACCTGCGGGAAATGGAGGTTGTGGATGGATAACAAGATTTGGGACAAGCCCAAAGTAAAGCGCGTCACGACCAGCAAACTGACGGCGCTGTGGATGCTGGCGCTGACTACGGCGGTGTCGGCGGTGACGCTGTACCTGATGCGGCTTTGCATCCTGCGGAACTTCACCGGGGCGCTGTATCCGCTGACGGCGCTGATTACGCTGTGTCAGGCGGGGAACGCGGTGGTACTGACGGCTATCACAAACAAGAGCAGGGCACAAAACACAAAGGGCGGCATCACCTACGATACCGCCATGAAAACGGAGTCCGATTTGGACGCCAACGATTTATAAGGAGACCAACTATGGAAAGTCAATAGGAAAAGCAGAGAATTTATCAGGAGAAAAATGGTATAACAAAACAGAGCTGCTTACGCAGCCCGAAGAAAAAATAGATGAATCAAGCTAAATCAAAAGCTATATTTTTTGAAAGCAAAGTAAAAATAACGCGGATTTGCTTGTGAGCTGTATGCCTCAACGCACAGTAGTGAGATTTTCCTTGGGCAACTATAGATTTGTAATACTGGGCAAAGGTGTCGTTGTTGAGAACGACATTGTGCGCAGCATTGATCAGGGCATAGCGCAGCATAGAGTTTCCGCGCTTGGACATCCGGGTACTCCTAGGGTTGAAACTGCCAGATTGAATAACGGCGGGATCAAGACCGGCATAAGCAAGGAGCTTGGTTGGTGAAGAAAACCTCTATACGTTTCCAATGCAGGAAAGAATCATGGCCCCATTCACATGCCCAATTCCTGGTATTGTCATGATGGGAGAATTAAGGGAATTCATGATGGCTGCGATCCCGGTCTCTACTTGCTCAGGTTGCGCAGAGAAGAGTTCGATTTGGGAAACTGCCTGGCGAATCTGTAAAGCCAGCGCTGGGCCATCTGTACCAATAGAATTCTTTGCCAGCTCTCGCAAGCGGATGGCCTCCTCTTTTGCGTATTTCCCTTTGGAGGCTTTGCGCAAGAGATTGGACAGATATGTGAGATGAAGCGATTGCGCCTCCATTGGCTGGGGATGCGTTTTCAGCAGCGTATAGGAAACGTTGATGTGGAGGCCAGCCCGAAAAAACTGATTGAGTTCAGGAAATAGCTGATCGATAAAGGTGCTAAGCTGGATTTTACAGCGAGTGCGCATAAGAACGAGAT
The DNA here is from genome assembly GCA_000283575.1 of Oscillibacter valericigenes Sjm18-20. Lineage (GTDB taxonomy): Bacteria > Bacillota > Clostridia > Oscillospirales > Oscillospiraceae > Oscillibacter > Oscillibacter valericigenes. Next base: position 1,770,837 of record AP012044.1, read on the forward strand.
TTTCTGGTTTTACAAAGACCTTTCAATTTCAAAAGCTGAATGTCCACCGGTTGTAGTTCTGTATAGCCGTCAAGCATCAGAGATTTCGCAATCAGAAAAGCATCTACTGTGTCTGTCTTTGTTTTGCGAATAGCGGATTTTCGGATGGCGGCAGTCTGAAGCGGATTGATCATTGCAACATGGTATCCGTTCCCGCATAGGAAATGAATTGGGTTTTCTCCATAGTGAGCAGTGGATTCCAGACCGATCAATAATGGTACATCTGGCAAAACATTCAGTTTTTCTGGCAGCAAAGCAAAGCCAGCAACAACCGGATTCAAGGCTGGCTGGCACTGAAAAAGCTGCTGAGGCCCATGCGTTCCGAGAAATACCAGTCAGGACTTTTGGTTATAGATGAATGTGTGGGATCACTTCGAAACCTACCAGCCAATCAACACGACGATAAAAACCGGCCCAACTGAGCCACAGAGCCGCATCTAATCACGCATATTTGCGATGCCTGCCGTTATCTCGCAATGATGGGGGGCACAGAAGAGAAAGACGCAAGAGCCGGAGAAAGACGACTCCTACTTGGATTACGGAAGATAATTCATGGCGAGTTCGATTCTAACAATTAAAAAGTTTCTGGGGCTGAACGAGAACCCGGACGGGGACACCAAAATCAAGAACGGTGGATTATCGAAGCTACAAAATTTTAAGATCACCATGGACGGGCATTTGCAGGTGCGGCCCGGAAGCGCGACGGTTCTTGACCGGCGGGCCGCATGGGACGCATGGTGCGCCGTTTCCGAAAACACAAAACCCGGGATACGCCGGAGTTTTCCGGGGTATGGGGCGGGATTGTGTGGGCTTCTGAGACACTTTTGTGCGCGTTCGGCGGCGTGATTTTTAAAGTGAACTTATCGGACTGGACGGTTTCGGCGTCAAAGTGTATCTGCTGAACGGGCATGAGTACGAGGCGTGGGACGGCATGAGCGGTACGGAATTTTCAGAAGTGGCTGGATATGTCCCCATCATTCAAACCACAACCACTCCATCCAGGACGGAACCACTCTCCAGCCGGTGAACCGGCTGAACGGGCTGCGCAAGGTGAGATTTTCACCGGACGGTACATCTGTCATATAACTCCCACAAAACAGCAGCTCCCTCAAAAACTACTTTCGCTGCGCAACAGCTCGACATCTATTTCCCGACCGGCCTCCAGCCGCCCCTCTCCAACAGGAGAAATATATACGCCGTTTGCGGCCATTATTTCTACCGTGGAGCCCTTCTCCTTGGGGACTGGATCGGCATAGACTGTGCCGTCAGCACGATACACCCTCATACGGGATGTGCATCGCAGAGCCGGTGGACCGTCCAGCGGCGCAGTCAAGATCGCTTTTATCCGAGGGCGGCGCTGGCCTGAAGTCTGTAAGAATCGGGATACCACCGCTCTGAGGCACCAATCTGCGGCGTTGAACGCAGCTATGGGAGGGCCCGGGAGGTTGACAACCGGCTTACTTCCCACTAAGGAAACACTCATCGGTCTGCCCGGCACAGCCCGAACGCCATGAAACAGAAACGTTCCCATCCTTCGCAAAAGCCTGGTGGAGAAGTCTTCTTCTCCCTTGGAGGAGCCTGCATTGACCACCACGATGTCCGCTTTGGCAAGTGCGTCCTCCAGTGTGACGGACATCTGATTGGGAATGTCCTTCACAATCGGATAGCAAAGCGGCTCAGCCCCCATGGACAGAGCCATATGTTTGAGCATCAGGCTGTTGGAATCGATGTTCTGCCCCCGCTGAGGAACTTCACCCAGGGGGATCAGTTCGCTTCCGGTTGGAATAATTGCCACCACAGGTCGGCGGAATACCGGGACTTCACGGATGCCGCCTGTGGCCAAAACGCACAGGTCGGTGGGCACCAGCCGGCACCCCATTGGCAAAAGAAGTTCCCCCTTCTGGGCAATGGTTCCCGCCTTTCGGATCCCCGCTCCCGGATGCACGGAAGCATCCTCTCGGATGCGGATGGTTCCGTCTGACAGAAATTTGGCTTCCTCCACGGGAATAACGGCGTCGAACCGGTCGTCAAAGTCATCTCCCATGTCGGCGAACTCGTACTCCACACCCCTCGTCCATCCGGAGGTATCGGGTATACCGCGGTCAAAATCCATGGAGCGCAGCGCGATTGAGTCCATCATAGCGGCCCGAACAACCGGTAAGGTATATTTTGCAAACTGATTCTCCGCCAGTACCCGGCCTACGGCTTCGTTCAGCGGAACAGTCTCGGTTTCAGGCACAGGCATCCATCGGTCGAACAGCAGGGCAAGTGCCTTTTCACTGGGCACCAGCTCCTCCACGTTGAATTTCATATTTTCCTGTCTCTCCTTTCAAGGCTGTTCTTGAAGATCACGGTCCACTTCCCCTGACGCTCGCCTTCTAGAATCTCAAATTCCGCTCCCAGCTTCTGCAGCGCAATACGGTAATCGTCGGCACCTAAGCCGTTGGATTTGCGGCGGACACAGCACGGCCAGTCCGGATTAAATTCCCGCATCTTCTTTTCAACGGACTCTGCCAGCTCCTTATTGCCCATTCCGCCTCCAAGATAGGCCATTCCTCCCGGTGCAAGAACCCGGAGAATTTCGGAAAACGCCTTTTCAAGATTCTCCCAGAATGGCAGGGAGCCCCTGCTGACTGCCAGATCGATGGAGCCGTCTGGCAGAGGAAGCTGCTGAACGTCTCCGACGACGACCACCGTCCGGTCCCGAAGACCCCACTCCGCCGCCCGCCGGTCGGCGATGCAAGCCGCTTCCGGGTTTTTGTCCAAAAGGATGCCGCGTAATTCCGGCGCGGCTTTCAAAACAGACAGCCCCATATGTCCCCCGCCGCAGCCGATATCCAGCATTCTTCCGTTCCGGATGCCCGTATAGCTCAGCATGTCCTCCGCAATCACCGGATAGATGGGGAACAGGATCGTCTGGGCCACATAGTCAAATTCAAGTGCTTTGCTCATCGTTTATCCCCCATATTTGTACCTGCCCCAATTGCTTATGACAAAATCGGGATGCAGGCTTTTTCTACGTGTCCGCCGTCGACGGGCGTTTCCACAATTTTCACATCTACGCCGTAAACTGCCCTCAGGCTCTCCTCCGTAATAATTTCATCCGGCGTGCCGATGAAAAAGCCGCTTTGGCTGAGAAGCGCCACGCGGGATGCGCACAGGAAGGCATGATCCGGGAAGTGAGTGGTCATCATAATGCCCATCCCGCTTTCCGCCAGTTTCCGGATTTGTTTCAGGACCCGCAGCTGGTTTCCAAAATCCAGATTGGAGGTGGGCTCATCCATCACCAGCAGCTCCGGCTGCTGGGTAAGGGCCCGGGCAATTAGCACCATCTGCCGCTCGCCTCCGCTGATCTCGGTGTAGATTCGGTCCCGCAGCCAGAGAATTCCCAGATCGTTCAGCGATTTTTCCGCAATTTCCAGATCCTCCTTTGAAGGGGAGGCGAAGCTGCCCATATGGGCTGTACGGCCCATAGCAACAACATCAAACACCGTAAAGGGGAAAGGCGGAGTGTGCGTCTGCGGCACATAGCCGATTTTCTGTGCATACTTTTTGCGGGTCCATGTGCCCAGATCCTCCCCATCCGCCCGGATAGAGCCGCCCTTCAGTTTCAAAAAGCCCAGAATCGTTTTAAACAGGGTGGTTTTTCCCACCCCGTTAGGTCCCAGCAGGCAAAGAATTTCCGACGAGGAGACGGAGAGCGAGATGTTCTCCAGCACCACAGCCTCTCTATATCCGCATACGGCGGAATTGACGTTCAGCTTCACTCCCAGGCACTCCTTCCCCGATACAAAAGATACAGGAAAAACGGCGCGCCTATAATCGCGGTGAGAATTCCCAGGGGAATCTCCGTGGTCAGTACGGTCCGTGCGATATCATCCACCAGCAGCAGAAACGTCGCGCCCATCAGCGCCGAAGCAGGCAGCAGGGTTTTATAGTTCGGCCCCACAATCAACCTGGCAAGATGAGGAATAATCAAGCCTACCCAGCCGATCATTCCCGATACCGCAATGGAAGCCGAGGTCAAAAGTGTGGATGCGAGAATCAAGATTGCCCGTACTTTTCCCGTGTCAACACCCAGCGCTTCGGCCTCTTCTTCTCCAAAGGAAAGCAGGTTGATCTGCCAGCGGTAGAGAAATAGCGGAATCATGCCGGCAACGAAAGGAACCAGCATCATCAAGACCTGCTTTTGCGTGGAGGAAGACAATCCGCCCATTAGCCAGAAGGTAATCTCCGGCAGTTTGTTGTTCGGATCAGCCTCGTACTTGATGACGGAGGTAAATGCGGAAAACAGGCTTTGCACCACCATACCGGTAAGTACCAGAACCAGCACCGCGTTCATATTCCGGCCGATGGAGTTGCTAAGGAAATACGTGAGGGCCACCGCCGCTATACCAAACAGGAAGGCGGTTGCCTCAATTCCCAGGATGCTGAAGTTATTGAGAATGGCGAGGGCTGCGCCGAAGCCCGCCCCCGCAGAAGCTCCTAAAATATCCGGGGATACCATGGGGTTTTTAAAAATGCCTTGGTAAGCTGCGCCTGATCCGGATAACGCCGCGCCCACCATCATGCCGCAGAAAATTCGCGGGAGGCGGACATTGAACAGCACCTTTTCCACCGTATTGGGCCAAATTGGCGTCAATCCCAGCAGCTTTCCGAACAGGATCTGCAAGAGCTGGCGCGGTGGGATTCCATACCGTCCCACTGTGACGGATAGGAAAAATGCCGCCACCGGCAGGAAGATCAGCAGTCCCATGGCCGATACAGTCTGTTTTCCAGCAGAAAGAGCCCTTTTCTTGGGGAGGGCAGTCCCTGTTTTTCGATTCCTCCGCATGGACGCTCAGTCGCCAATCAGTGTGTTGGCCTGAGCATCCGTAATGTCCACGTTGAAGAACGTCTTGTAGAAGCTCTTTACATCATTTGTCAGATCCACCTTGACATAGTCGGGATACAGCTTGGCTGCCAGCCACTCCGAACCGATAATCCGGGCCATGCAGGGGGGGCGGTCAAACCAGTTGAAAGGCAGAGACGCCGGGACGTAAATCCTGTGATTCTGAACGGCGGAGATACCGGACCAGGTGGAATCGCTGTAGACAGTGGATATGAAATCACTGCCGCCCATGCCGCTGTTGGCCAGAATGACATCGGGATTCCAGTTCAGCACCTGCTCCATGGAGACGGCTGTGCCTTTGCCGGAAGCAGAGGTATCCATGTCCACTACGTTGGTGGCGTTGACAAAGTTGATGACCTCGGTGTGCATGGAGTCGGTTCCGTCGGTTTTCAAACCGTCGGCGCTCTCCACATAGTAAATTTTCACCTTTTCGCTGTCGGGAACCTTGGAAACCATGGAGGAGATGTTATCCAGAGCCTTTTTGGCGTAGTCGGCCAGCTCGTTCCCGCGGTCTTCCACACCCAGAATTTGGCCCAGCAGACGGTAGGCGTCGGGCGTACCCGTCAGGCTGCTGTCCAGCGTGACCACCGGAATCCCCGTTTGCTGTCCCAACTGGGTGACCATATCGCTTACCTGATTGTTATAGGAAAAATCCAGAATGATGTCCGGTGCCAAAGCGGTGATTGCCTCCGTATTGAAGGTGTTCTGGCCGCCCATGGTGCCGCCCAGAACCGGCAGGTCCTGATATTCGGCGCTGATGTATTTTTTTGCGCCGTCAGAGAGTTCGGTGTTCCAACCCAGCAGTTTATCCGGGGCCAGGGTGTACATGATGTATGTACCGATGGGGCTGGTACAAAACACCTTGCTGACCGCCGCGGGAATGGTCACCTGATTGCCAATCATGTCTGTGATCTGCTGGGTGTCGGATGCAGATGCGGACGATGAGGCGGCCAGAGAAGACGCGGCAGGCACCGATGCAGCGGACGAGGACTGTGCCGCAGAATTTCCGCAGCCGGAAAGAAGGCTCAGAGACAGGACCACTGCCAGCAGGAATGCAGGCACTTTTATGGATAGCTTTTTTTTCATGGTTCAAGTTCCTCCTTATTCTGTTTTATTTGATTGACACAGGCAGCTTCGTCCAATCCGGGCAGCCTGGGACATCCGCCTCAGAGATTTTGATTGGGAAAGATAAAAAAAGCGTTTGCACCGGTCTTGTCTACAAAGTTCGCATATACGCCACTGTTCTCCGATGCCACAATATGAACCCGCGGGTCAAAATACAGTCGGGCTATCGCCATCATGCGGGTCCATCGATAGGGATTGGTGGGATCCTCCGTTTGAAGTTCCGTATTCGGATAAGGAACAAATGGCTGGACGGCGATCCAATCGGTGTCCAGTTTCTTCAGCGTTTTCAGTCCCTCCAGCGCGGCTGCGTCCGACAAGCCGAAAGCCAGCAGAAAGCCGCTCCATGTTTTCAGGCCCAGACTCTTTGCGTCCCGCAGTGTGCGGATGCGGTCAGTCAGGGAATCTCCACCGGGTCGAAAACGGCGGTACACGGTCTCGTCGGGAGATTCCAACCCACATTGGTAGCCGTCCATCCCGGCATCCCGAAGGCGTTCCAGAGACGATTTGTCAACAGCTCCGCAGAGTCCATAAATTTCGGCGTTGAAATGTTTTTTAAGCGCCCGAATCCGCTCACAGAAATACTCGGGAATTTTAGGTCCCAACCATCCCGACGGAGCCAGTAAGTGTGTTGCCCCGGCATGCAGTGCGGCTTCTGCACAGCGGAGAACTTCTGCTTCCGATTTTGCCAAGCCGAAAGCGGGACGGGCACTTTTGAAGCTTTCCCACTTGCAGTGGCGGCAGGGAGGAGCCGCCCGGCACTCTCCAGATAATACAACCGGAGACCAGAAATGTTGTTCTTTAGTGGAGGCAATCTTCGCCGCGCGTGTAAAAAGCTCCTGCGAATCTACTTGAGAAAGAACTTCAATGGATGCCACAGACCTTTCCGCCTCCCTTCGGAGCATGTATCCACCATTCATTATTCTTTAATGAGAATAACGAAGCACAAAAAAATATGTCTGCCATGATAAATTATTTTTATTATAGTCGAAGTGTTTTACTTTTGCAACTAGGATATTTTACATTTATTGAGATGGGCGGCGGCTAATCCGGTATTTGATTTTCCTGCGCTGCTTGTTTCGCACGACGGTGTCCTCACACTTTTCGGCGCCAAGGCAGCCGCTGTCGCCATAGTTCCTCCCAAGTCAGCAGTTCGCAGGCAACGGAAACATCGTGGATATTGGCGGCAGTCCTTTTGCTGAAGCAGCACGACCACCTGAGTAAACAGTTTTTCCTGCAATCCGTTCCAGTTCGCAGGGCCTGTTTCCGCGCTCTCCTTTGTTATAGCACGGCCGGATCACGGTTTGCTATTTCCCCCACGGAACGATCCGCTCCATCTGCTCAAGAAAGCCTTTTTTCTTTGTCCACATCTGAGCCAGTTTATCGTTCAGTCCAGACAAACTGATTCGTTTATCCATATGCTATTTTACCCGCACATGTTTCGTCTGTGCGGTGTCGCCCTAAATAGAATGGTTCCATTTTCGGATTCTGGGCAGCAATAGTTTGTAGAGCTCGTCGCGGTTTTGCATGGTTATCTCAAAAACTTCGGCATTGGGGTGATTTTTTACAGCGGAAAGAAAACGAGTTTCCCTCTTTTTCACAGCGGCCAGTACGGGTATGTTTCCGCTCAGTGCGAGTAGGACAGTATTACAAAACACTTCTGCGTTGCTTTCCATAAATCCAAGTTCATCCATCAGCAGGAGTTCGCCCGGTTGCGGAGTCAAAAGTGACACGCCATAGGTATCAAATACTTCCGGAAAGCATTGACCCAGAGAGGTTCCAATTAGATTCTCCTGCCCGAAGCGGCGCTCGCGCACCGGCTGCGATGCCGGGTGGATATAAACAGGGGCGGCTTTTCCATCAGAGATACGCTTTGTAATAAATCCACCAAGTGTCCGGGTACTCTCAAGCAGCAATCTACGAATCAGCGTACTTTTACCAACGCCAATTTCACCGCAAATTAAAATGTGCCTTTCTACCATTCTAAACTCCTAAATCTTAAGCACGTACTTTATATGCTTCGCGTATATTCGTTCCTTATCATCATCATCTTTTTAAAGCACTTTTCGCTTACTAAGTCAATACCTGTTGGGTCCATGCTGAAATTTCGGACAAGATACAGTCTACAAAAAAGGAGCTTACCAAGCTGTCCGATTCACAGAAGAAATAAGAGGAAAACTGCATATTAAAAAAAGCATCGGCTTTCTTCGCACAAAATCAAAAGTGAAAACAATGGATTTCTTTGTGTTCCTGAAATGACTGAAGGAGTTCAAAGAGAGTTACTTCCTGTTGCTTTGGAGATTGTGGGATCAACCAATTGCGCAGCACCTACATCATATCGGGTTTAAAGGTATATGTGACTGCGGAAACGCTGCTCTTATCGGGCGCTTGTCTAACAGTGCGCATAAAAAAATCTTACCATTTTGACAAAAATAAATGGGCCTGTTTTATAATTCCCTTGAAACTTACGCAGGTGCCGTTACAACAATTCTTGTTTTGCAAGGCTTTCCGGCGTGTGTGCTATCATATATCATCCATAAGTCATAAGGAGAACGGCGTCCACGGAGGAGGCAATGGCGGCGTAGTTGTGGGCTTCGTACAGAAGACCGCTTTGAGTGGCAGAGGTTTTTGGGGCCAGAGCAGCCCAGACGAAATAACCCTGAGCGCCAAAGAGGCGTCGGAGAAGGGCGAGAAATTCCGCGTAGGGCGCGGCAAGGGCAGCGGGAAGAAATTCGAAATCCACATCAATTCCTGCAAAGCCCTTATCCCGCATGAGCTTTTCGATACTGGCGATCAGGCGGTTTTGGGCATCTTCATCCGTCAGGACCAGGGAGGCGCGGGCAGAGTCGAACTGTTCGTTTTCCGTATAGGAGGAGAGGTGGAGGACCGGACGGGCACCGTGTTCCCGGGCGGAGAGAAGAAGCTCGTCGTCCTGTAGGGGAAGAAGACTTCCGTCCGCCGCGATCCCGTAGGTAAAGGGTGTGAGGTAGGAGAGATACGGCGTGACCGAATCCAACAGCAGGCGATTGATGAAGGGGTAGGCGTAGCCGTTGAAAGCGGCGGATCCGATGGGCGGCTCCTGATAGGAGATCACGATATCCATTCCCTCGCTCAGCGTGGGGAGACCGCCCAGACTCCAGTTGTTCTGATAGAGGCGGCGGACGGTGACGCCGTAGTCGGCGGCGATGGAGGTGAGCGTATCCCCGGAGCGGACGGCATGGATGAGCTTTGGAAAGCGGATGACCAGAGTTTGTCCCACGGCGAGAGCGCCTCCGGCGGGGACCTCATTATCTGCGGCGAGCCGGAAAGGATCGACACCGTATGTTGCGGCGATGGAATCGACGGTTTCGCCGACATTTACTACATGGATAATCATTTGAACATTCCCCCTTGCGGGGAACCTATGCGGGACAGGGGACGAATATGAGCAAAAGGGAACCGCTGCGCAATCACAGCGGTTCCCTTTTGAGAGAGGGGCGGGCAGACGCAATTTCCGGCCCTGTCAAACTGGAAAAGTGGTCTGCCCTGTATGAGAAAATGAGCCGACGCATCGGCTTTGCGCGGCTTTCGCAGAAAGCTCTTGCATTTCTTACGAAGATACTATAACATAGGAGTTGCCATTAGAGAATGTCTGGTTTGTACTACGAAACATGAAAGGGCGGCATAGCGCGTGAATATAAAAAAATACGAGGCGTTCGTTCGCGCCGTGGAATTGGGGAGCCTGTCCAAAGCGTCGGAGGAGCTTGGCTATACGCAGTCCGGTATCAGTCACATGATGCAGTCGCTGGAGGACGAGGTGGGATTTCCTCTGATGATCCGGACTTCGTCCGGTATTATTCCCAATTCCGAAGGGGAGATGCTGCTGCCCATCATCCGACAGCTGCTGAATACCAACGAAAGTCTGGAACAGAATATCGCAAAAATCAAAGGCGCGGATATCGGCCATATCCGGATTGCCTCCTTTTCCAGCGTGGCCATTTACTGGCTTCCCAATATTATCAGCGCGTTTCAAAAGGACTATCCAAACGTGGAGATTCAGATCATCGAGGGCGGTGCGGACCGCATCGATTCCATGATGGACAATCACGAGGCGGATATTTGCCTGTACACCGGTGGAGAGAACCGGCCCTTCGACTGGCTGCCGCTATGCCGGGACGAGATGCTGGCGCTGCTGCCGCCGGGGCACCCCTTGACGGAGAGGGACGCCGTCCCCATCGAGGCGTTTGAAAACGAGCAGTTTATTATGCCGCTGGCGGGCTATGACTATGAGGTCCATCATGTGCTGGATCGTTTGGAGCACTATCCTCATATCCGGTTTTCCGCCTGCAACGATTATGCGATTATCAGTCTGGTATCGGCAGGGCTGGGGGTCTCCATTCTACCTGAGCTGCTGTTGCGGAACTATCGGAACGACGCAGTGGCTATGCCGATGGACCCACCGCAGTACCGTATTTTGGGAATGGGCGTACCGCAGTTGAAGTCCGTATCTCCGGTGACGCGGAATTTCATGCGGTACGTGCAGGATTACGCGAAGAAACGGCGGGGAGCGGAGGCGATGCTGTGAGTCAGGGAGACCGGCTGGGGAATTTGATGAAGAGGAGGCGGCGGCTTGTTCATTCTGCTGTTTGGACTATGGATTCTCCTGTCGGGGAAGCTTGGCTTTGAAATCTGCGTGATCGGAGCGGCGGTCTCCGCGGCACTGTACCTGCTGGCCTGCCGGACGCTGGGGTACAGCCCTGCCGGGGACCTGAGAGCCCTCAAAAAAGTGGGAGGCGGCATTCTTTACCTGATCTATCTGGTGAAGGAAATGCTGTGGGCGGGGCTGGTGGTGATGCGGCTCATTTATACAAAAGGACGGAACATGGAGCCGCGGCTCATCTGGTTTCGGACGGATCTGATGAGCGAGAGCGCCCGGGCCGCCCTCAGCGACGCGATCACGCTGACCGCAGGGACCATCACCGTTTCGCAGAAAGACGATCTGCTGTGCGTTCACGCGCTGGATACCTCTCTGGCCAAAGGCTTGGAGCACAGCGAGTTTGAACGGAAACTGCGGAAGCTGGAGAAGAACGTATGACCAACCTGAAAAACGCGGCGCTGACGGCGTCGGCGGTTTTGCTGGCGGTGTTGATTCTGGTGACGTTGGTGCGGGCCGTCATCGGGCCCCGGTTCACCGACCGGGTGATCGCCGTCAACATGATCAATACCATGGCGGTGGCAATTATTGCCATTTTATCGGTGCGGCTGAAAGAGGACTTCCTGGTGGATGTGGCGCTAGTGTATGCCCTTTTGAGTTTTTTGACTGTAGTGGTGATGGCGCGGCTGGTGCTGGTCCGCCACTGGAGAAAGGAAAGGCACGCGAAGCCCGAGCCCGGAGAAAAGGAGGCGACCGAACATGGCGAATAGCATCGTGACTGCCGTGGGCCTAGTATTTCTTGCGTTTGGTGTATTTGTGTTCTTTACGGCGGTGCTGGGGCTTTACCGGTTCGACTACGTGCTCAACCGGATGCACGCTGCCGCCGTGGGGGATGCGCTGGGAATTTTCTGCATTCTTGTGGGCGTGATCCTGTTCCACGCGCCCACGCTGTCCTCGCTGAAAGCGCTTCTGATTCTGATGTTTATGTGGATTACAAGCCCAGTGGCAAGTCATCTGATTGCTCAGGCGGAGACGGTGACCAGCCCCAATCTCAAGTCGGAATGCAAGGAGGAGAGACGATGACGGTACTGGAAAATATTTTGCTGGTGGGTCTTGTGATCTGCGCGGCGGCCGCTCCGCTGTGCAAGCGGCTGCTGGCCACGGTGATCGTGTATCTGGCGTTCTCCGTCATTTTGGCAGTGTTGTGGAGCATATTGCAAAGCCCGGATCTGGCCATCACGGAGGCTGCGGTGGGGACGGGGATCAGCGGCATCCTTTTTTTCCTCACTCTGAAAAAAATCCACGCGCTGAAGGGAACACGGGATGAGTGACCGGGGAAAAAGCGGGTGGAAACGCTTTGCCGAATGGGTTAACGGCGACAGCGTGGCAAGAGACCCCACCACTCAGTATGTGATGAACCGGCGGCCGGTGCGCGCCCATGCGCCGCAGGAGTTCCATGAGGAACGGGAACGGCTGCGGCTCAAAAAGTTTCTCGGACTGTATCCACTGGCGGCGAGCTTTCTCTGCCTGACACTGATTACCATTCTGTTTGTGACGGTACTCTGCATCCCACCCTTTGGACAGCCCGGAAATCCCACCAACAATGAAGTTTCCCGCCACTATCTGGAGTATACCGAACAGGAGACCGGCGCCACCAACGCGGTGACGGGTATGATTTTGAGTTACCGCGGGTTTGATACGCTGGGCGAGAGCTGCGTCTTGTTTCTGGCGGTGAGCAGCGTAATGATGCTGCTGCAGCGGGACCGGAACAATACCGACCAACGGACGCTTCACAGGCTCCGGAGGGAAGACGCCATCGAGCGGACGCACCCAGACAACATATTGCGTAAGTCCGCAAAGCTTCTTTCGCCGTTTATTCTCCTGTTCGCGCTGTACGTGCTGTTCAACGGAGAGACCTCACCGGGCGGAGGATTTTCCGGCGGCGCGATTCTGGGCGGAGGACTCATTTTATACTCCGCCGCCTATGGACCGGAGCAGCTGAGCCGACTGCTGTCCCGCAGTTTGTATGACGGGGTGCGGATTATGGGGCTGATGGCCTATGCGCTGACATACGGTATCTTCATTTTTGCGGGGGCCAACGGAATCACGGTGGAGATGGAGTGGATGATGACCGTGATTGACTTGGCCGTGGGACTGGTGGTGGCTTGCACCATCTACGGATTTTATACCATGTTTCAAAGGGGGAAGCTCTGATGCTGGAGGCGATCTCGCAGAACCGATTCGCCGTGGTGGCGGTGATCCTGTTCGGCATCGGACTTTTGAACATGATGCTCCAGCAGAACCTTTTGAAAAAGGTCATCGGATTCAGCATTATGGACTCCGCGGTGTTTTTGCTGTTGGCGTCTCTCGGGTACATCGAAGGACACGGCGCGCCCATCGTAGAGGAGGGAAACGTCAACGCCTCCTTGTATATCAACCCCATCCCCAGCGGTCTGGTTCTGACCGGAATCGTGGTGTCCATCAGCGTGACGGCGTTCTCACTGGCGCTGATCCAGCGCATTTACCGGCACTATGGGACGATTGAACTGACTGAACTGCTGGAGCGGGCGAAAAAGGAGGAGGATTGATGCGGCCTCTGTATGAAAACCTCCCCTTTATCTGCATGTTTATTGCCATCGTCTGCGGTGTCCTGTCGGCGGTAATTCGGGACGGGCAAAAGGCCTACCGGCTGGCACTGACCATGACGGCGGCGATTGCCGTGCTGTCGGCGATACTGCTGTACTGTCTTTATACCGAGAATGTCAGCTTTGTGTACTCCATGGGGCGGTTTGCCGCGCCCTACGGCAACGCTATCAAGGCGGGCCCCTTGCAGGCGCTGATGGCAACGGCGTTCGCCATTGTGATGGGGCTGTCGCTGCTGGGCGGTGGCCAGAGCTTGTTCCATGATATTCTGCCGGAGAAGCAGGGGCTGTATTTTGTCATGACGGACCTGCTGCTGGCGGGACTATTGGCTCTGGTTTACACCAACGACATGTTTACCGGTTACGTGTTTATTGAGATCACGACTATCGCGGCCTGCGCTCTGGTGATGGCCAAGGACACGGGGCCGAATCTCATCGCAACAATCCGCTATCTGTTTATGAGTCTTCTGGGGTCGGGGCTGTTTTTGATCGGACTGACGCTGCTCAACAGCATCACGGGGTATCTGCTGATGGAGCCGCTGGCGAAGGCGGTGGCGATTCTTGCGGAGCTGGGGCAGTATCACAGGCCGCTGATCGTATCCATCGGTCTGATGGTGGTGGGCCTTGGAATCAAGGGGGCCATGTTTCCCTTTCATCTGTGGCTGCCGGATGCCCATGGCGGGGCTACCACATCGTCCTCCGCAATTTTGTCCGGACTGGTGCTGAAGGGGTACATTATGCTGCTCATCACGCTGATGACCCGGGTGTTCGGGCTGGAGCTGACGCGGGAAGTGGGCGTGAGCAATATTTTGCTGACGCTGGGCCTTCTGGGAATGATCTTCGGGTCGCTTGCGGCTATGCGGGAATATCATGTGAAACGGATGCTGGCAAACTCTTCGGTTGCCCAGATCGGGTATATTTTCATGGGGCTGGGGCTGGGGACCGAGGCCGGTATAGCGGCGGCGTGCTTTCACATTCTGGTCCACGCGACCTGCAAGCCGCTGCTGTTCATCTGCGCCGGGCGGCTTTCCACGGTCAGCGGACACCACCGGTCGCTGAAAAATCTGCGCGGCAGCGCCTATCGGGATGTGGCTGCGGGAGTTGGGTTTACCGTGGGAGCGCTGAGCATGATCGGTATTCCGCTGCTGGGGGGGTTTGTGTCCAAGCTGTATCTCTCCGAAGCCGCGCTGGATTCGCCCTTCATGGCGGTGGTACTGCTGACGATCGCGGCGTCCACCGTGCTGAACGCGCTGTACTATGTGCCGGCGATCCTGGCGATTTGGGTACGGCCCCCATGGGAGGAGGCGCGGATCATACTGCTGGATGTGAAGCCGGAGGAGACACGGTTTGACCGCCTGTTTTTCTTTGCAGCGGCGGTGTTCATCTGTCTTATTTTCCTGCTGGGCATCGTGTACCACCCGATTTTAAATATAATTAGAGTCGGCATTCAGCTGATGTAAGCCGGAGCCGGTGACCGGGGCTGGTATGGTTGTGAGGGACTGGATGGAACCGAAAATTTTGCGAGGGGAGAAACCGCTTTGCTGCTGATACCAATTTTGCTGCCCACGGTCGGAGGCGTGTTCGTCTTCCGGCAGAAGGACGAGAAGACCCGCAACCGTCTGGTGGTGTGGCTGACCGTTGCCACTGCCGCGGCTGTGGTGGTTTTGTGTGCCCTGCCGGAGCAGTCCCTGCGGCTGATGACCATTGAGGGCTCGCTGTATCTGACGCTTGAGAGCGACTCGCTGGCAAAATTTTTCATGGTATTTATAATGGGAATCTGGCTGCCAGTGGCGGTGTTTGCCGGGCCTTATCTCCGCCACGCGGGGCGGGGACAGCAGTTTCAGGGCTTCTATACCCTGACGCTGGGTGCTCTGATGGGTCTGGCCCTGTCGGACAACTTTGTAACGCTGTATATGTTTTTTGAGATGATGACCCTTTTAACGGTACCGCTGGTTTTACACGGCGGGACTCCGGCGGCCAGAAGGGCGGGGCTTAAATACCTGGGGTACTCCGTGTTCGGCGCGGGCATGGCTCTGGCGGGCTATTTTTTCCTGTCCCACTTCCTGATTGAACAGAGCTTTACCGGCGGCGGGATGCTGAATCTGCAGCTGGCGGAGGAGCACAGACCGCTGCTGCTGATCGTGTTCCTGGTGATGATGATTGGGTTTGGCGCGAAGGCGGGCATGATGCCCATGCAGGCGTGGCTGCCCACAGCCCATCCCGTGGCCCCGGCTCCGGCGTCCGCCGTGCTGTCCGGCGTGATCACCAAAGGCGGTGTTCTGGCGATGATCCGGGTGACGTACTATCTGTTCGGTCCGGATTTCCTGCGGGGAAGCTGGGCGCAGTATGCACTGATCGGTCTGGCGCTTTGCACGGTGTTTACGGGGTCCATGCTGGCGTTGAAGGAGAAAATTCTGAAGAAGCGGCTGGCCTATTCGACCGTCAGCCAGGTGTCCTATGTGCTGTTTGGACTGCTGCTGATGACGCCGGGAGGCATGCGGGGAGCACTTTTACAAATGGTATTCCATGCGCTGGCAAAGGACACTCTGTTCCTGGCGGCGGGCGCGGTCATCCTCGCGACGAATTTTACGCTGGTGGATCAGCTGGTGGGAATCGGCAAGCGGATGCCCCGGACCATGGTGTGTTTTTCCGCGGCGGCGCTGTCCATCATTGGAATCCCGCCCATGAGCGGATTTATTAGCAAGTGGTATCTGGCCTCCGCGGCGCTGAACTGCGAGTCCCGGATCGTTGGGTATCTGGGGGTGGCGATGCTGATTCTGTCGGCTCTGATGACCGCCGGATATCTGCTGCCCATCGTGGTGCGGGGATTCTTTCCCGGCAGAGACGTACTGGTGGAACGCAAAGAGGTGGGGCCGCAGATGATCCTGCCCATGATGGCGCTGTGTGCCGCGGTGCTGATTTTCGGGTTGTTTCCCAACGGCTTGCAGGCTTGGATTTCCGCAATCCTGCCGCAGATATTCTGACTTGAATTAGGAACGAAAGGAGGCCGGCGGATGTATTGGCTTCAGGCGCTCCCCATCCTCATTCCCGTGGTGCTCGGCATGGGATTGCTGATCTTGCAGCCCCAGGACCGGAAGGTACGCAATGGCTATATTATGATGTCGGTGCTACTGACAGCGGGCCTCTCCTTTGCTTCCATCGCGGTAGCTGCTGCGTCGGACGCGGCCCCGGCCTGTACATTGGTGCGGTTTTCCAGCGAGTTTTCCATTTCGCTGCGGATTGACGGGGCCTCCATGGTATATGGGTTCATCGTATCGGCGCTGTGGCCGCTCGTCACGCTGTACAGCCTTGATTATATGTCCCACGAGGGGCACGAGAACCGGTTCTTCGGTTTCTGGATTGCCAGCTTCGGCGTGGTATTGGGTGTGGCGTTTGCAGAGGATTTTCTGACGCTGTATCTGTTCTACGAGCTGCTGACGTTGGCGACGCTGCCGCTGGTGATGCACTTCATGGATGAAAAGGCCCGGTACGCAGGACGAAAATATCTGGTTTACTCCCTTTCGGGGGCCGCGTTCGCTTTTATCGGCATCGTATTTTTACTGAATTACGGGACGACGCTGGACTTTACTTACGGCGGGGTGCTGGATCTTGCAAAAGCGGCGGGGCACGAACCTATGCTCCAGGCGGTGTTCGTACTGGCATTTTTCGGCTTTGGTGTGAAAGCGGCCATCTATCCGTTTTACGGATGGCTGCCGGATGCATCCGTGGCTCCCACGCCGGTGTCCGCGCTGCTCCACGCGGTGGCGGTGGTGAAAGCGGGGGCGTTTGCGGTTCTGCGGCTGATTTACTTCGGGTTCGGGGCGGACTTCCTGCGGGGAAGTACAGCCCAGGACGTGGTAATGACGGCGGCCATCGTCACCATTGTGTACGGCTCCGCCCGGGCGCTGCGGACTCCGCATCTGAAACGGAGACTGGCGTTTTCTACGATGAGCAACCTCAGCTATATCCTTTTTTCACTGACGCTGATGCTGCCGGCGGGACTTACTGGTGCGCTGACCCACATGGTCTATCACGCGGTGGTGAAGATCACCATGTTCTGCTGTGCAGGTGCCATCATCCAGAAGAGCGGACGGGAGTATATCTATGAGTTCGAAGGAATCGGGCGGCGAATGCCGGTGGTGTTCGGAACGTTTACCGTGTCGGCGTTTGCGCTGATCGGACTGCCGCCGCTGGGGGGGTTTGCGGGAAAATGGATGATCTGCTCCGCCGCGGTGATATCAGCGGACCCGCTGGCCTATGTGGGCATCGGGGCACTGATCTTGTCCACGCTGCTGACCACGCTGTACATGATGACAATTTTTGTCCGGGCGTGGTTCCCGGTGGGCGCGGTGGATGCGGAGGCGCTTTTAAAAATCCACGATCCCGGTAGGGCTATGACCATCCCACTGGTGATGCTGACTGCAGCGGGCATTGTGCTGGCACTGCTGTCCAGCCCGCTGATCGGCTTTTTGCAGGCGGTCAGTTTCAACATGGTATGAGAGGGGGAAGACGCTGAATGAGCACATTTTTACTGCTGTTTCTGGTGTTTTTTCCATTTTTGGCGGCATACTTTGTCTATCCGCTGCGAAAGAGAGGACGGGAGTACCGCAATTTGTATATCCGCATCATTCCCGGCGTTGAGCTTCTGGCGGCAGTGGCGCTGCTGTTTGCGCCGGGAACGGCCACAATGCCGCAGGTGTGCGGATTGGGACTGAGGTTCGAGGCGGGGAGCCTTCACACGATGCTGGCGGTGCTGTCCGCTTTTTTATGGCTGATGACGGCGCTTCCCAGTAAGGAATATTTCGCGGACCGCGAGGGTGTGAACCGTTATTATTGCTCCTGGCTGGTGACGCTGGGCGCGCTGATGGGCGTATTTCTGGCGGCGGACCTTTTTACCCTGTTCGTGTTTTTTGAGATTATGTCCTTCGCTTCCTATGTGTGGGTGGCGCAGAACGAGAACCCCGGCGCGCTGCGGGCCGGACAGACGTATCTGGCGGTGGCGGTGTTCGGGGGGATGATGCTGCTGGTGGGACTGCTGATGCTCAATCACCTGTTGGGGTCGCTGATTTTTGAGAGGCTGCCGGGGCTGGTGGCGGCGCTCGGAGAGGAACAATACAGCGAACTGTTTGCGGCGGGAATGTTCTGCCTGGTGGGATTTGGGGCCAAAGCAGGTATGTACCCGCTGCACATCTGGCTGCCAAAGGCCCATCCGGTGGCGCCGGCGCCGGCATCGGCTCTCCTCAGCGGAATTCTGACCAAGAGCGGAATCTTCGGTATTCTGGCGACGTCCCGGTATCTGTTCTTTTCCAGCGCGGACTGGAATATGGTGATTTTGGTCTCGGGAACCATTACCATGGTGCTGGGGGCAGTGCTGGCACTGTTCTCCATCAATCTGAAGCGGACGCTGGCCTGTTCCTCCATGTCTCAGATCGGATTTATTCTGGTGGGTGTGGCGATGCAGGGTTACCTAGGCGCGGAAAATGTGCTGGCGGCGTGGGGGACCGTGCTCCACATGATGAACCACGGACTTATTAAGCTGGTGCTGTTCGTATCGGCGGGTGTGGTGTACGTGGGAACCCACTCACTGGATTTGAACGTGATCCGGGGCTGGGGACGAAACAAGCCCGTACTGAAAGCCGCGTTCTTCATTGGTGCGGCGGCCATCGCGGGCGTGCCGGGCACATCCGGGTACGTCAGCAAGACGCTGCTGCACGAGAGCATCGTGGAGTATATTCACGAGCTGGAGCATTTGGGAGCTTCCGCGACGGGATTTCGAATGGTGGAGTGGTTGTTCCTGATTACCGGCGGGCTGACGGCGGCCTATATGGCAAAGCTGTTTGTGGGTATTTTTGTTGAGAGCCGGGCAGAGAACCAAAAGTTCAGCGTGCGGGAGTATATGGATAGGGCCACTCAGACCGCAGTGGGGCTGACGGCGCTCTTACTGCTGGCGTTTGGCCTGACCCCCTGGGCCTCCTTGCAGATCATCGCGGAAAAGGCCTCCGTGTTCCTGCGGGTGGGGGAGCATCACGGAAGGCTCCACTACTTCTCGTGGACGAATTTACAGGGGGCGCTGATCTCGCTTGCCATCGGTGCGGCGGTGTATCTGCTGGTGGTGCGGACGGTATTTTGCAGAAAGACGGCCGATGGAACTGCATATCCGGACCTGTGGCCGGAGAAACTGGATCTGGAAAATCTGGTGTACCGTCCAGCTGTGCGGGGACTGGCGTTTGCAGGGGCGCTTTGTGCCCGGGTGGCCGCCGGCATCGGGGACTTTTTGGTGCTGGCCGGGGAAAAGCTTCTGTATCTGAGAGCTCCCGGCGTATTCGTGCCAAAGCAAAATGAGGATTTTGGCGTGTACGGGCGAAAGCCGAAGCGTTTTTTGATCGGCGAGACGTTTGCCTTCGACCTGACACTGGCGGGAGTCGGACTGATCGGGGCGCTGGCCTACATCCTGTCCAGGTGACGGGAAGCGCGGTGAAATTGCGAACAGACGAAGGAAAAGGGCAGGAAGTTGCTGTGCGGCTTCCTGCTCCTTTTAATTTTGAGGCAAGGAAAAGGGACGTGCAAAGCGCGGCCCGGGGATGACAAAGATCAGCGGCTTGGAAGGGGGAAGAATATTTGGGCGTGCTGTGGATGTTGGCGATCACAGCGCTGGCGGGAATGGGAGGTACAGGGCTGGGAGGTGCCGTGAGCTGCCTGTTCCGGCGGGATTCCAGCAGGACGGTGAGTCTGCTGCTGAGTTTTGCGGCGGGAGTCATGGTGGCCGTGGTTTGTTTCGATCTGCTGACGGATGCTCTGACACCGGAAGACGCCGGAGCGCCGACTCCGCTGGGACTGATCGTGGGGGGAGTTCTAGTGGGATACGGGGTGATCTGCGGGTTGAACGCGGGAATTGAGCAAACGCGCAAAGAACCCGCAAAGCAGGGACGCGGTGGATTGTTTCTGGCGGGGGTGGTGATGGCGGCGGCTATCGCTCTGCACAACGTTCCGGAGGGAATGGTGATTGGGGCGTCATTTGCCAGAGGAGTGGAGACGGAGGCGATGGGCCGGGGCGGATTTGTGATGGCGGCGGTGATCGGGCTGCACAATATTCCGGAGGGAATGGCGGTGGCGGTGCCGCTGATTTCGGGAGGACTATCCAAGCCGAGAGCTGTGGCGACTACCGCCGTTACGGGGGCACCCACTATTCTGGGAGCGGCGGCTGGGTATTTTCTGGGGACCATAGGTCCCAGGACGCTGGCGGCTGCGCTGAGTTTTGCATCCGGGGCGATGCTGTATGTGGTATTCGGAGAATTGCTGCCGGAGGCCAGCGGCCTATGGCGCTCCAAAGCGCCGGCGCTGGCGGCGGTAATTGGAATGATGGTGGGGATGATGATTATTTATATATAGACCTCTACGGGTATCTGTGCAGGAAGCTCGGTTCGGCAGCGCGGTTAAGCGCGGCTGACGCCAATGGTTTCCAGAGTGCCGCCCTGCGGACAGGGCCGCTTTCTCCGCCGAAAGGCGGAGATTTTTTTATTTTAAAAGATGTACGCAGACGTACAAATAAAGGGATTGGGGTCCCCTACATGTAAGAGCGAGGTGAAGACGAATGCGAAAAAAACTGACCGGCGCGGAGCGAGATCGGTTTTGCCGGGAGTTTCTGCTCTCCATGGACCCCAACCGGGCGGCAAAAAGCGTGGGAAGAGAAGATGGCTACGCGCTGCTGCGGCTGGAGGAGGTGGCAGAACGGCTGAAATGGATGCGAAGGATGGAACTGCCCACCCGGCAGGATGTCTTGCGGCGTCTGGGACAGATGGCGTTCGGTCGGGTGTCGGACGCGGCAAAGCTGGCAAACCGGGAGATGCTGGAATCAGGGGAACTGGACCTGTCCGATGTGGCGGAGCTGAAAATTACGGACAAGGGAACGGAGATGAAGCTGATTGACCGGGTGCAGGCGCTGGAGACGCTGTGGGGCCTGCTGGACGAAGGCGGTGAGGACGGCATGGAGCGATTTTTGCAGGCGCTGAAGGCCGAGGATGAAAAGGAGGGGCCGGAGCGTGGAGGCGGTACGGTTCTCTGAAAAACAGCGGCGGGCGCTGCGGTGGTGGCAGACGGACGGGGAGCGATACGACGCGGTGATTTGCGACGGAGCCGTACGCAGCGGAAAGACCTTTTCCATGGGGTTGTCCTTCTTTTTATGGGCGCAGACCCGTTTTGACCAACAGCAGTTCGGAGTGTGCGGGAAAACCATTCTCTCCCTGCGGCGAAATGTCTTGCAGGAGATCGTTCCAGCGCTGCGGAAGCTGGGAATGAAGTGCACGGAGAAGCGTTCGGAAAATCTGCTGGTGGTGCGCAGCGGGAAAAGGCGGAACCAATTCTGGCTCTTCGGAGGAAAGGACGAGTCCAGCGCGGCGCTGATCCAGGGGAGCACCTTCGCTGGGGTGCTTCTGGACGAGGCGGCGCTGATGCCAAGGTCCTTCGTGGAGCAGGCCTGTGCGCGGTGCTCCGTGGCGGGGAGCAAGCTCTTTTTGGACTGTAACCCGGAGGGGCCACAGCATTGGTTTTACCGGGAGTGGATCTGCAAGGTGCGGGAAAAACGGGCACTGTATCTGCACTTTACCATGGCGGACAACCCGGCGCTGACGAAAGAGGTCCGAAGACGGTATGAGACCTGTTACAGCGGCATCTTCTACCGGAGGTTTGTGCTGGGGGAGTGGGCGGCGGCGCAGGGGCGGGTCTATGACTTTTTCGAGCGGGAAACGTTTTGCAAAGCCGCGCCGGAGGGAGAGATGGAGCGGTGGAGAGTTTCTGTCGATTATGGAACGGCAAATCCGACGTCTTTTGGGCTGTGGGGCCTGCGGGACGGGGTGTGGTACCGGGTGGAGGAATACTATTACAATTCCCGGGTAGAGGGACAGCAGAAAACCGACGCGGAATACACGGAGGACCTGGGGCGGCTGATCGCAGGGCGAAGCGTGGAGACCGTGGTGGCAGACCCGTCGGCGGCCAGCTTCATTACGGCACTGCGGCAGGCGGGATATCCCGTGGAAAAAGCGGACAACAACGTGCTGGACGGAATCCGCACGACAGCGGATGCGCTGAAAAACGGAAAAATCGTAATTTGCGAGGGGTGTGAGGACTGCCTCAGAGAGATGGAGGCATACTGCTGGGAACCCGGGGGCCGGGACGCACCGAAAAAGGAAAACGACCACGCCATGGACGATCTGCGCTATTTTGCCATGAGCGTGATGAAGCCACGGGGCGGCGGGTTTGCCGCCACCTGGGTGGAACGGGAGACCTGAAAATACGGGAGGAGCGATCATGAGATTCAAAAAGAGGAAAAAGGAGCGGGAGACAACAGCAGCGACCGTACAACTGCGAAACGCGGAGCGCCATCCCTTCGGCATTTTGGACGGGTATGTGCCGCTGCGCGGCGGAGAGCTCCGGCTGTACAAGGCCATTCGGGAGGGCGTTCCGATGGTGGATGCGGCAATTTACAAGTTGATCCGGATGACCGGGGGTGTGTCCGTCAAGTGCACGGAGGCGCGGGCAGAGCGGGAACTGAAAAGCTTTCTAAGAAACGTCCCGGTGGGCCGGGGACAGCGTGGAATCAATGCGTTTTTGGAATGCTATCTGGATTCGCTGTTAATCTGCGGACGGGCCGTGGGCGAGATCGTACCCACGGGAAGCGGACGGGAGATTGCGGCGCTGCTGTGTGGACGGGTGGAGGACCTGGAGATTCGGGAGGGGGAAAACCCACTGGATTTCCAGCTCTGCGGATCGGACGAGTCCGGGCGGATAAGACCGCTGCCGAGGCAGGAGCTGTTGCTGTTCACTCCGTTCAACCCGGAGGCCGACAGTCCCTATGGCGTGTCACTGCTGAGGTCCTTACCGTTTTTGACGGACATCCTGATGAAAATCTATCACACCGTAGGAGTGAACTGGGAGCGGTGCGGAAACGTGCGGTTCGCAGTGACCAGTAAGCCCGGCGAGGATGGCCGGGTACAGGCCGAAGAACGAAGCCAGCAGCTGGCCGAGGAGTGGTCCGCGGCCATGCAGGATGCGAAAAGCGGGCGCGTGAGGGACTTTGTCGCCGTGGGCGACGTAGAGATTAAGACCATTGGTTCGGATGAACCAATTCTGGACAGCGAGGTTCCGGTACGGCAGATTTTGGAGCAGGTGGTGGCCAAGACCGGCATTCCTCCGTTTATGCTGGGGATCAGCTGGAATTCCACCGAGCGGATGAGCTCCCAGCAGGCAGATATGCTGACCACCGAGATCACAGCCATTCGGCGGACGCTGACGCCCGCTGTGGAGCGGATTTGCAGACTGTGGCTTAGAATGCACGGATACGGGTGCGGGTTTGAAATGGTTTGGGAGGATATCAATTTGCAAGACGAGGTGGAAGACGCGAAAGCAGCGC
This sequence comes from Oscillibacter valericigenes Sjm18-20, assembly GCA_000283575.1. Lineage (GTDB taxonomy): Bacteria > Bacillota > Clostridia > Oscillospirales > Oscillospiraceae > Oscillibacter > Oscillibacter valericigenes. The sequence continues at coordinate 1,794,569 of AP012044.1, forward strand.
TGTATCTGGAGCAGGCGCGGAAGCTGAAACTCGAGAATGACGCCGCGGAGAAAAAGGAATAATGCCGACAAATTGAATGGCATCTATAAAACTTATGAAAGAGGGGCGGAAGAGTGGACGTGCGAAAAGACGCGGGGACCACGGAGCAATGGGCGGCCGAAGAGAACGACATGAGCTGCATCAACCGGTTTTCCAAGAAGACTTTGACGGCGGACGAGGTGTACACATTTGCGGTGCGGCTATGTGACAACGAGGTGGACCGGGACTTTGAGCGGTTTGACGAAACGGCGCTCAGTGCGCTGGGGGACCTGTTTGTGGGGAAGAGCGGCGTGTTCGACCACCAGTGGTCTGCGCTGGGTCAGACGGCAAGGATTTACCGGACGGAGTTGGTCAGGGAAGCTGAGCGGGTTACGGCGGCGGGCGACGGGTACTGCTATCTGAAGGCGTGGGCCTACCTGATGAGGACGAAAAAAAACGCGGACCTGATCGCGGATATTGAGGGCGGTATTAAGAAGGAGGTCTCCGTTGGGTGCGCTGTTGCGCGGAGTGTGTGTTCCGTCTGCGGAGAGGAAAGTGGAACCTGCCAGCATCAGAAGGGGCAGACCTACGGTGGGAAACTGTGCTACGCGGAGCTGCGGGAGCCCACCGACGCCTATGAATGGTCATTTGTGGCGGTTCCGGCCCAGAGAGAGGCCGGGGTTTTGAAGCGCTTTGGCCAGAAGGCGGACGCGGGACTGGAACAGTACGTGGGACAGAGAAAGGAATTTCGGGAGGCCTGGAACGTTTTGCGCAAGCAGGCGGAGCTGGGCAGAAATTACCTGGCGGGTCTGCGCCGGGAGGTGGTGCGGCTGGCGCTGGTCAGCGACGAGACCTTGGACGGAGAAGTGTTTCAGGGAATTGCGGACAAGCTGGAGGAGCCGGAACTGCTGGAGCTGAAAAAAGCTTATGAGGCGCGGGTGGAGAAGGTGTTTCCCGTGCAGCTGCGCCGGGCGAATCGGGAGACGGAGAGCGCGGACGAAGAGATGTTCCGGGTGTGATGCGTCACGCCTGCTACATAGGAAAGAGCCGGGCGCAGCGGCAATACCGAAAACTTGGCGTGGCGCGGTTTTTGGCCCTTTTCACAAAATCAATTTTGGGGAGGAACACGATGAAAATTTCTTTTGAGGGCATCGGACAATGGGCGGCCACGTTTGCCTGCACATGCGTACAGGAGGGCAATCTGGTGAAGGTCAGCGGGAACGGAAGCGTGGGCGCGTGCGGCGCGGGGGAAGCGTTTTGCGGACAGGTGGTCTCGCTGGGCAGGAGCGGCGATGCCTGCGCCGTACAGCTGGGCGGATTTATTACCGCCGACTATACCGGCGATACCGTGCCCACTGTGGGCTGGTGCGGCCTGTCCGCCGACGGAAGCGGCGGTGTGAAAGCCGATTCCACGGGACGAAGCTTCCTGGTGGCGGACGTGGACGCTGCCGCAAAAGTCGTTACGTTTGCACTGTAAGGAGGAAGAGAAAATATGGCTTATCATTACGAGAATATCAAACTGGAAAAGGGCATGTACGGACAGACGGGCCGCAGTTTTTCCCAGGCTTTGGAGGAATTGGACCCCAGCGAAAATTACCGCGGTACGCCCGCAGAGGGGCTGGACGCCTTTCAAAGACAGCTCAAGCGCTTTGACATCAAGGTCAAGGGCGCGGGCAGCGATATGGTGGAGAAGTTTTTCAAGACCAGCGATTCCGCCGTGCTGTTCCCGGAGTTCGTCTCCCGCGTAGTGCGTCAGGGCATGGAGGAGGAGAGTATCCTGCCCGCCATCACCGCCACGGTGACCAACTTTGAGGGGATGGATTACCGGTCCATCGTATCCGTACCCACGGAGAAGGAAAAGGAACTCAAGCGGGTGGAGGAGGGCGGCGCCATTCCCGCCACAACCGTACGGACGCAGGAAAATCTGGTGCGGCTGCACAAAAGAGGCAGAATGCTGGTGGCATCCTATGAGGCGATCCGGTTCCAGAGACTGGACCTTTTCTCCGTGACCCTGCGGCAGATCGGCGCTTACATCGGCAGAATGCATTTGCAGGACGCCATCAAGGTACTGTGCGACGGCGACGGCAACAACAACGCGGCCAAGACCTATACCGTCGGCACCGACCCCATCTCCGGAACCAAAGGGACTCTGACCTATGACGCGCTGCTGGAATTCTGGAGCCAGTTTGACCCCTACACCATGAACACCATGCTGGTGGGCGGCGACGTGATGCTGAAGCTGCTGAAGCTCAGCGAGTTCCAGAACCCGCTGACAGGCTTGAATTTCCAGGGAACCGGTACGCTGACAACTCCTCTGGGCGCAACGCTGTTAAGAACGAATGCCATGCCGTCCGGCAAGATGATTGGTTTGGACAAGGGCTACGCTCTGGAACAGATCTGTGCGGGCGACGTGCTGGTGGAGTACGACAAGCTGATCGACCGGCAGATGGAGCGGGCGGCAATTACATCCATTTCCGGGTTTGCAAAGTTGTTTACGGACGCCGGCAAGGTGCTGGTGATCTGAGAAGTCCGACCGCCTGGGCGGCGGAGAAGGGAGACGCGAAAGATGCAGGAGAAAATTTTGACGCTGGCGAAGACCCTCTCCGGCGCGGGAGAGGACGAAGTGGAGCTATTGACGCTGCTGTGCGCGGCATCTGAAAAGGAGTGGACAATGAGACTCCGGGATGACGTAACGGCGCAAAAATGCCAGGAGGCGTTTCTCTGTGCGGCGGCACTCAGCGCTGCCGCGGGGTTGATCGCCGGACAAGGCGGAGCCGTGCAATTCACGGCGGGGGACGTGTCTGTGAAGGAGACGGAGGATAGCCAGACCGCAAGGACATTGCGGGAAGAGGCAGAGCGGCTGATGGCCCCCTATGTGACGGCGGCGGATTTCTGCTTCCGGGGAGTACGGGGATGACAGAGTGTTTTGATCGTATCCTCAGGAAGTATGGACAGACGGTAAAGGTGAACGATGGGGTAACGAGGGCGTTTTTTCAGCCCGCCAGAGAAAAGGAAAAGGCCGCGCCATTTGCGGTCTCGTCTTTGGGGACGGTGGATGACCGGAGGTGGACGTATCTCGGGAGAACGCAATTGGAGCTGGGGGACCATTTGGAGTTTCAGGGACAAACGTATGCGGTGAATAGCTGTGAAAGCGTCCGCCTGGGGGACGAGCCCGTCTACTGGTGGGCGTCGCTGACTGCGGAGAGAGAGGCAGAGGAATGAACGGTCTGAATCAGGTGCGGGACGCGGTGATCGACGCGCTGAAAAGCACCGGGGTGGCGGCTGTGCCCGCCTATGAGGGAACAGCGAAGAAGTATGAAGGCGCGGTGGCCGCGGTGGACGTGGCCACCGCGGAGGGAAAGGCCATGGGGCTGTGTAGCTATCTGGGCGAGAAATGGGATGCCGAAAAAGGAAGCACCCGGGAACTGTATGGAATGCAGATGAACGTGACCATTTCGCTCAGTGTGCGTGCACAAAGGGCCGCAGAGTGTGAGACGGCCATGGAGACCGCCGCCGGAGCACTGATGGGGGGATTACCCATCGGACTGCGGCTGGGAAAGATGAGCTGGAACGGTATTGCGTGGGATAAGACCACGGGAATGTTCTTGCGGAAGGGGAGCGCGGCCTGCAAGGCTGCGTTTCTGGCAGAGGACTCCGGCGAGGAGGGAACTCTGCTGGACTTTATTCTGAAAGGGACGATGAAAAATTGAGTATGACGAAGCATGAGCGGCCGGGAGTGTATTCCTCCTATGACGTGTCCTCCGTGGTATCTGCCGGGACCGGGTCGAAAACCATCGGCGTGGCGGCGAAGGCGGTCAGGGGCGACGTGGGTGCGGCGGTGGCGCTGACTGGATATACCGAGGGCATCAGCGCGTTCGGTGAGGACAAGGACGTGGCGGGAATGAGTGCGATTCTGCGGCTGCTGTTTCTCAACGGAGCATCCAAAGTGATGGCGGTTCGGGTGGCGGATACGGGTACAACAGCGGACTACGAGGCGGCCTTTGCGGTGTTGTCCGGACTGGAGGATGTGCAGATCGTGGTTTGCGACAGCACGAATACCGCAGTGCATCAGGTGCTTCGCACGGCAGTGGAGACCGCGTCGGCGGGACGAAAGGAGAGAATCGCCGTGTTGGGCGGCAGCGGGGAGACTGTGGCGGAGCTGGTGACTCACGCAGCGGCGCTGAACAGTGAACGTGTGGTGATGGTGGGACCGGATGGCCTTGGCAGTGGGGAGAGCACACTGGCAGGCTCATTTTGTGCGGCGGCGTTGGCGGGTGCCGTGGCCGGAGAAAACGACCCGGCGGTACCGCTGAATGGGGTGACGTTGTATGGGTTGAACGGGCTGAGCACATCTTACAGCGACAACGAGATCGATGCACTGGTTCAGGGTGGCGTCACACCGCTGGAGTGCGTGGCGGGAGTGGTTTCGCCGGTGCGGTGCGTCACCACGAAGACGACCACGGACGGGGCGACAGACGCCACCTGGCGGGAGCTGAGTACCATTCGGATTGTGGACGACGTGATCCCCGCCATTCGCTCTTCGCTGCGCAGCAAGTTCTCCCGGACCAAAAATACAGCCCAGAACCGGGGGGCGATCCGGTCCCAGGTGATTGTGGAGCTGGAGAAGAAGCTGGCGGCGGAGATTATCGACAGCTATGGCGAGGTGACGGTGAGCGTGTCTGCGGACAACCCGACCATATGCCTTGTGGAGTTCAGCTTTGCGGTGGCCCACGGTCTGAACCAGATCTACCTGACGGCCCACATCACCGTCTGAATGTAAGTGCTCCGGCCTGTGAGGCTTTTCGTCGCACAGCGGCGGAGCAGAATATTTCTGAAAAGGAGCGAAAGCCATGGAAGTAACGGGATTTCCCACCAGCGCGGACATCTATCTGGAGCTGGACGGAAAAAAAGTGGCGGTGGTGCAGAGCTACACCGCCAAGGCCAGCAAGACCAGCCAGAGCGTGGAGGCCTTTGGCGAGAGCGAGCCGGTGGGGACCATCGCGGGACAGAATAAGTACACGCTGGAGCTGACCCGGCTGTACGCCACCGACGACGCGATTTCTGACGGAATCAATTTTTATGATCTCAGCGATTTTTCACTGGTAATCTGTAAACCGGACCGGAAGATCATCTACTCCGGCTGCCAGTGGAGCAGCATTTCCGAGCAGGGAGAGCTGGACGCCATGGTGGCGGAGAAGATCACGGTAGTGGCGGCCCACCGCATTGAGACCACGGTATGACAGGGACGCCGGACAGGCTGAATCCACTTTCCGCAGGACAACTTCTGAGCATATGGCGGGATGTGGCCGCGAAGGAGGAAAATGAGGCGGTAAGGGGCCTTTTGTGCAACGCCCGGGTGTTGGCGGAGAGCTGCCTTTTGGGGGAGAAGCGGATGTTTGACAGCCCGGAAGCGGTACTGGATGCAATGACGGTGGGGGAAATGGAGGCGCTCTTGCAGCGGCTGGCCGGAGAGAAGCCCTCACTTCCAGCAATGGCAAACCCCAACTTTGACCCGGCGCGGTTTGAGGTGATGCGGAGGAAGCAGGTATGAACTATATCGAAGAAGAACTGCGGCTGCAGGCGGCGGCGTTTGCCGCTCTGCTGGGCGGCGGAACGGACCGGGAGGAAGATACGGCGGAGACAGCCGGGGACCGCGAAAGAACGCAGACGGCGGAGGGCGGCGGCAACGGCGTTCTCCGCGTCTGCTCCGCCGCACAGAGGTTGAAACGGGACCCCACGGGGAAAATGGCGGAGTGGAACCAGATGCTTCGACGCAGAAGCGCCCAAAGCTTTCGGCAGGCGGCAAACGCGCTGGGACTGACGGAGACGGAGCTGGAAACGTCTGCGGCAGGGAGTAATCAGGCGGAGCGGACAGACTCGGAAGGAACAGATACGCGGCAGATGAGCCGGGACGAAAACCACGCCCCGGCGAGGCGACCGGAAACCGGCGGAGGCGAGGATACGGTTCATCGGTTGGGAAAAACCGCCGGGCTCAGCGGCGCACAGACAAATTTCGGAGATTCTGCGCAGACGGTCTTTGTGGTGGACGGGGGCGTGTCCGCCGAAGAGCTGTCCCGGACGTTCCAGAGGGACGCAAGACGGTATGATGGCGGATATCCGCTGTATTGAGATAAGAGAGGTGAGACGGCGTGGAACTGACGCCGATGCGGTATAAGGACTACGTATGGCCCCACAATCCGGAGACATATTCCGTCACATGGCAGAAAAAAATCGCGGTGCACAAAGTGCCGTTCGGGCGGTACTGCATGCAGGAGTTGGGGTCGAGCTACCGGGTGATGCGGGGCGGCGGGGTGTTTGTGGGGACAGATGCCTATCAGGAGTTCCGAAGACTGGCGGCGGTGTTTGATGAGGACGGGGCGGGGCTGCTGGTGCATCCGGTGTGGCAGGCGGCGGGAGCCTACTTCGTGTCGCTGCAGCTGACGGAGGAGCCTATGCCGGACTTTGTGCGGTACACGTTTGAGTTTTGGGAGGACTGCGGGCAGAGTACGGGACTGACGGCGGTGAGTACGGTGAGCAGCGGCGGTAGGGCGTCCAATTCATGTGAAAGCGTGGCCTCAGCGGTGTGGTACACCGTAAAAAAAGGGGACACACTGTGGGGAATTGCGAAGAAGTACGGCGTGACGCTTCAGAGCTTGATTGCGGCGAATCCGCAGATTAAAAACCCAAATCTCATCTATGCGGGAAATCAGGTGCGGGTGAAATGACGGGACGGATCACAACATGCGATCACAGCAACTTTAATCTTCCGGCGCTTCTTACGTGGAACGTCACGTATACCGGAACGGTTCCCTGCGACAGCTTCACAGTGACGTGCCTTTATACGGCGGCACTGGAGCCGGTGCTGCGGCGGGCGGCGGGATTTACCCTGCTGGACGGAGAAAACGTGTTGCTGCGGGGAATTGTGGATGAATATGAAATCCGGCAGACGGAAGAGGGACTCAGCGCGCTGGTGGCCGGGCGGGGCTATGCCGGACGGCTGCTGGACAACGAATCCAGGGCCGCCACCTATCAGGGAGCAACGCTTGGGGAGATTGTCAGAAACCATGTGACGCCTTACGGGATCACCTGTAACAAGCTGGAAGATGTCAGCAGCGGCGGGGAGATGTACACCGTGGCGGCGGGGAGCAGCCAGTGGAAGGCATTGGAGGAATTCTGCCGGGCTTACGGCGGGTTTACGCCCACCTTCGACCGATACGGACAGCTGTGGGCCGCGCCGGAAAAGGCCGGAAAGACATTCGAAATTTCGGATTCGTCAAGTGTTTTATCAATCGTAAAACGGGAAAACCACTACGGCGTTCTGTCAGAGATGCTGGTCATCGACAAAACACGGGGCCAGATGTACAGCGTGCTTAATGAGGAGTGGATCGCCCGGGGCGGCCAATGCCGCCGGGTGCTGTATACACCGGGACAGAGCACCTGGGCAAAAATGCGGTACACCGGAGAATATCAAATCGCGCAGTCAAAAGCGGATGAGGTTGGCGTGCAAGTAACACTGGCGGGAGGCTTTTTGGCGTTTCCCGGGGATGTGGCGACGCTGGAGCTGTCGCGGACAGGGTTGACGGGAACCTATCGCGTGGCGGAGGCACAGACCAGAGCCGACGGAAGCGGAGAGTCCATTACGCTGACGCTGCGGGAGCAGTGAGGCGGAGGGAGAGGAGGGGAAGATTATGTGGTTATCAAAACAGACGCGGCCCGCGGTGGTTACGTCAGGGTCTGATTTGGGCGTGACGTCCATATCTGGAGGAAGTGCCGGCGTGGTCACCAGGGGCGAAGTGCGACAGCTGCCGGTTTACGGACCCGGAGGCTACGCCTGGCGGCCCGCCATGGGGGAGACGGTACTGGTTATCAAAGGCGGAACCGGTGGTGAGGAGTCCTGTGTGGCAGGGGCAAAGCAGGGGGAGGTACCCGATGAGCTTCAGCCGGGTGAGGTATACATCCACGCGAATGGCGGCAGCGTATACCTGAAAGAAAACGGGACGATAGAGGTTCAGGGAGATGGGATTGTGTTGAAGGGGAGGGTCGATGTGAACGGGTTGCTGTATGTCAACGGCGTGCTGTACCGGCCCTGTACCTGCGGCTAAGGGGGTATTGGCGTGGCGGAGCTGAAGATCAGGGACGGAGATTATGTCTTTGACGGCGTGGGCGGCGCAGTTCGGGTAAAGGGTCGGGACGCGCTGCTGCAAAGAGTACTGTTCAAGCTGACGGCCAGACGAAACGGCTTCCTGTTTCTGGACAATTTGGGAAGTACGCTGCATACGCTGGCCGGTATAACCGCGTCCCAGAGGCAAAGTGCGGCGGAAGCGGCCGTGGCACAGGCGCTGGCGGATGAGGAAAATTTGCAGGTGGAGCAGGTGGAATTGGATGGGGACCAACTGACAGTACAGCTGAACTACGGGGGAGAGAAGCTGGATCTGCAGCTGACGGTGCAGTGACGGGAGAGATGACATGAGAACAACGGAGAAAATCTATCAGGAGCTGTTGACGGCATTTCAGGAGCGATCCGGATATGACGCGGACGACTCCTGCGACCTGGCGGTGCGGCTGTACGCCGTGGCGGCGCAGGTGCAGGCGCTGGAATGTCAGGCGGACTGGGTGCTGGACCAGAGCTTTCCCCAGACAGCGCAGGGTGTTTACCTGGACGACCATGCGGCTATGCGGGGTATTACCCGGCAGGAAGCGGCAAAGGCAGAGGGGACGCTGCGGATTTTCGCGGCGGACGCACCGGTGGGAGATATCAGAATCCCGCAGGGAAGCGTGTGCATGACGGAGAGCGGAGTCCGGTTTCAGACGACGCAGGCAGCGGTGCTTGCAGCGGGAGAGCTGGCAGTAGACGTACCGGCAGAGGCGCTGGAGGGTGGAAGCGGTGGTAACGCCGCGGCAAGCAGCGTGACGGTGCTTGCGGCGTGTCCGGTGGGGATCACCGGATGTACGAATCCGACGGCGTTTACAGGCGGAACCAACGCCGAAGATGACAAAGCTCTGCGGGCGCGGGTGCTGGCAAGTTACCAGCGGCTGCCCAATGGAGCCAACGCCGCGTTTTACGAAGAACAGGCACTGAAGCACGAGGGGGTGGCCGCGGCAGTGGCCGTGGGTCGGGCCCGGGGCATCGGCACGGTGGATGTGTATATTGCCACGGCGGCGGGAGTGCCGGACGAAGCGCTGCTGAAAGAGGTGGAGACGGACTTACAGGCGAAGCGGGAGATTGCCGTGGACGTACAGGTTCTGGTTCCGACGCAAAGCTGTGTAAATGTGGCGGTGGAGCTGGACGTGGGCGAAAACGGGGACTTTGCGGCGGTAAAGAGCGCGGTGGAGTCCGCTGTCGCCGGGTGGTTCACGGGAAAACTGCTGGGAAATCCGGTGTTGCTGGCGGAGCTGGGGCGGTTAATCTACGCGGTGGACGGCGTTAAAAATTATCACATTCTGTCGCCCTCCACAGATATGGCAGGGAACAGCACGACTCTTCCCACATTGGGGACGCTGGCGGTGACGGAGATGGAGGCGTGACATGGCGGAATACGAGGCGCATTTAAAAAATCTGCTGGCACCGCTGGAAATCTACGATCTCAGAGACGGAACGCTGAACGAGAGCGCACTGTTTGCCGCCGCCGTGGGACTGGACGGCGTTTCCGACAAGCTGGAATACGCGGAGCGGGAGGCACTGACCGTCACGGCAGTAAGTGAAGGGCTGGAGAAAAGAGAAGCACTGTTTGCAAGACGCCCGGCGGCTAATACCGTTTATCTTCGCCGCAGCGCCATCGCAGCTCTGCTCCAGATCGACGCGGACAGCTTTTCTCTGGACAGCATCAACCGCACCATCAGCGGCTGCGGCATCAAGGCTCTGGCACAGGAAATGGACGAGGGACATATCCGTATTGTCTTCCCCGAGGTGGTTGGAATCCCGGAGGAATTCCATCAGATTCAAAAGATCGTACTGGATATCATCCCCTGCCATTTGGAGACGGAGTTTTACTTCAGGTACATACTCTGGTCGGAGTGCGAGAGTCACGGCTGGACATGGGAGTCGGTGGAGTCCGAAGAGCAAACATGGTATAGCTTTGAACGGGCGGTGTGATATGGAACAGGAGTGGAGCGGACGAATCACGGCGCTGGAGGAGCGGGTGTCCTCCAATATCCGGCGGATCGGTGCGCTGGAGCAGGGGCAGGAGACCCTGCGGCGGCTGGCCACGGCGGTGGAGGTGCTGGCGACAAAACAGGAGACCATGGCGGACAGCGTAGCAAAGCTGGATGAGAAAATGGACGCGCTGGAACAGCGGCCCCGAAAACGGTGGGAGAGTCTGGTGGATAAGATTCTGCTGGTTCTGGCGGGGGCATTTGTTAGCTTTCTGCTGACGCAGGGAGGCGGCGCATGATAAAGAAGTGGACGGTATCAAAGGCCATCGCCCTGGGAATCCTGGCGGTGGATGCAAGCTGTACCTATGTAGTGCTGTATTTCTGTTACTTGGCTATCTGCCGCCAGTTTGCCGGGACTATGCCATATCTCACCACACTGATCGGGGCGCTTCAGGCATCTACAGCGGTGGTGCTGACGGCATATTTCGGAAAGAGCCGGGCAGAAAACACGCGGGGAGGTATTACTTATGATGCCGCACTGGGCGGCGACGAGAGCTGCTGAGAAAGGAGCAAAATTTTATGAAGGAAGTATTGCGAAAGCTGAGTTCCCGAAAACTGTGGGCAGCAGCGGCCGGAATTGTGGCGGGCCTTGCCATGGTATTCGGGCTGGATGAGAGCGTAATCACCACCACGGCAGGCGCGGTGGTGTCTGTGGCCTCAGTGGTGACGTATATTGTCACGGAGGGCAAAGTGGATGCGCAGAGCGTCAAAAATGCGGTCAAGGCTGTGCAGGAAGCAACGGACACACTGGTGGAAGCAAGCGGAAAATGACAGAGGTGGAAAAACTGCTGAGTGTTGCCCGAAAAGAACTGGGGACCAAGGAATCACCTGCCGGAAGCAACCGTGTAAAGTACAACACGGCGTACTATGGGCGGGAGGTGTCCGGAGACAGTTACCCGTGGTGCTGCGTGTTTCTCTGGTGGTGTTTTAGGGAAGCGGGACTTGAACAGTTGTTCTGCGGCGGGGCAAAGACCGCCTCCTGCGGTGTGCTGGCCAACTGGGCGAAGCGGAATGGGCGGTTTGCGGCAAAGGACTATCAGCCCGGCGATCTGGTGTTTCTGCGATTTTCCGGAAATGCCATCCAACATATCGGCGTGTTGGAACGGGTGGACGGAGACGGAAGCCTGATCACGATTGAGGGAAATACCGGCGCGGGTAGCGATGCCAACGGCGGCGAAGTGCAGCGGCGGATGCGGGCGCTGCGGTATGCGGCAGGAGCGTTTCGTCCAAAGTATGAGGAGGACAAGGTGACGCAGGAGGATTTCAACGCCATGATGGATATATGGCTTCAAAAAAGGGCGGTACTTCCGCCAGGCGAATTTTCGGCACAGGCCCGTGGCTGGGCCGAGGAAAATGGGATTATCCAGGGAAATACTGACGGAACCTTTCAGTACAAGAGCTGGTGTACCCGGGAACAGATGCTGGTGTTTTTGCACCGGTTTCTGGCGATGGTCAAAAAGTGAATCTATGAGGAAAACGCCCGTCGCCTGTAAGACAGGCGACGGGCGTTTCAGTGAGTTCAGAGCATTTTTCCGGCATTCCGAAGATCATGGATCAGTTGGCGGATATGGGCGGCCTGCTCGTCGGTGAGTCCGGAGGCATCAATCAGAATGTCGGGCTTCCGGCCCAAAAGCGTGTCGGTGGAAACGGCAAAAAAATCAGCCAGCTTCTCCAACAACTCCACAGAGGGTTGAATGTTATTGTTTTCCCAATTGGAGATGCTCTGCTTGGAAACACCCAGCCGTTCGGCCAGACGTGCCTGTGTGATGCCATTTGCCAACCTCAGCCGGTGGATTTCGTCGCACAGCATCGGGAGTCCCTCCTGATTCCAAAATTACAATACCATTGTAAAATTTCACTTGACAAAATATAAATACGAAAGTATTGTAATATTGGATATAAAAATCATCTGCTCAGTCTTATGGAATTGGCGGGCGGCTTTGTAACAGCCCGGCGTAGCGTTCGGAGACCTGAGGCCAGTCGATCAGTCGCCACCAGGCGTCAAAGTAGTCGGCACGGCGGTTTTGATACTGCAGGTAGTACGCGTGTTCCCACACGTCGCAGCAAAGCAAAGGTATCAGGGGCAGGACGGTGTCCTGATTTGCGACCTTTTGAATGGACAGGTTTCCGTGTCTGTCGGTACAAAGACAGGCCCAACCGGAACCAAAAACAGAGAGAGCGGCGTTTTTCAGAGCGGTCTTCAGATCATCTACGCTGCCGAAGGTGCGGCGGATGGCGCCATCTAGCGGTGGCTGAGGCGACGAGGGCGGCAGGGCGCGGAGCATGCGGAAATAGAGATCATGATTGAAAACGCCTCCGGCGTTGTTGCGAACGCCCAGACGAATCTCGTCAGGCAGGTCCACCCAGTTTTGACACAGCTGCTCCAAAGACCAGCCGTGATAGGCCGGATAAGGTTTCAACAGCTTGTTCAGATTGTCCACGTAGGCTGCAAAATGCTTATCATGGTGAAAGCAGAGGGCCTTGGCGTCGATCTCTGGCTCCAGTGTGTCGTAGGGGTATGGTAGCGGCGGCAGGGCAAAGGGATAGTGGCTTTCCATGAGCGTCATCCTTTCCGCATATGTTCGTCGGAACATTATACGCAGAGATGGCGGAAACTATGCGCAGTGAGCACTCGGAGTGGATGACGGAAAAAATGCGCGGCGGCGGAAATCTCATGACTTCGACACAGAAATTGAGGTATTCTGATAAATAACTGGCTATGTGGAAGAAGATGGTTTTATGACGGATGACGAATTAGATTTTTGCACACTGTGCGGCCCGCTGGCGGATGCCATGGAGATGCTGGACGACGGCAATATAGCGGGGGCGAGGGCCATTATGGAGCGGTTCCTTCAAAGAGCGCAGGAATTGTGCGACAGGGATAAGAATAAGAAATAGCGAGCACATGAAAAAAAGCATTCCCGGAAAGCAGAGCTTTTCGGGAATGCTTTTTCCTGTCGTTTGAGCGACTCTTACTGCCCCAGATATTTCCGGACCAGAACCTGCAACAGTTCATCCCGGTCAACTTTGCGAATCAATGTCCGGGCGTTATTGTGATTGGTGATATAGGTGGGGTCTTCAGATAGAATATAGCCCACAATCTGATTGATGGGGTTATAACCTTTTTCCTCCAATGCCTGATAGACTGTAGACAAAACCTGATGGATTTCCTCATCCTTTTCCATCGCAATGTTGAACTTTCTTGTAAAGTCGTCCATGCAGACACCACCTTTCCTTTTAAGCAAACTCTATTATACTCGATTTTTACTGGCCTGTAAAGAGTCAAGAGAAAAACTTTGACAAAAGTTGGGCAAAGAGGGTTCAACGCAGTACCGCGCCCAGTTCGCTTTTCAGCAGGGACAGAATGCTGGATACATCCTCGTCCGCCTCGGCGGCGGTGAGACTGCGGTCGTCCGCCCGAAGCGTCAGGTTGAACGCCACACTCTTCCGGCCCAGCGCTATTCCGGCACCGGTATAGATATCGAACAGGGAGACCTCTTTCAAAAGACCTTTTGCCCCCCGGCGGATACAGGCTTCCAGCGCGCCCACGGTGACGGATTTGTCGCACACCACGGCGATGTCACGCGCTACGGCGGGGAACTTGGGAAGGGCATGATAAATGGGCAGCGGCCCCATGGCGGCGAAGAGCGCGTCAAAGCTCAGCTCGGCGGCGTACAGCTCGCAGTCCACGCCGTAGTTCACGGCGACGTCGGGGTGGATCTGGCCAAAGACGCCCAACTCTTTTTCCCCCAGAAGAACTCTCGCGCAGCGGCCGGGGTGATAGGACGGATTTCCGGTGACGGCTTCAAAGACTGCACCGTCGATGCGCAGGCCCTCCAGAATCGTCTCCACCGCGCCCTTCAGGGAGAAAAAGTCCACATCGGGACCGTAGGCCCCCAGAGACAGTACTTTCGGCTCCTCGGCAACTCCGGAGGCGTCAGGCCCGGTTTCCTTGGCAAAATAGGTGCGGCCCAGCTCGTAGAGATAGGCGGACTTGTTGCGGAAATTGTAGTTCCGTGTGAGGATCTCCAGCATGGAGGGGAGGGTTGTGGTGCGCATGATAGAGGTGTCTTCGCCCAGAGGATTCAGAATTTTCAGGGAGTTGCGCAGGGGCGAGTCGGCGGGAAGATTGATCTTGTCGTAATAGGTGGGACTGATGAATGAGTAGGTGATGATCTCGTCGTACCCAAGAGACCGGCACAGCGCGCCCGCAGTGCGCTCCGCCTGCTGAATGGGGGTATAACCGCCCTGAGCGGACGCGCCGCCCATCAGGGTGATGGGGATGTTGTTATAACCGTGGAACCGGGCAACCTCCTCAGCGATGTCGGCCATGCCCTCTACGTCGCTTCGCCAGGAGGGGACGGTGATGACGTCGCCGTCCAGCCGAAAGTCCAGCTTTTCCAGAATGGTGCGCATTTCGGCTTCGGGCACGTCTGTGCCAAGCAGGGCATTGATCCGCTCCGGTTCCAGCTTTACGGTGGCAGGCGCGGCGTCTTTGGCAATGACGTCCATCACGCCGTCCACCACCTCGCCGGCGCCCAGCAGTTCCACCAGTTCGCAGGCCCGCTGGACGGCCTTCATGGTGTTCATGGGGTCCAGACCCTTTTCATAGCGGGAGGAGGCCTCGGAGCGCATGTTCAGCGCCAGAGCGGTGCGGCGAACGGACGCGCCGTTGAAGTTGGCGGATTCAAACAGGACCTGGGCGGTGTCGCCCACGATCTCGCTGTTGGCGCCGCCCATGACGCCGGCGACGCACACGGGCTTGCGCTCGTCGCAGATGCACAGCATACTGGTCGTCAGCTTCCGCTGGTTTCCATCCAGAGTCTGGATGGTCTCGCCCTCGCGGGCGGTTCGGACGATGATTTTTCCGCCCTCCACACAGGAGAAGTCAAAGGCGTGCATCGGCTGGCCGTATTCCAGCATGACATAGTTGGTAATGTCCACGATGTTGTTGATGGGGCGGACGCCGGAGTTGCGCAGCCGCTCCCGCATCCAGGCGGGGGACGGTTTGATTTTTACGTTTTTCACCATTCGGGCGGTGTACCGGGGGCAAAGCTCAGGGTCCTCGATCTCGATGTCTACCAGCTCCGCGATACTGCCGCCGCAGCCCCGGATTTCCGGGGTGTGGAGCTTGAGGGACTTGCGGAAGGTGGCGGCGGCCTCCCGGGCGAGGCCGATGACGCTGAGGCAGTCCGGCCGGTTGGGCGTGATTTCGAACTCCACAACGTGATCGTCATAGCCGATCAGTTTTGCCACATCGTCGCCGGGCTTGCAGGTATCGAGGATGACCCAGATGCCATCCGAAATGCAGTGGGGAAATTCCGACTGCTGAGCATGGAGATCTGCGAGAGACAAGATACCGTGCTCGGGATCGTAGGCCACCAGATCCCCCTCGTGGAGATTCTGGAAGGGAGATTCAAAAATCTCCGCGAAGCCGCTGCCAGTATTCAACTTTACGTTGCAGGCGTACCCGTCGGTTGCGACAGTCGAGACTTCCGCAGCAATGACCTTGCCGAAAATTTTGCCGCCCGGCTGGATGTTCGCAGGGATAGAGGGAGATTGACCCTTCAGCGGCGTATAATCGCCAAGGATGGCGGCGGCCTGAATGACGGCGTAGGGATAGTCATGCTCGGCGGTCAGACCCAGTTCCTTCAAGGAGCAGAGCATCCCGTCGGACTCGACACCCCGGAGCAGGCCCCGTTCGATCTTGACGCGGCCGGGGAGCAGGGAGTTGTGCTTTGCCACGGGGACAAGGTCGCCCACGTGGATGTTCCACGCGCCGGTGACAATCTGCGTGGGCGCGGACTTGCCCATATCCAGCTGGCAGACCCACATATGATCGGAGTCCGGGTGCTTTTTCATTTCCACGATTTTACCCACTACCACGTTTTTCATGCCGGCGCCAAGGTCGGTGGTGACCTCCTGCTTGGACCCGGAGAGCGTCATCGCCTCCGCGAAGTCCCGGTCGGAAGCATCCACTTCCACAAATTCATTCAGCCATTTTCTGGACAGTAACATGTTTTCGCTCTCCCTTCTTAAAATTGTTCCAGGAACCGCACGTCGTTTTCAAAGATCAGCCGCATGTCGCTGATTTTGTACTGGCCCAGCGCCAGCCGCTCCAGACCCATGCCGAAGGCAAAACCGGAGTAGACCTCAGGGTCGATGCCGCAGGTTCTCAGCACCTTGGGATGGACCATGCCCGCGCCCAGCACCTCGATCCAGCCCTCGCCCTTGCAGGTGGGGCAGCCCACGCCGCCGCACTTGTGGCACTGAATGTCCATTTCGCAGCTGGGCTCCGTGAACGGGAAGTGGTGGGGGCGAAACCGGGTGACGGTGTGTTCGCCGTAGATTTTGCGGATGACGGCGTTCAGAGTCCCCTTCAAATCGCCCATGGTGATACCCTTATCCACCACGATGCCCTCGATCTGGTGGAACATGGGGGAGTGCGTGGCATCTACCTCGTCCTTGCGGTATACCCGGCCGGGGGACATGACCCGGATGGGCAGATCCCGGGTTTCCATAGCGCGGATCTGCATATTGGAGGTCTGCGTCCGCAGCAGGACGTTGGAATCCTCCGTCAGATAGAAGGTGTCCGACCACTCCCGGGCGGGATGGTCGTCGGGCGTATTCAGCTTGGTAAAGTTGTAATCCGCCAGTTCCACCTCCGGCCCGTCCAGAATTTCAAAGCCCATGCCGATGAAGATATCCTTGATTTCGTCCAGCACGCTGTACATGGGGTGCTTATGGCCTATGCGCAGCTTTTTGCCGGGGATGGTCACATCCAGGGCCTCTTTCTCCAGCCGGATTTCCATGACCCTGCGTTCCAAGATGGCGGACTGCGTTTCAATGGCGTCCTCCAGGCTGGCGCGAACCTCATTTGCCATCTGGCCCATAATGGGGCGCATCTCGGCGGAAAGACCGCCCATCTGCTTGAGAAGGCCGGTCAATTCGCCTTTTTTGCCCAGATACTTCACCCGCAGAGCTTCCAGTTCCGAGGCGGCCTTCGTACCGGCCACGGACTCCAGCGCGCTTTTGCGGATCGCTTCCAGTTGTTCCTTCATAGTCGATGCTCCTTTATTGATGATTATTTGAACGTTTCATTCAGCAGGATCTGCGCGGCACGCCTTGCCTCATCCTGATAGTTTTCGGACTGTACGATCTTTCTCAGCTTATTTTCGGAAAAATAGGTGTAAAGCTGTTTATAGCGCTCCAGAGGAGGCAGCTCGCTTTTTGCTTTAGCAACGTCCAGAAGAGAATGGAATTCGATTTTCCGGCAGGCCTCACACACGAACAGCTCCACATCTTCGCCGTACTCCGACACGTCTCCCGCAGGGCGGAAGAGAGGAACATCCATGGCCAGACGGTGAAATCCCCGGCTGACCATCGTTCCGCCGCAGGAACAAAGCTTTCGGTTTTTGGATGGGGGTTCCATGAGACATCTCTTTTCCGCATAAAAAAGCCCCTCATCCCAATAAATTGGGACGAAAGGCTTATCTTCCGCGGTACCACCCAAATTCACGCGGAACGCCGCGCGCACTTGTACCCCTGTAACGGTGGGCCTCCGGCCATGTCTCCATGGCGGCTCCCGGGCGAACCAAACGACGCGCCGCGGGCCGGCTTGCAGCCGGTGACCAGCCCTCTCTTGGCGGCGGAAACTCGCTATTTTCCCGTTCAACACTGTTGTCAATTACCACTTATAGCACAGAAAATGTGGAAATGCAAGAGAAAAAATCCCCCGCTTTGCGTATTTTTCGCCAAGCGGGGGATTTTATCAATCCGAGAGATTTTCCATCAGTATTTTGGATACGGTATCGCCCTTCATGTAAAATGTGATATGACTCCCCAGCATTTCGCCGTCGCCGGGCCAGACCCACGCGCCATCGCCATCTTCCACGAGAATATTCTCGGTATACGCCGCCTCCGGATAGGCGGACAGAACCGCGTCCTGACCATCGCCCACGGACACGCCCCACCAGGTTTTCACGGCGGGGGAGGAGGTTTCCATGCGGCTCACGAAATTTGATTTGCCGCCTGTGTCGGAATAGGTGTAATAATCTACATCCACGCCCCCGTAGGAGAACGTATAGCATATCTCTCCGTTGTCGCCTTTTCCCACAAATGTGGGGGTTTCCGGAAATCCGGTGTAAAGCCAGGGATAGTCGCCGCCCTTTTTTCCCAGAGTGAGGCATTGATCATTCGCCACCAGACAGAAAGTTGAGTTGGCCTCGTCCTGATGCAGCTGGTTCGTCTGCATCCAAGCGGTTTTCAGCCCGTCCAGAAGCGCCTGTTCCGCGTCGTTTTTCGGCTGGTAGGCGTCCAGAATCGTATCCAATTTGGCTTGGTCCTCCGGCGTAAACCAGGTATAGGTGTCCCACGCAGGGGCTTTCATCACATCATCCGCATGTTTCCACGGGCTATCCGGAAAGACGGACAATTCGGCGAACCAGCTGCCCGGGTCGTATAAAAATCGGCGGGAGAGGGTGTCGCTGGGTCCCTCAGAAAAAGCGCCGTCGGCATGAAGGAGCCAACAGGCCAGCTGAAGGTCGGACCAGTCTTCTATGTCCCCCTCTTCCTTTGAAAAATCGTCTGCGTCATAGGAGAATCGGAATACCGTGTCCGCCGTCTCGTCTAGCGCGTCGGAGGGGCAGAAGGCAGAAAACCGCCAGCCGTCCGTTGTCTTCACATAATCCAGCGTTTTTTGGGAATAGCCGATGACGGCGTCGGAGGGATCCAGCTCATAGCTGTCGGCGAAAAATGTCAGGGTCACCGTCCAGCGGTTCTCATCCACCTGTTCCGCTGCTACGGTCTTGTCCAGCAGGTAGAGATTGCTGCCCCGGGCGCCGGAGGCGGTATAGAGCTTTCCGCCGATGTCGCGGTAGTTGATGCTGTCTCCCATGATCTCGTCCGCCAACTCCGGCGAAAAGCAGCTCCGCACGCGGATATCCAGATCGGCGTATGAGTTCAGTCCATCGTAATCCACCGCCTGATAGGAAATGCCGTCCCGACTGGAGTCATAGGGCTGTCCGTCCTCCGTCACCAGTGCTCCGGAGGCGGGAAGGGAGTACAGGTCGAACCAGTCGTAGACCTCCGCCGCCCGATCATAGGCCGCCAGCACGTCTGCCTCCGTAAGCTCAGGAGGAGCGGAGGATACCACGGCCTCTCCGGAAATAGAGGAACCGGAGGAGCCGCTTTTGCTACAGGTGGTAAGAGAGAGGGTCAGCGCGGCGGCGGACAGAAGCGCTAAAGCACGTTTCATGAAAAGAGCCTCCCGTCATGTTTGGGTTTCGGAAAATACTGCCATTTTTTTAAAGACGCTTGGGGAAGTAAAAAAGTTGCAAATATTTTGGGGCCGGACGCAAAAAGTTTTACGTTTCCACAAAGCGCTTGCAATCCGGCGGCGGCGCCCTATAATAAAACTGATGTGGAAGCTGTTTTGCGCGCGTCCGTCCGCTCTGCGGACGGATGGGTCTTAGGACGGACGGCGGGCGTTTCGGCCGCGGAAAGGAAGGCAGTTATGAATACGCAGGAGGTCACCATGGAATTTGTTCGGGAGGCGCTGCCGCCCCGGCGAGAGGACGGCCACAAGGGCGACTTCGGCAAGGTGCTGATCGTGGGCGGCGCGGTGGGATACACCGGCGCGCCGTATCTGGCGGCTCAGGGGGCGGTGCGGTCTGGGTGCGGGCTGGTGTTTCTGGGCGTGCCGGCGGCAATCTGGCCGGTGGAAGCGGCCAAATGCGCCTGCGCCATGCCGTTCCCTGCGCCGGATAAAAATGGGATGCTCTGCGACAGGGCGCTGAAGCCCCTGCGGGAAAAGCTGGAGGAGTGTGACGTGCTGGCTCTGGGCCCCGGCCTTGGCCGCTCGCCGGAGGTGCAGAAGCTGGTGCTGGGCCTTTTGGAGACGGAAAAGCCGGTGGTGCTGGACGCCGACGGCATAAACGCTCTGGCGGGGCATATGGATAGTCTGGACGCGCGGCGGGGCCGCGTCACCATTCTGACGCCCCACGACGGGGAGTTTGCCCGTCTGGGCGGAGATACCTCGGCAGACCGGGCGGAGTCGTCCCGGAGCTTTGCCGGGGCCCATGGCTGCGTTCTGGTGCGCAAGGGGCACCGGACACTGACCGCCACGCCTCAGGGCACCGTGCTGGAAAACCCAACGGGCAATTCCGGCCTTGCAAAGGGCGGCAGCGGAGACGTGCTCACCGGCATGATCGCCGCCCTGCTGGCGCAGGGAGCCACAGCGGTTCGGGCGGCGGCCTGCGGCGCGTATCTCCACGGCCTCGCCGGAGATTTGTGCGCCGAGTGGCTGACGGAGTACGGCATGACGCCTCAGGATGTGGCAGAGGCCGTTCCCAGCGCGTTCCAGACGGTTCTGATCGAAAATTAAGGAGGTAGATTGAGGTGCACAAACCGTGGGCTTGTGTACCGATGATGACCCTCTGCCTGCTGCTGTGCGCGTGCGGCGGCGCGGGGGACACGGACGCGGCCGGGGCCGCGCGGGCGCCCTATCAGGAGATGGATAGCTGCTCCATGACGGCGGAGATCTCCGCATTTTACAGCGACGAGGTGAGCGAGTTTACCCTGCGGTGCGACTATGCGCCGGAGGAGTCCACCGTGGAGGTCCTGGCGCCGGAGACGGCGGCGGGGGTGAAGGCCGTTCTCAGCGGCGACGAACTGACGCTGACCTATGAGGACGACTGCCTCCCCGCGGGGCCGTTGAGCGGCGAAGAGCTGAGCCCGGCGTCGTGCCTTCCCTGGCTGATGAACGCTTTGCGGGATGGCTGGCTGCTGGAGGAAAACGGAGAGGACTGGGGAGACGTCCCCTGCCAGCGCGTGAGTCTGGAGCAGACCGGGGCGGACGGAGGCAGAGTCGTCTCCACGCTTTGGCTGAAAAAGGACGATCATACTCCCGTCCGGGGAGAGATTGCCGTGGATGGAAAAATAATTTTGCAGGCGGAGTTTACGGATTTCCAATTCGGTGCTATACTCAAGGATGACAGCGGGGCCGCTGCTGGATGACCCCCGACAAATGAAATTTGGAAGGTGAGCGTATGGAAAAATTCCTGAGGAGGACTTGGGCGGAAATCGATCTTGATGCGCTGGCGTACAACTATCGGAAGTTGCGGGAGCAGATGGGTTCGAATGCGAAGTATCTGGGCGTGGTCAAAGCGGACGCCTACGGACACGGAGCCGTCCGGGTGGCGAAGAAGTTGGAGAGTCTGGGAGCGGACTATCTGGCCATCTCCAATCTGGAGGAGGCGCAGGAGCTGCGCCACAACGGCATCGGGCTGCCGATCCTGATGCTGGGCTACACCCCCGCCGACATGACGGAGGCGCTCATCGACAACCGCGTGGCACAGGACGTCCCCTCTCTTGAAATGGCGAAGGCCTATTCCAGGGAAGCCGCCGCCTGCGGCAAGACGCTGACGGCACATCTGAAGCTGGATACCGGCATGGGCCGTCTTGGTTTCCAGTGTGACGAGGCCCACTTCGACAGGAGCCTTGAGGAGATCCTGGAGGCTGTGAAGCTGCCGAACCTTGACTGGGAGGGCGTCTTCATGCACTTCTGCGTGTCCGATGAACCGGAAAAGGCAGCCAGTCAGGAATTCACCAAAGTGCAGCACGACCGCTTCGTCCATATGGTGAACGAGGTGGAGAGCAAGGCGGGTATCAAGTTCCGTATTCACCACTGCTGCAACTCCGGCGCGGTGGTGTATCACCCCGAGTTCGCGTGGGATATGTGCCGCCCCGGCGTGGTCCTGTTCGGCACGGAGCCCATGAGCCGCGATTTTGGTCTGAAGCCGGTTATGACGCTGAAGACCACCGTGGGTCCCATCAAGACTTATGCACCGGATACCTCCGTCAGCTATGGCCGGACGTATTTTACCGAAAAGGAGCGGCGCATCGGCGTTCTGCCCATCGGCTATGCCGACGGATTCCAGCGCTGCCTTTCCAACAAGTGGGAAATGCTGACGCGTGACGGTCCCGCGAAGATCTGCGGCCGCATCTGCATGGACATGTGCATGGTGGACCTGACCGAATTGCCGGATGTGAAGACCGGAGATGAGGTGGAGGTCTTTGGACCGCACAACCCCATTGAAAAGATGGCGGAGATGGCCGGCACCATTACTTACGAGCTGACCTGCGATGTGGCCAAGCGCGTTCCCCGCATTTACATGGAAAACGGCAAGGTTGTGGACCGCAATTTACAGCTCTTGCTTTAAAGCTCATCCCATCCTCAAAGCACACGATCACCCGCACCGGCGCATAGAATGAACCGGGGCCGGTTGTACCGGAAAAACGGCGTATAAATTTTCCGGCTGCGTGGGAGAATGATAGTGGCCCCGTTGAAACGGTGGTTTCAGCGGCGGGTACTATTTTCGGCGGAGTGTGAACTTTGTGGATACGAGTGTTGTGAAACGCGGCGACATTTATTACGCTGACCTTAGCCCCGTGGTGGGAAGCGAGCAGGGCGGCGTCCGGCCTGTGCTGATTATTCAGAACGACACCGGCAATCGATACAGTCCCACCGTCATCGCGGCAGCGATTACCTCCCAGACAGGGAAGGCCCGGCTGCCCACCCATATTGATCTGCCCGTGGCAGACAGCCGCGGACTTTCCAAGGATTCCGTAGTCCTGCTGGAGCAGGTGCGGACACTGGATAAACGACGGCTGAGAGAACACATGGGTCATGTGGATGAGCAGGTGATGGAGAAAATCGACACGGCCATCGCGGTGAGTTTTGGTCTGCAGCATGACCAATTGGTCTGAGCAGGGATTTTGATTTCAACAGGCGGCAGAACCGGGGAAAAGAATACATAAGCTGTATCCTTTTCCCAGGCGCCGCCTGCGGTGAGGAGGACCCATGAAACCAAAGAAAAACAGGTGGTACCTGCGGGCGCTGGCGCTGATGCTGGCCTCCATGGCGGCGCTGGTGACCTTTTCCGCCGCAGCCGAGGCCGGGTCCCAGGGGGACCCGCTGGTGACACTGAGCTACCTGAACGAAACGTTCCTGCCCAAGATTCTGGCCCAGGTACAGGGTACGGCCTCCGGTTCCTCCGGGGCGAATTTCACCGTTGTGGACCTGAGCAAGGGGCAGAGTCTGAACCTTGCCGTGGGCGGCGAGGCGATGCTCAGAGCGGGGACGGCGACCTGCGGCGCGGCGTCTTCTCCGGGGCTGATCGACGAGACCTCCGCCGGTTCCGTTGACAACGGCGGTGCGCTGGTGAAGAACCACCTGTATATGTCCACCATGGACGGGCGGACGGTCAAGGCCGCCGGAGACGGTGTAAAACTGCTGGTCCGGGGGACTTACTCTCTCAGCTGACAGGCTAAGAGAGCGCGGCGAATATGACATACATAAAAGGGTGCCGTCGGCGCATAGGATAGCGCAGGCGGCGCCTTTATTGCGCCCCGCGGCGTGTGCTCGTGCGGGATGTTTCCCAGCGAATAGCTCCGCGCCGCCCGAGGGGAGATGAAAACTCCATGGACAAGTATCCGCTGTATCTGGATGGCAGAGCCTCCGGGGAACTGACCGTGACTGATTCCGGCATGTACGCCGACTACCGCGCGGTGTGCCGCAGTCCCGGCCCGGCGCTCTTGCGGGCCTACCTGGTGGGAGAGCGGTCTGAAGCGCTTCTGGGTGTTCTGGCGCCGGAGGGCGGTGCGTACACAATCCGCCGCAGATTGAGCCATCGGGAGACGGCAAATCTCGGCAAATTCCTCCGCTGCGAGGCGCGGCGAAACGGCGAACAGGCGTGGGAGCTTGTCTCCGCGCCGGAGCGTCTGCTGTCCACGCCGTTTTTCTCCCATATGCTGCAAGGGCTTCCCGGCGTTTTATCCCGGAAGAGGGGAGAGCGGCGGCTGGTGGCAATCCCCTATGACCCGGCGAGGCCGTTTCCCATGACGCCGTTGTTTTGTTTTGCAAAAATCTGTCAGATTGAGGGCGCGAAATATGCCGTCTTTGCTTTTGACGCAAAAGAAATGCCGCTGATGCCCTGAAAATTCCATTGCAGGCGGGATAATTCGTCAGTCCTGATTTTATAATTTTCATAAAAAAATAAAGGATGTATACCACAACGGATTGTGATATGATATACTAAAATATAAAATACACTCCCGCATATGTTCTGAAAGCCGCTTTTTCCGACTGCGGTGGCAGGAAATGTGGAAGACTCTACTTGGAGGAAGGAGAAAACCCGATGAAATGCCCCTATTGCGGGTACATTGAGAGCAAGGTCGTCGATTCCCGCCCCGCCGATGACGGGGCCAGCATCCGCCGCAGGCGGGAGTGTCTGTCCTGCGCCAAGCGGTTTACCACCTATGAGACGGTAGAGAGTTTACCCATGGTGGTGGTGAAAAAGGACGGCAGCCGCCAGAGCTTCGACCGGAGTAAGGTGCTGGGCGGCATGATCCGCGCCTGTGAGAAGCGGCCAGTGCCTCTGGCGGAGCTGGAGCGCATTGCTGACGAGGTGGAGCAGGAGCTGCAAAACGGCATGGATCGGGAGATCACCACGGAGCACATCGGTGAGCTGGTAATGGAAAAGCTCCGGGGCCTGGATCAGGTGGCCTACGTCCGTTTTGCCTCCGTTTATCGCCAGTTCAAGGACATTGACACTTTCATGGCCGAGCTGAGCAAATTACTGGCGGAGAAGTGAGGCTGATTGTGCCAGATAAACTGGCCTGAAAAATCCATGGTTCTGGCCGGCTGCACGATTAAAGCGCCTGAGATTACACGGTTTTAGTGTCTTCTCAGGCGTTTTATTGCATGGCCGGTTAAATTGAAACTTGTAGAATGCCCTAAGTGCTTCCACTAACCATGAGAAAAAATCATGATTAGAAGTCACTTAGAGCATATATGGCGCAGGTAGATGCCGTCCACGTGGACGTAGGAATATTTACCGCCATGGAAGGGCTGGTTTTGCCACTTCTCAATGTGGACATAGGGTTTCTTAACTGCATAATCTTCCCGGACATGGTTTGTTGTCTCCTTTCAGAATGTTGCTTTGCAACTTCATTCTACCTGAGACCTGCAAACCTTGTCTTTTCCTTTGTCCTTTTCAATTGCGAAAATATTATACGCTATCATAATACGAGAGCTTGCACAGAAAGAGCACAGTGGAGGAATAACCCGCTGCCAAAAAGCCAGACACAATAAAATGTAAAAAACTATTGACATTTTTCGGCCTGTATGGTATCCTCTGAATGTAAAATACTTTTGACATTTGGAGGTTTAACTATGAGAAAGATGGATGAAATGGAATTGAGGATCAATCAAAAAGGAATTCAATGGAGCTGGGCCTTTACGGTATTTTCACTTTTTATCTGGGGCGCATACGAGTATGTGCTGAACCAAGAGATTTCGCTTCCTTCTATTTTGTTTATCCTACAGTTTCTGACCTACTTCTTTGTAACCGGCATTGAAAAGACAAAGGTTGGAGATAGCAGCGGGAAAAAGCAGATTCTATTGTCTGCTGGCATCGTATTGGCGCTTATTGTGTTTGGGTTTATGCTGTTTTTAACAATTGGGCGCTGAGCATTATGAAGAATCGTATAAGAGAACTGCGGAAAGAAAAGAAGTTTAGGCAGGAAGATTTGGCTGTGACGTTGGGGGTTACGAGACAAACGATTAATGCGATTGAAAATGACAAGTATGATCCCACCTTGCTGCTGGCCTTTAACCTGGCAAACATGCTTGGTACAACCGTGGATGCGCTTTTTGAGCCGGACCGGACAATGCAAAAGTAGAAAGTACGCAATAAGACATATTTCTCAGACTGAGAAGACGCAAGTCTGATGCAATTATACGTTTGCCAGTATTTTATGAATTATATAAAGCGCCAGCACGGCAGCGCAGGCGATGAAAATGTTAACGGTGAAGAGTGTTGCCCGCCCAAACCACGCAATGAGTAACAAGACGACCATGAATCCGGAGCTAATCAAAACGGCGTTCAGGCGGTCGGTCTGTTTCCGCTTCCCAATCTCAAACGACTTTTTCATGAAGATCTCCACAATGACAATGGCCGCTACAATAATAAATCCTGCGGAAATAACGCTGCCAAGCGATATCGGAATACGAAAGCCCAATGGCCTTCCGGTAATAAGATCGTGGATCAGGTGAATGGTTTCATCCGCCATCACAATATTGATAGCGCCCAGAATGGACAGAGCCCAGCAGAGGATATCAAAAAAATCGATCACCTTTTGTCTGGCGGTTTCGGGTGGTAAGCTGGCGATTATATTGTCACAGAAAGCCTTATAGTCCTCTCCGATTACGGAACAGATAGTTTCCCCTCTTTGCTGCGCGGAAAGGACCATTTCCGTCAAATCCTGGCGCACAACCTCCTGATCGTACGCCGATATGTTGGCCCCCCGCAGATAGCAGATCATATCGGTGAAGGCCTCCTTGTTTTCGGAGCTAATCTGCTTATCTAAAGAATTGTTAATCCGGTTCAATTCCTTTGCTTTTTTGTTCATATTAATTTCCTCCGTTTTGAAACAGTTTGTTTACAGCACTTTCAAGTTCCAGCCAGCTGGAATAAAAGCGGTCCACTTCTTCTTTTCCGGTTTGCGCAAGGGAAAAATATTTCCGCTTGGGTCCCACCGGTGATTCCCGATACTGAGCGGTAATCAGGCCGTTTTTTTCCAGCCGCAGTAAAAGCGGATAGATTGTCCCCTCTGAAATATCCGAAAATCCATATTTCCGCAGATTTTCGGATATTTCATACCCATAGGTTTCCCTTTGGCCGATTACTTTTAAAATACAGCCCTCCAGCGTTCCTTTCAGCATTTGCGACGGAATCATTGTTTCACCACCTATCATGCATTGCAATGTAGAATGGCTATATTGTAACGCAAGATAGCTGAGATGTCAATACCATCGAAGCTCAACCGCTTGAAATTATCGCACACTTGGGATTGTCAAAACATCCCCCCTTACATTAGAGGAATCTGTAAAAAATGCTTGCAATCGGGGGAAAGGTATGGTATTCTATTCAGGCTACAAAGGGCGGTCCTCTGCCGTGCATACGCAAATTTGCGCCATATGCCATTGAAAAGCGGCATGAACACCTATAATTTAGGAGGATAATCCATGGATCTCATTAAGGAATTGAACAAGGAGACGCTGGAGCACGAGATGCCCCAGGTGAAGGTGGGCGACACCGTTCGCGTTCACGTGAAGGTCAAGGAAGGCTCCCGCGAGCGCATCCAGATCTTCGAGGGTACCGTCATTGCCAAGAAGCACGGCGGCATTGAGGAAACCTTTACCGTCCGCCACATCTCTTACGGTGTGGGCGTGGAGAAGGTGTTCCCCGTTCACTCTCCCTCCATCGACATGGTGGAGATTGTCCGCAGGGGCAAGATTCGCCGCGCGAAGCTCTATTATCTGCGCGAACGCGTGGGCAAGGGCGCCAAGGTCAAGGAGAAGCTTTGATCCACAGAAAAGAGAGGCGAAAGCCTCTCTTTTTTTGTACGCAGCCGCGCATCCCGTCATATTATGCCGGATGGCTTTTGCCGTCTTCGAGGGATGAGGGATGTTTTGGTGGATTTCAAAATGAGACTCTGCCGGAAGCAAGCGTGATCTTACGGAAAAAATCATGTGCTGCCGCACTTGTTCTTTCCCGTTGAGTTTGCTATACTAATGAAGTTGAGAAAGCGCTGATTAGATCGGCGTGTGCGGATTGGCGGCGGATTTTTTGTCCGGCAAGGCAAGAAATTGCAGAAAAACGGACGTATTTCAAGACGTAGTCCGGTTAGAAATTCCAAGCCAAAATGTACACGGGGATTTAACCAGCGATTTTATTAACCGCCGCCGTGTTCAAAGGGGGGACCGGCCCCGGCGCGCGGGTGTTTCAGCAGCGGACGATTTTGTCAGAGCCGGCCGGATGAGGTATCAAATGAGGAACAACAAGACAGAATTAGCAAAGGCGCCTGCCGAAGCGTCAACAGCGGGGCAGAGTCTGTATGAATGGGTGCGGGCGCTGGTGTCCTCCGTGCTGGCGGTGGTACTGATCTTTACCTTTGTTGTGCGGCTGATCGGAGTGGATGGACACTCCATGGTGCCAACGCTTCAGGACGGTGACCGTCTGGCGGTGACCGTAGGCGTTCTGGCGGGAAAGTACAGGGCCGGAGACATCGTGGTGCTGCGCAAGCAGAGCTTCCTTGAAGAACCCATTGTCAAAAGAGTTATTGCCGTGGAGGGGCAGACGGTGGATATCGATTTTACCAACGGTAGCGTTGAGGTGGACGGAAAGGTTTTGAACGAGCCATACATCAACGAGCTGACCTTTCGGTCGGATGGGACGGAGTTTCCCCTGACGGTGCCGGAGGGGTCCGTCTTCGTCATGGGCGATAACCGAAACCACTCCAACGACAGCCGGGACATCCGGTTGGGCACCGTGGATACCGGTTACATCATTGGAAAGGCCGTGTTCCTGCTGTATCCCGGCGCGGATTCGGAGACCGGGAAACGGGACTATTCCCGCATCGGCTTCATCCGGTGACATTTGAAAGGAGAACGGCCTGTGGAAAACGGACAGGATCTTAAAATTCAATGGTATCCAGGTCACATGACCAAAACCCGGCGGATGATTACGGACCAGCTGAAAAACGTGGACGCGGTGTGCGAGCTGCTGGACGCACGGATTCCCGTTTCCAGCCGGAATCCGGATGTGGACGAGCTGACGGCGGGAAAGCCCCGGCTGGTGGTATTGAACCGGGCGGATCAGGCGGACCCCAACCTGACGAAGCGGTGGGCCGCTTTCTTTCGGGAAAAGGGATACGCGGTGCTGGAATGCAGCGCGAAGGACGGGAGCGGCGTGGACCGGTTTCCCGCCGCCGTGCGGACTCTGCTTGCGGACAAGCTGCGGGCATTCGCCGAAAAAGGGCAGGGAGGCCGCACCATGCGGGTGATGATTCTGGGTATCCCCAACGTGGGTAAGTCCACCTTCATCAACCGGGTGGCTAAGCGGAAGACCGCCAGGACCGAGGACCGGCCCGGCGTCACCCGAGCGAAGCAATGGGTCCCTGTAGACCAGGGGCTTGACCTGCTGGATACTCCGGGAATCCTTTGGCCGAAGTTCGAGGACCAGAGCGTGGGACTGAATCTGGCCTTCACCGGTGCGGTTCGGGATGAAGTGATCGATTTGGAGGGCCTTGCCTGTAATCTGATGGTCTATCTTGCAAGGCAGTATCCGGCGGCGCTGGCGGAGCGGTATAAATTCCAGCCGGAGCCGGGGGATTCCGGCTACGACCTGCTGCGAAAGGCGGGGCAAAAGCGTGGCTTTGTCATGCGGGGCGGCGAGATTGACACGGAGCGAATGGCCAAAATCCTGCTGGATGAGTTCCGGGGCGGCAAGCTTGGCCGCTTTACATTGGAGACGCCGGAGGAGACCTGCCATGCCTGAGATGGAGCATCCCTGGAGCATCGAGGAGTGGTGCTTTTCCACCGGACACGAAGCGGTGTGTGGTGCGGACGAGGCCGGGGCCGGTCCTCTGGCGGGACCGGTGTACGCTGCAGCGGTGATATTGCCCCGGGGTCTTGTGATTGAGGGGTTGAACGACTCCAAAAAGCTGAGCGCCAGGAAGCGGGAGGCGCTGTTTGAGACCATCTGCGCGGAGGCCCGGGACTACTGCGTGGCGTGGGTGGAGGCGGAGGAGATCGACCGCACCGACATCCTCAGCGCCCGGATAAAAGCCATGCAGCTGGCCATCCACGGCCTGCGGAAAAAGCCGGATTTTGCGCTGATTGACGGGAACCGTGACTGTGGAAGCCGCTGCGCCATCACGACGCCCCATGAAACCGTGGTCGGCGGAGACGGAAAGAGCGCGTCCATCGCGGCGGCGTCAATTCTGGCGAAGGTCAGCCGGGACCGGTTCATGACGGAGGTTTTGGATCGGGAGTACCCGCGCTATCAGTTCGCAAAGCACAAGGGGTACGGCACAAAGCTGCATTACGAAATGCTGGATGCCTACGGACCCTGTCCGGCCCATCGGAGGAGCTTCCTGAAAAAATGGGAGCTTAAACGGCCATGACGACCAGAAATGCCGGGAACCGTGGCGAGGCGGCGGTGGCCGGATATCTGCGGGAGCGAGGCTATGGCCTGCTGGCCAGCCAGTGGCGCTGCCGGTTCGGGGAGATTGACCTGATCGCCCGGGACCCGGGAGGGCAGCTTTGCTTTGTGGAGGTCAAGCTGCGGAGCAATCTTTGCGCGGGACTTCCGCGGGAGTTTGTGGATGGGCGCAAGCAGGCGCGGCTGCGAACCGCCGCCGCGATGTACATGAGCGTCAGGGAGTTGGACGAGCCAGCCCGGTTCGATGTGGCGGAGGTCTACGACGAAAATGGTGCGCTCAGGGTGGAGTATCTGGAAAATGCGTTTGAATAAGGATGAGGGGCGGTTTCGACCGGACGGAAGAGTATCGTCCGAAAGAGGACGCATCCAAATTTGGACGTGAGAGTCCGGGAAATGAAAAGTTCCCTTAATTGAATTGAATTTTACGCAGCAGGCGAGAGCGGCCGGCGAAGCGAGAACTATTTTTGGCGCTTGGGAATCGGAAAAGCTACGGCATTTTTAATAGCAGGAGGAACGAATATGAAGTATTACAGCACGCGGGATACCGCGGTGTCTCTGGACGCGGCTCAGGCCGTGAAGCAGGGACTGAGCCGGGACGGCGGTCTGCTGACTCCCACGGAGTTTCCAAAACTCTCCGAGATGGATTTAAACGCCATGCTGCCCATGACCTATCAGCAGCGTGCCGCCGTGATCATGGGATTGTATCTGCCGGATTACAGCGCCAAAGAACTGCTGGCCTTCGCGGAGAAGGCCTACGGCCCTGCCCGGTTCGATACATCCGCCGTGGCCCCGGTGCGGACGCTGGATGAAGCCACCCACTGTCTGGAGCTGTGGCACGGGCCCACCTCCGCGTTTAAGGATCTAGCGCTCCAGATGCTGCCCCAGCTGCTGTCCGCCGCTCTGAAAAAGACGGGTGAGACCCGGACGGCCTGCATTCTGGCGGCCACCTCCGGTGATACCGGCAAAGCCGCCATGGAGGGTTTTGCCGACGTGGAACAGACGAAGATTCTGGTGTTCTATCCCAAGGACGGCGTCTCCGCCGTGCAGGAGGCCCAGATGGTTACCCAGCGGGGAGAGAACGTGGGCGTCTGCTCTGTGGTGGGAAATTTTGACGATACCCAGAGCGGCGTGAAGCGCATTTTCTCCGACGAAGCGCTCCGGACCGAACTGGACAGGCGGGGCTATTTCTTCTCCTCCGCCAACTCCATCAACTGGGGACGCATCCTGCCGCAGGTGGTTTATTACATCTCCACTTACTGTGATCTGGTGCGAGACGAAAAACTGAAGATGGGGGAGAAGATCAACTTCTGCGTCCCCACCGGCAACTTCGGCGATATTCTGGCGGGGTACTACGCAAAAAAGATGGGCCTGCCCGTGGGCAGGCTGATCTGTGCGTCCAATAAAAACGACGTGCTGACGGAATTTCTGACCACCGGAACCTATGACCGCAACCGGGTGTTTTACAATACCATGAGTCCCTCCATGGACATTCTGATCTCCTCCAATCTGGAGCGGTTGCTGTTCGATCTCGGCGGACGGGACGGTGAAAAGGTAAGGGACTACATGGACCAGCTTGCCATGAGTGGCAGCTATCGGGTGGACGACGCCATTCTGGCGCAGATCAGGGAGTTGTTCTGGGCCGGCTCCAGCGGCGAGGAGGCCACCGCCGCCGCCATTGCCCGCACTTATAAGGACTGCGGGTATCTCATCGACACCCACACCGCCGTGGCGGCGGACGTGATGGCGCAGTATCGCGCCGCCACCGGCGACTCCACGCCCACCGTGTTCGTCTCCACCGCGTCCCCCTTCAAGTTCTGCGACAGTGTGCTCAAAGCCATCGGCGAGACGCCGAAGGGGAAGGGCGTCGACTTGATCGACCAGCTCCAATACGTCACCGGGCGGCCCGCTCCCTGGCGGTTGGCGGCCCTGCGGGAAAAAGAGCGACGGTTCAATCTTTCCCGGAAGAAAGAAGAGATGCCGGAGGTTGTGCGGACGTTCCTCAAATAATGCCGCTCTGCCGCTTTTTTCGGCAGGTATTCAGGAAAACCAAACGCGGACGGGACCGCCGGTATCCGGCGGTCCTGCTGCGAAAAAATGAAAAGGGGGGCTTGGATGGCCCTTTATGCAATTGGAGACCTGCATCTGTCCCTGACAGCCGATAAGTCCATGGAGGTGTTTGGCGAGGCATGGAAAAATTATATAAACCGGATTGCCGAGTCCCTCTCTGTGCTGACGGCGGATGATACGCTGGTTTTGGACGGCGACACCTCTTGGGGAATCGACATGGCGGAGGCGGAGGCGGATTTCCGCTTCTTGGATCAGTTTCCCGCAAAAAAGCTGCTGGTGAAGGGAAACCACGATTACTGGTGGTCCACCGTCAATAAAATGAGCGGCTTTTTTGCGGAAAAGGGATTGACCTCCTTTGAATTTCTCCACAACAACTGTCATTTTTACGGGGAATACGCCCTGTGCGGTACCCGGGGATGGTTTCTGGAGGAAAATCAGAAGGCTCCGGACGCAAAGGTGCTGAACCGGGAGGTCATGCGGCTGGAGACCTCCCTGAGGGCGGCGGGGAACAGGCCTATTTTCTGCTTTCTTCACTATCCGCCGCTGTACCAGGGCTACCAGTGTCCGGAGATTTTGGCGCTGCTGGAGAAGTACTGTGTGAAAGCGTGTTTTTATGGACATCTTCATGGGCCGGTGATCCGCCGCCGCTTCGAGGAGGAACGGGACGGAACCGCTTTTTTCCTCATTTCCGCAGACCATTTGAGGTTCGTTCCAAAAAAAATCTGCGAATAGCGGAAAAAAGTGTGGATTTTTCGATGTTTATCTGATATCATAGGGAAATGTACCGGCCTGCACCGGTCATGAACGGAGGAGTAAACAATATGAACGTGAAAAACTGTGAAAATCAGGAGAAAAGTACCGTCGCTCTGACCGTAGAGGTCAGCGCGGAGGAATTTGAGGCCGCCACCGTAAAGGCATATCAGAAGATGCGCAAGAAGATCAGCGTGCCGGGCTTCCGCCCGGGTAAGGCTCCCCGCAAGATTATTGAGGGGATGTACGGCGCAGAGGTGTTTTACGAGGAAGCGGTCAATATCGCCATGCCGGATGCCTATGAGGCCGCCGTGGCCGAGAAGAAACTGAACGTAGTCGGCTATCCGCAGGTGGAGCTGGAGGGCCAGATCACCGGCGAGGGCTTCACTTTCAAGGCAAACGTTCCCGTATACCCCGAGGTGAAGCTGGGTGAGTACAAGGGTCTGAAGGCCCCTAAGGCCGCCGTGAAGGTCACCGACACCGACGTGGACCAACGGCTGAAGGAACTGGCCGACCGCAATACCCGTCTGGTATCCGCAGATCGGGAGGCGAAAAACGGCGATGTGGCCGTTATTGATTTTGAGGGGTTCCTGGGCGGTAAGCCCTTTGACGGCGGCAAGGGCGAGAACCACAGCCTGGAGCTAGGTTCCGGCAGCTTTGTCCCCGGCTTTGAAGAGCAGATAGTCGGAATGAAAGCCGGCGATGAGAAGGACATCAATATCACCTTCCCGGCGGATTATACGCCGGAGCTTGCCGGCAAGGATGTGGTCTTCAAGGTGAAGCTCCACGAGGTCAAAGAGAAGGATGTCCCCGCCATGGACGATGAGTTCGCCAAGGACGTCAGCGAGTTTGACACGCTGGAAGATTTGAAGGCCGACATTACGAAGAAGATTACCGACGAGCGGGAGCAGGCCGCGCAGCAGGCGTTTGAGGACAAACTGATGCAGCAGGTGGCGGAGAACATCACCGCCGAAGTGCCCGATGCCATGGTAGAGGCTCAGGCTCATCGTTTCCTTGACAACTTCAAAAACCAGATTCAGCAGCAGGGCATTCCCTATGACCAGTATCTGAAGATGGCCGGCATTGACGAGGCAAAACTGCTGGAGGATGCCAAAGAACCCGCCCTGCGGCAGGTTCGCCTGGATCTGGCTCTGGTCGCCATCATCAAGGAGGAGAAGATTGAAATCTCCGACGACGATGTGGAGAGCGAGTACAAGACCATGGCGGAGAAGTACAGCATCGAGCTGGAGAATGTCAAGAAGTATTTGCCTGCCGAGCAGATCAAGGACCAGCTCAGTACCCGCAAGGCCATCGAAATTGTGCGGGACAGCGCCACCGCCACCGAGCCCAGTGTGGAGAGTAGCGAGGATGAGAAGTCCGATAAGGCGGAGGACGGCGAGGAAAAGTCCGCAAAGAAGACCGCTGCCAAGAAGACTGCCAAATCTGAGGACGGCGAGGAAAAAACCGCGAAGAAGGCCGCCGTAAAGAAGACCGTCAAGGCGGAGGACAACGAGGAAAAGCCCGCGAAGAAGCCTGCGGCAAGGAAGACTGCCAAGAAAGCAGAGGAATAATCCGGGGCGCCGCTTACATTTTACAGATTCGACACATTCTCTCATGGTGCCTGTGGTATCATGGGAGAATGTTTCTAGGCGGAACTTCTTCGGCGCATTTTGCCGAAACTCCGTAAATCAGTATGAAATTGGAGGTTTTACCAATGAGCTTAGTGCCTTACGTAGTGGAACAAACGAACCGTGGTGAGCGGTCCTATGATATTTTTTCCCGGCTGCTGAACGACCGTATCGTCTTTTTGGGGGAGGAGGTCAACGCCACCACCGCCAGTCTCGTTGTGGCCCAGCTTCTGTATCTGGAGGCGCAGGACCCGGACAAGGAAATCCAGCTGTATATTAACAGCCCCGGCGGCTCCGTCACCGACGGCATGGCCATCTATGACACCATGCAGTATGTCAAGTGCGACGTATCCACCGTGTGCGTGGGTATGTGCGCGTCCATGGGCGCGTTCCTGCTGTCGTCCGGCGCAAAGGGCAAGCGCATCGCCCTGCCCAATGCGGAGATCATGATCCATCAGCCCTCCGCCGGGACTCAGGGCCAGATCACCGACATGGCCATCCACCTCAAGCGCCTGGAGATTATCAAAAAACGCATGAACCATATTATGGCCGGCAACACAGGCAGGTCTGTCGAGGAAATTACGGCCGCCTGCGAGCGGGACAACTTCATGTCCGCCGAGGAGGCCAAGGACTTCGGCCTGATCGATAAGATTATCACGAATCACTGATCGCTCTATTTTCAGAGAGACAAAGGAAAGACAGATTGAGGTAATACCATGAATGACGACGCCAAGAGAAGCCTTCGCTGTTCCTTTTGCGGTAAGCATGAACAGCAGGTCCACCGGATGATTCAGGGGCCGGGTGTACGTATCTGCGACGAGTGCGTCCAGCTGTGCATGAGCATTCTGAACGACGGGTTCGAGGATACCGGTGCCTCCGGCCTGGAGGAGATTCCGGATAAGCTGCCTACGCCCCAGGAAATCAAGGGTGTTCTGGATCAGTATGTGATCGGACAGGATGAGGCAAAAGTTGCCCTCGCTGTGGCGGTCTACAACCACTATAAGAGAATCTACTATGGCGGCGATGAGGACGTGGAGCTGCAAAAGAGCAACATCCTCATGCTGGGTCCCACCGGCTCCGGCAAGACGCTGTTTGCCCAGACCCTGGCCCGTATTCTGAAGGTACCTTTCGCCATCGCGGACGCTACTACACTGACCGAGGCCGGCTACGTGGGCGACGATGTGGAGAATATTCTCCTGCGCCTTTTGCAGGCGGCCGACTTCGACGTGGAGCGGGCCGAACGGGGCATCATCTACGTGGATGAGATCGACAAGATTGCCCGTAAGAGCGAAAATGTCTCCATCACTCGGGACGTCTCCGGTGAGGGCGTGCAACAGGCGCTGCTGAAAATCGTGGAGGGGACCGTGGCCAATGTTCCGCCTCAGGGCGGACGCAAGCACCCCCATCAGGAGTTCATTCAGGTCAACACCAAGAACATTCTGTTTATCTGCGGCGGCGCTTTCGACGGACTGGACAAAATCATTGAGCAGCGCGTGGACCAGAAGAGCATCGGCTTTGGTGCGAAGATCGAGGGGAAAAAGGACCGGGATCTGAGCCGTATCCTTGCCAATGTCCAGCCCCATGACATTTTGAAGTATGGCCTGATTCCGGAGCTGGTGGGCCGTCTGCCTGTGATCACTACGCTGAATGCTCTGAGCCGCGCCGATCTGGTGCGGATCCTGACAGAGCCTAAAAACGCGCTGGTAAAGCAGTATCAGAAGCTTCTGGGCTATGACAATGTGGAGCTGGTCTTTGAGCAGGAGGCGCTGGAGGCCGTGGCCGACAAGGCCATCGAGCGGAATATCGGCGCCCGTGGCCTGCGGGCGGTGATGGAGTCCATGTTGACGCAGATCATGTATGACGTGCCCTCCGACCCCACCATTGAAAAGGTGAGCATTACTCGTGGATGTGTGGAGGGAACGGAGAAGCCCGCGCTGATTTATGACAAGCGGCGCGTGAACCATACGGTGAAGCTGAACAACGGCAAGACCGAGAAGCCGGAGTTATCAGGCAGTACGCCGGCCTCCGCATCCTGAGCAGCCGCAAGCCTGACATACGAGGAGGGACGCGAGCTGCGTCCCTCTTTTTTCAATAGAAGAAAGGAACCCGACTATGGAGCTGACAACCTGGAATATTCCTGTTCTGGCCCTGCGGGGCCTGACGGTATTTCCCCATATGAATTTGACCTTCGACGTGGAGCGGCCCATTTCCATTGCTGCACTGAGCCGGGCCATGGAGACGGATCAGGAGATTTTCCTGGTGACGCAGAAGGAGCTGGGAACGGCGATACCGGAGGAAAAGGACCTGTACCGGGTGGGTACCGTGTCCCACATCTCTCAGGTCCTTCGCGTGTCCGAGGGGAGTGTCCGCGTGATGGTGGAGGGCGGCCGCAGGGCGCGTATGAAGCGCCTGTGGCAGTCTGAGCCATTTTTACAGGCCAATGTGGAGGCGCTTCCGGAGCAGAAGGACTCCGAGGCATTTTTACACAGCGCTCGCACAGAGGCTCTTCTGCGGCAGACCACCGTGCTGTTTGAGGAGTATGCCGGACGGGCGCCCGCCGTACCGGACGGAGTGAAAGCTCAGGTGCTGGACAGCCGGGACCCCGGGTATCTCGCGGATTTTCTGGCCCAGAACATCCAGCTGCGGACAGAAGAGCGGCAGAGCATTCTGGAGGAGCCGTCCTCCTACATCCGTCTGCGGAAGCTGAACGAATTTCTGGCGCGGGAAAACAACGTGCTGGCCTTCGAGGGGGAGATGGAGGACAAAGTCCGTTCCCAGCTGGCCCGGTCCCAGAGAGAGCAGATCCTGCGCGCCCAGATTCGGGTGATGCAGGGGGAACTGGGTGAGAACGATGACGGCGACGACGAGCTGGAGGATTACCGTATGCGCATCCTCCAATTGGAGCTGCCGGAGGATACGGAAGCCCACCTGATGAAAGAGGTGGATAAGCTGGCGAAGCAGCCTTACTCCAGCGCCGAGAGCGCGGTTATACGCAACTATCTGGACGTGTGCCTGGCAATGCCTTGGAATACCACAACCAAGGAGCGGCTGAACGTGGAAACAGCCAGAAGAATTTTGGATAAAGACCACTACGGTCTGGACAAGGTAAAGCAGCGGATTGTGGAGACCATTGCCGTCCGGCAGATGAACCCGGAGGGGAAGGGGCAGATCCTCTGTCTGGTGGGTCCTCCCGGCGTGGGCAAGACTTCCATTGCCGTCAGTGTTGCCAAGGCATTGAACCGGAAGTTGGCCCGGCTGAGTTTGGGCGGCGTCCGGGACGAGGCGGATATCCGGGGCCATCGGAAGACCTACATAGGCTCCATGCCCGGCCGCATTATCGAGGCCATCAGCCGCAGCAAGTCTATGAACCCGTTGCTGTTGCTGGACGAGATCGACAAGCTGGGCAACGATTACCGGGGCGATCCGGCTTCGGCCCTGCTGGAGGTTCTGGACAGCGAACAGAACTACGACTTCCGGGACCACTTTATGGAAATTCCAGTGGATTTGAGCAAGGTCATGTTTATCACCACTGCCAACACCACCGAGACCATCCCCCGGCCTTTGCTGGATCGGATGGAGGTGATTGAGTTGGGCAGCTATACCGACGAGGAAAAGCTGCAGATTGCCAAAAATCACCTACTTCCCAAGCAGCTGAAGGAGCACGGGCTGAAAAAATCTCAGCTCCGGGTGGATGACGGGGCTTTCCGCGCGCTGATCCGGGATTACACAAGGGAGTCCGGTGTTCGCGTTTTGGAGCGGCGGATCGCGGCTCTATGCCGCAAGGCGGACGTCCGCCTGCTGACCACCGGCGTGAAGCGTGTCACCGTAACGGAAAAGGACCTGCACGAGTTGCTGGATATGTCCCCCTATTCTCCTGCACTCCACACGGAGAGGGAGGAGGTCGGCGTGGTCAACGGCCTTGCGTGGACCGAGGTCGGAGGCGAGATACTGGAGGTCGAGGTCAACGTGATGGACGGCACCGGAAAGCTGGAGTTGACCGGCAACCTGGGCGACGTGATGAAGGAATCCGTCCAGGCGGCGCTGAGCTGTCTTCGCAGCCGGGTGGAAACCTATGAGATCGACCCGGAATTTTACAAGAACAAGGATATCCACGTCCACTTCCCAGAGGGAGCCGTTCCCAAGGATGGACCCTCCGCGGGTATCGCCGTCGCCACCGCGCTGTGCTCGGCCCTCACCGGACGGAAGATTCGGGCTGGACTGGCCATGACGGGAGAGATTACCCTGCGGGGCCGGGTGCTGCCCATCGGCGGACTGAAGGAGAAGACCATGGCGGCGTTACGCAATGGGATCAGGACGGTTCTGATTCCGGTGGACAATGTGCGGGATCTGGAGCAGATCGACCAAATCGTCCGCGCCGCGCTGAAATTCGTCCCCGTGAGCAATGTGGACGAGGTGCTAAGCCGGGCTCTGTGCCAGACCGCGGTCCAAAGGGAGAGTCGAGCGGAAAAAGTGCCCGAATCTCAGAAACAGTTGCCGGTGGCGGCATTCGCCCCCGCGCGGGAAAACGGCGGAGATGCGCTGCGGCAGTGAGGGCGCGTCTGGCCCGCCTCTTTGTTTAGACAGGGGCGGGGCATTCAAGAACAAACGGAAGTAAGGAGGTGATTGCCCAGTGAATTTTACAAAAGCGGAGTTTGCCCGTTCTGCGGCGGACCCGAAGGACTTCCTGCGGGACGGTCTGCCCCAGATGGCCTTTGCAGGCCGGTCCAACGTGGGCAAGTCCTCGGTCATCAACCGTCTGGTGGGCCGGAAGAATCTGGCCTACGTGGGTGCGACGCCGGGGAAGACCACCCAGATCAACTATTTTAAGGTGGACGGCAGGGCGTGGCTGGTGGACTTGCCGGGTTACGGCTACGCAAAAGTGAGCCGGTCGGAAAAAGAGCGGTGGGGGCGCCTGATGGAGCGGTATTTTCAGGACGAGGGCGATATCCTCACCGTGGGCGTACTGATCGTGGACGCCCGCCACAAACCCACCGACGACGACGTCACCATGTACAACTGGTTCCGGGAGAGCGGATGTCCGGAGATCGTGGCGGCCAACAAGCTGGATAAGCTGAAGGCCCGGGAGGTGGAACCCAATCTGGCCCTCATCCGCCAGACCCTGGAAATGGCGGACGACGAACCGCTGGTGCCTTTCTCCGCGGAAAAGGGCACGGGCCGGGAGCAGCTGATCGCGCTGTTGGAAGCGGTCTGTGGAAAATAGAAAATTGAATACGCTGCAAGGATAAAAACACGTCCCGGTAGGTAGTCCGGGAGTACCTTTTGGGTATCAGTAACCTGCCTCCTTTGGTTGTCCGTTCCCTGCACGGAAGATTTTAAAGGAGGAATGGATATGGCAGCGTCCATGTCAAAACTGACGGTTTTCTTTGAGGAACCTTTCTGGGTCGGTCTATATGAGCGGCAGGAGGGCGGAAAATATGAGGTGAGTCGGATCGTTTTTGGCGCGGAGCCGAAGGACCGTGAGGTCCTGAATTTCCTGCTCACTAATTGGAACCGGCTGCGGTTCTGCCCTTCCGTGGAGGCGGCGGAGCCGGAGGAGCGTCACGTCAATCCCAAGCGGATGCAGAGGATAATCCAAAAGCAGACCCGTCAGGAGGGCCGCGTCGGGACCAAGGCCCAGCAGGCGCTGAACCTCCAGCGAGAGCAGGGAAAGCGGGAGCGCAGGACCCGTTCCCGGGAGCAGCGGGAGGCAGAAAAAGAGCGTCAGTTTGCCCTG
Source organism: Oscillibacter valericigenes Sjm18-20 (assembly GCA_000283575.1). GTDB lineage: Bacteria > Bacillota > Clostridia > Oscillospirales > Oscillospiraceae > Oscillibacter > Oscillibacter valericigenes. The sequence goes on from AP012044.1 coordinate 1,834,987, forward strand.
CGGGAGGAAAAACACAGGGAAAAGCACAGGGGGCATTGAGCCCCCTGCGCTTTTTTACTCCGGCGTGTCCGGATGGAGGCGCTCAGGAAACTGTGCGTTTCACCTTCGCAGGCAACTATAGACGGACACAGCGGCGGTGCAGTCTGCCACGCAGGTACTGCTGGAACGGTAGGCTGTTCTTTTCAACAGGCCCATTCAAACGGCGGATGGTTTGAAGTTTGTCAGAAGAGCGGTTTTGAAACATGCCGATTTTTTTATTCCGGGCTTTTTCTTGAAAAAACTTTGTTTTCCCCTTTCCAAAGGCCGTGAAATTTGGTAGAATAACACCATATGAATACGATGGAGGTTTGCAAAATGGCAAAACCTGTATACAAGCGCGTCCTGCTGAAGATCAGCGGGGAGGCGCTGGCCGGAGACAAGCACACCGGTCTGGATTTTGAGGTGATCGGCAGAGTCTGCGATGTTATCGGGCGGTGCATTGCCATGGGCGTTCAGGTGGGCGTCGTGGTGGGCGGCGGCAACTTCTGGCGCGGCGTCAAGGACGGCGGCGGAAAGATGGAGCGCACCCGGGCCGACCATATGGGGATGCTGGCCACGGTTTTAAACTGCCTGGCGGTGGCTGATGTGATGGAGCAAAAGGGCATGGAGGTCCGGGTGCAGACCGCTGTTGAGATGCGGTCCTTTGCCGAACCCTACATCCGCTCTAAGGCCATCCGTCATATGGAAAAGAGCCGTGTTGTGATTTTCGGCTGCGGCACCGGAAACCCGTTTTTCTCCACGGATACCGCCGCGGTTTTGCGGGCGGCTGAAATTGGTGCGGACGTGATCCTTCTTGCCAAGAATGTGGACGGCGTGTATTCCGCCGACCCGGTAAAGGACCCCTCCGCAGTAAAATACGACTCCATTACCTATGACGATGTGCTGGCTCAGCACCTGATGGTGATGGACTCCACGGCTACGTCGCTGTCTATGGACAACCATATTCCCGTGCTTTTATTTGCACTGAGGGACCCTGAAAATATTATCCGCGCCGTGTGCGGGGAAAAAATTGGAACGATTGTAAAGGAGTGACCATCATGCAGAAAGAGGATTACAAACTCTACGAGGACAAGATGAAAAAGAGCATCGAATCCGTGGCCGCGGATTTTGCCGCCGTGCGGGCGGGCCGGGCCAACGCCGCTGTGCTGGACCGCATTACCGTGGATTACTACGGGACGCCCACGCCCATTCAGCAAATTGCGTCCATCGCCTCTCCGGACCCCCGGTCCCTGGTGATCCAACCCTGGGATACCACGGCGGTGAAGTCCATTGAAAGGGCGATCCAGAACTCGGATCTGGGCATTAACCCCCAGAACGATGGAAAGAGCCTGCGTCTGAGCTTTCCCCAGCTGACGGAGGAGCGCCGCAAGGAGTTGGTGAAACAGATTCATAAATACACCGAAAGCGGCAAGGTGGCCATCCGCAATATCCGCCGGGATGCTGTGGAGGTATTCAAAAAAGCGGAGAAGGCCACGGACATTACCGAGGACGATCTGAAGCAGGCGGAGAAGGATCTTCAGAAAATGACGGACGAGAGCTGCAAGAAGCTGGATGAGATGCTGGCGTCCAAGGAAAAGGAATTGATGGCGGTCTGATGGCAAACGAACTTTCCGGCAAGCTGGCGGGGCAGGTGGACAAAAGCCGCCTGCCTCGCCATATTGCTATTATTATGGACGGCAACGGCCGCTGGGCGACAAAGCGGGGCCTGCCCCGCACCGCCGGACACAAGGCCGGGGCGGAGACTTTTCGAAAAATTGCGACCTACTGCAAGAATCTGGGCGTTCAATACCTGACGGTGTACGCTTTCTCCACGGAGAACTGGAAGCGGTCGGAGACGGAAGTGGGTGCTATCATGGCGCTTTTGAAAAAATATCTGCTGGAGGCCATCGATTCTATGGAGAAAGACAGCATCCGGCTGAAATTTTTCGGCGACATGACGCCCATTACCCCGGAGCTTCGGGCTCTGGCCCGGGAGACGGACGGGATTACCAAACATCTTGATCGGCGGGATTTTCAGGCCAATATCTGCCTGAACTACGGCGGGCGGGATGAGATTTTGCGGGCTGCCCGGCGCTTTGCCGCCGACTGCGCCGCGGGGATACGGAAACCGGAAGACTTGGACGAGGCCGGTTTTTCCGGATATCTGGACAGCGCGGGGATTCCGGATCCGGAGCTAATCATACGCCCCAGCGGGGAACTGCGGCTGAGCAATTTCCTGCTGTGGCAGAGTGCCTATTCGGAATTCTACTGCACGGACACCCTCTGGCCGGACTTTGACGAGGGAGAGATCAACCGGGCCGTGGCGGCCTATCAGAAGAGGGACCGCCGGTTTGGCGGCGTGAAGTAGAAATACTTTACAGATAAGGACGGATCGTATGTTCAAACGAGTGATGGTGGCCGTGATCGGTATCCCGGCGTTGATCCTGATTTTGAGCTTTGCGCCGCCGGGGGCAGCTGTGCTGCTGACCATGGCCCTGTGCGGCGTGGGTGCATGGGAGCTAATGCATGCCGTGGTGGCGGGCAAGGGCGGCGATAAGCTGCTGCGGCTGACGGTGCTGGTGGCGGCGGTTACGCCCGCCATTATTTATGAGGACAAGACGCAGCAGACGCGACTGGCTGTCCTTTCGAATCTTCCACTGACGGCTACGTTGGTGCTGGCGTTTGTGCTGCTGTTGTTTCTGAGCGCGATTCTGGACTATACAGAGCAAAACCGCATCGTTTTCTCCGATGTGACTGCCGCTCTGTTTTCCGGGGCGGTGTTTCCGCTGATGCTCTCCTGCCTGCTGCTGCTGCGGCTGGAGGAGTACGGACAATTGCTTGTATTTGTGCCGCTGGGCGTTTCCTTTGGCAGCGACACTTTTGCCCTGCTGGCGGGACTCCTGTTCGGAAAGCACAAGCTGACTCCCGTCAGCCCCAAAAAGACGGTGGAGGGGGTCGTTGGCGGTTTGCTTGGAGGCGTACTCGGGCTTTGTCTGGTAAAGGGACTCGGGCTGTGGCTGCTGGGCCTGCCGTTTTTGACCTGGGGACAGGTGGTTTTGGTCGGACTTACGGGCAGCGTGGTCAGTCAGATCGGTGATTTGAGCTTTTCCGTCATCAAGCGGGAATTCGGCGTCAAGGATTACGGAAAGATTCTGCCGGGACACGGCGGTGTGTTGGACCGGTTCGACAGCGTGACGTTTGTCGCGCCGTTCATTTGGCTTATTTTGAGCATACTTTAATCTAAATCGCATCTACCCAAAGAGCATAGGCAATACGGTAAACAGGATGGTGTCATGACAAAAACGATTTCACTTTTGGGTTCCACCGGTTCCATTGGACGGCAGACGCTGGATGTGGCGGAACAATTGGGACTCTCCGTGGCGGCACTGACCGCCCGCGGAGGGAATCTGGACTTACTGGAGCGGCAGACGCGGCAGTTTCTGCCGCGTCTTGTGGCGTTGTACGACCCTGCGGCCGCAGAGGAATTCAGCGGACGTGTCAAAGATCTGAACGTAAAGGTTGCCTCCGGCCCGGAGGGATTGCTGGCGGCGGCGGCAATCGGGGATGCGGACACGGTGGTTACCGCCGTGGTGGGCATGGTGGGACTTCGGCCCACACTGGCTGCCATCGAGCAGGGAAAACGCATCGCGCTGGCCAACAAGGAGACGCTGGTGTGCGCCGGGGAACTGGTGATGGATGCGGCGGACCGATACGGGGCGGAGATCGTTCCGGTGGATTCGGAGCACTCCGCCATCTTCCAGTGCCTGCGTGGATGCGAGGACCGAGGGGAGATCAGACGCCTCTTTCTGACCTGCTCCGGCGGTCCGTTTCTCGGCAGAAAATTTGAGGAACTGGAAGGCGTGACAAGGAAAGACGCATTACAGCATCCCAACTGGAAAATGGGCCCTAAAATTACGGTGGACTGTGCCACTCTCATGAATAAGGGACTGGAGGTTATTGAGGCCATGCGGCTCTATCGCCTGCCCCTCGCGCAGGTGGATGTGCTGATTCACCGGCAGAGCATCGTTCACTCCATGGTGGAGTACCGGGATGGGGCGGTGCTGGCCCAGATGGGGACGCCGGATATGCGTCTCCCCATCCGATACGCGTTCACGTATCCCGGGCGGGGGGAGAATTGGGCGGAGCCGTTGGACCTTTTAAGCTGTCCGCCGCTGACCTTCGCCGCGCCGGACCGGGAGGCATTCCCCTGCTTTGGGCTGGCGGAAGCCGCTGCGGAAGAGGGCGGAACCGCCTGTGCCGTTCTCAGCGGAGCCAACGAGGCGGCGGTGGGCCTGTTTTTGCAGGATAAGATTGGCTTTAATGATATTTCCCGGCTGGTAAAAAAGGCGCGGGAGGCCGTCCCGGTGGTATATCATCCAACCCTTGCGGATATTCTGAAAGCAGACGCCGCTGCCCGGCGTGCTGTTCTCCCGGAGTGATGCCTGACTGCGGTGCGGCGGACCGTCCGGTTACGCCGGGGCTGGATAAAACGGCGCTTTACGCTGTGTGATCGTGCTTTGCCTCCCTCAGGGCGCGGAATTTAAGATATTTTAGTTAGGAGCATTTATGACGATTGTCTATATTCTCGCGGCAATTCTCATGTTCGGCGTGCTGATCGCACTCCACGAGCTGGGGCATTTTCTGGCCGCAAAAGCCTGCGGCGTGCAGGTCAACGAGTTTTCCATCGGTATGGGTCCCGCGCTGTTCAGCCGGGAAAAGGGCGGGACTCAATATTCTCTGCGCGCATTTCCCGTAGGGGGCTACTGCGCTATGGAGGGGGAGGACGAGAACTCCGACAATCCCCGGGCGATTAACCGCCAGGGGTACTGGAAGCAGCTTGTCATCTTTGTGGCGGGGTCCTTTTCCAACTTCCTGACGGGATTTGTGATCCTGCTGATCCTCTATTCCGGCGCGGGAGGGTTCTATATTCCCACCATTACCGGCATTGCGCCGGAGTTCACCGCCGGCAACGGCCAGACGCTTTGCGCCGGCGATGTCCTCTGGGCCATCAACGGCGAACGGGTATATGTCAGCAGCGACGTGTCGCTGCTGATGCAGTTGAGCGGGACGGCTGAGAAGCTGGAACTGACGGTACTGCGGGACGGGGAGAAGGTGGCTGTGACCGGCATTCCCTATCAGACCTGCACGTCTCAGGACGGCAAGACCTATCAGGGTTACGGACTCTATTATGTCAATGAGGTGGAGCCCGCCACGGTGTCCGGCAAAGTGAAAACCGCGTGGTATAATACCGTTGATTTTGTGCGGCTTGTGCGTATCAGTCTCCAGATGCTGGCGCGGGGCGACGCGGGAATCAAGGACCTCAACGGCCCGGTGGGCATCGTCTCCACCATCACCCAGGTGGGGCAGGAGTCGGAAAGCGCCTTGGACGCCTTGGAAAATATTCTTTATTTCACGGCGCTGATCGCTGTGAATCTGGCGGTGATGAACCTGCTGCCTCTTCCGGCGCTGGACGGCGGGCGGGTGCTATTTTTGACGGTGGATGCTGTCACCATGGTTCTGTTCAGAAAGCGTATCCCAGAGAAGTACGAATCCGCCGTCAATTTCGGGGGTTTGGTGGTTCTGCTGGGGTTCATGCTGCTGGTGACGCTTCAGGACGTGTCGAAGCTGTTTCATTGAGGGAGGTTTGCCGATGACAAAGCAATTACTGGTGGGCGCCGTCCCCGTGGGAGGCGGCGCGCCGGTTTCCATTCAGTCCATGTGCAATACAAAGACGGACGACGTGGCCGCCACCGCGGACCAAATTAAAAAACTGGAGGCCGCCGGGTGCGAGATTATCCGGGTGGCCATTCCGAATCAGGCGGCGGCGGAGGCCGTGGACAAAATCAGGGAACGGATTTCCATTCCATTGATTGCGGATATCCATTTTAATTATAAATACGCGCTGGAATGCGCAGAGCGGGGCATCGACGCCATCCGCATCAATCCCGGCAACATCGGCGGGGAGGAGAAGGTGAAGGCGGTGGCGGAGATTTGCCGCCGCAAGCGCATTCCCATCCGCATCGGCGTCAACGGCGGTTCTTTGGAAAAGAACCTGCGGGTAAAGTACGGCGGCGTGACGGCGGAGGCGTTGGTGGAAAGCGCCCTGGGCCACGCGGCGCTGCTGAATCAATTCGATTTCGACGATATCTGTATCTCCGTCAAGTGTTCCGACGTACCGGTGACCATGGCGGCTTACCGCCTGCTCTCCAAGCGTACGGATTATCCGCTCCACCTGGGTGTCACCGAGGCGGGAACGCCGTCCATGGGACTTGTGAAGTCCGCCATGGGCATCGGGGGGCTTTTATGCCTGGGTATCGGGGATACCATCCGGGTGACGCTGACGGCGGACCCAGTGGAGGAGATCTATGCGGCGAAGAAAATTCTGAAAGCCGCGGGACTGCGCAAAGACGGCGTGAATCTGATTGCGTGCCCTACCTGCGGCCGGACCCGGATCGACCTGATTCCCATGGCGGAGGAAGTGGAGCGGCGGCTTGCGGACTGCCATAAAACTATTACGGTGGCGGTGATGGGCTGTGCCGTCAACGGACCCGGAGAGGCCGCCGCCGCCGATATCGGCATCGCGGGGGGCAACGGGGAAGGATTGCTGTTCCGAAAAGGCGAAATCCTTTACAAGGTTCCTCAGGAGCGGCTTGTGGACGCATTGATGGCGGAGATCGAGAAACTCTAATACAAGCGGGTTAGGATTGAAAAAACTATGTCAAAAATCGCATTTTCCAATATGTTTGCAGATGTGACTCCGTCTCCGGCCCTGCGGGTAAAGGTGGACGGGGCCATGCTCACCGGCGCGGCCATCGACAAGACCCTGCGGACCATTGATTTGCAGATGGAGACCCGGACGGAGCTGAGCCAGGGGGACTTGAAGGAGTTGGGCCGGGAAATTTGCGCGGTGTACGGATTCTCCGACGCACAGATCAAGGCCGTCTGCCGCAGGCCGGAACCGACGCGGGAGGCAGAGCGTTACGCACCCCAGGGCGCGGCGGAAAAAAAGAGGGACGGCGCGGTGAAGGATGTAATCTACGGCGAAAAGAAGCTCAGCGGAAAAACCGTTTCGGTGGGGTCGTTGGATCTCAAGACCGGAAAAGCCACAGTCACCGGCAAAATTTTTGCCTTCGACTGCCACGAGACCCGCCGTCCCGGGCTGTGGCGCATGAGCTTCGACATAACTGATTACACCGGGTCCGTCACGGTCCAGAAAAATCTTACCGCCGCCGAGGCGAGTAAGCTGGATGGCAAACTCAAGCCCGGCATATGGGTGGCGGTGCAGGGGAAGATGGAGCCCACCTGGGACGGCAAGGACATTCAGATGGCCCCCTATGTCATCAACTCCGTCGCCCACAAGGAGCGGGAGGATACCGCCGAGGTGAAGCGGGTGGAGCTGCATCTCCACACCCGCATGAGCAACATGGACGCTCTCACCGATACGCAGGAGGTGGTGAAGGAGGCCATCCGCTGGGGCCACCCCGCCATTGCCATTACGGATCACGGCGTAGCTCAGTCCTTTCCGGACGCATGGCACGCCTCCGGGGATAAGATCAAGATTCTGTACGGGATGGAGGGTTACTTCATTAACAATCTGGACGACCGGGTGGCCGTCCACGGGACGCAGGACTGCGATCTGGACGGCGAGTTCGTCTGCTTCGACATCGAGACCACGGGCCTCAAGGTCATGCAGGAGGCCATCACGGAAATCGGTGCGGTGGTGTTGAAAAACGGAGAGATCACGGATACCTTTCAGACCTTTGTGGACCCGGAGCGGCGGCTGACGCCGGAGATCATTGGCCTCACGGGCATCACCGACGAGATGCTCAAAGGCGCACCCAGACTGAAGGATGCTCTGACGGCCTTTTTGAAATTCGCGGATGGACGCCCGCTGGCGGCCCACAACGCGGAGTTTGACATCAGCTTCATTCGGGAGGGGTGCAAAAAAACGGGCCTTCCGTTTCATCCCACCTATGTGGACTCACTGATTTTGGCTCAGAACCTGCTGCCGAAGCTGAATAAGTACAAGCTGGATATTGTGGCGGAGGCGCTGGATCTGCCCGCGTTCAACCACCACCGGGCCAGCGACGACGGCGCGACGGTAGGCTATATGCTGATTCCCTTCTTTAAGATGCTGAAGGACCGGGGCGTCACCACCCTTCAGGCTGTCAACTCCGAGATGGAAAAGCTGCGGCCGCTGGGCAGTAAGTCCAACCGCTTCCCCAAGCACATTATCCTGCTGGCGAGAAACCGGGTAGGCCTGAAGAATCTCTACAAAATCATCACAGCGTCCAACCTCAAATATTTCAAGCGGGTCCCCACGGTGCCAAAAACGCTTTTAAACCAGTACCGGGAGGGCCTCATCGTGGGCGCGGCCTGCGAGGCGGGCGAGCTGTTCCGGGCCGTGGCGGACCACAAGGACTGGGACGAGCTAAAGCGTATCGCGTCTTATTACGACTATCTGGAAATCCAGCCCGTGTGCAACAACATGTTCATGCTGCGCAACGGCGACGTACAGTCGGAGGAGGACCTGCGGGAACTGAACCGGACCGTCGTACGGCTTGGAGAGGAGCTTGGAAAGCCCGTCTGCGCCACCGGTGACGTCCACTTCCGGGAGCCGGAGGACGAGGTATACCGCCACATCCTGCTGGCTTCGAAAAAATTTCCGGACGCAGACGCGAGTCTTCCCATCTATTTTAAAACTACCGACGAAATGCTGAAGGAGTTCTCCTATCTGGGGAAAGAAAAGGCGTATGAGGTGGTGGTGACCAACACCCGGGCCGTGGCGGACAGTGTTGAGAGCTTTGAGCTGCTGCCGCCCGACTTGTATCCGCCGCGCCTTGAAAATTCCGAGGAGGACTTGAACCGCATGGTTTGGGAAAAGGCCCACGAGCTATATGGCGAGAAGCTGCCCCAGCTGGTGGTGGATCGGCTGAACGTGGAACTGGGGAGTATTTTGGGCAAGTACGACGTGGTCTATATGTCCGCCCAGAAGCTGGTGCAGCGGTCTTTGGAGAACGGTTATCTGGTGGGCTCACGGGGAAGCGTGGGCTCATCTCTGGTGGCCTATATGTCCGGCATTACGGAGGTCAACTCCCTGCCGCCCCACTACCGCTGCCCAAAGTGCAAGAATGTGGAGTTCATTCAGGACGGCTCTTACGGCTGCGGCGCGGACATGCCGGACAAGCTGTGTCCTGTGTGCGGCGAGAAGTACGTAAAAGACGGATTCGATATCCCCTTTGAGACTTTCCTGGGGTTTGGCGGAGGAAAGGTCCCCGATATCGACCTGAATTTTTCCGGCGAGTACCAGGCCAAAGCCCACCGCCACGCCATCGAGATGTTCGGCGAGACCCAGGTATTCCGGGCGGGCACCATCGGAACTCTGGCGGAGAAGACCGCCTACGGCATGGTGAAGAAGTATCTGGAGGAGAACGGTATGACCGCGGGCCGGGCGGAAGAAAACCGGCTGACCCTGGGCTGTGTGGGCGTGCGGCGCACCACCGGCCAGCACCCCGGCGGACTGGTGGTGGTGCCGGACGACATGGAGATGGAGGATTTCTGCCCTGTCCAGCACCCGGCGGACGACTCCGAGAGCGACATCATCACCACCCACTTTGAATACCACTCCATGGAAGCAAATCTCCTGAAGCTGGATATGCTGGGACATGATGACCCCACCATGGTCCGTATGATGGAGGACCTGACCGGCGTGGACCCCCATTCCATCCCGCTGGACGACCCGGACACCATGTCCATCTTCACCTCCAGCAAGGTGCTGGGCTATGAGCACGACGACGTGGTGGGGGAGACCGGGGCCGTGGCTATCCCGGAATTCAACACCCGTTTTACCCGGGGGATGCTGATGGATACTCAGCCAAAGGATTTCAACACGCTGGTGCGGCTGTCCGGTTTTTCCCACGGCACAGATGTGTGGATGGGTAACGCCCGGGAACTGATCGTGGGCGGCGTCGCCTCCGTTTTGGAGACGGTGGGTTGCCGTGATGACATCATGCTGTATCTGATTTCCAAAGGGCTGGACGCCAAAATGAGCTTCAAGATCATGGAGGCCGTCCGAAAAGGCAAGGTGAAAAAGGGCGGGTTCCAGGACGGCTGGGTAGAGGCCATGCACGAACACGACGTGCCGGACTGGTACATTGACTCCCTGGCCAAGATCGGCTACCTGTTTCCCAAGGCCCACGCCGTGGCCTACGTCACCATGGCGTTCCGGATCGCATGGTACAAGGTCCATGAGCCGCTGGCGTTTTATGCCACATTTTTTACCGTCCGGGCCAAGGCCTTCGACGCGGAGTATTGCTGCGCGGGTAAAGACGCGGTGAAACGGAAAATCCGGGAGATCGAAAACAATAAGGATGCGTCGGCGGTGGAGCAGGACCTGATGACCACGCTGGAGGTATGCTATGAGTTCTACCTGCGGGGCTTCCACTTCGATACCATCAGTATCTACGAATCCGAGGCCACAAAATTCAAGGTGACGGAAAACGGCCTCCTGCCGCCCTTCACCGCGGTCCATGGACTGGGTGAGACGGTGGCCATCGACACGGTGGAAAAGCGGAAGGGGAAGACCTTTATTTCCATTGAGGAATTTTCCATGTGCTGCAATAAACTGTCCAAGACCCATATTGAACAGCTGAAGAAACTGGGGGCGTTCGCCGGGATGGCGGAGACCAGCCAGATCACCTTGTTTTAGACGGGAGCGATGCAATGGAGACAATCAAAAAACAGGTGTCGCCGGCGCGGGTGGTCCTGCTGGGCTTTTTGGCGCTGATCGGGCTGGGAACGGTTTTGCTGATGCTGCCCTTTGCCGCCCGATGCGGGCGCGCCACGCCCTTTCTGGATGCGCTGTTCACCGCCACCTCCGCCACCTGCGTGACGGGACTGGTGGTGCGGGACACATTCACCTATTGGGCCCCGTTTGGCCAGGCGGTGATTTTGCTGCTGATCCAGATCGGCGGCATGGGCGTGGTCACCATGGCGGTGGCGGCGGCCATTTTGTCCGGGCGGCGGATCGGACTGCGGCAGCGTTTCATGATGCAGGAGTCCATCGACGCGCCCCAGGTGGGCGGTATCGTTCGTCTTACCAGATTTATTGTGAAAACCACGCTGGCGGTGGAGGGTATCGGCGCGGCGCTGCTGGCGCTGCGGTTTGTTCCGGAGTATCATTTGGGCAAGGGGCTGTGGTTTGCCGTGTTTCATGCGGTCTCCGCGTTTTGCAACGCGGGCTTTGACCTGATGGGGGAGCAGGGGCCGTTTTCCTCTCTTACCGGGTACGCAGCCGACCCGTTGGTGTGCCTGACCGTCATGGTGCTGATTTTCGTGGGCGGAATTGGGTTTCTCACCTGGGAGGATTTTTCCCGCAACCGCTTCCATCTGCACGCTTACCGCCTGCAAAGCAAGCTGATCCTGACTGTCACGGCGGTGCTGCTGGTTGTCCCGGCGGTCTGCTTCTTCGCCGGGGAATTCAGTATGCCCCAGTGGCAGGGAATGCCGATGGGCCAGAGGGCGCTGGCGGCGGCGTTTCAGGCGGTGACGCCCCGGACGGCGGGCTTCAACACCGTCGATTATACCCGGATGTCGGAGCCGTCCATTCTGCTGACGGTCTTTTTGATGCTGACCGGCGGCGCGCCGGGATCCACTGCGGGCGGCTATAAGGTCACGACGCTGGCGACTCTCGTGATGTGCGTCCGGTCGGTCTACCGCCGCAAGGCGGACGTCCGGTGCTTCGGAAAGCGGCTGACGGCGGAGACTCCCCGCAGCGCGGCCGCGCTGTTCTTCCTGTATTTTGCGCTGTTCATGCTGGGAGCGGGTCTGCTGGGAACGCTGGACGGCGTTCCGCTGACGGCGGCGCTGTTTGAGTCCGCCTCCGCGATCGGCACCGTGGGACTTACCATGGGTGTGACGCCCACACTGGGCGCCGCTTCCCGGCTGGTGCTGATTGCTCTCATGTACTTCGGCCGCGTGGGGGGTCTGACGCTGATCTATGCCGCGGCTGGAAGCCGCGTGACGCCGCCCAGCCAGCTTCCTCAGGAAAAAATCACCATCGGATAAGGAGAACGTTATGAAATCCATCCTCATTATCGGCCTGGGCCGATTCGGAAAACACATGGCCATGAAGTTGACGGAGCTGCATCACGAGGTGCTGGCGGTGGACCGGAACGAAAACCGGGTCAATGAGGTCCTGCCCTATGTCACCAATGCCCAGATCGGAGACAGCACCAACGAGCAGTTTATCCGGTCATTGGGAGTGCGAAATTTCGATGTGTGCGTGGTTGCGATTGGAGACGACTTTCAAAGCTCGCTGGAGACTACGGCCCTGCTGAAGGACAGCGGCGCGCCGCTGGTGGTAGCGCGGGCCACCCGGAATGTACACGCCAAGTTTCTGCTGCGCAACGGTGCGGACGAGGTGGTCTATCCCGAAAAAGAGACTGCCATCCGGGCTGCGGTGAAGTACAGCTCCGAGCACATTTTTGACTACGTTGAGCTTGCCAAGGGGTTTTCCATTTATGAGACGGATGTACCGCCCGAATGGATCGGCAAGACCGTGGTTCAGCTGGCGGTGCGGCAGAAAAGCCATGTCAGCATCCTGGCTGTCCGAAAGAACGGCGTTCTCTCCCCCCTGCCCGGTCCGGACCATGTCTTTATGGCCGACGAGAGCATTTTCATGCTGGGCGCGGAGAAGGACGTCATGAAGCTCTTGAGACGTTGAGATATAAGGGATACCCCGCCTCCGGACAAAGGCCGGAGGCGGGGTATCCCTCATTGTACAGCGAAGGCGCATGAAAACTATTTTTTCTCTGCCTTCTTTTCTGATTTTCTCAGATCACAGTCCCTTTGCAGCGGGCAGTCTTCACACTTGGGAGACCGGGCGGTACAGGTGTCCCGGCCAAACAACACCATTCGGTGGCAGAAATCGGAGGACTCCGCTGGCGGAAGAACTTGCCGAAGCTGCCGTTCCACCTGAAGAGGGTCCTTGCTGCCGTCCGTCAGGCCCAAACGGCCCGTGATGCGGATGCAGTGGGTGTCGCAGACATAGGCGGGCTGGCCGTAGACGTCTCCTAAAATCAGGTTCGCCGTCTTGCGCCCCACACCGGGCAGAGCCGTCAGCTCCTCCATGGTGGCGGGGACTTTTCCGCCGTGGTCCGCCAGCAATTTCCGGGCGCAGGCCACCAGATCCCTGGACTTCCCGTTGAAAAACCCGCAGGAGTGTATGTACCGCCCCACCTCCGCCGGGTCTGCCTCCGCGAAGCTCTGAAGGGTGGGGAACCGGGCAAACAGAGCGGGAGCTATCTGGTTTACCCGCGCGTCGGTACACTGGGCGGAGAGCCGCACGGCGAACAGAAGCTCGTAGCCCTTCGCGTATTGCAGGGAGCAGAGCGCATCGGGGTAGACGCCCTTCAGCGTCTCGATGATGCGTTTGACCGCCGCTTTTGCTTTCATGCTGTTTCCTCCTTTTATCTGGGAAGTCGGCTTATTTCGTCTCAGTATAGCGTTTTTGCCCAGGTTTGGCAACTGCTTTTCCGTCTGCCGCATTTTTTTGAACCCGCTTTTAAGAAAAAAAGCTTTTGTGCGATCAGATATTCTCTTTGCCGGTTTCAATCAAGTAATTGATTTTCTGTTGCAGTTTACCGGAGAGCTATGTTATAATAGTCAAAACGGTTTCAAGCATATTTTATTTTAATTGAGGTTTAAAACTTTACAGGATATTTTTAATACTGAATCGCTCCATTTCCGAAAGAAGACCCAATTGATGTTTGAGTTCTGTCAGTTCCGCCCGGAACTCGGACGACTCCTCTGCGGAGGCAAATGCCGCGCAGCGGCGATACATGGCGTCCGCGCTGTCTACCACGCTGTGCTCCGCTGTGATGTGGAGATAGGTCTGGTGGCTGGACCAGTCGTTAAAGCTTTGGGAGAGAGCGGTTTCCGCACCGCTCCAGTTTTCAGCGGCGGCCTCTGCTTCGGCTACCTCCAACTGCTCTTGCCAGCGGGATACATTTTTTTCTGTGGCATGGCAGTTCAGCGCGGAGGCGGCCAGAATCGCCGCCAGCAGAAGAACAGGCATCAGCCATGATTTCATTTGGATTTCTCCTTTTGAAGACAATAGATTTTTCCGCCGCTGTCAATGGTCAGCAAAAATACATCACGGTAGCTGGCGAGGCCCTGCCTTTGAACCTGCTTCTTGAGCCACTCCACTGATTTTCCGCACTGCTCCAGATTTCGGGTGATGAGTCGCCCGTCGTTCACCAGAATGACGGGGAGGGAGACGCTGTCCGAAACTTTCACACTCAGGTCCTTTGCCGGCAACGGCTGGGTTCCGGGCCAGGGCAGGATCGAGAGCTGGCCGGAGTTTTCCAGAATGGCGAATTTTACGTCGTTCAGATCGGAGATCCCCTGTCCCCGAAGTTCCTCCAGCAACTCGTCGATGGTAAAGCGGTTTTTCCGCATGGCGTCCTGCTGGAGTTTGCCGTGGTCGATCAGCACCGTGGGGGACCCGCAAAGCAGCCGCCGGAACCGAATGGAACAAAGGGACAGCTGGCTCAATAACATGGAAAGAGACAACAGCGTCAGGATCGGAATGACTCCTGAGAACAGGGGAATACCAAAATCCTGCATGGGTACTGTTGCAAGGTCCGAGAGCATCATGGTCAGTACCAGTTCGCTGGGCTCCAGTTCGCCGATCTGCCGCTTACCCATGAGCCGAAGTCCGACCATGATGAGAAAATAGAGAATAACGGTCCGCAGAAATGCGGTGGCCATATGCGAACGCCCCCTTTTCGCCAGTATTTGCCGGGAGGGCCGGACGTATGCAGCGAAAAGTTTTCCGGGAGTGTCGCGGACCGGTTTTTGAGTCCTTGTGGAAAGACTGGATTGGCACTTTTTTAAAGTGGATAAGGCTCTGCCTGTAAAGGTGGGGATTATCATAGATGGTTTCTTAGTCGCAGAATGAGAAAGGAGGATCACGGGAAAACCCGTCACCAGCGCCATGTGCCCGCGAAGCGTCCGCTTCGCGGGATAACGAGGAGAGGGGAGTATCGAAAATTCGGCGGATGCCCCTCCGCGTCCACGGACGTGTCATACAGTTCTGAAATATGCGGGTAACCGCAAAACAGAGAGACTGTGACCGTGGGGAAAGAGACAAATCTTCTGCGCGTTTGTCCTTTTGATAGCCGGGCCCGGAAAACGGGGCCGGTCTGTGTGTCATAGGCTTTTATACCTGTGGGAGACAAATTTATTATCAGGAGGATTTTTATCTTATGTGTGGAATTATCGGTTATTCGGGTCGCGAACAGGCGGCCCCGATTTTGCTGGACGGCTTGGAGCGGATGGAGTATCGGGGTTACGATTCCGCGGGCGTTGCAATCCGGTCTGAAACAAAGGGCCTTCAGGTAAAGAAATCCAAAGGCCGCCTGAAGGTTCTCAGCGATATGATTCATGGCGGCGCGGACTTGGAGGGGACGCTGGGCATCGGCCACACCCGCTGGGCGACCCACGGAGAGCCCAGCGATGTAAACGCCCACCCACACGTCAGTGAAAGCGGCAATATTGCTCTGGTCCACAACGGTATTATCGAAAATTATATGGAGATCAAGGAGCACTTGATAAAGCTGGGTGTGAAATTCACCTCCGATACCGATTCGGAGGTAGTGGCCCAGCTGCTGGAGTTTCACTATCGCGAGTGCCACAACATGCTGGAGGCTGTGGGCCGCGTCCTGCGGCGTATTGAGGGGTCCTATGCCTTCGGCATTATCTGTTCCGACTATCCGGATGCCCTGATCGCCGCCCGAAAGGACAGCCCGCTGATTCTGGGCTACGGCAAGGGCTGCAATTTTATCGCCTCCGATGTCACGGCGGTCATCAAATACACCCGGGAAGTGGCCTATATGGATGACGGGGAGATCGCAATGGTCACCCCGGAGGGCATCGATGTGTTCGACAGCGAACTGGTTCCGGTGGAGAAGGCCCACCGGACCGTGGACTGGGATGTATCCGCCGCCGAAAAGGGTGGTTACCCCCACTTTATGCTCAAGGAAATCATGGAGCAGCCGGACGCCATCCGCCGTACCGTCTCTCCCCGTATCCGGGAGGGCAGAGTCGTGCTGGACGACGTGAAGCTGACGCCGGAGTATGTGAAAAATATCTCCCGTATCTTCGTAATCGCCTGCGGGTCCAGCTACCACGTGGGCATGGTCAGCAAGTATAACTGGGAAAAGTTGCTGCGCCGCCCTGTGGAGGTGGTGCTGGCCAGCGAATTCCGGTACTGCGACCCGCTGGTGGATGAGCATTCTCTGGTGGTGGTCATCAGCCAGTCCGGCGAGACGCTGGACACCATGGCCGCCATGCGGGAGGCCAAACGTCGGGGCGGTCGGACCTTGGCCATTGTCAACGTGGTGGGGTCCTCCATCGCCCGTGAGGCGGACGATGTACTATACACCTGGGCAGGGCCGGAGATTGCCGTGGCCACCACCAAGGCGTATTCCACTCAGCTGGTGCTGATGGATTTAGTGGGGCTTTATCTGGGCGACCTCCTGGGGACGGTTTCCGCAGAAGGATACGCTGCCATTGTGGAAGGCATCCAGCGTCTGCCGGAGCAGATGTCCGCTTCTTTAAAGGACACGGAGGACATCAAATATTTTGCTTCCCGGTATTTTAATCACGACTCCATTTTCTTCATCGGTCGGAATCTGGACTATGCCATGGGAATGGAGGGTTCCCTGAAGCTGAAGGAGATCAGCTATATCCACTCGGAGGCATATGCCTCCGGCGAACTGAAGCACGGCACCATTTCTCTCATCGAGCCGGGAACGCTGGTGGTTGCACTGGGAAGCTATATGCCGTTATTTGACAAGGCCATGAGCAATGTGGTGGAGGTGAAGGCCCGGGGCGCGGAGGTAATGGCCCTGACCGCTGCCAGCCGGAGGGAGAAGATGGCAAAGACTGCGGATTCCGTGATCGCGGTGCCGGACACACTGGCGATGCTTCAGCCATCTCTGGGTGTGGTGCCGCTCCAGCTATTTGCCTACTATGTGGCGCTGCAGCGGGGCTGCGACATCGATAAGCCCCGGAATCTGGCTAAGTCCGTCACCGTGGAATAACCGGTCTTTAAAAGGAACAGAAAAGCGCCTCCCGCATTAGGCGGGGCACCATAGGGACAAAAGGTGAACCGGGTATAAATCCCTGTGATGGGGCGGACAGCCGAAGCTGTCCGCCCTGCTTTTTTATGGGGCGGGGCCGGTATTGGCTGCTGGAGCGGCGCTGCCCGCAGCAAGGGTCTCGCCCGTTAAGATGCCTCTCCCTCGTCTAACCCGTCCTCCTGCGCTGTCTCTGGCTCCACAGGGGTGTCCATCAGGCCGATGTCTCGGTAGACGATGCGTGTCAGCGCCAGTGATAAAATGCAAGAAAACGCCGGTCAAAAAATGCAGGTTTGCAGCGGAGAGAAATGCAATGTGGTACACTCGAATCCGCCTGCCGTAATGGAGGCGGAAAGGGTGTCAGAATGGAAGGAGCAAACTGGATGGATATCCGAAGCGACCGGCAAAAAGGACTGAGCTACACGGAGATCGCGCGCAAGTACAACCTTGACCCGAGGACGGCGAAGAAATACGCCGAGAGCGAGACACGGCCGGTATACAGCCTGAGCGCGGCGAAGCCGTCAAAGCTGGACCCGTACAAGGAGCAGATCGCAATATGGCTGGAGGAAGCGCCGTACTCAGCGGAGCGAATTCCGGAAAAGATCCGGGAGCAGGGCTTTGACGGCGGGCACAGCATCGTGCGAGAATACGTACGCAACAAAAAGGAGCAGCTGGACGAGAAGGCAACGGTGCGATTTGAGACAATGCCGGGGCTGCAAGGCCAAATGGACTGGGCATTCTTCGAGGATCACACCGTCATGGAGGGCGGAAAGCTGAAGAAGCTGTACTGCTTTCTGTTTATTCTCGGATACTCACGGGCACGGTACATAGAGTTTGTGACCGACATGAGCACAAACACACTGATCCGCTGCCATGCCAACGCGTTCCGGTACTTCGGCGGATACCCCGAGGAAATCCTGTACGACAACATGAAACAGGTCGTCATCAAGCGGCTGCTGAAGCAGGAGGACAGCACCCTGAACCGGCAGTTCGAGGACTTTGCCGGGTTCTACGGCTTCAAGCCTGTGCTGTGTGCAGACCATACCGGGGCCAGACGAAAGGCAAGGTGGAGCGCACCGTGCAGTTTGTCCGGGATAATTTCATGGTGGGCATCAAGTATAGCTCCTTGTATGACCTCAACGGCCAGGCGCTGGCCTGGTGCAACAAGGTTAACGGAAAAATCCATGCCACAACGAACGAAATTCCCTTCGAGCGATTAAAAAAAGAGGGCCTCAACCCTCTCAACGCGAATATATTATCGACAAAATTAACCTGCGCCGGGTGCAAAAAGACTGCCTCATCTCGTACGGCGGTAATCAGTATTCCGTGCCATCAGAATACGCCGGCAAAGATGTGGCAGTCGTAGCGCTGGACAACCTGCTCGCCGTCTACCACGAAGGAAAGCAAATCGCCCTGCACCGGATATCCTATCAGAAAAAGGACATGGTCGTCAATGCCCATCACTACCGCAGGCTGACGGTCAAGCAGTCTTTCGACATCGAAAACACGCTGCTGGACGGTGACAACGTCATCGATTTTCCCATCCAGCCACATGATTTGAGCCGGTATGACGAGGTATTGTTATGACGGAACTGACGATGGAACGCCTCAGGGAGAACCTTGAAAGCCTGAAAATGAAAAACACGCTGGAGATCCTGGACAATTATCTTGAGAGAGCTGTAAAAGACGAGCTTAACATCGTGGAGGTGCTCGATCATATCTTTGCAGAGGAGGCGCTCAGCAAACGACGGCGCGCCTATGAAAAACAGGTGCAGATGTCGGGCTTTCCCATCAAAAAGACGTTGGAGGACTTTGATTTCAGTTTTCAGCCCTCCATTGACAAGCGGCAGATCGAGGAACTGGCCACCATGCGTTTTCTGGAGAATGGAGAAAATATCGTCTTTCTCGGCCCGCCCGGCGTGGGCAAGACCCATCTGGCCTCGGCGCTGGGGATGGTCGCCGCCAGGCATCGATTCTCCACTTACTACATTAACTTCCACTCACTGATTGAGCAGCTCAAAAAGGCCCATTTTGAAAACCGTCTTCCAGATAAGCTCAAAACTCTGGGCAAATACAAGCTGCTCATCATCGACGAAATCGGGTATCTCCCAATGGATATTCAGGGGGCGAACCTGTTCTTTCAGCTTATTGCCAGACGGTATGGAAAGGTCTCAACAGTCTTTACCTCCAACAAGACCTTTTCCCAATGGAACGAGATCTTTGCTGATGTCACCATCGCCTCCGCGATACTCGATCGTGTTCTGCACCACTGTACCGTCGTCAATATCAAGGGCGAAAGCTACCGGCTAAAAGAACGCAAAGAATATATGAAGCAAAAACAGCACATCGTCAATACCCTCTTCGAGCAGGGACAAAACTAATTTTAGGACATTCCCTCGCCGCTGTTTTCCTACATTTTTTAACCGGCGAAAAACTGCAAATTCAAATCGGCGTTGACATAAAGCTGCAATTTAATGAAAAGGATTTGGAGCAGCTACGTACCCTCTCCGATGAAATCTGTGAGGCACATGGCTTGGAGATTTTGAAGCCCTATCAAAAGCCCGCCATGAAACCGATGGGTGCGGGAGAATACCGCTCGGCTGTCCGGAGTGGGAGCTTCAAATCCCAGCTGATGAATGCCATTGACACGGCACTTGAGAAAAGCCGTACAAAGGCCGAATTTGCCGTCTGTATGGAGGAAATGGGCTATGGGGTAAAGTGGATGCCCCATCACAAATACATCATCTACAAAGCCCCCACAGGCCAGCGGTGCAGGGACAACAAACTCCGCGATGAAAAATATCTGAAAGAAAGGATGGAACAGCGCTTTGCCCAATTTAAACGAACTCAAGGCCTTGAACAAGCCGCAGGAGATACCACAGAAGCTGACCACGCCCTATCTGCCGCAGGTCAGCGCCATTCCGACCGAGGAATGGGATGCCATGCTGAGCAGCCAAACGGTGCTGCTGGAGCGGATGGCAGCGCTGGGACAGTATATCTCGACTCTGCCGACCACACCGGAAATCGAGAAAGCCATCCGGGATTACTGTCAGGGGATATACGACAATCAGGGAGACATGCTGTGTCGGGTGATCAACGACCAGCACAGGAGGATTTCACAGACAGTGAACGACAAGATAGACAAGTCACAGGACAACTTGAAATGGCAGCTGCAACAGGGCTTCAAGGAGCAGACGGAGCTACTGGGGCACCGGGATGTGCTGCCGTGGAAGCTCAAAATCAAGTGGACAGCCATGGCTGCTCTCCTCGACAGTGTTCTATACCTTGCTAAGTCTGTTGAAGATTCTATGAATCCCTATGACCCGGAAGCCGAACGGCAGAAATACGCACAGGAGCGTATGCGCCGTAAATCCGGCAAAAAGAAAAAGCAGAAGCACGGTTACAGTCCTCAGTACAAGCAGGACATGGAGCAAAGCATATAGGAGGTGTTTTTTTGCGTTTACTTTTCGTGATTTTTGGCGCAAACTCTGGGTGCTGGTGCTGTCAACGCCGATTTGAATTTGCAGTTTTTCGCCGGTTAAAAAATGTAGGAAAACAGCGGCGAGGGAATGTCCTAAAATTAGTTTTGTCCCTGCTCGAAGAGGGTATTGACGATGTGCTGTTTTTGCTTCATATATTCTTTGCGTTCTTTTAGCCGGTAGCTTTCGCCCTTGATATTGACGACGGTACAGTGGTGCAGAACACGATCGAGTATCGCGGAGGCGATGGTGACATCAGCAAAGATCTCGTTCCATTGGGAAAAGGTCTTGTTGGAGGTAAAGACTGTTGAGACCTTTTCATACCGTCTGGCAATAAGCTGAAAGAACAGGTCCGCCCCCTGAATATCCATGGGGAGATACCCGATTTCGTCGATGATGAGCAGCTTGTATTTGCCCAGAGTTTTGAGCTTATCTGGAAGACGGTTTTCAAAATGGGCCTTTTTGAGCTGCTCAATCAGTGAGTGGCAGTTAATGTAGTAAGTGGAGAATCGATGCCTGGCGGCGACCATCCCCAGCGCCGAGGCCAGATGGGTCTTGCCCACGCCGGGCGGGCCGAGAAAGACGATATTTTCTCCATTCTCCAGAAAACGCATGGTGGCCAGTTCCTCGATCTGCCGCTTGTCAATGGAGGGCTGAAAACTGAAATCAAAGTCCTCCAACGTCTTTTTGATGGGAAAGCCCGACATCTGCACCTGTTTTTCATAGGCGCGCCGCCGTTTGCTGAGCGCCTCCTCTGCAAAGATATGATCGAGCACCTCCACGATGTTAAGCTCGTCTTTTGCAGCTCTCTCAAGATAATTGTCCAGGATCTCCAGCGTGTTTTTCATTTTCAGGCTTTCAAGGTTCTCCCTGAGGCGTTCCATCGTCAGTTCCGTCATAACAATACCTCGTCATACCGGCTCAAATCATGTGGCTGGATGGGAAAATCGATGACGTTGTCACCGTCCAGCAGCGTGTTTTCGATGTCGAAAGACTGCTTGACCGTCAGCCTGCGGTAGTGATGGGCATTGACGACCATGTCCTTTTTCTGATAGGATATCCGGTGCAGGGCGATTTGCTTTCCTTCGTGGTAGACGGCGAGCAGGTTGTCCAGCGCTACGACTGCCACATCTTTGCCGGCGTATTCCGATGGAACGGAATACTGATTACCGCCGTATGAGATGAGGCAGTCTTTTTGCACCCTGCGTAAGTTAATTTTGTCAATGATATATTCGCGTTTGAGAGGGTTGAGGCCCTCTTTTTTCAGCCTCTCGAAGGGAATCTCATTTGTTGTGGCATGCACCTTTCCATTGACCTTGCTGCACCAGGCCAGCGCCTGGCCGTTGAGGTCATACAAGGAGCTATACTTGATGCCCACCATGAAATTATCCCGGACGAACTGTACGGTGCGCTCCACCTTGCCTTTCGTCTGGCCCCGGTATGGCCTGCACAGCACAGGCTTGAATCCATAGAACCCGGCAAAGTCCTCGAACTGCCGGTTCAGGGTGCTGTCCTCTTGCTTCAGCAGGCGTTTGATGACCACCTGTTTCATGTTGTCGTACAGGATTTCCTCGGGGTATCCGCCGAAGTACCGGAACGCGTTGGCATGGCAGCGGATCAGTGTGTTTGTGCTCATGTCGGTCACAAACTCTATGTACCGCGCCCGTGAGTATCCCAGAATAAACAGGAAGCAGTACAGCTTCTTCAGCTTTCCGCCCTCCATGACGGTGTGATCCTCGAAGAATGCCCAGTCCATTTGGCCTTGCAGCCCCGGCATTGTCTCAAATCGTACCGTTGCCTTCTCGTCCAGCTGCTCCTTTTTGTTGCGTACGTATTCTCGCACGATGCTGTGCCCGCCGTCAAAGCCCTGCTCCCGGATCTTTTCCGGAATTCGCTCCGCTGAGTACGGCGCTTCCTCCAGCCATATTGCGATCTGCTCCTTGTACGGGTCCAGCTTTGACGGCTTCGCCGCGCTCAGGCTGTATACCGGCCGTGTCTCGCTCTCGGCGTATTTCTTCGCCGTCCTCGGGTCAAGGTTGTACTTGTGCGCGATCTCCGTGTAGCTCAGTCCTTTTTGCCGGTCGCGGATATCCATCCAGTTTGCTCCTTCCATTCTGACACCCTTTCCGCCTCCATTACGGCAGGCAGATTCGAGTGTACCATATTGCATTTCTCTCCGCTGCAAACCTGCATTTTTTGACCGGCGTTTTCTTGCATTTTATCACTGGCGCTGACATTATGTCTGAGCAATGCACAGTTAAAAAAGGACAAAGCTATAAGCTGACTTTGTCCTATTCTGTGAATGGGCAAGCTCAATCTTCAGTTTCTGTCTCGGCAAGATGTTGAGTTCTATGCTAATTAAGAGAAAACCGATGATCCCATGCCACCGGGGGTACGAAAGGAACAGGCCAATGCAGTAAGATAAGAGGGGGTGGCAGGAAAGCCAAAAGAGAACTATTTTCATCTTCCCACTGACCTGAACCCGAAAAACTTCGTCAATAGGAATGTTAGTCACAATATGCTAGACTATCAAAAATGGAGTGATTGACATGAAGGTAAGGTTTACAGAAGAACAGATCATCAAGATTCTCAAGGAGCACGAGGGTGGCAAGAAGGCAGTGGATATTGTCCGTGAGTACAATATCACAGAACAGACTTTTTACCGTTGGAAAAGCAAATATGGCGGCATGGACGTTAGTGAAGCCAAGCGTCTGAAACAGCTTGAAGAAGAAAACCGTCGGCTGAAAGAAATGGTCGCCGACTTGTCTTTGGATAATAAGATATTAAAGGACGTGCTTTCAAAAAACGTCTGAAGCCTGCCGTAAAACGCAAAATAGCAGCCGGAGTACAGGAATGCTATGAAATCAGCGAGCGCCGCGCGTGCAGGCTAATGGGGATCAGCCAGAACAGCAAACGATACAAGCCGACCGATAAAAGCGGGGATACTTTGGTAACAGAACGGCTGAAGGCACTTTCGGTGCGCTGGAAACGATTTGGTTATCGCCGGTTACATGTCATGTTTCTGCGCGAAGGCTTTGAGATTAACCACAAAAAAACATACAGGCTTTACAAGGATGCAGGATTAACCCTTCAGAAGCGAAGCAAAAAGAAGAAATATAAAAAGCGCGGCATGCCGGAACGCACCGCAAAAGAAATGAATGCTCGCTGGTCGATGGATTTTGTCAGCGACAGAACCAGATATGGCTCAAACATTCGCGTTCTGACCGTAATTGATGAAGTGACGCGGGAATGTCTGGCTCTTGAAGTGGATAGCTCTCTCTCCGGGCGGAGGGTATCGGCTGTTCTAAACCGGATTGCCTTGTTCCGGGGGCTGCCGAAAGAAATTCTGACCGATAACGGCTCTGAATTTACCAGTAATGTAATGAATGCCTGGGCGTACGATCACAAAGTGGAACACATCTTTACCGATCCTGGCTGCCCGACACAAAACGGGTATATTGAAAGTTTCAATGGCAAATTAAGAGATGAATGCCTCAATCAAAACTGGTTTTCCAGTCTGTCAGAAGCAAAGAGTATTATCGAAGAATGGCGGTTGGAGTACAACAAACTCAGGCCTCACTCATCTCTTGGCAACTTGACGCCGGAAGAATATGCCTTGAAACTTTCAAGTTGTTACTAACATTCCCTCTGCGCGAAATCAGGGGGCAGGTCACCACGCACATTTACAAAATAAGAAAAGAGGTCTACGATGATGACAAAGAAATTGACAAGCTTGGCTTTGGCACTGGTCATGTGCCTGTCCCTATACATTCCGGCGTTTGCCTTAGATAATTCTCCTGACTCGAACCCAGAAGTGAGGGTTGTAAACCATTCGGATAGTATTACTGCGCAAGAACTCCAAGAAATTGTTTCTTCCACCAGTGCCTATTTGACGTTAAAAGATGGTACAGCTGTGCCTGTTGACTCCGTTGTGACTGTTGAAGACATTGCTGCACCTGACGTGTCACCTAATCAAAACTCTTATAAGGTTACATTAAGTGCAACTGCTTCAAGTGATAAAATCGTTTCTGATAGCGCTGAAAAGAATGGCTCTGTCACTGCTTCCGCTACTTTGGAATTAATTTGGGTAGATGGTCCCGAACTTGATAATGTTATTAAAAAAGTGTCGGGTACACTGAACGTTGTTAAGGGAACAGTATCAGAGGCCACTGTTCGATATGGAATTGGATGGGTTTCGGCCTTGCAGTGGACTTCAAAGGATGTGACGGGTAAAACTTCTTTCTCCTATAGTCCTAACTTAACGGTTCAATGCCCGAAAGCTGATTACAGTATCGTGTTTGAAGAGGCTATGGTAGCGATGTCCTTGAGCGTATCTTCGTCTGTATTCCAATAAAATACTAATTTCTTTTGATATAACCGCTTCTGCCCGGCGACACTACTGAGTTGCAGGACAGAAGCGGTTATGATATGATAATAAAAATTATGTATTTCCCATTGACATCTATATATGTCTGATGAACTTTAGTGAAAGGAGAGAAAGAATGACGATTAAAAACGATTCTGTATATAATGCATTAATAAAAACACTGCTTCTAATTTTAGTGTTGTTTTTGGCCTCTACACCAGTTTTTTACTTGATGATATCTTCTAACGCTATTGGCCTGAATTCTGTTGCTTATGCTTATGTTTATGGAACCGCTCGGGTCCTTCGTTTTATAGTGGCCGTTGTAATTAGTTGTGTAATTCGTAAAAAGAATCGAAAGATTTTGGCCCAAAATGTATTGCTAAGGAAAAAATTTTCAAACTAATTCTTGGCTTTATTTGTGTTAGCATATTGCTGCATTTTAATAACATTACTTCTGAGATCTATTTTACCATCTCTCACACGATTGGCATCTATGATCTGGAGACTACGCCTCTATTTCTGTCAGTTTTATGGGAACAATTATTTGCGGGTGACCTATATTGGAGTATTTTACTGGGCCTATCAATCGTGCTTTTTTATATGCCTGTAACCCGCAAAGCTCAAATGCACGGGAATAATGCATGAAGGAGAATAGAACTTTTTTAAGCACGGGGTGCGTTACAAAATCATTTTGTAACGCACCCCGTGCACTTGATAATACTGCCTATTGGCCTGCTGCTTAAATTGAATACCATTCTTTATGCAAGCACCTCTTTAAATAAGTTCACAAACGGGGTAAAGTCGTTGTCGCCATACAGGCTGTCCACATTATTGTTGATAGCGAACATGGGGGGAGTGCTTCATTGTTGACGCCGAAACTGGGAAAGTCATCGAGTTACCGGATATAAACACCGTTCCTGCACAGCTCGACGCTGAATCGCAACCAGCTGACAATCGCCCCGATCCCCATTTAAAGACAGTGGAATGGGTGAACGATACAACAATTTGCGTGGATTACCGCCGGAAAGCCAAGGAAGGCGAAAAAATAGTGTCTGGAACATATGAATATGATATTGTCAGCGGCGATATCGTGTCAAACACTTCCAAAATCAGTGATTCACCCGGCTAAGCCGTTTGATTCTCGTATTGACAGCAAATCTAAGAGACACGGTAACACGTCAAATTTAAAAGCCCCTCATTCTACAAAGGTTTTCAAGAATGAGGGGCTTTTCCCGTATTCAGTTTGCCTTATGAGGTGGGCTCACAATTTGTCCTTGTGACTTCCTGCCTTTAAGCGGGAGGCGCTTTTGGTACTATAAAAAGCGTAAGTGTAGGACGCCGACGGGCGTTTCACATTTGCGCTTATTCTTTTACAATAAGGGAAGTAATTGGTTTGGCGTGGCGCTTTATGGAGCGAAGCCTCCGGCAACAAAACTGTCAGCCATCCCTTGTTGT
Source organism: Oscillibacter valericigenes Sjm18-20 (assembly GCA_000283575.1). GTDB lineage: Bacteria > Bacillota > Clostridia > Oscillospirales > Oscillospiraceae > Oscillibacter > Oscillibacter valericigenes. The sequence continues at coordinate 1,861,449 of AP012044.1, forward strand.
AAACATTCGATTAGGCAGGTTGAAACCCATACGGGCTTTCGTGTAACGAACCAAACTGAATCGCAATAAGTGCAGATGGGATTACAATTACAAAACAATCATTCAGGAGGGTTCAACATGACAAGCGTAGGCATTGATGTATCAAAAGGCAAGAGCACCGTCTGTATTCTCAGGCCATACGGAGAAGTGGTTGCTTCCCCATATGAAATACAGCACACCGAACCGGAGCTTCGTGCATTGGTATCCCATATTCAATCCATAGAAGGAGAAGTCAGAATTGTAATGGAGGCTACTGGAGCATACCATTTGCCGCTGCTTTCCAGTTTCAAAGATGCAGGCATGTTTGTGAGTGTAATCAATCCATTGGCAATGAAAAAGTATGCTTCAACAGCAATACGCAAAGGCAAAACGGATAAATTGGATTCTGTCCGTATCGCGAACTATGGAATTGATCACTGGTTTAAGCTCGCGGACTACACGTTGCCAGATGAGTTATATGCGCAGCTTAGGCTCCTGGGGCGGCAATATGCACACTACATTACAATCCGTATTGAGTGTAAACTGGCCTTGACCGATCTGTTGGACAGGACCATGCCTGGGATAAAAACATTGCTCAGCGGCAAGCGCTCAGAGGAACCAACAAAGGACAAACTTAGTGACTTCGTAGCAGAATACTGGCATTTTGACAACATTACTAAAAAAAGCGAGGTTCAGTTCATCCATAGTTATTGTGCTTGGGCAAAAAAGAAAGGATACCACGCAAGTGAACCCAAGGCGAAAGCAATTTACGCCCTGGCTTGCAATGGTATCCCCACTTTGCCCTCCAGTGCCGCATCGACCAAAATGTTAACGCTGGAAGCCGTGAGAGTCCTGAAAGAAGTGAACAAGACTCTGGAAACCATTTTAACACAAATGCAGGCGCTTGCAATCACTTTGCCTGAATACGATATTGTTCGTGCCATGAACGGTGTGGGCGACGTCTTAGTGCCAAGGCTCATTGCTGAGATTGGCGATGTGCGCTGTTTTCATAGCGGCAGCGCACTGATTGCATTCGCTGGAATTGACTCGCCGTCGTTTCAATCAGGAAGCTTTACGGGTACACGACGTAAAATTTCCAAACGTGGGTCTTCACTGCTTCGGAAAACCGGGTACGAGGTAATGAAATGCCTTAAGACAGTAAAGCCGGCTCAAGACAATGCAGTATATCTTTATATGCTGAAAAAGGAGGCTGAAGGCAAGCCGAAGAAGGTTGCAAAGATTGCTGCCCTCAACAAGTTTCTGCGCATCTATTACGCCCGTGTAAGCGAGGTATACGCAAGCTAAAAAAACCATTATTTCTTAGGCCAGCGGCTCGCCGATGGTCTGCTTTGCTATGCCTAAATTACAATCATATTTTTATTCAGCCTGCCAAGATTTGTCCTTGACTTTTCTTAGCAGGTTTTGTGGGTTTACATCAGTCCCAGTGTCCGCAGTAAAAAGGTCCAGCAGAAAATAGTAAAGATGGATGTTACTGTGGTGCAGCACACCAGCTGCCCAGCCAACGGTCCGTCAGCCCCCATGGCCACGGCCATGGGATAGGAGGATACGGCGGTGGGAGCGCCAAAAAAAATCATCAGGGCGCACAGCATCCCGTCCCGAAACCCAAGCGCAATGCTGAGAGGCAGGAAGATCAGCGGGAGCAGTACCATTCGGGCCAACACCACCAAAATCAATGTACGACGGTTAGAAAGAGCCTGTCCCAGATCTAGACTGACACCTAGGGAAATAAAAGCAATGGTGGTGGTGACGCCCGCCACATCCTTGACGACGGAGTAGAGCAGGTCCGGAATCTGGATGCGCAGAGCCATCAGGACCAGAGCCAAGATCGTGGCGACGATCATGGGGTTTTTCAAAACGGAGAGAAACAGCTTTTTAAGATCGGCACTGCCGGAGTGGTTCAGCTCCAGTATCAGAGTGGAGAAGATATTGATCAGCGGCACAATCAGCGCGCCAAACAGAGCCACGGTGCCGGCACCGCCCTCACCAAAAATGGATTCTGCCACCGCAATCCCAAATAATATGTAGTTGGGCCGGATCAGCGCCTGGCCCACCGAGGCGGCGCTGTTGCCGTCCGCCAGCAGTTTGCGGGGCAGATAGATGCCCGCCACAAAAAAAATCACCAGCATGCAGATCAATACATAGAGAAAGCTACGGCCGTCAATGTTGTGGAGCAGATCGGACTCGTAAATGTTTTTGAACAGCAATGTGGGCATGAACAGATGGAAGCACAAGCTGTCCACTTTTCTCATAGTGGGCCGATCGACCACCTTGGCTTTTCGAACCAGGACACCGATTCCCATCAGAAGGGCAAGGGGTAAAACGACGCGAAGCGCCGTCATAAAATTTTCAGACATTGTGGGGTTTCTCCTTTATGCAGCATTTCCTGCGTAATATCGTATGATTTACATGAAATCCATCATATCATATTTGCTGCCATGCCGCAACCATCCTTTGCCCCAAAAGGGAAAAGTAAGCGAATGGGATAGGCTGGTTCTCGGAACCGTGGTCTGAAGCGTAAAAAACAGCGAAAGGGGAGAAGATATAAGGCAGGAAGATGGCAAACATGAAAAAAAATAAAAAAGAAGTCGAAAAGGGATTGACAAAAAGGGAGAAGGCTGGTATTCTAACAAAGCTGTCCGCGAGAGCGGGGTGCGGAACTGAAAAGGGGAAGTTAAGTGCTTGAAAAAAGTTCTTGACAAAACACAGGAAAGTGTGGTAACCTAATCAGACTGTTTCGCAGAGGCGGCGCGGCAAAAAGTCAAAAAGAGTTGAAAAAACTCTTGACAAACGGCCAAGCGTCCTGTACAATAGCAATGTTCCGCCGAAAGCGGCGTGTACCTTGTAAATTAAACAACGTAACGAAAAAAGAAAGCACCAGCGGTAGACGCTTTGTGAGAAATCACGAAGTGTCGCCGGATAAGTTGCAAGGCCGGGTTAAGTCAATTACCGGGGCTTGTAACTATAAAAACATGAAGCTATGATGATAGCTCTGTAAAAGATTAGATCGGGTCGCAAGGCTCGTTTTGATACCATTTATAGAGAGTTTGATCCTGGCTCAGGACGAACGCTGGCGGCGTGCTTAACACATGCAAGTCGAACGGAGCACCCTTGATTGAGGTTTCGGCCAAATGAGAGGAATGCTTAGTGGCGGACTGGTGAGTAACGCGTGAGGAACCTGCCTTTCAGAGGGGGACAACAGTTGGAAACGACTGCTAATACCGCATGATACATTTGGGCGACATCGCTTGAATGTCAAAGATTTATCGCTGAAAGATGGCCTCGCGTCTGATTAGATAGTTGGTGAGGTAACGGCCCACCAAGTCGACGATCAGTAGCCGGACTGAGAGGTTGACCGGCCACATTGGGACTGAGATACGGCCCAGACTCCTACGGGAGGCAGCAGTGGGGAATATTGGGCAATGGACGCAAGTCTGACCCAGCAACGCCGCGTGAAGGAAGAAGGCTTTCGGGTTGTAAACTTCTTTTAAGGGGGAAGAGTAGAAGACGGTACCCCTTGAATAAGCCACGGCTAACTACGTGCCAGCAGCCGCGGTAATACGTAGGTGGCAAGCGTTGTCCGGATTTACTGGGTGTAAAGGGCGTGTAGCCGGGAAGGTAAGTCAGATGTGAAATCTGGGGGCTCAACCTCCAAACTGCATTTGAAACTACTTTTCTTGAGTATCGGAGAGGTAATCGGAATTCCTTGTGTAGCGGTGAAATGCGTAGATATAAGGAAGAACACCAGTGGCGAAGGCGGATTACTGGACGACAACTGACGGTGAGGCGCGAAAGCGTGGGGAGCAAACAGGATTAGATACCCTGGTAGTCCACGCTGTAAACGATCAATACTAGGTGTGCGGGGACTGACCCCCTGCGTGCCGCAGTTAACACAATAAGTATTGCACCTGGGGAGTACGATCGCAAGGTTGAAACTCAAAGGAATTGACGGGGGCCCGCACAAGCGGTGGATTATGTGGTTTAATTCGAAGCAACGCGAAGAACCTTACCAGGACTTGACATCCTACTAACGAGGTAGAGATACGTCAGGTGCCCTTCGGGGAAAGTAGAGACAGGTGGTGCATGGTTGTCGTCAGCTCGTGTCGTGAGATGTTGGGTTAAGTCCCGCAACGAGCGCAACCCCTATTGTTAGTTGCTACGCAAGAGCACTCTAGCGAGACTGCCGTTGACAAAACGGAGGAAGGTGGGGACGACGTCAAATCATCATGCCCCTTATGTCCTGGGCTACACACGTAATACAATGGCGGTCAACAGAGGGATGCAAAGCCGTGAGGTGGAGCGAACCCCTAAAAGCCGTCTCAGTTCGGATCGCAGGCTGCAACTCGCCTGCGTGAAGTCGGAATCGCTAGTAATCGCGGATCAGAATGCCGCGGTGAATACGTTCCCGGGCCTTGTACACACCGCCCGTCACACCATGAGAGTCGGGAACACCCGAAGTCCGTAGCCTAACAGCAATGAGGGCGCGGCCGAAGGTGGGTTTGATAATTGGGGTGAAGTCGTAACAAGGTAGCCGTATCGGAAGGTGCGGCTGGATCACCTCCTTTCTAAGGAGAACTCAGCGTCTTGATAAGATGCTGTAACTTCCTAAGGTCAGCCGTTGGAGCGGAATGGAGTCGTTACGTTGTTTAATTTAGAGGGTATACGTCCGAAGTGCGGACGAAGCCCGGGAGATCGACGGGGGATTAGCTCAGCTGGGAGAGCGCCTGATTTGCATTCAGGAGGTCAACGGTTCGATCCCGTTATTCTCCACCAAAAAAGAGAACCAAGTGTTTAATCGTCCAAACTCGCGGAGAAATTTCCAATTTCGACGCGAAGAGGAGGAACAACGCAGCGGCATGAGGTTTCGGCGAAGCCGGAAGCGAATAAAGCGAAGTTTGTTTCGACGACGGGCCCGTAGCTCAGCTGGCTAGAGCGTGCGACTGATAATCGCAAGGTCGGTGGTTCGAGCCCACTCGGGCCCACCAAACAGTGATTTGCTGTTGGATCTCAAAGCCTAAGGAATTGGACTTTGAGATCTGGCTTCAAAAGAGGCTGGAAGCTGCACCTTGAAAACTGAACAATGTATGAAGAATGAAGTAAGGCAACAGAGAGGTTTTTCATAAATCAAGAAATTGGTTGTGGAAAATAGCAAGATATTTTAATTGTGGAACAACATCTATTTAGATGAAGGGTAACAATTACAGTTTCGAACGAGAAAATCTTTGTGATTGCCTGCATGATTACTCATTTATAAGAGAACCAAATCTCTATAAAATGACAAAAGTCAGTGAGAGACAAGTATTTCGTCTTTCGTTTTCAACGTTTTTAAACCCATTCAAAACTTGTTTTGAATGGAAGAGGAGGCGCGATGGAGCGAGAGAGCTTTGCCCACAGGGCGAAGCGAAGGATGCGAAGTCTGCGCCGACGAAGGTCAAGCTAATAAGAGCGCAAGGGGAATGCCTTGGCACTGAGAGCCGAAGAAGGACGCGACAAGCTGCGATAAGCTGCGGGGAGGAGCAAATATCCATTGATCCGCAGATTTCCGAATGGGGAAACCCGGCTGGACAATATCCAGTCATCCTGCATTGAATCAAATAGGTGTAGGAAGGGAACCGCCTGAACTGAAACATCTAAGTAGGGCGAGGAAAAGACATCAACAGAGATTCCGCAAGTAGTGGCGAGCGAACGCGGAAGAGGCCAAACCGGAGGATTTATTCTCCGGGGTTGTGGACCGGCATAAGATCTACTAGTCTAGTCGAACGGCATGGGAAGGCCGACGACACAGGGTGAGAGTCCCGTAGACGAAAGGCGATGTAGATTGGCTGGTATCCAGAGTACCGCTGGACACGTGAAACCCGGTGGGAAACTGGGGGGACCACCCTCCAAGCCTAAATACTACTCAGTGACCGATAGAGGAGCAGTACCGTGAGGGAAAGGTGAAAAGGACCCCGGGAGGGGAGTGAAAAAGAACCTGAAACCTTGTGCTTACAAGCAGTCAAAGGCCGTTAATGGCTGATGGCGTACTTTTTGTAGAACGGTCCGGCGAGTTATAGTAACGAGCAAGCTTAAGGTATTCAGTACCGGAGGCGTAGCGAAAGCGAGTCTGAATAGGGCGTAAAAAGTTCGTTGCCATAGACCCGAAACCGGGTGACCTACCCATGAGCAGGTTGAAGTGGGGGTAAAGCCCCATGGAGGACCGAACCGACCCCCGTTGCAATGGTGGCGGATGACTTGTGGGTAGCGGTGAAATTCCAATCGAACTCGGAGATAGCTGGTTCTCCCCGAAATAGCTTTAGGGCTAGCGTTGTGTTAGATTACCGGAGGTAAAGCACTGAATGGTAGAGGGGCCGATAAGGTTACCAACGCCTATCAAACTCAGAATGCCGGCTAATTGATGCATAGCAGTCAGACAGTGTGAGATAAGTTTCATTGTCAAAAGGGAAACAGCCCAGACCTACAGCTAAGGTCCCAAATGTATGCTAAGTGGAAAACGATGTGGAATCGCAAAAACAACCAGGATGTTGGCTCAGAAGCAGCCACTCATTAAAAGAGTGCGTAATAGCTCACTGGTCGAGTGGTTCTGCGCGGAAAATGTAACGGGGCTAAGCATACAACCGAAGCTTAGGATTGTCAGCAATGACAGTGGTAGGGGAGCGTTCCATATGGGGTGAAGTCGCAGCGGAAGCAGCGGTGGACTGTATGGAAGTGAGAATGCCGGAATGAGTAGCGAGAATCATGTGGGAATCATGATGGCCGAAAATCTAAGGTTTCTTGGGGAAGGTTCGTCCGCCCAAGGTAAGCCGGGAGCTAAGGCGAGGCCGCAAGGCGTAGTCGATGCACATACGGTAGAAATTCCGTAGCCACCGAACTTTAAACCAGAGGGACACTTCAGGATAGCGGAACCCGGGCGTTGGTTGCCCCGGGCGTAAGGGAGCGAAATTATAGTAGCGAAGTCCGCGATGCCTGGAGGCGAGAAAAGCTCTGGCGTATACTAAGGTGCCCGTACCGCAAACCGACACAGGTAGATGAGGAGAGAATCCTAAGGCCAACGGGAGAAGGGTTGTTAAGGAACTCGGCAAGTTGACCCCGTAACTTCGGAAGAAGGGGAGCCTCTAGCAATAGAGGCCGCAGTGAATAGGCCCAAGCAACTGTTTACCAAAAACACAGGTCTATGCTAAATCGAAAGATGACGTATATGGGCTGACGCCTGCCCGGTGCCGGAAGGTTAAGAGGAGATGTCAGGGGCAACCCGAAGCATTGAATTGAAGCCCCGGTAAACGGCGGCCGTAACTATAACGGTCCTAAGGTAGCGAAATTCCTTGTCAGGTAAGTTCTGACCCGCACGAAAGGCGTAATGATTTGGGCACTGTCTCAACAGCCCTCCCGGCGAAATTGTAGTACCGGTGAAGATGCCGGTTACCCGCAACTAGACGGAAAGACCCCATGGAGCTTTACTGCAGCTTAATACTGGAAATCGGTAATTCATGTACAGGATAGGTGGGAGACTTGGAAGCGCGGGCGTCAGCTTGCGTGGAGTCGCCGGTGGGATACCACTCTTGAATTGCTGATTTTCTAACCTGCGGCCCTGAATCGGGTCGGGGGACACTGTTAGGCGGGCAGTTTGACTGGGGCGGTCGCCTCCTAAAGAGTAACGGAGGCGCTCAAAGGTTCGTTCAGCACGGACGGAAATCGTGCAGTGAGTGTAAACGCATAAACGAGCCTGACTGCGAGACCGACGGGTCGAGCAGGAACGAAAGTTGGAGTTAGTGATCCGGTGGTATGTGAGTGGAAATGCCATCGCTCAACGGATAAAAGCTACCCTGGGGATAACAGGCTGATCTCCCCCAAGCGTCCACAGCGACGGGGAGGTTTGGCACCTCGATGTCGGCTCGTCACATCCTGGGGCTGTATTCGGTCCCAAGGGTTCGGCTGTTCGCCGATTAAAGTGGCACGCGAGCTGGGTTCAGAACGTCGTGAGACAGTTCGGTCCCTATCTGTTGCGGGCGTAAGAGATTTGAAGGGAGCTGTCCTTAGTACGAGAGGACCGGGATGGACATACCTCTGGTGCACCAGTTGTCCTGCCAAGGGCATAGCTGGGTAGCTATGTATGGACGAGATAAACGCTGAAGGCATCTAAGCGTGAAACTCTCCCTGAGATGAGATCTCTCATTCGAAAGAAGTAAGGGCACAGGCGGACTACCTGTTTGATAGGCCGGAGGTGGAAGCGCAGTAATGTGTGTAGCTGACCGGTACTAATCGCCCGAGGGCTTGACCTACAATTATGCAGGCAATAAGCCTTGAAAGGAAATCATACATTGTTCGGTTTTGAGGGTGCAGAAAGTCCTTGTTCGCTCTTAGAGAGGGCAAAGGATGGAAAGCGTTTCTCAAGGGAAAAGAACCCGCACCTTTAGCTCAGTTGGTAGAGCAACTGACTCTTAATCAGTGGGTCCCCGGTTCGAGTCCGTGAAGGTGCACCAGAACTCATTCGAGGTGTGCTCGATGCGGGTACACCTCGGATGGGGAAGTTTAAAACCTCCGTTCCCGTATTCTATTTGAGTTTGGCAATGCTGAGTTTAAATGGAAGAGGAGGCACAGCGAAGCGAATGGAGCGGAGTTTGTGCCGACGACGCGGCCCGTTGGTCAAGTGGTTAAGACAGCGGCCTCTCACGCCGTTAACATCGGTTCGAATCCGGTACGGGTCACCAATTCTTTTCTTGACAGATGCATTGAAATCCTCTATAATGTAGCTTGTTCTTCGGGTAACCGAATGACATATACCCCCAGGTGTTTTATTTCGATTCAAAACGCAAACCGGCGAAATGTTTGTGTTTTGAATAGGAGCAGCAATGAAATGAGAGAGTTTTGACCTATGGTCAAAGCGAAAAATATGAAGTTTGCTGCGACGCAGTTGGTGCTGATTAGAGCGAGGGTCCACCCGTTCCCATTCCGAACACGGTAGTTAAGCTCGTTTCTGCTCACAATACTTGGCTGGTAACGGCCCGGGAAGACAGGTAGCGCCAACACAAAGCGGACAGTCATTTGACTGTCCGTTTTTCTTTTCGCTGCACGATACCAATGAGCTCGGCTATGGAGCCGCGGCCAGTAAACCTTTTTGTGTATGTTTCTTGATATGACCGGTAGAATTCCTTTGCACTGATGGGCAGTGTCAACGCTGCAGGTAGGCACAAACCAGCATGAGAGCCGTGTTTCCGTCCGGGAAGCTGGTCTGAACTCCGAAAACTTCGTCAATAGGAATGTTAGTCACAATATGCTAAAAGAAGGAAAACCCCACCGCCCCAGCTGCGGCGCAAATAAATGCCGTCCACATAGAAATAACGGTATTTACGCCTTGTGTGACCGATTGCGCCAGTTCTCAATATGGATGCAGGATTTCTTGTTCAGCTCACTGATGGCAGAGGCGATACCTTGCTGCGCCCCAGAGAGCCTCCGTAATATCTTCTACCCGGCGCACGGAGACACCAGCCAGAGATATATCTCGATGAGTGCTTCTTCCACGCTGCCTCTCTGAGGCGGCAGCGTTCAATGATGGTGGTCTCAAATGGTATTCCCTTATGGCGTGGCAGGTTGAGCATGACGTCACCGGAAGTTGTGGTAAGATTCCGGCTTTTATGGCGCTGCGGTAATCCTACTGTTCCTCGCTTCGCTCGTACCGCGCCATCTGGGCCAGGTTCTTAGTTTTGGCTTCCAGTAACCCGTTGAGCGTCTCTTTCACGCTCCCTCGCGCCAGTCCTTTAATCTAACCATTGACTATTTCCTCATTTCACTGCACAAGTTTCTCAGACGTGGTTTGCTGTATGCTCTGGCGGAGGGTTATGTCAGATGGCAAATCGTCTGGATGATGCTTCATACGCCTCTGACTGTCACAGAGCACTATCGCCATTCCCATGATGTATTTCAAAATTCCGACCGTATCCAGCGATTTGGCTTCGGCGCGACCTGCGCCTATCCGCATCGGGACTTGATGATTCACAGAAGTCCATTGCACCTTCATGAGAATTGTGCTAAAATTAAATTCACGTTTTATATTGGACGGTCAGGAAGGGGAGACGTTGATGCGGTATGGGAGGATACTTTCCGGTCGTTTTGTGGAGCGGCCAAACCGCTTCATCGCATTGGTGGACACAGGGGAGGGCTGTCAGGTCTGTCATGTGAAAAACACAGGCCGCTGCCGGGAGTTGCTGGTGCCGGGGGCAACGGTTTATCTGGAGCGTGCGGAGAACCCAGACAGAAAGACTGCCTATGACTTGATTGCCGTGGAAAAAGGGGACATGCTTATCAACATGGACGCCCAGGCTCCCAACCGCGTCTTCGGAGAATGGGCAGCCGCGGGCGGTTTTGTACCGGATTTAAAAATACTGAAACCGGAGTATGTTTTCGGTGCGTCCCGCATCGATTTTTGCTTGGAAACAGCACGGGGGCTGCATCTGGTGGAGGTCAAGGGTGTGACGTTGGAGAAAAACGGACACGCCCGATTTCCCGACGCCCCCACGGAGCGGGGCGTCAAGCACATCCATGAGCTGCAAGGCGCTGTAGGGCAGGGACTGGAGGCCACCTTGTTCTTCGTGGTACAGATGGAGGGTATAACGGATGTAGCTCCCAATGACGTGACGCACCCCGCTTTTGGTGCGGCGCTGCGGGCGGCGGCAGACGCAGGAGTACATGTGCGGGCATTTGACTGCAAAGTGACGCCGGACAGCGTTGTAATCCGGCGGGAAATTCCTGTGATCTTATGATTTATCAAGATAGGAGCGAGCTTCCTTGGGGCTTTTTGAACTTTTTCTGATTGGCGTGGGATTGTCCATGGACGCTTTCGCAGTGGCGATTTGCCAGGGGTTGTGTATGCGGAAGTTTAGTTTTCAATATGCATTCGTAATTGCTTTGTTTTTCGGCGGATTTCAGGCGATTATGCCCTTCCTTGGCTGGATTCTGGGGTCCCGGTTTGCCGGATATATCCAAAGCGTGGATCACTGGGTGGCTTTTGCACTGTTGCTGGTCATCGGCGGGAATATGGTAAGAGAGAGTACGGGGAGAGAAGAGGAGACAAAGTGCGCCGTGGAGGTACGCATGGACCTGAAACGCCTGACGGTCTTGGCGGTAGCCACCAGCATTGATGCGCTGGCGGTGGGGGTGACCTTTGCGTTTTTAAATGTAAAGATCGTTCCGGCTGTTTTCATCATCGGAGTTATCACATTTCTGCTGTCCCTGATCGGCGTGGCGGTGGGAAACTTCTTTGGGGCGCGCTACAAACGCCATGCGGAGTTTACCGGGGGTGTCATCCTGATTTTATTGGGTGCAAAGATTTTGCTGGAGCATCTGGGTGTTTTCTCCTGAGCACATATATGGAATACCGGAGGGAGGAGCCGTTTACATCGGTTCCTCCCCGGTATTTTTTTGCCCTGCGCTCATATCCTTCGTTCAGGAGGGGGAGTGACATGGACTGTCTGTGGTCGATGCTTGGTGGCATCATTTTGTTCCTGTTCGGCATGACGCTGCTGGGAGAACATTTGCGGAAACTGAGCGGCGGTCGGGCGGCACAGGCACTGCGCCGGGTGACGGACAGCCGTTGGAGGGGAGCACTTCTGGGTTTTGCCGTGACGGCGGTGGTCCAATCCTCCTCTGCGGTCACGGTACTGGCTGTTTCCTTGGCGGATGTGGGAATTCTGAGCCTCCACCAGATCGTTCCGGTACTGATCGGAAGCAACGTGGGGACCACCGCCACGGCGTGGCTGCTATGTCTTCGCGCGGGGACTTCCACTGCCGACTCGGCTCTGACGGTGGTGACGGCGTGTATAGGTCTCTTGCTTTACCTGCTGGTTCCCAAACGCCGAGCCTGGGGGGGAATGCTGCTGGGCCTGTTTTTACTGCTGACCGGGATGGAGCGGATGACTGCCTCGGCTATGCCCTTGGCAGAGACAGAGGCTTTCTACCGTTTGACGGCGCTGGCGGTCCATCCGCTGCGGGCTGTGCTGGTGGGAACGGCAGTCACCGGTTTTCTACAGAGCTCCAGCGCCGCCATTGGACTTTTGCAGGCTTTTTCCGCCACGGGGTCGATGTCATGGAATGTGGGTGTGCCGCTGGTACTGGGCGGAAATATCGGTACTTGCTTCACGGTGCTGCTGGCCTCCATCGGAGGCGGGCCGAACGCAAAACGGGCAGCGCTGGCTCATCTGCGGTTCAATCTGCTGGGGACGGCGGTGTTGTTGCCGCTGTGGCTGAGCGTTGGAGGAGCGTCCTTGGGGGATTGCCCTATCGGCCCGGTGGAGGTCGCCGCCGTCCACACGGTGTTCAACCTGCTCTCTGCGGTGGTGCTCCTTCCGCTTTCCGACTACCTGACGGGCTTTTTCCCGTTCCCGTCGGCGCGTAGAAAACGGGCCTGATCCTGGCTGGTAGGAGAGGGGAAAAAAACGCCGTGCGGGACCGATTCGGTCCCGCACGGCGCGGATGTATGATTTTACAAAAGAGCAGATATTTAGAAAATACCCTGAGCCATCATGGCGTCGGCCACTCTCTGGAAGCCCGCGATATTGGCACCGGCCACCAAATCATAGCCCAAACCATAACGCTCGGCGACTTCAACGGAAGAGGCATAGATGTTCTTCATGATGCCGTGCAGCTTCTTATCCACTTCCTCCGCAGTCCAGTACAGACGCTCGGCGTTCTGCGCCATCTCCAACTCAGAGACGGAAACGCCGCCGGCATTGACAGCCTTGGAAGGAGCAACCACCATGTGCTTCTGCTTCTTCAAGAACTCCAGAGCGTCATTGGTGGTGGGCATATTGGCCACCTCAATGTAATACTTCACACCGGACTCGGCGATCTTCTTTGCCCACTCCATGTTGACGTCGTTCTGGGTGGCGGCGGGCATATAGATATCCACGTCCTTGTGGCCCCAGTGCTTGGTGCCAGCGACGAACTCGCAGCCAAACTTGTCGGCGTAGGGCTTGCAGTGCATGGGATCCTTGGCACGCATCTCAAGAATGAAGTTCAGCTTCTCGTCGGTGTCGATGCCGTCGGGATCGTGGACGTAGCCGTCGGGACCGGCCATATAGGTGACCTTGGCGCCCAGCTCGGCGGCCTTCTTCATGATGCCCCAGCCTACATTGCCATAACCGGAGACACCGATGCGCTTACCCTTGATGTCCTCGCCGTCGTGCTTGAGCACTTCGCACAGATAATAGACAGCGCCGTAACCAGTAGCCTCGGGACGGAGAATGGAACCGCCAGAGGTAACGGATTTGCCACTCAGAGCACCAAACTCGGAGGCACCCACCAGACGGCGATACTGTCCATACAGATAACCGATCTCACGGCCACCGCAGCCCAGATCTCCGGCGGGGCAGTCGATGTCCTGGCCAATATGGCGATACAACTCGGTCATAAAGGCCTGGCAAAAACGCATGACCTCACCATCGCTGCGGCCGCGGGGATCGAAGTCAGAACCACCCTTGGCACCGCCGATGGGCAGACCGGTCAGAGCATCCTTATAGACCTGCTCAAAACCCAGGAACTTGATGATGGAAAGGTTAACGGAGGGATCAAAACGCAGACCACCCTTATAGGGGCCGAGTGCTCCGTTGTACTGTACACGGTAGCCACGGTTGACCTGATAGTCACCCTTATCGTCCAGCCAAGTAACGCGGAACTCCACGGTACGCTCGGGCTCGACCATCCGCTCAAGCAGTTTGACCTTCTCATACTCGGGATGTGCGTTAATCGCAGGTTCCAAAGAGGTCAGAACTTCCTCCACGGTCTGCAGAAACTCGGGCTCATTGGCGTTTTTGGCTTTCACATTTTCGAGCACGCTGGCAAGATATGCATTCATTAAAAATTTCCTCCTTCATTTTTAAACGGCAATTTTTTGTATAAATCAACCAAAGCTTCCATTTGTCGCTATAAGTATTCTAGCACTTCTTATGCTTGGAAGCAAGCCTACATTTCTTCATATGGGCTATTTTCTTTTGGTATAACGAGAAAAATCATGCAGGTTTTTGTGCATTTCACCATACAAAATGCAAGATTTACGTCTTTTAACGGAAGATTGTCTTTTCTGGATTGACATTTTTCCACGAAATTATATAATACCTAGTGTTTAAGAACCGGTGGTCAATCAGAAATACGACTGTTTTTGGAGGCGTTTTAATATGCGGCACACTTATAGGACGACGATTGCGGGGCTGGAGCGGGAGCTTCCCATCTGCAAGGTGACTGACGATTTGTATATTGGAGCATTCATCTGCTTTGGCGACGCGGAGATCACCGTCGCCTGCGCCCGGGAGCTCTTGAAGCTGGTTCCCGCGGCCGACTATGATTATATGCTTACGGCTGAGGCCAAGAGCATTCCCCTGATCCATGAGATGGCCCGTCAGTCCGGCGCGGTCAAATACTTCATCGCCCGTAAGGGCCCCAAGGTTTATATGCCTGACCCCATTCATGTGGAGGATCAGTCGATCACCACTACCGGGACGCAGAAATTGTATCTTGGCCGGGACGACGCGGATATGATCCGGGGAAAACGGGTTCTGCTGGTAGACGACGTGATCTCCACCGGCGGGTCCATGCAGGCCATGGAAAAGCTGGTGGGGCTGGCCCGAGGAACCGTGGCGGGCCGCATTGCGGTTTTGGCAGAGGGGGACGCCCAGAAACGGAACGACATTCAATTTCTGGCTCCGCTGCCGGTGTTTAACGCAGACGGAACGGTTAAGAAATAAAAAATGGGGAGACGGCGATAAACCGTCTCCCCCTCTTTTTTGTGCAGTGTGCCCATGGGTTACAAAATTATCTCCGCGTATTTTGCCCGATCCCGGTCAATTTGTTTTTGATAGCGGTCGGCCTCGGAGAAGACACAGCCGCAATACTTCTGCATATAAAATCCAAGCTCCCGTGCCCGCTGGTTCCCGGCGCGGAAATTGGGGCGAAAGTCCCGGTACAGAAATCTGACCCCGTACTGCTTTGCAAACCGCTCCGCCGCTTCGGCGATCTTGTCGTGGTTTTGGTAGACGGAAGCCAGCAGGGTGGAGGTAAACGCCTCATATCCATGCTCCGCGGCGTATCGCGCGGTCTCCTCCACACGGTGCTCATAGCAGTAGGTACAGCGGTGGTCAATGTCCTCCGCCACGTGGCGGACAAAGTCACGGAGACCGTATTCCTCATGGACGATCAGTTTCATATTGATCGTGGGCGCGTACTCCGCCAGACAGTCCCGGCGGGCCTGATATTCCTTCCAGGGGTGGATGTTGGGGTTGTACCAAAAGGCCGTGGGCTCGATGCCCTCCGCCCGCAGGGGTTCGATGCAGGAAAGAGAGCAGGGCGCACAGCAGCAGTGCAGCAAAACGGAATCCATAAAGCGTGTCACCTCACAGCCAGTATAGCAGACAGCGCGGTTCGGCGCAAGGGTATGATCTTCTGAAAAATAAACGATTCAATAAACGTGATCTTAACGCACACTTAAGAATTTTCAATTAAAACACGTTGATAGTCAATGAGTTGAGGCGGTAGTGATACTAACGTGTTACTAATACGATACTAACGATGGATAATTGGTGATCATGCCAAAAGCAGAAGAGCATTCCGTAATTGCTCCAAATCGGTATGTGTATAGTGCTCCGTCACGTTGCCGTCCGCGTGCCCCAACAGTCTCTTGATCTCCAAATCCGGTGCGCCTGCTTCGTGCAGTCGGGTGGCAAACGTATGTCGGCACCAATGCGGCGTCGCCTGCGGTACGCCGATCTCACCTACTACACGCTTAAATAATTTTTCACGATACGAATTGGCGGATATAGGCTTACCGTTTTTCTTACAGACAATTGACGCGCCACCCTTGTTTAGCCAACGGTCCAAATAACACTTGATTTTCGGATGGACGGGAACCACGCGGTTCTTCCCAGCTGCGGTCTTGATTCCACCCCTTAAAAAGTCCCCAGAGCGATCGTAAGAGAATGGGGTAAGCGATAAAAATTCATTGATTCGGAAGCCGGTGTAGCACAACATCAGCACCGTATCGGCCCAAGGAAAACCGGCTTTGGCCATCTGCTCCAGCTTAACCATCTGCAAATCGTCAAATGCTCCTTTTTCGTATTTCGCCGCAACAGATGGAACTTGAACAAAAGAGGAATAATCCTTCATGACAATGTCACGCTCCATGGCATAATTGAAGAGGGCATGCATAAGCATCTTATCGTTCTGCATTGTGGATTTGGACATATTGTTTTTTGAGTCCTCGTCAATGATGGATTGCAGGTGATCGATGGTGAGATCGGCAACTCGCATATCTTTGTAACGCGACAGACGCCTCCAACAGGCGCGGTAGGAGTCGACACCCTGTGGGCTGATTGTAGTGTACTTCCTGGGAGACCACAGGTCATAAATCTGCTGAAGCGTGACGGAGTATTTGTCTGCGCGAGGAGCAATCCCGGTGGCTTTGTCGTGATTGTAGGAGTCCAGCGCTTCCTGCGCTTCAGCCATCTTGCTATGGTAACTCAGGGCTGTTTGCTGCATCCGCCCCCATTTATCCACCACAGATATTTTGACCACGTATGGCCTCCGTCGATTCCCGGACAGCTTTACGATAGTCCCGGTTCCGTTCGCTCTGCGCATCTAATTACCTCCGGTTATCTGGTAAGCGCCGCCCGGAAGGGCGGCGCTTCGTTTTACTGTGCTTTCTTCAACTCTGCAACTTCCTGAGACAGCGCTTTAATGACGGATTTCATAAAAGCCATCTCGTCTTCCAGCGCCTCTACACGGTTTTTAGGGGCGAGGGTTGCCAGCAGGTTAGCCTGCCCCTCGGCCAGAGCCTGAAGCTGGGGAAGGACAATGTTCTCCTGCGTGACCTCAATCTTTACTACGCGGTCACGCAGATCGGCCACGTCGGATTTCAAATCGGCTACGTCAGTTTTCAGCCCGGACACGTCGGACTGAATATAACCCAGAATTTCTAAAATCTTTTCTTCGTTGTTCATGTACAAATCCCTTCTGCGCCCGGAAGGGCGGCGCTAGTCTTTAAAGCACTTTCACATCGGCCCCGGTGCAAAGGCATTGAAGGCGGCCGGTTAGGCGGTTCCACTTCAACGAAATGTTTACGTCGGTGCTACTACTGAAACGAATTTCAGCCTTTCGGAGAGCCGCCTTGAAAAGCAGGTGGTTTTCTCCGTCGGGAGCATCAATTTCCACAGACTGTCCGTCACCGATCCACGCGACTTCGGTTCCATTCAAAAAGGCTGTAATGGTCGGAACGGTAAAGCCGCCGTATTTTACTGCTGTAACATGAATTTTCATGCTGCGCCTCTTACAGATACCGCTGCAATACAGCTGTTAGCGTTTCTTTATATTGGGAAAGATCGTAAATGTCCTTCAGCTGATACTTTGTATCATTTTTGTTTTCATCCGGAACGATCAACGTCTTCTGGGTGTCGGTTAGACGCAGTCGGCAAATCCACTTGCGAGTGTTTGCCTTGTAAAGGATGTTGATGTAAGACTCCGTATCCTTGTAAGTGATGTCATGAATATCAACAATATCGGACAGTAAATTTTTGATGATAAAATATGCTTCCAATTCTTCTTCTGTCGTGACGATGTTGGGGGCTCTCTTTTCCGGTGTGTCTCCCTCCGATGTCTGCGGCGTTGTTGCAATGTCTTGTGGCTTGGCCCCGGCGACGGTTACGCTGCCCCCGGAGCCTCCAAGTGCCACTTTGATTTTATCATTCATCATTTCACTGATCTGATCGTTCAGCGCCTTTTTCAGGATAGGCCGAAATTTATCCAGGACATTTTGTGTTTTCTGTCCAGAGTAGCACGATTGCAGAAAGAAACGGGTGAAGTCATCCGTCGGATTCTCCAGAAGAGCGGCAAAGATATCTTTAAACGAATGTACATACTTCAACTCAGACGCCGTACTGAAAATGGAATCAATATCAAATTCAGACTTGCAGAATTTCTTCAGCTCAGGCACCTGATTATCCCGGATGTCCAGAATATTGATCGCCAAAAACGGATCGTCGTCCATCTTATTTTGATTGTCAAGATCGGTATAAAAGCGGTAAATAATACCGTTGGTGAGAATGGCAAATTTTGCGGGAGTGGTTCCAAAGTAGCGGAACAACTGGGAGTCGTGCTTGTCCAGATTTTCAGAAGCGGCTTTGCACTCCACCAGAATAACTGGTTCACCATCTTTCATGATGGCGTAGTCTACCTTTTCACCCTTCTTAATACCAACATCAGCCGTGAATTCCGGAGTGAACTCCTGCGGGTTAAACACGTCGTAGCCCAGCATGGAGAAGAACGGCATAATTAAAGCGGTTTTTGTCGCCTCCTCTGTCTGGACAGTTTCCTGAAGGGATTCTGCCCTCTTGGTGAATTGTTTCAGCTGATCTACAAAATCCATTCCCTTTCTCCTCCCGTGTGTCCAATTCGGGCACATTTTATTTTTTTCTGGTCTTATCACCAGTAGATAACTATAATGGAAAACGGTACCAATACATACGGGGCGCGCCGTAATAGGGGATTTCCGTATGGACGCTACGTTAGAACTGGCCCTTGCGTTATTTGCCAACCTCTCAGAGGCTGACCAGCTAGACATCATTGGTTTCGCTGCCGTTTTAGCATCTCGGCAATAATCCTGTTCTGGTTTTCCGGCGTCAACTGCGCAAAGATTCGCGCGAATTCATCAGTAATGCCGCTGCCCTCCCGGGTGGCGGCGTTGCTGTTTTTTCCGGCTTCGGAGACGGGTGGTTTTGTTTTGGGCCCTTCGCCGATGAGAAGATATTCGGTGGTGGTGTTCAGAATCTCCGCAATCTGAGGGATGTACTTGGTAAAAGATTTGCTCTTGCCATTTTTCCAATCAGTGATTGTCTGTGGGACAACTCCCAGAAATTTTGCAAATTGCTTTTGTTCGATACCAAGGTCGGAAAGTAACGTAAAAATTCTATCGGAGATATCCAAACAAATCACCTCTTAAAAATCAGATAAATTCTTACTAAAGAATTGTGCAATACGACAGTAATCAGAAAATATCTTGACAATCAGAATATTACTGATTATATTATAACCACAGAAACAAATTAAAACTAAGTCCCCAAAAGCAAACGGAAGTTCGCCGTCGAAGTATGCCGGTTGTTCTTCCTAGTTATTTACGGATAATTATTTACTTTTTAAACGAAAAAATAAAATCCGCGAAAGGGAGTGAGGAAATGAAATTATCATATACAGCACCCATAACCGATGAAAAGACGCTTGATCTAGCTGGTAAGATCGTGCGCACGCTGGTTGACAGCGGAGTGACCTATCAAAAAGCAAACGATGCACTGAATACGGCACAGGAAATGCTGATGTCCTGCACAAAGCCAGTTATTGTTCTGCTCTGCCGATTAAAGACTAAAATAAATCCCTTTAAAAATTAGTTTTTAACTATTTTATCACCACAAGGGAAATCTTTCAAGCCCAAGAAAAGGAGGAAATCGTATGGCAATCAGAACGTTGCGGGAAGCCGCCGGACTGAAGCAGTATGAACTGGCGGAGCTCATGGACCTTGAACCGGCGTCCGTGTCCGCGTGGGAGTCCGGGCAGGCATATCCCAGCGTTAAGAATCTGATGAAGCTGGCGGATATTCTGCACTGCTCTACGGACGCGCTGCTGGGCCGTGAGCGCGTCAGCGCATAATATCCCAATCTATCCCTGCAACCCAAATTTTAACCCACAGGAGGGAAAAAGGCCATGACGGAGAGTGGTAGAAACATCTATAAAGTTTGCCGGGACCAGGCAGGTTACACGCAAGAACGCGCCGCCGAGCTGCTGCCCTGCTCCGTCCGGGCGCTGTCCCGATATGAAAGCGGCGAGAGTAATGTGCCGGACGATCTGGCCTACCGAATGGTGCGGCTGTACAACAGCCAGTTTTTGGCCGTAGAACATCTGCGGCATGTCAGCCATCTGGCGCAGGAGATTTTACCCGAGGTGGACGACTGCACTCTCCAGACCGCGGCCATCCGCCTTGTTAATCGGGTGCTGCGCTTCGCCTCGGATCACCGGGACCGGCAGCTGATGGAGATTATCGAGGACGGTGTGATCACCAGAGAGGAGCGCCCGCTGATGGATGACATCATGGCGGATATCACAGAGATTATCCGGGCCTGTACGGAGGTCCGGATTGCCACGAAAGGAGACTAAATATGCGAAAGAGTAAAGTAGCAGCGCCCACAGACGAGGTAATCATGGCGCTGGACAACGTTCCCGTAGAGCTGACGGCGCAGTACATCAAGCAGAGCACAGCAACACTCTATCTGGCTTTGCAGCAGGGGCGCGCCCCCTTTGGGTTTGCCTCGCGAAACGAGAAGACCGGCACCTGGACATACAACATCAGTCCCGGATTACTGGTGGCGTACAAGCGTGGGAGTCTGCCGATGTACCGGATTGAGGACATCCAGCGGATGGCCGCCGATGGCATCAACCGCATCCTTGACCAGCGCCTTACGGCGATCAACCGGGCGGTTGGGCTTTTAGCAGGCGGTGCGTCGTGATCATTGCGCAAAAAAAGACCGCCCAGAGTAGCAGCTCTGAGCGGTCAGTGTTCAGGACTTGCGTCGAGAACGATTGCAAAATTATTATACCACGTTCGACTAAAAACGCAAGCCCTAATTTGCCGGGGAGGGAGGTGCCTTCCTTGAGCGGTGTGGAGCTTGTTTTTGTAACCATCGGAGTCGGCTGGCTTGTCGGCCAGGGATTCCGGGTGGTAGAAGCGATAGACAGTACGAAAGGAGCGGGATTGAGATGCCGCAGATCAGCGAAGCGCGGATGAAGGAGCTGGCCGATAATTGGAACGCGGAGACCAACGACCCGGAGACGGAGGAGTGGCGGGACGATCTGATGACGGATGAGGCTGAGATTATCGCCGACTGGGACAATGACTATGCTGTCGGCATGCATCAGCTCTGCCAGAAGATCATTGCCCTGCAGCGGGAGGGCGAGCGGAATGGCTGAGAGCATCATACGCGGAAAGCGGCAGGGCTTTACAGTCCTGTACAATTCCGTGCTGAGAGATAACCGCCTGAGTCTGAAGACCAAGGGTTTGTTTGCCATTATGCAGTCGTTCCCGGACAGCTGGGAGTACAACGTCAAAGGCCTTTCCTCCCGGGTTGGAATCGGTAGGGACGGGATACGCGGATGCCTCCGGGAGTTGGAGGATGCGGGCTATCTGCTGCGGGAGCAGCAGCACGGAGCGCAGGGCCGTTTTTCCTGCACTACATACGTTTTACAGGATCAGGCCCCTCTTGAAAAGCCACCGTTGACTGAAAAGCCGTCGACGGTAAAACCGTCAACGGATAAACCGTCGCCGGTAAATCCGACACAAGTAAATAAACAAGTAAGTAAAGAAACAAGTAATAAACCCCCTATAGTCCCCAAGCCGAAGTTTGTTCGGGATATCTCACCGGAGATCTGTGATCGCATCCTGGAGTATGCCCCAGAGGATCAGGACCTCCAGCAGGCAATTCTGGATCTGTTGGAGAATCGGAGAGTGGCAAACAAAAGACCCGTCAAGACCATGCGGGCCATGAATGGCATCCTCCGCGATTTGGACAACTTCTCTGGTGGGAGCCGGGATCTGAAGCTGCGGCTGCTGGATAAGGCCGTCAAGTGTAACTGGCTGACCGTTTACGCACTGAAACCGGACGAGCTTCCAGTGGCGGCACCGGAAGGCGCGGAAAACGAGGGTGATCTGGATGGAATTTGAAAAGGCTCTGACAGCAGCAAGTCAGTATCTGACCTTTACGCCCCGGTTGATTAATCCGGCAGAGCCGCAGGGACTGTGGTTTTGCGACAGCCTGATTACCGCGGCAGACATTGGAGCCAACGCTGTTTGCTTGGGTACCGGCTGCTCCTGGGACGATGTTCCCAGATGCCGCCCTTTTCTGGAGGCGTTCCCGTTCCTGGTCATTGTGAGTCCAAACGCCATTGCCAGGGAGCAGATGCACAGGGAACTGCAGCCTCGGCTGCCAGCCATGTGCATCTACGAGATCGCAGATGCAGGCTTTCGCGGCTGCAAAACCATAAAAGACTACATATCCGTATATGGCCGTAAAGAGCTGCTTTCCATCTTGTCCGGCGCGGAAGAGCTGCCAGCCTATGGGCTTCTAAATCTGGCCCGGGTCCCGCCGCAGAATCTCCTGTCTGTACCGCGGACCCTCTCCGGATTTCCCCGCCTGGACAAAGGCATTTTGGGCTTTTTGGAAGGCCGCCTGTCCATCTGGACCGGCAAGCGAGGGATCGGGAAGAGTACGCTTATTAGCCAGATGCTGCTGGAGGGTTTAAATCAGGGGCATACGGTGTGTGCCTATTCCGGTGAGCTGCCAAAGGAGCAGTTCCGCCAATGGACCTACCTCCAGGCTGCGGGCCCGGAGCATATTGCCTATCAGACAGATCAACGGACCGGAAAGCGGGTGGCTGTGGCCGACGGTCTGGCTGAAAAGCAAATTAGTGAATGGATGGACGAACGCTACTGGCTATATGATCTGGACAAAAACACACGCCATGATCCGGAGCGTATCCTTGCACAATTTGAGTATGCCCGGATGCGGTACGGCGCTGACGTTTTTCTCGTGGATAATATGATGTCGGTTGATTTGGCTGCCTCCCGCGACAGGGACTACTACCGGGCGCAGGCGGATTTTGTGCAGTGCCTGTCTACATTTGCAAAGCGGCGGCATGTCCATGTGCATCTGGTGGTTCACCCCCGGAAATCTTCTGGGAAAAACGGAAACCTGGATAATGACGATGTGAGTGGTTCCGGTGATATCACCAACAAAGCGGACAACGTGTTCTTTCTTTCCCGCCATGACCGGGTCGTGGACGGAAAGTCCGTGAAAGCCCCCGTGCTGAAGATCCTAAAAAATCGGGATTTCGGTACCAGCGGCGATGTCTGGCTGGATTTTGACGGAAAGTCCAGACGGTTTTACCAGTTTAAGGCGGGGTCCGCGGATAAGCGGCTTGCCTGGGACCCTGTCGGGCGGCAGTTGACACTGGAAGAGGCGACGCCCGAGATTGACCAGATTTTCCCGCCGGACAAGGAGGGCGCATGAGAGTCGGAGACACGCTGTGGCTCAAGCCCACGTTTGACACCACCTACGGCATGATGGACGAGGTTAGCCTGCTGCCTGCCAAGGTCGTGTACATACACCCTCAGCAGCGGTTTTACACCGTGAGATTTACCACCGCAGGAGGCAGCTGGACGGAGACGTTCCCCTGCACCCCCTGCGAGCTGGATAGGAGAGGACGGAAAACAAATGAGAACGATTGCAATTTTCAACCTGAAGGGCGGCGTAAGCAAAACAGTGACCACCGCCGCCATGGCGGATTGCCTCGCTGCAGATCACGGCAAGCGCGTCCTGCTGATTGACGCCGACCAGCAGGGCAACCTGAGCCAGTATTTTGGCGTGAAAGCAGAAGAGGGGGCTGACCTGCTGGCTCTGCTTCAGGGCACCAACGAGCCGTATTATCCCGATTTCGTGACACCCGCCCGGCCCGGTATCGACATCATCCCAGCGGGCATGAGCCTGATGTATGCGGATCTCGACGCCATCAAGGACGGCCGGTGCAACCTGGGCGCTATCGAGGATCTGCGCGGAGCGATCGCAGAGGATGCGGCGTCACCAAATTCGGAGGACCGGGCAAAGGCGTATAACTACATCCTGATCGACTGCCCTCCGGCGTTCAGCGCGGCCAGTACGGCGGCCCTGACGGCTGCGGACGCGGTGATTATCCCGATCCGGTTGGATGCGTTCTCCACCTCCGGCGTGGCGGAACTGACGCAGCAGGTCGTAAATATGCGCCGGGCCAATGACCGCCTGCGCGTGACCGGGGTCCTCGCCACACAGTACCAGCACACAGACGTCGAGGACGACGCTCTGGCGCTTCTTCCAGCGCAATCCGGACTGCCGGTTTATCGCACAAAGATCCGGCATTCGTCCCGGGTTGCTGCTGCCACCTTTGCGGGGGAGTCGCTGCTGGCGTTCAGTCCGCACTGCGGCGCGTCAAAGGATTATCGCCGCTTTGTACAGGAATTTTTAGGGCAGGAGGGTAAGGCAAATGGCTAAGAAGACCGTGGACATCTCCGCCATGCTGGGCAAGCAGTTTGCCAATGTGCCCAAATTGGACACATCCGGACGGGAACAGATTCAGTACATCGACATCGACCTGATCGACGACGACCCCAATAATTTTTATGAGCTGAGCTGCATTGACGAGCTGGCGGCCAACATTGAGCTGTGCGGCTTGCAACAGCCCATCCGCGTCCGGGCGGGCGAGGGCGGACGCTATACCATCGTCTCCGGGCACCGCCGCCGGGCGGCTCTGCGGAAGCTGGTGGAGGACGGGCGTACGGAGTACCAGGAGGCCCCCTGCATCGTGGAGCAGACCGAGGGCGCCTCCGCTGCCATGCAGGAGCTGCGCCTGATCTACGCCAACGCGGACACCCGACATCTGACCTCCGCAGAGCAGTCCAAGCAGGTGGAGCGGGTGGAGGCGCTGCTGTACCAGCTGAAGGAGGAGGGCGTGGAGTTTCCCGGCCGGATGCGGGACCATGTGGCCGAGGCGTGCAAGCTGTCCAAGTCCAAGCTGGCGCGGCTGAAGGTGATCCGCGAGAAGCTGATTCCCCTGTGGGCCGCGCTCTACAAAAAAGACAAGATTAACGAGGATACCGCCTACGAGCTGGCGCGGCTGTCGGAGGACTATCAACGCAAGCTGTATGACGCCAAGCAGGATGGTTTGAGTGTGTACGGCAATGGTGTTGAGACCTGGGGCAAGCAGCTGGCGGCGCTGGATGCCATTGCCTGCCCCAAGGGAGAGCAGTGCTGCACCAATGCAGATAACATGTGGCAGCGGGTGACAAAAAAGCAGGACTGGTGTTCTAAGAATTGCGACGGCCGCTATGGCAAAGCCACATGCTGTAAGGGCTGTCCGCAGCTGTACTCCTGCAAATTCGCCTGCGGTCATTTTGCCGAGCAGATAGCCAAACATAAGGCTGAGACCAAGGTGCAAAAAAAGACCGAGCGTGAGGAGCAGAAGGCCAAGGAGGCCGCTCACATTTCCACGGTCGCCGCCAGCTGGGTGCGGTTCTCCGAGGCCCGCAAAGCGGCGAAAATGACAACGCAGTTTTTCCTCAAGCAAGTATACGCGCAAGACAAAGACCGGTCGTACATGTATGACTCATGGCGGGCCAAGCAGTGGGCGGAGAAAGAGCGAGGGGAAGGCATCACCGACAGCAGCCAGTGTTTTGCGGATGATCTGTCTCAGGCGGATCTGGTCCGTATGGCGGATGTACTTGGCTGCTCCGTCGATTATCTGCTGGGACATGCGGACGATCCGAAACCTTTCACCGGCAAATGGAAAAGCGCGCAGGATGAGTACCCGGACGAAGGTCGGTTCCTGTTTGTCTGCGACGCCTTCGGCTGCATACAGCCGTCCGTGTATTGCCAAGGGGACTATATGGACGCCACACCCAAGAGCGTGGCCAACGAACACCTGAAGCATATCCATTACTGGATGTACCAGCCCGCGTTGCCTGGAGGCATGACGCACAACGGGCAGGAAACGCTGGAAAAACTGATGCACGAAAGAGGTGCGGACGATGCGGACGCTTAAAACCGGCGATCCCTGCCCCTGCTGCGGGCAGCCAATTGAATACACCGATCCCGACAAGCTGCGGATGCTGGCGATGATCGCTGATCTGTTACAGCTCCCGGAGCGGGAAGTATTCGGTTCGCGGAAAATATCCGGCTTTGGTCAGGCTACAGATGAAAAGGAGAAGGAATGATGAGCATGGAACAGTTTGAACAGAAGCGGCAGTTTGTGACCCGGGAGCTATCCCGCTGCATTGCGGCAGCCTATGAAGGCGTGAGCCGGTTGGAATATAAGTATCACGACGGCGGCGAGGAGAGCGTGATCATCCGCTTTGACAACGGCTACATAAAAACGGAAAACGTCACCGGTGACAGTCTCCATGCCATCATGATCGACGTCCTTCGGGCGCTGGTGGAGGTGTGATATGGCACAGTTGACAATAGGCGATAAAATTCAGATCCTGCGAAAAGCCAAGGGGTTAACGCAAAAAGACTTGGGGCAAATGCTGGGCGTTTCAGCCTCTATGATAGGCCAATATGAGACAAACGTTAGAAAGCCCAAACTTGAAACATTAAAAAAATTTGCTGATGTTTTAAATATCAGTTTGGTAAACGACTTACTGGATTTGCATGAGGTGCATCATGCAAAAGATTAAGCCGCCGTGCCATCCAGATTGCCCACGTCGTTCACCGGGCTGCCACAATCCGGAGACCTGCCGAGCCTGGCGCGATTATTGCGCACAGAAGGCCGAGTACGATGCCATCGCCCGGGCGGCGCGGAACGAGGAGAACCTGATGTATACATATCAAGCGGGAATCCTCCGGAAATCCGCGCGCCGGAGAAATGTACAGTGTAACGGGAGGAAACTGTAATGCTCAATAAAATCATCCTCATGGGCCGTCTGACTCGCGATCCGGAACTGCGACGCACCGGCAGCGGTACGGCGGTGACATCCTTCGCCCTGGCGGTGGATCGGGATTACAAGTCCCAGAACGGCGAGAAGGAGACGGACTTCATCGACATTGTGGCATGGCGTGCCACCGCTGAGTTTGTCAGTAAATACTTCTCCAAGGGCCGCATGGCCGTGGTAGAGGGCCGCTTGCAGCTCCGGGATTGGACGGACAAGCAAGGCAATAAGCGCCGCTCTGCTGAGGTTATTGCCGATAACGTGTATTTTGCAGACTCAAAAAAAGATGTGTCCAATTCGGGCACATCTGCTCCGGCTCCTGTGGATGCCCGCAGTGATTTTTCGGAAGTCGATACGGAAGACGGGGAGTTGCCGTTTTGAGCTGCTATGCAAGTGCAATTCCTACGAATCATTTCCCTTCCGGGAATTTGTAAATTGCATCCCGCACGGCTTCCGAGTAAGTTACGACCTCCACGCCGGGCGTTTCGTGTTGTAGGAACCATGCGTGAAACCCCTCGGGACTGTCAATGCCGTATTGGGACATATACATGCTGTAGCCGTTGGCAGAGAGCCATGCGGCATATTCGGACCATTTTTCTAGCGATTCGATACGCAAAATTATCACCTCAAAAATGAGTATACCCAGAAAGGCAATATTGAGAGGAGACTTTATGAAAATCACGATTGAGATGACTCAGGAGGAATACGACTCCTATCGGGCCTACCAGAAGAAGAAAGAGAGCCTGGAACATGAGGCAACGCTACATCTCACGAATTTGCGCAGAGAGCATGAAAAGCTTGCAAATTCTGTTTTAGATTCCGTGGAACAATGCGGGGAGGACGATGAGCCGCCCAAATATAGGATTAAAAATGATACTAGCATGTGCGAGGCTGTCACCCTTGCAAACGACTGGTACTGCTGAGAAGGAATGATTGGAATGAAAGCTATTACGATCTGGCAGCCGTGGGCGTCCCTTTGGGCCTGTGGCGCAAAGCGGTTTGAAACCCGTTCCTGGGCCACGTCATACCGAGGGCCGATAGCAATTCACACGGCCCAAAGACAACCACGTGCCGTTGTGCGGGAACTTCCCGTGAAAACGCAACAAGAGATATTTGATGCTCTCTACAAGTATTTGGACATCCAGAGTGGCGCTCTGGCTAGATTGAACACTGGGGCAATTATAGCCACAGCAGAGTTGGTCGGTTGCCACAAGATTACAAACATCGGGTGGAGCGGGACACCGGAACGTCGCATCGCATGGGTTGATAGCGAGTTAAGCTCGCATTATCCGACAGAGCGTGAAATGCTTTTTGGGGACTGGACGCCGGGGCGCTACGCATTGGAGATCACCAATGTCAAACTGCTGGATACGCCTATTCCCGCCAAGGGGCAGCAGAGACTATGGGACTGGGATGCCGTACAGGCCGGGGAGGCTGCCCATGGGGAATGAGCCTCCTGCATATCTGTGTGTGCAGCAGAGAGCGGGGCCATTCGTAAAGGCTTTTGTGACAGACCGGCAGTGTTTCATTCGCCGTAACGGAGTAAACACTAAGAGCGTTCGGAAACGCTGCGGGCCCGCCATGAGCCGCACAAGTGTGGACAAGCTGGAATTGCGGCTGGCGCTGTTCGGGTATGATGGGATCTTCTATACTCTTACATTTGCAGATGAATTTCTGCCGGATAGCCTCGATGGTGTGATGCACATTTGGAACGCATTTTGCAAACGGTTGAAGCGGTTCCGGAAAATACCACTTGATTACTACGTGTACCGCGTGGAAGGGCTGCACGGTGATCACCGGTACCACATCCACGTATTTTTCCGGGATGCTGATTTCCCTCCGGCCATAGTGAGATATCTATGGGTCTGGGGCGAGGCTTACGATGTGCCATATGATCACAAGAGAGTCCTTGCTGAACATGGGTACCGTGGCCTGGCAATCTACTTTACGAAGGAGCTCCCGGATGTCGGAAGGCATCCGTGGGGCTGCTCGCGTAAACTGAGCCGGTTGATCCCGGAACCGGAGGTTCACACATCGAACACGGGCCAGCTGCGGGTGCCTCGTAACGCTGTTCGTTTACCCATTGTAAGCAAGCCGCAACTAGGAGACTGGGGTGTGTTTAACTACACCCGCTATCTGCTCTCTTAAAAACAGCGCTTTATATTTAAGTTAATGATTTCTTATTCTTGAAACCTTATGAATATTTACGGACATGGTCCAGAAAGTGAGGGAAATGCATTGCCAGCAACAACCAAAAGTGTTAAACTGATTTTAAAGAACGGATACGTTGTATGCCCAATATGCAAGCACAGAACCAATCAGCACATTGGCCCCGATGTGGAAGCCAAACGGTTGGAGATTTGGTGCCATCGCTGCAAAGCAACGCATATCGTGAATATTTCGAATGGCCAGTGCTACTTGGATTGCCCGTGCCGATAGTTTCCTCCGTGGAGGTGACTGTCGGGGCGGGCTTTTTGTTTTGCCCGGAGGTGATAGCCCATGGCATTGAAGCCGCTCCGACCGTGTCGGCATCCAGGATGCAGCGCACTGACCCGGGATGGCTACTGCCCGGCACACAAGCCCAAGGACCGTGATCAACGCAGCAAGGAGGCTCAGTCCTGGCGCTGGATGTACCGGACGCGGGAATGGCTGGATGATCTGCGGCCTACGCAGCTCCTGCGGGAGCCGTTCTGCCGGAAGTGCGCCAAGCGGGGTATCCGCACGCTGGCCACCGACGTGGACCACATCGTGGACCACAAGGGCGACTGGGGCAGGTTTACCGACCGAAACAACCTGCAGAGCCTGTGCCACGCTTGCCACAGTCAGAAAACGGCTCGGGAATTGTGGCAATCTCGTGCTAAAAAATCGCGTTGAGTTTTGCCCGAAGCTACGCCTGCGCCGGAGCGTGTGAGCGCGTGTGTCTGGGCGTGTGAGCGTGTGTGCGCACCGGAAAGCCAAAGGCTTTCCAACCCCTCCCCCCGCTTCGGAAAGTTTTGCCCGGGGCGGCGGAAGACCGCATGCCCCCTCGTGTGCGAGAAAATTTCCCCAATCAGCGTTTCAGGGACGCAGCGCCCGACGCAGCGTCGGCGGAAAGGAGGGAGGGCGGATGCCGACCCCACCCAAAACCAAAGCGAATATGTCCAAGCACCTGACGGACGCCGAGCAGGAAGCCCGCCGGGAGGCCGAGGCCGCGACTCTGCCGGACCGAGGCGGAAAAGTCCGCTTGAAGAAACCCGCCTTTGTTGCCCGGAACAAACCGGCCAACGCCTACTGGAACCAGATCATCAAGCGCATGGACGGGCTGTCCATCCTGGACGATCTGGACAGCGAAATGCTGGCGGGCTACTGCTCCATGCTGGCGAGACGCGATCAGACAATCCTGCTGAACAATCAGTTGCTGGAGCAGCTTGGGGTGCAGGGTGCGGTTGATCCGGCTGATAAGAAAAAGCACAAGGACGGCGTAAACCTGACGGACGCCGAATGGGAGGGCTCAGCAAAGAAAAACGGCCCCGCCATGACGCCGGATGAGCTGATTGAGGCGGTGTCCAAATTGGACACATTGAACGGCAAGCTGCAATCGCTGGAGCGGAACCTACTCCAGTACGCGGAGAAGCTGGGCTTGACGCCGACGGGCCGGGTCCGCCTGGCACAGAAACGGGCGGCACAAGTAACAGACCCGGGAACGGATGGCGATGACCTGTATGGAGACTGAGAGGTGACCCCTATGCGAACAACGACTAAACTTACGATGCGCCCCGTGGCGGAGCTCATCCCCTACGCCCGCAACGCGCGGGAACACAGCGAAGAACAGATTCAAAACCTGCGGGCCAGCCTGCGGGAGTTTGGGTTTGTCGCGCCGCTGCTGATCGACGCGAACGACAACATTCTGGCGGGGCACGGACGCCTGCTGGCGGCCAGAGCCGAGGGCATGACCGAGGTGCCCTGCGTCCTGGTGGAGCACCTGACCGATGTGCAGCGCCGCGCCTACATCCTGGCGGACAACCGGCTGGCGGAGCAGGCGAGCTGGGACGCCGAGTTGGTGAGCCTGGAGCTGCAGGAGCTGAAAGATGCGGGCTATGATCTGAACCTGACCGGCTTTGACGAGGACGACATCCTTCTGGAAGAATCCAACGATGTCCGGGAGGACGACTTCGAGCCGGAATTGCCTGCGGAACCGGTCAGCAGGCCCGGTCAGATCTATCAGCTGGGACGGCACCGCCTGATGTGCGGGAACGCCACACGGGAAAGCGATGTGGCCGCCCTGATGGACGGTGCCCAGGCGCAGCTGCTGCTGACAGACCCGCCCTACAATGTGGACGTCACCGGCGGGACGGCAGATCATCTGAAAATCGAAAATGACCATCAGGACGACGCGGCGTTTCTTGAATTTCTGGATGCTGCTCTGAGAAACGGACGGGCCGTGCTGGAACCGGGGGCTTCGTTCTATATCTGGCACGCGGATGGCGCGCCCGGGCGACTGTTCCGGGATGCCTGTTATGAGGTGGGACTGGAGGTGCGGCAGTGCCTGATCTGGGTGAAGCAGAGCGCCACCCTGGGCCGCCAGGACTATCGCTGGCAGCACGAGCCCTGTCTGCACGGGCAGACGGAGCCGGAAGAGCTGGACTGCGGTGATACATGGGATGACCATGAAGCCTGCCTGTATGGCTGGAAGGATGGCAGGGCACACCTGTGGTGCTCTGACCGGAAGCAGACCACGGTTTTGGAGTACGACCGGCCCACCAAAAACAAAGAGCATCCCACCATGAAGCCGGTGCGGCTGTTTGCCTATCAGGTGGCCAACTCCACGCTGCGGGAGGCGGTGGTGCTGGATCTGTTCGCCGGAAGCGGGACTACGGCGATTGCGTGCGAGCAGCTGGGGCGCTCGGCCTATCTGATGGAATCCGATCCCCGCTTTGTGGATGTGATCCTCCGGCGCTGGGAGGCGTTCACCGGGGAAAAGGCGGTGCTGTTACATGCCTCCTAAGCGTCAGCCGGTGGCGTCGCTTCGGGCAAAGGGCAGCCGACACTATACCAAAGCCCAGCTGGAGGAGCGGGAGGCCAGGGAGATCAAAGCGCCGCCCGCCGGTGAGCTGGAACCGCCGTCCTATCTCCCGGCATCCCTGGCGAAAAAGTTCCGGGAGCTGGCTCCCGTGCTGATCCGGATGGGGGTATTGACATCCCTGGATGCCGACGGCCTCGCCCGGTACCTGCTGGCGGAGCAGAATTACCTACGGGCCACCAACCGGCTGACGTCGGCCATGAACGCCGGAAATACGGACGAATCCCAGAAGTGGGCGGCCATTCAGGATCGGTTCTTCCGGCAGTGCCGGGCGGCGGGGTCCGATCTGGGGCTGACGGTATCCAGCCGGTGCAGTCTGGAGCTGCCTCCCGGAAGCGCGGCGGGGGAGGGCTCCGGAGAGGAGGCGGAGCTTTTTGGCGACGAGTAAAAGCGTCCGCAGGCAGAGCGGCCTGCACCATCCCGTTTCGGTCTACGCCAAGCAGGTGGTGCGGGGGCGGCTGCGGGAGCAGTGCTGTAAATATGAAATCCTTGCGTGCCAGCGGCATCTGGACGATCTGAAGCGGCAGGGAACAAAAGAGTTTCCCTATGTGTTCGACACGACCCGGGCAGACCGGATGATCCGCTGGTTCGGTCAGTGCATCCAGATCCGGGGCGTGGACGCCGGAAAGCCGATCCGTCTGGAACCCTGGCAGGTGTTTGACCTTGGCTGCACCTATGGGTGGGTACATAAGGACACCGGGGCGCGCCGGTTCACCCACACCTACAACAAGCGGGCGCGGGGCAACTACAAGTCCACGGAGAAGTCCGGACAGGGCCTCTACCATATGTGCGGCGATGCCCTCTATCCGCCGTATCATCCAGAGCTGGCGCAGTTTGAGCAGGAGCCGGAGGTGGAGTGCGCGGCGGTGGATCGGTCCCAGGCCATGCGTGTTCTGGGCGACGCCAAGAAGATCGGCCTTGCCAGTCCCAACATTGCAAAGCGGCTGATCGTGCCCCGCTCCAATCCCATTGTCCACCGCACCCGGGGCGGCTATATGCGGGCGCTAAGCAAGGACACGAAAAACAAGGACTCCGGCGCGCCGACCTACTTCGTGGTGGACGAATACCACGCCCACCCAAACTCTGAGATTTACGATTTGGGTACCAACTCATTCGGAAAGCGTGCCCAGAGTCTGTTGGACGTGATCACCACGGCAGGTGACGACGCGGGAAGCAAGCCCTGCTACGTGGAAGAGACCTACGCCAAGCGGGTACTGGAAGACCCGACCGTCACGGACGAGAGCTACTTCGTGATGATTCGGGAACTGGACGCCGAGGACAATCCCCACGATGAGGCGGCATGGTTAAAGTCCAATCCGTGCCTCCGGTATCCCAGCGCATACAGCGCCATCCTGCTGAAGCAGATCCAGGACGAGCACAACACTGCCTATTCTTCCAATGACCCGGACAAGATTCGGAAGTTCCTGACGCGGCGGATGTGCCTGTGGCAGACCGGCAGCGTAAACCACTATCTGGACGAGCACTGCATGGAGCTGGCTCGTGATGCCCAGGTATCCCCTGCGGACTTCGCGGCCCTGACGGATGGCCGTCACTGCCACTGCGGCTTTGACCTTGGTAAGCGCATCGACCTCAGCGGTGCGGCAGCGGTCTTTGATCTGGACGACGGGCGGATCGCGCTGCGGATGCAGGGCTTCATGCCGGAGAACGGCGCGGCACGCCACGAGAAGACAGACCGCGTGGCCTACCAGTTTTGGGCAAAGGACGGCTATTGCACGCTGACGCCCGGCGATGTGACGGACAACAGTTATGTGTACAACTGGATCTGCGAGGGCGAGCGGGACCACGGCTGGCAGGTGGACGAGGTGGACTACGACGGCCACAATGCCACGGACCTTGCCATCCGCATGAACGAGGACCGGGGCCGGGACGACTTCTGCATCGAGGTGGCGCAGACCTGCGCCGGGCAGAATCTGGCGGTGAAGACCTTCCGGGAGCTGCTGCTGCAGGGCAAGGTGGTCATTGAGGAGAGTCCGCTGGTGCTTTGGTGCCTGCAGAACGCCATCGAGATCAAGAACAACTATGAGGATATCAAGCTGAGTAAGCGCCACAAGGACGACACGGAGCGCATTGACCCTGTGGCCGCCGCCATGAACGCGCTGGCCCGGGTGCTGGTAAAGCGGACGCCGGGCAGCAATATCAACGAGCATGTACAAAGTGAAGATTGGGGGGTCTGATGTGAAAGAAAAATGGAAGACCACATGGAGCCGAGCGGCTCCTGTTCTCCGGGAAGCGGTCCGGACGCTGGGACTGTATCTGGATGATCTGCTGCTGATTGGAGCGGGAGCTTGCTTTGTCTTGGGGGCGCAGGAGGCATTTGGTAAGGCTGCGGCGCTGGCGGCTTCCGGTGTCTGGCTGAGCCTGTATGCGGTTGTGATCGCCAAGGCCCGGAGAGGGGGCAGACGCTGATGCTGCTTGATCGGGCAATGCGCACGCCTCGAAACAGTATTGAGTCAAATCCCATGACGTGGGAAGAAGCACAGCAATGGTTCCACGACACCTTTTTCAATGGGGAGGCACTGGACGTCCGGACGCACACGGCAGAAGCCCTTTCCCCCGTGGCAGCGGCGCACCGCATCCTGACCAATTCCTTTGGCATGATCCCGTTCAGTGTTTACAAAAAAGAGGGGGATGCCAGAGTTTCGGTCAACGATGACGCTCTTTCCCAGGTGCTGAAAGCCCGGCCCAATCCCAATATGTCCCCGTTCCTCTGCGGGAAGATCCTCATGTCCAATGCGTTCTGGCGTGGCTTTGGTGCCTGCTGGAATGTGCGGGATGCAAGCGGGGAACTGATCGAGCGTATCCCGCTGCCGACGGAGTGCTGCACCATTCGGAAAGACCGGGAGAACGGCACTTACTGGTACGACTACAACGTGGATGGGGTGCAGAAGACCTTTTCCTCCTATGAGCTCTCCTTCCTGTTCTTTGAGAGCTATGACGGCATCCACGGGCGGGGCATGCTGCAGCTGGCCAGAGAGGTCATTGCGGCGGATGGCATGGCGCAGCGGTACAACAAGAAATTCTATCAAAACGGCGCGCGGATCTCTGGCATTGTGGAAGTCGACACGGATGCCAAACCAGAAACACGGGACAAGATCAAAGAGGAGTTCAAAGGGTTTGCCTCAGCGGATGCGTTTAAGGTGGCCGTTCTGGACCACACGATGAAATACAACCCCATCGGCCTGAACCAGAGCGACGCCCAGTACATTGAGAGCCGTGGCTTTTCCGTGGAGGAAGTGAGCCGGTTCACCGGCATTCCAAAGTACATGCTGCAGACCGGGAAGGAGAGCTATGATTCCAACTCCCAGCAGCGCGTCGACTATGTGACGGATACGCTGGTCCCTTTCGTAACGGCGTGGGAGCAGGAAAACACCTATAAGCTGCTTACCCCGGCTCAGCGGAAGAACGGGTGGTATCTGCGGGGCAATGTATCCGTCCTGCTGCGGGGCGACGATGCGGCCCGGGCGAGCTTCTATCAGAAGATGGTTTTTACAGGACTCTACAATCCGGACGAGTGCCGGGCACTGGAGGAACGCAACCCCATTCCGGGAGGGCTGGGACAGAAATTCCTTGCAACCAAAAATCTGGCCTCGCTGGAGTCCATTTTGAAAGGAGAGGACAACAATGCCTGAAATTGAAATTCGCGGTACGCTGCTGGACAACGATACGGCGGATATTGCCCGCTGGTGCGGTTGGAGAGACCTTACCGCGCCCATGGACATCAAAGCGGCACTGGGGTCAGCCGGAGGCGAGGATATCACCGTGCTGATCAATTCCCCCGGCGGCGACATGACAGTGGGCAGCGAGATCCGTTCCATGCTGCGGCGATACAGCGGGCACACAGAGGCTCTCTATCAGGGGTACGGCGCATCGGCGGCCACCATTGCGGCATCCGGGTGCGATACCATCCGGTCAGAGCCGGGCGCGTTGCTTTGTTACCACAACCCATCCGGCGGCGATGAGGGCGACTATCAGGAAATGCAGCGGTATTCGGAGGAGCTGAAAAACGCCCGGGACGCCGTGATTGAGACCTATATGGCCCGAGCAGGCTTTCACATGACCCGTGAGGAACTTGTGGCGCTCATGGACAAGAGCATCTTTATTTCCCCAACGCAGGCGTTGGAATACGGCCTGATCGACGAGGTTGTGCAGATGGACGGTGTGTCCGAATCGGGCACAACCGGAACGCTGGTTGCGGCCTGCGGAAATACCATCCGCGTGACGGCAGCCATGCGAAAGCGCTACGCCGACCACAAAGCCGAGGAATCGGAACAGATCCAACTGAAGGCAAGACGCGCCCTGGCTCGCATCAGGTCGCTTGCAAGTTATTAATTTTTGAAAGGCAGGGAACAAAATGGATTTTATGGAGAAAATCACGGAGCTGCGGGCGCAGAAATCTGAGCTCGCGAAACAGTCCGAGCAGCTGGTCAAGGACGGCAAATTTGAGGAGGTCGATGCGTTGACGACCAAAATGGAGGGCATCAATGCCAGCATTGACTCGGTTGCAAAGTTGATGTCCGCCAGCAATAAGAACGCTCAGCCGGTGGATCTGGGTGACGACGGCATTCTGCACGACGAGGAAAAGCCTGAGCCCAAAGATGAAAAAAAGCAGATGCACCTGTTTGATTCCATCGGGGAGCAGCTGCGGGCCATCCGGGACCAGACGAAAGGCGTGGCGCAGGACAAGCGGCTGAAACAGATCAATAACGTGGTGCTGGGTACCGGGACCGGTACCGGCGAGGACGGCGCGTTTGCCATTCAGCCGGACTTTGCCGGGACGATCATGGAGAGCGCCGTGCAGCAGAGCCCGCTGCTGAACCGGCTGGATCGGTACACCTGCTCCTCCGCGTCCAATTCCGCCCGCTGGCTCCGCTTCGATGAGACCGATATCTCCGAGAGCGTATTCGGCGGAATCAAGATGCATTGGGCAGCCGAGGGCGGCACGGTGGACGCAAGCAAGCCCAAGTCCCGCGAGATGCGGCTGGATCTGGAAAAGATGATGGGCTTTATGTACTGCACGGACGAGATGCTGCAGGACACCGCGTTTATGACGGGCCTTGCGTCCACGGGCTTTTCTCTGGCAGCCGACCGGCTGCTGACCGCAGCGGTCATCAACGGAGACGGCAAAGGCAAGCCCCTTGGCATTATGAAATCCGGTGCGCTGATCTCTGTTCCCAAGGAGACCGACCAGGCTGCCGGAACGTTTACCGGAGCCAATGCAATCAGGATGCAGGCCCGGGCCATGCCCCGGAACCGGGAGCGCCTGTGCTGGCTGATGCACCCCGACGCCGAGGAGGAGTTGCCCTATCTCTCCATCCAAAGCGGCAACGCGGCCAAGTTCCTGTGGAACCCCGAGGGCGGCCTTGGAAACTTTGACACGCAGCGGGTGCTGAATAAGCCGGTGCTCTTCGATGACAACTGCGCGGCCCTCGGGACCAAGGGTGACATCCTGCTGGTAGACCCGTTCCAGTACATCCTGCTGATGAAGGGCACCGCCCGTCAGGACTGGTCCATGCATGTGGAGTTCCTGACCGATCAGCAGTGTTTCCGAATTGTGTGGCGCTGCAACGGCGCACCAAAGATTGACGCGCCGCTGACCATCAAGAACAGCACCAAGAAACGCAGCCCGTTTGTCACACTGGACACCCGCGCTTAATGAAAGGGAGGATCTAACAATGGAAAGAATCTGTGAAGCTCTGAAGCACACGGTGGCCATGGCCCCCGCGTCCGTGGCAGCGTCCACCGAGACGGCCACGTCCTATCTCTCTGCTATCGGAATGCCCGAGGTGGAGTTTCTGGTATCCACCGGCGCGATTGCCAGCGGCAAGAAGCTGACCGTGGCACTGTACGCCGCAGAAGATCCCGACGGTGCCAACGCCGTGAAGGTGGCGGAAAAGACATTTACCGCAAGCGTGGACATGGACTCTGCGGTGGCGGTGATCTCTGCCAGGGTGACCGCCGACCGCGGCGGCTACTACGCCGTGAAGTTCCAGCACGACTGCGCCGCTGCTGTGATCTGCGCCGTGACCATGTCCGGTCCCGTCCGGTATCGCCCGGCAAAGAACGACTGGACGCTGGTGATCTAACCATGGCGGAGCTGACGGACGCGCGGCGGGCGGCGCTGCTGGCGTACTGCCGGATTGATCTATTGGAAGACGGTGAGAAAGACATGGTGGACGGGTTTTATTGCTCGGCTGTGAGCTACATGGAGCAGGCGGGCGTTAGCGAGCCGGAGACGGGGACGAATCGACGGGCGCAATACGACCTTTGCATCAATTACCTGGTGCTGGACAGCTACATGCGGCGGGATATGACCATCACCGGTACCATTGTCGCCGAGAATCCCGCTTTCCGGCGGCTGCTGAATCAGCTGAAGCTCACCGAGCCGGTGCCCGATTTGGGCACCGGCACCGGGGCGGAGGTAGTGTGATGAATTTCATCAGCGCGGGGGATCTGAACGAGCGGGTGCAGGCGCGGGAGCTGACCTACGACAAGACGGAGGACGCCTGGTCGTGGCAGACGGTATGGGGAGCCTGGGTGAAAGCAGTGCAAAGCGACCGGGCAAGCTATTTTTCCGCCGTGGGCATCGGGGCGCGCAGCGTGACCTTCACCATGCGCAAGGCCAGCCGGATCAATCTGGGGCTCTCCTTCCTGTGGCGGGGACAGTTTTGTTTTTTGACCTCCATCACCGACGCGGAGCAACCGGGGATGGTAGAGGTGAAAGCGGCACTGTGCGAGACGGTGGAGTGCCGGAAGGACTGGGACAAGAGCCACGAGGGTACCCGGTTCCCCGGCATCTTGACGGAAAAGTACGTGGGACATGAACAATTGGACCCTCACGCGATGAGCGTGACGACCTATGTGCTGGTAACACCCAAGGCAATCGAACTCGCGGCGGGCTCTCTGGTGCAGGTGGTGGTCACTCCCTACAAGGTGCTGACGGTTCACACGCTGGACCAGTGGAAAAACGAGTATGAGATCGTACGAAAGGCGGATCTGTGATGGCACAGGAAATGAGCATTGACACCACGGAATGGGCCGCCTTCTGGGAACGGTGGAAACTCGTAATCAATCAGATCCCTGGCTTTAAGGAGGCCATGCTTGCGGACGTCGGGAAGACGATGACCAGCGAGGTCCGCCGGGCAGTGGCAGCTTCCGGTGTAAACGACCCACGCGGGCGCGTGCAGACCTGGCAGAACGCACACATGGGCAGCGGGCGGGGCTATGTGGCAGTCCGGGCGGACTCTGTTGAGGTTGCTGCCGGTTCCCGTGGCCGGGAGACGGCCAACGCCGGAGCGCTGACGAACTACCTGACCGCCGGGCATCAAGTCCGCCAGCCCTCCGGCCGGGTAAAGCGATACCATCCGGAGGCGCACGTTACCAGGACGCGGAGCTTTCAATTTTACAAAACGGCGGCTGGAAGCGCGGATCGCACGGCGGCGGACGCCGCCGAGGCGTTTTGCAAGCGGCTGCTGGGAGGGCTGAATGGATGATTACCCCTGATGATTTTATGACGGCCATCAAGGCAGCGCTGAAAAAAACACTGCCGGAGGATAAGGCCATCTATGACAATTTGGTGGAGCGGGACGTGGAGCGTCCCTGCACCATGGTAGAGCTTGTGACCATGCAGATCACGGACCTCACTCCCCGTTCCACCGGCTTTTTGTTCCGATACAAAATTACGAACTGGATTAACCCGGACGATTATGGGGACAGTGATTTTTCCGTTCTGGACCTGCGCACGCTGCTGATTGAGGGCATTTTTGGCGCGGGGTATCTTCGCGTAGGCGACCGTGCTCCGAAGGTGACGGCCTGCTCCAGCAAGCATTACCGGGATTACACCGAGGTGACGGTGGATTTCTCCATTGCCTTTGACCGACAGGAATTTGACCCGGCGGCGGTGCTGCCCCTTATGGAGCAGCTTGCGCTGACAACGAAAACGAAGGAGGACACGACATTATGAGTACTTTAGCAATGCCCAGCATCAACATTGCATTTCAGCAGGCGGCGTCCACGGCACTGGCCCGCTCCCAGAAGGGGACGGTGGCCCTGATCCTGCGGGATGCGGCGCTGGCGGACAAGACCTATACCCTCACCGCGCCGTCCCAGATCCCCAGCGAGATGGGAACCGCCAACCAGGCGGCGGTACGGCGGGCATTTCTGGGCTACGAAAAGCCCCCGAAAAAGGTGCTGCTGTACATCACCGGCGCGGAAGACGTCATTGCGGCGGGCTGTGCGGCCCTCAACTGGCTGGCTACCCAGCAGTTTGACTATCTGGCGGGGCCTGCCGATCTGACGGCCACGGAGGCGGGCGTGATTAAGACTTGGATTGTCACCCAGCGGAGTGACAACCACGCCGTTTACAAGGCGGTACTGCCGGGCCTTGCGGCGGACAGCGAGGCAATCGTCAACTTTGCGGCGGGCGGCATCGACATCGGCGAGACCGAAAAGCTCACGGCCGCCGCCTACTGCGGGCGGATGGCGGGCCTTCTGGCCGGGACGCCCATGCGCATTTCCGCCACTTTCGCGCCTCTCCCGGAGGTCCGGGACGTGGATCGCCTGACCGAGGCGGCGCTGGATGCCGCCGTTGGCAATGGGCAGATGGTGCTGTTTTGGGACGGGGAAAAGGTGAAGACCGGCCGGGCCGTCAACAGCCTGACCACCATCACCGGCAAGAGCGACAAATGGAAGAAAATCAAAATCGTGGAGCTGCTGGATATAGTGCAGCACGATTTAAGGTTGGCCATCGACGACAATTACATTGGGAAGATGGCAAATACCTATGAAAACAAGCTGCTGCTGGTGACGGCCATCACCGACTATCTCCGCTCCCTTGCTCGGGACGGCCTGATTTTGGACAATTTCACCTGCGGCATCGACGTGGACGCACAGCAGGCGTGGCTTGAGGAGAATGGCACTCCCACGGTAGACATGAACGAACAGGAAATCAAAGAGG
This sequence comes from Oscillibacter valericigenes Sjm18-20, assembly GCA_000283575.1. Lineage (GTDB taxonomy): Bacteria > Bacillota > Clostridia > Oscillospirales > Oscillospiraceae > Oscillibacter > Oscillibacter valericigenes. Next base: position 1,902,045 of record AP012044.1, read on the forward strand.
CCGGGACCGATACCAACGTGTTTTTGATGGTAGCCATCAGTCCAGTGGACGCCATCGAAGACGTTACGGTCGTCATTCGGCTGTAAAAGGAGGATATCAAAATGCCAGATGGATTTAGAGTGATCAACGGTACGCACGGTGCTCTATGGGAGGACGGAAACGCACTGGCGGAGGTCAGCGCGTTCCAGGTGAAGGTTGCCAAAAACAAGAGCTCCCTCAATTTCTGCGGCCAGATGGCGGAGGACAGCAAGGTCACCGGCATCAAGATCACCGGGAGCATGACGCTGCATAAGATCTACACCCGGGGCAGCGACGACGTGGAGCAGGTACAGGCGGGTCATGACCTGCGCAAGACGCTGGTAGGTGCACTGAAGGACCCCGACGCCTACGGCGCGGAGCGGATTTCCGTGTATGGTGTGAGCTATGACGAGGTGACGGTGATGGACTGGGCAGCCGCCAAGGAGGGCAGCATTACCATTCCCTTTACCGCCACAAGCGTGAAATATCTGGATAAGATCGAGGTGCAGTGATGGAAGAAAAAATGAAAGAGGTCAGCGTGCTGGAGCTGCTGCTGAAGCCGGAGCTGCCGGACGTGCGGAAGGTGCTGCCGGAGAAGGAATTTAAGATCGACCGGCTCAGCGAGCTGGCGGGGCGGGACGTGATCTTCCGCCTGCGGGGGCTCAGCTACAAGCAGGTGCGCAAGACGCAGGAAAAGTCCGTGGACGAGCGGTCACTGGACATTGTGCTGGAGGGCTGCGTGGAACCGGATTTCCACGACAAGCGGCTGCTGTGCCCGGATAAGGGGATCGCGACGCCGCTGGACGCCATCTCCGCCCGGCTGACCTCCGGGGAGATCGACGAGCTCTCTGTGGAGATCCAGAAGCTTTCCGGGTACCTCAGAAAGACCCTCAGTGAAGTAAAAAACGGCTAGAGGCGGGGGGCGACCCGGAGCTTGACCTGCTGTACTACCTGTTCCACGCCCACCACTGGCCCGCGGGGGAGCTGCGGGCCCTGTGGGAGGCGGGGGACGGGTGGCAGGAGATCATCCGGGAGTTCGCCGCCTTTGAGTGGGAACACCGAAAAGAGGAGTGACCGGAATGGCGGAAACATCCATCGTATTCAAGGCAAATGACCAGATCAGCGGCTCCATGAAGTCCATGCTGGGAAACTCCCAGGCTCTGAGCAAAGAATTTGAAGACCTGCAGCGCAAGGTGGGGCAGCTCTCTCAGAAGAACGATGCCTTCAACAAATCTTTCGCCTCTGTATCCACCCAGGCGCTGGAGGCTAAAAAGGCGCTGAAGGAGGCGGAGGATGCCTTTAAAAAGACGGGTACCGAGGAAAGCCGCCTGAATTTTGAAAACGCCAAGAAGCAGTACAAGGATCTCACTGATGCCGCCAAATCCTATGAGGAGGCGTCCAAGGACACCCGGAAGTCCATCCGGGAGACCCAGGAGGACATACGCAAGCTGGGAAACAGTTCCGCCAGCAGCTCCGGCAGTGATTCACAATCCGTTGATATGTTGTACGGGCTTGCCAAGGCGGGACTGGGGAAGATGGTTGGGGACACGGCGCAGCAGGCGGCTCAGTATTATATTTCCTCCGCCTATTCCAGCGAGATGGGCAACGTCCTCTCCGGCGCGCTGGGCAGCGCAATCACCGGGGCGGCCATCGGTTCCATTATCCCCGGCGTTGGTACCGCGGTGGGCGGCGCAATCGGAGCGGCCACCGGCGCAATCGGCGGGGTAGTGCAGGATCTTCAGGAGCAGGACAGCTATATGCAGGCCTATGCCGGGACGCTGACGGAGACCACCGATTCCACATCCTCCACTCGGTCAACCAGTTCCTCGGCCACGGCGGCAAAGCGGGAGCAGGACACCTTATCCTACGGGACGCTCCTTGGCTCCGACAAGGCCGCCACGCAGGTGCTGGGTGACATTAAGACCATGGCCAACGTAACGCCGTACATCTACGACGATCTGACCGGAATTGGCAAGACTCTGATGGTCTACGGCGACACGCAGGACAATATTTTCACCCATTTGACGGACATTGGAGACACCGGCGCGGCGCTGGGCATGTCCACGTCGGATATGGACAGCGTGGCGCAGATCCTCGGGTATATCTCCAGCAGTGATACGCTGGACAGCGCCAAGCTCAGGCAGCTGCGTCTGAAGGGCATCAGCGCTAACCAGATGCTGGCGGATTACTACGGCGTCTCCTCTACGAAGCTCTCTTCCATGATATCCAAGGGTAAAATATCCGGTTCCGATGCGGCGGATATCTTGTACCAGGAGCTGGCCAAAAATTACGGTGGAATGATGGCCGCTCAGGCGGAGACATTTACCGGTAAGACTTCCACCGTGGAGGGCCTTCAGCAAAACATTGAGAACGCTCAGGGCGACAGTTACAACTCCAGCCGCATGAACGGGCTGCAGCAGCAGACAGATTGGCTGTCCGGTTCCGCAGGTGAAGCGCTCTCCAGCGCCTACGCCATGATCGGGCAGGGGGAGGCAACACGGGACAACCGGGAAGAGCAGCTCTATCGGGACGTCATGTCCGGCGTGCTGGAAGGCAAGACCCCCTCCTCCGAAACGGACGCCGGTGTGGCCGATCAGATCGCCGAGCTGCGCACGGCCTATCTGAACGCTCAGGAGGAGTTTTCCAACGGAGACACGGAGCAGGCCGGGGCGGACATGAAGACCGTCATTGAAAACGCACAGAATCTGGCCAGTGTTTCTAGCGACGTAGACGACAAAATGGACATCTGGGACAAACAGGCGGAGGACACCGCCACCTATGCCGGAAGCATCTCGTCCACTTTGGAAGCCTACAAGGACAAGTGGAGTTTGGCGCAGATCAAAAGCTGGGGGATTTTGCACTATACCGGTGACAACGACGGTTTTGATCCGGCGACGATGGACGCCAACGACTATGACCCCATTACCGATACCTATGGAAACCACCAAGGTCCTACAACCAATCGAGGCGCGTGGAATGCGGATTACATCGGCTCAAAAGGCTTTGGAATGCGGCGAGTGTCACAGACGGGGCTGTATCTGCTGCACCAGGATGAGACCGTGAAGACGGCGGCGGAGAGCCGCGCGGAGGACGGGGACAAGGGACAAATTCTGATTACGGGCAATGAGTTCCACGTCCGGCAAGAGAGCGACATCCCGGCCATTGCGTCGGAGCTGCTGCGGCAGATCAATCTGGGTAAGATGCGGTCGGGATAAGGAGGGCGCATGCAGATCTTTTTTAGAAGTGTTAAAACAGACGCACAGCTCGCCATGCCTGTGACGCCTGCGGAGTTCTCCGTAGAATTCGGGAGGAACATCACGGTGCTGGACATGGCCCAGACCGGCGAGGCGGCGTTTCCGGGCCTTTCCGCCCTGTTTGATGAGCAGCTGGAATTTCTGCTGCCGTCCGAAGCCCGGAACTACACCCAGGGCGATTACAGCGGTGACCCCTACGCCGTGGTGAAGACGCTGGTGGATTGGTCGGAGGCGGGCGAGGTGCTGCGCCTGATCATCACCGACACGCCGGTGAATGTGCCGGTGCTGCTGGGGCCGGTGCGCTACGGCGAGAAGGACGGCACCGGGGACGTATACGTGACGCTGACCATGCGGCGGTACCGGGAGCTGGCGGCGGAGACGGCGGGCGTCACACAGGAAACCGGGAACAACACCCGGTCCGCTGTCCGGGCAGCGCAGGCAGAGAAGACCTACACCGTGGTGAAGGGGGACACCCTGTGGGGCATCGCCCGGAAGCAGTACGGAAATGGGGCCCTCTGCTGGAAACTGGCCAAGTACAACGGCATCAAAAATGCCAATCTGATCTATCCGGGGCAAAAAGTAAGATGCCCTGACAAAAGCAAACTAGCCTAAAGAGGGAGCGGGCTCCCCCTTTAGATTCCCTACCGCCAGTCTGCGGACTGGCGACGCCGCCCAAGGCGGCTGAGCCTTTGAATTTTCGCCACGTACACGCCGCGGCGAAAATCATTTCATTCCGCGCGGCGGAGACGGAGGATGGCGAATGAGTTATAACGACCTTTTGAAAATCCGGACATGGAGTTTGGACGGGAAGAAAACGGAGCACATCACGCCCTTTGTACAGAGCAAGACGTGGAGTGGGAGCTACCGCGACTGCGCCCGGCAGCTGTCCTTCAGCGTAACGCCGGAGGCGTTGTGCGAACTGGGCGGGCAGGTGCGGCTGTACCACGAGGCGGATATTTTGTTTTCCGGCCACGTGGTATCCCGGCAGCGGGACAGTCTGGGGCAGACCTTGGACTGCGAGGCTCTGGACAACGGACTGTACTTAAAGCGCAACAGCACGTATCTGGCGGTGCGCAAGCAGACGCCGGAGGCGGTGACGCGGGAGCTTGCCAGTGAGTTTGGCATTCCCTGCGGACAGCTTGCCGCCACCGGCGTGAGTCTGAGCCGGAACTTTCTGGGCGTGAGCCTGTACCAGATCATTCAGACCCTGTACACCCTGGCGTCGGAGCAGAACGGGAAGAAGTACCAGGTGCGTTTTGCCTCCAACAAGTTGCAGGTGGTGGAGAAAGCCATCGGGGCGGATAGCCTGCGGCTGGTACCGGGGAGCAACCTGCTCTCCTGCACCAGCAAGGACAGCATGGAAAATCTGGTGACCCGGGTGGGGGTCTACGACGACAACAACAGGCTGGTACAGCGTTTTGACAGCCCCAAGAATTACGTGGCGCTGTACGGCCTGATGCAAAAAGCCATCAAGGCAACGGACAGCGAGAAGCCGGAGACCACCGCCAAGGAGATTCTGGAGGAGAACGGGATTGAGACCACCATCACCGCCGAGTGCATCGGGAGTCCGAAACTGATCACGGGTAACGCTGTGGTGGTGGAGGAGCCGGTCACCGGCACCTATGGGCAGTTCTGGATTACGGCGGACAGCCATTCCTTCAGCGGCGGTGTGTACCACACGAAGGTGTCGCTGGACTTCCGGAATCTGATGGATAAGCAGGAGGCGGGATCGGTACCTAAAAAATAATGTGTCCGAATTGGACACATTTGGAGAGGAGGGAGGACGACGTGAAAGAAGATCCATTCAGCGGCCTATACAATACGATGCGGGATGCTGGGAAAATGGCCATTCCGGCGGGAAATGCCCGGCTTCTGCACGGGACGGTGCTGTCGGTCGCGCCGCTGAATATCGACGTGGCGGGAACCACGCAGGAGGCGGAGCGGTTTTACATCAGCCACCGGCTGGTAAGCGGTCACACGGAAAAGCTGACCGTATCCGGCTCCGCGGTATCTGGGGCGCTGGCGATCTCGGCAAGCTGTCCCAAGGGCAGCCACTCCTCCATGACAATCTCCAGCGGCACGGTGGAACTGAACGCCGTGACCACTCAGGAGGGCCCGGTGCTGAAGGCGGGGGACGAGGTGCTTCTGCTGACGGCGGACGACCAGACATTTTACATTCTTGACAAGGTGGTGAGGTGCGGATGAGCTCCATCTTTCCAATTGTGCAGCCGGAAGCGGAGGAGTCCGCCAGTGCGCTGCCCATGGCGCGGGAAATCAAATGGGACTTCACCGCAGGTGTTCCGGTATTCTCTGCCGGGGAGGCGGTGGAGGTGACCGGGGCCGAGGCGGTGAAGGTATGGTGCTGGAAGGCTCTAAAAACGCCCCGATTCCGCCACGACGTGTACTCCTGGGACTACGGGTGCGAGGCAGAGGATCTGATCGGCAAGGCGTTCACGGCGGACGTGAAGCGCAGCGAGGCCATCCGCTGCGTCCGAGAGGCGCTGATGGTCAGTCCCTACGTCACAGGCGTGGGAGAAATCGCGGTGGACTTTGAGGGCGACCGGCTGACGGTACAGTGTACGGTACAAACGATTTACGGGGAGGTATCGCTGGATGTATGAGGCTTTGACGGAGGAGCAGGTGAAAGCCCGGATACTCGCGCGGCTGAAAACGCCGCTGCTCACCTGCGAGGGCAGCTTTACCGGTGATATTATCGCCGCCATGGCTACGGAGATCTGCCATTGTTACCATGCCATGGACGCGCTGGAGTCCATGTTTTACGTGGACGAGACCAGCGGGACCTACATCGACAAGCAGGCGTCCGCCGTGGGCATCACCCGTAAAGTCGGAACGCTTGCCTCTTGCACGGTGACCTTTAATGGCACGGACGGGGCCACGGTTCCGGCGGGCGCTCCGTTTTACACGGCGGCGGGGCTGGCCTTTTATCTGGAAGGGGCGGCGACCATCGCAGATGGCACGGCCTCCGGGACGCTGACGGCGGCAGAGGTGGGCGCGGCCTACAACATCGGGGCCGGGGAGATCGTATCCACCCTGCGCAATTACAGCGGCATTACGGGCTATGCCAACCACGCAGCCACGGGAGGAACGGACGCGGAGACCGACGCCGCGCTAGTGAGCCGATATTACGCACGGATGCAGCGATCTCCCACCTCCGGAAATCCCTACCACTACCAGATGTGGGCCGGGGAGGTGGACGGCGTGGGCTACTCCCGGGTGATCGCCAAGTGGAACGGCGACGGGACGGTGAAGGTGCTGCTGGCGTCGCCGGAAGGCGGCGCGGTGGACGCGGAGATCGTGAGTGCTGCCGCCGCCCATATTGGCGCAGAGCGACCCGTGGGTCCCAAAGTGACGGTGCTATCCGCTACGGCAAAAATACTGGCTGTCAGCGCCGCCGTCACCATCGACGGCACCACCACGAAGGCGGCGGTGCAGACGGCGCTGGAGAAGGCCGTGGGGGCCTATTTCAAATCTCTTGTGGCTGGGAGTTTCACGGCGAACCTGGACGCGGAGCTGGACGTGATCCCAGAGAAGACCTACACGGTGCTCTATAACCGTGTGGCGTTCCTGCTGCTGAGCATCCCCGGCGTGGTGGACTACACGGCCCTGACGGTGGGTGGCGGTACCGCCAACATCTCCGTGGCGGCCGACGAGGTACCGGTGCTGGGGGAGGTAAGCGTATCGTGAGCATGCTGATTCAGCGGTACCCGGAATTTTTACAGAAGGGCGCAGAGTTCGCGGACATCCAGCAGGCGTTGGAACCGGAGCGGCTGGCGCTATGGCAGGCCAGGGACGGCCTGTGCGACCAGCTGAATGTAGACACGGCCACGTGGGGGCTTAAAAGTTGGGAGGAGGCGCTGGGCATTCCGGTGGAGGTTTCCAAGGACACCGCTTTTCGGCGCAGCCGGGTGAAGTCCAAGCTGCGGGGCGCGGGCGTCACCACCGTGGCCATGATTCAGAGCGTGGCGGAGAGCTTTTCCAACGGCGACGTGGAGGTGACGGAGCAGCCGGAGCGGTACCGGGTGGCCATCAAGTTCGTGGGTACCATCGGCATCCCGCCCAACATGGAAGATCTGACCGCCTCGCTGCGGGAGATCATGCCCGCGCATCTGGGGTGGGATTACATCATCATCTACAACACCTGGGACGCAGTGAAGACCCATACCTGGGCGGAGCTAAAGACCCACACGTGGCGGGAGATAAAGGAGGGTGATCTGAACACATGAACACGACTGCAAATCTGGGCTTGCGCCTGCCTGCGGGCAACGAATATGCCGATGTCGCCGATCTCAACTATAACTTTGAAAAGATCGACGCGGCGATGGCGGCGGCGCGGTCGGCGGAGGAATACAACCCGGCTGGGACTTATGCCGTCGGTGACTACTGCACCAAGGACGGCAAGCTGTACCGCTGCACCACGGCCATCACTGTGCCGGAGGCGTGGAACGCGGCGCACTGGGCGGAGACGACCATCAGCGCGGAGCTGAAGGCCATGCTGGCGCACATCGAAGACAAAAACAATCCCCACGGCGTGACCCCCGCGCAGATCGGGGCGGCGACCACTGCGGAGCTGGAGGCGGCTCTGGCAAACACACACAGGACGGGCGAAATCATGCTGGCCTCCAGTGCTGTTTCAAACCTGCCGGATAACGTTCTGCCGTGTACGGGCGGTTTCTATGACAAAAGTGCCTTTTCGGAGTTGCACGATGTAATTGGAGTATATGCAGGCGTGAAGTTTCCTTCGTTTTCTGACACGGGTTCTAGCTCGTATCTTTCTTATATACTCGTTGGGTATGATAGGATTCGTCATGAAATCTATGTACAGGCAGAAACTTCTTCAACGACTATTTATGTTTTGGATAAAACTGCACAACTTATCCGAACCATTACTTTACCTTATCCCCATCGTAGTGACTTTAAACCATTGAGTGTGTATGATGGAGTGGTTGCATATGATTATGATGGAAAAGCCCCCGCCCCTGATGTTTGCTGTGTGAGTCTTGACGGGGGGATAACTTTTAGCACACATGCAAATGTTGGAAACTACGGTTCAAGCCCGGGAATGTCAAAGACCAAGGTTTACTTCTTTCATACAGTCTCGCCGCTTACTATGATTATCTTTGACAAGCTCACGGGAATATTTAGCACAAAAAGTCTGGCGTCGCTTCCTACACTGGAGACAATGTCCTTTACCAATGATAGCTACTGCTTCTTGCTACGTGAAGAGAACAATAGTGGAGTGTACTATCAAACATTTCAGTATATCGAGGATAAAATAAACCCAAGTGATATTGATGACCCTGTGCGTATATCATTATCCGCTAAAGGAAGTATCTATCCTCTTTTCACATCTTTTAAAGATCTTTTTATCGGAATTTACCGTTATGCTAATACAGGGGTAACTACTGTAAGCACAGGCGACCTAGTTTGGTATGACCCTCGCACAGATACACGGGGAACGGTATCTTTAATACGCCCGTCAACACTCAGCGCAAATTTAACAGACACAAATCCTTTTTCTGAAAATAATGAAAATTTGTATTTTCTAAGTTCCCTTACCAATGGCTATTATGGAGTATGCGTATCAGTAAATCAGGAGACCCACATTGTTACGGCATCCTTTGCTCTTGTAGAGAGTACAGGTAGTCATTTGAGCGGCTGTAAGTTAGCAGTTGTCACAGACAGTAGCGTACTAAGAGCATCATGCGGAACTGGTGATTACCAAGATGTATATGAAATCGGTACATTAGACTATCAGTTTCGTGTACCTGACATTTCCAATATACAAGGGACTACCGCTTATATCTACACAGGGGAGGAATAAGTATGCTGTATTACAAGTGTTTAAAGGACGGCAAGGTGGTGGGAACCACGCAGAGTCAGTTTCCCATTCGTCTTAAATCGTTTGTCTCCATCTCGGAGGAAGAATACAGGACGCTTTCCGGGCTGGGGCCAACCGTATCGCCGACGCTGACGGAGGTACAGGCCGCGAAGCTGACGGAGGTCAACACTGCCTGCACGTCTGCCATTGAGGCCGGGTGCGACGTGACGCTCTCGGACGGTACAGCGGGGCATATCACGCTGACCATCCCCGACCAGATCAACCTCTCCACGGCGCAGGAGGCCATCAAAGCGGGCGGCACCGGCTACGCCTATCATCTGGATGGGGCACTGTGCGAGGTCTACCCGGGGGCGGACATCGCCATCATGGCCAAGGCGGCGACCGCACACGTCCTGTATCACCAAACCTATTGCAACCACGTCCGGGTATGGGTCAAGCGTTGCGAGACAGTGGCGGACGTGGAGGCCATCACCTACGGGGCGAAGCTGCCGGACGATCTGGCGGAACACATGGCAACGATTATTGCGGCGGCAGGAGGCGGCAATGCGTAAACGTAACTTTCGTCCCACTCGCACGAAAGCCCAGCGTAGCGGGTTTCGGGCGAAAGAGGAGACGCAGCGGAGCGAGCGAACCCGCGCCAAAGGCACGGGGGAGGGATACGCAGCTTGCGGCGACGTGATTCTCTCCGGCCTGCTGGGGTGCTTCGTCGGGACTACATACTTTCTCATAGAGGTGGCGTGGAAGACCGCACGGGGCCACCCCGAGGGCGTCAGCTGGACCATGCTGGTGCTGGCGCTGCTGCTGGGCGTTCTCATGGAGCGCATGGGTGCAGAGCTGCCGTGGCGGTGTCCGATTTGGACACAGGCGATCTTGTGCGGTCTTGCCATCACGGCGGCGGAGTTCGTGGCCGGGTGCATCCTGAACCTCTGGCTGGGCTGGGGCGTGTGGGACTACTCCCGCATGGCCGGGAATGTGCTGGGGCAGATCTGCCCGCAGTTCGCGGCCCTCTGGTGCCTCGTCAGCGGGCCGGTGATCGTGCTGCTGGACTGGATGCGGTACGCGGTTCAGGGCGGCGAGAGGCCGCATTATACGTGGGAATAAAATTACCCGCTATTGGCGGGGATGCAAGGAAGGAAGAAACGATTATGAACAGTAATGCTTTGACCAATGTGAAAGCGGGAATTACAGCGATTCTGGCGGCGCTGACGGCGTTCTGGGGGTGGTTCGGCTGGCTGGTTCTGGTTTGGGTGGGGATGATGCTGCTGGACTGGCTGATCGGCAGCGCTGCGGCGGCGAAACAGGGGAAATGGAGCAGCGAGAAGCTGCGGGCTGGCGCGTGGCACAAGGGTGGCGAAGTGGTAATTGTAATTGTCGCGCTGGTGGCCGACTGGCTGATTGGCCTGATTGTTGCCAACATCCCCGGTATCACGCTTCCGTTTCAGTACACGGTGCTGCTGGCGCCGCTGGTCATTGTTTGGTACATTATCGGGGAACTGGGGAGCCTTGCGGAACACGCGGTGACCTTTGGTGCGCCGGTGCCGGAGTGGCTGGTGTCCGCGCTGGAGGCCGGGAAAAAGGCGGTGGACAGCGCGGGGGACAAGCTCACCGGGGAGGAAAAATAAATGGGTAAGATTACGCAGGCGGGGACACTGGAACCGGAGTTGTTAGCCAGCGTCCGAATCTACATCAACACCAAGCAGTACAAGGAGCGGGATGCCGGAAAGATTCTCAGCGAGACCGGCGGCGACTTTTTGATCGGTGGGCCGATCTTCCTCAAAGACCGGCGGGGATTGCCCACCGGGCCATGCTGCCACCTGAAGGCGGCCGGGAATGTGCTGTGCAAGCCGCCCTACACCGCTTACGGTATCGCGTGGGACAAGCCTGCGGACTGGTCCATGGAGCGGCTGCCTTGCAGCAAGGGCAACTATGTGATGTGTGTGCATCTAATCGTCCACGGCAAGCCGGTGCCCAAGCCTAATTATCAGCCGGATATGGCGTATGCCTGTCCTCGGCAGGCCATTGGGCGCAAGCAGGGCAGGGTGGCATGGTATGCCTGCCGGGACAAACTGACGCCAGAGAAGTTACGGGACCGGCTGGTGTCCTACGGCTGGGATGAGGCGGTCATGATGGACGGCGGTGGCAGCACGATCTTCCGCAGCCGCGACGGCGGCTGGTACTGCGACCGGAACCGAGTGCTGTACAGCTATCTGGTGTTCACGCTGGCGAAACAGGAGCGCACTACCGGCCCGGCAGGGCTGGCCCTCATCAAGCAGTTTGAGGGCTGCCGCCTGAAAGCGTACAAGCCGTTTAGCTATGAGAAATACTGGACCATCGGCTGGGGCCACTACGGCGCGGACGTCGCTCAGGGCCAGACGATCACCCAGGCGCAGGCGGACGCCATGCTGGTGGCGGATCTGAAGAAGTATGAGGCGTCCGTCCGGAATGCGGCGTACTGCCCCATCACTGCCCAGCTGACGCAGAACCAGTTTGACGCGCTGGTGAGCTTTACGTACAACTGCGGGGGCGGGTGTTTGAAGACGCTTTGCAAGGACCGCACGGCGGCGCAGATCGCGGCGAAGCTGCCGCTCTATAACAAGAGCGGAGGCAGGGCCATTGCGGGGCTGACGAGGAGAAGGATGGCGGAGCAGGCGCTGTTTAATAAGTAGGGTGTTTGAAGTGGACACAAAAGGAAAGTCCCCCGGCGAGCTGAGGCTCGCCGGGGGACTCGATATAAACATAATTAGCAGTTAATTTTTTATAGAGATTCATCGTACTTTTGGCTTAAAGTCCTATCCTTTAATGTGATCTCAATCTTAGAGAGTATTTTTGCGGGATCTAAATCTTTATGATCGCTTGTAAGTTGTAATTTCTCTGGTTTAATAAAGAACTGCGTCTTATCCTTTGTACCAACATGACCAACATAAACAATGATAATGGTATCTCCATCTTTGTCCGTTTTTACATCCGTTTCAATCCAATACTCAGATGTGGTTTTTTCTTTTTTGTGTACTTCTGGAACATACCAATCATCCAATCTGACTAATTTGGCAGTTTTAAATTCTTCAATATTTAGCATCTTCAAACATTGATTGATTATTTGTTTATAATCATTTATTACTATTTCTTCATTACATTTTGGACACCTTAATGTAGCAGTTCCATGTCGATTTTTAATATCAAATTCAATTGCTGGGTGTTTTGTACAATGCAAATGTATTCCGTTATAATTACAAGAATAATAGGTTTTCCAGTTTTCTTCACGCTCTGCAAAATTTGTACAATTTCCATGTTCCGTACTTGCTCGATTAAACAATGTACATTTACGAAATGAAATTTGGTCGTTTAATCTATATATTACTTTTTCATTCATATTACAGTCTTCCATATTAAAGCCTTTCATCGTTTGACGCCTTCCAATTAAATAGTTATATACTCCAAAAAAGCTATTTGGTATCAATTTAAAAGACTATACTAGCAGTGCTTTTGAATCCACGCATGCCTATATGCTTCGCACCATTTCAATTTTTGAATAACTCTTTTGTCTGATTCGGTAGATAAAACTGATTGAATAATATCTTCATATAAAGATAACACTTCAATTTTAGTTTTCTCATCTCCTGCCATTGATAAAAAGTCGATGTATCTTAAACCGTCTGTATCGATTAAGGTATGCGCGTTGCTTTGTATTATCGGCGATAATGAGGAATCTATAATTACTCTCGGGTAAATTGCTAGCTTATCTTCCATATAATATGCATCAACAAGCGCTTGCCCAATTGTGAACACATCATCAATATACAATTCACCTATTACTATGCCACCTCTCATAAGAGATCTAGATCTATACAATAAAAGGTATTGAAATGCCTCTACTAAACCAATTATTTGATGAAGATTAGCACGTTGATTTTCAATGCTTTCAGTAACACGTCGAGTAATAATAATATTATCAGAAAAAATTTTAACCTTTATTTCAGCATGGTCGGGAAGACGGCTAACTAGTTCGTTAAAAAGTGTATAAACATCATGCATAGTCAGCGCTAAACCATTCGCTTTATGTTTTATAAATTTTTTCATTCCAAGCAAATCAATATAAGCAACGACGTGTTTTGATAACTCATAAGTTTCCATATGACAAGCCCCACAATTTTTTAATTCTTGGTTTGATGAACTGCATGTAATCACAATTATAGTCTCATCTAAAGACTATACCAGTATTTGACAAAATTCAACTGTTTTTTCCCGTAGTCGATGATGTGCCCGAATTGGACACAAACAAGCCCCGGCGAGCGTGCTCACCGGGGGGCTTGCTGCATATATTAGACGAAATTAAAACTATGTATACAGCTGAGTTGTAATCTAACTAGCCGTTAGTTTGGGTTGGATAGCTTTAAGATGAGGAATCAGCAGGTTGTTGTTTTGATTACTTGTCCACGTTTCAAAATCTATCTGAAGATCGCCATGCATATATAGGGGATAATATACAAATTCTGCTATACTATTAGGCATGTCACAAAAGGTGTTAAATAAATAATTCCGCTCTATGCTTCGCCCTTTACGATTAGTTTCACATGCCTCTTCAACTAATTCAAGTTCATGAAGTGTATGACATCGTTTGAGAACACTTTCTTCTGTTTGTTTGTACACATCTCTCCAATAGAACTCTAACGCCACTCCGTAATTAGGCTTAATTGAATGGAGGGCACATTCAATCCAGCGCATACTGGAAACACGCAGGATATATAGTGACATTGCTTCGCAGATAGTTTCTTCAAACCACTTTACAATTGCTGTTTTATCAGTTTTATATTGTCTGATTATATAGTGGGTCATTTCATGGGATAGTTGAAAAATAAATTGCTCCCAACAACGAAATTTTTCCACGTTAGTTCTAATCATTATCGGATTCCTATTTATTATAAGCATCGGATATGCCGCTTTTTCATCGTTATATAAAAGACATGTTTCAGAATTTATTATGCCTACGCCAAAAATTTCTCCAAATAATTTTAAGACATAAGAAGATAGTGGTATCATATATTTTTGCTCTTCTGGGGTTTGCATTAGAATCTTCCATTTATTTATATTACTTGACATCTTTCACACCTCACTAACAGCTTGTCCAAATCTAAATATGAATTTCGATGCATATATTGCTATTAACATTTAAAAGACTATACCATTAGTTTGTAAAATTCAACTGTTTTTCTCATGTGGTCGAATGCGAAGCCTCACTGCACTTTCGCAGGCAACGACGCCAACGGGGGACAGGTACAGCAAGGCCACGCAATTATGATGTGATCAAGGGGGTTATCAGGCCCACCTATGAAAAAGAGGAGGATACTGTGACACAGGGACACATGGCTGGCCCAGAAGGCCGCATCGGAACCGAGCGACTCCAGCGCGGAGGCGCGGGCGTGGGCGGAAGGAAATGGTATCCTGACCGGATACTCCGACGGAACCAAGCGGTATAAAGCGTACTGCACCAGAGAGCAGGTGGTGATTCTCTTGAACCGGGTTTGGAAGCTGATTGCGAAGTAAGGATGCTGCAGGCTGACGCAGGAAAGCGGAGCAGGCACTATTTAATAGGTGATGTGCCCGAATTGGACACAAAGGGGGCCCCGGCGAGTGTGATGCTCGCCGGGGGCTCTGTGTTACTAACGAAAGAGATATGGTAATAAAGCCTATTCCGATAATGTTAAGGAATTTTGGGTTTTCTCTGTGCTCAATGGCTTCAAACTAAGAAAATTGTTAAAAAATTTTCTGCTTTCTTAACGCACACTTAACACGTGGGGCAAATTTTGCAATTGCAAATTCAACCGAAAGAGAGTAAAATACCAATGTCTTAAGTGGGGATGTGCTGCATTTTTTGCATCTCCCGGACATTCTTTAGGAGGAATATACTCTTGCGTGTTGGTTTGGACGTCGGTTCCACAACGATTAAATGTGTGGTGCTGGATGACAATGATAAAATCGTTTACTCTACTTATGAACGCCATTACAGTCATATTTTAGAGAAGTCGGAAGAGCTGCTGCGCCGTACGGCGCAGCAGTACGTTCCTGATGGGCGGGCGCTGCTCTCCATTTCGGGTTCCGCCGGGATGGGTATGGCGGAGGGCGTGTCCGTCCCCTTTGTTCAGGAGGTATTTGCCACCCGCGTGGCGGTAAATAAGATGGTCCCCGGTACGGACGTGGTCATAGAGCTAGGTGGAGAGGACGCCAAAATCCTCTTCCTGACCAACGGTCTCGAGGTTCGTATGAACGGCTCCTGCGCCGGCGGCACCGGAGCATTTATCGACCAGATGGCGACCCTTTTGAAAATGACCGCAGACGAGCTGGATGCCGCCGCCCAGCGGGCGGAGAGGACGTACATCATTGCGTCCCGCTGCGGCGTGTTCGCCAAGAGCGACGTGCAGCCCCTCATTAATCAGGGGGCCCGGCCGGAGGACATCGCGGCCAGCATTTACCAGGCCGTGGTGAATCAGACCATTGCGGGTTTGGCTCAGGGACGGCCCATCAAGGGAAACGTCCTGTATCTGGGTGGGCCGCTGACCTTTTCCCGGTGTTTGCGCAGCAGTTTCGACAAGACGCTGGGCGTTGTCGGCAGGTGCCCGGAAAACAGCCTGTTGTTTGTTGCCATGGGCGCCGCGTTTTACTCCGATCAGGAGTTTGACCTGATGGAGGTCGCCCTGCGGCTTCGGGAACGGGGCGCATCGGAGACCTACCGCTCTCAGCCCCCGCTGTTTGCCAACCGGGAGGAATACGAGGCGTTCCGCGCGCGGCACGCCAAGGCGGCTGTGCCTCGCGTCCCCTTCGGCGCGGACTATGCCGCTCCGGTCCATATCGGCATCGACTCCGGCTCCACCACGGTGAAGGTGGCGGTGATCGATCAGGAGTCCCGACTGCTGTTTACGGACTACCGCCCCAATCAGGGCAATCCCCTCTCCCTGATCCGGGAAGTGCTTCAGCGGCTGTATGACGAGCATCCGGCTTTGCAAATCGCCTCCGTCACCACCACCGGATACGGTGAGGATCTGGCCAAGGCCGCGTTCCACGCGGATTTCGGCGTGGTGGAGACCGTGGCTCACTTTACCGCCGCGCGGCACTTCCTGCCCAATGTTGATTTTATCATCGACATCGGCGGACAGGACATGAAGTGCTTCAAGATCGAGGACGGGGCCATCAGCAACATCTTTTTAAATGAGGCGTGTTCTTCCGGCTGCGGGAGCTTTCTTCAGACTTTTGCGCAGGCTCTGGGCAAGGACGTGAAGGAGTTCGCCCAATTGGGACTGTTCGCCGAGCGGCCTGTGGACCTGGGGAGCCGATGCACGGTGTTCATGAACTCCAGTGTGAAACAGGCCCAGAAGGACGGGGCTACCATCGAGAACATCTCCGCCGGCCTTTCTATCAGCGTGGTGAAAAACGCCATCTACAAGGTGATCCGCGCCGCCTCTCCGGAGGAGCTGGGGCGGAACATCGTGGTTCAGGGCGGCACCTTTTATAATGAAGCGGTGTTGCGGGCTTTTGAAAAAGAGATGGGGGTTGAGGTCATCCGCCCCGACATCGCAGGGCTGATGGGCGCATACGGCGCCGCGCTGTACGGCATGGGCAAGGCGGAGTCCGGGCGGCAGAGCACGCTTTTGGATGCAGAGCGTCTCCGTTCCTTTACGCAGGAGACCCGCAGCGAGACCTGTGGCCGGTGCGGAAACAATTGCCAGCTCACCGTCAATACCTTTTCCGACGGTTCCACCTTTCTCAGCGGAAACCGCTGCGACCGCCCCATTACCGGCAGGGCGGACACGGGGGAGTGGAACCTCTATGCCTATAAGCGAAAGCTCCTGCTGGGCTATAAGCCCGTCCCCGGAAAGCGGGGAAAGATCGGTCTGCCCCTGTGCCTGAACAACTATGAACTGCTGCCATTTTGGCACGCGTTCTTTACGAAACTGGGGTTTGCCGTGTACCACAGTCCGCTCAGCAGCCGGGACCTGTACCTGAAGGGGCAGGCCACCATTCCAAGCGATACGGCCTGCTTCCCGGCGAAGCTCGCCCATGGCCACATTCAATTTTTATGCAGGCTCGGTCTGGACGCCATCTTTTATCCCTGCATGACCTATAACATTGACGAGGGCAAGGGCGACAACCACTATAACTGTCCCGTGGTGGCCTATTACCCGGAGGTGATCGCCGGAAACTGCCCGGAGGTCAGGGACGTCAAATTTATCTATGATTACGTCGGCATCCACCGGCCCAAGGATTTTGTCCGGAAGATGTTTGTGATTCTGAACAAATATTTCCCCGGCATCTCCCGGGGGGAGGTTCGCCAGGCCGCCGACGCGGCCTATGCCGAGTATGCCCACCATATGTCCCAGATCCGTAAAGAGGGCGCCCGCATCATTGACCGGGCCCGGGCGGCGGGGCGGCGCATCATCGTTCTTGCGGGGAGGCCCTATCACGTGGACCCGGAGGTGAATCACGGCATCGATACGCTGCTGACCCAGTTCGGCGCGGCGGTGGTGACGGAGGACTCCATCTCCGACCGGGTGCAGCGATTCCCCACCTCCGTGCTGAACCAGTGGACCTATCACTCCCGGCTGTACGCGGCGGCCAAATACTGTACCATGCAGAAGGACATGGACCTTGTCCAACTGGTGTCTTTCGGCTGCGGCGTGGACGCCATTACCAGCGATGAGACCCGGGAAATTTTGCAGGCTGGCGGAAAGCTTTATACCCAGTTAAAGATCGACGAGATCACGAATCTGGGCGCGGTGCGGATCCGTCTCAGAAGCCTGTTTGCCGCGCTGGAGGAACAGAATGAAAAGCGGCGCGGTATGCGGCGAAAGGAGGAATAAGCCGTGGAGATGAATTATCCCAAGTTTACCCCGGAGATGAAAAAGACGCACAAGATGCTGATTCCAAACATGGCTCCCGTCCAGTTTCGAATTTTGATTGCCGCCATGGAGCAGCAGGGCTACACCTGCGAGCTGCTGGGCAACTGCGGCTCGCAAGTGGCGGAAAACGGACTCAAATATGTCCACAATGACACCTGCTATCCCGCCCTGCTGGTGATTGGCCAGTTTCTGGACGCACTGGAGTCCGGGCAGTATGACCTGGACCACACGGCCCTCGTTATCACTCAGACGGGCGGCGGCTGTCGGGCGTCCAACTACATCCATCTGTTGCGCAAAGCACTGGAGCGGGCCGGATTCGGACAGGTACCCGTGGCCAGCCTGAACTTCTCGGGCCTTGAGAGAGACTCCGGTTTTCCCATGACGCTCCTGCTGGCGCGCCAGCTGCTGGCGGCCATCTATTATGGAGACCTTTTAGTGACCCTGCGGGCCCAGACTGTCCCCTATGAACTGTACAGGGGCGACGCGGACGCGAAGCTTGAAAAGTGGCTGACTGTCATCTGCGATCTCATCCGCGCGGGGAAGGGCTATTCCAGCCGTGAGATACGCTCCGCCATGCCCGAAATAGCTGCGGATTTCGCTTCGATTCCCGTCCGCCGGACACCGAAGGTGAAGGTGGGCGTGGTGGGGGAGATCTACGTGAAGTATTCTCCCCTGGGCAACAACGAACTTGAAAAGTTTCTGGAGTCCCAGAACTGCGAGGTGAATCTGCCGGGGCTGATGGGCTTTGTGCAGTATTGCGCCTACAACCCCTCGGAGACCGCGCGACTGTACGGCGGGAACTTTTTGGAAAAACATGTGTCGGGCTTGGTTTTGAGTTATCTGGCCGGGACGGAGCGGGTTATGATCGACGCGTTGAAAAAGAACGGCTATCATGCGCCCCTGCCCTTTAAGGAGCTGACAAAGCTGGCCGACGGTGTGATCGGCCACGGGGACAAAATGGGTGAGGGGTGGCTGCTCACCGCCGAGATGATCGAGCTGGTTCGCTCCGGCTATGAGAACATTGTCTGCGCCCAGCCTTTTGGGTGCCTGCCCAACCACATCTGCGGCAAGGGCATGGTGAATAAGATCCGCGAGCTGTACCCAACTGCCAACATCACTCCCATTGACTATGACCCCAGCGCCACCCGCGTCAATCAGGAAAACCGCATCAAGCTGATGCTGGCGGTGGGCCGGGAGCGTTTGGAGAGCCGTGCGGACGCGGCGGAGCCGGAAGCACCGGTACTGGTGCGGGAGGCTCTTGGAGTCTGAGAAAAATCCGGAAGTATGAAAAAGATACGCCGCCCGCTGTTGCGGGAGGCGTATCTTTATTTGTGATATGCGGGCTGTCAGAAGTACGGGTCTTGAAAAAAGCGTGAGGACTCACTCGGCTTTTTCCAGTTCCGGACTCCACAGGGAGACGCCGCCCCGCTGGACCTTCTTTGCCTGATACAGCGCTGTATCGGCTCGGTTCAGAATCGACTGTGAGTCTTCGCCAGGGCCGCAGGCAGTCAGCCCGATGCTGATGCCGGAGGAAATCAGACTGGCGTCTTCCTCCACAGCGTGGAGAAAGTCGGACTGGAGCTGGTGGAAGAGGGCCACCGCTTCCTCCAAGCTTCGCTTTTGTACGGTGGCGCAGAATTCGTCGCCGCCGAACCGGAAGGGCTGGAACATATCGTCCTCGTAGCCCAGCAGGATTCGGCCCAAAGATTGCAGGTAGAAGTCGCCCCGGCTGTGGCCAAACTTGTCATTGACATGCTTGAACTGATCGATGTCCATCATGGCGAAGAACCACTGCCCGCAGTTCCGATGTGCCATTTCACACAAGGCCTCCTGTAATGCCCGCCGGTTTCCCACGCCGGTGAGGCTGTCGGTGATCGTTTTTTTCCGCAGGCGTTGCTGTTCCAGCATGGAATTTACACTGAAATCAATTCGCTGCCGGTACATCCGCACCAGCAGGATGGAGACAAGGCAGCAAAGAGCCAATAAAAAAAGGCATACAAATTGATTTACTCCGTCCGCTCCGATCAGACTGACAGGAGCTGCGTCGGGATCCCAGTTCACAAAAAGATCCGAGAGCAGTTTTCCCAAAATGCAAACCGCCCCGGTGAGTGCGGTCAGACCGGCCTTTACGTAGAGAATCGTTAAAACGATCGGAACCATCAGAGCCAGAGACATGGCCGGGAAAATCCGATGCACCGTATAGAGTACCAGACCCATTCCCGCCGCGGACAGGGAAATTGCCCCGGCGCGCACGGTTTCACTGAGCGTTGTGCTGCGCCGGATGAAAAAGGCAATGGCCAGCAAAAGCAGATTGAGGCCCAGCGGTGTCAATACATACCGACGCACATACCGCGCGGGGGTGGTGACAGAGACCTGGAAAGAGCCCAATGCGAAATATACCAGGCATTCCATAAGCACGGACACAAGGATCATGCCGACCATGATCAGGAGGTGAATGTTCATCCAGGCGTTGGCAATGTCCCGGTATTTCCGCTGCACGATCTGACTGTTTGTCAATCTTTGCTTCGACATCATGTGCCTCCCGTTCTCGGAATATAAGTCTGATCAGTGCTTCAAATTTAAACAATTGTAACTATAACAGAAAACAATTTGTTTGTCATCAGATTTTCCTGAATTTTCCTGTATTTATCTAAATTTTTCGCTTTGCACAAAAATAATCCGTTTAATTTATCATTTATCCTATGCACAGGTGACTGCCAGTCGGACAGCAACTGATTTTCCTTTTTCTTGCATTTTTATGACGCATATGGTAAAGTAAAACAGCCGTTGTTTTCGCCGGGCCTGCCCGGTTAATCTGGAGACGGCAGAGGAATTGAGAGACTTGAACAACGAAGCGATGTATGAACAGCTGGGCGTCAGCCGGACTGTATATGAATACGGAGAAGCAATACTGGATTCTCTGCGGGAGCGGTTTTCTGACATCGACGCGGTGGCGGAGCATAATCAGGGCAAGGTGCTGCTGGCCATGCAGAAAAACAGGGTGAACGCCACGCACTTTGCCGCTACCACCGGCTATGGCTACGATGACGAGGGCCGGGACAATCTGGAGCGGGTGTACGCCGACGTTTTTCACACTGAGGCGGCGCTGGTCCGCCCACAGATCACCTGCGGCACACACGCGCTGGCCGTGGCCCTGTCCGCAAACCTCCTGCCCGGGGACGAACTGCTGAGTCCGGTGGGCGCTCCCTATGACACGCTGGAGGAGGTCATCGGTATCCGGGAGGGTAAGTGCTCTTTAAAGGAGTACGGCGTCACCTATGCACAGGCCGATCTAAAGGCGGACGGGACCTTCGATTACGACGCCATCCGCGCCGCCATCAACAGCCGCACAAAGCTCATCACTATCCAGCGCTCCAAGGGATACGCCACCCGCCCCAGCTTTTCGGTCAGGCAGATCGGGGAACTGATCGCCTTTTGCAAGTCCGTGAAGCCGGATGTGAAGTGTATGGTGGACAATTGCTACGGCGAGTTCGTGGAGATTCTGGAGCCTTCCGATCTGGGCGCGGACATGGTGGTGGGAAGTCTTATAAAAAATCCAGGCGGCGGCCTCGCTCCCATCGGCGGCTATATCTGCGGTACAAGAGAATGCGTGGAGCGGTGTGCTTTCCGTCTCTCCGCCCCGGGCCTGGGGCAGGAGGTGGGTGCGAATCTGGGGCTGATGCCCGCGTTCTATCAAGGGCTGTTTCTGTCGCCCACGGTGGTGTCCGGCGCACTGAAGGGTGCGGTTTTTGCCGCGGGCGTCTATGAAAAGCTGGGCTTCGCCTGCGTTCCAAACGCCGCAGAGGACCGCCACGACATCATTCAGGCGGTGACGCTGGGAAGCAAAGAGGCCATGGTGGCCTTCTGCAAGGGTATCCAGTCCGCCGCGCCGGTGGACAGCTATGTTACCCCGGAGCCATGGGCCATGCCGGGATACGACTCCGACGTCATCATGGCCGCGGGGGCGTTTGTGCAGGGCAGTTCCATTGAACTGTCTGCCGACGGACCCATCCGGGAGCCTTACGCCGTGTACTTTCAGGGCGGGCTGACGTGGTACCACGCGAAGCTGGGCATCCTCATGAGCCTTCAAAAGCTGGTGGAAGCCGGCATCGTGAAGCTGTGAGCATGACAACCCCCAACCATTTTTTTAGGCGGCGTCCGCCACCGTGCCAAAACACCTGAATCCCATCTTAAATAAAATGTAAATTTAGGAGTTTTTATTTTGTGGTTTTGGCTTTCAATGATTACCCTGCTCTGCTGGAGCGGGTCCGATCTCTTTTCTAAAATTGGCTGCCGGGGGCAGGATCGGTATGCCCACCTGAAAATGGTCATGGCTGTGGGTCTGGTCATGGGTATCCACGCGGCCTATGAGCTCTTTGTGGGCGGAACGGAGATCTCCTTTTCCATTCTGCTGACCTATCTGCCCGTCTCTGCGCTGTACATTTTGTCCATGGCGCTGGGATATTTGGGCCTTCGGTACATCGAGCTTTCTATCTCGTCCCCCATCTGCAATTCCTCCGGCGCGCTGGTGGCGGTGCTCATTCTCATCACGGGGGGCATCCGCGATGTGAACGGCTGGCAGTTGGCCGCCGTGGCGTTGGTTTGCCTGGGCGTTGTTTGCCTCGGCGTTGTGGAGGCCAACGAGGACGACGACCTGCGTGCCCTGCGGCAGGAGGCGTCCAATTGTAAGTACGCGAAGTCCGCGCTGGCGCTGATACTGCCGGTGCTGTACTGCCTGCTGGATGCGCTGGGGACCTTTGCGGATTCCCTTGTGCTGCGGACGCTGAACGAGGACTCGGCCAACGTGTCCTATGAACTGACGTTCTTTCTCTGCGCCGTGGTGAGCTTTATCTACGTGGTCCTGGTGAAAAAGCAGCCGCTGGTTCCCAGACAGGAGGCGCCGAAGTACGTGGGCGCCCTTTGCGAGACGGCGGGCCAGTTCGCCTATATCTACGCCATCGGCGACGAGGAACACGTGGTGATGGCCGCGCCCATCATCTCCGCCTACTGCGTGGCCTCCGTGCTGTGGAGCCGTATCTTCCTGAAGGAGAAGCTCTCCGCAAAGCACTATGTGGCGGTGGCCGCCGTGATCGTGGGCATCGTGATCCTGGGCGTGTTCGACGCATGACGTCCCGTAATGACCGTACCCGGATGAAATAAAAAGCGCCCGTTTCCGGTAAACTACCGGAAGCGGGCGCTTTTCCCCATTGAGATCACAGCCGGTCGGCCTTGGTTTCGGCAAACCAGAAATTGTACGTTTGCCGCCAGATCTTGGCGGAGTCCTTCGTGTGGCAGACCACCCGCACCCGACGGGGTGTGTCGTGATCCCGGAGAAAGTCCATGATGGCCCTCAGTGAGACCGCAGCGGCCTGAACCGCCGGGTAGCCGAAGACCCCGGTGGAGATACAGGGAAAGTCCACGGACCGGATACCGTAGTCTGCTGCAAGCTGGAGACAGGAGCGATAGCAGGAGGCCAGCTTTTCCGCCTCGCCGGATTGTCCGCCCCGCCAGACCGGGCCGGGCGTGTGGAGGATATAGCTCGCCTTCAGCCGGTATCCTTTTGTCAGCTTTGCCTGACCCGTGGGGCAGCCGTGGAGCGTGCGGCACTCCGCCAGCAACTCCGGTCCCGCCGCATGGTGAATGGCCCCATCCACGCCGCTGCCCCCCAACAGGGATTCGGTGGCTGCATTGACGATGGCCTCCGCATCCGACTCCGTAATATCGCCCACAACAATGGAAAAACGGTCCATAAAAGCGCCTCCCTCTGAAATTCACCATATACCCCCGTCGAAAAAAACGCAAGCATTTTTACGGTACTTTTACTTGTGTTTGTGCTGTTCTCATGATAAAATCAAAGCACAATTGTAATATTTTTCCAATTAATCCCAGAGAAGCTAAAAAGGAGGCACTTTATGCCGAAAAACACTCCATCTTATACCGGAACACTGCGCAGCCACTCGGTGACGCTGCCTCAATGCATCAGCGAGTGCAGCGGTATTCGTATTTTCGGTCGGCGTATCAAATCCCTGGCCTTTTCCACGGATGTTGCCATTGTGAAAAACATCAATGCCGACGCCATCATCGCCGTATATCCCTTTACACCCCAGCCGGTGATCTCTCAGGCCATCATCAACGTGTCGGATGTGCCGGTTTTTGTGGGGGTGGGCGGCGGCATCACCACCGGCGCGCGGGCCGTGCGGCTGGCGATTCAGGCGGAGCATCAGGGAGCCTACGGAGTGGTGCTGAATGCGCCCACCGCAAACGAGGTCATTCACCAGATCAAGGAAGAGGTGGACATTCCGGTGGTGATCACCGTGGTGTCTGAGCACACGGACGTCCGGGCGCGGATCGAGGCTGGGGCCGATTTTCTCAACGTATCCGGCGCGGCCCGGACGCCGGAGATCGTGGCCCACATCCGCCGGCAGTTCCCGGAGGTCCCCATTATTGCCACAGGCGGCCCCACGGAGGAGAGCATCCTCGCAACCATCCGCGCAGGGGCTAACGCCGTGACCTATACGCCGCCCAGCAACGGGGAACTGTTCGCACAGCTTATGGAGAAGTACCGGGAGACGCACTGAGCAAAAAGCGCTCCCCCCTCGGTCAGGTCAGACCGGGGGGAGAGCGTCTGTTATTATGCCCGGGCCAGATATTCCCCACAGACCCGCCCGGCATCGGCGGCAACTGAATTTTCGTCCACAGCGGTCAGCCGCCCGTCCCGGACGACAATTTTGCCGTTGACCACCGTCATGTCCACCGGACCCCGGAGACCCACTGTCGCCAGAACGGAGGCGGGGTCGTACCCGCCGCCCACCAATTCAAGCCGCCGGGAGTCCACCAAAAAGAAGTCCGCGCATTTACCCACTTCCAGAGACCCGATATCCGTCCGGCCCAGCAGTCGGGCGCTTCCGCGGGTGGCCAGCTTTAAAATATCGTACCCCGATGGCGCGGCGGCGCTGGTGCGCAGCCGGTGGAGGAGATAGGCGACCCGAAGCTCCTCCATCAGGGACGAGCCGTCGTTGCTGGCGGAACCGTCTACAGCCAGCCCCACGGGAACACCCAGTTCCAGCATTTCCGGGATCTGCGCCACGCCGGAGCTGAGCTTCATGTTGGAGATGGGACAGTGAGCAATTCCCGTGCCGGTCCGGGCCAGCTCCCGCAGCTCTTCTTTATTAAAATGGATGCCGTGTGCGTACCATACGTCCGGGCCGGTCCAACCCAGAGACGCCATGTATTCAAGCGGCCGCATATGGAACCGCTCCAGTGTGAACTGCTCCTCGTCCCGGGTCTCCGCCAGATGGGTGTGGAGCCGGACGCCGTATTGCCGGGCCAGAACCGCGCTTTGGCGCAGCAACTCCGACGAGACGGAAAAGGGTGAGCAGGGGGCCAGCGCCACCTGACGCATGGAGCCGAATGCAGGATCGTGATACGCCTCGATGCACCGGGCGGAGTCCTTCATGATCTCGTCCACCGTCTGGACCACGCTGTCCGGCGGCAGACCGCCGTCCTTTTTGGAGAGGTCCATGCTGCCCCGGGAGGCGTGGAACCGGACGCCCAGCTCCTCTGCCGCGGCGAACTGGACGCCCATCAGATCGCCTGCCCCGGCGGGGAAGACATAGTGATGGTCGAATACGGTGGTGCAGCCGTGCTTCATAAGCTCACCGCAGCCTGTCAGGGTGCTGAGGCGGACGACCGCGCTGTCCAGATTCTTCCAGATCTCATACAGGGCGGTGAGCCAGTCGAACAGCTCCAGATTCTGAACCTGAGGGAGGTTTCGGGAAAAGATCTGATAGAGATGGTGGTGGGTGTTGACAAGACCGGGATAGCACCAGAAATGGGAGCCGTCGATCACTTCGTCGGCGGACTGGGGCAGCGTTCCCCCAATGGCGCGGAGCACGCCGTTTTCACAGTAGAGATCTGCGTTTTTCAGCACCCGGTCCCCGTCGTCGCAGGTCACCACGGCGGACAGATTTTTCACCAGCAGAGAGGGCATCGAACCAGCTCCTTTCAAATCAAACCAACCACTCTATTATTCTAGCAGATGCAGGAAAAAAAGCAACTTGAAACCTGATAAAATATATGATAAGCTAAAAGAAATTTTTTAAAGAGAAGGGAAGGGTCCCATGCTGGATATATTTGATATTCTGGGTCCCATCATGGTGGGGCCGTCGAGCTCCCATACGGCGGGCGCGGTGCGGATTGGCAACATGGCCCGGTCACTGCTGGGCGGTGAGCCGAAGACGGCGGAGATCGGGCTTCACGGCTCCTTTGCACAGACCGGCCCGGGCCACGGCACGGACCGGGCACTGGTGGCGGGTCTGCTGGGCATGAAGCCGGACGATCTGCGTATTCCCCGGAGCTTTGAGTTGGCGAAGCAGAAGGGACTTACGTTTTCCTTCCGCAATGTGGAGCTGAAGGAAGCCCACCCCAACTCGGCGCTACTGACCGTCTCCGACGGGTCGGGACGGACGCTGGAGTTGCAGGCCGCGTCCACCGGCGGCGGGCGTATCCGGGTGGATAAGCTGGGTGGCATTGATGTGAATTTCACCGGTGGGTTCAACACGCTCATCATCCACTCCAACGATGTACCCGGCGAGCTGGCGGAGGTGACGCGGGAGTTGGAGCAGGGGGGTGTAAATATCGCCAACATGAATTTGTGCCGGGCGAAACGGGGAGGCAGCGTACTGATGGTCATTGAGACCGACCAGAAGGTGCCGCCGGTGGTGCGGACGCTGATCGAGGAACTGAAAGACGTAATTCGCGTGACTTATTACGAGAGGGAGGACGCATAATGGCGCTGGATTCCATGCAGGAGATCTTTGACGCGGCGGCGGCGGGGAATAAAAAGTTTTGGCAAGTGGTTCTGGATACCGACATGGAGCAGCGTGAGGTGACGGCGGAGCAGTCCATGGAGAAGATGAGGGCCTCCTGGCGAGCCATGCTGGAAGCGGACGATCTGTACTCGGGAGACCGGCATTCCGCCAGCGGTCTGGTGGGCGGAGACGGCAAAAAGATGCGCAGCTACGCGGCGGCGGGAGCTACCCTTTCCGGCGAGTATCTGACGGAGGTCATCGCTACGGCGCTGTGTACCGGCGAATCCAACGCCTGTATGCGCAAAATCGTGGCGGCGCCCACGGCGGGGGCCTGCGGAGTCCTGCCCGCAGTGCTGATCCCGCTGTATCGCCGGGGGGATTTTGACGAAGATGCCATCGTTCGCGGACTATACGTGGCGGCGGGCATCGGTGCCGTGGTGGGTTACCGGGCCTGTATCGCCGGGGCCTCGGGCGGCTGTCAGGCGGAGATCGGAACCGCTTCCGCTATGGCGGCGGGGACGCTGACGGCACTCCGGGGCGGCACCTGCGCTCAAATTGGCCACGCGGCGGCGATGGCCTTGAAGAATCTGCTGGGCCTTATCTGCGACCCGGTGGCAGGGCTGGTGGAGGTGCCCTGTGTGAAGCGAAACGTGATCGGGGCGGTAAACGCCGTCAGCTGCGCGGATATGGCTATGGCGGGAATCGTGAGCCACATCCCTGTGGATCAGGTGATCGACTGTATGGGCGCGGTGGGCCGGCGAATGCCGGTGGAGTTCCGGGAGACCGCTTTGGGCGGTCTTGCAGATACACCTTTTGGCCGGGAGGTCAAGGAGAGAATGTGGAGCAATAAAGCCTAAAACGAGAGAGCAGCCCGGCCGTATTGCGCGGCCGGGCTGCAGCAGATTCGGATGGATACGTTTGCTTCTCACCTTATCCAACCGCGAACCCCGTCGGATTCGGATGTCCTGCATTTTGCAGACCACCCCGATCAATGACCCGGAGTACTAATTTCCGGACCAGCCTTATTGACTTGCCGGGCGAAAATGATACACTTTTGTTAAACAGCGCTGCTACTAATGTCTCTGTACGTTTGCTCAAGCATGAATAAGAATGTGCTTCGAACCCGGCGTGATAAGAGAAACAAAACGGAGGGTGAGTTTAAACCACTCAATTGAGGTCAGGGAAGTTTCTGTAGAATAAAGAGGTGAGAGAATATGTCAATTCATGATTTTCCCTTAAAGCAGATTTTTTGGAGCAACCTGCTTCTGATTATCTGCTGTGCATTTTATCTGACTTGGTGGCTGCTGGCATTCAAACCCACGGGGGCTGTCAATGGCATGAAAACGGGCTGGCTCCTGATTCCGGCCTTCGTCACGGGACTTGCCGCGGTGATTCTGGCGGTAAAGGGGATTGCGTCTGCTTCCGTTGGTGCAGTGTTGTTTCCAGACGGAGTGCTTTTATGGGGCGGTATCGCGGCATATATTATCTTACTGGCCGTCACGGGTCTGCTTTTTAAAAGACAGGTAACAACGGAGCTATTCCTGATCGTCGGGTGGACAATGCTGGCGTTGTCGGAGATCAATGTGCTATATGGAACAGGTCGATTTTCCCATCGGTTGGCGGGTACCTTCACCGTTGTGATCGGAGTTGCCTCGATAATCAGCCTCGTGTGCTATGTGCTGTACTACAAGCTGGAAGCACGTGCAGGGTATGTCGACGGTATGATTCCACTGTTAATGGAGGCGCTGGTCATGGCAGGCATCACCGTCGCTATGGCGGTTTAAAAAAATACAAGAAACAGCGATAAGATGTTGAAACGAGTTGGGTAATTGTGAAAACCGGAATTATTTATTTTTCCGCAACGGGAACAACCAAAGCACTTGCAGAAGCCGTTTCACGGGGATTGAGCGGTAATGTACATTTTATGGATGTTACATTGCCGGAAAGTAGAAAAAACGGCATAATCGTGGATAATGACTTAACCATTATAGCGGCGCCGGTGTATGGAGAGAGAATTCCAGGATTTCTGTTTGACTTTTTTCATCGAATTAAAGGGAATGGAACGCCCCTTGCAGCTATTTCTGTCTATGGTAACATGGGGTTTGGAATCAGCCTTCAGCAGTACAGAGAATTTGCAGAAGACAATCACTTTCGCCTGATTGCCGCCGGAGTATTCATTGGCCAGCATACCTATGCAACGAAAATGGCTCCGGTCGCTTATGGGCGGCCGGATGAATACGATTTACAGCAGGCACGCAGGTTTGGTGAGAGCATTCAAAAGAAAATGGATAGGGGAGACGGTACACCGGTTTTCCTGCCTGCCACTGTATTACCAAGATTTATAACAGCGTTCCCGGATTCGGGGATTCGTTTATTAATCCGACAACCCCGAGTGAAGGAGGCCGGCTGTATTAGCTGCGGAGTCTGTGCGCTTAAATGTCCAATGGGTGCAATTGATTTTCGCACATTAAAGATTCATGAACAAAAATGCCTGCGTTGTTATGCCTGTGTGAAAGTTTGTCCCAAAGCGGCTCGAATAGCGGAGTTTCGATTCCCAATGTTCAGATCGGCTTTTAATCGTTTGGGCGCCAAAAGAAAAGAGAATCAGATATTTTTATAATTGCTTTCACCAAGGCCTTTTAGGGCCGCCTCCTGACTTTTCCGCAGCCAGAGCCGAAAGCCGGTTCTTTTACCGCTTCCGCCTGTGAGTTGCGTCCGGCGCGCCGGACCATCGGAGCTTTTCCAGCGCCGAACGGATGCGAGCGGAGACCCGGTCCCGGGTGCCAAGAACCCACTGCTCGTCAATCGGAAGATCCAGCGCTTTGGAAAAAGAGTAGTACAGGTCCACCTGCTGGTAATAGGTCTCCAGCTGCTGACAGGACTGGCCCTCCGGAACGGGTTTTTCCAGACGCTTTGCATCCGCGGCGAAGCAGGCGTGGGCATAGTCCGAAAACTGGGAGAGCAGCACGGAATTTCCCGGGGAAAAGGGAACACGCATCAGTCGCCACTGAATCTGCTCCGGCAGGTGATAGGGTTCCAGCAGATCCAGCAAAAACAGCTCGTTGTTCACATCCTTTTTGCGGTAATAGGGCAGGGCCTCCGGCTCCGTGCTCCACAGCGCCAGCTTTTCCCGCAGGGGCAGCAGGGTAATCTGCAAAATGGATTCGCTGGGCCCTACCACGGCTTGTTCGATGGGTTCATCCTCCGCACTGAGTTTTTCTTCCACCAGGGGGATACGCTCGTCCAGACAGGCCACGTATCCCACCTCGTAAATGCCGATGCGTCCGGCCCGACCGGCAATCTGCTTGATTTCCTGAGAGGTGAGGGGCCGGCGGGATTCCCCGTCGAATTTCTCCAGCTCTGTGAAGATCAGGCGGCGGATGGGGAGATTGACCCCCATGCCGATGGCATCTGTGGCTACCAGAACCGGGTTTTTCCCCCGAATAAAGGCGTCATACTGCCCTCGGCGTACCTCCGGCGGAAGGTCCCCGTAGATGACGCTGGAGCGAATGCCCAGCTGCGAGAGATACCGCGACAAAGCCAGCACGGCGCCCTTGGAGAAGGCCACCAGCGCATCGCCTTTCCCCACATGGTTCAGATGCACCGGAGTGTATTCCATTTGCAGCGGCACCAGACGGGTATATGCCTTAAATTCATATTCGTCTCCGCAGTCCCGGATCATGGTGGTCAGCTGCTCTTTTACCAGCAGAGCGCCGCACAGATGGATTTCCGGACAGGGAAGACCAAGAATGGCGCGGGTCCACGCATCGCCCCGCTGGGAGTCGGCAAGCAGCTGTACCTCGTCGATCACCGCCACGTCGTATTTACCGCCAAGATCTGCCTTTTCCACCGTGCAGCACAGGTGCTTGGAACCCGGCACGCGCGCCTCTTCTTCACCAGTGAGCAGACTGCAGGGGACGCCCTCCGCATTCAGCCGTTCATAATTTTCCAGTGCCAGAATCCGCAGCGGCGCCAGATAAATCCCCGACCGGCTCTGACGCAGCCGGAGCAGCGCCTGGTAGGTTTTACCGGTGTTCGTATCCCCCAGGTGGAGATAAAACATCCGCTTTTGCCGCCGCGCCTCCGGGTACTCGTCCTGGGGAAATCGGGGCAGCAGGCGGCGAAATTCCTCCCGCACCATCCCGGGGATGTGGTTTGAGAGCAGAACTGAGAGAATTCCGGAGCGCAGATACTCTGAGCGGTTTCCAGACACGACGGTGTCAAAGCTGTAATTCGTCCCGTTTTTACGGTTATACTGTTCCAGCACTCGCCGGGACACGTCGTCCAACAGCGCGGCATATTGGGCATAGACCTCCTGTCCATCGGAAAAATCAGCCAGCGGAAGATTGCCGAGCTGCCGGAGCTGGTTACGGATGGAACCCTCGCTGTGCCACAGACTGCGGACGCGGGATACAGCGGCCTGCCGCTCGATCTGAGGAAAATTGTGTTTTACGCGTTCAAAGGCAAGCCGCAGCTTACGCTCTTTTTTCATGTGGGATATCACCTCGTGACTAGTGTTTTTCAATCAGCCGAATTTACTCAAATCATAAAAATTCCGAATTTTTACATGGGTACGTGCGGACCGGACGATAACCCGTCTCCGAGGAGTAGCTTCTCGAAGGCGGGCTTTAAAAAATGATCCGTTTCCATGATCTGTATCATCATGGCTTATAACTAAGAAATATACAATATTGGCATAGTTCCTAATTGCTGCGACAGTTTTTGGCGCAAAAAGGATTCAGCCTCTATGCGTATATCCTTTCGGTAGCAGTATTTGCCCCGACCTCGCCCGGTCATAGACTCTCGGTTCAGGAGCTGCACGGCGCCGGGAAACGCATCCGTATTAATTGCATTCTGCACAAAGCTGTAGGTCATCAGTATAATCTCGATAAACCCGGTTTGCCTGACCTTTTTACTAAGCTCATCGGCGAGCTGCTCGATCAATTCGTCATATAGCCGTTTCCAATCCGGAAGCAGGATGACAGGGGCGATCAGCAGCCCCACCGGATATCCTGCATCCGCCACATGGTTCAGCGCTTGAATTCGTGCGTGCAGTGGCGAAGTGCCAAGTTCTATGCGGTGTATGATATCCTGAGGGTTCACGCTCATACGAATTATGGTCTTGCCCCTGTGGTTAAGATTCAGCAGCGGATGAACCATATCAAATTTTGTGGGAAACGTCAGATGTCCGCGGCCTTCGCTCCCAAAACGTTCAATTGTATCGCGCAGATTATCTGTTATTGTGTTTTCCAGCACTAAGTCGCTGTTGCTTCCAATCTCAAAGGTTTGGGGGAAGGGAGCGGCAGCGGCCTTTTTAAGAAGCCCGTCCAGCATTTGCTCACGGTTGACAAACAGGCGGAGATAAGCGCATTTGTTGTAATTGCATACCAGATAACAATAAAGGCACATAGCTCTGCAACCTGATGATGTATACGGTACCAGCCAGTCGGAGACCTTATGGTTTGGTACGTATTTGTGTGTCTTTCTGACTCCGATAATGAGATGGCTTTTTAACTTGGGAAAATTCCGGTTGTCCGCTGCTGTCAATTCGGGTATATGGTTGTGATTTTCAATTTCCACCCAGGGCAAGTCTGCATATTTGGCCTGAAGCATCTTTCCTAACTCATAGTCCAGCGCATTCGGCTCGTAATAAACGGCATCAAAGCTCATATTCATTTTGAATCTCTCCTAAGGACGATAGTCAATCTCAAACGGTGTGCTTTGATAGTATGGATGTCCAACTGAACATTATCCATTGGAGAAGCTCTGGGGCTTCCGGCCATGGGGCCTGCCAATGACACCCACATAAGCCTGGCTTGAATTTTTAAACTTCCGGATAAGAATAATTAATGGCGCAAATTGAAGAAGGTACTCATTAGGAATCTTCGCATAGAGCAGGGTATGAGCTTTGAAAGAAAATAAAAGGGATGTGTACAACCGCTCAGATATTAAAGTTGTTGATTATGAGTTGCTTGGGGCTGAAAAAGTAAACGACAACCTGTATGCATTCACATTACGATTGTAGAAAGAATTTGACACTTATCCAAAACGATACTATTTTGTTGGGGTAATCAATGGTGGATTGTGTCTGATGGTTAATTTGGACTGGATAAATATTCGCAATTCGAGGTAGCTTATAACTTTGTAAAAAAAGGTTCAGCCGACCATAGCGAGGATGATCGCCTTGTTAGCATTGAAGATCTAACTGCGCAAAGGCGGCTCGGGCAACTTTCTTTATAAGAAAGGACTACTCAGTCTATGCGCAGGCCAGCTTTTTGCGTATATTAGAATCCGCAGAAGCTTGTCGAAAACGAGTTGACCGGGCAAAGAAGGAATTGCGTAAAAAGATGGAGAAAGACAGAAGTTGAAAATGCTAAAATTTTTTTTGAACTTTTTGTCCGCTTTTTTCATTTTCCAGACACTATTATAGCAAGGAGGTTTCAATATGCCTGACCTTGATGGTAAGAAAAGCGATTCATACCAATTTCTCGAACAGATGAGCACTGAGAAATTAAAAAGCATTGCCCGCGCCGATTTTGAATCCGGAGATTCCGACGACGCGGCCAATGACGAATTTATCACCCGCGTGATGGAGGTGATTGCACAACGGGATGAGGAAGACCCCACTGCGCCGCATTTTGATGTAGAGGCGGGATGGAAAGACTTCCAAGAGAATTATTGCCCCACGGAGGAAAAGACGATTGATGTATATGGCGATAATAAGCAAAATAAACTTGTCCACGAAAGCAGCAAAAACGAGGAACAGGCAGATTTGAAAGCTCCCCAGCCCAAACGGGCGGGTCATAGATTCCTGCGGATCATTACCATCGCTGCCGCTGTTGTATGTCTGTGCGCGGTGGCTGCAAACGCATTTGAGATCAATATTTTTAAATATGTTTGCACAATGGACGCAGGATTTTTTCCAATTCCATACCGAAGAAGTTTCATCGCAGGGAGCGGAGTGTACCTCCGGCACCGTGCTGGATACAAGCCAGACGTTAGAAGACGCATTGAAGAAGGCGGGCATCATGCAGCCCGTTTCGCCAAAGTGGGTTCCGGAAGGATTTATCTTTGTAACAATGAACGCTTATCCTGATATTGGGGAGCCCTTATATACGGCTCTCTATGAAAATGAAACAACTGATCAAACAATTATTGTATCCGTAAATGTTCATAAAAAGCCACAATCTTCTATATATGAAAAGGATAATAGTCAAGTCACTGTATATACAGCGGGCGAGATAGACCATTACATTATGGAAAACAACGATGTGCTAACGGCTACTTGGTTTGCTGATAATCTGGAATGCAGCATTATGGGCGAAATTTCGGAATCGGAAATGGGGGCTATGATCAATTCTATTTATGAGGAGTAGATTGAATTGAGAAAGCTTTATTCAAAAGGAATATCTCTGCTTCTGGTTTTGGTTTTTTTACTGAGCATTTGCGTCCCAGCTTCCGCAACCATGATTTCAACACGTGCCAGTAATTATTTAAACAAATATGACGGCGTAGTCACCCGCGAAGGCGGCGGAACGATCAAAATTTCCTTTACCGTCATCGGCACCCGCGTGATTGATGAAATTGGCGCAAGTCAAATCGTTGTGGAAAAGCAGAGCGGGAATTACTGGGCCCCTGTGAAAACATATTACAATACGAAGAATCCCGGACTTTCTACTGCGAACGATTATTCTTATGCCAACTATGTCCTGTATAACGGAGAAGCTGGCGCTGTCTATCGCGCGGAAATCACCGTGTTCGGAAATATGGATTCCCGGACAATTACAACCTCATCTCAGAGGGCTTAAATATTTAGATGGCAGCAATATATGAAAAGACTTGTGAAAAGAGGATTTACTATTTCGCTCATTCTGTGCATGATGGTCAATCTTTGCACGATTACCGCTTCTGCTATGGAGCATGAATCTTCTGTAGAATTGACCCAGTATAACGCTTGGAATGTGAAAATGTTGCATGATTTGAAGTCCTATACGGATGAAGATATATTGATACTCTTGGAATACGATAGTATGCATCTGGTTTCTGGCCCTGGTGCAGGTATTTCTGACCTTGATACATCTCTGGCTCCAGTGACTTTCCCCCAAAATCCCAAAGACGGTGATGTTGTATATGATCGTTTTAAAATTTCTAAAAGTATACTGCTGGTGGGGGCGGTGGTGCACTAGAAGTTGCAATTCAACTCGCAAAAGTTGCATAAAAAGAGGCATGGTTTGCGGATCTCTGTTAGAATGAAAGTAACCACACAACCATTCTGAAAGGAGACAGCAAACCATGCCCGAAAATTGTGCAGTTAAATGACAAAGTAATCAAGGGGCAAATCAAGGAATTAGTAACATATTCCACCTTGGCCCGGACAGGCTGATTTGTTTATCCATGTGCTCATTTTGCCATACCCACTACGGTTACTGCACCCTGTTTTTTCTGCGGTGTTGCCTTAGAATTTTACCGTCCTGGGCTCGGAGGTAAAGGAATAAAACGTCGCTGTTACATCTTCAAGATACAGCACCTCCATAAGGTTATCATCTACTGCATACATACTGCTCAGCACAGCAGAGTTCGCATCCATCATAGCCTGACGCGCCTGACGACGATCGTCGTGAATTGCTTTTCCTGCAATACGAAGCCATGTGCCCTTGTTCATTCCGCAAATTTCTACTTTGGGGTTGTTCAGCATCTGCGCGTAGACCTTTTTCCGGTTATTCGTCACAAGATACAGTTTGCCCTCAAATTCGCATACTGCTCCGAAGGGACGAACGCGAGGCTGGTCCCCATCGCTGGTTGCAAGGTAGAAGGTTCCGCAGGATTTCAAAAAATCTAAAACTTCCTTCATGTTGATTGCTCCTTTATAAATAATGTGGTATTCTGATTATAAGATTATTATATATTGCAGGGTCGTAATATCAAGTACGGTATTTTACGATACTACTATCAAAAAGGATACTATCGTGGGAAAAAATGAACTGTTTGGTCTATGTCCGTATGTCACGTCTCAAAAAGTATTAACTGGCAAGTGGTCCTTATACATTATGCATTTATTATCACAGCAGCCATCGATCCGTTTTAACGAATTGAAAAGAAAAATGCCGGAGGAAATGACACATACAACTTTATCAAGGCAGCTGAAAACGCTGGAAAAGGAGGGCTTAATCTCAAGAAGAGAATACTCCCAGATTCCCCCCAGGGTGGAGTATTCCCTCAGCGACATAGGAAAAAGGTTCAAAGTGGTTTTAGATGCTCTCGGCGAATGGGGGAAAGAATATATTGAATACATGAACGATAGAGATTCCGGTTTATCGGATGAATTTAAAGCATAACTGGCGATCTTACTTTCCAATCGGGTTTCGCTTAATGTTTATGGCAATGAACGGTATAAAGGAACTATAAAATGCAGATGGTGGGAGGCAAATTCGTGAAACATTTTGATCTTATAATCGTAGGAAGTGGCGCCGGCCTCATGGTTATGGAGGCGGCTTTGAGCAAAGGGCTCCAATGCGCAATTGTCGAAAAAGCAAAGTTTGGGGGCACGTGTCTTACCAAAGGCTGTATTCCGTCCAAAATGCTTGTCTATCCTGCTGATTTTATCCGTGAAGCGGAGGAGTCGGGACGGGTCGGTATCCGGACCCCCCACCCGGAAATCGATTGGGACGCTATTTCCAAAAGAATGTGGGATCAGATTGATTTTAGTAAATCAATAGAAAATAGCTTGAAGGACGTTCCGAACCTCACGGTATATAAAGGAATCGGTGCCTTTACCGGGCCCAATAGTATGGCAATTTCCTGCGAAGGAAAGGAAGACGAGATAATCTATGGCGACAAGTTCGTCATTGCGGCGGGTGCCAGAACGTTTATTCCCCCCGTGGAGGGTTTGGAAAGTGCCGGGTATGTGACGTCCGAGACCTTTTTCGGAGATAAGTTTCCCAAAAAACTCTGGAAAAGCCTTGCGATTATCGGCGGCGGTGCAATTAGCGCGGAATTTGCCCATATTTTTTCAGCATTTGGGACAAAGGTGACGATTATCGCGCGCTCGGAGATCTTGAACAAGGAGGAAAAAGAAGTCGCTCAATTTGTCGGCAGGCAGTTTACAAAAAACGGGATTGAGCTGCTGACAAACAGCACGATTCTTTCTGCCTCCGCTGCCGGCGGGAAAAAATATATCACCATCGAAAACAGCATAACCAAGAGGCATACAGTTGTGGAATGTGAGGAAATCTTTGCCGCTTCCGGCGTACGGTCGAATGCGGATGCATTATCGCTTGAAAAGGCAGGCGTAGCAGTAGATAAGCATGGCTGGATCGTTACAAACTCCTGTCTGGAGACATCCAATGAAGCTGTATGGGCGCTGGGCGACATCAATGGAAAGTATCAGTTCAGGCACAAGGCAAACTACGAGGCTCAGATTTTGATTCACAATCTTTTTTCAGACGGGGATAAAAAAGAGGCGCGTTATGATACGGTTCCATGGGCAATCTTTACGCATCCACAGGTTGCGCACGTAGGCATGACGGAGAAAGAGGCGCAGAGTAAAGGCCTCTCATACCGAACCGCCATGAACCATTACTCGGAGGTCGTGGGCGGCAGAGCCATGGGATACCGGGATGGGGATGGCGACAACGGTTTTGTAAAAGTTATTATCAGCGAAGATAAAAAGATACTCGGCGTTCATATTGTCGGACCGCAGGCCGCTATCTTGTTGCAGCCGTTTGTATATCTGATGAACGTGGGGTATCAGTGCAAAAAGACAAAGCAGGCTATGAGTGCGAGAGAACTTGATTCGCTTCGAATCCTGTGCCCGAATATTGACACCTACGAGCCTATCAACGATTCCATGGTGATCCATCCTTCTTTGAACGAACTGACAGCGTGGGTGTTTGAAAAGTTAAATACAGCACAATGAGCACTGGGTTACGGTGCCCAAGTTGACCTGGCGATTTTCAATCAGACTCAAGTATATCCCTGTTCCATCTTTTCATGTGACTTATTAAATTAGGCAAAGCACCCAAGGACATTTTAACGTCCTTGGGTGCTTACTAGATTGATGCGGCTGTTTCCCCCATATCGGCAATGCGGCAAATGGTTTTCCTCTTGAGTCTGCGTACAGGAACAGCAAAATTTGCTTTGATACTGCAATCTCACCGCCACGGCCAGATTTGATGAGCGACATATTTATTCTTCGCCTTATGGGAGACTTTGCCGTTCATGTTGCATGTTGAAACTTTTTTAAGGAATCAAACGTATTTTTAACAGTTACCGCTTGACTATGAAGTGACTTTATAGCTTATTATGACTGCACAAATACATCTTGGAGGTTATCGTATGACAATAAAAGAAATCGAATCGCTCTCCGGAATGACCCGGGCGAACATACGTTTTTATGAATCCGAGGGACTGCTATTACCAGCGAGAAGTCCCAATGGGTATCGGGATTATTCAGAAAATGACCTGGAGATTTTAAAGCGTATTAAACTTCTGCGCACGCTGCATATTTCTCTGGAGGAAATTAAATTACTGCAAAATGGGGACCGGGAGCTTATGGACGCTCTGGACCAGCATTTGGCAGAGCTTGAATCCAAACAGATCAGCCTTGAGCAGTCAAAGGAAATCTGCGAAGAGATGCGCAGCGACGGTGTACAATATCAGACACTCGACGCGCAGCACTATCTGGATGCAATCGAGAACATGACGGATAAGCCCGTTCCTGAGCTGGAGGCTGATACTGTCCCCAAAGTACGTTCTCCATGGCGCCGTTTCTTCGCACGGCAACTCGACCTTTTTATTTACTCCTTACTATGGATGATTTTTTTGTCTATGGCGATGAACACCAATATAGCCAATCGCAACGGCGGAAAAGATATTCTGGATACGTTTATTGGCCTTCTGCTCATGCTTTTCATAGAGCCGGCAATGCTCCGTTTTTTCGGTACAACCGTCGGCAAATGGATTCTGGGACTTCGCATTACCGATGGAGAAGGCCGTCATTTGTCTTATTCAAAAGCGTTCTCCAGGACATGGACAATGTTTCTGAGGGGAATGGGACTCAACATCCCCATCTATAATCTGGTGCGTTTTTGGCGGAGCTATCGAGCATGTGAAGAGGGGGAAACGCTGGATTGGGAAGAGGAATCTATTCTTATTTTGCGAGATAAAAAAGGCTGGCGCATCGGAGCCTATGTCGGCGCTTATGTTGCTGCCTTTGCCGTACTGATCTTGACGCTTTTTATAGCAGCCATGCCAAAACATCGGGGCGAAATCAGCGTGTCAGAATTTTGCGACAACTACAATCGGCTTTCGGAATATATGGACGTTGGCTCAGGCAGCTCCCTTAACGAAAGCGGGGAATGGGTTAAACCGGAATATGACGAATATGATGACCCGAATACAGCTACAGTATATATTGATATTGGCGGAAACGGCGATGAGCCCAACTTTCTCTTCACGGAGGACAATGGCGCGATGACGGGAATGGATTTCTCAAAAGAGCTTCATGACAGCGACGAATTTGTGCCAAGTTATCAAAACGAAATGATACTCGCTATTCTTTCCTTTGCCCGGGCGCAAAAAGGATGCAGCCCATTTTCCAAGGACATAGATCATATCATCAAGCAAATAGCAGAGTCCCCGTTTGAAGATTTTCAATATTCGGTGCAAGGCGTTTCCATTACATGCGAGGTTGAGTATTCCGGTTATACGAACATAGAGTCTATGAGCACGCTCTGGCCTGAAGAAGGTGTGGAATCGGATTATTCTTTTCATTTTATGATGGCCAAAAAGTGATTGGAGCGTTATAATTAGGAATGATTTTTTCAGCCTGCTATCTGAGCTGTCTCAAAACTGAAAAAAGGAATACACCGGGAAAGTTGAGGCGGGCGGGAATACGCGTTTATCCTGCGCTGTGGAAACGCAGGCACCGGAACAAATGTGGCATTTTTAAATAAAAAGGAGAATTCTCAAAGTGAAAAAGTTTTTGATCCTTATTTTTTCTGTGGTTTTATGCTTGACGATTGCCGCTTGCGGCGGCAATCAGGCAGTGAATGCAGAGAATAATCGTGAAAATTCGTCTGCCTCGGATACGGCTCCGGAATTGCCGCCAGAAGCTTCGACAGACAAACCGGCGGATACATCGGCTGACACTCCGGTAGGAGCTGATAAATCCGTCAATATGTACAATGCCTATGCGGATGCGCTTGAAAATCTGATCCAAAACCAAATACTTCCCGATGGCACCGACTGCGAGGACCCATTGGGTGATATGTCTGAAAACAAGTTTTCCGTTTATGACGTGGATCACGACGGGAAAGAAGAACTTCTCCTTATGAACATTAATGCAAGTATGGCCGGTCAGGCAGGATACGTGTTTGGATACGACGAAACGACAAAAGAGCTTCAAACGGAACTCGGTGAATTCCCCATGCTGACTTTTTACGATAACGGTGCCGTCAAGGCGGGGTGGTCCCATAATCAGGGACTCGCCGGTGAAAACTTTTGGCCCTACAGTCTCTATCAATACGCGCCCGGAACAGACAGCTATGAATTAGTTGGCATGGTGGACGCGTGGGACAAAAACTTCTCGGTTACAGACGATCAGAATAACCCGTTTCCAAGTGAGATTGATAAAAGCGGGACGGGAATTGTCTACTATATTATGAAGGACGGGCAATATGACACGACCCACCCGGTAGACGCATCCGATTACAATGCGTGGATCAATAGCTACATTGGAAACGCTTCGGAAATTCAGATTGGGTATATGGATTTGACGGAAGAAAACATCTCGCAGATAAGAAATGGATTATGAGATCAATACATAAGCGAGATAGACAAAAGCCCAGCCCGGCTACAGCGGTATGAATCCTTGTAAGCCAGTGATATGAACAGTTGAAAGGCAAATCAGAAGACTGCATTTTTTTGAATTGGCCTGTAAAAATAACGTTTCTGTATCCGGTGCTCTTTTCCTGCGCTTTCTTGACAATTCGGCTAAAATATGCTATATACTCTATGTCTAATATTGATGGGATAGCCTGCGGCCGCCGCTGGCGGATGCACAGGCAGAAATGGAGAATCTGTATCATGGAAAGAATCAAGACGCTGGAAACCCGCAATCTATGCGAAAGCGCCAAGCGCGGCGGCTGTGGCGAATGCCAGACTTCCTGCCAGTCCGCCTGCAAGACCAGCTGCGGCATTGCCAATCAGAAGTGCGAGAACGCTAACAAGTAAGAAAAGCTAATAAAAAATGCCGCCATCCCGGCGGCTTTTTTTATGGCTTACAACACGGAGGAATTATGGTACATCAATATCAGCTTAACGGCTGCAACATCGTGCTGGACACCTGCTCCGGCTCCATCCACGCCGTAGACGAGGTAGCCTATGACGTCATCTCTGTGTACCGGGAAAAGAGCGCGGCGGAGATTGTGACTACCCTGCTGGAAAAATACAGCGGCCGCCCCGACGTCAATGAGGGAGAACTCCGCCAGTGTCTGGCAGATGTGGCGGAGCTGGAGCGCTCCGGCAAGCTCTTTACCCCGGATACCTTCGCACCGCTGGCTGACGCCTTCAAAGAGCGCAGTGGAGGCGTTGTAAAGGCTTTGTGCCTGCATGTGGCCCACACCTGCAACCTCAACTGTGCCTATTGCTTTGCCAGTCAGGGAAAGTATCACGGTGACCGGGCTGTCATGAGCTTTGAGGTGGGCAAGCGGGCGCTGGACTATTTGGTGGAGCACTCTGGCGCGCGTACAAATCTGGAGGTGGACTTCTTCGGCGGGGAGCCTTTAATGAACTGGGACGTGGTGAAGCAGTTGGTGGCTTATGCCCACAGCATTGAGAAGGACGCCCGCAAGAACTTTCGCTTTACACTCACCACCAACGGGATGCTGATCGACGATGACGTGATCGAGTTTGCGAACCGGGAGATGAGCAACGTGGTGCTGTCTCTGGATGGGCGCAGGGAAATCCACGACCGCTGCCGGGTGGATTACGCCGGCAACGGCAGCTGGGAACGCATCGTTCCCAAGTTTCAGAAGCTGGTGCGGGCCCGGGGCAACCGAAACTACTATATGCGCGGCACCTTCACCCACGCAAACCCCGACTTTCTCAACGACATCCACGTCATGCTGGATCTGGGTTTCACCGAACTGAGCATGGAACCGGTCGTCTGCGCCCCGTCCGACCCCGCCGCCCTGACACAGGACGATCTCCCCATCGTATTGGAGCAGTATGAGCTGCTGGCCAAAGAGATGCTGGAACAAAAACGGACCGGTCATCCTTTCACCTTCTACCACTATATGATCGACCTCACCGGCGGTCCTTGTATTTACAAGCGCATCTCCGGCTGCGGCTCCGGGACGGAGTACATGGCCGTGACGCCATGGGGGGATCTGTATCCCTGCCATCAGTTCGTGGGAGAGGAGCGGTTCCGGCTGGGAGATATCTGGAACGGCGTAGACAACACCGCCGTGCAAGAGGAGTTCCGCAGCTGCAACGCCTACTCCCGCCCCGAGTGCGCGGACTGCTGGGCAAAGCTGTACTGCTCCGGCGGTTGCGCCGCCAACGCCTATCACGCTACCGGTTCTCTCCGAGGCACATACACCTACGGCTGCGAGCTGTTCCGGAAGCGGATGGAATGCGCCATTATGATTCAGGTGGTGGAAAGACTGGGCAATTAACCGGGAAGCAGGGAGGCAAAAGCTATGGAAACCCCCATTGCGGATTTTGTAAACGCCTACCGGAAAAGCGGCGTCTCGAGGCTGCATATGCCCGGGCACAAGGGCCAGGGGCCTCTGGGCTGTGAGAGTTTGGACATCACGGAGATCGCCGGGGCGGATGCGCTTTACCAGGCGGACGGTATCATCGCCCGCAGCGAAAGCAACGCCGCCGCCCTGTTTGGCACGGCGGCCACTTTCTACTCCACGGAGGGTTCCTCCCAGTGCATCCGGGCCATGCTGTACCTGGCTGTGCTCCATGCTTCCATAAGCGGCGAACGCCCGGTAATCGTGGCCGCCCGGAACGCCCATCAGTCATTCGTGCTGGCGGCGGCCCTGCTGGATGTGGAAATCGTCTGGCTGTGGCCGGAGGAATCCCCGTTCTCCCTGTGCCGGTGCAACGTCTCTCACGTGCAGCTGGAACGGGTCCTCAGGACCCTGCCCCGGCCGCCTGCGGCGGTGTACGTCACCGCACCGGACTATCTGGGAAGTACACCGGATGTCGCCGCACTGGCGGCGACCGCCCATCGGTTCAAAGTCCCCCTTCTGGTGGACGGCGCCCACGGCGCTTACCTCAAATTTTTACCACACGGAGCCCATCCCATTGACCTGGGAGCGGATCTTTGCTGCGACTCCGCCCACAAGACGCTGCCGGTACTCACCGGTGGGGCCTACCTTCATGTCGGGCCCCGAGCTCCGGCCGATTTTATTGAAAACGGGAAGCGGGCCCTGGCGCTGTTCGGCTCTACCAGTCCCTCCTACCTGATTCTACAG
Source organism: Oscillibacter valericigenes Sjm18-20 (assembly GCA_000283575.1). GTDB lineage: Bacteria > Bacillota > Clostridia > Oscillospirales > Oscillospiraceae > Oscillibacter > Oscillibacter valericigenes. The sequence continues at coordinate 1,945,362 of AP012044.1, forward strand.
TCGCTGGATCTTGTAAACTACCGTCTGGCAGAGGACTATCCCCAGCGTCTGGCATCCTGTGCGGTGCGGCTGGAGGCCCTTCGGGCCGATCTGCGGGGCGGCGGCTGGCGCATTACCCAAAGCGATCCCCTGAAGCTGACGATCTCCGCCGCAGAGAGCGGCTGGGACGGCAGAGACATGGCCGCCCTGCTGCGCCGTGGGAATGTGGAGTGCGAGTACGCAGATCCGGATTTTGTGGTGCTGATGGCCACGCCGGAAAACGCAGAGCGGGATTTCAAGCAAATTGGGTCTGCCTTGGGGCGCAATCCTCGTCAGGGACCGCTCCGCCGCCCATCCCCGTGCCTTTTTCCGCCCGAAAAGGCATGTTCTCCACGAGAAGCTGCTTTTTCCCCAAGCGAATCTGTGCCCGCCGCCCGGGCGACAGGCCGGATTCTGGCTGCACCTACCGTGGGCTGTCCCCCCGCGATACCCGTGGTGGTGGGCGGTGAGCGTATTGCGCAGGATGCGGTTGAGGTGTTCGCCTACTATGACATTTCCTCCGTCCAGGTCATCCCCGACCATTGAGAACCGTTGTTTACAGGCGTTAAAGCAGGGGACGTGAGGGAACGATAGATGCCCACCGCTTCAGACTGAAGTCAAAAGTCTCTCCTTCTATAGAGGTATGTGGATATGCCCCGGCGGCCTATGCTTCGCCCTAAGTCCACTGGTTCGGCTTTTTGCGGCAGGCGTAGGATGACGGTCACGCTCTCGGCGCGGGTGATGTTGGCGGCGGCGGGGTTCAGCTTCCCGTCCTTAGCTTTGAATGAGGCCGGAGTCAGCGCTCTATTTTGCCGCGTCAGCGCTGTCCGCGTCCGCTCTCCGTGAAATTGCCTGTATAGAGCACATACCCGTCCTTCTCCAGCGCGGAAGCAATCTCCGCGAGGCCATAGCCGTCTAGCGCCAGCCGGTATATCCGACGCACTATCTCGGCGGCATCCGGGGCGATGACCCCAAAGCGGGGATCATCTGGGTTCTTGATGTAGCCATAGGGCGGCGGCGACAGCGGGACACCGGAATGACGAATTGCATATCATTTTAGGACGTTCCTGCTCATGGAACGTCCTTTTTCTATTTTAGCAGAGGTGAAAAGTCACATGACCAATATCATTGCCGTTGCCAACTAAAAGGGCGGCGTCGGCAAGACCACAATCTGCGCCAATCTCGGCGTGGGGCTGGCATAGGAAGGGAAAAAGGTGCTGCAGGTGGACAGCGACCCGGAGGGTTCCCTCACCATCAGCTTGGGCAATCCCCAGCCCGACTAACTGCCCGTGACGCTGGCGACGATCATGGGCAAGGTGCTGAACGAAGAACCCATTGCTCTCGGTGAGGGCCTTTTGCACCATGACGAGGGTGTCGATCTGATGCCCGCCAATATCGAGCTTTCCGGCATGGAGGTTTCCCTAGTCAACGCTATGAGCCGTGAAAAAATCCTGAAGCAATATCTGGACGGCGTAAAGCGCCAATACGACTATGTTCTTCTGGACTGTATGCCCTCACTGGGGATGCTCACCGTCGACGTGCTGGCCGCAGCCGACAGCGATCCCATTCCCGTTCAGGCCCAGTATCTTCCGGCCAAGGGGCTTGAGCAGCTTTTGCAGACAATCAATAATTTGCGGCGGCAGATTAATCCGAAGCTCAAAATCGACGGTATTCTGCTGACGATGGTGGACAGCTGCACCAACTGCGCCAAGGAAATCAGCGCCCTGCTGCGGGACACCTACGGCTCAAAGCTGAAGGTTTTTGACGTGGAAATTCCCCATTCCGTCCGCGCCGCTGAGATTAGCACTGAGGGCAAAAGCATTTTCGCTCACGACCCGAAGGGCAAGGTTGCCGAGGCGTATCGGGAACTAACAAAGGAGGTGTTGAAGATTGAAAAGCAGCGCCAAAAACATAAGTCTGAACAGTTACGATGATATTTTCTCCACGGAGGAAACCCGCGAGGACGCCAAGCGGGAAAAGGTCACGAATATGCCGCTTTCAGAGCTGTACCGGTTCCCCGATCATCCGTTTCAGGTGCGGGACGATGATTCCATGCGGGAAACCGTGGAGAGCATCAAGGAATACGGCGTGTTGGCTCCCGCTACCGACAGCCCCTTTGAACAGATGATGGTGCAAAAGCTGAAATACGGGCGGGAGGAATAGCCTCCCGCCCCGCCCAAGGATCACCGCTGCTATGGCTGCTCTTATTACGGCACCTGCTGCGCCGGAACCTGTTACCGTGACCTCATCATCACGCCGAAGGTCAAAACACCGGAGAGATAACGGCGACACCTTGTTTCGGCTGAGCCTGCGTGATAAAATAATTTATATAATCTTGTTCGGGGAAACCGTAAACACATCAGGAGTGAGGCACATGAAATTCAATGATAAATTGCAGCAATTACGAAAACAAAGAAATTTGACACAAGAAGAACTTGCTGACGTGCTATATGTATCCCGCACGGCTGTTTCCAAATGGGAATCGGGGCGTGGATATCCCAGCATTGATTTGCTCAAAGCAATTTCAAAACTCTTCTCAGTATCGATTGACGAACTGCTTTCCGGTGAAGAACTGATATCCCTTGCCGAAACCGAAAGTAAAGAAAAAGCAGAAAGCTTCTCTGATATGGTTTTCGGAATACTCGACTGCACAATGGCATTGCTGTTTTTTCTGTCGTTCTTTGGACAGCAGGGAGACGGCATGAGATACAAGGTTTCGCTCATTGCTCTCACGGATGCTCCGGACTATAGTCGCATTCCGTATATTGTGTTGGTGCCGTTGACTGTTGTGTTTGGAATTGCGATCCTTGCTTTTCAAAGCTTTCATAATCGTATATGGGTGAAAAGTAAACTGCTGGTTTCTCTCATGCTCAGTATTTTGAGCGTGCTTATTTTTATAATCACTGGCCAACCTTATGCAACTATATTTGTGTTTTGTTTGCTTATAATCAAAGGCGTTTTGCTTATAAAACAGCGATGACACGAATCGTGTCGCCGTTGTGACACTGCGATTCTTACAACTTTATGGACCTCATGATAGGCTGATATCAGACTTGAAGTCTGAATAACAGAATGGGGATCAGAAAATGAGAAAAAGCAATCGAATCAATTTTACTGTAACGGGAGCCTTGTTTTTCCTTTTTGCCATATTCACAATCATGCTTATGTATGTGGATGTACAGCCTATAGGGCCAGAGGGATCTTGTGTCGGACTTGCAACGGTAAACAGATGGGTGTCTGAACTGCTGGGAGTCAATATGCTCCTGTACCACATTACTTAGGAATTCAGGATACCAAAATATTTCTTCATGGGGAAAGCTCTCAAGCAAGCACTACATAAAAAAGATGGTATGAGCCGTCCCTGTAATTTGTCGAAGGAGGGGGTTTACGCTGTTGCGTAAACCCCCTCCTTCTCGAATTTAAGATTAAATCAGCAGAATAAGAAACAGGAAAGAAGCTTTCAATTTGGACCGCGTCAAGGAAAGTTCGCAATTTGGGACTCCAGGTCGCGAATTAAGCTGCGTTTAAAGGCAGTGCCTGAATGGATTTTGGGTTCAGGTATGCCCTGGAAGTAGGCTAGTCCTCGGCGTCATCCAAGAGGTAAGTAGTTACCAGCCGAAAATAAGGATGTCGGATACCACTGGTGATGGAGTTTCCAGCCCTTGTTGCTTTGAACTTTTAATCAACTGAGAGTTAGCAGTTTTCGATGGCGTCATCATACTGCTTCTCTGGAAAACACACCGGAAAAGCTCCGAAATCCAAAACATAAGGGGGAAGAGGTCAAAACAGCCGGGTGCCTTATGAGACGTTTGGTTTATTCGCTGCTATGATTGCTGTAAGAAGGAAAACCTTCCTATTTCATGGCGTACAAAGCTGCTCCAGAAAGTGTTTGTGCCTGTGGGCTGAGATTATTTATTATTTTCGGGTGGGAGCTGCTTATAGCACCAAAACCAGTCTTGACAGCTTAAATTTTGTGAGGCCGGGTCATTTTGGCGGGCGAGCAGTTCATCATAAGTTTTGGGCGGAGGAACGAGTGTAGGCTGCCCGGGTTGCCAGTTAGCTGGAGTTACTACATGATCTTTGTCCGTCGTCTGCAACGCAGTCAACAAGCGTAGTATTTCAGGGATACTTCGTCCGTTGGTAAGCGGATAAATGAGGATGGCGCGAATAATCTGATTGGGGTCAATAAAAAATACATTTCGAACCGTTTCCTGTTTACTGACATCCGGTGCAAGCATTCCATAGAGGTTTGCTATATCGCCCATACGGTCAGCGATCACAGGAAACGGAATCTGAATGCCCGTGGTTAAATAAATCGCGTAGACCCATGCCAGATGAGACGGATTGCTGTCTATGCTTAGTCCAAGAAGTTGTGTATTCTTCTCTGCAAAAAGTGATTCTGCATTGGCAAATGCAACGAATTCTGTAGTACATACCGGCGTGAAATCACCAGGGTGGGAAAATAGAATCACCCATTTCCCTTTAAAATCAGACATTTTGACAGGCCCAAATGTAGTGACAGCAGTGAAATCAGGCGCTTTCATTCCTATACTTAAATGGTTCGCATCCATACGATCAACCTCCGATGCTCCATTCTATGAAAGAGTCTCAGACAGCGTGAATCAGTTTATTCAAGCCATTGGATTGCATGAATTCAAGTAATTCAGACTGAAACAGGAGATTGAGTATAATGGTGTTTGCAATTTGAAAAAGACATTGGAAAGCCATTGGCACTCCAAGAAAATGAATGGTGACAAAACATTTACAAAGGAGAAATTGCCCAATGGCTTAAGAAGTGACCTGAACCCGAAAAACTTCGTCAATAGGAATGTTAGTCACGATATGCTACAATAGAAAAAATGGAGTGATTGATATGAAGGTAAGGTTTACAGAAGAACAGATCATCAAGATTCTCAAGGAGCACGAGGGTGGCAAGAAGGCAGTGGATATTGTCCGTGAGTACAATATCACAGAACAGACTTTTTACCGTTGGAAAAGCAAATATGGCGGCATGGACGTTAGTGAAGCCAAGCGTCTGAAACAGCTTGAAGAAGAAAACCGTCGGCTGAAAGAAATGGTCGCCGACTTGTCTTTGGATAATAAGATATTAAAGGACGTGCTTTCAAAAAACGTCTGAAGCCTGCCGTAAAACGCAAAATAGCAGCCGGAGTACAGGAATGCTATGAAATCAGCGAGCGCCGCGCGTGCAGGCTAATGGGGATGAGCCAGAACAGCAAACGATACAAGCCGACCGATAAAAGCGGGGATACTTTGGTAACAGAACGGCTGAAGGCACTTTCGGTGCGCTGGAAACGATTTGGTTATCGCCGGTTACATGTCATGCTTCTGCGCGAAGGCTTTGAGATTAACCACACAAAAACATACAGGCTTTACAAGGATGCAGGATTAACCCTTCAGAAGCGAAGCAAAAAGAAGAAATATGAAAAGCGCGGCATGCCGGAACGCACCGCAAAAGAAATGAATGCTCGCTGGTCGATGGATTTTGTCAGCGACAGAACCAGATATGGCTCAAACATTCGCGTTCTGACCGTAATTGATGAAGTGACGCGGGAATGTCTGGCTCTTGAAGTGGATAGCTCTCTCTCCGGGCGGAGGGTATCGGCTGTTCTAAACCGGATCGCCTTGTTCCGGGGGCTGCTGAAAGAAATTCTGACCGATAACGGCTCTGAATTTACCAGTAATGTAATGAATGCCTGGGCGTACGATCACAAAGTGGAACACATCTTTACCGATCCTGGCTGCCCGACACAAAACGGGTATATTGAAAGTTTCAATGGCAAATTAAGAGATGAATGCCTCAATCAAAACTGGTTTTCCAGTCTGTCAGAAGCAAAGAGTATTATCGAAGAATGGCGGTTGGAGTACAACAAACTCAGGCCTCACTCATCTCTTGGCAACTTGACGCCGGAAGAATATGCCTTGAAACTTTCAAGTTGTTACTAACATTCCCTCTGCGCGAAATCAGGGGGCAGGTCAGAAGAGCACACCACAGGTCTCATAGATTTACTGCTAAAATGTATGAGAGAGCCGGGCTCCATTCTATCCTTGTATACAACCGAATAAATTCAATTTTAACTTGCATTTGCAGGAATTCGAAAATAACGACCTTTTAAAATGTGCGATAATCGATAAAATAGCGTTACGTTTTTTCTTGACAGAGCATGGCGAAAGTGCTAGAATTCGTTTGTAATTTTTCCAATAGTGACAGACTAAAGTATTAAGTCGAGGGGCATGATATTATAGAATAGTTAATAACAGTTTATTTTTTCCTGAACCGTTCAGAATCTATAGCATGTCTCTTAAAGGACGTTTTACTTGCGTTCCCACAGATGATTCTTATAGATATGACTCTTCTGATGCAGATGACATAGTCATCTGTGTTTTGTTTTGCGCCGGGCGAAAAAAGGAGGCAGTGAGCCGCATTTGGTGCACTATGCAGGAACGCAATGACAGACATCTGTCGCCAATTGCAAAGATCACACTGGCCTGGAGGGCGAGAACTCCTAAAAGGAACAATTATTCCCAGCAGCTGTGCATGGAAAGAATTTTGAGCTTACCATAGGAGGCTTTACCATTGGAAACATTAAGATTTGTTATTAACGTCAATATTGCAATTGTTGTGTTAATGACTGCCGCATATTTTTATCAGTACGTTTATACAATAATTGGATTGATCTTCAGAAAAGTCAGACCGGAGAAGGAAGCATATCAGCTTCATAGGTTTGCCACACTTATTTGCGCCCGAAACGAAGAGGGCGTGATAGGAGAACTGATTGACAGCCTTAAAAAGCAGAATTATCCTAGTGATTTGCTGGATATTTACGTTCTCGCAGACAACTGTACCGATAACACAGCGCGTACGGCCAGGGAAGCTGGCGCAATCGTCTATGAGCGTCAAAACCAGACGCGGGTTGGCAAGGGATACGCGCTTGACCACCTGCTTTCCAAAATCAAAGACGACAAGGGGCAGGACGCTTACGACGGTTATTTCATCTTTGATGCCGACAACATTGTCGACCCTAACTTTGTCGCCGAGATGAATAAGACGTTTGACAGAGGCTACGAAGTCATTACCTGCTACCGTAATTCCAAGAATTTCGGCGCCAACTGGATTACCGCCGGATACTCTATCTGGTTTCTGCGTGAAGCCAGATTCCTCAATTATCCACGGATGCTCCTTGGAAACTCGTGCGCGGTTTCTGGTACGGGATTCTTTGTGTCCCAGCGCATGATCGACGAAAATAACGGGTGGCCTTTCCATCTGCTTACGGAAGATATCCAGTTTTCGGTGCACTGTGTCATCAAAGGACATAAGATTGGTTATTGCGACAGAGCGATTGTATATGATGAGCAGCCTACATCGTTCAGCCAGTCTTGGAGTCAACGGTTGCGCTGGGCGAAAGGCTTTTTTCAGGTCGATAAAAAATACATGCTCCATTTGGTCAAAGGCGTCTTTACTTCTCCAAATGCGAAAATGTCCTGCTATGACTTTTTGATGACCGTAGCGCCCTGCGTGTTTCTGGTGGTGTTCGCTATCGTTTTCAATTTACTGATACTCGTAAGTGTTGCATTTCAACCGCATTTTTTGATGCACCTGATTGTTGTCCGAACTTCGCGATTCCTTGCCCTTGCGGTTGTTAACTTTTATATTGGTCTGGTGATTTATGGAGCACTTACGGTAGCCTGCGAGTGGAAACGGATCAAAGCAACTTCCTGGCAGAAGGTGCGGTATATTTGGGCTTTTCCAATTTTTATGGCCACTTATGTACCCATTACGTTTGTGGCGTTAAAGCGTAATGTTAGTTGGACGCATATTGAGCACAACCCTGTGTCCAAGTTTGACATGCTTGCCACAGGAAGTCAGAGTGGACATTGAAATAATTCTGTAGCATTTGTGGGATATTCTAAAACTTAAATGTGTCAAAAACGCTGTATGCCCGCTGCGATTCCAGGGGTCATACAGCGTTTTCTCCATAAAAGCGCGAAGACAATTTTTTAAGAATATGAAGATAGCTTTTACAAATTTAATACACAGATAGTTACAATAAATTATGCCCCCGCTCCATAAGACAAATCGCACACGAAACGAGAATCACGTATGGTCTGTTGGCCATGCGTGATTCTTGCTGCTTGCATGCAAAAGAGGAATTGCTCATGTAGGCTGCCGACATTGACAGTGACCTGCCCCCTGATTTCGCGCAGAGGGAATGTTAGTAACAACTTGAAAGTTTCAAGGCATATTCTTCCGGCGTCAGGTTGTCGAGAGAGGAATGCGGACTGATCCTGTTATATTCCAACCGCCAGTTTTCAATTATCTCCCTTGCCTCAGACAAGCTTTGAAACCAATGTTGGTTTAGGCATTCCGCGCGGAGTTTCCCGTTGAAGCTTTCTATGTAGCCGTTTTGCATGGGCTTTCCCGGATCTGTAAAAATGTGTTCCACTTTGTGATCGTACGCCCAGGCATTCATTACATTACTGGTAAATTCAGAGCCGTTATCGGTCAGAATTTCTTTCGGCAGCCCCCGGAACAAGGCGATCCGGTTTAGAACAGCCGATACCCTCCGCCCGGAGAGAGAGCTATCCACTTCAAGAGTCAGACATTCCCGCGTCACTTCATCAATTACGGTCAGAACGCGAATGTTTGAGCCATATCTGGTTCTGTCGCTGACAAAATCCATCGACCAGCGAGCATTCATTTCTTTTGCGGTGCGTTCCGGCATGCCGCGCTTTTCATATTTCTTCTTTTTGCTTCGCTTCTGAAGGGTTAATCCTGCATCCTTGTAAAGCCTGTATGTTTTTGTGTGGTTAATCTCAAAGCCTTCGCGCAGAAGCATGACATGTAACCGGCGATAACCAAATCGTTTCCAGCGCACCGAAAGTGCCTTCAGCCGTTCTGTTACCAAAGTATCCCCGCTTTTATCGGTCGGCTTGTATCGTTTGCTGTTCTGGCTGATCCCCATTAGCCTGCACGCGCGGCGCTCGCTGATTTCATAGCATTCCTGTACTCCGGCTGCTATTTTGCGTTTTACGGCAGGCTTCAGACGTTTTTTGAAAGCACGTCCTTTAATATCTTATTATCCAAAGACAAGTCGGCGACCATTTCTTTCAGCCGACGGTTTTCTTCTTCAAGCTGTTTCAGACGCTTGGCTTCACTAACGTCCATGCCGCCATATTTGCTTTTCCAACGGTAAAAAGTCTGTTCTGTGATATTGTACTCACGGACAATATCCACTGCCTTCTTGCCACCCTCGTGCTCCTTGAGAATCTTGATGATCTGTTCTTCTGTAAACCTTACCTTCATGTCAATCACTCCATTTTTTCTATTGTAGCATATCGTGACTAACATTCCTATTGACGAAGTTTTTCGGGTTCAGGTCAACAGTTTTTTAGATGGTCGGGGTGGAATTATAGAATTTAGAAAAAGCTATTCAAAACAATAGCTTACAGGCAGCCCGCAAGCTCTATCTTCATCAATTGCAAAGAAAAGCATATCCTGGGTTATCGTTTGGGCAAAGCACGTCAGGTTGCATGGACACGGGATTTATAGTCACTCCAATCATCAAAAACATATGCCCACACTGTCATGGCACCCAAGACCGCGCTCCAAAACCAGCGGGAAATCACAACAAAAATCCGTTCACCCTTGGTCAATTTCATATCCTTTTGCCTGCTTTTTTCCAAATTAATCACCAACTCAGCTTTGAAGATTAGCATACATGCTCTCAGAAGTTACAACGCAAGAAAAACTACATGACGCCCCTGCGGCCTTTCTGAAATAAACCGGTACTCTATCATAGATTGGGCTTCCAGACAAGGGAATAATCGGTAAGCGGCGAACAAAACGGCTGGAAACCGAAAATCGGTTTCCAGCCATTCTTCAAAGGCGTTTGCTCAGGCTTTTAACCGAAGCCACTCGGAGTCGTAGAACTTCAAGGTGGCATCCGGCAAGTTTAAAAACGGCTCGCAGGAGGCCAGCACCGCGTCGGAGGGGTAAGCCACCGGGTTGGAGGTAATGGCCGGATCCAGAGCGTCCTTGACACTCATCAGAGGGGTTGAATAGCCGATGGCTTCACAGTTGGCCACGCCAACCTCCGTGGAGCACATAAAGTTGATAAATTTCTCCCCGTTCTCCTGATTGGCGGCCCCGGCGGGGATGCACATGGCGTCGGTAAAGATATTAGACCCCTCGGAGGGGACCACGAAGGTCAGATCCGGATTGTTATCGTGCATGGTGAGATAGTCTCCGGCGTAATACACGCCTATGGCGGCTTCGCCGCCTTCCAGCTTGTCAAAGATCTCATCCATAACGTATGCCTGGACGATGCCGTCTTTCTTCTGCTGAATCAGAAGATTTACCGCCTCCGTAATCTGGGCCTGATCGGTGGTATTGTAGGAATAGCCAAGATCCTTCAGCGCCACGCCGATGGCGTCCCGGGAGTTGTTAATCATCAGTACCTGACCGGCGTATTTTGGATCGAACAGGGCATCCCAGCTGGTAATGGCCTCGTCCACCATGGTTGTGTTGTAGATAATGCCCACGGTACCCCACATATAGGGGACAGAGTAGGCGTTATCCGGGTCATAGGCTGGATTCAAAAATTGGGGGTCCACGTCCGCCGCGTTGGGAATATTGTCAAAATTCAGCGGAGCCAGCATCCCTTCGTCGATCAGTCGCGAAATCATATAGTCGGAGGGGATGATGACGTCGTAGGAATCCCCCTGTTGCAAATTGGCGTACAGCGTCTCATTATCAGGGCAGACATTGTAGTTGACCTTGATACCGGTCTCCTCCTGAAACTTGGCGATGACATCCAGAGTTCCGTCCTGTCCGTCGGAGATATACTCGCCCCAGTTCAGAACATTTACTTCGCCGTTGGGATATTGACTGCTGGAGCTGTCTCCGCAGGCGGTCAGCATAGGGCAGACCAGAAGGCCTGCCAGAACCAGAGAAAGGACCTTTTTCAATTCTTCTCGTTCTCCTTTACAAATGAAAATTTGACTATATAAACGGCGCGCCGCGCCAGAGCTTTATTGCTTTGGCGTCAGGGTGGCTTTCTGATGCCGGGCCGCGGAATCCTGACGCGCCTGACGCAGGTTTACGATCACCAGCAACGCCAGAACCGAGACAAACAGGAGCGTGGAGATGGCGTTGATCTCCGGGCTGATGCGCCGCCGGGCCATGGAATAGACCTCCATCGCCAGGGTGGAGACCTTATTGCCGGCGGTAAAATAGGAAATGACGAAATCGTCTACCGACATGGTAAAGGCGATAATCACGCCGTTAACGATGCCGGGCATCAGATCGGGGAGAATCACCTTGCGAAAAGCATAGAAACCGCGGGCGCCAAGATCCTGCGCCGCTTCGTAAATATGGGGATCCAACTGTCGAAGACGGGGCATGACGGAGAGAATCACATAGGGAATGTCAAAGGTGACGTGGGCGATGAGCATAGTGCCGAAGCCCTTATCCCAATGGAAGGAAAGAGAGGTGCCGAAAGTGGCGTTCACCCAGCTCTGCGCCGTACTGAACACGGCAAAAGCCAACATAAATAGAAGCGACAGCGACACGCCGGTGACAATATCCGCGTTGGTCAGGGGAATATTGTTGATGGACATCAGCATATGGCGGCTGCGCCGCTTCATGGCAGCAAAGCCGATGGCGGCCGCGGTTCCCGCAAGCATGGCGATCAGGGACGCCAGAACGCTGACCAAGAGCGTGGTTTGCAGGGCGCTCAGAATGGCGCTGTCCTGAAAGAGACGCCCGTACCACTGCAGGGAGAAGCCTCCCCAGACTGTCCGGCTTTTCGTCGCGTTGAAGGAAAAGACGATCAGGACAAAAATGGGCGCGTAGAGGAACAGAAAAATCAGCGCCAGAAACGCCCGGTTGCCAAAGTGATTTTTCTTCACAGCAGCATCGCCTCCTCCTCGCCCTCACCGAAGCGGTTCATCACGGCCATGCACACCAGCACGATGACCATCATCACCAAAGAGATGGCGGAGCCGAGATAGGGGTTGTACGCTCCGCCCAGAAACTGGGTTTCGATCAAATCGCCCAGCAGGGTCACCATGCCGCCGCCCAGCAGACGGGAGATGGCGAAGGTGGCCACGGAGGGTACAAATACCATCGTGATGCCGGAGAGGATTCCCGGGACGGACAGGGGGAAGATCAGCTTGTGGAAGACCACGGCGCTGTTGGCCCCCAGATCCTGAGCCGCCTCGATCAGCTGGGGGTCGATCTTCTCGATGACCGTGAAAATAGGCAGAATCATGAAGGGCAGATAGTTGTACACCATGCCCAGCACAATGGCCCCCTGGGTATTGATCATGGGAAAGTAGGTGAAATTTGTCCCGAAAATACTGTTGACCAGAGTGATCAGACCAATTTTCTGGAACAGGGTGTTCAAAAGCCCGGTGTTTTCCAGAATGGACATCCAGGAGTAGGTCCGAAGCAAAAAGTTCATCCACATGGGCAGCATAATTAAAATGGTGGCGATGCGCCGCATCCCGGGTCCCTCCCGGGCCAGGAACCAGGCCACGGGATAGCCAACCAGAATACATATCAACGTTGCGATGGCCGCCAACAGGAAAGACCGGCCGAACACGGCGGCATAGGTCCCCATGACGCGAAAATTGTCCGGCGTGAAACGGGTGCCGTCGTGGAAAGCGTAGATCACCACCAAAATCAGCGGGACCACCACGAAAATCGCCATCCAGATGACGTACGGTACGGCGAGGCCCTTATTCTTCATGGCCGCTGCCCTCCGGGGAATCCTCCTCCTCATCCAAAGCCTCAGCATCGGAGAGCTCGTCGTATTCTTCACTGTAAGAGCTGTAATCTCCGAATTTGCCGGAATACTCACTCTTTTTCATAATGTGGAAGCCGTCGGGGTCGATCTTCACGCCGATCTTTGCGCCGACAGGGGAGTGGTCCGTGGTCTGGATCAGCCACTTGAAGCCCCGGAAATCCACGATGATGTCATACTGCATCCCCTTGAAGGTCACGTTGGTGACGGTACCCGCCAGCTGCCCCTGCTCTACGGGAACGATGTCAATATCCTCAGGGCGGATGACCACATCCACCGGCTCATTGGGCGCAAAGCCCTCGTCCACACAGGGGAAGGACTTGCCGTACATCTTCACCAGCCTGTCCTGGACCATGAGTCCGTCGATGATGTTGGACTCTCCGATGAAATCCGCCACAAAGGCGTTTTTCGGCTCGTTGTAGATATCCTCCGGCGTTCCGATTTGCTGGATAGAGCCATGGTCCATTACCACGATGGTGTCGGACATGGTGAGGGCCTCTTCCTGATCATGGGTGACATATACGAAGGTAATGCCCACCTGCTGCTGGATTTTCTTCAGCTCGATCTGCATATCCTTTCGGAGCTTCAGGTCAAGCGCGCCCAAAGGTTCATCCAGCAGCAGCACCTTGGGCCGGTTTACCAGCGCCCGGGCAATGGCCACCCGCTGCTGCTGACCGCCGGAGAGGGCGTCCGGCTTGCGGTGCTCAAAGCCCCTGAGACTGACGGTTTCCAGCATCTCAAGGACCTGCTTTTCAATCTCCGCTTCCTGTAGCTTCACCGTCCGCTTTCCGCTGGAATCGGTGGGATCGGGGATGCGCTTCATCCTAAGGCCGAAGGCCACGTTTTCAAAGACGTCCATGTTGGGAAACAGCGCGTATTTTTGAAATACGGTGTTGATCTGCCGCTGATAGGGCGGAACGTCATTAATCCTCACACCGTCGAACAGGACATCTCCCGACATTGGTGTCGTGAAACCCCCGATGATCCGAAGCGTCGTGGTCTTGCCACAACCGCTGGGTCCAAGCAGTGTGAGGAATTCTTTGTCATTAATGTATAGGTTTAAATGATCGAGAACCAGCTCGTCGTCAAACGCCATGCATAGGTCCCGCAGGCGAATTAACTCTTTGGACATGTATCCTCCCCCGTTTCTACAATAATAAATAGAAGCGCCTCTTCTCTCTGTTGAGGGGGAACCTTTCTCGTTGAAATTCGGCAATTAAAAATTGTATCGGAAACCTGCTGAAAAGTCAAGAAAAATAGCGGTTTTTGAATGGAATATTTTCCACCTCGAAGACTTTGCCCCGCAGATATTCCAAAAGCCCGGCATCGGTCTTGAATGCAAAGGCCAGCTGATACGACCACAGACACTGCTTCTGCTCGTGATAGCTCCGATTTACCTCGCCCCGACCGTATTTGCCGTCCCCCAGCAGGGGGCAGCCGATCTCGGCCATGGAGACGCGGATCTGGTGGGTTCGGCCTGTTAAAAGCTCACACTTCACCAAAGACAGCGCTTCTCTGGTTTGCAGCGTCTGATAGTAGGTGACGGCGCTGCGCCCGCCGGGGACGGGACGGCGGTAGAAAGAAACCTGTTTTTTCTGTTCGTTCTTCAGGAGGAAGCCCTCAATTTTTCCGGCGGGGGGGTTCGGTCTGCCTATCACTACGCACAGATAGGTCTTCCTCAGCTCGTGGGTGCGAATCTTATCGTTGATGATGCGCAGAGCCTCCGCGTTTTTTGCGGCGATGACAATGCCGCCGGTGTTGCGGTCAATGCGGTTGCAAAGGGCCGGGGTAAAGGAGTTCTCCGCCGCCGGGTCCCATTCCTTTTTCTGATACAGGTACGCCTGGATGTGGTGAACCAACGTATTCACCTTCTCCGTCTCGTCGGCGTGAACCACAAGGCCCGGGCGCTTATTGACCAGCAGCAGGTTTTCATCCTCATACAGGATGTCCAGCTGCGCGCGGAACGCGGAGAGAAATTTGTCCTCCTTCTCATCCGGCTCCTGAAAGAACTCGTCGTTGATATACATTTGCACGGCATCGCCAGCCTCCAGCCGGACCTCCCGCCGGGAGCCCCTGCCGTTGACCTTCACCCGCTTCAGCCGAATATATTTCTGCACCAGAGCGGGAGGGAGCAGAGGCGTGGCTTTCGCCACGAACCGGTCCAGCCGCTGTCCAGCGTCATTTTTGTTGATGGAAAATTCCCGCATAGGACCCTCCAAAATATAGATATACAGACATTGTATCCGATTTTGAAAAAAATGCAAGGAATTCAGAAAAAGTGTTTGACAAGCCGGGAAATATCCCTTATAATACTACTCGTGTCATTGCGAGGTGTACTATGCGGTTTGATGTAAAGCCCATTTTAAATTTCCCCGGCAAGTCGTTGGATTTTCAGTTTACGCTGGATTTGTCCGACACGGAGATGAACGGCCAATTTCCTGCTCAGGAGCCGATTCGTGTTCGGGGTTCTGTGCGGAACACTGCCGGACTGCTGGAGCTTTCCATGACGGCATCCACGACGCTGGATGCCGTGTGTGACCGCTGTGCAAAGTCCATTCGCCTTCCCAAGGAAGTGGAGTTCCACTGTTTGCTTGCGGAGAATCTGGAGAACGAGCAAAACGATGAAATTGTCCTGCTGGAGGACGGCGAAGTGGATGTGGGCGAGTTGGCCCGTACCGCGTTCATCCTTGAAATGGACGCAAAATTTTTGTGTTCGGAAGATTGCAAAGGACTCTGCCCCCGCTGCGGCGCCGATCTGAACCTCGGTCCCTGCGGCTGCAAGAAGGACGCGGATCCGCGCCTCGCGGCCCTTGCAAAACTTTTATAGAACAATATATAAAACGGAACCAGAGCGGAAGGGCGAAAAGCCCGCCGCTGATCTGAAGGAGGTGTCATTATGGCAGTACCCAAGGGAAAAGTATCCAAGGCAAGACGTGACAAGCGCCGCAGCTCCACATGGAAGCTGGCGACTCCCGGTCTCGTGGCTTGCCCCAAATGCGGTGCGCTGCACCTGCCTCACAGAATGTGCAAGGAGTGCGGCACTTACAACGGTCGGACGATCAAAGTCGTCAAGTCCGTGGCCGCTAACGCTGCAAAATAAGTTTTTGCATTATAATGAGGAGGAAAGAGGCTGCTCTTTCCTCCTTGTTTTGTGTCCGCTGAACTTCCCGGCCACACAGTTGAAATTTTGCGTCTTCGGGGTATAATGAAAGACAGAATCAAACCGGCGTCCCGGCGGGAGTCTTGAATATTAAGAGAAACGGGAGGAAACTCATGAAACCCATTGTTGCCATTGTGGGCCGGCCCAATGTGGGCAAGTCCATGCTGTTCAATAAATTGATCGGCCGGCGGCTCTCCATCGTGGAGGATACGCCGGGCGTTACCCGCGACCGCATCTACGGGGAGACGGACTGGAATGGCCGCGCATTTACCCTGATTGACACCGGCGGCATTGAACCCCGGACGGACGATCAGATTCTGACCTTCATGCGCCAGCAGGCGCAACTGGCCATTGACCATGCCACAGTCATTATTTTCCTGACCGATGTGAAGACTGGCCTCACCGCCTCGGATCACGAGGTGGCGGGTATGCTGCTCAGAAGCGGAAAGCCCATCGTCCTGGCGGTGAACAAAATGGATTCCACCGGTACGGTGAATCCGGATTTCTACGAGTTTTACAATCTGGGCCTGGGGGACCCAATCGCCGTCTCCGCCGTCCACGGACATGGTACCGGCGACCTTCTGGACGCCTGCGTGAGGCTCTTTCCGCCGCAGGAGGAAGAGAAGGAAGACAACGACGCCATTAAGGTGGCGCTGATCGGGAAACCCAATGTGGGCAAATCCTCTCTTTTGAACCGGATTTTAGGGGAGGAACGGAGCATCGTCAGCGATGTGGCAGGAACCACCCGGGACGCCATCGACTCCCTCTTTGAGAATAAGCAGGGGAAATTTCTGTTTATCGACACCGCGGGAATGCGCAAGAAGTCAAAGGTGGACGAGGATATTGAAAAATACAGCGTCCTCCGGGCCACCATGGCCATCGAGCGCAGCGACGTGTGCCTGATTCTGATCGACGGGCGGGACGGCGTGACCGAGCAGGACACAAAGGTGGCCGGTCTTGCCCACGAGGCCGGGAAAGCGTCCATCATCGTGGTGAACAAGTGGGATCTGGTGGATAAGGACGACAAGACCATGGATAAGCTCACCGCCGATATCCGGCGGGATCTGGGGTTCATGACCTACGCGCCCGTCCTGTTCATCTCCGCTCTGACGGGGCAGCGCGTGGAGAAGCTCTTTGAACTGATCGTGGCCGTGAGCAATCAGGCGTCCCTGCGCATCACCACGGGTATGCTGAACAACGTCCTCTCCGATGCCCAGACCCGCGTCCAGCCCCCCTCCGACAAGGGCCGCCGCCTGAAGATCTATTATATGACGCAGGTGGGCATCCGTCCGCCTCATTTTGTGGTGTTCTGCAACGACGCGCGATTGTTCCACTTCTCCTATCAGCGGTATCTCGAAAATCAGATTCGCGCTGTCTTTGGCCTGACGGGAACGCCCATTATCCTCTCTATCCGGCAAAAAGGCGACAAGGAGGAATAAGGCTATGAAGGGAACGGTTCTCATCTATAAGGCTTCGCCGCTGCCCGCGGTGATCGGCCTTGGCATACTAACGGCGCTGGCCGCATACCTGCTGGGTTGCTTCAACGGGGCGGTGATCGTCTCCAAATATATTTTGAAGGACGATATCCGCACCCATGGCAGCGGCAACGCAGGCCTAACGAATTTTTACCGCACCTTCGGCGGACCGCTGACATTTGCGGTAATCCTCACAGACGTGTTCAAGGCGGTATTCGCAGTGCTGATCGGCATGGCGGTTTTCGGGCATTTTATGGGCGCTCCAGCCTTTGGAAAACTGTTTGCCGGGCTGTTTTGCATGATTGGGCATATGTTCCCCTGCATGTTCCGCTTCAAGGGCGGCAAGGGCGTTCTATCCGGCGGCATCGTGGCAATTATGCTGGACTGGCGGGTGGCGCTGATCGTGTGGGGCGGCTTTTTGCTGCTGGTGGCATTGACACGATTCGTCTCTCTCGGTTCTATCTTTGCCGGGACAGCGTTCCCGTTTGCCACCTATTTTGTGATGCACAGTCTGGTACTGGCACTTTTGTCTGGCTGCTGCGGCGCTCTGCTGGTCTGGGGCCACCGGGCCAACATCCGGCGGCTTTTGAAGGGCGAGGAGAACAAGTTCAGCTTCCACCACAAAAAGTGACGGGTACTTAAAGGCGGCACCGCCTCGGTGAACGGATCGCCTGGAAAATTTCCGGAGAAAGCGGGATTATGGATATGAAGACAGTGGTTTTAGGCAGCGGCGGCTGGGGAACGGCTCTGGCCATGGTGCTGTGCGACAACGGGCACGACGTGACCCTCTGGTCCCACAGTCCGGAGAAGGCGGTTCTGATGGCGCAGACCCGGAGAAATCCGCTTCTTCCGAACGTGGAGCTGCCCGCGGCGCTGAAGCTCAGCGGGAACCCCAAATGCGTGGAGGGTGCAAGGATCGTGGTCTCCGCCTCGCCGTCCTATGCCGTGCGGAGCAATATCCGGCTGGCCGCGCCGTTTTTGCAGGAGGGAGCCGTGCTGGTCAGTGTCTCCAAGGGCATCGAGCGGGATACAAACCTGCGTATGAGCCAGCTGGTAAAGGAGGAAACGGGAGGCTGTTTCCCGGTGACGGCCCTGTCCGGCCCCTCTCATGCAGAAGAGGTGAGCATTCGCCTGCCTACCGGCTGTGTGGCCGCAGGGGAGAGCGGCGAGTCTGTGAAGCTGGTGCAGGACGTATTTATGAACCGTAATTTCCGGATTTATACCAGCCCGGATATTGTGGGCGTGGAGCTGGGCGGCGCGCTGAAAAACGTGGTGGCTCTCAGTTGCGGCATCTGCGACGGCATGGGCTATCAGGACAACACAAAGGCCCTGCTGATGACCCGCGCCATGGCGGAGATCGCCCGTCTGGGCGAGACGCTGGGCGGCCAGCGCCAGACCTTTGCGGGGCTTGCAGGCATGGGGGATCTGATCGTCACCTGCACCTCCATGCACTCCCGAAACCGCCGGGCGGGCATTTTGATCGGACAGGGCAAGACGGCCCGGGAGGCCATGGACGAGGTAGGCGCGGTGGTGGAGGGGTACTATGCCGCCGAGAGTGTCTATCAACTGGGTCAAAAGGCCGGAGTGGAGATGCCCATCTGCACCTGCGCCTATGAGGTGCTCTATCAGGGCAAACAGGTCCGGGACGTGGTGACGGAGCTGATGACCCGGTCTAAAAAGGACGAGCTGGGCTATGACTGGATGTGATAGGCCGCTTTTCGAAAGCGCCTTTACGCGGGAGAGCGCCGCTGCCCCGACGGCGGCGCTCCATATGCCGCGAGATAAAAAAACTTCCGAACCTTTCGGTTCGGAAGTTGATTCGTCTTATCAGACCGCTCTGGTGACTTTACCGGAACGCAGACACCGGGTACAAACATATACATGGCGCGGCGTACCATTGACGATTGCCTTGACACGCTTCACATTGGGCTTCCAGGGACGATTGGCACGTCTGTGGGAGTGAGACACCTTGATACCGAAGGTGATACCCTTATCGCAAAACTCGCACTTAGCCATCCGTTGCACCTCCTTGCTGTTGCGGACTCGCGCCCATTTTTCACAGGCACAGGTGCTATCATAGCAGAAAAAAACGTAAAAAGCAAGGGGAAATTTCAAAAAAATCCAAAAATATAAAAAATGGGCCGCAGGGGTGAAACTGTTGCGAAAAACCGGCCCATACGTTATAATAAGATATGAAATACAGGCGTATGTGTTGGATGGCCCCCGCAGTGGCATTTGACGCGTGGACCCCGAAAAAGAGCTTTGACTCTATGCGCCTACAAAATAAAAAGCGAGGGCGGCGGACGCTGTGCCGCTTAAAAAAGGAGACGGGCGCTTATGCCATGTAAGGGACTGAAAATGAAGGATTTTGCGGCTTCATTTGATCTGCAGATCCTCAATCGCGGAAATGATTACGAGGAGGCGGTCCTCTCCATCACGGACGTGAACCGGCCCGGCCTTCAGTTTCTGGGCTTTTATGATTATTTTGATCCCCGCCGGTTACAGGTGATCGGAAAGGCGGAGGTCATGTACCTGAAGGGCCTTACAGTTCAGGAGCGGAGGAGGGCATTTGACGACCTGTTTCTCTACGATATTCCGGCGCTGGTGATCGCCCGGAATCTGGACTGCTTTCCGGAGTGTCTGCAAAGCGCTCAGGAGCATGAGCGTACATTGCTGCGTACTGCGGAGACCACGGTGGATTTCACCTCGCATACCATTGAATTTTTGAACCGCAAGCTGGCACCCTGTATCGGGAGGCACGGTGTTTTGATGGACGTGTACGGTGAGGGGGTGATGCTCACAGGCGACTCCGGCATCGGCAAGAGCGAGACCGCCATCGAGCTAATCATGCGGGGCCACCGGCTGGTGGCGGACGATTCTGTGGATATCCGGCGGGTGTCCAATGAGCTGATCGGTACGTCGCCGGAGATGATCCGGCATTATATCGAGCTGCGGGGCATCGGCGTGATCGATGTGCGGCAGCTGTTCGGAATGCGGGCCATCAAGACGGAGTCTCAGATCGACCTGGTGGTACAGCTGGAGCAGTGGGACGACAACAAATTCTATGACCGGCTGGGCATCGAGGACCACTTTACGGAGATTCTGGATTTACAGGTGCCCTGCGTTACCATTCCGGTCCGGCCAGGGCGGAATCTGGCCAGTATCGTGGAGGTGGCGGCCATGAATAACCGCCACCGGCGTTTTGGCTTCAACGCGGCGGAGGAGCTGGCCCGGAGGGTGGACAAACGGGCAGATCTGGGCAGCGGCAAAAGGGACTGAAAGAGGGGCGCAGATAATGTATGTAGGAATCGACGTAGGCGGTACGAATCTGAAGGCGGGCCTCGTGGACGAGGCGGGCCGTCTTCTGGCGACCCGAAAAATTCCTCTGGGTATGTTTCAGGGCGAGGAATATTTTGTCCGTAAGCTGGCGGAGCTGACGGCGCAGGTCTCGCGGGACGGCGGCGTGATTCCCGGAGAGCTGGAATATGTGGGCATGGGTATTCCCGGCGCGGTGGCGGAGGGGGATATCCTATACACCTGCAACATTCCGCTGCAAAACGTCCCCATCGGCAGACTGTTCAGCCAGTATCTGGACGTTCCGGTGATGCTTGAAAACGACGCCAACTGCGCCGCTGTGGGCGAGTATTTTCGCGGCGCGGGACAGGGGACAAAGGACTTTGCCGTAGTGACTTTGGGCACGGGCATCGGCGGTGGATTCATTCTGGGCGGCAAACTTTACGCCGCCAGCGGCATGGCCGGCGAAGTGGGGCATATGGTGGTGGAAAAGGGCGGCGTACTCTGTAACTGCGGGCGGCGCGGCTGCTGGGAGGCATATGCCTCCGCCACCGGACTGATTCGCATGACGAAGGAGACTATGGAACGGGCTCGGGAGAGCCTTCTCTGGGAAGAATCCAAGGGCGGGAGCGCCGTTTCGGGCCGGACGGCCTTTGCCGCGGCCCTGCGGGGAGACCGGACAGCAAAAGCGCTGTGCGAGACCTATGTTGAATATCTGGCGGCGGGCATCGTAAACCTGCTGAACATTTTACAGCCGGAGGTGCTTGCCATCGGCGGAGGCATCAGCGAGGCGGAGGACGAACTGCTGCTGACGCCTCTTAAGGAGATCGTGGACCGGGAGAGCTACGCCGCCCACTGCGGCGGGAAAGCCACGGTGGTCAAGGCGGAGCTTGGCAACGACGCGGGCATGATCGGCGCGGCGCTGCTGAAGCGGGCAATCTGATTTTGAGGAGGGCCTGTATGGACTGGACTGAAGAACTGGACAAATGGGCGAAAGAGTATCTGCCGGACCTGAAGATGCGGACCGACGAGGCAATGAGCCGACATACCTCTTTCCGCATCGGCGGACCGGCGCGGAGGATGGCGTTTCCAGGCAGCGGTGAACAGATGGTGCTGCTGGCGGACTTTGCCGGTAAATGCGGCGCGCGGCCGATGGTGATCGGAAATGGGACGAATCTGCTGGTTCCCGACGAAGGACTTGACCGGTTGGTGATTGACACCTCCGCGGGTTTGAACCGGCTGGAGACAGGCGCAGAGGAGAACCAGGTGAAGGCGGAGGGCGGAGTCCCTCTGGCGCGGCTGGCGGATTTTTCCCACAAGCAGGGGCTTGGAGGCCTGGAATTTGCCCATGGTATCCCCGGCACGGTGGGCGGGGCCATGTGCATGAACGCCGGAGCCTACGGCGGGGAGATGGCGCATGTGGTGGAGACTGTGGCGCTGCTGGACGTGGAGAGCGGCGTAAAGACGCTTTCCCGCAGGGAAATGGAGTTTGGATACCGTCACAGTATTTTGACCGACCACCCGGACTGGGTGGTTTTATATGCGGTGTTCCGCCTGACGCCCGGCGACCCGGCGGAGATCCGGGCGAATATGGAGGCGCTGATGGCAAAGCGAAAGGCCAGCCAGCCTCTGGAATGGCCCAGCGCGGGCAGTACTTTCAAGCGGCCGGCGGGCCATTTTGCGGGGACGCTCATTGACCAGTGCGGTTTAAAAGGGCTGACGGTGGGTGGCGCTCAGGTCAGCGAAAAGCACGCGGGGTTTATCATCAATCGCGGCGGGGCCACCTTTGCCGACGTGATGGGGCTGATTACAAAGGTGCAGGAGAGAGTGCTTGCGGCCACTGGCGTTCGGCTGGAGCCGGAGGTGAAAATCGTGCGGTAAAACCGCGCGAAGGAGAGAGAAACGGGTGATTTCATGGAGATTTTGATTATTTCCGGCCTGTCCGGGGCCGGAAAGAGCAAAGCAGCTTCCTTTTTGGAGGATATGGGCTTTTATATTGTGGACAACATGCCCGCAGCGATGATTCTGAAATTTGCGGAGTTCTGCGCGGGGGGCAACGGGCGGTATGACCGGGTGGCGCTGGTGTACGATGTGCGGACGTCGGATTCCTTCACGGAACTGTTTGACGTATTGGATAAGCTGCGGGGCATGGGCGGCGTATGCCGGATGCTGTTTTTGCAGGCGTCGCCGGAGACCGTCATCAAACGGTACAAGGAGACTCGCCGCCGCCATCCCCTAAGCAGCGGGACGGACACGCTGGAAGAGGCCGTCCACCGGGAGATCGAGGTCATGCGCCCGGTTAAGGAACGGGCGGACTATGTGATCGACACCAGCAGCCTGTCCACCGCCCAGCTGCGCGGGGAGCTGCTGCGCATCTTCAGCGGTAAAGACGAAAAAACCGGGATGACCGTGGCGGTGACGTCCTTCGGATTCAAGTACGGGCTGCCGCTGGAGGCCGATCTGGTGCTGGATGTGCGGTTCATGCCGAACCCGTTCTATATTGAGACGCTGCGGCTTAAAACGGGCCTTGACAAGGCGGTATCCGACTATGTGTTCTCTTTTCAGCAGACCAGAGATTTCCTCTCGAAGCTGGAGGATCTGCTGACTCTGACGCTGCCGCTGTACGCCGAGGAGGGAAAGACGAGTCTCACGGTCGCGGTGGGCTGCACTGGCGGACAGCACCGTTCCGTGGCCATTGCGCACGCACTGACCGGATTTATTCAGCAGACGGGCTACCCCGTGACGGAGTATCACCGGGATATCCCCAGGGGCTGAGATACCCGGTGCACGGAAGGGGGATCTATGGAAAATCAACGGACGTCCTATCGCCTCCCCAGGGTGCACGGGCCGCGGATCGCCGCTATCGGCGGAGGACACGGCCTTTCCACCATGCTGCGGGGGCTGAAGCAGTATACGGAAAATCTGACCGCCATCGTTACGGTGGCGGACGATGGTGGCGGCTCGGGAATGCTGCGTCAGGACCTGCAGATGCCCCCTCCGGGGGATATCCGAAACTGTCTGGAGGCTTTGGCCAACACGGAGCCGTTGATGGCGGAGCTGCTGCACTACCGCTTTTCCGAGGGGACGCTTGCGGGACAGAGCTTCGGCAATCTGTTTCTGGCGGCGCTGAACGGCATCTCTCCTTCCTTCGATACGGCGGTGAGCCGAATGAGCGAGGTTTTGGCCATTACGGGCCGGGTGCTGCCCGTCACCAATGCCAACGTGCAGTTGGAGGCGGAGTTTGAAAACGGCGTACGAGTGGTGGGGGAGTCCAAAATTTCCTACTGTAAAAAGGAACAGGACTGCCGCATCCGGCAGATCCGCCTGCTGCCGGAGCGTCCGAAGGCGCTGAGTGCGGCAGTGGAGGCCATTCAAAACGCGGATATGGTGGTGCTGGGACCGGGGAGCCTGTATACCAGCATCATCCCCAATTTGCTGGTGGACGGTATCGTGGATGCCATCCAGGAATCCGACGGGCTGAAAATTTTCGTCTGCAACGTCATGACCCAGGAGGGAGAGACAGAGGGATACACCGCCGCAGACCACATCGCGGCGCTGTTCAAGCACTCCGTGCCAAAGGTGTTTGACCTGTGCCTGACCAATTCCTCTCCCATTCCGAAGGGCGTTGCCGCCCGGTATGCTAAGGAGGGCGCAGAGCTGATCCTCTGCGACAGGGAGCGGTGCGCAGAGCTGGGCGTTGAGATCATCAACCGGCCGGTTGCCACGGTAGAAAACGGCTTTGTCCGTCACGATCCCGGCCATCTGGCCCGGGAGCTGATTCTGCTCCAAGCGGAGCGCAGCGTCCGCATCGTGGGGGAGAGGTACACCTTTGACAAGGATTTCTATCGCGTGGAGGATTCAAAATAATGAGGAGGTGAGTGGGATGTCCTTTTCCTACGACGCGAAAAACGAACTGTGCCGGCTGGACGTGCAGAAACACTGCTGCGCCCGGGCGGAGGCTTACGGGATCCTGCTCTACTGCAACACGTTTAACTCCGGCGAGGTCCGCATCGTCACGGAGAATCCCAACTTTGCCGCAAGACTTCCGCGGCTGTTTTATCGGGCGTTTCACATTCGATTTGACCGCAGGCCGGAGCCGGAGGCACCCGGAAAGCTGGTGTTTCAGATCACCGACCGGGAAAAGCTGGACGGTATGATTGACGCGCTGGGTTTTGCCCCGGAGCAGAATCTGGTGCTGCACATCAATTTCGGATTGTTGGAGGAGGAGTGCTGCCGGGCTTCGTTCCTGCGGGGCGTGTTTTTCGCAGGGGGAAGCGTCACTGACCCGCTGAAGCGCTATCATCTGGAGTTGGCGACGTCCCATTTGCAGGTGAGCCGGGAGCTGGAGGCCCTCCTGCGGGATAACGGCTTTCCCCCCAAGGGGCTGAGCCGGAACGGGAGCTATATTACCTATTTCAAGCAGAGCGACCAGATCGAGGACTTTTTGACGCTTGTGGGCGCTCCGGTAGCGGCCATGAACGTCATGAGCGCGAAAATGGAAAAGGACCTCAGAAACAGCGTGAACCGCCGTATCAACTGTGACAACGCAAATCTGGACAAGGCGGTGGACGCAGCGCTGGAACAGACGGAGGCGATCCGGCGGCTGATGGAAGCGGGACTGATGGAGCAGCTTCCGGACAAACTCCAGGAGACGGCGGAAGCCCGGCTGGAAAACCCGGAGCTGAGCCTTTCGGAGCTGGCAGACAGCCTTGTCCCGCCGGTTACCAAGTCCTGCTTGAACCACCGTCTACGTAAGCTGACGGGGCTGGCCAGAGAATTAAAGGGAGAATCGCCCGAGTGAAAAAGCCGGCAATCGCGCGGACGGCAGGACGCAGCGGGCGGAGAGCATTGTATTTTCCCAAAATAGATCAAGGAGCGCATATGGAAAAACACATTGTCGATATGTCCAGAGACCCTAGGCGAGAGCAGTTTGACTACTTTGCGCCGATGGCGGACCCCTATATGGGCGTGACCTGTGAGGTGGATATCACCAGCTTGATGGAGAGGCTCCGGCGCAGCGGTGCGCCGTTTTTTCTCTCGTTTACCTATGAGGTTTTAGCGGCGGCCAACGCCGTGCCGGAGTTTCGGCGGCGGATCGAGGGAGACCGGGTGGTGGAGTACGACAACTGCCGCTGCTCCTGTACCGTGGCCAAGCCCGACGGAGCCTATGCCTATTGTACACTGGACGGGGCGCTGCCGTGGGAAGCCTTTCTGGCGGAGGGACGCAAAGCGCTGGAGGCGGCCAGAGACAGCGGGACGATGTGTGAAGGAGAAGATTGTGGGGAATATTTTTTTGTCTCTTGCATTCCCTGGCTCCACTATACGTCCATGACCCAACCGGCACCTTGCCCGGCGTACAGCAATGTGCGGCTGTCGTGGGGCCGGTACGTGACGGAAAACGGAAGGACAAGTCTGCCGGTGACGGTGCTGGCCCACCATGCGCTGGTGGATGGAATCCATCTGGGAAAGTTTTATCAGGAGCTGGAGAGGCGGGTTTCCCAGAACCGCTGAGAAAATAAAAGGAAGAAGAGTTCGCGTATATGGATCGCTGTAAGCTTGCAAATAATTATCATAAACGGGGCTGCAACTGCTGCCAGTCGGTGCTGGCGGCATTTACCGACGTGACGGGTCTGAGTGAGGCGGAGAGTCTGGCCATCGGAGGCGGCTTTGGAGGCGGAGCGGGGACGGGAGAGCTGTGCGGCGCCATTACCGGTGCTGTGATGACCCTGTCCCGGATATTCCCAGCCACCATCGAGGATCCCGCGGCCGGAAAGAAACGGGCCGTGGGACTTTCCAGAGAGTTTCAGAAACGGTTTTCAGAGAGGTTTGGCTACCTGCGCTGCGCGGAACTGCTGCCGGAGAAGTATCAGCCGGATGACACCACCCCCGCCGCCAGACGGCTGGAATTGACAAACCACTGCGCCATCATGATTGTCACAGCGGTGGAGATTGTCGAGGAAATGCTGGCGGAGCGAAAGGCCTGAGCGCATCGGAGAGCGTCTGCGTTCCGGTTCCGCCTTTTTCAGGCCGGAAGACGGTCGTACTGGCGGAAGAACAGAGAGAAGAGGAGCGTTCTATGTCCTTTGTCCATTTACATGTTCATACGGAGTTCAGCCTGCTGGACGGCGCGTGCCGCATCAAGGAGCTGCCGGGAGTCTTGAAGGAGATGGGCCAGACCGCCTGCGCCATCACGGACCACGGGGTCATGTACGGCGTGATCGACTTTTACCGCGCCTGCAAGGACGCGGGCGTCAAGCCCATTATCGGCTGCGAGGTCTATGTTGCGCCCAGAGGCCGGACCCGATTTCAAAAGCAGCATGAGTTCGACGCGGAGAGCCGCCATCTGGTTCTGTTGTGTGAAAATGAGGAGGGATATCGAAACCTCTCTTATATAGTCTCCATGGCGTGGACCGAGGGATTTTACATCAAACCCCGGGTGGATATGGGGCTTTTGCAGGAACACCATCAGGGGCTGATTGCCCTGTCCGCCTGCCTTGCCGGCGAGATTCCCCGGCGGCTTCGGAACGGGGAATATGACACCGCCAAAGCCGTGGCACTGGAAATGGCGGATATTTTCGGACCGGACCATTTCTATCTGGAACTGCAGGACCATGGCATCCCCGACCAGCAGAAGGTGAACCGGGGGCTTTTGAAGCTCCATCAGGAGACGGGGCTTCCCATGGTCTGCACGAACGACTCCCACTACCTGCGCAAAGAGGACGCGGATGCCCACGACGTGCTGCTTTGCATCCAGACGGGGAAGCTGCTGGCGGACGAAAACCGGATGCGCTATGAACCGCGGAATTTCTACCTCCGCTCCGAGCAGGAGATGCGCGCCCTGTTTGAGGGCTACGAGGATGCGGTGGACAACACCGGGAAGATCGCTGAGCGGTGCAACGTGGAGTTCGTCTTCGGGAAATATCAGCTGCCGGAATTTAAGCTTCCGGAGGGTTATGACTCCTATACCTACCTCAAAGAGCTGTGCGACCGGGGCTTTGCGCAGCGATATGGCGACGCCCATCCGGAATATCGCCGACAGATGAGTTATGAACTGGAAATGATCGAGAAGATGGGCTTTACGGACTACTTTCTCATCGTCTCCGACTTTGTGCGCTACGCCAAGAGCGCGGGCATCCCCGTGGGTCCGGGGCGCGGCAGCGCCGCCGGAAGTATGGTGAGCTATTGCCTGTATATCACGGATGTCGAGCCGATGCGGTTCGGACTGTATTTTGAACGGTTTCTGAATCCCGAGCGGGTCAGTATGCCGGATATCGACATGGATTTCGGCGATGTCCGCCGGGGCGAGGTGGTGGACTATGTCCGCCGGAAATACGGCGACGACCACGTGGCCCAGATCGTGACCTTTGGCACTATGGCTGCCCGGGGCGTGATCCGGGACGTTGGCCGGGTGATGGGGCTGCCCTACGCCGAGGTGGATACCATCGCCAAGCAGGTACCCAACACCCTGCATATCACCCTCAGCGACGCGCTGCGGCTTTCAAAGCCCCTCAGCGATCTCTACGAGGGCGATGACAACGTGAAGACCCTGATCGACACGGCCCGCAAGCTGGAGGGGATGCCCCGCAACGCCTCCACCCATGCCGCGGGCGTGGTCATCACGAAAAAGCCAGTGTACGAGTATGTGCCCCTGGCAAAAAACGACGATGCGGTGGTTTGCCAGTATATCATGACCACTCTGGAGGAACTGGGCCTTTTAAAAATGGATTTTCTGGGCCTGCGGAACCTGACGGTGCTGGACGACGCGGTAAAAATGGTTCAGGCGGAGCGCCCCGGTTTCCGGCTGGAGGACATCCCGGAGGACGACGCGCCCACCTACGAGATGTTGGGACAGGGAAAGACCATCGGCGTGTTCCAAATGGAATCCACCGGCATGACCGGCGTATGTGTGGGGCTGAAACCTCGCAGCATCGAAGATATTTCATCCATTATCGCTCTCTACCGTCCCGGCCCCATGGACTCCATTCCAAAGTTCATCGCCTGTGCCCAGAATCCAAAAAAAATCTCCTATCTTCACCCATCGCTGGAGCCGATTTTGTCCATTACCT
The DNA here is from genome assembly GCA_000283575.1 of Oscillibacter valericigenes Sjm18-20. GTDB lineage: Bacteria > Bacillota > Clostridia > Oscillospirales > Oscillospiraceae > Oscillibacter > Oscillibacter valericigenes. Next base: position 1,974,199 of record AP012044.1, read on the forward strand.
ACGGGTGCATTTTATATCAGGAGCAGGTCATTGAGATTTTCCGCCGGCTGGCGGGGTACTCCCTGGGCCAGGCGGATATGGTGCGCCGGGCCATCTCCAAAAAGAAGGCCGCCCAGATCGTGCGGGAAAAGGACGCGTTTATCCGCGGCGACAGGGAGCGGAATATCCCCGGGTGCGTGGCAAACGGTATCCCGGAGGAGACGGCCGAGGCCATCTATCAGGAGATTTACGACTTTGCAAACTACGCCTTTAACAAGGCGCATTCCGTTTCCTATGCGGTGGTAGCCTACCAGACCGCCTATTTTAAGTGCCATTTTCCGAAGGAATATATGGCCGCGCTGCTTACCAGCGTCCTGGATAACTCCGCCAAGATCGCGGGATACATCACGGAATGCCGCGACTGGGGCATTAAGCTCCTGCCACCGGACATCAATTGCTCCTGCGACACCTTCACGGTGGAAGAGGGCGGTATCCGGTTTGGTCTGGCTGCCGTCAAAAACATCGGGAGGGGATTTATTCAGGCTGTGATGCGGGAGCGGGAGGATCGGCCCTTTTCCTCCCTCAGCGACTTCTGCGCGCGGATGAACGGCAGCGACATGAACAAGCGGGCGGTGGAAAACCTGATCCGCTCCGGTGCGTTTGACGGCTTTGGGGCGAAGAGATCCCAGCTGATCCGTGTTTTCGAGACGGTAATGGACTCCATTGCCAACGCCAGCCGCCAGAACGTGGAGGGGCAGCTCGATTTCTTCTCCATGGCGGCGGGTGACGCGGCGGAACCAAAACCGCCGAAGGAGGCGGACCTGCCGGACATCCCGGAGTTTTCCCAGCAGGAGCTGATGAATATGGAGAAGGAGACCACAGGCCTCTACCTCTCCGGTCATCCCATGGATGCCTATCGGGATGAGGTGAAGCGGCTGAACGCACCCGCGATCGCCTCCATTTTGGACGATTTTGCCCAGGAGGGCGGCCCCACCCGGTTTGCCGACGGCCAGCGGGTCCGGATTGCCGGCGTGGTCACCTCAAGTAAGACGAAAACCACGAAGAACAACTCCCTGATGGCCTACGTGACAATGGAGGACGACACCGCCGCCATCGAACTTTTATGCTTTTCCCGGACGCTGGACGCCTGCGGCGCGTGCCTGCAGGAGAATCAGGCAGTGGAGGTGCAGGGAAAGCTCTCCGTCCGGGATGAAAAGGCCCCTCAGATTCTGTGCGATTCCGCGGTCCCGCTGGGCGGCGGCGCGCCGCTTCCGGCTCCGGTTCCGGCGGAGAGTGAAAAGAAACTGGCGGGGGGCAGTGTCCTCTATCTGAAATTCCCAGGAAAGGACAGCCCCGAGCTTCATCACATGAAGCTGGTGTTTGAGATGTTTCCCGGCAGCACGCCGGTGAAGCTGGTGATGGCGGACACCCGGAAAGTGTTCGGTATTCGGCTGCTGCTCCATCAGGCGCTTTTGCAGGAGGCGAGAGAGACTCTGGGCGAGGAGAACGTGGTTGTCAAATAAGAAGACCGTCCCGCCGCATAAATATGTGACGGGACGGTCTTCTGTTTGCAAAGAAATTAACAGGAGCCTTCAGAGAGTATTTTCAGAGATCCTCCGTTCGCTTGCCCAGTCGGATATCCCGGATGTTATAGGGAACGGTCTGGTATACGTTGTAGTTCAGCCAGTTGGAGTACAGTAGGTTCGCGCAGGAGCGCCAAGTGACCACCGGCGTCCGGGTTGGGTCATCGTTTGGAAAGTAATGCTTCGGCAGTTGGATGGCGCCTCCGGCGGCCGCGTCCCGGTCATATTCCTTTTTCAGGGTGTCCCGGTCATACTCGGCATGGCCCATCAGGAAGATTTGACGGCCACCGTCGGTTTTCACGGCGTAGATCCCGGCCTCTTGCGACGCGGCCAGAATTTTCAACTCCGGTACGGCCTCAATATCCTCCCGGAACACGGTGGTGTGGCGGGAGTGGGGAACCCAGAACTGGTCGTCAAAGCCGCGGAAGAGGATGAAGTTGGGGTCTTCCACCGTGTGCAGGAACACGCCGAACAGCTTTTCCGGCAGCGCCCGCTTGGGGATGCCGTAGTGATAGTAAAGCCCCGCCTGGGCGCCCCAGCAGATGTGGAGGGTGGAGTGAACATGGGTCTTGCTCCACTCCATGATCTCACACAGCTCCGGCCAGTAGTCCACCTCTTCAAAGGGCAGGTTTTCCACCGGCGCGCCGGTGATGACCAGCCCGTCGAAGTCCCGGTCTTTCACCTCTTTAAACGTTTTGTAAAAGGCCAGCATGTGCTCTTGCGGAGTGTTTTTGGAAATATGGCCCGACGGGGCAATCAGCTCCAGTTCGATTTGAAGCGGAGTATTGCCCAGAACCCGGGCCAGCTGCGTTTCCGTGTCCACCTTGGTGGGCATCAGATTCAGCAGGAGGATTTGCAGGGGACGGATGTCCTGGGTTATGGCGCGGGTCTCGGTCATAACGAAAATATTTTCATGGGTCAGCGTATCGGTGGCAGGCAGTTGGTTTGGAATTTTAATAGGCAAAACTGGTTCTCCTTTCAAAGCGCCGAGGTGGGAGAATTCTGCGGATGGATTTTTAGTCCCGCACCTGATCCAGCGCCTGAGAGATGTCCCCGATCAGGTCGTCCTTACTCTCAAGACCGCAGCTCATGCGGACAAGGCCCGCGGGAACGCCGGCGGCTTTGAGCTGCTCGTCGGACATCTGGCGGTGAGTGGAGCTGGCGGGATTGAGGCAGCAGGTCCGGGCGTCCGCTACGTGTGTCTCGATGGCGGCCAGCTTCAAATGCTTCATGAATTCGCCGGCGGCCTGGCGCCCGTCCTTGAGCTCAAAGGAGACCACGCCGCAGGACCCGTGGGGCAGATACTTTTCTGCCAGCGCATGGTACTTGTCGCCGGGCAGACCACAAAAGCTGACGGAGGCTACCTTCGGGTGCGCCGCCAGAAACTCTGCCACGGCCTGGCCGTTCTCACAGTGGCGGGCCATGCGGACATGGAGGCTCTCCAGCCCCAGATTCAGGTAGAATGCGTGCTGGGGGGACTGGATGGAGCCGAAGTCCCGCATGAGCTGGGCGGTGCATTTCGTGATAAACGCGCCCTCTTTGCCGAACTTCTCGGCATAGGTGATTCCGTGGTAGCTGTCGTCGGGCGTGCACAGGCCGGGGAACTTCTCGGCGTGAGCCAGCCAGTCAAATTTGCCGGAGTCCACGATGGCCCCACCCACGGCGGCGCCGTGGCCGTCCATATATTTGGTGGTGGAGTGGGTGACGATGTCCGCGCCCCATTCAAAGGGGCGGCAGTTGATGGGAGTTGCAAACGTGTTGTCCACGATCAGGGGCACGCCGTGGCTGTGGGCCGCCCGGGCGAATTTCTCAATGTCCAGCACCGTGAGAGCGGGGTTTGCGATGGTCTCGCCGAAAACGCATTTGGTGTTGGGTTGGAAAGCGGCGTCCAGTTCCTCCGCCGTACAGTCCGGGGTGACGAAGGTGCATTCCACGCCCATCTTCGCCATGGTGACGGAGATGAGGTTAAAGGTGCCGCCGTAAATACTGGAGGAGGCCACGATGTGGTCGCCGCAGGAGGCGATGTTGAACAGGGCGAAGAAGTTGGCCGCCTGACCGGAGGAGGTGAGCATCGCCGCCGTGCCGCCCTCCAGAGCGGCGATCTTCGCCGCCACGTAGTCGTTGGTGGGATTTTGGAGCCGGGTGTAGAAATAGCCGTTGGCCTCCAGGTCAAAGAGCTTTCCCATGTCCTCGGAGGTGTCGTACTTGAAGGTGGTGGACTGAACGATGGGGATCTGACGGGGCTCGCCATTGCCGGGAGTATAGCCGCCCTGAACGCAGATGGTCTCGATTTTCTGGTTGCTCATGGTTTTGAACTCCTTTCCGTTTGACACCCTGAGGCAAAAGAAAAAGACCTCCGCCTCAAAGCATCCTTTGAGACGAAAGTCACATAACTTCCGCGGTACCACTCAAATTGCGTGCACAAAGGCACGCCTCCTCACAGGCTCCAACAAGCCCTCTGCCTTAACGCGGCGACACGGAAAGACCTATCCCATTGCGGGTTCGCCCTTTCAGCTCGGGAGCCATAGGCATTGGAGGCGTTTTCCCACCGGCTCACACCAGCCGCCGGCTCTCTGAAAGGTCCGCGTCCCCGCCCTCTCCGTCACTGCCTTTTCATATTGGTGCCATTTTAGCATGGCTTTTTGAAATGTCAAGAGGTTTTTTTGGTATTTTCCTGTGGAGCGACAGAAAATGTTCCTGAGCGGGTGGAAAACGGCAGAACTGCGGCGGGCGGCTTTAAAATCCCGCATTGACGGGGCGGCGCTTTTTGAAGTATAATATTATGATTGATTTGTTATCACACAGGAAAACGGAGGAACCAACATGTGGATTGCGGATAGCTGGCGGGATTATGAATTGCTGGACTGCGGCGGCGGCGAAAAGCTGGAGCGCTGGGCGGGGCAGCTCCTGGTGCGCCCGGACCCTCAGGCCATCTGGGAGACGGACCACGGTGATCCCGGCTGGAAGCGGGCCAACGGGCGGTATCTCCGCTCCCAGACTGGCGGCGGACACTGGGAAAAGGGAAAGCTTCCGGAGCGCTGGGAGATGCACTACAAAGAACTGACCTTTCAGGTGAAGCCCATGAATTTCAAGCATACGGGCCTGTTCCCGGAACAGGCCGTCAATTGGGACTTCGCCATGGAAAAGATCAAAAACGCCGGACGGCCCATCCGGGTTTTGAACTTGTTTGCCTATACGGGCGGGGCCACGGTGGCCTGCGCCAAGGCCGGGGCAAGCGTATGCCATGTAGACGCGGCGAAGGGCATGGTGGCCTGGGCAAAGGAGAACGCGAAGCTCTCGGGCCTTACGGACGCGCCCGTCCGATGGATCGTGGATGACTGCGGAAAATTTGTGGAGCGGGAAATCCGGCGGGGGAAGACCTACGACGCCATCATCATGGACCCGCCCAGCTATGGCCGGGGACCCGGCGGCGAGGTCTGGAAACTGGAGGAAAATCTGTACGAGTTTGCAAAGCTCTGCACGGGTGTGCTTTCCGACAAGCCGCTGTTCGTGCTCATTAACTCCTATACCACTGGCCTTGCCCCGTCGGTGCTGGGATATCTGCTGGGCATTTTGATGAAGGAAAAGTACGGCGGCAAGTGCATGTGGGACGAGCTGGGCCTTCCGGTGACAAGAACCGGATTGTGCCTTCCGTGCGGCGCCACGGGACGCTGGCTGAGCGAATAAGCGATGGGAAGTAAAGAGTGATGTCAACGATTCTCCAAACGGAAAACCTCCAATACATCTATCCGGCGGTTGAGGAGGGGGAAGGGGCCACGGTGGCCCTGCGGGGCGTGGACCTGAAAATCGAAAAGGGGTCCTTTGTGGTGATTCTGGGCCATAACGGGTCCGGAAAATCCACGCTGTCCAAGACTTTCAACGCCATTCTACTGCCCTCCGCGGGCAGCGTATACGTGGAGGGAATGAACACGGACGACGAAGAACACCTGCTGGACATTCGCCGCAGGGTGGGGATGGTGTTTCAGAACCCGGACAACCAGATCGTGTCCAACGTGGTGGAGGAGGACGTGGCGTTCGCTCCGGAGAATCTGGGCGTCCCCACAGCGGAGATTCGGCAGAGGGTGGACCGGGCGCTGGACGCGGTGGGCATGGTGGAGTTTGCACAACACGCGCCGCACCTGCTCTCCGGCGGACAAAAACAGCGCATTGCCATCGCGGGCGTGATTGCCATGGAGCCGGACTGTATCGTTCTGGACGAGGCCACCGCCATGCTGGACCCCACGGGGAGGCGGGAGGTTCTGTCTACCGCCCACTGGCTGAATCGGGAAAAGGGCATCACTGTGGTGCTCATCACCCACCACATGAACGAGGCGGAGGATGCTGACCGCGTGATCGTCATGGACGACGGAAAAATTGCCATGGACGGCGCGCCCAAAGAGGTCTTTGTCCGGGTGGAGGAGCTGCGCAGCCTTGGATTGACGGTGCCGGACACCGTGGATCTGTTGGACCGGCTGCGCAGGGACGGACTGGACCTGCCGCTGGATGCCCTCACCGTGGATGCGTGCGCGGATGCGGTGGCAGAGGCACTGCGATAAAAGAGACAGGAAGGAATAAACCATTGGAACCAATTTTAAAGGTCGTACACCTGACCCATATCTATGGGACCGGAACACCCTTTGAGCGCAGTGCTGTGGAGGATATGAGCTTCGACGTGGCGGACGGGGAATTTTTGGGCATCATCGGTCACACCGGCTCGGGAAAATCCACTCTTATCCAGCATCTCAATGGCCTTTTGAAGCCCTCCTCCGGGCAGATACTGTTGGAGGGAAAGGACATCTGGGCTGAGCCGAAGAAAATCCGGGACGTGCGGTTCCGGGTGGGCCTGGTGTTTCAGTACCCGGAATACCAGCTTTTTGAGGAGACGGTCTATAAGGACATCGCTTTCGGCCCCACCAATATGGGGAAGACCGGGGATGAGCTGGACTGCTGCGTCCGTGAGGCCGCGCGCCTTGTGGGCATCCGGGACGACCAGCTGGAAAAGTCCCCCTTTGAGCTCTCCGGCGGGCAAAAGCGGCGGGTGGCGCTGGCGGGTGTGCTGGCTATGCAGCCGAGGGTGCTGATTCTGGACGAGCCCACGGCGGGACTGGATCCGGCAGGCCGGGAAAACCTGTTGGCCAACATCCGGGACTATCACCGGAATAAAAACGGCACGGTCATCATGGTCAGCCACAGCATGGAGGAGGTGGCCCAGAACGTGGACCGTATTCTGGTTCTGAAATCCGCCCGCGTGCTGATGCAGGGGACGCCGAAGGATGTCTTCTGCCGCGCGGACGAACTACTGTCCGCCGGGCTGGATGTGCCCCAGATCACCCGGGTCGCCATGGCGCTTAAGGAGCGGGGCCTTGCCGTGGACCCGGCGGTTTACACCACGGAGGCTTTGGAGCGGCAGCTCCTGACGCTTCGGAAGGGAGCGGCGGGATGCTGAAGGATATCACGCTGGGTCAGTATTTCCCCGGCGATACCATCGCCCACCGGCTGGACCCCAGAACAAAGCTGCTGCTGGTGGTTCTCTATATCGTGGGGCTGTTCTGCGCAGACTCCGGGCTGACATACGGGGTTATGATCGCCGTGTTTCTAACCTGCGCCCGTATCTCCAAGGTGGGGGCTAAAGCGCTGGTGCGGGGTTTGAAGCCGGTGCTGCTGATTATTATCTTTACCGGCATTTTGAATTTGTTTTTCACCCCCGGAGATTATCTGTTTCAATTTGGCGTGCTCCATATCTCACGGCAGGGGATCAAGCTGGCTGTACAGATGGTGCTGCGCATCATGCTGCTGATTATGGGCACGTTCCTCCTGACTTACACCACCAGTCCCATCCGGCTCACAGACGGACTGGAACGGTTGCTGGGAGGACTTAAAAAGCTCCATGTGCCGGTCCACGAGCTGGCGATGATGATGTCCATTGCGCTGCGGTTCATCCCGACACTAATCGAGGAGACGGACAAGATCATGTCTGCCCAGAAGGCCCGGGGCGCGGACTTTGAGAGCGGAAATCTGTTTCACAAGGCAAAGGCTCTGATTCCCATTCTGGTGCCGCTGTTCATCAGTGCGTTCCGCAGGGCGGACGAGCTGGCCGTCGCCATGGAGTGCCGCTGTTACCACGGCGGTGAGGGGAGGACAAAGCTGAATCCCCTGAAATATGCAGCTAGGGATTATTGGGCGCTGGCCTGCGGCGCGGCCGTTACGGCGGGCGTTATTGTATTGGGCCGGTTCGGATTCTGAGAAGAACCGGGGCGAAAGAGGGGGTTATTGATTGTATGAAAGACAGGAAGCTGCAGCTTTGGGTGCTGGCGCTGTGCGCCTTGCTGCTGGCAGAGATACTCTGGCAAAGAATCGAAATCCAATCTTTGAGCAACCGGATGAGTGCTCAGGCACAGCAGGATACAGAGGAATTAGACCGGCGGGTGGCGGTTTTGGAAGATGAGCTGGCGGATTTGAAGCGGACTGCGGCGGAACAGGAGCCTCTGGTGTCATCCTGGCAGATGTCGGCGACCGGGTTGGATACGGCGGAGAGAACGGTTACATTGCGGGTGGAGGCCAAACTGACCGCAACGGATCAATGTGCTCCGGCGTATCTGACGGCGCGGGGAATCCGGGTGCAGATGGACGGGCAGGAGGACGGCGGTTACACGGGCGAAATCACACTGCCGGTAGATACGCAGAGTGTGGACCTGCTCATTTCCGTGGTTGACGGTGGCGAGGAGCGGACGCAGACACTGCGGAGCGAATCCTCTATGATGGGACTGCTCCCCGTGCGGCTTGGGAGCTTCTCTGGCGATGATGTCTACAATACAGACCAGAAGGGCATGTATTTCACGGAGTGGACGGTGTCTCTGCTGGATTTGCATGGAGCTGCCGCAACAGCTGCGGATGGAGAGTATCGCCTGTATCGGAACGGAAACATGATTTTTTCCGGCCCCGCCAAGCAGTCGGAATCCTATAGCTCCTATGAGAGCGGACTCGAGGAGCGGTGTTTTCCCTGCGTCGCCGGAGACAAAATAGAATTGCAGTTTACCTGCACGGATGAATACGGCCTTACATACGAATTTCCCCTGAACTGGTGGACAGTCACGGAGAAGGGCGCGGAACGGCACTGGCCGACCTCCGCCTATCCGACGTTGATCTGGCCTGAATAAGGAGATTTAACTGCCATGCGCAATATTGCCCTGAAATTGATGTACAACGGCACCGCCTATCACGGGTGGCAGGTGCAGAAAAACGCCGTTTCCATCTGCGGGACGCTGCAAAAAGCCCTGGCGGAGGTCTGCGGCGGCCCGGTCCATCTCACCGGCTGCGGCCGCACCGACGCGGGTGTTCACGCGGAGCGGTATGTGGCGAATTTCCATACGGACAGCCGCATCCCCACGGACCGGCTGCCCGTCGCCGTCAACACCCACACGCCGGAGGACATCGCCGTAAAGGAGGCGCTGGAAGTGGGCCCGGACTTCAACGCCATCGGGTCCTGTGTGAAAAAAGAGTATACCTATCGGATCTATAATTCTATATTTAAAAATCCGTTTTATGTAAATCGGGCGTACTTCTATCCCAAGAAGCTGGACGAGGAATTTCTGAACCGCGCGGCGGGGATGTTCGTGGGGACCCACGATTTCGCGGCGGTGCGGAGCGTGGGAACGGAGACGAAGTCCACCGTTCGCACGATTTATTACTGCGAAGTGTCCCGGGGCGGTGACCTTTTGGAATTAAAGGTCTGCGCCGACGGTTTTTTGTATAATATGGTGCGTGCCATCACCGGAACGGTGCTGTACGCGGCGGAGGGCAAATTTGCCCCGGAGGATATCCCAGAAATCCTGAAGAGCCGGGACCGCAGTGCAGCGGGTCCCACCGCGCCGCCGGGAGGACTGTACCTGACGAGACTTTGGTATGAGGATGAACGGCTCAATGGCTGATAGAACGAATGACATCTGGAATGACAACGACGAGGAGGACCGTCCTCCGAAGCGCCACCGCCTGCGTAGTTTTCTGATTTTTTTCCTGTTGCTGCTGGCGGTGCTGGGGGTGGTTTTGGCCGCCGCCTGGCGGGACGGCACGGGTCTGGATATCCTGCGGCGCTATTTTGCCTATGGCAGGAACGAGGGCGACGGGACCACGGGATACGTCTACGACGCTTCTTCCAGCAACCGCTTTGCAAAGCTGGGGGATACGCTGGCGGTTCTCTCGGACACGTCGCTTTCTCTGGTGGACGAGAACGGGGAAACGGTTTGGTCTGCCTCCGTGAAAATGGAAGCGCCAGCCATGAGCGTGGTGGGGGACCGGGCTGTGGCCTACGATGTGGGCGGCACGGAACTGTACGTATTGGACGAGAAAGGCCTCGTCTATCAGCTGAGCGCCGATCAGGCCGAGCCGTATATCGCCGCCACGCTGAACAGCGGCGGCGAACTGGCGGTGACCGCCCAAAAGCGGCAGTTTAAGGCGTTCGTCTCCGTCTATGATGCGGAGGGGAATCTGCTGTTTACCTTCAAGTCGTCGGAACGCTTTGTTTCCAACGCCTATGCTACCGACGACGGAAAGTATCTGGCGGCGGTGACGCTGGGCCAGTCCGGCGGAGCGTTTGCCTCCAGCCTGGTGCTCTACGACCTGACGGCCATCGATCCGGTGGCGTCTTGGGACGTAGGCAACGGCATGTGCTATGATGTGGGGATGGTGGGTGGAAGTCTTGGTATGGTCTGCGACGATGGGCTGTATTTCAGCTCGTCTGCCCGGGAACTGTCGGCTACATATTCCTATAACGGGTCTTATCTGCGGGAGTATGATCTTCATGGAGAGAACTACGCGGTGCTGTTGTTAAACCGCTATCGGTCCGGAAGTGTGGGACGTCTGGTAACGGTGGGAGCTGACGGACAGGAGATCGCGACGCTCAGCGTCAGCGACGAGATTTTGAGCATCTCTGCCTCCGGGCGGTACATCGCGGTGCTGTACGCCGACAAGCTGGTGATCTACACGCCCCAGCTGGAGCAATACGCCTCTCTCACCGGCACGGATTACGCACGGGAGGCGCTGGCGGGAGACGACGGGTCCGCCCTGCTTCTGGCAGCGGAACACGCCGTACGATTTTTGCCATGAATGTGTATTTTTGGACGATATTTCAGATGAATTCACAAATAATTTACGACCGGGGAGGTAGGCAAACTTGAAAACAGCTGTTATAATAGACTGTATTGTCGCGGCCGTACTGCTGGGGTTTATGATTTACGGCGCGTGGCGCGGTCTATTCCGGGCTGTGGTGGGATTGCTGATGGTGATCCTTGCTCTGACGGGAGCCACGTTTGCCGCGCGGGAGTTGACCCCAATGGCCACAGAGCTGATCCGGCCAGTTATAGAGACTTCCGTCACACAAAAGGTGGATGACGCGATAAACGGCGGCTCGTCCTCTGAGGACGGAGGCAGCGTAACCCCAGTGAAGCCGCAGATCGGCGCGGACACCTCGGAAGATCAGATGGCGTCCGCTTCCGTCGGCGCGGCAGTTTCGTCCGGAGATTCCACGCAGGACGGCGCCCAGACCCGTCTGCAGGCGGGGGAGCTTCTGAAGCTGATGGGGTGGGATGACACACTGACACAGTCCCTGTCGGACAAAGTGGCGGAAAAGGTTCAGGAAACCGGTGTATCCCTTGCCATGGCGGTGGTGGACAGCGTAATGGAGTCCTTTGTGTATATACTTTTGTTCGCCCTGTCCTTTGTGGTGCTGATGCTGTTGCTCCATCTGGTGGCGAAGGCGCTGGATCTTGCGATGCAGCTGCCGGGCATCCATTTTCTGAACGGGCTTGGCGGCGCCCTGATGGGACTGATTCAGGGGGCGCTGCTGGTGTTTCTGGCGATCTGGCTTCTGCGCTGTCTGCATGTCTCTTTCGACGCGGAGATCGTCGCCCAGACCCGTTTGCTGAGCTTTTTTACAAGCCATAGTCCATTGGACCTGCTTTTCTATTGATTTTATGCACTTTCCCGCGCAGCCGGAGCATCCGGCACGGCGTCCCGGACGCCCATTGTAATTCTGGAGGTATACGATGCAACCGAAACTTTGCTCAAGATGCAAGAAAAACGTGGCCGTGGTTTTTATCTCCCGGCTGGACGGCGACAAAACCGTGAACGAAGGCCTGTGCCTGAAATGCGCAAGAGAGCTGGGTCTACCCCAGGTGGACGATATGATGAAGCGGATGGGGATTTCCGATGATGACCTGGATTCGCTGAACAGCGAAATGCTTCAGGCGTTTGACGGCGTGGAGAATGTGGAGGATCTGCCCAAGGAAGACGATTCCGACACGGAGGAGGAAGAGGGCAAGACCGCCACGTTCCCGTTCCTGAACCGTCTGTTCAACGGCGAGTCCTCCTCCCGGAGAGATGAGCAGCCCGAGGGCGGTTCCGCCCGGGCGGAACGGGACAAGGAACGCAAAGGCGATAAAAAACGCAAATATCTGGAGAGCTACTGCCTGAACCTGACAGAACGGGCAAAGGCCGGTAAGCTGGACCCGGTGATCGGCCGGGAACAGGAGATCGAGCGGGTCATTCAGATCCTGAATCGCCGTCAGAAGAATAACCCCTGCCTGATCGGCGAGCCCGGCGTTGGCAAGACCGCAATCGCCGAGGGGCTTTCCCAGCGCATTTCCACGGGGGATGTGCCCTTCAAGCTGCGGGAGAAGGAGGTCTATCTGCTGGATCTGACCGCTCTGGTGGCGGGCACCCAGTTCCGGGGCCAGTTTGAATCCCGGATGAAGGGCCTCATCGATGAAGTAAAGCGGCTGGGAAACATTATCCTCATGATCGACGAGGTCCACACCATTGTGGGTGCGGGAGACGCCGAGGGCAGCATGAACGCCGCAAACATTTTGAAGCCCGCCCTCTCCCGGGGCGAAATTCAGGTCATCGGCGCCACCACCTTTACGGAGTACCGCAAGTCCATCGAAAAGGATACCGCTCTGGAGCGGCGTTTCCAGCCGGTGACAGTGAACGAGCCGTCCATCGAGGACTCTATCCAGATTTTAAAAGGTCTGGCTCCGAAGTACGAGGCGTTTCACGGTGTGAAGCTCTCCGACGGAATCCTGCGTCAGGCGGTTCTGCTTTCCGAGCGGTACATTACCGATCGGTTCCTCCCGGATAAGGCCATTGACCTGATCGACGAGGCGTGCTCCGACTTGAACCTGAAGGACCCGGATATCTCCCGCCGCATGGAGATCCAGCGGGAGCTGGACGACTATGAAAAGGAAAACGCCATGCTGGAGGAGCTGGCCGCGGAAGACGGCGCAGAACCGGACTATGAGCGGATGGCGTTTTTAAAGAGCAAGCGGGCTCAGCTCAGCAAGGAGCTGCAGGGCCTTTTGGAGAAAGGCGCTCCTCAGCTTGCCATGGAGAATCTGGCGCATGTCATTGAGCTGTGGACAAAGATCCCTGCTTCCCGTATCCGGGAACAGGAGTTCCAGCGCCTGAGCCAGCTGGATATTCGCCTGGAATCCCACATCGTGGGTCAGGACGAGGCCGTGGAGGCTGTCACCGCCGCCGTGCGGCGGAACCGGGTTGGCATCAGCCCCAAGCACAAGCCCGTCAGCTTTATTTTCGTCGGACCCACCGGCGTTGGCAAGACGGAACTGGTGAAGCAGTTGGCGAAGGATCTTTTCAACACGCCGGACGCCTTGATCCGGCTGGATATGTCTGAGTTTATGGAAAAGTACTCCGTCTCCCGCATTGTGGGGTCCCCCCCCGGCTATGTGGGCTATGACGAAGCGGGGCAGCTGACGGAAAAAATCCGCCGAAAGCCTTATGCTGTGATTTTGTTCGATGAAATTGAAAAGGCCCACCCGGACGTACTGAACATTTTGCTGCAAATTCTGGATGACGGAGAGATCACCGACTCCCATGGCCGGAAAGTCAACTTTGAAAACACCGTCATCGTTATGACCTCCAACGCCGGAAGTGCCACAAAAGAGGGAATGGTGGGCTTTGACCGTACCGCCGGGCAGCAGGACAAAGCAAAGGCCATGAAGGCTCTGGAGCAGTTTCTCCGCCCGGAGTTCATCAACCGCGTGGACGAGGTGATCTGCTTCAACCGGCTCAGTGAGGAGAATTTCCAGTCCATTGCCCGCATTATGCTGAAGGAGCTGTCCGTCTCCCTGAAGGAAAAGAATGTGACTCTGACCTATGACAACGAGCTGCTGGCGTATCTTACCCACAAGTCCTATTCCATGACCTATGGAGCCCGGAATTTGCGCCGTACTATCCAGAAGGAGCTGGAGGACCCCATGGCGGCGCAGATGATCGATAGCTATGAGCACCCCGTATCCCAGATTCGGGCCACGGCGGAGAACGGGCAGGTAAAGATTTACGCTTTATAAGACCTGTAAAGGAAGGTGACTTTCGTGCTGTTTCGTAAAGACATCGATCCGAGGTGCGCGTACTGTCAGCGGGGCGCGCAGATCAACGAGCGGGAGGTGGCCTGTGTGAAGCGGGGAATTGTGCCTGTGGAGAGCAGCTGCCGCAGCTTTCGGTACGACCCGCTGAAGCGGATACCGCCCCGGCCCGCCGTTTTGGATACAGCGCGTCTGAAGGAAGAGGATTTCTCGCTCTGAGAGCGGGTTAAAAAAGTAAAAGAGGGGAAACAGATATGGAGATCGGAAAAGTCCGGGCGGTTTATTACAGCGCAACCGGTACCACTGAGAAAGTGGTTACAGCTGTGGCCAGAACGCTGGCCTGCAAATTTGGGATGTCGCTGGAAATGACGAACATCTCAACACCTGCGGAGCGTGAAAAGGAACTTTCCTTTACATCAACGGATCTGCTGGTGGTCGGTACACCCACCTATGCCGGGCGAATTCCAAATAAGATGCTGCCCTATTTCCAGACGAAGTTGACGGGAAACGGTGCGCTGGTGGTGCCGGTGGTACTGTTTGGCAACCGGAGCTTTGACAACTCTCTGGCGGAGCTGTGTACGGAACTGGAGGCCCACGGGTTCCACACGGTGGCTGCCGCCGCCTTTGTGGGGCAGCATGCCTTTGCCCCCCGGTTGGCTCCCGGCCGGCCTGACGGAGAGGATATTGCCCAGGCGGAGCGCTTCGCGGAGAAGGTCGCTGAAAAGGTGCAGGCCCTGACGGGGCTTTCCGCCTCTGTTCAGGTTCCCGGAGATCCTGCCGCACCCTATTACACGCCTATGGGTGTTGACGGTCAGCCCGCTAAATTTTTGAAGGCAAAGCCGCTGACTGTTATGGATAAATGCACCAAATGCGGACTGTGCGCCGCCGTTTGCCCCATGGGGTCCATCGACCCGGCGGACGTTTCCAGCGTCCCGGGCATTTGCATCAAGTGTCAGGCTTGTGTGGTCAAATGCCCCACCGGTGCAAAATATTTTGACGACCCGGCGTTCCTGTCTCACAAGGCCATGCTGGAGGCAAACTATACCCGCCGGGCAGAGAGCGAGTTGTTTTTGTAAGACGGGAAATTTTCAGACCGCTGTACATGAGCAGAATTATGGCATTGGTCAGGCTGTTGGAAGGGTCCGCAGGACTTTCCGGCAGCCTGAGCCGAAGCCCGGGTTACCGGGCTTCGGCTTTTTTTGTGTTTATATACGCCATTCCGCCTCGCTTGAAGTGCGCGGCCTGATTTTGTGTCGGGTCAGGCTGTTTCCGCATAATCTAAGGGTGAAAACGGATTTGGAGGAGACGACATGGCAAGTGTGACAAATTTCTTTCTGGGTGCCAATGGCGGGGACGGATTTCAGAGCCTTTTTGACCGGCTGGCCGGAGAGCATACATATGACCTGATGATTTTAAAGGGTGGCCCCGGTGTTGGAAAGTCCACGTTTCTCAGCTCTGTGGGAGAGGCCATGGAGGAGGTGGGGGAGCGGGTGGAGTACCTGCGATGCAGCGGAAACCCGGACTCACTGGATGGCCTGGTGCTGCCGGATATGGCCTGCGCGGCGGTGGACGGCACGGCACCCCACACGCTGGAGCCGAACTACCCGGCGGCGGTGGACCGAATCGTGGATCTTGGACGGTTTTACGATCTGATGGCGGCAAAGGCTTCGCGGGACGAGATCGTAGCACTGATTCAAAAACATCGGCAAGCCAATGACCGGGCGTACCGGTGCCTGAAAGCGGCGCGGCAGGTGGAATTGGAAACGGTGGCGGCTGGTCAAAAGGCTTTTGATTTCCAGCGGGCGGATCGGAGGCTGGATGGTATAATTGCCCGGGAACTGCGGAAAAAGGGCGGGGAGCCGGGGCGCACGGACTATCGGTTTCTGGGCGGAATCACCTGCCGGGGGACGGTTTGGCGGTTTGACAGCGTGGATGCCCTGTGCACGAGAGTTTATGAGCTGACGGACCGCTGGGAGCTGGCGGGGCCGCTGCTGGAGCGGCTGCGGAAGACCGCCGCGGACCGGGGCTGGAACGTGATTGCCTGTCCGTCACCGGAGGAGCCGGCGCGGCTGGAGCATTTGCTGATTCCCGGTCTGGAATTGGGATTCGTCACCTCCCGCCCGGGCATGGAATACGGGAAAAAACCCACCCGCCGTATTCGACTGGACGCGCTGACCCACACGGAGGAGCAGGGAAGGGAGCGGCTCCTGAGGCGGATGGCCGCTTCGCTGCGGGAGGAGGCTGTATCTGCCCTATGGGACGCGAAGATTGCCCACGACGCTTTGGAGGCAGTGTACAATCCCTATGTGGACTTCGACGGTGTCCGCGCGCTGGCGGCCATCGAGACAGGGCGGCTGCTGAGCTGGCGGGACCGGCGGTAAAACTATTGAAAAACAAGCGCGGGTCCATTATACTCAATTAAAGAAAATGATTTACTAAAAGAAAGGGAAGTGGTCCTGTGACCGATGGCTTTTCCGTGAAATTCATCGCCCATATCCAAAGCGATTTTCAGACGAAATTCGGCATTCCCCGGCAGAGCGGACTGGTAGAGGAACTGGAGAGCCGGGTGGTTTTCGCGCCGGAGTTCCGAAATCCGGACGCACTGCGGGGAATCGAGGGCTTTTCCCATCTGTGGCTGATCTGGCAGTTTTCCGGCGCCGTACGGTCCACATGGTCCCCTACGGTACGTCCGCCCCGGCTGGGTGGAAATACCCGCATGGGCGTGTTCGCCACGCGGTCGCCCTTCCGGCCCAACCCCATCGGCCTTTCCTGCGTGAAGCTGCTGGAAGTGGAGGAGGACCGGGAGGTGGGAATGGTCCTACGCGTGGCGGGAGCCGATTTGATGGACGGCACGCCGATTCTGGACATCAAGCCGTACCTTCCCTACGTGGACGCGCATCCTGAGGCAAAGGGCGGCTTTGCTCCCACGGCGCCGGAGCGGAGACTGACGGTGGACTGCCCGGCGGCACTGCTGGAGGTTTTGCCGGAGGGGAGTCGGGCGGCGCTGCTGGGTGTTCTGGCGGAGGACCCGCGGCCCGCTTATCAGGATGACCGGTCGCGGGTGTACGGTTTCGGTTTTGCCGGGACAGAGGTGAAATTTACCGTGGACGGTCAGCGGCTGACGGTTCTGTCCGTGACAAAAAATTAACAGCGCCGCGGCTCTTGACAGCTTTGCTCCAAGGTGCTATATTTAACGATAATCATACAAAAAGGCTTGGAAAAGGACATCGTTCGGGAAAGACATCAGAGAGGGGCCGCACTTGCTGTAAACGGCCCTTGCCGGAACCGAAGCGGCACCGCCTTGGAGCCGCCCGTCGAAAGGGAAGACCTGAGTAGAACGGGACGGGACCTCCCGTTATAGAGGACACGAGCGGCGCTTCAAAAGAGGCGCAAGCAGGGTGGAACCGTGGAATACGAATTCGTATCTCACCCCTGATTTTTCAGGGGTGAGATTTTTTGCTGTCAAGAATCTCTTGCCGAGACCGCGCCCATGTCTCACCCCCATCATAAGGAGGAACAGAAATGTCCGAAGAGAATCAGTACACGTTTGAAAACGCGGCCTACCGCAAAACCTATTGGCACACCTGCTCCCACGTTCTGGCCCAGGCTATGAAGCGCCTGCACCCGGAGGTGAAGCTGGCCATCGGCCCCTCGATCGACGAGGGCTTCTACTATGATATGGACTCCCCCTTCCCATTTACCCCGGAGGTACTGGAAGAAGTCGAGGCCGAGATGCGGAAGATATGCAAGGAGAAGCTGAAGCTGGAGCGGTTCGAACTGCCCCGGCCCGAGGCCATCAAGTTTATGGAGAATCAGGGCGAGCCCTATAAGGTGGAGCTGATCAACGATCTTCCGAAGGACGCCACGATCTCCTTCTACAAACAGGGCGAGTTCACCGACCTGTGCGCCGGTCCCCATCTGGACTCCACTGGCCGCATCAAGGGCAACGGCATCAAGCTGACCGCCTGCAACGCCGCTTATTGGCGCGGCGATTCCAACCGCCAGACGCTTCAGCGCATCTATGGCATCGCCTTCCCCAAGAAGGAGGAACTGGATGCTTACCTCCAGCGCATCGAGGAGGCCAAGAAGCGGGACCACCGGAAGCTGGGCAAAGAGCTGGGTCTCTTTATGCTCACCGACGAGGGCCCCGGATTCCCCTTCTTCCTGCCCAAGGGCATGGTGCTGAAAAACACCCTGATCGACTACTGGCGCCAGGTCCACAAGCGCTACGGCTATGTGGAGATTTCCACTCCTGTTATTTTGAACCGGCGGCTGTGGGAACGCTCCGGCCACTGGGATCACTATAAGCAGAATATGTACACCACCGTCATCGACGACGAGGATTACGCCATCAAACCGATGAACTGTCCCGGCGGCATGTTGGTGTATGCCAGTGAGCCCCACAGCTACCGCGATCTGCCTCTGCGGGTTGGCGAGCTGGGCCTGGTCCACCGCCATGAGCTCTCCGGTGCGCTCCACGGGCTGTTCCGGGTTCGCTGCTTTACGCAGGATGACGCCCATATTTTCATGACTTGGGGTCAGATGAAAGATGAGATCAAAAACGTGGTGAAGCTGTTCGACGAGGTGTATTCTACCTTCGGTCTGAGCTATGAGATCGAGCTTTCCACCATGCCCGAAGATCATATGGGCGACGAGAAGGACTGGGAATTCGCCCAGGAGACCCTCAAGGAAGCCATCGTGGAGATGGGCAAGAGCTATACCATCAACGAGGGTGACGGCGCATTTTACGGACCGAAGCTGGACTTCCATCTGGCGGACTCCCTGGGCCGGACCTGGCAGTGCGGCACCATCCAGCTGGATATGCAGCTGCCTGAGCGCTTTGAACTGGAATACGTGGGGGAGGACGGCCAGAAGCACCGCCCCGTCATGATTCACCGGGTAGTCCTGGGTTCCATTGAACGCTTCATCGGCGTCATCACCGAGCATTTTGCCGGCGCGTTCCCCACTTGGCTCAGCCCCGTGCAGGTCAAAATTCTGACCATCACCGAGCGGGCGGACGAGTACGCGAAAAAAGTCGCCGCCGCTCTGGACGCACAGGGCTTCCGGGTGGAAGTGGATCTGCGCAACGAGAAAATCGGCAAGAAGATCCGCGAGGCGCAGATGGAGAAAGATCCCTATATGCTGGTTCTGGGTGACAAGGAGGCCGAGAGCGGCCAGGTGGCCGTCCGTCACCGGGTCGACGGCGATCTGGGCGTTATGAGTCTGGACGCGTTCACCGCGCAGCTGAAGGAGTTGGTGGACAGCAAGTCCATCAAGTGAGCAAGCAGAGCAGAACGCCGCGCCCGCCGAACCGGGCGCGGCGTTCTGAAAAATATACACATTTGAGCGACGTTGTAAAAATTGCCGGAAACAAAAGAAAAAATTGCGTAAAAGCTGTTGCGTTTTCTAAAATGCGGAAAATTAAAGAAATCTCGTTGCAGTTGGACTTTACGCAGTAGTATACTGAAAGGGTAAAAAACCGCGGCCACATACCAAGTCCGCGGCATTTTCGGAGAGTAAAAGCCGTCCCGCATATGGAGCGCGGGGAAAGGAAGGAAAACCGTGAGCAAAGAGTTTAAAAAGGTGCTGGTGGCAAATCGCGGCGAAATCGCCATGCGCGTGTTCCGCGCATGCCACGACTTGGGTTTGCAGACCATCGCTGTTTATTCCAACGAGGATATGTACGGCCTGTTCCGCACGGCGGCGGACGAATCCTATCTCATCGGTGAAAACGAAAGCCCACTGGGGGCCTATCTGGACATCCCCCGCATGATTGCGCTTGCCAAAAAGCACGGCGCAGATGCGATTCATCCCGGCTACGGCTTTTTGAGCGAGAACGGTGATTTTGCCCGGGCCTGCGAGGAGGCGGGCATCAAATTTATCGGCCCCAGTTCCAAAGTCCTGGATATGATGGGGGATAAGCTGTCCGCCAAGGCTCTCGCCATCGAGTGCGGCGTTCCCACAACCCCCGGCACCAAGGACCCCATTCCCGACCGTCAGGCGGCCCAGAAGCTGGCGATGGAGTTTGGCTTCCCGGTGATATTGAAAGCCGCCGCGGGCGGCGGCGGGCGCGGCATGCGCCGGTGCGACACCGTGGAAGAGGTGGGCGTCAATTACGATCTCGTGAAATCCGAGGCGAAAAAGGCCTTCGGAAATGACGATATTTTTATGGAGAAGTTTCTCGTCCAGCCCAAGCACATTGAGGTGCAGGTTCTGGGCGATGAATACGGCAACGTGGTCCATCTCTACGAACGGGATTGCTCCCTCCAGCGGAGGTACCAGAAGGTTGTGGAGTTCACCCCTGCTTTCTCCGTATCCAAAGAGATACGGGAAGAGCTGTACGAGGACGCGGTTAAAATTGCCAAGTACGTGGGCTATACCAATGCCGGAACGCTGGAATTTTTGGTTGACAACGAGGGACATCACTATTTCATTGAGATGAATCCCCGCATTCAGGTGGAGCACACCGTCACCGAGATGGTCACCGGCGTAGACCTGGTTCGCTCCCAGATTCTGGTTGCCGAGGGCTGCCCTCTCAGCGACCCGCAGATCGGCATAAGAGAGCAGTCCGACGTCCACCAGAACGGCTACGCCATCCAGTGCCGCGTCACCACTGAGGACCCGGCCAATAACTTCGCCCCCGATACCGGTAAAATCACGGCCTATCGCTCCGGCGGCGGCTTCGGCGTCCGGCTGGACGGAAACGCCTATGCGGGCGCCGTAATCTCTCCCTATTATGATTCACTGTTGGTAAAGGTCACCACATGGGACTCCACTTTCAAGGGCGTATGCCGCAAGGCCATCCGCGCCGTGCGGGAGGTCCATGTCCGGGGCGTGAAGACCAACATCGCCTTTATTCTGAACATCCTCCACGATGAGGTATTTCGGGCGGGGCGCTGCCATACGAAGTATATCGACGAGACTCCCGGCCTGTTTGAACTGGACGAGGGGCAGGACCGGGCCACGAAGATGCTCAAGTATATTGGCAATATCGTTGTGAAGGAGCAGGGGACGCATAAGCTCTATGATGACCCCCGGTTCCCGCCTGTTACCGGAAACCGGCCCGACGGCTTGAAGCAGATGCTGGACGCGAAAGGCCCGGAGGCTGTTGCCAAATGGGTTTTGGACCAGAAGAAGCTGCTGATCTGCGACACCACCACACGGGATGCCCACCAGTCTCTGCTCGCCACCCGCGTCCGGACAAGAGACATCATCAAGGGGATGGAAGCCACCTCTGAAATTGAAGCCGACGCTTTTTCTCTGGAGTGCTGGGGCGGCGCGACGTTCGATGTGGCTTACCGCTTCCTCCATGAATCGCCCTGGGAGCGGCTGGACATGATTCGCCAAAAGACCCCCAATCTGCTGCTGCAAATGCTGCTGCGGGGCGCCAACGCCGTGGGCTATACGAACTATCCGGACAATGTCATCCGGGAATTTGTGCGGCAGGCCGCCAAAAGCGGCATCGACGTCTTCCGGGTGTTCGACTCTCTGAACTGGATTCCCGGCATGGAAGTCGCCATGGACGAGGTTTTGAAGCAGGGTAAGATCTGCCAGGCCACCGTCTGCTACACCGGCGACATTCTGGACCCGGCGAGGGACAAGTATACCCTGAAATATTATGTGAACATGGCGAAGGAGCTGGAAAAACGAGGCGCTCATATGCTGGCCATTAAGGATATGGCGGGCCTCTTAAAGCCCTACGCCGCGAAAAAACTGGTTTCTGAGCTGAAACAGGAGATCGGAATTCCCATCCAGCTTCACACCCACAACACCTCCGGCAATCAGGTGGCTGCGGTTTTGATGGCGGCGGAGGCCGGAGTGGACGTAGTGGATCTGGCCATCTCCTCCATGAGCTCCCTCACCAGCCAGCCGTCGTTGAACGCCGTTGTTGCGGCGCTTCAGGGTACCGAGCGGGACACCGGAATGGATCTGGATCGGCTTCAAACCCTGACGGATTACTGGGAAGATGTCCGCAAGCGGTACGACTCCTTTGAAGCGGGCATTAAATGCCCTGCCACCGATATTTACCGCTATGAGATTCCTGGCGGCCAGTATACGAATCTCAAGCCCCAGGTGGAATCCCTGGGTTTGGGCGACCGGTTCCGGGATGTGAAGGAGAACTACCGAAAGGTCAACGCCATGCTGGGCGACATTGTGAAGGTGACGCCGTCCAGTAAAATGGTGGGTGACATGGCGATTTTCATGACTCAAAATGGCCTGACACCGGAGAATATTGTGAAAAAGGGTGCAAATCTGGCCTTCCCGGACAGCGCGGTCAGTTATTTCTCGGGAATGATGGGCCAGCCCGCATGGGGCTTCCCAAGGGATTTGCAGAAGGTGGTTTTGAAAGGGAAGCAGCCCGTCACCTGCCGCCCCGGTGAGCTTTTGGAGCCGGTGGATTTTGAGGCGGTAAAGAAGGAAATGCTGGAATTTGATCCCGACCCCTCTGACCGGGCTGTGATTTCCTATTGCCTGTACCCCAAGGTTTATCGGGATTATAAGCGGGGACAGAAGGAGTACGGCTATGTCACCCGCCTCGGCAGTCACGTATTTTTCCACGGCCTGGCCGTAGGGGAGACCAATAAGGTGAACATTGCCGACGGCAAGACCTTGGTCATCAAGTATCTGGGCCTCGGCGAGGTGGACGGCGAGGGAATGCGCACCGTCAGTTTTGAGCTCAACGGCATCCGCCGGGATGTTCAGGTCCCCGACGCGGAGGCGCAGAAGAATATCGTAAAAGTTCCCATGGCCGACCCGGAGGACAAGAGTCAGGTGGGTGCGTCCATTCCCGGAGCGGTGAGCAAGGTTCAGGTAAAGGTGGGCGACGCCGTGGAGGTGAACCAGACCCTTATTACTATAGAAGCCATGAAGATGGAAACCGCTATCACCGCCCGCATGGCGGGTACGGTGGAGTCCGTCCAGGTGGACGAAGGCGATACCGTCAAGGGCGGCCAATTGCTGCTCACGATCCGTTAAGCGGTTAACTCTCGGAAATTGGGTTTGACTTAAAAAAATGAAACGGGACGCGGAGATGATTCTCTGCGTTCCGTTTTGCTTCTATCTGAATGGATGTACGCTTTTTATTATTTTTGGATTCAACTCAAAATTATTTTTGTGAATTTTCCCACAGTATCTAACAAAAAAACTGTCATTTTGCAATGTAAAATTCATGAATTGAAAAATTTTTTGCATAAAACGACCAAAACATATTGAAACTTCCTGACGAATAAGCTACAATAAGGCTTATCCCAATGCAAATTCGATGAAAGAAAAGGAGTATTGTGATGAAAAAACTGATGTCTCTTCTCTTGGCAACACTGATGATGGCCTCTGTCCTGTCCGGCTGCGGCGGCGGGGGAGCCACTTCAGCACCGGCGGCCTCCGGCAGTGCGGCCTCCGGCAGCGCGGCTTCCGGCAGTGCGGCGTCTGGCGCATCGGACGACCTGTACTTCTCTACCGGCGGCTCTCAGGGTACTTACTATGCATTCGGCGGTGTGCTGAGCCAGTATGTAACTGGCAACACCGGACTGAAAGTCACCGCGATTGAGTCCGGCGGTTCCCAGAACAACATTGAAAACATTCAGGACGGCGCAGCCCAGTTGGCCTTTGCTCAGTCCGACGTTATGTCCTATGCGTATCAGGGCACCAACCTGTTCGCTGACAGCGGTGCTGTCACCGACTTCTCCACCGTGGCCGACCTGTACATGGAGCAGGTTCAGATCGTCACCACCAACCCCGACATCAAGACGGTTGCCGATCTGAAGGGTAAGAACGTCTCCATCGGCGACGCCGGTTCCGGCGTGTATTACAACGCCATCGACATTCTGGGCGCTTATGGCCTGACTGAGCAGGACATCAACCCCACCTATCAGGGCTTCGGCGACAGCGCTGACGCCTTGCAAGACGGTAAGTTGGATGCGGCGTTCGTCGTGGCTGGCGCTCCCACCACCGCCATCACTTCTCTAGCTACCACCAAGAGCGTGTATCTGGTGAGCTTGGATGATGAGCACATTAACAAACTGCTCGAGACTTCACCCTACTACACCAAGTACACTATCCCCGCGGGCACGTATGAGGGCCTGGATACCGATACCACCACCGTGGCTGTCGGCGCTGTGGTCATTGCCCGCGACGATGTCAGCGAGGACGCCATCTATGATTTCGTCTCCACCATTTTTGAGAATCTGGAAGCCATCTCCGAACAGCACGCCAAGGGCAAAGAACTGAGCGTGGAGTTTGCGGCTTCCATTACTTCCGTGCCTTATCATCCCGGCGCTGCCAGGTATTTCGCCGAGAAGGGCATCACCGTTCCCACGAAGTAAAGACCAATAACCTGCACCGTATGCAGACGGCTGCGGCGGGCGTTCCCGCTTGCCGCAGCCGTCTTCTGTATCTACCTCAAGAGTTAAGGAGAAGCCTATGAGTTTATTTAAAAACAAATCCGGGGACGATGATCAGGAACGTCCTTTGGAACAGACTTCCGCTGCGAACGCTTCCAATGATGTCGATGTCGGGACTGCGGCGGATGTCGAAGCCCTTATGAAAAAGTATGACCGGGAATCCAATGTCCGGGTCTGGGAGGGTTTGCCCAAGCTGATGATCCGCTGGCTGATGGTCTTTTTCTCCGTGTACAGTATTTGGGTGACATTATTCAGCAATGCCATGCCGCAGAAGCGGTTAACCATATTCGTTGGGCTGATCGCCATTATGGGCTACCTGACTTATCCTGCAAAGAAGGGCAATGTGAGGGTTAACAGACTGCCCTGGTATGATGTGATCTTAATGCTGTGCGGCTCTGTGCCGTTCTTCTACTATGCAGCGAACGCTGTCCGAATTATTAAGCTCTCCGCCCGAATCGAGCCTTATATGATCGTGCTGGGCGTAATTGCAATTCTCTCACTGATGGAACTGTGCCGCCGCTGTGTTGGCCTGCCCATTTTATGTGTGTTGGCGGCTCTTCTGATCTATACGTTTGTAAATATGTTCCAAACCCCCAATGCGACGGCTTTCATGGTGATCCGCCGGGTCATTTACACGCTGTTCTATACCACCTCCGGTGTTATGGCCACGCCCATCAACGTCTGCGCAAAATACATCGTAGTGTTTATTATTTTCGGCGCGTTTTTGGAACGGACGGGTATCGCAAACTTCTTTATCCAACTGGCTAACTCCTTTTGCGGTTCCGCTGCCGGCGGTCCCGCCAAGGTGGCGGTCATTTCTTCCGCACTGTGCGGCATGGTGTCCGGCTCTTCTGTAGGCAATACGGTCACCACCGGATCCGTCACCATTCCTATGATGAAAAAAACCGGCTATGAGCCGGAATTCGCCGGTGCGGTGGAGGCTGCGTCTTCCACCGGCGGTCAGATCATGCCGCCGCTCATGGGCGCGGCCGCATTCCTGATGGCAGAGTACATGGGCGTGACTTACGGTGAGGTTGCCCTGCGGGCGATCCTGCCTGCCCTGCTGTATTTCGCCGGCATTTATATCGCCGTTCACCTGGAAGCGAAGCGTCTGGGACTGAAGGGCATTCCCAAAGACGAACTGCCCAAGCTCCGCATCCTGATCAAGAAAATTTATCTTCTGCTGCCGCTCATTATCCTGGTAGTGCTGGTGGCCAGCAATACCTATACCATGCAGTTCTCTGCCGCTATCGCCATCCTTATTGCCATTGGGGTCGGCTTGATCAACAAGGACGAGCGGCTGAACCTGACTAAGATCATTGACGCACTGGAGGTCGGTGGCAAGAATGTAATCACCGTGGCCGTGGCGTGCGCTATGGCCGGTATGATTGCCGGCTGCATCACCGTGACCGGCCTTGCGTCCAAGCTGCTGAGCGGAATCATGACGGCGTCCATGGGCATTCCGCTGATTGCATTGTTCCTGACGATGCTATGCTGCATTGTGCTGGGTATGGGTGTGCCGACCACGGCAAACTACTGCATTATGGCATCCACCTGCGCTCCGATTCTGGTGCAGATGAGCTTCCCCATCATGGTGGCGCACTTCTTCGTGTTCTACTTCGGTATCGTGGCGGATATCACGCCTCCTGTGGCACTGGCGGCATATGCCGGGGCGGCCATAGCAAAGGGCAACCCCATGAAGACCGGAGTAAACGCCACGCGGCTTGCCATTGCGGCGTTTATCGTGCCATATATCTTTGCGTTCAGCCCTGTTATGCTGGGCATTAACGCACAGTGGTATGACATGGTCCTCATTGTCATCACGTCCCTGCTCGGTATTTTTGGCGTGGCGGCGGGCCTTTGCGGGTTCCTGTATAAAAAGATCAACTGGTTGTTCCGTATCTTCTTTGTCATCGGCGGCCTGACGCTGCTGATTCCCGGAGCGTTGACGGATATTTTCGGATTTACGATTCTGGCAGCGCTTTGCGTATTTCAGAAGTTCGCGGCGAAAAGAGAGCAAGCGACAAATCAGTAATAACAAATTTTGCCTCTGGAAGCCCTGCCAAGATAGAATCACTCCAGATTGTGTAGGCAGCATAAAAGCCCCTGAGTTAGAAATATTGAGCTTTAAGAGGAGTGGCGCAGCGTCAGCGGCGCCACTCCCGTTTTTCTGGATGCGCTGATGGTTGTAAAAGTGAATGAAGCGGTCAATCCTTTCGTTTGATTCGGCTTATATTCCAGGCTTATGGCGGATGGTATCCAGTACCAGACTACCAGCTTGCCGTACACTGGTTTTGCAGGCACCTGTTCACCGCGCGAAAAAGAGGGAAATTTTGAAAAAAAAAGAAACTTTTTTACCCAACCTTACGTCATTCTATAATATGAGCAAGTAAATAGGCCCCAGGCAAATCGCCTTTCGAAGTCGGAGAAACAACAAAACTGTAACTGTTTTGTTGTTGATTTGCATATTAAACTGTATTAATCTGGTTAGTACAGTTAATTTTTGGCACAGGGGGCCCTGTGGGAAAGGAACAGTACATGTCAGAAGTGAAAGACCCGGTCAGGGGTGGGGAGACCGCGTCGGAGTCCGACGGAGCATCTGCTGCTGTCGAAGCGGGAGTTGTGCCTGCGGCGGCGGCTCCGGCAGAAATAGGAAAACCAAAACGCCCACCTATGACGCCGAAGAAAAAGAAAAAAATAATCCGCTGGTGCATTATCGGCGGCGTGACGCTGATTGTTGTGATCGTGCTGGCAAAGGTACTGGGGGGAAGCGCCGAGCCGGAGGCCCAGGTGGTAGAGGATACGGTGGCGTACAATTCCATCACCTCCACCGTTGAGGGCAGTGGCATTACCAAGGCCAAGGAGAGCAAAACCATTACTTTGACTACTTCCGGTACCGTGCAGGAGGTCTTCGTCACCGAAGGCCAGCAGGTCGCAGCCGGAACACCCCTCTTCGTCATCGACTCCGAGACGGCCCGTACCGCTGTGGAAAAGGCCCGGAAGGACGTAAATGGCTATCAGAAGCAGTTGGACACCATGAACAAGGATATCGCGGGGCTGAATCTAACCCCTCCCTTTGCCGGAAAACTGATGGATACGGAAAAGCTGAACGTGGGCGAGGAGATCAGCAAGGATACGAAGGTGGCCACGCTGGTGGACGACCGTACAATGAAACTCCAGCAGTATTACAGTTACGCCTATAAGGGCGACATCCGTACGGGGCAGACCGCCAACGTCTCCATTCCCGCGCTGATGGGGAGTGTGACCGGTACCGTCTCCGCAGTACATATGGTGGACCGCATTTCCACGGAGGGATCCCAGCTGTTTGAGGTGGAGTTTTCCATCAAAAATCCCGGTACGCTGACCAAGGACATGGTGGCCTCCGCCGTTCTCACGGTGGGCGGCGAAAGCGTGTATCCATACGAATCCGGCACGCTGGACTATAACCGAACCATTGACTTGAAGACCACCGTCGGCGGTACGATTCTCTCCACCAGTTTGCTGGATTATATGGACGTGACGCCCGGGCAGGTGCTGGTGAAAATCGACGGTGAGGACAGTGATAATGAGCTGTTTACTCTGGAACAAAATCTGGCGGACGCTCAGAAGACTCTGGAAACTGCTCAGGAGAATATGGACAATTGCAGTGCCGTGGCCCCGATCGACGGAACGGTCATGGGCCTTGCCCTTACCGCCGGAGAGGATGTGGCGGCCAACACCACGGTGATCTCCATTGCGGATACCTCCACCATTTTGATTGACGCCACGGTGGACGAGCGGAATATCAGCTATGTACAGGCGGGGATGCCTGTGGATCTGGACCAGTGGGGAACCCCGTTCATGGGAACGGTGGAGTCTGTCAGCCTCAACAGCAAGGTGACAAACGGCGTGGCGGCGTACCCGATGGTGATTTCCGTGGACAATTCCGACGGCTCACTGATGAGCGGCAGCAATGTCACCTATTCTCTGGTTGCCAGTCAGAATGACAACTGTCTGACGCTGCCGATTCAAAGCGTGAAGAATGCCCAGTTTACGGACGGTTCCTCCGGCTATGTGGTCTTCGTCAAGGCGGACAAGGCCCCGGAAAACACTGCGGAGCTTGCCGTTCCCGTTGATGGTGTGCCGGATGGGTACTACCCTGTCCCGGTGGAGATTGGCATTTCCGACAACTACAATGTGGAGATTAAGTCCGGTGTGGAAGAGGGAACCACTGTGTTCACTACCACCCAGATGGAAAACTCCTATGGATGGTAAGGCCCATGTTAATCGAATTAAAGGATATCTATAAGATCTATGGCGAGGGGCTGGAGAGCGAGGTCCGGGCGCTGGACGGCATCTCACTGAATATTGACCGGGGAGAGTTTGTGGCCATCGTGGGACAGTCTGGATCAGGAAAGTCCACCATGATGAACGTGCTGGGCTGTCTGGATATCCCCACCCGGGGGGACTATCTGCTGGACGGGGTGAACGTGAAAGAGCTGAGTGACAAGGAGCTGAGCCACATCCGCAACAAGCAGATCGGCTTCATCTTCCAGCAGTACAATCTGGTACAGAATCTGAACGTTCTTGAAAATGTGGAGCTTCCCCTGATCTATCAGGGCATCGGCGTGGAAAAACGCCGGGAGCTTGCTATGGAGGCGCTGGAAAGGGTGGGCCTTGAAAACCGCGTCAAGCACAAGCCGACGGAGATGTCCGGCGGACAGCAGCAGCGGGTGGCCATTGCCCGGGCAATCTCCACCAAACCGCCCATCGTCATGGCCGACGAGCCCACTGGCGCATTGGACTCTCATACCGGTCACGATGTGCTGAAATTTCTTCAGCAACTGAACAAGGATGGCAGCACCGTGATTCTCATCACTCACGACAACGGCATTGCCGCTACCGCCCGCCGGGTGGTGCGGCTGGCTGATGGGAAGAAGATCGAAGACCATCCCCAGGAGGTGGATTGGCTATGAAAATCGGACAGGCGCTGAAAATGGCGCTGAAATCCATCCTGGGCAACAAGGGCCGGTCCGCCCTGACCATGCTGGGCATTATCATCGGCATTGCGTCCGTCATGACCATTGTCTCCGTCATCAACGGCGCCAACAAGAAGAGCATGGAGATGATGGCGGCCATGGGTACCAACAAGATTACCGTGTATGCCAGCTACAACAATGGGCAGGACGTGTTTCAGGATCTGTACGACTTCTGCCAGCAGTTGAATGATTATGTGGACGGCGTAACGCCAAACAGCCAGTTTGACGCCACTGTGGTATACGGGACGAAGAACAGCAGCAAAATGGGCGGCGACGGTGGCATGTCTTATTCTATGGGCGGCGTGACTGTGACGAGTGACGATGGTGGAGGCGGCAGTCAGAACACGGAAATGCCCCCAACACTGTACTTCGGCAGCGACCAGTATTCCGTGTGCAATAATTTCCAGATTGAAAAAGGGCGGGATCTGTCTTTGCTGGACGTCAAGGACTATAAGCAGGTCTGCGTCTTGGGAGCGAGGGCGGCCCAGACGTTTTTCAACTACACAGACCCCGTGGGAAGGGAGATGCAGGTCAACGGCCTGCCCTACACCGTGGTGGGCGTTTATAAAGAAAAGGATCCGGACAGCCAGTGGTCCATGGATAACATCATCGTCTTCCCCTATACGGTCAGCCGGACTCTGGCACCGGATACCCAGATGAGTGAGTTTTCCGTGAAGGCGAAAAGCGCCGACGCGGCGGTGGAGGCCACCTCCCGCATCATCGCGTTCTTGACGGGGCTCATGGGCCAGAATCAGGAAAAGGGCTGGGATCAGGTCCAGAATGAAAATCAGTGGCAGCAGAGCAGCAACGATTACGCCACGATGATGAGTCTGGTGATGGGCGGCATTGCCGCCATCAGCCTGTTGGTGGGCGGCATCGGCATCATGAACATCATGCTGGTCACCGTCACCGAGCGGACGCGGGAAATCGGCATCCGCCGGGCCATCGGCGCGGAGCGCAGCTCCATTGTCACCCAGTTCCTGATTGAGGCTGCCATGATCTGCGGAATCGGCGGCATCATCGGTATAATCATCGGTACGCTGGGAAGCCGGATTGCCGGAAGGCTTCTCATGCAAATGGATATCTGGCCGTCGCTGAACATCACCATAGGGGCCTTTGCCCTGTCTGTGGCGCTGGGAATCCTGTTCGGCATTTATCCGGCGGCGAAAGCCTCCAAGCTCCAGCCTGTGGAAGCGCTGCGGGCCGAATAAAAAGAGGGAGAAGCAGAATGAAGAAACGAATCTTACCTTTATTGGTGGCGCTATGTATGACCGCGTCGCTGCTGACGCTGCCCGCGGGTGCGGCGGTGTCGGGGTTCACTGACGTCAGCGATCATTCCACCGCCGTGGCGGCGGAGTGTCTCCGCCTGCTGGGAGCCATGGACGGCTACGCCGGCGGAGCCTTCCGTCCGGAGGGACAGGTGACCCGCGCCCAGTTTTGCAAGATGGCGACCTACGTTATCAAGGACGGGGAGAGCCAGCTGAGCCGCTATCGCACCGTCACCGTCTTTCCGGACGTGAAGCCCTCCTATTGGGCCGCGGCCTACATCAATCTGGCCTCCGACTCCAGTCGGGGTGCCGCCAGCGACGACAAGACGGACTACTCGATCATCAAGGGCTACGTGGACGGAAAGTTCCATCCCGAGCGCGTGGTGACCTTTGGTCAGGCAGTCACCATTTTGATGAGGCTTTTGGGCTATACCGACGGGGATATGGGCGGCATCTGGCCGGATGGATATATAGCCGCGGCTTCTACCGTGGGGCTCACCGACGGAATGGAGACCGCTGCCTCCGCCGCCCTCACCCGGGGACAGGCCGCGCGGCTGTTTGTAAACCTGCTTCGCAGCAATACAAAGGCCAGCGCGAATTACGGCGAGTCCATCGCATCCAGTTCCGTTGAGGGAATGCTGACCACCTCCAGCGCCACCGCGCCCGACGGCAGTGATACCGCCATGCAGTTGGGCACTACCACGTCCTATGCCATGGCGGACGGGAAGACCTCCACCGGCGCGCTGAACGGCATGAAGGGGACCCTTCTTCTGAACAAGGCGGGGAAAGTTATGACCTTCGTCCCGGAGATCACCGGCACCAGCCGCACCGTCACTTTTGCCTCCGGAACCACGGAGAAGCTCACTACCACCTCCGGCGAGAGCTTTACCATTAAGAGCGACACGGCCATGGTGGTAAACGGGGAGCAGAAGACGTGGGCCACAGGCTACACATGGCTGAATCCCGGTATGTCCCTGACACTTTATATCGGCGGCAGCGGCACTGTGGAATACATTTTCGCCGGGGCCAGCACTACGTCCTCCGCAGCCGTGGTGGTTTACACCAGGGGATCCACTGAGGGCTTCAGCGACCTTGCCGGCGGCAATACCCGCTATTCCATTTATAAGAACGGCGGGACGGCTTCGGCTGGCGATATGCGGCCCTATGACGTGGCGATTTACAGTCCGGCCACCAACTCCATCCGGGTTTGCGATACCCGCATTACCGGCGTGTACGAAAACGCCTCTCCCAATCTGAGCAATCCCACCTCCATCACGGTGATGGGTCACCAGTTCACCGTCCTCTCCACGGCGGCAGATACCATGTCCAAGCTAAAGCTGGGCAAGACTATCACGCTGCTGCTCACCGAGGACAATCAGGTGGCCGGCGCCGTTGAGGCCGGTACCTCCGGAGTTGCGGGCAATGCCGTGGGCATTGTGAGTAAAGTCACCACGACCTCCGCTACCATCAATCTCCTCTGCGGACTGACGATCACAGGGACCGTGTCTTTGTCCGATGCCGAGGTCAGCCGTCTGAATGGTCAGCTGGCCGCGGTGAGCTCCAGCAGCAAGGGGACAATCGGCCTGGCCCGCCTGACGGGCAGCGTTACCGGTGATTTGGACGTGTCCGCGGAGAAGATGGGATCCAAGCTTCTGGCGGACAATGTGATGATTTATCAGTCCATTTCTTCGGGCGTTGAGGCAATCAGTCTCAGCCAGATTCCCAGCGCTCGCATTCCGGCCTCCGGTGTAATGTACGTCCGGACTAACTGGGCCGGAAAAGTCGACCTGATGGTATTGTCCAATGTCACCGGAAGCGACTATAAGTTTGGCCGTCTGCACTACACCATGGGCGAAGTAACGCCGGTCTACGATCACGATGACAACCTGACCAACACAAAGTCCGGCTCCGACAAGCTTTCCGTTATTACGGGCAACGGCACACAGCTGGGTCCCTTCGGTATAGGCTACTACTCGGTGGTGGACGACGCAGAGGTTCACGACGGCGACTATGTGGGCGTGATTCTGAATAAGCAGGAAACGATGATTGAGACAATTCTGGTTCTCAACAAGTACAGCAGCATCTCCAATAACGCCTGGAGCAGCGCATCCTCCGTTACCATCGGCGGACGGAGCTACACTGTGCCTTCCGATGTTCTATGCTACAACAAGGCCAGCAGTAAGTGGGTCACGCTGGACGAGGCCCGTTCCTTTGCGACCTCTTCCACGATCTACACGGATCAGTCTGGCTACGTCCGCGTGGTAGAAGTCCAGTAATAAAAGCAAAAAGCATACGTGAAAGGCGGCCATCTGCGGGCGGCTCCTTTCACGTATCGCTTTTTGCAGATGGAAAAGTTTACATAAAAATTGGGATTGACCAAAACGGTCAGTCTTTGGTATAATGACTCTAAGGAAGCCATTATATGGATTTTTCTGCTATACCCCCAATGGCGCGATGCGCCTGTGGTACATGCCGAACAAAGGCTGTTTAAGCAGGCCCGCCTTTGCCATGATGGGAATATACGGCACCAGCGCATTGCGAACGGTCTGAGGGGAAAGAAAAGCTGCGGGAGTGTGAAAGCGTCCTTGCGGCGCAGTAATAAAAATGGGAAAGCAGCTTTGAGCTGATAAGGACTATCGGCCCAAAGCCTATTTTTTGGAAAATAGTTCGACATTTTTCGACGATTAGGAAGGGAGAACCTATGGCGAGATTTCGTGTTTTCCGTACCGCCGCTGTACTGGCACTGTCTGCGGCGCTGCTGATGCAGCCGATTGCTGCCGCCGCGTTTACGGACACCGATGGAAATTGGGCGGAGAGCGCCATTGAGAAATGGAGCGAGAAGTACGGGGTGCTCAACGGCTATGAAGACGGCTCGTTTCATCCGGACGACCCCATCACCCGGGGCGCGTTCGCGGGTATTTTAAACCGCTTTTTGCAGTATCAGACCTCTTCGCCCTCCGGTACTTTCAACGATACCGACGGCGCATATTGGGAGGACGCGATCCTGCGCCTCCATGCCGCGGGCGTGTACTTGGGCACCGACGGCGCGGCGCGGCTCACCGCCGACATCACCCGTCAGCAGGCCATTACCATGGTGGGTCGGGCTTTTAAGCTGCCGGAATCCTCGGCGGCTTTGACCTATGCCGATGGGACCGGGATTGAGACCTATGCAGCCGGATATCTCGAAACCATGGCGGAGCGGGGATATATCACCGATGTCGGGACGGACAACCGGTTCCGCCCCACGGAGCCCATCACCCGGGCAGAGCTGGTGAATCTGCTGAACAATATGATTGACACGCTCATCCAGCAGAGCGGGGACTACTCAGCCAGTACAGCGGGGACGCTGATGGTGAACGCTGCGAACGGCGTGACGCTGAAAGGTATGACCATCAACGGCGATCTTATCATCGCTCCCGGTGTCACAGGCGGCGTGGTGCTGCAGGACGTAACGCTGAGCGGAACGATTTGCAATCTGGGCAATGCTCCGGTGGAACAGTATGCTACCACGCCGGTGGATGTTCCCGGAACGACTACCACCACGACAGAGAATGTTCCGGCCCTGAACTGGACCTACATCACCGGGCCGGACGGCAAGCGGATTCCCTATTTCGCGGGCGTGCCGGTGAGCACCTTCGGCAGCGGCAGCTTCTACTGGAACGCTGCCGGACGGCTGGAATACAGCGGAACGGATTTCACTACCCGCTTCGGCATCGACGTTTCCGCCTATCAAAATCGCGCGATCTCCGACAAGACCATTGACTGGGACGCGGCGAAAAATGACGGTGTGGAGTTTGCCTTCGTCCGCATCGGCCTTCGGGGCACCAGCACCGGCGGGCTGAACGCCGACGGATTTTACGCGCAGAATATTGACGGTGCCATGGCCGCAGGAATCGACACCGGCGTTTACTTCTTCTCCCAGGCGATCACTGTGGCGGAGGCGATTGAAGAGGCCAATTACGTGATCTCCCTGTTGGGCGGGCGGACGCTTACCGGCCCGGTGGCCTATGACTGGGAGATGCACGACAGCACCTATCGGGTGTACGGAACCAGTTCTGCCATGGCCACCGCGTGCGCCAAAGCATTTTGTGAGACCATTGAGGCGGCGGGCTACAGGGCCATGATCTACACCAGCAGCTACGTAGCCTATAACAAGTTCGACCTGTCCGTCCTGTCCAATTACCCCATGTGGTATCCGGAGTACAAATCCGCCGATTCCTCTGCGCTGTATCCCCAGCTCTACTACCGGCCCGACTACTGGCAGTTTACCAGCAAGGGAAGCGTTGCGGGCCTCAGCAGCAATGTGGACTGCAATCTGCAATTCATCCCAAATTAAGATCGCCCGCATTTTGCGCGGGGCCCGGAGGGGCGGTCATTGGCCGCCCCTCCTTTCACAACGTTTGGAGGGAATTCAAATCTCGAGAAATATGTGCTCCAGCGTCCCTCCGGTCAGCGCTGCCCGGAGGCGGGGCCGCAGACCTGAGGCCAGACCGTTCAGGTATCGGACGGTCTGCTGGTTTTGAATGCCGAGGCCGGCGCAAAGCGCATCCGCGCCGACGGACAGCGCGGCGTTGCACTCTGCTTCCGTCAGGGGAGCAAAGCGCATTTCCAATTTGCGCCGCAGGGGAGGGGAGACGGAGAGAAGCTGTGGGTCCTCTCCCAGCAGGGCTAGTCCCAGTGTGTTGACCGCTACCGGCTCAAAGAGATTGATTAGCAGCCGCCGGTAATCCGGACAACTCCGTGCCACTACGGCGCGGGCCGCCGGCTGGTCGAACCGACGCAGAAATTCCTGTTCCAGACACAACCTGCGAAGCCATTCATTCAAATAGTCCACGCCGCTCAAGGTCTCCGGTACAGGCTGAGAAAGTTGGTAGTCTATGTCGCAGGGAATCTCCTGAGCAAAGAAGCGAACGTTATACCGCTTCCCAAAACCCCCGATGCTCCGCAGGGTATCTGTGAGCGAACGGTTTTCCATCTCAGGCAGCGTGAGACACGCGGTCCTCCAGAGCTGTTTGCTCAGCTCTATCTTTCGAAAAAGCCGATGTTGGCCCAGACGAAACCGCTGGTTCAGGTCGGCGGAGAGGAGTACCTTGGGGTCCCTGTCTGCGCCCAGAGTCAGACGGATGGACTCCACCAGCGCCGCCGCCGTCTCCGCCGGGAGGGAGGAACTCTCCGGCGCATACAGCCCCGCCTGCCGCCGGAGAAGCCGCCAGAGAGCTTCCTGTGCCAGAAGGTCTTGCTCAACAGTCAGTGCGGGGGAACGCCGCATCCCTTCAGAGTTCATCTTCCGCCTCCCATCCATGCTCCAAGTCGGGATGGAGGAACCACTCCGGCGGCGTGGACTCCAGCGCATCCAAAGACCCGCCCGCCCCGCCGCTAAACCGCGCCTCCATCCCAAAAATCAGATCGTCGTCGCCAAGGCGGTCTCCAGTCTCATTTTTCAACTCGTAGAAAATCGTCTGGAGCCGTGCCAGAGTGTCCGTCCAATCCTCCGGCTGGATAAAAGGCGAGTCGCAGAACGCCAGCACCAGCTTTTTCAACAGCCCGCCGCCGAATTCAATCCGGCCCGTCTCACGCAGAGATTCCTCCTGCCTGTGCGCCAGCATGTCCGCCTGCGCGGGAGAGAGATTCAGACCGAATTTCCGGGAAACGCAGTTGCTTTCCGCAAGCTCCTCCCCGGTCACGATCAGATGCACGGGAAGAACTGCCCCCTCAAAGTCCATTTTCATCACCTCGTATATTCTATACACCTCTGGCGATTTTGGAACAAGACTTGAATTTTTCTCCGATTTGTGGTAATATCATTGCAGAATTAAGCAAGAGATTTGCAAATTTGCAAATCTTTTTTACTTTGAGGAGAACCGATGGAAGATTACTTTGATATTCATATGACTGCCGATCAGCTCCGCTGCGTCAGCAGCATTGGGCTGGCCCACGTGGGCGATGCGGTGTTTGAACTGCTGGTTCGCTCCTGGCTCTGCGCCGGGGGAAAAGCCACCGGAAAGGGAATGCACCGTGCCGCCGTGGCCATCGTCTGTGCCGAGTCTCAGGCAAAGCGGGCGGAAAAACTCCGGCCGCTTTTGACGGAGGAGGAGGCCGGGGTATTTCGCCGGGGTCGCAACGCCAACGTCCACACCGTCCCCAGCCACGCCAGCCGCGCACAGTACGCGGAGGCGACGGCGCTGGAAGCGCTGCTGGGCTGGCTGTATCTGTCCGGACGAAGGGACCGGGTCAGTGAGCTGTTCAGCGTGATGATGGAAGGGGAGAATTGACATGGCCCTGGACGCGGTTTGCTTACAGGCGGTGGCGGAGGAGCTGCGCCCACAGCTTTTGGGCCTGCGCATCGATAAGGTGCAGCAGCCCGCCAGAGATCAGGTCATTTTGCTGCTACGGGGTGGATTGCGCCTGCTGCTGAACGCCGGGGCCAGCAATCCCCGCATCCATTTGACCGGACAGCTCCGAGACAATCCGGCGGAGCCGCCCATGTTCTGTATGCTTTTGCGAAAGCATCTGGTGGGTGCGCGGGTGGCCGCGCTGACCCAGCCGGGGCTGGAGCGTCTGGTGGAGATGGAACTGGACGTCACCGACGATTTTGGACAGCCGGGAAAGCGGACGCTGGTGCTGGAGGCCATGGGCCGCCACTCCAACCTGATCCTGCTGGACGGGGAGCGGCGGGTGATCGAGTGCCTGCGCCGGGTGGATGCGGAGATGTCCGCCCAGCGGCCCGTTCTTCCGGGGCTTTTTTACCAGTACCCGCCCGCTCACGGGAAGACGTACCTGTCCGATGTGACAGAGGAAATTTTTTTCACCCAACTGACTGCTGCCAATCCGGAGCGGCAGCTGGACACATTTTTGCTGGACAGCTTTTTCGGCATCTCGCCGCTGCTTGCGCGGGAATTGACGTTTCGGGCGACAGGGGAGACGGACAGCCGCATTTTTTCGCTGGACGACGCCGGAAAGCAAAGGTTTTGGGGCGAAATAGAGGAATTACAAAATCATGTAAAGGAAAATGATTTTACACCAATTTCCCTCTGGCGGGACGGCAAGCCGCTGGAGTTTTCCTGTATCCCGATTACGCAATACGGCGCAGCGGCGGAGAGCCGGACGTATCCCAGCTTCTCTGCGCTGATGGATGATTTTTACGAGTCCCGGGAGCGGCAGGAGCGCATCCGCCAGAGAGGGGCCGATCTTATCCGCACCGCTTCCAGCGCCCGTGACCGCCTGCGGCGGAAGCTGGCCATGCAGGAGAAGGACTACGCCGCCACTCAAAACCGGGACAGCCTGCGACTCAGCGGTGAGCTTATCACCGCCAACCTCTACCGCATGGAGTCGGGCTGGCAGAAGGTGACCTGCGAAAATTATTACGACGGCAACCGGGAGATCACGATTCCTCTGGACCCGCTGCTGACGCCCCAGGAGAACGCGGCAAAGTATTTTAAGCGGTATACCAAGGCAAAGACCGCCGAAAAGTACCTGAAGGAGCAGATGGAGATCGCCCGGCGGGACGCCGCGTATCTGGACAGCGTGCTGGAGGAGATCACGGAGGCGGAGACCGAACAGGATTTCAATGATATCCGCTCCGAGCTAAAGGATGCCGGTTTTCTCCGTCAGAAGGGTCGGGAGAAGAAGGGTCTGCAGCGCCCGGCCAAGCCACGGGAGTTTCGCACCACGGCAGGACTCCGTGTTCTGGTGGGCCGGAATAACCGTCAGAATGATAAACTGACCCGGGACGCGGACCATCGGGACATCTGGTTCCACACCCAGAAGATCCACGGCTCCCACGCAATCCTCTGTACCGGCGGCGGGACACCGGACCAGGATAGCATTGTGGAGGCGGCAAAAATCGCCGCATGGTATTCGCAGGCAAGGGAGAGCGGCAATGTGCCGGTGGATTTCACGCAGGTAAAAAACGTGAAAAAGCCTGCCGGAGCACGGCCGGGCATGGTGATCTATACCACCTGCGAGACGGTGAACATTACGCCGGAGGAGGAGATTGTAAAACGGCTGAGCGTGAAATAACCCGCATGGGGATTTTCCCGCGCGGCGCGAGACGTAGGGCTCGGCTCTGCGGAGGAAGAATCTTTTAACCGCCGAGTGAATTAAAAGGAGAACTATTGCTGCTCTTATCTTTGTATGTTCAGCCGGGGGAGATAAATTAAGAGGAATGGCAAATTGCCATTCCTCTTAATTTATCCAGCAAATGTTTTCTTGTACCATGGACTTCCGCGCGGGAGTACCGCCGCCGCGTCAGATTTTTTTCATATGCGCCCCTGCGGATTTCAACATCAGCTTTTTAGTGCCCTTTGTTTCAAAGGCCACTTCGATCAGCGCGTCGCCGCCCATGGGTTTCACGGACAGCACCGTGCCCTTGCCGAAAGCGGTGTGTTCTACCGCGTCGCCTTGAGCCACCTGCATCAGCGGTTCGGATGCGGGCTTTGCTGTCGTCGGCTTTTTAACTGCGAAACGGGGCTCCGCGGCGCTGTCGCGATAAGTACGTACCTTGCTGCTGCTCCGGTTTGTACCAAAACCGCCGGAGGAATTCCCGGCGGAACCACCGAATTGCCCGGGAAAACCGCGTTCAGGACCGTCGGATGAGCCGCCGAAGCTGTCCCCGCTCCCGCCGTCGTCCTCACCGTAAGCGATATAGGCCTCTGGCTTTCCGGACCACTCGTAGTTTTCCTCCGGCAGCTCGTCCAAAAAACGGGAGGGCCGGTTGGCGCTGGTGCGGCCATACAGCATACGCTGGCGGGCGTTGGTCAGAGTCAGACGCTCCTTGGCCCGGGTCATGGCCACGTAGCACAGCCGCCGCTCCTCTTCCAGCTCGTCCTCGTCGAACATGGAATTCATGCCGGGGAAAATGCCGTCCTCCATGCCCACCACGTAAACGCTGGGGAACTCAAGACCCTTTGCAGAGTGGATGGTCATGAGGGTCACGCAGTCATCGCTGCCGTCCATGGAGTCAAGGTCTGTGTACAGTGCGATCTCATTCAAAAAACCGGACAGGGTAGGGTCCTCCGGGTTGCCGGACAGAAAGCCGGCAATGCTGGACTTCAATTCCTGCACGTTTTCGAGCCGCCCCCGGCTCTCCATGTCGTTTTTCTCCTCCAGCGCGCGGACATAGCCGGTCTGGTCGCACACTGCGTCGTAAAACTCCGGCAATGCCAGCGTACCGCCCAGCTTTCGCAGGCCGTCCACCAGATCCGCAAATTTCAGCAGCTTTGCCGCAGGGACTTTCAATTCCGGAAACAGGTCTGCGTTGCGCATGACCTCGTAAAGTGAAATTCCTTGCTGGCTGGCAACAGTGCTGACTTTCTGCATACTGGTGCCGCCAATGCCGCGCCCTGGCGTATTGACGATGCGCCTTAGGCGCAGATCGTCCAACGGATTGTTCAGCACACAGAGGTAGGCCAGCATATCCTTCACTTCCGCACGGTCATAGAACTTGGTTCCGCCCACAACCTTATAGGGCATTCCGTTGCGCCGCAGGGCATATTCCAGCGCGTTGGACTGGGCATTCATGCGGTAGAGCACCGCACAGTCGGAAAATCTCCGTCCCCGGTTCACCTGCATCAGGATGTTGCCCACCACGAAGTTGGCCTCGTCCGCCTCGCTGTAATTCGTGCGGATAGAGACTTTGTCGCCGCTGCCGTTGTCCGTCCAGAGGGTCTTGCCCTTCCGGCCCTGATTGTTTTTGATAACGGCGTTGGCCGCGTCCAGAATGTTCTGGGTGGAGCGGTAATTCTGCTCCAGCCGGATAGTGCGGGCGTTTGCATACTGTTTTTCAAAGTTCAGGATGTTCTCGATATTCGCGCCCCGGAAGCGGTAGATGGACTGGTCGTCATCACCCACCACGCAGAGATTTTTGCGCCCGCCCGCCAGCAGAGAGGTCAAAAGATACTGCAAGTGGTTGGTGTCCTGATACTCGTCCACCAGCACGTAGCGGAACTTATGCTGATAATACTCCCGTACCTCCGCGTCCTTTTGCAGCAGCTCCACGGTGTGGAAAATGATGTCG
This sequence comes from Oscillibacter valericigenes Sjm18-20, assembly GCA_000283575.1. Lineage (GTDB taxonomy): Bacteria > Bacillota > Clostridia > Oscillospirales > Oscillospiraceae > Oscillibacter > Oscillibacter valericigenes. The sequence continues at coordinate 2,014,836 of AP012044.1, forward strand.
TCAAAGTCCAGAGCGTTGGCGGCGCGGAGCTTTTCCGTGTATTTTGCGTAGACCTTTGCAATACGGGCCATCTTCCAGTCGCCTGAGTCCTGATACTGCCGGGCAAAGTCCTCCGGCGTTTCATAGCGGTCCCGGGATTTGCTGATGATGCCCAGCAGTTCCTTGGGAGGAAAGGCCTTTTCGTCGTAGTTCAGCTCCTTGACGATGTCCTTCAGAACTCGTTTGGAGTCGTCGGTGTCGTAGATGGTAAAGTCCTTCTGAAAGCCGATCCGCTCGATGTCCCGCCGCAGAATGCGGACGCAGGCGGAGTGGAACGTGGAGGCCCAGATGTCGTTTGCCACCGGACCCAGGCGGGCCGCTAGACGGTCTTTAAGCTCGCCTGCTGCCTTGTTGGTAAAGGTAATGGCGATAATTTCCCAGGGCCGGGGCACGTCCACGGCGCACAGCCGGATGGCCCGCCGCCGGTCTTCCGGCTCCGGATCGTTCGGAAAGTTTTCCAGGAACCGGAGGTCCTCTTCCGCGGCGTACTCCGGCACCTCGTCGGAGTCGCTGCCCCGGCCGTAGGTCAAAAGGTTATACACCCGCTGGATGAGAACGGTGGTCTTACCGGACCCGGCTCCCGCCAGCAGAAGGAGAGGACCCTCGGTGGTCATGGCGGCCTGCCGCTGCATGGGGTTCAGCCGCTGGAAGTCCCGCGCGATGACGGCTTTCCGGGCGGCGAGGAAGCGCTTGTTGAAGTCAGTCATATGTTCACCAGTTTTCTATAATCTCAAAGACTATTTTAGGACAAAAACCGGTTGGGGTCAACCGTGGGTTTCCTTTCCCGACTCTTGTTCAACACGGGGGATTCGGAAATAAAATTCAGATTTTTGGTTGACGCTGCTTTACCGGAATGATATGCTGAAGAAAAATGGGCGGGAGGGGAAGCCGTGCGCAATTTCCGGGTAAGATCGCTTTTCCAAGGTCCTGCCGACTATCTGACCGTAGGCAGAATCTTGCTGTCCCTGCCGCTGCCTTGGACTGCGCCGCTGTCTCCGGCATTTTATACGCTGTATACGCTGGCAGGCATCACGGACATGCTGGACGGTCCCGTGGCCCGAAAAACCCACACCGTGAGCCGGAATGGCGCCATGCTGGACAGTATCGCGGACGCCGTTTTCCTGGCGGCCACGCTGATCGCCCTGCTGCCGGTGCTGGTGGAGCGTTTCCCGGCATGGGTGCTCTGGCCGGTTATAATAGCGGCGGCGTTGCGGTGTGGGGCCTACGGAGTGGGCTTTTACAAATACCGCCGCTTTATCGCGTATCACACGCGGCTGAACAAGCTCACGGGGGCCGTGCTGTATTGCGTACCCTATTTCATGCTGTTTTGGCGGGACATGGGAACTCTTTGCGCGGTGCTGTGCGTTCCGGTGTGCGTCTCCGCCGGGGAGGAATTACTCATTCAGCTGCTGAGTAAACAACTTGATCTGGATATCCAAAGCGTGTTTGATTTGAAGAGGAGGGATTCCCATGTATGAATTGAAACAGGTTGCCCCACGCACTTATTATATTCAGTGCCCCGCTAAGATCGGTGTCTGGAAGCTCAGCGACACCGACACGGTTTTGATCGACAGCGGCAATGACAAGGATGCGGGCCGAAAGGTGCAAAAGCTCGTGGAGGCCCAGGGCTGGACGCTGCGGTGTATTCTGAACACCCATGCCAACGCCGATCACAACGGCGGCAATAACCTGCTCCAGTCCCGGCTGGGCGCCCGCGTCTATGCGCCGGGGATCGACGCGGCCATTACCTCCTACCCCATTCTGGAACCCGCATTTCTATACGGCGGGTACCCCTGTAAGGAGCTTCGGAACAAGTTTCTGCTGGCCCAGCCCAGCGCATGTCAGCCGCTGACGGCGGAAAATCTGCCGGAGGGACTGGAGATGCTTCCCCTGCCTGGCCACTTTTTCGATATGTGCGGCTTTAAAACCGCAGATGGCATATGGTTTTTGGCGGACTGCCTGTCAGGCGCCAACATCGTGGAGAAGTACCATGTGAATTTTATCTACGATGTGGCGGGATATCTTCAGACGCTGGACCGGATCGAAACTCTGGAGGGCAGGCTGTTCATCCCCGCCCACGCCGAGCCGACGGAGGACATCCGCCCTCTGGCGGAGCTGAATCGGGCCAAGGTGCTGGAGATCTGCGAGCTGGTGCTGGATTTATGCAGGGAACCGCTCTGCTTTGAGGAGCTTTTGCAAAAAATCTTTCAGCATTATCAGCTGACCATGGATTTTAACCAGTATGTTCTGGTGGGAAGCACCGTCCGGTCCTACCTCTCCTATCTGCACGACAAGGGGAGCCTGTCCGCGGAGTTCTCAGAGTGCAGACTGCTCTGGCGCAAGGCCTGAGTATATGCACAGCCGAAAAAGTCCACAGGTTCTCTCATAATTCGCCGCGGGCGGCACGGGAAATCCCGTGCCGCCCGCGTATCACTTCTAAACGCTCAAAATTGCCTGTTCACTTTTTCAGCGGATAAAGCAGGTCTTCAAAGCTCTTGATATAAACGTCGCAAAAGCCCCTCATCTCCGCCTCGTCCGAGGCAAAATAATTGTCGTAGACGCCCACCACCCGCATTTTCGCGGCTCTGGCTCCCTTGCACGCGGCGATGCTGTCATCAAAGATCGTGCAGTCTTCCGGCCGGACGCCGCATTCCTTCGCTGCGTATAGCCAGATGGCCGGATTTTGCTTTTCAAGTCCCAGATCGTGGGCAAACACGATGCGCTCAAAATATTTTTCCAGCTCCAGATGCCCCAGCGCGGTGTGGCAGTGGGTGGGTACGCTGCTGGTGACCACCGCCATCCTCCGCCCCTCCGCTTTGCACTGGCGCAGATATGCCCGGACGCCGGGTTTGATGGGGACATGTTCATAGAGATCTCCGGCCAGTTCCATCCACTCCGCGATGATCTCCTCGGTGGACTCGCTGAGATGGCAGAACTCCTTTGTGAACACCGCTGCTTTGGGCATGATGGTGTGGGCCACGCCCTCGTAGTAGGCGTGGGTGTAAGGCAGGCCCCGCCGAGCCAGAAACTCACGATCTACATCCTTCCAGATACGGTTGGAGTCGGTCAGCGTACCGTCCATGTCAAATAAAAACATATTCATTCCTCCGTTTCCAGCCAGAACCGCCAGGGAAAATCCTTCGCTTCCTCCGCATAATCAACGCCCACCCGCGGCCCTGCGCAGATGTGCTCCCGCTTTGCGGGCGGACGGGGGAGGCCCAGGTCAGCAGGGCTTTCGCAGAGAAACAGGACGTCTCCCGTCAGATCCAAGCCGTTTTCCGCGGTGGTAAGCAAAAGACCTTTACAGAGCTTGCCCGGCCCGTTCAGAAAGTTTTTTCTTTGATAGGCTGTGAGTTTTCCACCGCCTTTTTCCCCAAACCGCAGGCGGCGGATGACCTCCCCGCCGGAGAGACATTCCAGCCCACGGATCAGGACGGCGGACGGCTCGCCGTCCGGTTCCGTCACAAGGTTCAAACAGTGGTACATTCCATAGATAAAGTAGATATAGGCGTGGCCCGGCGGGCCGAACATAACGGCGTTCCGGGCGGTTCGGTGGTAGCCGTAGGCATGGCAGGCCTTATCGCAGCGGCCCACATATGCCTCTGTCTCCGTGATGCGGCAGACCAGAGGCTGACCGCCATAGACCCGCACCAGGGTCTTGCCCAGCAGACTGCGGGCGATTTCCACCGTGTCGCCCAGATAATATTTCCGGGGAAGACTTGCCATTTTCGCACCTCGATGTTAAAATAAAAGTTTGACGGTACTTTTTTTATTAGACGGATGCGCCGTCATAACAGAATACATCTATTCTATCATTTTCTGAGAGTGGGAGCAAGAGTCATGCAGAAAACCAGATTTGTCCGCCAGAATGTCTTTCCGGTGCTGGCGGCCCTCATTTGGGGAACGGGCTTCGTGGCGCAGAGTGTGGGCGCTGATCACGTGGGGCCGTTTACCTTCAACGCGGCCCGATCGGCCATTGCGTTCGTTTTTTTATTAGGTTTGTGCGCGGTATTTCGTTTCCGGCGGAAGAAGGACTTTGACGCACAGGCAAAGCCGCGGCCCAATTACCGCCGGGATCTGTTGTTGGGCGGCCTGTGCTGCGGCTTGGCGCTGACACTGGGGAGTAATCTTCAGCAGAAGGGCATTGAGACCACCACCTCCGGCAAAGCGGGTTTTATTACGGCGCTTTATATCATAATTGTTCCCATTCTGGGCATGTTTCTGAAAAAGAAAGTTGAAAAAACGGTCTGGGTTGGTGTGGTGCTGGCCGTGGCGGGGCTTTACTTTCTATGCATCCAGCAGGACTTTTCCATTTCCAGGGGTGATTTTTATATCGCTCTGTGCTCCCTCTGCCTATCCATCCACATTCTGGCCATTGACTATTTTACGCAGAGGGTGGACGGTGTGGAACTGTCCTGCGCACAGTTCCTGGTGGTCACGTTTTTATCCTCCATCGGGATGTTTGCGACGGAGCGGCCCTCCTGGGAGGCGCTGCGCCAGTGCGCGGGGCCGATTTTGTACGTGGGCATTTTCTCCAGCGGCGTGGCGTACACGCTGCAAATACTTGCGCAGCGGGATTCCAATCCCACGGTGGTGTCCCTGCTGCTGAGTCTGGAGTCCGTTTTTGCCACGCTGGCGGGAGCTCTGCTGCTGGGGGACCGCATGAGCGGCAGGGAGTATTTCGGCTGCACGTTGATGTTGGCGGCGGTGGTACTGGCGCAGATCCCGGTGGGAGAGAAAAAAGCCGCGCCGGATACGGAGGAGGAGAGGGAATGCGAAAAGACGGTTCCTCCGCAAATCTGACCGGCCCTGTGCTTTACGCTTTTCAGCGGAGATGATTCGTCCGGTACATTACGGATGGAAACCTCCGGCTGCCTTTAAAGCTGGAGTGTCCGGGGCAGTGCAGTCTCGCTTTACAATCTAACGGAGGTGTGATATGATGCGACCGTTGCAATTTGCGGCCCTCAGGGCCTTGAAGGAGGAGCGATCTCCACCATGAGCAATCAAAAAGCAAAGAAAAATAAACAGACCGCCGCAGGACGAGAGGCGGAAATCGCCAGCGCAAGGATCTTCGGCAAGCAGGTCTCCAAAAAGAAGGCCCGGGCGCTTCTGATTGTGACACTGATTGCCTGCGCCCTGCCTATGATTCTGGGCGCCCGTCGATGGAGCGGCATACCGGAAATTGTACCCAGCGGCCTGATTGGCAGCAACGGTCAGGACGACTCCATTCCACGCTGGGTGGTGGCCTATGGCCTGCCGGGATTCATATGCCTGATGGACCTGATCGCCCACGGGCAGCTTATGGCAAACCAAAAGCGTATGACAATCCCGAAGCCTGCTGTCCGGCTGCTGGGAAGATGGGGCTTTCCCGTGATATCTGTTCTTTTTTGCAGCGGTATGATTTTGCAGTCCTCCGGCGGCGACCTGACGCTGCCTTTCATTACCCCGTGCGTCCTGGGCCTGCTTTTGATGATGCTGGGCGGCCATATGTGGGACTGCCCACGGGATGCCCGGATCGCCCTGCGGTTTTCCTCGACCGAGCACAGCGACGAATCGTGGAAGGCCGTTCATCTGTTTGCAAGCCGCGTCTGGATGACGGCTGGTTTGCTGGTGATTGCCGGAGTCATGATGACCTCTACCTCCACCGTGTTCACAGCCGTACTGATCGTGGCGGCGCTGCTGGCCCCTATGGCTTATGCCGTGCGGCGCGGAGCTTAGTACGACCTTTGTGAATGCCCACTGGAAAGCGCCGCCAAGGAGAACGGCGCTTTCTGTCGTTTTTCTCCATTTTTTTGACGATGATTCCAAAAAAAGTACCGTTATTTCTACAAATAGTTTTATTGACGGTCAAAAAAGCAAATGGTAATATGGTATTACCAAACAAGGGAGGCACAGCTATGCAGCTGGAGAAGATTCAATATGCACCACCTAAAATTCCGGAGCTTGTTATGAAGGCACTGATTGCCGCCATTGAAAGCGGTCAAATCCGGGTTGGTGAGGAGTTGCCATCGGAACGTGATTTGGCGGAGACACTGGGCGTGGGCCGGGGTTCCCTTCGGGAGTGTCTTGCCATTTTAGAGTTTTTGGGCGCTATAGAGAACCGGGGGAACCGGAAAGTGGTCGTGCGGGATGCGGATTACATTCAAAAGGCGAGTTCCTTTGTCCGCGTGTCCAACCAGACGGACACCCAGAGGGATTTCAATGAGTTTCGCCGTATCAATGAGGTGGCGATTGTAGAGTTGGCTTGCCAGCGGGCCACGGCAGACGACCTGGCCGCCATCTATGAGGCGATTCGACATCTGGAGGCCACGCCGGACGACTATATGACTGACGTGGAATTTCACGATGCGCTGGCTGTTGCCAGTCACAATGTCATGCTGGCGGCGACCATTCACCTGGTAAACAGCATGATCGCCGATGTGCGGCGGCGGTTTTTCGGTTTACAGGATTATCAGCAGCGTACGCAGGATTCTCACCGTGCCATCTATCAGGCGGTGGCGGACCGGGACGCGGTTCGCGCGAAGAGGGAGATGATTAGCCACCTGGCCATTGTGGAGGAGTTTTCGGAAAAATATCCAGAACGAGATTGAACAAGAATAAACCTTTTGTGCAATTAAACAATAAAGTAGCAAAAAAATTGGCACATAGTTCGCATTTCTGAGCTTGACTACGGGAGAGCGGGATGGTATCTTAATATTATAATCTAGATGGTAATACCAACATACCATTAGACCGACGACCGTCGGTTGGTCAGACCATGACTATGAAAAGGAGTGTTTTTACTATTAGCAGTCTGACGAATTATCTGGAAACAGGATCACAGAATCCCTGTTATAATTTGGCGTTTGAAGAGACCGTACTGGCCCGCAGGACGGTGGGGGACTATCTGCTTTTGTGGCAGAACGACAACACCATTGTCATTGGCCAGAACCAGAATGCCGAAGCGGAGATCAACCGCGCCTTTGTGGAGGAGCACCATATCCATGTGGTCCGCCGCACGACCGGAGGCGGTGCGGTATATCACGATCTTGGAAATCTCAACTATTCCTTCATCACCGATGCCGGAAACGCTGAGCGCTTGGCTATGGAGCGATTTACAAAGCCCGTCGTGGAGGCGCTGAAGGGTTTGGGACTGAATGCGGAGGCCTCCGGTCGGAACGATATACTGGTGGAGGGCCGCAAGGTTTCCGGAACTGCCCAGCGGCTGATGAAAGGCCGTATCCTTCATCATGGAACGCTGCTGTTTGACGCAAATCCCGGCATGGTGGCCGGAGCTTTGAATGTAGACCCTAAAAAATTCCAGTCTAAGGGCGCCAAATCCGTCCGCAGCCGGATCGGGAATATCCGGGAGTTTCTGCCTGAGAAAATGGGCATGACGGATTTCTGGAATTATTTGAAGACCGCACTGGCAGGCGGGGGTTTAACAGCTGACTCCCTCACGCAGGAGGAGCTGGCCGCCGTCGAGGAATTGAAGCGTACCAAGTACGACACGTGGGAGTGGAACTTCGGACGTTCTCCCAGATATGATTTTACCGATAGGCGACGGTTTGACGGCGGAACGCTGGAACCGCAGATTGCCGTGGACAAGGGCCATATCACGCAGATCGTGTTTTACGGCGATTTTCTTTCGGTCTGCCCGCTGGACGAGTTGACGGAAGCGCTGAAGGGCTGTGTTTTCCGGCGGGAGGACGTGGCGGCGGTGCTGGACCGTTACCCGTTGGCGGAGTTGTTCGGCGGAATTCAAAAGAGCGAGATTTTGGATACGATGTTCCGCGCGGAGTGAGTTAGAAAGGAGCAGTTCCTTGAAAACGGAAGAAACGAGCTGCGGAGCGGGCTGGTACCGCGAGGCATACCGGCGGATGGCGCTGATCCGAGCCTTTGAAACAAAGGCCGCCGAGTGCTTTACCCGCAGCGAGCTGGCGGGAAATATTCACCTGTATATGGGTCAGGAAGCCAGCGGCGTGGGCACATGCCTGGCGCTGAAGGATACGGATTACATCACATCCACTCATCGTGGACATGGGCACTGCCTTGCGAAGGGAGCCAGTGTGGACCGGTCCCTGGCGGAGCTGTTTGGCAAGGAGACCGGCTATTGCCGGGGCCGGGGCGGGTCCATGCACATTGTGGACGTGAACCGGGGTATCCTGGGGGCCAACGGCATCGTGGGCGCGGGTATCCCGCTGGCGGCGGGCAGCGCACTGGCATCCAAGATCAAAGGAGACGGTGCGGTGACTGTGGCGTTTTTTGGGGACGGGGCTTCCAATCAGGGGACCTTTCATGAGACGCTGAACATGGCGGCCGCCTGGAAGCTGCCCGTTGTCTTCCTGCTTGAAAACAACTGCTACGGGGTCTCCACGGAGATTCACCGTATTACCAATACCAACCGTCTTGCGGTCCGGGCTGAGGCATATGGCATCCCCGGAGTTACCGTGGACGGTACGGATGTAGAAGCCGTTTTCCACATCGTCGCCGGGGCGGTGGAACGCGCCCGTTCCGGCGACGGCCCCTCTCTTGTTGAGACGATGGTCTATCGATATCAGGGCCACTATTGCGGAGACCCCGCTGCCTATCGTCCCAAAGAGTACCTGACGGAGGGAAAGTCCAGGGACCCCATCGATAAGGCCCGGGCGCATCTCTTGAAGCTGGGCGTGAAGGAGACGGAGATCGGGGCCATCGACCGGAGCGTTGCGGCGGAGATTGAAAGCGCATATCAATTTGCGAAGAACTCCCCAGACCCGGACCCTGCGGCGGTTATCGACAACGTCTATTCCTCCGACAACGAAAGGAGCGTGCTGAGATGAAGCTCACCGTCAGCAAGGCCATCGGCCAGGCGCTTCACGAGGAGATGGAGCGGGACAAAAATGTAATTTTACTGGGCGAAGACGTGGGCGTTATGGGCAATGTCTTCGCCATAACCAGAGGCTTTCGGGACGAGTTCGGTCCCGACCGGGTCATCGATACTCCCATCAGCGAATCCGGCTTCACCGGAATTGCCGTAGGTGCGGCTATGAGAGGTCTGCGGCCCGTGGTGGAGTGGATGTACGACGACTTTATCACGGTGTGCCTTGACCCGGTAATGAATCAGGCGGCAAAGCTGCGGTACATGACCGGGGGGCAGGTAAAAATCCCCATGGTCTTTCGGGCGCCCATGGGCGCGGGGCGGCGAAACGCCGGACAGCATTCCCAGTGTCTGGAGGCGCTGTTTACCCACATTCCCGGACTGAAGGTGGTTTGTCCATCCACGGCGGCGGACGCCAAGGGCCTTTTGAAGGCTGCGATCCGGGATGACGACCCTGTGGTGTTTCTGGAACACAAACTGCTTTACGCCAGAAAGGAAGAACTGCCCGACAGCGAGTATATCGTCCCTCTGGGCAAGGCTGATATCAAGCGTCCCGGCAAAGACGTGACGATTCTCACATGGTCCCGTCAGGTCTTTTTTGCGCTGGAAGCCGCCGAGACTCTGGCGGCGGAGGGCATTGACGCGGAGGTCGTGGACCTTCGGACGCTGGTGCCTCTGGACTGGGAGGCGATAAAAGCCTCCGTCTGCAAAACTCACAACGTAATCGTTGTGGAGGAGGGCGTAAAGCGCGGCGGCGTGGGCGCGGAGCTGTCTGCGCAGATTACGGAGGAACTGTTTGACGAGCTGGATTCCCCTGTGGGCCGCGTGGCGGGGCTGAACGTGGTTTCCCCCTTTTCCCCGGTGCTGGAGGATGCGGAATTTCCCCATCCAGAGGATATTGCAGCCGGCGTGAAAAAAACGCTGGGCCGCTGAGGGGGAACGCATATGGCTGAGAAAATGAGACTTCACGCGTCACCCTATGCAAAAAAAACGGCGAGGGAGCTGGGTGTGGTATTAGGGACCCTGACCGGTACCGGTCCCGGTGGACGGATTGTCTGGCGGGATGTGGAGGCCGCGTCAAAGACGGCGGAAAAGCCATCCGGCGGCATGATAGCCGGATATTACACCACGGCAGATGTGAGTGAGCTGCTAATGGCGCTGAAAACTCTGAGCGGAGCGCTGACTTTTCCCGCCTTCGCGGAGCGGGCCGCAGCCCGGCTAAACGTGCCGGTCCGGTTTTCCGGAAACGGCGTGGAGGGCGCGCTCCCCGCGCTGATATCCGGCGAGACCATTGCAATGGCGGTGGGGCACCCCACGGATGGACATGTGCGTATATATATGGTTTATGATTCCGCCGCGGTGAGCGATGAAATGGCGGCGGATATGCTGCGGTCCATGAGTCGGCTGCTGGAAAAGCCGCTGACCATGCTGGTGTGAGAACAAAGAGGGAACGCGCAAAGTGCGTTCCCGGAGGATTTATTCAAAGATTTCTCGCTGGAGCGGCTCCAGAAACAACCGCAGATCCTCCACATGGACTCGTTCCGCGGCTTTGAGCACCGCCCGGCGATAACCGAAAATATCGTCTGATGCAAAGGGCAGGTGATACACAGCCAGACGGCGGGGACGAATGAACTGCTCAATAAACCGCCGCCCTTTCTCTAACGTAATCCATGGAAAATCCAGCAGAGCCAGGTCCACCGGGCCGGTTTCCTGCAAGAACTCCCGCAGGGCGGGGCTGGCCACGGCGCAGTCCCCGGGAATCAGGACCCGGAAGCCGCTCCGGTCCAGAAGGCATCCATAATGAGCCACTTTTGCGTATTGTTCCCCCTCGTGGGGCAGGCGGATGAACTGTATGGACAGTTCCGGCAGGAATAGCTGCTCCCGCGGACGGGAGAGCAGAAGCTGATTTTCAAACCGACGTTCCGGCAGAATCGCCTCCGCAAAAGGCCATCGTTCCAACGCCTGCCGGGTTAGACGCTGAGAGAAGTGGTCCGGGTGGCAGTGGGTGTAAAAAATCAGATTTGGCTCTGCAAAATCCGGATGGGCGGCCACAGCTGCCTTTAGTCCGGGATAGAGCGTGGAAAACCCGGAGACGGCTTTATCATGCAGAGCGTCCACCCACAGGCGGATGCCGCCGAGATGCAGGGCCGCGCCGGCATTGGCGCTGAGTGTGATCTGACATATCGACATGTCGCAGGTGCTCCTTTGGGTAAGAGTTGAATAAATTTTCATTTTAAATATCTGAGATAACTTATTGTCAGTATAACACATCTTTTAAAGAAAGCCAAAAAAATTTGGATTTTTTGAAGAGCTTATAAGTTTCATAAAGAATTCTTCAATAATTTAAATCGTTAAATTAAAATTTGGTGTTTTAACAATCGAAAAACCGCAATTGATATTTGATTTTTAAAGAATTTATTTGTCCACGTTAACAGAAAATTCATATTTTTCTGTGGAGCGGATCTGACGGAAGAATGGTATCCTGCGCCACATTCGGAGAGCACGGTTGATTATCCGAAAACAGGTGCATGAATATTCCAACGGGAAGACCGCAGCATCAACAGGAGGGATTGATTGAATGAGAGTCTACAAAAAGATCATGGACGTCATTGCCGGAATTGAGAAGGTCGTTCTCAGTGCGGTTCTGGTTTTTGTCACCGTGATCACCTTCGCAAATGTCTTGGTCCGCAAACTGAGCGACAGCCAGTTTGCCTGGACGGAAGAGCTGGTTATCAACCTGTTCGTTCTGATGATCATGCTGGGCTGTGCATTGGGTGCACGGGAGGGCAGTCTGATTAGCCTGTCCCTGATTTTTGACCGCCTGAAGGGCGGCGGGAAAAAGGTGTTCGTGCTGATTATCACAGCGGCTAACACCGTCTTCTGGGTTATTTTGTTAAAGACCGGCATCGATAAGGTCCTGACTCAGATTGCCAACGGCAAGCACACCTTCTCCCTCAACTGGCCCGAGTGGGTATTCACCATCTTTCTGCCCATCGGCTGCGTATTTTTGATCCTGCACACAATTGAATTCTGCATCGATACACTGACCGATAACGTACTCTCCGTGAAACCAGATGAGAAAGAGGAAGGAGGAAACGACTAATGATAAACCTGATTCTATTTGGTTCCTTCTTCATTATGCTGTTTCTGAACATCCCCATTTGCGCAAGTCTTGGACTGTCGTCCATTCTGGCGATGATCTACTCCGGGGATAAACTCTCCGTGGTTCCCACCAATATTTACAACGGCATGGCAAAGTTCCTGCTGCTGGCCATCCCGTTCTTCGTCCTCTCCGGCAACATCATGGCAAAGGCCGGAATCTCTACCCGTCTGGTGCAGTTTATTGATGACTGCATTGGCCACCGCCGCGGCGGTATCGCCATCGTGTGTGTTATCGTAGCCTGTTTCTTTGGCGCGATTTCCGGCTCCGGCCCGGCCACTGTGGCGGCTTTGGGTATCATCCTGATTCCCGCTATGATTAACCGCGGCGGCTTCTCCGCACCCTTCTCCTCCGCCCTGATGGCGACGGCTTCTTCTATTGCTATCGTCATTCCGCCTTCCATCGCGTTTGTGGTGTATGCATCTCTGGTCAGCGATACCTCTGTGGGTGACATGTTCATGGGTGGTATCCTTCCCGGTATTATGATGGGTCTTGCTTTGGTGGTCATTATCATGATCGAGGTTCGCCGCAAGGGCCTGACAGTCTCCCGGGAGCGGGCTACCTGGGGCCAGAGATGGAAGTCTTTTCGCAGCGCATTTTGGGGCTTTCTGATGCCCGTCATTATTCTTGGCGGCATCTATGGCGGTTTCTTCACTCCTACCGAGGCGGCAGCTGTCTCCGTAGTATACGGTCTGATCGTTGGTGTGTTTATTTACCGTGAGGTTAAACTTCGGGATCTGTACGACCTGTTGGTCGATTCCGGCAAGACCACCGGTGGCATCATGCTTATCATCGGTGGTGCCACTCTGTTCTCCTATATCTGCACGGTCCACGGTATTTCCGGTGCGGCTCAGCAGCTGCTGCTGAGTATCTCTGCCAACAAGTACGTGTTCCTGCTAATTGTCAACGTGATCTTCCTGATTGCCGGCTGTTTTGTAGACGCCAACTCCGCCATGTACATCTTCATTCCGATCATGTGGCCTGTGGCAAAGCAGCTGGGCATCGATCCGGTTCACTTCGGTGTACTGTCCACTGTGAACTTGGCTATTGGTCAGGTGACACCCCCCGTGGGCGTGAATCTGTTCGTGGCCATTGGCGTCAGCGACAAGCTGAAGGATATCAGGGATAAGACAAGGGTCACGATTGAATCGATGTCCAGAGCTGTATGGCCCATGATTATCGCCTGCATCATCACGCTGCTGATCGTCACCTATATTCCTTTCTTCTCCACTGTGTTCCTAGGCACCGCGTCTGCGGCCTGATTCAAGGATCTGCCATCACGCAAGTGATTTCAGATAACGCAACTTGATTACGCAACCAAAATTTTAAGGAGGAAAAACAATGAAAAAGTTTCTTGCATTGGCCATGGCCCTGTCTATGACCGCGACGCTGCTGGCCGGTTGCGGCGGCAATTCGGCTGCATCTTCTTCCGCTGCTTCCAGCGGTTCTTCATCCAGCGCTGCCGCTTCCAGCGGCGCGACCACCTTTGATAAGAAGACCTGGAAGTTTGCCTGCTCCGCCACGGAGAACACCTGCTGGGCGGACATGGGCCGTGACTTCGGTCAGATGGTTTCCGACGCCACCGGCGGCGCCGTCACGGTGGAGGTTTACGCTGCCGACCAGCTGACTGCTGGCAACCAGTCCGAGGGCATTCAGGCCGTTATCGACGGCACCACGGAGCTGTCCGCCCACTCCAATCTGATCTATTCCGCGTTTGACTCACGCCTGAATGTGGTCTCCCTGCCCTTCCTGTTTGACTCCTTTGACGATGTGGATGCAAAGCTGGACGGCGCCGGCGGCGAGGCCCTTGGCGAGGTCGTCGAGAGCATGGGACTGCACCTGCTGGGCATCGGTGAGAACGGCTTCCGTCATCCCACCAACAGCGTCCGTCCCATCACCTGCTTGGCAGACATGAAGGGCCTGAAGCTCCGTGTCGCCGGCTCCGACCTGCTGAACGCCGAGTACACCAAGTGGGGCGCCAACTGGGCTAACGCCAACTGGTCCGAGGTTTACACCGGACTGCAGACCGGTACTTATGACGGTCAGGAGAACCCCCTGCCCACCGCTGACGGCGCTTCGATTTCCGAGGTTCAGAAGTATGTCACCTATTGGACCGGCGTGTATGACTGCATCTTCTTCTGCATGAACGCAGATCTGTATAATTCCCTGTCTCCCGAGCTGCAGGCGATCGTTGACGAGTGCGGCCAGAAGGCGGCCCAGAATCAGCGCGCACTGGAGCGCGAGCAGGATCAGACCATCCTGAAGAAGTGGGAAGATGCCGGTATCACCGTCACCGAGCTGACTCCCGAAGCTGCCGAGGAGTTTAAGCAGGCTTCTCAGCCCTGCTATGACGAGTTCGCCGACAAGCTGACTCCCGAACTGATCGCTGCCTTTACGAAGGACTAAGCATTCGGTCTCTGGAAAAGGTTACAATTTTTAAGTTGCGTTAACTGGGAAAGCGTGGCTGCAGTTGACTGTCGCCACGTTTTTTCAGAACCGCACGAGTGAAAAATTTGACAATTTTATAAAAAACTACCCAAAAAATTCATATTTATTATAAAAAACCGATAAAAGTCGGCAGAAGGGAGTTTTTCCTATGGCAACCACAAAGGCTGCACAGGCAGCATACACCCGGGAACAGGCCAGGAAATTTTACGAGACCATGTCTACGATTCGCCATTTCGAGGAGAGCATCAAGCATGACTCTCTGGCCGGCGAGATTCCCGGTTTCGTGCATCTGTATATCGGCGAGGAGGCAATTGCCACCGGCGTGTGCGCCGCTTTGCGGAAGGACGATATGATCGAGTCCACGCACCGCGGCCATGGCCACTGTATTGCCAAGGGCGCAGATGTGAACCGGATGATGGCTGAGATTTTCGGAAAGAAGACCGGCCTGTGCCAGGGCCGTGGCGGCTCCATGCATATCGCGGATTTCTCCATCGGAATGCTGGGCGCCAACGGCGTGGTGGGCGGCGGTTATAACCTGGCCACGGGCGCGGCGCTTGCCAACAAGATGGTTCTGAAGAATGACAAGGTCTCCGTGGTCTTCTTTGGCGACGGAGCCTCCAACCGTGGTACTTTTCACGAGGCCATGAACGTGGCTTCCGCGTGGCACCTGCCCGTCATTTTCGTCAATGAGATGAACTGCTGGGCGTCCACCACACCGTATCGTACCACCTGCAACACCGAAAATATCTCCGACCGCGCATATGGATACCATGTGCCCGGCGTTGTGGTTGACGGCCAGGATGTGTTTGCCGTCTATGAAGCTGCCAAGACGGCTGTGGAGCGCGCCCGCAAGGGGGAGGGCCCCACGTTTATCGAGGCGAAGACCTACCGGATTGAGGGTCACTATGTGGGCGACCCCGAACTGTATCGTGAGAAAGAAGAGACGCAGAAGATTTTCCACGACACGGATCCTCTGAAGATGTTCCGCGAAAAAGCGGCGAAGCTGAAAGTCATGACCGCCGCGGACTGCGGTGCTGTCGACGAAGCCTGCGCCAAAAAGATCAAGGCAGCCAAGAAGTTCGCCATGGAGTCCGAGTATCCCGATTCCAGCGAATACTTGAAGTACGTCTACGTGGATGACTAAGGAGGAATAAACATGCGTAAATTGACGTTTGCTCAGGCCACTTGCGAGGCAATGGCCGAGACTATGGAAAAGGATTCCGCCATATTTGCAATGGGTGAGGATCTGGCCCGTCAGGGCGGAATCTTCGGCCAGTTCAAGGGATTGCCGCAGCAGTTCCCGGGCCGTATTTTGGATACCCCCATTTCCGAGACCTTCATCATCGGCGGCGGCGTGGGTGCGGCTCTGGCCGGTGCCCGTCCTGTGGTGGATATGCACTTTGCGGATTTCATCGGCGTCCCCATGGATGAGATCTTCAACCAGATGGCAAAGGCCCGTTACATGTTCGGCGGCCAGGCCAAGGTGCCTCTGGTTCTGCGCGCGCCGGACGGCATGACCTTCCAAGGTGCCGCACAGCACTCCCAGTGCGTGGAGGCCTGGTTCCCCCACATTCCCGGCATCAAGGTGGTGGCCCCCTCCAATCCCTATGACGCCAAGATGGTGCTGATTGCCGCCATCGAGTCCGACGACCCTGTGCTGTACTTCGAGAACAAGATCCTCTACAAGGAAAAAGGCGAGCTGCCCGAGGCAGCGGACCAGAAGCCGTATAAGCTGGGAACCGCGCGGGTAGAGCGCGAGGGCACCGACGTAACCATCGTCTCTTACTCCATCGGAATGAAGAACGCCCGCGGTGCCGCAGACCTGCTGGCCAAGGACGGCATCAAGGCCGAGGTTGTGGACCTCATCACCCTGTCCCCATGGGATAAGGAGACGGTGCTGAACTCCGTGAAGAAAACCCATCGTCTTTGCATTGTCCACGAGGCCGTCAAGCAGAGCGGCTTCGGCGCCGAGATTGCCGCCACCGTCGCCGAAGAGGCCATGGAATATATGGACGCTCCGATCCTGCGGTACGGTGCTCCGTTCTGCCCCATTCCCTTCGCCCCCACGCTGGAGAAAATGGTGCGAGTGAATCCGGAGGACCTGTACAAGGGCATCAAGGGCATGTTTTAATGCCTGTTGAAAAGGAGATTTTCAAATATGGCAACTGAAGTATTGATGCCGAAAATGGGTCTGACTATGACCGAAGGCACCATTGAAGAGTGGAAAAAGAAGGAGGGCGACGCGGTCAAGGCGGGCGACGTGCTGTTCTCCGTGGCTACCGATAAACTGACCAACGACGTGGAGTGCGACACCGACGGAACCCTCCTGAAAATCCTCTTTGGCGAGGGAGAGACCGTTGCCTGCAAGACCGTTATTGCTTGGATCGGCGCCTCCGGCGAAGCGATTCCCGGCGCTTCTGCCGCTTGTGCATCCGTTCCCGCCGCAGCCCCGGCCGCCGGGACTGCTCCGGAGGCCGCTGCATCCGCCGCTGGTGCGAGCCGCGCGCCCGGCGAGTATGTTCTGGCCACCCCCCGTGCCAAGAAGCTGGCAAAGGACAAGGGCTATGACCTTTCACGGATTCCCGGGACAGGACCCAAGGGCACCGTGGTGGCGAAGGACGTGGAGTCCTTCATGGCCGGTCCCAAGACCAGCCCCATGGCCGCAAAGCTGGCCGCCGAGCTGGGCGTGGATGTGAGCAACCTGAACATCAATGGCCGGGTGATGAAGGCCGACGTGCTGACTGCCGCCGGAAAGACTGCGGCTGCTCCCGCAGCAGAAGCCGCCGCGGAAGCGCTCGTTCCGGGCAGCAACGACGAAGCGCCCAGGAAGGTAAGCCCGCTGCGCCGCAGTATCGCCGCCAACATGACAGAATCCTGGCACACCGCTCCCCGTGTTACCTACACGCGCCCGGTGGAAGCAACGGCCATGAAAGACCTGCGCGCCAAACTGAAGGACGACCTGAAGGCAAAAGGCGTCAAGCTGACCTACAACCACATCCTGATGATGGTCGTCACCAGGGCTCTGACGGAGTTCCCTGATATCAACTCCAGCTTCGTGGACAACATGCTGACCCATCATCCCCATGTCAACATCGGCCTGGCAGTGGCCAAGGGAGACGGCCTGATCGTTCCCAACGTGAAAAATGCCGAGACCAAGTCTCTGGCGGAGATCGCCGTCGAGACGGAGAGACTGATCGCGGATACCCGTGACGGCAAGGTTCAGATGGAGGACATCACCGGCGGAACGTTTACCATTTCCTCTCTCGGTCCCTATGGAATCACCAGCTTCTCCCCCATCATCAATCAGCCTGAGCTGGGGATTCTGGGTGTTTGTGATATGGTGGATACCCCGGTGGTCCGCGACGGCCAAATTGTCATCCGCACCATGATGAACCTGTCCCTGACTGCCGACCACCGCGTGGTGGATGGCGTCATGGCCTCCAAGTTCCTCAAGCGCATCGCCGAGCTGCTGGAAAATCCGTATATGCTGCTGGTCTGACGATCTCGAGGGAAGTTGACTCCCCCTCGATCTCCCCCATCGCCAGTCTGCGGACTGGCGCGTGCACCTTGGTCGCACGGGTCAGGGGATTTCTGGAAGGCATATGTCCTGCCAGAAATGATTCGATTTTTTCTCTGCGGGGCGGAGAAATCAGGGGGCCTGGCTGAGGCTGGGCCCCCGCCCGATTGAAGAAAGAAGGACAATTTTACTATGGTAACTGAAGTTCTGATGCCAAAAATGGGCCTGACCATGACGGAGGGCACCATTGAGGAATGGAAAAAGAAGGAGGGCGACGCCGTCAAGGTGGGCGACGTTCTGTACTCCGTGGCTACCGATAAGCTGACCAACGATGTGGAGTGCGACACCGAGGGTACCCTGCTGAAGATCCTGTCCGGCGAGGGAGAAACCGTAGCCTGCAAGACCGTGGTGGCCTATATTGGCCAGCCCGGAGAGGCGGTCCCCGCCGGCGGAGCTGCCGCTCCCGCGGCGGCACTCACAGCCGCGGCTCCGGCTGCTGCCCCCGTCGCAGCCGGCAGCAAGACCGTTGTGGTGGTGGGCGGCGGCCCCGGCGGCTATGTTGCCGCCATCCGAGCTGCGCAGCTGGGCGCCAAAGTCACGGTGATCGAGCAAGAACACCTGGGTGGCACTTGCCTGAATATCGGCTGCATTCCCACCAAGTGCCTGCTGCACAGCGCGGAGCTGATCTCCCAGATCAAGGATCAGGGCGCCGATATCGGCGTGAAGGTCGACGGCGTCGCCGTGGACTTCCCTCAGGTTATCCGGCATAAAAACGCCGTCTCCAAGCAGCTTACCTCAGGCGTGGCGGGCCTTTTGAAGCTCAACAAGGTGGCCAAAATCGACGGCGAGGCCGCGTTTACCGCACCCGGGACTCTGAGCGTAAAGAAGACGGACGGTTCTATAGAGAACATGACCGCCGATGCCATCATTGTGGCCACCGGCTCCGTCAATTTTGCGCCTCCCATTCCCGGCCTGAAGGAGAACCCCAACTGCATTGATTCCACCGGCGCACTGAGCCTTTCCGAGCTGCCCAAGTCCATGGTGGTCATCGGCGGCGGCGTCATCGGTCTTGAACTGGCTTGCGCCTATGCGGCGTTCGGTACGAAAATCACTGTCGTTGAGGCGCTGGACCACATGCTGCCCATGCTGGACGGCGACCTCACCGCGATCGGCGAGGCCCACATGAAGAGGATGGGCATGGAGTTTCATCTGGAATGCCCTGTGCAGGCTGTGGAGTCCTCTCCCGTGGGCGCGAAGGTGGTCTGCAAGAACAGGGCGGGCGAGACCGTCAGCTTTGAGGCGGAAAAGGTCCTGGTGGCGATCGGCCGCCGCGCCAACACCGCATCCCTAAATCTGGAGGCCGGCGGACTGAACAACGACCGGGGCCGCATCCTTGTCAACGATAAGATGGAGACCAGCGTTCCCGGCATATACGCCATCGGAGACTGCGTCATGGGCCATGCCCAGCTGGCGCACACCGCCTCTGCCATGGGCGAGGTGGCTGCCGAGAATATCTGCGGCGTTCCCGCTGTATATGACGAGAAGACCAACCCCACCTGCGTATACATGGAGCCGGAGGCTGCCGGCGTGGGGCTCACCGAGGAGCAGTGCAAGGCCAAGGGGATGAAATACAAGGTCGGCAAGTTCCCCATGAGCGCCAACGGGAAGGCTCTGATCCTCAACGGCGGCGAGGGCCTGGTCAAAATCATAGCCGACGCCAAGTACGGCGAGGTGCTGGGTATGCACATCATCGGGCCCCGTGCCACGGACCTGATCGCCGAGGGCGCGCTGGCCATCCGTCTGGAAGCCACGGTAGACGAGCTGATCTCCACCATCCACTCTCACCCCACCGTCACCGAGACCCTGCGCGAGGCGGCTTTGAATGTGGAAAAAAGATCCATTCACATGAAAAATTAAAGATTCTCTCTCTTTCATAAGAATCGCGGCCCGTCGTACAAAGTACGGCGGGCCGCAGGGCCTATAAAGAGGTTTGAGAGCGCAATTTTCTCCCGGGTAGTGGTTGCCGTCAGGACCGACGAAGCTCATTCTGGAAAGGTGAGCCCCGCCTGAAAGCCGTCCGCACCGGTGACGATGATATCTCCCGCCGCCGGGATACCCTCGCAGAGATACAGATTTGCCTGTACGCCGTCGGGGTGCCCCGGATAGTTTAAAACGGTGTAGGTGTAGCGGGTGACCTGGCGGCCCTTCAGATCTTCAAGATCAAAGCCCTGTTCTTTTTGGAGCTTGTTATAGGCGGTGTAGTCCTCCGTCAGAGGGTCGGGCAGCTGAAGCTGCAGGGTTGCCACCGGATCGGGAGAGACCTCCCAGCCCAGATCTTTTAAGTAGTCCGCCCGTGACTCCTCCGTGTCTAGCCGCCCCACGCCATTTTCAGCCGATTTATGTAGAAAGCCGCTGAGAATTACCAGCAGGATTGCCACCGCGACAATCAGTACCGCTACCAAAAGCGCCTTTTTCTTCCGCAGGCGCGTTGTCCAGATGAACATGAAAACCATCCCTTTCTCCCTGCGCGGCACCATTTTCGGCGGCGCGGAACCATAACATTTTGGACAAACTTTTCGACTCTCCCGCCATTTCCTTATTCCATTCGCATTACAGATATGCTAAAATTGAAAAGAATACTATGAGAAAAGGAGGGGCGCCGTGAAGATACAAAGACTGGACAGGCTGCTTTCCGGAACGGGCAGATGGTCCCGGCGGGAAGTCAAGCTGCTGGTAAGACAGGGCCGGGTTTTGGCGGACGGCGCGCCTGCGCCGTCGCCGGAGGCGAAGTATGACCCGGAGGCCGTGACGCTGACGGTGGATGGGGAGACCATCCTCTGGCGGGAGAACACATGGGTAATGATGAACAAGCCTGCGGGCGTCCTCTCCGCAACAGAGGACGGAAAAGGGAAGACGGTTCTGGACCTGCTGCCTGCGGAGCTGCAAAAGCTGGAGCTCTTTCCGGTGGGACGGCTGGATAAGGATACGGAAGGGCTTTTGCTCCTGACGGACGACGGCCAGACTGCCCACCAGCTGCTGTCCCCGAAATACCATGTGGACAAGGTGTATTATGCCAGGGTAAACGGTTGCCTTGAGGAGTCCGACTGCCGGGCATTCACGGCCGGGATGACGCTGGCGGACGGTCTTGTATGCCGCCCCGCCGGGTTGGAGATCTTATCCGCTGGGTTAGAGAGCGAATGCATGGTGACGGTGCAGGAGGGAAAGTTCCACCAGGTGAAGCGGATGCTGGCGATGCGGGGAAAGCCCGTGACTTACCTGAAACGGGTGTCCATGGGCAAATTGCCTCTGGATGCCGCGCTGGGTGTCGGGGATTTCCGGTATTTGATAGAGAAAGAGCTAAATGTACTGCGGAACAGCATGGCCGGAATTTCATAAAGGCTTAATATTTTACAAAAAGCGACTTATTTTTTTGTTGAAAAAAGAAAAAATGTCTTGCATTTTCACAAAAATGTCGATATAATGTAGACATTGACAAAATGCACAAAGCAAAATGACGAATGTGCGCTAGGAGGGCCGGCAATGTCGGGAAGAATTTTTCAGAACGTAGTCCTGCAACTTAAGGAAAATACGGACCGGACAGTGGGCGTGATCGACGGTGAGGGAATCGTGATCGCGTGTAGCGAACTTTCCATGATTGGACAGCGGTGGGCGGAGTTCGTCCCCGCGATTAATACTGCCGGGGGAAGCATCATCGCTTCATCCGGGAAGACTTTTAAGGCGCTGAACGGCTGGGGCAACCAGTTCGACTATGCCGCGTTTGCTTTTGGCGACAACGACATCAGCAAGACGGTCTGTTCACTGGCGACGGTGGCGCTGAACTCTGCCAAGTCCTATTATGAGGAAAAGCATGACCGCGGTTCTTTCATCAAGGATATCATCACCGACAATATCATGCTGGGCGATATTTATATGCGGGCGAAAGAACTGCGGGTTGCCAGCGACGTGGCCAGGGGCGTATTTGTGATCCGTTCCCTGAAGAAGACGGAATCCGTTCCCACGGATGCTATCCAGACCCTTTACCCCGACCGGCAGAATGATTTTGTTCTCTCCGTGGGGGAGGGGAACGTGGTTTTGATCTGCCAACTGTCCGAGGGGGCCGGTATTCGGGAGTTGAACAAGATTGCGTCTTCCATTGAAGAGGCCCTTCGGGTCAACAGTGAGTCCACCGTGGTGGTGGGCATCGGCACCGTGGCGACGCACCTGCGCGATCTGGCCAAGTCCTATAAGGAGGCGCAGATTGCCATTGAGGTGGGTAAGGTCTTCGACACGGAGAAGTATGTGATCAACTACGAGAATCTGGGTATCGGCCGCTTGATCTATCAGCTGCCCACCACCCTTTGCGAGATGTTTTTACAGGAGGTTTTCAAGAAGAACCCCATTGACGCACTGGATAAGGAGACGCTGTTTACCATCCACAAGTTCTTTGAGAACAATCTGAATGTCTCCGAGACGGCCAGAAAGCTGTTCGTTCACCGGAATACGCTGGTATACCGTCTGGAAAAGATCAAGAAGCTCACGGGTCTTGACCTCCGGGAATTTGATGACGTCATTACCTTTAAGGTGGCGCTGATGGTTAAGAAATATCTGACCTCCCGCGGCATCGACGCCTGATAGAAAATTGAGAAGAGAGCGGACATGGGTCCGCTCTCTTTTTGTCCGGATGGACGGAGCTGATTTCTCATTGAATGGAGGATGCTTTTTTACGCGCGGGCGGTGAAAGACTGACCATTTCGGGGCGGTGGGCGATTTGGAATCTTCGCCGACAACTCCGGCGGCGGTTATACATTTACGGTGCGGCTCAGGCTATTCAAAAATTTTAGAGTTGGACAAAGTGGAACGGATATGCTATAATGCAAGACTGTATGAGTGTGCGAAAGGTACGAGGTGTTTCCATGCGGATCGATGTGTTGGGCGTTGGCTTTGACAATGTGACCATGGCGGAGGCTGTGGTGGCGGGGCAGCGCTTTTTGAATACAGAGGGGGCGCATTATGTTGCGACTCCAAACCCGGAGATCGTGGAGGTCTGCCGGGAGGACCCGGTGGCGAGTGCCGCCGTCAACGGTGCGGATCTGGTCCTGCCGGACGGCATCGGCGTGATCAAAGGCGCGGCAATGCTGGGGACTCCGCTGAAAGAAAAAACGCCGGGTATTGAATTTGCCGGGCACATGATGGAGAAAATGGCAGAGGAGGGAAAGTCCCTTTATCTGCTGGGGGCAAAGCCCGGCGTTGCGGAGGCGGCGGGTGTCCGGCTGGCCGCGAAATATCCCGGCCTGAGGATTGCCGGGACCCACGATGGGTACTTTAAGGAGGACGCTCCGGTGGTGGATGCCATCCGGCTCAGTGGGGCGGATTGTGTATTCGTGTGTCTGGGAGCGCCGAAGCAGGAGCTGTGGATGGCGAAAAACGGGGAGGTCACCGGAGCCCGCCTGCTGTGCGGTCTGGGCGGAAGTCTGGACGTATTCGCGGGAAAGGTGGAGCGGGCACCGGAGTTCTGGTCGCGCCATGGGTTGGAGTGGTTTTACAGACTGTGCAGGGAGCCCCGCCGCATCGGACGGATGATGAAGCTGCCGCTGTTTCTGGTCCACGTGAAGAGAGAGAAGAGACGGCGAAAACGAGCGAAAATCTGATAGGTACCCACGGATTCGGAGAGGCTGCTGAGGTCGGCATACCGGGGGGATGGTTGAAAACGCAGGGCCCCCAGATCGAATTTCCCTGGTACGGAAATCCCTTTGCGAAAAAAGAATATTCACAGCGAAGGTCTGTAAGAGGGCGGGATACCTGTAAAGCCTGTCCACTTTTCACTTCGGCAAAACGGGACGCCCCGCGTCCCGCTTGCCCGTGGAGGTGGATCAGCAGCAGCCGTCGTTGCAGCCGCAACCATTTCCGCAGCCATTTCCGCAGCCGTTTCCGCAGCTGTTGCCGCAGCTGTTGTTGCCGCAGAAGCCGCTTCCGCCGCAGCAGCACAGGATCAAAATGACAATGATGATGAGCCACAGGCAGGAGCAGTTGCTATTCCCCGAGTTAAAGCACATGGATTTGTCACCTCACTTCAAGTCTTTAAGATAGTTTATGTGTCAATGGACGGATGGGAAACTTGGCCAATAAAATTTTTAAACACAGCGAGATCGCAGGAGGTATCACAGGGTATGTCCAAATACAATAATCAGGAGACCGCCAACTGGGACGCGAAACAGGTTCGCCGGGAGAATATCCAACCTCTTCCGCTCGGAGCGGAAAAAGCCGCGCCGCCTCACCACCGCCGCCGTCGCCGCAGGCGATTTCTCAGCGGATGGAAATATGTGCTGTTTGTGCTGCTGGCCTCCGTGCTGGTAGCAGGCGTGGGCTGGTTGCTCGTCAATGACTTCTGCGCGTTCAGCAAGGCGGATGTTACTACGACCATTCAGGTCACGGCGAGTGACAATCTGAAAAGTGTCGCCGACAAGCTCCACGATGCGGGGCTGATCCAATACAAGTGGTTTTTCAGATTTTTCGGGGGCCTTGCCGATGCCAACGACAAGATCGGTATCGGAAGTTATGAGCTGAACAGCGAGATGGACTATATGGCGCTGATTAACGCGATGCACAACTCCTCCGGCGGCATGAACACGGATACGGTCCGCGTGACGATTCCGGAAGGCTATACCGTCCGGCAGATTATTGCCCTTCTGGCCAAAAACGGCGTCAATACCGAGGCAAACCTGACCCAGGCGGCCCAGACTGCCACGTTCAACTATGACTTTATCGACAACTCCTCCGAAGACATCTCCCGTTTGGAGGGCTATCTGTTCCCGGACACCTATGATTTTTATGTGAACGAGAAGCCCGAAAGCGCCCTGCGCCGCCTGATTGCCAACTTCACAACGAAGATGGACGACGATATGATGGCTCAGGTGGAGACGTCCGGACACAGCCTGAAGGAAATCGTTACGATTGCGTCTCTGATCGAGAAGGAGACGGCAGGCAGCGATCAGAAGGCCATTGCCTCCGTCATCTATAACCGGATGGCGGACACCGGGAGCCATGGCACCTATGGGATGTTGCAGGTGGACGCATCCTTGCTGTATGCTCTGCCGGACCACGAGGGCGCCATCACCAATGATGACAAAAAGGTGGATTCCAAGTACAATCTTTATAAGTATGCGGGTCTGCCTCCCACGCCCATTGCCAACCCGGGCCTCACTTCCCTGGAGGCGGCGCTGGAACCCGAGTCCACAGACTATTATTTCTATGCTCTTTGTAAGGACGGAACCCACCACTTCTCCGCTACGCTTCAGGAGCACAACAACTTTATCAACAGTGACCAGTATGCTGGAAACTAAGCTGCCGGAGCTGCTTTGCCCCGCGGGAGACATGGAGCGGCTAAAAATGGCGGTGGCCTACGGTGCGGATGCAGTATATCTGGCGGGGACCAGCTTTGGGATGCGCTCCTTTGCCGGGAACTTCTCCGACGAGGAACTGCCCAAGGCGGTGGAATACGCCCACAGCCGCGGCGTCAAGATCCACTGCACGGTAAACACCATGCCCCGAAACGATGAGGCCGCCCACCTTCCGGCGCATCTGGAAAAGCTCCAGAGCGCCGGGGTGGACGCGCTGATCGTGGCGGATTTAGGAGTTTTTACTCTGGCGGGAAAATACGCGCCCCGCTGCCAGCGCCACATCTCCACCCAGGCCAGTATTGCCAACTACGAGTGCGCCCGGGCCTGGCACGATCAGGGGGCTCGGCGGGTAATTCTGGCCCGGGAACTGAGTCTGGACGAAATCCGGGAGATTCGGGCCAAAACCCCGTCGTCCCTTGAAATCGAGTGCTTTGTCCATGGGGCCATGTGCGTCAGTTATTCGGGCCGCTGCCTTCTGAGCAACTACATGACCGGGCGGGACTCCAACCGGGGCGCCTGTGCCCAGCCCTGCCGGTATCAGTATGCTCTGATGGAAGAAAAGCGTCCCGGCGAGTACTTTCCGGTATTCGAGGACGAAAAGGGTACGTATATCATGAACTCCCGGGATATGTGTATGATTGACCATCTGGATGAGCTGTGCAGTGCCGGGATCAGCAGCCTGAAGATCGAGGGGCGAGCAAAGTCCGCTTATTATGCGGCGATCGTCACGGGAGCTTACCGCCACTGCCTGGACGCCGCGGGGGCCGGAAAACCGCTTGACCCCTTGTGGCGGGACGAGGTGGAGCACGTCAGTCACCGCCGCTATTCCACCGGCTTTTTTTACGGTCAGCCGGGACAGTATCTGGAAGATTCCCGCTACATCAGAAGATGGCAAGTGGAAGCACTTGTCATGAATTGCGACAAAAATGGAAACGCCACACTGTCTCTGCGAAACAAGATGTACACCGGGGAGGAAGTGGAGGTTGTCGGGCCGGATTGCCGCCCCTTTCCCATGACCGTTCCGGAGCTGCGGAAGCCGGACGGCGGGGTAGTTACAGAGATCAAAACGCCACAGACCGTATTTCAGATGAAGCTGCCCCATCCGGTGCCGTCGCTGTCGCTGGTGCGGCATGCCGTGGAGTTGTCCGCCAGATAACAGGACCCTGACAAATAAGGAGAAAGATAATGAATGCAGATGTTGTAATTGTAGGCGCAGGTCCCGCCGGTATTTTTACCGCGCTGGAAATGCTGAAGAAGGGCAGCAAGCAGAAGATTGTTATGGTGGAGAAGGGGCAGAGTGTGGAAAAGCGCCACTGCCCCAAGGACAAAACGGGACACTGCATGAACTGCAAGCCCTACTGCCATATTACCACCGGTTTTTCCGGCGCGGGGGCTTTTTCCGACGGAAAGCTTTCCCTTTCCTGTGAGGTGGGCGGTGATCTTCCGACCCTGATTGGGGAGAATCTGGCCCAGGAGACCATCAACTATGCCGATCAGATCTATCTGGACTTCGGCGCCGACGATCATATCGAGGGCCTAGGAAACGATACCGAGCGCAAGGAGATCCGCAAACACGCCATTCAGGCCGGTCTGAAGCTGGTGGACTGCCCCATCCGCCATCTGGGTACGGAGAAGGCGCAGAGTTTGTATCTCGCCATCGAAAAATATTTGCTGGAGCAGGGCGTAGAGATTTTATTTGGCTATGAGTGCTCCAACATCCTTCTGGAAAACGACTTATGCAGGGGCGTCTCCATTTCCGATGGAAAGATCGAACAGGAGATCTATGCGAAGCATACCGTAGTGGCCACAGGCCGCCGCGGTGCGGACTGGTTGGAAAAGCTCTGCGCCGAACACAACATCGCCCACGCACCCGGCACGGTGGACATCGGTGTCCGGGTGGAGGTCCGCAACGAGGTCATGGAAATGGTGAATCGGGTGCTGTATGAGTCCAAGCTGATTGGCTATCCCCGTCCGTTCAAGAATAAGGTTCGGACCTTCTGCCAGAACCCCGGAGGCTTCGTCTCACAGGAGAACTATGACAAGAATCTGGCGGTGGTCAACGGCCACAGCTATAAGGATCTGAAGACGGATAACACGAATCTGGCAATTCTTTGCTCCCATAATTTCAGCGTTCCCTTCAATCAGCCCATCGCCTATGCGCAGAAGGTGGGCGAGCTGACCAATATGCTGGGAGACGGACATATTCTGGTCCAGCGCTTCGGAGATATTCTGGACGGCAAGCGGACATGGCAGAAAGAACTGGCCCAGTCCAACATCCGTCCCACTTTGCCGGATGCCGTGGCGGGGGATATTACCGCCGCCATGCCCTATCGCTCCATGGTGAACATTATCGGCTTCATTCAGGCCATGGACCATGTGGTTCCCGGTTTTGCCTCCACGGAGACGCTGTTGTACTCCCCGGAACTGAAATTTTATTCCAACCGGGTGAAAATGGATTCTGACTTCAATACCAGCCTCAGAGGGCTTCACTGTCTGGGTGATTCCTCCGGCTGGACCCGGGGATTAATGATGGCCTCGGTCATGGGGACTCTCATGGGCCGGAAGATCGCGGAAGAGGGCTGAGGCCTTTGTCGGGAGCCATGCTTTTTCAGCGGGCCATTTTCTGAAATTTCCCCATTGCGCGGAGATAGAAACTGTGGTACAGTCAGATAAAATGTCACGGAAAGAGGGCAGGCGTTATGAAACTGAGAAACATTAAAGACGTAAAGAAATTTATCAGCGTGTTGGATACCTGCAAACGCGATGTGTATCTGAAATCTCTTCAGGGAGACGTGTTTAATTTGAAGTCCTCTCTGTCCCAGTATATCGCCATCGGGCGGCTGCTGGAGGAGAACGGCGACAGTCTGGAGTTGTTTGCCGACGATCCGGCGGACGAGGCGTTGCTGATCGGTTTCCTCGGGGAGCTGGAGAAAGAGGAAGCAGAGGACGGAAAGTAAATCATTCATGCCTGAATGAGCCGGAAATATGCAGCAAAAGGGTACGGAACAAATTGTTCCGTACCCTTTTGCTGTATAAAAATTCAATTCGACGGTATGCGCCTGCTTTTTTTATGCAATCAAGTCTGAATTTCACTTTGATTGCGACCTGATTTTTGCACCGGCTGTCCTATAATGGTGACTGCTCAGTAAAACGAAAAGTGAGGTTCATCTGTGCCGCCGTGTGCTTTAAAGGGCGTTTTTTGACGGAAACGCAGGGTACCGGCGCTGCGCAACCCTGTGCGGCCGGCGAAGAAAGCCGGCGGTGTCACTGCGGTCAAAATCCGGAGAAGGAGGCGGCGGAAATGACAGTGGTATACATAGACAGCGTGTTTGTGTTGAATGCGTTGGTGGATTATCTGTTGGTATACGCCGCCGCCCAATTGGCGGGGGCCAGGCTTCAAAGGCTACGATTCCTCTTGGCGGCGCTGCTGGGGGGAACCTATGCCGTGGCGGTATTCCTACCGGAGCTAGGGTGGCTGTCCACGCCGCCGGTGAAGGCGGCGGCGGGAGTTTTGATGGCCTTGGCAGCTTACGGCGGCGAGCCCCGGTTTCTTCGGTTGACGCTGCTGTTGTTTCTTGTGTCCTGCGGCTTTGCCGGGTGTGTGCTGGCGCTGGGGCTGGCCGCAGGGCGGGGGATACCCGTGGAAAACGGTGTCTTCTACACAAATGTGGACGCAAAGATTCTGCTGATCTCCGCCGCCTCGGCGTATCTGGTGCTGACGGTGGTATTCCGCGCCAGCGCCCGCCGCAGCGGGGCAAGGGGATACCTGATTCCGGTGACGGTGGCCTTTTGCGGTTGCCGCGCGGCCCTGACGGCCCTGTGCGACACAGGCAATACCCTCCGGGACCCTGCTACGGGGAGACCGGTGCTGGTGGCCTCGGCGGAAAAACTCAAGACGCTCTGGCCGCCGGAGCTCGGTTCACTGCTGACGCCGTCCGCCCTACGGGCCCCTTCTGAGACCATGGAACGTCTGGCGTCGTCCGGCTTGGATGCGGCGAGGTTTCGCCTGCTTCCATATAGCGCGGTAGGGGTGGAGAGCGGACTTATGCTGGCAGTCCGTCTGGATTGGGCCAGCGTCAACGGGAAGAGACGGGAACGATTGTTGCTGGCACTGTCACCCACCCCGGTGGGAGACGGCTGCGACGCCCTCTGGGGCGAGCTTGAAGAATAAGAAACCGCGACGGTAAAGACGAAAGGGAGGACCGAGAACATGCCTCATTGGCTGGAAAAACTTCTAAATTTGCTCCGCCGTCTGGGTTTGCTGCCCCGGACACCGGTTCACTATATCGGCGGAAGCGACACCCTGCCTCCGCCCCTGACCCGCGAGCGGGAGGCAGAGCTACTGCTGCGCATCGGCGAGACCGACGCACGTCAGGAGCTGATCGAGCACAATCTTCGCCTTGTGGTTTACATAGCCCGCCGTTTTGAAAATACCAAGATTAATATTGAAGACCTGATTTCCATTGGCACCATCGGTTTAATCAAAGCGGTGGAAACCTATAAGCCCGATAAAAATATCAAGCTGGCGACTTACGCCAGCCGTTGTATCGAAAACGAAATTTTAATGTACCTTCGCAAAAACGCGGGCCGTAAAGGCGAGGTCTCCTTTGACGAGCCGTTAAATACGGATTGGGATGGCAATGAGCTTCTCCTCTCCGACGTTCTGGGTACCGATGCGGACGTGGTCATGCGCCCGATCGAGGACGACGTGGACCGAAGTCTCTTGTCTGCTGCTTTAAAAATCCTCTCTCCCCGGGAAAAGGAAATCATCACGTTGCGTTTCGGGCTAAACGGCGGTAAGGAGCGCACTCAAAAAGAGGTGGCCGACCACCTCGGTATTTCCCAGTCCTATATCTCCCGCCTGGAAAAACGCATTATTCAGAGATTGAAAAAAGAAATTCTTCGCCTTAGTTAGAAAACTAATACAAAGGGATTTCACTTTACTCATAGTTGCTTTCAATATTTACAACGCCCGACTGCGAAGCGGCCGGGCGTAAAATATGAAAAAAAGAGACTGCCTCATAGCAGCCCGGACTTCCTTATTTCCCTATTTTCCATCACGGCCCGCACCCCCCCAATACTATGCATTTGCAGATGAAGGGGGGTGAATGAGGAATAGGATACTTGCCAAGACAATGGCCCCGCCCGGCCGTGTAGACCCCGTTATAACCTGCACCTTTACGGACAGGTGGGTTGCCTCCAGCACGCTTTATCGCTTCCAACTTCCAGCCGCAAACGGCAGCCGGGAGGCCTGCGAACCACGGACTGATCCGGCATCCCTTATAACGAAATGTGGGTTAAAAAAAGGTCTATCACGCACCGCGCAGGGTCTCAAATAAAGATGATTGCAATCTGGAAGAGTTGTCAGGAGTTTTCGTCCTCTTCGTCTTCAAACAGAGCTTCCATAAACAGGTCGTACACTGTATTCAGTTCCTCGTCAGAGTCCAGCGTGGAGAGCATTTCTTCTCCGTTTTCCGTAACGGATTTCAAGATTACCAGCCCGGTGTCCGGGTCCTCCTCGTCGGAGTCCTCGGTCTCGGCAGGGAAGAAAGCCATGTATTTCTGGCCGTTGTGCTCCAGTGCGTCCACGAATTCCAATTCAATATCGTTACCATTCTCATCCGTGATCGTGATAAATGTGGGGCCGAGATCCTCGCTCATGGGAACGCCTCCTTTGCTGTCTTCATTGGGTATATTGTAACCGCTCCGGCGGGAAAATGCAAGCGTGTCAGACTTGGAAATGATGGAAAATTAAAATTAAGCAGCAAAAAATTTTTGAAATTTACAAAATATTCGTATAATTTGGGAACTTTTTCAAAGGAAAATGCGACAATTTGGGTGTTGACAGGAATGGTAAAATAAAAGATATTATGGTGCATTATGTGCAGTCATTTGGCCTGGGAGCAAAATGATGATGCCCCAAATTTTGGAAAAGGAGGTGCCCTGCATTGGAACAGCACGGCAGACACGAGCAAACCCCGCAGCCTCATGAGCACCGACGTCGTCAGAGCACCAGAAGAAATACCACAGGTACGATTTGGTTTGTGGTTCGGACTCTTCTTTTGATTGGCATTTTGTCCAGCGCGATGATCGCCGGCATTTTCATGTATTACGTGAAGACAACGCTGACACCGACGCTGAATGTGAACGCCGACGATTACACCATGAATCTCAGCTCCGTCATCATGTACCAAAACAAGGAGACAAACGAGTGGGAAAAGCTCCAGATGATCTACGGCGACGAAAACCGCATCTGGGTGGATTATGACCAGATCCCGGACGCCATGTGGCAGGCGGCGGTGTCTATCGAGGATCAGCGCTTTTTCAAGCACCACGGCGTGGACTGGAAGCGGACCGCCGGAGCCACGGCGAACCTGTTCCTGCACACCAGCAGTACCTACGGCGGGTCCACCATCACCCAGCAGCTTCTGAAAAATATGACCAAAGACGACGACAACACGGTAAACCGCAAGGTTCGGGAGATTTTCCGGGCGCTGGAGTTTGAAAAGAAGTATTCCAAAGAGGAGATCCTGGAGCTCTATCTCAACACCATTTATCTGGGACAGACCTGCTACGGCGTCCAGACCGCGGCGCAGTATTACTTCGGCAAGGACGTGTCGGAGTTGTCGGTGGCGGAGTGCGCCAGCATCATTGCTATCACCAATAACCCCTCGCTGTACGGCCCCATGTCCACCGTCACCATCACGAATTCGGATACCGGCGTAAAAAAGACGGCGCGGGAGATGAATAAGGACCGCCAGCGGAACATCCTGAGCAAGATGCTGAAGCTGGGGTATATTGACGAGGACACCTATCAGAAGGCGCTGAATGAGGAGCTGCAGTTTACCGACGGCTCCGTCTCCGCCCAGGAACTGGTGGCCGCCGACAATGCCGAGAAAAATGAAGTAGCAACCACCGGCATCAGATCTCACTTTGTGGATCAGGTGATTATGGATGTCTCCAACGACCTTGCAAAGGAGCTTGGCATTTCGTCCAAGGAGGCGCGCATCAAGTTGAATAACGGCGGATACACAATTTATTCCACCGTGGACCCGCATATCCAGGAGATTGCCGAGTCTGTGTATGAGGACCGATCAAATCTGGACGTGACTTCCTCCAGCGGCCAGAAGCTCCAGTCCGGCATTACCATCGTGGACCCCTCTACCGGCAATGTGGTGGCCATGGTGGGCGAGGTGGGCAAGAAGGTTCGGAATCTGGGCTGGAATTATGCCGTCGGTAACCGCCAGTGCGGCTCCGCCATCAAGCCTGTTACGGTCTATTCCCCGGCCTTGGACGCCGGGGTTATCACCATGGCGTCCACCTTTGACGATTACCCTGTCAAGCTGCTGTACGATAAGCCGTGGCCGAAGAATTCGCCCCAGGGCTACAAGGGTTGGACAACCCTTGCCAAAGGCGTTGCAAACTCCGTCAACACTGTGGCCGTGCAGGTCATTGAAAAGCTGGGCGTTCAGAACTCCTTCACCTTTGCCACGGAGAAGATGAATCTGGATCTGGTGGCCGACGATATCAATACGGCATCCCTGGGTTTGGGCGGTTTGACCAACGGCGTTTCTACCGAGGAGATGGCCGCAGCCTTCGCGGTGTTCCCAAACGACGGCGTATACAACTCGCCCCGACTGTACACAAAGGTGGATGATGCCAACGGCAACACGATTCTAGATAACGAGACGGACACGCACGTGGCCGTGAAGGAGACCACCGCGTATTTCATGAATCAGCTCCTGCAGGGCGTTATGAGCAACGGCACTGCCTCCAGGTATAAGCTCTCCGGCATGGCCTGCGCCGGTAAGACCGGTACCACCAGCGATAACTTTGACCGCTATTTCGTGGGCTATACGCCTTATTGCTGCGCGGCGGTCTGGTGTGGCTATGACAATAACGAACGTATCAGTTATTCAGGCAACCCTGCCGCTTCCATGTGGCACAAGGTGATGCAGAAAATTGCGGACGAGCAGGAGAATAAGTCTTTCTCAAAGCCCACCAGCGGCCTCACCACTGTTGAAGTCTGCGCCGACAGCGGTCTTCTGGCGACGGATGCCTGCGCCGCCGACCTGCGAGGTAGCCGCGTCCGGACGGTGGAAGTCACCGTCGGCACCGCGCCGACGGAATACTGCAACCTTCATAAGCTCTTTGATTACTGTACCGAAGGCAAGTGCCTGGCCACGGAGTTCTGCCCCGCGTCAAGCGTAAAACAGGTGGGGCTTTTGGACTACACCCGCACGGACTACGGCCCGAACATCGTGGCGGACGACAACGCCTATCTGGTGAATTCTCTCCGGACCGTGCTGGAGGACGGAACCATTCAGCTCCCGCCCTGTCCGGTTCATAAAGACGGCTCATCGCTGCCTGACGACACGGGAAGCGGCGAGGGAGATACGGATACCTCCGACGAGGGGGGAGACACCGGCCTCGCCACCCCCGACCAACCTACCACCGATCCCAATGACGGCTACGGCGGCTCCGGCAATTCCGGTAACGGAAAGGAAAACGGGACGGATGGCAAGACCGGTGGGGAGACCACCACACCGACTGACCCCACAACTCCCTCGGAACCGACAACCCCCTCCGGCGACAGTGCGGAGGACTGGTGGAATACTGTTTGGGACACCGGGACCTGAATAATTCCATAAAAATCGCCGCACGGCTGTGCGGCGGTTTTTTCTGTCAGCCTGAGAAAGGCGGGAAAACAAACGGGAACGCCTCGCGTTTCTACGGCGTACAGACTCATTAAAAGCGCTGTTGAGCCTTAAATAAGAGGCGCTTTTAAGTGCAGACCGTCCTATATGGACATTTTACCGAAAAAATTTCCTACCGGACGGAAAAATTCTAATGTTTTTTTATTGCAACCGGTCGATTTCTATGGTACACTGAACCAAATACAAGGACAAATGGCCATGGGAGGCGGACGAAATGAGCAGAGAGATCAAGTATTACATCGTGGCGGCGGACGCTCTGCCGGAAATTTTTATCAAAGTGGCGGAGGCCAAGCGCATGATGCAAACCGGCGAAGCGACCACGGTCGGGGCCGCTACCCGGATGGCGGGGATCAGCCGCAGCGCGTTCTACAAGTACAAGGATTCCGTACAGCCCTTTAACGATATGAAGGCGGAGCACATCATCACATTTTATGGGATGCTGAAGGACTCCCCAGGCGTGTTGAGTCGTGTGCTGTCGGATTTTGCGAGCGCGGGAGCAAACATCCTGACGATCAACCAGAGCATTCCCACCAACGGCTGCGCCGCGATCACCGTGTCGGCGGAGACCTCGGACATGGAGATGACGCTGGAGGGTTTTCTGGAGCAGGTTGCCGTTGCCGATGGTGTGATCCGTTTTGAGATTCTGGCCGGTTAATGCAAAGACGCGAAAGGATTAACTCATGAGTAAAATCGCAATCTTGGGGCTTGGCACGGTGGGGACCGGCGTTGCCAAGGTGGTGGCGGAAAACGCCCGCCAGATCGAGCGAAAGCTGGGCGAGCCGCTGACCGTGAAGTGTATATTGGTCCGCCATTTTAAGGACGGCCCCTATCGTCAGCTGATGATCGATAATTTCAGCCACATCGAGCGGGATGAAGAGATCCGCGTCGTGGTGGAGACCATTGGCGGTGTGGATGCGGCCTATGAGTATACAAAGCGGGCGCTGGAGGCGGGGAAACATGTGGTCACCGCCAATAAACAGCTGGTGGCGGAAAAAGGCTGTGAGCTTTTGAAGCTGGCCCGGAAGAAAAACGTAAACTATCTCTTTGAGGCCAGTGTGGGCGGTGGCATACCGGTGCTGCACCCGCTGACGGAGTGCCTGTGCGCCAACCGCGTAGATGAGATTTATGGAATTTTGAACGGTACCACCAATTACATCCTTACCCGCATGGTCCGTACCGGCGCTTTCTTTTCCGACGCTTTGCGGGAGGCGCAGGCCAAAGGCTACGCAGAGGCGGACCCTACCGACGACGTGCAGGGTATCGACGCGGGGCGCAAGATCTGCATTTTGGCGGATCTTGCCTTTGGCGCGCAGGTGCGGCCCGAAGACGTTCCCATGGAGGGAATCACAAAGCTCTCTCTCCGGGATGTTAAGGTGGCACAGCGGGCGGGTTACCGCATCAAGCTGCTGGGCCGGTGCCTTCGGATGCCCGGCGGAGGGCGGACCGCCTATGTAGCGCCCCACCTGGTGGCGGAGGAGCGTCCGCTTGCCAACGTGGAGGATGTGTTCAACGCCGTGGTAGTCAAGGGCAATGCCGTGGGCGAGGTCATGTTTTACGGCAGGGGGGCGGGTGAACTGCCCACGGCCTCGGCCTGCGTATCCGACGTGTTGGAGAGTCTGCGTCGCAATCCCCGGCAGGAGGAACTTGGATGGAGCTCCGATTTTGATGGATTCATCGACCCCATGGAGGTCTCCACCCGCTTCTATTTTCGCATCGAGGGCAGCCTGACGGATGCTGCGATGGCCTTTGGACAGGTGGAGGTCCTCAGCGAGGATGGCGAGACCGGCTTTTTGACGGACCGTATCACCGGACGGGAGGCGCTGGAGCAGTCCAGAAGCTTGAACGTGCTAGCCTGCCTGCGGGTCCTTGGCTGAAAATTGAACCGCAAATCCAGATATCCAGATAAGGAAGGGTAAATCAATGAGCTTGATTGTGCAGAAATTTGGCGGCAGTTCAGTGAAGAACACCGAGCGTATCCGCCACGTAGCCGGTATCATCGAAAAGACCTACAAGGCCGGAAACGACGTAATCGTGGTGCTGTCCGCCCAGGGCGATACCACCGACGATTTGATTGCCAGGGCACAGGAGGTCAACCCCCATGCCTCCCGCCGGGAGATGGATATGCTACTATCTACGGGTGAGCAGATTTCCATTTCTCTGTGCGCCATGGAGCTGGAGCGGCGCGGCCTTCGCTGCGTGTCTTTGACCGGATGGCAGGCGGGGGTGCAGACCTCATCCGTGTACAGCGATGCCCGCATCAAACGGATTGAACCGGAGCGTATCCTGTCCGAACTGGACCAGCACCGGATCGTCCTTGTGGCGGGTTTTCAGGGCATCGACCGCAGCGGGGATATCACGACACTGGGCCGGGGCGGTTCGGATACCAGCGCCGTAGCGCTGGCCGCGTCGTTCCACGCCGAGCTGTGCCAGATTTTCACGGATGTGGACGGTGTTTATACCACCGATCCCCGTATCGTTCCCAACGCCCGGAAACTCAGCGAGATCACCTATGACGAGATGCTGGAGCTGGCCAGCCAGGGAGCCCAGGTGCTCCACAACCGCAGCGTGGAGCTGGCAAAAAAATTTCATGTGAATTTGGAGGTCGTGTCCAGCTTGGAAGATAAGCCCGGCACGACCGTGAAGGAGGTCATAAAAGTGGAAAAGACAAATATTGCGGGGGTGGCGAAGGACACCAGCATCGCCCGCATTGCTCTGGTGGGCCTGCAGCACAATCCCGGCGTGGCGTTTCAGGTTTTTGACCTGCTGAGCAAGAGCAACATCAACGTTGACGTAATCTTGCAGTCCATTGGCCGCGGGGAGACGAAGGATATCACGTTCACGGTCCATAAAAAAGACGTAAACGAGTCCGTGGAGCTGCTGGAGGAGCACAAGGAGGCGCTGAAATTCGACCACATCGCAACCGACGAGCGGATCGGCAAGGTCTCCATCGTGGGCATGGGCCTTATGAGCAACTGCGGTGTAGCCGCCAAGATGTTCGAGGCGCTGTACGACGCGGGAATCAATATCCAGATGATTAACACCTCTGAAATCCGCGTCTCCGTCCTGTTGGACGAGGCCGACGTGGACAGGGCGGTCCGTGCCATCCACGCGAAATTCTTTGACGAGAACTGATTTTTCGGATAACGGACCGGCGGAGAGCTTTTCCGGTTCTGTTTCCGCCTTCCGGCGCATAGAGTCGCAGGGAGGTGAGTCGTCCAATGAAAAATCGCTTTACGCATTTTTCCATCCGTTTTTTGGTCATCCTGCTTGCGGGACTCTTTTTGCTGTTGCTACGCACCTCGGCACACAACCCGGTTTGTGCTCTGCTGACGCCGCAGTTTACCAGTCCGTGGGAGCTCAGCAAGCTGGTGTATTGGCCGCTGCTACTGGCTGCGGCCATTCCGCTGCGGGATGGCGGGAAGTTTTTGGCCAGACTGCCGTGGCTGACAGTGGCACCGGTAACGGCGGTCCTGATCTTCTGGGCGCTGTCCGCGCTGGAGCCGGGCCCGGGTGTGTATTTGCTGATATGGGTGGTGCTCTCCGCCGTTGCGCTGACGCTTGCCCAGCGGGGCGTTCTGGCAGAGGGCGACCGCTCCGTCTGGCTGGTCCTGGCGGCGGCTATGGGAATTTTATATATTGTGCTTACGTTCCTTCCGCCTATGATCGGACCCTTTCTGGACCCGTCGGATGTGGCGGCCATGGCGACGATTCCATGCTGAAAACACACAGAGCAAAGGGCCGCCGGAAGGCGTCCCTTTCCTTTTCCACAGATGAATGATACGCGGATATCCGCGCGAAATAACCGAGGAGGAAGAAACTATGAATGCGATTGTAACGGTGGTTGGAGAGGACAAGATTGGCATTATCGCCGGTGTCTGTACGCTTCTGGCGGAGAATAACGTCAACATTCTGGACATTACCCAGACCATTTTGCAGGGCAAATTTACCATGGTGATGGCGGTGGATGTAAGCAAGTCCGGCGAGTCCATCGGGGAGCTTGGTACGAAGCTGGAGGCTCTGGGTAAAGAGCTGGACATCTCTATCCGCATTCAGCGGGAAGAAATTTTCGATGCCATGCACCGTATTTGAGGGGGAGAGAGCATGCTGAATCAAAAGGACATTCTCTCCACGATTGAGATGATCGATCAGCAGCATCTGGATATCCGGACGATCACCATGGGTATTTCACTTTTGAACTGCTGTGATCCCCACCCGAAACGGGCCTGTGAAAAAATTTATGATAAAATTACAAAATATGCGGAAAATCTAGTCAAAACCGGAGAGGATATTGAGCGGGAATTTGGCATTCCAATTGTTCATAAGCGGATTTCCGTCACCCCCATGGCTCTGGTGGCGGGAGCCTCTGATACGGAGGACTACACGCCCTTCGCCCTGGCCATGGACCGGGCTGCGAAGACCTGCGGCGTCAATTTCATCGGCGGCTACTCCGCGCTGGTGCAAAAGGGGATGACCAAGGCGGATGAAAAACTCATCCGATCCATCCCCGAGGCGCTGGCCGCCACGGAGTTCGTTTGCTCCTCCGTCAACGTGGGGTCCACAAGGGCGGGCATCAACATGGACGCAGTGGCGCTGATGGGCCGTATTGTGAAGGAAACTGCGGCGAAGACCGCGGCGCAGGATGGCCTTGGCTGCGCGAAGCTGGTGGTGTTCTGCAACGCGGTGGAGGACAACCCCTTTATGGCCGGCGCGTTCCACGGTGTAGGCGAGGCCGAGCGGGTCATCAACGTGGGTGTCTCCGGTCCCGGCGTGGTTTGCAGCGCGCTGAAGGCTGTCCGGGGCCAGCCCTTCGATGTGGTGGCGGAGACGGTAAAAAAGACCGCGTTCCGCGTGACCCGTATGGGCCAGCTGGTGGCGCAGGAGGCGTCCCGCCGCCTGGACACGCCCTTTGGTATCGTGGATCTGAGTCTGGCACCCACTCCCGCCATTGGAGATTCTGTCGCCCGCATACTGGAGGAAATGGGCCTTGAGACCTGCGGTACTCACGGGACCACGGCGGCGCTGGCTCTTTTGAACGACGCGGTGAAAAAAGGCGGCGTCATGGCGTCTTCGTCTGTTGGGGGACTTTCCGGCGCGTTTATTCCCGTCAGTGAGGATGAGGGCATGATTGCTGCCGCCCGGTGCGGGACGCTGACCATCGACAAGCTGGAGGCCATGACCTGCGTGTGCTCTGTGGGCCTCGACATGATTGCCGTTCCCGGCGAAACCAGCGCAGAGACAATCTCGGCCATTATCGCGGACGAGGCGGCCATTGGCATGGTGAACTGCAAGACCACCGCCGTGCGGCTCCTGCCTGCCCCCGGTAAGAAGGTGGGGGACACCATTGAGATGGGCGGATTGCTTGGAAGCGCGCCGGTGATGCCCGTCCATACGGAATCCAGCGCGGATTTCATCGCCCGGGGCGGACGCATTCCCGCTCCGCTCCACAGCCTGAAAAACTGAAAGAACGGTGCTCTACGGTACCATCCGATGCAATGACAGGGGATGGGCGATATGCGGAAGAGAGGTTTTTAATTTGACGGATATTAAGAGGATCTAAAAGTTTTTGCTCTCCGTCATGTTAAAGAGTTATGACGGTTTTCCGCTGTAGTCAACAGTTTAACTTTGTAAAAAAAGATGAAAAGGCCGGACGGAGAACTCTTCTCTCCGCTCGGCCTTTCGCAACGGCTTCGGCGCGCCGAAGCTCATGTATGAATAATTCAATTTTCATTGGGCGTAAAGGAATCAACTTTACACCTGCTCCCAAAGGACAATCTCTCCTATATCAAGGCTCTTTTTTACGTCAATGACCCGCTGGTTCCGACTTCCGCGCCAGGGGAGAGCCAGCGTCCGCTGTTCCAGAAGAAACGGGCCGTCCACCAACACATCCACTTCCTGCAAAAACGCCCGCTGCTCCGCTGTGCCGGTGAGTAGATCTTCAAAGAGAAACCCGGTCCAGCACCAGACATTCAGGCCCAGCCGGTGAGCGGCGAGGGCCAAAAGGACACAGCCCTCCGGCTGTTCCATGGGCTCTCCACCGGAGAGCGAAAGCCCGTCCACAAGAGGATTCCCGTCTAACTCAGTCAACAGTGCTTCGACAGAAACGGCTTTTCCACCAGTCGGGTCGTGAGTCTGGGGATTTTGACAGCCATGGCAGGGCGGGAGCAACCTTGTAGAAAAACTGTGAACTGCAGGCCGGGACCATCCACGATGGAGTCCTGTACGGTCCTGGCAATCTGCAAGGCCGGTTCAGCCTTCATCGTCCAGCCCGTGCTTTACCCGGTCGGCTTCCTCCACGCGTTTGGCATCATTGAAGCGGTCCAGCGTTCCCACCAGATATCCCGTAATGCGGCGAATGCGCTCAAATGCGGGGCCGTCCGCCTCTTTTCGCCCGCAGCCGGGGCAGAGGTCCTGAATGATGCCGGTGTAACCGCACACCGGGTCGTGATCCACCGCATGGTTGATGGAGCCGTATCCAATGCCCAATTCTTTCATGTAGCGGATCAGCTTTTCAAAAGCCTGCGGATTTTGCGACAGGTCACCGTCCAGCTCCACATAGCTGATGTGTCCGCCATTGGTTAAAGCGTGATAGGGGGCCTCCAGCCGGATTTTTTTCCATGCGCTGATGGGAAAGTAGACAGGAATATGGAAGCTGTTGGTGTAATACGCCCGGTCGGTGACGCCCGGAAAAATGCCGTACCGTTCCTGATCCAGCTCCACGAACCGACCGGCCAGTCCCTCCGCCGGGGTGGCCAGCAGGGAGAAGTTCAGCTTCCGCCTTTCCGCTTCCGCGTCCGTCCGCGTACGCATATGACCGATGATTTCAAGTCCCAGAGCCTGGCTTTTCACACTCTCCCCGTGGTGCTTCCCGACGAGGGAAACCAGCGCCTCGGCAAGGCCGATGAAGCCAATGGACAGCGTCCCGTGCTTTAGAACCTCTCGCACCTCATCGTCCGGTTTCAAAAGATCGCTGTCAAGCCAAATGCCTTGCCCCATCAGGAATGGAAAATTTCGGGCCAGACGCCGGCCCTGTATCTCAAACCGTTCCAGAAGCTGCGCTACGCACAAATCCAGCATCCGGTCCAGCCCCGCGTAAAACGCGCCCAGATCGCCGTGAGCCTCGATGGCCAGCCGTGGCAGATTAATGGATGTGAAGCTCAGGTTGCCCCGCTGGCAGTTGATTTCCCGACTGGGGTCGTGGATATTGGAGACGACCCGCGTCCGGCAGCCCATGGTGGCTATCTCCGTCTCAGGGTGTCCCGGTTTGTAATAGGGCAGGTTGAACGGCGCGTCCTGGAATACAAAGTTGGGGAACAACCGCTTTGCGGAGCAGCGGCAGGCCAATTGGAACAGGTCGTAATTGGGTTCGCCTGGGTTAAAGTTGATTCCTTCCTTCACCCGAAAAATCTGAATGGGGAAGATCGGCGTCTCGCCATCGCCAAGTCCCGCCTGCGTGGCCAACAGCAGATTTCTGACTGCCAGCCGGCCCTCCGGCGAGGTGTCCATGCCGTAATTCAGGGAGGAAAAGGGAACCTGGGCACCGGCACGGGATTCCATCGTGTTCAGATTGTGAAGCAGCGCCTCCATGGCCTGATAAGTGGCCCGGTCGGTCTCCGCTTCCGCACGGCGGTGGGCGAAGGATTGGAACAGGACAGCCCGTTCCTCACAAATACCGTACCGCGCCATCAGCGCCGCTCGTTCCATTGTCAGATAATCGCTGTCACCTTTCAGAGACGGTGTAATATGATTTTCCTTTACAGTTTCTAAGGGCAAAGACTTTACCCAATTGTCAGCTTTCTCGTCACCCAACTCCAGCTCCAACGCCCGGGCCAGATTTTCCCGGTAGTGCCTTACAAAGGTCTTACCCACGCCCTCCGCCATGCTATAGTCGAAGTTGGCGATGGACTGACCGCCGTGCTGGTCATTCTGGTTGGATTGAAGCGCGATGCAGGCCAGGGCGGAGTAGGTGGCGATATCGTTGGGCTCCCGCAGGCGGCCCAGAGTGCCGGAAAAACCGCCGTGGAACAGCTTGAGAAGGTCGATCTGGGTGCAGGTGGTGGTGAAGGTATAAAAGTCCAGATCGTGGATGTGGATATCTCCTGCGGCGTGGGCCGCGGCGAACTCCGGCTTCAGGATATAGGCCTGGAAGTAAGCTTTGGCACTTTCACTGCCGTATTTTAAGAGGCTGCCCATGGCGGTGTCTCCGTTGATATTGGCGTTCTCCCGCTTTCGGTCGGAGATTTTGGAAGGGGACCATGTAATGTCCTCGTAAATTTTTTTTAGCCGCTCCCCCAGTGCCCGGGCGCGGGCCCGCTCACTGCGGTAGAGAATGTAGGCCTTGGCGGTTTCCGGGTAGTCTTCCTCCATCAGCACAAGTTCCACCAGATCCTGAACGTGTTCCACCTCGGGGAGCTCCGTGCCCTCCACCTCCAAAATAGAGGCGACCTTTGTTGACAGCCGTTCTGCGGTCTCCGCCATGTTGGGCTGATAGGCGGCGTCGAACGCTTTCAAAATGGCGGTGGAAATTTTGCGCGGATCGAAGGCGACGATGCGGCCGTCCCGCTTTTTAATGGATTTGATACTCATGGGAATACCTCCTGCATTTTCGGAATCAGGCGCGTGGTATCCGGTGGCCATTCACGGGGGCGGAGAGATTTCAACGGAAATTTTTGATCTTTCATAAACGTAGCACGGCAATGGTGGCCTGTCAAGGCGAAGAGAAGAAAAAATGTGCCCCCGCACCATGGGTGCGGGGGCTTTGAGGAACGTATGAAGGATTCGCGCGGGAATCAGCAGCAGGGAGCCGGATTGCATCCGCAGTTGTTGCCACAGCCGCAGTTGTTGTCGCAGCCGCAGCCGCCCCAGCCACCATTGCCACAGCAGCAGCAGATCAAGATGATGAGGATAATGATCCAGCAGCAGCTGCCGCCGCCAAAAAAGCCGTTGTTACCACACATATTGGGACCTCCTATGAAATCGTAGACCGACCGTGCATCAGTCTCAATCCATAGTATGCGGTCTCCGGGCAGGTGTTACGGGATCCGGGAACCGGAGATGAGTCCTGCCGCGGAAGAATTTTCATTCTCCGTGAAGATACCCCTGGAGAGCAGCGTCTGCCGCAACGTCTGTCCCGCGCCGGAAACCTGAGCATCCAGCGCATACCAGGAGACATAGACCAGATCCGCTCGTAAAAACGAGTCCCGAGCCAGCACGGTTTTTTCGCTGACGGTCAGGACTCCGCAGCTTACCGCCCGATCCAGCGTCCCGGTTAGATCTGTGGTTCCGGTC
This sequence comes from Oscillibacter valericigenes Sjm18-20, assembly GCA_000283575.1. GTDB lineage: Bacteria > Bacillota > Clostridia > Oscillospirales > Oscillospiraceae > Oscillibacter > Oscillibacter valericigenes. The sequence continues at coordinate 2,058,238 of AP012044.1, forward strand.
GAGCTGTATCCCAAGGCACGCAGGACGAATTCCACATATTGATAAGCGTTCACTTTCTGACTGGGGCGAAAGGTGGTCTTCGTGTAGCCGTTGGTATAGCCCTTGCTGTAGGCGTAGCCGACATACCGCGCCGGTTCGGACCCGGATTGGATGTCGGTGAAGGGAGTGGTACCGGTATAGGCCAGCGCCTCATCCTCAACCCCCAGCAGACGGATGAACATGATGAGAGCCTGTAACCGGGTGGGGGATACCTCCAGATCAAAGCCACTGCCGTACCCGGTGAGACTGCCACGGAACAGGTGGATGGTTTTCAGGGCTTCCGCTACGGCGTTGTAGTCTGTGGCGGAGGAATAGGACAGGCTGTACGGCCCCTGATAGTCCAGCACGGCGGTCTTGCCGGAAACTGTGAAGTCGGCCACTGTGTCCTCTGCCACCAAGTAGCGGTGCCGGACGGCTAAGGCGGAACCCGAGGGGACCTCTGAACCGGAAGTGGCATCCACTACCGTGCCGGAGGAAAAGGAAATGGTCATCCCGCCCGCCAGAGGAAGCACGCAGGTACCTGTGGAGCCGGAGAGCACGTCGCCGGATTTCAGACGGGTTTCCGTCCAGACATCCGCGCTGACGGCAGCGGAAGCAGATGCGCCGGAGCGCAGCGCGGCTATCCGCTGTTGGACCGTATTCGTAAAAGTACCGTTTAAATAGGACAGAGAAATCAGCGGATCATCGGAACTTCCGCCCGTCGCAGCGGCATAATAGATGCACACGCCGGACAGCAGCAAAAAGAGCACGGGAAGCAGCGCCCGTTGTTTCATAGGGACTCCTTTCATGCGTCTGAAAGAAAAGAACTCAGCGATTTGCAATGCGGTAGCTCAGCGTCAGAAGGCTGTCCGCAAAATGGATATTTTCAAACTGGACCGTTGGGTCCGAACTGGACAATTCAATGTTGGTAAAATTCCAAAAACCACGGACGCCCAGCGCGATCAGGTGATCGGCCACTTCCTGCGCCACATGTTGGGGGATGGTCAGCGACACCACATCCACCGCGTGGGTGCCGAGAAAATCGTCCAACTCGTCCATGAAGCGAATAGGGACGCCGTTGATGATCTTTCCCACAACGGCGGTGGATACGTCAAAGGCGGCATCTACGGTAAAGCCGGTCTGCAAAAAGGGAAAGTTCTGCAAAAGGGCATGGCCCAAATTGCCGGCGCCGATCATAATAAGATGGTGGTTCTTGTCCACGCCGAGAATATGGCCGATCTCCGTGCGCAGTTCTTCAACATTATAACCGTAGCCCTGTTGGCCAAACTCTCCGAAGCAACTAAAATCCTGCCGGATCTGAGAAGCCGTGATTTTCATTTCCTGACCGAGCAAATGGGACGAGATACGCACAACTCCACTGCTGTATAAGCTGTTCAGTTGGCGATAATATCGGGGAAGACGTCGAATCACGGCATCGGATATATTTTCTTTTTTCAAGGGGATTTCCTCCTTCAAAAGCACTTGTTAAATATTTCTCAAATCTTAGTTTAGACCAAAAACAGAACAGTGTCAAATTTTTTTATAAAAAATTATTTCTTCCATAGGGGTTTACTTTTTGGAGGTTTCCTGCTATACTAATTTTTGCTGTTCAGTATATTATCAAATTTATATATCTGCGCCTGTAGCTCAGTTGGATAGAGCGTTAGACTCCGACTCTAAAGGCCACTGGTTCGAATCCAGCCAGGCGTACCAAGAAAAAGTCCTTGAAACCGTTGAGTTTCGAGGACTTTTTTCTTTCTAACTGCCGAGAGCAATGACCAAGGATTACCGTATTTTGATGGTTTGTACCAGGCGGAGGGAAAGCTTAGTGGGCTTTTCCCTCCGCCTGAAAGCAGTCAGGAAGCGATTAATATTTTCCTGTGAAAACCTTGTTCGCGTTATTTTTAGCAGGTTCTTCTAAAGAATTTTTTGGAAATTCATGGGGAACCTCAACGGGTTTATCGGGTATGTTATCGCATCTATTGGGGACCACAGCGAGTTCATCAGAAACACTGGAGGGTCCATCGTGGATTTCAGCGGGTGATTCTCCGGACAGGTGGAAAACGCTGATTAGCTCCAACTGATGTTCTGCGTAATTGGACAGTTCATGGCTGGATGCCGCACTCTCCTCGGCGGTGGCCGCATTGACCTGGACCACCGTGGAGATCTGATCGATGCCAACTCGAATCTGCTCGACAGACACCGACTGCTTTTCAGTTTCCTCCGAAATGGCCTGCATCATTTTCATGGCCGCGGCGGCCTGACGGGAGGCTTCTTCCATGGACTTTGCGGTTGCGGCGGAAATCTCAGTACCTTCCTTAACCGCTGCGACGGCAGTTTCAATCAGCTCTGCCGTACTCTTGGCGGCCTCGGTGCTCTGCTGTGCCAGATTACGAACCTCGTCGGCCACGACGGCAAAGCCCTTGCCTGCCTCGCCAGCCCGGGCGGCTTCCACTGCGGCGTTCAGTGCCAGCAGATTGGTCTGAAATGCGATGCTGTCAATCACCTTGATGATATTCTGAATTTCGGAGGAGGCGGCGTTGATATGCTCCATGGAATCCGCCATTTCCTTCATATGCTGATTGCTCTCAGTCAGACTATTTTCAGCCTCTTTGGAAAGACTGCTGGCCTGCGTGGCATTGGTGGCGTTTTCAGTAATGCCGGAAGCGACCGTGGTGACCATGGCGGACAATTCTTCAATAGAGGACGCCTGCTCTGAAGCTCCCTGCGCCAGCGTCTGTGAACCGTTCGATACCTGCAGGGCGGTGGAGGAGACCTTGTTGGAAACGTTGTGAAGCTCCGTCATCATTTTATTGAGCAGGGAGGAAGTTTTCAGAAGTGCGTTTTTGATGACGGCAAAATCGCCTTCATAGGAATTTTGAAATTTCAGATCGAGATTCCCGTGTCCTATCTGATCCAGAATCTCGGACGTCTCGCTGATATAGGCGATATACTCCCGCAATCGGGTGACCAGAGACTGCATGGACGCAGCCAACCGGCCAACCTCGTCTTTGGAATGCACGTCAATACTGACGTCCAGATGGCCGGCGGCCAAATCGTCGGTGATGGCTGTCAAACGTTTTAGAGGCTTGGAGATACTCTTGGTGATCAGCAGGATAATAAGAATAATGATAACGATTGCGATCAGATAGGTCGTTGCATTCACCAGAACCAGCCGGGAGGCTGCCTCCTGATATTCCTTTTGCGGAACGGAGGTGACAATCAAAAATTTGCTCAGCGATTCCTGTCCGATGACCGCAAAGGCATTCTCCCCGTTGTCGCTGTATTGGAACACATTTCCGGTAGGGGAGGAGAGCTCATCGAGTATCTCCTGCGAGTACCCCGCGGAATCGAGGTTATTCATCAGTAGGTCCTGATTTTGATGCGCAAGAACCACTCCGGCTCTGGAAATCAGCATCTGGGAACCCGTGCTGAACGAGGTTTCCGTATGAATCACCATGTCGCAGATCGTGGTAATCTGGATATCTATGGCCGTAACACCGATAATGCCACCCGACGAACTGCGGACCGGCACGGAGACCGTCGTGACAATATTCCCGGTTTGCATGTCCACGTACGGCTCGGTGACAATATAGCCGTTGTCGATGTCGGACTGCTCCGAAAACCAGTAGCTGCGGCTTTTCAGATCAAAATTCTCGGGAAACCATTCCTCACCGTCGAATGCCATGTCTGTATCGACGCTGGCGATATAGGCGGACATGATATTTTCCGAGTCATTTTGCATCAAATTGGAAAGCATGGTAAAAACGCCGTTGTAATAGGGGGAATCCTTCATATTTTCCTCAGTTGAGCCGGATTGAATCAAATCAACTACATTTTGGTCAAGCGCCATCTGCTGGGCAATGGTTAGATATTTTAATAAGTAATTGGACACATTGGAGACGCTTGTTTGGTTGGACAACTGTACAATCTTGTCTTCACTTTGGCGCATATCCCTTGATGCCATAGTCGATGTGACTACACAGACGATCACCATAGCCACCAGTACAATCCCGCCAATGCAGGTAATGATCTTTGCCGCAATACTTTTCATCCTGTCAAATCTCCTCATTCTATTGGTGCGCTGATAAATCTTCCACAATTTATCAGGTTTGCCATATTCTAATATATTTTTCGTCAGAATTTTGGAAAAGTTAATAAGATTTGAAAAGATTTAAAAATCATGCAATCATGGATGCGGGTAATTAGACGGTAATTAGACGGTGTTATTCATTAAAAAAAGATACGGTGGGAAATTGATAAACCAGCTATTAACCATCCTGATAAAGCTTCTGTTTATCTGTGCAACTGTAACATCACCAGTTGCTTGCCCAAAATAAGATTTTATTTTTCTCCTGGCTGATGGCAACGAGACTGTTTTCTCCGTGGTTCCAGTCTCCATTTCTATACGGCTTACCTGAAATCACATAGACCTTGAAGTCCTCTGATAATCCTGAAGCTGAACCGTCCAAATAGGAAAAAGTTCCGGAAAATACGCCATGCTGAGTAGCCTCCGCGTCGCTCTCTGTCCCAACCCAGCTGGCCTCTTGCGAAAATCTTCTTAGATATCCGTCGATCGTGTCAGTGCTTGCCCGGAACCCCACGGCGATTTCCTGGCCGCCCTGACCTATGGCAAACGGCGAATAATAGAGCTTCGCATCCTCTGCATCCTCTGGGAGTTTATCGGGAAAGTCGGCAATAAGGTCATGTTGAAAGCAGGACAGTTTTATGACTCGTTCGTAACTTTCAACATCTGTTACATCTGAAACTCCGTCGTGAATCATCACACAGGGAAATGCAATTAACATCAGCAGGCCAAACGCAAACCCAAAAATAATGGCCGAAGTACTTGTAAGCATGGAATAGGACTCTTTTTGTATACGTCTTTTGCTCCAGTATGCAATTGCAGCAAAATATAAAGAAGGAACAGCAAATAAAAGCCCCAGATAATAATGTGGGTGAATCACTCTTTGTGTCAGAAACCAGTAGATCACCAAAAATGCAGCAAAAGACACTCCGGCAATTATTGCCGGAAAAGCTGCTGCATAATACTTGGAAAGTATCTTCTTAATCTTCATTGCATACTCCTATAGCCTGGATGATTTATAAAGAATCTGAAATACATCCGCATCTTATTTACAGCGAGCAAAAACGTGAAGGATCCATTCCTTCACTTGATGCCTTTTAGCAATCAGCATAAGCAAAAAATAAGAAGCCAACATATCCGCCGAATGAATCAATGGTAATTTGAAAGAATTTAAGCTAAAAGTAAGATGAGTACCATAGCTGTAATTTGTCATTGCAATATAAAAATATCTATAAACTATATTTATAAAAAACAATGCTGCTACAACCGTCAAAACAAGCAGCATTTCATTTTTAAATAGTTTTATCAAAAGCTTTGCAACAAGTATAATGGTCAACGGGCTTATAACCGGCAAGAGTATCATGAGGGTAAAACTTGCTGCCGTTATTGGCTCCTGATTGATGATAATGGAGTAAATAATAATTAACGCCTCGTAGATTAAGAACGGAATTGCAACCCAAAAGCTCTTTTTAATATCATATCTTGCAGATACAATAATTAAAATGGTAGCCCCGGCTGCAAGCGAGAATATTCCTAAAGAGGAGACGAAACTGAATGATACTGCATGGTCTGCGATTTTTGTATAGAATGTCAGCACGTCACATATAACGGGTAATACCAGAAATAATGCGATTGACCCAACCAGATATTTTTTAAAAGGTTTCTTCAAAATTATCATCTGCCTAAAATTGAACTTTTTAATGCTCGTTTAAACATAGTTGCGCTGTAAACATGGTAGGACGGAACAAAGATCGCCAAATGTCGGGGCTTGCTCAAATAACTATTTGATTTCTTTGACTTTTGCAAGATCACCACTACACAGGATTTCAAGGTTATCAAATATTTTGCGAGCAGACCAATTCCACCATTTAATTGCGAGGAGATAATCAATGAGTTTGTCATCAAATCTTTTTTTGATTGTTTTGCAAGGATTTCCACCTGCAATACAATATGGGGGAATATCCTTTACTACAACAGAATTGGCGGCAATAATTGCCCCGTCTCCTATATGCACACCCGGCATTACCGTGACATTCTGACCAATCCATACGTCGTTGCCGATTACAGTATCACCTTTAAGCCGTAGCTCAGCCAACGCTGGAGTCGATTTTTCCCAGCCATGAGCCATAATGTTAAATGGATACGTGGTGACACTGCACATCCGATGGTTTGCACCGTTCATTACGAATTCAATGCCCCTTGCTATGGCGCAGAATCTTCCAATAATCAACTTATCTCCGATAAATTCATAATGATGTGTGACATGCTCTTCAAACCTTTTAGCACCATTTAGATCATCATAATAGGTGTAGTCTCCAACAATAATGTTCGGGCGCGTTATCACGTTTTTTATATAGCATACGCTTTTGATTTTCTCGTTAGGATAAATTGCATTAGGATTTGGTCCATATTGCATATATAATTCCTCCTTATCCCCCGTGCTAATATACATTGCTTATTGCAAGATCATATAATAGGTGTGCGAGAATCAACGAATAGATTGAGCAGTTTGTATTTTTAACGAATATAAAGGCAAAAAGAAACCCAACGATTAGCGCAATGACAAATTGGACGAGATCTTGATTGAACACAAAGTGAATACCTGCAAACAGTGCAGCTGTACACAGAATAGCTCCCGTAGATGATTTGGTCATCCTTGTAAAAATACATAGTAGATATCCGCGAAAAAGGAATTCTTCTGTTACTGCAACGAGAAGCTGGAAGGTGAAAAAGTTAATCCTGGCGCAAATAGCGAGTTTCAGAAATTGAAAAGCCGAAAAAGAATGAAACAACACAATATTAATAATTGCCAGAGGAAATATTAACATGAAGGCTAAGGCGAGTCCGGTGAAAACTTGCTGAAGAATATGCTTTTTGGAAAACCGAACAATATAAATACACGCATTATTATCTTTTATGAGCACAAGCGTTATCAGCAAGGTTACTATGTAGATCACAAAGTTGAATACTCCATAATACATTGTTTAAGCTCCTAAACGTCTACCAGATTCTACAGGCAAATGATTGTTGAGGACTGCAATACGAAACTCATATGTATCGTATATCTACAATCTGTTCGAATCATAAGACTTAACCCTCTGCTTGTTTAGTATGCACATATACTAAATTAAGAATTAGCCTCATTGCTGAGACTGTTGGATAAATTTATCAGGCCAGGATACATTGAGTCGAACATTGCAAGCGCCTCTGTGCGGTTATCTGCGGGCCATATAATAAAGCGGCTCTTTTCTCCGGGCCAAGTACCAATAATCGAGTTAGAACGATATTCCAAATCCATAAGAAGAAGGCCACAGGAAGAAAAGCCTTGTTTACAGCGTAAATCACAAACTTCACTGTTCGAAAAATGCTGCGTCTGAATATTTAAATATTCAATCATGTTTGTGCCTTGGAGCGACATTTTATTGATTACTGCTACGGTATTCTCTGTAGGTGGAATGCCGCTTATTGAGAAAGTCCCCTCATAGCTGTCATCCAGCATTTGGCTGTCTTTGTATGTACCCTTGATTGTAACCGTATGCGGTACTGCATAATTTGAATCAGTCAGGGAGTATTCCGTAATTTCTATTGTCTGGTCAATCATAATGGCACGAGGCCATGCCAGCAATCCAAAGATAATTCCGATGATGCTGAGAAAAAGTATGCGAGCTGATCTTGCTGGCATTTCATATCTCCTTTACAAACGCTGCATATTATTTCGGCCCATTTGTATTGCCGCTTCCGCCTTGTGGGTAGTTTTTTATCAATACAGCTGTGAAAAAAGTCACGCTGAGGCTTAAAACATTACGCAAGACTCGCAAGGAAAGAAAAATGAACATGTATGCTCAATTATTTTTCCATGAATAGTACTTTTTTAATGTTTCAACATCCGCTGGATCATCAATCCATTCTTCCGTATATCCGCAGGAAGTACATAAGTACCTTGTTACAGTTACTGAACTGAAAACCGTAATCCCTGCCTTAATATTGTTTCCACTTGCACCAACAAAGCTGGGAATTCTGACTATCTCATTGGAATGACATTTAGGACAAGTATTCGTATTTTTCATTTCTATTAACTCCTTAACATATTAAAAAATATCAGTTTACTTTTCTATACTGCCAAACTCGCAGTTTCGCAGAATAAATTATATGTACAACTTTACCTACCGAAGATGTTAAGTATTCCGTGCAGGAGCATAGTTGAATAACTGTTTTTAGTCTTGAAGCGCAGCGCTCCCAAAACAACACCAAAACAGAATCCTGTGATTACCTTCCATACCATTGCGTTTATCAGCCCTGTTTCCACACGAAAAGCAATCGCATCCACATATCCAAGGTGCCAAACAGCAAACAGCAGCGTTGCGACGATATAGGTGTTCCACTCTTTTTTGAAAACCGTGTTTAGTTTATTCCACACAAATTCTCGAAATATTAGCTCTTCAAATACCGGCACAACAATTGCAGAATAAACCATCAGGACAATTGAGACGGCGCTGCTGTCTTTTGCCAATACCGGTGTTGAGATCAGCAGGGAAGCAGCGATCATAGTAAAGACAATATATCCGCTGCCAAAATGCTTCGGAAAAACCGTATGCTTTATTTTTTTTAGCCGAGCAGTAAGTAAAATAAGCGCCGTAAGCAGTACCATTGCAATCAGCGAAGCAACCCTATCGGTGAAATCGGTTCTCTCGGCAAAAATAAAGCAAACGCTTTTTATTCCCATACGCAGTAGCTGCAATACAAATAAAAGCCCGATGATCTTAAGGACAATTCTGATACAATTTTTACTCAATACATTTACCTCACAAAGTAAGTCGGCTTCAAAGCTTGGCCATTTCATAAACATTTGGAACCTTCTAAGCTCCGAATAGAAGAAGGTAAGTAATCAATTCCTTTAAATTCTTTAACTACGATGGATTTGATAAATGCCTTTATTTTTGGTGAAACATGCGTAATGCACATCTCATAATTTTTATTTCTGATGAATTGAAATTTGACAATTGAATGTATGGCATTTTTATTCTTCTTGTCTATTGGTTAATAAATATCGGCTCCTGACGTTAGGGCTTGTCATCGATAATAGGAGAACCTTTTCCAAGTGGGGTTAATATTATGATGTAATATGGCAGCTCTGCCAAAAAAAGGAGAAAATTATTTTGAGTAGTTCATACTGTGAGCCGTCGTGTGCAATGTCCCTGTATAAATCTACTCAGGGCAAGTACTTCGTCGGTGGCAGCCTTGAAGAATTCGGCAGGGGAAAATATGCATGGGCAGGACTTTTTAACCCCACGAATTCCGGCGTTTTACTTTATGTCAATGTCTTTACTGTTACGAATTTAAGTGAAATTCCATTTTCTGTTCAGGTCTGGCTGAACGCGACAACTTCCGGTACGGCAAAGCTGTCAGATATGCAAAATCCGTCCAATACGGCGTTATGCCCGCTCCCAAAACCAAAAGTTCAGTTTTTATATGCGGAAAACGTTGATACGGAACCTTTAGGCGGCAAACCCATTTATGGACGCCGCTGCCCGGCCGATACAACGATTGTGGCTGAGGAAGACGGAAAGTTTATCTGCCCTCCTGGCGGTAGCTTTTTGATAAACTGCATCCCACCTGAGAAAAGCAGCGACAAAATTAACGGAAGTGTTGCGTTTGGCTGGTGGGAAGAACCCTGCCGGCCGATTGCTGACAGATGAACCTGTCTAATTGCAAAACTATTCAAAACTCAAAAAGGTTTCAGGGCTTCTCCAAAAAATGAAAGTATCCCTGGATTTTTTTGCATCAGCGGAAGGCGCTCTGCGAATTTTAAGAGGCCAATATGTTTATGAGTATATAGCAAGCTCTCAAATATTTCAATCTAAGGTGTAGATTGAAAAGGGGAAGGCCCAATTTTAAAAACATGCTCAAAGCTACGTGGCAAAAATCTCATATAAAGAAAATTTGAAAAGCTCATGTAGGCGCTGGATCTTCACTTGCTGTCGGCAGACAATGTTAATCTGAATTCAAAGTTACTAAAACACAAGACGGAAAACTGAAACAGTTCGTGTTAAAAAGCGGAAAGTGACCGACATATTTTCACTTGATGGGGCGATGTTCACTTCTGCAAATGCGAAAAATCCGTGGAATGTGCCAATTTAGGCATCTTTTTACGCTCAATTCGGCGCTTTTACATTCACTATTTCATTTAACGTTTTAATCTGGGGCGACACCGCACACGTTTCTTCTGTGCGGTGTCGCCCTAATACTTGGTAAGGGGAGAGCGGCGGCTACTCCCCCTGTTCTGTCTTGCTGAATTTGATTTTGAGAATTATCGCAAGATATTTGAAGTTATTCGTACTATTGACGCAGATACAAACCCTGCCTGATTTTTTTATCGTTTATTGATATATGGCCCACCGTATTGACTGATGATAAGTGCCGCCAGTTTTGGATTGGTCGTTTTAATATTGACGGGATATTGCAGCTTTTTTTCATAGACAAACATCAGCTGTTCCCTCCTTCATCCCAGGGCCACGGGTCGTTCAGCCAGGTATAGCCATCTTTTTCGGTGATGTCGGTTTGAAACAGAGGGCCGTACATCTTTTGGTACTTCTCCCGGCCTTCATTCAAAAGCTTGATATAGGACCAGTAAAGATTCAAAACCTCCTGATCCTTCGGATGAGTGGTGAGATAAAGGCCCAGCTCATCAACAGCAAAATCCAGTGCCATCAGCTCTGCCAGCGCGGTGTTGCCGGTCTTCAGTTTGTCGGTCATCGCCGCCTTAAAGGGCAGGTTCAGCCCCGGAAACAGCGTCCCGGTCTGGAGCGCCATTGCATTGTCATAGCGGGGTGGATCCTGCTCTTGCATAGGGACATAGGGAAAAGCCAGCGGCGCGCACGGACCGGGAAGACTCCCGGCGTTCTGGCCGCAGGAATTCATTTCAGGTTTCTCCATCTGCAAATAGACTCCTTCCTTTGCATTGGTAGCGCACGGCGTCGTGCGCCTATGCCATTGTATGCCGGAGAATCTGCGCAGGTACGTCTTGCGGGACTGAACAAAACGGTGTTATAATAAGAACAGCAATCGCCGCGCTGTGCGCGGGTATATTGGAAAAGCCGTCTTACATATCCTTCACGGGAGGTGACGGCCATGGTCGTTCTGATACGCAAGACCCATCTGGGCCTTTCCGCGCTGCTGCTGGCAGCGGTGGCCGGAATGGCATTGATCTTATGGCAGGGAAGTGGGAGTATTACCACGTTCTCATCTCTGACCGGCGGGGAACCGAGCCCCATCGTGGTGGTGGACCCCGGTCACGGCGGGGAGGACGGCGGCGCTGTGGCCGCGGACGGCACGGTAGAGAGCGGGCTGAATTTGCAGATCGCCCAGCGGCTGAACGATCTACTTCGGTTTTTGGGGCAGGTAACGGTGATGACCCGGACTGAGGATGTTTCCATCTATTCCGACGGGGCGGAGACGCTTCACCAGAAAAAAGTGTCCGATCTTAAAAACCGGGTGGCTTTGGTGAACGGACTGGAGGATGCGGTCCTCGTCAGCATCCATCAGAACAGTCTGCCCGGTTCGCCCAAGACCCATGGCGCACAGGTGTTTTATAACGGCCTGGAACCCGCGCCCGCTCTGGCCGCGACCGTACAGGAGCGGCTGAACCAGAGCATAAACACCGGAAACGGGAAGACGCCCAAACGTATTTCAGATTCCATCTATCTCACTAAAAATGTAACGGCCCCGGCAATCATCGTAGAGTGCGGGTTTCTCTCAAATGGAGAGGATACGGCCCACTTGCAGGAGCCGGGGTATCAGTTGCAGCTGGCGGTGGCGGTAGCCGCTGGATACTTATCTACGGAGGAAACGCCATAAATGAAGGCAAAAACAGTGTTTTACTGCACGGAGTGCGGGAATGAGACGCCAAAGTGGGCGGGAAAGTGCCCCGCCTGCGGCGCGTGGAATACGGTGGTGGAACGCCCAGCGGAGGCCGCGCCGAAAAAGTCCCGGGGAATCGGGAAAGCCGCGGCCTCGGTGATCCCTGCGATGGGAATTTCCCACCGCGCCCGGCCCGTGACGGATTTGGAAACCGCATCGGAGATTCGTTTTCCAACCGGCATGGGAGAGCTGGACCGGGTTCTGGGTGGTGGTGCAGTCAAGGGATCGCTGGTGCTGGTGGGCGGCGCGCCCGGCATCGGAAAATCCACGTTGATGCTGCAAATTTGCAGTAAGCTGTGTGAGTTTTCCAAGGTCCTGTATGTATCCGGCGAGGAATCGGAACACCAGCTGAAACTCCGTGCAAAGCGGCTGGACGTGGAGAGCGAACAGCTGTTCGTAATCTCAGAGACCTGTCTGGGGGATGTTTTGGAGACCGTGGCGGAGGAACAGCCGGACATTCTTATCATTGACTCCATCCAGACTCTTTATAACGATGCGCTGGAATCTCCCGCCGGGAGCGTGGGGCAGGTGAAAGACTGCACCATGGCCCTGATGCAGCTGGCAAAGGGGCGGGAGATCACCGTATTCGTCATCGGACACGTAAATAAGGAGGGGTCTATCGCCGGACCGAAGGTTCTCGAACATATGGTTGATTGCGTGCTGTATTTTGAGGGAGACCAGCACAGCTCCTACCGCATCCTGCGAGCGGCCAAAAACCGCTTTGGCGCCACCAATGAGATCGGCGTATTTGAGATGGAGGACGCGGGACTGCACGAGGTGGAAAATCCCTCGGAAATGCTTTTGGCTGGCCGTCCGGCGGACGCGCCGGGGACCTGCGTCACCTGCGTGATGGAGGGGGTGCGGCCCGTGCTGGCGGAGATCCAGGCGCTGATCGCCCCCAGCAGCTACGGCACGCCCCGCCGCACTAGCAACGGCTTTGACTACAACCGGGCCGCCATGCTGATTGCAGTGCTGGAAAAGCGGGGCGGGCTGAAGCTCTCCACCTGCGACACGTATCTGAACATCATTGGAGGATTATGGCTGGACGAGCCCGCCGCCGATCTGGCCGCCTCCGTGGCGCTGGCATCCAGTTATCTGGACCAGCCCATTCCCAGCGATCTGGTGGCCATCGGGGAGGTGGGACTGACAGGAGAACTGCGTAGCGTCAGCCAACTGAGCCAGCGGATAAATGAGGTGCAACGGCTCGGTTTCAAGCGATGCCTGATCCCGGAGCACCGCTCTCAGACGCTCCATGCGCCGTCGGGTCTGGAGCTGATTCCGGTGCGGAATATTGGGGAGGCTCTCCGGGCCGTGATGCACAAACAGGGATGAAGTGGACGCAGCCGCCGTCCGTGGGTGGTACTCCCGCCGCCGCTGCACAGTCCAGACCGCACAGTCCGTCTTTCTGGTAGATGCAGGGGGAGGTACATGGAATGAGGCCCATAAAATTCAGTCCGTTTCCTATAATTTTGTATGTCCATAGGCGGTTTGACCTTTCACAATAGGATGTACCGGAAGAGCCGAGTTTATGTTTAGTGAAAGGATGGAAAACGCATGTTCGAGTCTGCTGATTTGAGTTGGCAATCCGGCATCTCATCTTTCAATTTGTTTTATCGACAACGAACTGCCGGGAAAGCTGAAACCGTTCAGCAGCGTTTTGCGGTGGGCGCTGATATTCGCGCCCGGGTTGGGAAGGCATACAGATAAAGTATTTGAAAGGCAGTAATGATTGAACAAAATAAAAATTTTGTTCAAAACAGGGGGGCACAAATTTATAGAAACTGCTATTTGGGCCAAGTTTACTATGTGCATCCAAGCCGGTCGAACTTTTTCCGTTTTACCTGCACCATCCGTAAGAATGATGTTTCGACAGCGGGATTTGCGGTTTTGTCAATGCATCCATCTGCCGCCATCTGCTTCCGTACAGCGACTTGCTCTTTTTGAGCATAGATCGTTCTCCGCTGATTTAAGCGGATTTTTATGAAGACTTCATCAATTTCAAATCGTTCCATGTGTTAGAAATTTTAAAGATATATCAAATATTGAAGGTGATTTTTTGAATGATTACCGAACTGAAGCGCCGCCGGTTTTGCGGGACTTTCTGGCTTACCATGAGACTATCAAGGCTCACTCAAGACGAACCGTGGACGAGTATTTTCTGGATCTGCGGAACTTTTTCCGTTACATGAAGCAGATCCGGGATCCGTCGATGAAGGACAAACGGCTGGATGAGATCTCGATTCTGGACGTGGATCTAAACTTTGTTAAATCCGTAACACTTACGGATATTTATGGCTACATGACTTATCTCAGTCGCGACCGCGTTCAGCATCAAAACAGTTCTTTTTCGGATTACGGACTAAACGCAGCATCAAGAGCGCGAAAAATTGCCACTTTTCGGTCCTTTTATAATTATTTGACCAATAAAGTCCATTTGATCTCTGAAAATCCCGTCAAGGACATCGACTCCCCCAAGACGATGAAATCATTACCAAAATACTTGACTTTGGACCAGAGTATTCAGCTTTTGGAGTCTGTGGATGGCAAAAACCGTGAGCGGGACTACTGCATTCTGACACTGTTCCTCAACTGTGGCCTGCGAATTTCAGAGCTGGTAGGGTTGAATTTGAATGACATTCAGGGCGAGGCGCTACGGGTTCTGGGTAAGGGTAACAAGGTCCGCATTGTTTATCTGAACGATGCATGTGAGGATGCCCTGCGGCAGTATCTGGCGGTGCGGCGGCCCATCGTGGGACGCGATTGCAGCGCTGTGTTTCTGTCGGAGCAAAATAAGCGCATCAGCCGCTCCGGCGTTCACGCACTGGTGAAAAAGCATCTGGCCGAAGCCGGACTGGATGCGACGGAATACTCCGCCCACAAACTCCGCCATACTGCCGCAACACTGATGCTTCAAAACGGTGTGGACGTGAAGGCTGTGCAGGAGGTTTTGGGCCACGAACACCTGAATACGACTGAAATCTATACGCATATTGACAATGAAGCGCTCCGCGTTGCTGCAAAGGCAAATCCCTTGTCGCATATTACTAATACTGATAAAAATTGAAAATTTTTTTAGGCATCAATTTATAAAACAGGCGCTATGCATTCAAGTAAATGCGTAGCGCCTGTTTTTATTGAAGGCACTTCCCTGCCCTACTCAAATGATTATTCGGGTGAAAAAGCGGCTGGTGGTAGAAGAATGCTAAAAGCATTTCTAAAAAAGCCTTTTCCCGCATAAAAATGATACCTATGAGGATTTGATATTTAATTACCACAGAGAACCGCCAAGCACTACGCCGTTGCCTCGACGGCCCTTGGAATTTGTAGCGGTGTAATACAAATTTAAGGAGGCCCCGGCGGAACTGGGGGTATCAACGCTGACGACGGTTTGTGCTATTGCACCCCATGCGCCCGGGCTTGGGTGAAGTGCTGCACCGCCGTTGCAGACGTGGAGGATATCACCTTATGGCGCAGAATTCCGGAGGACTTGGCGGTGCACATGGCCACGGTGCTGGGAGGCGGCAGTAATGCGTAAAGCTGGAGACGTGATTCTTTCCGGGCTGCTGGGGTGCTTTGTCGGGAGTACATACTTTCTCATTGAGGTGGCGTGGAAGACCGCGCAGGGCCACCCCGAGGGCATCAGCTGGACGATGCTGGTGCTGGCGCTGGGGCTTGGCATCCTCATGGAGCGCATGGGGGCGGAGCTTCCGTGGCGGTGCCCGATTTGGGCGCAGGCGATTTTATGCGGCGCGGCCATAACGGCGGCCGAGTTCATCACCGGGTGCATCCTGAATCTCTGGCTGGGCTGGGGCGTGTGGGACTACTCCGACCTGCCCGGAAACCTGCTGGGGCAAATTTGCCCGCAGTTTGCCGTGCTGTGGTGCATCGTCAGCGGGCCGATGATCGTGCTGCTGGACTGGATGCGGTACGCGGTCCGGGGCGGCGAGAGGCCGCGATATTACTGGAAGCAGCGTTCGTCATCTTGCAGATAAAAAAGACCGCCCCGGTTAAGGGACGGTTATGGTTACAGTTATAAATATTCGCGCAAATCCATACGCAAGTGATCTTCAGTAAAAATGAGCTCCTTACAAATGCTTTTTGCTGTATTGTCTGCTGCGCTATATTGGTTCAGATACTTATTTAGGGATTTAGAACCCATGTTGCATCCATCCGTCATTAAACCGGCAACAGCAGCATCCGTATCATCCATACCAAGCTTCAAATTTGTCTTCATCCAAGACATGCTCTTTGCAATGGGATTGGGATCTTTTTCATCGCTTCCCAAAGTTCTAAGTTGACTGTGCGCAGCATTTCCAAGCTTTTCGTGTTGTTCTTTACTTTGGGTGAGCAAATTTTTCAGCTTGGAGTCATGAACTTTATCCAATACCTCGCCAATGGAGTCAACCGCCATTTTTGTACCAGCGTCGCATTCACGAAGCAATTCTACCGTATCTGTGTTTGCCATTGAACAACCTCCACTCAAAATATAAAAATAGATTGTGAAAATTATCTAAAATTATGCAAAACTTTATCTGGAGCGTTTCTTAAAAGTCAGACAGCTCGTGCGTTCACAAAATATCCAGTTAAATCAGCCATATTTTCAGGAGGAGCAAGCGATGAAAAAGAAGTTTTGGAAACCCTATGCTGCTTTCATTTTGTTCAATCTGGCTGCATCCGGCCTTGTTGGCTGGGCTACTTCCGGTGCAATGAAAGCATATGAATCCGTCAAAAAATCGTCTTTGACACCGCCATCGTTTGTGTTCCCAATTGTATGGACCCTTCTGTATACGCTTATGGGAATCAGCGCCGCCATGATCTATCAATCCGAGTCTCCTTACAGAAAGCGTGCCCTAACAATCTATTTCATACAGCTACTGGTCAATCTCGTCTGGAGTTTTCTTTTTTTCAATCTGCAAATGTATGGTCTTTCATTTTTCTGGCTTCTGCTTCTGCTTGTTTTGATTTTTGATATGATTGTTACATTTTATTCAATTAACCGGGCAGCGGCTCTTTTACAGATTCCATACCTTATCTGGGTAGCTTTTGCCGGGTACCTCGCTTATTCGGTCTGGATATTAAACTGATCTTAACGGAATTTCTTTGGGTTCCTACCGCCCCGCTTGGGGCGGTAGGTTTGTATAAATCCGACTAATCCGCCTCCGGCGGGTCAGAACGGGTTCTTGCCCACCGTTATCCGTACTGCTCTGACTTTTTCTGAAGCGCCGCGGAAAATGTGATGCTTGTCCAGCGGGTCCGCGCAGCCATTCCGGCCGCACAACCACAGCAAGCATGCGGGATATATCCGCCTTTACCTTTTTTGTCTTGCTTATGCCGCCTCTGGCGGACATACTCTTGGGGTACATCGCATTTTGCGCTTCCCTCCTCAGTCTCCGTCCTCGTTTTCCGATGGTTTTTGCATAAGTTCAATCGCACGGTTGATTTTTTTCGTTCGACGATAGGCGTTATCATCCAACTCCAGACGAGGGGCCGACGTTTCACGGTCTCTTACCTGCACATTGATCTGGCCGACTGCGATATAGAGCGCTTCGCAGACCCGATCCAGCATAGGATATCCCATTCTGGTAAGGTCAAAGGGTGTCACCGCGCATTTGCTGTTCCAGGAAAACAGATTGTGCGCCACGTCGACGAGTTGCCCGGTACGCTCATCAAAGCCTCGTGCCGCCCGCTTGATTCCGGCAAAATCAATTCCGTTACCGCTGATAAACGGAGCGGCGGCGTTCGTCAGCTCCGTATTGGTGGCGAGTAAGTAAAGCGCCGCCTGATAGGATGGATCGCTTATCTGCGCCTGACGGTGCAGCAGGGTCTCCAGCTTTAAGTAATTTTGTGCCTGCATCGCGGTGTCCTCCTTTTATGCGCCATGCCCGGATTTCTTCGGAGCCTTTTCAATGCGGAACACGGCTTTTCCCCGGAAAAGCGCGTTCAGATACGTCACCTTCAGCGCCGCGCCGATGTCGCTTCGTTTTTCCTGCGGCAGCGTGTCAATATTCACTTCCTGCCCGTCTACGGTCACAAACGCCTCCACCCGGATTGGTTCCCGCTGCCTCTTCGCCATGCCCTCACCTCCGTTCAGTCTATGGTGTTCCCGGATTGTCCTATGCCTTCCTGCGCTCCCGCAGCGTTCTCAAATTCGAACCTTCCATTTTTTTGAAGCCTTCCTCTTGACGGTGGTCCTTCCGCCGTGTAAACTTGTGTTATGTGTTATCCTGCTGTTCGTATAAGCTTCTTGCATTTGTAAGAAGCCGGCTTGATTTCTTCTACGCATTATACAAAAACAGCACCGCCAAACTGGCGATGCTGTCTAAAATGGAAAACCATTGACTTTCCTGGATTTCGTGGGCTTTGATACGTCTTAATTCGGCGCTTCCCTCCTTCCCAGTAATTGAGACATTTCCTCCAAACATCGTTTCCTTCCCGCATCCCTTCCTGTGCACCAGATCCTAAGCCTATAGCGATTCTCAATTTGTTCGACATGAAATTTGCATGGTTGGATAAGTTAATAATTAAAAGGAGATGGAATACACCTTGCAAAAATATCGTGATATCGACGCAACTCCAATGGCTTATTACAAATTTCTCACTAGATTTGCATTGATTCTCGACCTGATTCTTACCGTCTGTTGTACGGTTTATATGATTCTCAATAATCCATATTGGGTAGATATTCTGTACAGTGTCGCGGTTGTCGTACTGGAACTGGTATGTCTCATATGGTTATGGAAAATGAAATGGAAAGGAGTTTTGGCCCTTTACGCGGGCTATTTACTTTCCATACTTTACAAAGTAGTTACAATTGTTCAATGTATAAATGACGGGACCGATTTTAGTTTTTCCGTTGGTCAACTAAATTCCGTATTGGTAATTGCAGTTCTTACATGGGTTTACTTCAATAAGCGTCGCTTTTTGTTTTCACCGATACCGCCATGGGGAGACGAGGGAGACGTTATAATTACTAAAAAATGAGAGGAGTTTTCCGTGAACAACGAAGATAAGATTTTAGAATTGCTGGAACAGCAGGGTTCGCAAATGACAAAAATCAGTGCCGATATCTCCGCGCTGACAGGAGATGCCTCCTCCCTAAAAGCGGATGTTTCCTCATTGACAGGAGATGTCTTTACAATGAAAGCGGATATTTCTGACCTCAAGGACAGAATTTCCAAGGTGGAAATTACCCAGGAGAATGTAGTTCTGCCGCAGATTCAGGCGATTGCCGAGGGGGTCTCCACCGTGAATAATAAACTGATCGCCCGCAGCGAGCTGGATTCCATAAAAGAAGAAATGGCCTTTTTGAAAGACATTATCCGGATGCACACCAACCAGCTGAATGACCTCAAAAAGGCGCGATAATCCCATGCCCGACGAATATAAAACAGCCGCCGCGTACATCCGGGTCAGCACGGAAGACCAGGTGGAGCTGTCCCCTGCCAGCCAGCTTGTGGAGATTCGCAAGTGGGCGGAAAAAAACGGCTGGATTGTCCCGGACGAGTATGTGTTTGTGGACGAGGGAATTTCCGGGCGAAAGGTCACGGGCCGGGACGCCTTCCGCCACCTGATCGGCACGGCCAAATTGAAGCCGAAGCCCTTTGATGCGATTTTGCTCTGGAAGTTCTCCCGGTTTGCCCGTAACCGGGACGACGCGGTTTTTTATAAATCCGTTCTGCGCAAGCAGCTCCACATTGAAGTCATTTCCATCAGCGAGCCGATTGCCGAGGGAAAGCTGGGCATCCTCATGGAAGCCCTGATTGAGGCCATGGACGAATACTATTCTATCAACCTTGCCGAGGAGGTTAAGCGCGGCATGGCGGAAAAGCATCGCCGGGGTGAGCTGCAATCCAACCCCTCCTTCGGCTATACGGTGCAAGATAATGTGCTGGCTCCGCAGGAGCCGGAGGCAACCTACATAAAAGCGATTTTCCGCCGTTTCTGTGAGGGGGAAGGCTGCTTCTCCATCGCCAAATGGCTCAACTCCATCGGCGTCCGGACGCACCGAGGGAATCTTTTTGAGAATCGCACCGTAGAGTATATTCTTCGCAATCCGGTCTATATAGGAAAGCTCCGATGGAATCCCGCCGGCATTTCCCACCGCGATTTTACGAATCCCGACATTGTGCTGGCAGATGGAAAGCACGAACCGCTGATTGATATGGATACCTGGAACATCGCCCAGTCCCGCATGGCGAAGCTGAAAGCCACATGGAAATATCACGGGCGGCCTCTTGGCAGCAATAAGGACTGGATATCCAGCCTGATCCGCTGTTCTGCCTGCGGCGCCACGATGATCTTTGCAAAGCCGAACTACTGGAAGTGCAACAACTACGTCCGGGGCCGCTGTAAAACCTCCCAGCACGTCTCCACCGATCTTTTGAAAGAGGCCATCATTCGCCGCCTGCAAATTGACCTTGAAACCGACTTCCCCATCCAGTATGAAGTGATTCGGGCAAAAGGCGACGGCGAAGATGAATTGAACGCATTGCGCACCCAGCGGGATTCCCTCGCCAAAAAGATGGACCGTCTGCGTGACGCCTACCTTGCCGGAGCCGACACGGTGGAAGAATACAAGGCCGCGAAAGAGTCCACGCAGGGAAAGCTGGCCGACGTGAATGCTCAAATCAAAACGGCAGAAAAAAGAAGCACCAAACTCGGTGCTCCCGCTGTTATGAAAAAAACCATCCGTTCTACCCTGAAAACCATCGCCTCTGACTCCGCCACCATGGAGCAAAAGTCCGAAGCCGCCCACTCCATCATAGAATACGCCACCTGGGACAAAGCCCAAAACCTCCTGCAAATACATTACCGCCTGACTTTTTAGTTTGCTTTCGTAGCCTTTTACAATATGGTGGACCACACGGAGAGTTGGGCGCGTCACTGCGGTATCTGAGTCAGCGATACTCCATGCCCTATCCCGAGCTGAAGGGGTTGTTGACCGACATCGGCACTGAGGAACTGGGGCATCTGGAGATGGTGGGAACCATCGTTCACCAGCTGACGCGAAACCTCAGTGAAAAGGATATCAAGGAGGGCGGCTTCGCCCCTTATTTCATCGATCACACCGCTTCGGTCTACCCCACCGCCGCCTCCGGCTCCCCCTGGAGCGCGGACGGCATCGCCGTCACCGGTGATACCATCGCGGACCTGACCGAGGATTTGGCCGCAGAGCAAAAAGCCCGATTGACCTATGACAACATCCTGCGCGTGAGTGATGACCCGGATGTTACCGACGCCATCCGTTTCCTACGGGCAAGAGAAATCGTCCACTTCCAGCGCTTCGGCGAGGGACTGCGGCTCACCAGGGACAGGCTGAACGAGAAAAATGTGTACTACATGAATCCGTCCTTCGACAAGTAACCAGCGCACAATATGTGAAAGGCGGTATAGCTTTACAGCTATACCGCCTCAGCCTGTAGACAAAGTATCAGAGAAATGATGCTTTGTCTTTTTTTAGTGCTTAGAAGATGGTAAAATAGAAGCAGGTGATAAAAGATGGTGAACCAAAAAGGTGAAGACAGCCGGAAGCAGATCGGCTTTTACTGCATGGAGGATTTGGTTCCAAAAGACCATCTTCTCAGGAAAATCGAAAAAGCAATTGATTTCAGTTTCATATATGATTTGGTGAAAGGCAGGTACAGCGAAGATACGGGCCGTCCAAGTATTGATCCTGTAGTGCTGTTCAAGATCGTGTTCATCCAGTATCTATTTGGAATCCGCAGCATGCGGCAGACGATCAAAGAAATCGAGGTCAATGCGGCATATCGCTGGTTTTTGGGATATGACTGGAACGATCCGATCCCTCATTTTACGACCTTTGGAAAAAATTATTCCCGGCGGTTTGAGGGCACCGATATTTTTGAGAAAATATTCGCCCGTATCCTGCTGGAAGCGGTGAAGCTGAAGTATGTGGACCCGAAGGCGGTGTTCATTGATTCCAGGCATATCAAGGCCAGCGCCAACCGAAACAGGAAAATGAAGGTGCAGGTTCAGGAAGAGGCCCGGCATTACCAAAAAGAGTTGATGGAGGAAATCAACAAGGACCGGGAGGTTCATGGGAAAAAGCCATTTGACGATGACGACTCGGGAAAAGGCGGCGGGGCCGGACAGACTAAAGAGATCGAAAAAAGCACCACCGATCCGGAGTGCGGCATGTTCCACAAAGGGGAGCATGGAAAATGTTTCGCCTACACCGCGCACACAGCCTGCGACCGGCACAACTTCATCCTTGGCGTAGAACTTTCCCCCGCCAACGTCTATGACAGCGTGATGTTCAAAAGCATTTATGACAAAGTAAAGGCCACGTTCCCTGAAATCAAGTACGTTGTTGCCGACGCTGGTTACAAGATCCCATATATCTGCAAACAGATTCTGGACGACCACCGAATTCCGGTTTTGCCTTACAAAAGGCCGATGAGCAAAAAAGGATATTTCAAGCCCTACGAATATGTATACGACCAATATTACGACTGTGTTCTCTGCCCAAACAACCAGGTTCTGCGCTACTCAACCACAAACCGTGACGGATACCGGGAATACAAAAGCGACCCCAAAATCTGCAAATGCTGTCCGAAACGGGCGCAGTGCACGCAGAGTAGGAACTGTCAGAAAACTGTAACGCGGCATGTATGGGCGAACGATCTGGACGTCGCGGAAGATTTTCGCCACACATCGCGGGGAAAAGCAATTTACCGGGAGCGTGCGGAAACCATCGAACGGGTTTTCGCCGACGCAAAAGAAAAACATGGGTTGAGATATACTACCTTACGGGGCAAAGCCAAAGTGACGATGCAGGCTTTGCTCACTTTCGCCTGCATGAATCTCAAAAAGCTGGCAATCTGGAAATCGGAAGGCCCCAGGTTCAAGCCCAAATACGATTTTCCCTTTCTCTTTTTCCTGCTATTTGTTCCCAATTCGATTATTCGCATGAAAAACGCCGCTTGGGTCTGAATCCCAAACGGCGTTTTGTCTACCGCCTTTTTTCTGCTTTCTCAGAGCATTTCCAAGACTCATTCCAGCATCTTTGCGAACTCGTCCTCTGTCAGCACGGGAACGCCCAGCTCCTGCGCCTTTTGCAGCTTGCTCCCGGCGGCGTCTCCCGCCACCACATAGGAGGTCTTTTTCGACACGGAGCCAGAGGCCTTTCCGCCTCTGGATTCAATCATGGCCTCGGCGGTTTTGCGGTCGAACCGGGTCAGCGTACCGGTGAGGACGAAAGACATCCCCGCAAAACGGTCATCCACCGCCTGCTCTGTACATGTCATGTTTACCCCGGCCTGACGCAGTTTCTTGAGAAGGTCCTGAGACTGGGAGCTTTTTAGCCAGCCCAGAATAAACCCGGCTGTAATACCCCCCACGTCGTCGATGGCGGTCAACTCCTCCAGGGAGGCGCGCTCCAGCGCATCCAGCGTCTTGAAGTGCAGTGCCAGCACCCGGCCCGCTTTCACGCCGACCTGCCGGATGCCAAGCGCGTAAAGTAATTTTCCCAGATCGTTTTCCCTGGACTTCTCAATGGCAGCCACTGCGTTGGCTGCGGACTTCTCCCCCATCCGATCCAACCCGGAAAAGGCCTGCTCCGTCAGACTGTACAAATCGGCGGCGGAGTGGATCAGGCCGGTGTCGATCAGCTGCTGGATCACGGCGGGGCCAAGCCCGTCGATATCCATGGCGTCCCGGCTTGCAAAATGCGTGATGTTCCGCAGCTGCTGGGCCGGACACTCCGCGCCGGTGCAGCGCACCGCCGCGCCGTCCACGTCCCGCGTCACGGGCGCACCGCAGACGGGGCAGACCTTTGGCAGCTCATAGGGAACGCTCCCCTGGGGCCGTTTGGAAACGTCCACCTCCACAATCTCCGGGATGATCTCCCCCGCCTTCTGAACCAGCACGGTGTCCCCGATGCGTATGTCCTTTTCAGCGATATAATCCTGATTATGCAGCGTGGCGCTTTGGACGGTGGTCCCCGCCAGATGGACCGGGGAAAGCACCGCCTTGGGCGTCAGAACGCCGGTGCGGCCCACCTGGACCACAATGTCCATCACCCGGCTCGGCTTCTGCTCCGGCGGATACTTGTAGGCAATGGCCCATTTGGGGCACTTCACAGTGCTGCCCAGCTGTTCCCGGTCAGCAAGGCTGTTGACCTTGATGACCGCACCGTCCATGTCATAGGGATAGCTCATCCGCCGCTCATTGATGTCGATGATCTCCTGCTGGCACTGTGCCACAGTGCGGAGCGTACGGTGAGGAATGACCCGAAAATGCTGGCTCGCCAGATAGTCCAGCGTTTCGGAGTGTGTGGCAAACTCCCGCCCCTCCACCAACTGCAGGTTGAAAATCTGGATGTCCAGCCGCCGCGCCGCGGCGATTTTCGGGTCCAGCTGACGCAGGGAGCCGGCGGCGGCGTTCCGGGGATTGGCCATGAGAGGCTTGCCCTCGATCTCCCGCTGCTGGTTGATCTCGTCGAACACGGAGCGGGCCATGTAGACCTCGCCCCGGACAATGAGCCGGGGCAGTTTTTCCGGGAGCGTCATGGGGATGGAACGGATTGTGCGCAGATTTTCCGTCACATTTTCGCCCACCCGCCCGTCGCCCCGGGTGGCGCCGCTGATAAACACGCCGTCCCGGTACTCCAGGGCTACGGACAGTCCGTCTACCTTTGGCTCCAGCGAGTATTCCACATCCGCGCCAAGAGCTTCCTCCATCCGGCGGCAGAAATCCTCCACCTCGGCGGCGCTGAACACGTCCTGCAAACTCTCCAGTGGTACCTCGTGACGATAGGTGGCAAATCCCGCCTTCAGCTTGTCGCCCACCCGCTGCGTGGGGGAATCCGGGGTGATCTCATCCGGGTGCTCCCGCTCCAACTGCTGCAAACGCCGGTTTTTCATGTCGTAGTCATAGTCCGACATGGTGGGTTCGTCCAGCACGTAATAGCGGTAGGCGTTCTCGTTGAGCTCCGCCCGCAGTCGCTTCATTTCCTCCCGATAGTCCATGGTTTCTTTCCTTTCCCCCGGCCCGTCCGGGGCCTTGAACGGGAGGGGTCGCCTCCCTGTCAGTTTCCGTTGATAATGTAATCCCTGGCGTCATCCGTCTGGTCGCTGGAATTACTGAAATAGGTGTAAGTACCAGGTACCGTGCCCACGATCACCGTCTCCGCCACGGTAAAGGAGTTGCTGACCTGCGTCGCCGTGTTGAAGCCCGGCAGCAGGATCGCCACGGACACGTCCACATCCAGCAAAATCTGGTGCTTGGTCTGATTGATTCCGGCGGAGACGAACTGGTTTTCCAGATGCGCCGTGGAGGACCCAACGGACTGCATCCGAACCTTCACCAGCGGCCCGCGTCCGGCCAGCAGATTGACGCCGGTGAGACTGCCCACGGGGATGGACAAGTCTTTTGTCGATACCTCGGATATCCGCTCCAAAACCATATTGAGAATCTTTGATTGCAGACGGTTGAACTCCGGCATATTGGTCTTCACCGCTGTGATTTTCCCCTCGTTGTCCTTTTCAAAGGAAATCAGGTCGTCGTATTTGATCTCGCCATTGTCAATGGTCTCATTCACCGCCTGGGTGACAATGCGGTTCACCGTGTTGGTGACCCGGGTGACGGCAAGCTGGGTCAGCAGTTGCTTCATCTGAATCCCAGCCACCACGGTCAGCGCCGCCAGTCCCAGCAGCAGGAACGCAAGCATAAGGCGCACCACTGCCCGGCGGGTCAAGGGCCGCCGGTAATACCGATATCCTCTCATAGAATCACCCCATCAGAGGATTCTATGCGGGGCGGGCTTTTCCTTATTTCAGCCCGCCGACGATCTGCTTGAAGACTTTGCCGCGCTCCATGAAGTTTTTGAACTGGTCAAAGGCCGCGCAGGCCGGACTCAGCAGCACCACGTCGCCGTCGCCCGCCCGTTGGGAGGCGGTCTCGACGGCGGTCTTGAAATCGGGGATGGTCACCATCTCCGGCCCGCCCTGATAATTGGGCGCGTTTACAACGCATTCGCGGATTTTGTCCGCCGTGGCCCCGCAGAGGATCAGCAACTTCACGTGGTCCACGATCTCCGGCCCAAGCACGTCGAAGGGGATGTGCTTGTCATAGCCTCCGGCGATTAAAATGACCTTCTCCGGGAAGGACCGCAGTCCCGCAATGGTGCGGGAGGGGCTGGTGCCGATGGAATCGTTGAAGTATCGCACGCCCCGGAGAGTCCGCACCAGTTCGATGCGGTGTTCCACCCCGGCGAAAGTCCGGGCCACCTGCCGCATGGCCCCGTCGGGTACCAGACCATCCACGGCAGCTATGGCCGCCATGTAGTTCTCCACATTGTGGACGCCGGGAAGCAGAATGTCGGATGTCCTCAGGATCTCCCGCTCCGCGCCGTTTTTCCGGGAAATGACGGCGTCTCCCCGGAGGAACACGCCCTCTTCCGGTTGGGACTTCCGGGAGAACAGCCGCACATGGCCCAAGGCCCGGCTTGCTTGCTCCGCCGTGATGGCATTGTCGGCGTTAAATACCGCAATATCCTCGGAAGACTGGTGCGTAAAGATGTTTTCCTTTGCAGCTACATATTCCGCCATATCCCTGTGAATATCCAAATGGTTGGGGGCCAGATTCGTGATGACGGAGATGTGGGGGCTGCATTTCATGGTCATGAGCTGGAAGGAACTCAACTCCAGCACGGCGTAATCCTCCGGCTGCATCTCTCCCGCCTCACACAGCAGCGGGTGGCCGATGTTTCCGCCCACATGGACGTTTTTCCCGGCGGCCTTCAAAAATTCCGCGATGAGGGTGGTCGTGGTGGTTTTCCCGTCGCTTCCGGTGACAGCGATCAGCGTGCAGGGGACGACCTCAAAAAAGACCTCCATTTCAGAGGTGATGACGCTCCCCCGTTCAACCGCCGCCAAAAGCTCCGGAACGTCCTGGCGCAGTCCCGGTGTGCGGAAGATGATGTCCTCGCTCAGATCCTTCAGGTAATCGTCCCCCAGATTCAGCGACACGCCCAGCGCCTCCAGCCGCCCGGCTTCGCCGCCCAGCGCCTCCCGGCTCTTGCGGTCACAGGCGGTGACGCGGACGCCGGATTTTGCCAAAAGCTCGATCAACGGCGTATTGCTGACGCCGATGCCCACGATGGCCACGGTCTTATCCTTGATGGATGTGATGTATTCCTGTAACGTCATAAACAGTTCCTCCAAAAACGCCCCAGAGGCGGAAAATTTACTCAATTAGTATACCGCAGCGCAAAAAAAATAGCAATGAATGCGCGCCAAATTTTTCATTGCCCTTTCTGGTTGACAAGAGACGAAAGAGCGGGTAAAATAAACGAGCAAGTAAAACAGACAGTCGCGTGGGCAGGCCGAAAGGCCGTCTATGAGGAAAGTCCGGGCTCCACAGGGCAAGGATAACGGGTAACGCCCGCCGAAGGCGACTTCAGGAAAAGTGCAACAGAGAAATACCGCCGTCTTTTATCGTTCCATGGCAGTCGGCACCGCGCCGGCTGGCACCGCTTTCAGGCGGGGCGCGGAGAATCCGGTTTTCGTGGATCGGTAAAAGATGGTAAGGATGGAAAGGCGAGGTAAGAGCTCACCCGACGGCTGGAGACAGTCCGCCGCTGTAAACTCTATTCGGAGCAACACCGTGGGGAAGCAACAGGTCGGCCCGACCGCTTCCGGGAGGTGGCTTGAGCGCGTCGGCGACGGCGCGTCGAGATAGATGACTGTCAAATACAGAACCCGGCTTACAGTTTTGCTTGCAAAGATATAGCCCCGGCTGCGGAATACGCAGCCGGGGCTTGTTCAGTTTTTCGCGGTTTATGTTCGTTCTTTGCCGCGCAGCGCCTGGACGTATTTTGCCATCTCTCCGCCGTCCACCGCAGCGCGGGCCTTTTCTGCCGGATTTTTGTCCTGCGCCACCCGCTTTAAAGCCGTCTGGCGATAACGGGCCTGCTTTTCGAGCCATACCTCCGTGTCCCGGTGGATGGTGTCCGCCATGAAGCCGAATGCCATCTGCGCACCAAGGTTCATGGCCGGGTGCCGCTTCATCACGCCGCACAGGTTCGCCTTTCCCGCCGCCGCATCTATGGCGAACTCGAACAGGGCCGACAAAAGCTCTCCCCGTTGCTCAGCGGGCAGGCCCGCGATTCTGGGATAGGAGTCAAAATACAGCAGGAAGCTTTTCTTCCCCTCCCTTGCCGCCGTTTTCATCACCTCCTCCTATACACAGGGCCTGCCATGGAAGCCGCGATTGAAATGTCCGCCTCCCTGCCGGGCGGGGCCGGGCGGCTTTCGCCATTAAACAAAATCTGAGTTTTGTTTAGAATGCACCCGAGAACCATTTGCTCCCGGGTGTTCCATTCCTTCCGGCCTGCTAAAAAATGAATCAAGCGATTTTAGAAGCTCATTAGACACGTTTCTTGTAAAATTAGATGGTACGATCTGGAGCAGTCAAGAACCGTGCAGAATGTGAACGCCCAAAATCTGCGGCTTATGCGGCCAGGCCTCTGGCGGCCTGACGATACATGGCCGGCGGCAGGCCGCCGGGGTTAGCGGTGTAGATTCGCCGGCGGTTATAGTAAGTCATGATGTACCGGAACACGATGCTCTTAACCTGTGCCATGGGCATCTGCTCCGTCCGGATTCGATAGAGTTTTTCTTTCTTCAACGCAGCAAAAAAGCTCTCCATCCTGGCGTTGTCGTAGCAGTGTCCCGTACCGCTCATGCTTTGAACCGCGCCGTATTGCGCCAGCACCTTCCGAAATGAGGAACTGGTAAATTGGCTTCCGCGGTCGCTGTGCAGGGTCATTCCACAGGCTCCCTGCGCCTGGCAGGCAGACCGAAACGCCCGAATACACAGCTCCTTCTTCATGTTGTCATCCATGGCAAGACCGACGATCTCTCCGTTATAACAGTCCAGAAATGCCGCCAGGTACAGCTTGCCGTCCTTACATTGGATCTGCGTGATATCCGTCAGCCACTTCCGGTTGGGAGCGTCTGCGGTAAAATCCCGGTGAATCAGGTTCTCCGCCTTCTGCGCAGCCAAGTCTGCTTTTGTCAGACTGCTGGGGTGACGAGAAGAACGATGGAGCAAATCCCACGCTTCATGGCTCGCCGTACGCTGCTGCGGCTTACCGCAATACCGCGCTGCATAAGCGCCAGGAGAATTCGGCCAACGCCATAATTGTCATTGCCCGGATTTTCGTTATAAATCTCCTGCCACGGTTTTGGCTTGCCAGCCGACTGCAAAGAGCGGTAGTACCCGGATTCACTGACTTTCACAACCCGACACATGGTATGAATGCAGAACCGCTCACGGCGCAGCGTGATGTACTCATACAGCCGCTCCGGCTTTACCGTTTCCGGCCTTTGGCGAAAAAACCCAGCGCATCTTTAAGAATCTCATTTGCTTTTCGCAGCTCCGCGATTTCCTTTATTAGTCGACGTTCGTTCTCGGAAAGCGGTGCGTCGCGGCGAATTCCGCTTCCGACGAAGGCGTGATCTCCGAAGGCCTTTCGCTTCTGCCGCCACTCCGCCAGAGAGTAGTACGGAATGCCCAGTTGTGCCGCCGCCTGCTTCACGCCGATTTCATTGGACAGCTTGACCGCTTCTTCTTTGAACTCCTTGTCATATTTGCGCATTGCAAACACCACCTTGTTCTTCCTTTGATTCTATCACTTTTGGGGTGTTTGCCCTCTGCACTTCTATGATATCCCTCCAGGCTGTCATCAAACACGACAGCCCTTCGCATATGACTCAAACAATAATTTTGCTCAAAATCTGCGCCCCAATAATCAAAGAAGAAGTCTTGGAATCCCTTCGATTCCAAGGCTTCTTGGCCCGAAGGAAATTGTGGATTTGGAAAAAGGCATTCATACCAACGGCTTGCAGGCCGTCAGCAAGAGATTTTATCACAGAGATCGGTCAGTTACTTCCACCTTTGTAATAATATCACGCAGACGATCATCGCCAATCTTGTATTCAAGAAGCTCATAAGGAGTGTCTAAGTATGTGGGATGCATAGAGGGTTTGACAATATAAAATTTTTTACCATTGTAGAATATTCCATATGAATTTTCTTTCCATTCAACGACTATTTCTCCGCCGCGGCGCAAGCTGTCTTTAAACTCACTAATTGTTTTGAACAGCCATGCTTCAGCATCACACCAATATACTACAGTGTGGAGGGATATCATAGAAGTGCAGAGGGCAAACACCCCAAAAGTGATAGAATCAAAGAAAGAATAAGGTGGTGTTTGCAATGCGCAAATATGACAAGGAATTCAAAGAAGAAGCGGTCAAGCTGTCCGATGAAATCGGCGTGAAGCAGGCGGCGGCACAGCTGGGCCTTCCGTACTACTCTCTGGCGGAGTGGCGGCAAAAGCGAAAGGCCTTCGGAGATCACGCCTTCGTCGGCAGCGGCATTCGCCGCGACGCACCGCTTTCCGAGAACGAACGCCGGCTAATAAAGGAAATCGCGGAACTGCGGAAGGCCAATGAGATTCTCAAGGATGCGCTGGGTTTTTTCGCCAAAGACCGGAAACGGTAAAGCCGGAGCGGTTGTATGAGTACATCACGCTGCGCCGTGAGCGGTTCTGCATTCATACCATGTATCGGGTTGTAAAAGTCAGTGAATCCGGGTACTGCCGCTCTTTGCAGTCGGCTGGCAAGCCAAAACCGTGGCAGCTGCTTCTGGTCAAAATACGAGAGATTTATAAAGCCCTCCCATTATGTCGGCTAGTACATAACAGGAGAGCTTAATAATGCAGTACAACTTGCTTGTTAATCACTCAAAGTAGCAAAATAAAACGTATGGCATCAAAGATTGAACATATTGCATCATTGACCTATTTTTTCACACGCCAAAAACGCCGCAGACCATTGGTATTACAGGAATTTCAGTCCTCCTGCCAGTTGTGCCAGACGTTCTGTACGTCTTCGTTGTCCTCCAGCATGTCGATGAGCTTCTCCATGTTCTTCACGTCGCCCTCGCTGGAGAGGACGATGGTGTTCTGGGGAACCATCTCGATGTCGGCGTTGACAAAGCTATATCCCTTCTCCTCCAGAGCCTTCACCACGCCGTTGAATGCATCGGGCTCAGTGGTGATTTCCAGAGCCGGACCATCGGCCTCAAAGTCCGCGGCACCGGCGTCCAGCGCGTCCATCATCACGGTGTCCTCGTCCAGCTCGCCCTCCTCGTTGTCGATGACGATGACGCCCTTCTTGTCGAAGGACCAGCTGACGCAGCCGATGGCACCTAAGTTCCCGTTGCACTTGTCAAAGGCGTGCCGGACCTCCGGCGCGGTGCGCTGGCGGTTGTCGGTCAGGGCATCCACGATGACGGCCACACCGCCGGGACCGTATCCTTCGTAGGTGATGGATTCAAAGCTCTCGGTATTGCCCGCACCCTGCGCTTTGTCGATCGTGCGCTTGATATTTTCATTGGGCATGTTCACGGCCTTGGCCTTGGCGATCACGGTAGCCAGACGGGAGTTGTTGTTAGGGTCGCCGCTGCCGCCGCCTTCCTTCACGGCCACGATAATCTCCTTGGCCACTTTGGTGAACGCCGCGGAACGCTTCGCGTCGGCTGCGCCCTTGGTTTTTTGGATGTTATGCCATTTGGAATGTCCAGACATATGTTTATTCTCCTTTTACGTAGTATTGAATGACTTCCCGGTGGGAAGCGGATTTTTCAATGAAAAGCGCGGGAAATTTGCCGCGTATATAAGCAATCAGCACTGGTAAGACCGGGTCTTCCGTTGGAAAATGACCCGCGTCGATCAGGTTGATGCCCTTCCCTGCCGCGTCCAGAAATACATGATAGCCGACATCGGCGGTAACGAAGGTGTCGCATCCGGCGGCCGCCGCCGCATCCGCGTATTCGCCGCAGGCGCCTCCGCCCACAGCCACGCGCCGCACCGGCTTTCCCGCGTCGGCATACTGCACTCCGTTACAGCCCAGTGCTTCGGATACCCGTGCTACAAAATCCCTCAGCGCCATGGGTGCGGGGAGTTGGCCAATGCGACCCAGACCGTCCGCCAGAAAAGGCCCAGGGTCCTCCAATCGCAGGGTGTGAGCCAGCACGTCGTTGACTCCGCCCTCCGCCACATCCAGATTTGTATGCATACAGATCACGCTGATATTCGCCCGGGTCAGCTTTCGCAGCAGGCGCCCCTGAGGCGTATCCTCCCGCAGAGACTGCACCGGAAGCCATCGGCAGTTCATGATCGGATGATGGGTCACGATGAGATCACAGCCCTTGGCAGCGGCCTCATCCGCCACGGCCTCCGTGGCGTCCAGCGCAACTAGGACGCGGGTGACCTCCGCCGCCGGGTCGCCCACCAGCAGGCCCACGTTGTCCCAATCCATCGCGTCGGATTTTGGCGCGAAATCGAACAAACTTTTTTCAATTTCAAGAGCCGTTGGCATGACGCCACTCCTCCCATAATTCCAACAGGGACTCCATTATGTTTCGCATATGGTCCGCTTTTTGCGCCGCCTCCGGACGGCCCGCGCGGTTCAGTCCTGCCACCGCTGCCTGAAGCCGGAGAATCTGTTCCACCAGATACCGCCCACCCAGCGGGTCATAAATAAGACACGCGCCGCCATACATCTGTCCCGGCGTCAGGTTTTGCGTCCCGGCGGAAACCTCCAGCACCGGGTACATGGTACCCCGGTCCACGACCAGCCGCTCCCGGCGGATAGCATATCCGTTGGCACAGAGAAAGGCCCTCAGCTCCTCCGCCCTTGTCTGGGGCTGAAGCAGCAGCGTATGGTTCCCGTCCGCCGTCCAGGCGGCGCCAGCAAGGATGGAGACGATGTTTTCGCCTCCCAGTCCGGCAATGACCACGGTATCCGCTTCCTGCGGACTAACCCCGGCAAGACCGTCACACCGCCGGAATTTGATCCGGTCCAGAACGCCGTAGTGTTCGGCGGTACCGCGTCCCCGGCTCAGAGGGCCGCTGCGCAGATCGCAGGCGATGGCGCTACGGAGCCGGCCCTCCAGCGTCAGCCAAACCGGGAGATAGGCGTGGTCTGTACCCACGTCCACAAGGGCCGCGCCTCGGGGGACCCAGTCCGCCAGCAATTGCAGCCGGGCCGGCAATTCCAGTCTTCGTCCGCTCATTCCGCGCTCCACTTCCCTCTTGTCCCGCCGCACGGCGGGAATTGCTCAATCGCCGTGCGGCGATTGACAAACGGAACGCATACGGGAAACCCGTATGCGTTCTGTCAGGTTTTCCCGAGGGAAAGCCTTATTCCGCAGCCTTGTTGGCTTCCTCGTTAACCAGCTTCAGCAGCTTGTCCACATCGATGCCGTGGACCATGCAGGCCTCCTCCACGGTCTCGCCGCGGGAGGAGGGGCAGCCCAAGCAGTGCATTCCGATGGAGAAGAAGATGGGCGCGGTCTGAGGAGCCACGTCCAGAATATCACCGATGATGGTGTCTTTTGTAATTTCAACCATGATTTTGCCTCCAAAATTCAATTTGTCCAGGCAGCGCCGCACAGTTCCGGCGCACAACTGCACCGTCAGATTTTTCGCCATATTGTCATACTGTATGAAAATTTTTCAAATTTCTGTACAGCATAGCGGAAAATATGCAGGTAAGTGTACGTCAAAGGCGAAAGCCGCAAATTTCGTGGTTCTGCCTTGGGTTTTGCCACGTCAAGGCTCTGTTATTATACCCCGGTTTTCCCCTGATTTCAAGAGAAATTGGGGAGAAATTTATCACAATATGCCAAAAATATCAATTTCACAGTCCAATTTACCTCGGGTGTGTTCCTTTCCGCCCATTTTAGGGCCCCGGAATGGGCGAAGCTTGATTGAAATACGCAAAAAAAGAACGCCCGATTGGGCGTTCTTTTGAGATGACTTTCGTTATCTCTGCTGCTCGCGCATCTTAGCGAAGCACTCGCTGCAATACACGGGACGATCGGACTTGGGCTCGAAGGGAACGCGAGCCTCGCCGCCACAGGCGGCGCAAACAGCGGTGAAATACTCCCGGGGACCGCGGGAAGCGGCCTTGCGGGCGTCACGGCAGCTCTTGCAGCGCTGGGGCTCGTTCTGGAAGCCGCGCTCTGCATAAAACTCCTGCTCACCGGCGGTGAACACGAACTCCTGGCCACACTCTTTGCAAACTAAAGTCTTGTCTTCGTACATGATCTTACCCTCTCTTTGAAAAGAAAAATATATTGCGTTCAGCACTTGCTGAAATCGCCGGAAAGAAGTTGCTGTGCCACCTTGCGACGGATCCGCTGCACAGCGTTATCCACGGATTTGGGGGACTTGCCCACAGTTTCGGCAATTTCCCGACAAGATAGACCGTCCAGATAATACCCCAAAATCTTCGCTTCAAACTCGGACAACTGTTTCCGGACACCAAACAAGAGACTGCTCGTATGTTCCCTGTCGATCAGAAAATCTTCAGGGCTGCGCTGCGTCAAATCCTGGGTGCCAAGGGTGTAGGAATCACGATCAAAGAAGGGTGTATCAAGAGAAACCGACTGGTTCAGAGGCATGTGCTTACCGCGGGAAGCGGCGCGCAAAACTGAAAGCAGGCGATTGCGGACACAGGTTTCGGCAAAGGTGCGAAAAGAGGCTTCTTTTTCCCCGTCGTATTCCCGGACGGCTTTCATCAGCCCGATCATTCCCTCCTGTAACAGATCCTCGCTGTCTCCGCCGATCAGAAAGAACGGGCGGGCGCAAGAACGGACTAATCGGGTATATTTGGAAACCAACTGCTCTTCCGCCCGGCGATCGCCGCCGGCAGCCTGAGCACAAAGCTCCTCATCCGAAAAATCACCTATACAGAAGAAATTTGAATCTTCACATTTGCACATACAGTATTATACCTTTTGAACACAAAATTTGTCAAGAGAAATCTAAAATTCGTTAGATTTTTTTCTGAATTTTTTGAAAACTGATGGGACGCCTCTCGTCAAATCTTTATGTTTTTTACAAAATCCGCAAGTTTTTCAGCAGTTTCACAGGCCTTTTCGGTAGTCTTTGCCTCCACCATGACACGAATCAGCGCTTCCGTCCCGGAGGGGCGCACCAGAATACGGCCCTCGCCGCCCAGAGCCTCCTCCTCCGATTTCACGGCGTCTATTAACGCCTGAGATGCCATGATGGCCTCCTTTATTCCCCGCTGGTGGGATACGGACACGTTCACCAGCTCCTGCGGGTACACCGGGCAGACGGACACCAGCTCCGACGCCCTTTTGCCGGAAGTCTTCAAAACCTGCAAAAACTGGAGGGCGGTGACCTCTCCATCGCCGGTGGTCTCAAGCTCCGTGAAAATCGTATGGCCGGACTGCTCGCCGCCGATGCGGTAGTCGCACTGGAGCATTTTTTCAAGCACGTTCCGGTCGCCCACGTCGGTGCACACCAGCTCCAGTCCGCTGTTGCGGCAGAACTCGTGGAGGCCCAGATTGCTCATGACGGTGGCCACCACAGCGTTGCCGTTGAGCTTTCCCCTTCGCTTCATGTCCGCGGCACATACGGCCATCACCTTGTCGCCGTCGATGACGCCGCCGGTCTCGTCCACCAGAAGGCAACGGTCCGCGTCCCCGTCGAAGGCGACGCCCACATCGTACTTCCCTCTAACCACCGCCGCCGACAGATCCTCCAGATGAGTGGAGCCGCAACGGCTGTTGATGTTCACGCCGTCCGGCTGAATGTGGATGAAATCCGTGTGGGCCTTGAACCGGCCGAACAGCTCCGGTGCGGTGGCGCTGGCCGCGCCGTTGGCGCAGTCCGCCAGAATGCGCAGCCCCGAAAGATCGTTTTCAATGGTGCCCGCCACAAAGTCTATGTAATCCCGCCTCAGCTGGCGCATTCCGTGGTGCCGCCGGCCGATTTCGTCCCGGGTCCGGGACTTCATAGGCGCATCGGACAATATTTTCTCCTCCACCCGACACTCCACCTCGTCAGGCAGCTTGTAGCCCTGAGCGTTAAAGACCTTGATGCCGTTATGTTCATAGGGGTTGTGGGATGCGGAAACCACGATGCCCGCGTCTCCCCGCTCCCGCACAGTCAAATATGCCACGGCGGGGGTGGGGATGGTCCCAAGCGGCTTGACGTCGCCTCCTACGTCGCAGATGCCCGCCATCAGGGCGGATTCCAGCATATCGGAGGAGACGCGGGTGTCCTTGCCGATCAAAATGACCGGGCGGCGGCCCAACTCCTCCGTCAGCACGGCGGCAATCGCCTGCCCCACGCGAAACGCCTCCTGCGCGGTGAGGTTTTCCCCCACCACGCCGCGGATGCCGTCGGTTCCAAACAGTTTGCCCATATTTAAATACCTCATTAATCTATTCAAAATCAAAAGGAGAGCTGCTCCGGCTCGTCCGTCCCGCCGGGGACGGAAAGGCCCAGATGCCGGTATGCCCGGTGAGTCACGCAGCGGCCCCGGGGTGTCCGGGTCAAAAAGCCCAACTGCATCAGATACGGCTCGTAGACGTCCTCCAGCGTCACGGCTTCCTCCCCGATGGTGGCGGCCAGAGTGTCCAGTCCCACCGGCCCACCGCCGTAGTTTTCAATAATGGCGTTGAGCATCCGGCGATCCACGGAGTCAAGGCCCAGATAATCCACCTCCAGCGCGTTCAGCGCCTGATCCGCCACGGCTTTTGTGATAATGCCGTCGGCCTTCACCTGCGCAAAGTCCCTCACACGGCGGAGCATCCGATTGGCGATCCGGGGCGTTCCCCGGCTGCGCCTTGCAATCTCCAACGCACCTGTATCCTCGATGGGGACGTTTAAGATCCCCGCGCTGCGCTTTACGATCAAAGACAGCTCCTCCGGGGAATACAGCTCCAGCCGCAGCGTCACGCCGAAGCGATCCCGCAGAGGCGCGGAGAGCTGGCCGGCCCGGGTGGTGGCCCCGATCAGGGTGAACCGGGGCAGATCCAGCCGGATGGAGTTGGCGGAGGGACCCTTGCCCACGATGATGTCCAGCGCGTAGTCCTCCATGGCGGGATATAAAATCTCCTCCACGGAACGGTTCAGCCGGTGGATTTCATCCACAAATAAAATGTCGTTTTCCGCCAGATTTGTCAAAAGTGCCGCCAGGTCTCCCGGCTTTTCGATGGCGGGGCCGGAGGTGATGCGGATGTTGACGCCCATCTCCGCGGCGATGATGCCCGCCAGCGTCGTTTTGCCAAGGCCCGGAGGCCCGTGGAGCAGCACGTGGTCCAGCGGTTCCGTCCGCTGTTTGGCGGCGGCAATGAAAACGCTGAGGTTCTCCTTGGCTTTCTCCTGCCCTATGTAATCTTTCAGCGCCTTGGGGCGCAGGGATACCTCGCCGCCATCCTCCTCCAAAAAGGTTTTGGCGACGATGGGCTCTTCGTAGATATCGTTTCCAAAGTCGATGCTCAAATGCTCACTCCCTCTAAATCGGGGCGGCTCCATATGTATAGGTATTTTGCCTTACAGCTGTTCCGCCAATCCACGTACACAGTCTAAAAACGCTTCCTCGCCCCAGGTATTGATCTTGAAAAACACCGCCTGACTCCCGCCGGAGGTGATGGCGGAGAGGAACAGGTCCGTCCCGTGACCCAGCAGGGTCAGGTTCAGACTGACCCGGTTGCCGCCCACAAGGCTGAACCGCTCGTAGACCCGGACCGCACAACGCACGTTGCCCCCGGCGTAATCGCTTCCGTCCTCATAGGTGGCAGACATACTGCCGCTCAGAATTCCGTCGTGCAGGACACGCAGGGCATTGTCGAAATCCCCCTGAAACCGGCGCTCATATTTTGCCATAGCCATTTTCCTTTCCCGTCTGCCGGCAGAAGCGTGGAAATGCCTTTGCTCCGCCGCAGGCAGCGCTCCATCGCTTTTCTTCGCGCTCCCCCATGCCCTCTGAAAATCCCCTCGTGAAGTTTCGGCTCAATCATGTTTTTGCGTTTACCGCGCCATTTTCTTCAGGCCTGCCCGGATAATCTCCTCCAGCGGCAGGTTCTCCACATCCACGCCCTTCAGCGCGGCCGCGGTCTCCGCCGTGGAGTATCCCAGTACGCCCAGAGCCGCGGCGGCCTCCGTAGCTTTATTTGTCAGGACAACTCCCCCACAGGCGCGTCCGGTGCCCAGAGCCAGTCCGCCGGATGCGGCGCTCTCTCTGGTCATCTTGTCCTTCAACTCCAGAATAATGCGCTGGGCGATCTTCTTACCGATACCGGGAGCCACCGTCAGCGTCTTTTCATCTCCGGTGATGATGGACATGGCCAGCGTCTCCGGCGTAGAGACAGACAAAATCGCCAGCGCCGCCTTGGGACCCACGCCGGACACGCCAATCAACATTTTAAAGCTGTTCAGCTCCCCAACGCTTCCAAATCCGTATAGCCCAAAGGCGTTTTCCGCCACATGCAGATAAGTATACAGCTTTGCCCTCTCCCCTTTTTTTAGGCCCGAGAGGGTATTGCTGGTGGTGGCGCAGGCATACCCCACTCCGCCGCAGTCAATCACAGCCAGATTCGGCTGCACCTCCGCCACAGTGCCGTTCACATAGTAAAACACAGGGTCTCCTCCCATCTTTCGTACGAATGCAAGCAATCGGCCTCGTTCCCACAGAATACGCTCATACTGTCTCCTTTACGTCATTCAGCTGCGGCAACCGTGAAGTAAAACTCCTTGCATGACAAAGAGCCAGAGCCAGCGCGTCCGCGGCGTCGTCCGGCCGTGGGATGGCCTTCAGGTTCAAAAGCCGCCGGGTCATATCCATGACCTGCCGTTTCTCTGCCTTGCCGTATCCCACCACGGCCATTTTCACCTGAGACGGCGTGTACTCGTACAGTGGCACACCGCATTTTTCCGCCGTCAGCAGAATCACGCCCCGGCCGTGGGCCACGGCGATGCCGGTAGTGATGTTGGTGTTGAAAAACAGCTCCTCAACAGAGATCGACTCCGGCTTCAACTGGCCGATCAGGTCCTCCATGTCACCGAAAATCTGGTAAAGCCGCTTGGAAAGCGGCAGGCCCGCGGGCGTGGTGATGGCGCCGTAGGTCACCATATGCGCTTTTGCCCGGTCGGCCTCCACCAACCCGAAGCCGATGGTAGCGATGCCGGGGTCGATACCCAGAATCCGCATGGTACTCCCCTTTCGCACAATTAAAATCATTATAGCAAATTGGAACTTGATACGCAACCGAAAAAAAGGAGCGCCTTCAAACAGGCGCTCCTTTTTTCATTATGAGTCACCGGATGGAGACTGCCGCCGGATTGGAGAAATCCGTCACGCGGGTGAAGCCCGGCTTCAGCCAAACTTCTGTCCCCTGATAGTCCGGCAGAGGAACGGTCTCGTAAAAAAAGCCTGACACGCTGCCGTCCAGATATTCGCCGGTGTCCGGGTCCTGATAGGTGCAGGAAGAGCCTGTCGATGAGAATCTCAACTCTGTTCCGTCGGCGTCCAGATACCCGTTCCAAAGGCTGTACATATGGACCTCCTGATAAATTTCCTTGTGCCGCTCCTCCCGGCAACCCTTTTGAAGCTGCTTCGCCTGGAACGTCAGTAGATACCCGCCGTCAAGATGCTGAATCCCGGCCAGTTCCGCGCCGTCCGGAAGCGGATCATGTTCCTTTGTGACGAGGTTCAGCCAGATTTTCTCCCGGTCCTTTTCCAGCCACCGGGCCTGCGTAATGTAAAGATTTAAATCTTTACTGTCACTGAAATACGTGGTGTCCATCCAATAGGTCACCATAGACGGAGAACTCTCCTCTCCGGTGGAGGAGATACCGTTGGTCACCGGCTTAAACTGCTCTCCTCTTTCGTTCTCCACGTAAAAATCCAGCCCCGTCAGCCACGCGGTGTTGTTCGGGTCATAGCCGAAGTCCAGCCGCAGGTGAGTGGGATAGATCTCCGCCTGCTTCAGCGTCAGCGTCTGGCCGTCCAATTGGAAGGTCTTCCCCACCGCCACGGTCTCGCCCTGCGCCGTAAACCAGGGATCGAAGGTCAGGTCAAAGGTGAACGCCGCCAGAATTTCCGGGTCGTGGGTATGCACTTCAAAATATGCGTCCTCCATCGTCTCTTCGGCGGGTTCCAGCGCAATTCCATTTTCATCGTAACCGCTCTCATAGACCTTCAGCGTCAGGGTCAGTCCGTCCTGTATATCCCTATCCACAAAGTTTACCGACAGCTGCCGGAGGACTCCGTTGGGCGTACCGTAAGACGAGTTGGAACCGCTGTATCCGTCGTTGCCGTCCAGCAGCGTCACCGCGCCGTCGGCATCCAGCTGACCGTATTGATCGGTGTCCAGCGTATAAAAGACGTTCAGCTGCTTCTGATCTACGATCAGGTACTCCACCTTCGCGGTGATACCGTTTTTGCTCTGCTCCTGCCCCACAGGCTGGACGTACTCGTTATCCACTGCGGCGGAGAGGGACGGTGACCACGCCACAGCCTTTGCCAGCTCCCGCAGCACCGGTACTCCGCCGCAGGCCCGAGCGAAGGGCGGAAACAGGTTCACCAGCAGCATAAAGGCCACGAAGCACACCGCCAGACTCCCGGCGGGAACGCCGAGGATGCGAACGCGTCTCCGGGAGACTTTTTTTCGGTTCAGCGCTCTTGTCACCGTGTACGCAAGCTGCGGAGGCGGCTCCGCGAGCGAATCGCGCAGCGCCGCGTATTCTTCATTTCGGCTCATACGTCTTCCTCCTTCAATTCCAGTCTCAGCAGAGCCAGCGCCCTGCGCTGGCGGGTGGCAACGGTCCCCTGGGGAATATCCAGCGTCCGGGCGGTCTCCGCCAGCGTCAGATCCCCAAAGTACCGAAGGACGATTACCTGCCGCAGTTCCCGGGGAAGACGGGCCACCGCCTCCCGCAGAGGCAGCGCGTCATAGTTGAAGTCCTCCCCCGCCTCCGGCAGGAATTCCGCTGGGTGCAGGCGTTTCAGCCGCCGCAGCTCCCGGCCGCACTCGTTGATGAGGATGCGGGTGAGCCACGTCTCGAAATACTCCGGCTGGCGGAGCTGGCGCAGGTGCCGCAGCGCCTGATACACCGCCTCGTCCACGGCCTCCAGCGCCGCGGCCTCCCCGCCCAGATATGCAAAGGCCGCGCGGTACAGCCGTGCCTTCTGCGATTCCGTCCGCCGGATAAATTCCTGTTGGTCCATGCCCTTCCCCCTTCCTGTCTATTAGAGCGTTTACCCTAGTCTTTTAATTTCCATCTCAGGTAATTCTTTTAATTGCAAAAAATAAGGAGCCGGCGCGGAAAAACCTTCCGCACCGGCCCCGGCTGGTTCCTTTATATTCACGCTCTGGGATGGGCCTTGTTATACACGTCCTTCAGCTGGTTTTTTACAACGTGGGTATAGATCTGCGTGGACGAGATATCCGCGTGGCCCAGCATCTCCTGAATGGAGCGGAGGTCCGCGCCGTTTTCCAACAGGTGGACGGCGAAGGAATGGCGCAGAGTATGGGGCGTGATATCCTTTTGGATGCCCGCCTTCTCCTGATAGTATTTGATGATCTTCCAGAAGCCCTGACGGCTCATGCGCTCGCCGTTCATATTGACGAACAGCGCCCGATCGTCCATGTCCGCGATGATCTCGGGACGGACGTTGATCTCATAGTCCCGCAGAGCCTTCACAGCAACGGGATACAGGGGAATGATGCGTTCACGGCCCCGGCTGGCGCAACGCAGAAAGCCCGCCGACAGATTCAAATCATCCACATCCAGAGCGATCAGCTCGCTGACGCGGATGCCGGTTGCGTACAGCAGCTCCAGCATAGCGTGGTCCCGAAAGCCCT
Organism: Oscillibacter valericigenes Sjm18-20; assembly: GCA_000283575.1. Lineage (GTDB taxonomy): Bacteria > Bacillota > Clostridia > Oscillospirales > Oscillospiraceae > Oscillibacter > Oscillibacter valericigenes. The sequence goes on from AP012044.1 coordinate 2,099,981, forward strand.
TGGCATCCACACACTGGGGTTGCTCCAAAAACAGCTCCACTTCTTTGTTGGTGAGAATTTCAGGATATTTCCGCTCCACCTTCGCCGCCGTGAGCCCCTTGGCGGGGTTCGCGGCCACGGCGCCGGAGAAGACCATATAATTGTAGAAGGATTTAACCGAGGCCAGAAAACGGGTGACGGAGGCGGCGGACTTGCCTTTCCCGTGCATCCAGTCCATATAGCGCTGAACCATTTCCGGCGCGGCGCGGCGCAGATCGCTGTCCTCCTCCGCGCGGAGGAAATCCTGAAACTGAGTCACGTCCCGCAGGTATGCGGACACTGTATTGGCGGAAGCGCCTTTTTCCGCGGTCAGGTATTTCTCGTAAAGCTTCAGATAATCCGCTGCCACGGTGCGCATCCTTTCCCGCCGCCGGTATCATAATTTCTACCGGGGCGTTCTCTTTAAATTTTATGTTACCGGAAGATCATATTAAGGACCCAGTCCAGAAGTCTCGGGGACACCAGCAGTTCTGTCAGCACCCCCGCGGCCAGCACCACGCACACCGCCCCCAGCCGCAGCCACCACGCCTTGCCATAGGTGGGCGGCGCGGGCCGCCCACTCTTTTCCAGCGACATCGCCGCCAGCGCCACGGACTTTTCCAGCGCCGGAACCGCCACGGCAAAATAGCACGGCAGGGTGATGAGGCACCTAAGGCCAAACACCGCCAGCGCCAAAAGAACGCCGTCATGGCCGAAGGCCGCCGTGAAGCAGCAGACGGAAAACGAAAGGAAAAAGCCGTATGCAGCCGAGACCGCCGGAAGCAGCGCCGCCCCCACCGAGGCAAAGCCCAGCAGGAATGCCAGCAGCGGATACCGGAAATAGACCACCAGCGCGGAGACCACCGTTTTTGCGGTAAGCTCCGGCGGGGATGTCAGGGAAAAATAACCGTTCAGGTACTCTGTCAGCTCTCCGGCGGTATCCGCACTCACCCGCGCGGAGAGAACCTGTCCCAAAAACAGGCCCGCCAGAAAACATGCCGCCAACAACACCAGACGGAGCCACGGACCGCGTCCGCTCCGTATCAGGCGGCGTCCGCCTACCGTCCTCACAAACAAAGCGCCTCACCTCACGAAAATCTATGCGGCAGGCGGACAGGTTAGAAGTCGGTTGACGTAAATACTACTTTTAATAATATATTGCTTTTCTTCACGAACCGCAAGGGCTTTTGCAAGAATTCGCCATTTTTTGTAAACTATCACAAAATGTTATGTAAATTGCGTTATGTAAACTAGAGAAACCAAGCGGCCAACCAGTCCTCCTCTCTTCCGTCAAACGTCAAGATATGGGGCCCGCCAAAGGGCGGACCCCACTACATCTGCGCTCCCGGGGCGATCCGTCCGGCTCTTATGCCATCCGCCCCATTTTCAGAAAAATTAGGTGTAAAATATAAATTTTGGTAAAAATCACAAAAGCGGTATCTGGCATGAAACCACGCGGTCCGCTGTTTGCCGGTCCGAAAAGAGGCGGCGTTGGCGGGCCCGCCTCTTTTTTGGAGCTTCCGCGGCACGGGGGCGAGGCACATAAAAGACTGTAGTGGGAAACGGAGCCGCGCCGCGCTATTTCAGGCCTTCTTTCCCACTTTCGCCCGTCGGGCCGGGACGGCGGGCTGTTTTCGCTTCTTGCCCCGCCTGCTACCCAGCAGTCCGGCCAGTATCCCGCCTGCCAGCGCCGCCGCCAGCAGGATTGCGCTTTCCCGGGACCAGACCACGCCGTCGCATACCAGCATCCCGCCTAGCACGAGCGCCACCGCAAAAATCGCCGCGGACCCCAGCGCGGCCCACAGCGTTCCCGCGTTCGTGTGCCGGATTGCCAGTATCCCGCCGCAGCAGGCTGCTACCGCCCCGCTTCCCGCCTGAAACCGGAATGCCGCCCCTTCCGGCAGAATGCCTCTGATAGTCAGCAGTGCCAGCAGGCACTGGAATGCGATATACAGGGCCAGCGACAGCGCCGCCCCCTCCGGAAACCCCGCCCATCCGGGCGCCTTGCGTTTGGCCATAAAAAATCCTCCCCCGTCACATGCTCTTTTTCAGCATATGACAGGGGAGGCTCGTTTATGAGGGGCAGTCCCGATTTTGCCGTATGGCTTTTACACTTCGGGGTCCCAGGGCTTCTTCTCGCCGTCCTCGGCGGGCTTTTCCCCGGCGGTTTTTTCCTCAACGGCGGGAGCGGCAGGCTCCTCGGGAACCTCGTCGGAGGGCTTAGTCCCCTGTTTCTTCTGGGCTTTGGGATCAGTGGAGGTCTGCACCCCGGTGGTGGACACGGCCCACTTGGTGATTTCTATGCGGACGCGGTCTTCGCTGGTTTCGATGATGATGGTGTCATCGTTCACCTGCACGATGGAACCCACGATACCACCGATGGTGGTGAGCTTGTCACCTTTTTTCAGACTGCTGCGCAGCTGCTCGGCAGCCTTCTTGCGCTTGTTCTCCGGACGGATAATCATAAAATAGAATACCGCGATCAGAACTACCAGCATCGTAATTGTCATACCATCCATGGGACAAATACTCCTTTGTAAAATCAGAATGTAATTATTATATCCAAAATGTCCAGCATTTGCAAGCCTTTTTTCAGAGTTTACGCCCGCCGTTCCAGTTTTCCACTGTATTTTTCACGGAACTCGTCAAAGGTCCCCGTGTCCAGCGCGTTCCGGAGCTTTTGCATCAGCTCATTATAGAACCAGAGGTTGTGCAGTACAGAAAGGCGCAGGGCCAGCACCTCGTCCGCCTTAAACAGGTGCCGCAGGTACGCTCTGGAGAAGCTCCGGCAGCAAGGGCAGCCGCAGCTCTCGCTGACGGGAGACGGGTCGGTCTCGTACTTTCGGTTCAGGATATTCACCGTCCCCTCCCAGGTGAACAGCTTTCCGTGCCGTCCGTTGCGGGAGGGCATCACGCAGTCAAAAAAATCCACGCCGCGGCTGACGGCCTCGATGATGTTGCTGGGGGTACCAACACCCATCAGATACCGGGGCTTGTCCTGCGGCATATGGGGTTCCACCGCGTCGATAATGCCATACATCACATCCGCCGGCTCTCCCACCGCAAGACCCCCGATGGCGTATCCGTCGCAGTTCAGCTTTGCGATCTCGTCCATGTGCCACACCCGCAGGTCCGGGAACGTGGCCCCCTGATTGATGCCGAAGAGCATCTGCCTCGGATTCACGGTGTCCGCCAGGGAATTCAGCCTTTCGTGCTCCGCGGCACACCGCTCCAGCCATCTCGCCGTCCGCTCACAGGATGCCTTCGCGTACTCGTAGGTGGCGGGATTCTCCACGCACTCGTCAAAGGCCATGGCGATGTCGCTGCCAAGGTTGGACTGGATCTGCATGGATTCCTCCGGCCCCATAAAGATGCGGTGCCCGTCAATGTGGGAGGCAAAGGTGACCCCCTCCTCCTTGATCTTCCGCAGGGAGGCCAGTGAAAACACCTGAAACCCACCGGAGTCCGTCAGGATCGGGCCGTCCCAGTCCATAAAACGGTGCAGTCCTCCCATTTTGCGCACCACCGTGTCGCCGGGGCGCAAATGCAGGTGATAGGTGTTGGAAAGTTCGATCTGACAGCCGATCTCCCTGAGATCGTGGGCGCTGACGCCGCCTTTGATAGCTCCCTGCGTGCCCACGTTCATGAACACCGGAGTCTGAACCATGCCTCCGTGGGCGCAGGAGAACTGGCCCCGCCGCGCGCGGCCCTGATACTTGATCACTTTAAACATGAACGGCTCCTATTTCAGATTTTTATAAAAGGCCCTCAGTTCTGCCTTCTTCTCCGGGGACAGCGCGGATTTCCTCACACCCTCCGCGGCCCCCTCGATGGCCTCCAGCTGGTGGAGGCACGCAGTGGAATCCGCCTGTGTCCGGATACGCAAAAACACGTCAAAGGTTCCCGCCGTTCGAAGCTCTTCCGGCGTTTCGATGCCCGCCTTTCGCAGATTTTCGGCCAGAACCGGCCCGATATTGGGCAGCTCCGTCAGTTCCATGAAAGTCCCTCCCCCCACTGTAAATATCCCGATGAATGCTCTAAGCTGAATATTCGCTGCATGTCCCTGTATATTCATTGCATATACAGAATATGAATATACAGTTCCCCGCGTCAATGGATAAACATGGCATCCCCGAAGCTGAAGAACCGGTACCGCTCCTTCACCGCCTCGCCGTACGCCGCAAGGATATGCTCCCTCCCCGCCAGCGCGGAGACCAGCATGATGAGGGTGGACTCAGGCAGGTGGAAGTTGGTGATAAGGGCATCGGTCACCTTGAATTTGTAGCCGGGATAAATGTAGATGCCGGTCCAGCCGGATTTGGCCTTCATGGTCCCGTCTTCACCCGCCCAGGACTCCACTGTCCGGCAGGACGTGGTCCCCACGCAGACCACCCGTCCCCCGCCCGCTTTTGTGCGGTTGATGAGGTCTGCCACTTCCTGGGAGATGATGCAGTATTCGCTGTGCATCTCGTGATCGGTGATCTCTTCCTCCTTCACGGGGCGGAAGGTGCCAAGGCCCACATGGAGCGTCACGTACCCAATGCCCACGCCCTTGGCAGCGATCTTTTCCAGAAGCTCCCTGGTAAAGTGGAGGCCCGCCGTGGGCGCGGCGGCGCTGCCCAGTTCCCGGGAGTAGACCGTCTGATACCGCTCCTGGTCCTGCAATTCCTCCTTGATGTAGGGCGGAAGAGGCATTTTACCAAGGCGTTCCAGAACCTCCAGAAAAATTCCCTCGTAGTGGAACTTCACCAGCCGGTTTCCATCCTCCACCTCATCGATGATCTCGCCGGTCAGCTCTCCGTCCCCGAAGGATACCTGCGCACCGGGACGCATCTTTTTGCCGGGGCGGACCAGGCACTCCCAGACCCCCTCCCCTTTGTCCACCAGCAGCAGCACCTCGCAGGCACCGCCGCCGGGCAGCCGACGTCCCAAAAGACGGGCGGGCAGGACGCGGGAGTCGTTTAAAATCAGGCAGTCCTTTTCCGTTAAAAAATCCGGCAGCTCATAAAAGTGGTGATGTTCCCATGCCCCTGTGGTTTTGTCCAACGTCATCAAACGGGACGCGTCCCGCTTTTCGATGGGCGTCTGAGCAATCAGTTCCTTGGGCAAATCGTAGTAAAAATCGCTGGTCTTCATGAAAACCTCCATGAGTCCGCGTGCTGACGATCTGAAAAAATCTCCGGGCATGAAGGTTTTTCGATGTGACGCGGGTCTGCCGCGCTTCTGGCGGGCGGCGTGCCAACTTCAAACAAATCACCCGACGGTGATATCGGTATAATAGAAATTTAAAATGTCGCGATAGGAATACCCCTGCTTCGCCATGGCCAAAGCGCCATACTGGCTCATTCCCACATTATGGCCATTCCCGGTTCCGGTAATCACAAAGCTGCCGGGGGAAGCGGAGGCGGCGTTGGACGCGCCGGAGGTCGTGTTCAGAGCCGCGGTCCCGGAGGAAGTGACGGCATAGGGCGCGCTGCCGGTGTATGATGTTACCGTCCCGGTTCCGGCGATGGTATAGGCTCCGCTAAGAGAGGAAAGCGAACTGCCGGAGCCGTTCACATAGTACCCCGTGGTCATTCCGCTGTTGTCCCCGTTGATGGAAAAGCGCATACTCTTCACATTTTTGCCGTAGGTTGTGCTGTAAAACGCCATGCGGCAGGTCGCGCCCTTCACCGTCAGGCTCTTCCCTGTTGTATCCACAAAAGTGACTTTACAAACGTTTCCGGTGGGGGTTCGCTCCGAGACATAGGCGTTTTTCACCGTCCCGATGGAATACCCGCTGTTTTGCAGGACCCATGTCAGCTCCGACGGCGTATAGGTCACGGTATAGCTGTAGTTGGGAATGGAAATCGTCGCCTCATAGGGGTCGGCCTTTCCGATCAGATAATCCACCGCGCTGCCCCAGACGTTTTCGGCGCTCTCCGTGGCTCCGCCGTCACAGGAGTGATACACCGTCTCCGCCAGCTCCCCCTGATACCGGACGCATTCACCCGCCGTGGCATCCACGGCGGCGTCGGTGTCCGTACCGGAGGCGTTGACGCCGTTATACACCTGGCAGTCCGTTGTATTGCACATATCGAAGCCATAGGTGCTCAGGTGCTTCGTGGTCACGGAGGCGTAGGTCCGGGCGCAGACGGCCTGTGCCTCCAGCGCGGCCATGGGCCAGCCGGTCCCCATCTCATAGGGCAGAACGCCCTTTATATAATCCTCAAGCGAAACCACGTTGACCACATACAGCCCCCCACCGGTGACTCTCGGATACTCGAAGCCCCCGGCGTATTGATACCCCTTGAACCACGTTGGCCCCCCAACAGGAAGGACGCCAAGACTGTATAGTCCCTGACAGTCGAACTCAAAAAGCGCCGCGGAGGACCCGGTGTCCCTCACCGCCACGGAGGTGGAAGTGTGGCTGTTCCCCCCGCCGCTCCACCGGGCGTAAAACTGCCCCCCGACATAGGCGGGCCAGCCGCCGTTGGCCCCGGCGGCGGAAGCCGCCTCATCGAAAGAGCCGTAAGGCCCCGACTGGTTAAAGGAACCCAGTTCCCCGCCCGGAACCATGGTGATGGCGGTCTTTACGAGGGAGCCCAGCGTAACAAAGCTCCGGCCATCGTCGTAATAGCCCAGGTCATAGCCCCCGCTCTGCGTGTTTTCCAGATTGGCGGAGGTGACGGCGCTGCTTCCGTACCGTAAGCCGACCTTCACCACGCCGTTGACGGCGGCAGAGGCAGGCACGGTGTTCAGGACAAGAAATATGACGAGAAACGACAGGATACCCAACAGTTTTTTCATACATCCTCCACAGGGGTTTGACCTTGACGGAACAAAAAAAGTATGCTACCATAATACAAATGTCCGTGCCGTGTGAACACAAGAAATAAATAAAATCGACACCTTTACATTATAGTACACCAAAGCCCCACATTCAACAAGAATTCGACGGTTCGCGTCAAATCACATCACACAGGAGGCAATTCTCATGAAACAGTACAAAGTCGGCATCATCGGCTGCACCGGGATGGTGGGCCAGCGCTTCGTCACCCTGCTTGAAAAACACCCCTGGTTTCAGCTTACCGCCATGGCCGCCAGCGCCCGCAGCGCGGGCAAAACCTATGAGGAGGCTGTGTCTCCCCGCTGGGCAATGGACGGAAGCATTCCCGAAGAGGCGAAAAAGCTGGTGATTCTGGACGCGGAGGCCGACGCGGAAAAGCTGGCGTCTCAGGTGGACTTCTCCTTCTGCGCCGTGGATATGAAGAAAGAGGAGATCCGGGCGCTGGAGGAAAAATACGCGAAGCTGGAGTGCCCCATCGTGTCCAACAACTCCGCCAACCGCTGGACGGACGACGTACCTATGGTGGTGCCGGAGCTGAACGCGGACCACATCCAAATCATCGAGGCCCAGCGTAAGCGCCTTGGCACGAAGCGGGGTTTCATCGCCGTGAAGTCCAACTGCTCCATCCAGAGCTACGTTCCCGCCCTCCATCCCCTGCTGAAATACGGCATGGAGCGGGCGCTGGTGTGTACCTATCAGGCGATTTCCGGCGCGGGCAAGACCTTCCAGCGCTGGCCGGAAATGGTGGATAACTGCATCCCCTACATTGGCGGCGAGGAGGAGAAGTCTGAGCAGGAGCCCATGAAGGTCTGGGGCCATATTGAGGGCGGCAGGATCGTCCGGGCGGAGGCCCCTGTCATCACCGCCCAATGTTTCCGCGTGGCCTGCCAGGACGGACACATGGCCGCCGTATTCATGAAGTTCAAGGACGGCTGCAGGCCCTCCATCCAGCAGATCAAAAAGGACTGGGCGGAGTTCCGCGGCCCTGCGCAGGAGCTGGAGCTTCCCTCCGCTCCCCGGCAGTTCCTGCACTACTTTGAGGAGCCCGACCGTCCCCAGACCCGGCTGGACCGGAATTTGGAACACGGCATGGCTATCTCTCTGGGCCGTCTGCGGGAGGACAGCCAGTACGACTACAAGTTCGTCGGCCTGAGTCACAACACCCTCCGGGGCGCGGCTGGCGGCGGTGTGCTGCTGGCAGAGCTTCTTTGCAAGGAAGGTTATATCACCGCAAAGTGATGCGGCTATTATAGTATAAGCGCCTGTCCGCGTTTCGCGGGCAGGCGCTTTTTTAGTTCTTCCGGCGGCTCACTTCGCGTTTTCCGTCTTCTGAAGTTCGATATAGTCGTCGTATGTGCAAGCCTTATCGACAATGCTTCCATCCGGCTGGAAGTCCATGATGCGGTTTGCCACGGTCTGGACGAATTCGTGGTCGTGGCTGGAGAACAGCACTACGCCCTTGTACTCGATCAGTCCCTTGTTGACGGCGGTGATGGATTCCAGATCCAGATGGTTGGTGGGCTGGTCCAGCACTAGCGCGTTGGAGCCGAACAGCATCATCCGCGAGAGCATACACCGCACCTTTTCGCCGCCGGAAAGAACCTTGACGGCTTTGAACACCTCGTCCCCGGAGAAGAGCATCCGGCCCAGAAAAGAGCGCATAAACGACTCGGTGGTTTCGCCTGTGTACTGTCCCAGCCATTCCACCAGATTCAAATTGCAGTCGTTGAAGAAGGCGGAGTTATCCAGCGGAAAATAGCTGGTGGAGATGGTGGTGCCCCACTTAAAGCTGCCCTCATCCGGCTCCAGTTCCTCCATGAGAATCTTGAACAATGTGGTCTTGGCCAACTCGTTTTCACCCACAAAGGCGATCTTGTCCCCCTTGTTCACCCGGAAGGAGACATCGTTCAAAAGTCTGCGCCCGTCGATCGTCTTGCAAAGGCCCTCCACGGTCAAAATCTCCTTGCCCGGCTCCCGGTCCATGGAAAAGCCCACAAAGGGATACCGCCGGGAGGACGCGGGCATCTCATCCACCGTCAGCTTGTCCAGGAGCTTGCGGCGGGAAGTGGCCTGCTTGGATTTGGACTTGTTGGCGGAGAATCTCTGGATAAACAGCTGCAATTCCTTGATCTTTTCCTCGTTCTTCCGGTTCTGGTCCTTCATCATCTTCTGGACCATCTGGCTGGACTCGTACCAGAATTCGTAGTTACCCACGTACATTTTGATTCTGCCGTAGTCCACGTCCACGATGCTGGTGCAGACGTTATTCAAAAAATACCGGTCGTGGCTCACCACGAGGATGAGGCCCTCATACTCCATCAGGAAGTTTTCAAGCCACTCGATGGCCTGAAGATCCAGATGGTTGGTGGGTTCGTCCAGCAAAATGATGTCCGGTTTTCCAAACAGCGCCTGGGCAAGCAGCACTTTCACCTTTTCCTTGGCGGTAAGGGCGGACATCTGGCTGTACAAAATGTCGTTGGAGAGACCAAGGCCCTGAATCAGGCGGCTGGCGTCGGACTCCGCCTCCCAGCCGTCCATGTCGGCAAACTCGGCCTCCAGCTCGCTGGCTTTCACGCCGTCCGCGTCGGAGAAGTCCTCCTTCTCATACAGGGCGTCCTTCTCCTTCATGATGTTGTACAGGCGCTGGTTGCCCATGATGACCGTATCCAGCACGGTGTACTCGTCATACTGGAAGTGGTCCTGCTTCAAAACCGACATCCGCTGGTTTGCGGAGATGACGACCTCTCCGGTGGTGGGCTCCAGGTCGCCGGAGAGGATGCGGAGGAACGTGGTCTTTCCCGCACCGTTGGCACCGATGATGCCATAGCAGTTGCCGGGCGTGAATTTGAGATTCACGTCCTTAAACAGCGACTGGCCGCTGAAATTCAGGCTGACTTCACTGACTGTAATCATTCTTGTTTTCCTTTTTGTCGTTTTCGTATTTCAGCGCGACAGCAGGCGCGCAAAAAACGCGTCTGCTGCTGCTGATGGCACAGTAATTATATTATAAATCAAATCTTGGCGCGATGGAAGACTTTTTTACCTTTTTTAATGACAATTCCGTTTCCGGAGAAATCATCCCGGTCAAACGTGTCGGAAATCTCCGCCTTTTTGTCGTCCACCGTCACGCCGCCCTGCTGCACCAGACGCCGGGCCTCGCCGTTTGAGGCGCAGAGGCCGCAGGCCGTCAGCAGGTTCAAAATGCCGATCTTTCCGCCGTCGAACTGGGCGTCGGCCAGGACGGTGGCGGGCATATTCTCCGCACCGCCCGCACCGGTAAAGAGGCTCTTTGCCGTCTCCTGCGCCTTCTCCGCTTCGGCCTCGCCGTGGACCAGCTTGGTCAGCTCATAGGCCAAAATCTCCTTGGCCCGGTTGAGCTGACTGCCTTCCCAGCGGTCCATGGCGTCGACCTCCTCCAGCGGCAGAAACGTCAGCATCCGGATGCACTTGAGTACGTCCGCGTCGCCCACATTTCTCCAGTACTGATAGAAGTCAAAGGGGCTGGTCTTGGCCGGATCCAGCCACACCGCGCCGGAGGCGGTCTTGCCCATCTTCTTCCCCTCGGAGTTCAGAAGCAGGGTGATGGTCATGGCGTATGCATCCTTGCCTAGCTTCCGGCGAATCAGCTCCGTGCCGCCCAGCATATTGCTCCACTGGTCGTCGCCGCCGAACTGCATGTTGCAGCCGATGGTCTGAAACATGTGGTAGAAATCGTAGGACTGCATAATCATATAGTTGAATTCCAGGAAGGAAAGACCCTTTTCCATCCGCTGCTTATAGCATTCCGCCCGCAGCATATTGTTCACGGAGAAGCACGCGCCCACCTCCCGCAGAAGCTCCACGTAGTTCAGCTTCATCAGCCACTCGGCATTGTTGACCATCATCGCCTTGCCCTCGCCGAACTCGATAAAATGCTCCATCTGCTTTTTAAAGCAATCGCAGTTGTGCTGAATGGTATCCGGCGTCATCATCTGGCGCATGTCTGTCCGCCCGGAGGGATCTCCGATCATTCCGGTGCCTCCGCCGATCAGGGCGATGGGTCGGTTCCCCGCCATCTGCAAACGCTTCATCAGGCAAAGGGCCATAAAATGGCCCACGTGCAAACTGTCCGCCGTGGGGTCAAAGCCGATATAAAAAACGGCCTTCCCATTGTTCACAAGCTCCCGGATCTCCGCCTCGTCCGTCACCTGTGCAATGAGGCCCCGGGCCTTCAATTCCTCGTAAATTTCCATAGTCTCGCTTCTCCTGTCTTATAAGTTTTTGCCTAGGGACAGGACGCGGAAAAAACGCCCTCCGTCCCATAGGGACAGAGGGCGAATCGTTTCGCGGTACCACCTCTGTTCGCGCCGTCCTCGCGGACAGACGCCTCCGGCCGTGCCATCACACGGCAGCGCTATAACGGGCGTACCCGGAGCACGCCTACTGGGCCGCTTTTCTGGCCGTTTGGGTGCCGGTTCAGAGGTGTATTCACCCGCCGGCGCTCTCCCCTTTCCACCTGTCAGGGGCTCTCTTTGCAGCGTCGCGCGGGGTACTGTTCCCCATCATCACTGTATACAGGAAACACTATATCCGATTTTTCGGCGTTTGTCAAGAAAAAGGATTTTTCCCCGGACACTTTTAGGAAAGAGGAAGAGTCTCCGCTCATCAATACTTGCCCAGATCCGCAGAGCCGTCCGCGCTGGCGGTCTTGCCGAACTGGAAGTCGTTGCCGGGCAGGATGGCGTTCAGCGCCACGCCCGCGATGGCGGCGATGGCCAGACCCGTCAGAGTTACGTGCGCGCCCGCCACGGTGAAGGTCAGCCCGCCGTAGCTGTTGAAACCCAGGCCTGAGACCAGAATCACCGCCGCGATCAGGAGGTTGCGGCTGCGGGTGAAGTCCACTTGATTTTCCACCACGTTCCGGATACCCACGGCGGAGATCATCCCGTAGAGCACAAAGCTGACGCCTCCGATGATCGCCGTGGGAATGGAGTTGATGACGGCGGCAAATTTGGGACTGAAGGACAAAATCACCGCGTAGACCGCCGCCAGACGCACAACCTTCGGGTCGTACACCCGGCTGAGGACCAGCACGCCGGTGTTCTCTCCGTAAGTCGTGTTGGCGGGTCCGCCGAACATACCCGCCAGGGACGTTGCAAGACCGTCGCCCACCAGTGTGCGGTGAAGGCCCGGGTCCTCCAGAAAGTTCTCCCCCACCGTGGCGGAGATGGCAGAGATATCGCCCACATGCTCCATCATGGCCGCAATGGCGATGGGAGCCATGACGAGAATGGCGGACACATCGAACTTTGCCAGCACGAAAGGCTGCAAACCGAAGAAACCGGCTTCCCCCACGGAGGAGAAGTCCACCTGCCCAGTGAGCAGTGCCGCCGCGTAGGGGATAACCACGCCCAACAGGATGGGGATGATCTTCAGCATTCCCCTGCCCCAGATGTTGAACACGATGATAGCCGCGATGGCCAGAAGCGCCAGGGGCCAGCAGGTGGCAGCGTTGGTCACGGCAGTGGGCGCCAGAATCAGGCCGATCAGGATGATGATGGGCCCGGTGACCACAGGCGGGAAATAGCGCATGACCTTGTAGGGGCCCACCACTTTAAAAAGGAGCGCCAGCACCAGGTATAGAAGGCCCGCCACCACCACGCCGCCCAAGGCATAGGGGAGTTTATCCGCGCCGGTCATGGAGGCGTATTTACCCCCGTTCAGCTCCGCCACCGCGGCGAAGCCGCCCAGATACGCGAAGGAGGAGCCTAAGAACGCCGGGACCTTGAATTTTGTGCAGGCGTGAAACAGCAGCGTTCCAAGTCCCGCAAACAGCAGCGTGGTCTGGATGGACAGAGGCAGACCGTATCCGCTGACGATAATGGGGACCAGTACGGTAGCGCCGAACATGGCGAACATATGCTGCAAGCCCAGCAGCAGCATTTTTGGGACCCCCAGTGTTCGGGCGTCCCGGACGGGACCGGAATTCTTCTCATTCATGGCAGGTTTTCTCTCCTTTTGCGCAAAAAAATACCGGCACAACGGCCGGTTAAACGGGAAAAGCAAAAAAGGCGGCACCGCAATTCTTCCACATCGTCATGGTACAGCCCCCTTTCGCTCTTTTCCGTATAATTATACAGAAGTATCGGATCGATTGCAAGGACGAATTCTCCTGCCTTTGTAAAAAATATCCCTTAAAATTTAGTGATTATGACGGCGGCCTCCTGTTTTCAGAAGGCCGCCGTAGGTCGGCTTTTCATGTTTGAAGCTCACATGGTGTACGATTGCTCCACGGTCACCACTGCGAAATAGTTTCCGTCCAGCGCCTGCACCGCCGCGCAGATCTTGGACCGCACCTGTTCGTCGGCAAGCCGGAATTTAAACGGCACCACCGCGTCAAAAATCAGATTCGTGTGGGTCGCCCCCACCACCATGCGGAAATCGTGGATGGATATCTGGTCGTCGATGCATTTCACCAATGCCTCCACCTTTTTGCGGGTTTCATCCGTAATCCCGTCATCCACCACGATAGGGTCCATATGGATCACCGTCTCGCAGCCCAGCTTCTTCTTCAGCTCCGTCTCGATGTTGTCGATCTCATCGTGGATATCCAGCACGTTTTCGTTGGCCGGCACCTCCGCGTGGAGGGAGATCATCCGGCGGCCGGGGCCGTAATCATGGACGATGAGGTCGTGGATGCCCAGAATGCCCGGATGCGCCATCACGATATCCCGGATGCTGGCCACAAACTCGGCGGAGGGCGGCTGGCCCAGCAGAGGGTTCAGCGTATCCCGCCCGGAGCCCAGACCGGACCATATGATGAACAGCGCCACCAGAATGCCGCACCAGCCGTCGATCTGCACCCCGGAAAAACGGCCCGCCAGCGTAGCGAGCAGCACCGCCGCAGTGGCTGCGCTGTCGCTGAGACTGTCCATGGCGGTGGCGTGCATGGCGGTGGAGTTGATGCGCTTTCCCACAGTGCTGTTATAATAGCACATGTACATCTTTACGCAGATGGACACAGACAGTATCCCGACGCTCACCCATGAAAATTCCACCGGCTGGGGGCGCAGGATTTTCTCAACGGAGGTCCGGGCCAGCTCAAAGCCCATCAAAATAATCAGCATGGAGACCAGCAGTCCGGAGAGATATTCAATCCGCCCGTGGCCGAAGGGATGCTCCGAGTCCGGCCGCTGTTCCCCCAGCCGAAAGCCCATCAGCGTGATGACGGAGGAACCCGCGTCGGACAGGTTGTTGAATGCGTCGGCGGTGATGGCGATGGAACCGGAGACCGTTCCGGCGAAAAACTTGCCCGCAAACAGCAAGACATTCAGCAGAATTCCCACCGAGCCGCACAGGACGCCATAGGCCGTCCGCACCGCCGGGTTTTCCACATCATCCCCGTTTTTAATAAAAATTTTTGAGAGAAGCCGGATCATGCCGTCAGTCTCCTTTTCACAGCGGCAGAGGCCGCCGGTGTTTATTCGCCTCTTTCCTTCAAAAAAGGGCGCCGGATAAGGGGGGGCGCGGAAGGTCACGCCTCCCCGGGAATCGTCAGACGCAGGTGGCAGCACAATTCGTCCAAATCGTCCTCCGTGGCGGCGGGAATGCGCAGCTTCGCGCCGCAGGACTTACAGATCAGATCCACGGCGGACCGGCGAATCTCCATAGCGCAGTCATGGCTGCCGCAGGCGCAGACAATTCCGTTGTCCCGGGCGGCGATCTCCTTCAGTTCGGAGAGAACCTCGTACATGATGACACTGTCCAAAAACGGCTCGCCGCCGTTCTCACGGTGCTGCTTTTCCTTCTCCGCCAGGATCTCCAATTCCCGCAAGTGCTTTTCAACGCTTCCCTCGTCCCCCACATAGCAACAGAACTCCTGCGTCTTTGCGCAGCCGAAGGCCACGCCGCCCTCCCGCGTCAGATTCTCCACGCTGCACTGGGCCATGTGGGTCTCGCCGCACAGTCCGCAGGGAACGAAAATTTTACACCGCTGCCCGTCAAACTCCGTGCGCAGGGCGGAACCGCCGCACGGGCACTCCACCTCCACGCCGGAGGCCTCCAGCGCAAACAGGGACCGCGCCGCCATCACAGGCTTTCCGCAGGCGGGGCAGAGATAGCCGAACGTCCTCATCTCATTTTCCATGGGTACACCTCAAATTTATGATTCTTGCAAATGCTATTAAATGTGTAGTATAGCATACCACAGAGGGGTTTTCCAGTATTTTCTGTCAATTTTCTCACAAATTCACCGTTTCACCGGGAGATAGGAAGTACAGCGCCCTGCGGACTACTTTTTTCTCCAGCACCCGTTCCAGCGCGGTGCTGTAAGCCTCCAGCTGGGGCCGGTAATGTTCCGCACGGCGCATAACATCCTCGCCAAAAACGCGGTCGGTCTTGAAGTCCACCACGGTGAGGCCCTCCGCCGTCTCAAAACAGCAGTCCACCACGCCCTGCAACAGCACCTGGTCATCTCCCGCGTCCACGTCCAGTTCCGACGCGGGGATTAAAACGGTGAAAGGATACTCCCGCAGGACATTTTTCCCGGCTCGGATATCCTCCGCCAGCGGGGATGCCAGCAGAGCTTCCAGCTGCCCCACGTCCACGCTGTGGGCCTGCTGGGGCGTCAGAAGACGATTTTCCCGCAGCACCGCCAACTGTCCTGCGGCGTCCGGGTCGGAAAAGTTGAGATATTGAAGGGCCAGATGCACCGCCGTGCCCCGCTCCGTGGGAGTGAGGCCCTGGTGGTCCTGCCGGAAACGAGGCTGGTCCAACGGCCGCAAAGCGGGCGGGCGGGGTGCGTTTTCCGCCGCCTCCTCGTCTTTCTCCCGGCCCTTCAGCTGGGTCGCCGTCCGCTTGGCGGGAAGGCGGGTAGCCGCTTCGTAGGGGTAGTTCCTGTCCAGCAGGCTCAGATCCACGCTCTCCTCGTCCCCGGTCTTCCTGCGCTCCATCTGAACAGGCACAACCTCTTGGAAATCTTCGCTGTCATGTAAAAACACATGCCATGGACTCTCGTCGCCACCGCAGAGATTTTCCGGTTCCACGCCCGCAAGGTCCCGCAGGGGTTTCGCCTCCGGGCGGCAAAGGAGAGGCAGCAAAAGCCACTCGCCATAGCTCCGGCACCCCGCCGCCGTCTCCGGCGGGACCGGGCAGGCGGCAAGGCTGGCCAGCCGTTTCAAGGCACTCTGCGCGTGATACAGGCTGTGCAGCAGAATCAGCTTTTCCTTTGGCCGGGTCATGGCCACGTACAAAATGCGCTGCTCCTCCGACTGGTTCTCCCGGCGGAGCTTTTCCTCGATGGCCCGGCGGGCCATGGTGGGATAATAAATACGGCGGTCAAGGTCCACCCGCCGGGGCCCGAGGCCCAGTTCGGGATGGACCAGCACCGGGGTATCGAAGTCCATCCGGGAAAACGCCCGGTCCAGGTCGCAAAGCAATACAATGGGAAATTCCAGGCCCTTGGATTTGTGGACGCTCATGAGCCGCACGCCGCCAAATTCCGTTTTTCCCCGGGTGGCGGGCGCCTGATCGCTGTCAAGCAGCTTTTGGAGCTGCTCCAAAAACAGGAACAGACCCCGGCAACCGTTGGACTCAAATTTTTCCGCGTGCTCCGTCAGGGCAATCAGGTTTTCTTTCCGCTCCTCGCCCCGATCCATGGCCCCGAACACGCCCAGCACGTTGAGCTCGTTGTAAATGTGCCACAGCAAACGCTCCACGCTCATGTCCCGGGCCAGCAGCCGCAGGCGGTCCAGCGTCTCAAGAAACGCGCGGCAGTCCTCCCCGCCGTCACACGTCACCGCGTCGTAAAAGTCTCCCGAAGCAGAGGATGCCCTCACCTTCGCCAACCGATCCGGCGTGAATCCGAACAGGGGCGAACGGAGAACGGCGATCAGCGGCACGTCCTGCCGGGGGTTGTCGATCACGTGAAGCAGGCTCAATAGGGTGGACACCTCCATGGAGGAGAAGTAGTCCCCCCGCTCCTGAAAGGAACAGGGTATGCCCCGCTCCGCCAGCGCCGCCGCAAACACGGCCGCGCGGCTTCCCGGCGAGCGCATTAAAATTACAATGTCCTCCGGGCGGCAGGGCCGCAGAGTGCCGTCCTCCCCTGTGACGGGGTATTTTTCGTCCAGCAGCTGGTGTATGCGCTGTGCTGCCAGCCGGGCTTCCGCCACGCCCTTTTTCACCGGGCGTTCCAGCTCCGCAGACCTCTGGCGGGCGGAGATCAGGTGGTACTCCGTGGCGCAGTCGCTTCGCTCCGGGTAGTAGGCCGCGCCGAAGTGCAGCTTTTCGTCCTCGCCGTACTCCATCTCCCCCAGTTCCGGGGACATGATGTTCTCAAAGATGAAATTGGCGGCATACAGAATCTCCTTCCGGGAGCGGAAATTCTGGGACAGCAGTATTTTCCGCTCCTCCCCCTCCGCCGCGTCGGTGTAGGATTTAAAGGCGGCGTATTTCCGCAGGAAGATGGTGGGGTCCGCCAGCCGGAAACGGTAGATGGACTGCTTCACGTCGCCCACGGTGAACAGATTCTCTCTCTTTCGGGAAACCGCCTGAAAAATATGGTTCTGGACCTCGTTGGTGTCCTGATACTCGTCCACCAGAATTTCCCGGTAGCGGGCGGAGACCTGCTCCCCTAAATCCGTGGGATGGCCGTCGTCCCGGGTCAGCAGCTCCAGCGCCAGATGCTCCTGATCGGAGAAGTCCGCAGCGTTCAGCCGGAGTTTTTCTTTTCCGTAGCGCCGGGAAAATTCCGCCGTCAGCGCCAAAAGCGCCGCCATGGCGGGAGCCACGGCCTGTAAATCCTCCATGGCCTCCCCGCCGGTCACGTTCAGCAGCGTCCGCAGCTTCTTCATGTCCGCCTTGCATCCGTCCCACAAGGCCTTCAGACGCAGGACTTCTGGGTCGTCCTTGCGGCCTTTGGGGGTAGTCAGGCGGGGAAAGTTCACCGCCTCCGCCATTTTTCCCGCATCGTCCCAGCCCCGGACCGCTGCGTCCTGCAAGGCGTCCAGCGAGTCCGCCGCGATCAGGAATTTCTCTCCGTATCCGGTATGTAAAGCTATATCACTTTCCAAGCTCACCGCGGCGGAGCGAAAAATTCTCGACCAAGAGGCCGCTCTGCGTGCAACGTCCGCCAGCAGCTCGGCGGCATAGGGCGTTTCATCGAACGTTTCGGAGAGGTGCTCCCACTTCTCTCGGTTTTCCTCCAGCCACCGCTGCGGGTAGGCGTGGCTCTGGAGCTTCCTGTGGAGCTCCAGCACAAGCTCCGCCAGCGCGCCGTCGTCCCGGCCCGCGCCCAGCGTGTCCGCCAGCAGCTCTCCGCCTGGGGTTTCGTCCAGACCTTTGTAAAAATCCTCCAGTGCCCGGTCCAGCACCCGGCGGCGCAGCAGCCCGGCCTCCCCCTCGTCCAGCACCCGGAAGTCCGGGGTCAGGCAGTACTTCTCCCCGTCCCGGACCAGCAGGTGGACATTCTCCCGGAGAAGCGCCGTACAGAAGGAGTCCACCGTCTTGATGTCCGCCTGATAGACCCGCAGTAACTGGCGGCGAAGATGGGCGTTTCCGGGATGCTCTCCCAGGAGCTTGCCAAGCTCCGAGGCAATCTTACTTCTAAGCTCTGCGGCGGCGGCCTTCGTATAGGTGATAATGAGGAAGTCGTCGATGTTGTAGCCATCCTCCAGAATGTAGAGAAACAGCCGCTCCACCAACACCTTTGTCTTGCCGGACCCCGCCGCCGCCGACACCAGAAGGCTCCCTCCCCGGTTTTCCACCGCCGCACGCTGGGCGGGAGTCAGTTGAATTTTAGCCACGTCCGTTCTCCTCCCCGTCGATCTGCTGCCAGAATTCCGCCGCCGTCACCTTCCGGATATACCTCAGCCGGTCTTCGCCCCGGCCATCTTCAAAGTGGCAGGCGGGCGCCCAGTCGCAGTACTGACATACGCTGTCGCTCTCATCGTGGCAGCAGGGGTCCGCATCGATCACACCGTCCCGCACCTCATCGGCGATGGTGTGGAGCAAATGCTCCACGTAGTTTCCCAGCTTCCCCAGCTGGGCTGCGGTGGCAATGCTGCCGGAGAGATTCCCCTCCCGGTCCACCCGCAGCGGCAGGTATTTCGGCTCCGTCAGCGCGTCGTGCTCCATAGCTTGCAGCACCTCCGGCTCGTTCAGCACAAGCCCGCTGCGGCGCAGGGCCCTGGCCCGTTCCTGTGCCAATTTTTCCGGCGTCACGTTTCGCTCCTGCGCCAAAATGTCGTCCCGCGCCGGGAGATACAACACCCCGGCGGGCACCACGTCCTTTTGAAAATAGGCCTTTCCCTCGTTTTGCAGTGTGAACAGGTACAAAAGCATCTGGATGTCCAGTCCCATGCGGACCTCCGCCAGATCAAAGCTCTTCTTCCCCGTCTTATAGTCCACCACCCGGAGGTAGAGCCGGTCGCCCTTGAGCCAGCCGTCCACCCGGTCCACCTTTCCGTTTACTCGTAATTCCCCGTCCGGCTCGGATACGGTAACAGCGGGCAGCGCGCCCTTGTCTCCGAAGGACAGTTCAAATTCCACCGGCACAAAGTCCGACTGCGCCAGCTCCCGCGCCGTCTCCTCCACTACAGCGTACGCCGTGGTTCTGAGGCGGGAGAAGAGATAGCGAAAACGGGCTGTCCGGTCCTGAAAGTTGGGCAATTCCTTTTGGACAAATGCATCGATAAAGCGGTCGGTCAGCCGACGGAGCATTTCCCGGGAAACATTCGCAAATCCGCCCTGTTTCGCCGCTTCCGCCGTGACATTTTCCAGAATATAGTGTAAAAACGTGCCGATTTGCGGCGCGTCGAAGGAGGCCGTCTCCCGCTGTCTGGCCCTCAGTCCGTACTGCATGAAATAGGCAAAATGGCACTGGCGAAGCTTTTCCAGCCGGGAGGCGGACATATTGAACCGCTGGCCGTACAGCGCCCGGACGGCGGGCAGGTTCAGCCGCCCCCGGCCGATGGACGCCGCCCGCTCCATTGCCGCCAGACGCTCGGTCCAATCCGGTTTTTCCGCAAACCAGCGCCACACCGGACCGCCCGGGTCCTGACCGGCGGCTTCTAAAGCGGGCGCAATAGCTGACAAGCGATATTCCTTTTCATCGTTTTCCCGCTCGAGCCGGTTTTCCGGGAACAGCTTCCCCAGCCGCTCCACCACAAAGGCGGGCCGGAGCTGCGCCCCGTTCACGTCGGTAACGGGATAGCTGACAGTCAGTCCCTCCGTGGGCTGGGCCAGAGCAGCATACAGATTTTGCAGCTCCACATTGAACTGGTCCATGCCGGTGGGGGCCAGATGGATGCCCCGAGAGGCCAGCTCCTCCCGGTCGTCGTCGTTCAGAACGCCGCCGCTCTGGGCCACGGCGGGCAGCACATGGTCGTTGGCCCCCAGCAAAAAGAGATACTTCGCCGTGTGGCGGTCGTTTCGGGTAATCTCGCTGGCGGACACCTGATCCAGCGCAGGGGGAATGGTCCCCACGCTGTACTGCGTCAGCAGCAGCCGGAACAGCCGGGCGAAGGTCTCCGGGTCCATGGCCTCATCCCCCAGAATTTCCACGAACTGGTCCAGCACGCCGCACAGAATCCCCCACAGCTGGCCCGTCTCCTCGGCGGTCTGCAATTCGCCCTGTTCGCCCAGAGACTTCATCTGGCCTTCCAGCGCGGACTGAAGCTCCAGGGCCTCCATAAAACTGTAAAGCGCATTGACTTGCTCGTTTGCGGTTTCAGCGGATTTCATTCCGTCCGACAGGAGTTTCAGCGGACCGCGGACCCGGCGGCGCAATTCATTAAGCTCCTGAAGCTCCGCTTTTTGAGCGTCTGTCCAAGGCGCGCCGTAGCCGCCGGGATTGGCCGCCCAATCCGCCTCCCGCAGCCAAAGGGAGCCGTGTATCTCCCATGTAAGAACGTAGTTTTCAAGCCGATCGCACTCCGCCGGGCTGAGTCCGGCAAGACCGGTTTTGAGATAGTGGAACATGTCCTCGTACTCGCACCCGCCGGTAACTGCGTCCAGCGCGCCGGACAGAAGCGACAACACAGGCTTTTCCAGAATGTCGCTGCGGCGGCTGAGAAACACGGGGACGCCGTACCGCTCAAATACATTTTCAATGGTGGATTCATAGTCCTTCATGTTCCGGGCCGCCACGGTGATGTCCCGGAAACGGCACTTTCCCGTCTTCACCAGACTGAGAATGTCGGCGGCGGTCTGCTCCACCTCCGTAAAAGCGGTATCCGCCTCACGGATGCGGACGGCGTCCGTTTGCCCCACCCAAGTCTCGTCCCCCCCGAAAAAAGCCCGTTCCACAAGACCCACAGGCGAGTCGTCCCGGGCTTCGACATATTGGATATCCCATGGCTGTCCCGCTTTCGCCGCAAGGCGGCAAAGCCGGTCCCGGGTTCGCACGGAAACCTCAAATATCTCGCTGGCATTGTCTTTCTCCCCCAGCAGCGTCACCGTTACGGATGCCGCCCGCCGCAGGAAAATGGACAGCACCTTCTGTTCCAGCCCATTGAAATAGGAGAAGCCGTCCAGATATATGTCCTTCCCGTCGGCGTATCCGGATTCCTCCAGATGGTCCCGGAGCTTACTCATCCGGTCCCTGCCGTCAAGGCCCGGGCGGCAGAGCCGGGCCTCGTAATCCGCGTAAATCAGGGCCAGATCTTTTAGCTTATCTCCCATGGCTCCGGGAATGTCCTCCGCCTGGGCGGCAAAGGACTCGGGCGCCACGGCGTAGCTGGTCAGCTCGTCCAAAAGCCCCAGGATCTGTTCCAAAAACGCGGAGCGCTGGCTGGGGCGGCGGTAAACCTTCAGCACCGGGGCCAGTTCTGTCAGGGACCTCTGCAGCGTCAGCAGCTTTCCCCCGGCGTCAATGGTCACGTCCGCCGCGCCGCCGGTGATCGCCAGCACGCGGGTGGCCAGACGCCGGAAGCTCAAAACCTCCGCATGGCGGCTGGCGGCGTCGCCGCAGGCCTGGCAAAGGTCCACCTCCGCCTGATGGGAGGCATGCTCCGGCACCAGCAATATCTGCCGGGAGCCGTCTCCTTTTGCGGCAATCTCCCTGAGAATCCGCTTGGATTTTCCAGCCCTCGCCCGGCCCATCAGGATCGTCAGCATGGTTTTCTCTCCCTTTCCCCGTCTCCGGCTGAGCCGGCCAAATTCCATTTCACGGCCCTTGGCGGCCGTCTTTTCTATTTTACCACAGACCGTTTGGAAAGAACAGGGGATTTGCATTTTTGCCCCCATCCTGTTACACTTGAAAAAAATGTCGAAAAGGAGCCATGCCGATGCACATTCCTAGTTCCACCACCGGAGAGATCGAGGTATTATCCTTTGACGCGGCGCTGCAAAATGCGCTGCGGCCCTCCCCGGATTACGATGCCGCCAAATGGCTGTACGTTCCCAATGCCTACTCCGAGTACCGGTACATTCTCGGCACCCGGGGCGAAAAGCCCCTGATCTGCGTGGGTATCAACCCCTCCACCGCCGCGCCGGACGCGCTGGACCCCACGCTGCAATCCGCCCAGCGCATCGCCCTGAGCAACGGATACGATAGCTTTCTCATGTTCAATGTCTACGCCCAGCGGGCCACCCGGCCCGATGACATGGAGAAGACCTGCAATTCCTTCCTCCACGGGGAGAACCGTAGGGCCTTTGCCTACCTCTTGTCCTTGTCTCCCCGGCCAGCCGTCTGGGGGGCATGGGGCAACATTATTGAAAAGCGGCCCTACCTGATGGACTGCCTGAGAGATTTTGCCGCCCAGGGCCGGACCGCCGGGGCCAGATGGTTCACTGCCGGTCCGCCCCTGAAATCCGGCCACCCCCACCATCCGCTGTACCTCAGGCGGGACATTGCCCTGATGGAGTTCGACATAGAATCCTATCTCAGCGTGCGGTAAAAGATATCTCTGCCGTATTTTACGGCGCGAAAATTCCCGTCCGGCCGAGGCCCGCCAGTAGGCAGAGTCTCATTTTGGACGGGAATTTTCCGCGCAGCGGCACATTTTCCCCCCCTCCGTTCATATACTGCTTTGAAGGTACATTTTGATGACCAACAGGAGGCTATCATGGACGACAAGACCAAGCAGACCATTCAGCAGATGAATCAGGACCCCGCCACGGTTCAGCGGCTCCTTACCTCTCAGGACGGACGCAGGCTGATCCAGATGATGTCCCAGGCCAACGGCGGCCCGGCCCTCCAGCAGGCAGCCACCAGCGCTATCCGGGGCGACACCAGCCAGATCATGCAGATGGTGAATCAGCTGATGCAAAGCCCCGAAGGGGCGGCGTTGGTGGAGCGCATCAATCAGGCGGCAAAAAAATAAGACGGAAAGGGGGCGGACGGCATGGCGGAATTTGAAGAGAAATTGAACGCGCTGCTGTCGGACCCCAACAGCATGGCGCAGATCATGCAGCTGGCCCAGTCTTTGAACGGCGGGGCCTCCGCTCCTCCGCCTCAGCCGGGTCCGGCTCAGGGCGGCTACCCTCCTCCCCCCGGCCAGCCTCAGGGAGGCTATCCTCCTCCGCCTCAGCCGGGTCCGACTCAGGGCGGTTATTCGCCTCAGGGAGGCTATCAGGGGCCGCCGCCCCAGGGGAACTATCAGACGCCCCAGGGACCGCCACCGGGGGGCAATTCGCTGGCATCCCTGCTGGGAGGCATCGACCCCGGGACCATCGCCCGGCTGATGCCTCTGGTCCGGGAACTGAGCGGTCCCCAGAACACCAATAACCGGGCGCTCCTCTATGCTTTGCGCCCCTATCTGAAGCCGGAGCGGCAGGGAAAGATTGAACGGGCGCTCCAGCTGGCGCGCATCGTCCATATCGGAAAGAAATTTATCGCCGGTTGGGAGGCATGAGGGATGTATAACCGCTATATCCGCAACGATAACGGCTCTTACTCCCGGATTCCCGAGGAAGAACCCCGGCCCGGTCCCGGCAGACCGCCTCCCCCGCCCGGCGGAGGAAACCGTCCCGGCGGTTCAGGGGGACCCCCTCCGGGCCCCGGCGGGCCGCCGCCTCCTCCGCCGCCACCGCAAAACGGACCGGCCTACGGACCGCCGCCCCCTCCTCCGCCCCACGGCGAAGGAATCTCCTCCTCTTTGCGGCGGCTGTTGGATAAATTACATTTTGACAACGTGGACTCCGGAGATCTGCTGCTCCTCCTGCTGTTGTTTTTTCTATTTAAGGAAGAAGCCGACGACGAACTCCTGATCGCTTTGGGCCTGCTGTTGATTCTATAGGAAAGCGGCTTTCCGTGTATGCACGGAAAGCCGCTTCTTTTCGCTTATGCCACTTCGGTCAGAACCATTCCGTCCGGCAGGGTGAAGTCCTCCGTGGACGGCCCGGTGGAATCCAGCGCAGGGGAACCCATGCGGTAAATGGTCTCGCCGTCTTTCAGCCACTCCGCCGCCGCCAAAAGGCCTGTGTCCACGCTGATCCAGTACCGCAGAACATAGCCGTTCTCGTCCTCCCCGGTTTCCACGTAGATGCAGTTCACCCCGGACAGGTTCCTATAATCCGCCTCTTCAATCTGATTTACCGGAAGGGCCAGTACATCCTCGTAGGTTGAAATTCCCTGCTCCTGATCCGCGGAAATATCCCCGGCATCGCAGTGATAAACAAAGGTCTGATTTCCGTACCAGATATAGGTGGTTTTCCCGTCCGTGAGCGTGTGACGGGTCTGCTGGTCCTCCGGCGTGGTATCCGTCCGGGTCCAGCCGCCGCTGACGGAGACGGTGATCTTTGACGTGCCGCTTCCGCCGCTCCATAGCCGCTCCACGGTAATGCTTCGTCGGTAGCTGGCGGGACGGCGGAGGGATTCGACCGCGGACTGCACCGTCTCCGGCGTCACGGTGATGGGCGTGATCACGTCTTTCTCCCCACTGTCCAACTCTGAGGAATCCTCCGTGGGCTGGACGGTGTCAGGCAGGACGATGCGGGAGGATCGGCGCAGACCGTTGCTCAGTAAAATCATTACCACCAGTATGATCAGAACCGCAAAACCCGCGGCGGTAAATTTTCCAAATTTACGGTTTTTCACGCGTCCTCCCTTCCCCGCTGTCTTGCTCTCAGGCGCCGGTATAGTCCTCCGGCGGGTTGCTGCGCAGGCCGAAATGCCACTCGATGGCGTCTGCAATGCGTGCGCAGGCGTGGCCGTCGCCATAGGGATTTACGGCGTGGGCCATCTGATCATAGGCCGCCCGGTCACGAATCAGACGCGTGGCCATGGTGACGATGTCGTCCTGGTTGACGCCCGCCAGACTCACTGTTCCGGCGGCCACGGCCTCGGGCCGCTCTGTCTCCCGGCGCAGCACCAGCACGGGCTTTCCAAGAGCCGGAGCTTCCTCCTGCAATCCGCCGGAATCGGTCAGCACCAAAAAGCAGCGCGCCATGAGGTTATGCATCTCATCGGCAGGCAGCGGGTCGATCAGATGTACCCGCGGCGCGCCCCGGAGGTACCGGTCCACCGCCTCCCGCACTACGGGGCTCAGGTGGACGGGATACACCAGCTCCACATCCTTGTTGTCCTCTGCGATCTGACGCAGGGCCAGCATGATGTTTTTCATGGGCTCGCCGTAATTTTCCCTGCGGTGACAGGTGACAAGGCACACCTTTTTCTCCCCGTAAGGCAGACGGTTCAGCTCCTCCGTGAGAAAATGATAGTCCGGACGGACAGTGGTCTTCAGCGCGTCGATTACCGTGTTGCCGGTGATGAACAGACCCTCGCCGATGCCCTCTTTTTTGAGATTGTCCCGGTTATTCACCGTGGGGCAGAAATAGAGATCCGCCAGACGGGACACCAGTACCCGGTTCATCTCCTCCGGAAAGGGAGAATACTTGTCATAGGTTCGAAGCCCGGCCTCCACATGGCCCACCTTCACCTGATGGTAGAACGCGGACAGCGCCCCCGCGAAGGTGGTGGAGGTATCTCCATGTACCAGAATCATGTCCGGCTTCAGCGTGTCGATGGCCTCATCCATCCCCAAAAGGCACTTGCTGGTAATGGTGGAGAGGGTCTGCCGGGGGGTCATGATATCCAGATCCCAGTCCGGCTTCAGGTCGAAGACCTCCAGCACGGAGTCCAGCATCTGGCGGTGCTGCGCCGTGACGCAGCAAAGGCTCTTAATCCCCTCCCGCGCGGCCAGTTCCCTGACAAGGGGAGCCATTTTGATGGCCTCCGGCCGAGTGCCGAAGACGCTCATAATACGAACTTTTCCCATCACTGATCCTCCTCTGTCTCCCAGCCCTCCGGCTCCTGTTCCTCCGTCTTTTCCGGGGCGGAGGACCCGTCCTGCGCCGGGGACTCCGGCTCCTCAGCGTGGTGTCCGTGGTCCTTCAGCTCCTCCATCTCCTCGTGAAGCTCATCCCGGACCTCCTTGGGGAACACAACCCTTGCGGCCACCATCGCCACCACGCACAGCGACACAAAGAAAATCATGGCCCGCAGCTCGCCGCTGGTGGTCAGCACCACCGCGCTGAGGCCCAGAATCGCGGAGATCACATACAGCGTAGCCACTGCCTGCTTCTGGTTCAGGCCCATGTCAATGAGGCGGTGGTGAATGTGGCTCCGATCCGCCTGCATAGGGCTTTGCCCGTGGGCGATGCGGCGGATAAAGGCGAAGGCCGTGTCAAAGATCGGAAGGCCCAGAATCAGGAACGGAACCGCAAAGGAGATGATGGCCCAGGATTTGAACAGTCCCTCCACGGACATACAGGCCAGAATATAGCCCAAAAACGTCGCTCCGGTGTCCCCCATGAACATTTTGGCGGGGTTGAGGTTATAGGGCATGAAGCCCACACAGGCCCCCACCAGCGCCGCCATGACCACGGCCACCTGGAACTCGCTGACCAGCAGCGAAATCACCAGCACGGTGGTGGCGGAGATGGCGGACACACCGATGGCAAGGCCGTCCAGCCCGTCGATCAGATTCACCGCGTTGGTGATCGCCACAATCCACAGCACCGTCACTGGGATGGACAGCACGCCCATGTCCCAGTAGGGATTTTCCGAAAACAGGTTGGGATTGCTCAGAACGTGGATCAGCACGCCGTTCAGCGCCGGGATCAGCGCCGCCACAATCTGGACGAAAAATTTGAGCTTGGCGGGCAGGGGCGTGATATCGTCCACCACGCCCAGCACCACGATGATGACGGACCCCAAAAGAATGCTGCGGAACGGGTTCGTCATCTCCGCAAACAGCAGGATGCTTACGATGAACCCCAGAAAAATGGCCAGTCCGCCCAGCCGTGGAATGGGAATATGGTGCATCCGGCGATTGTCCTTGGGGACGTCCACCGCCCCCACCTTGTAGGCGAAGGTCTTGACGATGGGGGACGCGAGAAAGCTGACCACCAGCGCCACGATCAGGGCCAAAAACACCCCGGCCAACAACTGCGTATTCAATAGCATTGTGACAACGATTCCTTTCACCGCGCGCTTTTTGTCCGGTTTCCCCGGCGGCGCGCGCTGTAATCAGCGGTCGATGAAGCCGACCTTTTTGTAGACCTTGCCCAGCGTCCGGTTGGAAACCCTTGCCGCCCGCTCCGCGCCGTCGCGGTAAATGGCCTGAAGCGCCGCCTTGTCGGCCAAAAGGTGCTCCGTCTCCTCCCGGATAGGGCGCAGCAGCTCCACCACGGCCTCGCCCACGGCGGATTTAAAGTCCCCATAGCCGTGTCCGGCGAACTCCGATTCGATGGCGTCGAACTTCCGGCCCGTACAGACGGAATAAATTTGTATCAGATTGGACACGCCCGGCTTTTCTTTCGGGTCGAACCGCACGCAGGCCTCGGAGTCGGTCACCGCCTTTTTGAACTTGCGCAGAATGTCCTCCGGCTTTTCCAGCATGTAGACGCAGCCGTTCTGGTCCTTGTCGGATTTGCTCATCTTGCTTTCCGGAGAGGTCAGGCTCATCACCCGCGCCCCCACCTGCGGGATATAGGGTTCGGGAATCTTAAACACGTCGCCATAAATTCCGTTGAAGCGGGCGGCGATGTCCCGGCAGATCTCCACGTGCTGTTTCTGGTCGCCGCCCACCGGCACCAGGTCCGCCTGATACAGCAGGATGTCCGCCGCCATCAGGGATGGATAGGTGAACAATCCCGCGTTGATGTTGTCCGCGTTTTTTGCGGACTTATCCTTGAACTGAGTCATGCGGCTCAGCTCTCCGAACATGGTGTAGCAGTCCAGCACCCAGCCGAGCTGGGCGTGGGCCGGGACGTGGGACTGGACGAACAGCGTGTTTTTTTGGGGGTCCAGACCACAGGCGATATAGGCCGCCAGCTGCGTCAGGGTGTGCCGCCGCAGTTCGGCGGGGACCTGCCGGACCGTGATGGTGTGCATGTCCGCCAGCATATAAAAGCAGTCGTACTCATCCGCCAGCGCCGCCCAGTTGCGGATGGCTCCCAGATAGGAGCCCAGGGTCAGGTCGCCGGAGGGCTGGATGCCGCTCAGAATCCGTTTTTTCTGTATCTCGTTTTCCATGGTAACACCTCAAAATCTGCCGCTTTCCCGGCTGTGGCCATAAAGCGGCAATATAACTTTTCTATTGTAGCATGACGCATGAAAAAGTGCAATCCGTTTCGGGAATTTTGACCCCGCCGATGGCAAGTGCCGTTCCCAGCCCCCTCTGCGTCGGCCCAGAGCAGGAAAGCCCTTGACATTCGGGGCGACAAAAGCGATAATATAAACTGTTAAATTGTACATGGAGGTAAATTCATGGCTGTTGATAAAACATTCTTTGACGAGATGGATGCCCGCATTCCCCATGGGAAGGTCCGCACCCGTTTCGCCCCCTCCCCCACCGGCTATATGCACGTGGGGAATTTGCGCACCGCGCTGTACACCTGGCTAATCGCCCGCCACGCCGGCGGCACCTTCATTCTGCGCATCGAGGACACCGATCAGGGCCGTCTGGTAGAGGGCGCTACCGACGTGATCTACAAGACCTTGGCCGAGTGCGGATTGAATCACGACGAAGGTCCCGACGTGGGCGGTCCCGTGGGCCCCTATATCCAGTCGGAGCGCCGTGACCTGTATGGAAAGTACGCGGAGCTGCTGGTGGAGAAAGGCTTTGCCTACCGTTGCTTTTGCGGCAGGGACGAGGACGAATCCCAGGAGGTGGCCGAGGGCGTCAAGGTCAAAAAGCACCACTGCGGCTGCCCGGACCTCTCCCCCGCCGAAATTCAGGCAAAGCTGGACGCAGGCGCGTCCTATGTCATCCGTCAGAAGATTCCCCGGGAGAGCAGGACCACCTTTCATGACGTGACCTTCGGAGACATCACGGTGGAAAACGACACGCTGGACGACCAGGTGCTCATCAAGTCCGACGGTCTGCCCACCTATAATTTCGCCAACGTGGTGGACGACCACCTGATGGGCATTACCCATGTGGTCCGGGGTAGCGAGTATCTCAGCTCCGCGCCCAAGTACAACCTTTTATACGAGGCGTTCGGCTGGGAGATTCCCACCTATGTCCACTGCTCCCCCGTCATGCGGGACGCCCACAACAAAATGTCCAAGCGCCACGGCGACCCCTCCTATGAAGACCTGATCGCCCAGGGGTATCTGACTACCGCTGTCTTGAATTATGTCGCTCTTTTGGGCTGGGCGCCCAAGGGAGAGCTGAGCGAACAGGAAATCTTTTCTCTGGACCAGCTTATAAAGGCGTTCGATATCGCCGGAATCTCCAAATCCCCGGCCATCTTCGACCTCGCCAAGCTGGACTATTTTAACGCGACGTATCTCCGCGCCCTTGCGCCGGAAGAGTTTGCAAAGATTGCCAAACCCTATATCCGAAGGAGCGTACAAAATCTGGCCATCGACGCCGCCTCCGTTGCCGCGCTGCTGCAGGCCCGGTGTGAAAAGCTGACGGAGATCCCTGAAAAGGTGGACTTTTTCGACGCGTTGCCGGATTATGATGCTGAGTTTTATGTCAACAAAAAGTCCAAGACCGACGAGACTGTCTCCAAAGAGATGCTCTCCGCCGCCATCCCTGTGTTGGAGGCTCTTCCCTCTTGGGAGACCAACTCCATCCATGACGCGCTGATCGGCCTTGCGGAGAAGCTCGCGGTTAAGAACGCCACGCTGATGTGGCCCGTGCGCATTGCGGCGGCGGGCAAGCTGGTGACGCCCGGCGGCGCAGTGGAAATCCTAAGCATTCTGGGGCGGGACGAAACGCTGCGCCGGCTGAAGCACGGACTTTCCCTGCTGGGCTGAGTCCCGGCGATAAAATTTAAATGAGAAAGAATAGGTAATCCATATGAGTAAAGTAGTGATTCCCGCCGGATACAAAATGCCCCTGACCAACAACCAGCTTCAGCGCGCCATTGAATTTATCCATACCGATTTTCAGAAGAACCTGACCGAGCGGCTGGACCTTCATCGGGTCTCCGCACCTCTGTTTGTGGACGGGGCCACGGGCCTCAACGACGATCTGAACGGCGTGGAACGTCCCGTGATCTTCGACATCCCGGACGTTGGCACCGACGGTCAGGTGGTTCACTCTCTGGCCAAATGGAAGCGTCTGGCGCTGAAGCGGTATGAGTTCAAGGCCGGGACCGGCCTCTATACCGATATGAACGCCATCCGCCGGGACGAGGAGGTGGACAACCTCCACTCCGTATACGTGGACCAGTGGGACTGGGAAAAGCACATCCGCCGGGAGGACCGGAACCTCCAGTTTCTCAAAGACACGGTGCGCACCATTGTGGCCTCCATCTGCGACACCGCGGAGGATCTGCGGAGGGCCTATCCCGCCCTGACTTTCCGCCCGGACCGGGATGTGTTCTTCATCACCACCCAGGAGCTGGAGGACCGCTATCCCGACCTTTCCCCCAATGAGCGTGAAAAGGCCGTGTGTGAGCGGCACCACACCGTTTTCCTCATGCAGATCGGCGGAAAGCTCAAATCCGGCAAGCCTCACGATGGCCGCGCCCCGGACTATGACGACTGGACGCTGAACGGCGACATCCTCATGTGGAACCCCGTTCTGGAGCGGAATTTTGAGGTCTCCTCCATGGGTATCCGGGTGGATGAGGCGACTTTGGACAAGCAGCTAACCCTCTCTGGCCACGACGAGCGGAGAGAACTTCCCTTCCATAAGATGCTGCTGGGCGGCGAGCTGCCCCAGTCCATTGGCGGCGGCATCGGGCAGTCCCGGCTCTGTATGCTTCTGCTGGGCACCTGCCACATCGGCGAGGTACAGGCCAGCCTTTGGGACAAGGAGACGGTAGCCGCCTGTGAAAAAGCGGGGATTATCCTTCTGTAACCGGATTTTTTGGCCCCTACGGTTTCTTAGCCACTCTTTCATAAAAGCGACCCGTCGGCGCAATGCCGACGGGCCGCTTCTTTTCTCTTACTTCAAAAGGCTCAGTTTTTCGCCTGAAACACTGCCGTCATACCCTTATAGGTCTCATAGCAGTCCAGCTTTGCAACCGTCTCAAACGGTGAGTGCATACTCAGCACGGGAACTCCCGCGTCCATCGTGGCAATATTTCGATTTGCCATATACATGGCCACGGTTCCGCCGCCGCCGGCGTCCACCTTACCAAGCTCCGCGATCTGCCAGATAACGTTCGCCTCGTCAAAGAGGCTGCGCACATAGGCCACGGTCTCCGCGTCCGCGTCGGACGCGCCGGACTTACCTCTTGCACCGGTATACTTGCAAAGGCCGATACCGTAGTTGATTAAGGCCGAGTTGCGCTTTTCAAACACGTCGGCAAAGTTGGGGTCGAACGCCGCGGTCACGTCCGCGCTGAGGCAGAAAGATTTCTCCAGACACACCCGAACGGGAACATCCTGTGCCTCGCAAAGGTCCTCCATAAAGGTATCGAATGCGGCGGACTGCATACCCGTCACACCGTCGGACCCGATTTCCTCCTTGTCCGCCAGAATACAGACGGCGGTCTTCTCCGGCGTCTTCTTCAAGTCCAGAAGCGCCCGGAACGCCGCATAGGCGCACACCCGGTCGTCGTGGCCGTAGGCACCGATCATGCTGCGGTCCAAACCGATGTCACAGGCCTTGGCGGCGGGGACGGCCTCCAGCTCCGCAGAGGTGAAATCGTCCTCTGTGATACCGTACTTTTCATTGAGCAGCTGCATCACCGCCAGCTTTACCTTGTCGCTTCCCTCGCCCTCCGGCAGGGGGCGGCTACCCAACAGCAGGTTCAGCATTTCGCCGGGAACAGCCTCGCTCAGCGGTTTTTTATTCTGCTCCGCC
The DNA here is from genome assembly GCA_000283575.1 of Oscillibacter valericigenes Sjm18-20. Taxonomy (GTDB): domain Bacteria; phylum Bacillota; class Clostridia; order Oscillospirales; family Oscillospiraceae; genus Oscillibacter; species Oscillibacter valericigenes. The sequence continues at coordinate 2,132,024 of AP012044.1, forward strand.
CCCAGATGAGGCAGAAGGTCTGTGATCACCAGCTTGGGGTCTCCCTCGTCCGCGCCGATATTGAGGTGAATCACTTCGCCGTTTTTCAGCGCCACCACGCCGTGGAGCTCCATGGGGACGGTGGTCCACTGGTACCTGCGGATGCCGCCGTAGTAATGGGTCTTGAAGTAGCACAGCTCGCTGTCCTCATACATCGGATTGGGTTTCAGATCCAGCCGGGGCGAGTCTATGTGGGCGGCGGCGATCTGCGCGCCCTGGCTGAGAGGCTTCTTCCCGATGCAGGCCAGATACACGCTCTTGCCCCGGTTGCGGAAGTACAGCTTGTCCCCCGCTTTCAGCTTCATGCCGCGGGCAAAGGGCTTGAAGCCCACCTTTTCCGCCAGCCGCACCAGCTCCGCCGCACACTCCCGCTCGGTCTTGCCCGCATCCAGAAACGCCTTGTAGTCCGCGCAGTAGGACTCCATGGCCTTCTCTTCTTTGACGTCGAATTTATCGTAGCCGTTTTTCTTGCCGGAGAGCAGTTTTTCCCGCAGTTCCTTCATTTTTTTATCTTCTGCCATTTGCCTTATCCTCCTTGATTTGCTCGATCAAACGGGCAAAAAATTCCTTCGCGGCCTCCCGAAATGCCTTTGGAGTCTCCGCGGTGTTGCTCAGCTCCTGGTCGCATTTTTCGCGAAAATAATCGTCCTGCTGCTGGGCGGAGACGCGGAGGCGGGCGTACTTCTCATCGATGCCGTCCCGCTCCATGATCCGCCGGACCCTCATCTCAATGGGCGATGTCACCGCCACGGTGCAGTCGCACAGTTTGTCAATGCCGGACTCAAAGAGATTGATGGCGTCCAGCGCGCAAAGCTTTCCCTGGAACGCGGCAATCCGCCGCTCCAGCTCCGGCCGCAGGAAGCGGAACACGATGTCATTGAGCTGGTCCAACCGGTCAGAGTCCCCGAAGACCAGCTCGCCCAAAGCTTTGCGGTTCAACGTTCCGTTGGGGTTGAAAACCTCTGTGCCAAAGGTCTCCGCAATGGCGCCGCGCAATCCCTTGTCCGTGTTCAGCAGCTCATAATACACCGCGTCGCAGTCCAGCGCCAACCCATCCAGGTCCTCTATGGCTTTCAGCGCACTGGTCTTACCCGCGCCGGTACCGCCGGTGAGTCCCAGAACAATGCTCTCTTCCTCCACGTCCACTACATGGAATCCCGCCGCCTTTTTCAGACGGTTGCCGATGGCCAGCCCCAGCCCCCGGTTGTCCGGACACTGGGCCAGAATTTCCGTCACATCGCTTTCGTCAAAGGTTCGCAGCGCGTCAAACACCCGCTGGGCCTGAACCTCCTTGTCGTCAACGGGGCCGAGAAGATGGGTCTCGTGGCCCTGAAACAGCGATTCAAACTCGTCGAAGCAGATCACGCCGGTCCCAGCCTCCAGTCGCTGGACCATGGCCTGAGCCGTCCGCCGGGGGTTGCCGGTAAACACGGTGACGGCCGCTTTGGGAGCGTAGTGACGATACTTCATGCCGGGAGCTTTGGGCCTTTCGCCCTCCCCCAGCGGCGCGGTGACGGCCTTGTCCACCTCCACCTCGCCCAGCACCCGCTGAAGATCCTCCAGCGGCAATCCGCCGGGACGGAGCAGCCGGGGGGGCGTAACCGTCAGATCCACAATGGTGGACTCCACGCCCACGGCACAGGGCCCGCCGTCCACGATGCCCTCGATCTTGCCGGACATGTCCTCCGCCACATCCGCGGCATTGGTGCAGCTGGGGCGGCCGGAGGTGTTGGCGGAGGGAGCAGCGATGGGGACCCCCGCATAGCGGATGATGGCCTGCGTTACCGCGTTTGCCGGGCACCGGACGCCCACGGAATCCAGTCCCGCCGTGGTCATATCGGGAATGATGGGCTTTCGCTTCAAAATGATGGTCAGAGGTCCCGGCCAAAAATTCCGCGCAAGTGTGTATGCCAGAGGCGGCACATCCTCGCAGAACCGGGGCAGCCACTGGGCGGAGGGCACGTGGATGATGAGGGGGTTGTCCTGCGGCCGGCCCTTCGCCTCAAAGATGCGGCGCACTGCCTCCGGGTCCAGCGCGTTGGCTCCTAGACCGTACACCGTCTCCGTGGGAATAGCCAGCAATCCGCCGGAGTTGATGATATCCGCCGCCATCTGGATTTTTTCTTCCACAATCCTCTGCTGACCCTTGATGTTTGTCAAATCAATAAATTTAGTCTCCATGCGGTCATACCTTCTATTTCACACGGGTCTCGCCCGCTTTTATTTCTCCTGTTTTCGCAGTTTTTCCGCCGTGTCGGCGGCAATCAGCGCGTCGATCAGCTCGTCCAGATCGCCGTCCATGACGGCGTCAATCTTATAGAGTGTCAGTCCAATGCGATGGTCCGTCACCCGACCCTGCGGAAAGTTATAGGTGCGGATGCGCTCGCTCCGGTCCCCACTGCCCACCTGACTGCGGCGGCGGGCGGAGCGAGCCGCGTCCCGTTTTGCAAGTTCCGCTTCGTGCAGCCGGGAACGAAGTACCTTCATGGCCTTGTCCTTGTTCTTGTACTGGCTCCGCTCGTCCTGACACTCCACCACCATTCCGGTGGGCAGGTGGGTGATGCGGATAGCGGATTCGGTCTTGTTGATGTGCTGGCCTCCCGCGCCGGAGGAACGGTAGGTGTCGATTTGCAAATCGCCGGGGTCAATGGTGAATTCCACCTCCTGCACCTCCGGCAGAACCGCCACCGTGGCGGCGCTGGTGTGAATGCGCCCGGCGGACTCCGTCTCCGGCACCCGCTGTACCCGGTGAACGCCGCTTTCAAACTTAAATCGGGACCAGGCTCCGTCACCCTCCACCAAAAAGCTGATTTCCTTCATGCCGCCCAGCTCTGTGCGGTTTTCGCTGACCACATCCACGGAAAAACCCTTCCGCTCGGCGTACATGCTGTACATTCGGAAAAGGGACGCGGCAAACAGCGCGCTCTCCTCTCCGCCGACACCGCCGCGGATCTCCACCACCACGTTCCGCCCGTCCTCCGGGTCCCGGGGCAAAAGCAGCAGCTTCAGCTCCTGTTCCAGCCGTTCCACCTCTGTTTTCACGGCGGGAAGTTCCTCCTGGGCCATGGCCCGCAGCTCCGGGTCGCTCAACAGCTCCTCCGTCTCCCGCAGACGGCGGCCCGCCTGCTCCCAGGCGGAAAACGCCTCTACCACCGGAGTCAGTTCCTTCAGTTCCTGATTTACTACCCGCAACCGGTCCGCGCTGCCGTAGACCGACGGGTCGCTCAATTGGGATTGCAGCGCGTCGTACCGCGCCGCCACCTCCTTCAGTTTTTCAAGCAAGCTCCTATGCCTCCCCTCTTTTATTTATATTGGGAAAGCAGCTAATCCTGAATCTCCAGCCCCTCCAGAAAAGCCCGCGTCTGGCGGAGAAATTCCTCCTGCCAGAACCGGTAGCCAACGGACCCGGCCCGCAGAGACACGGCGGTCCGGTGAGGCTGGGACAGGTACTTGTCCATCTGATGATAGACCTCCTCGCACTTGCCATTGCCCCCTCGGAGAAGCACGTAGGACACGTTGGTCAAAAGATATCCCTTTTCCTTCAAAAAGCCGCGTGTCACGCTGCTGCACCGTCCGGCCCAGACCGGCGTACCCAAAATCACCAGCTTATAATTCGCCAGGGGCTTTTTCGTCTCAAAGGGCTGGAGCGGCGCCACCGTGCGTCGCATGGCGTCCATACCGCTGCGGAAGAACCCCTTTGTGCCGCTGCGGTCCACACCGTCGCTCAGCTCCACCAACTCGGCGTCCAGCGCGGCCGCAAGCTCTTCCATGGCAGCTTTGGTGTTCCCCGTCCGGGAAAAATACATACATAAAATATCGTTCATAGGACCTCCTTGGGTTCCGGGGGCATTTCCTCCGTCAGTTCAAAACGGCGGACAGCACGGTTTTCGCCAATGCAAAATACTCTCGGGTATAATAATTGAACTCCAACCATGGATACGGCAGAGACGCCGGTACGCCGAATACCGTCATTCCCGTTGTGAAATTTGATAAATAATAAGCACGGCCCATGTGAAAATCACTGGTCACAACCGCCACATTCTTTTGATACAGATCCACACCAAGATGCTCCAGCAGCGCCTGAGAATAGGCCAGATTCTCCACGGTCCTGGTGGAGCGCCCCTCCTGATGGAGCCGTCCACCGTCGATCCCGTGCGTTGTCAGATACGCATACATGGCCTCGGCTTCGGTAACGTCTTCCCCCTTCCCCTGTCCGCCGGAGAGGATCACGGGAACCTCCGGCGGAATCCGGGACAAATAGTCGGCGGCGGCATCCAGCCGGGACGCCAGCACTAAAGAGGGCGTCTTTCCATTTACCCCCGCGCCCAATACAATGACAGCACACGGCGTCTGGGGGGGCGGCTTGAGATTCCCGGCCCGGATCAGCACCGCTTCTACCGCCAGAAACGAAAGCAGGCCAGCCGTTATTCCGACAAGGAAAACAGCCTTACAGACTTTTCCCGCCTTGCTTTTTTTCGCCCAGTGGCACAAACCGGCATATAGGACGCATCCGGCCGCAGCCCCGATGCACAGGCAGGCGGAAAATTTCATGCCGGGAACAAACCACAGCGCCGCTGCCGCCAGCAGAAACACGCCTGCCGCTGCCAGCAAAATTCGAATCTTCCTGCTCATTCCACTGCCTCTGAAAGCTGTTCCCACTTCTCATACAGCTCGTCCAGCTCCGTCTGCACGGCATCCTTTTCCGCCATCAGTCCGTTCAGCTTTTCATAGTCGCAGGCCGCGTCGATCATGTCTTGATCCAGCTTTTGGAGCAGCGCCTCCGTCTCAGAGATGTGGTGCTCACAGATGACCAGCTGTTTCCGCGCGGCGGTCTGTTCCCGGCCCGTGCGGGGCGGCCTGTCCGTAATGCTTTTTTGATTTACAGGCTTTGCATTTTCATGCTTTTGCTGTACTTCCCTTGCCTTTTCCGCCCGGAACTGCGTGAAGCTCATGGGCCAGTCCGTGATGGTGCCGTCCGCGATCTCCCAGATGCGGGTTGCAAAGCGGTTGATGAAATACCGGTCGTGGGAGACGAACAGCAGCGTTCCGTCAAAGCTCTCCACCGCGTCCTCGATCCACTCCCGTGAATCAATGTCCAGATGGTTGGTGGGCTCGTCCAGAATCAAAAAGTTGATTTCCTCGTCCATCAGCATGCAAAGCCGCAGTCGGCTCTGTTCTCCGCCCGAGAGGACGGAGACCGATTTGAATACGTCCTCGCCCCGAAAATCATAGGACGCCAGCCGATTTCGCGCACTGGTCTCCGTCATTCCCTTTTTCACGGCCTGAAGATTCTCCACCAGATTCCAATTGGGATGGTTGAAGTGGATGATCTGTGGCAGATAGGCCGGTTTGATGGCCGGCCCCAGCTTGATGCGCCCGTCGTCGGGATACTCCTCGTCCATAATCATTTTAATGAGCGTGGATTTTCCGGTACCGTTGTCGCCGATGAGGGCAATGCGCTCGCCGCCCTCCACCTTCAGGCTGATGCCCTCAAACAGGTGCTTATTGCCAAAGGACTTCGCCACATTTCGCAGCGTCAGCACCTCGTCGCCCCGGAACTCCACGGAGGAGAACCGGGCGTCCATCTTACGGCGCTTGGTGGGCCGGTCGGTGGTGCGCATCCGCTCGATGCGCTTCTCCATGGAAAACGCCCGCTTGTACATGGCGTCGTTTCCCATGAATGCCCACAGCCGCAGGCGGTCGGCCGCCTCGGTGAGCTGAGCGATCTTGGCTTGCTCCTTTTGGTATTGCTTCAGCTTTTCCTGATAGCGCTTTTCCTTTTCAACGGCGTAAAAACTGTAATTTCCGCTGTAAAACTCCGCCTTGCCGCCGTTGATTTCGACAATGCGGTTCACCGCCCGGTCCAGAAAATACCGGTCGTGGGAAATTGCCACCACGGTACCCTTGAAGTGGGAGATGTAATCCTCCAGCCACTCGGTGGCATGGAGATCCAGATGGTTGGTAGGCTCGTCCAAGAGAAGAATGTCTGTGTCCTCCAGAATCAGCCGCCCCAGGTTCACCCGGGTTTTCTCCCCGCCTGAGAGACGGTCAAAGGGTTCCTTGCGCATACTCGAAGGGATGGAAAGACCGTTGGCCACCTTATTGACGGCTACCTCTGTGTCGTACCCGCCAAAGGTCTCAAATTTTTCCGTCAGCACTCCGTACCGCCGCAGCAGCGCCGGGTCGCTCTCCCCCGCGGCCATGCGCCGGGCGATGTCTTCCATCTCCCCCGCCAGAGCGGAAAGGCGGGCGAACGCCGTGCGGAGCACGTCCTCCACCGTATATCCCTCCGGATAGACGGGAATCTGGGAGATCAGGCCCATCCGGTGCCCCTTTGCCAAAGACACGCTGCCCTCGTCATAGTCGAGCTCACCGGTGAGAATGCGGAACAGCGTGGTCTTCCCCGCGCCGTTGGGCCCGAGAAGCCCGACCCGCTCCCCCTCATCGATCTGGAAGGTCAACCCGTCCAGTATTTTTTTTTCCAAATCAAAGGACTTAACCAGCCCCTCTACCTGTATCTCTATCATTGGTATTCCTTAATCCTGATAATCCTGCTCTTTCAAAAACTCCACAATGGTCTCAAAGTGCATGGAAAAATGGGACGCCTTCACCAGCACGCTGGTGTCCGGCCCGAACTGCCGCAGCAGTTCAGACCGGGCCGAGGCCTTATCCGGGAAATGGACGGCGCTGCCGCCGGAGGCCAGCGTCCCCTCCGCAATCTTCTCCGCCTTCTGACCGATGGCGATGACCATGTCGATGCCCAGCATGGCCGCCAGTGCGCCAATATTGTAGTGGGCAGCCTCGCCGTGATCCCCCAACTCGCCCATGTCTCCCAAAATCGCCAGCTTGTGACTGCCGGTGCTCTTTGCCAGCACCTCCAGCCCCGCCGCCACCGACTGGGGATTGGCGTTATAACAGTCGTTCAAAATAATGCGCCGGCCAGGAAGACGCACAATCTCCATCCGGCTCCCAACGCCCTGAAAGGACGCGACGCCGGAGACGATCTGCTGGTGGTTCAATCCCAGCACTTCCGCTATGGCCACCGCCATGGACGCGCAATATACCAGATGCTGTCCCGGCGCGTTGATGGTCAGGTCATAGACGTCCTTTTCCGTGGTGACACGGCAGGTAATTCCGTCAAGACCCCGGTCACTCACGTCGGTTACCCGGATGCCGCAGTGCTCCGACTGGCCGCAACGCAGGGTGGTAAACGGCAGCTCCAGCGTATCCAGCAGCGCGTCATCCCCGTTGAGGACGGCGGTGCCGCCGGGTTTCAGAAAATCGAAAATCTCGCTTTTGGCTTTCAAAATCCCCTCCCGGCTGCCCAGAAACTCGATGTGGGCGTCGCCGATGTTGGAGATGACGGCTATATCCGGCCGCACCAGCTCTCCCAGATAGTGAATCTCACCAAAGTGGTTCATGCCGGTCTCGATCACCGCCGCCTGATGTTCCGGCATCAGACGGAACATCGTCAGCGGTGTCCCGATGTCGTTGTTGAAATTCTCCGGTGTCTTCAAAATCTTCAGCCCCGCGGAGAGGACGGCCGCGATCATCTCTTTCGTGGTGGTCTTGCCCACAGAGCCGGTGATCTGGATAAAGGGGATGTCGAACCGGTCCCGGTAGGCGGAAGCAAGAGCCTTCAGCGCCAAACGGGTGTCGTCCACCTTGATGTAAAACCTGTCGGGCCGGAGATCGCCGGGTAAACGGGCACAAAGAGTCCCGGCGGCACCGGATTCCAGCGCCTTGTCAATGAAATCGTGGCCGTCAAAATTCTCACCCTTCCATGGCACGAACAGGCAGCCGGAAACCAGATCCCGGCTGTCGGTACACACGGCGGAAACGGCAGGCGCATCCTTCCGCGGGTTCCACCAGACGCCGCCGACAGCGGCCTCGATCTCTCTGACAGTCATTGGCAGCATGTTAATTCTTCCTCCTTAAAGACAACTGAACGATTTCCTCGCAGAGGTCATCATATGTAAGTCCCACGGCGGCGGCCTCTTTGGGCATCAGGCTGGCGGGCGTCAGTCCCGGCAGGGAGTTGGTCTCCAGACACCAGGGCACACCGTCTCCGTCCAGAACGAAATCCGCCCGGGAATAAATGGACAGGCCAAGCAGCTGATGAAGCTTCAGCGCCATCTCCCCAATCTCCCGCTGCTGATCTTCCGTCAGGTCGGCGGGGCACAGCTCCAGCGCGGCGCCGGACTGATATTTCGCCGCATAGTCGAATTTTCCCGTGGCGGAGATCACCTCCACCGATGGCAGCCACCTCTCGCCCAGCACCGCGGTGAAAATATCCCGGCCCATAATCCGCTCCTCCACGATGACCTGGCTGTCAAAGCGCAGAACATCCCGCAAAGCGGCCTTCAGCTCCGCTCTCGTCTCCGGCAGGTAGACCCCCAGAGAGGACCCGCCTCCCGGCGTCTTCACCACGCACGGCAACGGCAGTTCCTCCGCCAGGGCGGCCACATCTGCCTCGCCATACTCCGCCAGACGCCACTTGGGCGTACGGATACCGGCGGCGTCCATCATCCGCTTTGTAACGATCTTATCCATCGCCATGGCGGAGGACAGATGGCCGGAGCCGGTATAAGGGATCCCCAGCAGATCCAGCGTCGCCTGAATGCGCCCATCCTCTCCGCTCTCGCCATGGAGTCCTACAAATACGATATCCGCCAAAGCGCAGGCGCTCAGCACATCCTTTCCGATGAGCCCGGGACTCTGGTCTTTCCGTCTGCGGCGCACCGCGTCCAGATCCGGCGCGCTGGTCTTGATCGCTGCGTTCCCGCACCGGCCGTCCGGGGCGTCAAACAGTGCTTCCAGCGGACCGTCATAATCCTCCAGTCCCAAAAACAAATCCACCAGAACAGCTTGGTGGCCCTTCCTGCGCAAGGCCTTACACACAGCCGTCCCCGTCACCAGCGAGACCTCCCGCTCCGTAGACAGGCCCCCGGCCAATACGACGATCTTCATGGCTCTCCCTTCCGCCGCCGTCGGCGGCCCTTTAAAACGCCCCACAGCTGCGGGACGGCCCTCCGTTTAGGGGGCTATCCAATAGCTATTTCAATCCGTACCAGTTTAACACAAAATTTCCATGAATACAAGCACAGGAACCTGCCGGAAGTACTTTTCGGCAGATTCCTGTACATTTCCTTGAATAAAGCCGCCGGGAGTGACGCGAATACCGGAAAAACGAACGATTTTACTTCATCCAGTCAAAAAATCCGGTCTTTTCTCCCTCCAGCAGCGTCCCCGCTGAACAGAGCATCTGTGCTGCGTCCGCCCGGGTCATGGGCTGAGCGAGGGTATTGCTTCCAAAGCTGCCCGCAGCCATCACGCTGACGGCCTCCATGTTTCCGACGGCCTGCGCCGCCCAGGAGGGTACCGCATCCCGGTCCGCGTACCATGTGGCAAGGTCTACGTCGCCTACGCTCAGGACCCGGTCCAAAATGGATGCGGCCTCGTTAAACGTGATCGGGTCGGCGCTGCAAAACGCGGCTCCCGCCTCGGTGGAGACGCCCTGCACAATGCCGTCGGCCAACCCCGCGGCGGCATAGGACTTCGCCCAGGTGGGGATGGCCTCATCGTCGGAGAAGCCGGTCATGGTGACGGCATCCGCTGGAAGGTTTGCAAGCTCCATGGTCATGGCCAGAAATTCACTCCGGGATACGGTGCGATCCGGTTCAAAGTAATAGTTTCCGCCCAGACAGGCCCCGGTAAACACGCCGGTTTCCGCTAGATACTGGGCCGCGGCAGCGGCATCGCTGCCCTCTGTGTCCTGATACGCAACGCCTGATTTTGTCTTTTGTACCGTCACGGTGACCGTGGCGGGAGCGGAGACGTTTCCGCCCTCATCCTCCGCTACATAGGTGAAACTGTCCTTCCCGCTTTTGCCCTCTGCAGGGGTATAGGTGAAAGTGTTGCCCGACACGGCGACGACGCCCTTTTTCGGCGCGGTCGCCACGGAGAACTTCAATTCTCCGCCTTCGTCGTCCGCGGCCAGAAACTGCGCGCGGTAAGGAATGTTGCGGTAGGTCTTGATGGAGAGTTCTTTTGCAATGGGAGCACCCTGCGCAGGAGCGACCGACTCCTCGCTTTTCTTGCTGAACAGCGCCTGAGCGGGCACGGTCAGAATCAGCAGCAATGCCAGCAGCAGCGCCGGTACGCGGGCTTGCTTATTTGTCATTTTCAAGGGAACACGACCTCCTGTTGTAAATTCTGTGTGGAGGTAGTGTTTGCCGTCCCGATGAGATTATACAAAAAAAGAGCGGCTTTTGCCGCTCTTTTTTCGTATCGTTTTATCAGGTGTTTTGCGCATTGAACGTCTTGAGAGCCTTGGCGTCCCGCTCCTTCTGCTCCTCGATGGCCTCTTGCAGCAGCATATCCTTCACCTTCATGAGCCGGATGGTGGTGGCGCGGTCGTTTTCGTCCAGCTTCATGTTGATATACCGGATCGCCTCTTGGGTATCGGGAATCATCACGTATTCCAGCGCATTGACGCGCCGGCGGGTCTTCTCGATCTCCTCCGCCATCAGCTGGGCCGACTTTTCAATCTGCGCCAGCTTCAGCATCTTTCGGAACACTTTTCCAAGAGCATCCACCGCCGTGTCCAGCTCACCAGAGGTCCCGGCAAAGCCGTACGGATAGATGTCGCTGTCCGACTGGGTTTTAGTCTTGAAATCATAGACCGGAACATTGACGGACATGATGTTCTGGAAACCCATGGTCAGTTCCACGCTCTGCTTGGGATACAGCAGAGCCTGCTCCATGGCCTCGGAGGACATGAGTGCCGATGCCACGGTAAACGCCCCGTGGACCGTCATCAGCTCTTCCTCCACCTCCGCCCGGAGGGTACGTACCTCTCGGACGGTCTCCAAGAACTGCTTCATCAGCTCGTCCCGCTTGTCTTTGAGCAGCTTGTGGCCCCGCTGGGCCGTGCGGAGCTTTCCCTTCAGCCGGGTCAGCTCCATGCGGGTGGGGTTCACATTGAGCTTTGGCATGGTCCCCCCTCCTTATTTTTCGTCCTTCTTGGGCCAGTATTTTTCGATCATCTCCGGTTTGATCCGCTTCAACTCACTCTTTGGCAGGATGCTCAGCAGCTCCCAGCCCAGATCCAGCGTCTCCTCGATGGAGCGGTTCTCCTCATAGCCCTGGTTGACATAGCGTCTTTCAAATTCATCCGCGAATTTCGCGTACAGCAAATCCGTGGGCGTCAGGGCGGCCTCGCCCAGAATGCTCATCAGTTCCTTGTTGTCCTTGCCTGTGGAATAGGCGGCGAAAAGCTGGTTCATGGTGCTGGCGTGATCCTCCCGGGTCTTACCCACACCGATACCCTTATCCTTCAAACGGGACAAGGAGGGCAGCACATCCACGGGAGGATGGATGTTCTTACGGTACAGCTCCCGGGAGAGGATGATCTGGCCCTCGGTGATATAGCCCGTCAGGTCGGGGATGGGGTGGGTCTTGTCGTCCTCGGGCATGGTCAGAATGGGGATCAGGGTTATGGATCCCTTCTTCCCAAGCTGGCGGCCGGCCCGTTCGTACATGGTGGCAAGGTCGGTGTACAGGTACCCGGGGAAGCCGCGGCGGCCGGGGACCTCTTTCTTGGCGGCGGAGACCTCACGCAGAGCCTCGGCATAGTTGGTGATATCGGTCATAATGACCAGAACGTGCATGTCCCTTTCAAAAGCCAGATATTCCGCGGCGGTCAGGGCCATACGGGGCGTTGAAATACGCTCTACCGCAGGGTCGTTGGCAAGGTTTGAGAACAGAACCGTCCGGTCGATGGCACCGGTGCGCTTGAACTCGCTGACGAAGAACTCCGATTCCTCAAAGGTGATGCCGATGGCGGCAAACACCACGGCGAAGTTGGATGCCTCGTCTCCCAGCACCTTCGCCTGGCGGGCAATTTGCGCCGCGAGGTTGGCGTGGGGCAGGCCGGAACCGGAGAAGATGGGCAGCTTCTGGCCGCGGACCAGAGTATTCAACCCGTCGATGGTGGACACGCCGGTCTGGATAAACTCGTTAGGGTAGTCCCGGGCAGCGGGGTTCATGGGCAGGCCGTTGATATCCCGGTACTCATCCGCCAGAATGGCTGGGCCGCCGTCGATGGGCTCGCCCATGCCGTTGAACACGCGGCCCAGCATATCGGCGGAGACGCCCAGCTGAAGCGGATGTCCCAGAAAACGAACCTTGGACTGGGCCAGATTGATGCCGGCGGCGGAATCGAACAGCTGGACCACGGCGGTGTCGCCGTTGACCTCCAGCACCTTGCCCCGGCGGATGGAACCGTCGGGCAGCTCCACCTCCACCAGTTCGTCATAGGTGACGCCCTCCACCTGCCGGACCATCATCAGAGGGCTGACGATCTGTTCGACAGTACGGTATTCCTTAATCATCAGTCCTCACCTCCCTGCGCGGCCACCGCCGCAATCTCTTTCGTCATGCTGGTATCAATGGCGGCGTATGCCGCCTCGTATTCCTCCACAGGCACGCTCTTGGCGCGGCCGATGGTTTCGCGGGACGGGATGGCAAACAGTTTGGCCGCGTCCGCGCCTTTGGCGATGGCGTCCCGGCACAAAAGATCGTAGCGCAGGATAATCGCCAGCAGCTTCTTCTGCCGGTCATAGCTGGAATAGCCGTCTATATCCGTAAAGGCGTTCTGCTGCAAAAAGTCCTCGCGGATCATGCGGGCCGTCTCCAGCGTCAGCTGGTCGGCGGGAGACAGCGCGTCCTTGCCCACCAGCTGGACGATCTCGTTCAGGCTGGCCTCGTTTTGCAGAATGCTCATTGCCTGACCACGATTCTTTATGAAATCTTCTCCCAGATTTTCGTCGAACCATGGCTTCAGGGAATCCAGATACAGGGAGTAGGAATTCAGCCAGTTGATGGCTGGGAAATGGCGCTTGTAGGCCAGAGCCGAATCCAGAGCCCAGAAGACCTTGACGATCCGCATGGTGGCCTGGGACACGGGCTCGGACAAATCGCCGCCCGGAGGCGACACCGCGCCCACGGCGGTCAGGCTGCCCCGGCGCTCGTCGGAGCCGATGCACTCCACGCTGCCAGCCCGCTCGTAGAACTGGGCCAGACGGGAGCTCAAATATGCGGGATAGCCCTCCTCGCCGGGCATCTCCTCAAGGCGGCCGGACATCTCGCGCAGAGCCTCGGCCCAGCGGGAGGTGGAGTCGGCAATGACGGCCACGTCGTAGCCCATGTCGCGGAAATACTCCGCGATGGTGATGCCGGTGTAGACCGACGCCTCACGGGCGGCCACAGGCATATCCGAGGTGTTGGCGATCAGCACGGTCCGCTTCATCAGGGACTCACCGGTGCGGGGATCCTTCAGCTCAGGGAACTCCCGCAGTACGTCGGTCATCTCGTTGCCGCGCTCGCCGCAGCCGATGTAGACCACGATGTCCACGTCGGACCATTTGGCCAACTGGTGCTGGACCACCGTCTTTCCGGAACCGAAGGGGCCGGGCACGGCGGCGGTGCCGCCTTTGGCGATGGGAAACATCGTGTCGATGATACGCTGGCCGGAGCACAGGGGCCGCTTGGGGGGATACTTGTGCTGGTAGGGCCGGCCCACACGGACGGGCCACCTCTGAACCATGGGCAGCTCCACGGTCTTCCCGTCGTCGGTTCTGATCACCGCCACGGGCTCCAAAACGGTGAAGGAACCGCTCTCGATCTTTTCAATCGTACCGCTGACTTTGGGCGGCACCATGATCTTGTGCAGCACCACCGCCGTCTCCGGAACGGTTCCAAGAATGTCGCCGCCAGTGACCTTGTCGCCCACTTTTGCAATTGGTGTAAAGGCCCACTTCTTGTCGTGATCCAAGGCAGGGATCTCAACGCCGCGAGTGATATTGGCGCCCACTTTCTCCACGATCTTTTCCAGAGGGCGCTGGATGCCGTCATATATGCCCTCGATCATGCCGGGCCCCAGCTCCACGCTCATGGGCGCACCGGTGGTGACCACCTCCGCGCCGGGTCCCAGACCGGAGGTCTCCTCATAAACCTGAATAGACGCGGAATCGCCTTTCATGGTCAGAATCTCGCCGATCAGCCGCTGGGGACCCACGCGGACCACGTCGGACATATTGGCGTCCGACAGTCCCGTCGCCACCACCAGCGGCCCGGATACTTTTACAACTTTACCGCTCAAACAGACAACCTTCTTTCAGGATAAATTCGCTTTTCGGAGGGGGCTATCAGGAAAGTCCACTCCCCTCCCGACCGTTACAGAATATCGGCGCCAACCGCCCTTTCGATCGAGTTCTGGATGTTGTCCTTGCCAATGCCCAGAGACCCGCCCCGTCCGGGGATCAGTATAATGGCGGGACGCAACTCGTCTTTATACCGGTCGAGCACGTCCGGCAGCTTGGCCGCCAGCTGCTCCGTCAGGTAGATCACCGCGCAGTTGGTTTTCGCCAGCTCGTGGATCTTTCTGCGGGCCTCCTCCGGCGCGGAGATGGGGTAGGTGTCCAGCCCCAGAGCCCGAAAACCCATGACGGACTCCCAATCCCCAACCACCGCGATGCGATAGGTCGTTGCCATTTGCTCACACTCCTTACGTCCGCAGCCGCGCCCGGATGGTATCCGGGTCCAGCCCGGCAGCCCGGCCCATCAGTAGAATACGGAGGTTCGTGTACTCCGTCTCCCGCGCGGCCAGATAACCGATCAGCGGCGCTTCGCCGAATGCCACCATCTGCGCGCCGGAAAGATATCCGGAAACCGCGTCGTCGCACAGCTTTTCAAACTCCGTCAACGCGCCGCCCTTCAGCGCGTCCGCGCCGGCCTGGGCCGCGTTTTTCAGCTCCGTAGAGGCATACAGTTCCGCAAGACCGCCGCCGTTGTTCCCGGCAACCGTCAAGATCTCGCTCTCATCCACAGTCCCTCCGGAAAAGAGCACGCCCTCTAAAAAGGCCGCGTTTTTCCCCATGCGGAGGGTCCGTACCAGAGAGCGGAGGTTTGCCGCGTCGATGGAGACGCGGACATAGCCAAGAAGAAACTGGCTGCCCGTGGCCTCCGCCGTTTCCATCTCGTCCCGATACATCCAGCGGTCCACTACGATATCCCCCAGCTGGGGGTCCCGGGTGGCCTCCAGCACTTCCTTGGCCTCGGCGATGGCGGCGGCCAGCAGGGGCGACAGCTGATTCATATCTCCGCCGGTGATCGCCTCTTTCAGTTCCGCCGCCGGAATACGTCCAAGGTCCGCCAGCATATGATCCGGGTCTTGATCCATGGCTTGGGCCTTTAGGATGGCCTTTATGTTGTGGTAATCGTATTTCAGCTTAAAGATATCCAGATATTGTTTATCCGGCGCGCTGTCGCCCAAATCCTGTAAAGTTTCTTCCCTTGCGGCAGTAATCGCCGCGTCCATAGCCTCCGGACTCGCGAGGCTCATGGTGGGATACCCGCCTTCGCGCAGGAGCTTCACCACTTCCTCGTCGCTGCGGGCAGCCAGGATCTGCTCCATTCGCTCACCCGTCAGCAACCCCGTTTCCATGGCGCGGATGCGGGCGGATATCACCAGATAATCGGTGTCTTTGATTTTTTTTGACAAGGTGCTTCCTCCCAGCTCATTGATTCGTTACGCTTCCGGGAACAGGACTCTGGCGACCTCGCCGGCCATCTCGCCTCTTTGCAGACGCACCAGCGTATCAAAGGTGCAGTTGACCTCCACGCTGCCGTCCACCAGAATAAAGCCGCCTTTCAGCGCCCGCGTCTGGCCGGAAAGAGTCAGCTTCCCGTTCAGTTTCTTGTTGGCCGCGTCCACCGCGGCCTGACCCACTTTTTCCCGGTCCGCCTGAGAGAAAACCACTTCTCCCCTGCCTTTCGGCGCGGCCTGAACCAGCAAATTCGCCGCCACGGCGATGTACTGTTCCACCGGCATAGCGCAGAGCTTTTCAAGTGCCTGGTTGAACGCGGTCTCCACCTGAGACTGCCGCGCGGAAAGTAAATCCTTCCTTGCCTCCATCTGCGCCACGCTCACCAGACGCTCTTCCCGCTCCGCTGCGGACTTTTCGTTCTTCGTTCTGGCATCCGCGGCCTCGCGGTCTGCCTGTGCGCGGTATTTCGCCTCAAGTTTCTCCGCCTCAGACTTCGCCTCAGCCAGTATGCGATCGATCTCCGCGTGTGTGTCGGCGGCAATGCGGTCTGTAATCTTTTTGATTCCGTTCATGTCAAATCCCCTTTCTGCGGGGTTACTTGCTGATGTTGATAATCATGAGCATGGACGCCAGCAAGGATAGGATGGCGTAGAACTCCACGGTGATGCACAAAACCATGCCCTTGGCCCAGTCGTCCGGCTTCTTGGCCAGAATATTGATGGATCCGGCGGCCACGCGGCCCTGCGCGATGGCAGAGAACAGTCCGCCCAACGCCATGGGCAGGCACGCCGCAAAGTACTGCAAACCTACCTGAAGGGAGATGTCAGGAAGGGTGCCACCCAGCAGTCCCATACGAAAAATAGCGAAGAACCACACCACCAGACCGTACAGGCCCTGTGTTCCGGGGATAACCTGCAAAATCAAAACTTTGCCGAACTTGCTGGGGTCCTGGCACAGAAGGCCGGTGCCCGCCTCGCCGGCGATGCCGGTACCCTTTGCGGAGCCAATGCCGGAGAGGACTGCCGCCAGGCCAGCGCCCAGAAGCGCCAGAGCCAGACCGCCGAATGCTTCAAAGAATGACATGATGAATTTCCTCCTTATTCTTTTACGATATCAACATATTTTGTTTTAATCTCCAAAGGCCGGAACCGTCTGCCCCCGTCCTCGTAGAACTTGTTGAAATACTCCAGGCACTGAAGTCTCAGGTCGTGGACGTAGCAGCCCAGCAAATTCAGGGCGAAATTCAGCGCGTTGCCCGCCATGGAAATGATGAGAAACACCACCACATTGCCGGGGATGGCGCCCAAGGTGTTGAACACCTGCGCGATGACGCTGCCCGCCAGCATCAGGGCCATGAGACGGGAGTAGGACAAAATATCTCCGAAATAGCCCGTCACGTGGTTATAGAGCGAGCCGACCACCGCTGTCACCTTGCCAAAGCCTTTGACGTTCCATCCGGAGCCAACCAGCACCATCACGCCGCCGATGATCAGCAAAATGTTGCTCACGCCCAAAATGGCCAGCGCCAGTCCGGCAAACACGACCCACCAGGTCACTTCCTCCCAGATGGCGTCCATAACCTGCCCGCGCTTGAGCTTCTTGTAGAAGCTGACAGCCATACCGGTATTGATCTGTATGAAGCCGAGACACATGGCTCCAATCAAAATCATCAGCGTGTCGTCTAGCGGGGTGAACAGGGCCGGCAGGGTAAACGTCGTACCGGGATTGAGAATGCCCACAAGCTGGGGCAGAAAGTCTCCGAAAAAGCCGCCAGTGATCATGCCCATGATAAATGTGCTTATGCCGCAAAGGCCCATCAGTCCAAAGAAATGCTCCATGGTGCCCTTTGGCCGGTACTTTTTCAAGACAATCACCGAGGCCAACATCATCAAAAAGCCGTATCCCATGTCCGCCATCATGATGCCATAAAACAAAATGAAGAACGGCGCCATCAGCGGGTTTGGGTCCAAGCTTCCGTAAGCCGGGAGGGAGTACATATCCGTCACCATGTTCAAAGGTTTTGTCAGCCAGTTGTTTTTCAGCTGCACGGGGACGTTTGGATACTCCTCCTCACCGGGTTCAGAGGTCTCCCACGCGCAGTCCCGCTTTTCAAGCAGAGATGCAAGCTTTCCCTCCGCCTCCGCAGGGACCCAGCCCTCGAAAAAGACGATGGTCCCGTCGGTCAGCAAACGCTGGGCGTCCGCGTCCTCCGCCGCTTCCGCGTTCAGGCGGTCGGCATAGGTCCGCAGGGCATCCCGCGCGTCGCCGCAGGCGGCAAGCGCCTGGGTGACCTGTTCCTGTTCCGTCTCATTTTCCACAACGGATTTTCCAAGCTTCTCAAGATTCTCCGCTGGGGTCCCGCTACAATCCGGGAACGTCACCACGCTGAACCCGGCGCGGCGCAGGATCTCCATTGCTGCTTCCTCGTCCGTCCGGTGGCAGACCAGCAGCAGATACTGCTGCGTCTTGTCCGCTCCCGCGGGATACAGCTCCGCGGCCAATTCTCCGCCGCTCAGTTCCGCCCGCAGCGCCCCCACATCCGTGGCGGCGGGGCATACGCCCAGACGGAATACCGCGTGGGCCGTGTCCGGCGTCTCCAGTGGAAAATCCAAGCTCTTCCACGGCGTCAGAGCCGCGGCGCGGGCTGTCAGCCGCACCTTCCCGCTTTGGAGACCGGCCAGCTTTGTCACTAGACCGTTGATCTTTTCACAGGTTGCTTTCGCCTGCTCCGCAGAGTCGCTGCCGAGAAATTCCGACTCCTTGATGGGCCTTCGCTGGATAAACAGCCCGTCCTTCATGGCAGCGTATTTCCGGATGGCGTTCAGAGCGGTGGTCACGTCGGCGATGGCTCCCTTAGCATCCATCAGAGGAGACGCGCCCCGGCGCAGCAGCGCCGACCAGGCCGGGTCGTTCAGCAGACCGTCCGGCTCGCTGATTTCCACACAGCCCAGGCGCAAAAGCTCCCGCAGAAGCTTGTCCCGGTCCGCCGCCATGGCCACCACGCGGAGCTTTTTCATTTTTACGATGGCCATTTTACTGATTCACGACCTTTCCAACGATACGCTCCACGGCCACGGACATGTGGGCCTCCGCCTGTCCGGCCACGGCCTTGCACTCCTTTGCGGTATCCTCCCGGATCTTCGCGCATTGCCTCTCAGCGCGGCTCTCTGCCTCTCGCAGCAGCCTTTTTCCCTCCTCTGCGGCCTGGGTTCGCATCTGTTCCAAAAGCGCAAGCCCATTTTTTTCCGCCTGGGCGATTCGCTCCTTTGCCTCCTGCTCCGCAGCGGCTTTGCGCGCCTTGTTTTCATTTTCCGCTCTATTGACGGTTTCAATGGCTTCCAGTGACATTCTTTGATCACCTTCTCTCCCAATGGCATAGTATGTTTTTTTCATATCATCCACTTTAATTATATGGTATTTCAATTTGCAAAGCAAGGCTATTTTTCCTGCCCTGATAGCTTTCTGGGCATTTGTACAAAATTTAACAATAAAACCGGCCAATTGGTCCATGAATATTTGTCATATGCGCCAGTATCTTATTGGCTGGCAGCAAAACCAGCCTCAGTTTCAGAACAAAATTTTCCGAAAAACGGAGAAAACAGAGCGCTTTCCATACGGAAGCGCTCTGCCTGTATGCATCAGTGTTTTTTCTGGCCGTTGACTGCGGAAAGTATCTCATTAAGCCCCTTGCCGGTCTGATCCATGGCACGGGGCAGCTGAGAGAGGCCGACTTCAATTTTCCGCAATTCCGCGGTGACCTGAGCTGCGGTAGCGCCGAAAGCCCCGGCCATATCCTGATATTGCTTCTGGATGTCAGACACCAGCGTGTTCAGCCGCGCAGTTGTGGCAGACTCCAGCTCGTTGGCCCGCTGCCGGGCCTGACACTCGATATCCCCCACCTGTGCCCGGACTTCCCGATAAGACTGGGCCTGAGGGCGCAGTTCCTCCAGTTCGGCATTCAGTCTTTCGATTTCCCCCCGCAGTTCCTCCGCCTCTTTCCGGGCGGAGTCCTCCTGTTCCCGCAACGAAAGATCCAGCCTTTTTTGCAGGGCCTCGTTTTCGGCGTGGAGACCGTTGTTCTCTCTGCGAAGCGCCTCCTGAGCGTCCGTATTCTCCTGCGCCGTTTTCTGAATGTACTGAATAACTTCCTCTTTGTCAAAGCCCCCAAATGCAACGCTTCTGAAATTCTTTGTCTCCATTGTTGCCGCTCCTTCTCCGGGTTCCGCCTGCGCCTTCGCCAGCTTTCAGGCATACAAATCTCCAAAAAGGATTCATTTGCCGCGACTCTTGCCGCACAACTGCCCAGTATCTGTCGGTTTTTGATATGCGGCCATTATAGCATGTCATTTTTTACTTTACAAGCCCTTACAAAAAAGTGAAAAATATGTAGAGAAAATGCTTGCATTTTGAAATCAACCGTGCTATTATGAATAAGCTGTTTGAAGACAGTGGTACGCGCCATTAGCTCAGCTGGATAGAGCGTCTGGCTACGGACCAGAAGGCCGGGGGTTCGAATCCCTCATGGCGTACCAAAATTTGGGTTATCCGAACACATAGTATTTATCTTCGTTAACGGTTTTTTCGGTTGCGTGATAAATCTTGATGAATGACCCGAAGAAGAGCAACCCGATACCATTATGGTGCCGGGTTGCTCTTTTCTTACATGACCACAACACCCCGTGAGAACCTCACTGGCTCCCACGGGGGCTATTTTATTCTTCCGGCGCGTAGTCGGGTTATATTACTTGCAAGTCCGAGGGGGCACCCCTTGGGCTTGTCCTATACCTATATGAATATGATGGAAAATACACGATTCTGTTGGTTGCATTGCTCATTTTGAGCTTTTCGGAGTTTCATACAGTACTAGTTTTAAAATATTAGAAAGTGAAAAAAATAAGTCACATATGGAAACGAGGCAGTTAATAAACAATCCAGTTTTTATTGCATTTATAACGCGGTCTTTAGGAATTGATCCTGGGAAAGATATATTGGGTATATCAACAGCACTACTTATAACGCATATAACAAGTAAAATAAATATAGCAAAGATAAAGCTGCTGTCTTCAATTAGCTCTGCATAGCCTGCTTTAAACTTTTGCCTTGCCCTTTCCGCATCTTCTTCTTTCCGAAATGTATTGGAAATTACGCTCCAAACTTTATCAGTAGAAGAATAAATAAAAGTAACAATGGTTGCTGATATACCTATGACCTGAACCCGAAAAACTTCGTCAATAGGAATGTTAGTCACGATATGCTACAATAGAAAAAATGGAGTGATTGACATGAAGGTAAGGTTTACAGAAGAACAGATCATCAAGATTCTCAAGGAGCACGAGGGTGGCAAGAAGGCAGTGGATATTGTCCGTGAGTACAATATCACAGAACAGACTTTTTACCGTTGGAAAAGCAAATATGGCGGCATGGACGTTAGTGAAGCCAAGCGTCTGAAACAGCTTGAAGAAGAAAACCGTCGGCTGAAAGAAATGGTCGCCGACTTGTCTTTGGATAATAAGATATTAAAGGACGTGCTTTCAAAAAACGTCTGAAGCCTGCCGTAAAACGCAAAATAGCAGCCGGAGTACAGGAATGCTATGAAATCAGCGAGCGCCGCGCGTGCAGGCTAATGGGGATCAGCCAGAACAGCAAACGATACAAGCCGACCGATAAAAGCGGGGATACTTTGGTAACAGAACGGCTGAAGGCACTTTCGGTGCGCTGGAAACGATTTGGTTATCGCCGGTTACATGTCATGCTTCTGCGCGAAGGCTTTGAGATTAACCACACAAAAACATACAGGCTTTACAAGGATGCAGGATTAACCCTTCAGAAGCGAAGCAAAAAGAAGAAATATGAAAAGCGCGGCATGCCGGAACGCACCGCAAAAGAAATGAATGCTCGCTGGTCGATGGATTTTGTCAGCGACAGAACCAGATATGGCTCAAACATTCGCGTTCTGACCGTAATTGATGAAGTGACGCGGGAATGTCTGACTCTTGAAGTGGATAGCTCTCTCTCCGGGCGGAGGGTATCGGCTGTTCTAAACCGGATCGCCTTGTTCCGGGGGCTGCCGAAAGAAATTCTGACCGATAACGGCTCTGAATTTACCAGTAATGTAATGAATGCCTGGGCGTACGATCACAAAGTGGAACACATTTTTACAGATCCGGGAAAGCCCATGCAAAACGGCTACATAGAAAGCTTCAACGGGAAACTCCGCGCGGAATGCCTAAACCAACATTGGTTTCAAAGCTTGTCTGAGGCAAGGGAGATAATTGAAAACTGGCGGTTGGAATATAACAGGATCAGGCCGCATTCCTCTCTCGACAACCTGACGCCGGAAGAATATGCCTTGAAACTTTCAAGTTGTTACTAACATTCCCTCTGCGCGAAATCAGGGGGCAGGTCACTTGGTATGCAATAAATAGAATCATTTAATAGTTTATCTACTGATTTCTCTTTTGCCTCGAATGACATATTATGGCCTCCCTGTGCTAATCAATATTTTTACATTCAAATTTTGTCAAATGTCTTAATTGCGAAAGGTTTGTTCACGGCTGATTTACTTACCGTTCGACGAATTGCCGATTATCGCGTAACGAACCGTTTCTATCTGAGTTTCCTAGCATTTCTGTGCCCAAATCTTTGCAATCGCCAATTATTAAGGAATCAAACGCAAAGCACTTTATTTCGACTACTTCATTTATATATTAACAAATTATACCACCTGTTTTTTGAAAACAAGAGCTATTGGAAGGGATGGACCTTATCAAGGTCCATCCCCTACTCTGTTCATGTAGTATAAATCAAAAAAAGGCCAGGGCAAACGCCCTGGCCTTTTTCTCTGTTCCCTCTTACTTATTTTGCATCAAGCATTTACAACCGTTTGCAATCCTACCGCCTGCAGCTTTCGATCAAAGCCTCCGCCGCGGTATACAAATACCAGCATCCGCACCTGCTCATGCGTCAGATTGATAACGTCCCCGTTTCCGGTGGGGTCGCTGCCGTCGCCCTGGATGATGCCTGCCGTTATCAGTTTGTCAATTGTCGGGCGAAACTTTTCCGGCACGTCGGCCAGCTTTTCATAAGTAACCATTTCTTCTTCCTCGCTTTCTTCCGGTTCATAGGCGGGCCGCACGGCTCCCTTGATCAGTTTACAGCTACGTGGCCGCCGTTGCACCTGCCCGCCGTTGGCATCGTTACCGGACCCGGTGTTGCCCTCTATGGCCAGTACACCGCCGCCCGCTGGTTTTTCCATGATCCCGGTATGATCCGTTTCCGCGCCTCCCGGAAAGTCATAAATCAACACATCCCCCGGCTGGTAGTCCCCTGTTACCCAGCACCCGGCAACCTGTGCCGCCCGCATGAGCGCCCCGCACGATGCTGTTCTGGCGGGCAGCAGGTCCGCGGCTCCGGCCTGTGCAAAACACCATTGCACGAACATCATACACCATGGGTTTCCATCCTGCCCATACCACGATCCGTATTTTGTGCGGTTGCTGCCTCTCGGATTTTCAGTATATCCCAATTCCGCCTGTGCAATGGATAGGATTTCACTTGCTTTCGCCATTCGTACCACTTCCCGACGTGTCCGGCTTTAATTCCGTTTTATTTGTGTTGCCCGTAATTTCTCCGATGGTGATCTGCGCCAGGGCTTCTTTCAATTTATCAGATCCGAACATGGCGCCATACGCCACCATGAAGCCGCCTACCAGCGCCGCCACAACCATATACCAAATTACGGCTATACCCCGAATTTGGCAATAGGCGAAAAACACGGCCATTGTCAGGGCCACGGACAGAACCACCACCACAATGTTTGTGGGCAGTTTATTCCATGCGCTTTTCTTGATAACCTCCGTCAACAAATTGACGATAACCACCAGCGCACCGATCACAGCAACCAGTGTCGAAATACTTGTAACATTCATAATTCTTTACCCCCTATAAATCATTTCCAAAATTATTCCTTGCGGCAGCCTCATATGTAATGCCGCCTTTGGAGTTCTGCGCTCTGCTTTTGTTAGTAATAGCTGTCAGCACCACCGTATTTCCTGCCTGACACAACACAATGAGGGCAGACAGCGGATACAGTGCCCCGGAAAAATCCCGTATGACGCACAGCCGCATTAAATACAGCGTTGCAATGGAAACCATTGTGGTCAACGCCAGCATCCAAAATGCGATGGCCTTTGACGCGGTGACGCGCTTTTTCCCTTTTCGTGTCGGCCCCGCCGCGGCCTTTTTAATTCTTTTTCCTTCCATCGCCGTCAAGCCTCCTTTTTCTCCGCGGCCACCTCCGGCAAATACTTCCCTTCCCGCTTGCATAGCAGGTCCAGTTCTTTGATGTACTCAAATTCCTGGTCTATTTCTCCGTTCTTAATGCCCCATTTTCCAATCAGCGCGTTGTACTCCGGTTCCAGGGCGATAATGTGGGCGAACTGGCGGGCGGTGTGCTTTTTGTGATTTTGGCAGGCGTTAGAAAAATCCATGATTTCCTGACGCATACGGTTAATTTCGTGGGTGTCGTTGTTCTTTTCGTGTTCCGTGAAACGCTGGGTATTTTCGGCCATGACCTTTTCCATCTTGCCTTTAAATTCGTCCAGTTCCGCCCCCTGTTGTTTGACCTGCGCCATTACCTCTTTGTTCATGCGCTTTCCAACCCAATTCAAAGCAACGGAAACAGGACATATTTTTACGGGCACCAACTCAACGACAAAAGACAAAACAACCAAAACGGCGGCCCCTCCGCCAAAAAGCTGCCCCAGTGTCATACTCCCCAACATTTCAAGCATTTCCGCATCCTCCTAAAACACAGTGTAGTGCGGGCGGACCTCGCCCCATAAAAAATATCTCACCCAATCGTCCAGGATCACCGCGACAACGGATAGCAGCACCCATATTAAACTGAATGGTAAACATATTTGCCCCCACAAATTGAACGGCATCCGGGAGTAATCCCAGATGCCTAATTTCAAGAACAGATTCAAATAGATACCGGCCAGCAATTCAACGGCGGTAATGGCAACGGACCCGATGATGCCCTGCAATAGCAGCGGCATTTCCCACGGAATAAATTCATTGATGGACCCGATCAGCAAAAACATAACGCCGCCAATGACGGCCATGCTCCAATGAGTACGGCCACCGCTGACCAGCGTTTTATAAATCCATTCAATTCCGTAGTAGGTCAGGCCGCCTATGGCCGCCAGCACCGCGGCTTTAACTAACCGCTTCATAGTCAATTGTGACGGCCTCCACGGCCTCAACGGTGGTGCAGGCCCGGATTGCAATTTCAATCTTCTGCTGGTTCGCCACCAGTGGCTTGACATAGGCTTTAATGGCAATCGCCAGCATAGCGAGGTTTTCAAAGGTCCATACAGTGCATTCTTCCCCGGTTGCGTTCCACGTCAATTCCGGGTTTGCCTGCCCCAGCGTGACCGCCAATTGATAGGCGGCGAGGTTGCCCGTCAAAAGTGCCTGTTTGTCCTCTGTGACACTGTATTGCTTTCCATCCGTCCACGTCAGCGGGTGGGATTCCAGATATTCCGCCAGTTTGGTTTTGCTCTCGGCAATCTGCTGGGCCTGCACGTCCTCCAGTGTGGGCGTGGCAGGTGTGCTGCCGATAATCTCTGCAAACTTCTCCGCCGTAATCGCTCCTGAATTGACCCGTGCGGTCAGTTCTGCTTTTACAGAAGCCTTGCGGGTATCCCTACAGTCAGCCCATTTCTGGGTCCCAGCAATCAGCCGATTGGCCCAGATACTATCCATGTTCATTCCATTCCCTCGCTTTCTGCTCCCGCACTGTCCATTTCACACAGTGCATTTTCAATGCTTGTAAAACGATTCTCAATTGCTGTGTCTGATTCGCACATTGCATTTTCCGCTGTTGCAAGCTGGAACTGCTGCTGTACGATTGTGGTCTGTGTATCCGCCAGTGCTTTCGCCCCATCGAACTTCACCAGAAACACCGTTTCGTAGCCGTCCAGTGCAGGCTTGCCGTCAAGATGGTAAATCGTGCCGTCAAACGTGATTCCGTTACCACTTCCAGAAAGCACCATTATGCCATTGGGTTGCTTGCGGACATACTGCGGGTGTTCTGTAACACCCAGTTCCATCCCGCCAGTCGTAATAACCTTGTACATAATTGCCCCCCTTAAATACAGAAGCCAAAAGCAACACCATATTGGCTTTGGGCAACCGCTATGTCTGGAACACCGTCAGTTTTTACACGACACATATAGGATGCATTTCTTCCACATGACCTGAGCCACCAATTTGATGCTACATCGTTTACTTTTTTTATTCTGCTGGCATCATCCGTAAAAATTGGGTATATGGTTCCCTCAATACCCGACCCGATAGCAAGAGATGCTGTTGAGGATACTTCATCCTCTGCTAGAAACCAAATATCCATTACATTTGTTCCAGAACCACTGCCACCACTCTCGGTGATATAAGCTGACGTCTTATATGCTTTTTGGATAACTGCTCTCAGGTCGTCGGGAAGTTTAGGGTATATTGTATTAACAAGAATGGAAAACAAATCACTACTTGGCCAACCCCCATAATTGGTATTATCCGCATTCATTTTATAAGTAGTAAGTAAGCAGTCTTTCATGATAAAAGTTACGGGGAGAATGGTTCCCGCATTATGGTCATGGTTGAAATCTGCAATTTTAACAGTAATTACTTCACCATTTGTCAAGGTAATTTGCCGCTCATCTCCAATGTTCCATATTGGATTTCCCTCCGCATACTTGCTTGCAGCCTCCGGGGCATACTCAGCTATTTCCGCCCATGATGATGTTGCAAGGTCAACAACAAATGAACAACTGGCATAATACTGCTTTACTGTATCCACCGTTACAGAAGCGCTTTTTGATGTTTTTCCGCTTAGCGTAGCTTCACACAACCATGTACCATAAGAAGGAATATCGAGCATGCACATTCCATCTTCACCCGCCGATCCTGTGATTGTTTGCCCGCTGTATGTAGCCGTGACCGTTGCTCCGGCGTTCGTTGTCACCCTAATCTGCGGCAAGATACCCATGGATGGTAACTGCCTGCTTGGAACTTTCCCGTTTGCATTCAGGGACGCCACGCCGTTGGCGGCGCCCTTCTGGGTTTCTGCAATATAATTCAGGTCCGGGATGTCGTCCGGGTAAATCTTGCCCGTCAGCGGGTTTTTCAGCGCATAAATGAGGCTTGCCGAAATGGTGATCGTCACGTCCGATACGTCGGACAGTTTAATGGGGATGTTCATCAGGCGTTCAATAAATTCCTGGGAACCCGGCGGGATTGATGCAGCGCTGGAATATGCGTTTTGATAGCAAAACAGAACGTCTTTTGTGCGGTCGTTCGGGTAATCCGGGTCCGCGGCAAACAGTCCGATTTTCCGCCAGTTAAATGCGGTCGTAATGGTCGCATTAGTAAACGGCGCAGTTACCACTATGTAATCCGAATATTGTTTAACCTGCTGCACCTCCATGGTGACAAGCGGATTGATCAAAGCCGTGAGGGCTGCAATGGTGGTTCCGCCCAATGAACCATCGCCCATTTGCATTTTGGTGAACTTCAACGTTCCGGTTCCGATCGGCCGGTTATGCAGGGCTTTTCCCGCGTCGGTGTAAATAGGCCCCTGAAAACTCATTCTTTCTCACTCCTTAACTTCTCATTTGCGGAAGTGTCAAACTGTCGCTGATCCATATTGCCATGGCCGTGTGTATTGTCATTTCGCCGGTGTCTGCATTCACCACAACGCCGTCCAGAATCGTGGACTTTCGTTTGACCGCCGCAATGGCCGCGGTAAACTGTGCGGCCATTTCTCCGCTGACGCTGGGGTTTGTGGTATAAACGCGGAAATGGTGATGTGATCCGCCGTATGCGTACCACTCCACCACTTCGCCGTTTGAAAAAATAGCCTCTATGATTTCCTGCAGGGCGCCCGCGGTGCCCGCCTTCATGTAATAGGGAATGGCCGCTTTCAGCAAACTGCGTTTGACACCGATTGCATAACTCTCTGAATAGTTCGGCACCCGCATTTCCGCCGCGAGGGCGTCCAGTTTTGCGTTGTCCAGTCCGTCAATGTTGGACCAAACCATGGTCCCGTCCGCCGCCGTCATGAGCCGCCAGACCTGCTGCCGGACGGCATATGCAAGCGCCTGCGTTTCCGGTGTTGCGGTCATGTACTCCGGCAGCAGGTCCGCAATGCTGGCATTGTATAGGTTAATCATCTTCCAGCCCTCCATATGTCACGGACGTGGTTCCGATTTTCGCCACCTGTGTTGCTGTGATCACCGTATTAACCGGCTCTGTAATGGTCACGCGTTTGGCCCCGGCCTCCATGATCCGCCGCGTCAGTTCTGCCGGGTTGATGTCCCGGCCAATTTTGCGCTGCCATGACACATAAGCAGAAACCGCAGCATTTACGGCGGCTTGAATGGCCACGGCCTGGGCGTTGTCGCTGGTATTCACGAAATATTCCAGCGTTAGATCATAGGACACTTCCGTGGGCGTTTTTATTTCCACCTGATCCGTCATTGGCCGAACGTCATCATCCAGAAATGCCAACAATGCGGCTTGCACTGCCGTGCTGGGGATGCTCCCGTCTGCCATAAGAAAATAAATATTGACGACGCCTGCAGACGGCACCACCACTTTAATGTCCGTAATGGAATTGTTGAAGGTATTCACCAAATATTCGTAGGCGCCTTCCGGTCCTGCGGTGCTGTAACCGCTGGGCGCAATAAACGCCCGTTCCCTCAAACTGTCGTCGTCCTCAATATCCGCCCCGCCCTGGGTGTCCACCGTGTTGGTGACGGCGGCCACATACGCGATGGGGTCCACCAGCGTGGCAAGGGCGCCCGCCGGAATGGCGTTCCCGATTTCTCCGGCCTCCGAACAAACCGCCGGAATATCCACCGTCAGATCACCCGCCGCAATCTCCGCATACACCGTCGTTTGAAAATAGACGTTTTCCGCATTTGTAACGCGGGTCCCCAGCGGGATGGAAACCACGGACCCTCTAGGCGCCGACAGCGTAAAACGCAGCGTCGTGGTTGCCGCGGACGCCGGTTCCCGGAATACCTTTTTACTGGCCACCAGATTTTCCAGCGGGGTGCCATAGGAATATTTCAGGGTGTTGGACTTTCCCGCCCGGTCAATGTACTGGGCCAGTTGGTACAAAACGCCGCTGATTGCGTACAGCTTCAAGGTGTCTTCATCCGCCGGTCGCAGCGTAATGGTGGAACCTGTCAGTTCCAGATATTTGGCGGCATAGTCGGCCTTCATCCGTTCCATGATCTGGTCGGCGGTCATGTCGTCAATAAAAGAAATTTCGGGGATTTTTTCAAGGCTTTCACTCATTGTTGATCACTTTAACCTTTCCGGCCAAATTTTCACCGTCGCCAGTCCATGTGATTTGCTCAATTCTTGCCTCCGGCACATAGGTGGCCGCCTTTTTGACGATCTCCGCCTCCATGAGCGCTTTTGCAATTTCCGGCGGGCAATCCACGCTTTCCCAATCCAGCCCGAAATCACGATCCATTCCCACACTGCCCGCGCGGGTAGCAAACAGGGTGTGCAGGTTTTTTAAAATATGTTTGCGTTCCTCCCCCGTTAGGCCGGAACTGTCAACGGTCAAAGTTGCCATGGCTGTTTCTCCTTTTATGCGTATTCCTCAAACGTCAGCGACACGGACGCACTAAACAATTCTCCGCCGCGGTAAACCGTGTCCCACTCGCTGGATACGTCCGTGATAACAAAACGGTTTGATCCAATCGGGCGGCCTCCAATAATAAGAAATTCCGCGGTTCCGCTCTCCACCATTTTTACAATGGTTTCAATCGTCTGCCGCGGCTTCACGCCGTAATCCGCCCGCAGTTTGATGCTCATGCTGAATCCCTGCAGGTCCGCGCCGGAAAATTCTTTTTTTGGCTTTGCACCCACAACTGTGTGATTGTTCCAGCGGCCCTTTGCAGTGTGGCTCATTTTCTCTGGCGTGAACACGCGCTGGCTGCTGGTTTCAAAGATCAGGTTTTTTCCGAATGTCCCGATCATGCGGGGCACCTCCTTTTATTTCGGCGTTGTGGTCCCGCCGCCCAGGCTGTCGGTATGTGTGTGATTTTTCAGCGACGTACCGCCCGCTGTTACGTCCCCGCCCGCTGTAATGCCGCCCGTGGCCGTTATAGAACCGTTCACGGTCAGATTCCCGTTTACGGTCAGGCTGCCGTTTACGGTGCATCCACCGGCCAGCAGAATGGCCGCCGCCAGCAGCGTGGCCGTGCCCTCTGAATATTTCAGGTATGCCGTACCTTTTGACGGTGCCAGTTCCATGCGAAACAGCCCCGCCGCGCCCTCCGCCGGTTTGTCGTTGTTGGTCCAGTATTTCCCCAGGATCAACCCGCGGGTGGTGTTCGTGTCCATGTGCAGCACGATCACCATATCCCCCACGGCTGGCATTTTATAAATTTCCTGCAAAAATGGAAAATCCCGCGTCACCGACGCGTCTTTGTCCTGATAGACAACGGACACGGTGCCCGCGGCATATTTTATGGCAGAGATACGCCCCGCCCGGATTGATATTCCCATGGTTATGCCTCCAATGCGTTGGCCGCCGCGATCAACAGCTGATCCAGATTTGCCAGGGATGAATACTTGCTGGCCCAATAATCCGGGCTGTTCATCACCTTATAGGTCGTCAGAACGTTGCAGGCCGTCACCGCGTCGGTTACTCCGGTTCCTCCCGCGTTTCCTTTAATCACCGTGGCCATATTCACCAGCAGCAGTTCAAGGCTTTTCACGTCGCCTTTGTGGGCCACCCAGTACGACGGGGTATTGGTGATGCCCAGAGCCGCCAGCTGTGCGCAGGCGTCCACCACCACGGCGTCCGTCATGGCCGCAACCAGTGACAGCGACAAAGAAACCGTGTACCCACTACTTCCGATGCTGTGTTGCGCCTGGTCAATGTAATACTTCCCGGATAGCTGCCCCAGCCCGGTAA
This sequence comes from Oscillibacter valericigenes Sjm18-20, assembly GCA_000283575.1. Classification (GTDB taxonomy): domain Bacteria; phylum Bacillota; class Clostridia; order Oscillospirales; family Oscillospiraceae; genus Oscillibacter; species Oscillibacter valericigenes. The sequence continues at coordinate 2,162,675 of AP012044.1, forward strand.
CTGTGATCGTCTGGCTGGCAATCAGGGAGGCATCACCCGGAATGGTTAGTGAAACTTGCGTAATGGAATGGTTGGCGTTGTTGACTGCTGCTGTGATCTGGCGCTTTGCGTCGGCTTCATCGTCCGCGGACTGATTCAATGATAAAATGCGGGTCCCGGTCCCTATCTCCACCACAATGTCTTTTTCCGTGGCCGGATCGGTATACTGAATTCTGCCGCCGGTGTAGCTGCCCGCAAGGTCAGACGTCAGATTGAAATTTTCGCCCTGTCCGCCGGAAATGCGGATCGTTTTCACCGGGTCTTTTTTCTTGTATGCCTCCCGGTCAAATATAACAATCTTCTTTCGGTATAGCTTCATGGATAGGCCGTACTTTTCGCACAGACTGGACAAAAAAGCGCTGTCCGTTTGGCCGCTCTGTTCCAACGCCTCCACTTTGATTTCGTCGCCCTCATAAAAAAGCGTCAGGGAATACCGGGCGGCGATTTTGGCCGCTATGTTTTTTACTGTGGTTTTGTTCCATGTGGCGGTCCGTTGCGTTTCATTGATACCGGTGTCTGCAGGCGTGGCCACGGCGCCGATGGTAGCGGTGGAGGGGAACCCCGCCGCGCTGAAACCGTCAAGGGTGAATTCCCCGCAGTCCAGCGTTTTGTTGTCCCCCTCCGCGTCCCAGTCCTTTTGCGTGAATTTGGCTTTTACCAGGCGGCCCTTCGTTGGCTCCCGTGCCCCCAGCCATTCGCCGGTGGCATTGTTTACCGTCAAAGAAATATTGTCCGCCTGTCCGGTGGCGTTGTCGGTGAACGTGAATTGCTCCACGCTCCCCGCCAGCGTCCCACCGACGGAATATTGAACGTCAAGATCGGTCCGTCTGGTCCTCATGTTGCCGTCCTCCATTCCGGTGTGGTGTCGTCCGTCGTGTCCTCCGGCAAATCCGGCACCACGACGGTTTCCCCGGCGTCAAACATGAATACATCTAACAGGGGAAAATTTGCAGCCATTAAAATGCCGATATTGGCCTCTTTGCCGTAAACAGTTTTTGCGATGGTGTCCCATGTGTCGCCCTGGACCGTTGTATATGTCTTTGGCATCCTCTATCACCTCGCGCCTGTGTTCCCGCTCCCACTGGGCCATGAAAGCTTTGAACTGTGCAAAGCTGGCTGCGTTGGCCGCCTCAACGTCTTCCCGGCTGGTGGCCCCATAGAAATGCTGGACCGGCGCGAAAACGAACTGTCCGTCTCTTGTCGGCGTGGTCGTTTCATTGTCGCCGCCTCCGCTAAATAACCTTTCAACAACCGCCGTCAACATTCCTTCCAATTTGGACAACGGGGTGACGGCCTCCGGCTCTCCGCCTTCGCCAATCTGGGCCAGCGTGGGAGAACTGACAATGCCGCCTTGCGCCAGGGCGGGGATGGTTTTCATATTAAAACCGATTTGCGCCCCGGCCCATTCTCCCAAAATGCCCCAGTCCGGCAGCGTCACATGAATTTTGTTGATCCCGGTAATTGCCTTGTTCACCATTTTTATAATGGCATTGAACGGTATCTTGACAATGGCCACCAGGCCGGAAAATGCCGCCGCGAAATCTTCCTTTACGCCGGTTGCAAAACCGGATAGTGCCTCCCAGAGTTCCCCCGCCTTTGCTTTTACGGTGTCCCAGTTCTTATAAAGCACATAGCCGACGGCCACAACCGCGGCAATGGCCGCCGCAATAGCCAGAAACGGCAGGGACAACCCTGTGGTGGCTACGGATAGCGCCCCGGCCACGGGCAGGTCTGCGGCCTGTGCCGCTGTCATGGCTGCCTGTGCAATGGCCGCGCCTTTCATTGCGATGGCCATAACGCCCACACCAATGGCCAGCGCGGTAAACAAGGTAGAATGCTGGGAAATGAAATTGACGCCGGTTCCAACCAGCGTGAAAATTTCGCTCAACTTTTCCGCCATGACCGGCAGTTTTTCTTGAATGGCGGGCAGCGCCTGTTGTGCAAAGTCCTTTACCACTGGTAACATTTCCTGCCCCACCTGGGTCATAAAATTGCTGCCCAGATTTTTGATGCTCTGGATCGTATAGTCCAACGTGTCGGTTTGCGTATCAAACGCCGCGTTGGTGGCTCCGGTCGCCTTCGCCATGGCTGCCGTTTTCGTGGTCAGTGCATCGGACAAGTTGCCGGTCAGTCCCAACACAAGGTTAAGGGCCTCTGTGCTTGAAAACATATTGGCCATTTTCGTGCTGTCTCCACCCACGGACTGTGCCAAAGCGTCCAGTGTTCCTTGCAACCCCAACTGTTCAATAGCAGATTGCGAACTTGAATAGCCCATTTTTTTGAATGCGGCGGACATGGCCGTGGTGGGTTTTAGAAGGTTGGAGTAAACGGCTTTCAACTGTGTGGCCACGGCTGCCGTTTCGCCGGTCACGCCGGTGGCCGTGGCAAAAACTCCAAATAATTCATCCTGACTAACACCCAGCGTTTTGGACGATCCGGTGACTTGCTGCATACTGGATGCCAGTTCCGGGAACGTCGTTTGGCCCAGCTTCACAGTTTCAAATGCCAGGTCGGAAACCTTTTGCAGTCCCGCCGCGGACGTGTCGCCATATGCTTTTGTCACGGCAGATAAAAGGTTGATGCTGTCCGTTGTGGTAGAGTTACCGGCCACCGCGGCTTTTGATGCAATTTCCAACTGGGAAACCGCGTCTTTGCTGTCCCCAAATGCGGAAATAACATTATACATTCCGTCAGTCAGGCCCGCCGTGGCTATGCCCGTATCATTGGACACTTTCAGGATGTCTTTGCCGATCTCCGCCGTGCGGGCCGCCACCTGGTCTTTTGTCCCGTCCAAAAGGGTGGCTACGTTGGCCAGCTGTGTTTCATAAGCCGCCGCGCTCTTAACTGCCTTGATCCCGAACGCCGCCGCTGCCGTGGTTGCTGCAGCTGCCGCCGCCGCCATGGTCTTAAATCCGGCGCCAGCAATACCGCTGGCGCTGTTAATTGCTTTGCCTAAAGATGGATCAATGGCACCGGCAATTTTAATTGCCAATTTAAACTCCGCGTTTTTTGCCAACTTTGCCCACCTCCTTTGCAATGTTCAGCATTTCATCAATGGGCAGTCTCAGAAAATATCCCATACCCTCATGGGTGACAATGGATAAGTTCAGCGCTATTTGTCGAATGGCCGCCGGGTCGGCTCCGATCAGCCCTCGACGAACAAAAAATTTGTGACGCGGTTTTTAATCTTCATGCTGTCTTTTCCGTTTAGCTTCATGAAAAACTCAACGGGTATTCCCAGCTTTTGTGCCGCAATGATAAACGCAAAGTCAACGGACGTTTCCGGGACAGGGTACGCAATTCCCTGGGCGGCCAACACACGGTTTGCCTTGATGATGTCCTCTCCGGCTACGTCTTCCAGCGGTGCCATGTCCAGCTGTGTGTAAGTCTGATTTTCAAATTCATAGGGTTTGGACAGAGTAACGATATTTTTTTCCATGTTCTTTTCCTCCTAAAATTAGGGACGGCGGAAAAACCGCCGTCCCTTCGCTTTAGCACAAGGCCATTGACGCGGCCAGCTGGTCCACGCCGTTGATGTAATATTTCGGGTTGATCTTGTCCAGTTCAACCATGGTTTTCCCGTCAAATTCAATCAGAATATAGGTGATTTCCACTTTGACGGACGCGCCCATGGGGCTGCCCTGCTTCACACTGCCGGGGTTAAACTCTTTCAGGGGGCCGCGTACTACAACGCGGATTCCCTTATAGGTTATCCCTTCATTGCTGCTGAATTGTTCCGATGCCCGCAGCGTCAGATCAACCGCGGCGCCCTGGGCCATAACGCCGAAAAGGTCACTGTTCAGGACCCTAAACGGCACTTCCAGTTCCATGCTGCCGAAATGTCCCGGTGTGGGGTTGTCGATTTCGCCCAGCAGTCCAAACCCGGCAATGGTTTCCGTCTGCGGCGCAAAAGTCGGCAGGGTAACTTCATCAGACAGGCCCACCAGCTTGTTGCCCTTTGTGTAAACGTTGGCCATGTGAATGACCTGTGGAATGTTCTGTTCCATAGCCTCTTACCTCCTTATTCCGCCACGCCGGACATGGCTTCTTCCAGCATGGTGGGGTCAAATTCAAGAACATTTTCAATGTTCTCTGCAGGCACATACGGGGCCAGATACATATGGAACTTGATGGTTCCGTCCAGCATGGCCGTGATCGGGTTTTCTTTGGCCAAAAACGTGATCCTGTACCCTGCGCAGGCCCCGGCAGCCACCAGCGCGTTTCCGTTGATGTTCTCGCTGTCGCAAATGTTCTCAATCAGGCGGGTGTTTGCCGGGTTGTCCACCTTTTGAAAATAGGTCAGAATGAACGAATTTCCGCGCCATGTAAAGAACCGCCGCGTTGCAAACCACCGGTCCTTCGGGTCGGTGTTCGTGGGATATGCCGCCGTATTGTTGCCCCACGCCTTGATAACGCCGGACACCGGCAGAGCCGTGATAACGCCCACGCTGTTTGCAAAGTTCGCCTGTTCCTGATCCAGCAGAACCGGCGTTCCGTCTTCCAGAATAACGGACGTTGTGCGTGTATCCCGGTTAGAGGGGGACAGGTTCGGCACGTCGCTGTTGTTCGCGTCTGTGTATGCCGTCAGGGCGCCGAAAACAGCTGTCAGCGCCAGTGATAAAATGCAAGAAAACGCCGGTCAAAAAATGCAGGTTTGCAGCGGAGAGAAATGCAATATGGTACACTTGAATCTGCCTGCCGTAATGGAGGCGGAAAGGGTGTCAGAATGGAAGGAGCAAACTGGATGGATATCCGCGACCGGCAAAAAGGACTGAGCTACACGGAGATCGCGCACAAGTACAACCTTGACCCGAGGACGGCGAAGAAATACGCCGAGAGCGAGACACGGCCGGTATACAGCCTGAGCGCGGCGAAGCCGTCAAAGCTGGACCCGTACAAGGAGCAGATCGCAATATGGCTGGAGGAAGCGCCGTACTCAGCGGAGCGAATTCTGGAAAAGATCCGGGAGCAGGGCTTTGACGGCGGGCACAGCATCGTGCGAGAATACGTACGCAACAAAAAGGAGCAGCTGGACGAGAAGGCAACGGTACGATTTGAGACAATGCCGGGGCTGCAAGGCCAAATGGACTGGGCATTTTTTGAGGATCACACCGTCATGGAGGGCGGAAAGCTGAAGAAGCTGTACTGCTTTCTGTTTATTCTCGGATACTCACGGGCACGGTACATAGAGTTTGTGACCGACATGAGCACAAACGCACTGATCCGCTGCCATGCCAACGCGTTCCGGTATTTGGGCGGCTATCCGGAGGAAATCCTGTACGACAACATGAAACAGGTCGTCATCAAGCGGCTGCTGAAGCAGGAGGACAGCACTTTGAACCGGCAGTTCGAGGACTTTGCCGGGTTCTACGGCTTCAAGCCTGCGCTGTGTGCAGACCATACCGGGGCCAGACAAAGGGCAAGGTGGAGCGCACGGTCCAGTTCGTCCGGGACAATTTTATGATTGGAATCAAGTACTCGTCTCTGGACAATCTCAACGGCCAGGCGCTGGCCTGGTGCAACAAGGTTAACGGAAAAATCCATGCCACAACGAACGAAATTCCCTTCGAGCGATTAAAAAAAGAGGGCCTCAACCCTCTCAAACGTAAATATATCATTGACAAAATTAACTTACGCAGGGTGCAAAAAGACTGCCTCATCTCACACGGCGGTAATCAGTATTCCGTTCCATCGGAATACGCCGGCAAAGATGTGGCAGTCGTAGCGCTGGACAACCTGCTCGCCGTCTACCACGAAGGAAAGCAAATCACCCTGCACCGGATATCCTATCAGAAAAAGGACATGGTCGTCAATGCCCATCACTACCGCAGGCTGACGGTCAAGCAGTCTTTCGACATCGAAAACACGCTGCTGGACGGTGACAACGTCATCGATTTTCCCATCCAGCCACATGATTTGAGCCGGTATGACGAGGTATTGTTATGACGGAACTGACGATGGAACGCCTCAGGGAGAACCTTGAAAGCCTGAAAATGAAAAACACGCTGGAGATCCTGGACAATTATCTTGAGAGAGCTGCAAAAGACGAGCTTAACATCGTGGAGGTGCTCGATCATATCTTTGCAGAGGAGGCGCTCAGCAAACGGCGGCGCGCCTATGAAAAACAGGTGCAGATGTCGGGCTTTCCCATCAAAAAGACGTTGGAGGACTTTGATTTCAGTTTTCAGCCCTCCATTGACAAGCGGCAGATCGAGGAACTGGCCACCATGCGTTTTCTGGAGAATGGAGAAAATATCGTCTTTCTCGGCCCGCCCGGCGTGGGCAAGACCCATCTGGCCTCGGCGCTGGGGATGGTCGCCGCCAGGCATCGATTCTCCACTTACTACATTAACTGCCACTCACTGATTGAGCAGCTCAAAAAGGCCCATTTTGAAAACCGTCTTCCAGATAAGCTCAAAACTCTGGGTAAATACAAGCTGCTCATCATCGACGAAATCGGGTATCTCCCAATGGATATTCAGGGGGCGAACCTGTTCTTTCAGCTTATTGCCAGACGGTATGAAAAGGTCTCAACAGTCTTTACCTCCAACAAGACCTTTTCCCAATGGAACGAGATCTTTGCTGATGTCACCATCGCCTCCGCGATACTCGATCGTGTTCTGCACCACTGTACCGTCGTCAATATCAAGGGCGAAAGCTACCGGCTAAAAGAACGCAAAGAATATATGAAGCAAAAACAGCACATCGTCAATACCCTCTTCGAGCAGGGACAAAACTAATTTTAGGACATTCCCTCGCCGCTGTTTTCCTACATTTTTTAACTGGCGAAAAACTGCAAATTCAAATCGGCGTTGACAGATTCGCATCGTCTACCGAGACGTGGGCGTCATGGACAGCGTGGAACAGGTAGCGGAAGCTGCGGAAAATATGGAGCAAGCGAATATCGCATAGAAAGCGTAAGAGGCGGACGGCTTTCGTCGCCCGCCCCTTACCATAGGCTGGTTCATAATGTGTCCCTGTGAACGCTAACAGAATGGTGCCAGGGTGTTCTTGTTTTAGCGTTTACCGTTGCCGTCCCAACAACAAAGCCTTTCCATTTTTCCGTCAAGCGGCTCCTATGTTCGTGATTGTGAGAAACAGGAACGGTTAATACCGTTCCTGTCAGCCTGTAGACAAAGTATCAGAGAAATGATGCTTTGTCTTTTTTTAGTGCTTAGAAGATGGTAAAATAGAAGCAGGTGATAAAAGATGGTGAACCAAAAAGGTGAAGACAGCCGGAAGCAGATCGGCTTTTACTGCATGGAGGATTTGGTTCCAAAAGACCATCTTCTCAGGAAAATCGAAAAAGCAATTGATTTCAGTTTCATATATGATTTGGTGAAAGGCAGGTACAGCGAAGATACGGGCCGTCCAAGTATTGATCCTGTAGTGCTGTTCAAGATCGTGTTCATCCAGTATCTATTTGGAATCCGCAGCATGCGGCAGACGATCAAAGAAATCGAGGTCAATGCGGCATATCGCTGGTTTTTGGGATATGACTGGAACGATCCGATCCCTCATTTTACGACCTTTGGAAAAAATTATTCCCGGCGGTTTGAGGGCACCGATATTTTTGAGAAAATATTCGCCCGTATCCTGCTGGAAGCGGTGAAGCTGAAGTATGTGGACCCGAAGGCGGTGTTCATTGATTCCAGGCATATCAAGGCCAGCGCCAACCGAAACAGGAAAATGAAGGTGCAGGTTCAGGAAGAGGCCCGGCATTACCAAAAAGAGTTGATGGAGGAAATCAACAAGGACCGGGAGGTTCATGGGAAAAAGCCATTTGACGATGACGACTCGGGAAAAGGCGGCGGGGCCGGACAGACTAAAGAGATCGAAAAAAGCACCACCGATCCGGAGTGCGGCATGTTCCACAAAGGGGAGCATGAAAAATGTTTCGCCTACACCGCGCACACAGCCTGCGACCGGCACAACTTCATCCTTGGCGTAGAACTTTCCCCCGCCAACGTCCATGACAGCGTGATGTTCAAAAGCATTTATGACAAAGTAAAGGCCACGTTCCCTGAAATCAAGTACGTTGTTGCCGACGCTGGTTACAAGATCCCATATATCTGCAAACAGATTCTGGACGACCACCGAATTCCGGTTTTGCCTTACAAAAGGCCGATGAGCAAAAAAGGATATTTCAAGCCCTACGAATATGTATACGACCAATATTACGACTGTGTTCTCTGCCCAAACAACCAGGTTCTGCGCTACTCAACCACAAACCGTGACGGATACCGGGAATACAAAAGCGACCCCAAAATCTGCAAATGCTGTCCGAAACGGGCGCAGTGCACGCAGAGTAGAAACTCTCAGAAAACTGTAACGCGGCATGTATGGGCGAACGATCTGGACGTCGCGGAAGATTTTCGCCGCACATCGCGGGGAAAAGCAATTTACCGGGAGCGTGCGGAAACCATCGAACGGGCTTTCGCCGACGCAAAAGAAAAACATGGGTTGAGATATACTACCTTACGGGGCAAAGCCAAAGTGACGATGCAGGCTTTGCTCACTTTCGCCTGCATGAATCTCAAAAAGCTGGCAATCTGGAAATCGGAAGACCCCAGGTTCAAGCCCAAATACGATTTCCCCTTTCTCTTTTTCCTGCTATTTGTTCCCAATTCGATTATTCGCATGAAAAACGCCGCTTGGGTCTGAATCCCAAACGGCGTTTTGTCTACCGGCTGACAGGAACGGTTAATACCGTTCCTGTTCCATTTTCCCCGAAAGGAAGACACAGAATAATCTTGAGATTGTTTTTAGGTGTATTACTATAAACGCGTACAGTATTTATCAATGCTACTATATGAGGTAGGATCATGGGAAGTTAAACTTTGCAGACAATGACAAATTCGACCGCCAATGGCAGTTATGCGCCCTTATAGCCCAATGTCTTTGCCTCTTCCAATGACAGCACCCCGGCAGCTACCTTATCCCCCAGCAGCTTCTGAACCTTTTCAGCTCTGCTCAACCGTGGCTTGCCAAGTTCAGCCCTCTGCTCTTTTAAAGATTCAATGGATTTCTCATGCCACTGAATTTTCTGATCGATGCGTTCTCTCCGCTCCTCAACCGTTTTATTGGGAGCACGCTTTTTTGTAACCTGCACTTCTTCATCCATAATAAATAACCTCCTTCAGCGTTTAATTCATAGCTATATTATACAAAGCATTTCTAATATGTCAACCATTATATTGTTAAAAATGTAAGTATTTTTCTTGATTATATACACTTTTCATTGACGATTTATGTCAAAATCTGTAATCGCGGTTTTATATATTTCTAATCGTCCACTCGTTTCATACGTCACTATAAAATTACATATGATTCCAACCATATGAACCTCAACACGCTTGCTCTGATAAATAACAATCTTAGACGTTATGGAATTTAAAACGCGGTTTCTTTTATTAAAATCAAAGCCTAAAATCTTAGATATCTTTTCTGAAATACGATTAATTTTTCAAATTTCTGCTGCTTGGTTTGCTTCTTTGCTTCCATACAATCCAAATAATCTTTTAGAACGGTTAATTTTGCACCAATTCTGCTTCTTTGAGGTAAACTGCGCTTTGCTGATAAGGCCCATCCAATAAATTGTCCATAAGCTTATTCTTGAGGGACTCGATTTGAGTAATCTGCAATCTGATTGTTTCTGCTGGAGCTGATATATGTTCGAACCCTAAGACTCCTGTTTCGCTAATAACTCCCTCTTAATTCAATTATTATTTGAGACAAAAATCTTATCATGCAACTTACTGAGCAAAGTTTTCTCGTTTGCATAGTTGTTATTGTCACGCTCCGCCGATTTAAAAGTATCTACTTTAGTATGATTGAGGCATCCCCATGAGATATGAGTTGTCCCATCTTTCGACGGTTTTCGTTGCTTACAAAATGCTCCCCGCAAACCCCGCACCATACCTTCCCGCTGCACCAGTGACGATGGGAGTGCTTTTACTTCAGCGCCCGGCGTTTTAGGGCAAGACCGCACAACGGTGAAACAAACGCCGCGCCATCTACCTGAAGCGGCAAACAGCGCGGAATAGATTCTCTTTTGTGCCCACACAGTCAAACAAACTCAGACTGCCAGAGTAGGCCTGTCAGCAAGGGTCAGATTTGCCAACGCAAACAGGTTATTCAATTTGGCCGTCTGTTTTTGCAAGCCTCAGTACCGTGTTTTTGCCGCAGAACTCCGAAAGGGGGCAGCTGTCCATGGTTTCCGACACCGTCGTCTCGTCGGACAGGAGTCCGGACAGACTGATTTGTTTATCCATGCACTTATTTTACCAATACAGGGCCTTCCCGCACATGTTTCTTCTGTGCGGTGTCGCCTTAAACAGCAAACAGGCAATCAGAATAATGAATTCCCTTACAATACAGGCAAGAATTTCAACTCTTTTAAGATATCTCGTACCCTTACTTTGATTTATTTCGTATTGTTAAAGCCACATTCAATTTCAAGCGCTTTGACTGCGCTTTACATCGAAGTCAAAAGCCGAGAGACTCTTTAACCAGAACGACTTCCATTTCAATAAAGCGCATCTTCTGGTAATAGATCATCTGTCCGCAGCAAATCCGATCCGGGCTTTTACAGTCATAACAGCGATCCTGCCTGATAGCGCACGGCGTTTGGAACCCATGCCGAGCAGCATTCTGCGGTGCTGCGATGTTGCGGGCACGCCAGACAGCTTCGTCCAATGTTGAAACTATTTTGTTTGTTCCCACAACGAAATAGACTTTTTCATGACCAAACAGAGAGCCCGCAACCCGGTTTCCTGTCCCATCAATATTCACCATCTCACCGGTTGCAGCCAGCGCGTTTACAGAGGTGAAAAAAACATCTGTAGTCAGACATTGCTTTGCGGTTGACCAGAAATCCATCCCCGGTGCGCAATGTTTGGGGTCTATTACGTGATTGTGCGCCGAGAGCAGTTGATAGAGCTTCATGGAATCCAGCGTGACGGAATCTCCAAATCCAACTGTCTTCCCGTCTACTTTCCGATCAAGGTATGACGCGGCTTCTTCTGCTGTTTCAAAACAGGAAACTTCATATCCTTTGCCGATAAGCGCTTCAACAATCTCCTGTAGCTCCATATATCTGTCCTCCCAAATTCAATGAAACATAGCACCAGGCCGTTAGCGCGGTGGCCGCGCAAACATAAACAACTGCATTATAAAAACCTGTTGCACGAAAAAGATGACGTTGCGTGCGGAAAAGTTTATTCGTTGACTATATAACGCTCGGGGTATTCCTGAATTAACAACAAAAACAGGCCGTTCTCCTGAAAGAAAAGAGAAGAACGACCTGTTTTATCGTATGAATCGCTTATTCGCAGCTCCGAAGCGACTCTTACAGGCACCGCACAAAGAGCAGGTGTACTCGTTCCGGCATGGGGCCTTCGGTAGCCTTAGAGAAAACCGCAGAGCTTGCATGCATACTTCATATTCAGTTGTATTTTTTGTTAGGCCAACGGCTCAAAGCTGCTGGCAGGGCGATGGCAAATTGGGCATACAAAATCATCCGGCAAGGTATCGCCCTCATAAATAAAGCCGCAGACCTTACATACAAAGCCCCTGGGTTTGTCCGTTCCATTTTCCTTGACGTGGGCGGGCTCCTCCCCCCGTACGGAAGCAGCCAGAGTCTTGGCCAGCGCCTCAAGTTCCTGATCCTGACCGGGAGCCAGGGCAGACTTTAGCGTAATGGGGGCCTCCAGAATCTCTATATTCTTCATCTCGCACAATATCTGAGACATCAGCTTTCCACTGGACGGAGCCCAGGAGCCGTTTTGAATCAGGGCTACCTTTCGGTTTTGCAGATTGTGGTGAGCCACGTCATGGAGCAGATTTTCCATGGAGGTAAAAATGCCGTTGTTATAAGTGGTAGAGGCAAAGACAATGTGACTGTATTTGAACAGATCGGACAAAACATAAGAATAATGGGTCACCGAGACATCGTACATGTCAACGGGGACTCCCAATTCTGCCAGCCGGCAGGCCAGAATATTGGCTGCGGTCTCCGTCCCGCCGTAGACCGAGGCAAACGCAATTAAAACCCCCTGGGCCTCCGGTTCGTAGGCGGCCCATTTAGCATATTTGCCCAGCATATAGTCCAGATTCTTTCTCCAGACCGGACCATGGAGGGGACAAATCATCTGAATATCCAATTTGGCAGCTTTGCTCAGCAAAGAGAGCACTTGGGGACCATACTTGCCCACAACGTTGGAATAGTAACGCCGGGACTCATCCAGCCAGTCGCGGTCAAAGTCCACCTCGTCAGCGAAGAGAACTCCGTTTAACGCGCCAAACGTGCCAAAGGCATCGGCGGAAAAGAGAATCTGATCGGTGGAGTCGTAACTGACGATTACCTCGGGCCAGTGAACCATGGGAGCATTATAAAAGGTGAAGTGATGCCGACCGGTGGAAAGGACGTCTCCTTCGTTGACCAAGACGGCTCCCTTTGGATCGGTGCTGTGAAACTGGCGGATCATATTGACGGACTTCCCGCTGCACACAATGGTGGCTTCCGGGTGTCGGAGCATTAAGTCACCCAGCGTAGCGGCATGGTCAGGCTCCATGTGGTGGACAAAAACATAATCCAGCGCCCGACCGTCAAGTGCATACTCCAGGTTTTCAAAGAACTGAGCCTGAACCGCACGGTCCACAGTATCAAACAGGACGGTTTTTTCATCCAAAAGCAAGTAAGAGTTGAATGACATACCTTTGGGGATGGGAAGGGCCGCCTCAAAACAAGGATGCTGGCGGTCACTGGCGCCGATCCAAAGTAAATCATCGGTTACCTTTCGAATGCAGTGCATAGTAAAACCTCACTTTCCCAGAACACGTTTTTGATCGGAGCAATGCGACCTTATGCCAACCCTGCGGGCGGAAAGGAGCATGTCCGACGCAAGAGGATAATAACCGCAATATGGATATTAGCCGGGAGTAATATGGCTGAATTTTACCGTGTGGGCGGCGGTTACTTACCAGAATAAACAGGTTAATGGTATCGATGACCACAAGGCAGAGTAGCTTGGAACCCATTGCTTATCCGCAGCGCTCCCGTTATCTTTATTGTACTGTCCTGCACCGTTTTGTCAAGCGGCAAGGGCTGACTTTTTATCATTCCCCCCCTGAGGGTACGACGCCCCCGCGCAAATGAAAATTTCAGCGTGTGCTCCAAACTGCTCAGGCCGCTCATTTTATGAGCGCACTATTTTCATCTGCCATGGACACAGAACCGTGAATCACATCATTGACGAGAATTTCGACCGCGCGCTTCGGTTCTTCAAACAGTGGGCTGTGGGCGGAATACTCAAAGGTGTAAAATCCCTTCAGCGGCGCTTTGAGTTGGTCATAATACTCTTTTTGCATTGGGTAGCAGCAGGTCAAATCCTGCTTACCTGCCAGAAAGTAGATTGGAATTTCAAGTGCCGGGACACTGTCTTCCGCCACAAATTCCATGCGATCATAGGCCACCGGTGCTTTCTGCACAAAGGATTTTCCCTGCCAAATGTGGATGCGCTCCGTCTGTAGATAGTCCGTGCAGCGAAGGGTCGGAAAAAAGATGCCGGTGATGACGGAGTTCATTGCTGTCATTGTGCCCCCACCTAACTCGTGCATGGCCGTATCCCGTTCAGGTGCGGCAAACCAGCGACGCAGCCATGCAGTGTCCGCAGTGTCCGTTTGATAATTCTCCAGCTTTTGAACCATTTTCTGATTACCCCGTGTGGTATATTCCGCTTTCATGGTGTTGTAAGCTAACAGCTCAGACCGCGGCTGATTGGCAATTTGGCTCATGGCAATGTAGGCACGGTATTTTCCCGGCGCGGCCTGCGCGGTCAGAAGACCAATGTAACTACCAAAGGAATGTCCCAGAAGATAGATTTTTTCCTGTCTAAAACGCGATCGAAGATAGTCCGTCACGGCAATGGCATCGTGTACGAACTGTCCGGTAGTGCAGTCCCCCGCTTTGCAGTCAGGCGAATAGGAAAGGGCGGTTCCGCAATAATCCCAATAGCAAACAGTAAACGTATCCTCCAGCCCGGTGTCTATTTGTTTTGTCAAAAAGTAATCCGGAATACCAGGTCCTCCGGTTAAAAACAGCAGGACGGGATTTGTGGTGCTCCTCCCTTTCAAAAACATGCCCTGCTGAGAACCGTTTATATCGACCCATATTTTTTCGGAAATATTCTCAGAAAGCGGCGCACCGTTCTCATCGCGATATGGCTTCGGATTTCCTCTGCCAGGGGGAAAAATAAATATTATGCTCGCCGCGATCAAAACGACAACCGGCAGGATAACCCACACTTTTCATTTCCTCCTTCATGCGACCTTTAAGCTTGAATCTATATATAAACGTTCAGTAAAGCTCATGCTGAATCCGATAACGGAAACCTATATTGATTCTGCATATGACGTGATTTCAGTCTATCAGCATGGAAGAACTTCTTGTAGAGTTCAAAATCAGCTCTCCAATTGGTTGCTCAGCAGTTCTTTTGTTTTTGTTGCCCAAAGAGCCATTCCCGGAATGATAAAGGCAATACTATATTTAACTGCAAATTGGATACAGACCCCACTCACTTTCTCCCATACTGGTAAAAAATGATACGCTGATTGATCACTATAATTGACATGTGTGCCTATAATCTGATAAATTTCTATAAAATTTCGAAAATTCCAAATTAAATCTGGTGCTATTGCCACCGCATAGGCCAGCAGCATTGCAATGATGAGATAGTGAATTCTACCTATTCTTCGGCTCTTTAACGGTTTTGCACCAAAAAGCAAGCTGATGACCTGCATGAGATTCCACCCCAGAAGAACATAAAAACAAGGGAGCAAAAATGTATCCAGCAAAATCCCGGGGGAAATTATGTAATACTGCTGTCTCCACTTCTGTGAGATAGAACCCAAAATGAATGCAGAAATACCCAGTATCAGTAAAATGACAGTTACAATCGCTGTTGTGCGGAACTCTTTTTTTCTGCTCGGAGAAACCGGAATTCCGTAGATAAGCGCATTGACATCTGTATCAAAAATCTCGGAGATTTTCACCAATAGATCAATATCCGGGTGGGATTTTCCAGTTTCATAATTTGATACGGTCTGCCGACTGACAAACAGCTTCTCGGCAAGTTCATCCTGCGTCATGTGCTTTGCTGTCCGAAGACTTCTTATATTTTTTCCAACTGCTGCCACATATATCACCTCTTGCTACATTATGTACTGAGGCCATCCTTTTGTCACGCAAAGATGTTTTGCGGCAACTCAACCACAGCTTTTGCAGTATATGACCCTGCGAATAAAAGTCAAGCAAAACTGAAGAAGAAATAACTAAAAACAAGTATAGCAAAAACAGACATCTGTTTCAATAGACGCCCTAATAACAGCAATTGCTTTACCGATAAATTGGCTGAACATGCTCTGCGCCGGTCAATTTCAATTCCATTAACGTCGCCGGCGATGATCGTGGGAGACCCAGCGCCCGCTGCCTTTTGGAAATCGTGGCGACCCATGGTCCATGAATGTCGATGTTCCTCATTCCTTTTTACCTTGCAAAGATTGGCATTGGAAGTGGAGTGGGCATATTGTATAAGTAATGGAGAGTGATTATCATGGTAATTCGACCGCCTATGCTAAGAGCAGGTGATACATTTGGAATTGTCACACTGGGGAGCCCTCTGGACCCAGCTGAAATAGATGAAAGAATATCTTTTTTGAAAGAACACGGATTTCATGTTGTCTTAGGCGATTATGTCTATGCAAGCAATGGCTATCTCGCAGGAACCGACCAGCAAAGAGCATCTGACTTGATGCGTATGTATAAGAACCCGGAAGTAAAAGCAATCTTGCCGACAAGAGGCGGTGTCGGGGTTGAAGGAATTCTGCCATATCTTGATTACGGCTACATTGCAAGCCACCCAAAAATTATATCAGGCTATAGTGATATTACGATTTTACTGAACGTCTTGTACCAATTGACCAATCAAATCACATTCCATAGCCTGTTACTGCTTGATTTCAGAGACAGTACGCCAGAGTACAACTTTGCACAGTACTTCAGTACGACGTCTTCCACGCTCGCACCAAGGCAAATTGTCAATCCGCCCGATATGCCCATGATCAGCAGAGTCCCCGGTAATGTAACAGGATCCCTGGTGGGGGGAAATCTGACCTCGTTTGTAGGATCGCTTGGTACCCCATATGAAATAAGCACCAAAGGTAAAATTATATTATTGGAAGAGACACACGAGCCGATCAACACGGTATACAGGTATTTGAATCAGCTGAAAATTGCTGGTAAATTTGAGGATTGCATTGGAATTATCATCGGCGAGTGTACGAACTGCACAGATGAATATGGAAAATCATATGAGGATTTAATTACAGAGTTCATTGTCCCCTTGGGAAAACCCCTATTGACCAATATCGCATCCGGTCATGGAAAATATAAAGCAGCGCTGCCAATTGGTGCTGTTGTCAACCTGAATACCATAAAAAGCACCCTGACCATATTAAGGCCCACAGTATGCAGTGATGACCGTCTGATGCCATCTGCACCCATTGAAATTTAGCTTTTTCAGCAACGCCCCTTTCCAAATATCCAGCTGTTTTGAGCAGTGCTTGCCTCGTTCCGAATCTCATGCGTGGCGAACATCCATCCGGCACTCATTTATAATCTTCAGGACCGGCTTTATTTTGAAATCCGGCGTTTTCTCCATCGTTTCGCTGGCCCTGTGGATATTGTTCATGATGATGTCCCGGTTGTATTGGATTTTCTCTATGGTACCAGGGTTCATAGAGCCTACTTTCCGATTGCGATTTACACTCTTCCAAAAAGGTGCGGATATTTTCCTGTTCCTGCCGCCGGTCCGCCCCCTGCCGCCCCAGCCTGTCGCAAAGCCCCAGGAGCGCGACCTCCCGGACATCCGTGTTCCGCTTCATTCCCTCCACATCGGCAAAAGGCAGCTTCTTTACCACAAACAGAATCTGCATATGATAGCGAACCAGCCAGACCGTCCGCTCGATGAAGTCTGTGTCCGCTGTGAAAACGCCAAGGAACTCTCTTGTGAGCAGGGCGCCTGCTTTGTCGTGGTCATAGGATGTGATTTTGCTTTTTCTGCATACGGTTGTGGAGGGTTTGCCGATGTCGTGAAGCAGCGCGGCCCACATAAAAGCGCGGGGATCGGCGCTTTCTGCTTTGACCTTCGCGGCCTCATCCACTACCAGCAGAGTATGATTCCAGACGTTGCCCTCGGGATGGTACCGAAGGGATTGCGGCGTGCTTTGCAGCCGTCTCAGCATATCAAACGGATACGCGCGAAGAGCCGGGGACCCGGCGAGTTCTGATAAAAAGCGGGACGGCTTTTCGTCAGAAAGTAAATGCTGCTCGATTTTCTCAAACAAAGAGTTTCCGCTTTCCAAATAATCACCCCGGATTTAGTATCTGATTTCCACCCTAAATAATGCGCTGTATACAGCGAAGGCGATTATAGCCTTGTAGAAATCAAAATGTCTCATTATTAACAAATAATAGAAATCTATCGTCAGATTTAGTTTCTATAAGAGCGAGCACGGAAAATCTCCCTGCCGGTTGGATGGGATGTTGTATTTGCTTAAAATCTCTATAACCTTTTGTTGGTGACGAATCATTTTGATGATACCTCATGTTTCCTTTCAAAGAATACATTTCCGTTGAAAAATAGTAACAAATCGGTTACAATCATAATTGCCTTCGCGAGGTAAATTTAAAACAGAAACACAGGAGGTACACATATGTCTTGTTTCAATGGCGGCTGTGGCGGTTTCGACTGTAGTTCCATCTGGCAGCTTTTCAGTCAGTGCTTTTCTTTCTGCGGCTAAGCAAAAAAGACATGGTTCCCGGAAGTTTCCGGGAACCATGTCTTTTTTATTTGAAATTTCAAGCCAGCAGATTGTTCCAGTTCCAGCTGTGTTCCGTGGGGATAGTCCCCAGCCGCCACAGCGACACGCCGGTGATTCCCAGAAGCTTTGCGGCGTTCAGTTTGACCTGTACGCTGTCATCATTATCGTACCAGACGAAGTAGCGGCTGCCGTCCTCTGTGGTGTAGACCGCATAAGGCTGCTGATAGGTATCCGACCAGCCCGTTTCTGTGTCGGACTGATTCAGCCGTTGATACAGCGTCTCGTTGGAGGGATATACCGGTGTGCCGGAGAGAAGTTTGCCGTCGACGTCAATCTTCCAAGCCATCGGCTTGCTGGAGTAGCCCAGAACGAGCTTGGATACATCCGCCACGCCGGTGTCGGAATCGGCTGCCGCTAGCAGCGAGGCGTACACCTGATCGGCGGGGGCAGGTGCAGCGGTCTTATAATACTCCGTCCCCACATAAGCGGTCAGATCTACGGCGCTGTAATCATAGGCCATCAGAATCACCTTGTCGGCGAGCTGGCCAATGGCGCGATCATCGTAGCCATCGTAGTAGCTTCCCGTAGTCAACGCCGGGGAAACGCAGACATACAAACACTTGCCAAGGGAATGTACTTTACCCGCAAGAGCGGTGATAAACGCGGTGAAATTCGCTTTCTGCGAAGTTCTGAGTCCTTCAAAGTCAATGGTCACACCGTCGTAGGGGTTCTTTCCTATGGCGTTGTAGGAGACAGTCAGTTCGTTTTCGATCTGCTCTACTGCCGCTTCCCTGCCGTTAGCGGAGGCCAGCAGGTCCCGCACACCGCCGGAGACATCCATAAATACGCTGAGATTCAGGGCCGTGCCGTTGGCGTCCAGATAACCGGTCACATCCTGATAGCCGCTGGGAATGGCGTACTCATTGCCGTTCGCCGAGGTGGTAGACAGCAGGGCCTTGGTCCCATCCCAGGTCATCCGGCTCCATCCGGCGCTGACTGCTTCCATCCCGTCCGTCAGGCCAAGTTGGCTGTAGGAGGAGATGGCGTAGAATCCGTGGACCAAATCGACATTTCTGTTCAGCTTTTCATAGATGCGCACCAGCATGGCCGCGGCCTGCGCCCGGGTGGCGGTGGCGGAGGGTGCGAAAGTAGTGGCGGAAGCGCCGGTAGTCATGCCGATCTGATAGGCCACGGCCACGTATCCCTTCCCTTCCGTCACGTCGGTAAACGGCAGGGAAGCCTGCTTTTCCTCAATGGCAGCGGCACCCTTCAGCCCCAGCGCCCGCACCAGCATTTCGGACATCTCGGCCCGGGTAATGGGCGCGTTGGGCCGGAAGGCCCCTCCGCCGTCTACCACGTCGTGGGACAGGGCCGTCTCCGCCGCGGAGTACCATGCGTGGGAGGCGGGCACATCGGTAAAAGACGGCTGGGCCGGGGTCTCCGTGACCCAGTTCATGGTCGTTGCCATCATCCGCACCAGCACCCCGGCAAACTGACCCCGGGTCATGGAATCGGAATAGCCAAAGGATGCGGCGCTGTATCCGCCCATCAGACCGTAATCCACAGCCTTTTGCACTTCGGACGCAAGAGAACTTCCCGCGGGAACATCCCGAAAGGACGCAGCGGAAACGGGCAACGCCAAGGACACCGCCAAAGCGGCCGCCAGAAGCGCCGAGCAGAATTTTTTCATAGCATATTCGCCTTTCTTTTCTTTGGTGAAAATCACCGGCTGCGGGACATATCCCGTCACGCTGCGATTATAGCACGTTTATCTCCTGCGTTCAAGTTATGGCCGGATGACGCCGACAATCTGAATAGGCCGGATCAGGAGGTACTCATAGCTGTCCAGCGGCCGGTCGTCGGCGTCATAGCTGTGGGCCGCCAGCAGTATATCCCCCGGACCGTAGGGCGGCTGCGCCGCCACCACTACCGGCGTATGCTGAAACCCCTGCCCGTTGAAGGACAGCTGAATCACGTCGCCGGGACGTATCTCCGACAACAGACACTCTCGCCCCACCGGCCCCACGGAACGCTGTGGGCGGGTAAAAAAATTAAAAAAATACTCCACACCTGTCCAGGACGGCGACTTTTGGTTGGCATCGATGTAATACCATCCAAAAGTTGGAAGGAAGTTCATGATGCCGGCCCCGGCGTAGACGCATTGGGAGGCAAAATTCGTGCAGTCTCCGCCGATGTTCTCGTAGTCGTAAAAATTCGGATTCCGTCCGTACGCCCACCGGTGGGCGTACTGTACCGCCGCCAGGCGGTCATAGTCCTCCAAAATGCTTCTCACAGGCATTCCTCCCCTGCCCTCAGCCTATGACAAACGGGAGGAAAACGTGAAAAAAGCCCCGCAACTCTTTTAGTTTCCGGGTTTTTCGAGAACAGTGACCTTGACAGGAAGTATATTAAAACATCCGTTTTAAACAGTCGTTTTAATGCATATTTAGAATTAACGGATGGGAAGGGGCAAATAGATGGAAGAGGGAATGAGAGAAAAAATTATAAAAGCAACTTTTTCATTATTGGAGAAAAAGGATATGAATTCTATATCCGTGCAAGAGATTGCGAAGCAGATGTAAATGTAGCTGCGATCAGTTACTATTTTGATGGAAAAGCGGGTTTGTTTTCTTGCATGATGGAACAGTATTGGGAAGATCATAGACTGTTGTGCTTGGAGATACTTATGCAGGAAAAGATCACCAAGAAAGAGGCGAAG
Source organism: Oscillibacter valericigenes Sjm18-20 (assembly GCA_000283575.1). Lineage (GTDB taxonomy): Bacteria > Bacillota > Clostridia > Oscillospirales > Oscillospiraceae > Oscillibacter > Oscillibacter valericigenes. The sequence continues at coordinate 2,183,316 of AP012044.1, forward strand.
ATCTTTTGTTTATCTCTTTCGTTTTCACATTGATCTCATAGTTCTGATACATCACCTGCTCAGATCGAATAAAAAAGGAAATGAGTTCAACATTTGCAAGTCTAATCGGTCAATGTAATCGGAACTGTAATAAAGAATTACTGAATATTAGGACGGTATCGTTACTGTCATCCTTGACACATCCGGCGTTTTGGAACGAGATGGCTGAAAAAATAGTTGGAGACAAGGAAACATTCATGCGGGCATATGTCAGTGAATTGGTTGAAAACTTGTAAGTAGGGAAAAAATTATGAGAAAGTATTATATTGATAATATTCGTATTTTGTGTATTTTCTTGCTGTTTCCGTTTCATGCAGCCATGATATTTAATAGTTACGGAGAAAGCTGGTATATACATGGTCAAAGCGAGATATGGGCGACATTTTTTATTAAGAGTGTCTATCCTTGGTGGATGTCGGTATTATTTGCGCTGGCGGGAATATCAACGGTCTATTCATTAAAAAATAGAACCGCTCAGCAATATGTAAAAGAGGGATTTTTTAAATTGTTTATACCGCTCTTGTCCGCTATTGTAATGATAATACCGGTACAGACATATCTTGCAGATATATACTTCAATCACTATAGCAGCAGTTATTTTGAACATCTGTCAACATATTTTACATTGACGGATTGGAGTGGGTATGACGGTCATTTTACGCCTGCGCATACATGGTTTATGATATATCTATTTATTATATCAATGATATCCTTGCCATTGATGGTATGGTATAAGAATAAGGAAAAGAAGATGAGCGGCAGCAAAATAACTATGGTGAAAATACTGCCGATGTTTCTTGTTATCCTGATCTGCGCACCAATACTTGAGATTGGGGGTAAAAGTGTAGGTGAGTATGCATTGGGCTATATAATTGTTCGTCATGTTCATGGAGCATTCATTCAGTATATCAGCATTGTTGCAGCATCCTTTATTTTCTCTATTTTTATGTATGAGATATGCAGAAGAATGCTCGTTACACGATTTTTATTTGGAATAAAGAAAAGGCAGATCAGAGTGAAGAGCCGTATAAGACAATATCAGTAGCATGCACATGGAAAGCCAATATGCCAGAACGTGGCTGGCTGATGAGCCAGACTTAAAAAAACAGACAGTCTCTCACATAATCGTGAAAGACTGCCTGTTTTCCTTTTTTCCGTACCGGCGGCCTCTTGGTTTAATTACGATCCCTGATAAATAATAGCCTTAGTGCCTCCAGCTTTGATGCTGAAAGGGCGGCTTACGCCTTGTGGTCGCAGCCCAGAACGTCCACGATCTTGTGGGAGACCATATCCTTGATGGCCTGACGGGCAGGCTTGAGGTACTGGCGGGGATCAAAGTCGGAGGGAGCCTCCGCGAAGTGCTCGCGGATGCAGGCCGTCATGGCCAGACGCAGGTCGGAGTCAATGTTGATCTTGCACACGGACAGCTCTGCGGCGTGGCGCAGCTGGTCCTCAGGCACGCCGACAGCGCCGGGCATATTTCCGCCGAACTTGTTGATCTTCTCCACGAACTCCTTAGGAACGGAAGAGGAGCCGTGCAGCACGATCGGGAAACCAGGCAGACGCCGGGAGACCTCTTCCAGCACGTCGAACCGCAGCTGGGGCTTGGTGCCGGGCTTAAATTTGTAAGCGCCGTGGCTGGTGCCAATGGCAATGGCCAGAGAATCACAGCCGCTCTTTGAAACAAATTCCTCCACTTCTTCAGGATGGGTATAGGAGGAATCCTCGGACTTGACCTTCACGTCGTCCTCAATGCCGGCCAGAGTACCCAGCTCCGCCTCTACCACCACTCCGTGGTCGTGGGCGTACTCCACAACCTTCTTGGTGATCTCAATGTTTTCGGCAAAGGGTTTTCCGGAGGCGTCGATCATGACGGAGGTAAAACCGCCGTCAATGCAGCTCTTGCAGGTCTCAAAATCCGGGCCGTGGTCGAGATGGAGCACGATGGGAATGTTGGGGCACTCGATCACCGCGGCCTCCACCAGCTTCACAAGGTAAGTGTGGTTGGCATAGGCCCGGGCACCCTTGGATACCTGGAGGATCAAAGGTGCGCTGAGATCACGGGCGGCCTCGGTAATCCCCTGCACGATCTCCATATTGTTGACATTAAACGCGCCGATAGCGTAGCCGCCGTCATAGGCTTTCTTGAACATTTCGGTTGATGTGACCAGTGGCATATCAATCATCTCCTGTTAAAATTATCGGTTTTCCCCGCCCTCCGGCACCGCCGGGGCGCCCAAACCGCCGCTCTGGTGAAGAAATCCAGATCAGCGCCAATTATATTGAGGAAAACGATTTTCTTTTATGATAATATCACAGAAAAATTAAATTGCAAGTATTTACAATTACATTTTATCATGGTAAGATATTTTTGCTGATGTGCACAAAACAATCCCGGTTTTTCCGGGATGAAAAATCAGGAGGAACGATACATGAGCGAACTGAAAGGTGCCTGTATTCTGGGCCAGTCCGGCGGCCCCACTTCCGTTATCAATGCCAGCGCATACGGCGTTATCGCCACGGCGCTAAAGTCTTCCAGCATCACCGCGGTCTACGGCGCGGAACATGGGATCAAGGGCGTTTTGAACGACCGCCTGTTCGACATGGGCAAGGAGGACCCCAAGGAGCTGGAGCTCCTCAAATACACGCCCTCCTCCGCTTTGGGTTCCTGCCGTTACAAGATGGCGGACCCCGACGTGGATGACTCCGATTACAAGCGTATTCTGGAGATCTTCAAGAAGTACGACGTGCGCTATTTCTTCTACAACGGCGGCAATGACTCCATGGATACCTGCAACAAGATCTCCAAGTATATGCAGAAGGTCGGCTATGAGTGCCGCGTAATGGGTGTGCCAAAGACCATCGACAACGATCTTTACGGTACGGACCACTGCCCCGGCTATCCCTCCGCCGCCAAGTATATTGCGACCAGCTGCATGGAAGTCTATCAGGACGCCCGTGTGTATGACACCGGAATGGTCTGCGTCATTGAGATCATGGGCCGCCACGCCGGATGGCTGGCTGGAGCGGCGGGCCTCGCCACTGCTTACGGCGCGGGTCCCGACCTGATTTACCTGCCGGAGACGGATTTCAACATGGATGAATTTCTGGCCGACGTGGATCGCATCTATAAGGAAAAGGGCAATTGCATGGTGGCGGTATCCGAGGGGATTCACTACCCCGACGGCACCTTTGTCTCCGAGGCAAAAACCTCCTCCACAGACGGGTTTGGCCATGCCCAGCTGGGCGGCCTTGCCGCCACCCTCGCCGCAGCGGTCAAGGAGAAGACCGGCGCGAAGGTCCGAGGCATCGAGCTGAGTCTTTTGCAGCGCTGCGGCGCGCACCTGGCCTCTGAGACGGACATTGAGGAATCCTTCATGTCCGGAAAGAACGCCGTGGAAAACGCCGTCAATGGCATCACCGACAAAATGGTGGGCTTCCAGCGGATCGAGCGGGATGGACACTACGTCTGCAAGACGGAGCTGCTGAACCTGACCGACGTTGCCAACACGGAGAAGAAGGTCCCCCGGGAGTGGATCAACGAACGGGGCAACGGCGTGGAAAAGCCCTTTATCGACTACGTGCTGCCCTTGATTCAGGGTGAACCGAAGCTGCCCAAGCAGGATTCCCTGCCCCGGTTCGCCAAGCTAAAAAAGGTGCTGGCGCACTAAGAGAAAGCCCGCGTGGAAGATTTTTCCCACGCGGGCTTTTTTTATTGTCAATCCCCGCCGCCGTCTCACTTTTTCCGGCGAATAGCTTCCAGCTCACAGATAATCCAAAAGGTCATGACCATGGCCGCTGCCAAAACAACTCCCGCAGCTCCAAAGTCCATGCGGAAATATCCCGCGATAAAGACACATAATGCCGCGCCGAGTGCTCGTCCCATCCCATATCCCCCTATCGGTTCTTCTGATAGATGGCCCACAGCCCGTCCATCAAAAGATACTTGTCGTAGACGATCTTGTTCCGGCAATACTTGACGATGACCGGCGCGTTGCCGCCGGTGGCCACAACGCTGACGGTTTTTCCGGGAAATTTCTCCCGGATGCGGTCAATCACGCCGTCCAGCATTCCGGCGGTGCCGTAGACGATGCCGGAGCGCATACAGTCCTCCGTATTCTTGCCGATCAACGTCTTGGGGTGCTGAAGGGAGATGGCGGGAAGCTGAGCCGCCCGGCGGCTCAGCGCCTCCAGCGAGACATTGACGCCCGGCAGCAGGAGTCCTCCCTCATAGGTGCGGTCGTGGGAGATCACGCCGATGGTGGTGGCGGTGCCCATGTCGATGGTGACGATGGGCACCGGAAACTTTTCAAGAGCCGACACCGCGTCCGCCACGATGTCAGCCCCCATCTGGGTCTGAAAATCCATACGGATGTTCAGTCCCGTTTTGACGCCCGGGCCGACCACCATGGGCGGCTCGCCCAGAAGCCGGCTCACTGCTTTTTCCAGCATGAAATTCAGCGGCGGCACCACACTGCATACGATGGCCCCGCTGACGTCCTTCAAATCGTAGTGATACAGCGCAAACACGTTCATCAGGTCGATACTGAACTGATCTGCCGTCCTGCGGCCGTCCGTATCCAGCGTGGCCAGAAATTTCAACTCCCTGTCCGGACCGAACAGCCCCACGGACGTGTTGGAATTTCCAATGTCGATGGCCAAAAGCATGGTGCGATCCCCTCCCCTGTCTGATGGTTCTATGGTATCACGTCCAGCTTTTTCTTGCAAGCGGAACCATACTTTGCTATAATAATTTCGGAAGCCGAACAAATGTTGCTCTTCGCCGAATCTGAAAGGAGCTTTCTCCATGGACTCGATCTGTACGCTCTCCTCCCCGCTGGGTCCCCTGCATCTCGCCGCCGACGGCGCGGCGCTGACCGGACTGTGGATGGAGGGACAAAAATACTTTGCCGCCACCCTTACCGGGAGGGAGCAGACCGCCGAGCTTCCGGTATTCGACGAGGTGCGGCGCTGGCTGGACGTCTATTTTTCCGGAAAAATTCCAGGCCCGCTTCCCCCGCTGGCCCCCCGAGGCAGCGCGTTCCGGAAGGAGGTCTGGAAGCTGCTGGTGGAAATTCCCCGGGGTGAGACCACCACTTATGGCGCTCTGGCGGAGTCTTTGCGTACCCGGGGCATGGCTGCATCGGCTCAGGCCGTGGGCGGTGCGGTGGGCCATAACCCCATCTCCATCCTCATTCCCTGCCACCGGGTGGTGGGAAGCGACGGCTCTCTCACCGGTTACGCCGGAGGTCTGGACAAAAAGCGAAAGCTGCTGGAACTGGAGAGGGTGGACCTCTCCCGACTGCATACACCAGCTGAATTGGAAAGGTTATGATAGTAATGGATGAACATATCGTTGTTAAGCAGACATGGAAGGGAAATTTTTTCTACATATTTACAGCTCTGGGGATGTCCTTGCTATGCCTGTTCCTTCTGTTTTCAAACATAGAAACAATGCTGCAAAACAGCCTTATACAGGTTCTGTTCCGGGTCATTATGGCTTTGGGTTTCTTCTTTTTCGCCTGTTGCAGCGCTTTTATCATCAAACGGGCACTGTCCGGAAAAGACATTCTTACGGTCACGGCAGACGGCATCACAGACAACAGCTCAGCGCTTGCTTTCGGATTCATTCCGTGGAGCGACGTGGATTGCATTTATCTGGGCAGTGTGATAAATAATACATTTATTGAAGTCCAGGTAAAAAACGAGGAAGCTTACATCAACAGATTTCGCGGTATCCGAAAATGGATGATACGTACAAACCGCCGGATGGGGCATCAGGCCGTGTGCATCACGTTAAACTCCAGCGGTGTCTCTCCCCAGAAGCTGTTTGCGAGGCTTCAGGAGCGGCTTTCGGCCGCGCGGCAGAACTCCGCCAGCCAATGAACCCGTATACACAGGCGGCGGGAAGCATTTTATGCTTCCCGCCGCTTTTTTCTTTACAAGATAATGCAGATCAATCCTCCGCTGCCCTCGTTGATGATGCGGGTCAGGGTCTCCTGCAGCTTCTTCCGGGCGTCGTCCGGCATCCGCTGGAGCTTGTTTTGCAGATCCTCGCTGACCAGTTCATGGAAACTGCGGCCGAAGATGTTGGACTGCCAGATCTTGCTGGTATCCCCCTCGAACTCCTGCAGCAGATAGTTCACCATGTCCTCAGACTGCTTTTCGTTCCCCACAATGGGGCTGACCGCCGTCTCGATGTCGGCGCGAATCATATGGATGCTGGGGGCGCTGGCTTTCAGGCGGACGCCGTACCGTCCTCCCTGCTTCATGATCTCCGGCTCCTCCAGCTTCAGCTCGTCGATTCCGGGAACCACGATGCCATAGCCGTTCTCCCGCACATCGTGAAGCGCCCCGGCCACCTTGTCGTATTCCGCCTTCACCGTGGCCAACCGGGTCAAAAGGCTCATCAGGTCCCCGTCGTCCGCCACGGAGAAGCCGGACTGCTCCGAAAGCGTCTGGTAAAACAGCTCCCTGGGCAGACGCAGCTCCGCCGATGCAATGCCGGTCCCAAGGTCGATGCTGGTGAGCTTGGCGTCGCTGATGCTCTCCCGCTGGCCCAGCGCGGCGATTACGCTGTCGATCTCCCGGATGTGGTGCAGCTCCGCCGTTCCCTCCCGGACCGCGCCGTACAGTCCCGCCTTGATGGGGTGCTCCGCCGGGAGGGCGTCCACCCACGCGGGCAGGAACAGGTCCAGTTCCTGCATGGGGAACTCATACAGCACGGCTTTCAGAATATCCGCCACTGCCGACTCGTCCAGTTCCAGGCAGTTCACCGCCATGCAATTTACGTCGTATCTGGAAGCGATATCCTTTGCCACCGCCTGCGCCCGATCGGATTTTGGATCGTCGGAGTTCATCAGAACGATGAACGGCTTGCCCAGCTCCTGTAATTCCCGGATGACCCGCTCCTCGGCCTCCAGATAATCCTCCCGGGGAATTTCCGAGATGGACCCGTCGGTGGTGACCACGATGCCGATGGTGGAGTGCTCCGCGATGACCTTGCGGGTGCCGATCTCCGCAGCCTCCGTCATTGGAATTTCGTGGTCGTACCAGGGGGTGGTCACCATACGGGGCTGGTCGTCCTCCGTAGACCCGATGGCTCCCCGAACCATGTACCCTACGCAGTCGATCAGCCGCACGGAGAACGCCGCCCCGTCGGGCAGCTGTACCTGAACAGCCTCTTCCGGCACAAATTTTGGCTCCGCCGTCATAATGGTCCGGCCAGATCCGCTCTGGGGCAGTTCGTCTCTGGCCCGCTCACGGCGGTAGACGTTTTCGATGTTGGGGATCACCTGTGTCTCCATGAACCTTTTGATAAAGGTGGATTTTCCCGTGCGTACCGGTCCTACCACGCCGATGTAGATATCACCGGCGGTCCGGGTGGCAATATTCTGATAGATGGTCGTATTCATAGCATCCCCCGTCCTTCTTGCAATCCTGCTTCCACTCTATGTCCGATTCCTGACAAGTATGACAGGCTGGAGTATTTGAAAAAAGCAGATAGAGAAAGTCGGCCTTTTGCGTTGGGAAGAAGAAATGCAACGGTGTGCCTCCCGGCTTTGCGCTTTTCGTAGAAATACACAAAACGGCGCTTCTTTTTCATTAAAAATTTTTGATATCCGTTATTTACAGCTATAATTTATCATGGTACGCTGGTAGCATATTAAATCAGAGGGACATGTCCCTCAATTTTGGAGGATTTATGATGAATACGAAAAAAATTTTGGCTCTGCTGAGTGCGGCGGCTGTCATGGGCTCCCTGGCCGCCTGCGGAACCTCCGCTCCCGCAACAGGTGCAGCCTCTGATTCCGCGTCTTCTTCCGCAGCGGCGTCCGCGTCCGGCAGCGCGGAGCGCACCACCTTTACCGTGGGCTTTGACGCGGAGTATCCCCCTTACGGCTTCAAGGCCGACGACGGAAGCTACGTGGGCTTTGATCTGGACCTTGCGCAGGAGGTCTGCAACCGCAACGGCTGGGATCTGGTTCGTCAGCCCATTGACTGGGACTCCAAGGACATGGAGCTGGATGCGGGCAACATCGACTGCATCTGGAATGGCTTCACCATGACCGGCCGGGAGGATGACTATACCTGGGTCGGCCCCTATGTCAACAACTCCATTATGTTCGTCGTGAATGCCGACAGCGGCATCACCGACGCGTCCCAGCTGGCGGGCCACCCCGTGGTGACCCAGTCCGGCTCCTCCGCCCTCACCGCCCTGACCGATGACCCGGGCGACGGCAGCAACGATGAAAATCTGGCTCTGGCGGCCTCCTTCTCCGCGCTGGATCAGGTCCCCGACTACAACACCGCATTTATGAACTTGGAGTCCGGCGTGGACGACGCCATCGCGGTGGACATCGGCGTTGCCAACTACCAGCTGAAGACCCGAGGCTCCGACAAGTTCGTGATGCTGGAAAAGCCCCTCTCCACCGAGCAGTACGGCATCGGTTTCAAGAAGGGCAACACCGAGCTGGCCGACCAGGTGAAAGCCACCCTGGATGAGATGTTGTCCGACGGAACCTTTATGAAGATCGCCACCGCCGCCGCGGAGAGCTACGACGCGCCGGAGCTGGCCGACATGATCTGCTACGGAAAATAATCAAAGCGCTTCCGGAAGGGCGGCGGGTTTCCCCGCCGCTCTTTTCGTGAGAACAGCAAGGAGAGACGTCTATGGATTGGGGTAATATCGTTCAACCGCTGGTATATCTTTGGGCTCAATACCTGATATACCTAGTGAATATCCTCCAACAGCTGCTGGTTGGCCTGTGGGCCGCCGTGCAGCTTTTCGCGCTGACGCTGGTGTTCTCCCTGCCGCTGGGTCTGCTGGTTGCGCTGGGGCGAATGTCTTCCTGGGCGCCGCTGCGCGGTCTGGGCAAAAAGCGGAGTTCGGGCGAAAACGCGCCGGGGAAAATGGTACTGGCGCTTCAGAGATTTAAACCCGTGCAGTTAATCGTCAAGTTTTTCATCTCCATCCTCCGGGGGACGCCGCTGATGCTCCAGCTGATGGTGGTGTATTTCGGGCCGTACTACCTGTTCCATGTGAGCCTTTCCGGGTACTCCCGCCTGCTGGCGGCGGTGATCGCGTTCTCTATCAATTACGCCGCCTACTTCGCCGAGATCTACCGCTCCGGCATCCAGTCCATTCCCCAGGGGCAGTATGAAGCGGCACAGGTTCTGGGGTATAGTCGGAGCCAGACCTTTATTAAGATCATCCTGCCCCAGATGGCAAAGCGGGTCCTCCCCGCCGTCACTAACGAAGTCATCACGCTGGTAAAGGATACGTCTCTAGCCTTCGTCATTGCCTATCAGGAGCTGTTTACCATCGCGAAACAGATTTCCGCCGCCCAAACTACGGTTGTTCCGCTGTTCGTGGCAGGGTTATTCTATTTTATCTTTAACAGCATCGTGGCTTGGATCATGGAGCGCATCGAAAAACGCATGAACTATTACAGCTGAGGGGGCGTCCGGAAATGAAAGTCATGGAACTGAACAACGTCCGTAAGTCCTTTAACGGAGAACTGGATGTTTTAAAAGACATTTCCATCGGCGTGGAGCAGGGCGAGGTGGTGGCTATTATCGGACCCTCCGGCTCCGGAAAGTCCACACTGCTCCGCTGCGCCACGCTGCTTACGGAGATGGACGGAGGCGGGTTGTCCTACTCCGGGGAAAAGGCCGCGTGGAACGACGAAAGCGGCAAAACGGTTTACGCCAGGGACCTGAAAAAAATTCGGAGTTATTTCGGTCTGGTATTTCAGAACTTCAATCTCTTTCCCCACTACACGGTCCTTAAAAACCTGACAGACGCACCCGTCAGCGTGGCGGGCAGGAGCAAGGCGGATGCGGAGGTCACGGCCCGGGAACTGCTTGACAAGATGGGCCTTTCCGATAAGGCGGATTGCTATCCCTGTCAGCTCTCCGGCGGGCAGCAGCAGCGGGTGGCCATCGCCAGAGCACTGGCCATGAAGCCAGAGATTCTGTTTTTCGATGAACCCACCTCCGCTTTGGACCCGGAGCTGACCGGCGAGATTCTAAAGGTCATCCGGCAACTGGCTCAGGAAAAAATGACCATGGTGATCGTCACCCACGAGATGGCGTTCGCCCGGGACGTGGCTGACCGGGTGATCTTCATGGACGGCGGCGTCATCGTGGAGCAGGGTGATCCTAAGGAGGTCATCGGTTCGCCGAGGGAGGAGCGGACCAGGCAGTTTTTGTCCCGGTTCGCCAACTGACCTTGATGATATCCCTGCACGGGTTTTACAAGATGAAGCTTAACATATGATGCTGAAAAGGCTGGCCCTTGGTGGCTGGCCTTTTCAGCATTTTGATAAGTCGCCCCTTAGACGGTTCCCTCTCCCCGGTCAGTGACGGACGGCCTTAAAAATGGAAGATATCTTTTAAAGCCTGCTCAACAAGCAGCATAACGCAGTTGCTAACAGATTGAATACACGTTTCTGTTGCACCATTGATATGAATTCCGCCCGTACATAAAACGGTATGCCCGCTTTTTAAACAGAATTGTTCGGCAATCTTGCGGCACAGAATTTCATCCTTATGACCGGGAAGATTTATTACAGAAGATGTGGAGCTTATGATGCTGCTGTTTTTCAACGACGGACGGGGCACTGCAATTACGGCAGTACCGATATGGGAAATATCACCGCCGGCAAGAGTTATGACCCAGTCGTTGCCGAGCTGCCGCGCAGTCAGACAAACGGGAATATCCCGCCCTTGGCAAGATATTACTTGATTCCATTCCACTCCTGATATCCCTCCAGCTGTATTCCAAACCGGCTCAAAAGTTTTCCGGCTGCCTGCCGGGTCATCTCCTCAATGGAAGACGCCTGATTGTAATAGGTAAGCATGGGTGGAATAATCCAGACATTTTGCAGTCTGGAAAGTTCCAGCAGATTGCTCAGATGAATCGGGCTCAGCGGCGTTTCTCTGACGGCAAGCACAAGTGTTCGCTTTTCTTTGACGGTGACATCTGCTGCCCGTAGAAGCAGGTTGTCGGAGAAACCGTTGCGGATGCCAGTGGCGGTCTTCATGCTGCACGGTACGATCAGCATGCCACAGGTAGAGAAAGTGCCGCTGGCTGGTCCGTCACCGACGCTTTGAATCTCATGATAAAAATCGGCAAGGTGTGTGAACTCTGCGAATGGCAGTTTCGTTTCCTGCTCAATTGTCAGCCTTGCACCATTACTGATTATCAGATGCGTTTCAAACTCACGATGGTGCTGTAGCTCTCTCAAACAGGCCAAAGCCAACGGCGCGCCACTGGCCCCACTCATGCCGATAATTAAACGTTTTTGTTCCATCTTATTATTTTTTACCCCAGCCATTTGGCTGGATCCAGCTCCAGAAAGCCTGCACGCTGAAATCGCTTTTTTCCGAGAACGGGACCGTGCAGTCGAAGATTGCTTTATATGCAATGCCATGGTCCCGGATTGACGAAGATATTGAGGGGTCATTGGAAGGATCCAGGGGGTAACACCGCACACCCGGGATGGGGATCAGATCAACATCTGCCTGAAAACGAGTATTCATCGCCCAGAGGACATCGTTGATATCAAAGCAATCCACGTCCTCGTCAACCAGGAAGACATGCTTGAGCTCGCTGAAAGCGGAAAAAGCAAGCAGCGCGGCTTGACGCTGACGCCCTTCATCGGACGGCACCGTCTTTTGAAACTGTAGGACGGCAAGATATTTGCCACCCCCGGCAGATGCGCAGTAAACGTTCTTGAGCTTTCCGGGCATGGCCTTGTCCACCATGCCGAGAATGCTGGCCTCGGTGGGAATTCCGGCCATGCTGACATGTTCCTCACTGGGTCCAATGCAGGTTTGAAAAATGGGAGATCGTCTGTGCGTAACTGCCTTTACTCGGATGAGTCGGCATTGATCGTTGGCAGGACCCGTGTATCCGGGAAATTCCGGCATTTCATAGCCCGTTTTCCGATTTTGATCCTCTTGCACACGGACACCGGGCACTATTTCGCCTTCAAGAACGTATTCCGCATTTGCAATGGCCTTTTCCTGAATGGTCACGCAGGGACAGAGCTCCACGGGTTTTTGGCGAATGGCTCCGGCAATGGAGAGCTCGTTGAAGCCCAACGGTGTCGTGGGGGGGCAAAGCAGGAGGCAACCTCAATCGCGGGGTCGACGCCAATGCTGATGGAGATCGGAAGAGGACGTCCCAGAGCTTCCGCTCGTTCTGCCATAGCTCCAATATGCCGGGAGCCAGGCGCAAAATAGATGCTCAGAGTGTCTTTGCTCTGTACGCAGAGACGATGAATGGTTACGTCAGACAGGCCGGTATCAGGATGTGTTGCATAGCACATTCCAAGAGTAATATACGGGCCGGCATCATCGGGCGTATTGGTTGGCGCCGGAAGGAGCTTAAATAAATCAAAATCGGTGGTATCGGCGAGATGGACAACTTCCTGACAAGCCGGCTTTTGCTGAGTGAGAACCGGTGGAATGGGATGATCCGCACAGTTATGCAGGAACCATCCAAGATTCTCGGGCTTTTCTCCGAACAGCTTTCCAACCCTCTTTCGACTGGCAAGCACACCGATCACAACTCTGGCATCCGGATGCCCTTCAATCCGGTTAAAGAGCATGGCCGTACCCTCCTTGGTTGGGCGTTTTACAGTACCGCCCGAACCGACATAACGGTAAACACCGGAGAACTCTTGACCGGTACATCCGTTTCAATCAACTGACCGTCAATGCCACGGAGCAATTCCAAAGCAGAGCGGAGGCTGTTAACCTGATTCATGAGTATACCTCCTATTCAGAAATGAAGTCCCATTTTCTCCGGACAAAACAGCCGGGGGTCCATCTGTCTGAGTGTTTCTGCTACTTTTGGCCGAAAATCCATGTGTGCTAAAACATCCTTTTCCACATCGACACCGGGGGCGACTTCTATCAGCTGCAATCCATCGTCCACCAATTGAAAAACGGCCCGTTCTGTAATATAGAGAATGCGCTGCTTTGTTTTTCGCGCATAATCAGCCGAAAATGTAATTTGGTGAACTTTTTTAACGGATTTAACGCCATTGCCGTCCCGGATGATTTTCAGCTGCCCACCGCCAATCTGAAGCTCCGGCTTTTCGGCTGTGAAACCGCCCATAAAGCAGACTGCCGGCAATATTAATAAAACCGCCGGGCCCAGCACAGCGTGTCCCAAAGCGGGATACGTTGACGTCACCGTTTTCATCCACTTCGGCAATTCCGAGAAAAGCCATGTTTAAGCCGCCGCCGTCGTAGAAATTAAAGTTATCGGAAATATGATTAATCGCCTCTGGATTGGTAGCGCCTCCAAAGCCAATGCCCTCGGCCGGTACTCCACCCAATGGACCGGATTCCAGAGAAAGCGTGGCGCCTGACGCCAATCCATCCTCATTGGCGACACTGCCGACACCTGAGGGGGATTCCAATGCCCAAATTAATAACACTGTCCGGCTTGAGATCCATGGCAGCACGACGGGCAATCACCTTTTCCCGACTGCACAGGTCAAGAATCGGTGACAGATAGAGTTTTTGTCCGAACAGATTGAACTCTGTCACATCCGTCACCCACTTTTGATTCGGCTTTTCAGCTTCAAAGTTCCGGTTCAGCAAGTTTGACGCAATTTTACCCACTTCACCCTTGTAGGAACGATGCTTTTTCATCCGTACACGACAGATCAGCCCTAACTCCTTCATGAACCGTCTTGTGGTTCAGTACGAAACCCTGTTGCCGAAATGCAGCCGTGATTCGGCGATAGCCATAGGCGGCCTTTGTTCTTCCGGCCAGCCTCTTTGTATGGTAGTAGCAGGTTGAGCGCGGAAGTTAAGCGATTTCAAGAAGAATATCCAGCGAAAATGTTTGCCTCAGTCCTTGAATCACCAACGCTTTTTGTGCTGGTGCCGCTCGTCTTTCAAAACCAAGGCTTGCAAGTTTTTTAAGTATGCATCCTCCGCCCTAAGGCGCTGTACTTCCGCAAGTAAGTCTTCCTCTACGTTCTCCGGCAGTTTTGCGAGTTGACCTTTACCTCCGCGTCCACGGCGTTCCATGCAAAAACCCTCTGTCCCGTAGGTTAAGAAAATGCGTTCCCAATCCTGAACCCTTTTGTGCCTAATCTGAAACCGTTCGGCCGTTTCTACATAATTCAAATGCTCTCGCTGCATGGTTTCAATCACTTCTTGCTTAAATTCTGCCGTGTATCCCTTGTTCGGTATCCCCCTTGGCATAGAAAAGCCCCCCAATTGTTAGACAGTATGATATACTGAATAACAATGGGGGGCAGTTCAAATGCCGGACCGCTCTTTTTTGCCGTTTTTACGCCCGCTTCCGGGGAATCAGCAACAGTTTTTCCTCCGCTGTGTCATCTTCCCCCTCCAGTTCGTTGGCGGCAAGGATGGTGGCGATGGTGGTGTTGTACCGCTTGGCCAGGTCCCACAGCGTCTCCTGCTTTCCCTTGCACCGCAAAACCAGGGACGGCGCACCGCTGAGGTCCTTGGGCGTTTCGCTGTTGATCTTTGCAGCGGTCACGCAGACACATTTTTTCCGGGAAACAGCCTCCGCCCGGAACTCCACCGGGAACCGGACTTCAATGCCCCGGTCCCCCAGACTCCCCTGTACTTCCTCCGCACAGAAGGCGTGGGCGGTGACCCGGCAATTTTCCGGCAGCTCCAGCTGGCAGCTGACGTCGATGTTTCGCTCTGCCACCAACGCCGCGCCGCCCTCATCCAAATAGAGCGCCCGGATGGAAACGGTGGTGCGGAGCGTGACGCTGTCGCCCTCCCGATTGACGGATACTGCGCTGGGGACGGCGGAGAGGAACAGAATGGATTCTGCCACCACTCCGATTTCCAGCACTTCCCGCACCGTCTGGCGGCGGGTCAGCGTCTCCGCAAAGTCGCAGAATTGCAGAGGCTGGGCATCGTAGCTCAGATCATAGGCCGTGCTGTAGAGATCGCACAGCAGCGTCACGTCCTGCTCCTGACGCAGCAGCGCCGTGGCGTGGAGGTACAGCGTCACGGTGATCTTCCGGCTATCGTGGTCGCCATCCACCTGAATGTCGGTGCCGGTGAGCTGGAGCTGGACCGCTGCATCGGAGCCCTCAGCGGCCCCCTCCACCTCCATGATCTGTGAAAACGGCAGCTCGCCGGAGGTGGAACAGCACTTTCCTTCCGGGGAGCGATACAGGAGGGCCACCGTGAAAAGGCCCTTCAAAATCAGCTTGCTGCCCACGACCTTACTCTCCGTCACAGAACTGCACACCCGACTGGACAGAATTTCTGCGGCCCCCTCCCTGCCCGGCGAGAGGTCCAGCTCATCGGAAAATGTAAAATCCTTCTCCACGATATGTGTCAGGGCGGTGGTGTGTTGGACTTCCTGCCGCTTTTCAATACACAGCTTATCCTCCACCTCCGCGTCGGTGCAGAACTCCGTCGCTGTACGGCGATAGCCGGCGAGGTGGGTCACCAGCTTGCAGCGAGTGAAGACCTTGCGCGGGTTCAGCTCCCGGGTCTCCAGCAATTCCGGTTCCGTCTCCGCCAGCAGCACCACACACTCCGACATGGCTTTAGCGTCCGACTCGGCGGAAAAAGGCATGGCAAAATCCAGTGTGCGGACACCGCTCTCCCCGTCCGGGGTATAAAGCACCGTCACTCGCACGGTGCCTGAAATCTCCGCTTTGCCCTCCCGCAGCTCCCGGCTGTGGAGATAGACCTTTCCCTCCGTGTCGATGATGCGGGCGATGTCGGGGCAGTAATCCGGTACGATTGTTTCTGCCGTCTCCTCCTGCGTCAGCGTCAGCTCGCCGCCCACATCATAGGCGTCAAAGCGGGCCTTTTTCAATTCCAGTTCCATTCAGACCATCCTTTCCCGGCCATTGTGATTCTGGCATATCCTATGCCGGGAAACGGACGGTTATTCCTTAATCCCGAACAACCTGCGCAACAGACCGCACAGCGCTTTGGGCGACTTCCAGACGACGATTTTCATAAAGACGCACTCCTTTTTAAATAAAACTGATATCAGCGCCTGAGACAGACGCTTCCGCAGGCGATCAGAAGAAGCGCGACAATAAACATCAGGCATCCCGTCGGAAAGACCGACGCAACCAGAATGCCAAACCCCAGCGCCACTGCACACCTGCCCAGCCAACAGCCCCCGCCGCGGCCAAACCACATATCTGCCGCACCTCCTCTCGTAATCCAGTATATACGCCGGAAAGGAAAATCGTGCGGGTTAAAACACCATGCACGGCAGAGAAATTTACGGGAAGCCGAACAAAAAAGCGCGGATACCGCTTGGGCGGTATCCGCGTGCGCTTTATTTTTTCTGTTTCTCCCACTCTTTCAGAGGTTTCAATTCCTCGTAAAGCCGAAGGTAGCTGTCGTGGCGGCTCTTTTGTATCTGGCCGTTTTTCAACGCTTCCAGCACCGCGCAGCCCTTTTCCTTTGTGTGGCTGCACCCCACGAACCGGCAGCCGTCAAGATACGGCGCAAAGTCCGGGAACGTCTCCGGCAGACGGTGTTTCAGTTCCAAATCCAATTCATCCGTATCAAAAGAGGCAAAACCGGGAGAATCCACCACATCCGCGCCGCAGTCCAAATGATACAGCTCAATGTGGCGGGTGGTATGCCGTCCGCGGCCCAGAGCCGCGCTTATTTCGCCCACCTGAAGATGAAACTCCGGGTCCAGCGCGTTCAAAATGCTGGATTTTCCAACGCCCGAGTTCCCAGTAAAGGCAGATAACCTGCCGGATATCAAAGGCTTCAATTCCTCCAGCCCTTCCCCTGTCTCCGCGCTGACGCGGACGGTTGGGAACCCGGCGGCGCGGTAGATGTGGTACAGACTGTCGGCGCTGTCCAAATCGCACTTGTTCAGCACCACCACCACGCCGCAGCTCTTCAGCACCGCGATGGCGGAGAGTCGGTCAATCAGATAGGGGTCGGTTTTGGGGAGGGCCTCCGAGGCGATGACAACGATCTGATCCACGTTTGCCACGGCGGGGCGGAGAAAGTCGTTTTTCCGGGGCTTCACAGCCTCCACGATTCCATCGCCATTTCCAAGCTCCCGAATCTCCACCCAGTCCCCCACCAGTGGGGAAAGGCCCTCTCTGCGGAACTTTCCTCTGGCGCGGCACCGGAGAATTTCCCCGTCGGTTTCCACGTAATAAAACCCGCTGAGTGCCTTTTTAATCTGGCCCTCACGCATTGAAGTCCACCATCCGCGTCTCGGAGAGTTGGCCATCGTAATAGACCTGCACCGTACCGGTACCGGACCCGGTCAAGTCAAGGGGAATTGTTCCCTGGCTACAATCCACATTGCCATCAAATTGCGACTCACCGTTCAGCAGGACCACCATATAAACGGTTTCCCGTCCGTCCTGCGGCAGGGCGAACGTCACGGACTTTGTGACCGTGTTCCCGCTGGGGGTCTGGGTACTCGCCGGACCCTTGCTGACAGAGAGGGTAATCGTCTCTCCCGCATAGGTCTGCGTTTTCGCGGCGATGTCCTGGTCCACCACCGTACCGGCGGCCTCGTCGCTGTCCACTTCTTTTACCGTGACCTTAAGCCCCAGCGCCGCTGCCTGCTCCTTGGCTTTGTCAATGGTGAGGGTGATAAACGAGATCACGGTGACCGGCGTTTTCTCCGGACCCGTGCTGATGACCAGCGTCACGCTGTCACCCTTTTTCAGGGCAGCCCCCGCCTCCGGCTCCGTGCGGATCACGCTGCCCGTCGTCACGTCGCTGCTCTCCTCTTTGGTATCCACAGTCAAGTCCAGATCATTTTTGAGACTATTCATGCTGACCTTGGCCTCCTGAGCGGTCTGTCCGGTCAGGTCCGGCATTTTGTCCGTCTTTGCTCCGGCGCTGGTGGTCACATTGATGACAAGATCGGTTTTTGTCGTCATACCCCCTGTTGGGGTTTGCTTGATAATAACGCCCGCGGGCGCGTCATCGTATTCGGAGCCCGTCTCATTGATCTCAAAGATTCCGGCCACATCCGGCCGCTGTCTGGCCTCGTCCACTTTATAGCCCAGCACATCGGGGACGGTATAGGTTCCCCCTGCCTCCATGGAACTGAACACCGCTCTTGCAAGGAAGAAAATCGCCACCAGCGCCAACACAACAACGCCGACGATCATCGCCGTGCGCTTTTGGGGAGACATCTGTCGGGCCGGTTTTCGGGAGTGCTCCCGGTCATAATTTCGGTCATAATCCCGCCCGGATTCCCGCTCACGGGAAGTCTCCCGGGACGGATGATGCTGTGCGGTGGCCACAGAGCCGGTGTGGAGCAGGCGGGTGGGCTCGTCGGGCTCATCCGGGTGCAGATCCTTGGGGTCAATATCCAGATCCACGCCCGGGTTTTTGCGGAATGCGTCCAGATCGGCGATCATGGCCTCGGCGGAATCATACCGCCGGTCCCGGTCCGGGGCCATGGACTTCATGCAGATCAGTTCCAGCGGCTCGGGGATATCGGAGTCGATCTCCCGGGGAGCCAGTGGGATGGAGCTGAGATGCTGGATTGCCACGGAGACGGCGGAGTCCCCTTCAAAAGGCAGACGGTTGGTGAGCATCTCATAGAGTACCACGCCCGCGGAGTAGATGTCGGAGCGGGCGTCGGTACGATCGCCCCGGGCCTGCTCGGGAGAGATATAATGCACGGAGCCCAAAGCCTCCTGCGTCAGCGTCTGGGCGGAGTTTTCAAGGCATGCGATACCAAAATCAGCCACTTTCACGCTGCCGTCCCGCAAAACCATGATATTCTGTGGCTTGATATCCCGGTGGACGATACCCCGGCTGTGGGCGTGGGAAAGGCCCCGCATGATCTGGGTGATGAAGTGCAGGGACTCCCGCCAGTCCAGCTTTCCCCGCTTCTCCATGTACTGTTTCAAGGTAATTCCGTCGATGAGCTCCATGACGATGTATTCCACGTCGTCGCTCTGAGACACATCGTACACGGAGACGATATTGGGATGGGACAGCATGGCAACGGCCTTGGATTCCGCGTGGAACCGGCGGCGGAAATCCTCATTCTGCGCCAGATCACTCTTCAGGATTTTGACCGCCACCAACCGGTTCAGGCGATGACACTTGGCTTTGTAGACAACGGCCATACCGCCGGTACCGATTCGCTCAAGAATCTCATAGCGATTATCCAGCATTTTTCCGATATAGGAATCCACCATGTTACACCGCCTCCTTTTCGTCGTCCTTCCGCATCAGCACCGCGGTCACGTTGTCCTTTGCTCCCCTGCTTTTTGAAATTTCCAGCAGCCTTGCAAGACAAGCTTCCCCCGTCTCGGCGCGGTTCACCTCGTTCAACATCTCCTGATCCGTCACGGTGTCCACCAGCCCGTCGCTGCACAGCAGGAGAAATTCTCCCGGCTCCATCGGGCATATGTAGCCGTCGCACTCGATCATCGCGTCCGGCCCCAGTGCCCGGGTAATGAGGTTGCGGTTGGGATGGCAGCGGGCCTCCTCAGCGGTGATGTCGCCCCGCTCCACCATACTCTCCACCAGAGAATGATCCCGTGTCACGCGGACGATGGATGTTGGTGTGATGTGATACGCCCGGCTGTCGCCCACGTTGCTGACCACTGCACCTCCGCCGTAGCTGACGGCGGCGACCAGAGTCGTCCCCATATTGCGGTATTCCTCGCTCCGCTGCGCCGCCTCCCGGACAACCCGGTTGGCAAGAGACACCGCAAAGGACGATGCCTCCCGCAGCTGCTGTGGCGACATTTCCGGTGTCAGCACCTTTTCAAGCTCTCTCATATACGTGTCTACCGCAATGTGGCTGGCCTGCTTGCCGCCGGCGGTACCGCCCATGCCGTCGCAAACCACGCAGACGGTGTGTCCGCTGTCCGTCCGCTCCCGCATGGCAAAAGCGTCCTGATTGTCCTTGCGGACCAGACCCACGTCCGTGATGCCCCAGACCTGCATGTCGATCACTTCCCTTTCTGTTCTTCCATGGCCTTCCGGCGGAGTTGTCCGCAGGAAGCGTCGATATCTCCGCCCAGGCTCCGCCGCACCGTGGCGGTGAGTCCGTGGACCTCCAGCCGCTTTTGGAATGCCGCCACCCGCTTTGACGGCTTAAACGGACTTTCCACCACATCGTTCAGCGGGATCAGGTTCACATGGCCCGGCATTCCCCGAACCCTCTCCGCGATGAGGTCGGCCTGCCAGTCGCGGTCGTTCACACCATCGATCATGGCATATTCAAAGGAGATGCGCCGCCCCGTCTTCTCAAAATACCGGTGGCAGGCGGCGAACAGGTCCTCCACGGGGTACGCCCGGTTCACCGGCATAATTTTGGAACGCGTCTCCCCGTCCGGTGCGTGGAGGGAAACCGACAGCGTCAGCTGCAGACCAAGGTCCGCCAGCCGATCAATACCGGGTATGACGCCGCAGGTGGACAAAGAAATATGCCGCATTCCGATATTCAGCCCGTCCGGGTGATTCACCAGCTCCAGAAATTTTAAGACGCTATCCAGATTGTCCATCGGCTCCCCAATGCCCATCAGCACAATATTTGAGATGGGCAGGCCGGAATCCTTCTGCGTATAGATCACCTGATCCAAAAGCTCCGCTGGCGACAGATCCCGGACCTTTCCGGCGATGGTGGACGCGCAGAACGCGCACCCCATCCGGCACCCCACCTGGGAGGAGATGCAAACGGTGTTCCCGTGGTGATACTGCATTAAAACAGATTCGATGCAGTTTCCGTCGCCCAGTTCCCAGAGGTATTTGATGGTGCCATCCAGCTTGGAGACCTGTTTGCAAACGGCCTTCGGTGGAGTAAGTACACAGGTCTCCGCCAACTTTTCCCGGAGGGATTTGGGCAAATTCGTCATTTCGTCAAAGGAGGAAACGCCCCTGTGGAGCCAGGTGAACACCTGTTTCCCGCGAAATGCAGGCTCCCCCATGGGCATCAGAGTCCGGGTCATTTCCTCCGGGGTCTGTGATTTCAAATCGGTCATAGAGAATAATCCTTTTCGTTCCGCCGCAGACGGCAGATGTAAAACCCGTCGGTGCCGTGGCGGTGGGGCCAGAGGGTCAGCTCGCCCGGTTGCTCCCCCACCGGCGCAGGCAGGGTAAACGTTTCCCGGGTAAATTCCGGGTTCCCGGAGAGAAAGCCGTCCACCACCTGAGCGTTTTCCTCTGGCAGTATCGTGCAGGTGGAATAAATCAGCGCGCCGCCGGGTTTCACGTACCGCGCAGTATTTTCCAGAATGGCGGACTGCGCCACGGTAAGTGTAAACAGATCATCCGGTGATTTATACCGAACATCCGGTTTTTTCCGAATGATGCCAAGGCCGGAGCAGGGCGCATCCACCAGCACCACGTCGGCACTGTCCGCCCAGTCGGGGCGGAAAACCGTCCCGTCGGCGGCGAAAGTCTGAATGGAGCTGAGACTCAGTCGTACGGCCCCGTCCCTGATGCGCCCCAGCTTTTTTTCGTGGAGATCACAGGCGAAAATTTCGCCCTCGTCCCCCATGGCCACAGCCGCGCCGAAGGACTTGCCGCCGGGGGCGGCGCACACGTCGATGACCCGCTGTCCCTTTTTCGGCGCGGCAATCAGGCTCACCAACTTTGCGGCGGGGTCCTGTACGAAAAACGCCCCGCTGCGAAACGCATCCAGCGCCGTCAGGTCGCCGGAGGCGGTCAGTTCGAGACAGTCCGGCACCCACGGGTGCGCAGACGCGGTCACGCCCGCGGCAGTCAGTTGGGCAATGAGGTCCGCCGCCGTGGTCTTCAGGGTGTTGACCTGCACCGTCAGCGGCGCGACGCCGTTATCGGCGGCGAGAAAAGCCTCGGTCTCCTCCCGGCCCAGCAACGTCAAAAGCCGCTTTACAAGCCACTTGGGATGGCTATACCGAATGGAGAGGTATTGCGCTTCATCCCGCGCTGGGATAGGGGGCAGCTGCGCTTTATTCAGGGAGACCTTCCGCAAAACGGCGTTCACAAGGCCGGAGGCCGCCCCCCGGCCTTTTTTCTTTGCCAGCTCCACGGACTCGTTCACCGCGGCCCGATCCGGCACCTTGTCCAAAAACAGAATCTGGTACGCGCCGATGCGCAGAATGTCCGCCAGCGGCGGCTGCAAATGGCCGACCTTCTGGGAGCAGTAGGCCCCCAAGTAAAAATCCAGCAGCGCGCGGTTTTGTAAAACGCCATAGACAATGCGGGTAGCCAGCGCGGCGTCCGCGCCGGAAAGACCGTCCCGCTGGAGTTGAGCTTTCAGGCTGGCGTCCGCCCAGGCGGAGACCGACGAAACGGCGCTCAATACCCGCAGTGCAGTGTCCCGGGCGCTCACCGGCCGCCTCCCCGGCGGTTTCCGCCGCCACCCCGGGCGGCAAAAATCGCCACGAACCGCATGAGCTGCAAAAGGCTGGTGAGAAGCGCGGCCACATAGGTCAGCGCCGCGGCCCGCAGAACCTTTTTCGCGCCATTAAGCTCATCGTCCTCCAAAAGCCCCTGTCCCTCAATGGTCTCAATGGCTCGGGCGGAGGCATTGAACTCCACGGGCAAAGTCACCAGCTGAAAAAACGTGGTGATACCGAACAAAACAATACCCGCCAAAAAGAGAGTCTGGCTGTACATGAAAAGGCCAATCAACAGCAAAATGAAGGAAAATTTGGAGCCGATGTTGGTAGCTGGGATGATGGCACTGCGCAGCCGCACGGGACCGTACCCCTCGGCGTACTGCACCGCGTGTCCCGCCTCATGGCAGGCCACACCCACCGCCGCCACCGTGGGTGCGCCGTATACGTTCTCAGACAGATAGATGGCGTTATCCCGTGGGTCATAGTGATCGGTGAGACGGCCCCGTGTCTGATAGATCGCCACGCCGGTTACGCCGTGGGCCCGCAAAACCGCCTCGGCGGCCTGCGCGCCGGTCATATGGCGACGGTTGTTCACTGCGTTGTATCGGTTAAAATTGCCGGAGACCTGCATTTGAGCATACAAAGACAGGAGAAATACCGGAATCAGCAGCACCCAATACAAATTGTGGGCGAAAAAATAAGCGTAATTGTTAGGCATCAAATTCCTCGTTTCATAGTTGGATAGGGTGGCCCCGCAGATAGTCCCCAACGGACATCCGCTTGCCGCCGGTGGCTTGTATTTCCGTCAAGTAAAGTACCCTTCCATCTCCACAGGCAACCGCGATTCCCCGCTTGTCGGCGGAGAGCACGGTACCCGGCTGCGCGGCAGTATCCTCCCCCGTTTCCTCAGAGCGAAAAACCTTCATTGGCTGGCCGGTAATGGCGTCGGTAGACGCGGCAGGCCAGGGAATCAGGCCGCGAATCTGGCAGTTGACGGCGTGGGCGCTCCTTGTCCAGTCGATGGGCGACAGTTCCCGGGACAGCATGGGTGCATAGGTAAACGCGCGCTCGTCCTGGGGCGTGCGGGCGGCGGAGCCGTTTTCCAGAGCCTTCACGGTTTCACACAGCGCCTCCGCCCCCAGTCCGGCCAGCCGGACGGTCAGGGCCTTGGCGTCCTCATCCGGACCGATGGGGGTCTTCACCTGCGCAATCACGTCTCCCACGTCCAGCGCTGCAGCCATATACATAATAGAAACGCCGGTCTCCGCCTCACCGTTCAGAATGGCCCAGTTGATAGGGGCCGCGCCCCGGTATTTGGGGAGGAGCGACGAATGGACGTTGATGGAGCCGTATTTCGGGTAGTTCAGCAGGTCTTCCGGCAATAATTTTCCGTAGGCCGCCACCACGATCAGCTCCGGGTCCAGCCGCCGCACAATGTCCATGGCCTCACCGTCCCGCGCCTTCTGCGGCTGAAAAACGGTAATTCCATACGACATGGCACATTCCTTTACAGGCGTTGGAATAAGTTTCATTCCCCGGTTCTTTGGCTTATCAGGTTGGGTAATGACGCCGCAGATCTCATGCTCGTCATCCACCAGATGCTTCAGGGAGGCCACGGCAAACTCCGGAGTCCCCATAAATAAAATGCGCATGGGCATTACTCCTTTGTCTGTCCGTCTTTTCCGGTGTCACCGGACTCCTCGGCTTTCAAATATTCCTCCAGTTCCTCGTCGGAGAGGAAGTGATCCACATGTTCGGAGAACAGGTGTCCATCCAGATGCTCGATCTCATGGCAGAATGCCCGGGCGGTCAGGCCCTCGCCCCCCGCCTCAAACCACTGGCCGTCCCGGTCCTGAGCCCGGACCCGCACCACGTTGGGCCGGGTGACAATCCCCCACTTTCCGGGCAGACTCAAGCACCCCTCAAGGCCCGTCTGCTCGCCGCTCCGGGCAATGATCTCCGGGTTCACCAGTTCGATATATTCCCCTGAATCCTCATCCAGAACCAGGCACGCCCGACGCAGAACGCCCACCTGCGGCGCTGCAAGACCGGCACCGCCGGCGTCAGTCAGCGTTTCCGCCATGTCATCCAGCAGCACATGGAAATGCCTGTTGAACTCCGTTACAGGGCGGCACTTTTTCAGCAGACACTCATCGCCCACCTCTACGATTTTCCTTAAAGCCATTGCGTTGACCTCCCAATTGAAAATTGCGATCAATCCATCGCGTTGCAGTCTGCAAACAGGTTCAGACCGCGGTTTTCCCGCCGCTTTCCGAACTGGCGCAGCAGCCATGCCACCCGATCCCGGGTTGGCTTGTCGTTTTTTCCGGACAAAAATACCCTGTAGCGGAAGCGGTTGTTGACCTTCAGGACCGGCGCGGGGGCCGGACCTAAAATTTCCGGCTCCGTTCCGCACACCAACTCGTCTGCCATCAGCTCCCGCAGTTCGTCCCGCAGGGATGCCGCGGCCCTGAGCACCGCGCCCTCGTCCCCACCGGAGACGGTAAAGGTGAAAAGGTCCGCGAAAGGCGGATAGCGCCGGATGCGCCGCAGGGCGATCTCGCTTTCGTAAAACCGCTCGTAGTCCTGCTGGGCAGCGCTTTGAATCACCTCGTTTCCGGGGGTGTAGGTCTGGATCACCGCCCGACCCCTCTTTTCGCCGCGCCCCGCCCGGCCCACCACCTGTGTTAAAAGGCTGAAGGTCCGCTCGGCGGCGCGGTAGTTATCCAGATACAGAGACGAATCGGCGCTGAGTACGCCCACCAGTGTCACATTTTCAAAATCCAGCCCTTTCGCCACCATCTGGGTCCCCAGAAGGATGGGGATATTCTCTTTCCTAAAACGGTTCAGCAGCTTTTCGTGGTTCCCGCCGACAGTATCCGCGTCCATCCGCAGAACACCCACGCCGGGAAACAAGTCCCGCAACTCCTCCTCCACCCGCTGGGTCCCGGCTCCAATGTGCTTCATGATGCCGCCGCACTCCGGACAGGTATCGCTGGCCCGCTGGGAGTGTCCGCAATAGTGGCACATCAGCCGCCCATTTGCG
The DNA here is from genome assembly GCA_000283575.1 of Oscillibacter valericigenes Sjm18-20. Classification (GTDB taxonomy): domain Bacteria; phylum Bacillota; class Clostridia; order Oscillospirales; family Oscillospiraceae; genus Oscillibacter; species Oscillibacter valericigenes. The sequence continues at coordinate 2,208,729 of AP012044.1, forward strand.
GAGTGATAGGTCATGGAAACGCTGCATCTGGGACAGGTGGGAACGCTGCCGCACTCCCCGCACACCAGCATCCGGCTGTTACCCCGGCGGTTTATAAACAGTATGCTCTGTTCACCCAGGTCCAGATTTTCACTCAGCTCGTGCCGCAGAGGACTGCTGATCGCGCCCGCATTTCCGGCCTTGATCTCCTGCCGCAAATCCACCACCGTGACATCCGGCAGACTTTTTTCGTTGTACCGCCTATGCAGAAGCTCATAGTGGTACTGTCCCTGTTTTGCGCTCCATACGGTCTCCACCGTAGGGGTGGCGGAACCCAGAACCAGCGCCGCGCCACACTGGGCGCAGCGGAATTTGGCGATGTCCCGTGTGTGGTATCGGGGCGCGTTTTCAGATACGTAGCTCCCCTCCTGCTCCTCGTCCATGACGATAAGACCCAGCTCCCGCACCGGTGCGAACACGGCGGACCGGGTTCCCAGCACCAGTCGGGTCTCCCCCCGGCGGATGCGCTTCCACTGATCGTACCGCTCCGTCATACGCAGAGAACTGTGGAGCATGGCCACCTGAGCGCCGAAATAGGACGAAAATTTCTCCATCATTTGCGGCGTCAGTACAATCTCCGGCACCAGCACAATTACGGATTTTCCTCGTTTCAAGACCTCCTGTGCCAGACGGATATAGACCTGGGTCTTCCCGCTTCCGGTTACACCCTGCAAAAGAGCCGCCTCCGGCTTTTGGGACTCCGTCAGGGCCAGCATATGTTCAAACGCCAACTGCTGCTCACCGTTCAAGACGATAGGGGGGCCCGGTGGGACGGCTTTTGGCTCCGGGATGCGGAGATGCTCTTCCTCCGAAAACGCCACAATACCGGACTTCTCCAGTCCCTTCAGGGTCTGGGCGGAAGCTCCGGTAAAATAACAGATGTCCTGCACCGAGGCGCGGCCGGTGGCACACAATAGCAAAACCACCTCATAGCGCATCGGCGCGGATTTTTTTCGCGACTCCACCAGCGCCAGAGCCTCCGCTCCGTCCATGGTCAGCTCCGCCATGCGGCGCGTCTTGTCGCCGATGCGCCGCGTGGCGGTGATGTCCGAGGATAAAACGCCTTTTCTGCACAGCGCCCGCAGGACCGGCTCTACGCCGTCGCCGCAGGCGGACTTCAACTGAGACAGCTCCGCGCTGCCCCCGGCGGCGAAAAGCGCGTCCAGCGCCCGGTCTGCGTCTTTGATTCTTCCGGCAAGTGCTCCGGAGGCGGCGCGGTCCAGTCCCTCCGCCGCGGTAAAGTTCTCCCGCATCTGGTACCAGAGACCCGCAGGCAGGATGGTCTTCACCGCCTCGTACATGGTACAGAAATACCGCTGGCGCATCCACAGCGCCAAAGACACGCCCCAACCGTCCAGCACCGGCCCGTCGTCCAGAACAGATTCCACAGCCTTTACGTTGGAGTGCTTCGGCGCTATCTCCCGCGCCAGAATCACGCCCTCGCAGCTGCGGTTTCCCCTGCCGAAAGGCACCATCACCCGGACGCCCGTCAGCGCCTTTTCAAGCAGCGGCCCGGGAATCAGATAGTCGTAGGGCTTGTCGATGGAATACGTCGCCGCACTGACGGCCACCTTTGCAATTTCTGCCTGTTCCATCCGCATCCCTCCCCGGTCACCGGCTTACCGCTGTTTCTTCTTCTGCTCGGTGGCGTCGCCCTCCTTGATAGTCAGGTCCATGCCACGGGCGTCTAACTTGCCGTCCGCCACCTCGCGGATGGCAAGAGTCACCGGCTTTTCATTCAGGGAATCGCCGGTATCCTCGGCGGCCTCGGAAATCTGCCGCGCCCGGCGGGCCACCACGTTCACCAGCATATAACGGTTTGGAATATAGCTGTTCAGCTTGCTCATTGCAGGATAAAGCATCATGGTAAATATCTTCCTAACTGCCTTTCGGCTTAAAATAAACGGTCTTTCCAGTGGGGATCACCTTCCGTTGATGATCTCCATACGCTCGCTGGGCTTGCAGTGCTCCGCTGTCAGAATGGCGTCCAGCTCCGCCACCGCCGTTTCCACTGTATCGTTGATGACGAAATAGTCATAGGTATGGGCCGTCTGAAACTCCACCTTGGCCCGCAGGAGGCGCTTTTGAATCTTTTCCGGGGAGTCGGTGCCCCGCTCCGTCAAGCGCCGCTCCAGTTCCGCCCAGGAGGGTGGGGCGATGAAAATCCGGACGGTCTCCGGACGCTTGCCGCACACCTGCAGCGCGCCCTGAATCTCAATGTCCAAAATCACGTCCCGTCCGGCGTTCATGGCCTCGTCTACGTACTTTTTCGGTGTGCCGTAAAAGTTCCCAACATACTCCGCGTATTCAAGAAAATCATTTTCTGCGATTCTCCGGCGGAACGTGTCCACGTCCATGAAGTGATAGTGGACGCCGTCCACCTCGTCGGGGCGGGGGTCCCGGGTGGTGGCGGAGACGGAGAAGTACAGATCGGGACGCTTTTCAAGCAGCGCCTTTAAAACCGTACTCTTTCCCACGCCAGAGGGTCCCGAAATGATAAAAGTCTTTCCCTTTTGCATTCTATTCTTCCTCTTCCTCCGCGATTTCAGTCCCCAGTCGTCCCGCCAGTTTTTCCACCGGCAGCGCGGAGAGGACCACATGGTCGCTGTCCATGATAAAAATAGAGGCGGTCTTCCGCCCGTAAGTGGCGTCAATCAGCATACCCCGCTCCCGGGATTCCTGCACCAGGCGCTTCACCGGCGCGGAATCCGGGCTGACCACTGCCACCAGGCGGTCAGCGGACAGAAGGCTTCCAAAGCCAATATTGATAAGCTTCACGGCCTCACTCCACATTCTGGACCTGCTCGCGGATCTTCTCGACCTCCGCCTTCAGATCCACCACCACCTGAGCAATGGAGACGTCACAGCACTTGGAGCCAATGGTATTGGACTCCCGGTTGACCTCCTGAATCAGGAAGTCCATCTTCCGGCCCATGGGCTCGTCGGCCTTCAGCATATCCCGCAGCTGGGCCACATGGCTGTGCAGGCGGACCGTCTCCTCGTCCACGGCCACCTTGTCGCCATAGATCGCAGCCTCGGTCAAAATCCGCTGTGGGTCGATGGCGGTACTCTGGAGAACCTCCTCCATACGGGCCGTCAGCTTCTGGCGATACTCCGAAACGGTCTCCGGCGAACGCTCCTCCACCCGGCCCGTCAGGGCTTCAATGGTGGTTAGGCGGCCGCCGATGTCCGCGGCCAGCTTCTCGCCCTCCACGGCCCGCATGGCATTGTACGCTGCCAGCGCCTCATCCAGCACCTTACAGATGTCCGCACCCAGCGCCTCCAAATCCTCTTCCGCCTTGGTCACGCTCAATACGTCCGGAAACCGGGCCAGCGTCTCCGGCGTGATCTTCGGCTCCGTGCCGCAGATTTCCGCCAGCTCCCGCAACGCCGCGGCATAGCCCTCCGCAAGACTGCGGTCCACCACCACCTTCGCAGTGTCCGCACCTCTGGAATCAATGGTGAAAAGGATATCCACCTTGCCCCGTGAGACGGTCTGCTGCACATGCTTGCGCACTGCGTCCTCCGCAAATGCATAAGCTCTTGGCAGCTTTACCGCACAATCCAGATACCGGTTGTTGACGGACCGGACCTCCACGGTGATGTCCCTCTTTTCCAGCGTCCGCCTTGCCCGGCCATAGCCGGTCATACTTTTAATCAACTTTGTTTCCTCCCAACAAAAAGCCCCGCCTTACAGACAGCGGAGTCCCCAGAATCCGGCTCCGCACCCGTTGCACAAGAGATACGTGCAGCATAGCTGCTGGCACAGGCTGCTGTTTCCGCACAGCTCTGTCCCAAAGCCGCCCCGCGGACTGTAGGCCGAGCGGCTGGCGCCATTCATAAACTCCAGCGCCTGCCGATACTCCTGGTTGCCCGGGTCCATCTGCGCGGCGGTCTCATAGTATCGCTTCGCCTCGTCCAGCCAGCCCCGGCGGTAGCAAACGGCGCCCTTGAGGAAGTTCCACTCCGCGTTATGGTCAGAATAATTGGTCAGAAGCGCCTCCGCCCGGCTCAGATCGCCGGCGTTGATGGACATGCGCACCTGCTGCAAAACAGAACTTCCGGATTGCTGTGCCGACCCTCCGCCGCCGTAGCCGTACCCATAGCTTCCGCTGTACCCGCCGTAGCTTGCGGTGCTGCGGCTTCCGCCGCCCCGGCTGCTGCCCCGCAGCTTATTGACCTCCTCATAGGCGGCGTTGATCTCCTTCATCTTCTCCTGCGCCAGATCCGCCAGAGGATTGTCATGGTAGTTGTCGGGATGGTACTTCCGAGCCAGCTCCAGATATGCTTTTTTCACTTCCGCGTCCGTCGCGGATTCGGGAACGCCGAGTACCTTGTAGGGATCGTTCATGTGGTCTCCTCAACATTTCTATCTTTCTTCTGCCCCGTCCGTCCTGCCCGGTACGTACCGGAAAGCACTGCTTTTCCAACCTGAAACAGCCCCGCATAGATCGTGTGTTCCAGAATCGGCGTCCAGCACCCGAAATCCCATAGCTCGTAGGCCGTTGCAAGTAAGCGGATGGAGTGGTCGACGGTCTGGGTGAAGGACGCGCGGCTCTCCTCCGTCCATGCGCCGTCCGTCAGACCGTATCGGTAGATAAGCGGATTGTAATTCCCGGCGGCGGCGTCCTCTTTGAGATCGTCCGCCGCGTCCATCAGATAGACCCAACGGCCCAGATGGTACAGCATCTGGTGGAGGATGCGGCGCAGAGAGCTGTCCGCCGCCTCATCCGCGGCGGCGGACAGAAGCTGCGCAAAGGCATCCGCCGGCTTGTCCAGAGAAGGGGATTTTGTCTGTTCCAGCTCCGATAGACGCCTGAGCTGTTCCCGTGTAACGCGGTCAAATTCCGGTCTGGCGGCGGCAGCTTTTCGATAGCTGCCCCAAAGGGCACGCGATGCCGCGCGGTACCTGAGCCCTTTTAAAAAACCGTGGTCCTCCACGCCGTCCCGCGCCTGCCAATAGGCCAAAATCACGCTCTCGTCCGCCGCCAGATCCAGCGCCGGATTCCCGCCGCAGAAAGCTCTTTTTTTCAGTGGACTTGCCACGCACCGGGCACAGCGCGTTTCCGGCTCTTCTCCGCCTGAGAGCAGGATGGCCAGAAACGTGAAGTCGTAGTTCAGGATGAACCGGGCGGGCAGCCCACAGCGGCAGCGCAGGGTGTGGCACAGACCGCAGTAAGCCCGGCGGAAGCGCTCCTGTTCCTCCGGGGGGAGTTGATCCAGAGGCGGCCTCACGTAACCAAACATGGCGTTCTGCCTTAAAAGAACCTGACGATGGTGAAGTCCAGTCCACCCCGCCGCCGCAGACGGCGGTCATAGATCACTGCCGGTACCAGGCCCAGCGCAAAGGCGATTACCGCCGTGACGTACTGGCCCGCCGCCGGGAAAAAGGGGGCGGTAAGAAAGTACCCCAGGAAAAACAGCACCACCGGCACCATATAGACAAGAAGGATAATGCCCATCATGTTCTTGGTGCTGCTCTCCACTACCACCTTCTGGCCCGGCCGGGCCCCGATGGGGTTGCTGGCCCGGGCATAGACCGACGCCCCGGACACGCCGCAGCCGGCGCATTCCTCACAGTCGTGTCCGCAGGCGGACTTCCGTGCCACGGCGATCTCCGCGTGGTCCGCGTCCAACAGTTTTTCAATCGTTGCAATTTGTGTCATGATAACGCTCCTAAGCACCTGTGCTTCTTCATTTTAATTGGTATTTTCTATATTGTTATTCGTTGCATCCGAGGGAGTTTCCTCTGTCTGGCCGGTGTCCGGGTTTTCCTCCGTCTGTCCGGTGTCCTCGGAAATGGTGACCCGCACCTGATACTCACCCTGGACGCCCACGTCCGCCCCGTTGTCAATCACCACCTGTGCGGGGACCGTATAGCTCCCGCTGGCTTCAGTGACATCCGTCAGGTCCGCCTCTACCGTGATGTTCTCCGGTTTCACCGACGCCACATCCGCCGCAGTCCCTCGCAGAGAAATCGGAAGTTCCGTAGTCAGTATTGTTACAGTTTTCCCGTCCGGTACATTTTCACACGTGAAATTCACAGCGTTGACGGTAGACGAAGCCATGTCCTTAAATTTGATGTTCATAGTGGCCCGGGTGGTGCCGCTGAGGTTCTCACAGCCCACCGGTACCGTGATGGTATACCGATACGTGGTGGGGCCGGAGAAATCCGCCAGATCAAAGTCATCCAGCGTAATGGACTCCACATCCTTCAAAAGCTCCGCATCTCCCGAAACCGTGATGCTGGCGGGCGAGATGGTGTACTCCAGATTATTGATCCTTGCGCCGTCCGCCTCGATGAAGTTCACCTTCAGAGGCAGCTCCTTCTCCACGTTCACCGGCAGCGTCACCTGAATCTGGCTGGCGGTGGCGTGAAGATCCGCGGTGTCCTCAATCAACTGGCCGGCCTCGTCGTAGAGCTGGTAGTTCAGCGCCTGGGAGACGGTCTCCGTGGCATTTTCCACCGAGAGCGTCACTTTGACGTAGGACACCTTGTCAACCTCTTCCTGCGGCCCGCGGATTTCAAGGGTTTCCGGCTGGAACTGAAGCTCGCCGGCGATATAGCCCTCGGCCACGGTACCCTCCAGCGCGCAGCGAATATCCACATTTCGGCTGTACAGCTCGCCGATCTCCACCTGCGCCGTGTAGGAGCTGGCGTTGAGAATGGTGATGGAATTTCTGGTAATGCCGTCGGGATAGTAGATTGTATAGCTGATGCTGTGGGTTCCGGTAGCGGTAATATCGGACAGGTCCGCCTGAATACGGATTTTGCTAGGGTCCAGCCGGGCCAGAACGCGCCGGCGGGCCTTGATCTCCAGCGTGACGGTCTGGTCGCTGTCCGGCAGGAGCATCAGCCCCCGGTCCGCCAGTGTGGTGTCCTCCCCGACGTATTCGATGGGGATGTTGCTGATGGTCTTTGTCTTCTCGCTGCCCTCGGAGTTTTCCGCGCTGTCCACATACATCCAGATGGCGCAGGCAATTAAAATGGAGAGGATAATGTGTAAAATTTTTCGCTTGCTCCACTTGCGCTTATTGTTTTCCATTGCCGCCGCCCCCTTCCCTGCGGATGCGCAGCAGACCGAGAAGGCCCGGTTTCCGATCCGACGGCTCCTTCTCCTGAGGCAGCAGCTCATTGCGCAGGAGGTTTTCCAGCGTCTCCGGCATCAGATGCCGCTTCAGCATCCCGCCAATGGCCACGGAGATGGACCCAGTCTCCTCGGAGACAATCACCACCACGGCATCGGAGTTCTCACTCATACCGATACCGGCCCGATGGCGCATTCCGAGATCTCTTGAGAGATTTACGTTTTTACTAAGGGGAAGCATACACCCGGCGCCCAGAACCCGGCCCTTGCGGACGATGACCGCTCCGTCGTGCATGGGAGCTTTTACGAAAAAGATGTTTTTCAAAAGTTCGTTGGACACGTCCGCGTTCAGAATCGTGCCGCTGCGGACCATATCGTCCAGCATGATCTCCCGCTCAAACACGATCAGTGCGCCAGTGCGGGACTTGGACATCTCTGTGCAGGCCAGAACGGTCTGTCCGATCATACGTTCCAGCGTACTCTCCGTCTCCCCCTTCGTGAAGAAAAGAGCCAGACGGCGGCTGCCCACCTGCTCCAGCACCCGGCGAATTTCCGGCTGGAAGAGGATGATGAGGGCCAAAACGCCCCATTCCACCATGCGGCTCATGATATAGCTGATGCCGTTGAGATGGAAGATGGAGGACAGCCACAGCACCGCCAGAAAGATCAGCACGCCTTTGAGAAGGTTTGCCACCCGTGAGGTTTTGACAAAGTCCAACAGCTTATATAAGACGATGGCCATGAGCAGGATATCCAGAATATCTGTGATCTCAATCGTCATCAGGTACCGGACGATCACGCCCAGCAGGACCGAGAGTCTTGCGCTCATAGTTGCATCAGCCTCCTTCCCGGGTCGGGGCGGCATCCCGGCGGCGGTGAGGCCGCAAAGCACAGGGGAACGCCCAAATTACAAGAATGCTTATATTATATAAAAAATAGAGGGAGATTGCAAGGTAAACAACGCCAAAATTCATAGTATGTTCACTGCTTTTCAATTTTTTTCTCCCAAACGCGGTTTTGCCGCCCGCGCCCTGAAAATCGGGCGCGGGCGGCATTTCAAGAATCAGTTGGAAAGCTGCTTCAGAATTTCCGGCAGGGTCTCCAGCAAATGATTCACCTCTTCTTCGTTGTTGAATACGGAGAAACTGAGACGGACAGTGCCGCTGTCTATGGTTCCGGCAGTGCGGTGGGCCAGAGGCGCGCAGTGCATTCCCGCACGGACCGCGAAGCCTGCGTCCGCCAGAGCGTTGCCTACCAGCTCCGAGTCCAGTCCCTGAGGGACGAAGCTAAGAACACCGGTCTGGTCAAACAGGTCGCGCCTTGCGCAGACACTGACACCGGGAAGCTCCCGCAGCCCCTCCGACGCCATCTGGGCCAGTTTCCGCTCATGGAGACAAATGGCGTCCTCTCCCATCCCGCGAACAAAGCGAACGCCCGCCAGAAGCCCTGCGATTCCCGGCACGTTGTGTGTACCGGCCTCCAGCCGGTCCGGCAGAAATTCCGGCATTTCCTGCTGAATGGATACGCTGCCGGTGCCGCCCTCCATCAGCGGACTTGTCTCCGCTTTTTCGCAGCAGAGCAGAACGCCGGTACCCTGCGGCCCGTACAGCCCCTTATGGCCGGGCATGGCGATGAACGTTGCCCCCAGCGCCGTCATGTCCAACGGAAGGACCCCGGCGGACTGGGATGCATCAATAATGAAGGGCACGCCCTTTTCCCGGCAGATGGCTGCAACGGCCTCCACCGGCTGCACGGCTCCAAAGACGTTGGACACGTGGTTGCAGATCACCGCGTCCACATCCGGGGTGATGGCCTTTTCAAAGGCCTCCGTCACCAGATCCGGTCGGAACAGCGGGGCGCCTGCCACGCGGATGTCCGCCGCCAGCGCCGCCAGAGGCCGGGTGACGGCGTTGTGCTCGTACCCGGAGATTACGACCTTACCGCCGTAGGGGATGAGACTTTTGATGGCGATATTTAATCCGTGGGTGGCATTCATGGTAAACACGACCTGCTCCGGCTCAGGTACATGGAAGAGTTCAGCCAGCTCCGTGCGGCAGGAAAGCAGGGTCTCCGCCGCCTGCATGGCCTCCGGATATCCGCCCCGTCCGGGAGAGCTCATCTCCCGCAAGGCTGTTTCCATTGCGTTGCACACCGTCTCCGGCTTTTGGAAGCTGGTGGCCGCGCTGTCGAAATAGATCATGGTCAACCTCCTTAAAAGATTCCAATGCCGAGACCGTAGCTCCGCGTCCCGACGTTTTTCAAAGCCCGGCGGCTTTGCCGCCGGGCGTGGTTTACAGGGAAAGTTCCACGTAATTTCCCTTTTGAAGCAAATATATTTTTACAGGCCAAAGTCCCGCGTTGCGAAGAATGGCCAGCGCGGGGTGCGGTACCCCGTCGGTCAGCTCCACAGCATACGCGCAGCCCAGGTTACTCAGTTCCCGGGGCGCGCGGAAGATGCGCGTCCGGATACCCGCTGCCGTCAGCGCTTTTTCCATTCGTTGGGCATAGGTCACAGAGCGGGCGATGATCCAGTATCGTTCCACGGACACTCCTCCTCTCCCAACATCTTATGCGGAGCTTTAAAAGGCGTGAAAACAGGAGAGCCTTAAGAAAACTATGGCCCGCAACGGGTCCGGACTCCGTCAGGCTATTGGGGAAGATAAGCGGGAGGCCCATCCCTTTGGACGGACCTCCCGCAAAAAAGCCTATTTCTTTTCCAGCAGAGCCACGGCCTGTGCCGCCATGCCGGAACCGTCCCCGGTAAAGCCAAGGCCCTCTTCCGTGGTGGCTTTCACATTCACCTGATCCCGGTCCACACCCAGCGCGGAGGCCAGATTTTCCTCCATCCGCTCCCGGTACGGTGCGATCTTCGGCCTTTGGGCGATCAGTGCGGCGTCCACATTGACCACCGTGTAGCCCCGCTCCTCCAAAAGAGCCGCCACCTGCCGCAAAAGCCCAATACTGTCCGCTCCGGCATACTGCGGGTCGGTGTCTGGAAACAACTTGCCGATATCCCCCAGCTTTGCCGCGCCGGAGAGGGCGTCCATCACCGCGTGGGTCAGCACGTCGGCGTCGGAGTGGCCCAGCAGTCCCTTTTCCCATGGAATCTCCACACCACCTAAGATCAGCTTTCGCCCCCCCGCCAGACGGTGGACATCGTAGCCCTGACCGATTCGCAGCTTCGTCATATCCGGCCCTCTCTTGCATCCAGAATTGCCTGCGCCACGATGAAGTCCAGCGGCATGGTGATCTTCAGGTTCTCCTCATCCCCCTCGATCAGGTATACGGCCTTTCCCAGCCGCTCCACAGCGGAACAGTCGTCCGTCAGCGCCGCGCCGGATTCCAGCGCAGACTGAAGCGCCGCCTTCAGAAGGTTCGCCTCGAACACTTGGGGCGTCTGCACCGCCATCAGCGTACTGCGGTCCAGAGTTTCCACAACCTGCCCGTCCCGGATGGTCTTCACGGTGTCCTTCACGGGGATCGCCGGGGCGGCAGCATCGCATCGGGCCGCTTTTTCAACCACGCCGTCGATCAGCTCCGGCGTCACCAACGGGCGCGCGCCGTCCTGGACTGCAAGAAGTTCCGTTTTCCCGTCGGCCTCCAGCGCCGCCAGAAGAACAGAGTGCTCCCGGGTCTCGCCGCCCCGGATTACTTTTGCGCATTTGAAAATTTCATATGTACGGCACAGCTCGGAAAATGGAAGGATATCCGCTTCCCGCGCCGCGATGATAATGGCGTCTACCCTCTGCGCCCGCTGCAAAGCCTGCAGGGTCCGTGCCAGAACGGGGATGCCGTCCAGCGGCTCCAGCAGCTTATTGACGCCCTCTCCCATTCGGGTGGAACTTCCTGCGGCGGCCACAATCGCCGTACAGAAAGGACGCTGCGCGTCCCTGAAACGATGAAAGAAACGGCCCATGCCGGTCCCCTTTCCCTATACCGGTATATACCCGGTCTGCGTTTATACTTCCATGGCTCCGTCCAACCGCTGTTCCACCTGTTCGTAGTTTCCGATGCCGGTGAGCACGATTTCGGAGATCAGGATCTGCTTGGCATTGTGGAGCATCTTCCGCTCTCCGGTGGAAAGTCCCCGCTCCCTGTCCCGCTGGGTCAGGCTCTTGACTACCCGGGCCAGTTCATAGAGGTCCCCGCTTTTCAGCCGCTGGAGATTATCTCGGTAGCGTTTGTTCCAGTTGGTGCTCTCGTCGATCTCCATGGTGGGGAGCGCTTTGAACATGTCCTCCACCGTCTCCCGATCAGACACGGGGCGCAGGCCGATGACATCGCTGTTGGCTGTGGGGATTTTCAGCAGGAGGCCTCCCACCAGTATCTTGAAGACATAGTAATCCTGAGACGTATCGCCGATCTTCTCATTTACAATGCTGTCGATTACTCCGGCGCCGTGCATGGGATGGACTACCATATCACCGACACTGAACATTTCAGACTCCTTTCCATCCCGCCTATCTCCCCGCAACGATTAAAGCATAAAAATATAAATAGATTATAGCACATTTTCATTAATTTTACAAGTAATTCGCAAAAAATGTTACGCAGAAAGAAAAAGCCGTCTTTCACGCAAACGTGAAAGACGGCTTTGGGAAAAACCAAGCTTATTTTTTATTGGACTCGCGCCAGATGTGCATTTTCTCCGCCTCGGCAATGAGCTCCTCGCGGAACTGGGGATGCGCGATATTGATGATGGACTCCGCCCGCTGCCAGGTGGACATGCCCTTGACGTTGACCTTGCCGTACTCTGTCACCAGATAGTGAAGATTGGCCCGGGTAGCAGTGACAATGGAACCCTCCAGCAGAGTGGGACGAATGCGGGACTTCAACTCACCGGTCTTCTTGTCCTTGAATACGGAGGAGCAGCAGATAAAGCTTTTTCCGCCCTTGGAAAGATAGGCGCCCATGACAAAGTCCATCTGCCCACCCGCGCCGGAGATGTGGTTGATGCCGGAGGATTCGGAGGATACCTGCCCGTACAGGTCAACATCCACCGCACCGTTGATGGAGATAAAGTTGGGAATCTGAGAAACGCGGGTTATATCGTTGACATAATCCACGGGTGCAACCATGCACTCCGGGTTGTTGTCGAGGAATTCATAGAGCTGCCGGGTACCGGCGGCAAACGCATAGGTCTGGCGGCCCTTGTCGAAGGGCTTGTTGGCGCCGGTGATCTTTCCAGCCCTGGACATGTCCACAAAGGCATCCACATACATCTCGCTATGTACGCCCAGATCCTTTAGATCGGACTCGGCGATCAGCTTGCCAACGGCACTGGGCATGGAACCGATGCCAAGCTGCAGGCAGGCGCCGTTGGAAATTTCCTCCATGACCAGACGAGCCACTGCGAGGTCCGTATCACTGGGCTCTCCGGAGCCACCAAGCTCGTCCATCGGCTTATTGTCACCTTCGACAATCATGTCCACATCGTCGATGTGGATGCGGTTTTCAAATCCGCCGTGGCAGTAGGGCATCGCGGTGTTCACTTCCAGAATAATGCACTTGCTGCGCTCGCAGGCGGCCTTCAGATGCGTGCCGTTGGGGCCGAAGTTGAACCAGCCGTGGGAATCCATGGGAGTGACCTGAATCATCAGGACGTCCACGGGAGGAAGGTTCTCGCGATAGAACCGGGGAAGCTCGGAGTACCGCATGGGGCTGTAGTACGCCATTCCCTCTTTAATCATCTTCCGTTCCACACCGCCCATATGCCAGGAATTCCATGTAAAATGCTTCGGCGCATCCGGCACGTCCGCAATGGCAGGACGGTGAGTGAGAATACCGCCGCGGATATTCACGTCGGTCAGTTCGCCCGCGCGCTTTGCAAGCGCTTTGTCCAGTACGTCCGGAGTACCAACGCACCAGCCGTAATCAACCCAGTCGCCGGACTTGACGACCTTGACGGCCTCATCCGCCGTGGTCAGCTTCTGTTTGTATAGTTCCTGATAGCTCATGAAAAATTCCTCCCCGTTTTTTCGTAGATACCAGTATGTGGTCTCAAAGATTGTCAATATAATAACATATTCATTATAATAACATATTCATTGCTGAAATGCAATCGGATTTGTGAAATTTGCGGTCATTTTTCACCATACGTTGTCTGACAACGTAAAACCTCACCAAGGAAGAGGAAAAAAACGCTATCCCCTTGATCTCACTGGGAAAGAGGGCCAAAGCACATCGAAAAGGCCCCACTTTTTTCCCGTTCCTGCTGCATATTAAAAAAATTTTCGGCAATATGCTGAATGTATTTTTGCGGCCTTTCACCACAAAATCAGACAAAAACAGGAGTGGAAAAAAGCGCTGAAAATGCTTCCGCATTTTCAGCGCTCAGTCGCGTATTCAAACAGCGGAAATCCGCTTACTCAGCGTCTTCCGGAGCATCCTCGGAAGAAGCGCCCTCTTCAGCAGCCGGCGTCAGCAGGGCACGGATAGACAGGGAGATCTTCTTCTTCTCCTCATCCACAGCGATAATCTCGGCATCCACTTCCTGACCCTCGCTCAGCACATCACCGGGCTTTTCAATACGCCGGTCGGCGATCTGGGAGATGTGGATCAAGCCGTCTACACCGGGGACAACCTCGGCAAATGCACCGAAAGTCATCAACTTGACAATACGGACCTTTGCCACGTCGCCCACCTGATACTTGCCCATGAACACGTCCCAGGGGTTGATGCTGCGGTCCTTCACGCCCAGAGAGATCTTGTGCTTTTCGGGATCGAAGGAAATGACATATACCTCCAGAGTATCGCCCACCTTGCAGACCTCGGAGGGGGTCTTGATGCGGCTCCAACTCAGTTCGGAGATATGTACCATACCGTCCACACCGCCGATGTCCACAAACACGCCATATGCGGTCATGGACTTCACGGTACCGGTATAGCGCTTTCCGACCTCGATGTTGTTCCAGACTTCCTCCTGAGCGGCCTTGCGGGCCTCATCCAGCACGGAACGAATAGAACCCACCACACGGCGGCGGGCACGGTTGACCTCGGTGATGCGCAGCTGAACGTTGGACTTCACCATAGTCTCCAGATTGGCGCCCCGGGGCATACCGCTCTGAGAAGCGGGCACGAACACGCGCACGCCCTTGACGGATACCACGATACCGCCCTTGTTGACCTCGGTGACGTTTCCTTCCATGACGGTCTTGTCCTCGACGGCCTGCTCAATATTCTCCCAGACCTTGACGGCATCCAGGCGCTTTTTGGAAAGCTCCGCGTAACCCTCCACGTCGTTGACGCGGACGATATAGGCCTCAATCTCGTCGCCGACCTTCAGAATATCCTCGGGTTTGACGTTGGGATCGTTGCTCAGCTCACTGGCCTTAATGTACGCAGCCTGCTTCGCACCCACGTCCACCTGAACCTCCGTCGGACCGATGGCCGTGACGATGCCGGTTACCTTTTCCCCTGTATTTAAAGTCTTAAAAGATTGATTCAGCAGTTCTTCGAAGGACTCCTCTCCGCCTTCGGCGGTCTTGATTTCTTCACTCATCGTTGCATATACCTCCTTAATGATGCCCGCGGGCGTGGAGGCGCCGGCCGTCAAACCTGCAACAGAGCAACCATTGAAAAAATCCGGCGAGAGCTCGTCCGACCTTTCAATTTGAAGGACGCACGGGCATCTCTCAATACAAATTTCCGTCAAATGTTTGGTGTTTGCACTTCTGCGGTCTCCCACCACCACCATCACGTCCACCCGTTCGGCAATATCCGCCGCCTCGGATTGACGCCTATGCGTAGCATTGCATATTGTATCAAATATTTTCGCGTTTGTACACTCTTTTTTTAATATTTTTGCAGAAGTTTCAAAAAGTTTACGAATACAGGTGGTCTGCGCCACCACTGTAACAGGTGTGTTCCGCCTTCCGGGTTCCTCCTTAAGCCATGCCCAGACCTCCGCCGGTCCGCCGAAAATCATCGGATGAGAGCAATAGCTGGCTATACCAAGGATTTCGGGGTGGTGCGTCTCCCCGATAATAATAACCTGACGACCCGCTTCTTCCGCCTGCGCCGCAAGGGTTTGTATGCGCTGTACATTGGGGCAGGCGGCACTGACCCAGCGGATATTGCGCTTTTTCAGCGCCTCCAGCACCTCCCTTCGCTCCCCGTGGGAGCGGAGCACCACAGTCTCCCCATCCATCACGTCCTCCGGCGCGTTGACCTTCCGCACACCCAGGGCCTCCAGCTCCGCAATCACATGGGCGTTGTGGATCAGGTCCCCCAGCATGACGCATCCGCCGCTCTCGACGGCGGTTTTCTTTGCCAACTCCACCGCCCGTTCCACACCGTAGCAAAAGCCGGCGCTTTCGGCCAGAATCACTCGCATAGCGGCTTTCCCCCCACGGCCTGCCCCCCCAGGGCATAGGCCGCTGCCAGAACGCCGTCGGCAGCCCGTTGAACCTCCTCCGCAGTGCCGTGCCGTCCGGTGATCTTAGGCTGGTAAGGCTCGCCGAAAATAATGCGTGTCCTGTGAAACAGCCTTTTTTTACCGTCCACAAACACCGGTACCAGAGTGGCCCCGGTGCGGATACCGATCATGGCGACGCCGCCGTGGGCGTGAGCGGGCAGGCCGTCGGCATAGCCCACACCGTTATGGATGGTAGTGCCCTCCGGAAACATCAGCAGATTGTCTCCGGATTTAATGGCCTGCATGGCGGTCTTGACGGATTGTATATCGTTGCTGCCCCGGCTGACGGGAAACGCGCCCACCTTGCGCAGAATCCAGCCCACAACCGGATTGCGGAACAGCTCCTCCTTCGCCATGATGCGCAGCCGGTAATTGACCGGCAGCTTCAGCGCCACCAACACCGGGTCCCAGTCGCTGGAGTGATTGGGACAAAGGAGCGCGCCACCGGAGGGAAGGCGGTCCAGCCCCTCTACGGAGACCGGGTGGAGAATTCCTGCAATAAATCCCACCAGATAATAGATGCACACAAAAAAGCGATTCAGCGGCTTCATTCCGTTTCCTCCCCAACCGCCCGTAAAAGCGCGGTCAGACTCTCCTGGAAATTCAGCTTCGTGGTATCTACCACGACGGCGTCCTCCGCCTGCCGCAAAGGCGCGGCCGCGCGATGGGTGTCATCCCAGTCCCGCTGAACAATCTCGCTGAGCACCTGATCCAACGGCTCCGGCGTACCCCGCTTTTGAAGTTCCAGACATCGGCGCTCTGCCCGGGCCTCCGCCGAAGCGGTGAGAAATATCTTCACGTCCGCGTCGGGTAGGACCACCGTGCCGATATCCCGTCCGTCCATCACCACGCTGTATTTTCGGGCAAGATCCCTCTGCATATCCAGCAGGTACGCCCGGACGCCGGGATGGGCGGAGACGCCGGAGGCATATCTGGAGACCTCTGGCAGGCGGATCTCCTCTGACACGTCCTCCCCGTTCAGGAACATACGCTGCAGCCCGTCGTCGCCATAGCGCAACTCCACCTTCGCCGGCCGCAGCAGCCGCATCACCGCCGCCTCGTCCTTCGGGTCCGCTCCCCTGCGCCGGACATAACAGCCCAGCGTGCGGTAGATGGCGCCGGTGTCCACGTACAGATATCCTTTTTTCTTCGCCAGCGCCCGGGCCAAGGTGCTTTTTCCCGCGCCAGAGGGTCCGTCGATGGCGATGCTCACGTTTTTCATTGGGATGCTCCTTACTCCTTGGTTTCCGCCGCCGCAAATCCGGCGGCACGCCCGGTGGCCCAGGCGATTTGCAGGTTGAACCCGCCGGTATAGGCGTCCACGTCGATCAGTTCGCCCGCAAAGTACAAGCCCTTTAAAATCCTTGATTCCATTGTATGCGGGTTAATCTCCGACACCTTCACGCCGCCGGAGGTGACGATGGCGTCCTCCGCCGGGCAGGACGCGGCGATGGCAATTGAAAAATGCTTCAAAAGGCGCAAAAGGCCCTGCCGCTGCTCCCGTGTGACATCGTGGACCTTCTGGTGGGGAGGAATCCCGCAGCGCTCCACCATGACCGGAATCAGCTTCTGGGGCAGCAAATCGTCCAGCGCATTGCAAAAATCGCTGTTGGCATATTTTTCAAAGTCCGCCAGCAGACGCCTGTCTAATTGTCCCTCATCCAGCGCCGGTTTCAGATCGATCTCAAGCCGGTACGCCTTCTTCTCAAAATGTCGCATGTGGGCGGAGGCAGACAGCACCAACGGGCCGCTGACGCCAAAATGGGTGAACAGCAGTTCGCCAAAATCCGCTTCAATTTTTCGGTCGTTTTCAAAAACTGCCAGCCCCACATTCCGCAGCGATAACCCCTGTAATTCCGCGCAGACGCCGCCCTCCTCCTGCAAGGGAACCAGAGAACCCCGAAGGGGCGTGACTGTGTGGCCCGCCTCCGCCGCAAGCCGGTGGCCGTCCCCGGTTGAGCCGGTGGCGGGGTAGGACACGCCGCCGGTGGCCAGAATTACCGCGTCGACGGAAAGCGTACCCTGCTCCGTCTCCGCGCCCCGGACTGCGCCGTTTTCCGTCGATAATCCCACCGCCCGCCTGCGCAGCATGGAGACGTTCAGCTTTTTCAGCCGCCGTTCCAGCGCGCCGCTGATGTCAAAAGCTCGGTCGGACACGGGAAATACCCGCTTTCCCCGCTCCACCTTCAGCGGCACGCCCAACTCCTCGAAAAACGCCATGGCGTCCCGACCGTCGAACCGGGAAAAAGCGCTGTACAGAAATTTCCCGTTGTGGGGGACGTTGGCAAGCAGCTCCTCCACCCCAGAGTCGTTGGTTACGTTGCACCGGCCCTTGCCGGTGATATTCAGCTTTTTACCCAGACGCTCGTTGGGCTCCAGCAGCGTCACGGTCGCGCCCCGCTCCGCCGCCGAGATCGCGGCCATCATGCCGGCGGCTCCGCCGCCGACCACCAAAACCTTTTTACTCATCGTCCGACTTTCCAAACACGCCGTAGGCGTCCCAGATATCCTCCAACTCGGAGAACGTAGTGGACACGTCCTTCCCCAGCCGGAACCCCAGAGAGACCAGTAGGGCGTTTACCATGGACATCGGAGCCACCATGGAGTCCACAAAGGAGATCATCTCGCTGGGCGCCAGCACCGACGCACTGGACATCTGCCCCAGAGGGGACAGCTCGTTGTCCGTGATCGCCAGAATCGTCGCGCCACGGTCCTTGGCAAATTTCGCCGTGTTGATGGTGACCTTGGAATACCGGGGAAAGCTGATGGCAATCATCACATCACCGGGGCCGATGCGGAACATCTGCTCGAAAATCTCACCCGCCGCATTGGACTGTACCAGCGTTACGTTTTCCAGGAGCAAATGCATGTAAAAATTCAGATACCCCGCCACAAAGGAGGATGACCGCACACCCAGTATATAGATGTGATGCGCCCGCACCAGCTCGTCCACCACACGGTCAAAATCCTTCCGGTCGGCCTTGTCCGCCACCAGCCGAAGCTTGTCGAAGTCGGACCGCATCACGGAGGACAGCACATCCTGTCCGCTCAACATGCTGTCGGCTGCCTTAATCCGCTGAGTGGAAGTCAGGCGGCTGCGGATCATCTCCTGCAGCGCCCGCTGCATGGCGGGATATCCCTCGAAGCCCAGTTCATAGGCAAAGCGGACCACCGTGGATTCGCTGACACCCGACAGTCCACCCAGTTTACTGGCCGTCATAAATGCAGCTTTGTCATAGTTCTCCATAATATAGGAGGCAATGCGCTTTTGTCCCTTGGAAAAGCCGCTCATGCCGCTTTCCAAGGTATATAAAATTCCTTTAGCCACGATTCTTTTCCTCCGTTGCTCTTCCGTTTCAGCGCACTGAGCGCTCACTTTAATGAATAGTGTATCACATTTCCTGCATTTTTCAATACGAACATGCGTTTTTGCTGACGTGATGATGCAAGCAGTATTGTATTATCAAAAATTTCTGCGTTTTCAATGGATTTTCAATTCTGCACACAGCATAAAAATTGCAGGATTTTTGAAAATCCTGCAATTTTCAACCAGGCAAAAACGCGAACGTACCGCTGATGTACATTCACTCTCCCAGCAGCGCGGCGGTCTCCGCCTGCGTCAAGTGGCGCCATCTGCCTTCCGGAAGATTTCCCAACTCCAGCGTATGTTCCCGTACCCGCCGCAGGCGATGAACCGTCAGGCCGCATTTTGCGCACATACGCCGGATTTGGCGGTTCTTCCCCTCGTGGATGACAACGGACAGCCGCGCATGGTTTCCATTTTGAAAGAGTACCTTTACCGTCGCCGGGCAAATCGTTTCCCCGTCAATATCTGTAATTGAAGATAGCCTTACAGCAGAACACGTCCTGAAACCGGATACGTCCACCTGATAAATTTTATCAACCTGAAAGCTTGGATGGAGCAGCCGCTGCATCAGCTCCCCGTCATTGGTCATCAGGAGCAGCCCCTCCGAGTCCATATCCAGCCGCCCCACCGGAAATACCCGCGTCCCCACGTCCCGCACCAGCTCCGCTACTGTGGGACGGCCCATCTCGTCGGAAAGAGTTGTCACGTATCCCCGGGGCTTATTCAACAAAATATAGGTTTTGTTCTCCTTCCCCCGAATCGGCACGCCGTCCACCCGCACATCGTCCATATCTGGGTCGGCTCTGTCTCCAACCCGGACGGTACGGCCGTTGACCGTCACCCGGCCGGCGGAAAGCCAACCCTCCGCCGTCCGGCGGGAACAAAGCCCCGCGGCAGACAAAAGCTTTTGCAGGCGTTCTTCCATGGCGCTCTCTCCTCCCGGTACTCCATAAAAATCAGAAAAGCCGCGCTCTGCGCGGCTTCAGATTATCGAAAAGGTCGGAGACTTTTTGATAACCCGAAAAATGCCGTATTTCCTGCCGACACATCGCTGCATATCCAGCATTTGCTTGCTCTGCAAGCAAATGCTGAGTATTTAATCTCTTTTTAGACGGGCTTGCGCCCCACCCAAATTAAGGCAGTACCGCATAATTCGCAAATGTGCCTTAACCCTCGTTTATCCTCCCTGCATCAGTATACGGAGGCGGCGAAGAAGGCTTGTGGGGGGCTGAATCGCCAGCAGCGTATCGCTGCCGCACAGTAATTCCACCCGCCCGACTTCTTTGCCGCTCAGGCTGAAAACTGCTTGTCCCGCCGAAGTTCCCGCCGCCACCGGGGCCCGAAGGCTCTCCGGCAGTTCGAATCGAACCTCCAGTTTTTCCCCTTGCGCCAGCGGCCAGGAAAAGCTGTTCGCCGCCACCAGCGGAACCGAGGAACTCAATCCGCCAGTCACTGCCAGCGTCCCCACCGCCTCACCGATGGTCATGGCCCGCTGAGCGGGATAGGCAGAAAAACCGTAGTCATACAGTGCGGCGTGATCCGCCCAGTCGTTACCGTCCTGTAAGGTCACCGCCACCAACCGCTGCCCGTTCCGCTGCGCGCAGGAGACCAGCGTGCGGCCCGCCGCCTTCGTATAGCCGGTCTTCAGCCCAATGCAGCCATCCACATAAGAGAGCAGCTTGTTGTGGTTGGTCAGCGTCCGCCCACCCACGGTGACGGTACGGGTGGATACAATACGGGCAAACGTCTCATTATTCATGGCGGCGCAAGCCAAAACCGCCATGTCCTTGGCGGTGGAGTAATGCTTTTCATCGTCCAGACCATTGGGGTTTGCAAAGGAGGTATGCGTCATACCCAGCTCCTTCGCCTTTTGATTCATCAGCTTCACGAACTTGTCCGTACTGCCTGCCACACCCTGGGCCACGGCCACCGCCGCATCATTTCCGGAGCAGAGCATCAGCCCATACAGCAAGGTCTCCAGCGTCAGCTTCTCCCCGGTCTTCAGATACATGGAGGAGCCCTCCGTGTTCGCGGCCTCCGCCGTGACCTTTACGGTGCTGTTTAAGTCCCCGTTTTCCAGAGCCACCAGCGCGGTCATGATCTTCGTGGTGCTGGCAATCAGCATTTTGGCGTTTTCGTTCTGGGCGTACAGCACCCGCCCGGAATCCACATCCATCAGCACGGCGGATGTGGCGGAAGTACTGATGGCACACACCCGGCAGGGGAAAACACTGTACAGTATTAAAATAGCGCAAAGCAACGTCAGGAATCTTTTGAAGCGAGTTTCCATCTACGATCACCTTTCCACTTAGGTGACCTTAGTATACCCCTCTTAGAAGTCCTCTTTTTCCTGCTTTTTGTCGAAATATTTTTCCACTTTATCCAGAATATCCGGGACCATTTCAACCACCCGGTCCACAGTGGACACCGGTGGCACTGAAACCGGCAGAACTCGCGTCGTCCCGTCCTTGATGACCAGAAACGCCACAGGGTCGATCTTCACGCCCGCGCCGTTGCCTCCACCGAAATTCTGGGGCTGAGTGTTGCCGTAATCCCCGCCGCCGCTGGCAAAGCCGAAGCTAACCTTGGAGATGGGAATGAGCGTCACTCCGTCCGGCGTAGTGATGGGCTGGCCCACGATGGTATTGGTATCCACCATCTCGTGAATTTTCTCCATAGTGGAACGCATCAGGTCGTCCAGCGGGTGGCTTTTTTGAACATTGTTATCCATAGCAATTTCCTTTCTACGCGGCGGCCGGCGGTGTCTCCGCCTTTTTATCCGGCTGCGGTTTTTCCTGATTATGGGCCTTTTGAAATTTTATGAACCAGCGGATGCCGGGGAGCAGAAGACCAAAGCCGATGGCCAGAAGCGTTCCGACCCGCATGGAAACGCCCACCTGTCCCCGGACGCGGAGAACTTCCGCATCGTAATCCACGCCCACATGGAGGGACGGCTTCGGAATAGTAATCAACTGCTCCAGCGGCGGCATCACCGCCCACATCACGGCGCAGATGTCGCCGTAGGCCTCCGCCGCTCCGGCGGGGTCATTCTTCCCGGCGAGGACCAGCGACAGCGAAAGCGGGCGGACGCGAATGCCGCGGCCGAACCGGCGCAGCGCTCTTTTCGAGGCAGGCCAGAACATTTGATATGCGGTCTTCAAGTCCTCTTTCGTAGGCTTCGGGATTTTTTTCAGCGTCTTCGTCAGGTCCTTCGGTTCTCTTTTCTTTTCTTTCTTTTTTTGTTTTTCCTTTTTGGCCCTCGAGGGAGCCACCCGGAAGCGCAGGAACCCAAAGGTCACATCCGCCGACACGGTGTCGCCGAACTCGACGCGAACTCCCAGCCGCGTCAGGCAGAACAGGATGAATAAAACCGCAATGCCCGCCAAAATCTTCAGCCAGAGCAAAGGTGCATTCCTCCTTCCATAGCTTTCCCTCGACGCGGGATTTATTCGCCGTTTTCCGGCTCTCCGGACTCCGCGGCCTGGTGGGGCTCACCGTCCGGGCCGACAATCTCCCCGTTGTCCCCCAGGCGCATCTGGCCCGCGCTTCCAAAATCCGGAAGCTCCGGCAAATCCTCCAGCGAGTGGAGATGAAACGCGCGGAGAAAATTTTTTGTGGTCCGATATAGTCGGGGCCGACCCGGCACCTGCAGCCGCCCGCACTCCTCAATCAGTTTTCGATCCAGCAGCAGCCCCACGGTATAGGAGCTGTCCACGCCCCGGATTTGGTCTACATAGGCACGGGTGACGGGCTGGTAATACGCAATAATGGTCAGCACCTCCAGCGCGGGCTGACTGAGCTTGGCGGGTTTTCTAATTTCAAAGGCCCTGCGGATGACGTCCGCATAGTCCGGCGCGGAGCACAGCTGCCACGTATCCTCCACGTGGAGCAGCCGGACACCCCGGCGGTCATAGGCGTAGTGGTCCATCAGATTTTGCAGCACCCGCTCCGCCGCCGGACGGTCAATTTCCAGCGCGATGCAGATACGCTCGATGTGGATCGGCTCGCCGGAGGCGAAAAGGATGCCCTCTGCGGCGGACTCGATCTCCTTCATGTCCATACTTTCCATCCTTACAGCGTCAGATTTTCCGGAAGCTCCTGCTCCTGCTTCACGGTGCAGTCCGTCTCGGACCCCGCCAGACGGATAATGTGGGCGCGGCACAGCTCCAGTACGGCCAAAAATGTTGCGACCACCTCGCTGCGGGACCGGTTCCCCTTGAACAGCAGCAAAAACCGGGTAATTCCGCCGATTTTCAGCCGCTGGACGATTTCCCTTGCCTTGCTCTCCACGGGGTAGGGCTCGTGCCGCACGATGTCGGCAAAGGCCGTTCTGGGCAGTGGCAGCATCCGCTCCGCCCGGTCCCGGATATCCGACATGGCCAGAATCAGATCGCCGGGGTCCTGATTGTATTCATAGATTTTCCCCGGCTCCATCGGCTCCGGCGGGCGGGTGACGATGCTGCGGCCAAACTCCCCCATGGGTTCCAGCCTCTTGGCCGCGGCCTTCACTACGCCGTAGCTCTCGCTGCGGCGGCGCTCCTCCAGGGACTGGATCAGGGCGTCCATTTCGCCCTTGGCCTCCTCGTCCTCGATGGACAGAAGCATCCGCGTTTTGAGATAGATCAGGTGGGACGCCATGGCGATAAATTCGCTGGCCACCTCCAAATCCATCTTCTTGCGCGCCTCCAGCCATTGAAGGTACTGGTCGCAGATCAGGGCAATTGCGATATCCTGAATCTCCATTTTGTTCTTGCTCAGCAAAAACAAAATGAGGTCCAGCGGCCCTTCAAAGTCCTGCATCTCCTCCTGGGACTTGTTGCGGACTACTTTTTCCAGTTTAAATACGGGACTATCCAAAAAGCATTCACCTCAATAGAGCAGGTTTACCATAGCGGTATATACCGCGGTGATGGCGCGGCTGATGAATCCGCCGCCCACATTGGTAAAAAAGAGCAGGATGAGCAGCAACATTCCGTACCGCTCGTAGCGCATCAGTTTGAAATACGTCCGGTCTGGCAACAGCGCCCCCAGCACCTTGGATCCGTCCAGCGGCGGAATGGGAATCAGGTTGAAAAGGCCCAGGCCGATAGAGAGAATGGCTGTGGAGAGCAGAAAGTTGAAAATTCCGTTCCACACCGCGGAGTAACCCGCATAGAGGTAAATTCCCTTGCTGAGCAGAATCAGAGAAAACGCCAGCATAAAATTGGAGACTGGCCCCGCCAGTGCCGTCAGCGCCATCCCCTTCTTGGGGTCCTTGAAGTACCGTGGGTCCACCGGTACGGGTTTTGCCCAGCCGAACCCCACCGCAAACATCATCAAAAGGCCCAGCCAGTCGATGTGCCGCAGGGGGTTCAGGGAAAGCCGGTGCATGGACCTGGCAGTGGGGTCTCCAAGGGACAGAGCCGCCAGACCGTGGCAGATCTCGTGGACCATCAGACACAGCAAAACGGATACCACCCGCAGCACCGCGTCCAGCGCAGAGAAAAGGTCAAGCTGTTGGAACAGCGCTTGAATATAATGCAGCAAAGCAGTCTCCTTATTTTAAAGCATTGTCGAATAGATCAATTCTAGTATTATAACAGTTTCTTCCTTTCAATACAAGGAAAATCCAGTTGGGCCGTGTGAAACAAAAGAGCAGGGGGCCTCTACAGCCCCCTGCCGGCTATTTTCGCGTCTGAATCTCACTTTCCCTTTTGCAGCAGCATATCCAGCACCAGGTCGTCCATTTTGGGGGACCCGTCGTTGCCCAGCTTCACAAAGTTGGCGATGGTGACCTCCGGGTCCAGCTCCACAATGCCGTCGGTGGACTTCACAGTTTCATCCCGCAGGGCCATTGCCGCACAGTTGAACGCGGTGAATACGCAGGTAGAGATTTTCAATGCACAGTCGGCCTTTGCCCCGTCGCACAGCATCCCCGTCACATCGCCCAGCATGTTGTTGACGGCGTATCCAATCTGCTTTACGCTGCCCCCCTGTAAATACACCAGACCGCAGGCCGCGCCGGTTGCGGCAATCGTGGCCCCGCAGAGACCGGAGAGCAGGCCGAAGTCGGCATGGATATGAATGGCCATCAGATTGCTGAGCGTCACGGCTTTGAACATCCGCTCCTCGTCAATTTCCAAAGACTGCGCGGCGGAGACGATGGGCATGGTGGCGGTGATGCCCTGATTTCCCGAGCCGGAGTTGGTAACAACCGGCGCGTTGGCCCCCGCCATGCGGGCGTCCGCGGCGCTGGACGTGACGGCGACCGCCTCCAGCATCACGCCCTTGCCCATCAGTCCGGATTCCTGACTCTTGCGGATGTGCCGACCGATATTCAGACCATAGTTGCCCTTGGCTCCCACTTTTGCAATTTCGCTGTTGATCTTAATCGCCTGTTCGATCATGTGGAGGTCATCCGTCTCCCGATCCAGCGTCTCCACAAAGTCATAAATCGTCTGAATACTCAGCGTCTCCCTGATTACTTGCGGCGTAATAGGGTCGTCGGAGGCCTTCTGTGCCGCAGTCTTAAGTTCCCGGTGGTCCTCCTCTACAAAGGTGACGTTGGTGTGGGCCCCACGAATGACGGCGCGGGCCTGATGTGACCCGTTGGTCAGTTCTACCTCGACATAGAGCTTGTCCGGCTCCGGCGTACGATCCATCTCCACATTGCCGCTCCGCACCAGCTCAACAGCCTTCGCCACGTCCTCCTGCGTGGCGTCGTCCACCACCTGTAACTGACGGTCCACCCGGCCGCATACGGCGCCCAGCGCCGCCGCATAATTCATTCCGGTGCAGTCCGTCCCCGGTATGCCGGCAGCCATTGCATTCTTGATGATGTTGACGCTGGCGAGGACTTTGACGTGGGTAGGTTCCCCAATCAAATGCCCCCTGGCGACAGCAGCAGTCAAGGCAATCGCCGCCGGCTCTGTACACCCGGTGGCCAGCATCATCTCATGGTTGAGAATTTGACAGATCAATGTACGATTCATTGCTTTCTCCTTTTCCTGTTTGTTTTTATGATAGGTATGTAACTTGCTCCTAATCGGTATTTTAGCACCACGCTCCTGACAAAGCAAGAAAAGATGACTATGATCCGTCCCAATATTTCACATTTCTTTGTATACTTCTACAACGTTTGTTAATTTTTTCAGTATAATGACTCCCAGGCCATCCATGAAAGAAAGCCGCTTACAGTTTTCTGCGATAGGCCTCCGCCTCGTCCAGCAGCTCTCCCGCACTTTGCAGCAGTGTATCCGTCACCTTGCTGCCGCCGGTGAGGCGCGCCAGCTCCGCCTTGCGCTGCTCCCGATCCAGTTGAAGCACCTGTGTAAAGGTTCTTCCCTTACGAACTCCTTTTTCCACGGAAAAGTGGGAATCCGCCATGGCCGCCAGCTGCGGAAGATGGGTCACGCACAACACCTGTTTATGGCGGGAGACCTGCGCCAGCTTCTCCGCAACCTTCTGGGCCGCCCGGCCGGACACACCGGTATCCACCTCATCGAACACCAGCGTTCCCACCCGCTCCTGCTCCGCCAGCACGTTTTTCAGCGCCAGCATAATGCGGGCCAGCTCGCCGCCGGAGGCAATCCGGGCGATGGGCTTCAAGTCCTCGCCCGCATTGGCGGACATCAAAAACCGGATTGTATCGCATCCGTCCGGCCCCGGTTCTTTCGGCGTGAATTCAATGGAAAACCGGACCCGGTCCATGTCCAGATCCCGTAGTTCCATTAAAATTCGCTGCTCCAAATCTCCGGCGGAGGCCTTTCTCGCTTTTGTCAGCGCCGCGCCGGCGGCGCTCACCGATTCCTCAGCCCCGGCAAGCTGGCTCTTCAACCGGGCCAAGGTGTCGTCCGCCGTCTCAATCTCATCCAGCTCCCGGCGGCTGCGATCCAGATAGGCCAGCATATCCTCCACCGTGGAACCGTACTTTTTCTTTAGGCGGTACAGCTGATCGGATCTGCTCTCCACCGCGTCCAGTTCCTCCGGCGAGAAGTCAAATTCCCCCGCCATATCCCGAACCGTCTCCGCAAGGTCATAAACTTCACAGCGAAGCTGTTCCAGTCTGTTCCAGATATCTTCCAGTCTCCCGTTTCGCCCCTTCACGTGGGCGAGGGCATTTTCCGCCTCCTGAATCAGTGATACTGCGCCGCCGTTCTCGTCGTCCCCGTTGAGGCACCGGTCCGCTCCGCTCACCGCCGACAGGTATTTTTCCCCGTTGCGCAGAAGGTCTCTCCGCTCCAGCAGCTCCTCCTCCTCGCCTGGGTGCAGCTCCGCCCGCTCCAACTCCTCGATTTGGAAGTGAAGGCTATCTACCTTCCGGGCCTTTTCCTCCTCGTCCATTCGGAGGGCATCCATCCTCCGGCGCAGTTCCGCCATGGCTTCATAGGTCCCTCGGTACTTACCCAGCGCATCTTCCAGCCGCCCGAAACGGTCGAGATACGCGCCATGCTGCTCCTCGTCCAAAAGTTGCTGTCCGTCGTGCTGGCCGTGGATATTCAAAAGATTTGCCCCCAGCACGCGCAGCTGGGACACCGTGACCGGCCGGCCGTTGATGCGGCAAAGATTTTTGCCGTCCGCGTCGATCTCACGCTGGATCATCAAAAGGCCGTCCTCATCTGGCTCCGCGCCACTCTCCGCAAGGCCCGGCAAACCTTCCGCAACGCCCGAAAACTCCGCACTGACCACCGCCTTCTTGCTGCCGGTGCGTATCAGATCCCGGGAGGTCCTGCCCCCCAGCACAGCTCCCATGGCATCGATCACGATGGATTTGCCCGCCCCGGTCTCGCCGGTAAGAGCGTTGAAGCCCGGGCGGAACTGGATGTCCGCCTGCTCGATGACCGCGATATTCTCTATATGCAGCAGTTCCAGCATGGCTTCCTTCCCCTTTTCTTTTTTGTTAAGAATATCTGCCTTTACATATTGATCATTTCCTGAATTTCATTACAGAAGGTTTCCGCAGAGGCCGTGTCCTTCATTACCAGAAACGCTGTGTCGTCCCCCGCAAGGCTCCCCATCATATAATTCAGATCCATGTCGTCCAGCGCGGCGCAGGCGGCGCTGGCCAGTCCCGGCATGGTTTTCACCACCACAATGTTCTGCGCGCTGTCGATACTGGTGATGCTTTCCCGAAAGATGGTGCGCAGCTTCTCCGCGAAATTCAGCCGGGTTCGATTCCCCGATACAGAATATTTATATACGCCGCGGCCCACCGGCTCTTTGATAAGATGCATCTGCTTGATGTCCCGGGAAATGGTAGCCTGCGTGCTGGTGACGCCCCGCTCCTGTAGCCGGGTCAAAAGCTGTTCCTGTGTCTCGATATTCTCCTGACCAATAATTTCCAAAATTAACATTTGCCGCTCATTTTTCATCTTCCTGTCCTCCCGGCAGCATTTTTTTTGCAAAAATCTCACAAAAGCTCTTTTCTGTCAGCCGCACCAGTTTCAGCACGTACTTGGACCGGCACACCTGTACCACGTCCTCCGCATGAAGGGAAAATCCCCGGCTCTCGTCCACGAACAAATACACCGGCTTACGGCCATTTCGCTCCGTACGAATGGACAACGTGTGCCCAGGTGAGAGAACATAAGACGAAAAGCGCATATTATGCGTACAAATTGGGCAGACCACCATAGCCTCCGCGTCCGGCTCCACCACAGGCCCTCCAGCGGAGAGGGAGTAAGCCGTGGACCCGGTGGGTGTGGCAACAATGACGCCGTCTCCGGCGATATCCGCCAGATGGTGGCCGTTGGATTCGATACGCAAATGAATTACATGGGAAATGGGGCCTTCCCGGATCACCGCGTCATTCAGGCCCAGATTTGTGTAAATGGACCGCCCATCCCGCAGGACGGACACATCCAGCATCATCCGGTTCTCCATCTCAAAGTCCCAGGTTTCCAGCCGCCGCAGAGTTTCCAGCTCTCCCAGCTCCAACTCCGCAATGAAGCCGAGACTGCCGGTGTTGACGCCCAACACCGGCACTCTATTCAGCGCCGCCAGCTTGGCCAAGTGCAGAATCGTGCCGTCCCCGCCGAAGGTAATCAGCATGTCCGCAGAACGCAGCTCCTGGGTCAGCGAACGCACCTCCATGTCAGCGAAGGTCCCTTCCCGCTGGTCCCGGAAGGGGGAACACACCACGGTCCGAAATCCGCTTCTGCGCAGAATGGACTGGGCGGACTTTGTGGCGCTCATGTCACGGTCCCGGCTGGGATTGGGGCAGAGAATGATCTTTTTCACTTCTTTCATGCTTCCGCGCCTCCCCTCTCCGGCAGAACCGCATGGGACTCATCCACCAGCGCCCGCAGGTCAAAGACGGTCTCTTCCTCCGACGCGCCGCACTGTAAAAATCCCAAATACTCAATATTACCCTCAGGGCCGCGAATAGGAGAATAAGTCAAGCCAATCACTGTAAAATCAGATTCCCTGGCATGAATCAGAAAGTGCTCCAGTACCTCCCGATGGACCGCCGGATCACGGACAACGCCCTTTTTTCCGACTTTTTCCCTGCCCGCCTCGAATTGGGGCTTTATCAGACATACCGCGCAGCCTGATTGCTTCAGTACCCCCCGAAGGGCAGGCAGAATCAGCTTCAGGGAAATAAAGCTCACGTCCACGCTGGCAAAATCAAGCTCATCCGGCACCTGTTCGTGGGTGAGATACCTGGCATTGGTCCGTTCCAGACATATGACCCGCGTGTCAGACCGCAACTTCCAGGCCAGTTGTCCATAGCCTACATCCACGGCGTAGACTTTCACCGCGCCGTTTTGAAGCATACAATCGGTAAATCCACCGGTGGAGGCTCCGATATCGCCGCAGACCGTGCCGTGCAGGTCGATGGGAAAGACCGACATGGCCTTTTCCAGCTTCAGCCCGCCCCGGCTCACATAGGCCAGCGTGTTTCCCCGCACCTCGATCTCCGCGTCGGGAGGATAGGCGGTGCCGGGCTTATCCGCCCGCTGGCCCTTTACAAACACCAGGCCGCTCATGATGGTAGCCTGCGCCTTCTGCCGGCTCTCCTGCAAACCGCGTTCCACCAGCAGTACGTCCAGCCGTTTTTTTTCACTCATGGTATGCCCTCCCTGCGCCCTTCCGACTGAAAAAGCGCGGTATTCTCACCGGATTTCCTCCAAAATGCATTTTGTGATGCCATCAGCGTCCAGACCCAGGCTGTGTTCCAGCTCCCTAACGGACCCCGCCGGGACAAATCTGCCGCCTAAATTTTTAAAGATCATCTGCTTTGGCGCGTCACCCCGGGCGGCCAGAATACCCCCCACTCGCTGCCCCACACAGCCGGAGCCGCAGCAATCCTCCACTGCGGTTATGCATCCACAGCCGGACAAGACGGGAGCAAGGTCTTCATAGCACAAGGGTGCAATGCGATTCAGCTTTACGACTCCCGCATGTATGCCACGCTTTTCCAGTTCCTCCGCAGCGTCCAATGCCTGATTGATCAACACACCGTAAGTTAGAATTGTCACGTCCTCCCCGTCCCGCAGCCGCACGGCGGCGTCCGTACCGCTGTCTTCCCGGTAGCGGCCCTCGCCGCCTCTTGGATAACGGACGGCCACCGGGCCGCCGCACTGGAATATTGCTTCTTTCATCATCCGCCGCAGCTCCGCAAAGCTGGCGGGGCAGTAAACCGTCATCCCGGGAACGGTAGGCAGGAACAGCGCGTCGAAAACGCCGTGGTGAGTCTCACCGTCGTTACCCACCAGTCCCGCCCGGTCCACTGCCAGCACCACATGGAGCTGCTCAAGCGCAATATCGTGGATGAGCATATCGTAGCTCCGCTGCAAAAATGAGGAGTACACCGCAAACACGGGGATCATCCCTTGAGAGGCGAGGCCCGCGGCCATGGCCGCGCCGTGTCCCTCCGCGATTGCAACGTCGAAAAACCGCCGGGGGAATTCCCTTTGGAACGGGGCCAGTCCCGTTCCGTCCGCCATGGCGGCGGTGATGGCGCATACGCGCGGGTCCTCTGCGGCGCAGGAGGCAACTGCTTTTCCGAAGACGGAGGAAAAGCTCTCTGCTCCAGACTTTTTTAAAAGGCCGGTCTCCACGTCGAAGGGCCCCACGCCGTGGAACTTTCCGGGGTCCCGCTCCGCCGGAGCGTACCCTTTTCCTTTCATAGTGTGTATATGAACCACCACCGGACAGTGCAACTCCTTCGCCCATTGCAGCACGTTACACAGCCGGTCCAGATCGTGTCCGTCGATAGGGCCCAGGTATGTGAAGCCCATGTCCTCAAACAGAGTGCTTCCTGGCCACAGCGCTTTTTTCAGATTGGATTTCAGCCGATGGTTGAACCGATAGAGCCTGTTTTGCATGGGGGTTGCCCCGAACAGGCTGCGGTACCATTTTTTGAAATGGTAGTAGGTGGGTTTGCTGCGGATTTTCCCAAGATGGCGGCTCACCGCCCCTACGTTGGGGTTGATGGACATACCGTTGTCATTCAGAATCACGATCAGCGGCTCTCTGGAGGCCCCGGCATTATTCAGCCCCTCATAGGCGAGGCCGCCGGACAGCGCCCCGTCCCCGATCAGGGCCAGCACGCTGTAGTCCTTCCCGGACAGCGTCCGGGCCCGAGCCATGCCCAGCGCCACAGAGACGGAGTTGGAGGCGTGGCCCGCCACAAACGCGTCGTGCTCGCTCTCATAGGGCTTTGGAAATCCGGAGAGGCCGCCGAACTGCCGCAAAGTGTCGAACAGATCCCTGCGGCCTGTGAGGGCCTTGTGGACATAGCACTGATGCCCCACATCGAACACCAGCCGGTCTTGCGCGGTGTCAAACACCCGGTGGATCGCCACCGTCAGCTCCACCACGCCCAGATTGGAGGCGAGATGCCCGCCGGTCTTGGAAACATGGTCGATTAAAAAGCTCCGCAGTTCTTTGCAGAGCGTATCCAAATCCCGGCGGCTCAACGCCTTTACGTCCGCCGGGGAAGCAATCTTTTCAAGAATCATGGAGTCTCTCCCCCACCCGCCTCACTTGGAGGAACGGTGAAATATGTGCAAAAATCTGCCCGCGAGGAAAACCACGCGGGTGCTTTTATTGATTGCAACTGTTTTGCCAATTGCCTTACCGCCAATGGTAAGGCCGGAAATCAGTGCTGTGACGCCCACGCTCAAAAGCACTTTGTGTACACTCAGCATCCGCTGAAGCTGGATCACAATGACGGTGGCGGTCGTACCGGAGACAATACCACAGATATCCCCCACCACATCGTTGCAGAAGCTGCTGACGCGGCTGGCGTTGCGAAGAAGACCGATGGCCTCCGACGCTCCCGGCTCCCTGTGGGCCGCCATGGAGTGAAAGGGCCGCTCGTCCGCAGCAGTAACGGCTACGCCGATAATGTCGAATACGATGCCAAGCCCGATAAAAACAGCCAGAACCAACAGCGCCGCCGCGATCCCCGCCCCGGTGAGCACGCTTTCGGAAGCGAAACTCAGAGCAGCGGACAACGCCACGGCAATCAAAAATATCCGCAGGATCCAGCGATATTGCGGCAAATCCGCGTCGTTCTTCTTTTTTCCTTTTTCCCTCTTCAAACCGTGGCCCCCCGGACGCGGCAAAATTCCGCCAATATTTGGGCGGTTTAAACTATCGTTTTATTCTAAAAGTTCATTTTACTAAGTCAGCGGCGGCAAAAAAGGTTAATCTTACGGCTTAGGTCCGGGTTGGATTTCCCAGCAGCGCACCTCTCGTTACCGATAGAGGCGGTTCCCCTTTCGGCGCTGCGTCGCGGCGTCACCGTCCGCGCGACCCGACTGCCACTTAGTCCGCACTGTAATCCCTTTTCTGCCCTTACGACAGCCTAGGTGATTTCCACCTCAGTCTGTCCGTCTCTTTAGCCTCTTTTGCAGCCGGGGTTTCAGAAGGCGATAGCAGTTTTACTCTGGCCAGAGCCAAAGCTGCCTGAATCCTTCATCCACCCCGCCCACGCAAGGCAGGCTACATCTGCACACAGCGTTACGGGCGCGAACGCCCGATGCACCGCATTGCAGGTTCCTAATCTGTTTCGTACGCGGGCCGGATACCACATGGGATTACGTCCGCGCACAAGAACAGGTCTCCACGAAAACAGGGTCGGGTTGACCATGCCATTGCTCATCGCCCTGAGTCCGCAAGCGTGAAATCACGCTTCCCCCCAGCACCCACCCAAAACTGGGCGTTTCAAGCAAGCACCACGGGTTTCATCGATATGCCCTTCAGAGGATTTTTAGGCCCTCCCTGAGAGACGGCAGTCCTGACTAGGATACTGCGCCGCCGCTTAGCGAGTTTAGTATAGCACGTTCTCAATAAATATACAACAATTTTTGTATATACAAAATATGAATTTTAAATCTTTGCGAAATCTCCGCTCTCAGCTTTTCCGCTCCGCCAGCGAGTCTGCCAAAAAGTCCAGAAACTCGTGCTCCGGCACCCGCGCCAGCGCCGCTTTCGCGGCGACGGTACACATCCGGACGGCGCTTTCGCAGCCCTCCAGTCCCAGCACATCCACATAGGTGGTCTTCCCGTCCGCCCGGTCGGAGCCAATGGGCTTTCCAACGGCGGCCTCGTCACCAATGACATCCAGCATATCGTCCCGGATCTGGAACGCCACGCCCAGCTCCTGGGCATAGGTCCCAACAGCGGAACGCAGATCCTTCTCCGCCCCGGCGGCGGTGCAGCCCAGCAGGGCCGCCCCCCGGAGCATGGCCCCGGTCTTCAGGCGGTGAACCTCCAGCAGTTCTTGGTGGGTATGGGGCGCATGGAGGGTGTCCAGCACCTGTCCGGCCACCATACCGTCCGCGCCCGCGGCCTCCGCCAGAATCAGCGCGCAATCGGCCCGCCGGGCCGCGCTGAGTCCGGGAGCGGTTAAAATCAGGCGGAACGCCTCCGGCTGTAAGGCATCCCCCGCCAGCACCGCCAGCGTCTCCCCGTAGATCTTGTGGTTGGTGGGTTTCCCTCGGCGGAGATCGTCGTCATCCATACAGGGCAGATCATCGTGGATAAGGGAATAGGTGTGGACCAGCTCCAGCGCGCAGGCCACCGGCAGCGCCTGACGCCAGTCCATCCCGGAGAGGCGGGCGGCCTCCACAGTCAATACCGGACGAATGCGCTTTCCTCCGGCGAGAAGGCTGTACCGCATGGCGTCGTACAGATCGGCCCAGTGGGGTCTGTCCAAAAACAATCCGCCCAGATACTCCTCAACCGCCTGACGATATTCACCGTACCGCGCGTCGAATGCCGCCTTATTCATCGGTCTCATCCCCAGTGTCAAAGGGCAGCTCCACCGGCGCGCCGTCGGCGCCCTTCATCAGCTGCACCACCTTCTGCTCCGCCTCGTCCAAAAGCTTGGAGCAGGACGCAATCAGTGCGGTTCCCTCGTCAAACAACGCCAGTGAATCCGCCAGCTCCGCGTCGCCCTTTTCCATCTGGGCCACGATCTCCTCCAGACGGGTGATCTGCTGTTCAAACGTCCGGGTCTCCTTTTTCTTTCCAGCCATCACGGTCTTCCTTTCTCAACAGTACAATCCAGCGTCCCCTCGCCCAGCGCCACCTCAATGCGGCTCCCGGCGGGGGCGTCCCGATAGCTTTTGATAATGCCCTGTTCGCTCCGGGCCACGGCATAGCCCCGGCTCAGGACTTTTAACGGACTCATGGCATCCAAAGACGCGGCCAGAGCGGAAAACTTCCGCCGCTTCTCGCCCACGCCCCGGCTGGAGAGGTCTCCCAGCCGCTGCTGTAAATGGGTCAGCAGCATCCGACGGTCCTGCACAAAGGCCAGCTGGTCCTTCAGCACCCGATTTTGCGCCAGTGCCTCAAGACGGCGGCGGCAGAGCTGAAGCTTCGTCTCCTCCGCCTGCGTGATGCGGTCCCCCGCCCCGCGCAGCCACCGCAGCAGCTCCATCTGGTCCGGCACGGCGATTTCCGCCGCGTTGGAGGGGGTGGATGCCCGTGCATCCGCCACAAAATCGGAGATCGTCACATCCGGCTCATGGCCCACGGCGGAGATTACCGGCAGGTCCGAATCGAAAATGGCCCGTGCCACCCGCTCATCGTTGAAAGCCCAGAGATCCTCTATGGACCCGCCGCCCCGGCCCGTAATAATTAAGTCTCCCACATTCCATCGGTTTGCATACCGGATGGCCCCCGCAATCTCCGCCGGAGCCTCCGCCCCCTGCACCCGCACCGGCAGAAGAACCACTTTGGCAGCGGGATACCGCCGCCGCAGAATGCGGATCATGTCGTGAACCGCAGCCCCGGCGGAGGACGTGATGATGGCGATGGTTTCAGGATAGCGGGGCAGAGGCTTTTTGTGCGCCTCGTCGAACAGCCCCTCCTCCAGCAGCTTCGCTTTCAGCTGTTCAAACGCCACCGCCAGATCACCCACGCCGTCCGGCGACAGCCCGCTGCAATAGAGCTGGTAGGCTCCGTCCCTTGGAAAGACGGAAACCCGGCCCCGGACAATGGCCTTCATGCCGTTTTCCGGCCGGAACCGCAGGCGCTGGGCCTGAGACCGGAACATGACGCACCGCAGCGCGCCCTCCCGGTCCTTCAGCGTAAAATAGTGGTGTCCGGAGGGATAGGCCTTGTAGTTGGACAACTCGCCCCGGACCAGAATATCCTGCAGGATCGGCTCCCCGTCCAGCAAAGCCTTCACATATTCATTGACCTGAGAGACCTGATAAATCGGCTGGTCCACATACGCACCTTCTTCTTGCAGTTTTCTTTGGTGTTCACAGCAAAAAAACAGGGCGGGCACTGCGGCCCGTCCCCGTTCTGAATCACTCCTGCGGGCACTCCTGGCGGGCAAAGCTGCCGAGAATCCCGTTGATGAATTTCACCGTTTCCGGCGTCTCGTATTTCTTGGCGATTTCCACGGCCTCGTTGATGGCCACACTGTTGGGGATATCCGGCATATACAGGATCTCGTACATGCACACCCGCATAATGGCGGAGGCCACCAGCGGGATCCGGGAAAAGCTCCAGCCCACCGCATATTTGGAGATATAGCCGTCCAGCTCCGCAGCGTGTTCCTCCACGCCCATGACCAGCCGGCGGATATAGGTCGCCTGTTTCTCATTGGGGAGTTCTGCATAGATTGCATCCTCACCCGCCAGGGACGCAAAACTCTCCGCCGTCAGCCGCCGGTCCAGCAGCTCCTCCACCGTCTGATCCGTGAAGCTCAATTCATAGGCGAGGTGGATAGCGATCTCTCGTGCAACGTTTCGTACCATATACCGTTTCGTCCTCTGTCTTTCTCAGGCCAGCGTCACGCCGTCCACATGAATGTTCACCGTACCCACAGGGCAGCCAGTCATGGCCTCTACCGACGAGGCAACGGCCTTCTGGGCATTTTCCGCCACTTCAGGGATGGGGTGCCCGTACGCCACCGTCAGATACACGTCCAGCGTCAGCGCCGCGCCGGTCATGTCGATCTTCACGCCGCGGGTTCCCTTCTGGGCATTTTTCTTATTCATCAGGTCTGTCACGCTGCCGCCCATGCCGCTCATCATCCCGGACACGCCCTCGACGTCCCGGACGGCGCCCACCGCGATGGCGGCGATGACTTCCTCAGCGATATTGATACTGCCGTTTTCCTCCGGCAGAGTCATGTATTCCCGGCTCTCGCCCATGGCATCCACGCTCCTTCATGTCGTCCGGCCAAAATCCGGACCCCTTCTTTCGTGCATATTAGTTTACCATGGTTTGCCCAAAATTACAACAGCTAATTTGCCGCCATGATCTTGATATTTCCGGCGGGATAGCCGGTCTCCGTCATGGCGATATCCGTGATCTTCGCCACATCCTCGTCGCCCAGCTCTCCGTTGGCAGTGGACACCACCACACTGAGACTGTCCTCGCTCATGAACGCAACGCAATCGGCGTAGCCCTTGGCCGCAACCAGATTTTCAATCTGAGCCTCCGCCATGGTGTACTGGGCCATGGCCTGAATTCCCTCCGACGCTTTGTCCAGGGCGCTTTGAGTCGCGCCGTCCTCGTCGGCGGCCTGCTGCAGCAGAGCCACGGCGGTATCCCGTGCCTGCTGGCGGGTCAGACGGGCGGAGGCAAAGTAGTCCGCCCCGGTGTAGACCCCCGTCTCGTCCACAGGCGCGGCGGAACCGGCGGCGCTGACAGCTCCGTCCCCACCGGAGACCAGAGCGGCCTCACCCAGCAGCTTTCCGTCCGCCTGCGCCGAGTCGGACGCCGCCCCGCCGCTCTCCGGCGCGGCGTTTTTTGTCGCCTGCCAGTTCAGGGCAGCCGCCGCGCAGATCAGCACCAGCATGGTCACGACCACCGTATAGCGTTTCCAGTTTCCTCTCATTTTCTGCTTCCTCCTCCAAAATATCACTGACATTTTACCACCGTGATCCGATCTGAGCCCAGGCCCGTCAGCGCGGCCACCGCGGCCGTTACTGCCAGACGCACCTGCGCGTCGCCTCCGCCCTGACACACCACCAGCGCTCCGCGCCAGGTGGGGCAGCGGGTCTCCGTCACCACCGGCTCCTCCGACCCGCTTCCGCCGGAGAGCACCGTTTCGCTTTTACGCTGGTAATCCTCCGGCGCGGCGGTATCTCCGCTGTAGCTCAGCTCCGTATCCTGAGCCAGACGCCGCGCCGTTCCCGTGTCCGCCGTCAGCATCAGGTGCAGCTCCCCGACGCCGTCGATCTTTGCCAAAATCGTCTCCATCCTTGTCTCCGTCTCCTGAACCGTGTCCTGAACATTTTCGTCCGGGGTGTCTGCGGTACTTTTCTCACCGCCGGAGGGCAGCAAAAGGAGCGCCACGCCCGCCGCCACCACCAAAACCACGTATTTCCAGCGATCCCAGAGCTTTTTGAACGTCTCAGCCTGTTTCATGATAGACCTGCCTCTCCTTGGGAATCCCCAGTTCCTGTTCCATATAGTCCGCCAGCGCATCCGATTTTTGACCTGTCAGCTCCGCACCCGACGGGATGGGCGTACCGTCCTCCCCTGGCTCCACCAGAACGCGGACGGTACACTTCACCCCCAGCGCCGCCGCTTTGTCCAAAATATATGCTTCCGTCTTCTCCTGTATGAGTTCTGAAAGCGTTTGATCGCTCTGCACCTCAAGCTCCGTCTGACGCTGCTGAATCTCCCCGGCATAGTCCTCATAGCGGAGATCCAGGTGGTCGAAGTCCGCTCCCAGCAGGGGCCTGACCATCACCAGTAAAAGCGCCAGTCCCCCGGCAAAGCCCGCAATCTTCCGCACCGTCCCCTCCGGAATCAGGCTCTGGGACAAAGATACCAAAAAGGCCGCCGCCGCAACGGCGGTAAGCCAGCCCCGCGCCGCCTCAATCATTTAGCGCGCTCCTCCTTTCACGTTACCGCCGCCACGGAGGACAGAATAGACACCAGCAGCAAAAGCGCGCTGGCTCCCGTCATCCCCAATACCAGTCCAAACGCGCTGCCAAGGCCGTCAATCAGCTTGCACAGCTCCGGCGAGCCAATCACTCCCGCCAGAAAACCCACCAGCTTATACAGCAAATACTGCACGCCCAGATGCAGAAACGGCCATGCGCAGGCAGCCAGCACCGCCAGCGTGCCAAAGATCCCGATTGTGTTTTTCAGCATCCCCGCTCCGGCCAGTACCGTGTCCGCCGCCTCCGCGATAATTCCACCCACCACAGGCACCACTCCCGCCACCGTGGCTTTTGCCATTTTTACCGCCGCCGCGTCCGCCGCGCCGGAGATGATGTGAGCCACGGAGAGGTACACAGTGAAGACCGTCAGCGCCCCGCACAGGACCCATGTGATACACTTGCGCAGCGCCTCCGCAATACTTCCCAGACGCCCTCCAGGAAGGCAGGCGGCGGCGGTCAGCGCCCCGATGTAGAGATATACCAGCGGCAGCAACAGTCCCTCGATCAGCTTCAGCAGCAGACCGGTGAACAACACCGTGATTACCTGCTGGACTGTGGCGGTGGTGACGGACCCGCTGATTGCCGTCGCCGCCGCCAGCACCGGCAGTAACACCCGGGAAAAGTCGTTCAGGCTCTCAATGGTGCCGCCGCCCATGCCGATCAGGCTCTCAAGGCTCCCCGCCGCCAACAGCGTTACCGACAGCGCCCCCGCCGCCAGCACCAGCTTTGGGCCGGATGCCCCGGCAGACTCAGAGAACCCGTCCACCGCGCCGCACAAAAGCACCACCAGCAAAATGCTCACCGCATTTCTAAGCCGCTGGCACAGAACGGATTTTGCCTGTCCCATCAGATTTTGGAGAATTTGAGAGACTCCTCCGCCAAGCGGGTCCGCCGCACTCAGATCCGTGTTTTGCAAAACGTCCTCCGTCCCCTCCGGCAGGGCGTCCCACAGCTCGTCCGGCACCTCGGCGGCGGAGACCGGCACCGTCAGAAGCAGTGCCAGAAGCAGCGCCAGAAGCCATTTTTTCATCCTATCAACTCCAGCAGGACATTCATCGCCTTTTCCAGCAGCGGCAAAGCCACCAGCAGTGCGCATACCGCCCCGGCAATCTCCACGGCGGAGGCAAGAGCCGCCGCCCCTGCGTCTTTGCAAAGCCCGGTCCCCACCTTTACCACCAGCGCAATGCCCACGGTTTTGTATAGCGGCAGGAATAATTCGTTGGATACCCCGGCCCGGGCGGTCAGCTCTGCAAAAAAGCCCATCAGCTCCCTGAGGCTCCCCGAAAGAGCCAGCAGCGCCGCCACGGCGGCGGCCAGTCCCAGCAGCAGCGCCGCCTCCGGCGCGCCCTTCCGTACCGCTGCCGCCAGGAGGGCCGTCACGACGCAGACCAGCGTGATCTGCATGACCTGCTCCATCAGAAGCCAAACAAGGTCTTGATGAGCTGGAACAGATCACTGATCTGCCGCACCATCATCATCAGCACCACCACCAGCCCCGCCAGTGTTGTCATCATGGCCTGCTCCTCCCGGCCAGAGCGCACCAGCAGCTGGTTCAGCACCGCCACAAGGATTCCAATGGCGGCGATCCGAAAGATCAAATCAACATCCATGGCAAATGTTCCTTTCGTATGTCCCTCACAGTAGGAGAATAATCAGCAGCGCCGCACCGGAGAAGCACACCGCCGTGGCCTGCCTGGTCCAATCCCGCTTTTTCCGGAGGCGTTCCTCCGACTTCTTTCTGAGCCAACTTGTTACAAGGTCAATTCCTTTACAGATTTCCATCTCGTCTCCCGATAGCTTGTACCCCAATTCAGCAATTACTTCCCTTACGTCATCCTCCACCGGGAGATGGCGGCAGGCTGTGTTCCACGCGGGTCGGAGCAGTTCTCCCCGCTCCAGCGCCTCCGCCAGTTCCGTCAGCCACGCGGCAACAACTCCCTGCCGCGCCCGGCCCAGCTCTCTAAACAGCCGGGGCAGCGGCGTCCGCGTCAGTCGGATACCGCCGGACAGGGCCTCCAGCGCCGCGGTCAGCTGGAAAAGTGTCTCCGTCTCCCGCCGCCAGCGCCGCAGTTCCCCGGCCCACGCCGCACTGAAGCCCGCCAGAATCAAAAGGCTTCCCAGCGCTTTCACAACAGCTCCTCCAATCCATAGGACCGCCCCGCCGCCGTCCGGCGAATACACACCACGCGGCGGAAGACCTTTGTCTCCAGAAGCCGGGCATACAGCGGCTTTTGCGTCAGTTCCGCGGCGTTTGCGGCATGGACGGTTGCCAACAGCTTCACGCCGCAGCCTGCCGCCATGGTCATGGCCCGGATATCCTCCTCCGCCGTGATCTCGTCGGCCGCCACGATCTGAGGGTTCATGGTCCGCAGCAGCATGGGGATGGCGATTGCTTTTGGACAGCCGTCCAACACGTCGGTACACGGCCCCACGTCCATCTGTGGCTTTCCGCGGTAACAGACTGCCACTTCTCCCCGCTCGTCCGCCAGCCCCACCCGGAATCCCCGCTGAGAGACGCAGCGGATCAGATCCCTCAGAAGCGTGGTCTTTCCGCCTCCCGGTGGGGACAGGAGCAGTGTGCTGTTGATTTCTCCGCCCGACAGCAACCGCTGGCACAGTTCCTCCGCCACGCCGAGCTTTTCCCGGGCAATCCGCAGATCGGCGGAGGACAGATCCATCAGGTTGGTACACACGCCGCCCTT
Source organism: Oscillibacter valericigenes Sjm18-20 (assembly GCA_000283575.1). Classification (GTDB taxonomy): domain Bacteria; phylum Bacillota; class Clostridia; order Oscillospirales; family Oscillospiraceae; genus Oscillibacter; species Oscillibacter valericigenes. The sequence continues at coordinate 2,249,690 of AP012044.1, forward strand.
CATGACGGCAGACCCGCAAAAGCCGATGCGAAAGCCGCCCCGGACGGGTAAAAAGCCCTCCCGCAGCGTCTCGGCGGCGGCATAGCGGGAAAATTCCGCTCCCAGGTCGCACAGGGTCTCCAATTCCTCCGGTTCCACCGGCGGTTCCGACGGCCATGGGCAGGTTTCCCCCTCCGGCAGCAGCACGGTCATGGGCCGGCCGGTCCGGAGGCGGAACTCCTCCGCCGTGGTCTGGCCCTCCTTTGGAAGCGTTTCCGCCAGCTTGCGCAGCCGCACCGGTAAAAACGCCGCCGCCTTCCGGTATCTGGAAATTTCCTCCTGCTCCTTCATCTGCATTCCTCCCCGTCCGATACCCAACCATATGAAAGCCCGTCCCATTTTATGCCGGAAAAATATTGGATGAAAAAAACGCCCGGTATCCGAAAATACCGGGCGTCTTGCGCGCTTTACTGGCAGCATCTGCAATAGTTTTTTGTCTCCTCGTAAGTCTCGGGACGGCTGACTGTGTTGGGTGGGAAGAACTCGCCCACGGGGAAGCCGATATTGCGGAACAGACCGCAGGGGTCCTGACCGGGATCTGCGCCTCCGGAGCACTCCTTTTCCGGCATGCAGTAATCGTACACGGGGATCAGCAGCTGAGAATCCCGCTCCAGCCGCACGATGGAGAACTGGCCCAGGGTCACGTACACCCGCCGCATATCGTCCCCGCTGGACAATTCTCCGTCGAAGAAGCTACTGACAAAGGACGGAACCTCGCACAGGTCGCTGTCGCAGGGGCGGCAGCCGCAGGACTCCACCAGCTTTGCTTCCAGCACGATGGGGTCCACGGCCTCCACTACGGCGACGGGCAGATTGCTGCCGCGTAGATACTGTGGGTCCAACCCGCCCGCGCGGAACTCCGATGAGAAGACCTTGGCGCTGCCCTCGCTGCCGAACAGCAGGACCCGCTTATCAAAAACGCACAGGCCTTCCACCGTCACGGGAACAGGGCAGCTCAGGTAAGCCTGCAGCGTCACCTGATAGAAAAATCGCATATCAACCGTATAGAAGCCCCGATTGAACGTCACCGGCTCCACGTCTACGAACACATGAAGCAGCTTTGCACTGCCGCCCTTCACGGACAGCGCGTGGTTGATGGTGTCTACGTACTGAAGCCTCGGATAAAAGCGCAAATCTTCCACGCAATCTTTATCATGACAATAAGCAATTTTAAATCTTTATTTGTAAACCTTATTTCAACTATATAAGGGCCAGACCCCAAACATCCGTTCGAATCTCGGCCCTTATATGTCAAAATCATCCATATAAAAAATATATCACTATTTAAAACATCTAGTACATATTAAGAACTATATGCTTATGCAAATAGTTAGTGGGGCTCAATGGTTACCTCATTGCATTCTTTGAAGGCTTTCGCGGCATCAGAAATGTTCTACTGCATTTTTACTCCGATTAAATCATGCTGGAGATGTTAAATTTTATTTAGTTGATATCGTAGGATTCCTGTTCAACATGGAATCTCTCTCTTTTATAGTAGACGGTCTTTAAATTGGCACTCAGTTTCTTTAGGGCATTATTATCGCAATACGCTATAAAGTCTTTGATTAAATCGGTTAGCATATTATCTAACGGTCGTTCAAGCAATGATTCAAGAAGATTTGCACATCTTTTACATATTTCGTAGGGCAACGTTTCTTTTGCCGTTTTAGCATACTCAAGCCACATTCTCACATATGCGTGTACGGAATATCGATAACCACCAGAAAAATGCGTATCTTCAATGATACCAAGCATATTATCCGCGCCGTTTGAAAACTTTAGTTCACCATCACCGATTTCATTTTTTAACAAGTATAACCCCCACTCCATTTGATTCTTTGCAAGAGCGTGATTTACATTATAAGAATACGGACGCATGGAATGAGCATATGACAAATGGTTATTTGCATCCTCATATTTTTTGTTAATCTGTGCAGCAATCCCATATTGCACCCAAAAATAACTTGTGTGACTACAGCTCCCTTCAAGGCCATTGAGAAGTTTAAGAATATTTTCTTTTGGCAACAGATTTGAGTTTCGCATGCGCTTCACACGTAAAACTTTTTGGAATATAGGTGTTGTTTCGGAATAGACTCTTTCATCAGTAGGGACGGTATAGATTGCTGTTTTATGCAATGTCTCCATAATAAGAGCGAGGTCATTAGTATCAATGAGATGGTTCAGAATCCTTCCTCGATGCAAACGGACCCATCCATAATATACGCTAACGACTTCCGCATACTTTTTGCAAAAAGCGTCCAAACGAAAATTTTTGTTTAGTGCCGTTCCCAATTTCGTCACAAGTGAATTGGGAATAATAGTAACGCCCAATCTAAATAGATAGCACAATTCGTATAGCAGTTTTCTCTCTTCGTCTGAGGAATAGCGGTCAAGCCACCGTTTATAGTGCTTTTGAAAGGGATTCCCTTCTGTGGAATAGTACAGGGCATCTATAATATCATTCTCTTCGTTTATCTTAGATGTAATTAGTTCCCTTGCTCTGCGACTAAATGGTTTCTCGCGTTGCGGTATACACTGCAGGTATTTATTTAGCCGGTTATTTCGAGAAAGTTTTTCGTAAATTTCTGTAGCATAATCTTCATTCATTTCTGCTGTAATGAGGTGAAAAATAGAAGTAGGATCGTCTAATAGTATATATTCTTTTCCATTGTGATTTTCTATTGTATCCTCTGTAATAATTACTAGTTTATCAATATTGGAAGGACATTGCTTTTTTATGTCGATCAATTGCTTGTAGTAATAGGAAGCGTTATCTATATAAACAGCAACTTTTGTTCTGTCAGGTAAAGACCGCAGGTATCCGGACAACAAATCATATACTCTATCGTCAAATCTGTTGAGTTGCAAAGCTATATAGCCCGCATAAAAAAGTTCAACCAAAAGCCTTTTGACAAAGCATGTCTTTCCAATATAGCTTTCGCCATAAAATGCCATAAGAATATGCGTTTCTGAAGATGAAATCTCTTGCTTCCAAAGTTCCAAGTCTTTAGGTAAAATATCTGCATTGTGAAAAAAGTCGGGATAAACCGCATCAAAGCCCTTGTATAATTCAAAAGAAGATGGTGCGCTACGGCTAATATTCTCTAGAAAAATGACACCTTTTTCGAGTAAATAGCTTTTAGCTTTATATTGAATTTGAATGTCTTTTTCCAGTGCATTCAAGAAGGTTTTTGTATCACATTTTATCCATATATCGTTCGGAGAATTCTGGATTTGCAAGCGCAATCTTCCGGATATACTGGGTGATAAGAATATACGGTAAAACGGATCTCTTGAATATCCGCTTCTTTCATATATGTCTAATATTGTTTGCAAATCATCCTCTTGAAATTGTGTTCCAACTAATATCAAATCATGTTGTAAAGATTGATGTGCAAATTCCTTTAAAAGACTGTTAGAGTCAATAGTAAAGTTTTTATACTCATAACTATCAAAGATATAACCGCCTTTTAGATCATTAACCGATCCATGCAACTTGATCAAATTTGTAGTACACTTCCGATTATTCCCATTGGGATTTGATTTGTCCCAAACAGAAATTTCCACTTGAGCATCTCGATAAATTTTTTCAATTAAATCATCAATATTCAGCGTGAAAATGTACTCCCATGGATATTTTAATAATTTATTATGATATCCTTCGGGAGATGGATTACAGTTTCTGAATGCTCTGGTCAAGTATTCATTCCGCTGTTTTTCTTTGTCTGTATATCGCAGATATGTACATACTTCTTTTAGGTCATCTTTTTTCCCTTCAATTTCTTTCAGAATAGACGAATCAAGAGAAGAAAGCTCTCCTTCAACAAAAAAATGCTTATACAAGTCATGGGACAAAACCTTCCCCATAGGGAGAGGTTCTTTTTCTCCATTTGTTGCTCCATAAGAAAAGCCAGCTCCAAGTAACAATACCGGCCGACTAATTTTCATACGGTCTATTAAAAAATTGATGTCTTTTATCACGTAAATTACTTCTTTCAAATTTATTATCAAATGTAAACTTCATTTATGTGCTAAAACCCGCCGTTGGATAAACTTGCTTAATGCTAAACAGTTCTCCATTTAATAGACTATACTAGCACTTTGCAAAATTCAACTATTTTTTATATCAAGGAATGCCCTGTGGAGTCGATTCTCTGATATCGTACTTGTCCAGCGCCGTCCCCGTCTTCCCGCTGGACGTTCCCACGCCGGAGCTTGGATGTAGGACATATTATCACCTCTGCAGAAGACTCAGCTGAGTATCCTCTACCTTAACATCTGCCACAATTCCGTCGGTTTTTACCAACGAAAGCTGCTGATCCAGGGACAGCAGGGAATACTGTCCACTGCAGTAATAGATATCATCACCCTTTATTTTGTCGACATGGACCGCTACCAACCTATCCCCGTATACAGAGACAACCACCTGATCCTCCGATGCGAAATAGTAATTCTTTTGCCGTTTGGCTTGATACAGCCCGCAGGCAGACACTGTAGCAAATAGAATCAATAAAAATAAAATCAGATAATTATAATTCCAATAACGCCGTATTTTCTTTGGAAAAATGCTACATTTTTCATGTAAAGCAGCCTGTTCCTCTTCAATGCAACTGTCCAGTATCCCTTTTTCTTGGTTTACTCTCAGGTGTTTCACAATTTTTACATGATCATACATTACCCAACCCAAGAAAATATTCAGCGAAATCAAAGGTACTATAATTATAATTAAAAGGCGATTTTTAAACGAATTAATAATAAGGCAACCACAAACTCCCGCAATATAAATTTCACCAGCCCAGAAAAATATTTTAAATTGCAACTCATCACTAATCTGGAGTCTTTTTATTAGGTAAGCAACTACTCCTTTTAGTAAAACAGCAAAAAGCAAACAAAGAGAGACCGTAACTACCAGTATGCAGAACAGCGGCACATTGGAGATCATTCCGGATGGAGATGTAGTTGTCAGAAATGCCGGAACACCATAATAGGACAAGTATCCTCGGTTGTAAGCATAGAACAGCATCACCGCCACAGCTGTAACGAGCAACACCGCCAATGCACTATCAAAATACTTACATCCGTTGCCCTGTGTCTGTTTTACCTCTGGTTCTTGTTCCTGTTCCTGTTCCTGTTCCTGTTCCTGAAAAGCTATTTCCTCTGTCTGCTCTTCCATTTCACTATACCTTCTTTCGTTCCTCTTTTGGGGTTTTTTGCTTTTTATCTCTTTCTTTTAATCAGTAAAATTCTGTAATTGTTCACGTCTGAGTAAAATTATACCAATCTTCTTATAAAATTCAAGAGCTATTACAGGGGAGGGAACCCTATTAAGGCCCCTCCCCTGCATTTTTATTAGCTCAGCTTCGGCATGATGTCGTATTTGTCCAAGCTATTCCCCAGTCTGTACTTGTCCAGAGCCGTTCCGGTCTTTCCGCTGGAAGTTCCCCCGCGGGAAGTTCGGCGGGAGCCTCCGCCCCCGCTGCTCAGCCGCGGCATGATATCGTACCACGGCGCGTCATAAAGGGTACTCTTTGCCCAGCCGTTCGCATCGTACAGGGCGTTTTTCTGGTTCACTGTCAGGTCAAGGCTGTTGATAGCCACCAGCTTTTGCGCTTTCTTGCTCATCCCCGCCGAGGCGGTGAGGTACTGGAAATATGTTTGTTCGCTGACCCCCTCTTTCTCCGCCGCGTCCAGCTTCTCCTTCTCGCTGTCCGACGCCTCCACCGCAAAGTACACAGTTGCCTTTTTATCGTCAGACAGGCTTAGCCCCTCCATGGCCCGCAGCAGGTCATCCTTTGCTGTCTGCCCGTTGACAGCCAGCGCATAGCGGTAGAACTCTTCCTTTGTGATTCCCTGCTGCTTCAGCTCCGCCCAGGCCTTCTGTTTGCTGTCGGACGCCAAAGCGCTAAGGTAGATTGCCGCCTTGCTGGCCTCGCTGTACTCCCCGCGACTTAAATACTTCAGCCGCTCCTCTGCGTTCCGCTCGCCCACCGTCGCGCAGAAATGCAGATAGTCCGGCAGCTCCCCGCCGTCCGCTATGATCCCGGTGGCCTTTTGGGCTCCGCCGGTCATATCTTTTTCAACGGTCTTGTTTGCGGCCACGGCTTTGGCGTAATCGTAGAGGTCCGTCACCGCCGCCGACTTAGCCTGATCCGTCATGCTCTGATAAGGCTTCGAGGTAAGCAGCTTTTCAAGGTTGTCCTCCAGCACTTTCCCATAGGCATTTTGATAGGTCTGCCGCATGGTCCGCGTCAGCGAAGCGTCCTCGTCATCCATGTGAATTGTACTGGGAACGTCCGACGGGATAACCTCCGTACCCACGGTTTCATAGAGCCGCGCCAGCTCGTCCTTTGCCTCGTCAGAAAGGTTATCCACCCTTAAATCCATCAGTTTTCCCACGCGCACACGCAGCGCCCCGCCGGATAGCCCGGCCAGGTCCCGCTTGTTTGTGGAGTCCCACAGGGCCTTGTATTCCTCCCGCAGCTCCGGCGAGGTCCATTGCAGCGTCCCCAGCAGATACTTTTCAAGGTTGGGTACCGGTACGCCCTTGCTCAGTTCCGCCAGCAGCGTCGCCGTATCCTTCACGTCTCCAAGAAGATCGTTTCCGTTCTCCTTGACGTACTGCTTCAGGCTGCCCCCGTGTTCTTTTAAATCCTTCGTATCCGACAGCACCGTTTTGAAGGTTTCCATCGTCTGCTCCGCCGCGGTTTTCAAGTCCATGATCTGGCTCAGGCCCGGTGCCTCCGTTTCGTAAAAATCCACGTCCCCGAAGGCCTTCATTAAAACGTCCGCAAGGTCCTTCCCGCCGATCACGACTCCGGCCTGGTCTTTCACGGACTTTTCCGCCATCGTGGTCAGAACGCTCTTGACCGTCAGCTTATCATCGTCGTCATCGTCCCGGTAGCCCTTCGCGGCATTCTTCAGCATCTGATTGAAGAACTCAACGCCTTCATAGCCCAGCGTGGCCACCACCATGGACGCCGCCGTGCTTGCCACTTGACCCCGTGCTTTGGACACTTCCGCCGGCGTCTTTGCTGCCTGCGCTTCCCCAACCGCCCTGCGAATCATGTTTTGCTGCTGCAAAGGCACGGTCTTGAACATGGTGAACGTCCGTGTCAAAGCGCTGGGATTCTGCATGATCTCCGCCCGGTGCATCACGTCGTACATGGGCTGGGTCTCCGACACCGCTTTATTGAAAAGCTCCGCCGTCTTTTTGTAAAATTCATCTGTACCCGGTTCTAAATCAGAGTAGTTTTTCCGCACCGCGTTTTCCGCCCACGGCCACATACATTTCACCGTGGCCCGGTCCATCGCCTGAATAGCTCCTCCAAAGACAAAACGTGTGAATTTGTTTCGCTGCGTCCAGTTTGGATTGTTCTTCAGTTCTGCCAGCTCCGGCGTGGCATAGCCCATGGACCGGTACTCCAACTCCGGGGTGTACTTTGCAATCAGCTCCGTGTCTACCTTGCGCATCTGTCCGGGACTTGGGATGGTATCCCAGCCCAGCACCGCCGCGCCGGACGGGAAAGAGGTCGCCTGCTTCAAAACGATTCCCGGGTTTGCTCCGAAGGTCGCCGTTATATAGTTTTTCAGAAAATAATCCGCCAGTGCGTCCACGCCGCTCTTATCAAGCACCTGTTTGTTTTGCAGTTCTTTCAAAAGGTTCTCCATAAACTTCTTGGACCCTGTGCCCCACTTTTTCTCCAGAACGCTTTTCATGCTCTCATTTTGGCCGCTCTCCATCCAGTTATAAAGCATGTTCATATTCCGTACCGGGATTGCCAGCCCGGAATACTTACTCACGGTGTCAATGGTGTCCGCATAGGCCTCCCACATGCTCACAGCCAGCATGGGCGCTTTGGACTGCACACACTTTTGAAGGCTTCCCATTCCGCCCAGGCTCTGATCTACTGTCGTCACATCCGTTGGCCGATAGCTGGAATTTGTATAGATTTTGCTGTAATACTGGCTCATAGCCCGGTCTACGCCGTCCATCTCCTGACTGGTTTTGTTGATGGCGTCCTTTGCCATCTTATTAAAAAACTGATCCCCCAGCCGGTAAAGCTCTTTTTCCTCTGCCGTCAGGCTTTCGTAGGAAAACAGTTTTTTCATAATCTCGGGCGCCAGTTTGATTGTGGTTCCTCTGGCATAGGCCTCGGCCCTCTCTCCCTTGCTGTACAGCGTCCGGTCCGGGAAGGTGACACCGCCTTCGGCGTGGCGCAGGTTGTCGTAGTTCCGCACGCCACGGGCCAACTCCACCCGCATGGCCGGCGTCAGGCTCACCTTCACGGTGTCCCCGAAAATTGGCTTGTCTCCTTTTCCCCATTCCAGCAGTTCCGGGACTTCCAGCTCATACCAGGTCGCGCCTTTTCCCTGCCCGTCCGACTTGGCAATCCAATCCGCGTTTTTCTCCCGGAAGTCCTTCAGCAGACGGTTGGCCTTTACCTCAAAATCCTTCCTCGCCCGTTCGCCTGCCTCCAACTGTTCGGCCATAGAATAAAACGCGCCGTCTTTCCAGCCGCCCAGCTGCTTCAGCCGATTCATAGGAGTTAATTGTGAATCTATAAAATCCGTTGTCTTCCGCCGCGCTTTGGAACCGGGTTTTCGTCCCTTGCTCCCCTGAATCTCCGCCTTGCTCTGCTGATAAATGGTTTCGATCTGCCGCCCGTGTTCTCTGCCGATCTCCCGGTCCATATCCGCCAAATGCGTCCGCAGCGTCTGCACTATCCGGTGAATGCTCGCCAGTTCCTCAACGGACTTGTCCGCCAGATACTCCCGGTCCATGCGCTCCAGCTTCTCCAGCGTATCCTTGTCCGGTATGTAGTTTTTATCATTTTCCACCAGTGCTTTATACCGTTCCGCGTTGGCTTTCAGCTTTTCGCTGGCTTCTTTGGTCAGGCTCTTGGTGTTATCCGCAATATTCTGCAAGGCGTATTCCGCAGTCTCCCGGTCCTCGGCACTCATACTGTCCAGTGCCTCCGCTAGCTTTGTGTCGTGGTACCCCAGCCGCCGGCGCAGGTATCTCAGGCTTCTTTGGGTCTGCGTGGCGGCCACGCTGCGCTCATGCCGCTCTTTTTTGCGCTGCATCATGTCCTGATAATACGTCTTTTGATTTTCCAGCCGCTCACGCCCCCGGTCGTTGGACCGTTGCAGCAGCTCCTTCCAGTGCTCCCGCTCCTTTGCAACGGCCGCGTCACTCCGGTCCTTCAGCTTGATTTCCAGCCCCGCCTTTTCCGCGAACCGCTGCAAGGCAGCGTCCATCTGGCGGCGCAGGTTGTCCGCGTGGTCCTCCACCGCGCCCTCTCCGTACTGGCGGCCCAAGTCCTCCGCCACTTCCTGAAGTCCGATGTGTTCCGGCTTCCCGGCCTCCGCCATATCGATCAGCTGACGCAGGGCGGTAGAGGAATCGCTTGTCTCGTCAAACATCCCTTCTCCGAACTTCCCCGCCATCTCCTGCATGATCTGATCCACGGAGGTCCCCTTTTGTGCGTCCGTTGTCAAAGAAAAGCCGTTGCCCAATGCGCGGCCAACCATGCCCCTCCAGTCGTCGCCCAGGTCTGCCCGGGTTGATTCATCCACATAGACTTTTCTGCCCTTTAGATCGTCTCGCACGGCCTTGTATGCCGGGTCCGCATCCTGCACGGTGACCCCGGCATCGTATAGCGCGTCCTTGAGCTTTGAACGGTTTTCCTCCGTCACGCCACCGGTGCGCAGCATCTCCGCTCCCGCGCGGTCGATTGCCTCTCCCAGCGCCTTGCGGCTGCCCGCCGGGACGGAGAACAGGTTCAAGACATCCGTCCGCAGGTCCTTACGTGCCATCGTTGGCCGGTTTTCCTGTTGAGCTTTCGGCGCGTTTCTGTCGTCTGCCAGCGCATCCAGATACCCTTCTACAGTTTCCAACCTTGGCATTTCAAGGTCCTTCGTTGTTTCGGCTGGCTTTTTCTCTTCCGAAACGTAGGTATTACCTGACTGTCCCGCTTTTTTTTGCAGTTTCTTTTGTTCTGTAGTCTCCAACCTCGGCATTTCAATGTCGTTTTGGCTTCTCGGGACTGTAGTTTCCCCCATTTTCCCGTTGCCTTTTTCTCCGGACTGTGTTACATTGTCAGCAGACAATAGAGATTGGGTCCCAGCGTCGCCATTGGCGGCAAGGCTGGTTTGATTGGCCCTGTCTCCATTGTCTGTTTCATCAAAAAAGGAGCCCTGGGAATTTTGCGTGGGATTTGTCGAAGCGTTCTCCTTGACATTCTGCACCTTGCGCAGTAGACTGATTACTGAAGGAACATCGCCTCCGGGTACGTCGCCGTTCAGGCGGCCCCCGGTCTTGAAGGGCGTTGTTCCTTTTTCCGTTAAAAGGACTTCATGTACATAAAAATTATTTTCCCGCTGGTTTCGTGTCAATACGACGCCGGCTAAGTAAGGTTCTCCGCCTATGGTGATCGGCGCCGCCACTACGGCGGTATCATATTGTCTTCCCTTCCAATTCGTCTCATAGTCAATCACTCGGCCCTGTTCAATCACGTCTGGCACCGCTGCGAAGGCAGCGGCTTTTTTTCTGCCAATTCCATGCGCAATGTCCGATTTTGCCCCCGACCGGGTGAGCTTCACGTCTCCTAACTGAGGATTGAATGCCACTCCTCCCACGCTGTTAAAATATTCCGTAACCTGGGTGGTAAGATCCTTTTCTCCCTTGGCAAATTCTGTTCCCGCCACTTCGGAAACGGGCCTCATATTGGACGCTTCCCTGATTCCCTGCATGACCGTTTTTTCATCGACCGTTCCGGAAATATAGTTTCTTGCATTCTCCATCGTGAGGTTTCGTGCCAGTGCATTTGCCCGGAGCAGATCGTCCTGCATGGCTCTCGGCAGCTCAGACCCTCGGATATGCTGTACCACCTCCTCAAAAGGAGGCTCACGAACATTCCCCTTCTGACGTACTGCCTCCATCTCGGAGACAGCATTTTTTTGCCCTGCCTCGTTGCTCTGCGCTTCCAGATTTGGGACTTTCAAATCTTCGGTACCTACGAACGTTCCCTGCGCCTGCTCCGCCGCGTTTGACCGTGCTGTTTCCCTTCGGGTTGCCGCGTCGATTGCCCGACCAGCCAGCATTTGCCCTCCGCCGAGGATTCCGCCCACCACCGCGCCGCCTGCGAATTCCCCCGCCGCAGTACGTGGATTCAGTACGGCGTTTCCGTCCGTGACCGACGCCAGCGGATTTCCCTTCTGATAAATCAGGTTCTGCAAACCCCGCTCAATGATTCCCTGCGCAGCCTCCTCTTTGCCCTCGTCCACCATAGAGGAAATCCAGCTTTTCAGCGCGGAGCCGCCCTTTTGCAGTTCCTTCGGCAGCGTCTGGATGCCGCCTCCGACCTCAACAGCGGCGTTGAGCAGGCCGTTTCCAACCGCATACAGAGCTGCTTTTTCCCGGCTGGCCCCATCCGCGATGGCATCATCGTAGCCTGTGCCCGCCACTTGGGAGAAGGCAAGCCAGTATTGCGGGTCTCTCGCCATACCGGAAACCGTGTTTTTTACGGTATTTAATACGGTGGGAGATAAAGCGGTCGTGGCAGCACGGGTAAGTCCTGCGGTCGTCTGGGCGGCGGCGCTGCCGCCGCCGCTCAGTATGGCAAGAACAGCCTGCGGAGCGGCGGCAACGGTCGCTGATCCGTATTGGTCATAGAGTTCAGCCGCCTTGCCGCCCTTTTCCGTATTCTCCCGATAGTAGTCGTTGATCCCCTGCCCCTCTTTGCGGATCGCATCAGACCACTGATTGAACGGCCCGTTATCGCTGATAGAGCCGAGCGGCAATCCGCTGAGCACCTCCATAGGGGCGAAAAGCACATCTTCGCCGAGGGCAAGTGTACTTCCGCCCGCCTGCGCGATCTGGTTGAGGCCCTTTCGCACGACGCCTGCGGTGGCCTTTCCAAGCGAGAAGTCCTCGATTTTATGTTCCTTTGCCTCCTTGACGCCCGCCGCCGCTTCCTCCTGCGTCATGCTCCCGCGCCCAGCCCCGCCGCCAAACCTGTTTTGCGGCTGCTTTACGATTGTGTGGCCCTGCTGCACACCCCGGGAGGATTTTGCTATCTCTCTCCGGTTTACTCCTGTTGCAGTCAGCACCGGCGCTCCGGTTTTTGCCGCCGCAGCGCGGTTTTGTGCCACTATTTGCGCGATCCGCGCGGAGGATGTCTCTCCGCGCGGATCGCTCTTTTGCATCTCTTTTTGGACAGAAGCAGTCTTTTCTTTTGCCGTTTTCGTATCAAACGAATAGGAGTCTCCGTTATTAAATTTAATATTCAGTTTTGCCATTTGTCCCTCCTGTTAAATTGAGATGCCGATTTCAGCGCAGTATTTTCTAAGATCACTTTGCTGCGCAGAATTCAGGCTGTCCCAATTGGCCGCGATGAAAGATGCCGCGCTGTCTTTCTTACCAGCTTGCGTGTACACTAAAATGGTGCGCTTCAAACCGTTGAAGTTTGCCGTTTCCATTCCTCCCGCAGTCCCGCCGTACTTTGCCCACGCCTGCTCCGCCGTCAGCCCACCGGCTGCTTTGCTGGAGGCGCTGCCCCACTTGCCGTCCGCTGCGACCCCCAGCTTGCTTTGCAGCTGCTGCACCTGCGCGGTCGTCAGGGATCCGTTGTTATATCCTGACACCGTTCTCCCGCTGGAAGAAGAAAGGACCGTCCCCGTTTTTGTTGTTGTCCCCGTCGTAACTCCCTGCGCGTTCAGGTACACGCTACGAATGGCCGCCGCCACAGTCTGGGTTAGCCCCGCCGCGCCCAGCGTATCGCTGTCCGGCATAATACCCGCGCTCAGCAGCTCCATGGCGTGTGTCCTTGCAGTTGCCTGATTCTGCGTGTCAAGATTCTGCTGGTTCCAGTAATTGTTGCTGGAAAGCTGCTGCTGACTCAGGTCCATATTCTGCTGATTCCAGTAATTACTGTTGGCCAGATTTGCCTGATTCCAGTAATTCTGGTTGTTCAGCTGCTGGTTCTGGGATACATAGCTGGACCACTGGCTTTGAAGGGAGGATAGCTGCTGGGATAACGCCTGGGCCGTCTGCATGTCGCCGCTAAGCTGCGCGTCGGAAATGGCCTGTTGAAGCTGTTTCACCGTGGCGGCCCGCTGGGTTTCGATGTCGTTCAGGTTGTTTTGATAGTTGCTCTCCGACTGAATGCGCTGACTGTCCGCCATGCCTCCGGCATACCCCGCCGCGCTCAGCTTCTGATCCAGATTCTTTTCCCCCAGCATCTTGGCAACATAGGCCTGCTGCGCCAGCTTATCGCTGTCCTGATTGGCGGTGTCAATCTGGGTCTGGTAGCCGTTCACCGCCTTGTCCACTGCCGCTTTGATGTAGTTCTGCATCTGGGTTTGATACGCGCTGTATCCGGACTGGTTCAGGTAGTCCTGAAACGTCATGTTGGAATACGTGGGATATTGCCCCGAAAGGCCATTTTTACCTGTAAGGCTATTTCCCTGTACACCGCTTGTGCTAAGGACTCCTGATGCAGCGTTTCCGCCATAAGTCACGCCGTCCACAACATATCCGCCGTCAGACGTTTTTGTGCCGCTCTTTGCATAGCCGTCAGCGTCATAAGAAACCGAGTAATTGCCCTGCTGAACGGTCTGCCCCGCTTTTGATGTATCGCGGGACATATCAGGTCCTCTTGCCATGGTATCCACCTCTCTTTTAAAATAAGGGCAGGGCTGCGCCCCGCCCTGTGTTTTGGCTCACACGTTGTACCAGGGCCGATATGCCCCGGTGATGTTGGCATATGCCCGGTTGCGCTCCATGACCCACCCACCGTTGGCCTGAGACGCAAGAGACGTGTTGCCCTCATAGGTCACAACACAACCGCTCTTGACCGCTTTCACGATGCCGACGTGTTCGGTCACGTTCTTGTCCTTTCCCCAATGCATGAACAGGATGTCGCCCGGTTTAAAGCCGCTCGTCACCCACTGGCCATGCTGCTTTGCGTAAGTTGCAAGGGTGGTACAACTGGCCGTCTTCACCGGCAAAGGCAGATTGGCTCGGGCAAATACCCACTGCACCCATGTCATACACCAAGCGTAGTTGCAGCCGGTCTTGCCGTAGTACCAGTCGTTATACTTGACCTTGTTGGAGCCGGCGGGCCACTCGATCACGCCCAGCTGAGACTCCGCCCATTGAAGGACGTTTGCCCGCTTTTCATCATTTGTCACCTTGGCCGTCCCCTTCCTCCGATCCGGTCAGCTTGTCCCCTGCGCTGTCCACCGCCTTTTTCCCGGCTTCCAGCGCGGATACCAGCCACTCAGGCACCGGCGCACCGAACGTCACGGCGTGTTCCGCAAGACTGCCCAGCTCCCCGATGATGTACCAAACAATTACCAAGGGGGCCAGCAGCACCGTGTACTGAAACGGAAGCGTGATACCGGGAAAGTTGGCCACGATCAGGCCAATCAGCCAGTCCGCCACCAGCGCAACGATCACGATCACCACTTCGCCGCCCTTGTGCCACGCACCGGCCCTCAGCTTTTCGCTGCTCCATTTCCCCTGTTTCGCCGCCGCAGCGCTGCCGATCAGCCAGTCCAGCAGCATCATGCCCACCCAAACCAGAACCAGCCAGCCGAACCACCCCCAGAACGCCGTCAACGCCGCCAGAATCGCTGTAATTCCCGCTTTCACATTGGTCAAAGCATTGCTGTTCATAATCGTTTTCCTTTCTTGTGTACCCGTTACCAGCGGGCTATTTTATTTCCACCTGTAATGCGGCCTCTCGCCGCCCCGGACGGCGTACCGCATCCAGTCCAGCAGCACGATCACCGGCCCGCTGACCAGGCACCACAGGGCCGCAAACTGCGGGCAAACCTGCCCCAGCACATTGCCGGGAAGGTCGGAGTAGTCCCACACACCCCAGCCCAGCCAGAGATTGAGGACGCACCCGGCCACGAACTCCGCCGCCGTAATGGCCGCGCCGCACAAAAGGGCTTGTGTCCAAATCGGACACCGCCACGGCAGCTCCGCGCCCATCCGCTCCATGAGGATGCCCAGCAGCAGCGCCAGCACCAGCATCGTCCAGTTGATGCCCTCCGGGTGGCCCTGCGCGGTCTTATAGGCAACCTCAATGAGAAAATATGTACTCCCGACGAAACACCCCAGCAGCCCAGAAAGAATTACGTCCCCGGCCTTACGCTCGTCGCCGCAAGCTGCGCATCCCTCGCCCCGGCCTGCGGCCATGGCTCGCTCACTCCGCTGCGCCTCCTCTTTCAACCGAAACCCGCTGCGCTGGGCTTTCGGTTGAGTAAGACGAAAATTACGCATTTTTACCTCCTGCCGCCGCAATAATTGTTTCCATGTGCGCCTTGAGATCGTCCGGCAGCGCCGCGCCGTAGGCAATGGCCTCCACCTCCGCCGCCGTCTCGCAGCGCTTGACCCACGCCCGGACATGGTTGCAATAGGTCTGGTGGTACAGGACGTGCGCCGTGGCCGCCTTTGCCATGATGGCAATGTCCGCCGCCGTGTAGATTTCGCACAGCGCCCCGTCCAGATGATAGGCGTAGCCGGTGCCGTCCGTTTTGATGGCCTCCTGCGCCGTGGAGAGGTTGATCTGATCCGGGATGGTCAGACTGATATGCCCCGACGTGCCGTCGGAGAGCTTCATGTCGCACCCTGCGGTAATAGCAGCGTCGCAGGCGGCGTTGATCTCCGTCAGTTTCCATGCTTGTACATCTGAAAGCAAAGGCTCTACCGGCTCCACTGGTTCTGGCGTCACCGGCTCCGCCGGAGCCGCATTGCTCAAAACAACGGTGTTGCCCTCGATGCGCGGATGTGTCCAGTGTGCCACCGTATCCGTCCTGATGCACACGCCGTCGTCGGCGTATAGACTGACCGATAACCCCAGTTCCACCGGGGCCTCCTCCAATGTGTAGCGCACCTCGACGATGCCCAGCGTCGTCGAGGTAACGGTATAGTGCTTGGTGGTTTTGGTTGTGATGTACATAGGTATCAACTCCTCATAGGTATAATTCCCATGCGGGAAAATTCTTCATCACTGATAGATCTATATTTTACCATTTGAATCCCTCATAAAGTCCCTGCGTAAATTTAGCACCGCTAGAGATGGATAAGTCAATAGTCCCACTTGTTTTGTTAAAAAAGCCAGCGGTTGCACCTTTTCGCCTTTTAAATTCGGCTATATTTAGTTGGTCTAGGTTGGAAATTACCGTTACTGTATAACTTCCATTTTGATATAAGATAAATAGTGAACTATTAACTCCGCCGTAATTCGTTAACCCATCACTTGAACTAACAACATAAGCCAAAAGAAAATTGTCAGAATCTATTAATTCAGGGAAAGTTTGTAGAGAGGTTTGACTTGCCGTTACGCTTATAGGTGTCATAACTTTAGCGGTACTCGTTCCTAATAACTTTTCACCGTTGACGTAGGCCGTTTTCCCTGTCAAAATATCCGCCGCCGTCGCGGTCGCGTCGCTGGTATCCAGCCCTCGTCTGAGAATCATCACCTTGCCCATTACCTCGTTACCTCCAGCTTTAGCGGAAACGCCACGGTGGGCGCTGCCGTACATACAAACTTGATTGCATCTGCAAGGGTTTCCATCGTCTGCACCTTACTCAACGCACTGGCGTAAAGCTTGTTGGCAGCGTTGTCACTGCCGGGGTAAATATCTGCCTTCACATCCTCGTCCGATTCCAGGATCCCCGGTACGCTAACCGTCTGCGTGTAGAATCCACCCGTGACCGCCGTCCAGCTCACCAGCACGGTGCAATAAAGCAGCTCACTTGTCGCCGCTCCGATCTGCGCCGGGGTCACCGGGTCACTGCCGCCGGTCGCGTGATTGGCCGCATGAACTGCCGCCGCCTTTCCGTTGATGGAGGCAATCACTTCCGCCGCCAGTTTTGCAACTGTGACCGCCCCATCCGGGAGCTGCCCCAGCACCACACCTTGTAATTCTTCCTTTGTAGCTTTCAGGTCTAGCGCCGCCTGCTGCGGCCCGGAAACCGGCTTGTCCGCGTCCGCTGTATTGTCCGCGGCCCCCAGCCCCACCTGCTCCTTTGTCACGGCATGGGGGTTTTCAGCATCCGCTTCGTGGCCGTTGACCTCATCGACTACAAGATTGACTGCGGTTGCAACCACCGCGCGCACCAGATTGTCGAAGATTGCTTTTACCTCGGACGGCGTTCCCGTCACGATGTCCGGCGCCGAAGCGACTCCCGCCGCGGCTATCTGAGCTTGCGTGATATGTTCCAGTACCACGTCCTCACCCCTTTAATGCTTGTAATTGCTGCCCGGTTCTTTCCATTCGATTCCGAAGGAATAGATCCCGAACGGCTCGTTCTTCTCGCTGTTCTTCAATCGAAACCGCACCTTGTCCACCTTTTTAATTTTGACCTTTCCTACCAGCGTGTGCGGCGTCCGGTCGGTGCTGAATACGAACTTTGCAAAGTCGATGTAGCCCCAGTCAAAATACCGGGCTTTTTCCCCGGATTCATAGACCTGACTCCACATGCCCTTTTTCAGGGCATCCACCTTCACGCCTGTGAGAACCGCCGCGGCCAGCAGCACCGAAATCGCGGTAACAGTCTTGTTCTTGAACATCACCTTGCCGCTAAAGTCGCTGGTCTCCCAGTATGCCTCAATAGCCTCCCCATCGTCGTTGTAGCTTGCGGGGTCATCCACATTTACAGCAAATCGGCAGATAGTTCCATCAACTTTGCCAAAGCACAGCGCGTCTCCCTCCACCCAGAGGCACCGGGCATTCAGCGCCGGCCAGAAATAGGCCTCATACTGATAGGCGGAATAGGGGTTGTTCTTTTCATAGGTCTTCTGCTGGCCGTCCAGCAGGTAGATGTCCCCGCCCACGCTCAGCACGTAGAAGTCCCGGTATACCACCCCGAACGCATCTGCAATCCCTGTGGCATCCCGCAGCGCGTTCCGAATGAAGAAGCTGCGCTCCTGCGCGTACTTGTCCCCGGTCAGTTCCTCCGCTGTGATGGCATAGACCCCAGCCTTCGTCAAAAACACCGGTTCTTTGCCCATATAGGCGAAGCTGTGTGGGGCCGCCGCGCATTCCCCGATCAGAGTATTGGTGATCTTGAAAAGCGCTTCTCCCTTGTCGTCAAGGCTGCCCTGCCGCACCACCACGTTTCGCTCTCCATCGTCTCCGTCCATGCAGGTGGCAAGTGTGCTTCCTAAGATGGCGTATCCCACCACCTTCCGACCGTCCCGGGATACCTTGGTGTATCCGGTGTCCGGCCAGAACGAGGGGTCTTCATAGCCCGAATACCAGTCAAACCCCGGCTTATCCGAATTTCCAGACAGGAATACTCTGTCCGCCGAGCCTCCCACGCCATAAACGGTGTGAATCGTGCATTTTTCGATATTGCTCAGCGTCTCCCGGTCTTTGGACGCCGTGATCTTCACGTTGTCCTGCCCCTTTACCGGCGATTCCCCCGGCGCTGAGGTAAATGTAACGGTTCCCGCCCCGCGGTTGACGGTGAAGTGGGTTCCTTCCGTCTTTTCCACCCAGTCCCCGCTGCTGTTCAAAACCTCCGCTGTCACGGGGGTATTGTCCAAATCCGTGGTGGTCAGCTGATACACCGTATCCGTGGCCGTCCCCAAAAACGCCTCCGTCCATTTGTTGCCGATCATGTTCAGGGCCTCGTAAGCCGTACCACCGCCGCTCGGAGCCCGGCTGATGATGATGGTCGGCACGTAGGGCTTTGCGCTCACCAGCGTCACGTCGGTTCCGTCGTAAACCCGGAAATGCGCTCCATCAAGAATGTACAGCTTCCCGTCGAACTGGAACGCGTCGGAAATGGCATCCGCCATGTCGGCGGACAACTCCGTCCATTCCGTCTCCGTCCCCGGCGCCCACAGATACAGCGCCGTCCCGGCGTGTACCAGCCGCTTTCCGTCAAGTTCATGTACGCCGTTGATTTTTCCGCCGTTGGTCGCAGTCGCCACGGTGGTGTAGCCCATGCGCTTTCGCACCTTGCCCACCTGATCCCGGATCATGTTCGGCGCGTTTGGTGACCGTGAAAAATCCACATTGCTGGGGCTGTTATTCAGATCCACGCCCCGAAAATACTCGCTGACTTTTGTATATTTGCTGTCCCCCGCCGGGATTGAAAAGGTGCTCATTCCGTGTCCCTTCTTCTCACCACCAGCCGGTGGTATTCTGATAGCTTCCGCTTCCCGTCGGTCTCTTTCGGTAGCTGTTCCGGAGCTTTTGCAGCGCGTCTTCAAATTCGTTCCGGTACTGTACCGCCATAGAGAGGTCGTCGTCCTTGTAAAGCTCCGACGCCATGTACAGTGGCAGGAGCTCCGCAAGCTCCCGGGGTACATTCAGCTCCGCTGTCCCCTCCGTGGCCGATGTGAGCATGGTCGGATAGCAGAGATAATAAATGGTCACGGTCTCCGCCGCGGCTCCACTCAGTACAAAAATGCTTTCATTTTCCACGCTGTACGCCGTCATGTGCTGATGGGTACCGTCGATGTCCTGATAGATTTCGTCAGCGTCCAGCGCCCGAAAGTCCGCGCAGTAGTCCTTCAGCTCCACCTGATAGGCAGCCTCCGTATTGACTGGCAGCGTCAGCTTTCCGTCTTCCTCCACCGCCTCCGCCGCGTCAATGGAAATCACGATGGAAAACTTGCCCCGAATGGGAATCAGCGCCGTCACCATGTCCAGCGCGTCGTTGCATACCCCCGGCATAGCGTTGACATACTCCTTGTTGCTGTCGTCCTCCGTCAGCTCCGCTGTCTCGTTGGAAAACATCAGCTGCAACGTCTTCAGTTTGATCTCATCCCAGGTCACGCAGGCCCCTCCTTTTTCAAAAAGCCCGGGAGAGTGTCCCCCGGGCTTTTGTTGTGCTTACAGGCTCGATCCGCCGGTGACGCCGCCGGCCAGTGCAAACCGCCAGTCCACGAAGCCGCCGGTGAAGCGAGCTCGACCGCTCCAGACATTGTTGTCGTTGTTGTTGTCGATGAAGCTCTTCACCGTCAACTTTTGCCGGTCAATGAATACCGCTCCGTCCTGATCGTCCAGGAACTTGCTGTCAAGCAAAAACCACGGCATTGCACTTACGTTCAGCTTGGTCAGCATCCGGGTCAGATACGGATCCACGATCACGTTCCACCGGCCATACTGATAGTTGAAGGCATTGTTGGCGGTGCTGGGGTCCTTATCCGCTCCGATAGCCGCAAATACCGTGTTCTTCAGCGTTGCATCGTTGGGAATCCAGATAGTGTCCGGGGTCACGCTCAGCAGTTCCCCATTATCCCCGGTCAAATTCTGCATGGCGGTTTCTGCCTTGCCCAGCGCTGCAATGGAGAACTCATCGGCGTACAGGTTCGTCTGCGTCTTCTTGTTGACCTTGTTGGGATGTGCCTTGGCGAACAGAGCCAGTCCGTCCGCCGCAGCGCAGTCAAAAATCTGGTCCTCATACTTCACGCTGGTTCCGCTGAGGCCTCCCACATACAGTGCCCGGGCAAATTCCTCGCGGGTGCGGTTGTAGCTGGTCATGAACTGGCTGGCGGCCCGCTTGATGTCTCCGATCTTGTTGTCGTCCACGGCCTCCATGGTGGCCACAAACTGGTTTTTCCATGTCATGTGGACAAAATTCTTGGGAAATCCCTCTTCCATGCCGGTGTTGGGATAGCTGCCACCCTCGCCAACGGGTTTGAAGTTGTCCATTGCGGTCACGCCGCGATAGCTTGCGCCGAAGGCGTTGGAGCTGTCCATGCGGAACAGCTTTTTCAGAACGCTCTGCTGCTCAAAGCCCTCTCCCCGTTTCTCGATGTAACTCTTGATAGGGAACTGGCACTTCCCGAAGCGGGCGTCGTTCTGCGCACCCACAACGGATACTGTTACATAAGCCATATTACAAACTCCTCTCTGTTAAAAGCTGACGACCACTTCGCCGCCGGCGGCGGTTTCGGTGATACTCTTGATGGTGGCCACGCCTTCTGTGGTGGTGGCCGTGACCTGCATCCCGTCGGTACCCAGCGTCACCTTGTCACCCACGTTCAAGGCCGCTCCATCCGCGCTCAGCGTGGTCAAAAACTCCATATACGGCTGCACCTCCGCGCAGGGAACGACTTCTTTGTCATCCTTCGGTCCCAGCGCAATATAGGCGGGCTTTACGGTGGCTCCGCACTTGGTCAGCTTTCCGCTGGCAAGCGCCAGCGCCTCCCCCGCCTCGATGGTCTCTCCTGCCGTCCCCGGCAGATACTTGAATGGGGCCGTTGTCCCCACGCTCATTTTGTAAATGCTGAACATAGCTCCCTTTCCTTTCTGCGCTTACACGCAGGACTTCTGAAAGGACTTCCATGCCTTTGCAATTTCCTCGTCCGTTGCATCCGGCATGATCTGGCGGTAGGCTTCCACCTGTTCCGCCGGAACTCCGTCCCCCGCCGCGCCTTCGCCGGCGCCGCTGAAAAGTCCCTGCTTGCTGCGCGTCTGATTAATGGCGGTCTGTTTCGCGGCCGCCAGCCGTTTTTGCTCAATGTCTTTCCGGTTTGCCAGGTAAAACGCATCTTCCAGCGTGTTTCCCATCTGTACGTACCGGTTGAAATCCCCCGCCGTGGGCATCTTTGAAATGTCGTCCAGCGACTTGACTGTCGGGTCAATGGCGGTGATCTTCTGCATCTCCGCTGCGACGGCACTCTGTGCCTGCTGCTCTGCTGCCATGGCCTGCTGTGCCCTTGCCGCTTCCGCCGCCTGCTGCGCCGCCACAACGGCGGGGTGCTGGGCTACTCTCTGGTCGATGATGCCCGCGATTACATCCGGCTTGATCCCGGCCTCCTGCATCGCCTTCTCCTGGTCCTGACGCTGCTTGTTGGTCTGATAGGCCCGGTACTCCGCCTCCGTGGTGATGGGCTTTCCGGTGAAGGGATCGGTCTGGCCCTGGAACATGTCCGCATAGATTTTGTCCACCCGCGCCTGATTGGCCCGGTCATATGCGTCCTGCTCCCGCTGACGCCGCTGCGCCGCCTGCTGGTGCCGTTCCTCGGGGCTCTGCTCCGGCGGCTTGGCAGGAGGCTCAGCAGGTACCCCCGGTTCTTCTGTGGATGGCTTACCTGCGGGTTCTCCACCCTCTTTCGGCTCACCCTCTCCGGGCTGTTCCTCGTGTTCGTTGCCTTCTGCTCCGGGTTCCTGCTCACCGCCCGGTGTTCCATCATCCGCCGCGGGGGGATCCGTGTCCTCTCCCCCGCCGTAATCTCCAAAAACCTCCTGATAATCAGGATTCATTTCAAACGCCATTGCCTTTTCCTCGCTTTCATGGATTTTTTCGCTTTTCCTGCGGTTTTATTGTGAAGTCGGAATTTACTTTCCGCTTCTGGTACCGTTGCGCAGGTCGTTTCCGGTCTGCTTCACGGTACCCTTCTTGCTGGGCGATCCGCCGTTCGGTGCCTGCACAAACTGGCTGCCCTGATTCTTGATCCTGCCTGCATAGCCCTTGTTCTCCATGGTCCACTCCTCCTTCCGCCTGTACTTGGCTTTTTCCGCTGACCAAAGCGATCTGCAATTCTTATTCGAGCTGCTGTTCCAGCCTCTGCTGTCCCACTTCTTTTCCGCAGCCCTCGCACTGCGGGTTTCGGCAGCGGAAGGTCAGCACCCGGTAAAGCCGGGTCGTCGTATCCGGGCTGTCGTCGCCCGTCACCAGATTGTGACTCGCGCTGATGATGGCGTCCATTCCGCACTTTGGGCATTTCATACCGCCTCACCTCCATTCGCCGCATTCAGCATCCCCGCCACGTTCGGCGTGGCCTGCGGCACATTTGCCGTCTGCATCTGCGTCTCCAGCTGCTCCTGTAAATTCTTCTTTACCGTGGCCGCCATGGGATAGTGCTCCTTTTCCATGACCTCCCAGAACAAAATCAGGCTCCGCAGGTCTGTTTGCGGGCCATAGGCCCCCTGCTGTAAATTCATGCGGTTTTCCTGCCACAGCTTCTCCCGGTCGCTGGCCAGCGGCGCGGACGAATCGCAGGAGAATAGGAACTGATCGTTCCAATATGGTTGTCCCGCGTCGTCAAACTCCAGAAAGTCCCACCGGTTGAATTCCTTGTACTCCACTTCGCCCCGGTCGTTGTAGCTCACCACCGGCCTCGGCTCGTCGGCGTAGGCCAGCTTTAACTGAAACATCATCTGGAACAGGTCCTGAAACAGCACCCGCTTCATGGCCTTCTTGCTCTCCATCCGGCCTGCGGCCTGCTGTGCGGAAAACTGTTTCGCCACCGCCGACGTGGCCGTGGGGTCTTTCCGGCCCTGCATGGAATCCGTAATTCCGATGATCTGCCGGGCCTCTTCATACACCGCATTCCGGAACGTCAGGTCTGCTGAAATGTCCACCTGCAAATTCCGGACCTGAATCTGTTCGATCTGCCTTGCATCGGTTATCCGCGCAATCGTCAGGTCCTGATCTCCCACTTCCAGCTTCAGGTCCGCCGGCATCGTCAGCACGCTTCCTCCGCCCAGCACCTTCTTGTTGATCTTGGTGGAGAGCTTGTTCATGGCGTTTTGCTGGTCTTCGATGGTGTCCACGTCGCTGGCGCCCAAAAACTCTCCATACAGGCTCACGTTTTTCCGCACGATGAGCGGGAATCGGTTCGGCTTGTAGTAGGGGATCCGCGTCGGGGCCGTTTGCACCGTCCCCGTCATCAGTCCCACAGAATTTACACCGCCGGGCAGCTGGCTTAAAACACCGCCGGTCACGTCCATTGGTTCCATGGTCTCCGCCGCGTCCATCACCGGCTGTCCAAACTCGTCCAATACCGGGGACTCCGCCGGGATAATCTCCCCGTTGGTCTTCATGATGTCATCTGTCAGGGTCTCGTACTCCTCCACCCGTTCTTCAAAGCGGGTAGAGCCGCATTCCCGGCACTTTACGCCGTCGCCCACGGTTCCGCACTTCTTGCAGATCTTCAGCCGCCGCGCCTGACAGTCCTCCAGATGCTCCAAAACCGTGTCGTTCACCCAAACAAACCGGCCCACGCCGCCGCTCTTGTTGCGATAGGTCGCCAGATGGACGGTGACCATTCCCTCCGCCGCGCCGTCACTGCCCACGGTCCGCAGCTCCGGCTCCTCCTCCGCCTCTTCGGCAAGGTCCACGCTGTAGCGCCGCTTCACATAGCCCTTGGTCTTCTCCGCGTCGATGAAGTACCACTCCATGTCCTCCACGCGGTAAACGCCGTGCTGGGGGATGATCTTCTTCGGGTGCAGCTCCGTCAGGCGAATCTCTCCTATGCTGGTGTGGGTCCCCTCGGTCACGTCCCACTCTGCCAGAAAGCCGTCCCCGCCCTGAATGGGGCAGGTTCGCTCGGAAAGGTCCATCAGCTGCTCCATGGGCAGGCGGTCCAGCTCGTTCCGAAGCATATCTTCGATGATCTTGGCAAGAGGCTCGTCCTGTGCCCGCACGGCGGTCACTTTGGGCTGCGGGATATTGCTGTCCACCTGCGTCTCGATGATCTCCTGCACAATGTTCCGCACATGGGTGGCTCCGTCCTTTGCCGTGGTACCGCTGGTGGTCTTGATCGTCCTCGTGCCCCGATACAGTTCCTCCCGGCGGTCCATCCGTTCCAGGTTCTTCTGGTACTCGTCCTTGTCTTTGCGGTATCTGTCTTGCCAGCGTTGCAGAAGCTGCTCGTCTTCCTGCTTTTTCATGATTCCCCCCGTCAAAACTCTCGGTTGTTTCCGCCCGTTCGTTCTAAATACTGCTCCACGGTCTCCCCCGTCTTTTTGTCGCCGGTGTCCGGCCTCTTCATGCCCAGGATGGTGGCCATCTGGTCCAGCGCCTTCAGAGCGCCCTTCGCGTCAAATTGCCACTCCCCACTGGGTGCCCAGGCGTGAGCGTCCGTGTCCCACGCCATCACCGGCTCTTTGTTCATGCACCGGCAATAAATCTCGAAGCAAGAGAGCTGGATAAACTCCGGCGTGATTCCCTTGGACTCAAAAATCTCCTTGACCTTTCGATCCCGGTATTCCTTGATCTCGGGCTTTCGCAGCAGCTTCCACGCCTGGCTGGCCGCGCTCTTTTCCTCATACCCGGCGCGGATGGCCGCCTGCGTCCCGTTGAAGTCCCGCAGATACTCAAACACAAACAGAACCTGCTTCACCGTCAGCAGCTTTTCCAGCCGTTCCATGGGTAGCGCCCACAGCTCCTCCGGCGTCCATTGCTTTTTTGCCATGTCCGATTCCTCCCCCGGACGCATATCACAAGTTTCTTGTTGATTTCATGGTAACACAAAGAGGTGCTCAGTTATCACGAAAATGAAAACCCGGAACCGACTGCCTCACAGTCAATTCCGGGTTTTCGCATTTCAACGGCGCTATGAACAAATTATGAACACGTGGTTTATAGCTCCCCTACCAGCTTTCGTAGAACCGTGTCCGCGCATCATAAAGCATACTTTCGCTGACGTGGTATTTCATGGCAATGCCCGTCACGCTGTTCTGGGTGGTCAGCAGTTCCCGCAGGGCGCAGTGATATACGCCTGCCGCTTGAATGCACAGGCGTTCAAATTTGTTCTTCACCCACAGCGGCTGCTCCTGAAGGTTCAGGCAGGTGTAATAGATCATCCCCTGTTTCGGCTCCGGAAGATGGACGCCCCTCAGCTTCTTGAAGCTCATGCCCGCCGCCTCCTTCCGCCGCGGCGCTCATACTCCGGTACGGTTGGCGCCAGCCTCCGAGCCTCCGGCATCAGGAAGCGGACGTAGTGCGTCCCGATGGCCGGTATGTATTCCCCATCATCCAGGCAGGTGCAGCGGGTGGGGATCAGGAGCCTCCCATCCGCGCCCAGCTTCAGCGTGGGCATTCCCTTCCGCTTGTGGCGGTTGTAGTCCTGAATGGCCGCCGTCGTCAGCTCCACATCCACGCAGTCCGGTTTCAGCAGGTTCCGGCTGGGGTGCCACCGCTTTTCATCCGGCAAACACCGCGCCTGCCGGCACAGGTAGACCGCCAGAGCGGTGTAGTCGTCCTGGTGGCGCAGAAGCTGCACGTCCACGGTGCCGTAGCCCCACACCTCGCTCAGCGGTCTCCCGCTCAAAAGATACTCCCCGCAACCCTCCGGCTTTGAGATCAGATTCCCCGATACCACGCAGTGACAGTGTAGGCGGGTGGGCTCCAGCGTCTCGTCGTCCTTTTCGCTGGTCATGCCGATGTACCGGAATGTGACGCCTCTCTTTCGGTAGGCATACCGCATTCTCCCCATCATCAGCATCATCTGGTGCGTGGCGCTGCCGTGGTTGTTCGCGATTCTTTCAAGCCCCGCGGCGTCGAAGTGGAGTGTCAGCAGGCAGTCGCCCGGGCAGAAGTTGGCATTCAGCAGGCGGGCCAGCCGCCGGATGGCCTGTGACCCGTTGGCGTCTTTTTTCTTTCGGGAACTGCCCCGCCCGGTCTCTTTCTTTTCCGGCCGTTCCGCCGACATGAAAAACTTAGACACCTCGCCTGTGTTTCTCGCCCTCCAGATTCTGGCCATCCATTTTCCCCGCATATCCGAATCCGCCTTTCTTGTGTAAAAATAAAATCATAGTCACGCGCACCTCCGCGCGACGAACCTTTCCCTTTTTCCCCAACCCGCAGGTTGCCGAACAGATGTTCAGCCCCTGCTTTTTTCGTTTCTCACCCTTCGCCCTAGACTTAGCCCCTTAAAAGTCCCGCAAAGAACGCGCGTATTTTTTATAAATTTTTCATATATATATTGGATGTTTAGAGCCAATCCAGATTTGATGGGAATCTCAACATCTATTTTTCAATTTCATTTAATGTTCTGCTTGTTATACACATATTTGACTTTTATAGAATAGGGATAGGGAGAGGACTGATCTTGTGAAAGAATACATATATATACCTTCACACGTATGTACGCCTTTCTCTAAAACCAAAACACGCACTTTGGCTTGTCCGCCTGTTTTACTCCACACGGTTATGGATGAGTATTCAAAGCAATATGAGCTGTCTGATAAAATAGATAGCAAATCGATCGGCATTCTTACGGTAATGATTGCAATCATCACTGTTTATTTGCCTCTATTTCCATTCGAAAAGTTGAGA
Source organism: Oscillibacter valericigenes Sjm18-20 (assembly GCA_000283575.1). Taxonomy (GTDB): domain Bacteria; phylum Bacillota; class Clostridia; order Oscillospirales; family Oscillospiraceae; genus Oscillibacter; species Oscillibacter valericigenes. Next base: position 2,276,772 of record AP012044.1, read on the forward strand.
CCTTATATGTTATACAGGTCTTTCCACCCTAATAGCTCAGCGCTTTTCATGTTTGCTTGTCTTTTCTGGGGTATAGCGCTGCTTTTCTCTGGTCTCAGCATATATGACATTATGCAGGGCCTTATTTTGCAACCGTTTAAAGGTGTTAATATTGAAAGTTTTAACAAAGACTCAACTCTGGCTGCCCCCTATCCATCTTCCCTCCAAATCCGACTTATTGACCATTACCAACACATCATCAAGGTAAACGGGGAATATATCATTGAGAAAAGCAGGCGTCTTAATTCGGCATATAATGGAGTGTTCAAAACCTTTATTTTTATTTCGTTTTCAACTATATTGGCAAGGATTTTGTCAGCCTATTAGATGAGGTGATTTAAATGTCAACTAAAACAAATATTTCTACAGGTTCCGGCCCTGTTAAAGTGGCTCCATTTAAGTTCAAATCAAAAAATAAAGGTTTGAAAATTCAGAGTTCCATGCAAAATCGTCATGAGCACATATCGCGTGGCATACTCGGTTCTGACCTTGTACGCTCCCTTCGCGACATCGATACTCCCGTTGGCCGGGATGTTACCTGTGGGAATCCGTATAAAAAAGCTAATCTCAAAAGCACTATTAAATAGCTGATTAAGATAGGGCGGAAATTTTCCGCCCTTTTCTTTTGCCTTCTCCTACAACCTCCCATACGCACAAGTCAGAACGGGTTCTTGCCCACCGTCGCGGCATTGCGATTCCCGGCCCCTCCGGGTCCGCCAATCGCGCCGCATCCTCGAAACCCGTTTTGCTTCATCCGCCACAGGCGGCGCTAAAACGGGTTTCCCCATTTTTTCTGCAGGTATTTCTTTCCCTCCGCGTCCGCGTTTTGGTAATCCTCATACATATCTTCTGTCCACTCGGCCTTTTCCGCCGGCAGCAGCTTGACCACTCGGCTCTGCTGATCCCGACAGAAGTAGGTGATCGCCTGTGCCATCACATAGTCGTCGTGTTCCCCTGCCTCCGCCTCCGGGCGGCGCTTCTCGTTATAGACAAAATGCGTCATTTCCCGTAAAGCGTCTGCACTTTTCACCCATTCCGGGTGCTCGTCTAAGATGGTCTGCAAGTTGTCCAGAATCACCGGCCTTGTCTGCGACGTGGTGGCAAAGCCGTATTTCTTCGCCAGCTTGTGGGTGTAGTTGTCCACGCTCCGCTCCCGGATATAGAGCTTCGGGTACTTCCACAGCTCCAGCGTCATGGACACATAGCTGTTGTAGTTGGTCTCCACGGCGATCAGCGCCGCGTTGTAGTAGTGTCCCAGACACCAGATTTGCCGGGTAAACAGAATTGAGTTGTGGGTGAATCGCAGCTCCGCCACCTGCTCCCCGGTGGTGTTGTCAATCACCCAGGCTATGAAGCGGTCGCTGCCGTCCCCGGCGGTGTCGCAGCCCATGACATAGGGCACGCCCTCTTTGGGCAGCTCCCAAAGGCGGATATAGCCGCCCCGTCTATCGGTGTGCCACTTCCATTCCGCTGGCTTTCCGTTTTCCTCTTTTGGCTCAGCATATGTAAAGCGTCCTAGTTTTACAGGTTTCGGTGCGCTTTCCAGCCGTAAAATCAGCTTCTGGTTGTCAAAGAACGGCGTCCCGGAGAACAGAAACGCCTCTTCCGCGCAGCTTGGATACTCCTGCCGGAACAGCTCCACATTGCCGCCGCAGTTGGTTTTGATGCACCACCGCCGCCACGTCAGCTGCTCCTCGTCCAGATGGTAGGTCTCCGCCAGTTCCTTTTCCTCTTCGGTCCACGTGGTCCCCGGTTCCACCGGCTTGCGGTACTCCGGCTCCTCAAACCACGGGGAGAAAAACGGAACCCAGCCGTTCTCCCCCTTTACCGCGCCGTCCCACAGGGTTTTGAAGTAGTTGTAGCCATTGGGCGTGGACTCGATCACCGCCATGGTGTTGGGATCGTCCGGGATGGCCTGCATCAGCCCCAGCAGCGTCTCCTCCGGGTCTCCCGGCCAGAATGCGAACTCCGACGCGTGGAGGTTGGTCAGCGTCTCGCTTCGACCAATGCCCCCGGCGCCCGCCGTCACGCAGCGGATGGAGCTCATCAGCCCGGGATTTACCTCCTTCTCCGCTGCGTTCTTGGTGGGATTCTCAAATACCAGTTCCTGTGCGTTGTTGGCCTTGCGCATAGGCTTCACCGCCGGCGGCGAGGAATCATAAAACAACTTGTTCATCCGGAACAGGCCCGCCGTGGAGTCGTCCCGGTGGGCCACGATGAACGTGCGCACCAGCTTCCGCGTGGCGGAGTCCTGATACATCATGGCCTCTATCAGCGTGGAAAAGCCCAGCTGCCGCGCCTTCAAGATTATGAAGCGCACGGGCCGCCCCGCCTGATGTTCTTTCTTGATGGCCTCATACAGCCGGTTCTGCGCAGGTTTTAATTTCAGCGGCACCAGCTTGTTTTTCTTGTCCCGGATCATCAGGCAATGCTTGATGTAGTCCTTTGGAATTCTCAGATTCACGCTTTTGCCTCCCGATAGCCCGGGAGGGCAGCGCCTCCGCGCCGCCCTCGTTTTTATTACCGATTCCCCTTGAAACCCAGCAATGCCCGCATTTTTTGCAGCAGCGGCATCCTCTTAGTTACCGTCGGACTGCTCCATACTTTTTTGCTTCTGGCTCCCACCACACTCCTATGTACCCGGTCACTCTTGTGGCTTCTCTTCGCGTGATTGACTGCGCTGCTCATTCCGCCGCCCCCATTCGTTCCGCCGCTGCCCGAATGGCTGTTTTCAGCTTCTCCGCCTTTTCCGGGTCCGTGTCGGCCACGGCCTGTAAGGCTTCCGTCATGGCGTTGTATTTGCGCTGCCACTCGTCAAAGAGGAATTTGAACGCCTGCGTGTCCTTGTCCGCCGCCGCCAGCTGCCGGCGCAGTTCCTCCGCGGCCCGATCCGCAGCGTCCGCCCGGGCCTGCGCCTCCGTCACGCGGGCATTGGCCTCCTTGACCTTTTCTTCCGCTTTGGCCTCCGCTTCCTCCCGGAGCTTTTTCAACTCTTCCTCGCCGGGCTGTTGTACCGCCACGTCCACCGGCTTTTTCCGCAGTTCCTCCAGCTTCTTTTCAAGCTCAGCCTTTTCGGTTTTGGCGTTTTCCAGCCCGGCCTTTGTCTCTTTCTCCTTTGCCCGGGCTGCCTTCAGCTTTTCCTCCAGCCCATCCGATTTCACCTTCAGGGCGTCCAGCTTAGCGGTTTCCTCACTCAAAACCTTCTGGGAATTCTTCTGCGCTATTTCCAGTTGGCTCACCGCCTCGTCCCGCTCCCGCTGCGCGTCGGATAGTCCGTTTTGCGCCTCCTGTGCCCGATCCAAAGCCTCGTCTCGCTCCCGAATAGTCTTTTTCAGTTCCTCGCCCGTCATGTCCGCCACGGCCTTTTCCTCGCCGTTTACGGCGTGCTTTTCAGCTGCAAACTGCTCACGCTCGGATTCTGGCAAAGCCAACAGCGCCAAAGCTTTTGCAGCCCCCAAATCGGCAATCGTCTGCGAATTTTGGTACTCTCTCGCAATCCGCATAAAATTGCTTGCAGACCGCTCAGAGAAATCCACTTTTTCCCGCAGCCACGGAAGCCACTCCCCGTGGGAGAGCTGGGCCTTTGCCTCAATCAACCGCTTACCGATCTCAATAATGGCGTTACCGCCGACATTCTTGTAAAAAATAATCTCGTCTGTAATAACGGCGATCCCGTGCGTTATTACGGCGTTTTCAGTCTGTTCGGTCATGCCGTAATCTTCTGCCAGCATCTTTCCGTCGTCCGGCTCCGCCGCCTCGCGTTTATGTTTCTCCATCTGCTCCACATAGTAGTTCGGTGTCATGCGGTACGCCGATTCCATGGGGCTCAGTTTCTTCCCCTGTTCCGGAGCCTCGTCCAGCCCCAGCTCCGCCGCGAGTTTCTTTGCCTGCGATAGATCATTCATGCGATCTGTACCTCAACTTTCTGTCTGGAGCGCACCGGCTCCCCTTTTGTGTTTCGCCTGCTGCCCTTGGCCACCCAGTCCAGCCACGGGTTCAGGAAGTCCTTGTAGACCTCCCGCGGGTCCGGGGCAAAGCGGCCTTTCGTCGTATACAGGCCCTCGTTTTTATAGCCGTGGATCTGCACCAGCTTGTCCCCGTTCATTTCAACGGTCAGGAGCGGTTTATCCGGCGCAGATTCTTTTCGGAGAAACAGGATGGTAACCGCGCCGTCAATGTGCCGGTCTGCGTATCCGCCTACGCAGTGCTGCAAGGCCTTTCCCTCGGCCACAATTTCCCCACGATTCTCCGGTACCCGGATCACCAGGCCCTCCGCCGCGTAGCCGTAGCGTTTTTCCAGTTCCTTCTTCCGTTCGGCATAGGCCAGCAGGGCAATACGCTCTTTTTTTGCCTGTGCTACCCGCTGCTTTCGCATTTCCTTCTGGCGTTCCTTTTCCAATCGCTTCCGGTTTTGCTCCGTCGTCTCCTCGTGCGCGGTCCACAAATCTTTTGGGTATCTCACATCGTCCCGATAAATCCGCATTCCCATGGCTTCTGCCGCGGTCATGTAGTCCTTCCACGTCCGGAACGCCGTGCCGAAGGTGCGCTCTCCGCCCGACTGCCGTCTGATGTAGCGGACCAGATCCTTGATTGTGGTGCCGTATTCCTTTGCCAGTTTGGGAAGCTCTTTCTCCGCGGACCAGCTTAGCGCGTCTATAATTCCTTGACACTCCTCCATGGTCAGTCCTGCCTTCTGTTGCTTTGCCCGTTTATAGAGCGTCAGGACGGACATGCTTCTCCGAGTGACCATAAATGCTTTCAGCTCTCCTCCATCCAACCGGAACGCCTTTCGCGGGTCCTTTTCACCCCATGTGATATTGGCGGCGTTTTTCTTCTGTCTCCGGGTCCAGTCGTCCAGTACGTCCGTCATTCCGGCTTTTTGCAGCATCTCCACATTCTCCGGATACTGCGCCGCCATGGACAGAAAGCGCATCAGGTTCCACCATCCAGACTCTCGTCTGTTTCTGCACACTGTAAAGTCAATGTACTTTAAAAAGCTTTCTTTCAGGCACTCCATACCGATCACCTGATAATCGTCGTAGTGTATAAAGAGATAGATGCCGCTTCGGAAGGGTTCCCTGAAAAATCCATTTACCTGCTTGTACCAGGCACCTCCGTAAGAGCCGTGTTCCCATTGCACCGCCTCTCCCCGCCGGAAGCGGTAGACGTAAGTTGCCATATACAGCGGCTCCGTTGCCCAGTTATGGTCATAGTCCTTGTTGGTCCAATAGGCCTGTGCATAGATCGTCTCTCCATTGTCCGCCGTGCTGAGAAAAATCACCGGTATGTAGGTCTCCAGACCTTTACAATTTTTTGCGGTGCCCTTTGCCTTCAGTTCCACGGTCTTCCCGCAGAATGGGCATGAGGTCACAAGTCCGTGACGGCCCCAAAGTGCGTCCCGGACAGCGGGTGTAATTTCCTGCTCGGTGGTCATGCTCAAAAATCGTTCCTTCTGGTGGCAGCAGCTGCTCCAGAACTTCCGTCCATTCCCGGATTTCTCATAGAAAAGGTAGTGGTCGTAGTAATCATTCACGGTGTCCAGCTCTTCCTGCTTCAATCCGGGAAATTCTTCAAATGCCTTTTCTTTGCCCTCCTGTACCGCAATCTTCATCGGCTGCGTTCCTTTGTGCTCATATCCCATCTCCGCGCCTCACAGAAACTCCGTCAGATCCAGCAACATAGGCTCGGTCTTCTCCGCCGTTTCCTCCGGCTCTTCCACGCTGGCGCAGAGGTTGACCGTCATGTGAAACTTGATATCGGCACCGGGAAAATAGAATCTCACCGCCCGCCGGTATGCCTCTAGGTCGGAGATCCCGGTCCCGCAGTTCTTCGCCACCGTCTTCATGCAGTCCTCAAAGCTGCCGCCCTGATAAATGGCCTGGGCGAACTCCGCGTCCTGTTTGCAGAAGCCGATCAGTGCGTCTTTTACCCCCTGCTTCATGATGGCGGCATATTTGTCATACGCCCCCTTGGAAAACTCCGCTTCCAGTTTCTTGATCGCTAAATCCGTCATTGTCGCACCTCCTCAGATTTCTTCCTGCCCCTCGTCTGGCTCTTCTTCCTCCACCACGTCCGCCCAGTCGTGGCGGCTCAGGTAGTCCAGCAAATCCTGCTGGTTATCCTTTGCCCCGCGGGACAGGATAAAGACCTTTGCCTCCCCATCTGTCAGGATCATTCTCACGCCATCCGTCACCCGCTCCAGCGGTTCCTCCTCGCTGGGAACGATCAGCCCGGTCATTTCCGGCTCGAACAGGCTGCACCGCCCGGAGCTGTCCTGCCAGATCTGCTGTTCTCCCAGATACAGGCACGTCTGCCGGCAGGGGACCATGCTGGAGTTTTCAGTGAACACGCTGGCGAAGGTCTTTTCCAGCTCCCCCACCATCTCCAGCTGTATGGTTTCCTTTTGCACCTTTACCGGCTTTCCCGGCATCTCCCCGGTGTGGCTCACGATCTGCGCTTTCAGTTCCTTTCCGGCATCGCTGTACGGCAGGGCCACCGCCCACTGCATTCCGTTCAGCATCAGCCATTCGACCCCGCCGCGCATCACCAGGCCCACGCGATATCCCGCGCCCTTGAAATTATCCCGCAGCTGGCGGAGCAGTCCCCGCTCATTGATCGGCAATCTTACCGCCTCTTTCCTGTTTTTTGTGTTTGTACCTGTTTTTCAGGTACTGCTGCAAATTCCGCTCGTCGTCCCTGGCTTTTTTCTCGCACAGGTCGCACCGTTTCGCGCCGCCGAAAAAGAACTTGCCGCACTGCGGGCATACGCCCTTCACGATGGGCCGCTTCTGGCGGCATTCACACTTGGCGGCCACCTCCCGCCATGGGGCACCCCAAAACCCAGCGGCAGCCACCGTGGCCTGCTCCCAGTCCGCTGCGTTCACCCATGCGTCCGTATGGCCCTCGCAGGCCACAATCCAAAAAAACAGCCCTTTTTCACGTGCCATGCTCTCACCCTTTCCTGTGCCGCACATTCCGAAGCGTCCGCCGAATGGCGCTTTTCTTGGTTTCGATGTAGTCGCCATTTCCCCGGCTCTCCCGATATGCGGCCTTCCGCTTTTCGGTCTGCCGCTGGATTGCCTCCAGATACTCTTTGCAGTTTCCGTGGCAGGTCGGTGTCCGCTCCGTGCAGCCATGGCACGGTTTGTCCTTCAGCGGCCCCTTCATCGCGTGTCCTCCGGCGGTTCCACCCACCAGACGGTGAGTGATTGCCGTCCGCACTGGATAGCATAGTTATAGGAGGGCGTGTAAATGTCAATCGCCTTACCGCTTATGCCGGTATCCGTGGCCCATAATTGTTCCATTGACCCATCGGCGTATCGTACAAACACGTCCGAATACAGCGGGATCACATCCCGGTCAACGGCGCAGGTCAGGTGCTCCACCACGGGAAGCCCTGAATATGTAATGCCATAGCCCGGGTCTCCCGGCTTCTTGTTGCAGGTGTCCGCCGTGTACCAGGTGACCGTGCAGTCTTCCATCTTGTGAGCCTTTGCCAGCAGGGCCACCTCAATCTTCTCGTTCTCCGCGTCCTCCGTCCAAACCTCGTCGGAAAGCCCAGCGCAGCGGGTTTCTGACGAAGAAGGAGGAAGAACGGAGCGCTGCGAGGAATCGCATACAACGGTTCCGAGTTTAGCGCAGTTTCTTACGACGCTTGGCTCCATATGAAAAAGCACAGCCCCCAGAACCGCGGCAAGAAGCAGCAGAAACAGCATCCGCAAAAAGAGCTTTGCTAAAAACTCCCGGTCCTGTTTCTGCCTCCGTCTTTCCCGCTTTTGTTCCTCAGCGCACCGTTCCGTCCTGACTTCCCACAGGCACTCCTGAAATTTCTTCATAGGGCTTGTCCCCCTCACACATAATTTTTTCCGAACTCCCGGATAAAATCCTCGGTTGTCCAGTCGTTCTCCGCCATGGCCTTTCGCTGGCCGTACTCGTGGAGCTTTCGCATGGTCTCCTCGTTCTGGTGTGCCGCCTCCGGCCCGTTCTCGTGGCACCGGTCGTGGCACAGATAAACCCACAAGCCGTATTGCTCCGACTTTTTTCGAAGGGCGCCGCCGAAAAGGTGGTGCTTGTCCAGCGGATCCGCGCAGCCGTTCCTGCCGCATCGCCAGCACTCATGAGAAACTTCGGACCTGCGCTTCGTTTTCTTCACCGCGCTCTTCCGTGCGGACACGCTTTTGGGATACATCATGCCGCTCACTTCCTTATCTCTTGTTACATCAGGCCCCGCCGGATCAGTTCCTCACACTCGGCCGCGATGGCCTCCCGGCGCTTCTGCCGGGCCTCCTCGGTGATGCATGGATCATGCACCGTCACGCGGGCAACGCCATTTTTCGGCCCGAAGTCCACCGTGTATTCCGTTGTGATGTAAGTCGTCTCCATCTGGCGTCACCCCCCCCTGCATTCTATTGATTATCCGGGTTGTCCTATGTCGTTTCGGCCTCTCACGCCTTCATAACCCCTTGGGTTGCGTTCATGCAGTCTGCACGGTATGAGGTATTGACCTGCCCCCGGCTCCGCCGCGTGGTATTTTCTAAAAATTGCCGTGCCAGGAGCTGCCCTTCCTGTGTGGCTCCCCGGTACTGCCGCAAAAGCTCCATCTCCTGTGATGAAAGCTCCATCAGCCCCGCACCTCACTTCCGCTAAGACTGGCCCTTGCCGCTTCCCGCTTCTCCGGCGTCGCCGCGCGGTACTTTTCAAAAAATTCCCGCTCCTGCTTCAGCTCCAGCGCCAGCCCCGTTCCCAGAATAATTTCATCCGTGGTGCAGCCCAGCACCTTTGCAAAGACCGCCACCTGCTCCACGCTGGGCCTCCGCACCCCGTTTTCCATGGCGCTGATGTACGCCACCTTCACGTCGATGGCCTCCGCCAGTGTCTTCTGCGTAATTCCCTTGCGCTCCCGCAGCACCCTCAAATTCTGACCTACCATTTTTTTGAAACCTCCTCTTGACGGTTGTCCTTCCGCCGTGTAAACTTGTGTTATGTGTTATCCTGATATTGATATAATATATTCCCGAAGTGAGTTTTTCAAGTGAAAAAATTCACTTTAGGAAGTTTTTGGCATATTATACAAAAACAGCACCGCCAAACTGGCGATGCTGTCTAATATGGAAAGCCGGTGGTCGTGTGTCATTGAATCAGGCGTGTACTCGTTCGTTGCTCCTATATCTTTCTGCGAAACTGACGCCGTCCGCTTCCGGCAAGCGTACTCATCCAGTCAAGCTCAGGTTTCTTTTGAACACTCCAGAGCTTGCTTCTTACGGCTCGGAAGAAATCTATACCGCCGCGCAGTACCTGCATGAAAAGGGCTTGATTCACATCGTTTCCGATGATGCCCCCTCCGCTTTGACACATAGCTGTATCCCGCAAACCTTTGCAGTTGCCGTGAGAACTCCTTCTCCTCACCACTTTGTCGTTGCATCGGTGACAGCGGCCGGGCTGGACTATGCTGCGGCTGTCCGGAAAGACTCAGCATGGAAGAAGCTGCTTGAAAAATTGGGCAGCTCTGCGCTGGAAACGGTTCTTTCAACTTCTCTTTTGGAGCTTCCAAAGCTTCTTTCGCGGCTTCTCTGAGATCCTTTGCGTATAGTCTCTGCGGGCGCACGTCGTACATAATCCTTATCCGCTTCTTCTGATACGCCCGCCCTGCCCAAAACGCCGCCGCGCTGGCTGCGATTCCAATGGCTATAATGATCCCGACCATCTTTCGTTTCCCCCTTCAATATTTCCTATAGTTTATTATATACATTCCTAAAGTGAGTTTGTCAAGGAGGCTCTATGTTTTACGATACATTATTGAATCTTTGTGCTATGCAAGGCAAAAAAATTACTAACGTGGTCGACGAACTAAGAATCAGCGCTGGAAGTCCGTCCAAATGGAAAGCTGGTGGAGAACCCAAGGCCGACACCTTGCGGAAACTTGCCGATTACTTCCATGTTTCTGTGGACTACCTGCTAAACCGCCAAACTCCCGGCGTTGTTGACCTCTCCCCAGAGGAGCAGGACTTGATCTCCCGGTTCCGCAGCGCCACGCCAAAAGAAAAGGAGGATGTGTTTTACATTCTCCGCGAGTATAAAGCCGTTACCCCCACAACGTCCGGCGAGTCGGTCGGATGATCTATGTGGACTTTCCGCCTGTCCCAGAAGATGAATAACCGTGAGTGGATGTGATTTCTTGACGCCCTCTGAATTTCGCCAGCACGCTATAAACAGCGCAGCCGCCTACTATCATTATCTGGATGAAAACGGAAAGGGTGTAGCGACCATCGCCGTTCAATCCATCCGGCAGGAAAGTTCTTTCTTTTATTTGCAGCTCTTCTCGAAACTCCCCGCCGGTCTTGATCCGTCTGAACTAATGTTTGATTTTTTGGGAAAGCGTTATTCTTCCTTTGAAATACGCCCGGTTGATTACTCAAAAAAAACCGCCGTCCTGAAAGTACGCCCGCTTGACGCACTGTTTACCTCCTTCGTCTCTCTTTCTCCAAAGCAAATCCTTGTCATATCAGACCTGAAATTTTTGGTAAAGCGCGTGGGTTCCTGGTATCAGCAGTTTGGGAATCAAGTCGTTCCGTGTAAGGATTCTCCAGCCGTCCTCCCCACGTTCGTCTCACATGGAAACAGTCTTTCAAATGAGCAGCGCGCCGCCGTGCAAGGAGCACTCAGCCGCCCATTTACATACATCTGGGGCGCGCCAGGTACAGGGAAAACCAGCTGCGTTTTAGCAAATTGTGTTCTCTCTTATCTTCTGGACGGATCAGATCACAAGGTTCTTCTACTGGCTCCCACCAATAACGCACTGGATCAAATGCTGCGCGGTGTGCTTCCCGCTTTAGACGAGCAGGGAATTTCCGCCAATAAAGTTCTCCGCCTCGGAATTCCATCCGTGCAGCTTTCCTCTCAGTATCCCGGTATCTGTGAATTCATCGACATAGAACGTAAGATTGCAGATTTGAATGAGCAGAAAGATTCTTATAAAAAGTGTTTGGCTTTTCGGCGCTATTCCACAGAGTTTACACACATATCCTTGGAGATTCTAGCACGCATCCGTGAGATTTTTGATTTCGCCGATATAATCCGCCGATGCGACGCTTCTATTATAGAGATCCGCAGAAATTCTGCTTCCGCCCGGGCCGGAATGGTTCTTGCGCAGGATGAAATTAACAGGCTTTTAAATTCCATCGCTCTTAGGAAGGAAGTCATGGCGCATTCCTTAGCTTTTCGTTTTAAGAAATTTTTGCATCTATCCTCTGCTGATAAATACATTGTGTTGCTCTCGGACGAAGAAGTAAGACTGAAAGAGAAAATTGAAATAGAAAAGGAACTTAAAGCAGATCTGTCCGGCATGGATCAGGAGGAAACCTCCAGTCTTGAAAAAAGGTTGTCTGCATACGATCAAATACGTGAGAGAAAGAATGCGATATCTGTCTCAGCCTCTTTCTGGACAAGTTTTCAAAAGGCCGTCGATAATCTGAATTTTTCCGATGCTTCGGCATGTCTTATACAATTTGAAGAAATTTACGCCCTTTTTCAAGAAAAGCTCCGCGTTAGAGGTGAACCGTATCTCGCTTATCAAGGCTTGACGGATGAGTCCGTTCAAGATGAGTACAACGCTTGTGTGGAGAAACTTTCCGCTCTGGATGAAAGCAGCACGGATACCCGGTTGGAAACGGCGCAGGTGGTAGCCTGTACCATTGACCGTTTCCTCGCGACTTTTTCCCCTGATGGCTTCGGTTCATTTTTTCCCGAGCAAGCTTTTATGGACGAGGCGGGCTATACGTCTCTCATTAAGGCCATGCCCATTTTCTCTCTTGGTGTTCCCGTGACTTTCATCGGAGATCATATGCAGCTTCCGCCCGTCTGTGAAATGAATAATCATCATTTCAAGTCAGAGGGCTGCGAGGGCGTGTTTCTCTGGGCGCAGTCTGCACTTTACGCGGAAACCGTATTTTCAGCGGACAATCTCCAACAGCTTCTCGCGGACTATTTGCGCTCCGCGCCGCCACCATTCCTCGCAATGCAAAAGTATGATCTCACTGCTACCTTCCGCTTCGGGAATTCACTGGCTTCTCTACTTGCATCTTATGTTTATGCTCCCAATTTTCATAGCGAATCCGATGACGGTACATCTATTTATTGTCTGGACGCACCTGCATATTCCGGTGAAAAACCTCGAAGTAGTCAAGCGGAGGCGGATGCCGTAAAACAATTCCTGTCACTCAATCATCTTATAGATTACGCCATTCTTTCTCCTTATCGCAGACAGATTTCCTTGCTCTCCGCTACGCTTCCCAAAGAAAAGAGGGATGGACGGATATTGACTGTTCACGCGTCTCAGGGCCGTGAATGGGATACGCTGTTTCTCAGTGTGGTGGATACAAATAACAAATGGTTTACTGATACTGTTCGGTCTGCAACCCAAGGCAAAATGGTGATTAACACAGCGGTGAGCCGCGCCCGAAAAGCGCTCATTCTCGTTTGCGATGCTTCCTACTGGTCCAGTCATCCAGAACAACTGATAGGCCAGTTGGTTCTGGCCTCTAAGCCGCTGTATATCAATTCTTGAAGAGGTACATATGATTACATCAAAAAAAGCTATGCAAATCACATTTGAGCGCGATGACGAAAAGCGCAATGCTATGGTGGATGCACTTTCAGAACAGAGTGCAAAGGATCTTTTGAAAGTGTGTCTAAAGGCCCAATCCAATCAAATGCATCCTATGTCCAATGAGGTGACACCATGAAACGCGAAACTCTTGACGAATATAAGCGCACGGGTCGGTATGTCCACACCGCCATGTATCTGCGTAAATCCCGTGAAGAGCAGGGCATGAACACAGAAGAGACCCTGCGTAAGCACCACGCTCTTCTGGATGCCTACGCTGAAAAAGTCGGCCTTGAAATTGGGCCGGAGGATATCTTTCAGGAAGTGGTTTCCGGTGAAAGCCTGTTCTCCCGTCCGAAAATGCTCTCCCTTCTTGAAGCAGTCTCCAATGGCCGGTATGAGGCTGTCCTGTGCATCGATATGCAGCGTCTGGGCCGTGGCGGCATGTACGATCAGGGTCTTATTCTGGACACCTTCAAATTCTCCGAAACGCTGATTATTACGCCGGAGCGTCTCTATGACCTCACAAAGGAGCTTGATGAACAGGCTGCCGAGATGGAGACCTTTCTCTCCCGCGGCGAGTACCGGCTGATTACAAAGCGTCTCCGCCGGGGACTGATGCAGGTGATTGATAACGGTGCCTATACCTCTAATCCGCCCTATGGATACGAGCGCTGCTATGTCAACAAACTTCCCACTCTAAAAATTATCCCTGAAGAGGCGGAAATAGTCCGACAGATCTTTCAAATGTACGCCGACGGGAACGGCTGCACCATCATCGAGCGGGCGATCAATGCCCTGGGCGCTCATGGCCGGCGCGGCAGTAAATTTAACCGGAACACCATCCGCCTGATTCTGGGCAATCCGGTGTACATAGGCAAAATTCGCTGGGACAAAACCTCCACCGTTAAAACCGGCGTTGGCTCCAGCCGGCAGAAGAAAGTCGTTTATAACAAAAGCGAACAGTGGAGAATTATTGATGGCCGGCATCCTCCAATCATCTCTCAGGAGCTGTGGGACGCTGTACAGAAGCAGCGCGACAAGAAATATTTTTACGTGGGCAGCAATCGTGTAGCAAGCCCACTTGCAGGCCTTGTCCGCTGTTCCAAATGCGGCCGACTGATGAATATGATGGGACAGGGCAACGGCATTCCCTATCTCCTCTGCCCCACTCCCGGCTGCTGTGCTGGCGCCAAATTTGAGTTTGTGGAGCAAGCGGTCCTTCGTCAGCTTGTGGACCTTTCCAAGGATCTGGAGATCCGCGTGTCTAATCAGGTTGTCCCTGATACTTCCCATTTGGAACAAATGCTTGCAAAAGCTAAAGATCAGCTTCCACGGATAGAAGAGCGCCGCAACCGCCTGTATTCCCTTCTGGAGGACGGCACCTATTCCCGCGCCGTGTTTTCTGACCGTATGCAAGTCCTCACTCAGGAGGAAGAAAACCTGAACACCGCCATTTCTTCTCTGGAAAACGAGATTCATGTGGCACAGTCCAGAAATGAAGAAAAGCAGCTCTCTCAGCTGGAATCCGTTCTTGAACGCTATCAAAGCGCCTCGATCCCCGGCAAAAAAGAACTGCTGCATTCTGTGATTTCTGAAATCCTCTACACGAAAGAAAAGAAGACGAAACCCGCAGACTTCCATCTGGATATTACCCTCCGCGATTTCTTTTAGTTCAAATCTTTAAAACCGCTCATTGTTTATCTCTGCACGAGTCATAGATCTTTTTGGTGTGAATACAAACCGCCTCGCGGATGCAACGGGAATCATCCACAGGTCCGGGCATGATCTTGTCAGGCATTGCAATACCTCCTATTTAAGTAGCTGTGAAAGAAAGTCTCTTTCAGTCCAGTCTATGCTTCCGAAAAAAAAGAGTGAGCACTCCGGGCCCTAACCTCGGAGTGCTCAAAAAAAAGTAATCGGACAGGGAGACGAAAATGGAAAAAAAGCGGAGCTCGGGGACTCGCAGTCCAGTATTTTCCCTCCGCCCTGCGCCGGGCTGAGCCTGCTCTCCCTTATTTCTTCTCAGTATTGTATGTATACCAGCCCTTGCCGCTCTTACGCCCGAATTCACCCTTTTGGAACTTTTCAATTACCAACGGGCTTGGCTTGTCAAATTCGTCTCCGCTCTCGGCATAGCGGTCGGAGCGAACGTAGTAATTCACATCGATGCCGGTCAAATCCATCAGTCTAAAGGGTCCCATCGGATATCCAAGGCCCTTTTCGCAGGCGGTGTCGATGTCCTCCACCGAAGCGATCCCCTTTTCCAGAAGCAGGCAAGCTTCGTGCGTCACGGCGGCATTGATGCGGTTGGCAACAAAGCCGGCGATCTCCTTGTGAATCGTAATGGGGGCCTTTCCGGTATTGATAGCAAAAGCCCGTGCGGTCTCCACCGTCTGCTCGGACGTATGGGGTCCGCAGACCACCTCAACCAGCTGCATCACCAGCGCGGGATTGAAGTAGTGCATATTCAAAAGGCGTTCCGGATGCACCGTGACGTCGGCAAACTTGGAGCTGACCATATTGGAGCTGTTGGTGGCCAGAATGGCGTCGGGCTTGCAGAGCTTTCCAAGCTTGGCAAACAGCTGGCGCTTGATCTCCAGATTTTCAATAATCGCTTCAATGACGATGTCGGCTTGAGACACAGCGGTGTCCACATCCCCGGTGAAAGACAGATTCTTCCTCACCGCTTCGCATTCCTCTTTGGTGATCCGCCCTTTGGCGACGCGCCCGTCCAGATACTCCTTCGCCCACTTTTCCGCTTTTTCCAGCGCGGCGGGGAATGAATCGCAGACAACGACGCGATAGTTGTGTGCGCGTCCGTTCAGGACCGAGTTCATTGCAATCTGCTGGCCCATGGTACCCGCGCCCACCACGGCGACATTTTTGATCTCTTTAATTTTCATGGTTTGGTACACTCCCTTTTTAAATTGTGCAATGATGCCTTAGTCTAATTTTTCAATGATGGTTGCCATGCTCTGCCCACCGCCGATGCAGAGGGTGGCAAGTCCGAAATGTCCGCCGGTCCGTTGGAGGTTGTGCAGCAGCGTGACGATCAACCGCGCGCCGGTGCACCCCAGAGGATGGCCCAGGGCAATGGCGCCGCCGCTGATGTTGACTCTGGCCGGGTCCAAACCCAGATCCCGGATGCAGGCCACGGACTGGGAGGCAAACGCCTCGTTCAGTTCGATCAGGTCTATCTGTTCTTTCTTCATGCCTGTGCGTTCCAAAACTTTCTTGGTGGAAAGGACCGGGCCGTAACCCATGATGGAGGGGTCCAAAGCGGCATAGGCCACATCTACGATCCGTGCCAAGGGCTTGAGCCCCGTCTCCTGGACCTTCTTCTCCGACATCAAAACCAGAGCGGCCGCACCGTCGTTGCGGCCGCAGGAGTTGCCGGCGGTCACGGTTCCGTCCGGTTTAACGATGGGCTTGAGCTTCGCCAGAACCTCCACCGTGGTCCCGGGGCGGGGAAATTCATCCGTTTCAAAAGTAAAGGCTCTCTTTTTCTCCTTCACCTCCACCGGCACAATCTCTTTCTTGAAATGCCCGGCGGCAATCGCTTCCAGAGCCCGGCGCTGGCTCTCCGCGGCAAAGGCGTCCTGCTCCTCTCGGGTGATGTGGAAGCGCTCCGCCACATTCTCGGCAGTCTTGGGCATGCTCAGGCCGGTTCCATAGATTTCGGAGGGCTGCGCGGTGGTTCCGGCCTCAATATTGGAATCCACCAGGGTAAGCGCACCGTTTCCCCAGCGCTCATTTCTCAGGTAATGGGGAGCGCGGCTCATATTCTCCGTTCCGCCCGCAACAATCACATCCGAATAGCCGCACCAGATATCCTGGCAGCCGCACAGCACCGCCTGCATGGCGGAAGCGCACAGCCGATTCACGGTATATCCGGGAACGGACTCCGGAATGCCGGCCAGCAACGCCGAACAGCGCGCAACGTTCGACGCCTCGGTGCTCTGGCGCACCTCGCCCAGAATTACCTGATCGACTGCCGACCCCTCCACGTGAGACCGATTCAATGCCTCTTTAATGACCAGTGCTCCAAGCTTATAGGCGGGAACGCTTTTCAGCGAACCGCCATAACGGCCCTGAGCCGTGCGGACAGCGCCCATGATATAGATGTTTTCCAATTTTAGCAGCCCCCTTCGGTTTGTTCTTACTACATTCAATTTATAAAATTAGCCGGTCAATTATAGTTGAGCAAGAATGATGCCAAACGGCTTATGTTCAATAATTTTAATGGTATTTGTTAAAAAGCGCGGTTCTTTTTCGCCTTGTGGCACGGGAGAGTCAATATTTCCTCAAAAGACAGAAGCCTTTTCTCGAAAAGTGTGAACTGAGAAGTGTGAAATAGGTGCATGAAAACATGTGAATTCACACTTGAACTTTGAATTTCACAGTTGCCCTGCTTGCTTTTCCAGGACCTGTCCCCATGAAATCCATCCCGTTTCCGATGTTTGATTTGTAAAATCCTCCAAAAAGGCAGAAAAGCACGAATTTATCTGTGATTGGTATGTATTTTGCTTTTCCATTGACAGGGGACGGTTATCGCCAGACGCTTAACCTGAAACTTCAAACGTAACGCAGCAAAGGAGGAACGAAGCGATATGCAGTTCGACAATATTTTGTACGAGGTGAACGATGGAATCCTCTATCTGACCCTGAACCGTCCGGAGGTCCGCAATGCGCTCAGTCCGGAAATGTGGAACGACATTCGCACGGCGACTCAGTGCGCCCGGGAGGATGATTCAATAAGAACGGTGATTGTCAGCGGTGCAGGCGACAAGGCTCTGGCCAGTGGAGCGGACATCCGGGAGATACACGACCGCGATTATCTCAAAATGCTGTTGGCGACAGCCTCCGTCTCTCTTAAGGAATTGGAGGAGCTGTACAAGCCGGTGATCTGCGCGGTGAACGGCTTTGCGCTGGGCGGCGGCTGCGAGCTGGCTATGGCCTGTGATATCCGTGTGGCAACGCGGCGCTCAAAGTTTGGACAGCCGGAGGTCAATCTGGGCATTATGCCCGGTGCGGGCGGCACACAGAGGCTCCCCCGTCTGGTGGGACTCGCAAAAGCCAAGGAGCTGATTTTTACCGGACGCATTATCACCGCCGAGGAGGCAGCGTCCATCGGCCTTGTCAACCATGTGACCGACGACACCCGGGAGGCGCTGATGCACGAGGCCAAGGAAATCGCCCGGCAGATCATGACAAAAGGGCCGATGGCGATCTCTCTGGCCAAAATGTCCATTAACCTGGGCTGTGAGACGGATATCAACACCGGATTGATGATTGAGCGGCTGGCGCAGACCATCGCTTTCAGTACGGAGGACCGCAGGGAGGGAACCGCGGCATTTTTGGAGAAGCGTCCCGCGGACTTCAAGGGCCGCTGATCTTCGGAATTCTCTTTAAAAATCAGCAGCCCCCAGGTCAATATTTAATCATATAAAAGGAACGATCCGCGTTCCTGAGAACATCTAGGAGGAATTTATTTATGAAACCGTTGGAAGGCATTCGTGTTGTGGATCTGTCGACTATGCTTGCCGGGCCAATGACCGGCCGTATTCTCGCCGAGTGGGGTGCCGACGTCATCAAGGTCGAGTCCTCAAACGGAGATGCCTGGCGCAAGCAGGCCGGAACGACCCTCTCTCCCTGCACGGAGGAGGCCAATCCAAACTTCGATATGCAGAATTTGAACAAGCGTTTTGTTTCCCTGAATATGCGTTCGTCCGGTGGCGCCGCCGCCATGATGAAGCTTTTATCCACGGCGGACATTCTTCTCACCAACTACCGTGTTCAGGCGCTCCACGGCATGGGACTTGCCTATGAGCAGATCAAGGACAAATTCCCCCGCCTGATTCACGCGTCCGTCCTGGGCTATGGTGCCGAGGGGCCGGATAAGGACCGTCCGGGCTACGACTACACGGTTTTCTTCTCCAGAACCGGCCTGATGTCCGATCTCTCTCCGGCAGGGGCCGGTCCGCTGGTTCCCATCGGAGGAATCGGAGACCACAGCGTTGCCGTCGCGCTGGCCGGCGGAATTGCCGCCGCCCTCTATCGCAGAAGTGTCACCGGTCTCGGCGACAAGGTAGACGTATCCTTGCTGCAATCCGGCGTTTTCATTCTCAGCACCGGTATTCTCAACGGTTTCAATGGCCGCAAGCTTCCCCGGGATCGCTACGACTGCGGCCACGCCGGCAGCAATACCTATCAGGGTTCCGACGGCGAATGGTTTTATCTGGCCGTCATTGACTACCGACGGTTCCCGGAGTTGTGCGAGCTTTTGGGGATGCCGGAAATCGCGCAGGACCCCAAGTACAATACCTCTGCCGCCTACTATGCAAACAGGGCCGAGCTGACCCATATTTTTGATAAAAAGTTTGCCCAGCACCCTGTTGACTACTGGGATAAGCAGCTGACCGAACATGATCTGCCCCACGAGGTCCTGCGTCACTTTAAAGACGTTCCCAATGATCCTCAGGTCCAGGTCAACCACTATACTTATTTCCACGAGTACTCCGACGGAACCAAGACCGTATTTGCAAACGGTCCCGTCCACTTCGGCTCCATCGACCCTGCGAAAATCCCCTGTAAAACATCCGGTCCCATCGGCTGCGACACCGCGCAGGTGCTGGAGGAACTGGGCTATTCAAAGGAGCAGGTCTCCGAAATGTATGCGGCGAAGGAAATTATGTAAAACGAACCCATAAAAGGAGTTGTTTCATGTATACGCTAGGAATTGATATCGGCTCCACCTCCAGCAAAGCGGTCATTCTCCGGGACGGAACCGAGCTGATCGTCCAAAAGGTCGTTTCTCTGGGAACTGGCACCGTGGGCCCGTCTCAGGTTTTGTCGGCTGTTTTTGAGGAGTCCGGGCTTTCGCCCGATCAGATCGGGTACACCGTCTCCACAGGCTACGGGCGGATGAACTGCGCACAGGCCGACGAGCAGGTTAGCGAGCTGAGCTGCCATGCCAAAGGCATCCACTTTCTGCTGCCCGATGCCCAAACGGTCATTGATATCGGCGGGCAGGATGCCAAAGCGCTTAAAATCAGTGAGAGCGGCCAGTTGATCGCCTTTCAGATGAACGATAAATGCGCCGCCGGAACCGGTCGTTTCCTGGACGTCATGGCGCGGGTGCTGAACGTGGATATCAGCGAGCTGGGCGAGCTCTCACAGAGGTCAAAAAAGCCCGTCAGCATCAGTAACACCTGCACGGTCTTCGCGGAGTCGGAGGTGATCTCCCAGCTCTCATCCAACGTCCCCATTGAGGACATCGCCGCCGGAATCCATAATTCCGTGGCAAAACGGGTCGCCGGAATGGCGCTGCGCCTGGGCCGGCCAACGGCTCCGGCCATGAGCGGCGGCGTCGCGCGCAACGCCGGTGTGGTCCGCGCCATGGAGCGCGAGCTGGGATGTCCTGTGCTTGTCCATCCGCTGTGCCAGTCCGCCGGAGCATTAGGCGCCGCAATTCTGGCATGGGAAAAATTAAAAAAGGAGAAGGTAAACTGAAATGAGTGAACCTATAACGGCTCAGACAAACGCCGCGTCCGCCGATCAGGCGGCACCCGCCCCGAAGCCAAAGCGCCCCAAGCCAAAGTCCATGCTGCTGCTCAATGAGCAGACGCAGGCCCTCTTTGAAAATGCCCGCCTTGCCAAAGAGCGCGGTGAAAAGGTAGGCTGGTCCGCCTCAATCTTTCCCCAGGAAATCGCCGAAACACTGGGTCTGAACATCCTGTACCCGGAAAACCACTCGGCCGGCATCGCCGCCCGCCATCAGGCGGACCCCTTCCTTCAGGACTGCGAGGGGCCGCTGGGCTATTCCAACGACCTGTGCGCCTATGCAAAGGTAAACCTCTCCTATGCGTCGGCCCTCAACAACGAGAGCACGGTGGAGTTTCCCGACGGCGGAAAAATGGTGAAACCGGATTTTCTGCTGCTGACCAACAACATCTGCAATCAGCTGACCAAGTGGTATGAAAACCTCTCCAGGCAAATGAATATCCCCATTTTTTTCATCGACACCTGCTACAATCCCAGCGATTATGTCACCGAGACCCGCGTCCGCTATGTGCGTGCGCAGATTGACCAGCTCATCAAGGACCTTTGCGCATTTACCGGAAAAAAGTGGGATGACAAGCGTTTTCAGAAGGTTATGAAAATCTCCCAGCGCAATAGCTTTCTCTGGGAGCGCGCAAACAGCCTGATGGATCATAAACCGGCTCCCATCGGCGGCTTCGAGCTTTTCAACTACATGTCCGCCATGGTCTGCAACCGCGGAAAAACGTCGTCCACCGCCGTTCTTGAGCAGTTGAACGCCGAAATTGAGGAGCACATTAAAAACGGGACCTCCACCTTCCCAGTGGATGAGCAGTATCGCATCTCATGGGACGGCATCGCCTGCTGGCCCTACCTCAGCCACAATCTCCGAACCCTCAAGAAGTACGGCATCAATATGGTGGCCTCCAGCTATGGAAAGGCGTGGGCCATCGAATACGACGATCTGGACGGCATGGCGCGGGCCTACTGCTTTGCCTCCACCAACGGCGACAATGCCTCCACCATGATCGGCCGCCGGATGGAAGCGCTGAAAAAGTTTGACTGCGAGGGCACCATCTACCATGTAAATCGCAGCTGCAAGGTCATGGACTGCCAGATGATGGAGGTCCAGCGCCAGATTTCTGAGCAGGCCGGAATTCCCTTTGCTTCCTTTGACGGCGACCAGGCTGACTACCGCAATTACAGCGAAGCGCAGTTTGAAACCCGTATTCAGGGTCTTGTCGAAGTGATGGCGCAGAATAAGGAGGCAAAAGAAAATGGCTGATTTGAAAAACAATCTCTCTGTGCTGGCAGAGGCCTACGGCAATCCCCGCGCCCGTCTCGATTACTATCTTGGGCAGGGAAAAAAAGTCATTGGATGCTTCCCGCCCTATACCCCGGAGGAACTGGTTCACGCCTCCGGCATGATCCCCATGGGGCTCTGGGGCGGCCAGACCGAACTGATGCGGGCAAAGAGCTATCTTCCCGCCTTTGCCTGCCCCATCATGCAGTCCGATATGGAATTCGGTCTTTCCGGCGCCTATCGGGGGCTGTCCGCCGTGATCATCCCGGCCCTTTGCGATACGCTGCGCTGCATGACGCAGAACTGGAGATTCGGCGTCCCCGGCATTCCGATGATTCCCATTGTGTATCCGCAAAACCGCAGGTCTCCGGCAAGCGTGGACTATCTCATCAGCGAATACGAAAGCGTTCTGACCATGCTCAGCACCATTACCGGCCAAATGATGAACGAACAGGCCCTTTGCCGCTCTATTGAGATCTACAACGAACACAACGCAGTCATGCGCGAGTTTGCCCAGACGGCCAACGAGCATCTCGACATCGTTACGCCCAGAGTTCGCCATGCGGTTATGAAGAGCGCATTTTTCTATGAGAAGAGCGAACACAGCGCAATTGTGCGTGAGATCATTGCGGAACTGAAAAAGCTGCCGGCTTACGCGCATCCGGGCAAAAAGGTTGTTCTTGCGGGTATTATGTGCGAACCGGACGAGCTGCTGGGCATTTTTGAAGAGAACGATTTTGCCGTGGTCGGCGATGATCTGGCGCAGGAGTCGCGGCAATACCGCACCGATACCCCCGCCAAAGGCGGAGGCAGTTTAAGGCGTCTGGCGCTGCAATGGAACTGCCGCACCGGCTGCAGTCTGATCCACGAGGACGGAAAACCGAGAGGCGAAATGCTGGCCTCCCTTTGCAGGCTCAGCGGCGCCAGCGGCGTGATTTCCTGCATGATGAAATTCTGCGACCCGGAGGAATACGACCAGCCCTATTACGAGGGCGACCTCCGCAGCGCGGGGTTCCCCTGTCTGTCCATCGAAATCGACCAGCAGAATACCAGCTATGAACAGGCCCGGACCCGGATCGAGACCTTCCGCGAAATGCTCTGAAGTCTGGAAAACCAGTTTTCAGTACTTCAGGAGAAACCTTATCCGCCACAATTTCATGCGGTCCCTTATGGCATTCAATGTGTCATAGGGACCGCATTTTTGCGGAGAAAGCCCCTTTCCGGCACAAAGTAGGTTTTTGGCTTCAACTCTTGAAAATACTATGGTATAATGGCCGCAAAGCAGTTTACGCATTTGCCGAGCAGAACGAGCCAAAGGCACATGGCCGGAGCAGCCGCAATTCAATTATCATATAAATTGCTGAGCGCTTGTGAAATTTTGTCAGCGCCATAAGATGATTACCTCAGGAGGAGCTCTTATATGGAAGATTTATCTCGCCTTCACGATGTGCAGGAGCATCTGCCCTGGGCCGCTATTCTGGATAATGTGGATGCCGGAATCGCCGTCTATGACGCGGAGGGGAACTTTCTCTTTGTCAACACCGTTATGATTAACTGGCGAAATATTCCGCGGAGCGAATATCTGAAAATGAACGTTCATGATTTCACCAAATTCATTGACGTGTGTGTCTATGATCTGGTGAAGGAAAAAAAGCAGCGGGTAAGCCGGCTGCAATTCTATCACGATATCGAAGCGATCAACAGTCCCGCCCGCATGAGGATTGTAACCGGCACGCCGATTTACGACGGAGCCGGCAACATCAAATATGTGATCACCATGCTCCAGGACATTCAGAATTTTGAGACTCTCTACCACAGGCTGCTCAAGCAGAGCAAGATTTTGACCGAAACGCCCGTGGTTACGCAGGCCCCGGCAAATCAGAGTTCGGGCATCGTCGTAAAGAGCAAAGAACTGAAGCAGCTTCTCTCCGTTGCCGAGGGGATTGCTCCGCTGGATTCAAACGTGCTGATTTACGGAGAATCCGGCAGCGGCAAAGAAGTGTTTGCCCGGTTCATCCATGAACACAGCGACCGGAAGGACAGGCCCATGATTACCGTCAACTGTGCGGCTTTTCCGGAAAACCTGATCGAATCCGAGCTTTTTGGATATGAGAAAGGCAGTTTCACCGGTGCCAACAAAGATGGAAAAATCGGACTGATTGAAGCCGCTGACGGCGGAACACTGTTTCTCGATGAGATCAACTCCCTCCCCATGAGTGTGCAGAGTAAAATTCTGAGGGTCATCGAGGAAAAAAGCGTGCAGAAAATTGGGTCGCTTGCTCCCAAAAAAGTCGATTTTCGCTTGATTGCGGCCACAAATCAGGAGTTATCACAATTGGTTCGCGCAGGGAAATTCCGGGAAGATCTTTACTACCGTCTTCATGTCATTCCCCTGACCATACCGTCAATTCGCAACCGAAAAGACGATATTGTTCCGCTGTGCCTGCATTTTCTGGATTATTTCTGCAACAAGTACAATTTGAAAAAGAGCTTTTCGGAGCAGGTTCTTGCGCAGGTACAAAGTTATGATTGGCCGGGAAATGTCCGTGAAATCCGCAACTTCGTGGAGCGCATGGTCGTCATGACCCCATATGCCACCACGGAGATCACAAGCATTCCCTCCGGTATTTTAGAGAATGATGCAGGGATGAGTCATTCATTGCGGGAAAGCCCGGAGCGGTCCCGTACTTCCCCACACCGCCCGGCGGGTCTTGGAAAGAGCGAGATTCTGGCCGCTTTGGAGCTGGTCGGCAACAATCGCACCAGAGCCGCCGCGTATCTGGGCATATCCCGGAGATATCTGCAATATAAGATCAGGGAATACCATATTCCCTTTCGGTACGGCAATAAAGCGGAAACACAAGGCGGCGAGACAACGCTCCATGACTAAAAAAGCTCAATCCGTCAGGAAAAGGTTGCGGACTCCGCGTGGGCGGAGTCCGCAACCTCTAATTGAAATCAGAGCGGTGGATTGCCCGTCCTGCCTGTCTTCCATCGTAAAAAAACTCCCTCCGCCGGGCAGAATCGGTATCTGTCCAGCGGAGGGGCGAAGTCACAATCTGTGGCAGAAAGCAAAATTTCTTCTACAAAAGAATAATTGCAAGGATGGTTGAAACCGCAAGGCCGCTCAAAACAGGAACGAGATTCTTCCTGACCAGCTCGGCCGGGGGAATTCCCGCAACACCCGCGCTGGCAACTGCGCCAAACGCCCAGGCACTCAGGCAACCGCCGCCCACCCAGATTGCGGCGACCTGTCCAAGTCCTGCTAAAACAGCGACATTGTACCCAACGGGCCCAGCCAATGCGGCGGCAAGTCCTCCCACCAGCGGAAGGCCGGAGAAACCGGAGCCGTCCAGACCGGTAATCGCTCCCACAACCACGATACCGATCGCCAACGTCGGCGCGCTGAGCGGGAGGACCGTTCCAAGTGCACCGCCCAGATCGAGCAAGAATCCAGGCGCGTTGCTGTCCAAAATATTTTGAACACTATCGGGATTACCCATGTAGAAAAATGCGGCAATTGGGATGACAGGGGCAAATATTTTGATGGCAAACAGCATACCGTCGCGCAGATAATCGACGACCTTTTCCAGGAAATTCTTCTTGGCATCCACTGCGGTGGAAACCACCAGAATCATCGCGGCGGCTCCGCCCAGCAGAGCCGTGGCGGCTCCGCCAAAGACAGGTTCAATTCCCTCGACAGCCGCGCCCAGCAGGATGCGGATCACGATGGCGACGAAAACCACCGGAACCATCACTGCAAAGAACTTTGCATAGGGCGGGGGCTGTTCCTCCAGATCCTGCGCGTTTTTGACGGCATTGGCTTTGGCGGTGGCATCCTCGTCCACGGCAAACGCTTTGCGGTTGATCACAAACGCACTGATCAACGCGACTGCGCCGGTGGCCGTGGCAAAGATGGCGCCGTACTTCAAAACGGACCCGATTTCAACGCTCGCCGCGTTCGCGGTGATGGAGGGAGCACCCTGGAGCACAAGGTCTCCGGAAAGGGCCATGCCGTGTCCCGCCAAATTAATGGCTATACACGCCAGCATTGGTTTGAGTCCACAGGTCATAGCAATGGGAATCAGAATCATTCCGACCAGCGCAGTCGCGGGAGTCGGCCAGAAAAAGGTTGCGCAGATGTACATGACTGCGGCCAATACCCAAAACGCGGTAGTGGGCTTTTTCAGCAGTCTGGCAGCCGGCGCGATCATCAGCTTGTCGGCTCATATTGGATAGAGATTTGAGCATGGCGGTCATCAATGCTATGACGAGCATTATGTCAAAGAGATCCGACCCCGCAACCATCATTCCTTTGAAAATCGTCTGCGACGCCGCGATCACGTTGAAATGATAGTAACACAGACCAATGATAAACATTCCTAAAATGCAGGGAATCACAACGTCGTGCTTGGCAATCATAAGTGCAATAACAAGGATGATAACGGCCAGGTAGATATAATGCATATAAGTCAGTGCATATTCCATGGTCTCAACCTCTTAATTAAATTTTGGCTGCCTGCAAGGGTCGGATCATTTATTAAATTTTTTTGGAGAAAATTCCGGTCAGACCGGCTTTTTCCACTCTGGCCGCAATCTCTGAGACATCCGTGGTGTAGAGTCCCAGTTCCTTCATGCGATTGAAATATACGGAGCCGGAGAATGTATACTTTCTTCTCATTCCATCCTCAGTATCCATCGCCTCCTTGACGTAGGCAATGGCGTCGCCGATGGCAAGCGTGGTCGGGAGTTCCAGGAGTTCCTTTCCCATAGCCCAGCGAACGGCGTTGTGTCCCGCCAGCGTTCCGGTGACGATGGCCTCTGTGTGGCCAACCAGAAGGCCCGCTTTTTCACCGCCGCAGAAAAGATTACCCACGCCCTGGACCTTGAGGGCATTGTCTCTGGGAGCGAGGGCCATG
Source organism: Oscillibacter valericigenes Sjm18-20 (assembly GCA_000283575.1). GTDB lineage: Bacteria > Bacillota > Clostridia > Oscillospirales > Oscillospiraceae > Oscillibacter > Oscillibacter valericigenes. The sequence goes on from AP012044.1 coordinate 2,303,176, forward strand.
AAACGCATGGAATTGCCGACACCGCCGGAATAGGGATCTTCAAATCTCGCGTTTTCAAAGCCGGGGATCTTGTGCAGCATATCCAGAGGATAGTACGGTGTCATCAGCTTTGCATGACCGGTGTCCAGCAGGATGATGTTTTCAGCAAATTCCTTCAGCGCATACTGCTGACAGGCCTTAGTAGCCAGAATGCCTTCACCCTTGCGCAGTTCCTCGGGAATGGGAATAACGGCGACGCCGGTGGCATTGAGCTTATCCACGATGCTCTTATCCAAGGACTCTTTAAAGAGCTTGCACGAGCCGCTCATTGCACCGTAGGACCCGTCTGCCTTCTTGCCGATCTTCTCGGTGACGCCGGCCTTTGCCGTCAGACTGACGCGACCGCCGAAAGTGGGGCATCTGAGGATGCACATTGCGCAGCCGTTGCCGTATTTTCCGCAGTTGTTCATGGGGCCAGCGCTCCCGGTCGCGTCAATGAACACGTCGCCGGACAGCTTTTCGTCGTTGGTGAGAAGAATCGAAACGATCTTGTCCCCATCCATCTCGACGTCCTTGACTCTGGCCCGCGTGCGAACTTCGATTCCCTTATTCAGGAGCAGCTTCTTGATTGCCGGCTCGATGGCGGCGATGTCGTAAAGGCTTGCGTGCTTATGGCCGGGAAAGTCGATGTTTTTGTGCCGGCAGTTGTTATCGATGGTGTTGAAGACCTCGTCGGCACCCAGAGCGATTGCCTCCTCCGTCGCCGTAAATCTTCCGTTATTGCGCATGATGCCGCCCACAAGGCCGGTGCCAAGCAACATGTCGGTACGCTCCAAAACCGTGACCTCAGCCCCCGCGTTCTTTGCGGACACTGCCGCACCGGAGCCTGCCCAACCTCCGCCAACTACAATTACTTTCATAAAAAATCTCCTCTTAATCTTTATTTACCACCCTGCGGGTACCTACCGACCCGTTTGTAAAACAAAATCTTTCTTCCAGGCCTTTGTCCTACGTTGAAAATCAAGCCTTTTTCAGCGATTTTATAAAGTCCTCCAACCTGTGCAACCCCTCGGTAATGTTTTCATCCGACGCGGCATAGGAGATGCGGATATAATCGCCGCAGCTGTCTCCCAGACCGATGGCTGGAACGGTGGCAACATTTGATTCTTCCAACAGCTTCACGGCGAAGTCCGCTCCGCTGAGTCCGGTGGCGGAGACGTCGACCATCACATAAAACGCACCCTTCGGGATTACGGGGGTAATTCCGTCGATCGCCCGGAGTCCCTGGAGGATGATCTCCCGGCGGCGTGTAAAGGCAGCGAGCATGTCCTCCACCGCCTTTTCAGTCTCCGGCAGCTCCAGAGAATCCACAAGCCCCTGCTGAATAAAGGTGGGTGAACAGGTGGTGGAATACTGGTGGACCTTCAGCACCGCGCTTAAAAGAGTTCGGTCGGTGGCAATATATCCGAGTCTCCAGCCAGTCATGGCATAGGTCTTGGAAAAACCACTAACGACGATGATGCGCTCTTTCATGCCGGGGAGGGATGCCATGGAGACGAACTGCGCCCCGTCGTAAACCAGACGGCTGTACATCTCGTCGGAGAGCACCAGCAAATCGTACCGGACAGCCAATTCCCCTACTTTTTCAAGAGCCTCACGGTCATAAACGGCGCCGCTCGGGTTATTGGGGTTGTTCAGTATAATCATCTTTGTCCTGGGCGTAATATGCTGCTCGATCTCATCGGCATCAAGCTGAAATCCGTTTTCAGGGCGGAGAGGGACATCGATAAACGTTCCGCCCGCTAACTTGACCAGATTCTTATAGGAGACAAAGGCCGGAGTAGGAATAATCACCTCGTCGCCCGGATTGACAAAGGTCAGGATTGAGTTATTGAGCGCCTCTGCCCCGCTGGAGGTAATCAGAATTTCGGATTCAGGGTCATAGGAAACCGACGTACCCGCCTTGAGCATCCCGGACAGAATTCTGCGCAGCGCGGGAAGGCCGCGGTTGGAAGCATAGTGGCTGTAATTCTCCGCGATGGCTTTCATGGTGAACTGTTTGATCGTCTCAGGAGTCGGAAAATCGGGCTCGCCTGCACTGAAGGGAATTACGTCTTTCCCGCTGTTTCTAAGAGCGGACGCCCGGTCCAGAATCGTTCGAATGGGAGATGACTCCAACCGTCTGGCGTTATCGGAAACCATGTTCCTCATACCGTGCCGCCCTCAACTTTGATCTCATTGCGGCACTGGCCTGTCATCTCATATTCTTTCAGATTGTCAAGCGTGACCTCAATCATGTTGTTAATGGCGCCGTCCGTGTAAAACGCCACATGCGCGCTGTAAGCGGTGTTTTCCCGCCGAAGCAGTTCCTTGAAGACCGGGTCGGAAATCTGGTCCACAGGCAACTTCCTGCGAACAAATTCGCTCTCGTTTTCATAGACGTCGAATGCAAAGCCGCTGAGTTTTCCGCTCTCCAGTGCCTTCAGGACCGCCGCATGGTCCACCAGGCCGCCTCTGGCCGTATTCACCAGCACCGCGCCCGGCTTCATTTGCGCCAACGTCTCCTCGCAGATCAGATGATAGCTGTCTGAAGTCAGCGGACAGTGCAGGAAGATAATATCACTTTCCTTCAGCAGTTCTTCCTTGGAGACGTATGTACCCAGCTTTTCCGCCGCCGCGTTGGGATAAGGGTCCCACCCCAGAACGCGGGTACCAAATCCATTCAACAGCGTCATGGTGGTGCGGCCGATGCGCCCCGTGCCAAGGACGCCCGCGGTGAGCTGGCCCAGCTGGCGGCCCTTCAGTCCCGTCATGGTGAAATCTCCCGACCTCACCATCTCAAAGGATTTCTTCCCGTGGCGCAGAACCAGCAGCGCCATGAGAATGGTGTGTTCCGCGATTGCCTCGGGCGCATAGAAAGGGACGTTGGCGCAGTGCAGCCCGTATTTTATAACGGCGTCGTAATCCACATGATCGCTTCCGGCAGACCGGGTGGCCAGATACTTGACGCCGCGCTGCGCCAGTGTCTGGGCGACTTTCCCGGTCACATGGCAGGTGGTGACCAGAATGATCCCGTCGCAATCATGTACCTCGTCCACAGTCTCCTCGCTGAGAGGAGCCTTTGCAAATTCAAAAGTAAAGCCATATTTGGACTCCGCCTTCTGATACGCCGCCAATTCGTCGGCCTGCGCGCCGTATACCCTGATATGCATGTTAATTGCCTCTCTTCAATTATAATTGAACTCGTGACGGAAAAAATTCATTACAGCCACGATGTCCTTGTTCTCTTCAAAGCTGTCTTTGAGCTTGTTCACCGCGTAGGTCACAGGACGTTTTTCAAGCGCCTCCACAATCCCCAGCGCGGCCTGATAGCTCATCCGCTCCAGCGCTTCGGTGGTGAAAGCCGCCGTGTGCGGCGTGACGATCACATTGTCCATAGAGAGCAGCGGATTATTAGACTTGGGAAGGTTTCCCTCAAAGACGTCCAGCGCCGCGCCGCGCAGTTTTCCGTCCTGAAGCACTTTGATGAGGGCGGCCTCGTCGATAACCTCGCCGCGGCCGGTGTTAATCAGAAATGCGCTCTCCTTCATCAGCGCAAGACGGCGGGCATCGATCATGTGGCGGGTTTTGTCCGTGCCAGGCAGGTGCAGCGAGAGAAAGTCTGCAGAGGAAATCACCTCGTCCATATCCGGCGTCAGAAAACCGAAGTCAGTCTTCTGCTTTTTGGAAATATGGCGGTTGTATCCGATCACTTTCATTCCAAGTCCGTTGCAGGCCATCCTGGCCACCTGTGTTCCGATATTCCCCATGCCGATGATGCCAAGCATCTTGCCGCTGACGTCGCTGCCGTATAGATTGCGCACCGACATGTCACCACTTTTTAATCCGTTGTTATATACAACAGAGCGCTTTGCCAGCATCAAAATCAAACCCACTGCGTATTCCGCCACAGACTTCTGGTTCGATTCTGCCGCATTGCAGATCTGGATTCCCATTTTGGTCGCGGCATTCACATCAATGCCGTCCACGCCGACTCCGTGCATGGACACGACCTTCAGCTTCGGGCAGGCTTCAAAGACGCGCTGAGTGAATTTTCCGTTTCTGGTGAGCGCGCCGTCGCAGTCGCGGCACTCTTTGAGCAGTGTCTCTTCATCGGGACCGGTCCCCGTTATCAGGGTATATCCCTGTTCTCTCATAAAATCCAGCCCTTTTTCATTGACCGGTTCGGTAATCAGCACTTGATATGCCATGGTTGCATCGCCTCCTTTTGTTGATATTATACAAGTCCCTCCGTTTTTCAGCAACGGACAAAGTACACGCAATTTTTTTATGTTGGTGGCCATTTTATCATTTTCTTAGTGACTATTGTTCCATTTTAAGTTAGAATATAATTCATAATTGTTTTAGAACGATTGTGCTTTAGCGTAATTGCATAAATAACATCCGACGAAACGGGGGTATGCGTGATGGCATTTACGATTCAGGATCTGATCAGTCAAAGAGTTTTTCCTAGTGCAAAGCTTCTGGCGGGGCAAAAGGGCAGCAAAAACGAAATTCACTGGATCAATATAATGGAAATTCTGGATACGCCAAAATCCGTGCAGCCGGGTGAACTGCTGTTCACCACCGGGTATGGACTCCAGCATGAAGATGCGCATTCGGATCTGATCGCATGGCTTGTCCAGCGCGGTGTCAGCGGAATTGCCGTACAGGTCGGCTATTATCTGGACAGCGTCCCAAAATATATTCTGGAACAGGCGGACGCTCTGAATTTTCCGGTATTGTCGCTGTCCAAGGAATTGACCTTTTCCGAAATTCTGCACACCATGATGCAGATTCTTTCACCCAATCCTCAGGAGGCCTGGGACGGGAATGTCCTGAAGCAATCCTATTTGTTTCTGGAGCGGAGCATCAACGAACGCCAGAGTGAGCTTTTCCCGGACAATGATTCTCAGTGTGCTCAGCTCCTGCTCCTGTCCCCCGTAAATTACACGGGTGTGGAGGATAAGATATGGCGGAAATGTCTGGCGCAGATCTGCTCGTTTATCCAGTCCTATAGTCAGATCTACCTCTGCAAAGAGCTGTCGCAGCATAAGTACGTCTTTCTCACGACATATGCGTCTCAGGAAAAATGCCTGTCCATGTTTTATGAACTGAATATCAAGTTCACTCTTCTATCCGAGCAGTACGGCTCCAACTATTATCTTGGTACGGAGCATCTTTGTACTCCGGACAATCTGATCGGCGCGTTGAACCACGCGGTGGAGGCTTTGGAAACCCTGCAAATCATTCAGGCGAGACGGGGCGTTTGTTCTTATGACAATATCCGCTTTTTGAAGATGTTCGGACATCTGCACCGCAAAGATTCCTCCGTTGTGCTGGACAACCAGTCCCTTCAGCTCCTGTTGAATTATGATAAGGTAAACAACACCAACTATGTGCAAACGCTTCGTATTTACCTCTCCAACAACGGCAATATTACGCAAACCGCCGGACAGCTTTTCGTACACCGGCACACCTTAATTAAAAGGCTCGATAAAATTTCCTCCATTGGAAACCTGAATCTGGATGATTACTATACCCGAATTTATATGTCCATCGCCCTGCTCTTTCACGACTATTTCATTTTCTAAGGAGCACCGTACAGCTATCGGCACATATTAATACTTCAAAGTGTAAAGGAATTTCCGGCTGGGCCGACGCCCATCCGAAAATTCCTTTGCAGTATAGCGGAAAATTCATAACATGCGTCCGTCAAAGGCGACAGCCGCAAATGTACGGAGTAACCCGAGAAATGGACAAACTATCTATCAATTTATAATTTTTGTCACAAGATGGCTAAACCCATTGTTAAATCTTTGACTTTTTTTGTAGCATCTGATATTTTATACAAAAGTGAATGCGCTCACAGAGAAAAATTGTTGAACGTGCACGGAGCGCATCCCCAAAACAAAAGGAGATGAAGCGATGACCCTGATCAAAGGCGGTCACACAAATTACGGGCAGGATATTGGCATTCTGATGATGCGCACGGTATTTCCCCGTCTGATTGGTGATATAGGAAACGCAAGAACGTTTTCCATGCCTGTGCGCTATCGGATCGTTGACGTGGATGCCCTGAACATGACCGAAAAAAACGCTGGCGAACGCCTCCTGCAACCCTTCATTGACGCCGCGCGCGAGTTGGAGGCGGAAGGCTGCAAGGCAATTGCCACCAGCTGCGGATTCCTGGGCGGCTTTCAGCGGCAGTTGGTAGACGCGGTCAACATCCCAGTGTTTACCTCTACTCTTCTTCTGGCCCCCATGATCCACACCGTACTCAACCGCAAACGAACCATCGGCATTTTCACCGAGTGCACCGACACAATGACCGAGTCGCACTTCAACCAGGCCGGCTGGTCCGCAAAAGACATCCTGGTCAATGTCACCGGCATGGAGCCTGATTCGGCTTTTTCTCAGCTGGTGATCGGAGATAATCCGGAAGGCAACTGGGAGCATATGGCGGAGTGCGTCCGGGAGATGACACAGCGTCACATGCAGCGTTACCCCGATACGGGCGCAATCTTGCTGGAGTGTACCAATTATTCCCCGTTTACCAAAATGATTCAGGAAATCTCGCAGGTTCCAGTATTTGGGATCAATCAATTGCTTGAATATATCGATTCCTGTATTAACGCCCCGGATTACCACCACATATAAATCACGCACGTAGGTCTACCTGCGACGCACCGCAGAATTGAATTGTGTAAGGCTGTCCCCATCTGATTTTGCGGGATTCTCCATTCCAGGCAGATAAATTCGCATATCACAAAGAAAGGGACCTAAAGATGACACTTGTAAAGGATGTTCTGACCGCACTGGATGACCTGACAAACGGCCGCTGCCTGAAATCCCCCTATGACTGGGCATCTGGGAAAAACCCATGGGTCGTCACCAAGTCATCAAGCATACCGGGGAAAGCAATCGTAGAGATGCCGGGTCTTGTCTGGGGTGATCCGGAAAAGCCGGTCAGAAAGATCGCGGTCATGATGACCATGACCGAAAGCGCAATTGAGCTTGCCGCGGCGACAGGGGTTGACGCCATGATTGCCCATCACCCCATTGGCGACGCGTCCAATTCGGGCGGGGTTTTGCTGAAATACTATCTTGGGCTCTATGGTCTGGCATGCTTCGAACTCCACGAGGCATTTCACGGGCTCCATCCGGGCATTCCATGGCTGCACGGGCATAAGCCATATTTCGCCACGGTGAATTACGGCGGAATTCCCGGAAATATCGTCTACGTGGGAGATGTTTTTCCGGAAATCCATACGCTGGGCGATATGATCGCCAGACTTGACTGCCTGATGAACGCCAGCTCCGACGAAAAGATGCTCACACTGGAACGCAGCCATCGCTGCTGCGACAAGATCGAGGAGACCAGCGTCGCTGCCCGTGCAAAAATTCTGGTTGGCTCGCTGGATTCTCCCATGAAAAAGGTTGTACACATTTTCCCGCACTGCGGCTTCACGCCGGAGCACCTAGAAAAAATTGTATGTGAAAACCCGGGCATTGACACGCTGATTGCCTCGATCAGCAGAGTGTATCCGGGACACCCGCTGATTGAGAAAGCAGAAGAGTTGGGTCTGAACTTTGTCTGCGGAAACTCTCATGCCATGGAAATCTTTGAAAACGGCGTTCCTCTTGCAAACGCTCTGAAGAACCATCTTCCCGACGTCGAGGTCGTCATATTCAGGGAGAGAATGACCAGCGTGCCTCTTGATCTGATCGGGTCGCAGGAAATCAGGGAATACGGGTCCAGGATTGCCGGGGAATATCTGCATCGAAAATAACTTTTAGATAAGATATAAAAAATTATAGGAGGGGAACATTTTGAAAGAGCCCACTAACGAGAGCAAAATCCAGCGTCAAAAATGGCAGCCCATTGAGTACGTAGGACTGGTCCTTCTGATCGTTATCCTTTCCTGCATCTTTTTCTTCGACAAGCAATTCTCCGGAATGTTCGACGCAATGTTTACCCGCGGCTATAAAATGTTTGAATTCTATCTGTTCGGAGCCTCAAAACTCGGCGCAGCCATTGTGGTTTCTGTCATGACAGGCCGCGTCCTGGAGCGTTTAGGCCTTACCGACGCACTGATGCGTCTGTTCCTTCCGATCATGAAATTCATTAAAATTAACGCCGCAGTGGTCGTCGGGGTGATCTACAATATTCTGGGCGACGTGAACGCCGCCGGACGTATTGCCGGTCCTGTGGTCATGAAAGCGGGCTGCACAAGGGACGAGCAGAAAATTGCAATTGCGACCATGTGCAACGCGCCCTGCTCCTTTTCCATCATCGTTCTGGGCATCATTGCCCTTTCTGCCGCAGACATCAACCCCTTTCCTGTGATGATCGTGGGAATTTTCCTTCCCATTGTCCTCATTCCCGCTCTTTTGAGACTTTTCTGGCGTGATACCAAGGCCGCAGATATTACGGACCTGCCCCGCTTCACCCCTCAAACCGGGCCCATGGACACGCTGTTCGGCGCCGCCCGCGAGGGCGCACAGCTGGTATTTCTCTTCATTCTGCCCGCCGGCTGCGTGGTATTTGCCCTGATCGGAATTCTGGAGTATTTCGGGATCTGGCCGATTATTACAGATGCTCTCGGCGGGTTCTTCTCCATGATCGGAATCGAGCCCATGACCGGCGTCGACACCATTGTGACCGCCGGAACCCTCGCCATGAAGAATCTGGGTACTTACCTCACTGACGGGACCATCCTTGCAACGACCGCCACCGCCAAGAAGCTGATCGTCGGGTCCTTTATCCTGGCCAACTCCGCTTGGCCGATTCAGGTCCCGCTGGGACAGATCCCGGCCGTTTGGAATGGTGTTGTGGACCTTAAAACCGGTGAAATCATGCGGGCCGCTCTTATCGGCTGCTTCATCCGTCTCATCTATGCCGCGATAATCGCCCAGATTTTTGGTCTGTTCTTCTGATCGTGTAAAAATTTCATTGAGGCTGCCGGCTCTGTTCCAAACAGGGCCGGCGGCTTTACTGTCGGCAAAGCCAACTGAACTACGGACCACCGGGAAAGCATCTGTAAAGCACTTCCGCTTTCACAAAGTCCAGCCTCACATGTTTTTGACCTACTTCATATCATAATGGTATGATCAACCAACAGGGGCAACTGTGACGATTATGAAAGGGGTCAATTGAATGAAGCTCGCTTTTGAACTTGTGCCCGACCTTGCAACTCTTATCGCGCCGCGCCACCGGTTTCACCTTTCCATTCTCAAGGACGGCGCGGAGATTCCCAACACCCGCGGCAGTGATTCTTACAGCTATCACGCAATGGTCCTGCCAAACCAGCCGATGGTAGCAACAGGAAGAGACGCGACCCACACTTTTGAGCCCGACCTCAAGGGCATCCGAGGAATCGCCGGGGTTGCCGTAGATGTTCCGCTCGCGGATATCGGAGAGCTTGACCACATTGCCGTCAGGCTTGATAACAATCTCATCCTCTCCCAGGAGATCTTGCAGAGCTTCTACAGCCTGCGCTGTTATTTTGGCGAAAAATCCCTTCTCCTCCCTTTGAAAAGCCATCTCTGCCATGTGGATTGGAATGGTCTTGGAACCTTCGATATTGAAGCGGGCGCCCTGTGCAGGGAGTTTATGAAAACGCCGGAGGCCGAGGAAGAAAAACAAGATTCAACAGTTTTGTCTCTTGTACAGGACAGCAGCTACACACAATGAGACGGTGTCCACAATAGGCTGCACCCACATAAGGCCGTAAAGCGGCACAAGGGCATCCATTAAAAACGAGACCGGAATGTCCAGAACTCCCTTGCGGATGATTGAGCAGACAAGGGCTGGTCTGGCTTTTCCCATAGCCTGAAATTGAATAATGATCGGGTAGCAGAGCGACATCATCGGCATTGCCGTCACCATCCTTCGCAAAAAATTTGCGGCATACTGGACCGTGGCAGGGTCTTCAATAAAAAATCTCGCCAGCGCCGGTGCAAACACCTCATAGATCACGAGGCAGAAAATCGAGAAGCCCAGAGAAATCATGCAGCCAAATCGGAAGGCCTGCTTTCTGCGCTCCTGATTACCGACGGAATAGTTATAACCCAGCAACGGCAAAAGGCCGTTGGAAACGCCCATCGTGAAATACAGCGGCAGCTGGTCCAGTTTTTTGACGATACCAAGTCCTGCCACTGCCTCCGTGGCATACTTAGATACAAATTTTGCCTGTACGCTGATGGCCACTACCGTGAGCGCAAACTGAATGGCCGAAGGAAATCCGACTGCAAGAATCTCCTTGATATATTCTCTGGTATGCCGCAGGTTACGCGGCGCGAGACTCACGACCGTCGCGTCCCCTTTTTTTCCAAGGGCGTAGAAAATAAAGTAGCCCATTGCAGCCGCGTTTGAAATTGCCGTGGCAATCCCCGCGCCGACTGCGCCAAACCCTAAAAACTGCGGCAGCACGAAAACAGGATCGAGCACCGTGTTGAGGATGCCTCCCATGGATACGCCGATGGACGCATGCATGGCGCTGCCCTCCGCTCTCACCAGATTTGCAAGCAGCATATTGAGAATGGTAAACGGTCCGCCGATCATGATAACCCACCTGGCATAGCCCAGCGCAATGTCAAAGGTGCTCTCCGTCGCGCCGCAAAGCCGCAGAACCGGTTTTCCGAAAAGCAAAAAAGCAAGAGAATAGAGCACGCCTGCGGCTAGTCCGCTCCAAAACGAAATTCCCGCGATCCGCCGCGCCTTTTCGGGATTCTTTTTTCCCAGTGCGCGTGCAATAGCACTGGCGCCCCCCACGCCGAAGAGATTGGAGATAGCCGTAAGCATCAGAAACATGGGAAACGCAACGGTGATTGCGGCAGTTGCAGCGGATGAATTCAGCATTCCTACAAAATAAGTGTCGGCAAGGCTGTAAATAAGCGTAATCATCTGACCGGCAATGGCCGGGGCGATCTGCGTCAGAACAGCCCGCTTAACCGGCATTCGTTCAAAGATTTCTGTCTTTTGACTTGGTTGTCCCAAATGTATTACCTCTTTTTTTCAAGGCAATGCCATAAATTCTAAGTAATGAATTGCGCACGATATGGCGTAAACGATGCAAGCAAACCGCATACGGTTCGGTGCGCTCCTAGTCGTTTTTGACATTTTCAAACGCCTGCTTCAGAAAACGGATAAATAACTCCTGCTCCCTGGTTTCCATACCATCCAGCAGTTTACCACCGGTACGCATACGATTTTGCTTCATTCTTCCACCAAGCTCCGCCCCGTATTCCGTGGGTGTGACGATCTGGCATCGCCCGTCCTGCTCCGATTTTTTCAGCGTGACACACCCCTTTTCCGCCATACGCGCGACAATACCGCGGGCGGTCTGGTGCGTAATCCCGAACTCGTCCTTCAGGTCGGTCACGGTTGCGTTTTCATGGGCAAGGAAAAATTGAAGGCTGTCAGCCTGTGCCGAAGTCAATTCCAAATCCTGCAGGTGGCGGTTCCGGTTTTTGATGATCGTATTGGCCAGCCTTAAAATCAACCGGCCCAGTTCGTTTTCAGTCTGATGTTCCATTTACTCTCACCTCCCGGAAATTACACAGTCTGCTGTATAATATTGTACAGCAGACTGTCTAATAAGTCAAGCCCGTCTTATGTTACTTTATGCAGAATTTTATCCAGCACTTCCGGTCTAATTTGGTTGTCAAAATAGGCCATTCAACCCATTTACTCTATCTGGGGCAGCATACTAAGCAGTTCTCTTTTTCAGCTTGTCACCACTCCAATCCAGACCCAAAACGTAAAGAGCCCGAGAAACACCGATTTGGTGCATCTCAGGCTCTTAAAGTGCTGATTATGGGTTATCTCCGGGCTGGGTACCGGATATCGCTTGACCGCTGATTGCCCAACAGGAAGGACAAAATCAATTTATCCGAGCCAGCCGGAAGCAGGAGTTGTAAGGCGGTCAAACTGGCGAGATTTTGGGATAATTTGGGTGCGAGGGGAAAAAGTCGATCAGCCCTTCACCATGGAGGCGATCTCGTCGGCAAAGTTCTCCTGCTTCTTCTCGATCCCCTCACCCTTCTCGAAGCGAACGGCGGAAGTAAACTCGATGGAGCCGCCCAAGGCCTTGGCAGAGGAAGCGATGTACTTCTCCACGCTCATGCTGCTGTCCTTCACGAACTCCTGCTGCAAAAGGCAATTTTCCTGATAGAACTTATTCAGTTTGCCGGAGGCAATCTTCTCCTTCACGGCGTCGGGCTTGGAAGCCATCTTGGGGTCATTGGCCATCTGGGCAACCAGAATCTTCTTCTCCTCGTCCAACACATCCTGAGAAACCTGTGTCTTGTCCCAGAAGCGGGGATTCAAAGCGGCGATCTGCATGGCGACGTCCTTGCCGACATTCTCCACTTTCTCAGCAGACAGGTCGGTCTTGAAATTCACCAGCACGCCGATCTTGCCGCCGGCGTGGACATAAGGCACGGAGACACCCTCGGAGAAGCGGACAAAACGGCGAACCTTGATGTTCTCGCCGATGACCAGCACCATCTCCTGCTGCTGCTGGGTAACAGACAGGTCGGTACCCTCATACTTACACTCCATCAGCGCATCCAGATCAGCAGGATTCTGTTTTGCAACCGTAGCGGCCACGCCCTTGACGAAGTCCACAAATTTCTCGTTCTTGCCCACGAAGTCAGTCTCGGCGTTGACCTCCACAGCGACACCCACGCCGTCAATCACTGTGGCCAGCGCCATGCCTTCTGCGGCAATGCGGCCGGCCTTCTTCGCAGAAGCGGCCATGCCCTTCTCGCGCAGCCATTCAACGGCCTTTTCAATGTCGCCGTCAGTGGCGGCCAAGGCCTTTTTGCAGTCCATCATACCCACGCCGGTCATTTCGCGCAGGTTCTTAACATCAGCAGCTGTAATAGCCATCTTCGATATTCCTCCAATTTGATGATTTAATGAGGCATACGCCCCGGAAGCGTCTCTTACTGGGCGGACTCGGGCGCGGAAGCCGCAGGAGCCGCGGGGGCTGCGGGAGCCTCCTCCATCTGCTCGCCCTGCTTTCCTTCCAGCATGGCGTTGGCCATGATAGAGGAGATCAGCTTGATGGCGCGGATGGCGTCGTCGTTGCCGGGAATGACGTAATCAATCTCATCGGGGTCGCAGTTGGTATCGGCAATGGCGACCACGGGAATACCCAGTTTATGAGCCTCGGCGATGGCGTTGCGCTCCTTGCGGGTGTCCACGATGAACAGCGCGCCGGGGAGCGTCTTCATATTCTCCACACCGCCCAGATATTTCTCAAGCTTGGCGATTTCGCCCAAATGCTTCATGACTTCCTTCTTGGGCAGCATATCGAAAGTGCCGTCCTCCTGCATGGTCTTGAGCTGATGCAGCCGGTCCACGCGGGTGCGCATGGTCTTGAAGTTGGTCATCATGCCACCCAGCCAACGGGCGTTGACAAAGTATTGTCCGCAGCGCTGGGCTTCCTCACGGATGGCATCCTGCGCCTGCTTCTTGGTGCCCACGAACAGAAGGCTCTTGCCGTCAGCGGACAGATCGCGCACGAAGTTGTATGCCTCTTCCAGCTTGCGGACAGTCTTCTGCAAATCCACGATATAAATGCCGTTGCGCTCGGTATAGATATACGGAGCCATCTTGGGGTTCCAGCGACGGGTCTGATGACCAAAGTGGACACCCGCCTCCAGCAGGGACTTCATGGATACGATACTAGAATTTGCCATGGTTTTGTTCCTCCAAATATAAATTTAGTTTACCCTCTGGCGCTTCATTCCATCCGCCAGTTTCCATCGGAAACACAGACGGACAGTCCACCACCATGCGTAATGCTGTAATATAATACCACAAACAGTCTATGGATGCAAGAACTATTTCAAAAAAAGACGCAAAATATTGACCGGAATCCCCTGCTTTTCAGGGGTTCCGGCCAAAACTCCCATATTTTTTCCGCCGTTTCCGTTCCAGCGCCGGGTCTCGCCGCTGGAACGGTTTATCGATCAGGATGATGTCGTCTCCGATGCGCTGGATGCAATCCCAGGGAATGTAATACTCCTCTCCCCTGCCGAACAGGCCGAAAAAGCGGTACGGTCCGTATACAATGATGGCACACACCTGCCCCTCCGGCAGCTTCAACTCTACGTCCGCCACGTATCCCAGCCGGCAGCCGTCGCAGATATTGATGACCTCCTTGCACCGCATCTCCCGCATCCTGCACTCCATTGCATTCCACCCCCTTGAAAAAGAGGATATGCCGGAACAGGAATGTCCTATGCCCGATGGCAAAAGGCTTTGGACCGTGCGGCCTTACCGGTTGTTCAGTTCCGCGCATTCCAGCAGGTTCCGGCAAAGGAACAGCACCAGAAGGCTCGCAGGCAGATTGCCCACCACGGTCAAAAGCAGCATCCCCACCGCACCGAAGTCCCAGCCGAGTCCGCCCACCAGCGCCAGCGCAACACCAGGCGCCATTATAACAAGCGAAATCGCCAGATACATCAGCAGCACAAGCACCCTGGGCGCGCTTCCGCCCCAGATACGTTCCACAGCGATGTCCGCAGCCAGATACACGATACCAAACGAGATGCGGGCCAGCACCGCAGCCAGTATTTCCGCCGGACCGAGCTCCAAAAGCACGCCCACGGGAAGGAATACCACCAGCGCATCCAGCACCATGGCGGGCATCGTCTCCGCCAGCGCCCACAGGAGCTTTTTCAGCGCCGGCTCTGGCACCAGATAGAGGTACGGACGGGTCAGCTCATAGTTGAACCGCCCCGTTGTCATAGCGGAAAAGAGCTGCAAATAGGTGGCCAGAAGGAACGTTGGCAAAAGCCCGCCGTCCTTTGTGAACAGGCAGAAAATCACCGCAATCACCGCAAACAGCAGGCTGTTTCCGGGCAGGATAAACTTCCGGGAGCGGCGATTTTCCAGCAAATGCTTGTGGAAAAAGGTGCTGGAGCCCCAGCCGCCGCGAATACCGGTCTTGCCCACCTTGATATTGGCGGGCAGCGCCTCCTGCATAGTCCCCTCTTTTTTGGCGGAAATGGCGGAATAGCTGATCTCCGCGCTTTTGAGCACATCCTCGTAATAATCCGGCTCCATGCGGAACAGCAGCCAAAGTAAAAGGGCCGTCAAAAGCACGCAAAGGCCAACGCCCTGGATTACAAGGCCCCAGTCGCCGACCAGCATGCCCTTTGCCGCAAGGCCCAGCCATCCCCCCACGGGAACCGCGTATAAAAATCCTCCTGTAGTCTCCGCCACAGCCCGCGCACCGATGTCTTCCAGCCCGAAAGGCAGGCACCGGGCGGCCAGCCATATCCCGCACAGGGCAAATATGCCGGTGAAAACCACGCGGCAAAGCTTTTGCCGCCGCTGGTCGTGGCTGGTGAAGGCGTAGAGCATCATGGCCGCCACCTGCCCCAGAAAAATCACACCGCCATAGAGAATCAACAGCGCAATCATCTGGAAGACGGTGATGTTGTAAAAATTGCGGAGATTTGCATACTGGAACAGCAGGAAAAAGCCCACCAGCAGCGAGGTTCCCATCTGGCGCAAAAGTCCATAAAATAAAATAGTCTGCGGTCGGATCGGCGCGGTAAACAGCAGCGTCGCGTCCGAAAGATTAAAGATATTGCCGCCTCTTGAAAAGCCCGCGTTGGCCACCATGATGAACATAGCCGTATAAAATCCGAGGACAATAGCGACCAGTCCATCCATGCTGTGATGCATATCATTCCCGCCGGTGTGGCTTCCGCCGATCATCGTAAAGACCAGCAACGCCAGCAGCACAATGACGTAAATCAGGCGGGACGGCTTTCTCACCATTTCCCGAAGTCGGTTCTTCATGGTCTTGAAGGTCAGATAACGCAGGGGTTTCATACAACGCCGCCCTCCCCGCCTTCGGTGATGGCAAAGAACAGCTCCTCCAAACTCTGCTCCGCCGACTCTCCCCTTTTTCGGGTAGCGGCAAACGCACCGTTCATCATGATATGGCACACGTCCCACGTTTCCTCCACAGAGTCAATCATGTGGGTGGAGATCAAAACCGTGGCGCCGCTCTCCTTCAGCTCCCGGAAGACCTCCTTCAATTCCCGGATGGCATGGGGGTCCAGCCCCACCATCGGCTCGTCAAATACCACCACTTTGGGCCGGGGCAGCAGCGCACAGCAGATTGAGAGCTTTTGCTGCATTCCCTTGGACAGCTCCTTGCCCAGCTTATCCTTCTTTTCCCAAAGCTCAAACCGTTCCAGAAGCCGCTGTGCGTATCCGTCGTCCTCCAGCCGGTAAGCCCGGCGGATAAATTCCAGATGCTCCTCCACGGTCAGCAGATCGTATACCGCCGGCACCTCCGGAATATAGCCAAGCATCCGCTTGGCCTCCAATGATTTGTTGGGCTTTCCGCAAATCTCAATGTCGCCTTCAAAACGCAAAAGCCCCGTGATGCATTTGATCATGGTGGACTTTCCCGCGCCGTTGGGACCCAGCAGCACCGCCACCTCTCCGTCATTCACGAAAAAGCTGATGTTCTGATTTGCAACGGTTTTACCGTATTTCTTAGTCACTTGATTGATGCGAAGCACGCCGTCTCTCATCCTCTCTCTTTATATAAAATCTAACTCATTTTAATATAGTCCCCTGTAAAAGTCAACTCGCACCGCCGCTTCGTCCCCCTCATCTCGACAAAACCTTCCAGTATAGGAAAATCAGCCGCCGGAAATACTGATTCACGAAGAAAAATCAGGTAGCGAGGTGGCTTTCATGCAGGGAAAGGTCGAGATTTGCGGTGTAAACACATCCAAGCTGAAAGTT
Source organism: Oscillibacter valericigenes Sjm18-20 (assembly GCA_000283575.1). Taxonomy (GTDB): domain Bacteria; phylum Bacillota; class Clostridia; order Oscillospirales; family Oscillospiraceae; genus Oscillibacter; species Oscillibacter valericigenes. Next base: position 2,319,986 of record AP012044.1, read on the forward strand.
CTGAAAAACGAGGAGACCATGAATCTGCTGCGCCGGACGAAGGCGGGCGACCGGGAAGCGCGGCAAAAACTGATTGAGGGAAATCTCCGTCTGGTACTGTCGGTGATTCAGAAATTTTCCAACCGGGGCGAAAACGCGGACGACCTTTTTCAGGTGGGCTGCGTGGGCCTCATTAAGGCCATCGACAATTTTGACATCACCCAGCCCGTGCGCTTTTCCACTTACGGCGTGCCGATGATCGTGGGTGAAATCCGCCGGTATCTGCGGGACAACAGCGCCATCCGGGTATCCCGCAGCATGCGGGACACCGCATACCGGGTCCTCCAGATGCGGGACAAGCTGATCGGTGAAAATCAGCGGGAGCCTTCGGTGGAGCAGATCGCCAAAGCACTGGATATCCCCCGGGAGGAGGTGGTCTTCGCCATGGACGCCATTACCGATCCGGTCTCTCTCTACGAGCCGGTATATTCCGATGGCGGGGACGCCCTGTGCGTGATGGATCAGGTCCGGGACAAGAAAAACACAGACGAAAGCTGGGTGGATCACATTGCTTTAAAAGAGGCGCTTCGCCGTCTGAACGACCGGGAGCGGCGGATTCTGGCTCTACGTTTTTACGAGGGAAAAACCCAGATGGAGGTCTCCGCCGAGGTGGGCATATCCCAGGCGCAGGTCTCGCGGCTTGAAAAAGGAGCCATTGAAACCATCCGGAAAAATTTGTAACGTCAAAAAAGCGGTCCGCCGTTCAATGGACGGCGGACCGCTCAGTCTGTCACAAAAAGTCTCGCAGAGTTCATATCCCCGGAAATTCGGCTTCCGGGTCTACTTCTTAAAGCCGTCCTTCAGGCTGACACTGCGGTTAAACACCAGATGGCCCGGTTCGGAATCCCTGTTGTCCAGGCAAAAATAGCCCACACGCATGAACTGGAAGTTGGCGGGAGCCACAGCGCCGGCCAACTCCGCCTCCACTTTGCACCCGTGCAGCACCTCCAGCGAATCGGCATTCAGATAGTCCAGAAAGTTCTTGTCTGGGCCGTCGGGGTCTGCGTCGGTAAACAGGTTGTCGTACAGCCGCACCTCGGCATCCACGGCGGTGGCGGCATCCACCCAGTGGATGGTCGCGCCCTTGACCTTCCGGCCGTCGGCGGGGTCGCCGCCCCGGCTCTCCGGGTCGTATTCGCACAGAACCTCCGCCACGTTGCCGTCCTCGTCTCGGGTGCACCCGGTACAGGTCACGAGATACGCGCCCTTCAGCCGCACCTCGTTGCCGGGGTACATCCGCTTATACTTGGGCACCGGCTCCTCCAAAAAATCGTCTGCCTCGATATAGACGGTTCGGGAGAAGGCAACCTCGCGGGTTCCGGCCTCTGGATCCACGGGATTATTCTCCACGGTAACGGTCTCATGTTTGTCGGCGGGATAGTTGGTGATGGTCAGCTTCAACGGCCGCAGTACCGCCATGGTCCGCCGGGCGGTGGCGTTCAGGTCCTCCCGCAGGCAATGCTCCAAAAATCCGAATTCCACAACGCTGGCAGATTTCGCAACACCGATGCGCTCACAGAAATTGCGGATGGACCGCGGGGTATAACCCCGGCGGCGCAGACCGCACAAAGTGGGCATCCGGGGGTCGTCCCAACCGGAGACCATGCCCTCTTCCACCAGCTTTCGCAGCTTCCGTTTGCTCATAACCGTGTGGTCAATGCCAAGGCGGGCAAACTCAATTTGCCGGGGCTTTGCCGGCAGGTCGCAGTGCTCCACCACCCAGTTGTACAAGGGCCGGTGAGCCTCAAACTCCAAAGAGCAAAGGGAATGGGTGATGCCTTCCAGCGCGTCCTGAATGGGGTGGGCAAAGTCGTACATTGGGTAGATGCACCACTTGTCACCCTGACGGTGATGGCGCATATGGTTGATGCGGTAAATCACGGGGTCCCGCATATTGAAGTTGCCGCTGACCAGATCGATTTTGGCCCGCAGGGTCATACGGCCGTTTTCAAACTCGCCGTTCTTCATCCGCCGGAACAGGTCCAAGCTCTCCTCAACGGGCCGGTCCCGCCAGGGGCTTCGGGCTGGAACGCCGATATCGCCCCGGTATTCCCGGAACTCCTCCGGACTCAGTTCGCAGACATAGGCCAGTCCCTTTTTAATAAGTCCCACGGCCTGCTTATAATCCTCGTCAAAATAGTCGGACCCGAAAAAGAAGCGGTCGCCCCAGTCGAAACCCAGCCAGTGGATGTCCTCCTTGATGGCGTCCACAAACTCCTCGTCTTCTTTCGTGGGGTTCGTGTCATCCATCCGCAGGTTGCACATGCCGCCGAATTTCTCCGCCATGCCGAAGTCGATGGTCAGCGCCTTGCAGTGTCCGATATGCAGATAACCGTTGGGCTCCGGGGGGAAACGGGTGTGGACCGTCATGCCGGCGTACTGTCCGCCGGGGGCGATATCCTCTTCGATAAACGTCTGGATAAAATTGCGGCTCTCCGGTATCTCCGCCTCCGGGGTCTTGTGTTCCTCTGCCATATTGCGTTTCCTTCCTTCCTGTGGCACACTCTTGCTTTTGTCCATATTTAGGAGTCTATTATACAAACTCCATCAGGAAAATGCAAGAGGGGCCTCTACCGCCGAAAAAAGCAGCAAAAGAAAGTCGGATAATTTTTTCATCGTCCCAAGGTCGCTTTCATACTTGCGCGTACGAGCTAACAAAGCAGCCAATCCTCCGTCACGTCCCGCAGCGTGATCGGCGTCACTGCACACCGCAGCAACAGCTCCGCCAACCGCCATACCCGGTCTCCGGACGGCGCAAGGCTGTTCACACAGCTCTGCTCGCTGCCGCGGATGATCTGCACTCCGTAGTTACCGGGAAATCCGTCCGTATCATCCAACAGGTAATATACCGTTGTTTCTCCCAGTACCTCGGTCTCCCCTACTAAAACCTTACGCAACCGCGCTCCCTCCCATTTTTGACGAACTGTCATGCCGATTCCTGTTTTCATCGCGAATCCCGCCGAATGGAAGTCGTTACACCTGTCATCTTACCATATGGTTTTGTCGAATTTTGTCGAATTTTAAAATATAACCGTGTTAGTGCAAAAAATTCTGTGGTTTTAAAAAACATTTTTGTTAGAAGCGCAAAAAAAGCAGGACTTTCGTTTCATGTCCCGACTTTTTTTATTTTTCTCCCATAAAATCGTCACAGCTCCGCGTTCAGCAGTGCAAGAAGCTCCGCTTTGCCGTACAGCAGATTCAGCGCGTCCAGCATGGCGGAGGCGGACAGATGCTCCGGCAGCGCCAGCCGCTTCATCAGCATCCGGCGCTTTTCCGCACTGCCCGGTCCGCCGGTGAGGCCCAGCTCGTAGAGGTCGGCCTTTGTCAGCGGCTCCCGCGCAGGCGCGGAGGCATCCTCGCCCTCAAAGGTGGCTCCAGCCCGCTCCAAAGCGGAGAGCAGCACCTCCGGGCGCATACCCTCCACCCCCAGTTTTCCCTCTTTTCCGGCTTTTCGTTTGCGGTGCTCCTTGCCGTAGAAATCTGGGATATATGCCTGCTTTACCCTGTTCCGCGGCAGCGCGCCCTTGAGGAAATTTCGGATGACAAACCCCGCGCCGTCGCTGTCCGTCAGGACGATGAGTTCCCGTTCTTCCGCCAGCCGGCGAAGAAGCTCCAGCTTTTCCCGATCGTTAAACACGGCGAAGCCGTCCACAGGGAACACGGCGGCATCCACAATCTGACAGAGGGTGTTCTTATCGTAGCGGCCCTCCACCACGATCACTTCCCGCACCTTTCTCATCTCCGCTGCGCTCCCAGCCGCACCAGCAGCAGCTTCAGCTCCCCGGCACTGTCGACACCCTTTTCGCTCTTCATTCGCCGGTCCAGAACTTGGCATTCCTTCACCGCCCCGGCGCACCAGGACGCTGTGGCCTTTTTTGCGGCGGACAGCAGCATCTTCACGGGATATTCCGACTTATAGCCCCATAGACTCATGAGCCAGTATTTATCTTTTCCGCTGTCGATGGAGAGCCGGGCGGTGTAAATGCGCCGAAGCTGTGCCCCCAGCATACCCAGAATCAGGATCGGCTCCGTCTGCATCTTTAAAAGGTCGCCCAGAATCTGCGCCGCCCGATCATAGTTTCCCGCCAGCACTGCGTCGGACAGCTTGAACACCTCCGCCGACAGCACTGGGTCCGCCACCGCGTCGATATCCCTCTCCGAGATGGTCTTTCCCTTCGTATAGGCGCCGATCTTGGCGATCTCCGGCACCAGCCCGGTCATCAGCGGACCGCAGAGAAAAATGAGGTATTCCGCCGTCTGCCGGTCGATCTCCTTTCCCAGAGCCCGGAACCGCCTGGCGATCCAGGCCACCAGATCGCTGCTCTCCGCCGGACGGAATTCCACCGCCTGCGCGTGGTCCGCAAGAGCTTTGCACAGCTTTTTCATCGTCTTGTTGGGCTTATAGGGCAGGGTGTCGTAAGAAAAGACGATGCAGCAATACTCCGGCACATCCTCCAAAAAAGCGGTGAGCTTTTCCCGCTGGTCTTCCACCAGCTTGAAGATGTCAAAATCGCTGACCAGAATCAGTGTCCGCTCCGTCATCATCGGCATGGCCTCCGCCATCTCGGAGAGTATCTGGACCGTCAGATCCTTTCCCTCCAGCCGGTGATAATTGAACTCCTCAAACCCTTTGGAGATCAGCCGCCTGCGCAGCTCGCCCAGATAGTATTCCCGGAGGTATGCCTCCTCTCCGTAAAAAATGTAAACGCTTCCGGGGGTTCCGGCGGCAATATCCGCCTTCAGTCTCTGAAACGCTGTGTTCTCCCTTGGTTTTGCCGCCTTATATGCCATGTTGACCTCTCACTTTACAAAAATGTGGATATTGCCCTGCTTGTCCGTCCGATAAACGGTAACTCCCGCCCGCACCAGCCGCCGCAGCGCCTCCTCCGACGGGTGACCGTAGCTGTTCCGCCCCACGCTGACGATACCTATTTCCGGCTTCACCACATCCAGCAGCTCTTCACCCGTGGAGTATTTGGAGCCGTGGTGGCCCACGATCAGCGCCTCGATGTCCGGCAGAGGATACGCAGAAATCAGTTTTTTCTCCGTCTTCGCGTCCATGTCGCCGGTGATCAGCAGGTCGAATTTCCCGGCGGAGCAGAGCAGCGTCAGCCCGTGGTCGTTGTCGTTATCGCCGCCGAGGGGCGGATAGAGCGTCAAGACGCTGCTGCCGAGCGACCGCGTCTCCTCCTCCGTCACGAACTCCACAGCCGCGCCGTGGTCCGCCGCCGTCTCCATTACCCAACTTCTCAGGTCCGCGTCGTCCCAATAGTCCGGAACCAGCAGAGCCTTTACCCTCAGCCGATCCATCAACTCCGCCACGCCGGAGACATGGTCGTAATCGTAGTGGCTCAGAACCAGATAGTCAAGCTTCTTACATCCCATGCTCAAAAGCTGGTCGGCGGTGTCGCTTCCAGCTCCCAGCCAGCTGTTGCCGGAGCCGCAGTCCATCAGCGCGAACTGCCCGCCGGACGCCATAATGGTACCGGCCCCCTGCCCCACGTCCACCGCCACGATATCCAGCGCGCCATAGGTATAAAAGAGGCGCCCCAGCTTTACCGTCACCGCCAGAGACAGCGCAGCCAGAACCGCCGCCACCGCATATTTGCGGCGGGCCTTAGGTTTGCAGAGATACGCCGTCCCGAACAAAACATAAAAGTACGTAAGCCAGTATTTCAAAAACGGATTTGTATAATACAGCGCGTGATCCGGAATTTTCACCAGAACGCGGACCACCGCCAGCACGTAGGCAATCAGTCCCCTGGGGATCAGCGCCGCGGCGCAAGCCAGCGGAAGCCAGATGAATCCCAGCAGAACGGAAATCAGTCCCCCCGCAAAGATCATGCTCACCGCCCACAGGCACAAGAGGTTTGAAAGCGGGGAAACCAGTACCAGAAAACCAAAGTAGCACGCCGTCAGCGGCAGCGTGAACACCAGCGCGCCGCAGGTGGCGGAAAAGCTGGCGGAGGCCGCGCGAAACACCCTGCCCCGCTCCTTTTCGCCCCGCAGGAGGCGGTCCAGCTTCGGCGTCAGCCACAGCATCCCGGCCACCGCGCCAAAGGACAGCTGAAGACCGATGGATGCAGCGGCAAACGGATTGTGCAGTAAAATCAGTAGCAGCGCGAAGCTCAGGGCCGTGGGCGAATCCCCCTCCCGGCGCATGGCGGGCGCAATCAGCACCAGCGACAGCATCACGCAGGCGCGGACCACGGAGGGCCGCGCCCCGGTGAGCAGCGCATAGAAAATCAGCACCGGAATGGCAATGCACGCCGCCGCCCGGCGGCGCTTCTTCCCCACCAGGGCCAGCACCAGCAGCATCAGAAAGGAGCAGTGCAGACCGGAGACCGCCATGATGTGATAGATTCCCGCCTCGCTAAGGTCCGTCCCGGCCGAATCGTCCAGCAGCCTCTTGTCGCCGGTGAGGATGGCAGTCACGAACCCCGCCGTATCGCCGGGATACAGCTCCGGGATTTTTTCCTGCATGGCGTGTCCAAGCCGGGCGGGCCACCACCGGGGAGAGGACGCGCCGGAATCTCCATACACCGCTTCTCCCCCGCCGTAAGCCAGCAGGAAAACTCCCCGGGACGTGAACGTGGTTACCTCGTCGTCCTGAATTTTTGCCGCGCTTTTCAGGTGAACGTCATCCGTCACCGTGCATCCCGGGGTCAGCTCCAGCAGTGCCGCGTCCCCATAGTAGACGGCCCTCACCCCCCGTAGATCAGCAATCTCCGGGCGCACGGTAACCTTCGCGCCGTAATCCGTCGCCGTGGGATAGTCCTGCAGGACCATGGTCACACCCGTCAGATTACTTTCCGCCAGCGCTTCCGCCGGGAACTGGACAAAAAGGGCAAACGCCCAGTCGTACCCCAGTGCCACGGACAGCGCAGTGCAGATCAAAACCGCCCGATACCGCGCCGGTTCCCGCAGAAGGAGCGCCGATACGCCCAGCCCCAGCGCCGCAGCCGCGGCGGGCAGCAGCCATCCGTCCGGCAGCAGATACTGCGCCAGAAAGACGCCTGCTGCAAAGGCGAGCGCCCACGTCGCCAGCTTTCTCATTTTTTTACCGGAGGCGCAGGGTCGTTGGTCCGGCCCAGCAGATAGTCCGTGCTGGTGCTGTACAGGTCCGCCAGTTTGACGACCGCCCAGACGGGGATTTCGCGTATTCCCTTCTCATATCTTCGGTAAACATTTGGATGCATATCCAGATATTCCGCCGTCGCTTTCTGGGAGAGGTCGTGATCCTCCCGCAGATCAAATAGCCTTCTGTAATACACCCCGGATCACCTCATGATTGAGGTTACCATTTGGTTGCTTTTTTTATTATAAAACAAACCATACGGTTTACTTTTCGGTAAAACCACACAGTAACAAAGCCGGTTCATCACCGCGGATTCGGTCGGTCGTTTACGCCCAGCAGATAGTCCGTGCTGACCCTGTACAGCCCCGCCAGTCTGATGACCGCCCAGACGGGAATTTCACGCTCTCCGCTCTCATAGCGCCGATAAACGCTCCGGTGTATGTTCAGATATTTTGCAACAGCCGTCTGCGTAAAGTCGCGATTATCCCTCAAATCCCGAATTCGCCTGAAAAACATACTTCTATCTCACAATGCCGTCACGATACCGTCACGACGCCGGTCCTGGAGCTCAAAATGCACACGTAGCTGTTTCCCTGCCCAAGATTCAGCGGAATGTTGCCCATGGTGGTGTAAACGAAGGGCCTGCTCCGGCTCGTCCGGCTCCAGCGGATGGGAATGGTCTTCCCGCCGCAGAAATACATGCCGTCCCCCTCGCCCGTGGTCTTCACCGTCAGGCGGCCATAGGTATCCCCGGGAATCACGGAGATGCTGGTTTTCAGCACCAGCAGATTTGTAACCCCCACCTGCTCTCCCGTGTTGCCATCCACATATTCTTTGCCGAACTGCCCCACCAGATACCTGCCGCTGTCGGCATCGTAGTCAAAGGTCCCGGTCTTGTACTGGGAGAATTTTACGGATACATGCTCCGCCGTCTCGCCGTTCAGCGGTGTGCCGTCCTCCACAAATTTCTGGATGTATGTATAACTGGATTTGTGCTCCGTGCGGAAATGGTCCTCCGCCAGATAGCCAAGGATGTTTTCCCCGGAGGTCAGCATACTGTGTTCATAGCCCATGGTTTTCCGCCGCTGGGCATCCCGCCAGAAAATTTTGGCATCGGAACCTCCATTCACCCCGTCCATGTTGTCCACGTCCCATGCGGCGATATCGGAATAGGCCTCGGGACTGCCTCCGGCGTGGACATACAACGCGTCGTGGCCCAATGCCAGCTCGATGTAATAGGGGCGGCTGGAGCGAATACTGCCCAGTTTCCCAACGTTTTCCCCCTCCAGCGTCTGATAGAGCGCCATCATACGGGTAATACCGCCCTCGGCGGGGACCTCGTAGATAATATCCGCCAGAGAGGTTCCCAGCTGTGGCTGGGCGGCCTTCAGATTGTTCAGCATCACCGCCACGGGCCGCAGATTCTCATACTCCGGCTCCATGGGAAGCCCTGTCAGCGGATTCGTACCGGAGGGAACATAGGGCTCCGGATCCTCCTCGATCACCGGCGCGGCGGCGGAGACCGCCGGGGCCGACGAGGACGCCTCAGATTCTTCCGCCTTGCCACAGGCGGAAAGGGAGACCAGCATCAGGACTGCACACAGGAGGGGGAGGATTCGTTTCATAGACGCGCCGCCTTTCGCTTTCTTTCTCCCTATCATCCCACTATGGGTCCTCTCCGTCAAGTAATTTTACATTTTTCCCCTGTACAAACCGGCAAAAAACGGTTATAATTGTATATTATTACAGTATAATGCGTAGTGCGAAAGGGGGCGGCGATATGGCTGGACATGGGTTTATCCATGACAAATTGGAAATCAAATTTCTGATTTTATACATTGCCGCGCGGGTGATCGAGCCGGTGCCTTTTGACATCATGCTGGAACTGACGCTGTGCGACGATGCCATTGACTATTTCGACTTTTCCGACTGTCTTGCAGATCTTGTAAAGACAGGACACTTAACACTATCCGAGGACGGTTTATATGCCATTACCGACAAGGGACAGCGAAACAGCGAGATCTGCGAATCCAATCTTCCCTATTCTGTCCGCCTGCGGTGCGATAAGAATCTGGCGGACTGCAATCGCCGCCTGCGGCGCAAGAGCCAGGTGCAGGCTTCATCCAGCCAGCGGCCCAACGGAACGTGGACGGTTTCCCTCTCCCTCTCCGATGACATGGGCAGTGTGATGGACTTGAATCTGATGATGGTGCAGGAGGACATGGCCAGGGCTGTTGAAAAGCGCTTTCGCCAGAGTCCCGAGCGGCTGTACAGTCAGATTGTGGACCTGCTCCTCTCCGACGGGCAGGACGGTAAGAGCGAAAAATGAGGAGTCGGCAATGATCTATCCCGCTTTCGCGGCCATGTTTGTAGTTCGTGTGGCCGTAAACATAATCTGGAGGCAGCTCACATGAAAAAGCATAGTGCGATCTTCTGCCTGATCCTGTCCGCGATTTTGATGACCGCATGTTCCTCCCCCTTTGCGGCGGACCCCACGCTTCGTCTCTCCTCCGCGCTTGATGTGGATATATCCAAGGGGGAGATCACGCAAAGCAGCGATACACACGGCGGTTTCCTCGGAGACGGCTGTCTCTTTATGACACTCGATTTTGACGACGAGGACGGTCAGGCATTGGCTGCGCAGCTCACCGAAAATCCCGCGTGGAGCAGTTTGCCCCTGACCGATCATCTGAGTACGCTGTTATACGGAATTTCGGGCAGTTCGCCTTCCGTTGGGCCGTACTCCGTTGGGCCGTATGTAACAGACAGTGATGGAAATGCGCTGTTTCCCGCCGTGGAGAATGGGTATTACTGTTTTATCGACAGGTACAGCGACGCAACAGACCCCAAAGATGATACAGAGGTTTTAAGCCGCCATTCCTTTAATTTTACCATTGCGATCTACGACACCGATAACAATCAATTATCCTACTGCGAATTTGACACCTGACATTACCGATCAAAAGAAAGAGGGATTTCATGTACAGCTTCCGCAATGACTACAGCGAGGGCGCGCATCCCGCCGTTTTGAAGGCCCTGACCGACACAAATTCAGAGCAGACCTGTGGATACGGTCTGGACCCCCGCTGTGCCGAGGCGTCGGATCTGATCCGCCGCCAGTGCGCCGCGCCGGACGCCGACGTACATTTCGTCGTGGGCGGCACCCAGGCAAACCTGCTGGTCATCCACGCGCTGCTGCGCTCCTTTGAGTCCGTGGTAGCGGCCGACACCGCCCACGTCAACACCCACGAGACCGGAGCCATCGAGGCAACCGGACATAAGGTCTGCTCCGTTCCCTCTCCCGACGGGAAGCTGACTCCCGCTCTGGTTCGGGCTGTTCTCGACCGGCACGATGGCTCGGAGCACATGGTCCATCCCAAACTGGTCTACATCTCCGACACCACGGAGGTGGGCACCGTCTACACAAAAGCGGAGCTGTCCGCACTGTACGATTTCTGCCGGAAGCAGAACCTGTATCTGTTTCTGGACGGCGCGCGCCTCGGCTCCGCGCTGACGGCGGAGGGCAGCGACCTGACTCTGCCGGACCTGGCGGAGCTGACCGACGTATTTACCATCGGCGGCACAAAAAACGGAGCGCTGTTCGGCGAAGCCATTGTTCTCAGCGCCGGATGCGGCAGAGCGAATTTCCGGGCCTATATGAAGCAAAGGGGCGCAATGCTGGCAAAGGGACGGCTTCTGGGGCTTCAATTCTCCGCGCTACTGGACGGCGGGCTGTATCTTGATATCGCCCGCCACGCCAACGAAATCGCACAGCTCCTGCGGGAGGGCATCGCAGAATTGGGATACAGCTTCGCATCCGACTCCCACAGCAACCAGATATTTCCCATCTTCCCGGACGCAGTGGTGAAGAAGCTGGAGCGTTGCTGTGAGTTTGAGAGCAACGGACCCGCCGGGGACGGCTTTACCTGCATCCGGCTGGTCACCAGCTGGGCCACGCCGCGCAGTGCGGCGGAGCAGTTTTTGAAGGACCTGGCGGCAATGTGACCTCCGGGCGGAGGGGCGGCGTGGTTGCCTGGTTCTATCACCACTGTTCTTTCCCTCGGCTCGTATCCATCACCGCATTATGTACGGTCTGGGACGCGCTGTATTCCCGGTTTGGAAGCAGCGGCCCCCGCCAAAATTACCTTGACCAAAATCGAAGGCCGTCTGCTAATGCGCAGGCGGCCTTCGTCTGTTCTCTATAAAAGGCTCTACTTCAGTGGGCCGCGAACAGGATACGGCTGCGCCCGTGAAGCGGACAACTCAGCCCTGTGGAAAACCGTGCGCCCGGTCTGAAAGCCAGAAAAACGGGATTGCTGCAAGCTGCATAACAGCCGAGAAGGTCACAAGCAAAGCCGGAGAAACAGCGTACAGCACACCCATCAGCCAGCTTCCCAGAAACCAACAGACGCCGAAAGCAGTCTGGAAAATGCCGAAGCCTGAGGAACGACTATGCTTTGGTACAATACTGGACACCGCAGCTTTCAGAATGGATTTCTGCGCCCCCATGCCACCCTCCCCCCCCAAGAGAGCAACGCCAAGGAACAGCGCCCACCGGACCGTTACGGTAAAAATCAGGATGGCAAACGGCGCGGAGATCAGCGTTGAGAGCATGAGTACCTTAATTCCAAACTTATTGAATAGCCAGCCGAAGAACCGCGCGGAGAGGGCGTCCATCGCCATGGCCCCTGCGTAAATGAGCGACAGCGTTTCCTCCGGAATCAATCCCGTCCGGGCCGTGGCATTGTAATCATGGTAAAGTCCAGAAAGCCCGCCGCAAAAAGGCCGATCGCTACAATATACAGCACGAAGGAGCGATTCATACGGAATGGAACCGTCTCCTTCGCGGGTGCTTCAAATTCCTCCGGATTGGGATAGCGCCGCCTGGCGATGAGCAGCAGCGCAACCGTCATAGCAGCCGGAATACCGAGAATGGCGAAGCAGATTTTATAGGTGCTGAACGGATCGTCGTTCTTTTTCAGAAGCATCACCGCAAAGAGCAGCACAGGGCCGAGAAACGCACCCAGTTGATCGAGAAATTTCTGAATCGCGAAGCCTTTACCCGCGCCGATCTGCGAAGTTGCAAAGGACAGAATCGTATCCTTTGCGGGCTTTTTGACCGCCTTTCCAGTGCGCTGCACGACGATAAGGGTGCAAGCAATCAGCCAGCCTCCGCGCGGAACCAGTACCAGCGCCAGAATCGCCACACAGTCGATTAAATAGCCCGCAATTGTCAGTAAAATATGTATGAACAGTCCCGCTTGTCAACGCCGATTTGAATTTGCAGTTTTTCGCCGGTTAAAAAATGTAGGAAAACAGCGGCGAGGGAATGTCCTAAAATTGGTTTTGTCCCTGCTCGAAGAGGGTATTGACGATGTGCTGTTTTTGCTTCATATATTCTTTGCGTTCTTTTAGCCGGTAGCTTTCGCCCTTGATATTGACGACGGTACAGTGGTGCAGAACACGATCGAGTATCGCGGAGGCGATGGTGATATCAGCAAAGATCTCGTTCCATTGGGAAAAGGTCTTGTTGGAGGTAAAGACTGTTGAGACCTTTTCATACCGTCTGGCAATAAGCTGAAAGAACAGGTTCGCCCCCTGAATATCCATTGGGAGATACCCGATTTCGTCGATGATGAGCAGCTTGTATTTGCCCAGAGTTTTGAGCTTATCTGGAAGACGGTTTTCAAAATGGGCCTTTTTGAGCTGCTCAATCAGTGAGTGGCAGTTAATGTAGTAAGTGGAGAATCGATGCCTGGCGGCGACCATCCCCAGCGCCGAGGCCAGATGGGTCTTGCCCACGCCGGGCGGGCCGAGAAAGACGATATTTTCTCCATTCTCCAGAAAACGCATGGTGGCCAGTCCCTCGATCTGCCGCTTGTCAATGGAGGGCTGAAAACTGAAATCAAAGTCCTCCAACGTCTTTTTGATGGGAAAGCCCGACATCTGCACCTGTTTTTCATAGGCGCGCCGCCGTTTGCTGAGCGCCTCCTCTGCAAAGATATGATCGAGCACCTCCACGATGTTAAGCTCGTCTTTTACAGCTCTCTCAAGATAATTGTCCAGGATCTCCAGCGTGTTTTTCATTTTCAGGCTTTCAAGGTTCTCCCTGAGGCGTTCCATCGTCAGTTCCGTCATAACAATACCTCGTCATACCGGCTCAAATCATGTGGCTGGATGGGAAAATCGATGACGTTGTCACCGTCCAGCAGCGTGTTTTCGATGTCGAAAGACTGCTTGACTGTCAGCCTGCGGTAGTGATGGGCATTGACGACCATGTCCTTTTTCTGATAGGATATCCGGTGCAGGGCGATTTGCTTTCCTTCGTGGTAGACGGCGAGCAGGTTGTCCAGCGCTACGACTGCCACATCTTTGCCGGCGTATTCCGATGGAACGGAATACTGATTACCGCCGTGTGAGATGAGGCAGTCTTTTTGCACCCTGCGTAAGTTAATTTTGTCAATGATATATTTACGTTTGAGAGGGTTGAGGCCCTCTTCTTTCAGCCTCTCGAAGGGAATCTCATTTGTTGTGGCATGCACCTTTCCATTGACCTTGCTGCACCAGGCCAGCGCCTGGCCGTTGAGATTGTCCAGAGACGAGTACTTGATTCCAATCATAAAATTGTCCCGGACGAACTGTACGGTGCGCTCCACCTTGCCCTTTGTCTGGCCCCGGTATGGCCTGCACAGCACAGGCTTGAAGCCGTAGAACCCGGCAAAGTCCTCGAACTGCCGGTTCAGGGTGCTGTCCTCCTGCTTCAGCAGCCGCTTGATGACGACCTGTTTCATGTTGTCGTACAGGATTTCCTCCGGATAGCCGCCCAAATACCGGAACGCGTTGGCATGGCAGCGGATCAGTGTGTTTGTGCTCATGTCGGTCACAAACTCTATGTACCGTGCCCGTGAGTATCCGAGAATAAACAGAAAGCAGTACAGCTTCTTCAGCTTTCCGCCCTCCATGACGGCGTGATCCTCAAAGAATGCCCAGTCCATCTGCCCTTGCATGTCTCAAACCGCACCGTTGCCTTCTCGTCCAGCTGCTCCTTTTTGTTGCGTACGTATTCTCGCACGATGCTGTGCCCGCCGTCAAAGCCCTGCTCCCGGATCTTTTCCGGAATTCGCTCCGCTGAGTACGGCGCTTCCTCCAGCCATATTGCGATCTGCTCCTTGTACGGGTCCAGCTTTGACGGCTTCGCCGCGCTCAGGCTGTATACCGGCCGTGTCTCGCTCTCGGCGTATTTCTTCGCCGTCCTCGGGTCAAGGTTGTACTTGCGCGCGATCTCCGTGTAGCTCAGTCCTTTTTGCCGGTCGCTTCGGATATCCATCCAGTTTGCTCCTTCCATTCTGACACCCTTTCCGCCTCCATTACGGCAGGCGGATTCGAGTGTACCATATTGCATTTCTCTCCGCTGCAAACCTGCATTTTTTGACCGGCGTTTTCTTGCATTTTATCACTGGCGCTGACACCGCTGACAGTAAAAGAAACTGACAGCCCCTGTTCAAAACAGGAGTTATCAGCTTAACAGCGGTTCCGGAAGAGCCGAGGGAATACCTCTTTTCAAAAATATTATATCACTCTGCATTTTGCCTTTCAATATGAGCTGCTCATTGTTTTGAGAGGAACTTTCCCAATTCCTGCCGGGCAGCAAAGAAGCCCCTCTCCTGCTGTAGCCGGGGCGATGCAGCCCGGCGGCATCCGCTCATATCCAGGCTGGGGATAATCCTCATACGGATGCAGGAAAAATTCGTGATATATCATCTGACATATTTCGATGGATTCTTAATTCCGCCGTGGTATACTGGGTTTGGCAGATGAAATGGGTCGGCTTGTGTAAGCTTTTCATTCTTCTTTTTAAAAATGCCCTGTGTTTATCTCTGTGAAGTGCGATTCCGTTCAAATAGAGCACCCGTGCGAGGCTCGTTCCCTAAAAAAGCAAAGACGGTAAAGCATGTGAACTAATGCCACTGAATCAGGTACAATCACTTCTCCGCTCCATATTCTTTCTTATAATTCACACCGGTTAATCCTTTAGAATGTGGACAAGATATCCTGTGTAGAAATAATTATTAAAGAGGGAATTATATGGAGTCATTTAAAAGATTGCCTGCACATATCGGAATAATACCTGACGGCAACAGAAGGTGGGCTGTCAAAAATGGGCTTCAAAAGAAAGACGGATATGAACATGGTATTCAACCGGGATTCGAACTTTATGAGATGATGCTCGAATATGGTATACAGGAAGCTACCTTTTATGGATTTACCAAAGATAATAACAAGCGGAAAAAAAGCCAGCGAGATGCATTTACACAATCTTGCGTTGATGCAGTACAGCTTTTAAGCGGAAAAGACGCTAATTTACTGGTCATTGGCAATACTGAATCTCCTGCGTTTCCTCCAGAGCTGAAAAAATATGCAAACAAGAGAGTTCATTTTGGACATGGCCTGATTAATATAAATTTTCTCGTAAATTATGATTGGGAATGGGATCTGAATAATTTAATAGAAAATAAAACTCTCAAATCAGCTGATATTCCCCGGGTCGATCTGATTATAAGATGGGGCGGGCGCAGACGCTTAAGCGGATTTTTACCCGCACAATCGGTTTACGCTGACTTTTATATTATAGACGATTACTGGCCAGATTTTAATAAATCGCATTTTCTGGACGCATTAATGTGGTATCAAAACTGTGATGTAACACTTGGTGGTTAAAAAAACTGTGATTTAGCACTTTAACCATACGGTCGAAGCCAATAAAAACCCGCCTCCGAGGTACTATCCTCAGAGGCGGGTTTTCTTTACGGTAAGCTGGGGCTACATATAAAAATCAAATCTGCAAAAAATGAAGGTGAGGTGATAAATATATGCCAAAAGACAGTCAGCTGGACCCCAAGTCTGTCCGCGAAAAAAAAGCAAAGGGCGGACCGACATTCGCTCAAAGCGCGCTTAATGGTGAGGGCCGTAACGATAAGAAGCAGTCAGGAAGCCGCCGCAAACCCGGGGATGACAAACGGTAAGAATTGCGGTCTTCCGGGCAAACAAAGCAGGAGGTGATGAAATGAAATATGAAGATCCCAAAATGGAGGCGTATTTTCGATCCCTTCCACTTGCCGTTCAAAGCTATATCAATCAATCCGGCATTGATATTTGCTCTATGGGCGATCTCACCTTGATTGGCGAGCATTTTGCAAACAACCTGGAAGGTGACGTTCCCACTGTTGATCGCAATTCTTAACCCGCCGTCCCTGAGAATTTCAGGGACGGCTTTTATTCCCAGATGAAACTGTAGACAGGATAATCGGGCAGCGGCAAGGCTCCCCAGCACAAAAAAATGGGGCGTCAAATGGTTCGACTCATTGGAATCCGTATATTTTGGGGAAGCGCTTTGTATAGCGACTCAAAGGCCGACGTTGTAGGGACCGGCGGCCAGATCCCACGCCTTCAGGGCGGAGGACTGCTTCTCCAGCGCGAAACTCAGCGCCTCGGAGCCTAGAGCATCGCCCGCGGACATGGGCGAGGATCCCAGAGTCTCGTTGCCGTAACGGTCCAAGTAAACGTTCAGCAGTTTGCCCACCAGCAATTTCTCATTCCGGCCAGATCACAGTCGGCAACATCGTCTGCGGCCAGAGAACCGTGGCATCCACATCCGTGATTTCCCAGCTTTTCACGGGAAACTCATACTGAATGCCGTATTTGTCTGTACAGAAAAAATGCGTTTCCAGTTTATCGCAGGTTTTACAGGACGTTTCGTGCCCCTCCGCGGCGTCCCAGCAGTCAAGGGTCTTCCCGTTGGCATCCTCATAGAGCTCCAGGTCACATGGACTTTCCTTCTGCAGCTCTCCGTTTTTGTAAAAGCGGAAAGCTGCAGAAACCAAATTCAGGTCAGATACTTCGGCACACCACTCTGTCTGGTGAAAAATCCAACTGTCTACATTAAATTTCAATTTTGTGGCATTGAAATGTTTCTATTGGAAAGGATTACAAGTATCCGAAGCCTGTGGCGCTCTCTTCTCGTATCTAGAACGAACCGCTTGATTCAAAGGTTTCATTTTTTATAAAGAATTCCTACGCAACAATTACATTTTATATGTCGCCTATTGAAAATAATACTTTCTGCTTTGAAGTGTATCCCTGTGGAAAACGAGCTCTTTTCTTCGTATTCTCATATTAGAACCACACATCTAAAAATCTGACCCTCTGCATCAGCCGCACGGCGATCATGTTCTGATAGCCGTATGCGTAACCTCCGCGTGGGAGCAATCCATGCGCATAATTCTTTATCATTTGCAATCTTCATAACCATACCATCTGACTTTTCCGAATAAGCCCCGGGAACAATCATGTCATGCTGTCCGTGGAAGTTGTTAACTCGATTCTCGGTCCTTTTACAAGTACGCTTTTGACCGCATCCACATCAACAATCGCATCAAACGCATACCCAATTGTTCCACCTGTTATACCAGTACCGCTAAAGTCAGTATCATTGACACAAAGAGTTGAAAGTCCCGATGTATCGATGAAACTCTTATCTTGGAATTCCACGATTGGCTTTAAGCTATCCGCTCCATTGCTTCCAGATATTTTGGTTCAAACAGAAAGGGGGGAAAGACCGATTGTATCAACGGTCTGGTCCGTTCCTTCAACTTTTTGATTGATCGCATAGCGGGTCGTTGTATCATTAAAGTGCAGTTTCCATAAGAGTTCAAACGTTCCAGGAAAAAGATCAGTCCATGCTCCTGAATCGTTTTCGAAATAACTGAGATCCTGCAATAAAAGATATAAAGTAGAATCATTGCTGTCCAACGGTTGCGTGCGTTCAGCATAATAGAGGCTGGTTATCACATTACCGTCCACCTCGTAACAGGTTGTTCCATAGGTATTAAATCCAGTCGTTTCATTCGCATCACTTTTGAAATAGATCCCATGCCCTTTCCAGGTGATTTGAGTGCTGTCTGAAACAGACTCTGGCAACTGCACTTCATACGCAATATAAAGGCAGTGGCAATCTGCCACGGTCTGTTAAACTGTTATAGTCGTTCCTTCATCAGTTGCTTTCACAGTGGGAAAATCGCATGCGCCGTTTCATTTCATGATTTGCTGTTCATCCGCATGAAAATAAGAAGCCATGATGTCAGACCATTCAGCTGTTTTATTTGCCGCTGCGTTTTCTGTCGATGTCTGTGAGCAGGATACCAGTGGAACCATGCATATTGCAAGGGCTGCAAAGGCAACCGCCAAAGCTGCGCCCCGGCGCTTGTTCCCGGAGAGGATTCCCGCCAACCGTTTTTTCATCATCGTTGCACTTCCGTAAAAGTAGGTGGACATGGCGGACTGTCGGCCTTTCCACACGGAGGACAACAGTACCTCACTGTAAATCCGGCGCTCTGCCCCTCCGGCTCCCTGCATAACTATTTCGTCGCAGGCGCCCTCCATATCGCGATTCACCTCGTGGCGCAGGATGTAGGCTGCCTCTGTTTCGGGATAATCCTCTGTCGGAAGAATCAGCTTTGGCCGAAATACTCCGGTCAGCAAGGGACTGCCGATGCCGGGGCAAACCAGAATCTTTGGGAAGTGGGCCTTTTGGGTATCTGAACACAGCCGTTCATAGAGCGCCGTGAGAATTTGAGACTACGCAGGTTTTGCCCATCGGCGCAGACTGTGGTGAAACAGGAGCTCCCCCACCGCCAGCCAGAGCAGAAAAGCCGCCGCCCCTAGCACCCAGATTCTCCCACGGTGAGCAGGCTGAGGGCAGGTACCCTCTTTGCGGCAGATGGGAAGGCTGTGCCCTTTGATGTGTCAATGTCCAAGACAGATTGCACATTTTCCCATTCTGGCAGCATTTCCGGATTAATCACAAAGACGCGGGGGCCTCCGGCGTTTTCGCCGCGGGTCACCACTACCTGCCACTCCGGATACCGAACTCACCGGCCCATCTGCCGCCCAAATCGCCTGCATGATTTCCAATTCCGCATCTCCAAGTCGCTTGATCTCCTTTTTCATAACCCGTACCTCACAATTTATACGTTTGTATAAATTGCATTATACGAATGTATAAGTAAAGTCAATAGGGGATTTCGCGTCTTTTGATAACGGTGGCAATAGAGAGACCGGAGAAGGCCCGCATGCCTTTCCCAGTCTCTCTGTTTCAGGGTTTCTGTTTTTCAATTTAATTTAATAAAGATTTGATTGTGAAAGTCTTAAAAGTTTCTTTCCTTTTTGTGTTTTGTGTTTAAGATGTATATTTTTCAAACTTGGGCCCCTGCAGACCTATCCGTTTTACCACAGCAGTACCACCGTTTGTCTGATCGTAGTGAAGCCAGAATACATTCTCATCTGCATTGTATTCCGACCATGATGCATTCACGCCCCAGTCATTGAAATCCGGCAGTCCCTCTGTGGAGAGGTCACCGCGATAAATACCATCACTGCGGCGCTGGTAGACATAGGCCCGCCGTGCTCCGTCTCCATTATAAGTCACGTTGCACACCAGTTCCTTCTGCCCGTCTCCGTCCAAATCCACAGAATAATCCTCTGGCTGTTTGCCGTCCAGTTTATTGAGAAAGCCAAAACTCTCTGCGATGGGGGTCAGCGATCCATCCGATGCCTGACCGTAATAAGTCCGGCTTCCCCAACCGTAGTCGGTACAGGTTGTCACCTGAATCCCGTTGTAGCCCAAAATATCCGTAAAAGTCCCGGTACCCGGCTCATAGGAGACCGTGTTCTCAGCCGTGGAAAGGCTCAATCGTATCAAAATCACCAGGTCATTGTCAGCGATCACTCCTGCCAGCGCCTCTGGGTCGTTAAGCTGCGTACCGAGGATGACGGCGGACATTCCGCCCTGATCCATCCCGTTGAAGCAGGCCGCAAAGAGCACGCTGGAACTATCCGCATCAACCGACAACGCACCATCCAGTCCAATCTGGCTTCGGTCATAGGTATCGCCACTATCCGGGGCGGGAATCTCCGTAGACCACTGTGCCAGAGGACTCCCTTCCGAATCTGCCGCCTCTGTCCACGGCAGCAGAGCAAAATCCGCCCGGTCCCAGCCGCCAACGGCCCGCCACGGATAGTAGGTCAGCCATAGCCGGCCCTGCCGGGTGAGGCGTTTTTCGCCCCCATCAGCTAAAGAGGAGGTCTGATGGAAGGTATAGACCTCCGGAAACGTATCTGCCGTTCGGATACCTTTATGATAGGTGACGCACTCAAGCGCAAGCGTCTGGACGTTCTCCAGCAAATCGTAGGAAACCTGTATCACCTGACCACTCATGGGCGGGTAAGGTACATCCCCCGTGGGCGTTTCTCCGGTAATGGTACTCAGAGTTGCCGAGGTACCGCCGCCAGTAGTCTGCCCGCTATCCAGCAAGCCAATCAGTTCCTGCACCATCGCCGGCGAAATGCCGTAGTCTTCCAAAGAAGCACCAGACGGCAGCAAATGTCCGGCAGCACCCGCCCGTTCGCTCTGACCTGCACTCTTCCCGCTTGTACTGTTCCACTGAACTTCCGCTAACTCAGGCCGAAGAGCCATTAGAATCGCCGCGTTACAGGGCATGTATTCAGATGCCTGGCTGTAAAGGTCGTCATCCTGAATCGTGATACGCAGTACACCGCTTTCAACACTTCGGGTGTAGTTCCCACTGAGCCCGGGCATCCCCCAGATATCCCGGCATAGCAGATCCTCTATCAGCGCCTCCGGCGTGTCGTCCTGGGCCAGCTCATACATCTGGCTGGCCGCGTGGGAGACCGCGGACGCATCCGAATTGATCGGTGGGGTGTCGGAAGTTTCCATGCGGATCAAAACCACCACGTCATTTTTGGAAATTACCTTGTCAAGATCCTGCAGGACTGCCTCACAGGGTGCCGCGTATACCTCTTTGTCACGGGCGCCTGTTTCCTGATATACCGCCGCAAGTATTAAGTTACTCCCGCTGCCCAGGGATTGCTTTTTACTGACTGGCGTGCAGACAGTGCGCCCACCGTAGGAAGTGTCGGTAAGTGGCGTTGTCCAAGTAGTGGCTGCACCGCCATCGTTGAGCGTCCAGTCCAGATTTGGCGATGCACTGAGCGTCAGGGAAAGATTGCTTTTCCATTCCTCCCCGGCAACACCTCCGCTGAGAATATAGTGGCTGGAGGTCAGCGCCCCGCCCTCATAGATATCCTCGTAATAATTGACATATTGCACATCGCTGCCTGTGCGGTATAAAAACGTCACTGTCCCTCCGGAAATATTGTCAAATTTACCGCTCTTCCAACGCAAATTGTGGGCGGTGTCTGCGTTGGTGCAGCAGGTGATGACGAGAATAAGGGACAGCATTCCGGCCAGAAACGCAATCCCAGGCGTGGCCCGTTTCCAATCCAATACGTTTTTTATCCGGCTCTTCGCGTCATTTTCCCCAAAGGCCAGCGGCGTGGCTGTGGAAAACCGCCGTATCGACGCAAAGCGGACAAGAGACAGGCTGTATCCCCGCTTGGACTCCGCACCCAATTGGTGGAGCACCGCCTCGTCGCAGGCCATCTCCATATCCCGGTTGAACAGAAGCCAGCACACCCACGCCGCCGGATTCCACCAGTAGACCGCCAGAATCAAAAAAGCCAGCAGTTTCCACAACGGATCACCCCGTCGCAGATGGGTCCGTTCATGGAGCAGCACATAGTTCCGCTCCTCATCCGGCAGGCGGAATGGAATGTAAATTTTTGGCCGCACCCAGCCCAGCACAAAAGGCGTCGGCAGGTTATCGCACTCATGGACGTTTTCCTCCCGCAAAACAGCGCAGGATAATTGCCGCTTCAGACGGAAATATGATACCACGCTGTAAATCAGCATGGAAACAAATCCAATAAACCATGCGATAGCCGCAATATACAGCGCAATTGCCACGGGTGTCAGCTGGGCGGCGCTCGCTACGTTCTGAACGCTTTGACCCGATGCCGCCTGTACCTGATTTGCCGCGCTTCCCAGCGCCCCGTAGGTCACGGCAGATAAGTTCGCATTGCCCGCGGCGGACATCTTCGACGTCGCATCTGCCGCCGGACTCACTGCGTTGAACACGCTCAACACACTGGAAAATGCCACCGGACAGCAAAGGCGGAATGCCGTCAGCGACCACAGCGCGAACACATATTTTTTAGGTGTTCCGCACTTGATGAGCACCCATCGCGTCAGGATTACCGCCGCCATCACCGGAAGAGCCGTCAGAGCCAGGTTTAAAAGGATGCTGAAAAAACTTGTCAGAGCCGTCATTTTGTCCCCTCCTCCAGATACGCATCAATGAGACGCTTTAAGTTCTCTGCCTCCGAACTGCTCAACTTCCGGCCGGACATAAACGCCGTCAGAAACGACGGCAGCGACCCGCCGAACGTTCGGTCCACAAAGCTCTCCGCCGCATCGGCAGCTACGGATTCCTCGGGCGCCAGTACGGTCACGGTCGCATTCTTGTTTTGCAGCAGCCCCTTCTCGCAAAGCCGCTTCAAAATGGTATAGGTAGTGGATTTCTTCCAACCCAGCTGTTCCGCGCAGAGATCCGCCAGACGTCCGGAATTTACCGGTGCGCTTCCCCACACCACCTGCATGAAACGATACTCACTGTCACAGAGTCTGTAAGGTTCCATCTGTACCCTCCCCTGATCTACATTTGTAGACTTACTATAGTCTATAACAGTAAACCCTCTGTGTCAATCAATTTGCAGCAGCTTTTCGAATTCCGCTTTCAACGTGCGTATTGTCGCGATTAGTTTCCTCCTGCGGTAATCTGTCCTCTGCCCTGTTCTGTATTGATCGGCCAAGTACCGTCCCGCAGTCATTCAGTGGGGGACAAATACGCCTCTGAGGTTACCCCCCGCAGGAGTTTGGTGAATTTTGACTTCTCAGCTATGAAAATTACAAAATTTCTAAAAAATTGATACCGAGCCTAGATTTAAGCAATTTGTAACAATTTTCGCTGGTTTTATTCATAAAGTTTTTGTACTTTGATACTTGTAAGAGACAGACTTCTTTTCATCTAATCTTTCAAAGAGCAAACCGGACGTCATATGGCGTCCGGTTTGTTCTGTTTCCAGAACGGAAGCACGTCTCGGCCCGTACCCGGCAGACCGTCAATGGGAGTTTGTATTATACCTGATTGCGTCTACTTTTATATTACTATACTCCGCACTATCAAAATAGTATAAATTCACATATTGTCGGCCATTTCCTCTTACATCAAACGTTAAGTGAATCTCAATGGGCATAAATGCGCCAGAATCTCTATCTCTAAATAATGCACGTAAAACCCCGGCTCTTGGATATTTTTTGATTAGCGCAGGAGGGACGTAATCCTCAGCCGTATTTTTTATAGTAGCATTAAGCAGAGTTAGGCTTTGCGGCGTTTCTCCGTAATTAACCAAATTCAACAGTTTCTCTTCTTCTGTTTGCGGTAACTCAAAAGTGACATATCCTAAAAATTCACCTGAATTTCCATCATAAACTTCATTAGTCAAATTTGCAACCAAGTTATACATGGCTTAAGCTCCTTTCTTAACAGTATATTCAAATAATTTTTAATTGAACGTGTGTGGAGGTGCGATTTTCTATGGCTGACGTGTTCCCGTGATGCCTCGTAGGGTGAAGCTGGCGTGACAGGGGACAGCCTGAACATTTATTACTATGGCCATAGGCGAGCGCATAGAGCGGATGGTGGCCCAGCACGAAAGCCTTGGGGACCGTTCTCACAGGGAATTTCCGTTCAGTTTCGTGTCCATTTTTTCAGCTATTTTACGCGCGGAAATTGAGAGCCTCTCCCGTGGCTAGGTCAGTGCGATGACAAGAGGCATGAAACCCCGGGCCAGCTTCTCCATGCTTTTTATTTACCAACTATGTCCAAGAATCACCTTTTGCTACTTCAATATTTGCTTTATGTTTCTGTCATGGGTAATAAGGATAAAGCCGTTCTTACCGTTGAGATACTGAAAGATAAGTTCGCTTCCGTGAACTACGAAAACATTTTTGAAAGTATCAGTTTTCAAATTCATAGCTGAATATGAGATTTGTAATTTTAATTTGCGACATTGCTTTACTGTATAAATATACCATACTTTGATAGCTGTTATAATAAAGATTATATAAATGATTTCTGTGGTAAAATTTCTATTTATTTGTTCGGTATACAAGCAATGGGAATATCTGATTATTTGACCACTGCGCCATGAAGTAGAGCATGGTATTCCCGGCCCATAATCACCAGAGCCGACATGACTCTGACGCCAAGACCGTGAATTACCCTGAAGACAATAGAGCAGTCTGGATTTGACGTACACGGTAAAAATGTGACCGGATGCTGAATTGCCTCAAATCGGTCAGCATGATGAGTCTGATTGAGTGCGGAGCGGTGGACAACAGCCTCAAGCCGATCCACAGGGGGAAACCGTCGCCACCTTCGCCATCGGCTGCCGGCGCATGTACGACTATATTGACGACAATCCGGCGGTGGAGATACTCCCCGTGGACTATACGAATAATCCGGCCGTGATTGTGCAGCACCCCAATTTCATCTCCGTGAATGCCGCTGTGGAAGTGGACTTCTATGGCCAGGTTTGCGCGGAGTTCTCTCGGAACCAGCCACATCTCGGGCACCGGCGGACAGAGCGATTCTGTCCGCGGGGCCGTTCGATCCCAGAGTGGTAAAAGGTTTATTGCCTTCTGACCTGCATTAAGGAGCTGAACACCCCCCGTTACATGAGCGTGGGCGGCATTTTCGAGGCTTACGGCAAGCCGCTTGCGACCTTCGATTACGAGACGCTGAAAAACGATCCCCTGATCGATCCCACCACCATCGGCCTGAAGGGTTCTCCCACCAATATTCTCACATCCTTCACGCCGCCCCAGAAGGGCGCGGGCATGATGCTGGAGGGCGCCGACAAAGCGAGCTGCGAGAAGCTGGCGGGGATTCTGACCGCCAAGCACATCATCTGAGAAAGGGGTAATTGAACATGTCTTTTAACAATACGGATATCGCTGCTTTCAAGGATGTATGGGTGTTCTGCGAGCAGCGTCAGGGCAAGCTGATGCCCACCGATTTTGAGCTGATCTCCGAAGGACGGAAGCTGGCGGACGAGCTGGGCGTGGATCTGTGCGGCCTGCTGCTGGGCGACAAGGTCGAGGGTCTGGCCAAAGAGCTTGGCGGCTACGGCGCGGACAAGGTCTATGTCTGCGACAGCCCCATGTTGAAAAACTACACCACCGGCGGCTACACCACGGCAATCTGCCAGGTGATCGAGGAGCTGAAGCCCGAGGTCATGCTGTTCGGCGCCACCAACATCGGCCGGGACCTGGGCCCCCGCTGCGCCGCCCGCCTGCACACCGGCCTTTGCGCGGACTGCACGCATCTGGACGTGGATATGCCCATCTACAAGGACTTTCTGCGGGAGGCGTCCACTCTTGCCCCGGAGAAGATCGACGGATTGAACACCGCCGTGGTTCTGGGCGAGAAGCACGACGTGTCCCGGGACCTGAAGATGACCCGCCCTGCGTTCGGCGGCCATCTGATGGCCTCCATCATCTGCCCGAGGTTCCGTCCCGCCATGGCGACGGTGCGTCCGGGCGTGATGAAGAAGAATCCTTTCGACCAGGCCAAGGCGGATGCCTGTGAGATCGTGAAGCCCGCCTTCACAGTGACCGAAGATGACGTCCAGACCGAGGTGGTCGAGGTCGTCAAGGCCGCGAAGAAGCTGGTGGATCTGATCGGCGCGGACTTCATCGTCTCCGTCGGCCGCGGCATCAGCAAGGATGTTGCTGGCGGTATCAAGCTGGCGGAAGAGCTGGCAGCCGAGCTGGGCGGCGTTGTGGGCGGCTCCCGCGCCACCATCGACTCCGGGTGGCTTGGCTGGAAAGAATCGCAGCCCTGAAGAAATCAGACGGAGAGCGAATATTCGCGAGCTGCTGTTCTTAACAATATCAGTAGCATGGATGACGCTCAGAATTTATTCAAGGAGCAAAAACATTCGCACCAGTTTCGGCGATGCAGTCATACATCAAGGAAAATTGAACACATTTTCTTGAAGCTCAGTAAGTCGACAGCCAAATTAAATTAAACATATGTTAATTGCGAAAACAGTATTTTTCGATCTGAGGTTTAGAGATTTGCTCAAAATGTATTCCCTCTTTCACCTTGTATTAATTCACCCGTGGTTGCATCAATTGCAATAATCTTTCCGCGGTTAAGACTCATTTCATCCACATCACTCCCAATCCAAAATCTCCATGCCGGAATAATAGACGCTTCATCTGTCAATGCTTTTGTAACAATATATTCCAAAGTAATTTTCCCGATAGACATGACATCGTGTTCATAAAAATCAATCAGCACTGCGTTATCACGAAGAGAGGTAATGGCAGAATCCAAGGATATTATTTGTTTTTGCAGTTGGCCTTTTGGAGGGATATCATAGAAGTGCAGAGGACAAACTCCCCAAAAGTGATAGGATCAAAGAAAGAATAAGGTGGTGTTTGCAATGCGCAAATATGATAAGGAGTTCAAAGAAGAAGCGGTCAAGCTGTCCGATGAAATCGGCGTGAAGCAGGCGGCGGCACAGCTGGGCATTCCGTACTACTCTCTGGCGGAGTGGCGGCAAAAGCAAAAGGCCTTCGGAGACCACGCCTTCGTCGGCAGTGGCATTCGCCGCGACGCGCCGCTTTCCGAGAACAAGCGCCGGCTGATAAAGGAAATCGCCGAGCTGCGGAAAGCCAATGAGATTCTCAAGGATGCGCTGGGTTTTTTCGCCAAAGACCGGAAACGGTAAAGCCGGAGCGGTTGTATGAGTACATCACGCTGCGCCGTGAGCGGTTCTGCATTCATGCCATGTGCCGGGTTGTGAAAGTCAGCGAATCCGGGTACTACCGCTCTTTGCAGTCGGCCGGCAAGCCAAAACCGTGGCAGCTGCTTCTGGTCAAAATACGAGAGATTTATAATGAAAATCCGGACAATGACAATTATGGTGTTGGCCGAATCCTTCTGGCGCTTACGCAGCGCGGTATCGCGATAAGCCGCAGCAGCGTACGGCGGGCCATGAAGCGTGAAGGCCTGCCATCGCGCTCCTCGTCACTCCAACAGTCTGACAAAAGCAGACTTGGCTGCGCAGAAGGCGGAGAACCTGATTCACCGGGATTTTACCGCAGACACCCCTAACCGGAAGTGGCTGACAGATATCACGCAGATCCAGTGTCAGGACGGCAAGCTGTATCTGGCAGCAGTTCTGGACTGTTATAACGGAGAGATCGTCGGTCTTGCCATGGATGACAACATGAAGAAGGAGCTGTGTATCCGGGCGTTTCGGTCTGCCTGCCAGGCGCAGGGAGCCTATGGAATGACCCTGCACAGCGACCGCGGCAGCCAATTTACCAGCTCCTCATTTCGGAAGGTGCTGGCGCAATGCGGTGCAGTTCAAAGCATGAGCGGTACGGGACACTGCTACGACAACGCCAGGATGGAGAGCTTTTTTGCTACGCTGAAGAAAGAAAAACTCTATCGAATCCGGACGGAGCAGATGCCCATGGCACAGGTTAAGAGCATCGTGTTCCGGTACATCATGACCTACTATAACCGCCGGCGAATCTACACCGCTAACCCCGGCGGCCTGCCGCCGGCCACATATCGTCAGGCCGCCAGAGGCCTGGCCGCATAAGCCGCAGATTTTGGGTGTTCACATTCTGCACGGTTCTTGACTGCTCCACTTAATTTCCTGTGGTGCAAGGCTTGCGCCTTTTGATATTCCCCAGCTTCGGGAGATCATGAGCTATGACGAGCTGGAGCTTGACCGCATGGGCGACAGGCGCACCGCCACCTTTTTTGTGATCTCCGATACCGACAGTACCTATAACTTTTTAGTGGCGCTGGCTTTTTCGCAGATGTTCAATTTGCTATGTGAACGAGCCGATACCGTCCATGACGGGCGACTGCCCCATCATGTGCAGGTGCTGTGGGACGAGGCGGCCAACACGGGCCAAGTGCCACAGCTCGAAAAGCTGGTAGCCGTTATCCGCTCCCGTGAAGTGAGCCTGTGCCTGCTGTATCAGCAGTTGGCACAATGCAAGGCCATTTATGACAAAAACGCTGAAACCATTCTCGGTAATATGGACAGCGTAGTATTTCTCGGCGGGCGTGAAAGCTCCACCATCAAGGAAATATCGGAAAACTGGCTGGGCAAGGCCACAATTTCCATGCAGACGGATGGGCGCACACGGGGTCAGTCTGAAAGCTATAATCAAAACACCCAGCGGCTGGGCCGGGAGCTGATGACTCCCGCCGAGCTTGCTACCATGCCCGGTGACAGGTGCATTTTACAGCTTCGCGGCCTGCCGCCATTCTACTCCCGCAAATACGATTTGAAGCAGCACCCTAATTACAAGTTTACCGCTGAAGCGGATAAACGAAACACCTTTGACCTCGACAGGCTCATTAACCGCAACAGGCGGCCACGGCCGGGCGAGGAATATACAGTGTACGAGGCGACTGTGCCGGAGGTAGCACTCACGGCTGAGGACGAGGACATTCTCAACTATGACGATGTGGACGACCCCGATACTTTTGCATAGAAGTTGAACCCACTTATACTCATTTTATCAAAACAGCTCAAACTGGACTTATCAAAACTTTGTTGATAAGTCCAGTTTGGTGTTTAGCCTTTATTCCCTTTTACAGTAGATAAAATATCCAGCATGAGAAAAAGTATAAGCACTAAGTTGGTATCGCCCATTTTCAAATTCCTCCTTATGAATTAGATTTCTATTTCAGGTAGCTCCGAAATGTCAACATTGTCTGCAAGCTGAGTCATAATCTCGCAAATTGATGCATCATCAATTTTGATCGAATCATTAATAAAAAAGCAGCCGAAATCTTTAAGAGTTTTTCCACCGAGCGCAATCGCGTTTTTGCCCTTTATAATCACAACAGTCTCTTCGTGCTCAGTATTCAATATCTTACTGACCAACTCTTTCTCCTCGATGACGGTGACGTCATAGAGGAACGTATTAATTCTATTAATTTCATCACTTCCTGAGTTATGGACTTTTTCTAAATAGATACACAACACTTGATTGATGGTGGTTTGACTATCATTTTTTATATACAGCCTTGTTAACGAATGAACCTTGCCAAAAATTTGTGTATATCGATTCGAATCCCACAATTTTAATTCCGAAAGAATTTGACCAATTTTATTTTCACTCATTCTTACAGCAAAACTTGTTAGCGGCAGAATATATGTGGTTTTACTTTTTCTTCCACTGTTTGTCCGAAAAATGAGTCCAATATTTTCTAATTCGTTATTCCAGTTTCCGATACTTGATAAAGCCTCTTTCTCAACATTTTTGAAAAGTACTTCTTTTTTTTAAATTCAAATTTATCATACAGCCCATCCTTTCAACAGCAGCACTAATAAAGCCAATAAAAGCTTTAAATTTGCAAAACTTGATAGTAATTTTAGCGCCTATTTGCCCTATCTTAAAGATGGTGCTATAAAGCTCTATTTGTACTTAATCAAATTTCCGATATTATAGATTTTTCTTTCTAATAAACTATATGATATATCAAGAACGAATATATAATAAGCAAACAACAGGCAACACAGACGAAAAGCGAGCAAGAAGAAAGTTGGAAATTTTACTACAATTTTTAATGAATTTACGGCGGAGGCCGATAAACGCAACGTCTTTGACCTCGACAGGCTCATCAACCGCCAGCGGCGGCCCAGCCAGGAGGAGGTCTATACGGTGTACGAGGCGACCGTGCCGGACGACGCACTCACGGAAGAGGACGAGGACATCCTCAACTATGACGATGTGGACGACTCGGACGCCTTTGTATAAAGCAGCTTTGGGACTCTTTGTCTCGAAGTGACCCGCCCCCACATGGGCGGTTTTTTTATGTCCGGGCATTTTCACCCGGAGAAAAGGAGAATAATTTATGGCTTTTTTCACTTCTGCTATCGGTACTTTGCAGACTCTGGTTATTGCGCTGGCCTTGGCGTGTGGGGCGTTGTCAATCTGCTGGAGGGCTACGGCTCAGATAACCCCGGAGCCAATGGGCAGGGTCCATAAGGAAGCAAGTACCAAAACATTAATTATAATGAGATAGACAACCAACAGATAAGTAATGTAGCTGGTAAAGCAAAGAAAATTGCTTTACCTCTCGCCTATATTGACAAAAGCAAAGATTAAGCCTATACTATGTATAGCTATTTAGTAATGCTATGTATCTCCGCATTGGAAAAGGAGAAGTGATTATGGCGGATAACAAGTATATTCAACAATTCAAAAAAGGTTCTTTTGAAATGATACTCTTATGTTTGATCGCTAAAAAAGAAACATATGGGTATGAAATTATTACAGAGCTGAATGAAACCGGAGGTAAAATATTCGGGTATGCAAAAGAGGGTACAATTTACCCTATGTTATACCGACTGCAAGGCGCTGGTTTAGTTCAATGCCGATTAGTTCCGTCGCAAGCAAATGGCGGGTCAAAAAAATATTACTCCCTAACCGATAAGGGGAAGGAAACTTTACAGGAATTGATTT
The DNA here is from genome assembly GCA_000283575.1 of Oscillibacter valericigenes Sjm18-20. Taxonomy (GTDB): domain Bacteria; phylum Bacillota; class Clostridia; order Oscillospirales; family Oscillospiraceae; genus Oscillibacter; species Oscillibacter valericigenes. The sequence continues at coordinate 2,350,651 of AP012044.1, forward strand.
CGTTTTGGCATAGCTACACGGTATGTGTCGATAGCTTTATAGACATAGTAAAGAACTTGGAGGCTTAAATATGAGAGAGAAATATATAAAGAAGGTTACCAAGGAATTATCTGTTCCCCACAATCAAAAATGTGAAATTATTCGCGATTTAAACGAAGCGTTTGATTCAGCGAAAGAGCATGGAGAAACTGAAGAACAAGTAATTGACAGATTGGGGACACCAAAGGATTTTGCCGATAACATACATGAACAGTATGGGATTAACTGCATAGAAAGACAAAAAAGAAAAAAACAAATTCAAATTGGGATTGCGATTACCACAATGATTGTAACCTTTGTTATTGGTATTCTAATACGTACATCAAGAGTTCCTGAAAATGTAATTGGGCAAGCAGATAGCATGACTTCTATACAAGTAAGCGGAACGGTAATTGATTTATCAATGCTGTTTATGTCACTTGGTATTGTGGCGCTGGTCATAGCTGTCACTCTCATCATTCGATATATTCGCAGAAAGTGAAGGAGGAAACATGAAGCATAATAACTATAAATTCATAGCCCTTATTTTGACGTTCACCCTAGCCTTACTTTCCGGTGACCTGAACCCGAAAAACTTCGTCAATAGGAATGTTAGTCACGATATGCTACAATAGAAAAAATGGAGTGATTGACATGAAGGTAAGGTTTACAGAAGAACAGATCATCAAGATTCTCAAGGAGCACGAGGGTGGCAAGAAGGCAGTGGATATTGTCCGTGAGTACAATAAGACTTTTTACCGTTGGAAAAGCAAATATGGCGGCATGGACGTTAGTGAAGCCAAGCGTCTGAAACAGCTTGAAGAAGAAAACCGTCGGCTGAAAGAAATGGTCGCCGACTTGTCTTTGGATAATAAGATATTAAAGGACGTGCTTTCAAAAAACGTCTGAAGCCTGCCGTAAAACGCAAAATAGCAGCCGGAGTACAGGAATGCTATGAAATCAGCGAGCGCCGCGCGTGCAGGCTAATGGGGATCAGCCAGAACAGCAAACGATACAAGCCGACCGATAAAAGCGGGGATACTTTGGTAACAGAACGGCTGAAGGCACTTTCGGTGCGCTGGAAACGATTTGGTTATCGCCGGTTACATGTCATGCTTCTGCGCGAAGGCTTTGAGATTAACCACACAAAAACATACAGGCTTTACAAGGATGCAGGATTAACCCTTCAGAAGCGAAGCAAAAAGAAGAAATATGAAAAGCGCGGCATGCCGGAACGCACCGCAAAAGAAATGAATGCTCGCTGGTCGATGGATTTTGTCAGCGACAGAACCAGATATGGCTCAAACATTCGCGTTCTGACCGTAATTGATGAAGTGACGCGGGAATGTCTGACTCTTGAAGTGGATAGCTCTCTCTCCGGGCGGAGGGTATCGGCTGTTCTAAACCGGATCGCCTTGTTCCGGGGGCTGCCGAAAGAAATTCTGACCGATAACGGCTCTGAATTTACCAGTAATGTAATGAATGCCTGGGCGTACGATCACAAAGTGGAACACATTTTTACAGATCCGGGAAAGCCCATGCAAAACGGCTACATAGAAAGCTTCAACGGGAAACTCCGCGCGGAATGCCTAAACCAACATTGGTTTCAAAGCTTGTCTGAGGCAAGGGAGATAATTGAAAACTGGCGGTTGGAATATAACAGGATCAGGCCGCATTCCTCTCTCGACAACCTGACGCCGGAAGAATATGCCTTGAAACTTTCAAGTTGTTACTAACATTCCCTCTGCGCGAAATCAGGGGGCAGGTCATTATCGCACACATATCCTAAAGGCAAAACGAAAGTACTATTTCCTAACGATTCTGGGATGATATGTTCTATACTTTTAGTTGCAGATGAATCCTTTTTGCAGAATAAACATCGCATGATATAATCACATCCTCAATATGTTTATTATATCATTCCAAATAAATCCTGTCACTCGATTTTGCTTTCGAGTGTAATTATAAGACTTCTACCAAATCCAACGTCCGCAAACCCGCATAAATTCTGGCATAGCAAAAGACCGACAATTTAAAATCGTCGATCTTTTGATGGTCCGAGTGGCGGGATTTGAACCCGCCACCATTTCTAACAACTTGTGAGAAACCTTTACATACCAATGCAAATTTAGGTTTTATCTTCCAATTAAGTAATCTAAAATTACGCTTTGCAATTATGCGGTGTGTACCAAAGTGTGTACCTCGCGGCCCAACTAGCACAGGGGTTGATCATCTACTTTTCCGGTTCATCTTTGCCCTTCTGGGCTCCATTGCTGCTTAACCGTTTGATTGCCGCCTTTGCATCTTCCGTCTGATACCACGGCCTATTAGGCTTTGCGCTCTCTAGCCGCTCCATGCGCTCGTCTATGGCCTTGGTAATAAAATCATTCAGGCTCTCCCCTGCTGCGTCAGCAGCGGCTTGTATTTCGGCTTTGCGGCCCTTTGGGAGCGTCAATAGTTTTGTGTCTCGATTTTCTTTCATCCACTGATTCTTATATTCGGTTCTGTTTGCCATAAAATCACCCTGCACCATAGTATCACATTTTGCTTGTCTTATATACGTCAAAGATGCACAAATTATCTTATATAAGATTGTTCATTCCGCCTATTGCAATACGTCGTATATAAGACTATACTTAAACCATAGAGAGGAGGTGAGCACCACGAGCAAGCATAAAAAGAGCGGCAACCAAGACCGTACCATCAAATACATAGTCTTGGTTACCGCAATCTTAAACCTAATCCGGTCGCTAGTGGACATAATCCAAAAGTTCACCGGGTAGGCAAGCGGGAGGGAACCCTCCCCTTGCCTTAAGAATAAATCAAATGCTTGCCGTTGTCAATATATGAAATGGAGGACAGCTATGGTAGATATCATTTTGGACGTCGTTATGATTGTGCTGAGCGTTGTGACCATCGTACTGGTGGGGCGGATGCTCAGGAAGAAGTGAGCCACAAGGCAGAAGGAAAAGATAATGGCGGATATTAGAGTCCAGCTTTATTACAGAGATATGGGCGTCTGGAGAAAAGACAGCATTGCTACAATCCCGGAATCGGAGTACAACACGATGCTGCGTGTCCCATCAATGCGGACGCAGGCCATTAAGATCGAGGACGATGGCTGGTATGGTGGGAAGCTTCCCACCCGTTTTGTCTTGTCCGAATATGGGACTCTGGTTGCAGGATGATACGCAGCCCCGCCGGTCGGGCAATAGGCCGGCAGAAAGGAACACATCATGGAACAGAAGCGCATTGAATATTTGTACCAGCTGCTCCGCCGCACAAAGGACCCAGACACCGTGGCCGCGCTACGCTGGGCAATCTTTGAGCTGGAGCGGATATACCCCGCCTGATGATGGCCTGCCTGGAACAGGCCGAAACGCCCTTCGGGGCGTCGCGGGAACCCGTCGGCTACGTGGGAAAGAGCCGCCGCGTTGATATAGGCACCTTGAAACAGAACAAGCCGGATGCCAAATGACGCCCGGCTGCTCCCTTTAGGATGAAAAGAAGGTAAAATGAAAAAGAATCTCGTCTCTTGCAAGTATAATAATACTGATGATATGTTAAGCAGAAAAGCGTAGACTGTTACAGAGTCTTTAAATCTCTGCCACAACGCAAAAATTCCCCGGAGCTACCTTCTGGTAAGCCCCGGGGAGTAATTCTTATGCACTGATAGATTTGACAAACTGCTTTTATTTGTGGGAATTTTAGGAGCGGGTTTCTTATGGTTTACACCGGCCGCATGGTGAGTATCCCTGCGCTATCAAGTCATCACGACTTCCGGTGTAAGTCTGCTTATTTGAGTCCTTCATCTGCTTTACGCTAGAGCAAGACGGATAATGGAATTTGTGTGTACTGGTGTTAAGTATGTAAGTCTGCTCAGTTGGCTCTGTTGATGTGGGCTCTCCTGTATCAGCCCTGCTGATAGCTGATCGCACTACCAACATCGTTCACCGCATTCATCACGTTCGACACATTGGTTGCCGTGCTGCTCTCTTTAAGCTAACTCTCCCCGGTAGCATAGTCAATTGTCAAACTCAATTCTCCTTGGATAGTTCAAAAAAACATTGATTTTCCTATATTGTCTTTGATATAATAAAAACTGAGGGAGGTAACAACTATGCCAATTTTAGAATTTCATAGTGAAAAATCGCACTGTTTTTATTACTCTGTAAATAGTTACTTATCGCACTATATTAACGAAAACTTTTATGAAGGAATTCACTACGTTTGGTGTGCTGAAAATTTTGTTGAGAAGAGAAATCCTCCTTCATCGAATCCGAAAGAAATTTTTTTATCTCTGCAGAAGGATGTAAATCGGTGTGACAAGCATAGTTTCAAAATTGAAAGCAATAAATTAGGTATTGTTAATGGTGCAGAACTTATGCTATCTAGAGGACTAATAACACAAGAACAGAGAGATGAAATTCTTCTTCTCGTTAACAACGCAGAATCTGAGCTTTTTTCTCCGCTCCTATATGTGATTGCAAAAGATAAAATTCTAGAAAGGATTGAAACCGTACCTCGCTTAATGAGAGCAAATTTGCTCTCATCCGAGTTTTTAATTTCCAATTTAAAAACAGATGAATTCGATATAATATCATTTGATTGTGAGTGAATATGCTATGATTAGTGAAATTGAAGAGAAATGTCTTTCTTTTCGTGATAAAATTATTCTTTGCCATACTATTATAGCAATTTGGAACTCTTGCCAATTAGACAAAAATAATTATACGAAGAAAATGATTGAATCGGCATCACAATTTGCTAAAAAATATTCCAAGCAAGAATATGAGGGCCAAATTTTAGATTATGTTGATAATTTAATAAAAGATGAGTGTGGTAATATATTAGCAAAGAAAAGTAGTAGGTCTCAACAACTGAACTTAAATTTCAAATTTACGATTGATGAACGCAATAAGCTCGTCGAGAAAAATCTTAAGTTAGCAAGAGATATAGCTAAAAAGTACGAATTTAGTTGTGGAGGCAAGGAAAAAATAGAGGATCTAATCTCCGTTAGTTACTTGGGATTAGTTAGGGGGGTAGATAATTATAAACTTGATAATGGTGATTTTCTACAATCTATAAAAGCCTGCATCGAATCTGAAATACTTCAGTACTTACACAGCGAAGCAATTCTTTCTCAAATGGGTACCCCCATAATAAAGATTAATGCAGCAAGTGAATTCGATTGCACTGATTATCTCGTTGAAAAAGAGAACATTCAGGAAATTCGTTTGTTGTTAGATCAATTAAGTAGTAAAGAGCGTGAAATAATCAATTTTCGATTTGGCTTGAATGGGGAGCAGCCTAAAACAATAGAAGATATTTCTTCCATACTTAATATATCTAAGAGTTATGTTTCGATTTTGGAGAGAAGAATAATAGATAAAATAAGAGGCTTAGCGTCTAAGTATGCAGATAGCGTATAGAAGAACTTAATAGCATTAAAGATGACACAATTAGAATTAATAGGCTAGATAATACGAGCAGCAATTGGAGGTGTAGTTTTGATTTATGATAGTCATCCTTGGAAGCAGGATTTACAGAGAAGAAAACGGCTTATTTTGAAATACAACACAGCAGAACGCTTTGATCAGAACGATATCTCTACTTACACAGTTGTTGAAAAGAGCATTTTTTATTCGGCATTTATCATTCGTAAATTACTTGATTGCGGCGGGAAATTGAGTGATGAGGCAGATCGGTATGTTATTAAGGCAAAATCCATAAAACCACTTGTGCATATAGATCTAATGCAGCGCTGGCCAGAAGAAAACAGTCACGATTGGGAGCATGAAAGAAATGTTACGGTTTCAGGAAAAGACGTATGCAACTGGTTGATTCATTCTTATCTCTTTTTTACCGAGTCTGACGAAGGTGGAGCAATTATTAACTTTTGCGTTTCATCTGATTACGATAAGAACAAAGTACTTTATAATATCTCAATGAATGACTGGGTAACATATATTGAGTATATTGCCACTGATGACATTATAAGAACATCATCGTATTACGACGAAAAAACGGATGACTATATTTATACTCGCAAAGAGCGTGGAGTTAGATGATATTATCATTCTGCAATTACTCATCGCATTATAAAAAAGAGTTGGAAAATATTACAATAGTCAATACGAATTTTCTAAAGATATATGAATTCTAAGACTGAGATCATCGTTGCTGAACGAAACACCTCAAATTTGACTCAGCCAGAGCTTGCTACAGAGGCCATTCTATCGGTAGTGTCAACACTCATGCGCCGTGTCAGGCCCGTCATAGCCTTGCCGCCGGACCTTTTTTCTAGTCCCTCATAAAAGAACAAGCCGGACGTCACTTAGATGTCCGGCTGCCCCATTAGAGGAAGAAAAAATCTCTTGCAAAACTTATACTACATATTTGACATTAGAACCAAAAGTACAATTCTGTAAATTCAGCATAAAACAGCCAGAAATGTGTTACTGATTCTCCAATAGCACTAGCAAAGCATTCCGCACCACAACAACTTTGCAGGGACGCAGAAACTCGCCATCAATATGCGTGTGGATAGAGTCACGCATCCTCCTGATTTAGATTAATAGAGTCCGTATTCACTACTTGATCTGGCTCATAGCCTTCAGTTGTTTTCTGCTGATCTTCTTCAGATAGTAAATCAAACCAGTCCATTTTACAAGTGCTTATTCCTCCGCTAATGTAGCCAATGTCATCCATAGCACGGCTCAAAATTAGTTTAGTTTTAGCATCGACTTCTTCTTCTGGTCCCGAAATGTATTGATTAATTGTTTTTTCAGCTGTTCGCGCAGCGCTTTCAATGTAGTTTATATGTCGATACGATTTTTTTGCCAGTGCTTGCTCTTGTAGCTTAAAGTCACTCTTATTAGACGCTTTGGTTAACAACCAGGAAAAAATGATACTTGAAAAAGTAGATATAGATGCAGCTCCAAAAGCCTCCAGCTTTCCTACTGCCTGAAGAACAAATGAAGCAACTAATATTACAAGAGAAAGTAGCATGACGAATGTATCGAGTGACCATATCCGCGCCTTAGCCTTAATTCTCATGAAAGACGCAATTGCAAATCCGAACGTTATGCTAATTACGATAATAACAACTAAATTAATCGGAGGTATCTGAACTAGTCCGTCTTCAACTTTCATTTACTTCTTATCCCCTTTGGGGGTCAACCTTTTTTTATAATAGTCTTTCATAGACACTGTTGAAATAGTATTTCGGCAATAGTCAGAAGGAGAGTACCCATTCCGCGCTTTTTTCCAAGGTTCTTCATTGTGCGTAAATGTTTCCAGTTCATCCCCAGAATATTTTCCATAAGTTTTATAAACCAGTTCCAAATAATCTGCAATTCTCGGATTTTCGAAATACGGTTGGTTGTCTTCTGGAATAGAAATTGGTTCCCATCCCCATTCCCGATACTTGGCATAGAGTACGGGCGAAACCGGTCCATGCACCCATGCTTCAAAGTGGTCAGGCGTTAGAGGTTCTCCGTGATTTGCTAAGAACCATGCCTGCGCGTAATAACAAATTTTTTGAAGCTTTTTATGTGTCATTTTTTCTTTCTGCAAAAAGAATTTTGCAACTTCAGTTATACGCTCCACCTTCGCCACTCCTTTCAAATCTCATTCCAATTTTCCTGCTTTTATATTTCTATATTATAGTATAGTCCATTATTGAAAATGTTGCAAGAATCTGATTGCTTTTTTCAAAGATAGCTTAGGACAATTAGATGCATTTTCCTGCTGTTATTATCAATCTGTAAGTCGTATTGTTACGTTTATTCCTTATGCGTTTAATTAGGCAAAAAATCCCGTCCGGGGAAATCCCCGGACGGTCTTTACGCGTTATACCAGGGCCTGTATGCCCCGGTAATATTTGAATACGCCCGGTTTCGCTCCATGACGCACCCACCGTTGGCCTGAGACGCAAGGGACGTGTTGCCCTCATAGGTCACAACACAACCGCTTTTGACCGCTTTCACGATGCCGACGTGTTCGGTCACGTTCTTGTCCTTTCCCCAATGCATGAACAGGATGTCGCCCGGTTTAAAGCCGCTCGTCACCCACTGGCCATGCTGCTTTGCGTAAGTTGCAAGGGTGGTACAACTGGCCGTCTTCACCGGCAGCGGCAGATTGGCTCGGGCAAATACCCACTGCACCCATGTCATGCACCAAGCGTAGTTGCAGCCGGTCTTGCCGTAGTACCAGTCGTTATACTTGACCTTGTTGAAACCGGTGGGCCACTCGATCACGCCCAGCTGAGACTCCGCCCATTTAAGGACGTTCGCCCGCTTTTCATCATTTGTCACCTTGGCCGTCCCCTTCCTCCGATCCGGTCAGCTTGTCCCCCGCGCTGTCCACCGCTTTTTTCCCGGCCTCCAGCGCGGACACCAGCCATTCAGGCACCGGCGCGCCGAACGTCACGGCGTGTTCCGCAAGACTGCCCAGCTCCCCGATGATGTACCACACAATTACCAAAGGGGCCAGCAGCACCGTGTACTGAAACGGAAGCGTGATACCGGGGATATTGGCAACAATCAGGCCAATCAGCCAGTCGGCCACCAGCGCAACGATCACGATTACCACTTCGCCGCCCTTGTGCCACGCACCGGCCCGCAGCTTTTCGCTGCTCCATTTCCCCTGTTTCGCCGCCGCAGCGCTGCCGACCAGCCAGTCCAGCAGCATCATGCCCACCCAGACCAGAACCAGCCAGCCGAACCACCCCCAGAACGCCGTCAGCGCCGCCAGAATTGCTGTAATTCCCGCTTTCACATTGGTCAAAGCATTGCTGTTCATAATCGCTTTCCTTTCTTATGTACCCGCTACGACGGGCATTTTAATACTCCAGTAATATCGCGGCCTCTCGCCGCCCCGGACTTTGTACCGTATCCAGTCCAGCAACACGATCACCGGCCCGCTGACGAGGCACCAGAGGGCCGCGAACTGCGGACAGATCTGCCCCAGCACATTGCCGGACAGGTGGGAGTAGTCCCACACGCCCCAGCCCAGCCAGAGATTCAGGACGCAACCGGCCACGAACTCCGCCGCCGTGATGGCCGCGCCGCACAAGAGCGCCTGTGTCCAAATCGGACACCGCCACGGCAGTTCTGCCCCCATGCGCTCCATGAGAATGCCCAGCAGCAGCGCCAGCACAAGCATGGTCCAGCTGACGCCCTCGGGGTGGCCGTGTGCGGTCTTCCACGCCACTTCCATGAGAAAGTATGTAACCCCAACGAAGCAGCCCAGCAGCCCGCTCAAAATCGCGTCCCCAGCTTTACGCATTGCTGCCTCCTGCCGCCGCAAGGATGGTGGCCATGTGCTGCGCCAGATCGTCCCGCAGCGCTGCGCCGTAAATGATGGCCTCCACCTCCGCCGCCGTCTCGCAGCACTTCACCCATACCCGGACGTGGTTGCAATAGGTCTGGTGATACAGGACGTGCGCGGTCGCCGCCGTCGCCATGATGGCGATGTCCGCCGCCGGGTAGACTTCGCACAGCGCCCCGTCCAGATGGTAGGCGTAGCCGGTCCCGCCCGCTTTGACGGCCTCCTGCGCCGTGGATAGGTTGATCTGGTCGGGGATGGTCAGGCTGATATGCCCCTCCGTACCGTCCGAGAGCGTCACATCACACCCGGCCTCAATGGCAGACGTGCAGGCAGTGTTGACCTCCGTCAGCTTCGCGGCCTGTACCTCCGCCAGAGACGGCTCCACCGGCACCGGTTCCGGCGTGTTGCTCAGTATGACCGTGTTTCCGTCAATGTGCGGATACGGATAATCCGCAACGGTGTCCTCCCGCATCTGCGTATCATCGTCGGCGAAGAGCTTGACCGTAGCCCCCAGCTCCGCCGGGGCCTCTTGCAAGGTGTAGCGCACCTCGCCGGGGCTGATGGATTGCCCGATCACGGCGTAGTGTTTTGTTGTTCCTGTTGTAATGTACATAGGCTTGCCTCCTTTACCATGCAACATAATAGTAAGTAACTCCGCTGACAAAGCGGACAGAATCTAACGAGCAAGACAGAACTCCATTTGATAAAGATAGGCTGTTCCCGGTAAAGGCTTGGCTGCTCACTGGGGCCGTGACAACCGATATGCCGGGCCTTTTCATGCCGGCAGCAATTACGCCGTAGTTTCCGCCAGAGATATAACCTCCATTGCTCGCGATTATTGCTACGTTTGTCTTCCCAGCCAGCGCCGAAACTGTAATGGATGCTGCCCCATTGCCTGTAAATGTGCCAGCTATAACGCCTGAAACGATATTTGTCACAGTAGTCCGCCGCACGATGATACACTTTCCCATCAGGCGCGCCCCCTTGCCGGGGTACGGCGGTCAGGTGCCGTAGATGTAGTTATATTTGTAGCCGAAAAAGTTTGTGTAGGCACGGCTATCGTCGTTTTGGATATAAAATCCGCCGCTAACAATTTTAATGGAGATAATAAGTCCACCAACATTTGTTGCCGGGCTATTAAAAGTTGCCAACCCGCCAAACATGTGATTATCTGCATTAATTGTAGTTGAACCCCACATAAGTACCAGCACCCATTTAGGCGTGACGCCCAGTGAGATTGTCCGGCTCGCCGCCCCGTCTCCCGTGTACGTTCCGTACCCGATCTGCCCGCCCACCGGCGGATGCCCTGCCAGAATGCACTTACCCATTGCTCGCACCGCCCTCCGGCAGTCCGCCACAGGTAGACAAAATCAATTGTGTGTGTGTGTGTGTGTGTGTGTGTGTGTGTGTGTACACGTACACGGACTTATGTTTGTGATTCATGGACTGTGCCTCCTTTATGTTATTTAAGGTATACCGTCCCAGAGGCCGTGTTTCCGTTCCGGTCAACGATTGTTAGATAAATGGCAGATCCGTTTAAACTGGCGTTAATATGACTGCTTCCCGTAAGAGAGCTAATATTATTCCCGTAGAGTTTAGTGCTTGCGACACGCTCAAAAATTATTGCAGTCCCAGTAATTTTTTCACCGGCGGCATACGCCGTTTTCCCTGAGCGGATATCCACCGCCGTCGCTGTGGCATCCGAGGTGTTCCCGCCCCTGCGGCTCACTAGTGCTTTTCCCATCACCGCACCACCTTAAACTGCGCCGGAAACGCCGTGGTGGGCGCTGCCGTGCACCAGAGCTTGACCGCCCCGTCCAGCGTGTCGATACGCAGTACCTTGCCCCACGCCTCGGCATACAGCTTGTTGGCGGCGTTGTCGCTCCCCGGCAGGATGTCCGCGATGGGGTTGTCCGTCGCCAGCATCCCCGGGACAGATACCTGCTTGTAGTAATAGCCCCCGCTGGAAGACCATCCCGTGGAGATTGTGGCCGTCAGCGTCTCGGTGGCGGCCGCCCCGATCTGCGCCGGGGTTAGTGGGTCACTGCCGCCGGTGGCGTGGTTGGCCGCGTGGACAGCGGCGGCAAACACCTTCAAAGCCAACTCCAGATTGATATTGCTCATATCTGCCAGAGCGTAGGTATCCGAGCTCGGGATAGAGATCGTCACGCTGGACGCGGATGAAATTTTGGTGTTAACATAGATGTTTTTCTCAAACCGACTGTCGGTAGCGTTAGGGTCGATGTAGTCCGTGGCCGTGCCGGCATTTGCGTAGGCATACAAGACTTCAGCTCCGGTGTCCGGGTCCGTCACGATCAGGCCGATTTCCCGCCAGTAAAACCCGGACGTGATATTCGCTGGAAGCAGCAGCCCTCCTACCTGATAGGCCCCGCCCGTGACGGCCTTCCGCGTGACATCGCAATATGCTTTTTGACGAATCATCGCTGTCAGGGTAGAAATTGACTGTCCGTTTAATTCTCCGTCCCCCAGCACGATCTTCGGGAACGATAATTCCTGCCCGTTCAGTCCCTTTGTCAGTGCCGCCTGCCCCGCGTTGGTGACGGTCATTGTTGGAAAAGATGCCATAGCTCTCCCCTTTCCTCAATTTATGTAGATGCTCTCCTGCACACGCATCACCGCTGCCGCATACAGCACCAGCTGGCCGGAGGCTTCAATTACGATTTCTTCCAAAACACTGCGCAGGTTTTTGGTGTTCTCCACGGCATGGTCAAAGGCTGCGGCATCCGCATCCACGGCTCCGATATTGGAAGTGTGGATCTTGAATTTGTAGGCGTCGCCGTCATACTCAAACCACTCCTCCACCCACCCGTCTCCAAAGATCTCCGTTACCACCTTTTCAACCGCCGCTTTTGTGCCGCGCAGGCGGTGTGTCTGGATGGCTGTCTGCACCAGCCGGCGCTTCACGTCAAGTTCGTAATCGCCTCGGTATTCCGGGATATTCAGACCCCAGGCCAATTCGTCCAGCAGGGACTCCCCCATGGTCGGAATGCGGGCGTAGACGCCCACAAGCGAGATCTCCGCCGCAACAGCTTTGAGTTGCTTTTCAACTGCGTAGGCCAGCCCCGCCGCCGTGGTGTCGTCCTGCATCCATACCGGAAGCAGATTTGTCAGTTGGATTTCCGATGCATTCACAATCCCACCCCCTAATAGCCGAGAGCACGCCGCAGATGCAGCGCGCTCTCGTTGTGCTTCAGATCATGTGTGACGGTCTCGACATACCAATTCCCGTCGTTCACGGTCCCAAACCCGGACAGCGCCACGGTGCTTCCCCCGGCCACTTCCGTCAACGACCGCATCGGGATCTCCGCCGTCTTGAAATGCTTATTAGCTGCCCGCAGGTACCCCCGCGCGAACCTCTGCGCTTCACCCTGCGTCCATACCGTATCACTCACCGTCTTGGCTCCGGTCCCGTTTTCGTCCTCCGCCGTCCCGGTGAACGCCCCCACTCCGAACGTGGCCCCCTGTACGGTGTACCCGGCCAGCGACGTCCCCGTCCGGAACGTGGCCCCGTCCTCTACGTCACTGCGCTCAATGGTGACCTGCGGGGTTTTCTGCTCAAACGCCAGTTCATCGAACAGCACCAGCTTCCCGTCGCAGACTTTTACCGCGATGCTCTCCCGCAGGCATAGCCACATGAGAAACGCGAGGTCCGCTGTGTTTTGCTGTGTCAAGGCTTTGTACTTGCGGTCCGTTACCTCATAAGTCTTCAGCGTCAGACCGCACCGGCCCGCCACATCTCCGGCCACTTCCAGCAGCGAAATACTTCTCCAGATTTTATCTCTGGGTTTGTATGCGTCCCTGGGTACCGAAACGGCCCGCATGGTGCAAGCTCCGTCCGGATAATCCACGGTGTGGACAAACAGCTTCCCCGTGGAAAACTTTCCCGTCTTCACTTCCAGAGTGTCATTTCTGGATGGGTTCCATCCGCTCCATAGCCGACCTGTGTCCGAAAAAGAAAGCGTCGCCATGTCCGCCTGCCCGCCGCCGCTGTCCGTGAGCTTTCCGCTTGTCAGGCTGACTCTTTCGGTGATGTCTGTGCCGTTGTAAATCAGGTTCATGTAATCACCACGCCTTTGTTGATATCCTCTCCGCACACCGCCACAATGACCCACTGGCCGGTGTGATACCGCTCCTGTACCGGGCATTCCACGCCGTGGGAATCAATCACATACCGGTCATGGTTCGGGCTGAGCAGCGGGAGTGCTGCGGTCACGCTGCCGCCCAACTCCGGGCAGCTTACCTCCGCCTCGCTTCCGCTAACTGCGGAGATCACGCCCATCACGACTCCGCCGCTCATTCGCTCATTCCCCCGAATGTAAGACTATCCGCTGCCGCCGTGAACTGGGCCACGTCCGGAGACGTCACTTCCGTGTAGACCGGCGCGGTGATCGTGCAGCGGGACGCGCCCGCGTCCATGACCATCTTGTGCAGCCTGTCCGGATTGATGTCTTTCCCGATGGAAGTTGTCTGCCACGCTTTGTATTCTTCCACGGCGGCAGATACCGCTTCTTGAATGGCACTCAGCTGCCCGATGTCGTCCTTCGACACATAGTAGGTCAGAGCTATGGAGGTTGCCACCGCCGTGGCCGGTACCACGGAGACGTTGTCTGTCAAAGGTCTCCGATCTGCCGCGGAACATGCTTCAGACACCGCTGTCAATACCGCGTCCGTTGATTTCGGAATTACACCCCCTGATTTAATCACCGCAATGCGCACGGTCCCGGGGCCGGGGCTGTCTACCGCCACATCCCCAACGTCCGAAGACGCCGACCTCGCCCAATATTCATAGGCACCCGTGGGTCCGCAGGTCGAAAAGCTGAATGGGGCCTCCCGAATACGCTCCCGCAGAGCGTCGTCCTCCTCTTCGTCCGTTCCCCCGGAGGATTCCGTTATATTGGTCACAGAGCTTACGTAGGTCACGCCATCCACCAGCGTGTCAATCTGCCCGGGTACATAGCCATTCCCCGCTTCTCCCTCCATGGTGCAGGTCACTTCAACAGTCCCGGTCTGTTCCCCCGCCGCGATCACCAACGCTTCATCCGTGGCGAAAAACAGTTTCCCGTCCGGCGTCGCCCGGGTCCCGGCCGGGATATATACCGCGCTGGCCTGCACCGCCGACAGCGTAAATTGCAGCTTACACTTCGCTCCTGCCTTGCCACTTCTGCTCACACCCATCAACTCCCCCATGGCGTCCAATGCCTCACCGGAGGAGTACCGCAGCAGATTGAGCTTTCCGGTCTCCTCCAGATCGTTCCGAAATACCGCCAGCGCATAGGCGAATCCCATCAGAAAGATTCTCCGCTGGTCGCTGGCGGCGAGCACGGTCCCGGTTTCCGCTTCAAAATCGCTGAGCAGTTCCTTGACTGTCTCTTCGACGTCTGTTTCTACAAACAGGCTCATGTACCATTCACCTCAATTTCCACATTCAGATCGCCCTTTGCATCGGCCGCAATTGAGATGCTCTCAATTTCAACCTCCGGCATCCACTTTTCAAGCTGTTCCGTGATATCGTTGCGCAGCGCGGGGCCAATCTCTGAGACCGGTCTTCCGATATATTTTCCGTCCAGTCCCAGTCCCGGCATAAACGGGACTTCTCCCCTTCGGGTTTTCAAAATATTTAGAACGTCATTTTTTAATTGCTCTTTCGCTTCTGCCTCCCAGTCAATGTCGTCTCCTGTATTGATTGTAAATTTCATCGTTCATCTCCAGCACGCCTCGATGGCCACGTTCTGAGTAATTTGAATGGGTCCAAGCTTTCCCTTGTTCCCATATGCCAGCCTCATTTCGCCGCTGACGGTGTAAATTTTCACCCAATAGGTTTTGCTGCTGTCCCACGTCACGGTGATTGCGTCTCCACTCTCCACGGTCTTCACCATGCTCGGATATAGAACCATCCCTGTATAGATATTGCGTCCTCCGCCTCGGCCGCCACCACCGCCGTAGCGCGTTCCTTTTGCCGTTACCGTCAGTGGCCCTGTTTTTTTCGTGGCCGCTACATGGATGGTAACAGCTTTTCCGCTTGCTTTTGCAATCTGCTCCTCCGTGTTGGAACTGGCCGTTCCTCCCGTGTCCGCAGATCCCGAATTTTTCACATCGTTTGCTTTATTCTGCGTGGTGCCGCTGGAATATTTTGTGTCCGTGGCCGCAGCGCTGACGCTGTTTTTCTCCGCGCTGCCCTCTGCCACCCATTCCGTCAGCTTGATTTCAAGGTCGCAGGACAGCATGGTTTTTCCCGCCGTTTTGGTATTGGCGGGATGGACCAAGGTCACAATGAAACTGTTGGTTCCCCAGTAGTGCCCGAACAGATACAGTTTTCCCTTTGTCTGCTGGCGCATGGCTTTGAGCCACCAGCCGATCTCCGAGGCGAGATCGGTATCCAGCATCCGCGCGTCCAGATGAATGGTCATGGGGAACGTCATCTCCCCCTGCCCTTTGACATAAGTCGCCGGCTTTTTCCCGGTTCGGCTCTGCATCTCAAAATTCAGACTCTCGGAAAACTCAAAATCGTTTGGAATCCGGATGCAGCTTTCCGACGCGCCGAATTCATGATCTCCAAATGCACCAACGCCCACGACTCATCCCTCCTCATCGTTTCCACGGCGGCAGACTCTCCACCGCGCTCTCTTCCAGAATCGGAACCGTCAGCTCGCACCCTGCGGGGAAAGCCACGACATTCCGGTACCTCGGATTTGCCTCTGCCAGCGGTGCAACTTTCAGCGCGTTCCCATAAAGCGCGAGAGCGATGGTATCCCACCGCTCCCCCTGTGAAGTCACGTATTTCTTTTGGTAGAATTCAGCCAAACGTCACCGCCTCCTGCTCCGCTTCATATTGTCGCACAAACCCCTTGAACTCTTCGTAACCGTCTCTAACCGCTTTTTTCACGTCTTCAGCAGTTCCATTCTGAATGACCGGCGCATAGGTGAAATGAATTGCTCTTCCCGGCGCATTCCCGGTCCCGCCCACGTGGGCTGCAGCCTCCTGGAGCAGTGCCCGGTTCCGCGGCGTGTTCCCATGCGGCACAATGGTCTCCGGCGCGTCGCCTACCACAGCAATCCGGGGCGTGTATACGCTTCCGCCGTTTGCAAACTTTTCCACGGCGCCGCTTGCTTTCGTCTTGACGGTTACGTCCGTCTTCCCTCCGCCGGTCAGAGCGGAAACGATGCCCGGCAGTCCGCCTGAAAGAAACCCGGACCCGATTTTTTTCAGTTTGTCCCAAATCCAGTCGATCAGGTTTCGGAACGCATCCCATTTTTTATACAAAATCGTTGAGATAGCAACCAGTCCTGTAATTGCAAGGACAATTGCTCCGACGGGGTTCGCATTCATGACGATATTCAGCGCCGCCTGCACGGCTGTCAGACCTTCTTCTGCTTTCTGGGCCTTTCCGATTGCATGGGCTACATTTGCAATGGTCAATCCAATTTTCCATCCCGCCATGCCTGCCGCAATTTCACCAGCAATTGTAACGACCGTCGGCCCATTGTTGATGATCCATGTGATTGCCGCCTCCACCTTGTCCATGACCGCATCCACGTCCACCTGCTCCAGCTTGTCCAGCAGCATATCTATTACCGGGGACAGGTCTTCTCCGGCCTTGATGGCCATATTGGAGAGCTTGTTTTTCAGCTTCTCAATACGTGTGGAAGCATTGTCCTCCATGGTCTCATAGGCTTTTTCCGTTGCACCTGTGGAGTTCCGCATAGCCTCCAGGACCGTGTTGTACTTCTCCGTCCCGGCATTCATCAGCGTCAGGGCGCCGACGCCGGAGCGGACATTCCCCCACAGATTGGAAAATGCCGTCGAGTTTCCGTTGACGCTGTCTTTCAGGACCTTGATCACGTCGCCCATGGAGTATCCGCTCTCCGTCAGCTCCGTAAAGCTCTTTCCTGTCTTACTTTTCAGGATCTTGCTGACCGTGCTTCCGGTATCCGCCAGTTCGTTGAGCATGGACTTGGTGTATGTAACGGCGTTCGCCGTGTCAATGCCGTTCTGCGTCATAATGGCAAGGTCTGCGGAGAGATTGTCCATCTGCACATCGTAGGCCGCCGCGACCGGTATCACATTGCCGAGATTCGCCGCAAGCTCTGCGACCGTGGTCTTGCCGAGATTCTGCGTCGTAACCAGGATGTCGCTGACTTTCGTCGTCTTGTCTGCCGACAGATTGTAGGCGTTCATAACGGTGGTCAGGGTATCCACAGCTGTTGTGGCATCCGTAAAGCCGCCCTTTGCCAGCTTGATTGATTGCCCTACCGTGTCCACTGCGTTTGCCGTTTTGGTGCCGGCTGAGATCGCCTGATAGACCGTTTCGTTTAAATCTCCGGCTGCTTTTCCCGTCTGGTCAGACAGCTTTAGTACAGCGTCTGAAATGCTGCTGAGAGGCACCGCTGATGTATCCGCGATGGTGCCAACTTTGTCCACCGTCACTTCGTAGGCGTCAAATGCTTTTGTTGCCTTGACGGCAGCGGCAGTCGCCGCCGTCGTGACCGCCGCCCCCGCCGCGAGAAAATACTTGCCGATATTGGTCGATGTTTTTCCCGCCAGCGCCTGCGCCTCATTCATGGCTTTCGATACAGACGGATCGACCTTCCCCATCAGTCTGATGATGGTACTCAGCGTTTTCGGACTGCTCATTTTCTACTCCTCCCGCTTTGGAAGAAACTCAGCAAGATCCTGCTCCACTTGAAACAGCTCACCTAACGGCAAGCTCATGGCCTCCACATAGGATGTAGAGGACCGCATGGAAATCAGGACGCAGATTTTTCGGATTTCTCCCGCGCTGAGATTTGCGACGCCCTCAGTGCAAAAAAAAGCTGCGCATACTTTCCCGCCTGATTTACGTCCGCAATCGGAAGGCGGTAGAGATCCGCAAGCTCCATCCCGCAGGCCGCCGCGAACACCGCCGCCTGGTAGTTGCTGTCATTCTGCTGATCGCCGCCTCCGAGCAGCCCGTCCTGCTTCAGTTTTGCCGTGATGCGCATGGCATCCCGCCCGGTTATTGTGGAAAAGTTATAGTGCAGCTTTTCCGCAGCTTCCCCGTCCAGCTTGAAGGGCTCCGACAGGAACATGTCCCCCTCCGGCATGGTGACCCCGGCTTCTCTCAGAATCTCTTCCATCGTCTGATTTTTTTCGTTCATGATATCCTCCTTAAAATCAGGCCGGACGGATGAAAAATCACCCGTCCGGCATTCTATTTAGGTGTTATTGCGAATGTCCGCGGCGTAGTCCGTACCGTTGATGATGCAGACGTTGTTGAGCTTGTCGATCTCGTACAGGACGTCTCCGTCCTGAATCCGCTTGTAGTAAAGATCTTCCACGCTCAGCGTTCCGTCCTCGGAGGTTCCCCCCTCCAGATTTCCAGCGCTGAACTTCTTCGGCAGGTACCGAATGATCTCCTTATTGGCTACCGACACCAGCTTTTTGTTCTCGGCGTCCATTGCGTCCGTGGTCCAGTCAATTTCCATTTCGTGGATCTTCGGCTCCATCAGTCCGGCGGTCTCCACTGTCTCCCGCCGCAGGTTGATTTCATGGCTCAGGGAGTTGATCTGGGCCAGTGTCGGCATCTCAATCTCTCCCAGCATCCCCGGGCCCTTGATGGTGTCGCTCTGAAATTCGATATCCGGGCGTTTCACGCTCTTGGTGTCCTGCAAAAATACACGCCCGCCGTCCGTGCGGTCATACACCGAGTAGTTGACGGTTTTATTTCCGATCATCAGCTCTCACCTCCCGTCAAAGCATTCAGCCCGTCCGCCGTATAGTGGTCGATGAATGTCAGGCTCTTAGCCGTCGGCGTGAAGGTGTCCGCCACGGTAAACACGAAATCACCCGCCGCCATGGAGCTGTTGTTGTTTTCCGTCTCCTCAAAGGAGACCTTCGCATACAACAACTTTCCGGCTCCCACCAGCCCGTTCAGCCACTGCTGGATAGACGCGAGAATCGCATCGATGTCCCTCCGCGCCATGGGGTTCCCCACGCTGTCCGCATAGTGCTCCTTGCGGTAATTCCGCAGGTAGATGGCCATGCGGACGGAGGTGTCCTGCAAATACTCCGGGTCAATATTCTCTTCATTGGCAAAAGCGTAATTCGCCATGTGGCAGCCCCAGAACCGGCGCTCACTATTCAGAACATTGAAGGTCGTAATGCCGACCTCGTTGAGATCGTTGGCATCCCGTTCGCACAGCAGCACATCTTCTCCGGATTCCAGGCATACACCGTCCATGCCGCTGTTCTTATTGTCAAGGCTGATGTAGGGCACGCCGCCCGCCGTCTCGTCCAGGTCCTCCAAAACTGCCGCTGCGACCGTGGAGGCGTGAAGCACCACGCTTTCGCTCTTGCAGCACGGCCAGAACACCTTGTCCAGATCGCTTCCGTAGTTGTTCGTGGATTTCCACGTTTTGGCGAGTACCCGGGTGTTTACCGCCGCGGTGGACGGAATATCAGATAGTGTAATGGCTTCCCACTTGCCTCCCAGTTTTTCCGCTGCTTTTGCCAGCAGAATCGCGTGATAGGCCGGAATACCGGAGAACCGGGGTGATACCAGCAGGTTTGGGCGCCTCCCCGTCTGCACGTCGCAGTAGTCCAGGCCGTCCACCGCCGCCTGATAGGCCTCGGTTGTGATGGCCGTCTGGGAGACGTCCACCCGGTGATAGGTCAGCGTCACGCTGGACGCGCTGAACTCCTCGTCCGTGACGGTGATCTTCACGCTGTCTTCCTCATACTCCAGCGTGTATCCTCCCTCCGCCGGTCCGGTCACCGCGATGTGCTCAATCGCCGCCAGCGGGTCCTTCAGATAGCCCGTTTTTGCGCCCGCCGCGCCAGATACCGTCACGGTTACCGTCTGTTCCGCAGTCTCCAGCTTGCTTGGGTCCGCCAGATTTACCGCCAGAATGGGGCCGGTCCCCCGCAGACCGAAATGCACATAGACCGCTTCGCACAGACCGAACGACGCGAGCGCTTCCGAGTAACCCATCAGGCTCTTTGCCACTTTCAGGCCTTTGACCAGCATCGGCTTTCCGATATACGGCGTATAATCAAAGCCCGCGGCTCCCATCGTGTTCAGCTGCCACACCGGCGCGGTGTCCAGATAAACGGGAATGGTGGCCCCTTCGCTTCCGAGCTTCCCGGAAAACTTTTCATGTTCCCCGTAAACTCCGTGTTTATAGTCCATTTTGATTCCTCACTTTCCTCAGATCATTTCCGGCGTGATCGGCAGGGAGACTGCAAACGTGACGTTTCCAAACCAGCACGGCCATGTGTCCTCGTCGTAAATCTTCATACTGACCGGCTTATATACCCGGCAGGCACCGCCGATAATTCCTGCCGAAAGCAGCTCCAGCTTGGCCTTTTCCATGAGATTGATTAAATCCAGATACCCCTTGTTGTCGGGGATGCCGTCCGGGTCTATGTCACCCTCATAGTTTCCTCCGCCGTACACCCCGGCCACCAACCGGATATCCATGGTGTGCTCGTCCTCACCGTCATCGTCGCTGTCAAAGCAGACCGCCAGAAACGGCACCTGAAATCCCGCCGGGTTGAAATTCTGGTGTGGCAGCCGGATGATTGGAACCGTGGGATGCACATAGCTGTCTTTTTCCCTGGGGGCTGATTCCTCCCCCTGCTCCGGTTCCCGCTGAAGCAGAATCTGATCCGCCACCTTTTCTTTTAAATACGCTTGCAGGGCGTCCAGCGTATCTCTTGCCGTCATTTCTGACCGCCCACCTTTCCGAGCCGATAGTTCAGCTCCTGTTCCGCCTTTTCTGTCAAGACCTTCTGTGCGGTTTCAGACGTCTTCTTCCATACGTCTTCATTGGACGCCATCTGCGCCACAGACAGGGTCTTCTGCATTTTCAGCTTCTCCCCATCCCGCGTAAAAACGCCCATCGTGCCTCCGCGCCCTCTGGCCGTAAATGCCGGCATGGTCTTTTTTGCTCCGCGAAAAATCATCACCTTGGGGTACTTAATTTTTCGGATCTGCCGCATGGTTTTTCCCTTGTGCGATTTCGGCTGCTTGGGGGTGTTTAAAAAGCGCTCTCCGGGATTCAGCATCCCGCCACGCACCGTGATGGAGGCGTTCAGATTTGCATAGCTGGCCTTATTCTCCCGAATCAGGTTATTGGAGGCGGTGCTTTTGAATGCGCCACCTCCACTTAAATCTTTTTGTGCAAGGTTGTACTTCTTGGAAATCTCCCGCTTCATTGCAACGTTTACGGAGTGCACGGATTTATTGATTGCCGACACAATCCCATTTGCGCACTCTTTCGGATAGGCCCCCAGAGCCTCTGTCAACTTTTTCAGGCTTTCCCCGTCCATACTTCCATAAATCTTCACGGTATCACTTCCTCTTGTACTGGAAGATGATGGCCAGCATTCCCTCGCTCCGAGAACAGGCGAAGATGACGGCTGGCTTTTTTCCGACTGTCGCCGCTTCACCCTGCACCGGAGGATGCGATATTTTTGGAACCTTCAACCATTCGTCCTCCGCCACACGAAGCAGCAGATCCCCAACGGCCATGCCGCCATAGTCTGTCTGGACACGGCGCACCAGATCGTCTCCGTCTTCTATGGCAGTGATTGATACGCCGTTTATTTGGAACGTGTCCGCGAACTCGTCGGTGTCCATGATGTTTTTGATGTCGCTTGCGATATCATTCCGAAAACTCACGGATTTCTCCCTTCTATTCCTCCGGCATTTCCGTCACGGGGCCGTCGTTGGAATCCGCACCGGAATTGCCCTCTGCGGCTTCTCCAATCTGTCCGCTTTCCGCCGCGCGAATGGCGGCGATCAGATCTGCTTTCTTTTTGGACCCGGTTAGCAGTTGGATTCCATGCTCCGCCGCGTAGGATGCCAGTTCCTTGACCGTCATGTCCTCCATAGATCTTTCCTGCTCCGCCGCTTCCTTTTCCGTCTCTGCAAGGCCGCGGGCAATCAGCAGCTTTCCCGCGTCGTCCGTGACCTCCAGAGTCTCGCCGGTATAGTAGATCTTGCTCTCATGCAAAATCTGTCCGCTCTTCACAGTAATCTCCATCGCTCAGCCTCACGCTTCCGTCGTATCGGAAACTTCGGCCACAGCCCAGCTGTCCACCTCGGTCGGGCAGGGCAGCGGGCGGGAAGATGTTTTCAGGAACCGCTGGGGAGGTTCGCGCTCCATCCAGCTCTCCGCAAGGCGGCGTCCCTCCTTGAACGTGAAATCGCTCCCCGCGTCATTCACGCCGGCCAGCACACCATAGTACATCCGGAAGTCCGCGGAGGTGCTGCCCACCAGAATCTTGCCTTTCGGCATCAGCGGCTTTGTGGTGGCTGTGGCGGATGACCAATCATCCACATACCAGTCGTCATAGGTGTAAATCTCCAGATTGGGCTTCAGGAGTTTCCCCATGAAGGTGACGCCCTCGGCCACCACGGACGGCTTGACTTCGAGGTTTAGGAAGTTCTTCTGGTCCAGAAGACCCAGCGCCAGGCAGCGCTTTTCAAACGCCTTGTAGGCGCTGGACTCCATGATGCACACGTCCGGATTGCGGTAGCCGTTCTTCCGGCACGCCAGGCACAGGGCGTCGAGGTCGTCAATCGGGTTACAGGTGGCGCCCTCCGCGTCCCATTTCTGAGTCAGAACGGTAGAGTTGGTGAAATCAAAGTTGATGTTGTAGCTGACGTTTTCTCCAACGACCGGAATCAAGCCGGTCATCATGGCCTGCACGCACATCCACTCCTCGCGCCGGCGGATCATGTCCTCCAGATTGGTCAGCGCCTCAATCAGCATTCGCATGGCCCGCTCATCCGGAGTGATGCCGGAGTTCATCAGCAGCTCCCCGGGCAGACGCTTCAGCGCGTCCTGAATCGTAGTCACATCCTTGTTGCTGACAATCGGGGTCTCGTAGCTTTTA
Source organism: Oscillibacter valericigenes Sjm18-20 (assembly GCA_000283575.1). Taxonomy (GTDB): domain Bacteria; phylum Bacillota; class Clostridia; order Oscillospirales; family Oscillospiraceae; genus Oscillibacter; species Oscillibacter valericigenes. Next base: position 2,373,902 of record AP012044.1, read on the forward strand.
ACCTCATAGCCGGCTTTGTGCACAACGGGCGCTTTTCCGTAAGGACTTACAAAGGCGGCCAGCTTTCTGGCGCCGCGCTTAAAATCGACCTTCACATCCGTGGTCGGCAGCAGCCGTTCCCGGGTGCCTCCGAAGAATGTGGTTTTGAACAGGCTCGGAACATTGGGTACTTTCTCGACCGCCGCGTCCAGATAGATCGGGTCAAAGATATCAACAGCCATTGTATATTTCCTCCCTTATTCGCCGGTCTGGCAGGCTTTCAGGACAACGCCCTGAGAGAGCAGGACCAGCTTGTTTGTGGTTTCATCACCGACAATCCCCACTTTGGCAATGTCGTAATAACCCGCTCCGTAGGTGTCGATGGTGCCTGCGGTGTCCAGGGTCTTTGCTTCCGCCGCGATCATGTAGATATTTCCCACCACGGCGGCCGCCGTCGCTTTATGAAAGGTCGCCGCCGGTACGCCGGACGTTACCGTGCATTCCAGCAGGTCGCCCCGCGCGTAGGTACCGGCTGCCGTTGGAACCGGCGCGGTGACAATGACTTCACCTGCAAACAGGGCATCGTAACTCATTGCTTCGCTCATGATTCTCTATCCTCCTTATCTCGCCTTGCTGGCTTTTTCGGCCAGCGCCGCCGCTTCCGTTTTCTTCTGTTCCGCGGTCTGCGGGCCGCCCTCTCCGGGCCCACCATTTGCAGCCGCCGGAACGCTTCCTGCCTCCTTCGCATCCGCCGCCAGTTGGCCCAGCACGACGTTATTGACCAGCTTTCCTTCCGTGACGGCCCGATACACAACCGCCTGCGCGTCGCAGGGCTTTTCGCCATACTTCGCCTCGGTCATCATCTCTGCGGGTACTTTGTCGGCCACCTTGTCCAATTCCGATATGCGCGCGCGTTCCGACTTGACGGCGGCCTCCGCCGCGCCGGTCTCCATCTGCCCGCAAAGCTCCGGATACGCCGCTTTCAGGTCTGCAATGCTTTTGATCTCCGCCATTCTATGGTCTCCTTTCTGCGGCGTATTGCCGCTCCCCATTTTGCCCTTATTTTTCAGCGCTTCCTGGAGCACTGCTGGAGCCTTTGAAAAATCCGCCGCAGCGACCGCGGCTCCGTTCATCATGACATACCTCTGCTGCGGCCCTGTTTTTACCTCAACAGGATCTGCCGCTTCGTCCAGCAGTTCGTCCGCAAAGCCGTTGTCCACCGCCTCCTGCCCGGAATACCATGTGGTTTCCGCCATCAGCTTCAGGACCTCTTCCTTGGCTTTCCCGCACTTTGCCGCATAGTTTTCTGCAACGCCGCCGTTCATGGCGTCCAGCATGTTCGCGCTTCCCCGCAGCTCTACGGCACGATACATGTCGCAAAGGAACGTCCTCGCCTCATGAATCATCATGTAGGCGTTTCGGTAAATGCTGACCGATTCACAGGCGCAGGCGATGTCCACCGCGGCGCTGGCGCACAGTGCCGGAATTTTGCAGGTGATCTTCTTCCCCTCGCTGCGCTTCTCCCGGATTGCGTTGGCAATCGCCGAGCCCTCGGTAACTTCCCCGCCGCCGCTGTTCATAACGATGACAATTTCCGGGGTGGTCACCTCATTCAGCTGTGCGATGAAGTCCCGCGACGTGATCTCCGTTCCCTCCTCCCCGGTCCACCAGTCAAAGCTCTTTTCTTTGACGATATAATCGTCAATGTAAAGCTCCGTGACGGTATTGCTGACTTTCTGGAACGCAAAGGCCAGCGTTCGCAATTTTACGGGGTCTGTTCCCCTATTGGGCATTGCCGTCTCCTCCTTTCACTGTATCCGGCGCCAGGCTCTTCTGCGCCGCCGCCAGCAGTTGATTTTCGTTGGTGAGCTGATTGACATTCCGCTTGTAGTCTCCGCCGGTCAGGCCGCGCGTCTCCTCTTCCCGCGTGGAAAAGCCCTGTGCCACGCGCTGGGTTGCCGCCTTCACCTCTTTTGTCGGGTCCAGCATCCCCGCCGCCGGTCCGTTCCAGTCCGCCGAGCACCACGCCTTTCGGATAATGGGATCGTCGAAGAACCGGGGCGCGTGAATCCGTCCCCGCGCAACCGCTTCCGTCAAAAACAGCTCGTATACCGGCTGGCAAAACTGGGTTGTGACACGCTCCCGTCGAAATCGGAACATCTTCCACGCTTCCAGCAAAGCCCCGCGGGAAGCCGAATAGGAAGTAGAGAATTTTTTGAGCAGCAGTTCGTTTGGAATTTCCAATGCCGCACCGATGCTCTGGGATACCGATGACACAAACTCCCCAAAAGCGGTGACCGGGTGTTTCGGCTCCGCAAATTTTACGTCCTCCCCCGGTGCGAGGGTCACGATCGCACCACTGCCGAGCCTGTATTCGTCGTCTCCTTTTGGTGGTGCTGTTTGCTGAGCGTCTTCATCGTCTATTGCTTCACCAATCGGCATACCTGTCGTTGGTCCGTCTGTTACTACAAACGCCGTAAACATTGCACCGATGATTGCCGCCGTCAACTCCGCCTTTTCATATTGTTTCAGCTGCTGGAGCTCTTCCAGAATCGGGGAAAGGAACGGGACGCCCCGGCGCTGCTCCGCCCGCTCCGGCTCAAACATGTGCAGCACGTTGGGCCGTCCGGTCTGCGTGCCGAACGCCTCTACGCGCTCCCATTTCATCGGCTCCAAAGAATCCGGCTGCATGGGAGCGTATGGGTATCGGTTGCAGAAATGATAGGCGACGGTAGCGCCGCTCCTGTTAAACTCCACTCCGGAATAGATCCTGTTACCTGTCATTTTATCCGTTCCCCAGTATGTTGTGGCAATCCTTCCGGCGGACATAATTGTACCGGGCGTACTCAGGCGATCCCCCTCGATTAGCTTCAGACGCAGGCCGTACGGCATAAATGCCGTCGGCTCTTCCATCGGCAGCAGGCAAAGCCCGTCTCCGTTCATCAGCTCGCCCAGAAAGAACAGGCTCTGCATTTCATAGAAATTGTTCAGGCGGAAGGCATCGCAGAATTTACTTTCCGCCCACAGTGCAAACTCCCGCTCGATCTTGTTTTCCCAGTTTTCCGCGTGGCTCTGATCGAATGGCGTGACGGTGTTCAAAAACTCCCAGTCCAGCCGGCTTTTCAGGTGCAGGCCGCCGCCGATCACATTGGTACGGGTCGTGTTGATTGCCGAAGTTGCGATGGGCGCCGTCATATAAGCCAGACGCGACCGGGAGATCAGCGTCTGGTGGTTGGCGTCTATGTCGCTCTGGGGATCTGCGGAGATTCCTTTTGACCCCCGAAAGGCTTTGCTCCTTCTGGACGCTCCGCCCTCCGAGTATCCGGACATCACGGCCCTGCCCGTATCGGCCAGCGTCTCCGCCAATTCCGTGCGCGCAATGGCGGCCCGCGCCGCCGACCTGCTTTTTCCCCACGCGGGCGATACCGCCGCGATCGCCTTGTCCAGCGCATTCAAGCTGCATCCCCCCTCAATAGTCCAGCGGAACCACGCGCTTCACGCAGTTCCGCGCACGGCCGGACGCTTTTGCCTCCTCCGCCGCGATTTCTTTTTCCAGATAGACGATCATCTCCGCGACCTTCGGCAAGTCCGCTCTCCTGAGTCGCAGGGAGCCTGTAGAATACTCCTGCGCGCCACATAAAATTTTATCTTCCGCCGTCTGGTATTCCGTCAGGCGTGTCTGCAAACGCTGCAACCTTGTTTCCTCCGCCATCTTTTTTCCTCCCTACAATTCAATCCCCGCCGACCCTTTTCGCTTTCGTGGCTTCGGTGCGGTGGCCTGCTTCTTATTCTGATTCAGGCGGTGCTGCTCCAGCACGTCCAACTTCGGGTTCAAAATCTCAATCGCCGCGCTGTTGTAGTTCCGCAGGTCCCATGGCTCGTTCCGCGCTCCGGACGTGATCTTTTCCCACCGCGTCCGGGTCTGCCCACGCTCCGTATAGGGAACCCGATGCTCGGAGCACAGGCCCCGAAAATAGTCGTCGTCGAACCCCCGATCCGCTTCAATCGGGAAAAAACAATATCCCGGATTTTTCTCAAAATTGACCGAAAGACGGGAAAGCAGGGTATCCTTTCCAGTGTCTACGCCAATATCAAAAAGATAGATGCCTGCTTTATTGCGGGTCTTTGGTCTCCGGACAAACGGCACGCCCTCTCCGCCAAATCCCTTGATTGCCCAGATGCGACGCGCCTCCCTCCGTGGGTCTTTGCAATAGGCGTAAACCTGCTGCGTAAAATGGCCACCGGAGTCAATGCAGGTTGTCATGATCCGCATCTGTTGTCCGTCCGCTCTTTTGTAAGCGGCAATAAGGATGTCATCCAGCTCCTTCCACGTTTTCGGAAGGCCGGGGTCTGACAGGATAATGCCATACTTGATGCCCCACGACCGAAAATCCAACCCCCATCCATCAATCTCATATTCCAGGCGGTTGTCCTGAACATCCACCGCCGCGGTCAGCACCAGCACCTCTTCCGGCACCTGGCAGTTATAGGCGATCCGCCTGTTTTTGATAATCTCATCCGCGCTCAACTCCCGCTTTTGCTTGAACGTCTCTCCCAGCGTGGTGTTTGTCCACGCCTTCAGGCTGTCCGGGCCCTTGTGCTTTGCCTCTAAAAAGCTCTCCGCGATCTCCTTCCAGCTCCCCCATGGAGAGCAGAATTCGTTGAGATGAAACCCCCGCACCTTCGTGATCTCCGGGTGCAGCGCCTTCCAGCGGATCGGCTGATGCTTCCATCTCACCTCGCTGTCCAGGCACGCGCATTTCCGGCATTCATACCCCAGAATTTCAGCGGTATTTGTTCCGGATACATGGCTGAACTTCAGGTTCGCCCATACATAGGGCTGCCACTCTCCGCAGTTCGGGCACTGGACCTCCAATTCCTCCATGGAAGAGGCACGGTATTCTTTTTCGATTTTGCTCTCGTCTTCGTTGGTGGGCGTCGATACCAGGATGATCTTCCGGTTCCAGAAGTTTTTCGTTCTCTTTCTGGCCAGCTCCACTGGGTCTCCTTCTTTACCGGAGGACTGTGGATATCCGTCCACCTCGTCCAGGAAAAGGGCCCGCACCGGGCGGCCGCGGAGCTGTGCCGGGGAATTGGCGCCCACCAGCGACACGTATCCGCCGGGGAACCGCTTCTGATAGATCGTGTTCCCGCCGTCCCGTGCTTTCAGGTCCGATACTTTCTCCCGCAGCGTCGGGCAATCCCGAATCATCGGCGTCAGTCGTTCCTTGGAGTAGTTCTCCGCCATTTCTTTGCTTGGCAGGACGTACAGGATTGGGCACGGCTCCCGGTCGATCAGCCATCCGATGGTGTTCAGGATGATCTCCGTTTTGCCGACCTGCGCGGAGGACATGATCACCACGATTTCCACATGCGGGTCGGATACCGCGTCCATAATCTCCCGCTGATACGGCGCCCGGTCCGTGTACCACCGGCCTCTTTCTGCCGATGCTTCCGGTGAAAGTATCCGGAACTTATCCGCCCACTGGCTTACCGTCATGTATGCCGGCACCAAAAACGCACCCATCAGCCGCTTGAACAGCTTTAGGGTGCGCCGGTATTGGATTTCCCGCTTATTCGGTTTCTTCTGCTTCTTCGTCTTCTTCTGGCTCATAATCGTCATAATCCGCCGGGTCATAACCCGACACCTCATTCAGCGCATCCGTGATCTCCCGTGTCAGCAGGCTCTGGACCTCTGTTGCGTCCGTCAATCCGGTAACCTGCGGGGCCAGCTTCACCGGAATACCCAGCATCCGGCTTTTCACCGTGGCGGCCATGTTCCCCCAGAGCCGTTCCACGTCCGAGGCAAGATGCAGCTGCCCTTCCATACGCATCACGGTCAACTCCGTCTTGCGCATCTTGATCCGCTCATGGGCGGCCCGAACTCCATCCAGGGTCTTTTCTTCCGTGGATTTCTCTGCGTGGGTCATGTAGTTGATGTAATTCTTGACGGACTGGCCCAGATCGTACTTGCCCCGCCGAATCCGTACGACGGTCCCCTCGTTCGCCATCATCTCGATTCGGCGCTTTGTCACGCCGAAGCATTCCGCCAGTACCGCCGCGTTTACTTCCATGTCCATCATCTCCATTCGGCACACCACCCGGCCCTCGCAGTCTCCCGCTCAGGTCGGGCCGGAGGGGTTCATGAAAGCCGGCCCTTCAAAGGCCGGGTGCTATTCCGAATTGGCTTTTTAGAATGGACCGTAATCTGGTTTTTCCGTGTGAGCATGTAGCTTTGCAGCATTTTGCAAAGCGAACTCGTTTTCTTGGGTTCACTTCGCTAAATTTCGCTTTTTGGGCGCTGTTCTCGCGTACGCGCATAACGCGCGCGGATAAGAAGATTTTTTCCGTGCTGTTTTCTCCTGCTGACGGATTCCCTGAAAGCGAAAGCGAAACGCTCTAAAAATTACTCAAAATCTAGGCAATTCCCGCGCTTCGCCAGTACCACTCGCATTTTTTCTTTCTGACAGTACCTTTTTGCGCTCAGGGAGCGGGACGTAGGAGTCCGCCCCGTAGATGCTCCCCGATATTAACGCCGCGGACACTTTGCATCCCCTACGCTCGTCCACGATACCAAAATAACACAGCTGTTTGGCTCTTGGGCAGTCTCTTTAGTCCATCAGGCCATAGTAGCTTGCAACCAGACGTATAAACTCGCTATGCCACTGCGCCGCCGTCTTATAATGGCACGGTATCTGCAAAGCCGCCCCCTCCATTGTGTACTGTCTGTCCCATAAAACCATTTTGATAATCGCCAGCCTCTGTCTCCCGTTGCTGTAACGCTCGGTCATCTCAATGGCCCGGTGAACAGCTTCATATTCCCTCTGTTTCGTTGACGGCAGTTCACGGATGGCCAGGCTTTCAATGAAGCGGCCCGCTCCACCGCCACGAGGCATTCCGCTGTAATTTGCTGTGACGGACTGGCTATGTAACGCGGCGTATTCCTCTCGCAACTCTGGGTACCTACGGATCATGCCTTTCACATAGGGCCACCAGTCATATCTTGGTTTACTCATTTTCTCTACCTCCCAGTTTTACTCCCGGCAATACATACCGGATATATTGGGCCATGCCCGGTTTATACGGACTGCGGTATAGCAGCGCCGCCCCTTTCGGTAGGCGCAACTCTGATCCGTTGATTGCAATACGATCTTTGGGCCGTGGCCGAATAAGATTGCGGCTCGGCGTGTACTTCTTTGCATCGGGCAGCCTGCGCACCTGCTTCATCAGGTATTCGGCCAGATCTGTCTGATCGTCCCGCTTCCAAAGCGCTTCATAGTCCACACCGCCCATTGTCCATTTTTCCTTGCAGATATCCAGAGCTTCAGCGTTCACGATCATGTGATGGTGGACGCGCACGGCCTCGCCGGTCTTTCCGTCCATATCGGAGGTGACCATCAGGTACCGGAAGGGGATTCCCCGCTTCTTACATTCTCTCCCGACCCTCCGAAGAAACAACTCTGCCTGATGTTGAGCCAGGGCCATGATCCGATCTATTTCGGAAAGACCGTCCAGATTCTTTACTCGACTGGCCAGCATCTTCTCATATCCTTCTTGTGAATAATCTAATCCAACCAGCTGATCAATCCCGTTTCTAAAATTCTCATGAGTTAATCTTGCAAATGTTCTCTCACAGTTTGCTTCATTTGCTTTCTGCTTCCGAATATCAGATTTGATTCTCCGCTCCGACCGGCTCGGCTTTTCTCCCGGAATCCAATACTTGATTGACTCTCCCACCGGACCGGCCGTATATTTGCGCAATGCCCAATATCCGTCCTTCATATCTGCTCCTCCTGCAAGATGGTTCTAAACTTAGGCTCTTACCAAGCCCGCTAAATACGCGCGCGCGTATTATATATAATGTATAGGGTTTGTTTGGCTGCTCAAACGTCCGTTCGATTGAAGCGGACGTTTCAAAAGTCAAACCTCACGGATGTCGATTCCCAGCTTGTCCTTCATCAGCTTCTTTTTTAATATGTATTCTTTCGTGCGTGTCGGCCGGGTTTTTACATCCTCAACCACCGGCTCCCATTCGTCATAGCTGCCGCCTGTGCGCTGGTCATGATGATGTCGCTCCATATAGGTAAAATCTGCGCGGTACCGGATGGCATAGATACGTCGGCCATCCGGGTCCGTGAACGCCTCTTGCAATGTGAAATCCTGTTGAAGTCTTAAATCTACGATTTCTCCAGCCTGAAGCATGGCGTACAACTCCTGAAAACGCCGTGCTTCCTTTTTGCTGTCAAAATGAAGGCGGGCAAGCTGTGTTTTCTCATTTCCGTATTTACTCCGCCGCGTATCCTGTGGTTTCACCAGCCGCTTGCCCTCCTGAGCGGCGCACTGGATCAGCGCCTGTTCCTGGTATTTCTGCGGCAGGTCCGATAGACTATCTATTCTCATACTGTTCACCGCAATAGCTTGTTTTCCAGTTCTTCGCTTTCATACGATTCTCTTCTGTCCCGGCGCATGGCCATCCACTGACCGTATGTCATGCCGTGCTTCCTCGCGGCCAGCGCAGTCAGTGCAAGACCGGACATTTCATCGTGTGGTTTCCTCTTATTCGACAAAAAGCCGTTTCTGGCTCGCCACCGCTGGACGGCGTACTTGGATACGTTGCATTCCTCCGCAATTTCAAAATCGCGTTTTCCGTCCCTGAAGAGCTCCATTGCCACATCTTCATTTATTGTGCTTGTCCGCATCGTGTTCCTCCTTCCTCCAATAATGCCCATGACGATTTCCGCCAAGCATACAGGCTGTGGATATCTGTGCTGGCTTGATGCCAATGGCTGCGGCTGCCGCCTTAACGGGCGGGTATCTGGTCTCGGTTCCGGTGATGGCATCTGTTGCGATTACCGGAGTAAGCGGCTTATTTGGCATTGTCTGTCCCCCTCGCCTATATGACAAAGCGGGGCATACATTCGGTGTTCCTGACGCTTTTCAGCCTTCCGCACTTCGCCCAGGACTCGTTCCAAAGTCTTTATAACCGGCTTGTTTGCCTCGGACCATGCGACAATTGGAACGGTCGCTTCCTGCGTCTCTTTTGCCACCCTGCGCCGCTGCCTTACGTCCACAAGTTTCCGGGCCAGCTTGGCCTGCTCGTTGTAGGTGTGCTTGTCCAATTCAAGGCTATGTAGAATGTCCTGCGTCTCGTCGTTGGCCTGCTGCTCATCCTCCTGGGCCATGCGGTACCGTTCATCCGATTCCCTCAAATAGGTGAGGAAATCCGTCAGGCCGGCGCTTTGTGCATTGCTCTCCATTCGCGGTCTCCTTTCACCATAAAAAAGCTATAAAGAATAACGCCCATAAGCACCATGCAGATCTTGTTATCCAGCACGCCGCCGCTACCGCTGCGCATATGGCCGTTGAAACTATTGCCTTTGCAATTGTGTCCTTCATCCTTTTCTCTCCCCGGCCTGCGCGTCCTCCGGGCCCCAGTGGCCATACCGCTTCATGATCTCAATAACTTTCGGTGCATAGGGCTCGTCTGTGTTGATAACGATGTATTCAGGGTACGGAGTTTTCCCATCAGCTTTTCGGCCAGCCGCGATATCTTCAAGGTCGTTTTGCAGAAGGGCAGCTTTTATGCCGGAATTTACATATTTCACGTAATCCGCAATCTTAAAAACAATGAATTTCCTATACCCTCTACCTTGCAATGTTTCAGGCATCGTTCTCGCTCCTTTCTGGCGGGCATACGGTAAGGCCGAAGCTCTTGTAGTATCTCGTTAAGTCCTCTAATCCGATGCTATTTTCCCTTGGCTCGGCCTGTATGCCTACCCATCCCCTGTATCCGCTTTTTCGGATTTCGCGTATAACGAGTCCCAGCAGAATTTTTGAATGTCCATTCCTCCGGTATTGAGGATGTACGTAAAGGTTATAGATGAAAGGCTGATCGCCTAAAGAATAAAAACAATAGCCAAACTTGTTTTGAATGAAATTTTCGTTTTCTGCGCATAGCGGATCGTAGGAGGGCTGGGCTATAAGCGCCTTAATATCTGCCGCCTTTATCAGCACATCGCATTTATCGGAGATAGAGTCCAGCTTGTCCCCAGGCTCCCAGATGTGGCAGTCAGCAAAACGGTCGTTGGCAGGATGGGTGCGGCGGTCGGCTATGTACTGGCGGAGTATTGCGGCATCTTCTTCCGGTATTCTGCATAACCCGTTTCTTGGCGGATCATCAGCATACAGAGGGCCTGTGCATTTCATGTCGGCCACATCAAGCATAGATTCGATGATATCCAACGCTTCCGCTTCCTGCGGGCGTGGATTTAATTCACTCATTGAGGGTCTCCTTTTCAAAGTAAAATACTACCTGATGCGGCGCAGGAATAACCAAGCCATATCGTACTGCGATTTGGTATGTAACGTTATCCCGCGCAAGCACCGCAGGCTGGTCCTCTAGCATCTTCCTAAATCCCTCTAACGTACTCCGGCTCTTGTAGTGGTTGCAGCTCCGGCAGGCGGGAAGCATATTGTCCAGCGTATCAGGCCCCTGCTCACTCCATCCATTGATGGGTATAACATGATCCACCTGCATATCCTTATAAGCGAGAATGCGGCCGCAGTAAGCACAATGTCCATGTGTCTTATCAAGGATGCTTTCGCGTTCTGCGCGGGTTAGCCTCCGACGGTCAGCCATTCCATCTGCCTTCCCCGGTCTGCGTGGCTTCCCACTCCCATAGTCTCTGCTTCCCCTTGGTGGGAATGGGCGTCTCCAGCATCTTAACGTTGGCAATCTCCAAGGCGTAGCGCCCCGGTGTCCAGTCACCGAAAAGCAGCTCCTGATCGTCCGGCTCATAGATGCCGTGATCTGTTTCAAGCCAACCAGGAGCATCCGAAGGCATCCCCCGTCCGCCATGCAGTGCAATCTTGTGGCAGCCGACCAACTCTGCCGTGGCTATGATTGCCCCAGTTTTCAATCTAGCCAGAGCGCCACTCTGGATGTCCCAATACATGTAGAGAGCATCAAATATCTCCTGCTGTGTTTTTGGGGGAAGTTCCCGCATGACGGCACACGTTTGTCTTTGGCTCGCGTGAATTGCTATCGGCCCTCGGTATGACGTGGCCCAACTTCGAGTTTCAAACTGCTTCGCTCCGCAGACCCAAAGGGACGCCCACGGCTGCCAGATCGTAATAGCTTTCATTGTGCCTTTCCCTCCCCGGTCTGCGTTGACCGCAACATTCGCGCCTCTTTCAGCCTGTCATTGAGCAAATTCATGTCCTCGACCATTTTCATGCAGTTCCGATACTGGATTTCAAACGACTCTGCTTGTGCAGCGTTGTTATGTTCGAGGCACATCACACGGTCTACAAGATCTTTCTTTGACCAGTTCATCAGAGTGCGATTTTCGTGGATTTTATCTTTCATGGCTTACCCCTGCGCTTTCAGCCTTACCGGCAAGACCATGTAAAGGAACTTCTCTTCACCCTCTACCGGGGTGATGATAGCCGGGGAAATGGCGGTATTCAGTTCAATTCGCACGGTATCCGCCGGCGCGTAGCGCAGCGCTTCCATCAGATAACGGTTGTTGAATCCGATCTCCAGTCCTCCGCCGTCTCCGGACACCCTACACACATCCTTTGCCTCTCCGTTTCCAGTCTTTGCGGAGAGTGTTACCCTGTCATGATCAAACAGACAGCGCACGGGACTTTTCAATTTTTCGGAGATCACCACGGAAACGCGGTCGATGCTCTCAATCAGGCTTTTCCTTTCAACCGTGACCGCTATTGAATTCTTCCATGGAATCGCTCTCTTATAGTCCAGAAATTCCCCCTCCAGACGACGGCAGATCAGCTGCGTATCTCCAGCCTCAAATAAAATATGGCGTTTCCCAAGCGTGATCTCCGCGAGGTCATCCGTCTCCTTGCAAATCTTCTCCACCTCATTGAGCGCGGCGCCCGGGGTTACAAACGACACCTCACCGCCTTCGTTCTTCTCCAAGGCCTCCTTCCGAATGGCCATTCGGAACCCGTCCACGGCCACCATGGTCAGGCCCTTTTCTGAAACCTCGAACATTGCACCGGTATGAACGGGGCGGCTCTCATTGGTGGATATGGCAAACGCCGTCTGGTCGATCATGCTGCGCAGGGCCCTCTGTCGGATGGACACGCGGAAGCTATCTTCCGCCTCCGGCAGCTGCGGGTAATCGTCTGCCGGAATGCCGGGGATCTCAAAGTTGGCGTCTCCGCAGGATAGATGTACAGGCCGCTCTTTGCTTGCAGATAAGGTCACCAGATCGTCAGACATCCGGTGGATGATGTCCCCGAATAATTTGGCATTCAGTACCAGCTTTCCGGACTCCGCCACGTCTGCGGAAACGTTCGTGCGGATTCCGGTTTGCAGATTATAGCCGGAGACGGTCAGCCCGTCCCCAGTCTGGAGAAGTAATCCATCCAGACCGGGGATGGAGCTTTTCTGCGCCACGGCCCGTGACGCGATGTTCACAGCGCTTTGCAGCAGCGCCTTTTTACAGGAGAATTTCATTTCGTGCGCTCCATTTCCGCCCGGAGGCTCTCCTTGATGTAGTAATTCAGACCGCGGGCCTTGCAGATGTTCTCCGCCGCGTATCCGAATTCCGCCCAGTCGATATCTGACGGGTGGTAGTTCAGCTTCCCGATCTTAATCTTGTCCACGTATTCCGCGAACTGCAAAAACTTCAAAACCTCGGCATCGTCAATCACCGGCTCGCAGGATACCCAGGTACTGATCCCCAGTTTCTTTGCCGCAACCAAAATCCGGATGCGGCTCCATCCGATAATCGCCCCCGGCTCCATCCGATAATCGCCCCCGGCTCCTGCCTGTGATCTGCACCGGTGAAGGTCACGCCGTACCAGTCGTCTTTGTCCAGAAGGTCAAAGTCCCGGCTTCCGTCGTTCTTGGTGAGGATCTGGACATGGTTCCCGCTGTTTTTCAGGGCTTCGATGATTTCCCGTGTAGCAAAGGTATCATAGCCTTTCGGGTATGGATCGCAGGTAAAGCACAGGTGAATCAACTTCCCGGTGATCTGCTCACTGTGCAGCTGCATCTTTACCGCCTCGACAATGCCCATGCGCGACTCGACGTGGCTATGAAATTCTTCTTTGTCACGGTGCAGCACGGCCGGCCCGAAGCAATAAAAGCAGCGGTGGGGGCAGCCTGTGTAAAGGTTGATTGCAAGATCTCCGTATTCCTTTGCTTTGCCCTTCGGCTCATAGATCGGCTTCATGCTCTGCACCTCCCTGAATCACGCCCATGTTTTTCCTCCGGTCTACCTTTGCGCGGATATCGTGGGCGATGGACTCCATGGACTCCGCGAAGCGTTCGTCCAGAAACCCGACGTATGGAAGCACAATCCCTACGAGCATCAGTCCGAATTTGACGGCGAAGTAGTCCATATGCCCATCCGTTCGCTTGTAAATCTCCACGCCCTGTAAATCCAGAATCAGCGGCAGGATGTATTTCTGCTGGACGTAGTACATGCCGGAGCTTGTCCGCAGGACCGCGATGGTGTATCCGCCATAGTTTACCGTGAAAATCCCCTGCTCTACGTGGATCTCGCTCTTGTCCGTATCGCTGAGGTTCAAATTTGGCGGGGTCTTCTCATGTCGGAGCAGCATCTTTTCCTGCTGCTTTTCCGTCAGCTCGAAGACGTTGACGATATGATCCATCTCCATATAGGGCAGGCCTTCCAGCGGATAGCAGCTGCATCCGTCTCCGATCCACTGACTGACAACGCCGTCGGAATCCGTGCGGTCATAGAGGATAATCCGGCCGCTGTCCTTGCAAAGGGAAGCAATCTGTTTCAGTTTCATTTCGGCACCTCCGGCACTTTAAATTTCCAGAACGGGCAATTTGAAATGCGGGTATCCGCCGGCATTTCTTTCTTTCGCCTGGTGCATTGGATGGTCGGCTGGCGCAATTTTGCGTAGCTGTGCTTGCGATTTTCACAGCACCGGCACATCCCGTACAGACAGCTCTCCAGCGCGGCACAATGGCTTTTTTCTTCCTGTGCTTCTTTGGCAAGGCCTGCATTAATCTGTTTAAACTGTTCGGTTTTCACATTTGACTGATTGGCAGCCGACCGCAAATTTTCAATGATATTTGCAATATTTCTCCGGTCCATATATCTGAGGTCTGTATCCGCATTCCTTAACAGTTCAACCGCCATCGTATCGTCCACAGGCACTTTCCCGCGCTCCAGATAACACCAGCTCTGCGGCGGCCGTTTCATGCCGTAATCTTCAACCTTCCGCGGCTTTTCATATTGGATAGGATTGGATATCTCCCATGCCCTTATGAGCTTTCCCTCGGCGTAGTTCTCGATTTGACATGGCCGCAGGCAACTCTCCGCCGCGATCTCGTCATAATTACCCTTGATTGGCCTGGCGGTAATGCAGGTGAATTCTCCCACAACCTTGCACACCGGCGCCGTCAGATATACAAGCACCCCCAGCGGAAAATATACCGGGTGTGGCGCGGTCTTGCGGATCTCCAGCAACTTCTCTCCGGACAGCATCTTCGGCCACCATTCCGGATGCAGGCTTAAAATGATGTTAGGCTCCAACGTCGTTCCCCTCCTTTCCAGCCAAAAGCTCATTCCGCCGCCTCCATCCGTTCCGCCGCTGCCCGAATGGCTGTTTTCAGCTTCTCTGCCTTTTCCGGGTCCGTGTCGACCACGGCCTGCAAGGCTTCCGTCATGGCGTTGTATTTGCGCTGCCACTCGTCAAAGAGGAATTTGAACGCCTGCGTGTCCTTGTCCGCCGCCGCCAGCTGCCGGCGCAGTTCCTCCGCGGCCCGGTCCGCAGCGTCCGCCCGGGCCTGCGCCTCCGTCACGCGGGCATTGGCCTCCTTGACCTTTTCTTCCGCTTTGGCCTCCGCTTCCTCCCGGAGCTTTTTCAACTCTTCCTCGCCGGGCTGTTGTACCGCCACGTCCACCGGCTTTTTCCGCAGTTCCTCCAGCTTCTTTTCAAGCTCAGCCTTTTCGGTTTTGGCGTTTTCCAGCCCCGCCTTTGTCTCTTTCTCCTTTGCCCGGGCTGCCTTCAGCTTTTCCTCCAGCCCATCCGATTTCACCTTCAGGGCGTCCAGCTTAGCGGTTTCCTCACTCAAAACCTTCTGGGAATTCTTCTGCGCTATTTCAAGTTGGCTCACCGCCTCGTCCCGCTCCCGCTGCGCGTCGGATAAGCCGTCCTGCGCCTCCTGCACCCTCTTCAATGCCTCGTCCCGCTCCCGGATGGCCTTTTTCAACTCCTCGCCCGTCATGTCTGCCACGGACTTTTCAACGCCGTTTACGACGTGTTTTTCCGCCGCGAACTGCTCTCGTTCAGAATCCGGCAAAGCCAATAGCGCCAATGCTTTGGTTGCTCCCAAATCCGCAATTTCTGCGGATTTGGAATACTCCCGCGCAATGCGCATGAAGTTCTGGGCATTGCGCTCGGAAATGTCCACTTTTTCCCGCAGCCAGTCCAGCCATTGCCCATGTTCCATCTGTGATTTTGCTTCATTCAGCCGACTTCCAATCTCCATAATCGCCGCGCCCGCCTGCCGTTTGTAGAAGACAATCTCCTGCGTAATCACGTCCAGATCCCTCGGCTCCGGTCTGGGCGGCTGTCCAGTCATGCCGTAATCCTCCGCCAGCTGCGCGCCCTCTCCGTCGTCGGGCTCCGCCGCCTCGCGTTTACGTTTTTCCATTTGCTCCACATAGTAGTTTGGTGTCATGCGGTGCGCCGATTCCATGGGGCTCAGTTTCTTCCCCTGTTCCGGAGCCTCGTCCAGCCCCAGCTCCGCCGCGATCTTCTTTGCCTGCGATAGATCATTCATGCGATCTGTACCTCAACTTTCTGTCTGGAGCGCACCGGCTCCCCTTTTGTGTTTCGCCTGCTGCCCTTGGCCACCCATTCCAGCCACGGGTCAAGAAAGCCCTTGTAGACCTCCCGTGGGTCCGGTGCAAACCGGCCTTTCGTCGTATACAGGCCCTCGTTTTTGTATCCGTGTATTTGCACCAGCTTGTCCCCGTTCATTTCAACGGTCAGGAACGGTTTATCCGGCGCGGATTCTTTTCGAAGAAACAAGATGGTAACCGCGCCGTCGATATGTCGATCCGCGTAGCCGCCTACACAATGCTGCAAGACCTTTCCCTCGGCCACGATCTCCTCCCGGTTCTCCGGTATCCGGATCACAAGGCCTTCCGCCGCGTATCCGTAACGCTTTTCCAGTCCTTTTTTTCGGTCGGCGTAGGCCAGCAGGGCAAGGCGCTCTTTCTCCGCCTGCTCCTCCTGCCACTTTTTCTCTGCCGCCCGCTGCTGGCGCATCTGCTTCCGGTGCTCCTTCTCCATCCGCTTCCGGTTCTGCTCCGTCGTCTCCTCATGAGCCGTCCACAGATCCTTTGGAAATTTCACATCTTCCCGATAAATCCGCATTTCCATAGCTTCCGCCGCGGTCATGTAGTCTTTCCATGTCCGGAACGCCATGCCGAACGTGCGCTCTCCGTCCGCCTGCCGTCTGAGGTAGCGGATCAGATCCTTGATCGTTGTGCCGTATTCCTTAGCCAGCTTGGGAAGCTCCTTGTCCGCGGACCAGCCCAGAGCGTCTATAATTCCCTGACACTCCTCCATGGTTAGTCCCGCCTTCTGCTTCTTTGCCCGTTTATAGAGCGTCAGGACAGACATGCTCCGTTTCCGGGTGGCCATAAACGCTTTCAGTTCCCCGCCGTCCAGCCGGAACGCCTTTCGCGGGTCCTTTTCGCCCCACACAATATTGGCGGCGTTTTTCTTCTGTCTCCGGGTCCAGTCGTCCAGTACGTCCGTCATTCCGGCTTTTTGCAGCATCTCCACATTCTCCGGATACTGCGCCGCCATGGACAGAAAGCGCATCAGGTTCCACCATCCAGACTCTCGTCTGTTTCTGCACACTGTAAAGTTAATGTACTTTAAAAAACTTTTTTTCAAGCTCTCCAGCCCGATCACCTGATAATCGTCGTAGTGTATAAAGAGATAGCTGCCGCTTCGGAAGGGTTCCTTGAAAAATCCATTTACCTGCTTGTACCAGGCACCTCCGTAAGAGCCGTGTTCCCATTGCACCGCCTCTCCCCGCCGGAAGCGGTAGACGTAAGTTGCCATATACAGCGGCTCCGTTGCCCAGTTATGGTCATAGTCCTTGTTGGTCCAATAGGCCTGTGCATAGATCGTCTCTCCATTGTCCGCCGTGCTGAGAAAAATCACCGGTATGTAGGTCTCCAGACCTTTACAATTTTTTGCGGTGCCCTTTGCCTTCAGTTCCACGGTCTTCCCGCAGAATGGGCATGAGGTCACAAGTCCGTGACGGCCCCAAAGTGCGTCCCGGACAGCGGGTGTAATTTCCTGCTCGGTGGTCATGCTCAAAAATCGTTCCTTCTGGTGGCAGCAGCTGCTCCAGAACTTCCGACCATTCCCGGATTTCTCATAGAAAAGGTAGTGGTCGTAGTAATCATTCACGGTGTCCAGCTCTTCCTGCTTCAGTCCGGGGAATTCATCAAAGGCCTTTTCCTTGCCCTCTTGCACAGCAATCTTCATCGGCTGCGTTCCTTTGTGCTCATATCCCATCTCCGCGCCTCACAGAAACTCCGTCAGATCCAGCAGCATGGAACCGGGTTTCTCCGCCGTTTCCTCCGGCTCTTCCACGCTGGCGCAGAGGTTGACCGTCATGTGAAACTTGATATCGGCACCGGGAAAATAGAATCTCACCGCCCGCCGGTATGCCTCCAAATCAGAGATCCCTGTCCCGCAGTTCTTCGCCACCGTCTTCATGCAGTCCTCAAAGCTGCCGCCCTGATAAATGGCCTGGGCGAACTCCGCGTCCTGTTTGCAGAAGCCGATCAGTGCGTCTTTTACCCCCTGCTTCATGATGGCGGCATATCTGTCATACGCCCCCTTGGAAAACTCCGTTTCCAGTTTCTTGACCGCTAAATCCTTCATTGCGTTCACACCTCCATTTAGTTCAAGAAAAGCAGATCTCTCTGACGACACCATGAAAAATCCGCTTTTCCTTTTCTCCTTTTACAGTGCCTCCACCTCCGCGCCGTGAAGCTCCGTATATTTCCGGTGGCACCGCTCGCACGCGCACAGAATCGCGGCGTATCTGGAAGCTCCCGGCACAATGACTTCCCCGATCAGCGGGTGCCGGACGCGCACCTCAATAGGAAAGCTCCACCGCTCTTTGCGTGTCCTGCGGTATCCCTCCTGAGATTGTTTCAGATTTTCCTGATACCGGATCGCCGCCTGAACCTCCAGATCCCGCTCCGTCAATTTCATTTTTGCTGACAGTCGCTCTGGATAATGCCGGAGCAAGATGTTGCCCGATGCGGCGGCTTCCTTTTCCGAGTGCGTGGCAGTTCCGCCTGACGCCTTGCCGTCGCCTCCCTCCAGTGCGCGGCGAAATAGCTGGTCTTGCCCGCGCCTGCATGGCCAAAAGCGATGGTTCCGGGCTTGTTGTACTGGCGGCAGGGATGCTGGATTCCGTCTTTCTTCATCTGGGCTTTTGCCATCCGGCGGGCAATTTTCCTTGTGATACTCATATGTAAATTCCTCCTGTTTTTTTGAACAACATAACGGTCATATTTCAATGTGAGCCGCCAATCTCTTGCGGCGGAACTTTTCGCATGATTTCATATTGACAAATCTCACTTTCTGGCCGATAATGGCCGTGATACCTCTATTCTCTTTTTCTTGCCGCCTCCGGTCTTGCACACCGGGGGCGGCTCTCTTTATGTGTGCACACGGGGCAGATGTATTTGTGCGGGCTCGGTGCCTTTCTGGACACATTCCAGCGGTGGCGGCAGCGGGCGCAGATACGGTAACGGGGCTTCATGACTTGTCCACCTCCGCCCTGCTTACATCCAAAGTATCAAGTTGTAACGGCGTATCCGGCAATCGAAGTACAATGCCCTGCGCTTGTGCTGACGCAAGCAGCGCCTTAACGACGGTCTCATACTTGGCTTGAAGCTCTGCAACGCGGCGCTGATACATGGTCTCCTGCTGGTTGTATAGATACTGGTTGGATTTAAGCCCGAACATAAAATCATCGTAGGCAGTAAGCATGGCTCGGCTATCAGATACCAACTGTCGTTCTTCTTCCAACCGCAGGCCTTTAAGCTTTGCGTATACAGCTGAGCAGAGTTTCCCGTAGGGATTCACCATAATACGCCAGCCGATTGATGCCAGGGCAGTCTCAAGTGCCTTGGAGTTTGCATAAAAATCATTTCGATCCAGATCCCCCAGTTCGTCCTCAAACGCCTCGGCGGCGTCCTTGTACTGGCTGCTCATACCTCCCAGAACGTTATCAATAAACAGCTTTTTGAATCCTATCCGCTTCGCGAGCTCGTCGTTGCACAGGATTTGATACATCCAATCGTTGGCGTCCTCGTCGTCAAGCTGCCAGGCAGCCACGTCCATGAGCCACATCTTATCGCCGTAATCGGTCGTTTTCTCCCACCGTTCAATGAGCTTATTGCCATTGTCAGTGTAGTAGTAGTCCTGATTCTCCCAGCTGACATCCGCAAACATTTCGGATAGAATCCCGATCTCCTCTCCTGATGCCATTTCTTGCAGCGCATCATAGATGTCCGTTGGCGAGTGATATTTCGATGTGCCGCTGTCAAAGGGGTCTCCATCAATCATGCTCACAGGATCGCCTCCACCGGTGCCATCCAATACACCGTGGCCGTCGTTACGCCCAGCTGCACCGCCTCGGCATAGCTCTGGACGCACAGATCGATGTGTGCACCCTTTACCGCTTCACCGATATCGTCTGCTCGGTAATACTGGATATCTCCATCTCCGTAATCCACCAACACGTCACTGCCCAGTGGGATTATCTCGGGGTCAACTGCCACGGTGACGTAGGGTGTGGCCTTGACGCCGCTCTTGGTAATGCCGTCAGCTTTTCCGCAGCACTCTACGCAGGCAGCATAATGCGTGACCGTGCAGTTTTCGATCTTGTGGGCCTTGGCCAGCAGTGCAGCTTCAATGTGGGCGTTTTCGTAGTCCTCCTGGACCGGGGCGTTCTCCACCGGCATGACGGGAATCCCCGTATCAGGCTGCACCGCGTCCGCCTTGACCTTGATCGTCAGGCATAGCACCGCGCACAACATCAGCGCAATGACGGCCAGCCATGTGCAGCGGCGCCATTTCCGTGTTTCAGTTATGGTCCGCCGCACATTCTCCCGTGACTTTCGGATCTTGGCGGCATAATCGGCGGCGTCCTGCGCCTGGATGGTATTCAGAGTGTGCTCGAAGCAGGCTTCCCTGGAATCATGGCGGGCATCGCAGATTTCCAGATGGCTGATATGGCGCTCCATCGACCGGGCGTACTTTTCTTTTCTCTGGCTCATTGGTATTTTTCCCTTCTTCTGAGTTCAAATTTTTTGATTTGAAGTATTGCTCCGTTCGGTGACTTTTCCCGAAATGAAATCTCCCACATCCGCTGCTTCCCCTTGTGATGAATTTTCCTTTTCCGGCTCATTGGTATTTCTTCCCTCCTGTACTGCTTGTCCTTCCGCCGCAACGATGGTAAAATATGGGTGAAAGGGAGTGCAGCCATGAAATTAAATCACGAATGTGTCAGAGACACGCTTTTACTGCTTGAATCTTTACCATACGTAATAACGAATGATGATGGGGATGTTGAATTTGTTGGCGTCTGGTTTCCAGCAATCTGTAGTAGCCTTGCAACATATCCACAAGAAGTGATTTACTACACACTGTCAAAAATGGACGAGGCTGGATTTATAGATATGTCGGTTCACTGGGGCGGCGGCACACTTAGTAGCTGCTGTGTAAATTACATCACCTATGAAGGGCATGAGTTTTTAGAAAAGATCAGGCCAGAAACAGTGTGGAAGAAAACAACTACTATTGCCGGCGAAATCGGAAGTTTTGGACTAAAAACTATTGGCAAGATAGCAGAGGGTGTTACGACTGCATCAATTAATGCAATGATTTCAGGTGGATAGTCTCCAATCGTCTGCCTCCAAGTCCTCTGCCGATGGACTCCAATTCGCTTGACTTCCATTTTCAAATACGCTCTCTAAGATACAATGGTTGGGCGAATCGGTAGGCTGTATTTTTGCAGCTGCGCTACACGGATTTTCCGTGATGCAGTTCCATGCAGTGCGTGTGATATACGGTTTCTGTGGCGTTGTAGCCGCCACCGCTTCATGAATGTTCAGGTTTATCAATCTCCTTTTATTCCACCATGGGTTGCTCTTCATAAACTTCAGAGGCTTATCCCCCTCACACATAATTTTTTCCGAACTCCCGGATAAAGTCCTCTGTCGTCCAGCCGTTTTCTTCCATGGCCTTTCTCTGGCCATGCTCGTGGAGCTTCTGCATGGTCTCCGGGTTCTGGTGCGCTGCATCGGGCCCGTTTTCGTGGCAGCGGTCATGGCACAGATAGACCCACAACCCGTATTGCTCCGACTTCGCGCGAAAGGGGCCGCCGAAAAGATGGTGCTTGTCCAGCGGGTCCGCACAGCCGTTCCGGCCGCATTGCCAGCACACATACGGGATATTTACCTTTGCTTTCTTTGTCTTGATTTTTCCACTTCTGGCGGATACGCTTTTGGGGTACATCATGACTTTTCCGCCTCTGGACTGATCTTCATGCCCAGCGCCCGGACTTTCCACCCGGATTCCGCCAGATCGGATTTGATACGATCTAGCTTTTTGAATATCTTGATCCTTCCTTCATCCGGGGCATTGATCTCCAGAGTCAGTTTGATTTTGACCATTGATTTGTCCTCTCTGATTGCTTGTCCTTTCGCTGTGCGGGTGGTAAAATATGGCGACAAAAGGAGGTGTTATTGTGGATGAATTGACCGCGGATTTTTTCGAACAAAACGATCACGCATTGAGATCATCAAAAATCGTTCTTCGAGACAGCCTCGGCGCTTTAGCGGTCCAGATATTGGTGGCCCGTGAAGATGTCGCGCATATGGATTACAGTAAAATGCTCCATAAACTGTATGACATTATTGATGATCTTCACTCGGCGTATGACAGCAATTGCCCTGATTTTGGTGTTGGGCGGCATTAAGGGAGAGAACTTTCTGGGCATCGACACTGTCCAGAAAGTTTTTCTCTTCATTCCGCAAATCGTATGCGAGGCATTGAACTGCGGTGATAGCGGTTGTAAAGGATGCTCCGCTGTTAACAATCACTGTACGCATTTCCTGCTTTAATTCTTTGACATTCGTTTTCATGGTGCGTCTCCTTTCCTATGCAGCCGCGTGTTTACACGGCGTTTTCCTGTTGCTCCAAAAGAAGGCTTACGCAGACATTCCGCCTTTTGGAAAATAGATGTGTAGTTCCTCCGGTTTGGCCTGGCAAATGTCTAGACATTTGTACATCTCGTCAATGCTCCATGGGGTACGGCCCGTGAAACGCTGGCTCACTGCCGGGGCCTTGATTCCAAGCTCTTTACCAAGGTCACATTGCCGCATACCTAATTGGCGTAAGCGGCCTGCTAAATATCGGTACATTGCAAAGCGATCCTCCTTCCTTCTGTGTTATGCGCTTTCGGTTCCATCGGGCCTAAGTAGCTCGTCCACCGTGCAGTCGTATAGCTTTGCGAGTTTGACGAGTACGGCCGCGCGTGGGGCTGTTTTTCCGGTTTCCCAAAGGCATACGGCGGATTGGTTCACTCCAACTTTTTCCGCAACTGCATCCTGGGAAAGCCCGGACTTTTTTCGCTGGGACAAAAAACTCATTTTGCACCTCCTTACCTCACAATTATGAGATAAAATCATTGACAAAACGAGAAAACAAAGTTACTATGTAGGTGTCAGATACATTGCAAAAGCTACCTTTTACGGGTGGCCGCTTTGTTGTACTCATTTTGTAGCTGCAATCATAATAACTCATAATTATGACTTTGTAAAGAGGATCGAGTCATTTTTATGAGTTTTATGTAATTGCACAATATTGGAGGAACCTTTTTGTGTTTTATGATGTTTTTATCTCGCTTTGCAAGCGCGACGGCAAAAAGCCATCTCCTGTTGCGGTTGAACTTGGCTTAAGAACGTCCAATGTCGCTCAATGGAAAAAAGGGTCAACTCCAAGGCCAGAGGTTTTGAAAAAAGTGGCGACATATTTTGATGTTCCTATTTCATATTTGCTTGGTGGAACGGACGATAACGGCATAGAAAATCCCCCCGCCGTTTCCGACGAGGGGAATAAAAAAGAATTGCTTATTAATTATATTAATCACATGAATCAAGATCAGCTTGATCAGGCAGGGGCATTTCTAAAATGGCTTTTATCCAATCAAGAAAAATAGTCTGCTGCTCTAAGGATAATTTATCTATGTATTCCTTAACTTCTGCTCTTGTCATGGTACGTGGACTCCTTCCCGGTTTCCGCGGCTATACCTTATTTGCGCATGACTTATTATAACATTGTTAATATCTGGGCGAAACCCTTTGTTTTGTGTCAAAAATAGATTGGAGGAAAAGAAAAGTGAAGCGAGCTTTAAGCATATCTATAACATGTGTTTTCTTATTAGTTGCCGTGTTACTTTTCGGCCCGCCCAATTTGAAGCAATACCTTCCTTTTCCCAGTCCGCAGCACACGGTCTCCAGCTTTCTCAATGCGGCAAAAAAATCCGACTTTGAAAAGATGTCTTCCTACATAGCTTCAGATAATGCAGGCGATGTATCAAAGCTTGACGCAGAAGATGAAACCGAGCAGTATTTTCTTGACTACCTAAAAGAATGTCTATTGAAAATGTCTTATGAGATCAAGTCTACCGAAGTAACCGGCGAATCTGCCGTTGTGACGGTTCACTTTAAATATATTGACAGTTCCGATCTTCTCTCTTCTGTTGTTAAGGATGTGCTGACTCAGGGCCTGTCGAGTGTCCTTTCTGGGACGGAGTTGACGGATGAACAGCAAAACGCCATGTTTACAGATGCAATCCAGAAATACCGTGAATCCGCCGCTGACACCTATGTCGAAAGCACGGTTGACATTAGCTGTAAAAAAGTGGATGGCGCATGGCTCATTGACTCTGTTAACGACGACCTCGGAAACATCCTCACATCAAACTTTATCAGTGTAACATCCCCTACTCCCCAATATGGCAGCGGCGTGCTTGGGAACTATTCTGTTTCAATTGATGACAATTGCGACATTGCACACGACTATGATGGGAATCCCGTGGCCATTGTCACATATAACTGGACGAACAACAGCGCGAATGCAACAAATTTTGAAAGCATCTTCAATACGCAGGTCTTTCAAAATGGAGTTGAATGTGATTCCGCATTTCTGTCTGTCGACTACGACTCCTCTTCGGCCACGAAAAATATTAAGCCTGGAACATCTTTTTCCGTGCAGAAAGCATATACTTTGCAGGATAATAAAGATTCATTTGACGTTGAGGTCACGGAGTTTTTAAGCTTATTTAATAATCCGCCGATGGTAACGCAAACATTTGAATTTAATTAACTTCCCCAATGCTACTATATTGAATAGGAGACTGAAATGCTATCTACCGAAGCTGAAATCATCATTTGTGAGCAAGATACGGGCAAGCGGGATGCCATGATCGACGCGCTGGTGGAGCAGGATGCAAAGGAGCTTCTTAAATTCTGCATGGAGTTTTTGCCACATACCGGGAATAAATAGCAAAACCGCCCCCGGTGCGCTGACACCAGAGTGCGGTCTATGAGGGTGATAGGTTTGACGGCCATATCACCCTTTAATCTTACCAAAGATTGGGGTAAACTACAATGAGTGAAAGACAAAATGAAGCTATTTGGGTAGAAAAACGCAGCCGCTGGCAAATTAACGTTCAATCCGAGGGGGAACGAAAGACATTCACCAGTTCCACTCCCGGGAAGAAAGGAAAGATCGCCGCTGAGAAAAAAGCTGACACATGGTTGGAACAGCGATTAGTCGGGGACGGGACGAAATTTGAGGTCTTCCTTGACAAATTTTATGAGCACAAAAAAGCAACAACCTCTAAGGCCAATTATGAGCAGATCGAGTTTTATATCCGCGCCTATATAAAACCTGTCGTTGGTAAGAAGAAGATTGGGCGTATTACTGAAAACGATCTTCAGACTGTAATCGATTTTGCTTTTGCCTCCGGTCTGTCTCATAAAACGCTGTCAAATATTCGGGCCACAATCAGTTCTATCATGAAATTCTGCCGTAAGTCTAAAGCAACGTCTCTTTTCCCAGAAGGACTTGAAATACCCCGTAACGCCAAACGTGGAAAGAAACAGATCGCCCAACCGGAAGATCTGAAAAAGCTCTTTTCAAGCAGTCAGACAACATGGCATATGAAAGTATGTGAAGACAGGTATATTCACGCTTATCGGTTTTCTGTCTTAACCGGCCTACGTCCTGGGGAACTTCTTGGACTCCAGTGGGGAGATATCACAGGAGATCGGCTGACAATCCATCGTGCAGTGAATGACGATGGCGACATCACACCGGGAAAAAATGAAAATGCTCAACGCCCCCTGTCAATTAAGGGGATGGCTAAGATTGAATTAGATGTGCAGCGCGCGATGCTAAACCAGGAAGGTATCCTATCAAAATTTGTGTTTGCTGATACCGATGCAGGCTTTACACGGCAAAAACATTTTAGGAAAGCATGGAATCGTTATTGTGAGTACAATAATATGTCTAAGATAACTCCGTATGAGTTGCGGCACACGTATGTCAGTATTAACGACGAGATGCCGGACGGCCTGAAAAAGCAAGCACTTGGGCATTCGGCTAATATGGATACCGAGGGGGTTTATGGTCACACAAAAGCTGGTGACTTAGACCGTATCGCGTCTTATAGTAATAATGCCATTAAGAAAATTATCGAAAAAAAGGCATAGTGTGTACCTTAGTGTGTACTGTTAAAGCAAAAGAACCGCTGTAGCCTTAGAGCTTCAACGGTTCTTTTTGGTCCGAGTGGCGGGATTTGAACCCACGGCCTCATGGTCCCGAACCATGCGCGCTACCAACTGCGCTACACCCGGATATTCAATTTTCAGATTCAAAAGATCTCTCGGTCCAGAGATTTTGTGATCATCTTTCGAAGACGATTGGAAAAAAGGACGCGGCGCGGGACGCCGCTTTCGCCCGTATTGTAAAACGCGACAGAAATTGTGAAAAAGCCTTTGAATGGAAAGGTCTTTGCTCCCAACCTATATGCGCCGCCAAGCCTCGTCACACTTTGATGCAACAAATTGTATTATAGGAAAAATTCGTCCTTTTGTCAAGCAAAATCGTTCATACTTCCCGCAAAATGCGCATAGAGTGGAAAAACGTGAGGGGAGGCGGGACAAATGACGTCGCGGCAGGCCGGACAGAAGATCAGCCAAATGTACAGCAATCGGACAGGGTATCGAACGGGAAAACGAAAAACTTCGGCTCCATTATCCGGGGTGGAAAAACGGCGGCTGGCCCAGTTTCTGGTCTGCGGCACGGTTTTTGTGCTGCTGGTGGCAGTAAAGTTGCTGCTGCCCGCCCGGGTTCAGTGGCTCAGCCAGCATGTGGGCGGCGCACTGGAACGCAGCGTAGATGTAACAGAGGTATTCTCCGCCGTGGGCCGTATGTTTGCCGGTGATAAGGACGGCGGATGGGAAGACCTGTATCAGTCCGTGTTTCATCCAGAGGACGCCGCAGCGGTTCCTACCGGTGCAATCGACAATGCGGCTGAACCCACCACCGGAAATCTTGTAATTTGCAGCTTTCTGAAAGATAGCGACGGTTGGCTGACGGCTCCGCCCATGCAGGATATGCCGGAGTCGAAAACTGCAACCGAGGCTTCTCCCGCTGAAGAGAAAACGGAATCGGAGTCGGAGCCACAATCGGAAACAGGCAGCGCGCAAAAGCTCTCCTACATTTTATATTCCAACCGAACCTTGCCAGAAAACGTAAGCATGGAGCAAAAAGTATTGGGCTTTGATTACTGTACGCCGGTGATGGGGACCATATCATCGGATTTTGGTTACCGGGAGCACCCCATCGAAGGTGATGAAAAGTTCCATTACGGCCTGGACATCGCCGCCGACGAGGGAACGGATATTGACTGCTTTGCCGATGGCACGGTGACGACGGTGGGGGAAAGCAGCAGCTACGGCAAATATGCCATCGTGGCACACAGCGGCGGCTTTTCCACGCTGTACGCCCATTGCTGCCGGATTACCGTCTCCTCCGGAAGTGCGGTAAAGGAGGGGCAGAAAATTGGGGAGGTGGGGCAGACCGGAGAGGCCACAGGGCCGCACCTGCACTTTGAGATTCACTTCGGAGACACCTACTTGGACCCCATCTACTATGTCTCACTGTCCTGACGTCCCGGTTCACGTCTCCGGCGGATTTCTGCTGCTATCGGCCTGGTTTGCGCTGGAAAGTGGGCTTAAGCCACTGGCACTGATTCTATTTGCAGTAATTTTGCATGAATTGGGACACTTCGCCGTTCTGCGGCTGTGCGGTGCGCCGGTGCAGGGCGTGAGGCTCGGCACGCTGGGCGCGGTGATGAAGTCGGAGCGGAGCGGGCTGAGTTACGGAGCGGAACTGCTGGCGCTGCTTGCGGGGCCGATGACGAACCTGCTGTGCGCCGCCGCGCTGATCGTGCCGGCCCGTGCTATTCCGGAACTCTACGCCGCAGCAGGCACACACTTGGCGCTAGGAGCCTTCAACCTTCTTCCTATCCGCCCGCTGGACGGCGGGCAGGCGCTGGAGCTACTGGTCACATGGCGCTTCGGTCCCGCGGCGGGAGAACAGACGGCGCGGCTTGTCGGTTTCGTATGCGCAGCACTCCTGTGTGTTGGGCTCGTCTGGCTGATGTATGAAAGCAGGGGCAATCTCTGGCTGGCTCCCCCTGCCACGGGACTGCTGGTGGTGTGCCTTCGGGAACTGCAGGGAGTAATCCGCGGTGCGCATCCGTATCGGCGGCCCCTGTTTTCAGAAAAGTCCCGCGGTTTTTAAGAACCGTCGGCAGAAATATACAAACGGGGAGGCTGCCATCGTGACAGCCTCCCCTACTGCAAAATCCATTAAATTCGGCCCTTCATCCAGCTTTTATCTTATTTTTACTTTTTTAAAATATCAGTTTTCATTTTATGCTTTATCCATAACCAGATATGGGCGAATCCTCTCAAAACTCCAGTCGCCGGCTATTTATTCAACTGGGGTTTCCGACGGAACTGCTTGACATTGCGCATGGGAAAATCTATAATATTATGTCATGACTAAGCTGGAGTTCTTATGGACACCCATAAGGAAAATATAGGATAGCAGAAAGGACTTGTACGGATGAGCAACGAATACAGAATGAGCCAAGCCCGCCTTGACGAGCTGCAAAAGGAACTGAATTATCTGAAAACCACTCGCAGCGACGAGGTGGCGGAGCAAATCAAAATCGCCCGCGGCTTCGGCGACCTCAGCGAGAACAGTGAATATGACGAGGCCAAAAACGAACAGGGCAAGCTGTACTCCCGTATTGTGGAACTGGAGGAAATTCTTCAGCACGCCGTAGTGGTGGACGAGAACGTAGCGGACAACGACGCCGTCACCATCGGCTGCACAGTCACTGTGGCGGATAAGAAGGGCAATGTTCTGCCGGTATCCTATAAGATCGTCGGCTCTCAGGAGTCCGATCCCATGAACGGCATTATCTCCGAGGAATCCCCTTTTGGAAAAGCGCTCATGGGCGCGAAGGAGGGACAGACCGTCACCGTGGATGCTCCCAGTGGAAGCATCACCTATATTGTGCAGAAAATCGAGTGGTAAGGAGAACGACATGGCTGAACAGAAGATAAACCAGCAGCCCGAGCAGGATCTGAGTGAGCAGACCCGGATTCGCCGGGAGAAGCTGGCGGCGCTCCAGGCCGCAGACGAGGATCCGTTCCGGCATACCCGATTCGACTGGGATGCCACCAGCGAGCAGATCAAGTCCAATTTTGACGCCATGGAGGGCAAGCCTGTGAAGATCGCGGGCCGCCTCATGAGCAAGCGGGGCATGGGCAAGGTCAGCTTCTGCGATCTGCAGGACCGGGACGGCCGCATCCAACTCTACGCCCGGCAGGACGAGATGGACGAGAATACCTATAAAAAATTCAAGAAATACGACATCGGCGATATCGTGGGCGTGGATGGCGAGGTGTTTCGCACCCAGCGGGGCGAGATGAGCGTCCGGGCCAAGGACATCGTGCTTTTGTCTAAGGCCCTGTTGCCCCTGCCGGAGAAGTTCCATGGGCTTACAGACCGTGAGCTGCGCTACCGCCAGCGGTATGTGGATCTTATTGTGAATCCGGAGGTCAAGCGGGCTTTTGTGGTCCGGTCCAGGCTTATCAAGCACATACGGAACTTTCTTGACGATCTTGGCTATATTGAGGTGGAAACCCCCGTCCTGAATACCATTTCCGGCGGCGCATCCGCCCGCCCCTTTGTGACCCATCACAATACGCTGGACATCGATATGTACATGCGCATCGCCACGGAGCTCCCGCTGAAGCGGCTGATCGTGGGCGGAATGGACCGGGTCTATGAGATCGGCCGCATCTTCCGCAACGAGGGTATGGACCCCAGACACAATCCGGAATTCACCAGCGTGGAGCTCTATCAGGCCTATACCGATTTCCACGGGATGATGGACGTGGCCGAGGGACTGATCTCCTCTGCTGCAAAGGAGATTCTGGGCACTTATGAAGTCGAGTGGATGGGTGAAAAGATCGATCTGGCCCCCGGCTGGCCCCGCCTGACCATGATCGAAGCGGTGAAGCAATACGTGGGCATTGATTTCGGCACCATCTCCGACGACGTAGAGGCCGTTGCCGCCGCGAAAGCCAAGGGCGTGGAGTTGGCGGACAGCGCCGAGAAAACCTGGGGCAACGCCCTGTACCAGTGCTTTGACCAGCGGGTGGAGGATCATTTGATCCAGCCCACCTTTATCACCATGTACCCCGTGGAGGTCTCTCCGCTGACGAAGCGCAGCCCTCAGGACCCCCGTCTTACCGAGCGGTTTGAGTTTTTCATCTACCACAGCGAGATGGGCAACGCCTATTCCGAGCTGAACGATCCCATTGACCAGCGCCGGCGCTTTGAAAAGCAGGCAGAACTGCGGGAACGGGGCGACGACGAGGCGGAGATGCTGGACGAGGATTTCCTCACGGCCATGGAATACGGTATGCCCCCCACCGGCGGCATGGGCATCGGCGTGGATCGGGTTGCCATGATGCTGACCAATTCCGATACTATTCGGGACGTGATTCTGTTCCCCACCATGAAGCCGCTGGATGACTGACATTTTATAGCGCCGCAGCGGACGGAGAGAAAGCAGTTTTCTGGATCCCGCCATCGTCTTTTCGGAGAAATGGGCCGACGGGCTACGTCGGAGCGAGGGATTCGTTCTCCTCTCCCTGCGGAGACTGCCTTCATGCATTATTACAGACCCGGGACCCGGCCAAGTTGGCCGGGTCCCGCCTTTTTTCCCCACTGCTACCGCATCGGGCCACAGTTTGCTCTTCTCATTTATTTGAGTTTGTGCTATTATGATATCCGCAGAGCATCCATCTTAGCGGAAATCGCCGCACCGCGCGCAGGCGTCCTGATTTCAGGCCGCTGCGCAAAATGTGTACACAGCCTTAGGCGGCGGGAATCCCACGGCCGAAAGACCGGACAAGGAGTTGACGTCATGGAGCAGGAACACAGGCGCCGCGTGCGCTATCAGGGCACCCACCCCCGGAGCTTCCGGGAAAAGTACAAGGAGCTGGACCCAGAGAAATACCGCGCAGACGTGAAAAAAGTGCTCCAGAGTGGAAAAACGCCCGCCGGGATGCACGTTCCTATCATGGTGGAGGAGATTCTGGACTTTTTGGATATCCGACCTGGGCAGACCGGCCTTGACGCGACTTTGGGCTACGGGGGGCATACCCGCAAAATGTTGGAGAAACTCCATGGGCAGGGGCATTTGTATGCCACCGACGTGGACCCCATCGAGTCCGAAAAGACCCGCGCCCGACTGGAAGCCGCGGATTATGGGCCGGATATTCTCACCATCCGCCGGATGAATTTTGCTCAACTGGATCAGGTAGCCCCCGGCGTTTTCTTCGACTTTGTTCTTGCGGACCTGGGCGTCTCCTCCATGCAGATCGACGATCCGGCGCGGGGCTTTACATTCAAATACGACGGCCCGTTGGACCTGCGGCTGGACCCGACTTCCGGCGTCACCGCCGCGGAGCGCCTGCGGGAACTGGACGAGGAGGAGCTTTCCGCCATGCTGGCGGAAAACTCCGACGAACCGTACGCCGACCGCATCGCCCGGGCCATTTGGGAGGTTCTCCGGCAGGGCGGGACGGTGGACACCACTAAGCAGCTGGCCGGAATCATCGAGGGGACGCTCTCCTTTCTTCCCGCCGGAGAGCGAAAGGAAACGGTGAAAAAATCTTGCCAGCGGACGTTTCAGGCGCTGCGCATCGATGTGAACAGCGAGTTTGAATCGCTGTATAGCTTTCTTGAAAAGCTACCCGGCGTTTTGAAGCCCGGCGGACGAGCCGCCGTGCTGACCTTTCATTCCGGCGAGGACCGGCTGGTGAAAAAGGCATTCCGCCAGCATCTGCGGGAGGGAATTTACAGCGCGGTTGCCGAGGAGGTCACCCGCCCCTCCGCGGAGGAGTGCTTCCGAAATCCCCGGGCGCGGTCCACCAAGCTGCGATGGGCCATCCGGGCATAGGGGGGACGGATATGCTGAAAGACGAAACGATCCGGCGGGTTTTAAAATTCCGGGACGACCGGGATTGGCGGCAGTTCCATACGCCCAAGGATCTGGCCATCTCCCTGAATCTGGAGGCCGCGGAGCTGCTGGAGATTTTTCAGTGGAGCGGTGCAGACCTGGAGTGTCGAGACAAAGCAGATAAGCTCCGTGAGGAGCTGGCAGACGTACTGAGCTGCTGCATTTTGATGGCGGATGTCTGCGGACTGGACCTGGACGAGATCGTAAACGAAAAGGTCACGAAGAATGCAGTTAAATACCCTGTGGAGAAAGCGCGGGGAAACGCGGCGAAATACACGGAACTGCACTGAGGCATGAACGATTTGAACGAAAAAGCGGACAAGTATACAATTCTCAATCAGTATCTCGGCCACAGCTGCTTCCGCCCCGGGCAGGAGCTTTTGATTGACGGCATCCTCGCCGGGCGGGACTGTCTGGGCATCATGCCTACCGGCGGCGGAAAATCCCTGTGCTATCAAGTCCCCGCATTGTTGCTGCCCGGAATCACGGTGTGATCTCCCCTTTAATCTCCCTGATGGAGGATCATGTGTCCACCCTGCGGGAGGCGGGTGTGGACGCGGCGTATCTCAACAGCTCCATGGAGCCAGAGGAGTTTCAGCAGGCATATCGGGGCATCCGCCACCACGCCTACAAGCTTTGTCCGCAGCCCCGGAGCGGCTGACCGGAGAGGGCTTTGCGGCGCTGATGCGGGAAACGGATATCTCTCTTATAGCGGTGGATGAGGTGCACTGCCTTTCCCAGTGGGGACAGGATTTTCGGCCCAACTACCTGGAAATCGCGGAGTTTGTGGAGAGTCTCCCCCGCCGGCCCGTGCTGGCAGCATTTACCGCCACAGCTACCGCCCAGGTCCAAACGGATATCGTCCGTCTGCTGAGTCTTCGGAACCCGGCTGTCGCCGTTACAGGATTTGATCGGCCTAATCTCTTTTTCGACGTACTCCGTCCCAAAAACAAGCTGTCCACCCTGATCTCCCTAGTGGCGGAACATACCGGCAAAAGCGGCATCGTCTACTGCACCACCCGCGCCAAAGCAGAGCAGGTATGCCAGGCGCTGAACAGCCGCGGCATTCCCGCCACCCGATACCATGCCAGACTCTCCGATGATGAGCGACGGCGGAATCAGGACGACTTTCAGTTCGACCGGAAAACCGTCATGGCGGCCACCA
Source organism: Oscillibacter valericigenes Sjm18-20 (assembly GCA_000283575.1). Taxonomy (GTDB): domain Bacteria; phylum Bacillota; class Clostridia; order Oscillospirales; family Oscillospiraceae; genus Oscillibacter; species Oscillibacter valericigenes. Next base: position 2,406,796 of record AP012044.1, read on the forward strand.
ACGCCTTCGGCATGGGCATCGACAAATCCAACGTTGGGTTCGTGATCCACTATAATCGGATTGCCTCCGGGGGTACATTTTAAGCTACTTTGGTCAGACTCATGCGGACACCTGTGGAAACTGCGGAAACTGCCGCCGTGCCTTTGTTCGGACGGACATTACAGTACCGGCCCAGATGATTCCTTCGTTCAGCGGGTAAAGGACGCTCTAGGGTATGAGACGGGTACCGCTCTCATCCTCAAGGTTCTGCGGAGCAGCCGGGACCAGCGGGTGCTCCAGCTGGGGCTGGATCAGCTCTCCACCTATGGCCTGATGAGCCGCCTGTCTCAGGAGACCGTGCGGGTCTATATCAAATATCTGGAGTAAGATGAAGAGGCGTTACAAAATACACTTGTCCGGTTTTACCGGGCGGTTGGGAGGAAATGAAGTGAATAGTTTTTTTAAAAGCATTAAGACAAACTCACTGGTTAACGCCGTTATTTACGCGGTTCTGGGACTTGTGCTGATCCTCTGGCCCGTCACCTCGGCCAGTATGCTGTGCCTGGCGCTGGGCGCGGTTTTGCTGATATGTGGAGTCATCGACGTGATTTTATTTCTCAGCCATCGGGACGGTAGCCTGTATTCCGGCGGCATGCTGGTGCTGGGCATTATTCTGGCGGCGCTGGGCGTGTGGATTATCGCCAGCCCTCAGCTTGTGGCCGTACTGGTACCACGGGTGATCGGCATTCTCATCTGCATCCACGGCGCAGGTGATCTCGGGGACGCCGTCACGCTGCACCAGGCCAATCATCCACGCTGGACTGCGGCGCTGATTTTGGGTCTTGTGACGCTGGCGCTGGGCGCGGTTCTGGTATTTTACTCCTTCACCGTCCTGTCCACCATTGTGCGGATTATCGGCTTTTTCCTGCTGTACGACGGGGTATCCGATATCTGGATCACCGGGCAGGTCAACAAGTCCGTGAAGCAAGCAGCAAAGGACGCCGAAGCTCAGACAAACGCGGTGGATGCAGATTTCACCGACGAATCCAAGCCGAAAGAATAAGAACAAATAAAGAGACGACCGGTTAGCCGCCGGTCGTCTCTTTAGCTGAGAAGCTTTGCTTATCTGGACCGCTTCAGCACTTCCACCACGAATTTCCACATCCGCTGCGTAGAGGCGATGCTCAGCCGCTCCCGCGGGGTATGAATCTCAGTCAGGTCCGGGCCGATGGAAACGCAGTCCAGCCCCGGCATCTTGCCGGAGAACAAACCGCACTCCACGCCCGCGTGAATAGCCTCGATCTTCGGAGCCTTGCCATACTGGTCCTTGTAAACCTCCACCATCAGATCCCGCAGTGGGGACTCCTCACGGTATTCCCAGGCGCCGTACTCGCCGGAGACCTCCGTCTTTCCTCCCAGCTGCCTGGCAAGGCAGGCCAGACGTGCCTTCAGCATTTCCTTCTGGCTGCCCACGCTGCTGCGCACGCAGAACGAAGCCGCCATGAAATTCTCCTGGGTCGTGAGAACACCCAGGTTCAAAGAGGTCTGCACCAGCCCGGCGATATCGGCGCTCATGGCCTGTATACCGTTGGGGGCGCAGCTTAGGAAGCACAGGCAGCGAGCGGTGGAATCCGCGTCCATGGGAGAATCGGCCACCTTGCCGGAGGCCACCGTCAAAGTCACGTCCTTGTCCGTGACGCGGTACTCGTTTCTCAGCGCCGCATCCAGCTGCTCCGCGGCATCGCGGGCCTTCTGCTCATCGGCAACCAGCACAGCAGCCGTCGTCTCCCGGGGAATGGCGTTGTCCTTCAACCCGCCGTTCACCGCCACCAATCGCAGCTCGGTCACCTGACTAATGGCCAGCAGCGCGCGGCCCATCAGCAGATTGGAGTTGCCCTTGCCCTTGTCGATCTCCTGTCCTGAGTGCCCGCCGATCAAGCCGCTCACCGTAACGGTGAGTGGTGCGCCGGCAAAGTCGCTCCGCCGGACGGGGAGCGTGCACTTGGTCATATTGCCTCCCGCGCAGCTGACGGTGAAGATGCCCTCAGCCTCGGAGTCCAGATTCAGAAATTTGCGACCCTTCAGCGGCGATACATCCATCGCCACCGCACCCAGCATCCCGATCTCCTCGTCCACGGTAAATACCGCCTCAATCCGGGGATGGGCCAAATCATCTGCGTCCAGAACCGCCATGGCCATGGCCACGGCAATGCCGTCGTCACCGCCCAGAGTGGTGCCCTTCGCCAAAACCAGATCGCCGTCCACATCCAGATCCAGCCCTTCCTTCGTCATGTCCTTGGCACACTCGGGGACCTTTTCGCAGACCATGTCCAGATGGCCCTGTAGAATAACCGGATCCGCCTTCTCATATCCGGCGGTGGCTTCCTTGATGATGATGATATTGTTCGTCGCATCCTGATGGTATTCAAGGCCTCGCTTTTTTGCAAAGTCCGCGCACCAGTCGCTGACCGCCTTGGTGTTTCCGGAGCCATGCGGAATCGCGCACATCTCCTCAAAGAATTGGAAAACCTTCTTCGGCTCCAGTTGATCCAAAACTGCCATAAAAGAACCATTCCTTTCATATTTTTCACTGGCTTTCATCTACCGCGTCAACGGTGGGAAAACCACACTTTTAAAATGCACTTAAACGTACTCCGAGCCTTTCGCTCCAATCACTCGTTCACCGTCTCAGGCGGTAGCGTCCCTTGTCCGCAGACTCAATATACTGCTGTGTCAGAAGAAACTCCGTCAGCTGTTTGGTAAACTTTCGCGGGTCCTGCACCGCTGCGCGGCGCTTGGACCAAAATTGACTTGCCTGTACGCCCGCCACAACAGACGCCATCTCCCTTTCGGAGATTGTCCCGTTCTTTTTAAGATACCGCATCACCTTGCTGCCGCATTTGTTCAGCAGCATCCGCTGGAGCTCCTCTCCCTGCGTCATGGACTTTTTCAGTCCCCACGCATAGAGAATGGCCCCGGCAATCGCAAACAGGACAATGCCCAGCGCGATCATACCCTTGCTCATTGCCGTGCCCTATCCCTTCCCCGGAACAAAATGAAATCATTGTTCCGCAGGATCTGGACATACTTCACCAACCGGTCGTACAGCGGCTCGGCCTCTTTGCCGAACTGTGCCTTCATTTGTTTCGCCAGCTCTCCCACGGTCCGCTTCCCGTCGATCTGCTTCCAGAGGAAGCTGCCGTATCCGTCCAGATCAATGTTGCTGACCCGGGGAACATGGAAAAACTTCTGGGCGACCTTCGCGTAGAAGCCCCGGTGGATCATATGGATGGTGACAATGCCGTCCTTCTCCTCCCAACTGTTTTTGGGATTGGTCACAGGCACGTAATCCAGATAGTTTTCCGATTTCGTTTTTGCCATGCGCATCGCTCCTGTTTGCCCAAATCGGGCTGTATACGGTGAAGTATACAGCCCGGTGGGGTTTTTCTCAAGATGTATTTTGTCTCCTGCTTTACTTGCCGGCCTTTTCCGCAGCCCTTACACCCCTCTTGGCATAGACGTAGATGGTGTAGAGGATGACGGCGAAGCAGACCAGACCGCCGATTCTGCCGATGCTGAACACCCCGGAGACATCCACGTCCAAGCGCGCCACGGCGAACACCGCAAGAAGGATACCCACGATGCCCTCGCCCGCGATCAGGCCGGAGGTGTAGAGCACACCGGACTGGACCGCGTCGTTCTTGGCTTTCTCATTGGTATACTTGCGCTTCTCCATGTACCACCGCAGCAGGCCGCCGGCCATGATGGGGGTGGACAGGTAAATGGGCAGGTACAAGCCGATGGCGAAGGGCAGCACAGGGATGCCCAACACCTTGACCACGATGGCAATGAACACACCTGTGAACACCAGCGTCCAGGGCAGGTTGCCGCCCATGACGCCCTCCACCACCATCTTCATCAACATTGCCTGAGGCGCAGGCAATTCATGGCTACCGTAGCCCCAGGCAGCACTCAGCAGATACATAATGGCGCCGATGGCGATGGCAGAGACGATACAGCCGATGATCTCGCCGATCTGCTGCTTTTTGGGAGTCGCGCCCACCAGGAAGCCGGTCTTCAGATCCTGCGAGGTATCGCCCGCAATCGCCGCGATAACGCAGATGACGCCGCCGATGGTGATGGCCGCGACCATGCCCTGAGGGCCGACCTGACCGGTGGCCCTGAGCAGCAGGGTGGAGATCAGCAGCGTTGCAATCGCCATACCGGAGACGGGGTTGTTGGAAGAACCGATCAAACCCACCATGCGGGAGGAAACGGTTGCGAAGAAGAAGCCGAAAATCACCACGAGAATGGCCCCAAACAGGTTCAGGGGAATCGTGGGAATCAGCCACAGGGCCACGGCCATGACGGCCACGCCGATCATCAGGAACTTCATGGACAGGTCCTGCTCCGTGCGCAGGGTGGAAGCGCCGTTCTTGCCATATCCGCCGATGGCGTCCTTAAAAGTGCGCACGATCAGGGGCATGGAGCTGATGAGGCTCATGATGCCGCCCGCCAGCACTGCGCCGGCGCCGATGTAGCGGATGAACTTGCTCCACACGGCGTCCGGGCCACCCTCCACCAGTAGGGCGCTCACCGTCTTGTCAGCCGGGAACATAACGACATCACCGCCGAACAGGGCGATGAGCGGCATCAGGATAAACCATGCCGTCACGCCGCCGGCGAACAGATACGAGGAGACCTTGACGCCGCAGATGTAACCCACACCGGCCAAAGCGGGCAGCACGTCCATGCCGATCCCCGCGCCCTTGTAGCCGGGAATCTGATAGGCCACCTCGCTGGGGAACACCTTCAGACCGTCGGCGATGAATTTGTACACCGCCGCAATGCCAAGACCCGCGAACACGGTGGACGCCTTCGCACCGCCCTCCTCACCGGCGATCAGAACCTCGGCGCAGGCCTGCCCCTCGGGATACGCCAGCGTACCATGTTCCTTCACGATCAGGGCGGAGCGCAGGGGCACCATGAACAGCACACCCAAAATGCCGCCCACCAGAGCAATGAGGCCGATTTCAAGGAGGGAGGGCGCATCGCACACGCCATCGTCGGCCCACATGAACAGAGCCGGAAGGGTGAAGATCGCGCCCGCAGCCACGGACTCGCCAGCGGAGCCGATGGTTTGGACCATGTTGTTTTCCAGAATCGAGTCACGCTTGAGGATAAATCGGATAATTCCCATAGACAGCACCGCCGCCGGAATGGAAGCGGAAACCGTCATGCCCACGCGCAGTCCCAGATACGCGTTGGCACCGCCAAAGACAACGGCCAAAATTGCGCCGAGAACTACTGATACCACAGTAAACTCGGGCATGACTTTGTCCGCCGGGACATAAGGTTGGTATTTGTTTTCTTCCTTTAACACGAATTTTCCCCTCTTTCACTTTTATGATTTAGCGCTTCACAGAATCGTACACGGTCCATGTACATTCTGCACACTTATTGTATACGTGTCAAAATTATTCGTCAAGACATTCAGGGGGTCTCCGGGTTTTTCTTGGTTTTGCTTAAAAAAATATGGAAAATTTGTAAACTACATCAAAACTATTTAAAATTCAGAGATTTTTCAGGTCAATTTTGTGAAAAACGTCCAAACGAAACCGCTTTTTCCCCCTCTGTGTCAAGGTACCTGCGGTGTGCCGCCGCGTTAAAAGTTTTTTGCTTTTTTCCCAGCTGTCATGGGCCGCCCGAGATATCCGCTGATTTCGTGCAAAGAGACATTGCCCCACTCCCTGGTCCTGTGGTACAATAGCCCAAGAACGTTTTTATGGCACATGCTATATCAGCAGGTTCCATCCGTAAAGCGGGAAGCCGTGCGCCATTGCGCAAAGGCGGCGACCCCCGTCCCTGCGGGCCGCCGCAAATCAAACACGTCAAATACCCGCGTCCATTCGGCGGCGCGGTAAGGAGGAAGCACCATGGATTACGCAAAAGAGTCCCTGCGTCTGCACGGGGAGTGGAAGGGCAAAATCGAGGTGGTGGCCACGGTACCGGTGTCCACCAGGGACGATCTGAGTCTGGCCTATACCCCCGGCGTGGCGCAGCCCTGTCTGGAAATTCAGAAGGATGTAAACAAGAGCTACGACCTGACCCGCCGCCATAACCTGTGCCTGGTGGTCACCGACGGCAGCGCCGTTCTGGGGCTGGGCGACATCGGCCCGGAGGCAGGCATGCCCGTGATGGAGGGAAAATGCGTGTTGTTCAAGGCCTTTGGAGGTGTAGATGCTTTCCCGCTATGCATCAAGAGCAAGAACGTGGACGAAATCGTCAACACCATCTATCTGATCTCCGGCAGCTTTGGAGGTGTGAACCTGGAGGATATTGCCGCTCCCCGGTGCTTTGAGATCGAGCGGAAGCTGAAGGAAAAATGCGACATCCCTATCTTCCACGACGATCAGCACGGCACGGCCGTCATCACTTTGGCAGGTCTTCAAAACGCGCTGAAGGTGGTGGACAAGCAACTGGAGAACGTCAAAATCACCGTCAACGGCGCAGGTGCCGCAGCCATAGCCATAACAAAGCTTCTTCTCTCCGCAGGCGCGAGGGACGTGACTCTCTGCGACCGCACGGGAATCGTATATAAAGGCCGGGAGACGGGCATGAACTGGATCAAAACAGAGATGGCGGAGGTCACAAACCCCCGCGGTCTGAAGGGTTCCCTGCCGGATGCCATGCAGGGCGCGGATGTGTTTATCGGCGTATCCGCTCCCGGCTGTGTCTCTCAGGACATGGTCCGCTCCATGGCAAAAGACCCCATTCTGTTTGCCTGCGCCAACCCCACACCGGAGATTTTCCCCGACGAGGCGAAGTCCGCCGGGGCACGGGTGGTCTCCACCGGCCGCAGCGACTATCCCAACCAGATCAATAACGTTCTGGCCTTCCCCGGCATCTTCCGGGGCGTGTTCGACGTCCGGGCCAGCGATATCAACGAGGAGATGAAGGTAGCCGCCGCTCAGGCGCTGGCGGGCCTGATCTCCGATGATGAGCTGAATGAGGACTACATTATTCCCGCCGCTTTCGACCCCCGGGTGGGTCCGACGGTTGCCAAAGCTGTGGCGGAGGCGGCGCGGCGGACCGGCGTTGCACGCATCTGATCCGTTCGCACATCATAAAACCGGGAGAGGCAGTCGCCTCTCCCGGTTTTCAAATTTTCCGATTCGTGCGGAGAAATCCGCAAATATGTGGTACCGGCTTTTCCGGCTTCGATCACCGAGCGTTATAAGCCTTGATACCAAGCGCCAGCAGCTCCATGGCGCGCTCCAGATCGGCCTGCTTCAAAACGTAGGCGAGACGGACCTCATCGCGGCCCTTGCCAGGAGTGGCATAGAAGCCCTCGCCGGGGGCGAACATGACGGTGTCGCCGTGGTCTTCAAAATGCTCCAGCAGCCACTTCTGGAATGTATCAGTGTTGTCTACCGGCAACTTTGCCATAATATAGAACGCACCCTTGGGGCACTCACACACCACGCCGGGAATCTTCTTAAGACCAGCCATGCAGGTGTCGCGACGCTTCTTATACTCGTCGCGGACGGCGGCAAAGTATTCGGGACCCACGGTGTACAGCGCGGCGGCGCCCATCTGATCCAGCGTGGCGGAGCAAAGGCGGCCCTGACAGTACTTCATGGCATGAGCCATCAGATCCTTGTTGCGGGAAATCAGGACACCCACTCGGGCACCGCACGCGGAAAACCGCTTGGATACGGAATCAATTACAATGACATTGTCCGCCGCATCCTCAAATTCCAGCATGGTGGCCAGTTTCTCACCGCCGTAGACGAACTCGCGGTATACCTCGTCGCCGATTACAAACAGATTATGCTCCTTAGCGATATCCACGATCAGCTTCATCTCGTCGTGGGTCAGGACCACGCCGGTGGGGTTGCCGGGGTTGGTAACCATAATGGCACGGGTATGCTCATTGATCTCCGACTCGATCTTTTTGCGGTCGGCGTAATGATAGCCCTCTTCCGGAGTGGTGGGAATCGGATGGATTTTGCCGCCGGTGACCCGGGTGAAAGTATTATAGTTGGGATAGAACGGCTCGGGAATCAGGATCTCGTCCCCGTCGTCCAGAATGCACTCCATGACCATCTCCAGCGCTTCGCTGCCTCCGGTAGCGGCCAGAATATCGCCAGAATCCAATTTGATGTTCAGCTTGGCATAGTAACCGCGGACAGCCTCCACCAACTCGGGTACACCGGGAGAAGGTGCATACGCCAGTACGGGCTGCTTAAAGTCCTTTACCGCGTCAAAAAAGGCAGCGGGTGTTTCAATATCGGGTTGACCGATATTCAGATGGTAGATCTTACGTCCCTTGGCTTCGGCCGCCACCGCAAAGGGGTGGAACTTCCGCATGGGGGACAAACCGCATTTTTCGATCTTACTCGAAAACTTCATGACGGGATACCTCCTTTTTATTTTGCAAACTGTCTGTACAAACTGGCTTATACTTCCATTCTAAGCGTCTTTTCCCGGGTTGTCAACACTTTCCTGACATCTGCCGTTCCCCGCCGTTAAGACAATTTGTACAGTGACTTATTCAAATTTTGCATTTCAATTATATAAATTCTCCAACGATTAACAGCCCGCCGGACGAAAAAGGCTTTTTTTCATCCGGCGAGCTGTTTCCACGGTCAATCTTCTTCCTCCGGCGGCTCCTCCTTAAAAGGCGGCTCGTCGGGCGCGGGTACGGCGGCGTTCTGGCCGCCCATTTGCAGCTCCCGCCACTTATCCTTTGTAATCAGCAGCTGGCGGGGCTTGGACCCCTCAAACGGCCCCACAATCCCACGCTGCTCCATCTGATCCACCAGACGGGCGGCTCGGGAATACCCCAGCTTCAGCCGTCGCTGTAGCATAGAGACGGAGGCCTGTCCGGTTTCCAGCACTACGTCCACGGCAGCAGGCAACAGCTCGTCGGCCTCGTCCCTGATCGGCTCCGACGCATTGCCTTTGCCGCCCGCGGATTTCTCCTTCTCCTGGACGTTTTCCTCAATTTTCTGCATGACCTCGTCAGAGTAGTGGGCCTCGCCGGTCTGCTTGGCAAACTCCACTACCCGCTCGATTTCCTCAGGACTGATGAAGCAGCCCTGCACACGGGTGGGCTTACCGGAACCCAGCGGAAAATACAGCATGTCGCCCCGGCCCACCAGCTTTTCCGCGCCCTGCGTATCCAAAATAATGCGGGATTCCAGCGAGGATGCCACCGCGAAAGCGATGCGGCTGGGAATATTCGCCTTCATGATACCGGTGATGACATCGGAGGAGGGCCGCTGGGTGGCAATGACCAGATGCATCCCGGCAGCACGGCCCATCTGAGCCACGCGGCAAATAGATTCCTCCACCTCTTTCGCGGCCACCAGCATCAGATCCGCCAGTTCGTCGATGACCACCACCACGGAGGGCATGGTCATCAGCTCCTCGTCGGTCCGCGCCAGAGTATTGTATCCTCTCAGGTCCTTCACGTTGTGCTCCGAGAATATCTTATACCGCTTCATCATCTCGTATACGGCCCATTGGAGCGCCCCGGCGGCCTTCTTCGGGTCCGTCACCACGGGGATCAGCAGATGGGGAATGCCGTTGTATGGGGCCAGCTCCACCATCTTCGGATCCACCATGATAAACCGCACCTCATCGGGGCTTGACTTGTACATCAGGCTGACGATCAGGGAGTTTGTACAAACGGACTTACCGGAGCCGGTGGTGCCCGCGATCAGCACGTGGGGCAGCTTACCGATATCTCCCACAATGCAGTGTCCGCCGATATCCTTGCCCACGGCAAAGGCCACGGAGGATTTGTGGTTTGCGAACGTATTGGACTCCACCACGTCCCGGATCAGGACGGAGGACACGTGTTTATTGGGCACCTCAATGCCCACAACGGAAATTTTATCCGGGATGGGCGCAATGCGGACGCCGGAAGCCCCGAGGGCCAGCGCGATATCGTCCGCCAGATTTGTGATCTTGGAGAGCTTCACGCCCTGGTCCAGTACAAATTCATACCGGGTAACGGTGGGCCCGTGGACCACCTCTCCCGCCGTGGCCTCCACGCCAAAACTCTTCAGCGTCTCGCTGAGGCGGCGGGCGTTGTTCCGAAGCTCTGCCCCGGCCTCTGTAAAATCACCGGCGGTGTTTTCGTTCAGCAATGTGATGGGCGGGAACTGATAATCGCTTTCACCGGACACCATGGCGCCCTCGATCTGGGCCGTGACCTCGGCGGTGGCAGCGGCAACCTCGCCCGCGGCGGATTTTGGCTTCGCCGCCGCAGGAACAGGCGGGGGTGCCGGGGACGCCGCAGAATTGGACGTCGGCGCAAAGACCGGCGCGGGCATGGAAAGCGGTTCCTGTGGAGCAGTCTGCACCGGCGGCGGAGCGGACTTCCCCGCCTCCTCTGTCAAAAACTGGTCCGGGGTGATCTGCTGGTCGGATTTCTGGCGGAAAAAGCCCTTGAGCAGACCGGTCTTCTTCTCCGGCTCGGGTCTTTGTTCCCCGTCCAGTGGAATGTCGATCGTGGAGCGCGCATCACCCCTGCTGCGGGGCGCTTCGGCCGGAATCGCGGGACGCGGAGCTTTCTCCGGCTCCGGCTCATACCGGACACGGTTGCGATGTCTCTCCGCCAGTCCGCTGGGCGTGACATGGAGGGAAACCATGGTCAGCGTGATAAGCAGCACCGCAAAAATGATGATGGAGACCACTCGTGAAAAAGCCGTTACAACTCCGACAGCCATCAGCCCGGAGACCGCGCCGCCGGACTTGAGTCCGCCGCCGGAGGTCCACAGGGTCTTCAAAATACCTTTTGTAAACTCATATCCATCCTTGAGAAGAACCAAGTGGGCCAGTGTTCCGAACAAAAGGGGCAGAAACAGGGTGCAAGTCACCCGGAGGGCTACGGGCCACCCGTGGTGAAACAGCAGCACAATCCCCGCCAGCGCCAGCGCGGGGGCCGCCAGCCAATAGCCATATCCGAACAGGCCCTTTAACAGTACGGCCAGCCAGTCGATAAAAACAGCATCAACGCCGAAATAGCTCACCGCCGTGCATAGAGCCAGCACAAGGCAGACTACTCCACCCGCTTCCCTGCGAACAGGTCTTTTCGCCGGCGGAGCGGACTTTCTTCGGCCACCGGTGTTTTTTTTAGACGTTCCGCTTCTTTTGGTCGTGGTGCTCGCCACAGTCGTACCTCCCCTACTCGCTCTTATGTAAAAATATTAATCAGGCCGTTGTATTCTTGATAAAGACAAGAGCCAGTGTCAAAAAGCCTACCGCCCAGCAGTAGTATGCAAACCAACCGAATTTTCCTTTATCCGCGATCATTTTCAGCAGCCGGATACAGGCGTATCCAACCAGCGCGGCCACCAGAACACCCGCCAGATACACCGGCACCTCGCCCCAGTCGATGCCGGCCTCCGCCGCGTCTTTCAGCGTCAGGATGTTGGCACCCAGCACGGCGGGAATCGACAGCAGAAACGAGAACCGCACGGCAAATTTCCGTTCAAACCCCACAAAGCACCCGGCGGTGATGGTGGTCCCGGAGCGGGAAATGCCCGGACAGGTGGCGATGGCCTGCCCCACGCCCACCAGAAGTACATCCAGCATCGTGGCGGAGCGCTCGGACTTGCGCCCCCTCCGCACCCGGTCGCTTGCAAACAGCAGGCAGCCGGTCAGCAGCAGGGCCACCACCACAAAGTAGATGTTACCCGACAACCCCTCGATCTTGTCCTTGAAGGGCAGCACCAAAAACAGCGGCAGCGTACCCACGATGATGAGGAAAATCAGCCGCCGGGCCGGAGGCAGCGGCGTGGGCGTAGAATGGTGGGCAATGTCTCCAATCCCATGAAAAAGCTCGAAGAACATGGCCTTGATATCCGCCCAGTAAGCCACAAACACGGCCACCAGCGTGCCCATGTGCAGCAGCACGTCGAAAAAGTCCGGCGGGGTCCCAAAGCCCGTCTGCCTCAGCATGTACTCCGCGATGGCCAGATGTCCGGAGCTGGAAATAGGCAAAAATTCCGAAACGCCCTGGATTAAGCCCAGGACGATGGATGTCAATAGCGACAAAAACTCCACTCTCCTTTATGTACGGGAACGTTATTTCCGATCCCCCGCAAGCAGGGGGAAACTCGGTCTTCCGCGTATGCCGCGCGTCTTTTCTCTATCCTTAGCCGGCTGGCGGAACTATTTGGAATTATATCATAGCAGCCCGCAAAATTCCAGTCATATTTGCACTTCCTCCGTTTGCCGAAAAAGTTAACAGGCGTTTTGGGGCAGGCTGAGGCGGCGGGTTTCCCCGCCGCCCATTCAATCCGCTTTCAATTATTTTGAAGCTCTTCCATTGCGGCCTTGGCGGCGGACTGCTCCGCCTCCTTCTTACTGTGGCCGCCGCCGGCACCGATCACCATACCGTTCAGCAGCACTTCCGCCAGAAAGGTCTTGTCGTGGTCCGGTCCCTTCTCTCCCGCCATGCGGTAGAGAAGGACCTGATTGGCCTTGCGCTGGACCAGCTCCTGAAGCTCCGTTTTAAAATCCCGCCGCCGCTCTTCCACGACCTCTTCCCGCTCCGCGTCCAGCAGGCACCGGTGAATCAGGGCGGAGGCGGCGGTGATACCGCCGTCCAGATACACCGCGGCAAACACCGCCTCGGTGGCGTCTGCCAGGATGGAGGTCCGCTCCCGGCCCCCTCCCGCTTCCTCGCCCTTGCCCAGCTTCAGATAACGGCCAAGTTCCAGCTTCCGCGCCACCTCATACAGGCTCTGTTCACATACCAGCGCCGCCCGAATGCGGGTCAGATCCCCCTCCGGCAGGTCGGGATGCTGCAAAAACAAGAACTCCGCCGTCACAAAGCCCAGCACAGAGTCGCCCAGGAATTCCAGCCGTTCGTTGCTGTTCATTCGCCGGCTCCGGTGCTCGTTGGCATAAGAGCTGTGATTCAGCGCCTCCTCCAGCAAAGCCGGATTTTGGAAGGTATAATTCATTTTTGTCTCCAGTTCCTTCATAAAAGCACACTCACACTCCCCCAAAAGGAAACCCCGCGCGGGGCGGGGAATTCCTTCTTAGTTGTTTAGTTTTCCGGCAAGATAATGGACAGCATCCCCCACGGTCTTCAGATCGCTCAGGTCGTCCTCCTGAATCTCGCCTACGTCAAATTCTTCCTCCATGGCCATCACCAGTTCCACCAGATCCACAGAATCCGCGCCCAGATCCTCCTCAAAGGAAGTCTCCATGGTCACCTCATCTGGCTCCTGCGCAAACTGCTCGGCCACCAGATCTCGCATTGTCTGAAATATCTCTTCGTTCGACATACCAGTCACTCCTCATGACGCACATTATTGGAGTAATCATACGGCAGCACCGCATTTCTGTCAATAGAATATCAGATTTTTTCTGCCGTATCCAGCTTCATCATTTCGATGTTGGCTTCCACGTCCGCAATAAAACCGCTTTTTGCGAACTCCTCCGCCTGCCGCACCGCATTTTGGAGCGCTCTGGCATCGGACCCGCCGTGGGCCTTGACAACCGGCTTCGTAATTCCCAAAAATGGCGTGCCGCCCACCGCACCGGGGTCAAACATACTTTTGAAGCCGGCCATCTGGTCCTTCATCATCAGCGCCGCCAGCTTCGTCTTCGCGCCGGAGAGGAACATCGCCTTCATCTCTTTGGACATAAATTTCGCCGTTCCCTCCAGAGATTTGAGCATGACGTTTCCTGTAAAGCCGTCTGTCACGATTACGTCCGCTCCGCCCAGCATGGCGTCGGACGCCTCGATATTCCCGATAAAGCGGATGCGTCCCGCCTTGCCCGCCTGATCCAAAGCGGCATAGGCCTCATGGCGCAGGGTGTCTCCCTTTTCGCTCTCGGCACCGATATTCAAAAGGCCCACCCGGGGGCTTTCCACTTCCATGACCCGCCGGGCGTAAAAGCTCCCCAGAAACGCAAATTGAAGCAGGTATTCCGCCGTACATTCCGCGTTGGCTCCGGCATCACACAGCACGGCTCTGCCTCCCAGCACGGGGATCTGGGGACACAGCGCCGCACGGCGGATGCCCCGTATGCGCTTCACCACCAGCGTAGCCCCGGAGAGAAGCGCGCCGGTGGAGCCGGCGGAGACAAATCCGTCCCCTATGCCGTCTTTCAGCATATTCAATCCCACGGTGAGGGATGAATTCTTCTTTTTTTTGAACGCCATGGCGGGGTCGTCCGCAATCTCCACCACCTCGGCGGCATCTTTGATCTCCACTCCGGCGGGCAGCGTTTTCTCCCCGCAGTCCTCCACGGCCTTCAGCACCTGCGCCGTCCGGCCCACCAGTATGATCTCCGTCCCATAAGCCCTGTGGGCGGCCAGCGCGCCTTTTACGATCTCACCCGGGGCGTTGTCTCCGCCCATGGCATCTACGATGATTTTCATGTAGCCCATCCCTTTCGCCGCGTCCCGTTGGGATACCCCGCGGGGTGCGGAATCTGTTTAGCGGAGCACTTCCTCGCGCATTTTGTCCACGATTTTCAGCGACCGTTGTGATAACTCCGTATTTTTATCCCGCTTTCCCTTGACCCGGCGATCCAGCGGCGGCATAATGCCGAAATTGACGTTCATGGGCTGGAACCGGACCACCGACTCGTCGCTGATATACAGCCCCAGCGCCCCAATGGCAGTCTGCCTCGGAAAATCCAGCGGCGGCAAAGCCCGCAGCCGCCGGGACAGCTCCACGGCGGCCAGATACCCGCTGGCGCAGGACTCCACGTAGCCCTCCACACCGGTCATCTGTCCGGCGAAGGAGATGCGTGGCTCCTTTTTCATCCGGTAGTACCGGTCCAACAGCCGGGGCGAGTCCAGGAACGTATTCCGGTGCATCACGCCATACCGCAAAAACTCCGCATTTTTCAGGGCGGGAATCATGGAGAACACCCGTTTCTGCTCCGGAAATTTCAGATGGGTCTGAAAGCCCACCAGATTGTAAACGCTGCCGTCGGCATTGTCCCTGCGCAGCTGCACCACGGCGTAGGGCCAGCGCCCCGTCCGGGGATCATCCAATCCCCTGGGCTTTAGCGGTCCGTAAAGCAGGGTATCGTGGCCCCGGCGTGCCATGACCTCCACGGGCATACAGCCCTCAAACACCTTTTGGTCCTCGAAACCGTGGACCGGGGCCTCCTCGGCGGTGGTCAGCGCCTGCCAGAAGTCGTCGTACTCCGCCTGCGTCATGGGGCAGTTGGCATAATCCGCCGTGCCCTTGCCGTAGCGGGAGCCCATCCACGCGAAATCCATATCCACGCTGTCCGCCGCGATCAGCGGCGCGGCGGCGTCGTAAAAGTGCAGGGCGGAATCCCGTCCCAGGAGAGCTTGCAGCCGATCCGCCAGTGCATCGGAAGTCAGGGGACCGGAGGCAACCAGCACCTCGCCCTCCGGCAGTTCGGTCACCTCGCCGGGAACCACGGTGATATTGGGGCAACTTTTGATCTTTTCCGTCACCATGGCGGAAAAGCCGTGGCGGTCCACCGCCAGCGCGCCGCCCGCCTCCACCCGGGTGGCGTCCGCGCAGGCCATGATCAGGGAGCCCAGCCGCCTCAGTTCCTCTTTTAAAAGGCCCACGGCGTTTTCCAGCTGGTCGCTGCGCAGGGAGTTGGAACAGCACAGCTCCGCAAAGTCATCCGTTACATGGGCGGGGGTCCTTTTCTGCGGCTTCATCTCATAGAGCGTCACCTGGATGCCCCGACGGGCCAGCTGCCAGGCCGCTTCGCTGCCGGCAAGGCCCGCGCCGATGACCGATACGTTCATATATGTGTCCTTTCGGATGCCCTTTTCCTGAAGAGAGCAGGAATTTCGCGCCGATGCGGCGGGCCGGGCAAATCAATTCTCTTTTTCAGCCGCAGATTTCTTTGCAACTGTCTTTTTGGCAGCTGTCTTCTTGGCGGCAGGCTTTCTTGCCGCCGTTTTAGTCACACCTGTCTTTTTGTCTGCCCCAGACCCGGCGGCAGATTTTTTAGCCGCAGGCTCCTTTGCCGTTCTTTTGGATTTGGCTTTTGCGGCAGGCTTTTTTGCAGTCGCCTTTTTTGCGGCGGTCACATCCGTGGCGCTCTCTTCCGCCGCCTCTGCGGAACCAGCGGACTCGCCGCCCTCGTCGGTCTTCTTTTTGGGATACCCCCGCTGGTCCTCCGGCAGGAAATTGGAACAGTTCGGATTCACGCAGTATGGCCGCTTGTAGCCCCGGCCCGACCGCTTGAACATGGTCTGTCCGCACACCGGGCAGTCGTCCTTCACCGGCACGTCCCAAGTCATAAAGTCGCACTTTGCGGCCTCGTCCCTGGCGGTGCGGTGCTCGCAGCAGTAATAATTATACTGCTTACCGGTCTTTTTACTGACGCCGGTACGCTTCATGAGCCGCCCGCCGCACTTGGGGCAACGGCCCGGCATCACCACCACCAGCGGCATGGTGAAGCTGCAATCCGGGTATCCCGGGCAGGCCAAAAACCGTCCAAACCGCCCGGACTTCACCACCAGATTCCGCCCGCACTCCGGGCAGATCTCCTCACTGACTTCATCGGGGACCTTGATGCGGGTCCCCTCCAGCGCGGTCTCCGCGTCCTTGAGGTTCTTTTCAAAATCACCGTAAAAATCCCGCAGAACATTTTTCCACGGGGTCACACCCTCCTCCACGGAGTCCAGCTTCTGCTCCATGTGGGCGGTAAATTGAAGATCCGCGATGTCGGAAAACCGCTGCTTCATCAGCTCTGTTACCACGCGGCCCAGGTTCGTGATCTTCAGGTACTTGCCTTCTTTGATCACGTACTCCCGGTCGATAATCGTGGACACAGTGGGGGCATAAGTGGAAGGCCGGCCGATGCCCTGCTCCTCCATGGCGCGGATGAGCGTTGCGTCGGTGTAGTGGGCAGGGGGCTGGGTGAAGTGCTGATCCCTGTAGAACTCTTTCAGCGCCAAGGGTTCCCCCTCCCGCAACGCGGGCAGTGGGGATTCCTTTTCCTCTTTTTCCTCGTCCTTTCCCTCTTCATAGACAGCGGTGTAACCCGCGAATTTCAAGCCCGACGCGGTGGCGCGGAACATGTGCTCTCCCGCCGCAATGTCCACAGACACGCTGTCATACACGGCGTTTTCCATCTGACTGGCCAAAAACCGGCTCCAGATCAGCTTGTACAGCCGATACTGCTCCCCGGTCAGATCGCCCTTCACCTGCTCCGGCGTCAATGCCACGTTGCTGGGGCGAATCGCCTCATGGGCATCCTGCGCATTGGCCTTGGCCTTGTAGTGCCGGGTACGGGCGGGATAGTAATCCTTTCCGTACCGACCCAGAATAAAACTCTTTGCGGCGGAGAGCGCCTCCTCGCTGATGCGCAGGGAGTCGGTTCTCATATAAGTGATAAGGCCCACGGTGCCTTCGCCCGCAATGTCCACGCCCTCATAGAGCTGTTGGGCAATGGCCATGGTCCGCCGGGGGGTCATGCTCAGCTTCCGGGACGCGTCCTGCTGGAGCGTAGAGGTGGTAAACGGGGGGGAGGGACTGCGCTGCTTGTCTGTCCGCTTTACGGCCGAAACGGCAAACGCCTGATTCCGGGTCTCCTCCACTACGGCCTCCACCTCTTCGGCAGACTTCAACTCCACTTTTTTGCCGTCTCTGCCGTGGTAATGGGCGGTAAATTCCGTTTTCTTCGCGTCGTCGCCCCGGAAAACGGCATCCAGCGTCCAGTATTCCTCCGGCTTGAACGCCTCGATTTCCCTCTCCCGGTCGTCCACCATGCGGGTGGCCACGGACTGCACCCGCCCGGCGGAGAGGCCCCGGCGGATCTTTTTCCAGAGAAGCGGGCTGAGCTGATAGCCCACGATGCGGTCCAGAATACGCCGGGCCTGTTGGGCATCCACCAGATTCTGGTCGATATCCCGCGGCTCCTGAATAGACTCCTGTACCACCTTTTTTGTGATCTCGTTGAACGTCACGCGGTGGGTCTTACTGTCCGGCAGATTCAAAAGCTGCTTCAAATGCCAGGAGATCGCCTCGCCCTCGCGGTCCGGGTCGGTGGCAAGATATACGGTATCGGCAGCTTTCGCGGACTTTTTCAAATCGCTGATAATGTCTTCCTTGCCCTTGATGGGCTGGTAAACGGGGTCGAAGTCATGCTCCACGTCCACGCCCAGAGTGCTTTTCGGCAGGTCTCGCAGATGGCCCATGGAAGC
Source organism: Oscillibacter valericigenes Sjm18-20 (assembly GCA_000283575.1). Lineage (GTDB taxonomy): Bacteria > Bacillota > Clostridia > Oscillospirales > Oscillospiraceae > Oscillibacter > Oscillibacter valericigenes. The sequence goes on from AP012044.1 coordinate 2,424,965, forward strand.
CTTGACACGGAACTCCTTTCCAAGATATTTTTCGATGGTCTTGGCCTTCGCAGGAGATTCCACGATGACCAGGCTCTGTTTTGCCATAGTTACCTCCAAAACTTTTCACAGATACAAAGTAAAAATTATTTTATAAGTGTTACAGCGCGGACATACCGCTTTCCGCTGCACTGCGTCACATATTGGTCGATTTCCAGCATAGTCAGTGCCGACAATACCCGGCGGGCAGGCAGCTCCGTCAGTTCGATCAGGTCGTCCACCGGCATGGGCCGGTCGGTCAGAGTCCGCAGAAGAAGGATCTGATCGTCGGTGAGTCCCGCGTCTTTCAAAGAAAGGGACGGCAATGCCGGTTGGGCGGCCTCCGCGGCCTGGCCTGGCTGTCTTTCCATAAGCTCCGGCGCAGAACGGGTCTGCCCACGGAGTTTGCCCGGAAATTGGGCTACGTAATCCCGCAGGATATCCCACGGCTCCGCCGCCACCCCCGCGCCGTCCCGGATCAGGCGGTTGCAGCCTTTGCTGTTTTCGGCGTAGATGGGACCGGGGACGGCAAATACATCGCGTCCCTGATCCAGGGCCATTCCGGCGGTAATGAGCGCGCCGCTGCGCGCCGGCGCCTCTACCACCAGCGCGGCCACGGACAGTCCGGACATAATGCGGTTGCGGATGGGAAAATGGCCGGGCAGGGGTTCCGTCCCCGGCGGATACTCGGAGATCAGGCAGCCCGCGGCGGCCACATCGTCATAGAGCCATCCGTTTTCCCTGGGATAGATCACATCGGCGCCGCCGCCCAGTACGCCGACGACAATACCGCCCGCCCGCAAAGCACCCTGCGCCGCAGCGGAATCAATTCCCCGGGCAAGTCCCGTGACCACTATGGCCCCACCGTCCGCCAGCCCAAAAGCAAGGTCCTCCGCACACCGGATACCGTAAGGCGACGCTTTCCGCGTCCCCACTACGGCAATGGCGGGCAACTCGTCCACCGCAGGGAGTCGGCCCCGGGTATACAGGAGGCAGGGCGGATCGTAAATGCTCCGGAGCCGGACGGGATACGCCGCATCGTGGAGCGTCAGAAGCTGAAGGCCCAGGCGTTCACAGTCCGCCAGAATTTTATCCGCTCCGGAAAGATTCTTGTCCTTCAGGGCCTCCGCCTCTCGCCGGGTGATGCCCTCGGTCAGCAAAATCTCCCCCTCGTCGGCGTAATAGACGTCCTCCGGAGTGGCGAAATGCTCCAGCAGGGCAAGCCGGGTCTGGTTGCCGACACCCTCGCGCTGGGAGAGCCACACCCAGTATTTCAGCATGGACACGTCCTTCCCTCCTTCACTTCCGGCAACGGGCCATCTCCCACAGCAGCGCCGCGGCGGCAGCCGCAGCGTTCAGGGATTCGCAGCGGTCGTTCATGGGAATCTTGACTGTCGCGCTGCAAAGGGACAAAACCTCATTTGAAAGTCCCTGACCTTCGCTGCCGATGGCAGCGGCGGCCCGGCTGTAATCCACATCCCGGACGTCCCGGGTATCCGCCCGCAGCGCCGCGCCGTACAGCGGGATGCCGCTGCGTTTCAGTAGCGCGGCAGCCTCCATGGCCCCGCAGGTCCACACCGGACAGCGGAACACCGCGCCCATGCTGGCCCGGAGTGTTCTGGGATGATAGAGGTCGGCGCAGCCGTTTACCAGAAACAGCCCGTCCGCCCAGAAGGCATCCGCCGTTCTGAGAATCGTCCCCACGTTCCCGGGGTCCTGCACTCCGTCCAGCACCACATACCTGCTTCCATCCAGCCCTTCCGGCAGCGCCGCCTCCCGCATCCGACACACGGCCAAAACGCCCTGAGGCGTTTTGCTTGGAGCGACGGAGGCCATCACATCCTCCGGTACCTCCACCACCCGAACAGAATATGGCAGCTCACCCAGTTTTTGTCCCGGCGTGGTCACCACCGCGTCCACCGTCTCCGGTGCCCAGCGGAGAGCTTCCTCCGCCAGCTTTGGGCTGTCACAGAGGAAGCATCCGGTTTCGCGGCGGAATTTGCCGTCCGCCGCCAGCTTTCGGAGCCGGAGGCAGAGCGGATTCTTTCTGCTGGAGATCCACTCCATGTCCTCTCCCCTCCTTCCTAATTACAAAACAGAGCTCCGATACATTATAAATAAATGAACCCAAATTTCAATACGAAAGTGAGTATATCATACGCCGCTGGAAGATTCAAGTCAACGATTTTGTATAAAAACACGGTTTTTCACAGGGTATTGTCCTTTGGATTTTCCAGTAAAAGTCCGTCTGGAAACGGAAGAAAAAGGCTGCGCCGTCCGCAAAAAGACATCTGCGGCCCCCGGGCGGCACGTTCCCTCTTTCGCAAAAGCGGCCAGTCAGTCCACCTTTATTTCGATCTGCGCCGCACGCAGTACGCCCGCCCCGCAGAGCGCGGCGAACAGCTGGTCCCGGCGGCAGCCGGAGGGCAGCTGGTCTTCCAGCGCCGGAAGCGTCAAAGTCACATTTTCCGGGAGCTCCGCACCATCGTACAGCGCCAGCACCACGGTGCTGCGCAGCTCCGGCCGCGGGGCGAACAGCAGCACAGCCTCCGCTGCCGCCAGCTGTCCGGCATTGGGCCGCAGGATCAGCGACACCCCAAATTCCCGCCGCAGCTGACGCGCCAGCTCTTCCCCGCCGTCCGGGACATCCAGCAGCACATAGCGATAGCGCAGGCACAGCTCCGTCACCGCCCGCACCAGTTCCCCGGTAAGGCGGTTGCCGCAGACCGCCGCCGTGGCTGCACCAGAAAGTCCTTTGGCCGCAATTTCCGCCCGGAGCCATTCCCCCGCAAGGCTCCGGTACAGCGGCATCACCTCCACCGGAGAAACGCCGTGCTTCACAAAAACGGCCTCATACGAAAAATTTTCTGGAAATACTGCCCGGGTAATTCCAAGCTTTTGAAGCTTCTTCGCGGCCGACGCGGCCCGGCGGCGCAAAACGGCAGCGGGGGTGTTTTGCCTCCGCCGCAGACTCACCCCTAAAAACCGCATCCTGAGAACCGCCAGTTCCTCCGCCCGCCGGGGCGCTTTTTCCTCCGTCCATGCCACAAATCCAATCATGCGAACCTCCCTGCGTTCCCGTGGGAAAATCGGAGCGGACTCCCCCGCGCCGGGGCGGGCCGCGTGACCGGACGCAAAAGCCCTCCCGTCCCATTTCTATGGGACGGGAGGGCGGCTTATGCGGGAAAATCAGCCAGCCAGTGTATAGCCGGTGAGATATTTCAGGGGATTGATGCGCACACCGTTTTCCGAGATCTCAAAGTGGAGATGGGGACCGGTGGAGTTGCCGGTAGAGCCTGTGATCCCGATGGCGTCTCCCTGATTCACATAGGTTCCGGCCGAGACCTTCAGGCTGCTCATATGTCCGTACAGCGTCGTATTCCCGCTGCCGTGGGAGATAACCACATAGTTGCCGTAGGAGCTGGACCGCTGGGCCACAATGATGGTGCCGGCCTTGGCGGCGTGAACTGTGGTGGTATAGCCCACCCGGCCGATGTCCACGCCCTTGTGGTTGGTGGACCCGATGCCGCCGGGAGATGCCCGCCCGCCAAAGGTAGAGGTGACGTAATGGCTGTCTACCGGCCAGATGTATCCGCCCAGTGCCGCATTGGAGACCTGTCCGCCATTGGCCGCAGCCTGTTCCTCCGCCAGCTTTCGGCTCATCTCCTGAATGCGCTTTTGAATGGCCTCCTCTTCCTCTGCCAGGCCGTCGATAGCGGCCTCCGTCTCATCCTCATTGGCGCCAAGCTGCTGGATGAGCTGGTTGGCCTGTTTCCGCTGGGAGTCCAGCGCGGATTTTTTCGACTCCAGATCCGTCTTCGCCGCCTCGGCGTCGGCTTTGGAGGATTTCAGCGATGCTTCTTTTTCTGAAATTTCATTCTGAAGCGCCTTCAGCTGGTCAATTACCGCCTGATCTGCGTCCATGATCTCGTTGACCGCATCCAGCCGGTCCAGAAGGTCTGTGAAGTTGTCGGCCTTGAAAAGGACGGACCAATAGCTGACAGTTCCCTCCTCCTCCATGGCCCGAACCCGGCGGCAGAACAACTCATACTGGGCGGCCTCTCGCGCCTGCGCGTCGGCCAGCTCCGCCTGCGTCTGGGAGATCAGGTCGGCATAAGTGGAAATCTGGCTCTCCACGTTGCTGATTTCCTTCACCTGCACGGCGATCTGCTGATCCAGCAGTTCCTTCTTTTTCATGACCTCCGCCTTATCGTCGGACAGGGACGCCAGCTTCGCTTCCAGCGCTTTTTTCTGGCTGGTCAGGTCGGAGGCGTCGCCCTTCAGCGCGTCGATATCCGACTGAGTCACCGCACTTACCGGCTGGGGCAACAGCACCGCGGTACAGATCACCGCCAGGGCCATCAGCGCCGCCGCAATGCGTTTCATCGGTCTCATGGATTTCCTCTCTTTCCCGTTTTTCCGTGAAAATTCTTTGCCCTATACCTGTAGGAACCGCCGGATAGCGGAGAGGCTCCCACCTACGCCGATGACAATTCCGGCGATTAAAAACGTGGCCGCCACGGGAACCCACAGCTGTCCAAAGTCCACTACGCTGATGAGCTGGAGCGTGTCGCTGCTCTCTACCCCCCGGGCCACCGCCTCATACAGTGTCCACTGCAAAAGAAACGCGATCACCGCGCCGGTAAAGCCCAGCATGAAGCCCTCATACACAAAGGGCCAGCGAATAAAGCTGTTGGTGGCACCCACCATACGCATGATGGCAATCTCCTCCCGACGGTCAAAGGTCGTGAGCTTGATGGTGTTGGAGATGATAAACACAGACACAATCAGCAAAATGACAATCAGCGTCATGCAAACCACCGTGGCGATGTTCCGCACGGTAATCAGCCCGTCGGAGATCTCCTCATAGGCGGTGACACTGGCAATCCCCCCAATCTTCTCCACAGCCGCTTTCGTCTTACCGGTCAGTTGGATATCCACGGTCTTGATGGCGTACCGATCCCGGAGGATTGCCGGGTCCAGGTCCTGAAACAGCGTTTCGTCGGCATATTTCTGCTGGAACTCCTTCATGGCCTCTTCCTTGGTAATAAAGGTGGCGGAAGCTACGTTGGGCTGCGCCTCGATCTCCTTTTGGAGCATCCGCGCCTGTTCGGTAGTATAACTGTCGTCCACATAGGCCAGCATCTCGTTGTCCTTTTCCATATCCTTGAGCTGCTGGTCGGCGTTCACCGCCACCAGCGTGAAAGTACCCATGATCAGAAGGCAGGCAACGGTTATGCCGATGGCCGCGAAGGACATGAACCCATGGCTGAACATATTGGAAATGCCCTCGTGAAAAAAGTAGCGGAAATTATGCTTACCCATGGATATGTCCTCCCACATAGCCGCCGACGGAATCGTTGACAATCCGACCACCGTCGATGGTAACAACGCGCTTTTCAAAGCGGTCTACCAGATCTTTTTCATGGGTGACGACCACCACGGTCGTCCCCAGCGAGTTGATCTTCACCAGCAGCTGCATCAACTCCAATGACCGCTCCGGGTCCAGATTGCCGGTGGGCTCGTCGGCGATAATGGTTGTGGGGTTGTTCACCAGCGCCCGGGCGATGGCCACGCGCTGCTGTTCGCCACCGGACAGCTCCGTGGGGTAATGAGTGGCTTTTTTCTCCAGTCCCACCAGCTTCAAAACATATGGAATGCGCTTGCGAAGCTCCTTTTCGCTGGACCCCACGGCCCGCATGACGAAAGCCAGATTGTCATGCACCGTTTTCTTTTCGATCAGGCGGAAATCCTGAAAAATGACGCCCACCGTCCGCCGCATCAGCGGCAGTTGCTTGTCCGAGATATTACTGACAGAAAAACCGTTGATCATGATGCGGCCCTGGCTTGGCTCCACCTCTCCGGTCAGCAATTTGATAATGGTGGATTTTCCCGCGCCGGAGGGACCCACCAGAAATATGAACTCGCCGTCCTCAATGGTGAGGGTGATTCCCCGGATAGCCTGTGTACCGTTGTCATACTCCATTTCCACGTCTTTCAGACGGATCATATACGCACCTCACTCTACTTCAGCCGGCTTGCCGGAATTTTCATTTTCCGGGGTTTGGTCGACATAAATCTACAATCGAATACATTATATATGGTTTTTCATCATCATGCAAGGGGAAATATACCTCTATATTCAGAAAGCATTTTTATAGGTTACGAGCCGCCCTGTACCCCTATATTCTCTTGAAAATTACAACTTTTTGAAGAGGAAAACAGGAGGCGGCTGAAAGGCGGGAAATCACAGGGATAGGTTGTAAACCCACCCAGAGGTAAACTAAATACGTTAAAACACCTCATTTCCCATGGAAATGAGGTGTTTTAACGTATTAATGTCGATAAAAGCAGCAAAAATCGCACTAAAATAGGACTGCTGCAAAAATAGAGGCTCATATCCCGCTGCGCTCAAAACGCGTGGATTATTGTGCTTGGTTCCGTCGATTAAGCGCAATAACCAAATTCCCATTGTGCCACGAAACCAGCTTGTGCTTCTCTGATGCAAACGTGTCAGCAGGTATGCCTTCCTGTCGGAATACAGATAGAAGCAATCCCATGAGTGCCATATCCAGCACGGAATGTAAATTGCCTGCAACGAACGGGCAGGTGGAATTGACCAGCACAAAACCGAGATTTCTCAGGATACTGAAGGTAATTTGAATACCGATAGTCAGCACAATTGACATAGCAACCATTCGGGCAAGGGCATTTGCTTGACGATGGCACTTGCTGGCAACCCAAATGAGAAGCCCAAGTAATGCGCCGCAGAGAAGCAGGAATGGAATCCACCCAAAGTAATGAATGAGAGTTGTCAGCAGGAAATCACGTTCAGCGCCAGGCATGACTTTCCAATAGGCGCTGCCCGCATGAGTTCCTCGGAGAATTCCTTCGCCCCACAGCTCAGCGCCGGATAACGTCTTGAGAATGACGGACGCCTGATATCCCCCGTTATAGGCGTCTAACGCCGGATGAAGTGCCACCATCACTCGATTATGGATTCCCTGCCAGTGCGATAATAGAAACAGCGTTGTGCCAACTACCGCCAATCCGATAACAAACCCAGCCGCCAAACCTTTACGAACGTTGAACATGTGCTTCCATATCGCGGTGAGGAGTAAAATGAAAGCAGTTATGAATAGTAGAAATACACCTAAAACGCTGGGCGTCAGCATAGCGATTATCATCAGAGGAATCCCCCCGGCTACTGCTAAAACCAGCCCAGCCCAGCCTTTTCCGCGCAACGAATAAATCAACATGGCATATACAACAGGAAACAGGATTACTACATAGCCGGCGTAGTAATAGACCCCATTTACACATGGCGACAGAATCAATGTTCCCACGCCAATTAGGATGGCTCCCCAATAAACAAACTCGGCGTATCGCCCCATGATTGTATAGTCCAGAAAATAACCGCCCAATAAACAGGCGAACCCAAGTAAAATACATGCGAGCGTCTTTGCAGGAGCATATGTTCCCGGACCATTTGATAACAAAATTCGGAGAACGCCTCCGGCCAACGCCAGTAAGCCCGTGAGAATTAAGAAACCCCATTGAGGGACGGGGCGATGAACCCGATCAAGCTCTTGACCCACGGTGATTGGATCTCCCATTTGCCGAAGGGCCTCAGCCTCTGCCGCCATTTCATCCATGCCTTGGGCGATGTAGGCATCTTTTTGCTCTATTAGATGAGTTTGTAATTCTGAAATAAGTACGGGGCGAGCACGTTTCCAGCGAATTTGTTCGCTTGCGGCCTTCAAATATTCAGCGATTTTCTCAGGCAAAACAAGCACCTCCGTCCAACATTTTTTTTACAGCCTTGGCATAGGTTCTCCATTCTGCCTCTTTTGTTGCCAATTGACCGCGCCCTGTTTTCGTCAGATGATAATATCGACGGGGACGCGCTGTATCTCCAATTTCTTCTCGAGCCTCTACATATCCTTTCAGCTCCAATGTGTGAAGCAATGGGTAAAGGGTTCCGGCCTTTAAGTCAAATGTGTGATCCGAACGATGGTGCAGCTCCTCAATCATCTGGTATCCGTACATATCTTCTCGCTCCAACAGCTTCAACAGCAGGAGCGAGGTACTTCCAGCCAATAGAGATTTATCAACAGCCATTTTGAACTCCTTCCATATATCGACTATCTATATATTATATAGAACATCTATATATGTCAAGCGCAATTTTTTTATAGCTCATCATGCAGTCATCTGAAGAACAGGTATTGTCACAAGATGGTCTGCATTATGAGTGGGCAATTTTCATTGCACCTCCGTCAAATCTTTGCCACTGTGACACCTGCTTGCAGGTCTGCTTGCCCCCTTCGGCCAGTCGGGCTGAATAGCCTGCGGAGCAGCCAAAAACGCGGGAGGCCGAGTCGGACGCAGGGAGGCCATCATCTTAACAGGCAATACCATCGCCTCCGCCAGTGCCGCCACAGCAGCTGATACTGATCCAGCGCGTAAACAGGGAAAAAGGGTGGACAGCGAAACTGTCCGCCCCTTCAAGGTTTCCCGGTCTTGACATGGTGTAGATCAGTGTCGTCATCCACATAATCCAATTTTTCCAATGGAGACGCCACCCCATGTGCATCTCTATTCTAATCTCCCCTCTCAATGCGTTGCAAGAAAAGAATACGATTTATAGATTTTATCAAATTCAGCACCGCGTAGCGGGATAAAGCGAACAACAGCGCCGCCCGTTCATAACAGCAGGCCAAGCGCACCCCTGCACTTCTCCGGTCATACCATACTTTTCAGACTCCGCTTTCCCCCGCCGGACAAACGTCAGCGCAGCTTGATCCGCTTTCCCCCCCGATAGGGTTCCACAACGCCGATCCGCTGGGCGCTGGGCACGCAGCCTTTCAGCTCCATGAACAGCGCATCCGCATCCTTTTCCGCCACGGATATCAAAAGGCCGCCGGCGGTCTGGGGGTCAAACAACAGGTCCTGCTTGACAAGCTCCACATCTCCAACATCTACGCCTGGCTCGGCAAAAGTCCGGTTGCGATACATCCCCGCGGGCAAAATTCCCATATTTGCCAGTTCCAGCGACTCCGGAATCAGGTCAATGGCGTCCACGTCCAACGTCATTCCCACGTCGCTGCCCTGGGCCATCTCATAGCCGTGGCCCAGAAGTCCAAAGCCGGTGACATCGGTGCAGGCATGAACTTCATATTTTACCATGGCGTCCCGCGCGGCCTTATTCAGCGTGGTCATCAATCTCTGCGCCAGCTCCAATCCCGCCGGGGACAGCATTTCCGCCTTCTGCGCAGTGGTCAGGATGCCAATGCCGATGGGCTTGGTCAGCAGCAGCACGTCGCCGGGCCGGGCCGCGGAATTGGTCAGCATCTTGTCGGGATGGACAAAGCCGGTGACGCACAGGCCGTATTTCGGCTCTTCGTCCAGAATACTGTGGCCTCCGGTAATCAGCGCCCCCGCCTCGTAAACCTTGTCATATCCGCCCCGGAGCATCTGGTGGACCGCTTCCCTGGGCATGGATTCCGGCACCGCCATAATGTTCAGGCACAGTTTGGGTTCACCGCCCATGGCGTACACATCGGAAAGGGCGTTGGTGGCCGCGATCTGGCCGAACAGATAAGGGTCGTCCGCGATGGGTGGAAAGAAGTCCACCGTCTGCACCAGTGCCAGATCGTCGCTGATTTTGTAGACCGACGCGTCGTCGCTCTTGTCAAAGCCCACCAGCAGGTTCGGGTCGCGGTGGATCCGTATCCCCTCCAACAGCTGGGCCAAAACCCCCGCGCCCACTTTCGCGCCGCATCCGGCACACTTTGCCAGCTTTGTCAGCTTGATGTTCTGCTCCTCCATGGTACGTCTCCTTTCAATGCCCTCAGGGGGCCGTTTCTTTCGCTCTCAAGATACCATGCCCCCCGCAGTCTGTCAACGCATTTTGGATAAGGACCCGCAGCACCGGAATACTGCCGTCCCGACGTAAAAAATCCGCGGAAGAGACGTTCTTTCATCCCTTCCGCGCACTTTATCCTCAAAAAATTTTTGTATAGTCGCTCTCACACCGACAGGGACTCGGAAAGCTCCAATCCCGGATTGTGCTTCAGCAAAAAGCCCACGGACCACTCGCCTCCGAAAGCGATGAGATAGTGCTCCCGGAAATCCGCCAGAATCTCCGCGCCCATGCACAGCGTGAGGTCTTTCGGGTCCTCCACCGGGCAGGCGGAAATGCGCCGCAGGTGCTCATAGGGCAAGCCGTACATATAGAGGTCCACGCCGTACTCGTTTTTCATACGGTACTCAAAGACGTCGAATTGCAGTGTTCCCACCACGCCGACGATGACCTCCTCCATGCCCGCGCCGGGAACCTTGAATATCTGAATGGCGCCCTCCTGGGCGATCTGCTCCGTCCCCTTGATGAACTGCTTGCGCTTCATGGTATCCTTGGGACTGACCCGCATGAAATGCTCCGGTTCAAAGGTCGGAATTCCGGAGAATTTAAACTTCTTACCCGGGACAGTAATAGTGTCTCCGATGGAAAAAATTCCAGGGTCGAACACACCTATAATGTCTCCGGCGTAGGCCTCATCCACAATCTCCCGCTCCGCGGCCATCATGGTCTGGGGCTGGCTCAGGCGCATTTTTTTGCTGGTCTGCACGTGATAGACCTCGGCGTCCCGCTGGAACTTGCCGGAGCAGATGCGCATGAACGCCAGCCGGTCCCGGTGGGCCTTATTCATATTGGCCTGGATCTTGAAGACGAAGGCGGAAAAATCGGGTGAGAATGCGTCCACAACGCCGCAGTCCGCCACCCGGCTGAGAGGCGGCGTCGTCATGCGCAAAAATTCCTCCAAAAACGGCTCCACGCCGAAGTTGGTCAACGCAGATCCGAAGAACACAGGGCTGAGCTTTCCGGACTGAACGGCTTCCAGATCAAATTCCCGTCCCGCGCCCAGCAGCTCCACCTCATCCCGCAGGGCGCACCAGCGCTTTTCCCCGATCAGTTCTCCGACCTTCGGGTCATCCAAGTCCACCTCCGTAGCCGCCGCTTTTTTTCCGTGTCCCTCGCCCTCAAAAAAGAGAATGCGGCGCTTTTCCCGGTCGTAGACTCCCGCAAACTCCCTGCCGCAGCCGATGGGCCAGTTCACAGCGTAGGTGTCGATCCCCAGCTCCCGCTCCACCTCTTCACACAGCTCCAGCGGGTCCCGTGTCTCCCGGTCCATCTTGTTGATGAAGGTGAAGATCGGGATGTTCCGCAGAGCGCAGACCTTGAACAGCTTCCGCGTCTGGGGTTCCACGCCCTTGGCCCCATCGATGACCATGACGGCGGAATCCGCCGCCATCAGCGTGCGGTACGTATCCTCGGAAAAATCCTGGTGGCCGGGTGTATCCAAAATGTTAATGCAATAGCCCCCGTGCTGGAACTGCATCACCGACGACGTGACGGAGATGCCGCGTTGACGCTCGATCTCCATCCAGTCGGAGGTTGCGGCCTTGGCGCGTTTGCCTTTGACCTCACCGGCCTGGGCAATGGCGCCGCCGTACAGCAGAAATTTTTCAGTCAGAGTGGTTTTTCCGGCGTCGGGATGCGAGATGATCGCAAACGTGCGGCGCCGGGAGATTTCTTCTTTCAGGGCGGACATGGCGTTACTCCTTATTTTTTAAATCCGATTAACCTTTTTAATTTATCACAACGCTAAACATTTTGCAAGGCTTTGTATCCAGTTCCGTCAGCAGGAAAAATTTCAGGCCCCACCGTTCTATTTTTCCAAAATCACGGCCTTTCACACAACCGTTTTCCCACTTTTGAGAAGGAGCCCTTTGTATCTTTCCAACAAGGACGCCGACCTCTATCTCTCCCGGAGATCGGTTGAAAAAGAGCCCCGGTTACATTAAAGGGTTCCAGATTGTGTAGGCAGTATGAAAGCCCCTGAGCAGTAAATATTGAGCTTTAGGCGGAATGGCACCGTTGACGCTGTCCACTCCCATTTTTAACTGCATGCGCTCATGGTCATAAAAATAGATAGATAGTGCAATTCTTTTGTTTACTTCGGCCAGAGTTCCGGGTTTTGGCGGTAAATACATTTAAAAACTGCGAAAAATTTTCTGTCATGGCACTATGGTAACAGTTTCTCATAATAACACCCCCTGATGTAGTTCTGTTTCCTACATCAGGGGGGGCTTTTTGTCTATTGTCCGTTTTTTCCGTACCTGTTTACAGCGGGGAAGTGTGAAAGCAACGTATTTATGCGTTTAAACACATAATTATATGTTATTTAATAATTCGTGTTTACTCGCCGCATTCGTCATGATGCTGGTGCTCGTGGCAGACGCTGCCAGTGGTCTTCAGTTCACCCTTCAGGTAGCGCTCCACCGCCGTCCGCGCGTCGCCGGACGCGCCGGTGATAACCTCGACATCCCGCTCATTGAAAATGTCCACGGCGCCCTGGCCCATACCGCCGCTGATGATGACTTTTACACCCCGGTCTGCCAAGAAGTTGGGAAGGAATCCGGGCTTGTGGCCGGGATTCTTTACGGATTCCTCTTTTGTAATCGTATTGTTCTCCACATCGTACAGCATAAAGTTGACACAGTGTCCAAAATGCTCCGTTACATTTTTGCCTTCAGCGGCAACTGCAATTTTCATCATTGTTGTTTCCTCCAATTTAATTATTGTCCTGCCAGCTGTTTGCCGACAGCGTCAAACCAGTTTCCGTCAAACTGTTCAATCATCCCATTGTCGCAGGCGGCCGAAATGTTCGGGTCGATGGGAAGCTTTGCCAGCACCTTCAGCCCGTGCTTTCCGGCAATCTCGTCAATATGGCTTTCCCCGAAGATTTTGTACTCTTTCCCGTTGTCCGGACACTTGAAATAGGACATGTTTTCCACCAGCCCCAACACGGGGACCTTCATCATCTCGGCCATTCTCAGCGCCTTGGCAACGATCATGGAAACCAGCTCCTGCGGCGAGGTGACAATGACGATTCCGTCCACAGGGATGGACTGGAAAACCGTCAGGGGAACGTCGCCGGTTCCGGGGGGCATGTCGATGAACAAAAAGTCCACGTCACCCCAGATCACGTCCGACCAGAACTGCTTGACCGTATTGGCTAGAATAGGGCCCCGCCAGATCACCGGGTCCGTGTCATTTTCCAAAAGCAGATTGATCGACATAATTTCAATGCCGGTGCTGCTCTGTTTCGGATACAGCCCCTGCTCACTTCCCTCAGCCTTCCCCTGGATACCAAAGGCTTTCGGAATTGAAGGCCCTGTTACATCCGCGTCCAGCACGCCCACCCGATATCCAAGCCGCCGCATGGTGACCGCCAGCATGGCGCTGACCGAGGATTTTCCCACGCCGCCTTTCCCGCTGACAATGCCGATCACTTTTTTAATCTGGCTCAACTCATTGGGCGCAGCCCGGAAATTCGGCTTTTCCCCTCTGCGGTCGGCGCAATCCTCGCCGCAGCTTCCGCAGTTGTTGTCACAGTGTTCGCTCATGGCTTCTCACTCCCTATCAATTGATCTCCAACCGGCTTCCGGCCGAAAGATAGCTAATCTGATCTCCCATCGCGGCTTTCAGCCGCCGGTAGGCTTCCTGCCCGGTGCAGTGGCAGGTATAATACCGCGCGCCGGTTTGCAGCAGCTCCCGCGCTACGGCATCCACCGCCTCGGGCGTCTCGCTTTTCCCCAAGCCGCGGCTATGGAGGTGGAAGCCGCCGATGACGATGTCGGGGAAACGGCCGTTGTCCGCTTGAAACTGCCGGACGATGTTGACAATGCCGCGGTGGGCGCACCCGGCAATCAAAATCGCCCTCCCGTTTTGCCGGATTACCAAATTCTGCTCATGGGCAAAATCGTCCGGCAAATAGGAGTCCCCTGACTTTTGAAAGAGTTCTGCGTTGCCGGAGGGAACGGGCGTTTCTTCCCGGATCTTCGAAAACAGCTCCAGCTCCTCATCAAGGATATACCGCCCGTCGCAGAACACAAAGCGCTCACTTGGCAAAAGTCCGGTATCCAGGCCTATATAGGCTTTGGTTCCGTCAGGCCGGTTGGCATAATGGGGTTCAAAAGCTCGCTTATGCACGTACACATTTGCTTGGCTGTTTTTATTTAGAAAGGTTCTCAGGCCCCCGCCGTGGTCGTAGTGGCCATGGGATAAAGCAGCAACATCCACCATGGAAAGGTCAACGCCCAGCTTCGCGGCGTTTTCCGCAAACAGCCCGCTGGCGCCGGTGTCGAATAACAGCCGGTGCTTTGGGGTCTCCACATACAGGCTCAGCCCGTGCTCATATCCGAAATTTTCAGATACCGAGGTGTTTTCCGATAAAACCTGAATGGTCATGGTTGGCCGCCTCCCTCAAAAAGCAGGGCCATGGTATGATTATAAACTTCGCGCACCGCATGGCCGGACGGGCAGTCAAGCTCCGCGACACTCTTTCCGCTGTTGACGGCCCCGACGGCCTCCGGGTCGAACGGAATCGTGCCGGCAAAGGGAATAGAATGTGCCCCGCAGAATTTCCGGATTTCCTCCGTTTTTGCAGAATTGGCGTCGGCCTTGTTGACGCAGACCGCCGTTTTTGTACGGAATGTCTCCGCCGTTTTCAGGATGCGCTCCATATCGCTGATGCCGGACAGGGACGGCTCCGCCACGATCAGAACCATATCCACCCCGCTGATAGAGGCAATGACAGGGCAGCCGATGCCCGGCGAACCGTCAATCACCGCAAGCTCCGCATCCCCGGCGGTGGCAGCCATCCGCTTTTTCACTTCGGTGACCAGCTTTCCGGACGTGCCGCTGCCCATATTGAGCTTCGCCGTGGAGAAAACACGATCTTCGTCCCGGTAAAGCGCCAGATCGCCCGCCACGGCGGGCTCCATGGAAACGGCTCCCTCCAGACAGATTTCCGCGCAGACCCCGCAACCCTCGCAGGCAAAGGGCTTTACCTGAAACGGCGTTCCGGCCTCGATTGCATCAAACCGACAGTGCTCCCGGCATTTCCCGCAGCCGACGCACCGGTCGGGATCGATCCGGGCCTTTGGCATACCATAGTAACCGGTACGCTCGGTGGGTTTTTCCCAATGGGAAATCAGGTGCAGATTCGGCGCGTCAACGTCGCAGTCCGCATAGGCCCTCGCCTGGGAGAGCGCAATAAACGCGCCGGCGACGGTTGTCTTTCCGGTGCCGCCCTTACCGCTGAGAATCAGAAGCTGCTTCATGCCGCGCCTCCTTTCCGATGCGTTCCAGCAAAGAGGCGAAGAGCGCCTGGAACCGCTCACTTTCCCGCACTGCAATTTTCCCCTCCGAGTTGAGTGCACCCAGCTCTGGGTCAAACGAAATACGCGCGAGAATGGGAATACCGTGTTCAACGCAGAACGCCTCTGAGGGATTCTCGCTCGTCAGGCATTTGTTCAGCACGGCGCCGCAGGGCTTTTGAAACAGGGTCACCAGCTCATGCACCATGGCGAGGTTGTGCGCGCCGAACACAGTGGGTTCCGCCACCAGAATGCAGAAGTCCGCATCCCGGATGCTCTCCATCACGGCGCAGGAGCTTCCGGGCGGACAGTCGATGAAAACGGGACGATCTTGTTTGTTTGAAATTTTTTGCAACAGCGCTTTGATGACCGGGATTCCGGAAGCTTCTCCGATGTTCAGGCGTCCCGTGTATACGATAACCTTTTCGGAAATGCCGGAGGAAACCGTACCCACAGCCTTCCCTGTTTCACGGATCGCGTTGGCAGGGCAGAGGAGGGCGCAGCCGCCGCAGGAATGACAGACCTCGTCAAATAGAAGCGGTTTGTTCCCCACAAACGCCAGCGCGTGAAACGCGCAGAACTCCACGCACTTGCGACAGCCCGTGCAGCGGGCTGCATCAATTTCGGGAATTTTGACGGTGACCGTTTCCTCGCCGGACACCTCCGGCTTCAAAAAAAGATGTCCGTTTGGCTCCTCCACATCGCAGTCAAGATATACTGCTTCATTGGCGGCAGCGGCAAGATTTACGGAGACCAGCGTTTTGCCGGTACCGCCTTTTCCACTGAGTACCGCGATCGTCCAAGCCTTATCCGCCATGGCCGTGGAAGCCCGCGTGAAATTCAGCCAGCGGCTGAAGCTTTCCCGCTTTCAGCGCGTCGATATTCTGCTTTGCCGTTCCGTCGGTGGAGCGGTAAACCGCAATTTTCGCACCGCGCAGGACTTTTTCCGCATTCTCTCCGCAGCGGGGCGTAATCAGGGCATTTGCGCCGTTGTCCGCCAGAATCTGCGCCGCCTGAATCCCGGCGCCGCCGGAGCTTTCCGCAGCGCTGTTTTTCAGCCACGTGGTTTCGTTCGTATCCGTATCGCAAAACAGAAAATAGGGGGCGCGCCCAAAGGACGGGCACACGTCTGCGTTCAGGTCCTGTTCATTCATGGGAATCGTGATTTTCATGATCATCCTCCGTTTCGTTTTCCGTATTTTCAAGGTGCCTGCGGCACCGGCGCTTGCGGCATCCGTTTCCGCCGCAGCCGCGACCTTGTCCGTCACACAGACGGTATTCTCCGCCTTCGATGATAAGAACTATCCCCCCTACCAGCGACTGGGCAAGCTTTTTTCTCGCGCTGTCATAGATGCCCTGCACGGTCGTGCGTGAAATATCCATCTGGGCCGCACACTGCTCCTGTGTAAAGCCGTCCAGATCAATCAGCCGGATTGTTTCATACTCGTCCACGGTCATCGTGACCGTTTCATCCGAACGCAGATCCAGCGGACCAAACCGACTGCTCTCGGGGAGGCAGCAAACCCTTCTCCATTTTCTTGGCCTTGGCATCGTTTCACCTCGTTTCAAAACAGAAATGACCGGAGAGTTCTCCGGCGATTTCTGATTGTCTTACAGACTCTCCAATCGCTTGTCGATGGCAGTATGCCGGTCCTTCAGCACGTTCTTTTGTGCTTGAAGAATGTCCCTGCGATTATCACCCGTAGAATGCCCAATGGCGGAAAACCGGTGGAATCCTTGGCCAAACCCGCGTCGGCAAGCCATGCCGCACCTCAGGCCGGTGTTTTTGTCCCCGCCTTTACAGAAACCAAGGCCTCTTCCGGTCATCGCACCGGCTCCCATAGGACCGGTTCCGTTTCTTCCTGGCATATCATTCACCTCCTGGTATTTCCGGCATATGCCGTTTATAAATTTTATTATAGCAAGTTTCAGGCATATGTCAATAACTATTTTGATTTTTTCTTCGCACGTTTCTGAAACCGGCGTCAGTTATAAAAGCCACAATCTATTTAAAATACCACAATTCTGAAATTATTATATAAATTTCGCAGAATATTCCACATATCCGCCCATTTTGCGAAAATATAATGTAAAATCATCCTATAATGGACTTTTTGTTTTTTTTGTGGGAGGGTGCACCATATATCTCCGCTGCATAAACGCTTATCAATGATGTAATTTTCCCTTTTGCAGCATAAAGTTCCCCCTAGGTAAAACAGTGAAAAAGCAACTCACCGTTTTACCTGGGGGGAATATGTCCTTCAAAGGGGCAGGCTTATTAAAATGACTTTGGGCAGAGATGACCTTGGCGGCGCGATTGGTTTACTCTGCCACGTTCTGGCAGAAGCGCTGGAGCACCGCCGCAGCCTGCGCGCGGGTGGCGCTTCCGGAGGGCGTGAGCTTGTTACCGCTGCCCTGTACCAGACCGGCGTTCACCGCCCACGACAGCGCGGGCAACGCATAGCCGGAAATGCGATCACAGTCCGCAAATTCCCGAATAGACATACCGCCCTGCGTAGTGTCGTAGCCCTTGTACTGCGCGTAGCGGTACAGGATCGCCGCCATCTGCGCACGGGTGATAGGGTTCGCAGGATTGGAGCCGTCGGAAATGGCGTTGTCCATGGCCCAGGTACGGGCCGCATCCATGTTTGCGGGGGAATTCCCGTCGATGCGGGCCAGCGCCATCCAGATCATCCGGCGGGTCATGGCCGCATTGGGGCTGAACGTCGTGGCGGAGGTCCCGGCAAACAGGCCGTTGTCAAAGGCGTAGGCCACGCTGCCGTAGTACCACGCGCTCTCGGCTACATCTGTGAACGGGAAGTCAGCAATTAGGTACTTGGACAGATGCTCGGTGGTAAAGGTCACCTTGCCGTCTGTGTAGCTGGCAGTCTTCGGCTCGATGTTGCCGTCGTCGTTGATAAACCAGACGGTGATGCTGTCCGCGTTCTCGCCGGATTTTAGCGTATAGGGTACGGAGACAGTAATCTTACCGTCGCCGAAGGTGCTGGTTCTGTTTCCGCCCGCGTAGACATTCACATCTATCACAAACGCGGTTTCCGCCTGCGCGCCAAGCGTAGCCTTTTGCCTTTCGGTAAGCTTGCTGTTGTCGACAGTCTCCACAGAGAGCTTCATGTCTCCCTTATCCGCGACAGATGCCAGTGCCGACTTATCAAGTATAACCGTGCCAGAGGACAACGCAACCTCAAGGCCCTCGGAGCCGGAGGCGTTGTCCGCCGACGAAGCAATCTTAGCCGGAATGATAACTGTATCCGCCTTCGTACCGGACACATCAATTTTGACTGTGCCAGTCTGTGTGCCGGATTTGATTTCTTTGAGCTGCGCGTCAGTGGCCGCAATCGTGGCGGTACCGCCGGAAACGGAAGCGTTCACTTTGACGGTACCGGCGTTATCGGAAACCAAGACGGTCACGGTATAGCTGTCGGAACCGCCGCCCCCGCCAGTGGGACTGCCGCCGGAGGAATTGGCGACCCAATTTGCGGTGATGGCTGCGGTGCCCGCGGGCATGGTGTAGGTGGTCGACGCGCTGGAGGCATTGGCAAAGGTGCCGCCCCCCGTGGCCGTCCAGCCGGAGAATCTGTAGCCTGTCTTAGCACCCGCATTGATGGAAACGGTGGTTCCCGCCGTATAATTTCCTCCGACGGCCGCGCCGCTGCCGCCGTTCAGGGCGACGGTCAGAGTGTACGTAGGCACAATTTTGATGTATTTGTAATCTGTCAGCGCCGTGGATTTGTCCCAAGTATCCAAGCCAGTGCCGCTGACGCTGACGGCGACGGTATGCGCGGCGGTGTAGCCGGTCAGATCAGGCGCGCACTCCATGGCCTGCGTATTGCCACAGGCAGCCATCGTACCTCCGGAGATGGTAATAATACCACTGTACACACCACAGCTGTCTTCACCGACTGAGCCGCCCATGGCGGTGACGGTCGCGCCGGTATTGACCGTGACGTTGCTGAAGCCGTATACACCGTAGCTGTCTTCACCGGCTGAGCCGCCCATGGCGGTGACGGTCGCGCCGGTGCCTGCTGCCGTGACGCTGGCGCTGAATACACCATTGCTGTCCGTGACCGCCGCACCGCCAACAGCCGTGACGGTACCTGAAATTATGACGCTGTCTTCGCTAAACACTCCGTTGCTACTGACCGCCGAACCGCCCACGGCGGTGACATTGCCGGAGAGGCTGACGCTGTTCATTATGCCGTACACACCGCCGCTGCTGCTGCCCGCCGAACCGCCTATAGCGGTGACATTGCCGGAGAGGCTGACGCTGTTCATGCCGTACACACCCCAGCTGCTTATGCCCGCCGAACCGCCCAGCGCGGTGACAGTCGCGCCGGTGCTGACCGTTACAAAGTTGTTGCAGAAGCACATACCGCAACTTTGGTTGCCGGTTGTCACCGGGCCGCCCAGCGCCACGAGAGCGCCGTCACCGGAGATATTGACGCTGCCGGATAGATTGTCGTCGTACAAGCCGCAACTGCTGTACGCCGAAGTGCCCGCGCTGACGACGTTCACGCCCTCCAGATCGATGGTTATAACCTTGTCGCAGGCGGGGAACTTGACTCCGTAAGCGATGAGTTCTGAAGAGGTATCCGGTGCATTAACGATGACGTTTTTCAAGGTAAGGTTGTCATATGTACCGTCGGAATCGCTGTCAGTCCAGCTGTAGCCGGCGATGGTCATGCCTTCCAGGCTGTTTGCGGCGGCATCTCTTACCAGCGCCAGTCCCGAACCGGTAAGCTGGGCGTGACCGACCAGAGTCCCCTCTGTGATAGAGGAATCGTCGCGGCTGTCGAGCACATAATACCTGTCTTTTTCGCCCCAAACGGCAAATTTTTCACTCTCCGAACCGGTGAGTGCTGCGCTGCCGTCACCGCAGGCCGAAATCGTCCTCGCCGCACATGTTTCGCCCTTTGCAATGAGCAGACCGTTGTTTACGGCGTTCTCAACATTGTTGACATCGATCTTGGTGTCGGTCGCGCCGCCATAGATGTTGGCCACGCCATAGCTTTTGCTTTTGCTGCTCGTAACCTTGCCGCCTGTAGCGATTACCACGCCGCTGGAGATGACGACTTTGCTGTTGTCGGAGTTCACGCTGCACACGCCACAGCTTATGTTCGCCGGGGAGTCGACCGCAGCGGTCAAACTGCCGCCCGATGCGGTTAAACTGCCACCGGAGACATTGACCCCTTGCACGCCGCTCAAGCCGTAACTGCCGTACGCCGACGGGCCGCCCGTGGCGGTCAAACTGCCGCCGGAGACATTGACGCTCCCGCCGCTCACGCCATAGCTGACACTATTGCTGCCCGTCGTCGGGCCGCCCGTAGCGGTCAGACTCCCGGAGCCGGTAATCGTGAGCGTGCCGAAGGCGCGCACACCACAGCTGTTGCTGTATTCATGCACCGTTGGGCCGCCTGTGACGGTTAAACTGCCGGAGCCGGTCATGATAAGCGCGCCACCGACGTACACGCCACAACTCACGCCACTCGTAGCCGGGCCGCCCGTAGCGGTCAGGCTGCCCGAGCCGGTAATCGTGAGCGTGCCGTGGACGCACACGCCATAACTCTCGCCACTCGCAGACGGGCCCACGGCGGAGCTGTCGCCGGTCAGCACGATGGTCAGATCCGCATCTTTGTCACCTGCATAAATTGCGGCGCTCTCGCTGCCATCCGTATACGCCCCAGTGACGGCGGCATTCTTCAGGGTGAGCGTACCGGATTGGGCACTGTAGCTTACTGTGCCGTCACCCAGCACGTCGGAGGCGTTGGTGCTTGTTACCTGTACGCCGCCAATCCAGACATTGTAGCCCGTCGTATCTGACGCCAACACCGCCGTCGGTAATAAGGTCAGCGCCATGCAAAGGCACAGCAAAACGCTTGTTAATCTTTTTTTCATGTTGCTTTCCTCCTTAAAATTATCCATCCTGCCAAGCGCTCGCCAAAGTCCACAACAAATTCGGCCGAGGCGATAAATATTTCGTGATCTCAACCGCAAAATCATATTCTTGAATCCGTCGGTATAACTCACATTGTATCTTCATAGCTCCGATGTGTTACAATGTTTACAGCACACAACTGACTAAATCGATTGCGTGCCGTATGATTTTCATATATAATTGCCATTGAAATTGTTCAAGACCGCAGTCAGCGACTATGGTCAGTATACGCCCGTACATTATAAAACGCAAGATGGGAAAGGAAACTAATTCATGGATGGGAAAAAAACAAGCCGAAAAATGCAGGCAGCCGCAACAAAGGAAAAAATTTATGATGCGGCCCTCATACTATTTGAAAAACACGGATTTGAAAGTGTAAGTGTGGACTCCATCGTAGAAAAAGCCGGAGTTTCGAAAGGCGGATTCTATGTGCATTTTGCTTCAAAAGATGCGCTTATGACCGAAATGATCAATGGATACGTCGGCAAGCTGGACCTGAGTTATCAGTCTTTTATGGAATCCTTTTCAGATGAAGTGAACGCCTGCGATGCTATTCTGGCTCTGGTCGACAAAATCGCCGACACAATGGAGAAAATCGGTTATGATCTTATAAAACTTGCATATAGGATTCATATCGACCAGAATAACAGAACCGATAAACTACTCAGTTACGACCGTGATATTTACAGAATATTTAACATTTTAATTCAAAGGGGCATCCGGCAGGGAGAACTGAAGGATGAGCTGTCCGCCGAGGTGGTTTCGGACCAATTCGTCACTGTTTTGCGGGGATTCACCTATGAATGGTGCATCCGATACCCGAATTTTAATTTAAAAGGCAATTTACACATTCATTTTAAATTGCTGCTTTGCGGCATCAAAAAGCAATTTAAAGGAAACGCGTGAACTCTAACCTCAGGTCACTCGCACGAGCTTTGACGCGGTGTACGCTGTTTAGGATGGCGCATCGTCGCAAATTGTGGAATTTATGAGCTTGAAAGAATGAAGTTTTTTATCAGGCGTCTTTTCTCTCATAAAACTCAAATTATAACAACTCGGAGGCTTTCTCCATTTTTGGTTTCCAGTGTTTATATAGACTATTTTTCGCTCTCCTGCGTCTATTTTCAGCCTTTCTATTGACATATTGGTGCAAAAAATGTAGCATGATACTATATACAATTTTAGCAATCTAATCCAAAGTGACTCATTCTTCCCGAAACTGTTGGCAAATTTCACGTGAGCCCATTTTTCAGGCCCAAGTCCAAAATGAATGGATGATTTTATGAAGAAATGTGCTGAAAAGAGTCGTTCAGGGAAAAGCTTTGTGAATAGCGATATACACACAAGCGGTAGTTCTCATACGGGTGGTCGGCGTATTCCCAATAGTATCCTGCTGGATTTGGTAGAACATCGCTCTTACGAGGATGAGAATTCCGACAAAGTGAAGAACTGCCGATCGACGGAGCTGGAAGGCGCTGTAAAATCCCGCCTGCCGCAGTATCGTGGCCGTTTTCAGGCGCAAATTCCGGCTGCGGAAAAGGAAGCAGACAGGCTTTCTTCGGCCATACAGGCCTCCACGCCGGCCGGAGTCAAATCCGCAATGGGAACACGACTGGGTACGGACTTTTCAAATGTTCGCTTCCATATCGATGACGCTTCGGCGGCAAGAACGGACGCGATAGGCGCAAGAGCATATACGGCCGGGAACGACATTTATTTCGGTAGGATGGGGTTTGAACCTTCCGTTGCCGCCCATGAACTTGTTCATACGGTTCAGCAGGGTGCGGTATCCTCGGCCGGAGGCGTTTCGGAGTCCGCACCGCCGGGAGGTGTACAGATGCGGCCTCTGGACAGGCAAAAGAAAGCGGGAGCTGCTGCTGTGCCGTCGGTCAAGGCGGAGGCGGAGCCAACGCAGAGGATAAAAGGCGGCATTGTGAAGGGCGAGTCTGAGGATTTGGGACTTTTCAACCTCTTTCAGGAAGAACCGAAAGTGTCAAAAGGCGGGTGGATGTCCAGTCTCAGAAAAGCAGTGGGAAGAGGGGTATCCCGAGTGGGAGAAATCTTCCACAGTGCGGGCAGTTACATCGCCGATAACGCAGGGAAAAAAATCAGCTCCATAAAACGGAAAAATGATCACGCCGTGGACGCTTATAATAATTTCAGGGATGACTATAAGCATATGTCCAAGTGGGATCGGTTCCTTTGGAGCGTGAAGAATCCAATCGCCAGACTCACGGCGGAAAATCGGAAAAAGGGAACCGAACAGCGAAACATTAAAAACGCCCAGATAGAGTCGCTGGCAGCACAATACCGTAAAAATCATATCAAAAGTGTTATGACCGTCATGAACTCCATGAAGAAGAGGTCTGCTGCAACGGGAACCGGCGGCAATGCGAAAAATCTGCTCAAGAATATTTTCAGCGCCGGCAATACTGCGCTGACAACGGCGCAGCATTTGGATTCCGCCCGCGGGAGATCTATTGGAATTATGTCATCCGGCCTGAATATTGCCGCCAACGGGGCGAACACGGCGATGGAAGGTGCCGGAGCTGTCTCCGCAGGCTATCGCAAGCACAAGATGGAAAAATGCGCTCGAGCGTATGAGGAGCGCATCAAAAGCGGGGAAAAGCTCAATAAAAGCGATAGAAAGATGCTGTACATTGCAAGGCAGGGCACGGGAGCCGCCAAAGCCGACCTGACACAAAATGCCACCGCCGCAGTCGGCAATGGATTAAAAGCGTTTAGTAAAGCCGCTACAGCAAGCGGTGTCGGAACCGGTGTAGGCATGGCCGCGACGCTCCTTGGAAGTGGCATTTCCTCTATCGGCAGCACGGTTGCAGATTCCCAGCGCAAGGAAAACCGAAGGCAGGTCGTCGGACATGAACTGGAATTTGACAAGCGAAAGGAACGCCTTATGAGGGCGCATCCGGAATTGACTGCAAAGCAAGCCAAGCATGTTGTTCTGAAGGCGTTTTACTTCCCCTCGGGAAAGATGAAAGAGGCGGCGGATTTCTTTACAGCTGAAAAAGCGAACTATTTAATCCAACAGGCTAATAGTGGAGATGCTATGGCGGCATCCATGCTTTCCGCTTTGGGAAACAGGCCTGAACAAATCGCCAAAAACCTAGGCTCGACCGGCAGGAAATCATACGATGAGAAAAATCCCTTTGCAAAAAAGAGAAAGCCCGCATAAAGAAGGTGTAATCGATGGATACGCAGGAAAAAGAATGCGTCCTGCGCCGACTGGAAACCCATGCGCATGAAGTTGGGACGGAAGTCCGTATACAATCTGACCAATCCGGTCGGAAGACCCTGAGCTTTTTCACTCCGATGCACGACGACGGCTCGGGTCTGGTATATTTTGAGTTGTGCTTCGCGGAGTGTCGGAAGGAAGACGCCCTTTTCCAGATCTTTGCCACAATCCTTCCGGAAATCGCAGACGCGCTTCCGAAGCTTGAAAAAATGATTGCTGAGTGGAATCTGACCACACGGATCGGCGCGTATGGAGTCTATTATCCTCTTGACCAGATGTACTTCAAACATTGCTTTTTGCTGGAGGAACACATGGACGTCTCTGCCGCCGAAAATCTGATCATGAACAGCTTGTATCTTTCCTATGAAGAAATCAGCAGTAAATATGACGCTGTGGTTTCGATCTCAACTTGAAATTTAGGGGCCGCAAAGATACAGCGCCTCCCGTCCCATAACAGGGCGGGAGGCGCTCTTTTCGTATCCGGCCGTATTCGGCATCTTTACACGGCATGCCTGGAGGGGAGTAATTTTTGCCACCATTTGCGCTTTGGCATAGCTCCCGGCCTTGGGGCCGGGCCCTTGGGCCGCGCAGGCATATCCAGCGGCAGAGCGTCCGGATTCAGCATTCCGTGCATGGCGCTGACGCGGCGCAGCAGCTCCGTCTGATGCTCATTCATTTGCCCGCCGGAGCTCTCGCCGTACTGCCTCTGTAGCCGCCTGTAAAGCTGCGGCAGCTGGACGGCTGTCTCCGCCATTCCGCCACGATATGAGTCACTGTCTTGCCTATTTCCTGTTCCTAGACCGGCGACAAGAGGAGCCATCGGATCAGTACCTATACGTTCCTCAATTGATCCAAAAAAGTTTTGTAAACTCATATCCTGCGGCTGACCTGTTTTCGTAAGATAGCTTTTTGCGAGTGCATTCCATTCCTCAGAACGCGGCCCTGGCGAAGCCATTCCGCCCGCCTCTTCAAAGGCATTGTCCATTAAATGAATCCGGTTTTGAGATTTCTCTTCTTTCCAGTTTTTCGGATTGACAAGTTTGAGTTGCCGATCAACATTTCCGGAGATCAAGTCCAAGAGCGCGACTCTCCCCATGGTCCTTTGAAAGCCTTCCAAATGGCCGGGTGCGGCGTCCTCATCCTTGCGGTGCTCTCCCCCGGCGAAACTGTAAACCGACGTATTCCCCAAATAGGCTGCTTGTGACTCTCCGGCCTGGGGCCCTTCAAGGCTTTTTCCGGCCATCCCCATAACCTGCCCATGTTCACTGCCCTTCAGTCCCCGTACTCCCGGAGCGTCAAAGCTCCATCTGCCATCTCCGTCGAACATAGAACCCGCCGCATTATAGAAGTCGGCAACGGCCGCCTCCATCATCGGGTTATCGTGAGGCTTTAGCACCGCAGAGCCCGTCTCTGATTTTACCTGAGCAACTTTTGCGCCGGCATTTCCCGCGCCTGGTTTCAGTGTTTCCAAAGCTCCAGGCAAAATGGACCCGGGTGCGTCGGATAATTTCCGTCTGCGGAACGGGTTACGGAGCATCTGAATTCCGCCGGACGGCGCAAAAGCCGTGGCGGCATCACTCCCCACCGCGCCCTGCTGCACAGTATGTACCAGCTCGTGCGCCGCAACGGACGGCTCGAAGCCGCCGGTCCCGAAATACACGTCCGAGCCCGTCGTATAGGCCCGGGCGCCGACCCGGTCGGCATAGGCGGCCGCACCGGCATCCGTATGAAACCGCACCTTTGAAAAGTCGGCGCCGATCCGCGACCCAAGCTCCCGCTTCACATCCTCCGGGCCGCCCGCAGCGATGCCTGCCGACAAGCGGTTCGCCTCGTTTTCCGCCGTGGGAATCTGTGGCTGCATTTTACCCGGCAGCCGTGACAGGATACTCGACTCCAAATCGGAAAGTCCCTGATAACCTGTCTCATATGCCGCAGCAGCCGCGCTGTTTGGCATGGCAATCTTCCGCGGGGTGCGGGTATGGTTTTCATCCCCTGCCGTGGAAACCTTACGGGCTTTTCTTTCCATCTGATACTCCATTTCATTCACTCCTTTCAATTGTTTTCCGCATTGTCAGAATATTCTGTCCATTTTCGTATCTGTATTCCACGTTATCCATGGCCTTTTTGACCATCAGGATGCCCAGCCCGCCGATATCCCGCTCCTGCGCCGGAAGCGTGATGTCGGCGTCCTTTTTCAGAAGCGGATTGAAGGGCTTCCCTCTGTCCAGAAACTGGATCAAAATCCCCAGCCGATCGTGTTCGACGCCGCAGCGGACCACTGCTTCCCCTTCGCTGGAGCGGTATGCATAGCTGGCAATATTGATGAAAATCTCCTCCACGGCCACACGGATTTGAAAAAGGGTCCGTTTGGAGAACGGAGAGTCCTTGATCTGATCGGTGATAAACGTCTGTACAGCCTCCAGCTGATCGGCTCGGGCGGGAAAATTTCTCTCAATCATTCCCTGCGCCTCCCTGACCGGACCGATACTCAAAGCCCAGCATGGTGATGTCATCGAACTGCACCGCCGCGCCCACAAATGCGTCAACGGCCCGCTTGATTCCGCCGAGCACCTCCCGTACGGAGGCATCATCCGGAAAGTCATTCAGATTCCGCTGAAGCCGCTCCTCGCCAAACAACTTCTCCTCCGCGTCGGTGGCTTCGGTCACGCCATCCGTATAGAGAAATAGCCGGTCGCCGATACCAAGCTGAATCGTATTCTCCCGGTAACGGGTTTCCTCCAGTCCGGCGAGCACAAAACCGGGTCTGCTTTTCAGCCATTCGTATGTTCCGCCGCGTCGGCGCAGAAGCGGCGGGTTATGCCCGGCGTTTACGTAGCGTAGCAGCCCCGTGCTGATTTCCAGAACCGCCATCCAGGCCGTCACGAACAGTCCCGCGTCGTTCCCCTCGCACATCTGGGCATTGGTATTGGTGAACACGTCCGCCGGGGAGTCATGGCTCTGCGCGTAGTTTTTGATCAGCGTCTTGGCGACCACCATGAACAGCGCCGCCGGAACACCCTTTCCCGACACATCGGCTATCACCAGCGCAAGATGATCCTCATCAATCAGGAAGAAATCGTAAAAGTCTCCGCCGACCTCCTTGGCTGGGTTCGTCTCAGCGTAAATGTCAAACTCCGGACGGTCCGGAAACGCCGGAAAAATTCGCGGCAGCAGGTCCGCCTGAATCTTGGTGGCAACGCTCAGCTCGGTGCCGATACGCTCTTTCTCCGCCGTCATATCGATCAGGCTGCGGACGTAGGCCGCCATATCCTCCTGCATCTTGCGGAAGGCCTCCGCCATCTTCTCGACTTCGTTGCCGGTGCGGATGTCCGGAACGTTCACCCGCGCAATCCCCTCGGACAACTCCGCGCGGTTGGCCTCCACAAAGCTCTCCGTTGCGTGCGTCAGTTGATTGATCGGAACAACTACCGTCCTGCGTAGAATGAACAGCGACAACAATACGGCGCAGACCGTTAACGTCAGCAGGAGCGCCGACAGACCGATGAGGAAATGATGCTGGGTGTTGACCACCTCGTTCATGTCAATATCCGCCATCACATAGCCGGCCATCGTCCCGTCCTTATGCAAAACCGGACATATTGCCGTCATCAGCCAGCCATACGTCGCGTCCTGTGCGACGATTGGTCTGACCTCTTTGCCGGCCAGCAGCTGATCCGTGATCTCTGCAAACGCCCCCTCCAGCTTCACATAGGTACCAAGGGAGCAGTTTCCGCCGGCGTAGTAATCGCCGTCGGCATCGGCGCGCAGATCGGAGTCAAAGAGAAACGTAACGCCGTTCCCGTTAGGGCGGACGACATACAGGTACTCCACATCGTTATTATCCACCAGATCCAGAATAAAGTTTTGAATTTCGTAATACCGGTCGTCCGTATCCTGCGTCTTATAGTAGCGGTCCAGATCGTCCGCCGTAAGCTGGCTGGCCAGAGTTTTCACAAGGCTGATGCCGTTTTTGTCATAGTACTTTGTGATATCTCGGGAATATACGCGGTAACTCACCGTCACAGCGGCAAACCCAAGCACCGCACTGATCAGTACGATCAGAACCGTCAGCTGCTTTCCAAAGGACTGATTCTTCTTTTTCTTTTTCATGATTCCCGCGCGTTCCCTTCCAATTCGGTTTCTTCAGGCTGCTTTTCCACTCTCAGGACATCCTCCGGGTCGCCCGGAATGAAATCGACCTGCTTTGCGCTTTCGCGGATAAACTGCACCGCCTGTGCGGCGGCCGTTCCCCTGGCCTCGTTCAGCGGGTCTTTTCCGCCAAATGGCGCTTTCACCCGCAGCGTCACATTCCGCGTCGTCGGGTCCACCACGCACTCCAGACACAGCATCTGCTGCTTTTCCAGCTTCCAGCAGCAGACGGTAAACAGCTCCCCGGCCAGCACCGCCACCTGCGCAATGCCGCGCGGCGTATAGCCGTTGCGCGACAACTGCCGCTTCAAAAACTGCGTGATCTGATTTTCTCCCTCCCGGTCGGGCGAAACGACGCACTGGTCGAAATACCGACTGCTGCGCCGATACTCCATCAGTAGAACCGCAAAGCTTCTGACCTCCTCCGGATTCGCCGCGTACGCTTTGCCCTCGTCCGCGACGCAGCGCAGCAAATCATCCAGCTCCATTTTCCGGCTGCGGCTGACGTTTAGCGTCACCTGCAGCTGCCGCTTTGAAAACTCTGTCCCGTCCGAATCCATGATGCAGTTCAGGCCACCGGTGCAGAAGAAGAACCGGTCCCCCCAGCGCAGTGTGACCTTCCGCGCCTGATAGACAACGTTCTCATTCTGGCCCAGCGGCGCGAAAACCGGCTCCTGCATCCCCTCGTAGCGGTCCTTGCTGCGCATCAGAAACGGCGAGCTCTGTCCCGCATTGATGTAGGAAAACGCGCCGTCCTCCTCCATGACGCCGGCCAGTACCTCCAGCGCCATTCCGCCGCCGATCTCATAAAGCTGCTGATTGGCGGCGGTCATGGCCTCCACCAGCGGAAGGCCGGAGCGCAGCTGGCTTTTGACTGTCGTCCGCGCTACCACCATGAAAAGGTCCGCGGATATTCCCTTGCCGGGGACTTCTCCGATCACGACGCACAGTTTGCCACCACCCAGCAGAAAATAGTCGAAAAAACAGCTGCTCAGCTCGCGGGTCCGTTCCACGCGCCCCCGGATCTGGAAAATCTGCCCCTCTGCCGACCCGGGGAGCGCCTTGGGCAGCATGGCCGCGTTGATCTCTTTGGCAAGTTGAAACTCCGTCTCCAGACGTTCCTCTCGTACCGCCAACTGCGTTTGCTCCTTGCCATACCGGGCGATCTCCTCGATCATCTTCCGGAACGCATCCGACAGTGTTTGAAGTTCATCATGGCTTTTCAGCTGCAACTTTGAGAAGGGCTCCTTGCTTTTCCCGCCTTCGTACGCCTGCGCCGCTTCCGTCAAAAGTCGAATGGGGCGGAGCACGGAGCGGCGGACGAAGGCCAGATAAACGGTTGTAATCGCGATTGTCAAAAGAGAAAGCAGCGCCGTCATGCTGAGCAGAAACAGATGCTCCTGATTCATCACATCGTTCATGCTGATGTCAACCATGATATAGCCCGCCATGGTGCCGTCCTCGTGATTTACCGGGTAGCTGATGGTCATCAGCCAACCGTAGCTCTCGTCCTTGGACTGCACGGGGCCGATGGCTTCACCGGCCAGCATCTGACCCGTCAGCTTGGCGAAGGGACCCACCAGCTCCACATAAGTCCCCAGAGAACAGTTTCCGCCCGCGTAATAGTCGCCGCTGGCGTCGGCGCGCATATCGGAGTCGAATAGGAACGTCACGCCGGTACCGTTCGGACGGACGACGTACAGATATTCTACATCGTTGTTGTCCTCCAGATCGAGGATGAGGTCCTGAATCTCATAATACCGGTCATCGGTCTTTCTTGTCTCGTAGTACCGGTCCAAATCCTCCGGAGCGATTTCGCTGGCCAGCGTGCGGTCCAGATTTTCCCCCAGCCGCTGCAGAGATTTTCTCAGATCGGTGCTGTACAGCCGATAGCTCACCGTCACCGACGCCGCACAGAAAACCGCACACATCAGCAGCGTCAGCAGAACAAGTTTCTTTCTCAGGGTAAACCGCCTTTTCTTTTTCAGCTTGCCCATCCCCTTCCTTTTGGCTGTGGGTCTTTTGGATTCCGTCTTGAAAACACGAGCCGGATTTTGAATACCCTTTTTTAAGCGAAAAATCAACGCGGTTTAACCGGCTTGTCAAATCCGCACCACCAGCGTGTTAAACCCGGCGTATCGCCGGTAAAAAAAGTCCTTCGCCCTTGATTTGATGACCTTGATGCCGATGGCGTCCAATCCGGTTTCCTGCTCGAGACTGATTCCGTCCGTATTGAGTGCAAACGGGTTGAATTTCTTTGCATTGTCACGCAGATGCAGCGTCATATCCCCGTCGTTCTGCGGAACGATCGTCAGTTGGAGATAGCCGTCTTTTGTATAGAACGCCTTGCTGAGGATAACGCCGCAGACCTCCTCCACCATCATGGAGACGAAATAGGTCTGCTTGACGCTGGCTCCGCGCTGCTCCATATACGCGTCTACTTCCCTCTCCACACGGCCGAGATCGGCTGTCCCGCTGTAGAGAAACGCCCTGTAGACGTTGCCGTCATCCGGCTTCAGATAGGTCCAGCTATGCTTTTTTTGGTTATAGAAAATCATCACCAGCAGCGTCGATATCTCCGTGGCGGGGTAAATCCACCAGAAAGCATCCAGCCCCATCCATCCCAGCAGAAGGCTGAACGCAAGGAAGAACACGAAGTTGCGAAGTGTAAAAAGCAGAAAACTCATGGACTCCTTTTCCAGCGCCTGATAATAATAGGTCATCAGCATGTTGATTCCCGAAAACACGATGCCCGCGGCGTAGATACGCACCGCGTCCGCACCCGCGGTCAGCTCGGAGAACCCTCTCAGGCCGAATGCCAAACAGACCTGCTCTGGAAAAAGGAGAAGCATCATCATCAGGAAACAGCTAATCGCCATCGTAACCCAAAACGCCTCCCGCAGCAAATCCCGGATGTTTTCGTTATTACGCTCGCCGTTAAAGGTGCTCACCATGGGCTGGAGCGCCATGCTGACGGCGTCGTAGGCCGAACTTGCCAACAGCGCCACATTAAACACGATGCCGAATACCGCCACGCCCAGATTACCGGCGATATGCATGAGCAGATGGTTGCACACCAGAATGGTGGCAAACTGGTAGACATACTGCACCGAGGTGGCGAATCCCATACGGAAGGATTTGGCAACACCGCACCAGTCCCAGCTTGCGGCCGTAAACCGCAGGCAGCCCTTTTTTCCGAGGATATGCGTCAAGCTGATACAAATCATCACGGCGGCGCCCACGCCGGTGGAATAGACCGAACCGGCCGGACCGAGCCGGAGCAGCACCACAAAAATGTAATTGAAAATAATGTCCAGCGTATTGCTGGTCAGCAGCGCCGCGCCGGCCAGCTTGGGGTTGTTGTCGCTGTTAATAAAATAGTAAAACGGGCCCTGACAAAACATCAGCGGCACCAGCAGAAGCTGTGCGCGGACAACGCTTTCACAGTTTGTCCAAACCTCCGTCCCGGGTTCTCCGGCGCCGAGAAAGGTCAGCACCTGGGGCAAAAACAACAGACCCAGTGCGCACAAAGTCAGATAGAGGCCCAATGCAATCCCCAGTACATTTGCAAAGATGCGGTTTCCCTCTTCCGTCTTGCCGTCACCGAGCGCGGCGGAATAGCGGATGGAACCTCCGATGGACAGCGAATAGCTGATCGTGTTGAACAGCATATAGACCGGCTGGCTGATGTTCAGCGCGGTCAGTCCCGTCATGCCGACAACGTTTCCCACGAAGACGCAGTCCGCCAACCCACCGACCGCCAGACCCATGCAGGACAGGAGACTGGGCATGAAAAAACTGCGAAACGCCTTGCGCACAAATATTTTCCCGCTGATGGTTGTCTCTTTCACGTTTTCACCACACAATCACTCAATGGTAAGAATATCGGTAAAACCGGTCATCTCGAAAACCTCCATGATCACGTCGCAGACGTTCCGGACGACCATGCTCCCCTGCCGGCTCATCCGCTTTTGAAGGGAAAGAATGGATCGCAGCCCCGCAGAGGACAAATACACCAACTTCTTCATATCCAATACCAGCTTGGTCACACCGTCCAGATTCTCCACCTCCGCATCCAACTGCGGAGCTGTCGAGGTATCCAGCCGCCCCTCCAGATAGATCGTCAGCGCAGCTCCCTCCTGCTTTTTTACAATTGTCATAGTGTCTGTCTCCTTCCATGCCGGTCAGCCGTCCAAAAGATCGGCGAATTCCCGGAGTTCCTCCCGGACGACCACGATTTCATTTTTCTTCAACTCGCCCACTGCGGCACGGAGCAGCTGTGACATACCGATTGGAACGCCCTCCTGCGCCGCCAGAAACGCGGCCGAAAGCACAATATTTTTGATATGCCCGCCGGACAGCTCGAATTTCTCTGCAAGAAACTTCCAGTCGATGTCGTCGGCCAGCGGTGCGGACTGCGGGATCGTGCGTCGGTAGATCTCCGCGCGCATGGCGGCGTCCGGAAATGGGAAATGTACCACATAGGTGATCCGGCGCATGAATGCATCGTCGATATTGCCGATCAGGTTGGTCGCCAGAATACACACACCGTCGTATTCCTCGATCTGCTGGAGCAGATACGCGACCTCCACGTTTGCACTGCGGTCGTTGGAGTCCTTCACCTCTCCGCGCTTGCCGAACAGCGCATCGCACTCGTCGAAAAACAAAACGCAGTTAGAGTGCTTTGCCTCCGTAAAAACGGCCTGAAGATTTTTTTCCGTCTCCCCGATGTATTTACTCACAATCTGGGAGATGTTGATCTTGTACATCTCCATGTTCAGCTCGTTGGCGATTACCTGCGCGCACATGGTCTTCCCGGTTCCCGGCGCGCCCGCGAACAACACGGACAATCCGCGCCCGTATGCGATTTTCTTGTCAAAGCCCCAGCCGTAATAGACCTGATGGCGGTATTTGATGTGGCTGCACGCGTGCCGCAGCAGCTTCTTCTGATCCTCAGGCATCACCACGTCGTCCCAGGAGAAGGCGGGCCGCACCTGCGTCGCCAGATTTTCCAGCTTATGCACTACCTGCCGGTAGCAGCTCTTGTGCATTCTCCGCGTGGAAATTACCGTGTCTCCGTCGATGTGGGTCAAGCCCAGCGCCTGCTCGCAGGCCAGACGGATCTGTCCCGGCGAAAAGCGGAATTTGGAGGCGAGCTCCTCTACGGTCAGCCCCGGCTCCAGCGCTCCGTCCGCCAGATACGCCCGGAACAGAGCAATTCGCTCTTCCTCTGTGGAGGGCGGCAGCTCCAAATCCACCGTCAGGCGCTCCATTCGGCCGCGGATGGGTAGCTGCGAGAGGAGGAACGTCTTGTCCCTGCACAGATTCATGCCCAGAATTGCTTCAAGGAGCGGACTTTGCGGCGGAATTTCTTTACCCTCACCATCCCTCCCGTCCAAGTGGAAACAGCACAGGTACGCTCCACACAGCCTGGCAGCCAGCGCCGCCTGCGCGGCGCGCTCCTCCGGGCGCTCCGTCCTAAGATCGGCGAACACGCAGCGCTCGCCTCGGCGGGCCATCAGGTGCTCCACCTGAAACCGCTTTCCCATGCCGGGGCCACCGTGCAGGCAGACGGCACAGGGGCCGTCCTGTGCGAAAACCGCATCCAGCCTTCCGGCCAGTCCGGCACCCACCACCAGCGGGCCGGAGGGGGCCTCCCGCTCGCCGTCAAATAGCCGCAGCCCCGGCGAAGCCGAGACGGTGCCGGTGCTCAAAAACTCCAGAACCGTCCGGTTCAAAATCAGCGCGCCCGACGAAAGCCGCTCGGCTTCAAACAGCTCCGTAAACCGGTCGCGTCTGGAAAACCTCGACAAAAACTCCTCCATGGTTCGATCCGCCGGCAAAAACAGCTGTACGGCCAGCGAACAGGTCGGCGCTTTCTCCGTGATGTCGTCCTGCAGATAAGCGAACAGCTTTTCATACTTCCTGTCCAGCACCACCGCGTACGCGGCAACCACGCACTGACGCTCAAACGCATCCAGCCCGCAGCGGTCAAACAGCGCAAGTAGCGGGAACTCCGCCTTCGTCCGCTCCAAGCGGAACCGGATTGCTTCGTCCGCCTCCTCAAGCTGGGCGGCGTCTTCATAGCTGAGGCAGGACACCAGCCCCTGTTGGGCCGCCTTTGCCAGATTATGCTCAAATTCCTCCCGGCTCACCACCAGCCCCAGCATGTTCTTCATCTCGTTCCCTGGTCCCAGCCACCGGTGGTTCTGGTAATAGAAGAAAAGTCTCAGATCCAGCCATGCAAACAGGTCGCTCATCAGCTCCCACTGGGTCTCATAGCCCTGCAGGAGCCTCTCGCACGCAACTTCTCTCAGTTCATCTTTTTCCAAAAACCGTCCCTCTTTCCATCGTCTCACGCTCTTATGGGCATTCCACAGTGACGTTCGGGTCTGCCGTGATCTGAATAACGCCGCCATATGCGCACATCAGCTTACAGGAGTTATTCACAACTGGCTTTCCGCACACCAGAACAGTGGGGCAGCCGGGTGCCCAGGGCACCGGCGTCACTGGAACGCAGGGTGCCGGCGTCGGCGCTCCCATCGCGGCGGCAGTTGCCGCGGCTACCGCCGGATTCGCCGGGTTGCTGCACATTCCAAAGGTCGTGCACTGGCAGTCCATAATTGTCGCGGCAAGCAGATTGCCCATTGTCACGGTCTGCTGGCTGCTCACCGCCAGCACCATGGGTGCTGTCCCAAAACTACAGGTACATACAGATGTGGCCACCACTGGATTTGCCATGTCTTTTCCTCCATTCCTACGGATCTAAAGGGAAACCGTCTTCTCCGTCCAACTCTCCTTCAGTTCCAGCCGGTCTGCAAGGCCCCGCCCGTCCTCGAAGATGAGGACGGTGCCCGCCGAGCGGAACACGGCGGTGAAAGTTCCGTCGCCGTCGGCGCGGAACTGCTGCGCGGGCAGCAGGCACTT
This sequence comes from Oscillibacter valericigenes Sjm18-20, assembly GCA_000283575.1. Classification (GTDB taxonomy): domain Bacteria; phylum Bacillota; class Clostridia; order Oscillospirales; family Oscillospiraceae; genus Oscillibacter; species Oscillibacter valericigenes. The sequence continues at coordinate 2,460,493 of AP012044.1, forward strand.
GCTCCGCCTGTGCCGGTGCCGAAGCGGCGCCGCAAGGCTCCCCGTCTCCGCTTCTACGGACAAAAGAGAGACGATCTCACTGTCCGCGCCATCCTCGATCAAAAACATCCCCGGGATCGGCAGCAGACCCGCCGCGCCTCCGCAAAATAGCCGCAGTTGCTCTGCACCAGGCTCCGCTGCGTCCTGCGCTACTCTGCACTCCGCCGCGGTTGGAACGGTGAGCCAGAGCGTACGGCCCGCGGCCGGACGATCTCCTTCCAGAAGCCGCAGCCTAAGACGGACGGCCTCCTGATGAAACGCATACTGCTCCGACGGCTTGAGAGAGATGTACAGCTTTTGCGGGAGCGCCGCGCCCACGGAAAAGTCGGTCAGCTCCTCGCAAAAACCCCTGCACCGCAGGGAAAGGCAATGCAGACCTTCCGGCAGATCGGTCAGCACCAGATATCCGCCCGGCTTGCATACAGGCCGGACCGGCGTCCCGTCCAGCGCGCACCGGAGGTCTCTGCCCTCGATCAGGCGGCCGGTGAAGCCGTCGCGCACCCGGCACACCGCGCTCACGTAAAACTGGATCATGACGATTCCTCCTGCCGCATGGGCTGTGTCGTAATGGTGACATCCGTGACACGGCTGATTTTGCGCATGCGGTGGGAGTCGATCTCGATGCCGGTCAGCAGCACTACAAAAGACAGCTTATAGGGTGATGACGTGTTGTTCCAGATTTTGAGCATTTGATCCTGCGTGGTCTTTTCGAGCAGAATGTGGACAGCGCTTCCGTTCTCCGCCAGTGACCCGCTGAGATATTTGCGGTCGATGACCGGATGGTCCTTGAGTACCTGCAGCGCGGCGCCGATGATCCGGTATTGGTCCGCCTCGCGCAGCTGCGCGGGTGCCTTGGAGTGTGCCGTGAGCAAAAAGCGGAGATTATAGCGCGTCGGCCGGATGCGCTGCAGGTTCTCTTCCGCCTGATAATAGCCGGCGGCGGCACCCTGCGTATCCTCCTCCACCTGATAAAGGCAGATGGTCAGCTGGTTGTTTTCACTGTTGTGGGGCGAACACAGCGCAATCGTCTCGCGGTTGCCGACCGGCTCTGGCGTCAGATTGTCCCGGAGCAGCTCCACAAGCGCGTTGCCGGCTTCCACCAGCGCGGTATAGCCTGCCATGGCAATTTCCTCCTCTCCGCTGCACAGCGGTATTTTTCCGGCGGCGGCCCGCCGTTCAGTTCTGCGCCTGATTTTGCGCAATCTCCGCCTCAAAAATGGGCGTAAAGCTGTCCGCGAGCCATTGGCACTGCTTGGCGACCCACCCGCCGGACAGCGCAGAGAGCGCATTGACCTGACGGGTAAAATCCGTCAGAGCGGTATAAAGGTCCGCAACGACCTCGTTCTGCTGGATCATGGAGCGGTTTAGCGCGTTTTGATCCACACTGCCTCTGGCATACGCCTGGTTCTGCTCCTCTACTTCCGCCGCCGCTTTCTCGCTTGCGGAGCGCGCGGACTGAATCTCCTCCCACGCAACCTCCAGATTGATCAAAGCCGTCTTGGCCTGCACAGTCAGATTCTCCGGGCTTACGCTGCCGGGCTCCTCCGCGGTCTGGCTGGCATAGGAGACCACCGCGTTGCAGAGCGCCGAAGCGTCCAGCTCCGCCGGATCAAACGAACACACCAACCCATCCAGCGGGACGTCTTTGCTGCTCTGACCGGTCAGATTGCAAATCGTCAACTCCGCCTTTTTCCCATTGGCTTTACACTGGCTCAGCTTCTTGTCCAGCGCGTCCAGCTCACCCTGAAGGGCATCCGTGTCTTCCTCACTGCCGTTGCCGTGTTGGATCTGCGTCTGCGCATCCGTTTGCATCTGCAAAAGCAGTGTCTCGCTCTCCTGCAGCGCATCTTCGGTCTGTCTGCTTGCAAAACTATCCAATAACGCATCAACCAGCTGTACCGCGTCATCCGGCGTCTTTACTGCCGCAAGCAGTTTCTGAAGTGCCTGCGAAGAGTCCGCCGCGGCACCCACACCGGTCTCATCCAATGTGCTTAAAAGGTCGTCCATCTGCTTTTGCGCCTGACCGGTTGCACCAACGGCGTTGTCCGCGGCGGCGGCTTCCAGCGTCCCATTGGAAATCCACCGCAGCGCGGCGGGTGCACCGCGCTTGGTCTTTCCGAAGGCCGTACAGGTGCAAGCTTCGTAAGCATCGCGGAACTGCCAGTATTTTCCGGATATTCCGTCCGGCAGGGCGGCAAGTGCGCAGACTGCGGCCTCCCGGCCGGTACAGCCCACTGCGGACCAGATAAGATAATCTTCCATCGTATCCCATGGGAGCAGCAGCGCCATGGACGCCTCTGCGTCCGCAGAGATCAGCCAGGCGCTGTGGGCCGAGGCGTCGCTGTCCTCCTGCTGGTAGCTGCACTGCACCAAAACTCCAAGTTCGGCGTTGCAAATTAGAAATCCGCCGCCGCTATACTCCGACTCGGAGACCGTCGCGTCGCCGAACGCCTCGCGGATCTTGTCTGCGGTCTGGCTCAGCAACCATTGGCCGTCCAGCGTTCCCCGTTTCATCTGACCTGCGTACACCGCTTTTCCGTTTGCGGCGTACAGCGTTCCGAATCCGTTCGGTGTCAGGTTGTTGGCACTTCCTTCGTACCAGAGCTTTCCGCTCCGATACCACTTGATTTCCCCGTTGGTCCGGCCGGAGGCAAATTCCGCCTGAACCGAACCTTCTCCATTCTCCAGGTAATAAGTGCCGTCACCTTCATAGCAACCCTGGGAAAAAGCACCTTTGTACTGCACACTTCCGTCCTCGCGGTACTCGGTGCCGTCGCCATCGCACGCGCCGTCGGAAAACGCGCCCCTGTATTTCACCGCGCCGTCCGGATAATAGGCGATCCCCTCGCCGGAGCGGACGCCGCCGGAAAAGGTACCCTCATAGGCCTTGGCACCGTTTTCGTACTCCGTTCCGAGGCCGCTTTTCTCGCCGCCGGCAAAGGCGCCCTCGTAGGAGACCTCGCCGCCGTCGTACAGAGTACCGGTCCCCTCATATACGCCGCCGGCAAAAGTGCCTTCGTAAATCAGGACGCCGTCTTCATACGCGCTTCCGTCTCCGGAATACTCCCCATCTGCAAAGTCGCCCTCATAGACAAGGTTGCCGTCTTCCGCATACCAAATGCCCTGCCCCTGAAGCACGCCGTCCTCCAGCCTCCCCCGATACATGGGATTCTTTTTGTCTTTGTCGTAGTAGACGATCACCTTACCGGACCAGCTTGGAATCTTCTGATCGTCCTTCCAAAAATGTGCCGTGAAGAAATGGCTCAGAAGGAACGGCCACGCAAAATAGTAGAGCAGCGCGATGGCGGCCACGATCCCGATGACCAGCAGAATCAAAAACGACTTGGAGATGAACAGCCGCCGCGTCTCGATGTAGTCCTCGCGCCTGGTCGGCTTTTTCAGGGCTGAGGCGGCGCCTTGAAAAGAATCCGAGGCCACCTTGGTTGCCTGACGGGAAAAGTTGGTGAGCCGCCGGATCCGCGCGCCGAGGCCCACAAATTTCCTGGTGAAAAACGCCCGAATGGTTCGGAAGAAAATCCCGAACGAATTGATCAGCTGTTGAAATAAGTAATTCAGCAAAGGAAATCCTCCCAATTATCAGTTTCGTCAAAACGCCAGAATCCCAGTGCCGATCAGAATTCGTATCAGGGCGATCAGCACTGCCGCCAAGGCGATCAAACCCACGATGCGCCGCCTGCGCCGCCGGTAATAGTCGGCGCAGATTCGCACGGGCTGTACCGGCGAGCGGCGCACATAGCCGTCTGCAAGCGGCACGGGGATGCAATCGGCACTCCCCGCCTCGGAAGACGCACGATCGTCCCTGCGGGCAGAACGCCCCTCAAACCGCGCGGCCTGCCGCACAAGGCTATCCCGAACTTCTTCGGAGCCAGTCTCCGTCTGTCGCGGTTCTTTTTCAAGTAATCCGGCCACTGCTGTTTCCTCCTTCCGTACGTCCCGCTCAAGCAGCGCAGAGCCGCGTGCTTTCGCCACCGGAACGAATCAGCTGCCTCTAAGACCGACCTCCTGATCCGGATGCTTTTCCAGTTCATCGGCCAGATAGAGGTAATATCTCGCGCCGCCGTCCCTGGTGTTTTGATGCACTAGGTCCAGAAAAATCTTCTTGGCCCGCGAAAAATCCCGACCGTACAGCGCATAGACGCCCTCGGAAAACTTTTTTTGCGTGAACTCCTTCAGACGGCGCACTTCAAACGGGTCGCCATCGAAAATCTCGTAGATGCGGATTGTCTCCTTTCCGCCCACGCTCTTGCCCATATACCGGACGCCGTACTCCTGCGCGCTTTTTGCGACCGCCTCCGTGCAGAGGATGTTGGCCTCCAGCTTATTGCAAAATGAAATCAGCTTCCATTCCACAGAAAAGCTCGGAGAAATAGCTGCCGGCTCCATCTGAAGCTCGTCGCCCACGATGCCGATCATGAGGTTGCCCTCGTCCAGCGCGATGCGAAGCACGATGGCGGGCCGTCCCGTGGACTCCCGTTCCTTGTTAATCGCAAGGATCTCCTGCTGGACCGCGACCGCTGTGCTGACCGCCGGAGCGGACCCGCCCTCGAACACGGCGTCATAGCCGTCGTATGTAAAGTTGAACACGGTCCCGCCCTTTTGGGATACGATGGAGGCGGTGCGCTCGATAACCTCGTTGAGGTTGTCGAACAGCTCCCGTCCACCCTGCTCATACAGCTGAGGCGGGAGGCTGAACCAGATCATCATGATCGTCATTCTGCCGGAGGCAAACGTCTGCTTATCGACCTCCGTCAGGGATTCCTTTCCCAGAAGAGACAGGATTCTCTTCGGCACAAAGCGCTGATAGGACAGGGACAGAGCAATCTGCCGACCATCCATCTTCTCCATGGTGTCCACTAGACTGTTGAGCGCGTTGCTCATTCCCTCCAACTCATCGCCTGTTCTCAGCCGGACTCTGCGCTTAGTCTCCCCGGAGGCAAGAAGCTGCATCCCGCCCGCAAGCCGTCTCAGGCAGGAACTGATCCAGGCCAGCAGGACAAAGGAGATCAGCAGAAGCAGCACCGTCAGCCTCCCCGCGCTGCGCGCGCTTTGGATATATGAAGCCTGCGCCGATGCGTTTATCGCGCCGCGCCCAACGCTCACGACGAGCAGCGCGCCGTCCTGATACATGAAGCGGCACAGGCGGCCGTCGCCGCTCCAGTTCAGGACGCCGGACGCCGCGCCGTCTTTCTGCGCGGAGAGCGCCAGCTCACAGTCAAATCCCTCCGTCAGCTCCGCGCGCGTTCCGCAGAGCCCGCCCGTACCGGACGCCGTCAGAATCCACTCATCCTCCGTATTCTGCTGATAGACCGCCGCGGTCACGTCCCGGTAATCGGTGCCGGCGGAAGCCAAACTTCCCGCAAGCACTTCGGGGAGTTTGGCGTTGTCCCATCCGAGCCTCTCCAGTGTAAGCGACGTGCCGCTTTTTACAAACTGTTCCGCCCGCGCGTCAGCAAGCGTCTCCTGCGACGGCAGGACGTCATATCGCAGTACGCCGCCGGTCACAAGGCAGCACGCCGACATCAGCAAAACGCCCCATCGGAGCAACAGCGGCAATTGGAACGAGCGCCACTCGCAAACGGCATACCAGAGCACAAACGTCGCCAGCAGCACCACCAGCACGATTCCCCCAAGGATCAGGCCGCATTGCAGGCGGCTTCGGTACAGCATCGCCGACAGATTCAGAACGGAGCTGCCCTGATCAAGCAGGAGCGTCCCGCCATTTAGCAGCAAAAGCAGTTCGCCGTTTCGGCCGAGGGACAAGTCGGTAACGCCATTGAGGTCGTATCCATCCTTTTCCGGCTTCATCACCGACTGGAACTTCTCAGGACCGGTAAAGTCCGTATAAAACACCTCAAGACCGGCACAGTCCAAATAGTAAAAACCGGTGCCGGCCTGTGTAAAGTCCGTCATTATTTGATTTTTCCGGCTCTGGAGCAACGCGCCGTTCCAATACAGGCTCCCGCCCACGCCGGCCACAAACGTCCCGTCTGCGGACACAAGCGCGGTCTGAATACCCGGAACCGAGTAGGTTTTCCCCTCTATCAGACCGCTTTCCGTCCCGGAGGCGGCGTAGACCGTGGAGCTGTCCCCACACATCAGCGCAAATGAAACTACCCCTTCCGTTTTTGTGAAAGCGGAAAGGCGGGCACTTTCCATCTGTTCCGGCACCGTATCACCGGAGCAGGGCTCCTTCATAAGCTGCGTGACCGTCTTTCCTTCATCGGAGATGCAAAAAAGCCGCAGGTCCGCAACGTTGCCGTCCGCTCCATACGCATAAAGTCCCAAGTAGAGATTCCGCGTGTCCAGATACAGCGCAGCGATTTTTCCGTCCGGAAGCAGCAACGGGTCGAGCTTCCATTCGCTGCTCCGCTTTCCGTTCCGGTTTCCGAAAACCACACGCCACGCCACGCCGTCACGTCCAACGGCGCAGACCGTATCATCCGCGCCCAGCGCCACAGCTTCGTACCGCGCCTGCCCCCGCCCGGTTCGAAGGACGCTGACGCTGTCCCCGATCAGGGACGGAAACAGCAACGCCACAAATCCGAGCAGGATTCCCGCGATCAGCACGAAAGCGCCCGCTTTTCTCAATCTCGCCACCCGCGTTTACCTCCTCTTTTTTGCCTTGCGGCGGATTGCTCTCCCGAGATCACCGATACTCCTTTGCACGGGGTTTTGCTTCTCCCGTTCCTCATAGGCCGCCTGCAGCTTCTCCCGCTCCGTGTGCCAGAGGGAGTACATCTGGACAACACTGCCGCAGGAGCCGTCGTCCAGCCGGCTCAAAAACGCGTGTTCCTCCTCCGGAGCGAAAAAGCCACCCAAAAGGATTTTCTTGACCTGATCGCCGGTCAGCAGCGCCAGCTCCCGATGGTTCATGCCCTCCAGTGGGCAGACATGATAGCGCAGGCGTATCCTGTCGCCGGGCAGATCAACCAGCACATTGTCGGAGAAAAACGCAGCGCAACTTACCGCCGGCGGAAGATTTGCCAAGCTGAGCGCTTTGTGGAGCAGCAGTTCCGTATAGGTAAGCCGTGTTTTCCAGTCGTACTCCGCGCCCAAATAGAACACCTCGTCGATGGAGCGGCCCAAACATTCGTCGAAAACCGCCACAAGGCATTCCCCCGCAAGGAAAATTCTCTGAAACCCCGAGCAGTCCGACATCTGCTCAAATAAGTCCAGATACCGTCGGAGAAGAGGGCCCTCGTAGACGTTCAACAAACAGGCGTTGTTTTCGCGTTCCTGAATGTCCACCGCCTCCATGAACGCATAGTTCTCCTGCGTCTCCAGAACGCGGATTACCTTGTACCGCTCGCGAATCAGCATCGCATCCAACGCCCCTCCCCTCCTTTCGACAGCCGGAGTCAGTCACTCCACAATTACAAACGCGCTGGCGGTCACAGTCTCATCCGCACTGGATACGGCCACGATCTCATAGGTGCCGGGAAGCTCAGGCGCCTGATAAGTGCCGTTACGGTCGATTGCGCCGCCGTTGGGCTCCTTGACCGACCAGAGGACGGCCTTATCCTCGCAGCCCACCACATCTGCCCGGAACAGAAGAGAACTGCGGCAGGCCAGCCTCGAAAACTCCGGCGTCAGCGTCAGGCTGATTTTCCGGCTGGCAAGAATCCGGCTGGTGTCCCGCTCCGGCTTCTGGGCGAAGTAGTGAATCCGCACCCGGTTGCCATCGACGGTATCATGCAGCCAAAGCCCTATGCGCATGGTGCCCTTCTCCGGGTAAACCACCGCCGCCGCCTCGACCCACGGAGGCGTGATTTTGCAGCTTTTGCCCTTGAACACCTCGCTGTTCCCGTAAAGCAGAGCGGGCTCCTGATCGTCCTGAAATTCCACGCTCAATCGCACGTCCACCGCTCCCGTTCCGAGGCCGTGGGCAATCTCCTCGGAAAACACGCGGGAGTTGACGCGGATGCCGCTGGGCATGGTCAGGTCCACCGTACCGTGGGCCACCGCGTAGTCGTACTGCTCCGGGGACGGGATGCGGAAGTCAAAGTGAAGGTTCTTTCCGGCCTGCTGATATGCCGCGCGGACATCGGGCTTTTGCCAGTATTCAAGACTTTGGACAGATGTGGTGACGGTGAGCTCCCCGCCGAGGGAACCGTGGCTTTCCTGACGATGTCCAACGCTCTGATTGAATGGCAGGTTTGTCACACCGCCGAGGAACACACCTCCGGCGGAATTGATCAGCTCCAGTTTGGCAAGGTAAATGGGAATATCCCGGCCCAGAAGGTGCTGCTCCAGCGCGTCCTGCTGGCGGCTGTGCGCGTGCAGCGTCTCCTCGTCCCGGCAGAGGCAGACGGAGGAGTCCGCCTCCAGATAGTTTTTGTAGTGGTGGCTGCCCAGTTCCAGATTCAGCTCCATGCCGGAGGGAAAGAGCTTACTGGTGACGTCGCTGAGCATCCGGGCCTTGAGGGGCAGGCTGACGCTGTAAACGCTCCGCTTCTCCTCACGGCTCTCATGGTAGGACAAAAGCACCCGGCCGCTCTCGCTCTCCACGAAGGAGCTCTCACCCTCCAAGGAGAAATTGACCGGCGGGGTCTTTTCACCCTTGACCACCAGAATCTGTACCTGGAATTCCTTTCCGGCGCAGACCGCAGTGGGAACGGAAAGAACCAGCGTCAACTCGTCGCTGCTATATAAAACGGAGACGTTCTCGTGTCCGGACGCCTCCAATAGCCCCCGGTACTCGGGAGGCTGCGCGGTCAGATACAGGCGGTATCCCTCGCGGGTCATATTGAATTGGCTGCTTTCGTCGGCCTCGCCGCCCACCGCGTTTACCGGCTCTACGGCTTTTTCGTTGTAGGTCAGGCACAGATACGCCTGCTGCCGGCCGGCAAGGCTCTCCTGCCCGTCCAGCATCTTGAGCTTGCGGAAAATGGTCTCCGGCAGGACGATCTCCCGTCCCTGATAGTCCAGCGCAAGGCCGCTTTGAATCATCAGCGTGGTATCGTCGCTAACCATCACGCCAAAGCCGCAGACGACACCCGCACCCTGCATCACACGGTTGAGAAGCTCCCGCTTTGCGCAGTTGTACCTCTGTTCGATTTCAAAGTCCCGGACGGTCAGAAGTTTGCCGTAAAAATACCGGTTCCGCTCCAGAGGGAAGAAATGTTCATTCATGGTTTGCTCCTCCAATCGTGGTATCATAGTGAATCGTCATGGTCTCATCAATCGCCGCGGGGACATATCCCCCGACCGTAGAGTTGATTCCGAGATAGGTGTGCCAGTCCAACTGGATGCACTGCTTGAGCAGCACCAGCTCCATGGAGGTTCCGGCCGGGATCAGCTCCTCCATCCGCCGCCGGAAATCCTCCAGCGCCTGCCGGCTTGGGAACGTTCCCTCCCGCAGCAGAACGAAAAAGCGGTAAGGATCGTCGCCGTACAGTTTCCGGTACAGCTTCGGATTCCGGCATTCCGCCCGGTTTGGGGAGACGTTGAACTGCTCAACGATCCATGGGTCCCGGCCGGTCAGCCTTCGGACGGACCGGCGGATTCCCCCCACCGTATACTGTGTCTCATATTCCGGAAGCGCGCCGGAGATTCGGCTGATTAGCGCGTCAATATTCGTCTCGTCCCCGATACACATCCATGAGGCAAGGTAACGCAGCATCTCCGGGTCTGTGCTCTCATAATCCATCCATCCCGGCAGTGCATAGATACTGTCCTCCATATCCAGAAACATACTATTGAAAATAGAGAGAAAGCGGCGCGTGAAATCGTCCTCCTGATAGATGGCAGGCAGGTAATCCACCATATGGTCGCCAGCCATACGGACCGTGACCTTGCGGACCGTCGGCGATCCGGTTCCCGCGGCGGCCAGCTCCAGCGCCAGCCACAAATACCGTCCCCCCGTCCGAAGGAGGAAATCGCCGCTCTGCGCAACTGGCGGACCGAACCGAAGCCGCAGCGCCCGCGCTTCCTCCACTTCTCCACTCTCCGGCTCCAGTGGACCGCCCCAGCTCCGGTCGTCGTCGGTGTGGGCATAGACACGCAGGGCCGAGTCCGGCGGCAGGTCGGCGTCAATCACAACGCGATCCCAGCAAAAACCGTTTTCCGCACTGTCGATCACCGGCAGGCAGCAGAATCCGGAGGTGATTCGCGCGCTGTCGAGGCGCAGGCCGTCCCCCCACGGCTCAACCCCGTAAAACTGCCCGCCCAGCCACTGCTCACGGCAGCAAAGCACCAGTTGTCTTTGTACCGGGTTCACAGGCTTCTCTCCCTTCAAGCTGTGCTCATCCGTCGGACGTCTCCGACGGGACCAGCCTTATTTTAAGATTTTGCAGGCAGGGAATCGTACACGGCGGCAAGCGGATTTCCCCCGATGAATTTTGATAGCACCCCGGACCCGGTGCCCGCAGGTCCACCTGCACAACGCGGAGAACGCCCGGAATGGCCTGAAGATGGACCGCCAGTTCGCTTGGAAGAATGGTTCCGCCGATGCCGACACCTTCTGAGGAGAGATACCGCTCCGTCACGCCGCGAATCGTGGACTCCGTGACCATCTCCTGCGCGGTGAGCCGTATGGAAATCTGCACGTTCTGATAGGCCGGCGGCACCGCACGCACGCGGGTGCACACGGGCCGGAAGCGCTCCAGCCGCTCCTGCACCGATGTCAGGAACCGTCCGTCCGGCGTCGGCTTCGGATTTTCAGACGCGGGAGCGACCACCACGGTCACCGTTGGCGTCCGGCTGACGCCGGTCGGTTCACCCGGGTCGTACCCGGGTAGCACCTTCACCTCACCCACCCGCAGACCCGGCGTCGTCATAGCCAAATGCTTATAGTCCGCCGCGGACGCGCATTTTTGCGTTTCCTCCAGCATTTCTAAAAGTCGCATGGACGCCTCTCCCGCGCTCTCCCGTTCCGCACCGCCCGCAGCACCTTCGTTGCGGACGGCAGTGCCGTCATCTGTAAAGCGCATCTGTGTGCCGGCCGGGATGTTTCCGCCGCCGCACAGGGACACCGTCATTCCGGTGATCAGCACCGCGCCCTCCCCCGCCTGAAGCAGCGCGCCATGTTCGCCGTCGCCGAAGGTGATCGTCTCATGCAACGAATCGTAAGTAAACACCCGGTCTCTGGGGGAGCAGGCATAAAAATCATCCACGCAGCGCCAGGTCATCGGGCGAATCTTCCCATCTGTATCCAATGACTGGCACAAAAGCGTAAACTTCTCCGTCAGGATTTCCCGGCCGTTCAAGTTCAGGAAGAACGTCTCACTGGGCAGGCCGCGGGCGTCAAAAATTAAATCTCCGCAGTGCTCCGGGTCCAGACAGACGATCAGCGCGTTCGCTTCGCCGTCTTGCTCCGTCCCGGTCGTGTTTAGGGTAACGCTCCGGCCGTTGGGCAGGAGAGCGGCGTCATATTCGGCGGTCTGCTCCCATGCCCCGTTCCGGCGCAAAAAAACCGCCAGCTCCGCTTTCCGGCTCATTGCGTCATCCAGACGGACGGTCCAAGCCGGTTCCTCATGCGTAGAAAAGAGGTGGCTGTGCACACGCGTCTCCCGTTGGACGGCCTGCCAGCGCGAAGCAGAAATGCCGGATAGCCGAACGGTTTCCTCACAGCCCGCGTCTGTCTGCCGCACGCTCAGCCAGTACAGGCCGTCGGCTCCGGGGCACCAGTTCTTGGGTACGGGAAGTGTGAGATAACCGCTCTGACTCATGGCATGCGTCTCATCCCACAGCGGAACAACCGGTCCCGCGCCCTCCATTTCCCATACCAATATGCGCGGCTTCTGATCGTCCCGGTCGAACGGATTCCTTGCAGCTCCCCCGGGCGATTCCACCCGAAACCAGAGCCGCAGACGGTCGCTGCCGGGGGCGGAAATGCCGATGCGAAGTGCGGTGTCGGGCCGTCCACCGAAACGGAACGGCTGAAAGGTCATTCGGCCTGAGCGCAGCATTTCCAACAGCTCTGTTCCGTCCGCCCGGACATGCTCAATGCGGGGCAATCGCTCCGGTACCGGCTGCGTCAGTTCAAATGGGATACCCTCCGGAGTCACCAGCCGGGACAGGGCCGGGCGGGCCGGACCGTCGTCCGGCAGATACACCGCGCAATCGGCGGCAGCAGCCGGACGGCGCCGGATACCGGCCAGTTTCAGCAGTTTTCCTCGCAGTGCCTCGGTAAACTGATTGAGCTGATATTGCTGCATCTCCTTGTACCACGCCATCAGTTCCAGAACCGTTACACCCGGGTCATGTGCATTATGGTCAGTCCATGCAGGACAAATCCAGGGGAGCCGGCTCTTGGTGGTCTCCATAATGGACTCATAGGTCTGATCGTCCAGATTCCGCTTGTTAAGCATCCCGTCTCTCCTTTCCGCATTGTACGCCTTACACCGTATCTGAATAAATTGTGAACGGTTTTATTCGGAAAACGGCGCTCAGATGGTCAAAAGGAACTCACCGTATGCGCCGCCTCAAAAATCATACCGCTATTTCAGCATACCCGAATCAGATGTTCGCCGCTGCGCACGGTGGCGTATGGAATCGTTTTGTCGTGCTCCAGAGGCACACAGCGGGTCGCACCGTCCTCATCGTATACACCCTCCACCAAAATCTTGCGGGTCAGTCGCACATTTGGCGTGTCGCGCACTGTCTGCCAGAGCTGTCCGATCCGGAGCTGGTCACCGATGCCCCGGCTGCGCCAGCGGCGGTCGATCAGTTCCGTAAGCCGGTCCACAAGATTCCGCTGCGTCGCGGCGGCCTCGTCCGGATTTTCGACTTCGACGGTGATCTGCGTGTTTACCGTCAGCACAGCGGACGGAATCACATGAAGTCCGCCGGAAAACTTCAGCGTACAACTGCACCGGGCTTCCAGATACTCCTGAATCCGATCGCACAGATCCAGCGCAGCGCGGCCGGTATCTGCCTCTGGATTCTCCACGACGACTGTCACGTTTCCGGGCGCCTTCCGGTTTTTTTCATCGCGTCCTGCAAAGCACCTCACGTGCTGTGCCTGCGGAAACTGCTCGAGTACCATCTCTTCAAAGTCCCTGATGCCCAGAGCGCGGTACCGGTGCCGCAGCCGCTTGTTGCCAAGTTCCTTTGTCTTTTCCGGAGAAAAACGGTCGGTGCCGCCGCTCATCGGAGTCAGATTGGCCACGGAGCTGATAAAGGGAAGCGCGCCGATCAGTTCCGTCACGGCGCCCTCGGGCCGGTTTCCGCGTTTCCCTCCGCCGTTGGCATAGGTGACGCGGATATTCGCCTCGCCTTTTGGCGGAACGCGGCCGTGAAGCCCGTCTCCGAAGGTGACGGTTCCTGCGTAAGGATCCATGAGATAACCGCGCCGGCCTCCGTCCGCCAGTTCCAGATGGGAAAGTCTCTCCCACAAAACCCAGCAGTGGGTCATAAGGCCGTCCTCCCGTTCCAGTCGTATGCGCTCCGGACACTCCTTTTTCAAAGCCTCCGCCTCGGCCACCGTCAGGCCGTTTACCTCATCCACCCAGACCTGGCAACCCAACGCAGGCGTTTCCAGCAGCGTCAAGATCTTGCCGGCCTCATAGGTATCGGTATCGAACCACTGCTCCTCCGTTTTTCGTCTCTGAACCGCCAGAACAGTATTGAGGCGCACGCCGCTCACCAGCGGGTAGCCTCCGGAATTTTCGAGATAAGAGCTGCGGATGATCCGCAGCCAGTAACCGTCGCAGCCGAAAAAACGCGCCTGAGGCAGGAGAGTGGGCAGATACAGCAGCGCAAGGCCGGTATGCAGGAGGTTGCGCGTAAAATCAACACTGCGCACCTTCTCAAAGCGTTTTCCGGTCCATGCCTCAAAGGCGAGCTTATCGGACAGCGCCGCGCGGCCCGATATCTCAAAAAGCAGGGACAGAGGCATGGCGTTCGGGGATCGGTCAAAGCACAGATAGACGGCTGCGGGCTCCTCCGGCAGGGAGGTCAGCGCCGGAAACCGCAGTGTGCTCACGTCCGCTGCGTCGCGCATCCACACCGTATCGCCGTTGTTTTCCGACCGGTAGCGGTCGGCGGGCCGCCCTGCGGGATACTGCCAGAAGCACTCCGCCAGCTGAATGAAGGGCACGATCCAGCGCGGCGTGAGGGAAAACTCGTTTTCCACATGGACGACCCGCGCCCGGATAAAAAAGCCCTCCTCCGCGTTCACCTCGACGGGACAGATGTCCTCCGGTACGGTAAAAAGTGTCTCCGCCGCATCGGTCTCCTTGCAGGAAAAGGGGTTCCTGCTGCCGCTCACCGGAAGGCGCGTCCAGCCCGTGCCGTTAAAATATTCCCATGCGACTTCATCTACAAATACGTCGTCAGGCTTGACCGTCACGGCATTCTGCTTATCGATGATGCGCTGGTTGAACTGGTACTGGGGCGAATTCTGCGCGTAATCCGTGACGATAGGCGTGATCGTGAGGCGCAGGTTGACCCGGGCTCCGCACTTGCAAAACGCCCGGTCGAACCGAAGGTAAAACAGGCTGTATGGCGTCGGGCGACGTCCAAAGCAGTATCCGCCGCCCTCTTCCGGGAGAATCGGCGTGTCGCCGCTTGCCATCTGCTCCACGGGCAGCAGGCCGGCGGGCGTGCTGCGCAGCCGGATGCCGTCAAGTAAAACGTTCCCCGCCAAAGCTCCGGCGCAAGTGCAGGTGAGAAAGCGGTTTCCCTCGTCATCCGCCTCCAGCGCTCCGGTGGCGGTCTTCTCCAAAATAAGGCATGCGCCTTCCAGCCGAACGTTGTCGAAGACCTGTTCGGAACCGCCGCAACGATAGCTCCAGCGCATTTTCTCCGGGTCCGCAAGCGCCTTTGCAGTTTCCGCCGCGGCAAAACTGCTTTCTCCGCGCACCTCCACCTCTACAGTGCAGGGGCCGGAGAGATTCAGCACCTCGTTTTGGGAGACGGAAAACCGGTGGCACTGGAGATTTTCACCGTCTACAGAGGTAAAGAAGCGCTGCGGACATTTCCATTTCAGTTCCTGTATTACGCCCCCGCGGGGATCGGAGTAGAACAGGTGCTCCAGCCGGGCCGACGTGGATTCGATGCGCCGCTCGGTCTCGTAGATGATGTTTTCGCCCGCCTCGTCCGCGGTAAACACCTGCGTACCGGCTGGAACGGGGACCGCCTTTTCCACGGTGTCATGGGCGTTGAACTGCAGCAGGCCGGACGATGGGACGGGGTCGGGCTCCAGTACGCCGACAAGCTCCAAAAATTCCAGGTACAGCTTCTCCGGAACGGCGTTGAACCGGTCCACCGTCTGGTAAAACATCTCGCCGAACAGCCGGGCGATCGCGGCCCCCGGATCATCCGCCGTCCCCTCATAACGCCACTCCGGCGTATACTGCCGGGCGTGGGTGGCCACCTGCGCCATGATCTCCTCCAGCCCTCTCGGGTCCAGAATCGGCGCGTTCATACGGCTCCGCCCCCTTCCGAGCCCTCGGTGAGGTAAAACGGATAGACGTGGTTATAGCGGTTGTTGGTATCCCGCACGGTATAGGACACCTGGATGGTCAGCGCGCCCTCCTGCTGCTCAGATTCCTGATACTCCACCTGAATATCGGTGATTCGCGGCTCCTGGTTTTCCAGTTGGCGGGCAATGTCATAGCTGATTCCCTGCGCCGCGGAGGATGACATGGGGGAGAAGGCATACTCCATGACATTGGAACCGAACTCGGGCCGCATGACCCGTTCGCCCTGCGAGGTACGCAGGATGATGCCGATGGCCTCGCGGATATCCTCCTCCGCGCTCACCATGGCCAGCCGTCCCGTGCCGGCGTCCACCTGAAGCGGGAATTTCACTCCCCGGCCAAGGAATTCGCGTCCATTCATCGTCTGCCTCCTGTCTGTTGGCTCAGTTGATCTTTACTATGGCTCCCTTGACCTGAAGCGGTCCGGAAGCCTGCACGTTCATGGTGCTGTCCGCCTTGATCTCCGCCGCCGCGCCCTGCAAGGAGAGTTTGGCGCTGGCTTTTCCCTCTATGGTTGCGGCAGTGAGACTCACCTTGTTCTGTGCCTTTTCCGTAATCTGCCCTGCGGACTGCAGCGTCACTTCCGTCTTTCCGGCGCAGAGCGTCAGCTCCGTCTTGGCGGATAACGTGATCTTTCCCTTTTCAAAATCCATCGTCAGCTTGTTTTCGCCGCTCTTGTCAGAGAAAGTGGCGTTCTTTTTTTCGTCGTCGATCACCAGTTTTGATCCGGCCGGCGTTGTAAGCGAGAGCTTCTCCTTTTTCGGTTCATCGTAAAATAGAAGTTCCGACCCGCCCGGCGTCTTGATGGAGAAGTTGTATACCTTGCCGTCCGCCGGGATGGTATAGGGTGGCGGGACCTGCGTATTCCAGACTGCGCCCAGCACGACGGGGCGCCCGCCGCCGAGGTATCCGAGCACAACAAGATCGTTGACATTTGGGAAAAAGAACTGTCCGCATTTCTTCCCCCCCAGCGGCGCCATCACATAGCACCAGTCGGTCTCTTCCTTTTTTTCATTCTCAACGGGCATACACTTGACGCGGTTGAAGTGCTTATCATCGCTGACATTTGTCACAACCGCCAGCCGCAGTCCCATCTGCCGGCTCAGATTTGAGGGCTCCCCGCCCTCCCCGAGGATCTGTGCAATACTCATTCGGTCTTCGCCCCCTTCACTTCAAATCGAGTAAAGTACCCTTCCATGGTAAAGTTGTGGGTCACCTTGCTCAAAAAATAAACACCCTCCGACTCGCTCTCCAGCCCGTCGATGGTGATAAACCGGCCCGGAATCAGCTCCGGAATGCCGACGCACATGCCCTCACCGGAAACCAGATTCATGGCCAGCCCGTCCAGTCTGGCCTGCGCAAGGCGTTTGCATTCCTCCTTGGTCTTCGCAAACTCGCTGTACTCCCGCAACACCGCCTTTTTAAGGCTTGGGACGAGTTGCCCGGCGCTTTTCCCCTTTCCGCCGGTCTTGACCGCACTGGCCATGCCCTGAATAAATTTTTCGTTGACATCCCGGCCCCAGACCACCACCTTGCCCACCTGTCCTTTAAGGGAAACCCTCTTGTGAAAGCTCAGCAGGTTCTTTCCAACCGTAAGCTTCAGGATGGACTCGGATTTCTTCCACAGCGCATCGAACACCAGCTCCCCGTTCACGCCCATCAGAACCATGCCATATCGCCGCGCCAGCAGCTGCAAAAACTGAAAGTCGTCCATACGCTCCTTGACCAGCGGGGTCTCAAACTCCTGCAGCGCGCTGACGGAGTCCACCGTGTACTTCTTCGCAAAATCCGCCGCCACGCTCTTTTTCAAGATGTCTGCGATGATCTCTTTGCTCTTTGTCTTCCCGCCGTAGATCGGCTCGTTGCAGCTCATCAGGTAGCCGAGTCCGTCAATTCCAGAGATTAGGAGCCGGGGCGCTCCCTCACCGCTGTGCTCCATGGTGCATTCATCCACATACCCGTAAAACAGCGGATACCGTTTTACATAGCCGCCCTCGATTTTCAGTTTGGTCCCGACCTTGACGGACTTTGCCAGCTCATTTTTCCACTCGCTCTTTTCGTAATCAAACAGACTGTCCACCACAAGCGTACAGCCGCCGGCTGCCCCATCGGCGGATAACTCCACCTTCAGTTCCGTAATCGGGATCTTGCTGGTATCCAGCTTTTTTCCGCCCAGGGTGATCTCAACGGAGGGCGCCAAGAAATTGTCATACTTTTTCTCCAGCGTTGCAATGTCGTATTTTGCCTTATCCACACCGGTCCCTCCCTCCCTGTTTTTCGCTCTCCGGCAGTTCTATTTCAGCGCAGGCAGGGCAATGGTGTCGCCGCTGCGCAGCAGCCTCGGATTGGCAATGTGATTGGCCTTCGCAATCTCCCGCCACTGCCCCGCCTCGCCGTATTCCCGGCCTGCGAATCCGCTTAGCGTATCTCCCTGGTGAACGGTCCGGTATTTCGTGGTATCCGGCGACTCCAGCGATTTGGTGCCGGAATTGCTGATAAACTGCCGGAACGTGCATTCCAGCCACGCGCGAACCGGCTTGCCTCTTTCATTAAAGCGGGTATAGGTCTGCTTGCACTGGATTAAATGCCCGGTAAAGTGCAGCGAGCCCCAGTCCAGCCGGAGCAGCGGGGGCACGTGGAGCTTTGGATCGACCTCCATCAGCTTGTAAACCTTATCCGTGTATGTTGATACATCTATGAATTTCAGCAGAGACGGCACCTTACTGTTGGCCTCCATCTTCAGGCGATCGCCGAAAGAGCCGCCTACCTCAGCGCCAGCGTTCATACTGTCAAAAAAAAGTTCAAAGGTTAAAATCTCCGCCGACCCGTGGGCAAACTGTGTAATGGGCATATCCATGGAAAGGCCGGCCTTGTCGGAATACTGCACCTGCCGCTGCCGGACGTACTTCTCGGGATTATATAAAACGTCAAAGCCGTCTTTTCCATCCTCCTTGGCAATATGCAGTTTTTTTAACGGAATGAGCTGATTTGGATTCGGCAGGCCGATATACATATTTCCACTCCTTCATATGAAAACTCCGCTTGTTCTCAATGGAAGCCAGCCCGACCGGACCATGCTGGCTATTCGTGCTGTTGACAGTCTTAAAGATCCAACATTCTGCGCTCTCTGCGAATCCGCTCCTCGATCAGTTTATACACCTTGTCGGCCATGTGGCGGATTTCCGTATCTGACGGCTTCTCCATACGGTACTCAACCTGCTTTTCCTCTTTCTGCCGCAGCGAAAGTTCCGCCGGACGGCGCTGCGGAGCCGTCCACTGCACCTGCTCCGTCTCATCGGCGGGCCCCGGCAGTACGGAAATATTTCGCGCCGTTCCGGAAATCATACCCCCTGGATTTCCGCCGTTGTCTTCTGGCACTGTTCCAGGTGCAGAGACTCTGCTGTTCTTCAGAAAATTCTGTGCCCAATCGGGAAGGCTTTTGACATATTCCGAGTTCATCTCCGGTGCCGCTGTTTTAAAATCCTGCCGGCTCTTACTGGCGCCTGTCGCAAATTCCAGCTCCGGTACGTCGGCATCCGCATAAGAAGGTCCGTCCGATCCCGCCGCTCCAAATGGATTTTTCCCTGTAAAGCGCCGCGCTGCGCGGATGTCGCGGCTCACCTGTGTGATCCCGTGGGCAGAACGGGGCTCTGCCCGGCTATTCAATTTGGAAGCGTCCGGTCGACGCGCCCGCTTCAGTGAGGATCGGGCTTGCAGCGCGGCCTGCCTGGCGGCTTTTTCCGCACTTTCCATGGAAGCGGCCGGCTTCACAGGTGACGCTGGAAATCCCGTCTCCATGACCACCCGCTTTTCAAGGCGCAGTTCCATATCCTCGGACGGCAAAATTTCATCCTGTCGCCGCACAATCTTCCCGGTAAAGCGCTCCCGTATCCCGTGCTCATGAACGTGCTCCGCGTCAGATTCCACCGCTGTTTTTTCCGCCATCCGATCCCCGGTGGATACCGGCGAAGCCTCCGCCAGCGTCAATTCCTGCCGCTCCGGATGCGTCGGCTTCATCGGGTGCTCCACCACGGGGACAGCCGTCCGGATGTCCCGGCCCACAGGCACGATGCCGTGGGACCGCAGGGCTGCCGTGCTCTCTTCCCGCTGCATCCGGTCGGAGGCGGCGGCTGTCCGCAAACCGAACTCGCCCACTTGCACCGCGCCTGCTGATTTTTTCGCAGCTTCCGCCTGCTGATGGCTTTGTGCGTTTGTGCCCTGTGCAGTCGATTCGGTCGGTGTTGCCGCTTTTCCGGTCGGTTTTACGGTCTGTTTTTCGGTTTTTAATTTTGCGGATGCCGCTAAAGGCGATGGCGCGGCGGCTGAAGCGGTTTGCTCTGCATTCTCCCGAACGGAAACCCTTTCGGCAGGGCGCTCCAAAGTCTTTCCGACGGTCTTTTCCGCAGAGCGTTCCCTCAGCCCGGATTCCACCGCTGTTTTTCCCGCCATCCGCTCCCCGGTGGATACCGGCGAAGCCTCCGCCAGCGTCAATTCCTGCCGCTCCGGATGCGTCGGCTCCATCGGGTGCTCCACCACGGGGACAGCCGTCCGGATGTCCCGGCCCACAGGCACGATGCCGTGGGACCGCAGGGCTGCCGTGCTCTCTTCCCGCTGCATCCGGTCGGAGGCGGCGGCTGTCCGCAAACCGAACTCGCCCACTTGCACCGCGCCTGCTGACTTTTTCGCAGCTTCCGCCTGCTGATGGCTTTGTGCGTTTGTGCCCTGTGCAGTCGATTCGGTCGGTGTTGCCGCTTTTCCGGTCGGTTTTACGGTGGGTTGTTCGATTTTCAATTTTGCGGATGCCGCTAAAGGCGATGGCGCGGCGGCTGAAGCGGTTTGCTCTACATTCTCCCGAACGGAAACCCTTTCGGCAGGGCGCTCCAAAGTCTTTCCGACGGTCTTTTCCGCAGAGCGTTCCCTCAGCCCGGATTCCATCACTGTTTTTCCCGCCATCCGCTCCCCGGTGGATACCGGCGAAGCCTCCGCCAGCGTCAATTCCTGCCGCTCCGGATGCGTCGGCTCCATCGGGTGCTCCACCACGGGGACAGCCGTCCGGATGTCCCGGCCCACAGGCACGATGCCGTGGGACCGCAGGGCTGCCGTGCTCTCTTCCCGCTGCATCCGGTCGGAGGCGGCGGCTGTCCGCAAACCGAACTCGCCCACTTGCACCGCGCCTGCTGACTTTTTCGCAGCTTCCGCCTGCTGATGGCTTTGTGCGTTTGTGCCCTGTGCAGTCGGTACAGTCGGTGTTGCCGCTTTTCCGGTCGGTTTTACGGTCTGTTTTCCGGTTTTTAATTTTGCGGATGCCGCTAAAGGCGATGGCGCGGCGGCTGAAGCGGTTTGCTCTGCGTTCTCCCGAACGGAAACCCTTTCGGCAGGGCGCTCCAAAGTCTTTCCGACGGTCTTTTCCGCAGAGCGTTCCCTCAGCCCGGATTCCATCACTGTTTTTCCCGCCATCCGCTCCCCGGTGGATACCGGCGAAGCCTCCGCCAGCGTCAATTCCTGCCGCTCCGGATGCGTCGGCTCCATCGGGTGCTCCACCACGGGGACAACCGTCCGGATGTCCCGGCCCACAGGCACGATGCCTTGGGACCGCAGGGCTGCCGTGCTCTCTTCCCGCTGCATCCGGTCAGAGGCGTCGGCTGTCCGCAAACCGAACTCGCCCACTTGCACCGCGCCTGCTGACTTTTTCGCAGCTTCCGCCTGCTGATGGCTTTGTGCGTTTGTGCCCTGTGCAGTCGGTACAGTCGGTGTTGCCGTTTTTCCGGTCGGTTTTACGGTCTGTTTTTCGGTTTTTAATTTTGCGGATGCCGCTAAAGGCGATGGCACGGCGGCTGAGGCGGTTTGCTCTGCATTCTCCCGAACGGAAACCCTTTCGGCAGGGCGCTCCAAAGTCTTTCCGACGGTCTTTTCCGCAGAGCGTTCCCTCAGCCCGGATTCCACCGCTGTTTTTTCCGCCACCCGCTCCCCGACCGATTTCATCTCTGCTTTTTGCGTCGCTCTCTTCGTTTCCCGACTTGTCTGCGGCTTCTGCGGAGGCGCAATTTCACGAAGATGCCGCTCCAGCGCCCGCTCCGCGTCAGCAGCGATCTTCGCCGGTGCAAGCTCACTTTTTCCGCTGGGCCTTGACTCCGGTCCTTCAAGCAGGAGAACCGTCTCCGCGTCCGCAGGCAAAGATGCCTGTGCATTTTCACTGGTGGGAAAACCTGCGGCAGAAATTCCGCCCTGAAAACCTGTCCCTGCACCGCGATCCGGCTCTGTCAAAGCGCCGCCCCGCCCCAAATCCGACACGTCCGTCCGTCCGGAGACGCTTTCTCCTGCTGCTGTGCGTGCGGCAGCCTCCGCCCGCAGTAAGAATCCGGAAAACGTGGGCTGATTTTCAGCGTCCTTTCCGGTCTTGGAAAGCTGAAGCAGCGCCTGGAACTGAAAGTTGTTCTGCGTGATTGCCGGGGATTGCCTCGCGGGCCGCTTCTGCGGCGCAATGGAAGGGCTCAATTCCGCGTTTTTACCAAAACGCGTTTTAAGTCGTTTCAACAGCCGTTCCGTCCGGACGCGCTCCGCCTGGCCGGGTGGCTCCAGCTTCCGGAGTGTCGCCAGCATCAGATTCAGGCTGATCCGGTAAACGTTCTCCGCCGGCGCGGCCGGCTCCTGATCCTCCGGAAATTCCAGCGCAAGCTGCTGGTAAAGTCCGTCGGTAACGCTCATGCCGTTCAGAATCTGCATGGCAAAAGCCTGACACAGCATTCCGTATCCCGTTTGTTCCAGCTTTTCCCGGGGGAGAACGCCGGTGTTTTCTTTAATAACGGAAATAGGTTTCATCAGCAGCACCCGTTGTAAAGCAGTTCAATCCGACTGACGGCAAGCGCGGGCTGGTTGCTGTCCAGCCTCGGACCCACATATTTAGTAAGATGGGCCCCGGTGATTGTCCAGACGCGTTTCGGTTTGCCGAAGGTATCCATCAAGGTGATAATCCCGTAGAGCGAAACGGACATCCCCAGATTGGCCATATTGACCAGAATGGACATCGTGTCAATCGAGGTGACTGTCCCCTGCTCCAGAATCAGCATCTGCGGCTTGGCCTGCTTGAAATAGTAGCGCGGAAAGCTGCTGCCGCCCTCGCAGAACGGCTCATATTCAAATTCCATGTCCAATCCGGAGACGGAGACAAATTTTCCCTGAAGGAAGATACCAAGGCCCTCCAGTATAACCGAAAAATAGGCTCCCGATTGAAAAGACATGCAACCGCCTCCTTCCGCTTTGCGTCCGCTCCCCGATCCATTCCATGCCCGTTGGAATCTATGTGAGATGCGCCGCGCCTCCGGCGCGGCAAGGCACCATCCAAGCGCCGTTTCCCAATAAACCGTCCATATTTCATCCGGGGGCCATTTCAGATTCCGCCCTCCATTTTCCGCTCCATTCCCTCGATGGAAAACGTCAGGCTCTCGGTCAGCACCTCACTGCGGCTGCCGTCCATAGGCGCCAGCTCGTAGCCGATGGGCAGCGCCTCTCGCAGCGACCATGTCACGCCGCGCTTTCCGGACTCGTCCAGCGCCACAATGTTCAGCGTCCGGCGCATCGCGATGCCGGTGGGGCCGCTGTGCACGCCCGCCGAGGCGGAATGCATCCATTTGAGAAAATCGCTGTCGCCCACGACGCCCTTGGACAGCGTCACCGGCTGGTAAACGGTCAGGACGGGAATCTCGGTCTGCACGCCGCGGCGGTCGCTGCCCGCGCGGCCGCTGACAGTACGGACTTCCATTTTCACGCCCGAAAAATAGGAAAACGCCGCCACGACCACGCCGCTGTTCTCCATCTCCACTAAAAACCGAAACGCCTTTAAAGGCTCGGCATAGTTGGCCATCCGTCGCCCTCCTCACTTAAACTCATAAGTGTTCCGCTCGTTTCCGCTGAGCTTTTTGTTGATGGCGGAAACCTCGCGGCACCAGCGCCGCCGTTCCCAATGGTCGAGATTCATCAAATCCTCGTGGGACCAGTGCAGATAATAGGCCAGAAACGACATTTCCTGATAGAGCCGTTCCTGCGGGTAGAGCGGCATTCCCCGCGTATGTCCGGTTCCGTACGGACCGCTCCGCCGCGAAAAAGCGGACTGTCGCTCCGCCTTTTCCGCGGACGTCTGCGTACCGGCCGGAGCGGACATCAGCCTATCAAAAAATCCAGCGGCACCTCGAACTGCTGATTGCAGTGGGGACAGGTGATCTGATATTTCGGCGTCTCGGACAGATTGATCCGCTGGTACATATCCTGCAGATAGGCCAGATCCATCGTAAACAGGTTCTCGATGACGTGGGTGTTAACCGTGCTCAGGGTTCCAAGCTTCGTAACCACCCGGGAGAGCAGGATCACGGTCAGATACCCAGCGTTCTGCTGGACCCTGGGATCGCGCAGCGGAAGAATCTCATCCGCGGCGGTGGCGAGGCGCATGGTGCCCTTCTTATGAACGTCGCCGTTGGGGTCCACGTAGCCCTTCGGCAATTCAAACTCGAATTCAGTCTGCATTTAAAAATCCTCCGAATAAAGTGCTTCTTATCCGGGATGCCCCGCAGCCCACAGGCTCTAAGGCCCACGGGCTGGGAGGCATTCAAACGGCGCTGTTAAATGGTGGAGGGCTCACCGGACACGCTGCCGGGCGTGTGCTCGAGGCCCTCGTGACACAGTTCCAGTGACTGGATGGCGACCTCGCCGCCCATGCCGTTGAGGTCTGGCACCGTGTAGCCCACGGGCCATGCGTTGATAAGGTTCCAGGACGGACCGGGGTTTCCGGCGTCGTCGATCAGCGTGATGGTCACGTTGTGGCGGACAAGACCAGTGGGCGGCGCGGTGTTCGTGGGCGCCACGGAATAGATCCAGTCCAGAAAATCGGAGTCGTCGGATACGCCCCAGCGCAGCGTCACATTGCCGAACTTGGTAAGCCCGGCGAGCTTGCGGGGGGTATTGCGCAGATCGTCGCCTTCGCGGTACTCCACAGCGTCGGTGGAAGAACTCATGCCGGATACCTCGGAGAATCCCGCGCGGCTAATCCCGTCAATCTCGACCTGATAGCGGAATACGCGATATGGATAGTTGATGGCCATGTACGTTCACCCTTTCTGTAACAGTGTGCGCGGGATTATTCGGAAGCGGAGGCGGTCTTCTGCGTGATGCGGAAGATGACGAACTCGGCGGGCTTGACGGGCGCGATGCCGATCTTGCAGATTAGGCGGCCGTTATCGATATCGTCCTGCGTCATCGTGGTGGGTCCGCACTCCACAAAGAAGGCCTCGGAAGGGCTGGACCCGGCCAGCGCACCGTCGCGCCAACAGGTGGCAAGGAAGGTTTCGATCGTCCGGGTAACTCGGTTCCACAGCGTCGCACTGTTCGGTTCGAAAACCACCCAGTTGGTATTGGCCTTGATGGACTCCTCCACATAGATGAAGAGGCGGCGGACATTCAGGTACTTCCACAAACCGTTGGAGCTAATGGTACGCGCGCCCCAGACGCGGATGCCGCGGCCTGTGAAGGCGCGGATCAGGTTGACGCCGATGGGATTGAGGATGTCCTGCTCGCCGGAGTTATAGGTGCATGAAAGGCCCGTGCATCCGCGAACCACCTCATTGGCGGGTGCCTTGTGGACGCCGCGATCCGTATCCACGCGGGCATACACGCCGGCAATCGCACCGGTGGGCGGGAAGTAAGCGGAGCGCTTGGCCCCCGCGTCATACATCTCCAGCCAGGGATGATACATGGCCGCGTAGGTGGAATCGTACATATCGCGGAAATTAGCCACGTCGTTGGTCTTCTTCATCTCGATCGGAACATCCAGCAGCGCGAAGCAGCTCTTTTTTGACTCGCAGAAGCCGATCAGGGCGGCCTGCACTTCGGGCGCGGTCACGCCGGGAATAGCCATGATCGAAACGTTTCCGTTTTCCCGGAACGCCTGCAGTCCGGTGCGCTTGCCCGGGCCATCGTCCTTCCCCATGTACGCGTCGGCCGTAACGTTGAGGACGGAGCCGTTCGCGCCGCCGACAAGCGTCATAACAAGCTCGTCCGCCGTTCCGCCGACCAGTTCAAACGGCACAACAGAGGCCGGGCTGACCGCCGCGGCGACTTCCTTTCCGTCCTTGTCCTTCGCCTTTTCTCTCACAGGGGGTTTGCTCGCCAGCACCTCCACGGAGATCAGGTCGGATTTTTTGGTCTTGACGCAGACATAGTTGAGCGCGTCGGGTTTCAAAGAGAGGTTTTCATAGGTCTCGACGGTATCGTCCAGACGCGCAGTAATGGTAATCTCGCAGGTCTTTATGTACTTTGCGGTGCCGACCTTGGAGTCGGCAACATCCAACGTACAGGGAGCATCCAATGTGACGACCCGGTCGAGAACTCCCTTCACGGTGGCATGAGCAACGGTTTTGCCGTCGAACAACTCCACAACGTCGCCCGCATTAAAGCCGTCCGCATTCTTCAGCGACAGGTCCGCGCCTTGGACGGCCAGAACCTGCGTTTTGGCCTTGGAGGCCGGAGAGACCGTGACCCGCATATTCTCCGCCCACGCACCGGGATTGGCGGCGGTGATCTGGAGAACTCCGGTAGTCAGTGAGGCGGCTTTCACATCGCCGGGGACCGCGCGCATGATGTAAGCGCGGGACCCTCCGTTTGCAAAGAACTGCTCCACCGCGTAGGGCAGGAAGCGCGCGCTGCCATACCCCGCCTCGCTCAGATAGCCGCCGAACATCCGCTTGTAGTCGGAAAAATTTGTGACCAGCTGCGGCTGGCCGATGACAGGACCGCGTTCCGCAAGGCCGACGAATCCGGCTGTACTGGTGCTGACGCCCTGCATGGGGGTTGCTCCAGAGTCATACTCCTCCACATAGACGCCTGGGGATAAATACTCTGCCATGTTAGTGTGCTCCACACCGCCCTGTCAGGGCTTGCGGCATGAAGCATTCCTCCTTTCTGACGTTGGATTTCGTTTTTTACCTGTTATATCTCAAAACACGGCCTTTCACCGCGTTCGGGATTCATTGATGAGGGCCGGCCGCCCCGTCCGCCAACACATCCCAGAAAGACGCCATGACCGCAGCGTTGTATTCCAACGCCCGTGCAAGCGCTTCGCGCGCCGTCAGAGCCTCGAGCAACTCCGCGCCGGTGCGCAAAACGATCCGCCCCTGCGTCAAAAAACAGCCGCCCTGGACGATCTGCCGGTTCATGTCGGAGCAAACTGTCAGCGCCGCCGTCCAGTCCGCGACCGGCTGTGGGTGGATTCCGTAGACCAGCACCCGGCTACCCTCGCAGTCGCATACCGTCCGCCATGTGCGGCCCCGCTTCGCAAACAGGAGCTGAAACCGGCCGCCCGACCGCTCGTAAGGTACTCCGCTGTCATCCAGCAGCGCCGCAAGCTCTGCCGCGCCGTCTGGCTCATCCTGAAAGTGAAACCGGCTCATTGGCTTTCCCCCCACGCGCCCAACACAGCCGGATCGCAACCGGATTCCGGTGCAGCCTGCGTCGGGAGCGATGCCGGAGCAGCCAGCAGGCAGACCGAATCGGGGACCTCAAACGCGGTCTCCGGCCCGTCGTCCCCCGGAGATGAAAACTCCGCCAGCTCTACTCGGCTTCGGGATATTTCCGCCAGCGAAAGCATCCCGCTGTTGCCGACAACGGCGGCGAGAGCCTTTAACGTGCGGGGGGGCAGCTCCTGCATCGGCACGCCGCCCAGAATCGCCCGCACGGCGGAAAACGCGGCGCTGCTTCGTTCAGCGGGTCTGCGCGTCTTCCGGGCCCGCTCCGTCTCCCGGACGGTCTCCTTCTTCGGAAGCGTCCGAGTCTCCTTTTCCGTCTCCATCGCCGTCATCCTCCTCCGGCGTCTTTTCGCCCTCCGCTTCCCGGAGCGCGCCGTACAGCGCGTCCGCCGCGTCCGCCGACTCCATGTCCTTCAGAGCTTCTGCCGCGCGGTCGGAAAGAAAACGGAGTTTATTAATAAATTCCTGCTTCATCCGGTCCTTTTTCGCGATCAGCGCTTTGGCACGCACAATTGCGTTTTGTAAAACGGACGCAGCCGGGTCTCCCGGCTTCAGTCCGGTCAGCTGCCGGCGGTATTGGCCCAGCAGCTCGCGTTCCCGGCTGTCGTCCAGAAAAGGATACAGTGTGCGCAGCGTCCCGGCGTTGTCCATTTCGCTTTTGCCCCTGACCAGATCGGCTATGTCCTCTACGACCCGCCGGGCATCCCGGAGGGTGTCCACCACCAGACCGACGGCACTGTCGGTGAAACCGCGGTTGAATATGATCTGATCCGGGTTGTGGGCCGGTACGTTTCGCTTCTGGGACGCGCCCTGAAACAGCTTCCGCTGCTGCCACTTGACCGGCTGGGACTGCCCCACCGTCTTTTTCAGGCAGGAGAACAGCATCATCTGCCCCGTGCCGCGAAGCACCGCGCCGGAAAGTGTTCCCCGCTGAAACGCCGTTTCGGAAAACCGTCGGATCTGCGCCTGACTGTCCGGGCCAGAGGTCTCGTAAAACGGGCGCGCGGACGTGGGGTCCGGAGTCTGGTTTTGCTCCTCCCCCCGCAGTCCTGCTCCGGCCTCCTGCCGGGCGGCCAATTCTCCTGCGTGCCGACGCCCAATGGCGTCGAAGGTCTGCTGGAAAGACTCGGTCACGTGGAAAAGCGGGTCCCGGTTTTGAAACGACTCGGCTCCCGCAGCCCAGGCAAGCTGGCGGCGGGCCGTCCGTTCGGTGGCGGGAGAGGAAGCAGGAGCCTCCTCCGGCGTCCGAATCCAGAGCCGACTCATACGCCTCGCCTCCCTGTCACAAGATGCATGCAATGGACAATTTTCGGGAATTCCACCGGCCGCAGGATGAAATCGGTACAGTGAATCTGGACGCTGCGGATCGCGTACTCCGGCGTGTCGTCGATCAGAACGATCTTGCAGTTCCGATCCCGTTCGCGCAGGCTACGCGCGGTCAGAAATCCGGTGCCGCCCCCAAAGCCGCAGATGACCACCTCAAAGGCGTCAAAACAGGCCGAAAACGAATTTGGGGAGAGAAATGTGCGCAGGAAAACCCCATAGCCGTAAAGTGTGCAATACTGACAAATCCAGTTTTGTATCTGTCCTGCGGATGCAGAGCTGTTGTCACATACGGCTACCCGCACAATCGCCACCTTCTCGTCCTCACAGCACTCTTGGGACTATATCCGTTTTTATCATAAATTGGTTTTATAAAATTTCAACCCAAATAGCGCAAACGTTTGTGAAACGCGCTGAAAAGCAGCCCTGACTTTTCAATCTATAAAAAAAGTCAAAAAAGCACGAAACAAATTAAATAATTCTTGCATGAAGTTTTGAAACCTGCTAACATATTAGTGACTATAGTCGGTGTGATTTTTTGGGATCCGTCGGCCCCAGCGCGGCGCGCCCCGGTTTGAACCCGATGTTCCGGTCTGTGGGAGGTCAATGATGGATAAGGCTGTAAAACAGGAAACCGTTCTTTTCGGACTGTGCACGGTGGACCGCGCCTTTTCAGACAGGCTGGAGCGGGCGCTCCGCATCTGGAGCGAGACCGTCTGTGCGGACGTGCGGCTGTACGTCCGGCCGAACTGGGACTCTTTCTTCACCGACGGGCGGGCGTCGGACTGTTCCGTACTGTTTTTGGACGCGGACGGTGAGGGACTTCCTCCGCCGGACGTACTGAAGACCGCGATGTGGCACGGCGCCCTTTTATTCTGCTCTTCCTCGCCCCATGCCGCCATTGACAGCTATGCGTTCCATCCGGCCGGCTTCCTGCCCAAGCCCGTGTCCGCGGCAGATCTGGAGCGGCCGCTTGCCCGCTGCTTTCCGCATTGGCAGCGTGCTCTGCGGCGGATGGAGGTGTTCTCCGATCGGAGCCGGCTCCACATCCCCATGAGCAATCTTATCTGGGCGGAGGCATCCGGCCGAAGCTGCATTTTGCATGTCCCGCAGGGAACGCTTCCGGCGGGGATTTCCCTGATGGGACTGACCTGGCTATTGCCTGAGGAAAGCTTCCTGCGCTGCCAGAAGAGCTTTCTTGTAAATCTTCGCCGCGTTCAATCAACAGACGGGAAGTTTTTTCAAATGTCCGAGGGCAGTCCGGTACCGATTGGGCGGGACTGCCGAGGCGCGGCCCTGTCGGCGTATGCTTCATTTTTAAAGCGCTGGGCGTGGAAAGAGCCATAACACAAGCGGAAAGGGGATGCGTTTTCATGCAGGTATCCATCCTTGTTTGCGACGATTTGCCGGAGGAGCGGGTAAGGTTGGGTAAAATGATCCGCGCATACGGTGAAAAGCGGGAAATCTCCGTACAGCTTCACTTCTTTTCCGGAGGGGCTGAGCTGCTGGACGCATACCGGCCCGGGAAATTCCAGATTCTGTTTCTGGATATTTATATGCCGGGACTTTCCGGCATGGATACTGCCAGACAAATCCGAAAACTGGACGCCGACTGCGCCATTATCTTTTCCACCACCAGTCAGGACAGCGGGATCGAGAGCTTTGAAGTACAGGCCTCCGACTATTTGGTCAAGCCCTTTCGGCAAGAGGATGTGGACGGAGCGCTGGACTGGTGTCTGGAGCATCGGTCCGCGGTACCACAATGCCTGACGATTCACAGGGAGGGCGAGCAGGTCAACCTTCCGATCCAGTCGCTTGTGTATATTGAAATCACGGGACATCTTGCGAACCTTCACGCGGATGGTCAGGTTGTGACAACCCATCGCGGGCTGGGAGAGCTTCAAGCGGACATCGGCAATCAGGACTTTCTGCGCTGTCACAGGAGCTTTCTTGTCAATATGAACCATATTCAACGGATAGAGGGAAATTTCTTTCAGATGGACAACGGGGAGCTGGTTCCCATCGGCATCGCCGGAGCCGCACTGATTCGGGAGCAGTTCATGGACTGGACGTTTATCAAAGCCTGGGAGCGCGTATAGAGATGTGTACGCTTCTGATTGCGGCATCCGCGGGGCTGGCGTCGGTTTGTCTATGGCTGTTGCTTTGGCTCAGGAGGATTCTCAAGGCGCTTCGGAACGAGCGCGCGGAAAACCAGCAGCTTCGCAAAATAATTCGGTTATGGCGGCTTGAGTCGGACAAACAGGATCAAAAGCTGGAAAAGCTCAGGAGGACGCGGCATGATCTGCGGCATTATCTCTGTACAACCTGTGCGGAGCCGTCCGAAAACCTGCGCGTGCTGAAAGACGAGTTGGAGCAGAATCCGGTCAGTTCCTCCGGGGACTGGGCGTTTTCTGCCCTCGTCGGTTACTATTGCTCGCAGGCTGCCCAACTCGGCGCACAGACGGACTGCAAACTGGACTTTCGCGGTGTTCCCAGTTCCTATGCAGCTGATTTGTATCTGATTGTGAGTAATCTGCTGGGAAACGCCGTGGAAGCGCTCAGGCGGGAGGGGGGCGGCTGGCTTCGTGCCAGAAGTCTCGCCTCACCCGGCTGGTTTTCCCTTGTCATCGGCAATTCCAGTTCGCAGCCGCTGCGCAGGAAAAGCGGGCGGTACCTGTCGAGCAAGGCACCCGGTCGATTTGGAATCGGCCTTGAAACGGTGCGTCAGACGGCGGAACGGTACGGCGGGAAGGCGCAATTCACCGCAGACGGAGAAGAATTCCACGCCTCCGTCTTTCTCCTGTGCCCCTCAGCTTCTGGCCCGGAGGAAGTATCCGGCGCATCCCGCCCGGCCGCCGAAAGCGGAACCGGAGAGCAGACTGTCCGATAATATGGCAGACTCCACATACAGGCGCTTCTTCCTGCATATCTTGCGGCTTCGGAAAAGATTTGCCGCGCCGGCAGAATGGGCGCCGGGCTTTTCGGACAAGGCCGGCTGTGATGCCTCCAACCGTAAAAAACGCCGGGCAGGTTTTCAAAGTTCCTGCTCGGCGTTGCCGTATCTGATTATTCCCCCTTGGAGCTCTGGCGCTTTTGTGGATTCCTACTCATACGCTAACAGAAAAACTTGACGCAAGACACGACGGTTAAGAGCTGTTGCGTCTTTTTTTCTTCTTTCTCGCTCGGTTATAATACCTTGAGCGCTTGTAAAAGCAGTTATATCATGCAGGGCCTTTTATACGATGAACTCAGACTTTGCTGCTATGTGACTGTTTTCATCTATAATTTTACGGATTATTCCAAGTCCCTTTTCAAGTTCCTCAACATTTTTGGGGGAACAGGTAGCAAGTCTGACGTGAGAATATTTATCAGTCGCTCCGACTGCAAATTTTTGAGAACTCAATATCCGCACCCCCTGTTTCTTTGACGCTGATTCAGCTTGCAGACTGTCAATGTCTCCCGGCAGCGCCAACCATTGAAAGAGCGATATTTCATTGAAGTGGTCGGCGTCGGGAAAATATTTTTTATAAATGCTGTTACGTTCTTTTGCCAATTGGATTTTCTTCTCAATAATCTGGTCGGCTAATCCGCTGGTGATCAGCTCTGCGATTATTTCAATATTGACCGTGGGCGTTTTCAGATTTGCATAGTAAGCTCCGTTTGACAAGAGCGCAGACATACGGTCCGGAAAAGCCATAAAAGCCACTCGTAATCCCGCGCAGATGGATTTTGAAGTCCCGCAGATGTAAACAGTCTGATCCGGAATCTGCGCCGCAAAAGGTAGATATAAGCCCGGCAATAAAAACGAATAGGTATCATCTTCAATCAATATAAGGTCATAGCGTTTGATAACGGTGGCCAACTGTTTCCGGCGTTCCATTGGCATTGTAAGGTTGGTCGGATTGCTACAGGATGGCATTAAATAAATACCCTTTAAATTTGTTGTCCTGCAATTACGCTCCAACTCTTCAGGCAGCATCCCCCAGTCATCCAGCTGGATGGGTATCAACTGAATACGAAGAAGGTTCGCCAACCCTATAAAATTCGGATAGGTATAACAATCAACCGCAATCTTGTCCCCGGGTTGAAATAGAGAAATAAGCGCGATTGATAAGGCGTTTTGCCCTCCTGATGTAAAAATAATATTGTCTGTCGAAATCTCCAAATTAAACTTTTCAAACCATAGTCTGGCAGATTCAAGATATTTCGTACTATCGAGCGGCTGGACATATTCCAATAAATTCATTGCATAGGGCTTCTCAAATAGTTTCTGCGCCGTTTTTACAACAATCGAATTAAGTTGGTAAAATGGCTGTATCGTACCAAGTTCAATGATTTTAGTCGTTTTATCATTTTGCAGCAGAACATTCTCACTTCTGTTTTTAGATGACACATAGGTGCCTTTTCCAATCGTCGCATAAATGAGACCTTTTAACTCGCAGGTTTTGTAGGCGCGAGTAACCGTACTTAAATTAACATCAAGAAAATCTGCCAGCTCGCGCTGCGGCGGAAGTTTCGTGTTTGGTTCAAGAACTCCATTTATGACGTCATGTTCCATTGCATCTGCAATCGACCGGTAATATGGTCTTGCCAGCCGTCTCCTATCCAGCTTCCATGACATGGGATAATCATCAAAAGAATTCATCGGCATCGTCTATCATCCTCGTGAGTAAATTGTATTACATACAATATTACCATTGAAAAAATACAATATCAAGCATACGCTCTCATTGTACCATTAATAATTCTAATTGTTTGCAATGGAGGGGTAGAAATTATGACGGAAGAGGAAAAAATATTTGCAGGTAAACTGTTTGATGCCCGTACAAAAGAACTCCGAGACATGAAGCATAAGTCTCATGTGCTCTGCCAGAAATTCAATGCTCTTGATGAGTATGATGAAGATCGGCTGCCAATAATCAGAGAATTCATCGGACACATAGGCCAAAAATACTATTTTCAAGGTCCAATCCAATTTAATTACGGTTGTCATACATATATAGGAGAAAAATTTTTTGCAAATTTCAATACGACGATTATGGATGACGGACGAATCTATATTGGGAACAATGTCATGTTCGGACCGAACGTATCGTTGATGGCAACTTCACACCCGTTGATTCCGTCTGAAAGAGTTGCCATGAAATACAAAGACGGCCATGTATCCATGTCTGAATACGTAAAGGATATCCATATTGGAAATAATGTCTGGATTGCATGCAATGTAGTTGTCATAGCCGGGGTTACGATAGGAGATAACGCCGTGATAGGGGCCGGCAGCGTTGTTACAAAAGATATTCCTGAAAACTATATTGCATATGGTAACCCCTGTAAACCGATCCGGCTGATTACAGAAAAAGACTCAAAAATGGATTTGCTGTAATTAATAGCAGGCAGTGGTCGATACGGTTTGATGCTATGCTCCGCCCGGTTGTTGCTGAATTCCAGCCGCATTAAATATCTCTCCTCCAGCGACAGGCCCGTCAGCTTTTCCGCAGTTGCTCTAAGGGATACTTTCAGCTTACGATTATAGGTTGCCCGGGTTTTTACGTGCTTCCCCCTTGTAAGGCCGGGCAGTTCTCAGTATAATAAACGTGGAGTCAATGAAACTGTAAAGGAGAAGACACATATGGTAATGATCGGAGCAAAATGTCAGATGGAGCAGGTGGTCACGGACAAGCTGACCGCCGCCGTAGTCGGGTCCGGTGCGCTGGCGGTATTCGGCACGCCGTTTATGATCGCCATGATGGAAAACGCAGCTCTCACTTGCCTTCAGCCAGGGCTGGAGGAGGGAAAGGGCAGCGTGGGGGTCCACATGGACGTGAGCCACGACGCCCCGACCCCCGTCGGTATGAAGGTCTGGGCGGAGGCGGAAATCACTGGCGTTTCCGAAAACGGTAAAATGGTGGACTTCAAGGTGAGAGCCTGGGACGAAAAGGGCCCCATCGGCCATGGCACTCACACCCGCGCCATCATCAATAACGAGCGTTTTATGGCCAAATGCGCCGCCAAGCTGGACGGCTGAGCTGAACCGTCCAATCCGTCTCCCGCGAAAATTCGCGGGAGACGGATTTTTTCAGGTATCTTGTCCGGATGCAAGGGGCACTGCCTGAAAACGCCCCGCCCGCTCAAGCGGCGGGAACGGACGGAGGCATAAAATGAGGAATCGGACCGCCAGAAGGCAGCCCGATTCCAATCACAGTGGATTTCACTCCGACGGTTAGCCCGGAGGCCAGGTCATATCCCGGCCGCTGAGCACATGAAAGTGCAGGTGCGGCACACTCTGCCCCGCCTGTTCTCCGATGTTGGAGACCACGCGATAGCTCTTGATGCCCTTTTCGGCGGTAATCTTGGCGATAACCTCAAAAATGTGGGCCACCAGAGTGCTGTTGCTCCCGTTGATCTCCGATACAGAATCGATATGAGTCTTCGGAATCACCAGAAAGTGGGACGGTGCCTGGGGTGCAATATCATTAAATGCGTAGCACAGCTCATCCTCATACACCTTGTCGCTGGGGATCTCCCCTGCGGCAATCTTACAAAATAGACAATCAGACATACTTTTCCCTCCTCTCTTAAAAATTTCTGAATGAATTTTGTCCAGACAAATGAATAGCGGTAAGCGCTCCTTGCGGCATGTTGTTACTTTAATTTTTCCGCCACAAAATCGTCCACCGCGGCCAGTGCGTCATCCAGCTTCAGCAGATTCTTGCCGCCGCCCATGGCGCAGTCAGGCTTGCCGCCGCCGGATCCGCCCGCAATGCCGGAGACCAGCTTTACCAGTTCCCCCGCCTTGATGCCTTTGGCAACAGCCTCCTTACCGCACACGGCCAGGAAGGTGATCTTATCCTCCGTGGCGCTGGCCAGCACTGCCACCACGCCCGGCTCCTTGTCCCTCAGAAAATCGCCCATCTGGCGCAGAGCGCCCGCGTCCGAGCAGGGGCGGCTGTGTGTCACGACCTTCAAACCGCCCACAGTCTTGGCGGACATTAAAAACTGCTGTGCGTCACCCAAAGAGGCCCGCGCCTCAAATTTCTCCACCGTATGGCGCAGTTCCCGCATCTCGCTCATCATTTGCTCCGCGCGGCCAGCCAGATCGGCGGGGCTGGCCTTCATCATCTCCGCCACGTGGAACAGCATCTCCTGATTGCAGTTCATGACCTCCAAAGACGCCTTACCCACCGTGGCCTCAATCCGGCGCACTCCGGAAGCGACGCTCGCCTCGGACTTGATGCGGAAGGGGCCGACCTTGGCGGTGTTGTCCAGATGGGTGCCGCCGCAGAACTCCATGGAGGCAAGCTTTTCGCCCTCTCCCATGGAGACCACGCGGACGGTCTTGCCGTATTTCTCTCCAAAAAGCGCCGTAGCGCCCAGCTTCTTTGCCTCCTCAATGGGCAGTTCCTGCGTTACAATGGGAAGGCCCGCCAAAATCTCGTCGTTTACAAGCCGGTCAATCTCAGAAAGCTCCGCCGGCGTGATGGCGGAAAAGTGGGTGAAGTCAAACCGCAGCCGATCCGGCTCCACCAGAGAACCGGCCTGATGCACATGATCGCCCAGAATCTTTTGCAGCACCGCGTCCAGAAGATGGGTCGCGCTGTGGGCGCGCCGGATGGCCTGACGGCGGTTCGCATCGATGACAGCGGCAACGGTGTCTCCCGTTCTGATCTCGCCGGACTCCATCACGCCGTGGTGCAGGAACTTGCCCGCCTTGTCCTTCTGGACGTTGTTCACGGCAAACGCCGCGCCATCCAGTAAAATCTTGCCGTGGTCAGCCACCTGTCCGCCCATCTCCGCGTAAAACGGCGTCCTGTCCAGCACAATGATGCCCTCCGCACCCTTTACCATGGCGTCCCGCAGCTCTTCGTCCACCACGATGGCCAGCACCTTGCCCTCGTCTTCATTGTGATCATAACCGGTGAACACAGTGGGCGTAGCGTCCAGTCCCAGGTCGATGCCAGCCCAGGCCACGTCGCCCAAGGCCTCCCGTGCCTTTCTGGCCCGGACGCGCTGCTGCTCCATCAGATCGTCGAACCCGGCCTTGTCTACGCTCATTTCCTCTTCCTCCAGCATCTCCACCGTCAGGTCAATGGGAAAGCCGTAGGTATCGTAGAGCTTGAAAGCGTCCGCGCCGGAAAACACGGTCTCCCGCTTCTCCTTGTGGGTCGCCAGCATATCCGCATAAATTTTTATGCCCGCATCCAGCGTCTTGAGGAAGTTCTCCTCCTCCGTACGGACCACCTTGGTGATATAGGCTTCCTTCTGCTCCACATCGGGATAAGCCACCTTATTGACCTCCACCACCGTGGCCACCACCTTGTAAAGGAACGGCTCGTCCATCCCCAGCAGCTTTCCGTGCCGGGCGGCGCGGCGCAGCAGGCGGCGCAGAACATAGCCCCGGCCCTCGTTGCTGGGCAGCACACCGTCGCAGATCATCATGACGGCGGACCGGATATGATCCGTGATAACCCGCAGGGAAACGTCGGTCTTGGCACTCTCCTCATAATGAGCCCCGGTGATCTCACTGACTTTGTTGGTGATGTGCATGACGGTATCCACGTCGAACAAAGACGCCACGCCCTGACTCACAACAGCCAGACGTTCCAGGCCCATGCCGGTGTCAATGTTCTTGTTCTTCATCTCCTCGTAGTGGCACTCACCGTCGTTGACAAACTGGGAGAAGACATTGTTCCAGATCTCGATATACCGGTCGCAATCGCAGCCCACGGTACATCCCGGCTTGCCGCAGCCGTACTCTGGCCCGCGGTCGTAGTAAATCTCGGAGCAGGGGCCACAGGGTCCGGGGCCGTGTTCCCAGAAGTTATCCTCCTTGCCGAAGCGGAAGATGCGCTCGGCAGGGATACCCATGTCCTTATTCCAGATTTCAAACGCCTCGTCGTCGTCCACGTAGATGGAGGGGTACAGCCGTTCCGGCTCCAGTCCCGCTACCTTGGTCAAAAATTCCCAGCTCATGGGAATGGCGTCCTTTTTAAAATAATCTCCGAAAGAGAAGTTGCCCAGCATCTCGAAATAGGTGCCGTGGCGGGCGGTCTTGCCGATGTTCTCGATGTCGCCGGTACGGATGCACTTCTGGCAGGTACAAACCCGGTTCCGGGGCGGCTCTTCCTCCCGGGTGAACCAGGTTTTCATAGGCGCCATACCGCTGTTGATCAGCAGAAGGCTGGGATCGTTGTGGGGAATCAGGGAGAAACTGGGCAGGCGCAGGTGGCCCTTGCTCTCAAAGTAGCTGAGAAACATCTCCCGCAGTTCATTCAGCCCATATACTGGATGTGACATTTCGTTTTCCTCCGTCTTTCTCAATTTTGCGGTACAAAAAGAAAACGCCCCGCCCCGGCATAGGGGCGAAGCGACGCTTCACGGTACCACCCTAATTATCCCCTCCCGGGGCATCTTAGCCATCCTGTATCGGGGATGAGCCGCCCCGTTCAACGCGGGATGCTCGGGAGTGGCTGCTCTGCGGCGTATACCAAGGGGCTTTCACCGTCTCCCCTCTCGCTTCGGCCCGCCCGCATGCTGGCTCCGTCGTGGCGTTTTTTAGATTACCTTGCTATTTTAGCACACTTTTTTGCAATGTCAATGGGATTTTACGGAGAGGCCGGAGCCGCGGCCAACAACCCTCTCCAAAACTCGCCGGTGTTTTTTTCCTCAGCGCGACAACAGGTTTCACCTCCCCGGCGTTAAAAATCTTACAGGACCCAATTTAAAACGAACGTTATGATTCCCCGCAGCGGTCCCCACAGGTTTTCAAGCTCCGGCCTCAGGAAATCCATCACCTGCACCGCTGTGGTGGCGGAATCCGCCAGCAGCATCCGGTTTCCCTTGGCGTTTAGCCCCACGGCAGCGGCAGCCTTCGCCGCAGCGCCCACCGCCACGCATAGTCCCTGGGCCGCAGCGCCCACGGCGTAAACTCCCAGCGCGGACGCGCCCACCGCCAGATAGCCGATAGCCACCGCCCCGAAGGCCACCGCGCCGATCGACACCATTCCCAGCGCCATTCCGCCCAGCGCGATCATTCCTATGGGCAGCAGTCCGGCGGAGATCATACCTATGCTGATCACGCCCACGGAAAAATTACCTACGGCGACGATTCCCACCGCCAGTGTCTCCCGGCAAGAGTTGCGGCCATGTCCAAAGCGGACGGACAGCAGCGGCAGGCCAAAAATTTTTCGGCGGCTGGTATAGCTGTAAACACGGTTTCGGTTCGCCAGCGCGTCCACCTTTTTCTCCAGCCGCGCGGCGGCATCTCCGCTCAATGCCGGATTCGCCGTCTCCTGCTCCTCCACGTAATCCTTCAGAAGGTAATCCAGACTCACCTGAAACAGTTCCGACAAAGCCGTCAGCTTGCCAAGCTCCGGCATGGCCGCGCCGGATTCCCACTTGCTGACGGACTGCCGCGTCACATCCAGCCGGTCGGCAAGCTGCTCCTGACTCATACCCTGCCGCCGGCGAAGCTTTGCCAGTTTCTCCGAAAATGTCATATTGATTCCCACTTTCCATACCGCCCCATGGGGCGAAGCTGCCGTCAGCATACCGAATCTTTGGCTCCACGGCAAGAACGCGGCGGTTGGAATTTTGTCAACCGTCGGTTGCATACCCTGCGCCCCAACGGTTCTCTCCATTCAGATTCTAAAGTCCCTATCTCAAAAAAGGCACTACCAACGATGCCAGCAGTGAAAACACCAGCAGGAAGACAATCAAAATCGCCACAATGCGGGTTCCTTTATTCATTGGTTCTTTTCCTCCTCCGTCAGAATTTTTCGTATACTCTTTTCCGCCCGGCTCCGGGGAAGCATCAGCTCATGTCCGCAGCCAAGGCATTTCAGCTTAATATCCATGCCGACCCGCAGAATTTCCCAGCGCTTGCTGCCGCAGGGATGCTGCTTTTTCAGCTCTACCTGGTCGTGAAGATGCAAGTCCATAATATTCCTCCTGTCAATCCTCCGTCGGAAATCGCATATAGTGGCACAGATGCTGAATTTGATGCCGCGCTGTGCGGCGGATGGAGAGAATTGCCATGCCGGAAAATAAAATTTATCTGCCGGAGGGCCTGCGCCCCTGTGCCTCCCTGAACCTCGCCCTGCTGCGAGAATCCCTGGACCAAAACACGATTTTGGAAGCTCCCGTGGAACGGTGCGATGGATCGCGGACACTCCACATCTCACTGGGCCCTGCGGAGGGGCTGATTCCCCGGGAGGAGGCCATCTCCCCCTGGATCAGCGGCGCCGACCGGGACATCGCGCTTTTATCCCTGGTTGGCAAGCCGGTCTGCTTTACAGTTACAAGCCTCACCGCCGACGAAAAAGGCGCGCCCCATGCTCTGCTCTCCCGCAGAGCCGTGCAGGAAAAGGCTATGGATCACCTGTTGGAAACGCTGGAGCCGGGGATGCTCCTCACCTGCCGAGTCACTCATATGGAGTCCTTCGGTGCGTTCGTGGACATCGGCTGCGGAATCATCTCCATGCTGCCGATCGAGCGTATTTCCGTATCCCGCATCCCCCATCCGGCGGTGCGTTTCCGCACCGGGCAGAAAATTCTGGCCGCAGTGCTGTCCATCGACCGGGAGAATCGCCGGATCACTATGACCCACCGGGAACTGCTGGGCACCTGGATGGAAAACGCCAGTTACTTTTCTCCCGGCGAGACCGTGCAGGGCATTGTCCGTTCCATTCGGGAATACGGGGCCTTTGTGGAATTGGCGCCCAACCTCTCGGGTCTTGCCGACCTGAAGGACGGCGTGACGGAGGGGGACCGGGTCTCAGTCTATATCCGCTCCATCCGGCCGGAGCACATGAAGGTTAAGCTCCAGATCATCCAGAGACTGCCCCCCCTGCTCTATCCCGCGCCATTGCGCTATCAGATCACGGATGGGAAACTGGACCGCTGGGTCTATTCCCCTCCCGGCTATGAAAAACCGCCCGTGGTCACGGATTTCACTGGCTCTTGCCCTTGAGCTCCTCCCAGTACCGCCGGGCAGCCTTTTCGGTCTTGTTTTCGCCATACTCATAATATCGAGCATTTTTCAGGGCGTCGGGTAAATACTGCTGCTCCACCCAATGTCCCGGGTAATTGTGAGGGTATTTGTAATTCTGCCGGTTATCAAATCCGGTGGTATCCGCGTGGACATTCTGGAGCTGGCGGGGAATGTCGCCCGTCCGCCCCGCTCTCAGATCCGCCCGAGCCGCGTTGATGGCGTTGTGGGCGGAATTGGATTTTGGAGCGGTTGCCAGCAAGATCGCGGCTTCCGCAAGAGGAAGCTGCGCTTCCGGCAGCCCCAGTTGCACCGCCGCGTCCACGCAGGCCTTTGTCACCACCATGGCCATGGGATAGGCAAGGCCGATGTCCTCCGCCGCGATCACCAGAAGCCTCCGGCAGGGGGACAACAGGTCGCCCGCCTCCAGCAGCCGTCCCAGATAGTGGACCGCCGCGTCCGGGTCACTGCCCCGGATGGACTTTTGGAGCGCCGACAGAATGTCGTAGTGTGCGTCACCCTCCCGGTCATAGCGCATGGCGCTGCGCTGTGATACCTGTGAAGCATCTTCCCTTGTCAGCTTCAGTTTTCCGCTTTTGTTGGGCCGCGCTGCCTGACAGAGAAGCTCCACGGCGTTGATGGCCTTGCGCACATCGCCGCCGCAAGCGGTTGCGATGTCCAGCGGCACATCCTTTTCCCAGGAAAGGGGCAGCTCCTGCCGCTTCTTCTCGATTTCCAGCGCCCGCTCCACAGCGGGCAGGATTTCCTTCGGAGGCACGGATTTAAACTCAAATACCGTACTGCGGGAAAGCAGCGCTCCGTAAACGTAAAAATACGGGTTCTCCGTAGTAGATGCAATCAGGGTGATTTGTCCGTTTTCCATGAACTCCAGCAGGCTTTGCTGCTGCTTTTTATTGAAATACTGGATCTCGTCCAGATACAGCAAAATGCCTCCGGGAGCCAGAAGCGTCCCCACGTTGGCAATGATGTCCTTCACATCCTGTAAAGTCGCGCTGGTTGCGTTCAGGCGGTACAACGTCTTTTGGGTCCTCTCGGCAACGATGTTGGCAACGGTGGTCTTACCGGTCCCGGAGGGACCGTAAAACACCATATTGGCGGAGGTTCCGCTTTCAATCAGGCGGCGGAGCACCGCGCCGGGGGCCAGGAGGTGTTTTTGTCCCACCACCTCGTCCAGTGTCCTGGGGCGTATTTCATCTGCCAATGGGCGCTGCTGCACGGCACTCCCTCCCTTTTAAAACCGCTGCGCGGCTCTGCTGCCGTTCATTTTCTTAACATACCACACGCGGCGGTAAATTGCAAGATTCCTACGGTGGCAGCGGGCAGATGTGCGTGCAAAATCATGCTGAACAGGCCCTTTTCAGCGGAACGAGGTTTTCTGCTTTCCCTTCATCTTTCACTTGCGAACATTTAAATATGGTCGAAAAGCTTTGATTTCAAACGGTTCTTTCGTTCCTCCGATCTAAAACCTCCGGCGCTTGTTCTACAGGTGCCGGAGGCATTTTACTGTCCCCCAAAAAAGCAGTAGCTAAAGTATCTATCTGGCAACTCACTTGCCGAATACTTTGTTTTTATCTTCCGTAGCCATCTGTACTTGACGATTTTAAAAGTTTTTCCGAAACTCCTGCTGGATGTCGTATGATAAACCAGTATTCTGCTCATGAGCCCTCAATTTATTTTTACAACTTTTTTATATTGACATTCAAACGATTCGCTTGGCAATACAAGAATGAATTACTATGTCATATTGATTTGGCTTCGGACATACTATATTGGGATTGAAAAGAGGTGTCAGCATGACTTATGTAAATCCAAGAATCAGAGCAAAATTTGATTCTTTATCTTCTGAACTTAAAAAAGAAATCTGGTCGCTTAACGTCTCTTTGAACAGCATCAGTGATTTGGTCGTTGCGCTCCAAGGTATCATTGATAATGCGGAAACCTCAAAAATCGTCAGCATGACATAGGTAAAAATTGTATAAATTTTGTAAGGCAAGTCATACCTTTCAACGTACTTTGCACAACCGCTTGTAAAGAACTCGTAGAAATCATTCAGCCGCTGCCCGTTTCCGGGCCGCGGCTGTTTTTTTAATTTTGCGCTCTATGTGCCACCAAACGCATACGGGATCGGCGTGGACATGACGATCAGTGTCTGGGTTCTTCCGAACTTCTGAAGCGTCTTCACCATCCGCTCCAGCTCGCCGGTGTTTCGGAATGCGGCAAAAATGCTCATGGAAAACGCTCCGGTGACATGGTGCATCCATTGCACACCCTCCAGTTTTCGCACACATTCGATAAATGCGTCCTGACGCTCCGGTGGGAGCGTCACATTGATAATGGCCCGCACATTTTCCTCCAGCTTCCGTGTATTGACAATGGCGGTATAGCCGGTAATAACGCCGCTCTCCTCCAGCTTACGGATACGCTCCGCAATAGCCGGAGGCGTCAGCGGCACGGTCTCCGCAATTTTTTTCAAAGACATTCTGCCGTTTTTTTGAAGGCATTGCAAAATTCTGCGGTCAATATCGTCCATGGAAGTCCTCCTTTGTTTTCTTTTTCCGCGCTTTGAATAAATTATCAAGTATACGATTACAATTTTCTTTATTAAGCAGAAAAGCGAGGAAATACTTTCCTTTTCATTGAATTTGCCTCCGTAGTTGCTTTCATGAATTAAGTATATTATAAATAAATCATAAGCGCAACCGTGAATTTTTTATGCAAATTTCCCAAATATGGTGCAGCAAATTTAGAAATGGAGAGAACAAATATGAAATTTCTGAGCGGTAAGCCTCTTCTCATTACGGATACGACCTTGCGGGACGCTCATCAGTCTCAGGCCGCCACACGGATGCGGCTCCGGGATATGCTGCCCGCCTGTGAACTTCTGGACTCAATCGGGTTTTACTCGCTGGAATGCTGGGGCGGTGCAACCTTTGACGCATGTATGCGCTATCTGGACGAGGACCCGTGGGAACGACTCCGCGCACTGCGCCGTCATCTGCCCCACACAAGGCTGCAAATGCTGTTCCGGGGGCAGAGCATTTTGGGCTACCGGAACTACGCCGACGACGTGGTGGACTCTTTCTGCGCAAAATCCATAGAAAACGGTATCGACATCGTCCGGGTTTTTGATGCTCTGAACGACGTACGGAATCTGGAACAGGCTGTCCGCTCCGTGAAAAAATACGGCGGGCTTGCGGAAGCCGCCGTCTCTTACACGGTCTCCCCCATCCACGACGAGGCGTATTTCGTCCGCCTGGCCCAGGAGCTCGCGCAGATGGGCGCAGACTCCATCTGCGTCAAGGACATGGCGAACCTGCTGTCCCCCGTGGCCGCCTATTCCCTGATAAAACGACTGAAGGAGACCGTCGCTCTTCCCATACACCTGCACACCCATGATTCCGCAGGGACCGGCTCCATGGTAAATCTGATGGCGGCATTCGCCGGAGCGGACATCGTAGACACCGCCCTGTCCCCTCTGGCGGGCGGAACCTCCCAACCCGCCACAGAGTCCATGGTTTCCGCGCTGCGGGATACACCCCGGGATACCGGACTGGACCTCACCCGTCTGGGCGCGGCGGCGGCGCACTTCCGAACCGTGGCAAATTCTCTGGAGGAGGAGGGTTTTCTGGACCCCCGCGTCCTTCGGGTGGACGCCAACGCCCTGCTCTGGCAGGTTCCCGGCGGGATGCTGTCCAATCTCATCGCCCAGCTTCGCCAAATGGGGCGGGAGGACCTGTATGAAACGGTTCTGGCGGAAATTCCAAACGTCCGCCGGGATTTCGGTTATCCTCCGCTGGTGACTCCCTCCAGTC
Source organism: Oscillibacter valericigenes Sjm18-20 (assembly GCA_000283575.1). GTDB lineage: Bacteria > Bacillota > Clostridia > Oscillospirales > Oscillospiraceae > Oscillibacter > Oscillibacter valericigenes. The sequence goes on from AP012044.1 coordinate 2,504,630, forward strand.
AGATTATCGGCTCTCAGGCCGTTTTGAATGTCATCACGGGGAAGCGCTACCAGATGTTCTCCAGGGAATCCAAAGCCATGCTGAAGGGGGAATACGGAAGACTTCCCGGCGAGGTCAATCCGGAGGTTCTGCAAAAAGCCGGCATCCGGGAGGCGGACCGCATCACCTGCCGTCCGGCCGACCTTCTTAAGCCAGAGCTGCCTGAAAATCGGGAAAAATACGGGAATCTGGCCCAGAGCGAGGAGGATGTACTCTCCCTGACTCTGTTTCCTCAGGTGGCGGAGGAATTTCTTTCCAAGCGGCAAAAAACGTGACTCCCCTCCTAGCTCTCCGAAATTCAAGGAACAGCTCGTTTTGGAAGCGTTTAAAATTCCCGTTTTCTCCTATCCTGTGTATTACACAAAAATAGACGTTTTATAGACGCTCTATCATGTAAAATGTATCTAATCACGGAGAGGGAATGGAGAAAGTTCTCGGCGAGAAAGTCGTTTTTCCGTGAAGTCCCGTCGGAGAAGAACTGAAACGGCCGTGTGAGAAAGCGCTGTTTTGCCCAAACAGCGTTCGTCCGCTTCCGGCATCCTCCGGCGCTTATCGTCCGCTTTAAGGCGCGGACGGTATTTCCTGTGTCTGTGTTGTTGCAGCGAATCTGTCCGGAAAGGAGGGCAATACGGAGAATGTGAAAGGCGGCTGGCCGGGTGAAAATCGGCAGCCCGCTGTACAAAGTTTCCCGTAAAAACTGCAAAATTCAACTATCATAAGGAAAGAGGGATTTCTAATGCCTGAAACCAAGCAGAAAAAGGAACGAACTGTCCGGCTTCCCAACGTTTTTGAGGCACTGCTCCCCATCATCGTCATGATGGGCCTGATGATTTACGGCTTTCTGGACCCCGATCGTTATCATGACGCCCATATGCCTTTGATGGTAGCCATCGTTGTGGCCTGTCTCGTGGGCTGCGCCTGCGGGCACAGTTTCTCCGATATGCTGGCGGGTATGCTGGACCAGCTGAACGCTACCATGGAAGCCATTCTGATTCTTTGCACCGTGGGTATTCTGGTGGCCTCCTTCATCATGTCCGGCACGATCCCCGCCCTGATCTATTACGGCCTGGATCTGCTCACTCCGAAGCTGTTCCTGCCGGTGGGCTGCATCATGTGCGCTGTCGTGGGGCTGGCCTGCGGCTCCTCCTGGACCGCCACCGCCACCATCGGCATCGCATTTCTCGGCATCGGCGCGGGGCTTGGCATCAACCCCGCCATTACCGCCGGTATGATTATCTCCGGCGCGTATGTGGGCGATAAATTTTCCCCACTGAGCGATACCACCAATCTGGCTGCCGCGGTTGCAAAAACAGGGCTTTTTGACCACGTGACCGCCATGGTTTCTACCACCGCTCCTACATTTGTCATCGCTTTGATTCTCTATACCATTCTGGGTCTGAATATTGACAGCGCCGGCTACGACAGCACCGTGGCCACGGATCTGCAGGCCGCTATTTATAATGGGTTCAATATCAATCCCTTCCTGCTGATTCCCATCCTCGTCATCATCGCAGCTTGCGTCATGAAACTCCCAGGTCTGGTGGGTATTACCATTTCCGTGGGTTGCGGCATCCTATTTGCAGCCATTTTCCAGGGCATGACCGATATCAGTACCATCTTCGATACCCTGCATTACGGCACGGGCTTTGAATCCGGCAACGAACTGGCCGACAAACTGCTGAGCCGTGGCGGCATGGACAAGCAAATGTGGACCATTAACCTGATTCTGCTGGCGGTTGCATACGGTGGCGCTCTGGCACGCTGCGGCTGCGTGGAAGCGCTGTTCGGAAACCTGAAGCATCACCTGCACTCTGTGGGCAGTCTGATTCTGGCAACTCTGCTGACCTCCCTGTTCTGCGACGCTACTATGTGCGACCAGTTCCTGGGTATCGGTGTTCCCGCCCCGCTGTATGCGGAGAAATACGATGAGATGGGCCTTGGCCGCAACATGCTGTCCCGTACGCTGGAAGACTGCGGTACACTGTGGGCCGTTATGTTCCCCTGGACCGGCTGCGGCGCTTATCAGTATGGCGTTCTGGGCATTCATCCCTTCGTTTATTTCCCGTTCGCGTTTGTAAACCTGCTGAACCCCATCTATGCCGCTATCACAGCTTTCTTGGGCCGCAACATCTTCTGGGCTGACGGCTCTTACACCAATCTCCTCGGCAAGACCCGGGCCGGTAAGCCTGCGGCCGCTCCCGAGAAAGAGCACGAAATTGCTCTTAAGAATCTGGAAGAGCGCCGCGCTGCTGGCAAAATCCCCGCCGTCAATGCCTGAGCCGTTTGCGTATGAGGATGCCGGTCTGCTCTGAGCGTCTCTATAGAAAGGAACCGCTGCGCGATGATTGAACATCTCCCGTGGGAATCCGTTGAAGGGCCCAAATATTATCCAAAGGAATTGACGCCCCGCAAAAAGTGGGTGACGGCGGGCAGCTGGCTCATGTCCGGCTTTCTGATTTTGGGCGGGCTGGTGACGCAGTATCATGTGGCGGCTGTCTTTGGTCTTTTGTACCTGCTGGCGCTGATGATGGTGAAAACCACCGCGGTGACCAGCCGGGGTGTGGAGATCTATTACCAGATGAAAATCACCACCCACTACGATTTTCAGAGCTGGGACGAGATTCGCGCGGTCACCCGCGAGGATCGAGGCCGCCCCGACTTGGTGGCGCTCTACTTTGCCAACGATATCAAGAGCAAGCGGCTGTTCTTTACCAAGAGCGACGCAAAGAAGATTATGGAGCTGGCAAAAGAGCGGAACCCCAGCATTAAAGTCGGTGATATCAGTGAAAAAACAAATCCAGCCGCAAAACGGAAAAAAGCATGAATACACGGCCCCCGGAGAGTTCTCCGGGGGCCGTATTCTCTTTGCCACGGGGGGCTGGAAAAATGCATCCGTCCCGCGGGACCAGAGACGGATATCACCTGCGCTTTTGTTCGCACGGGGCGCAGCGGGGAAAGTCAGCGGGAGCGCCACTGCGCAGCCTTTGCATAGAATGCGCTACCCCTTAAAAGCCGACGCGGCGACTGATTCTCTCGCTGTCTTCGTGTCTGCGGGCACACATGGCCCAAGCTATTAGCTTGGGCCATGCCGGACAACGGCGCATCGGGCGTTCAAGCCATGTGTAAAATAGTCCGTTTTTCCACAAATCCAAAAACCAGTTAAAAATCTGCGAGCCGTCCGTCTGTGATGAACATCAAGTATACGCAGAGGGCTTTAGCCTCTTCAGACAGTGCCGCATGGAGTGGTTCATGAAGCCAAAGCTACCGCGCCGGGTTTCCGGCGCGGCAGCTTTTCAGCTAATATACGGCTTATTCAAAGTCGGGGATAAACTCCTTGACGATATCCAGCAGCTCGCCGCTGCGGACCATCTTTTCCACCTCGGCAATATCCGGCCAGATCTCACGGTCGATCTCGTAGAAGGCGACCTTCTCGCGCACTTGCTTGTATAGTGCCTCATGTACGGGAGCGATGCCCTTGCCGTGGGTATTCAGGTTTCGCCGGATGTCGATAGCCTGGCAGGAGGTCATCAGCTCGTCTGCCAGTACGGACAGGGTGTTCTGCACAATCCAGCCCGCCTTGCGGCCAGCAGTGGTGCCCATGGAGACGATATCCTCCTGATTGGCGGAGGAGGGGATGGAGTCCACGGACGCAGGATGCGCCAGAATCTTGTTCTCGGATACCATAGAAGCTGCGGCGTACTGCACGATCATAAAGCCGGAGTTCACGCCGGGCTTTGTAGTCAAAAACGGGGTAAGGCCGTTGGACAGCGCCGCATTGACCATGCGCTCGGTACGGCGCTCAGAGGCGTTGGCAATCTCGCTGCACGCGATACCCAGCGTGTCAAAGGGAATCGCCATGGGCTCGCCGTGGAAGTTTCCGCCGGAAATGACCGCCTCGTCATCCAAAAACAGCAGCGGGTTGTCGGTGACGGCGTTCAGCTCGATTTCGACCTTGTTACGCACATACTCCAGCGCATCGCGGACAGCACCGTGGAGCTGGGGGATGCAGCGCAGAGCATAGGCGTCCTGTACCCGGTCCTTCTGGCAGTTGTCCAGAATTTCGGAACCGGCCAGGAGTTTGCGCATGTTGGCGGCCACCAGCATCTGACCCTTCTGGCCGCGGACGGCGTGAATGCGGGGGTCAAACGCGTTGCGAAGGCCAGTGAGTCCCTCAAAGTCAAGAGAGCCGATGACATCGGCCAACTGAGCGGCGCAAATGGTATCATACAGCGCCAGAGAGCCCACAGAAGTCATGGCGCAGGTGCCGTTGGTCATTCCGAGGCCTTCCTTGCACACCAGTGTATCCAGCGTTTTGATGCCGGCCTTGGCCATTGCCTCGGCGCCGGGAAGCTTCTCGCCCTTGTAGGTGGCAAGGCCCTTGCCCAGCATGGGCAGGGTCATGTGTGCCAAAGGCGCCAGATCACCGGACGAACCCAGAGAGCCCTTCTGAGGAACCACAGGAGTGACTCCCGCGTTCAGCATAGCCAGCATCATCTCCACCAGAACGGGCCGGATGCCGGACACACCCACACACAGCGCATTGGCACGCAGCAGCAACATACCGCGAACCACTTCCTCGGCATAGGGATCACCGGTTCCGGTGCAGTGGCTGAGGATCAGGTTGGTAGAGAGCTGATTGCTCATCTCCTCGGGAACGGCGACCTTTTGGAAATCGCCAAAACCAGTGGTAATTCCGTAAGCAACACGGTTTTCGGCAACAATTTTTTCGGCCAGTGCACGGGACTTCTTCATGGCCTCCATCGCGGAATTGGCCAGCTCTACCGTCGCGCCGTAACGGGCGACAGCCACAAAGGACTCCAGAGTCAGACTGTGTCCATCAACAACAACATGTTTCATCTCGGAAGGCTTCATGATCATTTTATTCGTTACCTCGTTTCAAATTTTGCCCTGAACGGACATTCACCCAGCGGCGCCCATCCGTTTGCGCGGACAGCAGTCGGAAAGCGACGTACACCCCAGCGGCAGCTTTAAGTCTTGTGAGAAATGTGTCTTCGAACGCAAGGGATGAGCACTTTCCGGCGCAGTCCGCGCCAGAATGCCGTCACCCTGCCCATGGGTGAGTCCCTCACGATCCTGTCTGTATTGTGCGCTTGTCGGTTTTGATTCTTTGCTCCCTGTTATAGTAGCACCGTTTTTGTATAAAATCAACATTTATTTTAAAATGTTGATATTATTTTTTGTGCATTATCACGATATTTTGGTAAAACATTAGCAAGATATTACGGCAGCGAAAAAAACTATGCCGTCCAACTTTTTGAAGAAATTTCCAGCAAAAAGCAAAGTGGATTGACAGTAATTGAAAAGTCTGCTATTCTGTTTATTATAGAATTTCTTCTTATTGTAATAAATCAATACTGCCGTCGGAATCGGCATTCCGCGGCGCCTGAATTTGAAAGCGGGGCTGCAAGATGTATGAGAGCAGAATGCAATCGGACATGGTAGACCATCTGTATCAGGCTGTCCTCTCCCTGAAAGACCGGGAGGACTGCTATCGCTTTTTTGACGACCTCTGCACCGTCGGAGAGATCCAGGTCATGGCCCAGCGGTGGATGGTGGCCCGGATGCTTCAGGAGGGCGAAACTTTCAACGCAATCAACGAGAAGACCGGTGTCTCCTCCGCCACGATCACCCGTGTCCGAAAATGTCTGGTCTACGGCGCGGATGGCTATGCCCGGATAATTGCCCGCCTGGCAGAGCAGGAGCAGCCGAATCAGGTAAAGGAATAGTTTTTCTGGATTTTTGCCAAAATAGCAGGGAGGAGCATTTAAAATGCTCCTCCCTGCTATCGTCTCTCTTCTCCGGAACGACAAAGCGGACGGCCTGCCAGCCGTCCGCTTTGCCTGTATGGTATAGAGAAAGGAGAGGGAAAACTTGGAGAAATGTATCAAGTGTTTCGCTTGATGTTTTTATGATACCGACCCGCCGGTGAAAAGTCAACAGCTCCGATATACCTTTCACAGTTTGTTTACAAACCCGCTGATTTTCAAGAGTTTGTTCACAATTCGTTCAAAATAACCAGAAATTTGCACATTGACAACTCCCCTGTGAAGTGCTATTATTTAGTACGCTAATATTTAGCGTACTAAATATTTTTTGGAAGGAGCTATCGACATGGATGAGGCCAGATCTCTTGGACAACACATTGTCTGCGCCGCTCACCTGTTTCGTGAGCGAATGGACGCGAGAATGTCAAAATACGATGTAACTCCCCTGCAGGCCCATGTCATTTTATATCTGGCCCACCGCGACGGCCAGTCGACCCAGCAGGAGCTGGGAAAGCATCTGCGGGTAAAGCCCTCCACCGTCAACGGCATTGTGGACCGCATGGCAGAGCGGGGACTCGTGGCGCGCAGCCCGGATGAGTCGGACGCCCGCCGCCGCCGCATCGTGCTGACACAGGCCGGACAGATGCATCTGGAGCTGTTCAACCGGGAACTGCGGGATGCGGAGCGTCTGTTTGAATCCGGCTACACGCCGGAAGAACTGGCCCAGTTCCATTCTCTGCTGGGCCGTGTGATTCAAAACTTGGAGGAGGACCGTAAAAAATGTTGAAAAAACTCTCCCCATATACCAGAGGATACCGAAAATGGATTGCACTGGGCGTTGTCTGCTCCGCCATGGATGCCATCTTTCAGCTGCTGATCCCGCTGGTGATGGCGGACATTGTGGATGTCGGCATCGCCAACGCCGACACGAATTTTATCGTGCGCAAGGGCGTATTGATGGTGGGCATGGCGCTGGTCGCGCTGGCGTTCGGCCTTGGAAGCGCGGTGTTTTCCTCCCGGGCCGGCATGGGTTTCGGCGCCAATCTCCGGGAGGCGGAGTACGCCCGCGTGCAAAGCTTTTCCTTTTCCAATATCGAAAATTTTTCCACTGCGTCTCTTGTGACCCGTCTGACCAGTGACGTCAACTCCATGCAGATGACCCTGATGATGGGTATGCGGCTGCTGGTCCGTGCCCCGGTCATGCTGATCGCGGCTCTGGCGCTGGCCATTGGGCTGAGCAGGCCACTCTCCCGGGTGTTTCTGGTGGCCATCCCGCTGCTGATGGTGTTCATAAGCATCCTTATGGTGAAGGTGGGGCCACTGTTTCGAATTCTCCAGGAAAAAACCGACTCTTTGAACCTGGTGGTTCAGGAAAACCTGACCGGCATCCGAGTGGTGAAGTCCTTCGTTCGGGAAAGTCATGAAAAGGACAAATTTGCCGAGCGGAACAACGGATTGCGTTCCACCTCTGAAAAGGCTTTCGGCGCGGTGGTGGTGAATATGCCTGTCATGATGCTGATCGTGTATGGCACCATCATCGCCGTCATGTGGTTCGGCGGAAAAATGGTCTACGCCGGAACCATGGCAGTGGGGAATCTCACAGCTTTCTTCACCTATATTATGGAAATCCTGATATCTCTCATGATGGTCTCCATGATCTTCATGATGATGTCCCGGTCCATCGCCTGCGCCAAGCGCATCTGCGAGGTGCTGGATGAGGTACCCGCCATCACCGACGACCGCGCCCAATCCGGCGCAAGGGTGGAAGCCGGTTCCATTGACTTTGATCATGTGAGCTTCAAGTACAACACGAACGGAGCAGAGTGGGTCCTTGAAAATATAAACCTCCACATCCCGGCCGGCTTCACCGTGGGCATTCTGGGCGGCACCGGCAGCGGAAAATCCACGCTGGTATCCCTGATCCCCCGGCTGTATGAGGCTCAGAGTGGCACCGTTTCCGTGGGCGGCCGCCCCGTGGCGGATTACACCATGGAGCACTTGCGGGATGCGGTGTCCGTGGTACTGCAAAATAACACCCTTTTCTCCGGCACGATTCGGGAAAACCTGCGCTGGGGTAACCCCAAGGCCACAGAGGAACAGCTTCAATCCGCCTGCCGCGCCGCCTGTGTCGACGAATTCCTGTCCCGTATGCCCGATGGTCTGGATACCGATCTGGGGCAGGGCGGCGTCAATGTCTCGGGCGGGCAAAAGCAGCGGCTGTGTATTGCCCGGGCCATTTTGAAGCAGCCTAAAATCCTGATTCTGGACGACTCCACCAGCGCTGTTGACACCGCTACGGACGCCAAAATCCGTCAGGCGCTCCGTAAGGACCTGACGGGAACTACCAAGTTGGTTATCGCCCAGCGGGTCTCCTCCATTGCGGACGCAGATCTGATTCTGGTGATGGATCAGGGCCATGTGGCGGCACAGGGAACCCATAAGAGTTTGATGAAAACCTGCGAAATCTATCGGGACGTCTATCGGTCCCAGCAGGAAGGAGTGAACATAGGTGGCTGAACACGAAAATAATGTCCCCGCGCCACGGCACGGTCCCAACCGCGGCGGATACCAAAAACCCAAGGATCTACGCGGCACGGTGGGTAAGCTGATGAACTATCTGGGCCGCTATAAGCTTCAGCTGATTCTGGTGGCGATCTGTATTCTCGCCAGCGCGGCGTGCAATGTGGGCGGGGCGTATCTTCTGCGCCCTCTCATCAACGATTATATCCTTCCCGGAGACTTTTCCGGCCTAGCCAAAATGCTGGCGGTCATGGCGGGGATCTTTATTATGGGTGCCCTCATGAGCTTCGCCTATGCCCGGATCATGGTTCATATCTCCCAGAACACCGTGGCCGCCCTGCGCCGGGACCTGTTTGCAAAACTGCAGGGTCTGCCCCTGAAGTATTTTGACGCCCACACCCACGGCGAGCTGATGAGCCGCTTTACCAACGATATCGATACCGTCAGCGAGGCCATCAACAACTCCTTCGCCTCCCTGATCTCCTGCGTTGCCACATTTGTGGGTACCATCGCCATGATGCTCTATATCAGTCCCCCGCTAACCCTCGTCACCTTCGCGGCGCTGGCGGTCATGCTGGCGGCGGTGAGCGGCATCGGCAGCCGCAGCCGAAGGAGTTTTACCGCTCAGCAAAAGGCCATCGGCACGGTGAACGGCTATATCGAGGAAATGACCGAGGGGCAAAAGGTCATCAAGGTCTTTAACCACGAGTCCGCCGCCATTGACGGCTTTCGGGAACGAAACGAGGCCTATCGTCAGGCGTCCACCAGCGCCCAGACCTTTGCAGGGGCCATGATGCCTGTCATGGGCAACCTCAGCTATATCAACTATGCCTTCACATGCATGATTGGAGCCATCCTCACCATCCGCAGCGGCGATCTGGGCGGCCTTGCCATCTTTTTGCAGTACACCCGGCAGGTATCCCAGCCCGTGAACCAGATCGCCCAGCAGGTAAATACCATTCTGGCCGCCGTGGCCGGTGCGGAACGTATCTTTGAGGTCATGGAAGCTGAACCGGAGGTGGATCTGGGCAAGGTCACTCTGGTCCGCGTGAAGTATCTCCCCGGCGGCGTGCAGGAGGAAACCGCCATAGATACCGGCGCGTGGGCATGGAAGCAGCCCGACGGCGCGCTGATCCCCGTGAAAGGAGATGTGCGGTTTGATCACGTGGTCTTCAGCTATGATGGAAAAAAGACCGTTCTGAACGGCATCTCCCTCTTCGCCAAGCCCGGTCAAAAAATTGCCCTCGTAGGCTCCACCGGCGCGGGCAAAACCACGATCACCAACCTCATCAACCGGTTCTATGAGATTGAAAGCGGTGTCATCACCTACGACGGCATCAACATCCGGGACATTGAAAAGGACTCCCTCCGCCGGTCTCTCGGCGTTGTTTTGCAGGACACCCACCTGTTCAGCGGAACCGTGGCGGACAACATCCGATACGGCAGGCTGGACGCAACGGACGAGGATGTGGAGGCTGCGGCACAGCTGGCCAACGCGGACCATTTCATCCGTCACCTGCCCCAGGGGTATCAAACCGTTCTCTCCAGCGACGGCGGCAGTCTCAGTCAGGGAGAGCGGCAGCTTTTGAACATCGCCCGGGCCGCTCTCTCCAATCCCCCGGTGCTGATTCTGGACGAAGCAACCAGTTCCATTGATACTCGGACGGAAAAGCTCATCGAGCAGGGGATGGACCAGCTGATGGCGGGCCGCACGGTCTTTGTTATCGCCCACCGGCTCTCCACCGTCCGCAACTCCCGTGCAATCCTCGTTCTGGAGCAGGGCGAAATCATCGAACGGGGCGATCATGAGGAGCTGCTGGACCAGAAGGGGCGCTATTACCAGCTCTACACCGGACAGGCGGAATTGGCCTGATAAATGTATGCCACGCGGAAAGCCGAATCTTTTCGGCGCGGCAAGTGGCGTAACGCTCGAAAAAACAGGAGCGGCCCTTCCCAAAGGGAAGGGCCGCTCCTGTTTTTATTGAAAAGCCACATCAGCGGGGGTCTTTACCCAGCCGGAATAGCTCCGTCATGGTGTGCGTCAAATCCGCGGGGTCATGGACCTCCGGTATCTCCTCCCGGCGCAGCCAGACCGCCTCCTTCAATTCGCTGGTATCCAGAGTGACGGTCCCGTCTCCGTCCAAATCCGCCCAGAAACCCACCATCTGGTTTCCCACAAAGCCCCAGGGCTGATCCGCGTAATACCGAACGTTTTTTACATGGAGGCCCACCTCCTCCATGACCTCCCGGCGAACGGTCTGCTCCATGGTCTCTCCGATCTCCGTAAACCCGGCGATCAGTGCGTATTGCGCCGCCATGGGCCGATTGGAATAACGGATCAGCAACAGCCGGTTCCCGTTCCGCAGCGCCACCACGACGGCGGGATTGATCCGGGGATAGACCAGCGCGCCACAGGCAGTGCAGCGCATGGCCCGCTCCTTGCCGTCCCGAACGGTGGGCGCCCCGCAGCAGCCACAGAAACGATTGGCCCGATACCAGTTCGCCAGATGCAGCGCCGTCGGCCCCGCCAGACGCATAAAACGTGGCTCCATGATGCGAAACGCCGCCGTCGGGATGGGCCGTAACGCGGCCTTCACGGTTTCCGACGGCCGCTCCAGCAGAAAAACGCAAATCTCATCCACGGCAAAGAGATAGATCAGCTCCTCCTCCGCCGCACCCAGCGTCAGAATCTCCGCCACCGGGGGAAATCCCCCCTCCGGCACCAGCAGTACGGAGCTACCGTCAAACGCGGCCACCAGGTCGGTGTCCCGCGGGGACGGATTTTTAAATTCATTGTGGAAGATATGCGGCGCGATTTCCTGGAGCATGGAAACGCCCTCCTGTCATGTGGCTTTTACTCAATTTCGGCGAGCGGTCCGGTCCTCGGTACACAACCGTACCGCTCCGCAGGTATAATACCACTCCCACAGGAAAAAAGCTACGTCAAAGCGTGAAATTTCTCTCCCTGACGGCGGGTGGGCCACCTGATTTCTTAATTTTCCAGCCGTGAAAGGTTCACAGCAGCTCCAGGCTCTGCAAAAATTCCCGTGCCACATCGTCCGCGCTGCGTCCAAGTACATCCACCTGATAGGTCATTTCCGTCATGTCCTCATTGGATATCTTCCCCGTCAGCAGATTCAGGACGTCCTCCAGATCGGGCGCCACGCCCGCAAATTTTTCAAACGTATCCTCTCGGACCAAAAACGCTCCATTGTACTCCGGGAAAAAGTTCAGATCATCTTTCAGAATTTTCAGTTCCGCCTTGCGGTTCAGGCCGTCGGTCGCATAGACTTCGGTGACGTCGAAGCTCCGGTTTTCAATCGCGGTGTATTTAAGCCCCGCGTCCACTGGAACAGCCCCCTTGAACTTCAGGCCGTAGAAATCCGTAAAGGGGCCGTATTTCATGCTGCCCTCCAGAGTGAAGAACTCCTGCTCCGCGCCGAAGGTCAGCTGGTCTGCCACCGGCACCAGGTCACTGACGGTTTCAAGGTTATATTGGTCCGCGATCTCCTGAGGGACCGCGATGGCGTAGGTATTGTTAAAGCCCAGCTTATTGAGAAGCCGCATATCATACTGCTCCAGCGACAATGCGTTTGTGAAGTCGTACAGCGACTCCCCCTCCGGCACGTCGGAGGGGTCCTTTTTCAGGAAGGTGGTCAACAGCGTTCCGTCATAGGAGATCATCATGTCGCAGCTGTGGCTGTCGCCCTTCAGCGCGTTAAAATTGTTCACCTGGGACATCTGGTCCCGGATGGTGACTGTCAGATCCGTTTTGCTCTCAAGCAGCTGCTGAATCATGCGGTCCATAATCTGAGTCTCAGAGTAATCCCCATCATAGAGGATCATCTCGGTTTCACCGGCGGTATCCCGCAGGCCGAAGGGAATCGAGATGGCAACGGCCGCCATGAGGCAGGCCAAGATAATCCCGGACCGGCGGCTGACACCGTGCGTCTTTTTCAAACGCCCCTCAAACCAGCCCATGGCAAGGTCCAGCAAGACGGCAATGACCATCAGCGCCCCTGTGGCGGAGAGGATCATGCCCATATCCGAAATGCGGATGCCCCGGTTAATGACGCTTCCCAGGCCTCCACCGCCCACAAACGCCGCGAACACGGCGGAGCCGATGGCGTTCACCACCGCGATGCGTATGCCGGTGAACACCATAGGAAATGCCAGTGGGAACTCCACGTGGAGCAGCCGGTAGAGCCGCCCCATGCCCATCCCCCGGGCCGCTTCCTTGACGCCTGGGTCCACTTCTTGGAGTCCCAAACAGGTGTTGCGGACAATGGGAAGCAACGAGTACAGCGTGATACCGATGATGACGGTCAGCTTGCCCGGCCCCGCCACCACCATAATGATGCCCAGCAGCGCCAGGGACGGGATGGTCTGAAGCAGGTCCGCCACCCACAAAATTGCCGCCCGGGCCCTGGGGTACAGATAGGCCAGCACGCCCAGCGGCAGGCCCGCCAAAATGGAGAGCAGCGCGGAGGCCAACACGATGAACAAATGCTGAAGAATCAGGTCCCAGGTCATTTGCCCACCTCCTTTTTAAGCCCCCGGGGCGTGACTTTCCTCTGAAGCAGATCAATCAGCGCCCCGATGACAATGGCAAGGATCGCCGCCGGAATGGCCCCGGCGATGATAAGCGTGTTATTGTTGGAACTGACACCCTGATACACAAAGTTTCCAAGGCCTCCCAACCCGATCATGGCCGCCAGCACCGCCCAGCTGACGGTATAAATGGCCGCCATCCGCAGTCCCGCGATAATGGTGGGCATGGCCAGAGGCAGCTCCACCCGCCACAGCGTTTGAATGGAGGACATGCCACAGCCCTTTGCCGCCTCCACATATTTCGGCTGCACACCCAGAATGCCGGTGTAGGTATTTTTCAGTACCGGGAACATGGCATAAATGGACAGGGCGATGATGACTGTGGCCGGCTGCATCCCGATCCAGATAAACAGCACGCCGATGAACACCAGACCGGGGATAGTCTGGAAAATGGACACAACCGGGATCAATACCGTGGACCACCGGGGCACCCGGCTCAAAAGAATGCCCAGCGCAAGTCCCAGAATAAATCCGACAGCCACACTGGCCAGCACGTAGAGCACATGGACAATGATGGCCTCCGCCAGCATGGACCCGTAAGTAGCAAAGAAAGCACTCATCGCTCATCCCCCCACAACGTCGTGGCCACAGACTTGGCGACGCTGGTTTTGGTGACGATTCCGGCAATGGTGTCGTCGGCATTGAGCACCACCACATAGTCGTCCCCGGATTCCAGCAGATAGTCCACGCTCTCTTTGGCCTCATCCCCAATCCGCGCGGTATGGGGCGTCTGAACGATCAGGGTCTCGATATTGGGCAGGCCCTTGCCCCAGAGCTTGATGCCCCGGATGGTGACCACGCCCAGATAATGCTCTGCCTCGTCCGTCACCAGAAGGGTATCCACGTTGTTGCGGGCCATCATCTCGGCGCACTCCAGAACGCCCCGATCCTTCCGGACACGGTAGGCATTCGTGCGCATGAACGTCTCGATCTTGGCGGTGGCGCCGTTGTTGGAGGCGTGCTTTCCAAGGAAACTCCGCACCAGATCGCTGGCGGGGTTCTCCAGCATCTCCTCCGGGGACGCCATCTGCTCAATGCCGCCGCCGTTCATAAAGAAGATGATGTCCGCCATCTTCAGCGCCTCACCCATATCGTGTGTCACAAAGACGATAGTCTTGTGGAGCTTTTGCTGGAGCTTTTTCACCTCGTCCTGCAAAACTTCACGGGTCATGGGGTCCAGCGCGCCAAAGGGTTCGTCCATCAGCACCACGGGAGGCGACCCCGCCAGCGCACGCAGCACGCCGATGCGCTGCTGCTGTCCGCCGGACAGCTCGTTTGGATATTTGCCCGCATACTTGTCATAGGGCATCTCTACCATTTCAAGGAGCTCATGGGCAATCCGGTCGCAGCGCTCCTTATCATATTTCAGCAGCCGGGGCACAACACAGATGTTCTGCGCCACCGTCATGTTGGGAAACAGTCCGATCTGCTGAATGACGTATCCAATATGGCGGCGCAGCTCCACCCGGTCCATGGAGCCGGCGTCCTTTCCGTCAATCAGCACCTTGCCCCCGTCCGGTTCCAACAGCCGATTGATCATTTTCATGGTGGTGGTCTTGCCGCAGCCGGAAGGACCAATCAGCACCACGAACTGCCCGTCCGGAATTGTAAAGTTCAAGTCTTTTAGAATTGTGGTTTTTCCATATCGCTTGCAAACATGTTCAAATTGGATCATCCGTCAGCCTGCTCCTTTCACCGCGGCGGGCGGGTGCCCGCCTGTTTCCTTCGCCTCCATGGGACCCGCCGCCAGCTTTCGCGCCGCCTCCGCGGCGGCGGGCGGGCCCACCAGAATCATCACGTCCCCGTCATACAGCTCCGCGTACGGCCCGGGGGACAAAATTACCCTTTGACCCCGGCGGATAGCCACGATGGTGCCGCCGGTGGACTGCCAGAACTTCAGCTCCCCAAGGCTCTTTCCGATCAGGGAGGAACCGCCTGGCACCGATACCTCATAATTGGGCAGAGGCTCTGCCGCGGTAGAAAATGTCCCCTGGCTCTGGATCAGCGCGGCGGATACTTTCACCAGCCGCCGGTTCAAAGCCTCGTATTCCCCCAGGATCTCCTTCATCTGCTGGTGGAGGGACCGGGTCTCCGCCCCCTCGCTGAATCCCTCGACATAGCGCTTTGCGTTGTCCTGAGACAGGACCACCGCGCCGCTCTGGGGCTTCACATCGATGACCTTCATATCCGCCAGCAGCCGCAGCGCCCGACGGATGGTCTCCGGCGATACGCCATATTCCGACGCCATCACCGACCGGCCATACAGACGATCGCCCTCCCGCAGGTCTCCGCTGGCCACCCGCGAGGCCACATCCACCGCAATTTGTAAATACTGTGCCGGCACAGTCAGTTGCCGCATATCTTTCGCCTCTTTTCGAATAATAACTCCCTATGTCGGCAGTTATGCTTTTATTTGGTCGGCTGAAACGGTAATACAGACTCGTTTTGCCGTTCAGAAAAGCAGCGTTCTGCTCTTATGACACATGCAATTCACAAATCCCACGTGTTTAACAAACTTTATTATACACTGACAACTTCAAAAAGTAAATGAAATTGTCAGTTTGAAAATATGAATTTTTTTCCAACTCAACAAAAGCGCATCTGAATCTTAGGCGGGTATCCGTAAGAGGTAATCCAAGAAAAATGACTTGCGGTATCTGTACAGGCGGGACTGGGAAGCAAACAAACTACGCTGTACCCGATGCAAAAAACCGGGTACAGCGTAGTTTTTGATGCGGATTTACCTTACCACACCGGTTTTAGGGGCTTTTCATTGTTCGGACTTTTTGAGTATCCCAACCAGCACCTCAAATTCTTCTTTTGTCAGCGTGTCATAGGGCATTTTAAGCCGTGCAAGGAATTTCCGCTGCCGGAGCAGCGCTTCCATCTGCCGTTGTTCTGTCCTCTTTGTGTTGCGGAACAAGGTTACAACAGCAAAGTGTTCTGTGGATGCAGCATCACAATTTTACCGTTGGAGGTTTTACTATGGTTTCTGTTGGAATCGACGTCGCCAAGGGCACGCATGACTGCTGCATTATCAGATCGGAAAGAGAGGTTCTCGCCAATGTGTTTTACCATTTTCAACAGCCTGGAGGGTTTCAACTGTCTGCTGCAAACGATCGCTTCACTCTACAATCCGGCTTTTTTGCGTCGCGTTGCCTAGTGCAAGGGGCTGTACTCCTTGCGCCGCTAAAGCGGCTATTCCACATCGCACCATGGGGCGCAAACGGTTTATCAATCCATTCGCCCCTCCGGAGAATATGCAAATGCGCGGATTTACAGAAGCTTACGCCCTGCGGGATCTTGTAAAAGCAATTTACATTGAAGCTCCGGACAAAAGCAGCGGCAAACGGCGGCAGGGCATCCATATCCGCTATGACCTTATGGAATTTATCCAGCTGGATCAGCTGACGAAACAGGAAACGGCATGACCGAAGCCATGCCGTCCCTACAAAACAATATTACTTTCTTATGGCCCCTGCCATTCTCCGGTGCGCTTTTTACGGAATATATCGTTTTCGTGGGATTGGCGCTTACTCACCCCACTGCACGTCCACAATGGTGACATTGCTGAATTCGATGTATTCACTTTTCAGAACATAATCCGTCTTCCCCACGCGAACCTCCTGATCGCCCACTTTGGTCGTCTGAACGGCGGCGTCCGCCACATCGATGCTGGCGGTAAAATACAGATTCACGTGATCGGGGTCCTCCACCCAGTCGCCATTTGCATCCAGCGTATAGTAGGGCTCCTCCCTTACGGACTCAATCTGCCCGTTCAGGAGCTCTCCGGAAGCCATCAGAGTCGAGGGCAGGTGCTCCGTGCAGTTTTCATAGAGGGACTTGTCCACGCCCTCCGCCTTGGCGACATAAGTGACATGGATCATCTTTGACTCACCGCCGGACACTCTGCCGCGGTTCATCAGCTTGAACCCCACGAAGACGACCACCGCCAGAATCAGGATCACCGCAATTATATCAATTACGTTAAATTTCTTTTTGGACTGCTGTTCCATCTTACGACCTCCAAAGTAATAGGGTTGTTTAACTCCGCGGGGATTCAGGACCAATTCACGCCCGCAGACTCTCGGCGGGACTTTTTATGCGGGGCATCTGCCGGTCAGCAAAAGGAAAGTTCCCCCGCAACCGCGCCAAACGGCTTCACCGCCGGTTGATGCGCGGTGTGCCTGCCGATCTGCTTTTCCATCCACACCATGTCGTACCAGTGGTCAAACTTATAGCCGCACTGGAAAAATTTTCCTACCATCCGATACCCGAGGCGCCGGTGGAAATTTACGCTGTCCTTTGTCAGATACGGGTCCTCCTCCGCCGGATAGGCAATGCAGGCATTGAGATTCAGGATATTCTGCGCCTTCAGAATTTTTTCCATCGCTCCATAGAGTTTTCTTCCTATGCCCCGCCGCTTCATGTCGCCGTCCACATAGACCGTCGTCTCCACCGCCCAGTCATAGGCCGCCCGCTCGTTAAAAGGACCCGCGTAGGCGTAGCCCGCGGGTACGCCGTCGGCCTCGGCAACCAGATAGGGATACCGTTCCAGAGTCCGTCCAATCCGTTCGGCAAATTCCTGTACAGACGGAACCTCATATTCAAAGGTAATCGCCGTTCTCTCCACATAAGGCGCATAAACGCGCAGCAGCGCTTCCGCGTCCCGCGGCGACGCAACCCTGATCGCACAGTCTTTTTCCATCAAAGCGCCTCCGGTCCGATCCTTGGTCCTTGCTTTCAGACTTTTGCTATTGTATAATACTTTTTGAGTTTGTACAAGAGGGATTTCGCGCAAAATCGCGTTTTTCAAAAGAGGGAACACTATGAAAGTTATCCATCTCATCAGCGGCGGTGACTCCGGCGGGGCCAAAACCCACGTTCTGAGCCTTCTCCAGCATCTGAACGAAACCATTACCGCCCAGCTGGTCTGCTTCCGGGACGGTCCTTTCGCCGAGGAGGCCCGCCAGCTGGGCATCCCCACGGAGATCATGTCCGGGAACCACATTTTCCGCATCCGAAAACAGCTGACGCAATATATCCGGGACGGAGGCTATCAGGTCATTCACTGCCACGGGGCCCGGGCCAACATGATCGGCTCCATGCTCCGAAGGACCACCGGCCTTCCGGTCTGCTCCACGGTTCACAGCGACTATAAGCTGGATTACATGGGCCGTCCCTTCAGCCGCCTCGTATTTGGCAGCATCAACGCCCGCGCTCTGCGAACGCTGGACTACCGCATCGGCGTGTCCGATGCCATGGTGGATCTTTTGATCGACCGGGGCTTTCCGCCCGACCGGTTCTTCACCATATACAACGGCATCGACTTCACCCCCGCCCCGCCCCAGGGCGACCGGCTCCCCTATCTGCGGGGGCTGGGCCTTGACGTGGACGAGAACAGCGTGGTGGTGGGCATCGCCGCCCGTCTGAACCCGGTGAAGGACATCTCCACGCTGATCCGGGGCTTTGCGAGGGCCTGTGCCAAATGCGAACGTCTCCGCCTTCTGATCGCCGGGGACGGCGAGGAGCGGCAGAAGCTGGAATCGCTTGCAGGCGAATTGGGTGTGGGAAACCGGGTCTGCTTTGCCGGATGGATTTCCGGGGGCATGGACCGGTTTTACAGCGCTTTGGACGTAAACGCCCTGACCTCTGTGTCTGAGACGTTTCCCTATGCTCTGACGGAGGGCGCGCGGTTCCATCTGGCCACCGTGGCCACCGCCGTGGGCGGCATCCCCGCTCTCATCGACACAGATGTGAACGGCTATCTGTTCGCCTCCGGCGACGACGCGGCGCTGGGGGACGCTCTGGTGGCTCTGGCGCAGGATGACGAGCTGCGCCGCGCCATGGGGGAGCGGCTCTACGAAAAGGCGTCCGCCCAATTTTCCATCCAGCACACGGTGAACACCCAGCTCCACATTTATGAGGAGATCGTCCGCCGCCACAACCGTCCCAGGGTGGACCGGGACGGCGTGGTGATCTGCGGAGCCTATGGCCGGGGCAATGCTGGAGATGACGCGATTCTGGAGGCCATTTTGCAGGAGATGCGGAGCATTGACCCGGACATGCCGGTGCTGGTGCTCAGCAAAAGCCCGGGGGAGACCCGCCTTACCTACCGGGTCCGGGCAGTCCAGCGATTCAATTATCCGGCATGGCGAAGCGCCATGTGCCACAGCCGGCTCTACATCAACGGCGGCGGCAGTCTTATTCAGGACGTGACCTCCCGCCGGTCCCTCTGGTTCTACCTGCACAATATCTCCACCGCGAAGCGCCTGGGCTGCAAGGTTCAAATGTACGGCTGCGGCATTGGCCCTGTCTCCCGCCCCAGTCACCGGAAAATGGCCGCCCGGGTGCTGAACGCCTCTGTGGACGTCATCACCCTCCGGGAGCCGGACTCCCAGGCGGAGCTGAAGTCCATGGGCGTAACCAAACCCGAAATTCTCCTGACCGCCGACCCGGCCCTGACGCTGAACTGCGCCCCCCCAGAAAAAACCGACAGCGTGCTTTTACAGGCGGGCATCCCCACGGGCGGGCGATATCTCTGTTTCGCGCTGCGCAAGTGGAAAGGCTTTGAGGAAAAGGCCCCGGTCTTTGCCGCGGCCGCGGAATACGCCTATCACCGCCATCACCTGACGCCGGTATTTCTGTCGGTGGAAAACCGCCAGGACCCTCTGGCGGCGGCCATCGCCGCTCAGGGCGTCTCCGTCCCACACTACTTTCTTAACGACGCGGGCAGGGCCGGCACTATCATCGGAGCCCTCTCCCGGATGCAGGTGATGATCTCCATGCGGCTCCACGCGCTGATTTTTGCCGCCGGGCAGGGGGTTCCTCTGATCGGCGTGGTATACGACCCAAAGGTTTCCTCTTTCCTGCGCTACATCGGGCAGGACCTGTTCGTAAATCTGCCGGACGTCACCGCGGAGCAGCTGTGCGCCATGATCGACCGGGCCGTGGCCCGCACGGAGCACCCCGAGGAGCAGGAGGCCGCCGTAGCGCGGCTTCAGGAGATGGAGCATCGAAACGTGGAGGTCGCAAAGCGCCTGATGAAGGGATAAGGCAGCCGGGAAACGCAGCGCGCCTTATTTCCGGTGCTTGAAATCACGTTTTCCTCATACCCTGAACAGGGTGATAATATGAATAACTGCTGCGACCCGCTGGCACTGACCACGGCGGTCAACACTCTGGCGGTGGCAATGGCCAAAAACCTCAATGACGACGAACTGACCTTTTGCTCCACAGTACTGGTTCAACTGGGAGACACTCTGTCTACCATTGCAATGCAGCGGAGTCTTTGTAAAGAGTCCTGACGCAGCGCGTCAGGAGGGCAGCTTCCCGACCTCCATGGGAAACACGGTCAGCTTCGTCTCCCCGTCCCACAGGGCCAGAAACACCTCGCTCTCCTCCCGATAGCCCTGCTTCACAAGTTCCCTGCGGACCCAGGACTCCTCCTTGCCCGCCTGTGCAATGTTATCCGGTAGAAGCTTTCCATCCATGATAAACGGCATCTGCACATGGCTCTGTTTTGGCTTCAGGTTCATATCCGAAGGCGTCGCGGGGCGGTAGGGCTCTTTCGCCAGAAAACTGACCACCCCGTTGTGCTCCAGCACCGCCGTCTGGATCTGGCTCAGATCAAAATAGCCGCTCATGCGGGCAAACGTCAGAAATTCGTCCAGATCCAGCTGTGCCTTTTTCAGATTGTCCCGGTAGAGAATGTCGCCATCCATCAACACCAGCGGTTTCCCCGTGATGACTCCTCGGGCGTGGATGGACTTGCTGGTAAGCAGGGAGATTCCGAAGGCGGCCAGTCCGTAAATAATCAGAGCGGTAAGCGGTTTTACCGGCTCCTCCAGCTCCGTCGCCATCTCCGCCGCCACGGAACCGATGGTGATGCCGGTGATATAGTCGAACATGGTCATCTGGGACACCTGTCTGCTGCCCATCAGCTTCGTCAGAAAAAACAACACCGCGATGGACACCGCCGACGCGGCGACGGTCAGACCGATTTTCTGTAAAATCTCCAACATGAAAAAACTCCTCCCATTTGTCGTTTGGGAGGAGTTTTTGCAGTTTCTTCCGGCTTATTCCTTTGTCTGATCGCTGTGGTCCTGAAACACGTCCCCGGCGTGGTAGGCGTTGGTATGGGCGTTTATGTATTGGGCCTTCAGCTTGGAATAGAGAATCGTCTGGCTGGAATACAGCCCATTGTAGCCCGAGAGCATGTAGCTGATGCCGCAGGCCAGCGCGAAATACAGCACGCCCGCCGAACCGAACAGCTCCACCGACAAAAAGATAGATGCCACCGGGCAGTTGACGCTGGCGCAGAACACCGCCACCAGTCCCACCGCCGCAGAAAACCCGGCGGGCAGACCCAGCAACGGCCCCGCCGCACAGCCGAACGTGGCTCCCACGAAGAAGGCGGGCACCACCTCACCGCCCTTGTACCCCGCGCCCAGAGTAATGGCGGTAAAGATAATTTTCAGTAAAAACGCCACTGGAGACACCGTCCCCTCCTCCACGGCCCGCTGGATCACATCCATGCCCGCGCCGTTGTAATCGGAGGTCTGCGCCAGATAGCTCAGAATGACAATTAAAAAGCCGCCGCAGACCACCCGCAGCCAGGGGTTTTGAATGTGCTTGCTCAAAAATCCTCTCGTGGTCCGAAGCGCATTGCAAAACATCACCGCCACAAAAGCGCACAGCGCCCCCAGAACGGCTATCCGCAAAAGCGTCCCAAGCTCCAATGCCGGAGCCGCCACCGTGTACTGCGTGGGACTGACACCCACCCAGAGGGAGATTCCATAAGCAACCAGCGAGGCGGTAAAGCAGGGGATGAACGCCGCGTGGTATACTACGCCCACGGAAATGACCACCATGGCAAACACCGTGGCAGTGAGCGGCGTTCCAAACAGGGCGGAGAAAAATGCCGCCATGCCGCACAGCGTCGCCGTGCGCATATCCCGGTCGTCCATGCGGAACAGCAGTCCCACATGATAGCCGATGTCGCCGCCCATTTGCAGAGCAGCGCCCTCCCGCCCAGCGGAGCCGCCGCACAGGTGGGTCAGGATGGTCCCCACAAAAATGGCCGGCAGCAGTAAGATTGAAAGACTCTTGCCCATGCGGACCGCATCAATAATGTCGTCGGTTCCCTGCCCCTCGGTCTTCGTCAGCTTGTAAAAGCCCACAATGAACAGCCCCGCCAACGGCAGGCACCACAGCAGGAAGAGGTGGGTATCCCGGTACTCCGTGGCCCACTCCACGCCCAGATGGAACAGTACGCCCACCACACCGCAGCAAAAACCAATTAAAATTGCCAGCGTCACCCATTTCACAAGCGCCTGGAGGTAGTATTTCGTGTGCTTCAGGGTCTTTACCAGCCTTGTCACAGCGCCACCTCCCCAACTCCGACAACCGACGCGGCAGCCTCCGTGATTTCCATCCCATCCAGCCGGGTCTCCAGCGTCTCCGGGTTCCGCATATTACGACTGAACGCCGCGAAAAAGTGGGAATATTCGATACCGGTTGCAATCCGCTCGTCCATCACCACACCAAGCGGCATGACTCTCCCCTTTTCCCCCGGAAGGGCGTCCGGCTTCCGCACCGGCTTACCCATGCAGATGAACACGCTGGTGGTGCCGAACTCATAGCAGTGGTGATAGATGCAGCTGGTGTTGATGGATGCCAGATTCGTAACGAACAAACTGGTATGGAAGGGACTCAGATCAATGATTCTCCGGGGCAGCAGCCCGTGGAGGTCCAGGCGATAGATCAGCCAAAATACGAACCGTGGCAGGCCCGGGACGGCAAAGGCCAGACTGGCAAATTTGTCCGTGCCGTTGCTGTGCGCAGCCTTACCGTTCCGGTCGATCAGCTCCTGGACACGGGAACTGATCGTGAACACCGTATCCTCTGGTTTCAAAAAAACCTTCAGAGTCGTCTCGTCCGGCGTTCCGTCCGCCCGCTTTTTCAGCAGCACAAACGAAAAACAGAAGTGGTTCCGGCAGTAGATCCTCCTGTTCATGATAAAATAATTGACCTTTGGATTTTCCAGCGCCGCCTTATAATACGCCGCTACCAGCACACTCATGTGGGTCACGCGGCGTCCCTCCCGCCGCTTCCGGCGGATATACGCCTTTACGATATCCTCGTCGATCATGTCGCTGGCCCAGTTTTGGGCGTCGTACCGACGGGGCATGATGTAGGGCAGGGCCTTCACTATGGACGTCAGATTTTTTACGCGAGTGCCGTCCGCTCTCATAGCGCTCTCACGCTCCTTTCCCGCGGCCTCGCCGCGATGAGTATATACCACACATTTTTTAGTATACAGGAAAACCCGGGGAAATTCAAGATTCCCTCAAAAAGCGCACAGCACCCCCTGCTGGAAACCCCATGCTCCGGGGTCGGCGCACATTTTTTCTTGAGCCGTCTTTACGTATACGAATACGCAATCGTTTTTGGTCTTTTTACATAAAAACGCCATTGATATTTAGCTTCCGGAAACCCCTGTTTTACGGTTGAATATCCCTTTGATAAGTCGTATACTAAATCTTGGAATGCAAACAAACTATTTGGGAACCTGACAATTTTAATGAACAATGGAGGATTAAATGATGAAGTACGGACGTACCTATAATTTTTCCGCCGGTCCTGCCATGATGCCGGAGGAAGTCCTGGAGGAGATTGCAGCCGAGATGATGAACTACCGCGGCAGTGGTATGTGCGTCATGGAGATGAGCCATCGATCCAAGGCATTTCAGGAAATCTTCGACGAGGCCAAGGCCGATTTGAAGAAACTGATGAACATTCCCGATAATTACAAGATTTTATTCGTGCAGGGCGGCGGCACGGTGCAGTTCTCCATGGTGCCCATGAACCTGCTGAAGGGCGGCGTGGCCTGCTATGTGGAGACCGGCGCGTGGTCCAAGAAGGCCATTGCGGAGGCCAAAAAGTTCGGCGAGGTGAAGGTCGTCGCCTCCTCCGCCGACAAAAACTTCTCCTACATTCCGGACTGCTCGAACCTGGATATTCCCGACAACGCGGACTATGTCTACATCTGCGAAAACGAGACCATCCATGGCCTGACCTATCACAAGCTGCCCAATACCAAAGGCCACGTGCTGGTGTCCGACCAGTCCTCCATGTTCCTGTCCCGGCCCTGCAACGTGTCTGACTACGGTCTGGTCTGGGGCGGCGTGCAGAAGAACGTGGGTCCCGCCGGTATGTCCATTGTTATCATCCGGGAGGATCTGATCCGGGACGATCTGGGCGACAAGCTGCCGGTATACCTGAATTACAAGACCCACGCCGACGCCGATTCCCTTTATAATACCCCCAACTGCTGGGCCATCTACTGCTGCGGAAAGGTCTTCAAGTACCTGCTGAAAAACGGCGGTCTTGTGGCCATGAACCAGCGCAATGAGGAAAAGGCCAAGGTGCTGTACGATTTCCTGGATCAAAGCAAGTTCTTCACCGGCGCGGTGGTGAAGGAAGACCGCTCTTTGATGAACGTGCCGTTCGTCACACCCAGCAAGGAGCAGGACGCCGACGTTGTGGCCGCCAGCAAGGCCGCGGGCTTTGACAACCTGAAAGGGCACAAGTCCGTGGGTGGTCTGCGCGCCTCCATTTATAACGCCATGCCCAAAGACGGTGTTGAATCGCTGGTTGACTTCCTCGCGAAGTATGAAAAGGAGCACGCCTGAGCCATTCAGGGACGGTTGAAAATTGAGAGCATATCCATCCCCCAATGGGTATGTGTTTATCCGACAGCATGGCGCCCCTGGGGTGCGCCTGGAAATTGATAAAAAGGGGAAACTGAAATATGAAAATTCTGGTTACGGACGGCATGGATGCGGGCGCTATGGAAAAACTGCGGCTGGACGGCTATGAGGTCGTCGAGCACTTTTACGAGCCCGACCAGCTGGGTGCGGCTCTGCGAGACTTTGACATCGCGGTCATCCGCAGTGCCACCAAGATTAAGGAACCGCAGATTGACGCCGCCAAGGGCGGCCGCCTGAAGCTTATTATCCGCGCCGGCGTCGGCGTGGACAACATTGCCGTAAAATACGCCGAAGCGGCGGGCATTCAGGTCAAGAACACGCCCCGGGCATCCTCCAACGCCGTGGCGGAACTGGCCATTGCGCTGCTGTTCGCCTGCGCCCGGAACCTCTCCATAGCGGGCCACACCATGCGGGAGCAGAAATGGGAGAAGAAGGCTTATTCCAAGGGCTTTGAGCTTCAGGGCAAAATCATCGGCGTGGTGGGCTACGGCCGCATCGGCCGCCTGATCGGAGAGAAGGCACAGGCCCTGGGCATGAATGTGCTGTCCTGCGTCCACCGCAACAAGCCCGAAGGCTGTGAGTGCGACACGATGCATTTTGTCTCCATGGACGAGCTGCTGACTCAGTCCGACATTATCGCCCTCAGCGCTCCCGCCGGAGATAAGCCGATGGTAAATGCGGAGAGCCTTGCGAAGATGAAGGACGGCGTGGTGATTATCAACACCTCCCGCGGGGCCAATATCGACGAGGCGGCTCTTTTGGATGCGCTGAATTCCGGCAAGGTAAAGGCCGCGGGTCTGGACGTGTGGCTGAGCGAAAAGGAACCCAACTGGGCGCTGGCCGCCCATCCCGCAGTTGCCTGCACGCCCCATATCGGTGCCGGCACCAAAGAGGCTCAGAAGCGCATCGGCGCCGAACTGGTGGATGTCATCGAGCATTTTGCGTAAAGGCAGCTGACTCCCCCCTCTGGTTTTGATGTCAGCTTTTATGCCGGTGCGGTCTTTACATAGCGAAAACAGGGCGCCGTCGTTCATTACGACGGCGTCCTGAAACATTTTTGAGCAAGTGTATAAATGCAGGTTTTTTTATGGAATCAGAGGCTGTTCTTCCCCCGAGCCATATATTTTCCGCTGGGTTCCGCCACAAGGATTCTGCCAAGCTCCGCCATCAGTCTGCCCCGCAGATACACCTGCGCGATACCACCTGAAGTGACAAAGCCCTCATAGGGATTGTATCCCGCCGCGCCGACGCAGTCATCCGCCCGGACGACGTGGCTGGCTCCCGGGTCGTAAACCACGATGTCCGCGTCGCTTCCCCTGCGGATGACGCCCTTGCGGGGATACAGTCCGTACAGCTTCGCTGGATTCTCGCTGAGCACCTGGCACATCGTCGGCAGAGCGATTCTCTTCTTCTCCACGCCGTAAGAGTAGATCAACTCGCCCCGTGTCTCCACGCCGGGAAGTCCGCCGGGGATTTTCGTAAAGTCCTCGCGCCCCGCATCCTTTTGTTCCAACGTAAAGGAGCAGTGGTCTGTGGAGATGGTCTGGATCTGACCGCGCTTTAACCCCCGCCACAGATATGCCTGTTCCGTCTTCTCCCGGAGGGGCGGTGCGCAGACATACCGCGCCGCGGCGGAGTAGTCCTGATTGAAGTAGACGCTCTCGTCCAGCAGCAGATACTGGGGACAGGTCTCCACATAGACCTTCTGTCCCCGTTTCCGTGCGGCTTCCACCTCGTTAAGCGCCTGGTGGTTCGTCATGTGGACGATCACCACCGGGCATTCCGCCGCCTGAGCAATGCGCAGCAGGCGGCCCACCGCCTCCGCCTCCAGACATGCGGGGCGGGTCTGAGGATGGGATGCGGGCGACAGTTCTCCGGCAGCTTTTTTTTCGGCGATCATGGCGTCGATCACCCCGGCGTTCTCGCAATGGACGCCGCAGATGCCGCCCATTCGTCTGATGGCCTTCAGAGCACTGTAAATTGCCCCGTCGCCGATCATCATGGCAGGGTAGGTCAAATACATTTTGAAAGACGATATCCCCGCGGCGAACATGGCCGGAAGCTCCGCCTCAACAGAGGGATTCCAATCGTCGATGGTCATGTGGAACCCGTAGTCACAGAAGGCACGCCCGTCGGCCTTTTTGTGCCACAAGTCCAGCCCGTATTGGAGGGATTCCCCCTTATTTGGACAGGCAAAGTCGATTACCGTGGTGGTGCCACCCCGGATGGCGGCCCGGCTGCCGGACGTAAAATCGTCGGCGGTGGTGGTGTTGCAGACATCCAGATCAAAATGAGTATGGGCGTCGATGAACCCCGGAAACAGGAGCATTCCCGTCACATCCATCACATTTCCGCCTGCGGCGGACAGTCCCCGGCCCACCTGTGCAATTTTCTCTCCGTCGATCAGCACGTCCGCCCTGCGCACGCCCCGGCTGGACACCACGCTGCCGCCTTTCAGCAATGTTCTCATCGCAAATCCTCCTTTGCGTCCTTGCTTATATGCATACCAGCATAGCACAGTTTTCTTCGGAATTCCAGCTGTCAAATGCCTGCCGAAGAGAAATATTTTTCGGTGCTGCACTTTATTTCAAAACAGCAAAAGATTTTAAATTTCACACAAATTTGACATCTTGCCTGTTTTGCCGGTTTTATTTTACAAATATGGAAAATTATATATGATTTTCAAGTTTTTCTCTTTCTTTTTTATTGAGAGCGGTTTATACTAATGCTAATATAAAGTGCGGTTGATGTCGTGCTTTTGATTTTAAGGAGGTAAAAAATGAAAAAGGCAATTTCGCTGTTGCTGGCCGCAGTCATGGCTATGTCTCTGACCACGGTCAGTCTCGCCACGGACACCACCACCACTGTGGATAAGGGCGACATCGTGGTGCTGTACACCAACGACGTCCACTGCGGCGTGGACGACAACATCGGCTATGCGGGCCTTGCGGCCTACAAGGCCGAAATGAAAAAAGCCACCGACTATGTGACTCTGGCCGATGTGGGCGATGCCGTACAGGGCGCGGCTCTGGGCACGCTGTCCAAAGGCGAGTACATTGTGGACATCATGAATCAGATGGGTTATGATGTAGCCGTTCCCGGCAACCATGAATTTGACTTCGGTATGGACCAGTTCATGAATCTGTCCAAGGAGATGAACTGCGGCTATATCTGCTGCAATTTCATGGACCTTCGGACCAACAAGCCCGTATTTGACGCCTATAAGATCATCACCTACGGCGATACCAAAGTGGCCTATGTGGGCATCGATACTCCCGAGTCCATCACCAAATCCACCCCCACTTACTTTCAGGATAATTCCGGCAAGTATATTTACGGCTTCTGTAACGGCAACAACGGTGCGGAGCTGTACAGCGCCGTGCAGTCCGCCGTGGATGCCGCCAAGACCGCGGGTGCCAACTATGTCATCGCCGTGGGCCACTGCGGCACTGACGAGCAGAGTTCTCCCTGGCGTTCCACCGATATCATTGCCAACGTCTCCGGCCTGACCGCCTTCCTGGACGGCCATTCCCACAGTACCATTCCCTCTCAGAAGGTCTCCGACAAGGACGGCAAAACCGTTCTTCTGACCTCCACTGGCACCAAGCTGGCCGCCATCGGCAAGCTGGTCCTGAAGTCCAGCGGTGCCGTCACCACAGAGCTGGTCACGAATTACGCCGCCAAGGATCCCTCCATGGACACCTTTGTCAAGGGTATTCAGTCCAAAAATGAGGCCCTTTTGAATAAGGTCGTGGCCAAGACCTCCGTTGACCTCACCACCATGGAATCCGACGGAAAAACCCGCGCCATCCGCAATCAGGAAACCAACCTGGGCGATCTGGTGGCCGACGCTTACCGCGACGCCTCAGGTGCCGATATCGCCATCGTCAACGGCGGCGGCATCCGGGCCGACATCAAGGCCGGCAACATCACCTATGGACAGATCATCGCCGTTCACCCCTTTGGCAACGAGCTCCGGATGGTAGAAGCCACCGGCCAGCAGATTTTGGACGCGCTGGAAATGGCCGCCCGCAACGCTCCCGATGAAAACGGCGGTTTCCTTCAGGTCTCCGGCCTGACCTACACCATTGACATCTCCGTCCCCTCTACCGTCAAAATTGACGAGAATAAGATGTTCGTCTCCGTCACCGGCGCGCGCCGTGTCAAGGACGTCAAGGTCGGCGGCGCAGACATCGTGGCCACCAAGACCTATAAGCTGGCCTCTCACAACTACATGCTGGAGAGCGCGGGCGACGGCCTGAACATGTTCCAGGAGGATAAGACCCTTACCGTTCCCTCCATGTTGGATAACGAAATTCTTATCAATTATATCACCGGTACGCTGAAAGGAACAGTCCCCTCTGAATACGCAAAGGCCCAGGGCCGTATCACCATCACCGGTACAGCTATGCCCTACACCGACGTGGCCTCCAACGCCTATTACTATGATGCTGTCCTTTTCTCCGAGGAGAACAGCCTGATCCCCGGAACCAGCGCCACCACCTTCAGTCCCAATGTCACCATGACTCGCGGCGATGTGGTTCTGGCTCTGTGGAATCTGGCCGGCAAGCCCTCCGCCAAGGCGACTCCAGCCTTTACCGACGTAGATTTCACCACCGATTTGGGCAAGGCCGTAGCTTGGGCCAATGAGAACGGCATCGTCAACGGCAAGACGGAGTCCACCTTCGTCTCCAGCGACTCCGTGAGCCGTCAGCAGTTCTCCGCGTTTATGTTCCGTTATGCGGAGGCTCTGGGCTACAATGTCAGCAGCGGTGGCAGTCTGGGCGCATTCACCGACGCCAGTCAGGTCTCTTCCTACGCCACAAAGGCACTGGTCTGGGCCAACGCCAATGGTCTGGTAAACGGTTACAGCGACAACACGCTTCGTCCTTTCGGCACCGCCACCCGCGGTCAGTCCGCAGCGATCATCTATCGCTTTGCCTCCACGCTGACCGCATCCAAAGCCGCCTGAGTTCAAAACATCCACTTTAGAAACCCGCCGGTTTGATATATTCGAACCGGCGGGTCTCTTTTCCCTTATTGAACGCGCAATTTGAACAGCGCGGCTCCCGGCTTAATGCCGGGAACCGCGCTGTCGTGTCCAGTGAAGAAGTTACAGGGACTTCTCGTAGGACTCGATCATCTTCTTGACCATCTGGCCTCCGACAGAACCGGCCTCACGAGAGGTCAGATCGCCGTTGTAGCCTTCCTTCAGGTTGACGCCAACCTCGGAAGCGGCCTCCATCTTAAACTTATCCATGGCCGCGCGGGCCTCGGGCACGTTGATCTTGTTATTACTCTTGGTAGACATAATTATTTCTCCTTTTCTCAATTCGAACTTGTTTCATTTGTGGGTTTTCTGGGTATCGCAAGCATAGTTTGACTCGAAAAGTTGAGAATATGCCGGATTTTTGTCGGTAAAATTTTGAAATAACAAAGAAGTTACTTGCAGTGCTGTTACAATCATTCAGGTAATCCGTACCGTACGCGGCTTCTTCATCCTATATGCTCCCGGTGCTTTTAGAAACAATTTCATCAAAATTTTTAGATTTTTTATAGACCACTTCGCATTTTTGCCTGTCCGTGGTATAATAACCGCAGATTTGCTTTTCTATGAATTTTATTGTTCCGTTTTCATCCGTTTATCCGATTCTAAACGCTTTAACCCCGGAGTACCGCTCCGGTGAGGGGCTCCCACCCAAATGTACGAAGGAGGTGCAGCATGATTCGAGTCATCGTTGCGGACGACGAAGAAAAAGTTTGCCAGCTGATCTGCCAACTGATCGACTGGGATGCTCTGGAGATGGAGCTGGTAGGAACTGCTTCCAACGGAATTGAGGTACTTCGGCTCATTCAGGAAAAGAAGCCGGACCTGATTCTCTCGGACATCCGGATGCCCGGATGCAATGGACTTGAGCTGATGAAGCAGGCCCGAGAATCCGATCCGGATCTGGAGTTCATCATTATCAGCGGTTATTCCAGCTTTGAATATGCCCAGACCGCCATTCAATACGGTGTGCAGGATTATATTCTCAAGCCCGTGAACCGGCAGCTACTAAACGCCACGCTGCAAAAGGTTCGCAAACGGTATCTGGAAAAGCATCCAGACAATTCCGATTCGGATGGCGCACAAGCCGATCTGCTGAAAATGATCTGGTTTGATTTGGAAAACGGCGGTATTCCCGCCGCGCTGCCAAAGGTTAATGAAAAATATTACGCCCATTTTCAGCCGGGCATTTTTCAGGTCTTTTGCATCCAGGAATCCTTTAAGGATTTCCAAACCATCGGGATTCCTTACGCGCAGTCGGTCTTTGACCTGCTTTTCCCTCTGGCGGAATCCAGCACGGAAGAGCTGATCCGTCCTCTCTGCTACGAATGCAACATGATTGCACGAGGCCGTCAGATTTTTGGCCTTCTGAACTATGCGCCACAGAACCGTGAGCAGCTCCAGATGGCGCTGACCCGGGTTGTCAAGGGACTGTGCATGGAGATCCACGCCTTTGAGCGCATTGAGCTGTTTCTCAGTGTCAGTGGAGGTTCGGCATCCATCGCTCAACTGGGCGAATGCCGGGAGCAGGCGCAGCGTGCCATGGAACAGCGGCTTCTTTTGGCAAAGCCCCCCGTTTTCCTGTGCGAGGCCCCGGAAAGCGACGGCGCGGACAACGAAAGCCTATACCATGCGTTCAGCACAGCGGCGCAGGAGAGCATCGCGCTGCAAAGCGAGGACCAGCTTCGTTCCGCAGTCCGGCATCTGGAAGAAAGTGTTCTGAAAAGCGGCATGTCCGGGCATCGGATTCTCCACATCGTCAAGGCCGCATATCACCTCTTTCTCCTGTCCGGCCTCTTTCAAAGCGAGTCCCATTTTCTTCCCACCGGAGAGCGCGAGACTTGTTTCAATGACCAGTCCGACCTGTGCGGACGGGTGGAGCATCTCTTTCGCCTGCTGGAAGTTAGCTGTCTACGCGATCTGCGCGAGGCCGGGAAGTGGAGCAAGCGGGAAAAGGTTCGCCCTGTCAACGAGGCAAAGCGTTATATCTCCGAGCACTATGCCGAACCTCTGAATCTGGACGGAATCTGCTCCCATGTGGGGCTCAGCCCCAATTATTTCAGCACACTGTTCCGCAAGGAGACAGGCAAAACTTTTCTGGAATATCTGCTGGAGATCCGCATCAATGCCGCCAAGAAGCTGCTACGGGAGACGAAGCAAACTATGGAAGCCGTGTGTGAGTCGGTGGGCATCCACGACTACAAGCGGTTTTCCAAGGCTTTCAAAAAAGCCACGGGCGTCAGCCCCAAGGAATACCGGAATCTCTATTCCTGATGGAGGCTGGGAATGAAAAAGCGTAAAAGACTGCTGGATACGCGCCTGCTGGCTTTCCGGGCCGCGTTTTTCACTTTGTTTCTCGCCCTGCTGGCTCTGGCGGCGACGGTTACCCGCCACACCCGCTGGTTTTTGCTGATCCTGCTGATCGCTTCGACGGCGGCGGTACTGCTCGTGCTGGAGCTTCTCCTTCTATGGAAACCCTATTTTGAGGAAACAAAGCGCCTGGGGCTGGCCACGTCCACACCGGAGCTGACCGACCTGCCATCGTCCAAATACTACTACAACAAGCAATGCCGCTATCTGGCCGAGCGGTTAAACGCCATCCTGAAGACCAGCAATTCCTTTGAACTAAGCAAGCGGCAGGCACAGTATCAGGCCCTGCAAAACCAGATTAACCCCCACTTTCTCTACAACACTCTGGAGAGCATCCGCAGCGAGGCACTGATCTCAGGGCTCGGCAGTGTGGCGGATATGTGCGAGGCACTGGCCAATTTCTTCCGCTATACCATCAGCAATCAGGCGGACGTGGTGACCGTGGACGAGGAGTTGCAAAACATCAAAACCTATTTTTATATCCAACAATACCGCTTCGGCAGCCGGTTGACGCTGAAGATCGAATACGAGGAGGATGATGTGGATACTCTGATCCGTTGCAAGCTCCCAAAGCTGACGCTTCAGCCCATTGTGGAAAATGCCATTATTCACGGGATTGAGCAAAAGCTGGGCAACGGAACCGTCACCATCAAGCTGATGATGACCCAGCGGTGTCTGCTGATCCGGATTTCGGACGACGGCGTGGGAATGGACCCGGAGATTCTGGAAAAGGTGAACCAGCGCATGGCGGGAAATGCTCCGCCGGGAAGCGGAAAAGGCGGCATCGCCATCGCTAACGTCAACAACCGTATTCGCCTCCTCTTCGGGGAGACTTACGGTGTGATCGTCTATTCCACTCTGGGCGTGGGAACCGACGTGGAGATTTCCCTGCCCCGCGCCATTTGAGCAGGCCGGGAGGCAGGTATGAAAAAAGAAATCTTCCGGATGGACCACGTCCTCTACACGGAAAACGGACAGACCCACCTGAACGACCTGAGCATGCAGGTATTCGAGGGCGAGATTTACGGCATCCTCCGTCTGGAGCGTCACGGAGGGGCAGAGCTGTTCAGGCTGATCGCAATGAACGAACCCATCCGAAACGGCTATGTATTTTTTCAGGATCATCTGGTCAACACCCCCGGTTCTCATGCTGTCACCCGCAACAAGGTCGCTATTATCGACAGCACCAGCCGGTTGATCGACAGCCTCTCTCTGGCGGACAATCTCTTCGTCATTCGGCCCGGTTTCCGCAAATTCTATATTCAGGAACGGGTGCTGGAGGCTCAGGCGGAACAGCTCTTCCGGCAGTATGATATCCACCTGCCCCGGGATCTGCTGGCAGGGCAGCTGAAAACCTATGACCGGCTGGTAATGGAGCTGCTGCGCGCCATGATCGCCGGGGAGCGCCTGGTGGTGCTGATCGACATTCCCGATCTGCTTGGCAGCGAGGAGTTGGCGGTGTTTCACCGACTTCTGCGAAAAATGACGCAGGACGGCCAGACCTTTCTCTACGTCTACAACCATCATGAGGCTCTGCGAAAAGTCTGCGATCGCATCGCCATTTTCAAAAAGGGCCGCATTGAAAAAGTAGTGGATCAGATTTCCGAGCTAAATCGACACGTCCGCGTGCTGGCTAAGCCCGCCTATGAGGAGTTGCTGCGGATAGGTCAGGCCGGCGAGTCCCGGCATCCCCGGGGAAAGCCCATTTTGCGGCTGGAAAATGTCTGCTGGGGGGGACTGGACCACTTCGACTTGGAAATCTGCTCCGGCGAAACTGTCCTTCTGATCGATCGCAACAACACAATTCTGGACGATCTCATGGGGCTTTTTGAAGATTTGAAGCAACATGTGCAAGTTCCCGGCGTCATTGCCTGCGGCAAAGAGCTGCGGGAATTGCGGCTGGGCGTGATGGAACGCGCACCCTCCCGCACGGGCCTCTTCCCGGATATGAGCGTTCTGGACAACCTCTGCTTCGCTCTGGGGGAGAAAATCCCTCGTATTTGGAGGAAACGGCGGCTTTTGAACAGCGTGGCCAAGGAGTATTGGGATGAGCTTGGAGGGCTACTGGATGAAAAGCAGCTCTATGACCTGCATACGCAGGACCTGTATACGCTGGCCTACTATCAGTATCTGATCGCCAAGGCTGATCTGGTGGTTTGCCTTCAGCCCATTTCCGGGCTGGACATGTATCTGCGGCCCCACACCCTCCGACTGATCTCCAAGCTGCGTGAAAATGGGATTCCCGTTCTGCTGCTCTCCACAGACCTTTACGACACGCTGTATGTGGCAGACCGCATTTTGTGGGTGGACGACGGGAAAATCGCGCTGGATAAGACGCCTGGAGAGCTTCAGGAGCTACGTCTTTTACAGGAAGACCTGTTCAACGACTGAATTTTCGAACACGAAATGGCAAAACCGCCGAACCCATTCAGGGTCCGGCGGTTTTATGCTTTTGGTCTTCGCTTCAAAACCAGTCCTTTATCGCGGGATACAGCTTTTGGAACCGCAGATACTGTTGCTGATATTTTGCGGCCAGAGCCGGGTCCGGTTCGATAGTCTCCGTCACCCGCACGATGGCGTCGGCCGCCTCATCCACGGAAGCATATTCTCCGCAGGCCACCGCCGCCAGCATGGCAGCGCCCAGTCCGGGTCCCTCCTCCGAAGCCACCCGTTCCACCCGCAGGTTCAGGATGTTGGCGATCATCTTCCGCCACAGAGCGCTTCTGGCTCCTCCCCCGCAGATTCGGGTGCCGGTAAGGCGAATTCCAAGAGACTTGGCCACCTCAAAGGAATCCCGGATGCCAAAGGAGACTCCCTCCATGATCGCCTGCGTCATATCCCGGCGGGTAGTATCCATGGACATACCAATGAACATGGCCCGAGCCCTCGGGTCGTTGTGGGGGGAGCGCTCCCCCATAAGGTAGGGAAGGAAAAACGTGGTATTCTCCCCCAGCCGCGCCTCCATTCCGGCCTGTTGCGCGGCGTAGTCCCTGGTGCCGATGATGGAATCCATCCACCACTGGTTACAGGAGGCCGCGCTGAGCATGCAGCCCATCAGGTAATACCGGCCGTCGGCATGAACAAAAGCGTGCAGGGCGTTGCGCCGGTCCACCCGGAAGCTTCGGCTGGAGATGAAAATGGTACCGCTGGTTCCCAGGGAGACATTGCACCGTCCCTCCCCTACCGTGCCGGTACCCACGGCGGCCGCGGCGTTGTCCCCCGCGCCCGCCGCCACGACACAGCCGGGACCGAGGCCCAACTCGGCGGCAACGGATGCTTTTACCGCGCCGGTAACCTGATAGCTGTCAAACAGGGTGGGAAGCCAGTTTGTCTCCACATCGCAGAGCCTCAGCATCTTCTCCGACCAGCATTTATGCTCCACATCCAGCAGCAGCGTTCCGGAGGCGTCGGAATAGTCCATGGAGTGTACGCCAGTGAGCTGATAGGCAATGTAGTCCTTAGGCAGCATGATCTTTGCGATGCGGGCGAAATTTTCCGGCTCCCGCTCCCGCACCCAAAGAAGCTTGGGCGCTGTGAAGCCGGTGAAGGCGATGTTGGCCGTGCAAGCCGAGAGGGTCTCCCGCCCCACCGTATTGTTGAGCCAGTCGGTCTGTTCCGCGGTTCTGCCGTCGTTCCACAAAATGGCAGGACGGATCACTTGGTCCTGCCCGTCCAGAATTACAAGCCCGTGCATCTGGCCGCCGAAGCTGATACCCGCCACCCGCTTTCCGTCGTATCCGGCCAGCAGGGCCTTCAAGCCGTCCTTAACTGCATTCCACCAGTCCTCGGGCCGCTGTTCCGACCAGCCGGAGTGGGGAAAGAAGATCGGGTACTCTCGGGAGACCACGTTGCGGATGGTACCGTCTCCTGCCATCAGCAACAGCTTGACTGCCGAGGTACCCAGGTCAATTCCGATATAATCCATACTCATCTCAGTCCTTTGCGGGGGGATACTCGTTGCACAGCAGCCGATAGGGCGGCTCATCCTCCTCGATTTTGGGGAAGCGGCCCACCTTCTCATAAAAGCGATTATCGGTGTTGTCGTCGTTGCACATGGACACCTCGCCGATGAGAATGTCGCCGGTGCCGGGAACCGTGTCAAAATCGTGGTACTGATGGGGCCACAGCGTAATGCTCTCACCGGGCTTCAACTCCACGCCGGTTCCGGCCGGAACCGGATAGGAACGGCCGTCCCTGTTGACCAGTACGTCCCCGTCGGACCGGGAGCCGTCTCCGGCGTCGTTATAGACATGGATAACCATGGTGCCGCCGCCGCGGTTGATGATGTCCTCGCTCTTTTTCCAGTGGAAGTGGCAGGGAAACCTCTGGCCCTCCTTGAGCATAATGAGCTTTTCGGCATAGACCTTCTTATATTTCGGGTTATTCTGGTTACCGTTGCGCAGGGTGATGAGGGCAAAACCCACCCGGTCAAAATCCTCCAGACCGCAGTCCGTGATGTCCCATCCCAGCTGGTTGTCCCGGATCTCGTCGTATTCGTGGCCCTTGTCGGCCCAGTCCGCGGGGGTCCATTTGCAAAACGGCGGCAGCTCTACTCTGTGCTTCGCCAGCAGCGCCTCCATATCCCGGATGCACTGGTTGATTTTTGAACGTTTCATGTTGTCTCTCCTTCTTCCGCGGATGGGTCAGATATGGTCGATAAAATTCAGCCGGGCCTGATAGGTCTTGCTCTCGCCTGGGCCGAGAACCGGCGCGGCACAGCCCGGCTCGTCCGCCTTGGGGCCGTCCAGAAACACGTTCATGGGTTCAAGTCCCATGACGTACTCGCCCTTGCCCAGCATCTTCCACTGGCAGAAAAACGGCAGGTCCGCTCCGTTGTATCGAACGTTCACGCCGATGCCCCGCCGCTCGTTGAAAAGGGTATACTGAACCATGCCGTCGGCATCCCGCCGGAGCTTGTGGAAATAGCACCGCTCCGGATAGGGGTACTGGGGAGCCTCGACCTGCTGCCAGGTGGCAAGGTGCCTTGCGGCATTCTCCTCTCTGGGCTTGGTCTCCTCCGTGTCCAGAATCAGCTTGCAGCCCTCCTCCAAAAGAGGGTAGCCGTAGTTCAAATGCAGGGCGTAGAGGACCTGACGATCTCCAAAGCCGTGGTTGGTGATGGTATCGGTCAGAAGGATGCTGTCCTCTCCGTACACAAATTCCAGATTCCGGTGCAGCGTCAGGTTCTCGCCGAAAATGCGGGCCTCCCGCATGGTACCTTCCAGCGTTAAAGTCGGGGTTTCGCCCCGAACGCCCCGCGCGTACTTCACATTCTCAGCCGGAGTATTGGCAATCCGGCCGTGGAGCCCCAGCTCCTCGCCGTCCTTGATCCGGGGATTGCCGAAATGCTGCAAGCCGCAGGTAGTCAGCATACCCACAAAAAAATTCCGCAGCCAGCGGGTCCCCTGCGCGTCGTAATACTCCGGGGCCACAATGCCGCAGGGCGCCAGATAGTTCATGTTTTTGCCCTTATAGCGCACCTGATAAAGGTCCATACACCGTCCGGGCAGTACCGTGGCGGAGAGATTTCCGCCATTGTCCACCTCCATCACCCGGACGCCGTCCTGAAATCCGCCGGAGAGCACGCTCTCATGCATGGAGATCAGTTGATTCAAATCGCCGATATACTCCAATTGCTCCTGATATCTCTGGCCCATGGCCATTCTCCTTTCCTCCGGCTTCGGGCCGGAAACGACCGCCGCGAACTCCGCAGCTTTGGCCGGGAGGCACGCTTACGCGTGCACCGCCAGAAATTCCTCCACTTCCACCCGGGAGGGCGCGCCCTCCATGGGACCCTGCCTGCGGACAGACATGGCCCCCGCCGCGTTGGCAAACCGGCCACACTCCGCAAGGCTCTTTCCGTCGATCAGTGCCGTCAAAAACGCGCCGCAGAAGGTGTCACCCGCGCCGGTGGGGTCCACCTCCTCCACGGAGAAGCTGGGAACTTCCAGCACCTCATCTCCGGAGAAGATGCGGCAACCCGCCTCGCCGTTTTTCAAAACCACGGTCTTGCCTTGTCCGGCCCAGATGCGGCATCCCTCGTCGTCTGTTGACGCACCGGTGAACATCATGGCCTCGCTCTTGCTGGGGAAGATAATGGAGGCCCGCTCAATCACCGGCATGCACAGCGCCTTGATCTCCTCCACGCTCAGAGCCTCCGGCCGGATATTGGGGTCAAAGCACACCCGGGTGTCCGCCGGAAGCTCCCGGACCAGACGGTGGATGGTATCCGCCGCGCCGCGGCTGACGGACATGGCAAACCCGGTAATATGGAGCCATTTGGTTCCCCGGAGCTTGTCCAGATGGATGTCTTCGGCGGACATCATCCCCGGCGCATCCTGATGGACATGATAGAGAAAGCTGCGGCTGCCATCCCGGAAATAGCACACGAAGGCGACGCCAGTGGCAGCCTGGGGATGGACCCGCACCATGGAGCAGTCCGCGCCGCTCTCCCGCAGACGGTTAATGATGCAGCGGCCAAAACCGTCGTCGCCCACCACGCCGATCATAGCGCTGTTGGCGCCAAGCTTTGCGGCGGCGTTGAGCATGATGCCGGAGTCTCCGCTGGGGTAGGGGCCGGTAAAATCCGCCGCCTGATCCAAAGGCTTATCCAGTTCCTTGCGCATGACCTCACACAGCAGCGCGCCGATGGAAACAATATCGTATGGCATTCCTCAATTTCCCCCTTTCAATTATTCGCCGATGATGTCCACAAAAACCTTACGGGCCTGCGGGCCGTCAAACTCCATAAATACGATCTCCTGCGCCTCGCCCATACAGGCCTTTCCGTTCACCAGGGACAGCGTGGTGCTGTTTCCCACCAGAATGGAACGGAGGTGGCCGTAAGCGTTGGCGCTGGTGCGGCCATAGGTGGGCAGGAAGTGCGCGTGGGAATACTCCCCGTCGTCGTCCACCAGATTGTGCAGCAAAACGTTCAGGTCGCTCAGAATGCAGTCCAGCGGCTCGGTGACGATGATGCCGCAGTTGGTATGGGCGGTCACCACGGAGACAATGCCGTTTTGAACGCCGGACGCCGCAATGAACCCCTTCACCGTGTCGCCGATATAGGCGGTATAATACTCGTCCTCCGTGGTGACGAAAAATTCATAGTGCTTTACCATCACGCTTCCTCCAATCCCAAAAAGCTCGCGGCGTTCCCACCCAGAACCAGTTCCCTCTGGTGGGGCCGCAGAGTAAGGGAATCCACCGCTTTGCGCATACGCTTCTGCTCAATCCGCGGGTAAGTGGACCCGAAAAGCACTTTGTCGTACAACATTCGGTCTATCCAGTATTCGCCAAGGTCCGTTTCAAAGGTATGTTCAAAAAACTGAACCGGGGAGTCGAAATACAGCAATGCGGTATCCGCATACAGATTCGGATATTTTAGAATCATCATGGCAGTCTCCCGCACCCAGGGCCAGCCGAAGTGTCCCATGCACATTTTAAGCTCCGGATGCGCGATGGCCACGTCCTCCAGCAGCAGGGGGTTCCCGTACCGGGAGGGACTATTTTTAACCCAGGTCATGCCGGACTCAAACAGGATGGGTTTGTGATACCGCTCGCAGAGCTCATAAATTGGTTCCAGCATGGGGTCGTTGGGCATGAAGCGCTGGATCGCGGGGCTCAGTTTCAATCCGGAGAGCCTCAGCTCCCCAAACGCCTTTTCCAGCACCTGTACCGCATCCTTCCGCCATGGGTCCACGCCGGCAAAGCCGATCAGCCGCTCCGGACACAATTCCACCAGCATTCCGACCTCCTCGTTGGACACGATGGTATCTCCCGCCCGGGTGGTGACATCCTCTGCCGAAATCACGGATTTATCAATACCCGCTGCGTTCATTTGAAGCACGAAGAGACTCAGGGGCCAGATGTGCTGCTTATACAGGAAATACTGCTCCCGGCGAAACTCCACCCGCCTGGGGTCCTGGCAGATCTCTTCCAGAAAGCCTGGAAAAGTGTGCATATCGATGACCAAAATCAATTCCTCCGATCTATTTTTGCCCGGGGCTGAAGAGTCCCGTCAGCGTGTTGCATAACTATAATCCTCCGCAAAGGTAAGGACGCAGTCTTTCACCAGCTCCCGTGCGTCCATGGGGAGCCGGCCGTCCCGTACCTTGGTATATTGCAGGGGCATATATTGATGCAGCATACTCAGGGGGATTTCCACCTTCTGCATCCGGGCAATCAACTGATCCATCGCCGTTTTCACCTCGGCATCGGTCAGATAATAGCGAATTCGGTCGGAGAAGCTGAATTTACGCTTTATGGCCTGCTGTAATTCGTCGCCGTGGTAGTACTTCTTCCAGTTCTCCGGATGCTCCAGCATCACTCGTTCCAGTGTGTCCGCAAAGTGAACGCGCCGCCCCTCCGGCAGCAGGATCTTTTCCATCATATCCAGAGCAAACAGGCCCTCTCTGAGGCCAAAGGTCAGGGCGGGGCCCACCTTCAAGATGGCGATGCCGTCCTCCACCATCTCCCGCAGGGCCTCGGCGGGCTGATAGTCGGTGGAGTGGCCCTCCAGCACGATACCGTCCAGCTTTTTCGCCGCGGCGGTCAGTTCTTTTGCGTTTGCTCGGTCATAGCGGAAAAAGTCCGCGTCTCCGAACTCCACGCCGGGCTGTACCACCACGCCGATCACGTTTTCAAATCCATCGGCGCACCCCGCCTCGGCAAAGGCCGCGCGGTAGGTCTCCACAGTTTTGTTCAGGGCCTCCGGTCTGGTGACGGCGATGGAGCTCTCCGCCTCCTGTGCGCCGCCGGGAATGGGCACCTCGCTGCCCACGATATAGACCGGCCGTATCTCGCCGAGATTGCCCGCGCGCAGCGTCTGGTACGCATCTTCGCAGGCGGCGTACAGCCGGGCGCCCCGGCGGGCGATGGTCTCATCCGTCAGCGGCCGGTCCCGGGGGTCATCGGCAAGTCGCATACTGGTATCCAGATGAATCTTTTTAAAGCCCGCCAGCACAAACAGGCGCACCAGCTCCGCCGCTTTATCCATGGCCCGATCCTCCGGCTCGCTCAGCCAGGTAAG
Organism: Oscillibacter valericigenes Sjm18-20; assembly: GCA_000283575.1. Taxonomy (GTDB): domain Bacteria; phylum Bacillota; class Clostridia; order Oscillospirales; family Oscillospiraceae; genus Oscillibacter; species Oscillibacter valericigenes. The sequence goes on from AP012044.1 coordinate 2,545,808, forward strand.
CGGCCCCAGATGGTCGCCGCCCAAAAGGATATCCTCGCGGGGAAAGCCGATACGGTCCGCAATTCCATAGACAAAATCCCGGAAATCAGCAGGGCGCATACCGGTATAGCCGCCGAACTGATTGACCTGGTTGGCGGTGGCCTCCAGCAGAACCACCTGATGGTCCCGCCGAGCCCGCTGCATACACGCCTCGATCACCAGCTCGTTGGCCGTGCAATAGCTGCCGATGCCGCAAACCTCGCCCTGCTTCCGCCGGGCCACCATATCGCGCAAATAATCCTTCATTTTCTGGCTCCTTCTATGTTTCGTCGTTGAAAAAAGGGAGCCGCTGAGGATCGAATAGCTTTTCCTATCATCCCCAGCGGCTCGTTTTCCTTTATTTGTTCTTAGATCTCAGGCGTCGCTGTTTTTATTTCGCCGCTCACCGGAAGTCAGCCGCGTTATCCTTGTTGACAACCGTGGCGCCGGTATCCACGTTGGTCTCGCCGATGTCGTTTCCGACCACGGCGTTATAGGCGGCATAGACAGCGCCATAGCCCATCTGATAGGGGTTCTGAGCCATCACGCAGTACAGGGAGCCGTTTTCCACCATGTCCAGAGTGGTGTCGGAAGCGTCAAAGCCAACGGCCACGCCGTTCCAGTTGGGATTGGCGGCCACCGCGTTGCCCACGCCGACAGCGCCGGGCTCGTTGTTGCCATAGACGCCCACGACACCCTGGGAGATGAAGTTCTCGGCGGCGGCCTGAGAGGCAGCTACCTCGGAGTTACCGTACTGGGTCTCCAGCAGGTTGAAGTCCGTGTCCTTGAAAGCATCACGGAAGCCCTGCTCACGGTCAACAGAGGTCTGGGTGGCGTTGGAGAAAGCGACGATGCCGATATCGCCGGAGGTGATGCCCTTCTCCTTGAGACCGGCCAGCATCTGCTCACCGGCCTGCTTGGCGGCGGCGTAGTTGTCGGTGGTGAACTTGGCCACGGCGTCGAAGTTGGCGGTGGAGTCGGCATAGACGATCTTGATGCCGGCATCGGCGGCGCTTTGCAGCGTGGAGACGATGGCATCGGGGTCCACAGCGGCCACGACCAAACCGTTGCACTGAGCGGCGATGGCGTTGTTCAGCATTTCGATCTGCAGCGCGGTGTCCTTTTTGTCGGGAGCCATCCACTGATACTTGATGCCAAGCTCCTTGGCGGCGGCCTGCGCACCCTTGTCCACGTTGACCCAGTGGTTGTCAAGGCCGTCCATAGTGACCAGAATGATGCTCACATCCTCAGCTGCGGTGGAACCGGCGGCGGAGCCGGACGCAGAGCCGGAGCCGGAAGCGGCGGAACCGCTGCCGGACGCGCCCGTGCTGCCGCACCCAAAGAGTGCGACGGACATTGCAAGAGCCATTGCGAGAGCCAATACTTTCTTTTTCATAGTTCTTCTCCTTGTTTATTTTTTTGGACCGGGATTCGCAGGCCGGTTCAAGATCCCCCGGAGGCGGCCGCGCCGCATGGAAGGTGCCGACAGCGCCACGCCGCAGGTTTTTCCCCGTCGAAGCGGCTTCTCCGGAGACTCGGAAAGGGCTCACGGACCCGAGTCCTTATATCAAAGCCCATAGGGCTTCAATAACCGCTGTTTTACGCTTTTTTAACCTTTTTCCTGCTGCTGCGGGCCACCACGTCCATCATGACCGCCAGAATAACGATGATGCCGATGATGATATTCCGCAGCGCTACGGGAGCGCCCACGAACTGCAAGCCGTTTTGCAGAATGCCCCAGATTCCGGCGCCGGCAATCACACCCGCCAGAATACCGGTGCCGCCCAGCGTGGAGATGCCGCCGATGACGCACGCCGCTACGGCATACATCTCATAGGTGCCGCCGGCATCCATGGTGCCCATGCCGGCGGAAGCCAGCAGGATCAAACCCGTGACGCAGGCGCACAGGGCGCTGACGAGATAGGTGATGAGGATCGTCCGGTATTCGTTGATTCCGGACAGCCGCGCGGCGTCCAGATTGCTGCCCACCGCATAGATGTGGCGACCGGTGCGGGTCTTGCTCAGAAGGAAGTTAAAAACCACCCACAAGATCACCGCAATCCACACCGCGCTGTACAGCTTGGCAAACCCGCCGTAATAGAAGAGGTCTCGGAACGTCTGGGCGTTGTCACCGATGAAGTCGGTGTTGTGATTGTTGTTCACCAACTGTGCAAGGCCGCGGGCCAGAGTCATAGTGCCCAGAGTCGCAATAAAAGAGGGCAGCTTCATCTTCGCCACCAGCGTACCGTTGACAAAGCCCACCAGCAGCGCCAGAAGGATCGTCAGCAGGCAGGCCACTACCGGATGGATGCCGTTGGTCATCAAGGTACCGGCAGTCATACAGGACATGCCCACCACGGAGCCGATGGACAGGTCGATGTTTCCTGTAATCAGCACATAGCCCTGTCCGATGCCGATAATCAGGGTCGGAGCAATCTGACGGAGCAGGTTCTGGATGTTGTTGCCGGAGCGAAAGGAGGGGCTGGCCACGGCAAAGACAACAAACAGGATTAAGAATCCCAGCACCGCAGTCACCACTGAGCGGACGCCGCGGGCGGACAGGGCTTGATTCAGCCAATTCGACTTCTTTTCATTCATCGTGTATTGCTCCTTAGATTTTAGATTCAAACGCAGTCGCGTAAGAGAGGATCTTATCCTCTGTGGCCTCGGCCACCGGAAGCTCACCGGTCACACGCCCGTCGCACATGACCAGAATCCGGTCGCTGATGCCCAGGATCTCCGGCAGCTCGGACGACACGAACAATACGCCGGTACCCTCCTGCTTCAGGCGGTTCATCAAATTATAGATCTCCACCTTGGCACCCACGTCTACGCCTCTGGTGGGTTCGTCGAACATGATGACCCGGGAATTTCGGGCCAGCCACTTGCCGATGACTACCTTTTGCTGGTTGCCGCCGGAGAGGCTTTCCGCGTTGATCTCGACGGTGGGCAGCTTGATCTGCAGCTCCTCCACCATTTTGTTGGCCATGGCCCGTTCCTTTTTCCGGTTAACCTTTCCGATCCGGCTGCTGATCCAGTCCAGATTGGGAATGGCAAGATTTTCCCGAACACCCAGTTTGGTGCACAGGCCGTCTCGCTTCCGGTCCTCGGGAGTCAGCACGATACCGGCCTTGATGGCGTCAATCGGCTTTTTAATGGTAACGGGCTTCCCGTCCAGAGAAATTTCGCCGGAGTCCTTGGGGTCGATTCCGAAAATCGCCCGGGTGGTCTCGGTACGTCCCGCGCCCACAAGCCCGGCGATGCCCACGATCTCACCGGCGTAAACGTCAAAACTGACGTTGTTGACCATTCTGCCTGCATTCAAATTTTTTACTTCCAAAATCTTTTCGCCCCGCTGACATTGGACCCGCGGGAACTTCTCCTTGATATCCCGTCCCACCATTCTGGCGATCAGCTGATCCATGGTATAGTCGGCAAAATTGCCCTCCAGAATGAACTCGCCGTCCCGCATCACCGTCACGCGGTTTGCCACATGGCTCAGTTCTTCCATTCGATGGGATATGTATACAATTCCGCAGCCCTCGCTCCGAAGCTGATTCACCAACCGGAACAGCTCGTCGATCTCCTTGGAAGACAACGCGGAGGTAGGCTCGTCCATAATGAGGATTTTGGCATGAACGGACAGCGCCTTGGCGATTTCCACCATCTGCTGCTTGGACACCGGCAGATCACCTACCACCGTACTGGGATTCAGGTCGATCTTCAGGGCATCCAGAATCTCCTGCGTCCGCCGCACCATTTCCCGGTCATTGAGGGTGACGCCCTTTTTGACCTCACGGCCTAGGAAGATGTTCTCCGCCACAGTCAGATGGCGGCACATATTCAGCTCCTGATGGATAATGGCCACGCCCAGCTCCTGGGCCATTTTGGTATCCAGATCGCCCTGCTCCTTGCCAAAAATCTTCATAGTACCGGAATCGCGGACATACACGCCGCTGAGAATCTTCATCAGCGTGGACTTTCCAGCTCCGTTTTCACCCAGCAGTGCCATAACCTCTCCCGATTTCAGGGTAAACTGCACGTTCTTCAGAACCGGTACCCCTGAAAAGGATTTGTTGATATTCTCCATTTCCACAATATATTCGTTCATTTGCCTGTTTCCTTTACTGCTCATGAAAATTTCTCACTGTACTGCTTCATTTTCTCGAATTCGTCGTAATTTCATTCAAAACAGCTGCTCGATACGCTTCTTTTTTTAGCAGTATAGTATAAAACGGACGATTTCAAAAGGTGCAATTTCTACGATTGGGGGGACAATTTTTACTGAGTTTTAATATTTTCAACATTTTGACGGTAAACCGCCTATAAATTTTGTACAATTTTTTTGTTTTATATCCATGTAATTCCAATTTATACTCAATTTCACTTATAAATGGATTCAATACAGGGATGGGCTTTGTGGCGGTACTCTGCTTCGGCGGGGACTGCATCCACGATAGAGGCCGTCTCCCGGTCACGGCGATCCTGGAAAAGTACCGCCCCCCGCTCCCCCATGCCAAAGCCAAAGTCGTTTCGTGCCGCTCTTTCGGAAGCCGATTTTTATAACATTATAACATTAATTGTTTAATATATGTTATATATAATTTTTCTAAACTCAAATTTTATTATTCAATCTTTTCAATTTTTAGAAAGCATAGCAATTCATTATCCTTCTGATACGCTTTACTTTTTTCTTGACAGAGTGACTTACTCTGTGTATATTGTTATATATAACGTAAAATGTTATATATAACATTTAAATATAACAAGGAGGCCATGGCATGGCAACAGCAGTTATTATGCCCCGGCAGGGGCAATCCGTGGAAAGCTGCCTGATTTCCGAGTGGAAGAAAGTAGTGGGCGACGAAGTACACACTGGAGATGTCCTATTTACCTATGAGACAGACAAGGCGATGTTTGAGGAAGCGGCCAAGGCGGACGGCACCCTGCTGGCCACCTTCTGTGAGGAGGGGGACGATATCCCGTGTCTTGAAACCGTGGCTGTGATCGGAGCGCCCGGAGAGGACTTCTCCTCCCTGATTCCCGTGGGCGCAGGGGACGCCGCCCCTGCCGGAGAAACCGGTACAGCTCCCGCCGCCGAAATGCCCGTTGCACCGGCTGTGACCGCGGCGGCCTCCGGTGTATCGCCCCGGGCGCGAAACGCCGCGGCAAGGCTGCATATGGACTTGGCAAGCATGACCCCCACCGGCCCCCATGGGCGGGTCCTGGAGCAGGACGTTCTGGCAGGCCGGAAGCTGACCGCCGCCGCTGCTCTGGAGGGCGGAGACCTTTCGGGCGTCGCGGGAACAGGCGTGGGCGGACGAATCCGCACAACGGATCTGGCCGCGTCTGCCGCAGCAACCACCACAGATGCCGCCACCGGTACGGGCTATCACGACGAAAAGCTCTCCCACCTGCGCAAAGTCATCGGCACGTCTATGCACAGGTCCCTCACGGAGATGGCGCAGCTCACCCACCACAGTTCCTTCGACGCCACCGCCATGATCGCCTATCGCGGGCAGCTGAAGAAAGCGGCGGAGACTTTGGGCCTGCCCAACATCACCTATAACGACATTGTACTCTTTGCGGTATCCCGGGTCCTGCCCCATCATCCCTCCCTGAACGCCCATCTGCTGGATGACAAAATGCGCTTTTTTGACCACGTCCATCTGGGCATGGCCGTGGAGACACCCAGAGGGCTTCTGGTCCCCACCATTTTTAACGCGGACACCAAATCCCTGTCCCAGATTGCGGCGGAGACCAAGGCTCTGGCGGCGGCGGCCCAGACCGGGTCCATCAGCCCCGATCTGCTCACCGGTGCATCCTTCACCGTTTCAAATCTGGGTTCATTGGGCGTGGAGGCGTTTACCCCCGTTATTAACCCGCCCCAGACCGGTATTCTGGGCGTGGACTGCATGATCGACCGGGTCCGCAGGGTCGATGGGCAGATCACCGTCTACCCCGCCATGGGAATCTCCCTGACCTATGACCACCGCGCACTGGACGGTGCCCCCGCCTCCCGGTTCCTGAAGGATGTGAAGGAAGCTCTCGAGAACATCACCGCCCTGCTGGCTGAATAAGGAGACCAACTATGGAAAGTCAATAGGAAAAGCAGAGAATTTATCAGGAGAAAAATGGTATAACAAAGCAGAGCTGCTTACGCAGCCCGAAGAAAAAATAGATGAATCAAGCTAAATCAAAAGCTGTATTTTTTGAAAGCAAAGTAAAGATAATGCGGATTAGCTTGTAAGCTGTATGCCCCAACGCACAGTAGTGAGATTTTCCTTGGGCAACTATAGATTTGTAATACTGGGCATCAGAGATTTCGCAATCAGAAAAGCATCTACTGTGTCTGTCTTTGTTTTGCGAATAGCGGATTTTCGGATGGCGGCAGTCTGAAGCGGATTGATCATTGCAACATGGTATCCGTTCCCGCATAGGAAATGAATTGGGTTTTCTCCACAGTGAGCAGTGGATTCCAGACCGATCAATAATGGGACATCTGGCAAAACATTCAGTTTTTCTGGCAGCAAAGCAAAGCCAGCAGAACTGTTCGTGAAAGAGAACGGCATAAGATCAGCTTCTCCTTCTGAAGTTATGGCCGCCGCAACATGGGTACTTTTGGCGACGTCAATGCCGAGATAGATCCTGGTGCACATCACTCCTTGTATCATTTACGACAACTGTGTTCCACAAGAATCTATCCTCGTAGCCTTGCGCGAAATAAAACTCTATGGCTTATCCAACCAATCAACAATCGAGATAGAAACCGTGGCCATAAACTCCTTACTATAGTCAAGCTATAAGGCATGTCAACAGTCCACAGTGTCTATCTCAACTATAACAAAAACCAAGAAAGGAGCGTATGATTTCGCAGACTTTTGCTATGTGTATATCATACAAGGTCGCTATGATAAATTATGATGTAATCGTCTTAGGGGGCGGTCCCGGCGGGTATCTTGCCGCCGAGCACTCCGGACAGGCAGGGCTGAAGACCCTGTGCATCGAGGATCGCCACCTGGGCGGCACCTGCCTCAACGAGGGATGCATCCCCACCAAGACGCTGCTCCAAAGCGCCAAAACCTATGCCCACGCCCTCCGCGGAGATCTGTACGGCGTCCGGGCGGAAAAGGTCACAATCGACCGCGGCGCAGTCATCGACCGGAAGGAAAAGGTCATCCACACGCTGGTAGCCGGCGTGGGCGCGGCTTTAAAAGCCAGCCGCGTGGATTTGGTAAACGGTCGGGGTGTCATCACCGGCCGCAGCGCGGAGGGTGTCACGGTACAGGTAGGTCAGGAGCTGTATACCGGCAAAAACCTCATCCTCGCCACCGGCTCTGTCAACGCCCGGCCCCCTATTCCGGGGCTGAGGGAAGCGCTGGAATCCGGTTTTGTCCTAACCAACCGGGAACTGCTGTGCCAGCGGGAAGCCCCCGCCCGGCTGGCCGTCATCGGCGGCGGCGTCATTGGTCTTGAAATGGCCGCCTACTGCCAACTCACCGGAACGGAGGTCACCGTAGTGGAAATGCTGGATCACATCGCCGGTCCCAACGACGGGGATCTGGTGAAGGTTCTGCAAAAGAATCTGGAACGGGACGGCATGAAGTTCCACTTGGAGACCAAAGTGGTCGCTGTCCGGGAGGGTACGGTGGTCTGCGAAAAAAACGGGCAGACCTTTGAACTCTCCGCGGACAAGGTACTTCTGGCCATCGGCCGGAAGGCCAACTCGGCGGGGCTGGGCCTTGAGACCGTAGGCGTGGAGCTTGAACGGGGTGCCGTCGTGACCGACGCCCGTATGAAGACCAACGCCCCGGGCATCTACGCCGTGGGCGACGTGAACGGCAAGTATATGCTGGCCCACACGGCCTATCGTGAGGCGGAGGTCGCCGTAAACACCATTCTGGGTAAAGCGGACACCATGCGGTACGAGGCCATCCCCAGCGTGCTGTACACCGTTCCAGAGCTGTCCAGCGTGGGTCTGAGCGAGGCGGAGGCCAAGGCTCAAGGCCGCCACGTCTCCGTGGTGAAACTGCCCATGCAGTACAGCGGACGGTACGTGGCCGAAAACGAGGGCGGCGACGGCATCTGCAAGCTGGTGTTCGACGCGAAGCGAAACACTCTTCTGGGCGCGCAGGTACTGGCCAACTCCTCCTCTGAATTCATCGTCGCCGCCGGTATTTTTATTGAACTGGAGCTGACGGTAGATGAAATGAGAGAGTTCGTATTTCCCCACCCAACTGTGTGCGAAATTTTCCGGGAGGCGCTCTCTCAGTACAAAGGGAAATAAAGCGTCCCGCCGCGGCGGGATTTTATGAAAATTAACCAAACGTAAGATAAGGAAGGGTCAATATGTCGAAACAGCTTTTTGTGGACCCCAAGGCCATGCGTGCCCCGGGAACAATCGAATTGCAGGATATCGTCAGCAACCAGTATCAGAAAACGGTGAAAGATGAGACGAACCGCTATTCCAGGGCAGACCTTGTCAACGCCTACCGGGATATGGCGTATATCCGGGAATTTGAGACCATGCTCCAGCTCATCAAGACCACCAGCGAATATCAGGGCGTGGCTTACAATCATCCCGGCCCCGCCCATCTGGGCATTGGCCAGGAGGCCGCTTATGTGGGACAGGCCTATCACCTGAACATCGACGACTTCTCCTTCGGCTCCCATCGAAGCCATGGAGAAATTCTGGCCCGGGGCCTCCGGGCGGTGGAAACCACGGATGAGACGCAGCTGACTAAGATCATGGAGACTTTCGGCGGTGGGAAGGCCTTCTCCGTGGTCAGGGACAGCGGGAAGGACATCCGCGCGCAGGGCCGGGACTTTCTGCTCTATGGCATGATCTGCGAGACCTTCGGCCGGGAAAACGGCTTTAATAAAGGTATGGGCGGCAGCATGCACGCCTTCTTCACCCCCTTCGGCATCTATCCCAACAACGCCATTGTGGGCGGCTCCGGCTCCATTGCCCCCGGCGCAGCGCTTTACAAGCTGGTCAACAAAAAGGACGGTGTCGTGGTCTGCAACATCGGCGACGGCGCTCTGGGCTGCGGCCCCGTGTGGGAGGGCATGAATTTCAGTTCCATGGATCAGTTCCGCACTCTCTGGGGGAAAGACGGCGGCGGAATGCCCATCATTTTCAACATCTGGAACAACTCCTACGGTATGGGCGGCCAGACCGGCGGCGAGACCATGGGCTACGGCTCCCCCGCCCGGGTGGGGGCGGCCCTGCGGCCTAACCAGCTATACGCGGAGCGGGTGGATGGCTACAATCCTCTGGCCGTGATGGACGTCTATGGCCGGAAGAAGGAGCTCGCTAAAACAGACGGCCCCGTGCTGCTGGAGGTCGTCACCTACCGCATCTCCGGACACTCCCCCTCTGATTCCAGCAGCTACCGCACCAAGGAGGAAATCGCCGTCTGGGAGGCGGAGGACTCCATTCTGGCTTATGGTAAGCAGCTGATGGAAGCAGGCCTTTGCACCCAGTCCGACCTTGACGCCATCCAGTCTGCCGTCAAGACGGATATGCTGCGGAACATGAAGCTGGCCATCGACGAGACCGTCTCTCCCCGCGTGGACATCTTCGGCAAGGCTCCCAACGTGATCGGCAACCTGATGTTCTCCAACGGCCACGTCCGCTCCATGGACGAAAACCGCCGGGCCGAGACGCTGGTTCCCTATGAGGAGTCCCCCCGCGCCGTGGCCCTGGCCAAAAAGGTGCGGAAGGGACTGGACGAAAACGGCAGGCCCGTCAGCAAAAACAGGGTCTATCAGGTCCGCGACGGCATCGCGGAACCCATTTTGAAGAAGTTCTATGAGGACCCCACTCTGGTGGCCTTCGGCGAGGACGTGCGGGACTGGGGCGGCGCCTACGCCGTCTACCGCGGCTTCACCGAGACCCTCCCCTACCGCCGGTTGTTCAACGCCCCCATCAGCGAGGCCGCTATTGTGGGTGCCGCCGTGGGATACGCCATGAGCGGCGGACGGGCCATTGCAGAGCTGATGTACTGTGACTTTCTGGGCCGCGCCGGAGACGAACTGTTCAACCAGCTGTCCAAGTGGCAGGCCATGAGCGCCGGCGTGCTGAAAATGCCGGTGATCGTCCGCATGAGCGTGGGCTCCAAGTACGGCGCGCAGCACTCCCAAGACTGGTCCGCCCTGTGCGCCCACATCCCCGGACTGAAGGTGGTCTTCCCCGCCACGCCTTACGACGCCAAGGGCATGATGCAGTCCGCCCTGAACGGAACGGACCCGGTTATCTTCCTGGAGAGCCAGCGCATCTACGACTATGGGGAGCTCTTCCACAGCGAGGGCGTTCCCGAGGCGGAATATGAGATCACGCTGGGCGAGCCCGACGTGAAGCGCTCCGGCAGCGACGTGACGATTCTCTCCATCGGCGCCACGCTGTACCGCGCCGTGAAGGCCGCCGATCTTTTGCAGGAGAAATACGGCCTGTCCGCCGAGGTCATCGACGCCCGTTCTCTGGTTCCCTTCAACTATGAAAAGGTCATCGAATCCGTTAAGAAAACAGGCCGCATTGTCATCACGGGCGACGCCTGTGAGCGGAACTCCATGATGCGGAATCTGGCCTCCAATATCACGGAACTGGCTTTTGACTATCTGGACGCGCCGCCCGTGGTGGTAGGTGCCAAGGATTGGATCACCCCGCCCCACGAGTTGGAAAATGCCTTTTTCCCCCAGCCGGAGTGGATCTTGGACGCAATCCACGAGCGTATTTTGCCGCTGCCCGGCCACGTCTGCACCCACAACTGCACCGAGTTGGAGCAGCTTCGGGAAAACCGCATGGGCGTTTGATTGGTGGGCAGTCTGTTCCTTCTGATTTTAAATTGCCTTTTTCCTTCTAATGCGATAAAATAAGTGTGAAGCGGCGTTACATGCGCCGGAAGTTGGAGTGTGAGACAAAATGCTGAACGAACGGCAATCTGTTATCTTATCTTATATCACAGAGCACGTCGAGGCCCGAAACAGCGATCTGCTCCCTCTGATAGGCTCCTGCTCTCCCATGACGCTGTGGCGTGACCTGGACAAGCTGGAAAAAGAGGGCTCCATTGTCCGCGTCCGGGGTGGGGCCATGCTGTCCCAAAGGCCAAAGATTGCAGGTCTGGAATCCGCTTTTTCCGAGCGCATCCATCAAAATACCGTGGCCAAAGAGCGTATTGCAAAGATCGCCGCCGCGCTGTTTCGCTCCAACCACGCCTACTATCTGGACGCCGGCAGCACGGTGGCTGCCCTGACCCGCCGCCTAAAGGCGGGAAATTATACCATTTTGACCAGCGCCGCCAACATCGCGGCGGAGCTTGCCCTCAGTACCCGGTTCAATGTCACGCTTCTGGGAGGGCAGGTGTCCCCGAACACGCTCTCCTGCTCCGGTCCCCAGGCCGAGTCCATGCTGGACGGCATGAACATCGACGTGGCGGTGATGGCTACCTCCGGATACTCGGTAAACAGCGGATTTACCGTGGGCTCTCTTCAGGAGGCGCAGCTGAAGCAAAAGATCATTCAAAAGGCCGCGTTTTCCGTCATGCTCCTGGATGCCGGAAAGATCGGCAAAAATCACCCCTTCACCTTTGCGTCTCTCGCCGATATCGGCGTCCTGATCTGCGATCAGGCCCCCTCGGCGGACGTATTGAAGGCGGCGGTAGCAGCTAAAACGCAGATTTTCACGCCGGAGGATCAGCTGTCTCCTGAACAGCGGGAGTCCGTGTATCAGTGCCTGCTGCAGCGAGAGAATCCGTAAGCGGCCCGAATCTGCAAAATAGCGAGAAAAGACGGCGCCGTGCCCTGGCACGGCGCCGTTTCTTAACTCTCAAACCCACCTCAGGAACTGCTACTTTTGAGCTGTTTCAATCACCGAAGACTGCAAAAGCATCTTCTCGACGATGTCCGCATCCCGAATTCCATAAAAAACCAGCCCTGTCGCCTGATCCTTGCCGTCCTGACTCTGTAAATCCGTCTTGGGATGGCACGCTCTCCAGCGCAGCTGGCGGCGAATCTCCTCAAAAATCGCACTGCCCAGCACCAGTGTGTCCGCCTCTCCGCTGAGGCTCACCCGTTTCACGCCGTCTATCCGCCCAAGCTCCATGCAATACGTACTGTTATCCCGTGTGAGAAGGATAGCTCTGTTGGTTGTGATAAAGTATTTCTGTCCCAGGATGCTGCGCTGCTCCAGCCAGGGCGTCACGAATACAATCGCCGCCAGAAGCACCACCAGCACGATAAATTTACCGCTTGGAGCATCGCTCTTGGTGCAGTAGACCCCCAGCAGCGCGCAGGTACACGCGGCTGCAGCCACCCACTTGAAAATGATCCACTCTCTGGTCTGCTCGCCCAGCAAAGGAAATGGCGCGGTGCGCCCGCTCCAGCGGATGGTCTCGCCGTCCCTCAGATACTCCTTCAGTTCCTTTTCCATTATGCTCTGCTCCTCTTTCCGACCATTCAGCATTTGGGCACTCCCTCTTGGCTGCCCACTGGTCCTCTCATTTGCTTTATTATAGCGTTGAACGCTGTTCAAAAGCTGCAAATGCCCTCCAGAGTCCCGTTAACCTTCCGTGAAAAAAGAGTGGTCCAGCAGTGATTCTAACAAAAATTTTCGCTTGGATTTGTTTTATCCGCCAGCGATTGTTTCCGCCTCCGTTTTTGAGCCACCGATACGGCAAACGTACAGACGCCCGCTTTTTACAAAATTTATTTAAAAAATCCTTGCATTACTCAAAAAGCTGTGTTAAAATTACTTGTGCTCTTGCGAGAGGGCATTTATCAGAATTGACAGGATCGAAAGAGGTGAACAAGAGCAATGAAGGAAGGAATCCATCCCGATTATCAGCAGACTACTATTACTTGCGCCTGCGGTAATGTGATTGAGACAGGTTCTACCAAGAAGAATATCAAGGTGGAAGTCTGCTCTAAGTGTCACCCCTTCTTTACAGGCAAGCAGAAGCTGGTCGATACCGGCGGACGCGTGGCCAAGTTCAATAAGAAGTTTGGTCTGGACAAGTAAGTCCTCCGACACGTTCACAAAGCCCCGTATCCGTGAGGATACGGGGCTTTTGCGCACATTCGCCCGCTTTACAATTTTTGGCGGAGCGGATATAATAATACCACTATGTATAACAATAAAGGAGACGATTGCCATGCGCTTGAAAGCTGTTAACGCCAGAGACCTCACTCCGGAAGCGCTCCGTCTGTTCACCGGACGGACTCCCCTGCTGACCGCGGGGGACCCGACTGCCTGCAACACCATGACCATTGGCTGGGGCGGCTTGGGAGAGTTCTGGCAGAAACCCGTCTGCACGGTGTACGTGCGGCAGTCACGTTATACTTTCCAATTTGTGGAGTCCCACGACTATTTTACCGTGTCCATCCTGCCGGAGGACCGCAAAGACGCCCTGCGCTTATGCGGGACCAGAAGCGGTCGGGACATGGACAAGATCGCGGCCTGCGGACTCACGGTGCGCTACGGCGCGGGCGACGCACCGTTTTTCGACGAGGCGGAGTTGGTGCTGGTGTGCCGCAAGCTGTACGCGCAGGATATGAAGCCGGAGTGTGTGATCGATCACGGGGCGGCGTCCCCCTTTTACAAGGAGGGCGACTGGCACCGGATGTATGTCGGCGAGGTCGTGGAGGCTTATCACGCATGACCGCCTGATGCGGAAAAGGAGATTTATGCAGGAAACAAACGAAATTCGAGACAAAGTGGTACTGGTGGGGCTGAACTCACCGGTACTGAACAAGGACGAAGACGCCGACGAGGCCACCATGGAGGAGCTGTCCGCCCTGGTAGAGACCGCAGGCGGAGAAACGGAGGGCATCGTCCTCCAAAACCGGGAGAAACCCGACCCCCGCACCTTCATCGGCGAGGGTAAGGTGGCCGAAGTGCAGCTCTACTGTGAAAACGTGGGTGCCACTATGGTCATCTTCGACAACGACCTGTCTCCCTCTCAGCAGCGGGTGCTGACGGAGCTTCTGGGAATTCAGGTCCTGGACCGCTGCGGCCTGATTCTGGACATCTTCGCCCAGAGGGCCAAGACAAAGGAAGGCCGCTTACAGGTGGAGCTGGCGGAATATCAGTACCTCCTCCCCCGCCTGACAGGTATGTGGACCCATCTAGAGCGGCAGGGCGGCACCAGCGGCAAGGGCGCCATCGGGTCCAAGGGCCCCGGCGAGACACAGCTGGAAACCGACCGGCGGCTGATCCACAAAAAGATCGACAAGCTCCGCTCCGACCTCGAGGACGTACGCCGGGTCCGGGGGACCCAGCGTCAGCAGCGGCAAAAAAACGAGATTCCCGTCGTGTCAATCGTGGGCTATACCAACGCGGGCAAATCCACGCTGCTCAATCAGCTCACCGGCGCATCCATTCCGGCCAACAACCGCCTGTTCGACACGCTGGACACCACCAGCCGGCTTTTGACCGTCAGCGATACGCTGGACGTGGTCCTCAGCGACACCGTCGGCTTTATCCGCAAGCTTCCCCATCAGCTGGTGGAGGCATTCAAGGCGACGCTGGAGGAGCTGGAATACGCGGATCTTCTGCTCCATGTTATCGACGTGTCCAACCCCGGGTGGCAGCAACAGGCGCAGGTGGTGGAGGATCTGATTGCGGAGCTGGGGGCCAGCGGAATTCCCCGCATTGAGGTCTTCAACAAGTGCGACCTCTCCGGCGGCGAGATCCTGCCCCGCGGGGAAGATATGGTGACCATCTCCGCGAAAACCGGCGAGGGCGTGCAGGAGCTCCTGCAGCTCATTGACCGGCGTCTGGACAAGGGCGCCCGGCGGGTGAGCATCCATCTGCCCTATGACAGGGGCGGGCTTCTGGACATTTTGTTCCGGGAGGCGAAGGTGGAAAAGGTGGACTATGCACAAACTATCGACGTGACCGCCGTATGTGCTCCCCGGGTCCTGGGGCAGGTGGCTCCTTACGTGCAGGAGGCGGAGGACCCCCTTGACCTTTAACATGAAACGACGGCATTGCGGGTGATATTAAGACGCTGGAGGAGTGGCATGAGCGGATATCTGGTACCCTTTGAGGCTGCGGAAAGCGAATTCACGGAAAAACGCTCCCGCTTCATCAGCCATATCTGGCGGGTGGAGAGCGAGACGGAGGCCCGCGCCCGCATTGAGGAGACGAAAAAGCAATATTACGACGCCCGCCACAACTGCTGGTGCTATTTGCTCCGGGAGGGCGGCGCGGTGCGTTATGCCGATGACGGCGAGCCTCAGGGCACGGCGGGCCTGCCCATGCTGAACGTATTCCAGCGGGAGGAGATCACCAATGTGTGCTGCGTAGTAACCCGCTATTTCGGCGGTGTGCTGCTGGGAGCCGGTGGACTATCCCGGGCCTATGCCAGAGGCGCCAAGGACGCGTTGGACGCCGCCGGAATCAGCCGGGTCAGCCTGTGGACCCTGTGGGACGTACCCTGCACCTATCCCCTGCTGGAGCGAGTCAAGCTGGAACTGACAGCTGCCGGAGCTGTTGTTGAAAACGCGGACTACGGTGCTGACATCACACTTCTCGCCGCGTTTCCACAGGGCGGTGCCGAGAGGTTTGCCCCTTGGCTGACAGAGCTCTCCGCCGGCGCTTTGTCTATGGAAAAGCGGGGCGAGGAATTCCGTCCGGGTCCGCGGGTAGCTCGATGAACCATCTCTGACGATCCTCCGCCGTGGGATGAACCGCCGCGCAGCAAAATTTCAAGGCCCTGCGCTGCGTTAAATCTCTTCCGTTTTCTTCCGTTAAATAGCAGATATTTGTTAAAAGGAAAGAAACACCCAGCGGGTGTTTCTCAGCCTGTAGACAAAGTATCAGAGAAATGATGCTTTGTCTTTTTTTAGTGCTTAGAAGATGGTAAAATCGAAAAAGCAATTGATTTCAGTTTCATATATGATTTGGTGAAAGGCAGGTACAGCGAAGATACGGGCCGTCCAAGTATTGATCCTGTAGTGCTGTTCAAGATCGTGTTCATCCAGTATCTATTTGGAATCCGCAGCATGCGGCAGACGATCAAAGAAATCGAGGTCAATGCGGCATATCGCTGGTTTTTGGGATATGACTGGAACGATCCGATCCCTCATTTTACGACCTTTGGAAAAAATTATTCCCGGCGGTTTGAGGGCACCGATATTTTTGAGAAAATATTCGCCCGTATTCTGCTGGAAGCGGTGAAGCTGAAGTATGTGGACCCGAAGGCGGTGTTCATTGATTCCAGGCATATCAAGGCCAGCGCCAACCGAAACAGGAAAATGAAGGTGCAGGTTCAGGAAGAGGCCCGGCATTACCAAAAAGAGTTGATGGAGGAAATCAACAAGGACCGGGAGGTTCATGGGAAAAAGCCATTTGACGATGACGACTCGGGAAAAGGCGGCGGGGCTGGACAGACTAAAGAGATCGAAAAAAGCACCACCGATCCGGAGTGCGGCATGTTCCACAAAGGGGAGCATGAAAAATGTTTCGCCTACACCGCGCACACAGCCTGCGACCGGCACAACTTCATCCTTGGCGTAGAACTTTCCCCCGCCAACGTCCATGACAGCGTGATGTTCAAAAGCATTTATGACAAAGTAAAGGCCACGTTCCCTGAAATCAAGTACGTTGTTGCCGACGCTGGTTACAAGATCCCATATATCTGCAAACAGATTCTGGACGACCACCAAATTCCGGTTTTGCCTTACAAAAGGCCGATGAGCAAAAAAGGATATTTCAAGCCCTACGAATATGTATACGACCAATATTACGACTGTGTTCTCTGCCCAAACAACCAGGTTCTGCGCTACTCAACCACAAACCGTGACGGATACCGGGAATACAAAAGCGACCCCAAAATCTGCAAATGCTGTCCGAAACGGGCGCAGTGCACGCAGAGTAGGAACTGTCAGAAAACTGTAACGCGGCATGTATGGGCGAACGATCTGGACGTCGCGGAAGATTTTCGCCACACATCGCGGGGAAAAGCAATTTACCGGGAGCGTGCGGAAACCATCGAACGGGTTTTCGCCGACGCAAAAGAAAAACATGGGTTGAGATATACTACCTTACGGGGCAAAGCCAACGTGACGATGCAGGCTTTGCTCACTTTCGCCTGCATGAATCTCAAAAAGCTGGCAATCTGGAAATCGGAAGACCCCAGGTTCAAGCCCAAATACGATTTTCCCTTTCTCTTTTTCCTGCTATTTGTTCCCAATTCGATTATTCGCATGAAAAACGCCGCTTGGGTCTGAATCCCAAACGGCGTTTTGTCTACCGGCTGAGGAAAGAAACACCCAGCGGGTGTTTCTTTCCTTTTTTCTGGTTAAAGTCAAAGTCCCTTGTCTGGCTCTCCGCCGCGAGTTGAGCGGGACAAGCTGCAGCAAATCGCACCTCCCGCGTTTTGAAGCGGGGGCAATTAGATTTCGCATTCCCTCGTACGCCAGGCAATCTCGACATCCAGATCTCTTTTCAGCTTTGCGTTTTCGGCGATGAGGTCATCATAATGACGGCTTTGCACGTAATATTTGACAAAGCTGAATGTGGCCTCCTGGAATTCTTCTTCTGAATACTGCGGCAGGAGGGAACCGTTGAACCGCTTAAGCCCCTGCACAGAAATCACCACCAGACGGCGGTTCTTTTCGGAGAGATGAATGATCTTCAAATTCTCCGGAATTTCCAACTGCAAATCGTAAATTTCGTTGATCGCTTCCAGCAGCTTGCGCTGTTCCGGCTTTGCCGAAACGACCACACCGTATTTTGTAAACAGCTCCTTTAAGTAGTCGACAGAGACTTCCTCTCTGGTAATGGTTCCCTTGCCAATTCCGGAAAACATCGTGTTGGACAGAGAAAAGCTGACAAATACCTCTTTACCCGTTTTCGGATAGCTCATGATCATTTACCTCCCGACATATTCTTTGATTTTGATAGGAAAGTATTTTAGATTGCTTTAGAACTATTATATCACATATTGCGCAAAAGTAAAATACTAAATTGCGCAATATTGCGCAATTATTCGTCAGGTAATTTACGTATAAAGCTGTCTGGGCATGGACCAAGCTTTGGCTGGAGCCATGCCGGACAGCCGCGCCAAGTTTGCTTCTCTCCCCTCGCAGATGGGCACCAGTATACGATTTATAGACGTCATTCAGTCTGGATTGGCACAACAAAAACAAGCGGTACCTGACATTCGTCCGGTTGCCGCTTGTTTTTGTGCCCACTTTGCAGACTAACCGTTTAGCGCGCAGGGCGGGCTTTGAAATTAAGCAAGAATGCTTCGACCCGGAAGTCCATACAGCGTCAAATACCGGGAAGCAGCAAGCAATGTATTAAGAAAAAGCTCAGAAGATATCCATAATTTTTTTCCAGGTGCGCTGAGCCGTGGCAAATTGATTATAGTGCCTTTTCACATTTTTAGAATACTTATCAAATTCCGCCGCAATGTTAAAGAAACGCTTATCCTGAAAGTATTCTGCCAATTTGGGCAGCGTCTGTTCCAGCGCGGATTTTATCATTTTCATCCTCTGCTCATATTCTCCCGGTACGGTAATATAGGTCAGCAGCGGCTTATAGCGAACCCAGCCAATGCACGCATTCAAGAATCTTGAATTGACAACAGTTGAGTCCGTAGTAATTGCCGAAAGATGGATAGGCAGCACTCCGTCCAGAAGATGCTGGTAAATCGAAAAGCCGTCATGAAATGTATAGCATGGTATCCTGCGCACGGTCCTCTCATTCAGCAGAGTTGACAGGAAGGTGTCTTCTCCTCTTGCACCCGGCGGATTAAAAAAAGGAAGTGTCTTGTGCGGATTTTTAAGATTGATGCAAAGATTTGCGCCTGAAATAAATTTACAGCCGCGGATCAGCGGCACATCCTCCGCTATGTTGGTGGTCAGCACATCTGTCGACGCATATGTTACGCCTCCGGATTTCATAAGTGCTTTAATGCTTGTCCAGTTGATGATGTCATTGCTGATGGCTTCAATAAACAGTTTGAAATTTTCCTCGTCCAACACCCTGTCAAACCTAATCTGAGGGATCGGCGAGACATAGCCGCAGTGGAAGCCGTTTGTGTAATCCGCATCACGGATTTCTTTCAGGTGGGAAATAAATACCTGCTGGCCGCTCCAAAGACACGTGTCATGATTATTTGTCACCGCCATTGGATATTCATCATCATCCAGGAAGAGAAAATAATCCATCTGGTTTTCTATCGCCGCGTACAGTACCGCATTACGCTTTCCCGCATATCCCGCCCCGAAAACACCGGCCAGTTCAGACTGTGTAAATTTATTACTGTCCCGCAGTTTTTCAAGGCTCCGTAATGTATTTTTCGCTCCGACAAACGTAACGCTCTCAAAAGCATCCACAATTTCCTGGGGCAGATTCGTATAGTCCGTAGACTTAGTATTATGATATTCAACGTCATATGCGACGAAAAGATGAAGTTTGACCTCCATGCCCGCAGGTAAGCCATCCTTCGTAGCTTTCCAGGTATTTATATAAGCCGATAAAACTTTCCGAAAATTACGTCTGCCCGTTGCAAATCCGATTCCCATACGTATTTCATTCATTGTTGCCATCCTTTCTGCTGCTCGATTGATTGCTATCTCACGCTCCGTTTCCTTATATCAGGATATTATTTTGAATTAATTATAACAAAAATTATACATTCCTGTCAAATTTCTATTTTTTAGCCTTCTATTAATTAATATTTTTGGTATTTCGTAAAGCTGTCTTTTTTAACTCAGTCCAGTTGCTCTTCTTTTTTTCCATGGTCCACCGGAAGTATTATGGCGACCTGTTTTTCCGGAAAAAATCGATGTTCAGGGCTTTCGCAACGCATAGCTTTCGTAAAGGGCATCCCCCCTCGCCTTCATCCGGGTACGAACCAGCATTCCAGCAAATTCCTCCACAGCATTCTTGTGATTTCCCCTGGCGGACACCCAGAGGCCGATCCAAACGTCCCCAGGGATACTTTCATCCACAATATCCGGAAATTTTTTTCATTTCTTAGTTTGTCTCCGTATTCTTCGATGGCTTATGAGATAATCGGCATTTGCCTCAGCGTGTGGGAATTGTACGGGATTTGAAGAAGCAGACCGAGGCAGCAGTAAGTAAAAAAGCCCGTCTCCAAGGAATTACTCCTCGGAGACGGGCCTGCTCTTGGCTCTAGCGCCGCGTATGACGAATTTTAATAAGCAGCCTTTCCTTGAGGGGACGGGCGTGCATTATGTATAATTCAGTTATTGGAAGACTGTGAACCGGAACTGCTGCCAGCCGGCATATCTGTGCCTGCATTATCAGGTGCCGCCGGATTACCCGCCATTACATTTTTGATAATTACAGTAGTGGCTATGTTATTATCACCGAGGATAACGTCCAGAACTGCGCCTTCTTTGACATCGTCTATCGATCCATCTGTCTCTCCAGAGACGCTTTCCACTTTAATTGCCGTGTCATCCGTTATCGTAATGGCTACCGTCTCCGTACCCGCCGTAAAAGTCTTTCCGCCGCCAGGTTGACCAGCATCGGGCTTTGCCCCGTCAGGCTGTTTCCCATCGGGCTGTCCGCTTGGCTGTTGGCTGCTGGACTGTCCGCCGCCGGGCTGGCCGTTTGATGGAGCTTGTGCGGTATCCGGAGAGGAATTCAGACTTGCGCTGCTTGAACTGCTGCCGGCTGGCTCGGCCGGTGCGCCGTTCTGATTCTGACCGGCATCCGTCAGCTCTCCCAGAAGCAGAGTAATCGTCTTATCGCTGACACTTTGCACTTGGCCGATGATTTCGGAACTGCCGGACTCACTGGAACTGGACGTATTGGCAGAATTGCTTGCTGCGCTTACGGAACTTGCCGTACCTGCGCTACTGCTTCCGCATCCGGCCAGTGCCATTGCCATAAGTCCTGTGACACATAAAAGAGATAGTGTACTTTTGAATTTCATTGCTTTTGCCTCCTTATTTCTTATGAAATAAGATAGAACTAAATTCTGAAAAAAAGCTTAAATTCTGGAATAAAATTTTCGAGCGAGTCATTTCATGCCTGACAGTTCTCGAGGGCTTTTTTTCATGCTGGAAATCGCGTGCCAGGAACAGGCCGAAACGCCCTGCTGGGCGTCGCGGGAACCCGTCGGCTACGTGGGAAAGCCGCAAGTTCAATCAAGAATTATTTGAATATACTGGCAGGGAAGGAGCTGAAGCAGTGTATAATCTGGTTACAAATCTGGTTGACGAAATTTATCATGGGAAAACAGGTAACTTTTTAGGATATGCTACGTTCGAGCTGCCGCAAACAGAAGAAGAAAAAATATTAAATTTGGTTAACTACGGAGAAACGCCAAAATGTCTAATCTTGCTTAATCTTGACGTAATTAAAACAGCAAAGGATTACGTGCCCCCAGAGCTAATCAAAAAATATTCAAGGGCTGGGATTTTACGTGCATTATTCAGAGACGCCGATTCAGGCGTATTAATGCCTATTGAAATATGCCTTAAGTATGATGCAAGAGGAAGAGGCCAAGAAACCGGGGATATATACCATTTTGACAGCGTAGAATACAGCAATATAGAAATAGGCGAAATCAGATATAATACAAACTCAAATTGATGGCCTATTGAATACAGGCCGAGCCGCGCCGCCATTGTGAAAACAGAACAAGCCGGACGCCACACGACGCCCGGCCGCTCCATTAAAGAGAAAAGAGTGAAAAGAAAAAGCTCTTGCAAGATTTATAGTATACGTCTGACGTTAAAAGCAAAAGCACGATCCTGTAAATTCTGTATAAAAAATTTCCCGAGGCCTGCCATTTTGTGAGACTCGGGGAATCTCATTTATTGCATCGCCGTCTCCATCCCTGCGGCTTGCCGCTTCCGTTCAAATCCTCCGCCTTGGTAGATAAATACCAGCGTCCGCACCTGCTCATGCGTTAGGTTGATGAAATCCCTGAAAGCAGAATAAACCGGACGTCACATGACGCCCGGTTTATTCTTTGGAAGATTGGATGAAAAGAAGTTTGTCTCTTATAAGTATTATATATACAGGAGTTTTATTAACAAAGCCAGCGAGAATTGTTACAGATTTCTTAATTATAGTCTCGCTATCGCTTTTTCATAGATTTTGCATTTATCCGTAAATCTCTAGTGCTTTCAGAGGTTTGCTGGACTCCTGAAAATTTGTCGTTTGAAATGTTCTGAAACATGGTGAATTAAAATAACAAGTGCAACAGAGTAAAAACTCACAGGATACGGCTTCCTGTGGTACAGTGGAGTTGTCGAGACAACACTGTCAGGAGGGATACCCTGTGAGCTATCATCATCTTACACTGGAAGAACGGGAAAAACTATCGCTTTTATTAAAAAACTGCTGCCGAATCCGAGTAATTGCAAAAGAGCTGGGCCGCAGCCCCAGCACAATCTGCCGAGAATTAAAGCGAAATGCCTCCGCACAGGAAGGTCAATGCCGTACTTATCGCTTTCTCCCGGCAGACGAACTGTACCGCGCAAGAATTCATAGAAAACGAGGCGGGAAGTATGGAAATACCGAATTGTCCGACTACGTCAGAAAGCATCTGCTGCAAACCTGGTCGCCGGAGCAGGTAGCTGGCCGTATTCGGCTGGATTATCCTAACGATCGCCGAATGCGTATCAGTCATTCCACAATCTATCGGTGGCTTCGCCTGGGGCGTCTGGAGCAGGCCGCTGCCGTGACACTTCGCCACAAGGGACAACGGAGGGGCAGGCACCACAGCCACTTTCCCGGAATCAAGTTGTTGAAAAAACGCTGCATAGAGGCATATAGGCGTCAGCGTATCGGTGACTGGGAACTGGATACGATCGTTTCGGCAAATTATAGCCATTCCGGCCTTCTTTCAATGTGCGACAGAAAAAGCCGATACTGCATGCTGTTCTTTCTGCGTAATGCAAAGAGTAACTGGTCTGTATACAAAATTTTGGCAGCGGTATCTGAAACGATGCCGTGCCTGACCTTTACCGCCGACCAGGGCGTTGAATTCGATTGCTATAGACAGGTGGAAGATGAACTGAATATCCCATTTTACTTCTGCTCCCCGCACAGCCCGTGGCAAAAAGGCACCGTTGAGAATCTGAATAGTCTTGTGCGTGAATTCTTCCCCAGAGGAACGGACTTCAGAGACATCAGTAAGGAAGAAGTCGCCGACGCCATGAGCATTCTGAATAACCGGCCAAGAAAATGCCTCGGCTGGGCAACGCCCGCCGAAGTACTCGCAAACTCCACTTTTTGACATTGTTGCGCTTCTATTGACAATTCACCACATTTTTAAAAAACTAATACACAGAAAATACACAGTAAAATCCAAAAAGTTTCCGAAAATCTACACAGTGAAAAACTCTGCGGAAAACTATCCGTGCTTCTCCCCGTTTAAAATAGACTGCTCCAGGGCCGTCACGTATTCCCCCAGCTTGTCCGCCTCGCTTTTTCGGTGGCCCTCCCGCAGATGGGTGTACATCGCCTCCAGAACCTACGGTGTATCACCAACGATTTCCGCCGCCTATCGGGGGTCTATTCCGTCCTCGTAGCAGATCGTGGCGAAGCTGTGTCAGAGGCAATGCGGCGTTATGGGGAATATCTCCACGATCTCCACGCTGTCCGTCTGCTGAATTTCATTTAACCCAGCCTCCCGGCAGTAAGCTTTCCACAAGGAATGGGTTTCAGAGGCCCGCATAAATCCGCCGTCCTTGCCGGGGAACAACAGCCCTATTCGATTTTTGGAAATACGTGTAGCCAGAGACGGAAAACGTGGAATGTCCCACAAGCCGTTGGCGCTTTTTAGGTGGTCTTCCAGAGCCACCAGCGCCCTCTCCTGCTCGTCCGTCAAAGATCCGCGCCGATTCGGGGCCACCATGTGCTTTGGGAGCCGCACCTTATCCGCCGGGGACGCAGCGGTATTTCCAGCTACCACGGCGAAATCAAAAACCATTTTTATAACGGTCAGCTCGATTTGCGCGGTATTTCGGCTGTGGTTCCTTGCAAAGTCACTGATCTGCTTTTGAAGCTCTTGCGACGACTGCTGCTCCCATTGCGCCCGCTCCCATCCCTGTTTAATGGCGCGGTATACGATACAGACCGCCGCGTGACAGAGATCCATCGGTGCAAGATCGATGCGTTTCTGGAGGTCATAGAGCAATTACACGGGGAACACGCCTTGGTGTTTTACAACTTTCAGAATAACCGCGACCGCATTTTAGAGGCGCTGGCATGGTCAAATCTGTGCTCATATTCGCCATGCACGTCGCCCCATAATTAGCCTGAAATTTCTGACGCTGCGCATAGGTAAGTTCCGTATCTTCCCCGTCCACGGATCCAGAGGTCCGACGGCGCTCTTTGCGGCGTAAAAAGACGTATCCCCCGTACTTTCACGGGCATTCTGCAATTCCTTACTCACGGCGCTCTGCGAATAGGAGTTTACACCCATAGGATTTAGCACGGCATTCAAGAAATTCTGTGTCTTATCGGCCCCGTACGTCTTCTCTTTGCCGAAGTTATCAACAAAGGTTGGAAACATTTTACGAAGCCACGGGATCTTGCTTTTCACAGTGTCAATCGTATTATCAGCGAGGTTTCCACTGGAATACAGCGTCGATACTCAACTGCGTACCGGCCATACCCTCCGATTTATTTAGCGCGGCTATATCCTCGCTATCTTCATCATCCGCGACTGAAATCGATGAATCCCAGAACTGAAGCATCGACGTAAACGATAGTTTTGTCGGAAAATCCGCAGGTTCTGCTCTGAGGCTAAAAAAAGGAAACGTCACCACCTCATGCGATGGGGACGATACGCAAAACCCTGCATTTTTCCGACTTAGAAAAGGGCTTGAGTCCTACAACATTTCTGAAGCGGATTCTGATTTTTTGATAGCGGTATATAAAGCCCATATTTTTTGATACCGTTTTTAAGCTTTCGGAGGAGTGTAGTGTCTCTGATGTAGTAATTAAGAACCGCATGGAAAATCTAAAATACGAGATTTATCAAATTGCCACCGGCGTTTTCATAGATCGCCTTGAGATTCTTTCAAAAGCCCAACAAGAGCACCGTGGCATATATGTCCCGTCTTGCTACGATGTTGGAATGCAAAAATATTTTGAGATTAGAACCCAATAAAATGGAACAAAACCTGCTAAGAAAAGTCAAGGACAAATCTTGGCAGGCTGAATAAAAATATGATTGTAATTTAGGCATAGCAAAGCAGACCATCGGCGAGCCGCTGGCCTAAGAAATAATGGTTTTTTTAGCTTGCGTATACCTCGCTTACACGGGCGTAATAGATGCGCAGAAACTTGTTGAGGGCAGCAATCTTTGCAACCTTCTTCGGCTTGCCTTCAGCCTCCTTTTTCAGCATATAAAGATATACTGCATTGTCTTGAGCCGGCTTTACTGTCTTAAGGCATTTCATTACCTCGTACCCGGTTTTCCGAAGCAGTGAAGACCCACGTTTGGAAATTTTACGTCGTGTACCCGTAAAGCTTCCTGATTGAAACGACGGCGAGTCAATTCCAGCGAATGCAATCAGTGCGCTGCCGCTATGAAAACAGCGCACATCGCCAATCTCAGCAATGAGCCTTGGCACTAAGACGTCGCCCACACCGTTCATGGCACGAACAATATCGTATTCAGGCAAAGTGATTGCAAGCGCCTGCATTTGTGTTAAAATGGTTTCCAGAGTCTTGTTCACTTCTTTCAGGACTCTCACGGCTTCCAGCGTTAACATTTTGGTCGATGCGGCACTGGAGGGCAAAGTGGGGATACCATTGCAAGCCAGGGCGTAAATTGCTTTCGCCTTGGGTTCACTTGCGTGGTATCCTTTCTTTTTTGCCCAAGCACAATAACTATGGATGAACTGAACCTCGCTTTTTTTAGTAATGTTGTCAAAATGCCAGTATTCTGCTACGAAGTCACTAAGTTTGTCCTTTGTTGGTTCCTCTGAGCGCTTGCCGCTGAGCAATGTTTTTATCCCAGGCATGGTCCTGTCCAACAGATCGGTCAAGGCCAGTTTACACTCAATACGGATTGTAATGTAGTGTGCATATTGCCGCCCCAGGAGCCTAAGCTGCGCATATAACTCATCTGGCAACGTGTAGTCCGCGAGCTTAAACCAGTGATCAATTCCATAGTTCGCGATACGGACAGAATCCAATTTATCCGTTTTGCCTTTGCGTATTGCTGTTGAAGCATACTTTTTCATTGCCAATGGATTGATTACACTCACAAACATGCCTGCATCTTTGAAACTGGAAAGCAGCGGCAAATGGTATGCTCCAGTAGCCTCCATTACAATTCTGACTTCTCCTTCTATGGATTGAATATGGGATACCAATGCACGAAGCTCCGGTTCGGTGTGCTGTATTTCATATGGGGAAGCAACCACTTCTCCGTATGGCCTGAGAATACAGACGGTGCTCTTGCCTTTTGATACATCAATGCCTACGCTTGTCATGTTGAACCCTCCTGAATGATTGTTTTGTAATTGTAATCCCATCTGCACTTATTGCGATTCAGTTTGGTTCGTTACACGAAAGCCCGTATGGGTTTCAACCTGCCTAATCGAATGTTTACAACAAGGGATGGCTGACAGTTTTGTTGCCGGAGGCTTCGCTCCATAAAGCGCCACGCCAAACCAATTACTTCCCTTATTGTAAAAGAATAAGCGCAAATGTGAAACGCCCGTCGGCGTCCTACACTTACGCTTTTTATAGTACCAAAAAGGCGCCTCCAGTGCAGCAACACCAGAGGCGGTTTACGGAGGTGATGTGTTTGACGGCCATATGGCCCTCTGACTATACCAATGATTGGGGGCATAAGATGATCTGCGTAAAATGCCATCAAGAAGTCCCGGAAGCGCCATTTTGCTATCAGTGTGGTGCTAAACAAGATATTCCTAAGCAAAATGTAAAATCACGTGGGAACGGTCAAGGGAACGTCTATAAGAGAGGAAATTCATGCGTTGCCGTGAAAACCATCGGTTACTATTTCAGTGAAGATAGGAAGCGGCGAAGAGAAACGGCTTCCAAAACCTTTACTCCCCGCCCGGATGCTGTTAATGCGCTTCCCGCAATTGGTATTTCATAAGTATCAGCAAAGTCCGAAAAGAAAGCAAAGGCCACTTTCAAAAAAGTTTACGATGCGTTACTTCCAACGTACACAGCCACGCATGACACAATGAACTGCTATAAAGCGGCCATCAAATGCTTTGAACCAATCTGGCACGGTTCGGTCGTTTTCGCCCAACGGAGCTGCTGGACCTTGAGACGGTATTCTGCACGGCTGACGGTACAGCAATGTCCCTTAAAAGCTACAGAGATATGTTTTACGGTATTCTGGACGCGCTGGGGTTGGATAACCCAACGTATGCAAGCAACAGCACACATACACACCGCACAGCTGCCGCCACACCTTCGCCACATTGATGAAGCGGCAGAAGCCGATAGCAAGGACAAGCTGGAATTGATTGGATACACCAGTGAGGAAATTGTTGCGGTATTATCAAGACGTTAATATAGATGATTTGCGTAAGATCGCCAATAGAATTTGAAACTGTAATAGGTCTGCAATAGCATTCCATCTTATTCTCTTTTGGACCATTTTTTAAAAAAAGAAAATCACCAGAATGCCTGCAATATCAAGCATTACGGTGATTTTCCTGGTGGAGAATAGCGGGATCGAACCGCTGACCTCCTGACTGCCAGTCAGTTTTAATAATAAATATGTGCAAATAAGCGCAAATAAGCGACTATTTCCAATACTTTTCGTATTGCTATTTGCATTCATTTATTTTTAGTTACGACCACAAATGCGCCCATATCGCCACTCCTCAATCCTAGTACAAAATATTATACGTTATGCACAGCTTTTTGCCGTTGTAGCAGCGCCCTGGAAAGCACTGCTTTCTGGGGCCATTTTTTAATTCGAGCACACTATCATCTAAAAAAAACAGTTGAATTTTGTAAAATACTGGTATAGTCTTTTAGAAGGGCGCTTAATAGCAATACTACGAAGTTCGGCCAGCAGTAGGCTGGTACCATATTGAGCAAATCAAAAGAGCAGAGTACTATTTTTACCTAAAAGATAAATGGAGGTAATTACATATGGCACGGAAAAACATCTTTGAATTGCTTGATTCGAGATGGGATATAAAAGAAGAACTCGCAAGATTAAATAGACTTTTTGATGAAGAAGTCGCAATTTCTGAAGGCCCGGTTAATTATACTCTCAAAGATTTCGTAGATGAATATTGTTTTGAGGATTGGAAAAATCGTGGGCGTTTTATAGATGTTGATGACTATCTAAAAACACTTGATTTTGAATCACTATATAGACATAGCGTAAATGATATCAAGAGTTTTCTAACTGTTATCGAAATTATATATAACTTTTTTTATATGGCCTATGAAAAAAGAACGACAGACGATGGTTTGTTATATTATCCGGGTTTCTTTAATCTGAAAAATAATATGAATATGTGCTTAGAACATTATAATTATGCCGCTTTTTATTTTGAGGATAAAGAGCAGGTAATCATATCTGAAAAAGATCCCGCTGTTACAGCGGCTGCTGAGATATCTGCCCCGGAAACAGCATTTCAAATAATCCAGTATAATCATCATTCGCTTAAGGGCGATATATTAGCTAAGAAAAGGATATTGTTACATTTAGCTTCTGACTTGGAACCAAAACGATCAACATTGAATGGTATTAACAAAGCATTCTCTGATGATATCTTTACACTGTTGAACAACTTAAACTTGCGTCATAATAACTGTGATCCGCAATCTAAGGACTATAAGCAATACATAGCTGAAATGGCGAAAGAAGCATTGGAAGAGTGGTATGATGAATTGTATCAGATGATTTTATTGGCAAAGCTTGAGTTAGATCATCTCGAACGGAAGGCCAAGATTGCTGAGCTAAAAAGCCATTTTTAATAAATTGTGCAATGCATACACCTATTCAGGCATGAATAAACTTCAACTTCGCAGTTACACCATTTCAGCATATATTTGGCGAGAATGGGCTTTTAGTTATCCATAAACAAAGGACAAGCCCGTACCTTCTGGCCACCGGGCTTACTAATAGAAATATGTACCATAATGAGAAGCATATAAAAAGCCAAGGGTGACAGCAAATAACCTACTCCCTCGTACATGCGCCTTGCGGCTTATGAGTAGAAAGGAAGATTTATGGAGGAAATTGTAAGATGGAACCCCAAAAAAGCATAAAAAATTTGGAAGAGATTACGTCCTTTGCAAATCGCTTTACAATTCTTTTCCTCACTTCTTCCATATTATCTAAGATTATTATCATGCTTTTGCAAAAAAGCATAATAAAAATATTTGAGGATGCTTTGAGCAACATTTTAGTACTAGGTTTGATTCTAATCTTTGTGCTTATTTTCGGAAGCTGTCTTTTTCGCACGACTCCTAAAGAAATTATTCTTGGAAAACGGACAGCTCCTAAGCTGCCGGCTATTGACAGTATTTTTTTAACATTATCTCTTTTCTTCTTCGAATGGGGAATTGTTTTATTGAGTATGCCTTTCTTGAAGAGATATTCACCCGACGAATTTAACCCAGAGTCCCTTTTTTATCTAACTCTATCCATAATTGGCCCCTGCATTTTGGGACCTGTCAATGAAGAAATTATATTCCGCAGAATCGGTTTTCAGTATGCTGAAAAATATGGGACGATGTTTGCTGTAATTACTTCATCCGTTATTTTTGCATTCGCACACGGTATTAGTTTTCAAACCTTCGTTGCTCTTTTACTTGGACTGTGCGCCGGAATCCTCTGCGCCAGGACTGGAACCATTTTGTGGCCCATTCTTCTGCATATGGCACATAACGGCTTTGATGTGGCTATGGGCTACCTGTTTCCATTCTACGAAGGCATACCATCCTTCCGTTATTATCTCCTTTTAACTGTGTTCGCTATGTTATGTGTTATTTGCTTTTTCCTTTATGCAGCTCGCCAGAAGATCAATCTACAAAAAATTTCAATAAAAACAACACTAAAAAAATTCCGGGAACAAATAAGATTAGATGGAAGAAAATATAAGGCTTACTTTACCTCGACAGGAGCGCTAATCTTTTTCCTTTTCTGCATCATAAGTTTCTTGGGCCAAATAACTTAGCAAGGCCTATCAACTTGGGGACGCATGTTAACTGCTCATTATGTTTACACTATGCGGAGCCAATTATTAATGTTAAGTCTGGTGAAATTAAATGGAAGTATTAGTGGAAATTGTATTTGAATTTATTATTAAATTTATAAAATCAAAAAAAACCCCAAAAATCATTCGCAATATATTAATTAGTGCCATATCCATGATTTTTATTTGTGTTACGGCTATATTAATTTATGCCGGTTTTGTTATGGAATGCGGTTTATTGTCCCGGCTTTTGCTATTTGGAACTGGGCTGATAGTCGCGGCTTTCCCTGTCAAATTAGTAAAAGATGTAATGGAGAGGGCAGAGCAAAGCAGAGACTATGAGGGCTGAGCCACCTTCGCAGTTTGTTTACACTGAGTGGGAAATTAAGGTATGGCTATATGACTGGAGTTAGATTAGTGAAGCAACAAACCCAATGAATCGGAATAAAAAGGATGTTTAATAATGTCTAGTGCAGTAATTAAGACGGAATGCAATGATAGCAAAGTAAGTATTGCAGAGTTGTCCGAAATACTAAAAAGTAGAATTGATGCGGAACTTGATTATGAAAGCACTAGAACTCTGGGCGAGACCACTTTATCATTGCTATCTTTTGAAAGGTACTATTCCCGCTGTAGCAGTCATGCCAATCTAATTGTTCTGTTGACAGAAACATCTCATATTCAAGCAGCCGAAGTAATTGGTTGTGGTGGAGGATATGAGCTATTCAATTTAAGTCTTAGTGACAATAAATCTTTTGCTAAAATGGCTGTAGAAATTCTAAAAAAATTCGGTTATACAGAAAAAGTCTAATCTATAGCAAAGAAATAAGCTCCTATTATATTGGCTAATATATAGTTAATTTGAGCTTCGCAGTATGTTTAATTAAGAAATCTTTGGTGGTGACAAAAGTGAGTAACATAGCTTTTTTTTGCATCCCGGCGCATGGACATACCAATCCCACACTGGAGGTCGTAAAGGAATTGGTGCGCCGCGGAAATCAGGTTCGATACTATTCCTACAATGCGCTAAGAGAAAAAATTGAATCGACGGGAGCGTCCTTCGTTTCCTGCGACGACTATGATATGCAGATGCATCTTTCGCCAGAAGACGGAGAACGCATCGGAAAGGATATTGCGTTTTCTACAAAAATTATTGTGAAGATGACGCTTGCAATGGATGAAACCATCATTCGCGAAATGGCACAGTGGAAACCAGAGTGCATTGTGGCAGATTCTATGGCGACATGGGGAAAGCTGGTGGCATGGAAGCTCAGGATACCTCTGATGTGCTCTACCACGACCTTTGCATTCAATCGTTATTCCTCAAAAATAATGAAACAGACACTGCCGCAAACTTTCCGTATGCTGTGTTCCATGCCAAAGGCCAATAGATATGTAAAACAGCTTCGCGATAAAGGCTATCCGGTGAAAAATGTTTTGTCCCTTATTTCAAACGACAATGAAACAAACACGATCGTCTATACATCGGCGAAATTCCAGCCTTGCGCGGAGACCTTTTCGGATAAGTATACCTTTGTGGGGC
The DNA here is from genome assembly GCA_000283575.1 of Oscillibacter valericigenes Sjm18-20. Classification (GTDB taxonomy): domain Bacteria; phylum Bacillota; class Clostridia; order Oscillospirales; family Oscillospiraceae; genus Oscillibacter; species Oscillibacter valericigenes. The sequence continues at coordinate 2,577,525 of AP012044.1, forward strand.
CATCCATAAAGCTGCCAGAATCTCATGTATCGAAACCGCAGAAAAAGACTGTTTATATTTCTCTTGGAACCGTCAATAATTTGAAGGCGGAGTTTTACATAAACTGTATGGAAGCGCTCGGGAACGCGAATATAGACGTTGTTCTTGCCGTCGGAGACACCATCGATCCGAAGAAGCTGGGAGCCATTCCCGGCAACTTCACAATAGCACACAGCGTAAATCAAATTGAAATTTTGCAAAAGGCGAACGTTTTTCTGACCCACTGCGGGATGAACAGCGTCAATGAAGCGCTGTACTGTGGGGTTCCGCTCGTTTTGTTTCCGCAAACGCCGGAACAGAGCGGCGTGGCCTATCGAGTAAATGAACTGGGAGCCGGAGCGTACTTGCGGAACGATTCCCCACTTGCGATACGGGAATCAATACTCGCGGTACTGAATGACGACAGCTATAAACACGGCGCCGAAGAAATATCCGAAGATTTTCATCAGTGCGGGGGCTATAAGCTTGCGGCAGAAAAAATTGAAAGCTTGATAGAAAGCTCTGGGCAGGGTCCACACGGAGCATAATCCACAGTTAAGCTAATTCTGATTTGTTGAGCTAATGCTGAACATTATTGAACTTCGCCAAATGTTTACACTATGCGAAGAAGGCTCAAGCTGATTGAAACCTTGAGTGACTTCAATATCAAAGATGATGTAAACAGGTACAGCAAACTCTCTGTTGTTTATGATTCTATTTCCGGCGGATCTTCTAAGGTTTTGCTTGGCTGGGATACGCATCCGTTCGTAAGTTTGAATTGGCCTGGCGCTTATAATGTATCTTTTAATCCAAAGCGCTAAGCATTGCTTTTAAGGAGGACAGAAAATGGAGGAGAACCGCAAAGCTGTGCTACGACGCTACTTCTCTATCATATCAGTTGTTTTTTTTGCTATTTACATTATCTGTATGATAATTTCGCTTTTTTCGGTATCAATTTCCATGTCTGGTTTATTATGTCTGATGCTCGTCACGTTTTTCCTTCTCATTATACAGGATGACGTAAACACAAAAGCCGAGGAACTAGGAAACATTGGAAGTTGGGGGTTTTTATCTCTTCCATCTTTTACAATGCTGATGGTCCTCTGTTATGCTGTAATGGTATACTATCTGCAAATCAAACAACAGGACGATATTCTTGGGCTGGTTATTGCGCTGTATGATAGTACTCTTCTTGATATATCGCTGCGTGCACTGCGCAAACTGAAACAAAATGGGGGATAGTCTTGTATTCAAATAAGAAATACGCTGCGTTTCTATACGGGACTTAATTACGCATTATGTTTATACAACGCCCCCGGCGAGCCTCAGCTCGTCGGGGGTGCTTTTTGGTACTATAAAAAGCGTAAGTGTAGGACGCCGACGGGCGTTTCACATTTGCGCTTATTCTTTTACAATAAGGGAAGTAATTGGTCTGGCGTGGCGCTTTATGGAGCGAAGCCTCCGGCAACAAAACTGTCAGCCATCCCTTGTTGTAAACATTCGATTAGGCAGGTTGAAACCCATACGGGCTTTCGTGTAACGAACCAAACTGAATCGCAATAAGTGCAGATGGGATTACAATTACAAAACAATCATTCAGGAGGGTTCAACATGACAAGCGTAGGCATTGATGTATCAAAAGGCAAGAGCACCGTCTGTATTCTCAGGCCATACGGAGAAGTGGTTGCTTCCCCATATGAAATACAGCACACCGAACCGGAGCTTCGTGCATTGGTATCCCATATTCAATCCATAGAAGGAGAAGTCAGAATTGTAATGGAGGCTACTGGAGCATACCATTTGCCGCTGCTTTCCAGTTTCAAAGATGCAGGCATGTTTGTGAGTGTAATCAATCCATTGGCAATGAAAAAGTATGCTTCAACAGCAATACGCAAAGGCAAAACGGATAAATTGGATTCTGTCCGTATCGCGAACTATGGAATTGATCACTGGTTTAAGCTCGCGGACTACACGTTGCCAGATGAGTTATATGCGCAGCTTAGGCTCCTGGGGCGGCAATATGCACACTACATTACAATCCGTATTGAGTGTAAACTGGCCTTGACCGATCTGTTGGACAGGACCATGCCTGGGATAAAAACATTGCTCAGCGGCAAGCGCTCAGAGGAACCAACAAAGGACAAACTTAGTGACTTCGTAGCAGAATACTGGCATTTTGACAACATTACTAAAAAAAGCGAGGTTCAGTTCATCCATAGTTATTGTGCTTGGGCAAAAAAGAAAGGATACCACGCAAGTGAACCCAAGGCGAAAGCAATTTACGCCCTGGCTTGCAATGGTATCCCCACTTTGCCCTCCAGTGCCGCATCGACCAAAATGTTAACGCTGGAAGCCGTGAGAGTCCTGAAAGAAGTGAACAAGACTCTGGAAACCATTTTAACACAAATGCAGGCGCTTGCAATCACTTTGCCTGAATACGATATTGTTCGTGCCATGAACGGTGTGGGCGACGTCTTAGTGCCAAGGCTCATTGCTGAGATTGGCGATGTGCGCTGTTTTCATAGCGGCAGCGCACTGATTGCATTCGCTGGAATTGACTCGCCGCCGTTTCAATCAGGAAGCTTTACGGGTACACGACGTAAAATTTCCAAACGTGGGTCTTCACTGCTTCGGAAAACCGGGTACGAGGTAATGAAATGCCTTAAGACAGTAAAGCCGGCTCAAGACAATGCAGTATATCTTTATATGCTGAAAAAGGAGGCTGAAGGCAAGCCGAAGAAGGTTGCAAAGATTGCTGCCCTCAACAAGTTTCTGCGCATCTATTACGCCCGTGTAAGCGAGGTATACGCAAGCTAAAAAAACCATTATTTCTTAGGCCAGCGGCTCGCCGATGGTCTGCTTTGCTATGCCTAAATTACAATCATATTTTTATTCAGCCTGCCAAGATTTGTCCTTGACTTTTCTTAGCAGGTTTTGTTGCCCCGGATAGATCAGATTGGCATTTTTGATGCCGTTGTACTTGGCCAGTTTCCAGCAGAGGGCCCCATTTCCGTACTGCTTCCGGGCGATGCCCCACAGGGTGTCCCCCTTCACCACGGTGTAGGTCTTCTCCGCCTGCGCTGCCCGGACAGCGGACCGGGTGTTGTTCCCGGTTTCCTGTGTAACGCCTGCCGTCTCCGCCGCCAGCTCCCGGTAACGGCGCATGGTCAGCGTCACGTACACGTCCCCGGTACCGTCCCGCTCCCCGTAGCGCACCGGCCCCAGCAGCACCGGCACATTCACCGGCGTGTCCGTGACGATCAGGCGCAGCACCTCGCCCGCCTCCGACCAATCCACCAGCGTCTTCACCACGGCGTAGGGGTCGCCGCTGTAGCCGCCCTGGGTGTAGTTCCGGGCTTCGGACGGCAGCAGGAATTCCAGCTGCTCATCAAACAGGGCGGAGAGCCCCGGGAACGCCGCCTCGCCGGTCTGAGCCATGTCCAGCACCGTGATGTTCCGCCCGAACTCAACAGCGAACTCGGCGGGTGTCACGGGCATGGCGAGCTGTGTATCGGTCTTCACGCTGCGAAAACAAAATTGCATTCCGTCATCCCCCCGCTCTCATCTGCGCCATCCGTATCTTTTGATAGAGCCGTTCCGCTATCTCGTCCAGATCGCTATCTTTCCGAACGGTGACCGGTCCGGTAATCTCCACATGGACGCCGCCGTCCCCGCTCCCTGCGCGGCTCTCCGCCGCCGTCTTCACGGTCTCATCCTGGTGCAGCAGATATAGCCCCGTCTTGGATACCCGCCGCAAACCAAAGGCATGGGAGCCCTCATAATTGTCCCAGCTGTCGGTAATGGGATTATAGTTTCCCGCGTTCATGGTATCGGGATCAAATTTGCCCTTTGAAGCCGCCTGTCCTTTTGTGAAAGCGTTACTGACCTCCAGCGCGTTGGTAGCCGCCGAAAGCCCTGTGGTCAGCTCCCGCGTGGCGTTGATCTGGTCCAGTTCCGCATCGTGCAGCTTTTCCGACCAATCGCTGGATTCAAAGGCCGCTGTGGCCAGCGACTCAGCCTCCTCCTTCAGATCAGTCATTTTCTGCCCGGCCTCCATGCTGCCGCCGTTCCAGGCATCCTCCGCTTCCTGATACTGTGAACGCAAATCTTCCAGTTTTTTCGCATCCTCCGGTGTGAAAGCGGAGGTCTTCTGCCCCAGCAAAACGGCGCTCAGCGCCTCCCGCTGAAACTGATCCTTCAAGTTTTCACCGTAAGCCTGCACCCGTCCGGTGACGTCGCTCAGCTTTGAAAGCTCATTTCCCAGCGCACCACCATAGGCGCTCAGATCTGCGTCCACGGAGCTTTTCCGCTCCTCGGTATAGCCCATACCCCCGGCGGCTTTGATCTCGTCCATCACGTCGCCCAGATTATCCACCATTGCGTCATAGGTTCCCGCCAGTTTGTCGCTCAGCCCCCCATAATTCTGGTTGATATAATCAAGAATGGCCTTTGCAGCGCCTTCTCCGGAAATCTTCCCGCCGGTGATCATATCCGCGATTTTGCTTTTGTTCGCGCCGGTGGCGTCGCTCAATGCCTGATAGACGTCAACACCCCGTTCGGAGAAATAGTTCAGGTATTCTTGGGTAGCCTTGTTTGTAGTTCGCATCTTGCTCAGGCCAGAGATAAACTGATCCACGTCGCTGCTGGTTAAATCCAGCCCCGCGCTGGCATCGCTTAATGATTTCAATACGCCAAACACCGCATCCGGATCATAGCTGTTTAACAGTTTTTTTGAGTAACCAGTGATCTCGTCAAAGGTATAGTTGGTGTCCTTTGCCATCTCCCTGGTCTTATCCAGATACTCCGTGGCCGCTTCATCGGAACCGAAGCGCTGGGCAAATGCCATCTGCGTCTGCTCCCGGCTTCCGGCAATGGTTGTCCCAGAGCTGAGTGATTCCGCCGTCGCGGATTCTCCCGTCTCATACAGATTCTTGTAGTAATCCTTAAAGGCATCGTCCTGCTTCTGATAGATCTGGTTTGCTGAGTTCACAAAGCCGGACAGTCCGCCCATGGCCGCGCCCACCGCGATTCCGCCCGGGCCCAGCAGTGCACCTGCCGCCGCACCGGATGCCGCGCCGGAAAGCGTCTCATTGACTGTGGTCGCCAGCGGCTGCCCTACGGCACTTTCAATCAACGTTCCGGTAAGCCCCGCAAAACTGTTGCCCAAGTCCCGGATCAATCCGGCTTTCAGGAGCCCGGAGCCCAACCCGGATACCATATCATCGGGGGAGTTTCCGCCAGAGGTTCCAGAACCGCCGGAACTGTCACCCAGTTTCCGCATATCCTCCCGGGTCTCCCGGATGGCCTTCCGGGTGTCCTTGGATGCCTCCTCATAGGATTTGGCGGCGTCCGTCAAGTCCTTGTACTGCTTCTTGGCATTTTCAAAGTTCAGACGGCTTTCTTCGTCGCCGGTCTTTTTAAAGGCTTCCACCGACTCTTTCAGCGCCTTTTTTGCGCTCACAGCCTGTGTGGAGATTTCGGCAAATGATTTATTAAAGGCATCGTTTTTCTGGGAAAGCTGCTGCGTCTTCCGTTGCAGGTCCTCAAATTGTTTGCTCAGCGCCTTGGAGTTGCCCAGCATGGACTTCATGGACCCGCTGATCTGGTCGTTTGCCTTGAATACAATGGATGTCTCCGCCATGCGGATCACCTCGTTTCTGTTGACATCACTACATTTCCGGGATATACTGGTATTATAAAACGTATGAAAGAAGGCGGTACCATGGATGAAAAGCCCTCTGTCTGGAAACAGGCCCGGGATCTTGTTGCGAATGATCCGGTGCTGCGTGTATTGTTCTGGGGCGGCGTAATCACCGCCGCCGTGGCTTGGCTGATTGTCTTGTCCATCTGACCTCCTGCCGCCTCCCATCCGGGAGGTGGCTTTTTTATCCTCTGTTTCGCTGCTCGCACTCAAAGGCGGCGAACTCCCGGATGATCTCCTGCCACCCGTCCCCCGCCTCCCACAGGGCCCGCAGCTCCCCCGCGGGCCAGTGGTGGGCGTGGAACAGGTAGTACAGCAGGTCAAGCTCCGGGTCGCCCCCCGCCTCTAGCCGTTTTTTACTTCACTGAGGGTCTTTCTGAGGTACCCGGAAAGCTTCTGGATCTCCACAGAGAGCTCGTCGATCTCCCCGGAGGTCAGCCGGGCGGAGATGGCGTCCAGCGGCGTCGCGATCCCCTTATCCGGGCACAGCAGCCGCTTGTCGTGGAAATCCGGTTCCACGCAGCCCTCCAGCACAATGTCCAGTGACCGCTCGTCCACGGACTTTTCCTGCGTCTTGCGCACCTGCTTGTAGCTGAGCCCCCGCAGGCGGAAGACCACGTCCCGCCCCGCCAGCTCGCTGAGCCGGTCCACTTTAAAGGACTTTTCCGGCAGCACCTTCCGCACGTCCGGCAGCTCCGGCTTCAGCAGCAGATCCAGAACACTGACCTCTTTCATTTTTTCTTCCATCACTGCACCTCGATCTTATCCAGATATTTCACGCTTGTGGCGGTAAAGGGAATGGTAATGCTGCCCTCCTTGGCGGCGGCCCAGTCCATCACCGTCACCTCGTCATAGCTCACACCATACACGGAAATCCGCTCCGCGCCGTAGGCGTCGGGGTCCTTCAGTGCACCTACCAGCGTCTTGCGCAGGTCATGACCCGCCTGTACCTGCTCCACGTCGTCGCTGCCCCGGGTGTAGATCTTATGCAGCGTCATGCTCCCGGTGATCTTGATGCCGGTGACCTTGCTGTCCTCCGCCATCTGGCCGCAGAAATTGAGGGAGCTCTTGTTTTTGGCAACCTTCACCTGGAACGCGCTGACCTCCGCCAGTGCGTTTCCGTCCTCCCATAGAGCACCGTGCGTACCGTTGATCACTCTAAATCCATCTGGCATTTTGATATCCTCCTTTTACAGCCGAATGACGACCGTAACGTCTTCGATGGCGTCCACTGGACTGATGGCTACCATCAAAAACACGTTGGTATCGGTCCCGGCCTCTTTGATTTCCTGTTCGTTCATGTCTACCGTGGGAGTGCCATTCTCCTCAAGCCACGCCTGCTGTGCGTCCACGTCGATGCCGCAGGTGAAATTGTCCAAAATCAGGCCGTCCCGAGCAAGGGAGCGGAGATAGTCGGTGATGGCCGTCACCAGCAGCAGCTTGTTTTCATAGGTATTTGCCATCTTCCCAATGTAATTGTCGTCGATGGCCAACCTTAAATCGTGCTGCACTATATCCAGCAGCTCCACGATTTTGATTTTCTTCCATTTGTCGCTCTTGCCGGTGATGGTGGTCAGGCTGTTGACGGCCCGGCCGGTCTTCACCTTTTCCCCGTCCCAAAACAGCACCATCTGCCCCGTACCCACGGCTGCGTCCAGCGCTGCCTCGGTCAGGCGATCCACGTCCCGGACCTCCGGGAGAGGCGCGAAAGTGGCGGAAATGCGCATGGGCGTCCCGGCCAGAAGGCCCGCCATCCGCCCGCAGTAGGCGGCGGCCGTGAGCTTTTCGGTCTCGCCGATGTCGATGCCGCCCGCCGCAAAGTTGACGATTGCCTCGCTGTCCGCCGCAAGGCCCGGCAGTACCGCCTTGTAAACGGCGTGGTTGTCACTCCGCTGGGTGACAATCCAAGTCTTAATCACGCCCGCCTCCGTGGCCGTCAGATCGGCAGGCCCCGCCAGATAGTCAAACTGCTGGGTAGCCAGCCAGTTGAGGGCCGCACAGCCCGCCGCAATGACGTCGTCCACGTCGGTGATGTACAGCAGCACCTTCTTCGGGGGCTTTTCGTAGCCCAGAAATGCCCGCCGTACCGCCGCCTGGTTGGCGGTTCCCATCTCGCTGGGGATCTGGGACGGCGCGGTGAGGGTATAGGTCTTGTCCGCCAGCGCCGCATCCCGCAGGATCAGGGCCACCGTCCCCTTCTGGGAGCGGGCCAGTGCCGTGGACGCCGCCTGCTGAAATGCAATGTTGATGCTGGGCATTGCTAAAGTACTCATAATGTCGTGTCCTCCTTCGTTTTCGTTGTCAGCGCAAGCTGCTCCATAAGGGGCAGCACCGCCGCCGGGTCAAATTCCTGTCGGTCAAAGGCAATGGAGAAATCCACCGTCACCTCGGTGTAATCCCGGTAATGCTTGCTGGAGCAGGCCGTCACCTTCGGAGCACGGTCGCCTACGCGAAGATACCCCGCGCCAAAAATGCCCTCAATCAGCAGCGTGCGCAGGTCCAGAACGGAAAAATCACTGTCCCCATAATCGTCCGGGTTAATCCAGTTCGTAATTTTGTATCGGAACAAAAAGCCGGTGGAACGGGGAGTGAGGTCCGTGATCTGCATGGTCACAAGCTCTACCATGGTGCAGGGACGCTCCACGTCCCGCTCCACCAAATTGTCATAGATGGCCTTATCCTCCGGCAGTGTTTTTTTCAGCGCTGCCTTGATGGCCGTCATAAAATCATCAGGGGTAATCATCCATTCAGCCCTCCCAGCAGCCGCTTGCAAAACGCCTCGGCGGCGTCCGCCGCCGTGCGATCCGCGCTTCCAGCCGCCGTTTTGTAAAATTGAAAGCTCCGCGTCCTGGTAACGTGCGCCTCCGGATGGTATCGCTTTACCCGGCCGGAGGGCTGGCGGACTTGATGCCCGGCGGTCAGGTAGTTCGTCAGCGCTCCGGCGTTGGCCGTCTCCCGGCCACGGGAACCGGCAGCAACCTCAACAGAGTCCGCCCGGACTGCCACATAGCCCCGCCCGCTGCCCATGTGTGCGTTCTGCCAGGTCTGCACGCGCCCGCGTGGGTCGTTTACACCGGAAGCTGCCACTGCCCGGCGGACCTCGCTGGTCATCGTCTTCCCGACGTCCGCAAGCATGGCCTCCTTAAAGCCAGGGATCTGATTGATTACGAGTTTCCACCGTTCCCAGAAGGCGGCCCATTCCGTGGTGTCAATGCTCATTTCCTGTGCCATCACAGATCCGCCTTTCGTACGATCTCATACTCGTTTTTCCACTGGTCCAGCGTGTGAACCGTCAGCACCTTGTAGGGAGTGACCACCACCTGCACCAGAGAGCCCGCCGCGAGTTCGATTGCCTTGGGTGTTACCAGCACATAGGTCGTCACGCTCATCGCGTGAGGGTCCAATTGTTCATGTCCCACGTACTTTTCCGTCAAGATGCCGGGGAACCGGGTACCCTCGTGGCTCTTGTCCCAGTCCTTCCGGCACTCCACCGTCTCGCACAGTGCCGCTTTCACCTCTACCATCCCCGGTTGCTCCGCGTCGGTGATGGAGGTCAAAAAACAAAACTGTCCCCGCCACAGGAAGGAGAGCCCCAGATTGATCCGGCTGGCCTTGCGCATGGTGAAGGTCACGCTGCGCGCCCCGATGCCCACGGCGGAAAAATAGCTTGCCCGGTCGCTTTGCACTGCTTTCACCCAGGCTCCCCATACCGTCTGCCACGACCAGGCGTCCTCCGTCTTGTCGTAGGTCAGCTCCCGCGCCTGCACCCGCTCGTTCAGATCCCCCGCGCTGATGAAATTCATCACACTACCTCCGCCCCGGTGCCGGTGCCCAAATCGGGCACCGGCTCGGTGAGCTTCAGCTGATTCAGCAGCCGCCGGAAAGCGGGATTCTCGGCGACAATGGTACCGGTGATGGTCATATCCCGCCGCATGTAGCTGTCCAGCACCAGGTAATTGATGCAAAGGTCGTATTGCGCCCGTCGATTCGTCCCCGTCTCCGGCTCGCTAACGCCCGCCTGCTCCATGTAGCTCACAGCCGAGCAATAAAACCCGTCCACCATGTCTTTCTCACCGTCTTCCAATAGATCAATCCGGCAGTACGCCAGCAGCGCCGCCCGCCGCGCGTCCGTCAGCTCCGCCATGGTTAGATCACCAGCGTCCAGTCGTTCTTTGCCGGGCGATACCGGACGGGACCGGACATGGTCACGGCGCAGATCACAGCAGCGGCGCAGTCGTGCTGGAACTTCACGGCGTAGTAGCCGCCGCGGTCGGCGGTCACCCTGGCAGAGATCACCGCCACCGCAGAGTCCATGTCCACGCTTGCGGTAAATGTCTTTTCCGCCACCTTCACGGCGTTGGCACCGTCGGGATCTTCTGCGGCGTACAGTGCCACGGTCAGCTTCTTGCCGCTGGCAATCGCGCCGGTGGATACCAGAAACTCCACCTCGGGCATTCCGATAGCAGAGAGATAGGACGTGGCCGTCTCGGTGGACGCTGCCACGGACGCGGGGGCCATGGCCACCGTGTGCTTCAGAGCTTCACAGATTCTTTCCATTGTTAGATCCTCCCTTTCATTAAGCGCGGGTGTCCAGTGTGACAAACGGGCTGCGTTTCTTGGTGCTGTTCTTGATGGTCAGCGGCGCGTCAATCTTTGGTGCGCCGTTGCAGCGCCACACAATTCGGAAACACTGCTGATCGGTCAGGAACTCCACATGCATGGACCAGTCCTGACGGGCGGTGCCCTTCATCAGCAGGATGTACTGGAACGGGTCTACCAGCAGGATGTCACCCTTGGTCCCGAGGGCCGCGCAGTTGTCATCGAAGAGCACCGGCTTATTCAGCACCCGCTGCGTGTCAAAGTTTCCAAGGCCGCCCTCGGGGTTCCACAGGAACTTGGCCGCGTTGCCGCTTTGGATGGAGAGATAGGGCAACTCCTCCTCGGCGTCGGGGTGCATCAGCCAGCACAGGCGCTCCCGGTTCCGGGGCATGGCCCGGGCCTGCATCCTGATTGCATTGGCTCCGGTAAACGTTCCGGCAGCCTGGTCGGTCTCCTTGGGAACAGAGATCAGCGCACCGGATTTCATAATGCCAAGGGGCTTGCCTTTGCCGTCTCCGTTGATGACCGCTGCGGTCAGCAGCCGGTCGGCTGCCAGAGAAAAGCCCGTGGACGCAAGGCCCGTCATAAACGCGGTGTCCTGCAGCATCTCGTCCGTGCAGTACATAAAGCCCATCATCTTTTCCAGATCCAGCCGCATCTCGCGGGACTTGGGCTTGCTTGCGTCCACCGTGCCGCCCTCGGCTGCCCAATGCATCTTGATTCCGCCGAATACGCTCTCGGAGATATCGGTCTCATCGAAGCGGAGCCAGCGGGCGGAATTGGACGCGGAGGAGCAGGTGTACCGATCCAGCCGGTTCAGCAGCGGGCTCTGCTGCACGGCGCTCTCCATGATCGTCCCGGCAAAGTCCGGCTGAATGGCAAACGCGCCGTCCTCGCCGGTACCGGTCCCGGTACCCAGCACCACGTTATTGATCTGTTTCAGCCGCTTGTCCTGCGCCACGCCTTTCGTCTGGTCCCGGATGGCCCGCAGCTGCTCCCCGATGGAATCAAACAGGTGCATCTGCTTTTTTTCATCTTTGGGCTCAGGCTTTTCCTCGTCGTGCAGAATGCCGTCGTCACCCAGATCCACCGGCTGAGCGTTCTTATTGCTGGCGGACATCAACTTTGCAACCGAGTCAATGCTGGCATTGATGCCCTCCATTTTGGTCGTCAACGCATCGACCTCCTCAAATTTGCCGTCCTTGACCAGCTGCTCGGACTGTTTCGCGAGCTCAGATTTCTGCGCCCGCAGCTCCGTGATTTTCTCCATAAAATCCATTTTGTTCCCTGCCTTTCAAAAATTAATAACTTGCAAGCGACCTGATGCGAGCCAGGGCGCGTCTTGCCTTCAGTTGGATCTGTTCCGATTCCTCGGCTTTGTGGTCGGCGTAGCGCTTTCGCATGGCTGCCGTCACGCGGATGGTATTTCCGCAGGCCGCAACCAGCGTTCCGGTTGTGCCCGATTCGGACACACCGTCCATCTGCACAACCTCGTCGATCAGGCCGTATTCCAACGCCTGCGTTGGGGAAATAAAGATGCTCTTGTCCATGAGCGCCACAAGTTCCTCACGGGTCATGTGAAAGCCTGCTCGGGCCATATAGGTCTCAATCACGGCGTCCCGGGCGTTTTTCAGCTCCTCCGAATACCGCTGCATTTCCTGATAGTCGCCCTCATCGCCGCCGGATGGGTTGTGGTAACAAAGCAACGCGCCCGGCTCTGACCGGATGGTATCGCACCCGGATGCCGCAATGGTGGCCGCCGATGCGCCGTACCCCTGATAGAGAGCCTCTGTGTGCCCGCTGTATCGCCGCAGCATGGAACGGATCTCGCTGCCCACTGTCATGTCGCCGCCGGGGGAATTGATCAGCACGGTGATATCCTCGCCTCCGGCTGACCCCAGTGCCGCTTTGATGTCCATGGGCGCGGTAAGGTCTCTCCAACCGCACCAGCGGGCAATATCCGCCGTATCGTTGTCCAGCAGCGTACCGCGAATTTCAATTTCAGGCATTGTTGTCCTCTCCTTTCAAAATGGACTCCAGCGAGGCCAGATTTTTGGTTGCAAGGAATTTCTGTCCCAGCCCTCCCGGAATGGGGTTGCGTTCCTCCAGTGCCCGGCACTCGTCCGGATTGTAGAGTCCTGTAAAAACCATCTTCTGATAGAAGCTCGCCCGGGCCGCATCGTCGCCCCGCAGCAGGACGGATACATTGCCCCGCAGATACCACCCGTTCTTCCGCTGAGCCGGGGTAAGCAGCTTATAGGTGTTTTCCTGCTCCCACGCCGTTACGAAAGGGACCAGCGTATCCGTCACATAGTCGACGCGCTGCTGGGAGTTGGAATCATAGCTCTCCTTCCCGGTCTGCAGCATGTACTTTGGAATGCCGGTGAACCGGCTCACTTCCTCCACGGAAAAGCCACGGCTCTCAATGTACTGGGCGTCGCTCTGGTTCAGGCCGATGGGGTTGTATTTCATCGTGTGGTCCAGAACGGCCACCTTAAACGCATCCGCTGAGGCAAACCCTTTGAACTCCTCTTTGATCTTGTCCCGTGTTTCTGGTTTGGCATCCGTGTCGACTTCCACAATGCCAGAGATCCGCGCGCCGTTTTGATAGAATTTCTTGTTGTACCGCTGCGCCATGCCATCCGCCGCAATGACCTCTCTGGCCAGCTGCAGCATGCCCCGCCCGTGGATGCCGTCATAGCTCTCAAAGAACAGGAAGGAGAGCTCATAGGAGGAAAAGGTCTTCTGCACCCCATCCACGTTGTAGTCGTACCAGTAAGTGCCGTTCTCCCGGTCTTTCCGAATGGTGCAGCACTCCGTTGGCAGCGGGATACGCTCGATCAGTTCCCCGTTTGCATCCCGCGCATTCCAGCAGGCACCAAAGCCACGCCAGAACGCATTGGACATGAGGATCTTCCCGCAGAGGAACGGGGACATATTGGGATTGGGCCGGGCTTTCAGCACCTGGGAAAGAGCGTCATCGTTGACCGAAACTCTGGCATCCCCCTCTTTGCTCCGGGTCGAACTCCGGCTGATAGAACCGGGTCAGGTTCATCTGCCCATCACAGTCCACCAGCACCACCCGCTTGTGGTAATCATGCACGAGTATATCTGCCAGATTGATGGCGGTCACGGTTTTTCCGACGCCGCCTTTGTTGTTCATGATTGCAATCGTCCTCATAGTAGACTCGTCCTCTTTTCTTATCCAGCTCGCAGGGGGTGCAGGGAAATGTCTCCGTCCAGCTGCCCCCGGCGGTAGTAAATTTCACGGTGTAAAATCTGAGCGATGGGTGTATGTACACGACTTCGGCAGGCAGCGGCACAATGTCACCCGGCATCCCGAAGGTGGTGTCAAACGTAGGTATCAACTTCAGCGTGTCTCCGACTTTCATTTGCTGCCCTCCTTGTCAGGCGGGAAGACCTCGTCGATCTCGGCAGTGGTTCTCGGGCTGGTGATCTCATCCATCCGAATTTGTGCGGAACGCGGTGCTGGAGTCACCTTGTGCACCGGCTCGTCCGCCCCGGGAGCGATACGGGAAAACGTCTGACGATCGCCGTCAAATTTAAACCGGACCTTGTCAAGGATTTCGCCCTCCTTGTTTTTCGCAAGCTGAAGAATACGGTTGCTCTGCTTGTCGTCGTAATCCTCCCGATACAGGAGCATGATAACGTCTGCATCCTGCTCGATCTGCCCGGAGGAACGCAGATCCGAGATAACCGGATCGCGGACTTTCCCGGTTTTCTTATCTCGTTCCCCTCGGCTTAGCTGAGAGAGCGCAATGATCGTTGTGTCTGAAACCCGACCGAACTGCTGGAGGGACGATGAAATATCCGTAACACGGTCATATTCCTTTTCCCGCCTCATCCAAGACGGGGATGCTACTTTTTGCAGGTAGTCCACAACAATCACGTCGAAGTGATGAGCCTGGCTATACGCCTGGATGTCCAGTACCGTCATGCCCGCAGCGTCAATCAGCCTCACCTGCGGAGCCGTCAGCTTATCCTTCAGCTCCAGCAGGTCATTGTAGTCCGCTTCGGACAGGTTGTTGCGCTTGATGGTTGTATAGCTGAGCATGGCTGCGTTGGATACATGACGGTCAAACAGCTTGTCCTTGGTGGACTCATACGAAAAGTAGCCAACCCGGTGTTTTAAGCCAATCCCGGCTACAAACTGCAATGCCAGGGCGGTCTTGCCGTCAGACGTTCGACCGGCGATAATCACCATGTCACCCGGCTCCGCAAAGACCCGTTCATCCAGAACCGGAACGCCCCAACTCAGATACACCGGCTTTTTCTCTCCGTCGTGCCGGTCAAAGAACTGCTCATAACCCTCGGCAAATGTCATGGACTGGACGCCCGGTTTGCTTACCTGCGTCTGCATGGCCTTGTCCAACAGCACCTGCGCATCGTCCAGCGTGTCCGCCGTGCTGAGCTGCGTCCCCAGTTCTTGGAGATAGTACAGCGTGGAAGACCGCTTCAGGAGCGCCACATACTCGTCCACGTTGGCGGCGGTGGGCGTGCAGTTGATTAACTGCACTAGGATATCCCGGAACTGTGACCCGGCATTTTCGCTGACCGTGATGCCATCCACCGGCTTCCCGGCTCGGAACAGAGCCTGAATGGTTTGGAAGATCGTGCGGTACTGCTTGATCGTAAAATCAGAGGCTTGCACCTTGCTGAGCACCGGCCCTACCGTGTCGGGGTCGATCAGCATGGAACCCAGTACGCCCTGCTGCGCGTCCAGCATGGTTTGAGACAGCATGGCGTTGGTCTGCACCTCGCTCACAGAAATCGCCCCCTTCGATCATCGTCAGGCCCAGGTGCTGCCTGTGTCCTCACCGGAAGCTCGTCCGATTTCAGGGGATACACGCTGTCCCAGTTATGCTCGGTCGCATTATCCAGAATAGCGATCTGGATTTCTCTGCTGGGAGAAAGCCGTTTGAGCTTGCTGATTAACGTGTGAGCCGCACGCTCCGTAAGCAGCGGCTTCTTACGCTTTGCCCGGCACTCAAGGAACCCAGTGAACGCAGACAGGAACTCTGGATCGTCTCCGACATAGGCGTTAATGGCGTCCAAAACCTCCTTGGGGGCTATAGGGGTATTTTCTTTTTTATTACGTATATTGTATGGGGTGCAGTTTTCTTCACCCTTGGGGTGAAGTTTTTTGCGGGGGGTGAAATTTTCTTCACCCCTTGTTTGGGGCTTCCCGTTTGATGGCATCGGGGCAAGAATCTGACCAATAAATATCCGTCTACCTGTCTTGAATCCGCCGCTCTTTACCGGGCATGGGCCAGTGTCCATCCGAATATGTCCGTGCTCCCTCAGCTCCGACAGCATGCTCTGGAGCGTCCGCTCACTGATGGAGTTTTGTTCTCCAGACTGACCATCAATGTATGTGCAGTATTTCAACAGCTCACTGTTGGGCTGATAGCAAAATCCAGTTTGGCAGGACAAAAATGAGATAATCCCGTACAGCAGTTTGCTCCGAGGCCGCAGATGCGCGTCGCACATGACCGGGGCCGTGATCACTGCATAATAGGCTCCATTTGCGCTTTCATCCTGCATTCCGCTCGCCCTCCCGGTAAAGAGCCAGGATGTCCTGACAAAGCTTATGTACACCGACGGCATAGCCGTTGTCCCAGTCGGCGACGATCTTCGCTTCCTCCGGCGTCAGATCGTCCCGCCACTCCTCCGTCTCCGGGTCGTTGGTCTCGGCGTTCCAGTTGTCCGCCAGCTCCTTCATCCGCGCTTCACTGATTTCCGGCATCTCAATCCCGCCCCTTTCGTTCCATTTATCGCATCCACCACCCGGAATCCCTGGCCGACAAGCCAACTAATCCCGATGGTGACAAATACAAGCTCCACCCCGCTCACGAAAGGCACCTCCCTCCCGCGAAAGTAGGGCTTGCGTTTTTCTGGTCCAACATGGTATAATAAAAATAAGAAATTGTTCTCGACGCAAGTCCTGAACTGAGCCGCTTCGGGTGCCAGCCTGAGGCGGTTCTTTTTTGCGTACTTTTCATGCTGTCGCATCCTCCGAAATGAGGGTGGCCCGCTCATCTACCCACTGCTCAAAGAGCTTGGTGTATATTTCGTAGCAGTAGTTTTTCTCACCGGGAATACAGATCGCCCATGGATACTGCCCGTTTTGGATGGCTGTGCCGATGCGCACCTCTGACGTCTTGATGCCGAGCTTGCGCATCCGCTGGGTGACCTGGTTGAGGGTCATGGTTTCAATAGTCTTTTGCATATTTAATCTCCTTTCGTGGCAATCCGGACTTCCGTACAGGCCCGGATAATTTCTGTGATATCTGCCATGATGTCATTCATCAGGGGGCGCTCCTCGCTGGTGATCACACCGTCCTCGATAATTTCCATCAGCTGCCGGTCCCGGTGGTTCGAGGCAAAGCGCAGCACCCGGTTGACCAGGCGGATGGCCGCCGTCTGGAGAGTGCAGTCGTCCACTTCGGGTAAAATCTCCTGCGCCAGATGGCTGACATGCCGTAGATGTTCCACGGCCAGAAACTGGCTGTTATAGAGCCGCACCATCCGGTACGCCAGATCATCCGGCACAGCACACTCGCCGCTTTCGTACCGGGCCAGCATCCGAACGGAGCACGGCAGCAGCTCGGCGGCGCGTTCCTGCGTATAACCGGCCTGTTCCCGGCAAACTTTATAGATGTTTCTGACACTCTCTGCCATGGTTTCTTTCCCTCCTGTGGGTTAAAATTTGGGTTGCAGGGATAGATTGGGATATTACGCGCTGGCGCTGTCATAGCCAAGCACCGCGTCCGTGGAGCAGCGCAGAATACGCGCCAGCTTCATGATGTTTTCCGCACTGGGGTAGGCTTGACCTAACTCCCAGGCGCACACGGATGACTGCTTGACACCCATCAGCTCCGCCAGCTCATACTGCTTTAGTTTTGCGGCTTCCCGCAGTCGCTTGATTTGCATACGTTTTTCCTCCTTTCAATGGGACTTGCAACATTCCCCCTATGGTGATAAAATAGTTAAAAACTAATTTTGTCAGGGGAGTGGTGATGGTGACTAAGAAAGAGTTGGAAAGCAAGTTGGATGAGGCTCTGAAGTCCTACGTGAAAGACACAACATGCATAGCCTCCGATCCGTATGGCAAGCGTCAAATAACAGAGGGCGAATTGGTTGAGCTTTCAAAACAGACGCTTTATGCACTTCTCTCTTTTAAGAAAGCAATCCTTGAATACTTGCCTTGATGCCCCGGGCTGAGGCATGTTGCCTCAGCTCTCATCCCCGGTTTCCTGCAGGTCCCGAATCAAAGAACTCGCTGTGGAAGACAGCTCGTCCGCCTTGTCACTAATTTCCAATAGCTTGCCAATCAGGCTGTCCTTGTCAGGCTGTATGTTCACGATGATCTCGTGCTTTCCATAACCCTTTTGCATCCCCTCACCCCCTTTCGCAGTTTTTATTTTTTTTCGCTATAAAGAGTAAATAATTAACCATAGGCGTCCTCCGGCGAAGCTCGCCTCCTTTCTTTCGTCTATAGCTGTTCGCCTTGTAGCTATAATACAAATCCGCAATATCGAATTGTCAATCTCGAATAATGTCAATATCGTATATTTGTCATTGTATCCAAAAATCAGAAGTAGGTGGTGCCTATGGACAAGGATATTTTTGTGCAAAATGTCAAAATTTTTTGCAAAAGCAAGGGCATTCCGCCAACCGTTGCTTGTCAAGAAAGCGGTGTTGGTGGCAGTTTCTTGTCAGACGTAAAGCGAGGACGGACCCCATCTGTTGAAAAATTTCAAATGCTTGCACAATATCTTGGCACTACCACCAGCGAGCTGCTGGGGGAGCAGCCTGATGCCGAAAAAAAAGAACTCACCCCCGCAAAGGAGGGTGAGTCCCGTGATCCATTGGATGCGCGCATTATGAATTTAGCTTCCAGTTTGTCGCCTGCTCAGAAGAAAGCCCTGATTGAAAAGATGGAATTTCTGATATCCATGCAATGATTTTCTCTTTGCTCTCCGGGGTGAGCTGCTCTAGCAGCTCCTTGATCTTTCTGTCGTAATCGGCGCTGGACATAATAGACTCCTTTCACAGCCACCGATAGCTTTTATTACTGCGCGCGTGCTTATTTTACCATATTTGGATAAAAAAGCACACAAAAATAAAATGTGTCCGAATTGGACACAAGGAGGAAAAGATGAAAAAGTTTTTGTCTCTTGCACTGGCATTACTTATATCTATTTCTCTGGCGGCTTGCGGGTCTGGAAACAAGCCCCTTATGTACATCTCAGATAACGCGTATAATATAACTCCGGAAGAATACATAGACACGTTAAATGAAGCGGTGGAAAGTCAGCATGACAGTCGGTATCTTTCAATCCCGGAATTTGAAAACTCTGACCAAGGAATTGATATTGATTCCTTATACTTGTGTTTGGCTATAACAACGAATGATGATGGACTGATTACAAAAATTCATTATGACTGGGATGGAACCCGTGAAAATGCGCTAAAGACCGTTGGGTTGCTCTTGGGTACTACGGGCTACATGATTTCTCCAGAGACATATGAAACAGATTTGGATGACCTAGATCTTATGGACACCTCTTCAAATCATTATGAAACATACTGTAGCGTTAATGGTACAAAGTTAAGCTATCGAATGATAGGAAACGGACGCTTTAACTATTTTACTATTGCACCCGATGATTCTGAGAGCCAGTGACAGCGTCTATCTATATAAATGAAAGTGCTCTAAAGGATTAAGCGTCGCCCTTCCGGGCGCAGAAGGGATTTGTACATGAACAACGAAGAAAAGATTTTAGAAATTCTGGAGCAGCACACCAAACTATTTGAAACCATCCAGACGGATATGGCTGACATGAAAACCGATATATCCGACCTGCGGGACCGCGTAGTAAAGATTGAGGTCACGCAGGAGAACGTCGTCCTTCCCCATCTTCAGGCCCTGGCCGAGGGACAGGCCAACCTGCTGGCAACCCTCGCCCCCAAGAACCGTGTGGAGGCACTGGAGGACGAGATGGCTTTCATGAAGTCCGTGATCAAAGCCATGTCTCAGGAGATCGCCGAATTGAAAAAGGCACAGTAAACCAAAGCGCCGCCCGGAAGGGCGGCGCTAACCACAGGAGGAACAATGAACTGTCCAAAATGCAAAAGAGACATACCGGATGATGCGGCGCTATGCTGCTATTGCGGGAAGGTGCTGATTCGCAAGGAACGAAAGCGCAGAAAACGCCCTAATGGGACTGGGTGTATACGCAAAATGATCGATAGGCCCCGTAGGAAACCCTACC
The DNA here is from genome assembly GCA_000283575.1 of Oscillibacter valericigenes Sjm18-20. GTDB lineage: Bacteria > Bacillota > Clostridia > Oscillospirales > Oscillospiraceae > Oscillibacter > Oscillibacter valericigenes. Next base: position 2,597,142 of record AP012044.1, read on the forward strand.
GCGTGGAGAAAAGTGGGAAAAGGATGGGGGACTTCCCGTCCATGGAGGCTGCTCAGCAGTTCTTGGATAAACTCAACGGCAAGCGTCGGCTTGCCGATACAATCAACCTCACGCTTCAAGATCTCTACGACATCTGGAAAGAAAAAGACTACCCAAAGATGACAGACAAAGGCAAGGAGACCTATGACCTCGCATGGTCAAAATTTGAGTCCGTCAAGAGCTTAAAAATGCGAGACATCACCACCACCATCCAGCCGCTAGTTGATTCTGAAATTGCGAAGGGCCGTTCCAGATCAACACAGGAGAAAATTCGCAGCATGTATAGTCTTCTCTGCCAGCGGGCTATGGAGCTGGATATCATCGACCGCAATTACGCTCAGTTTTTGTCGCTCTCTGAGCAAAAAACTGTGAAGCGGGATGTGTTTACGGAAGATGAAATAAACCTGGTGCTGGCTGATGCCGCCGTCAATGAGACATCAAAGATCATTGCTATTTTCTTGTACACGGGTTTCCGACTTCAGGAGCTGCTGGACATGCCTATGAGCGGCGTAGATACGCAGCGCTGGGTCTTCATCGGAGGAGAGAAGACGGAGGCCGGGAAGAACCGCGTCGTTCCCATTTTGAGTGTGATACGGCCGTTTGTGAAGTATTTCTATGAGCGGGCAACCGGAGACCTATTCCTCTCCGGATACGACGGGAATATTAACGGTAACAACTTCCGAAAGCGCGACTATTATCCGACGCTGGAGCGTCTGGGTATTCGTACAGAACAGCGCCGAATGAACCCGCACAGCTGCCGCTATACGCTGGCCACGCGGGGGCATAGTCTGGGGATCGACAACGATACCTTGTCAAAGATTCTTGGCCACGCGGATTTTGACGTCACCAGTGATATCTATATTCAGGCCGACATTGGAAAACTGCATCAGGAGATGGCGAAGCTGGACCCCCACGAAGATTGAGGATTCTAAAAGTAGCAGTTGCGACCACATTACGACCAAATAAATCATTTAGAAAAATAAGGAAAGCCCTGTAACCATTACAGTTACAGGGCTTTCCTTGGTGGAGAATAGCGGGATCGAACCGCTGACCTCCTGACTGCCAGTCAGGCGCTCTCCCAGCTGAGCTAATCCCCCAAACCATTGCCCTGCAACACCATGCGGCGCTCAGAACAGTTGTCAGTATAACAAAGAAAGATGGCTTTGTCAACAGTAAACTCCAAATTTTTTCTATCAAAAAAATTTCTCGATTCCAAACGCCTGCGCAAAAATCGCTCAGAAAGGTAAATACGCTATCACCCAAGGCGCTTAGGCACAGCCTGTCACCCCTCCTCAAAAAATTTACACCGTTTTCTATTGACAAATCGGCTGTGATCTGGTAATCTTCTTTTCAGTTAGTTATAACTAACATCCTCGGTTCCAGCCCAACCGGGATGATTTTTTAATTCTGAAGTTAGCTATAGCTAACATTGTGAGAACGTCCTTGCCGTATATTTATTTAGAAGGGGTGTGAGAAACGACCATGGAACGCACCTTTGAGCAAGTCCTTGCAGCTCAGTGTGCACCAACGCTGGCCGGGGTAAAGCCCGCCAGTCTCTTTCGCTGGCAGACCCGGGACGGCCATGCCGCCCGCGGGACAATGCGCGCGTGGAAACAGACGATGAAACCCATGGGACTTCGGATGCAGGTCCTGAAAATCTGCCGGCTTGACGATGCGTTTTTGATTTACGTCTATCGGGAACGACAACTAAACGCGCTTTTGGCCGACGGAAAAACGCAGGATTTTCTCAAGGAGACCGGCTATCTTCCCGGTGACTGCGGTTCCATGCTCGAACAGCTCTCCCTTCGTCTGGGAGCCGGAGGGGAATTTCCCCACGAGATCGGCGTATTTCTGGGCTATCCGCTGGAGGACGTAAAGGGCTTCATTCGGCACGCCGGCCGAAATTTCACCTGCGCCGGGTGCTGGAAGGCATACGGAGATCCCGTACAGGCGCAGGCCGCGTTTTCCCGCTATCATAAATGCACGACGATCTACCTAAAACTGCTGGCTCGGGGCGTCCCTCTCCGGAACCTGATTGTGGCAGCCTGACCCATTCATGTTATTCATTTCAGAAAGGAAGTATAAGCATATGAAAAAAATTGCAATCGTCTATTGGAGCGGCACCGGCAATACGGAAACTATGGCCAACTGCATCGCGGAAGGCGTGAAGGAGGGCGGCAGCGAAGCCGTTTTAATGACCCCTGGAGACTTCTCCCCCTCCCGCTTCTCCGAATTTTCCGCCGTGGCCTTCGGCTGCCCCGCCATGGGCAGTGAGGAACTGGAGGAATCCGAATTTGAACCCGCATTCTCAGCGCTTGAAGGGTTCCTCAGCGGAAAAAACATAGCTCTGTTTGGCTCCTACGGCTGGGGAGACGGCCAGTGGATGCGTGATTGGTGCGAACGCTGCGACAAGGCCGGAGCCAATCTTTACGACGATAACGGCCTGACCGCCAACGAGGCGCCGGATGATGCAGCACAGGAAACCTGCCGGGAGCTGGGCCGTAAACTGGCAAACTGGTAATCTTCCGTTTCTTCCTTACTTTTCCCAAGCAAACGCTGTATTTTTACCTCCTTTTTTCTTCTTTCCCATAGCCCCCGGACGGACATTCTTCCATCCGGGGGCAAACCCTGTCCGGTATAAATTTTTCCAGAAGCGGCATACTGCTTTAAGAGGTGATTTTTTATGGACAGCGGCATATCCTCCGCCATGGCTTTCGGAGCGCTCCTGCGGGAAAACCCCGAAGCCGCCCGCATCTACGATACCTGCACCCCCCAGCAGAAGCAGCGTCTTCTTCTTCAGATTCAGAGCACCCCCGCCGACCGTATGGAAGCCTTTGTCTCGCAGTTGAACGCCGCCCTTTAACGGCATATACCACCCCAATGGCGCACTTTTGCACAGGATTTTACGGCCATGCATATGCATCCATCGCCTACAAAAGCCGCACCTTGCGCGGCTGCCTTTGAAAACTCTGCTACAGACAGGCGTACAAAGCAGCAGCCCTGATTTTATAAAGTCAGGACTGCTGCTTTGCATTTTCCAAAGGTTATAAGTCTGCAAAATTAAATTGGTACTGATTTGCGGTATTATAAAATTTGATCTTTTTTCCACATGGTGGTAAAATTAATTTATAAGTATCTTGCAGTCTGTGTCCAAACATAGTGTTTAAAGGCATAAGACACAGGCCATGAAAAGAAAGGGGTTATTTAACAATGAAAAGAAGCGGTTTTAAGGGGTTCTTTGCCGGAGTGCTTACCACGCTCCTGCTGGTCTCCACCATTTGCATGGCGGGAGCCACAGTGACAAACATTCAAAAAACACTGGAATATAAGGACATTCAGGTTACACTGGACGGCAAAAAACTGGATTTGAAAGATGCCAAGGGCAACGCCGTGGAGCCGTTCATGTTGGACGGGACGAATTATCTCCCCGTCCGGGCGCTGTCCGAGGCGCTGGGTCTGGACGTCTCCTGGGACGGGAATACCAACACTGTAGTGCTGAAGACTGCCGAAGCCAAACAGGAAGAGACACCCGCGACGGAAAAGCTTCTGTACGATCAGGATAACGTGAAAATCTATTATCTGGGCATCACGGCCGGGTCCTCGTCCTTGGGCGGCTCCAATATCAATCTGCGGATTGAAAACAATTCCAGTAAGGGCGTCATGGTGCAGACACGGGACTTCTCTGTCAACGGTTTCATGACCGACTGCGTCTTTTCCTGCGAGGTCGCTGCGGGAAAAAAGGCCAACAGCGACATCAAGCTCTTTCAGAGCGCACTGGATGAGAACAGCATCAACGATATTACCGGCGTGGAGCTGAAATTCAAGATCATCAACACCAGCGACTGGACGGATTCCACGCAGAGCAAAACCATCAGTATCGACATCTGAGTATCCAACTTTGAAAAAGCGGTTACATCATTTCCCATTATTAGAAAATATTTCCAAACTTATCTTGCAAAATCAAACGCAAACTGTTATACTTAATGAAGTAAAGTCAGTAGGCAGTCTCCATATTCCGTACCGTTGCCGCACAAACGGTTGAGGGGCTGTTTTTGCGGTCGGCGCGCAGAGAAAATTGAAATTGCCCTGTCGTTCTATGTGATTTTCAACGTTCTCACCCTCCCTGAAGGGAACACGGCGCATATATGGATAGGCGGGCATGTTTCATCATGAAAGGGCGCAGGAGAGATGAAGAATTTGCAAGAGAAAGAATCTGTAAAGAATTTTAATCTCAAAAGCATCAGCGCATCCGACAAAAAAAAGTCCGCTGGAAATTTGCAAGCCAGGGCCCCCGGCGAGAAAAAGGGCTTCGGCATTCAGGCGAAGCTGCTGGTCGCCCTGATCCCCATCATTATCGTGGTAATTGGCGGTATCGTGATTACGGTCCAGTCGGCCACCTCCAAAATCCTTTTGGAAAAAGGTGACTCTCTGTTGGAGGCCAACACCAACAGCGTGGTCAGCATGGTCCAGGCGTGGATGAACGGCATTACCTCCACACTGGATATGGAGCGGGACACGCTGGAGTACATGTCCATGGCGCCGGAGGACGAACTTGCCTATATCCGACACACCGCCGGTATCAATAGCGCCTTCCCCGACGGCATCTATTTCGCCACCACCGCAGGGGACTTTGTTCACAGCAGCTATGTCCCCGACGCCAGCTATGTCCCGCAGGAGAGAGTCTGGTATCAGGAGGGACTGCTCTCCAACAGCTTCATTTTCGGTTCCGCTTATCTGGACGTAATCACGGGGAACAACGTGGTCAGCGCATCCGCCGCCCTGCATTATAAGAGTGGGGGAACCCGCGGCGTAGCTGCGGCAGACATTCAGCTGACCGCCGTTTCCGACATCGTGAAGCAGGTGCAGATCGAGCAGACCGGCAGCGCGTTTTTGATTGACAATACTTCCACTATGATCATCGGCCACAAAGATGACACTCTGACGGGTACTCTCCTGACCGATCATTCCGACGATCCCCTCTATACCCAGATAGCCCAATGGATCAGCAGCGGGACATACGGCCTCCAGACCTGCGCGTCCAACGGCGGCAAGATCTGTCTGGATCTGCAGCAAGTCCCCGGATGCCCGTGGATCGCAGTGTCCTATGTCCCCAGGGCGGAGGTTTTGCAGGATCTGACTACTTTGACCACCCTGATCTCCATCATTGCCGTCATCGCCATAGTGGTCATGACCGTGCTGGTCTTCATTCTGACCCGTAAAATCATCATAGTCCCTGTGAAAAAGTTGGACATGGTTGCCCGCCGTATCGCGGACGGCGATCTGACCGCCAAATTGGATCATCGGTCCAGCGACGAGTTCGGTACTCTTGCCGCTAACTTTGGCAAAACGGTGGACCGGCTCCACGATTACGTGGGCTATATTAATGAGATCGCGGTTGTCTTGGGCGAAATAGCCAAGGGAAATCTCACCTTTACTCTGACCCGCGAGTACGTGGGCGAGTTCACCCGGATCAAGGAGGCGCTTGAAAACATCTCCGTCTCCCTGAACCAGACAATGACGCAGATCAATCAGGCATCGGATCAGGTTTCCGTTGGTGCGGATCAGCTTTCTGCCGGGGCACAGACCCTCTCTCAAGGCGCAACGGAGCAGGCTTCCTCCGTGGAGGAGTTGTCCGCTACCATTGAGGATCTGTCTCAGCAGGTTCGTGCCAATGCCGCAGACTCCCGCAAGACCAGCGGCGACGTGGATGCCGCGGCAAATCGCGTTTCCGAAAGCAATGAGCGCATGCAGCAGCTGATCTCCGCCATGAGCGACATCAATGAGCGCTCCGAGCAGATCAGCCGGATTATCAAATCTATCGACGACATTGCATTCCAGACCAACATTCTCGCCCTGAACGCCGCCATTGAGGCTGCCCGGGCCGGGAACGCCGGACGTGGCTTCGCGGTAGTGGCGGATGAGGTGCGAAATCTGGCCTCTAAATCCGCCGAGGCCGCCAAGGGTACTACGAACCTGATCCAGGCCACCACAGAAGCTGTTCAGCGCGGAAGCATACTGGCGGACGAGACCGCCGCTTCCCTCCGCTCCACAGTGGCGGACATCAAATCCGTCACGCAGGCCGTGGACCAGATCGCTCAGGCCTCCGACAGGCAGTCCCACTCCATCGATCAGGTTTCTCAGGGCGTTGAACAGATATCCCGGGTGGTGCAGACCAACAGCGCCACGGCAGAGGAGACCGCCGCATCCAGCGAGGAGCTGTCCGCCCAAGCTCAGATGCTCCGGGAGCTGGTAAACCGCTTTCAGTTAAAGGGCAACTAATCCGTTTCCCAGTATTGCATTTGCAAAGCGCCGCCGGGGCTCTCGTCCCGGCGGCGCTTTCTCTCCGTTCACTTCAGCAAGCGGCGAACCATCGCCGGCGGCACATTCATCCGCTTTGCAATGCCCTCCTCCGTCAGTCCCGCATCCCGGAACCGACAGGCAACCGTTGTCAGGGGCTCCGCCACCTCGACCACATGGAGGTCCGGGTCGTACAGACGCACGGCCCGCTGTCCCCAGCGGTGTTCCATCGGCGGGTGAACCAGTTCCGCACCCTCCAGTCTCTTCAGGAAGGCGTCGTAGTCCTCCTCCTCAAAATAAAGCTCGGAGACATTGCCTCCGTAAGTCAGATCGGACGGCTTCCGTCCAATAAATTCCAGCCAGCTCTCCTGCGTCTGAAGGGAAATGCCTCCCGTGAGTGTCATATTGGCTCCAAAATCAGCAATTTTGTGCAGTCCAAGCACATTTTGATAGAATTTCAGCGACCTTTCCAGGTCCTTCACCACCAACAGAGAATTTCTATATTTCATTTCGTCTTCTCCCTCCCGGGCTTCCCCACGTATCATAAAAATTTTTCTTTCAGCGCTTCCCAGAGCTCAATGGATTTGAATTTCAGCACATAGCCGCTCCCGTCCTCCGTAATGAGCTTCACGTCGTCGCCGCTCAGTCCGGCGGACATGGCGGTTTGGGCCAGATTAGTAGTCGAGGCGGTACATAACGGTGGAAACACCACACACCACCAGTTGTGTCCCTCTCCGGCACCAATGACCACCTGCAGCGCCAGATAATCTCCCGCCGGGAGTGTAAAATCATCGTATTCCCGGGTGGGGAAGGTGGTCTCGGTCAACTCCGCCGTGACGGGATAGTCGTACCCCTGGGCGGCGATTTCCTCCGCCGCAAGACGCTGAAGCTCCGGCAGCTCGGTGCGCAGTGCAGCTTCCGCCTCCGTCCGGTCCTCCGACTGCTCCAAAATTTCCGTGGCACGGTCCAGAATCCTGTCCCGCACCCGCAGCTTCAAGGCCTGGTCCTCCTCCGAATCAGAGTTTGCCAGAATGTGCAGCCGCACCACCCGGTCCGCCAGCTCCTGCTGGCGGTGGAGTGCGGTCGTTCCCCAGACCAGCGCCGCGGCCAGACCGATTCCCAGCGCGATTTCCAAAATGCGGCGTGTCCTGTGGATGCGCCGCTCCTTCGTTTGTTCCATGTCGTTTCCGTCCTTTTCCGTTCCCGCCCAAGGGCGGGAGATGTACGGGCCAAATGGCCTCTCGGTAAAAGTTTAGACAGAAACGGCAAAATTCATACTCCCGGTATGGGCCGGGTCAAAAACGTCCGGTAAAGCGGGCACAGTTCCTCAAAGGCCCTCCGGGCGTCTTCGGGGGTTTGGAACAGCCCGAACACCGTGGGGCCGGAGCCGGTCATCAACGCGTTCTCCGCGCCGCAGCGGCACAGCCGCATCTTGATGTCCCGGATTGTCTTTGCCTCCCGCGGCGTCAGTACCTCCTCAAACACATTGACCAACTGCGCGGCCACCCCGCTCAATTCTCCTCTGAGCAGGGCGGCGTACATGGCGGCATGGTCCGGGCGGAAGCGCAGCTTTTCCGTCTGTACCCGTCCGAACAGCTCCGGCGTGGAAAGACCGAACTCCGGCTTGCACACCACGATCCGGCAGGGCGGCACCCCGGGCCAGTCCGTCAGCCGTTCTCCCCGGCCCTCCGCCAGAGCGGTGCCGCCCCGGACACAGTAGGGTACGTCGCTGCCGACCCGCTCCCCCATGGCCTCCAGATCACGGCCTGTCAAATCCGGACGCAGCAGTTCCCGCAGCGCCCGCAACACCGCCGCCGCGTCGGAACTGCCACCGGCCATGCCCGCCTGAGACGGAATGTGCTTTTCAATGGTGATCTCCACCCCCGGCGCCTGCCTGATCTCTTTAAAAAACGTCCGGGCGGCCCTCCCCGCCAGATTATCCTCGCCCACCGGCAGATCCGTGCCGGGGGTGCGGACATGGATCTTTCCGTCGTCCCGCAGACGTACCGTCAAATAGTCGCACAGGTCCACGGAGGTCATCACCATTTTTAGATCGTGATATCCATCCTCCCGTCGGTGGAGAATATCCAGCGTCAGATTCAGCTTTGCCGGGGCGGCCAGTTTCAGTTCGTTCATTGAGTTTCCTCCGTAATGGGCAGGTCCACCACATCCAAACCCTGCCGCATGGCATATTCCATAGTGTAGCGGGTACCGCCGGAGCTTCCGTCAAACATGGCGATCAGGAGCGACGCATGGTCCACCATGTATCGGTCCCGGCGCTGCATACAGCTGGGACTGTACGCAGCGGAGACCATGGTCTCATAGTCGCACTGCTCCAATAGCCGCCGATACCGCGTCCTTTCCGCCTCGGTCCAGGCGTCTGCCTGCGTGGGACAGGGAATCGCCGCCTCTACCGTCACCTCTGGATGCTGGGTCTTCAACTCCAGAGCACACTCACAGGCATACAAGTCGCACCCCTGTGCCATGCCGCAGAGGAAGTGGCAATACCCCGCGGCGTAGGCAGCCTCCACCGCGTCGTAAAGCCGCCGCTTCAGGTCCTCACAGCGCGGATCACTTTCCTCATACCCCCACGGCAGCTTTCCCGGGCGATGTCCGCTAAAGCAGCAGGCCGACTGTCTTCCCCGCATGCGCGCTCCCCCTTTCACCCCGCCGCTTACAACCGCGGGCAGTTATTTTTTACAGCATTTGTGCGGCAGCAACTATGCATCAGCATGTACATTGAATGAAATAGTGAACGTATAAAATAGCTCACAAAATTCCAAGATAATCTGAACTTTAAGCGCCAAATTCAGAGTAAAAAGATACCTAAATCGGCACATTTCCCGAGCTTTTTGTATGATGAAGCGGACAGGATGCCGCCCCTTTTTGCAGAAGTGAACATCGCCCCATCAAGTGGAAATATGTCGATCACTTTCCGCTTCTCAATACGAAATGTTTTTATCTTCCGTCTTGCATGTCAATAATTTGGGATTCAGGTTAACCTCATCTGCCGGCTGCAAGTGGCACCTGCATGAGCTTTTGAAATTCTCTCTATGTAAAGTTTTTGCCTTTACTCCCATTGTCCGTAAGAATGACAGAAAACAACTTCCGAAAAAGTTTCCAATCCCAATAAATTTGTCAGCCAGTCAATCTGCTCTACAACCGTTGTCCCTTTTCCATCCCTCATCAGGAAAATCAGCATGATGTTATACTCAACTATGTTCGATTTTGCCCACATTTCTGATGCAAGAAAGCATCCGAAAGATGATATATCTTTTTCTTGGACGATATCCCGCTTTCCTGCGTACGTCGAGATTTCCTATGCTCAGCATGCCCGCATCAATGTATTATGCAGAGTTCTTTGCGATACCGGCAGTTTATCTTTGTGCTTTGCATAAATGCGTGTTAGCGGCCGCTCCTTTGAGTTTTCCTCCATGCTGCAGCATACCGTTTCTCTGTCACTGTATCTGCTTGATTGGCAATGTAATGGCATCACCTTCTCTTGGTACACATTGCAGACATATGGGGGGCTTTTCAACTGACGGCATGGACTGTTGTTATATCGGAGAAACAGATTTCGGCCGTCCATCACTAAGCACTGAACACACTTGCATAGACAAGTATTTTCGCCACACAACCCAACTCGCCAGCATTTCGCTGCATATATGCAATCATTGTCATGTGTTCTTCTCACCTCCCGCAAAGTGTGACCAAATAAATATCATCACATTCCTATTGCAAAGGTGATCAACCGGTCAAAGCCTTACTTTTCCCTGAAAATTCGATGTTCATTTTTACAATCTACAACGGCAACATACAGCATTATAGAACAAGCGTTCTTATTTGTAAAGTCCAATTTGTTCTAGGATGAATTGAAAAGTTAAGTTCCATTTTGTAATGGTAACTTCCACTTTGTAATCGTAAGTTCCGTTTTTCCAAAGATAACTGCAAATTGAATGGATTTCGTGCTAATTTTGATGCGTATTTTTGCCTTCTATTCACAAAGAGCGCAACTTGTCAAGAGGTCGAAGTTTTCTTCGGCTTTTTGCAAAGGCAACTTCCACCCCATTCGTTTGGCTCATATACGTTGGAAATAGCGGTAGGACGCTGGTTATTTTTTCAGCAGCTTAGGGGTCAAATTATTGTCATTAGCAAGAATCAATTTGGCGTTGAGTTTTGCTAAGATATCGTCACCGTAAAGAAAGCTAAGTAACTGGTATGCGGACCGGTTACCCAGCTTCTTTCTTGTATAAGAATTGATATGGTTCACCATAAGGTCTATATCAGACTGATGCAATTTATCAAAAGGTGTGTCTTTCGGAAGAACTCTTCGGATGAATTCATGTGTAACTTCAATACCGCCCTTCTGGCCTGCCATCTGCGGGTCGCAGTTGAATACTCTGCTTCGTATTTCGCCCCATTCTGTGCATTCTATTACGGATGGGTTTGTGACCTCACTTCCCCGGTCTGTTAGTATAATGGGAAACAATTCGCAGTAGAGCTTGTGCCCAAGCCTCTTATAAAGGCTGTCAATAATGTCGGCCACAGAACGAGCCGTGTTGGCATCTCGCAAGAAAGCAAGCATTACACTGCAACTGCGGAAAAATATTGTAAGCAATACTTTCCCGTGATTTCGCTTTCCCTCTACGCTATCCATTTCAACAACAGGCAGATCCGGATTCTCTTTCACATACCGCTGAAAATCCTGATAGGTTCTTCCTGCGTAGCAGCCTCTATCCAGTTTAATCAGTTTTTCTTCTGCCTTCTGCGATAGCGGACTTTTCGCGGAAGGTCATTGTAATTGTAAATAGTCTTCTCGTTAAGCATAATCTCATCTGCATGCGTGGAACAGATATGGTGAATAGACTGGCCCTGCTTGATCAGTGGGGAAATAACAGCATCTATCCACCGTAATTCTTCTGGCGCTGTCGCAATCCCTTGTCGGCTCTCACTGCGGACAGCTTCATACTCCCGCTGGGCAAAATCCCCATAATAATATTGTTTTTGAAGCCGACAGCGGGTAATCCGCTTACAGCCATTACACACATATGGCGGCAGCCTAAGTTTCGGACAGCGTTCCTCTTCAAACTCGGAGCAAGTGCTGTTGCATTCACCGCATCGTGTGCAGAAAAGGCCCCTTGCATAGGGGTGATGACAAGGCTTGCATACGCTTTGCACCTTTTTACAGACATTCCGCTTTTTACAGGCATTGAATGCGCGGCTTTTTCCACCAGCATTTCGGATTTTAATATGTCCAACCACTTCCTTTGAGATCGTCGTCGGATCTCGGTTCAGCATTCTTCCTATTTCTTTGAACGATTTTTGCTTATTAAGGCACTGTTCAATATCGTGCCTTTCGTCAATAGTCAAATGTTTATATTTAGCCATGAGAACACCTTGAAATTGGATTCCTCCATTTTCAACCGTTTCGTGTATTTTAACGTTGTTGCAAAACTTGTGCAACAAAACCTGCTAAGAAAAGTCAAGGACAAATCTTGGCAGGCTGAATAAAAATATGATTGTAATTTAGGCATAGCAAAGCAGACCATCGGCGAGCCGCTGGCCTAAGAAATAATGGTTTTTTTAGCTTGCGTATACCTCGCTTACACGGGCGTAATAGATGCGCAGAAACTTGTTGAGGGCAGCAATCTTTGCAACCTTCTTCGGCTTGCCTTCAGCCTCCTTTTTCAGCATATAAAGATATACTGCATTGTCTTGAGCCGGCTTTACTGTCTTAAGGCATTTCATTACCTCGTACCCGGTTTTCCGAAGCAGTGAAGACCCACGTTTGGAAATTTTACGTCGTGTACCCGTAAAGCTTCCTGATTGAAACGGCGGCGAGTCAATTCCAGCGAATGCAATCAGTGCGCTGCCGCTATGAAAACAGCGCACATCGCCAATCTCAGCAATGAGCCTTGGCACTAAGACGTCGCCCACACCGTTCATGGCACGAACAATATCGTATTCAGGCAAAGTGATTGCAAGCGCCTGCATTTGTGTTAAAATGGTTTCCAGAGTCTTGTTCACTTCTTTCAGGACTCTCACGGCTTCCAGCGTTAACATTTTGGTCGATGCGGCACTGGAGGGCAAAGTGGGGATACCATTGCAAGCCAGGGCGTAAATTGCTTTCGCCTTGGGTTCACTTGCGTGGTATCCTTTCTTTTTTGCCCAAGCACAATAACTATGGATGAACTGAACCTCGCTTTTTTTAGTAATGTTGTCAAAATGCCAGTATTCTGCTACGAAGTCACTAAGTTTGTCCTTTGTTGGTTCCTCTGAGCGCTTGCCGCTGAGCAATGTTTTTATCCCAGGCATGGTCCTGTCCAACAGATCGGTCAAGGCCAGTTTACACTCAATACGGATTGTAATGTAGTGTGCATATTGCCGCCCCAGGAGCCTAAGCTGCGCATATAACTCATCTGGCAACGTGTAGTCCGCGAGCTTAAACCAGTGATCAATTCCATAGTTCGCGATACGGACAGAATCCAATTTATCCGTTTTGCCTTTGCGTATTGCTGTTGAAGCATACTTTTTCATTGCCAATGGATTGATTACACTCACAAACATGCCTGCATCTTTGAAACTGGAAAGCAGCGGCAAATGGTATGCTCCAGTAGCCTCCATTACAATTCTGACTTCTCCTTCTATGGATTGAATATGGGATACCAATGCACGAAGCTCCGGTTCGGTGTGCTGTATTTCATATGGGGAAGCAACCACTTCTCCGTATGGCCTGAGAATACAGACGGTGCTCTTGCCTTTTGATACATCAATGCCTACGCTTGTCATGTTGAACCCTCCTGAATGATTGTTTTGTAATTGTAATCCCATCTGCACTTATTGCGATTCAGTTTGGTTCGTTACACGAAAGCCCGTATGGGTTTCAACCTGCCTAATCGAATGTTTACAACAAGGGATGGCTGACAGTTTTGTTGCCGGAGGCTTCGCTCCATAAAGCGCCACGCCAGACCAATTACTTCCCTTATTGTAAAAGAATAAGCGCAAATGTGAAACGCCCGTCGGCGTCCTACACTTACGCTTTTTATAGTACCAAAAGGGGCCTCGCAAGAATGTGGTGGAGCAGTCAAGAACCGTGCAGAATGTGAACGCCCAAAATCTGCGGCTTATGCGGCCAGGCCTCTGGCGGCCTGACGATACGCGGCCGGCGGCAGGCCGCCGGGGTTGGCAGTGTAGATTTGCCGGCGGTTATAGTAGGTCATGATGTACCGGAACACGATGCTCTTCACCTGTGCCATGGGCATCTGCTCCGCCCTGATTCGATAGAGTTTTTCTTTCTTCAACGTAGCAAAAAAACTCTCCATTCTGGCGTTGTCGTAGCAGTGTCCCGTGCCGCTCATGCTTTGAACCGCGCCGTATTGCGCCAGCACCTTTTGAAATGAGGAGCTGGTAAATTGGTTTCCGCGGTCGCTGTGCAGGGTCATTCCATAGGCTCCCTGCGCCTGGCAGACAGGCCGGAAAGCCCGGATACACAGCTCCTTCTTCATGTTGTCATCCATGGCAAGACCGACGATCTCTCCGTTATAACAGTCCAGAACTGCCGCCAGGTACAGCTTGCCGTCCTGACACTGGATCTGCGTGATATCTGTCAGCCACTTCCGGTTAGGGGTGTCTGCGGTAAAATCCCGGTGAATCAGGTTCTCCGCCTTCTGCGCAGCCAAGTCTGCTTTTGTCAGACTGTTGGAGTGACGAGGAGCGCGATGGCAGGCCTTCACGCTTCATGGCCCGCCGTACGCTGCTGCGGCTTATCGCGATACCGCGCTGCGTAAGCGCCAGAAGGATTCGGCCAACACCATAATTGTCATTGTCCGGATTTTCATTGTAAATCTCTCGTATTTTGACCAGAAGCAGCTGCCACGGTTTTGGCTTGCCAGCCGACTGCAAAGAGCGGTAGTACCCGGATTCGCTGACTTTCACAACCCGGCACATGGCATGAACGCAGAACCGCTCACGGCGCAGCGTGATGTACTCATACAACCGCTCCGGCTTTACCGTTTCCGGTCTTTGGCGAAAAAGCCCAGCGCATCCTTGAGAATCTCATTGGCTTTCCGCTGTTCCGTGATTTCCTTCATCAGCCAGCGCTCGTTCTCGGAAAGCGGCGCGTCGCGGCGAATGCCGCTGCCGACGAAGGCGTGGTCTCCAAATGCCTTTCGCTTTTGCCGCCGCTCCGCCAGAGAGTAGTACGAAATGCCCAGCTGTGCCGCCGCCTGCTTCACGCCGATTTCATCGGACAGCTTGACCGCTTCTTCTTTGAATTCCTTGTCATATTTGCGCATTGCAAACACCACCTTGTTCTTCCTTTGATTCTATCACTTTTGGGGTGTTTGTCCTCTGCACTTCTATGATATCCCTCCAGAAGTTAAGCTTTCAACTCAAAATTGCGAAAAATAGCGGATTGTTCCCTCCGGTCATATTTTCCTCTTGCTTTTTTGTTTGAGGAGTCGTATACTGTTTGGCAGAAAGCAACTGAATACGTGTCTTCAGGGCGGGGTGTGACTCCCCACCGGCGGTATAGTCCGCGACCGGCCACCTGAAAGGGTGTCCGTTGACCCGGTGAGACTCCGGGACCGACAGTGAAGCCTCCTAAGACAGGAGGTATCAGTCTGGATGGAAGAAGATTCTTGCGGCAGAGCCGCGCTTTCGGCGCGCTTCTTTGTTGCTTGTTTCACCTTGGGGAGACTCCGTACTAAGGTGTTTTCAAGCAAGTTAAAGGAGTGTATTTTTATGTCTCAACTGGAAACTGTGTCCAACCGCCGTTCCGTCACAAAGTCCCGCACCCATCGTTTCACGGTCGCCGCCATGCTCAGCGCTGTGTCAACGGTTCTGATGTTCGTGGATTTCTCCGTCCCGTTTATGCCCTCGTTCATCAAACTGGACATCTCGGAGCTCCCCGCTCTGCTGGCCTCGTTCAGCATCGGGCCGTGGTACGGCGTGGCCGTCTGCTTTGTAAAGAACGTCATCAACTGTCTGCGAACCTCCACCGGCGGCGTGGGTGAACTTTGCAACTTCCTGCTGGGTGCCATCTTCGTGGGGATCGCGGGTGTTGTTTATCAGCAGTTCCACCATCACAAGAGCCGCAAGGGCGCATTTCTCGGCGCGCTGATCGGTGCCGCGGCCATGGCGGCACTGTCTGTGCCCGTGAACTACTACCTGACCTATCCCATTTACGCCCAGTTCATGCCCATCGACACCATCGTTGGGATGTATCAGGTCATCCGGCCTTCCGTTAACGGCCTTATGGACTGCCTGGTTACTTTCAATATGCCTTTCACATTTTTTAAAGGTATACTGAATGTAGCGCTGTGCTTTTTGATCTATAAGCCACTGTCTCCCATTCTGCACAAGTAAGACAATTGATCCGCATGGCAGGCGACTTCTTGTCGCCTGCCATTGCCGCTTTCTGAAAGGAGCGTTTTTCCTTGAGCAACAAAACCCTGGTTCCTCAAACTGAACCGGCAGTCACCGAAGGGAATACCGCAGTACAGCCAAAAAAGGCCTCCCGTCTACGTCTGTGGCTGCGGCGGATTCTGCACGACGCCAGAACCCCCGCCCGGCTTCTCTTTTTGATGGGGCCGTGGGCGGCATATCTGTGCGTGGAGTATCTGAATGAAAACGATCCCTTCTCCGCGCTGAATGGCACCCAACTGCTATTTTCCTCTCTGTGGTACTACCTGATCTTCTGGGTGGCCCGGATGGTGGCGGGGCGCCCCAAGGCCGGAGCGCGGATCGCCATGATTCTCTGCTTTGCTCTGGGTCTCGCAAATCACTATGTACTGGAGTTCCGGGGGCGCATCATCTTTCCCATAGACCTGATGACTCTGGGCACCGCCGCCAACGTAGCCACCAGCTACGACTATACGCCGGACAAAAACGTCTGGATTGCAGCGGGCATTCTCGCCATATATCTTCTCTTGCTCGCCCTGCCGCCGCAACAGGTCAGGGAGCGGCAGAAGCTGAAAAAGGTTACGGTAGTCGGTTCCTGGGCCGCTATTTCCGTATTCCTGTATGCCTTTTTCTGTACGCCGCTGCTGCCCACGGTGGGCATCTGGGCACAGCAGTGGAAAACCCAGGCCAACGGGTTTTTGCTGAACTTCATGACCGCTCTGCGGTACAGCTTTGTCTCCGCGCCGGACGGCTACTCCATCGACGCCGCGCAGAATGTCACCGACGGAACCACCGACTCAGCCGCCGGCTGGGCGGCTGCGGATGCAGAGCCTCCAGAGAATCTGCTAGTCATCATGAACGAGTCCTTCGCAGACTTGCAATCCAGCTTTCCCAATCTGGAGCTGACGGAAGACCCTCTGCCCTTTTACCACTCCCTGACAAAAAACACGGTAAAAGGCATGATGGTCTCCCCCGTTACCGGCGGCGGCACCGCCAACGTGGAATTTGAGTACCTGACCGGGGATTCTCTGGCGTTTCTGCCCTCCTCCACCGTGGCCTATCAGCTGTACTGCTATGAGGGAATGCCCACTTTGGTGTCTCAGATGAGCGCCCTTGGCTACCACACCGTATCATTTCACCCCTACCTCTCCTCCGGCTGGAACCGAACATCCGTTTACAGATGGATGGGCTTCGACCGGCAGATGTTCAAAGAGGACGTAGTGGACCCCCAGTACATACGCAACTATGTCAGCGACGCCTCAGACTATGAGCAGCTCTACCGCCTGACCAACGAAACAGACGGCCCTCTGTTCCTGTTCAATGTCACCATGCAGAATCACAGCGGCTACGCCCAGGGCTGGAACAATCTGGAGCGATCCGTGGAACTGGCGGGCAGCAGCCAAGGAGCGTCCGCCGTGGCAGCCCAGTATTTCTCCCTTATTAAAGAGAGCGATAACGCCATCCAGCAGTTGATCGAACACTATCAAAACTCCGATGAACGGACCATGATTGTCTTCTTTGGCGATCACCAGCCACCGCTTGGCAACGACTTCTATGAAAAGCTGTACGGCAAAAAGCTGGACGACCGCACTACGGAGGAGGTCTTCCAGCAGTACGAGGTTCCGTTTTTCATCTGGGCCAACTACGATATTCCGGAGCAGGACAACGTGACCATCAGTTCCAATCTGTTGGGAACGCTGACAATGGAGCTGGCGGGCGTCCCGCTGACCGACTATGAGCAGCTCCACGCAAAGCTGTTGGACACGCTGCCGGTGAACACCACCATCGGCTTTGAAAGGCCAGATGGCACGCTTCTCAGCGACACCGACGAGAGTGCTCTCTCCCAGAGCGAGGAACAGCTTTATAACAATTACCGCATCATGGCCTATAATCACCTGTTCGACAGCAAGAATCAGCCGGAGGGATATTTCGGGCCGTATCCGGACGCGGAAAACTGAACATCGACGCGCCTTTCGGTATACAACGAAAAAGCCGCCCGACGGCGGTGGAGACACGGTTCTCCGCCGCCATCGGGCGGTTTTCTCTATTGGTCGTAATAATCCAAAAACGAGTATTCCTTTCCCCGGAACTTCACTCCCACCATGGTGTCCAGCTGAACGCCATGAATAGCGGCAAAAATGGACTTCTCCACATTGGGATTCGTCTTTTTTAATTCCCGGATCAGAACCTTTATCTCCTGCCGCTTGCTCTGCCCCACACCGTCGTCGGACGCATCCCGCGCCTCCGTAAACCGGCAAGCACACTGCAGGAACCGCAGACGGTTGTAATTCTTCCAGGCGATGATATCGTCTTCATGAACACAGTACAGCGGACGGATCAGCTCCATGCCGGGAAAGTTCTTGCTGTGGAGCTTGGGCGGCATGGCCTGAAGCTGAGCGCCGTACAGCAGGGCCATCAGGGTCGTCTCAATGACATCTGAAAAATGGTGTCCCAGGGCAATCTTGTTGCAGCCCAGTTCCTGCGCCTTTGCGTAGAGGAACCCCCGACGCATCCGGGCGCAGAGGTAGCAGGGATTCTTGTCCGCCTGTATCGTGACGTCAAAAATATCACTGTTGAAAATCGTCACGGGAATCTCAAGTCTGGCGGCGTTTTCCTCGATCAACTGCCGGTTCTCCGGAGCGTATCCCGGGTCCATCACCATGAAAACAAGCTCAAAGGGCTGATCCGTATGGCGCTGCAGTTCCTGCATCAGCTTTGCCAGCACCATGGAATCCTTTCCGCCGGAAATGCACACGGCGATTTTATCTCCCGGCCCGATCAGCTCATATCGCTTTACCGCCGCGATGAAGGGGTTCCACAGTACCTTGCGGTATTTTTTGATAATACTCCGCTCCGCGACCTCGCAGGGCGTCAGTTCTCTTAGCATTCTCTGTTCTCCAATACGTATCAGGTTGTTTAAATTTGGCACTGACTTTTCAAAGCTCTCCCCTCACCAGCGCGGCTCGGCACCGATAAGGCGAAGACGGCGGGGCACCACATCAGCGCTTTTTTCTCTTGCGTCTTTCTTCTTTTCTTTGATGCAGCCCAGCAGAGCAACTGTGGAGGAAAAGGAAGCTCCGCTCGAAAGGGCACAGCCTGACGCCGTCAGAGCCAGATGGCGCCCAGCTTCAAAATTGACGCAGACGCCCGCCGGTACCAAGGCCGTTTTTTCCAGTCCTCCATCGTATAGAGAGCGCTGTCCGCCATGATCTTGTCCATATCCTCCAACAGCTCTTCCACCGCCGGCATATCATACAGCATCGTCGCGCATTCAAAATGAAGCTGGAAGGATCGGTAATCCATGTTGGTACTGCCCACCAAAGCCATTTTCCGGTCCACCAAAACACTTTTGGAGTGAATAAAACCGGGGCTGTACTTATAAATCTTCACACCGTGGCCCATCAGTTCTCCCCAGTAGGTCTCCGCCACCATGTAGGCGTACCTCTTATCCGGGGTGGCCGGGACCATCAGCCGCACG
The DNA here is from genome assembly GCA_000283575.1 of Oscillibacter valericigenes Sjm18-20. GTDB lineage: Bacteria > Bacillota > Clostridia > Oscillospirales > Oscillospiraceae > Oscillibacter > Oscillibacter valericigenes. Next base: position 2,616,358 of record AP012044.1, read on the forward strand.
TCCACGCCGGAGTCCGCCGCGATACAAAGCGCCCTCTGCATGGCGGGTTCCACCGCGTAATATGGCGTGGTGATATAGAGAAAGCGGGTAGACGAGGTGATCAATTGCAGGAACGTGTCCTCCACCGGATTGTCCGGATTATTCAGCGGCCCGTCGGTGAACGCCTGACAAAACCCAACGCTCTCCGGCCCGTCCATTCGGGCGCGATAGTAATCGTCCTCGTTGGGCAACGTCTCGCCCATCATCTCCCACATCTGGATAAACTGCGCCGCAAATCCCCAGGCTCCGTCCCCTTCAATCCGCACTGTGGAGTCCTTCCACCGGCCAAACCGCTCAAAAAGATTTGCGTACTCATCCGCCAGATTGATGCCCCCGGTATAGGCCCAGTAGCCGTCAATCACCGCAATCTTGCGATGGTCCCGGTAGTTGAAGTATATTCGGTTTACATAACGATGGACCGGGTTAAAGACCTGTACCTCGATTCCCGCGTCCTGAACGGACTGAAGCGCGGCATCGGAGAAACGGGTGAGGTTCCCGAAATCATCAAAAATAATGTGGACCTCCACACCGGCGGCGGCCCGCTCCTTTAAAGCCGCGAAAGTCCGGTCCCAGACCTTTCCCTCGGCGATGATGAAATACTCCAGAAAAATGTAGGTCTCCGCTTTTTGAATGTGAGCGATCAGGTCGTTAAAAAATTCCATGCCGTCGCCAAAGTATTTGGCAGCGGTGTTTTTATACAGCAAGAAGTCCCGTTTTTGAAGATAGGCCGCCACGCGGCCCATAGCCGCGTCCTGCTTTGCAAGCTTGGCCACATTGCATTCGCTCTGCCGACGGGCGCTCTCCCGCTCCGCGGGAGGCGGGACCCGCTTCAGACTCAGGGTCTTAGCCTGATGGGTACCGCCCCACAGGAAAAACAGCAGCATTCCGGATACCGGCAGCGCCAACAGCAGACACATCCAGCTAAGCTTATAGCTGGAGCTTCCGGAGCGGAGAAATACGCCCATGGCCATGATGATGCCCAGCAGTTCCAGCGCCGCATAGGCAATATTGACATTCTTCTCTAGAAAATGCGTCAGCAACAGCGTTACGATGATTTGGGCCAATACCGTCAGTACACACATGGCTATGCTGGACGCGGCGGAGATCCGTCGTTCAATCCGCTGGTCCCGTGTCTGCCTGTCTCTCGCCTGACGCATAGTCTTCTCCTCCCCTTTCATCCATGGCGCTGCTGCTCCGCGGCGCTCCGCTCCCGCCTTCCCTTTCGAAAAATGTCCGTACTCACCTGCTTCTGGTCAATAGCTCCTGCTTAATGCCCCACAGCTTTTGAGAGAGGTCAACATAATACTTATGGGGATAATCAAACCGCTTCACCTCATCCCACAGGGTATCCACCTGCTGGGCGCAGTAGGTCTGGATATCCCGGAGGTTCGGCTGCTGATAGATCAGCCTTCCGCCCAGATAGATCGGCACCTGCAATACCCGCGCGGTATAATTCGTCAGGGTTTTTCGCTTCCATGTGGCCTGGGGATCGAACAGCTCCAGGGGCTTCGTCTCGTCCAGTTCCTCATCGTGGAGGCAAATATAGTCTGCCTCCGCCTTTCCAGTGGCCCGGTCATACAGGCGGTAGGTCTTTTTAAAGTGTGGATTGGTGATCTTGCTCACATTCTCGCTGACCTTGATCTTGGGGATAACATTGCCCTGGTCGTCCTCGATGGCCGCCAGCTTATAAACGCCGCCGAACACCGGCTCGCTGCGGGCCGTGATCAGCCGCTCACCCACGCCGAACATGTCGATACAGGCCCCCTGAAGCAGCAAATCCTGAATCAGGTATTCATCCAGTGCATTGGACACGGAGATCTGACAGCCGGGCCAGCCGGCATCGTCCAGCATCTTCCGGGCCTCCCGGGTCAGATACGCCATGTCGCCGGAGTCCAGGCGGATGCCGCATTTCTGAATACCCATGGGGCGCAGAACCTCATTGAAGGCTCGAATGGCATCCGGTACGCCGGATTTGAGAGTGTTATAGGTATCCACGAGAAGTGTAGCGTTGGTGGGATAGAGCTGGCAATAAGTTTTAAACGCCTCATACTGGCTGTCGAACATCTGAACCCAGGCGTGGGCCATAGTTCCCCCGGCGGGAACGCCGTACAGCTGGTCGGAGATGGTGCAGGCCGTTCCCTTGCACCCGCCGATATAGGCAGCCCGGGCGCCTGTGATGGCGCCGTCCGTCCCCTGGGCACGGCGGGAGCCGAATTCCAGTACCGTGCGGCCCCTGGCGGCCCGGACAATGCGATTGGCTTTGGTGGCGATCAGGCACTGGTGGTTTATGGCCAGCAGCAAAAACGTCTCTATAATCTGGGCCTGAACGGCGGGGGCGCGGACCGTTACCAGCGGCTCCCGCGGAAACACCGGGGTCCCCTCCGGAATGGCGTACAGGTCGCCGGTGAATTTGAAGCTTTTCAGATAGTCCAGAAAATCCTCGGAAAACTGGTTTCGACCCCGGAGGTATTGGATATCCTCCTCGGAGAAATGCAGTTCTTCAATATACTCAATGATCTGGTCCAGTCCGGCGGCCAGAGCAAAGCCGCCCTTGTCCGGTACTTCCCGGAAAAATACGTCGAAATAGGTCACGCGGTCCTTTAATCCCGCCTCAAGATAACCGTTTCCCATGGTCAGCTCGTAGAAGTCACACAGCATGGACATATTGAGTTTCTCGCGGACACTCATATCGCACCTCAAAATGTACTCCGTCTTTGACGGAGGTAATTGTATTGATTATATCGCTCTTTTTCAGGAAAATCAACGCTTTCTGCGTTTTTTGTCAAATATTTGTCAATTTTTGGATTGACAATCCGCCCATCCTCCCCTATGATACAACCATACTCCGTATTCCAGCGGACGCCGACCGATCTGCCTGCGTCCGCGGCACCAAAGGGGCCTGACACTATGGGCTTGATTTTAGGAATTGACATCGGCGGCTCCACCACAAAGATCGTGGGGCTGGACGAACAGGGAACGCCGGGGGCTATGCTCCGCATTCGGGCGGAGGATCAGCTCACCTCTCTTTTTGGGGCGTTGGGTAACTATCTTGCCAGCAACAGGCTGTCGCTGAACGACGTGCAGCGGGTGGTGCTCACCGGTGTGGGCGCGTCCTATGTGGATGGTGACATCTATGGCCTCCCCACCTGCCGGGTAGATGAGTTTACCGCCAGCGGCACCGGTGCTCTTGCCCTTTCGAGCCAGTCGGAGGGCGTGGTGGTAACCATGGGCACCGGCACCGCCTTTCTCTGGGCCAAGGACGGAAGGGTCGAGCATATCTGCGGCAGCGGCATTGGCGGCGGCACACTGGGGGGCCTGTGCCACAAGCTGGTGGGCATGGAGCGGTTTGGCCAGATCAAAAAGCTGGCCGCCAGCGGCGATCTGGGCCATGTGGACCTGACCATCGCGGACATTACCACAGGGTCCGCTAAAACCTTGAATCCGGAAATGACCGCCGCCAACTTTGGCAATCTCGCCGAAGACGCCACTCCCGCCGACCTGGCCGCCGGCACCGTGAATCTGGTACTGCAGGCCATTGGCACCATGACGGTGCTGGCCTGCCGCTGCTGCGGGACAAAGACGGTTATCCTCACCGGTTCCATGACCACCCTGGACCAGGTGTCCCCTACCTTCCAGATCTTTGAGAATCTTTACGGCATCCACTACATTATTCCCGAAAATGCCACGTTTGCAACCGCCATCGGCGCTGGACTGTGCAGCTTGAAAAAAGCGGGAATTAAAGGAGGATGCGATTAAACTTTTGCGTGCGGGTGCCTTTGGGCCCCGCACGTTTTTGCCCTCTGATAAATTTTATTCCCTTTGATATTTTCTACAAATTTTATCGACAGGATTCTCCGAACTTTGCATGGCTCAGCATTTGACAGGAGCGCAATGTTATGCTAGACTAACTTTACAAGTTAGAGTCTGCTAACTTTTAAAGGGGAAATACCGATGAAACTGGACAGCTTACCCATTGGTCAAGAGGCCGTTATCACCGCCGTGGGCGGGCAGGGGGTTCTGCGCTGCCGTCTGCTGGACATGGGTCTGATTCCGAAGACCGCCGTGCGGATCGAGAAGGTCGCGCCGCTGGGGGACCCGCTGGAATTGCAGGTACGCGGATACACCCTGTCCCTGCGGAAAGAGGATGCCCGGATCATCGAGGTGGAGGTCGGGCCATGATTTTTGCTCTGGCAGGAAATCAGAATTGCGGAAAGACCACGCTTTTCAACCAGCTCACCGGCTCCAACCAGCATGTGGGCAACTTTCCCGGTGTGACGGTGGACCAAAAATCCGGTTCCATCCGGGGAGAGAAGGACTGCACGGTGGTGGATCTGCCGGGCATCTACTCCATCCGGCCCTATACGCCGGAGGAGATCGTCACAAGGGACTTCATTCTCAACGAGCGGCCCGACGGCATCATCAACATCGTGGATGCGTCCAACATCGAGCGGAATCTGTATCTGACGCTGCAATTGATGGAAATGCAGATCCCGATGGTACTGGCGCTGAACATGATGGACGAGGTACGTAAAAACGGCGGCACCATTGACGTTGCGGGCATGTCGCAGGCTCTGGGTATTCCGGTGGTCCCCATCTCCGCCGTAAAGAACGAGGGCGTGGGGGAGCTTGTGAAGGCGGCGGTGCAGACGGCCCGGAACCAGACGCTTCCAACTGTCAAGGATTTCTGTCCTCCCGGCCCCGTTCACCGCTGCATCCACGCGGTGGCCCACCAGATTGAAGACCACGCCCAGGCCGCCCGCGTCCCCGTCCGATTTGCCGCCACGAAGCTGATCGAGGGCGACCCCGACTTTGCGGCGCGGCTGGAGCTGGACCAGAACGAACTGGAACTGATTGAGCACAGCGTCACGGAGATGGAGACGGAGCGCGGCATGGACCGCAATGCAGCCCTGGCCGACATGCGGTATGATTTCATCGAGCGGGTGTGTCGGGACACGGTGGTGAAGTGCCGCCAGTCAAGGGAGCGGGCCAGAAGCCAGCGAATTGACCGCGCGGTCACTCACAGGATCTGGGCGCTGCCCATCTTTTTCGGGATCATGCTGGCCATCTTTTATCTCACGTTCAACGTCGTGGGCGCATTTCTCTCGAATCTTCTGGCATCGGGGATCGACGCGCTGACCGTTCAGGTGGACGGGGCGCTGACGGATTACGGCTTGAACCCGGTGGTCCACTCTCTAGTGATTGACGGCGTGTTCGCCGGGGTGGGCAGCGTCCTTTCCTTCCTGCCCATCATCGTGGTGCTGTTCTTCTTCCTCTCCATTTTGGAGGACACCGGCTATATGGCCCGGGTAGCTTTCGTCATGGATCAACTGCTGCGCAAGATCGGTCTTTCGGGCCGGAGCATCGTACCCATGCTCATCGGCTTCGGCTGCTCCGTTCCCGCCATCATGTCCACCCGGACGCTGGCCTCCGAGCGGGACAGGCGGATGACGATTTTGCTGACGCCTTTTATGAGCTGCTCTGCGAAAATTCCAATTTACAGCGTGTTTGCCGCCGCATTTTTTCCCGGAAAGGGCGGGCTTGTGATGTTTTCGCTGTACCTGCTGGGCATTCTGGTGGGCATTCTGGCGGCAAAGATCATGGGACATACCGTATTTCGGGGCAACCCGGTCCCCTTTGTCATGGAGCTGCCCAACTACCGCTTTCCCTCTTTTAAAAGCGTGGCGCACCTCTGCTGGGACAAGGCGAAGGATTTTATGACCCGGGCGTTTACCGTTATATTTATTGCCACCATCATCGTCTGGTTCCTCCAGACCTTTGACGCGCGGCTCAATCTGGTGGAGGACAGCGCGGACAGTCTCCTGGCACTGGTGGGAGCGGTGCTGGCTCCTCTGTTTGCCCCTCTCGGATTTGGAGACTGGCGCATATCCACGGCACTGGTCACCGGCTTCATCGCCAAAGAGTCCGTGGTGTCCACACTAGGGGTCCTCACCGGTGCGTCCGGCAACGTGGCCGCGGCACTGGGGGGGCTGTTCTCCCCCGTCTCCGCCGTCAGTTTTCTGACCTTTACATTGCTCTATACGCCCTGCGTAGCCGCTATTTCCGCCGTTCGGCGGGAGTTGGGCTCGGGCTGGAAGGCCACCGGCGTCGCGGTAGGACAGTGCGTCATCGCGTGGGTCGTGGCATTCGTGATCTATCGAATCGCCCTGTTGCTCTGAGGAGGGATCTTCATGTTGGAATATCTGATTTTAGCGGGACTTGCGTTCTGGCTCGCGGCGGCGGTCCGTTCCTGCCGGAAGCACCGGGGAGGCTGCAGCGGCTGTGGCGGCTGCTGCGAGCACTGCGGAGGCTGCAGGCATTGACGTCTTTGGCGTATTATTACATAGTCTGCGCCATCGTTCACCCGGAATTTGAATCATCCGTACGGTAGGAAGCTCCCGCGGGCAGTAGTCCGCGGGAGCCTCTTTTTATCGCGCCTCACTGTGCGCTCAGGGTCTTTTGCAGATACGCCTGCATCTCCGCCTTGGAACGGACGGCATGGGCACCGTCGATCACGGCCCGCTTCTCCTCTTCAGGCAAAGAGGCGAACCTCTCCATGGCGACGGTGTCCTGCGCCAGCGCCATTCCCATTCCCAGCGGCAGCTCATTGGGTTCCATTCGCATCACCTCAGCGGCAGTGTGCCCCGCTTGTGAAAAATCATGCATAGAGATATTTGGACCTTCCCTTCCGGCGTTTTCCAACCGGACCACGGCGACAGCATCGAAGGCCGCGCCCGCGCGGGCCGGTCCGTTCACGGTGCCGACGGGCCGGTTCCGTCCAGAGGCTTGCGGACCTGCGGCAGCAAATCCAAATCCCCGAAAATACCCGCCTCCAGATGCTCATATTCCGCCGCATTGCCCACCCGGCGCATTTTTTTCGCGTATTTTTCACCGTTGTCAAACAGATGAATCAGGTAGAACCACAGCTCCTTCATCCGCTGCGCCGCCGGGCCGGGGCAGCCGTATGCCGTCCGATAGCCCTGATACAGCGTCTGGGTATAGGTTCGCAATTCCTCCCGGTCGGCAGGCGCGCCGCCCCGAAGCTTCCGCAGCAGCGCCGGGTCCGCGACCATCCCCCGTCCGATCATCACCGTATCCACTTCCGGAAATCTCTTAGAAAATGCAGTCAGGTCCTCCAGCGTCACCAGATCTCCGTTATAGGTCACGGGAGCGCGGCTGGATTCCAGCGCGGCGGCGAGTGCGTCCAGATGCACCGGGCCTTTATAGAATTCTCTTCGCACACGCGGATGGACGATCAGCTCCCGGATGGGATAGCGGTTGAAAATCCCCAGCAGGCACCCAAATTCCTCCGCGTTGTGATAACCAATCCGGGTCTTCACCGACACCGGCAGGCAAGCCCTTGAAAACACCGCGTCAAAAAAAGCGTCCAACTCATCCGGGCGGAGCAGAAAGCCCGCGCCCTTTCCCTTTGCGGTGACGGTTCCGGAGGGGCAGCCAAGGTTCAGATTCACCTCTTCAAAGCCCAGATCCCGCACCTGCTCCGCCGCCCAGAGAAAGTCCTCCGCCCGCTTCGTCATCACCTGCGGTACGGTGGGGACACCTCCGTTGTGCTCCGGCGACAGATCCCGCAGTTCTTTCCTTGTCAAAATATGCTCCGACACCGGAGAAAAAAAAGGCGCGAAATACCGGTCCGCTCCGCCGAACATGCGGCAGTGGGTCCGGCGGAACAGCCAGGTGGTGATTCCCTCCAGCGGCGCGGTCTCCACGCACAGGGTGCGTATCTCCATCAGATATGCTCCTTGCAGCTCAGCTCCTCCACTTCCAGAGCAAACAGCCACACCCGCTCCATCATCGCGGAGTCGTACTCCAGCTCTGCGTCGGTATAATGAGCCATCACCGTCTTCATGGCCGCCAGCTTCTCCTCCTTCGGGACCTCATAGGGCCGCCCTGTGCCGATGATGCTCTTGTACATCTCCGTATAACCGCAGGCCTTTTCCGCACGCACCAGCCGGTTGGCGCAGTCCATCTCAAAACCCGCTCTGCCGCCTCTGCGGAACAGCTCTACCTTGCGCCCCTGACCGGCGGAGTGAAAATAAAAGGTCAGCTTGCCGCTCTTTTCCGCAAAGCCGAAATTCATGGGAACTATGTAGACCTCTCCCTCGTCGCAAAAGCCCACGCGGCACACATCACACGCGTCCAGGACCTTATAAATTTCCGTCCTATCCGTTACCTGACGGTCCTTTCTCCGCATTTCATGCATAATGGCTCCATCCCTCTTTCCGCGCAGCTGTGCGCTTTTTTATCAGTTTATCAGTTCCCCGCTCTGCCGTCAAGCGGCGGGTCTGGCGTGACTCCAGGAACCATGCTATGATATTTTTACCGTATAATATCCCAGATAAAATTTTTGCGGTTTTTTTAAAAAGCTGAAGCATTTCGGAGAGCCGCATCGTTTTATCATCAGACGCAAGGGAGGTGTCCGCCGGCGTGAGTATCATGACAAATCAGGAATTTTCCGCGCTGGTGGCAAATTACGAGCGGCTGGTCTATACGGTCTGTTACCGTCTGGTGCAAAACGAGGCCTCGGCCGAGGACCTGACTCAGGAGACCTTCCTCGCCGCCTACACCCACTGGGACAGCTGTCCGGCGGGATTTGAAAAGCCGTGGCTGGCGCGAATCGCCGCCAACAAGGCAAAGGACCATCTGCAAAGCTCCTACAGCCGCCATACGCTGCTCCCCGGAGACGAATCCATTCCCCCCGGGTTGTCACCGCCCGCGGAGGAACTGGCCGTGTCCAACAGCGAAATGGCGGCAATCACGGAAATCATTCAGAATCTCCGTGAACCATACCGCCAAGTCTGCATCCTCTATTTTTTGCAGGAGTGCTCGCCGGAGGAAACAGCCCTGCGTCTGGGGCGGCCGGTGAAAACCGTCCGCACGCAAATTTCCCGGGGAAAACTTCAAATTCAGGAACAGTGGAACAGGAGGTCGTCCAATGGAACTGTTTAATCCTCACGGGCATCTGACGGACGATGCCCTGAAATCCTTTTCCGTCGGCGGCCCGCTGACGGAGCTGGAGCGGCTGGAGATCGCGGAGCATCTGGATTTCTGTGACGAGTGCCTGATGCGCTCCATTGAATTTTTGCCGGAAGACGCTCTGCTGACCCCGGCCTGCTCCTGTCGGGACACCCTCTGGAAGCGCATCCGTCAGCGAGCCGTCCGGGTCCTCACCAGCCGGTATGCCACCGCCGCCGCCGCCATTGCCATCGCTGCGGGCCTATGGAGCTTCAACATTTTCGGCGGCCTTGTAGCCGGCTCCGCCGCGCTGTCAAATACCGCACGGTACTCTCAGCGGCAGAGTGATTTTTCTGAAAAAATTGAGCAGCTGGACCGGGCCGTCAGCGACGGGCTGAGCCGGCTCAACCAACTGTTCGATTTCGGCGGCGGGCCCGCCGTATCCCAAACCAATCCACTCCAATCTCAAGGAGGGCTTTCATCATGAGCCGTAAAAATCCATTTCTGCTGTTCCTCTCCGCCTGCATCCCCGGCTGCGGCCAGATGTATCAGGGGTATATGAAGCGGGGCGTATCTATTATGTCCACGTTCGCCCTCATCATCGGCCTTGCCACCTGGCTCTATTTCGGGCAGCTGGCACTGGCACTGCCGGTATTGTGGCTGTATTCGTTTTTTGACACCTATAACCTTCGCCGCGCGCTGCAAACCGGAATGGCGGCGCCGGACACCTATCCCCTGGGCCTTTCCCACATGGACCAGGAGCAGCTTTCCCGTCTGCTGGAAAAGCGGCACAGCCTCATTGGCTGGGCTCTGGTGCTTCTGGGGCTGTATGGCCTGTGGCAGGCGGTGGCAAATTATTTCTCCAGCTTTCTGTCCAACCTTTTCGGCTGCGACTTTTACTGGCTGGCCAGCTATCAGTTGCCCCGGCTGGTGATTTTCCTGCTGGTAATCGCCCTGGGCATCTGGTTCATCCGGGGACCCAGTCACCCCGCGGACGACGGGTTCACCGGCTTCACCCCACCGTCCTCCTGTGCGGACGCGAAGACCTCCCCCGTGGAAAATCCGGCTCCCTCCGGCGCGGCCCCGGACGGCTCTCCGGAATACCGGACCGTCTCCGAAGCGGTATCCCGAATGATCCATAACAGTGGGACAGCCGAAGACGGAAGCGGCGAGCCCGTTGAAGAGGAGGACCTGGACCATGACGGAGAATAACTTGACAGATGCCTGCTCTGAGCGGAACCCGGCTTCTCCCGCGGAATCCAAGACCGTCTTTGGACGGGAGCGCCGGGTGGGGACATTCACCTTCGGTATTGTGCTTGTGGTTGTAGGCATCGCCATGATGGCGGCTCTGTTTTTTCCCTCGCTGGATCTCCGGCTGTTGCTGAAGCTCTCCCCCGCCGTGCTGATCCTGCTGGGGACGGAGGTCCTGCTGTCCACTCAAAAAGGCGGACGGATTAAATATGACTGGCTGGGGATGCTCCTGTGCTTTGTGCTGGTAATGCTGGCGCTGGCAGCGTTTTTTATAACCTGGGCCATGGTCCACTTTCCGGACGAAGTTCGGCTGTACTGGTAAGCGACACTTGTCCCGGCAGAAGTTTGAGAGAGCCATTCGATTGCCTCGGGCGTCCTCCACGGAGGACGCCCTCTTTTTTAGGCCGTCTTTTTTCCTCTGAGGTATCCGCAGGCGGTAAATTTGGCAAAATGATTGTCACAGTCTGGTAAAAGTGATAAAATAAAACCATGTTTTACAAACAGGAGGCAATCCCATGATCACAATGGCACATCGTATCCAACAGCTCCGCGCCGAGCGCGGCGTCAGTGCCCCGGCGCTCTCCGCCGCGCTGGGTCTCCCCCGGACGGCCGTTGAAAAATTTGAAGCCGGCCGTCAGACGCCCACACAGGACCAGCAGCAAAAGCTGGCGTCTTTTTTCGGTGTCTCCGCCTTCTATCTCCGGGGCGAGAGCGACGACCGCACCCAGATGTCGGATTGGATGGACGGCGCGTTTCTGGACGAGCCGTCTCCGGCCCCCGCGCCTGCCCGCCCGGCGAAAAAAGTGGCTGTCAGCGAGGACGGCGCGATATTTGACGCGTTTTTGAACAGCAAAAAATTTCAGGGGGCTCTGCGCACCACCGTGCTGGAAGTTCTCCGCTCCCCCGACGGACAGGCGCTGATCGAAAAAGCTGTCCGCAGGACAGGAAGCAGGTAACTGGAAAGAAGGGGCGCAGACTATGCAAAAGCTCATGCTGCTGGACCAGATGAAGGAGGTCCAGTCTCAGATGGATGAAAAGGTGCTCAACTACCTTCGGCAGGGGAAAACGGAGACGTTTGAGGGCTTTGCGGATTTCTATCTGCTGGCTTTCGACTGGTACGACGTATCTTCGCCGGAGACCGGCGCCCAAAAAATATTGATCTATCTGGACCGAGAGGACCTTTTCTTCTTTTGCGAGGACACCCGTTCCCTCAACCGGGCCCGCGAGGAAGCGCCGGAGGGGCTGGACAACGAATCTGCGCTGTATCAGTTTTTTGCGAACCTCCTGAAGTTTGACACGGACGCTCTGGATACCTTTGAAGCAACGATCACGGAGGACGAGGACAGCGCCATAGTCCGCACGGGGAGATACGACTACATGGACCGCATCGTGGGCTATCGAAAGGAGCTACTGCGCCGCAAGCGATACTATGAGCAGCTGGTGGCGATCTTTGAAAAACTGGCGGACGATGACGAAAAGCTGCTGACCCGAAACGCCCAGCGCCACTTTTCCAACCTGCAAAACCGGGCGGAGAGATTTCTCAGGACCGTATTGAGCCTCCGGGAATATGTCACCCAGATGCGGGAGGCGTACCAGTCCCAGGTCGATCTCCAGCAGAACGAGCTGATGCGTCTGTTCACGGTCATCACAGCGCTGTTTCTGCCCCTGACGTTGCTGGTGGGCTGGTATGGAATGAATTTTCAATGGATGCCGGAGCTGACATGGAAATACGGCTACCCTGCCGTCATTGGACTCAGCGTTCTGATCAGCGCGGGGCTGCTCCTGTGGTTCAAGTGGAAGCACTGGCTTTGAGTTTTCCTGCAAAAGGCGTGTACTGGATTACGCAGTACGAATTTCGTGTGACTATTGTGCAATATTTGCTTATAAAGCATATGTCATAGTGGTCTACCTATGGCATACAGCCATGGAGCGGCTGTATGTCCGTCTGCTTTCCCCATTGTCAAAAATTGACTACGTTCTAGTGAAAAAGTCCCGGATAAACATATCAGCCATTACTTAAACAAGGCGTCCCCGCCGGATAAATTCCGGTGGGGACGCCGTTTCATTAATTTTTTAAGCCCCCGCGCCCTGCGTCCGCCGGTCCAGCCTGCTGATGAAGAAGGCCACCAGAAAACCCGCCACAGCGCATACCGCCGAAAGAGCGACCTCTTCCCACCCTGAGTATTCTGTGGGGACGATCACCAGCGTAGAGGCGATCACAACGCCCAGAATCCCGTGAAATGCGATGGAATAGTGTTTTTGAAACACCCAGTTTACCAGCCGCGCCAAAAGCAGCACCGTCAGCACCATTCCCGGAAACGTGGAAAACAGGACGGAGAGCTTCAGACCCGACAGCCCCTGCATAATAGGCTCATAGAGATCCAATGCCATCAGCACTGAGGACGTCGCCAGTCCCGGCACCACAATGCCCAAGCCAAACAGCGCCCCGCTGAGCGTGAAGGACCAGAAATTCGGCTCCAGATGAACGGAGAGGACACGGCTGGCATAGAACAGCCCTGCGAAGATCGCTCCGGCACAGAGGAACAGACTGACCCAGGAGGCCTGACTCCGTCCCTCCTTCCCCGCTTCGCGGTAGAGGGAAGGCACCGTTCCCACGATCAAACCGATAAACGCCCAAGTGGTCACCGATGCGGACACATTCAGCGCCGCCAAAATACCTCTGGCAAAACTCAGAAATCCAACCGCCCCGCCCAGTCCCAGGGCCGGAATAATCCGCCAGTATTTTGGGAGCGCCTTTTTCGGGTGGGTCAGCAACTCCATAAACGGACGGTACAGATCAAACGCCATCGCCAGCACTCCGCCGGACACACCGGGTAAAATGGCTCCCGCGCCGATCAGGATACCGCAGAGAAAGTCCCGCAGGCAGCGCATAATGAAATTGTGGTTCTCTTTTCGCACGCAGTCCGCCTCCGTTTTTTTAGACGATATAAATGCAATATAGGTAATATAGCAGTTTTGCACTGAATTTGCAATTTGATTTCCCGGTTCTTCTCGTTTTCTCTCCTTCTCTTTTATATTTTCCGTCGTTTTATACAGTTTCACCCTCGAAGTTCAGTGTTTTTATAAGCTGTTTTCCCTGTTGACAAACCGCAGAAATTTTCGTAGACTTTAAGATAACAACTGAATACCGCAAAGACGATGAAGGAAAGAGTAAGCAGACAGATACGTCGCAGAGAGCCTCGGTTGGTGAGAAGAGGCACGGAAGGGTTTGCCGAACATGGTTCCGGAGTTGCGTGGCCGACCGCTTATGCGCAGGTCACGACGGGAGCGCCCGTCAAAGCGCAGGGGTGTGCTGGCACTCTCAAAGGCCGCTTCCGTGAGGGAGTGTGCGAAACAAGGTGGTACCGCGACGTTTTTACGTTCGTCCTTGATGCATTGCATCGGGGGCGTTTTTTTATTGCCCAATTTATTAAAAAAGGAGCATTTTTGCTGTGTCCATGATTGCAATTGAGCATCTGACCAAGACCTTTCCCGGAGCCAGTGCGGTCACAGCGCTGGCTGATGTGAGTCTGAGCATTGAAAGCGGCGAGATCTTTGGTATTATCGGCCTGTCCGGCGCGGGGAAATCCACGCTGGTGCGGTGCATGAACCTGCTGGAGCGGCCCACCTCCGGGAGTGTCCGGATCAATGGCGCGGAGCTGACAAAGCTGCCGGAAAGAGAGTTGCGGAAAGCCCGCCAGTCCATCGGAATGATTTTTCAGAGCTTCAACCTGCTTGATCAGCGCACGGCACTGGACAATGTATGCTTCCCGCTGGAGCTCTCCGGCATGAGCCGGAGCGAGGCCCGGAAAAAGGCCCTCCCCTTTTTAAAGCTGGTGGGGCTGGAGAACCGTGAAAAGGCCTATCCCGTTCAGCTCTCCGGCGGGCAGAAACAACGGGTGGCCATCGCCCGGACGCTGGTGACGGACCCGAAGGTAATTCTCTGCGACGAGGCCACCTCCGCTCTGGACCCCACCACCACCCAGGCCATTCTGGCCCTGCTGAAGAAACTGAACGAGAAGCTGGGCGTCACCGTGGTGGTCATCACTCACGAGATGACCGTCGTGGAGCAGATTTGCGACCGGGTCGCCATTATCGCCGACAGCCACATCGTGGAGCAGGGTGTTGTGGCGGACGTATTCCACCACCCCAAAACTGCGGAGGCCCGGCAGCTGATTACCCCCAAAGGCGCCATTTCTGAAAAGAGCCGGATCCACGGTCCACTGTACCGGATCACTTTCGACGGCAATACCTCCGACCAGCCGGTGGTTTCCGGCATGGTGCTCACCAGCGGTGCGCCGGTGAATATCTGGTACGCCGACACGAAGGACATCGACGGAAAAGCCCATGGTCAGATGCTCCTGGAGCTGCCCAAAGACCCAGCGCTGGTTAACAAGATGTTGGCGTTTCTTAAAAGCCAGCACGTGACTTACGAAAAGGAGGAGGCCGAATACTATGGCTGAAATCTTTACATCCGCCTTTTGGACACAGTACGGTTCCCTTTTGATCACGGGTACTCACGATACGCTGGTCATGACAATTGTTTCCACGTTCTTTGCCTATGCGCTGGGACTGCCGATGGGCATTCTTCTCAGCATCACACAGCCCCACGGCATTCTGCCCCACAAGTGGCTGAACCGGGTATTGGGCTGGATCATCAATGTGGGCCGATCCCTCCCCTTCATCATCCTGATGGTGGCCATCATGGACTTCACAAAGCTGTTGGTGGGCACCAAGATCGGCATCCGGGGTGCCATTGTTCCACTGGTGATCTCCGCCGCTCCTTTCATCGCCCGGATGGTGGAAACCTCTCTGGCGGAAGTGGACGCGGGCGTAGTGGAGGCGGCCCAGGCCATGGGCGCTTCCCCCTTCCAGATCATCCGGAAGGTCTATCTGCCCGAGGCCCGGCCGTCCCTGTTGCTGGGCGGCTCCATTTCCATTATCACGATTCTCGCATACACCGCCATTGCCGGCGCGGTGGGAGCGGGCGGTCTGGGCGACCTGGCCATTCGATACGGCTATCAGCGCCGGACCCCATCCATGATGCTGGTCACGGTGGTCCTTATCATCATTCTGGTACAGGTCATTCAATCCGTTTTCAGCTGGCTGTCGGCAAAGATCGACAAGCGCCTGAAATAAAAGCATTTGCTCTGCACTCCAACTGTCAGCAAAGTGCCGGCATGACACCTTGATTCCCGGGGGCACAAAGCTCAAAAACTAATTTTTACGTTATTTTGTGGCCCTGTATTCCAGCCGACGCGCGGCGGCATGAAGCACGGCCATTGAAATATGAATTTACACAACACTTCTACATCTATCTATTATTAATGGAGGAAAAACGATGAAAAAGAAATTGCTTGCTCTGGCGCTGGCCCTTGGCCTGTCCGCCTCTCTTGTCGCCTGCGGCACTTCCGCCCCCGCATCCTCCGGCTCTGCCGGTTCCGCTTCCGCATCCGGCTCCGCCGCTGCTTCTACGCCCACCGAAACCGTGACCCTGAAGGTCGCCGCTTCTCCCACGCCCCACGCTGAAATCCTGAATGCCGTGAAGGGCATTCTGGCCGAGCAGGGCATTGATTTGCAGGTCGCCGAATACGGCGACTATGTGGTTCCCAACACCGCCGTGGAGGAGGGGGACGAGGACGCCAACTACTTCCAGCATCAGCCGTATCTTGACAACTTCAACGCTGAGAACGGCACCCATCTGGTGAGCGCCGGAGGCATCCACATCGAGCCCATGGGCGTTTACGCGGGCAAGACCACCTCTCTGGAAGACCTGCCCGACGGTGCCACCATCGCCATCCCCAACGACGCCACCAACGAAGGACGCGCGCTGCTGCTGCTGGAAGCGCAGGGACTCATCAAGCTGAAGGACAGTACCAATCTGGAATCCACGCCCAACGACCTTGCGGAAAACCCCAAAAACCTGATATTCAAGGAATTGGAAGCCGCCATGATTCCCAACACCGTCAATGAGGTCGATTTGTCCGTCATCAATTGCAACTATGCGCTTCAGGCCGGCTTTAATCCCGTGGAGGATGCTCTGGCCATCGAGGACGCCAATTCCCCCTATGTGAACATCGTCGCCGTGAAGGAAGGCCATGAAAACGATCCCGCCATCGTGGCGCTGGTGTCCGCGCTGCAGTCCGAGACTGCCCGGGAGTTCATTACCTCCACTTACAAAGGCGCAGTCGTCCCCGCGTTTTAAGCAGACGCCCGGTATAAGATCCGATAAGCGCGCCCTCTCCGCCAAAAGGCGGAGAGGGCGCGCTTTGCCGGTCGAGAAGTTCTCCTCCCCAGCTTAGCAAAATAAAGGACGCCGCAGAGCGAATGCACTGCGTCCCTGTTTTTTACCGGGTGGGAATGATTTCAATCCAATACCCGTCCGGGTCCTCAATAAAATAGATTCCCATTTTTGGATTCTCAAAGCAGATGCAGCCCATTTTTTCGTGGCGGGCGTGCTCCGCCGCGTAATCCTCCGCTCTCAGGGCCAGATGGAACTCGCACTCGCCCAGATCATATTTCTGCGGATGGTCTTTGAGCCAGGTCAGCTCCAGCCGGAAGCCGGTCTTTCCGTCTCCCAGAAAAACGATGATATAGCTGCCGTCGGATGTATCCTTGCGCTCGCCTACCGGGTTCAGGCCCAGAGCCTCCCTGTAAAACGCCAGGGATTTGTCCAAATCGGACACGTTGAAATTGAAGTGGTTAAAGGTCAGCATAATCTCTCCTCGCAAGGCTGTTTTTTACCGCACAAGTTATTTAATTGCCCGTGCCTCCACATAATAGCGCTTATCCTGCGCATGGCCCATGGAGAAGGTCTTGCGGGGCAGGACGCCGTCGGCCATAACGGTCTTGAACAGCTGTTCCTTCCCCATGGCGGGCAGCTTGAAGCCGATGTTGCCGGACTTTTCGCCAAGCTCGTCCGTCACCTCGTCGCCGTGGATGTAATCCACCTCGCCGCCGTTGGCTTTCAGATAGTCGTCGATGAATGCCTGAAGGGTGCCCACCGCCAGTTGGACCTTCGGGTCCGGCACGGTGACAAATCCCCTGTGTCCGGCGTAGGTATAGGCAATCGTATGGCCCTCGCCCTCGCCCTCATGAGCGGAGGGATAGAACGCCTTGAACGCCGCCAGAACCTTCTCCGGGTCCACATGGAATAAAACCCGGTGGATGGGTTCAAATTTCAGCGCGTCGTCGTGGTTGTTCACCACCTCCACCAGAGCGTACCGCTCCGGCAGAGAAGCCCACTGCTCCTTCGGCGTGACTTTTTTCAAATTCTCGTAGCAGGTTTTGGCCGTGGCCAGAGAATGGTTCCCGTCGCCCACGGCAAAGAGCAGCGGTGCGGCATCCTTCATGCCGTACTTCTTCTCCATCTGGGCGGGAGCGCACAGGGCCGTTAATGCGTCGGCTGTGTCGTCCATCTGGGCCTGCGTCAGTTTCCAGCCGGTGAGGTGTCCGCCGCCCTGCTGTAAATTGAAATCATAGAGCGGTTCCATCTTCCCGCTCTGGGCACTCAGAGGCTCGATGACCGTCCCTTCCGGGTCGTCGATCAGCAGCATCACATGGGGCAGTTCGATGGGCGCGTCCTGCCGGACCTTGACCCGAGGCGGAATACGGGAGAGGACGGTTCCCTCCGTGGCGCGAATCAGCGCGCCGGAGCCGGGGGTATAGTCATACTGGTCCAGATCAATCATGCCGATCAGACCGTGGCGCACCTTCCCGTCGGACTGGGTACGCTCCATATAAATGAGAGACGCGGGCAAAGTCCTGAATACACCCCCGTCCACATACCGTTTCATGGCCCCATTGATATCCGCAATGCGCCGTTCCACATCGGGGTCGTTCAGCTTTGCCTCCGGCAGAATCAGGCGAAGGGTAGAGGGCGCGTCCCCCACGTTCTGTTCCACCGCCGCCCAGTATTCCGGCTGGGAGGTAAACTGATCGCAGGCTACCACAGCCCATTTATTCATATCCACGTTTTCAGGAAGCAGGATATCCGCAGGATAGAAACCCAGGTGGTCGAATTTTTCGTTCATTTGAGGTCTCCTTTTCCAATTTTTTAATTTTTTCGGGCGCGCCATGCGCCGACCTATTCATTATTTAGTATACTATACTCCATCGCCGGATTCAACGGGCGGGAAAAAATTTTCTCCCTGCGGGTATTGTCTCACACTCTTTGGGACATACTGTTTCTAAATCCGCGCAATACGTTTTAGGAGGTTTTTTATGGTTATCGATAAGATCGCCCTGGTTCTCACCATCATCGGTGCGCTGAATTGGGGCGGCATCGGCCTGTTCGGCTTTGACACGGTCGCTTTTCTCTGCGGCGGGCAGATGGCGGTCCTCTCCCGCATCATCTACGCGCTGGTGGGACTGGCGGGCCTGTGGAGCATCACGCTGCTGTTCCAAAGAGGCGAAGAACGAAGCGCTCATCACGCAGTCTGAGTTCCGCAATGCACGGGACCCGGAGAGACAGACAAGGTTCTGTCCCTCCGGGTTTCTCATTTTTAATACCACTGCAAGAACCGATGGCAAAACCCGCAAACCGAACTCAGTGCAGCGCGTGGAGCTACTCCAAATATTCCGTGCAGGTCATGACCTGTGCAAAGTCTCGGCTCAGGGAGGCAAAATAAACCGCCTGTACCACATCTGCCCAAATTCTTCCCCCGCCCACTCCAAATCTCTGGCGGTACAGGCATCCGAGATCAGAGTCACGGGATAACCGACATCTCTTACTGCCCGCGCGGTGGTATCCACGCATACATCACCAGCTCCATAACAGAGGCGCGCCGGAGTTCCTCCCTCAGCTCTAGCTGCTGGGCACATGCTTTACGATCACGCACTCCCTATCCGGCGGCTCCAGCTTTGGATGAATCTTCACGCCATTCGTACCCGGGATAAAAAAGGTCGCGTCCCTCCCCGTGATGTGCTGTACATGATAAATGAGGCCGTCCCCCCCGAAAACACTTCAGTAGCTTCTCCGCCGCGTCGTTTCAAGCGTATTGCTCCCCGTCTGATCAAATTATATTGTGTCCTCCAAAAATTTCAAGGGCCCACATGGAACCGGTTTTGGGGCGCATTGCCTCCACCTTCTGATGAAATTTATAAAATATGCAAAATCACCCCTTGTCACAAAAAAGAAAACGATTATAATGATAATAGAATATACTTTTTTAATGTTCGCTTCCATACCATAAGGAGGTTTTTATGCGAAAGACAAAGATCGTCTGCACCCTCGGACCCGCCACCGACCGTGAGGAGACCCTGCGCGCCATGCTGAAGTCCGGTCTGAATGTGGCGCGGTTCAATTTTTCCCATGGTAGCCATGCGGAACACAAAAAGCGGCTGGACATGGTGAAGAAGCTGCGCAGAGAGATGAATCTGCCCGTGGCCGCCATGCTGGACACAAAGGGCCCTGAGATCCGCCTGCGGGACTTTAAAGACGGCAGGGTGGAACTGAAGGAGGGCCAGGAATTTACCCTCACCACCCGGGAGATTCTGGGGAACGAGCACATCTGTTCCATTACCTACCGGGATCTCCCCAGCGACGTGACGGCAGGCGGTGCGATTTTACTGGACGACGGGCTGATCCGCCTCACCGTGTTGGACATCCGGGACGGGGATATCCGCTGCCAGGTGGAAAACGGCGGCCCCATCAAGAACCACAAGGGCGTCAACGTCCCGGGCGTGCGGCTGTCCATGCCGTATCTGAGCCAGCAGGACAAGGAGGACATTCTCTTCGGCGTAGAACAGGACTTTGACTTCATCTCCGCCAGCTTTGTCCGCAGCGCCGCCGACGTCATGGACATCCGTCGCCTTTTGAGCAGCGTTCACTCCTCGATTCGAATCATCGCAAAAATTGAGAATCAGGAGGGGGTCAACAACCTCTCCGAAATTCTCTCCGTGTCCGACGGCATCATGGTCGCCCGGGGCGACATGGGCGTGGAGATCGACTTCACGGAGATTCCCATCATTCAAAAGGACATTATCGCCCAGTGCGTCGCCGCGGGGAAACCCGCCATCACGGCCACCCAGATGCTGGACTCCATGATGGAGAATCCCCGCCCCACCCGCGCCGAGATCACCGACGTGGCCAACGCCATCTATGACGGCACCTCCGCCATCATGCTCTCCGGGGAGACCGCCGCAGGCAAGTATCCGGTAGAGGCGGTGAGGACCATGGACGCCATCGCCCTGAGGACGGAGGCCGACATTAACTACGCCAAGCGGATGAAAAATGCCGCTGGCAGCCGACACCTGTCCATTGCCGCCGCCACGGCTCACGCCGCCTGTACCACCGCTTCCGACGTGGGAGCCGACGCGATCATCACCGTCAGCCAGCGGGGAACCACTGCGCGCCTTGTCAGCCGCTTCCGTCCCGCCACACAGGTGATCGCCTGTCTGCTGGACGAGCACATCCAGCGCCAGATGGCCCTGAGTTGGGGTGTAACCCCCATTCTGATGCTTGTTGCCTCCAATACGGACGAACTGGTGGAATTTGCCGTGGACGCCGCCAAGGCCGCCGGTCTGGTGGAACAGGGCAACCTGGTAGTGGTCACTGCGGGCGTACCCGTGGGCGTACCGGGAACCACGAATATGATCCGGGTACATCTGGTGGGCGGCTCATTGTTCACCGCCGTTGGAATCGGTAGCGGAAAGGCCTCCGGCCCCCTGTGTGTATGCCACACGCCGGAGGAGGTGGCGGAGAAAGCCCGACCCGGCTGCGTGCTGGTGGTACCTTTCACCACCAACGACATGCTTCCCACCATGCGCATTTGCGCCGCCATTATCAGCGAGGAATCCGGCTCCAACAGTCACGCCGCCACCGTGGGCCTTACTCTGGAAAAGCCCGTGATTGTGGGTGCCAGCGGGGCCACCCGCATTTTATCAGACGGTATGCTGGTCAGCGTGGACTGCGCCCACGGTACCGTCCAGCGTCTGCCGCAATAAAAAGCCGAAAAGTGAGCAGAGACACCGCGCCCCGGAACAGTTGTTCCGGGGCGCGGTTTTCTATGTGAAACCTAGTGTTCATCGAGGGATTTGCTCTCCTCAAGCTCGTCCTGAGTATGCGGCGCTTCCGGCGTTTCCTGGACCGAGGCCTCCGTCATCACCGCGTCCGCGGCAGCGGAGATTTCCGCCTCCGGCGTCTCTTTCAGGACGGCGACTTCCGCGTCCGCCGCCTGAGCGGCTCGCTCTGCCACCTGCCTGACCAATAGATCGCTGCCGTCCCGCTTTCTGATCTTAATGTTGTAGAATAGCACGGCAGCCGCGCCGATGACCAGAACGATGCTCAGTGCCTGAGAAACCCGGATGGGCTGACCGAAAAATGTCCAGTCGAAAAGGTACAGGCTGTCTGTCCGCAAGCCCTCAATCCAGCTGCGGCCAAGGCCATACCACAGGAAGTAGAAGCAGGTGTTCTCCCCGTCGAACCGGCGGGCTCTGCTGACAATGAACACCACCAACAAAAGCCCCACCAGATTCCAGAGACTCTCGTAGAAAAACGTGGGGTGGACCTCGATGGTCTGATACTGGCTGACCCACAGCTGCATCCGCCAGGGGAGAGTGGTCTGCATACCGAAGGCCTCCCGGTTCATGAAATTGCCCCAGCGACCGATACACTGGCCCAGAAATAAGCCCATCACACAAAGGTCGAGCATCGCCGTGAATCTTAGCTTTTTTACCCTGCAGTAAATAAATGCCACCAGAATCCCCACGATCACCGTGCCGTACATGGCAATGCCGCCGTCCCAGATGGCCAGCATCCGGCCCCAGTCCAGACTGCCGTCGGCGTTGCGGTACAAATCCAGATAAAAGACAACATAGTAAATACGGGAACCGATGATGCAGCAGGGTGTGGCCCAGAGGATCATGTCGAGCACGTTGTCCTCCGTCAGGCCGAACCGCTTGGACTGCTTCATGCAGAGGTACAGCCCCGCCAGCAGACCCAGGGCCAGAATAATGCCGTACCAGTAAACGCCATGCCCGATGTGGATGGCAACGGGGTCCGGGTCGATCTCGAACCCGCCGAACAGCCCCGGAAACCCGATGGGCATATCGCTGAGTGCTTTCAAATTAGTCAAATCAGAAACTTCCTTTCGCCGTACCTCATTTAGGCAAAATGGTGGACAGGACCGCGTGCTCCTCCGTCAGCTCGTCCCGGATGAAAGCAAGGACGTCTTCCTCACAGACGCTTTCGAAAGCCTGGGGAAAACGCAGTGCGTCATAGCCCGCAAAATGCCCCTCCGTCAGCGACACGGCGATATTCTCAAAGGAGTTCAGGCCCCTTAGCATGGTCCCGTAGGCCGCCTTGCGCACCCGCTCGTAGAAATCGCGGTCCAGTCCCTCCGCCGCCAGACGCCGGACCTCCTTTTTGATTTCCGCCACAACGGTTTCCACGTTCCGACTGTCGCCTCCGGCGTAGAGATACGCCGTGTCCGGCATCATCTCAAAGGCTCCGCTGAAACTGGTATTAATGAGCCCCTGCCCGTACAGCTTCAGATACAGCGGACTGGACTCCCCCAGCAGCAGATCGCAGGCCATATTGCCGATCAGGCTCCGGCGAAGGTATTCCTCCCCCGCCGCCACGGGCTTACACTTAAAGCCCAGCAGGAACTGGGGCATGGAGACCTCCATCTTCCGGCTGGTCTCCCGCTCTGCCACGCCGTCCGGCTCCGTTCCGTGATCCCGTGGAATGACCGGACCGCTTTCCTTTGGCAGGATGGAGCCGGCGATGTCCGCCACGCGGACCGGGTCCGCGTTTCCCACCACCGTCAATACCATGTTGCCGGGGGTATAGAACGCCTTGTGGCAATCATACAGCGTCTTGGCCGTAATCTCCCGGATACTCTCCACGCTGCCTGCAATGTGCGTTTTGGCAGTGCTCTTCTGATAGAGGGCGCTCATCATCCGGGCATAGAGCTGCCAGTCAGGGCTGTCCTCGATCATCCGGATCTCCTGGGAGATGATGCCCTGCTCCTTGGCGACGCTTTCGTCGGTGAAGTAGGGAACGGAGACGAAGGACAGCAGGATCTTCAGGTTCTCCTCAAACTTCTCCGTGGAATCGAAATAGTACCCCGTCATGGCGTTGGAAGTGAAGGCGTTGGGCTCCGCCCCATTTTTAGCCAGCTCCTGAAGGGCGTTGCCCTCCTTGGTATCAAACATCTTGTGCTCCAGATAGTGGGCGATGCCGGCCGGGGTATCCATCCACTTTCCGTTCTGGCAGAAACGGGTATCCATCCCGCCGTACCGGGTGGCGAAAAATGCGTAGCTCTTGGCAAACCCCGGTTTTGACACCACGTTAATCGGCAGGCCGTTGGGCAGTGTCCCCCGGTACACGGTCTCGCCGATGCGCTCATAGGATTCCTTCTTCATTCCGCCGCCCCCTCTCCCTTGAGAAAATAGACGGTGTCCAGCGACACGGTCCTCATGGCCTCGTAAATGCGCTCCGGGGAAACGGTGCGCACGCCCTCCGCCAACTCCTCCGGCGTTTCGTCCCGGCCCGTAGCCGTCCGGCCCAGCCAGAAATTCTCCAGCTTGCTCTGGGAGTCCCCGATGGTGGCGTATGCGTTACAGAGGGTGCTGCGGGTCCCCTCCAGTTCCCACTCGTCCAGTTTTCCATCCTGAACGGCCTTCATCTGGCACAGGATCTCGTCATATGCCTTCTGAAAGTTCCGGAACTCAATGCCGGAGGACACAGTGATGATGCCCTTTTGCCAGTGGAACAGGGACGAGGCGTAGTAGCACAGGGACAGCTTTTCCCGCACGTTCATAAAGAGCTTTGAGTTGCTGCTGCCGCCGAACAGGGTATTTCCCATGATCAGGGCGGAAAAATCATCACTGCCGCAGGTAAATCCCATACCCAGCTTTCCCTGGGTCACGTCCATGGTGTCCGTAACGCGCCCGATCTCCTTCCGAACCGCATGGTGTGAAGACCTAGGCAGGGGGCGAACGGCCTTACGCGGCAGAGTGGAAAGCGCCTTTAAAAGCGCGGTCTCCACCCGCTCCGCCTCGGCGCTGCCACAGTAGAACAACTCCAGCGGTGCGGAGGCAAGAAGCCCAGCGTACGTCTCATACACCTTCTCCCCCGTCAGTGCCTCCGCCGTCTTTTCGTCACCAATCCGACTGACGCCGTAAGGCTCACCGGCACACATCTCCTGTAAGAGGCGTAGGTCGGCATATTCCCGCTTGTCGTTGAGGATGCTTCGGATGGCATCCACCAGATTTGTCCGCTCGCTTTCCACATATTCCGTCAAAAACCGGCCGTTTTTCGTAACCGGATCACAGATTATCTGCCCCAGCAGCTCCGCCACCGGCTCCAGCAGCTTCTCACCGTCCGGCGTGAACGCGTCGTCGATCAGGCTGGCCACAAAGCCCACGCACTGGCTCTCGCCCTTTTTCCGAACGGTATAATCGATCTCCGCGCCGTACAACCGGTCCAGCCCGGCGCTGAGCGCCCCCATGTCGGGATAGCGCACGGTGCCCCGGCGCAGCACCGCGGGCAGCAGCGCCTGAGCCGCAGCGGTCTCTGCCGCGATGGGGGTCATGAACTGGGCGGACAGCAAGCTGGTTTTAAATTTTTGGGCTGGTAAGTAGGTGAAATAGACCCCCTCCGCCAGCCTTTTTCTGGTTGCTTCCAATTTCAGGCTCCTTCCTGTCAAATTAAATACAGTTAAGTATTATACTGTATTCTCTCCATAAATTCAAACTCTATTTTCACCCCACTTCCGGATTAGGAGTTGACCTTTTCAATTTTGTCGTATAAACTGGTACAAATTGGAGAACAGGAAAGGGGACGCATGGAGAGTTTGGAAATTGGCAGCCGCCTGCGGCGCCTGCGTAAGGAAAAGTGCCTGAGCATCGCGGCACTTTCAGAGCGTTCCGGGGTCAGCACCGGCCTTATCAGTCAGATCGAGCGGGATATAGTCTCTCCCACAGTGGTGAGCATCTACCGCATTGCTCAGGCTCTGGAGACAGATATCAGCTATTTCTTCCCCGCCCCTAATGAAAAGCCCTATGTTCTGCTGCACTCTGGTCAACGCCGGCACATCCTGCTGGCCAGCGGCGCGCGGGATTATGAACTTCTCACATCCGGCAGTCCGGAACGCGCCCTTGATATGGTGCTGGTGACGCTGCGGGGTGGAGCCTGTTTTGACCGGGAATGCGTCTCCCACGCGGGTGAAGAATGTGGTTATGTTATTTCCGGCACCCTCACCGTCCTGCTGGACGGCCGGGAAGTGGACCTTTTCCCCGGGGACAGCATCCATTTCCCCAGCACCCGCCCCCATGTCTATATCAACACCCACCCGGAGGACTGCGTCTCCCTCTGGTCTATGACGCCGAAGTTTTTCTGAACCACCCCGGTTTTCAGCGCTTTCTAATATCCTGTCCCCAGGCTCTTTTGAATTGACCCCGAAAAGTTAGACAAATATTTTGTCAAGGGGTTAAGAGGGCTTGTTGCCTGTAAATAGCAGGCGGCAGGCCCTTTAACTTTACCTTGCTGCGGCAGTTATTGTAATAATCAAGATAGTCAACCAACTCTCGCTTGAAGTGCTTCATTGAGACGAACTCTTGCAAATAGAGAAGTTTGCTTTTAAGCAGCCCAAAGAAATTTTCAATTACGGCGTTGTCCAGACAGATTGAACTCTGTCACATCCGTCACCCACTTTTGATTCGGCTTTTCAGCTTCAAAGTTCCGGTTCAGCAAGTTTGACGCAATTTTACCCACTTCACCCTTGTAGGAACGATGCTTTTTCATCCGTACACGACAGAGCAGCCCTAACTCCTTCATGAACCGTCTTGTGGTTCAGTACGAAACCCTGTTGCCGAAATGCAGCCGTGATTCGGCGATAGCCATAGCGGCCTTTGTTCTCCTGGCCAGCCTCTTTGTATGGTAGTAGCAGGTTGAGCGCGGAAGTTGAGCGATTTCAAGAAGAATATCCAGCGAAAATGTTTGCCTCAGTCCTTGAATCACCAACGCTTTTTGTGCTGGTGCCGCTCGTCTTTCAAAACCAAGGCTTGCAAGTTTTTTAAGTATGCATCCTCCGCCCTAAGGCGCTGTACTTCCGCAAGTAAGTCTTCCTCTACGTTCTCCGGCAGCTTTGCTGGTTGACCTTTACCTCCGCGTCCACGGCGTTCCATGCAAAAACCCTCTGTCCCGTAGGTTAAGAAAATGCGTTCCCAATCCTGAACCCTTTTGTGCCTAATCTGAAACCGTTCGCCCGTTTCTACATAATTCAAATGCTCTCGCTGCATGGTTTCAATCACTTCTTGCTTAAATTCTGCCGTGTATCCCTTGTTCGGTATCCCCCTTGGCATAGAAAAGCCCCCCAATTGTCATTCAGTATTTTATACTGTCTAACAATTGGGGGGCAGTTCACAACGCTCCGCCCGCGCTTTTTTTTACGCCATACACCTTTGAATGACTCGTTGGAAATTTTTCCGGGCCAACTTCTCCTTCTCTTCCCCGCTCATACCAAGCCTATCAAAGCAGGCAAAGAGGTTGGGAATCTTGGAGCAATCCTCCAGCCCCGCGGTGCTGGGACTCCCAGTGGAAGTCATGGTATCCATGGTCTCCTCGCTCTCAAGAAACTCAAAGAAGTCGAAGCCGCAGCCGACGTGGTCGATGCCCATGACGTCGATCATGTGGGCGGCATGTCGAGCCAGAGTTTCCACCGTCTGTTTGGCGGGGTCGTCGGCAATGAAGAGATTGAATGCGTTCAGCCCCACCACGCCGTCGGCGTCCCGAATAGCCCGAAGCTGCTCATCCGTCAAATTCCGGGGCACGTCGCACAGGGCTTTGCAGTTGGAGTGGGAGGCGATAAAGGGCCTTATGGCCAGCTTTGCCACATCCCAGAAACCCGCCTCATTCAGGTGGGACACGTCCAGCAGCATTCCCTTGTCCTGCACCCTGCGGGCGGCCCTCTTCCCGACCTCCGTCAGGCCGTAGTCTTTCCCGGACAGAGCCCCGGCACCAAGCTCATTGGCCTCATTCCAAGTCAGAATCGCATGGCGGGCTCCAAACTCATAATAGTCATCGATTTTCGATACGTCGCCGCCGATGGCGGCCATCCCCTCCACGCCGATAAACACATAGAAAATACCGTCATGCCTGGCCTGCACCATCTCCTCATAGTTGTGGACAATGCGAAAATCCTTGGACTGTGCAATTTCGGCCCGGACGCAGTCCATAATTTGCCCGGTACGCGCCGCGTAGTCGGCATCATAAGGGGGATCCACCCAAATCACGAGAATACTGCCCTCCACGTTGCCGCTGTGTAGCCGCGCCAGATGGCGCCTGTGAAAAACGTCCGTCTCACCCTTCAGTCGCCGGGTCGTTACATCGGTCCAGATATCGGAATGTGCGTCAAAATACATGTTTAACCCCTCTTTTGCAGTTCCGGCGTGCCTCAGCGGAGGCACGCCGGAGTGTTTCTTTGTCTTTATTTTCTCTATTATGCGCCCAACACAATCCCCACGACCGTACCGAGGTAGTTGCCGATGACATAGCCCAGCGTACCGATCAGCATAGCGGGGCCTACCAGTTTTGCCCATCCCTGAGAAATGGCCATGCCGGCAGCAGTGGTGGGGCCGCCAATGTTGGCGTTGGATGCGATGATGGCATCCTCCAGATCAAAGTGAAACAGTTTGGCCGCAATGAAGCAGAACAGCATGTTGACGATGACCATGATTGCCGTGAGCACCAGCAGCAGCGGAGATTTGGTAACAACCGTGTAGATATTCGCGGGTACACCAATGACGAACAGGAACAGATAGATAAGGTAAGTACCGATCTCCTGTGAGCCGTGCAGCTTTGCAACCTGCTTATCCATGAAGGTGGCGACGATCACAGAGAAGGTGGTGATCCAGACGTACTGGCTGCCAAAGAATTTACCGATGAAATCAATAAGTACATTAAGCACAGTACCAAGCACAGTACCAAACACACCAAGCGAATCAAACGTATGAAATACACTTGGGTTTTCGGGCACAAGACCAGCTATTCCACCGGCAACGAGTTTGGAAAACCATACGATGGCAATGCAGTAGGCAAAATTGATCGCGATGTCTTTCAGTGAGATATCCTTGCGGCTCCAGAACGCAGCGGCCTGCGTCTGGGCAGCGTCACGATTGGTCGTGCCGGACTCAACCTCGTCGATGAGGGGATGCCGGTAGTTCCTGCGGAAGAATTTCATACCGGCAAAAGCGATCAGCACAAAGAAGTAGGCGGCCATCAGCAGGTTATCTGCCACCGTAGCGGCAGCAGTCAGATCATCGCCGGCGGCATACTGAGAGGCCATAGCGGCAAAGTTCACGCCGCCGCCTATGTAGGAGCCGGTCATCATCGCAGCCACCTTGGCAAGCCCCTGTGCGTCGCCGAAGGGATTGCGCAGCAGGAAGTATGCCAGGAACGCACCCACGACCGTACCAACGGCGCCAATCAGGAAGATGGTCAGCATACGACCGGTTTCTTTCCAGATCTTTTTAATGTTGCACTGAAGGAGCAGCAGCGGGATGCCCATGGGAACCACCATGCCCCAGACGATATTATCATAGAGCGGGCAGCTGGTGGGAATCACACCCACGTTGGCAAGCACCATGGCGATGATCAGCGCGATGATTGCGCCGGAGATTTTGGAAGCCCAGTTGTATTTCTGCTCCAGCCAGATGGAGAATGCGACGCCGGCACAGAGAATCACCATCAGTGTCCAGGTGTCATCCGCCGCGACAAGGGTCTCCCTGCCGAGCGCGCTCATAAACAATGAACTCAACATACTTTTTCCTCCCGTTTCCACAAATACTTGAAGCCGTTTTTCCTGCCAGGTCAGCTTCTGTTGTTCATAGTATAGTCACATTTGTCCATGATGGCAACTACATTCGTGCATTTTCGTCACTATACTGAATATGTCGGCAGTATTTTGATCGAATCATACAATATTGCTAACCCACTATGAAAGAGTTTCATATTTCAAATCAGGTCTTTGCACAAATTGC
Source organism: Oscillibacter valericigenes Sjm18-20 (assembly GCA_000283575.1). Taxonomy (GTDB): domain Bacteria; phylum Bacillota; class Clostridia; order Oscillospirales; family Oscillospiraceae; genus Oscillibacter; species Oscillibacter valericigenes. The sequence continues at coordinate 2,645,605 of AP012044.1, forward strand.
CGATCTAGCCAATTAAAAACCTTGTAACTCCGAATATTTTTCCGGGATCCTGAAATTTTCCTCTCTTTTCCCTTGACTTTTCGCATGAATTCCTGTAAACTTAATATCGTTGTAAAGTTATATAGCTTTACAAGTATTCGGTAAGGGGGAGTTTGCTTTGAAAAATCAGACCTACCGCATGACCATGCTCTACGATTTTTATGGGGAGCTTCTCACTGACCGGCAGAAGGAATTCTTCGACTACTACTATAACGACGACCTCTCGTTGTCGGAGATCGCGGAAAACGCGGGGATCTCCCGTCAGGGCGTCCGGGACGTGATCGTCCGGGCGGAGGCCATCATGCAGGAGATCGAGGACAAGACCAGCCTTATCCGCCGGTTCGAGCAGATGCGCACTCATGTGGACGGCATCGTCTCGGCAACCGAGGAGATCAAGTCGCTGAATTACCGCCAGTATGAGGACACACGTCTCACGGAGTTGGCGGACACCATTGCGGCGGAAGCCGCCGCGCTCAGGGAGTAACCGATGGCATTTGAAGGACTCACCGAAAAACTGAACGCCGCTTTCAAAAAGCTGCGGGGCAAGGGCCGCCTGTCGGAAAATGACGTAAAAGAGGCCATGCGGGAAGTTCGTCTGGCTCTGCTGGAGGCGGACGTGGGCTACAAGGTGGTCAAGGACTTTGTGGCAAAGGTCACGGAGCGGGCCGTTGGCAGCGATGTACTGGACAGCCTGACTCCCGCGCAGCAGGTCGTCAAGATCGTCAACGAGGAGTTGACAAGCCTGATGGGCGGCACGGATTCCAGGCTCATCATGGCCAACAGCGGGCCCACCGTCATCATGCTGGTTGGTCTTCAGGGCGCGGGCAAGACCACTAACGGCGCGAAACTGGCGGGATATCTGCGGAAGCAGTACGGCAAAAGGCCGCTGCTGGTGGCCTGCGACGTGTATCGTCCCGCCGCCGTGGAGCAGCTGAAAGTCGTGGGCGGACAGCTGGACCTCCCCGTGTACGACGAAGGGCAAGGCGACCCGGTCCGGATTGCGGAGAACGCGCTGAGGCACGCCAGAGACCACGGAAATGACCTGGTGCTTCTGGATACCGCCGGGCGGCTCCATGTGGACGAGGCTTTGATGGACGAGCTGCGGCGGATGAAGGCCGCCGTCCGTCCCAACGATATTCTGCTGGTGGTGGACGCCATGACCGGCCAGGATGCGGTGAACGCCGCCTCCGCCTTCGACGAGGCGCTGGGGATCGACGGCGTGATGCTCACCAAGCTGGACGGCGACGCCAGAGGCGGTGCGGCCCTCTCCATCCGGGCCGTCACCGGAAAGCCCATCAAGTTCGCGGGCACCGGCGAAAAGCTGGACATGATCGAGCCGTTTCACCCGGACCGCATGGCCTCCCGCATTTTGGGCATGGGCGATATGCTGACGCTGATCGAAAAGGCGGAGCAGAATTACGATGAGAAGCAGGCCCTGAAGCTTCAGGAAAAGCTTCGGAAAAACCGCTTCACGCTGGAGGATTACTACGACCAGCTCCAGCAGCTCCGGGGCATGGGCGACTTGAGCCAGATCGCCGGGATGCTGCCGGGAATAGGCGACAAGCTCCAAAACGCCACCATCGATGAAAAGGCCCTATCCCATACGGAGGCCATCATATTGTCCATGACGCCCCGGGAACGGGAGGACCCCGGCATTTTGAACGCCAGCCGAAAGCGGCGCATTGCCACGGGCAGCGGGTGCGCGGTGGTGGAGATCAACCGGCTTCTGAAGCAGTTTGAAATGATGCAGCAGCTGACAAAGCAGGTCTCCCGCGGCCATTTCACCGGGTTTGGCGGAATGGGCCACGGTCCGGGCAAGAAAAAGCGGAAAAAGAAGTAATTTCTCTCTACAGTATATAAGTGCAGGCGCATTTATAGATAAAAAAACAAACATTATTTTTTGGAGGTATACATTCATGGTTAAGATCAGACTGCGCCGTCTGGGCGCGAAAAAGGCCCCCTTCTATCGTCTTGTAGTGGCGGACTCCCGCGCTCCCCGCGACGGCCGCTTCATCGAGGAAATCGGCACGTATAACCCCTGCGTCTCTCCCGCCGAGATCAAGATTGACTCGGAGCGCGCCCAGGCTTGGATCAAGTCCGGCGCCCAGCCCACCGACACGGTGCGGGCTTTGCTGAAAAAAGTGGAAGTCCTCTAAGCCGGAGGGCACGTTATGAAGGACTTGCTGCTCTATATCGCCAGAAACCTCGTGGACAACCCTGACGCCGTCACCGTCACGGAAATTCCCGGCGAGCTGGAACTGACGTTGGAGCTGCGCGTCGCCCCCGACGACATGGGTAAGGTCATTGGCCGTCAGGGTCGCATTGCAAAGGAGATTCGCGCAGTCGTGCGCTCCTATGCCCAGCGAATTGGCGTCAAGGTTTCCGTTGATATCGTGGACTGACGAAAAGAAGGAGGATGCGTAAGCATCCTCCTTCTTCTATTTTTAAGACTCTTTCATTGCCCTTCCTGTTTTCCCTCATCCTGAGAGCGCTCTTGAAAAAGCTGGTAAGGTTCAATGCGGAGAATCGCACACAGGCGAACGCAGGAGAATTGAGCGGCCACTATCGCGTCGGGATTCGCATTTCTCTTGCCCATTGGCGCAAAATAGGCTATACTGATTGATAAAATCAAACCATCACAATCATGGCCAATGGCGCAAGAAGGAGACTTCCCTTAATGAAACTGGAATTTATCCAAGTCGGCCGCATTGTCAACGCCCATGGCATCCGGGGCGAGGTGCGGCTGTTGCCCCACGGTTTCGACCCGGCCTGGCTGACCGGCTTCAAGACCTTTTATCTCGGCAAAGAAAAGGCCCCCGTCACCCCCACCGCCAACCACGTCCACAAGAGCTTTGTACTGTTGAAGTTTCCCGGCGTGGACGATATGAACACCGCACTTTCCTACAAGGAACGGCCCGTCTTCATCCGCCGGGACGATGTGGACAGCTCTGCCCCCTTTGACGACGAACTTCTGGGCATGAACGTGAAAAACGCCGACACCGGGGAAGACTTGGGCAAGCTGACGCTGGTGGAGGATTATCCCGCCAGCAAGGTCTATACCGTCAAAGGGGAAAAGACCTATCTGATTCCCGCCGTGCCGGAGGTCTTTATCGTCTCCGCAGATCTGGACGCCAACCTGATGCTGGTCCATGTGCTGAAAGGGATGGAAACCGATGCGCATTGACATTCTGACACTGTTTCCCGAGTCGGTGGACGCCATGCTGAACGTCAGCATTCTGGGCCGCGCCCAGGAGCGGGGCCATATCGCCATCCAGTCCCACCAGATTCGGGAATACACTACCAATAAGCAGATGCAGGTGGATGACTATCCCTATGGCGGCGGACGGGGCGCGATCATGCAGGCGGACCCGCTGTATCGCTGCTGGGACCACGTGGTGCAGACCTTCGGCCCGGGCCGGACCATCTACATGTCCCCCTGCGGGCGGGTGTTCACCCAAGCAGTGGCTAAGGAGCTGAAAGTGCGGTATGCCCACCTGATTCTGGTCTGCGGCCACTATGAGGGCGTGGACCAGCGGTTTCTGGACGAGTGCGTGGATGAGGAGCTTTCCATGGGAGACTTTGTCCTCACCGGCGGGGAAATTCCCGCCATGGCGGTGTGCGACGCGGTGTGCCGCATGGTTCCCGGCGTCTTGCCGGACGAGGAGTGCTTCATGGAGGAATCCCACTGGAACGGCCTTTTGGAGTACCCCCAGTACTCCCGCCCCGCGGAGTGGCATGGGCGGGAGGTACCCTCCATTCTGGTCTCCGGCGACCACGCAAAAGTGGAAGCCTGGCGGAAAAAGGAGAGCTACAAACGAACCATGGCCCGGCGTCCGGACCTGTTCGCGGAATTTGACGAAACACAGCTCACCACAAAGGCAGCGCGGAAAATTCTCCAGCAGGCGAAAGAGGAATTCGCCGCCGAGATGGCAGTCTCTCCCGATTCAAAGTCCTGAGTCGTCCATCCCCCGATTCTCCTGCCGGTCGGCGTCTTTAAACTTCGAAACAGCGGCGAGCACAGATTCCCGGTATTATCTTGCAACAACCCTAAAAACCGGCGTTGGTGGCAATGCTTCCAACGCCGGTTTTTTGTCTGGCGGAAAAGAAAACGGTTTCTTTCTCCCGAAAAAAGTGTTATCATCATTTTATTGTCATTGTTTTTCCCGGAATCACAGACTCAGGCCGCCGCGCTTTGCGTGGAGGCGGGAAGGAACGTATTTATGATCTCTCAAAAAATGCTGGCCCTGGGCCAATCCCGCTCCTGCATCCGGGAGCTGTTTGAATACGGCATGAAGCAGGCCGCCGTGGTTGGGAAGGAAAACGTCTTCGACTTTTCCATCGGGAACCCCTCCATTCCCTCTCCCCCGCTGGTGAATGAATCGTTTTTGGATATCGTGCGCACGGAAGACAGTCTGGATGTCCATGGCTACACCTCTGCCGCGGGCTATCCCGGTGTGCGTAAAGCCGTGGCAGATGACCTGAACGCCCGATATGACGCTCACATTCGCCCGGAAAACCTGTTCTTCACCTGCGGCGCGGCTCCGGCGCTGATCGCCGTGGTGCGGGCGCTGGCGGTGAAGGACGCGGAGATCGTGGGCGTGGCACCCTTCTTTGCCGAGTATCGCCCCTTTCTGGAAAACAACGGTGCAAAATTTGTGGTTACGCCGCCGGATATGGAGAATTTCCAAATCCGCTTTGACGAGATGGCCGCCCGAATCAACGAACACACACAGGCGGTCCTCATCAACTCCCCCAACAACCCCTCCGGTGTGGTGTACACGAAGGAGACTCTGGAGAAATTGGCAAAACTCCTTACGGAAAAAAGCCGCCAGGTGGGGCACACCATCTACCTGATTTCCGACGAGCCATACCGGGAACTGGTATATGACGGCGCAGTGGTGAGCTGGGTCCCCAGTATCTACCCCAACACCGTGGTATGCTACTCCTACTCTAAGTCCCTGTCCCTGCCCGGTGAACGCATCGGTTACGTCTGCGTACCCGACAGCGCTGAGGAAAGTGCAGATCTCTTTGCGGCGGTGGCCGGCGCAGCCCGCGTTCTGGGCCATGTCTGCCCGCCTTCCCTCCAACAGCGAGTGGTAGCCCGCTGTGCGGCGGAGCGGCCTGATCTTGCCGCCTATGACAAGAATCGAAAGGCACTGTACGACGCGCTGAGCTGCTTTGGCTATACCTGCCCCAGGGCCAACGGCGCGTTCTACATGTTCGTCAAGGCCCCCGGCGGCAGCTCCAAGGCATTTTCCGACCGCGCTAAGGAGAAAAACGTACTGGTGGTTCCGGGCGATGATTTCGGCTGTCCGGAGTATTTCCGCCTATGTACCTGCGTGTCTTACGATACCATCCAGCGGAGCCTCCCTCTGTTTAAGGAGCTGATTGAGTTCTATCGCTGAGCCCGTCCGGGGTTATACGCACGCTCTTTGAAGCGGTATTCCCTCCCAATACCGGGACGCCGCAGGAATTCCTGAAATGATTTTCTGAAAAGCTATCGAAAAAAGGCCCGGGGTAATTTAAATTACCCCGGGCCTTTTTATGGCATAGCAAAGAATAATTGCTCAATTTGGGCCGAAGAACAGCAGAGGGACAAAGCTTACTTCAGCTCGACCTTGCCGCCGACTTCCTCCAGCTTCGCCTTCATGGCCTCGGCATCTTCCTTGGAAACGCCCTCCTTCAGAGTGGAAGGAGCACCCTCGACCGTGGCCTTGGCCTCGGCCAGACCCTGCTCGGTGATCTCGCGGACAGCCTTGATGACCTTGATCTTTGCAGCGGCGTCAAAACCGGTCAGGACCACGTCGAAAGAGGTCTTCTCCTCAGCAGCGGGAGCGGCAGCGCCAGCAGCGGGAGCAGCCATAGCCGCGGCAGAAACGCCGAACTCTTCCTCCAGAGCATGTACCAGTTCGCTCAGCTCCAGAACGGTCAGGCCCTTGATCTCTTCGATCATAGCGGTAACTTTCTCAGACATAGTAGTAGCCTCCTAAATAAAGTTATAAGTTTTTGAAACGGTTTGCCGCTTATTCGGCGGCGGGAGCAGCCTCAGCAGCAGGAGCAGCTTCGCCGCTCTTTTCCGCAATCTGCTTCAATACCACAGCCAGACCCGTGATGGGAGCCAGCATAGTGCCCAGAACCTGCGCCTGCAGGACGGGCAGAGCGGGAATAGACGCCAGGGACTGGATCGTAGCCAGATCGACCACCTTGCCGTCCATAAAGCCGCCCTTGATTTCGAACTTGTTCTCCAGCTTCTTGGCGCAATTGCTCATGATGCGGGCGGGAGCCACAACATCATCGGACAGAGCCAGAGAAGTGGTGCCGTTCAGCAAACCATCCAGCTCGTTCAATCCGACGTTGTTGAACGCGAAACGGAGCATGGTGTTCTTGACCACCGCGTAATCCACGCCGTTTTCACGGCACTCCTTGCGCAGGGCGGTATCCTCCTCAACGGTGATACCCTTATAGTCCACAATGACACCGGCGGTAGCCTTCTGGATTCTGTCGGTCAGCTCTGTGACAATCGCCTGCTTTGCACTCAAGACTTTTGCGTTAGGCATTCTTGTTTCACCTCCAGAGATTTTTGGGGGGCGTCTCCGCTCTCCGGTTCTCGCCGGTAAACGGGGGAGGCCCCGAGGTGCGTTCTAAAAAGAAAACCGTCCCTGTACCGTAAAGACACAGGGACGGAAGAGCTTTGTAAAAAAGCCGCCCTCGGCAGGATTTCCGGGGTCATCCCCCCACCTGCTGTCTTTGGAACGCACGATTTATTATATCAAACCGTCGTAATTTGTCAAGAGGCAAATTCGCGGCCAGATATTGAATTTTGGTCTCAGACCAGCTTGGCGGCGTTCATCTTCACGCCGGGGCCCATGGTGGAGGCCACCACGCAGCTGCGGATATACTGGCCCTTGGCGGCGGCGGGCTTGGCCTTGACGATGGCGCCCATGATGGCGTTGTAGTTCTCAGTCAGCTTCTCAGGGCCGAAAGACGCTTTGCCGATGGGGCAGTGGATGATGTTGGTCTTATCCAGACGGTACTCGATCTTGCCGGCCTTGACTTCCTTGACAGCCTTGGCAACATCCGGCGTGACGGTACCGGCCTTGGGGGAGGGCATCAGGCCCTTGGGACCCAGCACCTTACCGAGGCGGCCAACAACGCCCATCATATCGGGGCTGGCAACGACCACGTCAAAGTCAAACCAGTTTTCCTTCTGGATTTTCTCCACCATGTCCATGTCGCCCACATAATCCGCGCCGGCTTCTCTGGCGGCGTCGGCCTTGTCGCCTTTGGCGAAAACCAGCACGCGGACGGTCTTGCCGGTGCCGTGGGGCAGAACGATGGCGCCGCGAACCTGCTGGTCGGCATGCCGGGAGTCCACGCCCAGCTTCACATGCAGCTCGACCGTCTCGTCGAACTTGGCGGTAGCGCTCTTGCAGACCAGATCCATGCCCTCCGCCGCTTCATAAAAAGTGCCTTTATCGATCAGCTTTGCGCTGTCGGTATACTTCTTGCCTCTAAACAATGTTATTTCCTCCTCATAGTGGTTCTCGGAATTTATCCTCCCACTGTATGCGGCATCTGCGCCGCGCAAACGATAACGGGCGGATCAGTCACCCACCACGACGCCCATGGAACGGGCGGTGCCGGCGATCATGCTCATGGCGCTGTCCAGATTGGCGGCGTTCAGGTCGCGCATCTTGATCTCAGCAATCTTCTGGACGGATGCCTTGGAGATGGTCGCCACCTTGTTCTTGTTGGGCACGCCGGAGGCCTTTTCAATGTTGCACTCCTTCTTGATCAGGATCGCCGCAGGGGGCGTCTTAGTGATGAAGGAGAAGGAGCGGTCGGCATACACCGTGATGACGACAGGAATAATCATACCCATGTCATTCTTGGTGCGCTCGTTGAACTCCTTGGTAAATGCGGCGATGTTGACGCCGTGCTGGCCCAGAGCGGGGCCGACGGGAGGCGCGGGAGTCGCTTTGCCCGCGGGGATCTGCAGTTTTACATAACCGGTAATTTTCTGTGCCACTTTAGTAGCACCTCCTGTTTAAATTGTGGTGGCGGCCATACGGCCTCCTTTGGCGGAACTCTTCAGTCCCTCCCACTTGTGCCGGACGCCTGTCCGGACTCTCAATCCGTAAGCTCCAATTGGTCCAGCTCCAGTTCCACGGGCGTTTCCCGCCCGAACATGGAGACCATAACGGAGACGCGGTTTTTTTCGGGTTCGATCTCTTCCACGATACCGGTAAAGCTGGACAGGGGGCCGTCCACGATTTTCACATGGCTGCCCACGGCATACTTCACTTCCACCTCATGCTTCTCCATACCCATGGACAGGACCTCTTCCTCCGTCAGAGGGATGGGCTTGTTGCTGGCTTCGCCGACAAACCCGGTCACACCGCGGATATTCCGCACCAGATGCCACGTATCGTCCGTCATGACCATCTTGATCAGCACATAGCCGGGGAACACCTTCCGCTCCACTTCCTTGGAAGCGCCGGAATCGGTGATCTCCGTAACCGTCTCCAGAGGAACCTCGATTCTGAGAATCATGTCCTCCATGTTTCGACCGGCCACAAACTTCTCAATACTGGTCTTGACCGCGTTCTCATAGCCGGAATAGGTATGGATCACATACCATTTCGCGCTCTCTGCCATCACTCGCCCCTTAGGTCAAAAACGTGATGAGCAGCTGCACGCCGTTAACCAGAACATAATCAAAAATCCAAATACACGCGCCGATGAGCAAAGAGCACAGCAGCACGGTACCCGTATCCTTGACAACGGTCTTGCGGTCGCTCCAGACGATCTTCTTCAATTCGCTTTTCATTTCCCGGAACCAGCGGGCTCGATCCTTTTTCTTAGCTTCTTCTGCCATTTCTACACGCCCTTTCTTATCGTTCGGTCCAAATCACTTGGTCTCGCTGTGGAGCGTGTGCTTCTTGCAGAAGGGGCAATACTTGTTCAGTTCAATCTTGTCCGGGGTATTCTTCTTGTTCTTCATGGTATTGTAGTTTCTCTGCTTGCACTCGTTGCATCTCAGGGTCACTTTTACGCGCATCTAACGGCACCTCCTTATTATTGGCCTCCTGTCCGGCTTGAGCCGGGGAAGCCGACTGCCTCCCTGCCCTCCAAAGCGGCCTGCCCTGCGCGAAAAGCGAAAACGCGCATGACAATTAAGCCCTTTTTCACAGGTAAATAAGATTTTAACAGAAACAAGGATGGGAGTCAACCTGTTTTTGCTATTTTTTTAAAGATTATTGCAGTTTTCTCATGAATTTTTCTTAAATGTGAGATATCCCTCCAAAATCAGAGCCGCCGCTACGGCATCCACGGTCTTCTTCCGCTTCTTGGCGTTCTGGCCGTTGTTCAGCAAAATCCGATGGGCGTCGATGGTAGTCCGCCGCTCGTCCCAGAGAATGACGGGAAGTCCCACGGTCTCCCGCAGCAGCGCCGCCATGGCCTCCGCCTTTTCCGCCCGGGGGCCCAGCGAGCCGTCCATGTTCTTGGGATAGCCCAGGACAAGCTCTTCCACGGCGTATTCCGCCGACAGCTTTTTCACTTCCTCCGCCACCTGCTCCGGACGGTAGGCATTGATGACGGTGGTGGTCCCGGCCATAAAGCCGGTGGGGTCGGAGATGGCAATGCCGGTGTGGGCGTCGCCGTAATCAATCGCCATGATACGCATAAAAACCCTCCAAACTGAAAATTGCGAATCGACTTCTCATATGATAACACGGCTTGCCATGGGACGTAAAGTCCGCGCGTCATTTCTCCAACCGCGCCGCCAAAAGGGGGAGAATTTTCTCCGTACACCGGTCCCGGTACGTCTCCGTCACCGCTGCGTCTCCGGTCCCTCCGGCGCTGCGGTCCGAATAATAGCTGACCGTTACGATATACCGCCCATCCCGGACGTACAGGGCATACTTCCAGCTGTTTTCCGCACCGGGTGCGACCGCCCACGCCTCGTCCACCAAATTGGTCTCCACCCGCGTGGCGGCGGCTGTCCAGTAAGCATCCGAAATCCCCCGGTACCAGTCCTCCTCCAACAAGGCGTCAAAAGCAAGAGCCGACGTCTTCGCAAAGGGCAGGCGGTAGCAGGTAGTGTACCACTCCAGCCGCATCCCGGTCTCCGGGTCATCCGCATACTCATACAATCTGTCCTCTACCGCGCCAGCCCATGTCCACTCATGGTGACTCTCTCCACAGACCGCGTTTGGCCCATCCAAGCCGTCGTGAACCTCGGCCAGCCGCACCGCCGGAAAGTCCGGCGCGCCCTCCGGCAGCGGGCGGGCTTGATCCAGCGAACTGAAGATCAGCTGCACCAGCAGGACCGCCATCATCACAGCCCACAGCAACGGTCTCAGGTAGGCGGTCAGGGCGTAGCGACGGTGGGCGGCGAGGTAGTCCGCATGGTGATCCAGCGGTTCCCCTCCCGCCAGCCGCTTATAGAGCCGCCGGATGCTCCGCCCGCGGCGCAGACTGTCCACCACCGCAAATCCGGTGAAAAGTAACCAGTAAATATATACGATGTTTCCATTTGCCAGAAAGTCGAACCGACGGGCGGCATACAGGGCCTGCCACACCCATAGGCCGATCCAGAAAAACGGGATAGCCGCGCTGATCCAAAAATCCCACCGGCTACTTCGGCGGAGCTTTCGGAGAGACTCCGCCTGTTCCATGGGATCTGTGTGCAGCTCCGGCACGGCGGCGTTTTCGTCGGTCTGGAAAATGTAATAGTATACCGGATTCCAGTTGCTCTCTTGATCCATGGCCGCGTAATGCCAGCCGCAGGCGTCATACAGCGCCAGCTCGTCTTCCGTCAGCTCTCGGGGCAGCACATCTATACGGTAGCGGGTTCTGCGGGGCGTCCCCTTTCTGAACCACACGGAGGACCAGAATCCGAAATGATCAATAAACAGGCCCTGCTCCGCCATATCGCTGAGCCAGCTCTCGTTGCGGTCCAGATCGCAGATGTCATCTAACATCCATTTCCGGACTAGTCGTTCAGTTTTCTGAGGGTTTTCGACTTTGTCAAACACTTCCGCTCTTCCTCCCACCGTTCCTGATCGTCCAGCATAGCCCGGAGCCGGTCCGTCTCCGCCCGCAATGCCGCCCGGCCCGACTCCGTGATGGCGTAGGTCTTCCGCCGCCCGTCGTCGCTGACGATCTCGATCATTTTCTCGCTCTCCATCCGGGTCAGGACGCCGTACAAAGTCCCCGGCCCCATCCGTACCCGGCCCCAGGACGCCTTTGTAACCGCCGACATAAGCTGATAACCATGGCTGGGTACCGACAGCGTCAACAGAATATAATACATTGCCTCGGTCATCGGTCCTCCGGCTCCCATCGGCTCTCCTCCTTTTTATATCGCGTCACGATATATCGTGTGGCATAATAATAATCCACGACGAACTTTCTGTCAATCTATAATTGCGGGATTGTTATGTCCGACATCCGTAAAAGCGCGGGTGCGCCGGAGTTTTTCCCCCGGTACACCCGCGCCCTGATGGAATTGATTTGGTCAATGGCCCGCCCCGGTCACTCCACCACAATGCCCCTTTCGACAAACGCCCCCAGCAGCCGTTCCATGTCGGAGGGGATAGTGATCGGCTCGCCGCAGGACTTAATGGCGTTGGCCACATCCTTGAGGCCGTTGCCAGTGACCACGCTCACCACCGTGTCGTTCTTTCCCAGAACTCCCTGTTCGCACAGCTTTTTCACGCCAGCCGTACCGGTGACGCCCGCGGGCTCACCGAACAAGCCGCAGGTGCGGCCCAATAGCTTCTGGGCCGCCATGATCTCCTGATCAGAGACGTTGACCACGATGCCGTTGGACTCCCGGATGGCCATAAGGGCCTTGTCCGCGTTCCGGGGCACGCCCACAGCGATGGAGTCTGCAAGGGTGTTTTCCTCCATAGGGCGCCACGGCTTATCCTCCGCAATGGCGCGGTTCAGCGGACAGCAGCCCTCCGCCTGTGCGGAGATCAGACGGGGAAGCCGGTCGATAAAGCCGATGGCGTACAGATCCTTCAAGCCCTTCCAGACGCCCGCAATGGTACAGCCGTCGCCCACGGAGATGGCCAGATAATCCGGCACCTGCCAGTTCAGCTGCTCCATAATCTCCAGAGAGACCGTCTTCTTTCCCTCGGACAAATAGGGGTTAATGGCGGCGTTGCGGTTGTACCAGCCCCACTTATCGATGGCCTGCCTGGAAAGCTCAAAGGTATCCTCGTAGCTGCCCTCCACGGAGATGACCGTGGCTCCGAAGGTCATCAGCTGAGCCACTTTTCCCTTGGGCGCGCGGGACGGGACAAAGATATAGGTCTTCAGGCCCGCCGCCGCCGCGTTGCCCGCGAGAGACGAGGCGGCGTTGCCGGTGGAAGAGCAGGCGATGACCTTCGCCCCCGCCTCCCGGGCCTTTGCCACCGCCATGGCGGAAGCCCGGTCCTTCAGGGATGCGGTTGGGTTCTGTCCGTCGTCCTTCACCCACAAACGCCCGAGGCCCAGCCTTGATGCAAGGCGCGGCTCCTCATAAAGCGGGCTGTTCCCCACCCGCAGGGGGGTATTTTCCGTAGTCTCCTCGATGGGCAGCAGCTCCCGATAGCGCCACATGGTCACATCCCGCCGGGCGGCCAGCTTTTCTCTGGTCAGCCGGGTCTTGACATAGTCATAATCGTAGACGATGTCCAAAATGCCACCGCATTCACAGGTGGTCAAATCCGGCGTGGCCTCATAGGTACGGCCGCACTTGACACACTTGCCGTATTTTACATTTTTCATGTCTTGGTTCTCCTTTATGTATTAAGATTTGCCGGATTCTCCTCTTCCTCCCGCAGATTTTCCAGCGCCACCCGCACAGCCTCCACCACAAACGCGGAGAAGGTACAGTCCTTTCCCCGGATGGCCTCCTCCACCTCATCAATCAGATCGTTTGGAAAACGGATACTTTTATTGGTGGTAGGCGGAATTTTAGGGATTTGAAAATATTTCATAGCACACCTCGCAAAGCACATTGTAATACATATCGTATGACAATACGCATTTTCCGGTCGCATTGCAATTGTGCTACGTTAGTGTTACAATCTCAAAAGAGGTGATTGCAATGGAGAATCTCCCCAAATACTACACTACCCTTTTCAACGCGGTGTCGGAGGCCATTGACGCGCTGGACGCATCGAACTTCAGTGCGGCAAGAGCGTATCTGGTTCAGGGACAGCAGAAAGCGGAAGACGAGTACATATCCATCTGCGAGGAATCCTGCCGGTTACAATAAGCAGCAGGGCGGGGCTTTCGGCCCCGCCCTGAGGCGCATTTTATAGAATTACAGAGCTTTCAGCACACCGGTTGCGTCGTTGAACTCATTGATGAGCTCATCCAGTTCCCCGGCCTGCGTATGGACGGCGTCCCATGTATTCTCTGTGTCGTACCACAGGGCGTTCAGGTCCTGCACGGTGCGGCCCTGCTGCTCCACCCATGTGTAATATTTAAGGTTGTGGATGCGCTTGCGGTCCGCGTAGGTCAGTTCCATCAGATTGTCGGTCTTCATGCCCAGCATATGCAGATTGTGATCCACAGCGGCATCCTTTTCGGAATATGCGCCGTACTGCTCGTTCAGCTCCTCGATGCGGCTTTGGTACATGACAGCGGAATCGGTGAGAACCGTGCCCACCACGTCATGCTCCGTCAGCTCGTAATACTTGGCCATCTTGATGCAGCAAAGGACGTTGGCGATACCTGAGATGCCCAGCCACGTCAGCTGCTCGATCAGCGCATCGCCCAGGTGCAGCTCCTCTTTCATGTACTTCTGGCCCTCCGCCGTGTTGAACAGGCGCAGCAGACGCTGAGAGTCCTCATCGTCGATGGCGATGGCCATGTCGGTGTTTTTGACATTGTGAATCCAGGGGATGTGCTTGTCGCCGATGCCCTCGATCCGGTGTCCGCCGAAGCCGTTTTCCAGAATGGTGGGGCATTGCAGCGCCTCGCCCACGGCCAGCTTCAATTGGGGATACTTCTCCTTCAGCAAATCGCCCGCGCTCATGGTTCCGGCAGAGCCGGAGGTGAAGCACGCGCCCGCAAAGCTGTCGCCGGGGCGCTTGACGGCCTCGAACAGATCGGCAAGGGCGTTGCCGGTGACGTTATAGTGCCACAGGGGATTGCCCATCTCCTCAAACTGGTTGAAGATCATATACTGAGGGTCTTTCCTCAGCTCCCAAGTCTTGTCGAAGATCTCCTTGACGTTGGACTCGCAGCCGGGGGTTGCGATGATCTCGCCCGCGATGGTCTTGAGCCATTCGAACCGTTCCTTGCTCATCTCGGCGGGCAGAATGGCCACGCTGTCGCAGGCCAGAAGCTTTGAGTTGAACGCACCGCCGCGGCAGTAATTGCCGGTGGAGGGCCAGACAGCCTTGTGATAGGTGGCGTCAAACTGACCGGTGACCAGCCGCGGGACAAGGCAGCCGAAGGACGCGCCCACCTTGTGGCAGCCGGTTGGGAACCACTTTCCGGCCATGGCAATGATGCGGCAAGGCACGCCGGTGAGGGATGCGGGCAGCTCCACGTAGTTGGGGACCGCCTGAAACAGTCCGCCGGTCTCCTTCGCCTCGTTCTTCCACGTGATGCGGAACAGGTTCAGGGGATTTACGTCCCACAGCCCCACGCTTTTCAGCTTGCTCTGCACCTTTTCCGGAATGGTCTCGGGATGCTCCATCTGGGCGAAGGTTGGGATCACCACACGGTTTTCCTTCGCCTTTTCAATGTTGTGATCCAGTCCCCTGGTATTTTTTGTTAAATCGATCAAAGTTCTTTACCTCCTGTTTTTGAATCATCAATGTAAGAATATAAGGTATATTTGGATATTCCGAAGTATTTTGCCACCTTGTCTCCGGACTTGGTGACGAGGAACGCGCCGTTTTCATTGAGAAAGTGGATGGCCTTCACCTTGTCGTCCTTGTTCATCAGCGCCACGGGCTTTCCCACCAGCATAACCGACTGGGTGATGAGCTCATCCAAAAGGTCGTTGATGTTGACGATTCTCTCCGGCTCCGCAGGCTGTGGGCCGGGGACGCTGGTAAGGGAGCGCACAGCATCCTCCACCATAAGCAGCTTTGATACATCGTAGTTGATGGAAAGGATGGCAGTCACCTTTTTGTGGGTGCCCCGGACATACACTGTGGAGGATTTCAGAATCTTTCCGTCCGGCGTGCGGGTCAAATAACAAAGATGGTCCTCCGGCTGGGCGTCCGCCTGTGTGAGCTGGTCCATTACCACATAGGACGCGCCGTCTCCTACCTTGCGTCCGGAGACGTGCCCGTTCTCGATGGCAACAATGCAGTGGTCCGGGTGACGGCTCAGGTCGTGGACCACCACCTCACAGTCGCTGCCGAACTGCGCGGCAATTGCCGCGGCGATCTGCCTGAGCATTTCCAGTTTTCCGCTTTCCGTGCGCTATCCCTCCTCCGGGACCGCCCTTTTTGGGCAGAAGTCCCCGTATTCATAGTCTCATCATACCATATTTTGTACAGAAATCAACCGATTTTCAAAAAAATTTTTAGGTTTTCTCATTTTTTGTTTGACTTCTTTATTTCTTATGCTATGATGAGGATAGAAAAAAATAGCAGCGCAGGCCAGGTTGTGTTTTTGACATATTTGATAGGAGGTCGCAAGATGAACTTTGATGCAATCAAATCCGCCGCCAAGGGCTACGAGGCCGATATGACCAAATTCCTGCGGAACCTGATTGCCATCCCCAGCGAGAGCTGTGAGGAAGAGGGCGTTATCCGCCGCATTGCCGCCGAGATGGAAAAAGTGGGCTTTGACAAGGTGGAGATCGACGGCGAGGGAAACGTTCTGGGTTGGATGGGGCACGGCGAAAAGATCATCGCCTATGACGCCCACATCGACACCGTGGGCATCGGCAACCGGAAAAACTGGAAGTTCGACCCCTACGAGGGCTATGAGACCGACACCGAGATCGGCGGCCGGGGCGGCAGCGACCAGGAGGGCGGTATCGTCTCCTCCGTATACGGCGCAAAAATCATGAAGGAGCAGGGTCTGATCCCCGACGACGTCACCATCCTCGTCACCGGCACGGTGCAGGAGGAGGACTGCGACGGCCTTTGCTGGCAGTACATACATAACGAGGACAAGATCACGCCGGAGTTCGTCGTCTCCACCGAGCCCACCGACGGTGGAATCTACCGGGGACACCGGGGCCGCATGGAGATCCGGGTGGACGTCCATGGCGTCAGTTGCCACGGGTCCGCCCCGGAGCGGGGCGATAACGCCATTTTCAAGATGGCCGATATTCTCCAGGACGTCCGCGCCCTGAATGAGAACGGCGACGGCCCGTCCAACGAGGTCAAAGGCCTTGTGAAAATGCTGAATCCGGCGTTCAACCCCGAGCACTATGAGGACGCCCAGTTCCTGGGCCGCGGTACCGTCACCGTCTCCCAGATTTTCTACACCTCCCCCAGCCGCTGCGCCGTGGCGGACAGCTGTGCCGTGTCTTTGGACCGCCGCATGACCGCGGGCGAGACCTGGGACTCCTGCATCAAGGAAATTGAAAATCTCCCCTCCGTTAAAAAATACGCCAAAGACGTGAAGGTCTCCATGTACATGTACGACCGTCCCGCGTGGACCGGCCTCAAATATGAGACCGAGTGCTACTTCCCCACCTGGATCAACAAGGAGACCGCGCCTCACGTTCAGGCGCTGGTGGACGCACACAAAGCAATGTTCGGTGAGCGGCGCGTGGGCCGTCCCTCCTCTTCTGAGGCCGCCGAAAAGCGCAAGGCACCCCTGATCGACAAGTGGACCTTCTCCACCAACGGTGTCTCCATTCAGGGCCGGTACGGAATCCCCTGCGTAGGGTTTGGCCCCGGTGCGGAGTCTCAGGCGCACGCCCCCAACGAGATCACCTGGAAAGAAGATCTGGTGGAGTGTGCCGCCGTATACGCCGCCGTCCCCTCCCTCTACAAGGGTAAGGGCAGCGAAGACGTGTGCGAATACCGGGGCGGGAAAACCAACAACGATATCAAGTGAAATTCAGTCCGGTTTCAGCTTACCGGCCTGGATTCAGAAGTATCGCTTTCCACAAAACAGAAATAAACCTGAAAAGGAGTCATGGTTATGTCTAAGACCATCGAGCTTGCCAAGCATCTGGAACATCTGCACATCAACAATATGTATAAAAACGATTTTTACTGGACCTGGGATAAGACCGACGAGGAGCTGGAGGCGATCTTCACCGTGGCCGACGCCCTGCGGGACCTGCGGGAGCGGAACAAGTCCACCCGTATCTTCGATTCCGGCCTTGGCATCTCCATCTTCCGGGACAACTCCACCCGCACCCGCTTCTCCTTTGCCTCCGCCTGCAACCTGCTGGGCCTTGAGGTGCAGGATCTGGACGAGAAAAAGTCCCAGATCGCCCACGGCGAAACCGTCCGCGAGACGGCCAACATGGTCTCCTTTATGGCCGACGTCATCGGTATCCGGGACGACATGTTTATCGGCGAAGGCCACAAGTATCAAAAGACTTTCATGGATGCCGTGTCCGAGGGCTACCGCGACGGTATTCTGGAGCAGCAGCCCACGTTGGTAAATCTCCAGTGCGATGTAGACCACCCCACTCAGTGTATGGCCGATATGCTGCACGTTATCCACCAGTTCGGCGGCGTGGAGAATCTGAAGGGCAAAAAGGTCGCTATGACCTGGGCCTACTCTCCCTCTTACGGTAAGCCCCTCTCTGTTCCTCAGGGTGTCATTGGCCTGTTCACCCGGTTTGGCATGGACGTGGTTCTGGCCCACCCCGAGGGGTACGATGTGATGCCCGAGGTGGAAGATATTGCCCGGAAGAACGCCGCGGCTACCGGAGGCTCCTTCAAGAAGGTCTCCACCATGGACGAGGCCTTCCAGGGCGCGGACATCGTCTATCCCAAGTCCTGGGCCCCCTTCGCCGCCATGGAGCAGCGGACAAAGCTCTATCAGGCGGGCGACAGCGCCGGCATCGACCAGCTTGAAAAGCAGCTTCTGGACCAGAACGCCCAGCACAAGGACTGGGCCTGCACCGAGGAGATGATGAAGAAGACGAAGGACGGAAAGGCGCTGTATCTGCATTGCCTGCCCGCCGACATCTCCGGTCTTTCCTGCCCCGAGGGTGAGGTGGACAACTCCGTATTCGACCGGTATCTGGTCCCTCTTTACAAGCAGGCCAGCTACAAGCCCTACGTCATCGCGGCCATGATCCTGACGAGCAAGGTCAAGGACCCCGTTTCTGCTCTGATGGCTCTGGACCTTGCGGACAGCAAGCGCAAGCTGTTCTAAGTTTCTTTGAATATCAGGACCGGAGGACCGCCGGTCCTGATATTTCCAACCGGTCTGAGAGCCGGTTTCCGGCAATGCGCCGGGCGCGCGGGATTATTGTCCATGCGTACTGCGGCTAAACTGCCGCTACCATTTTGTTTGAGGTGTAATCTCATGCCGAAAAAAATTGTGATCGCTCTGGGTGGAAACGCACTGGGCAATACCCTGCCGGAGCAGATGATTGCCGTAAAGCAGACGGCAAAAGCCATTGTGGACCTGATTGAAGAGGGGCATCAGGTAGTTATCGCCCACGGCAACGGGCCCCAAGTGGGTATGATCAATGTCGCCATGACCACATTGTCCCGGGAAGACCCCACCCATCCCATGGCCCCCATGTCGGTGTGCACCGCAATGAGCCAGGGCTATATCGGCTATGACCTACAGAACTCCCTTCGGGAGGAGCTGTTGAACCGGGGAATGCACAAACCGGTGGCAACTGTTCTGACTCAGGTCGAGGTGGCCAAAGACGACCCGGCCTTCCAGCGCCCCACAAAGCCCATCGGCACGTTTATGACGGAAGCGGAGGCGGAGGAAATGCGCCGCCGGGGCAACGCCGTCATGGAGGACGCTGGCCGGGGCTGGCGGCGCTGTGTCGCGTCCCCCAGGCCGGTGTCCATCATTGAGATCGAGACCATCCGCGCCATGACGGACGCAGGTCAGATTGCGGTGGCATGCGGCGGCGGCGGTATCCCCGTCATACGCGAGGGCAACCACCTGCGCGGTGCGGGTGCAGTCATCGACAAGGACTTTGCTTCGGAACTTCTGGCGGAGGAACTGGATGCCGACAGCCTTATCATTCTCACCGCCGTTGAGAAAGTGGCCGTCAATTTTGGAAAGCCCGATCAGAGGTGGCTGGACGCCATGACTCCCGACGAAGCCCGGCGGTATGAACAGGAGGGGCAGTTTGCCCCCGGCAGTATGCTGCCCAAGGTCCAGGCCGCCGTTAAGTTCGCGGAGTCCAAAAAGGGCCGGACAGCTCTCATCACCCTTCTGGAAAAAGCCGGGGACGGCATTGCCGGAAAAACCGGCACAGCCATTCGGCAGTGAGCCGGTTCCCCTATCACAAAAATCGTACGCATCCGGTGAAAATTTTTCTGGCTGCTTTTTTGCTCTTTTCTCTACATTTTCTCACCATGCGGTCATAAATTTGTGAAATCTTAAAAAATCTTAAATTTGGATTGAAATTCGAAGGTCAACCCTGTATGATATGGACTATGGGGAAATCATCCCATCTTTGGTTTTCAAACATTAAAAGGAGGATAACAGAATGAAGAAGTTTCTTGCACTGCTACTGTCAGCCGTCATGGTCCTGAGCCTGGCCGCCTGCGGCGACTCCGGCAGTTCCAGCAGCACCAGTGCCCCCGCAGCCTCTACTTCCGGCAGCGACACCTCCAGCAGCAGCGATTTCAAGGTCGGTGCAATTCTGGTCGGCGATGAGAACGAGGGTTACACCTACGCGCACATGCAGGGTATCGAGGCCGCCTGCAAGGCGCTGGGCATCGATACCACCACGAATCTGATCTACAAATATTCCGTCAAAGAGGATCAGTCCTGCTACGATGCCGCTGTGGATCTGGCGGAGCAGGGCTGTAACGTCATCTTTGCCAATTCCTTCGGTCATGAGACTTATATTATGCAGGCCGCGCAGGAGTATCCCGACATTTACTTTGCCCACGCCACCGGCACTCACGCCAAGACTCAGGGGCTCACTAACTTCTGCAACTACTTCGATAACATCTACGAGGCCCGCTATGTCTCCGGTATTGTGGCTGGCCTGAAACTGAAGGAGATGATGGATTCCGGCGCCGTCACCGATCCGTACATCGGCTATGTGGGCGCCTATCCCTATGCGGAAGTGGTTTCCGGCTACACCGCATTCTTCCTGGGCATCCGCTCCATCGTTCCCACCGCTCATATGGACGTGACCTATACCAACTCCTGGTTCGACATCACCGCCGAGGGCGAGGCCGCCAAGGCCCTGATCAGCCGCGGCTGCGTCATCATCGGCCAGCACGCCGACTCCACTGGCGCTCCCTCCGCTGTTCAGGCCGCCCACGACAGCGGTAACGCCAACGTCTTCTCTGTGGGTTACAACGTGGATATGCTGTCCGTCGCTCCCGATGTGGCTCTGACCTCTCCCCAGAACAACTGGGAGGTCGCCTATGAGGAGATCATCAAGACCGCCATGGATGGCGGCACCCTGAAGTCCGATTACTGCAACGGCTACGCCGAAAACGGCGTCATGATCTCCACGCTGGGTTCCGCCTGCGCCTCCGGCACACAGGAGGCTGTTGACGCAGCCATCGCCGCCATCAAGGACGGCTCCCTGCACGTGTTCGACACCTCCACATTCACCTGCCAGCCCGCAAAGGACGTCAAGGGCAACGTAGTCAACGACGGCTCTATGGGATACATCGTGGACGGCAACGGCGTTGTGACCAGTGCCTTCGCTACCGACACCGACGGCAATAATATCAATGACGCGGACGAGGCCATCGCTGACGGTTACTATCACGAGTCCTACTTCCAGTCTGCTCCGTCCTTCTCTCTGCGGATTGACGGCATTACCGAACTCAACTGATTCTCTGCCTCCGGGATATTCTCTGTGAGGCTGCCGCTTGCAAATACCTCTGTTCCCCCGCCGTGCATTTTACGGCGGGGGAACTTTTTTCGCCGCAATTTTCCACGGGACACAAGTTTTCGCGGCAGTTGTGGTCCGCGCCTCCAAAAAAGGCCTTCTATTTTGCATACTTTCCACAATTATTTTTGTTTTACCTAAAAAAAAATATTCAATTCTAACATTTTTTTAGCGATTTGTGATTTACAAGGCCCGTAAACCATGCTATACTGATTCTATCTCGCAGGAGCCGGTACAACCCATCCGGCATCGTCCCTGCACCGCTTATTATTGAAGCCACTTTTGGCAGGAAAGGATGGTCTTTCTTGGAAGCAGCCTGCGCAGTTTTGATGAAGCGGGTCACCAAGCAGTTTGGTAAAGTTGTCGCCAACGACGCGGTGGACCTTGAACTTCGGCGTGGAGAGATTCTCTCTCTTTTGGGAGAGAACGGAAGTGGCAAGACCACTCTCATGAATATGCTCTCCGGCATCTACTACCCCGACGAGGGGCAGATCTATGTAAATGGAAAGGCCGTGACCATCCGCTCCCCCAAGGATGCGTTCGATCTGGGCATCGGCATGATTCATCAGCATTTCAAGCTGGTCGATGTATTCACTGCAGCAGAAAACATCGTTTTGGGACTGAATGAGGGCGGTAAGCTGGACCGCAAGGCCATCGCGTTAAAGGTCAAGGAGATTGCGGACCGATACGGCTTCGACATTAACCCCAACCAGAAAGTCTATGACATGACCGTGTCTCAGAAACAGACGGTGGAGATCGTGAAAGTCCTTTACCGGGGCGCGGATATCTTGATTTTAGACGAACCCACCGCCGTTCTGACCCCGCAGGAGACCGACAAACTGTTTGCGGTCATGCGGAACATGAAAGCGGACGGCAAGGCTCTGGTCATCATTACCCATAAGCTTCACGAGGTCATGGACGTTTCCGACCGGGTCGCGGTGCTGCGAAAAGGCAAGTACATCGGGGATGTGTGGACCTGTGAAACGAATCCCCAGAAGCTCACCGACATGATGGTGGGCCGGGCCGTGGAGTTGAACATCGACTGTCCCAAGGCCGTGAAGGTGACGGAGCGCATTGAGATTCAGCATCTGACCGTGAAGGACAAGGATGGGATTCCCCGTCTCAGCGACGTGAGCTTTACCGCCCGCGGCGGCGAGATTCTTGGCATTGCGGGCATTTCCGGCTCCGGTCAGAAGCAGCTGCTGGAGGCCATCGCGGGCCTTCAGGTCTGCGAGCCGGGCAGCCATATCCTCTATAAAGACGAACAGTGGAATCCGGGCGCTCCCGCTGACAATTTGGAGAACCGAAAGCATGTCCACGAGCTGATTGGCAAGAGTCCGCTGGACATCTCAAAAATGGGCGTGGCCCTGTCCTTTGTACCGGAGGACCGGCTGGGCATGGGGCTGGTCGCCAATATGGATTTGACGGACAATATGCTCCTGCGCAGCTATCTTACCGGCCGGGGCATTTTCGCCGACCGGAAAAAGCCGAAGAAGCTGGCGGAAACGGTTGTGGATGAGCTGGAGGTCGTCACGCCCAGCATCAACACACAAGTTCGGAAACTCTCCGGCGGCAACGTGCAAAAGGTGCTGGTGGGCCGCGAGATCTCTATGGACCCCACGGTTCTCATGAGCGCCTACGCCGTTCGCGGCCTTGATATCAATACCTCCTATACGATCTACAATCTCATGACCGAGCAAAAGCTCAAGGGCGTGGCAGTGATCTATGTCGGCGAGGATCTGGACGTGTTGCTGGAACTGTGCGACCGGATTCTGGTTCTCTGTGGCGGTCAGGTCACTGGCATCGTCCCCCGGGAAGAGGCCACGAAAGAGGGCATCGGTCTGCTGATGACCCAGTTCAGGAAGGAGGGGCAGGCATATGAGCAGTCCCGTAGCTGAACATAGCGAGCCCCTCATCCACGTCTCCAAACGAGTCGGTATTTCCAGAGGCAAGTCCTGGGCCATCCGCGGCGCGGCGCTGGTTCTGGCGCTGGTGATCTCCGGCCTCGTCATTTTCTCCATCGTCCATCTCAGCCCCCTGAAGGTATACGGCGCCATGTTTGAGGGAGCTTTCGGCACCTCCCGCCGGGCGTGGGTCACTATCCGCGATGCCATGATGATGCTCTGCATCGCCGTGGGTCTGGCCCCGGCCTTTAAAATGCGATTTTGGAACATCGGCGCGGAGGGCCAGATTCTGGTGGGAGGCATTGCCACCGCGGCCTGCATGATCTATCTGGGCGGCTCTCTCCCCACGCCGGCGCTGCTGGTGGTAATGTTGATCGTCTCCGTGATCGCGGGCGGCGTCTGGGGCCTGATTCCCGGCGTATTTAAGGCTCGCTGGGGCACCAACGAAACGCTGTTCACCCTGATGATGAACTATGTCGCCATCCAGCTGACCAGCTATGCCGTATCCAAGTGGGAGACTCCCGTGGGGTCCAACTCCGTGGGCATCATCAACCAGACCTCCAGGGCAGGCTGGTTCCCCACCATCTTCGGACAGGCGTACACCCTGAATGTCGTCATTGTGCTGGCATTGGCCATACTGATGTACATCTACCTCAAATACTCCAAGCAGGGTTATGAGATCTCCGTGGTCGGCGACAGTGAGAACACCGCGCGATACGCCGGGATCAACGTACGAAAGGTCTACATCCGCACCATGTTTCTCTCCGGCGCCATCTGCGGCATCGCGGGATTTCTGGCCATCTCCGGCTCGTCCCACACCATCTCCGTGGACACCGCCGGAGGCCGGGGCTTCACAGCCATCATTGTTGCGTGGCTGGCGAAATTCAACACCTTTGTAATGATTCTGTTCTCCTTCCTTCTGATGTTTCTGGAAAAGGGCGCCGTGGAGATTGCCTCACGGTACAACCTGAACAACTTTGTCTCCAACATGATTACCGGCATTTTGCTGTTCTGCATCCTGGGCAGCGAGTTCTTCATCAATTACAAGGTCAGCTTCCGCCATAAGCACAGCTGAGGGAGGGTGGACATATGACACAATTTATTTCCCTGTTTCAAGCCGCCATCATGTTCGGCTCGGTCATCATGTTCGGTGCTCTCGGTGAGATCCTGACGGAGCGATCCGGCAACCTGAATCTGGGTGTTCCCGGCATCATGTATCTGGGCGGCATCGCGGGCCTGATCGGAGCGTTTTTCTATGAGGCGTCCACGCCCACTCCTTCCCCCATAGTGGGGCTGCTGATCGCGCTGGTGTGCGCCTTTGGCGCGGCGGCGGCAGGCGGGCTGCTTTTCAGCTTCCTGACCATCTCCCTCCGGGCCAACCAGAATGTCACCGGCCTGACACTGACGATCTTCGGCGGCGGCGTCGCCAACTTCTTCGGCGGAAGCCTGAACAAGCTGGCCGGTGGTGTGGGGCAGATCTCCGTGGCAGCCACCTCCTCCGCCTTTCGGGCGTCCACTCCCCTGTCAGAGCTGGGAGCTGCGGGCAAGCTATTTTTTTCATATGGTTTTCTCGCCTACACGGCGATCATCATCGCGGTGGCTCTGCATTTCTTTATGAGCAAGTCGCGGAAGGGGCTGAACCTGCGGGCCGTGGGTGAGAATCCCGGAACCGCCGACGCCGCGGGCATCAACGTCACCCGCAACAAGTATCTGGCCACCTGCATCGGCGCGGGCATCTCGGGTCTCGGCGGTCTCTACTACGTGATGGACTACACGAAAGGCACTTGGGCCAATGACGGCGGAATCGAGTCTCTGGGCTGGCTGGCTGTGGCGCTGGTCATTTTCGCCACCTGGAAACCCCTCAATACCATTTGGGGTTCATACCTGTTCGGTCTGCTGTTCTGGATGTATTTCTACATTCCCGGGCTGAACCGCAGTTCTCAGGAACTGTTCAAGATGCTGCCCTATATTGTAACCCTGATCGTATTGGTGGCGGTCTCCCTGCGCAACAGGAAAGAAAATCAGCCGCCCGCGTCTTTGGGTCTTCCCTACTTCCGCGAAGAGCGGTAAATCGTCAACCCGGCGGGGATATATGTCCCCGCCGGGTTTTTTGCGCTCTTCTCCGGCTTATTCGCCCCGGTTTTCCTTTCGTTCCTCCCTTTCCTTTCGGCGGCGCCGGCTCTCCCGCTTCCAGTCGTCCAGCAGGGACTGGGCACCGCTCTTGATAAACAGCACGCCGATGGCATAATTCAGCGCCGCGCGGGTCTCCTTATCCAGTCCCACCATGGCCTTCAGTATGGCAGCGGCGGATTTGGTCCCCTGAGATCGCATTTCCGCCAGCGTCGCCGCACCGGAGGCGGACAGTACCTCGAACAGCGCGTTGGTAAACTTCTCCCGCTGCTCCTGATCGAGGCTGTTCACCCACTCCTTCAATGCCTTGTCATTGGTCTCCACACCGGTCAGGTCATCCATCCGCGCAAACTCCGGCCCCCGGACGCACCAGGAAAACCCGTCGTGCTGCATGACCCCCACCTGGGTGGAATCCACTACGATGAGGTCCTCCTCATGCTCCATCAACAGCCCCACCACGGAGGACTTCGGCAAAATTGTAAAAATCCGGTCCGCCACCCGCCTGTGCTCTTCCCGGCTCACAAGCGTCTCCCGAAAACCGGGACCGTCGTTGTTGTAGACGGCGATCAGCCGGTTTTGGACCGCCTTTCCGCAATTGACGGCGCTGTACACCGCCAGATTTCCGCCCTTGGAGTGCCCGCCCAGATACAACTTCCAGCCCTTGTACCGCCTCGCCGCGCGCTTCGTATAGTCCGCTGCCCGCAGCTGGGAGGGGACCGTATCCAGCAAGGCCATGTCAAAGTCCTCCTTCCAGCCCACCAGCGTGTCGTCCGTCCCCCGGAAGGAAAGGTATGCGGAGCGCTTTGGCAGTTCCACGGTAATGGCGGCAAACTGCTCCGCCCGGACCTCGTCCAGGTGTTCCTCATAACAGTTCAGAATCAAGCTGCCAAACCGTACAGACGCGCACATTTTTTCCAGCATGGATGGAATCAGCTCCGGCACCAGCACGCTGCTCTCCAGCACCTTATCCCGCCCGTCGGCAAAATACCGCGCTGCCGCATCCCGCAATGCCACCCCCTCTCCCTCGCCCACACCGGGTACGATGCCCCGGAGGTCCGCGAAAGCCAGCTCCGCCAAAATCAGGTTATCCACCTCGTTAAAGGGAGCCTGTAAAAAGGTCAGGTCCCCTCGCCAGTCCAGATAATCCATCAGATTTGCCATTGGGCGTTCCTCCCCTGTCTTCGGTCTGTTTTCATTATACACAGATTCCATGGTTTGAAAAGTGAAATTGCCCGGTCTATTTTAGACAGGCCGTTCATAGGTTGTACCACAGATGCAGGCGCCTGGCGTCTGCCCGACGCAGCTGCGGCGATCCGGCTGCGCCGGTTTTTCTGCGGTGGAATATCGGCAATTCGCATTATACACGCAAATACCACATGCTGTACGTGTGGCCGCATGTTAATACTGCACCTGCCGATATTGTACCATCTTTACGGACAGAGGTGTACGGCATGGAACAAACCAGAAACGAAGTGGAGCTGTGCGGTGTGGTGTCCGCCCCGCCGAGCTTCTCCCATGAAAACCACGGCGCCAAATTCTACAGTGTCCCTCTATATGTGGAGCGTCTTTCCGGGCAGTCGGACACGCTCCTCATCCTTCTGCGCGCTCCCCTTCCGCCGGGGGTAAAGGAGGGGGTGCGGGTACGGGTTCTGGGCCAACTCCGCTCCTTTAACAACAAGAGTGGTTGCGGAAGCCGCCTGGTACTTACGGTTTTTGCCATGACAATTGAGCTCTGGGATGGCGAACCGGTGAACCATATCATACTGAAAGGGACATTGTGCAAGCCCCCCATTCTCCGCCGGACACCCTTGGGCCGCAGCATCTGCGATGTGATGCTGGCTGTGGGGCGGCGATACGGCCGGGCAGATTACCTGCCTGTCATTGTCTGGGGACAGCTTGCCCAGACCGTCAGCCGCAGGAAAGTCGGAGATGTTCTGGGAATTGAGGGACGATTCCAGAGCCGGGTCTATACAAAGGTTATAGACGGCGCTCCGCAGCAACGGACGGCCTATGAGGTCTCCGTGATGCATCTAATTGATGAATCACAACCGGATAAACCTTAACCATGATTCTTACTTACATAATATTTTGGGATTGTTGACTTGTCTACACATTTCTTTATATCTGCACGACTTACCGTGTTAATCCCAATACTGGCATGGGCGCAGGCCTCTATTTGCATGTCTTATCATGTTATTGGATGCTTTATCTGCATCACCCAGAAACAGCTCCGGTGCAAAAATCGATGTGTTGACAAACGAAACGGTTCTGATAGAATGCTCATAGAAAGGGTAAACTCATGCGCGGAGGTGTCAGTCTATGAAAACAATATATCTGGCCGGCGGGTGCTTCTGGGGGGTACAGAAATACCTGTCTCTGATTCCCGGAGTTAAGGAAACAACCGTTGGGTATGCGAACGGTAAGACGGCAAATCCGTCTTACCAGGCGGTATGCAAAAACAGCGGACATGCGGAAACGGTGCGTGTCGTGTATGACGAGAAAGCCGTCACACTGACAGGTCTTCTTGACCTTTACGCCGAAATAATCGACCCGGTGTCCGTCAACCGGCAAGGCGGAGACACCGGCATACAGTACCGAACGGGAATTTTCTATGAAGACGAAAGTGACCGCTCAATTATCTCCGGCTGGCTGACCTTGTTGCAGGAGGGCCTGTCAAAGCCCGTGGCAATCGAGCTTGCCCCGCTGCAAAATTTTTATCCTGCCGAAGCGTATCACCAAAACTACCTTGACAAAAATCCCGGCGGTTACTGTCACATCCCATCCGCAAAATTTGACAGAGCCCGCAGCGGCGCAGATCAAGTGCACGACGGTCTCAATGACCTGCGCGAGCGGCTGACACCAATGCAATATGAGGTAGCAGTTGGCGGAGCTACAGAGCCGCCGTTTAGAAACGAGTATTACGACAACTTTAAATCCGGGATCTACGTAGACGTCATCAGTGGGGAGCCGCTGTTTATTTCCACGGATAAGTTCGAATCAGGGTGCGGTTGGCCGGCATTCTCAAAACCTATAGACCCTGCACTCCTTACGCAGTTGCCAGACCATTCCCACGGGCGGAATCGCACGGAGGTCCGCACGTCCGGTTCCGGCGCGCATTTGGGGCATGTTTTCCATGACGGCCCTGAAGAGCTGGGCGGGCTGCGATACTGTATAAACAGTGCGTCCCTGCGGTTCGTTCCGCGTGACGAAATGAAGCGGGCGGGTTACGGTAAGTTTTTGCCTTTAGTGAAGTGAACAGCAGAAATTGCGAATTCTTTTGGCGCCAGTGAATTAAGCTTCATTATATCCGCTATACAATTAAAATTTTACAAAAAAGGAGACATACCTTCCCAAGTGGAAGGTATGTCTCCTTTTTTGTAAAGCGTGGAACACAGACGGCCATTCCAGCCCCTCAGAGCTGGCGCGCCATCTCAATATTCCCCTTCACTATTGTTCGCGGGCCTTCTTTCCCGCTCTTTTTTCTTTGTACATTTTCTCATCAGCCATTTGAATCATTTTCTCCGCCGTAAGCGGGGTCTTCGACATAGACTGTATTCCCAAAGAAGCAGTAATTCTTACGCATTCGTTTTCTATAGGTATTTCAACGGATGCGATGCTTTTGCGGATCCTTTCCACGGTGTTGAGCGCCTCATCTTCACTGATACCATTCAGACAAACGACAAACTCGTCTCCGCCATATCTGGCAACCCAGTCCATATCGGCACGCGTACAGGCCTTCATAGCATTTGCCGCCTGCTTTAACGCAAAATCTCCCATATCATGTCCATACGTGTCGTTGATTGTTTTTAAATCGTCAACATCAATAAAGATAACGGACAGCGGATAATATGTCAATGTAGCTTTAACAATGTCTACTGGTAGCCTCTCATCCACAAAGCGACGATTATGTACCGATGTAAGGTGATCCATTATCACCATATTGTTAAGATCATGCACAACATGACGCATCATTTGCCCTTCATTGTAATTCCCTTGACCAATCATCATGCTGTCCGTAACATTTTTTAACAGCTCAAGTGTAATTGATCCCTCGTCTGTTCCTATTGGGAGCGCTGTTACCAGCATAATCTTGTCCGGTTTCTGCTCAAGTTTCATGAAACTTTTATTTTCATGATGAGCACGGACAGAGATACAGTTATTACATATCTCCCCACTTTTCCAATAATCGTAACAAACCTCTTCAGTCTCACTTATAGTATTGGTACGGTATTCCAACACCTTTTTTCGGACAGGGTCTACAAGCCTCACTGCATCATACATTTTATTAAAAAAAACAAGATCGTGCTCAAGTGTACTGAGGGTTATCTGCTCAGGCATAACGTCTACTCCCACTATCTTTACTTTTAATCAAGCGATTGTTGGCTTTTATTATATCATACTCTCCAATATAAAAAAAGGAACATTTTTATCGCACCAAATGGAATTAAGCTTTTCTCGCTCTCATTCCCTTCCAGCTTAATGTGATCTTTGCTCCGCCGCACAGTGTCCTTTCTGCAACTATGTTCCTAAATCCGGGGACTGCGTTTTGCGTTGCACTCTTCGCTCCAACAGCGAGTAAATCAGGTTTGGTACACCCGCTTGTAATTTTGTACGACACTCCATTTGACTTTAAGATATTATGTGGTATAATTTTACAAAAAGCTCGTGTTTTTGTAACCTTCGGTTCCTATCTGCAAAAACGCAGCTGCTCCCCACCGCTTCTTCGGTTTGGGAGTTCCATAAAAACGGGAGTGAGAGAGATGCCGGAAAACTACGCTGCAAAATTTAAGAAGTTTTTCGGCGGCTTTGGCGCACACGACAAAGGCCACGGTGAACAGCCGTCAGAGTCGGTCGCGCCGGAATCACCGGAGCAGATCGCTTTGGAGCCGCCGGAACAACCCGCGCCCGAACCGCCGACGCAGGCACAGCCCGCCCTGGAGGAAGCAGATGCTTTTGCCATCCCCATCGATAACCCCTTGGCATTGGTATGGGATAAGTACGGCCAGCCGGGCGCGCTGACCCTGGATCCCCAATTGCAGGCTCAGGATGGCGGCGATGTCCCATTGAAAACGCTGGAAGTAAGCTTTAATAAAGTTTTAGGCGAACTGGCCGTGCTGTCTCAACGCTGGCTGGACATGGAATCCAGTGCCGCTCAAGCTCGCGCTGAATCGGAAGCCGCAGCGGCCGCCGCACGGTCGGCGACGGCGGAAGCCGAGGCCCCGGCCGCGCCAGCCAACGGGTCGGAACCGGACGCAAGCGCCCCCGCCCCTTCTGGATCGGACGGCGTACCTGATGAGCCGGAAGCTGAAAACGCGCCGGACGGCGAAGCGCCCGCTATAGCAACACCCCAAGCGCCGCTGGATGTGGATGAGATGGGACAGGTGCTGGTCTCCAGAGATGGCATGGCGGCATGGCTGTTCCTGTTGCCCCCCAGCGGAAACGGAAAACGCCTCTCAATGGCGGACGGTCAGACTCTGCTGCGGGAAGCCCACGTCACCGCCGGCGTCGATCAGCGCGCCCTGTTCGCCGCTCTTACAAACAAGCCCTACTTCCGCCTCTGTCCTATAGCCTCGGGGACCCCGCCCACGGAGGGGGAGGACGGCTGGACAGAGGATCATTTCCTGCGGAATTTTGTCCGCAGCATCGGCAATTCGGACTCCGGCACTGTGGACTACCGTGCCCAGAGCAATGTGCAGTCCATCGCAAAGGACGCAGTGATTTGTGACATTCATCTCCCCGTGGAGGGTACCGCCGGGATCCGGGTGGATGGCGTCGCCGTCCCGCCCAAGCCGGTAAAAGCCGCCGTGGTTCCCGCAGGGAACAACACCGCACTTAGTGAAGACGGGACGAAGCTTCTTTCCACCATGGACGGCTTTCTGGAATTCAGGGGCGGCCTTTTCGATGTCAAGAATTTGCTGAATATTACCTCCGACGTGGATTATTCCACCGGAAATATTGATTTTCACGGGGATGTGGCCATTCAGGGCGATGTCCGTGAGCAGTTTTCGGTAAAAGCAACTGGAAGCATCACCATCAACGGACTGGTGGAGGCCGCCACGGTAGAGGCTGGCGGCGATGTAGTGATTTCCAACGGCGTGTCCGGCAACAATCAGGCAGTCATTCGCGGGGCGCATGTCCGGGCAAAGCATTTGGAAAACTGCACGGTCTATGCAGAGAATCTGGAATCCGATTACATCCTGACCTCCCGCGTCTTCTGCAGCGATTCAGTTCTGGTCACCGGAAGCCGGGGCGCCATCATCGGGGGGCAGGTGGTGGCTGCCAATCACATTAAGGCCTGCTGCATTGGCATCCAGTCCGGCCGCGCCACAGAAATTACTCTGGGTGTTCAGCCGCAACTCCGGGAAGAACTGCTTGCCAATCGGAAAGCACTGGTTTCCCTCCGCAGCAAAGCTGCGGAGCTGGTTAAGCGGGCCACTTATCTGAAAAACCGGATGGAGTCCCAGGGCCGCCCGGACATCCGGTCCAGCGCAGCGATTCAGGCAGCGGGGGAGCGTCTGTCCCAGATGACGGAGCAGGAAAAAGCCTTGCTGGCCCGTCAGACGGAGCTGATGAACCAGCTGAACAAGCTGAACAACTGCCGTCTGGAAGGCGGTACGGTGTACCCCGGCGTGAAGTTGACCATTGGCAGTGCCGTCCGAAACATCAAGACCGTTATCAACAACTGCATTGCCATCTTCGACACAGAAGAGCATGACATCAAATTCGTTTAAGAGCAAATAAAGGCAGCCTGTTGGAGCTTTCTATCCAGCAGGCTGCCTTTTTCCTCTATTCCTGTGTTTTGCGCCGCTCTGCGGCCACCAGATCCGCCAGAGTAAACCGGTCGATATACTGGTTGATCACTGTGTACAGTCCCGTCCAGAAATCCACGGTCCCGCACTGGCTGCATCGTTCGCAGCGGTTCTCCGGGTCCTCCAGGCAGGCCACCGGGGCCAGATTTCCCTCCGTCAGACGCAGGATCTCCCCCACGGTGTATTCCTCCGGCGTGCGGGCCAGACGATAGCCGCCCTGAGAGCCGCGGGCGCTGTGGACAAATCCGGCTCTGCCGAGAAGGCCTACAATTTGTTCCAGATATTTCAGCGAAATTTCCTGCCGTTTCGCCACATCCTTCAGCGACACCGGCGTGCTGCCCGGCTGGCAGGCGAGATCAATCATCAACCGCAGCGCATAGCGGCCCTTTGTGGATATTCTCATGGAATCCCTCCATTCTTATCCCTATTCTGCCATAGGAATTGGGGAATTTCAAGAGAAACTTTTAAAACCTCCCCCCAGCGGCGTTTTGCCTCAGGCGGGGAAACCGTCGGAAAGCGGAAAAGATTAAAGTTTTACCGGCGGCGGCAGTCTCATTGCAGTTGCTTGAAACGGAAAAATGCGTTATACTATAATTCTTAACAATATAAGGCAGCGCCTGCGCAGGATGGCGGAAAAGCCGCAGGCGGGCATATGTCAGAAACGGCAGCCGCAAAATGTATGATGCTGCTGTAAATTAAAAGAGCGGAGGCCCTTCTATGAAGCTCATGGCCATCGACGGCAACAGTATTTTGAATCGCGCCTATTACGGCATCCGCCCCCTCAGCACCCGGGACGGGCTTTACACCCACGCTATCTACGGCTTTTTGACCACGCTTTTACGCCTGCGGGACGAGGAGCAGCCCGACGCCGTGTGCGTCGCCTTCGACCTTCACGCCCCCACCTTCCGCCACAAGGCGGACGAGAGCTACAAGGCCACCCGAAAGCCCATGCCGGAGGAGCTGAGGATGCAGGTACCGGTTTTGAAGGAGGTACTGGACGCCCTGAACATTCCCCGCTACGAAGCGGAGGGCTGGGAAGCCGACGACTGGCTGGGTACCATCTCCCGCAGATGCGAGGCCGAGGGCTGGGACTGTGTGGTAGTAACGGGAGACAAGGATTCCCTTCAGCTCATCACAGAAAAAACAAAAGTGA
Source organism: Oscillibacter valericigenes Sjm18-20 (assembly GCA_000283575.1). Lineage (GTDB taxonomy): Bacteria > Bacillota > Clostridia > Oscillospirales > Oscillospiraceae > Oscillibacter > Oscillibacter valericigenes. The sequence continues at coordinate 2,678,641 of AP012044.1, forward strand.
AGCTTGTCTCCACCCGCATGGGCCAGACCACGACCAAGGACATGACGCCGGAGTCTTTTCGGGAGCAATACGGTTTTGACCCCATCCACATGATTGACCTGAAGGCGCTGATGGGCGACAGCTCCGACAACATTCCAGGTGTCCCCGGCGTAGGGGAAAAGACCGCCATGGACCTGATCCAAAAATACGGCTCCATCGATACGATCTATGAAAAGCTGCCGGACATCGAGGCGAAGCCCGCCGCTATTAAAAAGTTGACGGAGGGGGAAGAATCCGCCCGGCACTCCTATTGGCTGGCCACTATCGTAACCGATGCACCGCTGGACTTTAACCCGGAAGTCAATGCGGTAAAAGCCCCCGGCCCGGATGCCTATTCCCTGTTTTTGAAGCTGGAATTTTCCAAGCTGATCGAGCGGTTTGACCTCCGGCAGGGCGCCCCCGCCTTAGCAGAGAGCGAGCGTATCTCCGTCGCCGCCTCGGTGGAGCAGGTGACGAGCGCCGCTAAGGCAGGGGAGCTGCTGGAACTGTGGCGCAATGCCGACCATATCTCCCTGCTGGCGCTGCCCGATCTCTCCGGAGTAGCCGTGTACTGCGCCACCGGAGGCGATACCGCGGTTATGTCGGAGCTGTTTTTCGACCGCTACCAGGGGAATTGGAACCATCTTCTTGCCTCTTTGTTCTCCGGGGACATCAAAAAAGTCTCTCATAATGTAAAGGACCTGATGCGGCTTCTGCTTTTAAACAACCTTCCCGCCGAGGGCTTCATCTTCGACACGGCGCTGGCTGCCTATCTGCTGGACGCCACTGCCGGGAGTTACGACCTGGGGCGGTTGTTCGTCTCCTATTTCAATGAGGAGCTGCCCAAACCCTTGTATCTGGACCCGGACGCCTTTGCTCTGTTGGGCGACCGGGCCGCGGCAGAGGCGTCTTTTGACAGCTGCGCCACCGCCGTGGACGCGCTGTATGACGCGCTGGCCCCAAAGCTGCGGGAGCGGGGACAGCAGGAATTGTTTGAGACCATCGAGTTGCCGTTGTGCCGCTGTCTTGCGGAGATGGAACTGGCCGGTTGTCGGGTGGACGCCAAAGCTCTGTCCGATTTCGGAGAGTTGCTGAGCCGCCGCGCAAAAGATCTGGAGGCAAAAATCTACCATCTGGCCGACGGCGAGTTTAATATCAACTCCCCCAAGCAATTGGGCGAGATTTTGTTCGACCGGCTGGGTCTGCCCCACGGAAAGAAGACGAAAACCGGCTGGTCCACCAATGCGGACGTACTGGAAAAGCTGCGGTGGGAGAGCCCCATTGTGGACGCGGTGTTGGAGTACCGCCAGCTCACCAAGCTGAAATCCACCTATGCCGACGGGCTTTTGAAAGCCCTGGACCCGGATGGCAGGGTCCGCACCAGCTTTCAGATGACCGTCACCGCCACCGGGCGTCTCTCCTCCACGGAACCCAATCTGCAAAATATCCCCACCCGGACGGACCTTGGCAGCGAGATCCGGAAAATGTTTGTGCCCGAACCCGGAAACGTGCTGGTGGACGCGGACTACTCCCAGATTGAGCTGCGGCTTCTGGCCCATATCTCCGGCGACGAGGGGATGCGCGCCGCTTTTCTCTCCGGCGGCGACTTCCATGCGGAAACCGCCTCCAAGGTCTTTGGCGTGGCCCGGGAGGATGTAACTCACGAGATGCGCCGCCGGGCCAAGGCCGTCAACTTCGGCATTGTGTACGGCATCTCGGCCTTCTCCCTGGGGCAGGACATCGGCGTGAGCCAAAAAGAGGCAAAGGCCTATATGGACGCATATTTTGCCACCTTCCCCGGCGTCCGGTCCTATATGGACCGCGTGGTGGAGCAGGCCAAAGCGGATGGGTACGTGGAGACCCTGTACCATCGCCGCCGTGACCTTCCGGAACTCGCCTCCAGCAATTTCAACCTCCGCTCCTTCGGCCAGCGTGTAGCGCTGAATATGCCCATTCAGGGTACGGCGGCGGACATCATGAAACTGGCCATGATTGCGGTGTGGAAGCGCCTGAAATCAGAGCTGCCCCGGGCAAAGCTGGTTCTTCAGGTCCACGACGAGCTGATTGTTGAGTGTCCGGAAGGAGATGCGCGGCGGGCCGCCGTTTTGCTGGCGGAGGAGATGGAGGGCGTGGCCCATCTGTCCGTCCCTTTGACCGCCGACGCCTATTGGGGAAAAAACTGGCTGGAAGCCAAAGGCTGATGCCCTGTGAAAATTGACTCTGCCCGGATGACTTTGGAAAAGAGGAACTCTATGGAACAACGAAAACAGGTGCGCATCGTCCCCATGGGCGCAGACCATCTGGATGAAATCGCAGCGCTGGAGAAGATTTGCTTCTCCGCACCCTGGTCTCGGAATATGCTGGCGGAGGAACTGGACAACGCCTGCTCCGCCTTTCTTGCGGCGCTGGACGAAAACGGTCGCGTGGTGGGCTATGCGGGGCTTCAGGTCGTGTTGGACGAGGGGTATATTGCCAACATCGCCGTCCGCCCGGAGGAACGGCAAAAGGGCGTGGCCTCCCAGCTATTGCAGGTCTTCATTGACTTTGCCAGAGGGAACCGCCTGTCGTTTCTGACACTGGAGGTTCGTCCCAGCAACACAGCGGCCATCGTACTCTACGGACACCACGGCTTCCGCACTGCCGGACGTCGGAAAAATTACTATGAGCACCCCAGAGAGGACGCGCTCATTATGACATTGGAGTTTGACTATGGAACTGAGAACGGCAACCACAGCGGAGCTGAAAACAATCTATGAGACCCTGTTGCGCCCCTCCTTTTCGCCTGCGGAGCTGAAGCCTCTTAGGGCCATGACGGACATGCTTGCCGACGGGTGCTATGATCCGCTGGTGCTGCTGGACTGCGGAGAGATCATAGGCACGTGTTTTTTGTGGCTGGGTGTGCCCGGCTGGGCGCTTCTGGATTACCTGTGCGTCTCCCCCGCCCGGCGCAGCGGCGGCTGCGGCGCGAAAATGCTCCGCCTGATGCAGAAGGCATACGCCGGCTGGACGGTCTTTGGGGAGGCGGAGGACCCGGCACTGGCCTTGGACCCCGCTATGGCGAAGCGGCGGCTGGGCTTTTACGCTCGAAACAGCGCGGTGACGGCGGGCTATGATACGGAGGCCTTCGGCGTCCGTTACAAAACGCTTTACTGGTCGGATGGGCCCGTGGACGAGGCAGATCTCGTCCTTCAGCACCGCTTTATTTATGAAAGCCGCTTCGGCGCGGAAAAATTTGCGAAATACTTACGGATTCCCTGTTCCGCCGGAATAAAACCCATGCCGCTGGTACCATGGGACCAGTAAAACCCATCAGAAAGAGATGATCCAATGAAAATTCTGGCTTTTGAGTCCTCCTGCGACGAGACTGCCGTGGCGGTGGTGGAGGACGGACGGCACATTTTATCGGACACCATCGCCTCTCAGGCGGACATGCATGCGCTGTACGGCGGCGTAGTACCGGAAATCGCCTCCCGGAAGCATGTGGAAGTTATCGCAGCCCTGTCGGCGCAGGCGTTGCGGGACGCAGACTGCGAAAAAAAAGACATCGACGCGGTGGCCGTCACCTATGCGCCGGGGCTGATCGGCGCCGTGCTGGTGGGTCTGAGTTTTGCGAAATCCGTGGCTTTCGCCTGGGGGAAACCACTGATCCCCGTCCACCATGTCCGGGGGCATATCGCCGCCAACTATCTGGCGTTTCCGGAACTGGAGCCGCCGTTTCTGGCTCTGGCCATCTCCGGCGGCAACACGCTGATCGTGGATGTGCGGGATTATACCGACTTGCGCATCCTGGGCGCCACACGGGATGACGCCGCCGGGGAATGCTTTGATAAGGCCGCCCGGGTGCTTGGTCTCCCCTACCCCGGCGGAAAACCGCTGGACGAGTTGGCCAGGCAGTCAGAAGGAGGCATATATACGCTCCCCCGCGCCCATGTGGACAGCGCGGAACTGGACATGAGCTTTTCCGGGCTGAAAACCGCGGTGGTCAATCTGGCTCACCGCGCGGAGCAAACCGGCCGGCCTCTGGACCGGGCAGCGCTGGCGCGGGACTTTACCAACGCCGTCAGCGGAGAGCTGGTTCCCCGTGCCATGAAGGCCCTCACCCTGACGGGTTACAAGACCTTGTGCGCCGCCGGAGGCGTGGCCGCCAACTCCATTATCCGCGCCGATTTGAAGGCCTCATGCAAAGAGATGAGTTGCAAGCTTTACCTTCCGCCGCTGAGCCTCTGCGGGGACAACGGGGCCATGATCGGCGCGCAGGGTTACTACGAATTCCGCTCAGGTCATACGGCGGGTATGGATTTGAACGCCTATGCCACCCGCAACATTGACGCCTGACGATTCCGGGGACAGTTTTCACCATGTGAAGACTGTCCCCGGTTTTTTCACTGTTTCCGAATTCCGGATCAGTGAATTTTCAAGCCAAATTTCTAGTATGCACTCCCAAAATGAATATTGCGAATTTGTAAATGGGCCATGTAAAGCGAGTCAACTTTCACTTTTGCATTTTACATATTTTTTCTATCAATTTTAAAAAGAGCACCTAGATTTTTTTAGAGGCAGCGTAGAAATTTTGGTTTTAAAAAGTGTTATGTAAATAATTTTAATGTTTTTAAATACTCAGATTTGTTGGTTCCTCATTATCCATTTTTACCCAATTTATTAAAAATTCATTATTTTTCAATATGTTTTCCGTTGTTGAAAACCCTGTGGAAAATGTGGATAACTTTTTGTAGTTGAAAATTATAACATTGTTTATGTAAATTATATTCAAGGCCTTTTTCTGATCCCTTAAAAGAAACTCCCGCCATCTATCAAAAGGGGGCGCAGGTACTTCCGGTAAGTAAACGGGGCCTCTCTGTTGAGAAAATAGAGCCACTGGTCAAATCGCCGATTTATTCCTGCACTTTTTCCTGCAAAAATACAATTTGTAATATCCGCTTTTCCGTGCAATATTCATTTTCCATGCAAAGATGCCCTGTTTTCGAAAATTCACCCGGCAAGTTTGAGGCAAAATCTGGACAGCGTCAGAAAATAATTCCATGCCGGGGACCGAGACGAACTGTGCTCTGAGCGGAAATATGTTAAAGAAGGGCTGCTATGACGGGGGCACGGAAAATAATGCGCTCTTGGCCCAAATCAACCAATTATCCAGGGACTTACTTGAGCAACCTGACCAAAAGGTAATGGGCGGAGATTTGATCGCTATATTTAAGAGTGTGAAAATACAAGTGGTCAAAATGCGCGTTGACGAATGCCGTTTTGTTTTTTGCCAAAACAGGCTGTCCGCGGCGTCATTTACCGCATGATTTTCCGCTTGAATCGACAATAGTATCAAGACTGTAGCCGCAAGCTAAAAACGCAGCATTGTCCGTTCCTTCAGCCTGTAGCTTTCGTCCTTGATATTGATAATGATGCAGTGATGGAGTACCCGGTCAAGAATGGCGGAGGTGATGGTAACATCGGTAAAAGCTTCGTTCCACTGGGAAAAAGTCTTATTAGAGGTAAAGATCGTTGAGGCTTTCTCCCACCGTCTGGCAATGAGTTGAAAGAACTTCGTGTCTGCTGACAAAAACATGTATTTTTTCGTGGCCGCTTTTCTGCATTTTATCACTGCCGCTGACAATATATATCTCTCTTACATACCCTGCTTAAAGCTTGTGAATACTGACTCGGGCTGGCGGGCCTGAAAAAACCGCTTGTCTTTGCAGAATTATGTTGACGCTCCCGTAAAAATGTGCTATCCTACTTAAGGTTTTAAATTTCTGGCACTTATTTCGACACGGCTGTCTGTTGTATGCATTCATAATTAGAGTATTGAATTTTTGGGAGAAACGTGTTAGAATACACCATAGTCGTTTGGTTCATAGCGGCGAAGTTAATGGCTCCGACTGTCCATTTCTTTCTATATAAGTAAATACGCTGGCATAGCTCGGTTGGTAGAGCAGCTGATTCGTAATGCGTTATGCAAAGTTCAATCTTGATAAAACCGCGTAAATGCGCTATAATCTTAAACGTCGCAAAAAGCACTGCTCACGAAATTGAGCAAAAGTTCTGAAAACCGCTTATATGCTACTGTGGCTCAGGGGTAGAGCAGCTCACTCGTAATGAGCAGGTCGCCGGTTGTCCATAAGGTCAGGTATTTTCAAACGCGCGAAAACATGGTAAACTAACAAACAGAACTTCGACGGAGACAGTCAGTTCTCACAGATGCTGGTGTAGCTCAGTTGGTAGAGCAGCTGATTCGTAATCAGCAGGTCGCCGGTTATCCATAAGGACGAAATAATTACTTCGAATATTTTCAAACGCGCGAAAACATGGTAAACTAACAAACAGAACTTTGACGGAGACAGTCGGTTCTCACAGATGCTGGTGTAGCTCAGTTGGTAGAGCAGCTGATTCGTAATCAGCAGGTCAGGTGTTCGAGTCACCCCACCAGCTCCACGTCTCCGTCAAGATATCTTGACGGAGATTTTTCTATGTTTGGAGGTGCCGTCGTGGCCAAAAAGGATTATACTGTTTTTATGAAAAATGCGGAAGCGTCCGTCCGTATGGAGGGATATACAGTAACCCCCCAAATGCGCAATCAATGCAAGCAGGTACTCAGCGGCAAAACCACAACAGCCGAGTGCCTGAAGCAGTTCGCTGCCGCAAAAGCGGCAAAGGTGGCCAAATAAATGGGATACAGCATTGATCCAATTTCAGATAACTGCTATCCGGGTACAACAGTCCTGATCAATAAGCTGGATATCCGTGACGAGCAAACCCTGAACGAAGCGGAAACTCTCGCCACATATATTAACGCCTCCAAGCTGGAAGAACAACCGCTTGAAGGCGCTTTTGACTTTGCCCACTACAAGGCGATCCATCATTTTCTTTTCTCTGACGTATATGACTGGGCGGGACAAATCCGCACCGTCAACATCAGTAAGAAGGGCACGCGCTTCTGCCCTGCGGAGGAAATCGAAGATCGCGCCGTGCTGATTTTTGACCGCCTGAGAGAACAGGGTTACTTCCATGGCCTGTCCCACGATACCTTTACAGACGAGCTCGTAGATTTCTACTGTGCCACCAACGACCTCCACCCCTTCCGTGAAGGCAATGGCCGTACCCAGCGCGCTTTCCTATCACAACTCATTCGTAGCTCTGGATATGACATCCACTGGTCTGAGATGGACACTGACTTGCTAATGATCGCCACCATTCAGGCAGCAAATGGCGTGACGGATTTGCTAAAAGACGTGTTAGACAAGGGTATTGTCACCTCAGCGTAAGGTGAGGGTTCATTTTTTTGAATATAATGCGGTGGTCCGCAACGCGGAGGTCGTGTGTTCGAGTCACATCAGTAGCTCCAAAACCGCCTAAAACGCAAGTTTTAGGCGGTTTTTGCAACGTTATAAGTGCTTGTACATTTTTTGATATTGAATGTCTAAATTACTTCATCGAAAGCATCTCACCATCAATGTTGACGTAATCCGAGAGAAGTTCCAATGCGGTATCAAAGCACTCGTTGATTGCCTTTCCAACACGATTTACACCGCACTGAGACGCAAGGGATCGATAAAGTCCAATCTTGTCAGCCGTAACATTTTGTTTCAGAATTTCCAGCAGCCCGGCAGCCAATTCTTCCGGCGCAATCTGCTTAACCTCACGGGTGATATCCCCGGGAGTGCGGAACAGAATGTTGGAAAAACCGTTCAGATACAGGAAACCCTTTCTGCGAATGATGCCATACTTCTGATAGCCGTACATCTGCTGTTCGTAGGTTCCCTGCACAACGCTGGTAACTTTTTCCCGTCCAAATAGGCTGACTATCCGCTTCAACAAAAGTTCTTCCGAAAGCGGTGCTTCGATTTCAAGAATTGCCTTGACCATGCCCTTGAAGTCACGAGGAAGAAACTGTCGACTAAGTTCGTTGATATCTGCTGCTTTGTAACGTGGAAATTCAAAGTGTGTTTCCTTAGCAACTTCTTCAAATGTTTCCGGCGGCTGTTCTCCTGCTTGCTTTGTCTGTGACGCTATCGGATGCTTGACCGCATTGGCCGCCGCTTCCAAAAGGCGCAGCTTCTCGACAGATTTATTTCTGAACCAATCAGTTGACCAAATTCGGTAAAACTTCCATCCCATACGTTCCAGAATTTCCTGCCGAAGACGGTCCCTGTCACGGGCGTTTTTTGAAGAATGGTAGGTGGCACCATCACATTCAATTGCAAGGACATAATCTGAGCTATCAGGAATTTTCAGGCCCAAGTCAATTCTAAAACCAGAACAACCAACCTGTGTATCAACGGAAAACCCATTTGAACGCAAATAATCGCAGACCTCAAGCTCGAAATCGGAATCAAACTGCTCAAACGGGCTGACAGACACTGTTCGCTCTAACGCAATATCACCGTTTTCTGCGAAATCAAGGTAATCACGCAGTAGCTTCGCGCCTTCTGCCGATGTACGCTTTAAGTCAATATCCGCGTAATGCATGGAAGAAACCAGTTGGACATTGCTTTTTGCACGAGTCACCGCAACATTCAATCTGCGCTCTCCGCCTACACGGTTCAGTGGGCCAAAATTGTGCAGCAAGCGCCCTTGTCCGTCAATACCATATGCGACACTGAATATAATCGTGTCCCGCTCATCGCCCTGAACAGTTTCCAGATTCTTGATAAAGAACGGCTCTTTCGCATCGCTCTTGAAAAAGAACTCCTTTTCCGGCGTGCTCTGCCGCCGCTTCAGCAGCAGTTTATCAATCAAATCCTGCTGCGCGACACTGAATGCAACAACACCCAGGCTGCGATCCGGATACTGCTCAACATTCTGATAAATAAGGTCAACAATGAACTCAGCTTCTTTTCGGTTCGTGTGACTTCCGCGGTCAAACACCCCGTCCACATGATAGTAGTCTACACCGATGCCGGTTGCATCCGCCTTGGAAGATGGGAACGTAACCAAGTCATTGTCGTAGAAATTCTTGTTGGAGAAGGTGATCAACTGCTCATAGCGGCTGCGATAATGCCAGCGCAGACGAAGCTGTTGCATGGAGGCAGAGCACAGATCCAGAATGGACTCAAAGTCTGTTACATCGCCGGCTTCCTCGTCCTCGTCTTCGCTTTCTATTGTGGCGTTAAAGAAATTGCTTGGCGGCATCTGCTTTGAATCCCCGACGACAATCAGCTGATCTGCCCTGTATATGGCACCAATTGCATCCTGCGGGAAGATCTGCGAAGCTTCGTCAAACACAACCACATCAAAATGAACGGAATCCGCTACAAGAAATGTGCTGACACTTAAAGGAGACATCAGGAAGCAAGGTTTTACGCGCTGAATAAGGTCACCGGTTTCAGACAGAAGGGAACGGATGCTTTTTTGCTTTCGCTTCTTTTCTCCTTCACGGAGCAAGATTGCGAGAGCACTACCCGATGCTATCATATCAAGAGAGGGCCTTTCAGAAGAAAGCTCTGTGCGAATTTTCGCCTTATTGATTTCAAACTGCTCCGTATCCTTTTGTACAAAGGTGTCAAGCGTTCGATCTTGGGCAACGCGGTTAAAAGATGAAAGAACTGGTGTACTGGAAAGAATTGAATCAATCCATTGATAATAAAATTGCTTTTGAAAGGCTTTAACAATGAATTTGGCCTCAATATTTTGGCTAATTGCAATGGTTATGAAAGGTGTGACCTGTTTTCCATCCAAATCAAGCAGCAGGCTTCTGAAATGGCACCAGTTGTCCAGCTTGTCCATTTTGCTAAGACAATCACTGCATTTTGCAAGCACGACTTCACAACTTGCCTGTTTGACATTAAAAATATCAACAGAGAAGTAGTTTGCAATACGGTCGATGGCATCGGATGTCATGCAGGCGCCCAACTTTTCTGCATAGTTCGCAAAAGCGTCATACTCGCCAGAAAAATCAGCGTTGGAAAGCTGAGTGAGGTTGCCAAACGAAAGCCCTTGTGTAAAAGTGGAGCGCAGCGCATCCATCTGTGAGGAAATGATTGTCCAATCTGTATGTAGCCCCTGATAGGCGAGCCCCATGGAATTCTTAACAGTGACTTCCAATTCGTCATATTCTGACATTTGTCCCTGGCAGTAAGCAAGGCGCTCCGTCAAAGAAACAGCCTCGCTGTAAGAAGGCTTTTTCCCATCCTTTTTGCATAACCGCAAATTCCCTATGAGCTGTGTATATTCCTGACTAAAGATTCGGGAAAATATTCCGCTAAACTGCTTGGTCAGCTTTTTATGATATTCTGCTCCGTTAAGTTTATAGACGTCTTCGTCACATGTTGACGCAAGAACCGCTTGGCTGGATAGAATATCGGCACTCAGTGTCTGAAGCCTTTTTAATGTCGCAACTGCTTGATCAAAGACATCCTGCTGAAGAAGGGCGGGGGTAATCACCGTTGAGGTGGATGCAAGGAGGAAAAAGGCTTCCCATGCCACGGCATCTTCTATACTTTTGCAGGCTGCCTTATAGTGATCTGAAATTTCTTCTGAGATTGGTACAAGGACTTGCAAGGACTGTATTGCAGAAGTTAGATCCGCCTTCACGCTTGCTTTGGCTTGATAGGACATGTCTTGTACGACATACCCATACCACGGATTTTTCCTATAATTGTATCCAATAGAAGGAATATAGTCCACATACTGCTCCAAAAGTACGGAAGTCTCTGTTAAAAATGTGTCCCCCTTAGATGAGAGTTCCGGTACGACCCATTCAACGTCCGGTACATCCCGCAGAGCCGCAAATACCTCGTATAATTGATAAAGGCTTTTTTCAATAACAGGTCGCTGCTTATGCAGTTCTTCCGCATAAGCGTCTAACTGTTGCTGTGCTTTTTCCTTAATTGCAATTTCGCTGTCTACTTTTGAGGACACTGCACTCCTACTCATCCGAAGCGTGTGACAAATATCAGCAATGACGTCCTTTTTGTTAGCCTTATGGCTATGCAATTGCAGACAGAATTCGGAGAGGCCTGCCTGCTTGAGCTTATCATATACAACATTAAGAGCTGCCAACTTTTCAGAGACAAACAACACCTTTTTCCCGTCGCTGAGACACTCGGCGATGATATTGGTAATCGTCTGGCTCTTTCCTGTCCCGGGAGGACCTTGCAGAACAAAACTGATTCCTGCCTTGGCCATCTCAATAGCTTCGATCTGGCTGGAGTCCGCATCTACCACGCTGTGCAGTTCGATAAGAGGATTCCGAATCTGTGCGCCTTCGTCATAAGTGTTGCCAGTTTCCTGTGTGTCCAGTGTGTCCAGAGGTTCGCCTAAAAGCGCACGAACATTTCCGTTTTCAAGGATTTTATTGGCGTTGTCTTTCAAGTCACGGTACATATTGATCTTTAGGAACGAAAAGATGCCTATTTTGCATTCAGAAGTCACTGACCACTGTAACTTTCCTACAATTTTTCCAACTTGTGCAAGATATGCATTTAGCCCTTCGTCATTGTATTCCGGCAGCTTTACCCCGTGTTCAGCTTCCAGCTTGTACGCAAATGTGGGGTTAACGATAATATCATCATCGGTCGATTTAATGTAATATGGGGCAATCGCCGATTCCCGCTCCAGCTGAATTGGAACAAGTAGAGCTGGCGCTCGAAACTCGTAGTGGGAAGAATCGCTTTCTTTCCAATGGATAAATCCAAACGCCATATAGGCCACATTTACACCGGTTTCCTCTATGAATTCCTTTGCCTTCTTGTCGATGTTCTTCACAGCTGTAATCGGATTCGATGAGGAATTATATACCAGAAGTTGGCTCTGCCTTTTCAAACGGCCGGAATAATCAGAAAGGAATATTGCCTTTTCATCTTGCTCCTCCGGTGCTTCTATTTGGAGTTGGTCGGTTCCAATACTTTCATCGGTGTCATCTTCTTCCGCAATTTTCGGGTCAAAAACCTCAAAGGTAGCTGTTCCATCAATCTTATCAAATAGAATCTCGGCCGATGGCAGTAAGATCTCAACGGTTGATGCTCTGGTGTCCCTGAAATTTATGAGATTATTTCGTTTGCCGGTATCAAGAAGCTTCTCCGCCCACTTATCTAATTTCTTCTTGTCCACTGTACGCGTTCCCTCCGTATATCCAGATTGACCCGCTTGCGGATTAGAGCCATCTACAATGCGTATGCTCTCCGTATGACACGACAATATTACATAAAGTTTACCATATGCCACCAAATTTCTCAATGTTGCAATCCAAATTTGAATTGTATATCTGAAAGCACTAAAGCAGTAGCTATTCTCGCCGCCTTGTGCTATTGTGTCTTGCTACAAGGAGGCGAGGCACATGGAGAAGATACTGGAGTCGCTATACGACCAATTCTATGAGAAGCCGGAGCTTGCGGCATTGCAAGCATCGGTGGAGGCTAATCACAATCTGCTGCGAGAGCGGCTGGGAAAGCCAGAGCGAAAGCTGGTGCTGCGAATCATTGACGATGAGAGTGCCATCGCAAACGCGTTGTCGCTGGACAGTTTTCTCTGCGGATTTGAGCTGGCATGGAAGCTGACAAACGAACTGAACCATCTGGAACGTGAGCGTTCCGCTTTGACTGACGAGGTCGAGCGGAGCGCTTATTTTATATCTGAAGGAGGAGAAGATGCATAAAAAAGAAAGATCATCGCAACCGCCGTCATAATCGCCGCCTGTGTGGCGCTGTGTGCCCTCGTGTGGCCTTCAAACGTGGCAGGCGAGAATGTGCCCGCGGAGAGTACCGTCAGCGCAATGACCGCCGAAAAAACAGAAGGGACAACACTGCCTGAATCCGCATCCCCAGTGTCGGTAAACCATGCGGATCTGATGGCAGAGGTCGAGGGAGTGGTCATTGCCGCTCCCTCTCTTGCGCTTCAGGGTTCTTCCAGATAGCTGTCGTTATCGATATGAATCCGCTTGGCGTAGCTGAGCCGATTATCCAGCCAGGATAGATAATCTGATTTGACCTGTTCGTATGCCTTGCGATCCGCCCAGCTTTTTTTCTCCGCCTTATTCAGCGTCTCCCACGCCGAGCGGAATTGCTCCTGATGGGTATAGTTCTCCTCATAAAACTGCCGCAGCACTTCGCGCGGCTTCACTACGGCTCCGCCGTCCAGGCAATACTGGCGGCGGAGTTCGTTTTGCTTTTTATCTTTGGCGGTGAGGTTGGCAACGATGCGTTTATACGAAGCGCTGACCTCTTTCTCGCCGCAGAAGCCGTCAAGGTTCCGTTGTTTGCTGGCGCACGCCGGCGAGCAGTATTGCCTGGTGTTGCGCCGGGGAATGAAAAACCGGCCGCAGAATTCACATTTTTTAATGTGCTTATCCGATAGGATCGTATCCCGCAGCAGATACATTACCAGCTCCTGCGGTTCCTCAAACCGAGCCATGGTTCCGCGGGGAATCCGGAGATTATATTCTCTTGCCGTTTTACAGGCAGCCACAAAATCAGCCGCACGCCGCGTACCCGTATTCCGGCGCTTATTTTGCCCGGAATATTTCCCGAAGGCTTCGTCCGCGGGAGCATGATTGTGCAGTACCTTCCAAAAGCAGGAGTACTCCTGCTCCCGCGCTTCCACGGAGAAAAGCATTCGGTCGAAGGTGAGATATATCCGCAGCCGCTGGCTGGGAGGCAGCGCGTTCACGTCTGCGGACTCGGAAAAATAGAGCTGCCCAATCAGTTCCATGACCCGCTCCCGGTCATAGGTGGTCAGCCACTCGTAAAATTGGGGAGCGTCTGTCAACTCCATATTGAGCAGATTCCTCGTCGTAATCAGCCGAAGATAATCCCCGTTGAGAAATACCGTCAGGAGCTCCTGCGGGGACTCAAATTTCTCCACCAGCATTCCCGGCGCATCCCGCCACTTGATTGTAAAGATGCAGCTGTCCTCTTCCAGCGAGAGGGTGAGCGGCGCAGCGAACTCATCGGCGGTTGATTTCGGTCTGTCCATGTGTCTCTCCAAGCTATATACGATAATTTTATTTTACCCATTATATATTATCACGCTCAAACGGCGACCGCAAGAGGAAAAGTTGCTACACTGACGATAGAACCAAGAGTCTCTCAATTTTCAAAAGAAAGGAAGGAACAAAAATGACAATTGCCAAAGAACCGGCGGTGAACCAACACAGGCTGGACGCCATAGACGGCGAAACCCTGATGACCACGCCGCTGCCGCCGATCCGCTTCACCATCGGTGGGCTTCTTCCCCAGGGACTGCACATCCTCGCTGGTGCACCGAAGGTAGGAAAATCGTGGCTGGCGCTGTGGCTGTGCCTCTGTGTGGCAAAGGGCGATAGCGTGTGGAATTTTCCATCTATGCGGGGCGATGTGCTCTACCTCTGTCTGGAGGACAGCTATTCCCGCATCCAAAACCGGCTGCTGGACATCACGGACGACGCGCCCGACAATCTGTTCTTCACCACCATGTCGGAAAAGCTCCGCTGCGGTCTGGAGCAGCAGATCGAGCGCTTCCTCACAGAGCACCCTGATACCGCGCTCATCGTCATCGACACGCTCCAGCGCATCCGCAGCATTGCGAACGATGTAAATCCCTACGCCAGCGACTACCGCGACCTCGGCATCCTCAAGGAGCTGGCGGATAAGCACCGCACCGCAATCCTGCTTATCCACCACCTGCGGAAGATGAACGACGACGATCCCATGAACGCGTCGTCGCGGACTGCGTATCGTGCGCTTCCACGCAAGCGTGAAAGCGCACTTGCTCCGTCGCTCCTCCTTTTCCGGACAAACCCGCTTCGCTGGGCTTTGCCCGGAGATACGCCATCTCTACTGCACCGGGCGGGACATCGAATACCGGGAGCTGACGCTGGAGTTTGACGGGGACAAACACGTCTGGAATCTGCTCTCGGACAGCGTCACCACGGAGCCACAGCCACGGGATGAACTCATTATTTTTCTCTCTGAATTTCTCAGCGAGAGCAAATCGTTCACCGGCACGGCCACGGAGCTGGCGGAAGCGTTGGAGAGACGGAGCGGCGAACCGCTTGTTCCCGCCGCACTGACCAAGCGGCTGATCCGCTGCCGGGACGAGCTGGCGGCGTGCGGAATCACGTTTGAAACCCACCGTACCCGCGACCGCCGGGAGCTGCGTCTGGCTCTTGTGGGTGACGGCGGTGACGGGAATGACGGGAAAACCGATACAGGCTCAGTGGCAAATCTGCTGTCACAGCCGTCACACCTGTCACGGGAGGATGCGTAGATGCCCGGCGGGATTTTTCTCCCCTTTCGGGGAGAGCCAGCATCGCGTTTGTCTGGACGTCGGCCACAGCCGCCGCCCTGCCAAACGCCAAGTTTGCGGGCAGAAGCCCGCGCCCACTTTAGAAACGGAGGAACGCATGAAGGATACGACATTCAGCATCCGGATCGCGTCTGACGATCTGGATACTATCAAGCGAAAAGCAAAACAGGCCCGGCTCTCCCAGAGCGATTACGTCACCCGCTGCTGCCTCGGCAGGCAGGTGGTGGTCGTGGAGGATCTGAAGGAAGTTCTGAAACAGCAGCGCGCCATCGGCAACAACCTCAACCAGCTCACGGTGCTGGCCAACATGGGAAGAGTGTCAGTCGCCAATCTCAGTGAAACCGCCCAGGCGCTGAAAACCATCAGCGAGACGCTGCAGGAAATTGCCGAGCGAGGGAGGTGGTCAAAATAGCCATTATCAGTTTTACAAATTACCCCAAGGGGCAGAACCGTCCCTGCATGGCGGCGGTCATGACGTACACGAAGCGGGAGGAGAAAACGCTGTGGTAGGGACAGTCTCATCCGAGCGGGAATTGTCCATGGAGGAATTGAAGCGGCTGAACCATCCGCAGAGTTCACTGGAACAGCAAACGCCGGTGCCAGCACAGCCAGAGCCGCATCCGACGCAGACGGAGTGGGCAGAACTGATGAGTGCAATGATCTCGCTGGAGCGCCGCGTGGCCACACAGGCGGCCCTCGTGCGGGAGCCTCCGAGAACGTACCCGACCCAGGAGCAGATCGCGACGCTGGCGCGGGATGTGGCGGCGGTGCGGGAGATGCTGCAACAGGCTGGGAAGCGGAGAGAGCGGCGTATCTCTCTCCCGCGGCTGCATCTGCACATTCCACATCTCAGCTCGGCGTGGCTGCTAATCCCGGTGATCTTGCTGGTGCTCTGGGCAATGTGGCACAGCTGGGACACGTTCTGGAACGGACTCAGGGCGATGTTCCCGTGAAGGGCGCCACAACCATGAATCCGAACACAGGCCGGAAGATTTTCGTCAAAGAGCGTGAAAAGAAAATCGCTCTCGGCCATAAGGCGGACGACCATGAGGATGAGCAAAACTGGCAGCAGACCATGGGGTAGTATTACGATTATAAAATAGGAGGCAATTATGTTTTTATTCAAAGGTGATTTCCGAGTCAACAGCACGACGATTCACGGCGTGCAGTATGTGACCTTCAGTTTTTACGATGGAGACAAAGACCTGTTCCAGAAGGTCGGGGATTTAATTTCCGATTCCTTTCAGGCATCTGAACCTGACGAGATTCCGAATGAAATTTTGTTGAATTCTGGTATAGCTTCGGGAAAGGAATAACGGTATTGTGTGTTGCGAAAGGGGGCAACAATATGGCAACAGAAACAGCCGCGATTAATTGCCGGCTCAGCCAGGATGACGGCAGCGTAGGTGAATCGGGCAGTATTCAGACGCAGAAAACACTGCTTACACAATATTGCAGCGACCGCCACATTACTATTGGCGGATATTATTGCGACGATGGTTGGTCAGGCACAAACTTCGACCGCCCGGACTTCAAGCGGATGCTGGACGATATTGAGTCAGGAAACATCAATATGGTGATCGTAAAGGACCTATCCCGATTCGGTCGCGAATACGCGCAAATGGGAATGTACATTGAACACTACTTTGAGGAAAAAGGCGTGCGTTTTATTTCAGTGGCGGAGAACATCGACTCAAAAAACGGCATCGATAATCTCGTCCTGCCATTCACCAACGTCATCAATTCCTTCTACGCACGGCAGGCATCCAGCAAGACAAAGGCGGCACACCGGGCGCGGGCGAAAGCTGGAATGTTTATCGGCAGCCGCGCACCGTTTGGGTATCGCAAAGATCCAGATGACCGGCACAAACTGATCGTTGATCCGCCTGCCGCAGACGTTGTGCGGGAGATCTTCCAGATGTTCGCTGATGGCATCGGCTATGTGCGGATGACAAAAATTCTGCGGGAGCGCAGTATTCTGAACCCTCAGGCGTATTTCAATCAGAACAACCCGGATTACTACAAGAACAGTGATTACTGGCGAAAGCCTTTCGACTGGCATGCCACCTCCATCCGGGCGATTCTCAACAACCGCGTTTATCTGGGCCAAACGGTATTCGGGCGAACAAAAACCAAAGGCTTTTTTGATAAGACGCGAATCGCGGCCCCGGAGGAGGAATGGGTGATTGCCGAGGACACCCATGAGCCGATCATCACGCGGGAGATATGGGACACGGTACATCAGATGATGCGCGCAAAGCGGCGGGAAAATTTAAGCGGCGAAGTGCAGCCCTTCGCGGGGCTGGTCAAGTGTGCTGACTGCGGCTCCTCTCTGAATGTGAGCTACGACGCAAAAAAGGGACGATATACCGGCTTCTCCTGCTGGGTTTACAAGAACTACGGGAAACAGCGCTGTACCTCCCATGCCATCGGCTGGGTGACCCTCAACCGCCTGGTGCTGGAGGACATCCGGCGCAACGCTTCCGCCGCAAAGCTCGCCACGCAGAAATACATGGATATGCTCATCGCCGCCAGAACGGATAAGAAGAAGCAGGAAACCGAACGCTGCAAACGTGAGCTCAAGGCTGCGGACAAGCGGATCGGTGAACTATCAAAAATACTTACGAAACTCTATGAGGATGCAGCGCTGGAGCGCATCAGCGAGGAACGGTATCAGGCGATGGCCCTCGGCTACGAACGGGAGCAGGAGTTGCTGAAGGGCCATCGGGAAAAGCTGGTAGCCGAGATTACACGCTGCGAAGAGATTTACGACGACATTGAAAAATTCCTGCCGATTATCTGGAAATACACCGATATCACGGAACTGGATGCCCATATCCTCAATGAGCTGATCGAAAAGATTGTGGTGTATGAAAAAACCATCAATCCCGACGGCAGCAAAAGCCAGCGGGTAGACATTCAATATAAATTTATCGGCTATGTAAATCAGGAGGAATGGTTTGGCGCGATGCCACAACCACCGGCATCATCCGGGACAGATCAGAATGTGCAGGATAAGCAGACCGCATAAACAAAATACGGTCGTCGGAAGAAAAATTCCGGCGGCCGTATCTTGATTTCCATGAGGTAGGTCGTCACCAGCCGGAGATAGGAATCCCGATTGGGAAAGATTCCAACGACGTTGGTCCTGCGGCGAAATTCCTTGTTGAGCCGCTCCAGCATATTGGCGGAAGAGATTTTGCGGGCGTCGAGTTCTGGAAACGCATAGAATGCCAGCGAATCCTCCAGCCCCTCCTCCAAAA
This sequence comes from Oscillibacter valericigenes Sjm18-20, assembly GCA_000283575.1. Taxonomy (GTDB): domain Bacteria; phylum Bacillota; class Clostridia; order Oscillospirales; family Oscillospiraceae; genus Oscillibacter; species Oscillibacter valericigenes. The sequence goes on from AP012044.1 coordinate 2,697,150, forward strand.
TCTCAATTGCCTTTGGAAATCGCTTTTCATACCGTTTCGCGAGCTGCCTTGCCCGCTGGCGGGCAAGCTCCGCAGAGGGTGCCCGCCAGATTTCTTTCAGCTGTGCCGCGAAAATATCTTTCTCCATCAGGGGTAAATGAGCCAGAGTGTTCCGCATAAAATATACCTTACACCGCTGCCATGTAGCACCGGGAAAACTCTCCCGGATGGCGGCAATTAGCCCCTTATTGGCATCGGAAACCACCAGCGATGGAGTTCCCAGCCCTCTTTGCTTTAAGCTTTGAAACAGTTGAGAGTAACTTTCTTTGGACTCCTCCATCATCGGCTCCACTGCTAGGACCTCCCTCTGCCCCTGTGCATTGACGCCGTAGGCAACCAGCACCGCCATGCTGACGACGCGGCCGTCCACGCGGACTTTTTCGTACAGTGCATCTGCCCAGATAACCGGATAGCGCCCAGCCAGAGACCGACTGCGAAAGTCCTGCACCTGTTCGTTCAGACCTTTTGTCATCTCGCTGACCTGGCTTCGGGAGAGATTTTCAATTCCCAAACTGCGAGCCAGCTTCTCCATCTCCCGGGTGGAAACGCCCTGCACGAACGCCTCCTGAATGACCCGAATCAGCGCCGCCTCGCTGCGCTTACGCTCTCACAAAAAACGGGATGTATCCACGGCTGCGCAGCTTGAGACCTGTGCTATTCTTTCCTTGAGCCATTGAGTGATCGCTCCTTCTTTGAATGTCTCGACACCATTCATTTTACTGGAGTCCCAATGGCTTTTCTATGCCTTTGCCAAATTGCGAACTTTATTATACATGGCCAAAATATAGTATTAGATAAGTCAAATAGTTGGAAGGAGGCATGTTATGTCGCATAATAACGGGATCCTTGGATTTTTGTCTATGAAGCCTCTGTCCGGTTACGACATTAAAAAGCTTTTTAATATGTCGGCGGCATATTTCTGGCCTGCGGATCAGGCGCAGATATACAGAACCTTGAAAAGTCTTGAAAGCGACGGCCTGATCGAGGTAAGCGGTTTCGAACAGAACGCCGGGCCGAGCAAAACGCTCTACACGATAACGGAACTGGGACGGGAGGCCACGCGAAGCTGGCTCTTCAACCCAAAACCGTCTGATTTCGTTGCGCGTTTGCCTTTTTTGTACAGCTTTTCTTTTCCGGAGCTCTGGACCGTGAAGAACTCCTTGAATTCATTGACGCGCAGATGGAGTTGAACAACGCCCAGCATGAAAATCTGAGTGAAAACCATATCGAAAATGAAAGTACTTTTGCCGAAACCGCGGGACTTGGCAAAGATGATTCGCGCTATTTATCGGCGGTATGGGCACATAGGTGGGGTGTTTTGAGCTGCGAGACATATACAAAGCTGCTTACTGAAATAAAAGCGGAAATTCTGGCGATACAGGCTGTTTAAAATTCGGATAATAATAAAGGAATTTGGAGGATGTGAAATGAAAAAGACGATACGGAAGAAATTTCTGGCGGTCATTCTGTCTTTGGTGATGGTAATAGGACTTCTGCCGGCTGTGACGCTGCTGGCTGCTGTACTGATGGTGTCACAACGTCATTTACCGGAACATTAACCACGGACAACAGCTTTAATCGTCCGGATATAGACAGCACCGGAGCAGACAATCCCAAAACAGCTATTCTCGTCGGCCCGGAGGTTGATCCAAACTATGAGGCAGACTCCGGCACCATAAGCCAAATCGATTATTCCAATGAGTATAATTACTTCACGGTCAACTTCACCCCAGCCGTGAAGGAAGCTTATACCTTCACAGTGACATCGGCCACGCTTGGTCCGCCCACATCAGATCTTGGTTGCGGAACCTCCGACAATCCGGTTGGCGCGGTCGACGATACGACAATGTTTATTTACCTGGCAAGCAGCTTCAATCCCCTCAACTCCTTGGCAGGATTGATGTACGCGCAGGATGATATTGTTTGGTCCGGCGATTACTACAGCAACTCAAATGACTTCAAGTCGCAGATCACCACCGGCGTTGCTACGGCAGTTGAAGGATACACGGTGGACGAGTTCAGCGCCGGAACGACCTACACGCTTGTCCTCACCAGCTATCAGTCCGGCGTAACCGGAACTATAAATGTAGAAATATCCTGTCCCGGTTCGGTTGCCGTTCCAATCAACCATTACACCTCGGGCTACGGCACCGTGCCGACAATGGCGACGGCGAGCGTGAGTACATTCACAGCCACGACCGCCACCCTCGGCGGCAATGTGACCGCCGACGGCGGGGCCTCTGTTACCGGCAGGAGCGTTGTGTATTTGTCAACCGACGCGACCCCGACAATCGGGGAGGACGGCGTTACGCAGGATACAAACGACAGCGGAACCAGCCCCTTCATCGAGTCGGTGAACAGCCTGACGGCTAACACTACATATTATGTGCGTGCTTACGCCACAAACACGACAGGGACAAGCTATGGCGATACGGTGAGCTTGACGACCTCGGCCCTGTATTGGAAGGATGATGCCGCATCGGGATTCGCCGGAGGCTCGGGCACTTCAAGCGATCCATATCTGATCTCCACGGCGGGGCAGCTTGCGTATTTTTCAAACCAAGTGAACGCGGGAACCAATTACAGCGGAAAGTACTTTAAGCTGACCACCGATTTCAATCTGTCGGGGAAGCTTTGGACGCCGATCGGTAACAGTGAAGGAACGGATGAAAAGGGCTGGCCTTTTCATGGCATATTCGACGGAGATGGACATGTTGTCACTTCAATGAACGCCACCGTTTCAGCATCTGGTTCTGATCTTTTGTTAGCAGGATTGTTCGGTTTTATGAATTATGACGGCATTATTAAAAACCTCGGCGTGACGGGAACCGCAGCCGCGGATATGACGGGTTCGGCTGATTATGCAATTGCCGGTGGCCTGGTGGCAGATAATTTTGGAGCCATCACCAACCGCTATTCCCAGGTTACCGTTTCATCGTTAACAAACAAAACCGCTTTTGCCGGGGGCTTGTGGGAGGCTGCTTAGGCACTGTTAACAACTGCTACGCCACAGAGAATATAAGCTCTACGGGAAGTACCTGCGCCTACGCGGGTGTACTGTCCGGTGACAGCAGCGGGAGCGGGAGCTATAGCTACGCTTATTATAACAGCGATGCAACAGTTACGGGTACGAATACCGCGATTGGTACATCCATGACCTCAACTGGAATGAAGGATTCCACCTTTGTAACCACTTTAAATACAAATAAAGACGACGGAAACAGCAGCTGGGCCGCCGTGACAGACAGCTACCCCACCTTCGCGCCGTCCAACACCACCGCGCCGACGGTGACGACGCAGGCGGTATCCGATATCACTTCGACCACGGCAACGGGCAACGGCAATATCGCGGCGCTCGGCCAATCCGACGGCGTACGGCGTATGCTGGAACACGGTCGGGACGCCCACCACTTCGGACAGCAAGGTAGACAAGGGCGCCGCTTCGGCGACCGGAGCCTTTACCGCTTCAATAACGGGCCTGACGGCAGATACCACATACTACGTGCGCGCTTTCGCCACCAACACGGCGGGCACCAGTTACGGTACTCAGGTAAGTTTTACAACTTCCGCCACGGCGCCGACGGCGGCGTATACAGCAGCGGCGTCAGCCGCGTCAGACACTCCGGCAGCGGGAGCCTCCGACTCGATAACGCTGACGGTGAAGAATTCGCTCGGCAATACGGATACGGCGTTTACGGGAGCATATGACGTGACAATTTCGGGCATCGAAGCCGCGCCGGACGGCAGCTACGGAAGCTTTAACGGCACGGCGCTGACAGGTGCTTCGCAGACGGTATCCGTTCCCTTCACTAGCGGCGTTGCTTCACCCTTGCTTGTATTGAACAAGGCCGATAAACAGGCAATCGGTTTCAGCATAGACGGCGTGTCGACCCCATCGGCAGGCAATCTGACGATAACCCCAGTGCCGGGCGCAGTATCAAGCATGACGCTGACGCAGGATATCACTGCGCCGTCGTCTAACGGCGGAGCTTTCGCGCAGCAACCGAAGATAACGCTCAAGGATACATACGGAAATGTGTGTACAAACGACAGTACAACACAGGTGACGGTCGCGAAGAATGACAGTGGGAGCTGGACGCTTACCGGAACAACGAAGACAGTCGGTTTCACAGCAGCTTGGAACAAGCGTGGTTCTTTCAGATATCAAGGTAACCGTCAGCATATCCGAGCTGTCGGCTTCGATGACAAAGGTAATTGAAAGTGCCGCGCAGACCGATGGCTTTACGATCATGGTTCCGGCAGTGGATTATACCATCACCTGAACACATGGCAGCCAGACGGTAGACGTCAGCAGCTTCAACGCATATGTGGAAAGAACAATCGCCATACCTGATGGCGTTGACCCTGCCAAAATCACTACCGGCGTAGTTGTCAAACCGGATCGAACTACGCATCATATTCCGACCAGAGTTACAGTCATTAACGGCAAATACTACGCAGTCATCAACAGCCTGACCAACAGCACCTATTCGGTCGTTTGGAATCCCGTTGAATATACCGATGTTGCTAACCCACTGGGCAAAGGATGCCATCAACGATATGGGCTCCAGAATGGTTGTGACCGGCGTTGGGGACAACCATTATGCCCCGGACAGGAATATGACCCGCGCGGAATTTGCGGCCATCATGGTTCGGGCGTTGGGGCTTGAGCCGGAAACCGGTGCGAGCAGCTTCGGCGATGTCAATACAGCGGACTGGTACAGCGGCTATATAAACACAGCGTCAGCCTATGGCATCATTAAGGGGTATGATATAATGGGAATTTTGGACCAGATGTCACAATCACCCGCGAACAGGCAATGACGATAGCCGCCCAGGCGATGAAAATCACTGGCCTTAACGCCAACCTGACTGGCAGTGAGGTTAGCCAACTCCTAAGTGCGTACTCAGATGGGACACTCGTTTCCGACTATGTGAAAGAAAGCATAGCAGCCTGTCTTAAAATCGGCATTATTTCAGGCACAAGCGAAACGACTCAGGCACAAGCGAAACGACTCAGGCACAAGCGAAACGACGATTTCACCGCAAGCTAACATTACCCGTGCTGAGGTTGCGGTCATGGTCGAACGGCTATTCCAGAAATCAAATCTGATATAAAAGCGCATGATAGACAGGAACAAGGCGTATCGCTCGGATAGCGATACGCCTTGTTCCTGTCTATGCACTATGCTTGTTGTTAATGACCTGCCCCCTGATTTCGCGCAGAGGGAATGTTAGTAACAACTTGAAAGTTTCAAGGCATATTCTTCCGGCGTCAGGTTGTCGAGAGAGGAATGCGGCCTGATCCTGTTATATTCCAACCGCCAGTTTTCAATTATCTCCCTTGCCTCAGACAAGCTTTGAAACCAATGTTGGTTTAGGCATTCCGCGCGGAGTTTCCCGTTGAAGCTTTCTATGTAGCCGTTTTGCATGGGCTTGCCCGGATCTGTAAAAATGTGTTCCACTTTGTGATCGTACGCCCAGGCATTCATTACATTACTGGTAAATTCAGAGCCGTTATCGGTCAGAATTTCTTTCGGCAGCCCCCGGAACAAGGCAATCCGGTTTAGAACAGCCGATACCCTCCGCCCGGAGAGAGAGCTATCCACTTCAAGAGCCAGACATTCCCGCGTCACTTCATCAATTACGGTCAGAACGCGAATGTTTGAGCCATATCTGGTTCTGTCGCTGACAAAATCCATCGACCAGCGAGCATTCATTTCTTTTGCGGTGCGTTCCGGCATGCCGCGCTTTTCATATTTCTTCTTTTTGCTTCGCTTCTGAAGGGTTAATCCTGCATCCTTGTAAAGCCTGTATGTTTTTTTGTGGTTAATCTCAAAGCCTTCGCGCAGAAGCATGACATGTAACCGGCGATAACCAAATCGTTTCCAGCGCACCGAAAGTGCCTTCAGCCGTTCTGTTACCAAAGTATCCCCGCTTTTATCGGTCGGCTTGTATCGTTTGCTGTTCTGGCTGATCCCCATTAGCCTGCACGCGCGGCGCTCGCTGATTTCATAGCATTCCTGTACTTCGGCTGCTATTTTGCGTTTTACGGCAGGCTTCAGACGTTTTTTGAAAGCACGTCCTTTAATATCTTATTATCCAAAGACAAGTCGGCGACCATTTCTTTCAGCCGACGGTTTTCTTCTTCAAGCTGTTTCAGACGCTTGGCTTCACTAACGTCCATGCCGCCATATTTGCTTTTCCAACGGTAAAAAGTCTGTTCTGTGATATTGTACTCACGGACAATATCCACTGCCTTCTTGCCACCCTCGTGCTCCTTGAGAATCTTGATGATCTGTTCTTCTGTAAACCTTACCTTCATGTCAATCACTCCATTTTTTCTATTGTAGCATATCGTGACTAACATTCCTATTGACGAAGTTTTTCGGGTTCAGGTCATTAATAAGCAGTTTACTTTCCCAATGCCCAATAATTTTTGGCTTCGTATAACGTTTATAATCTTTCGAATATTTCATGGCTCATTGTCCGAAAAACCTGACAGTATTTTTGAAATCCATCCGATCCAATTATATAGATATTGGGCATATAAGCTAATCTTTTTCTAGAATATTCAATGCGTTCCAGACCATTATCGATAGCCGTGTGATTGCTTAATGCCACATCTACATTTTTGCGCATTGACGCATCGACAAAGTAATCCAATGATTTCAGGTATTGTTTCACTTCGGCCTTTGCCCAAGGCGGCGTAGTACCTCCCCATAATGCTGCCATGTGTTTTTCTCCGTTTTCTATTACAGGGAATATATAACTCAGGCAGCCAGGAGTATGACCAGGCGTACTGTAGACGCATATTGTCTTGTCGCCTAATGTTACGGTATCTCCATCTTGCAGATAATGATCAATATCATAATCTTTCCATGTTTCAGGTCTATCCGGTTTTGTCGGATGTTCCTGCCAGAAAATATCATCCACTTTGGAGAGGTATGTGTCTACATGATATTGTTCAACAAACCATTTACCACATCCTGTGTGGTCAACGTGGCCATGCGTTAGAAGCAGCTTTTTGACGGTGTCAGAATCCCATCCCACATCCTTAATTGCACCTACGATCGCATTAAAAGCTTTTTTTGACGGCCAAATAGCATCAATAAGAATCAATCCATCATAGGTCTTTAATACGAAGCAGTCTGTTTCTCTTTGGGCAACGATCAGTAGGTCATCAAAAATCAGCGAATGAGTAAAAAACGACATATCCTCCATCGCTCTGATTGTTTCACTTGAAAAGGCTGGTTTATTTAGTCTCATCATTTACTATGCACTCCTCTGTACAATTTATGTTTTATTTTTGCACAGAGGAAAAGCGATTCTTGGGCGGCATACCATCACTTCCTTATAAGATCTTCCAGTTTCAAAAGCATCAGAACTTTGCAAAATATAATAGTCAGTAATACGTTTGCTTATAAAATATACTATCACATAAGTATGATCAATACAAGCCGAACCATTCCTGTCCCCATTGGCCAGTTTTCGGCGTGATGATAAGGTCGCGGTAACAGTCATGGGGAAGGTCAGAATGGCCTTTCGTCCGGGCGGGAGGCTGTTCCTCCCCTCACCCTCATTGCAAGAATATTTTAAAGACCGAGTTCACTTGCTCTCATCTGTCACCAAAGGAAAAGTTACCTGCCACTTCCCCTCAGTATGGAGGCCGCTTGTATAGAATGAGCCATACAAAGAGTAAGTTTCAAGTTCACTCTGCGGAATGTTGAAGAGAAATTCTTGATAATCAACTCGATTATCACTATCTGCATCTTCAATAAAATTAACGCTGTAATCAGATTGGACCTTATTTCCATCCTGATCAACTAAATAAAAATACCCATGAGGATCAAAGGTCAGCTTACCCGTAGTAGCAAGTTGTATATGCAGCATTCTATCCAGATATCCAATGGCAGTCACATCAAGACCATTTATTGGAGTGTCAAGAGAGGAACTGGGAGTGAGCACGGTGTATTTGTCAGAAGCGTTCATATTTGATGTGGTGTCTTTCCCGCTGAAACCGCTGGCATAAACAGACTGCGTATGAGTCGCCTCCTGTACATTGGAAAGCTTGATGTCTACCGGAACATCCTCCAGTGCCGTTTTGTGACTGAGAAATTCTCTGACTGAAAACGTCACTTTACCACTTTTAATGTTGATGTCTTTGCCATCCATTGTAGAGATCGTGATAAGGAATGTAGCCGTGCGTGTTGTTTCATCGTAGCCAACCTGCTCACAATTGGAATTGCTGTCAAACGGGATGTGCAGCGAATAACTGTCGAATAGATCTGTCGTCTCATCCACGCGGTCTCCGGTAAGGTCCTGCATGGTAACATAAATTTCCGCCGTGTCATTATGAATATACGTTGATACAACTTCCATAGCGATCCCATTGTCCACGCAGGATTCCTGAACGGGGATAAAATACTGTGCGACTGTCGGCGAAACCAGATACATCAATTCATAAATTGCTGGCACATTAGCCGCTAAAACTGGAGTTGCCAACGTAAGGCACAATACGATTGCCGCTGCAACAGCAATTGGCCTGCGGAATATCGGCGTTACTTTGGCCTTATGGTTTTTTCTTAAATCGTTCGTCCCATTCATCATGTCAATAGTATCGGCAATCAACTTCGGATCGGTAGTGATCTTGCTATTCATACTTTTATATGTCTTTTCAAACATTATAAATCTCCTTTCAGCATTTCAGATAATCTTGCTCGTGCCCGCGTGAGCTGTGTCCGAATGGTAGATTCCCTAATACAAAGGATGCTGCTGATTTCTGTAATTGAATAACCTTCATAATAGAACAAATGGATCACCGAGCGATACTTTGGCGCAAGTTTCTGCATTGCCTCGTTAATTCCATTTTCCTCGGGAAGCTCAAAGGTAAAGCTGTCCTCCAGCGGCACTGTCTTGCGGTACCATGCGGACGACCAATGCTTTTTTGTACAGTTAACTGTTACACGGATAAGCCATGCCTTTCTGTGCTCTTCACTTTCAAAAACTGGTTCGCTCTGGACATACCGCAGGAATACCTCCTGAAATATATCATCGGCATCACTTTTGGAACCCACCTGGGCAAATGCCAATCGGTAGACCATATCTGCGTATTTCTTCACAACTGACTCTGCGGTCGCCGTGCACTGCGACTCAAAATTCACTTGGCAACCCCCCTTCACCTGTAATACCCCGCAGGCATCTGAAAAGCTACATAGGATTTTAGTATTTTATCATACCTTCATCATTTGGTCATGAATCTCCTGCGGCTTGGTGGTCATGATGCGGTACAGCTCCGTGTCTTTCGGGAAATGGTCCACAAACGGCAGAATAACGTTGCCGTAAAACAGCAGCCCTTCGCCCTCGCCGGAATGGGTGACATAGGAGAGCTGAAACCGGATGGAACTGTCCAAACAATTGAGGAAATCGCACCAGCTATCAAAGATGGCGGTCTTGTCCTCATTCTGGTTGAGCTGATAGTTGATGTTCTGAAGCTGAATAGTCTTCGTATAATAGCTGTCCGTTACGCGGCAGATGCCGTCCGGGAACATCCGCTGAAACGGGATACTGTCCTGCGCGGATTTTTCCTTTTTATCCGTCCGCTTCGTTCTTGCGACGGCGGCTTCAATCTGGCGGCGTTCGGCGCGGGTCAGTGTATCGTGAAAATGCGCCTTAACCACATCTTTTCGAGTAAAAAGAAAAGCGTTACACCGATGAGCGCACCGCCGCCAAAGCAGATAAGCTGCCGCTTTGTTAAATTGAGCAGGACCTTCGTTTTCATGGTGGTCAGGTCTTTTGGAACGGGAACATAGGCCAATTAAATCATCTTCTTTCAGGCATAAAGAAAACGCCTGCCTTACATAGACAGACGTTTTCGGTAGTATTGCTTAACTATTCATTTCACTTTTCCAATCAAAATCGCCGGATTCCTCATAGCAATTCGGCCAATGGCTGCACCATTCTGGAACAACAGGATTTTCCACACGGTCAAGGCTCGGCGTGTACGGTTTAATATCCAAAACCGGCGAACCGTCAAACGCTTCAATGTATGCGAGGCCAATCACCGCATTTTCATGGTCGATGTAGGTTACCTGTACACAATCCAGCGCAATAGGATTTGGGCGCATGGGTGAGCGTGTGGCAAAGGTACCGAGCACTTCGGGACTGTTTTTATAGGGTTTTATTTCTGTAAGTGTGCTTCTATTCTTTGGATTATCACACTCGGAAAACCCCCACAAAACTTGAATGTGGCTAAACCCATCCAATCCGGCAAGAGCAGAAGCATAAGTCTTGTCTAAAACAAGACTCCAGCCGGTAGACAAAACGCCGTTTGGGATTCAGACCCAAGCGGCGTTTTTCATGCGAATAATCGAATTGGGAACAACTAGCAGGAAAAAGAGAAAGGGAAAATCGTATTTGGGCTTGAACCTGGGGCCTTCCGATTTCCAGATTGCCAGCTTTTTGAGATTCATGCAGGCGAAAGTGAGCAAAGCCTGCATCGTCACTTTGGCTTTGCCCTGTAAGGTAGTATATCTCAACCCATGTTTTTCTTTTGCGTCGGCGAAAGCCCGTTCGATGGTTTCCGCACGCTCCCGGTAAATTGCTTTTCCCCGCGGTGTGTGGCGAAAATCTTCCGCGACGTCCAGATCGTTCGCCCATACATGCCGCGTTACAGTTTTCTGACAGTTCCTACTCTGCGTGCACTGCGCCCGTTCCAGACAGCATTTGCAGATTTGGTCGCTTTTGTATTCCCGGTATCCGTCACGGTTTGTGGTTGAGTAGCGCAGAACCTGGTTGTTTGGGCAGAGAACACAGTCGTAATATTGGTCGTATACATATTCGTAGGGCTTGAAATATCCTTTTTTGCTCATCGGCCTTTTGTAAGGCAAAACCGGAATTCGGTGGTCGTCCAGAATCTGTTTGCAGATATATGGGATCTTGTAACCAGCGTCGGCAACAACGTACTTGATTTCAGGGAACGTGGCCTTTACTTTGTCATAAATGCTTTTGAACATCACGCTGTCATGGACGTTGGCGGGGGAAAGTTCTACGCCAAGGATGAAGTTGTGCCGGTCGCAGGCTGTGTGCGCGGTGTAGGCGAAACATTTTTCATGCTCCCCTTTGTGGAACATGCCGCACTCCGGATCGGTGGTGCTTTTTTCGATCTCTTTAGTCTGTCCAGCCCCGCCGCCTTTTCCCGAGTCGTCATCGTCAAATGGCTTTTTCCCATGAACCTCCCGGCCCTTGCTGATTTCCTCCATCAGCTCTTTTTGGTAATGCCGGGCCTCTTCCTGAACCTGCACCTTCATTTTCCTGTTTCGGTTGGCGCTGGCCTTGATATGCCTGGAATCAATGAACACCGCCTTCGGGTCCACATACTTCAGCTTCACCGCTTCCAGCAGGATACGGGCGAATATTTTCTCAAAAATATCGGTGCCCTCAAACCGCCGGGAATAATTTTTTCCAAAGGTCGTAAAATGAGGGATCGGATCGTTCCAGTCATATCCCAAAAACCAGCGATATGCCGCATTGACCTCGATTTCTTTGATCGTCTGCCGCATGCTGCGGATTCCAAATAGATACTGGATGAACACGATCTTGAACAGCACTACAGGATCAATACTTGGACGGCCCGTATCTTCGCTGTACCTGCCTTTCACCAAATCATATATGAAACTGAAATCAATTGCTTTTTCGATTTTCCTGAGAAGATGGTCTTTTGGAACCAAATCCTCCATGCAGTAAAAGCCGATCTGCTTCCGGCTGTCTTCACCTTTTTGGTTCACCATCTTTTATCACCTGCTTCTATTTTACCATCTTCTAAGCACTAAAAAAAGACAAAGCATCATTTCTCTGATACTTTGTCTACAGGCTGAAGTCTTGTCTAAAACAAGACTCATGTCCTCGCCGTTACACGCAATTGTCCCAATCGTATCAACTTTTAGTTCTGCCATAAATATTGTCTCCTTTTCATTATATTTACGGCGCCGTTGATTCTAGTGTAGCAGAAGTTTAGTACACTTCAAGCCTTTTTTTAATGTGCAAGGTAACTAAATAGATCTTAATCATTCTCCCGTACACCATGATGAAAATGCAGATCGTCAGTGCCAACATGGTAATGCCCGCAAAGATGCTCTGTAACCACAGCCCGAACAGGGGGCCGATGTCCATTTCCATAAGCCGCGCTTCCAGATTTGCCGTGAAGGCGCTGATGTCGATGGACGTGTCCGAAACAATCAGACCAGCCGCGTTGCTTGCCACACTTTGCGCCACGTCGAACACGCCCATAACGATGTTCCATGTGTTGGTCACGATAAGGATGGCGCGGGCTATCGGTGACAATTTGAATCAGATCCAGCGTTATAATAAACGCGAGAATCAGACCGGCAATCGGCATCATAACGTTTTCGAATGGGGTGTGAATCATGTTGTAACTGCTGGTGTTACAAGAACCTCATTTGTCAAGGGGTTAGGGTGGAGATCTTTCGTAAGGAAAATACTACCCGCCCCTTGACAGTCTGGATAGTTGGAGCGGATGGCGATGTTTTCGTTGTTTTGGACGGGTGAATGTAATATAATGCAATTATGATATTCACCTATGAAAAAGTGTACAACGGATTATTTATTTTGGAAAAGTCAAGAACCGTGCAGAATGTGAACACCCAAAATCTGCGGCTTATGCGGCCAGGTCTCTGGCGGCCTGGCCGCATAATCTGCAGATTTTGGGCGGCTGCCTGCCGCCGTTTCCGGTCATGCAGTCAGGTGTACTATCCGGACGTGGAAATTCTTCTTGGCTGTACATTATTATGCTATCTGAAATTTTAACATAAACCCAGAGGATATAATAAAGGAGGGCATTACGCATGCTCTCCTTTATTATATCAGTCTTACTACTTTGCGGCCTTGGCGGCTCTAATGGCCTCGGTGAGCATGGGGGTAACCTTGAAGAGGTCGCCGCAGATGCCGTAGTCGGCGATCTCAAAGATGGGGGCGGTGTCGTTCTTGTTCACCGCGATGATGCACTCGGAATCCTGCATGCCGGCCTTGTGCTGGATGGCGCCGGAAATGCCCAGAGCGACGTACACCTTCGGATGGACGGTCTTGCCCGTCTGGCCCACCTGATGGTCCGCGGACAGCCACCCGGAGTCGATGGTGGCGCGGGAGCCGCCCACAACGCCGCCCAGCTCGGCTGCCAGCTCTTCCGCCAGCTTGATACCGCCAGCAACATCCTTGCTGATGCCGCGGCCGACGGAGACGATGAAGTCCGCGCCGATCAGATCCACCAGCTTCTTCGCGGCCTTGACGACCTCGACCACCTCGGTCTGGACGTCATCTTCGGTCACTGTGAAGGCGGGCTTCACGATCTCACAGGCATCCGCCTTGGCCTGGTCGAAAGGATTCTTCTTCATCACGCCCGGACGCACCGTCGCCATGGCGGGACGGAACCTCGGGCAGATGATGGAGGCCATCAGATGGCCGCCGAACGCAGGGCGGGTCATCTTCAGGTCCCGGGACACGTCGTGCTTCTCGCCCAGAACCACGGCGGTGTTCAATCCGTCGATCTTCTCCGGGGCAAGAGTGGACGCCTCCCGCAGAAAGTCCTTGTAGATGGGCATATCCACGTCCAGATGCGTGCAGTCCGCGCAAAGGCCGGTGTGCAGGCGGGCGGCGCAGCGGGGGCCCAGGTCCCGGCCGATGTTGGTGGCGCCGAACAGCATGACCTCGGGCTTCAGCTCCTCGATCACCTGGCAGATTGCCGTGGTGTAGCCGCCGGTGGTGTAGTTTTTCAACATGGGGCTGTCGCAGACATAGACCTTGTCCGCGCCGTAGCCGCCAAGCTCTTTGGCCAGACCCTCGACCTTGTCGCCCAGCAGCAGGCCGCACAGATCCACGCCCAGCTCGTCCGCCAGCTTCCGTCCTTCGGAGATCAGCTCAAAATCGGTGGGCATCAGCTTGCCCTGACGCTGCTCGCAGAACACCCATACATCCTTGAAAGCAGCGATATCCGTATTGTTAAAAGACATGTTCAATTACCCCTTTCTCAGATGATGTGCTTGGCGGTCAGAATCCCCGCCAGCTTCTCGCAGCTCGCTTTGTCGGCGCCCTCCAGCATCATGCCCGCGCCCTTCTGGGGCGGCGTGAAGGATGTGAGAATATTGGTTGGAGAACCCTTCAGGCCGATGGTGGTGGGATCGATCAGGGGATCGTTTTTCAGCGTCTCGTAATCGAAGGTCGCAAGCGGCTTGCCATAAGCCTCGAAAATGCCGCCCACGCTCATGTAACGGGGGGTGTTCAGCTCCTTAATGCAGGTCAGAAGGCACGGCGTCTTGACCTTGATGGTCATGTAGCCGTCCTCCAGCATGCGCTTGACGGTGATGGTGTCGCCGGTCTTTTGAATGTCGGCGGCGTAAGTCACCTGGGGCAGGTGCAGCTTCTCGGCGATCTGGGGGCCCACCTGGGCGGTGTCGCCGTCGATGGCCTGACGGCCGCACATCACGATGTCGTCCTTCTCCACCCCGATGCGGCTGATAGCCGCGGCCAGGATCTGGGAAGTGGCGTATGTATCGCTGCCGCCGAACTCACGGGCGGAGACCAGAACGCCCTCGTCCGCGCCCCGGGCCATGATCTCCCGCAGCATCCCGGCCGCAGGAGGGGGACCCATGGTGACGACGACGACCTTGCAGCCCGTCTCGTCCTTCAGCTTCAGGGCGGCCTCCACCGCGTTCAGGTCGTCGGGGTTGGTGATGGTCTGCATGGACGCCCGGTCCAGCGTTCCGTCCGGGTTCACCGCCACCTTTCCGGAGGTATCGGGTACCTGCTTTACACTTACAATGATTTTCATGACTCTCTACCTCCTTACAGAATCTGGTTGGAAATGACCACGCGCTGGATCTCGGAGGTGCCCTCGTAGATCTCGGTAATCTTCGCGTCGCGCATCATGCGCTCAATGGGAAAGTCCTTTGTGTAGCCATAACCGCCAAACATCTGGACGGACTTGGTGGTGATGTGCATGGCGGCCTCGGAGCAGAACAGCTTGGCCATGGCGGCCTCCTTGGTGAAAGACTGGCCCTTTGTCTTGCGCATGGCAGCCTGATAGGTCAGGAGCTTCCCCGCCTCGATGGACACGGCCATGTCCGCGAAGAGGAACTGGGTGTTCTGGAATTTGGAGATGGGGCGGCCGAACTGGACGCGGCTCTTGGTGTAATTCACCGCTTCCTCCATGGCACCCTCCGCCAGGCCCAAGGACTGCGCAGCGATGCCGATGCGTCCGCCGTCCAAGGTCTGCATGGCGATCTTGAAGCCCTTGCCCTCTTTGCCCAGCAGGTTCTCTTTCGGCACGATGCAGTCGGTGAACACGATCTCGGCGGTGGGGGAGCCGTGCAGGCCCATCTTCTCCTCATGCTTTCCAACGGAGAAACCGGGAAAGGTGTTCTCCACAATGAAGGCGGAGATGCCCTTTGTCCCCTTGGAGGGGTCGGTCATGGCGAAGACCACGAACACCTCGGCGGCGTAGCCGTTGGTGATGAAGATCTTGGAGCCGTTGAGGACGTAGTGGTCGCCCTCCAGCTTTGCAACCGTCGTGCCCTTGGAGGCATCGGAGCCGGCGTCCGGCTCGGTGAGGCAGAAAGCACCCAGCTTGCCGCCTTCGGTGAGCATGCGCAGGTATTTTTGCTTCTGTTCTTCGGTGCCGTTTTGGATGATGGGGCCGCAGCACAGGCCGTTGTGGGTGGCGACAATGTCGCCGGTGGATGCGCAGGCTTTGGAGATTTCCTCGATGGCAAGGGCGGCGGACAGGTCGTCCGCGCCGGAGCCGCCGTACTCCTTCGGCACGCTCATGCCCATGATGCCGTAGCGGAACAGCTGGTCGATGGTCCCCTTGGGATAGGCGCAGGTGCGGTCGGTCTCGGCGGCGATGGGCTTGATCTCATGTTCCGTAAATTCACTCATCGTCTTGCGGATCAGCTCCTGCTCTTGGGTCAGCTCGAAATCCATGGTTATCCTCCTATGTTTTTACTTCTTCTCGTCTTGAATGCCGGCGATGTTTTTCGCCAGTTCCTTCTTGCCCTGAAAATCTCCCTGCCGGGCGATCATGATGCGCTGGGCCTGGGGCGAACCCGCGCCGTGCAGGGACTCCGTGCGGTAGCCCACGGCGGCGGACCCAAGGCAGATGTTCTCCAAAAACCGGAAAACCCTCGCCCGGTCCTCGGTGGAAACCTCCTCCTTGGTCTTGAAATATTTGCTGCAGATCTCGCCGATGGTCTCGCCGCTGTTGCCCACCACTGTGTCGGACTTGAAATCCTTTTCGGAGGGCAAAGTAACCATGGCGCCGCCGGCCACATCCTCGGCAAGGCGCACGATCTCATAGGGAAAGCGGGTGACGTTCTGCTTGCACACGTTGGCAAGCAGCAAATCGATCTGGTAGTTGCCCGCCTTCGTCGGGCAGCCCTCGCAGGAGCAGGCGATGCCGCAGGAGTAGAGCGTCTCGTTGAGATGGGTCATCTCGATGAGCTTGTCCTTCA
Source organism: Oscillibacter valericigenes Sjm18-20 (assembly GCA_000283575.1). Classification (GTDB taxonomy): domain Bacteria; phylum Bacillota; class Clostridia; order Oscillospirales; family Oscillospiraceae; genus Oscillibacter; species Oscillibacter valericigenes. The sequence continues at coordinate 2,713,709 of AP012044.1, forward strand.
CCGCGGAGGCCTTCTCCACGCCGTTGTACTCGGCGGCCAGCGCCGCCGCCCCGATCACCACGTCGCCCACGCCCACCTTGCACCCGCCGTAGCTCTGGCGGTGGTATCCGGCGAACCGCTCCACCATCATCCCGGCGAACTCATATTCGCCGTTGAGGAAGAGGTACTCGTTGGGAATAAACACGTGGTCCAGCACCACCAATGCCTCCTGGCCGCCGAACTTCTTGTTGCCAAGGTCGATGTCGGCGTTCTCCTCCAGCTTGCGGGTGTCGCAGGACTGGCGGCCGTAGATGAGGTAGATGCCCTCCGCGTCGGTGGGGCAGGCGAAGGACACAGCCCAGTCCCTATCCTCCGGGCCCATGGCGATGGTGGGCATGAAGATGTGCCAGTGGGAGTTGACGGAGCCGGTCTGGTGGCACTTGGCACCGCAGACCACGATCCCGTCCTCCCGGCGCTCCACCACGTGGAGGTACATGTCCGGGTCCGCCTGCTGGTGGGGGGCTTTGGACCGGTCCCCCTTGGGGTCCGTCATGGCCCCGTCCACCGTCAGGTCCTCGTCCTGGACCATGGTGAGGAACTTCTTGAAGTTCTCGTGGTAGCGGGTGCCGTGGGCCTCGTCGATTTCAAACGTCGTGGAAAACACAGCGTTGAAGGCGTCCATGCCCACGCAGCGCTGGAAGCAGCTGGCGGTCTTCTGGCCAAGCAGGCGCTGCATTTTCACCTTCTTCACAAGATCCTCGGCGGACTGGTGGAGGTGGGTGAAGCGGTTGATGGTGCGGCCCGTCAGGCTGGACGTGGCCGTCATCAGATCCGCGTACCGCGGGTCGTGGGCCAGGCCGTAGGTCATGGCCACGCAGTTGATGCTGGGCCGGATCATGGGGTGGTCCACCCAGTTGTCGATCTTCTCGCCGAACATGTACACCCGCGTCTTCATCCCCCGCAGGCTCTCTATGTACTCTTTCGCTGTTTTTAAGGACATAAAATAACTCCTAACTCCATTCACTGAGGTTATCCCTCGCCCAGTCCCATCTGTGACCCTGGAAAATACGCGATAAACTCACAGCCGGAAGGGCTTATTTATTCTTAAATTGTGCCGGGCGCTTCTCCAGAAAAGCGGTCATTCCCTCTTTCTGGTCCTCCGTCCCAAAGCACATAGCGAACAGTTCGTTTTCAATTGCGATTCCGGTATCCATGTCCGTCTGCAATCCTCTGTCAATGCACGCCTTGGAATATTTCACGGCAATGGGCGCGCTTTTCGCAAAGGACTTTGCCATGGCAACCGCAGACTCCATCAGTGCCTCTGGAGAATACACGGCATTTACAAGGCCCATCTCTTTCGCCTCGTCTGCCTTGACCATTCTGCCAGAGAAGATCAGTTCCTTGGCCCTCGCTGCGCCAATCCGGCGTGCCAGGCGCTGGGTCCCGGAAAAACCGGGGGTAATGCCCAGCGTGACTTCCGGCTGCCCAAACTTTGCTTTTTCAGAGGCCAGAATGATATCGCAGGCCATTGCCAGCTCGCATCCTCCACCCAGGGCAAAACCGTTCACGGCGGCAATAGTGGGAATCTCCAGCCGCTCGATCCTGCGGAACAGCGCGGAGCCTCTCCGGCTCCACGCCCGCCCGCCGGCCAGGTCCAGCGGACACTGCTCGGCAATATCCGCGCCGGCTACAAAAGAGCGGCCCTCGCCGGTGAAGATTACCGCCCGCAAGGCGGAATCGTTCTCCATTTCAAACACCAGCTGCTGAAGTTCCGCAATGACCGTTGAATTCAGCGCGTTTAATACTTCAGGCCTGTTGATGGTCGCAATTCCGAGACCATCTTCTTTTTCATAGTGAATGGTAGTGTACAACAAAAGCCCTCCTTATTTTCTCAGCTTGTCTGGCTGAATCGGTATTCTCACGATTATCAAAAACACCCTTGCGTTTGTTACTCAAAATTCTCGGCCATCTTGCGATACTTCGCATAGCGTGCCTTTGCATCGGCGATGTGCTTCGCATAGAGAGCTTCAGCCCGCTCGGGGAAGTTGTTTTTGAGGGACGCATAACGGTTTTCGCCCATGAGAAAATCCTTGATCTTTCCGGTGTCGGGTTCGGGGGAATCCAGCTGGAAAGGATTCTTGCCCTCAGCTGTGCGGCGGGGATCATAGCGATACAGATGCCAATACCCGCATTCAACCGCCTTTTTCATCTCATCTTGTGTGCAGCTCATGCCGGCCTTGATGTGCTGCTCCAGGCAGGGACAGTAAGCGATAATAATGGCGGGGCCGGGATAGGCCTCCGCTTCGCGGATAGCCTTGAGGGTCTGTGCCTGGTCATAGCCCATAGCGACCTGGGCAACATAGACATAGCCATAGTTCATGAAGATTGCGCCGAGGTCTTTCTTTGCAATCTGCTTGCCGCCTGCGGCGAACTTGGCAACGGCAGCGGCGGGTGTGGCCTTGGAGGACTGTCCGCCGGTGTTGGAATAGACCTCGGTATCGAGAACCATCAGATTGACATCCCGGTTCTGGGCAAGGACATGGTCGATGCCGCCGAAGCCGATATCATAGGCCCAGCCATCGCCGCCAATGGCCCAAACGGACTTCTTGGCCAGATACGCCTGATTGTCCAGAACAAATTCGATATCCGGTGTCTTTTCGCTGTTTTTCAGTGCGGCGATGAGCGCGTCAGAGACCGCCCGGGACTTTTCCTTATCGTCCCAGTTGGCCAGATAGTCGTTCACGGCATCAACAGCCATATCGGTGTTTTTCATTGCTTCCAGACGAATGAGAATCTCCTTGCGGATGGAATCCTGCGCATGAAAGAAGCCGTAGGCAAACTCCGCATTGTCCTCAAACAGCGAGTGTTCCCAGGCGGGGCCAAAGCCGCGGTCATCGCGGCAATAGGGCAGAATGGGTGCGCCGCCGCTGTAGGCAGACGAGCAGCCTGCGGCATTGCCGACATACATGCGGTCGCCCACCAGTTGGCTGACCAGCTTGATATAGGTGGTTTCGGCGCAGCCTGCGCATGCCGCGGAGAACTGGAAGTAAGGCTTTGCAAACTGAATGGACTTGACCGTCTTGCTGCTGATGACACCCTTCTTCAAATAGGCCTCGTTCATGGCGATCTCGTCGAAGTTGCTCTGCTCTGGCTTCATCTCTTCGAAGGGTTTCATGACCAGAGCTTCCTTTGCCGGGCATACCGTCAGGCACACGCCGCAGCCCAGGCAGTCATAAGGCGAGACCTGCATGCGGAAGGAATAGGCGGGAGCATCCTTGCCCAGGCCCTTGGCGGGAACAGTGACAAAGGACGCGGGCACAGAGGCCTTCTCCTCTTCCGTCAGGAGCACAGGGCGGATTGCCGCATGAGGGCAGGCCATGGTGCAGCGGTTGCACTGGATGCAGGCTTCCCCGTTCCACCTGGGTACGGACGTGGCGACGCCGCGCTTGGAATAGGCGGAGGTGCCGTTTTCCCACGTGCCGTCCAGCACACCGTGCTTTTTGAACACGGAAACGGGAAGCTTGTCGCCCTGCTGACGGTCCATGGGAATCACAATGTCCTTGACAAAGGGGGTTGCGTTTATTTCTACGGCAGGAGTATCGGATGTATTGGCCCAGCTTTCGGGAATCTCCACCTGAACGGCGGCACTCGCGCCCACATCCACGGCCCGGTTATTCAGATCAACGATCTTCTGGCCGGCCTTTTTAAAGTAGGAATTGTAGTTGTTCTTCTTCATGTCCTCGACGGCTACGTTCAGGGGAATCACCTTTGTCAGGGCAAAGAAAGCCGCCTGCAAAATATTGTTGGTCCGCTGGCCCAGACCGACCTCTGTGGCAAGCTTTGCGGCATCAATGATGTAGAAACGCGCATGCTTGCGGCAGAAATCCCGCTTCATCTTTGCGGGAAGGCGGTTCTCCAGCTCCTCAGCGCCCCACGGGCAGTTGAGCAGAAAGATGCCTCCCTCCTTCAGATCATCCGTTGTATCGTACTTGTTGACATAGGTGGGAGCATGAACGGCTACGAAATCTGCGGAAGAGACCAGATAGGTCGAGCGAATCGGCTCATCGCCGAAGCGCAGGTGGGACTGGGTCAGTCCGCCGGACTTCATGGAGTCGTAAGAAAAGTAGGCCTGCGCATATTTGTCTGCGGTAAGACCAATGGTGGTAATCGCGTTCTTGTTGGCGCCCACCGTGCCGTCGCCGCCAAGGCCCCAGATTTTGCAGGAAATCCGACCGGGGTGCGCAAGCTCCAGCTCTTTGTAATCCAGAGAGGTGTGGGTGACATCGTCGTTGATGCCGATGGTGAAATTATTCTTGGGCTTCTCCTGCCTGAGGTTGTCGTAAACGGCAACAAACTGGCCGGGAGTGGTATCCTTGGAGGAAAGGCCGTAACGGCCGCCTACGATCCGGATATCGCCTCTTCCAACCTGATTCAGCGCTGTGCACACATCCAGATACAGCGGCTCGCCCACGGAGCCCGTCTCCTTGGAGCGGTCCAAAACGGCAATCCTTTTGCAGGTTGCGGGAATGGCATCGGTGAAATGCTTCACGGAGAAAGGTCTGTACAGGTGCACCTGCAGCAATCCAACCTTCCGGCCGTTGGCATTGAGATAATCGACCGTTTCCTTCACGGCCTCGGAGGCGGAGCACATGATTACAAGGACCTCTTCCGCATCGGGGGCACCGTAGTAATTGAACAGCTTATAATTCCGACCGGTCAGGGCATTGATTTTGTCCATGTAGTACTGGACTTTATCGGGCAGAGCGGCGCTTTTTTCATTCGCGCCCTCCTTGCACTGGAAGTAGATATCCGGATTGACGTTGTTGCCCCGATTGGTAGGATGCTCGGGGTTCAGAGAATGGCGGCGGAAATCCTTCAGGGCTTCATAATCGACCAGATCTCTCAGATCTTCATAGTCGAGAGCCTCGATACGCTGCATCTCGTGGGAGGTTCGAAAGCCGTCAAAGCAGTGCATAAACGCATACTTCGAGCTGATGGCCGAAAGGTGGGCGACCGCCGCCATATCCATGCACTCCTGCGGGGTTGAGGACATCAGCATGGCATAGCCCGTCGTACGGCAGGTCATAAAGTCGGTGTGGTCGCCGAAGATGGAGTGATGGTTGGAGGTGACCACTCTGGAGGCGATGTGCATGACGTTGGGAAGGAATTGCCCGCCCATGGCATACATAGCGGGGATCATCAGCATGAGCCCCTGAGACGATGTGAACGTGGTCGTCAATGCGCCTGCCTGCAATGCGCCGTGGCAGGTGCCCGCGGCGCCCGCCTCGGACTGCATCTGAATCACATCCACGGTGGAGCCGAATAAATTTTTTCTGCCCTTTGCGGACCACTCGTCCACTTTTTCCGCCATCGGGGATGATGGGGTAATCGGGTAAATAGCCGCAACCTCAGTAAATGCATAAGCCACATGAGCTGCAGCTGTATTTCCGTCCATCACTACATAGTTCTTTTTCATAATAGTCCTCTTTCGTTCTTTTTTACTATTCTGCGAAAGCATTGCCGTATCACGGGAACAACCAGTAAACTTAAGACAATCCCGCGCAGAAAAGAGGCGTGAAACTCAAGCCCAAGTCGTATCATGATGGCGCCATGAATCAGCAAATCAGTTTCCGGCCCCAAGCGATGAGTTCGCTCAAATACGGCTCAGGGGGAAGTTCCTATCGCGGAGCGAACGCATGGTTCCGCAGAGCGGGAGGATAGCGCTCATCAAGTCAACAGCAATAAGGGGCACACGGAAGCAAGCCGTCAAAGGCTTTCCACAAACTCATTTATTCGCTTCAGGCCCTCTCGGATCGTTTCTTCGCTGGTGGCATAAGAAAGACGAACAAACCCTTCGCCGCCCTCACCAAATCCAGTTCCTGGAACCACAACCACATGCTTCTCCTGCAGCAGACGGATTGCAAAATCCCAGGACTTTAAGCCGGTGCGGGAAATGTTGGCAAACGCATAAAATGCCCCCTTAGGCTCCATGCAGCTGATCTTGTCTATCGCATTGAGTCCATGTACGATAAGTTCCCGCCGACGGCGATACTGACGCTTCATTTCCTCCACGCAATCCTGACTGCCCGTCAGAGCTGCAACGCCGCCCCACTGAACGCCTTCATTGACCGAGGACAATACGTTCTCCAGCAGCTTGGTCATAGTGACCGTCAGCTCCTCCGGCGCGGCACTGTAGGCCAGGCGGAAGCCGGTCATGGCGTACTTTTTCGAAAAGCCATCCACAACTACCGTGCGATCCTTCATGCCGGGGAAGCTAGCAATACTGGTATAGGGCTCATCATCCCACAGCAGTTCCCGGTAAATCTCATCTGCAAGGATATAGAGATTTTTTTCCTTGGCAAGATCCGCAATCTGGCGCAAATTTTCCGCGCTGGCTACTCCGCCGGTGGGATTAGAGGGGGAGTTGATTAAAATCATTTTCGTCTTAGGAGTGATCGCGGCCCGCAGATCGTCCACGTCGTACATGAACCCGTTTTCTTCCTTAACCTTGACGGGGACAGGAACTGCACCCACCTGCATCATAAGGCCCTTATAATTGGCCCAGCCGGGATCAGGCAGCAACACCTCATCGCCAATATCCAAACATGCGGTACACGCTAAGCACAGCAAACTGATGGCTCCGGCACCAATCAAAATCTCATTGGGCTTATAATCTAATCCACGGTCCTGATAGGACTTCGCCACAGCTTCACGCAGAGCAGGAATACCCGCATTGGGGGTATAGTGCGTTTCCCCGCGCTGGAAGGAGGCCACAGTTGCATCAATCACATGCTTAGGAGCCGTGAAATCCGGTTCGCCCAACGCAAAGCTGACCACATTTTCCATACCTGTTTGCATGGCAAACATCTCGCGGATCATGGAGCCTGGAATCCTCTTACTTTTTTCAGAAACAAAAGACATATCTCTTTCTCCTTTTTTATTCACTATTTTAAGTTATCTCACGATTTTGGTTCACAGGTTATAAGGCCTGGCACTTTTCCGGCAGTTTAATGTTCTACTTTTCAAATGTGCAATACATCTTTAAATGCGCTCAATAAACTGCATTCAACCTTCATTCCTATATTTTCAGCAGATATTCATCCGAGCATTGTCATACTGAATTTCTGCTTATATTTATACATAAGCCGGACTATCGTGTCCGAAGTTTATCACTCAAGTGATGAAATAACCGCATAGGCTGCCCCGTGAGTGGCTGGGCAGCCTATGCTCGTATTCAAATCAAGCGTTGAACTTATCCTTGTCCAACAGGCCGAGACGAGAGGCAATGCAGACCATACCGCAGCAGTCGCCGCTTACATTCAGCGTGGTGGAGGCAATGTCCAAAAGGACATAGACGCCGGCCACCATGGCGGTGATCTCCTCATTGGGCAGGCCCATGGTCGTCAGGCAAATGGAGCACATCACAATGCCGCCGCCGGGGACACCTGCGGCGCCGGCAGAGCAGACGACGCACAGCACAATCATGAAGATGATCTGCAGGACAGAGAAATGTACGCCAAAAGCATGAGCGGCAAACAGCGTATAGATCGTATATTCAATCGCGGCACCATCCATGTTGATGGTTGCGGCAGGAGCGGCGCACAGGTCGACAATCTCGTTGGGAACACCATTCTTATTCTTGGAAACATCCATGGTCACAGGCAGGGTGGCCGCGCTGGACTGAGTGGAGAAGGCCATTAAAATGACGGGGATACTGTTACGATAGAATTTGATGGGACTGACATGACCGAAGAACTTCAGCAGCAGGGGCAGCAGAACCAGAATATGGACAGCAGCAGCACCCCACATGGTCAGGACCATGGTGAAGATCTCCGTCAGGTTTTTAACGCCGGTGGTACCAACCAGGTTGGCAATCAGGCAGAAAACACCGTAAGGGGCGACGACCATAACACTTCCGACCATTTTCTGCATAATGGAGTTGCAGCCCTCTACAACCTTGGCCACCATGGATACGGACTCGTCACTCTGACGAATCAGAGTAATCATGACACCGAAAAAGATAGCAAAGACAATGATCTGCACAAGAGTGCCGTTGGACAGGGACTCAAACACGTTGCTGGGGACCCATTCTACGATGGAATCCAGCATGCTGACCTTCTCAACGCTGGTGTCCACAGTTGCCTGTAATACCAGGCCAGTTCCGGCGCCAGTAAGAGTGATAGCCAGACTTCCCAGCACACCGGCGGCAAGAGAACTGATAAACGTATAAAGAAGAAACTGACCGCCGATCTTTTTCAAACGGCCGATGTTGGCGACACTCGCGACGCCGGAGATGATGCTGAACAACACCAGCGGATACACACACATTTTCAAAAGGCGGATGAATACCGTTCCGATGAAGGCGATGTAGGCACATTTTTCGCGGAAAACGATACCTGCGACCACACCCAGAACCAGTGCAATTGCCAGCTTTAGGGGAATGCTCAGTTTTTTCTTCTTTTGAAGTGTTTCTTGACTCATAATTCTTCCTCCTACTTTTCTGGTTTTTCTTGAATTCTGCGCTGTGCTATCTTTTCCCCTCCTTTGTGAAAAATTGGATTTTCACACATTTTGAAAATAAATTCTGCTGGGCAGAACTTACTTTTAAATGTTTAAAACGATATTTGGAAGCCATTTTCTACCCGGTAAAATAGAAAACCTTATCATGCTTCACTGCTATGCTGAGAGATTATTAACCCGATTCATAGTTCTTATATGCGAACATAGTTTTTATTTAGGATTTCTTGTCTCTAGCTTTACCATAAATCGTTCATTGTGTCAACAGATAGATTTTATTTCTTTAATATTTTGTCGAGATGCACAGCATCTTGCCAAATTATTGTCAAATTGTTGCAGTGTTCTTTTTATTTGCAGCTATTGAAAAAAGTGTCATTTACAACTTTCACTTGTAACATGCTTTCCGCTATGCTAAAGTGTTGACAGTATAAAAAATAATCGGATCGGAGGTATGGCCTATGCCGCAGGAGCACCGCTCTACCGCGCGCGTGCTGGATATTCTGGAGTACCTGGCTGCGTCAAAAGGCGGAGGAAACACTTTGACGGAGCTGTCTTTGGCGCTGGATGCGCCGAAGAGTAGCCTTTTTCCCATTTTGCGCACTCTGCTCAATCGGAAATATATTCAACTGGATCACCAGTCCAATCGGTATTATATTGGCATCAGCTCTTACGCTCTGGGCGCCAGCTTTACCGTCAATCAGAGCGCCATGGATTTCATTCTGAATGTGATGGAATCCGTTGTGAAGAACTGCGAGGAAACCTGCCAACTCGGTGTTTTAGACCGGGGAAAGGTACTTTATATCCGCAAGGTGGATTCACCGCAACCCATCCGTATGATCTCCCACGTGGGAAACCGCCTTCCCGCCAACGGGACGGCCATCGGGAAAGCGCTTTTGAGCGGTCTGACCAACGAGGACGTCAGGAAACTATACGCCGACGGGCTTCCCCGCCTGACCGACCATACCATTGTGGACCTCGATACATTGCTGGATCAGCTAGAGGCAGTCCGAAAAAACGGGATCGCCTGGGAACGGGAAGAGTCCACGGAGCAGGTATGCTGCTGGGCTGTGCCTCTGTACAGGGGCGGGCAGATATTTGCCTCTCTCAGTGTGTCCGTTCCCTTGTTTCGGTGTTCGGACGACAAAGAGTCCCTGGTGCTGGATAGCCTGTTTAAAGCTAAAAAGGAAATTGAGTTGATCGCCAATACGCAGAACTTTAACCTGGAATCGGTCTGACCTGTATCCCCATCAAGGAACAAAACTTCAGCTGCCATTGGAATCCAGTGGCAGCTGAAGGGGTATATTGGGCGGGCAGAGCAGAAGCGCCTCTCAAAATCAAACAGTGCTCCAGACGATGAATTTATCGTTTTGTGATGCATGGAACATCCCGGCTGACAGGTGGTGGAGAGTCTGAAGATAACGATAGAAGAACTGCAGGACGACGAGGAAGAGGAGATTCTTATCAAATGCCGCAGTATGACGCCGGAGCTTCTTCGCGTCATCTCACAGCTTAAAGCCCTGGATGCCCTTATTGCTTACGACGGGAGCGAGATACACCGTGTCAGGCCATCTGATATTTTCTATATTGAGGCCGTGGACAATAAGATCTTCCTCTACCTTAAAGAGCACATATACGAATCAAAGCAGAAACTCTATGAGCTGGAGAATCTACTTGCGGGCTGCGACTTTCTGAGGATCTCCAAGTCTGTGATTGTCAATCTGAGCAAGGTCCGTTCCCTCAGCCCGGCGCTGAGCGGACGGTTCGAGGCAACTCTTGACAACAGCGAGAAAGTCATTATTTCCCGTCAGTATATGGGCGATCTGAAAAAACGTCTGGGGATATAGGAGGTACTGCTATGCGGGCGGAAGAAATCCTAAAAAAAATAGCAGTCAGCTTTTTCGTGATCATAACGGGAATCGTGTGCTCTCTTTATATATTTTGCCTAATTTTTAATCCGAACGCCGTATTTACGCTGGCCGATATCGGAAGAATCCTCCTGATGGCCGTGGCCGGCGACCTGTCGTTACTCCTGTTCCTGTCGGGCAAGGAGCTGGATAAAAAGCAGATGCTCCTGCGCAAGGCCATTCACCTTGTCGTACTCTCGGCGACCCTTTTATATCTCGCGGCCCGGTGGGACTGGGTCGATCCGGGGAACGCCGAAGAAATTGCGGTCTTTCTTCTGTCCATTCTGCTGGTGCATGCCGCGGTGTCCTTCGTCAGCAGATACCGGGACAAAAAACTCACGGACAAACTGAACGAGCGGTTGAAGGAGCGCCGCCGCTCATAGGGCAAAAAGGGAACGAATCAAAAGGGATGGTATGCTGTTTGCAGCTTACCATCCCTTTTTTTCAGCTTACCGTGTTCTATCGCCAGCATACCTCCGCTCCGATTGAAAGAGCGGTGACAGTGCGCTATAGTGGTTTCGAAAAGGAGAGATGGCTATGGAAAAAATCATTGAGGTGAATCAACTCAGGAAAAAATACGGTGACCTGACTGCCGTAAAGGACTTAAGCTTTTATGTTGAACAGGGCAGGCTGTTTTCTTTTCTCGGCCCCAACGGGGCGGGTAAATCGACAACGATCAATATCTTATGCACATTTCTGGATTTTGACGGCGGCAGCTGTATAGTCGGCGGCTTCGATCTTGCCCGGGAAGCGCAGGAGATACGGAAAATCATCGGCGTTGTATTTCAGGAAAATGTGCTCGACGACCTGCTCACCGTCCGTGAGAACCTGACCGTCCGGGCGGGGCTGTACACATCAGGCAAATCCGAGATACGAAACGCCGTATACGAGGCGGTGCAGGCCGCGCAGCTCGATGAGATTGCCGGCCGTCCCTATGGCAAGCTGTCGGGCGGGCAGCGGCGCAGGGCGGACATTGCACGGGCGCTTATCAACAAGCCGAAAATCCTTTTTCTCGACGAACCCACCACCGGCCTCGACCCCCAGACCCGGAAGAGCATCTGGGACACGATTAAACGCCTGCAGGCGGACAGCGGCATGACCGTCTTCCTGACGACGCACTATATGGAAGAAGCCGCTGAATCCGACTATGTGACCGTGATCGACCATGGCGAAATCGCGGCCATGGGGACTCCGACCGAGCTGAAAACGCGGTATTCCTCCGACACGCTGAAGCTGTTTACCTCTGACAGAGACGGACTGCGGAATGTCTTACAGGAGAAGCGGATCGATTATTCGTCCGAATCGGAAGCGTATCTGATTAAGCTTCCGGACACAATGGCGGCCATGCCGGTCCTGGAAGCCTGCAAAGGCTTTATCAGCGGGTTTCAGGTACTGCAGGGCACGATGGACGACGCTTTCTTAGGCATCACCGGAAAGGAGCTGCGGCAATGAACGTTTTTACGAAGCGCAATCTGAAGCTGTTTTTCCGCGACCGCAGCGCGGTATTCTTCTCGCTGATGGCAATCCTCGTCATTATCGTTCTGTACGCGGCGTTTTTGGGAGACGTATGGCTTCCGGATTCCATGCAAGGCCTGTTGGACGATAGTTCCCTGATAGACAGCTGGCTGGTGTCGGGACTGCTCGCGGTAGCCTCGGTCACAACGACCATGGGCGCGTTTGGGGTCATGATTGACGACAGAGTAAAGAAGATAGACAGAGACTTCTGCGCCTCGCCCTTCCCGAAAAGCCGCCTCACGGCCGGATATCTGGGGAGCGCATTCTATATAGGCACGATCATGTCCGTCATTACCTTTGCAGCCGCCGAGCTCTATATTGTTTTAAGGGGCGGCGACTGGCTCGCACCCGTACCGTGCCTGAAAATGCTCCTGCTGATCTTTCTGTCCACAATGGCAAATACATCCGTGGTATGCTTTATAGTATCCTTTTTTCAGAGTCAACACGCATTCAGCACCGCAAGCACCATCATCGGAACAGCAATCGGATTTCTGTCCGGAATCTACCTTCCCATCGGGTCCCTGCCGTCATCGGTGCAAACAGTCATCAAGCTGTTCCCCGTGTCCTACTCGGCCTCACTTTTCAGGCAAATTCTGATGAGAGCGCCTATGAAGCTGTCTTTTGAGGGAGTACCGGCCCAATATCTGAATGATTTCAGGGAATATATGGGCGTGACATATCGGTGCGGCGGACACGAGATATCACCACTCGTCTGCGTTCTGATTCTGATGGGGACAGCGATCGTCTTTTATGCCCTTTCGGTCGTCAATCTCTCAAAAAAAAGCTGAAGTCAAAAAAGAAGCCGCTTTCCAATGAGGAAATACCAGGTTCTGACAACCGGCATCATACCGACCATGGATAGAAAATGCCGACCTGGCTTTATATACTACGGGATTGCTTCCGTCACTTATATGAACATATTTGCCAAGCTATAAGATTTTTGGAGTTATGGGTAAGAATGCCATAGCCGATGGCATAGGGCTCAACGGTTTTCGTACAGTCAAGCAGATAAACGATGGGTTTGAGAAAAACAATGGATACGGCCAGCAGGATAACGGACGCTGTGAAAGGCAGAAGAATCCCGCTGGCCGCCCCTTTTTTCGCATCCTCCTCATTTCCTTCGTCAAGCTTCAAACTGAGACAGGCCGCGGCTTTGAGCACTGCTGAGGCAACACGCAAAATAGTCAGGGGGAATACGACGTCTGTAGCGCTGAAAACCGTCCGGTAAAAGGGTTTTACGGATATTGAACGCAATATCCGCAAAAACCCGCCGGACAAGATCATTGACAATCTGGCGAAATAACGATTTCCAGTCGGAAATTCCTCTTGGAATTATCGGCTTTTTTTATTGACTTTTTTTATAATTTCGCTATAATGTTTTATAAGAAACTGTTCTATATAAAACATAATAAAACAGATTGATTAGAGAGGAGACAAACAATGCCGAAGGAACGAATCGGTATGGAACTTCGAGCCATTAATAACCTGATTCGGCGCTATTTCGAGTTTTCCGCTCATAGGAATGAGATTATGCGCGCCACGGGCAACAACGGATGGATTATCGGCTATCTGGCCGATCACCCGGAACAGGATATTTACCAAAAGGATATTGAGGATCATTTCACCATTGCCCGCTCCACCGCGTCCAAAGTGCTAAGCCTGATGGAACAGAAGGGGCTGATTCAAAGATTGGCCGTGGCGCAGGACGCGCGCCTGAAAAAAATCGTCCTAACCGATAAAGCCTGGGAAATAAGAGAAATTATGGCAGAGGACGGCGAAAAGCTGGAATCAACTATAGCGGAGGGATTTTGTCAGGAGGAAATTGAAACGTTGTTATCCTATCTAAAAAGGATAAGGGTAAACATCTCCGCAGCTCAGGAGAAAAAATAAGGAGATCTGCATGATTCGAAAACTTTTATCAAGTGTGCGGGAATTCAAAAAGGGCACAATTCTCGCACCCGTATATGTCACCTTTGAGTCCATTCTGGAAATTATCATCCCCACGTTGATGGCTTTTTTGATCGATAATGGCATCAACAACAACGATATGTCCTATGTTTTGCGGATTGGGCTTGCACTGGTCGTTTCCGCCGCACTGTCCATGCTGACGGGGATTCTCGCCGGATGGAGCGCGGCAGCTTCCTCCGCCGGATTAGCAAAAAATCTGCGCCACGATATGTTCTACAACGTGCAGAACTTTTCATTTTCCACCATTGACAGGTTTTCGACGGCCAGCATTGTCACGCGGCTGACCACCGACGTTACAAATGTTCAAAACGCTTTCCAGATGACGGTGCGGCTCGGCGTTCGCGCACCGATGATGATCATCTTTGCGTTGATCTTCTCTTTTCGGATTGACGCGAAGCTGTCCCTGATCTTCCTGGCGGTCATTCCTGTTCTCGGCCTTGGGCTGGGACTCATCATGTCACATGTGCATCCAATTTTTGTCCGCGTGTTCCATACTTACGATAAGCTGAACAATGTTGTTCAGGAAAACCTGTATGGCATCCGGGTCGTAAAATCCTATAATCGGGAGGCTTTTGAAGAAAAGAAATTTGCCGGGATTTCGCAGTCCATCTTTGAGGATTTTTCAAAAGCGGAAAAGCGGTTGGCTTTTAACATGCCTTTGATGCAGTTTTGCCTGTATACCAGTATGCTCCTGCTTTCCTGGTTCGGGGCGAAAGCCATTGTGGCCTGCGGCAACGATGCGGCGCTCGGGCTCTCCACAGGCGAACTGACAAGCCTGATCACTTACGCGATGCAGATTTTGATGAGCTTGATGATGCTCTCCATGATCTTTGTCATGATCATCATATCCCGTGCGTCGGCGGAGCGGATTGTGGAAATTCTAGACGAGGAAAGCGACCTGAAAAATATCGATAATCCGGTATGCACTGTAAAAGATGGATCGATCGCCTTCGAGAACGTTTCGTTTTCCTATAACAAAAACGCAGATAAATATGTGTTAAGCGGAATCAATCTGTCGATCACGTCCGGGGAAACGGTTGGAATTATCGGTGGAACCGGCTCTGCAAAGTCCAGCCTTGTCCAATTGATTCCCCGCCTGTACGACGTTTTGGGCGGAAAAATAACCGTGGGCGGCGTGGATGTCCGGAACTACGACCTTGCCGCGCTTCGCAACCAGGTTGCCATGGTTTTGCAGAAAAACGTACTCTTTTCCGGAACGATTAAGAAAAATCTGCGCTGGGGCAATGAACATGCGACCGATGAAGAACTTGTTCATGCCTGCCGGCTTGCGCAGGCCGACGGGTTCATCCGTGAATTTCCCGACCAATACGATACTTATATTGAACAGGGCGGGACAAACGTCTCCGGTGGGCAGCGCCAGAGGCTGTGCATTGCCCGGGCTCTTTTGAAAAAACCAAAAATATTGATTCTGGACGACTCCACCAGCGCGGTGGATACCAAAACAGACACCCTGATTCGGCAGGCATTCCGCGAGGACATTCCAGATACCACAAAAATCATTATCGCACAGCGGGTGTCATCCGTTCAGGATGCGGACAAAATCATTGTGATGAACGACGGTAAAGTGGATGCGGTTGGTACGCATGAGGAGCTGCTGGAACGCTGCGCCATTTATCGGGAAGTATATGAATCGCAGAATAAGGGAGGTGTACTCCATGAATAAGCGCGGCGTAAATAATCCGGCGGCGGGAAAGCCCCCTGCACATCAGTTCAAGCCGGGCACCATCAAAAGGCTTCTCTCCTACATGTCCGGGTATAAACTCCAGCTGTTTTTCGTCGTCGTATGCATTCTGTTGAGCGCAGCCGCCAGCGCGGCATCGTCGCTGTTTCTCAAAACGCTGATTGACGATTATATCGTGCCGCTGCTTGGACGGGCGCATCCTGCCTACACTGAACTGTTCCGCACCATCCTGCTGATCGGCTCAATCTATCTGATCGGCGTCCTCTCCACCCTGTTTTATAACCGGGTGATGGTGACCGTTGGACAGGGCACGCTGAGAAAAATCCGGGACACGATGTTCCGTCACATGCAGTCCCTTCCGATACGGTATTTCGATACCCATACCCACGGCGACGTAATGAGCCACTATACCAACGATACCGATACGCTCCGGCAAGCCATTTCACAGAGCCTTCCACAGATGTTTTCCTCTCTGGTCACCGTGATCGCGGCATTTGTTTCAATGCTGTATCTCAGTGTGAACCTGACGCTGTTTGTCGCCGTCTTCACGATGATTCTCCTGAAGGTAATCCGCACGCTGGTTGGGAGAAGCGGAATTTTCTTTGTCAAACAGCAAGCCTCTCTTGGCGACGTCAACGGCTACATTGAAGAGATGATCAATGGGCAGAAGGTCGTCAAAGTGTTTTGTCATGAGGAAAGCGCGGAAGAAGAATTTGATCTGAAAAACGCCGAGCTCTGCTACAGTGCCACCGAGGCCAATAAGTACGGCAATATCACAATGCCGGTGGTCGGCAATATGGGTTATCTGCTCTATGTGCTCCTTGCGGTATTCGGGGGGGCGGCCGGCATCGCTGGTATTCCAAATCTGAGCCTCACGGGAATCAATGTTCTGACCATTGGAACGATTGTCTCCTATCTCACACTCTCTCGGGCATTTATCAATCCGATTGGTCAGATATCCATGCAGTTTAACATGGTGATTATGGCGCTTGCCGGTGCGTCGAGGATTTTTGAGTTGATGGACGAGAACGTGGAGCAGGATGACGGATACATCACATTGGTAAATGTGAAAACAGAAAACGGAGAAATTCAGGAGTGCAACGAGCGGACAGATGCCTGGGCATGGAAGCATCCGCATAGCGACGGCACTGTGACTTATACGCCCCTAAAGGGAGAAATCCGCTTTTATGACGTGGATTTTGGCTATGAAGAAAGCAAGGTTGTCCTGCACAACATCACGCTCTATGCACAGCCCGGACAAAAGGTGGCTTTCGTCGGAGCAACCGGCGCGGGGAAAACGACCATCACCAACCTTATTAACCGGTTTTACGACATTGCGGACGGAAAAATCCGCTACGATGGCATTAACATAAACAAGATAAAAAAGGCCGACCTGCGCCGCTCTCTGGGCATCGTCCTGCAGGATGTCAATTTGTTTACCGGAACAGTCATGGACAATATCCGCTACGGAAAGCTGGATGCCGGCGACGACGAATGTATCGCCGCGGCCAGGCTTGCCAACGCAGACGGCTTTATCCGGATGCTGCCCCATGGGTATCAAACCGTGCTGGAGGGTGACGGAAACGGCCTTTCCCAGGGGCAGCGGCAGCTTATATCCATCGCCCGCGCGGCCGTGGCAGATCCGCCCGTTATGATTCTTGATGAGGCAACTTCTTCTATTGACACCAGAACGGAAGCGATCGTTCAGAAGGGTATGGATGCGCTTATGAACGGCAGGACGGTATTCGTCATTGCCCACCGGCTTTCCACGGTACAAAATTCTGATGTAATCATGGTGCTGGAAAATGGGCGCATCATCGAACGCGGCAGCCATGAACGGCTGATCGCAGAAAAAGGGAAATACTATCAGCTTTACACCGGCGCTTTTGAGCTTGAATAAAAAACCAACGCAGAGGCAGGAGTCATTTCTCCCCTCAAAATGGACGTGTATCACCAACACAGATTGGTTTCAGCAGTTTAAACGTTAAAACCGACAGAATAACAGATGAATCAACCGGATAGAGGCCGTGGATAATAATCCATGGCCTCTATCCGTTCAGTTCACGCAGATTTCACAGGTTTATACGGTCCACGCGCCAACTTCCTGCCTGAGAGACGCGGCTCACAATGCAGCGCTTGCGGCGCTGAACCAGCCGGCAAATTCGCAAAACTGCAAGCCGGGCCACGGCGAACGCGATAGAGACGCGGCGGCCATGGCTATGACTTCATTCCCTGAATTCGCACAACAGGGATATTCAGATGTTCCCGCCCAAGAATCATCAGGCTTATATCTGAGCCATTCAAAAAGTAAAGCGCGTAATTCTTGCAATAAGTGCTTTATAAATTTGGCGTTTATGGTAAAATAATCGTAGTTCTTAAGCGGTGAGGCGATTGTGTGAAACACTTTTCGATTAAAATTGGGTTGTATTTTCTGACCATCCTTTTGATTTTGTCTGGTCTTTACTTATTTGGTCACGCATCGAAGGACAATTCTGCCAGTAAAATCAGATTCTCTTATTTTGAGGATGCAAAGGGACACATGGAATTCAGCGGCATTGAAAGTGCCGTTCTGAAAGGCGAATTTGTACAAGTAAACGACGGAAATTTCACTTTTGGCAGGAGTCATTCCGCTTTTTGGATCAGAATTTTGCCGGAAGACGCGGTGTCGCTGAAAGAATACATAGCTCTATTTTGTCCAAACATTCAGAACGTGCGGCTTTACATACCGACGGAGACCGGATATGATGTGCATTATTCCGGCTGGGCCAACAGTTTCATCAGAGATGACGAGGGGCTGACATACCCGGTATTCCGGCTGGATCCAAACATTCGCGGAGAAAAACCCATCTATATGCGGATTGAATCCTGCTATTCACATAACTATACGCTGGAGTTTTATTCACAAAAGGAATTGAACCAGGTCTGGATCACAGAATTCTGTCTGAACAGTTTTTTCTTTGGAATGCTGATTACCGTAGTCATAATCAACCTGATTATTTTTTATAAACTGAAAAATAAGACCTGCTTGGCTTTTTCGCTCTGCGTTCTACTGCTCACCCTCAATCAGGGCTGCAGCTATGGAATGTATAATCTCATATTACCTGCTCATTCCTATTTATTAATGAGCTTATCCATTGAAATTGGGCTGCTGTTCATCATCTCCGTCATTGTATTTTTTATCATTTTTTCGGATATTAAAACCCGCAGCAAGCTTTATTACAGATGCCTGTTATTATCGATTGCAGCCTGTCTTTTGGGCTTTCCGATCTGCCTTGTGGACAAAGTCGCAGCAAACTTATACAGTCATCTCCTGACAATTATCATCCCATCATTCATTTTGTATCTTTTCTTTAAAATGTATCGGACGGATCATCATAACCAATTGTTTTTGATCGGATGGGGGTTGACGATCCTTCTGTATGCGGGGGCCATGCTTGTTTGTGAAGGCATCATTCAGATCGGTTTTTCAACGTTTCATCTGCCTACCGAACTGATTGTCATGTTAACGGTTTCCATGCTTTTTACCGTTGCTATTACAGAGCGCGCCAGACGGCTGCAATTGGAAAGTCAGCAAATGCAGCAGCAGTACCAGGCAGCTTCCGAACGGATAAAATGGACCGAAACCGCTCTGCTGCAAACGCAGATCAAGCCGCATTTTCTCTACAATACGCTGACTGCCATCGAGCAGCTCTGTGAAACCGACAGCCAGAAAGCGCAGGGGGCAATTGCGGACTTTGCCGCTTTTCTGCGCAGCAATATCGATTTTTCCACCGAGACGCAGCTGATCCGGATTGAGCAGGAACTGTCGAATGTGAAGCATTACCTCTCTCTGGAACAGATGCGCTTTGAAGAACGATTAAAGGTGGTGTACGATATTCAGGCGGGCGGTTTTCTGGTGCCGCCGCTGGTGGTGCAGCCCATGGTGGAAAACGCAGTGCGGCACGGAGTGACAAAACGGCCGGAAGGCGGTACGATCACGATTTCTATTCTGGACACCCCGGCCGACTACGTCATTACCGTGACGGACGACGGCGTCGGCTTTGACCCTGACAGCGATACGTGGGCTGGCAAGTATCACATCGGAATCGATAACGCGCGGGAACGGATGCGCCGTCAATGTGGGGGAGCCTTGCATATTGACAGCAAAATCGGCGTCGGCACAGTGGTGACGATGTCCATACCAAAGAGGGAAAACGTATGAATTTTATTGCGGTGGACGACGAACGGCTTGCGCTGGACAATCTGCTTTCCAAATTAAAGAAGGCGCAGCCTCTGGCGGAAATCCGCGGCTTTTTGTATCCGCAGGCGGCGCTGGAGGAAATACAAAACGGGTTTTGTCCGGATGTAGCCTTTCTGGATGTTGAAATGTACGGCATGAGCGGCATTGAACTGGCCCTGCGCTTTAAAGAGACTTTCCCAAAAGTCAATCTGATTTTTGTGACGGGTTTTTCTGAATACGCCCCGGACGCCTTCGCCCTGCATGCAAGCGGGTATATCACAAAGCCGGTCAGCGTAGAGAGAATTCGGGAAGAACTGGAAAATCTGCGCAACCCTCTTTCCATGGGAAAGCAGCGTATCCGGGTGCTGACTTTTGGAAATTTTGAGATATTTGTAGACGGCGAACCCGTGAAATTTCAGCGAAGCCGCTCAAAAGAGCTTTTGGCCTACCTTGTGGACAGGCACGGGGCGGGGGTAACGATGGCGGAACTGGCCGCCGTGCTGTATGAAAACCGGCAATACGACCGCTCCCTGCAAAATCAGCTTCGGGTACATATCTCCGATCTTACCAGGACCTTGCAGGTGGCGGGCGTATCCGAAATGATCCTGAAGAAGCGGAATTTTATCGCTGTAGACATCACTCAGTTCGATTGCGATTATTACCGTTTTTTAAACGGCGACGTGTCTGCCATGAATGCATTTGTCGGAGAATACATGTCAAATTACAGCTGGGCGGAATTCACCGCAGGGCAAGTGTATTTCAATCAGCAGCCGACAAAATAAACACAGTCGTAAAACGATCGGACACCATCTTCCGCGGTGACTTTCGATGCTAGCAGGATACTTGCGGCAATGATAAAAAATCTATATGGAGATGCAGTGGAAAATCTGAAATTGATATTGATTAAGCGTTCGAAAACACCTCAACTGGGAAAGTCCGTTCCGCAGGCTCAACGGAAAGCCGCCGGTCCAATACAAAATTGGACCGGCGGCTTGTTGAAACTTATACGTCTGCGCAATTGGCTGTGATACGAGCGGGACTTTCCTGAGTTTACGTTTTGGATCGTACATCCACCAGGTTGGATTTTTGCAGCAGACGGAGAATAATGGTCGCAAGCTCCGCACGGGAGATGTTATCGTGTGGGTATAATTTCCCGTGATTGCCCATGATAAGGCCGGAGCCGACATCGAATTCCACTTCGTCCAGTGCCCAGGATCCTACATCTCCAGCATCGGAAAAGGCTGTCAGTTCGCCGGAAGTACCGTTAAATTCAGCGACTTTTGCTGCCCGTGCAATCATCACCATCGCCTCTTGTCTCGTGATGTCGGCCATCGGGTCAAACGTGGTGGCCGTTCTGCCGTATATCAGACCGTACTCATATGCCGTACCCACCGCGCCATAATACCACTCGCGTGCGGTTACATCGGTGAACACGCCGGCGTCGCCGTCAGCCGGAAGGCCCAGAGCACGCACCAGTATCGTCGCAAACTCCATACGGGTGATGTTGTCCTCCCCGTGGAACTTGCCATCTTTCCGGCCCTCAACGATTTTTCTACTGCCCATCTCATTTACGATGTCTTCATACCACTTTCCTGCCGCATCGGCAAAGCTATGTTTGTTGTAGATGAGCACATAGATGGAATTCGTGCGTGAATTTATCTTTGCATACCACTTACCGTCTTTTTCGTAAACAAAGGTCGGGATGTGGCGAATCGTACCGTCTGATTCATGAACGATCGCCGTGGTAATCTGCTGTGACTGTTCCCTGCTTATTTCAATAGTACGGCTTACATAGCCCTCAAAGCGCGACACTTCGGCTGTTTTGCCGTTATAATTGGCCGTCACCTTGAATTCCAGAGGAACTGCAACCGCCTTTGCTCCCAGTTTTGCAAGATCGGTCTGAATCTCGGACTGAGTTTTCTGATCACTCTCGGTTATACTGATCGTAACGGGAACATCGGATGGTCTGGACGCTCCAAGTTCAGACATAAGCACGGCGGTATCCACCGCCGTGGTCGGCATTTCGTAGCTCACATCGTCCACCATAACTGTAAGCGTCATGTTTTTCTGGGCCATATTCTCTATATTTTGGAGGACGAGACTGGCGGCGCCGGCAGAGGCATTTGATGCGCGTATTACAGGAACAGTCACTGTTCCGTACCTCTCGGCGTTCTCAAGCTGTTTCTCCAGCCTTGACTGATCCGGTGTGACCGTGGTCACGCCGTTCGCTGTTTTCTGCGTTCCGATGTTGTAGGTTGTGCCATCTACAATAACCGGAACAGACGTTTCGGACGTACCGGAAGACGAACCGGAGGACGTACCCGAGGATGTACCGGAGGGCGTGCCGGAGGTGCCGCCTGTTTCACCGGAATCGGACACGCTCGCCGCTTTATAAAGCTCGCTGTAGGCTTGTCCCTTATATGTGTCTTTTAACAACTTGCTTACCGCGGCCTGGACATAGGGTGCAAGATTGTCCCATGTGCCTTTTGCATCCAGAACCGTGCTCTTGTTTGAGTCAGTTACGCCTGTGATTACCGAACCGTCATATATGAGGTGTTGATTGATAAAGTTTTTTGCCGCCGTATCTGAACCTGTGACCGCGTCATCGATTTTTCGAGCGAGTTCAAGAAGCTTCGGATACGTCTTTCCGCCGTAGTCTCCGGTCAGTTTACTGTTTACTTCAGCCTGAACCTCCGATGTGAGGTTACTCCATGCGCTCTCTGCATCCAGAACTTTCTGGTATGTATTCTCCGATGCGTCGGTTATCGCCGTATCCGATACTGTCAGGTATGCGCTGATGAAGTTATCGGCCGCGGTCGTATCGTCCACATCAAGAAGACTGTCCACATTGGGGAACGTCTCCACGTAGAGTTGCGGCAACGTGGGCAATTTAAACAGGCCGTCCACCGCCGACTTCACGCAGGCGGGGAGATCATCGTAGCTTTCCCTTGCCAGCGATACGCGGTTGTCATATTCTTCTGCTGTCTTATCTGTGTCCAGACGGTTGGTGCTGTTATCATAAGCCGTCTTTCCGTCGTAATCGGTTGTCAGATAGTCCTTTGCAAATTCGGCAGCCTGCGCATTTATGTAGGTTTGCAGGTTATTTTTGAGTCCGTCCAGCAGCTCTTTTTTGACCGCAGCATCCGCCTGCTCGTCGTTGGACATCCTTTCGTAGCTCTCGTATGCCTGGTTGATCCGTTCAAGAGCAAGGTCCGGGTATTCAATGGTGTAGGGAACGGAATCGCTGATCATGCCGTCAATGGTATCTACGCGGGCGTCAAAGATCTCTTCGTCGGTCATGCCGTCTTCACGAACCGCTTCAACGGCATCTGAGAGCTTCTCGAGTTCCCTTTTTGCATCCCCAATAAGTGTTTTTTCGTAATCTGTCAGATTGCTGTACTGGTTTTCAAGGTTTTCAATATCCGCGGCCAGCTTTGCAATAACGGCCTTTTGCTCGTCTGTGATGGGGGAAGTGAGCGGAAGCGTAAGCCCGGCATCAATAGCTTTTTGATACAGCCCAGCCGCGTCGTCGGTAAAACTCTTTGCGTCATGCAAAGCGTCCAGCTTACGCTTTAAAAGCTTGAGCTGTTCTATCTCCGTTGCGAGATAATCCTTGTTTTCCTGTGTGAGATAGTATTCATTCACACCACCCGAGGGTTCGGCAGCATAAGTTCCAACAGACTGCGCAATCAGTCTCTTTATCTGTTTGAGCGCGCTTTCGATCTGCTGGATGCTCAGACTGGAGAGATCGTCTCCGCACAGATTCCTGACCTCGTCATATTCATCGACATAAGTCGTGTATTGAGAGTTCATGGGGCGGCAAAGCAGCTCTATGCCTGTAAGCTTGCCTGCATAGACGCTTGTATCGATCGCCACTTTGCCGGCAGTTATTTTAAACACATTGTCCGGATCAGCGGTCTTTGTATATATAAGGCCGCTGCCTTCGGGAAATTGTCCGTCCTCGCCCAGCGAATAGGTCACGCCGTCAATAACCATGCCGCAAAATTTCTTATACCATGTTTTTGAACCCTTGGCGTAGCTGTCCTGTGTGAAGGTGAAAGAGACGGAAACGGTCTCCTTGTCAGACACGACAGGAGTGACGTCCTTATTGCTGTCAGTCGAACCGGCGCTGAAATCCAGCACACCGTCGTTCGCCGTGTCGATATCGATCTGCGAAACGCCTATGGAACTGCCGACCGCTGTGGAATCCAGTATCTCCTGCGCCGTGGACATCTTCCGTCCTACGCTGTACGTTCCGACGGCAATGGCCGAGATATTGCCAAGGCGATTGTTTGTTCCATCCGCGGGATCAGAGGTATCCTCGCCGAGAATCGGAATCAGCTTGCCGTTGGGAATCGTTACCTTAAATGTTACCGCCTTGGTTACCGGATCCGCGACTGCTTCGATACCCACATCCTCCGTATCCGTCCAAGTGGTATCCCCACTGTCCGTAGAAGCAATCTGCGCCTTGAAGCCGCTCTCCCCCTTCGAGACCCGAATGATCACATCGTAGCTGCTGCCGTCCGTTCCTTCTTCGGTATACGTGAGAACAGGCAGATAGCCTGCATCGGTTTTGATGCCGCTGACAACGAGTCCCGCTCCACCGTTCGTATTTATGACGCCCGATGCAGCACAGTCTGCGGGGTCCGTTCCAACGTTTCCTTTGTCCGTAAGGCCAGACACGCTCTCGCCGCCGCCCTGATACTGCGTATTTTCGGGAATTGAGATAACATGTTCAGCTTTTATCTTTGCTCCGTCTGTGGCAGTGGTTAACTCATTTGCCGCGGTAGCCATCATAGCCAGAAGCTGACCGAGCGTTCTGGTCCCGCTTTCAACGCCCAATTTGTTTTGGATGGTGGTGATGAGGGCTGATTCGTCGCCGATGCCGTCCAGGTCAATATCCGACAAGCCGGTGTAAAGGTCCGATTTTCCCTTGATTTGGCCGGTTGAATCGTCTGTCAGCGCAGTCCACATAGTGGTAGTTTCATCGTAGATTTTACCGGTGTTGGTTTTTACCTGCCCGGCTTCGGTGAGCGCGTCCTGCAAAGCTTTGAGATTCTTTGTAAACAGGGCTTTGTCCGCCTCCAGTCCCTGCGCGGTTTCGGCCGCACCTCTGTCCGCCGCGCTTATAGCTGCCGCAGTTATATTTACATCGCCAGAGACATCTGCGACCGTCAGTGTCGCGCTGCCGTCGGCGTTTATCACGGCTGATATACCGTTATCCGCGTCATTCAGATCGGCCAGCGAATCGCTGTAAGAAGTCCCGCCCACCGTGAAGCTTATCGTGCTGTCCATGGAGACCTCTTTTTGATCGCCGCTTTCATCCGCGGGGGCTGGAATGGAAAACGCCACCGTGCCGCCCCGATTGACTGAGCTTTTGTCAGCGGTAATACCGCCGACACTGCAAGGCGGTTCCTCTCCGTCATCCGCGATTGTTACGGTAAAGGCTTTCTGTTTGGTTTCTGCCGTCACACCGTGAGCACCGGTATTCTGATCGAACCATGTAACTGTGGCGCCGGCGGCAGGGGCTCCAAATGTGATGCTGTATTCCGTCCCGTCGGGCTTAACGTTTATCGATGCAATCGCGTGTTCTGCGGCCCCATCCGACGTAATCGTAAGGGCGGTACCGGCCTCATATCCGGCGGAACCGCTCGTTAGGACGGTTGCCGTAACTGTGCTTCCGGAAACGGCAATTTGTACCTTGCCCGCCCCGGGCAGTGTTCCGGTCACAATTTCTGATTTGGAATCTTTGGTAAATTCGATTCCCTGCCCGTTGATTTCAACCGTTTCCTTGCCGTCTGCATAATCTGCGAAAGCCGCTGAGACGATTCCTGCAAGCTCTGCCTCATCCGGGACTGGGGTTTTAAGGCCGTCCAGCGTAATACTCACAAGCGCGTTTCCCTCGTCCGGCGTAAGCGTATAGGTATTGCCTTCGGAAACACTGCCCGTGGCTGCGCCGATGCCGCCTGTAGTGGGTGTAACCGTGAAGCCGCGGTCGGAAACGTTCATCGTAAGGTCGTTGATATTTCCGCTTATGCCGTAGATGGTCACGGCGCCACCCGTGGCCCAGGCGTACAGGGCTTGTCCGCCCATGGTATAGGATACCTTGTTCAGGCTCTTTCCGTCGGGAGCGGTAACGTCCAGTGTGACGCCGGAATCCTCCGCAGCATACCAGGTCCCGTCTATCTTCACCACGTCGCTTTGCGGATTGTCATTGCCGTCGGCGGCGCCGTGTACGGCAAAGCCGTCGGAAAGCTCCACTGTATATTGCGGTCTGAGCCCTTTGACCGCCGCCGCAAGAGCATCCACGGCACCCTGAAGCCGATCGGCGGTCGCTTCCGCATCGCCGGCGACGGCCAGCGCATCGCCGTATACGCCGCCGTATGCACCGCCCTCGTTGTCCGCACCGAAGAGGGTTTCCCAACTCCCCTGTGTCCAATCCAAATCCGTTCTATTATAAAACGTGTCGGATGATGAATCGTATTCGGCTTTCAGCGCGTTTAGCAGCGCTGTCAGGCTCGCGCTGTCGAGGTCCTGCACCGCCGCGCTGACATTGGTGATAATTATGTCACCCGATGCGTTGACAGCAAATGTGCCGTCAGGCTGAACGATGGCGGTGTTGGGTACTCCGCCAACCGTATAGCTCACCGTAGCGCCGGGAATGAGTATCTGCCCATCTCCGGGAACAATGCGGAACGAAGCGTACTCGTTAAGGTTAACCTGCTGTCCCTCGGTATCCCCGTCAGCGTCGGCTGTTATAGCATTTACACCATCGGTAAGCGTCGCGTTTACTGTCTTCTTGACGAAGATGATCCTCACCTTCGTGTGATCCGTCACGGAAGCCAGCGCGGAATTGACCTCGGCAAGGCTGCTCTTTGCCTCGTCGTCCACTTCGTATTCAACGTTG
This sequence comes from Oscillibacter valericigenes Sjm18-20, assembly GCA_000283575.1. Classification (GTDB taxonomy): domain Bacteria; phylum Bacillota; class Clostridia; order Oscillospirales; family Oscillospiraceae; genus Oscillibacter; species Oscillibacter valericigenes. The sequence continues at coordinate 2,740,420 of AP012044.1, forward strand.
TAATCAACTCCCGCCGTCACATGAAGCGTGACGCCGGTGGCATACACTGGGAAAGCGTATCCATTCTGTCCGTTGGAGACGGGAATGCCGCTTCGTGAGGGGTTTGCGGCGTCGAAACTGACCAGGTTTGTTGTTCCGTCGGCGCTTGTCACGATCTCCACCGCCAGTGTTTTGATCGTAAGCTGATCCAAAGCCGCCTGTATCTGCCCGCAGAGCTTCGCCACACCGCTCGTTGTAATGGGATTGTCGGCGTCGGCCGCGTCGTATTCAGGTTTTACGCTTGTAAGCACCTCCCGCAGTTCGGCCCAGGAACCGGCTGTATAGACGTCTTCCACCTTGTCTGTTGCTTCATCGATGTACTGCTGAAGAAGACTCGTCCAGTAAAGGGCAGTGTTAAATTCGGCTATGGTATAGCCGTCTTCCCGTTCAGCCATGGCATTCAGCAGCTTGGTCAGGACGGTCGATTGGGACGCAGGAACAAGATCACTGAAAGCTTCCTTCGCCGCCGCGCCGGTAAGATCGGTGGACCCGTCCGACTGTTTCCCGGCCGCGTCGGGTATCACGACGGCATAGTTTGAATCGCTTACCGCGCTTGCCATTTCGTCGTTTGTGTCCGCCGCGTTTATTTCGCCCAGCAGATTGCGGTACTGCGCGGTGACGGTCTGTTTGGCCTTGGGCGTATAGGTTAACGTATAAGTCCAGTCGGAGGGATTGGAGCTGCTGTTTTTATTGACAGTGATCTCGGCGGCGCTGTCGCCGCAGGCCGCCCGGAAATGATCGGTGCTGTCCGGCAAATAGAGCGTATCCTCATATCGGAAGCCGGCAAAATACGCGCCGTCCTCCGGTTGAACGGTCAGCGTGGTCTTGTAAGGCTGGTCCGCCGGGAGGCTTCCGGAGCTCCAGGAATTGTCGGACTTTTTCCACTCAATCCCCTGCATGGTGTAGATATCGTCGGTGCGCACGGCGTTATCGAGCGTGCTCTCGGCACCGCCCGCACTGTCGCTGTTTATGCCTACTGTCCCGCCAAGGGAGGCAACGTCGGAGCCCCCCGCTTTATAGGTAGATACGTTCACATACGCACGCACGGTGACGTCGTAGTCTACCGTACCGTCCGTTACCTGAACAGTAATATAGTTGTCCGGAGCGCCGGTAATCGAGTTGGCGAGATCGTATGTATACGTTTCCGGAATAGCGGCGATTGTGTTGCCTTTGCTGTTCTTTACCGTGACGGTGGGATTTGTCACCGTGTCCGGAAGTGTCACGGTGGCAATGCCCGTCGTCGGAGCGACGGACACCTCCGGATAGGTGGGGTTGCCCTCGAGCTCATTCTGCGTCCCAACACAGCTTTCAAATGCCGACGTGCCGCCGGACTTCAGGTCCGTTACGATTTCATCGGCGGTATCGGTGGTATCATTTTCAACATACTGCGCAAGGAGCTGGTCCTTGTCCGTCAGATTGTCATAAACAGCGAGGCCGACATCTGGGAACAGGGCGGCGAACACCGCGCGCGCTTCGGAATCTTTCTCGCCCAACGCCGCTTTCAAATCGGCTGCGTTGTCCTCCGTATCATCCGCAAAAGCGGCGGCAAGCTCGGATTTCCAGTTGCCGAAATAGAATTGACTGCTCCACGGGGCGGAAAGGTCGTTAAATATATACGTTCCGCCGTAGTAATTTCCTTTTTCCGCCGGGGCAAAGGCACCCGCAAGATCGGTAAACTTCCCGTCGCCGTTGATGCCGGCGAAGTAACTTGTATCCGTGCTGCTCGGGGTCGCCGTATAGGTCAGACTAGCACCCTCAGGGTAGGCGCTGCCCACGCTGCCGATGTTTGTAGCATCAGTCACTCCGGCGCCGCCCACCGCCAACACAACGGAGCCGTAACCGCTTCCGCCCTCAGCTATGGAGTGTTCAATCTTATACAGTGTGGTCGCGGACGTTGTGCCGGTGATACCCGCAATGCCGTCGACGGTGCTTACCTGGCGGAACAGCACGTTGGCAGTGGTCTCGCTGTATCCGGTCTCTGCAAACTGCGTGAAATCGATGCCTGTACCGTCCTCATCGACGGCATAGGGGTACCAATGACTGCCGTTATCGGGAGAATACTCCAGCGTATATGTACTCAGGTTCTGCCCGTCATCCGCACTACCGTGCGCGGCCGATATCTTGCCGCCAGTCACGCTCACGGTGGGCATGGGAATTCTGGCCCATTTGGCGTAGAGCTTCATATTGCCGGTGGGGCTTGTTGTAAAATCCCATTGATTTGTATAAGCTGATTCTGTATACCATCCCGCCAGCACATAGTCGTTACGGACGGGCGGGTCCGGCTCAAGTACCTTGTCGCCGGACTTGACGGTCTGCTCCCCAGGCATATTGTCGACGGTGTCGGCAGTGTTGGCGTCAAAAGTAACACTGTATGTAGTTGCCTCAGCTTCGAGAACCGTGACGCGCGCGCGCCCGGTCGTCACGGGGTCGCCGGAACTTGGCGTCACGACGCAGTGGTAGAAGGTTGTGCCCGTACTTGTTGTGGGCGCCGTATAGGATTGGTCGGACGCGCCGCCGATGGACGTATAGTCGCCGTCTTCCGTTGTGCTGCTGTACCACTGGTAGATGTAGGTCGTATCGGACGTGGGATCGGGAAACAGCGTCGCCAAATCGACGCTGAGCTTGACGGTGTCACCCGTCTTCGCAACGTAGGACTCCGGCTGCGCGGCGAGGTTTCCGCTGAGCTGCTTTAACGCGGACTGGATATCCGCGTCCAGAGACATATTGTAGTAAAGCGTGACGGATGCTCCGGCGGCAAGGCTCGGAACCTGGAAGCGTATACCGATGCCCCTGTCTGCGTAGGTGGAATGATCAAGCTGATAAGTATAATCGGACACAGTATGTGCCGTATCTGTGACATCCTTAAAGTTATAGTTATGCCTATACCATCCAACGCTTTGTTCTACCGGCTTGACGGTATAGTCTTTGGAAGGCGGCGCCATATAAATAAAGGGATATTTCGCGGCGGCGGTGAAATCGTGAAAGCTCACCGCTCCGTCTGGAGTGCTGTTCGTGGACGCGATGACCCATACGGTACCATCGGAATCCGTATGAAAATAATTGTTGGTGGTATATTCTTTTCCGGAAACTCTTCCCTGATCGGGGTCGAACGCCCGGATATACTCCAAATTATGCAGCGTATCGGAGGAATTATTTGTCAGCACGAGTTTCACCCCGGCGACACCGCTTTCCGTCGCAAAGCTCACCGTCTGGCTGTAAGACAGCGTATCGGCTACCGCGGCGGTCGTGACAGCCTGAAGCTTGTTTGCCGTGCTCTGGTCAACGGTGGAATAACCGGTATAATTTTCTTTACTTACAGACCCTCGATCACTACTATAGGCCTTGGACTTTATCGTTGCAGATGCGTCCGCTGCAGAAGACCACGCGAACACAAAGCCCTCGTCCACTGTGCCCGGCAGGAAGAAGTCATCCGTTGTGGTCCAGCTGCTGTTAGCAGCATCATACGTACGCATGCCAATATATGTGTTATTGGTTCCGCAGCCACCCTCAGAACTTATCGTATCCGGATGAAAAATGACATCCCCAGAAGTGGGAGCTTCAGCGGTACTGCCAAAGGTTCCACACTCGTTGATACCCAGCTCCATCTTGTCGTTACCCAGAAACACGTTGTCCTTGCCGTCGCTGTTCGCAACCGTATCGGATCGGGCGCCGGTTTCTCCGGAACCGATGTTCGCCCCAAGCGCCGTTACCGGCAGCAGGGAAACCATCATGCACAGGGTCATAATAAAGCTCAGCAGCCTTTTCTTCATCTCTATTTTCCTCCTTAAAGTTCTCTCCTCCACCGCTTGAAAAACGTCCGGTGAGGGGTTCAGTATGCGGCCATCTCAGTTTGCCAAGGCAGTCACTCTTTCGCATACGACACCCTTTTTTGCTATATATAGAATATTATGGTTCGACATAACCCGACATTTTTACTATACTCCCCAAAGCGCAACAGAAGCGCAACAAAAAAGGCCCCCCGGCAGCAATTCTCTTGCCGCCGGGGGGCCTTTTAGCATATTTTTTATTTGGGCTTCCAAGTTCTGCAAGCACTCACATGCGGCTGCGAAAGCTGTTCAACTGTGTTGAGCCGAGAAGAAAGGGCATATTGGAAAAACGTCAGACCGTTCAGGGAAAATGTCTCTAAAAAGTTCCTTAGCATCGTGTCGTCCATATTCACATTGTCCGGTGCTGCACAAATTAAAAAGCAGCGGTCCTGTGGCTCCCAAGCTGCGGCCAGACAATCATAGCCGAATTAGAAGCCGCAGCGCATACTTTTCCCTCCCATCCCGGTATATCGGGTGATTTTCTTCAGATCGCGCAGGAGCCGGTCACCGTCCTGGTCTTACAGGTTATTTTGGGGGGTAGCGGTGTCGAACCGAAACTGGAAGGAGGCGTCGGGTATCTTCCGGAACCGCTCCAGATAGGGTGCCAGTCCGTCGGAGGGGCAGTCCTTGTAAAGCGCACACAACTGACCTGCAATTCATCAGTGGTAATAAAGGAACGGAGGCATATAGCCTTTCTGCTCATCTCCCCGGGCAGAGGCACCTTTTATTAAGTCATGATAAAATCTAATTTTCTTCCCAAAAAGCGGTAGAATCCAGCGGAGCACTTGAACGCGCCTCTTTTGTATATGTGCGTATTTCATTGGATACGATTATTTTATAACTTTTAAACAGGCTCTCCCGACCCTTTTTCTGGCTCATTCAATGCCCCAGAAAATTACGCCATTCCATAACAGCGTCCTCATTATCCCAGTAATTTATTGATACCTCTCTATTAGGGTTATCTTCGCAAATATAAGTTTTTCCGCCCAAAAAGCCTTTTTGTTTTTGCAAGGAAGCTTGTAAATTTCTACCTAGGGCATGGTATTCTTCCTTACATCCGTCAAAAAGCTCAACTTCAAACATTACAATTATCATGCTTTTCCCCCCTAGACTCAGATTATCGATTTGTGCTAATCTCACCATACCAAAAAGAAAAAATCCATGTGACAGGCGTTAAACTGACACATGGTTTTTATGTGTCAGTTGCTCGATTTAGATGCAGATTTAATTCATCCAATAAACTATTAATCCCTTTGACCTCAACAAAAGTTTCGTCAAACGGTTCTCGAAGGAAGTATAGTTTTATCCTCATTTTATATTAGTTAGCTCAGTTTTACCGGTAAGAACATCTTTCTGAATTATATTCAGAAAATTTTCAGGTTCTTCAAACATAGGGCTGTGAGCCGAATTCTGAAACAAATAAAAGCCTTTAGCGGGAGCATCAAGCTGCTCAAAATAATCCTCAGCCATAGTGTGATTTACGGTATAATCATATGCGCCAGACATGAAATATACAGGTAAATCAAGCTTTGTTACGATTTTACTTAAATCACTAGAATGAAATTCATCTTTAAGCATACTGTCACCGGAATAAATTTTACCCCTCCATAAATTAATTTTCTCGGTAAGAGTATATTCTTTACAGCCTAATGAATTGAAAAATATTCCTGTTATAACTGAGTTCATATCATGCATTGTTCCGATTCCAGCTCTGTGCATAACACTGTCTCTAATTTTGTCGTAGCCTTTTGAATCGTACGGCGTGAATTCAAGCTGCATCAGTGTTTTTTCATCGCCGGAATTCTTATAGTAATTCAGCATATATTCATAAGCAAGCTTTTCACTTTCACATATATTTACGTCCTGCCCAACTCCAATATATGCATTATAAAGCTCGGGAGCTTTCTGTACTGCTTGTATCCCTATGTATGTGCCCCACGAATGAGCCATAAGATAAATTTTATTCTGCCCGAAACGCCCACGTAGATAATTTGTTACCGCTATTGTATCATTAACAAACTGTTCCGTTGTCATTGTATGAGCGTCAATATCACTGCTGTATGACAACCCTGCTCCGCGCTGATCCCACCAGACAACGGTAAAATAATCTTCCAGACCGGTAGGATACTTGTCGGTAAGCCAGTATTCAGGCATACCGGGTCCCCCATGTACAAAAAGCAATATCGGATTTAAAATATTTTTGCTTTCAATAATCATTCCCATTTTTACACCATTGATTTCAGTAAAAATTTTTTCACTAAGGCTGTTTTTGAGCACTTCTCCGTTTTCGTTGGTAAACTGTTTCATTTGTCCAGGACTTAATATAAGCAAAATAACAAAACATGAAATTATACAAAGAAATATTGATGCAGAAATTATATTTATAATATTTTTTACTTTCTTTAAAATTGGATTGCCACTTGATTTTTTCATAGAAGACTTCTTTCTAGTTATTTTTATTCCAAATAATATCTTCAATTTTTGACTCCCAATTTTTATCATAGTAAACATTTTTCATTCCTGCAATTGCAGATAATCCATGAACTGTTGACCATAATAAAATAATATTGTCTTGCAATTTTTCATCAGATAAACCGCTACTTTCAAAAACATCAAAAACTGTTTTTTTTAAAAGTTCGTAAGGGGGAAAGTTTTTTGTTCCGTCAGCATCAAGCGCAAGGTCAACTGTCATACCTTCCTTAGAAAACAGGAATGTGTAATATTGTGGGTTTTTAATAAAAAACATTACATACGCTTTTCCAAGGGCAATAAGTACATGTGGATCATTTTGCTTAGGGAAAGAGTCAACGGTATTTTGCAGTGCAGACATAAACTGCTCTGTAACATAATTCTGCATAGCTGTTAACAGTTCTTCCTTGCTTTTGAAATAACTATACGGCGCTGTTTGACTTACTCCACATTGTGCAGCTATTTTTCTTAAAGAGAGATTCTGTGCTCCGCTACTGTTAATTAATTCAATACCTGTTTCTATAAGAGCTTTTTTCAAATTGCTATGATGATATTTTTTATCAGACATAATATTCCTCCAATGAATCCAACTTGACACTGTTAAGATCGTACACCACAATCTTAACAGTGTCAAGATTGATTTTTTGACATATTTAATTTAATTAAAAATGTATGATGTCTACCAAGGTATCAAAGAACATGTTAAGTTTATCTACCATTGTCATATATCCAGCTTCGGCTTAAATATATTTTTCACGCGGTGCGTTGATTGGAGAAGTCAAGAACCGTGCAGAATGTGAACACCCAAAATCTGGCGCTTATGCGGCCAGGCCTCTGGCGGCCTGACGCCGCCGCCTGCTTCACGCCGATTTCATCGGGCAGCTTGACCGCTTCTTCTTTGAACTCCTTATCATATTTGCGCATTGCAAACACCACCTTATTCTTTCTTTGATTCTATCACTTTTGGGGTGTTTGTCCTCTGCACTTCTATGATATCCCTCCACTGTGTGAATTCTTACTTAATAATTAAATTTTATATGCACAGTCAGACTTACAAAAAAACTGTAAGTTTGGCCGGTGTATAGTTGTGCTAATTTTTCAGGAAGCCCTCCAAACTACGGTTTGGAGGGCTTATTATGTTTCTCCATGTTTTCAAAAGCAGAAGGCCGCCACCTGTAATTAGCGGCCTGGCATAATAAAGCAGATATCAATTTCTTATATACCCCAGCAATCTGTATTGATGTATTATTTGCAAGTTCTCAATTGAGTTATATCTGTTTGGAAGTTTTGACAAGTAAAAAGGACAACTCTATAGGCTGCCGATCCCCACCCGCCATTTTGATTTCGCTTTATCACAAGAAAATCAAAATGGAGGAATTGCAATGAAAACAATCAATCTGCGGGATTATTACCCGTTTTACACATCTGACTGTTTTATCGAAGTACCGGATGAGGTTGCCGCCATGCTGCATGATTTTGAACTGCGGGAGGCTGCCTACCATCTTCGTACATACCTTTCTCACGACCTCCCTTAGACTTGAGGAGGAGTCTCTGCGATATGCGTTACTCTAGCAAAGGACGGTACAAGTAGAGCTATGATGCGGCAAGCTAGTCGCAGCCTGAAATATCCCCCTGCCGGGGAGCGTGGCAAATACGGCAGAACATCGGCATCAGAGATCATGGGCTGGCCCTGTTATTTGCGGGACCAGCCTATTACTGCGATGCCAATGGAAAAAGCACTGGAAGGAGGGCGGGCTATGCCTGTTATGAACCTGAAACAAATTAAAAACGTAATAGGTGACGTAATAATAGAAAGTACAAAATCGTCTGCCACCCAAACTGGCAGGCCGCCCGGTGTTTCCGGGCGTAACCCATTCGAAAAATCTTCAAAGTATCGGGTGGATGGCAAAATCTTTATGGTCGAGCCGATCTTTCAGGAAAGCGGGAGTGAAACCATCGGCACCATTCTGGTCATGCAGGCTGACACTGGAAATGCGTAAATCCTCCGCCACAAACGTGACAACGGCGGTCAAGTATGGTATACCTTTCTTGTAAATACTGCTTGACTGCCAGAAAGGAGGACTTATGAAACAGTCAGGCAAAAAGAAAATATGCGATGTGACCGCCTGCCTTTATGAACGGCTTTCCCGCGACGACAATCTGGAAGGCGAAAGTTATAGCATCAGCAACCAGAAGAAACTGCTGACAAAGGCTGCCAAGGAAAAAGGTTATACCAATCTCGTTAATTTCTCCGATGACGGTATCTCAGGTGTCACCATGCAGCGGCCCGGATTTCAGGCTATGTTGGAAGAGCTGGAAAAAGGTCATGCGGCGGCTGTTTTTGTGAAAGACATATCGCGTCTGGGCCGGAACTACATTGGGGTCGGCAAACTGACCGAAGACTTTTTTCCGGAACACGATATCTGGCTGGTGGCCGTCTCAGACGGCGTGGACACCGCCGAGGGCGACAATGAACTGACCCAGATCCGCAATCTGTTCAATGAATGGTACGCCCGTGACATCAGTAAATAACGGCGCATCAGCAATAAGATCAAGGGTAGCAACGGGGAACCGATGGGGCGCCACCCTACGGATATGTCAAAGGCCCGGATAATTCCAAACGCTGGATCATAGATGACGAGGCCGCCACCGTGGTGCGCCGTATCTACAGCATGACACTGGACGGTATGGGCACGGAGCAGATTGCCACCGCTCTGTCACAGGAGCACACCCTAGCCCCAATCAACTACTGGAAAAATAAAGGAATCAAACGTCCTGGAAAAAGCACTGGCACTGAGCCGTACAAGTGGAACAGTTCTACCATCACGAAAATTCTCTCTCTTCAGGAATATTGCGGGGATCTACTCAACTTTAAGACGTACTCCATTTCCTACAAGCACAAAGAGCGGCATGGAAATGATCGTGACAATTGGATTATCTTCAAGGATGTTCACGAACCGATCATTGACCGCGCGACATGGGAGCGGATACAGGAAAAGCGCGGCAAAACCCGTAAGCGCAAAACGCAGGACGGGGAGAAAAATATGTTCTCCGGCCTGCTCGTCTGCGCTGACTGCGGTCACAATCTGCACTACCATTTCAACCAGGGCAACCCGGACATCAGGTATTTCAACTGCTCCAACTATAAGGGCAACCGGGGAACATGTTCTTCCACACATTACATTCGGGTGGATTTTCTGGAACAGGTGGTTTTGGCTGAAATCCGCCGACTTACCCGTTTTGCCAGCCGGTATGAACAAGACTTTGCCAAGGCGATAATGGGACATTTCCAGCAGACATTGGTGCAGGAACAGCAGATCAAGCAAAAAGAGCTGCGGAACCTACTTGACCGAGACACGGAGCTGGACGGCCTGTTCGAGCACATTCACGAAGACAATGTTTCCGGCAAACTGTCGGATGACCACTTTACCAGAATGTCCATGAATTATGATGAGGAACAGCATGAGGTTCAGGAAAAGATCAAAAAGCTAAAATCCGAACTAGAAAAGAAAATCAGCCAAGCGGTAACGACAGATATGTTTATCTCCACCGTTCGCAAGTACACCCGTGCCAAAAAGCTCACGATTTATTATAACTGCGTCGGTTCCATCGAAATACCAGACATATTGCCGGAACCCGATGTACTGATACAAACAAGAAAAGGGGTAGCTGTCAGCTATCCCATGTCACAAAAAGCCGTATGAAAAAGCCGAGTGTCCTTACAGCACTTTCAAATGCTATAAGAACACTCGGCATGGTGCGCGAGGCGGGACTTGAACCCGCACGTCCGTAATGGACACTAGAACCTGAATCTAGCGAGTCTGCCAATTCCACCACTCGCGCGTATTTATGAAGTTTAAAAGGGCCGATACAATTTCAGAAATATCTGTCTGAGGACATCCGTCCTCAGACAGATATTGGTGCGCGAGGCGGGACTTGAACCCGCACGTCCGTAATGGACACTAGAACCTGAATCTAGCGAGTCTGCCAATTCCACCACTCGCGCATATTCATCTGAAATTGTCTCAGTCTTCTCCTCGCTATGGAGACGGAAAATGGTGCGGCTGACGGGATTTGAACCCACACGTCGATTCGGACACCAGCACCTCAAGCTGGCCTGTCTACCAGTTCCAGCACAGCCGCAAATCTGTGCTCTAAAAAAGACTGCTTGATTATTATAGCCAGTAGCAAGGAAAATGTCAACCTCAAATTTCCCTTTTCGTCAAAAATTCCGATTTTCATCTCTGCCCTTTCGGGCCCAAAGGCTGACCGCCGCGCCGGACGACAATCTCCGCCGTCCGGCGCATGTTTTCTCCAAGCGCTCAGCGCTCATCCATGGGCGTATAACTTCTGTGGGCCTCCACGCACTCATACCGCGGGCGGATCAGCTTTCCGCCGGCGGACAGCTCCTCCATCCGGTGGGCGCTCCAGCCGGAAATGCGGGCCACCGCAAACAGCGGCGTGTACAGTTCTCTGGGTAAACCCAGCATCTCAAAAACAAATCCGCTGTAAAAGTCGATATTGGTGGAGATGGCATTCTTATGCCGCTTTGCCATCAACAGTTCCTTGCCGATTCGTTCCACCCTCTCATAGAGATCCAGCTCCGGCTGGCGCTGCTTCTCCCGGGAGAGGGTCTTCACATAATCCCGAAACACCTCACACCGGGGATCTGTCTGGGTATAAACCGCATGGCCCAAACCGTACAGCAGTCCCCGTCCGTCAAACGCCTCGCCACCCAGAATACGGTCAAGATAATCTCTCAGTTCGTTATCGTCGTTCCAGTCCAGCACATGGGCCTTGATATCCGCCATCATCTCCATGACCTTGCTGTTGGCGCCACCATGGCGCGGCCCCTTCAAGGATGCCATGGAAGCCGCGATGGCGGAGTACGTATCCGTTCCGGAAGAGGTAACTACATGGTTCGCAAAGGTGGAGTTGTTGCCGCCGCCGTTGTCGGCGTGAAGGACCAGTGCCACGTCCAGTACCCGGGCCTCCAGATCCGTATATTTCCCGTCCTGCCGCAGCATACGCAGGAAGTTCTCCGCTGTGGACAGTTCCGGCCTCGGCTCGTGAATAAACAGGCCCTCGCCCTTGTTGAACCGAAACGCCTGATAGGCGTAAATCGCCAGGAGCGGCATAATCGCAATCAGCTGCAAGCTCTGGCGCAGCACGTTCTCAAGGCCAATATCATTGGGCCGGTCGTCATAGCAAAACAGCGTCAAAACCGCCCGCTGCATGGTGTTCATCAAATCCTGAGGCGGCGCTTTTAAAATGACGTCCCGCAGGAAGTTGCTGGGCAGCGTCCGATAGGTGGCCAGCTGAACACAAAAGTCCCGCAGCTGCGCGTCAGAGGGCAGCTCCCCGAACAGCAGCAGATATGCCGCTTCCTCAAAGGCCTGTCGCCGCCCCGCGGACCCCCGTACAATTTCCCGGCAGTCGATACCTCGATAGTACAGCACGCCGTCCATCGGAAGGATTTTTCCGTCCTTTTCCACCGTGTAAGACTGAATCTCACCCACGCGAGTCAGTCCCGTGAGCACGCCCTGCCCGTCTTCGTCCCGGAGTCCGCGGCGGACGTTGTACTGCTGGTATAGCTTTGGGTCTATGTAATTCTTCTTCTCCCACTGCTCCCCCAGCGCCCGGATTGCGGGCGTAATCTGGGAGTAGACGTTCTCACCTTTTTCCGACCATATCATTCCGCTGTCTCCTCTCGCCAGATCCAATGAACCGGGCGCAGCAGTAAACCCACTGTTTTGCCGGGAAACATTGGCTGCCCGGCGGTCTGTCCGCTGCAAGGCGGTCGCCGCCTGTGGCATAATGCAATAATATCACCTTTGCCTTTCATTTACAACCTGTATTTCTGGTTTCTTATTGAATAACTCGCCAAATATTGCAGTTGATTAATCTAAGTTATTCATTTTTGTGCCAATTGTATAAATTTCTCAAGACAACCAGTCTTCCGTTCAGATTTGAACAAGCGTCTCCCCGATGGGTTCTGTAATCACCAGATCCGCATTTAAGTCGGCTGCCACGGCAGATTTGTTAATCAGCACCAGCTTGCGGCCCCGGTAATAGCGGATCAGCCCTGCCGCCGGATAGACATTCAAAGACGTGCCGCCAATGATAAGCATGTCCGCCTCGGAGATGAAGCGAACCGCTCTTTCCATGGTCTCCATGTCCAGCCCCTCCTCATAGAGGACTACGTCCGGTTTCACCCGACCGCCGCAGGCTGTGCAGCGTGGGACCCCCTCGGAATGGAGCATAAAGTCAAAATCGTGGAATTTGCCACATTTCTCGCAGTAGTTCCTGTGGACGCTTCCATGAAGCTCCAGGACCTCCCGGCTTCCCGCGGCCTGGTGAAGTCCGTCGATGTTCTGCGTGATGACGGCCTTCAGCTTTCTCTGCCTTTCCAGTTCCGCCAGCTTCACGTGGGCAGGGTTGGGCTTTGCACTGGGAGCCAGAAGCTTTGCCCGGTAAAACCGGAAAAATTCTTCCGGCTTGCTTTCATAAAACGTATGGCTTAAAATGGTCTCAGGCGGGTAATCATACTGCTGGTGATACAGTCCGTCGGTACTGCGGAAATCCGGGATGCCGGACTCGGTGGATACGCCAGCTCCGCCGAAAAAGACGATATTGTCGCTGCCATCCACCAGTTCTTTTAGCTTCTCCGCGCTCTGTGTCATAAAATGGCCTCCATCCACATCAATTTTTTACGAACTAAGGAGAATCCCATGAATATTCAGATCTTCGGCTCTTCCAAATCCTTCGACAGCAAGAAGGCCGAGCGGTGGTTCAAGGAACGCCGCATCAAGTATCAGTACATCGATACCCCCACCAAAGGATTATCCCCCCGCGAATACCAGTCCGTCAAGCAGAAAGTGGGATTCGAGGCGCTTGTCAACACCAAGTGTAAAGCTTATGAAGTGCTGTTTATGGCCTATATTACGCCGGATGCCCAGGAGGACAAACTGCTGGAAAACCCGGAGCTATTTCAGACGCCCATCGTTCGCAACGGAAAGGACGCCACCGTGGGTTATCGCCCGGAAATCTGGGAAACCTGGGAATAAGAGAAAGCCGCGCTCCGCTAAATGACGGCGCGCGGCCTTTTAAACCATGATCCGCGCATTTTTTCGTACTTTTGTTCTACTTTTTTATTGACAAAAACATACGTTCGATTTATAATCGTTTTATTACTAGAACAAAAGTTCCACAGGAGGGTTTTCTGATGGCCGGCTGGACACTGTTTCTTATTCTGGTGGGCGTGAGTTTCCTGACCAATCAGCTTTTTCGCATCATCGATATCATTGATCGTCCCGCGCGCCATTCCCGGCGTACCGGAACACGCTGAGTCCGCATCATGGAGCTTCTGGAAAAACTGACGATCCTCTCCGACGCCGCAAAATACGACGCTGCCTGCACCTCTTCCGGCGTCCGGCGGGGGTATCGGGAGGGATACGTCGGCAACACCTCTTCCTCGGTAGCGGGTTGCTGCCACACATTTTCTGCGGACGGACGGTGCGTCACGCTGTTGAAGGTTCTGCTGACCAACCGGTGTGTATACGACTGCAAATACTGCATCAACCGCCGCAGCAACGACACAAAGCGGGCAGCGTTTACACCAGAAGAACTGGCGGAGCTGACTATTGGGTTTTACCGGCGAAACTATATCGAAGGACTGTTCCTGTCCTCCGGCGTCCTTCGGAGTCCCGACTACACCACAGAGCTGATGATCCGGGCGTTGCGTATCCTGCGGGAAACTTACCGGTTCAACGGTTATATCCACGCCAAGGCCATTCCCGGTACCTCGCCGGAACTGGTGGAACGGCTTGGATTTCTGGCGGACCGGCTGTCCGTCAATATTGAACTGCCCTCGGAAACCGGGCTGAAACTGCTGGCCCCGGACAAGACGAAAGGCGCGATTCTCGCACCCATGAAGCAGATCCAGACTCGCGCGGTGCAGGGAAAGGAGGAATTGGCAAAGTACCGCCATGCGCCGAAATTTGCCCCCGCCGGACAAAGCACTCAGATGATCGTGGGAGCCACGCAGGACTCGGACCTCCACATTTTGCGCCTGACTCAGGGGCTTTATGACCATTATCGCCTCAAGCGGGTATTTTATTCCGCGTACGTCCCGGTGGTCGAAAATACGCTTCTTCCTTCCATTGACACAAAACCGCCTCTCCTGCGGGAGCACCGGCTCTATCAGGCGGATTGGCTCTTGCGGTTTTATGGATTTCGGGCGGAAGAGCTATTGGACGAGCAGACACCGGACTTCAATCCCCTAGTGGACCCAAAATGTAGTTGGGCACTGGCCCATCTGGACTTCTTTCCGGTGGAAATCAACACGGCGGACTATGAAACGCTTCTCCGAGTCCCGGGTATTGGCGTCGTCTCCGCCAAGCGCATTCTGGTCTCTCGACGGGCGGGGCATTTGCAGGTCGAGGATCTGCGGAAGCTGGGCGTGGTGATGAAGCGGGCGCAGTATTTCCTCACCTGTCGGGGCCGGATGGCGGAGGGTCTGCACTTTACGCCGGACAGTCTGTTGCGCAATCTGGTCGCGGCGGAGCAGCCTGCCCTGCCCGGTTCCGAAATGGAGCAACTCACCCTGTTCGGTGCGTGAAAGGGTTTGAAAACGATGGAGATCATCTATCTTTACGACGGCAGCTTTGAGGGCTTCCTCTGCTGTATTTTTGACAGCTACGCCAACCGGGAGGTTCCATCCGACATCGTGCCGGAGGAAAGTGCCTCCCCTACTTTGTTTGAGACTCGTTCCGTTACGGCGGATAAAAGCCGCGCGGACCGGGTTTTCCGCAAGGTTGCCGTCCTTTCCGGCGAGGCGGCGCGGTTGTTGCGCCGCGGATTTCTCACCTGCTTGGAGCACCGGGAAATACGTCTCTACCAACTGGTTGTCAAGTTGCTCCGGGAAGGTCCTGGGTTTCTCCAGAATCTGGCGGACGAAACGCTGCTTCCGGTCCTGAAGGCAGTGCGCCACATGGAGGGAGAAGCTCAACTGCTGAGGGGCTTTGTTCGCTTTTCGGATTATTCCGGAATTCTGGGCGGAGAAATTGAGCCGAAAAACCACGTTTTACCCTTACTCCGCTCCCACTTTTGCAGCCGCTTTCCCAATGAGCAATTTTTCATTTATGACCGCACTCATCGGGAGGCACTGTTTTATACCGGAGGAAAAGCGATTATTACCACGCTGGACCGGTTCGAGATGGCTCCGCCGGACGAGACGGAGGCCTCCTACCGGCGGCTTTGGAAGCGGTTCTATGATACCATCGCCATCAAAGAGCGAGAAAATCCCCGCTGCCGCCAGACGCAGATGCCAAAACGGTACTGGACCACCATGACGGAGTTTCAGAGCGAGAAATATTTTATTCCCGGGCGAAGCTCTGAAATAAGCCATCCCACCGGAATCCTGCCGACCGTTTAAAATTCATGGCATGACCGCAGGATGTTCTATTGGAAAGGATATGGAGCAGTCAAGAACCGTGCAGAATGTGAATACCCAAAATCTGGGGCTTATGCGGCCAGGCCTCTGGCGGCCTGACGATACATGGCCGGCGGCAGGCCGCCGGGGTTGGCAGTGTAGATTCGCCGGCGGTTATAGTAAGTCATGATGTACCGGAACACGATGCTCTTAACCTGTGCCATGGGCATCTGCTCCGTCCGGATTCGATAGAGCTTTTCCTTCTTCAGCGTAGCAAAAAAGCTCTCCATCCTGGCGTTGTCGTAGCAGTGTCCCGTACCGCTCATGCTTTGAACCGCGCCGTATTGCGCCAGCACCTTCCGAAATGAGGAGCTGGTAAATTGGCTGCCGCGGTCGCTGTGCAGGGTCATTCCATAGGCTCCCTGCGCCTGACAGGCAGACCGGAAAGCCCGGATACACAGCTCCTTCTTCATGTTGTCATCCATGGCAAGACCGACGATCTCTCCGTTGTAGCAGTCCAGAACTGCCGCCAGGTACAGCTTGCCGTCCTGACACTGGATCTGCGTGATATCTGTCAGCCACTTCCGGTTAGGGGTGTCTGCGGTAAAATCCCGGTGAATCAGGTTCTCCGCCTTCTGCGCAGCCAAGTCTGCTTTTGTCAGACTGTTGGAGTGACGTGAAGAACGATGGAGCAAACCTCCCCGGTTCATGGCTCGCCGTACGCTGCTTCGGCTTTCCCGGATACCATGCTGTGTAAGCGCCAGAAGGATTCGGCCAACACCATAATTGTCATTGTCCGGGTTTTCATTATAAATCTCTCGTATTTTGACCAGAAGCAGCTGCCATGGTTTTGGCTTGCCAGCCGACTGCAAAGAGCGGTAGTACCCGGATTCACTGACTTTCACAACCCGGCACATGGCATGAACGCAGAACCGCTCACGGCGCAGCGTGATGTACTCATACAACCGCTCCGGCTTTACCGTTTCCGGTCTTTGGCGAAAAAAACCAGCGCATCCTTGAGAATCTCATTGGCTTTCCGCAGCTCCGCGATTTCCTTTATTAGCCGGCGTTCGTTCTCGGAAAGCGGCGCGTCGCGGCGAATGCCGCTGCCGACGAAGGCGTGGTCTCCAAATGCCTTTCGCTTTTGCCGCCGCTCCGCCAGAGAGTAGTACGGAATGCCCAGCTGTGCCCCCGCCTGCTTCACGCCAACCTCATCGGACATCTTGACCGCTTCTTCTTTGAACTCTTTATCATATTTGCGCATTGCAAACACCACCTTGTTCTTCCTTTGATTCTATCACATTTGGGGTGTTTGTCCTCTGCACTTCTATGATATCCCTCCAGATACGTTCTTTCTCCTCTCATCCGGCGTTGGAGAGTCAGCATACAAAAAAGCAGTTCGCCTCCGTGCCTTTTGCGTAAAAAGCCCGAAGGAATGACGGCGCGTCATTCCTTCGGGCTTTTTATTCTCTCCGGGCACTACGGTTCAAATGCCTTCCGCAGCCGTTCCAAGCCTCGTCGTTCCAAACGGGAAATCTGAACCTGAGATACCTTGAGGACCCTGGCGGTCTGTTCCTGCGTGAATCCGCGAAAGTAACGGAGCAGGATCGTCATCCGTTCCTTTTCCGGCAGCGCATCGACCGCCTCCCGCACCGCGATACGCTCAACAATTCCATCCTCCGGAGCCTCAGTGCCCAGCATTCCCTCCAGCGCAAGTCCGTCCTCCGTCTCCCGCTGAAGTGAATCCGGCAGGTCGGTAGCCAACTCCGTGCGGGCAATTTCCTCCACGGACAGCCCGGTACTCTCCGACAGTTCGGATAGTGCCGGCTCCCTTCCCAGTTCGCTCCTTAGCCGTTCCCGGACACTGTACAGAAGGTTCGCCCGCTCCCTGATTGTCCGGCCAACCTTGATGGCGCCGTCATCCCGAAGAAAGCGGCGAATCTCTCCGGCAATCTTGGGTACCGCATATGTAGAAAAGCAGGTCCCATAGGTAAAGTCGAACCCCTGCACGGCTTTCAAAAAGCCCAGGCAGCCCAGCTGATAGAGGTCGTCCGCCTCCACCCCCCGGCCATAATAGCGTCGGACGATACTCCAGATCAGGCCGCTGTTCTCCTCCACCATCTGCTCGCAGGCTTGCCGGTCTCCCTCCTGCGCCGCCCGAAGCAGATCCAGCGTTACCTGGCCGCTCATCGCTGGCCGTTTGCCCGGCTGGCGATCTTCTTGCGCATTATCACCGTTGTCCCGCGTCCCGGCGTTGAGTGAACGGTCAGGGCATCCATGAAGCTCTCCATGATGGTGAATCCCATGCCGCTGCGCTCCTCGCCTCCGGTGGTGAACATGGGCTGTCTGGCTTTTTCCACATTGGGAATGCCCTTTCCAACATCCTTAACCGTTATTTCCAGTACATTTCCCTCACAAATTCTGGCTTTTAAGCTTACCCGTCCAATAGAGTCTGGATAAGCGTGGACAATGGCGTTGGTCACCGCCTCGCTGACCGCCGTCTTGATGTCCTCCAATTCGTTCAACGTGGGGTCCATCTGTGAAGCGAAACAGGCCGCTGCCACCCGTGCGAATCCCTCGTTGCTGCTGCGGCTGGGAAACTCCAGCCGGATGTAATTTACGCTCTTCCTCATACCGTTCCCTCCTGTTTTATGTGAATCAGCCGACCGATTCCGGCGGCGTCCATAACCCTCTTCGCCTGCGACTGCACATGACGGACCTGTAAACTGCCGTCCAGATCATCCATGCACCGCTTTGCCCGCAGCAGCAGAGCAATACCGGAGCTGTCCATAAAAGTAACACCGTTGAAATCCAGTACCAACCGGCGCGGAAGAGCCGCATCCACAGCCAGCTCCAGCTCCCGGATCGCGTTTTTAGCGGCGTGGTGATCCAGTTCCCCGCTGAACTCCAGCAGCAGGTTGCGGTCGACACTTTGCGTTCTGATATCCATATTGCAAGTCTCCTTTGTATCAGCCTGGCAAATTTTTCGCGTGACAGTACAGCGGTTGTCTTCATCCGTCTATTGGTCATCAGTATCTTAAACCTGCTTTGGGCAAACCACATTTTTGCTTACGTAAAAACATGGGAATAAAAAATGGCTGCAGCATGTCTCTGCGGCGATCATACCATGATTCAAATTTTCTTTTCTGTCGAAAGTCTATTGGTTTCCATAAAAATTTTGTTATGGAAACCACTTACGCAGTTTGTCTATGAAAAACTGTAATGAAGTCCTCTTTTTTTACAAAACGGCTGATTTTTCGGTAAAATTATTATCTTTATAAAAATGCACACACAACGCATAATTGTGTCTTCTACATTCTTTTTTCGTACAGGATTTTGTTTGGAAGGTTCTTTTTGAATCAGTTTGACCAATTCATGGCCTTCGCCGGAACGTCCATATGAAATTTTTGAGATCGGTCTCTTGATTTTTTTACGCGAAGCTGGTAAGATTGCAATTGCGCGTAAACGATTTACTGTCGATGGGGCACAGGTTCTCGGTTCCATCGTAAAACAGGGAGAGATGAATGGAAAACATACAGATTACTGCGCTAGGTGAAATTCTGATCGACTACACTCCCCTGCCGGACTCCGACGCCGGCATGGCGGTATTTGAACAAAATCCCGGCGGAGCGCCGGCAAACGTGTTAACCTGCGCTGCAAAGCTTGGGCGCAGGACCGCTTTCATTGGCAAGGTCGGCGATGATATTCAGGGCCGATTTCTGGTCGATACGCTGAAAAGGACCGGCATTGACACCCGCGCCCTTCGCGTGGACGGGCGCTATTTTACCACGCTTGCATTTGTCAAGCTTGCACCAAACGGAGAGCGAAGCTTTTCCTTTGCCCGAAAGCCCGGAGCTGACACGCAGCTTGCGTCGGAGGAGCTGGATCGGGAGCTGATTTCACACAGTGATATCCTGCATTTCGGCTCTTTATCCCTGACGGACGAACCGGCCCGCGGCGCCACGATGGAAGCCGTATACTTGGCACGGCAGTCCGGAGCGATCATCGCCTATGACCCTAACTACCGTCCATTGCTGTGGGCAAATAAGGAAGAAGCCATGAGTCGGATGCGATCTCCTCTGCCGCTTGTGGATCTCTTGAAGGTCTCTGACGATGAAGTGGAACTGCTTACAGACTGCGCCGATCCTCAGACAGGGGCGGAAAAACTGGTGAAAATGGGTCTTCGGTGCGTAGTGGTAACCATCGGCAATCAGGGTGCACTGGTAGCTACAAAAGATGGGAGCGCCATGGTCTCCGGCTTTCCCACAAGAGCCGTGGACACCACCGGCGCGGGTGACTCTTTTTGGGGCGGTTTTTTGACCCGTATCTCAGAAAACGGAAAGCCGTTGGACCAACTCACATTTCAGGATTTTCAGACTTTCGCCCGTTTTGGCAACGCCGCCGCTTCCCTGTGCGTGGAAAAACGGGGTGCCATGCCTGCCATGCCCTTCCGGGAGGATGTTCTCCGTCGTATGCAGGGACCCACGAGCTGATGCGGATACCGCGGTCAGGTTAAAGTACGGAAATATACAAAGCCTCCCCGCCGTCTCTGGACTGTGAACCGCATCAAATTCTGTAGACGGCATAAAAGCTTCTAAGCAGGAAATATTGAGTTTAAATAGGAGTGGCACAGCGTCAGCGGCGCCACTCCCGTTTTTAACTGGATGCGCTCATGGTCGTAAAAGTAGATGAAGGGGTGCGTCCGCCTCTGACCGATCAAGTTGCTGGAAAAAGCCGTAGTACCCGCTTCTGGATACGTCAAAGAAACGGCATTCCCTTGATATTTGTCCATCTCTGCTTGCTCATAAAAGCACCCCCTGATGTAGTTCTATTTTCCTACATCAGGGGGCTTGTCTATTGTCTGTTTTTCTGATCCTTTTCAAGGCGGGGAAACTCATTCTTACATCCGGATATGTATGCAAGGTTAGCGCGGAGAAAGCATGTAAGAAAACCCCGGTCAAAAAATGCAGGTTTGCAGCGAAGAGAAATGCAATATGGTACACTCGAGTCTGCCTGCCGCAGGGGAGGTGGAAAAGGTGTCAAAAAGGAAGAAGCAAACCGGATGTATGTCCGAAGCGACCGGCAAAAGGGACTGAACTACAAAGAAATAGCGTGCAAGTGCAGCATTGACCCGAGGACGGTCAAAGAATACGCCGAGAACGAGACGCGGCCGGTGCCTAAGTGCGGCGAAGCCATTGAAACCGGACCCGTATAAGGAGTAGATCGCAACATGGCCGGAGGAAGCGCCGTACTTATAGAAGACGGGAAACTGAAAAAGCTTTACTGCTTTCTGTTTATTCCGGGATATTTGCGGACACGGTACATAGAATTTGTAACCGACGCGAGTACGAATACACTGATTCGCTGCCACGCCAACGCATTCCGGTATTTTGGGGACCTATACCGAAAAAATTCTGTACGACAACATGAAGCAGGTCGTCATCAAGCGGCTGCTGAAGCAGGAAGACAGCACCCTGAACCGGCAATTTGAGGAGTTCGCCGGGTTCTATGAATTCAGGCCTGGTTTTACAGGCCATACCGTGGCCAGACGAAGGGCCAGGTGGAGTGCAAGGTACAGTTCGTCCGGGACAATTTCATGGTAGGCATCAAGCATAGCTCACTGGACGAGGTGCTGTTATGACGGAACTGACGATGGAACGTCTTAAAAAATTTCGAAAGCCCTAAGATGAAAAACACGCTGGAGATACTGGTTAATTATTTTGATAAAGGACGAACTCAGCATCGTGGAGGTGCTGGACCATATCTTTACCGAGGAGGCGTTCAGCAAGCGGCGGCGCGCCTATGAAAAGCAGGCTCAAGTGTCCGGCTTTCCTATCAAAAAAGCCCACTTTAAAAATGGAACGAGGTCTTTGCATTATGTCACCATCACCTCTGCGATCCTCGATCGTATTCTGCAACACTGTACCGTCGTCAATATTATGGGCGAGAGATGCTGCACCGGAAACCAAGGCTTAAAGAGAACGGCCGGTATCCTTTGGTCTTCGCTGGGCACTATTTCTTCAACTCGGATCGGATATAGCTGACAAACGCCTGCTCCGTGCGGGTAAGGCTCACGTCCTTGCGCCAGGCGAGGTAAATCCGCCGTGAAAAGCCTTTCTCATCTAAATCAAAGGTCAACAGTTTCCCGGCAGCCACATCCTCCCGGACAGACAGTTCCGACATCACCGATACGCCCATTCCCTCCGCCACGCTACGTCGAATGGCCTCCGGATTATCCATGCAGGCCACGATTCGCAGCTCCTCTGGCAGAATGCCGCACTTTCTCCAGTAGTTCTCCGCAGCTCGGCGAGTACCGGAGGTCTCTTCTCGGACAATAAAAAGTTCATCCAGCATATCCCGCCCGCAGACTCCCTGCGCCTTCAATGTCCGGAATCGCTCCGTGGCGGCGGTGGTCAGAACCAGCCGGTCGTCGCAAAGCATCTGATAGGTAAACGATCGCCGGTCAAGCGCGGCTCCCACTACGCCCATACGCACCTCTCCCTGGCTCATAAGGTTGTGGACCTGAGTGCTGTCGCCTCTGCGAAGAAAGAATCGACTATCGCCATGGCGTTGGAGAAAGCCGGACAGTAATCCCGGAAGCAGATATTGTGCAGGAGCTGTGGACGCGCCAACACTCAGTTCCACGCGCCGCACCGGGGACTCCGGGTCCTGAAGAAGCTGGCATCGATCCAGAATATCCCGTGCCGCGCCGTAGACCCGCCGCCCCTCCTCCGTCAGCGTCAGCTTCCGCCGCGCACCGCGCAGGATGAGCTGGACATCAAGCGCCGCCTCCAAGGTCAGGATGTGGGTGCTGATGGTGGACTGCGTCAGATAGAGTTCTTCCGCCGCTCTGGTAAAGCTTCCGTATTCCGCCGTGGCTGTAAATGCCTCCAACTGCTTCAGGTTGATCTTCAGCATATCCATTCCTCACAATTCCGCCTGCTGTATTCGTACGCAGGACGATCTCTCCATTGAGCCGTACCCGCAGACGGAACGTCATTCCCTTCGATGTCGAAACTCTTTGTCACTTATAATAGGGTATCTCGCGTGTGACTGTCAAGCCCTTGACGGCAAAATTATACAGCTCGTGTCCGCAAATAGTGCTCCAACATTTGCTTTGATGTACTGCTCTGGCGGTCAAATATGCATATCTTTTCGGAACCGTCCACCTCGTCATACGTTCTATAAAAAAACACGCGGAGGCGCCGACGGTGCTTCCGTGTGTTCCCTTTTTTAAGTGGTCGTTCTCTCTTCGGTCTCCTGCTTCGCAGGCTTTTCCAGATGGGACAGTGCCACAGAGGCCAACACCAGCAAACATCCGACAAATCCTCGCCACCCCAGCCTCTCGTGGAGGAATACCGCGCCCAGCAGGGCGGCGGATGCAGGATTCAGCGCGCAAAACAAGCCTGCCCGCTCCACGCTGGTGTACCGCTGAGCCACCGGCTGGAGCGTAAAACCGAATCCGGTACACACCACCGCCAGCATTAGGATTACGCCCCACTCCACGATGCCGGCTGGCAGCCGGGGCGTTTCCGTAAAAAGCGAAACAATCAACGCAAATAGGCCGACAAATCCCACTTCCAAAATTCCCATTGTCAGCGGATCATCCTGGCGGGAGAGGCGGTCCGTCAGGATAATCGAGCCAGCATAAAGCATTGCGGCAGCGAGGCAAAACCACTCCCCGGCATCGACGGAGAGCGACTCCCGTAAGGTTAGAAGCGCCACACCCGCCAGCGCCGTAGCCGCACCCAATACGGTCCGTCATCCCGGAAGACGGCGGCGCAGCACAGCCTCATAAAGCGGGACAAACACCACGGCGGTATTTTCCAGAAAGGAAACGGTGGATGTAGGCGTAGTTTTCAGGGTAGTCAGCTCCGCCGCCATAACCATAAAAAATGAAAACCCCAGCGCCATCCCCCGCAGGACGGTTGCTCCCCTCAAATGGAGCAACCGCTTGTAAAACAGAATCGCCAGCAACAGGAAACCCACCAGAAATCGGATCCCCAGCAGATTAAATATTCCCAGCGTCCGCAGTCCGATCTTTGTAAACAGATATGATGTGCTACGTGCCAGAATCACTCCCGCCAGCAGCGCTTCCGCTTTGCTCCTTGTCATCCCGTGACCACCTCCCCGCGTTCTTGACAGAATAATAGCACGGAAGTATGCTTGCGTATTGCCAAAGTATTTCACATTTTATTTGACAATCCAGCAAATAAGGAGGCCCCTATGAATACGGAAAAATGCAGCGCCATCCTGCGTGTCCTCGAGACGGGCAGCCTGTCCGCTGCCGCGGAACAGCCGGGGTACACTCCCTCAGGCATGAGCCGCATGGTGGACTCGCTGGAAAAAGAGACAGGGTTTGCCCTTCTGACCCGCAGCCGGGGCGGCGTGACACCCACGGCCAACTGTCTCCGGCTTCTGCCGCTCTTGAAGGAATTGGCCCGGAATGGCGAGCGGTATGCCCAGCTGGCCGCGGAAATCCGGGGACTGGAAACCGGCTCCGTCACCGTGGGCACCGCCTATCCCATCTGCTACAGCTGGCTGGTGGGTCTGGTGGCGGCTTTTGGGCAGCGCCACCCCGGCATTGAGATTCAGATTCTCGAGGGAACCAGTACCCGGCTCGCGGCCGCTCTGTCGGAACACCGGGCAGACTTTTGCATCATCAGCCGCCGGGAGGGAAATTTTCATTGGCTTCCCCTTCGCATCGACCCGATGGTTGCATGGGTTCCGCTGGGCAGTGTCTGGGCCCAAATGGACGTATTTCCCGCAAAGGCTTTTGCCTCCGCACCCTATATCGCGACCTATCCAGGAGAGGACATCGATGCCACGAGAATGTTTACCCGGCTGGGACTGTCGCCTCATCAGTGCTTTTCTTCCACAGACAGTTACGCCACCTGCTCCATGGTAGCCGCAGGTCTCGGCGTCAGCGCCAATAACGCCCTGGTTCGCGGTACATGGACCAGTCAGATCCGGATTTTACCCCTGGACCCGCCCCAAACGGTGGAGATCGGTATTGCAGTTTCTCCGAAGGACGAAATCTCTCCAGCTACCAAAAAGTTCTATGATTTTGCAAAAAATGAGCTGTGCGGAGATGGAGAAATGCTTTTTCATCAATCCTGAGTATTATTTTTTTAAAACCCCTTATATTCTATTCGATTTCGACGATGTAAATTATGAGAGAGAAGATTTTATTGTGAGGAATGCGATCATATGGTAATTTCTTCTGTGAGTAACGATACCAGTACCCTGCTCCAAAACCTGCAAGCTACCCGTGCCGCGGCCACTGCTGCAACCAGCAAAACCGAAAGCAGCGCTGAATCCTCTTCTTCCTCTGCTACTGCCCTGTATGACACGGTGGACATCAGCGAGGAAGGCTCGGCCTATGCTGACGCGCAGGAAGCGGATTCCTCCGCTTCAAGCAGCTCCGTGCGGGCTGAGAACGCCGAACTGCTCAATTCCCTGAACACGGCGGACGACTCCGGTCTGTCTTTCATCCAGCAGCAGGAGGCCGCTCTGAAGGCCAGTATCTCTGCATCTGATCTAATGGGTGAATCAGAAAGCTCCGACGACTCCGGCTCGCTTTTCTCAGACTTGACCGATCTTTTGAGCAGCTATACCCAGGCGAATGCGAATAACACAATCCAGCGCAGCGCAGGCACTTCCGCGCTGGGGGTCGACAGCACCAACAGCACGGACAGTACAGAGGACTCCGATTCCTCCGACACGGATGTTGACCTCTCAGATTATACGTTGGATGAGCTGCGCACGATGCTGCGTAAGGGTGAGATCACCACTGCTCAATATCTCACGGAGATCTCATCCCGTCAGGAGGCGGAAAACGAAACCGAATCCACCGAGACTAAAACCAATACTGATGCGGCTTTGGGTGCAGTCAGCGAGTAAGCTTATATTTCGGATAAACGCCGACCGTTCGATTATCAATCGAACGGTCGGCGTTTTTTTTACGGTAAATTACCAAATTACGACCCGGTTCTCCGGAGCCAGCCACATTCCGTCGCTCTCTGTAATGCCAAAGGCATCGTAGAACGGCTGGAAATTCTGCAAAACCAGACTTCCCCGCAGCTTATCAGGTGCGTGGACGTCGGCCTGAGCCAGATACTGCTTCATTTCCCGGGGATAGCTGGAGCACCAGATCTCCGCCGAAGCGGTGTACAGTGCCTTGTATTCCGGCTGGGCGCGCTTTCCCTCCATCTCCGTGATGCAGGCCATGGCACCCAGGTCTGCGATGTTTTCCGACAGAGTCAGCGCCCCGTTGCAGGTAATTCCGGGAGCGGCCTCTTTTCCGTCGTACAGCTCCACGGCACGGTTGCACAGGTTTTGGAACGCGGAATAGTCCGCGGCGGTCCACCAGTCGGCGGCATTGCCATTCTCGTCGTATTTCGCCCCGTTGTTGTCAAACGCGTGGGTGATCTCGTGGGCAATCACATAGCCCACCCGGCCCAGATTCTGCTCATAGGTGGCGTTCACATCATAAAACGGCTGCTGCAAAATGGCTGCGGGGAAGGTGATGGAGTTATCGGTCCCGTCATAACAGGCATTCACAGTATCCGGTGTCATGGGCCACAGGGTCTTGTCCACGCCGTCTTTCTGATACTGGACCGAAAGAGTCCTCTGGGTCTTGGCGATGGATACAATGTTGTCGAAAAAGCTGCCGCCCTGGGCCACGGTCAAAAACTTCGTATCCTTCAGATCATCCCGCCAGGTATCCGGATAGCCGATGTTCAACTTCATGGCCTCAAGCTTGTGGATGGCCTTGGCCTTGGTGGCATCCTGCATCCACGTCAGATTCTGAATTCGTTCCTTGTAGACGGCCAGCATCTCCTTCACCATCTTCTCCACATCCGCCTTGGCCCTGGAAGAAAAATGGCGGTCCACATACGCCTCGCCCAGATAATCGCTCATCAGCGACTGAACATACTGCGCAGCCAGCTCCTCCGCAGAAACGGACCCGGAGGAACCCATGTACGCCTGCTGAAACGCGTTGGACGCATCGGTAAACTCCTGATTCAAAAGCGCGCCGTAACTCCTGGCCAGCTCCAGCCGGCAGCAGGTTTTCAGCAGCTCCAGATGCGTCCCGTCAAAGTATGCCGCCCCGGCCTTCAGGGCCCCCACGTCCGACACCACGATTTTATCCGTCTGGGTATAGCCGGTCTGGACAAAAACCGCGCTCAGGTCCACATTTGGAAACAGCTTTTGAAGCTTTGCCATGGTATAGAGGTTATAGGTCTTATCCACATCGTAGCGCTCCTGGTTAGTGAGGGACTTGGCGGCGATGGACGCCTCCATGTCCCAGATCTGACTGGCCTGCGTTTTTGCGTCGGCCTCGGACGTCCCCACCAGCTTGAGCAGCGTGGCGACATAGGTCAAATACGCGGCCTTCTGACTGTCGGTGGCATTTTCATAGCCGCTCTGCCCCAAAGAGGGATAGAACGCGCTGAATGCCAGATCGTACACATTGCTGTCCTTGGCATCCACCGTCAGGCCGAAGCCCAGCAGCAAATCGGCGCCCAACTCCTGATAGACGAGGTTTCTGGCCGTCATCAGTTCACCCAGAGTTTTTGCATTATCCAAAGCATCCAGATAGGGCTGAATGGGCGCGATACCTGCCTTATTGCGGGCGTCCATATTCAAAATATTGTTGTACAGCGTGGAAATTTTTTTCTCTCCCTCGGTCTTAGGGGATGCGGCAGTCTCCTTGATGATCTGTGCCACCTGCTGGTTTACCGTGATCGCCAGATCGTTAAAGCTGCCGGTTCCGGTATATCCGGTCTGAATTACGCTGGAATCCAGCGCGTTCTTATTGACCGTGGCATAGAAGTCGTCCTTCAGATTTGTTCCCTCCAGCGCATAGGTCCGCCGGATGAACAGCTCCATCTGCCGTTCCGTCACATAGCTGTTGGGGGAGAAAGTTGTCTCGCTGGTGCCCGCCACGATGCCGGTGGACAGCACGTCCTGAATATTCTCCGCCGCCCAGGAGGGCAGATCAGTGAAGTTGGCGCTGGAGTACCCGCTGCGGGCGTTATCCCCCGCGGGAGTAGGCAGATCGCCAAAGGCCCGACGCAGCATCACCAGCGCCTGAGCACGAGTGACGGACCGCTCCTCATGGAGACTGCCGTCCGAATACCCCTGCAGAATATCGGTCTTCTTCACCCCGGGGTTGTAGTCGTCCGCCGCGGTTACCAGCATATCCGCCACCTCACCGCGGGTCAGATAATCCGGCTCCGCAGCCAGCGCCGCCTGCACCGACGTCGCCAGCATGACCGCCGTCAGCAGAACCGACGCGATCCGTTTTCTTATATTCAATCTGATTTCCTCCATTCATCTCTCCACAGGCAGCTTCCCCTGTCTGCGCCTGCTTCTTGTATTGTAATACTAATACAATAATAGTGTGGTTGTCAAGGAAAAATTTTCCGATGCTGCCAATTGTTCAAGGCTGTCATTTTTCTGTAGCTTTATCCGAAAGTCAGCGGCTTTCGACAAATTTTGCGCCAGCTTTACTCTAAAATGAAACCCGGGTGCAAAATCCGCATCCGGGAGGAATTCATGAAGAGAATTTTTCAGCTGCCCCAAGGCATTCGGGTCCTGCTGGGCGTTCTTGCGCTGCTGGCAGGGCTAATCCTGACGTGGGCGCTCTTCGGGCTGGACAGCTTCGGACTGCTGGTTCTGCTGCCCTTTGCAGCTTTTTTTATCTGGGTCAGCCCAGAGCTCTGGAGTGGTAAAAAATAGGAGGTCGTGAATCAGAGATTCCGGCCACCATCACCAGCGGGCGCGGCTCGCGCCGTAAGGCAGGGAGTAACAAATTCTTGAAGGGCTGAGGACGCTGTTTTTTAGCTTCCTCAGCCCTTTCACTCTCAACTTTTTTTAATACACTCACAGCTCCGTAAATTTCAGGACTTCCTTCTCCCTTTCAAACTCGTCGTACCGAAGGCCGCGGTCCTTAAGCTCCATCTCGCCCACCTGATTATCGTAGGGATCGGCCCGCCAGTGGTTCATGGGAACATCGAAATCCGCCTGAAACGCCGTGTTGGCGGTCATGCGATAGCAGTCCAGATTGCCGAAGTAAAACCTGCGGCGCGCCTCGTTTCCCTCCCGAACGGCACCAGCCCCAAAGGACGGGTCGGCGTATAGCCAGCCATAGGGCGCGGCGTAAAACTGTGCCCAGTCATGGGCTCCGCAAAAGCCCGGCTCCGCCTTCCATCCGCTCTCCCACCGGGCGGGAACTCCCGCGCAGCGGCAAAGAGTCATGAACAGCAGCGCCATGATGCCGCAGTCGCCCACCAGATTCCGGGCGCAGTTTTCCGCAATGTTTTCCAGGCCGAAGTAGGCCCGAACATAGGAGTATTTAATGTTTTGCGTCACAAAATCATAGATCTTGCGCGCCTTTTCAAGAGGCTCGTCTATCCCTTCCGTCAGCTCTGAAACCAAGGTGCGGAGATAGGGCGTGAACAAAATATGAGGCGGCTGCTCCTCCAGAAAAAAATCCGGCCGCTCCGCGCTGTACTCCGGTCGGGTCAGATCGGTATACTGCGCGGTACGTACATAGGAGAATTCCACAGAAAACGCATGGTTTTCCTCCATACGCTCCTCCCAGAACACCACCCGCTGGAACGCGTCCTCCGGAGAGATGTGAGTGGGCTCCGGAACGATCCGTTCGATGCGGATGTCGCTCTGCGCGCCGCAGGCACAGGGCAGCGGCAGATACGCCCGAACCAGTTTTCCCTTTTGATATACCTCGTCTTTCAGGCGCAAAGATGCGCGGCAGAGAATGCGGGCGGACATCCGCCCATTTTCCCTGAGCAGCCGCGCCGCCCGGTCCAGACGGGGCTCTCCGTTTTCCCCGGCGGCGCTGGAACCGTCCGCTCCCAGCTGCGAGGCCCCCGCCCGGGCGGCGTAAGAGGCGTCGGTCTTACAAAGGGAGTCAAAAAAGCGGTTGAAATAGTGGGGCACGCCTTGAATATAAATCCAATCAATCCGTCCCGCTTCCACCAGCGCATCGAATTCCTCCGCTGTAAAATCTGGGGCGGCGGACTGCGCCAGAGCAATCGCCTCAGCCCGTATCAACGGATAGTCCGCCGGTAAACGGGCCATCATCTCCCGCTGGACGGTCAGGCAGCTTTTCAGTGCATTGGGTGTATTGGGCGAGTTTAAATGCCGCCGGATGGCGTGGTCCGCCCCGGCAAAGTCTCCGAAGTATTTCAGACGCAGAACATCCTCCGGCAGGCCAATATGAAGATATTTAAAATTGTCGTTGATGCCCATGAGTCCTCCTTGTCTCCATAATTTTCACGGCCTCCT
Organism: Oscillibacter valericigenes Sjm18-20; assembly: GCA_000283575.1. Classification (GTDB taxonomy): domain Bacteria; phylum Bacillota; class Clostridia; order Oscillospirales; family Oscillospiraceae; genus Oscillibacter; species Oscillibacter valericigenes. The sequence continues at coordinate 2,770,504 of AP012044.1, forward strand.
TGCTTCCGAAGAGATAAGGAGGCCGTGCCAATGTTTTCTTCAGTTTCCCGTATCAGGTGAGGATTTTGAGGATGGCGCCCATGCCAAGGCCCATAAAGTTGCCGATGGCCGCGCCCAGAACCCCCATCAGAACGCCGATGCCGGCATAGGACTCATGGTAGGCGACCGCGATGATCGGCGCGGAGGCACTGCCGCCGATATTGGCAACGGACGCTGTGGACACCATGCAAAGATCCCAGTGGAACGCCTTGGACAGCACAAACATAAGGACCACATGGATTGCAAGGATAAACAGGCCGAATACCACCCACATGGGCGCGGAGAGCAGGTCATTGAGCGGGGCCTGCGTTGCCAGCAGGGACACCACTGCGTACAGCAGGATGTTGGAGAGCTCTTCCACGGCCGGGAGCTTTCCAATGGGGGTCACCGCGCACACAAGGCCCAGCACGGTGACAAACACCGTAGTGCAGGTACCCTTTCCGAACATGTCGAGCCCGACGGCCTCCAGACCGTTGTTCATCAACAGGCCAATCTCTTGAGAAGCCGCGGATACAATCAGCGCAAGTCCGATCAGCCAGATCCAGTCGGCGGACTTGGCCTGTTGCTTATTCTTGGCAACCTCGGCATTGGCGGCCTCAGCCACGGCATGAAGCTTGGATGTATCCGCCTTCACGGCCTTATCCCACTTGCCGGAGTATTTGACCATAAACAGCAACAGGGCAATCCACACGGAATAGCACACCGTGTCCAGCGCCAGCGCACAGCTGTATGCGCCGGGATCGACGGGCAGCGCGTCCTGCATGGCGGCCATATTGGCCGATCCGCCCACCCAGGATGCATACAGGGAGGCCACGGCGGCCCATGTATTTGTTCCCAGCGTACCCTTGAAGATGGGATAACCGATAATGAAGCCCACGGCCAGCGTCAAAGAGCAGCCCAGGAAAATGGCGATCATCCGCCCGGAGAGCTTTGCAAGCTTCCGGAAGTCGCAGCGCAGCAGCATCACGAAGATCATCGCGTAAAGCAGGTTGTTCTTCAACGCGCCGTATGCGGCGGAGCACTCATCCGAGGAATACAGACCCATGGTACAAAACAGCATGTTGAGGACGTAAATCCACACCAGCGGGGGAACATAGTTAAAAATCTTCCATTTGGCGTACTTTTCCAGTGCCAGCAATCCGCCGGCCAGGAACATCAGAAACGCAATGTAAGTAAATCCGTTGGTAATCATGGTCTTCTCTCCCTTTTTTATTCAGATCGGCCGGTTTTCCGCGGTTCCCATACCGCCCGGCCCGCCTGGGCAAAGCGCGCGCGGCGCCCTATGCCTGAACACACCGCCTCCTCTTTTTTAATGTACAAGGGCTTGCTCAGTCCAGATAGGTCAGGCCCCGAATGCCCCGAATGCCAAGGCCCGGCGCGTCGGAGACGGTAATCTCCTTCTCGTTGAACACCGCCCCGCCGTCGATGGGGTCCTCGCTGCACAGCACCGGGCCGTCCAGATCTACCCGGGTGATGACCTTTTTGCCGCAAGCCAGGTGCACCGCCGCATTGACGCTGACCTTGGCCTCCAGCATACAGCCGATCATGCACTCCACACCGTAAACCTCGGCGGCGGAGGCGATTTTCAAAGCGTTCCAGAGGCCGCCACACTTCATCAGCTTGATGTTCACAAGGTCCGCTGCACCCATCTGCATGATCTTCACGGCGTCTTCCGGGGAAAACACGCTCTCATCCGCCAGCACGGGAACGTAGCTTCGCTCGGTAACATATTTCAATCCCTCGAAGTCGTGGGCCTTGACCGGCTGCTCCACAAACTCGATATCCAGGCCCTTTTCCTGCATCTGGTTCAGCAGCTTTACCGCCTGCTTGGGGGACCACGCCTGGTTTGCATCGATGCGGATGCACATGCTGTCCCCTGCGGCCTTCCGCACGGCGGCCAGCCGGGCCACATCCAAAGACGGGTCCGCGCCCACCTTCACCTTCAGGCAGTCATAGCCCCGCCTGGCGGCATTCACCGCGTCCCGGGCCATCTCCTCCGGGTCGTTGACGCTGATGGTGATGTCCGTGACGATCTTCTTCCGCGCGCCGCCCATCAGCTTGTAGACCGGGATGTGATAGAGCTGGCCGTACAGATCCCACAGCGCCATGTCCATAGCGGCCTTCGCGCTGGTATTCTTCACGATGCAGCCGTTCAGGACCGTCATCAGGTCCTCAAACGCATCCACGTCCCGGCCCACCACCGTTTTGATGATGTGGTCTTTCAACGCGCCGATGATGGCCCCGGTGGTGTCGCCGGTGATAACGCCGGTGGGGGGCGCCTCGCCGTAGCCAACCGCGCCGGTATCGGTGTGGACCTCCACGATGATGTCCTCCACGCTGTTCACCTGCCGCAGCGCCGTCTTAAACGGCACCCGCAGGGGTACGGAGATACGTCCCAGCCGGACCTCTGTAATCTTCATACTGCTCCTCCTCGTTCTTCCTTATTTCGCAAGTTCATACATCGCGCGGGCGATGATCTGCGCATTTTGCATCAGCCGGTCCACCTCGATGAACTCATTCGGCTTGTGCTCCCGGACCTCGTCCCCCGGAAAAACGGGGCCGAAGGCCACGACGTTGGGCATGGCTTTGGCGTAGGTTCCGCCGCCGATGCTTTTGGGAAACGCGGGCAGGCTTGTTTCCTCTCCATACACCCGCAGCAGCTTGGTTACCAATTCGCTCTCCGGCGAAATGTAAAGACTTGCCTTGTGGGTCTGCTTTACCACCTGGAAGCCGCCCTCCTCCAGCTCCGCCTGAAATTTCGGGCCGCAGTCATCCAGCGTCTTCGTCACGGGGTAGCGGTAGTTCACGCAGCAGCTCAGGCTGGTCTCGTTCCCCTCGACGGTGCCGAGATTGAAGGTTAGTCTACCAGAGACCTCATCCTGCAATGCGATGCCCAGAGACTCCCCGCCGGTCTCCATGCCGATCTTTTCCGCCAGAAAGCGGACAGCCTCCTTCAGCTCCCCCTCAAGCGGCAGGGCATTCAGCGCCAGAAGAAGGCGTCCGATGGCATTCTCCCCCTGTTCCGGGGTACCCCCGTGGGCACCCACGCCTTGGGCCTCGATCCGCACACCGCCGGAAATGGGAACGCAGACGGTCTTTTCCGGCAGCACCGCACGGATCTTTCCCAGCATTCCGTCGGGGCATTCCAACTCCGCAGCCGCGGAGGCGGGCACCACGTTGGGCGCGGACCCCCCGGATATTTTTTTCAACCGCATCGTGCCCAGCTGGTGCAAATGACGGGAAAACGTCACATTGACGATTCCCTTCTCCCCGTTAATCACGGGGTATTCCCCATCCGGTGTGAAGCCCATCACCGGCTTTTCGCCGCCGTGGGCAAGGTAGTATTTCATGTCGGCAGAGCCGGTCTCCTCGTTGGTGCCCATCAGGATACGGATTCGCCGCCGCAGGGGAAGCCCCGATTCCTTCAGGGCCTTGAGTGCATAGAACGCGGCCACCGTGGGGCCCTTGTCGTCCATGGAGCCTCTGCCAAATACCTTTCCGTCCCGGATATCACCGGAAAATGGATCGCCACTCCAGCCCTCTCCGGCGGGGACCACGTCCAGATGGCCCAGCACGGCTACCATTTCAGCCCCCGTGCCGTACTCGCACCAGCCGGCCTGATTGTCAAGGTTTCTCACTGTGAAGCCCAGGCGCTTTCCCGTATCAAGCATAAATTCCAGACATTTTTGAATATTTGCGCCGTAGGGATAGCCGCTGCCGTCCTCCTCCCGCACACTGGGGATGCAAATGCTCTCCCGCAGGGTCTTCAGCAGCGCCTCCCGCTGCCGCTCCACAAGGTCTTTCAGTTCCATCGCGCGCTCCTCTCTGTTTTTTCCCCACGCCCAGGCCGCCAAGAAGGCACATGGACGCAGGCCGTAAATTACCTGCTCCTCAAGCCGTAAAAATACAAAAAGCCCAGCAAGGATCAAAGAAATTCTTCGATCTTCACTGGGTTTCCCCCGCTAATTGATATATTGGAAGATATATCACACAAGGGGAAGCAGTTTATGAAATTATCTGTTCACTCGCTCTTTTCCGCCGCGGCCCGATACCGCTTTTCCGCGTCCTTCATAGCCGCCAACACCGCTTTTGCGGAGGAGCCGTGATACCGGCGAACCACCTCGTCCTCAATCTGGGCAGATTGCTCCAACAGGGACCTTCCCACAAAAATGCGCCGTAGGAACTGTTCCGTCAAGTCCAGAGAGTGGGTGCAACCAAAATCCAGAATTTTCCCGCTCTCGGCCTCAATTTCCAGCGCCATATAGAATGAACCGTAAATCTTCGTGATGGCATTGTCGCTGTTGGTCCGGGACTCGCCGATAATGTATAACGTTTCCTTATTTTCCATCTATCACATTACCCTGCTATAATTTCTACTAAAGCTATTATAGCATTTCAGGGCTACCTGTCAATATCCTCATGGCTATTCCGTACAAAAACTATCTGTTTCCACAAAATATTGTGGTTTATTTTTATAATATAGGCAAGTAACCGCCGAAAATTTTTGAGATGACCGCCGACTTTTTGGGGTTTTTACCGAATTTTCTCCGCATCATGGCTTGGACCGACAAAACGCCCGCAGGAAATTTTCCTGCGGGCGTTTAAAGGTTAGAAATATTACCGCTGGCTGAGCTCCTCGTCGATGGCCTTGGCGGCGGTCTTTCCAGCTCCCATGGCCAGAATGACGGTAGCCGCACCGGTAACAGCGTCTCCGCCTGCATAAACGCTCTTGCGGGAGGTCAAACCCTCTTCATTGACGACGATGCCGCCCTTCCTGTTGACCTCCAGACCCTTGGTGGTGGTCTTAATCAGTGGGTTGGGGCTGGTGCCCAGCGCCATAATGACGCAGTCCACCTCCATGTCAAACTCGCTGCCAGCAACCTCCACGGGACGGCGGCGGCCCGAGGCGTCCGGCTCGCCCAGTTCCATCTTGATGCAGCGGATAGCACAGACGTTGTCGTCCTTGTCCGCCAAAATCTCAACAGGGTTATTGAGGGTATTGAAGATAATACCCTCTTCCTCGGCGTGTTCCACTTCCTCGTGACGTGCGGGAAGCTCCTCCATACCGCGGCGATAGACAATATGTACCTCCGCACCCAAACGCTTGGAGCAACGGGCTGCATCCATGGCCACGTTGCCGCCGCCGATCACCGCCACCTTTTGGGGGTGGATGATAGGCGTATCAGAATCAGGCCGGTAAGCTTTCATCAGGTTGATACGGGTCAGAAACTCGTTGGCGGAAAGAACGCCCTTGTAGTTGATGCCGGGAATATCCATGAACATGGGCAGGCCCGCGCCGGAGCCGATGAACACGGCCTCGAAGCCCTCCTGCTCCATCAGTTCATCGATGGAGATGGTACGGCCCACAACCGTGTCGGTAGCCACGGTAACGCCCAGCGCCTTCAGCCCGTCCACTTCCTTCTGAACAATGGCCTTGGGCAGACGGAACTCGGGGATGCCGTATACCAGAACGCCGCCCGCCAGATGCAAAGCCTCGAACACCGTGACGTCGTAGCCCTTCTTGGCAAGGTCGCCCGCACAGGTGAGGCCCGAAGGGCCGGAGCCGATCACGGCGACCTTGTGACCGTTGGCCTTGGGCTTTTCGGGAGCGGCGGAGACGTTGGCGTTATGCCAGTCGGCCACAAAACGCTCCAGCCGACCGATACCCACGGGTTCGCCCTTCACTCCGCGGACGCAGTATTTCTCGCACTGGCTCTCCTGCGGACAGACACGGCCGCACACGGCGGGCAGAGAACTGGTCTGGGAGATAATCTGATACGCCTCCTCAAAATTGCCCTTGGCAACCTCGGCAATGAATTCGGGGATATGGATCATGACGGGGCAGCCCTGAATGCAGGGGTGATTCTTGCAGTGGAGGCAGCGCTGCGCCTCGTCCAACGCCATTTCCTCCGTATAGCCCAGAGTGACCTCTTCAAAGTTCTTATTGCGGACATTGGGGTCCTGAGAGGGCATGGGATTTTTTTTCAAGCTCATATTCGGCATGATCAGTTGACCTCCTTTTTGAACAGGTTGCAGACTTCCTCGTGCTTATGCGTCTCGAAGTCGCGGTACATCTGGTTGCGCTTGACAGCCAGATCCCAGTCAACCTTAAACCCGTCGAAATCAGGGCCGTCCACGCAGGCAAATTTCATCTCGCCGCCTACGCTCAGCCGACAGCCTCCGCACATACCCGTGCCGTCGATCATGATGGGACTCATGGACACGGTCGTGGGGATGCCATAAGACTGGGTGGTCTTGCAGACAAATTTCATCATAATCATGGGGCCGATTGCAAAGATCTCGTCATACTGGTTGCCGGCGTCGATAAGTTCCTTCAGTGCGTCGGTAACCATGCCCTTCTGGCCGTAGGATCCGTCATCGGTGCAAACCTTCAGAATGGAGGAGGATGCCTTGAACTTGTCCTCCAGAATTACCAGGTCCTTATTCTTGAAACCGATGACCGCATGAACCTCCGCGCCGTCGTCATGGAACTTCTTCAAAACAGGGTACGCGATGGCGCAGCCCACACCGCCGCCGACCACACAGACCTTTTTCTTTCCCTCCGTCTCGGTGGCTTTGCCCAAAGGACCGACAAAGTCCTGCAGGCAGTCGCCCTCGTTCAGATGGTTCAGCTTCTCCGTGGTGGCGCCGACGATCTGGACAATAATGCTGACAGTGCCCTTCTCGCGGTCGTAATCATGGATCGTCAGGGGGATGCGCTCGCCGTTCTCATCCACACGCAGGATGATGAACTGTCCGGGCTGGGCCTTTCTGGCGATCATGGGGGCTTCAATCTCAAACAGAACAACGGTGGGTTTGAGCGCCTCTTTTCTCACGATACGAAACATAGTTCTCCTTCTTTCCTCATATTGCTGCGTGCTGGATCAACATACTCACCCTATGTTAACACACGGACTAACGCGCGTCAAATCAATTCCCCGTCTTTTGTGTCAAATTTTTGACAATATTTTTGTATCATTCGTAGAAGTCGAAAAAGCAACCGATTTCCCCCCGGTCTTTGGTGAAAAAATAGGAATTCTTCCATGTATTGGGTTTCTTTTTTGCCCGTTTTTGCGGGCTGCCGCTCAGTCCAGTAAGGCGATCTCCCGTCCGTCCGTCCGAATGAGGTCCTCCTCCCGCAGATGTTTCATCTCCCGCATCATGGCACTTCGGTCCGTGGCGATGTAGTCCGCCAGCATGCTCAGGGAAAACGGCAGCGTAAAGGAGTTCTTTCCGGTCTTTTCCACCTGCTGGCGGAAAAAGCACAGGAGCTTTTCCCGGATGGAGCGGCGGGAGAGGACGTCAATCCGCTCCGCCAGCGCCTGTGCCTTGCCGGTAATAAGCCGCAGCATGTTCTGAACCAGCAGGCTATGGTGCGTGCAGGCTTTCTCGCACCTTTTTAATATGTGGTCGTAATCGATAAACAGCACATCGCAGGACGTCCGGCAGACCACCTCCAGGCTGTCCCCGCTGCCGCCCGAAAAGGCGAGACTGCGTCCGAAAACGCTGCCGACCGTCAGATTCTCCATAACAGTGGAGACGCCGTCCTCATCGATGCGGATGAGAGACGCCTCTCCCCGCTCCAGAATACCCACCTGATTTCCGCCCCGCTCAAAGTCATAGGCCACATCCTCCGGACGATAGGTTTTTTGAATTGCCTGAAAGCAGTCAATCATCGAAAGGTAACTCTCGTAGCTGATGCCATCAAATATTGGGCTTTCTTTCAGTTCCTCCGGTGACAGCATGGAAGCGCCTCCTTTTGTTGCATTTATCACATCTTATCATATCCATTTCGAAATGTAAAGTCCATTTTTGCATGCGGGCACAAGTTAAAAATTTGTTCATCATTCTCTGGGAGGAATCGGTTATAGTAAATATAGGATCTCGGTAAGCCGACATCCTGAATGAAAAAACGAAAAGAGGTATGCGTGTGAACATCGCTTATTTCCTGACACCCAAAAACAGCGTGGCTTACCTGTACGACGACTTCACGTTTCGCCAGGGTCTGGAAAAAATGCGGCGGCATGGATACTCGGCCATTCCTGTGATTGCGCGGGATGGGACTTACAAGAGCACCGTCAGCGAAGGTGATTTTCTCTGGCATCTACTAGACGCGGAAAAGGAACAGGACGCGCCCCTTACCATGAAGGACACGGAAAAGCTCCGTATCCAGGACATCCTCCGGAACAATACATATCCTCCCGTCCGCATCACCGCCTCCATGGAACAGCTTCTTTCCAACGCACTGAACCAGAACTTTATCCCGGTGGTGGACGACTTGGGAAAGTTCATTGGGATCGTCACCCGAAAGGATATCCTGCGTCACCTCTCCCGGAACACAGATCTTCTGACCGCACCCCAATTGCAAAAAATTGTTTAAGCCCCTTGAAAAGGAGCCGCTGCGCAACTGAATTGACCCCGAAAAGTTAGACAAATATTTTGTCAAGCGGTTAAGAGGGCTTGTTGCTTGTAATAGCAGGCGGCAGGCCCTTTAACTTTGCCTTGCTGCGGCAGTTGTTGTAATAATCAAGATAGTCAACCAACTCTCGCTTGAAGTACTCCTCTTGCAAATAGAGAAGTTCGCTTTTAAGCAGACCAAAGAAATTTTCAATTACGGCGTTGTCCAGACAGTTTTCTTTGCGGCTCATGCTCTGCCGAATTCCCTTCCTGCGGAGCATTCTTTGGTATTTCTTGCAGTTCAGTTGCGCTGTGGCTCCTCTTGTTATATGGGAGCTGTTCACTTTTGGCGGGCCATGCGTTCAGTCCTGCGCGTCAATCCGCTCCTTGAATTCGTTGAGATAGACCCACCGGTCAGTCTTCTCCTCCAGAGCCACCCGCAGGGACTCCTGCCGCTCCGTCAACTCCTGAAGCTTCACGTAATCGCTTCCGCAGGCATCCATCCGGGAGGTTACCGACTTCAGCTCGGTCTCCAGAGCGGCAATGTCGCCGTCGATGGTTTCAAACTCATGCTGCTCCTTAAAGGTGAACTTCAACTTCTTTTCCCGGGATCTGCGGGTATCCTCCCTGTCGGACTTCTCCGGCGGAGCGGGCCGCTCTTCCTCTTTTCGCTTTTGGGCATAATCCGACCAGTTTCCGGTGTACCGCTCCACCCGGCCCTCCTCTCCCACGGCAAAAATCTGCCCCGCCAGCTTGTCCAGGAAAAACCGGTCGTGGGACACCGCCAAAATCGGGCCGGGGAAGGTGTCCAGATAGTCCTCCAATATGGACAACGTGGTCACATCCAGATCATTGGTAGGCTCGTCCAGCAGCAGCACGTTAGGCGCGGACATCAGGATGCTCAGCAGATACAGCCGCCGCTGCTCGCCGCCGGAGAGACGGCCGATGGGTACGGACTGCAAATCCGGCGGAAACAGAAACCGTTCCATCATGTCCTTTGCGGTGAGGGTTCCCTCCTCCGTTTTCACCTCGTCGGAAATGCCCCGGATGAAGTCATATACCCGCTGGGTGAGATCCAGTTCCCGCCCCTCCTGGGAGAAGTAGCCGATTTTCACCGTGGTCCCCACGTCCACGCTGCCGCTGTCCGGTGCCAGTTGTCCGGCGATGATATTCAGCAGCGTAGATTTTCCCGCGCCGTTGCGGCCCACGATACCGATGCGGTCGTCCCGCAGAACGCCATAGGAAAAATGGGAGAGAGCCGTCTTTCCCTCAAACGCCTTGGAGACGTCGTCGAGCTCAATGATCTTCTTGCCCAAGCGGCTGGAAGCCGCCGCCAGCTGAACAGAGTCGTCCGTCTCCGGGGCGGTCCTGTTTTTCAGATTCTCATACCGCTCGATCCGGTCCCGGCTCTTGGTGCTCCGGGCGCGGCAGCCCCGCATGATCCACTCCCGCTCCACCCGCAAGATGGACTGGCGCTTCCGCTCGCCGGCCTGAGCCATCTCAGCTCTCTGGTCTTTCAGTTCCAGATACTTTGAGTAATTCGCCTCATAGTGATAGAGCTTCGCGTGATCCAGTTCCGTGATATGGTTTACGACACGCTCCAAAAAGTAGCGGTCATGGGTCACCATAATCAAGCCCCCGGTCCATTTGCGCAATCGGTCCTCCAGCCACGCCACCATTTCCGCGTCCAGATGGTTCGTCGGCTCATCCAGGATCAACACATCCGCCGGATGGATCAGCGCCGCAGCCAGAGCCACGCGCTTGCGCTGCCCGCCGGAGAGCGTGCCGATCTTCTTCTCCGTGTCCGGGATGCCAAGCCGGTTCAGCATGGACTTTGCCTCATACTCGTTCAGTGCCCGAAACTCCTTGGGGAAGCTTAGAAAAACCTGTTCCAGCACAGTGGCGCCGTCATCCATGTCCGGGTTCTGGGCCAGGAAACTCACCTGCACGTTGGGGTCCCGGCGCACGGTGCCGCCGTCCGGTTCAATACCTTGGGAAAGGACCCGCAGGAAGGTGGATTTCCCGGTGCCGTTGATCCCGATGACGCCCACCTTGTCACCGTCGTTTAAATAGAAATTCACATCCTCCAGCAACTGCCTGCTGCCAAAGTTAATGGACAGATGTTCCGCCGATAAGAGCATAGGGGCCTCCTTCAAGTCCGTGCGCGCCGCAGATCTGACCGCATCGTTCGTATTACTACTCATTTTACTACATCCAGCCCCATTCTGCAAGGCGCGGGCGGCTTGCCAACTATCATGACGCGTGGTAAAATGACCTTAATTCAATTATTTTGGATTTAATTAATGGTGCCAAACGTGGGGCGGTTGTTTTGGGGCTGCCGGGGAAGTTCCGCGGACCTTTCCGGCAGTTTTCTCAATCCCCCATTTTTTCGCGGTGCGGATATTTTACCCGCGCCGTGGACATATCACGCAAAAAGGAAGGAGGGCGGGCCCGTGCCCTATGTCTCCCACTGCGTATCTCCGGCGGAATCCGGCCTTACCGTCCGCCACATTTTAAAGCAGAAGCTACATTTTTCCTCCCATGCCATCTCCCGCCTGACCCGCGCCGAAGGCGGCATTCTGGTGAACGGCCGGCCCGCCCACACCACGCTCGTCCTCTCACCCGGCGACACCGTCTGCGCTGAGAGCGGAGACGTCCGGGTTCAGCGGCAGGCCCCGGTGCCGGGGCCGTGGCCCCTGCCCGTCGTCTGGGAGGACGAGCATCTTCTGATCGTCAACAAGCCCGCGGGCATGACCGCCCACGTGTCCAACTTCCTGCCGGACACCCCCACCGTGGCAGGAGCGCTGGCCTATAGCCGTGGGACGGAGTTCATTTTCCACGCTGTAAACCGTCTGGATAAGGGCACTACCGGATTGATGGCGATTGCCAAAAGCGGACACGTCCACGATCTTTTGCGTAAAGTCCTCCACTCCAATCAGTTCCACCGGGAATATCGGGCCGTCTGCGTAGGCGTCCCCCATCCGGCTGAGGGAGTGATCGACTTGCCCATCGGGCGGGATGAGACCTCCGCAGTCAGGCGCATGGTCCGCCCCGACGGCCAGCCCTCCGTCAGCCGGTATCAGGTTCTGATGACCCGCGGCGGTTTCTCCCTTCTGCGTCTGTTTCCCGAAACGGGTCGCACCCACCAGCTCCGGGTCCATATGGCGGCCGTGGGCTGTCCCCTTGCGGGGGATTGGCTGTACGGCACAGAGGACCCTGCCCTGATCGCCCGTCCCGCCCTCCACTCCTTCCGAATGGCGTTGGTCCACCCCATCACCGGGGAACCGCTGGAATTTCACGCGGAGCTTCCGGAGGACATGGCCCGCCTTCTGTGGGACTGACGCGCCGCTATGGATTGATTGCGGCATAGTACAAGCGCGGAGAGACGAAACTTTCTCCCCGCGCTTGTCTTTCCTTACTTCATTGTGGCTTTCAGTGTCTCCAGATTTTTCTCCATCAAGGTGAGATAGGTCGCTCCCGCGTCCATGTCCGCCTGCGACACGTTGTGGCAGCTGTGAAACAGCGCGGTCTGCGCCCCGGTGGCCTCCGCGATGCTGTCCGCCACCAGATGGTTGGAAAATTCAATATAGTACACCGTCCCCAGCTTCTCCTGCTCCACTTTCCGCGTCAGAAACGCAATGGTGGCGGCGGAGGGCTCCGTCTGGGTGCTGCATCCCGGAAACGCCGCGTAGCAGTTCAGTCCGTATTCGTCCGCGAAGTACCGCAGAGGAAAGCGATCGCCAAACACCATGGTCTTATTGCTGACCGTCGCAAAAAAGTCCCGGAACTCTTTGTCAAGCTCCATGAGCTTCCCGGCGTAGTCCGCCGCGTTGGCCTGATAATCCGCCGCGTGATCCGGGTCCAGCTCCCCCATCCGCTCACCGATGGCGGTTGTAATGGCGGCGGCGTTGACCGGGGAGGTCCAGACGTGCTCATCGTACTCCAACACCTCGCCCGCGCCGTGATCGTGTTCCTCTCCGGCGGTCATGCCCTCGGTTTCGGCCTCCTCCTTCAACTCCACACAGTCCATCATCTTCATGCCATTCACGCCGCCGTCGACGGACTCCAGCAGGGTCTCCACCCAGGCATCGGAATCTCCGCCCAGATACAGGAATAAATCGCTGCCCTCCACCGCCAGAATATCCTTCGGCGTGGGTTCATAGCTGTGGCTCTCCGCACCGGGAGGCAGCAACATCGTCACTTCCGCCAGATCGCCGCAGACGGCCCGAGCAAAATCGTAGGCGGGAAAAACAGTGGCCACCACCTGCAATTTACTCTCCGATGCAGAGGAGGCGGAGGGCTCGGTCGCCGCACTGCCACAACCGGACAGCAATGCCGCAGCGGACAACGCCGCAAATAATCGTGATATGTGTTTTTTCAAAACAGGTCTCCTTCTAAAATTGAGAATGGTTTTCATATTTTAGCAGTATAGCATACAAAGCGTCAAATTTCAAGTCTGAAGTCGGCTTCACTTCCGCTCCGGGCGAACGTGAGGCCCTGCTGCAGGCCTGCGGATAACCGGCGGCGGTTTTTGTCGCAGTTCCGACTGAATTTTTTGTGCTCCCGGTATATTCTTCTTAAAGAGCGGGTGTGCAACCCATGGTGTCAGCATCCGATCATCTGTTCTCCGTCTCAGCAGCTTCAGCCTTGAGATAAAAGGCACAGCTGCCGCGTCTTAAAAGATGGCTTTATTGTAGGAGGTGCTTTTTTATGTCCACCACGCTGTTCACTTTTCTGGACCCTCTGCGGGACCTGACGCTTCCCTCTATTTTTTTCCGATTTACGCTGTCTGTAATCTGCGGCGCGGTGATCGGCTTTGAACGAGGCAAAAAGCGGCACGCCGCCGGGCTTCGAACCCACGTGGTGGTGTGCATCGGCGCCGCCTCGGTGATGCTGGTGAACCAGTATCTGACGCTCTACTTCAACCCCAACGCCGACCCCGCCCGCCTGGGCGCGCAGGTCATCAGCGGTATCGGCTTTCTGGGCGCGGGCACCATCGTCATCACCGGTCATCAGCGGGGCCAGCAGGTCAAGGGTCTCACCACCGCGGCGGGGCTGTGGGCCTCCGCCTGCATGGGGCTTGCCATCGGAATCGGATTTTACGAGGCCGCCGTGATCATGTGTCTGTTTCTGTTCTGCGTGATCGCATTTCTGAACACTCTGGATGAGCGTTTTCTGAAAGCCTCCACAATTTTACGGATCTATATAGAACACACAAAGGAGCTTCCCTTTTCCGTGATCTTACAGGCTATCCGTGCAGAGGGCTGGCATGTGACCCACACGGAATATCTGGGGCAGGAGGGCCGGGATGGCACAGGGTCCATCCTTGACCTCCAGCGCACGGGGCGGGAAAGCGACGGCAACCATCTGCTGGAGACGCTTGGAAAGGTTCCCGGGATACTGTTTGTGGAAGATGTCTAGAACCGCGCCGCACAAGTCCCGGCTACATCTTTTGGCGCAAGAAAGCTCCGCTCCCTGCCGCTGTCAGGGAGCGGAGCTTTTTCGCTATTCTATCGGTTCCAGTTCATCAGCGCCCGTTTTTTGATGCCGGAGACGATGCCCATGGCGGCATACAGTGTGACAATGGACGAGCCACCGTAACTGAAGAAGGGCAGCGTCAATCCGATGACTGGCATGACGAACAGACACATGCCGATATTTTCCACCGTCTGGAAAATCAGCATGCCCGCCATGCCCACACAGACCAGCCTCGCATAGTCCGACGAGGCATGCCGCGCCACCCAGAGGCAGCGAAAGATGATGGCCGTCAGCAATAAAATCACGAGAAGGCACCCGAAAAAGCCCAATTCCTCCCCGGTCATGGCAAAGATGAAGTCCGTGTGCCGCTCTGGCAGAGAGCCGCTTCCCGCCTGGGTCTGGGTACCGTTGAACAGCCCCTGCCCGAACCAACCGCCGCTGCCCAGCGCCAGCAACCCCCGCGTCTGCTGCCAGCCTACGCCCTGAGGGTCAAAGCTGTGGTCGAACAGCACGTGGAACCGGTCCGCCATATGCGAGGGCAGCTTGTTCAGAAAATACAGCCCCAGGACCATCGCCGTCATACCGCCTCCGCCAAGGATGAACCACCGCCACGCGATACCGGCCACCAGCGCGATGCACACAAATATGAACACATACACAAGCGCGCTGCCCATGTCGCTGGACACCACGTAGATCAGCCCCACCATGAACAGTAGGTGTGCCGTGGGCATCACCACACTGCCAAAGCTCTTCAGCTCCCGCCGCTGTTCCCTAATCCACTCGAACTGCTTGGAGAGCAGGAGAATAAATGCGATTTTCACCACCTCGGCGGGCTGGATGGAAAAGGGTACATGGGGGATCTCCAGCCACGCCCGATTTCCATTACGGGTGACGCCCAGAGGCGTGCGCAGCAGAAGAATAACAATAACGCTGGCCGCCAGAATGATCTTCCAGTGCTTTACCAGCAGCTCCACATCCACCATGGACAACAGGATATAGGCTGCCAGGCCAATCAGCATTGCCGCTCCCTGAACGCCCACAAATCGAATCATGCTGTTGGTCCCCATGTAGTGGGTGGCGCTGGCGATCAGCACCATTCCAAATAAAGTGGACCCGCAGCAAAGGCCCAGCAGCACCAGATCAGCCTGTTGAAGAAAGTCGGAGAGAGTATCGCGAAGACGGTTGAACATAGCATCTCCTATCAGAAAACCCGTAATTTTGCAGATTAATAGTATACCACAGGCGAGGCGGTGTGTAAACTCATGAAATTTGTTTTTACATGCTGAAAAAACTGTGGTATACTATTTCAGGCAATTTTTAAGAGGGGAGGCGCAGGCATGGAATACCTGTCTCACAGTGAGGCCGAGACGGAGTCTATCGGCGAGGCGCTGGGAAAGCGGCTGCACCCCGGGACGGTGCTGGCCTACCGGGGCGATCTGGGCATGGGGAAAACGGCGTTCACCCGGGGGCTTGCCCGTGGCCTTGGCTGCACGGGCCGGGTCACCAGCCCCACCTTCACCATTGTCAACGAATACGAGGGGCAAATTCCTCTGTTTCACTTCGACATGTACCGCCTGCCGGATTCGGACGCGCTGTTCGACATCGGCTGGGAGGATTATCTGGGCCGGGACGGCGTCTGCGCCGTGGAGTGGAGCGAGCGAGTAGGCGACGCCCTTCCAGAGGACACGGTATGGGTAAGCATCGCCCGCCATCCGGAAAGCGACGACTGGCGAATCATCACGGTGGAGGGAGTGAACGTTTTTTGAAAATTTTAGCGTTGGAGACCTCCGCGAGGGCCTGCTCCGCCGCAGTGACGGAGGACGGACAGATTCTGGCCTCCTGCTATCAGAACACCGGACTGACTCACAGCCGGACACTGATGCCCATGGTGGAGGCCATGCTGAGAAACGCGGATCTGACCATGGGCGATCTGGGTGCGGTGGCGGTAGCCGCCGGACCGGGGTCCTTCACCGGTATCCGCATCGGCGTGGCCGCCGCGAAAGGGCTGGCGTTCGCCGCGGGACTTCCCACCGCCGGGGTCTCCACGCTGGAGGCCATGGCTCTGGGCCTAAGCCATATGGACGCTCTGATCGTCTGCGCCATGGATGCCCGGCGCTCCCAGATATACAACGCGCTGTTTGAAGCCAAAAACGGAAGCCTCACCCGTCTTTGCGCGGACCGTGCCATCGGCCTTTCCGAATTGGCGGAGGAGCTGAGAAATGACTCCCGGCCCAAGATCGCCTTGGGCGACGGCGGCACACTGTGCCAAAAAGCACTGGAGGAATCCGGTGTTCCCTGCGCGCTGGCCCCCGCCCGGCTGCTGCACCAAAACGCCGTGGGCGTGGCCCTGGCCGCCGAAAAGCTCGCGGCGGCCGGAAAACTGACAACGGCCCAGGAACTCTCCCCTGTTTATCTGCGCCCCGCACAGGCGGAGCGGCTGCGAGACCGAATAAAAAAGGAGAACGGAAAATGAACAACAACATCCACATCCTGAACCACCCCCTGCTCCAGCACAAGCTGACCATCCTGCGCAACAAGGACACCAGTACCAAGGACTTTAGGGAGCTGGTCTGCGAAATCGCCATGCTGATGACCTACGAGGCCACCCGCGACCTTCCACTGGAGGATATAGAGGTGGAGACCCCCGTGGCCCCCGGCACCTTCAAGACCATTGCCGGAAAGAAGCTGGCCATCGTCCCCATCCTGCGGGCGGGCCTTGGTATGGTGGACGGTGTGCTGAAAATGATTCCGGCTGCCCGGGTGGGACACATCGGCCTGTTTCGGGACCCGGAGACACTGGAGCCGGTGAAATACTACTGCAAGATGCCCCCCGACATCGCGGAGCGGGACGTTATCATCGTGGACCCCATGCTGGCCACCGGCGGCTCCGCCTCCGCCGCCATCGGGTTTATGAAGGACTACGGCTGCAAGCACATTAAGCTGATGGACGTGCTCGCTGCACCGGAGGGCATCGCCCGCATTGAAAAAGAGCATCCGGACGTGGAGGTTTACATCGCGGGGGTGGACGACCACCTGAATGAACACGGCTATATCGTACCTGGCCTCGGAGACGCGGGAGACCGGATTTTCGGCACCAAATAAATTACTTTGCTGCGCTGCATGAAGGGCGGGCCTCTTTTTAAAGAGGCCCGCCCTTCATTTTTCCTATGATTGTGGTCAAGCGCCGGCGCTTTTTCCCTCTTTGGCCGCGGATGAATGCTCCCCCGCGGCCTTATGGGGAGGCGAGCCTTCCGGCCGCAATTTGGCGGGTGGAATTTTCTTCTTTGCAAGGCGGTCCTTCACAAATTGTCTGAATAGGGCGTACAAAACCGAACAAAGCGGAATAAACACCAGCATTCCGACAATGCCCATAAGCTTTCCGCCCACGATGACCGCCGCCAGCACCCAAATGGAGGGCAGTCCCACGGAGGACCCCACCACATGGGGATAGATCAGGTTTCCCTCGATCTGCTGAAGCACGAGGAACAAAACGATGAACAGCAGCGCCTGGACCGGATCATCCCCCAGTAGGAGCAGCAGCGTGCCCACACCGCAGCCGATGAACGCCCCCACAACGGGAATCAGCGCCGTCAGCGCAATCAGCGCGCCCACCAAAAGCGCGTAGGGCATTCGGAAAATCGCCATGGACACAGTGAACATGGTACCCAGGATCACCGCCTCCAGGCACTGGCCGGAGAGAAAGTGTGAAAACGTACGGTTGGAGAGGGCTGCAATTTCCAGCACCCGGTCCGCCGCCTTTTCCGGAAACAGCGCATACAGGCACTGGCGAGCCTGCCGGCTCAGCTTCTCCTTCTGGAACAGGAGGTAGACCGCAAACACCAGTCCGATAAAAAACGTGCTGACGCCACTGACCACGCTGCCCACGATGCTCACGCCGTTGAGGACACCTCCCACGCCGGAATCCAGCAGGTTTTTGCCGAAACTTTGAAGCAGCTCCAGCGCCTTGTTGGACAAAATTGTCCAATTAATTTCCAAGCTCGCCAAAACCGCCTGAAGTTCCGGCAGTCTGGCCTCCATCTCCGCCAGCGTGGCTGGAAGCCGCGTGAAAAAGCTCTGCGTCTGCTGGGTGACGGAGGACATGGCCTCCCCCAGATTGGGAACAATGACAAGGCCCGCCAGCGCCAGCACCCCCGAGACCAGTGCCAGCGTCAGCACAAAAGCCAGCGGGCGGCGCAGCCGGTCCATATGTTTTCCGCCCTCGCCCAGATGCCGCTCCACCGCCCGCATGGGCACATTCAGAATAAACGCGATGGCGCATCCCAGCAAAAACGGGGATACCATCCCCACCAGCGCCTGTAACGCTCTTCCAAGCAGCGACAGGTTTTGAAGGCACCAATACCCGGCCAGCACGGCGAAAGCCGCCAGAGCCACGGTTCGCACCATTTTTTTGTCAAAATTCATATTCTCTCCTTTGGGGAAATCGCGTACTGCATGAAAGCGCTCACCGGGGGGAATGGCGGCCCTGCCCGCCGGTCCGGAATACCCGGCCCTCCAGCCGGTCCGGAATACCCGGTCCTCCCCGGCAGCCCGGCTGTTCTCCCGGAATAACCCGGCCTGCCGTCTCAGCTTTGGCGGTAGTTCTCCGCCGCAGCCAGATATGCCCGCGCCTCCGTCCGGTTGCTTTCGATCTCAGATGGCGTCAGAGGCCGAACCACCCTGGCGGGGCTGCCCAAAACCATGGAGCCGTCCGGCGCGTCCAGCTTTCCGGTGACCAGCGCCCCGGCGCCCACGATGCAGTCGTTTCCGATCCGCGCTCCGTTCAAAATCACGGCGCCCATGCCCACCAGCGTATTGTTCCCCACGGTGCAGCCATGGAGGATGGCCCCGTGGCCGACGGTGCAGCCCCGGCCCACAGAAGTCCCCTCATGAATGAGACAATGGTCCTGAATATTGGTGTTCTCGCCCACCTCGATGGGGCCCCAGTCGCCCCGAAGCACGGCGTAGTACCAGACGTTGACGCCTCTTCCCAGCGTCACGTCCCCGGTCACTGCCGCGCCCTCGACAATCAAAACGTCCTCGTAAGTCTCTCTCTTTTTATATGGCATCGTTTCCTACGGTCCTCCCTCAGATGGCGAAATTTCCGTTGACGAACACCGGGATCTCCTCCCCGTCGTGGGTGGTCCCCACGATGGACAGATCCTGTGTTCCCACCATGAAATCTACATGGGTGATGGAGTCGTTGAGACCCCGCTTTTTTAATTCGTCCCGGCTCATCTTCTGTCCGCCCTTCAAGCACGGATACGCCTCGCCGAAAGCGATGTGACAGGCGGCGTTTTCGTCGAACAGGGTATTGTAGTAAAGGATTTTCTGGTTGGAAATCGGGCTGTCATAGGGCACCAAGGCCACCTCCCCGAAATAGGACGCGCCCTCGTCCACGGAAATGGCGGCTTTCAGCGTCTCCTCCCCCTTCTCCGCGCGGGCCTCTACGATCTTTCCGTTTTTGACGACAAAGTGAAACTTATCGATGATGTTGCCGTCGTTCACCAGAGGCATGGAGGCGTATACCACGCCGTTGACTCCGGTTTTCAGCGGGGAGGTGAACAGCTCTTCCGTGGGGATGTTGGCAATATAGGTCTGGCCTGTCAGCGTCACGTCGTCCCCGGCCTCCCAGATGTGATCCTCCGGAAGCTCCACCGTCAGGTCGGTGCCAAGAGAATTCGTGTAGTGAAGAAACTTGAAATTCAGCTGGTTCAGCTTTTCCTTTCGCTGCGCCAAAGTCTCGATATGCCGCCGCCACTTTTCAACGGCATTGCCGTCCCCGCTGATGCGGACGGCGGCAAAAATAGCGTTCCACAGCTTTTCCATGGCCTCGTTCTCGCCCACGTTCGGGAATACCCGTTTCGCCCAGGAGGGGATGGGGATGGAGGCAATGCACCAGGGAAACCCACTGCACATCTGGAGGCGGTTGAATTCACGCAGAGCCTTGCCGCCGGCCTGCTGCGCCCGGACGACGCGCCCGGAGTCCACGCCTTTCAGGTTTTCCGGGTCGCTGGCCGAGATGGCGAGATAGGCCGCGCCCTCCAGCGCGTAGTCATTGTAAAAGTGCCGCCGCCAAAGAGGAACATGGTCAAGCACATACTCTTCCGCCCGGAGATATTTCATCCGGACCAGCGCGTCGTCGCCCCAGTTCATCACCACTTCGCGGCAGCCCGCATCATAGCCTTCGGCGGCGCACATCCGGGCAAACCAGGCGCACTCCACCGGGGAAGAGATCACCAAGGTCTGGCCCTTTTGTACGTTCAGTCCCACCCGAATCAGCAGCGCGGCGTATTCCTTGAATTTTTCCTCGGGATTCATATCCATCCGCCCTTTCCAAAATACCATCGTCATAGTCCGCTTATTTTATCGCGTTCCCTGAATAAATGCGTGACTTTCCCAGCGCTTTGGCACCGGAAAAGCAGCGGCATATTCGTCAGACCGCATTCATCGGCAGTCCGCCTTTTCTCGCGCTTTATCCATCGTACGCCTCGCCCTTTTCCTCCCTGCGCAGGGAAATCAGGGTTCCGTTCAGTTCTGCGCCCATAATAAGCGCCGTCGCGCTCATGTACATCCACACCAGCAGGGCCATCGCCGTACCGATGGAGCCGTACAGCAGGGAGTAATTCGCAATATTCTCCATATAAATGGCGTAGATCCATGACAGCACCATCCACCCCACAAGAGACGCAAGTACGCCGGGGAGCAGATTTCGCCAGGGCTGGTGGGAGTCCTGCGTAATGGCATAAAGCGCCAACAGCGCAAAGCAGGCCACCACCGCCGCCAGAGGGAAACGCAGCGTGGCCCACAGCTCCGCCACGAAGGAGGGCAGTTGAAAATGCTCCACCGCGTACTGGAGCACCGTGTTGCTGACGCTCATCAGCGTCAGCGTCAGCACCAGCGTCATAAGCAGCAGCATCGTATAGGCCAGCGTCCGGATCAGGTGCGCCACCGCGTGCCGGGGCGGCCCCAAATGGTATGCTGTGCGCACGGAGCGCATCAGGGTATTCGCCGCCCTCATGGGAAAATAAATGGAAAATACCAGACCGAACATCAAAAGGCGGACGTTGGAATTGGCCTCAACATGAACCAGGTACACCCCGATAAAATCCACCGCGATCTTCGGTAAAATCTCCCGCAGACCCGTCAGAATCCCCGCCACGTCCAGGTGCAGCAGGCCCAGCAGAGAGCTGACGAAGATCAACATGGGGAAAATTGCAAACAGCAGGTAAAAAGCCAGAGCCGCGCTCTGAATGGATACGTTGTGCCGGAGATACCGACGCGTCATCAGATAAACGCCTCTCCAGAACTTGTTTTTCGGCAGCGGCCGCAGATATGGTCCGTGCACGGCATCTCCCTCCTTCACACAGTCTTATACAGTATTTGCCGGCGGCGTAAAAATATGACCGTCGGCGCGGTGCCACACTGACTCAGTGATTTTATCATGGTTTTTAACCGCCGTCCACAGTCTTTGCCACTTTTTTTAATTTTTAGGTAAAACACGGAACCGCCGCTGTATGGCGGCGGTTCCTCCTCTCCCAATCTGCAAGCACGGAGAACCCTCACAGATTTCGGATCTGATTCTGGATCAGGCTGCCAACCGTATCGGCAAATTGATCCAGCTTCCGGATACGGGTGAAATTTCGTCCGTAGATGACCCGCGCGGCGGGAAGGTCCTCGTCCTCCCCGGTAAAGACGCAAATCACCGCCGCGCCGGTGCGGGTGACGCCCCGAACCTCCCGGGCGGTGTCCAGTACGCCGATCCGGTCCACATAATCGAGATAGCTCCCGCTCCGGGAGACTTTAATGACGTCGTTGGGCTTCGCATCGGAGAGAATAATGACCAGCCGATGCTCACAGGGCGCGTCCTCCAGCTCCCGGCCCAGAGCGCGGACGGCCAAGCCGTCCCGGTTACAACCGGTTGTAAAATAGTGGAAGATATTCTCGTTCCGGTCCGTCTCCTGATAGTCCCGGAATCGGGTCATGACCGTATATCCGCTCAGAGAACAAAACGCCGTCACCCGCACGGGGATGCCGCAGCGGGTGAGACTCTCCGCAATCATATACCCCTGGGCGGAGACCGTCTCCTGGCGCAGGGTCTGGGAGGTGGAGCTGTCCAGAAGAATATCCACGCACAGATCTCCGGGGTCGCTTCTAAGCGTGCGGTTAAAGACCTTGTCGTCGTCCAACTCCGCGGCCCGCCAGACCCTGGCCGCGTCCAAAATCCCTGCCGAAGTCCGTACCACCGTGGGCTGCAAATGGGCCAGCATGGCGTTACGGATGCGGGCGGTGAGCCGGGCAATGCTGGCATGGTTACGCGTCAGATTTGCGTCATAGGCCGCCTTGTTTTTCACCATCTGCTTTAGAGCCGCCCGGCGCTGAGCACCCGCATAGCCCCGGGCGCTTTTGTCCAGATCGTCCCCACCCTGGGCGTAGTACAGCTTGCAGTTCTTATGGTCTCCCACGCACAGGTCGCGCTCCAGCTTTTTCACCTGCTCTTTTGCGTACAGGGGCGTTCCGAAATAGCTGGCGATATAAACCCGCAGAGCCTCCGCACTCTGGGTGACGGACATATCCCCCAGTCGCCGCTGAGGGGCGGGGCCACTTCCGCCGGTGAGGTCCCGGCTGTGTTCTCCGAAGCCATATCCAAAGCCCCGGACAGCGGGCAGATGGACCCGGTTGCCCCGTTGGCTTCCAAAAATACGGCGCTTCTTCCCTGTGTCCGGCCCATCCGCGGCTTTGGACCGGGCAGGGTCTTGAGGCACATAGCCGAAATAGGCCGTCAGAGTTTCCCGAAGCCGCTCCGCCAGAACATCTCCGTCCAGATCACCGGGCAGGTCCAGCGCGTTCAAAACCTCCCGGTCCCGGCCCTTCAGCTCCGGATCCTGTCCCAGAATCTCCCGGCAGCGTCCGGCGGTGAGGAGGTGGATGGGCCGGTCGGAGGGAAAACGCGCAAATTCCTCCAGCGTCCGCCGCGCGTATCCCCGCCGCAGGGCGGGAAGCGCGGGACGGCGGTCCTTCTCCCTGCGGAACGCCGCGCTTTCAAGGCCCAGCCATGTCAGCTGTTCATAGAGCTGGCAGTCCACGGACAGCTCAAAGGAGACAAACAGCGCCTCCAGCGCCCCGTCCCAGTCCCGGCGGACACAGCCCGCCACCGTGTTCCAGTACAGGTCCGCCCGTCCCTCGGCGTCGTAGGTCTTCAGACTTGGCTCGAACTCGTATTCCTCCGCCGCAGTCCAGATCTGATTTCTCGCCCGGCGCTTTTCATTTTCCCCAATTTCCATCAGTTTCCAAAGGCCTCCCGGCCCGTCAAATTCTCCGGGATACGGCCCCGGACCACATCTTCAACCAGCTGGCGCTCGAAATCGTCGAAGCACTTGTTGACAATTCCCATCTCCAGCGCCCGGATCGCGGGCAGGCCCTGACTCATCAAGCGGATGGAGGCCAGCAGCCCCCGCAGGTCCAACGCTTTGGTAGAGATCTCGGCGCTGTCGCACTTTTTGCGGATATCGGTAAACAGGCTCATGAACTGCCGGGCATAGGCCTCCTTCAACTCCGGAAATTCCCGGCGCAGCAGCTTCATGAGATTTTCCTCCGTGATGGGCGGCATATCGATGACCAAAAAGCGAGAGGCCAGCGCCTCGTTCAGGTCCCGGGTACCGGCGTAGCCGTAGTTCATGGTGGCGATAAAGCGGGTGGCATCCGACAGCGGAATGCGGTCATAACCCGGCACATCGATGCAGCGTCGGAAATCCAGCGTGGCATGGAGCACGGCCAGAGATTCGTTTTTCGCCATGTTGATCTCGTCCAGCACACCGAATCCCCCCTCCAGCGCGCAACGGGCGATGGGCCCGTGGCGCAGGGATACCTCGCCTTTGGAGAGGGTGTCCGTCCCGATCAGCGAGGCCGCGTCGGTGTTGATATAGAAGGACACGTCCCACTGAGGACGGCCAAACAAAGCGGAGAGATTTTCCGCCAGATCGTTCTTGCCAGTGGCCTTGGGACCCACCAGCAGCAGGTGCTCCCCGCTCAGAAGGGCGGAGATTGCCTCCTCCCACACGTCCTTCCCATAGTAGGGATAGCAGGGGACGGGGATGCGGTGGGCCACACTCTCCTCCACCGGGGCCTGCTTTGTCCGCCAGTCCTCGGCCGCTTTCAGCAGGCTTTCATCCACCCCTTCTGTCCGCAAAAATTCGATTAACTCCCTCATGTAATCCTCCGTCTCCTGGTCGGCGGCGCACCGCCTGTCCTCCGTTCTTTTTTCACTGCTCTTGTTATACGCGCGTTTCTCCTGTCTGTCAAACTTTCCATAGGTGTTTTACGGCTTTTTTATGAAATCCTACCAAACAGTTGTTTTTTTTAGCGAAAAAGAGTAAACTGGCAGAGGATCGAATCATTGCCGCAGGGGGCACTCGACGTCGTGATGCGGCAAAGGGGGCGGATTCGAGCAGAACGTCCGGAAAAGCTGTTCTAAACGTCTCCGGTGAAACGGGTTGCGGCATTTATCGTAGGGAACGCAATGCGTTTTATTTTTATTTTCAATAACATCTGAAAACCCAGACCTCACCAAGGGGCGGCACCACTCAGCTGTGTTCATCTGCGGCATTTTTGCCACATTGATAATTCCGGCATTCGCAGTTCTTCTCTGCAAACAAAAAACGTTTGAATTCCGCCGCGAAAGCGCCGGTTCTCAAAAATAAAGTCTGCAAGCAAGCGCAGAAAGCTTACAAAAAAAGCAAGCAGAATTAACAAGAAGGAGTGAAACGAACCATGAGCAGACTCGATATCAAAACGCCCAGTCAGGCTCAGGCCGTGGTCGATCAGCTATATCGTGGCATGGAGCGCCGCATCGCGGCCAGTCCTCCGGGTCTGTGCCCCATCGACATGGCCCTGAATTTTTTGAATCTCTGTCATGCGCAGACCTGCGGTAAATGCGTCCCCTGCCGCATCGGATTGGGACAGCTCTCCAACATGCTGCAGGCGGTTTTGGACGACGAGGCGGATCTGCGCACCATTCACCGCATTGAGACGACGGCCCAGGCCATCGTGGATACCGCTGACTGCGCCATCGGAATTAACGCGGCTCAACTGGTGCTGATGGGCCTGAAAGGTTTCCGGGATGACTACGAGGAGCATATTCTCCGCCATCGGTGCCTGGGCGGCCTGAAAAACCCGGTCCCCTGCGTGGCGCTTTGTCCCGCAGGCGTGGACATTCCCGGTTACATCGCCCTGATTAACGCCGGACGGTATGACGACGCGGTGAAGCTTATCCGTAAGGACAATCCCTTCCCCACTGCCTGCGCCTATATCTGTGAGCACCCCTGCGAGGCCCGGTGCCGCCGGAACATGGTGGATGACCCGCTGAATATCCGGGGGCTGAAGCGGTACGCCGTGGACCATGCGGGAGACGTACCTCAGCCCTCCTGCGCCCCCGCCACCGGCAAAACCGTGGCCGTGGTGGGCGGCGGCCCCGGCGGACTCTCCGCAGCCTATTACCTGTCGTTGATGGGCCACAAGGTCACTGTGTTTGAAAAGCAGAAGCTGCTGGGCGGTATGCTGCGCTATGGCATCCCCAGCTATCGTTTCCCGCGAGAAAAGCTGGATACGGAGATCGCCTCCATTCTGTCCCTGGGCATCGAGGTCCATACGGAGGTGGACGTAGGTACTCAGCCCTCGCTGGACGATCTCAGGAAGCAGTTCGACTGCCTGTACCTCTCCGTAGGCGCCCACACCGATAAAAAGACCGGCATTTCAGGCGAGGACAGCAACGGCGTGATCTCCGCGGTGGAGATGCTCCGCCGCATCGGCGACGGCGAGCTGCCTGACTTTACCGGCATGAACGTGGTGGTGATCGGCGGCGGCAACGTAGCCATGGACGTGACCCGCTCCGCCATCCGTCTGGGGGCCAAAAAAGTCTCCTGTGTGTACCGCCGCCGCCAGGCGGATATGACTGCCCAGCAGGAGGAGGTTGAGGGCGCGATTGCCGAAGGCGCCGAGGTTTTGACTCTGGAGGCCCCGCTGAAGATCGAGGCCAACGAGGACGGCCATGTGGTTGCTCTTTGGACAAAGCCGCAGATCATCGGCGAAGTGGACGCCATGGGCCGTCCCCGGCCCAACGACGCCGCCGTGGAATTCAAGCGCATTCCCGCTGACGTCGTCATCGTCGCCATCGGGCAGGGTATCGAAACCCACGGCTTTGAGCAAAGCGGCGTGAAGATTCAGCGCGGCGGCACCGTGCTGGCAAACGCCAGCACGCAGCTGCCGGATGTGGAGGGTGTCTTCGCCGGAGGCGACTGCGTCACCGGCCCCGCCACCGTCATTCGCGCCATTGCCGCAGGTAAGGTGGCGGCCGCCAACATCGACGAGTATCTGGGTTTCAACCACGAGATCGTGGCAGACGTCCAGATTCCGACGCCGGACCTCTCCGATTTGCGTCCTCGGGGCCGCATCAACACCAGCGAGCGGGATGCCAGTGAGCGCAAGGGCGATTTCCAGTGCATCGAGTGCGGCTTTACCGACGAGGAAGCCCAGAAGGAGTCCGCCCGGTGTCTGCGCTGCGACCACTTTGGTTATGGAATCTTTAAGGGAGGACGTGTGGAAAAATGGTAAACATTGAAATCAATGGAAAAGCCCTCTCCGTCCCTGAGGGCTCCACAATTCTGAGCGCTGCGCAAGGCGCGGGCATCCCCATTCCCCATCTGTGCTATTTAAAGGGCATTAATGAAATTGCCGCCTGCCGCATCTGCGTGGTGGAGTTGGAGGGCACTCAGCGCCTGATTCCCGCCTGCAACACCCAGGTGGAGGAAGGCATGGTCATCAAGACCAATAGCCCCCGGGTCCGCTCCGCCCGCCGAACAAATCTGCGTCTCATCCTATCCGAACACAATTCTACCTGCACCACCTGCATCCGCAGCGGAAACTGCGCCCTGCAAACCCTGTCTCACGATCTGAACATCCATTATCAGCCCTATCGGCTTCAGCCGGAAAAGTCCCGGGTGGATTTGGATGCCCCGGTGGTTCGGGAGGCCAGCAAGTGTATCAAGTGCATGCGCTGCGTCCAGATCTGCGACAAGGTACAGGGAATGCACATCTGGGACGTGGCAGGGACCGGATCCCGCACCACGGTAGATGTCAGCTTCAACCGCCTGCTGAAAAACACGGACTGCACCTTCTGCGGACAGTGCGTCACCCACTGTCCCACCGGCGCCCTCACCATCCGGGACGACAGCAACAAGGTCCTGCGGGCGCTGGCGGACCCGGAGATCACCACGGTGATCCAGGTGGCTCCCGCCGTGCGGGTAGCTTGGGCAGAGGCGTTCAGCCTCTCTCCCAAATTCGCCACCGCCGGACGGATGGTGGCCGCTTTGCGCCGCATGGGCTTTGATTATATCTTTGACACGAACTTCACCGCCGACCTCACCATTATGGAGGAGGGTAGCGAGTTTTTGGAGCGGTATACCCACCGGGGCAAATACCGCTGGCCCATGTTCACCTCCTGCTGTCCCGGCTGGGTCCGGTTTGTAAAGTCCCAGTTCCCGTCCTATACGGAGTGCCTCTCCACCGCCAAATCCCCCCAGCAGATGTTCGGCGCGATTGCCAAGAGCTACTTTGCGGAAAAAAAGGGCATCGATCCGCACAAGATGTTCGTGGTATCCATCATGCCCTGTTCGGCCAAGAAGTCCGAGTGCGAACTGCCCACTATGAAGGACGCCTGCGGTGATCCGGATGTGGACGCCGTGCTGACCACCCGCGAGATGGTCCGCCTGCTGCGCAGCGACTGCATCGTCCCAACGGACCTTCCGGAGGAGCCTTTCGACAGTCCTCTGGGTTCCGGCACCGGTGCGGCGGTGATCTTTGGCGCCTCCGGCGGCGTGATGGACGCGGCACTCCGCTCCGCCTATTATCTCGCGACCAGCAAAAATCCAAAGCCGGATGCCTTTTCCGCCGTCCGGGGCGACAATCCATGGAAGGAAGCCTCCTTCACCATCCCCGGCGCCGGAACGGTCCGGGTCGCGGTGGTCAGCAGTCTATCCAGCACCCGGGCGCTGATGGAAGCGCTGGAGGACGGCACCGTGGATTATGATTTTGTGGAGGTCATGGCCTGTCCCGGCGGCTGCGCCGGCGGCGGCGGACAACCCATCCACGACGGCGTGGAAATGGCCGCGGAGCGGGGCGAGCTTCTTTGGGAACTGGACGCCAAGAGCAAGATTCGCTTTTCCCACGAGAATCCGGACATCAAGACGCTGTACAGCGAATATCTCAAGGAGCCTCTGGGCAAAAAGTCCCATCACCTGCTTCACACCGACCATGCCGCCTGGTCCGTCCCCACGGCAAAAGAAAACACATAAGGCTTGAAATTTCTTCTTGAATGAAGTACCATTATAGAAACTACAATTATTGAAAGGAGTCTTTTCTCATGAAACTCATTCACTCTGAAAACGCCCCCGCCGCCCTTGGTCCCTATTCCCAGGCATACCTCTCCAACGGATTCCTCTTCGCCTCCGGTCAGACCGGCATCGACCCTAAAACCGGAGCCGTCGGCGGCGACGTGACCTCTCAGGCGGAGCAGGTCATGAAAAACCTCGGTGCGGTTCTGGAGGCCGCAGGCATTGATTTTACCCACGTGGTAAAGACAACCTGTTTTCTTGCGGACATGGGTGATTTCGCCGCTTTTAACGAGATTTACGGCAAATACTTCACCGGTAAACCCGCCCGGTCCTGCGTGGCGGTAAAGACCCTTCCCAAGAACCTGCTGGTAGAGGTTGAGCTGATTGCGGAGGTCTGAGCCTCTTCCCGGCAAGCTTGAATTATCCAAGTGTCCGGGGCGCGCTGCTTAAGCAGCGCGCCCCGGATTTATAATTTCGGCTTCTCCTGCCAGCATCACCCCGCATTTTCCGTCATCAAATAGCCTCCACCGCAGATGTCTCAAGCAAAAAAGCACCCGGGCGCATGCTCTGCGCCCGGGTGCTTTTAAGAAACTACAAAGCGGGGTCTCAGTCCTCAAATACAGGGATCTCGTCCTCCGCACCGGAGGCGACTGAATCGGGTACCAGTTCCTCGGCAAATTCCTTGTAGGCCGCAAGACCGGTGCCGGCAGGGATCAGCTTGCCGATAATGACGTTCTCCTTCAGGCCCAGCAGGTGGTCGATCTTGCCCTTGATGGCTGCCTCGGTCAAAACCTTGGTGGTCTCCTGGAAAGAAGCAGCGGACAGGAAAGAGTCGGTGGCCAGGGATGCCTTGGTAATGCCCATCAGCAGTTGGGTGCCCTCCGCGTGGCGCAAAAGCTCGCCGTCCTCCCGGCGCTCTCCGGCAGCATTGCGGCGGTCGATCTCCGCGTTGGTGTCGTCCAGATCCAGAATGTCTACCATGGAACCGTCCAGCAGCTTGGTGTCACCGGCGTCCTCCAGACGGACCTTGCGCATCATCTGGCGGACAATGACTTCGATATGCTTATCGTTGATATCCACGCCCTGCTGGCGGTATACCCGCAGAACTTCCTGAATGAGGTAGTTGTAAACCGCGTCGCTGCCCCGCAGACGCAGGACCTCATGGGGATTCAGCGCGCCGTAGGTCAGGGCAGTACCCTGCGCCACCCGGTCGCCGTCTTTTACCAGAAGGCCGGTATGGGGCACCGCATAGGTTCGAGTATCACCATCGTCGGCGGTGATAATGATGTTCAGAAGGCTGCCCTTTGTGGCTTCCTCAAACTTGATAACGCCCGCGATCTCTGCCAGTTGGGCCATCCGCTTGGGCTTACGGGCCTCAAACAGTTCCTCGACACGGGGAAGGCCCTGGGTGATGTCGCCTCCGGCCAGACCGCCGGTATGGAACGTACGCATGGTCAGCTGCGTTCCGGGCTCGCCGATGGACTGGGCGGCAATGATGCCAACCGCCTCGCCGGGGCCCACGGGCTGGGATGTTGCCAGGTTCATACCGTAGCACTTGGCGCACACGCCGCTGTGAGCGCGGCAGGTCAGGACGGTACGGATCATGACCATGGGCTTGCTCCCCTCCACTGCCGGGTCAAAGGAGCAGGCATCGCCCTCGCGGTAGTTCTTCTGAATCCAGTGATGGGTCTCCAGAAGCTTCGCGTCGCTCTCATCCATCATCTTCTCGTTGGAAATCAGTTCCGCGCCGGTGTCCGCGTCGTAGACATTGCTCACCAGGAAGCGGCCACGCAGACGGTCGGAGAATTTTTCAATAACCTGACCGTTCTCGCTGATCTCGGAGACCCGGATACCGTGTATGGAACCGCAGTCCTGCTCTCGGATGATGACGTCCTGAGAGACGTCCACCATGCGGCGGGTCAGGTAACCGGAGTCCGCAGTACGAAGAGCGGTATCGGCCAGACCCTTTCGGGCGCCTCTGGAGGAAATGAAGTACTCCAGGGCGGTCAGGCCCTCGCGGTAGTTTGCCTTGATGGGGATTTCAATGGTGCGTCCGGCGGTATTTGCAATCAGGCCGCGCATGCCGGCCAGCTGACGAATCTGCTTCATGGATCCGCGGGCGCCGGAGTCCGCCATCATGAAGATTGGGTTATAGCGGTCCAGGTTCTTCTGCAAAGCGTCGGAGACCTCGTTGGTGGTCTTCTCCCACTCGGCTACCACCTGCTTATAGCGCTCCTGGTTGGTCATGAAGCCCATTTTGTACTGGCTCTCGATGTCCAGGACCCGCTTTTCGGTCTGGTCGACCAGCTCATATTTCACGGGAGGCACGGTCATGTCCGCGATGGAAACGGTGATGGCGGCCTGCGTGGAGTATTTATAGCCGGTGGCCTTGATGGCATCCAGCACCTCGGCGGCGATGGTAAACCCGTGCTTATTGATGGTGCGGTCCACGATCTTGCCCAGTTCCTTCTTGCCGCACTGGAACATGATTTCGTAATCCAGGATGCTGGCGGGATCACTGCGGTCCGCAAAGCCCAGATCCTGGGGAATATTGCGGTTAAAGATAATCCGGCCCGCAGTACCCCGGATAATCCCGGTATGCTGCACGCCGTCCACCACCCGGGTGACGCGTACCAAAATGGGGCAGTGTGGTCCGATGACGCGGCTGTTATAGGCCATCAGGGCCTCGTCCTCACCGGCGTACACATGGACAGGCAGGAAGGTGGCCTCCTGCTTTCCGGCATCCTTTGCCGCCTTATTGGCAGCAAGAAACTCGTCGGCGTCCACTTCTGTACCTGCGGTCAGACCGGTCCCTCCGGCATCATCCACATAGATGGTCTCCGCGCCAACCTCGGCTTTGCCGATGCGCTCATAGGTCAGGTAGTAGGAGCCCAGCACCATATCCTGCGTGGGAACGGTGACGGGGCCGCCATCCTGAGGTCTCAGGAGGTTGTTGGCGGAGAGCATCAGGATACGGGCCTCGGCCTGTGCCTCGGCGGACAAAGGCACATGGATTGCCATCTGATCGCCGTCGAAGTCGGCGTTAAACGCGGTACAGTTCAAAGGATGCAGCTTCAGTGCGCGGCCATCCACCAGCACTGGCTCGAAAGCCTGAATACCCAGACGGTGCAGCGTAGGCGCGCGGTTCAGCATAACGGGGTGGTCCTTAATGATGACGTCCAGGGCATCCCACACCTCGGCGGTGCCCTTGTCCACCATCTTCTTGGCGGACTTAATGTTGTTGGCGGTACCGTCCTCCACCAGCTTCTTCATGATGAAAGGCCGGAACAGCTCCACGGCCATCTCCTTGGGTACGCCGCACTGGTAGATCTTCAGTTCAGGACCCACCACAATCACGCTACGGCCGGAGTAGTCCACGCGTTTGCCCAGAAGGTTCTGGCGGAAGCGGCCCTGTTTGCCCTTCAGCAGATCACTGAGGGATTTCAGCGCTCGGTTGTTGGCGCCGGTGACGGCGCGGCCCCGGCGGCCGTTGTCGATCAGCGCGTCCACGGCCTCCTGAAGCATCCGCTTCTCATTGCGGACGATGATGTCGGGGGCATTCAGCTGGATCAG
Organism: Oscillibacter valericigenes Sjm18-20; assembly: GCA_000283575.1. Taxonomy (GTDB): domain Bacteria; phylum Bacillota; class Clostridia; order Oscillospirales; family Oscillospiraceae; genus Oscillibacter; species Oscillibacter valericigenes. The sequence goes on from AP012044.1 coordinate 2,802,375, forward strand.
CCGCTTGAGGCGGTTGTTCCGGTTAATGACCCGGCGATAGAGATCATTCAGATCGGACGTTGCGAACCGGCCGCCGTCCAGCTGCACCATGGGGCGCAGTTCCGGCGGAATCACCGGCAGTACGTCGATGACCATCCACTCCGGCTTGTTGTGGGAGATGCGGAAAGCGTCCACCACCTCCAGCCGCTTGACAATCCGGGCCTTCTTCTGGCCGGATGCGTCCTTCAGCTCGGTGTGGAGCTGCTGGGAGAGGGCGTCCAGATCCACGTCCTGAAGCAGTTTCTTGACGGCTTCCGCGCCCATGCCGGCCTGGAAGTCGTCCTCATACTTCTCCCGATAGTCCCGGTACTCCTTCTCGGAGAGAATCTGATTCTTCATCAGCGGGGTCTCCCCGGGGTCGGTGACAATATAGTTGGCAAAATACAGGACCTTCTCCAGAATCCGGGGGCTGATGTCCAGCAGCAGGCCCATCCGGGAGGGGATGCCCTTGAAATACCAGATGTGGGAAACGGGGGTGGCCAGCTCAATGTGGCCCATGCGTTCGCGGCGCACCTTGGCCCGGGTAATCTCCACGCCGCAGCGGTCGCAGATTTTTCCCTTATAGCGGATTTTCTTATATTTACCGCAATGGCACTCCCAATCCTTGGTGGGCCCGAAGATCCTTTCGCAGAACAGGCCGTCCCGCTCGGGCTTCAACGTACGGTAGTTGATCGTCTCCGGCTTCTTGACTTCGCCGTAGGACCACTCCAGAATCTGCTCAGGAGAGGCCATGCCGATCTTAATGGCATCAAAAGCAACATTGTTGCCGGTATTCGTGTCAATCATATGGTTTCCTCCTATCATGATTCAGAATTTTGAGTTTTACGTTTCGAACTTTCCCAATTCCGAATCACTCGTCATCAAAACCGGCATCGTCTCCTCCGTCCAGACCGGCATCCACGCCGGCGTCGTCGGGGGCATCCGCGATGTCAAATCCGGACTCCTGGAACTCCGTCTCCTCTACCACGCTGTGGTGACGGTCATCCTCGGCGTCCATGCGGGCCAGATTGAAGGTATCCATGGCGTCCTCGTCTTCCTTCAGCTCGATCTGGTTGCCGTTTTCATCCAGCACCCGGATATCCAGGCACAGGGACTGCAGCTCCTTCACCAGCACCTTGAATGCCTCGGGCACACCCGGCTCGGGTACGTTGTGGCCTTTGACGATAGCCTCATAGGTCTTGACACGGCCCGTGACATCGTCGGATTTGACAGTCAGCATCTCGCGCAGCGTATAAGCCGCGCCATAGGCCTCCAGCGCCCACATTTCCATCTCGCCGAAGCGCTGGCCGCCAAACTGGGCCTTGCCGCCCAGAGGCTGCTGGGTCACCAGAGAATACGGGCCGGTGGACCGGGCGTGGATCTTATCATCCACCAGATGGTGGAGCTTCAGGAAGTAGACATAGCCGACGGTGACTTTGTTGTCGAAGGGCTCACCGGTACGACCGTCGTACAGCACACTCTTGCCCTCGGGGTCCAGCCCCGCCTGCTGAAGCATGTCGGCAATGTCTTTTTCGTTGGCGCCATCAAAAATAGGGGTGGCCACCTTGCAGCCAAGGGCGTGTGCGGCATAGCCAAGATGGACCTCCAGCACCTGCCCGATGTTCATACGGGAGGGCACGCCCAGAGGATTCAGCACGATGTCCAGCGGCGTACCGTCGGGCATGAAGGGCATATCCTCCTGCGGCAGAACCCGGGAAACCACGCCCTTATTGCCGTGGCGGCCTGCCATCTTGTCGCCCACCTGAATCTTCCGACGCTGGGCAATGTAGACGCGAACCACCTGATTCACGCCCGGCCCCAGCTCGTCGCCGGCCTCGCGGGTAAACACCTTTGCGTCCACCACGATACCGCTCTCGCCGTGAGGCACCTTCAGGGAAGTGTCGCGGACCTCGCGGGCCTTCTCGCCGAAAATGGCACGCAGGAGCCGCTCCTCGGCGGTGAGATCGGTCTCGCCCTTGGGTGTGACTTTTCCCACCAGAATGTCGCCTGCGTGGACCTCCGCGCCGATGCGGATGATACCGTTTTCGTCCAAATCCTTCAGCGCGTCCTCGCCCACGTTGGGAATGTCGCGGGTAATCTCCTCGGGGCCCAGCTTCGTGTCCCGGGAATCGAGCTCAAATTCTTCGATATGGATGGAGGTGTACAGATCCTCGCGGACCAGCCGTTCATTCAAAAGGACGGCATCTTCGTAGTTGTAACCCTCCCAAGTCATGAAGCCCACCAGAATGTTCTGGCCCAGAGCAATTTCACCCTGCTCGGTGGCGGGGCCGTCCGCCAGAACGGTGGGGTCCCGCATTTCGCCGTCGGGTCCGATGCCCGCGCCGTGGACCCGCTCGCCCACCGCCACGATAGGACGCTGGTTGATACAGGTGGTGTGGTTGGACCGGAGAAACTTCACCAGCTTATAGTCCTTGGTCTCACCGGAATCGTATTTCACGGTAACGTGGCGGGCATCCATGGAGGTGACCACGCCGTCGCCCTCGGCCAGCACAACGACCTCGGAATCGATGCAGATCTTGTGCTCCATACCGGTGCCGACAATGGGTGCGTGGGGTTTCAACAGAGGCACGGCCTGACGCTGCATGTTAGCACCCATCAGGGCGCGGTTCGCGTCGTCATTGGGCAGGAAGGGGATCATGGCCGTGGCGATGGACACCATCATCCGGGGAGACACATCGATATAGTCCACCCGCTCCTTGTCAACTTCCACGATCTCGTCGCGGTGGCGGGCCGTAATACGGGAATTGGTGAGGCAGCCGTTCCCGTCCACCGGCTCCGCGGCCTGGCCGACGATGTAGTTATCCTCCTCATCCGCGGTCATATAGGTAATCTCATCCGATACGTGGAACGTCTCTTTGTCCACCGCGAGGTAAGGCGCTTCGATAAAGCCATACTCGTTGATGCGGGCGTAAGTCGCCAGATAGGAGATAAGGCCTATGTTGGGACCTTCCGGGGTCTCGATGGGGCACATACGGCCATAATGACTGTAGTGGACGTCCCGGACCTCCATGTTGGCGCGCTCGCGGCTCAGGCCTCCGGGGCCCAGTGCGGACAGGCGGCGCTTGTGGGTCAGCTCCGCCAGAGGGTTGGTCTGGTCCATAAACTGACTCAGGGGGCTGGATCCGAAAAACTCCTTGATGGCGGCAGTGACAGGTCGGATGTTGATGAGGCTCTGGGGCGTGACGATATCCATGTCCTGAATGGTCATGCGCTCCCGGATCACCCGCTCCATCCGGCTGAAGCCGATTCGGAACTGATTTTGCAGCAGTTCTCCCACGCACCGCAGGCGCCGGTTCCCCAGATGATCGATGTCATCCTTATTGGACACATTCCGGGCGAGACCGTTCATATAATTAATAGAGGTCAGGATATCGTCAATAATGATGTGCTTGGGGACTAGTTCGTCCTTGTGTAAGCGGATCTGGTCCTTCAGCTCCTCGCCGGAATACTGACCCATCAGCTCCTGAAGCACATCATAGCGAACCCGTTCCTTGATCTTGCACTCAGCCAGAGGGTCAAAATCCACAAAGCGGCTCAAATCGCACATCTTGTTGGAGATGACCTTTATTGGCTCGCCGTCCACGTCAATGGAAACCTCGCTGACCCCGCAGGCATCCAGGCCCTTGGCCTCGTCCACGGTGAGCAGGTGACCATCCTCAAACAAAATCTCTCCGGTGGAGGGATCCGCCACCGGAACGCTCAGCTTATAGCCGGAAATCCGGGGCCACAGGCACAGTTTCTTATTGAATTTATACCGGCCGACGATGGACAGATCGTAGCGCCGGGGGTCAAAGAACAGATTGTTCATGAGAGTCACGCAGGCCTCGACCGTAGGAGGCTCACCGGGACGGAGCTTGCGGTAGATCTCCAGCATGGCGTCCTCATAGGTCTTGCAGGGGTCCTTTTCAAGGGTGGCCAGAATCCGGGGATCGTCCCCGAACTGACCGGTGATCTCCGCATCGGTCTTCAGGCCGAGAGCCCGCAGCAGGCAGGTAATGGGGAGCTTCCGGTTCTTGTCAATGCGGACCCAGAAGCACTCATTGGCGTCCGTCTCATACTCCAGCCATGCGCCGCGATAAGGGATGACCGTGGCAGTGAGGATGGGAAGGTCGGTCTTCAGGTCGATCTCCTTGCCGTAATACACGCCGGGAGAACGGACGATCTGAGAGACCACCACGCGCTCCGCGCCGTTGATGACAAAGGTGCCGGCGTGGGTCATCAGGGGGAAATCCCCCATGAAAATCTCCTGCTCCTTGATCTCCTCCGTCTCCTTGTTGCGCAGACGGACCGTCACTTTCAGCGGGGCGGCGTATGTGGTGTCCCGCGCCTTGCACTCCTCCACGTTGTACTTGGGAGCCTCGTCCATCTTATAGTCGATGAACGTCAGCTCAAGATTTCCCTGATAGTCGGCGATGGCGCCCACGTCGGCGAAGACCTCCCGCAGGCCCTCGTCCCAGAACCACCGGTACGACTTCTTCTGAATCTCCAGCAGGTTCGGCATGGGCATGACTTCCTCATGCCGGGCAAAGTTCTTACGAAGGGTCTTTCCGTAATACTTGTCTTTGGACATCTCTGATTCACGCAACCTTTCTGTCCGCCCGCCGGCCCTGTCCGACCGGTAGAGCGGATTGAACTGTAAGCAGATACCAAAATTTCGATACGCACGGATAAGTTGTTAAAATTCTGGTGTTTTGCTCTTGCTTTTTTATAGGAACTATGCTATTTTAATAACAGTAAATGAAAATGGAAGGGTATCTGTTGCTCGTTATAAGCGCTTCATTATACCATTTTTTTTTTCGCCTGTCAAGGCGATTTTTTTGTCTTCACTTTTTATTCATCGGCGGTGTGAGAGAATTCGTGCGATTTTAAAAAACAGCTCAGGCATCGGAAGGATGCCTGAGCTGTTTTTTGAGCTTCCTTTACGTGCACTTTCCCGTCAAACTTCTTTCTGAAAGGACGCTGCTTTAAAAGGGCCCGATCGCGTGGCACACGCAGCTCGCATCCGGTCTCTCCTCATAAGTCGCGCCGCAGAATATATATCGGTATCCGTGACCATCCCAGGCTTACCGGTAAATGCCGCCCGCAGGTTTTTTCAGTCCTCGCTTCCTTCGGTCCATCATGGTATGCGTCAGTGATAAATCATATAGTTCCATGCATTTTAGAGTCCGGCGAAATGCTGTATAATCCCCAAAAACGGGCCGTCCTCCTATCGGAAGGCGGCCCGCTCTTTCAGGAATAAAGCTGTTCGTCGTCGTAATCGTCATACTCGCTGCCGAACTTCTGGCCCAGCCGTTTCTTCAGGCCACAGCAGCCCACGCTGAGATCGTGCCACCCGCCGATCAGCAGACAGACGAACGCGGCCAGCGCCAGACTTGCTCCGACGATTTTCATTACCATACGCGCGGTTTTGCTCATATCGTATCCTCCTTTTACGGGGTGCTATTTCACAGTTCCTACGGGGGAAACCGTCCAGCTATTTTAGTATGATACACCCGCCGGGAAAATATTACAAGTGCAACACGGCACAATTCTTGGCGCAGAACTGCGCCGTCAGCTTTTTTGTCAGATCATCTAGAAGTAACGCAGATAAGCTATCGCCCGTCAGAAAATTTCTGTGCAGTGTGCCGAAGATAGGAGAGCTGGCAAACGCCAACGGCATAAGTCGCCAATTGTGCGGTATTGCCCAAGGTTTCCCGCAAAGACTCAGCAGCTTTTTGCAAGGTATTCCCGCCGGATCTCCGTCGGCACCAGCTTCCCGCCGGTAGCCCACAGGATGTGCGCCGCATTCCCCATTTTCTCCGCAAGACCATGCTTCTCCAGATAAACCCTCGCCGCCGGAAATTGGGCCAGACCGCGATATCCCGCGAAGGCCGCGCAGGAGGATGGCTCGATGAAAACCTTCTCCGCGGCGTACAGCTCTCTCAAATCGTCGAACAGCCGCCCGTCCGCAATGGTAAATTCGCCGGAGAGAGTCCACTCCATCACGTCGCACACCAGCTTTGACGGCCGTCCCACCGCAAGGCCGTCCGCCTCCGTGACGCCAGTGAGGCCCGCGTCCTGTACGCACACGCCATCCTTTTCTTCCGAGGCCAGTCCCAACAGCATACAGGGACACTGAACCGGCTCCGCAAAGAACACGTGGACGCTCTCGCCATACAGCAGCTTCAGCCCATAGGCCACCCCACCCGGAGCTCCACCCACGCCGCAGGGGATCGTGACGAACAGGGGATGATCCACATCCACCGTCACGTTCTTCGCCTTCAGCTGTTCCGCCAGACGGCGGCCCGCCACCGCATAGCCCAAAAACAGGTTTTTGGAGTGCTCGTCATCCACGAAATAACTCATGGGGTCCGCGTCGGACAGCATCCGCCCCTGCTCCACGGCCTTGCCGTAATCTCCGGCGTACTCCCGCACGTCCACGCCCTTTTGCCGCAGCAGATCTTTTTTCCACTGCCGTGCGTCGGCGGACATATGTACCACCGCCCGATAGCCAAGCGCGGCGGACATGATGCCGATGGAAAGGCCCAGATTTCCCGTGGACCCCACCTGCACCGTATATTTTTCAAAGAAGTCCCTGTGATCGGCAAGGCTCGCGTAATCTCCGTCCACCTTCAGAAGTCCCGACGACAATGCCAGATCCTCCGTATGCTTCAGCACCTCGTAAATGCCGCCCCTTGCCTTGACAGACCCAGCTACCGCCAGATCGCTGTCCATCTTCATAAACAGCCGCCCCTCGGGGACGCGCTCCCGCCAACCCATTCTCTCGCGCAGAGTGGGCAGTTCCCTCAGCGGCGATTCGATCCGCCCGCCGTCCCCCGCCGTCTCCGGAAACAACCTGCTCAGCAGCGGCGCAAAGCGGTCCAGCCGAGCCGCCGCATCATCCACCTCCGCCGGGCCCACCGGCAGACTGTCCCGAACAGTTTCAAACGGCTCCCATTTGGGGTTGATCCAGCAGGTCTCCGCCGCCGCCATCACATCCCGCAGCACAGGATTCTCATTCCACACAGCTCTCATGGTTTTACCTCCTGTCAATTTTCAGTTTTCAATCGGTCCAGATGCCTTCGCCCTCCGGTTGCCGGATTCAAACCTTATTTCTCGTCCTCTTTGCCGAACAGCACAGGCAGAAATTTTGCCAGCAGCGGCACGTATGTGACTACAAAAACCAACGCTGCAACCCTCATCGCAAATTTTTTCTTTCGCGCGGGAACCGCCAACCCCATCAGTACGCCCAAGGCGCACAAACAGAACTTCAGCACCGCAACATCCCTCCAATCGCAGGTTTGCAGATAGCGGTCGGCAGCGGAAAACAATTTTTTCATAAGTCAGCCCCCTGTCTTAATTCGTTTTTTCTGCCCAAGGCAGTCCCTGGAGTTTTACGATAGGCTTTACATATGCACATCGCACATTGTGCGGCGATTACTCCTATTATGGCACAATTATATCATGTTAATACGGTCGCGCGCCGCCCGAAGCGGTACGCCCTAAATCTCAGCGTTTTGGCGCGGAGCATCAAAATTCGCCCACAATAATTTCTTTGCGGTTATTATAGCATACCCCGTTTGCCAAAGGAAGCGGGTAAAGCAAAAGATTTGCATGGAAAGAGCCCCCGCACCAGACTTGGCGCGGGGGCTCTTCGATTCAACTCAATACTTTCCGGCGAAGGAAACCGGGGCTTTTTCCGAAGCCTTTGCCGAAGTTTCCGCCGGAATCTCTGCAGAAACCTTTTCCGCAGAGGCCAACGTTTCCCTGTTCAGCTTGAACTGGCCCACCAGGTCCTTCAGCGTCTGTGCCTGCGCGGACATCTCCTCGCTGGAAGCGGCGCTCTCTTCGGAGGTGGCGGAGTTGGTCTGTACCACGCTGGAAATCTGATCGATTCCCAGAGAGATCTGAGTAATGGAGGAGGCCTGCTGCCGGGCGGCCTCCGCGATCTTTTCCACCATCTCCGCCGTGGCTCTAGAATTCTCCGCCACGGCGTCCAGAGTCGTGGCGGTGGTATTGGCAATACCCGCGCCCTTTGTCACGGACTGCACCGCGGCCTCGATTAAAGCGGCGGTATCCTTGGACGCGGCGGCGGACTTGCCGGCCAGATTCCGCACCTCGTCCGCCACCACGGCAAAGCCCTTGCCGGCTTCGCCGGCTCTCGCGGCCTCCACGGCGGCGTTCAGGGCCAATATATTCGTCTGGAACGCGATATCCTCGATGGTTTTGATGATGCGGCCGATCTGCTGGGAATTCTCGCTGATCTCGCCCATGGCGGCGACCATTTCCTTCATCTGCCGGTCACACTGCTCCATCATTACGCCGGTCTCATCGACCTTATGTCTGGCCTCCTCCGCATTTTTAGAAGTCTCGCCGATCTGGCCGGAAACCTCTGAGATGGTGGCCGCCAGTTCCTCGACCGAGGAAGCCTGCTCCGTGGCTCCCTGACTCAAGGCCTGCGCGCCGGCGGACACCTGCTCACTTCCCGCAGCCACCTGATCGGCGGACAGGCCGATCTGGCGCATTGTTCCGCTCTGGAGGGTAATCAACTCCCGGATAGAGTCCAGCAGGGCAGCATAGTCGCCCTGATACAGTTCCGCGTTCGTGCTGGAGACGGTAAAGTCGCCGTGGGCAATGCCGCCCAGTCCCTGACCCAGATCCCCGATGATGCCGGAGATCGTGCGGGTGATTGAAGCCGTGGTCTCTGCCAGCCGTTTTGTCTCGTTTCTGCTGTGAACCTCCGGCACTGGTGCCTTCAGATCGCCCTCTGCCAGTAGCTCCAACCGGGCAGTGCACTGCGCCATAGGGTCGCCGATACGCTTGGCCACCCGAATGGCAATCATCATAGCCGTTATAATTGTCACCGCAATCAGGATCGCGGTAATAAGGATTCCCTGATAGGTGGAACCCATGAAATCGCTCACCGGGGCATTGACGCCGATGCTCCAGCCGTCGGTTCCCTCAATGGGCGCGTAAGACAAAAACTTGGTCACACCGCCATAGGTATACTGTCCAAAGCCGGATTCTCCGTTGGCCATTTTTTTCTCAAGCGCGGCCAGGGGCACCAGAGAGGGATCCGTCTTAGCGTCCTCGGCTGTGTTCTCCTGATTTTTCACGTTGTCCATGTTTTTATGAGCAATGGTAGTACCGTTTTTATTCAGCATGTAGGCGCCGCCGTTCTCGCTGACGTGAATTTCAGTCACAATATCGTTGAGGAACGTCTCCTCTGGGACGAAAAATACTACGCCTGTCACCGTGCTGTTGGGGACACCGTCCTTCCAGATAGGGGCGGCGATAACGACGGCTATTTCGCCTGTAACCCTGCTGACCAGCGGATCGGAAACCCACGCATTGCCAGCCTTCGCCTGCTGAAAATACTCCCGGTCGGAAAAATCGGTACCGTCAAAAATACTTTTCCCGTTCAGCGACAGGATGTTCCCCCGCTGATAGCCATGATTCTCGACACGCTGATCGATGATGGTCTTCTTGTCCTGAGTAGAACTGGAACTGCTGGACAGCCGCGCCACGCAGCCTGTCTCGACGGCTACATTTTTTATGGAATCCAACTGCTCCTCGACCTTGTCAGCCGCCACGGTGGACAACTGTGCCATGGTCTGCTCCAGAGTGGTCTCGGTGCTTCTGAAGATCAGGAAAGCGGCGAGGGCCCCCAGCAGGATCATGGGAACGGAGACAAGGATGCAGATTTGCACCATCAGCTCTTTTCGGATTGTGGACTGCTTTTTGTTTCGTCCGTTCATCTGCTCTTTGGATTCGCTGCGCTTCTTTATTTTACGTCTCATAAGCATTTTCCTTTCTCACCCATTTTCTTAAATTTGCTCTGCACCGGAGTGCTTTCTCAGTCGACCATCGCCTGAAAGCTGACCGGTACACGCAAATATATCTACCTCGTTATCGGTTGAAACAGGAAAATTATAAGACTTTGCAAGGCTTTTCTTTTTACGATCGCTTCAATCTTTCGGTTTTTTAACTCCACACCGCAGTACGGCCCATAAGTCTCCTCTGTGTCGGGTACCCTCCATTCAATATCATACGTTGAAGCGGAAATAGATCATATCGCCGTCCTGCACCACATAGTCTTTGCCCTCGCTGCGCAAAAGGCCTTTCTCTCTGGCGGCAGCAATCCCGCCGCATTTCATCATATCTTCATAGGCGATGACCTCCGCGCGGATAAAGCCCCGCTCAATATCGGTGTGGATCTTGCCGGCGGCCTGAGGTGCTTTTGTTCCCCTCCGGATGGTCCAGGCCCGGCACTCGTCCTTTCCGTAGGTCAGGAAAGAGATAAGGCCCAGCAGCGAATAGGAGCATTTAATCAGCCGGTCCAACCCGGACTCCTTTACGCCCAGTTCCTCCAGAAACATCTCTTTTTCCTCGTCCTCCAGCTCGGCGATGTCCTGCTCCATTCGGGCACAGATAGGAAGCACCTGACTGCCCTCCCGCTCCGCCAAAGCCTTCACCTTCTGGTAATATGAATTCCCGTCCAGATCGGTGAAGCCATTCTCATCGGTATTGGCAGCGTAGATGACAGGCTTCAGGCTCAGCAGATCGGAGGTGGCAATCAGTGCCATGTCCTCCGGCTCGCATTCATAGGTGCGGGCGGACTTGCCCGCGTTCAGATGCTCCGCCAAGGCCTTGAACACTTCTGCTTCGTGGAGAAACTTCTTGTCTCCCTTGGCCGCCTTAACGGCTTTTTCGACGCGGCGGTTCACCATTTCCAAATCGGCCATCACCAGCTCCAGGTCAATGGTCTCGATATCGCCCAGCGGGTCCACCGGCATATTGGTACCGGCATCCGCCACCACGTGCATGATGTTTTCGTCATCGAAACAGCGGACCACGTGAACGATGGCGTCCGTCTCCCGGATGTTGGCCAGGAACTTATTGCCAAGACCCGCGCCCTGGCTGGCGCCCTTAACTAGACCCGCGATATCCACGAATTCAATCACTGCCGGGGTCTTCTTATCCGGCTGATACATCTCCGCCAGGTGGTCCAGCCGCTCATCCGGCACGGCTACCATTCCCACATTAGGGTCAATGGTGCAGAAGGGATAATTGGCGCTCTCCGCGCCGGCGTTGGTAATTGCGTTGAACAAGGTGCTTTTGCCAACGTTGGGCAAACCCACAATACCAAGTTTCATAACATGAACCTCCATACGCCGCACCCGTGTCCATTAAAAAAGCCCCCTTTGGAGGCTTGACGCACGCTGCGGCCTGCCGCTTTTGCGGCGAGCGGTTCGCCGATTTTCTACCGGAATACACTCTCCGGTCCATCCGTGCGCCCGAGCGCACTGCATTGGATATATTCTAGCATTTTCTTGATACAAACGCAAGATAGCCCGGTCTCTTTCTCCGAGAAATCACAATATCCCGTGAAAAGCGTCTTTTGTTCGCCGCCGCCTGCGGGTCCGCGTTCCCATTATGGCCGCCTTCCCGCGTTAACGCGGAAAGGCCCTCCGGCTTTTCCGGCAGTCTGTTTCATATTGTGAGCTCCTCGGCCTTTTGCCTGCCCTGCGGTTTAAAAGTCTGCCGCTATACGGCGCAAGCGCCTGCAAAGCAGGCGCTTGCCGTCATTCAATTCATGAGACAGGGCTTATATTTTCCCTTGTCTCCCCGGCTTTTCAGGAGCAGGACAGTCCCCTCTTCCCCATCAGGGCCAGATTTCACGAATCGCCATGCCAAACATCTCTTCCGTCTGGAGAATGGAATTTTCCAGGGAATAATTTTTAGCGCTCTCGGCATAGCGCCTCTCCATCTCTCTCCGCTCCTCGGGGTGCTCGAACCAATAATCGATGCGCTTGGCCAGAACTGTGCTGTCTCCCGCCGGGAACAGGCTTCGCTCGTCCAGTGCGAACTGGGGCGTTGCGGAGCGGGGCGACTGGGCAATCACCGGCACCAGACCGCTGGCAAATGCCTCCATGCAACTCATTGCCTCAATCTCCGCGTCGGAGGTGTGGACGTACAGATCGCATTGGTCGATGATTTCAATCAGCCTCTGGGGCGAATAAAATTCCATGACCACCGGATTTTGAAGCCGCTCTTCACACCGTCTGCGCAGCTTTTTTTCCGTGGGGCCCTTGCCCGCCAGAATCAACTGGAGCTGAGATGCGTGGCGGGATTTGGAGCAGGCGTCAATCAGCACGTCCTGCCGCTTCTCGCCGGAATACCGCCCCACCATCAAAACGGCAAATTTCCCCTTTAGAAAATCTTCTTTTTCCCGCTTTTGATAGAAAAAGGCGGGGCTGATCCCATTGGAGATCACGTGGAGTTGAGCGGTGTACCCATGTTGGCGGAGCTGGTCCGCAATCATGCGGCTGGGACAGTGAATGTGGGTAAAGCGGTTGAAAAACGTATCCCGGAAGCGGTTGTAAACAAAGTCATTGGCTCTCCGGCTGTTGCCGAGATGGACAGAGAACGTGATGTTCTCCGGCTGGCAGTGAAACGCGGCCGTATGGGGAATCCCCACTTTTTCCACATGTCTCAGGCCCACAATTCCCAGCGGCGAGGGCATCATGAAATGCACCACGTCCGCCCAGGCCGCCGCCTTTTCAAACACATGCCGGTTGGGGATGGCCAGCCGCATTCCCTGGCTGGTAATCAGATGCTCCACCACCGGCAAAAACCTCATCTGCCGCACGGCGTACTTATAGTCCGCCGGTTTTCCGCAGGCGATGACCCGCACCTGGTTCCCGTGTGCCATCAGGGCGCGGGCAAACCGCTGGGCGCTGATGGTGGTGCCGTTGTTGGCGTCGTCAAACTGGTCGATGACCAATACGATCTTCATTCGTCAATTCCTCTTCCCGCGTCCGCCCGGACTTTATGCCATGTGGCGCATCCAGCCCGGACGGCAGACGTTTTTCCTATCTCGACCGGAGATTTTTCAGTGGTGCCATACGCGATGGCGTTATACCAGCTTTCTCCGGCTTCAGGCAGAAAAAGGCGGCAAGAAAAGCAACTCATTGCGGCTCCGTTTCGGGCGCGCCCAATCCGGTCACTGCGGCTTCACGATCAGGTTAATCAAGCGGTTTTTAATATAGATCGTCTTGACAATCTGCATTCCCTCTGTGGACTTGTGGACTTTCTCCACCTTCAGCGCGGCGGTCTTGACCGTATCCTCGTCGCTGTCGGTGGGCAGGATCACAGTACCCTTCAGCTTGCCGCCCACCTGAACCGCCATCTCCACGGTGGCGGCGGCGGTCTTGCTCTCGTCGAAGGAGGGCCACTCGTTCTGGCAGGCCATTTTGCCCGTCATTCTGGCAAAGCCGAGATTTTCCCACAACTCCTCCGAAATATGCGGCGCAAAGGGACTAAGGAGCAGCAGCAGATACTTCATATCGCCCCGGCTGACGCCGTTGGCATAAAACTCGTTGACCATGGTCATCATCGACGAGATGGCGGTGTTCATCTTCAGCTCGTCAATGTCCTCCGTCACCTTTTTGATGGTTTTGTGGATGATGGACTCGTTGGCGGGGGTCATCTCATAGCTGTCTGACGCCGACTCCGACAGATTCCACACGCGGTCCAAAAACCGCTTGGAGCCCTTCACAGCCTCATTTGACCAAGTGACGGCCTTTTCAAAATCGCCGATAAACATAATGTGCAGTCGCATGGTGTCCGCACCGTACTGCTCCACGATGTCGTTGGGGTTCACCACATTGCCCCGGGACTTGGACATCTTCTCGCCGCCCTCACCCAAAATCATACCGTGGCTGGTGCGCTTTTGATAGGGCTCCTTGGTGGGAACCACACCGATGTCATAGAGAAACTTGTGCCAGAACCGGCTGTACAGCAGATGCAGCGTAGTGTGCTCCATACCGCCGTTGTACCAGTCCACAGGCGACCAGTATTCCAGCGCTTCTTTGGAAGCCAGCGCCTTATCGTTGTGGGGATCCATATACCGCAGAAAATACCAGCTGGAACCGGCCCACTGAGGCATGGTGTCCGTCTCCCGCTTGGCGGTACCGCCGCAGCAGGGGCAGGTAGTGTTCACCCAGTCGGTCATGGCGGACAGCGGGCTTTCGCCGTCGTCCGTGGGCTCGTAATTCTCCACATTGGGTAGCAACAGGGGCAGCTGGTCCTCCGGCAGAGGCACCCATCCGCACTTTTCGCACTTCACCATGGGGATGGGTTCTCCCCAGTACCGCTGGCGGGAGAAGACCCAGTCGCGGAGCTTGTAGTTGATCTTGGGACGGCCGATGCCCTTCTCTGTGACCCACTGCTTCATGGCGGGAATCGCCTCTTTGACGGTCTTTCCGCTCAGGAAGCCGGAGTTCACCAGGATGCCGGTGTCATCCTTAAGAGCAAACGCCTCCTTGGTAATATCGCCGCCCTTGACCACCTCGACAATGGGGAGATTGAACTTCTTTGCAAACTCCCAGTCGCGTTGGTCGTGTCCGGGCACGCCCATGACGATACCGGTGCCGTAAGTGATGAGAACATAGTCGGAGACGAACACGGGAAGCTTCTCGCCGGTGACGGGGTTCATGGCCTCGATGCCCTCCAGCCGTACGCCGGTCTTCTCCTTGTTCAGCTCCGTGCGCTCCAGATCGGACTTCCGGGCCGCGGCGTCCATATATCCGGCCACCTCATCCCAGTTCTTAATCTGATCCTTCCACTTTTTCAGATACTCATGCTCCGGCGACAGAACCATATAGGTCACACCGAACAGAGTGTCGCACCGGGTAGTATACACCGTCAGTCGGTCGCCGTTGGTGGCGGTGAAATCCACCTCGGTGCCCTCGGAACGGCCAATCCAGTTGCGCTGCTGGATCTTGACCCGGTCGATAAAGTCCACGTCATCCAGATCGTCAATAAGCCGCTGGGCGTACTCGGTGATTTTCAGCATCCACTGGCTCTTCTCCTTGCGGATGACGGCGCTGCCGCAGCGCTCGCACACGCCCTCCACCACTTCCTCGTTGGCCAGAACGCACTTGCAGGAGGTACACCAGTTCACGGGCATGGTGGTCTTATAGGCCAGGCCCTTCTTGTACATCTGGAGGAAGATCCACTGCGTCCACTTGTAGTAGCTGGGGTCGGTGGTGTCCACTTCCCGATCCCAGTCGAAGGAATAGCCAAGAGACTGTATCTGCTTGCGGAAGTTGGCGATGTTGTCCTCCGTCACCTTCCGGGGATGAATGTGCATTTTTATAGCGTAGTTCTCAGTGGGCAGACCGAAGGCATCGAACCCGATGGGGAACAGGACGTTATATCCCTGCATCCGCTTTTTGCGGCAGATGATGTCCATGGCGGTATAAGGCCGGGGATGGCCCACGTGCAGTCCCTGCCCGGAGGGGTAGGGAAACTCGATCAGGCCATAGAACTTAGGCCGAGTCGTGTCGCCGTTGACCGCGGCGAAGGGCTTTTCCTTCAGCCACTTGTCCTGCCATTTCTTTTCGATGCTGGTAAAATCATATTTCATTTTACAAGACCGTTCCTTTCTGGTTTTTGCCCCGGCCGGGCATATGCAAAAATGCGCCCCTGACCGCAGCGGTCAGGGGCGTTGTGACGCGATACCACCCTGATTCAGCCGCCGGTCGCCCGGACAGCCCTCTCGGGTCCCGAAAAGCACCGAACTGGAACACCGGCATCTGCCGCGAAATCCACGCGCCTCTCAGACCATCAGCCTGTAACGGGGCCGTCCGTCCCGCCCTACTCCGATTCAGGCGGGAAACTCCGGGATCAGTCATCCACGAACATGTCTCCACCAGCTCACACCAGCCGCCGGCTCTCTGAGGCAGACAAGCCCGTCTTTCATCCCTTCAATGTCTTTAACATCGCTATTTTACGGGGGTTCTTGCCTTTTGTCAAGGAAAATCGATGATTTCCCCGCCGGTCTTTCTCAGTCCTGCGTCAAAAGGCCCGTCAGATCCACCCGCTTACCGTCCCGCCAAAGGCGCTCCAGATTGTAAAATTCCCTTGCCTCCTGCGAAAATACATGCACAGCTACACAGCCATAATCCAGCAGGACCCAGGTGCCGTCCCGATAGCCCTCCCTGCGCAAAGGCGTCTCCCCCTGCTCCTTCAAAGCCTTTTCCACAGCGTCGCACAGCGCGTTAATTTGGGTATTGGAGGTTCCGGAGGCGATGACAAAATAGTCTGCCAGAGCCGTCAGGTCCGCGATTTCGATAGCGGCAATTTCCTTGCCCTTCTTCTCATCCAGCGCGCGGACGGCGGCCAGAGCGATTTCCTTTGGTGTCATTCCATTCTTCCTTTCCTGTTCAAGCCGTCAAAACACGGCGTTTTCATGATTTTAGGATATCCGGCGCAATGCGCGGCCTGCGCTTCAGGTCCCGGCGGCGGCGTCCGGCGCCGTGGTGACCTCCGGCGGAACGATCACCGAGTCGTCCGGCGTGGTGGTCTGCGTGCCGGGAGCTGTGGCGGAGGAATCGCCGCCGGTCTCGCCGGCGGCGGGCGTCGTGGCGGACGGGTCGGTGGTCCCATCCGCGGTCCCGCCGGTTCCATCTGTAGCGGGTGTTGTGGCTGGATCCGTCACGCTTGGGTCTGTGACCGGCGGGTCGGTTGCCGTCTGACCATCCTCCGGCGTTGCGGGCAATCCTGTCTCCGGATCGATATCTGTCTCGCCTGGCTCAGTCTCTCCGTTCTCCTCCTCCACTGGTTCGGTGGAGGTGTTGGAGGGGATCACCGGCGCGAACGCTGCCTTGCTGTCCTCCACATGCCCGGTGGAGGAGCTGACGGAACCGTCGGAATTGACGGACATGATGTCCAGATCGCTGAGTTTAAAGGTCTCCACAAAGGGGCTGAGCTTATCATTCACCAGCTCCAGCAGCTCCGTGGCATTGGGGACCACGTAGGACTGGTAATTGTGATAAACGCGGCTATAGCAGGATTTGGGCGTGTTGGGCATGGTGACGAACTCCACATTGTCCATGGTCAGTCCGCCCATAATTGCCGACTTCCCAAACCAGAACAGATTCTGTACGCTCAGGTCGGTCTCCACATTCTCTTCGAAAATTTTAGCGAACTCGCTAATCTTACCCACGTTTTTTACCTGCAAAAGCTGCTGGATGACCGCCTTCAAAAACGCCTGCTGAGTCTGGATACGGCCCAGGTCTCCGTTGGCGTAGCCGTATTTCATGTTGTTGTCGTGGCGATAGCGGATGACCCCCATGGCCTGCTCGCCGTCCAGAAGCTGATAACCCTTGTCAATATGAATGGAGAGATTCTGGCAGGGGTCGTCGTAATTCACGTTTCGAGGAACATCGAAATAGACCCCGCCGATGGCGTCCACCAGCTTGCCCACGGCATCCCATTCGACGATAACCTGATAATCCGGCTCAAAGCCCACCAGCTGGGAAACCTCTTGATAGACCTTTTGAACGCCCTTGTCCCCGCCGCCGTAGAAATTATAAACAGAGTTAATGCGCTTGATATCCCAGGAGACGTTCACCATCGTGTCCCGGGGAATGTTCATGACGGTCAGCTTCTGGTTGGTCACATCATAGCTGGCCAGCATCATGGTGTCCGTGTTGCCGCCGCCGCCGGTATCCCGGCCCATCACCAGAACGGTATAATAATCCTTGCTCTTCCGCTCTCCGTCACTGCGGGGGCGGATGCCGTCGCCGTAGTCGATCTCCTCAACAAAGGAAACCGGGTCCTTCTGGGACAGCTCCGGTTTGACGAACACCGCCCGGTAGGCCAGCGTCACCGCCAAAACCACCGCCAGCACAATCGCCACGGAAAGCAGGATTTTCTGCTTCCCCGTCAGACGGCTTTTTCGTTTCGCTTTCCGATCCGGTTCCTTGATGCGGGCCAGTTTCTTTTGCCCCCCGTTTCGAGTCTCTCTGTAATCACTCATCGTCTTTCTTTCAGTTTCCTTTCAGATACTCGTCCGCTTCCAGCGTGGCGCTGTGAACCGGGTTGCCCCGGTCGTGCATCTCCTGGATAGTCATTTCTAGGCCCATCCGCAGCCCCTTGTCCAGATCTTCATTGCACGCCGCCCGAAGCTCGTCCACTCCGGGAAAGCTCCGGGTGGGCTCGATGTAATCCGCGAGATACATGACCTTTTCGAGAAGCGTCATGTTGGCGTGGCCCGTGGTGTGCCAGAAAATGGCCGTGTAGATCTCGTCGTCCACGCCGAAAATGTCCCGCGCGATGGCCGCGCCGGTCTTGGCGTGCAGCAGCTTCAGCGCGTGCTGTTCCAGCTCGTCCAGCTGGATTCCGTATCTCCTGCAAAGGGCCGTCTGCTCGTCCATCTCCAGTTTTTTTGTGCAGTCATGCAGCAGCGCCGCCACCCGGGCCCTGCCCACGTCCGCGCCGTACCGCAGAGCCAGACGGATTGCCTCCTGCTCCGCTCCCAGCACGTGGGGAATGCGCTTGTGCTTGAGAAAACTCAGCGCCACAGGCCGAAGCTTTTCCAGGGGGAGAGCTTTCAGGTCCGCGTCTGTGCCATACAGCTTGTCCCGCAGGATGGCGCCGTATACCGCCGGGGCCAGATAATAGCTCCCGCCGCCCTTTGCCAGACTGTCCCGCAGGTCCGTGGAGGAAACATCCACCACGCCGGGGACGGTGAGCGTGAAGATGCGGGCAGTTGGACACATCCGGTAAAGCAGCTCCCGCTGAACGGCGAACAGCTCCTCCGTGTCCGTCTCCGACCGTCCAAAGGCCGCAATCCCCGCCAGAGCCATGATGCGCTCCGGCTCGCGCCAGGTATGGAGGGTCAAAAACATATCCGTTCCCATCAGCAGCCACAGCTCGTCGTCCGGATACAGCTCCCGGACCGCCGCCAGCGTATCGGCGGTATAGCTTCTTCCGCCGCGGCGCAGTTCGATGTCCAGGGTCTCCACCTTTTCCTCCAGTCCCAGCTGTTCTCCCGCCAAGCGCGTCAGCTCCAGGCGCTGGTGCGCCGTGGGGCTGCCCTTCGGAAGAGGCTTATGGGGCGGCTGGCTGTCAGGTATCAAAAGCAGCTTGTCCAGCTTCAGCAGTTCAAATACCGCTCGCGCCGCCGTAATATGGCCCAGATGGGGCGGATTGAAGGTCCCGCCGTAGACACCGATCCGCATGGAACTTCCCCCTTGTTTTTTTAAATCAGGCCTTGCGCTTTTTTTCTTTTACCAGCGCGATACGCTTGTCCTTTGGCTTCGAGTGGGTCTCCCGGTACAGCACGAACCGGCTCCCGATCACCTGCACCGGCTCGCTGCGGGTGGGCTTTGACAGCAGGTCGCAGGCCTCCCGCGCGGTGAGCATGGAATTTTCCAGCACCCGTCCCTTGATGAGTTCCCGCGCCTCCAGCGCCTCGTCCGCCTGATGGATGAGGTTGTCGGTAACGCCCTCCTTACCCACCTGCAAAATCGTATCGATTGTATTTGCCATGCCGCGCAGCTGAGCGCGCTGTTTACTTGTCAGTTCCATAAATTTAATATGATCTCCCCTTAATTTCTATATTTCTATGTCAGACGCTTGCATTTGTCAATAAGTTTCCTGAATTTTAAGGAATCTTTTTTAAGGCGCAATCGCACCCTTCTTCCGCAAATCCGTTCCGATCCGGCAGAAGGTGGCGGCTTTCCGCCGTCAGACGCTTACTTTTTGAGATACGCCTCCAGCTCCTTTGCAAAGGCCCGCAGGGCCTTTCCCCGGTGGGAGAGCGCAGCCTTTTCCTCCTCCGTCATCTGGCCGAAAGTTTTTGCCCGCTCCGGCACCAAAAACACCGGATCGTACCCAAAGCCGCCAGTACCCATAGGTGCGAAGGCGATTGCTCCGTCGCACCGGCCCGCCGCCGTCAGGGTCTCCCCGTTGGGAAATGCGCAGGCGACTGCGGTTTCAAAGTGGGCCGAACGGGTGGGAACGCCCCGCATGGAGTTCAACAGCAGCATATACCGTCCCCGGTCGTCCAGACCCTCGCCGCCGTATCGGGCGGAGTAAACCCCCGGGCCGCCGTTCAGCGCGTCCACGCAAAGGCCCGAATCGTCCGCGATGGCGGGCAGCCCCGCCAAAGCGCAGACAGCCTTTGCCTTCAACATGGCATTTTCCGCGAAAGTCTCCCCGGTCTCCTCCACGTCTACGGTGAGTCCCAGGTCGGCGGGACTTATTACCTCCACGCCCAAGGTCCCCAGAATGACGGACATCTCCTTCAGTTTTCCAGGGTTATGGGTTGCCAGTACAAATTTCATGGGTTCCATATTCAACCTCCCAACACGGTTTTCTGGATGGACTGAATCTCCTGGATGCCCCTGGCGCACAGGTCCACCAGCGCCCGCTGTTCTTCGAACGTAAAGGCGCGGCCCTCGCCGGTGCCCTGTAGTTCCACCAGCCGTCCGTCGCCGGTCATAACGCAGTTCAGGTCCACCTGCGCCGCCGAATCCTCCTCATAGCAAAGGTCCAGCAGCGTTCTGTCGTCCACAATCCCCGCGGACACCGCCGCCACGGAGGTCTTCAAAGGCATCTCCTCCAAAGCGCCCTCCTCTACCAGCCTGCGAAGAGCCAGAGACAGTGCGATGAAGCCGCCGGTGACGGAGGCCGTCCGGGTCCCGCCGTCACCTTGTAAAACGTCGCAGTCGACGGTGATCGTCCGCTCCCCCAGCCGATTCAGATCCACGGCGGCCCGGAGGGACCGGCCCACCAGCCGCTGGATCTCCGCGCTGCGGGCGGACAGCTTCAGCTTGGAGATATCCCGCCTGCTCCGCTCCCGGTTGGCCCGGGGCAGCATATTGTACTCCGCCGTCACCCAGCCGGTCCCCTCCGCCACATGGGGCGGTACCCGGTCCTCCACACTGGCACAGCAGAGGACCTTTGTGTTTCCACACTCGATGAGACAGCTCCCCTCCGGAAATTTCACAAAGTCGGTGGTAATTTTTACAGGCCGCAGCTGGTCAAAAGCCCGGCCGTCAATTCTGGTCATGGTCTTTCTCCTTTATCCGTTCCGCAGCGCCGTCCCCATGGCCGCCGCCGCTTTTTCATAGTCGTCCCGATGAACGTAAATCCTATAGGTATACATGGCGTCCGCCTGTACGCCTGGGATGCCACAGCGGGCGCGCTCCCCGGCGCGAGCCGCTCCGCGCATCCTGACGGCAGAGGGGATTCCCGCCGCCGCAAGGGCCTCCCTCACATTGTAGAATTTTTTCGTAGAAACGAGGGTTATCAGTTCCCGGCGGTTAAAAATCGTAATCACAGCGGCTCCTCCTCGTCCATTGGAATTAAAATAAGATGACAGGAAGCACAGTAATCCGCCGGGCAGACCCCTGAAAAAGCCGGGCAGCCGCGCTGCTGGGGAAGATAAAACTCGCCGTCTTTCTCTTTGGGCGAAAACCTCGCTTTGTGCATATTCGGCCCCCAAAAAATCTCACGGGCGCTCTGCACAAACCCGCGCTCCAGTTTTCCGCCGCAGCAGGGGCAGGTTTTCGTGTTCGTGTCCGCGGCCCGTTCGTCTGTCTTGTCTTCAAAAGGCGGCGACGGCCTGTCGAAAAATTGAATCATGCCCAGCCCCCTTAAATGATGGCCTCCACATATTCCTTCGCATCAAAGGGCCGGAGGTCGTCGATTCCCTCGCCCAGCCCCACATATTTTACCGGTACGCCCAGTTCCCGGGCGATGGCGATGACAATACCGCCCTTGGCGGTGCCGTCCAGCTTGGTGAGGACGATGCCGGTAAGTCCCGCCGTCTCTTTGAAACTCCGCGCCTGAATGAGTCCGTTCTGCCCGGTGGTGGCGTCCAGCACCAGCAGCGTCTCCCGGCTGGCATCCGGGCATTCCCGGTCGATAATTCTGGAGAGCTTCGACAGCTCCTTCATTAGATATTCCTTGTTGTGGAGCCGTCCGGCGGTATCACACAAAACCACGTCCATATTCCGGGCCCTGGCGGCAGCCAGCGCGTCGAACAAAACCGCGCCCGGGTCCGCCCCCTCATTGCTCCGCACCAGAGCGCAGTCCGCCCGCTCCGCCCAGATCTGGAGCTGGTCGGCTGCGGCAGCGCGGAAAGTGTCCGCCGCGCAGAAGAGTACCTTTTTGCCCTCCTTTTTCATCTGGTGTCCCATCTTTCCGATCGAGGTGGTCTTGCCCACACCGTTGACGCCGATAAAAAGCACCACGGCGGGCTTTGCCGAGAGGTTCAAAGCGGCGTCGCCGACATTCAGCATCTCCGCCAGAATGTCCCTGAGAGCCGCGCGAACCGCCGTCTCGCCGGAGACTCCCTCCCGCTTCATTTTGGACCGCAGCTTCTCCACCGCTTCCGTGGCGGTCTCCACGCCCACGTCCGCCAGAATGAGCTGTTCCTCCAGATCGTCAAAAAACGCCTCATCGTCGGCGGAGATGGCGTAGCCGGTGATGTTCTCCTGCCAGATTTTTTTCAGTTTGCTGAAAAAGCCCATGTGCGATACGCTCCTCATTTTGAATGCCCGCAGGCAAAAGTTCCGTAAAAACGCGCCGCCTAATCAGGACGCTTTCTCTCCATCCTGATGCCACCAGTTCCATAGGCGGACGGAGGATGAGATCAAAAATATGATCAATGTGATCAATGAAAGTAAATTTCCCGGATGATTTTCCCACAGCCCGCACAGACACGCGATGTCGCCTAACAGCCCAAACACGCAGAAGACAATGAAAACGACTTCCACCGCAACAGTATGCCGCAAATACCACGTCTCTATTTTCCGATACATTGCCGTCCTCCGTCCTTCATTCGATTTTTTCGCCGCAGCGGGGGCAGCGCTTTCCGGGCTGGAATTTTTCCCCCAAGATATCGTCCGCAGGCGGGACAGCGGAACAAGGTCACTTCCAATACCACCCCTATCAGAATACACGGTACACCGACGAATCACACCATTTTAAAATTCAAATTCAGCAGTCCGTCCAGCAGACACAGAACCGATCCAAAAGTCAAAAATATAACGGCAAACGCAATTTTTTTGTTAGGGACACGGTATATCCCCCCCTCACTTAATTTTCAGTTCCTTAGACATGTCGTTGAGGTTGATAGTCAGAATCTTGCTGACGCCCTGCTCCTGCATCGTGACGCCGTAGAGAACGTCGGCCTCCTCCATGGTGCCCCGGCGGTGGGTGATGACAATGAACTGCGTCTTCCCCGCAAGTCTGCGCATATACCGGGCGTAGCGGGTGACGTTGGCATCATCCAGCGCGGCCTCGATCTCGTCCATGACGCAAAACGGCGTGGGATGGACCTTCAAAATGGCAAAGTACAACGCGATGGCCACAAACGCCTTCTCTCCGCCGGAGAGCAGCGAGATGGTCTTCAGTGTCTTTCCGGGGGGCTGGGCCTTGATTTCAATGCCGCAGTTCAGAATATCGTCTTCATCCTCCAGTTCCAGCGTCGCCTGTCCGCCTCCGAACAGGTCCACAAACGTGGCCTGAAAGCTGTCGCTGAGCAGTTTGAACTGCTCGGCAAAGATCGCGGTCATCTCCTTCGTCAGATTTTCAATGACTCCCTCGATCTCGCCTTTGGCCTTCTCCACGTCGTCCCGCTGTTCGCTGAGGTATGTATAGCGGGTATTCACCCGGTCAAATTCCTCAATGGCGCCGATGTTGGGCGTTCCCAGAGCGGCGATATCCCGCTTCAATTCACCGATGCGACGGTTCGCTTTGGGCCGGCTCTCCAGCTCGACGCGCTGAGCCTGGGCATCGGAATGGCTGAGCTCATAATGTTCCCACAGACGGTCCAGAATCTGCTTTTCCTCCAGAGTGCTTGTGGCAATCTTCTGTTCCAGCTTGCTGGCGGTGCGTTCCAGATCCAGCAGCCGCTCGTTCATCTCCTGTCCGGCGCGGCTCTTGGCCGTGCGCTCGGCCTCCAAGGCGATCTTCTCCTGATCCAGAGCAGTCAGGCGGCTGTGCAGCTCCTGCTGGCGCGCCCGCAGGGTCTGGATCTTCTCCTGCCTCAGTTCGATTTCCCCGTTCGCCGCCGCAATGGTCCGACGGCAGGATTCCATCATGTTCTCCCGAGTGGAGCGGTCGCCGGAGAGGTCGTCTTTTAAGCTTTGCAGGTCTTCCGCGCGCCTTGCGGTGCTCTCCCGCTCCGCCCGCAGGGCGGCCAGCTGGGACTTTCGCTGGCTGACGGCCTCCGTCAGCTCGCCGGAGCGGGCCAGCAGTTCCGTCTGGCCGGAGAGCTGTTCGTCGGCCTTTGCCCGGAAGGCGGCGGCTTCCGCCTCCCTCGCGGCGATATCCGCCGCCGCGGCTTCCGCCCGCTTGGCGTTATCCGCCAATCGTCCGGAGAGTGCCTCATACTCGCCCTCCAGATTTTCAAGGTTTGCCTTCAGGCTTTGCATGAGAATGTCAAAGTGGCTCTGCCGCCCGTCCAGCCGCAGAACCTCGTCCTCCGCCGTCCGCTGCTGACTCTGGGCCGTCTCCAGCTCATACCTCGCCTTTTCCAGCTCACGGTCCAGCTCTTGCGCCGCCTTTTTGGCGTCGGCAAGCCGGCGGTGCATGGCGTCCGCCCGGCCATGGAGTTCCTTCAACTCCGCCGCGCGGCTCAAAACGCCGGCGCTACGGCTGACGCTGCCGCCGGTCATGGAGCCGCCGCGGTTAATAACCTGACCGTCCAACGTGACAATGCGGAAGCGGTTCGCGTATTTCCGGGACATGGCGATGCCGCAGTCCAGATCCTCCGCCACCACGGTGCGGCCGAGGAGGTTTTGAAAGACATTCTTATATTGGGGATCGTATTCCACCAGCCGGGAGGCGAGGCCCACATAGCCAAACTCCTGCTCCACCCCGTTCTCCCGCAGTTCGTCCCCCCGGATGGCGGACAGGGGCAGAAAGGTGGCCCGGCCCGCGTCCCGCTGCTTCAAAAAGCCAATGGCGGCTTTCGCGTCTTCTTCCCGGTCCACAACAATGTTCTGCAGGCCAGCGCCCAGCGCGATCTCAATGGCCACGGAGTACTTCCGTTCGGTGGTCATCAGGCCGGCCACCGGGCCGTGGATTCCCCGCAGGCTGTTCTGCGCCTGGCACACCTGACGGACAGCCTTGGAAAAGCCCTCGTATTCCCTCTCCATCTCTGTCAGCATCCGAATGCGGTTATCCAACGCCCCGGCGTCGATGGTCAGCTTGTTGGCCCTCTCCGCCGCCTCGTCGGACTTCCGCCGGCGCTCCTCCATTTTCATGGTGTGTCCGGCGATGATATTGGCTACGGCGGCAGCCTCGTCCCGAGCGTCCTCCAAAGCGCGGCGGTTGGACTTTGCCTCTTTCTCGTTCTGCGCCAATTGATCTTTGACGTTCACAAGCTCTGTTTCCGCCGCAGTCCGGCGCTCCAGAATCTGTGTGCTCTCCGCGGCGGCGGCGGACGCCTCCGCCCTCGCGTCGGCGGCGGCGGCAATCGCCAGCGTCTCCTGCGCCCGAAGGCGCTCCGCCTCGGACATCTTTCCGCCTGCGGCCTGCGCCGCCTCCTGAGCCTGCTCAAGCAGCGCGTCCAGCCGCACGGTCTCCTCGGCGGCCTGCCGGTCAATTTCCGCGATGCGGGCCGTCTGCTCCTCGATCTGCTTTGCAAGGCCGCCCGCCCGGCTGTCCTGATCCTGAAGCTCCCGCTCCATGCGGTCGATATTCTCCTGATTGTGGGCGATAGTAGTTTTCAGCACGGCAATGGCAGATTCCTGCTCCGCCGTGCCGGTGTCCT
This sequence comes from Oscillibacter valericigenes Sjm18-20, assembly GCA_000283575.1. Classification (GTDB taxonomy): domain Bacteria; phylum Bacillota; class Clostridia; order Oscillospirales; family Oscillospiraceae; genus Oscillibacter; species Oscillibacter valericigenes. The sequence continues at coordinate 2,827,978 of AP012044.1, forward strand.
GCTCCGCCGCCTCCGTCCTAAGGTGCTCCGCCTCTACGTCCTTCCGGCGCATCCGCTCGCCGTACTGCTCGCCCTCGGCGTATAGGGCGTCCAATTGGGCGCGGGCCTCGTCCCGGGCGGCTTCGGCGGCGTGGAAATCGGATTCCAGCTTTCTGGCTCCGGCCTTCAGCGCATCCAGATCCTCCAACCATGTGGAAATTTCCAAAAGACGCAGCTCGTCCCGGAAGACCAGATATTTTTTGGCTTTTTCCGCCTGATCCCGCAAAGGCTCCACCTGAAGTTCCAGCTCCGCGATCTTGTCGTTGATGCGCACCAGATTTTCATCCGTGCGCTCCAGCTTCCGCTCCGCCTCCTCCTTGCGGTGGCGGTATTTGGAAATACCCGCGGCCTCCTCGAAGATCTCCCGGCGGTCGCCGCTTTTGGTGGACAAAATCTCATCAATCTTGCCCTGGCCGATAATAGAGTAACCCTCCCGGCCCATACCGGTATCCAGAAACAGCTCCGTCACGTCCTTGAGCCGGACAGACTGTCGGTTGATATAGTATTCGCTCTCTCCGCTGCGGTAGTACCGGCGGGTGACCGCCACCTCGGATTCCTCCATGGCGGGGAAGATGTGCTCCGTGTTGTCCAGCACCAGCGTCACCTGAGCGAAGCCCTGCTGCGGCCGCTTGGCGGTGCCGCCGAAGATTACGTCCTCCATCTTTGCGCCCCGGAGACCCTTGGCACTCTGTTCACCCATGACCCAGCGGATGGCGTCAGAGGTATTTGATTTGCCGGAACCGTTGGGACCCACGATGGCGGTGATATCCTCGCCGAATTTCAGAACGGTCTTGTCCGGGAAGGATTTGAAGCCTTGGATTTCCAATGCTTTTAAGTACAATGAAGCCACCTCAGTCGAATGATATACTGTAACTAATTTACTATAGCAAAAAAATCATCTATTTACAAGGTACAATTTGGGAGCGCTCTCGGCGCAGTGTGTAAACCGTGGGATGGGTTGAAAAAGCGGTGCGGCGGAACGGCCTTTCCACATGAGGTGTCGGGCACTGTGAAAGCCCGCGGCTGTGAGCCACGGCACAAAAAGGCCCCAAAGACGTTTAAAACGTCTTTGGGGCCGCTGGTTGTCAGAGTACATACCTTTTCAGCATGGGGAATTTTGGGGGTAAAGTCCGCCTGATGCTCCGCTTTTCCGCCGCGTGCAAGCGCTACTCTTCTTCCCAGAACAGTTCGTCCAACGTTCTGTCCAGAACACGGCAAATAGCCATACAAAGTCGGATAGTGGGATTGTAATCTCCCTTTTCAATGGCGTTGATGGTCTGCCGGGAAACGCCCACGGCGTCTGCCAGTTGCTGTTGGCTCAGATCCAGCGCGGCACGGGCGGATTTCAAACGAAGATTCTTCATTCCTCCGTCTCTTTCCTGTCCCGTAAATACTTCGCCGCGTACACCGCCAGCACCACCAACAGCATAATACCCGTTATTGGGTTGCAGGCCCGGGAGGTCAGCATCCCGTTTTCCACCAGCGTGCCATTGCGGATGTAGATTGCACCGAGAGCCAGATTCACTGCCGCCAGAACCGCAAACAACAGCATAATCCGTCTGGGCCGCTCTTTCAGGCTTAGATAAGCGTCCTTCCGGATGCACACAATAGCAAACACCGTAACGGCAATGCACACACACAGTATGCATGCCGCCAAAACGTCAATCCAATGCCCCAGAATTGCGTCTGAAAGGCCATAAACCGCTACGCAGATCACCAGTGTGGCAAATCCCCAGGCAAACGCCTGTCCCCTGGCCCGTTTCTGACGCTCATCGAAGGTCATATCCAGCACCTTCATTTTAAACAGCACCACCACAAACAGCAAACCCACCGCAACACCAGTCAGCACTCCCAGTCCCAGTCCCATTCCCATGCTATGTTCCATTTCAATTGCCTCCGTTATTTTGAAGTCTGCTGGCAGTATATCTTTAGTCTTACATTATGTCAAGTATAATTTACATTTTATCTTTAATACACGGCATGACGCAAACGCCTGCCGGTTCGCGCCATGCTTTCCCCATCTGGCGGCGCCGCCTCCCACGCCTTTCAAATTGATCTCCAACTGAAAACTCTGCGGAGCGTAGGTTGCCGAAAACGCCGTTAAGGGGTATTGTAAGCATAGGAACAAAACCTGTTAAAATAATGAGGAGACAGCCATATGAATCACTATGTAACGGGCAGCACCGTCCGGGAACTGCGGGAAAAGAAAAAGCTCACGCAAAAGCAGCTTGCCGAGACGCTTTGTGTCAGTGATAAGACCGTTTCAAAATGGGAGACCGGCCGCGGACTTCCGGACATCTCTCTGCTGGAACCGCTGGCCTCTGAGCTGGGCATTTCTGTGGCGGAGCTGCTTTCGGGCGAATGCTTTATCAACGCCAACCGTTCCGCCAATCTGCTCCGTAGCAAATTCTACGTCTGCCCGATCTGCGGCAATGTCATCTGGGCCGCGGGCGAGGGTGCATATTCCTGCTGCGGTGTCAGTCTGCCGCCTTTGGAGGCAGAGGAACCTGACAAGGCGCATGAAATCCGCGCGGAGCGCGTTGAGAATGAGTGGTACACGACTGTGGACCACACCATGAGCAAAAGCCACTTTATCAGCTTTCTCGCCTTTGTCACGGATAACCGTGTGCAGATCGCGCGCCTTTACCCGGAGCAAAGCGCCGAGGCGCGCTTCTCCATGTGCGGTCAGGGACGACTCTATGCGTATTGCAACCGGCACGGTCTTTTCAGCCTCCGCGTATAATCCGGGCCACCGGATAAAACGGTATACAGATGCGTGAAAAGCAAATCAGAAACAATTGCGGCGGGAGGCGTATATACGCTCCCGCCGCAATCGCTTTTAAATGAGTGAAACTTTTTGAGTCTTTCCAATACCGCAGTTTTTTACCCGTTCCCGTCGAGCCGCTCACTTCAACTGACCGTACAGCCAGTTCAATGCGTCGGACAGCGTTCCAACCTGGTCGATGAGCCCCAGGCGGACGGCTTCCTCGCCGTAAATCACGCTGCCCACGTCCGCCGCCATCTCTCCGGTCTTCATCATAAGGGAAAGGAAATTCTCTTTGTCAATGGCACAATTGCGGGTGACAAAATCCACGATGCGATCCTGTAGCCGCTCAAAATAATGATAGGTCTGGGGCGCGGCGATCACTGTGCCGCTCATACGGACGGGGTGGATGGTCATGGCGGCAGAAGGCACGGCAAAGCTCCGCTTCGCCGCCACCGCCAGAGGAATGCCGATGGAATGGCTCCCGCCCAGCACCAGCGACGCGGTGGGCTTGCCCATTCCGGCGATCAGCTCCGCGATGCCAAGTCCCGCCTCGATGTCGCCGCCCACCGTATTCAAAAGAAACAGCACGCCGTCCACCTCGTCGGACTGCTCCAGCGCTGCCAGCAGGGGCATAACGTGCTCATATTTCGTGGCCTTCGTGTTGGCCGCGGCGGTCATGTGGCCTTCGATCTGCCCAATAATAGTGAGGCAGTGGAGGTTTCCCCGCCGGGTCTTCGTGGTGACGGAGCCGCTGTCCACGATCTGCTGCTGCCAGACTTCCGGCCCGGTTCCGCCCTTATCGGATTTGGAATCGGCGTCATCGTCCTCCGCCGCTTTCTTCGTTTTTGTTTCTTCTGTCATGGAATCCCTCGCTTTCTCACCTATCTTTTGCAATATTTGAGAAATTAGCCGGGTTTTCTTTTGAAAAGGGCCGTGATATAATATCAGGCAATTACCGTGCTACGTGCTCCGGCATGCCATGGACAAAGTGCCCGGCCGCGGATGGCTCAGAATAACCAGCCGGATGCGCCGGGTTGACGTCAGTGCTTGGAACGCAGGCTGTTATGCAGCTTGCAGCTATGTTGTAATAAGCACATTTAAGCGATTTGACACTTCACGCGGAAGTATCTGAATCCGGGGCCGTGCTTTTGGAGGCGGCGTATTACGGTTGTAAATCTCCGCGCATCTCATGTATAATTGCATAAAAGATATTTTCCTGAAGGGAGCTGATAGAATGAATAAGCAGCGCATAGTGGTGAAGGTCGGCACCTCGACTCTCACTCACGATTCCGGCGCGCTGAATCTGCACCGCATGGAACAGCTTGTGCGGGTGCTGGCGGATCTGAGCGGAATGGGACATCAAGTGATTTTGGTATCATCCGGCGCCATCGCCATCGGCACCGCCCGGCTGCGCCTGATAGAACGGCCCAAAGAGCTTCGGATGAAGCAGGCGGCGGCGGCGGTGGGGCAGTGCCGCATGATGCACATTTACGACAAACTGTTCTCCGAGTATAACCGCACCGTCTCTCAGATTCTGCTGACGGGAGATGATGTGGACGACCCCGTTCGGGCGGAGCACCTCTCCAGTACGTTTGAAGCGTTGTTGGGCATGGGCGTCATCCCCGTGGTGAATGAAAACGACTCCGTATCCTCGGCGGAAATCGAGACTGGGCAGCATAAGGTTCTGGGCGACAACGACACGCTGTCCGCCATCGTGGCCCGTCTGTGCCGGGCCGGTCTTCTGATCCTGATTTCGGATATTGACGGACTGTACGACGCGGACCCCCATTCTCACCCGGAGGCGCGGCTCATTCACCGTGTGGAAGCTCTGACCCCGGAAATTCTGGATATGGCCGGCGGCGCCGGCTCCTGGCGCGGTACCGGCGGCATGGCCACCAAGCTCTCCGCGGCGCGGATTACGATGGACGCCGGGTGCGATATGGTCATCACCAACGGCCAGCGGACAGAGGACCTGTACGGCATTGTAGACGGTCAGGATATCGGAACCCGATTCCTGGCGACGAAATAAGGAGGCGCGGGATATGACTGTCTTAGAGCAGCAGGGCAAGCTGGCTAAGTCCGCCGGGCGGGTGCTGGCGATTGCGGGCACCGTAAAGAAAAACGCGGCGCTGGAGGCCATCGCCAAAGTCCTCACGGAAAAGCAGAACGAGTGGCTCTCCGCCAACGCGGAGGACGTAGCCGCTGCGAAGGAAGCCGGAATGCGTCCGGCCATGCTGGACCGGCTGGCCTTGACAAAGGAGCGCATTGCGGGCATTGTGGACGGCGTCCGTCAGGTGGCGGCGCTCCCCGACCCCATCGGCACGATCACTAAAATGGAGACACGGCCCAACGGGCTGATTATCGGACGGCGGCGGGTCCCTCTGGGCGTCATCGCCATCATCTACGAGGCACGGCCCAATGTTACCGTGGATGCGGCGGCGCTGTGTCTCAAATCCGGTAACGCCTGCATTTTGCGGGGCGGGAAGGAGGCCATCCGCTCCAACCGCACCGTGGCGGAGCTGATGCGCGGGGCGCTGGAGAGCGCGGGCCTGCCCGCGGACTGCATCTGCCTGGTTCAGGACACCAGGCATGAGACCGCCAATGAGCTGATGCACCTGTCGGCATATGTGGACGTGCTGATTCCCAGGGGCGGCGCGAACCTGATCCGCTCCGTCGCCCAAAACGCCAGCGTACCCGTCATCCGTACCGGGGAGGGCGTGTGCCACGTCTACATCGACAGCGAGGCCGATCTCGACATGGGCGCGAAGATTCTGTACAACGCGAAATGCTCCCGTCCCTCCGTATGCAACGCGGCAGAGTGTGTGCTGGTGGCGGAGAATATCGCGGCGGACTTTTTTGCAAAAGCCGTCCCGCTGCTGAAGACGAAAAACGTGGAGCTGCGGTGCGACAAGGCGGCTCTGGCCCTTGTGGGCAGAGACGGGATCGCTGCTCAGGAGTCCGACTGGGGCGCGGAGTACGATGACTATATCCTTGCGGTCCATGTGGTGAAAAACGCGGCGGAGGCCATTGATTTTATTAACGCCCACGGCACCGGTCACTCCGAATCCATTATCACAAAGAACTATTTCACCGCCCAGCACTTTCTGGACGCGGTGGATGCCGCAGCGGTCTATGTCAACGCCTCCACCCGGTTCACCGATGGCGGCGAGTTCGGTCTGGGTGCAGAGATTGGCATTTCCACGCAGAAGATGCACGCCCGCGGCCCCATGGGCCTTGAGGAACTGACCAGCTGTAAATACATAATCTACGGCGAGGGCCAGATTCGGGAATAGCGAGGGCGATGTGTCCAGCCTGTATCCGGGTCAGCTTGGTGCTCGGTGCTCGGCGCGTCCCATGGCTCTTTGCAGCTTTTGGGCGGGCCCCGCTTATGCCGCCGGATACGGGGAAATGAAATGACAGAATGAAAGGCAGAATAAACATGGCAACTTATGGATTTATTGGCGTTGGCAATATGGGCGGCGCGCTGGCGCGGGCAGTCTGCCGCACTGCGGAACCGGGCGGGGTCTTTCTGGCGAACCGTACGCCTGCAAAGGCCAAAGCGTTGGCGGCGGAGTTGGGCTGCCGGGTTTCCGACAACAGAGCCATCACCGAAAACGCCGACTTTATCTTTCTGGGCGTCAAGCCCCAGATGATGGAGGGGCTTTTGACGCAGATCGGGCCTATCTTAGCCAAACGGAAGACCCGATTTGTTCTGGTGACCATGGCTGCGGGCCTGACCATCGCCAAAATCCAGCAAATGGCCGGGGGTACGTATCCCGTTATCCGCATCATGCCCAACACCCCCTGCTCCATCGGGGAGGGCATGACGCTTTACACCTGCGGCGCGGAGGTTGATGAGGAAGATGAGAAGACCTTTCTCTCCGACATGGCGGGCGCGGGAAAATTTATGGCTCTGCCGGAGCGTCTGATCGACGCGGGCAGCGCGGTCTCCGGCTGCGGTCCGGCCTATGTGGATCTGTTTCTCGAGGCCCTGGCGGACGGCGGCGTGGCCTGCGGTCTTTCCCGGACGGCGGCCATGGAACTGGCGGCGCAGATGGTGATTGGCTCCGCCCTCCTCCAACAGAAGGGCGGGAAGCACCCCAGCGTGCTGAAGGACGCGGTGTGCTCGCCGGGCGGAACCACTATTCAGGGTGTCCGGGTACTGGAACAAGGCGGATTCCGCGCGGCGGCAATGGGCGCGGTCATTGCGGCATACGAAAAGACGCTGGCGTTAAATAAATAAAGCCGTTGATTTTCGGGCATTTTCAGGCAGGTAAAATTTCTTTTGAAATTTTACCTGCCTTTAACAATTTTCAATCTTTCATCAAGGCCGGCCTTTTATACTGACGCCATACCAAACGAGGGGCCGCGGCCCCGTGGACAAATAAAAAGGAGAACGATATGAGCGGTTATCAAAGTGTATTCCGCCGCGTGGAAGTAAAGTTCATGCTCACTGCGGCGCAGTATCGGGCCTTGATTCCTGTCTTGGAACAATATATGGTTCCCGACGACTTTTTCAAGAGCACCATTTCAAATCTTTACTATGACACGCCGGATTTCCGGCTGATCCGAACCTCGCTGGCAAAGCCCAAGTACAAGGAAAAACTCCGCCTGCGGTGCTACAATGTCCCGGAAGAGGATTCCCAGTCCTTTGTGGAGATCAAGAAAAAAGTGGACGGCGTAGTTTACAAGCGCCGGGCGGACCTGCCCTACGGGCAGGCGTTGGATTACCTGGCCGGAGAGGGCCCCGGGGGCGACAGCCAGATCTTCCGGGAGCTTGACTGGTTCCTGCGGTTTTACAAGGACCTCTCCCCCGCAATGTTTCTCTCATACAATCGGGTATCCCTGCGGGGCCGCGAGGACAAAAATCTCCGTATGACCTTCGACCGGGACATTTTCTGGCGGGTGGACCATCTGGATCTGGCCGAGGGGGCTTGGGGGCAGGACCTGCTGCAGCCCGGTGAGCGGCTGCTTGAGATCAAAATTCCAAACGCCATGCCTTTGTGTCTTGCGGACGCGCTCTCGGAGCTCGGCATTTTTCCCGTCAGCTTTTCCAAATACGGCGCCGCCTATCAGACCTGGCTGCGGCAGCAACTAACTGAATTGAGGATAAAACGATATGCTTGAAGGACTATTTGCATCCATTTATGGAGACTCCATTCCCCTGGCCGCGTTTCTGGCGGCTTCGGCGGTCTCCTTGCTGCTGGGCGGACTGATTGCCCTGTGCTACCGAAAGGCCGTCGGGACCAGCGGCACCATGGGCGGTGCTCTGACGCTGCTGCCCTTTCTGGTGCAGGTGGTGATCCTGCTGGTCAACGGAAATCTGGGCGCAGGTGTCGCCGTGGCGGGAGCGTTCAGTCTGGTTCGCTTCCGCTCCGCCCCCGGTACCGCGCGGGACATCACCGCTATTTTTCTGGCGATGACCGTTGGCCTTGCCTGCGGCATGGGGTATCTCACTCTGGGCGTCTTCGCGGCGGTGATCGTCTGCGTGGTTATGCTGATGATGAAGAGCCTCTCCCCCGCCGTCGTTGAATCTGATCGGGACCTGAAAATCACCATTCCTGAAAGTCTGGACTACTCCAGCCTCTTCGACGATCTGATGGACCAGTATACCAGCGATTCCGCTTTGATAAACGTGAAGACCACAAATCTTGGCAGCCTCTATTGCCTCCACTATCGCATTCAGCTGAAGAACACCGCCAGTGAAAAGGAATTTATCGACCACCTGCGGTGCCGCAACGGAAATCTGGATATCAGCTGCGGGCGCATATCCACCGCAAAAGATATTTTGTAATTATGAGGAGGAATTGCTTTGACGGTTACTAATTTTAAAAAGTATCTTCTGGCGATTCTGGCTGCGGCCCTGATCCTGATTTTTCTTGGGGTACTGCTGCCCGCCTGCGTCTCCGCTCCCGGCAACAACAATGTTTTCACCTTTTCCGACACCTCCGTCACCGCCGCCAGCGAGGGTACGGGCTATGAGATCGACGGCACGGACCTGACCATCAACGCGGCGGGTACCTATACCCTTACCGGTTCCTGCACCGAGGGCAGCGTCACCGTGAAAAAAGAGGTCACCGGCGTAACTCTGGTGTTGGACGATCTCACGCTGACCAGCTCTGAAACCGCCCCCATCTCCTGTAACAAGTCCTCCTCCGTCACCATCGAGGCTCAGGGGGAGAGCACCCTGACCAACACGGAGGACGCTTCCACCGAGGACACAAGCGACTCCTTTGAGGGGGCGGTAATTAAAGTGAAGAGCAACGCGTCCCTGAACCTCACCGGAAGCGGTACGCTGAACATTGAGGGCACCTGCAAAAACGGCATCAAGGGCGGTACAGGAGCGTCCGTCACCGTCTCCGACCTGACGCTGAACGTCAACGCAACTGATAATGCCCTAACCTCCGATGGCTCCGTGGTTGTGAACAGCGGTGTCCTCACGCTCAACGCCGGGAACGACGGCCTGAAATCCGGCGGCACCCTCACCGTCAACGGCGGGAGCTTCACTCTTGACTGTGCCGACGACGCCTTCCATGCGGCCAATGTCACGCTGGTGTCCGGAACCTATACCCTCTCCTCGGGCGACGACGGTGTCCATGCCGACGAGGCGCTGGTGGTGGGTGTTCAGAACGCGGAGAACGGCCCGGACATTACCATAACCGCCTCCTATGAAGGATTCGAGGGCGCAACCGTAACCCTATACTCCGGCAGCGGCTCCATGGCGGCCAGTGATGACGGCATCAATGCCGCAAACGGGGATCTGGACAGCAGTTACGGCTTCACTCTGGATATCTGGGGCGGCAACTGGTACGTAAATGCCCACGGCGACGCTCTGGATTCCAACGGCGACATCAATTTCCACGGCGGCGTCACCGAGTTCTATGGTGCCTCCAACAACGGCGATGCCGCGCTGGACTATGACGGCTCCTGCACCTATGACGGCGGAACCTTCCTGGCGGTAGGTACCACGGGTATGGCCCAGACACCTTCCACCGGTACCTATGTTGCATTTGGCACCACCGGCATGGGCGGTATGACGAACGAAACCGTCGATGCGTCCACCTCTGAATTTGTCATTACCGAGGGAAGTGCAATCGTCATCAAAGACAGCGACGGCAACGTTCTCTACTCCGCCACCGGCGTGAAAGCCGCCAACTCCATAGTCTTCGGCGCAGAACCACTGGTAGAAGGCGAGACCTACACACTGTACATTGACGGCGCAGAGGCTGCCACCGCCACCGCCGAAACCGGCACTGGAGCCACCCAGGGCTTTGGCGGCAGCATGGGCGGCCGGCGCCCTGGTGGGACGACCGGCACGCAGTCCGGCACAACTGGCAGTTCGGAAAGCACTGCCGCCTAAAGAAAAAGCCTATCTTAAAAAAGCGCCTGTTTCTTCGCAGAAATAAAAGCGCCTTTGCAGAAAATCCGCTAAGAAGCTCATTAGAGAGCTTCTTAGCGGATTTATCCGATTCCGAAGATTTGCGGAGTATCTGTTCTTGCCTTTCGGCCAAACGCAGGAGAAGGCAATCCCCGCTTTGGAGCCGGCAGCGGGCAAAATGGCCGGTGGGCAGCAAACCGCAACACCAGCCTGTAAATAACAGGAACCCTGCAAATTGAGGTGGGCGGCGCTCAATGCGTTCTCTTCGGGAGACGACTGTTTTGCGCTGGGCTGGTCCTTTTCATGCAGGTGCTCCGGAGACGCCGCCAGAAGCATTTTCACCAATGATCTTGCAATCCATATATTCAAGCAAAAACATGGTCATGGTTAAATTTGAGGTCTGGACCTTTGACGCGGAAGTTATCCCGGTATTTGCGCCCTGACTTTTCCGGGGCGTAGCGCTCCTTAAAATCGCACTCATTGATTCGCCGTATAAGTTGTCCGCGCCTAATTCCATTGCAATTTTTGTATATGCCCAAAGTCTTAACAAGTGCCCCCATCGGATTGACTTTATGTTTAGTTCCGTGTATAATACTTTAAGTGTTTCAGGATGTGCATATTTTTTGAGCCATAGCACAAATTCAACCTACCATGTTGAGCCGCCGCAAGAGCATCTCCCGAACTCCGTTAGTTAGCTGTACAGGTGGCTTGGAAGCATACGCGAAAGGAGAAAATTTTATATTTCTGGATTTAGCGCAGTTGGTAGCGCGGGTGGTTTTGGGAGTGCCGTGCCGGTATCCGAGCCGAGTAAAACCGAAACGCCGGAAGCCCCCGGAAGCCCTTGGAACACGGGCAATTTCGGGATTTGACCGTCCATTGAAAAGTACCCCCAAATTGCATTTGACCACAGCTTTGACCACAGACAGTGAAATTTCCAGAAACCGAAAAAGTGAATATCCGGGTGTAGCGCAGTTGGTAGCGCGGGTGGTTTGGGACCATCAGGCCGCAGGTTCGAACCCTGTCACTCGGACCATTGGAGAGACCGTCGGCATTTGTCGGCGGTCTTTTGCTATGCCTGCATTCATGCGGGTTTGCTACTTGGAAAGTTTAGAAAGTCCCATTATTACACTCGAAAGCAAAATCGAGTGACAGGATTTATTGAAAATGATATAATTATATGGTATAATTTAAATACTCACCAGAGGATATGCAATCGTAATTGCAGTATCAGATAAGGTGTCGAGTGCGCTCGGTTATGTTAAACCGGGTGCACCTTTTTTATGGGGGTTATAGAATGGACATAACGCAAGAAAAGATTTCAAAATTATATAGGAAGTACTTGTTGCCATGTATTTTTGGCGGTTTGGTTACCAGTATTTACACTGTTATTGATATGGTCTGTGTTGGACAGTATGCGGGGCCAAACGGAACCGCTGCTTTAGCAATTTTGTCTCCGCTTTGGACCTTTTTCTGTTGCGTTGGTATCCTTTTCGGCATAGGTGGCTCTGTCTTGATGAGCAATGCGAGAGGAAAAAATGAAATGGAAAGTGCAAATAGCTGGTTTACTTCTTCCCTGATCGGAATTTGTGCGGTCATAGTCGTTCTTTGGGGAATTATCTTTTTCTTCCACAGGCAGCTACTTACCTTTTTTGGTGCGGATGAAATATTACTGCCTCTTGCTGAGCAATATGTGTCATATTTAAAATATGTAGTGCCGTTGTTTCCTTTGGGAATGTTTCTGGGTGCGTTTCTCCGTAATGACAACGCTCCGAACAGAGCGGGTTCCGCAGTGGTGGCGGGTGGAATTTTCAACATCTTCGGGGATGTTTTCTTCACCTTCACGCTGAATATGGGAATCTCCGGCGCCGCGCTTGCGACCTGCCTTGGTCAGATAATCAGCGTTGTCATCATGCTCACACATTTCACTTCCCAAAATAACACGCTTCGTATTGTAAAACCAATTAATCTCCCGCGTAAAATAATGAAGGTTACGGCAATTGGTTTTTCTGCCTTTATTACAGACCTGTGCTTTGGCGTTCTTGCCGTGCTATTCAATACCCAGATTATGCGTTATCTTGGAACGGCTGCGTTGGCAGTATATGGCGTGGCAAACAGCGTAGCGTTAATTGTACAGACGGTTGCCTACGGTATAGGAAACGCATCACAGCCAATCATTTCAGTAAACTATGGTGCCAAATGTTTCGGACGTATTAACGAAACAATTCGAATTGGAATTACAATTACGGGTATCTTTGGATTTGTATCCGCAGCGTTTACTATTTTGTTTTTGAGCCAGATTACAAAGCTCTTTATGGATGCTACACCGGAAGTTTTGGAGATTGCAAACTTTGGGCTTCGGATCTACTTCTGTTCCTTTGTTCTGCTTTACTTCAATATTTTCATTAGTTACTATTTTCAATCAATTATGAAGTCCAAAATATCCACTATACTTTCAATCTTTAGAGGCTTATTGGTCAGCAGCATTATTATACTGTGCCTGCCTATGATAACTGGAGGCAATGCCATTTGGTGGACAATGCCAATAACGGAAGCTATCGTCGGTGTAATGTCAGCCGTACTGTTGAAAAAGGTTGTAGCAAAAGTAAACACTGCTTGCCAATCGCCCGATAACCATTGATATTACTGAATTTCTCCAAGTCCTATACCTCCGACCAAAAGTCCGCTGAAATTGTTGATTTCAGCGGACTTTTCATTAAAAAATTAGAATTTTTGCTTGTGCTTGCTGCCAGTTTCGAGAAAAATCGAAGCCGGTTGTTTCTTTGTTTATTGCGGCGCAGGATTTGAGGATGGCAGTGTTTGCATGAGGGCAAAGAAATGTTCAGGCTTATCGGTGCTGAAGTATTCATACCAAGATATGAAAAGCTCTCCAAGAAAGAGCAGCGAAAGCGCAATGCGCAGGGCCGCACTGAACCCGGTGACACGCAAGCCCGAAAACTCAAAAGCCTATGACAGACGAAAGGCACGGAAATGGAGTGATGACTCCGCTTCCGTGCCTTTGCTGATAATTTAGAACAATTGACCGGGCAGCTTTTGCTTCTCTTTGGGCGGGAACTGGGCGTCAAAACGCTCCGCCTCCGCCTCATCCACAAAATAGCCCTCCGGGTCCAGATAGGTGCCGGTGACGCCGTCGAGGAAGCCGGGTACGAGCTCGCGGATCAGGAAATACGGTACTTCCGCGTCCTGCGGCTCGGCGGCATAATGGATGCCTTTAGTACTTGCCACGACAAAGCCGGATTTTCCGTAGAAGCCAATGTTGCCCTCGATGGCGAGAGCGCCTACGCCCAGAGCTTCCGCCCGGCGCATGGATTCACGCAGCAGGATGGTTCCGTAGCCCTGCCGCTTATATTCCGGGGCGATGCTGATGGGACCGAAGGTCATGACGGGGATACTTCTGCCGTCGTCGGCATGGATTTCCGACCGGACGTACATCACATGGCCGATGAGCTTTCCGTCCAGCTCCATCACCAAGCTCAGCTCGGGGACAAAGCCCACTTTGCCGCGAAAGCGGTGCAGGACATAGTGCTCGAGGCAGCCGGGGCGGTAGACGTTCCAGAACGCCTCGCGGGTCAGGTCCTCGGTTGCGGCATAGTCGTCTGGGGTTTCGATTCTGATGGTCATGTCGTTTTTCATGGTTTTCCTCCAAAAGTTGATGAATGTCAATTTTGGGAGGCTTGAGTCGTTCGGCAAACCTCCCGGTCAGCCGACACGCTCCAAGGTGTTGTTCTTCAAACAGCAGTTCTCCTTGAAATGAATTTGAAAAAGCCGATGGCTTTGTCATATAATCAGTATAGGACGGATCGTCGACATTTGCAAGCGCGAGAAAAGGAACTGTAAATGAGCGGAAAAGCATGGTATGATGGAAAAAAGGTTTCTGGAGGTTTTACCATGGTTCGTGAGATCATGCGGGACATTATTTTTCTTTCGCAGCCCTCTGCCCCGGCGACGCCGGAGGACATTGGCGTTGCGGACGGTCTGCTGGAGACGCTGATTGCGCACAAAGATGGCTGCGTGGGCATGGCGGCCAACATGATCGGCGTTGCCCGCCGCATCATTGCTTTCGACAACGACGGGGAATATCTGGTACTGTTCAACCCGGAGATTCTCAAAAAGTCCGGCCCCTACGAGACAGAGGAGGGCTGTCTATCCCTCGACGGCACACGCAAGACGAAACGCCGGGAAGTCCATTAAGGTATGGTACCAGAACCGGGAATTCCAGACGCGGATCAAAACCTTTACCGGCTTTCCCGCCCAGATCATCCAGCACGAGATGGACCACTGCGACGGAATATTGATATAAAGGGTGGCCGAATTGCGAAGGGAGAACACTATTGAAGAGCCTTGGCGGCGGAAAATCTGCCTTGCGAGCACCTCCGCTGCATCATCCGCAAAAAGCCCCATCCGGGCGTGGAGGCCAAATGCCAGTGGCTGCAAGACCACCTTTGCGAGGGGCGCGGTAGAGTTCCCGCCGAATCAGGAACATTAACTGAAAGAGGCCCGGAGAAAACTGTAGGCTATTAAAATCAGGCACATATTAAATGTTATATGTTTTTGCTTTTTTTGATATGGCAAGAATGAGAGTATGTATATGGATAGAATTAATCGTCAAATGTTTGTGGCTGTTTCGATAGGCAAGAAGGACGAGTTCCTTGATACCGCTCGGTCAGTACTAAGTCCTTTTTTTGCCGATACACAGGCGCTTTCAAATTATGCAACGCCGTTTCAGCTCATATCTGCATATAATATTATTCGAAGTTATACTTGTCTAAATGATCATATTTTTCGTGAAGGATTATTCTCCGTTTTGAATTTATATCGACAGACTTATAAAGTGTCTCCCGAAAAAACGCTTATAATTATTGATTCCGATAGGCATGAGTTTTTGCAAAAAGAAAGCTTTATGCATACGAGAAAAGGCTCTCTCATATATTCACGGAAAGATATTCCAGGCGATTTGTATAGTGCTGTTCCGCTGATAATTGATTGCATCGATAAAACAATTGAATTCAGTATTCAGCATATTGTTTTCGAGTTATTTGCATTGTGGAATTTGGTGCATAGTGAGGATGCTGCACCAAAGGATGAAGTTAGTTTTGGAACAGCTGTGCGAACATTATCATCTGATCCAAAATTGGCAAATCTTTTTCAAATCGGTTCCAAAAAGGTATATATACATGACTGGCGCAACATCGGTGCACATACCACCTACGAAATTCATTGTAATAATGTTAACTGTACATATAAAAACGGAAAAGAGACAATGTGCTTAACCGTAGATAAGCTATACGAATGCTACTGGGAAGTAAAAAGAACATCAAATATTATTAATATAGCAAAATATATTTTTGAAGTGGAGCACACATCAGAATTAGCGGCGTTGATAAATCCGCATTCTCTCGAAGCCGCTACGGGAATGTTCCTTAAAAACATACAAACCGATTTGCTGAATGATGGTTTTCTGCTCGACCCAATTCTGTCACAGGATGGTCCCGGCGGTATTCCTGTCGTGTTTGTACAGGATATTCTTGATATTCCGGATGAAATTAAGCGGTCAGATGCCGCATCTGCATATCTTGTCAATATTTGCCGTGTATATAAAATGAATGTTGGTATAATTTATTGTGATAGGAATTGGACACCACGACAGTACATTCGGTTTGCAGCCGAGAGCGTAGACGGCGTGCTTGAATATCATTCTGACCTCAAGGTGTCCATAAGTGTAAATCCGATTAATAACGATATTTAGCTTAAATGAGATAAACGGACAAGCATTATGCTTGTCCGTTTATCTCATTTAAGCATTGTATGAGTTGTGTCCCCATAACTTGAGCCAAGCGAACAGGAACTGCATTTCCTATTTGAAGTGACTTTTCTCCAAAATTTCCCGAAAATATATAATTGTCTGGAAATGTTTGCAATTTAGCCGCTTCATACAGGCTAATTCCTCGATCTTGGTTCGGATGTATAAATCTTCCTCTGGTAATATTAGTGCATCCGCCAGTTATAGTGGGTGATGGCTGATCCCAATGCATTCTGCCATAAACATCTCGAAAGCCGTTTGGATAATCCTGATGGCATTTCAAAACTAAATCTGGCGGAAATGAAGAACGACTACCACCATTATGTGGAACAGCTTGAATTCTTCTCATATTCAGCTCACCAACTCTACTACACGTATGAAGCGGTATATTGGGATCTGTCGCGCCGTTTTCCAATACGGGCGTACCGTTAAGTGCTATACGTACCGTGTTCCATGGGAGTTTGTGCTGTGCTATGTTTACATTTGGTGAAGCGTGTGTCGTTTCTGGTAACTCTATAGGGTGCCTTTTATATCTGGAACCCAATAGAACAAAGCGCCTTCTAAATTGAGGAACACCATAATCTGCCGTATCAACTATTTTATAGTCAACAGCATATCCCAAGCGTGTCAATTCAGGCAAAATTTTATCAAAAAGCTTCTTTCCATATTCAGTGTTAATCAGTCCCGGAACATTTTCCATAAAGATAGTTTTAGGGCGAAGACCACGGACTAACCTAAGGAATTCAAGTACCAGTTGATTGCGGGGATCTGTGCTTCCGCTCTCTCCTTTGCGTAAGCGAGAAAAGCCTTGACAAGGGCTACAACCCGCAAGTAAGTCCAATTCTCCAATCCTTAAATTGTGCTGGCGAAGAAGTGAGGCTGCTGTTACATTACGGACATCATCAACAATTAAATTAACATTGGGATGGTTTAATCGATATGTATCTGCGGCAATCTGGTTAATCTCAACTGCGGATAGGATATCAAACCCTGCAGCTATTAATCCTGATGATAATCCACCACAGCCTGAGAACAGTTCAATAGCTGAGGGCATAGTTCCACAACCTCCCTTATAGAAAAATTTCACAATCTATTTTATGATACCATCGAGCTATGATTCTGTCAATTTTGTCTTTTGTATTATCCGATCTTTATAGCATGAACTTTTAGCTTAAGAAAGCCGTACCATCTTACACTTTTTTCTACACAAATGCTTCTTTCGCTTTAGCTTTAGCAATCTCTTTCTTCATCTGCACGATCAGCTTCTCCAGCTTCTTCTCGCATTCCTCACGGGTATGGGCGTATACATTCCTGGCATGCTTCTTACCATCCGGCCACACCGGCGAGTAGCGTCCCTCAAACAGGTGGTCGTTAATCTCGCTGATACAGCCGGTGCCGGGCTTGCGCTTGCGGCCCAGGTAGGGTTTGAAATCGGTCATCCGCGGCGCTTGCGGCTGAGCGGGAGTAGCCGCCGGATCGTCCTGCTTTGGCTCCACCTTGCCGATGCCCCGGTCGATGTTGGCGGCGGCGGACTGGCGCATATCGTCCGTGATATGGGTGTAAATGTCAAGCGTGGTGGCCGCCGACACATGGCCCAGCATAGCAGAGAGTGTCTTTACATCCATGCCGTTTTGCAGGGACAGCGTGGCGAAGGTGTGCCCGTACGGTATAATTACGACAAACCGGAAAAGCCCGATATATCAAGGGCTTGAGGATTTGCCGCCTGCTTTTTCATCCTTTTCCATAATGAAAAAGAAGCTTGCGAAAACCGTCATAACCAGGGAGGTGTTACGTTAGCGACAAAAACTGAATATCGTATGAGCAGCCATGCTTTTGAGTTTTGATTGCTCATCAACCGAGGGCGTTTCTCTTGAAAAAGATGAAGCGCCCTTTTAGTGCTCTAAAAAGCGTAGATGTAATTGACGACGGGTGTTTCACGTTTGCGCTTGTTTTTTTACAATGAGAGAGTAATTGTCCCGGCAAGGCGCTTTTGGAGCGAGACGTCCGATATAAAAACTGCCAGCTATCCCTTATCGTGAACATTCGATTAAGCAGGTTGAAATCCTTGCAGACTTTCACGTAACGAACTAAACTGAATCGCAATAAGCGCAAAAGGTGCTAAACGAGAAACCCAATCAGCCCCGGCGAGGGCATCATGTATCATGACCAAGGCGCAGACCTGATGGCTGCCGATATTGAGCTTTTCGGCATGGATATCTCGCTGCTCAACGCCATGAATCGGGGCAAGGTTCTTGCAGGCTTGAAGGCCTATCCGCTCTACGGTAGCCGCCACACCCATTTACTCGGACGTAATTCTTCTATTCTCGACAATTAAAATGAAAAATGGTGAACTGCTTATATCCCCATGCAGAAGGTGATCGCCATGCTGCGTATTGCTGTTTGCGACAACCAGGCAAAAGAACTGGAAATCATCAGCGAATACATAACAGAATAATGGCCCGATTCACCCGCTCTCGACAAGGTTTGCGGTACATGATAAAATATTCCATAGTCCACTGAGGAGGTGAACCCCATGCTGCACATTGCCATCTGCGATGATATGCCACAGGAGCTTGAACGTGCTGGCAGTCTGCTAAAGAAATACGCCTGTGAGCATATGCACGATGAAATAAAAACGGATTTCTTCTCCGCCCCTCTGGAACTGCTTACTCATGTGGCGGAAAAGGGCGGCTTTGATGTGCTGCTGCTTGATATCTATATGCCGGGCATTATCGGTACGGAGGCGGCGCGGGAATTGCGAGCTATGGGTGACAAGTGCCAGATTATCTTTCTTACCACCTCGCGTGACCACGCGATAGACGCTTTTTCACTGGATGCCGCACATTATCTGGTTAAGCCTTATTCCGAAAAAGAATTCTTTGCAGCGCTTGACAAGGTGATGGATAAGTTCATAAAAAAAGACGAGATTTGTATTACAATCAAATCAACGGAGGGCATCAGCCGTGTGGATTTGAATAAGCTGGTATACGCCGAAACAGATAACCATGTTCAGAAATTATATTTGTCAGATGGCAAAGTAATCAGTGTTCGCAAATCCTCAAGCGAGCTATTCGAATTGTTGGAAGAAGAACCGCGTTTTTACAAATGCGGCAGTACCTATATCATAAATATGGACTATATCGTTGAGCTTACATCCAGGAACGTCGCTTTCTCCACCGGAGCCAGAATTCCGATTCTCAGCCGAAAATACATGGAACTTAGAAAACTGTACATGGATTACAGCTGCAGCCGCTGAAAGGAGGGAGCCTTATGCTTATACTGATAGTTGTGTTGGTGGTCCTTCGTTTTTTACAGACGGCGGCTTACATCGGCCTGTTTTTCTTTTCGCTGATCAAGCTGAAAGCGCCGAAAAAGAAACGAATTGCAATTACCGTTGTCATTTATATTGCGGTGGCCTTTGCCTATTGCGCCTTCCTTTTTGTGTATGGGCAGGAGCTGACGGAACGCCTGATTATCCCCGTCGAAATCGGGCTGTGTCTGATTCTGCTTCTCATCTGTTCCGCGGACAAATGGGTGGTATCTCTTTTTGTCATGTTTACTATGTTCAATTTGTACCTTGGCATATGCTACCTTTCGGATGTATGCGTCCCGTATGCCTCGCCGCTCAGCTATCAGATTCAGTATTTTATCTTCCGAACTGTGCTGTTCGGCGCGCTTTTGTTTTTCAATTTCAAATATCTGCGTCCTCGCTTCCACAGACTGGTGGAGATTCTGGGAAAAGAGTGGCAATTCATCACTCTGGCCGCCTTCTTCTTCTACGTTATGGAGGCCGTTATTCTATATTGCCCGCGTTTTTACTGGCATGAGGCGGACAACCGCTGGTATCTCGTCGCAAGCTCTTATCTGGTGTTTTTCAGTGTCTACTGGCTGATCTTTCGATCAATCAGTGCAATTGTGGGAAAATATGAGGCTCAGGAGCGGGAAAGAATCCTTGCTCAGCAAAATAAGTTTTGGGAGGAACAGCTGGAGGAGCAGAAAAATGCCGTCAATGCTGCCCGCCGTGATCGCCATGATCTTCGCCATCACTACGACACGTTATTAGTGATGCTGGAGGGCGGAAAAACGCAGGAAGCCGTGTCTTATCTGACTGCACAGACACGGAGGACGGAAAGCGCAGTTCTGTCGGACGTTTGCGAGCATCCTGCGGCGAATGCCATCCTGTCAAGATGGGCGGCTCGGGCAAGGGAGAGCAGCATCAAAACCGAAATACACGCGAGCCTTCCCGCCAATCTTCCGATGGACGAGGTCGCGCTGGCTGGCATTCTTGCCAACTCCTTTGAAAATGCCGTAGAGGGCTGTCTGCGTACACCTGAAGGCACGGTGAGATTTATCGCCGTAAATATCGCTTATTCCGTTTATAACGGAGCCGGAAAGCTTTACATCGTATTTGAAAACGCCTGCGCGGATAACATCGTCTTTGAAAGCGGCTTCCCGAAATCGGAGAAACCCGGCGGCGGGACCGGGACTAAGAGCATTGCCTACACCGCAGAAAGGTACAACGGTATGGTTGAATATGCCGCTGAAAAGGGTATTTTCAGGACGCGCGTTTTGCTCCACCTGTCGCTGCAAGCCTGAAGAATCCGACAGAACTCGACATTTACGCCAAATATCGTGCAATTACGCCACGGCCGGTTTTCGGCCGTGGTTTTTTTGTATAATTCATGCTAAGAAATTAGCTTTGAGGGAGTGATTTTGAAGATGAGAGAACCTAGTGACAGAACCGAGGAGCGAGCATTGGCGGACGGCAGACTCGAAATCGCGCGTAATGACTTCTGCGACGCTTTCGAACAGGATGCCGACCGGCTGTTCTCCGCCCGAGAGTGCTGGTACTGCAAGTATGGAGACTTCGGAATTTTCACCGAGCATCCCACCCAAAACGGCGTATGCAGATATAAGCCGATAAAACAGGAGGAAGAGAACGAATGAAAAAGAGACTTTTAAGCATTCTGCTGACAGCATGCATGGTGTTGACCCTGCTGCCCACAGTTGCACTGGCGGCGGGCACAGGCGCGTTCACCGTCACGGGCGGGACATATGGAATGGATTACTCCTATGCAAGCAACACTCTGACTATTTTAACAAATACGGAAATTGCCATTGCAAACACAGATCCGGCTACGGCGACTACCGATAAAATCGTGGTCAGCTCGTCAGCTGGAGCGAACATCACCCTCGCCGGCGTGAACATCGATTTGAGCAGCGCAGACGGCGCGGCGTTCGACATTGCAAGCACCGCCGGCGAGGTAAATCTCATTCTTGCGGACGGCGCAACGAATACCCTCAAGAGCGGATTTTCTCGCGCCGGCCTGCAAAAGGACACCACGGCGGCAGGCACCATGCTGACCATCTCCGGGAACGGTACCCTTAACGCCAATGGCGGCTTCTATGCTGCTGGCATCGGCGGCGGCATAAGCGGCAGCGCCAGCAACATCGTCATCAGCGGCGGTACCGTCACCGCCAAAGGCGGCTTCGATGGCGCTGGCATCGGCGGCGGCGCTTATGGCATCGGCAGCAACATCGTCATCAGCGGCGGCAATGTAAACGCGAGCTACATCGGCGGCGGCTATCTAGGCAGCGCCAGCAACATCGTCATCAGCGGCGGGAATGTAAACGCGAGCAGCATCGGCGCAACGCCAACAAACAGCGACGGCATAAGCGTCTATAAAACCACCTTCACTGTGCCAAACGACACGGCTGGCGGCACGGACGTCAGCGCCATGACCTTTACCAGCGGCGGAAGCAATTACACATATGGCATGACAGATGCAAAGAGCATCCTTGACAGCGGCAGCGGCAAGGTCTATGTCTATCTCCCCGAGGGCGCGGCAACCGCCACCTATGACGGCACGACTTATGCCGCAACTGTCACAACCGACGGCTCGGCGGTGTTTGCAGTGCCGGACCCGGATATCGCGACAGTCGCAGCGGCGGAAACGGCGGCAGCGGGCGCAACCTACGCGGATACCACTCAGGCGGCCTGCACGACTGAGGCTGCCGTACAGACATATATAAAAGGCATTGCGGAGACAGCGGTGAACGACAGCAGCGTTACGGTTACGGTTACCGGCACCTACACCGCGCCTACCGCGGGAACCTCCACAGACGCGGACGGGACAAACGGCAGCTACGTCTTTACGGTCACCGTTTCCAAGGGCTCGCAGAGCCAGACCACTGGGTCGAAAACCATCGCCATCACGGCAACGGCGTGGGGCGCCACCAGCTCCCTCAATTTGACCGGCGTGGGCTGTGATGTAGCCGCCGGAAAGCTCACCGGCACCACGGCAAACATGGAATACCAAGTTGCTGACGGCGTCTGGACAATTTGTACCGCTCCGGACACTTCCGACGTCGTTTTTTCAGCGGGTGCCGTCAAGGTTCGCCAGACGGACGAAACGACAAATGAACGCACCGTTATCACCATTGAGGCTCCGGCGGCGTCCAGCGCTCCGACTCTTCTAAGCAAGACCTCCGGCAGTGTGACGCTGACCGATGTGACTGGCTATGAATATTCCAAGGACGGCGGCGTGACCTGGCAGGACAGCAACAGCTTTTTCGGCCTGAGCAGCAGCACCGCATACAGCTTTGTGGCCCGGATCAAGGCCACCGCCACGACGCTTCCCGGCACCGTCAGCACGGTGCTTGCCGTCACGACAAGCGCTGTGTCCTCCGGTGACGGCACAGGTTCCGGTAGCGGAAGCTCGACCTCCGGTACCGGTGCACCAGTCATTGTAGACGGAAAAACCGAGAACATCGGCGCGGAGAAGAAATCCGGTGACACGACTACCGTTACCGTTGATCAGTCGAAGCTCAGTGATCATATCGGCGGCGCTTCATCCGGCTCCTCTGTGGTGGTGCCGGTGAGCGAAAACGGCTCCGCCACGGCTTCCCTTGTGGTGAAAAACATCGAGGACATGGCGGCGAAGGGCATGACGCTCGCCGTACAGACCGGAAGCGTGGCGTATAACCTGAACACCTCGGCAATCGACACGGCCGCGCTGGCGGCGGCTTTTCCCGGCGCGGACATGAGCACGGTTCCCTTCGACGTGACCATTGCGAACAGCTCTGTCAGCGTCGAGGGCGAAACACTGGTGCTCTCCCCGGTGGAGTTTACCGTCACCGCGACTTATAACGGCAAAACCGTCGGTGTGGACACCTTCTCGGCCTACATCGACCGCGTGATCGAGGTCACGGCGGAGCAGGCGGCAAAAATCACCACGGCGGTGGTGGTAAACGCCGACGGCAGTACCCGCCATGTACCAACAAACGTCATTGAAAAAGACGGCAAGTATTACGCGATCATCAATTCCCGCACAAACAGCACCTACGCGCTGATTCAAAACGAAGTGACCTTTGCTGATGCCTCTGGGGAATGGTATGAAGCGGCAGTCAATGAAATGGGTAGCCGTAAGATTATTGAAGGACGAAGCGCCTCCGTCTTTGACGGAGAGGCGAGCATCACAAGGGCCGAGTTTGCAGCAATCCTTGTTCGGGCCCTGGGACTTCCGGCGGACGGTACAAGCAGTTTTTCCGATGTCTCCGCTGACGCATGGTATACCGGTGCGGTAGCCACAGCGGTACAGTACGGATTGACCAAAGGAAAAGACAATAACCGCTTCGACCCCAACGCAAATATAACCCGGCAGGAAGCCATGCTCATGCTGCAAAGGGCGGCGGCGCTCACGGAATTTACCGGAACAAGCGGTAATCTGGACAGCTTTGCAGACGCAGACAGCGTAGGTGACTGGGCGGAAGGCGCGGCGAAATGGAGCATCGGAAGCGGCCTCATTCAAGGCTCGGATGGAAAACTGAACCCCACAGCCAACATCACCCGCGCCGAGAGCGCGACCATTATCCTCCGCCTGCTGCAAAAGGCAGGATTGGTGGACGTGCGAAGTAAGGCCTAAGATGGATTTGGTCTGGCATAAGCAGGACTATTGAGTAAATCCATTTATAGAATGGCAATCTGCTTTCACGACTTGCCCCAAAGGACAACCCCTTATGTTCCGTTGACGACAAGTGCACAATCCGAAACCAGCGTCCAGGCATATTACACAATTGTGTCTAATTTTAATTGTGTAATATGCCTTTTCAAATTAAGAAAACACGCTGGAAATCAATTCGAAGTGAGGTGAAAAGCATGAAAAAAGAGTTGCGTAAGTGTGCCCGTACGGTATAATTACGACAAACCGGAAAAGCCCGATGTATCAATGGTTTGATGGTCTCCCACCTGCTTTTTCATCCTTTTCCAAAATGAAAAAGAAGCTCACGAAAGTCGTAAAAACGAGGGGGTGTTACGTTAGCGACAAAAATTGAATATCGTCAGCAGCGGCATCAAGCATTATGTTTGCCGCTGCGCCTGAGGGCGTTTCTTCTTGAAAAAGATGGAACGCCCTTTTTTCATACCCAAAATCAGGAGGTATTTTATGGCAGACAGTACCACCCCGGAGAAACGGGGCAAGAAAGCGACGCAGACCAAACCGCCTGCCGCCCATGCTGCGGAGGAACGGATCGTGTCGCTCCCGTTGGCCGAGCTTCACCCATTCCCTAATCACCCCTTCAAGGTGCGGGATGACGAAGCCATGCAGGAGACCGCCGAGAGCATCAAGCAGTACGGCGTTCTCGTTCCGGCCATTGTCCGTCCGCGTGAGGAGGGCGGCTATGAAATCGTCGCCGGGCATCGGCGTAAACACGCCTGTGAGTTGGCGGGGCTGGAAACTATGCCCGTCATTGTCCGCAATCTGGATGCGGATGCCGCTACGATCATCATGGTGGATTCCAATTTGCAGCGCGAAAACATTTTGCCCAGCGAACGCGCACAGGCGTACAAGATGAAGCTGGAGGCGATTAAACACCAAGGAGCGAGACATGACATCACTTCGGCGCAAGTTGCACCGAAGTTAAGCACAGAACAAATTGGTGATGCAGAGGGCATCAGCAAAGATACTGTGAAACGTTATATCCGCCTGACCGAGCTTGCCCCGGAGCTTCAGCAGATGGTGGACGATAAGAAAATTGCCATGACGCCCGCCGTGGAGCTTTCCTACCTGAAGCCGGAAGAACAGGCCCTGTTGCTGGAGACTATCGACAGCGAACAGACTACCCCTTCTCTCTCACAGGCGCAGCGCATAAAAAAGCTCTCGCAGGAGGGCAAATTGAACGACGACACCATGCTGGATATTCTTTCGGAGGAAAAGAAGCCGCCCCGCAACGATCTTCTGTTATCCGGCGAAAAGCTCCGCAAATACTTTCCGCGCTCCTATACCCCGCAGAAGATGGAAGAAACCATTTTGAAGCTGCTGGACGCATGGATGCGCAGGCGTCAGCAAGAGAGGTGAACAAAAAATGGCCGTCTTTCGTGTAGAGAAAAGCCGGGATTACACAGTCATGTCCAACTACCATTTGCGGGATAAGGGGCTTTCGCTGAAAGCAAAAGGACTGCTCTCGCAAATGCTGTCTCTGCCGGAGGATTGGGATTACACGCTGTCAGGGCTTTCCCACATTAACCGGGAAAGCAAAGACGCGATACGTTCCGCCGTCAACGAACTGGAGGCAGCGGGCTACATCCAGCGGCACCAGACCACGGATGCCAGCGGCAAATTCAGCGGCAACGAATACGTCATCCATGAAAGCCCCGTCACGTCCGAACCGTCGTTGGAAAAGCCGTCGTCGGGAAAACCGACAACGGATAATCCGTCAACGGGAAAACCGTCGTCGGAAAATCCAACGCAATTAAATATAGATATAACAAATACTCAAAAACAAAATACGGATGTATCAAGTACCGATTCCATTCCTTTCTTTTCCGAAGAAACGACAGCGTGGCTGCCGGAAGCGAACCGAAGGGAAACGGACGCGCAAATGATGGATTCTTATCGGGAGCTGATACGGGAGAACATCGAATACGACATTCTGCTGCACGATATGCCGGACGACAAAGACCGCCTGGATGAAATCGTCGAGCTGATGACCGAGACCGTCTGCTCCAAGCGCAAGTACATCCGTATCGCCGGGAATGACTTTCCCGCCAAATCGGTCAAGTCTCGTTTCCTGAAAATCGACGCGGAGCACATCAAGTTCGTATTTGACTGCCTCAACACAAACACAAGCAAGGTGCGTAACATCAAGCAATATCTGCTCACCGTGATTTACAACGCACCGACCACTATCGGCAATTACTATTCCTCGTTAGTGAATCACGATCTGTACGGCGGTTCGGGCTAAACTCGGAGCGCCTTTTTCTGTGCCAAAAAACAAGACAAAGGAGCGAAACGCCAATGAAAAGGCCGTTTGCCTACATCACCGCCCCGTGGGGCGGCAACGAATATGAAAACACCGAGAACGCCGCCCGGTACTGCCGTGCGGTCTACGACGCCGGTTTTACGCCGATCTGCCCGCTGCTGTTTGTGCCGCTGTTCCTCAACGACGCCATCCCTCAGGAGCACAAGGACGGTATCGACATCGGCCGTGACTTTCTGCGGCGCGCCCATGTCCTTGTCGTCTGCGGCCACGGCGTCGACGAGACCGTGAAAAACGATATTGCCGTGGCGGAACGGCTGCGGATCACCGCCACGACGCTGGACGGCATCCTCACCGTAAAGGGCGAAGGGCGTAGCTGAATTAGTGGGTAACGCAATAGATGCTGCGACAAAAAGCCGCAGCATCTATTGATATGTGATTAAAATGTGTTTTTCAGGACTAAAGACTTGCAAGCACGCAGTCGAACTTATCACGAATGTCAGCACACCTTTCTTGATAAGTCATCCTAAAGAACTTCACGCAATCATTTCTTACAGAGCTTTCATCCATGGACAGCAATTTGGATAAAGCAAAAAATTCATTATGCTTTCCAGCAGTCAATGCCTGTTCAAGGTATGAAGTAATCTCATCAAGGGTTACATCCCAACTCTCTGCCAATCTGTCTTTATTGTCAATTGCCAGCAAGTACTGGATGAAGCTCAGCTCAGGCCACGTATCCCCTGGTATGTATTGGAGTCGCTGGTTTATAAGAGAACTAAACTGTTCTTCATCGGCAATACGCGTCTCAAGATACTCGCGAATATTTCGTATTTGCTGGTCGTGAGCTCGACGTTTGTCTCCATCTAAAAATGCAATGTAATTATTCTTATTTTCTCGATATCTGGCAGCCATTTGCCGCAGTATTGCCTGATCTGAACCTATGATATAGGTATGCATCCTCTCTCTGATTCTCATGGGAACAAGATTTTCAATAATTGCCTTGCCTACTACGTCTTCGACGAATACATCTAATTCATCCGTGTTTTGCCCAGCCAGCTTTCCAAATGCATACTCAGCACTTATCTCCGGAGTAATAATTGTTTGAGTGCCTTGGTTTTGCACAAAAAACCTCCCTTGTGGAGGGATTTCATTTAATATTATATCTGAATGAGTCGAGCAAATAATCTGACATTTATTTTCTTTACATATCTCTTTTAAAACACGAATGAACTCCGCTTGAGCTTTAGCGTGTAGTCCAAGTTCAATTTCGTCAATTACCATTAAAGTTCCCTGACCCGCACTAAGCAAATCAAGTAAGATGGAAACGACATCATTTTCTCCCGCACCCATATTAAATCCAGAATAGAATATTTCATTGCGTTCTACCAAAAAAAGCCTGTATGAGCGATGAACAAATATTTTTAAGTCTTCATAATTTTTTCCGAAAATTCTGCATGCCATTGATTTAATCTTTGAAAGCAATTCCGGATCTATTTCTTCCGCTTCAAAAGTTTTTCTATATGATCTATGTGCTGAGCTTTCTGATGGAGGAACAATTCTATTAATGCCAAGGTAAATAACATTTTTATGTTTTCTGGTATTAAAGTCGTTCCATTTTCCGCTTGGTTTCTTACGACGGATGTTAGGTTTATCTCCATCAGCTTGTCGAATCTTGTAGGTTATTTCAATACCTTGCAGACCACGTTCCTCTGGGGAAAAAGTAAAAAAATCTCCGTAAGTAAAATAGCTCTTTTTGCGTGAGAATTGATAAAATGTATCATTGTTATGAAATGCACATGCGGCAAGTGCTAATAATGTCGATTTTCCGGAACCATTTTCTCCTACAAAAGCTGAGACAGGGTATGAAAAGTCAATGTGGCATGGATAGACACCACGAATATTTCCATTGTTCACTTTTATCCCCACGAGGGAATTCCTGGTTGTATCATGTTTAAACCAAGCCAGATTATCCTTGTCCAGTTGTGACAGTGAGTAGCTCATTTACAAATTCGCTCCTCGTTCGACAGTTTCTTTTAGTATAACAATAGATTTTCCAATATTCAATACGATGTCCCAATAATCTCACCCATTTCAATTTTTTCGTCGTCTATCTGACGGCGATTTTTCTTGTCAAAGCATTAGAAAGGAATTCCATATGACTAATATACACTTGCTCCACCGGCTGGTGGTTCCGCCTTAGAAACGACCCCGGCAAATAAAAACTTCGGAAAGGAGGTGTCCCTTTGCAGGAAGATATTGAAATGCGGACGGTGACGCTGATCGTCACCACGACCAAACTGAACGCCCGCGTACTGAAAGAGGCTCTGGCAAAGCTGGCGCGCGAGATGCAAAATGCCAAGGCCAAGCGCGCGGCCACCATTCCCCACGGCAAGCAGACCGTCAAACAGCTTGTAGGCCAGAACGCGGGCGTCGCCAACATCGAGGTCACAGACCAGAACATCAAGTCCTTTGACCGCGTGGCACGGAAGTACGGCATCGACTACGCCGTGAAGAAGGACAAGACCGGCGAGATTTCCAAGTACCTGATCTTTTTCAAGGCGCGGGACGGCGACGCGCTGACGGCGGCGTTCAAGGAGTATTCCGCCAAGTCCATCCAGAAGGAAACGGAGCGTCCTTCCACAATCTCGCAGCTCCGCAAATTCATCGACATGGTGCGGAACATGAAGCCCGACCCCACCAAAAACAAGGACAGAGGGCGGGAGCTATGAGCAGCGTCAACCTGAAAAAGCTCATCCTGCCCAACCTGCCGTATGTGTTTTTCGCGCTGCTCGGCACCAAAATCGGGCAGGCGGCGCGGCTGGCACCGGGCGCGGATTTCTCGGCAAAGGCGCTGCACATCGCGGAGGGCTTTCAAACGGCCTTCAGCTCCATGCTCCCCAGCTTCCACCCGCCTGATCTGCTCGTCGGCATCCTGCTTGCCGCCGCGCTTCGGCTGGCGGTCTACATCAAGGGCAAGAACGCCAAGAAGTTCCGCAAAAACATGGAGTACGGCACAGCCCGCTGGGGCGGCCCGGACGACATCCGGCCTTATACCGACCCTGTTTTCAAGAACAACGTCATTCTCACCAGGACGGAACGGCTCACCATGAATAGCCGCCCAAAGGACCCTCGCACGGCGCGGAACAAGAACGTCCTGATCGTGGGCGGTTCCGGTTCCGGTAAGACCCGATTTTGGCTCAAGCCCAATCTCATGCAATGTCATTCCAGCTATGTGGTCACTGACCCGAAAGGTAGCATCATAGTCGAGTGCGGCAGGCTTCTTCTGAGGGAAAAGTACCGCATCAAGATACTCAACACGATCAATTTTAAAAAATCCATGCACTACAATCCGTTCGCCTATATTCATTCGGAAAAGGACATTTTGAAGCTCGTCACCACGCTGATCGCCAACACCAAGGGCGACGGCAAAACCGGGGACGATTTTTGGGTGAAAGCCGAAACGCTGCTGTATGTGGCCCTCATCGGCTATATCCACTATGAAGCGCCGGTGGAGGAGCAAAACTTCTCCACGCTTTTGGAGTTCATCAACGCTTCGGAAGTCCGCGAGGACGACGAGGAGTTTGAGAACCCGGTCGATCTCATGTTTAAGGAGCTGGAAAAGAAGCAGCCGAATCACTTCGCCGTCCAGCAGTACAAAAAGTACAAGCTGGCGGCGGGCAAGACCGCAAAAAGTATTTTGATTTCCTGCGGCGCGCGCCTTGCGCCGTTCGACATTGCGGAGCTGCGGGAGGTCACGGTCTACGACGAATTGGAGCTGGACACGCTGGGCGACCGCAAAACGGCGCTGTTTCTCATCATGTCCGACACCGACGACACATTCAACTTCCTGATCTCCATGTGCTACACCCAGCTTTTCAATCTGCTTTGCGACAAGGCCGACGATGTGTACGGCGGCAAGCTGCCGGTACACGTCCGCTGCCTGATCGACGAATGTGCGAATATTGGCCAGATACCGAAACTGGAAAAACTCATTGCAACCATCCGAAGCCGTGAGATTTCGGCCTGCCTCGTTTTGCAGGCGCAATCCCAACTCAAGGCCCTGTATAAAGACAACGCCGATACCATCATCGGCAACTGCGACAGCTCGATCTTCCTCGGCGGCAAGGAGCCGACCACGCTCAAGGAGTTGTCTGCGGCGCTCGGGAAAGAAACGATTGATACGTTCAACACCGGCGAGAGCCGTGGCCGCGAAACCTCGCACAGCCTCAATTACCAGAAGCTCGGCAAGGAGCTGATGAGCCAGGACGAGCTTGCCGTCATGGACGGCGGCAAGTGCATTCTTCAGCTCCGGGGCGTTCGCCCGTTCCTCTCGGACAAGTACGACATCACCCAGCATCCCAACTACAAATACCTGTCCGATGCCGCCCCGCGCAACGCCTTTGACATTGAAAAGTTCCTTTCCACCAAGCTCAAACCAAAGCCGGATGAAGTTTATGACACCTTCGAGGTGGACGTATCCGACCAGTCCACGACCGCCTGAAAGGGCGGTTTTTCTATGCTCCGCATAGAAAAACAAAATGCGCCAATCCCTCCCCGCCTGCGGCGGGAACCGGAATTGATGCGCGCAACCTCCATGTGCGGCTTTGCCTCGCATGAAGTTTATATATCCTTACGACAAAACGGCCACTTTCAAAAACTAAAAAATCAAACTTTTGAAAGGAGAGCCGGAGCATGGATGCAGTGGCCTGCTACACAAACCTTCCCTGTTCCGGCAAATTAAATCTTATGGCATTTTTCAATTCTGCTGTTGGTGTTCTTCAGACTCTCGTCATTGCGCTGGGTGCCGGTCTCGGCATTTGGGGCGCGGTCAATCTGCTCGAAGGCTATGGCAACGACAACCCCGGCGCGAAATCCCAGGGCATGAAGCAGCTCATGGCTGGCGGCGGCGTGGCGCTCATCGGCATCACCCTCGTGCCGCTGCTCTCCGGTCTGTTCGGTTGATCTCTCCCTCGCAACTCCACAAACAACAACTAAATCTCTCCGCGCTCTCCCGCCCCGTGCGGGAGGGCGCGGGAAAGGAGGGATTCGCCGCCAATGGACATGATAAAACAAGCGATTGTCGAATGGCTGCGGGAGATACTTGTCGGCGGCATCGTCAGTAATCTCTCCGGCATGTTCGATAACGTCAACCAGAAAGTCGGTGAGATCTCCGGTCAGGTGGGTACGACGCCGCAGGCGTGGAACGGCGGCATCTACAACATGATCCACACCCTGTCAGATAATGTCATCCTGCCGATTGCCGGGCTGATTCTCGCTTTTGTCGCAACTTTGGAGCTGATCCAGCTCATCACCGATAAAAACAACCTCAACGATCTCGACACATGGATGTTCTTCAAGTGGATTTTCAAGACGGCTGCCGCCATTCTCGTCGTCACCAATACCTGGAACATCGTCATGGGCGTATTCGACGTGGCGCAGAGCGTGGTGAACCGCGCGTCCGGCATCGTCGTCGGCAATACCTCCATCGACATCAGCAGCGTCGTCACCGATCTGCAAGGCCGCCTCATGCAAATGGACATCGGCCCGCTGTTCGGTCTGTGGTTCCAGAGCCTGTTCGTCGGCATCACCATGTGGGCGCTGAGTATCTGTATTTTCATCATCGTGTACGGCAGAATGCTGGAAATCTACCTGATGACCTCTCTTGCGCCGATCCCCATGGCAACGCTGGCAAACCGCGAATGGGGTCAGATGGGCCAAAACTATCTGCGGAGCCTGTTCGCGCTCGGCTTCCAGGCGTTTCTCATCATCGTCTGCGTAGCCATTTACGCCGTGCTGGTACAAAACATCGCGGTGGATACCGACATCATCAAGGCAATCTGGACGTGCATGGGATACACGGTGCTGCTGTGCTTCTCCCTGTTCAAGACCGGAAGTCTTGCCAAGAGCGTATTCAACGCGCATTAAGGAGGCGGTAAAAATGGCATACGTTCCTGTACCAAAAGACCTGACCGCCGTGAAAACAAAGGTCATGTTCAACCTGACCAAACGGCAGCTCATCTGTTTCGGAAGCGGCGCGCTGATCGGCGTACCGCTTTTTTTCATCCTCAAATCCCATATCAGCACCAGCGCCGCCGCAATCTGCATGGTGCTGGTCATGGTGCCGTCGTTCCTGATGGCCATGTATGAAAAGCACGGCCTGCCGCTGGAGAAGATCATCCGCAATATCGTGCGGGTGTATTTCCTCCGGCCAAAGCAGCGGCCCTATGAGACAAACAATTTCTATGCCGCCGTGATGCGGCAGGACACTCTCGACAAGGAGGTATACCGGATTGTCAACGGCAAAAAAACTGACCCGCGCCGAAAGGCGTCAGATCGAGGCCGCCATCGCAAGAGCGAAGCGGCAGGAAGGTAAGAAAAAGCAGTCCGCACAGGACAGTATCCCGTTTCAGAGGATGTACCCGGACGGCATCTGCAAGGTGGCCGACGGGCGCTATACCAAAACCATTCAGTTTCAGGACATCAATTACCAGCTTAACCAAAACGAGGACAAGACCGCGATCTTTGAATCGTGGTGCGATTTCCTCAACTATTTTGATTCCTCCATCCCGTTCCAGCTCTCCTTCCTCAACCTCTCCGCCATGCAGGGCAGCTTCGCACGGAGCGTAACCATCCCGCCCCAGGGCGACGGCTTTGACGACCTGCGCGCGGAATATACCCAGATGCTGCAAAACCAGTTTGCCAAGGGCAACAACGGCCTCGTCAAGACCAAGTATCTGACCTTCGGTGTATCGGCGGAGAGCGTCCGCGCGGCCAAGCCCCGGCTGGAGCGCGTGGAGACTGACGTGCTCAACAACTTCAAGCGCCTCGGCGTTTCGGCGGAAGGTTTGAACGGTGCGCAGCGGCTGAAGCTGATGCACGATATTTTCCACATGGACGACCATGAGCAGTTCCGCTTTTCGTGGGACTGGCTGCCGCACACCGGCCTCGGCGTCAAGGACTTCATCGCGCCCAGCTCCTTTGAGTTCAAAAACGGCAATATGTGCCGCATCGGGCAGCAGTACGCGGCGGTGAGTTTTTTGCAGATTCTCGCGCCGGAGCTGAACGACCGGATGCTGGCCGACATTCTGGATATGGAAAGCTCTCTCGTCGTGACCATGCATATCCAGTCCATCGACCAGGTGAGCGCCATCAAGACCATCAAGCGCAAGATCACCGACCTCGACAAGATGAAGATTGAGGAACAGAAGAAAGCCGTCCGCGCGGGCTACGATATGGACATTATCCCGTCCGACCTCGCCACCTACGGCACGGAGGCCAAGAAGCTGCTTCAGGACTTGCAGTCCCGCAACGAGCGTATGTTCCTCGTCACCTTCCTGATTCTCAACACCGCCGACACCAAGCAGCAGCTCGACAACAACGTGTTTCAGGCTAGCTCTATCGCCCAGAAATACAACTGCGCGCTGACCCGCCTCGACTACCGGCAGGAAGAAGGGCTGATGAGCAGCCTGCCGATGGGTCTCAACGAAATTGAGATTCAGCGCGGGCTTACCACCTCCAGCACCGCCATTTTTGTCCCGTTCACCACGCAGGAACTGTTCCAGACAGGGCGCGAGGCCCTGTACTGCGGGCTGAATGCCCTTTCCAACAACCTCATCATGGTAGACCGGAAATTGCAGAAAAACCCCAACGGCCTGATTCTCGGCACGCCGGGCAGCGGCAAGTCCTTCTCCGCCAAGCGCGAGATATTCAACGTGTTTCTGGTGACCAACGACGACATCATCATCTGCGACCCGGAATCGGAGTACGGCGCGCTGGTGCGCAGGCTGGGTGGGCAGGTCATCAACATTTCGCCCACCTCCGCCGACTTCATCAACCCCATGGACTTGAATCTCAACTATTCGGACGACGAAAATCCGCTTTCCCTGAAATCTGACTTTATCCTGTCCCTGTGCGAGCTGATCGTCGGCGGCAAGGACGGCTTGCAGCCGGTGGAGAAAACCATCATCGACCGCTGTGTGCGGCTTGTCTACCGGAACTACCTGAACGACCCCAGGCCGGAGAATATGCCGGTTCTGGGGGACTTGTATGACGAGCTGCGGCGGCAGGATGAAAAAGAGGCGCAGTACATCGCAACGGCGCTGGAAATCTACGTCACTGGCTCCCTGAACGTCTTTAACCACCGGACGAATATCAACATTTCCAATCGCGTTGTGAGCTTCGACATCAAGGAGCTGGGCAAGCAGCTCAAGAAAATCGGTATGCTGATCGTGCAGGACGCCGTGTGGAACCGCGTCACGGAAAACCGCGCCGAAAAAAAGTCCACCCGCTACTACATCGACGAAATGCACCTGCTGCTCCGCGAGGAACAGACCGCCGCTTACACCGTGGAAATCTGGAAGCGTTTCAGGAAGTGGGGCGGGATACCGACCGGCGTCACCCAAAACGTCAAAGACCTGCTTTCCTCCCGCGAGGTGGAAAACATCTTTGAAAACAGCGACTACATTTACATGCTCAACCAGGCTGCGGGCGACCGGCAGATTCTGGCCAAGCAGCTCAATATTTCCCCGCACCAGCTCTCGTATGTCACCCACAGCGGTGAAGGCGAAGGGCTGCTTTTTTATGGCAACATCATTCTGCCTTTCGTTGACCGCTTCCCCAAGGACACGCAATTGTACCGCGTCATGACCACCAAATTGTCCGAAGCCGTTGAAGACTGATTTTTTATCAGGAGGATTTTTCATGAAATACAATAATAACTTTATCATTGTGATCGACCCGGAGGGCGGCGCTGCGCTGTCCCCGGAAATGCTGAAGGAGATCATTGGCTGCCTCGACGGTACGGCGGAGCTTTCCGAGAAGTACCGCGAGATGGAGGAAAAGACGGAGAACATCGGCAGGGAAAAAATCCAGTGCGCGCCGGAGGAGCCGGACATCGAGGGCCTGTCCGAAACGCTCATGGAGCTGCTGGAAAAGGCTGAGGCGTACCGGGATATGCTCAATCAGTTTCTTTCCGAGGGCGATGCTTTTCTCGACGCTCTGAGCAACCTTGACAGCGCCTGGGAAGATCGGACATGAGCCGTCGTTCGCCGCGTTTGCGTTTTTCCGAGGAAGAACGCGCCGCGCCGGAGCTGAAGAAAGCCGTCAGCAAAGCGGATCAGGCGGCGGACAGGCTGGAAAAGGCCGAGACGCGGATTCCCAAGAAATCCATCCGGGCGAAGGAGACCGTTGTCGATTCCAAGACCGGCGCGATCAAAAAGCGCCCGTTTTATGAGGAAGTGGACAAGAAAAAACCGCCCTCCAAGCTCACCCATGCGCTGCGGCAGGTACACGGCGACGCCGTGCTCGCGCAGTTGCATCACGAAATCCACGAATCCGAACAGGACAATGTGGGCGTTGAAAGCGCCCACAAGCTGGAGGGTGCGGCTGAAACCAGCTACCGCGCCGGGCGCAGCGCCTACCGCAGCCACCGGCTGAAGCCCTACCGGAACACCGCCCGTGCAGAGACGAAAGCGGATAAGGCGAATGTGCAGGCGCTCAGGAAAGAAGCCGAAATGCAGAATCCCCAGCTCGCCAGCAATCCCTATTCCCGCTGGCAGCAAAAGCGCGCGATCAAGCAGGAATACGCGGCGGCGAAAGCCGCGGCCGGAACGACCAACGCCGCAGGTACCGTGAACGCCGCAGAAACGACGGCAAAGGCCACAAAGAAAGCGGCGGAGAAAACCAAAAAGGCCGGTGAATTCGTCGCCAAGTACAAAAAGACCTTTCTCATTCTCGGCGGCGCTGCGCTCATCGTCGTGTTGCTGCTGAATTTTGCCTCGTCCTGCTCTATTTTGGTACAGAGCGGCACGTCAAGCCTCGCCATCTCCACCTATCCCTCACAGGATTCGGATATGCTGGCCGCCGAAGCGCAGTACGCCGGGATGGAAGCCGCCCTGCAAAGCAAGCTCGACAACTACACGGCCACCCACGATTACGATGAATACCACTTCGACCTCGACACCATTGAGCACGACCCCTATGTGCTGGTATCTCTCCTGACGGCTCTGCAAGGTCACGAATGGACGATCCGCGATGTGCAAAGCAATCTCGCCATGCTCTTTGACCGCCAATACACGCTGACGGAGACTGTCACGGTGGAGACCCGTTACCGCACGGAGACCCGCACCGGCACCAACACCTACACGGACCCGGACACCGGCGTAACCACCTCCGAGGATTATGAGTACGACGTGCAGGTACCGTACAATTACTACATCTGCCATGTCAAACTGGAAAACTTCAACCTTTCCCATGTGCCGGTTTACATCTTGTCGGAAGATCAGCTCTCCATGTACTCCATCTACATGGCCACGCTGGGCAACCGCCCGGATTTGTTCCCCGGTTCGGCGTACATCGGCAAATATATAAACGGCAGCGACCCGGTGTATGAGATTCCGCCCGAAGCTCTGTCCGACGAAACCTTTGCCGCCATCATCAAGGAAGCGAATAAGTATGTCGGCTATCCCTACGTCTGGGGCGGCAGCTCACCCAGCACGTCTTTCGACTGCTCCGGCTTTGTCAGCTGGGTCATCAATCATTCCGGCTGGAACGTGGGACGGCTGGGCGCGCAGGGGCTTTACAACATCTGCACCCCCGTATCACCGGCCAACGCAAAGCCCGGAGACCTGATCTTTTTCGAGCACACCTACCATACGGACGGCGTTTCCCATGTGGGCATCTACGTCGGCAACAATATGATGATCCACTGCGGCGATCCCATCAAATATTCCAGCATCGACACAAGTTACTGGCAGCAGCACTTCTATGCTTTCGGGCGGCTGCCGGGAAATTAAGGAGGACAGTATGAACCGCAAAATTGAAAAGCTGCGCAAGGAACGCGGCAAAAACTGCGAGGAAATCTCCGCCCTGCAAGGCCGCAACAAGGAGATCGACGGCCAAATCACGGAGCTGGAGAATACCGACATCATCGGCATTGTCCGCGAAAGCGGCCTGACGCCGGACAGCCTCTCGGAGCTGCTGCGCGCCATGAAGGAGAACGCCGCGGGCGTTCTCAGCCATAAGACCATCAAGGAGGAAGCTGAGGATGAAAACTAAACACAGACTGTTTGCGATGCTTCTGGCCGTCATGCTCTGCGTGACGGCTTTTTCCATGCCTGCGTTCGCTTACGCGGACGACGGCTGCACGTCCGAGCCGACTGCGGGCGCTCCCGCCGAAACCACGGTCACGGACACCACGGCCAATTCCGATGAAAACGCGGGTGAGGACACCGCCAAGCTCACGCCAAGCGGCAACCTGACGCTGGTGGACGACATTCAGACAACGGAATCCACCAGCAAGCAGTTCATCACGCTTCAGAGCAAGAGCGGCAATACGTTTTATTTGGTGATCGACCGCAGCGGCGACAAGGAAAACGTGTATTTCCTGAATCTCGTGGACGAAGCCGACCTGATGGCGCTGATCGATAAGGACGGCGATACCGCGACCCAGGTAAAGCAGACCTGCACCTGTACGGAAAAATGCGCGGCGGGCAGCGTCAACACGGATTGCCCCGTCTGCAAAAACAATATGAGCGAGTGTACCGGCAAGGAAAAGGCCGCGGAAACGACCGTCGAACCTGCCGGTTCCGCAGCGGCAGAACCTTCCGCCTCCGGGCAGACCGGAAATTCCGGAAAAATCGCCCTTGTCGCGGTTCTCGCGCTGGCGCTGGTGGGCGGCGCGATCTTTTATGTCCTGAAAAACAAGAAGAGCAAGCCCAAGACCAAAGGCCCGACCGACCTGGACGATTACGATTACGGCGACGACACCGGCGACGAGGAGGAATATGAAAACGAGGACGAGCCGGAGACGCCCGCGCCGCAGAGTGACACCGGCCCGGAGGACGCGGAGAAATGAGGTATTTTACCGACAGTCCGTTTGAACGGATGATGATGCAGGTTCCGAACAGCCGCCCAGTACCGCAGCCGGACGCCCCGCCCGGCTGCGTGGGCTGCACCATGCGCCGCGAGACCTGCGGGAAGCCCTGCAAACAAGAAAACATCAAGGAGGAACCTATCAAACATGAAACTTGTGATCGCTGAAAAACCATCTGTCGCGCAGTCCATCGCCGCCGTTCTCGGCGCGAAGCAGCGCGGCGGCGGATATTTGGAGGGCAGCGGCTGGCTGGTATCATGGTGCTTCGG
The DNA here is from genome assembly GCA_000283575.1 of Oscillibacter valericigenes Sjm18-20. Taxonomy (GTDB): domain Bacteria; phylum Bacillota; class Clostridia; order Oscillospirales; family Oscillospiraceae; genus Oscillibacter; species Oscillibacter valericigenes. The sequence goes on from AP012044.1 coordinate 2,866,378, forward strand.
GCATCTGGCCGAGCTTGCCAGCGCTGAGAGCTACAACCCGGAGTACGCCAAGTGGAAGTACGACGATCTGCCCATCGTGCCGGAAACGTGGCGCTTTAAGGTCAGCCGCGACAAATGGCAGCAGTTCGATATTCTGAAAAAGCTGATGCACAGCGAGGACGTGAGCGAGGTTGTCAACGCCTGCGACGCCGGGCGCGAGGGAGAATTGATCTTCCGCACCGCGTATTGTCTGGCTGGTTGCAGCAAGCCAATGAAACGCCTCTGGATTTCCTCGATGGAGGATTCCGCCATCCGCGATGGCTTTGCACACCTGAGACCGGGCAGCGACTACGACGGTCTGCATCAGTCCGCGCTTTGCCGGTCAAAGGCGGATTGGCTCGTCGGCATCAACGCGACCCGCCTGTTCTCCGTGCTCTACCACCGCACCCTGAACGTGGGTCGCGTCATGTCCCCGACGCTGGCGCTCATCGTCCAGCGCGAGGCCGAGATCGACGCCTTCAGGGCGGAGCCGTTCTATACCGTGGAGCTGGACGTGGGCTTTCCCGCCGTGTCCGAAAAGTTCAGGGAGGAATCTCAGGCCAAGGCTGTGGCGGCCGCCTGTCAGGGGCAGCCTGCTGCCGTCAAGAGCGTAGAGCGCAAGGAGAAATCCGAAAAGGCTCCGGCGCTCTACGATCTGACCACGCTCCAGCGCAACGCCAACCGCTTGCTAGGTTACACAGCCCAGCAAACGCTTGATTATCTCCAGTCACTCTACGAAAAGAAGCTCTGCACCTACCCGCGCACCGACGCCCGTTTCCTCACCGACGATATGGAGGGCAGCGTTCCGGCGCTGGTATCCGTGGCCGCCACGTTGTACGAAGCAGCCGCGCCGGGCAAAATCGGCGCGGCGCAGATCTGCGACAGTAAAAATGTCAGCGACCATCACGCGCTGGTTCCCACTGTCAGCGCGGGCAAAGCCGCCCTTTCCGCTCTGCCCGCCGGGGAACGGAAAATCCTGCGCCTTGTGTCGCGGCAGCTCCTGTGCGCCGTCAGCGAAGCCTGCCGCTATGCCGAGACCGTTGCCGCTGTCGAGTGCGGCGGCAGCGTCTTTACGGCCAAGGGCAGGACGGTCCTTGCTCCCGGCTGGAAAAACTACATTCAGCAGGAGCAGCCTGAAAAACCGCTGCCTGATCTCACCGATGGACAGGCCCTCACGGTGTCCGGCATCAGCACCAAAGAGGGCAAAATGACGCCGCCCAAGCACTACACCGAAGATACGCTGCTTTCCGCGATGGAGGTCGCCGGTGCCAAAGAGACGCCCGACGATGCTGAACGAAAAGGGCTGGGTACTCCCGCTACCCGCGCCGCCATTCTGGAAAAGCTGGTGTCCACCGGCTTTGTGGAACGCAAAAAGGCCAAGAAAACCGTCAGCCTCATGCCGTCCCACACCGGCGTGTCGCTCATCACGGTACTGCCGGAGCAGCTTCAGTCGCCCTTGCTCACCGCCGAATGGGAACAGAAACTCAAACAAGTAGAGCGCGGCGAGCTGACGGCGGACGCCTTTCTGGACGGCATTACCGCCATGCTGCGGGAGTTGGTCAAGACCTACAAGGCCATCAAGGGCGCGGAGGTGCTTTTCCCGTCCGGGCGCGAGGTTGTGGGCAAATGTCCCCGCTGCGGCGGCGACGTAACCGAGAGCAAAAAGGGCTTTTTCTGTGAAAGTGCCGATTGCCGCTTCGGTCTGTGGCGCGACAACAAATTCCTGACAGCGAAAAGGGCCGTGCTGGACAAGAAAGCGGTCACAGCGCTTTTGAAAACCGGGCGTGTCGCCATGACCGGCCTCTATTCCGAAAAGACGGGCAAGACCTACGACGCCACGCTGGTACTGGAGGACGACGGCCAGCGGGCAAATTTCAAGCTGGAGTTTAACCATGGATGATCCGCCGAGGCTGAACAGCTCACAATGCCGCCGGGTGAAAAAGCTCATTCGGCGGCTCTGCGCCAACTGCGACGGCGGGTACTGCCTGCTGCTGGACGACGGATATGAGCCGTGCGTCTGCCCGCAGTTTCTGACTTGTTCCCTGATCTGCAAGTATTTTCGCGCTGCCGTGCTGCCCGCCGACCCGGAGCTGTACGGCGAGATCGCCAACGCGGGAGATAAAAAGAAGTGTGCCGCCTGCGGCCAGCTCTTTCTTCCGCGCAGCAACCGCGCGCTGTACTGCGACCGCTGCGCGCCTGTGATGGCGCGTCGGCGCGTCCGGGAAAGAGTGCGCCGGTACAGGGGTATCCGGTAACGGTTTAGAGGCCGAAAAAGCAAACAATTACAAGGCTTTTGGGACACGCTTCCGATGGGATGCGGGTGTTTATTCAAAACCTCCCCAAAACGGCGTTCTAAACCGTTACACCGCCCCTGTGCAGGATGAGCCTTTTCGTCCTGTGCAGGGGCGCATTTTTTCTTTTTGGAAAGGAGATCGCTATGCCTGAAACCAACACCAAGCCGACAGCCAAAGACCGGCTGAAGGAAATCACCGAGAGCATCCAAACCGGCATTCAGGAGCTGTTCCAGTCCGACAAGTATGCGGAGTACCTGCGCACAATGAGCCGGTTCCACAAGTACAGCGTCAACAACACCATGCTCATCTATATGCAAAAGCCCAACGCGACGCTGGTCGCGGGCTTCAACAAGTGGCACGATCAGTTTTCCCGCAATGTCATGAAGGGAGAAAAAGGCATCAAGATCATCGCCCCGACGCCCTTCAAGAAGAAAATTGAGGAAGCAAAGCTCGACCCGGATACAAAAGCGCCAATTCTGGACGCGGAAGGCAACGCGATTATAGAGGAAAAAGAGGTCAAAATCCCCATGTATAAGGTCGTGTCCGTCTTTGATGTGAGCCAGACGGACGGAAAGCCTCTGCCGGTTCTGGCGTCGGATTTGCAGGGCAACGTCCAGAATTACGAGGTTTTCATGGAGGCACTGAAGCGCTCCGCGCCGGTGCCGCTGGCCTTTGAGCAGATGGCCGCCAACATGGACGGCTATTTTTCGCCGGATGATCAGCGCATCGCCATCCGTGAGGGCATGAGCGAGGTACAGACAGTCTCCGCTGCTGTCCATGAAATTGCGCACTCCAAGCTCCACAACAAGGAACTGCCGGAGATTCGGGAGCAGTGGAAACTCGTCATGGTGTCGGACGGCGGAGAGAAAAAGGATTTCAGAGGCGGTTTCGATACTCTGGAAGAAGCGGAAAAAGCTGCCGATGAACTGCACTGGCAGTATGTCGATGACAACCATTATGTGTGGCAACTGGAAACTGGTGAAGATCATTCCATCGCGGAGTTTGTAAAGAAAAGCCGCAACACCGAGGAGGTCGAGGCCGAAAGCGTTTCTTTTGCCGTCTGCGCCTACTACGGCATCGCCACCGGCGAAAACAGCTTCGGCTACATTGTCACCTGGTCAAAGGACAAGGGGCTGCCGGAGCTGCGCGCGTCACTGGAAACCATCAGCAAAACCGCGTCCGGCCTGATTACGGACATCGACCGTAACTATGCCGCAATCTGCAAGGAACGCGGCATCGACCAGAGCAAGGAGGCGGAAAAACAGCCGGGAGTTGAAGAATGGAGCGAGTCTGCCACGCCGCAGAACGCCCCGGAGACGCCTGACGTTCCTTCCGATGACATCGGCGCTTACCTGCCGGAGCAATCTGTCCTCGCGCCGCAGGAATCGCCTCTCGGCGGCGGCAGAATTACCGGCGTCGCCGTGGAGCCTTACGACCCGGACGCGCCGGTGCCGCCCTTTCCAGCCGATTATCCCATGCCTGACCCCACGGTGACAATTGCCGACCGGGACGCCTACGGCTACACCGAAAACGATATGCTGCCGCTTTCCCACGAAAAAGCTGCGGCGCTCATGGAAAAGGATGAAACGGTCTATATGCTGCATCCCGGCAACGGCGCAAGCATGGCCTTCGATATGGACGACATCGACCAGCACAGCGGTCTGTTCGGCATCCGGCGCGAGGATTGGGACCGCGAGTATCTGGAACTTGCAGAGGGGCATGAGCTGACGGATCAGGAACTTGAAAACAGCTTTCTCCATAATCCCGCCGGCGCTTTTGCCATCTACCAGCTCAAGCACGACGAGGCCACCCGCGATCTCCGCTTTGAGCCGCTGGAGCGCGTCACGGCGGTCGGCTTGACGGTTGACTGGGGCAACTACGATCTGGTCTACACCGCGCCGCTCACACCCGGACAATCACAGGAAGAAACGCTCGACAAGCTCTATGAGCAATTCAACCTCCATCATCCCGCCGACTTCACCGGCCATTCGCTCTCCGTCAGCGACATTGTTGCGCTGCGGCAGAACGGCGCGGTATCCTGTCACTACGTTGATTCCTTCGGCTTCACGGAGCTGCCGTCTTTTCTCAAACCGGAAAACTACCTCAAAAACGCGGAAATGGCGATTGAGGACGATTACGATTCCATCGACGGCATCATCAACAACGGCCCAAAGCAGCCTACCGTCGCGGAGCTGGGGCAGCAGGCCAAGACCGGCCAGCCGATCTCGCTCATGGATTTAGCGGCAGCCGTCCACCGGGAACGCGGCGAAAAAAAGCCCTCCGTGCTGGAGCAGCTCAAAGACCATGAAACCAAGGAAAAGCCCATCAAGACAGCGCCAAAAAAGAGCGTGGAAAGAGAGATTTGATATGAACGATTTCACCCAAGACGAATTGACCCTGATGAGCATTTACAACAGCGCCGGTACGCGGCAGGGGCTGATCGACAGCCTCACCGATATGCGGCGGTATCTTGCTGCCGATGAAGCAGAGCTGCAAAAGCTGACGGATTCGGCTATTTCAAAGCTGAAAACGACCCGCGATTCCGACTATGCTGCGCTTGACCTGTTTCCTGAGTTTGAATAATTACCATTGTATTACTGCCCAAAGTCCTTTATAACGTACTGCACCATGTGATATAATCAGCAAGAAAGAAAACAAGCAAATGGGGCACCTATATAGGTGCCCCACAATAGGGTTAGTCATGATTGTTTTGCCACTTTCTTTTGGTTCGCGGTGACATACCATCTTTCCCTTTTGGCAGGAATGGTGCTTGATTGCGATACTGCTCTGCATCAAATCCAAAAACAACAAAGGGATAGTTATCTAGTAAGATAAAATATGGCTCCAGCTCTTCATAATTTGATACGCGGTCTGTTAAGTAATATGACATCTGCTTTATTGGCATCATGAGCATGGCCAAATCTATTTCACCCTTTAGAATACCAACGCACAGCTTATTCATTGACCTATGGGCAGACGAAATATTACCTGTTTCAAATTCAAGCCCAGCCCTGAAGAATCCGCTAGGGGTTCTGAATTCCTTATAAACATCTATAGGGCCACCCTTTTGTGCATCATCGTGAAAATAGGAAAGCGGTTTCTCTCTATACCACAGATGATCCTCTTCTAGTATTTGGTAGCATCTTTCCTTGACGGGAACAACACCGTTGCAATTTTTGCTTGTATCGTTCAGTATAAATATGTCTTTACCAGGCGTGGTATTTTCAATAATAGATTGTTCTACTTCATGATATGCCTCTACAGCGGCGGGGCACGTTCTCATTAAGTTATCTGCTACAGGTGAAATGTAGAACTTAGCTATTTTCATCTAAATCCTCCTCAAGTAGCTTCGATGCGGGGATGTTAAACGCCTCCGCTATTCGTTGAATGTTATCAATTGATATGTTTCTGTTGCATCGTTCAACATCAGAAATATACGTACGGTGCAATTTGCAGAGATCAGCGAATTCTTCTTGGGATATATTTAACTTTGATCTTCTCAAACGCATATTGGTGGCAAGAATTTCACGAAGTGACTTTTTAGCAGCCATATCACTACCCCCCTGTGTTGACTTCAATTCAGATATATGTTATTCTAAAATATGACTATAAGTCTACAGACGATGAGTGACATATAGAAGGGATGGCCCAGATGCAGTTTTTTTCACTTTTTGATTTGTTATCATATACGGCCAAAGAAAAGGACATAACAGTGGAAGAAATGTTCTCTTTTTTCCATTCAAAGAAGATAAAGAAGGCCAGCATACTAGAATTGCAGCAAACCTCTTATATTCCTGATGATGTTGTGTTTCGGGAAGCTATATGTGAGTTTCTAGACATGAATGATTTGGAAATCAATATTGCCATGGGTCACATTCCACAGAAATTTCGAAAGTCATATTTTGATAACGTAAAGAAAATAGCCAGCATACTGTCAAGCGAAGTTCAAACTAGTGATTTTAATCTTCCATGCTTTTTTGAAACAGACTTAGGCCGACTCTATAATGGTGACTGCTTAGATGTCATGAGATCACTCCCAAAAGAATGCGTTGATCTAATATTTGCTGATCCTCCATTTAATTTGGGGAAAACATATGATCCTGGAATCAATGATAATGCGTCAATGTCCCAATATCTGTCGTGGACATTTGAATGGCTTGACGAATGCACCAGAATATTGAAACCCGGTGGGCAAATTTATATCTACAACCTTCCTAAATGGTGTATTTATATTGCTTCACACTTACAAGAAACACTGACCTTTTGGGACTGGATTGCCGTTGACATGAAGTATAGCCTTCCAATTCAAAGCCGATTGTACCCCGCCCATTATGCACTCGTTTCATTTGTAAAAGGAACAAGGGCTCACACATTCAATAATCAGCGCATACCACTTCAGACTTGTCGTCATTGTGGTGGGGAAATTAAAGACTACGGTGGCTATAAAGCTAAAATGAACCCCTTGGGAGTAAATGTTTCCGATGTCTGGACCGACATTTACCCGGTTCGGCATAAAAGTAGTAAGAACCGTAAATACAATGAATTGTCGGTAAAACTTTTAAACCGTATCATTTCAATGTCTTCAAATGAAGGTGACACAATATTTGATCCTTTCGGCGGGAGTGGAACTACATATGCGGTTGCACAACTGCTTAATCGAAAGTGGATCGGCTGTGAGCTTGGAGACTGCGAAATAATTAGAAATAGACTACAGCATCTATCTAGAGACAAGGAACAGTTAAACAAAGCGCAAGAAGAGGCTAAATATCTGTTCCCCCCCAAAGTGGAAGAATTGCGCAAACAAAATGGATTTTGGATTTGTAGTGATTTTTCCAAAACATCAGAAGATTTTGAAAATGAACGAATGGTTTTGAACATCAATGCAAACAGTAATAAATAATGCCTGAATAACTTTTCAGAGCAACCGAGTAGCATCGGTTGCTCTTTTTTTATCCCATCACCGAAAGGAGGACATCTGAATGCCCACAAAAGTACAGGCGTATTCGCAAATGGCCGACCATGTGGCAACGCAGATCACCGGCAGCTATCAAGGCTGGACGGAGTTTTTGCAGACCGCCGCACGGCTCTACAAATACCCTTACAACGAACAGCTCATGATCTACGCCCAGCGCCCGGACGCCACGGCCTGCGCGGAATACGACTTCTGGAACAATCGCATGGGCCGCTATGTGCGCCGCGGCAGCAAGGGAATCGCGCTTATCGACGCCAGCGGCGACCGTCCGCGCCTTAAATATGTTTTCGATGTATCCGACACGGGCGGGCATGAAAACGCCCGCCAGCCTTATCTTTGGAGCATGGAGAGCAGTCATGTGATACCCGTGGCCGCCATGCTGGAACGCAACTACGAAATTGGCGGAGACGACCTGGCGCAGCAGATTGCGGACATTGCCGGGAAGCTGGCGGATGACTACTGGAACGATCACCAATACGAGATTCTCCACATCGTTGACGATTCATTTCTCGAAGAATATGATGAGTTCAACATCGGGATGCAATTCAGGAGCGCGGCGGCAGTCAGCATCACTTACGCGGTCATGTCCCGCTGCGGACTGGAGCCGGAACAGGTTCTCGACCATGAGGACTTCATGGCGGTTTTCGACTTCAACACACCGGCCACCGTCGCTGCTCTCGGCACGGCGGTGAGCGAGGCAAGCCAACAGCTCCTGCGGCAGATCGGCGTAACCATTCTCAATGCGGAACGCGAGAAAATCGCGGAAAGGAGTCAGAACAATGAACAGCACACTATCATACACGAAGAACGGGGATTATCTGATTCCCGACCTGAAGCTGTCGGAGCAGCGGGAAACGAGCCTCGGCAAATACGGGAGGATGCGGAGGGGCTTCCTGAAGGAACACCGCCCGATTCTCTGGAACAGCCTGATCCTATCAGAGAAGCTGTACCCGCACCTGCTGGAGACCGAGCAGACGGCCCAGAGCCGCTTGGAGCAGATGATGCCGGAGCTGGCGAAAGCGGCGGGCGTGACAGAAGCCCTGAAAGCCAGCGACCCGATGAAGTGGGTGGGCCTGATGAACAACTGCAAGGCGCAGGCGGAGGAAGCGATCCTGAAAGAGCTGATTTTCAGCTAAACTTCTTTGATGTCCACGCCGGTGGGGTGCAAATGACCCTGTTCCCATCGGAAGATGAACAAATCGCATATCTTGAGCAAGCGGAGAGCGTAGATAAAACGCCCTTCGCTTTTTCTTTTGCCCAGGAGGATATTGACACCATTCTGCGGCTCGGCGGCAACAACAGCCAGAGCCGTATGCGCATTGCTGCCGAGTATATGAAGCGGAAGCCCATGGAGGAAATCGCCGCATTTCTGAGCCGGGAATATGTCGGCGGCGGTGGCTTCAAGCTGGAACGCGGCGATACGGCGGCATGGTTTGACCAGGACGGTATCCATCTTACCAATGGGAGAACTGCGCGGTACAGCAAGTCCGCACAGGTTGCGTCGTGGAACGACGCTGCCCGGCGTATCGGTGAGCTGCTGGAACAGGGACGGTTTGCCACCAATGTGGAGCTTGCCGAAACAAACGGCTATATTCGCTCACAGCTCGCACAGCCAATTTGGTTTCTCCGGCACGACTTTGATGAACCGGCTGTTGAGCGGGGCTTTTTACCGTGCCTTGAACCGATGGACAGCGGCGGCTACCCGGAAATAACCGAAAAGCTGGCTGACGCGCTTAAAAACCCTGAGTTTCTTTCAACCCTCACGGCGGAGTTTACGCAGTTTCTTGATGCTTACCGCGAGGACAGAGCTTTGCTGCGTTTCCACTATCATCGTCCGGGCGAATTGCTTGACCGGCTGCACGACCTTGCCCTGCCGCAGCGGGAATATACATCTGAAATGTCTGAGCCTCTGCAGGTGGACAGATTCATCACGGAGGACGAAATCAATGCCATGCTTGCCGGCGGCAGCTCTGTTGAGGGCGGCAAGGGGCGCATTTACGGCTATTTCAAGGAACCCCACTCACTGAAAGAGCAGGTAGCTTTTCTCAAAAGCGAATACGGCATTGGCGGTCACAGCAACGCTTTGCCGGGCTGCTTTGAAAGTGACGAGGATCACAGCGGCAAAGGCATCCGTATTCAAAAGTCGGATTGCTATGACGTGCAGCTTGCGTGGAACAATGTCGCCAAGCGTATCTCTGAGCTGATCCGTCAGGACAGATACCTGACGCCGGAGGAAAAAGCAAAATATGAGGAACTGCATCAGGAGCCAATTCCTGAAACGATGCAGGAACCACCTGTGCCTCTGCGTCCCATTTCACAGGACGATATTGACGATGCTCTCCGGGCGTGGAACGGCGACGCGGCAAGCAAACGTGCAGTGGCGCAGTATATGGCTGCCCATGCCAGAGACAAAGATACCGCTGCATGGCTCGCCCATGAATACGGTGCTGCCGATGCAAATTTTCTCTCTATCACCCGCACAGGCACCGATGAAGTAGTGGAACTGCCGTGGGCAAAGGTGCAGCGGCGTATCGCCCAGCTCGTGCAGACAGACAGCTTTTACACAGACCGGGAGCTTGACGATTTTGCGGATATTGACACCGACGCAGTTCGGCAGAGCCTGAACAGCCCTGCAGCACAGGAACGCACCGACGCCATGCTGGAAGCCGCCGAACGCATCGCCGCTGAAAACGCGGTGGAGCCGTATGAGCGGTTTGCTGTTGTTGAGAGTGAAAACGGCTGGGTAATTTGGGACGATCTGCACGACGGCTACTATGTGGATGATGAGGGCGTCACCGAAGAATTTGACAGCGAGTGGCTGGCAAATGACTATCTTTTTGAGGTGCGGGAAGCCGTGGCGGAAAAAGAAGCCGCCGAATGGCTCGAAGTCGAACAGGCCAAAACTGAACCGGAAGAACCTGCCGCTGAACAATCAATGCCGGTTTTCCCCTATTCCGTAGGCGACACCGTGTATCTGGAAAACGGCAAGCCCTTCGTCATCACTGAAATCCGGGATTCGTCCGTGCAGTTCCGCGACCCAACGCTGCGCTATCCTATCTTCCGCGCGGAAAGCAGCGAGAGTTTTGCGCGGCTCATGGAGCGTTTTCCACAGCCGGAGAAGCCCGCGCCAGCGGCACAAACCTCAGCCAAGCCGGAAATGACCGCTGAAACCGTTGCGGTCTATCCGGCAGACGAAAACCATCTGCCCTATGACATCGTGGTGGAACGGCTGCACACAGAACCGGAGCATACCCCGCCGGAGATTGTCCCACAGCCTGAAAACTTCCGCATTACCGACGACAATCTCGGCATCGGCGGTGCAAAAGCCAAGTTCCGCGCCAACATGGACGCGATCAGCACGCTCCTTCAGGTAGAATCCGAAAACAGGGCGGCGACCCCGGATGAGCAGGAAGTCCTTGCAAAATACGTCGGCTGGGGCGGTCTGGCAGACGCTTTCGACGAAAGCAAACAGAATTGGGCAAACGAGTATCAGGAGCTTGCCGCCACGCTCTCACCGGAGGAATACGCTGCCGCCCGCGCGTCCACGCTGAACGCGCACTACACCAGTCCAACCGTTATCAAGGCCATTTATGAGGCTGTCGGCAACATGGGCTTCCAAAGCGGAAACATTCTCGAACCGGCTATGGGCGTGGGCAACTTCTTTGGCTGCTTACCGGAGGAAATGCGCGGCAGCAAGCTCTACGGCGTGGAGCTGGACAGTATCACAGGGCGTATCGCAAGGCAGCTCTATCCTCAGGCCGACATCACTGTGGCGGGCTTTGAGACCACCGACCGACGCGATTTCTTCGACCTCGCCATCGGCAACGTGCCGTTCGGACAATATCAGGTAAACGACCGGGCTTACAACAAGCTCGGTTTTTCTATTCATGACTACTTTTTTGCAAAATCTCTCGACCAGGTGCGTCCGGGCGGCGTGGTGGCTTTCGTCACTTCCCGCTACATGATGGATAAGCAGTTCCCGGAAGTCCGCAAGTACATTGCGCAGCGGGCGGAGCTGCTGGGAGCCATCCGGCTGCCCAACAACGCTTTCCGCGCCAACGCCGGAACGGATGTTGTCTCCGACATTATTTTTCTCCAAAAGCGTGACCGTCCCATCGACATCGAGCCAGACTGGGTGCATCTCGGTCAGAATGAGGACGGGTTCGGCATCAACAGCTATTTCATCGACCACCCGGAAATGATTCTCGGGCGGCAGACCTCTGAAAGCACCCAGTACGGCAAGCAGGATTTCACTGTCGCTCCCATCGAAGGGCTGAACCTCGCAGATCAGCTCCATGACGCCGTGAAGTATATCGGCGGAAAATACACCGAAGCGGAGCTGCCGGAGCTGGGCGAGGACGAAGCAATCGACACCTCCATCCCGGCAGACCCCAACGTCAAAAACTATTCCTACACCGTTGTTGACGGCAGTGTGTACTACCGTGAAAACTCCCGCATGGTCAAGCCCAACCTGAACGCCACCGCAATGGAGCGCGTCAAGGGCATGGTGGATCTGCGAGACTGCGTTCACAAGCTCATCGACCTTCAGATGGACGAGAGTGATCCGCTTTCCATCATCGGGGAGCAGCACAAGCTCAACCGGCTCTATGACGACTTTTCCGCGAAATACGGTCTCTTGAATGACCGCGCCAACCGGCTTGCTTTTTCGGACGATTCTTCCTACTACCTTCTTTGCTCGCTAGAAGTGCTGGACGATGACGGCAATCTGGAGCGCAAGGCGGATATGTTCACCAAGCGCACCATCAAGCAGCATACCGCCGTCACCAGCGTGGATACCGCCAGCGAAGCCCTCGCCGTGTCCATCGGGGAACGCGCCAGAGTGGATTTGCCCTTTATGGCACGGCTCAGCGGCAAGAGCGAGGAAGAAATCATCGACGAGCTGACCGGCGTGATCTACCACGACCCCATCCGGGACAATTGGCAGACCTCCGACGAATACCTTTCCGGCAACGTCCGGCAGAAGCTCCGCGAAGCGCAGGCGGCGGCGAAGCGCGACCCGGCATATCAGATCAATGTGGCGGCGCTGGAAAAGGCGCAGCCCAAGGATTTGGACGCTTCCGAAATTGAAGTCCGGCTGGGCGCAACGTGGATCGACAAGAAGTACATTCAGCAGTTTATGGAGGAAACCTTCAACCCGCCGTTTTATCTGCGGCGCAGTATTCAGGTCAACTATTCCTCTTACACGGCGGAGTGGAACATCACCGGCAAAAACAACGTGGGCTATGGCAACGTCGCCGCCACCGTTACCTACGGCACCGACCGGGCCAACGCTTACCGTATTTTAGAGGACAGCTTAAATCTCCGCGACATCCGTATTTACGACACCGTGGAGGACCCGGACGGCAAGGAACGGCGCGTTCTCAACGCCAAGGAAACCACCCTTACTGCCCAAAAGCAGCAGGCAATCCGGGATGCGTTTAAGGATTGGATATGGCGCGACCCGCACCGCCGCAGCGTTCTTGTGGCACAATACAACGAAGAAATGAACAGCACCCGTCCCCGCGAGTACGACGGCAGCCATATCACGTTCACCGGGATGAACCCGGAAATCCAGCTCCGCGACCATCAGAAAAACGCTGTCGCCCATGTCCTCTACGGAGGCAATACGCTGCTGGCACACGAAGTGGGCGCGGGCAAGACTTTTGAAATGGTAGCGGCCTGCATGGAATCCAAGCGCCTCGGCCTGTCTCAGAAAAGTATCTTTGTGGTGCCGAACCATTTGACGGAGCAATGGGCGTCTGAGTTTCTGCGGCTGTATCCCTCCGCAAACCTCCTTGTTACCACCAAAAAGGACTTTGAAACCCATAACCGCAAGAAGTTCTGCGCCAGGATCGCCACCGGCGACTACGACGCGGTTATCATCGGTCACAGCCAGTTTGAGCGTATCCCCATCAGTTCGGAGCGTCAGGAACGGCTCCTGCAGGAACAGATCGACGAGATCACGGACGGCATAGACGAGGTGCAGAGCAGCGGCGGCGAGCGGTTTACCGTGAAGCAGTTGGAGCGCACCCGCAAGGGGCTGGAAGCACGGCTGGAAAAATTGCAGGCTTCTGACCGCAAGGACGACGTTGTGACTTTTGAGCAGCTCGGCTGCGACCGGATGTTTGTAGACGAGTCGGACAATTATAAGAACCTTTTCCTCTACACGAAAATGCGGAATGTGGCGGGGCTTTCCACCACAGACGCGCAGAAATCCAGCGATATGTTTGCCAAGTGCCGCTATCTCGATGAGCTGACCGGCAATCGCGGCACGGTGTTCGCCACCGGCACACCCATCTCCAACAGCATGACTGAAATGTATACCATCCAGCGGTACTTACAGTATGACCGGCTCCGCGATATGAACATGACCCACTTCGACTGCTGGGCGTCCCGGTTTGGAGAGACGACCACAGCGCTGGAGCTTGCCCCGGAAGGCACCGGATACCGGGCGCGGACGCGGTTCGCAATGTTCTTCAATCTGCCGGAGCTGATGAATATGTTCCGGGAGGTAGCGGACATCAAGACCGCCGAACAGCTCAATCTTCCCACGCCAGAGGTCGAATACCACACCATTGCCACCAAGCCGACCGAACACCAGCAGGCAATGGTCAAGGCACTGTCGGAACGGGCAGCAAAGGTACACAGCGGCGCGGTTGACCCGTCCGTTGACAATATGCTCAAGATTACATCCGACGGGCGTAAGCTCGGCCTCGATCAGCGCATCATCAATTCCATGCTCCCGGATGAACCGGGAACCAAAGTCAACCAATGCGTAGACAATATCGTGCAGTTCTGGCGCGACGGTGAAGCAGACAAACTGACCCAGCTTGTTTTCTGCGACATTTCCACGCCGAGAGCCGTCCCCACAGCGCGCGCGGCCAAGGCCGTCAGCGGTAATCTGGACAGTCCGGAGATCCACGGATTGGAAACCTCCATCGACCTGCCGGAGCCGGAAGCCGATTTCACGGTGTATGAGGACATCCGGCAAAAACTCATCGAAAAAGGGATTCCCGCCGAACAAGTGGCGTTCATTCACGATGCCAACACCGACGTGCGGAAAAAGGAATTGTTTGGAAAAGTCCGCTCCGGTCAGGTGCGCGTTCTGATCGGCAGCACCGCCAAAATGGGCGCTGGCACCAACGTACAGGATCGGCTTATCGCCATGCACGACCTCGATTGCCCGTGGCGGCCGCGTGACCTCACCCAGCGAAAAGGGCGTATCGAGCGGCAAGGCAACCAGAACGAAAAAGTCCATGTGTGCCGCTACGTCACTGAAGGCACGTTCGACGCCTACCTCTGGCAAACCGTCGAAAACAAACAGCGTTTTATCTCTCAGATCATGTCCAGTAAAAGCCCGGTTCGCTCCTGCGACGATGTGGACGAAACGGCTCTGTCCTTTGCGGAAATCAAGGCGCTGTGCGCTGGAGACCCTCGCATCAAGGAGCGTATGGATTTGGATGTGGACGTGTCCCGGCTGAAAATCATGAAAGCCGACCACCAGAGCAAGCAGTTCCGCTTGGAAGATAACCTTCTCAAATATTTCCCGGAGCAGATCGAACAGAACAAGGGCTTCATCACCAGTCTGGAAACGGATATGCAGACCCTCGCACAACACCCACACCCGACTGACAGCTTCGCCGGTATGGAAGTCCGCGGCGATGTGCTGACGGATAAGGAAAACGCCGGTGCCGCCTTGCTCGATGCCTGCAAGGAAGTCACGGGGCTGGAGCCGGTGCAGATCGGCAGCTATCGCGGCTTTTCCATATCTGTGACCTTCGACGCTTTTGAGAAAGTCTTTTCACTCACGCTCAAAGGCAAGATGACCCACAGAGTGGATTTGGGCAAAGACCCGCGCGGCAATCTTGTCCGCATCGACAACACGCTGGATAAGATGCCGGAACGCCTTGCCGCGGTAAAAGCCAAGCTGGAAAATCTCTATCAGCAGCAAGCTGCGGCACAGGCCGAGGTCGGCAAGCCTTTCCCACAGGAAGCAGAGCTGCGGGAGAAAACCGCGCGTCTGGTAGAGCTGGATTCCATGCTCAACATGGACGGCAAAGACCAGACTGCGCCGGAAAACGTCGTTGCCAAAAGCCCGCGCCCGTCTGTGCTTGAAAAATTGAAAGTGCCCTGCGTCAGCGAAACACAGAGCAGAAAACCACAAAAAGAAATGGAGGAACGATAATATGTCAGAAGTAATTGGACGTGCCACTTATGCTAACGGTGAACGCCAGCTATTCACCGACCCCGATGAATTTATCAAGACTATCCGGGAGGAGTTGCCTTACCGCAGCACCTCCGGCTTCGCTTTTGAGGTGATAAATGCCAATGCCGCCACACGCAAGGCAATCGACAATTTGGTATACAACGAATATGGCGAGAAGAATCCCCACGACCTCGCCTACTATCAGGAGAAGGACAGGTCTATCCCCGTGTATTGTCAATCCGCGGCTTATGCCCGTGAGCATGATGAGCTGCCGGAGTTCCGCGTATCCAACCGGGCGAATGTTGCCTGCAAAGTGGCTATTGAAAAGGTTATAAACGGCAATTACCGCGATAACTGCCTTGATTCAAAAAGCGCCTTTGCCCAGGTCGCTGAGATGTTCGGAACGGAACGCATGAAATACGTTTTGGCCGTGACCGTCAGGCAGAAAGATTGGGATGGGCGCATATCTCACGAAAACAAGGCATGGGCAAAAACAGTTCCCGTTGCGGATAACAAGGATGCTTTCGGCAGCGACCGCAACTGCTATTTCGTTGTAGATCAGGCGCACACCGGCCTTGTGGATTTACTCGTGACCTATGCTCGGAAGCAGTTTGCTGCCGAAAAGGACACGCCGGCGAAAAAGCCTTCGGTGCTGGGCAAGCTGCAAAGCACACCATCCGCGCCGAAGCCGCCCGCTGCCAAAGGCAAGGACATGGAGCGATGAAAAAGCGGAATCGGAATATTCCGGTGATGTTTTGGGTAACGCCGGAGGAACACAGCTTGATTGAACAGAAAATGGCGCAGCTCGGTACGGAGAATATGAGCGCCTACCTGAGAAAAATCGCTATCGACGGCTATGTTGTCCGGCTGGAGCTGCCGGAGCTTCAGGAGATGGTATCCCTGCTCCGGCGTTCCAGCAACAACCTGAATCAGCTTGCGCGCCGAGCCAATGAAACAGGGCGCATATACGAAGCCGATCTGGAGGATGTAAAGCAGAATCAGGAAGAGTTATGGCAGTCCGCGAATGATATTTTGAAAGCTCTTGCCAAACTGCGCTGAGCGTATGCGGGCGGTCTGAAAAGGCCGCCCGTTTTTCTCTTTGCTCGTATCCTTGCAAGAAAAAAACGGTTCCGTTATGCTGAGAACAGATATGAAGGAGGCGGATTACATGAGGTTTATTTTGAAGATACTCGCCGCGCCGGTCATCGCGGTACTGACCCTTTTCGTCTGGCTTAGCTCCGGCCTGCTCTATTGCTCGTCATGGATATTTGGCCTCGCCGGGACGCTGCTGAGCATCCTCGCGCTGGTGGTGCTGTTCACCACATCCGTGAAGAACGGCGTCATCCTGCTGGTAATTGCGTTCCTTGTCAGCCCGATGGGTCTGCCGCTGGCTGCAAGCGGGCTGCTCGGTCTGATACAGCGCCTGCGGGTTACGATTCTGGAGCACGTCTATGGCTAATGCAGTTTGCGCGCCGGATTCTTTGCTATGCTTTCAGGGAAGCATAAGACTGTGCTTCCAATCTTTGTTCAGGAGGAAAATTCTATGAGTGAACGAATGGTTTATCCCGAATGGCTGGAAATCAGCGAAGATGCGCTTGCGGAGGAAATCAGCGGTATCGAAGCGGAGCTGCGGGACGGCAACGAGGAATACGGGCGGTTCTATGAAGAAAAATATCGGCTGCTGGAGGCGTCGCCCGCGCTCCGTTCCACCCTCGACGCCGACGAGCCGGAGGCGCTGACAAAGGACGAGGCCGGGAGCCTGATCCGCATTATCGCACTTGATCATCGTATGCCGGAAATCACCGACCGGGCGGTTTTCGTCTATGGCAGAAAGAACGCCTATCGCTTCATGCGCAGCATCGGAATGGTATAAAACCAATGAGCGCCGAGATTTGATCTCGGCGCTCAAACTATATCCGGAAGGAGGTCTTTTGCTCCATGGCCACGACACGCATTATGCCGCTGCACACCGGCAAAGGCCGGGACGCAGGGACGGCGATCAGCGACATCATCGACTATGTGAAGAACCCGGAAAAGACGGACGGCGGCAGGCTCATCACCAGCTACCAATGTGACAGCCGCACCGCCGACGCCGAGTTTCTTTTTTCAAAGCGGCAGTATAAAACCATCACAGGCAGGACGCAGGAAAGCGATGTGATCGCCTATCATTTCCGCCAATCCTTTCAGCCGGGTGATGTCACGCCGGAGGAAGCCAACCGCATCGGTCAGGAATTTGCGCATCGCTTTCTGAAGGACGGCAACGCCTTTATCGTTTGCACCCATATCGACAAGCACCACGTTCACAATCACATCATCTGGAACTCTACTGCGCTCTCTTGCGACCGGAAATTCCGCAACTTTTGGGGCAGCACAAAAGCGATCCAGCGTCTGAGCGACACCATCTGTATTGAGCATGGTTTGTCCGTCATCGAGAATCCAAAGCGCCACGGCAAGAACTACAACAAGTGGCTGGGCGACAAGGCGGAGCCGACCCGGCGCGATGTGCTGCGCACTGCCATAGACGCGGCTATGGAGCAGAAGCCCGCCGATCTGGCTGCGCTTTTGAAGCTGCTGGCAGACGACGGATATGAAATCAAACGCGGTAAGAATATCGCCCTGAAGGGAAAAAATCAGGCCCGGTTTATACGGCTTTCCTCCCTGGGCGTAGGCTATGCGGAAGCCGACCTGCTGGCCGTCCTCGCCGGTGGAAAATCGCACGCGCCGCGCAAAAAGGCGGTTGTGTCCGCGCCTGAAAAGATCAGCCTGATAATTGAACTCGACGCAAAATTCCGTGCGGCAAAGGGCGCAGGCTACCAGCAATGGGCGTCTGTTTTCAATGCCAAGCAGATGTCGCAAACAATGAATTACCTTCGGGAAAGCAAGCTGCTGGACTACGCAGAACTGAAAGAAAAGACGGCTGCGGCCACGGCTCGGTTTAACACGCTTTCCTCTCAGATTAAGGCTGCCGAGAGCCGCATGGCAGAGATCGCCGTTCTGAAAACACAGATCATCAACTACGCGAAAACTCGTGCGGTTTTCGATGGTTACAAGGCTTGCGGCTATTCCAGAAAATATCTTGCCGAGCATGAGAGCGACATACTGCTGCACCGCGCGGCGAAGAAAACCTTTAACGATTTGGGCCTTAAAAAGCTGCCTGCCGTCAAGAGCTTGCAGGAGGAATATGCAAAGTTGCTGGCGGAGAAAAAAGCTGACTACCCGGAGTACAGGCAGGCCCGTGATGAGATGCGGGAGCTGCTCACCATCCAGTCCAACGTGGACAGGATTCTCGGCACGAACGCGCGCGAGGCCGAGAAAGAAAAAGGACAGGAGATCTGATGTAATGATTTCCTGTCCTCTCAAAGTGGTCTGTATCATATTATGATACAGACCAAAACATATACACTTATACACTCTTTGCGAAAATATAAGCATCCGAAGGATGCGCTGCCAGCTCCGGCAAGGAGCTGTTCAAGGGGATTGGGGGCGTGCCCTCAACAAGCAAATGGGGCCTGTGTTATGACACAGGCATTGCTTGCCAGTTAGCAAAAATCTTTTTCTACTGCTTTTTGCAATAGCTTAAATTCGTTTCTATAAAAGTCAATCAAGCCGTCCCGCTTCATCCATGCAAGCTCTCTGGATAAGGCGCTGCGGTCTACATCCAGATATTCGGCCATTGCTTCTCTATTAAAAGGAATAGTAAAAGTTCCTGTTCCAGTTTCGAGCATAACTCTTGTTAAGTAAGTTAAGACCTTATCCCGAATAGTCGGCATAATCAGACAATCATTTCGGTCATGCAGTTCTAACGCTCGTTCTTCAATACTATCAAAAAGATTTCCAAGTAATTGTTCGTGTGCCATGCAAAGCTTCGTACAACGACTCAATATACTTTTGATAGGAATAAACAGAACCTCAAGCGGTTCTATTGCCTGTACTGACATAGGGCATCTTCTTCCACGGCTAGCCGCTGTTAAAACGGCGGTATATCCGCCCGGATAATGGAGGGATACAATAATTTGTTTTCCCGTGACGCTCAATTTCGTACTTTGAGCGATACCCTGCAATATGATACCGACATCATCAACCAAATCGCCCTCACGGACAACCATCTCATCTTTTGCATATTCTTTCCGTGTGGCAGACAGACATTTAAGCATTGGGGGAATATCATTTGATGAAATCCCAGAAAATAAACGTGATTGACATAGGGAATCTAAGTTGTTCATGAGAAGCTCCTCGTTGCACGTGCAATATACTTTTTCTTTTTACTATACTATATTTATCATAAATACACAAGGAATTTAGTCACCCTTTCTAACGTCAGAATGGAGGAAGAACAATGCAAGAGAAAGAAAATTCAATAAAAGCAAGAAATCAGCTTTTAGCATCAAAGGTTATTAAAAGTCTACAAAGCAGAAAGTTTGAGGCTTATTACTGTGATAACGCCATAGAAGCTGTAGAAAAGGCACTATCATTTATTCCGGAACATTCTTCGGTATCATGGGGTGGGTCAGTTACGCTTGAGGAAATCGGGCTTCTTAATCGAGTACGTCAAGGCAGCTATATAATCACTGATCGTGATAAAGCGCAAACAATGGAGGAACGTTATGATCTCATGCGCCAATCTCTTTTGTGCGACACCTATTTGACAAGCTTTAACGCAGTTAGTGAAGATGGTATATTGGTCAATGTAGATAGTGTGGGCAATCGAACAGCGGCCATTACCTTTGGACCGAAAAGTGTTATTGCTATCGTTGGGATGAACAAGGTTTGCAAGACCGCTGAAGACGCAGTTATAAGAGCCAGAACATATGCGGCCCCCATTAATGTATACCGCTGTTCGTGCTCGTCCAGCCCATTTTTACATTCGCCGCAAAAAACGCCCTGTCTGATCAATGGTGCTTGCGGAGATTGTAAAACCGATGATTGTATTTGTTCTTACATCGTCCAAACAAGAATGTGTAAACCGGCGGGGAGAATAAAGATTATCCTCGTTGGTGAATCTTTGGGATTTTGAATAAGAATTATAGTTTATTAGCTGCACGGCATAGAAAAAATCCGCTATTTGGCAGATGATTATTTGTGACCAAATTGAGAGATTAACCAAACGGCTGCTTTGAAAAATTCAAAGCAGCCGTTTGGTTTTAGCAAATAAAAGTCAAAAAATGCTCATTAATATGTCAATACCTCATGACCTGTTTCTGTCACGAGCACTGTGTTTTCCCATTGCGCAGAGGGCTTCCCGTCAACTGTACGAACAGTCCAATGATCGCTCTTATCAGTTTTTATATTGGGTTTTCCCATGTTTATCATAGGCTCTATAGTAAAAACAAGTCCGGGAACCAACAGCATTCCCGTTCCTTTTTTTGTTACATATCCAACCCAAGGTTCTTCGTGAAATTCCAAACCAACCCCGTGACCGCCGATTTCACGAACAACGGAATACCCGTTGTTCGTGGCATGGTCATTTACTGCTTGTCCTATATCACCTAGGAATCCCCACGGCTTTACTTGCTCAATACCCAATCCTACACATTCTTTTGCTACGTCAACGAGCCTTCGCTTTTCACTCGGCACATCACCAACGCAAAACATACGCGAGGAGTCCGAAAAAAAGCCGTTATAAATCGTAGATACGTCAATATTCACAATAGTCCCATTTCTTATAAAAACACGGTCAGACGGGATGCCATGACATACAACATCATCGATTGAGATACATACGCTCTTCGGGTATCCTTCGTAATTAAGGTCTGCCGGGACGCCTCCGAGCTCCTTAGTCTTTTCGAAGATGAGTCGATCGAGTTCTTCCGTGGTTACTCCATCAGTCACATATTCCCCGATAAAATCAAGTACCGCGATATTTAATTTACTGCTTTCCCGGATACCTTCAATCTGTTGTTTTGTCTTCAGTAATTTTCGGTGCGGCACTTCATACCCTTTTAAACGGTAAGTTTCGGTTTGTTCATCAATAAGGGCATGACATTTTTTATATTTTCGACCGCTCCCACACCAGCAGAGATCGTTTCTTCCAAGTTTGTCAGACATTTTTTCTCCTTATGTTTCAGATTCGAATAGAGCAATTGCTTTTAGATGACGAGTATCCATATTGAGAAGTGTATTGGAAATTCATTGGGCATGACATTCACCGCAAGTATTATTTGCCCTGCGCAAAATTATCGGCGTCGATTGACGTATCAAAGTAAAAATAAGAGATTAAAGCGTGGCATTGTGTATGGCGTTCATAGGTATGGCACATCCGTCATCGCAAGCTTGCTGCTTTATGTATCTGCATAAGGCGCAAGTTGTTTTTGAACTTATATGATGTTCCATTGCGCCCGCATCCTCATAAGCCGTTTTCATGTCGACAGCGAGTACTCTGGTCAGAAACTCATAGACGATTAAAAATGTTCTCGAAATGCGCTTTGCCTGGTTCCTGCCCTCATCAGTCAGATATACCAATCGGTTAGCATCCCGTCGTACAAGGGACATTTTTTGCAGTGCTTTTACAGCTACACTGGCGCTGGCTTTTGTTACATTAAATGTAGCGGCAATGTCTAATATACGAACCCCGTCTGTATACAGAGAAAGCTTATATATGATTTCAAGGTAATTCTCTTGTGATTTTGTCAGTGTAGCCATAAATTTTCACCTGAATTCTGCCACTTTTGTAACGTGAAAAATGAATAAATGCCAGATGTACTTGATTGATCCTATTATATATGCTATTATTTATAAATAAAAATATATTATTTTATATGTTTCGATAATAATAAATATATTAATAGGGAGATTTGTATGGACTTGCTGCAAATTAAATACTTTCAAACTGTGGCCCGTATGCAGCATATGACAAGAGCCGCTAGTGTTCTGCAAATTGCGCAGCCTGCCCTTAGTGCCACGATAGGCAAGTTGGAGGAGGATCTCGGCGTCCCTCTATTTAACCGGACGGGCCGTAATATTGTTCTAAATGAATATGGGAAAGCGTTTTTGAAACGGGCAGACAGGGTTTTAAAAGAAATTGAGGAAGGGCGACGGGAAATCTCTGATTTGTCTGGGAGCGAAACGGGGTCTGTGTCTTTTGCATCCACATCTTTAAATAAAGAGTTTGGTAACTTTATAGGCGACTTTGCTCACCTTCATCCAAAAGTAAATTTTCATATCACGCAGTTAGGTGACGATAAAGTAAAACTGCATCTTTTGCAAACAGATGAGATAGACTTCGCCTTTATTAATACCATTAGTGAGCATCCCAATATATGCACCGTAAATTTGGCAGAGGAAGACATCTTTTTGGCAGTGTCACCATCTCACCATCTTGCCAATCAACGGACGGTTTCTTTTCAGGAAATGATAGGTGAAGCCTTTATCGGATTAAAAACCAATTTCAGTCAGCGAGAGTTTTGTGATGAACTGTGCAAAAAGAATGGTTTTGTACCCAATATCATCTGTGAGTGTAGTGAATCAACGGCGGCAATCAATTTAGTCGCAGCTGGACTGGGAGTATCTTTTTTACCATGTTCTGATGATGAAAAAAAAGAACTGCCGGTTTCTTTGCTGGAGATCGAAGGGACAGATTTTAAAAACATTCTACGACTTGCTTGGAAAGAACAGCGATATTTTTCTAAAGCTGCGGAACACTTTCGTGAATGTGTAATTCAACATTTTCAAAAAATCGAATAAATCTGTGGTAAAGGGTGTACCTAACAATAGGTGCACCCTCCTTTTGTAATACCATTAATACAATATCTCTTATGATTTTATATATAATAATATATTTTTAATTATTGAAGCTAAGGCTTATACTGTAAGCAGCAAAGAAGTAAAAGAATTTTTCACTTTGTTTGTATGAATCTGTTTTTCAGAGTTAAGAACGTACAAACTTTTTTATTGACCGCTGGTTAGCGCAAACTAACCAACGGAATACAAATTCACAATTTTACTGACACGAAGATGATTTGCTGCAAGAATTGAAGGGGGATAATATGAAAGAAAAAAGGAATAAGCAGTGGAGAGAATATGATGAAGAGGGATACGCAGCCCTAGCAAAATATCTTCTAACGTATTTCCAGTCCTACTTTCCTTATTGTTGTGGCTGGATGCCGTCGTTTTACGATACAGAGATACCAGCTTCGCCAAATTTACCTAAAGAAACGAAAGAGAGGAGTCCTAAAACAAAATGAAATCTTACATAAATATACTCGAAGTTAGAGATCTTTGTGTTCAGGCGGGTGGCAAAAACCTGCTGGATCATTTAAATCTTACAATTCCGGATGGAGAGGTACATGCTCTTTTGGGACAGAATGGCAGCGGGAAAACTTCCCTCATGATGACAATCATGGGGTTTTCGGGGTACACAGTGACACAGGGACAGATATTGTATAAAGGGCAAGACATTACGGAGTTTGATATCTGCGAACGGGCTCGGCTTGGTATTGCCATCGCCCAGCAGCGACCATCTACGATCGACGGAGTAAAGTTGCGAAGCGTTCTGTTATACATACTGCGCAATGAGGAAAATCCGGAGGAAAGGTTGGTCAAGCTTGCTCAAACTGCTAATATGGAAGGTTTCCTGGATCGAAGTGTCAACGACGGGCTGTCTGGCGGAGAAATCAAGCGCGCGGAACTGTTGCAGCTTTTAGCAATGTCACCTGTGTTTTCTATGATGGACGAGCCGGATTCCGGTGTTGATATTGAGTCACTAGCATTAGTGGGAGGTCTAATTAACAAATTATTTTCTCCGGATGAAAAGCGGAAAGCAAAAAGAAATTCCGGGCTTATCATTACACACAATGGCAAGATTCTAGAGCTTTTCAATATAGACAAGGCACATGTCATGCACAACGGAAGTATTGGCTGCTCAGGCAATCCGGCAATTATACTGGATACCATCAGCAAATACGGCTACGAGGAATGTGTGCGTTGTATAGGGAGGCAGTAAACCATATGAATATTATTAATGAAAACAACAATAAAGATAAAAACGATATTTTAGATGTCATACAAAATGAAGAAGATTCTAAAAATCTGATTGAGCCTCAACAGATTGGGTTGGCAGATAAAAAAGCTCTGGCTGGAGTCGGCGTTCTAATTGGTAGTGAAAGCCGTTCTGCCACGATGGTCGTTCGCGACCGTCAGCCTCAACCAATCTATACGCTTAATAATAGCGACGAATTTGAGATGCTGCCCATCTTTGTAGCGCTTAAGCGCTATGAATGGTTGGAGAAACAATATTCCTTTAAGGCGGTGGCTCGGGATTTTGATGAAATTACTGAAAAATGTGCCGCTGATCAGAAACCAATTGGATTTTTCATACATGTTAAAAAGGATGCAAAGGTGATTCTTCCTTGCCAAACAGCAATGTATATGGCAAGCAATAATCTCACTCAAATAGTTCATAATATTGTAATTTTGGAAGAGAATTCACAATTGGAGTTAATAACAGGATGCATGACGGAGACCAGTGTCAAGGATGGGCGTCACCTTGCGGTGGAAGAGCATTATATTGGCAAAAACGCAAAGCTTACCAGTACCATGGTTTATTCATGGGGATCAGGGGTAATGGTCTTTCCACATACGGGAACCATTGTGAGCGAGAACGGACGTTATGAAAGCAACTACATTTCACTAAGAGCAGCCAAACAGGTGAAAATGAACCCGCAGACTTATCTGAATGGAAAGGGTGCTTCCACAAAATATCTGACCGTAGTGCTTGGTACGCCTGGCTCTTTCATCGATACGGGAGGAAACGTATATATGAACGCGGAGGGCACTAGTGCCGAGCTTTTACATAGAGGAGTGTGCACTGGAGGGATTATGCACCAATCTGGTTTGGTTATTGCCAACGCACCGTGCAAGGGACATGTGGACTGTGCGAGCTTGTTGCTTGACACCGCAGGCAAGGGATATGTTCAGTCGATTCCGGGGGTGGAATCCCATCATCCGGATGCCCGTTTAAGTCATGAGGCTAGTATCGGAAAAATCGCTCCGGAGCAGGTAGAGTACTTAATGTCCCGCGGAATGAAAGAGTTGGAAGCAATCTCTATGATTATCAGAGGCTTTTTAGGAACGGGTATTGAGGGGCTAGGTGCGGAACTCGATGCGCAAATTGCAGAAATAGCCGAAATTGCTGGGCATGGAGAAAAATGACCCAATTTATAACATAACAGATAAAAAAGGACAAGGGTTGATTTATTCAAGCGGGAATTCACGGCGTTGGTTGAGTTTGTTGACATTGGCGACTGGGTCTCGGATATCGTGGCCGGTTGCGGCTATCAACAATTGGATTTACTGTGTCAATAAATACATGGAGGACGCAGATGAGTCGCTGAGCCGCATATTTGACTAGACGAGGAGAAATTCATGGATCAATTAAATAAATATCAAGAAGAAAATGTCTCTTTACCGCCATCGAAATCTGCACCTTTCATGCTGATAATCGGATTTGTATTTATTGCTGCAAATTCACGCTCCCCTCTGACAGCGGTTGGCCCGGTGGTTGATCAAATTCGTGGCAGCTTGCATATTTCAAATACATTAACAGGCATGATTACGACTTTTCCATTATTCGCTTTTGCGGCATTTTCACCTCTTGTTCCAAGATTAGCGCGACAATTTGGAGCAAAATTGGTGCTGCTTTGGTCACTTGTTTTTCTGACGTTTGGAATTGTATTGCGTTCATTGTTTGGAGAAAATGGACTGTTTCTTGGAACTGCCATTATTGGATTATCACTTTCTGTCGGCAATGTGCTGATGCCCAGCCTTATCAAACATGATTTCCCCAAACGGATCGGTATAATGACAGGCATCTATAATGTTTCCATGAGCCTTTTTGGAGCAATAGCATCCGGCGTTAGTATCCCAATTTCAAAAAAAGCAGGATTGGGATGGGAGGGCGCGTTAGGCATTTGGGCTATACTTAGTTTTTTATCTTTTATCCTCTGGATACCTCAAGTTATGCAGAGAAAGCGAAAAACGACCGCCTATGAAGGAACCGTCAACAGTGACAGTAAAACAAAATTCAAAGACTGCTATAAAGAAAAGAACGAAAGGAAGAACGCTCAGGGAGCGTCCAGTAACAAGGTCAACTTATGGAAATCCCCTTTGGCATGGCAGGTAACGCTATATATGGGACTTCAATCCGTGGAGCTATATTGCATGTATGCAT
This sequence comes from Oscillibacter valericigenes Sjm18-20, assembly GCA_000283575.1. Classification (GTDB taxonomy): domain Bacteria; phylum Bacillota; class Clostridia; order Oscillospirales; family Oscillospiraceae; genus Oscillibacter; species Oscillibacter valericigenes. The sequence goes on from AP012044.1 coordinate 2,893,032, forward strand.
GGCTGCCGGACATTTTAGTCCATCAGGGTATGGATTCAGGCAAAGCAGGATGGATGCTCTCCCTTTTTCAGCTTACGTCTCTCCCCGTTGCATTTTTTGGTTCAGTTCTTGCAGGACGTAAAGCTAATCAGCGCCCGGTGGTTATCGTTGCCTCTCTATGTGTTTTGTCGGGACTTTTGGGGATATTTTTTGGAGAGACGGCGCTTACATTCCTCTGGATGATTCTTATGGGCAGTGGCTGCGCACTTACTTTTAGTTTATCTCTGATTTTTTTTAGTTTCCGTACGAAAAATGCAGATGAAGCGGCGAGACTATCTGGCATGGCACAGTCGGTTGGCTACCTGCTTGCTTCTTTGGGACCTACACTTTTGGGGTTCCTGCATGATGCGACTAACAACTGGACATTGCCGCTTGCTGTCCTGATTGGAGCTGCTGGTATGTGCTTGTTGGCCGGGCTAGGCGCATCGCGTGATCTGCAGGTCACTTCCACGGTCGGACATTGAAACATCTTCAGGAGAGGACTATGAAAAGCACTCTTCATCAATAAGGTGAAAGGCACAGAAAAATTGCCGCAGTCAATTCTCGGTTATTATTACTTGTCTTAATGTGTTTAAAAAGCTATATGCACGACTGAGATATTGTGGAACAGGGCAGGCATGTTGCTTGACACTGCAGGTAAGGGGTATGCTCAGTCGATTCCGGGGTTGAAATCCGATCATCCGGATGCCCGCTTAGGTCACAAGGCCAATATTGGGAAAATCGCTCCGGAGCAGATAGAGTACTTAATGTCCCGTGTATGTATGAGCTAGAAGTAAAATGGAAACCTATTGGAGATCCAAGATAAATAACAATAGTAACCATAATCCTCTCTAGGTTTCACAATTACCTTTATTCTTCTTATTTCTTATCGTGTCCTTGGCTTTCCAATGCGGCTTTTGCAGTTGCCTCGATAATTTTCATGGATCGTTCATCGCAATTGTAAAGCAACCGTATAAGGTCTTCTATCTCGGAACCGTAGGACGGCTTCTCGGGATAGAATATCAAATCCGGTGATATATGCAACTCACGGATTAGACAATACAAGATCTCGTAGCTCGGTTTCTTGCCTTCGTTCTCTATGCGGTATATGTACCGCTCCGTGCTGCCAACCTTCTCTGCCAGGGCTTCCACTGTAATGTTGGCTTTCCTGCGAGCTGCCTTTATCACCTTGCCAAGCATGTCAGGATAATTCTGTACCATTAGTTCACCTCCCCCTACAATTTTACCGATTTTCGCTTTGCTGATAATGGCATGGAAGTTCAATTATTTATGAACTCATATTTCATACACGCATGAACTGAATATAGTTGCCACCCCGCTAATAAAAAAACGAGGTTTTGACGGGGCGCATCGTTATGTCTGATCCCTCCAATTCCGCGTTTTGGATTGGAGGGGTTTTTGTGCGCTGGACAGATACCAACGCTTCGCTGCTTGTGATGAGCAGCGAATATGAATTATCGTATTGACGGCTCTCCTGCTGAGAATATTCGGTCAAAAAAAGCCTAGCCCCCATATTCAAAATCTGCGGCCAGAATCATGAACTGCCAATTCATGAATTAGATGAAATAATATATGCGCTTATGTTTCGGCATTTTATGCAGTCACGTAGGCGCTTTTTTGCACGCTATTTTTCGCTGTACCCACGGTGCCGAGGCCCTCCATCTTCGTTTGGATTTGCTCACCCAAAAATCCGAACGGAGGTACATAAGAATGTTCGAGCACAAAAACATATTCGTGCTGAATAAAAAGGACAAAGAGGCCATCATCTATCAGGACGCGGACGGGCGAATCATCCGCCTTACCCGCGAGGTCTTTGCCAGCGAGGAGGAGTTCATGCGCTGGAAAGGCTGGTCGGACGAAAACTATCACGACGCCGAAAAAGCACGTCATGTGGAATCCAACCACGCCATTTATCTGGAGGAGCTGCCGGAAGGCGTTGCCAACAGCGAATCGCCGGAAGAAAGATATATTTCAGACCGGCAGAAGCAGGAGCGCCAGCGACTTTGTGATCTGCTGATGGCCGGTTACGCTGCGTGCCTGACGGACAAGCAGCGCAGACGGCTGTGGCTTCATTACGTCGAGAAACTCAGCGTCAGACAGATCGCTGCGGCTGAATCGGTTTCCTTCCAGACGGTTGCTGAATCCATCATTTTTGCCAAGAAAAAAATAGAAACTTTTTTGAAAAAATATCCTGACGAATCTCCCTTTCAGCGGCGGTAGGTGAAAGGACACTTACCGTCCCTTCCCTGATCTTTGAAAATTGAATATACGGCATTTCAGGCACAAAACCCGCGTGGCCGCAAGGCCAGCGAAATAGAGCGCGACGCCAGGACGGCAGCTTTCAGGAGGTGATCCGGGACAAGCTGTTTGAGCGATCTACGCAAGCTCTAAACCCGGCACGGCATACCGGGCGCGATGACAGCGCGGGAGTTAAAGATACTTGCTCACGCCCGCTCACAGACTTGAAGCGGAACCCTGCGGCGCACGTTGCGAACGACGCTGCGGAGCTATGACAGCCTCGCCAGAGGCGGCCCGAAATGTCCCTCATCGCCGGGGCACGTGGTACAAATACGGTGAACAACTCAAAGTCAGATACCATGCCCTGACCGCGCTTTTGCGGTCAGGGTATTCATGTGACTTTGAACTGATAAAAAGGAAGGAGCGTCATTCTATGAATCAAGCTGTTACTGCCTCTGTACAAAGCCAGCGGGAGGAACTGGTAGACATCCGGGAAGTCACGGTGGATAAGGAGCTTCCCAAGGCTGAACGCATTGCCGCATTTGTTCGGCAGATCAAAAATCCTTACCGGTTTCGCTGCGGTGATTTCGTGGTCAACGCCTGCTTTGCACAGGGCGGCGCTACCATTGAAGAATGCTTGCAGGGAATTTTACGGTAATCGACAAAGTTGTACTTTCCCGCTGAGCTTGTTATGATGGAGCTGGAAAAGGAAATGAATTAGGCGAGGCCCTCAAGCCACTCTTTTGATGCGGGATAAATCCGGCGGGAAGGAGTGTTTTTCTATGCCCAAATATCAAGCGGCAGAGTACATCCGGCTCTCTTATACGGATGACAAGCAGAATGAAAGCGACAGCGTGGGCAACCAGCGGAAACTGATCGAGAATTTCGTTTCGCAGAACGCAGACATCGAAGTAATTGAAGAAAAGATCGACGATGGGTACAGCGGTATTATCTTTGACCGCCCTGCCTTTAAAAAAATGATGCAGGATGTGACAGACGGCAAAATCAACTGCGTCATAGTAAAAGACTTGTCCCGCCTTGGACGTGAATACATTGAAACGGGCCGCTATCTGCGCCGGATATTCCCGGCCTACGGCGTCCGTTTCATTGCCATTAACGACAACATCGACACTGCTCGTGAAAACTGCGGCGACGATCTGGCGGTATCCGTCAAGAACATCATGAACGAGGCGTACTGCCGGGATATTTCCATCAAGACCCGCAGTTCCCTTGATGTGAAACGGCGGAATGGCGATTTTGTCGGCGCGTTTCCTGTTTACGGTTATTTCAAATCCGCGGAAAGCAGGAACAAGCTGGAGCCTGACCCATATGCCTCGCGCGTCGTCCGGGATATTTTTCGGATGCGTCTGGAAGGCTCTAGCGCCTCCCGTATCGCCTCCGAGCTGAATCGGCTGTGCGTTCTCTCGCCTCTGGCCTACAAGAAAAACAACGGCCTACCGTATGCCAAGCATGGCTACGCGGACAAGGAAAACTGCAAATGGTCTGCGACGACCGTCCTCCGCATTTTGCAGGATGAGACCTACGCTGGCACGCTGGTACAGGGCAAGCAAGGGACCCCGCACTATAAAATCAAGACCATGGAGCAGCATCCCTCATCAGACTGGATTCGCGTTCCGGGCGCACATGAAGCGATCGTTGCGCAGCGCGATTTTGAGCTAGTACAGCGTATCCGGCATCTGGATACCCGCACAGCTCCCCAGCAGGACACAGTATATTTGTTTTCCGGCGTCCTCGTCTGTGGCTGTTGCGGTGCTCGTATGACGCGCAAGACCAATCGCGTCGGCGGCAAGGAATACCACTATTACTATTGCCCTACCGGAAAAAAGCACGGCTGCGAGCATTCAGCCATGCTCAAGGAAAGCGACTTGACGACCTGCGTCCGCGATGCACTGAAAAGCTATATAGACAATGTGGTTTCGCTGGAAGCTCTGCTCTCCGGCATCAACCAGCAGCGTATCAATCGGGAATTGACCCGGGAATATACCGACCAGATCACGGCAAACGAGCGTCGGATGGGACAATATCAGGAGTTCAAATCCCGGCTCTATGAAAACATGGTGCAGGGAATCCTCACCAAAGAGGAATTTGTCACCATGAAAGGCAATTACAGCGCAGAGATCGAGCGCCTGAAAACCGCCCTGTCCGACCTGAAGGCAAAGCTGGAGGACGTGATGGGAAACCGAAGCGAACGAAATCGCTGGATTTCCCACTTCACGCAGTTTGCCACCTTGCAGGAGCTGGATCGTAAAGTCGTCGTTCAACTGATTCAGAGCATCCGGGTGATGAGCAAGAACGAATTGAAGATCACATTCAACTATGCGGACGAATATGAAAAGGCGCTGGCGATTCTCACATCGGTAGAACAAAGAAAGGTGGGATGACAAATGGCACGAAAAAGCAGAAAAGCAACGCTCGCCCCGGTTCAGGGCGAGCACTCCTTTCAGGAGGCACTTTACATCCGCGCCGCACTGTATGTCCGCCTTTCCGTGGAAGACACGAAAACGACCAGCATTTCCATCGAGACGCAGCAAATGATTCTGGCGCGCTTCTTGGAAAGCAGGCCGGAGATCTTCGCCTATAAAACCTATATTGACAACGGTGCTACCGGCACAAACTTCCACCGGCTCGGTTTTCAGCAAATGCTTGCCGACATTGAAGCGGGCCTTGTCAACTGCGTCATCGTCAAAGACCTGTCTCGCCTTGGCCGCAACACCATCGACACCGGCTATTACATTGAACAGTATTTTCCGGCTCATAAGGTGCGCTTCATCGCCGTCAACGATCAGTTTGATTCCGCCGACCCGGACAATGTTCACGCCGGTATTATCCTGCCCCTGAAAAACATGATCAACGAGGCGTATGCTCTGGACATCGGCAAAAAGATTAAGGCGCAGCAGCGACAGGCCATGAAGGACGGCGAGTACGTCGGCGGGCGGACACCCTACGGCTACCGGAAAGCGCCGGACGACTGCCACAAGCTTCTTGTTGACCCGGAAGCCACCGAGACCGTCCAAAGGATATTTCATCGGGCCTCGGAGGGCGCGGGGCTGAACACCATAGCCCGCGAGCTGAACGAGGCGGGCGTAACAGCGCCGAGCCACTATAAGCAGAAGCTGGGCATCATTGAAAACGAAAACCTGATCGGCAACGGTCACTGGCAGACCAGAACCGTTTCCAAAATCCTTCATGCGGAGATATATACCGGCGATCTGGTGCAGGGCCACACAAAGACCTTTGACCACAAGCAGATTCGCGCCGGGGCCGATAATCTGATTTCCGTCAGCGGTACCCATGAGGCGATTGTCAGCCATGAGCTTTTCGAGCAGGTACAGCAAATCCTTGGGCAGACCTCCGAGCTTTGCAAAGAACGCTCCGTTGACCCCTATACCCCGAACATTATGCGGGGCAAAGTGTTCTGCGCTCACTGCGGGGGCAGCCTGCATCGGCAGCGCAACCAGCGCAAGAAAACAGCGCCGATCTACTGCTACCATTGCCTTTCCAATTCCCGCGTGGCGCATGGGAGCTGCCCCGGCGTTACCATCCGGGAAACGGAGCTTCTATCCGTTCTGCTGACGGTACTGCTGGAGGCGATGAACGCGACATTGGGCCAGTACGCCCTTCTGCTGAACGCGGATAGCCGGGAGCAGCAACGCAAAGAGCTGATCGAGCAGGCAGGCCGCTGCAAGGCGGATGCGGAGAAATACCGCAGCCTGATACGCGGCCTGTATGAAGATTTCGTGCTGGGCGTTCTGACAAGCGAGGACTATTTCTCCTTCAAGGAACAGTATGAAGCAAAGCTCGCCGCTTCCGAACAGGAGGCAGACTGGCTGGAGCAGCAGAAAAAGCAGATGGATACGCAGCTTGCCCGGTGCAAGTCGCTTTCGCAGGGCATGGAAAGTATTCGGCAAAACCATAAGCTGACGGCTGCCCTGATCGACCGGCTTGTGGAACGGGTAGAAGTATCCCACGACAAACAGATAAAGGTCAAGTTCCGCTTTCAGAGCGAGTTTCAGGAATACGAGGAGGGGCCAGCGCCATGCAAAACTATGTGATTGCCCTCTATATCCGTCTCTCTCTGGAGGACAGCAAATATGACAGCCTGAGTATCCAGAACCAGCACCTGATCCTGAATGAATTTGCCCTCTCCATGCCGGAGGCGGCACACGCCGAGGTTCTGGAGTTTGTAGACAACGGTTTCAGCGGCACCAACTTTGAGCGCCCTGACGTGCAGCGCCTGATTGAGATGGTGCGTGAAAACAAGATCGACTGCATCATCGTCAAGGATTTCTCCCGATTCGGACGCAACAGCATCGAGACTGGCTATTTTATCGAGCGCGTTTTCCCCCTGTATCATACCCGTTTTATTTCGGTCAGCGACGATTTCGATTCTGCCAAGTTCAAGGGCGACACCGGCGGCATGGATGTGGCGTTCAAGTATCTTATTAACGAGTATTATAGCCGCGATATGTCCATCAAAACCAAGAGCGCCAAGTACACGAAGATGCAGCGCGGCGAGTATCAAAGTAAAATCTGTCCCTATGGCTACCGAAAAAGCGCGGACGGGCGCATGGAGCCGGACCCGGAGGCTGCTGCTGTTGTCAAGCAGATATTTGAGCTCGTAGTCAGCGGAACCAACGCCACGCATATCGCACGCAAACTATACCAACAAGGGACGCCCACACCCGGCGAATACAAAGCGGCTACCGGAAACCATACGTTTGATATTTCCCGAGCGCGCGGCATCTGGAGCAATTCGACGGTGCTGCGGATTCTGGAGGACGAACGCTATACCGGCACCTACGTCATCGGAAAGCGGACTGTACTGGAAGTCGGCGGGACACGCTCCCGCCGGAAAGATCGGGACAAGTGGTACATCATCCCCGACCACCATCCCGCCATTGTAGGAAAAGAAGTGTTTGAGCATGCTCAGACTGCGATTTGCCGGTTTTCCATCCCCAACAAAAAGCAGCATGATTACCCGCTGAAAGGCAAGGTATACTGTGGCTGCTGTGACCATGCGCTTTCCCGTATCATGCAGAAAACGCCGCTTTTCTATTGCCGCCATTCTGAGGCTGATATAAAATCGCCTTGCCACGGTATGCGGATCGGCGTTGCCGAGCTGGAGCAACTTGTATTTACAGTACTGAAAAAGCAGATGGAAGTGATGCTGGGCATGGGTGCGGGCGAATTGCCCACGCTGGAAGCGGGTCTTGCCAGGCAAGCGGAATATGAGCAGCAGATAAGCTCCCTTCAGGACGCAAAGCGCCACCTATACGAACAATACCTGATGCGGGAAATTGAGCTTGACGAGTACAAGAGCCAGAAGGCCTTGTGCGACGCAAAGCTGGTGCAGATCAAAAACACCTGCGCCGCGGTCATGGTTCAGACAAAGCAGGTGCAGGAGCAACGTGAGGAACAGATAAAGCAAAAGCAGATCATCCAAGAGATTTCTCTGGCCGATGGCTTGACGGCATCTCTCGTCGATCTGCTGATCGAGAAGGTGTATGTATTCCCCGACAAACGCATTGAAATAGCGTACAAATTCAGGGGTTTCAATGCGTAGGCTGTTTATAAATCACTACGGGCAGAAATATTGCGGGGCTCCCGAATGTATAAGCGAAAAAGGCCGCCCAAAAAGAAGGATATAACGAGATAGAAAGCAGAATCAGTAAATTTACAGGACAATTTAAATAATATTTTGTGTATCACTTGACAAATTTTATGATTCGTGTAAAATAGAATTACAAATCTGTATCGGGGGGGTATATCTCTTGGCTGATATTATCATCAATGAAGATCTTCTTCGCAGAATCGTTCGAGCAATAGACAAGGCTATTGCTGATGACATCCCGCAGTACCTGCGAGACCATCGCAAGGAAACGAACAATGCCATCATGCAGCTTCGTGGAGACTATATCAATGAAAACCTTCGGCAGTTCGTTGTTGCTGAAGGCATTGAACTGATTCCTTTTAGACGGTTTGTTTGGCAGGGGCGGCTCCTAGCTGATAGGCGCAACAAAGTCACATATAGCATTACTACCCAAGCTAATCTCAGTGCGATACCGAAGAAAAAGGATCGTACTAAACCACATTTTTTGCAGTCTGTTCTGGCTGCAGAAAACAGTGGGTATCAAGGTCGGTATAAGCAAGAGACTTTATTCTCTATGGATATGTTTGACGCAGAAACCTTGAAGAATGATTACGACGAGATTATTGCAGGAATGCTCGACCCAGCCGAAGGTTACTGTCATTATGTGATATCCTACCAGACTGCAGAGAATGACCTCGTTGATGTCAAACTTGAATTTTTGGATAGCGGGTTTGCAACAGTCGAAGAAGTGTCACTCAATGATTACATAAAGCCGGACTTTGCGCGACTTACCAATACTGAATCCATTGACGAGAATGTACCTATTCCTGCTTCCGAAGGTGTTCGCGGGCTGTTGGGCATCAAGAAGGCCGGTATCCGTCCGGCATTGAGAGAGGCCGAAGAAGAGGCCTGACCAAGTATAATGTCAGGAGATAGCAAAATATGGACAAAAAAGAATTTCGAGGCGAGAGGTTAAAGAGTGCGAGATTGTTTCGTGGAAAAACACTCACGGAATTATCAGACATGACCGGAATTAGCAAACAGTCTCTTTCCCTTTATGAAAATAACGGAAATAAGCCTGATTACGAGCGTGGTCAATCTCTTGCAACTGCACTTCATTTCCCATATGAATACTTCCTGCAAGAAGATGGATGTCGCACAACGACTGAAGTGACCTACTTTAGATCACTTGTAAGTGCAACAAAAATGGATCGTACTGCGCAAAGCCTTAAGCTTGATTTCGTTGCTAAGATGTATGAGGTGTTGCTCGACTATATTGATTTCCCTCCGTTGAATCTGCCAACTGTTGACTTTAATGGTAGTGATGATGAGTTCGATGATATGGGAAATGAGGCTATGCTCAAAGAAATTGAGCAGATAGCCCAACAAGTCCGGGATCTATGGTCGCTTGGCGATGGACCTATTCAGGATCTTCAGTATGTACTGGAGCAGAACGGCATTATAGTTACGGGCTTTGATACCAACGAAGATAAAATCGATGCATTTAGCCAAAGAACCATTTTGGACAATGGCGAGGTTTATTTTATCTGCGTAGATCAGGGTTCAAAGCCGGAAGGCCGCATTCGCTTTGATATGGCCCACGAACTTGGACACATTCTACTCCATCCTTGGAGTGAAAGCCTTGACCTCATAACAAAAGAAGAATTTAAGCTGCGGGAAAAGCAGGCCAATATGTTTGCAAGCGCGTTTCTTCTTCCTAGAAGCAGTTTTGGGAAAGATGTTCTTGCCTACCCTACAGATATAAAATACTATTTATGGCTCAAAAAGAAGTGGAGATCGTCCGCACAGTCTATGATGTATCGGAGTAATCAGATAGGCGCTATAACGGACAATCAGTTTCAATACATGATGAGGCAAGTTTCCAAGCAGGGCTGGAGGCTGAAAGAGCCTGATGACACCGTTTTTTTCCTAAATGAAAACATTTTTCAAGGTGCAATTGATTTACTAAATGAAGCAAAGATATTGACACCAGCAAGCCTCTTGCGCTTATTTCGGAAATACGGCATAACTCTGTATGCCTCCGATATAGAAGATTTGCTACATCTTAGGAATGGGACATTTGACGTTGAGGATGTTTTACCAAAGATTATTCAACTAAAGCAGCCAGATTGCTAAAAAAGTTTGGGCTCAACTGTATTATGGAGGGTATCATGAATAAGAAAAGAAGCAGTTCCTCACTCGCATCAGAAGCGGCAAAAATTCTTAACAACCAGAACGCCTCAAACATTCAGCGCTCCTTGGCTGGTGGCGTACTATCCCAGCGGGACCCATCAAAACAAACAGGTACTTCAATGGAAGACAAAGCATCGAAGGTTCTGCAGAGCGATAAATACTCTGATGCAACAAAAAGTTTGGCAGCAAGTCTGCTTTCTCAATCAAATAAGGAATGGTAATATTATTTTTGGCTTTATGCCTGGACAGTGGTGTTTAACTGAAATGTGCAAAAGGCGGAAAACTTATACTATTAGAGTCCTTAGTTAGTATAGGCTTTCTGCCTTTGATGATATATTTTTTTGTGTGCTTTACATATGGGCGTCAAAGTCGCATGACCCGAATCGAGTTACTAAATGAAAATATATAATTCATTTATATCAAGAGCCGGATCGGACTAGCTACAGGAGCGAACATGCAAAGTGTGTCTTTTTTTCTAAAAATGTCTTACACACAAAGCCAAATAACCAACTTGATTGTAGTGGGGGTTATCTTATGTGCGAATACAAAAAGCAACGAAGCAGATTTTGGCTCAAAATATTTGAAAACGAGGATTCTACAAATCTATCAACAAATGGTATGGTGAAAAGCCTTATTGAACTAGTATCGCCACAGATAGTTGAATGTAGCCCTACTGGCTGGAAGCTTTCAAAAAACCATCAAGATAATTATAATCTTTGGATTCCAGATGACTGCATGAATTGGGACTGTTTAGATGCTATAAAAGCATGGGCAGAGCAAGCTAATAGGCACATTTGGCTTGGAACAAACAGAAACACAGTGGATTATTTCTATGGCAATGAAGTAGACTATTGTATGGCCGCAGACTGGAATTTTGATATTGAGACACAAGGACGAACAGAAGTAGGAAATGCCGAGTACCAATTAAAATATCAAATTCCAAAAGGTCTTGTTAGTAAAGAAAATGCAGGTGAGTTTGCTAACATACTGGCTTCAGCTATATTGGATTGCACAGATTGCCTTCCTTTTGACTTGAGTAGTTTTATTGTCACAACGATTCCGGCAGTAAAAGCAAAACAAAACAAGTTATCTTGGCAACTCGCGAGATATGTTGCAAGCAAAGTAGATGCTCCATTCATGGAAGCAACACTAACTAAGGACAAGCCACAAATGAAAGAGCAATCTGTTGAGGATAAGATACGTATTTGGCGCGAAATATTCCATGATGAAACCACGTTATGTCTTTCACACAAAGTTCGTGGCCATGATATTTTCATTGTCGATGATTTATATCAATCAGGTGCATCTATTTGGTGCTTCGCAGAGTTTCTCAAAGATGAATGCGGCGCAAGAACTGTAATAGCAGCTACATCTGTTAAGGCGTTGAAAGATGGTGACAACACATGATTGAGAGGGGATTATTGCAATTTGCATTGGCTCGAGGGATAGGCGAAGTGTCCATAAAAAAGATTATAGATTTTATGGAGCGCAATAATTATACCTGGGATGACTTATGGTTATCGCCGAGCCAAATACTAGCTGAAGTCGGAATCAAAAATGATATAATTCAAAATGTTAGTGTAGCAAGATTACAGGCAGAAAGGCTTTCAGATGAGCTACTTGATTGCGGCGTAGACATTCTGATACAGAATGACATCAATTTTCCTCAATACTTAAAAAAAATGTTGGGGGATAAATGCCCTCCGTTTTTGTTTGTAAAAGGTAACTGCGCATTGCTAAATAAGCATTCTGTTGGATTTTGCGGTTCACGGAAAGCATCAGAAAAAGGACTTGCTATCGCCGCAGACTGTGCAAAACAACTTGTTGAAAATTCAATAGCAGTGGTAAGTGGATATGCTTCTGGCACGGATTTAGCATCGCATAGAGCAGCTTTACTCAATGGTGGAAGTACAGTATTTGTCTTACCAGAGGGAATTTTGCGGGCGACGCTCAAAAATGATATTTGTGAGCTTTTAAATCCTGAAAATCATGTGTTTGTATCTCAATTTATGCCTAAAATTACATGGAATGCAGGAAATGCCATGAGACGTAATGATGTTATCATTGGCCTTTCACGTGCGATGATTCTAGTTGAGTCTGGAAAAACAGGGGGGACATTTGCTGCGGGAGAGGAAGCTTTAAGGGTTGGATGCCCTTTGTTTGTCATCGATTTTGCCCAACCTGAAGTTTCTGCCGAGGCAAATCCCCACTTTATTTCATCTGGAGGTCAACCAATTAGAGGGAAAAGCGGAGTGCCAAATATTTCTAAAGTTTTGGCAGCCGTAAATCAAGATATTCGCAGCGAACTAATTAATAATTCTTATAATAGCGATATTAATTCGCAGATGAAATTTGGAATTTAGTAGTTGAATACTGTCCTAGTGGTCAATGGTTCCTTCTTTTGCAACACTTTTAATTTTGTCGTGTGCTTGACATACGGGTGGCGCAAATCGTGGAAGCGCACATGCTTGCATTCGGCGTGCTCCAAAATTTTCTGGAGCCGCTTCGTATTGCGCAGGGAGTCATGGGGCAGTCCGCCTTTACCGGAGAGGGGAACATCCACCGGGAGTCAGTGGTCTTCCAGTACTCCTTTAGCACCGCCGCCACCGCCGGTGGGAGCGCCAGCTGTCGGATGGAGGTTTTGGTTTTCGGCGTGCTCAGTTGCAGCTCGCCCTTCACATCATAGATCTGCTTGTTTATATTCAGCACGCCGGTCTTGAAGTCCAGATCGTCCCACTGGAGCGCCATCAGCTCGCCGCGCCGCAGGCCGGTGGCGAGATCCAGCAAGAACAGCTCGTAGTAGCCCTCCGCCTTGGCCTGAATGAGAAACCGCTGGAGTTCTTCCCGATCCAGTACCTGCATCTCCCGCGCTTTCTTGGGCGGCAGCTTGCAGCCGATGGCGGGGTTTGTGCGGATGAGGCCGTCCTTCATCGCCTTTTCCAATGCGGTGCGGCAGACCGCGTGGCACATTCTCACCATCCGGTCGGACAGCCCCTCGCCGTATTGGTCGGTGAAGCGCAAGCGGCCGGTCTTTTTGAGCCGGGCGTAAAACTGCTGCAGGTCGTTCTGCGTCAGCTTGTTCAGCGGAATTTTGCCTATCTCCGGCACGATGTGCAGGCGGATGCGGCTCTCGTAATTTGCCTGGGTGGTGGGACGGAGCTTCGGCTTGGAGTGATTTTCGTACCAGTATGTGAGCCAGACCCCAAAGGGCATCTCGGGACGCAGTTTAGTGGACTTCGAGCCGCCGCAGGTTTCCTTGAGTGTCTGGAGCTTTTCCAGACACTCATTTTTCGTTCTGGCAAGGACATTTTTGGTTTTGGGATAGCCGTTGTCGTCGTAGTCGATGACGATTCGACCTTCCCAGCGGCCATCCTTGCGCAGCCTTACGGTTCCGTCTCCGTTTTTTCGTTTTCTTGCCACGGTTTCAACTCCTTTCCGAAAATGTCTTCCATGAATCCGCCCACGATGCCGCTGGCGGTTTTCTGCATATCCGGCGTCACATGGGTGTAGGTGTCCAGCGTGAAGCTGGCGTTGGTGTGGCCGAGGATGCCGGAGAGCGTTTTGGGGTCCACGCCGCTGGCCAGGGCATGGGTGGCAAATGTATGCCGTAAATCGTGAAATCTGATGTCGGGCAGCTTCGCCTGTTTCAGCAGGGCTTTCAGGTGATTGTAGGCAGAGTTTGGCGATGTGGGCAGCTCCGGCTTGATGGGATTGGGGAAGATCCACTGGCTGATAGAATTCTTTTTGCGCTGCCGCAGAAGCTCCGCCGTACTTTGGGGCAGGACGATGGTGCGCATGCCCATTCCTGTTTTGGTGTCGCCCAGAGAGAACACGCCCAGCTTCTTGCTGTGGAGGGTGCGGCACACCTTCAGTGTCCCGGCCTTCCCGTCGAAGTCCCTCCACATGAGCCCGCAGATCTCACCTCGCCGCAGACCGGTGGTCAGATCGGTATAGAAGAAATCGTGCCAGATTTCGTCCTTCTCAATGATAGCGAGGAATGCGTCCAGCTCCCGGTCGTTCAGCACCTGCTTTTTGCCGCCGCCCTGCCGGGGGATGGTAGCGCCCTCCGTTGGATTGCTGGCGATGAGGTGTGCCTGCACGGCATCCTGCATGGCCAGATGGAGCACGCAGTGGATACCTCGCACGGTGTTGTCGGCAAGCTGGGTACCTTTCTCCGGGTGTTCGTTGATGCGCCCTTCTTTTTTCAGCCGGCGATACATCCGCTGAATGTCCTGCGGGGTGATCAGGGAGATCTGTTTGTCGCCCAACTGTGGCTTGATATACTGTTCGATCACGGTGCGGTAACTTCGTATGGTACCGGGGCGAACGGTGTCCTCCTTGTATTCGGCAAGCCAGCGATCCAGCCACTCGCCCAGGGTCATGCGGCTGTCCTCGGTCAGATCCACATCGTGGTAGTCCTCAATATTGCGATGGAGCCTGTCCATCAGCTCCTTCTGCGTCTTGGCGTAGACATGGCGGAAAATGAAGTCTCCATTTTTCTTGTGCCCCACCACGATGCGGCCTTCCCAGCGGCCGTCCTCCCGTTTTCGCACCATGCCGTCACCGGATGGGCGTCGTTTTGCCATGGATTAGTCCTCCTTCTCGGAACAAGCGGCCTCCGCCGCTTTCTTCTCAATTTGGTAAATTTCCTCCGACCGCTTTTCCTCCTCTCGATCGAAGGAGTGGGGCGGCTCCTGCAGCAGCTCCCGGTAAATTCCACAGGCCAGACGGTAGCCGGCGAGGAAGCTCCGGAGGGAGACCTCCTCCCGAAGCGCCGATTGACAATCCGTCAGATACAGCAGCCGCCTGCGGCTTTCTTTGTCCATCCCGTCCCGCAGTGCCTGGCGGGTCTGCTCGATTTCCCTGCGCAATTCACTGCACTCCGGTTCCCGGAAGAACTGCCGGTGTAGGGTTTTCGTGTAGTCATACATGGAATCGCCTCCTGTTCAAGACAACACATATACCACAACAGTCGGCACAAAGCTATTAAAAAATGCAGTGTTTCCAATGGCTTGGAGGTTTACATGGACAGTGTGGGGCCGGTGTATTCCTCATGGTCGTCCGGCTTGTGGCCCATGGCGATCTTCTTCTCCCTGAGCTTTTGCAGACGCTTGCGGTCAATCCGCATCCCCACGGAGCCGGTCTTGGGCAGAGAGTTGTCCTGGAAAATGCGACTCATGTGGAGAAGCAGTCGGGTTGCCGCCAGCATGATGGATGGCGGGTGCAGACTGTCCGCGCGATCGAGAAAGAATTGTGTGTACTCGTTGCCCTGATCGGCGGCGCGGGTCAGCCAGCAGAGTGCCAGCTCCTTGTCGTATTTCACCTCGCGTCCCATGAGGCACAGCTTGCCCAGCAGATATTGGGCGTACTGGTTTTCGGCGTTTGCGGCGTCGGTTAGATACCGCAGCGCCCTGCCCATATCTTTTTTCACAATCTCGCCTTTGAGATATTCTTTGCCGACACGGTAGGCGGCGTAGTGACTGCCATTGCTTGCAGCATATTCCAGCCACTCCATGCCAAGCTTTGGGTCGCGGACCAGCAGATCGTGAGAGAAGAACAACTTGCCCAGCGCATACTGCGCTATCACAACGTCCTGTCGCGCCGCCTTATAGAACCAATCCCGTGCCAGCTCGGGGTTTGGAATCAGCAGCCCGCCGTCGCGGTAGAGCTTGCCGAGAAAATACTGCGCGGTCGCGTCGCCGTCCTCCGCCCATGCCCTTAAATCCTCCGCAGCCTTGTCGCGCTCAGCAAGGGGCAGGGTATCGTCGTAGACATCGTCGACGATTTGCCACAGGGTACGGTCGGCCTGAAGATCATCCTCTGGTTCGTCCCACTGCTCCATGCCGGCGTCCTCGAAGGTGATCTCGCCAAGTCGGATGTGCTCGGCCTCCTGAATGACGGCATTCTTGATGGCGCGGAATTCTTTCTGCTGAGACAGCGGCAGGCGTTTCCGCTCGTCGCTGCCGTAGTAACTATCCACCTGACCCTGCAGCTCCAGCCAGCGGTCATAGCAATTAGATACGACAGGCAGGCGTTCCATCTGATCGACGATCTCGTCCACGATTTTCTTGATGGGCTTCGGCAGATAGCCGTAGGACTTTTTGCCGGTGACGGAATCCAGCGCCTGCGAAAGCTGCTGCATCAGACCTTCCACCTCCGGGTGATTACAGATGCCAGTTTGCATCTGCCGCGTCAGCTCCAGCAGAGCATCCCGCGCCTCCCGTACCAGCTCATCGCGGCTTCCGTTTTTCTGCTCGTAGACGTGCAGCAACTCCTGCTTGAAAATATCGTTGGTGAGCTGTGACTTGATCTGCCGGATACCCTCGCGGGAGAGATACGCCTGACCCGGCTTTGCCGACCACGCCAACATGTGTATGTGGGGATGCTCGCCTTCGTCATGAAACGCTGCGTACCAGCGAAAGTCCTTGGGCGGGATTCTCATCGCAGCCGCAATATTGTTGCGGTGGGCGCGGATGAGACTGCGCCACGCTCCGGCGTTGTCGTAGCCCAGCCGCGCCGCATCCTCGCGGTGCATGGAAATGATGTGCGTCCACACGTTGCCGGTATAGGAATCTAATTCTGCCATCGCTGCATCGAGATTGACATTGTCCTCGTCGCCAAACAGACCGTGGGTGCTGAGCCGTTCTGCCCGAGGGCGAGTGGCAATGTACTTCATGTAGCCATCCGTCTGGCTGACCGCAGACCAGTTTTCCTCCAGAGCCATGGTGATGAGCGCCGAAGCGTTGACCTTTGTTTCGTGTGCGGTATAGTCCTCGTACTCAGCCAGCTTCTTCACACCGGAAAAATCTGTTGCGAGCTTTGCAATGAGCTGCTCCTGCTTTCTGGTCGGAGGACGGTCATCGGTGAGCTTCTGCACATGCTCGCGGGTGCCGATGTAGTGCAGGTACCCGCTGACCTTCTCCGAGCCACCACACTTGAGATACGGATTTTTAACGATCAGCTTCGCCATCACTCGTCACCCGCACCCCGCATGCGCTGCTCAAAAGAGATGCGCCCGTTTGTCTCCTTCACATTTCTGATGCTCTGTGACCGCATGCGCCGCAGCGCATCTTCGCCAATATCATAAGCGGTCGCAATGATCCCGTTGGTCATATCGATCTCCACCGACTGCTTGTACAGCAGACTTGCCATGCGATCCTCGAACACTCCGAGCCGACCGTCCATGTATGATTGGACTGCTTGCGGAAGGAACATCCCGGCGTCGCCTGCAGTCAGGTACCCGTGGTAGAAGTCCACTGCTCTCCGTACAACTTCCGCTGCGCTCCGGCTCCCGTCCAGGTCCTGACAACGGTCAATCTTGTCTTTCTGATCCTCAGTAAAATAGGCTGCAAATTTTTGAGTTTTCTCCATATCTGCCTCTCTTTCCGGCTCTGACCCCGTTCAAAGCCTTGCTCCGCCGTAATGTTTCGGCCTAATGACCCTATCAAGCTGTTTCTTCCCTGATTTTGACCCCATTTGCGGTACCCGAAAATCTCTCGTAACTGCCCGCACTGCGGGCAGTTGTGCCCGGGCAGGCGGAGCTGGCGACGCCAGTCCTTTATCCTGCTTTTTCTTTCGTCCCCGGCAAGTTGTCCAAAAGCGGCCCAATTCCGACCTCAACGTCCTGGGCGGGGTCTTTCCCTTCAGTCTGCGCCAAAGCCGCACACAGCGGCGCACAGGGGCCGACAGGGGCGAGCTTTGCCAGCTTCGCCGCGATGCGCTGCTTTTCGGCTTCGGCGTCCGCGCGGGCGAATTGCCGCGCGTTGAAAAGGTCGATGGCCTCCTGGATGGGGCGGATGGTGTAGAGCAGACTGCCATTCCGCTTTTCACCGGACTTGGTGTAGACGGTCGTCGGTTCCGTCAGGATCAGCGCCTTGTCCTCAAGGCTCAGCACATATTTCCGCACGGTGTTCTGGCTCATGTTTACCGCCTTGCCGATGTTTTTGCAGCTGGGCCAGCACTGAAATGTTTTTCGGTTCTCCAGATAGAGCAGGTAGGAATAGACGGAGATCTCGCCGGCATTCAGGCCGAGGATAAACAGTTCATTGGGCAAAGGGAAATAATTTTTGATGGCGTCGCGTTTTGGAAAGCGGTTGTACTTCAAATTGCACCTCCTGTGTTCTGCTCGACCCATGCGATGAACTTTTCCTTGGGCACGACGATGCGGCTGCCGATCTTCAGTGCAGGGAAATCCTTTTCGTGCATCAGCTCGTACCCCGATGACGGTGACACTCCCAGCACCTTCGCAACCAGATTTGCGTTCAGAAACAATGGCAGCTCCTCGTAGGTTTTGTAGACAGATTCTTTCATTGATACCTCCAAGTTTTTTTGGTATAATATTTTTATAAGATGCCGCGCCCCCGGCAGCGCGGTGCGGGGAATGAAAACCTTTCACAGACAAAATCTGATGCCGGTATACGGCCAATACCGTGATGCATAGTGATCTGTTGGAAAGTCGAGTGTTCGTCGGCGCATTGCTGTGCCGTACCGAAAAAGGAAAAACAACACCGGGGTTGCTGCCCCTCTATAAAATAGTGGACGAGAAATACAAAAACGGAAGGTCATCTGCAAGAAATATTTTTTCTGTGGGGTGAACGCGGTGGCGTGGCAGCGGAAAACCAAGAAAGAAATCGCCCAGAGCTGGAAGTGGATACGGCAGCAGAATCCGGATGCCGCTGCGGAAGCTGCACGTTGGGCTGAGGAAAACAAAGAGGACATGAAGGATGTGGATCGCATTCTGTACCGGAGCGACGAGAGTTACTACGGCAAGACCGCTTCGCTTGATCCGGAGGATGCGGAATCGATGGACGCCGAAGCTGGCTACCAAGATCCGGAGGCCTTTTTGCCGGAGGATGCGCACGAGAGAATTTACGGCGATCACGCCCATGTGCAAAATCCGTATGCCTCAGAGAATTCAGAGACCGAGGTTGAGCTGTGCCTGCCGGAAGACGTGGCTGCCGGACTGTATGACCTGACAGACCTGCAGCGGGAAGTGATTTTCCGCAATGTGATCAACGGCGAGGAAGTATCCGCGATCGCTGAGGAGAAGGGGTGCTCCGCAAGGAATATCCGCGATGTTCGTACCCGCGCGCTGAAAGCCTTGCGGGCTGCGCTGCGCAAGGGCGCACCTGGCACTGGCTACCCCGACGAGGCCCTGTTTGTTCTCTGGATGCTGCTGCTTGGCTTTGCGGTCTATCTGCTGCTTGTGCCGAATGCAGCGGAGCCGTGGATGCGCACAGCGGTGTTTGTACTTCTGCCTGTTGTTACTGTGGCGGCGGTTGGCGTCCTCATCGGGAAGTTGCGGCGCAGCAACAGCCGCATTCGCAAATACCTCGCATCGCTCAAAAAGAAAAAATGACGAATAGCACTCTGTGCCAAAACGAAAAGCGAGGGACTTGGCTGTCATACCAAGTCCCTCACTTTTTCTTCGATTATGCGACGCAGAATTTGCCCGCATTCTCTGCTGGCTCCAGGAACCGGTAGACGTCGCTTTCGCAGGATACCACCGTGCAGGCAACAATACCTCTCCGCCCGTTTTAACTATCCAAAATTTTCGAATAGCTTGATTTTCCAATTATTGAATGTCTGTTTATTACATAGCAAATCCCTTTGATACTTGTTATTATAAATCACTCCAGAAACCGAGAGACTCATCTTCAAAGGTTCCGACAATCATTCCTCGGTCTAAAAATACATTCCTCTCTTCACAGCATGTTTCCGGGAGTAATGCACACGAGTGACATGCCGCCAAATTAAGAGAATCTCTGCCTTGACCATGGCTCATGATACACACCGGATCATTCGAGCATGTTTTAGCATTATTAATTGCTTTCTTGAGAATATGAGGAAATGCATCTGGGCGTCCCTGTCGTACTAAGCCACCAAGTGTTCCCTCCGAATCGCCGCTGGCTGTATAAATCAGAATGCCTGCCATTTGCTTCCCGTCACTCTCTTCTGCACAATAAATTCTTTCACTCAGAGAAGCAATACTGTAACCACATTCAAAGCTCAATTGAGAGATCAGCAGATGAGATAGTGTATGTAGCATAATGAATTTAGGCGTAATTTTCCTTGGGTGGTGTTGCCCGACAAATGATTTGGCGTAGTTATCACTTAATTTTTTGGCTCGCTCAATAATTTTAGAATTGGTGCTTATCCAATGATCGATATCGCTTTCGCTGAACTCCAAGAAAATGCCTTCTCCTCTTACTTCGTAAGCAGGGTACCAGTTAGTTTCCGGTCGTTTTACACTTACAAATCCTTTATCGTCTCGATTAAGGACAGGCGTAATTCTTGAGAAACCGACGAGTGCATTTACAACCCTGACTTTCTCAATTAAAGAAACAGCCTTCATGTGAACTAAGTGATAGTCATCAATTGGCATTGATTCCCTACAAAAGTCCCCCAAAGAACTATTTGGTGTAGATATTTCGCCGTTTAATGCCACATACTCGTCAATACGATATTGGACGCTTGTGACATCGGTGACTTCTTTGGGGTTAAGCCATTTTTCTGTCAGTACTTTTTCAACATCAACTTGCAACGCGCCAATCTCTGCGGCTATTTTTGATGACCATTTGGAAAGGCGTTTTTTAATTGTTTCAACCCTATCTGCCGGCTCTTCGTCTTCAATGATTACCACACATTCCCCATAGGCTTTACTCTGCTCTATTTTAGTGTTTAATTTATCGGCATAGGGAGGGATAACCAAGGAACTGTATATCAACGGAAAATAGACTGATGATGCACCTCTCTGAACAGTCCTCGGATAGCAACCGCAATTTTCTTTAACATGCTTAAACGGATGGTGACCTTCGCATATAAAATCCGAACGCTCGCCGTTGTTATCCATTTTTTTAAATATTTCTTTATCAAAAGCGTCTTTCAGAGTCGTTTTGGCGTGACACGTCGAGCACTCTATCGTTAACCCTTCCAGACCTTCAGAACCGGATGCACCCGTTTTAAATTTCAAAGACGGATTATTGCAGATGGTTTTTTTGGAACGAACGTGTACCCATTTAACCCAGGGAAAATCATTCAGATGCCCTTTTTCACATACAGTAACTATACGGGCGACTACCAGATCTTGTTTGCAATCAGGACATTGCATATTCAAGACCATATTGCTGTCATATTGTAACTGCTTTTCCTTCGCCTTCTTTTGGTAGTCATTGATCCATTTTTTCAGCGGTTGAAACTTCCTGCATTTGGGGCAAAAATACCATTCGGGAAAGCGAGAATAAGAAATGCCGGTAGGCATAGCGAAGTAATCCACACTCAGTGCTTTTGCAAAACGATCATCAAATATTTTTTCAGTCGTACTCCAAAACTCCGGAGAAGATGTAACTAATGTTTGATCAGGAAAATCAACCATTGCACCCACTCCGTATTGAAGGACAGCCTGAGCTGCTCTGACTGAATGAGCTACTTTGTCAAGTTCAACTTTTTCTTTCACTTGTTCAGCCATTTTGATCCTCCCAAATAATCACACTGCCCGTAACGGATGTATCAACATTGCGCATAGAGGTCAAAGTCTCTCTGGCATCATCTTTGCTTCCGGAATTATACTGCTTAAACAGTCGCCTTGCGCCTGCGGGAGGTGGAGTAACCATGTATTTCCTGCCGAAGCATAGAGGCGCATCGCTTCCTTCATGACTTTTATAAACAGAATTCTTCCAATAATCCACAAATGCATCCAATTCGAATTGAACATCATCAAGATCGTCTTTTAATCCGTTATCGGCACGCGCGTTAATATGTTGAATTCGTTCAACGATGTATTCCCTCACCAAACTGACTTCTGTTTTAAAGCTGTCTTTATCAAAATAATCGGCATCATTATCTTTTACCATAGATAACTTTTGGCGAAGAATAGATGCGAAAACAGCATGTAATGCGCGCTCACGTGCCGGCTTGGAAAAAGGGGTAGCGCCAGTAGGCTCAACAAATCTGTAGAAGGAGTCATGATAAGGCCGAAATCTTTCATAATGGGATCTGTCGCGGCTCTTTGTCGCGTCATATTGTATAAAAGCTATTCCGGGATATGATCTGCCTACACGGCTGGACGCCTGTATATATTCACTTGTCAGTTTCGGCTGTCCAACCATTAACATTACATTTAGTCTGGCAACATCAATTCCAACCGAAATCATATTGGTTGCCAATAGTACGTTTGAAGCATATTTCTTATTCTGGATGTTCTCTTTTGAATACTCAATACGCTCGAGCTTATCCAGTGTCTCATTTAACTCTGTAGTGGAAACACGACTTGTAAGTTCGTCTGAGTTTACGATAAGCCGTCTCCCAGTAAACATACGATTTGCTGTGCGAATAATAAAATCTTTTACATCATCATCTATAAGAGTTGATGCTTTTCCTAAATCTTTCAGACTGTTAAAATAAACCGTTAGAGTCCACAGTTTGTCCTTAACTTCATCTGGTAAATCCATAGTATATACCTTTTGAAGGAGTGCGGCCATTGCTCTGATTTCTGTCATAGCCTTTGTGCGGCCGGACGGCATTATGCCGACGTATTTTCTTCCGAATTTACCTTGCGAGTAATCAATGGCTTCTTCTCTTGCAAAGAAAGAATCTTCGGCGTTTAATCCTGGGGCAGGGAACTGTACAACTTCACGATTATACAAAACCGAACACTGTTCTTTTGCCCGACGGATTGTTGCTGTAGATGCAATTACTTTCGGTTTGACACCCTTCGCACTCGATAGTCCGTCGACAGCCGTTTCATATAAGCCGACCATTGTGCCCAATGCACCTGAAATAAGATGCAATTCATCCTGAATAATAAGGTCGGGAGAACGGTTGCTTGAATTCATGCCAAAGAAAGAACCTATCCGGCCATCCCAAGCCATCATAGCAAATTTATCAACAGTACCGAATAATAACGTAGGCGGAGTATCATACAATTCGTCATCAATAATCTGTATTGGAAGCCTTTTGGTAAAGTCGCAATTCTCATGTGGGCAAAACATGTAAAAATGTTTGCCGTTCATTGCATAACCCCATTCACCTACAAGGTGATGATCCTTTTCATCCTTTACCATTTTAGTGCCACACCAAGGACATTTAAGAACCTGAAATTTATTATGGCGTTCTTTTTCGCTTTTAACATAATACGAGTTGCTGACATTGTTCAACTTTTCCAAATGGTAATTTGCACTGTTTTTTCCGGTGTTGTTATTGGGGATATGGGATCCGCCGATCCAGAGCCCTATCGTTATAGGCTTCTTACCTAACAAATATTTCGGATATCTGTGCTTATTTTGTAGGCAATCTTGGCGAATAAACTCGCACGCACAAATAAGTGTAGCAGCGCGAGTAAACTGCTGAGCAGCCAAAAGTCTCAAAGTGTATCTCATCATTACAGCGGTTCCGCCGGAAGTTTCGGGATATGACAGCCTCCTGTAGAAAATTGTAAATGCTGTTAAACCTAAATAAGCTTCCGTCTTTCCTCCGCCAGTTGGGAACCAAATAAGATCGACTAAAGAACGATCGTCAGATTTATCGAATACAATTGAGTTTACATCCATAAGCAAGAAGGCTATCTGGAAAGGTCTCCATCTGCAGTTATCATCTGATTCCTGTTGGTAGTCGAGGGTATTTAGCCAATCGGCAATATCTTCATCATTCGGATAGCGATCCGCGTTGCTTTGAGACATTTCCCCTTGTTTCTGAATGTGAACTCGTTGCATGAACATTGCTCGGTTGGATAACACAAATGCATCGTAAGCATTTGTGTTTTGTTCAAGTGTTTCTATACCCGAATACATACGACGCGCCGCTTTTTCACATTCCAAAATATTTTTAGCTGCAGGGGATGAATATCGTTGATCTAATGTTTGCGCAGTTGATTTAAGCTGCTCAATCCAAGATGTGTAAAGATTCACCAACTTCTTTAATGATGTCAATTTCTCCGCCTTAGATGAACTATGTAAATCAGAAAGGAATTTCATTGATAGTTCTTCATCTGAAATGTCATCATTCCGAGGTAACGAAAAACTCATCGGAGGAATTTCTTTTACAGGAAAGAAATCTGTCCAAAGAATCCCATTTCCAAAATCATCAATATTCCAATCTGCAGATACACCTAAACCTGTTCCAAATATCTTTTTATGACGGTATAAAAGATCCAGAGACTTTTCTTCGTCGTCCAAATAATCTGTGTTAGAATTGGGATCGCTTTCAATAAAAATAAATGAATTACTTGTGGAGTTAATCTCAATTTTAGACTGGAATAAACACTCTTGTGCCTTTGCAGGAAAAGCTTCTTTTCCGTTTACAAGCATAATCGTAACAGACCACGTATCAGTGGAAACGGGAGTCCTTAAGGCCATGATTTTGGCAGTTGTGCCGTCCAATGCTGACGTTTTTTCGCTATCATAGTAATTTGAACCGGAAAACTCGATTTTTACATTTGAAATACAGTGTGGTTCACGAACATAGCCAATGCTTAAAAAGTCGAGTAAACGGTATGCTGTATTACGAAGCGGGATGAATTCGTTTTCGGGAATGGTATCTTGCTCGAATATTCTGTGTAAATCTTTTGGATTGATTCCGGAGCACAATCTGAAAGCATGAATTTTCTTATCATATGTCATAAAACCAGACACTTCTCCCGGAGCCACATAGGACTCTGGAGCCTCCGGTTCGTAAGGAATAACACAATCTTTCATTAAAGCTTTCCGATAGGTAGCAAAAGAAACATCACAGGAAATCTTATCTGCGCTTCCTTTTACAAGAAATGTTACTCCCATAGAAGAAGGCTTGTACTGTGTGGCCATGCCGATTTCTTCGTCCAAATTCTCCTCTGCCGTCTCATCGAATTCACGGACTTTACTTTTGACGGATTTCTTTTCGGGTGATTCCTCTGTTGTCGTAGGATCGACAATCTCGGCCTCTGGTTCTTCGCCAATAGGCACGGTCTCATCATTATCCTGTTCAACGAGGTTTCCTTGAGGGAACAGAATGCCAACGGAATATCGACTTAGCGGACTGCTGGAAATAAGCTCATGATCTGAATCTGGGAAACTCATTTCAGATCCTGGGCCCATAAGTTCGGACCTGATGATGTTAATATATTGATCCCGGGCATCGATCATATTTGCTCGAATTTTTTTTACGGTCACAATAATACCTCCGTTTCCAGAATCGGCCTGTTCACAAGCCCGTTGCTTACCATTGCGGTTTTATCAAGTTCATAGATGTTATTCAGTTCCATAATTTCGGAAAGCAGTTCTACATGTTCAAAGACGGCTTCAAAAACACTTCCGGCTTCAGGAACCTTATTGCTCAGCTTATCGTTTATCGCCTGGGCTATTAACGATAGAATTTCACGACGGTAATGTCGTACAATTTTACACGCTTCAAAATATCCTTTAGGATCAGCCAGCATATACGGATCTTGTGTTACCTTGGCGATAATATCCATGACTTTTTCATCCCGAGGACCAACAATGTGGCTTTCCTCGTCTAACCATTGCCTAATACTGACTTCTTGAAGAGAACTTCCATGTTTAGCTAATTCATGTGCAAGCGCACGATAAGTTAATCCATTGGTTGCTTTGTACTCCTTGAGTGCTTCTTTCCAATAGTATGCTTTTTCTGCAGCATCTTGGACTTGTACGGTTAGCTTTTTGCCCTTGAGAAGCTGATCAAATAACAAATCAACAATATTTCTTGTGTAATCATTTTTCTTGGTAAAAACCAAGACATCACCTGGTGCCAATTTGTCCGGGGAAGTTTCCGTTACTTTTTGAGCAACACGGTCATAAAGAACTGCAGAATAATATTTTGAAAACAGCATTTGTTCTCCGCTTACAAATGTACCGATATAATTAACCTCTGCGGTACCTATGTATGTTCCGTTAGGTGAATTTGCCTCTAAAAGTTTACGAATATCAAACACACCGGCACTTTCAATAAATTCATCAAGATTCGAAAATTCTCGGATAGTTTCATCTTGAAGTTCTTCGATTGGTTCTTCGATGTGCGTTGTCACTACTTCGTCTAAGCCTTCGCCTTTTAATCCCATAATGCGTGCATTTAGTTTTCTTTCGCTCTGGACGAACTTTTTAGTCCTATATTTAAACAGTTTGCTTTCGCAATCATATAACAAGATTACAATTCTTGAAGAAGCAAAACATTGCAACGGATCAAATCGTTTTCCAGCGACATCCCCTACAACAATAATCAGATCATACTGAATATTTGCATTAAAACGGTTTGTTGTTGACACTGTGACATTGCTATTCTTAATAGGGGTCTGATAGTAGCGCTCAAACAGGTCGGCATAATATGCCTTGGGTACAATGAGAGCAATCTTTTTGCAGCTGCTGCCCTCCAATAGTTCAGATAACTTTTCTTCCTTATAAGAGCGAAAATATATTTTTTGATACATTTCTTCAAGTGCGCTGATAATGATTTTGCAGTGTTCACGCATTGATATGCTGCGTTCCCCGATGTCTTCTAATTCAAGAAGTCTGGCTTCGGGAGAAATAACCGCTGAATTAATCTGTTTTTCCCGGACGGCTTTCTCCAATTTTTCCATTGTAAAAAAGGCCGATGTAAACAGATTTAATAAGGCGAGCGTAGATAATACAAAACTATCTTTATCTTCTCCGTTCCAATTGGATTGTTTAATGATAAATAGCCTGTCTTTTATGGCTTTGTATTCGCTCCAAGACCAACAGCCCTCTACTGTAATCGTCTCCATTTCGCGGCCGACAATATTTCGTACTTGACGATTTAATTCATACGTTAAGACGTTTGAACTCTCAATTTCTGTTGATACGGTTGAAAGTAATTCCTTTGTGCATGCAAAAATAGTTGCATCCTCATACTGGTTAATAACAAGATTACTGAATTCTGCGTTATACTGAGATGAAACTATAACAAATTTCAAGGATTTTCGCCTAATTAAATCTTTAAATTCAGAAGAATCCGTTACTAAAGAACCAGTATTTGTAGCTAACAAACCAATTACTTTATTTCCTTTTTTGTCGAGGACAAGGTCTCGCGCGGCAGATACCTTGCTTACAACTTTTATTACAGCCTCTGCTTTTGAAGGATTCTTACCGATTTGAAATTCTTCGCCGTTACCCGTAAAATATGAAACCGGTAAGACATCAGTCATTTGAATACTTTTCTTATCCGCATATTCAATTCGAAGATGTTGGCAAATATCAATAAAGTCGTTTTTATCAGCGATAGCTACTACGGATATATCAAAAATACTTGGAATTTCATTTTCCGGAATTTCCAATACATATGCCAGAAAGTCGTTCCTATTTGTCTTGCTTTTGCGGATACCACGTCCATCAGTCACAGACGAGTCGCCGAAATAAGGCCTTATCAGATGTTTGTTCTTCTCGTATAGGACATTAGTTATCGATGGCCCGTTTTTTCCTTTAGGATCTTGCCTTAAAACAATGTAATCCTGAGAAGGCTCGTTTTCCACGAATGAGCAAGTTGTAATCCCACCCCAATGGTATCGTTCTCCTCTGAATAGAACCATATCTCCGATTTCC
Source organism: Oscillibacter valericigenes Sjm18-20 (assembly GCA_000283575.1). GTDB lineage: Bacteria > Bacillota > Clostridia > Oscillospirales > Oscillospiraceae > Oscillibacter > Oscillibacter valericigenes. The sequence continues at coordinate 2,920,656 of AP012044.1, forward strand.
AATGCTCGAAGTGCGTCATCGTTGCTTAATAGGTTATAACTAAAGCATGACATCATCAACGCAGCAACAGAAGCAATGTCAAAACATACTGATCCCGTATGGAAAGCGAAAGCGGTTGTCTTTTCATGTGACGAAAATTGACCGGAAAAAAAGTACAAGTACTTTTCAATGATTTTCTCCGATGAAATTAGTAAGTCACCATAAAACAAGTGACATTTTTTAATCATTGACCTAATAACCTCTTCGTTTTCCATTTTGATTCCTCCTTCATCTGGCGTTCTGAGCGGTTTAGGACGACTACGCTTTACCGAGACAATATAAATGGCTGTTTCCCTTATTTTCGCATTGAATTTTTAACAATCGGCTCAAGATCTGTGAGCCAGTCGAGGATAATAGACTTAAGTAGCTTGCGAATTCATCAACCTCCGCTGAAGTAATATTTTGAAAATTACTGGCTAATTCAAAGCCACATTTGAAACCACCGATACCTGCACACAAATCAATTTTTTATATTCCACTACTTTCTCTGCTTAAGCGCAAAAGCAATTATGTCGGCGCAGGCATTAACATCTTTTTTTATGTCGTTACCCCAAAGGCGTATCACTTTCCAGCCATCCGCCTCTAATGCCGTGTTTACTTCTTGGTCCCTTGCGATATTTCTTTCAATTTTAGGTATCCAGAATTCTCGGTTCGATTTGATATCATCTTTTCTGTTTTCCCAGTCAAAGCCATGCCAAAATTCGCTGTCACAAAAAACGGCAGTTTTTTTGCCGATAAAAGCAAGATCAGGCGTTCCAAATACGCTCTTTACATTTTTGCGATATCGAATTCCACGCGCCCACAGTTCTTTTCTCAACGCGATTTCGATCACGGAGTCCTTGCTTTTGATGCGGCTCATATTGTAGCTAATTTGCTCCTGGGTTTTTTTCATGCAATCACCAGCTCTATGAACTCTTTTTTAGGAATATCTATACCGCTTTTACTGAGCCGCGCCGAACGCTTGTCAAAAAGCATTTCCGCAACATATCTTCGTTCCGAATCTCTACCAAAATGCATTAATCTATGACAAACAGGGCACAGGCAAACTACATTAGCGTAAACATCTATTCCGCAATTAAACTTTGTCTGATATTTTAACGGAATCAGGTGGTGACCTTCCATATATGCCTTTCCAGAGCTCCGAGCAATAAAAGTGCTGTGTGAGACATTATGCTCACAACAATAGTTAGCCCCTTCAATGGAATGAGCAATGACGATCTGATTTCGCTTCCATTGAGCCGCCGTGTCGGTTATTATTTCAGGTTTTGCGACAGTAATGTCCATCCGATTAATACCGCGCCTGAAAAAATCGCTATCCGTACAGGCAAAACGATAAAAATGATTAAAAGCAACACTGTACATATGATGGCCGATAGAATCCTTATTCAAAAATTCTGGATTTGTTTTAAGAAATATCTTTATGGCGTCAAGGTCACTGCAAGAAGAGACTGCAAATATATCGATGATCGGGAAATTGTATTTTTCAAGAAGTGTATTAATTGAATTTATTCCCGTAACATAATGATCAACGGATTTGTCCGTTATATTGCAGGTCACTTGCATATATTGCTTGAAATATTCAATCAACATTGTAACACCCCATTATATTTTTAAGATCGTTACACTTTGTTCAAGTATCTCACAATTGTTGTTCTATTTAACGGAATTTGCTTTTCTCGCGTCCCCTGGCTTCTCGGCGTCCCTGGGAATAGCCCAGGCTTTGCCGAACTTGGTAAGGCCGGGGATACGGCTCTCGTTGCAGAGAACCTGCACGCGGCGGCGGGTGATGCCCCATTTTGCGGCGGCTTCGGCGATTGAAATGTAATCCATAATTCACCTCATAAGCATATAAAAAGAGCCCTGCCATGTGCAGGGCTTTGCCGTTCCGCAACTGGCTGCCATCCAAACGGTACAGGCCCTTTAACATTGCGACGCCGTCTTTCGACGGTTTTGCCAATGATTTTACAATTTATTGTATACTTTTTGGCGAATGATTGCAACAGAAGAAGTGGCAAATTGTACCATTCTGGAAATAAAAAGCGCGCCGGACCCCAAAGCCCGACACGCTTCATGTTCAATTTATTTTTTCTTATCCGTCCTGCCGAGAATAAAATCCACGCTGACCTTGTAATAGTCCGCCAGGGCACAGAGGACGTGAGGCGGTACCATGCGCAGGCCGCTCTCGTAATAAGCGTAGGTGCGCTGCGGTACATTGATGGCCTTGCCCACCTGCTGCTGTGTCAGATCGGCATCCTCGCGCAAGTCGCGGATGCGCTGATACTTTTCCATATTTATCACCACGCTCAGTATAACTAAGAACAAAATGTTCTATTGCAAGGTGAATTAAAATAACAAGTGCAACAGAGTAAAAACTCACAGGATACGGCTTCCTGTGGTACAGTGGAGTTGTCGAGACAACACTGTCAGGAGGGATACCCTGTGAGCTATCATCATCTTACACTGGAAGAACGGGAAAAACTATCGCTTTTATTAAAAAACTGCTGCCGAATCCGAGTAATTGCAAAAGAGCTGGGCCGCAGCCCCAGCACAATCTGCCGAGAATTAAAGCGAAATGCCTCCGCACAGGAAGGTCAATGCCGTACTTATCGCTTTCTCCCGGCAGACGAACTGTACCGCGCAAGAATTCATAGAAAACGAGGCGGGAAGTATGGAAATACCGAATTGTCCGACTACGTCAGAAAGCATCTGCTGCAAACCTGGTCGCCGGAGCAGGTAGCTGGCCGTATTCGGCTGGATTATCCTAACGATCGCCGAATGCGTATCAGTCATTCCACAATCTATCGGTGGCTTCGCCTGGGGCGTCTGGAGCAGGCCGCTGCCGTGACACTTCGCCACAAGGGACAACGGAGGGGCAGGCACCACAGCCACTTTCCCGGAATCAAGTTGTTGAAAAAACGCTGCATAGAGGCATATAGGCGTCAGCGTATCGGTGACTGGGAACTGGATACGATCGTTTCGGCAAATTATAGCCATTCCGGCCTTCTTTCAATGTGCGACAGAAAAAGCCGATACTGCATGCTGTTCTTTCTGCGTAATGCAAAGAGTAACTGGTCTGTATACAAAATTTTGGCAGCGGTATCTGAAACGATGCCGTGCCTGACCTTTACCGCCGACCAGGGCGTTGAATTCGATTGCTATAGACAGGTGGAAGATGAACTGAATATCCCATTTTACTTCTGCTCCCCGCACAGCCCGTGGCAAAAAGGCACCGTTGAGAATCTGAATAGTCTTGTGCGTGAATTCTTCCCCAGAGGAACGGACTTCAGAGACATCAGTAAGGAAGAAGTCGCCGACGCCATGAGCATTCTGAATAACCGGCCAAGAAAATGCCTCGGCTGGGCAACGCCCGCCGAAGTACTCGCAAACTCCACTTTTTGACATTGTTGCGCTTCTATTGACAATTCACCGCAATTTTGAATGTATTGTTCTAAACTATACCCTATGGGGTGAATGAATATGCCGGATTATAAAGAGATGTACCTGAAGTTGTTCCGTGCTTCGGAGGAGGCGGTCAACCTGCTCATCGCTGCTCAGCGGGAATGCGAGGAACTATACGTGAACGCTCCTGAACCGGAGCTTAAGGTCATAACCATGCCAGTCGCCGACGCGAAAGATGAAAAGTAAACACTACATAGCAAGAGACCGGGGAATTATCACCCGGCCTCGTCTTCATCCGGCCGTTCTCGCCAGCGTATTTCTTTGATTACAGCTCCGCAGATTTTGAGCGGCGGGCATCTTTCTCGATTCCGTTAAACGTGCAGATTTTCCAGATGCCTTGCCCAATATGATAATCAGCTGCGGGCACGTCATCTCCAATGAGTTGAGCCGTTCGGAAAACCTGAATGGCTCAACTTCTATTGCCTGCATCAGCAGCCTGGCCGAAACATTGATTGAGCAGATCTTCCAGCTTTGCCCGAAACGCCATGTCTTGCTCCGGCTTCCGTTTGGGCAAGCCCTTGAGCCGCCCGCCGGCGTTGCGGATCTTCTTGGCCGTGTGGCGCTGCAAAAGGAGAGCGTCAATATTGTCAGGCGTGTACTCCATGCCGTCCTGATTCAGTACCACGGCGTTTCGCGCAAGGCACATGGCGGCGAGACCATAGTCCTGCGTAACCACGAGATCGCCGGGCTGAATCAGATTTACCAATGCGAAATCCACGCTGTCCGCTCCCTTGGAGAAGGTCAGCGTCTTTGCGTCGCTGCGCTCAAAGACATGGGAGGTGTCGCACAGCAGCAGGCATTCTATTTTGTGCGCCGTTGCCAGCGCAATGGTGCTGTCTACCACCGGACATCCGTCCGCGTCCACCAAAATTCTCATCGGTTCATACACCCCTGTAAGTTCTCGAGAAAGCGACAGGCCTGCTCGCCGTCCATTTGAACATGATGGAATTGGAACGACAGCTTCAGCTCGGCCTTCAGCCAGTGGCGGCGGTATTTGCCCCAGATAAGGAAGGGGTTGTTGAAGATGCCGCTGTAAAAATTCGCCACACCGTCCAGATCGTAATGAACCAGCGCAGAGGTGCCGACGATCATGCGATCAGGCAGCTCGTAATTCTCGCAGTTTTCCCGGCAGCGCTCCGTCAGCTCCGAATAGGTACGGGCGAATTCGTCCAGCTCGCCGCAAAACGGAATGTCGCAGGTGCTCAGTTCACCGCGCTTGTTTTTGACGATCACATTGACGCCCAGACTGTCGTACTGCATCAGCTTCTTGCCCACGGGCAGCAGATGGAATTCCGGAACGCTCTGCGCGGCGCGGGCGATGCACCAGCACATGAGCATGTTGAAGGAATAGCCCTTTTTTGTGAGCTTTACAAGATGCGTCACATCCATCGTTTTGAAGATGGTGACCATGGGCATGGGCGCGTCGATGTAATATTCGTAGCTCATGGCGCGGTTGGTGGTTTTTGGGTCAACTTCTCTCATTTTGTGTTCTCCGTCCGCTGCTTCAATAATGTTTTCAGTATAACCCCTTGCGTGAGGGTTGGCAACAAAAGCCGCGGGGCAGGGGGTTCCGGATGCTGTAATCGCTTCAGAAAAGCATGACGATCTCTTATTTTCGTGCTATGATAGTTTTACAAGGGAGTGACCGTATGCAGTTTGGTTTTCTGAATCTGACAGGTTTTCTCATTGTCGCGCTGATGATGATTCCCAACCTCATTTACGCACGGCGCAATCCCCATATAGAAAATAAATGCTTTTGCAAGCCGATGCTCATTCTGGAGCAAATTGGTCGGTACGGCTCCATGGCGATGATGGTCTTTCCGCTTTTCGTGTGGGAGTTCGGCTTTAAGTCCCCGGAGGAGCTTGTGATCTGGCTGTTTTTGCTCCCTGCACTGCTGCTGGCTTATTTCGTTCTTTGGGCGATCTATTTTCGCAGGCCGTCGCTGCCCGCCGCATTGTGGCTGGCGATCCTGCCCAGTGCCATCTTCATCCTGCGGGGCGTTATTTTTCGGCATTGGCTGCTGACGGCATTCGGCGTCGTGTTTGCTGTTGGGCATATCTATATCACTTGGTATAACAACAGGTCGGAGGGGACGGAGAATGAGTAAATATGAGCCGCTTTGGAAGGCAATCGGTCAGCGCACGGAGGACAGCTTCGCGCTGACCTACGCCGAGATTGAACAGATCCTGGGCTTTCCCATTGACCACGCTTTTTTGACCTTTAAGAAGGAGCTGCCCGCCTACGGTTACGAGGTGGGTAAAATCTCCTTGAAGGTGCAGACGGTGGCGTTCAAACGCTGCGTTTGACAAGCGGCTGTGTTTCTGCTATCATCGGCTACACCCATCCATGAAAGGAGCTCGGATATGGAAAAATTCATTCCCTTTGAGAAGCTATCAAAGAAGGAGCAGCAAAAGAGGAACGCCGCACGGCGCGGCAGTTGGCACGGATTAAATCCCGTGACGCGCAAACCAGAGAGTTCAAAAGCGTATAACAGGCGAAAGGCACAGAAATGGAGTGATGTCTCCGGTTCTGTGCCTTTTGTTATCTCGGTGCGCCGTTCATCCGCCGCCGTATTCTTTGATTACAGCCCCGCAGATTTTGAATGCTTACCTTGGCGATTTCTTCGAATGTCCAGAGTTGCCCCTCGTCCGAGCGGGGAGAAAACGCGGAATCGAGAATATTGTGCGCCCATACACTTAGATAATTTTTCACGACGATATTGGCAAAGTGTGATAGAATGATAAAAAAGGGGGGTGATGTCAGTGATGAACTATATTGCGAATATACTGACCGCCTCGCGGTTTCTGTTTGCCGTGGGAATGGTGCTGGCAGCCCCGTTTTCTCCCGTGTTCTGGGTCTGTTATCTGGGCGGCGGGGTCAGCGATTTATTGGACGGCCCGGTTGCCCGCGCCCTGCACATTCAGAGCGATGTCGGCGCAACGCTGGACAGTGCCGCCGATCTGGTCTTTGCAGCGGCAATTGCCGTTGTGGTTTTGCGAAATGTTCAGCTTCCCGCATGGCTCTGGGTATGCGCGGGGTGCATTGCGGCGGTGCGGCTTGCAGGGTATGGCGTGGGCTTTATAAAGTACCGCACGTTTTCCGCCCTGCACACTTATGCGAATAAGGCGACAGGTGCGCTGATCTTTGCATTCCCGATTTTGTACGCGGCGCTGGGGCTGACCGTGTCCGGCGTGATTTTATGCGTGGCGGCGCTTTTCTCCTCCGTGGAGGAGTTTACGATCACCGTCAGCTCACCCATTTTGAATCGGAATTGCAAAGGGTTCTATGGCAACACAAAAGGAGCAATGAATAATGGTATGTGAAATCATGAGAGATGAGGACTTTTTGAAGCGGGTCTCTGAGCCTGCGACACAGGTGGACATTCCGGTGGCGGACGACCTGCTGGAGACGCTGATCGCCCACAAGGATGGCTGCGTGGGCATGGCGGCGAATATGATCGGCATTTCCAAGCGCATCATCGCCATTGACAATGACGGTAAATACATGGTGATGTTCAATCCTGAAATCATGAAAAAATCCCAACCTTATGACGCCGAGGAGGGCTGTCTGTCGCTAATCGGCACACGCAAGGCGCGGCGCTGGAAGTCCATCAAGGTACGCTGGCAGAACCGGAATTTTCAGGTTCGTATCAAGACCTTCACCGGCTGGACAGCTCAGATTATTCAGCATGAAATCGACCACTGCGAGGGGGTTATTATATGAAACCATGGTTCACCATCGACCAGATTGATGAAAAGACGTACATCATCAGCGAATACTGCCACTGGGAGGAGACCCATTGCTATCTGCTGGAGGGAGACGACCGGGCGCTGCTCATTGACACAGGACTTGGCATCTGCGACATTTCAGCGGAGGTAAAAAAGCTGACGGACAAACCGGTGACGGCGGTCGCCACACACATCCACTGGGATCATATCGGTGGCCACAAATATTACTCCGACTTCTACGCCCATGAAGCGGAGTTGAACTGGCTTTCCGGCGAGTTTCCCCTGAGCATGGAGACAATTCACGACATGGTGGTTGACCGCTGTGACCTGCCGAATGGCTACGATGTGGCGACTTACCAGTTCTTTCAGGGAACGCCGACGCGGGTTCTGCACGACGGCGATACCATCGACCTCGGCGGGAGGGAAATCACCGTGCTCCACACACCGGGGCACTCCCCCGGGCATATGTGCTTCTGGGAAGACGCGACAGGGTATCTGTTCACCGGCGACCTGGTCTATAAGGACACGCTCTTTGCCTACTATCCCTCCACCGACCCGCAGGCGTATCTTAAAAGCCTTGAAAAAGTCGCGGCGCTGCCGGTGAAACAGGTGTTTCCCGCCCACCACACGCTGGATATCCAGCCCGAGATTTTGATTCGTATGCGGGACGCATTCCGCGAGCTTGACGCTGAGGGCAAGCTGCATCACAGCAGCGGCACGTTTGACTACGGCGACTGGGCGGTTTGGCTGTAAGTGCAGGAGGTTCACCATGGCAATGTGGAATCCGTGGCGGGGCTGCCACAAATACAGCGAGGGCTGTCGGTTTTGTTACATCCACAAGGGGGACGCCCGGCGGGGCGTGGACACGAATGTGGTGACGAAAGCGGACAACTTCTGTGCGCCCGTAGAGAGGTATAAGCGGGGTGAAAAAAAGGGCGAATACAAGATGAAAAGCGGAGAAACGGTCTATCTCTGCTTTTCGTCCGATTTCCTGCTGCCAGATGCCGACCAGTGGCGCAGCGACTGCTGGCGCATGATACGTGAGCGGCCCGATCTGAACTTTCTATTTCTGACGAAACGCATTGAGCGGTTTATGGACTGCATCCCACCCGACTGGGGCGACGGCTACGAGAATGTGACCGTGGGCTGCACCGTGGAAAACCAGGCGGAGGCGTATAGACGGCTGCCCCTCTTCGATACGCTTCCCATTGTTCATAAAAACATCATTCTTCAGCCCATGCTGGAGAAGATGAACATTGAGCGGCATCTGGGCGATGTGGAGCTTGTGGTAGTGGGCGGCGAGTCCGACCGAAATGCAAGACCACTGGACTATGCTTGGGTCTTAGATGTGCGGGAGCAGTGCCTGCGGCAGGGTGTGAAGTTTGAATTCCGCCAGTGCGGCAGCAATTTCGTGAAAGACGGAAAGCTGTATCAGCTTCCTGTCCGTCAGCTGATGTCACAGGCCAGAAAAGCGAACATCAATACATGATTAAGAACCACCTGTGATAGAAGAACTGTACTTTTAGAACCAGAATCTTCAACATTTGCAGCAATGATTATAAATATAGTTAGAATGTTTGCCGATAATCTTGAAGATTTCGGGCTTGTCAGGTAGTCGATGGCGGCGTATTCTTTTTACAGCCCCGCAAATTTTGAGCGGCGGGCATCTTTCACGATTCCGTGAAGCGTGCAGTATGGTATTATCGTAGAAACTCTGGCCTGCCTGTTCGCCGACCTGATAATCTCCATCAGACCAGCTTTTCCATTTCAGGAACTCTTCCTCGTTGGCAAAATCCTTGCGGGCCATCGGTCCGTATTGAATTCAATTATAGAGGTTAGGTATGCATATACTTCATCTTTATTTCAATCTCCCAATAGATTGAGTTCTCATATGTAAGCACCTTTCTCCGGGAGCAAAGTCTATTCTGTTGTTATTGTATAAAAAACTCCTAACAATATAAAAATCATCATTCCCTTTACATTTTAAGGTCATATGAATATATCATTCTATTTTCCCGTCACCCGTCTTCCGGTAACTTTGCCCTTATTGATCAAACACCGCATCAAGATAATTGATAAGAGGATGGAGTTTCCCTTTGCGCTGCAATTCATATATGATCGCTTGATCCATCCATTTTGCGGCGATTACCTCATTGGATTGTAATTTTAGTGATGCGACAGGTACGTCCGATTGGAAGCGCCATACGTCATAAAAGTCCTGACAATCATCCCGGCGCGCCTGATAGATCAACTGTGCAGTATCAGCCTTGAGCGTCAGCCCTAATTCTTCCTCTACTTCCCGTACTGCTCCGTGTAAGCTGTTTTCTCCGTAAAGGACAGAGCCGCCCGTACATTCCCAACATTCAGGGTACGGCTTGTTTGGGTGACGCTGCGACATGAGATATTGGCCTTGACTGTTCACGATCCAGATACTGACCACAAGATGATAAAGCCCCTTCGGGATAGGTGTTCCGCGTTCATGCAAACGCCCGACCTTTTTTCGCTCCTGATTATACAAATCCCATAACTCTGTCATCGTAAAACCTCCCTGTGCGGTAGGGGCGCGCTCTGAAAATCTAACAGATAACCGTCCGCTAATGCGGTAATTTCCGTCTGGTGATGAGCAGAATATTTATCATATACGCCATAAACAATCATTCCTGCTTGTTTCGCGCTTTTAACAGCCGGTAAAACATCTTCAAACACGATGCACTTTGAAGGGGCAACTTGCAGAACATCGGCAGCAAACAGAAAAATGTCAGGGTATTCTTTCCCGTGCTCCACCTGATCGGTGGAGCAAAGCGCGTCGAACATATTATAAATCCCGTTATGCAAAAGGCAGGGTTTGTACAGTTCCTCCGGTAGTCCCGTCGCAACAGCTAATTTGACGTGGGCTTCCCTAAGCTTGGTCAGATACTCAAGGGTATAGGGCATCAAGCCAACGTTATTTTTGTACTCATAAGCGGCCATACGGTTCCATTCTTCAATGATTGCGTCAACACTTTCGGACAAACCGAATAGCTCAATGGTATATTGCGCCGCTTCTTCAAAGCTGCGGGCACAAATTTCCGTTACATAGTTTGGAGGAACGGGCAGCCCCCGTTTGAAGAGAAACTGGGCATCTATTTTTTCCCAAACATCCATCGAATTCAGCAAGGTCCCATCCAAATCAAAAACGGCAGATTGAAAATCCATCCTTAAACAGTCACCCCTTCCAAAAACAAGCGCTTCAACTCTTCGGCGGCGTCTTTGATATCCGGTTGGGAGATAATCGCTGAGACTACCGCCAATCCATCTATCTTTGCCTTACGGAAGGATGCGGCATTTCCCCTGTCAATTCCTCCGATTGCAACGACGGGAATGCGCACAGTCTGCCGAATGCGAAGCAGTTTTTCCATAGAGACAATTTGAGCCTCCTGTTTCGTTCCGGTATGAAACATGGCACCAACGCCCAGGTAATCAGCTCCGTCAAGTTGGGCTTGCAGCGCTTCGCTGAGAGAAGACGCGGATACGCCCAAAAGCATCTCCCGCCCGATAATTGTGCGGGCAACGGCGGCGGGAAGATCACTTTGCCCAATATGTACGCCGTCCGCTCCAATTGCCAAAGCAATGTCAATACGGTCGTTCACGATCAGAGGGACCCCATAGCGGTCTGTTATTTTCTTAATGCGAACGGACTGATCATAAAACTCCCGCGAGGATGCCTCCTTTTCCCGAAGCTGCACCATCGTTACGCCGCCCTCAATTGCTTTTTCGACGGCGGTTTCCAAGATCTCTGTACTCATGAGCCCCCGGTCTGTGACCAAATAAAGCGTATAATCAAACATTTTGTCCATGTGCTTTCCTTTCTATGGTTCCCCAAACATAGCTGACAGACAAAAGGCCGAGCATGACGGGCAGCGTAACCCCAACGACTGTGTTGTACGGCATCAGCAGCCGATAGGCTATAAAGCCAATTAGCCATAGGATCAGATTTTTGATATTAGGGCTATTCTGAGGTCTAAATTTCCGCTGATGCAGCAAGAAATAATCGGCAAACGAGATGGCAAACAGTGGTGCGAACACCGAGCTGATCAGATACAGGAAATCTTGATACCGGCTTAACGGTATCAAGATCGCAATGACAACACCAGCGACACAGACAATGACCGACGCCAGCTTTTGATTGATTTTTCCGTTGATATTAACCGAGCTGACGCCCGCAGAATATACATCCAGAAAAGTGGTCGTAACGGTGGAAAGCACAATTGTGGCAAGAGCGGCAAGGCCAAATCCGGCTGATGACATAATCGTGAATACATCGGAGGTTCCGAAATAGACGGCAGCGCCAAGCCCGATCGTAAACATGAAAATGGAGCCGATAAAATAGCTCAATACGCTGCCGACTGTTCCGATAAAAGGCTTTTTCAGCGTCCGGGTGTAGTCTGAAATAAGCGGAAGCCACGATAAAGCCATGGCAATGTTCAGCTCCACAGCAGCCCCGAAGGTGATTGTGTCATTCGTTGCCGCGACACCTTGCGGTGTGGAAAAAACGGTCACTCCAAGCACAATCATACAGACGAAAAGCAGGGTAATGACGACCACGTTTATCTTTGAGAGATTTTTCAGGCCGATGAAAATCCAGAGACAAATCAGCAGACCGATTATGATGCACCAAAGCCGTTCGTTCTGATAACTCCAGAGCTGCGCCGCAATACCGTCAAAGGCTTTTGCGCCGCTGATAATCATCACGGCAGTCCATCCGAGAAGCTGAAGGATGTTCACGATGGAAAACCCGGTCGACCCATATTTGCTGAAGGATATCCGAGTGGATTCCGCCCACGACAGGCCGCTTTTGGCACCGATCAGCCCTGCGGGGAACAGCACGAGAACGCCAATCACATGACCGATCAGAATTGCCAGGAAGCCTTGTTCAAGCCCCAACGGCGCGATCAGCGCCCCGGTCATCAATTCGGATATGGAAACCGCAGCGCCAAACCATAGAAGGACCTGGCTGAATGTCGAGGTTTTGATTTCTTTTATGTTCATTGTCAATCTTCCCATCCCTGTAATCCATTTTTGTAAAGGTCGTAAAAGTGATTGGTCGGGCCGTTCCCGTGGCCGATGGCAAGGGAATGTTCGATGGCAATCGTCACATATTCCTTCGATTTTTGAACGGCTTCCAGAATGCTCAGTCCTTTTGCAAGCTGTGAAGTGATAGCGGAGGAAAAAGTGCAGCCGGTTCCGTGTGTGTTTTTTGTGTCAATGCGTTTGGTTTCAAAATGGTAGAACTTTTCTCCGTCGAACAGGACATCCAAAGCATTGCCGGTTGCATGACCGCCCTTTACCACGATAGCCTTGCAGCCCATTGCGACAATCTCCTTTGCGGCGGTCTCCATGTCTGCCACGGTGGAAATTCGCATATCCGCAATTTTCTCAGCTTCCGGGATGTTTGGGGTCAGTACGTCGGCATGCGGGATAATGGTTTTTATCAACGTGTCAACAGCCGTAGGCTCCATGAGTGGACAGCCGTTTTTTGCATACATGACGGGATCAATGACGATGTTTTTTGGCTGATACTGCCTGAGCTTTTCAGCGACAGCGTTCATACAGGGCGGAGTGGACAGCATACCGATTTTAACGGCGTCCACCTCAATATCCTCAAAGACAGCGTCAATCTGCTTTTTAATCATGTCGGGTGTGATATCCTGAATGTCGATCACTCGGCTCGTATTCTCTGCGACAACGGATACAATAACGCTCATTCCAAAAACGCCGTGTGCCGAGAACGTTTTCAGGTCTGCCTGGATTCCGGCGCCGCCGCTGCAATCAGACCCGGCAATGCTCAAAACTTTTTTCATAGCAAAATATCCTTTATTTCTCTCGGAAAAACAACAAGCAACGTTCCGGTTTTCACGGTGATTGTGCTTTCTTTTCCGATAAACTCATTACTTACGCCAATGGGAAATGTGTTTGTCAAGGTAGCGTTATCAAGCTCATATTTCAGTCCTTTTAGAAATACGCCTGCCGAACTATCTGAATGTGAAAACACGGAAACGTAACCCTTGGAGTGCTGGTGGAATTTCATGCTGCCGTTCGTAATCGCGGTGATGATCCTCGCCTTATCGACCAGAAAGCCTTTCATGTTTTTCTGCGCCAGATGTGCCAATAGCTGTATATTGGCAAACGTATGTTCCGGCCTGCCGCCCGTCCCGCAATAAAGATGGAAAATGTGATAGCCCTTTTTTACCCCCTCACGCGCGGCGGCAAAGGTATCCGTGTCGTCTTTTTCGGTATTCAGGGTAATTACGTTTGGATGATCCGGTTTGCAGTGCAGTGTATCAAAGTCGCCGATTACTAAATCAGCTGTTATTCCGGCTTGCTCTAAGTAGAGTAAGCCGCCGTCTGCCGCAATAACGTAATCATCCGGGCGTGGTGTAAAATCCAATCCGTAGTTTTCGCCTGCTCCGACGATATAACAAATCCTGTTTTTCATCTTTTTAAGACTCCTGATAAGCCATTTTCCAAAAATCCAACTCCAGCAGACTTGCTCTTTGGAAGATGGCGTTAAGCTTTTCTTGCTCTGTGACTGAAAGCAGAGCGCATTTTTTGTCCGTAAAATCGCACCAGGTCTTGCAATCCTCGTAATACTGCTCATCCGCGTAGTCCTGAATGAAGTCCCAATGCTTCGAATTTGCCGTTTCCTGCTGGGCGGCAATATTTCTGAAAATAAAGCTGTAACTCAGCATACAGGGCAGTACCGCCATTAGGATTTCACAGACGTTGCCTTGTTCGGCAATCCTAAGCATAAAGTCGATGTAGGCTTGGTTTTCAGGAAGCGGCTTCATGAGATCCACTTCATTGTCCGTGATTCCAAACTGTTTTAGATAGCTCAATCTCACTGCGGATTCCGTATTTGTAACGAAGCTCAGAATCGAGTAGAAAAACTGAATATCCTTCAATGTGGTAGAATGATACATAGCCTTGCCATAAACGCGGGCATAGTGCCTTAAATAGATGCTGTCCTGGATCATATAGAGCTTGAACTTTTCAAATGGCAAAGCTCCGGATTTCAGTTCCTGTACGAACGGAGTTTTTACACACTCATTCCAGATCGGTACAGATTCGTTAATCGTTCTCTTCATAAACTGCATGCTTTTTCCTCCTGATAATCGATAAAAAAATAGAGCTCCCCAAAAAATAGGAAGCTCTTTCAGACGCAAGGGTGGCGTAAGAAATTGCTTCCCTACGCCAGTATTAGCCGACAGGTCCAGAGGTCAGGTCTTAGCCTTTTTCAACTAGTTCAGTTCCCTCGCAAACATATAAACAATATTCAATTATAGAGAAAAAACAGGGCACTTCCGTTTTGAGAAGCGTCCTGTTTCAATACACTGATATTGATCGCTTCCCTGCGTTGGTCTTAACCAACAGGTTCAAAGGGTCAGGTTTTACCTTCTCAACTACGAAGTAGTTCCCCCGCTTACAGTTTGAAGTATATCACTTGTTTTTCGATAATTCAATAAGAATTTCCAAATATGATATCTTAATTCTTTAGTATTTCCGAAAAGCGATAGACAAGCTGGTCAGTTTGTTAGAACAATCATTGTCAGTACGCTCCTATTTTCATTTCTTCATTGGCTTTCCGGTCTGCCTGCCAGGCGCAGGGGGCTTATGGGATGATTCTGCACAGCGACCGCGGCAGCCAATTTACCAGCACCGCATTTCGAAAGGCGCTGGCGCAATACGGTGCGATTCAAAGTTCTTGACTTCTCCAATAGGCTCCTTTTTTCTTTGACTGTATCTTATCCTCTGTCCAAAATTTTAACACCGACCCAATGCGATTATGCCATTAGGGAAGCTAATCGTGACCATGAAATGTTGCGGCCTGTTACCAAAACAGCCACTTTGTGGCCCTCCAACTCTTTGCTATATCGTTTTAATGAAGCGATTCCGGCGGCTCCCGAAGGTTCAACTATATAATGAAAATCCAGCATCGTTCTGACTGCGTCGATTAGCTCCTCCTCTGTGACAGCCAGTATTCGATCAATATATTTATGAATAATTGGGAAGGTAATTGTTTCCGGATCAATTGGCCCGCTTAAGCCCTCCGCTATCGATGGCTTCAAATCTACATCCGTAGGACTGCCGTTTCGATGCCAAACCTCCAGCGTAGGGCTGTTTTTAGCTTGGATACCCCAAATTTTAATTTTGGGATTCACGGACTTCAACGCTATACACATACCAGCAGTAAGCCCGCCCCCTCCCATACAGGTAATAACAGTATCCACATCCGATAGATCATCCAGGACTTCTAACGCGATTGTTCCACCTGCGGCAATAGCAGTTGGGGTATTATACGCAGAAAAAAATTTGTATCCGTTTTCTTTAGATGCCTCTATTGCAGATAATCTTGCTTCCTCGATGGAATCAAAATAACTGATAACAGCCCCATAGCTCTCCAATGCGTTAACTTTACTTTCATCCGCGGCCCTGGGCAAACAGACGTAGGCAGGAACATTAAGACGCTTGGCTGCATATGCCAAACCAATACCGTGATTGCCAGCCGAAGGCGCAATCACGCCACACTTTCTATCAACATCACTTAACGACAAAAGGCCATTAAAAGCTTCTCGAGCCTTAAAACTTCCTGTAATCTGAAGATTCTCCAGCTTTAAGTAAATATTTGAGTTGTATAAATTGCTGATTTTCTCATTGTACTCTAATGGTGTGCGGTATATGTAATTCTGAATACGCTTATGAGCTTGTACAATGTCTTGCAGTGTAATATTAGCTTGATCCAATTAAATCATCTCCCGTTTATAATGCTAAGTAGCTATTCTAGTTTACATTTTGTTTTGATTATTGTATAATACGCTTTAATCATAATATTATAACTTAAAGTTATAACGGAAAGGAGGGCCGTCAATTGACTCTACAACAGATGCTATATGTCAAAATAATAGCGGAGACCCAAAGCATTAATAAAGCTTCACAAGTCCTCCATCTTTCTCAGCCCGCTTTGACAAAGCAGCTTAAGCTGTTGGAAAATGAACTGGGGGCAACCCTGTTTGAACGAAATCAAAATGGAGTCAGATTGACAAAAGAAGGCGTTACATTTTTAAATGATGCAAAAAAGATTTTAAATGGCGTTAATTCCTTAAGCCAACATTTTTCCGACTCAAAAACCAAAGTACTACACATTGGTGCTCTGCCAAGCTTATCTACTTATTTGCTACCGAATGTTTTAACAAGTCTACAAAGCTGCGGATATAAAACAAATCTGATGGTTACAAATTCAAGTGATGAAATCGGAAGGCTTTTCTTTGAACGGAAAATTGATGCAGGATTTGCGCAGGATATTGAAGAAAACGAATATGCTTATCCTATTTTAGAGGAACCTTACTGTTTGGTCGTACCGGCTAACAGCAGTTTGGCAGACTGTAAATCAGTCGGATTTGAGGAATTGGTAAATCGGGCTATGATTTTACCTTCTTATCCATGTGACATTCGTAAAGCCCTGGATAATTATTTAAATCAACACGATATCGCTTTGGAAGCCAGCATAGAAATTGGTCAAAATGAGCCTATTTTATCGCTCGTTAAAGCGAATGGAGGTCTAACAATTTTGCCGGAAATGGCTGTCAGAAAACTGGATGATGATCTAAAAGCGATACCCTTAAAAGAGAAAGGATTTAGCAGAACAGTATCTTTAATGACCTACTCAAACAAACTTAAAGATTTGATATTTCAAAGCCTATAATTAATATTGAGGTTATGGGAATGCAAGAAGCTCGAGTTGCGGAACAGAGGAGTAATAGCCGTGCCCGCAAAATTAGCCGGCATCTTGAGTTTTAAGTCAAAGTGCCGGCTAATTCTACGTTTTACCCTTCTCGAGCATGTTTTCTGACAAATCAACTCCTGCTATCTCTGAATCAGGAAATCTTTTTCTTAACGGAAGCGTACTCATACCCGATCCACAGCCAACATCAAGATCTTCCTATCCAGAATGTCAATTCATTTTTTGAACTACCAAAAAGCTCCACACTCTGATTTATATTAACTTCTTATAACCACTCCAATCAGGATTCAAGAAATAAACTTTTCCATCAGGAATTAAATGAATATAAACGATCTTCCCATCTGCAAATTTCAAATGATTCTCAACCTTAAAAATACTGTCAACATGACTATCATTCATATTTTTTAGCAACGCTTTTGTCGCTTTCTCTTTCGCTTCATTTTCCGTTTCTGCGATTATAAATCCATACTCATGTTGTTCTCCAAAAGTTTCCTTTAAGTAACCACCCATATTCACAAAAAACAGACTCAGATCTGTATTTTGCGGATGATCTTCAATCTGAATAGCATATCCATCTGAGCCTGTGAGTGCTTTATATTCATCTAGGTGCAAATGCTCTCCATACCAGCCTTCTTTAAGAATCTCATACGTATTTTCTATGCAATCTGCTATAACCAGTTGCACATCATGTACTTCAATATTCGCTTTGCTAATACTTCCACCAATTCCAATCACAAATAACTTTTTCATATATTCCTCCTGCTATTACGCTTTAGCAAACTCAAACTTTGCTTCGTCATTTTACTATAACTTTAATTCTCTCCAAGCGTTTTGGTCGTAAATTCCTTTGCCTTAACTGCTCGATACTGTTTGAACTTTTTACCCGGAATGATTACTGCATTAACTGGGCAAAAACTTAGGCATCGCATGCATAACTCGCACGAGTCGTGCCAGTCTGGATACTCTTTCATATCGATATTATTCATGGGACACAGCTTTGAACATAGACCGCATTTAATACATTTCTCCTTGTCCACAGCAATTTTTCGTCCTTCAGCCAGATTTATCCGTTCCATCACAAAGTGGTTACAGCAGATATGATACAGTCCCTTTGAAAGAAACGGGATGCGCCTCCAAGAGGTATTGCCCTCAATAAGATTTTCTGCATATTCTCTTGCTTTCCTAAGTCCACTATTTATTTTTTCCTCATTCTCTTCCTCATTGATCTGCTTGGGGAGCCAGTTATTAGGCATCACAATCTCACAGGCACCAATACAGTTATATCCCTTTTCTGTTAGAACTTTTTTCAATGGTCCCACAATAGCACCAGAGAAAGCCATCATGGTATCCACCATAAAGACAGGTGTTTTCTCAGCCCTTGGAAGTGCTTTTAGGAAATTCCATACAAAAGGCAGTGTAGATTGGAAAGCAACCGGAAAGGCAATCCCGAAAGGGGTAGAGACGTCTATTTTCCTCGGATCCGTATCTTCAATTTTATAGAGCTTAACCTGTATTCCTTTTGCGGAAAAGTTTTTAATCATTTCTTTCACTACCAATAACGTATTTCCGGTTCCTGAATAGTAATAAAAGTTGATGTGTGTTCCTAACATAATTAATTCCCTCCTGTTCTATGAATACGGTGAAAAATATTGTATTTTATCCCAATTTGCTTACCGCTCTTTCATAATAATTTTAAATATATACACTAATGGTTGCTCTAATGTAATAAATGTATGGATTTTCATTATAAGTTTTCTACAAATCTGCAAGGGGAAATTTCAATAAAGAAAGCTTGAATTATGAGGGATAAAGCGATGGTGTAAGTACAAAC
Source organism: Oscillibacter valericigenes Sjm18-20 (assembly GCA_000283575.1). Lineage (GTDB taxonomy): Bacteria > Bacillota > Clostridia > Oscillospirales > Oscillospiraceae > Oscillibacter > Oscillibacter valericigenes. The sequence goes on from AP012044.1 coordinate 2,939,492, forward strand.
AAGATATGATTAGCTTGATCTCCCTTGTTCAGAAATCTATGTTTTACATTAGGAGGAATACGAACAACATCTCCCTCCTCCAGAAAATATTCAACTCCTTCTAATTCAACATAGGTCTCTCCCTTCATGACAACCGCAATTTCTTCCTTGTCCAAATGAGAATAGTGGCTTTCTGTCGTATTGGCATGAGCATTCAAATCCATCATTAAAAGTTCAATATGTGCCTTCATAAAATCTGGGGTTAACACGTCATAAACAATATGGTCACTGTTTTCTCTGTAAACTTTCTTTCGATCTTTCTTTTTCGAAATTAGGGATTCCGTATCAATTTCATTGATAAAAAGTGTATAAAGCGGTACATTAAGGGCTTGTGCAATAAGTTCCAATACACTCAGTGACGGATTTGCCTGTCCTCGCTCAATCTGGCTTATGAGGGATGTACTTATTCCTGCAAAATCTGCAAACTCACGTATTGTCATTCCTTTTTTCTTCCTGTAATTCAAAACTGTTTGCCCCAGACGATTATAATTCATAATAATCTACCATCCATAATAATAAGTTTTTTCCTTCATTTGTATTAACATAATGTATATAGCAAATAGAGCTTTATTTAACAATGAAAATAGACTATAACTACTTTATACATTATAGTGTACCACGTATTTTATATTCAACAAGAGTGAGGAGGTGTCTGATGCCCTGATGCAATCAGAAACTATTCAATATTTTGCTTTAATTTTAGGAGTTTTTGCTTTATCCACTTCAGCTATATTTGTAAAATTAGCTGATGCTCCTTCTTCTGTCACTGCTTTTTACCGACTTTTCTTTGCAGCATTGATACTCTTACCACTCTTGTTATTCAAAGAAGAACATTGGCAAGCTCTGCTCTCGTTGCCTAAGAAACAGTTGGGATTAGGACTATTATCAGGGTTATTACTAGCAATACACTATGTTTTATGGTTTGAATCCCTGAACTACACATCTGTCGCAAGTTCAACCGTTATTGTCACATTACAGCCACTTTTTTCATTTGTTGGAGAACATTTCTTATTTAAGGAACGTTTCAGTAAGGGAGCAATAGCCAGCTGTTTTGTATCCTTAATTGGTTGTTTCATCATTGGCTGGGGAGACTTTGAAGTCAGTTATCAAGCTTTATTCGGTGATGTGCTTGCCTTTATAGCCGCTGGTGTCATAACTGCCTATTTTTTTATTGGGCGGCACATGCGAAAAAAACTGTCTGTCATACCTTATTCAATATTAGGGTATTCAAGCAGTGCATTTTTTTTAGCGATATATGCGTTTAGCCAGCATGTATCTTTCATTGACTATCCTCTATACACATGGAAATCCTTTATCGGATTAGCCTTAATTGCTACGATTTTGGGACAAATGGTTTTTAATTGGCTTCTTAAATGGTTGAGCGCATCAGCCATATCAATGAGTATTTTAGGTGAAACAGTTGGAACTTGTATCCTTGCTTATTTTATTTTGGGCGAAGTTATCTCATTGCAACAGGGGGCAGGTATAACAATCACATTAGTTGGACTCGCCTTGTTTTTATTTCACAAAAATAACGTTCGAGCAGAATGCTAACTTGGGGAGTTATATGTGATTATCCCATTTAACAATTAACTTGTGTTCGCTTAACGAAATGATTTATTTACTATTCACGTCATATCATATTTAAAAATTGGAGGTATTTAAAATGAAGAAAATTAATATTGAAGAAAAACTCAGCCTTTTTAATGAATATTGGAGTCCCAAAATTATAGGTGAAGTTAACGAGTCCTATGTGAAATTAGCCAAACTGAAAGGTGATTTTATATGGCACACTCATGAAAATGAGGATGAAATGTTTTATGTACTGAAAGGCGTATTAACCATTAAGTTTAGAGAAAAAGATGTACAACTCAATGAAGGTGAATGTATTGTAATCCCTAGAGGAATCGAGCATATGCCCGTTGGTAAAGAAGAAGTTCATGTAATGCTTATAGAATCGAAGACTACTTTAAATACAGGAAATGTTGTAAATGAAAGAACCGTTGAAAACCTAAAGAAAATCTAAAACTAAGAGGTTATGTTGCAAACGAGAACAAGGCGTATCGCTTTAGCGGCGGTACGCCTTGTTCGTTCCTCTTCCAAAAGAGCAAAATTCTGTTTTCTGCGATTTTGAGAAATGTCATTTTGGAGGATCCCGGTTGTTCAAACTCCGAATCAAAAAATTGTCCGTCAGTAAGTACAGAAATTCTCGCTGAAACCAGCCTTATAAGAACCCCAATATGTTTAAAAATGGCCGATTATTGTGCAATTAATAAATGGATTTCGACCTCTGTTTTGCCCTGCGATTTTCAGAGAATAGATGCCCATATTTCTATAAACAGAATTCCCAAGGGATACCTTTGGCACACGGTTTTCATAGGAAAGTATGATATGTTATACTTTCCATGCTTTCGCATGACAGGTATATGGAATTCTGTTTTCCGTTCTGCTCTTTGCCCGATTTTTCGCAGCAAGCCGTTTTTCTTGATTTAAAATTTAGATCAGTCCTGATTTCTGCAGCAACCGCTGTACCATCACGGCGACCTCGGCGCGGGTGATGTCAGCCTTCGGCGAAATCGTCGCATTGCCGGTACCGGAGGTGATGCCGGTTTTGAGGCAAGCAGCTATGCTGTCTTCCGCATAGTCCGAGGCAGACGCGCCGTCCGTATAAACCCCAATCAGCGCACTGACATCGCTGTCGGTCAAGGTGACCGTGAGACCAGTAATTTTCATTGCTCTGGCTATCATCGTCATCGCCTGCTCGCGTTTAATTGTATCATTCGGACCGAAGTTCCCGTTATCATAACCCTTAATGATGCCATAGGATGCCGCTGTTTTTATGTAGCCGCTGTACCAGTCTGCTGCGGCAACGTCGCCGAAGCCGCTCGCGCCGGTTCCCGGCTCAAGCCCTAAAGCCCTTACCATGATGGCGGCAAACTCGGCGCGCGTCATGTTTTTGTCGGGGGCGTAATTGTTATTTCCGACGCCGGTCACAACCATTCTGGAGCCCATATTGTTTATCGCGTCCTTCGCCCAGTGGCCGGCCACATCGGAGAACTCCACTGAGTTCCAGATGACGGAATAGGTGCTGTTCGTCAGGCTGTTAATAACCGCATAATATTTGCCGCCGATAAGCTCGACACGGGTCGGGACATGATGTGTAGTTCCGTCCGGGTCTACAACAACTCCGGTAGTAATTTTCGTCGGGTCAACACCGTCTGGAATGGCAATTGTTCTTTCCACATAGGCGTTGAAGCTGCTGACGCTCACCGTCTGACTGCCGTGTGTGCAGGTGATGGTATAGTCCACCGCCGGAACCATGATTGCGAATCCTCCGTCATGCGCGGCGTTTTCAACGACCTGTGTCATTGAAGCCGACGGCTCGGAAATACTGACGGTCACCTTAATATCTGAAAGAGATACGTCTATACCGAGTTCTTCAGAAACCGCGTTGATATCTATTTCCGAAGCGGGCAGTGTATAGCTGCCGGAGTCTGTCTGCACGACCAACGTCGCTTCCTTGTTCTCCATGTTCTTGACCATTTCGCCCGTCAGCACGCCCGCCGCAACAGCGGAGCCGCCGGTGACGGGGATAATCACAGTTGCGCCGGAGCCTTCGAATTTAAGGATTTCCTCCAGCTTTTTCGTATCAACTGTAACGGTTGTCTGCTTCTTCCCATCGGAGTTTGTCGTGGTCTTGGACATGCCCGCCGTCTTAGTTTCGCCGTTGACGATAACCGCCGCGCCGCCGCTTCCGGATGAGGTTGAACCGTCGTCGCCGGAGGAAGCTGCTGTAATAGTCGCGCTGACGGTGTTGGAGTAGCAGACAATATCCGCATACACGACAGGAAGCTCAGCAGAACCATGCGCTCTGACCACCGACGAAATTGTCAGCGCCGCGCGCAGCAGATACGTCTTGCCCGGAGTAAGCGTCACGGTCGCGCCAGTGGAGGTTGTTCCGAGCGCCGCCGAGGTCGTCGCCGTCGTCCAAGATGCGCCGTTGTCCTCCGAGACCTGGAGGATAAATGATTTCTGGTTCGCGATAAGGCTCATGGCTGAATCAAAGGTCCCGAAGGTTAAGGTTGCGGAGCTACTTGTTTTACTTTTCAGCGAAATGAAATCGCTGCAATAAGCAGGTGTCCCGTATTCTTTACTGTTGTTTATATCAATGAAATAATCGTTTTGGTCCATCACCAACTGAACACCACCCTGCGTGTTCCCCGAAAGGGTGTTCTGGGTGATAAGGGCTTGTCCGATGATATGTGCGTTCGCGCTGGAGGTCAGCGCTGTGCCGTTCACCGTCGCGACAGCGGGATAGGAAAGTGTATGCCAAGAACCTGACGGGTTGATACCGCACGTGTTATCATGAATAGTATTGCCAGTTATCGTCGTAGTTACGGCATAATAAGGCGCTATGCTTATCGCGCTGGATAGGTAGTTGAGGGCAAGTCTGCTATCATAACCGCTCATGTTGTTGCCTGTCACTGTGGACGTTCCGCCGTAAAGGTAGACAGCATATTCGTTGCCGTCCGTCTGGTTTTGCCTGTTTTCGTTAGCGGTTCCGGCAAAGGTATTGTTTGTGATTGCCGCAGCGCCGCCCCGGATTGCAATGGTATTTCTGAACGAGTTAGACGAACCGAAGGTGCAGTTTGTCACGGTTGTTGATACAGCTTCCGGCTCTGCGTGAACGCCAAAGTTGTTATAGCTGCCGGGTATATTGGAGCTGGCCGGATAAGCGTCGGTCGAAAGATTGGCAAAGAAACCTGTAATCACCACGCCGTCAAGAGAGAGCGTTCCGCCGGTCTTTACGTTAAACACCGAGAGTATCCTTGTCGCATCATCGTTAAGCGTCAAGTTCTTCATCGTCAGACTGCCGCCGGTTCCGATTTCAAAGAAGACCTTTCCCGTGACATCCGGAACGGCGCCGCTTGTCATTTTAACGAGTGTGCCGTCGATCCCCGTACCTACATTAATCGTCGCGCCGTTGCCGTTTATCGTAAGTGTTCTTGTAATCGACGCGCCGTTGTAATCATAGGTTGTGCCAGAAACGAGATTGATCGTTGAGACATAAGTTGAAGCCATGTAGGTAACGAGCTCGGCTGAATCGTGAGCCGTCACAGTGGACGTTATAGTGTACGCTTCGCTCATAATCGAGCTGTCGTTCATCCCGGTTTTCACGGCGATGGCCTTGACGGTCACCGGCGCGTCTACCGTGATTGCTCCCGTGTACTGGGTGCTGGATGTTGTCGGGGTGCTGTCATCCGTCGTGTAGTAAATTGTCGCGCCGGTAGTCGCGCAGGACAGCGTTACGGAGGTTCCGGGCAATACCGCGCCGGTAGCCGTGCTGGCCGTAGGCGCAAGAACCGTTCCGGCGTTGACAATCTTACCGGTAGTCGTGAAGCTTCCGCTGGCAAGGCTGTAATTATCCTTGGCTACTCCGGCAAGGGCGAGACCTGTCACATTTACCGTTTTGCCGCCGCTGACGTTGGCATCTTCATAGGTTGCCGTCGCGCTGGTATAATCCACTGAGACGTCATCGTCGCCGATGACGCCATTAAGGCTCGCGGAGGAGATGGTCGCGTCCGTCGTCCCGTCATATGTCTTGTCCGAAATCGTCACAGTGGCGACAGTTACAGACTTGGCAGTGATATTTGCCGTGGTCGTTGCACTCGTCGTACTCAGAATATAGTTATCCTTGTCCGTATCCGCGAGGGTAATCCCAGTCACGTTAACTGTTTTCCCTGTGCCGGCATTGGCATCGTCAGCAAAGGTGAAGGTCCCGCTTGCCGTGACGGTATCAATGTTTATTACGCCGACGAGGCTGACGGTGCCGTTGCCGTCTGTTGTCCCGTTATACTCCTTGTTTTCAGCCGCCACGGTGTATGTCAGCGTTGTTGGATGAATTGTCAGCGTCCCGGTATCGGCTGTGTCGAACGTGTAGTTCGTTGCCGCGCCGCCGCTGATGGTAATTGTCGCCGTGCCCGCATCGGTCGTTGCATCGGCGGAGCAGCTCGCCGTTGGGGCAGAATAGCCGCCCGCCGTTCCCGCCGTGTCGCCGTTTACAAATCCCGTCACATCCACCGTGAAAGCTGGATTTGCGTCGCCATAGGTCTTGCTGTCATCGCCGACAGTCGCTGTCAGCGCCGCTTTATTGACAGTCAGCGTACAGCTTTTTGCGGCTTCCGTGTACGTTGCATCGCCTGCCTTGGTGACGGTAAGTGTCGTCGAGCCGGCCTTTAGGATGGTTACCTCGCCTGTGGATGAGTCAATTGTCGCAACCGTTGTATCGCTGGAAGCGTAAGTAACCGCTCCGCCGCCGCTGCCGCCGGTGGCGGCATATGTGAACGCCGCGTCGCCGTAGGTTTTGGTGACGTCGTCATATACAAGCGCCGCCTGTGAAGTCTTGTTCGGCCCGAAGGCGTCACTGTACACGGTTTCCGCTGTGGAGCCGCCGTCGGTGTAACTCACCGCGACACGGACGTATTTGCCCGCTTCGTCGGATGTCACATCATACGTGCTGCTTGTCGAATTTGATGCGATATTCGCCCACCCTGACGAGCCGTCGTCCGATACCTGCCACTGATAACTGAACGTCCCAAGTCCGTCCGCGTCGGAAATTCCGCTTGTCGACGCGGTGAGCGTTTCCCCAACAGCCGCCGTGCCCGAAACTGTCGGCGTCCCTGTTGGATTGTCGTTTACGGCTGTGACGGTGACCTTCACCTGAACCGCCGTATTGGATGCGTCCGTGCCGTCATAAGCCTTGACCGTGAACGCGTCCAGATCACCGTTGGCGTTTGCCGCCGGCGTCCAGACAAGGCTCTCGCCAGAAGCAAGCGTTGTCTGTCCAGCCGTCACGGCCGCACTATCCTTGGTCAGCGTGCCGCTTGAAACAGCTTCAATGCGGAAGCTGATCGGATCACTGTCGCCGTCGGCCGCATCTGACGCCGCAACCAGCCCTGTGTAACTGATTGTATATGCCGTGTCCTCGGTCGCTCCCGTCAGCGTACCGATAGTCGTCAGCGTGGGAACGTTGTTGACCCCGCTCACCGTGATACCGTTGCCGGTCGCATCTGCAGTATCACCGCCTGTGATTGGGCCGTTCCAGTCATCAGCCGCCGCAAGATTATATGTTGTATTGCCCGTTGAACTTGTACCGTTTTTGTTCAAAATCTGGTTCACAGCCGCTTTGTCAATGGGGTTCAGCGTGACCGTAAACGAGGTGCCACTGGTAATCTCAATATTGGACGAGGTCAGCGTGTAGGTTTCTCCACCTTCACCCGTTAACGTCAGCATTGATACTTCTATATCATTCGTCGCGCCGGACTGTTTTACCATATTCGTGCCGGTCACGGTAAGCACCGCCGTTGCGGCGTCGTAAGTCGCGGAGGTAATGGTAGGTGTCTGCACATTATAAACTGTAATACCGTTGCCGTTTGTGTCGTCAGAGGTGCTTTGGGTTGTATCCCAGCCGGCCGCACCGGCAATATTATAGGTTGTCGAGTCCGCTGAGCTTGTGCCATTCTTATTCAGCAAGCCTTCGACATTAAGCTGGTCGGCAGCGTTGAGCGTGACGGAAAACTCTGTACCGCTGGTTGCGGTGACGTCGGAACTAGTAAGCGTATAGGTTTTTCCGCCCTCGCCGGTCAGAGTGAGTTTAGAAACGGCGATTGTATCATCTATAGTCATACCGGTACCAGTGACTGCAAGAACGTTAGTGTTGGCGTCGTAGATGGCACTGGTGAGCGCCGGGCCTGGTGTAGTGATATTGTTTAGTGCAATATCATCAAAAACCAATGCATAACCATTCTCAGTCTCATCTGCAGTGTCTTCTGTAATACTAAACCAGGTGATTTGCTCAAAGAATGCCGCATTTGCATGAGCTGCCACATTGAGTAATGCAGTAGAGTCACCATCAACCGAAAATGTGGCATTTCCCTTGCTTGAGGTCAAAACAATGGTTTCCGTGTCTCCATCATAGTTTTTCAATTTGAGAGAAATGAGGTCAAACGTTTTCGAGCCTGAAACTGAAAAGCTCAAGCAGCTCTCAAACCCGCCGGTAGTACCAAAATCCGTAGAAATTGATACCAAACCGGAAAGCGCTTCGCCCGAGGTGTAAGATACTGCATCTACCAATTTATAATCAGTCGCGTTCACAATCAGCGTTTCGCCCGAGTTTGTTTGCTGCACAGTATGCGTACCAAGACCTGTAACATGGTCCTCAAAATCAAAAGTTGCATTCGTTGCTGCGCTTGCCGTGAGTGTCAGCGCGGGCATAAGGCTTAACATCATCGCCAGAGTGAGAATGACCGCAATAAATTTCTTTCGTATCATCTTTGCCATTTCGTATTCTCCTCAAATATCATGAAATATCTTTTTCTTATTCATCTTTGTCCGCCAAAGTATCCGCCTTAATTACCACCGGAAATCTTGAGTACGTCTCGCAGCTTAAACCGCCCTGGCTGTCTTTTGTCCTCAATATAATAATAACGCAGCTCGCTCAGCAGGGAACCGGCGTGTTTAAGCTGCGTGTTAATGAATTGAATGAGCTCTCCCTCGGCTCAGCATCACCAAAAAGAAATGCTGCATCAGAAATGGGGAGCGTATGACGAAGTCCGATTGCTATGGGGCAAGCAATCATCCGCACGGGTTCTCACGGCCCTCATCCGTAATCGCATACAACTTTCTGCTCGGCCTCGCGTCCTGCTCAAACCCGATTCGTTGACAGGTATCCCAATATCCCGTTCTCAAGCGACAAAATATACCTGTTTTCAGCATAATCTATCTAAGGCTTATAATATAGAAGTAAGGATAATCTGTCAATCTGTCAAGGTACTGTTTCTGAACAATCCTTACTTTTATCGCTGTTTCAGGCCGCCATCCGTAGTAGCAGCAGGGCTGTGGAAATGTGGTGAAGTCACAGACTTTTCCATATCTCCATAGCCTTTTTACGTCTGCCCGGTCTCCCATTTCCTGTGCCGGGAAAGCTTCACGTTCATTACATTTCGGCAGGAAACGGAGCCGTAGACGGAGCGTGGATCAGCGGCGATGAAGGCTTTCCGCAGCGCTTGCACAGGTGGACGCGCCGTGCCTCATCCCACGCATTTCTCTCGCCCGTGCCGCTTTTGCCGGAGTGTATAGACACGACACGGAGGCAAAAGCGGGGAGGCTTCCGCAGAAGCCGCATACCCCCTCGGAGCGCCCACGACATGTCTGCAGCCGCTATCCCGACATTTTCAGCCCTATGCGCTGGCTGAAGGCGGATTCATACTGCTCAGCAGACAAATGTTATCCCGACTTTTCCACCCAAAAACCGCTCAATACATCGCTTTCTTTATGCCTATCAAAATAACATTTTTGTAGGGATGACCAAGAGTATTCGGAATTCCGGATACCTTTTGCAAGCAGGGCGAGTGTTTATACAAACTCGCAGGACAGGCGGTTTCACTTCCGTGAAGCCGCCTGTCGCTTGTCGGGGGAAGCATCCCCTGACCCCTTTGAGCGCACAATTTATTGTGCGGCTACGCGTTCTGCGAACGCTTATAGGACATGACAATTTACTGCCGGTCATGTCCTTTTTCTATATCCGTTTTGCGTTCATGAGTGCCGAGAATATAATCTCCACTCGACTGCCGCCGCTTTTTCCCTTTTTTGCGACAATCTATTTATCAATACGCTCTTTTAACTCAGCGACGTGAGAGATAATGCCAACAAGCAAACTGCTGTCTGCCAGTCCATTAAGAACCTTCAATGCTTGAGAGAGGGTATCCTGATCTAACGAATCAAACCCTTCGTCTACAAACATGGTATTCAACCTGATTCCTCAGGAAGCAGACTGAATTTCATCGGATAGACCGAGGGACAAGGACAAGGATGCCATAAAGGATACCCCACCAGAAAGGGTCTTAACACTTCGTTCCGAAGCGTTATAGTTGTCAAGGACATCAAGTTCAAGCCCGCTTTGACTTCTTTGATTGCTTGCATCTGCGGCACGTTTTAATTCGTACTGCCCACTCGACATGATCACCAAACGCACATTTCCCCTTCGGATAATGCGTTCAAAATAAGAAGCCTGCACAAAGGTTTCCAGCATTATTTTTCTTTACCCGAAAGTTGACCATCCGCAGTATCAGAGAGAGCTTTAGCCCATTTAAGGCGTTCTTCAACAGTAGTTACTTCTTTCAAGCGTTCGTCGATACGCTCTTTAATACCAGCGTTTGTAGACAATTGAGAAGCAATGTCAGTTATCCTATCTGTGCGTTCTTTCTTTTTTTTCGAAAGCTCTATTTTTTGCTCCGAGAGTTTAACAGTATCTATTGCCTCGACACCTTCCAATTGCCTGGTTAGTGTTTGTATTTGTGCTTCAAGACCGCTGATCTGCGCCCTGTGCTTGTCAAGGGTTTCTTTTGTAGCTGAAATGTCGGTTTCAAGCTGTTTTTTCTTATCCGTAAGCAGATGTATGTTTGCTTCTGCTTCTATCTTTGTCGCGAAAGTTTTGCGTGGATACAAGACCATTTATCTCTGCTGATATGGTTGCGATAGCAGTTTCGCTTTTTACAGCTCCGCAGATTTTGAACTCAAGCTGCAGGTTGGAGCTGGCCATAAAGCTTGCCGGTATCGGCAAGCTTTACCGCTTTTGCTGCAATACCAATGTTGTATTTATGCCGATAGCAGGCTATACTATAGCTAAGAAACCTATAGGGGTGAATGCGTATGAAGTTCTGTTCGGTAGCGGAAATCGCAAAACAATGGAATCTATCCGAGCGTACCGTTCGGAATTATTGTGCTGCGGGGAAAATTCCTGAAGCATTTCTGACGGGAAAGACTTGGAATATTCCCGAAATTGCGCAGCGCCCTGTGCGCAGCAATCGGCATGACGATGCGCCCAAGACACTGTTGGAATGTCTGCGGCTTGAAGAAACAGCAAAAGTCAGCGGTGGCATTTACCACAAAATTCAGATTGAGCTAACCTACAACTCCAACCACATCGAAGGCAGTCGCCTTACTCATGATCAGACCCGCTACATTTATGAAACCAACACCATTGGCGCGAGTGATAGTGCCGTGAATGTAGATGACATTTTAGAAACGGCCAATCACTTCAAGTGTATCGATATGGTCATTGAGCAAGCAGCACAGCCACTCAGCCAAGCATTTATCAAGCAACTTCACCGTACTTTAAAAAGCGGAACCAGTGATTCCAGAAAGAATTGGTTTGCGGTTGGCGAGTATAAAAGACTTCCCAACGAAGTGGGCGGAAAAGATACTGCGGCGCCCGAAGAAGTTTCGGAACGACTTGCGGCGCTTCTAAAAAGATATCGTGAAAGCAAAAGCCAAACGCTGGAAGATCTGATTGCGTTTCATTATGAATTTGAATCGATCCATCCCTTTCAGGATGGCAACGGGCGTGTCGGCAGATTGATTCTGTTCAAGGAATGCCTGAAATATAATATCGTTCCATTTAGCATTGATGAAGATCTGAAAATGTTCTATGATCGGGGACTGCATGAATGGAAGTCTGAGCCGGGATATCTGCGTGACACTTGCCTTTCGGCGCAGGATAAGTTTAAGAAATACCTGGACTATTTCAAGGTGCCGTACGAGAAAGGCTGATGGAATGCGGCCCGCTGCGCCTTCTTTGGTTACAGCCCCGCAAATTTTTAGCGCTCTGCCTGGTAGATAATCCTTGCATAGCCTCGGCCGCAGAGTTACAATTCGACCGACCAGAGACAAATAGCTGAAACGCAAAACGCTTCCCGCCCAGAGTTGGCGGTTTTTCTTACTCTTTGGCACTCTTTGAAGCACTGTTTCCACGTGTTCCACGTCTGACTGTGGTAATCAGTATTTACACTTATAGTATACTGCTTACGCCCGCCCGTGTTAAGGATGTCGAAGTCGCACAAACCTGTTCCGTATCAGCCTTCATAAGCCTTAACAGAATTGCCGTGATTGTTTCGCCCCGATCTTTATATACCGGCGTCACACAAAGTTGACATTATTGACCTGATAAGTATATTGCTCTGCTTTTATTTCTTCCGGCATATTTTCTCCTTCCATAACTCTAAAGTTGATTTTTTTAAGCCTCCCGCGTCTTGTGGGAAAACACCAGAGGGCAGCACCAGTCAAGGTGCTGCCCTCTAATCTTGCTCCACACTTCGGGACAACTTGGCCGAAGTCAAAGCTCCGTTCATCAACAAAAGGAACAAACGCGTCGGGAAGTTTTGGATTGTCGCAAGACAGAGAGACCCGACGCGGTGTTCCAAATATGATATTGCGTACAGATAACCCGGACGAGCGGCGGCTTGTCCGCCCCATAGGAATTTCACCTTTCCCCATTCTAGTGGCAAAGCGTTCTCATTGCCTGCAACGGTTTTATCACGCTCGGGCTGTGACTGAACGAAAGTATCCGGGTTTGTGTGCTTGATCCGGCGGGGCCAAGTCTCGTCTCGCTTGCGGCATGGACCTTGTCGCTCTCTCCATCCTCTGGCAATGGATGTCATGACGGGCCTGTCACTTGGCACACGTACCCTTCGTATCCGGGTATCCTTTTATTCAATTTTCAAAGTACAACGAGGAAAAAGTATTCTCTACTTATTAGGACGGAAAATGGCGTTTTGTGGCCTCCTACTTCTGATAATTTTACAAAAAAATATCCCGAAGCTTTGAACTGTGGTAACGGTTCCTCCAATAAAGAAAAAAACGACCTCGGGTACATAAATGCCTCCTGTCCCAAAGCCGCAGGGTAAAAATGGGTGCAATTATTACACCCACCACTATCTTATTTTTTGAAAACAAGAAAACGGCGGCTTTGAATTTTTGTTCAAAACCGCCGTTTGGCTCTCATACAATTAACAGCATAAAATATCGTCTGCCATAACCACGGTTTTTTTTATTTACCGTAGGGCAGGTTGGCTTTCGGTATTCGTCTAATCATATCACTGCTTATCGGAATATAATTTTGTAATCTTATTGCACATTTCTGAAAAAGATTTTACTTCTTCTATTGTTAATGCTTCTTCAATCAGATTCATAATTTCATTTCCCAAATCTTCAACACGGCTAAGAAATTTTTTCCCTTCGCTGGTAAGTACAATGTTATAAGAACGGCGATCATCACTGTGCCTCTCCTGGATGATGTACTTTTTTTCTAACAAGCGTTTCGTCAGCTTGGAAATGCCAGATTGCGAAATACCCTTCATTTCAGCAAGTTCCTTTGTAGTCTTAGGCCCTTGCTTGTTCAACGTATCCAGAATATAGTATTGCGCTGTTGAAACCCCCTCAACATTAAAACGGTTTGTATCAGAAACGATCATACATTGAAAAGGAATATAACTTTCTTCCAGTTCTTTTATAGCCATTAAAATGACCTCCTACACGCTCATGACATATTTTTTTAGGTGATTTCCAGTGAGAGAATCTTTGCACTTGATTAAATCCTGTGGTAAACCTATAAACATTATTTTGCCACCATTCTGCCCGGCATATGGGCCCAAATCGATGATCCAGTCAGCCTTACAGATGATATCCAAATTATGCTCGATTACAATAAGGGTAGAATTTCTTTCCACAAGACGATTCATCACGCCAATCAACTGGCTTATATCAGCCATATGCAGACCTGTTGAGGGTTCGTCCAAAACATAAATCTGTCCTCTGTTTTGTAGTTCAGAGGCCAGTTTAATTCGTTGCAACTCACCGCCGGAAAGTGTGTTCAACGGTTGTCCTAAAGAAATATAAGTGATACCTACATCCGATAACCTTTTGAGTACTGTTATAATTTCTCTTTCCTGAAAGAAATCCAATGCCTCCGAAACGGTCATTTTAAGAACGTCGCTAATACTTTTGCCTCTGAGCTTGTATTTCAGTACATCGTCAGTATAACGATTTCCATGGCATTCTTCACATACTGTGACTATAGTATCCATAAATGCTAAGTCTGTATAAGTAACCCCTAAACCTTTGCAAACGGGACAAGCTCCATGCGAATTGAAACTAAAAAGGGACGCGCTGACACCGTTACTTTCTGCAAACAGCTTTCTGATAATGTCAAAGATACCTGTGAAGGTTGCTATGTTGGAACGTTTTGATGCTTGTATGCCTTTTTGATCAATGAAGACAGTTTCAGGATAAAATTGCGGCAACACTTGGTTGATCAGTGTGCTCTTTCCTGACCCTGCAGCTCCGGTAACGACAGTCATTACACCTTTGGGTATTTTAACTGAAACGTTCTTCAAATTATGAAGTGCTGCATTCTGGATCGACAACCAGCCTTTCGGGGTACGTACATCGGATTTCAACTCGGGTCTATGCGATAAATACTTACCTGTCAACGTGCCGGAAGTTTTTAAGCCTTGCAAATCACCCTGATAAACAATTTGACCTCCCTGAATTCCTGCACCCGGCCCCATATCGATCACATGGTCTGCGATTTTTATCATGTCCGGGTCATGCTCGACGATGAGCACGGTATTTCCTTTGTCACGCAAAAGCTTCATAAGATCATTTATTTTGCTTATATCATGAGGGTGAAGTCCTATACTGGGTTCATCAAAAATATAAGTGAGATCAGTCAAACTGCTGCCTAACTGACAAACCATTTTGATTCTTTGGGATTCCCCGCCTGAAAGGGTGGACGTTTCCCGGCTTAGGCTCAGATAGTCAAGTCCAATCGAAACCATATGCTGCAAACGATTCATTAGCTCTGAAACGATTGTAGTAGCCACAGGAGCATGAACCGACCGGACAAAATCCAAAAGTTCGTTTATCTGCATATCGGCACATTCCGCAATGCTTTTGCCATTTACCTTACAGGACAGCACCTTATCGTTCAGACGTGTTCCATGGCAGTGTGGGCAAACCTGTCTGGAAACAAAACGTTCAATTTCCTTGGTGTATCTTACTTTCTCGCTGTCTTCCTTTTTAAGAAAACTTCGCTCAATACGTGGAATCAGTCCTTCATAAAGGGATGTCTTATGCCATTCGGGAGCTGGATTTGTCACCTTGATGCCATCAGCGTGGAGCAGAAGTTTCAACTCTCCGGTAGAGTAGTCTTTGATTTTCTTGTCGTTATCAAAAAAGCCCGAATGAATATAACGTGTCAGCCGCCAACCACCTGGTTCAAAAGTAGGAAATCGGATAGCTCCCTCGTTCAGCGATTTGCTTTTATCCAGCAGTCGTTCAATATCAATCGCTTCAATTTTTCCTAGCCCTTGACAATGGCCGCACATTCCGGCTGGATTATTGAATGAGAAAACGTCGGAGTAACCTACGAAGGGTTTGCCAATCCGTGAAAACAGCAGGCGTAATAACGAATATGTATCTGTAATCGTTCCTACTGTCGACCGGGCATTCCCACCTAACCTTTTTTGATTGATAATAAATGCTACCGATAAATTGTCAATTGCATCCACATCGGGCTTCCCGTAGTGTGGCATACGGTGACGAATAAAACTGGTATAGGTTTCATTTAATTGTCTCTGTGATTCTGCTGCTATTGTATCAAACACTAATGAAGATTTACCCGAACCGGATACACCGGTAAAAACCGTAATTTGCTTTTTGGGTATTTCAACATTTATATTTTTTAGGTTTCGTTCTCTGGCTCCCAACACGCGAATGCAATTATCAGACATAGCTCTTCCTTTCCATATACGTGACTTAGTTAATATATGAGCGGCTCAACTATATTTTAGCACTCTTGTACCATAAATGCAATGATTAGGAAAACTCCGTTCGTGGGGGCCATTTCCAAAAAAATCTCTGCACTTTTTTCGTACCGCCTCTATGGAATCACGCACGGCATATTTAGAGCAGCCGAAGAGCTTTCCGATCTCTGAATAACTCAGTACTTCCAGTGCAGATAGAAGGAATCGCTGCCTCTGAACCTCGGTGCAGCTTTCCAGCGCCGCTATAATCTCCTGCAAGGTTTCTTTGCGGCAAAGCCACTGTTCCGGGGTTTCTGAATAGCATCTGCCCTCACGGTTGACTATGTATTCGTCGAACTCCCGCCTGTCCCAATGGCGGCGCTTTTCGTGGGCAAGATTTTCGGCCTTGTGTTCGGATTGGTCAAGGTATTCGCAGACCTCAACCGTGACTTCGACGGACACAGCTTGTCCGCCGATTTTGATAAACACCTTCATAATGTTCTGTCCTTTCTGAAAGATTTGAAATTTCAGAAAGAACAGGGAGGCGAACGGCAGCGTAAAAAAATGGACGTAAAAAAGCCCGGCTGAGCAATTGTCAACCGGGCAAAGTGGTATATTAATTGTCTTTGCTGATCCTGATAATGGGTTGATCGTTCCATCTGCCGAAGATAAGCCAAAGAGCAATAAGTTCGTATTGCCCTTTGAACTGTCTGAATACTACCGTGCCGGCGCCAGCGTGATATATTATCAGCACAAGGCCCGGAGGCAGGACGAGTTCTATGTGGAGCAAAATAAACGATTGCTTTTGTCAGGGGCGTTTCCCGGTGCGAAGGAACTTGGTCTGAAATTCAAAACCACATCTCAGCGATACTATTTTTTTCTCATGCAGCCGCAGCACGTCGATACGATGACTCGGTGTGTAAATCAAATGATGGAAATGCCCTGGAAAAATCATTTTGTTATCCTGTAGTGGTTCCGGGCAAAAGCCTGTCGCAAGAAAAAAAGAGTGTGAAGGACGACTCTTAATGGTTGTATTCTTTGATTACAGCCCCGCAGTTTTTAACCTCAAGCCGCAGGTCGAAAGTTACAAGCTGGTTCGCATTACAGCCCAAACTGCATAGTACTAATATTGCGGAATGCTTGATTTTTTCTTGTGTTTAATATTGCGGATTGTCGAAATTTGGGGCGACATTAAACTTGCGTATATTTCGACGAATGATATAATAATTTTAGACTGCTGGTATAGCTAAGAGACCTGGGGTCATCGTGCTCATAACACGGGAGGGCTCGGTTCGAATCCGAGATGCCACTATACCGGCGGTCTGTCTTTTCTTTGATTACAGCCCCCCAGATTTTGAGCGCGCTGTCTGCCAGATACTCCTTGCATAACCGCTCCGGCAGAGTTACAATCCAACCGACCAGAAACAAAAAGCTGAAACGCAAAACGCTTCCAACCCAGAGTTGGTGAAAAACACCAACTTTGCGGAAAGAAGCGTTTTGACCACTTCAATTACTATTTTTTAACAATGCGGACAGTGGAAACCATTGTGCTGCAATGGTTTTTGACCACATAGATTACCACAGACAGACGCGGAACACGCGGAAACAGTGCTTCAAAGAGTGCCAAAGAGTAAGCAAAACCGAGCAGAAACGGCTATAAATGGCTACAAATGAGTGGAAAAAAGTTTGGACAGCAATTTGGGACCATCAGGCCGCAGGTTCGAACCCTGTCACTCGGGCCAAAAAGCCTCTTAAATCAGTTGATTTCAGAGGCTTTTTTTATTATAAAGTTCGTATTTTGCATCTGTATTCACTACCGGTTTCGAGAACACTCGAAACCAGCTTTTTCTTTGTTTATAGCGGCGCAGGATTTGCGTATTCAACTGGTGATATCGCGCCATATCGATTAACGATCAACAGATCAGCCACAAGCTTTTATGATACTGCCTTGTCCATTGAGCGTTCACCTACATATCTTTGATCATACAATTTGTCCGAACGCAGAGCTTTGGCCACTTCATCTGAAACCTCGATAGTCTGATCTTCTATGTAATAGTCCCGCAAGTTTATAGTTGTCATAAAGGCCTCCACACGTTTAGATTTTTTATAAAAATCCGAATTGTGGAGGTCCTCTTGCGGTTGGTATTACGGCAAAAACGCACTTAAAAAGAAAGACGCTCAGGCCAAACAGCCAGAGCGCCTTGTTCCCAGATAATTAAGCCCTTTGAGATGAGGTTGTAATTGTCCGGTAATCTATATTCCCGAATACTGTGATCTCAGCGCGATAGTTAACTCCAGCCTCCCCGTCGTACAGGACGTAGTTGGCATAAGCATAGTTATTCGTTGTAGAAAGTTCAGGATTCCGAGTATTATTAAATGTCTTTACCGAAATCCAAGCACCTCTCACTTGCTTCTGGACAACGATTTGACTTGCGCCAATTTCATCAATCACGCGGGTGCCGATGACGGTAAAGGAAATTTTGATCGTTCCGCCGCCTTCGCGGGTGACTACGCCGTCATATTTGTTTAAATAATTACTGGCACGTGTTGAAATCATGGTTGCGGAAGCTGGGACGCAAATGCTCAGTAAAAAAACCAAAACCAGAAGCAGAGATATTCCTTTTGAATAAAGCTTTCTCAATTCAATCTACTCCTCATAAATAGAATTGATCATAGCCTCCATGTCCAATTCCGAAATTTCGCCCATAATGCTGCATTCCAGATTATCAGCAAACCAAGTAGCCGTTAGCACATCGTTGTTTTCCATAATGTAATGGTCTATCTTGCCCGCTGTATATACAGTGACTTGACTGTCGTCCTTTTCCTGTATAGAAGCTTGTGGCTTTTGATGCACATTTACAGATACAATAATCGTATGGCCTTTCGTTTCATTTTCATAGAGAGCAGTATATAAGGACTCCCCGATGTTAGGATAAGCATCCATTGTTACAAAGGTAAATCCTTCTGGAATCCACTTTGGCGAAACGGGCTGGGTGATGCCCGCCTTCTTCAATGCGTCTTCCAACGTCTGGCTTGAATCCAGCACGGTGCCGGAGGTATACTCCGCTCCCTGCGACGAAATTTCTTCGGTATGGAATTGGAAAATTTCCTGCGTCCACTGCGCAAACATTTTAAAAATATTGATCTCAAATGCGTTTGCAGCCACCGCGCACAGACATACAACAGCGGCAGCGATGGTAATGATCCGCAGGAATCTATGACCCGCCCGTTTGGGCTGGGGAGCTTTCAAATCTGCCTGTTCCTCGTTTTTGCTGCTTTCATGGACAAGTTTATTTTGCTTATTATCGCCATGTACAGCAATCGTCTTTCCCTCCGTGGGGCAATAATTCTCTTGGAAGTCTTTCCATCCCGCCTCCACATCAAAATGCGGCGCAGTGGGGTCTTCCTCTTCCCGCTGTGCAATCACCTCCATCACGCGGGTGATAAATTTGTCATTGGCCGCGTCGTCGGAATCTCCGGATTCAAAATCGGCGCGGGCAATGCTTTTTAATTTCTCAGTGCTCATCTGTTCGAGAAATTGGTATGAATCGCTTTTCTTACCATCAAGGTCAGGCATATTGAAACCTCCTTGCTATAATAGTGTCTGAAAAATAAAGAAAGCGGACAAAAAGTTGAAAAAATTTTTTAGCAATTTCAACTTCTGTCTTTCTCCAGCTTTTTACGTAATTCTTTCTTTGCACGGTCCACTCGTTTTCGACAAGCCTCTGCGGAAACGCCCAGTTCCTCCGCAATTTCAGAGTATGTATGCTGTTCTACCGAAGAGAGCCGGAGCAAGTGTAAGTCTTCTGCGGACACGATACCCCCATATTCAAGCTCAACGTCCGGATCGTCCTCGCGGCTCCCCAATTCCTCAATAGGTATTCCCTCGTCATCAATCGGCACACTTGCAAACCGTTCCTGGCTTCGCTGCCGATTCCGTACAACGTTATAGACAATTTTCCGCAGCCATGTTTTAGGATATTCCACTTGCTCCAGATCGTCCGTTTCCATCACAATTCGGAATGTCTCCTGAACAATTTCCTCTGCCGCGTCAGGTGTATCCAGCAAACAGGCGGCATGAAACAGCAGTTTTGAGTATTGTCGATACCATTGCTCAACAAATATTCTCTTTTGATTGACATCCACAGGGATTGCCTCCCATCCGCAGAATTCTCAATTATTTCCACACTTAGTATAACATGTAAAAGTGTCCAATGTAAAAAAATAATATATTTTAAAATTTTTGTCCGCTTTTTCGGTTTTCCAGACACTATTATTACGAAGGGAAACCGAAATCGACGATCCCACACCACCGGGGGCACGAAAGGAGCGGACCAATGCAGTAAGTATTATAGCAGAGACATTCTGCATATCTCTATTCCGGCAGATTCTTTACAAAATGAGAAAAGAGGTATAACATGAAAAAGAAAATGATGAGTTTGGCTCTGGCGCTGGTTATGTGCCTGTCCCTGTGCGTTCCGGCGTTTGCAGTAGAAACCGATAGTGCACCTCATGTAACCCAGAACAATGTTATTAATTTGGCATGTAACACTGCAACACAACTTCTTGAGGATTACTATGACGTTACCAACGTTTCTGGAGAAATCACAAATATTGAAGCGACCTCGGGCGAAGTAAATTATGTAGTCAGTGTTTCTTATACCACTCAAATCAAAGCGAAAACCCCGGATGATGCTCCGTATATTCAGGGCATTTTGGCCGCAATGGAGGACCTGACCGATGAAAGCGAGCTTCAAAGAGCTAACGATTATCTGACCATTTGGCGTGGAGAATTGGAGCGTGAACATATCGGAAAAGAACTTTCTCACAATGCAGAATTCATTGTGTCTGTTCCGCTGTTGCTGAAATCCAGCAATTCCGATATTAATTCCAATGAATTTTTGAACACACTTTCAGTCGAAAATGCGGAAGTCAAGGTTCATACATACGATGAACTTCACTCTTCTGCTAGCCGTGCAGTTTACGTTGATGAGCCGTTGACTTCTTTTGTACCTACCGCGCAGGAGGTCATGGAAAATGCTCGTAATGACGTAAGCAATATCATCTCTGGCAGTAGCAGCAATCAGGCCAGAGGGGCCAGAGCGTCAAGCATGTCTAGAGCACAAGAATTAGATCGTGTAGATGCGGCCTCTTACGCAACACAAGAGAACAATTTTCCGACTGGACATAGGCCCGACGGAAGCAAATATGCGCACTATGATTCGGACTGTGCAAACTTTGTTTCTCAGTGTTATAGCGCAGGCGGAGTCGAGCAGGCTGGTGTGTGGTATGACGATTCAAGCTGCTGGAACTTGACTGGTGGCCCCAGAAAATTAAAGAATCACTATGGGATCACTGACTATATGCTCGATAATGATATTGTGTTCCATGCTGGAACTGGTACGTGGAATCGCGCTTTCGCTGGGAGCATCATGTATTTTCCGAAATCTCTCACTAAGCAGGCTCATGTCGGCATTATCACAAGTAATGATGGACAAACCGCCTATTATAGTGCGCATACGCGTAATCATCGCGATGAACCATTTCCCGATCATTACAAAAAGGTTATGGATTTCTATATTCCGGTTTGGGATTCTCATACCGGTACTTGGACACCACAGAATTTTTAAATATTCTAAAGAGTGATGGGAGATGAGCACTTGCCATCTCCCATCACCATATTTTGTACCAGAGACTTAACAGCTTTGAAATTGTGATGTGGTTACGACAAGGTATCGGAGGAGACGCAGTATAGATCTTTTCTAAAGAGAAGTAGCCGTTATGATAACATCGGTGCAGGCCCTTGATCAGAGGTAATTTACTGTCATGTAAAGAACAATTGAGCTTTGAATAAAAAAGGGAAGGTTGTTGTTAATTGTGCTTAATCAGACTTTTTTCAAAAAAATTGTCGTTCTTCTTTTAACCATTTGTATTCTTTTTCTCGCGGGTTGTGGAGGCAACGCGGATCAAACAAATTCTTCGTCTGGTATATCATCAGGCGTAACAGAACCAAGCGCATCTATGGAACCGACTTCTTCATCTAATGCATCGTCAAATTCAGCATCGTCAGGCACTCCGGCACAGCAAAATACGCCTAAAAAGATTCACGTGGGCGGAAAAATCTATTCAACTGAGTTCCCAATTCCAACAGCTGATACCTTCGGCCTGACCGGAACAGACGCTACTCTCTACAACTTGGCTGTGGGTCAATTTAACAATTCTGTTTTAGGAGAGGACGTATTGGGTAAGGGTAGCACGGACCTTGCGTTTCCCGCCCTTACGCTTTTAGGCAGTCAGGAAAATGATGATGGAACGACAACTTATGTTGTTACGTTCCGAGGACTTTACTTTTATGGATTGGGAGATGCTCTCAAAGATCTAAAGCATCCTACTTATGATGGTGATGGATGCAGCAGTAATTTGGAATCCTTTATCGTGGATAAAAACGGAAAATGCATCAGCAAAGACAGGCTTCATGATGACGAGGGCAGTGAGGGCATTAAACGGGTCTGCGGTTCTTTAAAAAGTCTTGCAGACTTTCTGATTCGCAATCAGCGCGATCCGATCAATCCTGCAGATGCCAGGGATATTCCACTGCTGGACAAAGATCAGATGCTTCAGGCATATCTCAATTACTTTTTTGAAATGTGAATAGCTGCTACATTTGATCGCGTAGCTACAGTAAGAAAGTGACCATTAAACCGTGTACGAAACAGGGCTGATCAATGGCACTCCTGCTAAGATGTTTAGCCCAAATGCCCCTTTAACGTATGGCCAGGTTGTGGCAATGGTAACTCGTCTGTATAGCACTTATATTGGAGACACTCATAAATTTTGTCAAGGCTTCTGCAACTGACGTTTGGTGCCAGTCCCATCTTGGCTATGCAAAATTTCTAAATTTGATTAATCTCGTGCTGAGATGTGCCAGTTATCTTTTCATTGCCTTCAAGTGAGTTCGTCCCGATCAAGAAGTCTACAAACTTTAGTGGCGTTACCGGCATTATCCTCTTGAGTTGAAATCAATTTAAAGTATGCTATATCCTTGTGTTGCGCTCATGGATGGCTCGCTGGGCTATCGAGGGATTTCCCTTCAGGTTCATTACCATCACGTAATCTACCCAGATAAAAGGCAAACGATTGTGAGTGAGATTTACAAAATAAACCCATCGGTTGCAAATATGCTCCCGATGACTTTTTTCTTTGTTTACAGCAACGCAGAATTTGATTCGATAGGAGCGGATTCTGCAGATATTGCCAAAAGCTCTCCGGCAATCTCAGCATTTTCAAACCGCAGAGTATCCGCGTCCTTTCTGCCGAATGCCAAGAAATCAATATTGCCGTACCAAACCTGCTAAGAAAAGTCAAGGACAAATCTTGGCAGGCTGAATAAAAATATGATTGTAATTTAGGCATAGCAAAGCAGACCATCGGCGAGCCGCTGGCCTAAGAAATAATGGTTTTTTTAGCTTGCGTATACCTCGCTTACACGGGCGTAATAGATGCGCAGAAACTTGTTGAGGGCAGCAATCTTTGCAACCTTCTTCGGCTTGCCTTCAGCCTCCTTTTTCAGCATATAAAGATATACTGCATTGTCTTGAGCCGGCTTTACTGTCTTAAGGCATTTCATTACCTCGTACCCGGTTTTCCGAAGCAGTGAAGACCCACGTTTGGAAATTTTACGTCGTGTACCCGTAAAGCTTCCTGATTGAAACGGCGGCGAGTCAATTCCAGCGAATGCAATCAGTGCGCTGCCGCTATGAAAACAGCGCACATCGCCAATCTCAGCAATGAGCCTTGGCGCTAAGACGTCGCCCACACCGTTCATGGCACGAACAATATCGTATTCAGGCAAAGTGATTGCAAGCGCCTGCATTTGTGTTAAAATGGTTTCCAGAGTCTTGTTCACTTCTTTCAGGACTCTCACGGCTTCCAGCGTTAACATTTTGGTCGATGCGGCACTGGAGGGCAAAGTGGGGATACCATTGCAAGCCAGGGCGTAAATTGCTTTCGCCTTGGGTTCACTTGCGTGGTATCCTTTCTTTTTTGCCCAAGCACAATAACTATGGATGAACTGAACCTCGCTTTTTTTAGTAATGTTGTCAAAATGCCAGTATTCTGCTACGAAGTCACTAAGTTTGTCCTTTGTTGGTTCCTCTGAGCGCTTGCCGCTGAGCAATGTTTTTATCCCAGGCATGGTCCTGTCCAACAGATCGGTCAAGGCCAGTTTACACTCAATACGGATTGTAATGTAGTGTGCATATTGCCGCCCCAGGAGCCTAAGCTGCGCATATAACTCATCTGGCAACGTGTAGTCCGCGAGCTTAAACCAGTGATCAATTCCATAGTTCGCGATACGGACAGAATCCAATTTATCCGTTTTGCCTTTGCGTATTGCTGTTGAAGCATACTTTTTCATTGCCAATGGATTGATTACACTCACAAACATGCCTGCATCTTTGAAACTGGAAAGCAGCGGCAAATGGTATGCTCCAGTAGCCTCCATTACAATTCTGACTTCTCCTTCTATGGATTGAATATGGGATACCAATGCACGAAGCTCCGGTTCGGTGTGCTGTATTTCATATGGGGAAGCAACCACTTCTCCGTATGGCCTGAGAATACAGACGGTGCTCTTGCCTTTTGATACATCAATGCCTACGCTTGTCATGTTGAACCCTCCTGAATGATTGTTTTGTAATTGTAATCCCATCTGCACTTATTGCGATTCAGTTTGGTTCGTTACACGAAAGCCCGTATGGGTTTCAACCTGCCTAATCGAATGTTTACAACAAGGGATGGCTGACAGTTTTGTTGCCGGAGGCTTCGCTCCATAAAGCGCCACGCCAAACCAATTACTTCCCTTATTGTAAAAGAATAAGCGCAAATGTGAAACGCCCGTCGGCGTCCTACACTTACGCTTTTTATAGTACCAAAATCATATCCTAATTTGCTGTATTCATCGCAGACACTAAGAATATGCTTGTTGATGCCGTATATCTCGTGCAGAACAATAATTGCAACATCGGAACTGTTTAAATAGGTTAGCAAATATGGTTTCCTCTGTCAACGCCGATTTGAATTTGCAGTTTTTCGCCGGTTAAAAAATGCAGGAAAACAGCGGCGAGGGAATGTCCTAAAATTAGTTTTGTCCCTGCTCGAAGAGGGTATTGACGATGTGCTGTTTTTGCTTCATGTATTCTTTGCGTTCTTTTAGCCGGTAGCTTTCGCCCTTGATATTGACGACGGTACAGTGGTGCAGAACACGATCGAGTATCGCGGAGGCGATGGTGACATCAGCAAAGATCTCGTTCCATTGGGAAAAGGTCTTGTTGGAGGTAAAGACTGTTGAGACCTTTCCATACCGTCTGGCAATAAGCTGAAAGAACAGGTTCGCCCCCTGAATATCCATTGGGAGATACCCGATTTCGTCGATGATGAGCAGCTTGTATTTGCCCAGAGTTTTGAGCTTATCTGGAAGACGGTTTTCAAAATGGGCCTTTTTGAGCTGCTCAATCAGTGAGTGGCAGTTAATGTAGTAAGTGGAGAATCGATGCCTGGCGGCGACCATCCCCAGCGCCGAGGCCAGATGGGTCTTGCCCACGCCGGGCGGGCCGAGAAAGACGATATTTTTTCCATTCTCCAGAAAACGCATGGTGGCCAGTTCCTCGATCTGCCGCTTGTCAATGGAGGGCTGAAAACTGAAATCAAAGTCCTCCAACGTCTTTTTGATGGGAAAGCCCGACATCTGCACCTGTTTTTCATAGGCGCGCCGTCGTTTGCTGAGCGCCTCCTCTGCAAAGATATGGTCGAGCACCTCCACGATGTTAAGCTCGTCTTTTACAGCTCTCTCAAGATAATTGTCCAGGATCTCCAGCGTGTTTTTCATTTTCAGGCTTTCAAGGTTCTCCCTGAGGCGTTCCATCGTCAGTTCCGTCATAACAATACCTCGTCATACCGGCTCAAATCATGTGGCTGGATGGGAAAATCGATGACGTTGTCACCGTCCAGCAGCGTGTTTTCGATGTCGAAAGACTGCTTGACTGTCAGCCTGCGGTAGTGATGGGCATTGACGACCATGTCCTTTTTCTGATAGGATATCCGGTGCAGGGCGATTTGCTTTCCTTCGTGGTAGACGGCGAGCAGGTTGTCCAGCGCTACGACTGCCACATCTTTGCCGGCGTATTCTGATGGCACGGAATACTGATTACCGCCGTACGAGATGAGGCAGTCTTTTTGCACCCGGCGCAGGTTAATTTTGTCGATAATATATTCGCGTTGAGAGGGTTGAGGCCCTCTTTTTTTAATCGCTCGAAGGGAATCTCATTTGTTGTGGCATGCACCTTTCCATTGACCTTGCTGCACCAGGCCAGCGCCTGGCCGTTGAGGTCATACAAGGAGCTATACTTGATGCCCACCATGAAATTATCCCGGACGAACTGTACGGTGCGCTCCACCTTGCCTTTCGTCTGGCCCCGGTATGGCCTGCACAGCACAGGCTTGAAGCCGTAGAACCCGGCAAAGTCCTCAAACTGCCGGTTCAGGGTGCTGTCCTCCTGCTTCAGCAGCCGCTTGATGACGACCTGTTTCATGTTGTCGTACAGGATTTCCTCGGGGTATCCGCCGAAGTACCGGAACGCGTTGGCATGGCAGCGGATCAGTGTGTTTGTGCTCATGTCGGTCACAAACTCTATGTACCGCGCCCGTGAGTATCCGAGAATAAACAGAAAGCAGTACAGCTTCTTCAGCTTTCCGCCCTCCATGACGGTGTGATCCTCGAAAAATGCCCAGTCCATCTGCCCTTGCAGCCCCGGCATTGTCTCAAACCGCACCGTTGCCTTCTCGTCCAGCTGCTCCTTTTTGTTGCGTACGTATTCTCGCACGATGCTGTGCCCGCCGTCAAAGCCCTGCTCCCGGATCTTTTCCGGAATTCGCTCCGCTGAGTACGGCGCTTCCTCCAGCCATATTGCGATCTGCTCCTTGTACGGGTCCAGCTTTGACGGCTTCGCCGCGCTCAGGCTGTATACCGGCCGTGTCTCGCTCTCGGCGTATTTCTTCGCCGTCCTCGGGTCAAGGTTGTACTTGTGCGCGATCTCCGTGTAGCTCAGTCCTTTTTGCCGGTCGCGGATATCCATCCAGTTTGCTCCTTCCATTCTGACACCCTTTCCGCCTCCATTACGGCAGGCAGATTCGAGTGTACCATATTGCATTTCTCTCCGCTGCAAACCTGCATTTTTTGACCGGCGTTTTCTTGCATTTTATCACTGGCGCTGACATTGCCCTGCGGCGGCTTTCCGACCGGGTATGTATCGAGCATGACCTATCTTACATACAAAATCCCGCGCAGCATAGCAAGGGACGTTTTCTGAATTATGGGCAGTGGCTTGGGACGGACAGGCCATTATCCTATCAGGAGCGGCTGCGCCTCGCCATAGCCGAGGCCCTCGCAAAAAGCCCGGCAGACTTTGATGATTTTCTCCGGCTCATGAAGAAGTCCGGTTATGAGGTGCGTCATGGGCGCGGCGGGGTAATCTCTTTTGTGGCTCCGGGACAGGAACGGGCGACCCGGCTTCGGGCCTCCACCCTCGGGGACGGCTATGATCCCGAGGACATCCGGGCCGTGATTACCGGCAAGCGTCCCGCGCCGGAGCTCCCGACAAAACCGCTGGCAGCTCCACGGCGCGTCAATCTTATCATCGACATTCAGGAGCGGATGCGTTCGGACAAGGGTCCAGCCTATGAGCGGTGGGCCAAAATCTACAACCTCAAACAGATGGCCGCCGCCCTGCAATTTTTGCAGGAGCATAAGCTGACCGAATACGATCAGCTTGCGGCCCGGACGGCGGCGGCGGTTGACCGCTTTCATAAAGTCACCGGGGAGCTCAAATCCACCGAGGCGGCTCTGTCCAAAACCGCCGAGCTCATGGGGGCCGTGGTGGATTATGCCAAAACCCGGCCTGTGTTCGACGGCTACAAGGAGGCCCAGTACAGCAAAAAATATCTGGCCGAGCATGAGTCCGAGCTTGCCACCTACCGGGCGGCGCGGACGGCCATGAACGACATTTTGAACGGAGCGAAGCTCCCCAAAATGGACGCGCTAAAAGAAAAACGCCGCCGACTGGCGGCGGAGAAAAAGGCCCTCTATACCGAATACTGCGACGCCCAGCTAGAAATGCGGGAGACCGTGGCTGTAAAGACAAACATTGATCATTTGCTCGGTCTGACAGACGAGCGAAAAAATAAGGAACAGGAGCGTTAGCGACGGTGACGCAGACAATACCTTTGGGACTTTTCGTCCCAAAGCGCCGGGTTTGGGGAGGCTCCCCAACAAGCATTTTCTCGGCCCCTCGGGGCTGTGAAAATCTCCAGTGTGGCCACACTGGAATTGCTTGCCACATTCTATGAGATAAGGACACACTAGCAAAAGCAATTGCATCCTTATTGATACATTTTCGACTTTTTCAGCAGTTTCGAATCATTCATTGTAGATACGTCAAATTATAATAGCGGAAGGTGGAGCCAATTGGCTCCACCTTCCGAACGCAATTATTGAGAAATAAGGGAAGGATTCCTTCTAACTTAGGAGGCAGAAATAAAGGAAAATGTATCCGAAATAGAGCCGAGAGTTGAACTTAAGCCTTCTGAAGCATCATCAGGCCATCGCCCCAAGATATAGCAGTAGCTCTCGCCGATAACCCCTTCCATTTGAACTATCAGGTTTGTCCCATCAGCGGTTCCAATGTAGGCATCGTTTCCTGTCAAATGTATATCATAAGCCGAAAAACTCTCCATCAAGTATTCTTCCACAACGCTATAATCGGAAATACCGTCTAGCATGACAACCTGCACAGTGACCCTCGAGTCCTCATCGGACTGCCAACAGTAGTCCTCAGCCTCCACCGGGATCCATGTATCTGGAACATAGACCCTCCACCCGTCCCCCGTATATCGCGTACTGGGAACCCACTCGACACTTCCGAGCGAATCAACTCTTATTGCTTTGTGCTCAGAATACTCGTCCTCCATCACGGAAGAATCGGCCCCGTTTTCGGATACCGACTGTGCCTCAGTAGCAGACGTGTCATTGGTGGCAGCGCTCCCGCCCGGGACGCTGACAGTATTGCAGGCAGTCAGCAACAGCACCATGCCAACTATGCAAAAAATGGTAGTAACATCCTTCATAAAGCCCCCCGTGCTTTTTTCCAAAATCGAAGCTTTTAAATTAATTAAAATTGCGAGGACTAGAATAATAGCCGCAACTAATCACGCTTGTAGAAAAACTCTTATCCACGTAACCGGATGCATAAGAAGACAACGCCTGATAGGCCGAATTAGTAGGACTGCTATTTGCAGCAATTTTCAAATTGGAAACAGTCCTCTGTCCAACTGTGCCTGTTGCATCAGTCACAAACATTGCGTGGTCAATATTTGTAGCAGATGCGGTTCCCCCGCCCCAATCAATATGAATAACACTCCCTACAGCAGCATAATTCAAATTACCATAATGCGTATTACCAAACGGTCCTTCGGTTGTAGTACTGCTGAGTCTCATCATTTCAGCAAACCCCCGGGAACTGTACCATGAGCATTTGCCACTTACTCCAGATGACGTTTTATCATAACACCATATATTAACCGCGCTGCTCCCACCTGCTCTTTCAGGAGTTACCGCTGGCAGCGCAGTACTAGAAGTCATACCGTTAGCTGCTGTCAAGTTTGCAATAAGACCAGCCCAAACGCACTGAGAAGCAAAATTTTGACAGTTTTTTCCGTAGACATCAGTTCCTGTACAAAATGGAAACAATGAGTTGTAGCCTCCATTGGCTTTAGCATTATAATACTGCTTTGCATAATTTACTGCTACTGTAGTGTTATAAGACCACTTATACAAACCGCTTTTTGCTTCTGGCTTTACAACTGAATTTGAATTCGCAAAACCTTGATTGTCAACTGTTTTAGATGCAATCAGGTTTGCGTCTGAAACAGAGAGAGGCATGTAAGTAAAAGAGTCAGTCTCCCATGGATCATCCGT
The DNA here is from genome assembly GCA_000283575.1 of Oscillibacter valericigenes Sjm18-20. GTDB lineage: Bacteria > Bacillota > Clostridia > Oscillospirales > Oscillospiraceae > Oscillibacter > Oscillibacter valericigenes. Next base: position 2,969,201 of record AP012044.1, read on the forward strand.
CGTTACACTACATACAGACCAACTTCCATCAGCCTGCTTTTCAAGAGAGAAGTCATACTTTCTCATTCTGAAATTGTATCCATCAAAATCATCTGTATAGTATGTGTAAGATTCTACAATGGAGGCTGTGGCTGTATCTCCCGTAATATCCGAATCGAAATCTGAAAACTGAATGTTATCGCTTTCAATAGATACATCCTCTGCCCCGTACAAAGCTGATAGATATTTGTATTCCGAAAGGCGATAATCGATTTTGTCAATATCGCTATCTTGTGTATTAACCAAAGTTCCTGCATCATATTCAGTGCTTCTGACAGATGCCCTACCGATACTCAAAAACGCCCTACATGTTAATTCGATTAAGTTTTTATCATTATTAACTGTAAGGGTAGATATCCGAGAGGGCTTTGTTTGCTCAATATATTGAGCTTGTGTTTTTTCCAGAGTATCCCTAGAAGAGTTCTTTTCAAAATCTCCCGCAAACGCCGGAACACACAGGGACATGCACATGACCAGCGCCAAGGCCAAACTTATTAGTTTCTTTTTCATGTTATACCTCTTTTCTCATTTTGTAAAGAATCCGCCGGAATAGAGATATTGCGAAATGGTTTGCTGTAATTTTTACTGCATCGGACTGCTCCTTTCGTGCCCCCGTTGGCGTGGGATCGTCGGTTTCGGTTTCCTTTCATAATAATAGTGTCTGGAAAACCGAAAAAGCGGACAAAAATTTTAAAATATATTATTTTTTTACAACGCGCACTCTCATATGTTATACTGAATGTGGAAATAATTGAGAATTTTGCGGATGGGAGGCAATCCCTGTGGATGTTAATCAAAAGAGAACGCTTGTCGAGCAATGGTATCGGCAATACTCAAAACTGCTGTTTCACGCCGCCTGTTTGCTGGATACACCTGACGCGGCAGAGGAAATTGTTCAGGAGACATTCCGAATTGTGATGGAAACGGACGATCTGGAGCAAGTGGAATATCCTAAAACATGGCTGCGGAAAATTGTCTATAACGTTGTACGGAATCGGCAGCGAAGCCAGGAACGGTTTGCAAGTGTGCCGATTGATGACGAGGGAATACCTATTGAGGAATTGGGGAGCCGCGAGGACGATCCGGACGTTGAGCTTGAATATGGGGGTATCGTGTCCGCAGAAGACTTACACTTGCTCCGGCTCTCTTCGGTAGAACAGCATACATACTCTGAAATTGCGGAGGAACTGGGCGTTTCCGCAGAGGCTTGTCGAAAACGAGTGGACCGTGCAAAGAAAGAATTACGTAAAAAGCTGGAGAAAGACAGAAGTTGAAATTGCTAAAAAATTTTTTCAACTTTTTGTCCGCTTTCTTTATTTTTCAGACACTATTATAGCAAGGAGGTTTCAATATGCCTGACCTTGATGGTAAGAAAAGCGATTCATACCAATTTCTCGAACAGATGAGCACTGAGAAATTAAAAAGCATTGCCCGCGCCGATTTTGAATCCGGAGATTCCGACGACGCGGCCAATGACAAATTTATCACCCGCGTGATGGAGGTGATTGCACAACGGGATGAGGAAGACCCCACTGCGCCGCATTTTGATGTAGAGGCGGGATGGAAAGACTTCCAAGAGAATTATTGCCCCACGGAGGAAAAGACGATTGATGTATATGGCGATAATAAGCAAAATAAACTTGTCCACGAAAGCAGCAAAAACGAGGAACAGGCAGATTTGAAAGCTCCCCAGCCCAAACGGGCGGGTCATAGATTCCTGCGGATCATTACCATCGCTGCCGCTGTTGTATGTCTGTGCGCGGTGGCTGCAAACGCATTTGAGATCAATATTTTTAAAATGTTTGCACAGTGGACGCAGGAGATTTTCCAATTCCATACCGAAGAAATTTCGTCGCAGGGAGCAAAGTACACCTCCGGCACCGTACTGGATTCAAGCCAGACGTTGGAAGACGCATTGAAGAAGGCGGGCATCACCCAGCCCGTTTCGCCAAAGTGGATTCCAGAAGGATTTACCTTTGTAACAATGGATGCTTATCCTAACATCGGGGAGCCCTTATATACTGCTCTCTATGAAAATGAAACGACAGGCCATACGATTATTGTATCTGTAAATGTTCATAAAAAACCGCAAGCTTCTGTACAGGAAAAGGATGACAGTCAAGTCTCTGTATATACAGCGGGCGAGATAGACCATTACATTATGGAAAACAATGATGTGCTAACTGCTACATGGTTCGCCGATAATCTGGAATGCAGCATTATGGGCGAAATTTCGGAATCGGACATGGAGGCTATGATCAATTCTATTTATGAGGAGTAGGTTGAATTGAGAAAGCTTTATTCAAAAGGAATATCTCTGCTTCTGGTTTTGGTTTTTTTACTGAGCATTTGCATCCCAGCTTCCGCAACCATGATTTCAACACGTGCCAGTAATTATTTAAACAAATATGACGGCGTAGTCACCCGCGAAGGCGGCGGAACGATCAAAATTTCCTTTACCGTCATCGGCACCCGCGTGATTGATGAAATCGGCGCAAGTCAAATCGTTGTGGAAAAGCAGAGCGGGAGTTACTGGATTCCTGTGAAAACGTATAACAATACGAAGAATCCCGAACTTTCTACTACAAACGATTATTCTTATGCCAACTATGTCCTGTACAACGGAGTTGCTGGCACCGTCTATCGCGCTGAAATCACCGTATTTGGAAATACGGATTACCGAACAATTACAACCTCATCTCAGAGGGCTTAATTATCTGGGAACAAGGCGCTCTGGCTATACAGCCTGAGCGTCTTTCCTTTTAAATGCGTTTTAGCCGTAATACCAACTGCAAGAGGGCCTCCGCAATTTGGATTTTTACAAAAATCTAAATCTGTGGAGGCTTTTATGACAACCATAAACTTGCGGGAGTTTTACCCGTGGTACAAAGAAGATCAGTTTATTGAAGTTTCCGACGAAGTGGCCGGGACTCTGCGTTTGGACAAACTGTATGAGGCGGCTCATTGGCGGCGTGTCAAGCGCAACAAGGCGCAGTATTCCCTCGATATGGATGATGGGATTGAATACACTGCCTGCCTTTCCGAACCGACGCCAGAGGAGCTTCTGGAACGCAAGGAAAACTTTTGCCGCCTATGCCGCGCCCTTAATTCTCTGCCCGAGACACAGGGCCGCCGCATCGACGTCTGTGTTATTCTTGGCAAGAGCGTGAAGGAAATAGCCGAGACCGAAGGCGTGTGTGAAGACACCGTGCGGCAGTCTATCATGCGCGGCCTTGAACACATGAGAAAAATATTTTAATTTTTTCTCTCTTACCTACTCGGTTTTGGCTCCAAAGTGTCCTTGGTATATGAGAGGAGCGTTTGATCCTCTCCGCAGCTGAATAGCGGCGGCCCCGAGGAAACGCGGGGAGCCGGGCGGCGGGTGCGCCGGGACTTCCCCCATGAGGGAACGAGCGATCAACACCAGCGCCGCGAGTGGGGCCGGGCCATCCCACGGCCATGATCCGCAGAAGGACAAGCTGGCCGCTTGTCCCTCCGGGCCACCGCATCCTTCTGCGCGGGAGCGTCGTGCCGAGTTTCATTGTCTTACGACAGGCCAAGAAAATGAGCGCGGCGCTCCCAAAGTTTTTAAGGAGATGCACACCATGAAATACGATCCCACATTGGCGGACCTGCTTACCCAGCCGTGGAGCAACGGCGCTTGCCGGGGCTATGTGATCTATGCGATGGAAAACTGCGGCTTTCCTCCCGAGGACATTCGGCGTGTGGTCGGTGAGCATTACAATGTTTTTAATATGCGCGGGCCTGAGGAGGCTAAGGAGCATTTTCAATACAGCCCCTATTAGCTTCGAGACACTTTGTCCCAAGGCGGAGCAAGGCAAAGAGGCGGCACTCTCACGGGTGCCGTCTCTTTGCGTTGCCCCCGCAGGGACGTGGGGAGCGGTGACGTATATGCATAAGCCATACTGCGGAAGGAGGCAATATGCCGGACAACAGAAAAGAACAGTACGCCTATCAGGTAGGCAAAATCACCTTTATTGTCACGCCGGTTTATACGGACAAAAAGCCGGGCGAGACGATCAGAGACATCCTCCTGAAGCTCATGAGGGCAGATATAGAACGGGCTTGAATTCCCTTAACATGGGCGGTCGGCAGAGGTATAATATAAGTGTAAATACTGCTTGCCTGACTGCCGGAAGGAGGATATTTTGAAACAGTCAAACAACAAAAATCACGCTTTGGGTACTGCCGCTCTATATTGCCGTCTGAGCCGCGATGACAATCTCGATACCGAGTCAAACAGTATCAGCAACCAGAAAAAGATACTCCAAAAGACCGCCAAGGAGAAGGGCTACACCGACACGATTTTCTTTGTCGATGACGGCGTGACCGGCACGACGATGAAACGCCCCGACTACCAGCGCATGATCCAGGCAATCGAGGCAGGCTACATTTCAGCCGTGCTTGTGAAAGACCTATCCCGGCTTGGACGCAACTACATTGAGGTTGGCAAGCTGACCGAGGAGTTTTTCCCGCAGCATGATGTCCGGCTGATCGCCGTTTCTGACGGCGTGGACAGCAACGAAGGCGAAAATGATTTTACTCCGTTCAAAAATATTATGAATAAGGCATTCGCATAAAGAATGGTGCAAAATTTAAGCAGTAAGCCGACAGGCAGTATTATCAAAGTAGGAATGCATTCAAAACCTCAACAAAGTATAAAACGCCCAAGCACTTTTTACAGTGCTTGGGCGTTTTTCCGTGTTTGTCATTTACACGCTAGTTTTATCCAGCCAACTCAGTTTCCAGTTTTGCATTGGAATAGACGTGAGTCTGTATGTTGTATTTGAACTCACCTGTAACTTTCTCTCCTGTATTTGTGTCCCATTCCGCTTTGAGTAATAGCGAATTGTCCGTCTCCCATTTCAGTGGTTCTATCACGGTCAGCCCTGCATCAGCTAAGTCTGCCTCTTGGTCTGCCGCGAGCAAGAGACCATTTATGTTTGGATTTGGCAGCTCGCTCCACGTCCCAATTTCAATTACCTTCGTCTCTGTCCATGTTCTGCCGGAGTATCCAATCGCCAAATAGCTGCTGTCAGGCGACCAGAGGAACTGGTTGTTAAGGAAGCCTCTGTCGGACCATAGGATTGTGCCACTTTCCAAGTCGATGACTCGCATCTCTTTTAACGGAATAAGGCCGCTGACTGAATCTTCGCTCATGCCAACGCTTTCAGCCCTATACTTTTCATCTGGGGAATCTGCGCTGGCAAAAAACGGATCCCCCAGAAACTCCACATATTGCTTCTCTTCTTGGGAATAAAAGTATTTTTTTTCGGAAGCCGTATCCACAGCGAAGGTATCCATGAGATACTTACCGTCGTGGAGTGTACCAGAAACTTTAATTGCATTAAGCTGGACGTCATCAATTGAAAACAATTCCGGCTCAACATCAAAATTTCTGTCCTCGGGCTCTTCAAAATATTCTCTGATAAGCGCAATCTCCTGAGCCTGTTTTTCCAATGAAGCATTCTGTGAGGGACCGGAGACGCTGGTACACCCACAACAAATCAGAGTAATTGTAAGCAACAAGCTGAGAACACTTTTATTGTACTTAGGCATAGTAGCTGCTGACAGAATTGAGGCGTTCTGTGAGAATGTAGATAGAGAATTAATTGTTTTCACCATTATCGTACATTTTAAATTCCAATACATACAAACTTGACTCCAAATCATAAACACCAACTATATCGGGCGTAATCTCCACCGACTCCATATTCTCAGTTATATAAGTCCGCTCATCTGGCGACGTTAGAATTCCATATTGAGCATGAGGGAGCCCATCTTCATATAGTGATGATTCGCTCATGCCAGGGTCTAATATAGTTACAGTTGCACCAGGATATACAACATAAATATTATATTTCCATGTCTCCATTCCATCATAGCTACTTCCTTGCTGGATCTCGTAGACATTTGATACTTCAAGACTAAGCCCATTATAATTGAAAGTTTCAGTCGTGCCCTCTTGATGGAAAGATGGTGTCGATTGCAAGGATCCCTGTTCTGATTTTGCGGGAGACCCAGCGCTATTTTCAGCTAAATTCGCACTACAACCGGTTAAAACCAGTAGCATAAGGGCTATAGCAAATACTATACCGATGCGAAATGCTTGCCTGAAAACGGTCATTGTAGCATCTCCTTTTTATATCAGAATTTCTACATCGATTTTTATAATATCAGAATTCGTACACCCACGCAATAAATTGCGTGGGTGTCCTCAGTCTGTCGAAAAAGTCCAGCAGAAATGCTGGGCTTTTTCGACAGACTGAGGAAAGAGAGCTAAAAAGCTCTCTTTCCTATTTGTTCTAAAAATATTGTTGTGGACTTTCTGAAAAATTGGTGACATAGAAAATAAACCGAAGATCTTCTCTTGCTTGAATTGCATAGAGTTTATCATTGTTAAAATATATCCTGACCGTCTTTTCTGCATCTTTTTCTAAATCTTTAACTATGTACTCTTCACAAATACAGGAAATGGTTTCACCTGATGAAATTTCTGGAATATCCGTAGAAAAACTCTTGCTATATTCTAGGTTGGAAAAATTATAATTAGATAGCACACTTACTCTTGCAAACATTTCCTCAATCTGGTGCATTTCTTCTTCCAGCTCAGAAACCAGGACTCGTCCTTTTCCGTCATCAATAAAATATTGTCCATCAATCACAAAATAGGATCTTCCTAAATACTCTATGCCATAATTGGCATCATCATGATATTCTAATACATGATGGTGCCAAGTTTCTTCTGCACCATGAAAAACAAGTTCCCCTTCTAAGGAATATTCATCTTTGATAACTGCGGATATGAAAGGCCCACTTCTATGTCTCGGGAAAACGATTGCTATTATGCAAATTGAAATGACTCCGAAACCAAGCAACAGCCAAGATAGTCTCTTGTATCTACTCAATACTGGTGCTCCACTTCACTTTCAATTCCAACCGATCCATTCTTAGTGCAGGTAACTTTCAGCGTTCCCCAGATTTCCATATCACTGCTAGTGCCAGGCTCGTCCCTTGCATATTGGCAACTGACTTTTGCCGTTGTTCCATCTTTATAAGAGAACTGCGGGTTAAAGTTCTTGTTGATTGTAGAGTTGTCCGGTTTGACAGCCCAAAAATCGGCATCCTCTTGAATGCAAATTGCAGTAGAGCCATTATAGTAAAAGAACGCTGCAAGCAAAACTTTTGTATCCCACGTGTTGGACTCATACATACGCCACACATGTGATGAGACCCCGCCCACTTCTCCAGAAGACGCTCTTGTTAATGGTGCATCAAGAACATAAAGTCGGCTTTCTACGACGTAATCGCCAACCCGCTGTGTTTCCTCTGATTTCAATTTGCACGGGCCTCCTAAAATATCTTCTGCAGAATCCATCTCACTTTGAATTTCTGCAGCACGTGAAAGAGCATACAGATCAGCCGTGGACTTAGGTTCTACTGCACTTGCCGGAATAATCGTACAAGCGCACATTAATGCGGCAACAAATAGGCTAAATATTTTTTTCATAATAGGCTCCTTTATAAATTAGACGTTTCCTTGGCTCTGCATATATGCAGAACCGCTTTTACGGACAGGTATTGCTAACAGTGACGGCTGGCTTTGTGATGCCGTTTACAGAATGCGTCATAACCAGCTTATAACTTTTGCCACTTTTGACCGCGCATTCTCCAGACAGCGAAACACGATATGTTCCGGAATCGCTCCACGAATCTACGTAAGTATTTCCCTGATAAAGCGTTAGCGTGACTTTTACTTGATCCTTGGAATTAGCAGCTCTGTAATTTACAGAACATACAGCTGTAGTACCATCGAATTTCAGAATGGGATTTGCGCTGGCTGCGCGAAGCACTGTAGCCTGTGCTGATACTGTAAATATAAGCAGTAGCAGTACCGTCAACGGAAAAATTCGTTTTCTCATAAATTCACCCCCTTCCGCTATATTTCAATAGGAATTCTCTGTTCCTATTTTGTAAATGCGAAAGGAGGTAAATTTCTCACATAAAATATTTAATTTTTCTTATTTTGTCATTTCAACTAAAGAAACGCTCTCGGACATATGCACCATGCCAATTTGATCGTAAAAGCCATCTATTACAATTTGAACATTCTCCGTTGTATCGATCCATGTTAGCATATTAGAATTTTCTGGATCATGAGACAAGAAAAACTGTCCTTCAACGCCATTAATGTTAACGTCGATCACATCTACATTCTCTGTATCGAAATAATAGGCTGATCCCTGCTGCATAAGCGTATAGTCCAAGAAAATTTCAGTTCCATCTTTATTTTGATAGACCACATTTCCTGTGGAATCGGTCTGAACCCGTTCAGTTTCCGTATATCCCGCCGGCAATTCTGTGATTTCATACTGCGGTATTTCCGTCGAAATTGGCTCGCCTGAATAGCGATACACAATATGTGTATCATACCATTCCCTGACCCATTGCAGAACCGCGGCACGAGCAGAGGGACTTGCGACCATCAGTGTACCGAACGCGACCGAACAGATCATTAGGAAAGCCGCTACTGCCCGAAATGCTTTTTTCCAAATTGGACGGGTCTTTTTGCGATACCACGCCAAAGGATTGGCTACCATCTTTCGCATTTGATGTCGGTAGTGCTTTGACGTCTCCACTGGAGGGGCTTTTTCCAGAAACCCAGACCACTCCAATTGGAGTGCGTCCAATAAAACCCTGTGCAGAAAGCCGTCCAATTCCTCATCTGTCATGCGTGAAATCCTTCCTTTTCCATAATTTTTCTCAGCAATAGCCTACCACGATTTGCTCGGGTGCTGACTGCGGCTTCCGTAATACCCAGATGCTGCGCAATCTCACGATCTGAATATCCCAGCAGGAGTTTCATTTCCAGCACCCCACGGTATGTTTCCGGTAATCGGGTGAAAAGGGCTACCACCGCTTTGTAATCCATATCACTGTCTGTCGTCTCCGCAAAAGTATCCCAGTTTTCCAAAGTAGTTACCCTCTGGTTCTTTCGCCAGATCATCAACGCTTCATTCTTCGTTATAGAAATGAGCCAGAAGGGCAATTCCTCACAAGAAATTTCAGAAACTTTTTCAAAATGCTTGATCACCTGTATAAAGGCGTTTTGAACAGCGTCCTCGGCGTCCTTTTGTTCCGCCAAAATACGCATGGCAACCTGCTCCATCCGATGATGATATTGATTGAATATCATTGTGAATTTCCGCCGGTCTGTTTCATCGTCTATCAGTGCAAGTAAGTAGATCAACATATAGGTTTCTCCCCTTGCCAAGCATTCGCCAAAAAAGTTACAAGAGCTTCAGCCAATCCATAAACTCCTGCAAGCTGATCTCCCCGGCATCGCACTTGGCTTTTTCGTCCCTCGCCTTTTCGCTCCAAGCGTAGAAATCCTCCTGCTCAATCTTCCCGGCCTTAATCCAGCCAAATCGCTTTTTGTACTCCCGGCGGTAGACCTTAAAAACATCATCATCCTTGCGCTTTTCCGTCCAAGCCTTGATGGCCCCCACATCTCTGCAAGTACGCCCCTTATCGTCAATGGGACGATTGCAGTATTCCGCATCCGACCGCCCGGAGAGGGCAAAGTACCGATTGCAGTTTTTGCAGATGCGCACAGGCTGTTCCTGCTTCACGAATTCCCGGACAAAGTAGTCGATGATGTCATAGATGTTCTTGGGATATAAAACCTCGGTAAAGGTTTTGCGGTCAATGACCTCAAAGCGCATGGGCTGGGGCTGAAACTGAAAGGTATTCAGTTGGTCACTTCCACGGTAGTTATAGTACCGCACCATCTTTTTCTGCACCGGTTCCTTCGGGCTGGTGTCCAAGTCCAGTACATGGGCAAAGAGTGTTTTAATCTGCTCCTGCATGGTGCTGACGGTGGAAGGAATGTGTGTCAACTCCTTGCGGGGCAGCAGGTCGGTAATATTTTCATAATTCTGCCGTTTTGCCTGTTCCAGCCTGTCCCGCCATTCCAGACGAAGCAGCTCAAAGTAAATGTGTTTGGGGGCTATGGTGTCCAGCACCGCCAAAACCTCCTCCGCATACCGCTGTTCCTTGGAGGAATACAGTTCCAGGAGCGACTTGCCCATACCGTCAAACAACTCGCTATATACCCAAACGTCCAAATAGAGCAGCTCCATCAGACTTGTCCCAAAGGGCAGGTCTTTTTTCTTTTTCTGCTCATTTCCATATTCAAAATACTCTTTGCCATCTGCGACCCAAACCCTGTATGTGTAACGCATCCTTTGTCACCTCATCCGAACGACTTAATATTAAAATAATTATACATTAGTCTTTACAAGATTGCAAGGCTTTGCTACTATATAATCGCAGACTGACTATTAAATATTTTATCAGTTAGTCGTTTTTGGAAAGGAGATGATGCCTATGATTTCCGAATAGCAAAAGCCGCCACTCCACGGCAATGGAATGACGGCTGGTGAAACCGAAGCGGTTTCAAAAATTGGTTGCTCTCATTGTAACCCAAGGAGAGCGGAAAAGCAAGGGAGCATTTGCGGGGTTGGAGTGCACTCACTACCCTTCAGGGTAGGCCAGCATATTGTTTGTATTGACAGCGGGCTTTCGCCCGCCGCCAATACAAACAGCTGGTCGGGGGCGCTGCCCCCAAACCCCCGAAAGTTGCGCGCACTTCTGCGGAAGTGCTGTTACCGCCTATTGGCGGCGCAACTTCAAAGGGGGACCAGTCCCCCTTTGAATAACCCCCTGCTCTCCGAGGGGCAGGAACGAAAAAAATGCAGGAGGTATGCCATGAAAAAAGACAAGATGTTTGCCATGCGAATGAGTACAGCGGACTATGACCGCATTCAGAATAAAGCACAGCTGTCAGGAATGACCATGACGGATTTCCTCACCCTCTCCGCACTGGGTAAGGAAATCATTGTGGTGAATGGCTTGGACGCTGTTACCGTACAGCTGAAAGCCATCGGGAAAAATCTGAACCAGCTGACCGTGCTTTGCAATATGGGCAGGATTACCTGCCCCGACCTCACCGAAATAAAACGGAGCTTCGGAGCGGTGTTTGATTCCATCTGCGGCTTGATGGACAAAGGGGCGTGAGCCTATGGCAATCGTTACCGCCATCAAGGAAAAAACGCAGAGTCGCACCTCCATGAAAAAGGTGATGGATTATGTGGCGCAGGATTATAAAACTCTTTTTGAAAATGAAATGTCAGCGCCAGTGATAAAATACAAGTAAACGCCGGTTAAAAAATGTAGGTTTGCAGCGGAGCGGAATGCAATATGGTACACTCGAATCTGCCTGCCGTAGTGGAGGCGGAAAGGGTGTCAGAATGGAAGGAGCAAACTGGATGGATATCCGAAGTAACCGGCAGGCTCAGCTACACAGAAATAGCGCGCAGGTACAACCTTGACCCGAGGACGTCCAAGAAATACGCCGAGAGCGAAACGCGGCCGGTATACAGCCTGAGTGATGGCTTTTTTCGTTCTTCCAGAGTAAGATGATGGTAGCTCACAGGGTATCCCTCCTGACAGTGTTGTCCAACATTTTAAAATAAAAGCATTAATTTTTGGACTGTTACTTTTTCGAAATCTTTAGGGACGATTACAAACACATAAAAGGGTCACGTATCGATATCGGTAGATGACTTTTTGAATTTCCCTTCTTGCTGTCTGCGTCTACAATATCGGAAGAACTCCCATAAATGCCAGATAGAACCTTGGCATAGAGAAACCTAAATGCTGTCCACACTTGCGTTCCGGTTCGGTTGTGATATAATCTTGGCAGTCCATAGTGATTGCCCTCCTCGGTATTTGGTGTCTTTGTCGTTACCATTTTACCATGAGGAAAATCACTATGGATTTTTCTGTTCAAGTGTCCAACTTCATCTTACAATCGGCCGAAAAATCTCAACTGCCTTTGTTTGGATAATTCCATAGCACGAAACTGCCATCTATGGGGAAAGTATAATTTCGCTTGCTTAATTTTCAACAAGTATAGCATGCCCAAAAGCCTTGCAAATCAAGGATTGTGGCGGATGTGAAATGGAGAAATTATACTTTTTGGCGCAACAAATAAACCTCCACTGGTATCGTTCCAGCCGTTTTTCTTTAGAGGCAACGTTGTTTATGTTGTGTCGCTATTTTATCAGCAGTCGAAATTCCTGTCAATACCACCGCCGAAGGCGGTTTAGTGCTATGTTTAATAGGACAAGCCCAAGGGGTACTCCCCTTGGGCTTGCAAACAGCAAGATAGCACCAGAAATTAGAAAATAGTAGATTAGTACCACTATGGGAAGTTCAGCAAATAACCGCCTAATGGACTAAGGAGACAAAATGAAATATCTTCTTACTGGAAACGGAATTAACATTCAATTTAATAAAACAAATTATCCGGCACAGCAAATAGTCTTGCGTATACTAAAAGATTGTGATAGAGATGACTGCCCTGGTCAAGCATTTTTGTAACACCACTGTCTAATTTAGCCTAATGAATATCGTGCCTCCAATGGTGTCAGATAGTTGTTATAAGAGTGCGGACGAATCTGGTTGTACCAGATTATATGCATACTCGGCAACAGCATAATCAAGCTGACCTGTGCCCCCTTGCATTTCAAATAAAAGTTAACTTAACTGAAAGCATCTATAGCAGAACGGGCTGCTTTTAAGCCTTTTTTAATATTTACTCGTTCATAGCAAGATATGGACAAGCCAAGTAAAAAAAGGCTATGCTTTCAACGGGCCATTTTCTTTTTTGTATTATATACCCGCAGTTAGAAGAATATGGAATGTTGCAGCTGAGGCCTTACTTTAATTATTATTAAAAGCAGATACTACAGCATCATGTATCTTTTTAAAAACATTTAAAATTCGCTGCCAGGCACCTTCGTCCGATTGATCCAGCGCCTGTGTTTGTACCTCCGTTTGATCGTCAACCGAGATCTCCTTGGTGCGCAAAATAAATTGCTGGCTCGCCGGAGATGGATTTTTATCTGAAGTAAAGGATTGCAGAGCGAGTGAATTGTCGATTTTCAGCACATTAGAGCTATCTTCAAGGTCGTCGATTTCATCATTGATCGCGTCGTGGATCGAGGTATTTGCAGTTTGCATATTTTTAGTGATGCCTGACGAATTGATCGCCTTCTGCATTATGTCCAGAACTCCATCAATCAATTGCGCTGTGTTATCATCCGCGTGCTGTCGTACGGAACGAAGCGTGTTTTGAAGATCGGTCAAAGTCTGGCTGGCTGAGGCCAGCGTTTCCTTGGTTGATGTCAGCAGTTCGGCGCTTTTGGAAAGGATACTGTTTAGCACTGGCACACTGTCATTCAAGGTGTTCTGCAGGTCTGGCAGCTCATGGAGCACCTTGTCTATGTACTTGAGGGTACTGTCAGCTTGATTGGCAAGCATAGCTGCACTATCGGTCAGATTGGATATGTGACCCGAGTGATTGTCAAGGATGTCCTTGAAACCATCAATCAGCGTCAGTGTACTCTTTCCCGCATCGCTGATCGAATCTACAGCGCCCAGAAGCTGCTTGGTATGATCTAGCAATTGTGTAACAGTGCCGCTCTGCAATAGTGCCAACATGGCTGGATCGGTGATCAGGCCACTGCTGACAAGCGTATTAATACCGCTTTCCATCTCGTCTAATGTGCCCGAAAATGCCGAAGACGCATTGGAAAGACTTGAAAGTGCCTTGGATAAGCCGTCATACGCCCGGTCCACATCATCGTCCCTGTAAGTCTTATTCGCTATATTGTCGAGCATATTGGTAACATCGTCCAGGCTTATGGTCAAATTCTTCAGAGCCCCGCGATATGGTTCAATATCGCTCTGCGATTTCGCAATGGTGTCCAGAATTGCATTTGTGCTTTTTTGAAGTTCTGTCAAGTTCGCCTGTGACTGTGTCAGCTCCGGTACCATGGAATCCATCTGTTCAACAAGGCTTTTTAGAGCGGCCAAGGACTGATCCGTGTTTGAGTCTTCTGTACCGCGCGATTCAATCAGCTGATCGCGCACCTTATTGAGTCCGGTAATGCCTGCCGACATTGCGGTAAGGCCATTGTTCATGCCGCTGATGGTCGTTAGAAGTTCATTTATACTCATATATAGATCATCGGACGCATTGCTGACCTTGTCCTTTGTGTCGCGGAAGTCTGAAATTTTATCGAATTGCGACATCGTCGCGGGAGTCATCATGATAATCAAACCGGTACTTTCAAATTTGTCGGAACCGATCTGCATGGTGTATGTAGTGTCCTCGCCTGGTAGTCCTAAAAAAAGCACAATTTTGTAGGAGCCAAACGACTGGATCTGCGCACCCGGCGCATCAATTGAGTTGATTTTATCCATGTCGATACCGGTCGTGACCATTAGCATCATGTTGTTCTTATAGTAATCACTGGCTTTGGTATTTGGAATAGCGTGCATTGTAATTTCTACAAGGCCCTTTGCGCCAGACAATTTTTCCGCCTTGATCGGTATGCCGTCAAGTTTGTAGGACACATCGAACGTCCATGGCATCTGAAGCGTCTTAATATCTGAGGGAATACACTCATAATAAAATCGCGGTTTATCCGGGGTGGAAAGGTTCCAGGAAACTGCGCCGCTTGCAATCTTCGGCTCGTCATAGGTGCTCATGTTGTAGACTTTGGAATAATTACCGTAATCGGTGAACGAGGTTTCTCCATTTAGACTGACTCCCTTGACGATGCGCATGTCCGCCATAGCACCATAGTAATTAAGATTGACATAGACTGCTTCGTCGGTGGAAACGGTGGGAGATGCTGCTAGCGCTGTGCATGTCAGGGAGAAGGCGATAAAAAGCGCCAGCACACTTGAAAGAATTCTTTTTTTAACGGGTCCGTTTATCATTATGCTCCTCCTCTTTTGAACAATGGGCTGAGAATAAATGGCTAGGCTTGCGACAGTTACGGAAGCGGTCTCCCCAATCATGTAAATGACCGCCATGGTGTTGTTTTGGTAGTTGACTCATGAGATGACGCGCCCAACATATACTGATGCGGGGCGGTTTGGATTTTATGTCGTGAATGTAGCTTAAGCGTTTTCCTTTCATAATAAGACAATCAAACATCATCAGACACGCCGGAAGCAAAAATAATACCAGAAGCGTGGAAATAAATGCGCCTCGGCCAATCAACTCACCGAGACTCGCTATCGCAGCGATGGATGTCAGGAAATACTGGCCATACCCCACTGTGGTCAGTATTAAGCCAGATGTCATAATGGGAAGCGCGCTCTGCGTCACCGCAAGAATAGCGGCCTCCTTTTTGTTGCTCCGGATGCGAGCGTCCAGATAGTTTCCGGTCAGTAGGATCGAATAGTCGACTGTCGCACCGAGTTGGACGCAACTGACGATAATAAAGCCTAAAAACATAGTGCGGTTGCCCATAACGTAGGGAATCGCGGTGTTGATAAACACAGCCGCTTCGATAGGAATCAGTACGATAAACGGCAGGACAAGAGACTTATAGGTAATCGCGATTACCAGTGAGACGCCGAGGAGCGAAAGAATATTGACAAAGCTATAATCCTTTGTAATGACTTGTTTAATGTCTTGTGTCGAGGGGGTGAGCCCGGTCAGGTAGGTTGTTTGGTTTGGATAGTACTTCTTAATAATGGAGCGTATCTTGTTGGCATATCCGAAAGCTTCCTTGCTTTCGCCGGGACTACGTACGTTAACAATGATGCGTGCCCAATGCTTGGAGTGAAGTTTTTTTACTAGGCTGCGGGGTACAATCTCCTCGGGGATACCATCGGGCAAAATGGAAGAGAGGCTCATCGCGTACTTTGAGTAGGGCAGTCCGTCAAGTTCTTCCGTCAGTTTTTTTTCCGCTTTATTATCACCAATCGGGACGAGTGCCAACATCATGTTGCTTTGTCCGAACTCCTTATCAATAGCCTGTTCATTCTCATAGATCTCCGTGCCTGGCGTATTTGCAATGG
This sequence comes from Oscillibacter valericigenes Sjm18-20, assembly GCA_000283575.1. Taxonomy (GTDB): domain Bacteria; phylum Bacillota; class Clostridia; order Oscillospirales; family Oscillospiraceae; genus Oscillibacter; species Oscillibacter valericigenes. The sequence continues at coordinate 2,985,209 of AP012044.1, forward strand.
AGTCGTTTCCATAGGTAAAATCACTCATGCCCTGGGCGACATAGCAGGGGATTACCAGAAACAAAATAATAATTAGCACCGGGATGCGGATTTTATAGTCAAATTCACCGAACTTTCGGAAGCCAGGCATGAAACTGCGATGCGAAGTCTTTTCAATAATTTTTTGAAAACGCAAAATGAGAGCTGGCATCAGCAGCAGTACCGTCACTAAACTGAATGCGATCCCCTTGGCAAGTACCAAGCCCATATCGCGGCCGATTTTAAAGCGCATCAGAGCAAGTGCAAGAAATCCAACGATTGTAGTTGCTCCGGATGCGCCAATCGAAGAAACGGCGGAGCGCAGCGCGTTTGCCATGGCTTGTTCCGGCGGTGCTCCGGCAGCTTTTTCCCGCGTGAAGGCATGCAATAAAAAGATTGAGTAGTCAATCGAACATGCAAGCTGCAAAGTGGCTCCAACCGCATTCGACATAAAGGACACCTCTCCGAACAAAAGGTTGGTTCCCATTCCCAAAACAATTGCGATAAACATGACTGCCATAAACAGTACCGGTTCAAACCATGAGGTAGTGGTCAGAGTAAGAAGCAAAAAAATAAAAATTACTGCCAAAACCATTACCCGTGCGGTCGCTGCGTCGACCGTTGGGCCGAGCATTGCATCAGCTGCAGCGGACCCCGCGATTACGCCCTTGTCCCCAATGATCTGTTTTACTTCATTGACCGCTTTGTGCGTGCTGGAAGAAGAATCGCTGTCGGTAAACGTAACGTCCATATAGGCGTTTCCGTCCTTATAATAATCTCTAATTTTCGAATAGCTGATAAAGGTATCCGCACCATAGATGTTTGTTTTGGTGTCACACCACATGACCATATCCACACCATCCACGGACTCAATGCGGTCCTTAAGTGCTTTAGCCTCATACAAACTGACGCGTTTCAGCATCACACGGCCTGTCCCGGGATATGTAAAGTCCTCCTTCAAAATGCTCAGCGCTTTTGAAGATTCCGTGCTCTCTGGCAGGTATTTGGTCAGGTCGTAGTTTACGCCGACCAGCGTGGTGCTTAGCGAACACAGGATGAAGCTGATAAAAAAGATCCGTTCAATAAGCTTACTTCTTCGAATAATGAAATTGATCACACCATACCGCTAACCTTTCAAAAATTTTTTCTTGAAAACATACATTGTGTTTGTTATCAATCTGATATACAGTATAATGTGATATATTTTTAAAACAATAATCAATTTCACGTTATCTGCACGTTAGCAGATATAACCATATATTTTGTACGTTTATTATCAGAACTTTAGGGAGGTACGGAGATGAGCGGGACAGAAGACCGGCGGGTTCGGCGCACAAAGCGCATGCTTCGGCAGGCGTTGGTGGAACTGATACAGGAAAAGGAATTTCAAAAAATAACAGTGACGGATGTGGTAAAGCACGCAGATATCAACCGCGGCACATTTTACGTATATTATCGTGATGTTTACGATCTTCTGGAGAAGGTTGAGAATGAAATGATTGAAGAATTTCGACTGATCCACGTTGAGAACCTGCCAAGTCCCAAAAATAAATATAGCCATCAGCTTGTTCCGGATCTGCACCCACTCCTGGAACAAGCCGTTGGCTTTCTGGAAAAGAATCGAATGATGGTATGTGCACTCCTGCGAACATCCACTTCGGACGGTTTTAAGGACAAAATGATGCGCGTGATTGAAGATTTTCGCCTTTCAGTGATTCATGACTCACAAGAAAAGGAAATTTTCCTAACACAGTTTCTCGCTGCTGGGGCGGTCGGCGTAATGTCCAAATGGATTATGGAGGAAAACCGCCCATCAAAAGAAGTTTTAATCGATATGTTGGACGAGCTTCTCAGAAAAACACTACCGCTTTCTATCGAAAGATGAGAAAGCTGCTATAACCTAATAGGCCGTATCTAAATGAATTTTGAGTTTATATAAACTCTGGAATCAGTTGAGTCCTCAGCATATTGTTGTGGTCAATCATTTTTGTAACACGACTGTCCAATTTGGTTTCAAACAAATCTCGCGAACTTCGTTTAATGAGTAGAGAATTATCTGAGCATGGGCGAAAAAAAGAACGACACAGCAGAAACTGCGTCGCCCTTGTTTGGATAATTCCATAGCACGAAACCGCGGGCGGTTTGCTGGCAGCTATGGGAAAAGCATTCGCTTTTATTTCTTGAAATTACAGCTGCGCAGATACCTGAAAAGCACAGTTTCCGGAAAAAGTCATATCAATTCTTTTCTTTCTATGGTAGAATGGGTGCAGCAAAGCCAGCCTGCCCTTGGAGCAGACTTAAAAAGGCTTTGTAATTTAGCAGGCTGTGGGTGGTGCGAGTCCGGTTCGAAGCAGACCGCAAAAGCCACAGTTTGGGCATTGAGAGGGCTTTCTGCCGAGGATCTTTTGGATGAGGGCCTCCGTGGAGAGCTTTTCTCTTTTTTTCAGTGATGTGCCCGTCTGTACCTTGCAGGTGTGCAGCTTCTTCTGCTTGCCGCGACTGGACAGAAAACCATAGTGCCGAATTTTCATGAACCCGGTTGGCAGGACGTGCATCAGGAAGCGCCGAATAAATTCTTCCGCTCCCAACGTCATCTCTTTCCAGCGGCTGCCGTCCCGGTAGTCTCGCCATTTGAAAGAGACCTGCCCGTTCTCTGTACTTAAAATACGGTTGTTGGCGATTGCCACCCTGTGGGTGTAGCGCCCCAGATACTCCACCACGCAGGCTGCATCTTTGAAAGGCGGCTTGCAGTAGACCACCCATTCTTTATGATAACACTCATTCAGCAGAGATGGTTCTATGTTGGGAAACTGCTGCTTAAGCAGCACCAAAAACTTGCCTCGAAATTTCCTGGACAGGACCTTCACCGGCAAGAAGAACTTTTTCCTGGACGGAAGCCATTTGCCCAGCTTGGTGAGGCCACCGCCCGGAACAATACAGTGAATGTGAGGATGAAAACTGAGATTCTGCCCCCAGGTATGGAGCACAGCGGTGTGGCCGGTGGCGGCGCCAAGATATTTTTTGTCAGCAGACAACTCCTGTATCGTCTCAGCTACACAGCGGAAAAGCAGATTGTAACCGCCCTGCTGGTTCCGGTAAATCCATGGATTCAGCTCCTGCGGTACGGTGAATACCACATGAAAGTAGCCCACATGGAGCAGGTTTCCCTTTTGCGCGTCAATCCAGCGTTCTTTGGAGAGTGTCTGGCATTTCGGACAGTGCCGGTTACGGCAGGAGTTGTAGGATGGTCTTTGGTATCCACACTCCGGACAGTGATCCATGTGGCCTCCAAGTTTGGCCGTGCGGCAATTGAGAATGGCGTTCATTGCCTTGCGTTGAGCCATAGGCAGCCGGTGGTTTTGGCGGTATGCCTCACCGTATTCCTCAAAGATATCTTGTACCTCAGGCATTTGATGACACCCTCGGTTTGCGGCCCCGCTTTTTAGGCAGTGAGTCCAACGGGCTTTAAATCTGCTTGTTCATGTTGCCGATGTGAAGGTAAAATGCAGTCGTCTGAATGAATGTATGACCAAGCATTTCTTTGATTTGGCAGACTTCTGCACCGGATTCCAAGAGGTGCGTCGCAAAGCAGTGGCGCAGCGTATGCACCGTGTAAGTATCCGGCAGGCCAGCATTTTTGCAGCAGTTACGAAAGGCATTTGCCACCGAGCGCGGCGTCAATACTTTTTGCCGCTGCTTTCTGAGATAAAACAAATACCCCTCCGGATGATTTGGCCTGCAATACTCACGTAGCACCTTTAAATTACGCTGTGAGAGCAGCGTATATCTGTCTTTGCCGCCTTTTCCGTGGTGGACGAAGATTCTCATCTGCTGGCTGTCAATGTCCTGAACGCGGAGGTAAGTTATTTCGGACAGGCGCAATCCCGCGCCGTATGCGGTTTCAAACATAGCTCTGTCACGGAGGTTGTCCATGCTGGAAAAGAAATGCGCAAGCTCTTTTTTGCTCATCAATGCTGGGAACTCCCGGTGTTCGCGCCGTCGATGGATTAGCTGATAGTTTAGGTTTTGCCCCATGACTGCACCGAAAATGAAACGCAGTGCGCTATTGTAAACATTGACTGATCCCGCGCTGTGTCCGGAATCCAATAGATACAGCAGGTACTCGCGAATCTCGATTTCATTCATTTCTTCAATTGGGCGGTCATTGAAATACTTTAGGAACAGCTTGAGCCGTCCCAGATACGACGCAACTGTTTTGGGCGACAGACCTCGCAGCCGCACCTCATCGTAGGCTCGAGAAAAGACTTCTTCATTTGTCATGGAATCATCTCCTTGAAAGTGATGCTTCCATTGTAAAGGGCAAAGAGAAAACCTGCCGCAACTGCAGCAGGTTCGATAGAAGAAAAATTCAGGGTTTAGATACCACCGCGCCAGCGGTTTCGTGCTATGTTTAATACGAGACAAGCCTAAGGGGGAGCCCTTGGACTTACGAACTAAAAATATCAAAGGCACGTCATAGCAGAGGCTGTGTGAAAACAGGTCGAATGCTTCAAATAGCAGGAATATTATGATATAATATAAGCAATAAAACAGCAGGGAATTGACAGCTTTGGAGCGTTATATATGCAGTGAAAATCGGAATCAAATCAGTATGCTGCCAATGTGCCTGGATGATATGCTCCAAGAAGACGCCGTAGTAAGAGCTATAGATGCAATCGTTGAAAAGATGGATATTGCGTCAATGGATTTACATATTCAGAGCCGAAAGAGACTGGTAGAAAGCCATATAGTCCAGTTGATATGTTTAAACTGTATGCATACAGCTACTTCAACGGAATTCGTTCTTCCCGGAAAATTGAACGAGAATGTTATCGGAACATCGAGGCCATTTGGCTGATAAACGGATTAAGACCTGATTTCAAAACGATAGCGGACTTTAGGAAGAACAATAAAAAGCCAATAAAGTTAGCCTTTCGAAAATTTAGTATGATCTGTGATGAACTGGATTTGATTGGGAAAGAAATGGTTGCCGTGGACGGCAGCAAATTCAGAGCCAGCAACAGCCGATTTGCCTATCACAGCGAAAAGAAGATTCAAAAGAAAATAGAGCATTACAATCAAGTAGCTGAAGGATATTTGCAGTTGCTTGATGAATATGACGCGCAGGAAACCGGTTGTTGTGTTGCTCAAAAGTTCAGCCGATTGGAGATAGAAAAGAAGATTGAAGGCATTAACAAAAGATTATCGGAACTCGGCGAATTGGAAGCGGCGGTGAAAAGAGATGGCACGATTTATGAAACCGACCCTGACTCCAGAATGATGCAGGCCAATAACAAAGGCTGTGACATATGCCATAATGTACAGATTGCCGTTGATGATAAGAATCATTTGGTCGTAGCCGTAGATGTGACGAGTGAGCCCGTTGATAAAGAGCAATTACACAGCATAACATTACAGGCTAAAGAAGAACTCGGCGTGGAATCAATTACCGCAATTGCGGATAAAGGATATTATTCGGCACGGCAGTTTGCAAAATGCAAGGAAGACAACATCGTTCCGATTGTTGCAAAGGCTGATCGTTCCTTTATGGCTGCGACGAAAGGGTATGAAAAGTCACGATTTAAATATGATGAAGCCCAAGATGGATATATTTGTCCACAAGGCCATCTGCTTAGGCCGTATCAGCACAGAAAGAGCTACCCGCAGGAAGCGGACTTCAAACGGTATCAAAACTTTGAAGCGTGCTCAGACTGCCCGGTAAGAGATCAATGCAGTAATGGTGAAAAAGGCAGGACGATACAGGATCGGCCATTTCAAAGAATTGCTGATGAAGTAGATCGAAGGACTGAGCAGTTCGCTGATATGTACAAGGTTCGGAAGCAAACGGTAGAGCATCCATGGGGGACAATTAAAAGAGCCATGGGGTTCTCATATTTTCTGACCAGAAAAACAGAAAATGTGAGGACTGAGTCTTTGCTGCATTTTGGGGTTTACAACATGAAACGAGCAATTGGAGCAGTCAAGAACCGTGCAGAATGTGAACACCCAAAATCTGGGGCTTATGCGGCCAGGCCTCTGGCGGCCTGGCGATACATGGCCGGCGGCAGGCCGCCGGGGTTAGCGGTGTAGATTCGCCGGCGGTTATAGTAGGTCATGATGTACCGGAACACGATGCTCTTAACCTGTGCCATGGGCATCTGCTCCGTCCGGATTCGATAGAGTTTTTCTTTCTTCAACGTAGCAAAAAAACTCTCCATCCTGGCGTTGTCGTAGCAGTGTTCCGTACCGCTCATGCTTTGAACCGCACCGTATTGCGCCAGCACCTTTTGAAATGAGGAGCTGGTAAATTGGCTGCCGCGGTCGCTGTGCAGGGTCATTCCATAGGCTCCCTGCGCCTGGCAGGCAGACCGAAACGCCCGGATACACAGCTCCTCCTTCATGTTGTCATCCATGGCAAGACCGACGATCTCTCCGTTGTAGCAGTCCAGAACTGCCGCCAGGTACAGCTTGCCGTCCTGACACTGTATCTGCGTGATATCTTTCAGCCACTTCCGGTTAGGGGTGTCTGCGGTAAAATCCCGGTGAATCAGGTTCTCCGCCTTCTGCGCAGCCAAGTCTGCTTTTGTCAGACTGTTGGAGTGACGAGGAGCGCGATGGCAGGCCTTCACGCTTCATGGCCCGCCGTACGCTGCTGCGGCTTATCGCGATACCGCGCTGCGTAAGCGCCAGAAGGATTCGGCCAACACCATAATTGTCATTGTCCGGATTTTCATTATAAATCTCTCGTATTTTGACCAGAAGCAGCTGCCACGGTTTTGGCTTGCCAGCCGACTGCAAAGAGCGGTAGTACCCGGATTCGCTGACTTTCACAACCCGGCACATGGCATGAATGCAGAACCGCTCACGGCGCAGCGTGATGTACTCATACAACCGCTCCGGCTTTACCGTTTCCGGTCTTTGGCGAAAAAGCCCAGCGCATCCTTGAGAATCTCATTGGCTTTCCGCTGTTCCGTGATTTCCTTCATCAGCCGGCGCTCGTTCTCGGAAAGCGGTGCGTCGCGGCGAATGCCGCTGCCGACGAAGGCGTGGTCTCCGAATGCCTTTCGCTTTTGCCGCCGCTCCGCCAGAGAGTAGTACGGAATGCCCAGCTGTGCCGCCGCCTGCTTCACGCCGATTTCATCGGACAGCTTGACCGCTTCTTCTTTGAACTCCTTATCATATTTGCGCATTGCAAACACCACCGTATTCTTTCTTTGATTCTATCACTTTTGGGGAGTTTGTCTTCTGCACTTCTATGATATCCCTCCAAATCAATATCATTGGAACAGAGCAATTAATTGGGATATTACAGGGGTAATTCCGCTCTTGCAATATCTTGTTTTTGCATTTTTAGCGATTTACTAGAAATCACAAGCTGCCATTTGTTGTGTTTACACGCGTTTTCACACAGCCTCAGCAATTATGCGAAGTTGAATATTTTAGATGGAATTTTTAAGTGTTTTCAATAAATTTTAATCTTCATAAGACTTGAAAGGCTCTTCCTTTGAGGGATAATTTTCTGGTTTAATATATAATCCCATCTCTTTTTTTTCATGATGCAACTCAATAAACAAAGATATCATTATAAGCAAAATGATCACGGAGAAAGGTAATGCTACAATAATTAAAATGTTCTGCAGTGCATCTAATCCGCCAGCCATTAATAAAACAATGGAAATAGCAGAGATTAATATTCCCCATACAGCCTTTACCTTATTGTGCGGATATAAACTGCCATCTTCAGACAGCATTCCAAGTACAAAAGTTGCAGAATCCGCTGAAGTAATGAAGAAAATATAAACCAGCAACATTGCAATGAGTGAAAGTACAATTCCCAATGAATAATGATTGAACGTACCAAACAGCACTTCTTCTGTGGACAGCGTTGTTAACTCTGCGCCATTATTTTGCGCATTTATTGACAATGCGCCAAACGTAGAGAACCATAAGCAGCAGAATAGAGTCGGAATCAGGATAACATTCGTTAGAAATTCACGAATTGTACGTCCTTTGGAAATACGAGCAATAAAAACGCCCACAAACGGGGACCAAGAAATCCACCATGCCCAATAAAAGATTGTCCATGTGTGAATCCATGCTTGCTGCTCTGCATCAAATGCAGCAGTTCTAAAGCTCATTCTTAAAAAGCTTTGCATGTATCCGCCCAGACTTTCCAGAAAAGTATTTATAATCGATACGGAAGGCCCTACTATGATTGCCAAGGATAATAGAGCAGCAGCTAGAATAATATTAATATTGGATAATATCTTAACCCCTTTTCCTATACCAGACAAGGCTGACATAATAAAACATATCGTGGTTGCAGCGATAATAATGATCTGCACATATATATTCTTTGGAATACCAAATAAATATTTCAAGCCTCCGTTAATCTGTATTGCACCAAATCCAAGGGTCGTTGCCACACCAATAACCGTTGCAAAAACAGTAATACTATCTATGATTTTCCCCAGAAATCCATCTGTGTTTTGACCAAAGATTGGTTTTAGAGTAACTGATATTAAGGATTTTTCTTTTTTCCTGAATTTAAAGTATGCCAATGCTAATGCAACCAAAGCATATACTGCCCACGCATGAATTCCCCAATGAAAAAAAGTATACCTGAAAGCATCCGCCAATGCTTCGGGCGTGCCAATTTGACCTTGTGGCGCTGAAACAGCATAATGGGATAGCGGCTCTGCTGCACCCCAAAACACAAGGCCAATTCCCATTCCTGCTGAGAACAACATTGCAATCCATGATAGTTTTGAATATTCGGGTTTGGAATCTGGATCCCCTAACCGGATCTGGCCGATGGGGCTAACAATGATAAACAAACAAAAGAAAACAATACCGGCTACTAAAAGTAGATAATACCATCCCAAGTAGTTGCTGATAAAGTTTCTTACTTGTTCTGTTACTAATTTAAATTTTGTAGAGAAGACACTTCCCAATAATACAACAAGGCCAACCATGCCTATTGATAGCCAAAACACAGGGGTTACATAACGATTAATTTTTTTTTTCAATTGTACGTCCATCCCTTTCGCCTTACTGGCAATTAATGTATGTGCTATTAAAAACACACATATCAATTTACGTAGTTTTATGGTTACAAGCAATCGCTTAATCTCTATATTGCTCATTGCCAGTTTTGCAAATAAAATATATATTTTAGGGTAACATATTATTCCCAAGCTGTCAAATACCATACTTTTTTGGCTTATTAAGCAGTGACCTGCCCCCAAAATCCCACCACTTGGAATGCTAGTAATCACCTGAAATTTTAAGGGCGTATTCTTCCGGGGTCAAGTTGCCAAGAGATGAATGAGGTCTGAGTTTGTTGTACTCCAGCCGCCATTCTTCAATAATATCTTTTGCTTCTGACAGACTGGAAAACCAGTTTTGATTGAGGCATTCATCTCTTAACTTGCCATTGAAACTTTCAATATATCCGTTTTGTGTCGGGCAGCCAGGATCGGTAAAGATGTGTTCCACTCTGTGATCGTGTCCCCAGGCATTCAGAGCATTTCCGGTGAACTCAGAACCATTATCGGTCAAGATCTCTTTGGGTAATCCCCGAAACAGGGCTGCTCGGTTAAGCACGGAGGCTACTTTCCTCCCCGTGATGGAGCTATCTACCTCCAGAGCAAGGCATTGCCTTGTGGCCTCATCTATCAATGTCATAATTCGGATGTGCCCACCATGCCGGGTGCGATCACAGACAAAGTCCATCGACCAGCGGGAATTGAACTCTGGACATGCCTGATCAGGCATGCCGCGCTTTTCATATTTCTTCTTTTTGCTTCGCTTCTGAAGGGTTAATCCTGCATCCTTGTAAAGCCTGTATGTTTTTTTGTGGTTAATCTCAAAGCCTTCGCGCAGAAGCATGACATGTAACCGGCGATAACCAAATCGTTTCCAGCGCACCGAAAGTGCCTTCAGCCGTTCTGTTACCAAAGTATCCCCGCTTTTATCGGTCGGCTTGTATCGTTTGCTGTTCTGGCTGATCCCCATTAGCCTGCACGCGCGGCGCTCGCTGATTTCATAGCATTCCTGTACTTCGGCTGCTATTTTGCGTTTTACGGCAGGCTTCAGACGTTTTTTGAAAGCACGTCCTTTAATATCTTATTATCCAAAGACAAGTCGGCGACCATTTCTTTCAGCCGACGGTTTTCTTCTTCAAGCTGTTTCAGACGCTTGGCTTCACTAACGTCCATGCCGCCATATTTGCTTTTCCAACGGTAAAAAGTATGCTCTGTGATGTTGTACTCACGGACAATGTCCGCTGCCCGTCTGCCTCCGGCATGTTCCTTGAGAATCTTGATGATCTGCTCTTCTGTAAATCGCCGCTTCATGTCAATCACTCCATTTTTGATAGTCTAGCATATTGTGACTAACATTTCCATTGGTTCAGTTTTCGGGGTTCAGGTCAGCAGCACTGAATAAAAGGAAAAATATCTGATAGATAGTACTTAAATATGGAAATCTATGATACAATGTAACCAAAATTCAAATACTTAAGTGCAAGCTTTTTTAATACGGGACAAGCTTAAGACGTATACCAAGGGCTATGAACTTCGTCTAATGAATAGCAAATTATCCGAGCAAAGGCGCAAAAAAAGCAGCCGAGAAGAAAAATCTCAGCTGCCTTTGTTTGGATAATTCCATAGCACGAAACCGCCATCTATGGGGAAAGTATAATTTCGCTTGCTTAATTTTCAACAAGTATAGCATCCCCAAAAGCCTTGCAAATCAAGGATTGTGGCGGATGTGAAATGGAGAAATTATACTTTTTGGCGCAACAAATAAACCTCCACTGGTATCGTTCCAGCCGTTTTTCTTTAGAGGCAACGTTGTTTATGTTGTGTCGCTATTTTATCAGCAGTCGAAATTCCTGTCAATACCACCGCCGAAGGCGGTTTAGTGCTATGTTTAAGCCATGATGCTCAGTTGAACATCATGGCCAAGGGGTTGGCATTCACAGCGGCTTGCAACTGGCGGTCATCCACATGTGTATAAATTTCTGTGGTAGCAATGCTTTCATGTCCAAGGATTTGTTGAAGAGATCGAATATCTACATGCCCATACTTGTACATGCGTGTAGCTGCAGTGTGACGAAGCTTATGCGTGGATAAGCCTTCTGGATTGATACCAGCGGCAATGATATGCTTTTTAACGACGTTTTGTATGTGGAACGTGTTGTAAGCCTGCCTCTGTTCCTAGAGATAAACAGTGCATTACAATCGACCTTCAGCGTACTGCGGATGGCAAGCCATTTTGCCAGTGATTGTTTAACGGCGGGTGTCAAATAAATTTTTCTCTCTTTATTGCCCTTGCCGATAATAGAGATAACATCGGAGTCAACCTGATCAATATTCAACGATGCTAACTTGGACAAACGCAAGGCGCAGTTGAGAAAAATAGTGATAATACAATCGTCACGAGCTGAGCAAGATTTTGCTGAGGCTGTGTGAAAACGCGTGTAAACACAACAGATGGCAGCTTGTGATTTCTACTAAATCGATAAAAATGCAAAAACAAGATATTGCAGGAGCGGAATTACCCCTGTAATATCCCAATTAATTGCTCTGTTCCAATGATATTGATTGCTCGTTTCATGTTGTAAACCAAAAAATGCAACAAAGACTCAGTCCTCACATTTTCTACTTTTCTGGTCAGAAAATATGAGAACCCCATGGCTCTTTTAATTGTCCCCCATGGATGCTCTACCGTTTGCTTCCGAACCTTGTACATATCAGCGAACTGCTCAGTCCTTCGATCTACTTCATCAGCAATTCTTTGAAATGGCCGATCCTGTATCGTCTGTCAACGCCGATTTGAATTTGCAGTTTTTCGCCGGTTAAAAAATGTAGGAAAACAGCGGCGAGGGAATGTCCTAAAATTAGTTTTGTCCCTGCTCGAAGAGGGTATTGACGATGTGCTGTTTTTGCTTCATATATTCTTTGCGTTCTTTTAGCCGGTAGCTTTCGCCCTTGATATTGACGACGGTACAGTGGTGCAGAACACGATCGAGTATCGCGGAGGCGATGGTGACATCAGCAAAGATCTCGTTCCATTGGGAAAAGGTCTTGTTGGAGGTAAAGACTGTTGAGACCTTTTCATACCGTCTGGCAATAAGCTGAAAGAACAGGTTCGCCCCCTGAATATCCATTGGGAGATACCCGATTTCGTCGATGATGAGCAGCTTGTATTTACCCAGAGTTTTGAGCTTATCTGGAAGACGGTTTTCAAAATGGGCCTTTTTGAGCTGCTCAATCAGTGAGTGGCAGTTAATGTAGTAAGTGGAGAATCGATGCCTGGCGGCGACCATCCCCAGCGCCGAGGCCAGATGGGTCTTGCCCACGCCGGGCGGGCCGAGAAAGACGATATTTTCTCCATTCTCCAGAAAACGCATGGTGGCCAGTTCCTCGATCTGCCGCTTGTCAATGGAGGGCTGAAAACTGAAATCAAAGTCCTCCAACGTCTTTTTGATGGGAAAGCCCGACATCTGCACCTGTTTTTCATAGGCGCGCCGCCGTTTGCTGAGCGCCTCCTCTGCAAAGATATGATCGAGCACCTCCACGATGTTAAGCTCGTCTTTTGCAGCTCTCTCAAGATAATTGTCCAGGATCTCCAGCGTGTTTTTCATTTTCAGGCTTTCAAGGTTCTCCCTGAGGCGTTCCATCGTCAGTTCCGTCATAACAATACCTCGTCATACCGGCTCAAATCATGTGGCTGGATGGGAAAATCGATGACGTTGTCACCGTCCAGCAGCGTGTTTTCGATGTCGAAAGACTGCTTGACCGTCAGCCTGCGGTAGTGATGGGCATTGACGACCATGTCCTTTTTCTGATAGGATATCCGGTGCAGGGCGATTTGCTTTCCTTCGTGGTAGACGGCGAGCAGGTTGTCCAGCGCTACGACTGCCACATCTTTGCCGGCGTATTCTGATGGCACGGAATACTGATTACCGCCGTACGAGATGAGGCAGTCTTTTTGCACCCGGCGCAGGTTAATTTTGTCGATAATATATTCGCGTTGAGAGGGTTGAGGCCCTCTTTTTTTAATCGCTCGAAGGGAATTTCGTTCGTTGTGGCATGGATTTTTCCGTTAACCTTGTTGCACCAGGCCAGCGCCTGGCCGTTGAGGTCATACAAGGAGCTATACTTGATGCCCACCATGAAATTATCCCGGACAAACTGCACGGTGCGCTCCACCTTGCCTTTCGTCTGGCCCCGGTATGGCCTTGCACAGCACAGGCTTGAATCCATAGAACCCGGAAAAGTCCTCGAACTGCCGGTTCAGGGTGCTGTCCTCCTGCTTCAGCAGGCGTTTGATGACCACCTGTTTCATGTTGTCGTACAGGATTTCCTCGGGGTATCCGCCGAAGTACCGGAACGCGTTGGCATGGCAGCGGATCAGTGTGTTTGTGCTCATGTCGGTCACAAACTCTATGTACCGCGCCCGTGAGTATCCGAGAATAAACAGAAAGCAGTACAGCTTCTTCAGCTTTCCGCCCTCCATGACGGTGTGATCCTCGAAAAATGCCCAGTCCATTTGGCCTTGCAGCCCCGGCATTGTCTCAAATCGTACCGTTGCCTTCTCGTCCAGCTGCTCCTTTTTGTTGCGTACGTATTCTCGCACGATGCTGTGCCCGCCGTCAAAGCCCTGCTCCCGGATCTTTTGGCGCGGTGGTATCTAAACCCGGAATTTTTCTTCTATCGAACCTGCTGCAAATGCGGCAGGTTTTCTCTTTGCCCTTTACAATGGAAGCATCACTTTCAAGGAGATGGTTCCATGACAAATGAAGAAGTCTTTTCTCGAGCCTACGATGAGGTGCGGCTGCGAGGTCTGTCGCCCAAAACAGTTGCGTCGTATCTGGGACGGCTCAAGCTGTTCCTAAAGTATTTCAACGATCGTCCCATTGAAGAAATGAAAGAAATCGAGATTTGAGAGTACTTATTGTACCTGTTGGATTCCGGACACAGCGCTGGATCAGTCAATGTTTACAACAGCGCGCTGCGCTTTATTTTCGGTGCAGTCATGGGGCAAAACCTAAACTATCAGCTAATCCATCGATGGCGCGAACACCGGGAGTTCCCAGCATTGATGAGCAAAAAAGAGCTTGCGCATTTCTTTTCCAGCATGGACAACCTCCGTGACAGAGCTATGTTTGAAACCGCATACGGCGCGGGATTGCGCCTGTCCGAAATAACTTACCTCCGCGTTCAGGACATTAACAGCCAGCAGATGAGAATCTTCGTCCACCACGGAAAAGGCAGCAAAGACAGATATACACTGCTCTCACATCGCAATGTGGAGGTGCTGCGGGACTATTGGAGAGAATACCGCCCAAATCATCCGGAGGGTTATTTGTTTTATCCCAGAAAGCAGCGGCAAAAAGTATTGATGACGCGCTCGGTGGCAAATGCCTTTCGCAACTGCTGCAAAAAAGCCGGCCTGCCGGATACTTACACAGTTCATACGCTGCGCCACTGCTTTGCAACGCATCTTCTGGAATCCGGTGCAGAAGTCTGCCAAATCAAAGAAATGCTTGGTCATACGTTCATTCAGACAACAGCATTTTATCTTCATATCGGCAACATGAACAAGCAGATTCAAAGCCCGTTGGACACGCTGCCTAAAAAACGGGGCCGCAAACCGAGGGTGTCATCAAATGCCTGAGGTACAAGATATCTTTGAGGAACACGGTGAAGCATACTGCCAAAACCACCGGCTGTCCATGGCTCAACATAAAGCGATGAACGCCATTCTCAATTGCCGCACGGCCAAACTTGGAGGCCACATGGATCACTGCCCGGAGTGTGGATACCAAAGGCCATCCTACAACTCGTGCCGTAACCGGCACTGTCCGAAATGCCAGACACTCTCCAAAGAACGCTGGATTGACGCGCAAAAGGGAAACCTGCTCAACGTGGGCTATTTCCATGTGGTATTCACCGTACCGCAGGAACTGAATTTATGGATTTACCGGAACCAGCAGGACTGTTATAATCTGCTTTTTCGCTGTGTAGCTGAGACGATACAGGAGTTATCCACGGACAAAAAATATCTTGGCGCCGCCACCGGCCACACCGCTGTGCTCCATACGTGGGGTCAAAACCTCTGCTTCCACCCACATATACACTGCATTGTTCCGGGCGGTGGCCTCACCAAGCTGGGCAAATGGCTTCCGTCCAGGAAAAAGTTCTTCCTGCCGGTGAAGGTCCTGTCCAGGAAATTTCGAGGCAAATTTTTGGCGCTGCTTAAGCAGCAGTTTCCTAACATAGACCCGTCACTGCTCAGCGAGTGCTATTCCAAAGAATGGGTGGTCTACTGCAAGCCGCCTTTCAAAGATGCAGCCTGCGTGGTGGAGTATCTTGGACGCTACACCCACAGGGTGGCGATCGCCAATAACCGTATTCTAAGTACAGAGAACAGGCAGGTCTCTTTCAAATGGCGAGACTACCGGAACGGCAGCCGCTGGAAAGAGATGACGTTGGGAGCGGAAGAATTTATTCGGCGCTTCCTGATGCACGTCCTGCCAACCGGGTTCATGAAATTCGGCACTATGGTTTTCTGTCCAGCCGTGGCAAGCAGAAGAAACTGCACATCTGCAAGGTACAGACGGGCACATCACTGAAAAAAAGAGAAAAGCTCTCCACGGAGGCCCTCATCCAAAAGATCCTCGGCAGAAAGCCCTCTCAATGCCCAAACTGTGGCTTTTGCGGTCTGCTTCGAACCGGACTCGCACCACCCACAGCCTGCTAAATTACAAAGCCTTTTTAAGTCTGCTCCAAGGGCAGGCTGGCTTTGCTGCACCCATTTTACCATAGAAAGAAAAGAATTGATATGACTTTTTCCGGAAACTGTGCTTTTCAGGTATCTGCGCAGCTGTAATTTCAAGAAATAAAAGCGATGCTTTTCCCATAGCTGCCAGCAAACCGCCCGCGGTTTCGTGCTATGGAATTATCCAAACAAGGGCGACGCAGTTTCTGCTGTGTCGTTCTTTTTTTCGCCCATGCTCGGATAATTCGCTATTCAAAATGCGAAATTCAAAATATGAAAACAGAAGCTAAAACTCCATCGACTGCCGGCAGTCAAAACCCTGCCTCTGAAAAGTGGAACTCAAAAAGTTGATATGCTTCGGCGTCACCTTAATGAGATGTATGGGCGAGGGTAGCTTTTTCAGCGACTCCAGCGGGATATTCTTGGCTGCTGCAGCGGTGGCATATTCTTCGCAATACGGCTCCACAATCTCCGCCATGCCGGTTACCTGCATACCGTTTAGTTTTCCAAAGCCTTCATATGGATCATAAATTGCCAAACAGACATTTTTGTTTCTTTCCAATGCAAAAAATTTTAAGCCGCCTTCGGAAAACATCCAGAACGCACCGTCATGCCAGGAATACTCAATGGGGGTACAGCGCACAAACGTGCTGGCTCCGGTGGCCAGCGCGCAGGTGTTGTGGGCCTGGATGTACGTCTCCATTGCCGCAGTGAGCGTTTCACGGTCCATCTTTTTCCCCGCGGCATCTCTCTTTTTCCAATACCCCGCAGCCTCTTCAAATTCCTCATGCTTCACGATAACCCCTCCCTGTATTTTTGCAGACAAATAAAGCTGTTAATGTCACAACGGTTGCTTGGCCGATTCCTCGTTTGCTATTTTTTTAAGCCTGTTGGAAAGCAACGCGAAGGCTAAAAACATACAGATGAATTCCTCCACCGGCTGCGAATAGATCAGGCCGGTAAATCCCCACAGATAATTGAAGGTCAGCAGAAACGGGATATACAGCGCCAGTTGCCTGACTGCCGTGATAAGGAAGGCATATCCGGCTTTGCCCATCGCGTTGAACGTATTTCTTGCGATACAGGTAGCGCCCGCAAAGGGCAACATCAGCATCGCCGCACGGAGCGCTTTCGTGCCGATTCCAATCACTTTGTCCGAAACGCTGAAAAGCGATACCAGCGCCGGAGCAAAAATGCCGTAGATTCCGATTACGCCGATCTCCATGATGAAAACGATCACTTCGGAGGAATTGATCAGCTGCTTCATGCGGGAATAGTTCTTCGCGCCGTAATTGTATCCCATCAGCGGCTGGCAGCCTGCCGCCATACCCTGATACACGTAGTTGCCGAAGCTCATGATCTTGTTCGCAATTCCCATTCCCGCCACTGCTGCGGCACCGTAACCGGCAGCAAGATTGTTGCTGACGATGATGGCCGCAGTCGTCAGGAACTGTTCCAGCGTATGCGGTGTGCCGACTACCATGATCTCTTTGAAAATTTGCTTATCAAAACGCAGGAATCTTTTTGACGGAACGAGAAGGGTGTCCTTTTTCGCATAGTAAAACAGGTAGATCCCGACGCCAAGAACGTTGCCCAACACGGTGGCAATCGCGGCTCCCTTGATCTTCATGCCCAAGGTAAAGATGAAAATCGGGTCGAGGATAATATTGGCGACGTTTCCGGCGATCATTCCCACCATAGAATACAAAGTCGAGCCTTCGCTCCGAAGAAGCTGCCCAACGGCGTAGTTGTCCATCGTAAAGAGCGACCCAATCAGCATCACGCAGGTGTAATCCCTGGTTGACTCGAAGGTATCCGGTTTTGCCCCCAAAACACTCACTACTGGATTAATGAACAGAAGGCCGAGAGCAGTAATCACAACGCTGAAAATCACGATCAGCTCAAGTCCGTTTGTTAGCACGTGCCGGGCCTTATCGGTTTCGCCCGCCCCCATGCACCTTGCAATATAGGAGGCACCGCCGTTTCCCACAATGCCGGCCACCGCGATCATCACCATCATGATCGGATAGGACAAATTAACCGCTGCAAGCTGTATGTCGTCGTGCATCAGTCCGATAAAAAAGGTATCCGTCAGATTATAGGCGACCATAAAAAGCATTCCGATTGTAACCGGGATACCCATTTTCAGGATGGCTTTCGCCGGTTTTTCTTCTCCTAGCGTATATAGACGCCTATCGCCTTGTTTCTCTTCTTTTCCTTCAAAAGACACGATATTGCAATCTCTTTTCTAAATTTGGTTTTTCTTTCAAGATCGTTCCGCAGGTCACGCTCAATTTTGACTGAGAAAAGGAATTCGTTTCGTCTCGCATTTCTGATTCATATAAAAACTCTTAATTGCGTGGTGGTCTGCTTATCTAAGCTCATTTTAAATTGTTCAAATTATCCTTTTTATTCTTTGAATGTGCAATTGACAAATAGTTATGACGGAGCTATACTGACATTAAGTATACTTGCAGTTTACTCTATTTCAATATAATGAAAGGAATTTGCATGGGACGGAAGGAACGGGATCTGAAGGAAAAAGAGCTTCGTCGTGGTGATATTATCGATGCCGCCGAACGGGTTTTCTTTTCCAAGGGATATGAGAACACCTCAATGGACGAAGTCGCGAAGGAGGCGGAATTCAGCAAGCGCACCGTTTATCTGTATTTCAACAGCAAGGAGCAAATTTATTATAAAATCATGATTAGGGGCTATCGACTGCTGATTGACATGCTGGAGGCCGACTTTCGGGAAAAAACCCCACAGAATGCGGCAGAAGAACTGCGTTGTATCTTTTTTTGTTTCTTCCGGTTCAGCCAGGAACATGCTCCGTATTTTAAAGCCATCATGGAGTATGAGGCTAAGGCTTCCGATCAATGTGTCGGTATCGAGATCACATCCATCGACGAATGCTACCAGTTAGGTGAGCAAATTTTCGGGTATCTTTCGCGGGCATTGCAAAGAGGCGTGGAGGAAGGGAATCTGCGCAAGGGACTTGACAGCGAAAAGGCTGCCTTGGTCTTGTGGGCGTGTACCATGGGTGTCTTTAATACCAGGGAGAAGAAAAGCGAATATTTGAAAAACTATCACGGTATCAGTCCCGATGACTTTGTGACTGAGGCTTTCGACATGATGATGCGCCTGATTACCGGTATAGGAGAAGCGAAAAATGAACGGGAAGAAAATTCGTAAATACGCGGTCAGAGGACTTGTCGGCATGGCCGGGGCAGGCCTTCTTCTGCTGACCGCACTTTATATCATTAGCGGAGGATTTATGAAACAGTACTATCTGGAACCATGGTCGGAGGAATATGCCGCACAATATGATGACCCCAGAATAAGTCTCACGGCCCGCGGCATTCTGGCCGCCAGCGGGCACAACATGCAGCCGTGGATTATCCGGCTCGATCCTTCTGATTCAATGGTGTTCTACCTCTATGCGGACAGCACGCGCATGACAAAGGAAGTGGACCCGTATGCGCGTCAGATGATGATTTCGCAGGGTACTTTTCTGGAATATGTCGCTGTTGCCGGTAAAAAAGAAGGCTGGGACACCAAAATTAAACTTTTCCCGGATGGTGTGTACGATGAAAGTGACCTTGCCCGCAGTATGGACACTCTGCCGGTGGCAAAGATCACCCTGGCAAAGACTCAGCCGCAAGACACTCAGCTCTATGACGCTTTATATCTGCCCGACACCAATCGGGAGCCATACCAGGCCAAGGAACTTTCTACGTCACAGGTCTCCGGCCTCGAATCGCTTTCGGGCACGACTGGAATCTCTGTTACGGTGTATCAGAAACCAGGTATGCTTTCCAGCATCGGCAAATATGCACTGCAGAGCGCGCAAATCGAAGCTGGAGTATCTCGCGTCATGGAAGAATCCAACGTTATTTTCCGCGCCAGCGAGTATCAGAAGAACCAATACCGCTACGGGTACTCCGTGGAAGGTCAGGGTGCTTCTGGGTTCATGAAGCACATTTTGCAAGGAATGCTCACCATCTTCCCGTCCCTGAACTCCGGTGAGGCCGCCTCTCGCAACTTTATAAATTACACCCGTACATCGGTCGACAGTACGCCCGCTTATGCCATGATTATCACTCGGGAAAACAGCAGAGAAGTACAAGTGGAAAGTGGGATGTTCTACAGCAGGCTCGTGCTGACAGGGCATACACTGGGTCTTGTCATGCAGCCGCTCAGCCAGGCTTTGGAGGAATATCCCGAGATGAATAATCTCTATACGGAATTCAAGCAGGCATATGCGCCGGATAGCGGAACCGTGCAGATGTTATTTCGCGTGGGATATCCGACCAAGGGCACCCCGCTCAGCATGAGGCGAGACGTGATGGATATTATTGCGAAGTAATCGCATGGCAGTATATTTCGCAGCTTTTGAGCCGGGTTGGCCTGAAAACTGCACTTATTGCTGTTGGCAAGCCCAAGGAGGTACCCCTTGGGCTTGTCCTATTAAACAAACTGCGAAGCTCAAAGCACTTGGATTATACT
Source organism: Oscillibacter valericigenes Sjm18-20 (assembly GCA_000283575.1). Lineage (GTDB taxonomy): Bacteria > Bacillota > Clostridia > Oscillospirales > Oscillospiraceae > Oscillibacter > Oscillibacter valericigenes. The sequence goes on from AP012044.1 coordinate 3,005,528, forward strand.
CGATTCTCTCGATAAATCGGGATTTATACATAGGAGTTCGGTCAAGTCTACGGAGCGTTGATTGTGCACACACGCATGGTGTAGTACTATCATATCGAATGATAATAACAATTTCTAACGAGAAGAGGTGTAATGGATGGATACCGCTAAAAGAAAAGATTTGATGAATCATTATAGAAACAGAACCGTTATTGGCGGCGTTTACTGTATCTTATGTAACGAAAATCAGCGCAGATGGATACGCTCAACCACATATCTGAAAGGAGCACAAAACAGATTTGAGTTTGCAGTCAGCATAAAGTCTGTCCCCGAACCGGCAATGCGCAAGGAGTTTGACGACTATGGCATTACATCGTTTTCCTTTGTTGTTCTAGAAGAATTGAAGAAAATGGAAACTCAAAGCGAACAAGAATTTGCAGACGATATTCATACGCTTTATGAAATCTGGCTTGAGAAGTATGAAAACGGAGATTTGGATTGAAAGGAATTCGACGTGAAGAAGAAAATAAGAATTACTCCATTTCTTGACGACGCAGGAAGAATAACACAGTTGCCCAGCAAGCAGAAACCAAGATTAGCGGTGCTTGAATATCTCGCTGGAAAATTCGAGTTGAACTGTATCTATTCAGAGCAGCAGGTCAACGAGATATGCAACCGATGGCATACCTTTGGCGACCACTTTATACTGCGGAGGGAACTTGTGGATAATGACCTGTTAAACCGTGAGCGAGATGGCTCCCGATATTGGTGCACATGGGAGGACACACCTACGGCTGGTAAATAACCCGCTCCGATTCATGAATCTATGACAGAACGCGTCAAACATGGTCTCCACAAATTCCGGTTTATAGCCTCATCAAATTAAGTGCATTTTCTACATATCCATCATAAACATAGCACTAAACCGCTGACGCGGTGGTATCTAAACCCGGAATTTTTCTTATATCGAACCTGCTGCAAATGCGGCAGGTTTTCTCTTTGCCCTTTACAATGGAAGCATCACTTTCAAGGAGATGGTTCCATGACAAATGAAGAAGTCTTTTCTCGAGCCTACGATGAGGTGCGGCTGCGAGGTCTGTCGCCCAAAACAGTTGCGTCGTATCTGGGACGGCTCAAGCTGTTCCTAAAGTATTTCAACGATCGTCCCATTGAAGAAATGAAAGAAATCGAGATTCGAGAGTACTTATTGTACCTGTTGGATTCCGGACACAGCGCGGGATCAGTCAATGCTTACAACAGCGCGCTGCGCTTTATTTTCGGAGCTGTTCTGGGGCAAAACCTAAACTATCAGCTAATCCATCGACGGCGCGAACACCGGGAGTTCCCGGCATTGATGAGCAAAAAAGAGCTTGCGCATTTCTTTTCCAGCATGGACAACCTCCGTGACAGAGCTATGTTTGAAACCGCATACGGCGCGGGATTGCGCCTGTCCGAAATAACTTACCTCCGCGTTCAGGACATTAACAGCCAGCAGATGAGGATTTTCATTCACCACGGAAAAGGTGGCAAAGACAGATATACGCTGCTCTCACAGCGTAATTTAAAGGTGCTACGTGAGTATTGCAGGCCAAATCATCCAGAGGGGTATTTGTTTTATCTCAGAAAGCAGCGGCAAAAAGTATTGACGCCGCGCTCGGTGGCAAATGCCTTTCGTAACTGCTGCAAAAATGCTGGCCTGCCGGATACTTACACGGTGCATACGCTGCGCCACTGCTTTGCGACGCACCTCTTGGAATCCGGTGCAGAAGTCTGCCAAATCAAAGAACTGCTTGGTCATACATTCATTCAGACGACTGCATTTTACCTTCACATCGGCAACATGAACAAGCAGATTTAAAGCCCGTTGGACTCACTGCCTAAAAAGCGGGGCCGCAAACCGAGGGTGTCATCAAATGCCTGAGGCACAAGATATCTTTGAGGAATACGGTGAGGCATACCGCCAAAACCACCGGCTGCCTATGGCTCAACGCAAGGCAATGAACGCCATTCTCAATTGCCGCACGGCCAAACTTGGAGGCCACATGGATCACTGTCCGGAGTGTGGATACCAAAGACCATCCTACAACTCCTGCCGTAACCGGCACTGTCCGAAATGCCAGACACTCTCCAAAGAACGCTGGATTGACGCGCAAAAGGGAAACCTGCTCCATGTGGGCTACTTTCATGTGGTATTCACCGTACCGCAGGAGCTGAATCTATGGATTTACCGGAACCAGCAGGACGGTTACAATCTGCTTTTTCGCTGTGTAGCTGAGACGATACAGGAGTTGTCTGCTGACAAGAAATATCTTGGCGCCGCCACCGGCTACACCGCTGTGCTCCATACGTGGGGTCAAAACCTCTGCTTCCACCCACATATACACTGCATTGTTCCGGGCGGTGGCCTCACCAAGCTGGGCAAATGGCTTCCGTCCAGGAAATAGACCGATAAAGTCAGCTGGATGAGTCCCAGCCCCTCCGATCCCAGATTCCTGGCGAGATATGCCTGGAAGGAAAGGGCGACGGTCTGCAATATGACGGAAACGCCGCAAAGGAGTATAAAGTTCAGAAACAGAGCATTTACGTTTCTCAAGTCAGCACCGCTTTGCCTTTTAATAATCTAGACTATGGACAAAACAAACGGATTATTCGATGACATTTTCGGCGGCAGCAAGGATGTCCACTCTTAAAAGAGCCGTTGATTGCGGCTCCGCGAAAACGCGTATTGCCCTCCCAATCCACAGAAAGGCAGCCGATAAAATCGGCGGCCTTTTTTCACATTGTCTTGACAAAGGCTACGCAATATACCAATTTTTCCAAAGCCCCGCATCTCCTGCAATGTTTTGCATTCTTGGCGTTCTCTTTTGCGGTATAAACAAACTGCGAAGGTGGCTCAGCCCTCATAGTCTCTGCTTTACTCTGCCCTCTCCATTACATCTTTTACTAATTTGACAGGGAAAGTCGCGACTATCAGCCCAGTTCCAAATAGCAAAAGCCGGGACAATAAACCGCATTCCATAACAAAACCGGCATAAATTAATATAGCCGTAACACAAATAAAAATCATGGATATGGCACTAATTAATATATTGCGAATGATTTTTGGGTTTTTTTTGATTTTATAAATTTAATAATAAATTCAAATACAATTTCCACTAATACTTCCATTTAATTTCACCAGACTTAACATTAATAATTGGCTCCGCATAGTGTAAACATAACACGAAGCTCATATAAGCAATAAAACTACTATACTGTATAAATGGACTTATTATAAGGATTTCTAATCCCATATACCATCATTCAGATAACGGTTAGCTCTTTTATGAGCCCTTTCCACGATAACATCATCAAAACCTATAATTTTTAGAAGATTAATGGCATTACGTGATTGAGCCGGTCCCTCCCGAATTATATAATCAAATAGCATATCATTTTCGCTTATAATTTCCTCGAAGTGATAGAGGTGGTAGCTGGATTTCAGCAATGTACACAGTTCAATGTCATGTGTGGCTGCCAGGCATAGAGCGCCCTTTTGGGCCAGCGCTTCCAGAACCTCGCTGGAAGCAGCGATACGTTCTACAGTATTCGTACCGCGCAGTACCTCGTCAATTACACACAGTATGGCGCCTTCATATGCCGTACGATCAAGAATCCGTTTTAGCGATTTTGTTTCAACAATATAGTAGCTCTCACCAGCCAGAAGATCGTCCGACAACGCCATGGATGAATAGATGTGAAACGCGCTCGCATGGTACTTTTCAGCCGTACAGGTACAAATACTCTGCGCCATAATCGCACAAAGGGCTGTGGTTTTAAGATATGTAGATTTTCCGGACGCATTGGAACCTGTGATGAGTACCGAATTATTTGCTAAAAGATTATTGGGAACGGGGTGTGTAATCAAAGGGTGAACCATTTGCAAAACATCCATGAATCCTGCGGTGCCAAAACTGATTTCGGGTTTAGCATAAGTTTTGAGACTTTTTCTGTAAGACGCGATTGAAATTGCCGCATCAATTTTTCCTAAATTTTCATGAACATTAAATACATCCTTGTGGTTTCGCCCCAACTTGTTTTTTAAAAACTCATAAGCAATTAGATCAAGAAGCAGAAAGGATGTTATAATATCTCCCACAGAATTTCCCGAAGCGCCGGTTACTCCGCCTGTCCGGATCGCCGAATGCAGCCGATCAAGACTTTTATACGCTTCCGTCAATTGGCAATCAAGGTCAGGAGCCTTTAATTTTCGGATTCTATGCAAAGCAAATATCATATTCACAGTATAATTTACCGTATCAAAATCTCTTTGTATCTTACGTATCCGAAACTCATGCAATGCGGTATTAAGGGCAAACATTACAAATAACAACATCAATCCATGCTTTGGGGATAATACAGCAGCAGCAATAGAGGCCAGAACAAGCAGCATTAAAACCAAATAAAAGAGAAGCCATCCGTATCCATGAGTAGAGGGGCAAAACGCTCGGCTTAGGTCCGCACGACGGGTACACCCTAGCCTCGCAAGAATAATCTGAAGTTTCAACCGCAAGTCAGGCTTTTTCTCTACAAGCTCTATCAGCGCTTTTCTGCCGTTATAATCGCCTTCGGTAACAGCTGGCGACCGAAGCATATAATAGAGATACTGTTCTCCGGAGGTAGACAGGCCGGGGTTGATTCTCTTAAATATGCCGTCCATGTTCAAATCGTTCCATGTAATCTCATCAATAAGAAACTTGTCCAGCCCTGCGTTTTTTCGGAAATCATAATACGCTCGTATATACTCCATGTCCCCATGAAAGTAGTGTGGATCTGGTACGCTTCCGAATTTTTGTTTTAATTGTTTTTTAATTTTTCGTAATCTCAAAATGGGTCTCCTTATTCAATTGGATAGCTTATCTACGTAATGAAGTAAAGCAGGCGATTATCAATATTTATTCTTGATCCCCCTTCAACGATATTGCCATCTTTCATATGATAGCTATATATTGACGTAGGCTTATCGGTATAAACCACAGTAATATTCCATTCATTATAAGATAAAACAATGTTTAAAATGAGTAATTTATATCAATGCTCTGAATTTCTGTTTGGGTATATCCTTTTCCATCAGAGATGTGCGCTTGCAGCAGGTAGTTCATTGCATCTATTTTACCTCAACGTATTTCCGACCCTGTTTTATGTTTTCAGGATGTAATTACCTCATCATTTAGTTGACGAAACACGATATGGGAAACCATGCATAGACCGAGACAGACCGTGAATGCACCAAAATAAATCCAATCAACATTGGCCGATAAGCCTTCGAACAGCACACCATAGATTGCCTGCCCAATAGGATTACCGCACATGACAAGGCACATGAGTAGAGCCATGACCTTTCCGGTGAGGGTGGCAGGGGTAATCTTTTGCACATATGTAATCATTTCCATGTTAAAAATGGTTGAAAAAATCATAAATACTACGCAGGAGCCGGCAATAAAAAAATATGCTGTCATTGAGTCTATTGGTAACCGCAATGCAAGACCCATTGGGAGCAGAGGCGCCGTACACCCGAAAATCAGCATTACTCCACGGCTGACTTTTAGCTTATGGACAAGAACACCTGAGAGTAGTCCGCCCAATAGTCCACCAGCCGCCAGCGCGCCCTGCGCATATCCGTAGAGCCGGTTGCCTGCGGCTTGGTCAAAGCCCAGATGGCTGGTGACAACAATGGGTAATCCTACGATGATCAGTGCGGATATAATATATACTCATGTGAATTAATAGATTCACTTTTATAGAGAATTCATGTTATAAGCCTCAAGAGCTTTCCAGCCTATCAATAATTTACTGAAGAAGGTGTATTGTAATCAGTTGCGGATATGCGGGTCGAGACGACCTCCGAAAGCGAAAACTCTCCACTCACCTAGCCTTTGATCTTTGATAAGTGTAATCACATAGACGTCGGAGATGATTTGAGGCGAATCAACAATAAAACCCTCCTCAACGTGAGGATATATATGGATATATGCCGCGTCGCGTTGCTCGTTATATCTGATGGTAGCACTCATCCCTGGCGATGGAATTGCTTTGTAATATGCGATTACTTTTGAAAAGTCACCCCGGTCATTGCTCGTAGGCTCAAACACAAGTTGTTTCATTTCGTCGCAAGAAAACTGCTCTAGTGCAAAGTATTTTGAAAATAACGTCTGGGTGCTTTCTTCAGTCATATCAGAACCAATTAGGTTTTTCCAAAAAGGTGAACCTGTGATATTTCGAGTGTCCGAACCTTGCGCGTCAAGATGAATCACAGGTGCAGACAAGTGGTTTGTCTTCTCAATACAGTGTATACCGTTCGCGTCCAAAAAATTGGATAGTTCAATGGCTAAAGCCTCAATTTCCTTTACAAATATTTCGGCACAATACAGTCTAAGTAAATTATTATCCTGGATAATGCGCTTAATCCTCTCTTCATCCGCATGTAAGTGAAGTCCATACATAATATCGTCTATTGATTCATCCAATGTTCTATCTGTTCCGTCAGCGAGAACATGGTTAAGCGATTGATCACAGGATTGTATAAAGCGCTTCATAAGTTCAGATAAATAATCTGTATGCTGAGGGAATTTGCAGATAGCTTTAGCAATGATGTCGGTCAGATGCAAACTGCCTCTTCCATTTCGAGTATACTTACGAAGTAGCATCAATCTAGTATGTACGGCAACATAAGTAAAGTCGGAGAGATCGCCTTCCAACGCCTTTGAATAATCCAATGGAAGTTGTACTATGAAACGCTTATATTCTCTAACCGTGGTTTGGAATAGTTCTAATCGACTAATCTACTATTTCCTAATTTCTAGAGCAATTTTGCTGTTTGCGAGCCCAGCGGGGGAACCCCCTTGGCTTGTCCCGTATTAAACAGTATAAGAAATCAAATATAAAAGTATTTAAAGACAAGTTAATCTTCAGATCATAGTGTATTTTAAATCAAATAGCATTCCCCAAATACTGTAATGCAGCAGACACTATTTTCTTAGTGCTTGGTATATGGGCTTTTGCACATATGTCAGTATCGTATGTTCCATACTCATCGAAATCATGATCATATGCCATTGACAGAGGCATCACGTCAATCCCTAAAAAATTTTTAATATCAATCCCAAAATTCTCGTCTGCTGGATCAAAAAATTTTGTTGTTTCTCCTAATCTATTGCATTATTCAATTAAATCACGTTTGACATCTCCCAACTCTGAGATGTCAATTTTTATATTAAATTTGGATTTTGCAAAAATAACAAATAGTTGTAAATTTATTAGCTGATAACATGCTTTTAAATATAAATCCACCTTTTGTTCATCTATTATGACTTCTTCTGACAAATTAAACGGCATTGCATAAGAAAAATATTCTCGACAGTCTCGGAGCTTTTCAAAAACAGATATTATTTCAACGCCAATTGGGCAGCATCTTACATCACAATAATATGCCTTAAATAATTTAGCGACTTCTCCATGTCCAAGCATTAATTTTGTTAATTCCAAAACTGCAAGGTCATACACGACAAGTCCTTTATACGCAATACCCGTACCGGTATCATCCGGTGTAAAAAAGTTATATCCATTTTCTGTAGAGCTCAACACAGGAGCGTTGTATACGCCTTTGTAGATTGCATCATTGAGCCGACTCATTTCATCATTCAACTGATAGGAAATCAAGGCAAATTGCTCTTGTTTGATTTTACGCAACCGTTCAGCATCGGCATTTTTATTTGCCTTTAATTGTTGTAGCTTGGTGTATGCATCGTTTTCTTTTTGCATTCGGTCTTTTTCACGCAACAACTGAGTATGTTGCTCAAGAACAACCTTTGATAGATTAGAATTTTCAATCAGCTCTTGCAGTTGGTTTTCATACTCCTTGACCAGTTGATCATATTCAACCAATTCTTTTTCAATCTTAGAACGCTCAGCGCGAAGTTCAGCTTTGAACACGGAGGAAATTGTTCTATGAAAATTTTCTATCTCTTGAAGTTGTTCTATTGACGCATCAGGGAAGAAACACTGCAAGTCTGCAAAAGTATCTGTGGTTGTAGAAAAAGCATAATTACCATTTTCATCGATCAAGTTAAATCTAGATTGCACCTTACTTCTCGCACGGCGCGCTCTGGAGAGTAATTGTTTTACATAAACTGCTTGTTCAGAAGCTGCGGCATCAACATCGAGAAGATGTGTTCCAAACCCGACGATAATTCCTGAATTCTCGTAGTTATTTGTTCAATGGCTCGTTGGTTTTGATTAAATGTTTTCTTGGTAATATTTGCAATAAACTGCAGCGTCTGTGCTTTTTTATAAGCATCAGACTGATGAGCCTCTGCTTCAATTTCCTTGAGCGGATCATATGCATCAAATAGTTTCAGTAGTGCAAAACAAGCCTTTTCAGACTTTTCGGTTGCAATATAGTGCAAAGGGTGTCTTTCGTCGCAATTATTCTTGCCGTACACTCTTATATATCGGCCAACAGCATCACGAAAAGATAATTCAGGCAAAGCCATTTCATACTGCAAATCCAACCACTTGCAGTAATATCCTATGCTAATTTCATCTGTTTTTTCATAGTCGTCATTACATTTCCAAACGGTATTGGTTTTGCTGCTATTTCTACAGAACTTATAGGTTGTCCCATCGAAAATAATCGGCATGACGATGCGCCCAAGACACTGTTGGAATGTCGATCGTATGGTTTGTGTTGTTTGCAAAAAGCATTCGAAGTTGTACACAGTAGATGGGAGGTTCGTGTCGCCATATACAAGGTCCTCCTATATGCCGCTGGTTTTGAAAATAGTTCAAATTATCAAATTTCTTTCCCAACGAATCCGGCTGTAAGGGGACTTGTTGACCCTTCAACAGAACAAATTGAGCACTTGACCTTGGAACAGGGAAAAGATTGGTTAGCAAGAGAACATCGCAAAGAGTTATTTAGTAGTGGTAATTCAGGTAAATTATGGCTTGAAGATGACTGCGTTTCTATGCTAAATATGATTGCCTGCAAAAATAGTGATGATTGTTATTTTAATGGCTATAAAGTCCTTTTAGGTGCAAAGTTATATCACACCAAAGACAGAACTGTTGATGTCTCGATGGAGATTTATAAATATCTGTGCGATGGAAAAATCGTAATATTAGACTTATCTGTGGGTAACGCATCTTTACGAGATAAACTGAGCAAAAAGATTGCCTCCTATATTTTTAATTCCTCTATGGACAAGTTTACTATACGCCTGTTAAATTGTCAAAGAAGTTTTCAGCCAACGAACTTCTACTGAAGACTCATATTGCTTCGTATGTTACACTTTATTATCCTTATATTCGTGATCTTTTCAAGGGAATGGAAGGAACCTGGATACACTTAGTCTTCAAATCACCTATACAGTCTCTTGAGACGGCTTCGGAATTGGTAAGCAGTATTCTTGTCAAAATGTGCTTTGTTATTGAGAATCTTCATTCAATGTTTTTGATGTTGACATTGCTATGATTTTATACTACAGTAAAAGTACGAATTCGTACTTGGGGGCATAGCAATGAATCAAAGCAGAGTTGATGAGCTTCATCAGATCAACTATCTTACTTCAGAAATGGATGCTCTTTATCATAAATCATCCCTGAAACTTGGAATTACGGACAGCGTATCTATCGTGCTGTATTCCATTCACGATGCCGGTGAAAGCTCTCTGCTCAGCGACATCTATAAAAGAACCGGAATCAACAAACAAACAGTAAATTCAGCTGTTCGCAATCTGGAAGCTGATGGAATGCTTTATCTTGAACAACACATCGGCAGAACCAAAGCGGTTATTCTGACCGATAAAGGAAAGGCTTTTGTTAAAAAAACGATTGTGAAACTCTGTGAAGCAGAAGCAAAAGCGTTTGACTCATGGTCAGCGGATGAAGTCAACACATATATCCGATTGATGGAGAAGTATGTGTGCTGTTTCCGTCAACAAATTGAAGCCTTGGAAACGGTGGCAAAATGAAGATACAACTTTCTGATCATTTCACTTATGGGAAACTGATAAAATTCACTTTGCCATGTATTGCAATGATGATTTTTACATCCATCTACAGTGTGGTAGATGGCTTCTTTGTTTCCAATTTTGCGGGTAAAACACCATTTACAGCAATAAATCTTATCATACCAATTCTTATGATATTGGGCACGGTTGGTTTTATGTTTGGTACCGGTGGTACGGCCATCGTGGCAAAAACCTATGGTGAGGGAGACCGGGAAAAAGCCAACCGTTATTTTTCACTGTTTTTATATGTGGCTTTTATGATTGGAATCGCTTTGGCGATTCTCGGTTTCATTTTTATCAGACCCATAGCCGTCCTGCTGGGTGCTTCCGGCGAATTGCTTGAAAACTGTATTTCATATGCCAGGATTATACTGTTGGCATTGCCGTTCTTTGTTTTGCAGGTTATGTTCCAGAGTTTCTTTGTGGCAGCCGAGAAACCGCACCTTGGTCTTATCGCGACGATTTCCTCGGGTGTAACCAATATGATACTGGATGCCGTTTTGGTAATTCTTATGCCGCAAGAACACAAGCTGGCAGGTGCTGCTATCGCTACCGCAATGAGTCAGGTTGTTGGCGGGGTGATTCCACTTTTCTATTTTTTTAGGGAGAACAGCAGCACGCTTCGCCTCGGCAAGACAAAATACGATGGCAAAGCCATCCTCAAAGCCTGTACCAATGGCTCATCGGAATTCATGAGCAATGTTTCGATGAGCATTGTCAGCATTCTCTATAATATGCAGCTTATGAAATATGTTGGAGAAAACGGTATCGCAGCTTACGGTGTGATGATGTATGTCAGCATGATTTTCGCAGCCGTTTTCATTGGTTACTCTATTGGAACCGCTCCTGTTTTCGGTTATCATGATGGAGCCAGGAATTATGAAGAACTCAAAGGACTACTTCACAAAAGCTTGATTATGATCGGCACATTTGGTGCTGGCATGGTTATATTGGCGGAATTACTTGCAGTACCGCTTTCACATATCTTTGTCGGATATGACGCAGAACTAATGCGTATGACAGTTTCCGGTTTCCGCATTTTTTCCTTGTCCTTTGCGTTTATGGGGTTTGGTATTTTTACATCCGGTTTCTTTACTGCCCTCAATGACGGTGTAACATCTGCCATTATTTCTTTCCTGCGTACCCTGCTCTTTCAGAGCAGCGCCGTCATGCTCCTTCCTTTGATTTTGGGCATTAAGGGCGTTTGGCTCGCCATTGTTGTCGCAGAGTTTATGGCAGTTCTGCTTGGAACAATCTTCCTTGCCTCCAAGCGGAAAAAATATCATTATTAAATTAAATGCTTGCATTAAGTTGTGGATTCTATTTCGAAATAGAAGTGACATTATAAATTCTAATTTGTTGAGGTTCGCAGTTTGTTTATGACATACCTAAGCCCAGTACTTGTATTTTGTTCGGAGGCGGTGACATATTGTCTTTTCAAAGAATTAAAAGCAGCTTTTGGCGTGTTCCGCTGGTTTCCTTGATTGCGGGATTGTTGTACACGCCATGCTATGTCCGAATTGTAATTCGTTTTGGTGTGATTGCACCTGGTGTGATTGACGACAAGATATCTCTTTTAACGAGCTTTTTTCTGATGTTAGCTGCGTTAATTCTGGGATGGGTAATTCTATTACGAAAGCAGACCCGCACTGAAATATTTGTCTCATCCTCTATTGTTGTTGTATACGGTTTGCTTCTATGGGCAGTTCAATTTTTTTCCGGCAGCACATCGGGTCCTGCTGCTGTAGTGTTCATGCATCTGTCCACTCCTTTGGAATGGATGACATTACCTTCGGAGCTTGGTTTATATTTACAGGAGCATAGAGCAATAACAATTCCCTTCTTCGGCTACTTGCATTTTTTTATTCCATGGCTGTTTATCGCATTTGGTCGAAAGAATCCAGCAAAATTATCTAAGCAGAAACCTTCAATTCATTGAAGAGATTATGGCCGCCGCAAAATGGGGCATCACCCGCCGCCGCGTACAGGTTCTCTGCAACGAAGGTCGCATTCCTGGCCTGACCGAGTTCGGCAAAGCCTGGGCCATACCGAGGGACGCAGAGAAGCCAGTGGACGCGAGGAAGCAAAAGTCCGTTAAATAGGACAGCTTCTATGCACTCTCTTGAGAGGAGGAGTAAATTATGTGGTGTAAAAAATGCAATCTCGAAACTAACGAGGACTTTTGTCCGGTCTGCGGTTCCGAGACTGTTGAGAATTTACCAGTAGAAATATACTGGTGCAGTAACTGTGCAGTTCCCATTGTTCATTTTTCAACGGCTGCGGATAAAGGAACCTGCTCAATTTGCGGCAATAAAACGCATTATCTAACATCTGACCTGCGCCCAGTTTTCCCGGAAGAGCGACTCCTACTTGCACTCCTCCTTGGGGAAAAACCAGATATCTTCATGGACCGCACTGAATTGCCAGATAGAAAATATTCTGGAGATCATACCAAACGAAAACTGCCGCCAATATAATGGGGTGCTACATTATGTCATCTTTGAGCGATTTGACAACGGAAATTTTATGTGTGGCGGCGCTTTTCTCCTCCGTGGAGGAGTATCTTCGCAGAAAACGTTCTGGCGTTAAACCGTGGCGTATGTAGTCCAGCAGCAGCTCTGCACAGGCACGGCTGTCGCTGCCGGCATTGTGATGATCCAGATCCAGCTGCAGATACTCGCAAAGCGTGTTTAACTTGTGATTATTGAGATCCGGATAACAAGCCCGGCCCATGACACACGTGCAGGCGTAATAGGTAGAGGGCTGCCATTCAATGCGATAATTATTCAGACACTGGGCCAATACGCCCATGTCAAACGGCGCATTATGTGCGATTAGCAGGCCGCTGGTCGGCGACGTGCGTTTCATCTTTGTGGTGGACATCTACAACGAGGGCGTGGACATTCCAGAGGTCAACACGGTGCTGTTTCTCCACCCTACGGAATCCCTGACGATTTTCTTGCAGCAGTTTGGGCGCGGCCTGCGTCTCGCCGAGGATAAAGAGTGCCTGACCGTGCTGGATTTTATCGGTCAGGCAAACAGGAAATATAACTTTGAGGACAAGTTCGCTGCGTTGCTTTCCAACACCAATCGCAGCGTGACCCGTGAGCTGAAGAATGGTTTTGTCTCCGTCCCCAAAGGCTGCTATATTCAGTTGGAGAAAAAGGCCGCCAAGTACATCTTGGACAACATTCGCGCCCCCTATGACAACAGTGCCGGACTGGTGTCGCGGATTGCCAGCTTTTCGGACGACAGCGGCCTTAACCTGACGCCTGCGATCTGCTCAACGAGGGTTGGGACTGCCCGCAGACGGAGGTGCTGTTCATGGCGCGGCCCACCATGTCCAAGGTGCTGTACACCCAGCAGTTGGGGCGCGGTATGCGGCTGAGCAACGGCAAGGACTGCCTGATGGTGTTCGACCTGTTGTTATACCAAGCGATATAGATATGCCCAACTGCAAATATAACGCCGAATGCCGTCAGCAGCCAATGCCGAAAAATAACGCCCCGCAGAATGAAGATGGCACTGGGTAGGATCGCCAGCCACAACGCGGAGGGCAGCGACGGCCTGCGAAAATAGACCGCCCAGAAAATGAAATAAGCCAGCAGCAGTGCAGGAAGCAAAAACAGCCAGATCACAAGCTCCTCCGGGGACTTCAGCCGAACTCCCTCCCACACGAAAAGCGGAAAGACCATCATTGCCATGGAGCCGTACCGACCAATCTGCTCCAGAATGAGCATCGGCTTGCAGAAGTATTTATTTTCTATATGAGGATTGCGCCGTGCGTAAATCAGTTTGGGGATAATCCTTGCATAGCCTCGGCCGCAGAGTTACAATTCGACCGACCAGAGACAAATAGCTGAAACGCAAAACGCTTCCCGCCCAGAGTTGGTTAAAAACACCAACTTTGCGGAAAGAAGCGTTTTGACCACTTCGATTACCAATACGTCACGATGTCGCTGAGCTTCACGCGGCCTTTTTCGTCGGCGTACAGCAGCACAGCGATTTTGAACTCAAGCTGCAGGTTGGAGCTGGCCATAAATCTTGCCGGTATCGGCAAGATTTACCGTCTTGGCTGTAATACCAATGTTGTATTTTTGCCGATAGAAGGTTATACTATAACTTATGGGGGTGAATGCGTATGAAGTTCTGTTCGGTAGCGGAAATCGCAAAACAATGGAATCTATCCGAGCGTACCGTTCGAAATTATTGTGCTGCCGGGAAAATTCCCGAAGCATTTCTGACGGGAAAGACTTGGAATATTCCCGAAATTGCGCAGCGCCCTGTACGCAGTAATCGGCATGACGATGCGCCCAAGACACTGTTAGAATGTCTGCGACTTGAAGAAACAGCAAAAGTCAGCGGTGGCATTTACCACAAAATTCAGATTGAGCTAACCTACAACTCCAACCACATCGAAGGCAGTCGCCTTACTCATGATCAGACCCGCTACATCTATGAAACCAACACCATTGGCGCGAGTGATAGTGCCGTGAATGTAGATGACATTTTAGAAACGGCCAATCACTTCAAGTGTATCGATATGGTCATTGAGCAGGCAGCACAGCCACTCAGCCAAGCATTTATCAAGCAACTTCACCGCACTTTAAAAAGCGGAACCAGTGATTCCAGAAAGAATTGGTTTGTGGTTGGCGAGTATAAAAAACTTCCCAACGAAGTGGGCGGAAAAGATACTGCGGTGCCCGAAGAAGTTTCGGAACGACTTGCGGCGCTTCTAAAAAGGTATCGTGAAAGCAGCATCCAAACACTGGAAGATCTGATTGCGTTTCATTATGAATTTGAATCGATCCATCCCTTTCAGGATGGCAACGGGCGTGTCGGCAGATTGATTCTGTTCAAGGAATGCCTGAAATATAATATCGTTCCATTTATCATTGATGAAGATCTGAAAATGTTCTATTATCGGGGCCTGCATGAATGGAAGTCTGAGCCGGGATATCTGCGTGACACTTGCCTTTCGGCGCAGGATAAGTTCAAGAAATATCTGGACTATTTCAAGGTGCCGTATGAAAACGACTGACACGGTGCGGCTCTTTGCTTCTTCTTTGTTTACAGCCCCGCAAATTTTGAGCGCTTTGCCTGGTAGATAATCCTTGCATAGCCTCGGCCGCAGAGTTACAATTCGGCCAACCAGAGACAAATAGCTGAAACGCAAAACGCTTCCCGCCCAGAGTTGGTTAAAAACACCAACTTTGCGGAAAGAAGCGTTTTGACCACTTCAATTACTATTTTTTGACAATGCGGGCAGTGAAAACCATTGTGCTGCAATGGTTTTTGACCACATAGATTACCACATGCAGACGTGGAACACGTGGAAACAGTGCTTCAAAGAGTGCCAAAGAGTAAGGAAAACCGAGCGGAAACGGCCATAAATGGCTGCAAATGAGTAGAAAAAAGTTTGAAGAAAAATTCGGGGTGCAGAGGAGTGGAACCGATTAAAAGCATCTAAAAAGTACTATAAAGTGTCATAAAAAGCAAATGCTGTGTGTTTTTCACTGCGAATAGTGACCTGCTTTTTTAGCAAAAAAGTGGCTGACCACATGCTTTTTGTGGGAAGCGATGTGCTATGCGGATCGGATGAAGAGATTTCGATGGTGATTTATGTCGCTTCTCATGTGCCTCCGCCGACAAAAGAGAAATACTCCTGAAGCAACAGCAGATATGCATAGATTTGCGTCACCATCTTGTTAAACTTCGTTGATCTGGTTCGTATACTCCATAACATTACCTCAACCCCTTCCCGTATTTGGCAGAGCTTTAAGGTGGCTTGCCATATGCGCAAATGAATCGCAGGCTATATGAGCAGGCGGAGCTGTGAATACGAAGCACAGATGGGAAAATCTTCACGATCCTCGGAAGCAACAGTCGGATCGAGCCAATCCGCCTTATCCTTTGCCCATTGAATCCATTCTGCTGTATGCTCGCTATTTGGATTTGATTCCAACGCTGCGATGCAGGCTCGGATCGTCTGTGCGGTGGCATAGTCCTTCGACGCATTGATCAGCCCCTGTGTACGCTCAACTTCCACATTGTACCGCTCTCTGACCTCCTCTTTTCTTCGCTGTTCTCCCGCCTCTTGACGTTCCTTTTCCTCTGCTTTAAGCCGCTTTAAACGGATCGGATAGGATGCGTCATATAGAGCAATCAGGATCTCTCCAATGCGATCCTCGAGAAGGTATGCTTTGCAGTCCAGAAATTTATAACTTCCAACGGTGATGGACAGGTTTCCGTTCCACGGATGCTCGTATTTTGGAATCTTTGGTTTTGAAGCGTAGGAATACTTCTTTTTCTCTTCCTCGTATTTCAGTATTGCCATTTTCTCTGCCTGAGTGACCTCGTGCGGGATTTCATCTTTCCTTTCGCTCATGCTGAAGGGAACAATTTCACCATTTACACGAAACTTGAAATTATAGTTCATGCCCCCGCCAAACGTAAAAAGTGCCTTCAAAAGAGCATCGAGCACATGGAATGCTCGGACATAAGACCCTTTCGACACCGTATCCGCCATGAACGGCACCTCCTCTTCGTAGCGGTCATAGGCCGCCGCTGCCCTCCACGCGTCGCTTAAGCCAGCGCTCACAGTTCTCCTTGTGTGCCGCGATATCCTTATGAAGCTGTGCGCCGGGGCCTGTCACGCGCAGTTTTCCTGCTGCCACCAGCAAGGTTTTACGGTCTTCATCCTTTAGAAATGCCAGCGCATTTTCACCGATCTGCAAAGTTCTGGCATTTCCTGCTTCGGGCATGTTTTCATCTTTTGGTTCTTTTAACTTTGGCAGTTTCGGTTTATCAGTCGCGATTCCTGCTTTGCGTCGAACCCAATAGACCCGGTCAGGAAGGGGGATGTCCGGCGATTTACAAACGCTTCGCAACTTATATTCGCTGATACTGTACCTCTTAGCGACAACCGGAATGATTTCCTCCCAAACCTCTTCATATAGTGTTTCACGATCGTACAAGCTTTTTTTGTGTTGCTATTGTTGAACACCACCAAAGAGAGTCTCTCGTTATCAGCGACTGCTGCACCGTCGACACGTGGGCTTTGCGTGGTCTCATGAGCCTTAGCTTCATTAACCTCAGACAAATCGTATCTGCTCGATATTCGACAAGCAGGTCGTGCTTCATTTCCTCAAAATTCTTAATATGGCCTGAAGATTGTCCTCAATATTTTTGACTTGGATGTCATTGATTCCGCCATGCTTGTACGCGATCATTCGCTCCGGAACAATCACATACGACCAACTGTCGGAGTAACGGTTTCCCTTGCCTTTTTTGACTGCAAAGCCTATTGGCAGCAGCGCGTTTCGTATTCCAAGTGTCACTGCCTGCGTGGAAATCCCTAAATATTTGGCTGCCGTTTGAATTGTCACTTTTTTCATTTCACGGATCTCATCATCTGTATACACTTGCCCTTCACCTCCTCGCTATGTATATACACTTTGAGAAACGGATGATTTCTATTGGAATTGTACCGTTTGTTCGAAAAGTTGTCAAAACACTTTCCCCTCGTGTCTTTCTCTGCTCGCGATATGGAAGTTCTATTTTACATCTGCTCATGTTATAATGATCAAAATGGCACTTTAGAGGGGAGGCGAATAAGTTGGCATACAGCGAATTGATTAAAAACTTCGAGTGTATCCGGGATTACATGCGGCAGTTCTATGTGTATGGCTTTAAGAATCGGAGCGAATACGACGCCAAAAGCGCCCGCAGTTATGACAATGAGCGCCGGCGTATCGAGAGCTGGATGGGGGACTATATGTCCTTCCATCGGGACGCTGGTGGAAAAAACGTATTTCTGTCCGTGGACAGCCTCAACATTTCTGCCAACCCCCTTTATCAGGCGTTCAAGGCCAAGAGCTTCACTCCCGGCGACATTACGTTTCATTTCTATATTCTGGATATTTTGGCTGATGGAAAGGGCCGTTCCGTACGGGAGATTTTGGAGGAAACGGCTCAGAAGTATTTGTTCTGCTTCCAGACAGAACAGGGACTGGATGAGTCGACCGTCCGCAAAAAGCTGAAGGAATATGAGGGACTTGGACTTCTCAAAAGTGAAAAGCATGGGCGAGAACTGTTTTACAACCGCGCAGAGGACTGCATAGATTTGGAAAGTTGGAGAGAAGCAATTGCTTTTTTCTCCGAAGAGGATCCGCTGGGTGTTATTGGATCCTATCTTTTAGATAAAACACAAGCAAAATCGTCCCGCTTTAGTTTCAAGCACCACTATATCCTCCACGCGCTGGACAGCGAGGTTCTCTGCAGCATCCTGCTGGCTATCTCGGAAAACCGTTGTGCGGAACTGACGGTTGTGACACCGCGAAGCAGAGGAAAGGCGCGTATGCACACGGTTTTCCCGTGGAAGATGCTGATCAGCACACAAACCGGGCGGCAATATATGCTTTGCTATCACTACCGCTTTCGGCGTCCCATGACCTTTCGACTGGACAATCTGTGTAAAGTGAAAGCCGGAGCACAGGAGCGGCAAGCTAAAAAATACGGTAACTGGTGTGAAAAATACAGGGAGAATCTCTGGGGTGTTGCTACCGGCGTCGAGCCGGCTCTGGATCATCTTGAGATGACTATCCACGTAGATGGGGGTGAGGAATACATCGTGGAGCGGCTGGAACGGGAGAAACGCTGCGGCAGCGTGGAAGCGATGGACCCCAGCACCTACCGGTTTTCCACCGATGTTTACGACGCTGCGGAAATGCTGCCGTGGCTGCGCACATTTATCGGACGGATCGTGAAGTTCAAGTGCACGAATCCCGATGTGGTACATACTTTTTATTCCGATCTTGCCGCCATGGGCGAGCTCTACGGAGGTGACGAAGATGCTGTTCAGTGAGGTCTACGGCAGTTATTATGGGGCCGTTGCCGCCGTATTGACCCAAGCGGTGGACGGAACGCTCACCGGCGAGGAATTGGAGAAGATCGTGCAGGAGAAAGGCTTTGCGGAGAGTGTGCTGGCCATTCCCGCTGCTCTCCGGGACGGAACATGGCCGCTGCTGACGACGGAACTTACAACGCCCCTGTGCCACAAGCCGACCATGCCCCTTACTACGCTGCAAAAGCGGTGGCTGAAGTCGCTACTGACAGATCCGCGCATGGCGCTCTTTTCTCCATCGATTGCCGGGTTGGAGAACATAGAACCGCTTTATACTCCGGATGTATTTGTCTACTTTGATCGCTATGGTGATGGCGACCCGTACCATAACCCCCAATATATCGCGCATTTCCGTACCATCCTCACAGCCCTGCGGGAAGAGCGAAAGCTCCAGGTCACCTTTGACGGACATCGGGGAAAGAAACATTCCTGGGAGTGTATCCCGTACAAGCTGGAATACTCATCCAAGGATGACAAGTTCCGGCTTGTCACCTCGTCTCCGCGAAGCACGCTGAGTATCAATCTTGCGCGCATTCGCGCCTGCACGATGCTTGAACCGTACACGCAGGAGGAATTTCGCCCCATCCCACCCAAGAAGGAAACGCTGGTGCTGGAGCTACGCGACGAGCGAAACGCGCTGGAGCGGGTCATGCTGCATTTTTCCCATCTGGAAAAAGAAACGGAGCGGCTGGACGAGAGTCGGTATCGCGTCACGCTGAACTATGAGCGAGAGGATGAAACAGAGCTGCTCATTCGCGTGCTGTCCTTCGGCCCTGTACTCAGGGTCATCTCGCCGAACAGGTTTATCAAAAAAATGCGGGAGAGAATTGAAAAGCAACTGCGGTTACGAGCTTGAGAAATCAAGCTCGCAACTTTTTTTCCATGATTTTCTTCCGTTTGCTTGCTATGATAAGAACACAAAAGCACAGGCAGCAATTCATCTACGTCTTGAAAACATATACCATGTGCTTTGTCAAAGACGCCTGCAGCAGAATTGAAACAGATTAGCTCCCTCAGTGAGCACCTGCTTTCAGGGCAGGCAACTGCGGGTGAGAGTCCCGCATCTGTCGGAAAGGCGTCTTGTCTATCAAAGGCACCCACAGCAATGCTTTGTAGCTAAGTTGGGTATAGCAGCGGATTCATACTCCGCGTGTCGTGGGTTCAAATCCCACCGGAACGGTGCCTTGCAAAGGCGTTTCGTAAAAAGGCGCATCCAGCAGTATGATTGATCGGGGCACCGTCCCTCCTGTTTTAACAGGTTAATACGGCGCCGGTCATCCGGCAATGCGCCTTGTCAATATTGTTTTAGGAGGGGGTTTTTATGTTGGAATTTCTCAAAAAAGAAGCAAATAAGACCTATACGGAGAACGGAGCACTTACATATGAGACCACCTGCTCCGACTGTTTGAATCTGTTTGCTGCTATCGGCGCCCTGCGCCGGGAGAGCGATGAGGAGATCATCAGCCGCTTTGTGAAAGCCTACGCGGAAAATCCCGACCTTGCCATGAAAACACTGTTTTTCGCCCGCGATGTGCGCGGTGGTCTTGGCGAGCGCCGTGTGTTCCGCACAATTCTCGCGTGGCTCGCCGTAAACGAGCCGGTATCCGTCCGCAAAAACGTGGAGGCAATCGCGGAATTCGGACGCTGGGATGATCTGCTGACGCTGTTGGACACCCCCTGCGAAAAGGACGCGCTTGCCTGTATCCAGAGGCAGCTTGCCGCAGATCTGGCCGTGCTGGGTCATGGCGGGGAAATCTCCCTCCTTGCAAAATGGCTGCCGTCCGTCAATGCCTCCAATACTGAGACCGTACATAACGCGAAGCGCATTGCCCGTGCACTGAATATGAATGATGTTGCCTACCGCAAGGTGCTGGTAAAGCTCCGCGCCCACATCAGTATCATTGAAAACAACCTCCGTGAAAGAGACTATACTTTTGATTATACAAAGCAGCCGTCCAAGGCCATGTTTAAGTATCGCAAAGCTTTCCTCCGCAACGATCAGAAGCGGTATCAGGCGTTTCTGGAACGGGTTTTCTCCGGTGAAACGACGCTCCATACCGGAACGCTGACACCCTATGATATTGTGGCCCCGTTTTTCAATTCGAATGTGCCTGATGAGGAGCGCCATGGCATCGATGTCACATGGAACGCTCAGACGGACTTTACGAACGGTGAAAACGCGCTGGTCGTCATAGATGGCTCTGGTTCCATGTACGGCGGAGCCAAACCCCTTCCCGCGGCGGTGGCGCTTTCGCTCGGCATCTACTTTGCCGAACGTAATACCGGTGTGTTCAAAAACCACTTCATCACGTTTTCGGAGCGCCCGCAGCTTGTGGAGATCAAGGGTAGGGACATTCTGGAAAAGCTGCGGTATTGCCATGATTTCAACGAGGTTGCTAATACGGATATTCAGGAAGTATTTGAACTTGTGCTTGCTGCCGCAGTTAAAAACAAGGTGCCCAAGAGCGAACTGCCGTCCACCCTGTATATCATCTCCGACATGGAGTTCGACTGCTGCACCAATGGTGCGGACAGTACAAACTTTGCGTATGCAAAACAGCTCTTCGCCGAGTGCGGTTATCAGTTGCCCCGTGTGGTGTTCTGGAACGTGGCCAGCCGCAACAGGCAGCAGCCCGTCACCAAAAACGAACAGGGCGTGGCGCTGGTGTCCGGGTGTACGCCCCGCATTTTCTCCATGCTTGCAGGCGGCACACTGGAACCCTATGCTTACATGATGGAAGTTCTCAGCGCGGAGCGCTATGTGAGGATTGCAGCATAATTTGAAGTAAGGAGCCTGAAAATGATTGAAGTAACTGGCGCGCACAACAGCGCCCTCTGCTATACAGACGAATTGGAAAAGACGGCGGCTGGTCAGATCAGGGCCGTCTGCGATCAGGCAGCGTTTGCCGAAAGCAAGATACGTATTATGCCGGATGTCCACGCCGGTATGGGCTGCACCATCGGCACCACCATGACCATCACGGACAAGATCGTCCCCGGTATGGTGGGTGTGGATATTGGCTGTGGGATGGAGACTGTACGCCTTGCAGAGCGTGAAATAGACTTCTTCAAGCTGGACGCGCTGATCCGCCGAGAAATCCCCTGCGGTCGTGAAATTCGTGATGTGCCCCACGCCCTGAACAGCGAGATCGATCTGACGAAGCTGCGCTGCTCGCCCTATGTAAAGCTGGAGCGGGCACGCCGGAGCATCGGCACACTGGGCGGCGGCAATCACTTCATCGAGGTGGACAGGACCGAACGCGGTGAGCTATATCTCGTCGTCCACTCCGGCAGCCGCCATATCGGCAATGAGGTGGCAAAATACTATCAGGACGAGGGCTTTCACGCGCTGTGTGGCAACGCCCGCTTTCAAATCGATGAAACAATCCGGCAAATGAAAGAATCCGGCGACACAAAGGAAATACACAAGACGATCAAGGAACTGAAAAAGCGGCGGGCCATGTTGACACCCATTCCCAAGGACCTGGCCTATGTGGAGGGCTTGTTGTTCGATGACTATATCCATGATATGCGGATTATCCAGCAGTTCGCCGTGCTAAACCGCAAGGCGATGACAGAGGTTATCCTGCGGGGTATGGGACTTACCCGCGTGGAGGAGTTTACTACCATCCATAACTATATTGACACAGATGCCATGATCCTTCGCAAGGGCGCGGTGTCGGCAAAGTCGGGGGAAAAGCTTTTGATCCCCATCAATATGCGGGACGGCAGCCTAATCTGTATTGGAAAGGGAAATCCGGACTGGAACTGCTCGGCTCCTCACGGTGCCGGTCGACTTATGAGTCGGAAAGATGCCTTTTCCACACTATCCATGGAGGAATACAAAACAGAAATGGAGGGCGTTTATACCACCTGCGTTGTGCCGGACACGCTGGATGAATCCCCGATGGCATACAAAAGCATGGAAGAAATCGTCGCACAGATTGGCCCCACCACAGAAATTGTGGAGCGAATCCGGCCGATCTATAATTTCAAGGCGTTGGAGTAGTGAGTTGCAAACCTCAGAAATAGAAGCCGTGTTTTCTTTGTTTACAGTCCCGCAGATTCTGAGAAATTGTTCTTACGAATAAGCCTTGCATAAGTGCTTTCTCGGAGTTGCAATCCAACCAGCCTGAAACAAAAACGCTTCCTATTTCAACACCGGCGATCAGTTACAGCATGAAATGGGAAGCGTTTTTGACCACATAGATTACCACAGACAAGCTTGGAACACACGGAGAGCATGTGGTCAAAGAGGCTCAGAAAGTAAGCAATCACAAGCCGAAACAACTATAAACGATTATAAATAAACGGAAGAAGTTTTAAATTCGTATTTGTGATACTCAGCGGAAGGGTTTCATCAGAATTTCATCCTGACATCCGCTTTGAAAAGCTTTCTTGAAGGGTTACCCTCCACGCGGTAAAAGCGCAGATTTCTCACGTCGTAGACCGCTGCCCAGACGGTATCAGCGTTTGTTTTGCGGTCGTATTGGCAGATGAAGCCGTATTTGCCGGACAGAACATCCTCGCAGAAATCCAGCGAATACGCACCGTCATGTTCCGCCAGAGCGTTCCGTGCCGTCTCGTACCGCTCCTCCGCACGCCAGCTGTCCACATCGGTCGGGGTGCGGTATTCCTTCATCGCCTCGGAATGGAAGCAGTTCGCTGCGGCGACAAAATGCGCGCCAGGCTTCGGCCGGATCACTTCAAGCTTTGCGGGGTTGCATTCGACTACGGCAATTTTGCCGTTTCTGTCGGCAAGGGTGATCGTCTGCGCGGAGGCAATGGGCAGATTTTTGAGTGCATCAATCGCCTCCTGGGTCGTCGCACATTTTTCCAGGATATATCGCGTCAGCATCCCGGCGTTCAGTCCCGGCTTTCGGATATGCGGGTAGAGGAAGGTTAGCGCGGCGGCAAGCCCTTTTTCATTCATGCCGTCCTCGATCTGGATAAATGCGGTGGTGTTGCCGTTGAACGCATAGGCACAGGAGAGCGCATAGAGGCAGTTGCTATAGAGCTTTTCGAGGCTAACAAGGAAATCACTGTTTTTACACAAGATAATATTTGTCCCGTCGGCAACCGCAAAGGCCGTGCAGTGGTGATCCGTCTCAAAGCAGTACATGGGAAGCAGTAGATTTGCAATATTCTCAAGCGGGCTGCCCTGGCCGTCGGCCATGCCCTTGATCTCATCCAGAACTTCAGGATAATACTTCCGATAGACCGGCAGGCAGCTCTTTGTGAACGCTTTCAGCTCGTCTGTGATTGTGAAAGTCGGGCTGCCGCTGATAATCGTTCCGTGATTTTTCAGCAGCGCTCCGTACTTAAAGCCTGCCTCATAGTGCGAACCCTTGAATCTTCCGTGATACATATTCACTTCAACTCCATTTTTGTGATTGGAGAGTGACGTCATCTCTGAAAACAAGGGTAAATCAATAAAAATTTCTTGTCAACAGCTATATTAATTTCGCTAAAAAACGCGGAGCGGTCACCGACCGCTCCGCGCGCGCGATATGAAATTGGGTTACACCAGCTGCCCCGGCAGCTTAAGCTTTTCCTTGGGCGGAAACTGCGCGTCGAAGGCTTCGGCTTCTTTTTCATCCACGAAGTAGCCCTCCGGGTCCTTGTAGGTGCCGGAGATGCCGTCCAGAAAGCCGGGACTTAGCTCGCAGATCAGAAAATAGGGAACCTCAGCGTCGCGTGGCTCGGCAAAATAGTGGATGCCCTTCGTACTTGCCACCACGAAACCGGACTTACCGTAGAAGTCGATGTTGCCGGTGATGGCCAGCGCGCCCGCGCCCAGCTTTTTGGCCTCGTTCATGGAGTGGCGCAACAATATTGTGCCGTAGCCCTGTCGTTTCCACTCCGGCGCAATGCTGATGGGGCCGAAGGTCATGATGGGAATGCTTCTGCCGTCATCGGCGTAGATCTCAGAGCGGACATACATCACATGGCCAATCAGTCTACCGCGGCGCTCCATCACGAAATCCAGCTCCGGAACAAAATCCGGCTTGCCGCGAAAGGTGTGCAGGACATAATGCTCCAGACACCCGGGGCGGTAGACATTCCAAAACGCCTCGCGCGTCAGATTTTCAGCTTCGCGGTAATCGCCTGTTGTTTCCAAACGGATGGTATATTCGTTTTGCATGGTTTTTCCTCCTAAAATTGATGGATTCAATTCCGGAAGGTTCAAGATGTGTTCAGCAAACCTCCCGGTCAGCCGACAATCTCCAAGGTGTTGTTTTTCAAACAGCAGTCTCCTAAATGATATATTTGATCAGGCTTTGAGCCTCATCACGGCTTCATTATAGTACCTCGGCCTTGAGAACGCAAGAGGTAGTTTGGAAATGCCTCCAGCAGTCAAAGCGGCGGGACTCGTTCGAGCCCCGTCGGAGAGGTTTTAATTTGTTGTTCTTCGTCTTGTTGATATAGTTCCCCATCGTATGGCGAGGTAGGTCGGGTCAGAGTCGGAGCATGGCTCCCAGTTGATCCGCTGCTTTTTGCAGTTCTTCATTGGTGGACACACTTGCGTCGGACGCGGGTACATTTTTCCCGTTTTTGGGCAGATACTCTGCATAGGCATACCGGGTCGTGTAAGGGCGAGTGTGGCCAAGCAGCGCCGACACTGTTTTGGCTTCCATTTTGCTTTCCAGCGCGTGGACAGCGACCGTGTGCCGCAAATCTTCAAAGCGAATATGGTCAAGTCCTGCTTTTTCGATGATCCGTTGGTGCAGCAGGCGTACCATGGCGGGCGCGTAAGGCTTTCGTGTACCGGGGTGGACAAATATTGCCTCGCTGCTGGGGTGCCGGTTATGATCCTGCCGGAGCAGAGCAATCGTCTCTGGGCTCAGGGGAATTTGCCGCGTGTCGCCACCATAGTCTTTCAGGCTACCCTTCACCACACTGCGCCCTGACCACACGGTGAGGATACCGGTCCGCTCATCCAGATCGCTCCATTTTAAGGCAAGAAGTTCCCGTTGACGCAGACCAATGGTCAGCATAAGCGTGAACATGGGCAGATAGCCCAGCGCTTCTGCGGCATCCAGATAGTCCTCGACCTCCGAGTCTCCGAGCACGCTTGCCTTGACCTTCCGCTGCGTGGGGTAGTGGAAGGCTCGTGCAGGATTGTCGATCATCAGATTGGCTGCGACGGTGCTGTCGAGACATTCCTGCAGGCAGCGATGGATGTGGCGTATGGTAACCTCGCTCAAGCCGGGGTATTCCACGCTCTCGGGACGGTGGCTGCCGAAGCGTTTGCGCTCGTCGAAAAAGCGGCAGATCTGCGCCTCGGTCAAGTCGGAGAGCGGAATGTCGCCTAGCTTGGTCAGGATGTGGTTTTGCAGGACATAGCGCTTGGCCTCGTAGGTTGTGGGGCGCACCTTGGGGCGGACGTCGGTTTCCATCCACCGCGCCGCCCATTCCTTCATCGTCATAGTTTTCCCTCCATACATTGCGTTTGCAGATCGCGGAAGCCCAGCTTTGGCATCCGCGCCTGTTCCAATAGCTTTCTGTGCAGGTAATAAAACTCGTGCAGACGGAACGGCTCACCGGTCTTAGGATTGAGGAAGGCATGGGGGATGTCCGGGTGCCGCTCATGCTCCGCAGTCAGCAGGGAGACGGCCTGTTCATCCAGCGTCAGCAGCCGCTTGCCCCGCAGAATATATCGGTGCTGTAAATTGAAGTCGGCCCACAGCAGTGTGAACAGTTCACATTGCCGCAGGCCGACGGTAAGTCCAATATAAATGATGGGTAGCACACCCTCGCACTCCGCCGCGTCCAGATAACGGCGAATCTGTCCAGACCGGACCCGCATGGCAGGCCTGCGTTCCGAGGTCGGGACTTCGCATAAGTCCGCCGGATTGACGTCGAGGAACCCATCCTTGCAGGCGTCGTCCAGACAGTGCCGAAGGAGCAGATGAACGCACCAGATACTGCGGGAACTAAGCCCGCTTTCCGCCAGCGCTTTATAAAAGGCACTGATGTGATGTGGCTTCAGCTCGGCGAGCTTGATTTTCCCGATGCCGGGGACGATGTGCCGGAAAATCAGGTTGCGATACCCACCCTCGGTGCTGGCATGCCACTTTCCGGCGTTCCGCGCAAACCAGATTTCTGCCCACGCGCCGACTGTGTATTCTTCCTGCATTGTCCTCGCCTCCTTTTGCAATACGGACAATATCACAGAAAGAGGAAAATAGCTACTGCAAAGAGACTTTATCCCAGGAATAAAACATGGTATAATGATAAAAAAGTGCGAGGGAATATTGGTATCAAAAATCTTGCCAACGTGATTACTTTCACGCGGTTTCTGTTTGCAGTAGGAATGGTGCTGGCCGCTCCATTCTCCACCGCTTTTTGGACTTGCTATCTGTGCGGTGGAATCAGCGATCTGATGGATGGCGCGCTGGCCCGCAGGCTGAAAACGCAAAGCGCTGCCGGAGCGAAGTTGGACAGCGTGGCAGATCTGTTTTTTGCCGCGGCGATTGCAGTTTTCGCCGTGCGGTATCTCCCATTTCCCATATGGCTGTGGATCGGCGCCGCTTTCATCGCGGCTTTGCGTCTTGCGGGCTATGCCAGCGGGTTTGTGAAACGCCAAACCTTTTCCGCCCTGCATACTTACGCGAACAAGGCCACGGGCGCGCTGATTTTCACATTCCCGGTTCTGTATGCGGCGCTGGGGCTGACTGCCGCAGGTGTCATCCTGTGCCCTGCGGCGCTGTTATCGTCTCTGGAGGAACTCGTGATTACCATAAACTCTCCGGTGCTGAACCGCGACTGCCGGGGCATCTTCCTAAAATAAACCACCTTTCAGGAGACCGGAAATATGACCGATCAAGAGAAACTGCTTGAGCGTCTGACCGACAAGGACGCCAAGTCCGCCTGCGCCTATGCGGATAAACTTGCGGCGGAAAGCCGGGAGAGCGACCGGTTTTATCCGTATCTCGACGACTTCGTCGCGCTGTTGCACCATAAAAATTCGCTGGTACGGAACCGGGCTATCTCCATTCTTGCTGCCAACGCCCGCTGGGACAGCGAAAACCGCTATGATGCTTTGATTGACGATTTCCTCGCCCATGTTACGGACGAAAAGCCCATTACAGCCCGACAGTGCATTCAGGCGCTGCCGGAAATCGCGACGGTGAAGTCAAACCTGATTTCCCGAATTCGAGAGGCGCTGAAAAATGCCGACCTTACCGGATACCGCGACAGTATGCGACCTCTGATTTTAAAGGATATCGTGAGCACGCTGCAAAAGATAGCGGAACAGAAAAAGAAGATTTAGTTGAGGTGGGAGATTATGGAGATTCGAGAGCTTGCGAAAGAGGAGTACGGCGCGGCGCTGGATTTGGCGTGGGAGGTTTTTCAGAAGTTTGAAGTGCCGGACTACGCCCCGCAGGGCGTAAAGGCATTTTACGCCTCCATCCACGACCCGGACTACCTTGCTCAGTTGCGCATCTACGGCGCGCTTGATGGGGACGCGCTCATCGGCATTTTGGCCACCCGCAGCGGCGGCGCGCATATCGCGCTGTTCTTTGTGCGCGGCGCATACCACCGTCATGGCGTGGGAAGGCAGCTGTTTTTCCGCGCCTGTCAGGAGAATCCCGCCGAACAGATGACAGTGAATTCCTCGCCCTATGCGGTGGAGGTTTACCGACGTTTGGGCTTTTGTGAGATAGACGCGGAGCAGACGACGGACGGCATCCGCTATACGCCCATGCTCTGCGTGACTCAGCGTGCGGACTGCCCCTGCAAACGTATGCGCTGCCAGCGGCATGGCGATTGCGTTTCCTGCCGGGAGCATCACAAAGCGGACAAAAAGAATACGGTCTACTGCCAGCAGCCTGTGAGAGAAGAGAAGTGCCGGCGCCGCAGGCGTGATTCCTAATAAACACAATCGGGGAACAGAGCGGATAAAAGGCAGTCAGAAGCGGATAAAAGGCAGTCAGAATTTGAAATTGAGATTATTGATATAGAACGAAGGGATGCAGAATGAAAAAAGCAACCGTTATTGCAAGGTTCCATAGTTCAATAGAAGCTGTTTGGAATATAGTTACGGATAACACAGCCTTTGACTGGCGCAGTGATATCGTTAAAATAGAAGTATCTGACGATGGTAATCGTTTTACTGAATTTACGAAAGACGGATTTGAAACTGAATTTACGATTGCACTCAAAAAGCCCTATGAACGCTATGAATTTGATATGAAAAATAAGAATATGGACGGTCATTGGATTGGGTTTTTTTCAAAAGACGGCTCTGGTACAAAAATTCAATTTACTGAAGAAGTTGAAGCCGCTAATCCCATTATGAATTTATTTGTAAAGGCGTATCTTAAAAAGCAGCAAGCAACTTATATTACGGATTTAAGAAAAGCAATGGGTGAATAAGGCGAGCACAAATCGTGGATTATCAATTTCCCGTTTGATATTGGAATCGCAGGCATACGCGCTGCGTTCTTTTCGTATTTTGTTTCGACAAGGAGATTCCTATGAAGTACATTCTACTGACCCCGGAAAATCTGGAGCGGGAGCATATCTGCTGCGCCATCTCCAGTAATAAGGACCCGCAGGTGGCCGCCAAAAAGGCGTGGCTGCGGGACAGATTGGACGAAGGACTGGTCTTTCTCAAGGCGGCAGAGCGCGGCAAATGCTTTATCGAATACCTTCCGGCGGAGTATGCGTGGGTTCCCATCGAGGCGGCGGGGTATCTCTACATAGATTGTTTCTGGGTGTCCGGTGCGCTCAAGGGCCACGGCTACGCAAACGACTTGATGGAGCGCTGTATCGCCGACGGGAAAGCGCAGGGGCGGCGCGGCCTTTGCGTGATCGCATCAAAGAAAAAGCAGCCGTTTTTATCAGATCCCAAGTATCTTACCTACAAGGGTTTCCGGCTGGCGGATACGGCGGAGCCGTTTTTCACGCTGCTGTATCTGCCCTTTGACAAGAGCGCACCTGTGCCGCAGTTCAGGCCCTGCGCCAAAACGCCGCATATTGACGAGAACGGTTTTGTGCTCTATTATACCGCAGGTTGTCCCTATACGGCGAAATATGTGCCGCTTATCGAAAGCTCGGCGAAGAACGCGGGCATCCCGTTCAAAAGTATTCTGCTGGAGAACCGGGAGCGGGCTCAAAACGCGCCCGCGGCGTGGACAAACTACGCGTTTTTTTATAACGGAAATTACGTCACCAACGAGATATTGTCGGAGAAGAAATTTCTTGCGCTGGCGGCGGAAAAATGAAAAACAGGAAAGAAGGTTAACTTGATATGGCAAATGAATGGGAGCGCTTTAATCAGACGTTTTTCAATACGCTGGAGAGCGGCATCGAAAAGCTGCCCCAGAGCGAGCGGGAGGAGTTGTACCGCCCCTGCGCCGTGGGCTGCGTGCAGAATTATGTCCTGAAAGAGCAGCAGCGGCAGTTTGCCGAGTGCGGCGGCGATTTGGATTTGCAATACGAGAAATACGGACGGTCAGAGTTTTTCTTCGCGGACATCATCGAGCGCGGCCGCGTCTACGAGATCGGCTACCCGCGCTGTCTCTGCCCGGTGGTGGACGCGGGGCTTGCGTCCGCAGCCGTACACTGCGAGTGCTCCCGGCAAAGTATCCTTTATGTGCTCAATACACTACTGCCGGAGAAGAAAATTCAGGTGGAGCAGATGCGCACGGTCCTCTCCGGCGCGCAGGAGTGCCGATTCCGTGTGACCGTGGAATAAAAGGAGATCCGCAGGGATTTTGCTGTAAAACCTTATGGAAAGCAGAGGTGGTGCGCGGTGAAGCGCTGCATTGGCATGACCGGAATAGCATAACAAATCAAAAAATCAGGAGGTTTACAATGTCTATTCCGGAAAAAACAATCTATCCCCGCACGGGAGA
This sequence comes from Oscillibacter valericigenes Sjm18-20, assembly GCA_000283575.1. Lineage (GTDB taxonomy): Bacteria > Bacillota > Clostridia > Oscillospirales > Oscillospiraceae > Oscillibacter > Oscillibacter valericigenes. The sequence goes on from AP012044.1 coordinate 3,036,328, forward strand.
CAAGCAGACGGTCTATTTGAAAAATGTTGTTGACGACCCGAACATCGAGGTCGGCGACTACACGATGTACAACGATTTTGTGGGCGATCCCTGCGACTTTCAGAAGAATAATGTTCTCTATCATTACCCCATCAATCACGATCGGCTGGTGATCGGGAAGTTCTGCTCCATTGCCTGCGGCGCAAAATTCCTTTTTACCAGCGCCAACCATACCAAGCGGTCCCTCTCCACTTATCCGTTCCCTCTGTTCTTTGAAGAATGGGGGCTGGACAAGGCGGATGTGACGCAGGCATGGGACAATAAGGGCGACATCGTCGGCGGCAATGACGTGTGGATCGGGTACGAGGCGGTGATTCTGGCGGGCGTGACCATCGGGGACGGGGCCATCATCGGCGCCCGCGCCGTGGTCACAAAGGACGTGGAGCCCTATACCATTGTGGGCGGCGCACCCGCAAAGCCCATTCGCAGACGGTTTTCGGACGAAACCGCTGCGCAGCTGGAATCCATGCAGTGGTGGAATTGGCCGCACGAACGCATCGCGCGTAATATCCCCTACATTCAGGCCGGACAGCTCGACCGAATCGAATAACACATACCCAAGCATCGAAGGGCCGGTACGCAAGCACGTGCATACCGGCCCTTCTTTTAGAAGTTTCCAATCCTTGCGCGCGAACTGCCGGCGTGCTAAAATGGAAAAAACGTGCAGTTGCCGTGGAAATACCCGGCCACTGGAAGCATGGAACGGGTTACGGATAACTTTTATGCTCTGCTGAAGAATGCGGCGCTGGCGCTGATGCCGAAGTCGCGCCGCGAGTTGCCCTATGACGGTGCGAAGAAACTATAGCTGGTTGAGGATGTGGACAATCGGGGATTTTTGGAGCGGCTGGTGAGCGCCCTGTACGAGGAGCTTCCCGCGCCGAAAGTAAGACGAAAGAAGTAGAGGAGGGGTACCATGGCGTTTGATTTCAAAAAGGAATATAAGGAATTCTATCTTCCTAAGAACAAGCCGGAAATCGTGACCGTGCCGAAGGCAAACTACATTGCCGTGCGCGGTTCCGGCGACCCCAATGAGGAGAGCGGCGCGTATAAGGCGGCGGTGGGAGTGCTGTACGCCGTGGCCTACACCATCAAGATGAGCAAGATGGGCGACTACCGCATGGAAGGCTACTATGATTTCGTGGTGCCGCCGCTGGAGGGCTTCTGGTGGCAGGAGGGTATCGACGGCGTGGATTACAAAAATAAGGCGCTGTTTCACTGGATCTCGGTCATTCGTCTGCCGGATTTTGTGACCAAAGCAGACTTTGACTGGGCGGTTGGCGAGGCGACACGCAAAAAGAAGCTGGACTGCTCCGCTGCGGAGCTTTTCACGCTGGACGAGGGCCTGTGCGTCCAGATCCTGCACATGGGTCCCTTTGATGACGAGCCTGCCACCGTAGCGTTGATGGACGAGTTTCTTGCGGTGAACGGCTACGAAAACGACTTTTTGGAAACGCGGCTTCACCATGAAATCTACCTCTCCGACGCCCGTAAGGTCCCGCCGGAGAAGTGGAAAACGGTGATCCGCCACCCCGTAAAGAAGAGGTGATTGAATGAATTGCAATATTCGCGCATGGCGCATGAGCGATGCTGCCGATCTGGCGGCGGCTTTGAACAATCCAAATATTCAAAACAATCTGCGGGACGGTCTGCCCTGCCCATACACGCAAAAGGATGCCGGTGACTATATCGACGCTATGCTTCGCGCCGATAAAAACGCGACCTTTGCCTTTGCCATCACGGTAGACGACAAGGCCATCGGCAGTATTGGCGTTTTTCGCAAGGACAACATTCATTCCCGCACTGCCGAAATGGGATATTATATTTCAGAACTGTTCTGGGGGCAGGGGCTTGGCACCAGCGCCGTGAAGCAAACCTGCAAATACATATTTGAAAATACAGATATTCTGCGCATCTTTGCGGAGCCCTTTGCCTACAACACCGCCTCCTGCCACATTCTGGAAAAGAGCGGTTTTCTCTGCGAGGGTATCCTGCGCGCCAATGCCGTTAAAAACGGCAAGGTGCTGGATATGGCACTGTATGCCCTCTTGAAATCGGACTGCCCGGAATATTCGGAGGTGTAGACATGGAAAATGCAAGCCCTGATTTTATCAACCTGACCTCGGAAAATCTCGATACGGAGCATCTTTGCTGTATCATCCGCAGCAAAAAGCCTCATCCCGGCGTGGAGGCAAAGCGGCAGTGGCTGTCTGAGCGACTCCAAGAAGGCCATGTCTTTCGCAAGCTGAATGTCAAGGGCTGCGTGTTCATCGAATATGCGCCGCTGGAGACTGCGTGGGTGCCTGTTACCGGCGAGAATTTTTTATACATCTATTGCCTGTGGGCGGCCGCCCCCTACAAGGGCAAGGGCTACGGACGGGCGCTGATGGAGTATTGCATCGCGGACGCCAAAGCCAAGGGCAAATCCGGCGTTTGTATGCTGGGCGCGCAAAAGCAAAAAGCATGGCTGACCGACCAAAGCTTTGCGAAAAGCTTTGGTTTCAAGGCGGTGGACTCCACCGACAGCGGCTACGAGCTGTTCACCCTCTCCTTTGACGGCACGGCGCCGCGGTTTACCGATTGCGCCAGAACGTCCAGAATTGAGAGCCGGGGGCTGACCATCTATTACGACCTGCAATGCCCCTATGTGGGGCAAAGCGTCGAGACGGTCCGGAAGTATTGCGAAGAACAGGGAATGCCGCTGAGCCTTGTTCCGGTCGATACGCTGGAACAGGCCAAGGACCTGCCGTGCGTATTCAATAACTGGGCGGTATTTTATAAGGGCGCTTTCCAGACAGTGAATCTGCTGCTGGACGTGGAGAACTTAAAGCGGATACTGAAAAAGGAGTAATCTATGATGAACGCAATCGTGTATACCTCCAATACCGGCTTTACCGCGCAGTACGCGGGACTGCTGGGCGAGAATCTGAATCTGCCGGTCTATTCTCTGGACGCAGCAAAAAAGGAACCTGCCGCCGGCGCTGAAATCATCTATCTCGGCTGGCTGATGGCAGGTCAGGTCAAGGGCTGTAAGCAGGCGGCAGAGCGTTACAAAATTGCCGCGGTCTGCGGTGTGGGGATGGGAGCCGGCGGCTCGCAGATCAAGGAAGTGCGTAAGAGCAACGCCATTTCGGAGAACATTCCGCTGTTCACCCTGCAGGGCGGTTTTGAGCTCAATAAACTCCACGGTATTTACAAATTTATGATGAACACCATGAAGCGTACCGTGGGCAAAAAACTGGCGGCGAAACAGGACAAAACGGCAGACGAACAGGATATGCTGGACTTGCTTCTCCACGGCGGCAGCCGGGTCAGCGTGGAAAACCTGCGCCCGGTCTTGGAGTGGTGCGGGAAATGACAGAGCGCGGATTTTAAATTGAAAATACCCCCGCCGTGTTGTACGGCGACGCGGCAGAGAAAGCGTATCTGTTCGTACACGGTCAATGCGGGCGCAAGGAGGAAGGGTTAGCCTTCGCCGAAATTGCCTGCCCCGCTGAGTATCAGGTGCTCGCCATCGGCACAGAGCTATATTCCCCGCAGGATCTGTCTGTCGCCCTGGAGCCTCTGGCCTCGATCATCCGGAAATGCGAAAAAGCCCGTTCAAAATATGAGCCGACCAGCGTGCAATACAGGCGCTTTCACGGCACCATCCGGGCCATGGAATTGTCCCGACAGTTGATCGAAAACGAGTTGGGCAGAAAATGAACCCCTTGACGTTTCTGTCCCGCAATGATAAACTGTCCTCGATTCATATAGATTGGAGTTGAAAAAATGCGCATTGCTTCCTGCTGATTGATTGGCTATGATGAAAACCGTGAGCGGCTTCAGCCGCCGTTTTGTCATGCCTGTGCAGGGAAGTTACGCATTTTTTGAGCGCTCACGGAATTGCCATGCCTATAGGCGGGCTTTGTCTTTCTGTGTGATGGCTGCAAGAAGTAACTTTCTTGTAGCCATTTTCTATATGGGAGGACAAAACCATGTCTCAGATCAAAGTCGAGGGCCTTACCTTCGCCTATCCCGGCAGCTACGACAACGTTTTCGAGGACGTCAGCTTCCAACTCGATACCGACTGGAAACTGGGCTTTATCGGCCGCAACGGCAGAGGGAAAACCACATTTCTAAAGCTTCTGCTGGGTGAGTATCCGTACGTTGGCAGTATCTCCGCGTCCGTTCCCTTCGCATACTTCCCGTTTCCGGTAAAGGACCGCAGCCGTCCCACGGAGGAGGTATTGCACTCCGTCAACCCGGAGGCGCAGAACTGGGAGCTGATCCGCGAGCTCAGTCTTCTGGGCGTCTCCGAGGATGCGCTGGAGCGTTCCTTTGATACGCTCTCCTTCGGAGAGCAGACGAAGGCGCTGCTGGCGGTGCTGTTTGTGGGTGAGTCCCGCTTTTTGCTCATCGACGAGCCGACAAACCACGTGGACGCGGAGGGCCGCCAGCGGGTCAGCCGGTATCTCCGGAGCAAGCAGGGTTTTCTTCTCGTCTCCCACGACCGGGCATTTCTGGACGGGTGCGTGGATCACGTTCTGTCCATCAACAAAACCAATATTGAACTGCAACGGGGGAATTTTTCCAGTTGGTTTGAAAACAAGAAACGGCAGGACAGTTTTGAGGCGGCGCAGAATGAGAAGCTGAAAAAGCAAATCGTCAGACTAGAGGCCAGTGCGCGGGAAAAGGCAGGCTGGGCGGACGCGGTGGAAAAGACAAAGTTTGGAACCAAGAATTCCGGACTGCGTCCGGACAGAGGGTATATCGGGCACAAATCCGCCAAAATGATGCAGCGCTCCAAGGCGATTGCCCAGCGCAGGCAGGAGGCGATGGAGGAGAAGTCGCGGTTGCTCCGGAACATCGAGCAAGCCGATGCGTTAAAGGTGTCTCAGCTCCCCTACCGCGCTCCGCGGCTTGTCTCTCTCGACCATGTTTCCATTGTGTACGGCGAAAAAGCCGTTTGCAGCGATGTTTCCTTCACCGTCGAGCGTGGGGACCGCATTGCGCTGCAGGGCCGGAACGGCAGCGGAAAATCCAGCATCCTGAAGCTGATCTGCGGGCAGAACATCCCGTATACAGGCAACTTACAGGTTGGCGGGCTGAAGATTTCCTACGTCTCCCAGGATACGTCGTTTTTGCGCGGGAGCCTGTCCGATCTTGCCCGAGAGGGCGGCATCGACGAGAGCCTTTTCAAAGCCATTTTGCGCAAGCTGGATTTTGAGCGGGTCCAGTTTGAAAAGGACATGGCGGAGTTCAGCGGCGGGCAAAAGAAAAAAGTTCTGATCGCCAAGAGCCTTTGCGAGGAGTCCAATCTGCTGGTCTGGGATGAGCCGCTCAACTTTGTGGATGTCATCTCCAGGATGCAGATCGAGGCGCTTCTGCTCTCCTGCCAGCCCACCATCCTGTTTGTGGAACATGACCGGGTTTTCACTGAAAAAATCGCGACAAAATTCGTGTCGCTGTGAAGGCCCGAGATATGGTCATATCGGCCCCAAAAAAAATCTATCTGATTGAGCGTAAACATCTCTTCCATTCCCGCCGCACATCTTTTAATATACAGAATCCATCCCTAACCCAATCCCAGAATACGAAAGTAACGATGGGAGTAGTGAGGGCAAAAGAGCGCCAAAGAGGAAGCCGCTTTACTGCGGAAATCGCCAAAGAGTGCAGTTGAGGTGCAGACGAAGGTTCAGACACACGTTTGGGACCATCAGGCCGCAGGTTCGAACCCTGTCACTCGGACCATGTGGAGTGTCCTTATAGGATCTGAGGATCTTATTAAGGACACTCTGCTTTTTTATACGCAAAATTAAATCAAGCAGTTTGTGCCGGGGCGTAGTTGACAGCTACGCCTTTTCTCGTTTCCATGAGAATATCAACCTCGGGGATTTTCCGGCGATCCGGCACATCAAACGCGCCGATGCAGTTATAAAAAATTGTGACTCGCTGGGTGGCAACGCCGTTCTCATCCTTTTCGGCATGATACACATCAATGTGGTCGATCAGTTCCGTCACCATGCGCTTTGTGACCTTTGCGGCATTGGTGTACCGCCGGACGCTTTCAAGAAACTGGTCAACATCCATTCGCTTGCCCTCGGTCTTTTTCAGCTCCAACTTGAGCGCCTTGACCTTTCCAGCATTCTCGCCCTGCTCTTGCTCATACCGTTTAGACATTTTGGAGAACCGGGCATCGTCGATCTTGCCGCACACATTGTCCTCATAAAGCCGTTCAAACAGCGTATCAAGCTCCTTGTCCCGTGCCAGCAGTCCATCCAGCTCCCGCTGTTTCCGCTCCCGGTCGTTTTCAGCGACTTTTGCGGAGCGCCCCATCATGGCCTTAATAAAGTCGCCCTCGTACTCATTGGCGAAGCAGGCCAGACGGTTGACCTCATACAGCACCACTTGCTCCAAAAAGTCCAGCCGGATATAATGGGTAGCGGAGCATTTACGAAGCCCGGAATTGTGGTTTTGGCAACTGAAAAACTTGATGTCGTGATTGCCTTGGTTGAAATGGAAGTTGAGATTGCCGCCACATTCGGGGCATTTCAACAGCCCGGAGAATACGCTGGGCTTCTGTGTGACCGACGGTCTCTTGCGCCGCGTGCCGCTTTTGAGGGCTTGCACCTTTTCCCATGTAGGGCGGTCAATAATGGCCTCATGCACATTGAGGAAGATCGCCCGGTTTTCTTCCGGGTTTTCAATGCGGCGCTTCATCTTGTAGGACTTGGAGTAGCTTTTGAAGTTGATGACATCGCCGCAGTATTCCTGCAAGCCGAGAATTTTCTTGACCGTGGTGTGCCCCCACTTGGTAGGCTCCAGCGTGCTTTTTGAGCCACTGCGGTTTGTACCCTTGCTGCGCCAGTAGTAGGTGGGATTATAAATCCCGTCTTGTTCCAGAGCCGCTGCCGTTTCCGCAAGGCCGTAGCCCTCAAGCGCCATGCGATAGATGCGCCGCACCACAGCGGCAGCCTCCGGGTCTACCACCCAAAACCGGGGATCGTCTGGATTTTTCAGATACCCATAGGGCGGCTGTGAAAGCGGAACGCCGGAGTTGCCTTTCATTTTGTTAACGATCCGGCGCTTCTTGGAAATGTCCTTGGCGTAATACTCGTTAGTAATCTTCGCATAAAGCAGGGTATAGGGTTTACCCTGCCTTATCGACCAGATTGTAGTGAATCACAATGTCCCGGTACTTCTGACCGTCTTTTTCCTTGCGCTCCCCGATTTCAATGTACTTAATAAGTTCCAGAAGCATTCCCCGGTCAAGTTGCTCCACCGCCACATACTTCTTGATGTTTGCGACATACTGCTCAATGTCACGCTCATCCTGAGCGGTATCGGCAATCTTCTGCTTCAGGGACTGTACCAGCATCTGCTTTTCCACACGTTCTGCTTCATACTTGACCATCAGATTCTTGAACACCGCTTCGGGAACGGTGCCCAGCACCTTGTCCTCGTACAGCGCCTGTGTGAGCTTCTCCAGCTCCGCAAGGCGCTTTTCTGTGGCCTTGAGGGTGGATTTATCGGCTTTCAGCTGACGGTCGCTCTGCTTGGCTTTCTGCTCCAGAAGCTCCCGGCGTACCCTGTCCTCGTCCTCCAGCACCCGCTTTGCCCGGTGGCGGATATCATCCAGTACCAGCTCCGACAGCGGATTCAGGTAGATGATATGCGCCGAGCAGGCGCTTCTGCCGCTTCGGGCGTAACTGCCGCAGAAATAGGAGATGTACTTGACCTTGCCTTTCTTGGGATAGGTGTGGGTTTCCTGACTGTAACGCATTTTGAAGCCGCAATCCATGCATTTCAGCAGCCCACCGAACAGGCTGATTTCACTGTCCTTGGTTGGGCGGGGTTTGTAGTTCCTTGCGTCAACCTCCGCACAGGCGTTCCAAGTGTCCATATCGATGATCGGCTCATGGGTGTTCGCCACCTTGATCCAATCCTCTTTGGGCTTATCAACCTGCTTTTTGTTCTTGTAGGAAAGGGTGCCCCGCTTGTTCTGTACCATGTGGCCGATATAGACCTCGCTGCGCAGCATACTTTTCACCGTAACATCATTCCAGAGGTGATTCCGGTATCCCTTGCTCTCAACACCTTTTTCCTGATAATAGTAATCTCTCGGCGGCAAAATGTGTTCCTCGTTGAGCAGCCGGGCGATTTTGCGGAATCCGAAGCCCTGTCTGCGGTACGCAAACATCTTCCGTACTACCCCGGCGGCGTACTCATCCATGACAAATTTGTGCTTGTCATCGGGGTGTGCCTTGTACCCATAGGGCACATAACAGCCGAGGTAATTTCCCATTTTGGCGTGCGCCTGCTTGACCGCCTTGATTTTCTTGCTGGTGTCTTTACTCTGGAACTCATTGAACAGATTCCGGAACGGCATAATGTCGTTGTCGTTGTGGAGGGTGTCCACGCCGTCATTCAGGGCGATGAAGCGGCAGCCGATCATGGGAAACAGATAATCCGTAAACTGCCCCACCTGAATGTAGTTTCTTCCGAAACGGCTCAAATCCTTGACCAGAATTAGGTTGATAAGCCCCTCTTTCGCATCCTCAATGAGCTTGGAAACGCCGGGGCGGTCGAAGGTCGTGCCGCTGACCCCATCGTCACAATACACGGAATAATCGTTCCAGCCCTGCTCCTCGCAGTATTTGGTAAGCATCAATTTCTGGTTTTCAATACTGACGGATTCTCCCGCCCGCTCGTCATCCTTGCTCAAGCGGACGTAGATGCCGACCTTGTAATTCTGTTGGACTTTTAACATTTTCCCTCACTTTCCGCAAGCCCAGACTGTCGGCAGTATTATCAGCCTGAGTATACCGCAACAGCTGCCGACAGTCCAGACAATCCGAAGAAACTATGCTTTTTCCTGCGGTTTATATGGATCAATTGCGTTCTGAATCGCCAGCCGCTCCATGGTTTTGTCAAGATCCTTGCTGCCCTCGAACACACTGGTAAGCCGGTAGAGCACCTTTCCGATGGTCACCTCCCGGTAGGACGTGGACTTTCGACTGCGGTTTGCCGCCTGCCAATCGGCGGCAAGGGCGTCAAGATCCAATTCCGCATGGTCGTCTTGCCCCAGCACCCAGAGTTTGCGCCAAAAATCACGAAAAGTAAACGCAAAAAAAAACACCTCCTATATGCTTTGCTCCATGTCCTGCTTGTACTGAGGACTGTAACCGTGCTTCTGCTTTTTCTTTTTGCCGGATTTACGGCGCATACGCTCCTGTGCGTATTTCTGCCGTTCGGCTTCCGGGTCATAGGGATTCATAGAATCTTCAACAGACTTAGCAAGGTATAGAACACTGTCGAGGAGAGCAGCCATGGCTGTCCACTTGATTTTGAGCTTCCACGGCAGCACATCCCGGTGCCCCAGTAGCTCCGTCTGCTCCTTGAAGCCCTGTTGCAGCTGCCATTTCAAGTTGTCCTGTGACTTGTCTATCTTGTCGTTCACTGTCTGTGAAATCCTCCTGTGCTGGTCGTTGATCACCCGACACAGCATGTCTCCCTGATTGTCGTATATCCCCTGACAGTAATCCCGGATGGCTTTCTCGATTTCCGGTGTGGTCGGCAGAGTCGAGATATACTGTCCCAGCGCTGCCATCCGCTCCAGCAGCACCGTTTGGCTGCTCAGCATGGCATCCCATTCCTCGGTCGGAATGGCGCTGACCTGCGGCAGATAGGGCGTGGTCAGCTTCTGTGGTATCTCCTGCGGCTTGTTCAAGGCCTTGAGTTCGTTTAAATTGGGCAAAGTGCTGTTCCATCCTTTCTTTCAGATATTTTTCATCGCGGAGTTTGTTGTCCCTGCACCGCTGGCCTGTGGGGGCTTTGTAGATGATGTATTTGTGATGGGGCATCCACTTTACCCCATAGCCCATTTCCTCCATACAGACGGCAAATTCGGCCTTTGTACGGCTTTTCTCAAGTGCCGTGTCAATGGCATTCATCAGCTGGGATTTGAAGCTCCCACTCCGGACAGCCGAGCGGTATTCTCCCGCACCCATCGGTTTCATGGCGGGCTTTTGATAGGGCTTCAAAATCTCCAAGCCATGTGCCTCACAGATTTCATCGGAGAGGGTACGTAGCTGCTCCAAATCCTTTTCATTAAATTGCAGCTTTAACCCGGTTTCGCAGCTGACGGAATTGACAATCAGGTGGTTGTGCCAGTGGTCACGGTCGATGTGGGTGGCAATCTGGACTTCGTAGCCCTCAAACCGTCTGGCCAGTTCCATCCCCATCTGGTGGATTTCCTGCGGTGTGGCGCCGCAGTCCGGTTTGAAGCTCTGCACATACTGGTAAAAGAACACCTTACTTTCTTTTCTGTATTGCTTTTTCGTAGCCATAAATTCCTGAAAGGCAGTTTCTCCGCAGCAGTTCTGCCCGGACAGCAGCCTGCATTGCTCGCCGTTTTCGTTTTGAAAAAGGGTCTTATAATCCTGCGCCACATAATCCATCACCTTTTTCATGGAGGTGCGACTCTGCGTTTTTTCCTTGATGGCGGTAACGATTGCCATAGGCTCACGCCCCTTTGTCCATCAAGCCGCAGATGGAATCAAACACCGCTCCGAAGCTCCGTTTTATTTCGGTGAGGTCGGGGCAGGTAATCCTGCCCATATTGCAAAGCACGGTCAGCTGGTTCAGATTTTTCCCGATGGCTTTCAGCTGTACGGTAACAGCGTCCAAGCCATTCACCACAATGATTTCCTTACCCAGTGCGGAGAGGGTGAGGAAATCCGTCATGGTCATTCCTGACAGCTGTGCTTTATTCTGAATGCGGTCATAGTCCGCTGTACTCATTCGCATGGCAAACATCTTGTCTTTTTTCATGGCATACCTCCTGCATTTTTTTCGTTCCTGCCCCTCGGAGAGCAGGGGGTTATTCAAAGGGGGACTGGTCCCCCTTTGAAGTTGCGCCGCCAATAGGCGGTAACAGCACTTCCGCAGAAGTGCGCGCAACTTTCGGGGGTTTGGGGGCAGCGCCCCCGACCAGCTGTTTGTATTGGCGGCGGGCGAAAGCCCGCTGTCAATACAAACAATATGCTGGCCTACCCTGAAGGGTAGTGAGTGCACTCCAACCCCGCAAATGCTCCCTTGCTTTTCCGCTCTCCTTGGGTTACAATGAGAGCAACCAATTTTTGAAACCGCTTCGGTTTCACCAGCCGTCATTCCATTGCCGTGGAGTGGCGGCTTTTGCTATTCGGAAATCATAGGCATCATCTCCTTTCCAAAAACGACTAACTGATAAAATATTTAATAGTCAGTCTGCGATTATATAGTAGCAAAGCCTTGCAATCTTGTAAAGACTAATGTATAATTATTTTAATATTAAGTCGTTCGGATGAGGTGACAAAGGATGCGTTACACATACAGGGTTTGGGTCGCAGATGGCAAAGAGTATTTTGAATATGGAAATGAGCAGAAAAAGAAAAAAGACCTGCCCTTTGGGACAAGTCTGATGGAGCTGCTCTATTTGGACGTTTGGGTATATAGCGAGTTGTTTGACGGTATGGGCAAGTCGCTCCTGGAACTGTATTCCTCCAAGGAACAGCGGTATGCGGAGGAGGTTTTGGCGGTGCTGGACACCATAGCCCCCAAACACATTTACTTTGAGCTGCTTCGTCTGGAATGGCGGGACAGGCTGGAACAGGCAAAACGGCAGAATTATGAAAATATTACCGACCTGCTGCCCCGCAAGGAGTTGACACACATTCCTTCCACCGTCAGCACCATGCAGGAGCAGATTAAAACACTCTTTGCCCATGTACTGGACTTGGACACCAGCCCGAAGGAACCGGTGCAGAAAAAGATGGTGCGGTACTATAACTACCGTGGAAGTGACCAACTGAATACCTTTCAGTTTCAGCCCCAGCCCATGCGCTTTGAGGTCATTGACCGCAAAACCTTTACCGAGGTTTTATATCCCAAGAACATCTATGACATCATCGACTACTTTGTCCGGGAATTCGTGAAGCAGGAACAGCCTGTGCGCATCTGCAAAAACTGCAATCGGTACTTTGCCCTCTCCGGGCGGTCGGATGCGGAATACTGCAATCGTCCCATTGACGATAAGGGGCGTACTTGCAGAGATGTGGGGGCCATCAAGGCTTGGACGGAAAAGCGCAAGGATGATGATGTTTTTAAGGTCTACCGCCGGGAGTACAAAAAGCGATTTGGCTGGATTAAGGCCGGGAAGATTGAGCAGGAGGATTTCTACGCTTGGAGCGAAAAGGCGAGGGACGAAAAAGCCAAGTGCGATGCCGGGGAGATCAGCTTGCAGGAGTTTGTGGATTGGCTGAAGGCGTCTTGATTTTCGACAGATAAGCGTTACAGAGAGGAGAAAGTCGGATGCTGATTTTCTTATCCATGCTGGAATCCGATGCGGAACGGCAGATATTTTTAGAGCTTTACAATCAGTACGGAAACGCAATGCTGCGGGTTGCCCAGCGCTATTTTCCGAAAAGCCAGCAGGACGCGGAGGATGCCGTCCAAAATGTCTGGTTGAAGGCGGTGCAAAACTTTTCAAAAATTCTGGAGGTTGCCTGTAAGAAAAGGGGCGCCTACCTCGTCATCATAGTGAGGAACGAAGCAATTACAATTCTGCGAAAGCGCAAAGAAGAACTGCCCCTCGAGGATGCTTTTGCCGACGAAACAGCCGCCGTTGGAGACGGTGATGGAAAGTCGATTATTGAGATAATCCAAACAATGCCGGATACATTCCGCGCGGTATTGGAGATGCGCTTTGTAGAAGAGCGCAGTACAAAAGAAATTGCTGCGGCGCTTCATTTAAAGGAAACAACCGTCAACACGCGGATTCATCGGGGGCGGGCAATCTTAATCAAAAAACTGCGAGAGGAGTATAAACGATGACAAACGATACAGAGCGTTCCGCATTGCGGGAGCTTTTTTTAGACGCTGCTGCCGTTGAATTTGCGGCGGAACTATCTGATACGAAGTCAGTCGCCGTATCCCCTCGCTTTCAGCGGCAGATGAACGCCATGCTGACAAATCCACAGCGTTGGGCAAAGCGCCGCGTTCGCCCTCTTTGGAAAAAGTGCGTGCAGACGGCGGCGGCAATTCTCTTAGTGTGCTCTCTGTCTTTGGGGACGCTGATGGTGGTCAGTCCCACCGTGCGCGCCGCCGTGATCCATTGGGTGACGGAGTGGTACGAGACGTACATCCTCTATCGCTATTCCGGGGAGCAAATTTCCGGAGAACTGCCCAAGTATGAAATCACCGCGCTGCCGGAGGGCTATGTGGAAACCGAACGGATTGAAATGCCGGAATACTTCTGCGTGACCTACAAAAATGAGGAAGGCCAGTGGCTGCGGTTCGACTATTCGTATATGCAGCAGGGTTCCGCGCTTGACATTTTAACAGAAGGTGTGGAGGTGCGGGATATCACGGTCAACGGCTTTAACGGTCAAATTTTCTTATCGCTTGATCCAAAGAACGATAATACGCTCACTTGGATTGATCCAAGCGCGAATCTCCAGTTTGCAGTAGACGCTTTTCTTGATGAATCCGCCATTTTGCACATAGCGGAGAGCGTTGCTTTGAAAGAATCGACAAAATAAAATGTTTCTCACAGAATTTTTAAAAATTATGTAAGAAATGCACCTCCTCAAAGCGTTAATGGTGTAAAGGCAAAAATGGAAGCCTTAACCAACGCGGAGAGGAGGTGTATTTGATGAAGAGACGTATGTTTTCTTTGGCGGCACTGCTGTTGCTGGTGTTATCGATTTCTGTTCAGGCGGCGCAGCTACGGGCTGTTAGCAACCGTCCCACCCTATCCTTCAGCGGAACGACCGCAAGCTGTTATGTGAATTGCAAAGGCACAAGCACCAGCGACGACCTGTACGCCACGCTGACCCTCTATCAGGGGAGTACCTATGTGGACTCATGGAGCGGCTCTGGAACCGGGTCGGTCTTTGTCTCCGGCCAGTGTGCCGTCAAGAGCGGAAAGAGCTACGCGCTGACTCTGAGCTATTCCGTGAATGGAGCGGCCAAACCCTCCGTCTCCGTCACGAATACATGTCCGTGAGATCAAAGGCAGAAAACTTGTTCTTTGTGAGGTGATCATTATGCAGTAAATGACTTCAACCAGTCCGAAGTATATCTATGCTACCAACGTGTTTGTTTAAACCACACAATAGAAATGAAAGGAAAGACCTGAAATGAAAAAATCTGTTTGCGTTATTATGACCTTATGTATGATTTTTGCACTTGGTGTTAATGCGAGTGCATTACAACCGCCTAATGCAACTATCGGATTTCCCGATAGTTATGAAGCGGCAATGGCTATGGGATATGATGACTATTTGACCGAAACAGCAGCAACGCGTGGAACTAGTGTTCCTTCAACTTTGTATGATTTGAGTACGGGTACATATGAAGGATTTCTCAACAATATTCGAACGGGAATCTACACAAACTATTATTTTTATCCCAACAGTGACGGAGAATTGACTTTTTCATGGAATGTACGCGGCAACAAACCGCTGGATGGTTCATCCCCGTCTTGGAAAGTTCTTGTTGGCGTTTACGATATTGCAGGGGGATATATTAAGGAAACCAAAGAAGGTGCTTGGCATTACAATTTTGGTACCTTTTACAGCGAAGAGTTAACCTTTTCTAATTTGAGTACAAGTAAAAAATACTGCTTTTATATTTCTGTCTATGACGGAGCATGCCAGATTTGGGGGGACTGTTATGTTTCCAGATAAGCATATGATGTGATAAGGCCGAGCATGATAAAAAAGCAATGTAAGATATTATCATTCATATTGCTAATTACATACAGTATTCTGATAATTTTGGTTACTCTTTGCAGAAAACACTATTGGACAGGCAATCCAACTTTATACTGGGACTACATCAAACGAAATGTGCAGTTAGTACCACTAAAAACAGTTGCTGAGATGTTCAATTCCCTAATAGATAACACCTTTTCAGTGAATGCTAGAATTCTTGCAATTGCGAATATAGGTGGCAATATTGCCATGATGTTTCCGAGTGGAATTCTCATCCCTCTTACATTCCCTCGAATAAAGTCATTCTCTTTATTTGTAGCTTGCATGCTGACTATCATTACTTCAATCGAGTTGATTCAATTATTTACCATGGCTGGATCGTTTGATATTGATGATATATTGCTCAACTTTGTAGGTGCAGTATTGGGCTTTTGGGCGTTCAGCAAAAGCAAATGGTATCTTTCGAGATAACTCAGATTCGCCACTTAACACAAAAGTAGCCGGCAGGTGCTCAGTACGAGGATCTGTCGGCTGCTTCTGTTTTTGATAATACTGCCTTTGGGTTTGATGCTTAAATTTGCACCATTCTTTATGCGAACACCTCATTCATTATGTTTTTGAACGTAGTAAAATCATTTTCGCCCTCGTCGCTGTCCACGCCATCTGAAACAGCAATCAATCGAATGTCGTGCTGCGGGAAATATTCTTCGGTCAGCCTGCCAACTTCAATATAATTGCGCCCCAGCCGGGACAGATCTTTCACGAACACCGCCGAAATGTAGCCCGCCTCGATTGCCTGTATCATCTTCTGATAACCGGGGCGTTTCATGGTCGTGCCTGTGATGCCGTCATCCACGAAAAACAAGGTATCCGTATAACCTTTTTCCTTGGCGGCCTTTTGGAGTATCTTTTTTTGATTGGAAATGCTGTTGGACTCCGTGTCCATATTATCGTCACGGCTCAAGCGGCAGTACAGAGCGGCTGTCCCCGTGGCGTGATTTTTGTTGTTTGACTGTTTCAAAACATTCTCCTTTCCGGCAGTCAAACAAGAGGTTTATCCTACCTATATTATACCTCTGTCCGACGCCTTTGTTAAGGATGTCGATGGAATGGCCTATACCGGCTCCAAATCCGCCAGCATCAATTTTAAAAGAATATCCCGCAACAGCTCGCCCGTTTCCTTGTAGACAGGCGTAACGATAAACTTAATTTTATCCACTTGGTAGATGTATTCCTCGGTGCGTTTGGTATCGGTCATGTTGCCCTCCCTCCGTAATCGAAAGCATCAATATCAGCCGTTTTCCCCTTGTCCAGTGGGGAAACGCCAAAGAGCGGCACCCTCGCGGTTGCCGCCCTTTGGTCTGTCCTCACCTTGGGACAAAATGCCTCGTAGTCAATAGGGGCTGTTCTGGTAATGTGCTTCGGCATCCTCCAGACCGCGCATATCAAATACATCATGGAGTTCACCGACCACGCGCCGGATGTCCTCGGGAGAAAAGCCGCAATCCTCCATTGCATAGATAACATATCCGCGGCAAGCGCCGTTGCTCCACGGCTGGGAAAGTAGAGCAGCAAGTACGGGATCGTATTTCAAGGTGTGCGCCTCCTTGTAATTAAAAATTAGGAGCGCCGTGCGGATTTGTTTGGCCCGTCATAAGACAGCAATTTAGCGCACGGCGCTCCCTCGGAAAGTTGCGGCGGCCCCCGGAGGGGCAGGCGGCCAGCCTGCCCTGTGGCGGATCATGGCCGTGGGATAGCCAATCCCATTTGTGGCGCTGGTGTTGTTCGCTCGTTCCCGTGGAGGAAGTCACCGCGCACCCGCCGCGTGGCTCCCCGAGCTATGCTGGGAGCCGCCGCTGTTCAGTTGCAGAGAGATAAAAAGAATCTCTCATATATCAAGGACAAAAAAGAGCCAAATGGAGACGCCGATTAAAGATTTTTTCTCAAATACTTTTTCATGCACTCCAAACCGGACAGGACGAAACGGCGCACAGCACTCTTGTCCACGCCCTCGGCCTTAGCCACCTCTCGGCAGCTCTTTCCGAGAATGATACAGGCATCGATGCGACGGCCCTGTACCTCGGGCAGAGAATTGAGTGCGTTCCACAGCTGGCAGAACTGTTCGATGCGCTCCAGCAGCTCCTGCGGTGTCGGCTCATGCAGGCAGGCCGAATATTCGATCCCATCGTCGCAGTCGAGGGAATACTGCGCCTTGTTGCGGGTGAGCCGCCGCCGATGGGCAACCTCATACAGCTTATCGGCTCGCAGCTCTGCGGCTACTTCGTCAGTGACCTCCATCATTTCGTCCGTTATATACCACGGGTAAAACTCCCGCAAATTGATAGTTGCCATTTAATTTTCCTCCGTTCAAAATTTGGGGTAAATTGCGAATTGAACGGAGTTCGGCGGAGAGCGGCAGCCGGGACAGCCGCCCCAGCCCTTGGGACACTTTGTCCCGAAGTTCTGCGTGAAATATAGAAAAGCGCCGAGCAGCCACAAGGACTGCTCGACGCAAAAGCGTGAACGGTTTAGCAGACACGCGGAAAGACACTTGCTGGATGGCAATAGGGTGCTAAAATCCGGGAATGGGTCGTAGCGGCGGGCAGACTTCAGGTCCTCCGGGACAATGTAGAACACCCCCTCATACTCGGAGATTTCGTTAGACTTGCACTGTGCACCGCTTTTTTATGCCTCAGGGGCTATCTGAGGATGAAAAAGACACTTTGTCAACAGCTCCAATTTGAGCTTCGTTTTTTGACATCATACAGTCCGTTTCGGATTCTAAAATCGTATCAATAAATGTGTCCAAAGTATGGCCGCATTTATTGATACAGAACAGCCGCACACACTGTCTGACACCGACAGAGTGTGCGGCTGTTTGTTACATTTACTTCGTTTTTGGCAGGTGCTCTTTTGCTGTAATGACCAAATCGGATATACCCGGAACTGCGCCGCTGTCCACGTTCATTTCCAGAACACGGGTCAAAGCCGTCGCGTCCGCACTGACCTGGAACGACCGGGTCAAAGTCTTGCCCGCTGGGATACGGATGGACTGGAATGTTTCCATGCCTCCCTCGCTGACGGTGATAGGGCGGTATACATTCATGGTCTGGTCCGTGGTGCCGTTGTTGGTCACACTCAGCTCCACCACGCCGCCGGGTACGCAGGAGAATCGCTGCCGGATTCCTGTGTCCGATTGGATGGATGCTCTGTTCAGCCAAACCATTGCGCCGCTCCCGGCTACTGTGGTTCCGGGGGCAACTTCCGTGAAAGGCCCAGCTACAGCGCCGATTTTTGGTGTGGTGGGCAACTGTGCAGCGCCATCACCCTCAGAACCCGTTGTCACTTGAACGTCGGACTTTTGGCTTGTACTGCGGCCAAGAACCACACTGTTGGTAGCACTGTCCCAAGACACCGGCGCGTCAAACAGCTCCGCTACCTTCCGTACAGACAAATAGTTGGTGGTATTGCCGCTGGCGTCTGTGTAGGTGATGACACCGGGAACCTCCTGACCATTGGGGGCGACGATATTTTCGCCCACCTGTACTTCGGCATTGCCAAACATCCGAATGCCAGCTTGATTGAAGGCCACTTGGTCAGTCGCCGCCAAGGCCCCTGTCGTTAGCAGCCCGAGCAGCGCCATAGCCGCCATCCCACTGAAAAATTGGCCGTGCTTTTTCATGCGTGATTTCTCCTTTTCGTCATTTTAAATACTTCCTTTCTATTTGTCATAAAGTGGTTTGGGAAGGTACGTTGGAATAGGGGCGATTCACTTACTTACTGCATCGGTCTGCTCCTTTCATGCCCTCGGTGGTATGGGACGGTTGGTTTTGTCTCTTGATAAGTACTATTGCTTTTGCTTATATAATTATATATCATATAATTCTTTATTTGTAAATAAATAATATTATAAATTGACAAATTAAATTAAAAGCGTATAATACTATTAAAATTACAACGTGAGGTCAAAGGCTTATGTTATCACCGAATGAATTAGAGGTTATGGACCTATTGTGGACTGAGGATCGCGCGCTGACACGGACCGAAATCATTAATCTGTCCCCCAATAAATCCTGGAAACCCAGCACGATCCATCTTCTGTTGAACAGTCTTTTGAAAAAGGAGGTGATACGAGTAGACGGTTTCAAGCAAACCGGAAAGAATTATGGCAGAACCTTTGCCGCTGCGATTACGAGAGCGGCGTACACGGCCCAGGAGTTAAGCCAACGGTTTCCGAAAGACGCAACGTCCGGGCAAGTCAACTTTGTGGGGGTATTTGCGGCTATGGTAAAGGATGCTCAAATTGACGAAGCGACTTTGAATGAACTGCAACAGATTTTGGACGAAAAGAAAAGGACGTTAAAGGAATGATTTTTTCTCTATACTCATTCTTCATGGCGGTTCTTTGGTTCAGCGTATTCATATTGATTGGTACAGTATTGCAGCGTAAAACCAGCCTTGTTATCTGTGGCCAGCTTCTCCCCCTGATCCTTTTGCTGGTTTTAACAGTGTTTCGACTGGTTGCTCCTATTGAAACCTCCTTTGCGCACATTGTTGGGTCAACCTCTTTTTATCCGTGGCTTCAAGCCGTTCTCCGTGAGCCTTGGTTCACAGTTGGCGGCAAGCCCGTTCCCTGTATGTATGTGCTTCTAGGAATTTGGACCGGGGGGAGCGTTGCCTTGTGCCTTAGATTGTGCTTGCGCCTTTTCCGGGATAGCCGCACAGTGAAGGCGATTACTTCCGTAGAGTGCCAAGACATGGCACAATACCTGAAAGAATTGCGCCCCACTCATCGGCGCAATCAAAAAGTTAAGTTAATCATATCGTCCGCCGTTTCGACACCTATGTTGGTTGGATTGATCAGGCCAAGAATTTTACTTCCGCAGATGTGTGTAAATCTTCCCGAGCAGGAATTGCTGGGAATCCTGTCTCATGAATTGACCCATTTATCCAACGGCGATCTTTGGACAAAGCTGTTTGTTCGGGTTCTCTGTTGCTTGATGTGGTGGAATCCCTGTGTTTATCTATTGCAGAAGGACTTAGACAGCATTTTGGAGTATAAATGCGATCTGGCTGTGACCAAGAATATGCGGGACGGGGAAAAGGTGGCGTATTTGCAGACTGTCCTGGCCGTTCTGTCGCGGATGGAAAAGCTTCCGCTGTCGAACGTCCATCAAACGTTGCAGACTGGTTTTTGCGGAATCCCCGAGGAAACCATCCTAAAGCAACGGTTCCAACTGGTTCTGCACCAAGGGCATCAGCGCAGGCGCATTCCCACAGCCGTTTTCATCGTGATGCTGCTTGCGCTGTTCACGGCGTCCTATTCGGTCGTGTTGCAGCCTGTGTCACAGCCGCCAGCGGAGGACTTGATAGGAGAAATTTACATCACATTCGAAACTTCCTATATTTTAGCCAAGTCGGACGGTACGTATTATCTGGTCTATGAGGGCGAACCATTGCAACAGCTTTTGCCCGATATGTTGCGAAGTCGCCCATTTTGCAACTTGACTATTCTGAATGGAACTATGGAGGAGTAACATGAAGAAGAAAATTACTGCAATGGTGCTGGCTGGTTTGCTCACATTTTCCATGATTGGCACAGTGGCGGCTGCGGAATCCCCATCCGTGCTTAGTAAATCTGCGCAGAGTTCTACAGTCGAGGTTGTTCCCCGCGCCGAGGAAACGGAGTGGCATTATCGTGTGTTTAACGGCAAAACGCAAATGCGCCTCTGGTCCATCACGGAAAACAAATGGCTGACGGATTGGATTGATGTTTAGCAAGAAAGAGACCGCGCCCGAAAGTGCGGACTCTTTTTACGAGCAATTGTCCAATGATCATACCAGAACGAGCCTGAAAAGCAGGAGGATAGTGCGTCACTCAATGAGAGACACGCCCTATCCAAAGCCTTGATATTACTGCGTTTTGTGATTTTCCCTCTCGCCGTATTTCAGATATTTCGGAATCAATAGAAAAGGAAGCCGCTTCTTATAGCAATTTGAGATAATCATAAACAGCGACGGAGAAACTGCTCCGTCGCTGTTTGTTTTTGCACTTTCAACAAATTTTGCACAGTCTCCAGAGTTGCGTATTTGGCAAGCAGGGCAAGTGTGGCCACACTTGCTATTTTTGCGTTGCAAAAATGCTTGTTGGGGAGCCTCCCCAAACCCGGCACTTCGGGACAAAGTGTCCCAAAGTTGGCGGCGCGTTGCGCCTTGTGATGCGGTACTGTCGCTAACGCTCCTGTGCCTTATTTTCCCTCCCGTCGGTCACGCCGAGCATGTGGTCAATGTTCGTTTTTACCCCCACGGCCTCCCGCATTTCACGCTGGGCGTCCCGGTAATCCGCATACAACATCTTGCGCTTTTCGGCCAGCTCACGGCGGGATTTTTTCATATCGTCCATCTTTGGCAGCTTGGCCCCGCCCCGCAAATCCCGCATGGCAGCCGTGGCCGCCCGGTACGTGGCAAGCTCGGCCTCGTGCTCGGCAAGATTCTTGCTGTACCGTGACGCCTTGTAGCCGTCGAACACAGGCCGCGCCTTGGCGTAGTTCACCGTGACCGACATCAACTCGGCGGTTTTCGAAAGTGTAGCTTCGGTCTGTTGCAGTTCCTCCCCAAACGGTGAAAGCAATCCACGGCGGCCTCCGTCCGGGCAGCAAGCTGGGTGTAATTGGTCAACTTATGCTCCTGCAAAAATTGCAGAGCGGTGGCCATCTGTTTGAGATTGTAGACCTTGGCCCAGCGTTCAAAGCCCGGCCCCTTGCCATTCTGCAATCGCTCTTGAATGTCGATAATGAGATTGATGCGCTGGGGCGGTGGGGCTTCGCCCGGCAGCTCCGGCATGGAGCGTTCCCCGGCAATGACAGCACGGATGTCCTCGGGAGCATAACCGCTGCCCAGCGTGGATGCCCGCAGACGGGTAGCCCGTTGCTGTCCTTCCGCCCGGAATGAGATCACGCCGCCCCGCCCATGAATGATCGCATATCCGCTTGCCTCCATGAGCGCGAGAAAAGCGTTAAAATTGGCAGGCTTTTTCTTCAGCGCTGCAAGAATCGCCATACGCAGCCGCTGCTTGTAGGACGGCGGGCGTTCACCGATTCATTGCCCATAATGCAGAAAACGGCCTTTGCTGTGGAGCTTTGGATTTTGGATAACCGACAAATCATTTTCAAGGCATACCCGGTCAGAGAGCCGCCGTAGCGCAGCCGCCGATCTGAAAAAGTCCCGATATTTTTGAGAGCAGTCCAACGAGGTTGAATTGTAATAAATATGATTATGGATGTGCTGGCGGTCTGTGTGGGTGCAAACGAAAAAGGCATAGTCGCCCTTCGTCCAGCGCATGGCTGTTTCATAGCCTACCCGGTTGGCCTCCTCCGGGGTAATCTCTCCGGGCATAAAGGACTGCCGGATCTGATAGCACAGCACATCGGCGTTCCGCCGCTGCTCCCGTCCCGTGACCGCCTTGTATTTTGCCTTGCTCAAAATAAACTCAGCGTCGGCTGTCATGTGGTCGCACTCATAGGCGGAAATCAGCTCTCCGGCTTGGGTTTTGTCCGGGTTTTGCCCATATTCAAAACGGTCTTTTAGAGACTGTGCAATGGTTTCGCCCTTGCTGATATGGTGGGTTATCAAGCGGGTGGTAGCCGTGGAGGCACCTCCTTATAAAGTAAAATTGCTTTTGATTGAGCGACATGATATAATTTCCTAAATTCACCTCAAGTTTTAAGATCAACCAATAGTTGCCGAATAGTTGGTAGAGAAAAAAGTGCGGGCTGATAGAATGACAGCAGGAGGTGATTCTATGGAACTTGGAGAAAAACTGAAAAACCACAGAATCAGAAAAGGCTTGTCACAGGAGCAGCTTGCCGAGCAGGTCGGCGTAAGCAGGCAGTCCGTAGGCAAGTGGGAAAGCAATCAGGCGTTGCCCAGCTCGGACAATCTGCTTATCCTGGCATCCGTTTTCGGCACTTCTCTGGACGAGCTGGCGGAAATTAAGGGGCAGCAAAAAGACAGAAAAATTTTGCATTCTAACCTTTCCCTGATTGCGATTGCCTGGAACGCAGCCGCGCTGAATATTTTCCAGCAGCAATATCCATCGCCGGAATACGGCTTGTCGAACACAAATGTTTTTTTCATCAAGATTACTCTGCTGCTGTCCAGCACCATTTGGATGGCCTTTAATCTTCGATATGAAAAAAATCCGGAACAGTACAGAAAAAACACAAGAATTGAACTAGCGTATAGCGCGGTTCAGCTTATTGTCACCCTGTCTGCCTATTTCAGCCATTTTACATTCTTGGGGTCAGTGCTGATTCTCGCCATCTGCATCGGTTATGTCTTGTGGACCAATCCAAAATACATGAACCGAACGTTTGTAAAAAAGAAAACAGACGGCTAAAATTCCTCCCTGTTTGATAAGGGAGCGTGCCGAGCAGACAAAGGAGATGCGAAGATGCTTAAGATCCTGATTAAATTTACAAGAGAGGTTTTTGTTGGTTTCAGCCGCAAAAAGAAGGACTGATTTCTGCCACCCCGATAGCAGTTTGGCGCAAATAGCAGACACAAAAACAGTAGTTAGAAAAGGAGAATTAATGCGATGATGTTGAAGATAGACTGGGGCGAACCGGTTATGCCCGAAAATGATGTGCTGCACGTGCAGCCGAGTGATCTCGACGCTCTTTATGTGGCCGCATCTGACTTTGACAAATCAAATCTTTTCTTTGTCCTTCTCACGTCATTCCACCACTACATGGATGCGGGAAAGCGTGAAAAAGCCGCGCATCTGTGCTTTTTAATGGCATATTACCTGTTCATCACTTTGACGCCGCCAGGCTCCTGCGAACTCGCGATGCACTATATCAAACAAGCCATTGCCTTAAACCCACTTGAAACATATCGGGAATGGCTGCCACTGATAGAAAAAGGCAATTAACGGACAAAGTGCAAAACTGCATTTTATGTGCAGTGCTGTTTAAGGAGTGTGCATCCATGAAAAAAATAGATACACAGGGAATCGCCTACATAGAGCCTTTGGAGGGCAGCAAAGACTGGTATTGGGGAACCGACTACACCAGCGGTGACCTGTATGAGGCGGAAGAACTTTTCAAGCAGGGACATCCCATTCATCAAAACAGGCTTATGTTTGTCCATTATCCGGACGGGAAAACAATTCAGCCCTTAATTGCAGAGGACGGGCAATACTTTGGGCGACCGATTTGCTACGATAGCCGTATTTGTATCTTGATGGTTGATTTTCCAAATGGGAAAATTAAGATAATGCAATTTGATGATGAATTGGAAAAAAATCTATCCTTGATAGAGCGCCCCCTCTCAGCAGTAGAGGACTGCTATAACCTCATGCTGAAAACATCGCCTCTCATGCTGACCAGACAATCAAACGACAACAAATTCCAAATACTGTGGCCGGAGAAAGTTGAATTCGATGTTGAAAATACGGAGAGCTTTTCCTTTAGAATTGGCGAAAGTCTATATTTTTCAGCGTGGTATGAAGATCCGGAATACAGGGAGGAAGTGATCCTCCGAACCATGGATAAAGGCAAAATCACCGACAGGTTTCCGGGGAGTATTACCATGATGCCAGATGGTCAAATGTGGATCATTGGGTAATTCTGTGTTTGACTTCGGCGCTTCTCCTATCTTTGGAAATTTGTTAACTCATACTTTTTGAGACGATAATGGCGTCGGCTGCGTTTAGCCGACGCCATTGCTTTGGGACTCTTTGTCCCGAAGTTCTCAGCCCGTGATAAAGCATTTCAGCGAGTAGTTGAGTTCGCCCAGCTTGCCGATTAGCCACTCCGCCACGGAAGGCAGGCCAAAGGGCGAAACGAGGAAAGCCAGCACCAGCCCCGTGATCCCGCCCGACATATTTCCTTGGATAAACCACTCAAACACGCCGCATATCGCGCAGATAAAAGACAGGATGCCAAAGGCCCACGAAGCCAGCGAGAACACAAAGCCCAGCACAGCCAAGGCGAGGGTTAGAATCAGCACCACGGGGGCGGCAATTATTTTCAGAATGAACATCATGTAAACCTCCTCAAAAGTGTGTTGTTTGCCCTATATGTTTATTATAACTCCGATAAAATGGGACAACAAGGATGCCAATGGCTTGCCCAGCTTCGGGACAAAGTATCCCGAAGCTGGGCAAGCCGGGGAACGGCAGACCGCTCCCCAGCAAGGTCATAGCTCCACCACCTCAGACAGCTTTTTCAGCAAATCAGACAGCGGTTCCCACAGGGCGGCATAGTCCTTTTGCAAGGTTTTGATTTCCTCGTGGTACACGCCGCCGTAGGTGTTGGCTTGAATCGCCACTTGATTGAGGTTGTTGGAACAGCGGCGCTGGAGAGACACCAGCTCCCGTACGGGAGCAAGGTCAACATTCAGCACATAGCCGTTAAGCGCCATTTTCCGCATATAGGCCCCCATGTTGCGAATACCGGCCTCGGCCATGCGCTGGACAATCAGCGCCTGTTCCTCCTCGGACACCATCACATGAAGATGGGCGGGACGGAGGCGCTTTTTTATCACCGTTCCTCGCGCTCCAGACTGCGGCGCTTGCGGGGCGGCTCTTTCACCTTGTCCTTTTCTTTCTCATGCTCCGGGGCGGGCGACTGATTATTGAGAACGCCGTCGATCATGTTGTAATTCTGTTCAGTGGACAGTTCCGCATTTTTCATGGGATTGTATGTTTCACTCATAGGCTCCTCCGTTGTCGCTCGCCCCGGTCAGGGGCGGTTTTTTTATGGGTGGCAGGCTCCCGGCTTTCTTCGGCCAGCCTTTCCGCTGCTTTCATTTGTTCAGCAATGGAGCGTTTGGCAGGCTGCTCCCGGCGCAGATCCAAATTATCCTTTGCGGGGCGCAGCTCATAATCCGACGCCTGCTTTTCGGTCAGCGGCTTGGTATAGGTCAAATGCCCCCACGCCAGAAACGCGCCGTCCTCCACGGGAACGCGCTGATCGTAGTTGACGATCTCATCCGGGGCATTGTGAGGCGGCTTTGGAAATGTGCCGATGTCCACAGGTTGCTGGGTGGAGTAATACTTATAAAGGCCGGGTGCTTCGGTCTGCACGATTTTGACGCTGAATTGCCGCTGGTATTCCTGCACACGGGTGGCAAGGCCTTTTTTCAACGTGGGCAAATCATTTCCGTAATGCCCTCATTCATACTGCCGCTGTCCCTTTTCGTCATCATAGCAGGCCCAAGTGACATAAGGGGACGGTGCGGTGAGATGTTCGCCCAGCGCGAAGCCTCTGCCGTTTTCCAGCATGATGGCCTTTAGAATGGCATAGCCTTGGTTTTTGTCCATACTGCCTCCTATCTCTCGCCCCCGTCTGGGGCGGTTTTGTGGGCGTAGGGCTGCAAATCACGGACGCGCCCGCCGTCCTCTGGCCGCAGGAAGTCCAGCCGATCCGCCGCACGGATCGCATTTTGATTGAGCTGGCGCTACCATGCGCTTTGGCTGGGGGCCCACTTAAAGCCCTCGCCCTTGAGCGCCCGGCGCTGATCCTCGGAGGGTTTTTCATCAAACAGCAGTTGCAGGCGATTTTCGGCCTCGTTGATTTTGGCTTCGCCGCCGGGAAAAGTCCACCCGGCAAACTGGGAGCGGTTTTGCAGCTCCTCCAGCCGCTGGCGTACTCGATGGATATTAGCGTTGTTGTTGGTAAGGGCATAGGGCGGATAAGGAGCGCGCTTCATCGGCCAGCCACGAGCCATTGACTCTTTCATTTCGCTAATTCGCTCCGGGGACAGGCTGGGGCAGCCGTCCAGCGTTTCATGCTTGCGATAATAGGCGTTGACGGTTTTCATCAGCTCCTGTGCCTGTTCCAGCCCCGCCAGCTTTGCCGTGAGCTTTTCCACGGCAAGGCCGTCATCGGCGCTGATTCCGCCACGGCCCACGGAACGCATTTTATCAAGCAACCCCTTGATTTCCATGTACTCGCCCATGTTTTTATCACGGGCGGCGTTCTGCTTTTCCTTTCGTGCCGTGGGAAAGTTGCCGCCCCCGGAAATGAGAATAGACGGTACACGGGCGTCAATGGCGTTCCGGCTATTTAAATTGTCTGCCAACTTGCGAGCGTAGCGGTCAAGCAGGCTGTCGATCTTGTCATGGTACATGGGATCGATGTGCTTTTTCTGCTCCTCGCCCAGCGCATAGGCGTGATCCACCATTGCCTGGTATTCGGCGGTAGCAGAGCCGGGGACATAATCGGAAAAGCTGTTGGCGTCCTTGGCCTGCTTTGCCGCCGTTTCGCTGATTTCATAATATTTCGGCATGAATTCTCCTTTTCAAAAATGTGGACAGTATTGGGGCAAATCGGGGCGGGGCGTGAAATGATACGCCCCGCCCTTCAAGCACCCCCGGAAAGCCTTGCTATAAGCGGGTTTTACATGGCCTAATTGTCCACAGCCCCGCCCCGCTTTTTTCTCATGTGCGCCCGCTTTTGCTGCTTGCGGGCGGCGCGGGCGCAGGCCGCCGAGCAGTATGCCTGCCGTCCATCCCTCGGTACGGCTGCGCCGCAGACCGGGCAAGCCTTAAAATCTGGGGCAGCTCCCTCGCTCGCCAGCAGCGCCTCCAGCGCCGGATCATTGGGGAGAACGGCCTCCCGGAAATAGCGGCAATCCGCTCCCGTCCAGCATTTGCCCAGCATATAGCAAGGGCAATCCAGCGGCAGGCAGCCATACTCCCGGTCATAATTGGCGCACCATTTTATCACCAAAGCGCGGATTGCCGTCTTTTCCTCTCGGGTCAATTCACGGGACAAAGCGTCACCTCCCGCCGCTCGGTGTTTTCAAAAGCTCCCGGTAACAGGACACGCAGGCGATCCCCCGCCAGTAGGGGCAGCCGTGGCAGGCCGTTCCCTCGGGTGCGGCGAGAGCTACCTCGGGTACTCGGTAGTAAGTAGGCTGCTTCATCATTGGTTCAAAGGGGCTGTTGGTGAAGTTCATTCCTCGTCCTCCCCGGTGTCAGTGTCCTCGTCCCACGGCGGCCCGTCCTCCTCGTCGGTATCGTCATACTCCTCATATTCAGGGCCATAGTCCTCCTGCGGCTCTGCCGTCTGCCGGTGCTTGGGACGGTACACCTTGAGATAGAACGCCGCCCCGCCGCCGATCAGCAGCACCGCCAGCCCCAGCAGCAGCAGCGGCCCGGTGCTTGCGGTTTGTGCAGGCTCCGGCTCAACCGCAGGTTCGGGGTCTATGATCGGCTCCGGCTCGGGCGTAGGGGTGACAGGTTCCTCGGAGATTTCAGCCAGTGCCAGCAGGTCGGCCTCGGTGACGGCATTTAAGAAGTACACATTTTCCGTTTCCCGCTGGCGGTCAATAATGAGATAAAACACATTCTCGGCAGGAGTGGTGATGGTGAAAAACTCCTTGCCATCCTCGTCTGTGGCATTATCCACCACCGTTCCTGTGCCGGAGGGGGTAAAGGGGGCTTCCTCCTGTTCGGGCGTTTCCACGGGGAGCGCCTCGGCGGGGTCAAGCCCCTCCCACAAATCCGTGCCGCCCGTTTCTGCCGCTGGCTCGTCGCCGCCGCTGGCATAGGCCGGGAGCGAAAAGCCGCATACAAGAACGACGGCGCACAGCGCCGCCGTCATCAATCTAAATTTTTTCATTCGCTATCCTCCTTGTTCGCAGGCTTCGGGACACTTTGTCCCGAAGTGCCACCCTTCAGCGTTTGGAGCAGAACGGCCAGTTCGTCCAGCGGAATGCTCATGCCGCGCACCACTTCCACAATCTCGCTGTTTTCCACCTCACGCTTGTTCTGTTCCAGCTCTTTGAGCCGAGCCTGCTGCTCGGCAATTTTTGCCTTAACCTTATCAATTTCCCCTTGGATTTTTTCGCTTTTGCTAATTGCCATAAAGTCCTTTGTCCCCATGCCCGTTTTGGGAATGTCCTGCCATGCAAAGCGGAACGGCTCCCGGCCTCCGGGATGCATTTGACCGTGCAGTACCGCCAGCCGTCTGCGCCCGTCTATCGGTTCAGAGGGGACGCCCAGCCGCTTGAAGTTGCCCATCACATCTGCCTCCACGCGCTCCAGCCGGGAACGAGCCTCGGCCACGCCCTCGGCTGGCAGACCAAAGGTGATATATTTTGCCCGTTCAATGCCGTTGTTGCTTTTGGCAATCTGATTTTTGAGCATCCCGGTGAACTCGCCTCGGATGCTGTTGAACTTGTCCTCTGCCTCGGGGATATTCACCTTGTAGCGGCTGCGGTCATGGGAACGGCGGTTGATAAAGGAAAGCTGGAACGGCAGCGTGGCGTCAAAATAATTGAGAAAGCTGCTCCAGCCGCCGAAGATGGCCGACTGATCCTCCGTGGACGCCACGGAATAATTGATGTCCTCATATTCCACCGTTTTCGTGTAAACGCCGCCGGGGAGCTGACACACGCCGTCCGGGTGCATGGCAATATAGGGAATGGTCTGCTGGGCGGAGATGGATTTACTGCGACACTCAGATTTTCCGGGCGTTTTGTTTTTCGATCTTGCTTTCTGCAATAGGCTCCTCCTTTCCGGTAAACGGAGCATAGATATTTTCTGTCCGATAGGGTCTGATGCCGGGGCGGGTGAACTTTGCCCGGATGATGTTGCCCAGCACCTTTTCGGCGGGCAGGCCATCTTTTTCATACATAGCCAGCAGGAACGCCGGGAGCATCACCGCCAGCATCACGAACATAGCCCCGGTGCTGCCAAAGGCACTGCGCGCCAGCAGATAGGCGGGAACGCCCACTGCCGCCGCCCCGCCAAAGCAAATAAGCTGACGCTTTGTAAGATTCAGCGCCAGCTTTGTTTTGATTTTGGACAGGTCATTGGGTATGGTTACATAGGCCATTTCAATTCACCTCCGCTTTGGGACTCGTCGTCGCAAACTCCGCTTGACTATTTCGGGACAAAATGTCCCGAAGTCCGTCCACTTCGTTGCTCCTCCTCTCCCCACAAAACCGCTGGGTTTGCGGGGGCCCCGGTTTTTCAAAGTCCGGGATCGTAGGCGTGACCTCGTTGCCCCACACATCCCAGCCGGGCGGGGTCTGCCGTGCGAACAGCTCCACACGGGGCAGGTCGCCCATAGAAAAAGCGCGCTGTCGGGGGCCGCTAAATCGGCCACAGGCAACGTGCATAATTCTGAAATTCTCATGGTGGGATAGTGATGCTCCGCCGCCCCTTGCAGCCCCTTTTGCGAATAGCGCCACGGGGGATCGGCGTAAATGATGGAATATTTACCGATAAAATTACACTCCTTTCTCGCCGCGTTCCACGGCCAGCCGTGCCTGCTCCAGCCGTCCGGTGGCACTGCTGTAAAAAGCGGGTGCGATTTCAAAGCAGACAAAATGCCTGCCTGTGTTGAGGGCTGCCACGGCGGTTGTTCCGCTGCCCGCGCAAATGTCTGCCACCACCGCGCCCTCGTCCGTGTAGGTTTTGATGAGATACTCGCACAGTTCTACCGGCTTTTGCGTGGGATGGACTCCGCCTGTCACCGTGGGGATAAACAGCACATTGCCCGGATAGCGCCGCCCATCATTTGAAACGGATGCCGTGCGCTCGAACTTTCCATAATTGGAGCTTGTACCGCTGCGGGGAAAGGTTTTGCGGTATGGCTCCCCGTATGTAAACTGCGGGTGATAGACCGGGGACTTTTGATAGAACACCAAAATGTTCTCGGATTTTTTCAGCGGGGCACGGTTGGCATTGAGAAAGCCTGTCCCGCGCTCCTTGTACCATATCCACTCATAGCGGAGCATGGGGAGATTGGATGCGCCCAGCACCTTATCATAGGGGCATTGAGCAAACAGCAGCACCGCACCCTCCGGCTTGACCGCCCAGCGCACCGCCTCCCACAGCTTCGGGAGCGGCAGCGGCACATCCCAAAAGTTGCGGGTCGTGCCGTAGGGGGGATCGGTCAGCAGCATATCTACCGAATGCTGGGGCAGCGAAAGCAGCCCTTTGATCCCGTCCATGAGGTGCAGCCCATCGGTCAGCTTTGGGACACTTTGTCCCGAAGTATGAATATCGGTTTTCATCACAGCCTTTCTCAATGTGCGCCAAAGATACTTTTGGCGATACTGCCTGTCTTGAACAGCATAAAGCAGAGCAAAACCGTGTAGCCCACGCAGCCCCAAATGGAGCTGATGGGATCTCCGCCTGTGGCAATTCCTTGCACCAGAACGCCGTAGATTCCCACGCACAGTAAGATGAGCAAGCCTTGAAAGCTCACGGCGAACAGGGATTTGATATAGTTTTGCCCCATGCTGCCCATTTCCCGGTTTGAGAGAGTCGCCACCGGGATTGGCGCAAGGCTGACAAGCATATAGATTTCCAGCATACGGCCATATACGATGACAAAAATCACCACATTCAACGCAGTCATGGTAAGGCCGATGAAAATAGTTTGCAGCCACAGCCCCAACAGCTCACCCAGTCCCATCGCCTCCAGTGTGGTTTCCAGCGTGTCCAGCACCGGCGTGACATCGGTTGAGCCTTGAATGACGCCGGACGCATTGGCAATCACGTTTTGGGATACGTCAAACACTGCGTTGACGATATTGAACACATTGGAGAGAATGAGGATGGCCGCAGCCGTTTTGAATATCCACTTGAAGAACATCCAGTAGTCGATGTCGTGCAAATTGTTGCGGTCTATGAGCATTTGAATCAGCTCATAGGTGGCAACAAAGGTTAAAACCAGTCCGGCAATCGGCAATATTACCGTTTCGGAAAGCTGGCGGATCATAGAGAATACCCCGGCGTTCCACGCCGCTGGGGTCGTCCCTACCTGCACCGCAATCTCCCCGACACGGGTATTAACCGTATCAAAAAGCCCGTTGAGGTTGCCAAGGATTCCCTCAATCAGCAGCTCCTTGAGCCAGTCTGTGATCCAGTCGGTGAGAATACCCATGTGTACCCGCCTTAAAACAGGCTGGACAGCAGAGGGATTAGCGTCGTGCCGATCACGATGATGCCGCCGCCCGCCATGAGCTGCTTCATGCCCTGACTCTTGGCACCGGGGTTATCCGAGCCGTAGCCCTCCAACAGATTGACAACGCCCCACACGCCAAGGCCAGCGCCCAGCGCAATGACCAGAGTTTGCAAAGTACCAATAGCAGAAGTGAAAAAAGCCATAAATTGTTCTCCTTTTCTCCGGACGAAAATGCCCGGACATAAAAATAACCGCCCATGTGGGCGGCGTGTCGCTTCGGGACAAAGTGTCCCAAAGCTGCTTTATACAAAGGCGTCCGGGTCGTCCACATCGTCAAAGTTGAGGATGTCCTCGTCCTCTTCCGTGAGTGCGTCATCTGGCACGGTCGCCTCGTACACAATGTTTCTTGTTACTTTGTCGAAAAAGCAGTAATATAATTCTGAACAACAGGACTATATAGAGTTTATTCAAATGAGGTGATCGTCTGTGGCTATTATTGATGATTTTGTTAAGTGCTATAAAAGCCAATATTCAGAATATGATATGATCCGAAAACGCGTCGAGAGTGTTATTGAAAAAAATCTTCGGGACTCCGGAATTATGGCAATAACTTCTTCCAGAGCAAAGGATGCGGGACGCTTGCGTGAAAAATTGCTTCTCCGGCAAAAAGATACACCATATAACACTTTTGAAGATATTGAAAATGACATTGTTGATTTTGTCGGAGTTCGTATTGCTCTCTATTTCCCAAACGATCAAAAGAAGGTGGATTCCCTAATTCACTATCTATTTGATGTAGAAAAGACTAAATGCTTTCCAAACGAGCAGCGAAGTAATGATATTTATTCTCGCCGGTTTTCGGGGTATTGCGTGACCTGCCCCCTGATTTCGCGCAGAGGGAATGTTAGTAACAACTTGGAAGTTTCAAGGCATATTCTTCCGGCGTCAGGTTGTCGAGAGAGGAATGCGGCCTGATCCTGTTATATTCCAACCGCCAGTTTTCAATTATCTCCCTTGCCTCAGACAAGCTTTGAAACCAATGTTGGTTTAGGCATTCCGCGCGGAGTTTCCCGTTGAAGCTTTCTATGTAGCCGTTTTGCATGGGCTTTCCCGGATCTGTAAAAATGTGTTCCACTTTGTGATCGTACGCCCAGGCATTCATTACATTACTGGTAAATTCAGAGCCGTTATCGGTCAGAATTTCTTTCGGCAGCCCCCGGAACAAGGCGATCCGGTTTAGAACAGCCGATACCCTCCGCCCGGAGAGAGAGCTATCCACTTCAAGAGCCAGACATTCCCGCGTCACTTCATCAATTACGGTCAGAACGCGAATGTTTGAGCCATATCTGGTTCTGTCGCTGACAAAATCCATCGACCAGCGAGTATTCATTTCTTTTGCGGTGCGTTCCGGCATGCCGCGCTTTTCATATTTCTTCTTTTTGCTTCGCTTCTGAAGGGTTAATCCTGCATCCTTGTAAAGCCTGTATGTTTTTTTGTGGTTAATCTCAAAGCCTTCGCGCAGAAGCATGACATGTAACCGGCGATAACCAAATCGTTTCCAGCGCACCGAAAGTGCCTTCAGCCGTTCTGTTACCAAAGTATCCCCGCTTTTATCGGTCGGCTTGTATCGTTTGCTGTTCTGGCTGATCCCCATTAGCCTGCACGCG
This sequence comes from Oscillibacter valericigenes Sjm18-20, assembly GCA_000283575.1. Taxonomy (GTDB): domain Bacteria; phylum Bacillota; class Clostridia; order Oscillospirales; family Oscillospiraceae; genus Oscillibacter; species Oscillibacter valericigenes. The sequence continues at coordinate 3,069,700 of AP012044.1, forward strand.
CGGCGCTCGCTGATTTCATAGCATTCCTGTACTTCGGCTGCTATTTTGCGTTTTACGGCAGGCTTCAGACGTTTTTTGAAAGCACGTCCTTTAATATCTTATTATCCAAAGACAAGTCGGCGACCATTTCTTTCAGCCGACGGTTTTCTTCTTCAAGCTGTTTCAGACGCTTGGCTTCACTAACGTCCATGCCGCCATATTTGCTTTTCCAACGGTAAAAAGTCTGTTCTGTGATATTGTACTCACGGACAATATCCACTGCCTTCTTGCCACCCTCGTGCTCCTTGAGAATCTTGATGATCTGCTCTTCTGTAAATCGCCGCTTCATGTCAATCACTCCATTTTTGATAGTCTAGCATATTGTGACTAACATTCCTATTGACGAAGTTTTTCGGGTTCAGGTCATGTTTCACTCAGGTGTGGTGCTCACTGTCTGGTCGATGACCTTACTGCAACAACTTGGCCCCCGACGAGACGGCGCGCACCTGCCGCAAGGTGGGCGCGCACAAAAAAGAAGCGCAGGAGCGCGTCGCCGCAACTCCTGCGCAGAAAGAATATGCAAAAGCGTACAATCGCCTGAAGGCCAGAAAGCAGAGAGACAAAATCAGTGTGGATAAGTGGAACACCGCCGTCGTCAAGGCCCAGGATCTAAAAGATCAAGCTGAGTGTGACCAGTTAAACGCCTGTGATCCGGTCAGCCAGACGGAACTGGGAGCCGCACCGTTGTCAATGGCGATTTTGATATAGGAGAACAGTTCAGGCGCATACTGCGCGTGGTCAATGAAAATTGGCAGAGAATGCATTTGCAGAAATAAGGCGGGGTCACGCTTCTTCTTTGTTTACAGCCCCGCATATTTGAACTACTGTCCTGCAGATAATCCTTGCATAACCTCTCCCGCAGAGTTACAATCCAACCAATCTGAAACGCGAAGCTGAAACGCAAAACGCTTCAATTACTATTTTTTGATAATGCGGACAGTGAAAACCATTGTGCTGCAATGCTTTTTGACCACATAGATTACCACAGACAGATGCGGAACACGCGGAAACAGTGCTTCAAAGAGTGCCGAAGGGCAAGGAAAACCGAGTGGAAACGGCTATAAATTGCTACCAATAAGCCGAAAAAGTTTGGAGAAAAATGGGGGCCATCGAGACGCAGGTTCGAACCCTGTTTGCGTTTGCGCCTGCCGCTGGTTTCGAGGACTCTCGAAACCGGCTTTTTCGTTGTTTATTGCACCTCAGAATTTGAAGATGGGCCTACGAGTTCGGTGGTCATGACTGCATGGTGAACATGCCCCATCCGATATGAGCCCACCGAGGCGTTTATGCCGGTGATTGACCAGAGTACCGTCGACAAATCCACCGAGCGCTGGCTGGACGATCGAAAGCCGTCTCAGTTATGAACGCTGGTACTGCGGGCGTTACCATATCGAAAAGAAAATTGATAAGTTGGGTGTATTCATACTGTCAAGATAGGCCTTCACGGCGGCGAAGTAAATGCGTAGAAACTTGTTTGCAGAAACCATCATATAGACACTATAAGGCTTAGTGCTGGCTGTGGAGCCGATGATGGTTGAGTCCGAAGGAAGTTACTCTCAACTGTTTCAGAGGTTAAAGCAGCGAGGGCTGGAAACTCCATCTCTGGTGGTTTCCGACGAGAGGAAAAGGGCCTTACAGGGGCATCCACTCTGTCAGCCACTTACCCTCTGTGATAGACCAAAGCCGCCTTTCAACTTTACCATTCACTTCACGAAAGTGCCATTCTGTCTGCTCTGCACGGAGAGTCGCGCTGGTAGACGCAGTTGCGGTCTCTTTTGTAGCAGCAGGACGAGTGTCAGCAGCGGCAACAGGGGCAGCAAGAGATAGTGTTATGACTCCGGTGAGAAAGACAATCGCGAGATTTTTTTTCATTATAATTTCTCCTTACTTATTTATTAACGGTAATTCGCAAAGTGGATAGTCTTGCAATATGTCTTCGGGGAACAAGCCCTTTGACTCGCCCATAACAATCAGCTCATATGTGCCTTCAGGATTAGCCTGAATATAAGCTGTCTCAGGACTAATAGGCAGTTCATCTGGTAAATCCTGAGCAGGAGGTTTATTCGCAGGCTGAAAAACAACCAGATAAGAGAGAAGAAAAAGGCTGATTATGGGAATGGTAAACCATGCGGAAGAGAACTTCTTAGAGGGGGGCTTGCCATGAAGAATCATTTCGAACCGCTGTTTTAGAAGCGAAGACTCAGGGATCCCGCAGAAACTGGCGCTTACCATTTGGCTGACGGTAGAAGTTGGGCGCGCTTCCAACTGCTTCAAGTATGTGAGAATGGCTTGGAGATAGGTATACTTGTCCGCCGCTTGCATTCCTTTCGTTACAGATAAATCACATTTATACTCCAAAATGCTGTCCAAATCGTACTGCAGCAAATAGACAAATGGATTCCACCAGAGGAAGCAGCAGAGGAAACGAATAAGCGTTTTCACTAATATGTCGTGGCTTTTTAAGTGGGTCAACTCATGGGCTAAGATGTACTTTACTTCCACGGCTGAAAGGCTGCTGCATGCCTCTGGGAGCAGAATGACTGGGCGAAGTAAACCAACTAACGCTGGCGATGTGACATGTGATGAAATAATTAGCCGAACGTTTTTACAATTGGGGAAGTGTGCAAGAGCATCTTGCAAGCATATGTCAATGAACGGACTTGTCAAAGAAGGAAGCGCGGCAATAATTCTACGGTTTTGGTTTAGTCGATGACAAAGTCGTAAGCTCAATGTGAAGACTCCGAGCAGCCAAACGCCCAAAAGAAAATTAAAGACTGTCAGTTCAATATTCTCCGTAGTGAGGAGGGGGAAGTGAAGAAAATCTTGAATTGCTGGGTAAAGGTTATGTGACTGGACAACCTGTGTGAATGGAAGCTCAACGGGAACAAAAAGCCGGAAAACAGTTAAAGCCAGTAAAAAAAGAAGTGGTACGAGCTTGCCGCATAGTATCAGTTCTGTTTTCCGCTGCAAAACAGTTCCCACCACTATAAAAATGCTAAACCACAGAATCGCCATCACAAAGGAGTACAGCGAAACTGTCATTTTTCAAGCTCCTTTTTCTTTTCATCTAAAATTTGCTGCAACTCGTCGATGGTCTTCTGGTCAATTTGGCTGGAGTTGACAAGCGCCACAAAAACATCCAAATTAAGCGCACGCTCTTCTTTAGATGTAAGATTTCTTGTGAGCTCTTTAACGGCATACTCTTGGCGGGACATCGCAGCTACATAGGTACGACCGAAAGTTCTCCCTGTTCGTTCATACCCGTCAACTTTGACAGCCCCCATCTCCATCAAGTGATTCAAGATCGGGTGGATGTTAGATTTGCCAGATATCTTTGCGGTTTTGCTAGTCATCTGATAAATTTCGTTGCTAGTCAATGGCCGCCCTTCCTTCCATAGTAAATTCATAATAGCTAACTCTCGCTTATTAGACATAGCACACCTCATATTGTATATGTACATCTTATATTGTATATTATATGGATTTTAATGAGAAAGTCAAACTTTTTATTTTTAAACGGGATCTTGCATGTTTTATCGGGGGCGGTTCTTGCTGAATCATGATTGTGTCTGTCTCGCAGGAACTATAGCAATGTTGAACTAAGAAATTTTGCACGTATTGTTCTAAAAGTGCGGTTCTAAATAAACATTATAAAATAAATATAAAGTATATATTTACAAACAAATATTTTATGATATAATCAAATCAACAAATAGCTACAATTATGCAAAGAACGAAAAAAGATTTTAAATTTTTAGGGGCCCTGCACCGCTATCTCTTACCTGCCCAGAATTTGGCGAAAGAAGACACCGCTTAAAATTGTCATATAAAAGAGTAAATGGAGGAATTATGATGAAACGTAAGTTTAGAGCAATGATTACCGGGTTGCTGTTGGTTTGCCTATGCCTTGTGACTGCACAGGCAGCTAGCTATAGCGACGAGGATTCTCACGACATGGGTAACGGCGTTACGGCAAGAGTGAATCTTAGTATGTACGATGATTACTGCTGTGCGAGTTCATGGGCAGTGCCCGGTATGGAAAGCGCCTCAGTGAGGCTGTCCTACACCTATGGCTGGGGCACACAAACTTATACCGTTTCCGGGAATGGCAACACGACGACTCGCCCCGTGTCCATCAATGTGCCTTCGAACCATTATGGTTCTGTTGGAATCAGGGCGAACAGTAGCCATGTTGTCACTTCGAATAGTAATACCTGGAGAACGTCTCTGAGAGTGGGCTAGTAACAACTTTTTAAAGACAAGAACATACAAATCATACGCACAGTAGCCATTAGCCAATGACGGGGCAGGCAGGGATAGCGGTGCATTATACCTGTAGTCTGAAAAGGCTATGGGTATTTTTAATATACACAAAGATGTAATACACGGGGAGTTTTTATATGAAACAATATAATAAAGTTAGCATAATACTATGTTTACTCATAATTGTTTTGCTATGTGCGGCCTGCCAAGGCCGCAATCCCAAAAATACGGCGGCAGGGAGTATGCAAGGCCTTAATAACAGTCAGCAGATTGAATATACCCTTAATACAGGACAAGTCATGGCTCGTGGAGAAAACGGTTATTATTTTATTGTAGGAGATTTTCTGTTTTTTGCGGAATCTGATATGTCTAAAGTCACGCCCTTGTGCAACAAACCCGATTGCCTACATTATAATGAAACCGACCCCCAGCGAATAATTAACTGCAATGCTTATATTGGCAAAACCAGCTCCATTGGTTGGCAGGATGGCAACCTTTATCTCGTTTCTTCAATGATATCTGCGAGTGATGATGTAAGTTCTAGTGCCCTAATAAAAGTATCGCCAGATGGAAGCGGGCGCGAAGCAGTTCTGAAATTTGACAACTTTACAACCTGCATTACCCTACATAATGGGTACGTTTACTATGTAGAGAATTATTATGACGCAGCCGGAACATCTGTCTGTAATCTCCTGCGCCGCAGTCTTAGAAATTTAAAAGAAAGTGAGCTCATTTACAAATGTTCTCTGGAGGATGCCAGTATAAACTACTTGATGTGTGTGGATGATAAAGCATACTTCACAGAATTCTCTCCATCCAAAATGGTATATAAGGCCATAATGGTCGATGTAAATACCGCTGTTGCAACGCGTCTATTTACGGACAGTGATGATGTTCTTCCAAGTTTCTGTGCAAATCGCAATGCGTTGTACTGTAACTTATTCCCGTTTCTGGCAGGTGGGGAAAATGGAAATTATGAGCAATATTCTTTAAGCGGAGAACGGATAGGTACATTTGTTGAGGGAGTTCCTACTACTCAAAAATTAATTGTGGATGAGACTAATTATTATTTAATAGATTTAGGTTGGAAAATAGACACTATTCCAAAGGATGGATTGTATATGGAGGTTTATGATTTAGAGAGCCATGAAAAATTGGCATCTGTTCCACTTAACAATATTGGTAAGAATCCAGATATTTTGCCAGGAGATGACCAATTTTTATTTGCATATTCCTTTGAACCTGAGAAAATCAGCATTTATTATCTGGACAAAAGTAGTTTACAAAAAAAAGCTCCAACATTTAAGGAATTACTAAGTTTGCCAACAAGAATCATACAGCCCTCTTTGGTGATTAAAGATGGTGAGGAATAGAGACATGGAACTACGTGTAGAGAATGTTTCTAAACGATTTAAAAATGGTGTTCAGGCGCTTACCCCAATAAACCTCGTTTTGTCTCAGGGCGTTTATGGCTTGTTGGGCCCGAACGGTGCAGGGAAATCGACGCTAATGAAAATTTTAACTGGTAATCTTGAGCCAACGCAAGGTCAGGTTTGCTACGACGATGTAAGTATTCAAAAAAACATGCGTGCGTATTGCCACCGTATAGGATATGTCCCACAAAATCAGGGCATCTATGCACAATTTACTGCTCGTCAGTTTTTATGGTATATGGCGGCACTAAAAGGTTTGCCGAAACGCTTAGCCCGAGAACAAGTTAATGGGTTATTGGTAACGGTTGGTTTAGAGCAGGTTGCGGGGCAAAAGCTAGGTGGGTTTTCGGGAGGTATGAAACAACGCGTGTTGATCGCTCAGGCGTTGCTTGGGAAACCGGAAATCATAATTCTTGATGAGCCCACTGCTGGCTTGGACCCAATGGAGCGTATTCATATTCGGAATTTTATCAGCAACTTGGCAAGTGAAAAAATTATTTTATTATCCACACATGTTGTTTCCGACGTAGCAGACATAGCAAAACAAATTATTTTGCTCAGCCACGGTAAGATATTATTTCAAGAAAGTGCCAAAGATTTATGTGAAAAACTTAATGGGCATGTTTTTATCTGCCACGCAGAGGCAAAACATCTTTCGCAAATCAAAGAAAACTATTTGGTCAGTAGCATTTCCGAGTTGTTGGGCGGGAAAGTGCGTCTTCGGTTAATTGTAAAGAACGACGCTCATTGTCCATTTAAAGACAAATTGTTATGCAGCGTAGCAAAAACATCACCAGACTTACAAGATGTGTATTTAGCCTATTTAGGTGAATCTGGACGTGATGGATTTAGCGAAGGAGTTAGCTATGCGAATATTCCGTTTTGAAATTTGTAAGCTCTTTGACAAAAAAACGGTTGTGACTTTGTTTGCACTGATGCTGCTTAATTCAGTGCTTTTTTACAATCAATATTACAAAGTTATTATGCCAGAGGAAGTGCAGCAGCAGGCGCAGCTTATCAATGATTTTTTGACGGAGACATTTAGTGAAGGGAATACATCAACACAGAGTAATGCAAGTATTTTGGAAAAGGCACAACAAATGCAGAGCGATTTCTTGTTAGTTGGGCAGTTTTTAAGAGATGGCTATGTTGAGTTGCCACAAGAAAAATTAGAAAAATTATTACAAAAATACCAGAAAATTTATGAAGAAAATAAAAATGGGATATATGGTGATGCATTAAGCCAAATTATTAAGCAATATGAACCCACTGTCAAATATCCACTGTTTTTAGAAAATCTTCAGAGTCAGGCCAGACAAGCGAGTAGCATTTCCATTTTCTCAAATCAAAATAGCTTTTCTTACAGGAATAGTTTAAAAACAGCAAGTGATTTTGCCCCCCTCCAAGGCACTGTTATGCAGCCAACTAACGAAACAGCTCTATATGCACTTAGCGAATTTTATTTTTCGGATTTCTTGGTGCTACTTTTGACCTGCCTTTTGTGCATGAGACTGTTTGACAGAGATAGAACCTATGGCATGGATACGTTGATTACTGCGACTGTACATGGAAGAAGATATCTCCGTTTTATGCAAACTCTGGCTGTTATTGTAATCTCCACACTTGTGGCTATTTGCCTATATGCTATAAACTTCCTGTTGGCAGATGTAATGTTTGGGATTCCATCATTGTCCATCTCTGTGCAGTCTATGAACTTATTCCGCAATACTGTATTTTCATGGAATGTGCTGCAATATCTTTTGATGTTTCTTACTGCCAAAGCGATGGCCTGCGTGGTGGCCGCATCTCTTATTGTGGCGCTTTCTCTATTGCTTGAAAACCGGTTGGCCATATGGTTGATTTTCGGCAGTTTCTATGGGGTGGGGTTTTTATGTTGGATGTATCTGCCACAAGAACCAGTCGCAAAAATTGTGCGATATTTGAATCCTTTTGGACTATTTGATGCCTTTGAAATATATGCAGCCTATCAAAATTTGAATTTTTTTGCATATCCATTCGCGCTTTGGAAATGCAGTGTCGTTCTGGTAGCAATACTGGTGACAAGCCTTTTACTAATCTGTGTCTTTGGAAAAGAGTTTATTCACATTACCTCGAGGCGTATCAGTCTCCCTATTCCCCACCGCAAACGAAGAGAATGCAAGAGCGAGCATATTTTTGTTCAGGAGTGTTATCGATTTTTCTGGATGCACAAAATAATATTTCTCTATGCGTTAGTTTTAGTCTTTGGATTTTTGCAGGTCAGCTTCTTGCCTGAAAAACTGACGATAAGTCAGAGTATATACTCAGGCTATATTGAGCAATATCGCGGAGGGGTGGATGAGCAGGACAAGCAGGAGATTGAAGGACTTGCAGAAACCTTTGACAACCTTAGTCAAAGCAATTACGAGTTGGGACAGCGACGCGCTAACGGAGAAATTAGCGATATGGAGTATAGCAAACAGTATCGTAAAAATGCCTATTTATCTATGCAGAAGGATGGTTTCTCAAAATTTTATAAGCAGTACATTTATGTGAGCCATTTAACTGCCTCTGGCGGGAAGGGAGAACTTATTCATTGGCTGCATATGCAAACACGTCTTTTTGCAGGGAGTAAGAGTGGGTTTACTTGCATTCTCTTTTTTGTATCACTGTTAATGGCCCTAAGCGGGCAATACGAGGATGAGCGTCGTTATGGTTTGGCACAATTAGTCAGAGCGACAGAGAAGGGGTGGAATTGGTATTTTTATATTAAGCTGCTAATCGGAGCATTTAGTGGTGCCCTTATGATGTTAACGGTAATTTTTCCTCGTCAAATTGAGATGTTTTGGCGTTTTGGTACGGAAGACTTTTCGGCCTCTATACAATCTGTCTTTGAGTATTCCAAATTTCCGTTCACTGTTTCTATTGAATCTTATTTGTTGCTGGCTTTCTTATTACAAATACTGCTCGGGGCTATCTCTGGCGTACTTTTGAGTTGCTTGTGCTGTGTTATCAAAAACCAGTTTATGACATGTGTAATTGGGTTCCTCATTTTTGTAGTCCCACCTATATTGCTATACTTCACCCATTACATTTCAAGTGAGTTGTCTGCACAGCTTGGTTCGAATTTGTTTTTTATCCTAAAGCCATTTCAAGGGATGACGGACATACATACTCTTTTATCCGAAGGGAGTATCTCTGCCATTCTTTTCTGGCCGATCTCTGCTTTCTTACTGATCATTCCAGCTCGCCACAGATACCGTAGAATTTGAGGGCAATAGAAGCAAGCTCTGAGAATTAAGTGTTTTAAAGCACATAAGAGGATGCTTTCCAGTTAAGCGGGGAGCACATAATAAGCCTATTTTGCCGGAAGTCCATCAAGGTGCAGTACCAGAACCGGGACTTTCAGGTGCGCTTTAGACCTTCACTGGCTTTCCAGCGCAGATTATCCAGCATGGGCTCGACCACTGCGATGGAATTATCATCTGAGTAAAGGGGGAAGGTTTTATGCAAAATTGGTATACGGGTGATATTGGTAATTTTGGAAAGCTTGGCTGCTCCGGCAGTTGAGCCTGCCAGACTTTACATAGGCGTCAATTGGTACATGGTCCCAGATGAGGCGCACAACAAGGACGGGCGACAAATCGGCAAAATCGCAGACTGGGGGATACGATGGGTTACTGCTGCGACGGAAAAAGTTTCGGAACGACTTGCTGCGCTCCTGAAAAGCTAACGCGAAAGCAAACTCAAAACGCTGGATGATCTGATTGCATTCAATTATAAATTTGAATCGATCCATCCCTTTCAGGATGGCAACGGGCGTGTCGGCAGATTGATTCCGTTCAAGGAATACCTGAAATATAATATCGTTCCATTTATCATTGATGTGGAGAAGTCAAGAACCATGCAGAATGTGAACACCCAAAATCCGGGGCTTATGCAGCCAGGCCTCTGGCGGCCTGACAATACATGGCCGGCGGCAGGCCGCCGGGGTTAGCGGTGTAGATTCGCCGGCGGTTATAGTAGGTCATGATGTACCGGAACACGATGCTCTTAACCTGTGCCATGGGCATCCGCTCCGTCCGGATTCGATAGAGTTTTTCTTTCTTCAACGTAGCAAAAAACTCTCCATCCTGGCGTTGTCGTAGCAGTGTCCCGTGCCGCTCATGCTTTGAACCGCGCCGTATTGCGCCAGCACCTTTTGAAATGAGGAGCTGGTAAATTGGCTGCCGCGGTCGCTGTGCAGGGTCATTCCATAGGCTCCCTGCGCCTGGCAGGCAGACCGAAACGCCCGGATACACAGCTCCTTCTTCATGTTGTCATCCATGGCAAGACCGACGATCTCTCCGTTATAACAGTCCAGAACTGCTGCCAGATACAGCTTGCCGTCCTGACACTGGATCTGCGTGATATCTGTCAGCCACTTCCGGTTAGGAGCGTCTGCGGTAAAATCCCGGTGAATCAGGTTCTCCGCCTTCTGCGCAGCCAAGTCTGCTTTTGTCAGACTGCTGGGGTGACGTGAAGAACGATGGAGCAAACCTCCCCGGTTCATGGCCCGCCGTACGCTGCTGCGGCTTACCGCAATACCGCGCTGTGTAAGCGCCAGAAGGATTCGGCCAACGCCGTAGTTATCATTGTTTGGATTTTCTTTGTAAACCTCTCGTATTTTGACCAGAAGCAGCTGCCACGGTTTTGGCTTGCCAGCCGACTGCAAAGAGCGGTAGTACCCGGATTCACTGACTTTCACAACCCGACACATGGTATGAATGCAGAACCGCTCACGGCGCAGCGTGATGTACTCATACAGCCGCTCCGGCTTTACCGTTTCCGGTCTTTGGCGAAAAACCCAGCGCATCCTTGAGAATCTCATTGGCTTTCCGCAGCTCGGCGATTTCCTTTATCAGCCGGCGTTCGTTCTCGGAAAGCGGCGCGTCGCGGCGAATGCCGCTGCCGACGAAGGCGTGGTCTCCGAATGCCTTTCGCTTTTGCCGCCACTCCGCATTGCTCGACAAGCATTCTCTTTTGATTGACATCCACAGGGATTGCCTCCCATCCGCAGAATTCTCAATTATTTTCACATTCAGTATAACATATGAAAGTGCGCGTTGTAAAAAAATAATATATTTTAAAATTTTTGTCCGCTTTTTCGGTTTTTCAGGCACTATTATTATGAAGGGAAACCGAAACCGACGATCCCATGCCACCGGGGGCACGAAAGGAGCGGACCAATGCAGTAAGTATTATAGCAAAGACATTTTGCATATCTCTATTCCGGCGGATTCTTTACAAAATGAGAAAAGATGTATAACATGAAAAAGAAACTAATGAGTTTGGCCTTGGCGCTGGTCATGTGCATATCCCTGTGTGTTTCGGCGTTTGCATACGCTTCAGAGGTCTCCGATAAGGATCAAGCGATTGAACTCGGCGCAAATGATTCTTCAGTTTATTGAGCAGCGAGAGGCGGAGTATTACGACGTCAAAAGCGTTGATTTCGAGATTGGTGAAAGTGAATCTTCACCTGAGGGTCTCTCCTTCAATGTGATTGCTACAATCATGCATGAGTTAAAAGCAAAGAGCGCTGAAGGCCTGCCTTACGTACAGGGCATGCTGAGTGCGAAAGCGGCAGAGCCAGCGTTGGCCTCTGCCCAAGAAAGCGTGTTTGACGTGAAGGTGGCTCAGGTTGAATCCTATATCGGGGAAATAACAAGAATGAGCCTGTATTTTAACGTGACTGCTAACACGAACGGTTTAACTGGCTTGACGGAAAAGGATATTCAACTCTATGCGCTAGATAGTACCGACAATAAGGTTGCTATCACTGAGTTCAACACACCTTCCTTCAAGACGATGTTTAATCAAGGGTATGCCAATGTGGAAAGAACTTTTATGGAAATTCGGGAAGCTGGAGAAAATTCTGCACGGGGAAGACTCGCAACCCCAATTTCGAATTATGACTCATACGATAGGCTTGCCGCGCGTGATTACGCCTACGATTGGTGGGGCCCAGAAGATTCCGACTACAATCCTGCGTATAGTAATTGGAACAGCCGTGGCGGCGATTGCGCCAACTTTGTATCTCAATGTATCAAAGCTGGAGGCGTCCCAACCGATAGCACGTGGTATAAGGATTCGGGCCCTTGGATTAGCACATCTAAACTCGCTAAGTACATGGTTAATAATGGATATGCGACTAAGGAAAGCTACTTGGACACAAACGCAGGAAATTTCGCAACAAAGCCTGGTCATTCTGTGCTGGTGTCTATCAACAATACCATTGATGTTTGTTACACTGCACATAATCACAATCATCAGGATGCCCCGTTCAGTAGCACTGAATTGACCTCCACCTATACATTTTATGTGATAAAAAATTACTAATTTACATCTCTTTTTAAGGGAATGATCATGGTATGAAAAGCAATATACCTATTTTTGCAATTCTGATGATAATTTGCATTTTGACAATCGGTGGTTGCACGACGCAACAAGGTGAGAACGATCCATCGGATTCTATGATTTCTTCTGCGGCACCGACACAAACACCCCTGCCTAATTCAACGGCAAGTGTAGCATTGGAACAAGCAGTATCAGATGCAATAATCTCTTACAACAGGGGGCGCTATAGGGGTGGCGATAAGCAGATGTTTGCCACTGAGTACCATGAGATACTCAAGACTGTGGTGCAGGACAAATCTACTGAGGTATATTTGGTGGCCCTTTACGCCCAATACCAATTTGAGGAAGGCGAGGTAAAGCTAACAGGAGCAGGGTGCAACCCCTGTGTTATCACCTTTGTAAGCGTCGATGGTGTGTACAGCGTCACTGATTATTGGGAACCAGAAGACGGTGAGAACTACGAAAGCTCACTCCGCAGTAGATTTCCGGAAGACATTTTGGAAAGTGGCACAGATTTTTCAGAGCCGAACCCTATGGAGATTTGCAATCAACGTGCAATAGACTATTTTGAGGAGCAAGGGGCCGTTTCGTCAGAACCTCGCACCTAGTTGCCCTAAAAGGACACGTGGGGATGGTTCCACGAGTTAACCAGTTAATCTCAAACTAGGAAGAGATACCCGCACGGTAAAATGTACGGGTATCTCTTTTTAAGACAGTCCGAATCGGACTGCTCTTTTCAACCAGATTTTCAGTCGAATACGTCCGGCCTAGCGATGGCTGAGCCGGTAACGGCTTATCCCGTGACCACCACATCATTTCTCCCGCTGGAACAGTGGCAGACCAGTAGCCTGCCGTGCAACGTGCGGCCCACGACCATGCCGATATGAGATTCGTTCTCAAACAGCGTAAAATCTCCCGGCTGGGCAGCGCCTCTGCCCCTTGTCTCTATCTTGAGCTTTAGTGTGAACCCCGGAAAACACGCAAATGGAAAGCAGGGCAAGTGTAGCCACACTTGCTATTTTCGCCGCCCTTCCGGCTGCAAAAATGCTTGTTGGGGAGCCTCCCCAAACCCGGCTTCGGGACAAAATGTCCCGAAATTTTTTTGTCTGCGTCACGGGCTATCGCTCCTGTTTATAGCGCTGCAGAATTTGAGGATGGCAGTGTTTGCATGAGCGCATAGAAGCATTCGGGTTTGCCGGTGCTGAAGTATTCATACCAGGCTTCCAGCGTGTCCTCTTGGAAAACACCCAAATGCTCAATAATCTGCTTTGCCCATGCAAGTCCTCCGGTGGAACCTGCGGTAATTAGATTGCCATCCGCCACAGACTGCTCATCCACATAGAAACTCGTCCCTTTGTAGCCGGGAGCAAACATCTCCAGGAATCCCGGCCCGTTGCTGGTATGGGGACGGCTGTCCAGCAGCCCGGCACCTGCAAGGGCTGCTGTCGCCCCGCAGATTGCGCACACGGTTCCTCCCGCCGAAAGCAATTCACTTGCTTTCGCAAGTACCGCGCCGTGTCTTGGGTCGTTCCATGTGTTTGCCCCTGGAAGCAGCAACACGCTGTTTTCATTCACAGCAATATTTTCGATCAGGCAGTCAGGAGTAACCGCCAGCCCGCCCATGGTTTTGACCGTCGCTTTGGAGTCTCTGACCGTTTTGAGCGTTACACCCGGCGCGTTCTTTTTGAAAAACCGCCCGGAATTCAGCTCCGCAGTCACATAGCCCAGCTCCCAGTCGGCCAGCGTGTCAAGGACGTAAACATAGACTTTATACATGGTTCTTCCTCCACTTTTATTGTTCTGTTGATTTATCCGTGTTCTTATTGTACGATACAATTGTTGACAGCTTTATGGCAACAATCAAAAATCGGAAAGATGGCGGCTTGATGAAGGTAGACCGACTTGTCAGCATAATCATGATACTTCTTGAAAAAGATCGGATCGGCGCACAGGAGTTGGCGGAACGGTTTGAGGTTTCGCCCCGGACGATCTACCGTGACATTGACGCCATCAACATGGCGGGCATTCCCGTCCGTTCTGTTTCCGGCGTGGGCGGTGGCTTTGAGATCATGCCAGACTACAAGGTTGAGAAAAAGGTGTTTTCCGCCGCCGACCTCTCCGCAATTCTGACTGGGCTTTCCGGCCTTTCCGGCATGATGCAGGGAGCCGAGTTGATAAACGCCCTTGCGAAAGTCAGGAGCTTTATCCCAGCGGACAAGGCAAGAGACATCGAATTGAAGGCCAACCAAATCTGCATTGATCTCAGCCCGTGGGCGGGCAACCGAAATATGCAGCCTTATTTGGACCTTATAAAAACAGCGCTGCGGGAGAGCAGGCTACTGACCTTCGCGTATGCCGACCAGCACGGAAACGAGACCGCCCGAACCGTGGAGCCGTACCAGCTTGTGCTGAAAGGCAGTCATTGGTATTTGCAGGGCTACTGCCGGATGCGTCAGGATTATCGCCTGTTCAGGCTCTCCCGCATGGCGGCGCTGCAAATACAGGACGAGACCTTCGCGCCGCGGGCGTATCAGACGCCGCTTCTGGACTTTTCGGAAGCTTTGGAGACAGTACAGACGGAGATTATCATTCGTATTCATCGGTCTGTAATGGATCAGGTGCTGGACTTTTGTGACTACGGTCACTTCACGCCCGACGACGCAGAGCACTACATCGTCCGATTCCCATTCGTCGAGAACGATTATTACTACAACATTCTTTTCAGCCTGGGTGATTCCTGCGAGTGTCTCGAGCCGCAGCATGTCCGGACGGAGATGAAGCGCAGAATCGATAAAATGGTGCGCTTGTATTCGTGAGTGATTTTGCCGCAACAGGCTCGGCAAAGCATGGTAGAATATAGAAAAAGGGCGGTGATGTCAGTGATAAAAAATATTGCGAATCTTCTCACCACCTCACGGTTCTTATTCACAGTCGGGATGACGCTGACCGCCCCGTTTTCCGCCGCTTTCCGGGTCTGCTATCTTGCCTGCGGGATTAGCGATCTGCTGGACGGCGCGGTTGCCCGTAGGCTGCATATTCAGAGCGTGGCCGGCGCAAAGCTGGACAGCGCCGCAGATCTCGCCTTTGCTGCGGCAATTGCTGTGGTGGTTGTGCGAATTCTTCAGCTTCCCGCGTGGCTCTGGATCTGTGCCGGGTGCATTGCGGGTGCGGCTTACGAGCTATGTCGGGGGTCTTGCAAAATACCACGCCTTTTCTGCCCTGCACACTTATGCAAACAAGGCGACAGGCGCACTGATTTTTGCGTTTCCGCTGTTGTATGCGACTTTTGGACTGACCGTGTCCGGCGCGCTCTTAGGTGCGGCGGCACTTTTCTCGTCCGTGGAGGAGCTTGCAATCACTGCGAAATCTCCCACGCTGAACCGGGACTGCAGAGGGCTGTATCGAATAAAACACAATTCGGAGTCAAAAAGGAGGGTTGAGTGATGGCGGGTGAAATTACGAGAGACATTGCCAATCCATACGGATACTGCGGGATGCCCTGTGCGCTGTGCAGCCGATATCGGACGGAGGGAAAAAGCCGCTGCCCCGGCTGCTCCTGCGATGGATACTACACCGATGCCTGCAAGGTACATCATTGCTGTCGGGATCGCGGCCTTGCGCACTGCGGCGCGTGTCCGGACTATCTCTGTCGGCGGCTTGGCAGCATGAGCGACTTCCGAGACTTGAACACCGGCCATGTGAAGCCGCGCACCTGCACTTTGATTGCGGCGCAGGGCTTTGACATCTGGTATCGGGACTACGCTGAAAAAGCAGCGCTGCTTACTACTGCGCTCAGGAAATATAACGGCGGACACATGAAACGATTTCTCTGTGAATTGTTCATTCATAGAGATTTGGACGCACTGCAAACGCTGATGTGCCGTGCTGAGCGCATCAGTGGCACGCCGAAAGAGGCAGGCAAATCTTTTCGTGCGTTGGCAGAAGCGCTGGATATTGAAACGCTCCCAAGCAATCCGATTGACCAGCGGACGAAAAAATAAAATTCCGATCTGTTTCTTGTAACGAATTGCTCCGTTTCAGTATAAATGGGTGACCAACGTGAAAGGAGGAGCGCCGATGCCGTCCATGGACGAAATATACCGTGAGCATTCCAAGACCATCTATCGCTACCTTCTTTCTCTTACGCACGACGCGGACGTGTCCGAGGAACTGACGCAGGAAACCTTCTATCAGGCTGTGAAAAGCATCGACCGATATGACGGAAGTTGCAAGATGACCACCTGGCTGTGCGCCATCGCGAAAAATTCTCTGGCGGTCAACCGCCGAAAGCATCCCTCAACAGACGAACTGAGCGAGTTTTCCGGCACTGCCGCTTCCGCGGAATCAGAGACGCTAAACGCGCTGGGGCAGGTCGAGTTGATGCGCGCTCTGCACGCACTTGCCGGCGACACGCGGGAGGTCATGTATCTGCGTCTGCTGGGCGGGCTCAGCTTCCGTGAGATCGGAGACATCCTGTCCCGCACGGAAAACTGGGCGCGGGTCACCTACTACCGCGGGCGTGAAAAGCTGAAGGGGGAGCTAGATTCAGATGGATAAGAAGCTGGACTGCGCGATTGTGCGCGACCTGCTGCCGTCCTATGTGGATGGACTGAGCAGCGATATTACAAATCAGGCGATAGAGGAGCACCTCGGGGGTTGCCCCGACTGTGCGGAGGCTCTGCGGCGGATGCGGGAGCCGGCCGCCGAGAAGTCTCCCCCGTCCCCCGAGGTGGACTACCTCAAAAAGGTGCGCCGCCGCAGCACCGGGCGGTCGCTCATAATCGGCATTGTTCTAATGCTGATCGGCATGACGCTGATGTCCTTCCGCATTTTCTATGTGGGCAGCGCGGCGGATGCCAGTGACGTGGCCTGCCATGTCACGGTAGAGGGCGACACAGTAACCGTCAGCGGTACGCTGACCAGCAGCGGACTTGGCATTTCCCGTATGACCTTTTCCGACAGCAGCGGCATGGTGCAGATGAAGGTTTCCACCGCTCCAAAAGCATTCTTCAATCATGGTGATTTCACCGCCTCCTACACTGCGGGGGGCGATGTGGGGCAGGTGCGCATCGACGATCTGATCCTTTGGGAGAACGGCACGGCAATCAGCAATACGGCGGCTCAGCTTTTTCAGGCGATGAATCCCTTTGTGGGTGATATGCCGTCTAACAGTAAAATCGCGGCGATCCTCGGCGTGTCCGACCAGTTTGGGCCGTATACAAATGAGCTTCAAACCTCCACGGAGCCCTACGGCTGGACGCTGTGTCTGGAGACGGACATCCCGCAGGATGAGGAGCGCGCCGCGCAGGATAGTATGGCTGCCGACTCCTATGTGATGCTGGCGACCATCGGCAATCTCAGCTATGTCACATGGGAATACCAAGTGGACGGAAATGCGCAGGAATACACCGTCACGGCGGAGGATGCTGCGGCGTATGCGGGCATGGACATCAAGGCGTGTGCCCAGTCCGCATCCCAGCTGCAAACGCTGCTGGAGAGCCTCGGCATCAAGTGAGCGGGCGTGAGGGAAACGCTGATTGAGAAAGACGACCTGAAGCTATCAGCACGGGCTCTACGGAGCGTTGATTGGCACTGCGTCCTTTGCGTGGTATGGTATTTGTGAAGGAGTTGATGCAGCGTGTTGTTTACACCTATCGATCTGCAAAACTGGCCGCGAGGACAGATGTTTTATTATTTTTCCACGATGGCTCCAACGGGCTATTCCATGACGGTAAATGTGGATGTGACCGAGCTGCGCTGGGCAGCAAAAGAAGCCGGGATCAAATTCTTCCCGGCCTATCTGTGGCTGGTCACCAAAAATCTCAACGAACAGATGGAATTCAAGGTGGCAGAACGGGACGGGGTGCTGGGGTACTACGATACCCTGACGCCGCTGTATGCGTCCTTTCACGAGGACGACCATACCTTTTCCCTGATGTGGACGGAGTATCGGGAGCGCTTTTCAGACTTTTACAGGTTGTACCTCGCAAATCAAAAGCAATTCGGCGCTGCCCACGGTGTGCTCTGCCAGAGCCAGACGCCGCCTCCGGCCAACGCCTATACGGTTTCCTGCATCCCATGGGTACAGTTTCAGCATTTTGCCGTTCACAGTTACGAGAACAAGCCCTACTATTTCCCCTCTGTGGAGGCGGGGAAATTCTTTGAACGGGACGGACGAATCCTGATGCCGCTGTCGCTGACCTGCCATCATGCCACCACGGACGGCTGGCATGTGAGTCGCTTTTTGGAGGTGCTGAACGCCGATCTGTCTCATCCGGAGCGAATTTTGGGATGATCTTCAGGCAGATAAAGGAGAACGGAAATGAAAGAGTTTTTGACGGCGGCACTGCCGTGGGTCGTAATTGGCGTCTGCGTGGCGCTGCTGGCGGTCAACCGCAAAAAGCAAAAGGCGAACAAGGAAAACCGGCGGGCGAAAGATGACAAATCCGACGAGAACCACATGACGGACGGCATGTGCGCTGGCGCGGCCTTCGGGAGCTCCGGGATCGTTGACCTCGCCACCAGCATCAGCCTTTCCATTTATCAGGGAGAAGACTATAGAACGATCATGCAAAAAGGCACAGATTCCGGCGATTGGAAACCGATTGACTGGATACCAAGCTCCGCTCACTGAAATCCAGTTTACGAAGAAAGAAGGAACAATACTGATGCAGGACGCAGAAAAAACGATTGGAAATCTGATTGATAAGGCCTCTCTTTGCCAGATTTGCTGTGTGGATAGTGAGGGATTCCCGATTACCAAAGCCATGTTGGCGCCCAGAGAGCGCGAAGAAATCCGGATATTTTGGTTTTCAACCAATACTTCTTCCAACAAGGTCAGATTTTTCAGGGAAAATTCCAAAGCAAGTATTTATTTTTCAAACAAACGGTTTTTCAGAGGGGTAAGTTTAATTGGCACAGCTGAAGTCCTGGAGACGGCGGAAGCCAAGGAACGTATCTGGCAGGACGGCGATACCATGTACTATAAAAATGGCGTTGCCGATCCAGACTACTGTGTGATTCGGTTTACCGCTGCCAGAGAAAGATATTACAGCAATTTCAAGTCGGAAGATTTTGAAGTTGCAAAGTGATGGTCACGCAGCGGCTTAATCTATCTGAGCAAGATTTGTTATATTATGGACAGGGCAACAAACAGAATTATTGGGAGGTATTAAGGTTTATCTTTTACAATGGCATATGCAGTTTGTAAATCCGCTAATGAGATTGAACCATTTCGATATCGATTTGTAGATGGTAATATAGTGTTATTTGATAAAATTGATACTGCTTTTACATAGCATTCAGTGGCCTGATGCCCAAAATCCGATTCCAACGAGCCGGAACGCTCGGCAAGGGAAACGATAACTGCGATTATCACTTTATTAAGAATTGTACTAAATGATACTACTAACTCCGGATTTGTTCGAGAAGTTGGTGGAAGAATAAATTGAAATTTTAAGGAGTTACATCACTATGGAATATATCAGAGTTACAAGTGAAAATTTGGAGAAAGAGCACATCTGCTGTGCAATTTCCAGCAATAAGGATGTGCAGGTGTCGTCAAAAAAAGCTTGGTTGAAAGACAGGTTTGATGACGGACTTGTATTTTTAAAGAGCACAGAACGGGGAAAATGCTTTATTGAGTACATACCGGCAGAAAATGCATGGCTTCCCCTGATTGCCGACGGGTACATGTATATCGACTGCCTTTGGGTTTCCGGTTCATTCAAGGGGCACGGCTATTCCAACGATCTGTTAAACGCTTGCATTGAGGATAGCAAGGCAAAGGGAAAATCCGGCGTCTGCATTCTTTCTTCAGCTAAGAAGCGTCCCTTTTTATCCGATCCGAACCATCTGATTTATAAAGGCTTTCAGGTGGCGGATGAATCGGATGTGGGCATCAACCTGATGTATTTGCCTTTTAATGAAAAATTCAAGGTGCCACAGTTCAAGAATGAAGCAAAGCATCCGGCAATAAAAGAAGACGGCTACGTGCTGTACTATACGCGTCAATGTCCCTTTAATGCAAAATATGTGCCAATTCTTGAAAGGACAGCAGTGGAAAATAATATACCATTTAAAGCCATTCATATTCAATCGAAAGAGCAGGCTCAAATGGTACCCAGTCCGTGTACAACTTACGCACTGTTCTACAATGGCAGTTTTTTGACTAACGAGGAACTAAATGATAAGAAATTTTTACAAATAGTACAAGGAAAACAGAAAACTTAAATTTCTTGTGGGGTTATAACCTTCCTTACGTTAAATTCTAACTTGCTGGCGTTATGATTACATAGGTGAATTGAAGATGAATTTTACAAAGTTATTTAATGATAGAGTGCTGGCTCTGGCTGTTCTGCTTGTCTTTTTTGGTATTTATTTTATACGGGACAAGTAAACTTAAGGGCAAGCGCACAGTTGAAACAGTGATGTCGATTGCAACGCTGGGAGTAGTCATCGTGCAGATCGTATCGATTATTTTTGACTGAAATATGTTGATTCCGGCAGACGCGCGGTTTACGGGATTTTGTATTGGGATGATCGGTAATATGCTGTTTCTCATTTCAGTTGTCACCATGAGGGATAACTGGCGCGTGGGGATTCCTGCGGAAGACAAAACCGATTTCGTCTCATCCGGTATTTACTGATTCAGCCGAAACCCGGCGTTCCTTGGCTTGGATTTCATATACATCGGTGTTATGCTGATGTTTTTCAATCCCGCGCTTGCTGCTCTTACTCTGTTTGCCATCGTGTCGCTACATTTTCAGATTTTGCAGGAAGAAAAATACCTGGCCGGACGCTTTGGAGAACCGTATCTTGCCTATAAAAAGCGCGTGTTCCGATATCTTGGGCAAAAAGTGAAGAAATATTCCAATGACCCATGTGGCAAACCGAAGTGACACAGAGAAATTCACTTTTACTGCGGCATTTCCGCGGGTAGTCATCGGATTGCACTGGCAATGCTATTCGCAAATACCTCCAACCGAAAAAAGTAAATCAATAATAGAGGATGATAAAAATAAAATGACTACAAATCGGAGGCGCTTTTTTCACAGCCCTATGTGTGATTGTGTATTTTGCATGGCGCATCATTGGGGCGTGGCCTGACTGGGTTGCCCGCGCGTCCGGCATCGGAATGGCTGTGGGCATTGTCGCTGTTTCCTTTCAGCACGGTACTGGGGCGCACAGTCGGTAAGCTTTCCGGAGGCCAGCGTAGGCGCATCAACATTGCCCGTGCCCTGCTGCACAAGCCGAAAATTTTAATTCTGGACGAGCCGACAACAGGACTTGACCCGCAAGCCAGAAAGCTGCTGTGGGACGTGGTCTCCGATCTGCGCAAAAAGGAGCATATGACGGTCTTTCTCACGACCCACTACATGGAGGAGGCTGCCGAAGCCGATTATGTGGTCATTCCGGACAGCGGTAGAATTGCCGCCGAGGGCTCACTGCTGATGCTCAAAAACATATACACCGGCGATTTTATCACGCTGTACACGGCGTGAATGAAGATTCTGTCAAAGCGTTTGGTTTGCCCTATGAGGCCATTCGGGACGCCTTTCGCATTTCCGTGCCGGACACCGCAAAAACCACCGAACTGATTACAGGGAATCCCGGTGCGTTTGCCGACTATGAGGTAACCAAGGGCAAAATGGATGATGTGTTTTTCGCCGTGACCGGCAAACCTTTGGCGGGAGGTGCGAAATAATGAAGCTTTTCGCCTTAATCAGACGAAACTTCAAGCTGTTTTTCAAGGACAAGGGGATGTTTTTCACATCTCTGATTACGCCTGTTATTCTGCTGGTACGCTATGTGGCCTTTCTCGGCAAGGTGTATAACAATGCCTTTAACCTCGTGGATGTCGCCCTTTGGCCTGCCCTCACCTTGGGACAAAGTGTCTCGTAGTCAATAAGGGCTGTTTTCGTAGTGCTGTTCGGCATCCTCCAGACCGCGCATATCAAATACATCATGGAGTTCTCTAACTACACGCCGGATGTTCTCGAGGGAAAAGCCGCAATCCTCCATTGCGTAAATGGCATAGCCCCGGCAAGCGCCATTGCTCCACGGCTGGGAAAAGAGCGCAGCAAGTACAGGATCGTGTTTCATGGTGGGTGCCTCCTTGTGGTTGAAAATTGAGAGCGCCGTGCGTATTGGTTTAGCCCATCATAAAACAACAATTCAACACACGGCGCTCCCGCGCAAAGTTGCGGCGGCCCGGAGGGATAGGCAGCCAGCCTACCCTATGGCGGATCGTGACCGTGGGATGGCCAGTCCCATTTGCGACGTTGGTGTTGTTCGCTCGTTCTCATGGCGGAAGTCACCGCGCACCCGCCGCTCGCCCCGCACTATGCTCGGAGCCGCCGCTATTCTGTTGCAGAGAGATGAAAAAGAATCTCTCATATACCAAGGATAAAAAAGAGCCAAAATTGAGTGGGTAAGTGCGAAAAATCTTAAAATGTTTTTCACATACGCTCCAGCCCACGCTTGATTGACTGACGCACAGACTCCTCATGTACGCCTTCAGCATCGGCTACTTCTTTTATGCTTTTCCCAAGAATGATGCAGGCATCGATGCGGCGGCCCTGTACTACGGGTAGAGAGTTGAGTGCGTTCCAGAGATGGCAAAACCGATCCATGCGCTCCAGAAGTTCCTGTGGTGTCGGCTCATGCAGGCAGGCCGAGTATTCAATCCCATCATCACGGCCAAGAGAATATTGTGCCTTGTTGCGTGTAATGCGCCGCTGATGGGCGGCCTCATAGAGCTTGTCCGAGCGCAGAGGATCGGCAACCGGGGCAGTCGGCCTCTGGCCATCGTGACCAGAAGCGAGAGCCACAAGGAAAAATAAAAGCGTCTGCACAGCACAAAGCCGCACGGACGCATTTATTTCCTATTACACGAAATATATTTTCACGCAAAGGGCCGTAATCTTCCCATGCGAGGGCATAACTTTTTTTGAGCAATAAAGGTTGTTAGGGACTAAAATGCAACATGGGGCATCCTCCTTTTATGCCGCCATATGCTTATCCGTCGATATAGCAAACGGTGGCCTTGATTTCTCAAAACCGCCGTTTGAATTAACACTACCTTGCCGTTCTACAACGGTTTTGTTGGTGTGTCAGCTTAAAAAGAGCAAGCCGATAACCGCGTATTGTTACGGGTTATCGGCTCTGCGTCTATGCGTCTGGCTCTTTGATAACTGACATATTCAGTTGTTTTACTCTGACAAGCGTTTCCTGCTTGCACTTCGGGCAGAACATCAGGAAGTTTTCAAGCACTGTATCAGAGCAATTTTTTGTCCGCGTCTTACTCTTACAAATCGGGCTTATCACCCATTCAATTTTCACGATGCACACCTTAAGTTATTGGCTGCCAAGGAATAACCTGCTCTCCATAACGTATCGCGGCTACTTTATCAAGTAAAATGGGGCCCTCGGATATATATGTTACATACCTTTGTCCGGCATTGCTTCCATCGGGGTCTGCAACATAGCCTCCAAATTTTTTGAGGAGGACAATCTCTGATCCATCTTCCAAAATAATTACCGGCTTTTCAAAATCAAGCGTTCCATTTGTTGGATCAGTCCAATATTTCATTTCCATGCCCAACAGACGAAGAGTAATGCTTTCAATCTCTGCTGTTGCCATATTAACTTTATTCAATGCAGCATTTCCGTCCAATGTTATCCCGGATACCTGCATTTCTTGATAGCTTCCACCATTTTCGAGCTTAAAGTCAAAGCTCCATTCACCGGCAGCAACCGTTTCTGCGGATTCAAGTATTCCTCGCTGCTCCAAGATTATAGGGTCAACATTTGCCCAGTCCATAAGATTAACCAACTTTACGGAGCCAGTAATTGTTTCCTGCGGTATCGCTGCACTATCCACGGTTCTGCTGATCCTTAATATAATATCCTTATGCTCGTCATTTGGATCTGCATCATCTAATGTTCTCAATAGTCTACTTTCAGAGTTTTCTCCCTCATCGCTCAGAATCAAATCTATTTTCTGAAAATTTATTTCCTCCAATTCTTTCACTTGGGGGCCATCGACCGAAAGATAAAACCAGAAATTTATGCCATCACCATATACTTCATTCAGAGTAATTGACACACCGTTTATTGTCTTAGCTTGTCCTAAAGTAACAATATCTTCCTGAATTAGCACCTCCTGCTCTTGACTCAATCTGCCATTGGTTTCATTTCTGATCATATCCAGTAAACCAGCTAGTACACCAGATGCCGCAAGAGCAGTCACGGACAGAAGTACGATGATAATTGCCGCGATAGGAAGCATCCCCACCTTTATTCCTCTCCTTCTCGCTGGATGATCTTCTTTTGCATCAGATACCAGTTCGTCATCGATCATTCCGATGGCCTCCAGTAATTTTTCAGTAGTCATAACCAATTTCCCTTTCTGTAAGATGTTTCATAAGCCGCTTACGCGTTCTATGCAACATCATTTTCACCTTGCTTTCTGAAAAATCAAACTGCTGGGAAATAGCCGAAATCGGGTCAAGATACCAATAGCGGCAGATAAAAACCCGGCGATCCATAAGCGGCAGGGACATTACAGAATCACCAATCACCTTCGCTAGTTCTACGGTCTGGACCTCTTGTTCTACATTGTGGTTGGACGGAACACAATCGGACAGTTCGTCGAGCACCAGCACAATTTCACCGCCACCACGTTTTTCCGCAGTTCGTCCACGCCATTTGTCAATGGAAACTCTTCGCGTAATTTTACCCAAGAATGCCGAGAGAACGGCTGGACGGTGAGGCGGCATACTGTTCCAAGCTTTAAGGTATGTATCATTTACGCTTTCACCTGCATCCTCGGCGTTTGCGAGAATGTTATAAGCAATGGCATAGCAGTATTTTCCGTACTTTGCCGAGGTTTCAGCTATTGCGTTTTCGGATCTCTCCCAATACAGATTAACAATGTGGGTATCCTCCATCTTCATTCCTCCTTTGCGTTGTGATAGAGATCTCTACCCATCTACTCGAAAGATTTTCGCTTAGGTCACAAATACTTTAAATTTTTGGGGGATAAACTGTCCCAAAAGCCGACTATATGATAGCTCCAATTCTCACAACAAACAAGTTTGCGCACAGGAAATAAAATACTACTAATATGTAAAGTTTTGTTTCGTTCACATGATGTCACCCGAAATGTAAAATGATATAGGGGTGATATGAGAATGTACCAAGATGAACGACGGCTTGATTTTCATGCTTTAGGCCGAGAGATAAAGCGAAAAAGAGAAGCAAAGGGCTGGACACAGGAGTACCTTGAACAGCTTGTAGATCGCACGCCTCGCTCTATCATGTACATAGAAAACCGGGGGCAGCATCCAAGTTTGAACGTGTTCTATCTGCTTGTTACCCTACTGGATATTTCCGTTGACCAATTCTTTTCGCTAAATCAAAATGGAGAACCTGAGACTGAGTAACTCACAATTTCCCGACTGCACAGGTCAAGGATCGGTGACAGATAGAGTTTTTGTCCGAACAGATTGAACTCTGTCACATCCGTCACCCACTTTTGATTCGGCTCTTCAGCTTCAAAGTTCCGGTTCAGCAAGTTTGACGCAATTTTACCCATTTCACCCTTGTAGGAACGATACTTTTTCATCCGTACACGACAGATCAGCCCTAACTCCTTCATGAACCATTGAACCGTTTTGTGGTTCAGCACGAAACCCTGTTGTAAAATTATTTCACCTCTTCGAGGGAAAGCAGCGAGAGAACGTGCAAGTTGCTTTGCTTGCTTCGACACGATATAATGGAAATACCATCTTGCCTGAAGGAGTGAGCGCCGGTGCCTGCCCGCATTGCTGTTTTATCCGATACCCACGGTCTGCTGCGGCCGGAGGTGCTGCGCATTGTGCGTACCTGCGACTGCATTCTCCACGGCGGGGACATCAATCAACCTGAAATTCCGGACGAGCTGCGGACGATTGCGCCGCTGTATGTGGTGTGCGGGAACAACGATAAGGACTGGGCGGAAGACCTGCCTCAAAGCCTGTCGGTGACGCTTGAAGGCGTAACCTTTTTCATGGTGCACAACAAGAAGGATGTGCCGCCGGAACTTGATGCGGCGCAAATTGTGGTGTTCGGCCATTCACACAAATATTTTGAGCAGAAGCTGGATGGCCGCCTGTGGCTCAATCCCGGCAGCTGCGGCCCGCGCCGCTTTGGTCAGCCCATTACCATGGCGGTGATCGAGGCGGAACAGGGTCGGTATCAAACAGTGGAAATTATTATCCCACCGGATGAGACCGGCAGGCGGAGGAGAAAATCCAAATGACAGTAAAGATTCCGGCTGAAAATCAAAAACTTGCCCGCATTGCCCCGCTGTTTGCCGGGTGGGAGGAAACCATGATTTTTTCCTGTCTTGCGGGCTGCATGGGTTATGCCATCGCGGATGATGACGAGCATCCCACGGCGGCGCAGATTGTGGTGGGGGATTTTTGCTTCTTTGCCGGAAAGCCCAGCGAAGCGCTGGCTGCTCAGGCGGCCGCACCAATTCTGACGCCACAGAATGAGGCATGGTGCCGCGTGATTGAACGTGTCTGGGGAAACCGCGTCGGTAAACACACCCGATACGCCATCAAGAAAGAACCCGGCGTATTCGATGGTTCAAAGCTGACCTTTTACACGTCTTCGCTGCCGCCGGAATATGCGCTTGCGCCCATTGATGAGGCAATTTATGCGCAGGCCGCACAGGAAAAATGGTCGGAGGACCTTGTTTCTCAATTTCTGGGCGGGGCAGATTACTTCCTTCGCGGGTTGGGAGTGGCGGTTCTTTGGAACGGTCAGCTGGTGGCGGGCGCGTCCTCCTATACGATCTATCCGGGCGGCATTGAAATTGAGATTGACACCAAACCGGACTATCGGGGCCGGGGGCTGGCAACAGCCTGTGGGGCGGCGCTGATTCTTGAATGCCTGCGGCGCGGACTTTATCCAAGCTGGGACGCGCACGATCTACGCAGCGTGGCGCTGGCGGAAAAGCTTGGCTACCACCGGGATCATCCATATCCGGTTTATGTGAAGCTCTGACACAAAGAAAAACAGCGGTATGGAGTCCAAACTCCATACCGCTGTAATCATTTTTTATATGGGGACTTGTCGTTGCTTACACCAAGAATATAATCTATGCTTGTCTTGTAATATTTTGCGAGCTTGATAAGTACCTGCGTCGGAATGTCGTTTTCTCCGGTCTCGTACTTGGAATATCCGGTCTGCGACATCCCTAAATACTGAGCAATCTGTGTTTGATTGAGGTCTGCATCCTCACGCAAATCCCGCAGCCTGTTGTTCATTGGAATCACCTCATAAAATAGTATCTCATAACCTGAAACAGATTATTGACTGGTGAATTAAAATAACAAGTGCAACAGAGTAAAAACTCACAGGATACGGCTTCCTGTGGTACAGTGGAGTTGTCGAGACAACACTGTCAGGAGGGATACCCTGTGAGCTATCATCATCTTACACTGGAAGAACGGGAAAAACTATCGCTTTTATTAAAAAACTGCTGCCGAATCCGAGTAATTGCAAAAGAGCTGGGCCGCAGCCCCAGCACAATCTGCCGAGAATTAAAGCGAAATGCCTCCGCACAGGAAGGTCAATGCCGTACTTATCGCTTTCTCCCGGCAGACGAACTGTACCGCGCAAGAATTCATAGAAAACGAGGCGGGAAGTATGGAAATACCGAATTGTCCGACTACGTCAGAAAGCATCTGCTGCAAACCTGGTCGCCGGAGCAGGTAGCTGGCCGTATTCGGCTGGATTATCCTAACGATCGCCGAATGCGTATCAGTCATTCCACAATCTATCGGTGGCTTCGCCTGGGGCGTCTGGAGCAGGCCGCTGCCGTGACACTTCGCCACAAGGGACAACGGAGGGGCAGGCACCACAGCCACTTTCCCGGAATCAAGTTGTTGAAAAAACGCTGCATAGAGGCATATAGGCGTCAGCGTATCGGTGACTGGGAACTGGATACGATCGTTTCGGCAAATTATAGCCATTCCGGCCTTCTTTCAATGTGCGACAGAAAAAGCCGATACTGCATGCTGTTCTTTCTGCGTAATGCAAAGAGTAACTGGTCTGTATACAAAATTTTGGCAGCGGTATCTGAAACGATGCCGTGCCTGACCTTTACCGCCGACCAGGGCGTTGAATTCGATTGCTATAGACAGGTGGAAGATGAACTGAATATCCCATTTTACTTCTGCTCCCCGCACAGCCCGTGGCAAAAAGGCACCGTTGAGAATCTGAATAGTCTTGTGCGTGAATTCTTCCCCAGAGGAACGGACTTCAGAGACATCAGTAAGGAAGAAGTCGCCGACGCCATGAGCATTCTGAATAACCGGCCAAGAAAATGCCTCGGCTGGGCAACGCCCGCCGAAGTACTCGCAAACTCCACTTTTTGACATTGTTGCGCTTCTATTGACAATTCACCGACTTATAACCTGTTTTAGATTAAGCTATACACCGTGGGGTGAAACTATATGCCGGATTATAAAGAGATGTATCTAAAGCTGTTTCGCGCCTCGGAGGAGGCGGTGAATGTGTTGATCGCTGCTCAGCGCGAGTGCGAGGAGCTGTATGTATCCGCGCCAGAGCCAGAGCTGAAGGTTATTACGTTGTCGGAGCAGGGCTGCGGGAACAAAGCGAAACCAACGAATCATCCGCAGATCAAAAAGAAGGACTCAGACTGATTGCACCAGCCTGAGCCGTTTGCCTATGCCTTTTTCACCGCACGGAGCTCGATATAACCCCGCTTGCCGATGGGCTCCAGTTGGATGCGCGGGTTCGCGTCATCCCATGCATACCCGATTACCGATGGCTCGTATTTGTCCATAGCCGCCTGCAGCGAATCGATGGCCACGCAGTAGTCCTCCTCTGCGAAGGGCTCGCTCTGGAACATCAGATAGGTTGCGGCGGGCAGGTCAATGACGTCGAAGCCATCAGGCACCGGGCCATCATAATCCGCTGCGACCTCCACGCCCTGCACATACTCCGAAGTGCCGGGTTTGCGGTACCGCTGTGGCAGCCACAGGCATACCGGCTCGCCGCAAAGGGATTTCATGCTGGTGAGTACACCCCACACGTCGCAGCCCACCTCCTCGCAGTAGGCGAAGTAGTCTGCGGCGGCGATTCCACGCTTGATGACAACCTTCCGCGCGGGCTTTTCCATCACCTGAATAAATACGCTTTTTTCATTTGTCATTTCTGTACGCTCCTTTTTCCAAAGTTCTCGGAATTTGACTCCGTAGGCAGTGAACAGCGGCAGAGGAACGGGACGCAGGGCGTATTCCTTGGGGTTGCAGCCAAACTCCCGCCGAAACGCCCGCTGATAGCCGTCCACGCTCTCAAAGCCCAGATCGCAGGCTACGTCGATGACCTTGACCTGCTCGTCCCGCAGCCTCAGAGCCGATTTGGAGAGCCGCAGCCGCCGAATATAGTCGGCGGGGACCAGACCGGTAAGCTCCTTGAAAATACGGGCGGCATACCACGGCAAGTCCTTTTTCATTCATGCCGTCCTCAATTTGGATAAACGCGATAGTGTTGCCGTTAAACGCACGGGCACCGAACAGCGCGTAGAGGCAGTTCATGTAGAACTTTTCAAGGCTCACAAGGGAATCGCTGTTTTTGCACAGGATCATATTTTGTCCCGTCAGCAACCGCAAAGGCCCTACAGTGATGATCCGGCTCAAAGCAGTACATGGGAAGTAGCAGATTTGCAATATTCTCAAGTGGGCTGCCCTGGCCGGCCGCCATCCCCTGCCTCTCCACCAGAACTTTGGGATAATTCCAGTCAACAGCTCGGGAAATTGTCCTGCCTGTGGAGACGGCGGCGTTGCTCCGGCAGGAACATGAACGGCATCCATCAAGTGAGCCGATGTTCATACACCCCGGTATCCAGAAACCCTACGCGCCTGCCATGATGCGCCTGCTGCACCAAAAGATCATCAAAAAGGCAGGATTGGAACACATCTGCCTTGAAGATTTGCGGCACACGGTGACCGTTCAGGCGCTGGAAAGCAAAGCGGAAGCCAAAGCGGTGTGGGTGCCGTCGGGCCACCCCCGCCCTTATACGACCCGATATGCCTAAGGAAATCGGCCCAAAAAGGAAGAACAGGTACCCGCGTCCGACCCAAATGCGCCCACCAATGAAAACTGTAAAAAGCAATGGATGAGATCGTAGCCCCGCCTGGCAAGCAGCTTTTGGCGAATCGCATCCTCCCGCTTTTTGTAGCTTTCCGCAGCTTCTTTACTGATTGGCTGTTCGAGGGTGGTTAAATATGCGTCTTTTCCGCCGTACCACTCTACGACTTTCGCGTAGCGCTTTTGCATATTCTCCGAAGAAACGACCTCCATATAATGCTTTTTCCACTGTTCTACACCGCCAAATTCACCAATGGCCGTTTGGCGCATTTCCTCCGTCATACTGTCAAACATCAACTGAAACATTTTCTCGATCTCTGTTTTTGTGAAAACCGTAAAATCCATCCTGCTGTCTCCTTTCAGTGCGTCATCCACGCTGGCAATCAGGCGCTCCATGCGCTCTTTTTTTGCCACCAGCATTTCTCTTTGCATGTGCAAAATTCGGTTTCGGTCAAGAGATGGGTTTTCCATGACGGTTTTGATTTCCTTGAGAGAAATGTCAAACTCACGAAAAAGCAGGATTTGCTGTAATGTTTCCAATGCTTTATCGTCATAAAGCCGGTATCCCGCTTCACTTTTTTCCGAAGGGGGAAACAATCCGATCTCGTCGTAATAGTGAAGCGTACGCGCGCTGATGCCGGTGAGCTTTGATACTTCCTTGACCGTTTTCATACCGTCTGGCCTCCTTCTCCTGATAGGGCAACTATACTCTATGACGCAGCGTGAAAGTCAATAGGGTTTTGAACTTTTTTTCTTTGCCGGTATTCGGGAGCAGGTCGAGAAGGGAACTCTTCCGCAGTGAGTATGCGCGGCTGCTGAAAATCCGAATATGAAAGCGTGGAGCGGGTCTTTCACCCGGCTCCACGCTTTTTCTTTTTTTATTGCAACTAAGAAGTACATACAACTTATCAGACTTACAGCCAGAATGGCAACGGGTCTATGTTTAAATTTCAGACAGAAAGCATCGACCTTCTTCGCACAACATCAAAAGTAAGAACAACGGATTTCTATAATCTGATAAACACCGATGCCAAATACACCGGACGTGATACTTCTCTAAACTTTTAAGGAACCAGCCTCAAAGGAAGCAAATCGCACAGTGGGTTCGCCTCCTTTGAGTTTCACCCCGGTTCCAGCTCAAATATCCGGCAGACAGAGCTATTCGTCGTTTGCAGATTTTCCGTGGATCAGGTTATAGGCTTTTATCGCAATTTCCGGAAGCAGTTTATATGCGATCATCAGATCGCCGTTTTTCATCGCCAGTGTCTTTTCATCGACGGGGATGTAGGTCAGATCGGAGTCCATCGCTTTCTTTGGATTGCTGTCCATTAACACGTCCAACGCCGCCAACAGTAAAGCATCTTTCTGCTCCAAGGCGGCATACGTTTTCCTCTTCTTTTTAAAGGACTGCACCGTTGAAAATTCGCCGAGAATTCCGCAGCCGACGGCCGCTATTCCCATCAGGCGCAGCGCACCATTGGAGGTTCCGAACAGAACCACCAGTATCAGTCCCATCGCCAGAATTGCGCCAAAGGAGGCACAGTTTCTGAAGAAACAAACCCCTGGCTTTTGGATTTTTGCCAGCCGTGCGGCGGCGCACGTCCGGCAGACACCATAGTCCTGAAAATTTCCCAGCGCCTGTACCCGCTTTTCGCCGGTCATATCCCGGATATGCAGCGTCTGCACCTCCAGTACACGGAAGGAATAAGCAGCGGCCTGACCACAACGAATGCATTTTGCCATATCTATTTCCTTTCCGTTACAATGCTCTTTCCCTGTGAGAAGCGACGGGTACTGTCGGAAATTGGCAGCGCTTTGACCGCAAGAGCAGGAAGTAAATTATAACATTCCGCCCAGCGTGGACAGCATCAGGCTGCCGATGAGAAGAATGATCGCGCCGCCCAGGCGGGAAGAAATCTGAGCGAAGGGCATCAGTTCTATGCGATTGGCTGCAGACAGAACGGCCACGTCGCCGGTTCCGCCCATATTAGCCATGCACAATCCGGCCGTAAGGCCGGCCTCCACGGGATAGAATCCCACCAGCTTGCCGATAACAGCAGCGCCAACAAAGCCACCCACACAAGTCACCAGACACAAAATCAGATAGGTCACACTAAAACTGCTGATGACGGTGTCCAGGCTCAGATAGCAAAGGCCGATACCTACCAGAAGAGTGGTGGTCAGGTTCTTCATAATGAACTGGAACCACTGATAGCAAGCAATTTCAATATTTTCCGGAATCAGATTAAAAATCTTGCATATTGCAACGCTGATAATCATCCATGCATAGGCGTGGATGCTAACACTGGGAACAAACTTGCTCCAGATTTGCGCCAGAATATAGCCCCATGCAAAGAAGGAGCAGGAGACAAACAGGCCGATGCCCAGGCTCTTGACATCAATGTGTTCCCGCTTAGCCTGCATTTCCGGGCTGATTTCCAGATCGGCGGCGCTCATGACACTGGCCTGCATCAATTGGCCCTGCCCGTTCCACTGCTTGCTTTTGATGACCTTGACGATGAAGCCGGCAAACACGATGGAGATGGCATTGCCGATGGCCACGGCCGGAGTCATCACGGAGATTGCATCCGCCGCGGCCATAGTACCGGTACTCTCAAAAATTTTTGAAAGAGGCACCGCGCCGGCACCCATACCACCACCCATGATTGGCAGAGCGATTAGCAGCAGGGACTTGACGGCTCCGTAACCCATCAGGGTACCGGTCAGCGTGCACAGGCCAAAAGCCAGAATGATTCCGCCGAAGATAGCAGGAAAATAACGGGCGGCCGCCTTTTTCAGCAAGTTTCGGTTCATTCCCAGAATGGAGCCGGTAATCAAAGCTGCGATGTAGAAATCCAGAAAAGCCCCCGTTGGTTTGAAGAAAGTATTGATGTTGCCCATCAGATCTATGTTGTTCATCAGGGTCATATTGTAGACCTTGGTGCCGTCATCCAGCGTTTTCACCACAGCGGGCAACAGATTGAAATAGTTCAGCAGGGCTGAGCCAAAGATGACAACGATAGCACCGCCGCCCAGATAGGACCGGATGATTGGCGTACGCTCACCGATTTCGTTCAGAATGGTGCCCAGAACAATCATGATGGCAAAGCAGCCCCCCATTCCCGAGGGCAGCGCACCCGTATAGGTGGCGATCAAGACGATTGCAGAGAAAATTGCAAAGTAATACCAAGGTAGATTAAAGAGCATGTACGTGGATTTTTGTTTTTGATCCAACATGGAGTCCGGCATGATAATTCCTCCTTAAAATGTAGTACTTCCCATCAAATTCACCATGCAAAGCAGCACGCGCCAACCATCCGTGGCGTTTTTAGATTCGCGCAACGCCGCTCTTTCGTGCCGCCTGTGCCACGGCCCTGGCCACGGCCGGTCCCACACGGGGATCAAAGGCGGCGGGAATAATATACTCCTCGCACAGCTCCTCGCCGGAGATCAGGTCTGCCAGCGCGCGGGCGGCGGCGACCTTCATCTCCTCGTTGATATCGCAGGCGCGCACGTCAAATGCGCCACGGAAAATCCCCGGGAAAGCCAGAACATTGTTGATCTGATTGGGGAAATCACTGCGGCCGGTGGAAATAATGCGGGCACCGGCCGCTTTTGCCTCGTCGGGGAAAATCTCGGGCGTGGGATTGGCGCAGGCAAAAATAATCGCGTCCCTGTTCATGGAGCGAACCATATCCTGTGTCAGAGCACCAGGGGCAGAAACGCCGATGAATACGTCGGCACCTTGGACGATGTCAGCCAGTGTCCCCCGAATTTTATGGGGATTGGTCACCTTGGACATTTCGGCCTTAATCCAGTTCATTCCCTTTTCCCGACCATCGTAAACCGCGCCGGTGCGGTCGCAGAGCGTGACGTCCCGTGCACCTGCGGACAGCAGCAGTTTGGTAATCGCAATTGCGGCAGCGCCTGCACCGTTTACCGCAATCTTGACATCCCCCAACTTTTTTCCGACGACCTTTAGAGCGTTGGTGAGTCCGGCCAGCGTGATTACAGCCGTGCCATGCTGATCGTCGTGGAAAATGGGAATGTCGCACTTTTCCTTTAGCTTGCGCTCAATTTCAAAGCAGCGGGGCGCGGCAATGTCCTCCAGATTGATACCGCCGAAGGAACCGGATATCTGGTAAACGGTATTTACGAACTCGTCCACATCCTTGGTCTTGATACAGATCGGGAACGCATCCACATCTGCGAAGCTTTTGAACAGCACGCACTTGCCCTCCATGACGGGCATTCCGGCCTCGGGTCCGATGTCTCCCAGCCCCAAAACGGCACTTCCGTCCGTGATAACGGCGCACAGGTTCCATCGGCGGGTCAGCTCGTAGCTCTTGTCCGGGTCCTTCTGAATTTCCAGACAGGGCTGCGCAACTCCCGGCGTATAGGCCAGGGACAGATCCTCTTTGGTGGCGACAGGAACCGTGGCCATAACCTGAATTTTTCCCTTCCACTTACTATGAAGGCGCAGGGATTCCTCAGCGTAGTTCATAAAATGCCTCCTTTAACACATTTGGCAATTCGCCCAAATCATTGACAGCGAATTGCAATTTATTTGCCGCTTTCACTATACAGACTTTCATGCCTCGAAGACAATCTTTGGAAAATATTCTTAGACTTTTGAAAGTAAAAAAACAGGATATTTAACAACGCAATCGTCAAAGAAGCCCGTCAAGTGGTTGAAACCAGCTAACTGCAATGTTAAAATAAAGGAAATTATATTAAAAATGGATTACCAATCCACGGCATTCCTCTCCGTGCGGTGCGCAGCCCTTGGAAAGGGGCTTTAATAACTATTACTCTTAACAATACGAGGAAGTCGGATCTATGGCAGGACGGCACAGACATAGCGGCATCGCTCCAATGTTTTTCCAGTTCCTCTGTTTTTCCACACTGATGTGGCTCGCTGTGCTGGGAATCACCTTGGTGCTGACACTGAAGTTTTCTCTGTCCTCCCTTCAGGGAAAAATTGAGAGCAGCCTCGTGTCAACGGCTTCCACGTTGGCCCAGAGCAGTATGGTACACCAGTCTCTGGAACAGGGTTCCTGTTCACAGGAATTTATTACTTATCTGGACGACATGGTGGCTCAGACGGAGGACCTGGACATCATTACCATAGCGGACCGAAATTCCGTCCGACTGTACCATGTGGTGCATGACCGGATCGGGCTCCATTTTGTGGGCGGTGACGAAGGTCCCGCTCTGGACGGCGAAGCCTATGTTGTGGATGGCGTGGGGACTCTGGGGTTGCAGCGCAGGGCGTTTTGCCCGGTGTTCGACAGCGATGGAACTGTGATGGGCTTTGTGATGGCCAGTACCACTATGAACTGCATTCAGGATCTGCGCAGCAATATTACAAGCACGTACGCGCGTCTGGCCGCTTTTGTCATCCTGTTTTCCCTGCTTGTGGCGGCCCTGCTCTCACTGTATATCCGGACGGTTCTGCAGGGACACGCTCCGGAAGAATTGCTGCACGGCTACCTGACTCAAAACGAGGTTCTGAACAATCTGGACGAGGGGATTGTCTCGGTGGATGAACAGGGATTGATCCAGTTTGTGAACCGCCCGGCCACGGAGATGTTGGGGCTGGATGCGGGACATTTGGAGGGGCAGCCGATGGATTCCGTGCTGCGGGACAACATCGAGGCTAGCCTGCTTCTGGAAAAGCGGAAGAACGTTCCCACCTCCCAGCCCAATGTTCTCTGCTGTAGCATACCGCTAAAAAAGGACGGCAAGCGGAAAGGAGCCACCCTGATCCTTTCGGATAAGACAGAGGCTATGCGGGCAG
The DNA here is from genome assembly GCA_000283575.1 of Oscillibacter valericigenes Sjm18-20. GTDB lineage: Bacteria > Bacillota > Clostridia > Oscillospirales > Oscillospiraceae > Oscillibacter > Oscillibacter valericigenes. The sequence goes on from AP012044.1 coordinate 3,105,781, forward strand.
CGGAACAGTTGAACGGAACCCGCCATATTGTCTCTGCTCTGCGGGCCAATACCCACGAATTTATGAACAAACTACAGGTGATTTCCGGCCTGCTTCAGATGGGGCGGCAAGCCGAGGCACTGGCTTATATCAGCAGCATCTCCGCCGTCCATGCCGAAGCCGCAGGCCCCGTGCTTCACCGCATCAACAATCCCAACGTGGCCGCGCTGATTCTGGGAAAGCTGAACAATATGCGGGAGCTGGATATTCGTCTGACCCTGTTGGCCAACAGCGCCCTTCCGGAACACAGCAAATACATGTCCACCAGCGACTTGGTAACGGTAATTGGAAATCTGCTTGAAAATGCCATTGAGGCAATCAATGCCCGGCGGGACACCGGTCCGCGCAGCATTGTGCTGCAAATCACCGAGGATGCATGCGGGCTTTTGATTTCGATATCCGATACCGGCACTGGGATCGCACCCGAAAACCTGGATCGGATCTATACCCCTGGCTTTTCCACAAAAGCCAAGGAGGGCCGGGGCGTAGGCATGGGACTGGTCCGGGACATCGTCCAGCGTCGGAACGGCAGTATCGAGGTGGATTCCGATCCGTCCAATGGCACCTCATTTACCATCATCTGCGGCCAAAAGCGGCAAAGGAAGTGACAGCATGACACATGTAATCATCGTCGAAGATGACCCTATGGTCGCGCAGATCAACCGTCAATACCTGGAGCAGTTTGATGATTTTTCCGTGGACTGCGTGTCCAGAAATGGGCAGGACGCGATGGAATATCTGCGTGCACAGCCGATCGATCTGGTAATTCTTGATGTCTATATGCCCAACATCACCGGCATTCAACTGCTGCGCCAGATGCGGGCGGAGGGAACTCCAAGCGCAGTTATTATGATCACCGCCGCCACGGAGATGAGCGTGGTGGAGGAGGCTCTTCGTCTGGGAATTGTGGATTATCTGATCAAGCCTTTCTCTTTCCCTCGGTTTCAGGAGGCGATCCAGAAGTATCTCAATAAAGTCTCCTTAATTGCAAGCAGCGAGCAGGCCGACCAGACAGTGGTGGACCGGCTTTTGGGCAGTGAGTTCCCGCAGGCACAGGACAGCAGTGAACTGCGCAAGGGGCTTCACCAGAAAACCATGAGTGCAATCTATGAATATCTCTGGGAACACCCAGGAGAAAAGCATACCTGCGAGAGCATTTCACAGGCCGTAGGACTTTCCAAAGTAACCATACGCCGGTACCTGAACTATCTGATTGAGACCGGACGCGTTCTCAGTTCGGTTGATTACGAAACAGGCGGGCGGCCACGTGTACTGTACCATCTGAGATAACGGAGGAACAGACATTGGAAAGTTTTCAAGGCCGCCGTTGCTCCCAATGAGAGGGATGCCGCACCGAACCTGCTTGGAAACAAGCTTGGCGTACTGAATTTTGGAAGATGTGAATGGATCGTGGGCAGCAATGGTCTGGACACGCCCTTCTGAAAAGAGAGTCTACCTGTGACAGCTTAAACTCGGATTTTTCATGTTCTGCAAGCAATACAGCCGGAAATGCATACGCAAAGGGGGCGATATGCATTTCTTTGGACGAGATAACACATAAGAAGATGCGTATACTTTTGTTCTTTCTGTCATAGGGAGTACGCAAAATTTACCCAGGTTCTGCTTTAACGATTTGCTGAAGCAGCGTTACCATACTGACAGGAAAACGCTTTCCGATCACGACCAGTTCATCTCGGAGAGCGCTTAACCACATTTTCAGTCACAGACCGCTGCGGGATACACGGAGAGTATGTGGCCAAAAGCACCTGAAGTTGAAATGGGCAGGAGCTAAAATGGCTAAAAAGAGCCAACAATGAGCTGAAAAAGTTTTTATAGTCTCCCTGTCGCCATCAGGCTGAGTATTCAAGTCGCCCTGCTTGTACCAGAAAAGGCATATCTTCCGTCAAGGGGATGGTATGTCTTTTTTTATGAATGAAAGCATGATATAATATTATAGATAAATTGGGGTTTGAATGGAGTTTTATAATTCATGGAATTGAAAAGAAGCAGGTATAATATTGCGGTGAACCTGATTTGCTTACTATTGCTATCCGGAATCATCGTTTGTTTACTCTTAACTTGGAAGAAGATTCCTGATAAAATACCGGGTCATTACAATGCTATGGGAGTTGTTGATCGATGGGGAAATAAAGGAGAATTGCTGATTCTGCCAATAGTCGGGTGGATTCTATATTTTATGATGACTATGATAGAGCGTTTCCCACAGGCATGGAATACAGGGATTACCGTTACAGAGGGAAATAAGGAGCGGATATATCCAATTATCGGAAACATGCTTGGCACCATGAAATTATCGCTTGTAAGCGTCTTTGTGTTTTTGACCATAAATTCTGCATTAGCCAAAGAATTACCTGCTTGGTTTCTCCCTGCCGTTGTAATTTTAATTTTTGGTTCTATCGTATATTTTATTGCAAAACTAATAAAAGCAAGATAAATTCCAATTTGTCGAGTTTATCGGCAGGAATCTTAGCGATTCAATGCCGAAATCTTTTCTGCATCTTCTTTATAGGTTCCATATTTGCAACAAGAAATCCGCCGTTCATAAGAACGGCGGATTTCTTGTTGGACTGTACCTAATGAGGGACTATTAAAATTCATTGTGGAAAGAGAACACTCTATCGAGGAAATTCAGATTACGTTGCATATAGAGAACAAAGCCGACGGATCACATTATGGAATTCGCAACCGGTAGCAATCGAGTCGTCCATCTCCCGTTGGAACACATTCGATTAAGCTGATTGAAACTTTACTTTCGCGTAACTCGTCCTATTGATTCACAACGAGGTAGATGGATGTCCTTACAAAATGCTGCGGGGTGGAATGTACATGACCAATGTCGGCACAGATGCCGCAAAAGGAAAAAGCACAGTCTGCATTATGAAATCTTACGGAAAAGACATTATTCCGTCAAGAGACATAGGGATCCTTGGCTCCCTGGCGCGTCCTCTGTTCTCCACTTTCTAATTTGATATTCCATATCTTCCTGCTGAGGGCCAACGATAAATTACTCAATTAAACAGGCTCAGCTGAGCCTGTTCCTTCACGTTAAACTCATCGAGATATGCAAAAATCCGGTCGTTGTCGTGCAGTATCCCGGCCTCCGCGCAGCGGCGGTGAAAGAGCTTCATAAGCTCCTGGCTATTGGGGCTGTCAATCATGTAGGCATTGCCATAGCGCCGGATGTACTTCTCTTTCAAGCCCGGAAAACGCCGGTCGAGCTGCTGATAAAAATACTCCCGGTTGCCCTCCCGCAATGTCATCCCCATGCCGAAGCAGATAATGCTTTTGACCTTGGCTTCGACGCAGTAGTCCAGAAGTCCGTTGATATTTTCCTCCGTGTCGTTGAGAAACGGTAGAATTGGGCAAAGCCACACCACAGTGGGGACCCCGGCATCCCGCAGTCGTTTCAGCGCCTCAAACCGCTCCCGAGTTGTGCTGACCGCCGGTTCCAGCTTGCGGCAAAGGGCCTCGTCATAAGTGGTCAAGGTCATCTGTACCACGCATTTGGTCTGCTCATTAATGCGCTTGAGCAGCTCCAAGTCCCGCAGAACACGGGCGGATTTGGTGATGAGCGTGGCACCGAAGCCGTATTTTTCAATGAGCTCCAGCGCCTGCCGCGTGTGGCAAAGCTCCTCCTCCAGTGGAAGGTATGGGTCGGTCATAGAGCCCATGCCGATCATACAGGGCTTTCGTTTTCGGCGCAGGGCGTCCTCCAGAAGCGGGATGGCGTTTCTCTTGACCTCCACATCCTCAAAATCGTGTTCCATGTGGTAGCAGGTACTGCGGGAGTCGCAGTAGATACAGCCGTGCTGGCAGCCGCGGTACAGGTTCATACCGTTTTTTGCGGAGAGGATTCCCTTCACTGTTGCATAGTGCATTTCTGCGGCTTCCTTTCCGATTTGATCGAAATCTGCGCATCTTCGCCCCGGTATACGGAAGAGTTTCGAGTGCAAAGCGGGCTGCGTAATGTGCGGCCTTTCGCCAAATGAATGGCGGCTGAATCATGCGTGGGGCACCGCACAATTGCGTACAGGCCGGTATCAATGACCATACCCACACAGCAATAAAGTTTCAAATTTATGCTCGCTATCCCACCGGGCGTTGGCGGCGAGGATGGCGATGGCACGGTTGCGCACCAGAGAATTTTTGTGCCGCAGCAACGCCGCGAATTCGTCGAAATACGGATACCAGTACTCGGAGGTGCGGCTCTCCTCCCAAAGCTGCTCTGCATAGGCACAGGTGGCCGCGGCGTCCTTATCGGTCAGACGGGCAACACAATCGGAAGCAGCCATCATATCCACTCATTCCTTTCCCTTTCCGCAAGGTGCTTCACTACGCTGAGCTTCCACATGGTGGCCGTGATGTCCAGCTTCTTTTCCAGGAAATTTGTGTTGAGTACCTTTTTTGCCGCATCCCGCGGCAGATACAGATAAAGGCACTCGTCCCCGGCGGCAAGTTCTTCGCCTGCATATTTCGCATCTAAAAGCGTTTGGAGCTTTTGAGCATCCATCTTGTCTCTGGTAAGTCATTATCGCCATAGACAGGATGCGATTCCTGCCCGTGGGCGTCACGCCCCGCAGCAGTACAACGGTTTTCATTGCGCTTTCTCTTCAATCTCCCGCTGCAATCTCTTCGTCAGCTTACCAAGCACCAGCGCGTAAGAGCGGTCGCACAACCCCCGTAGAACCTCGTCCGGTACCCCGCCGTCCAAAAACACCGAGATCCAGTTACGTTTGTCCATGTAAAAGCCGGGGACGATGTCCGGGTATTCGGACCGCAACAGCTCGGCAAACGTCGGCTCACATTTGAGCGTCAGCAGCTCCCGGCAGTCGTAGCCCTTGTGTTGAGGACCCGGCTGGCAGGTTGCCGCAAACATCTTGCTGCCCACCTGATAGCGCTGCCATCCCCACTCCAATTTATAGTCCTTCTCGCAGCCCTTTTGAGCTTGCAGATATTCGTCCAGCCAGCCGTATTTATTCATTTTCTTCTCCCCTGTTCTCAGAAAAATTGTATGCGCCCCGCAGCCAGCCCATCCGGCCTGCCATAAAAAAAGAACCACCTGTCGCTTTGACCATATCCCAGCGTCCGCATAGCGCACCACCCAAAACAATAAATCCATTCTATCCTATGGCGCTCAAAACGGCAAGAATTCTCTTACAATCAGGCCGGAAAATATTTGGACATTTCCATGCTTATGTAGTATACGGTTGCAGCCGGAACAGCAGATGAATCTTGAGCATATCTCAGCTTTCGGAGCGGGTATACGCATTCCCTGTAAAAAGTGGAATGCCTATAAAATCAGAAAAGCCGTACTCACGGTTTTATCCGATAACAATTATACCCAAAGTGCCCGTTGTCTTATGGAACGAATTAACAGCACCGACGGAGGCAGCGAATGCGCACATATAATTTGGGAGACATTGAGGAACTTGCCAAAAACGGATTAGAGTAAAAAAACCACGATTCCGTCGCCGTGGCCTTATGCAGGTTAAACCCTGCTGCGGTTTTCTTGACAGGCTAGCGATCACTAGCTATACTAAGCAGGAGTAATGCCTGACGGCTTTGCACTGCAAGGAGGATATATTGTGAAAACACCATTCAATCTTGAATCGTATTTAGTTAACGGAGTTGAAGATATCGTATCCGGTATTCTGAAGGCAACTCTGCACAACCCAAAAGAAAGCAGCTTCATGGCAAGGTATGCCATCCAGAGCAGACGAGCCAATAAGCTGCGAGCAGCGGCACAGGAAGACAGGCATCACATTCCGCCGTTTTTGATTGCAAGCATTACAACGCAGTGCAATCTGCATTGCAAAGGCTGCTATGCAAGGGCCAATCACAGCTGCTATGACCAGGATTCTACCGGGAACGCTCCGCAGCAGCTGAGCGCAGAACAGTGGGGACACATCTTTGGGCAGGCAGCTGATTTGGGTATAGGATTCATCCTTCTGGCCGGAGGAGAGCCCTTTGTTCGTCGAGACGTGCTGACAATAGCCGGAGACTATCCCGGTATTTTATTTCCGGTTTTTACAAATGGAACCATGATCGATTCAGACTATCTGACGTTGCTGGATCAAAAGCGCAATTTAGTTCCCATTATAAGTATCGAGGGAGAACAAAAGGCAACAGATGCGCGGCGGGGTGCCGGAATCTATCAGCGGCTGCACTCCGCCATGCGAGAACTACATAGCAGAGGTCTGCTGTTTGGTGCTTCTATCACGGTAACAAAGGAGAACCTTGGCGAGGTTTTGTCGGATTCTTTTATCAGTGAACTGAGTGCCAGCGGCTGCAAAGCGATTATTTATGTAGAATACGTCCCCATTGACCACCGGACTGCCCATTTGGCATTGGATGACGAAACAAGGTCCTTGATGACGCAGAAGCTGGATGACGCCAGGGAGCGGCACTCAGATCTGTTAATGGTTTCTTTCCCGGGAGATGAAAAAAAATCCGGGGGCTGCCTGGCAGCCGGTCGGGGATTTTTTCATATCAATGCCTTTGGTGGTGCGGAGCCATGTCCATTTTCACCGTATTCAGATATCAATGTGGCTGATACGTCTTTATCAGAGGCTCTGCAATCCCGGTTGTTTCAAAAGCTGCAGCAGCAGGGAAACCTGACGCAGGAACATATTGGCGGCTGTGTCCTGTTCGCACAGGAAGCGCAGGTTAAGCTGCTATTGAAAGAGCCAGTATGACAACCAAAGAAAAGATTGCCGATGAAGCCCTGACGCTGTTCTCCACAAAAGGCTACAGGGGAACCAGTGTCAAGAACATTGCAGATGCGGTAGGAATTAAGGACAGTTCCTTATATAAGCATTTTAAAAGCAAAAAGCATATCTTTGATACCATTGTTTTAGAAATGCACAATCGCATGGCCAGACTATCCTTTCAAACCGGGCTTCCATCGGGCCCGAGCTGTGAAAACGAGGCAAATGCATGTGGACAATTGACCATTGACAGCCTGCGAGTCCTCAGCAGAAAGATCTTCTTATTTTACCTGAAAGATAATTTTGTTTCCCGCTTTTTAAAAATGGCAGTGATGGAACAGTACCATTCTCCAGAGATTTACGCGGTTTATCATAAAATCTTTATGGAAGAGAGTATCGCTTATCAGACCGACCTGTTTCGGGAAATGACACGGCAGAGGTATTGCCAAGCGGTTGACCCCGAAGTTATGGCTATCAACTTTTATTCTCCGATTTTCTTTCTGCTCTCCAAATATATGGGAGAGCCAGAAAAAGAAAACACCGCACTCGCTTTGCTTGATAAGCAGGTTGCGGAGTTTTATAGCATCTATTGGAATCAAAACGGGTAAGGTGCCGCGCAAACCTGCCGCTTTTATGCAGCAGGTTTGTATGACCACCGCGCTGGCGGCTTGGCGCTATTTTATATGGGCAGACACAAAATTTCCAACTTTCAGGCCTTCCAAATATCCGTTGGGAAAAGATTTGCCTATTAAGTGGGGAGAGCTATGCGTAAACTTCTATTAATTGCTTTCAGCATCGTGCTATGCATATCAATATCGGGCTGCATGAGCAGGCAAGGTTCTGCACAAACCGGCATGTCGATTAGCCGTGATATACCGACTAATACCTCAGTCAATGTTGCATGGGGCGGCGGTATGTGTGAAGCAAACGGATATGTTTATTACATTTCTGCCCGTGATCCTCAGGAGACAATTATCCGTATAAATCAGGATGGAAGCAATCCAACGGTCGTTACAGATGGGTATTATTACATAGGCGGTTTAACCGCAGACAACAACAACATTTATTTTGTTGCCAAAGCTGAATCAAGTAATACAGGCATGATTTACCGTTTGCCGTTAAACGGCGGGAAAGCGCAGAAACTTATCGAGGGGAATGTCAGGGCCTTACAGAATGTAAATGGCCGACTCTACTGGGAGGACTATAACTGTCCTGAGGGCGTCATCACAAATGACACGGTAACGACCATTCAGATCAAAAGCATGAATCCGGACGGTTCAGATTTGAAGACGCCACTCACCTTAACCGTCCCGACCTTAGATGAAGGACCGTTTTATTTTCTGGCGATAGCAGATGGCATATACTATTCAACAGCAACTGTAAATACCGACGATTACAGTGAATATTCCGATGTGTATCATATGGATTTATCCGGCGAAAGCCCAGCGAAACTAAATAATGATCCCTTGAGGTGTATTCATAAGCTCTTTTATGACCGAGGCAAACTCTACCTTTTAGTAGAGAATGACCTTTCGGCCGACCCTTTTTCCAGTTCGGTCGTAACACTCGACCAAGGTGGAGAAACAAAGGCCGTTTTAAATCATGTCGGATACTTTCCCCAGGATTTTGCCTGCATTGAATATTGCGGCATATCAGACGGTACTATTTATTACTTTACTATGAAAAAAACGGCCGGCAGCTCAGCAAGTATTCTTATGAATTTTCACCAATATGATATTGACAAAAACAAAGATGTAATTATTAAAAGGAATGTTGATATGGGCGATTCATCAGTCGGTACGATCGCCTCATTGCGCGGGAAGAGCATGAAAGGTAATTCGGTTGGTCTTTATATTCTGGGGAACGATACTTATTTTGCGCCGTTTCAGATGCCTTAATGAAGGATTTATTATAGAAACACAAGAATTGAATTTAGGAAATTTGCTTCTTTAAAGCAATCCTGCCGCCTGCTATAGAGGGTGAAACGTAATTAGAATTGGTTGGTGAAAAATGAAAAATCCGTGGGAAGAAATTAAGTTATCGGATTATGAGAACCATATGAAATTGGACACGGTTATGCAACAGCAATGCCTGAACGCGATCATGAAGAAACAATTTTATCAATACCAAATCGCAACGGTTATGGTACTTGGAGTTGCCGGTGGAAACGGATTGGAGCATATTGATTCAACGCGCCTTCAAAAAGTATACGGCGTTGATATTAATCAAGAATATTTAACAGCGTGCAAGGCTCGATATAAAAACTTGAGTGGCGTTTTGGAGTGTTTACGCGCTGATTTAATGGACGAAAATACTGTGCTCCCCTATGCCGACTTAGTCATTGCCGATCTATTCATCGAGTATGTTGGATACAAGTGCTTTGAGCAGATAACCAGCAAGATCAAACCGAAGTATGTTTCGACAGTGATACAGATTAATACAGACGACAGCTTTGTATCAGATTCTCCGTATCTTCATGTGTTTGATCGACTGGACTGTATTCACCATCAAATGGATGAAATCTCCTTGTTGGAAGCAATGAACAATATACATTATCAGTTAATTGATAAAGAAGAATGGCTGTTGCCGAATGGGAAAAAACTGGTGCAGCTAAATTACAAGTGCTGACTATCTCTTGGCATTGAGACTATGAACAGGCCTAACAGTCCGGATAAGAAGCGAGTTTGCAGTATAAGTAGTAAACTATATAAGCAAAGGCATGCGAAAAAAAAGGCAGGGAACGGATATGCAGAAGAGGTTGCTTAAGGGCACTCCCTTATTGCTTAACAATAGCAGCCCCATGGCATAGTGAAGTCTCGAACTGCGGTAGACATCCCCCCGGCAGAACGGATTTATTCATTTTTATTCTTTGGGAGAAAACGCTTCTTCTCTATCCGTGACGGAATTATATTCCTCCGCCCCGGACAACCAAATTGTTCCATGTTCAGGAGAATAAGTCCACCGCGTTCGATACGGCGTTTATAATGGCTCATAAAGGCCGGCCCGTTGTGTCTCCTTGGAGAACAGGCGGTGCCAAAGGTCTTGCAAAGTTTGGGGGAACATGGACCATTCCGAAGGGCTCACCGAAATCTGGCGACGCACGGATTGAAACGGCGACGCTTTTCACACTTTGTTGAATGATTTGCCCGCTCCGCCCCGATAAGTAATCTGTACACTTTGCGTGTTGGTCAGGTAGACAAGGGAGGCATAGCTCACGTTGAATTCCAGCACGTCGCCAACCTTAATATCATCCTTGACAGCTTCCACATCTAAAATTGTGTGGTCGGAAGAGGCTCCCAGAATCTCAACTCCGGGCATCCGGGGCGTGATATCGATAGGATTGCCGTAGTCTACCCGCCCCATGGCAACCAGCGCACGCCGCCGTATCCCACGGTCTTCATAGTGTGTATGCTTTCCAAAAGCGTCCACCGTCAGCTCACCGACGGGGAAACTGGGTTTGTCGCGGCATTCTACAACCTCGGCTTTGAGGGTGAACACGTCCTTATGCGTGAATTCCGGATAGCAGCCGTAAATCTGTCCAGTGAGCACGATTTCCCCCAGACGGAGCAGGTTCACGCGGTAAGGCATTGTTCCGTCGAGCACCATGCGCATCGACGTAGACGCGCCGCCGCTGATATACTCCAATGGGCGGCCGATAGCCTTCTCCACATCGGACGCCAAGCTGACCAAGCCCTGCATATTCCTTTTGTTGGGCTTGATGGAACCATAGCAGCTCAGGTTGACACCCACGCCAATTAAGCGCAGGTTTTTGAGCTCTCTCTCAATTTCAACCGCCGCATCGACCAGTTCCTCGGCATCCCAGAAGCCTTCACGCAGGTCACCAAGGTCGATCATCAGCATGACTTGATGTATTTTTTCCTGCCGTTTTGCCTCCGCGTTGATCGCATGAATTACGGTGATGTCACTTTGCAGGCTGGCATCGCTCAGCAATACAACCTCCTCCACCTCGGAGAGCATTGGAACACGGATGAGCATCAGAGGCGCGTCAATTCCGGCATTCCGGATAGAGCGCAGCTGGTCTATGCGGGAGGTTGCGACGAAACGCACACCGCTATGTGCAAAAACACGCACGATTTCAGGCAGCGCGGTAGCGCCCTTGACAACGCCCGCGACCTCTACAGAAGAATCATGGCAGCGCTCAATAAGCGCCGCCAGATTCTCCTGCATTTTGTCCAAATCAACCTCTACGAGTGGATAATGATTTTGGTTTGCAGTCATTTTTTTGTTCCCTTACTTCAAAATTATCTGGCAACCTTTTCCGCCTTTTCCATCTTCTTTTTCTTTGCCAGACGGACGCCGTCCAAATCGCATACCGTCAGGCCCATGAAGGCCATCACGATCACAACGATGGGCATCAGCCAGTTAAAGACGGCGTAGGGTGCGTATTGAGAAACGCCAATGCCAAGGGTAGTGAAAATGAACACGCCGCAGGTGTTCCATGGGATCAGGGCAGAAGTGACCGTACCGGCGCCTTCGAGCGCGTTGGACAGAGACTTCGGGTGCAGACCCATCTTCTTATACTCCTCCGCGTACATCCGACCGGGGACAACGATGGAGATGTACTGCTCGGGCATAGTGGCGTTGGAGATCACGCAGGTGACTTCCGTCAGGGTGACCAGCGTCGCCGGCGTCCTCGCAAAGGCCTTCAGCTTGTTAACGATGACTTCCAGCTGGTGGGTATATTCCATTATACCACCGAACATCATGGCGATAATCGTCATGGAGACGGAGAACATCATTTTCAGCAGGCCGCCGGTGGAAAGCAGTTTGTCGATGGACTCAACACCGGTGGCACAGACATAGCCATTGATGCCGCAGTTAAACAGCGTCCCGAGGTTACAGCCCGGCTGGAAAATCAGGCCGCAGATGCCGCCGGAGATGATTCCCAGGGTGATCCCGGGGATGGCCGGTATCTTACATGCCACCGCCACGATGACGATAATCGGGGGCAGGAGCAACAGCGGATTGACGTTGAACAGGCCATTGAGCGCATCGGAGAGCACCCGGACCTGACTCATGTCAGTCGAGCCGCCATGATACTGCGTGATGCCCAAAACACCATAGAAGATCAGGCAGATCCCGTAGACGATGCCTGTGGGCAGCATCATGAACTTGACGTGTGTCATAACATCGGTGCCAGCCATGGCGGGAGCCAGATTCGTGGTGTCAGACAGAGGGGACATCTTATCGCCGAAGTAGGCACCGGAAATAATCGCGCCGGCGGTCATGGCGGGGTTCATACCAAGGCCCAGACCAATGCCCATCAGAGCAACGCCCATGGTTCCCATGGTGCCCCAGGACGTACCGGTAGCCAGAGAGGTGATGGAGCAGATCAGCATCGCCGCAATAAAGAAAATACTGGGCTTGAGGATCTTCAGTCCGTAGTAGATCATAGAAGGCACGACGCCCGCGTTAATCCACACACCGATCAAAATACCGATAATCGTCAGAATAACTATGGACTGAAGGGCCTTGAAAATACCGTCCATCATGGACTTTTCAATGGCATCCCACTTATAGCCAAGATGGAGCGCCATTAAAGCCGCGCCGATCACGCCGACAAACATGGGTACGTGGGGGTCAACGCCATAGATAATGATACCGACCGCCAGCATAATCACCAAGAACAGCATGGTGATTAAAGCCTCCCATAGCTTTGGCATTCTGGCTTCTTTTGCCTTTTTTTCCTCACTCATCACTTTACCAACCTTTCTTCACTTTTCATTCAGCTGATTTTGGGATCGCCAATGTATTCGTTCAGAGGTTTGCTTTTTACGGTAATTGGATGAGCCTTTCTCGTCGATGAAACAACCGACATCAATGGAATATGCCGCCCTTTCCTCTTCGAAAACCACTCATTCCAGGAAATGTGATATTCATAGGAAGCAGCCCTCCGTCACACTCTGTTCCGCCTATGGAACAGAGTATGACAGATAGAAAAACCCGTTGCTGTACTTTACCAGCCCAGCTTGGTCATAGCGTCATCAACGGCCTTGATTACGATGTCGATCTCCGCTTCGGTGACGATCAGCGGCGGCACGAAACGCAGCACATTGCCGGCAGTGTTGTTGATGAGGACATTGCTGTCCTTGAAGCACCGGTCAACAACCGGCTGTCCGGAGGGCTGGTTGAGCTCTATACCGTCGATCAGGCCAAGGCCCCGGATCTCTTTCACAGCGGAAGGATGCTTGGCAGCGATCACGTCACGCATCTGCTGGCGGAAATATTCGCCGACCTTGGCGCAGTGGTCGATGACTCCCTCGTTAAGCATCACGTCCAGCGTGGTAGCCGCCAGCGCACAGGCCAGCGGGCCGCCGGCAAAGGTTGAACCGTGAGTACCCGGAGTCAGAGTCTTGGTAGCCTCGCCACGGGCGCAGACAGCGCCGATGGGAACACCGGAGCCCAGTGCTTTGGCCATGGAGCAGGTATCGGGCTCCACCCCGTAGTTCTGGTGGGCAAAGAGCTTACCGGTGCGGCCGGAACCGACCTGAACCTCGTCGAACATCAACAAAATACCCTTTTCGTCGCACAGGTCGCGCAGACCCTGTAAAAATTCTTTGGTCGCGGGGCGAACGCCGCCCTCGCCCTGAACGGGCTCGGTGAGGATGCCGCAGACATACTCGTCCATCAGCGCCTTGACGGAGTCCAGATTGTTAAACTCGGCATAGCGGAATCCGGTGGGCAGGGGCTCAAAGTAACGGTGGACGCCATACTGGCCGGTGGCGGTGCAGGTCGCCAGCGTGCGGCCGTGGAAAGAGTTTTTCATGGTAATAACCACGAAGCGTTCGGGATGTCCATGATCCTTGGCATACTTGCGGGCCAGCTTAATCTGGCCCTCGTTGGCCTCCGCGCCGGAGTTGGCGTACAGGACCTTTTCAAAGCAGCTGTGCTCGACGATCAGCTTAGCTGTCTGCACAGCGGGCTCGTTGTAGAAATAGTTGGAACAGTGCAGGATGGTCTCAGCCCGCTCCCGCAGGCACTTGACGATGGCAGGATGGCAGTGGCCCAGACCGTTGACGGCAATGCCTCCGATGAAGTCCAGATACTTGTTGCCGTCCTTGTCGAAGACATAAGCGCCTTCGCCGCGCTCAATGGAAAGAGGCATACGGACATGGTTTCCGTACAGATATTTGTCACCTGCTTCGATGACTTCCGCGTTGGTCTTATACAGCTCTATCATGGAAATTTTCCTCCTTACAATTGTTTGTAATATTTTTGATGCCGCGGCTGGGATACTTCTTTCCTACGGTAGTACCAATGTCCTGATCCGTGAAGGCTTCGTAGAGAATGCTGTGAGGTCTGCGGCCGTCGATGATATGTACGCTTCCAACACCCTCCTCAATAGCCTGCACACAGCAGTCCACCTTGGGAATCATGCCGCCGACGATGGTCCCCCTGTCTTTCAGCATCGGAACGTCCGCGACGTTGAGATAGCTGATCACATCCCGCAGTTTGACGTCGTTGCAAAGGCCTTCGATGTCGGTCAGCAGCATCAGCTTTTCGGCGCCCAGCGCGCTGGCGAGTTTGCCCGCAGCCGTATCACCGTTGATGTTGTAATCATTGCCCTGCCCGTCGGTGCCGACGGGCGCAATGACGGGAATATAGCCGGCGTCGAGCATGGTGAGGACGGGGGTTGGGTCCACGTAATCAATATCTCCCACAAAGCCCAGTTCCTCGCTGCGCCTGTGGCAGTGGTAGATATCCCCGCTGACACCGGACAGGCCGACAGCCTTTCCACCCAGTTGGTTGATAAAACCCACAAGCTCCGTGTTAACTTGGCCGACCAGCACCATCTCGACCACACGCATAATATCCTCTGATGTATAACGTAGGCCATTAATGAATTTTACGGGAATGTCCAGCTTTTCAAGCATTTTGTTGATACCCGGACCGCCGCCGTGGCTCAACACGGGCTTCATTCCAAGGAGTTTCAGCATTACAACATCGTGCAGGACGGCACTTTTTAGCTCCTCGTTGATCATGGCGTTGCCACCGTACTTAATGACAACGATTTTGCCGACATATTTTTGCAGGTAAGGCATTGCCTCCATAAGATTTTCGACCTTGCTTGCTGCGTCACACATAAGTACGCCTCCTCAAGTGCGATAGTCGCCGTTGATCTTAACATAATCGTAGGTCAAATCGCAGCCCCAGGCCTTGGCCTGCCCGTCGCCCTGATAGAAGCGCACGATGACCGTTATGTCGTGTTCAGAGAGAATCGCCTTGGCCAGATCCTCGTTGAAATCGGTACCGAAGCCGTCTTTCATGACCTGTACCTCACCGGCGGCGCTTTTCATGATGCAGTCCGCCCGGGTTGGGTCCACGTCTGCGCCGGAGTAGCCTGCGGCGGCCATGATACGGCCCCAGTTCGCGTCGCGTCCGAAAACGGCCGCCTTGAAGAGCGTGGAACCGGCGATGGACTTGGCCACAAGGCGCGCGTCGTGCTCGGTGGGAAGGCCGTATGCCTCAACTTCGATGAGATGGGTCGCGCCCTCACCGTCGGAGGCGATGCGGCGGGCAATGTCGATGCAGATGTACTCGACCAGACCGGAAAGCGCGGCCTTGTCCTCTTCAGACTTAATCTCAACGCCGGAGGCGCCGTTGGCCAGCAGGAAGATGGAGTCATTGGTGGAGGTATCGCCGTCAACCGTACACATATTGAAACTCTTGTCCACCGCGGAGGAGAGCATCTTTTGCAGATCGGCAGGGTCCGCTTTGGCGTCGGTCGTGACATAGGCCAGCATCGTGGCCATATTTGGATGAATCATGCCAGAGCCCTTGGCCATGGCGCCGATACGGATAGTTCCCCCGGATAACTTAAGCTCATAGGCGGATTCTTTTTTTACGGTGTCGGTGGTCATGATGGCCCAGGCAGCGTCCGTTCCCTTTTCGGGAGTCATGTTGGGCACCACACGACGCACTCCGTCCAGCACCTTTTCAACAGGGAGCCTTTGTCCGATGACACCGGTGGAGCAAACAAACACTTCGCCTTCACCCAAACCCAACAGCTTTTCAGTCTCCGTCTCAACCAGCTTTGCGTCGCGGATACCCTGCTCGCCGGTGGCGGCGTTTGCGTTGCCGCTGTTGATGACGATCGCGCGTGCCTTTCCCTTTTTGAGAATCTCGCGACCGAGAATGACAGGCGCCGCACAGAACTTGTTTGTGGTGAAGCAGGCCGCGCAGGAGGTGGGAAACTCAGAATACAGAACGGCTACGTCGGGCTTTTCCTTTTTGTGGCTCTTGATACCTGCGTAAACGGCACCGGCAGTATAACCCTTGGGCGCGGTCACACCGCCCTTTATTACTTGATATGCCATACGTTTAACTCCTCTCTAAATTATGTAATTGTGAAAGCATCGGAAGAATCAGGGATACATCGGCGGAACCAGCAATCCGGCAGTCTCAGGAAGACCCATGATGAGGTTCATATTCTGGATGGCCTGACCGGCGGCGCCCTTGCCAATGTTGTCGATCACGGAACTGACGATCAGTCGGTGCGTACGGGCGTCATAGGTCGGGGTCATGGCGCACAGGTTGGTGCCGTAAACCCATTTGGTCTGTACGGGCTGGCTGGCCGGGAAGACCATGACGAAGGGTTCGTCCTTATAGAAGTCCTCGTACATCTTGTAAACCTCATCGTTGGTATAGTCACGGTTCAATGTCGCGTAAATGGTAACCTCGATGCCGCGTACCTGAGGAAGGAGGTGCGGCTGGAAATTGATGTACTGCCAGGTTTCCGGCTTCATCAGATCCTTGCCGGTGATATAGGCGATATTCTGCTCAATTTCGGGCGTGTGGCGGTGCGCTTTGCCCAGACTGTAAGCACAGAAGTTGTTCTCCGCCTCGGTAAGCAGCTTATTGAGCGCAGGGCGCCGTCCCGCGCCGGTATATCCGCTCTTGGCATCAATCACGATGGTATTTTCCACGACGCGGCCGGCCTTGAGCATGGGTTGAAGACCCAGTGTGGAAGCGGTGGGATAGCAACCCGGGTTGGCGATCAGGCTCTTACCCTTGGCAAGGTCTCGCATAACCTCGGGGATGCAGTAAACGGCGTCGTGCGTCATCTGGGGGTTGGGGTGCTTGGCACTGTACCACTTCTCCCACACGTCGACGTCACGGAAGCGAATATCGGCGCCGATATCAATGAGCTTCTTGCCCTCGGCTAGAACAATCTCGGCGTACTGAGCCACTTCTCCGGATGGAACGACAATGAACACAACGTCGCTCTGCTGAGCTGTGAGCTTCACATTCTCCGGAGTCAGCTCCATGATGTCCTTGTCATAGAAACCACGCAGTGCGGGATGAGACTCCTGAATTTTGGACCCGACTGCAAAGGTATCGAGCACGTTGACAAGTTCAGTCTGGGGATGATTGACCATCATTCTCAGAAGCTCCCCACAGACATATCCAGTGGCGCCGATAAACGAATAGCGAACCATGACATTTCCTCCTTTTTATATTGTCAAAATCGCTGCAACGAAGTAGCAATTTTACTGGGAAATTGTACATTAAATGTTGAAATCTCCCAACGCTTATTGTATAGTTTTCTCAAGAGATAGAAAAGCGAATTATTTTTTTGCAAAGCATTCCAAGCCGGAATAGACAAAGGAGTTGAGTGTTGCTTTATGAGCATCAGAAAATACATCGCTTATCTTCGGACAATTGAGACCGGAAGCATCACGCAGGCAGCAAATGATCTTGGCTATACGCAGTCTGCCGTAAGCAAAATGATTGCTGATCTGGAGAGCGCATGGCAAATTACGCTCCTGACCCGCAATCACTCCGGTATTGAAATTACTTCAGAGGGGCAGGCCCTTCTGCCGAGGCTACAGGAAATCGTCAGGAACTACGACGATTTAAACTTTGCCGTATCCGAGCTCCACGGCGTTCACTCCGGCCTTCTGCGGCTGGGCTGCTTCACCAGTCTTTCCATTAGCGTTCTACCGTCGGTACTGCGCCTGTTTCACGAAAAATATCCGAATATTCAGATTCAGTTATTTAACGGAGAATACAATAATATCTCGGAGTGGCTGCGTCGGGGTATGATCGACTGCGGCTTTCTTGCCATGCCTACCGCCAATGATTTTGAAACCACCTACCTGTTTCAGGACTCTTTGGTAGCTGTGCTGCCTCCGAATCATCCAATGATACATGAACCCTGTTTTCCCGTCAGCCGTCTTCCGTCTGAAAATTTTGTGAATCTCAAGGAGGTACAGGACTATGAGATCAACAGTTTTCTGGATCACCTCAAAACCTGTCCAAAAATTACCTATGAGGTAACCAGTGACTTTGCCCTGCTGTCCATGGTCGAATGCGGGCTCGGCATGAGCATCGTACATGATTTAATCCTGCGGCCCAAACGTTACCATATTGTACGCCTGCCAATGGACATCACCCAATTTCGCGAAGTTGGCATTGCGATCAAGCGTGGCTCTACTCCTTCGGCGGTCACATCTTTGTTTATCGAGCACGTCTTGTCCTGCATGAAAAAGTCCACCTTTCTGGAGGGAATGCACTGAGGAAAAGGTTTACAAATGTGGTAAAAATTAAATAGCTGACACACTTTTACCACGGTCTTGCTGACGCATAAAATGGATGTAAAAACATGGGAACAGCAAGCAGATATCCAGCGATATTGGGGGAAATCAGGTATTTTGCCGAGCTGGCTGTCTGCACAAGTCCGCTTGCTCTTGTGTACTGCTCATCGGTCAGCATATCCGTAACCGTCGCTCTGTACGAGGGTTCAAGCAGAGAGGAAAAAACCGAACCGTTGCTTACGCCGACACAGATTTGCCAGAGAAGCGCTTCTCCGTGAACCATACAGGCGAGGATAAATACCAGCCCAACTGCGGAAAGGCTGTCACCGATGATCATTAACAGCCTGCGATCATAACGGTCAGCAAGCACACCGGCTGGTGCACTCAGCAGCAGCGATGCAAGAAGGCGAACAACGTGACAAGTATCATCTGAGACACTTTTCAGTTTGCTGATAGGTATATACGCCAAGTCCAAAAGCGCTCAACCCGCTGCCGATTGCCGAGACAAGCTGACCCGACCAAAAAAGCAAAATTTCCCGTACGATTTTCTTATATTATTCATGTTCGTCCCCATCACTGCTGGCAAACATCCGCATGACATATTTGGCCATACTCCCGCTTGGAACTCCAAGCAGCCGTTCTTTGTTGAAAATGAACGCCTGAATTCGCACCGTTTTTTCCTATGCAGTCATTTCAACCATAGTGTCATCAAAAACAGTGCATCCATAGGCCATAGTCATTTTCATGCATTCGTAAGGATAGGACGTGTCGTAAATCCTTTCTGCGTTTCCCTCACAGATTATTTAGGCAAGTATGGGCGTAACGCCCATGAGTATGGCGCGCTGTATCTTCTGATGCATAAGCGTTTTTGCGGCTTATGCATCTGCTCGATCATTTGCCTGCCGTTTCCACTGCTTATGTTAAGCGAAGTGATAGCCGAACCATGCCTCGTTAACCGATGTGGTTTAATCACTAGCGGCCGTCTGCGCGTTTTTAATCAGGCGCTCGTTATACCGCTCAATCAGCGCGCCCAGTATTTCCTCTTTTGACTCGAAATGATAATAAAACGTCCCCCTGGCAATCCCTACCGTATACAAAATATCGTTTGTACTGGTGCCATCAGGCCCCTTTTTTCCAAAGAGCTCGTCAGCGGCATCCAGAATCTATAACACCGTTAATGGCTCGTCAATAGTCATATCTTGGCTGGAAGCGCTGCTATTACAACATTGTTGGCGTAATAAGCGTATTGGAGAAGTCAAGAACCGTGCAGAATGTGAACGCCCAAAATCTGCGGCTTATGCGGCCAGGCCTCTGGCGGCCTGACGATATGTGGCTGGCGGCAGGCCGCCGGGGTTGGCAGTATAGATTCGCCGACGGTTATAGTAGGTCATGATGTACCGGAACACGATGTTCTTAACCTGTGCCATGGGCATCTGCTCCGTCCGGATTCGATAGAGTTTTTCTTTCTTCAGCGTAGCAAAAAAGCTCTCCATCCTGGCGTTGTCGTAGCAGTGTCCCGTACCGCTCATGCTTTGAACCGCGCCGTATTGCGCCAGCACCTTCCGAAATGAGGAACTGGTAAATTGGCAGCCGCGGTCGCTGTGCAGGGTCATTCCATAGGCTCCCTGCGCCTGGCAGGCAGACCGAAACGCCCGGATACACAGCTCCTTCTTCATGTTGTCATCCATGGCAAGACCGACGATCTCTCTGTTATAACAGTCCAGAACTGCCGCTATGTACAGCTTGCCGTCCTGACACTGGATCTGCGTGATATCTGTCAGCCACTTCCGGTTAGGGGCGTCTGCGGTAAAATCCCGGTGAATCAGGTTCTCCGCCTTCTGCGCAGCCAAGTCTGCTTTTGTCAGACTGCTGGAGCGACGAGAAGAACGATGGAGCAAACCTCCCCGGTTCATGGCCCGCCGTACGCTGCTGCGGCTTACCGCAATACCGCGCTGTGTAAGCGCCAGAAGGATTCGGCCAACACCATAATTGTCATTGTCCGGATTTTCGTTATAAATCTCCTGCCACGGTTTTGGCTTGCCAGCCGACTGCAAAGAGCGGTAGTACCCGGATTCACTTACTTTCACAACCCGGCACATGGCATGAACGCAGAACCGCTCACGGCGCAGCGTGATGTACTCATACAACCGCTCCGGCTTTACCGTTTCCGGCCTTTGGCGAAAAAACCCAGCGCATCCTTGAGAATCTCATTGGCCTTCCGCAGTTCCGCGATTTCCTTTATCAGCCGGCGCTCGTTCTCGGAAAGCGGCGCGTCGCGGCGAATGCCGCTGCCGACGAAGGCGTGATCTCCGAAGGCCTTTCGCTTTTGCCGCCACTCCGCCAGAGAGTAGTACGGAATGCCCAGTTGTGCCGCCGCCTGCTTCACGCCGATTTCATCGGACAGCTTGACCGCTTCTTCTTTGAACTCCTTATCATATTTGCGCATTGCAAACACCACCTTATTCTTTCTTTGATTCTTCTATCACTTTTGGGGTGTTTGTCCTCTGCACTTCTATGATATTCCTCCATATTGCTGTCCACGTAATTCTCGCTGCAATTCCATAACCGGCTGAAAATTCATTTGATAAAACCACCATATTGGTATTTTCCATAAAAGACGCAGCAGTTTATATAATGTGTACTTTTGGGTATTAAAGCCGGAACCATCGGGTAGAAAAGCATCCAAAACCGCCATATTTTCTGTCTGCCCATATTGCACTTGCCTCACAACTTGTGGGGGTAATTTCTAAGTCATATCCCTGCTTTTTAACCGTAACGGATAAACCATTGATTGATCTTAAATCATTCTCGACTAATAAAATACGCTTCATTTGCTTTTACTACCCTTTGGTTTGTTAGTCTTATATTCTCGTCTTCGCTTGCTCTTTAACCACACGTCCATATGTTTCACCTCCGCTCCGTGGCAGAGAACATGGAAAAACGCTTCCCGACCGGCAAAAAAAGCCACGATCAGGAAGCGTTTTCTATTGGCATAATAACTCCATCGATGCAAGCCGTCAAGTTATATACAGCGTATCGCTCTATTCAAAATTTGCGTCGCCGTAAAGAACTGAGCTCCAGGGCCTGTGGATTTGGTTTCCAGTAATGTACCGGGGAAATACTTAAGCTGAGGCTCCGCCTCTCTTTCTCTCTCTTGGGGCCTTTTCTCATGCCTGGCGCAAACCTTCCAAATCGTCACCGTATCGTTATCAGTGCCCATGTCCATGTGGCCTGCTTCAAACCAGCCCGCGAAAGTCTCCATGTCATCCGGTTACAGTTTCCCGACCATAATTTTGCTTATAGCTGTATGCCTCTTTCCTGTCCGCTGTGCTTAGCAAACAGGGGTACAGATCAGGCCATTCCCATTATTTTGGGCATCCACATGATAATGCCGGGAACATACGCCATCAGCAGTGTTGCAAGCAAAGCCATAATTATAAAGGGAATCATCGGCTTCGTCAGTCGCTCAAGAGGAATCTTGGTCACGTTGGACGTCACAAACAGCGTCATGCCAACGGGCGGGGTCACAAGGCCAATCGTGAGCATAATGCAGAACCAGACACCGAACTGAACCGGCTCCATTCCTGCATAGGTTGCCAGCGGCATCATAACCGGGGTGAAAATCAGCATGGCTGCCGTCGCTTCCATTGCACAGCCCACAATAATCAGGATTGCAAACATCATCAGAATAATAATTGCACTGCTCTGTGTAATTCCGAGAACTGCATTTTGAATCATCGCAGGGACCTTTGCAATGGCCATTGTCCACCCCATGATGTTGCCGAAACCGATGATGATAAAAATACCGGCGGTTGTACCAACTGCATTCATCAAAACCTTCGGAATCATCTTAATTCGCATCTTACCATAGATAAAACCCGCAACAATTGCCGCAAATACAGCAACAGCACCGGATTCAGCAGGAGTGAAGACGCCTGCCGTGATACCGCCAACCATGATTACCGGCACCAGCAGAGCGGGAATTGCCTTGACAAAGCTCTTAAGCATCAGCTTTCCGTCAAAACGCTCTGTACTTCTTGGAAGGCCGCGCTTTTTCACATTGAAACGGATCACAGCGATATAGGCAAGACCGATCAGCACGCCGGGGATAACACCGCCTACAAACATGGCGTTCAGGGAGACGCCCGTCAAAACGCTGAAGTACACAAAGGTTGTGCTTGGCGGAACAATAGGGCCGAGGACACCGGATGCGCAGACCAGAGCTGCGGAAAAGTCATCCGGGTAACCGTCATGGATCATTTCGGGGACTACCACAGCACAGAGAATTGCTGCCACAGCATTTGCCGAGCCCAGAATGGCCGACAAAATCATTGCCACAAGGACAACCACATAGGCCAGTCCGCCGCGGAAGTGGCCAACCAGCGCTCTGATAAAATCAATCAGCTTTTCCGTTACTCCGCTGGCATTCATCAGCTCGCCTGCCACGATAAAAAAGGGAATACAGGTCAGGCTGCTGACATTCATGCCCGCGAATATCTTTTGCGTCAGAATATTAAAATAGGAGTCAACCCCTATCGTCAGCACATGGGTGAAGCCGGCCAAACCAAGCACAAAGCAGATTGGAACGCCGAGGGCCAGCATAATCAGGAAGACCGCAACAACCGCAATCATATTTCGCTGCCCTCCGTTTTTGCTTTATTTTTATATTCTCCCCGTCGATAACCCAGAAAAATATTGTAATATTTCTCCAGGGAAAAGATAAAGATCATTCCCAGGCCGATTGCGATGGGCAGGTAAGGCCAGAACATGGAAATGCTCAGTCCTACACTCACTTGCTTTACAATGGAGGGAGTTTCCAGTGTCTGCATTGCATTCAGGAACATATATCCGGAAAACAGCAGGCAAACCGTATTGATAACAAGTGACAAGACCAGATTTACAGTCCCCTTTACATGAGCCACAATGAGGTCAAACGCCACCAGTCCGCCCGCTTCCCGATATGCTGCGGCGCCGCCCAGCATTGCAACAAAGACAATACCGTCGCGCACCAGTTCATCAGCCCAGGAAAAGGATAATCCGAACACATAGCGGCGCACAATCTCAACCAGCGACACAGCCAGCATGATTCCCAGGCACAAAGCGGCAAGGGCTTTTGCGATAAAGCTGATCATGTCAAGGATGCGCTTAATCTTTTCCATAGTTTGCTCTCCTCCTTTTTGAATCAGGTTTATGGGGAGCTGGTTTATTTCAGGCTCTGTACCATATCAATCAAATCGCCAATTTTCTGATCCTTTGCACGGTATTCATCCCAAGTTTTTGTCGCAATATTGACAAATTCCTGGCGGGCATCGCCCTCAATCACGTTGATCTGAACGCCGCCCTCTTTGCAAGCTTCGGTAGCCTTGTCTTCATACTCAGGCAGGTACTGATTAAACAGATTCTGTGCACCCTGATCCATACCGGTGAGAATTGCCTCCTGCTGGTCGGCACTCAGGCCATTCCAGAAATCCAGATTCATCACCAGCAGCGTGGGGAACGGATACAAGCCGATCTCAGAGATATATTTCAGAACCTCGTAATGGTTCATGGCGTAGATGGAGGTCATGTTAATTTCCTCGCCATCCACCACGTTGTTCTGCAGGGCGAGATACACTTCGCTGTACGGGACAGAGACAGGGTTTGCACCCAGGTTCCCCATAACCTCTTCCAGCATGTTGGAGGTTGCGATACGCAGCTTCAGGCCCTTCAAATCCGCCACGCTGGTAATGGGGCGCACATTATTTGCAAACAGCCGCATACCGTTCTCGCCAATACCAACAACCTTCAGCCCCAGTTCTTCTCCGACCTGATCAAAGATTGCCTTTGCTTCATCACTGGTAAGGACCTTGTATTCGGTTTCATAATCTCCGATCAGGAACGGAAGCTGAAACGCTTCGAACAAATCCGTGTAAGTGTTGAAAGAGCTGGTGGAAACCGTTACGCACTGAATAGTTCCATCCATGACCTGCTGCATCATATCGGCTTCGCCGCCCAGAACTCCATCAGCTTGGTAGTCAACCGTGATATTGCTGTTTTCCTGTATATATGCGGCAGCATCCTGGTCGGCGGAATACTGGGGCATTGCGCTGCTACCGTAGTTACCCCAAATGATCGTAGCGGGGTCGTCGCCGCTCGAGACTGCGCTGCCTGAAGCTGACGCAGCATTGGCGGAGGAGGATCCGGTCGAGTTACTGCCGCAGGCAGTCAGGAACAGCATGGAGAGTGCCAAAGTTGCAGCAAAAACCGCTTTCACTTGATTCTTTTTCATAAGTTCCTCCATGAAATAATTATAAATTTAAACGCCCAACAGAGTTGCGGGGTTTTTCTTTGCAATCAGGTCAATATCGTCTTCACTCAGCCCGAACCGGTCCATTAACACACGAATAAAGCGATACATTCCATCCACAGGCGAGCCGTTGCCGCTTTGTCCCATGTCTGAGTCCAGTATCATACGGTTCAGCGGTACGGCCTTCAGCATATCGGCAATGACCTGATCGTCCAGCGTGCCGAGCTTTGAACCGCTTGTAAACACACACACATTAAGCTCAATGAACGCGCCCATGTTTGCCCACTTGGTCATCTGCTCATAAGTTGCGCCGATATGGAATTGCGGGTGATTGACCAAAATACGTTTTACACCCAGCTCGGTTGCTTGTCCCACAAGATGATCAATCTCCCAGGCGGTTCCATGTCCGGTGCCGAGAACAACGTCTTTCTGGGCCAGCAGCTTTAAGACTTCAATTGCCTTATCGTCCATCTTACCGTTTTCATCGACATAAACGACCGGAACTTCCGGAACCGATATCTTTCCGGCTCCCACAAAATTTCCCTTGTGGTGATTGATATGGTTTTTTGACGATACGGTGGGAAAATAAATAATCTTGGCACCCATGTTAATCGCGGCGTCCACCGCCAGAGGATTGAACAGACCGATGGCATTGTTGAGCGCCATGGAGCTGTAAATCTCCACGCCCTGTGCATCGCAGTGCTCTTGCACCATCTTCACACCCATGCAGGATGGAAAATAATGATCTTTCACCAAAAAGCCCCGATAGCCTGCCACAATGGCCTCTTTCAGCATATCCGCAGCATCAACCGCCCGACTGGCGACAGACGGACCCGCGTGAACATGAATGTCCAGAATTCCCTCAAGGATGTCTCTTTCGTTTGTCATAATTCCTCCTAATACATCTTTTTTGTTTCTTCCATGTGTTATAAGCTTTCTTGACCTTTATGTTAGCAATTTCTGTGCCAATTCATGGCCTTCCTCTCTTTCCTTTTGTGCTTTTGTTCGTTTCGCGCTGCCTTTTCCCGGATGTTGCTGTGTAAAATGCACAATTTCACTTTTAAAAGCAAAGATTACATTTTTCGGGTAAACACCGGCTCATTTTTTAAGCCATTTCTGCTTTGTCTCCGATTGTCCGAGTTATTTATGACTCATTTGTTGAAGGACTTCCGGCCATTTCTGCAAAGATCTGATATGCGGCATCAAAACCATCTGTAACTGCTTTGAGGATATTGGTCGTTCCTGTAACGTTCCGAACCGGGATTCCCGCTTCCCGTAACTGGCAGGCCAGCGTATCATCCGCTCTTGTCCCAATTGCCGAAACAATGGTGTCAATGCCGCTGAGTTGTTTCCTCTGTCCGTCCTTTACATAGATCAGTTCCGTTCCGCTTACGGATTGAACGCGGGCCCCGGTCAAAATTGTGCAGTTTTTCTTTATAAGGCGCTCCATTAAAAGCGCGCGGGCAGCCGTCTTTTCCTCCTTTTCCAGAATCGGATCCATTTCCACGATGGTTACCTTTCTGCCATTCGCGCTCCCGTCAAAGTGAGGGTGCGCCAGGAAGTCTGCTATTTCGCAGCCCACCGGGCCGCCACCCACAACAACCACATTTTTTCCGATTCTGCATTTTCCCTCAAGAGCATTCTGTGCGGATACAACTCGGCTGTCATTCATCAGGGATTTAGGCAGAATCGGCTCTGCCCCGGTGGTCAGAATGACACCGTCAAAGCCGGCCAGCATAATTTTTTCTTTTGTCATGGAGCTGTTTAATTCAATTTTGACGCCCATTATTCTGGCGCGTTCCACCAGATATTTTGTTCCCTTTGCTACGTCATGCTTGCACGGTGGAAACGCCGCAAGATACATCTGCCCACCAAGCCGGTCAGCGCGTTCCGTCAGTGTAACGGCGTACCCCAGTTCAGCGGCGGCAGCGGCAGCCGACAGACCTGCCGGGCCGCCGCCCACAATCAGGAGTTTTCTTTTTTTGCAGTATTTTGGCTCATTGCTCAGCTGCAGCTCCCGTCCGGCCCGTGGATTCATCGTGCAGCATATGCTGCCGTCGCCGTTTACTGTTTCCAGACAGCGCAGGCAGCCAATGCAGGGACGGATTTGATTTTCCTCTCCCGCAAACGCCTTGTTCGGAAATTCCGGATCGCAGATGAAAGCTCGGCCAATGTAAACAACATCCGCCTTTTTTTGCTCCAAGACCATATCCGCAACCCATGGCTCATTGATTCTGCCAACAATACCGAGTGGAATATGAATTGCTCTCCGGATTGTGTCCGCCAGATCCATATTAAATGCCTGTGGAATTCCGGACGGTGCCGTGGTTTTCCAAGGGATATCCAAAGAGCCGTTGGAAAGATGGATCAGAGAGACGCCGGCCTTTTCAAACTGCCGCGCAATATAGATTCCCTCAATCAGGGATTGTCCGTCCGGCTCAGCGTCAGTTGCAGACATTCGAACGACCATCGGGAAGTCGTCCCCCACCTGCTTTCTGACTTCTGCAATAACCTCCAGCGGCATTTTCAGCCGTCCGTCTACGCCTCCCCCGTATTCATCAATCCGTTTGTTGTGAAGCGGCGAGAGGAAATTACCCAATAATCCGTGGCGATGACAGCAGTGAAGCTCCACCGCATCGAAGCCCGCCTCCTTGGCTCGCCGTGCTGCCTCTCCGAAAAGCCGGACGAAGTGGTGTATTTCCTCGCAGGTCAACGCCCGCGGTAATTCCGGATAAGCCCGTGCCTCTACCGGTGAAGCCGCCACCGGCTGGCATCCCTCATTGTATTGCGACAGCGCAGCCGTGGAGGGATGCAGCAGCTGCGCACCCACCTTTGTCCCATATTTATGCAGACAATCCGTCAGACGGCGCAGTTCTGAAATTTGCCCGTCCTCGTACAATCCCAGATTTCGAAAGGTTCCATATCGGGAAAGGCGGTCAACCAGCACGCTTGCCACCGTAATAAAGCTGGCACCGCCTTTTGCGCGCGCCTCATAATAAGTCAGCAGTTCCTCCGTAATATGCCCTTCGGAATTGGCCAGATGGGTAGACATAGGCGCCATAAAAATGCGGTTTTTTACCTTCATGCTTCCAATTTGAATTGGAGTAAACAGGTGTGAATATGCAGTCATTGAATGCCTCCTGCGTCAATTTTTCCGTCTGTGTTTTAAGCAAGCAGAATAAAAAGATTCCTCAAAAAAAGAGGCTGCTGCCCCAAAATGAGAGCAACAGCTTACTTTTTATTTCTTCCGTCCTCCGATAGCCTTACAAAAAAGTAAATGCTGTTTTACTTTGCGGCCCTGGTAGTTCTTATGGCTTCGATGGTCTGCATGGACGCCCGGTCCAGCGTTCCGTCCGGGTTCACCGCCACCTTTCCGGAGGTATCGGGTACCTGCTTTACACTTACAATGATTTTCATGACTCTCTACCTCCTTACAGAATCTGGTTGGAAATGACCACGCGCTGGATCTCGGAGGTGCCCTCGTAGATCTCGGTGATCTTCGCGTCGCGCATCATGCGCTCAATGGGAAAGTCCTTTGTGTAGCCATAACCGCCAAACATCTGGACGGACTTGGTGGTGATGTGCATGGCGGCCTCGGAGCAGAACAGCTTGGCCATGGCGGCCTCCTTGGTGAAAGACTGGCCCTTTGTCTTGCGCATGGCAGCCTGATAGGTCAGGAGCTTCCCCGCCTCGATGGACACGGCCATGTCCGCGAAGAGGAACTGGGTGTTCTGGAATTTGGAGATGGGGCGGCCGAACTGGACGCGGCTCTTGGTGTAATTCACCGCTTCCTCCATGGCACCCTCCGCCAGGCCCAAGGACTGCGCAGCGATGCCGATGCGTCCGCCGTCCAAGGTCTGCATGGCGATCTTGAAGCCCTTGCCCTCTTTGCCCAGCAGGTTCTCTTTCGGCACGATGCAGTCGGTGAACACGATCTCGGCGGTGGGGGAGCCGTGCAGGCCCATCTTCTCCTCATGCTTTCCAACGGAGAAACCGGGAAAGGTGTTCTCCACAATGAAGGCGGAGATGCCCTTTGTCCCCTTGGAGGGGTCGGTCATGGCGAAGACCACGAACACCTCGGCGGCGTAGCCGTTGGTGATGAAGATCTTGGAGCCGTTGAGGACGTAGTGGTCGCCCTCCAGCTTTGCAACCGTCGTGCCCTTGGAGGCATCGGAGCCGGCGTCCGGCTCGGTGAGGCAGAAAGCACCCAGCTTGCCGCCTTCGGTGAGCATGCGCAGGTATTTTTGCTTCTGTTCTTCGGTGCCGTTTTGGATGATGGGGCCGCAGCACAGGCCGTTGTGGGTGGCGACAATGTCGCCGGTGGATGCGCAGGCTTTGGAGATTTCCTCGATGGCAAGGGCGGCGGACAGGTCGTCCGCGCCGGAGCCGCCGTACTCCTTCGGCACGCTCATGCCCATGATGCCGTAGCGGAACAGCTGGTCGATGGTCCCCTTGGGATAGGCGCAGGTGCGGTCGGTCTCGGCGGCGATGGGCTTGATCTCATGTTCCGTAAATTCACTCATCGTCTTGCGGATCAGCTCCTGCTCTTGGGTCAGCTCGAAATCCATGGTTATCCTCCTATGTTTTTACTTCTTCTCGTCTTGAATGCCGGCGATGTTTTTCGCCAGTTCCTTCTTGCCCTGAAAATCTCCCTGCCGGGCGATCATGATGCGCTGGGCCTGGGGCGAACCCGCGCCGTGCAGGGACTCCGTGCGGTAGCCCACGGCGGCGGACCCAAGGCAGATGTTCTCCAAAAACCGGAAAACCCTCGCCCGGTCCTCGGTGGAAACCTCCTCCTTGGTCTTGAAATATTTGCTGCAGATCTCGCCGATGGTCTCGCCGCTGTTGCCCACCACTGTGTCGGACTTGAAATCCTTTTCGGAGGGCAAAGTAACCATGGCGCCGCCGGCCACATCCTCGGCAAGGCGCACGATCTCATAGGGAAAGCGGGTGACGTTCTGCTTGCACACGTTGGCAAGCAGCAAATCGATCTGGTAGTTGCCCGCCTTCGTCGGGCAGCCCTCGCAGGAGCAGGCGATGCCGCAGGAGTAGAGCGTCTCGTTGAGATGGGTCATCTCGATGAGCTTGTCCTTCACCGCGGAGGCCTTCTCCACGCCGTTGTACTCGGCGGCCAGCGCCGCCGCCCCGATCACCACGTCGCCCACGCCCACCTTGCACCCGCCGTAGCTCTGGCGGTGGTATCCGGCGAACCGCTCCACCATCATCCCGGCGAACTCATATTCGCCGTTGAGGAAGAGGTACTCGTTGGGAATAAACACGTGGTCCAGCACCACCAATGCCTCCTGGCCGCCGAACTTCTTGTTGCCAAGGTCGATGTCGGCGTTCTCCTCCAGCTTGCGGGTGTCGCAGGACTGGCGGCCGTAGATGAGGTAGATGCCCTCCGCGTCGGTGGGGCAGGCGAAGGACACAGCCCAGTCCCTATCCTCCGGGCCCATGGCGATGGTGGGCATGAAGATGTGCCAGTGGGAGTTGACGGAGCCGGTCTGGTGGCACTTGGCACCGCAGACCACGATCCCGTCCTCCCGGCGCTCCACCACGTGGAGGTACATGTCCGGGTCCGCCTGCTGGTGGGGGGCTTTGGACCGGTCCCCCTTGGGGTCCGTCATGGCCCCGTCCACCGTCAGGTCCTCGTCCTGGACCATGGTGAGGAACTTCTTGAAGTTCTCGTGGTAGCGGGTGCCGTGGGCCTCGTCGATTTCAAACGTCGTGGAAAACACAGCGTTGAAGGCGTCCATGCCCACGCAGCGCTGGAAGCAGCTGGCGGTCTTCTGGCCAAGCAGGCGCTGCATTTTCACCTTCTTCACAAGATCCTCGGCGGACTGGTGGAGGTGGGTGAAGCGGTTGATGGTGCGGCCCGTCAGGCTGGACGTGGCCGTCATCAGATCCGCGTACCGCGGGTCGTGGGCCAGGCCGTAGGTCATGGCCACGCAGTTGATGCTGGGCCGGATCATGGGGTGGTCCACCCAGTTGTCGATCTTCTCGCCGAACATGTACACCCGCGTCTTCATCCCCCGCAGGCTCTCTATGTACTCTTTCGCTGTTTTTAAGGACATATGTCTCCTCTCTTCTCTTTGGTGTTTTAGAAATGAAAGACGGCAGGCACGTAGGATTTTTCATACGTCTGCCGCCTACCACTTTCTCAAATGATGCTTTTGTAATCTTCTGGTCTATCCTAAAACCATTTGAACTGCCATCTGAATGAACGGAACTGTCAGCATTGACAAAACCGTACTTAGAATGACACAGGTTGCGGCAAGCTGCTCATTTTTTCCATATTGAGCGGACAGCACTGTTGTCAGGGTTCCGGCCGGAAGCGCAGTTAAAACTACGGTGACGCTTCCGGCCATTGCCGCAACAGGAAGCAGCTTTATCACCGCCAATACCAAAAGCGGGATGATAAGCAGCCGTAATAAGCAATAACGCCACACGGTTCTTTCAAACAGCATCTGTCTTTTTACATTGGCAACAATATTGCCGATCAATATCATGGCGAGTGGTGTTGTACACTTTCCCAAGCTGTCAACTGCGCTTTTTACCGGTGAAGGAAGCGCTAGCCCAAAAGCCATCATAACGCCGCCGAGGATGGACGCCCAAAGCGTCGGATTTTTCAGAAGCTCTTTCAGTCTTTCAACCGTTGTCCCGGTCGTAAAATAGGAGATGCCCACCGTCCAGATAAAAAAGCGGCTTGGAATCAAAAAAGCAGAAAGAAGCGCGACGCCTGTTTCTCCGAAAACTCCGTCTATGATTGGTATTCCCATAAAATTTGTGTTGGGGCAGAGCGTTGCAAACTGAAAAATTGCGCGCCGATCTCCGGGCATTTTACGAAAAAGAATCTGTACAAACAGCAAATAGAAGAAATGGATTCCAACTGCAAGCAGTGCAATCTGCGTACTCTGCGCCAGCAATTCCTTTCCGTTTTCTGTCTGGAAAGAGCCTAACACACTGCACGGTAGGAACAGGCTTGTCAAAAGCCTTGAAACGGTCTTGCTGTTCTCATTATTCAACCATCCCTTTCGATGGCAGACAATGCCGGCTGCAATGAGCAACAGCAGCGTAACTTGAAGCTGCACAATGGTCAATCTCATGATCTGAGATCAGTACCCCACCTGTTCTCTCCCTTTCAGTCCAAGAATCTGCCGCGCCTCATCCGGCGTTGCAATTTCGCGGCCAAGGATCTCCGCTTCCGTCCGAATCGCCTCTACCTGTTCCGCACTGGACTTTGCCAAAATGTGCGGGCGAATATATAAGTTATCCTCCAGGCCTATACGCACGCTGCCGCCCATGGCAAGGGAAGCCGCAGTCAACGGGAACTGATGTCGGCCAGCCGCCGCCACAGACCAGTTAAAATGATCCTCGCCCAGCTGCCGCTCGGCTGTGTTGTGCAGAAAGACCAGATTGTCCACGGAGGCGGGCAATCCGCCCTGAATACCGAGCACGAACTGAATGTATATGGGGGCAGTCAGAATTCCCTGCTTTTTAAAGTAAGCGATGTTATTGATCATTCCGGCATCATATACTTCAAATTCCGGAATAGTTTCGCACTTTTGCATGGTGCGGATATATTTCTCCAAGTCCAAATATGTATTGGAAAACACATTGTCTCTGGTTCCCTCCAAATATGGCCGCTCCCATGCTGGTGCGTCCGCCGGCAACTGAGATACCAGTCCGGCAAGTACAAAATTCATGGAGCCAGCATTGCAGGAAGCCAGCTCAGGCTTCAGTGATGGAACCACAGATAGGCGCTCATCAACCGTCATCATCTGACTTGCGCCCGTGGTAATGCACACAATCACATTGCTCTTTTCTTTAATTTCGGAGACAATCTTTCTCATCAGCTCCAAATCCGAGGAAGGTTCCCCCGTTTTGGGATCACGCGCGTGAATATGCACCACGGCAGCACCGGACCGGGCCGCCCCAACCGATTGATCAATAATCTCTTCCGGCTTAATGGGAAGATACGGGCTCATGCTGGCCACATGAACCGCCCCTGTAATTGCAGCGGTAATAATCGCCTTTTGTTTTTTCATAAAAGCCTCCTGCGTAGATCGAACGATCTGTTTTTTTCAGGACATTTCCTTTTGAAGCATCTCTTTTGAACAGCCCCAGTTCCTTTACCAAATGATTAAGCAAGATTCGTGCCACTTCCGCGCAATTTATACGTTTTTCAGGAAAGAAACAAGAATATCCATTTTGATTCTTATCTTTATGACTCAAAAATGCATTGCCACGTTTGACGGCGGCCCACTTTTGAACCATTTGCCTGGATAGCCGCCTCTTTTTTAGAAGCTGCGGTTTAAATACAGGAAATTTTGATCTGGAAACCCGCAAATTTTTAACGTATAGGAGTCAGTTGGCATAATAGTTGCTTGATTATAGGCACGGGTTTGACAGCCGGAAGCCAGCTTTCGTTTTAATGGAAAAGCTGTCGGATTCACTTATGCTCCGCTGATATTGGAGTCATAAATTCAAAAGAAAGAAAGGAAAAATGTTATGGCAAAGATTATGTATGGCAATTACAACGATTTACCTTGGATGCCGAATCACCGTAAGGATGTAAATGGCAAAGTCATGTGTTACATGAAGTGTTTTGCAATGGAAGCCGCCAATATGCATATGTGTCTTGGGCAGATGTACAACGGCATGCCGATCGGCCCGCACACTCATCCCAACGAGCAGATCGCAACGGTGGTTAAAGGCGAATGCGATTACTGGGTGGATGGTGTTCCCTACCGTCTGTCTCCCGGCTGCTGGGTCAATGTCCCCCCCCACTATGTACACTACGCGCAGGTCTATCGTTCTCAGGGCCCCTGCTATCAAATGGACATCATGTCTCCCAAGCGTTCCTCCAGCTGTGACGAATACAAGGCATGGCTGAAATCCGAATATGACATGGATTGGGATGCAGGCGGACGGGAAGTTCCCGACCTGACAGCGCCGCAGGACACTACCGCCGAAGTCAGAGCCTGATTACAGGGTGCAAAGCGAACTTAGAAAGGCGGGACTGCTAAACAGCCCCGCCTTTTACTTCTATGCCGCGTAATACTTCGCACCGCACTCGCAGTTGCGCCCGGCTTTGTCAACACATTGCCGACAAAGCTTCAGAAATCAGCAGTTCCGCCTCCGTTGCTCCCCGGATATCCTCAACCATATAGGCAGGATTGATTTCACAAAGGACCAGGCCCTCTCGTGTAACCCGCATGACGCCCATCTCTGTGATAATGGTATCCACGCATTTTACCGCAGTGTAGGGCAGCGTACACTTTTTCAGAATTTTGGGCCGCCCTCTGGAAGTATGCTCCATCGCAACAATGCACCTTTTGGCACCGACACACAGATCCATGGCCCCGCCCATTCCAGGCATTTTTTTCCGGGAATGATCCAGTTCGCGAGATTTCCATCCTGATCCACCTCCAGCGCGCCCAGAATGCATACATCCACATGGCCGCCCCGAATCAGGCCGAAATTTGCGGCAGAGTCCGTAAAGGCACCGCCGACCGCGACAGACGACGGTACGCCTCCGGCATCCGTTATATGGTACGGCGCATAATGTGCTTCTTTCTCATCCGGGCAACCGCCGGCACCTACTATTCCCAACTCCGCATGTATGGTGACTTCAATCTCTTTGGAGAGGAATTCCGGAATCATAGTCGGCAAACCGATCCCAAGATTTACGATGTCTCCGTTTTTCAATTCCTTTGCCGCACGGGCAGCAATAATCTCCTTTATGTTCATCCGTTTTCTCCTTTCACAATATAGTCGACCAAAATTCCCGGCGTCATCACGTTTTCCGGCTTGATCGTTCCGACTTCCACTAGATGTTCCGTTTCCGCAATGACCAGATCCGCCGCCGTGGCCATGGGCACGTTGAAATTGCGCATCGTCCCCTTGTACCAGATGTTTCCCATCAGATCAGCCTCATAACCGCCCAGCAGCGCCACATCGGCATGGATTGCCTTCATGAGCAGGTAATCCTTGCCGTCGATTGTCAGCTTGCGATTCACCAGGGGGCTGCTCTCTACAATCGTTCCCACGCCAACCGGCGTCAGTACGCCGCCGAGCCCGGCTCCCCCCGCCCGGATCATCTCCGCAAGGGAGCCCTGGGGAACCAGATCCACCTCCAGAAATCCCTCATTAGACTGCTGCCCGACTTCCGGAGACATTCCGACGTGGGTGGCAATCACTCTGCGCACCTGACGGTTGTGAATTAAAGCGGAGACGCCATAATAGCTTTCCCCCGCCGGACCCGTTTCCCGTCCCATGTCATTTCCAATCAAAGTAAAGTTTTTCTTATCTGAATTTTTCAGTTCGCTAATAATGGAGTGTGCCTGTCCGCAGCCCAGAACCCCCCCGATCATGAGTATCGCGCCGTCTGGAATTCGTTCAGCCGCCTGTTTTGCCGTAATCAAGGGCTTATTGCTCATATCTGTTCCTCCTCTTTCGTCCTGATTTTTACAACATGGTAAGCTGAATACCTCAGCACAATTGAGACAAATACTCGCGAGGAAAAAGTATATCATTTCCCATGTCTCTTTCCGCTTTGTAGCAATTAGCATGCCAAAGAGCCATCTTTCCTGTATAGCGCAGCATTCAAGCATCAAGAAATTCTGTCAGGGCATTCTCTGTTCCGCGCTGGCAAGTCATATTTGATATGCTAAAAATAATTTGATTCCGTTTCGACTTAGGAGGGCTTTCGTTCGTTCTCCCTGTAAATTTACCGGTTGATAATTCAAAATAAACAGGCTATGATGAAAGCAGAAGCAGCTATCTTTTTGACGGATGAAGAAAACTGAAATATAAGAGCCGTTAAAGCTGTCACTATCTGCAAAGAAAGGGTCGGATAAACATGATTGAAGACGATTTCCTAAAATGGGCCGCGCCGTATATCAATGCGTTGAATATTGCAAATATGTTAAAAAATCCGATTCATTTCATCACGCCTGACGGCATCATTCAATATGTCAATCAGGCCTGGGTAGAAAAATACAAGGTTTCCAGAGAGAATGCCGTAAACCATCCCATCACTAGTCTCGATGATCTCATGCGCACGATGGAGTTTTACATATCCTTTGATAAAGTGAACCCCGATCTGACGGAGAACATTGCGGACCTCTCTTTTTCCTACATGAAAACACCCCTGCGTACCCCAGCCTGTATTCAGGCAGTTCAGGAACGCAGGGAAATTTCTGTCGTCTCAAAAATGCCGGACGGCTCGCAGGTTTTGGTACGCAGCACGCCCATCTTTGATGAAAAGGGCGAAATTGTTCTGGTTTTTACGCAGGTGCAGGACTTGTCTCTGATTGCAGGCTGGAGAGACAGACTGGACCTGGAAATTACCGCCAATTTGCGTATGCAGGAAGAACTTCAGCTGCTGAGGGAAAACCAGGCGAAATCCAAACTGTTGGGCAACTCCCGTCCGATGATGGAGTTGCGCAACCTGATTGCAATGATCTCAAAATCCGATGCCAGTGTGCTGATTTCCGGCGAAAGCGGAGTCGGCAAAGAGGTGGTTGCAAAGGAGATTTACCGACAAAGCCTGCGCAGCAAGGCTCCGTTTCTAACCTTAAACTGTGCCACTATCCCGGAGAATTTGATAGAATCTGAGTTGTTTGGCTATGAAAAGGGTGCTTTCACCGGTGCTTATAAGACAAAATTGGGCCTTTTTGAAGTTGCCGACGGTGGAACGATTATGTTGGATGAAATCGGAGAACTCCCCATTCATCTACAGCCAAAGCTGCTGCGCGTCCTTCAGGAGCAGGAGATTCTCCGCGTAGGCGGGGCAAAAAACATTCCCATCAATGTCCGCGTGATCGCAGCCACAAACCGCGATCTGCCGGAGCAGATCCGGGCAGGCAAATTCCGCAGCGACCTTTATTACCGGCTAAATGTGGTTCCCATCCAGATCCCTCCACTTCGGGATCGGCGGGAGGACATTGCTCTTTTGGCATCGCGGTTTCTTGAAACCTTCAACCAGAAATACCACACCTCGAAATTCTTTCTCAGTCAGTCAATGATGCTTCTTGAACAGCATAATTGGCCCGGAAATGTTCGGGAATTGGAAAATGTGGTGGAACGGCTGGTGATTGTCTGCAGCAAAGACGCCATTACTCCGCAGCAGGTTTTGATGGTATTCAGCGGCCGGCTGAATACGCTCTCCGAATCGGATACCACTCCGGTTTTATCGCTGAAAGAAGCTGTGGAGCAGCTGGAAAAGCGAATGATATCGGAGGCTCTTTCCAATTATAAAAGCACTTATAAGGCTGCCCGTGCGTTAGGAATGTCCCAATCCACGTTGGCCCGCAAGGCAAGGGAGCTGAAAATTCATCGAGAGGTGACACCATGCTCTAACGGTCCAAAAACGACTTAATCTCCTTTGCCGCGGAGCAATTTCAACTCAGTTTCTTCAGCATTCGCATTTCCCGTCTCTGTATTTTGAAGCATAAAAAAGGCCGCAGGTAATTTTCCTGCGGCCTTTTCTTATTTGCACAGCGCGCTGAAGGGCGTGGGTTCCGGATTCTCTACTTCATCCTTTGAGTAGAGCTTATCAAAACCGTAAATTACCCTCCCTGTCAGCGTCTCCCCTGATTTTAAAAACACAGCGTGATGCATTCCCTGCTGAATTTCTACGCCGCCAAGCTCCTCTGCTTTTTTGGCAAGCAGGGAAACCATACTGCTGTATGCCGAAATGGTGATCTGCGACTGTGTGCTGGCCAGCTCCGCCATCGGCTTGATCTGCGGGTCGCGAGAGAGGAAGGTCACTTCGTGCGGCAGAGGCTGGAAGCTCAGATTCCGAAACGGCGTGTTTTCTGTTTTTCCCATCGGCCCATCTTCACCAATCACTTCCTGCGCAAAGGTTCGGAGCCCATAGCCGTCACGTTCGGCCTCCTGTAATTTGAAGAAACATCTGCACTCCAGAGAGATTTCCGCGTCCTTTTCCGGAGTTACATAAGCATCCACAATCAGGCGGTTCAGGTTTACCCACATGATCTGAACACCGATCGTCACTTCGCACCCGCAGCCACTCTCCTCCGCGCTTTCTCTGCAGGTCAGAAAGACGAAGTTCTCTCCTACCTCTGCAACGTCCCATACCTTGTGGGCGTGTGCGGCTGAAGGGCTGCTTTTTGAAACCGCTCCGACAATCGAGCCGTTTCCCATTACCGACAGCTCATAATTCCTCAGGGTTTCCATTCCGCAGAATACATTCTGCAATTTTCCCTCTCTGTTGTGAATGAAAATACCCTTGATCGCACATCCGTAGGTAGAAACCTCGATATAGTCTTCAGTATTGTTAGGGATTCGAAAAAGCTGCGCTTTCGTTCCATCCTTTGTTCTTCCAAAAGTGCTTTTTTTCATTTTTAACTGCATATTATTTTTCCTTTCCAAAAGTGGTTTTAGATAACCTCTTGCAAATATTTATAATAAGTTCATAGCAAGTTTTATGCCAGTTACACAGTCCCCCAGAAAGCTACGCAAATAATCACGCATTTCTTTCTGGAATCTTGCGTTGGGCCTACAAATACTTTATTAGTTTAGCAAAACATCGGCTTTTGGCATGAAATGTGCTTGATAGAGAAATAAAGCGGCCTTATCACATGGCTACCGCTTTTAATCTTAACAGCAAGAGAGGACAAGTTCATGGAACCATATGATTGGAAAGAAATCACCGGACAGCTTACCAGTCTGCTGCGCCTGCAGACTCCACCCGTTGCAATGAAGTGGATAAAAACCGAGGAGGAGCTGAACAGCATCCCCAAGGTCCGTATTCATCACAAGCATCTTCCGCCCTGCACAATTGTCGGACACGCCGCACAATTTAACTGGACCAGCGCCTGCAGGCTTGAGAATGTCCACGCCAATTACTGCCGTGGAATTAACGGAATGTTTGAGCGGGATGAAAAATGGTATTCCGGCGAAATGTTCAACGGCGTCTGGTTCAACAATCTGGAGGCGTCCAAAGCACATAATCAAGCTCTGAACTGTATTCCGCCCATATATATTGCTCTGGTGGCTTCTCCTTTGGTTGCCGGGCGGATTGAGCCGGACGTCTGCGTGCTTTACATGAGTCCCGCGCAGGCATTTTTGTTTTTTTCCGGCTATCAGTTTGAGCATTATGAAAAACTGGACTTCACCTTTGTGGGCGAATCCACCTGTTCAGATTCTTGGGCGCGCACGTTCCTGAGCGGAAAGCCGTCCATGGCACTGCCTTGCTATGCCGACAAAAAGTTTGCGGGGATGGGAGAAAACGAACTGCGGGTGACGCTCACCGCAAAAGGTCTTGTGCAGGCCGTCAACGGGTTGCAGGGTCTATATAAAAACGGGTTGCGGTACCCGATCGCATCTTACAGTCTGAACAGCGACATTCTCGATGGGCTTCCTAAAAGCTATTTGGAATTCTAAGCGCCTGCCTGCTTACATAGAAGGCTGCTCAATAAATTTGAAGGAGTTTTATTTATCATGAAAATGCGCAATGTTGTTAAGGAAAAAATTGCTGCGAACGGCTATGCACTAGGCTCTTTTGTTGCTTCAAGCTCCGCCATGAACTGCGAAATTCTGGGGTTGAACGGCCTGGATTTTGTCATGATCGACTGCGAGCACGCCGAGACGAATACGGAGAGCATTGTTCATATGTGCCGTGCTTGCGAGATGTACGGGATGGCGCCGCTGGTCCGTGTCTATGACCCGGATGACAACCCAATGATGAGCCGGATGCTGGACGTTGGAGCGCATGGAATCATGGCGCCGCTGGTCGGTACGCCGGAGCAGGCAAAAAAGATTGTACAGTATACAAAATATGTACCTCTTGGTAAGCGGGGCGCGAATGGCGGCCGCGGCCCCCGCTGGGGCGCGTATGAAAACTATATTAAAGAATGCAACGACAGCACGCTGACAATTGCTCAGTGCGAATCCATGGAGGGTGTCAATAACATTGAGGCGATCACCGCCATTCCCGGAATTGACGTTATCTTCATCGGTACCGGCGACCTCACTTTGGAGATGGGCGCCGCCTTCAAGGCAGACTCTGCCGCGAACCACACCGTTAACGACCCGCAGGTTGTTGGCGCCATTGACCGTATTCTTGCTGCCTGCCATAAAAATCACGTCATCCCCGGCATTGTCACGGCTAGCCCAGAGGATGCCGCCCGCCGTATCAAGCAGGGCTTTCAGTTTGTAACGTGCATGAATGACCTCGGTTTTTTCCGCAGTCATACAAAGAAGCATATTGAAACCGTCCGGGAACTTATATCAAAATAAGTACAACTCTATTGGAGCAATTTTCGCTTTGAGGCCGCATTTAGACAAGAGCTGAATCGTGTGCTTGTGTTGAAGTGAGTAGAGGATTAACGTTGTCCTGGACGATGGCAATGATACTTGATTTTCCAATAGAGACAGCAGATAACTACATATATATTTCGGTGCGCCATCCATGCACTGATAAATAATCACAGTTTAACGTCATTTTATTGCTCCAAAGCATCAAAACACTCAGCGTAAAGGCCAAATCAGCGAACAATCAAATACGGGAGGGATCGCAATTATGACAAAAGCAGAATTAGAAACACATTATGCTCCAGACCGCCGCAACACGAATTCCTACAAATGGGATTCTATGATCAGCAAATTTGGAACAAATCATCTTCTTCCCCTCTGGGTCGCGGATATGGATTTTCGTGCTCCGGACTGCGTAAAAGAGGCATTTCAACATCTGATTGACTTTGGCGTATATGGCTATTATGTGCCGCCGGCGAGTTACTTAGATGCAATTGTCTCATGGGAGGCACGGCGTCATGGATATCATATACAGCCTGAGTGGCTGCGGTACACCTGCGGCGTAGTACCTGGAATCTACTGGCTGGTCAACATTCTGACTGCCCCATGTGATGCCTGCATGATTTTGACCCCGTCTTATTATCCTTTTATGGAGGCTGTTCAAAACACAGGCCGTCAATTGGTTTGCTCTGAGCTGGTCAATCAAAATGGACATTATACTGTAGATATAGAGAAGTTTGAAATGGATCTGACCAAGCACCAGGTAAAACTCTTTGTTCTCTGTTCTCCTCATAATCCCACCGGGCGCGTGTGGACGCCAGATGAATTGCGGGCGATGCTAGATGCTTGTAAACGGCATGGTGTTTATGTGATTAGTGATGAAATTCATCAGGATATTCTGATGCCAGGACATATACACCATCCAGCCGCTACTGTGGGAAACTATGATGATATGTTAGTCATCCTCTCCGCTGCCTCAAAAACATTTAACATTGCAGGTTTAAAAAACTCCTTTGCGATTATTCCAAACGAAAGCATTCGGAAACGTTTTGATCAGTATGCTCTCTCAATTCAGTCAACAAAGGGTGGAACCTTTG
The DNA here is from genome assembly GCA_000283575.1 of Oscillibacter valericigenes Sjm18-20. Taxonomy (GTDB): domain Bacteria; phylum Bacillota; class Clostridia; order Oscillospirales; family Oscillospiraceae; genus Oscillibacter; species Oscillibacter valericigenes. The sequence continues at coordinate 3,146,774 of AP012044.1, forward strand.
GATACGCCGCCGTAGAAGCGGTATATAACCACGGGGAACCCTGGTTGGGGGCTGTGCTTGGAATTATTGAGGAGAACTTCTGCTTCTTGCGTAACACACTATCTAAAGAAGCACCTTTAGCGCATGTCACGCCGCTGGAAGGAACCTATCTGGCTTGGGTGGACTTGGGCGCATACATGACAAGCAAGGACTTACAGCCCTTTATTCAGGAATGCTGCGGTCTGGCTGTAGACTACGGAAGCTGGTTTTTCCCCTCTGGGAGAGAGGGCGATACCCATATCCGTTTGAACTTGGCTACACCTCGGTCCAACATTCGTCGGGCGATAGAACAATTAGTTCATGAATTGAAGAAAAAGGTCAAATAAGGAGGGTGACTCTCGTGAAAGAACAGCAAAAAGGAATGAATCTGTCAAAAGCAATTATTTTATTGGTGCTCTCAATTGCTATAATCGTAATAGGCCTGAAATTTGTCAAAGCTTCTACGACCATTACCCTGTTAACAGGCGGAGCAGTGACCGCTACCATTGCCGTACTTTGGGGAACCAAATGGGATGACATTCAAAAGACTCTATTTGACAATGTGCGCCTGATGGGAATCGGTATTTTTATCACCATGGCAATCGGCTTGATTGTAGGGTCTTGGATTTTATCCGGCACGATCCCCACGATTATCTATTATGGAATGCAGCTGATTGCACCCTCTATCTTCCTGTTCATTGCCTGTCTGCTTTGCTCCATTATGTCGCTGGCAACAGGAACCTCGTGGGGAACTATAGGCACTCTTGGTATTGCGCTGATCGGCGTATCACAGGGGCTTGGAATCCCCATGCAGTATACGGCTGGCGCAATTATTGTAGGCGCTATGTTCGGCGATAAGCTTTCGCCCCTTTCAGACACAACGATTATGGCCCCTGCTATGTCGGGAACAGATATCGTATCTCACATCAAGCATATGCTTTATACAACGCTTCCCGGCTATGTCATCTCTTTGATTCTCTATCTAATTCTCGGAGTCCAGTTTTCGGGAAGTGTCTCCAGCGAGACATCCAACCTGATTTTGCAAACTTTGGCGAATAACTTTAATCTGAATCCGCTGACCTTGCTCCCCCCCATAATTGTCATTGCTTTGATTGTTAAAAAAATGCCCAGCATTCCTGTTTACGCGGTCGGTGTTCTGGCCGGCTGTATCTGCGCATGTATTTTTCAGGGTGCAAATCTGAGTGACATGGCGACCGTGTTAACTTCCGGTTTCTCCTCAGACACAAGTGTTGAGATAGTGGATACCATGCTTGCCCGCGGCGGTCTTAACGGGACTTTGAGTACAGTCAGCATCATGCTGTGCGCAGCCGTCTTTGGCGCGCCGCTCAAAGCCTCCGGTGTGCTCCACATTCTGGTGGATGCGCTTGAACGCTCTACTAAAAGCTGGAAGACTATTATGGCAGGTTCTTATATTGCAAATACCATCTTTCTCTTGATTACAACGAGCTATTATGTCTGCTTCACGGTCATTGGTCCCATCTTTCAGCCCATCTATGAGCGGTATGGCATTCCTAAAAAGAACCTGTCCCGCATGTTGGAAGATACAAGTACCGCTCTTTGCTGGATCGTACCCTGGGGGATGTCTGGCATCTACGCCTCTGGCGTGTTCGGTGTTCCGGTAATGGATTATGCACTGTACGCGCCAATGACTTGGCTAGGCGTGATCTTTGCCTTTATTTATATTGCTACCGGGCACTGCATCGGAAAGATCGAGCCCCAAAAATCAGAGTCAGAACAAGTTTCAGTTTAAAGCAGGCTTTCCCTGGATATTACCAGTCTAACAATCTCTCGCCATCTCCAAAGCAGATCTTTCCGAAGAGCAGACATTTTCCATAAAAACCGCCGGCAGTCTGTATCAACCTGTCGGACCTGTTTGCACAAAGAACCCCGGGGGGCAATGCGCTCCCCGGAGTTCTTTGTGTTCAGTCGCCCTGCTATTTACAGAAGGGGCTATATGGTTTCCATGGTCCAGTCGTTCCGGCAGGCTTTCCCGCCCTGCCCCGCTGTGCCATCCACATCACGGAATAAGCCGATCATCCTTCGGCGCCACGAATGAAGGATGAGCTCTTTTACCCGTTTCCATTGTTCTTCCTCAAATTTATACCGTCGATCACTCATTTTCAATCGCCACGGATATTCTGTCAGGTTTTTCCCTTTGCGCACTTTTTTCTATCCAGATACGCCCTAATAGAGAGGGGAAGAGACAATTTTACGTCTCTCCCCTCTGTAGGAACTACTGAGAATATGCAAAAATCAGCTAATGTGGAACACATACTGCTCCAACCGGTCAAACGCCTCTACTACCAGGGATTTCGGCAGTGCCAAGTTCATGCGAATTGCACAAGGCGCCTGGAACATCCGGCCATCCTGCCAAAGCACTCCGACTTCCTGCCCCGCCCGCAGCAAATCGTCTATCGTTTTTCCCTGCTTCCGGCACCACTCTGTGCAGTCCAGAAACAGCATATAGGTCCCCTGCGGTCTTGCCAATTCTACGCCCTGAAAATGCGTTTTGACAAACTGATATGCATATTCCACATTTTCATTTAACACGCACATCAGCTGCTTCAACCATTCGTAGCCTTCCGGTTGATACGCGCCAATCAGGGCATACATGGAAAGGAGGTTCATCTCGTTGTAATGGCTCAATGAGGATTCTTTGTCAATGCGGTCGCGCAGGTACTGGTTATAAATGATATGATAAGAGCCGACCAAACCAGCCAAGTTAAAAGTCTTGGAGGGTGCGTACAGGGAAACAGTTCGGTTTCGCGCATCCTCAGAGACGCTTTGTGTAGGAATATGCCGATGCCCGTTTAAAATCAAATCGGACCAGATCTCGTCATCCACAACATACACATCATACTTTTGAAACAGTTCCATTGCTCTTTCAATTTCCCAGCGCTCCCACACCCGGCCGCAGGGATTGTGTGGAGAGCAGAACACGGTAGCATGGATTTTATATTCCACGATCTTCTTCTCCATGTCCTCAAAATCCATGCGCCAGATCCCCTGGTCATCCAGCTTTAAGGGGCTGTGGACAATTTCCCACCCATTGTTTGTAATGCAGCCTGTAAATCCGACATAGGTGGGCGAGTGCAGTAAAACGTGATCGCCCTTGGAACAAAGTACGTTCAAGGCAGAAACCACGCCGCCCAGCACACCATTTTCATAACCAATGTGCTCTTTGGTCAACCCCTTCACACCATTATGCCTTTCCTGCCATTCGATAATCGCACGGTAATACTCCTCCCTGGGGGCGAAATAGCCAAAGGCCGGATGCTCCGCACGGTCAATAATTGCCTTTTGCACTGTGGGCACTGTGGCGAAATTCATATCCGCAACCCACATAGGAATCCGAGAAAAACCCGGTTTAGTGGCTGCGAAGCTCACAAAATTGGTCATCTCAGGATCAACGGCGATGGAATCTTTGCCGTGGCGGTCTATAATTGATGTAAAATCATACTGCATTTTTATTTCTCCCTTGTAAAATGCTAATCCAATCCCTTTATCATAAAACTATCATAAAACGACCATCTGGGACACAGCGCCCTTGGTTTTTAGCCAGACAGCGGCAATTTCCGTGACGGCGCAGTCCGGATGATCCCCAATATACCCCACCGCGTGTGCTTCTACGCTCGTGTGCTTCTACGCTCGTATGCTTCTCGCCTGTTCCGTAATCATAGAAACCTCGGGCCCCATGATTACGGCGGCGTGCTCCGGGATTTCGGACATTTCATATATGGACATCGTGCTCTCTCTCCTCTTCACGATCGCATCGTCACTTCCTTTTTTGCTATAAGCATGGCACACTGAACCTGTTTTGTCAATTTAATCACTAAATAATCTTTTCAGGCATTCCGGTTGGAACGGAGGCGGTATATGCGCTCCCACCGGTCTCGGTACAGGAGCGGTATGCTCTGGAGCGTGTGGCAAATGGGTCTTCTGGTCAAGCGTCATCCTTCAGATTATTCGAAAGCAGGCAAATACAGGGGCGTCACAGGATTAAAGCAACGCCGTACAAAGAAACGTGTGCAGGACGGCCCCGTATATGGTAAAATAAATGCATGGATAAACAACTCCGTCCGGGCTGAGCGATGAACCGGCTCAGGTTCGTCCGAAGGAAAAAAATTTCTTCAGCATATGAGCGGATTGTTCCGTGGAGGGAATGGGAAGCCATGACCTCACCGTGCTATTGCAAAAGGGAGCGCGTAAACAAACCCTACCGGTTGGAACGGATACTGCGGCTGTATCTGACGTTTAAAGTGACCGCCGCCAATGTCCAGTCCACGATGGAAACACCCCGTTTGCCTTCTCCGCCGCCAAGAGGCTCCCGGCCGGCATTTTTGCCACCACTTTGGATAAATAACAAATCGCTTGGGTAATAGGACGCACTGTTCCGGAAAACACAGGTAGACGGCATCGGCAATCCTGTTCGCCTGTTATATATTTGGCAAGTGCAAAATATAGCAAAAAAAGATCGGGGCAAGGTTATTCTTGCTCCGATCTTCATGCGTTAATCACTTTTACAAGACGGGTTGAAGGATAGTGTAGAAATAAATGTCGCAAACCGCCGTGCTTCTTCAGGAGTCATATCAGCCGGAAACGATACATCACAGTAAACATTAAGGCGCAATGGATAGGATGCCTTTACGAGTTGACTGATTTTAGTTGCAGAACCTTCATTACGGCAATTCGTCTCTTTCGCGGTGTTAATTTCAAGAAGCGCAGCCAATTCCGAATGGTACTCTTGCAGATTTGCAGCAGTGCCCGGAAATTTAAGAGCGCCAAAAAGCCGTTTGTTATTCATCTCGGCAATTTTACTTCGAGGAATTATGACGTCACTCCATTCTGCCTTTCGTTGATGCGCAAAATCCAAGCCAACTGCATCTTCGTCATAATAATAGCCGCTCGTAATTCGCGCTATGTGAATATCTCCCATTTTATTTTCCGGTGCAATCACATAGTCGCCTACCTTTAAATCCAAGCAGAAAATTTTAAAAGTTCCAAGAGTGCTTCGAAGTTTTTTTTTGTTTGAAGCAGACAAATATTTTTCAAGAGCTGCACGCAGCTCTTGTTCGCCCATACCGGATACGTCCTTTAAATCAGACCATCCGATACCAATGCATCCGCGCTCTTTAAAATCCTTTATTCTGTTTACTCCGTTTGGATAAGGCCGCACAAGGTAGTAGTGAATGTTTGACATAAAAAATCATCCTTTCATTTAACGTACGAACCTGTTCGGTTCTTAGACTATCATGGTGCAATATTATTGTCAATATATTTATAATATATTGACAATATTTTAAATGCTATCCCCGACAAAGACAATCTCCCCTGACATCCGAATGGAGCGGCGCGTATTAAAAGCCGATAACACGTTGGGCTGTGCGGCTGCCGGATTTCTAAAAGCATCTATGAGAAGCCTGCCGCCGCCAAGCGGCCCGGATCCCACCGGAATCAAACATTCAAGTCCCGGATTTTTCGGCTCGATATGACCTGACATTCAGCAAATAGCAAGAGCCGCAAATCCGAGCGCAGAGAAGATTTAACATGGCCGCTGGAACCCTCGCCCCCGGAACCACGCGAGGGTACCGGCGGATCATATGACAGAATGCGTTTCGCATCCTTGACAATCCAGGAACCTGTGGTTATACTGAAATCATGGAAGGGGCGCTATCACTCAGACGGTTAGTCCCTCATTGCGCTACAGAAGTAACCGCTGGTGTAGGAACTGGACGGTTACTTCTTTTTACCTGTAGAAATAATCCCGCACTACCAAGGCAAACCTGAAACCGTTAGGGAGTTGGCCATCGGCCACCTGTAATCCATCATCGATACGGAAGCTCAAAACAACCTGTCCCAGTCCACAATACAAAAAACGTAAGATACTGATGCATATGCTATTCATGTATGCCGTGAAATGTGCTATTCTTGTAAGGGTTTATTTTACATTTATGGTTATCCCGTCTGTATCGGCAAACTATAAAAAGGGCGCAATTCGGCGCAGATACGGGGCCATCTCCTTCTATTGGCTTAGTCGCCATTGATCTTTCAGTCATAACGCGTCAGAATCGAATCTATATTAAAAGCCATCTGACGATTAACATCAGCACATCTATTATAATGAATGAAAGGAAACAAAAATTGCTTAAAATTGAAGGCCTGAAGCAACGGCCCGGACGGGGGCCGCGGGAGTTGGTTCGGGAAGCCGCCCGTCTTCTGCGGGTCCGTGAAAACGATATTAAATCCATTCACGTCCTGCGCCGAAGTGTGGATGCCCGAGAGGACGTGGAACTGGTATACACCGTGGCGGTGGACATTGACGAGGAAGAAAAGGTCCTGCGCCGCATTCATAATAAAAAGGTATCCCGCTATGTCCCCGTCCCGGCCTATGCTCTGCCGGGACAGACAGCCCCGCCAAAGCTTTCGCCGGTGGTGGTGGGCGCGGGACCCGCGGGGCTGTTTGCCGCGCTGGTACTGGCAAGGGCCGGGGTTAAGCCCATCCTGCTGGAACGCGGCAGGACCGTGGAGCAACGTCAGGCGGACGTGGAACGGTTCTGGCGGACCGGAGAGTTGGATGTCCGGTCCAACGTCCAGTTCGGAGAGGGCGGCGCGGGCGCGTTTTCCGACGGAAAGCTGAATACCGGCACCAAAGACCCCCGCCACCGCTTTATTCTGGAGGAGCTGGTCTCCTGTGGTGCGCCGGAGGACATTTTGAGCGACGCAAAGCCCCACGTGGGGACGGACATGCTCCACATCGCGCTTAAAAACCTTCGTGAGGAACTGCTGCGTCTGGGAACAGACATCCGGTTCGAATCTCGGCTGACGGGGCTTCGGGCAGAAAACGGCGGCCTTGCCGGAATCACCGTGGAGGGTCCGGAGGGCGCGTACGCGCTCCCCTGCCGTCAACTCATCCTGGCGGTGGGACACTCGGCCCGGGACACCTTTGAAATGCTCCATGCCGCTAAGGTCCCCATGGAGGCAAAGCCTTTTGCCGTGGGCGTACGCATTGAGCATTTACAGGCGGACATGGATGCGGTACAATATAAAAAATACGCGGGCCATCCGGGCCTTCCTGTCTCCACCTACAAGCTCTCCTGCCACCTGCCCAATGGCCGGGCCGCCTACTCCTTCTGTGTCTGCCCCGGCGGCGAGGTGGTTGCCGCCGCGTCGGAGGAAAATCAGGTGGTCACAAACGGAATGAGCTGCTTTGCCCGTGACGGGGAGAACATCAACGGAGGCTTTTTGGTAAATGTGACGCCGGAGGATTTTGGCGGAGGTGACCCGTTGGCGGGCGTAGAGTTCCAGCGGGAGCTTGAGGATGCCGCGTTCCGTCTGGGCGGCGGCGGTTACCGCGCCCCAGCCCAGCGAGTGGAGGATTTTCTTGCAAACCGCCCATCCGTCGGTCCCGGAGGGGTAACACCCACCTACCGTCCCGGCGTAAAATGGACAAATCTGCGGGAATGCCTTCCGGATTTCATATGCGATACGCTGGCTCAGGCGCTGCCGATCCTTGACCGGAAACTCCGGGGTTATGCCGCGCCGGACGCCGTTTTGACCGCAGTGGAGAGCCGTAGCTCGTCCCCCGTCCGCCTTCCCCGCGACCAATCGGGGCAGAGCATTCTTAGGGGCCTGTACCCCTGCGGCGAGGGAGCCGGATACGCCGGAGGCATTCTCTCCGCCGCAGCGGACGGCATGCGGTGCGCCGAAAAAATTGTTGAAACGCTCCAACAGCCATTTTAAAAGGAGGAATTAAAATGAGCCGTACCATCTGCGTCGTCAATGAATTCATCACCGAGACCCACAAAAAGCAGATCAACGACGCGGCGGAAAAGCACGGATTTTCCGTCCGCTACTACCAGACCAAGGAGGACGCCGCCGGGCACATGGCGGACTGCGAGGTGCTGTTTGGGCACTGGCGGTCCCTTTTGAAGGAGGCGCCCAACCTGAAATGGTATTGCTGCTCCTATGCGGGCGTGGACCCCTATCAGCCGCCGTTCCGGTTCCCGGAGGGCGTAATGCTGACTAATTCCTCGGGAGCCTACGGCGTCACCATCGCGGAACATATTCTGATGGTGACTCTGATGCTTCAGCGGAAGATGCTGGATTATACCAAAATTGTTCAAAAACACGACTGGACCAACGATCTGTCCATCCGCTCCATTCAGGGCAGCCGCCTGACGCTGCTGGGCACCGGCGACATCGGTACCACGTTTGCGAAGCGGGCCCGGGCGCTGGGTCCCGCGTCCATCATCGGCGTGAACCGCAGTGGGCGGGTTCCCGACACAGTGTTTGACCGCGTCGTTCCCATGACGGAGCTGGACAGCGTCCTTCCCGAAACCGAAATTCTCGTCATGGCTCTTCCCTCCACGCCGGAGACCCTTGGAATCATGACCAGAGAGCGCATCGCACAGCTGTCCCCCACGTCCATTTTGATAAACGTGGGCCGCGGCACCGCCATCGACCAGGAGGCATTGATGGAGGCGCTGAATTCCGGCAAGCTGGCCGGAGCGGCGCTGGACGTGATGGTACCGGAGCCTCTGCCCGCAGACCATCCCCTGTGGAACACTAAAAATCTGCTGCTAACGCCCCACGTGGCGGGAAACATGACTCTGGGCTACACCTGCGACAAAACGGTGGCCCTGTTCTGTGAGGATCTGGGGAACTATGCGGAGGGCAAACCTTTAAAGCATCTTGTTGATTTGAAACGGGGGTATTAAAATGGAAAACTTCACTTTTTACGCGCCTACTCTGTTTGCTTTTGGCGACGGAGAGGAACGGCGCACCGGAAAGCTGGTGCAGCAATTCGGAGGTACGAAGGCCCTGTTGGTCTCCGGCGGCGGGTCGGTGAAGCGGAACGGGGCCTATGACGCGGTGACTGCCTCTTTGAATGCGGCGGGCGTCCCCTTCGCGGAGATCTCCGGCATACAGGCCAATCCCCGCAGCGGAAAGGTCTATGAGGGGATCGAACTTTGTCGGAAAGAGGGCGTCGATTTTCTGCTGGCTCTGGGCGGCGGCTCTGTAATTGACACGGCGAAGGCTATTGCCATGGGCACAGGTTACAACGGCGACTTCTGGGATTTCTTTTCCGGAAAAAGCCCAATCACGGATGTTTTGTCGGTGGGTGTGGTTCTGACCATTGCAGCGGCCGGGTCCGAGGGGTCCGACAGCTGCGTCATCACCCTGGAAGAAGGAAATTTGAAATGGGGCTGCCCAAAGTCAGACCTGATCCGTCCGAAATTTGCGGTGCTGGACCCCCGGTTCACCTGTTCCCTGCCCCCCTATCAGACCGCCAGCGGAGCAACGGATATGTTTGCCCATATCTGTGAGCGGTATTTTACCAACACGGCGGATGTGGAGGTCACGGACCGGCTATGTGAGGCTTTGATGAAAACCATCGTCTCCGCCGCGCCAAAAGCTCTGGAAAACCCAGGCGACTACGCCGCCCGGGCGGACCTCATGTGGGCGGGAATGCTGGCTCACAACAACTCCTGCGGCGTGGGCCGGGTGCAGGACTGGGCCAGCCACCAAATTGAGCATGAACTCTCCGCGTTCTATGACTGCGCCCACGGAGCAGGTCTGGCGGTGGTCATGCCCGCGTGGATGGAATACGTTCTGCCCCATGACGTAAACCGGTTCGCCCAGTTCGCCGTCCGGGTGTGGGGCTGCGACATGGACTATGTCCACCCGGAGATCACCGCAAAGGATGGCATCGCCCGGTTCCGGGCATTCCTGAAGTCCATCGGGATGCCTGCAACATTGTCGGAGGTGGGCGCAAAAGCAGCGGACATCCCCGCCATGACGGCTCACCGGGCGGAAAAGCCCAGCGCTTTCCCCTTTGGCAATTTCGTGAAGATTGGCCCGGAGGAAATGACCGCCATTCTCCATTTGGCAGAATAAATAAGCAGGAGCGAGGTGCTTTCTTGAACTGCCCCCCATTGTTATTCAGTATATCATACTGTCTAACAATTGGGGGGCTTTTCTATGCCAAGGGGGATACCGAACAAGGGATACACGGCAGAATTTAAGCAAGAAGTGATTGAAACCATGCAGCGAGAGCATTTGAATTATGTGGAAACGGACAAGCGGATTCAGATTAGGCACAAAAGGGTTCAGGATTGGGAACGCATTTTCTTAACCTACGGGACAGAGGGTTTTTGCATGGAACGCCGTGGACGCGGAGGTAAAGGTCAACCAGCAAAGCTGCCAGAGAACGTAGAGGAAGACTTACTTGCGGAAGTACAGCGCCTTAGGGCGGAGAATGCATACTTAAAAAACTTGCAGGCCTTGGTTTTGAAAGACGAGCGGCGCCAGCACAAAAAGCGTTGGTGATTCAAGGACTGAGGCAAACATTTTCGCTGGATATTCTTCTTGAAATCGCTCAGCTTCCGCGCTCAACCTGCTACTACCATACAAAGAGGCTGGCCGGAAGAACAAAGGCCGCCTATGGCTATCGCCGAATCACGGCTGCATTTCGGCAACAGGGTTTCGTACTGAACCACAAGACGGTTCATGAAGGAGTTAGGGCTGATCTGTCGTGTACGGATGAAAAAGCATCGTTCCTACAAGGGTGAAGTGGGTAAAATTGCGTCAAACTTGCTGAACCGGAACTTTGAAGCTGAAAAGCCGAATCAAAAGTGGGTGACGGATGTGACAGAGCTCAATCTGTTCGGACAAAAACTCTATCTGTCACCGATCCCTGACCTGTGCAGTCGGGATATTGTGAGTTACTCATTTTGCATTTCCATCAGGGCTGGACTACCAGCACAAGAAATACCAAAGAATGCTCGCAGGAAGGGAATTCGGCAGAGCATGAGCCGCAAAGGAAACTGCCTGGACAACGCCGTAATTGAAAATTTCTTTGGTCTGCTTAAAAGCAAACTTCTCTATTTGCAAGATTTCGTCTCAATGGAGCACTTCAAGCGAGAGTTGGTTGACTATCTTGATTATTACAACAACTGCCGCAGCAAGGCAAAGTTAAAGGGCCTGCCGCCTGCTATTTACAGGCAACAAGCCCTCTTAACCGCTTGACAAAATATTTGTCTAACTTTTCGGGGTCAATTCATTCTCCTCTCGCTCCTTTCTCCGGCATTTCCATAACCTGAGCACGTCAGGCGGAGTCTCCCTGCAAGTCAAAGCCCCAGAATTGCGCTTGACGCAATTCTGGGGTTTTTTCCGATTAATATCACTGGCCGGGCACCTTTCCCGGTTAATATGCGACGCCCCAGTAGATGTCGGTTTTGCAGGGTTTGCCGCAGACGGGACACACGCCCTCTGTCCCGGACTGGACCAGAGGCATGCAGCGGGAAGAAACGCCCGCCTGCTCCTTCATGGCCATCTCGCATTCCAAAGAGCCGCACCACTTGGAGCGGAGGAAGCCGCCTTTGCCTTCGGCGATCGCCTTTGCCTCAGCGGGGGACTTAATATCAAAGGTGTTGTCCTCTCGGTTTTTCAGAGCCACAGCATACAGGTTGTCGTGCACCTCGTCCAGCAGCTTCCCGACCGCCGTTTCCAGCTCCGCCAGCGGCACGGACACCTTCTCACCGGTATCCCGGCGCGCCACCACACACTGCCCCTGCTCGATGTCCCTGGGGCCGATCTCCACGCGCACAGGCACGCCCTTCATCTCGTACTCCGCAAACTTCCAGCCGGGGGAGTTGTCAGAATCGTCCAGCTTCACCCGGAATCCGGCGTCCAGCAGACGCTTTTTCAGGCCCTCCGCCGCGTCCAGCACACCTTTCTTGTGCATCGCCACGGGAATGACCACCACCTGAACCGGGGCAATCCGGGGCGGCAGGACAAGGCCGTTGTCGTCGCCGTGGGTCATGATGATGCCGCCGATGATACGGGTGGAAAGTCCCCAGGAGGTCTCATAGGGGTGGGTCAGCTGGTTGTTTTTATCCGTAAAGGTAATATCAAAGGCGGTGGGAAAGCCGTTGCCGAAATAGTGGCTGGTACCGCCCTGAAGCGCCTTATGATCGTGCATCATGCACTCAATGGTATAGGTGGCCTCCGCCCCGGCGAACTTTTCCTTGTCCGTCTTCCGACCCCGGATCACCGGCATGGCCAACACGTTTTCGCAGAAGGAGGCATAGCACTCCAGTTGCTGCTCCGTCTCGCAGATGGCCTCCTCAGCCGTGGCATGGATCGTGTGCCCCTCCTGCCACAAAAACTCCCGGTGGCGCAGAAAGGGGCGGGAGGTCTTCTCCCACCGCAGCACGCTGCACCACTGATTGTATAGCATCGGCAGGTCGCGCCAGGAGTGAACAACCCGGCTCCAGTGGTCACAGAACAGCGTCTCGGAGGTGGGGCGGATGCACAGCTTTTCATCCAGCTTCTCACTGCCGCCCATGGTAACCCACGCGCACTCGGGCGCAAAGCCAGTGACGTGATCCTTTTCTTTTTGCAGCAGGGATTCGGGAATCAGCATGGGCATGGAGACGTTGGTGTGGCCCGTCTTCTTAAACTCCCCGTCTAGAATGCTCTGAATGTTCTCCCAGATGGCGTAGCCATATGGCCGCAGGACGAACATCCCCTTCGTGCTGGTGTAATCGATCAGTTCCGCCTTTTTGCACACATCGGTATACCACTGGGCGAAATCGGTATCCCGGGACGTGATGGCGTCCACCTGTCTTTTGTCCTGTGCCATATTCTTCATTCCTTTATATTTATAGTATCAACATTGTTTTGGGGTTTCACTGGATTCTTATTGTATCCAGTCTGCGGGAAATTGTCAACTGGTTCGCATCCGGCATCAGCGGCCGCCGCTTTCTTCATTCTCCCGAACGCTCTGAGCATCAGAGGCACCGCCGTGGTAAAAGACAGTATATCCGCCATTGGCTGCGCTAGAAGGATACCCCACAAATCAAAAAGCCGCGGCAAAAGCAGCACCGCCGGAATGAAAAACACCCCCTGTCGGGCGGCGGCGAGAAATGTTGCGGGTCCGGTATCCCCGATGGTCTGCAGCGTCATATTGCTGAACACCACCCAGCCGGAGAGCAGGAAGCCCACGCATTGGCACCGCATGGCTAACGCACCCACCCGGACCACCTCCGGGTCGTTCCGGAACAGCGCCACCACCTCCGGCGCGAAAGCCACGCCCAACGCACACACCACCGCCAAAAACGCGGTGCCCCACTTCACGCAAAACCAGAAGCCCTGCCTCACCCGGTGATAGAGCTTCGCTCCGTAGTTGAATCCGCAAACCGGCTGAAAGCCCTGTCCAAAGCCGATCAGGGCGGAGCCACCGAACATCATCACCCGGGTCACCACCGCCATGGCGGCAATCACCGTATCGCCGTAGCCTCGGGCGGACCGATTCAGGCAAACGGTAGCAAGGCTGGCAAGGCCCTGTCGGGCCAGGGACGGCAGACCGCCCCTGACGATCTCCTTCAGGTAAAAAAGCTTTACATGCGCCTCCCTTAAATGGGGCCTCAGGTTTCCACCCCGGCCGCACTGCCACAGCAACAGGCAAAAGCTGGCGAACTGGCTCAAAATCGTGGCCAGCGCCGCGCCGGAAACGCCCATGTCCAATACGAAGATGAAGACCGGGTCCAACGCAATATTCATCACCGCCCCAGCGGAGATTCCCACCATGCCATAGGCCGCGCTGCCCTGAAACCGCAACTGGTTATTCAGTACCAGCGACGCCGTCATCCACGGCGCGCCGGCCAGAATAATACGCATATAGTCTCTTGCGTAAGGCAGGATGGTGGGCGTCGCACCCAGCAGGTTGGCAAGGGGCGTCAAAAAAATTTCACCCAGCACGCACAGCACCCCGCCCGCCAGCAGCGCCAACGTGAACCCCGTGGAGGACATCCGCCGGGCCTCCCCCATGTCCTGAGCGCCCATCTTTCGGGAGATATAATTGCCAGACCCATGGCCAAAGAAAAAACCGATGGCCTGAATTACCGCCATCAGGGAAAACACCACACCCACCGCTCCGGTGGCGCTGTTGCTGTTCAATTTTCCAACGAAATAAGTATCCGCCATATTGTAGATCGACGTCACCAGCATACTGATGATGCAGGGTGCGGCCAACTCACAGATCAGCCGCCCCACAGGCTCCGTGGTCATTCGAATATATTTTTTCCCCTGGTATTCCTCCACGCCATTTTTCCCCCTGTTTAAAATTATCAAATTTTTATGAATTCTACATGCCGCACACCCGCAAGAGGAGACCGCCCCGGTCCTTCGGACGAGGCGGTCAGGCCTGCGTAAAAGTATTTGTGGCGCTTCTTTGAACCCGCGCGGTCATCCGTGCCGGACAACCCGCCGCTCCTGAAGTGTGCGGGTAAACGCCGCGGCTTCCGCCGTGGCCTCCGCCAGCAGACGGAGAAACTTCTCCGCCTGAGGCGTTGCCTTGGTGTTTTTCGCCCGGAGCCAGCCCAGGCGCACATTACCCCTTCCCTCCAAGGGGATGGAGATCACCCGCTCGTCGCTCAGACCCGCAGTCAGAAGTCCGCTGCCGGTGGTAAACGCGTCTGTGGCCGCCAGCACCTCCATCATCGTCGTGCGGCTGTTGACGCAGATGTTTCTGTCCGGCTTTCGGTCTGGCAGCAATTGATATTCCTCGGAAAAATCCGCCGCCGCGCCCTGATCGTGCTCAAAACAGGCATAGGGATACTCCGCCAGCTTTGCCTCGGTCAAAGGAATGCAGCATGTCAGCGGATGTTCCCTACGGACATAGATGCAAGGCGGCACCGCCGCCAGTTCGTGAAATTCCACGTCCTGAGCGTCCATCCGGCGGCGGATAATCTTCTCCGTCAGGTCCGAGATGAAAATCACGCCCACGTCCGCCCGATGCTCGCACACATCCTGAATGACCGCATCCATCCCCGTCTCCCGGATAGACAGGCTGTAGCCCGGAGCATCCATGGCCTTCAGCAAGCGCAAAAAGGCATCCTCCGCAAAGGGATAGCGCTGGGTGGAGACAGAAAAACGCACTGGGGCCGGAGCAAACCGGGCGCTGGAATACAGACTCTCGATCCGGCGCTTCTGCTCCAAAAGAGAGATCGCATAGGAGACAAACTCCTCTCCTTCCGGCGTAAACTCCACGCCCCGGTTGCTGCGGTTGAAAAAGTGAATGCCAAGCTCGTCCTCCAGATCCCGGATGGCGGTGGAGATTCCGGACTGGGACAAAAACAGATGGTGCGCCGCCTTATTGATGGACCCGCACTTGCTGACCTCAACCACATAAGAGAGCTGCTGGAAAGTCATCGGACCCCTCCTCCCGAATCTGTTCACACTTTCATTATAAAAATTTTAGGGAACAATGTCAATTTATTATCTGAAAATTTGGGAACTGATTTTCGAAAAGATGCACTAACGCATTTGTGGAAAAGGTGCTATATTATAGATATAGTACATAAAAAATTATTTTATTTTTTAAAATGTATGGCAGTATTGTACAATTTTCATCGTAGCCGGCTATTTTCAGAAATTGAACCGCCGTTTTTTTGCTGGAACGCAGATCATTTTTTTAGTTGCAGTTGTCAAATTGCCCGCCCAGCGGGCCTGATGAAAGGATGGTACCATGAAAAACGAAAAGCAGTTGGGATTCTCTACCCGCCAGATCCACGCTGGAAAGGAAGTCAACAGCGCCGGTGCCCTGTGCACTCCCATCTATCAGACCTCCACCTTTGAGTTCGCCACTGTAGAGCAGGGCGGCGCCCGTTTTGCCGGAAAAGAGGGCGGATACATCTATACTCGCCTTGGCAACCCCTCCCTGACGCAGGTAGAGGCAAAAATGGCCTCTCTGGAAAGCGGCGAGGCCGCCGTGGCTGCCGCCTCCGGCATGGGCGCCATCTCCTCCGCTCTTTGGACCTCCGTGGTGGCGGGTGACGAGATTCTGGCGGACGAGACGCTGTACGGCTGCACGTATGCCCTGTTGATGCACGGCATGAGCAAGTTCGGCGTCCATGTGGTATTCACCGACCTCAGCAAGCCGGAGAACCTCAAAAAGAACCTGAACCGCAAGACGAAGGTCGTCTATTTTGAGACGCCCTGCAACCCCACCATGAAGGTGATCGACATTGCCGCCACCGCTCAAACGGCCCACGAATTTAACCCCGGCATTCGGGTCATCGTAGACAACACCTTCTGTTCTCCCTATCTCCAGCGGCCGCTGGAGATGGGCGCGGATGTGGTGGTCCACAGCGCCACCAAGTACATCAACGGTCACGGAGACGTAATTGCCGGTTTTGTGGTGGGCAAGGCCGACTTCATCGGCCAGTGCCGTATGTTCGGGCTGAAGGATATGACCGGCGCCGTCATGAGCCCCTTTGACGCCTTTCTGATCGCCCGGGGCCTGAAAACTCTCAGCATCCGCATGGAGCGTCACTGCTCCAACGCCCAGAAGGTGGCGGAGTTCCTCCACGGTCATCCCGCCGTGGAAAAAGTCTACTATCCCGGCCTCGACGATTTTGAGGGCCGCGAAATCGCCCAAAAGCAGATGAAGCTGCCCGGCGGTATGATGTCCATTGAGCTGAAATCCGATCGCACCGCCACAGCCGCCGCACTGAACAAACTGGAGCTGTGTACCATCGCCGTGTCTCTGGGCGACGCGGAGACGCTGGTGGAGCATCCCGCTTCCATGACTCACTCCACCTACACCCCGGAGGAATTAAAAGCCTCCGGCATCAGCGAGGGGCTGGTCCGTATCAGCGTGGGTCTGGAGGACCCGGAGGATATTATCGCGGACTTGAAGGCCGTTTTGGATACACTCGTTTGATTCCAGATCGTATAAAAACCCTCGCAGATAACAAATAGTTATCTGTGAGGGCTCCGTTTCAGGGGTGGAAATTAGATTTCTTTCAAGTGCTCCATGTTGTGCCGAACTTCCTCACAGCAGTTATGAAACGCAGCCTTTTCCCCGGTGTTCAGCGGTAGCTCCACCACTTCCTCCACGCCATTCTTTCCGATGACGCAGGGGACGCCCACATAGAGTCCGAACTCGCCGTACTCGCCGCACAATTCCGCGCTGGCGGGCATGATCTGCTTCTCGTCATGCAGAACGATGTGGACCATCCGGGCGGCGGTGGTGGCAATAGCGTACTCCGTGCAGAACTTTCCGGAAAAAGTGGCCCAGCCCGCACCGATCGACTCCTTCTGAAGCGCCTCCCGGTCAAACTGGAAGCGGGGGTCGCCGGTCCCGGCCCAGTCGTCCAGACTGCGGCCCCGGAAGGACACGGCGGACCATGCGGCGATCTGCGCGTTGCCGTGCTCGCCCAGCATATAGGCAGTGATGGATTTGTGGTCGATGCCGGTCTGACGGGCCAGCGTGGAGATGAGGCGGGCGGTATCCAGTCCCGTTCCGGTACCGAAGACGCGGCCCTTTGGAAGTCCCAGTCCCAGCGCCAGCTCCCGCGTGACAATGTCGCAGGGGTTGGTGATGTTGACCAGCACTCCGTCAAAGCCGCTGGCCTTGACCTTTTCCACATAGCTGCGGACGGCGGGGATGGTAAAGTCCATCTCCGTGACCCGGTTGTGATTGCCCCGGAGCAGGTCGATCTTACCGGTGGAGTTGACAATCACGTCGCAGTCCCCCAGGTCCGGAAAATTGCCCACGCTGACCTTTACCCGATGGGGCAGATACGCCACGGCGTCAAACAGATCCTGACATTCGCTTTTGACCTTAGCCTCATTCTGGTCCACCAGAACGATTTCGTCTGCGATACCCTGTATCGCCAGCGCATACATCACATGGGCACCCACATGGCCCAGACCGATCACACCGACTTTTCTTGTTTTCATCTATACGTTCCTCCTGACTTTATCCACGGAAAAAGGGAGGATTGCTCCCCCTCTTCCCGCTGATTGCATTATTACGGTCTTTCTCCTGCCACGGTTCAAATGATACGCAACCTTTAAATCTTAACCCTTACATTCCGAAGTTCGGGAACACCACCAGAGTATACACCATGGAGAGCGCCATGTACAGCGCCACCAGAATACCACAGGCGGGAAGGGTCTTACGCATGACCTTGGACTCGTTGCCCACCTGTCCAACGGTGGCGCAGGCCGCCACGGTGTTATTGGGGCAGATCAGGTTGCCCAGAGACGCACCAGCATTTTGACCGGCGAACACAGTGATGGGATTCATGCCCAGCGCCGTAGCCGCCTGAGTGTGCATCCCTGCGAACATGATGTTGGAGCCCAGGCCTGTTCCGGTGATGAAGGAGCCCATGGTACCGATGAACACAGCGGCGGCGGGATAAAATATGCCGGCCATGTTGGAGATGTCGCTGGCAATGAGATTCATCATGCCGGTGGTTTTCGCCTGCATGATATAGGCCAGGACCAGCAGACTGCCCATCGTTACCAAAACGGGAAAGACGGAACCGACGGTGCTCTTGCAGGCAGAGCTAAACTCGCTGCGGCGCAATGCACTTCTTACCGCGCCGGGAAAATTTCTCACGCAGGCGGAGGCGTCGGAGAAGAAGGTGTGGCCCTCCATGGCCCGTGCCTGAGCCGCGCTGACCTGTTCGTAGACCGGAGCCTTGCCTTCTTTGCCCTGGTGGGCCACGGTGACGGAGCCGCCGGTAACGCCGGTAAACGCGCCGCCGAAGTCCTCCGCCCGCATCCCCAAGGTGATAGCACCCAGCACGGCGCAGAGGAAGATAACCACGTCCACCCAGACGATATATCCGAAAGTGCACATCAGCGCGAATCCGTTTTCAACAAAAGCCGGCACACCATACCGCACCACAGGGAGGAGAATCAGCATGTACAGGTAAGGAGACATGGCCCGCCAGGCGCTGAACTTCCGATCCACCTTTTCAGGGGCCTTGTAGCGGAACTCCTCCGGGGTCTTGATGGGAACCAGCTTTACATAGACCACGGAGAAAAGCATGGAGATGAGGCCGGTACCCATGGAGGTAACCTCAGGACCGACAAAATTGCTGAGGAAGAACATGGTGGTGCCTGTGGTGACACCCGCATAGCAAAGGTAGGGAATGATGTTCTTGAAACCCTTGCGCCCAAAAGCAATCGCCACCATAATGAAGGGAATGACCATCACGCCAAACATGTGAATGCGGCCCACCATGGCGGAATTCAGAGCCGCAGTGGAAACGCCCGCGTCCACCAGAGCCGCGCCGCCGGAAATGGTCGTCAGTCCGGCGCCGCCCCAGGAACAGGGTGTCGCGTCGCCCAGCAATGCCACCGCAATGGCAACCACCGGATCGAAGCCCAGAGCCACCAGGAACGGAGCCGCGATAGCCGCGGGAGCGCCGGCGCCGGCGGCGCCCTCCAGGAAAATGGGAACCATCAGGCCCACCACGATCAGCTGTACCCGGCGGTCATTGCCGGAAATACGGGCCACGGTATTTTTTACGTCCTCGATGGCTCCGGT
Source organism: Oscillibacter valericigenes Sjm18-20 (assembly GCA_000283575.1). Classification (GTDB taxonomy): domain Bacteria; phylum Bacillota; class Clostridia; order Oscillospirales; family Oscillospiraceae; genus Oscillibacter; species Oscillibacter valericigenes. The sequence goes on from AP012044.1 coordinate 3,166,164, forward strand.
CCTCTTCAGCGTATTCAGAATCACAAAGGCTCCGAATACCATGGCCACAATTTTTCCGCCCTCTTTGATGCCCTTCCAGAGCAGGGCATCATAGGCCGCGACGTTTTCCTTAAAGGCCAAGCCCGTGACGTTAAAATAGGTAAAGGCCAGAACCATTGTCCATAACAGTGCCAGCGGCGCAACTTTCATCGCCGGCTTCTTAAACGCCAGAATCCCCACCAGCACAAACACGATGGGACTGGCTGCCAACACAAACTCAAAAACTCCCATAATCATTCAACCTCTCTTTTTTACCAGACTGAAAATATAAAAAGAGAAGCGGCTCCGCCTGACAGCGGAGCCGCTTCTGATTTCCCGGGATTTGAATATCAGATGCAGATTACCGTTTCAGGCGCACAGGAATGAGTAATACGACCAGTAGAACCAGCAGGCTAATCAGGGTAATCAAGGTAATCAGGGTAATGTCCAGCAGGCCCAGCAGAGATACCAGTACCAGCAGGGCAACAAAAATGGACGCCGCAGACGCAGCGTCCAGAAGCAGGATGGCAGTATTGAAAGCGGCGCGGGCGCAGGAGAAAGCATCCGCGGCGAAAGCTGCCGTGGAAGTCATGGTGGTGTGTGTACGCATACGCATCGTCATGGCCTTCTCCCCTCTCGGCGCTCCGTTGCGCCGGTATTTTTCCTAACGATAACGGCTGGGTGAAAAAAAGTCAACAGGAAGTTCAGAAAAGTTCGTAAACTTTATAAAAATGTTCCGTTTTTCACAGTGGTTTCAGGTAATTTTATGTGTGTTTTGTACACAAAAATGTGTCTGACAACTGATTCGTTGTCTAATTTCCCAAAAAACCGGACAATAGATAAGAAGCCCCTTTATATAGGAAAATAGAACTACATCAGAGTGTTATTATGGGCAAACAGGAACATGGGTGCATCCAGAAGAGCGGTAACCCGGGTCCTGGCCACAGGAACAGAACACCGGCAGGACTTTGGCGCTGTGCGGTCTGTGAAAATTTCCGGAGAACCAGAGTGTGGAGTAGGTAACGAGGGCATCCGCATTCGGCGGACGCCCTCGCAATTTATCTTTTCCGTGCCGGTCTCAATCATTGGGGACAAATTTGCTGGCGGGGGCATGGCAGACGGGGCAGATAAAGTCCGGCGGCAGAGTCTCGCTCTCATAAATATAACCGCAGACGGTGCAGCGGAACCCGTTGCCCACCATTTCCCGTACCACAGTGGCCGTAGGCGGCGTTTTCTTGCCGCGGCGGGAAAAATCGCCCAGCGTCAGCATCTCTCCCCCGGCCAGGACCTCCGCTTCGCTGGCCTCGCCAACAAAGAGCAGATAGCTTCCGATCTCCAGCTTTTCCACCACCCGGCAACTGACCCGGGATACCATGTGGTCCGTCAGATACGGACACCCCGCTTCGTCCACTTTCGCCTCCAACCCGGCAAACTTATCTCCCACCCGGCCTGATTTGTAGCCGAAGGTATTGACGATCTCCTCCGGGCAATCCGCCGCCAGCAGCGTCACGGAAAAGGTGCCCGAGGATAGAATCGCGTCGGTGGTAGCGTGGTCCTTATTCATGGTAACGGTGAAGCGTGGCGGATAGGACGAGGTGACCTGCGCGAAAGAAGTGACGATGCAGCCGTGCCGCCGGCCGTTGGCGGCTGTGGAAACCAGATACATACCGTAATCCATGGCCTCATAGGCCTTTGCATTCAGAGTTTGACTCATAAAGGCGCTCCTTTCCTGTGCCGTTTCCGGCGGTCCATTCGTATAGTTTGTAATACTAATATATATAATAATATACCAAATATTTTCATATTTACAAGTAACTTATGCAACAGAAAAATTTTTCATGGTTTCTCTCTGGACAAACGTATCTTTTGCGCGTATACTTGCCTCAAATCAGCAGCTATTATTTTTCTTACTTTTAATAATAAGCAAATTTAATATTTGAGAAGGAGTGGTTCCATGTCTGAGAGCTATGCGGGCAAGATCAATCGGAAGCTTTTGAAGAAGCAGCGCATCATCGCCGCTGCCTCCGGTCGGGAAAAGGCGGATCTGGTGTTGAAAAACGCCACCTATGTCAATGTGTTTTCCAACGAGCTTTGTCAGGCCGATATCGCCGTGACTGAGGGTCTGATCGTGGGCATGGGCCGATACGAAGGGCAGACCGAGCAGGACTGCACCGGCAAAATCATCCTGCCCGGTTTTCTGGATGCCCACATCCATCTGGAGAGTTCTCTGGTCAGCCCCCGGGAATTCGTAAAGGCGGTTTTGCCCCACGGGACTACCACCGTCATCACCGATCCCCACGAGATAGCCAACGTCATGGGGACGGACGGTATCGAGTATATGCTGCAGGCCACGGAGGGTCTGCCGGTAGATGTGCGGTTCATGCTGCCCTCCTGCGTCCCGGCGACGCCGCTGGACGAATCCGGAGCGGTTCTGGACTACCGGGCCATCGATTCCTTCTATGACCATCCAAGAGTTCAGGGCCTTGCGGAGATGATGAACTTCGTGGGTGTGATCAGCGGAGACGAACAGCCTGTTGAAAAAATCGTGGCGGCCCAGGCGCACCACAAGAAAATTGACGGCCACGCGCCGGACCTCGTGGGCAATGACCTGAACGCCTATATCGCCGCCGGGGTCTACTCCGACCATGAGTGTCATGATCTGAACGACGCCATCGCAAAGCTCCAGCGGGGCCAGTTCATCATGATCCGGGAGGGCACCGCTGCCCGGAATCTGGAGGCGCTGGTGCCGCTCCTGTGCGACAAATACTCCGAGCGCTGCATGTTCTGCACCGACGACAAGCACCCCAACGACCTTTTGGAAAAGGGCCACATCGACTACATCGTGAAACGGGCCATCGCTCTTGGCGTGGACCCCATCACGGCTGTGAAGGTGGCCTGCCACAATGCGGCGCGATATTTTCTGCTGAATAATCGGGGCGCTGTTGCGCCGGGGTATCTGGGGGACTTCGTCATCATCGACAACTTTGAGAAGTTTAATATTGAAAAGGTCTATAAGCGGGGCGAGCTCCTTGTGGAAAACGGCGAGGTAAAGGATTTTCCTACGCCGCCCATCGAGCCGTATCTGGTGGAGCGGTCCCACAACACTTTTCATGTGGGAAAGCTGACAGCCCAGGACTTTGCGGAAAAGCGCCCCCGGGGCATCATCGGCATGGTCCCCGGCGAGATTACCACGGTGGACGCAGGATACTCTGATCGCATCGATGCGGAATACGACGTGTTGAAGCTGGCCGTGGTGGAACGGCACAAAAACACGCGCCACATCGGCATCGGCTATATTCAGGGCTATGGCCTGAAGTCCGGCGCGGTGGCCACCTCCATCTCCCATGACTCCCACAACATCATTGTCGTAGGGACAAGCGAGACGGATATGGCGGCGGCGGTAAACCGGGTGGTGGAGCTGAACGGCGGCATCGCGGTGCTGGACAGGGGAGAATCTGTGGCGGAGGTACCGCTGGCCATTGCCGGCATCATGAGCGAAGAACCCCTGACAGTTGTCAACCAGGAGTTGGAGGATGCCAAGGAAAAAGCCTATGCTCTGGGCGTTTCGGAGGGTATCGACCCCTTCATGACCCTCAGTTTCATGGCCCTGCCGGTCATTCCGTCCCTGCGCATCACCACCCGGGGCGTGTTTGACGTAAATCAGCAGACCTACGTATAAGTCGGATTTTGCTGCGCGGGCAAAGGCGCTTGCTTTTGTCCGCGCGGTTTTTGTCCGCTGAGAGCCGTGTCAAAGTTTTCCCCTCTCCATCTCACTTTCGCTGTCATTTTGACGAAAATGCAGGAAAAATCCGCCTTTCCGCCATTTTTTGCTTTTCATGTCCGGATTTTTGTGATACATTAAAGTAACTATTACATAAAAAAGAAAATAGGCTGCAAAAATGGCAGTCTCAGGAGGGATCGTTTATGATCGCGCTGCGTTCTTCCGGCGTGTTCCTGTCCAACGGCGTCCCCTGTGAAACCGCATCCGTCTCCCCGGAGGAGGGCCGAAAGCGCACTCTTACCTGGTCGATCTTGCAAAGCCACAACGTCTCAGGCGATAAAGGAAAGATTCAGGTCCGTTTTGATGCCATGGTTTCCCATGACATTACCTATGTGGGCATCATCCAGCAGGTTCGGGCCTCCGGTATGCGGGAATTTCCCCTGCCCTACGTGCTGACCAACTGCCATAACAGCCTGTGTGCCGTGGGCGGCACCATCAACGAGGACGACCACGCCTTCGGCCTTTCCGCCGCGAAAAAATACGGCGGCATCTATGTCCCCGCAAACCAGAGCGTCATTCATTCCTACGCACGGGAGCAGTTGGCGGGCTGCGGAAAGATGATTCTTGGCTCCGACTCGCACACCCGGTACGGCGCTCTTGGCACTATGGGCGTGGGCGAGGGCGGACCGGAGCTTTGCAAGCAGCTGTTGAAAAATACGTGGGACATCGATTATCCTGAGGTGGTGCTGGTGTATCTCACCGGTGCGCCGCAAATGGGCGTCGGGCCCCACGATGTGGCTCTGGCACTGGTGAAGGCCACGTTTGAAAGCGGCTTTGTCCGCAACCGGGTTGTGGAATTCGCCGGGCCGGGGATCGCCTCCCTCCCTATGGACTACCGCAACGGCATCGATGTAATGACCACGGAGACCGCCTGCCTCAGCTCCATCTGGGAAACGGACGGCTCCGTGAAGCAGTTTTACGAAGCCCACGGACGGGCGGAGGCTTACAAGCCCCTCTGCCCCGGCGAATCTGCCTACTATGACCGCATGGTCTCCATCGACCTGGGCACAGTGGAGCCCATGATCGCGCTGCCCTTTCACCCCTCCAACGCTTGGCCTGTCCGGGAGTTTCTCGATAGCGCAGGCGACATTCTGGCCGCGGTGGAGTCAGATGCGAAAAAGCGCTGGCCGCAGATTGAGCCGCGGCTTGTGGATAAAATTCACGACGGCGGCGTCTGGGCCGATCAGGGCATTGTGGCCGGCTGCGCCGGCGGTCTTTTTGACAACATTACCGCCGCCGCGGACATCCTGCGGGGCGGCAGCGTGGGAGACGGCGGGTTTTCCCTCAGCGTCTACCCCACCAGCGTGCCGGTGAGTCTGGCCCTGACCCGGGCGGGCATCACCGCCGACCTTCTGGAGACCGGCGCGATCATCAAGCCCAGCTTCTGCGGCCCCTGCTTCGGCGCGGGGGACGTACCCGCCAATAACGCTCTGAGCCTGCGGCACACCACCCGCAACTTCCCCAACCGGGAGGGCAGCAAGCCCGGAGACGGGCAGTTTTCCGGCGTGTGCCTGATGGACGCCCGCTCCATCGCGGCCACCGCCCGGAACGGCGGCAAAATCACCCCCGCCACGGAGGTGGACTGTGACATCCGCCCCATCCCCTATCGGTTCGACGCCGCGCCCTATGAAAAGCGTGTGTACAACGGCGTTGGCCATCCCCGGCCGGAGACAGGGCTGGTGATGGGACCGAATATCACGGACTGGCCGGAGATCCGGCCCCTTGAGGACAATCTGCTGGTGGAGCTGGCGGCGGTCCTGAGAGACGAGGTCACCACCACCGACGAGTTGATTCCCTCCGGCGAAACCTCTTCCTACCGTTCCAACCCTCTCCGTCTGGCGGAATTCACCCTGTCCCGCCGGGAGCCGCAGTATGTCCCCCGGGCCAAGGCCGCTGCCGCCGCGGAGTCGGACCGTCTGTCCGGAAAGGCCCCGGAGCGGCTTATTTCCCTGTTAAATCGCGTTGGGGACGGCGAGGCGCTTCTGAAAACCACCCAGTTTGGCTCCGCTGTCTATGCAAACCGGCCCGGCGACGGGTCCGCCCGGGAACAGGCAGCGTCCTGCCAGCGGGTGCTTGGGGGGTGCGCCAACTTCTGCCGGAGCTTCGCCACAAAGCGCTACCGCTCCAACTGCGTCAACTGGGGCATTTTGCCCTTTACGCTGGAGGAAGACTTTTCCGGCGATAACGGCGACTGCGTCTTCATCCCCGGTGTCCGAGAAGCCCTTGCCGCCGGGAAGGAAGCACTCCCCGCCACGCTGCTGCGAAGCGGTAGAGAAGAGGAGACTCTGATTCTCCATATGCAGGAGCTGACGGCGGAAGAGCGGGAAATTCTGCTGGATGGCTGCCTGATGAACTACTATCGAAAGAGGAACGGATAAAATGGAAAAAATCAAAATGAAGGTACCTCTGGTAGAGATGGACGGGGACGAAATGACCCGCATCCTCTGGCGAATCATCCGGGAGGATCTGATCGAGCCCTACGTGGATCTGAAAACCGAGTATTACGATCTGAGTTTGCGCCATCGGGACGAGACGCGGGATCAGGTGACCGTTGACGCGGCCAACGCCACGGAACGGCTGGGCGTGGCGGTCAAATGCGCCACCATTACCGCCAACCGTCAGCGGCAGGAGGAATACCACCTCTCGGAAATCTGGCCCTCCCCCAACGGCACTATCCGCGCCGTGCTGGACGGGACGGCGTTTCGCGCCCCCATTCTGCTGCCCTTTCTCCGTCCGGCGGTCCCGGGATGGGAAAAGCCCATTACCGTGGCCCGCCATGCCTACGGCGACATGTATAAGGCCGTGGAGCTGGTGACGGACGAGCCGGGTGTCGCCACTTTGAATTTCAAGGGCCAAAGCGGCAGGGAGCAGACGCTCACCATCGCCCGGACAAAGGGGTCCGCCGTGTTTCAGGGCCAGCACAACACGGAGACCTCCATCCGCGCCTTTGTTCACTCCTGCTTTCAGTACGCGCTGGATACGAAGCAGGACCTGTGGTTCTCCGCCAAGGATACCATCTCCAAGGAATACGACGGGGAGTTCCGCCGGGCCTTTGACGAGGAATTCGCAAATACCTATAAAGACAAATTCGACACCTTGGGCCTTCACTATTTTTATACCCTGATCGATGACGCGGTATCCCGGGTCATGCGCTCCAAGGGCGGATTCATCTGGGCGCTGAAAAACTATGACGGCGACGTCATGAGCGACATGGTAGCCGCGGCCTTCGGTTCCCTGGCCATGATGACCTCCGTGCTGATGGCCCCGGACGGGTCCATGGAGTTTGAAGCGTCCCACGGCACCGTCACCCGCCACTTTTACCGCTACCGCGCCGGGGAAAAGCCCTCCACCAACTCCACCGCCACCATTTTCGCCTGGACCGGCGCTCTGCGCCGCCGGGGACAGCTGGATGATCTGCCCGACCTCGTATCATTTGCCGGAAAGCTGGAAAGCGCATGCCTTGAGACGATGAAGGACGGCCTGCTCACCGGTGACCTAGCCGTTCTGGTGGACGAGGGACACCGGTGTCAGATCGTGAACTACGAGGAATCTCTGCGGGCCATCTCAAAGCGTCTGGCTGAAAAAATGCGCACCGTTTCCGAGCGGTAAGAACCGCTCTTTTTCACGGCACTTTATCGGAGATGGGCTGGACCGCGCTGCTGCCGGCGCAGGAATCCTTTTTCTTATATTCACCGGAAGACCTCCCCGTGTGACACAGCCTGTCAATACGTACGCTCCGGGGAACATCCGCCTAAAAAGCCGGCGGGGAAAACGAAACGTTTTCCCCGCCGGCTCATTTCCTATATCGTGGTATTCCGCAAAGCGCCCATTTCGCCTTATTCCGGCTGCATAGCCGTCCGCAGGGTATCGGTGATCGCCCCTTCAAACAGCTCCGTGGCATGAGCATGGAGAGTCTCCAGCGCACCGGCGGAGAGATTGCAGCTCACCTGACCGCCCATGGACAGGTCCATATCGAGGATAAATTTGACCTCCGGGTCTTGGGGCGTGTCGGGCCGGTTCGCCCGCAGACGGCCAGGTCCGGCATGGACCTTCGCCGCACAGCTGGAATCCAGCTTGCACTGCAGATCCACCGCGCTGTTCAGCACATTCTCCTCCCGTATGTCCGGCTCCGCCATGGCGCCGAGATACGCCGGGGCAATCAGCTCCGTCCACGCGCTGTCCCGCAGACTCAGCTTCTCCCGGGAGATAATGTTCACGTACCGCAGCCCCACTCGCTCAAAATAGGCTGGCTTGTAAATGCGGATGAACTCCGCCAGAGGCTTGTCCAGCTCTTTTGCAAAATCTTCCCAGCCGGTATACCGCAACGTGGACAGGGCAATGAAATTCTGGGTCAGATTGATCTTCCACAGATTGTCGGCGGCGACAAAATGATAGTTTGTCACCGGCTTTTGCTGCTTGATCTGAGGGCTCGGACCACCCAGGCCCGCCACCTGAGGAGGGGCCACGTCCTCCCGCCGGACAAACTGGGGAAAGTCCTCCCGGATCGCGTCCTGAAACGCCGCAGGTTCCGAGTTGTTGATGGCGAGAATCGCGGGGAACCGAAACTGGCAGATCACCTCATGGGCGGGGGCATTGGCGTAAACCGTTCTGGGATGTTTGGAAAACAGCATGGCACAAAGGCTCCTTTTTTCAATATTGCCTTTATCATAGTCCCCAAGCGGAAAAAAGTCAATCAAAGGTAAAACCGGTGGCAGCCAATGGTAGTATAATAGATCCGGTTTGCATTGATCCACAGGCCTCTGGACAGAGCGGGTGCGTAAAAGTACATACAGTCCCCCACCGTCTCCGCACCGTTCAGCGCCAGCTTTGCCGCCGACACGGCGGAAGCGGCGGGGACGTTGTAGACCGTGCCGTTGCTCACTGGTTCAAACTGGACGCCGTCCTTCGTGTCGAACACCACCTCACGAATGGAATCGGGAAACTTGTCGGAAGCCACCCGGTTCAGCACCACGTTGGCCACGGCGACCTGTCCCTCCATCGGCTCGCCCTCGCTCTCGGCACTGATAATATGGGAAAGCCAGTACAATTCCCCCGCGTCATACGGGGCGTTTGGAGACGTCACCGCAACGCCGCGGAGCGCACTGTCCCACGCGACGTCCGCGCCGCAGGCGGTGGCGGCGAGCCGCAGGGGGACGTAAGTCTGCCCGGACCGCACCGTCACATCGCCGCTGTATGTATGCCCATTCACCGAGACGGTGTCTGCTGCCGGATCGGCCTCCAGCTGCATTGTCCCACAGCTGGCCACGGCCTCCCGCTCCACTGTATCCCAGTGGATCTCCCAGCCGCCAAAGGCATCCAACAGCGCCCGCAGGGGAACATAAGTCACGCCGCTCTCCAGATAATTTACCGTTCTTAGCACCGCGCCGTCCACCTGCACCGGCACCGTTCGGACGGTCGCCGCGGCAGGTACGGCGGATCCGGCCGTCAGAGCCGCCGCCAGCAGCCCGACCATGATTCCACGTTTCATCATCCTGTTTGTCCTTTCTGCACCGGCCCCAAGCGGTAAAGCACGCTTCGAAGCGCTCGTGTCTTCCGTTTCATGGAGAATTCTAACAAAAAGAATACAGGAAGTTACAATAAGTTACAAGCCTCAAAAACTGGGAAAATTGGAACAGAACAGCAACTGCGGCCCCGTTCCCATAGGAACGGGGCCGCACAGGTGGTGGAAAAGTTCCCTTCAATCACCGTAACTGGAAAGCAGAAATAACCGACGCCTTCTTATACGAAGTCAACGATCGGCCGGGCTTTGGAACATGGGTGTGGAGAGATACCGCTCGCCGGAATCCGGAAGCAGCGCCACAACGGTCCGGCCGCGATTTTTCGGCCGCCTTGCCAGCTGGATTGCGGCCCAGACTGCGGCGCCGGAGGTAATGCCAACCAAGAATCCTTCTTTTTCGGCCAGTTCCCGGCCCAGGGCGTAGGCATCTTCATCGGCGACGGGCATGATCTCGTCCAGCACCCCCCGATCCAGATTTTCCGGCACGAAGTTCGCGCCGATCCCCTGCAGGCCGTGGGGGCCAGCATGGCCCTCGCTCAGCAGCGGGGACCGGGACGGCTCCACGGCAACCACCTTCACGTCCGGTTTTTTCTCCTTGAGATATTTCCCCGTTCCACTGATGGTACCACCGGTGCCGACGCCCGCCACGAACACATCCACCTGTCCGTCGGTATCCGTCCAGATCTCAGGGCCGGTGGTGCGATAATGAGCCTCCGGGTTGGCAGGATTGTCGAACTGGCCCCCCAGAATACTGCCCGGTGTGGCTTTTTGCAGTTCCTCCGCCTTCTCTACTGCCCCGGACATACCCTCTTTCCCGGGTGTCAGAACGATCTCCGCGCCGTAGGCCCGGATGAGGCTTTGCCGCTCCACGCTCATGGTCTCCGGCATAGTCAAAATCACATGATACCCCTTTGCCGCGCCCACGGCGGCCAAGCCGATTCCTGTGTTGCCGGAGGTGGGCTCGATAATCGTGCCGCCGGGAGCCAGCCTGCCCGCCTGTTCCGCCTCCGCGATGATCTGCGCCGCCACCCGATCCTTGGCGCTCCCCGCTGGATTGGACCGCTCCAGCTTGGCCAACAGCACAGCATTCAGTTGGTACCGGGATTCGATGTGATGCAGCCGCACCAACGGCGTGTTGCCGATCAACTCCTCGACGCTGTCATAAATCTTCATAAGAAACCTCCTTTTGTTTTGCGCCCCAGTCCCGGCGCTCTATTTCAACTCAACCGTTCCTTCCTCATCCCAGTATCTCCATCAGTTCGCGGATAAAAAAGATGACCAGCACAATTAGAATGACGGGCTTGACCGATCTGGCGCCCTTCCCGGAGAAGAACCGGGCGCCCATGTAATTACCGGCGATGCTGAACAGGCCCGCCGTCAGCCCCAGAGACAGCAGCGCCTTCCCGCTGAACAGATATACGGACAGCGCCGCCACATTGGTGGCCAGATTGATGGCCTTGGTAATGCCGTTAGCTTTCCGCAGATCCATGTGGCCGGCCCCGGTGAGAATCAAAATCAGGAACGTGCCGGTTCCGGGACCGTAGAACCCGTCGTATACACCGATCACCAACGCCGCCGCCATCACAATGGTGAGCGTTTTACGTAAGGGGTATTCCTCCCGTTCCTCCGTCTCCTGCAAAGCTTTTCCCCGCAGGACGTACACCGCGGTAAGCGGCAGAATCACCAACATGACAATTCGGAAAATCCCGTCATCCAGCATCAGCGCCAGCTTCGCGCCCATTGTGGAACCAACCAGTGCGAAAACAATCCCGGCGGATGCTTCCCGCCAGGGGATATAGCCGTTTCGGGCATACCGCAGCGTGGCGATGGCGGTGCCCATGGCGGAAGAGGTCTTGTTGGTGGCAATCGCATTATGAACCGGCATGCCGGTAATCAGATAGGCCGGCAGGGAGATCAGCCCCCCGCCGCCGGCGATGGCGTCCACAAATCCGGCCAAAAACACCAGCGGACAGACGAGCAAGAAAGGTAAAAGCTGCTCTATCACCGGCTTTCCTCCTCTTGTTCCGTCTGGTGGCACAACTTCGTTCCGGCAATGCACAGCGCAAAGACGAACCAGAATATGCTCATGACTCTGGGATAATTCCAGGGGTAGTCCGCAAGGCCGCAGACCAGAATACCGCAGAGGGACGATGCGGCGGCACAGGTGATGGTGCGGGCGGCGGAATCGCCGCAGTGCCGCACGGTACGGGCCGCGTTTTTGATGTTCAGCAGCATGGACCCCACAAAGGAGACCACGCCCAGCAGACCGGCTTCAATCCAGACCTGTAAATAAATATCGTGGGCGTGGACAAAGGGGGCCTTCCCGTGGTAGAGGTTGTTATCCTTGATGAACCGCTGCACGGCGGCGGTTCCCAGTCCCGCTCCGGTGCCAGGGGATTTTTGGATAGTGGCCAGCGCCGCCTGATAAAGCGGAATGCGCCCGGAGGTAGAGCTGTCGTCGGTGTTGGTAATGGTCAAAATGCGGTTGAGAATGCTACTTGGCAGCAAAGGGATGGCCAGCAGGCACCCGGCCATAAACAGCGGAATCAGCTTCGGCTTCCACAAGAACACCGCCACAGCCATGGCAAAGGCAATACCCACCCAACTGGCTCTTGAATAGGTCATACCCAGCGCCCCCACGCCCACGGCAAAAATGCCGGCGGCGATCACCTTGAAAACAGGCCGTTTGGCGCAGAGCATCAGGCCCAGCACGATGGGCAGCAGCAAAATCAACACCTGCGCAAAGGTATTGGGGTTGTCAAAAAAGGACTCTACCCGCCCCGGCATTCCGGCGTTGACGTCCAGATCCACATAGGATTTATTGACCTCCACGCCCTGAATGCGCTGATAGACCGCGTACAGAGAGGAAATCAGCACCACCGCACTCCCCCCGGCGGCAAGCCGCTTGAGATCACCTGTATTCCGCACGGCGCCGACCGTCACCAGCACACACAGAAGGCACACGGAATGGTACATTAAAAACCGGACGGAAAGACTGGGGTACGCGGACAGAGCCACGCCCAGCACCACCGCCAGAAACATCCCCACGGCATACGGCCCCACGGATTTCACGTCCAACCGGAAGGAATCGTACCGGCGCATGGACCCCGCGTAAAACAGAATCAGCAGCGCCGCAAAGCCCAGAAAATTATAGGCGTTGTTCCACCGCTCATAGGGGATGACCCACAGCGCCATGATGACCCAGGATTCCCCGACGGCAGTCTCGTCCCCCATGGCGAACGCCAGTCCCGCAAAAAAGCTCTGATCAAACTGCCGCTGATATGCGGTATACAGCCGGTGGAGCAGATTCCCCGGCAGATTCACCAAAAAGCTCAGAATGTGGCAGGTCCGGCTCCCGCTCCACGCGCGGGCCACGGCCCCCTCCCGGCACAGAACGCCCAGAATCCGGGACTCATCGATCTGGCGGTTACACCAGCGGCCCGCCGCCGCCAGCAGACGGTGAAGTGCACTGGCCTCATAGGCCCCGCACAGCGCCGTCCAGAAAGCAAAAAGGTAACTCTCTCGAATGGAAAACATGGATAAACCTTCCCCGTTTTTTCAGATGCCGTTTTTCAGACGGTACATTTGGGTCAGCGTGAAGAAGTGCTTCCCTCTCACCAGCTTGACCACCAGATGTTTGTTGGAGGACACGCCCTCCGGCGTCAGGGTCCCGATGGCTCTCGCCATCTCAGGACGTGCGCACAAAGCCTGAACGGCTTTCTGCTTTTGACGGATGGACTTCTCATTTCCCCGGGCATACTCGTTGCCGATGGCGATCAGCAATCCCGCCCAGTTGGAGCTCTCCCGCCATTGAGGGCGCAGGGACTCCAGCCCGTTTCGTTTCACCAGTGCCTCTTTCCGCTCCATAAAGCGGCCGAAGACCTGCATGAAATCCGGCATATATTTGTGGGTGGCGGAGGATGGATTGTGAAAATAGCGGTAAAGGGGCTGGTCCGTCACGGCCAGCTTTTGAGCGTGACAAAAATACTCCATTAAAAACAGCTCGTCCTCCAGATATGCCCCCTCAAAGGTGATGCGGGCGCCGCGCAGGATCTCCCGGGAGAACAGGAACCGCCAGATAAATCCGTTGAATACGGGCTGGGTCAGCCGGTCGCCCAACAGAGGACCCACGATGCCCTCGCGGATGCCCGCGGCATCATAGATGCCGGCGGGGAGCACCGGCTCGGGCTGCTTCGTCCCGTCTGGCCACAGGTTCAGATGGGCACAAGCCGCGCTGTCGGCGTCCGCCTGAAGCCGCAGATTCCACAGGGTTTCCAGACACTGACACTCATACCGGTCGTCAACATCCAAAAACACGATGTAGTCGCCTTTGGCCTCGTCCAGCGCCAGGTTCCGGGCGGCGCTGACGCCGCCGTTCTTCTTTTTGTGAAACACCCGGATTCGATCGTCCCCATCGGCGCACTGGTCACACAGCCGGGATGAGCCGTCTGTGCAGCCGTCATCCACCAGCAGCATCTCCCAGTCAGAAAACGTTTGGTTTTTGACACTTTCCACACATTTTTCAACATATTTTTTTGCCTCATACACAGGAACAATCACAGAGATACCCGGCATGCTATCACTCCTTATTCGCAATATGCACACTATATCCTATTTTTCCCCATCGGTCAACCGAAACCAGTCCGTAGGGGAAAGGAAGCTCCTCCTTCATCCCAGCAGCAGCGCCGTCAACTCCTCTGCGCTGTCGGCCAGCAGCTCCGCTCCGGCCCGGGCCAGCTCTTCCCGTCCCCGGAATCCCCATGTGACGCCGCAGACGGCGAGGCCCGCGTTGTGCCCGGTCAGCACATCCACGTCGCTGTCACCCACGTAGACGGTGTCCGCCGCCGAAGCGCCCAATTCCCGCATCAGGGCATGGACCCCGGCGGGGTCCGGCTTGGCGGGAACGCCGTCCCGTTTGCCGCGGACAATGTCGAATACATCGCCGAAATAGTGTCCTACCAGCGACGGGCAGAACGTATCCGCCTTGTTGGAAAAGACCGCGGTTTTCACTCCCGCCGCCCGCAAGGCCGTCAGGGCTTCCGGTACACCGGGATAGGGGGCCGTGCGGTCCATTTTGTGAGCGTCGTAATACGCCATAAACTGTTCGAGGGACTCCCCCAATCTCTCCGGCGTCCGCACACTTTCCGGAGTGAACCGCTCCACCAGCTTGGGGTTTCCGTTGCCCACCATATGGCGAATCTGTTCTTCTGTAAAGGTGGGCCAGCCGTTTTGGGCGCATATGTGGTTGCTGGCGTCCGTCAGATCGCCCAGCGTATCCAGCAGTGTACCATCCAGGTCAAAAATTGCCGTTTTATACATAAAGTCCTCGTTTCACTTAAATCAATTCGGTTCCCGACGGTATCTCCCAACCATCGAAACACACCGCCACGCGGCGCAGCGGTCCGTGGGAAAACAGCTGAAAATGGGACGTCCGCCGCCGATCAGCGCCGCGAAGAACACCGTTCTGAGCTGATTGCGAGCCGATTGCGCGCCGCCTGCTCATTATCACAGATGGACGCCGCCAGAGTCCTGCCCGCAGGATTAGCCAGCTGTTTTTTCTCCACAGCGCTCTCTTTTTTTCCTGTCTATGCCACAGGCATCTTACCATAATTCCCCGGTTGCGGCAAGTCCGCCGGCTTTTCCGGAGTGGTGCCTCATTACGCGTAGACCCTTCCGCAAATCAGGCGCTCCGAAGACGTCTTTCGTCCCCGGAGCGCCTGATTCCTGATACTCTTTACTTCAACGCGGCCTTCAAAGCGTCCACCCGGTCGGTATCCTCCCACTTCACGCCCAGATCGATACGGCCCATTTGACCGTATGCAGCCAACTTGCGATAAATGGGCTTGCGCAGGTCCAGATCGCGGATAATGGCGGTGGGTCGAAGGTCGAAGACTTTGCGGACAGCGGCTTCCAGCTTGTCGTCACTCACCGTGCCGGTGCCGAACGTGTCCACCAGAATGCTCACGGGCTGGGCGACGCCGATGGCATAGGCCAGCTCCACCTGACAGCGCCTCGCAAGGCCCGCGGCCACGATGTTTTTCGCCACGTACCGCGCGGCGTAGGCCGCGGAGCGGTCCACCTTGGTGGGGTCCTTTCCGGAAAAGCACCCGCCGCCGTGGGGCGCACTGCCGCCGTAGGTATCCACGATGATCTTCCGGCCCGTAAGGCCGGCGTCCGCCGCCGGGCCGCCCTTGACAAAGCGACCGGTGGGATTTACGTAATATTTGGTGCCGCCGTCCAGCATATTCGCCGGGATGACGGCCTTGATGACATGCTCGATCATGTCTGCCCGGATGGTATCCAGAGACACGTCCGAGTCGTGTTGCGTTGAGACCACCACAGTGTCCACCCGGATGGGCCGGTTGTTCTCGTCATACTCCACAGTGACCTGGCTCTTGCCGTCGGGACGGAGGTAGGGGAGTCGGCCGCTCTTGCGCATATCCGTCAGCCTCATGGCCAGCTTCTGGGCAAGGGACAGGGGCAGGGGCATCAGCTCCGGCGTCTCGTCGCAGGCGTAGCCGAACATCATGCCCTGATCGCCCGCGCCGTTGGAGAGCTCACTGTCGCCGGTCTCCTTACTCTCCAGGGACTTATCCACGCCCAGCGCGATGTCGGCGGACTGCTCGTCGATGGAGGTGATGACGGCGCAGGTGTCGCAGTCAAAGCCGTACTTGCCCCTGTCGTAGCCGATCTCCCGGACCACCTCCCGGGCTATCTTGGGAATATCCACATAACAGGAGGTCGTGATCTCGCCCATCACGTGGATCAATCCGGTGCAGGCCGTGGTCTCACAGGCCACACGGCCCTGGGGGTCCTTTTCCAGAATCGCATCCAGAACTGCGTCGGAGATCTGATCACAGATCTTGTCCGGATGGCCCTCGGTTACGGACTCAGAGGTGAAAAGATAGTGTCTTGCCATAATGATCGCCCTTTCTTTTTGTTCCCGCCGCAAAGCGGCGGCTTGTGTGAAGCGCAAAAATACACACTTTCCAACAAAGAAAGTGTGCAAAAGTTCTTTTTGCTCCTCATCTGTCGGATTCCGTCGGATTTGGCACCTTGTCAAAGACAGGTTGCCGTGGTTTCATCGGGCCGTTCCCTCCGCCACTCTTGATAAGGGATTTAATTGTGAGGATATTATACAGGTTATTTTCAGGCTTGTCAACAAATAATCGGGCAAAAGTTTTAATTCCAAAAAAACAAAGTCTGAAATTGGAAATTTAAAAATTGTACATGACTTTCCCCCGGAATCTGGTTATAATATGAAATACTGTATTTTACCTGTATGCTTGGAGGGTCCTGCATTGAAAAAGCTCAATAACGCCGTGGACCGGTTCGCCTACAACCATCCCCGGTTCGGCATTCCCAATCTGATGAAATTCATCGTGGTGGGCAACCTGATCGTATTTCTGCTGCTCCGCCTGAGCAATTACAGCGCGATCTCCTTTCTCGCTTTCGTACCCGGCGCAGTGCTTCACGGAGAGATCTGGCGGCTTGTGACCTTCGTCTTTGTCCCGGACAGCACCTACCTCTTCACTCTGGCGATCTCTTTGTATTTCTACTTCTGGATCGGCAGTATGCTGGAGCGGGAATGGGGCACGCCGAAGTTCACTCTGTACTATCTTTCCGGTATGGTGCTAACCATCCTGACGGGCTTCATTGTCTATCTGTCCGGCGGCAACGTCTCCATCTGGGGAGCAAATTACATCAATTTGTCCATGTTCTTTGCATTTGCGGTGCTGTACCCGGATATGCAGGTGCTGCTGTTTTTCATCATCCCCGTCAAGGTGAAGTGGATGGCCTGGATGGATGCGGCGCTGTTCGCCGTGGACATTCTCGGTTCCGCGTTCCGGCTGGACCTGATCGGCGCGCTGCTGCCGGTGGTGGCTCTGCTGAACTTTTTCGTCTTCTTCTGGACGGAGATTTCCGACGCGGTGGCCCGCCACCGTGGATACGCCGCCCACCGCAACTCCCATCGAACCATACAGTTCAAGAACGCCGCGAAGCAGCAGGCAAAAAAAGCCAAGGAACAGGGTTATCACCACAAGTGCTGCGTCTGTGGACGGACGGATACGGATTATCCAAACCTCCAGTTCCGGTACTGCTCCCGCTGTGTGGGTTATCACTGCTTCTGCGAGGACCACATTTTCAACCACGAGCATTTTACCTCGTAAACCGACCGACGCAAGGACCGCGGACAAAAATCCGCGGCCTTTCTCTTTCTCCACGCTATTGTCATTTATCCCAAAATTATACTTAAAATTCAGGCAGTCCGCCAAAGGTGAAGAAAAAGCGGACGCCTTCCTTTTTTGCCGGGCAAAAGCGCTGTATAATAGACAAAATCGGTGGCTCTGTCGTCCTGCGCCGCCAAAGCTCTTAAACGTGCGCCCTATGTGGGCGGAACGGAGGAAACCTATGGAGAATGTTAAATCGCTGACCGAGGCTCTGGTCCGCGCGTTTGAGGAACAGACCTTTCTGCGAAAGCTGGCCATGAGCCGGACGGACGCCGCCACGCTGATCCTGCCTCAGGAGTGGGACGCGCCGCTGAGCGCCCTGCTGCCCTTCAATAAGCGGCTTACCTGCGAGGGAGCGCTGGAGATGACCCTGCCACTTCTGAACCGGCTGTCGCTTCCTCCGAAGGAAGGCTGGATGGTCTATGCCTATCACGTGGCGGTCTCTCTTTTCTATGACGAGGCGGATGTGGAGCACACCGCCGCTCAGCGGGACGCGGCGCTGTGTTATCTGAACATCCTACAGGTCCTGTTCGACGCGGAGCGAGAGGCGCTCCCCTTCGACCCTCAATTTGATTTCGCGTTCTGTACGGAGAATGAACTGTCCCAAAGCAGTACCGCAAATGAATACCAGCAGTTTTTGGTGCGCTTCCGGGGAGAGTATGTCTATGAGGCGATGCGTCTTGGCCGGGAGGTGACTCCCTTCCGTACGCTGGAGCACATCGCGGGAGTCCACCATGTAGCCATGAGTATCATGCGGCCCTATCACGCGGGCGGCGGATGCGTGGACCTGCCTCTGCTCTCCGGTGCGGCGGTGGGACACGACATCGGCAAGTTTGGCTGCAAGAGCGGTGAGCGGGTGCCCTATCTCCACTATTACTATACGGACCAGTGGTTTACTCAAAGGGGCCTTGAGACCATCGGCCACATCGCGGCGAACCACTCGGTGTGGGATCTGGAGCTGGAAAACCTGTCCTCTGAGTCTCTGGCGCTGGTGTATGCCGACTTCCGGGTAAAGCAGTCCCGGGATGAGAGTGGGCAGGAGATTGCACGCATCTACTCCATTCAGGAGGCTTTCGACGTCATTTTGAGCAAGCTGGACAATGTGAATTACGTCAAGAAGCTGCGCTACCGCCATGTTTACGCCAAACTGCTGGACTTTGAGGAATACATTCGCTCCTTCGGCGTGGATGTGACCCTCTCAGGCGCCAACACGCCGCCGCCGCCCAAAACGGACCCGGCGCTGATGCGCCCGGACCAAGTGGTAACGGCTCTGCGGCTGTCGGCGGTAGACCACAATATCCGGCTGATGCACCGGCTGGGCCACGAGCAGCTTTTCGCCAATATTCTGGAATCCGCCCGCAGCGAGCAAAATGCCGCAAGACTCGGGGCTTACCTGGGCATTTTTGAGGAGTACTTTACCTATTGGTCCGCGTCCCAAAAGGAACAGACGCTGGAATTTCTCTATGATCTGCTGCTGATTCCCGACGGCGGCGTCCGCCGCCGGGCCGCGGCGCTGATGGGACGGGTGCTGGCGGGATTCAATTCCGGCTATAAAAAAGAACTGCCCGCCGGAGCGGGGCCGGACCCTGTGGATCAACGGCCCTTCGCGCTGTGGAAGGAATACCTGGCCCGTCTGATCTATCCCGACCGGCGGCTGACGCCCGCGCAGATCAGCAAAATCCGCTACGCCGCCAAGCTGACGGTAGACTCCCTGCTGTCCCACGCCTCCAGGGCGGACGGCGAGGTCTTTGCCGCGGAGTTGTTCCGCCACTATACCGATCCCCGCGCCGTGGAGGAGGACGCCGCTTTCGCGCTGCTGGACACGGTTGTCAATTTCCCCCTCTCCCAGTGCAGCGAGGAAAATCTGAGGGTTTTCTCAGACTTTGCCGTCTATTGGCTGGAAAACGGCGGGGAAGCGCAAAAGGCCGCCGCCATGCGTCTTCTGCGCCACCTTCTGGAAGCCATGCCGGAGGATGCGCCGCAGCGGGAAGCCGTCCGCTCCGCCGTGTCCGAGGCAGACTGCGGCATCAGTATCCCTCTGCTGTTTTTGCAGACTCAGCTATGCCGTCGGTTTGGGATGGATATGGCGGAGCAGGAGGCATTTTTGCGCCGGCAGAGTACCGTGAGCAACGTGTTTCTCGACAATCTGAAAACCGCCACGCCGTGGCTTTTGAAGGCCGTGGGCGTGGAGTACCTGCTGGAGCAGGTGGAGCGGGGCAGCCACCAGAATGTGCTGCACATTGCCACCCACTTTTCAAATCTCATGAAGGTCAGCGAAAATGTGGTCGTCCGTCAGGTTGCGGGCGCGTCGCTTTTGAGTCTTGCGTCCCTCCTGACGCCGGACCGGCGGAACGAGATTGCCGTGGAGCTCTCAAAATCCCTGGAGACCGGAGATGCGGACAGTTCAAAATACATTCCGGAATATCTGGGCCGGTTCTCCCTGTGGCTCCATCCGGGAGAACTGGACGAGGTCATCCGCCAAATGGAGTTTTTGCTCTCCTCTCCCATTGCGGGGGTGGTATCCGCGGCGCTTAGGACCATCGGGTCCATGCTGGAATATTATGCGGTGTATGCCGGACGGTTTCAGGAGGACGAGGCCACTGTCACACAGCGGCGAACCCGTCTGGCAGGACTGCTGCTGCGGGGACTGGCCTCCTGCCGGGAGTCCGTCCGGCAGACCACGCTCCATATTCTGGGCGACGGGCTGTTCGCTTCGGGCGCGCTGGGGTTTGAGGACAAGGAAATCCTGTTCATCCTGATGGCAAAAAAAATTCTGTTCCTGATGAATGAGAGCAGCGAGCGGGAGCTGACGTTTTTCTACGCCGCCGCCACCCTCTCCCACATCTATCGCTTCATTCTGTCCCACCTGCTGGACGACGGGCCGTTTCACTTCCCGCAGCCGCCCGCGGCGGCGTTTTTCCCCGGAACCTTTGACCCCTTCTCCCTGTCCCACAAGGGCATCGTGCAGGCCATCCGGGACCTGGGGTTCGAGGTCTATCTCGCCATCGACGAATTCTCCTGGTCGAAAAAGGCCCAGCCCTCCCTGATCCGGCGGCAGATCGTCTCCATGTCTGTGGCCGACCAGTTCGGCGTGTATCTGTTCCCCCACGACATCCCTGTGAATCTGGCAAATCCCCGGAGCCTGAACCGTCTGCGGAAGGTCTTTTCCGGGCGGGAGTTGTACCTCGCCGTGGGGTCCGACGTGGTGGCCAACGCCTCTTCCTACCGCGCGGCTCCCACGGAGGGGGCCGTGCAGTATTTGAACCACATCGTATTCCGCCGGTCCAGCGACGCGGAGGGACACGAAATCGACCCGGACCTCCGCTGCATCAAGGGCAAGGTCTTACAGTTGGAGCTGCCGACGCAGCTGGAGGATATCAGTTCCACCCGCATCCGGGAAAATATCGATTTGGGGCGGGATATCTCCAATCTGGTGGACCCCACAGTGCAGGATTATATCTACCGCAATAGCCTGTACCTGCGGGAGCCGCAGTATAAACAGATTCTGCGGGCCAGCGATCTGGACTTCTCCTATGTGGAGCGACCCGACCGGGACCTGATGGAGGAGCTCTCCGCCGCGGTCAGCGAGGGACGTCCTCTGCCGCCCCGGCTGGAGCGGGGCGACTCCTTTATGATCCTCCGGGTACTGGGTCCACGGCCCAGGATTCTGGGCTTTTTGACCCTGCGGGCAGTGAACACCGCCACGCTCTACGACGCACTGGGGGACGCCGCCCTTGCCAACTACGTCCGGAAGCGGACTGCTGGGCGCATCGCCCTTTTGACGGGACTGCATATTGTGAAGTCCTCCGGCGCGACCTATGACGTGGGCCAGCTTCTGCTGACAGAGGCGCTGAGCCGGGCTATGGCATCCGACTGCGGATATGCCGTGTGGTACCCTGCTTCGGGCCGGAGTAATCCCAAGACGCTGGACCTTCTCCAGAGGCAGGGCTTCCAGCCCGCACCTCCGGACGGGACGGGGCCGCTGCTGCTGGTGGATATGCGTTCCCCCTCCGTGCTGATTCAGAACATCCCCACCACGCTGAAGGAGCCCTTCGCCTCCAATTCACAGGTGCTTGCCGCCGTGCGGAAGGCCCACGAGAATTTCCAGCGGGCCATCTGCAATCTGTATCCCGGCGTACTGGTGCTGTCCCTGAACGCGGAGGTCATCTATCACCGGCTGGTGGGCCGAATCATTGAACTGAACAACGTCCCGCCGGAGTCCACCCATCCCCGTGTGCTGGGTGAGAAAATGTGCGTTCCCTTCGGAAAAATTCTCCGCGGCAACGCCATTCCCAACACTGTCACCAAAACCATCCACACCGACAAGGTGTTCGCACCGGACCTGAATTCCTTTACTATCGAGGCGTTCCCATGGTACGCGCCGCTGGAAAGCCAGATCCGGACCGTAAAAGCCTTTCGCCGCCCTGTGATTCTGGTGGACGACCTGCTTCACTCCGGCAACCGCATCAGCGCCCTGGATCCCCTGTTCCGGGCAGAGGACGTGGAGATCGACCGGGTTCTGGTGGGACTTTTGTCCGGCCGGGGCCGGGACCTGATCGTGTCAAAGGGGCGGAATGTGGACTGCGTGTACTTCGTACCCAACATGCGCTCCTGGTTCGTGGAGTCCACCATGTACCCCTTTATCGGCGGGGACACCGTAGCCCGGGATACGGACGACCAGCCCCAGCTGACGCCGTCGGTCAACCAGATCTTACCTTATATCTATCCCAGATTTTACCGTGGCTGTACCCAGGCGGCAGTGTTCAACTTCTCCCGGGTCTGCATTGAAAACGCCCGGGACATCCTGCTGACTCTGGAAACCGAATACCGCCGGACCTATGCCCGGAACCTGACGCTCTCCCGGCTCAGCGAGGCGGTGATCTTACCCCTGGCCCCGGACAAGGGGCGGTGTTTGACCTACGACGTGAGCCTGTCCGCCTCCCAGTGTCTTGAAAACGATCTGAAAATGCTGCTTCGGATGCGGGAAATGGAGAGGGGGCCGAATCCGTGAAGCGGGCAGCGCTGGCGCTTTTGCTGGCGGCGGCGGTCACCGTCGGCATCCAAACCTTTTTCAATTGGCAGAACAGCTGTCCGAATTACCAAGGTGAGAATTCTGCGCGCATGGAAGGCGTGGAATATGTTCCAAACTTTAAGAGCGGTCGGGCCTTCGCCGCCGGTTTTGACTGGGACGGGGAAACGGAGGAAATTTCCGTTGTCATTCCCGACACCGTGAAATTCTCCGGTTCTTCCAAAAGCTGCCGCGTCACAAAGCTGGGCGGCTTTTTCGGCAGGGGCGTACCCTGTCAATTTGGCCCCATGCTGCCCATTGGAAACAATGAGGGTCAAGGGCCCCTTGATGAGTCCACAGGCGACCCGGAATTGTTGGAGAATCTCCGCCGGCGGCATCCCGGCGCCCCCGAGCAGGACTTGCGCGTCCGGCTGTATCTGGGCCGGTATGTCTCAGAAATTCCGCTGCCCGCCGTCTGCCTGCTCTACCAGCAAAGGGAGGGGGAGGGCATTCTCTGGCGGATTATCTATCAGGTGGACTGCGACGAAAACAACCAGACCTTTTATGCCAGGGACGGTAAGCTGTACCTCCGGGCGGACGAAGTACCCGTGACGCAGCTTTTCTGTGGAGAGGATTGATTTTATGTACTACTATACCTATCAGGGCAAAAAATACGCGGCGCTGGAGAATCTGGCGCTGTTTACCTGTGGGGCACCGCAGGACAGCGAGGACGTAACGTTCTTAATCAACTGCCCCCCGGAAAACCGTCGGGCCAGCTTTCTCGTCACGGACCCCCGCCAGCTCACCGCGAAGACGGACGGCGTGGAGTGGCTGGACAGCCGCCGCATCGACTCCCCTGTGCCGGACCTGTCTGAAAATATTCTCCGCCGTCTGAAGGCCGGAGAGCTTCGCGCCATCAACTTCCGCCATCCCCGGTGGGAGCAGATCGCGGCGAAGGCGGATCAGCGCCGGCCCAACCGGAAGCGGGTGAATCTGCTGGCGGTGGGCGATGTGGGCGGCACCTTGCTGACGGCACTGAAGCTGCTTGGCGGCGACTGCATCAGCACCATCGGCATCTGCGACCTCAGCGAGAAGACCGTGGCCCGGTGGGCGGCGGAGATGAGCCAGATCTCCTGGCCCTGGGACTATGAGGCGCTTCCAAAGGTAGAGGCCGTGCAGCCCGAACGGCTCTTTGACTGCGATGTATTTCTGTTTGCCGCCGCGAAATCCGTTCCGGCGGTGGGAAGTCCGGTTCAGGACGTGCGGATGGCGCAGTTCGCCGCCAACCGCACGCTGGTGGAATCCTACGCCCGACTGGCGCGGGAAGCGAATTTTGGGGGGCTGTTCGTGGTGCTGTCCGACCCTGTGGACCCGCTGTGCAAAGCGGCGTATCTCACCTCCAACGCAGGCGGGGACGGGCATTGGGACGGGAAGGGCCTTCTGGCCGAACAGGTGCAGGGCTTTGGACTGGGGGTCATGAATGCCCGCGCCGCGGCGCTGGCTCAGACCGATCTCCGATTTCTCCCCTTCCTCTCGGACGGCCGCAGCTTCGGCCCCCACGGAGAGGGGCTGGTCATCGCCAACTCCATCAAAAAATACGACGATCAGGTCTCCCAAGATCTGACCGAACGGGTCAAGACCGCCAATCTCCGCATCCGGGAGCTGGGGTTCAAGCCCTTTGTAGCTCCCGCCGTGTCCTCCGGGGCCATGCAGCTGCTGCTGACGCTGCGGGGGCTGTGGCACTGCGGGTCCGTATGTCTGGGCGGCGTCTGGTTCGGCGTACGGAACCGCAGCACCTCCAAAGGACTGGAGACGGAAAATCTGGACCTGCCGGACGAGTTATTCCGGCGTTTGAAAGAAACGGAATCGACGCTGAAGGCAATTTTATAAGGAGATGGGAGCATGCTGACCCTGATCTGCCCCGGCGAAACCGCCTCGGAGCGGTACGCGCTGGCGCTGCGCGCAGGACTGCGGAACGTCCCCTGCAAAATTCTGACCCGCCTGACCAGGCCGCTTGAAAACAGGGCGCTCCTGTTTGCCGTGCCGCTGGACGAAAGCGGCGTAAATCATGAATATTATGACCTGCTGGCGTTTTTGCGGGCCCATCCGGGTTCCCTCACCGGGTGCGTGGGCGGGGTGATTGTGGACGGCGCGGGAAACCTTTTCACAAAAGCCGCCGCGCGGGAGCTGGTGCTGGCGGCCAACTTGGCGGGCTGTGCCTTCCCGGGCCGCCCACTGGTGGAGGCCATCGGGTCTCTCGCAAACTTTACCGTTCAGGCAAAAAACGCCGGCTGCGATCTGGAAACGGCCTATCATCTGGCCGTTCGGGACCTGGCGGGCCGGGTGCTGGAGTTCTCCCCCCCCAAGGCGGAAAAGCCAAAGCTGCTGGTACTCCACGCCTCCAGCCACCGCACGTCCAACACACTGGCCCTCTGGAGCGGCGTGCGGGAGCGGCTGGGAGACGCCTGCGCCGTCACGGAGATCGGTCTTCGCAACGGCACGCTGGAGGACTGCGGCGGCTGCCCTTACACCACCTGCCTCCACTTTGGAGAAAAAGGCGGGTGCTTCTACGGCGGCGTTATGGTGGAGGACGTCTACCCCGCCATCCGGGAGGCGGACGCGGTGATATTCCTGTGTCCCAACTACAACGACGCGGTCTCCGCCAATCTGACGGCGGCCATTAACCGCCTGACCGCGCTGTACCGCACCACTTCCTTTTCCGACAAGGCTCTTTTCGGCATTGTGGTGTCCGGGTACTCCGGCGGGGATATTGTGGCTCGGCAGCTGGTCTCCGCCCTGTGCATGAACAAGGGCTTCTATCTGCCGCCCCGGTTCTGCCTGATGGAAACCGCTAACGACGCAGGCGCCGCCATGAAGCTGCCGGGGATTGAGAATCGGCTGGATGCGTTTGCAAAAAACATGCTGGATAGACTCATGCAATAGACAACCGGCGCACAGGCTTTGCCTGTGCGCCGGTTGTCTATTGCGGTTCATCCACCGGGATGAACCGCTCATATGTACTGCCCTTATATTGCCGCAGTGGATTCCCTGCTTTATCCAGTGTAGTTACGGTCATCTCCGTGGGATAGGCCATCTCCCCGTTCTCCGTGTCCGGGACGGTGGACTCCGCAAAGAAATAACGCCAGCCGTCCTTTTCCGTCCAAATCTCCGGGCCACCGGAAATCGTAACCTCCGGCAACGTACGAATTTTTTCCGACTCCTCGTCCCAATGGCCCTCCGCCCGAATGCCCATTACCTCCCGCGATCGAAGCCGTCCACAGATGATACAGCGGTTGGCCTTATCATCATAGTTTCGCCAGACCAGCGATGTGGCCTGAAAGTCTCCCCCGTCGGCGCAGTCCAAAATGCCAAATGGACGTCCGCTCCAACCAAGTAGCGGATAGAAGGTCACCCGTGTAATCAAAATTGCGTTTTCATTGGCGGTCATGTAGTCCCTCTCATTCCACTTCTCTCCGCCCATGTGTCGAATCAGATAGGTCTGCCCGGTCCCGGCCTCAGCTTCCGACTGGCGAACACCCTGCATAGGCGTAAACGTATAGAGGTGCAGCACGGAAAAGATGACCAGCACCCCAAGGCAAATCAGCGCCCGGCGAAGCGCTTTGTGCTTTCTGGTTTCTATATTTTTCTTCCGCTTCGTCTTTTTCATGTCACATCCTCCCACGGCACCGACACCTCCAGCCGAACATACTTTCCGAAATGATCATCGGTGAGCACCACGGCGTTGTCCGTCCGGGTAACAGGAATTTTAGCCACAAGGCTATAGTATGCCCCGGCATTACCGCTACACCAGCCGCAGTCATAGTTCCGCGCTGATTCCATAATACCTGATGTTCCACACTCAAGATACATAAGATCAGCGGTATATCCAAAGGGGTTCTTGCTGTAGTTGCAGAAAAACAAGGCCGCGTTCCCCGTCTCTCCGTCCCGATTCACGTCCAGCCCCACTTTGTAAATGCGCAGGATATCGCCCCCGATTTCCGCCCGGATATCCAGATCCCGCTCATAGGTATACTTTGCAGTACTGGCGAAACCGCTGGTCTCCGGGGCAATGCGGGCCTGCAGGCTGTTTAGCGTGTTCCCCAGTTTCGGCCAGGAAAACAAAAACGTGGCACAGATCAAAACTGTCAGAATCAAGCTCACCCGGCTCAGGACCAGCCAGCCCAGGGGATAATCCTTGTTCAGTTCCGCGCCGATCTCCTCCGGGTCGCCCATTGCGTACATGGCTCGCTCCGCTGCCTCCGCTTCTTCGTATCCCGCTTCCAGCAGCGCGGCGGCGTGGTCTTCCATGTGGGCATCCAGCTCCGCCCGGATGGCCGTTTTTTCTTTGGGCGTGGCATGGCGCACCTTCGCCAGCACCCGGTCACAAAATTCCTGCCGTTCCATCGCGCTCACGCCGGACCGAGGCCCGCACCGAACCGCAGGACCGCGTTCACCGCCCCGGCATAGGCCTGCCACGCCGCCTCCTCGGCCCGAAGCCGCTCCGCGCCCTTTTTTGTCAGATGATAATACTTGCGCATCCGCCCCGTAGGGGCCTCCTGCATATACGCCTCCACTACCCCGTTCTTTTCCAGACCGTGGAGGATGGGATACAGCGTCCCCTCTTTCATGTCAAAGGTACGGTCCGAGCGACGGGCCAGCTCCACGATCATCTGATATCCGTACATGTCCTCTCCCGCAAGCAGCGACAGCACCAACAGTCCCGTATGTTCTATGGTCTTCCGTTTTTCCATATCTGCCTCCTTTAATACATCGATACTCGATGCTTGCAGTATACCTCGCATTTCTAGGTATGTCAAGTAAAAAACCACCGCCGCCGGTTTCCCGGCGGCGGAAAGAATAAAAGTGACTCCTAGGGCGCAGGTGCTGCCTGCGGAGCATCCGCAATCCCCAGCAAAGCCCTGCCGTCCTCGCTCAAATAGGGCTTCAAAAAATCAAGGCCGACCTCAAAGGTCTGAGCCCCCGCGGCGTAGCACGCCATTTCATAGGCGGAAAAGGTCACGGTCATTCCCTTTTCTGTGAAAGATACCGCATAGTCGGGCCACTGAGCCGCGATGTCCTGATAGTCCTCCCAATACATGGTCGTGGGTTCGTAACCGTTCTCCGCGGCCCGCTGGTCGGCCTGTCGGATAATTTCCTCCGTCACCTTCGTCTGGAATTCCCCGGAATCCGCCCCCAGCGCCGCCGGATGGAGGAACCGGCCGGTCTGCAAATCGAAATTCCACCCCAGCAGCATCGTGTTCGGATGCGCCCCGCCGGTAAAGCTGTAATACTCTCCGGCAATGCTGATGAGCCGATCCGACCGCCAGAAGGTATAGGTAAATTCCTCGTCATAGGGTGTCTCCCAGTCCTGCCCATCCTCCTTACACAGTGCGTAATTCTCCTCCGCCCCGGTAAGGACGCTCGGAAAATCCGTACTTTCAAGCCAGTTCGCGAAATCGGCGTTGAAGGCGGAGGCCACGTCCAACGCCTGTTTCTCCGCCGCGGTGGCGGCAGAATCCAGAATCTGGCCGTCCTCCGTCTCCACCCGGAGTACAGGAATCGTATAGGTATAAGAGGCAAGCTCAGTGCCGTCGTCCGCAACGCACTGGTCGGCTTGCTTGTCACTGTCCAGCACAAAGTTCAGAACCTCCGCCGCAGAGGACACCACATTGGCAGCCCCCAGGGCGCTGGTGGCCCCCAAGGCGCTGGTGTCCCCGGCGAGCGGCGCCGACACCGAACTGGCGGCAGCGGACTCAGCGTCTGAGCAGCCGCTGAGCAGCGCCAAAGATAGCGCCAGAACAGGCAGAATTAATTTCCGCATAATAAATCTCCTTTTTCAGCGGTCAGAGGATTGTTGGCCCTTCTCTCCACTCCCGTCCGCCGCAGGGAATCCGATGCATACAAAGGCCATACAAATCGGTACAGCGGGCCTCGGCATCGAAGCACCGGCGGCAGGTAACACTAAGGTCCCGCACATGGGCGGGCTTTGTCAATACAGGCAGGGACGCGGTCTCTTTCATGGTCCGCAGGATCTCCCGTCCCCGTTCGCCCACCGCCAATACCCGGATATACGGCGGCATGGCTGGCCGATCCTGCGTCCGCAGTCCCAAAAACGCCCACAGCGCCAGCCGCCGCAGCCGGGCGTGGGAATAGCGCTTCGTCTTGGCTAACTCGTAGAACCCGTCCAGAGAGCGGGCATCCCGTCCGGCACGGGCCAAACGGTCCGGAAGCCCCTCCGACCGCGCGCTGTCGGGCAACTCTGCCCAATCCGCCGGCGTCATAGTCCTGAGACGGGCCAGAAACGCCCGTTCCACGGCATCGGAAAACGGCGGCAGCACCAGTTCGGCACTTTGCAGAAGCTCCAGCTCGCCGGGAACAAGATACGGCTCCGCCGCCGCCCACGCCCCGTGGGATAGCCACCTTCGCACCTGTGTGGCGGAGACAAACCGGCTTTGATCCGGCGCGGCGCTATCGTGATATCCCGCGCCCTCCCGCCGGACTGTCATGGGGCAAAACCTCGCGTCCAGACGGCGCAGGGCCCGCAGATATTCGATTCCAAGATTGTTGTTGGGGCTTTCCAGAAGCGCCCCGGCCTCCCGGCCCAAAAGTCCCGTAACCACCGCCTGACGGCAGGCGGCGAAGGACATACCTTCGTCCAGAAAGCGGCGGAGTCCGGCGGCGTAAGCCTCGGAATCCAGACACTCCGCCACGGCCTGCAAGGCCCCGATATCCCCGCACTCGCTGCCGAAGGACAAATACGTCACCGCGCCAGTGGCCTCCAGCAGACCGACGCCCCCCAGAGCAAACGTCTCCGCCGAAGATACGGCCCACATGGTTGGCAGTTCAACGACTAAATCCGCGCCGCTCAGCACCGCCAGCCGCGCCCGCAGCCACTTGTCGGCAACGGCGGGAGCCGCGCTCTGGACCCAGCAGCCGCTCATGCAGCAGACCACCGTGCTATCCGGCCCCAATAGACGCCGCGTTTCGGCAATTTGGTATGCGTGACCGGAATGAGCCGGATTGTATTCCACAATGATACCAGCGGTCTTCACAGATTTCACCTCAATTTTATTACAAAAAAGTGACAATTCGGTTAAATTTGCAGTTGTAACCTAAAAATACTTTGTTATAATAATAGGAGTGTGCCCTTTCGTGGAAAGAGCAAGCCTATTTTACATTATTTTGGGGCTGTCCGCAAGGGCCGCTCACGGAAAGAGGAGTTACCATGAATGTTCTCGTCATCAACGCCGGAAGTTCTTCCCTGAAATATCAGCTGATGGACCCGGATACCGGCATCGTGCTGGCCAAGGGCCTTTGCGAACGCATCGGCATCGACGGCAAGTTCACCTACAAACCTCAGGTGGAGGGCAAAGAGGCCCTGAAGGCCGTGGATGTGTCCATGCCCACCCATTCCGAAGCCATTCAGACCGTGCTGAGCGCTCTGGTAGACCGGAAAAACGGCGTTATCGGCTCCATGAAGGAGATCGACGCGGTGGGCCACCGCGTGGTGCACGGCGGCGAGGCCTTCAATCAATCCGTTCGGATTACCGACGAGGTCATGAAGGCCATTGAGGACTGCATTCCTCTGGCCCCCCTCCACAATCCCGCAAACATCACCGGTATCCGCGCCTGCGAAAAGGTCATGCCCGGCGTACCTATGGTGGCCGTATTCGACACCGCCTTCCATCAGACTATGCCCGCCAAGGCGTTCACCTACGCCCTGCCCTATGAGTATTACAAGAATGACAAAGTCCGGCGGTACGGGTTCCACGGCACCTCTCATAAGTATGTCTCCGGTCGGGCCGCAGCTATGCTGAAAAAGCCCGCCGAAGAACTGAAGATTATCACCTGCCACCTGGGGAACGGCTCCTCCGTCACCGCCGTGGACGGCGGAAAGAGCGTAGACACCTCCATGGGCTTCACCCCTCTTGCGGGTCTTCCCATGGGCACCCGGTCCGGCGATCTGGACGCGGGTATTCTCCAGTTTCTGATGAACAAGTACAAGCTGAGCATCGACGAGATGTTGAACATTCTCAATAAGAAGTCCGGTGTCGAGGGCGTTTCCGGTGTTTCCTCCGATTTCCGCGATTTGGAAGAGGCCGCGGAGAAGGGCAACGAGCGGGCCGCGCTGGCCGTTGATATGTTCAACTACGGCGTGAAGAAGCTCATCGGCGCGTATGCCGCCGCCATGGGCGGAGTGGACGCCATCGTATTCACCGCAGGCGTAGGCGAAAACTCCGTCAGCCAGCGTCTGGAGATTGCCTCGGGTCTTGAATTCATGGGCGTGAAAATGGATGCCGCCGCCAACAACTGCCGCGGCAGGGAGACTGTGATCTCCGCCGCCGACTCCAAGGTGAAAGTGCTGCTGATCCCCACGGACGAGGAGCTGATGATCGCCCGCGACACCGCGGCGCTGTGCAAGTAAGGATTTCCATTTTATGTATTTGTAAACCGCACGAGACCTGAAAGGCGCTTACCTCCCCCCGGTGCCGAACACCGAAGGAAAATCTCCGGAATTGCAGTTAACATGAAATTAAATCCCTGCGGACCGGTCCATCATACGATGGGCCGGCCCCTTTTTTTAAATTTTGAAGAAAATTTTTAATGCCTCTTGCAAAAAATTTTAAATCAATTTATCCTGTTTTTTGAGGATATCCTTTAAAACATTGCAAAGGAAAAGGACCGTATGAATCAAGATAAACTTACAAAGCTGGAACAGATCATCCGCCGCGACCATGACAATATCGCGGGGATGGTCGTGCAGAAAAATGGTGAAACAGCCTATGAAACATATTTTAACGGATACACTGCCGGGAACGCCCTTCATGTGTTTTCGGTGACAAAGAGCGTAGTAAACGCGCTGATCGGCATTGCCATCGACCGGGGTCTCCTTCAAGGCGTTGGGCAGAAGGTGCTGGATTTCTTCCCGGGCTACAAAATCGCAGCGGGTGAAAAAACGATCGGGAACGTCACCATCGGCCATCTTCTCACTATGACGGCCCCATATAAATATGAGGCGGAGCCATACGAAAAGTTTTTTACAAGCCAAAATCCGATCCAGGACGCGCTTGATCTGCTGGGCGGGGACAAACCCATTGGAAAATTTAACTATTCCGCCATCGGAGGAACCCAGATACTGTCAGGCGTTCTCGTAAAAGCGACGGGCAGGCCAATGCTGGAATTTGCAGAGGAAAATCTGTTTTCTCCGCTGGGCATTCACGTACCGCACAGTGTAATGCTGCGCAGCAAAGAGGAGCATCTTGCCGTGATGAACGACAAAAACACCCGCGGCTGGGCCGTTGACCCGCAGGGGTTCAACACAGCGGGCTGGGGTCTTTTCCTGACGCCCGCTGAGATGGCAAGATATGGCCAGTTGTATCTCCAGCACGGCGTATGGAACGGCAGGCAGCTTGTCCCGGCCGAATGGATTGATGAAAGCACACGGGAACACAGCCGCTGGGGCGAACTGAAGTACGGATACCTCTGGTGGGTCATCGACGAAACCGAACACAGCTATGCGGCCATGGGCGACGGCGGAAACGTGATCTATGTAAATTCCGCAAAGAATCTGGTCGTTGCCATCGCCTCCTTGTTCGTACCGCACCCAGGGGACCGGATTGGGCTGATCAAAGAGGTTCTGGAACCGATGTTTGAAAACAAATGATCGGGAGGCAACCGCATATGGATGTGGTCATGCCATATTTGTTGAACCCGGTGGCAACATCCAATTGCCCAATATAGGAAATGCCATCCGGCGCTGCCCTACGGTACTTCGGAGCGAGGCATACGGAAAAATTCGTAAGCCTCCATGCTACAAAGCCCTAGTCAGCTGTTTGATCTTTTGGGCTGATTATCTGTATTTCAAAGGATACTCATGCGGAAACCGCACATAATAAAGGCCAGAGGTGATTTTATGCAGTTAACTCAAAAGGAAACCGGTCTTCTGAAGGATCTGAAGGGGCAGGAAAAACTCTGTGTGGACAAGTATACGAACCACGCCTCCTGTGCAGTTGATCCACAGCTGAAAAGCCTGTTTTCTCAAATTGCTCAGACCGAGCAACAGCATCTTGATACCATTACTAAGATGGAGACGGGCTCCGTGCCGACGCCGGGCGGCGGATCTCAGAACCAGCCTACCTTTACAGCAGTTTATGGCGCAGCAGAAACGCAGGACAAGCAAGCCGACAGCTATCTTTGCACCGATGTTCTCGCCACGGAAAAGCATGCCTCTCATCTCTATGATACCTGTATTTTTGAATTTAAGGATGAGAACGCCCGCAATGCGCTTAACCATATCCAGAAGGAAGAACAGGATCACGGAAAAATGATCTACGATTATATGGCGGCAAACGCCATGTACTCCTGATTATCACATTTTAAGACAGGAAGAGCCGCCATAAAGGCGGCTCTTCCTGTTCATTTATTGGCAGCCGGCTTGTAACGATGTTTTACTCGTGATATAATTAAAAAAATCATAAAAAGAGAGGCTGCTATGAACACTCATGATTCCGAACTGGATACCCTGCGGAAGAAACTGGTCCGCAAGAAAAAGATCGAAGCTATGCTGCCCAGCCTCCGGACGCAGCTGAAAGAGCTTCGAGCGGACGAGGAGCGCCTTGCCCAGATCCGCGCCCGGGAGCAATCCGACGTGGACCGGCTGGAAGAAAACAGTCTTGCCGCTTTCTTCTATTCCGTGGTCAACCGGAAGGAGGAAAAGTTGGATCAGGAAAAGGCTGAAGCCTATGCCGCGGCCGTCAAGCACGACGCTGCCGTCCGCCAGGCGGATGCCGCCGAGCAGGACCTCCGGGAACTGGAAGCGGAGCTTGCCGGTCTTTCGGGGATTGAAGCGCAGTATCAAACGGCATTTGCCGCCAGAGCCGCGGCAATCAAGGCGGAAAACCCGGCGTCCGGCACGGAACTCTGCCGCATTGAGGACCGTCTGGGTTTCCTGGCGGCCCAGCTCCGGGAAATCGACGAGGCTCTCTACGCCGGCGAGGCCGCACTCTCCCTGATCATTTCCATTGAAGGAGAGCTTGACAGCGCCGCGGGCTGGGGCACCTGGGACCTTCTTGGCGGCGGTCTCATCTCCGGTCTTGCCAAGCACTCCCACCTGGACGAGGCGCAAGCGCAGATCAACGCCCTGCAAAACCAACTCCGGCGCTATCATACGGAGCTGACCGATGTCACGGTCCAGGCGGATGTCCAGGCGCAGATCGACGGCTTTCTCCGGTTTTCAGATTATTTTTTCGACGGGCTGTTCGCCGACTGGGCCGTGCTGGACAGCATCCACAGCTCACAAAACCAGATCGCTTCCACCCACGCACAGGTGGATGAGGTACAGCGCAAGCTGGACTCCATGAAGACGGCCGTGCAGGCGGAGCAGGAGCGGCTGAAAACGCAGCTGGAGGAATTGGTGCTCAAGGCATGAAAACTGTGATACACAAAAATGGGACTATGCCCTTCCGTGTCCGAAAGAGCAGTGCACATGGCAGCGGGATGCGCACCTGAATATGCCGCGAACAATCTTGCGTGCATAAAATAGGATTCGAGGGATACCTTTCGGTACCCCTCGAATCCTATTTTAGTCCTTGTAAAACACCTTTTCAGCGCAGGGCAGCAGTGAGCGTATTGTCTACATTCTCCCAGGGAAAGGTCAGGGTAAGACCGGTGACCTGCTCCGCATCCAGAACTTTTCCAAAACGGCTGGTATATGTGTAGGAGGTATCCGTATAGCTCTCGTTTCCTCCAGCACCGCCGATTTCGTCAATCGTCGTTCCGTCCCGCATTGTCAGAGCCACCGTACATAGACAGCCGCACTCGTCCAAGTCGGAATCGTCAATGAGCGTTTTCAAGCCGTCTCCGCCAAGGGTCAGCATCATGGAAAGTGGCGAGAGCTCCACAGTTTTCACCGTCACGGCATGTCCGTTGACCGTATAGGCCTTATTTAAATCAAACGTTTGCATCTGATCGGTGTAGGACAGCGTCCATGACAGCTTCCACTCGCCCTCTACAATGGTATACATATCCAGCTTGCCGCTGTCCCCCTGTAGATTCCTGAAATCCAGCGTAATCGTTTTGCCGTTCCAGTCCTCCTGTTCCGTATTGCTCAGCCGCAGCTCAAAGTAGCGCTCATTATCTGCACCGTTGGGCGAGGCGGTCTTGTCGAAATTGCTCATGAAGCCACCGCTCCAGCTGATATGATCCCCGACTCCCTCAATGTCAACGCTCATTTCTTCAAACAAATTGGTATCCGTCAGCGTGACGTCCTCCGGCGCCTGAACGTCAAGAAGCAGATAGACGCCGTTCCTGTCACCCAGCGTCTGGAGTGCGGTCACGGTCAGGCCGTTTTCCGTCACAGTCTGATCTACGGAACCTACGGCGCCGGCGGAAGCCAGCTGGCTTTGCTGCTGCTCGTCTGCGTCAAAGCACTCGGCCAGCTTTCCATTCCATTGGATTACATAGGCGGCTGCGGCCGTTACACACAGCGCGGCGATTGCCGCCGCCAGCACAATGGGAAATCTCTTTTTCATTGTCTTTCTCCTTCCGGTCCTCCCCAGGCCCCGTTCATGCAATGTATGCTGCACGACTTCATGAAAACTCTGCGGCACCTCCGGAAAAACATTGTCCCAATCGTTATAATTCATGCACCAGAACCTCCTTTTCCTCAAGCGCCAACCTTAACTCGGCCCGGGCGCGGGACAGCCGGCTTTTTACCGTCCCCTCCGGTATTTTCAGCATTCCTGCGATTTCAGATACTTGAAACCCCTCCACATAATGCAGAACAATCACCAGGCGAAGTTCTTCCCGCAGCGTCATAATAGCAGCGAATAGTCCCGGATCTCCGCTCTGCTCCGAGGGCAGCTCCGTCTGTAAAGTCTCCTCCAGAGGAACGACTTTTCTGTTTGCGCGGTAGATGCGGTAGCACTCATGAATCAGAATTCTGCAAAGCCACGTTTTAAAATAACGCTCGTCCCGCAGGCTGAGGAGCTTGCCATACGCCGTCACAATCGCCTCCTGTACGGCATCCGCGCAATCGCAGTCATTTTTTAGTATGGATTTGGAAATATGGTAAAGCGTGGGCTCCGCCGCCGTCACCCGGGCTGCAAAATCATCTCTGTCCAATGCGGCATTTCCTTTCTGCGTACATTAAAGCATCTCTTTTCCGTTCGGCCGATTCAAGTTTGAGCTCTATCTATTTGAGTAAACAGAATAGCGTCAGGTTCACACGGCGAGAAAAATTTTCAAAGCCCATTGTGGAACCATAAATTCAGCATGGCGCATATGGCATAGAGGGCTCATACCCTGCCCGCTTTGCAGCCTCGGATGCCGGGCAACCCGGCCTGGGACATTTTTCCACTCAGCTTAATATCCGACCGTCTATCAGGTCGGCCACCTCGATAGCAACCGCGGCACCGTCCTTCATGAAAAAGAGAATGTGCCTGCATCCCGCCTCACCGCCGGGTTCATAGACCCACGCACCGTCGTATGCCGCGCCAAGCGACCCGTAGGTCGGGTTTACATGGTCTGCATCCAGATAAATCAGCTCATCGGGGTAGTGTTCCTTCAAATCGGCTTCCGAGTAACCGCAATAGACGCCCCGGTGGGTCCAAAGGGCGGTGGGCTGTGCGGCGGTGGTGGTCATGGAGTAGAGTATCTGCTGCCCGTCGTCCGTCTCTATATAGCGCAGCGTCAGATAATCCCCGCAGGTTACCTCATAAATCTGTCCGTAGCCCTCTCCGCCCTCCTGCGCCACGGGCGTCCCGGCCAGTTCAAAGCCCCAGGGAAAGGTTCCCTCCTGTGGGCCCAACTGAAGTTTATCATTGCCCGGATCCTCGCTCAGCGGGCCCAGCGTAAACTCCTGCTCAGGCGTCACCGTATCTTCCTCCGCATTTGCCGAGCCCTCCTGATAGGCGGCGGATATCAGTTCCCACACGGACGCTTCCGCGTCGGACTGCGGCGCGGCGTGGTTTTTCAGGAGCTTCTCAAATTCCGTCCGGTCACCGTACGCCGAAAACCCGACCGCGTCGTAGCCGATTCCGGAAATCAGGCTGTCCTTGCGCTCCCAAGGACTCTCCTCCACAAGAACCAGAGACCTCATCACTCGCTCCGGGTTTTTCACGAAGCGATAAGCCAACGCATCCGACATCTCGGAAAACGCTCCGTCGGTATTCAGAAAGTAGCAGCAGAGCTCAAAGTCGCCGTATTTATCAAAATCCGTATGGTCAAAGGTATCGAAATCATAGGTGAACGTATACATCGTATCGGCATTGTCATCCAGATTGTCCGAGGGACAGAAAGTGGCAAACCGCCAGCCCGTGTCCGTCTTTTCATAGTCCAGTACGGTCTTGGAATATCCGATGGTGACCTGCGGAGCATCGGGGACGGAATTGTCGGTGAAATTCCCATAAAAGGTAATTGTCACGTCCCAGTGAGTATCATTCCTCTGCTCAGCTTTCACGTACTTACCTTGAAAGTAGATGTTCTCTCCCCGGTCGGCGCTTCTGGCGTAGAGCACGCCGTTAAAGTCCCGGTAGTGATCCGGGGTCGATGATAACAGGCTCTCCGTCAGCTCCGGGACAAAAAGGGTATTTAAGTATGCCTTCAGTTCCGCCAGAGAGGTAATCCCAGGTAGGTTCACCCGGTTGTAGACAGCCTCCCCCACCTTCTTGCTATCCCCGGTGTCCAGGGGCATGGTCGTCAAACTGAACCAGTCGTACGCTTCCGCGGCTGTCTCGTAAGCCCCAGCGATTTCCTCCTGCGTCGGCGCCTGTTCCGTGGGCACACTTTGCGCCGGCAGCGGCCCCTTTCCGGACTCTTTACAGCCGGCGAGTCCCAGAAGCAAAAGGGCTGCCAGCAGAATGGATGTCATCCGTCTCATAGGTTCCTCCCTTATGTGGTAACTTTTGATTTATAGGATCAAATTACCACATTCTTTTCGCAAAGTAGAAACAAATTAGTTACAAATGAAAGGAAAAGCACGCGGTTCTAAAATGAAACAATATTTTACCGTTTGTAATCAAAATAAGGTTGACTTCGCAGACCTCTCTGCTATAATAAGGTCTACATTGTAAACTTAACAGGAGGCGATGGCTGTGCCAAGTGACAACGTGAATCTGACGGCCGCGGAGTGGAACGTGATGGAGTGCATCTGGGAGGAGGCGCCGCAGACGGCGATGCAGTTGGTGGCGCGGCTGCATGACCGGGTGGGGTGGGCAAAAAGCACCACCATGACCATGCTGTCCAGGATGGAGAAAAAGGGCCTTCTGACCTGCACCGGGTCAGAGAAGCCGAAACACTATGCAACGGGGATTCGCCGGGAGGACGCCGTCCGGCAGGAGACAAAGAGTTTTGTGAAGCGGGTATACCGTGGCAGCGTCGGCATGATGATGAGCTCTCTTGTGGAACAGCAGGAGCTGACCAGGGGGGAGATCAATCAGCTGTATGCCATTTTGAAAAAGGCCGAGGAGGCGGAGAAATGATCGGCTGGATCGTTACGTCATCTGTCCTGATTGCCGTTGTCCTCACTTTGCGGACGGCGCTGAAGGGCCGCATCCGCCTGCGTCTCCAGTACGCGCTGTGGCTGCTGGTGCTGGTGCGGCTGCTGGTGCCGGTGAACCCGCTGAGCAGCCCTCTGAGCGTCATGAACGCGGTGCCGCCCGCAGCGGTTTCACACGTCACAACCGCGTCCATAAGTCCAACCCCACCGGACGCAGTTTCACCGTCCGAACCAAAATCCCACACGACCGTGCAGGCAAGCCTGCCGGCGGCGTCCGTCCCCCAAAGCAGCGCGCAATCGCAGTCGCATCCCGCGCCGGGTTTCACAGTAAAAACCGCTCTCCTTACAGTCTGGCTGGCGGGTGTGCTGGCCGTCGCTGCCGCGCTGCTCATCTCAAATTTCCTCTTTGCACGGCGGCTGCGGCGGGTGCGCCGTCTGTTCCAGACGGAGGGTGCGAAGCTTCCTGTTGTATATCTTGCAGAGGGATTGCCCTCGCCCTGTCTGTTCGGATTGGTACACCCTGCCATCTACCTCACTCAGGAGGCGGTGGCAACCGAGACGCGGCTGGGGCAGATCCTGACCCATGAGGAGACACACTTCCGCCACGGCGATCACTGGTGGAGTCTTCTTCGGGGCGTGGCGCTGGCGCTCCACTGGTATAATCCGCTGGTCTGGCTGGCGGCGATCGTAAGCCGCCGGGACGCGGAGCTCTGCTGCGACGAGGATACCATCCGCCGCCTGGGGGAGGAGCAGCGTATAGATTACGGCCGGACGCTGCTGAGCATGGTATCCCAGCGGCGGGACCCCGCCGGCCTTTTGAGCTGCGCCACCACCATGACATCCGGGAAGCGGGGGCTCCGGGAGCGGATCACCCTGCTCGCCAAGCGGCCAAAAACCGCTGCTACTGCTGCCGTTTGTCTGCTGCTGGCCGTCTGCATGGCCGCGGGTTGTACGTTCACCGGCCCAAAGCCGTCCTCCGACAGCGCCGCCGGAACGGACGAACCTGTGACACCGGATCTGCCGGTGGGCTACAAGCTCACCGGCACCGTGCCACTGGAAGATGTGCAAGCGTATACGCCGGAGAATCAGACCGTGACGCCTGCGGAGGTTTCCGCCTCGGATATTACGGAAATCCTGCCGGACGGCACCGGGAAAGACGGCATCCTCACGCTCTCGGACGGTACGGAGGTGCTGTGCTACCGGGACAAGAGCGGCGATAAGTACTGGGCGTTGAAACGCGGCGACACCCTCACTCGGTTCACCCGGGAGGACAATTGCTACACCGATTGCTATTCCGCGGACCCCTTTCAGGACGTGTTCGGCCACGACGGATTCCGAATCGTCTGCCCCCGGGGCGCCGCGTATACGGCGTATGATTATTACTACCTGGACGAGGACGGATCACCTCAGCTGCTGGCGGAGTGCGCCAATTATGTCACCGAGGGGGATTTGAACGGCGACGGGACAAAGGAACTCCTTTGGTACTATCACGGAAACGAGAGCTATTACTATTTTGAGCGGGAAGGCAAGCTGTATCTGGCGGATGTAAACGGCCTCATTCGGGATGTTCTGCCGGATTGGACGGTATCCGGCGTGAAGGAATTCGATCAGGAGGACGCCATTTTGCCCATTTTTTACCAATCCATTCAAAACGGCCCCGAAAGTCCCGCATACCTGCGCTTCACGCCGGAGGCTATTCAGGTGCTGGAAAAGGAGAAATCCACAGAGGAAATGACGGTTTATATCTGCAAGGGTGTGAAAATCGGGCTTCCGGCCAAATATGCGGACCAACTCATTGTCCAGACGGAATTCGACTCGTCGGAGTACAGCGAAACCTACGGGCTGCCCCTGATCCGGGTGAGTGAAAAGGGATCCGTGGAGGCGGGGAAGGCGGACGGTATATCGGAGGGTGTGGGCTGGCTCTTTACCATTCGGCGGCTGACCCGTGCCCAGTATGAACAGTATATCTGCGGTGATCGGAGCGAAGAGTTCGCCTTTGCGGTGTCTGGGACAGATGGCGACGGCCAATATGGCAACGTCGGCCAATATACCGCGCCGGTATATGACGAATATTACGTTTTCTCCACCGCCACCGACGTGCAATTTTACTCAAGTGACGGTAAGATTGACACGCAGAGCGACGCGTGGAAAAATTGGGAAGAACTCTGCGACATGGGTGACGCCGTCCGGGCGGACATGATCTCCCGCAACGGCCTCACCGCTTACAGCGACGACCAGTTTCTGAATCAGGACTTTACTTATAACTCGGCCCACGCCTATATCAAATACTACCCCTACTATACCTTTGACAGCGATAAGTCCCTGTACGACACTCTGGTCCTCTCCCAACCTACGCAGTCCATCAGGCCGGGGGAAGACAGCGTCTGGTGCGTGGAGCGGTGGTACGATGAGTTTGGTAACTGCTATCCATATTTTCCGAGCTTTGATGTAATCGAGCAGGAAAACATTACGGCGGTGGAGTATTATAACCGCCTGCAGCAATGCTGCGAGGCCGGCTCCGGGATAGATGCGGAGATGCGGCAGCTCACTCCGCTGGGCGCGGCGGAGTCGTTCGTGACAGAATCGGGCTGGTACAACGACCCGAACCCTGCCGCAGGCAGCTTTGCGGAGACCGACGGGGTGGACACCGCCTACACGGCGCAAAATGTCCTGGCACAGCAGCTGGTGCTGGACCTGATGGCCAGGCGTACGGTAGACAATGAAACTCTTCTCTCCTGCGCTGGGGGCTTCACCGCCGACACCTGGGGTGTACTGGGCCGGAACGAATACGGCTCGGACTGGTGGACTCCGCTGAAGGCCGCTTTGCTGAAAGCGGCGGCGGGGGAACAGCAGGACTTTCGGGACCAGCGACTTCTCCACCTTTACCTGTCCTATTCCAAATCGGAGGGTACGATTGCGGACGGGCTGAAAGACGTGCTCTCTGCGCTGTACCAAGCGGACCCGCTGACCTTTGACAAGACGCTGGACATCTGTACTACGTCAGAGCAGGCCCGCATCCGGACAGCCCTCGGCTGAATCCGACAGCACCCGTCCATACGGAAAACCGGCAGTTTTTTTCAGGCATACAAAGAGGCCGGTTTATGCCGCTGCGTAAACCGACCTCTTCTCGTATTCGCAGATCACAGAGGCAACATAGGAATCATGGCCGTATTCCACCCTTTATGGTACCCTTCATGGTTATTGGGCGTTCATTTCTTCCACCGGGTTCACACCGTGCCGGCCGTTGCCCGCACAGTACGATGGCCCCACCATTTCCGGTACTCCCCGATTTATTTTCCCGCACTTCACCATCTTGCATCACCCTTGTCCATTCTACCGTACGCATATGAAAAAGCCCAGCCCTTGGCCAATGTCATTAAGTTGGGTTTTGACCTTTGCGTAAAAAGAGACCACCTACTCACTAATTCTTAGGGGTAGGTGGTCTCTTTTTGCAAATTATCAAATTACTCTGCGCTTATACTAGCTTTAGAAAATTCCTGCCGCCCTTTCTCCAATTCCTTTGCTATTTTGGTCAGCTCTACCGTTTGCTTCTTCATGTCCTCGTGTAAAATATCAGCATCGCTGTCAGCAGAAAATACAGTGGCATAGTTTTCAAAGTCAATGGAGAAGGACTCTGTATAACTATTTATATTATCGTCGTAACTGATAGCTCCCGTAATAGGCTTTTTATTCACGTTAGCACGGAACTCCTGAGCTCCAATGGAGGGATATCATAGAAGTGCAGAGGACAAACACCCCAAATGTGATAGAATCAAAGAAAGAATAAGGTGGTGTTTGCAATGCGCAAATATGATAAGGAATTCAAAGAAGAAGCGGTCAAGCTGTCCGATGAAATCGGCGTGAAGCAGGCGGCGGCACAGCTGGGCATTCCGTACTACTCTCTGGCGGAGTGGCGGCAAAAGCGAAAGGCCTTCGGAGATCACGCCTTCGTCGGCAGCGGCATTCGCCGCGACGCACCGCTTTCCGAGAACGAACGCCGGCTAATAAAGGAAATCGCGGAGCTGCGGAAAGCCAATGAGATTCTCAAGGATGCGCTGGTTTTTTTCGCCAAAGACCGGAAACGGTAAAGCCGGAGCGGTTGTATGAGTACATCACGCTGCGCCGTGAGCGGTTCTGCATTCATGCCATGTGTCGGGTTGTGAAAGTCAGTGAGTCCGGGTACTACCGCTCTTTGCAGTCGGCTGGCAAGCCAAAACCGTGGCAGGAGATTTACAATGAAAATCCGGACAATGACAATTATGGCGTTGGCCGAATTCTCCTGGCGCTTATGCAGCGCGGTATTGCGGTAAGCCGCAGCAGCGTACGGCGGGCCATGAAACGTGAAGGCCTGCCATCGCGCTCCTCGGCACCCCTGCGCAGAAGGCGGAGAACCTGATTCACCGGGACTTTACCGCAGACGCTCCTAACCGGAAGTGGCTGACAGATATCACGCAGATCCAGTGTCAGGACGGCAAGCTGTACATAGCGGCAGTTCTGGACTGTTATAACGGAGAGATCGTCGGTCTTGCCATGGATGACAACATGAAGAAGGAGCTGTGTATCCGGGCGTTTCGGTCTGCCTGCCAGGCGCAGGGAGCCTATGGAATGACCCTGCACAGCGACCGCGGCAGCCAATTTACCAGCTCCTCATTTCGGAAGGTGCTGGCGCAATACAGTGCAGTTCAAAGTATGAGCGGTACGGGACACTGCTACGACAACGCCAGGATGGAGAGCTTTTTTGCTACGCTGAAGAAAGAAAAACTCTATCGAATCCGGACGGAGCAGATGCCCATGGCACAGGTTAAGAGCATCGTGTTCCGGTACATCATGACCTACTATAACCGCCGGCAAATCTACACCGCTAACCCCGGCGGCCTGCCGCCGGCCACATATCGTCAGGCCGCCAGAGGCCTGGCCGCATAAGCCCCAGATTTTGGGTGTTCACATTCTGCACGGTTCTTGACTGCTCAAAAATTATGGTGATTGTTACGATTATGGCAGGTAATGGTGCCTGTTAGGGCTTTTCCAAAATAGCAGCCACTGTCGTCATAAAAGCATAGGGTGACTGGCAAAGGGAACATTTTCCGGCTGCCTTTTTTCTTACTCATAGATTACCTCCTGCATTTATTCTCCAAGCTCCAGATGTTCATCAAGGGACTGCCGCGCTGCCTGCGCACATTGATCGGCGGCAACGCTGCGGAACCGCACCGTCTCTGTATGCTTCCAGCAGGCTTTTCTGGCATCTTTCTCCAAGCAGATTAAATTGCGCTGCATAGTCTCCCGGCTGTACTCACAGCTCTCCGCTTTCTCCATAATTTCTTCCCAGCGATCGCTTTCAATAAATTCCGGAGCTTCCTCCAGCGTATCGCCGTAAAAATAGCGGTTAATTCCGCCCCGGCCATCATTGAAACTCGTGCTCAGCCGGATCATAATGTTATCCAGCTCCACGGTACTGCCCAGCTCTACCAGAAGATTACCAGCCCGCAGCTCATACCAGGGATATTTAGGGTTCTGATTCATCATTGGCGGCATTTTTAGGTTGGCGGCGCTGACGCCGAGCTCTCGCTTCAGGAGCTCTCGGGTTCTGGAGATTCCCAATTTCTTCATTTTCTTTTCCTCCTGTATTTTTTGAGTTTGGATATAACAAAAGCCCCCGGCTTTAATTGAGCCGGGGGCTGATCTAACAGTGCGGCTGGCGGCAAGCCGGCGACCGTACTGATCCTTATAAAACAAGGTGCGGCTGTGTTTTGAGGTAAAGCAAAAGGTTCTCCCCTTTCGGGAAGAACCTTTTACCTCAAACACCCATGCACCTTGAAAAAATTCAAAACACTTTATTCGATAATAGCCGCAGCAACGGCTATCG
Organism: Oscillibacter valericigenes Sjm18-20; assembly: GCA_000283575.1. Taxonomy (GTDB): domain Bacteria; phylum Bacillota; class Clostridia; order Oscillospirales; family Oscillospiraceae; genus Oscillibacter; species Oscillibacter valericigenes. The sequence goes on from AP012044.1 coordinate 3,210,079, forward strand.
TCTACCAAACATGATCTATAAATCCAAACTGTTCTGAATCCGGGCAGAGACACACTTCTTTGTGTCTCTGCCTCAGATTCATTCTGGAGGTGACACCCGGATTTGAACTGCTCAAGTTCCGTTTTTTCTCGTGTTTTCCCAGCTCAATGCCCCTTGTTTATCCCTAAAATCGTTCTTTTTCGTCCCGTTTTCTGCCTTCTCGTATCTGACCAATTTGACCGCTAAAGGGAAAACTAAAGGGAAAACTTTTGCAGTTCATTCGCTTGCTTTACGCAACTGTTCCTCGCAGAACTGCTTTAAAACTGGAATGTCCGTTATTGCGGTTTCCCAAATGACATCCCGGCTCATATTGCCATAGCTGTGGGCAACCAAGTTTCGCATTCCTTTGATTGGCCCCCACTGAATTCGATCAGCAGTAGACTGCCGGTATTCTGCGGATAAACCGCCGCTCAGTTCCCCTATCTGTAAGATAGAAAATGATATTGATCTTTGAAAGTCTGCATCCCGATCAAATACTTCAAATGAGTCTCCATATCGGTCAATTGTTTTCTCAATTTCTGTGCAATAGTCCCGAATGTGTTTTAACCGCTGTAAATCAGGCGACAGCATAGAGACTCACCCTTTCTCGACGAATGTTTTCCCGGAAGTCAACCTCACTGGGCATCCGGATAGGCTGTTCGATGGAACTGACCGTAATAAGGTCAATCGGCTTCTGGAAAGCCTCTTCAAGCTCACAATAAAGTGCTCCCAACGACAATAGGCTTTTCAGCGGCGTGCCTGAGGTATCCACTAAAAGATCGACGTCGCTGCATTCCTTTGCTTCACCTCTTGCATACGAGCCAAAGAGATAGACAGCCTTCAGGTGATAGCTTTCCGCAATTGGGCGTATGCGCCCCCGAATTTCTTCAATTGTATAAATCATGCCGTCCCTCCTGTCTACTCAGCGTTCCCCGTTTCTACTTGCTTAGAATGTATCATATTGTGAGCAAAAATACAAATCAATTTTGGCTGATAGCGGGGTTGTTTCGCCACATCTTACTTGAACTTGATTTTTTCGTATGCGATAGAAATTTCTCCCGCTGAACACTCGCGCAGCAGCTCCACCGGCCCGGGAATTTGTTTCGCGCAGAAGTTCTGCCACAGCGGAATTGGGCTGATCCCCAATTCGGTAAACCGATCCAACAGGCCGTTAGTGGAAACGCCCTCCTTTTCAAGCTCCTTCAGGGCCTTGTCCACGCTCTGCTTCCGCTGAAGCAACTGCGCCAGCCGCAGCATGGCCGCCTTGGTGTTCTTTTTGAAATTGGATTCAGCGACGCGCGTTTCAATTTCATCCATGCGGCAAAAGGTAACGTCCGGAAAGCTCCGGGCGAAATTATTACATAGCAATGCCTCGCTGTTTTTCATGAAGTACCAGAGCAAATCGGTTGTCCGGTCATAGCCGGTAGATTTTTCAGTCCTGCGAATGTACTCTCTCTGATACTGCACTTCAAAACGCAATACGCCGTCCGGTAGTTCCTCACGTGCCATAACAAGCCCGTTCTCAACCAATTGGTAACTTTTGTCGTAGATCACCAAGTCTTTGAAATCACAGCCAAAGTGGAGATAGTGCTTGTTCATATTCCGCGCTTCTTTTTTATCTTTTAATTCACTGCCTTGCCGCTTATATTTCGGCGGGGTTGGCAGTTTTCGAAGTACCCTTACTGTCTCACGGAAAATCTTTTTATGACCACAGTGCAGATTCGTACATAAGTCCACCCGGCGCAATTGATAGGCGTTGATATTGCTTTCAAACGGAGATTTCTCGAACAGTTTTGAAAAAGCCTTTTCAACTTCCTTTATGCTTTCTTTGGTCGGCGGGAGGATACCACGATAGGATGTACCTGGTTCAATAAGAAGCCGCGGATTAATGACCATATACAGGTAGCAAAAATCCTTTTCAAATGATCTTCGATTGTCAATAAACGTTATGCGGCCAATTCCTTGCTTTTTATAACGGGTGCAGACATGCATATTATCTTTTGATGGATACATCCACGCTTTCTTTGGAGGCTCTTGTTCCTGCTTGCCGTAAAGTGCATTGGCAATCATGGTCATTTGATAGCCTGAAAGTTTCATGGACAATTCAAATGTATGAATGGAATACCCGTCTGGTTCCAGTTCGTAAACAGCCGTGCGCTTTTGAATTACCTTTTTGCTCATAACGATCCTCCTAAGAAGCTTCTTTATAAGCTTGTTAGGAAAGTATCAAAAGTTACACAGAAAACTGTACCCCCTGCGTAATTCAATATTAATTTGCCAACATGTCAATAAGGACAGTTAAGTAGAAAAAGGCTGATAAATGAGAGCTTTTATTATGGGGGCTTTGTTGTTTATTTAATAGGGATTTGAAGCCATCAAGATTTATGCAGATGTCGGCTTTCTATGGAAGCTGAAATGATGCCCCGCCGATGTTGTACGGGTTCTCATCCAGTACTGCTCTCCATAACTTGCTTGAAATGGTCCGCGCTCACAAATTGTGCCGCTTCTCCCTATGCCTCAAAGTGTTTTTCACCACACTGAATTTTATAGTATTCTGTTGGGCGAAGTGAATCAAAACTTATATTGCCCTTGGTCTCCACACCGAAGTATAGTTTGTTTTGGCCGTTATCTTCAATGACCACAGCCCAGTCCAGGTTATAGCTACCAAGCGGCGTGGAGATTTTGAACCAGTCGGGCAGTTTGGCATAGACCTTGACGCTCTCGTTGCGCTCAAAGCTTTCGGCAAAGTCTCTCTCATTTTCACTGTCGTACACAACATAGTTGTAGACAAAGCGGTGGCTCTCGATCATATTCCGAGCTAGATACCCAGTCAGTTCTTCTGAATTGAACAATTCCTGCGCATAGTACTCGCTGTCGCCAAGTTTGGTATACTTGATGCCGTCCACAATCAGCAGCCGCATCACGGAGGAAATGATTTTTGCAGCGTCTTCCATATAGGCCTGCGGGTTCTTTTTGAAGGTTTCAAGCGTTTTGCTGCGGGTCAAAATCTCCACAATGGTCTTGCGGGTAAGATTGGTGCGATTTTGCAGATAAGTCACGATGTCCGGCAGCTGCTCTTTCGCTGTACTAGTCAAAACGGAAAGTCGCTGAGTCTCTGCAGCATCTACGCCACCCTCGGAAACACTGACCTTTGCCTTGGTGTACAGAAGCTTGGCTGCACTTACATTCAACCCCTGCTGCAACATATCGCAGCATTTTTCAATCAACACCTCAGTTTCAAAATCCACTCGGTAGGTAGTCTTGTACTTAATCTGATCCCAGAGTGCCTTGAAATCTTCGCCAAGGAACAGCTCCTTGTTGAGGGAGACCACGCGTTTGTCTGCTGCCGGCTTGATATTCAGATTTCCACTGACCTTCTTGCAAACCGCCGCAATGGCATCCTTGTGCTCTGCCACCTGTTTCAATATCACTGGTTGTCATGCCTTTTGCATACATGGGCAGAATCTTTTCTTCGATATTCTGACTGATGCTGGTATGGTTTTTCTTCAAAAGCTGCGGTTCAAATTCGCCGTTCCGATCCCGTGGGACAGCAACTTTCACATCGCCGAAGCTGGTGCGTAACGTCTTGCTACTGTGCCCGTTCCGGCTATTATCGGTGTCCTTGTTTTTGTAATCATATTTGCTGTAGCCCAGCTCGTCATCCAGTTCTCCATCGAGACCGTTTTCCATGAATTCAGCAATCGTCTCCTTGAACAGGTTCTGGATGTCATTCATGCTGCTGATATTGCTTGCCTGTAGCAGCTCACGGATTTTTGCCCTGCGCTCATTTTCTTCGGGACTACGATTCTTTCTGGCCATAATAACACCTCCAATGTGGTGCTTCTATTCTACACCACATCGGAGGTTTACACAAAGTTTGGGATTGTCCCGTCCGCACCCCCTTTGCTAACATTTTTACATGACGAACACAGTTCTCTTAAAGTCAAAGCCCTTATATAGCAATGATTTTCCGAAAAAACATTGCACTTTATTAAGCCTCTTACTATTCCTTTTTGAAAAAACTACTCCCAAATTACTCCCAAGTAAATGCATCTAGCTTTTTTTATTTGTAGACGCATATCAGTCATTCCATGACTTCATATTTGCACATTTCAAACACCCGTCATTCTTCTGATAATTCTATCACATTTTGGGGTGTTTGACCTCTGCACTTCTATGATATCTCTCCTCATTTTGTTGTATTCCTGTCGTAAAGAGTATCGGGGGAATATCTCGATTGTTGTCCATGCCGAACGTCAGTTTTTATACCTCGTATTCCTAACCGGCGTTTACAATAAGAATCTCCGGAGACATGGCAGGGTCAAGCCAGCGCAGCAGCGCGACCACTGTGTCCTCCGACGCTGAGATACAGCCGGCGGTAGCGCGGGAACCGCAATGGAAGAAAATGGCGGAGCCGGCACCCGGAATAATTGGATTCTGGTTGTAGCCGATGACAAACCCATAGGCATACTGCTCAGTATAGTCAATCAAATGCTCAGCGCTGTCCCAGTCCCTGTTCGATGTATTCTCTACCCATTGATTATAAGAGACCGATGCAGGATCATCTACCCAGCAGCTGTTCTCCGTCACCTGCCGATAGGTCAACTGGCAGCCTGGGTCTCCTTGAATCCCGAAGGCAACCGGAATAGAATACAGCCCCAGCGGTGTTTTCAGGTCACCCTCTGCCTTGTCCGCCGTGACACCTTTCTTTCCCACATGACCCGATGCTCCGTCCAGCACTAATGTCCAAATAGCGTCATCTCCCTTTTGGAACGCATAGATTGCAGCGTCCGTACCATCGGCAGCTGCAACCACCAACTGCCCAGCAGTCAGTGCTTCCGGTTCTCTCCCAGCCATTCCCAGCAGCTTTAAAAACTCTGGCGGCTGCTCTCCCACTGACTGCTTCGGAGCTTCCTGAGGAATCGGAGTATCCTCAGGAAGCTCCGATTCCTCACCATTCTTCTCTGCCGCAATGGTACTCTCCGGCGTTTTGATGGTTGCAAGTTCCGAGCCAGCTGAAGCGCTTTCTGCCGTCGTTCCAGCCGCTGTTGCGTACAGCTGCACAGCACAGCTTGGTCGGATGGCCAGATAGCCGTATACCGATACCGCAAGTAAAGCCAGAACCACCAGTCCCCCCAGACGATGTCCACTCTTCATATCAGCTAATCGTAATCGTTGGGTTCTGCGTGATATCCAGTTTTTGCAGCAGTTTCGTCATATCCATCGCGGAAATCTTAATATCGCCGTAACCGGAGGTCATATCACCGTTGACGCCAACACCATCTATAAACAGAGCTGAACCACCGTTGGCAACGGCAGTTTCTCCTGTCTCGCAGTCGCCATTGAAATCAAAGCAGATGCAGGCAATGGACTTGTTACCCGTGAACTTCTTGTACATATTTTCAGCTGCGGTCCAGTCCTTATACGGCGCTGCATCGCTTTGCAACGTATTATAATAGGCCGAAGCGGGATCGCACACCCATACATCCCCCTCGTAGATCTGCGTATATGGAATAGAAAACGATGCGCTGGCCGTGCCAAAGCCGAACAGCAGATGATAGGTTCCTGCCGGTGTGCAATGATCACCCTCGGCTTTTTTCGTGGAGATGCCATTGGAGCCGATGTCAGCCTGACAGTTCAATACATCTGCCCAGTTTCCACTCTCCCAATTCCGCAGCGTTAACTCCGCTGTGGACCCACTGCACACGACCTGAATTTCCTGTGTGCTTTCCGGAGTCTCCTTGACAGCCGCGCTCCCAGCAGAATGCTCCACTGGTTCCGAAGAGGCGGCGGCCACCGATTCCTGATCCTGCTCCTCATCCGGTTCCGCTTTCTCTGAGGTGACGCAATTCTCGTCCTCCCGTTCAGACTGAGTTGTCTCCTCCCTGTTCAGCAAACCATCCAGCGAACCGGTAAAATAGGCGGCAGCTGTACCCGCGGCTAGCAGCAAAATTAATACGCAGAGAATTACGGGCAGCACCGGCCGCTTCTTTTTTGGTTTCTCCGGTGACGGACTGCTAGGTCTGCCGGGGCCGCCGACCGGTGGGGGCGGCATTATCGTCTTCCGGGCCGACTGCGCCACTGGCTGCTGAACAGGCAGCTGCATCGCCGACTCTGCCGGCTCCTGCACATACTGCTCTACCGGCTTATCCGGCTGCAGCAGCACCGTTTCATCCTGATCCAGCGGTTTGAACTGCTGAACGGGCTGCTGAACCGCAGGATTCTCCTGCGGTTTGCTGGCAGGAACCGCCCGCTGGACAGCAGTCCCGCAATACGGGCAAAATTTGCTGCCCGCTTTAATCTCTTTGCCACATTTTCTACAATACATGAAAACAAACTCCTTGTTTGATAAATTGGATGACCTCGTCCTGCTATTGTGCCGCTTCTGGCAAAGAGCGCGATAAATCCCAGCACTGGACTCCCTGCGCAGTTTCGATCACCGCGCAGTCTCCAGCTATGTACATAGCAGTAACGGTCAAATTCTTGTCCTCTGTCACAGTTCCCTGATACAGCCGCCGGACTGCGCCGTCCGTTCCCTGCAACAGGAGACCCTGTCCGTCAGCAACCAGCTGCATCACGGTAAAATCAGGAATTATGCCGTCTTTTCCCTCTTGCCAGGTCCCTGGCAGGAGCATGCTGTAATTCTCTGTGCAGACCTGATTATCCGCCGTCACCCAAGTCAAAACTCCCTGATAGGACGAAAACTGTCTGACGTTTTTTGCAACAACTTTCCATTCTTTATAATTTCCACTGCTGCGGTACAGTTTGCCATCCACGCTCAGCACCGTCACGGAGGTGTCATCCGCCGCCAGCGCCGAAACCTGTCGGAAAGCCTGCACCCGTGTCAGTGCCATTTTGCCGCCCTGACCCGCATACCATAAACTGCCATCTGTTCGCAGCACATACATTTTACCCGGCAGACCAGCCACCGATGCCACATCTCCGCTTTCTATGATTTCTGTCCAGCCTGCCGCCACGCTCATTGTGGCGCTGCTAATTCCCAGTTGGCCCCAGCGGTTTTCGCCTGCAGCCCACAGATTACCCGCCATATCCACCACATAACTGGTTCGTCCGCCACAGTAAACTCGGCTCGCCGTACCGGGAAAATCAGCAGAAACCGCCGTGTCCACCGTTTGTTCTTCGCCCAAGGACTGACTGCACCCCAGCTGTCCCAAGGTGTTTTTCCCCTTTGCATACAGCTGTCCGTCTGATAGATATAATGTCTGATCTGTCCCCACCGCATAGCTATGCGGCTTCTCTAAAACCTGTCCCAGCAGCTGGTCCAGCAGCGCATAATCCTTATCTGCATCTGTCTGATTCGCCAATTTTTCAGCATTCAGCAAAGCCTGTCCCGTATTGCCACTTTGTGTGTTTAAATCAACCAGAAGACGGTAGGCGCCCGAATTTTGATTGTCCGTCAGTGGTTGCAGAATCTCGGGCACCAGTTCGGTTTCCCCCATAGAAAGATATGCCCGCGCAAGTCCCAGCCGTGCGTCGGCATCGGTTGGATTTTCCGACAGACTGGTGATGAATTCTGCTGCAGCATTGGTGTAATTCATACTATTGAGATACTTTTCGCCCAAATCTGTATGGGTCATCTCATCGCTTCGGTTCAAATAAATGCGGACGCCGGCGGTGGTCAGCAAAACCGCCATTAGCAAAACCGGCAGCACAATGGGCAGTTTCTTTATCCGCCTTCTCATGTGGTTCCCTCCTCCGGCGTGATGTTACTCTCCGTCTGGCTGTAATGCAGGGTCATGGCACCGGAATAAATCGTCTGATCAGTCCGACTGTCATATGCTTTGTCCTCTCCGTTGACGCGCAGTGTACCGCGAATATAGGCCGTTCCCTCATTTCCCAGCTGGATCGGCTCCCCGTCTCCGGCAGACATACTATCCGGCAGTGTGACGGATTCAAATACCAAAATGCCGTCCAGATCGACTGACAGCATGCCGACCCGTGCTGCATCTGTGGTATCTGTGGTTTGCACGTAATCCCTCAACGTCACGCTCTCTCCCAGCGCCAGTCGTCCATCCGACATCAGCAGCGCTTTCTGATTGGCTCGAATATTCAACCCGCCCGCGTGGTAGTTGTATAACGTCACATCGCTGCCAATCCATAACCAGTCCGTCAAGGTTATGGTATCGCCGCCATCTATTCCCAGCTCCAAATCATACACGCCATCGCTGACCGTGGCGGGCACATTTAAATACAGACAGTCGGAGTTCTGATCGATGAGTGTACAGTCCAAGTTGCCCAGCTTAGCGGAAACCACCTGATCCAATCCGCTGCCGGAGATCTTCGTCTGAAATGTCATCTGCTGACTCTGCAGTAGACTATTCAGTGATTCTCGGGACTGAAGCACCGGTGTGTCATCCACCTGAACCGCCGCAGTCTCCTCCGTTTTCTCCTCACTTGGCGTATACTCTTTGTGCACACTCAGGCCAGAAGTTTCATCCTGCAGGTAAAAATACCGTGCAGTCTCCTCCGGAGTTTCCGCCGTATAGGTCAGCGTCACCGTGTTTCCGATGATGCCCTGCAGGCTGTTGTATACGCTGGACAGCTCTGTGGAGTCCTCCGCCCGCAGATACTGTCCCCCGCAGGTCTCAGCAATCTCCGTCAGCATTTGGTCATTAACGTCGCCGAAGCCAATGGTGAAGATGGTAATTTGCTGTTTTTCAGCTTCTCGCACCACATCCATGTCCACTTCGCTCTGTCCATCGGTCATCAACAGCATGGTGCGGTTTCCATCCGCATTTGCCAATACCTGTGTACCCTCCCGGATGCCGGAATTGATATCGGTTCCTCCGCCCTCACTCATCGCCGCAGCACCCGTTTGGATTTGGCTGGCATCCATCGTCAGCCCCACCACGGTTGTGGCACTATCCTCAAACTGAACCAGCGCCATTTCCGTGCGGGATTCCGCATTGTCCAAGAAGCGGTCCAGTGCGTCCCGGACATCTTGCAAAGGCTGTCCGCCCATACTGCCGCTGGTATCCACCACAAAGCAAATGCTGTTGTGGGGCTCCGTACCCGTCTGTTTGTCCACCGCAAATGAAGAGACTGCGGTTCTAGTGTCAGACAGCGCAATCTTGTCCTTGCTGGCAATGCGGTCAATGACCTTTTCCCTTCCGCCCAGCCGCACGTGGACAATGGGATACTCGCTCTGATCCAAACCGATTACATACAATCCATCGCCATATCGTTTCTGATCATCCACAATCCGCTCGCTGAACGCCTTTGACAGCGGACTCGTGCTGAAATGCATTAACTCCGGATGGACGCTGCCCATCAACACCAGCACGTCACTTTTGAATTCCTCTGTTTCCGTACCGATGCTGTTTTCATCAGCATAGGCCGTCTGCACCATTTTTAGAGAATTGGTCAGATTTTTATCGGGGGAAAATGCCGCCTGCACCGAGGTCGCCGTCTCACACAGCGTATCAATGGCCTGCTGATAGCTTCGAACAGCAAAGTACAGCTTTGCCCGCACCACCTGTGCCTTCAGCGTATGGATATCCGCAATGGAATTCAACGCCCGATAGGCAAAGACATTCTCTGCGCGCAGCTGCGCCTCCTCCGCCTGCTGACTCAGCTTTTCCTCTTCACCGGTCAATTTCTCCGCCTGTGCTTCGTCCGCACTCTTCAGATCCAGCTGCACTACTTCCAACTTTCTCCGCAGACGCTCATACTCGTCAGTGAGTTCGTCCGTCTCCTCCACCCATGTGTCCTGTTTAGCTGCGCTGCCTGGGGCATAGGCTGTAAATTGCTCTGTCGTCATTTCACCATTTGAATAGGTGACCTCTGCCACCACAGATGCCAACAGCAGCCGATCCGACGCAGAAGACGACAGGCCCACCAGTTCGATGGCCCGATCAAGGGCAGTCCCCAGCTCCTGGCGGCCAATTGCCTGATCAATCTCCAAGCGGAGCGTCTCCGCTTTATAGTCTGCTCCATGCTCATCTTCGCCAGAAAGAACACCGTGTTCCACCTCAAACTGCTTGTCCAATGCCTCTATCTGCTTTTGAGTGAGCGGAAGCATCTCCTTCAGCACTTGAGCAGCGTGACTCCCCTTCTCCGGCGTCCAGGTGCGCAATTCGTCAATTCCATTCTCTTCCTTGGTACTCAGGTTCTTTTTCTTTTGCAGTATGTCCAGCCGCACCCGCGCCATAGTGTCATTGTTCCGCAGCTGGTCCAGCGCAACCTGTGCTGTTAGCAAATAAAAGCTATCCTGTAGAGATGTCCGCCTGAGACGGAGTGCCGCCTCATCGGTATTGTTCTCTTCCAGATATCGCAGTGCCAGATAGATACAGCCGTAGTCCTTCACTTTTTGTTGATGCTCCATTTGAATCCAGCCGCCGCCGACTACCGCCAGAATTAATCCACAGACAATCAGGGAAATACCCCAGCGAACGAGTAGCTTTCTCTTGATCAGCAGTACCAAAGTGCCTATGACACACACAGCACCAACTGCTAACAGGATATATTTCACCATTTCAGTCCCAGCTCCTTGTCACTTCACTCTTGCACCACAGCGTGCGCAAAATCTTCCCGTCACTGGTCTGCCGCAAAAAGCGCAGAATCTGGCTTCTGCCTGTTCTTCTGCGAGGGCAGGTTCCTCCGGTGTCACCAGCTCCGTCTCTTCTGCGAGGGCAGCTTTTCCCGGTGTCACCAGCTCCGTCTCTTCTGCGAGGGCAGCTTTTCCCGGTGTCACCAGCTCCGTCTCTTCTGCGAAGGCAGCTTCCTCCGGTGCCGCAAATTCTGTGGAGCCAGCCGGTCTTGATGGCTCTATTAACTCTGTATCCTGCGCAGCAGGTCGCGGTTCCAGCACCTCTTTTGTGGTCTGTGTTGCGGAAACCGTCTCAAATTCCGGCTCAGCCAGTGGGCTTCTGCTGCGAATCCATCTGCGGATTCTGTAGATTCCATAAATCACCGCAGGCAGCCAGAGAATCAGTGCAACCAGCAGCGCTGGTTGCCAGGTAGCTGCCAGCATGCCGCCCCAGCTTGTTTTAATCAGGTAGATCCCCAACCCCCGGATGGTATGTAATGCATATAAGGCGTATCCAGTAGCCAGCAGCGCTATGATTATCGTAAAATGCAGTAGTTTTTTCTTCATTGCGTTCTCTTCCTCTCACTGAGACCGTCTACCCATTTCCCGTACCGTCCTCAGCTCACAGCTCGTATTCCTCGCGGATGCTTAAGGTAATCTCCTGTTCTTTTTTATGCAGCAGCACCACCGCTACCGGCGCAGCAATCAAAACAAAGATCACCCCTGCGACTCCTGCGATCACCAGAATATTTCCAATCGACATCGCTCAACGTATCCTCTCTCTCATCCTTGTCCACCCATCAGCGATTCCAGATAGACAAACTCGCTGCTCTGTTCACCGGAACCGGCATACAGCGTGGATGCCTGCGCATAGGCGCTCTGCGCGGCGTCCGCATCATATAGTGGCTTACTCAGATACAACAGAGCTAGACGAACATAGCCTCGGTAATCATTGGGATATTGCTCCACGACAGTCTGCGTCGCTTTTAGTGCCTCGGGATAACGGTTCAAATGTTGCAGTGCTAACTCCCGGTCCAGCAGCACGGTCAGCGTGACTACCTGTTGGTCTGCCAAACCGTCCAACTGTTCCAATGCCTTGGTATAGCATGTAGCGTCGCCACTCTGCGTCCCGTAACGCAAGTAAGCATCTGCCAGTTGCTGGCGCACCTGATCCAGAGACGATACCGGCAGAACGGCGCAAGCCTCCTCCAGCAACGCAATTTCTTTAGGCAAATCGTCATTTCCCAAGCGCTGATAACACTGGGCAGCCAGTAGATAACTGCGGGCAGACAGGTCTTCGTCCGCAGCTCCGGTCAACTGCAGCAATGACTTGAGTGCCGCAGCGTAATCACCTGACGCATAATCCAGTTCTCCCTGCACCAGCAACACATCATTTGGATTGACGTGGTTCTGCTTTTTCAGTGCCGCATAAGTCTCTCGTGCACCTTCCATATCACTATTTTGCGCCTGTGCTATGGCCAGATCTCTACAATACAGCGGTTCCTCGGGCGCAAACCAGACTGCCAGTTCCAGACATCGCACGGCATTGCCGTAATCCTTGATCTGGTAATAGCAGGAGCCCAACACGTAGTTTAGTTCCGCTTGTGTAAACTCAAATTTCTCCTGCGACAGCGCCGAATCGTCCTCCACAAAGGTCAACTCCGAGAGCATCGCGATGCAATCCGAATACCTTCCCAAGCGATAAAGAATCTTCGCTGTACGAGAATATGCCTCTATGCCGACATCGTTTAATGAGATTGCCTGACTAAGGATGACGAGACTCTTCTCATACTGTTGGCTTTCGATCAGGCTGTCTGCCTCTGTAATCAGTGTTTGATACTGCGTCTGCTGATCCCGGCCCTGAAATTCCCGTCCCATCCAGATGGAAAAGACGCTCAACAGCATCAACGCACTCAGCGCTATGGACGTAAGCTGGCAATGAATCCGCCACGTCCGATAGCGCCTATCTGTCTTTTTTAAATTTTCCAATGCAGTCAGCATCGTTTTTGCACTGGAAAACCGATGCTGAGGTTCCTTTTGCATAGCTTTTTCAATCACCGCCCGCAGAGAATCTCCCATCTGAATTCGGTAACGGTTCAATGGAATAATCTCTTCCAGACAATGACCCGGCGTGTAACCAGTCATCATGAAATAGGCAATGGCACCTATTGCATAGAGGTCTGTCCGCTCAGTCACCTTTCCGCAGTGTGAGGCAGCCTTGTTCCAACGGTTCCACTTTTCCCTTTCCGGCTGTGGCAGGCGCTGTAGCGCCGCGCCAGAAAGGTGGTACTGCTCCGGCGCGGCATAGCCGCAGGTTGCACCCAATGCCTGCATCTCCTGATTCTCATACAGAAGGGACGTATTGAAATCGATGACACAGATGTCACCCTCTGGTGTAATCATGATGTTCTGCGGCTTCAAATCACAGTGGATAACCGGAGGCTTTTGGCTGTGCAGATAGGCGGTCACCTGACATAGCTGCCGCAGCCATTTCACGGTCTGCTTCTGTGGCAGCGCACCGTAATGCCGCACATACTCCTCCAGATTACACCCAAGGATATAATCCATCACTGTATAGGCAAAACCGTCCGGCGCATAAATCACATCATAGATCCGGGGCAGATATTGATGCCGCAGATTTTTCAGAATTCTGGCCTCCCGCGTATCATCCATATAGCCTCGGTAGCGGGTTTGGCACCGCTTAATGACTACGTCTACATCGAGTCCACGCTTATGCGCCCAAAACAGTTCTCCCGTTCCTCCCAGCCTCATCGGCTCCACAGATTCGTAATCTGCACCCAGAATGGAAACAATCGCCTCCGGCATGTCTCCCACCTGCCTTCTTATTTCATCAGCCCTTGTCGGTCTGATCCATCTCTTTGAGCCGCTTGTCAATAAATCCCCGGAACTCAAACTCCTCCTGATCCTGCATCCCCATAAAGAACACTTTCGAGATATCCTCATTGTTGAACAGATACAGCTCCTTGGGATCAATGATTCCCTCCGGATAGAAGCAGGCGCAGTAATCATACAGTTTCTGCTCACCGGCCTTCCGCTGAATACGGCCACAGATCATCACGCGCTTCTTGCCGCCTTTTAGCAGGACAACCGAGCCTAGAGGTAATAAATCTTTCATATAGTTTTCCGCGCAGCGGTTCTGCCCGCCGTGCGCTCCTTTCTGATTTTGGTCTTGGTTAATCAGGTACTGTGACTGATTCGCAGCTTCAGACCCAAACCCGCCAGAACAGATAGTTTTCCACCCACCTCAATTTCCTCTGAATTCATCACAAACTCAGCACCAGCGCCAACCGCTCCCACCTCCCCGGTAAAGGAGGCGTCAATGTTATACCCAAAAACGGTTATACCGGCTTTGGCAGTACCGGAGAGTGCAGCAACACCCACTTCAGCCTTTGCGGATAATCCATCTTCTGGTGAAAAAGCCGCTTTAGCCTCTGCCTTTGCCACGCCAACACTGCCGTCTCCCTCAACGTGGACGTTGACATCATCGCTGCCCAGCTGGCCTTCGATCTGTCCGGTGATTGCCTCGGCATGCGCCCCCAATGCCACGCTGAGCTGCGGTTCAAAGTTTCCATTCTGAAACAAAGCACACACGGCCTCGCCATATACTGCTCCTGTACCGACTGAACCGCTAACTGAACCACTGGCTAAACCGCATTCAATCGACATGCTGCCCGCAAGCAAAGCGGCGGTGGCAGTTACATTTGCTTGGAAACCAAAATCTTTATTATGCTCAAAGCTTGAAGATGCCTCTACGTTGGTATTGGTCTTAAATGTCTCGGCTGTTCCAGTTACAGTATAGTCTGCACCGAACATTCCTTCCCCTTCCGCTCTAAATCCAGCAGACCGCTTGGGTGCGGCTTGCCACAGCTGATATAGCTCATAGATCGATAGGTAGGGCGTTGTGATTGGATTCAGGAAGGACATGAAAAGCGGAGACATCTGATCTTGCGCCAACCCCTTCATCCAATCAGGGTCGTATTTGCTGGATTCCCACGTTTTAAAGCTGTATTTTCCGTCCCCGCTCTGGCTGAAATTCCAGCTATACTCATCCATCGCGCCGCCGTCGACGCCATACTCTCCACAGACCGTCTGGTCGCTCTTCTGATAGCAGGACACGGCGGCACGCATGCACTCCGCTAAGTTTCCCGCATGTTTCTGCTGATGCTGTAAACGCTTTTCAATTTCTTGCAGTCGATTGTTAATCTGCTCCTGCTGTCGGATCTGAAACCGCAGTCCACAGCGGATTGACTTGGCCTCATCTTCCAGATTTCCCAGTTCACGGCCTATTGTCTCCATAGTCTCCCGACCTGTGTCCGCCTGAACCGGATCGATTCTAAACCGAGGCATCTCATCCCTCCTCTCCCCCTCTGCCTGTGATTTCAGCCGTGGGGTGGCAGGCCGCCCCACAGCCGGTCAGCGGTTACTGAATCACATCAGATGACAAGGTGTTATCTTGATCCAAAATGGTGGCCTCACCCTTTTCGTATGCATCAGCCATGTTGTTCAGGTCCGTCACATGCTCCTGAATCATATTGTTCATTCGGGTAATATCATCATCTAGCTTGACAAACTTATCGTGGTAAGCCTGAGCCGCTTCACCCGTCCAAGTGGTCGAAAGCGTATTGACAATGTTTATCATTTCTGCAGTCAGATTGCGAATCTGCTGGCCCTGCGTTCCAAACTCAGTCGCGGTGCTGCGCAGTTTTTCGGTTGCTACATTAATTTTACCTTCCATTATGAAATCCTCCCTTTCAAATCTGTCTGATTAGTGATAGGTGCGATTCGAGGCGATCTCCGTGTTGGCTTGCTCCGCCTGCATATACTGCTGCAGTGCATTCTGCAAAACTGTAATGTACTTACCGATCTCAGCATAGAAGGAGTCCATCTGCACCTTGTCCTTTTTAAACTCGCTGTCAAACTTATCCCGTGCAGCACCCTCCCACATTCCGCACAGACTTGTCTCGGTATCCACCAGATAGTCGGTGGCGCTCTTCAGCTTGCTATTCTGCTCGTTAAGCTGATCAATGGCGCTCTGCATCTGTTGAAAGGTAATGTTGAATTGACTCATACTAAATTCCTCCTAAAATTTTTATTTTCTTTTCAAAGTTCTTGACTCAACCAGAATTTTTATCCCCCGTAGGAACGCTCTTCTGCTATACGCAGTGCTTCCATCTCGGCGTCATACAGCCGCTTGGCGATCATGCGAATGTTGTCTGCCTGCTGGTGGAGAGCCTCGGCAGTTCCCAAAATTCCTTGCTGCAGCTCATTCTGTCTCTCCTGAAAGGCTCCGGCGCTGCTGCCCTGCCAATAGGCTGTCAGATTTTCCCGTGCCTGGCCAAGTTTTTGGTTGGCCAGTTCTTCCATCCGCTCCGCCACATCGTCAATTTTCTGAGCCTGCCGTTTTGCCTCTTCAAAGTCAAATATGATCTGAAATGTTGAACGCAAGTATTTCGCCTCCTCAGAAAATCACGTCGGACGAAAGGACTTCCATCCCGCTGGTATTTGCGCTTTCCACACGTTCGTACCCCGCCGCCATCAGCCGCAGATCGTCAACGTGCGCCTGTAGTCGCTTGAACATCTCCTCCGCCCGCTTCTGACATTCCGCATAGACCGCACGGTGAAGATCCCCAGCCTCTCCCTGCCAGTATGCATCGCTGTTTTTTACCAAACTCTGCATCCGGTCAAAGCTCTCGCGCATTTCGCCCAGTTGCGTCTCCGCATCCTGTGCCTTGAGATACATGGCCTCTGATGAGACTTTTAGAACCGCATTGCCCATACTAACTGCCTGTCCCATTTTATGCATCTCCTTCCAGCTTCAGGGAAAGAACCTTTTCATACACTTCCTCTTCACACTGCTCATAGCTTTTTTTTGCAAACTCCATGCAGGAAATCAGATTTTCCACCTCGCCGCAAAGCTCCTGCATTGCGGTATGGTCATTCAAAAACTGTGCACGAAAAATTTCGTTTGCCGGACCATCCCACATGGTGTCCAATTCCTGGATGGTGGTGAACATCGCTTCGCTCTTTTTCTTTGCGTCCTGAACAGCTTCCGTCATCTGAACGATGTCTGTTTGCAAACATTCCGTTTCAATCTCAATACAGCTGCTACTCACAGTAACCCTCCTCTGCTTACTTTAGAAACTCCGTGACAAATGACAAATCCACCGCCGTTCCCGGACTGTGGGGATAGTGAATGGCTGTGTCCTCATACTCTGCTTGGATGCGCCGTTCGCAGACATCATACCAGCGGGCAGTCTGCTCCAGCGCCCTCGCCTGTCTGTATGCGTACCAAGCGTGCTGCTCCAGCTTCTTTTGGCTCTTTCGAAGCAGCTCCAGCACGTTTTCGACGCCACTCAACTGCTCCAGTTTTTGAAAAATATGAGTCAGTTCCTCATTTTCTTCATCCAGCTCCCCACGAAGGCGCATCATCTGATCGCTCACATTCATCAGCAGTTCCTGCTTGATTACCAAACGGTTTCCTCCTTTCGACGGTTGCATCATACCAGTAGTTTTTCCTCTGCCGAAGTTTTTCCGACAATCCGCGCCTTTTTTGGGATGATCGGCATCCTTATATCAAAAGCAACTGCCCGCCCTGCCCAATACCGTAGGCACGCAGGGTTCCGTCCCGACTCAGCAGCGTACCGCCATCCATATCGCCCAGAGAAAATAGCTCCGTTTGGGCGGGCATCGCCCGCTTTTCCCTGCGGCAGAGCATTTCTATAATTTCTTCCGTCAAAACCCGCAGGGTGGCATTTTGGTCCAGTTCAAAGTCATAGCTGCACCCCAGTGCCGGGGCATATACTTCCACCAAAATCACAGTCAGTTCCCTCCTTTAACATAATTAGTCGTCCTCCGCTATCAATCTGATAGCATCCAGCGCATCGTTGGTCAGCCAACTGCGTTTTTCTGTCACGATCACGGCCCGCGCTTCTTCTGGTCCATCCAACAGTATCACTTTTTTCTCCGGCATCTGTCCGTTTGGCACCTGATACTCCAAAAGTGCTGTCGCATGGCGCCACTGAACTGCCAACGCCTGAACCGGCAACTGAAAATCGGCCTCCACTTCAGAATCCCTCCGGTATCCGTCCGGCAGATGCTCATCCAGTTCCTGCACGATACCGCGCTGGCGTAATTCTTTGATCCAGTCGCCTGCCTCCATCGGAAACAGCCGCACTGCACCCGGTTGCACCAGCAAAAATTCGTAGCCCACAGCCCCGTCCCCAAAGACATAACACACTTGTGGCTGATCTTGCGCCAACGGCGTCAACAAGACCACCTGCCTCGGCTCCCGCAGCGGCGCTAACAATCTGGGCAGCTTCTCATCTGATATCTGGAAACCGTTCTCATCCAGTGTCAGCAGACCACGGGTGGTCAGCTGGCCGGCAGCACACAGAATCTCTCGGCGGTCAGTCGACTTCTGCCAAAATCCGTACAGGGTTTTTCCACCGGATACCCCCAACAGCACCATCAGTTCAGCGGCTGTCAAAATTGGATATTCTCCTATCATGCATACCGCTCCTTCCATGCTTTCAACATGGGCTTATAAGTTCTGGACACCGGCAGAAAAATGCTTTCATCGTCCAGCCAGAGACTGCTTTTGGCCAAACTCAGTGCCCGTACATGAGCTGTGTTGACAATATAACTCTTGTGACAGCGCAGAAAGTCTTCCGGCAGGATTTCACTCAGATGCTCCATGGTGTCATAAAAGCTCACTTCGCTATGCCGGGTTCGCAGAAAAATGTGTTTCTCCCGCGCTTCAAAATATAAGATCTCCTGATAGGGAATGCGGCGCGTTTCACCGGAAACCGAAATGGTCAGCCGCTGCTCACTATGACTCCCCGCCAGTACGCGGAATACCTCCTGCAGTACCTCCCGCGCCTCCTCCGCCTGAAACGGGCGGAAGAGAATAGATGCGGCAAGGATTGTGGGACGCATGTACGTTCTGGGAGACATGGTTTCATCTGCAATTAGTACCAGCAACATCTGGGCGAACCGACTGCGCAGCTGCTCTGCCGCGGACAGGCCGCCGTCTCCCGTGACATCCAGACACACCACATCCACCGATACCGCCGCTTCCATCTCATCCATCAAATTCTTCAGCCGCCCCGGGCACAGGATCTGAACATCTTCTGTTCCGCATCTGGCCAACAGCTCCCGGCACTCGCGCACCAATGTGGCCCATTCGCTTTTTTCCGAACTGTAAACTCCAATTGACCGCATTGCTCAGCCCTTCCACATTGGCAAAATCAGTTTATCCGCCTGTCCAGAAGTGACGGTAGAAGCCGCCAAAGCCTGGCCGGCTTTGCTCGTCCGGGTACGCTCCCCATACGGGATATTTTCAAAGGTAAATACCCTCTGCCTGTCCACTTCTCCGCCCAGATGTAACCCCGTGCGGTATCCGATAAAACTGTTGAACAGCCGTCGGCCGTTATAATCGCTAAGTCGATCCGAATCAATGCTCGCAAAAAAGTACACTTGATGCAGCTTTCCTTTTTCAAACACATTTTCTAGGAAGCCGTTCATACTCGGAATTCCTGCTTCCGAATCCGCAGGAGCATATACATCTCTCAGAAAGCTGTCCATATCATGGATAAACACGTACCATTTTTTATAATCCATGGCTATGTAAATCTCTTCTTCGGAGATGCCGCGCTCCACCATCTGCCGCTTCTTTTGATTGCGATCCGGGTACTCCTGATACAACTCTTTCACAAAAGTGCTCAACGCCTTTCTATCCGGTACGTAGACCGCATGCACCCCTTCGGCACAGCGTTTCAGTTCACCACCCTTGTCGATGACCACAACACGGCCGCCCTTGGCGGCAGCACTCTCTATCAGCAGGCGCATTGCTGTGGTCCGGCCTGTTCTGGCCTTTCCGGAAATCAGATAACAGAATGTCCGGCTCAGATCCACACCATAAACGCTGGCATCCGTTTCCAGATAACCCAGCGGCAAATGCCGGTCATCCTGCAGCATCTTCCGGCAGTCCTCCAGCTTGGAAAACTCCTCCCAAACAGGATTTTTCGGAATCACCGGTACTGGCCGCGCCCAGACGCCGCTCCACACCTCATTAAGTCTGCGGCACCGAATCGCCACCTGCTCCGAAAGCTGATAGTCATCTTCCGCATCCACCGGCAGCGCTGTTTGGAATTCCAGAATCGAACCGCCAACGCCAACCAGACCGCGGCCACGGATGTTGGGTTCCGGCAGTATGGAAAAACGCATGGTACGCAACACATCTCCGTATTTGAATTTATCTCCCATCTCCAGCGAAATGGCAGTACGAAAGTTATCTGCCAGTCGGCTAGGAATCTCCGCTGATCCAAAGCCGCCCGCCGAAACCGCCAGATATATCCCACAACTAACACCAATATTGGAAATGCGCAGTAAAATGCCGTCGTAAGCGTTATCAGTTTTTTCACGGAAGCTGCCGTATTGATCTATGACAATCAGCACCGCTGGCAGAGTTTTCTCATGGGCCTTCACATACTGACTGTAATTGGCACCGGCAAACAGGCGCTGACGCTCTTCCAGCATTTTTTCAATCATGCGAAAAAATTTCTGCACACTGCTCAGCGCAGTATCATCCAAAACGCCGCCCACATGGGCAAGGCCGCGAAAAACGCCTAGCTTGCCGCCACCGAAATCCAGCGCATATACATTTAGGTGCGCCGGACTGTACCGGTTCACCAAACCATAGATCATGGTTTCGAGGAAGGTGCTCTTGCCGCTGTTTACAATTCCGCAGACCGCCAGATGTCCGCCTTCTGCAAAATTCACGGATAGTGGTACCTGCATCTGGTTTTCAGGAGCATCGTACAAACCAACCACCGTTTCCAGTGTCCAAGTTGCACTGCTCTCGCCCGGCCACTGTCCTACCACGCTGTCAGGAAACTGGCCCTTGGCCAGCTGCTCCAGCGACAGCTTTTCCGGCAAAGCAGGCAACCATAGCTTCATCCGGTTTTCACAGTGCTCCTTTTGAGCCACGACCGCCAGATACTCTACTACCGCATCCAGTTGAGTAATTTCCTTACACTCCGGCAGTTTTTCGTTCTGCACCTCCATACTCTTCGCCAGGCCTTCGGCAATCTTTTCCAGCGTCAGTCCCGGCTGCGCTGGCCACAGCGCAGACAGTTTTTGCAGCTGTCCGCGATTCCTGCTGGAATCTAGGAAGCCCGACTCAGTCAGATTCAAACGCTCCGCCGCCACGTCGGCGACTTCCGCAAGTTGCTCCTGGGGATGCGCAGCCAGATCACAGTTTAAATCTGCGGCTGCCGCCTGCAGCTGCTTTGCCAGCAGCGTGGCCCATTCGCGCTTTTTCTGCTCCTTGCGCAGCAGTTCGCTGCGGTTTCCAGCCATCACAGTACGGCCGTTATCATCCACCATCCGCGCAACAGTACTGTGGTTTTTCCGCTGCTCCGGGTCATACCGGGCTCCACTCCAGCCGGACTGGAACAACTCATATACCTCGTCATTGCCCACCTGCAGATAGCATCGGCCTGCCTGTGTAATATAGGCAGCGTCAGGTCGATGGAGCATTTCCATACTGTCCTGCCGATCCTGAACCCGTAGGCACAAGCGAAATTTGGTGTTGCTTCGAATGCTGTCATCTACAGTGCCGCCAGGCTTCTGCGTGGCAAGGATCAAATGCACACCCAGACTGCGGCCCACCTGTGCCACGCTGATGAGTTCCCGCATAAAATCTGGCTCCTCCCTCTTCAATTCCGCAAACTCATCAATAATGATGAGCAAATGAGGAATGGAGACCGGAGCCTCCTTATTTTTGAAGAGTTTCGTATAGCCATCAATGTGATTGACGCCATACTCACTGAAAATTCGCTGACGGCGCTGGTTCTCACTTTTGATGGACACCATGGCGCGCCTTATCTGGCTGCCGGACAAATTGGATATCTGCCCCACCGTATGGGGCAGAGCGGTAAACAGATTTGCCATACCACCGCCCTTGAAGTCGATGAGCAGAAACGCCACATCCTGCGGACTGAAGTTCACCGCCAGCGACAGGATATATGTCTGCAGCGTCTCGCTCTTGCCCGAGCCCGTGGTGCCAGCCACCAGACCGTGGGGGCCGTGGTACTTCTCATGAATATCCAGATAGCAGTCGGTGCTGCCGGCCTTTTTGCCCACCAGCGCCCGCAGGCTTTCATAGGTGCGGTTTTTTCGCCAGCGGTCGGCTACTGCCAGTTCCTCCAGTGTATCTACTCCCATCATGTCGAAAAAGTCTAACACTGCGGGGATGTCGCCGCCGCTCTCCACTTCATTTACCCGAACGCCGGAAAGTCCTCGAGCGAAACGCTCCGCATGCTGGACAGAAAGCTGATCGAACCGAACTGTCTGCCGCTGATCCAGCAGGTCTGACACACTGTACATTCCGGAAAAGTCCGCGTCGTTTTGAACGATGTACTGACACGCATTGGGAAGGCCCTCATAAGTTTCGGACAGCAGCACAGTCGTAACGCCGTATTCCGGTTTCGGTTCCAACAGATATTTACTAATCGGTTCATTTTCCAAAATAGAAGCGTCATCCAGAAACAGGATATAATGCGGTTTGGGAATTCCATCGCCGCTCTCCGTTCTGGCGCGGAATACACGAGAAAGCTCGTAAAGCACCTCCCTGCTCTCCTGCGCGTTACGGGCAAAATATCGAAATTTTCGATCTTCAGACCACACATGCGGCAGCCAGCGGGCAAAATCCCAGCCATTCGTGTGCAGGAAGCCGGCATTTTCCCCCACAAACGCCAGCTTGACGTCGGTGTAGCAGTGAGTGGCCGCAATCTGCACAGTCAGCATACGCACCAGATCAAAACCACCCTGCAGTGTGCTGACAATTCCAACCATAGGGTGATCCAGCAGGTTGACACCAATAGGGACATCCCGCAGAATTCGGTACTGCTCCGCTAACATTCGCGGTTTTTCGGCCATGGAATCCTCAGTCATGGAAAAGCGTGCCGACGGCACATGAATGTCCATTTGGAACGGAATATCTCCCATGCCGACGCGAATCAGCAACACATCCTCATGGCTGAAGTTTCGGTTCCATAGTCGGGACTCCTGCCGGGAATATGTTGCGCACTCCTCCGCAGAGGGATACGCCTCCCGCAAGATCTGTGCATTCAACGTCTGCTTCTCTTTGAGGTAGTCGGTGATCCGAATTAAATAGTTGGAGTAGGCCTGAAACCGCAGCTGCTTATGCTCCTCCCCCTGCTTTTTTGCATAGCGCAGGTTTATCAGCGCCCACATGACGCCAATCACGGCAGAGGAAATCGCTGTCACCAGTCCGGTGTACATATAAATTCCACCAGCACCACCCCGGCCATAAATTGCAAGCAGGCAGCCCAACAGCATGGGAATTGCCATGGTGAAGGACGGTCCAATGGTCAGCAGCAGTGGACGATCCTCCATGGACTGAAGCACCGGCGGCGTTTCAATATCAAGCTTCTCTTCACAAACTTTGGGAATGTTGCGGGGAGAACGTCGGAAATCCGGTAGCTTCTTCTCCACCAACGGAGCCGGCGCACGTCCTTCAGGCATCGCTGGATGAAGTACCTTTTCCTGCACCGTGACACCGCCCCGGCTAATATTCAGTGCAAGCAGTTCCCCCAAATATACCAATTTGGTTCCAAAGATGTTGATACAGTCGCCAAATTGCAGCATTCGCTGTCCCTTAATACGCTCTGTGCCGACATAAGTGCCGTTGGTACTGATATCCTGAATTAGCCAGCCGCCATTCTGCCGGAGGATCTGTGCATGATGGGCAGAAACAAGCCCCAGTCCATTCAGGCAGATGACGTTGTCCGTCGCCTTACCCACAGAGATGCTGTTAAGACCGGCCAGACTGTATTTTGAAAATCTGCCCAGCTCATTTTCGGCCTCTGTTACTGCAATGGTGACCATATGTTCTCCCGCCAGCCTCAGGTTTACGATATCTCCCTTTTCCAACAGGCGCTGGGAACAGCCCGCATTCTGGACAAAAATCTGATAATCCGGTCGGCTTAATAGCCTCCACCGCCCGTCAGCTACCTCCAGACTGATCATTGTGTGCTCATCCAGACCATACCGTTCCCTGTCCAATCGAAAGGAGAAATTTGAATTATCAATGGCCGGAAGCAATATTTCTTCAAACGCATCCTGCGTATAGACCGACAGCATGGTACTCATATTCTCTCCTCCTCAGCGCAGCTCCACTTTTAGTCTCAAGCTGCCCAAAATCAGCAGATCGCCCTGATTCAACGGCTGCGGCACGCCTTTTTGCACAGTCAGCGTCTCGGCTCCTCGCAGGACGCTGATAGAATTTCTGGCAGCCACATCCTCCAGCATCAACTGCTGGCCATTCCAGCGAATCTGGCAATGTTTCCGGGAAATCGTACTGTTGGGCAGGCACAGCCGATTGTCATCCGAACGCCCAATGGTGACCGGCGTACCCAGATCAAATATCCGATCGGCCTCCGATCCCTGCACGCTGAAAATATGCAGCTGGGGAATCTGTACCTGACCAATAAAAACCGTTTCCCCGCTTGCCGCAGTCTGTGGTTCCAAATTCGCCCTCGGTACAGGCGCAGCCTGACGTGGGGAAATTTTTTCCACAGTAGTCGCACGTGCGAGGTCGGGGGGTATCACCGGAGCCAGGCGCAAATTTAACGCTTGCTCCAGCTGGTGCTCGCGTGCCTCCTTTTCCTCCCGTTTCTTCCGGTTATGACGGTGAATCAGAAGAGCTGCCACAACACTCAGCAACAGCGCCACTCCCGCACCGGCAAAAATCCAAACGTAGGTGGGAATGCCCTCTTCCTCCGGCTCTTCCTCCGGCAGCGGCGCATTTAGATAGACCCGCACACTGGAGATCAGCATCACAGACTCCTCAACCGTCATCGAGGCCGTCGGGTCAAAGTTGTCGTTCTGATCTGTTTTCATCAGTCCTGTACCTAGCACAAACTCCACCGCATCTTTGGCCCAGCTGCTGATTTCCACATGGTCCTCAATGCTGATGTCCTCCGTATAGTCTGTGGAGTCGTCATAATATTCTGGCGCGACCTGATTCACCAAATTCAAGATAATTGACGCTGCCTCCTGCCGCTTAATCGGTTCATTGGGACTAAACCTCATGCCGTCTTTTCCCACTACCAACTCATATTTTTTTGCCAGCGCAATATAGGGATTTTCCCCATCCACATCTGCAAAGGACTCATTCTTCTGCTTGTCGGTCAGACCCTGATACAACTTGTCCACAGTGCTGTCTTCCAGCTCCGCCATCAGGGAGATGACCAGATAGCAGAACTCCTCCCGTGGAATCGGCGCCTCATAAGAGGTGAGATACCCATCTGCCATTTCAGCTAGCCCTTCGGAGCCGGATACCTCTGCAGCACAGACCGTAGTAATGCTCAGACTGATAACCATCAGCAGGCCAGCCACTTGTTTTAGGACCTTCATGCGATCTCTCCTGACTGCTTCGTTTTTTTATGAGGAGCGAAGCCATCCTCTGCCGCAGCAACCAGCCATGCACCAGCAGCGCCGGCAGCTGCTATGGCCAGAAGTCCGACAGCAGCTGCTATGCTGCCCTCTCCAGCCTTAAGATAAAGTGTCAGTGGGAGCCATTTCGTCAATGGCGCCAGTGCTGGGAACAGCCGTCCCACATCTAACACTACTGGGGAAAGCACAAAGGCCGCGGCAGTTAGGAGAGGAATCATCGCAGGCATTATCGGCTGCAGTGAACGAATTTCTGCCAGCAGAAGCGCCCATCCACCCACTGCCGCCAAATATGGAAGCAGCGCCAGTGCGCCGCCAACCTTCCCAGCAGTCAGCAGAACCAGTCCCCCGGCAGCCAGTGCAATTAGCAGTGCAGCCAGCAACCTGGGAAGCAGCAGGCATAATCTTCCCCGACACAGCCGCAATCTCCGGAACCAAGATGTTTCCATCCACAGGTTTAGATTCATGGCAGTAACCAGTATCCACAGCAGCAGAATCAGCGCCACACAGCCGCACAGCAAACGAGAACCACTCTTCGCTGCCAGCGCCGGGGCATTTATCGGCCGTCCATCCAATGTCACCATTGTAATATCTACCTGCCGGGCCATAGGCTCCAACTGTATTTCCACATCGTCGATACCGTTTTCCCTCAGATATTCCTTCGCCAGTACCGGCGTGGCCAGTTCCATCACTACGGCAGAGACTGTTTCCCGCACCAGTGGATACACCGTGGAACCAGGACCTGTCACAAGGCAGATCATGTCTTCAAGCCGTGCTTCAGCAAGCCGTTCATCAAAATCGTCCGGCAAAATCAATCCACAATCCCAGCGGCTGGTGGATACGTTTTTCCGAACAGCATCCGCATCTGTGCGGATAAACCGTACCAGAGCGGAATCCCGTGCCACAAGTCCATTCCAAAAGGATTCGCCGCCTTTTGCTGGCAGCGCCACCCCCACCTCCACCAGCGCAGAGGGCTGCTCCTGTGTGCGCAGCAGCCAGCAGGTACCTTCTGCAGCTAATAACATCGTCAGCGCAACCAGCCAGAAGCGCCGTCGGCGCAGTTGTGTTTTCAGGGTAATCTTCAGTGCGGTCAGCAGATAGGTCATTCCTCATCCTCCTGTTTACGAACACGGCATTCATACCCCACAGCGCACAGTGCATACAATACGGCTACCGCCGTAAGCAGCAGGCCAAGCGACGAATGTGCCGGTGCATATCCCAGTGACTCAACCGCCAACGCCCGCATCCATGTAATGGGCGAGCACCACTCCAGCCGATGCAGCACCGCAGGCATCATTACTGGCGGTACTGCACCGCCAGACAGCAGTAGTGCCGCCAGCATCGCGGCAAACGAGAGGCAGCCACAGCCCGTGGCACTGCGAGTCAATAGGCCGCAGCAGGCAGACCAGGCTGCAAACAATATTGCCCAGAAAAAACCGACTTGCAGGGCCGCAAGGACTGGCAAACCTCCAACTGCCGCCAGTCCGACTGTCATAACTGGCAGCATAGCGGCAGTTATAACAATGATACTACTGCAAAAGCCAGCGAGAGAACTCCGTCCGGCTAACCGGAGCCGTCGGTGATAGGTCAGCCAGTTCCCCTGAAAATTCCAGACGAACAGAGGCCCCAGTGACAGTAGCAGCGCACTTAAAAGGCTGAGTCCGTAATGCAGAGAAATGGGCAGCGTTCCCGTGGGGAGTAATGTCTGCATTTGAAATACATCCTGCCGGTTTGCCGTCCATTGTACATATTTAAGATTGATGCCAAGAATTGTCTTGCTCAGGGAGGACCCGGCGATCGGATGCTCCTCATAGCACCCCAACACCGCATAAATCCCAGACTGCACCGCAGACAGCAAATCCGACGCGCTCTGACCGACCCATAGGGTTAGCAGCTCTTCCGTTGGATGCTGTCCATCCACAATCAGGCGAACATCCGGGTTCTCCCCTCTCTGCACACTGCTGACGAAGTCCTTAGGCAGCTCCAAAACCGCAGTAACCTTCCCGTCTTTGAGCGCCTGCCGCGCCTCTGCCGCATCCATTGCTTCCACATGGCAATACTGCTGGACATCTTCCATGCCGCCCACATAACGCTCCACCTGTTCGGGCACCTTGTCTCCCTCCGGCGCTGTGATTGCAAGGGTAACGCCCGAAAAGGACACTCCTGCTGAAAGCGCCTGTTCCGCACCCTGTCCAGTCACAAAAGGAAGTAGAATGCAAAGAAGGGAAAGCCCTACCAGTCGATACAACTGTTGGCAGAGCTTTCCCACAGTTAGCTTTATCAGACTCAAAAGCAGATAAAACCTTTCCATTCCCTGTCTCAGTTTTACACCAGGTACCAGATGAGATCCTGTAACTCCGGAATATCATCCATCAGATTCGTCACCCAATTCTGCGCGTTGTCCTCGATTTCCATCATCAGACCATCGATATCGTCCTTACGCATCTCAGACAGCATCACCGTCTTCTCTGGTTGAAATTCCCCTTTCGAGTATGGACCAATTGCATAGGAAAGTTCCAGTGTGCAAAGTTCCGAACCATACTCCCCAACAGACAGTTTATCCATCTGAAGAGCCAGAGAATTTTTACTGGAGTTCAGCTGGCCCGATGCCCCGATATCAACTTCACCGCAGGAGAAATCCCATGTAAAGTTGTCCTCAGACTGTTTGGGCGTATATTCAAGTTCGGATTTGAGGATTGGCTCAGACTCACACCCGTCAACCCACATCGTCGTAGTATCCGTGAACGTTCCGTTCTTAATTACATGGTTCCCGCTGGACTCTAGTACGAACGTCTCTCCATCCGCTTCCATTACCAAACCCAGATCGTCAGCGTAATTCTTGCCACCGCCAAAGTAGGCGCTAATCTCCGTATTGGTGCCTTCGACCTTGCCTTCCCATACAGCGGCCATCACGTAACCGTCTTTCAGATAGACATCCAGCTCCAGATCGCCCATATAGCGAACTGCTTCATTCACCTCGTCCAGCATGGCCGAGCCGGACAAAGCTTCCGTAATATCATCTTTCATATAGGAGATCTCGTCCTCGGGAACGCCGATAGACTTGAGCACATCAATGGTCTTACCATCGTAATCCATGGCGTCAATGGAATCTTCAAGCGCGTCCAGATAATCCAGCATGGCGTCTTCCGGCACCACTACATGATAGTTCGTACACTCAATATCCACATCGTTAACTTCAATTTCCGTCTTCTCTCCCTTTTCCACTTTGACGGCTTTCTCCAGCTTCTTCCCCTCAGCTTTATCGATCTGCGGCTTTTCAGCATATGTATTCAGAATATCAAAGAGGTTGAAGCTGACATTCTCATCCAAACCCCAGTCTTCCAGATCCTTTCCCAGCGTCATGGTATTGACGCCGTACGCCGTCTTGCCCAAAAACTCAGGAGAGTACACCGCGACCACATCGCCATCTACATTGGACTGAAAAGTAGCCGCATCCATAGACCCGTAAAATACCGTTCCAGTCATGTCCATCTTCTGATCCGGCAGGTTGACTGCCGCATTAAACCGCATACCAAGACCTTCCAGCGTACTGAGCTCTCCATATCCGCTGTCTTCCAACTCTTTCAGCTTCACCGACATGCTCTCGCTGACTTTTTGGCCTTCCATCAGCGACATGAGATCTGGAGCGCCGGCTTTCTCCGCCGCTGAGATGTATGCCATGGTTGATTTTTCAGCCGCTCTGAACACCTTGACCTTCGTACTTCCAAACAGCCCCAAAGCCGCTCCGACCACCGACAGCAGCACGACAGCAATTACCAGAAGCACAACGATGGTGCCAATGCCACGATGCTTCTTTTTTCCAAGAATTGGCTCTTTTCCACTGCTCGCCGCGAGCTGTTCCTGCCATAGCTTCTGCTCCGTCATCACGGACACCGACTGTGCCGGTGTCCGCTCCGGCGTCACGCCGACAGGGTCCGCCGGTGCGCCATCTGCGCTGGTCTCCCCCGTTTGCGCACCACAGAACGGGCAAAATTTTGCGTCGTCCCTAATCTTTTTTCCACAATGCGTGCAAAACATATTACCGCTCCCTTATTTATGTGGCAGCCTGTCCGCAGGCTGCCACATTCGCTTATTTCTCTCTTGCTCTTATAAGCCCCAATATGCCTGTCCATCCCGCAAACACAGGCACCTGTTGCAAAGCCGATCCAGCTCGTCCCTCCGATGGGAACACCAAAGTATGCATCCGCCCCGTCTCAGAAAAATTGCAAGCCACTCCAGCAGCGCATCACAGTATGCTTGATCCAGACCGGTCGTGGCCTCATCCATAACCAGCACCTCTTTGCCTGCAGCCAATGCCATGGCAATACTAACCCGGCGCTGCATACCGCCGGACAGCTCCCGTACCCGGCAGCGCAGCAGCGGTTCCAAGCCCATCAGCTCCATCAGCTCCGCCTGCAGCGGTTCCTGAACACCCCGAGCCGCCTGCCAAAGTTCCAGCTGTTGTCCGATTGTCAACTCCTCCGCCAGAGCATTATCCTGCGGCACATACCCCATCCGATTTCGAGTGTACAGTCGGTCTTCCAATATGTCCTTGCCCCTCAGTAAAATTCTACCGCTGTCTGGCCGCTGTTCCCGCGCAATCATGCGTAGAAGGGTCGATTTTCCGGAGCCATTCGCGCCGGTGATGCCCAGACACTCTCCCGCCTCCACCCGAAGGTTTACGAGGGAAAGTACCTGACGGCAGGAATAGCCTTTACTAATTTCCCGGAGTTCCAATACCGCCGGTTCAACTGCCGACGTTAAATCTTCACTGGTGTTCCGCATTCATCACAAAAACGAGCGCCTGCCTCCAGCTTCTTGCCACAGTTCGTGCAGAAAACGAAACCGCTCTGTGGCGTGCTCACCACATTTGCTCCAGCCGAACGCTTCTGAGAGCCTAAAATCTGGCTTTCCTCTGCCTTGATCTGCTCCAGGCGAGCCTTCAGTGCGGCAACCTCCGTCCCAATCTCCTGGATCTTTGCACAGTCTACTTCCAGCTCGGCCGTATCCACACTGCCGTTCAGCCAGCTGTTATAATATTTCACGCCCAGTGCATTGACATCTGTATCCATGCTTTTCTGCATATTGCTGATGGCTGAGCGAACCCGGCTGCTCTCCACAATGGATTCTGACTTAACACTGACTGCCGCGACGCTTTTTTCAAAGGTATCCTTCAAAATTTCTAGCATATCCCTAATCCTCCCGCTGCGTTTTCATTATTTTTCCTTCGAATATCAGTCACAACCAAAATGCAGTGGTGTTTACTTCATCGCTGCTCCAGAAACATTCTACATCCGTGGCCACCCGCTCACTTTTGGATCCGTTCCAGTAATACAGATCTCCGTCATTGATATAAGCAACCTGCTTTTCACCAAGAATCGTTACCGAAGAAACATCATCGGACACTTTTTCGCTCTTGCCGTCCTTCACCAGCGACAGCGTGTATTCAGCTCCGTTGCCGCGAGCACTGGAGGGATCACTCATCGAATAGAAAGTCTTGCCGTCTTGCAGTGCATAGACGACATAGGCATCCTTGACTTCCGTGGTCTTTTTGCCGCTCAGATAGCGAATAAACGAGCCGCCTTCGCCATTGTCGTCCACATCTTCAAAGTAATACAGTGCTTCCTTGCCATCACCAATGTCTTCAAAAGTCACGCTGCTAATACTTTCATCCGTCACAGTGCCGTTATAGGTCAGTTCGCTATTGCCTACTGTGTAATCCAGCAGCATGTTTTCGCCGGAGTTGGCATCGTATGCTCCAATAATCGCTTCGGTACCGTTGAGTATGTTCAAATCATAGTTGCTATAATCCTCGTCCACCTGCAGCTTAGATTCCTTTCCGCCCACATTCTGGTACATGACAGCCTCCTGGCTGATCAGATCATACAAATCTTCGCCATAAGACAGATCTGCCACATCCGCCACCACATGCGGCGTCATGTCCGTTTTCGTATACAGAAACACACCATCCGCAGCGGACTGTGCGGTCATAGAATCTGCTCCGCTGGCAATTTCCGTTTCCTTGCCGCCTTCATAGCGCTTCAGAGTGTAGGTAACCACATCATATTCCTGATTCTTCAGGTAATTTCGGATATCGTTGCGATTGTCCACCTCATTCCACTTGTCTTCCGCGGCATAGTAGGCATCCCAATCAGTCTGCCACCAGCCGCCGAAATAGCCGGCATCGTAAACCTCATAATCGCTGGTGGACGGTTCCTCCGCTGTCATATCCGAAGACGCCATGGAGTCACTGACGAAATCATACAGATTATAATGTTCACTCTGCTGTGTGGTGAAGTAGAAGGAAGGTTTACCGCCGTTCACCTTGACATCGTATATATCCTCCACATCCGAGAGAATCTTCTCTCCCTTTTCGCCAGGCTTCGCCGCATAGACATCATAGCTGTCATTCTCTGCGTTTTCGTTCTGCTTGCCATAAACCAGCGGGTCATTATAGATACTGCCGTAGATGCAGTCCACATTGCTCAGCAGCTTTTCCTTTTCGCCCTTCGCATCGAGCTTGACACGGTACAGCGTTTGAAGGCCATCACAGTAGCCATCGCCATTATAGTCGCCATCATCAATCTCGGTATAATAGGCATAGCCCTCATGAATGGAGAAATCATCCACATCATTTGCTAGTTTTGTGCTCTCCTTGCCATCGAAAAAGCGTAGCTGGTCGTCCCGCATATAGGCAATCTTGCCGCCATCCAGCAGTTCCCACGGTCCCACACCGGAGGAGATCTTCTCCGGTTCAGCATTCTTTTTGCCGACCTTGGCCGTTTCAATTCTGTATAGAGTTCTGTGGTAAGTCTCGGAATCGCACGTATCGAAATACAGATATTTACCATCGGAAGAGAAGCATACGTCGTCAGCATCGTCGTTTATCTCCACCGCATCGATTTTGGAGCTCAGCTTCTTCATGTACATTAGTTCTCCGTCATCCGACAGATAGGCATACTTGCTTGAGCCTCCCATCAGAGATGGGAGCAATTTGACCACGCCGATTACCAGCGCTACCAGGACAACCACAATCGCTGCCAGCAGTACCAAGCTCTTGCCTCTACTCTTCTTTTTGCCGGTCAGAATAAGTGAATTGTCCTCCTGAATCACCGACTGCAACGGTATCTCCGGTGCCATCACTGCGCCCGATTTCGTAGAAATCAGCTCCGCAGCTGGCTGCTCAGTAAAAGCCGGCTTTGTCGGAGTTTCCTGTACAGGTTCCTCCTGCACCAATTGAAAAATCACAGTCTCTCCACCGTTTTCCGTGGGTTGCACCAGTGGTGTTTCAGACTCTTCTGAACTAACCGCGCTACCACATGCATTACAAAATTTCGCACCCTCCACAAGTTTTTCCCCGCAATTTTGGCAAAACATCTTATTTCCTCTCTCTCCTAAATATATATTCACATATAAATATTTCACGCAGCTTTTTTATTATACTATTTTTCTCCTCTTTTTCAACAGCATAATCTATATCTCTACTATATTTTTCATATTTTGACAAGTTACCTACTTTTTGGGACAAATAACCTATTTACTCAACTCGCGTGACGTCACGGGCCTGCGGTCCGCGGCTCTTTTCTGTTTTCAGCTCAGAGAATCCACTTCTTTTTGTAACCGTCAAATCTGAGAGCGGATTGAAAACACACCAAGAGAAATAAGATAATGTAGGGACAAGTAGCGCTATTTGTGGCTACTTGTCCCTATAATAGAGATGAGCAAAGCGATAGATAAATCTGGATAGGATTCCATCTGGTCAAAGGGATTTTGCTGGAAGACAACCGGCGGTGGTAACACGACAAGACGCAGCTTTTCAACTGCGCCAAAATAGGAAAATATTATGGTTCAGGCTGCTCTTCGCGACGCTTTTCTGCTGCGGCAGGAGTGAATGCCGGTGGTCAATACCGCGGCACAGGCCACTGCCAGCGCCGAAATGTGGGCAAGCGTGTTCAAATTGGCAGCACTTTCCCCGCTCCGTACCCAGAGACGTTCCTGCCCAGTGGCTTTAAAACGGGAATTATAACGCTCACATTCCGTCCGCAATGCATAGAGCCGCTTGAAGTGTAGCCAGCTGCGGTCAATGGAAAGCCGGTAATCCGTGGGAACGGTCTTGTATTTGGTACAGCCCCGGTTCCTTTTGTCGTTCTTCCAATTCTTGTGGCTGCAAGGGCATTCTCCGGTTTTAGACTGCCGAAAAGGGCAGCAGTATTTCTGGCGGGTACGGCCTGGAGGGATATCATAAAAGTGCAGAGAGCAAACACCCCAAATGTGATAGAATCAAAGAAAGAACAAGGTGGTGTTTGCAATGCGCAAATATGACAAGGAGTTCAAAGAAGAAGCAGTCAAGCTGTCCGATGAAATCGGTGTAAAGCAGGCGGCGGCACAACTGGGCATTCCGTACTACTCTCTGGCGGAGTAGCGGCAGAAGCGAAAGGCTTTCGGAGATCACGCCTTCGTGGGCAGCGGCATTCGCCGCGACGCGCCGCTTTCCGAGAACGAGCGCCGGCTGATGAAGGAAATCACAGAGCTGCGGAAAGCCAACGAGATTCTCAAAGATACGCTGGTTTTTTTTGCTAAAGACCGGAAACGGTAAAGTCGGAGCGGTTGTATGAGTACATCACGCTGCGCCGTGAGCGGTTCTGCGTTCATACCATGTGCCGGGTTGTGAAAGTCAGTGAATCCGGGTACTACCGCTCTTTGCAGTCGGCTGGCAAGCCAAAACCGTGGCAGCTGCTTCTGTGTCAACATGAAGAAGGAGCTGTGTATCCGGGCTTTCCGGTCTGCCTGTCAGGCGCAGGGGGCTTATGAGATGCATATTTCGGCAACACTTGAACACCAAAACGGAAACACTTGAACACGAAAACGGCGGACTTGAACACCATGCCGGGACGCTTGCCGCGAGAAGTCGTAGGAATTAAACTCTCGTTATAGAAATAACGGGAGGCACGGCAATCACGAGGAGGACCGACGTGGAAAAGACAAAAGAAATACTCAGACTACATGATGAGCTGGGGCTGAGCCAGCGGGAGATCGCCGCGGCAACGGGCTGCTCGCTTGGGACAGTGTCCAGTACTCTGTCGAAGGCGAAAGCGGCTGACATCACATATCCGGTTGAGATGACGGCAAAGCAGTTGGGCTCGGCCCTGTATCCGCCAAAGGACGGGACCGGCGAAGAAAAACATTCCGAGCCGGACCTGGAGAATATTCACCGCGAAATGCAGCGCAAGGGCGTGACGCTGACGCTGCTTTGGGAGGAGTACAAGACAGCCCACCCGGACGGGCTCATGTACACACAGTTTTGCCAGCGGTACCGGGATTTTCGGAAGCAGAACGACGTTTATATGCGTAAGCAATACAAAGCCGGCGAACGGCTGGAAACAGACTGGGCCGGACTGTCGCTGCCATACGGCGAGGGACAGGAAGCGTACTTCTTCGTGGCAGCCCTGCCGGCCAGCGCGTGCCTGTATGTTGAGCCGTTCCGAGACATGGAAAGCTATTCCTGGATCACCGCCCATGTGAACGCTTTTACGTACTTCGGCGGCGTTCCGAGGATTCTGGTGCCGGATAACTGTAAAACGGCCGTACAGAAAGCGGATTATTATGACCCCGACATCAACCGCACCTATGGGGAAATGGCCCGGCACTACGGCGTTGCGGTCATCCCGGCACGGCCGCGCAAACCAAGAGACAAGCCTCACGCGGAAAATGGCGTGCAGATCGCGGAGCGCCGCATCGTCGCAAAGCTGCGGAACCGCCAGTTCCTCACCTTTGAGGAGATGCGCGAGGCGACATTAGAGGAGCTGGACAGGCTGAACCGCCAGCCGTTTCAGAAGCTGCCGGGCAGCAGGCTGTCCGTGTTCCTAGTTCCGGGTGCCCGGCGTGGCCGAGGATGTGGAATACGTTGGGAAGCAGGGAATCACAAAAGAGGACTTCCTGCGGCTCTGCGACGGCGGTTATCTGCGAAATAAGCAGAACGTGATTCTCTCCGGCCCCTCCGGCGTGGGCAAGACTTACCTCGCCTGCGCGCTGGGAAACAGTGCCTGCCGCCAATGCATCCAGGCAAGTTATCTGCGGGTTCCAGACTTGCTTTTCCTGCTCTCCGCGGCTAAAATGGACGGCAGTTACATGAAACAGCGGAAGAAGCTGGCCTCCGTTCCGCTTCTGATCCTGGACGACTGGGGCCTGCGGGCTTTTTCGCCGGAGGATACGCAGGAGATGATGGAGCTGACCGAGCTCCGGTACGGCAGGGCCTCCACCGTGATTGCCGGGCAGCTTCCCTGTGACAAATGGTACGACCTGTTTCCGGGCCCCACTCTGGCGGACGCCATCCTGGACCGGCTCGTCCACAATGCTTATAAGTTCAATATTACCGGAGAATCCATGAGGAAAACGCTGGCTGAGCGCCAGTTTGAAAAAGGCAATGGGCCGGGCTGACGCCCGTCCAAACGGCGTCCTGCGGACGCACCGATTCTCTCGCGGCACACTGTTCAAATGTTTCCGGATTCTGTGTTCAAGTTGGCCGGAATACGCATATGAGATGATTCTGCACAGTGACCGCGGCAGCCAATTCACCAGCGACGCATTTCGGAAAGCGCTGGTGCAATACGGTGCGGTTCAAAGCATGAGCGGTACGGGCCCCGCTGCTAATGGAGTTGATCTGGTCACAGCTGCCAACGAACTTGGTCATACCAATGCTACAACAACTGCGACAATATATGCACATCAAATTGCAACATCAAAAGCAAAGGCAGCCGATATTCGATCTGCGGCCTTCAGCCATCGAAAGAAGGAACATCAAGGGAATGAAACCGACAGCTGGTTTCAGCTGTCGGTTTTGCATATGTAAAAAAACAGGTTGCTACTCCCAAATTACTCTCAAAAGCTTCAAAGCAAATTTCAAAAATGCCTAAATAGTTATAAAAACGCCTGATTTTTTACAAAATCAGGCGTTTTTCTGGTTGCGGGGGCAGGGCTCAAACCTACGACCTCCGGGTTATGAGCTGCTGCATTTATTTTAAATATCATGTTGTCTTGAAGCAAAAACCCTTATGTAGCAATGATTTTCCGGAGAAGGCATTTCATTTTATTAAGTTTCGTATTATTTCTTTTTGTAAAAACTACTCCCAAATTACTCCCAAGTAAATGCAGGTGCCCCCTTTTTAACTTGTAGCCGCATAGATGCCGATCCGCAATTTTGGTGAAGTATACATACGAAGAATATTACTCATTGCCTTTTATCCTGCGTCCACAGAGATTAAGAAAAATTAGCAAGGGCACTTAGATGCATACAAAAACTAAGCGCGTAGCTCGATACTTCGGTTGAATTCAAAGAAAGATCAATAATGCATAATTTGCAGGCCCGGGGTTGGAGACCCTATAAACTAATCTCTAGAAAAATTCATCAGATCAATCTGTTACATTTCTTACTTTCTCAGAATATGAATGGCAAATCCACCGAACTCTCCCGCCAAATAGACATTCTTGAGCTTTCCAGTGCCGTCGTAGGCGGCGGTGTCCATATTGAATGAAACCCCCTTTTTCTGCAGTTCTTCCATTGCGGATTCCAGATCCGACGTACTCATGGCGATATGACCGTTGTTTCCAAGAAAGGGCGCTTTCATACATTCAAAGTACGGCCCGGCAAACTCGGATTTCTGCCCGTGCTGTGGTGTGAGATTGAAAAGCCCGCTCAGCAGCTGTGCGAGGTCTGCGGCCTCTGCGGGACTGTTGGTGTTGATACCGACATGTACCAGTTCAAATTTGTTTTCCATCATGTATTTAACTTCCTATTCCACTGCTATTTCACCTGTGCGGCGGTGGGGTTGTAAACCCCTGCTCTTTCCCGCTTCCTGCCGATCACATCCAGTTCGGTAAAATGCATCCACTTGATGCAACGGCGCGTCTGGTATGCAAAGGCGAGATGCAGCGAATCGTCGCGTCCCTGCATCAGATACGGGTACTCATACTGACGATTGTTAGTGGAATTTTCCTCTCCCACATATCCTTCGCCCAATTCCATGTAACGAATTAGGGGGAACGTCGCTCCTCCGTCCTCGGACAGAGCCACCGCGACCGGGCACCGCAGACCTGGCCATGCCGCCTCATCCGCTCTGGGATTGGGTGCGCAGGTCGGATTGTAAGCAATGGCGATCCGGCTGCTGGAAAGTTTTACTGCGCTGATACTGGAATTGTTGTTTGGAAGCAGTGTGGGGACCGGTACGGACCATGAATCTCCGTTGTCAAATGACTCGCTGCGGTAAATAAAATCTGCCGCGCGACTGCGCATGAACGCGGCCAGATGGCCGTCCTCCAATTCTACTACATTGGGGTGTACCCGGCCGTGGCTTTGAGGAATGTCCACTCTGCGCCAGGTATTCCCCCCATCATCGGAAATTCGGAACGCAGAGGGATCTCCCGCCAACCCTGAAGCGCTGTCCGTGCAGATCCAGTTTCCAAAAATCCAGCGTCCATTGGAGAGAACCTGAATCGGCTGACGGCAGAAGGTTCCCTCCTCCGGAAACAGTACGTCATAGTTGCTCCAGGTGCAGCCCCCGTCGTTACTTCTCTGGCGGCGCACAACGGCGGTATATTGCATGTTGTCCTTTCCCTCTGCCCGGTCAAGTTGGGCGGTGTAAACAGCCCAGATCTCCTCGTCAGGGGCGAGAAACAGGGACGGATTCTGCTCGCTGCGTTGGGGGTCAGTGGAAACCCGGACGGGCTTGCTCCATTTTTCCGCACCTTTGGGCAGCCGCGCGCAGACAATGCTGACGTCGGCACTGCCCTCATAGGAACCGGCAAACCAAGCGCACAGCAGATCGCCGTTTTCCAGCTCCAGCAGCGCAGGAGCGTGGGCGGTGGCATAGGAGCCTGGGGGCAGCATAGCCTCCACCGTACCCATGGCAGCGTTTTCGTATACGGTGCCGTCGGGTGTCAGGCCCGGCAGAACGGGATAGCTCATATCGTTTACCTCTCTCAACAAAGTATACGGCAGAATTTTCTGTAATCAGACAACAAATTCCTTTTCATAAGCAGGGTTTGTCTCCGGGTAATCCACTCGGTTGTGGGTGCCCCGGCTTTCTTCTCGATTCAGCGCTGCTGCCAGAATCATCACAATCGCTTGTGCACATTGCTCTGTGAAGGTATCACGGGCAACGTTTTGTTCATTTATAATTTTTTGAACAGCTAAAAGTCCCGCTTTCAGATCCAATCCATTGCGATAAATGCCAAGTGATTTGGCACCAATGGTCTGCAATTTAGGCAGAACGCAGGCTCGAACGGACTCATCACAACGATAGGCTACCGGATACTCGACTATTTTCAGATTCGATTGTGCGGTCTTGGCAATTCCTTCCGCGCACAGCATGCCAGAGAGAACCGCTTGACTCGCGGCATTTCCGGCACATCGACAAGCTCCGTGAAGTCCTCCGCAGGCTTCCCCGACAGCATACAATCCCTGAACATTGGAAGCATAGTTGCAGTCGACACAAATACCACCGGAAAAACTATGGGCCATGGGTCCAACCTCCAGCTGCTGCTGGTTGGGGTCGTAGCCATTGTTCATCAGGCGGTTGAAAAACCAGGGATAAGACTGCAGAATTTTCCGATTAACATGGCGCAGATCAAGATACACGCCGCCGTGGGGTGCGCCTTTCCCTGCTTGTACCTGTTTCCAGGCCTCCTGATTAATCAAGGATTTGGAAGCGCCCGCTTCACCCTGCGGACGGACCTTTAGCAAAAAGCGTTCCCCTTCGATGTTCCTCAGATACCCACCCTCGCCCAGCATTGCGGTGGGAGATGGTTCTCCCTCCACCCCAGGCGGGCTCAAAATCACCAGCGGTTCAAACTCCAAAAATTCCATATCAACCATTTTTGCACCGGCCATTTTTGCCATGCCCAGCGTATTCCCGCATATATCTCCCGGGTATGTGGATTTGCCCAGAAGATTTCCAGCACCACCCCAAGCGGCTACGACGACCGGTGCATAAACCTGTGACAACTCCGTTCCTTTCTTTACGGTAAAGCCGACGACTTTTCCGTCATCGGTCAGTAGACTCACCACCGAACAATTCCGGTGAATCTCCACACCGGAGGCTTCCAACCGAGGCAGCATGGTTTTCAAGCTTTCCTCGCCAATCAGCTGTGTGGTTTGGCACAGAGACCGGGGGTAAGTATGACCGGAGACATGTCGTAATTTCACGGAGCCATCCTCATTATGGGCAAAGGTAACCCCCCAGCGACAAAGCAGTTCATACCCGTCCACAGTCCGACGGGTCATCTCCTCTACCAATGTCCGATTACCAATCTCGTAGCCTGCACGGAGCATGTCTGAACAATACTTTTCAGGAGAATCTCCATACGGATTATCCGGCAAAACAAAATTAATTGCCGCAATATAGGGAGTCCCTCCAAATCCGTTCGCATAAACCGCAATCCCTTTTACACCCAGTTCTGTCAACCTGGCCGCTGTTGCTAAAGAAGCAAGGCCCATGCCTGCAATGGCAATGTTGTGACGATGCATCATTCCGCCACCTTTTGGGTATTCTTCTTTCTGCGAATCGTACTCAATGTTAGAATAACAGCCCCCAGTCCAATCCCCATGATCGAACTAATTGTTTCGGGAGCAACCAGACATATTGCTGCGGCAAACAGAACGATACGTTCAAACGCATTCAGATTATGTTTAAAGAAACCTGCCACTGTAACTGCCAAAAAGTAAGTTCCAAGCGCTAGTTGAGCCGTAGCAACTACGATCTGTATGACGGTACCCTGCAGCAAAATTGCAGGATTGTAGACAAATACGAAGGGAACAAGGAAACCAACCATGGCAAAAGTGAATCCCTTCATACCGGTTTTCATGGCGTCGGCATCGGCAATTCCTGCTGCGGTATAGGATGCCACACACACAGGAGGCGTAATCTGGGCCATGATGCCATAGTAAAATACAAACATATTCGCACATAGATTGGCCGTGAAATCTGCCATACCACCGGCCAGCAAAATTGGACGAATGCAGGGAACAAACAGAATCGTACCCACTAGATAAGCGGCTACGGTGGGCAACGCCATACCCAGAATCATACAGCCAACCATGGCAATTGCTAAAGCGAGGAACAGATTACTGGTTCCCAATGCGCTAATCAAGTTAGATAAATTGGTTGCCAGAGAAGTCTGACCTGTAACCACATTAATAATGATGCCGCAGGCAGCGGTGGGGATTGCAATACTGGCGGCCTGCCTAGCACCATCCAAACAGCAGGTGCCAAGTCCCTTTAAATCAATGAAATTTTCCTTGTTAATAAAATAATTGACCACATCGCAGCCCAAGCAAGTGAAAATACCAATCATACCGGCGCGCATCAGGGATGCGCCGCGGATAATCCATGCTACCAGCAACACTGCCGGAATCAGCAGATACAGGCGGGGTAGAACCTTACGGTCGACCTGAATGCTGGCATCTACGTTGCTGTCAACATTAGCAGCCCGCTTGGCGGCAATCCGATCCACCAGCACGAACACTGCAAAGTAATAAGCCGCAGCAGGAATAATGGCCGCGGCAGCTATCTTCATATAATTGACGCCTAGCATTTCCGCCATAATAAACGCGCCAACTCCCATGATAGGGGGCATGATCTGACCGCCAGTAGAAGCAACCGCTTCCACAGCGCCCGCTTCTTCGGGCCTATAACCGATCTTCTTCATCATCGGAATCGTCATAACACCTGTTGTTGCAACATTTGCCACCGCAGAACCAGAAATCATACCCATCAATCCGGAGGACAGCACCGCAGCCTTTGCCGGTCCGCCGGAAGACTTGTTGGACAGTTTCATGCCCATGTCAATCAGAAGCTGACCACCGCCGATGGTGGAGAAAAACGCGCCAAACACCATGAAGTAGAACAGTGTGCTGGCAGAAGTAAACAGAGGGGTGCCAAAAACTCCGCTCTCTGTCATAGTCATTCCAGCCGTGAATTGGTTGAGGAATTTCAGCAGAGAAGACTTTGGCTTCGTATACAAAATGCCCGGTAAGTAAGGGGAAGTCCATGCGAAAACGATGAATACAATAATGAAACCTGTCAGCATTCCACCCAACGTCCGGTAAACGGCAAGCAGCAGCAGGAAAATCGTGATAATCATGCATACATAGTCCATAATGTATACGTCGGAAATTCCAACTACGTAGTCAGTTAGCCGCTCGTTTTGAGTAATGACATACCACAGAAGGAATGCAATGCCAACAAAAGCCGGAAGATCAAGCCAGTTGGTCCATGTACGCCTGTTCATCACCAATGGATCGGGTGCTTCTCCTCTGGACTCTGCAGCCTTCCGAACTTTCTTTCGATAGTTATAGTCCGCAGGAAAATAAATATACACCAGCGTCAGTGCAAACACCAGATGCAACGGGCTCTGAAGCATAGGGGGGAATTGTTTTACCAGCGCAATATACATCTGAAATGCGAAAAATGCTGCTGTGACTACCGCAGCGGCAATAGGCCGCAAATGGTACTTCTTGTTAGCTTTCAACTAAATCTTCCTCCTCAGCAGGAATTCTATTATTCTCTTTCGGAAGAAGGAACGGACGAATTGATCATCCGTTCCTTCTTCCCTTTGCACCTCTTTAGAGGGGTGCAGATTCAGTTCATATACTTTCCTCCATTGACGTTGATGGATTCTCCAACTATAAAGTCAGACAAATCCGACGCCAAGAACAGGGCAACATTTGCCACATCCAATCCCTTTCCCAGCCGACGTAAGGGAATGGCACTTAACGCTTTTTCGCGATATTCCGGTGTCCATTGCAAAGACATATCCGTTTCAATTGGTCCAGGGCATACTGCGTTTACTCGAATTCCGCTAGGTGCCAAATCATAGGCCAGTTTCTGGGTCAGGGAGTTGATGCCGGCCTTTGATACGCCATAGCAGATTGAGGCATTGGGGTGAGCAGTCTTTCCAGCCGACGAAGACATATTTATAATGCAGCCGCTTTTCCGCTCCAGCATGCTCGGAACAACGCATTTGCAAGCATAAAAAACACCTGTCAGGTTGATACGAAGCATATTATCCCATTCTTCCAAGGGCAAGTCTGTGAAACTATACCGGCTGTTGATCCCCGCGTTATTTACAAGAATATCAATTTTACCGTAAGTTTGAAGGCATATTTCTGTCAGCCGCTGTGCCGTCGTATAATCACCAATGTCGCCTGCAATATATTCACAGCGAACACCCGATTTTAAAATCTGGTATTGAAGTTCCTCCAATGCTGATTTTCTGGTTCCATGAATCACAAGATCCGCTCCGTTTTCAGCAAAGGTCTGTGCAATTGCTCTTCCAATTCCTCGGGAGGATCCGGTAATAATTGCGGTTTTTCCCTTTAAAAGTTGAGACATAGCTACTACCTTTCCATTTTTGTAAGAAAATCAGGCATCGTAAGGCAGGTTATTCTCCTCATAGTAACGGATCGCGCCAGGATGTAGCGGAGCACCGTTCAGTTCCTTCAATCCGGCAGTCTGAGGGTCAAAATAGCCGAGAGAGGAAACCGCAGTGGCCATTTCGTCTTTGTTGTCGCAAATTGCTTTGATCAGAGCATAGGCAACATCGTCGTCCATGTTGGCAGAAACCAAGATGTTCTGCTGAGAGCCAACAGACTGGATATCTTGATCCTGCTTATTCCAAGTGCCGGCTTCCATTGTTATCGGAGCATATCCCATCTTCTCCATGTTTGCAAGAGTTTTATCAGACAGCTGGACAAAATACATGTCATGAGTCAGGCAAATTTCTGTCGTGGTGGACTGGCCAGCGTCGATGTGATCGATTGTCATATCATACAGATCATCCTGCATGCCGCTCTTAATTGCATCCGTGCCGGTCTTTTCCCAAGTTGCGAAAGACAGGAAATCTTCTACGGAGATGCCGCAGGCCTCAATAACACGCTCTGCAGTCAACTCGCCCAGAGAGCCGTTCTTCTTGGTAATCAGTTTAATGGGATACCGATCGGCAATAACCTGCTCTAAAGAGGTGTATCCGGTTTCATCAACAAATTTTTGGGTAAACATCACATTCGTGAACGTGTGACCCAGTCCGCCACCCAAACTGCACGCGTCTGTGCAACCGCCGAAATCATAGGAATCGGCAGCCTCAGTATAGCTCCACAGCGCAGGGCCGGCGTTGGAAACGATCACGTCACAATCCTCATTTTGAATCAGCACAGGGGCACCAACACCGCCAGGAGAATTCGTGGTCAGATCGATGGTGGAACCGGAGGGCAGACCTTTCAGCATAGCGCTCTGCACAGCGGCTGCCACAGAGTATGCGCCGGTTCCGACCTCCTGCGCTGCAAAGGTCAGGTTAATAGGGCTGGCCAAGCCGGTTTCAGTGCTGCCTGCGGCGGCACTACCGGCGGATCCGGAAGCCGCGGCGCTGGAATCGGATCCGGCACCACAGCCGGACAGAACAGAGAGCATCAGGACGCTTGCCATAAACAATACAGAGATCTTCTTTAACATTTCATTTCCTCCTCAATTCATTTCATCTCACAGCTGACAGGCAGCTGTATCGACCTTTGGTTAAGGGTTTGCGCGTTTTGCGAGAGCCATGCGGATTCCGTAGTCCACGGCATTGAGTAGGCTCAGAGCATTGGCGCCGCCGGTGCCGGCATGACCGAAGCCGGTGCCGTGATCCACGCTGGCGCGGATGATGGGCAGGCCCAGCGTTACATTTACGCCGGCAACCGCGTCCCAGCGGCCTTCGGACTTGTCGTACACGAAGCCCTTGACTTTCAGGGGAATGTGGCCCTGGTCATGGTACATAACCACCACAATATCATACCAGCCACCCAGTGCTTTGGAAAACACCGTGTCCGGCGGTGTGGGCTTTCTTTCCGGAATGTTGATCCCCTCGGACAGTGCCGCGTCAATCGCAGGTTGAATTTCCTCAATCTCCTCGGTACCGAACATCCCGTTTTCTCCGCAGTGGGGATTCAAGCCCGCGACGCCGATTTTGGGATGCGCAATTCCGATGGCGCGGCACCCTGCGTCCGCAATGCGGATCACGTCCAGCACCCGCTCCTTTTTCACAAGGTCGCAGGCTTTCCGCAGTGAGACGTGGGTGGATACATGCACCACCCGCAAATCCTCATGGGCCAGCATCATGGTGTACTTGGACGTATGGGTGAATTCGGCGTAAATCTCGGTGTGACCGCTGTAGTGGTGTCCGGCCATGTTGATGGCCTCTTTGCTGATGGCATTTG
The DNA here is from genome assembly GCA_000283575.1 of Oscillibacter valericigenes Sjm18-20. GTDB lineage: Bacteria > Bacillota > Clostridia > Oscillospirales > Oscillospiraceae > Oscillibacter > Oscillibacter valericigenes. Next base: position 3,254,391 of record AP012044.1, read on the forward strand.
TGATGGTGGCGTCCACCTCACCGGCCATAGCCAATTCGATGACGGTTCGGACGTATTGGAAAGCAGCTTCGCCGCCCAGCTTCGTGGCACCCAGCCCGAAAGGTACGGGCGCATTCGGGCTGCCGGGGATATCAGCGGGGGTGATCAGTCCCAGATCGTACACATCGATGGTGCCGGGCTGAAATTTTGCGTGGGATACAGCGCGGATAGGATGAATGGCCACTTCAATGCCGGAGACGGCCTTTGCAGTCTGGGCGGCGTATTCCATGCAGCTTGCGTCACCCACGATCAGGGGACGGCAGCGCTCATAGATTGCCGGATCAGCGAGGGCCTTGACGGAGATTTCCGGACCGTTGCCGAAGGGGTCGCCCATGGAGATACCCAAAATCGGTCGTGTATTCATAACGTTCTCCTCAGCATAGACCGTTGGCGGTGCAGGCGGCCAGTACGATTTTCAGCTGCGCCATCCCCTCGTCGGATAGGGAGTTGAAGGGGCGGCGGCACCCACCCACGGGATAGCCCAGCAGGCCTGTTGAAAGCTTGACGATGGTATTGGGGTTACCGAATTTGAAACAGTCGCGGAAAGTGCGTATGCTGTCCTGCACGGCTTTGGCCTTTTCCAAATTGCCCGCGATAAATTCCTCATAAATGGCTACCATGGTGCGGGGGAACACGTTGGCGCAGCCGGCGATGCCGCCCTTCCCACCAAAAACCAGCCCCGGGAGAATCAACGAGTCGTTTCCGGAGAGAATGGAAAAGTCCTTGTCGAGTCCAGTCGTCATCTCGATGTATTGCTTGAGATTGTCAAAGTTGCCGCTGGAGTCCTTGGCGCCCACAATGTTATCGGCGTCCTTGGCCAGCCGGGCGACGGTGGTGGGAGAGAGGGCATTGCCCGTGCGGGCGGGAATGTTGTAGAGCACGATGGGCAGATCCACCGCGTCAGCCACCTCCCGATAGTGGCGGTAGAGTTCCTCCTGAGACGCGGCTGCGAAATAGGGCGTGATTACAGACAGTACGTCTGCGCCCAGCTCCATCGCCCGGCGGCTCATGCGAATGGTCTCGGCAGTGGTGATGCAGCCGGAGCCAGCGTACACCGGAACCCGGTGGGCGGTTTCCTCCACCACAATTTCCAGAATCCGCTCCTTCTCCGCGTCGGTAAGGGCATAGCTCTCGCCGTTGGTACCGAAGGCAAAAATGCCGTGGACACCCGCGTCGATCATGCGTCTGACCTGGTTGCGTAGCTCCTGCTCGTTGACGCGTTCGTCGTCGAACATCGGCGTCAGAATAGGTGGGATGATGCCTTTAATTTCCACGTTTTTCATCTCAGTCTCCTTTACAGAACTTCCTGATAGAGCCGACGTGCGTCGTCAGCGGTAACCAAACGGGGATTGTTCACCAGCAAACGCTGCACCTCCATGCCGGAGCGGACCAGATCCTCCAAATCCTCCTTCGGCACGCCGAACCCCTGCAGGCTGGTGGGAATGTTCAGGTGCTTCACGATCCCCTCCAAACGGGCGATGACGGCGGCACTCTTTTCCTCCTGCGTCTGCGCCTTACCCCGGAAGCAGCGGTCGTATACCGCGGAGAGCCGATCCCGGCAGGCCGGCTCGTTGAACCGCATGACAGGGGCCAGCAGGATCGCGTTGGATACGCCGTGGGCGATGTGGTATTTGCCGCCTAGGGGATAGCTCAGGGCATGGACGGCGGTGGTACCCGCGGCGGTGATGGCAATTCCGGCGTAAAAGCTGGCAATCTGCATCTGACGTTTGGCATCCATGTCCTCCGGGTCGTCGCAGGCCCGATCAATGTTGTCGAAAATCATCTCCAGTGCGCCCATGGCGTACAGGTCGCTAAAGGGGTTGGCCTTGTTGCCGGTGAAGCATTCGATAGCGTGTGCCAAAGCGTCCACCCCGGTGGCTGCGGCAATTTTTCGAGGCAGCTTCCGGATCATCTCAGCATCCAAAATTACGTAGTCCGCAATCATTTCTGCGTTCACGATGCCGATTTTCAGCTGCTTTTCCGGAACCGCCACAATGGCGTTGGGTGTTGCTTCGGAGCCAGTTCCGGCGGTGGTGGGAATCATGAGTGTCTTCATGCACTTGCGTGCCCGGCCCGGCGTCTCCAGCAGTTCCCGTATACCGTATTCGTCCGTCATCAGAATGCTGGAAAGCTTGGCGGTGTCCATAACGCTGCCGCCGCCTACGGCCAGAATAAAGTCCGCGCCGCTGGCCTTGCATTGGTCCACCAGCTTCTGGGCCTCCAGATAGGATGGCTCCGCTGGCAGATCATCCAGCAAAATGGTCTCCACGCCAGCTTTGCGTACCTGTGCCATAGGAAGCTCCAAAAGCCCCGCACCCTCGATCCCCTTGTCTGTAAATACCGCCAGGCGGCGGACGGCGTTTTCAGCCAGAATCGCCGGAATGTTCTCCAGTGCATCCTCACCACTAAAGACGGCATGAGGCAGCTTCAGATTGTATTTTGTCAGCATATGTGCTCCTTCCCTTTCTTCGCGGCGCCTGTGATGGCAGCCAGACTGCATAGCAGATCCGGTGCACCGAACCCGCCGGATTTTGAAATTATGTGAATACCTTTGCCTTGATAGGTAAAGGCTGACAACACGACGCCGGGAGTTAGCTCACAAACTGGCGTCAGCTCCGTGACACCCATCTCCCGCATCAGCGCCAGTAGCGTATCACCGCCAGTGCACATCAAAGTGGCTTTTAGACCGCCGTCCACCATTCGCCGTGTCAGAGTTGCCAGCGCCCCCGAAATTCGCAGCCGCACCTGCTCTTTTGTCAAGCCATGGAGATGAACAAAGGTGTCGGTCTCCGTACCGTCGTCCGAGTCATTGGAATCCAGAATACAGCAGCGGTTGTGGGCGGCGGTGTCCAACCAGCCGCGCATTGCTTCTTCGCAGCGAGTGCTTTCCAACCAAAGAGGATCCAGCTTTTCCAAAAGCTCCAGCCGAAACCGGACGAACCCGTTGCGCTCCGCTGTTTCCAGCTGTAGCTGCGTCACAGGATTGACGCTTCCACACACCACAAAAAGAGCAGGAATCAGCGGCGGAATCCCCGCGGGTTTCCTCTCAAGCTCCAGCAACTCAGCCAGCACAGCAGCAAATCCGGCGCAACCAGCGGATAGGTGCAGACTTTCCAGCGTCAGATCCTGTGCAATTTCCCACAAGTCTGCATCCGAATCCGCATCGTAAAGTTGGATACCCGGCTGACTCCACGCCCGGGTGGAAGTAGTCTCCGGATGCAATGCAACCGGTCGATCTGTCTGGGCGGCAATGATCTCCCGAATATCCGAGAAACGCACAGGCTCGAAGGGGTCCTGTCCGAAGACGCTTTGTGCTACGGGAATGCCGTCCACATAATGAACACCGCCTCGGGTAATCCTCCCCATGACGGGGAAGGCTGGCACAAAGGCCATCCGGTGCAGCTCCGCCGCGTCCATGGCGGCATTCAGCTCACTGCCGATGTTGCCCCGCAGGGCGGAGTCCGTCTTTTTATATATGTAAGGGATACCGGCGTTTCTGGCCTCCCGCACGACTCGGTACACCACGGCGTAGGCCTGGTCAGGGGGCAGGTGCCGGGTCTCGGCGTTGAGCACCAGCACCTCCGTTCCCGCGGCTGGCTGAGAGAAGTCGTACATTGGGGCCGTCTCCACCAGCGTTTTGGCGCCGTATGCGGCGAACTGAACCCCAGTATCCAGCGCTCCTGTAAAATCATCCGCAATTATAAGCAACTTTATCATGCAAGCACCCAATCAAAGTTTATTTTTGAAACACACGAGCCCGGCAGTTTGCAATTTTTAATATTGGACGGCTATGCGAACTAGAGAACCAGTGTGTTTTCTCTTGCTACCGTTTTATTTTACAGGAGTGTCCCAAATTACGCAATTATTTTTTACATTTTTTCTGTTTATTTTTGAACCACATTTAAAAATAGTTGCATTGTTTTTGTGAATTTGTTATAATATATTTAAATATTAAACACATGGAGGAGCCTATGAAGAAGCAGTTGCGCGTACTGGGCATCGCGCCCTACGAGGGAATGAAAACTCTGATGTCCTCACTGGCGGCAAACTATCCGCAGATCGACCTGACGCTGTTTGTAGGCGATCTGGAGCAGGGTGTGGAAATTGCCCGGAGCAGCTTTCACGGTAATTATGACGTGGTGATTTCCCGTGGCGGCACGGCCAAGCTGCTGCGCCAGCTCTCCCTGCCGGTAATTGAGATCGAGGTCTCCATGTACGACATTCTGTGTGCTGTTAAGCTGGCGGACGGCGTGAGTGGTCGGACGGCCATGGTTGCCTTCGCCAATATCACGGAAAACGCCCGGTTGCTGTGCGATCTGCTGGGTTACGACGTAGACATTTTTACGATAGAATCCGCCGACATGGTGGAGCCCGCTCTTCGTCGGTTGCAAAACGAAAGCTATCAGGCGATTTTATGTGACATGATTGCCAATACCACCGCCAAACGGCTGGGGCTGAATTCGTTTCTGATTACCTCTGGGCTGGACAGTATCCGCCAGGCCTTTGAGCGGACACTGGACTTTGCCCGGAATCAGGAGCGTCTGCGGGATGAAAACCAGTTCTTCCGCCAGGTCATTCGAGGCCAGATCGGCCAGACCGTGGTATTTGATGACGATGGCGGCTTGTTTTTTTCCACCTTGGAAGAGCCGGCGGCGGATGTTCTGGAGCTGTTGCGCCGGGAGATCCCTCTGATCCAAGGCGAAACTCAGCAGCGTATTACCCGCAATCTGAATGGAATGCTATATTCCATCCGGACCCAGCGAATTACGGTGGGGAACCTGTCCTGCACGGCGTTTTTCTTTGCCGCCCGCAAGTCTCCTATTTCCTCCGGACAGATGGGGATTCGCTTCTTGAACAGTACGGAGGCAGAGAATGCATTTTACAACAGTATTTTCAGCTTTGCAGGTACCGTGGGCGACCAGCAGGGCGAGATCACCCGAGTGAATCAGAGCATCGCGCCGGTCATGGTGGCCGGGGAGGACGGCACCGGTAAGGAGCCTTTGGTCAGTGTGATTTACCTGCGCAGTGCTTTTAAGAATAATCCGCTGGTATCCGTCAACTGCAGCCTACTCAATGAAAAAAGCTGGGCATTTTTATTGGAGCACCACAATTCCCCTCTGGCGGATGAGGGGAACACCCTGTACTTTTCCAGTGTGGATGTGCTGACGGCCGAGCGGCGGCTCCAGCTTCTGTCGGCTTTGTCGGAAATGGAGGTGTGCCGGCGCAATCGGGTGATTTTTTCCTGTGTGTGCCAACCAGGGGAGTACATCACGCCGACCGGAGCGGAGATTATGGACAAGCTGTGCTGCCTGTCGCTGTATCTGCCGCCGCTGCGCAGCCAGTCCGACCGAATTCCTCCGATGGTGAATCTGACTTTGAGCCATCTGAACGTAGAGCTGGCACACCAGATTGTGGGCGCGGAGCCGGAGGCCATCGACCTACTGAAAAGCTTTTCCTGGCCATACAATTATACCCAATTCCGGCGTGTCATAGGGGAACTTGCCGCCACTGCCAAAGGGCAGATTATCACCGCTGAGAGTGTCCGCAGCCTGCTGAAAAAGGAACGACATGTAGGTGCATTTTCAACGGGCGCAGAGAACGCGGCCACCCCGCTGGATCTGAACCGCACGATGGATGAGATCAGCCAAGATGTGGCACTGCGCGTATTGGAGGAAACAGGTGGAAACCAGACCGCTGCAGCCAAGAGGCTCGGCATTAGCCGAACAACTCTCTGGCGGCTGACCCGGAATATGTAGTTTTAATAAAGTATCATGCTTACACGTATGAAACTGTAGGTGCTTTAAAAAGTAACTGTCGCTATAGAAATTCGTTTCGCAGACTCAACGAGATTGGTGTTACTCTTTTAAGTCAGGAGCAGCAGAAAGCACTCCTGTTACTGCTGGACAAATCATAAGTTCCGGCTTTCTCCTTTTGTTAGACTATATATTATAAAGATGAAGCACGCAGGGCATTTTGCTCTGCGTGCTATCTTTATGATGAGGTGACTCTCATGCGTATTTTATTGATTGAAGCGTCGTTTCCACCCCGCGAGACGGATATTCCCGGCACGCTGGAATCCATGCAGGCTTTGGTAGGCGGAACCATCCAGGCAGTCTTCCCATTTGAAGACCCCATTGCCCTGATTTGCAACGATGACGGTAAGCTGCTGAATCTGCCACTGAACCGTGCCCTGCGAAACCCGGACACCGGGGAAATCTATGATGTAATCGCCGGCACCTTCTTTCTCTGTGGAGCGCCACCGGATGCAGAGGATTTCACCGACCTCACCCCGGATCAGGTAACTGCCTACACAGCCAGATTCCAAAATCCCGAGCAGTTTATCCTTCTCAATGGGCATCTGTTGGTGTTTCCCTTAGATAATTGCCATGATTGACGATCTATTCTATGGAAACGTGAACTCCTACGAACGTCCCGCCACAGATGACCCGGAGATTCAAGCTGCCACGAAAGTCCTCGTGGACTTGGAGGAGAACCTGTGCAAGGAAGTGAGGAGCGCGCAATTGGATGCCCTGTCCAATGCCTACGCCACGCTAAATGAGCTATCCATGCTCCGAGCCTTTCAAAGCGGATTTCGGGTGGGATTTGGCATCGCCGAGGATTTGTACCGGCAAACGGCGCAATCTGAACGGGCGAAGTAAGTGAACTATATACTATAATTGTGAGGCCCCAGGACAGCATCCTGGGGCCATTTTCTATCATCTTGGAGGAATTAAAAATGGCTGAGACTTTTACCTGCGACCACTGTGGCCAGGAACTGACCGCAGACCGTCAAATTGAGTTCGACGGGCAGACGCTATGCGAAGACTGCTTCGAGGAGCTGACCACTACCTGTGACCGTTGCGGGGACCGCATCTGGCGGGACAACAGCACGGGCGATTCAGACACCGTGCTGTGTGAAGATTGCTTCGACGAATACTATCACCGCTGCTCTGACTGCGGGCGGCTGATTCACAATGACGACACGTATTACGTGGACGATGACAGCGAGGAACCCTACTGCTGCAACTGTATCGACAGCCACCGCGGAGGTATCCAGTCATACTACTATAAGCCTTCCCCAATCTTCCACGGTGACGGACCCCGCTATTTGGGCGTCGAGCTGGAGATCGACGACGGCGGTGAATATGGCTCCACGGCGGAAAAGCTGATGGCGATTGGCAACCGGGATGCGGAGAACATCTACATTAAGCACGACGGTTCTTTAAATGAGGGCATGGAGATTGTGACCCATCCCATGACGCTGGCATACCACCGGGATCAGATGCCGTGGCAGGAGATTGCGCAAAAGTCGCTAGAGCTTGGTTACTACAGCCACCGGGCGGAGACCTGCGGCCTGCATGTCCACGTCAACCGCAACAGCTTTGGTGAAACCGAAGAGGAGCAGGAGGAGGCCATTGCCCGTATTTTATTCTTTGTGGAAAACCACTGGAATGAGCTGCTGCGGTTTTCTCGCCGGACAAAACGCCAGTTGGAAAAGTGGGCCTCCCGCTATGGGCGGAAGGACAGCCCCAAGGAGGTGCTGGACTCCGCCAAAAAGTCCTGCGCGGGTCGGTACACCTGCGTAAACCTAACCAACTATGACACCATCGAGTTCCGTATCTTCCGTGGAACCCTGAAAACCAATACGTTAATCGCCACGCTGGAACTCGTCGAGGAGCTTTGCAGCGTGGCGGTTTCTCTTTCTGACGAGGGTATGGCGGAGCTGACGTGGACGGAGTTCGTCTCCAGGCTGTCAACCGACAAGTACCCGGAGCTAATCCAATATCTAAAAGAGCGGCGGCTGTATGTAAATGAACCGGTTTCTGCTGCGGAGGAGGACTAAAAATGTGCTGTTTGTTTGGAATGGTTGATTACGGCCACACCCTGTCCGCAAAGCGTAAAGGCCAGATCTTAACGGTCTTGGCAACTGAATGTGAAGCAAGAGGGACTGACGCCACCGGGATCGCCTACAATTCCCACGGGCGGCTCCGCATCTACAAAAAGCCGGTGCCGGCCCGTCAGCTGCGCATCCTCGTCCCGCCGGGCGCGTCGGTGATCACGGGCCACACCCGCATGACTACGCAGGGAAACGCCAAGCGGAACTATAACAACCACCCATTTCGCGGCGTGGCCGGACAGTTACCCTTTGCACTGGCTCACAACGGAATTCTGCGCAACGACGAGCTTCTTAAGCGGCAATTCAAGCTCCCTCACAGCAAGATTCAAACGGATTCCTATGTTGCCGCGCAGCTGCTGGAAAAGAAGGGCCAGCTGAATTTCGATACGCTTCGGTTTATGGCGGAGCAGTTGGAGGGCTCGTTCGCCATGACCGTGCTGGACGGGGCAGACAACCTCTGGATCGTAAAGGGGGATAATCCGCTGTGTCTGCTGGACTTTCCCCGACTTGGCGTCTACCTCTACGCCTCTACGGAGGAAATTCTCCGCCGCGCACTGGATAAACTCTGGATGCGGCAGGAAAAGCAGGTTCATGTTTCGACGGACTGCGGGGAGCTTCTGCGGCTATCCCCGGATGGGACAATCTCCCGCAGCACGTTTGACGACAAAAATCTGTTTCTGCCGTGGTACAGCAGCTTCCATGATGCAGCCCCGTTTTCCAAACAAGGCGGAAGCGGAGTGTTGTGGGATGTTTCCCCGCGGGACACGGAGTATCTGGAGGAGATCAAGGACGTGGCCTCAGCCTTCGGTTATGCGCCGGAGGCCATCGACTCCCTGGCCCGGCAGGGCTTCACTCCGGAGGAGCTGGAGGAGTTCCTTTACTGCGGAGAGCTGTGACCCATTAGGGTATACCCTAGCGGTACGGCATAAAAGTATCCCAATAGAGTTGGTTTTCGGCTTTTGGCATGTGCCAGCCCGAACATTGATCCTATTGGAAATAAATTAAAATTTTATTGATGGCTTTCCAGAATTACAGAGCAGTACCGTTTCAACTCAGGAATATCCTCTGTAATGATTTCCCAAGTGGTCTCTGGGTCTACCGTGCCATAGCTATGAGCAACAATGTTTCGCATAGCCTTGATCTGCCTCCATGGTACAGCAGGATGCGCTTCCCGAAACTCGTCTGTCAATTTACCAACCAATTCTCCAATTTGCAAGATGCACAGTGCGGCGGCATTCCGATATATCGCATCAGACGCGAACAAGGCATACTCATTTCCGAAGCGGTGAACCGTCTCCTCAATCTGATTACAGTAGGAGACCATATGCTCCAGAATACTGAGGTTGCGGTCAAGAGGCTTCATAAAGCAGCACCTCGTCATCTTGGATAGAGGACAGAAAACGATCATCCAAACTACCGGTGGGAACAAGATCTACGGAAACGCCCAGTGCTTCCTCCAAATCCAATAAAAGCCCAGCCAGCGCAAAACCGCGAATAGTCCCCTTGTCAATACGAAGATCAATGTCGCTGGAGGCGGTCATGTCTCCTCGCGCATAGGAACCGAACAGATAGACTCGTTTGGCACCGTACTTGGCCGCAAGCGCAGAGACGATATTCCGAATTTCCGAAAGCGTATAGGTCACCATATAAGTCTCCCTGTCTGAAATAGTTACCTATAGTATAACAACGAACGTGTCAATTTACAACCAGGAGGAAGAAAAATCAATTGAAAATTGGATATGTCCGCGTCAGCACGGCAGAGCAAAACACCGCCCGTCAAGAGGTGCTGATGAAGGAACTTGGCGTCGAGCATTTATATGTTGATAGGACCAGCGGCAAAAATACAGATCGCCCGGAATTGAAAAAGATGATGACCTATGCAAGGCAGGGCGATACGGTGATCGTGGAGTCCATCAGCCGTTTTGCACGAAACACCCGGGATCTGTTGGACTTGGTAGAACAGCTGACAGCAAAGCACGTAGAATTTGTATCCCGCAAGGAAGCCATCGACACCACCACGCCCTCCGGGAAATTTATGCTGACGGTTTTCGGCGCGGTGGCAGAACTGGAGCGGGAGTACATTTTGCAGCGCCAGCGGGAAGGTATAGAAATTGCCAAGTGCCAAGGAAAGTATACTGGGCGAAAGCCGGTTACGCACCCGGATTTCAGCCGCGTGACGCAGGAGTGGCGGTCCGGCCAAATCACGGCGGCAGCGGCCATGCGCACGTTGAGCATGAAGCCCAGTACCTTTTACCGAAAGGTAAAGCAACTTCGTTAATTGCTGCCAAAGCATAGGCAAGTAAAGGAAAAGGACCGAGAGGGTACCCCTCTCGGTTTATCGTTTCAGCAGAATCAACAGCGCCTGTTTCTGCTCCGTAGTCAGGCCGGAAATACAGGCCTGCAGTTCGCGCTCCATGGTATCGGCCGCGGCATCCGGTTCTTCAAAAAAGTCGTGCAGTGAAAGTTGCAGCGTATCGCACAGCAACTGCAGACTTTCCACGGCAATTCCCTTCTCGTTCAATTCTACCGAGCGGATAAAGCTCTGCGATAATCCGGAGAGATTTGCCAGCTTATTTGTAGTCAGTCCCCGTTGCTTCCGCAGTTCAATTAAACGCAACCCAACATTCATCAAAATGCTCCTATCACTTTTGAGATAAGATTAGCAAATTTTGATAATAGAGTTTACATTTATAGATATTAATATTATAGTTATAGTATCATCCAGCCCCGTATGCCTTGAAAAGAGTCTTCAAAGGTATCCGGGCTTTTAAAAATTGAAGGAGGCTTCCTATGAAACGCGTATTTGCTATGTTGGCAACGACCGCAATAATCCTGTCCCTGGTTGGCTGCAGTTCTGCCCCGCCTAATATCGGTTCCAGCGCGGCGGATTCTTCTATCGATGAATCTACCGATTCCCTGGGAGACACATCCCAATATAATAACGATGCGGATGGGGATTCCGAATACACCGATAACATCACATACAATCCATCTCGAGACTATGTCACAGGGGATAACTACACGCCGATCATGGATGTTGAAACTTCTACATGGGGCGGAAGCAGTGATATTGACATGGGTGACATGGTCAGCTACTGCTTATCCGACATCACTTATGGGATTGATGATGGATATAGTGACGGCTTCTATGTCGTCACTATCAGCGGCACATTAAAGGGTGGTTTGGCACCGTACCTTACCAGTGTTCAGGGAAGGCAAGCGGCGTGGTTGGATGTGGAAATCAGCTATCACAATGATGTCTTCAGCTGTAAGGTCAACAACCAATCTAAGGTCAGCAATGACGGATTGACAATCACGAATTATATGATCGATTGCTATCGTCAGCACCTGCAAGACGATGCGCAGGCTCAAGCTGATCAGGAAGAGCAGCAGACCATCGAAGCAAACCGATTCAGCGACCTCTCTGCTGATATGCAAAAGCAGTGCATCGGTTGGGGTGCTAGCCCTGATGACACCATGGTTATGCAGTATGATGCTATGTATGCTAGCGACCAGAATTTCGCAAAGTTCGCCGACTATGTGCTTGCCCATTACAACGATTATGCAGTTGATACCGAAGACGGAAAAACCATCCACGCCGCAGCTATAAATAAAAGCGACGGCGCATATGGATATGATTATGTGGTTATGGTTCCCGATGACCAACTGCCGGTTGGCGATAAATCGCTGTATATCATTATGAGCCTCGATGGATATCGAGACTATAAAAGCTATGGCGATGATGATAACCAGCCTTTTATGTATTACGGCTTGTGGCAACATCCCAAAAAATGCCTGGACAAGGTTGAGACCGTTAATGATATGTATTATGGTGAATATATGACAAGTTATGGCGGCATTAACACCGGATTCTATTTTCGTCCGGAGTCTTCTGTGAAAGCACAACTTGTAACATCATGGTGCGCCTTTGCTCATTGCAATTTAGTTACCCCTGAATCAAACCAGCTGATCGATGCGGACAAGTCTAGTAATGCAATTTTCTAAAAGAAAATAGTCCCGGAGAAGGGCGGTCTTATTTGAAAGTGCAGACTTGAGTAGCCGCAAACGAAATTGATGCAAGTAAAACCACAATGTCACTCATTGTGGTTCTACCTGCTTATTATGCTGTAAAAAATTATATTAATGGCAACAAAAGTGTATTGGAATTCCGATCACTACAATTGCTTAATATAGCGATGGAAAGCGAGAATAGGCCATTATGGAATACGCATATCTTTGGTACAACCAAATTAAACTGTGGTGTTATAAAATTGCTTGACCACAACAGTCACCTTCTGTCCATAGCGTCTCCCAATCACACGTAACATTAGAGCCGCTCACTTGGAGCGGCCCTGCATTTATTCTGAAACCCTGACGTTTTCAATTTTCTCTTCAAGTGCCTGCATCTCATCTCTGGAATAGACCCGGACTGGCCAAAAGTAGCCAGGCTCTTTTGTCGAAACTTTATAAGCCTCGGTTCCTCCATCTATATTGTAGATTACCCAGTTTCCAACCCTAGAAAACGGAGAGGGTGTGACAATACTCTGCGCCTTGCTGAAAAGGCCACCTTTAAAGCCGAGGTGTTCGCAGGCGTTTTCGGCTAGCGGAATGATGCCGTCCGACGCATAGTCCAGCATTTTCAGGCTTCCGTCCTCCGCCACATACAACAGACAATCGTCATAGGACTGCATAGAGTCCATCAGGCTGCATGCGTTGAGTACGTCCAGAGGGTCAATGTCAGATTTTCTGCTCCCTGAAAACAGCTCTAGCCGACCAATGTGCTTTTCACCTATTACATAGAGCGCACCGTCAGCCGAAGCATGGCAGAGCTTCGCAATTCGCTCGCTGGCTTGACATATGGGGACAAGTTTCTCCAGGCTGTAATCGTAAAAATAAATCGTACAATCCAAGGAACCATTTTTTGCAAAATACACGCCGTTGGGTACTCCCAGAATTGCGTCAATTCCTTCCGGAAGTTCATCATAGGGCAGCATCTCCGGGGTGCCTGTTTCCAAATTGTATACGCAAGGCCCCAGGGCTTTCGCATCAATGTAGGCCAACTTATTTCCGCAAAGGCTCATGCTCTCCGAAAGATTTCTCCATCCCATAGAAAAAAGCTCTTCAGGCTTGGAAAGGGTTGAAAAATTCAGCGCATACACGCTGCCTAATTGAATATTCTCATTGCTTTTCTCCTGGCCACAGAAATAATACAGGGTGTCGCAGCGGCTCAGAAGGTGATCGCAGCCCCAGTTTGTGCAGAAACTCGACTGGATGCGCTTTGTCTCCAGAGTATGCCTGTCAATCAGCAGGTTTTGCATGCGCATAGGCTCTCCGGCTACCAAAAGGTAATTGGAAAGTTCAACAATAGAAAGCTGCGTGCTGAGAATACCTATTTTACCCATCGTGCTGCCAAGCCTCGCGATATTGAGAATTTTATCGCACGCGTCCGCTGAAATGTCTTTGTACCGGATTCCGGTAACAGATTCGCCGGTGCTGGTGCTCAAATCTTCTGTATTCATTAATATACTCCCTTCATTTATTGCGGTTTGAAAGGCTACAAAAGCCTTAGAGAAATCAAGGTTCGCCTTGCCGTCCCATGAAATGATTATACAATTCAGAGTAGACAGAAGTTGTCCATATGGAAAAACACTGGTATCGGATCTTCTAAAAATCCTCTTGAAAATCATATGTTAGATTTTGGAAGATAGGCAATGACTGTCTACCAAAGTATGGTATAATGTTTTTTATTAGAGAAGCCACAGCTTGTGAAAAGCTGCGGCTTATATGGGGAGAATTTAAACATGGACGTATTCGGCGAGGCCAAATCGGCGCGATTGCTGTATCTCTACTCTCAGCTAACCTCCGGCGCGGTTTTATCAAAAGCGGAGATGGCGCAGCACTTTCATGTCACGCAGAGAAGTATTCAGCGGGACATGGAATCGCTTCGCTACTTTTTTGCGGAGCAGCAGCTGGAGCAGACCGTGGTCTATGACCGACAGGCGGGGGGATACCGGCTGGAGGGAACCGGTTCGTTTTTAAACAACAGCGAGATATTGGCGGTGTGCAAGATTCTGTTGGGAAGCCGTTCGCTGGTCAAAGGGGAGATGCTTCCGATTCTGGATAAGCTGATTCAAAGATGCATCCCACCGGAAAACCGTCAGGCGGTGCAGTCGCTTGTATCCAACGAGAAGTTTCACTATATAGCGCCGCACCACGGCCAAACCCTGCTAGACAGCCTGTGGCAACTGGGACAGGCTGTGGAAAAACGGTGGGTAGTCGAGATCGACTATGAAAAGCTGAAAGGTTCCGATGCCGTGACCCGGAGCATTGAGCCAGTGGGTCTGCTGTTTTCCGAATTTTATTTTTATCTGGTGGGTTTCATCCGAGACATTGATAAGCAAGCCGTTTTTGAAAACCCGGATGACCTGTCCCCTACCATCTACCGGGTGGATCGCATCCGCCGCCTAAAGGTGACCACGGATCACTTTCGGGTTCCCTATAAGGATCGGTTCGAAGAGGGAGAGTTTCGCAAACGGGTGCAATTTATGTATGGCGGAAATTTGCAGCGGATCAAGTTTAAATATACCGGCCTCAGCATCGAGGCGGTGCTGGACAGGCTGCCCACGGCAAAGATCGTGTCGCATGACGAGACAGGATGGGTTGTGACAGCGGAGGTTTTTGGTAAGGGAATTGAAATGTGGTTGAGGAGCCAGGGCTCTACTATAAAAATAATTAACTAAGGAGTATCTGCAAAAACTTCTTACAGAAAGAGGGAAAAATAGTGATCAAATCAGGCGAACCCCAAAAGCCTATTCTGGAAATGAACGTGCGGTCAAGAGATGATTCTAATTTTCGTATCAATTATGAAATACTGCCAGTATCAGGAGGATATTTCAATGGCCGATTGTAAGATGAAGTTGGACACTTGAACAGAAAAATCCATAGTGATTTTCCTCATGGTAAAATGGTAACGACAAAGACACCAAATACCGAGGAGGGCAATCACTATGGACTGCCAAGATTATATCACAACCGAACCGGAACGCAAGTGTGGACAGCATTTAGGTCCCACGGAACGTGGTGCCATTCAGGAACTGCGTAAATTAGGGCTTTCATATCGAGCCATTGCCTGCAAAGTAAATTGTGCTCACGGCACGGTCCAGAATGAGCTGAAACGTGGAACACCGCCACGCAAAAGCCGGAAGGGTCGTGCTCCCGGATACAGTGCAAAGCGAGGTCAATCCGTTTACAAGGCAAACAGAGAGCGATGCAGAAAGCGCCATTCCATTATCCGCTGCTCCAAGTTCGTGGCGTTCGTAGTTGAGATGGTCCGAAAGCACAGCTGGTCTCTGGATGCCTGCGTTGGCTACGCAAGACTGCATAATCTGTTCCGGGATGACGAGATGGTGTGCACCAAGACGCTTTACAATGAACTGGAGGCTGGTAATCTTCCACTCACGGTCTTTGAAGTCCCCGATGTTCTAAAACGTAGAGTTTCCAATGGAAAAAGCCGTGTCAACAAACGTCCCAAAGGCCGCAGCATTGAGGAACGCCCCGCCGAGGTTGCTGCCCGTGCGGAGCTGGGTCACTGGGAAGCTGACACAGTTGTTGGTCTCCGGAACGGCAAAGAAGCGGTTGTGTTCTCCCTCGTTGAGAGAGTAACTGACAACTACATCGCCATGCGTATTCCCAGCAAGACCAGCGGGGCAGTACAAGCCGCCATGCAGGCCCTCCGTGCCGAATATGGTAACCGCTTTCACGATGTTTTCAAGAGTATTACCGTCGACAACGGCTCCGAGTTTGAGGACTTTGCTCAGGCTGAACAGTGGGGCACGCTGGTCTACTTTGCACATCCGTACTCGTCATGGGAGCGACCCGTAAACGAGCGCCATAACGGCCTGCTGCGGGGTTTTATTCCAAAGGGCGTCTCCATGGAGAAGTTCTCTCCCGAGCAGATTCTGGCCTTTGCCGATGAACTGAATGGACGCCCACGCAGGCGGCTCGGCTTCCAGACGCCGGAGGAGCTGTTTGAAGCATTCCTGGACGGCGTTTACGCTGCCTGAACCCCCGCTGCCGTTTTGCCGGGGTGTCTAACTTGCACTTGCAATTTGCGAGGATATTTCAATACACAGGAAATCAATTTTCGCCGACAGCAATACCAGACTGTGCAGAATGAAATGGATGCGTTATTAAAAGAGAGTGAAAGACTAACTAATCATGCAGATGTATTGGATTATGAGATTGCGGTTGCCTGCGGTCTTTTCTGCGGTTTAATTGATGTATTTTTTGTAGGTGAATTGGATTTGTCAACGGCTCATGACTGGGGTAGCGAAAAGGTAAACAAGTTTGTACTTCATGTCGCAAGCCACACTAAGGGAAAAAATGGGCGGCCGTACAGAGGGAATGACATCAAGGATGCAATTCATCACTTAGAAAAAAACTTTGGAGCCCCTAGTGATAACGTGACCTCACAATTCGGTGGCGGTAGGCAACATCATTTAAGGGATTTTGCACATCATCCCAGTGTCACAGGACTAGTGTTTTCCTTGTTAACGCAGTTTACAGGGAAGGCATACGGAACTGATACGTCTGGTCAATTTGTGGTGGTTGATCTTACAGAAAAGGCTTGGATTGGCAAAGGCTTTCCGGAAAAGTTGCTGTTTGGTATTGTATTCTGGTTTTTTCACATGGTCAGTGATATGGCTGGATCAAGCAGTCATGCTGGCGCTGGAACTGGCTTGCCCGGGCCAATACTATCTTTAGCAAAACAACTTTCATCTTGCCCAATTTTCAAAGACGAAAACGGCGTCAATACATTTTCAAAGTGGATCTCTAAGGCGTTTAACGGAACACTGACGGCACAAAGAGACACAAACGGAAAGTTGATAAAGGAATCGATTTATCAGATTGACTTACGAACAGAACTTGGCATAATAAAGCAACAGGCACTTCCTGTTATTCTAAACGAAGTGTTGGTTAGAGGTTTCTACTTTATCTCGCGTATCCATCGAGAATTGGAAGGAAAAGACATACACTGTCTGAATGAGTTGGATCGGTTGGATTGGGACAAGTGCATTCCTGTGAGAAATCGCACGATTATCCGTATGCTTACCGTTGCAAGCAGTTCCTTTACTGCGGTTGACCTTGCGGATGCAGCAATCTGCGCTGCTTCGAAGTCTGGCGGGAATACTGGCGTTTTTGTTGGGCAACTGTTGCTGAGAGTGAACTTTGTCGGCATCGGAAGAATGGTACTCTCCATTGGGACTGAGCTAGCTATGGAATGGAAGCGTGAAGAAATTCAGAAAAAAATAAATTTTGTTATAGTCAAGGAACTTCATGCCTATACAGATTTACTCCGAGCAGAACGAATTGAACTGGAGAAGATTGTTTGCTGGGGAATTTCTGTTCAGATTAGCGAGGTCAATGCAATTACAATGGCTATTGAAAAAAAAGATACAAATGCTGTTGATACGCTAACGGATCAATATCTTGAAAAACATCACTTGAATGCACAGTTCGAAAATTTTGATGAATTTCAGCAATTTATGATAAATACCCACGAGGACTTGATATTGTAACAAATTAAAAAGGAGCATAATTTATGGGGTACTTACAAAAAAAGATAGACAAAATTGCATACTTGAGGGGTATGGTACGCCTCTCAAAAGCCAATGGCGAGGTGGCTAAAGAGGAAGTTGACTATATTGAAGCAGCTGCGGCAGGAATGGGACTCGATGAAAAGGAACTTGCCGAATTGCATATGCTGTGGGCATCAGAATCCGAAGTGAAACAATCCTTTACCAACAAGGACGATGCGGCATTTTTTATTCAAGAAGCAATTCAGCTCTGTTCAGTTGACGGAAGCTATGACGAAAGTGAGCGCAGAGAGATTCGTAAAATTTCAGAGGAAATCGGCATTTCTGATGCAGATGTTGTGGCTATAGAGAATTGGGTTGCAGAGGGCATCGCATGGCGGAAACATGGCGAAGCACTGGTAAAAGAAATTTCCGCGAGAGTATAAAAAGGAGGACGACACTATGGGTTTTGGCAAATTTCTTTTAGGCGTTGGAGGTGCTATCGGTGCAGTCGTGCTGGCTCCAGTGGCAATTCCGGCAGCAGCCGCAGTAGGAGCTGCTGCTGCAGCCACCGCAGCCACCGCTGGTGCAGCTGTTGCCGCTACTGTAGCTACTGCCGGTGCAGCTGTTGCCAGTACTGCGGTCGGTAGTGCAGCTATTGGTGCAGCAACTGCTGTCGGCTCCACTGCCGCTGCTGCTTGTACGGCGGTTGCTGGTTCAGCGGTGGGCAGTGCCGCCATTGGCGCAATGACAGCAGTTGGGACCGGTGTCGGTACAGCGGCTGGTGCTGTCGGGTTGACCTCAGTGGCAACGGTTGCCGGTACATCTGCGGGTGCTGCAGCGGTTGGTACGATTGCAACTTCTGCAGCAATTGGCGCGGGAACGGCGGTTTCCAGTGCAACTAAGATGATGGAAGCTTCTGATATTCTTGAATCTGCAAATCGCCGCCAGACGAGATCAAAAGAAAAATTGGATCAGTCAGAAAAACAGGTTAACATACAGTTAGAGCAGCTGGGCAAATGTAAGGTTTCCATCTGGTCAGAGTTGGATGAATATATTAAGACTTGTAGCCTGATCCGTAATATCCCCGAAAAGGGGGCACTTAAGCTGGACGGGGAAGTCTGTTTTGATGAGTTGAATCTGGCGCAGATTCAGGGAGTCACTTTGTCTATGAAAGACATCCTAGGGGGAAGCGTTGCTTCCCTGACGGGTGGACAGTTGGTGGGGCTTGCGACTTCCACGGGATTTACCAGTATTGCAACAGCATCGACCGGAACTGCTATCGCTGGACTGCATGGCATAGCGGCAACCAATGCTTCACTTGCAGCTTTGGGCGGCGGTGCACTGAATGTTGGGGGACTGGGCATGGCAGGCGGTGCCGTGGTTGCTAATGCATTGGCATTTGCACCAGCAATGGCAATCGGCGGCCTGTTTATTAACGGAAAAGCTTCTAAAAGTCTGGATAATGCACATGATGTTATGAAGGAAGTCCGCTCGTACTCCGATGAGGTTGGGCAGGCCTGCAAAGAAATAGGCAAACTAGAAAATCTTTGCGTTAGGATGAGAGAGTGCCTTGAAAAAATTGAACCGGCATTTAGCAACTATCTGAAATGGCTGAAGGATTTGGTCGCGACGACAACTGATTTTAAAAAATTTGACTGTGAGCAGCAGAAAAGTTTCTTCATCACGTTTAAGTTGGCGAAAATTTTGACAGATCTTACTTGCACACAGTTAATTGATGACAAGACGAACAAGATCGAAAAGGAAAGCGTGGAGAAGAAAATTAAAGAGCAGGGTACAGAATATGATAAAGTTATGATTGGAACCTCCGTCTGATTTTGCGCAAATGCAAATGGGTAATATTTTTCAGTCAAGAATAATAGGAACAAGATAAAATTGGAATGGAGTGGCATGCCTATAAGTAGTACACTTATACTACCCCTGAATCAAATTACTTCTATCCAATGGATCTCATAATGCAATTTTCAAAATGATAGACCACTCCTAGTGAAAAATGATATGCGCTCCTATGAGAAGCAGCTATCATGAAAGACGTGCAACCGCAAGCCCAATCTAACCTACACCGTATATGATGCGGACGGTCTCACATCCGGCTTTTCATTTGTGCGCGCACATATATTATAAATAGGAATAAGCCCGTGGGATTTTGTCCCACGGGCAATCTTTTGTTTAGGAGGAACTATCATGCGTATTTTATTGATTGAACCGTCGCTTCCGCCCCGGCAGGTAGAAATCCCCGGCACGCTGGAATCCATGCAGACTTTGGTAGGTGGAACCATCCAGGCAGTCTTCCCATTTGAAGACCCCATTGCCCTGATTTGCAATGACGACGGCAAGCTGCTGAATCTGCCGCTGAACCGTGCCCTGCGAAACCCGGACACCGGCGAAATCTATGATGTAGTAGCCGGCACCTTCTTTCTATGTGGAGCGCCGTCGGATTCGGAGAATTTCACCGACCTCACCCCGGATCAGGTGACTTCCTACATGGCCAGATTCCACAATCCCCAGCAGTTTATCCTTCTCAATGGACATCTGCTGGCGTTTCCCTTAGATAATTGCCATGATTGACAATCTGTTCTATGGAAACGCGAACCCCTACGAGCGTCCCATAATAGATGACCCCGAGCTTCAATCTGCCATGAAAATCCTCGCGGACTTGGAGGAGAAAATGTGCAAAGAAACTGGCAGAGCGCAATTAGATACCCTGTCCAATGCCTATGCTGCACTGAATGAACTGACCATGCTCCGGGCTTTTCAGGACGACTTTCGGGTGGGATTTGGCATCGCCGAGGAGCTGTACCGGCAAACGGCGCAATCTGAACGGGCGAAGTAAGCGAACTATATACTATATTCGGGTCGGTACACTTGTGTCAACCTCACCAACTATGACACCATTGAGTTTCGCATCTTCCGGGGAACCCTGAAAACCAATACGTTAATCGCCACGCTGGAGCTCGTTGAGGAGCTTTGCAGCGTGGCGGTTTCTCTTTCTGACGAGGGTATGGCGGAGCTGACGTGGACGGAATTTGTCTCCAGGCTGCCGTCGGACAAGTACCCGGAGCTAATCCAATATCTAAAAGAGCGGCGGCTGTATGTGAATGAGCCGGTATCCGCTGCGGAGGAGGACTAAAAATGTGTTGTTTATTCGGAATGGCTGATTACGGTCATGCACTGTCTGCAAAACGTAAGGGCCAGATCTTAACGGTCTTGGCAACTGAGTGTGAAGCAAGAGGAACTGACGCCACCGGGATCGCCTACAATTCCCACGGGAGGCTCCGCATCTACAAAAAGCCGGTGCCGGCCCATCAGCTGCGCATCATTGTCCCGCCGGATGCGTCGGTGATCATGGGCCACACCCGCATGACTACCCAGGGAAATGCCAAGCGAAATTATAACAACCACCCCTTTCGCGGCGTGGCCGGACAACTGCCCTTCGCGCTGGCGCACAATGGCATTCTGCGCAACGATGAGCTTCTAAAACGGCAATTTAAGCTCCCTCACAGCAAGATTCAGACGGATTCTTACGTTGCCGCGCAGCTGCTGGAAAAGAAAGGCCAGCTGAATTTTGACACGCTGCGGTTTATGGCGGAGCAGTTGGAGGGCTCGTTCGCCATGACGGTGCTGGACGGGGCTGACAACCTCTGGATTGTAAAGGGAGATAACCCGCTGTGTCTGCTGGATTTTCCCCGGCTTGGCATCTACCTCTATGCCTCTACGGAGGAAATTCTCCGCCGCGCGCTGGACAAGCTCTGGCTGCGGCAGGAAAAGCAGATCCATGTTCCGGCGGACTGCGGGGAACTTCTGCGGCTATTTCCGGACGGGACAATCTCCCGCAGCACGTTTGACGACAAGAATCTGTTCCTGCCGTGGTACGGCGGCTTCTATGATGCCGCTCCGTTTTCCAAACGAGGCGGGAGCGGGGTTTCGTGTGATGCTTCCCCGTGGGACGCGGAGTATCTGGAAGAAATCAAAGACGTGGCTTCCGCTTTCGGGTATGCGCCGGAGGCGATCGATTCTCTGGCCCGGCAGGGCTTCACGCCTGAAGATATTGAAGAATTTCTGTACTGTGGGGAGCTGTAAAAAGCCAATAGCTATACATTAACGATTTAAATAACTCCCATCAAATCTGACTTTAAAGCAATGTTCTACGTCGGATTTGATGGGAGCACATCGCATAAAGTAAATATTCACTATTATAGCGTACTGAATCGGAGCAACTCTTTCGCAGCTTCTGCCAGGTAGATTTGAGCTCTTTCGTAAAGATTGCATAGTAAGCAATACTCAACGAGTCCCGTCTGAATTGAGTTTCGTTGTCTTTCGCTCACACTTGATTTTATATATTTCCGTTTCTGAAAATATGCATCCAACCTTATATCTGACCAATTTATCATTTCAGCAATTCCGTGTAAGCACTCACTCAGTTCATCCACAGACGCTCTAGAATCTTCGAGAAGTTGATTTGCATGTATTATATCATTATATGCTTTACTTTTGATTGCTTTGATCTGTTTTCGCAACAAATTAACCGTTGAACAATCCTGCTCGTGAATTAAATGCATGTCTTCTGCTCGAAGATAAACGCTATTCAAGCTTCGCAGAGAATATTCCAAGTAACTAGTATTGAGACAATTGGTAATCTTGCCGTGAATACTCCCCCAAAAATTCAATGCATCATCAAAACGAATTTCGTTCTTTTCGGTATCAAGCGCTTTTGAAAAAGGGTAGCGGTATAGTCGCATCAAATATAGCATTCCCATCTCCTCTTCGGAAATATCATTACCATGGCTTTTGAGGAAGTTCGCAGCCCGCTTACTTCTCACTGCAAAAGTTTGATTGTCAGGAATACTGCATTCATTTATAAACCACTGCATATTAAAATCTGATTGCAAAGCAGGCTTAATTTCATCCCACAAATGGGATTGAATGTCTTGAATCCGTCTGAGCGGTGTTTTCTGATCTTCCAATATATAAGCTTCATCATCATGAAACCATTTTGATTGTATTTCCAAAAAATTATCCAACCAATCTAAAAAAGAACAAACAATTATTTTCCAAGATTTTTCTTGTATTTTGCTTTTGTCAAATTTCTCATCATAATATTTTGCCGCCGGCAGCCCAAGGACTTTACATTTTCTGTAAAATACATCATCCCTTGCTTGCTGAAATGCCTCAAAAGGAACATGTTCTCCTCGATCAAAATAGTATATTCTCTCTTTCTCTGATTCAGATGTGCAATCGCGTATTATACTGGCTGGTCGTCCGTGTCGAGATGTGGACCAGTCCTGAATAATAATACCAAAAGCATATTCTAATTCATCTTTTGTCAAGCCGCTCTCTTCACAAATGCATAGTTTCCTATTCTCTACGGCTGTTTTTAACCAACATTCTGTTCGTTTAATATTTTCTTTGGGTTTCATTGCATACTTAAATCTTTCACTCATGAGACCTCGATTTCCTGCAATTCTCCACTCTCTTGTTTGAGCAAATAGAAGTCCTGTATCACAGACGAGCCAAAGAAATGTCTTAATCGCCTTTAGACGATTTTCTCTTAACCATCCGTGCTGATTGCAATCATGCAATAGTTCTTTGCAAAACCCCGGTTTTGAGTACAATGAAGAACTCCGCATTGATTCTGGTATATCATTTGTAAATGCGATATATGGTTCAAAATCGCGGCAATCAGAGCCTGTTGCATTGTTGTGAATACCAGATTTAAGAATCAAACAATTTTTGACTTCCATAATGCCCCCACAATAAAATTCAGCAAAGCTCTTTTCCATAAATTGTAAATTTATAAGCATTTTTTCAATGCAATACTCTTACGACTTCATTCTTATCGTTACGAACTATACCGGAAAGCTTATTTATAAGGCACTTTCAAGTGAAATATATCTGCTTTCTACACAATTTCCTAATAGTGTGGACTCTGATAATATACAGGAAAGATCAACGTAGGAAGGAGTCATTCGAGATGAAAAACATTCAAAATGCTGTGTGTCAAATCATTCTGGCCGGACTCGGTAACCAGCCTCAAAAATTGTTTGAAATCAAGAGTCCACGAAAAGAGGTGGACTTGTTACGAAAAATTCTGAATGCCTCTGAAAATTTTCAACTATCGAATACTACAATTTACAATGCATACGGCGTCAGTTTCTGCGGTATCGCTTCATGGGGAAAAATACTCTGTGTTCGGTTCAATGGTTGTGATCATCGAGTTCGTATCTTAAATCTCGATCGTTTCGGTAACCGGATTGTCTACTCCATTCCAATTTCAAAGGCCGATCAATTGTCGGCTCTTCCCGGTATTGATTTTAGCGCCAGCGAATTGCGTATCATGCTTAACATCGCAAACGAGCTTTCATCCAAAGTTACTGAGCAACTGATTGAAATCCGCCGTCCAGTTCGTACTAATATCCGCGATCAAAGACTGTTTTGGACAAGCACGCAGTTTTCAGAATCAGTTCTTCTGAAATTGTTGGAATCTTTTCCCACTCTGTTTGAAGTTGCCATCACTGCGTTTGATGCGCAACTCCGCGCTCTAAAGAAGATGAGGCAAGCTCCACTTGGTATTATCAATTTCGTCTTTTCAGACAAGAGTTTTGAGTCGAAAGAGTATCTCATTTCTGTTTTCCAAGCGTTTTGCTTTGCCAACGAAACCGGACGTATTCGTGCTGGTCCAATTGAGATTGAGCTAAAGTCTCCGAACGATCTTTCGGATTGGTCTCTCTACGCTCAAAGGCTGGTTATGCTGGAAACCTCGAGCGGCTCACTTCTTCGCCCACTCATCGAGGAAATTGGAGAGCAGGAGCGCAAGCTAAAATGCGGAGGGTCTATCCATAGATTTCTTACTCTGCCAATTAGTATCTGCCACTCCGCGCTACATTCCTCGCAAGCTATTGACATCTCTCTTCCAATGAAAGTCCCACACCTTACTTCGATACAGTATGACACGTTGCGCTGCGCCATGAGCAAATCGCTTTCTGTAGACATTGCTCAGCATGTATACACCCAGTGGAAATTGAGAGTATCTGCGCCTGACGCATATCGCCTAAATGGTTTGCATGTTTGGCGATATTTACTCGGGTCCGAACTATGCTGCACTTGGTTTTCAGAGCCAACACTCCGTTCTCGTGCGATGTCTCTTGTTCAAAAGTCAACTGATCAACAAAGGCAAGAAGAGCAGCAGCGTGAACAACTGCTACAGCGTGCTATGGATCTGTTGGCAGCACCTGCCAAATATGCTTCTGCGATCGTGGACAGGCCCAAGAGCAAGCAGGCTGCGCAGGATATTCTCTCTGACGAAGCCGTCGCCTTTCGGTTTGAGCCACGCCAAGGAGCAGATCACGGTAAAAAGCTCTTGGCATTCACCAAGCTCTCCTTGCTCAGACTTCTCCGCCGCGTTGATTTTCAAGGTGACTTACTGGAGGCCTTTCTCGAACAGTGTCAGACAAGCGGCATATTAGATCAGGCAAGCAGAGTAATCAAGCTCGGCGATCAGACAATCAATGCTGTAACTTTTTCGCTCGAAATTTGAGTGGGTTTTACGGTTTTATGGTTTTAGCAATATTTAGAAGGGGGTATCTTTATGTTCCTATATAAAAAGTCCGCCATTGTCAATGCAACGCAGATGCTCCAAATTAGTAGCTTATATCAGTGGCAGGAAAAGCCAATCGACGCAATTTTAGAAGGCCTCGACGTGTTTGTCTCTGCACCTACATCCAGTGGTAAATCCGCGCTATTTCAGCTTCCAGCTGTGGCAGAAGAAGGACTGACGTTGACGATCGTCCTCTCGCCATTACGGGCTTTACAGGAAGATCAGGTTAACTCTCTCCGCAAAAAAGGCATCGCCGCTGAACTGCTAAACTCTGATTTGTCCTCTCAAGCACGACGTCAAGTTCTTGAAAAATTACCCCATTCTATGCTGTTGTATCTTGCCCCAGAGCAGTTGCTTTGTTCCGATCTTCAAAACGAGCTTTCTCAATGCACTGTTGCGCGAGTTGTGCTAGACGAGGCACACATTCTTCCGCAGGTGGAAGCAAACTTCCGCAAAGCATATCAGAAGATTGGAGATTTTATTCAAAGCCTGCCTTCACGTCCTCAAGTACTCGCGCTCACTGCCACAGCCACGGTAAAAGATCGCAAGCGGATTGTAAAGGCTTTGGGCATGGAAAATTCGAAAACCTTTGCTTTTCCCCTGCGGCGAGACAATCTGGCACTGCACATTAAGCGCATTGAGGAAAAAAGCACTTCTCGCAAAAAAAGCGGAGCAAGGCTGAATCTGTCGCAGTCTGTTGAGCGTGCATTAAAGGACTGGAACGGTAAAGGCCGTGTTATCATCTATTGTCCGACGGTTAAGGGAGTAAAACACCTTTACCACTGGCTAAAAGGAAGAAACTGGCCGGTGACTAAGTACACAGGCAAAATGTCACACAAGAAACGGCTAGAATCCCAAGAACGCTTCTTAAGTGGAAAAAGGGTTATTGTGATCGCCACAAACGCGTTCGGTTTAGGCATCGACATTTCAAACGTACGTCTCATCATCCATGCAGGGCTTCCGCTATCTATGGACGGGTACGTACAGGAAATCGGTCGTGCAGGGCGGGACGGCAAAAAAAGTCTTTGTCTTCTCCTCTACAGCAAACAAGATTTTGGAAAGAACCAGCATATTCTTCGTCACAGCCTAAATTCCAAAAGCGCTCAACAAGCATTTGATCGGCTCAATGCTTTGCACAGGCTTGTAAATGCTGAAAGCTGCATCTGGAGTGGAATTGAGAAGTATTTCGGTCAAAAAAATTTCACACCCTGCAACAACTGCTCCCACTGTAAATCTAAGTCTTTAAAATCTCAAACCTGAAAGGAGTATAGCCATGTCCCAATCTGCTTGCAAATCACCCGAGGATCTTCCTCTGATCCTCCGCATCAACGATCTGATGCGCGTGTTGGACATTGGACGCAACACAGCTTACGACCTAGTTCGTTCTGGGCGGATTTACAGCGTTCGTATCGGCAATCAAATTCGGATTCCGAAACAGGCTGTGCTGGCCTTCCTCGAAACTCCGGCAACCAGCGCAGGTGCCTGAAGTCATCCAATCCCACTGCCGGGGTATTCTACCCGTGAGTACCCCGGCTTGTTTATTTTGAAAAGGAGAAAAAAATGACAAAAAAGCAACTTGGTCGCAACGCCGCTGGCGCTGGAACCATTCGCAAAAAGGTAGTCCATCGTGATGGGAAAGACTATACTTTCTGGGAAGCCCGCATCACCACTGGCTATGATCCCGGCACAGGCCGGCAGATTCAGCGGTCATTCTCTGGGCATACTCAAAAAGAGGTACGTGAAAAAATGCAGGCCGCCGCAGTAGAAATAAATAACGGAACCTATCGTGAGCCAACTAAAATGACGATTAAGCAATGGCTTGAAGTATGGACCAATACCTACCTCGGTGGTGTCAAACCCAGAACAACAGAAATCTACAAAAGTGACATCCGGCTATACATCAATCCTACCCTCGGCGCAACCCGCCTGGACACCTTAACCCCACACACAATTCAGAACTTCTATAACAGCCTTTCCAAGGGGCGTAACGGGAAGCCCGGTCTCTCTCCAAAGTCCATCAAGAACATTCACGGGGTTCTGCACCATGCACTCAAGCAGGCTGTAGCAAACGGAATTCTTCGTTCCAATCCAGCGGATGTCTGCACCTTGCCGCGCACGGAAAAGAAAGAGTTGAAGCCTCTGGATGAGGACGATATTACTCTATTTCTCAAAAAAATTCAAGGGCATCGTTTCGAAAATCTGTTCATTACAACCCTTTTTACTGGTATGCGAGAAGGGGAAGTCCTCGGCTTAACGTGGGACTGTGTAGACTTTGACAATGGAATTCTGCTGATCAATAAGCAACTTCAGCTCCATCAAGAAACGGGTATGGAGGCATATAAGCTGGTGTCTCCGAAGAATGGAAAGTCCCGCACGGTTGCTGCCGCTCCATTTGTCATGGCAAGACTAAAGCAGCACCGAACGCTTCAGATGCAGCAGCAGTTGAAGCTTGGAGGTGCGTGGAGTAATCCGGATGGGCTTGTTTTCACCGATGAACTCGGAGGACACCTAACAAAGCCTACCGTTTACCGGGCCTTCAAGGCTGTTGTGGCTTCCATTGGACGCCCCGACGCCCGCTTCCATGATCTTCGACATTCCTATGCTGTCGCTGCCATCCGTTCCGGTGATGATATTAAGACCATCCAAAGTAATCTGGGGCACGCCACCGCCGCATTCACGCTGGATGTGTACGGCCATGTCACCAGTAAGATGAAACAGGAAAGCGCCGCCCGGATGGAGAAGTTTATTGAAAGCGTATCGGGCAAATAATTTCTTTCAAAACACCCGTTTAGGTCTCTAAAGGGAAAACGTTTCTCGAAGGGCATAAGAAAAACCTCGTAGCCATTGCGGCTACGAGGTTTTCTTCTGGAGGTGACACCCGGATTTGAACCGGGGGTGAGGGTTTTGCAGACCCTTGCCTTACCACTTGGCTATGTCACCATCATCTTTTACATTATAAGTGATACGCTAAAAAAAGTCCAGTAAAATTTAAAAAAACTTTCAAAGGAAATTGAATGCCCACACGCTTGTGTGGGCATTCAATTTTGGAGCGGGCAACGAGGCTCGAACTCGCTACCTCCACCTTGGCAAGGTGGCGCTCTACCAGATGAGCTATGCCCGCGGATGGTGCCTTCGACCGGAATCGAACCAGTGACACGAGGATTTTCAGTCCTCTGCTCTACCGACTGAGCTACGAAGGCATAGGCGGGAAGCGGACCTTCCCGCAATAAATGGCGACCCGGAACGGGCTCGAACCGTCGACCTCTAGCGTGACAGGCTAGCGTTCTAACCAACTGAACTACCGGGCCAGATAACTTTTCAGGAGCATTTTTCTTCTTGTAGAAAATGGGCTCGCCTTCTGCACCAAATCCAAACGGTCAAATTTGAAATTGGTGGGAACAACTGGACTCGAACCAGTGACCCCCTGCTTGTAAGGCAGGTGCTCTAACCAGCTGAGCTATGCTCCCGGATGTCGTCCGCGCTCGTCAGACGGCAAAAGTTATTATACAAAAAAGTCCCCATTCTGTCAACTAAAAACTAAAAAATTTTAAAAAATTTTTTAAGATCCGGCAAAATACACGCGTACTCAATGCTTTGCAGCAGAAAGCAGCACCTCCAATTCTGCTTTAGTAAAGGTCTGCACCCGGTCGCAAAAGCGGCAGGTCAGTTCCGCGCCGCCCTTCTCGTCGATCAAACTGCGCAACTCCGCCGCGCCCATGGAGATTAAAGCCCGCTCCATCCGCTCTTTGGAACAGGTGCAGCGATACTCCACAGGGCTCTCCTCGAGAAGTTCCAGCTTGAAATCCGGCAGCGCTGCCCGCAACAGTTCCACCGGGTCGGGGTACTTCTCCAAAAGGGCCGTAACTGCCCCGGCGGCCAGCAGACTGCCCTCCACCCTGGAGATCGCGTCCTCACCCGCACCGGGCAGCAGTTGAACTAAATAGCCGCCTGCAGTCTTCACGCTCTGGTCCCGGTTCACCAGGACTCCCAGGCCGCAAGCAGTGGGAATTTGCTCAGACTCCACAAAATAGGCCGCAAGATCCTCGGCAATTTCGCCGCCCATCAGCTCGACGCTGCCCACATACGGCTCCTTCATATTCAAATCCCGGATAACGGTCAGCGTCCCCTCGCGGCCCACGGCGCCGCCCACGTCCAGCTTTCCGTCCGCCCGCAGAGGCAGATCTGTCTCCGGATGGTCCACGGTTCCCCGGACATTTCCCTCATTGTCGGACACCGCCAGCACCGTCCCCAGCGGACCCCCGCCGCGAAATTGCAGCGACACGCTGGCTCCGTCCTCCTTCAGGGCATTGCCCATCATGGACGCCGCCGCCAGAGCGCGGCCCAGAGCTGCGGTGGCCACCGGCAGGGTATGATGAATATTTCTGGCCCGCTCCGTCAAATCGCGGGTGGAGACCGCTGCGGCTTTTACAAAGCCGTCGGTGGAAATTGCTCTTACGATCTTGTCGCTCATGTGTCGTTCCTCTTTTGTTTTTTATCAGCTTTCGGTTTCCGGCAGCGGAAGATTACCCGGTCTTCGTCAGGCCGGGGCGCGGTCCGGCGCAGGTCGCCGGTTACCCGAATCTCTTCAAAGCCCGCTTTTTCCAGCATAGACCGCAGCTCCGCCTCCTCCCACGCCCGCTCCCGATGTTCCTCCCAGGAGCGGTCCCAGGTTCCGTCCGGACGCATGCAAAAGAGGTCTACCCCGTAGGTGCAGACCCTGCTTTTTTCCGAAAACTCCGTCCGCCAGACGCAGTATGTCTCGTTCGTCTCGTCGATATACAGCTCTCCGTCCATCCGCCGTAGTTTATAGGGGGTGTTCACATCGAACAAAAAAGGCCCGCCCGGGCGCAGCCACCTGAAAATGCGGGTAAATGCCTCTTGCAGGGCCTTCTCACCCGTCAGGTAGTTCAACGCGTCCAGAGTGGACACAGCGGCGTCCACCGGCTCTAAAAGCCGCAGGCGGGACATGGATTGATGCAGCAGCAGCGGACGTTGTACTTCCGGCAGGGTCTCCGCCTTCCGAGCGGCCTCTGTCAGCATTTCCTCCGACAGGTCTATGCCTGTCATCCGGTAGCCCATCGCCGCAAGAAGGCAAGTCATGGTGCCGGTGCCGCAGCCCAGATCCAGCACCGTTTCCACGCTCTGCCGTTCCTTTTGCAGCAGTCGGTTCAGATACGCCGCCCGCCTCCGATAGCCCACGTCGACGGTCAGCCGGTCATAGGCCCCCGCCAAAGACCGATAGGTACTCATTTTTCCTCTGTGCGCTCAAAGACCTTGTCATAGCCGCCCGCGCCATAGCTCAAGGATCGGTTCACCCGGCTGATGGTGGCACTGGACGCCCCGGTGCGCTCCAGAATATCGTTATAAATCATTCCCTTGTGCAAAAGCGTGGCCACCTCGAAGCGCTGTTCCATGGCCCGAAGCTCCGAGACCGTGCACAGATCCTGAAAAAAGTTGTAGCACTCCTCCTCGTCCTTCAACAGCAAAATTGCCTTATAGAGGTCTCCGTTCTTTTCCTTTTTTCCAATTTTGACCATTGTAAACTCCTTTCCAGCAATGTGCGGCATCCCGCACTTCTAATAATTGGATTTTACTATTTTACAGCATGAAAGTAAATAGGTCTGCGCTATTTTTTCCAACTTTTATGGCTGCCCCTATTTTTGTTTGCGTACGGGCCCGGCGGCGGTGCCTCCGTCACCGTCCGTCTGTTCACAGCATAATCTGGAGCAAGATTAATTGGGCCGGCGGGAATATTCTGTCGGCCCCCGGACCTGTGAAGGAGGCTTCCATGCGCGATCAGTTAAAGCTGGAACCGTTTGTCGCCCGGAGGGAATGGACGGCGGACGGTATCCCCGTTCTCACCGCAGAGCTGTCCCTTCCCCGGCCTGTAGGAGAGAGCGGGCGGGCCTTCCGGCGGCTGGACCGATACTATCAGCTTTACGCCAGATCCTATCTCCGCTACTGCGAACGCTGGCTCTTTCCCCAGTCGGCTGAGGCCTGCCGACTGGCGTTGGAGACCAGCGCGCCCCTGCCACAGGACTCTGCCCGGCTCTCTTATCACGTTACGTGCAACGGCGGCGGGGTGCTGAGCTTATACACCGAGTCCGCGGAAACCTGCGGCGGGCGGACGGAACGGCGGCGGCACGGGGATACCTGGGACCTGCTCACCGGCTATCCGATTCCCCTTTCCGTGTGCTTTCCGCGGAAATTTCCCTGGCGCAAGGCGCTTTTGCATCAAGCGGAGACGGCCATCGAACGGCAGGAGCGGGCGGGGGTCGCTAGGTACTACGAGGGCTGGCGGCGGCTTCTGCGCCGAAATTTTAACCCGGAGCATTTTTACCTTTCGGAAACGGAGCTTTTCTGGTTCTGGCAGATGTTTACCGTGGCTCCGTCGGCAGAGGGAATACCGGTTTTCTCCATGTCATTTGGCGAAAACGATTGCTTTTTCCCCGGAATCCGTGATAAGATATTAATAGGACAAACGGAAACAACTTCGTTTAATCCGTAGATTCCCCGCTGGAAGGAGCATGGATATGAAACATAAAATAGTGATGAACATCGGTCGTGAATTCGGCAGCGGAGGTCGGGAGATCGGCAAGCTGGCCGCTGAGAAGCTGGGTATCCCCTACTACGACAAGGAGCTGATTATACTGGCGGCAGAGAAATCCGGTCTCAGTCCGGAATATCTGACCAGCCTTGACGAGCAGTCCGTCAGCAGCTTTCTCTATTCCTTCTCCGGGGCCAACTTCTCCATGGGCATGCGGCTTAACAGCGTCAATGTACTGCCTCCTGCAGACCAGCTGTTCTTATCCCAGTCCGAGGTCATCCGGGACATTGCCGGAAAAGGCGGCGCGGTGATCGTGGGCCGCTGCGCAGACTATGTGCTTCAGGAAAAATGCAGCCACTTAAACGTTTTTATTCAGGCGCCCATGCGCACTCGCATCCAGCGGGTCATGGAGCGGCACAGTCTGGACCAGAAAGCGGCTGAAGCCCTGATTGCCAAGACCGACAAGAACCGTGCCAATTACTACCTGCATTTCACCGGCGAAAAGTG
The DNA here is from genome assembly GCA_000283575.1 of Oscillibacter valericigenes Sjm18-20. Classification (GTDB taxonomy): domain Bacteria; phylum Bacillota; class Clostridia; order Oscillospirales; family Oscillospiraceae; genus Oscillibacter; species Oscillibacter valericigenes. The sequence goes on from AP012044.1 coordinate 3,286,571, forward strand.
GGGCGACCGGAAAAACTTCAATTTGATTCTCTCCAGCGCCATCGGCATCGAGTCCACCGTGAATATCATCGTGGACTATTATCATCAGGTGGAGGGGCGTGCGGAAAATCAGGCGTTTTGAGGAGGACCGCACTATGCAGCTGGAAACCGGACGTCTGATTCTGCGCCCGTGGCGAGAATCCGACGCAGAGAGCCTATATGCATATGCAAAGGACCCTCAGGTGGGGCCCATCGCAGGCTGGCCTCCGCACACCAGCGTGGAAGACAGCCGTCAGATCATTCGGAACGTTCTCTCAGCGGCAGAGACCTACGCCGTGACCCTGAAAAGCGAGGGCGACCGGCCTGTGGGCAGCATCGGGCTCATGCTGGGCGGGGCGAGCAACCTGCCTCTGGGGGAAAAAGAGGGCGAGATCGGATATTGGATAGGCGTACCCTACTGGGGCCGGGGTCTGATTCCGGAGGCCACTGAAGAACTGACCCGACACGCCTTTGAGGACTTGGAGCTGGAAAATCTCTGGTGCGGATATTTCGACGGGAACGAAAAATCCAAACGGGCGCAGGCGAAATGCGGCTTCACCTATCATCACACGGTACCAGACGTCCCCTGGCCTCTCATGGGCGACATTCGGACCGAGCACATCACCCGCCTGACAAAGGGCCAGTGGCTGGCCCAAAGATCAGCGCACCAATAAAAGAAGAAAGGGCAGCGGCAAAGCCGCCGCCCTTTTCAGACCTTTTCGGTTGCTATTTTTATCAAAACTGGTAAAATAGACGGAATGCAAAAGCCGTTCAGAGGCGGCTGTATTAAAAAAGGGGGCTTCCATGGAAACCAAAGAACAGACGGAGGCCGGCGCGGCGCGGCATGAAAAAAGGCCACGGCTCCATCCCATCCAATCTGTGCGGCTAATCCTTCTGGGTATAGCGCTGTGCGCCATGGTGGGCGTCGCGTGCTTTTTCGCCGGACGGGCCGGAGGCGGCGCGGTGCAGGAGTCCGTAGAGCTGGACGCGGTGGTGCTGGAAAACCGGATCAGTCAGATCAGCGAGCTGGCCAGCGTCAGCTGGTCCTATACGAATATGGCGCAATTTGAGAGCAGCAATGCGTTTTACGGGATGACCCTTCCGTTTACCACCAAAAAATTCATCCTCACCTATGATGGGGAGATCAAGGCGGGCGTGGACCTGGGAAAAGCTCTGGTGGATGTCTCTGGCATGGAGGTGACCGTCCATCTGCCGGACGCGGAAATTCTGTCTCACCAGATCGATGAGAGCAGCGTAGAGGTGTTTGACGAGACGACATCGATCTTCAATCCGTTCACCGTGGAGGACTTCACCGCTTTCCAGGCGGACCAGAAGGCCGCTATGGAGAAAAAGGCCCTTGCAAAGGGACTTCTGGATGAGAGCCGGGAAAAAGCTATTGACAGCGTCTCTCTCCTTTTGGATGCGTCGCTGCCGGAGGGGTACACGCTCCGCGTTATCTGATGCTGCATTACGGGTCGCCACCCTTCGCCCAACGTTGAACCGGCAGCGTACGGAGGAGGGCCGCTGAAAGTCGCGCGGACTTTTCAGCGGCCCTCCTCCTTGATTTTCCACAGCGGCGGAAGCAGAAAAATCAACCGTCTCTCTTCAGGCCCTCCGTCCCCCGCCGAGAAATTTTCGGAGGACGTTCAGTAGCTCTTCCTGCCGCACCGGCTTGGAAAGGTGCATGTTCATCCCCGCCGCGTGGGTCTCCTGTCGGTCGCTTTCAAAAGCGTTGGCCGTCATGGCGATGATGGGAATGTCCACGGCGTCCGGCCTCCCGGAGGCACGGATGGCCTTCGTCGCCTCGATGCCATTCATCACCGGCATCCGAATATCCATTAAAATCGCGTCGTAATGCCACGCGTCCGCGTTCAGATAGAAGTCCAGCGCTGCCTGTCCATTCTCCGCGTGGTCCACCAGCAGTCCCTGACGGCAAAGCATTCTTTTCGCGATCTCCGTATTAACGGGGTGATCCTCCACCAGAAGGACCCGCTTTCCCCTCAGGTCGGCCTGGGCGGTATTTTCAGGGGGCTTTTCCTCCTTTTCATCAAGCGGGTGGCCTTTGGGTACCGTGATTCGCACGGTGAATTCGCTGCCTTTTCCCAGTTCGCTTCTGACGGTAACCGTGCCGTCCATCTGTTCTACCAGCTTTTTTACAATGGCCAGACCCAACCCCGTACCCGACTGGGGGTCCTGATAGCCATTGGCCTCCTGCTCAAAAGGCTCAAACACCCGGTTTAAAAATTCCTGACTCATACCGCAGCCCTGATCCCGGAAAACAATGGTGCTGGTGATCTTATCCTCCCCGAAGGGGACATGACTCACCGTACAGGTGATCTCCGTACCCGGCTTGGAAAATTTGATGGCATTGTTTAAAATATTGACGTACACCTGTTGGATGCGCAGCCGGTCAATTACCACACAAGGCGTGGTCACGCCGCTGGTATCCATTCGGAACTGGATGTGTTTTTCCTCCATGCGGGGAGTTATCAAATCCCGGATCGTCCTGAACATTGTCTGGGCGTTCGCATTTTCAGGATGCAGTTCAATGCGCCCCGATTCGATCCGGCTCATGTCAAGTACGTCATTGATAAGCCCCAGCAGATATTCTCCGGAGACCTGAATCTTATCCAGCATTTCCACCACGTTCGGAACCTTGGCATCCTCCCGCGCCAGTTGGGTCAGTCCCAGAATGGCGTTCATGGGCGTGCGTATCTCGTGGCTCATGCGGGAAAGGAATTGGCTCTTTGCCTGATTAGCCCGCCGGGCTTCCTCCAACGCGGAGCGCAGCGCCCTGTTCCGGCGGCGTTCCTTGGCAAAGACGTCCGTGGCGTCGGTCATGGTGCAACAGACCATACTGCTTTCCCTGTCCAGCCAGACAAAGGCGTAGCGCAGCCGCCGGACGTCCCCGGAGCTGTTCCGGCAGTCGGCATAGACCACATACTCGGCGTTTTTCTCCAATTGATTGCGAATCTCCGTAAAGCGCAGGCGATTCAACGTGTCATTAAGATCGTCGCCTGCGTAGGAGTCCCGGACGATACCCAGAACGGACGCCTCCGCCTGTGTGATTTCGTGGATAAAATTCTGCCCGGCCTGAGAGGAAAACACCCGGGCGGTATCTGACGTCAGGTTAATCCGCAGGATCATCAGGTATTCCCGACGAATAACCGTATCTATAATCTGCTCCATGGATTTTTGATCGTCGATGTCGAAAGAATAAACGTTCGCCTCCACATCACCGGTAGCGGGGTTTCTGGTAATATCCGCGCGTACCATCAGCCAGCGGCAGGCTCCATTCACCCAGCAGCTCCGGTCAAAGGTCAGCAGCGAGGTCCCCCGCTCATAGGCATCCAGCATCGCCTGCCGGTTGATGCAGGAGCCAAATGCCTCGGCCTGCTCTTCGGTGATCGCATGGTTTTTCATTCTCTGGAACATGGCGTCCGCGGTTCCGTCCACTCCCTCCACCAGCTCCGGATACCGGGAAGGTCCGGGGATGCAGGTGTTTTTCGTCAGATTTATCTGGGCGGACGCCACTGCGTTAGGCAGGAGTGATTGAATGCGCTGGTTCTGCCGCTCATACCGCTCCATCTCCCGATGTCGCTGAGTGCAGACCACGCTGGTGCAAAGCACCTTTGCCTGATTTCCCTCCTTGTCGTACAGGGAGGTCATCTTAATCTCAACCCATTGCTCTTCCCCGTTTGGCAAATGCTCTCTCACCTCACAGGCGGCGTGTTTTCCACCCTGGTCAATGGCCGCAAATGCCTTTTGCAACCTCGGTACATCCTCTTCAAAAGTGATCCCGCGCGCGTACCAGGACTGCGGATAATCCGACATTTCCTCCGGCAGGCCGAACATTTCACAGGTGCGTCTGCTCTGGCGCACGGTGCGCCGCCCGGGATCATAAATCCAATAGTCCACATTGGCGTGCTCCATGGCCGCCTGAAGCGTGCTCTCGTTCTGCTCCAGGTGCTCCTGCAGGCGCTTCAGTGCATCCACATTGCTGAATACTCCGTAGTATGTCCGGCTTCCGTTGTCCTCCTTCTGCGCCAGAGACGCCTGCAAAGACATCCAGATATAGGTTCCGTCCTGCCGCAGCATCCGAAAGGTCTTTTGAATCGTTTCCACGCCCTGCCTGCAAAGGCGAATCTGTTCCCAGAGAGAGGCCCGGTCGTCAGGGTGGATGTCAAGCAGCAGATTGGCGTTTTCGTCCTCCGGCGGTTCCCGGTAGCCCAGTAATTGAAAAAATCCGGTGTTGAAATGGATGATTTCAAAATTATTTTCTTCATCTACCTGAAAGGAGCAGATGCCGCCCGGTACCAGATCCATCACATTTTGAAGCTGCCGCTCCCGTTCCTGCACCTTGCAGATCAACGCCCGCCGTCTGCGGTTGTCCCGCAGCAGGATGGTCAGCATTGTGATGAGCAGTACGATGACGCCCGCGCCCACAAAGAGAATATGTCTGTATTGATGGATGGCGTCGCGAACGGGGTCGTTGAGATATTCCGTATCCGCAGGAAGACTGCTCCGCAAGATTCCGTAACGGTCCATCACACGTTTATCGAACCGGGAGACCACCGGCATTTTCAAGAGGCCTACGTCTGCCGGAGACTCCTCACCATCCAGAATCCGACAGGTATACCGTCCCACCTTGAAGGCCATGTCTTCCAGCGAGATTACACACCCGCCCAGAAAGCCGGAGCCAAGGCTTGCGGCGTTGGCGGAGAAAATGGGAAGTGAAGTCATGGGCGTCAGCATTTCCGCCGCCTGCAAATCGCTGTAGTTATTTCCGCTGCCGTCATGGTTCACCTGGGCATAGATCAGGATCGTCTCGTCGCCGTATCCGGCCATCAACTCCCGGATCTCGTCCTGGGTCATCTCCCCCATGTCCAGGCTCTTAAAATCGAGCTGTGGGAAGGTACTTTCCAGACTGTAAAACGTCCCCAGCATTCCCCATGCAGCATCCGTGCCGTCCCCAATGCAGACCACCTGCTTCGCATCCGGGTACAACTGGGCCGCCAGAGAGAGGGTCTCCCGGAAAGGCACGGCGCTCTCAGCGCCGCATATCCGTTCGTTCTGTGCGGCGGCTGCGGCCAGCTTAGGCTGGCGGATGTCCAGAAAGAGAATCGGCAGCCCGGCAAAATAGTGGTCTTGATAGTCCATGGCAAATTGCAGCGCCGCATCGCCGCTGACGATTACCGCGTCGATGGTATGCAGCAGCTTCCATGTATCCAGTCGGCGGCACAGCTCCTGCGCCGCCGCCCGTTCGCTTTGGTTTCGGGTATCCATAAAGAGATATTTCACGCTGGCTTCGCTGCTCAGGGCCCTGGTAATGGCATCCAGCTGAATGGGAACGCTTTCAAGTTCATAGGAATAGGAGCTGATGTACAGGACCTGATGGTCAGCGTCCACGGCGCGGGCAGAGGGAGCACACAGAAAAAACAGTATGGCAAAAAGCGATAAGCTTATCGCCCTTTGCCATACCGATTTGTATTCTCTCCGTTTGCCGCCCATACCTCTCCACCTTTCCCCGAATCCATGACCGAATCCGGTAAACTGGTGAATAGTATACTCTTTTCCGGATTATTTGACAAGCCAAGTTGTTCAAAATAGTCAAAATCTGGGGAATCAGAGCACGTAAAAATAGACCGCTGTATAGTGGAACAGGGATCCCGCCAGAATCAGCAGATGGAACAGCTCGTGAAAGGTCCACTCCACGGAAATATTTGGCTTTTTGACGGCGTAGAACACCGCACCCACGGAATAGCACACGCCGCCCAGCGCCACCAGGGTCATGCAGGGCTGTCCCACCGCCGCAAAATCCCTGGCCACGAACAGCACCGCCCAACCCATGATGAGGTAAATCACAGTGGACAAAATACGGGGCGCATTGATCCAGACGAGTTTCATCAAAATTCCCGCCAGCGCCACCGCCCACAGCGCTATGCAGAACCGGGTGCCCGCGGGCTGGGGCAGCATCACCATGGCAAACGGCGTATAGCTTCCGGCAATCAGCACATAGATCATGCTGTGGTCCATTTTCCGAAGGAACCGCTTCGCCCCGGCGGTAAACTCGTTGCCGGGATAGTAGTGGTAGACCGCGCTGGCGGTATATAGTGCCAGCGCTGACAGGCAGAACACCAGCGCGGCCCACAGCGTCGCCGCCGGTACATCCAGCCCCACACCCCGCACCGCCATGACGATGCAGCCAATCAGCGCGGCCACCGCGCCCAAAGCATGGGTCTCAAAGCTGACACGGTCCTGTGCCTTCGCCACCAAATCACGCATAAAATTTGACTCCTTTCAGGTATCCGTCAAATGTAATTTCAATTATTATATTACATCATTCAAAAAATATTTCAAGTGGTTTCGTAAATTTAATTTCGTCGTTTTTAACAAAACCGTACCTGAAAATTTTTTTATACGCCTGCTTGCAATTTATACTTAGGTCCGATACAATAAAGTCACAATAGAAAAATGATAGCTGGAACGAAGTGCTACTGCGCACGGGCTGACACCTATCATTTCTTTTTGACGGGTGTTTCAAACCGGAGAGGGTTTGAAGCGCCTTTTCTTTTTCACAGAGCGGGAAAACTGGAAATTTTGAAACAAGACAGGAAGACAGGAGGTTTTTGAAATGATTTTACTGGCAAACGGAAAGGTTATCACCCGGGACGCGGAGGGTACCGGCTACTATCCCGACGGCGGCGTGGTCACCGACGGGGGAAAAATCGTGGATGTGGGCAACACCGCGGAACTGAAGGCGCACTATCCAAAGGCGGAATTTGTGGACGCCAAAGGCGGCGTCATCATGCCCGGCCTCATCAACGCCCACACCCACATCTATTCCGCTCTGGCCCGCGGCCTGAGCATTGCGGGCAATAACCCCACCAATTTTTACGAGGTGCTGGACGGAACCTGGTGGGCCATCGACCGCCACCTGGATCTGGAGGCCACAAAGGCCTCCGCGCAGGCTCTGGTAATCGACTCCATCAAGCAGGGCGTCACCACCATTTTCGACCACCACGCCTCCTTCTGTGAGATTCCCGGCTCCCTGATGAAAATTGCGGAGGTCACAAAGGAATTCGGCATGCGGACCTGCCTTTGCTACGAGGTCTCCGACCGGGACGGCGAGGAAAAATCCCTCCAGTCCGTGCAGGAGAACAAGGACTTTATCGACTACTGTGAGAAAAATCCCAGTGATATGCTCAAGGCCCTTTTCGGCGGCCACGCCCTGTTCACCATCTCCGACAAAACCTTTGACCAGATGGTGGCCGCCAACAACGGCCGGGTGGGCTTCCACATCCATGTGTCCGAGGGCATGAACGACGTGTACGACAGCTTGCAAAACTACGGCCGCCGCCCTGTCCAGCGCTTGCAGGACCACGATGTTCTGGGACCAAAGACACTCCTTGGCCACTGCATCCACGTGAACACCGCCGAGATGGAGATTATCAAAGCCACCGACACCATGTGCGTCAATAACCCCGAGAGCAATATGGGCAACGCCGTGGGTATCTCCCCCATCTTGCAACTGCACAAGAAGGGAATTCTGGTGGGGATGGGCACCGATGCCTATACCAACGACATGCTGGAATCCATCAAAGTGGCCCTCTGCTCCCAGCGGAACAACGCATGCCTTCCCAACGTGGGCTGGTGCGAGGTCACCGACATGCTGTTCCGTAACAACGCCAAAATCGCCAACCGCTCCTTTGAGACACCCCTGGGCGTTCTGCGCCCCGGCGCGGCGGCAGACATCATCGTCATGGACTACAAGCCGTACACGCCGTTTTCCGACGAGAATATCGACGGTCACATGATCTTCGGCATGACGGGCCGCCAGTGCCAGACTACCATGATTAACGGCAAAATTCTGATGCGCGACCGTGTGCTGACGGAGGTGGACGAAGAAGCGGTCAACGCCCATGTGCTGGAGAGCGCGAAGCGCCTATGGGGTCAGCTGAACCACAAGAAATATTAAGAGACGGAAAGCGTGGAATCGCCTGCCATGCGGCGGGAAAAGCCCGGTTCACCTTACAAATCGTGAGAGAATTTAAACGGAGGTAAGTAGGTATGAGCGAATTGATGACCCCGATCCCCTTTCGGGAATTAATGACCTGGATCACCGCGGAGCACCAGATGGAAAGCTCCGTATTCGGCGTTCACCGGCCCTATCCAGCCGGGACGAAAACGCTTCCCATTTTCGGAGAGAAAATTGAGACGCCCTTCGGCCCCGCTGCAGGACCCGCCACTCAGCTGGCTCAGAACATCATCGCCGGGTATTACGGCGGCGCACGGTTTTTTGAGCTGAAAACCGTTCAGAAGATGGACGGCCCGGAGCTGGCCGCCTGCGTCCACAAGCCCTGCATTCTGGCAAACGACGAGTGCTATAACTGCGAGTGGTCCACGGAGCTGTACGTCTCTCAGGCATTTGAGGAGTATGTAAAGGCATGGTGCGCCTGCAAAATGCTGGCCCATGTATACGGTTTGGGCGACCCGGACGGGTTTGTCTTCAACATGTCGGTGGGCTATGATCTGGAAGGAATCAAGGGCGAGAAAATCGACACCTTCCTCAACGGTATGATCGACGCGTCCGGCACCGCCATTTTTGAGGAGTGCATCTCCGTTCTGCGTGAGATGTTTCCCGGCGAGGAGGCGTTCATTTCCACCATCACGCCCCACGTCTCCCGCAGCGTCACCGTCTCCACCCTGCACGGTTGCCCGCCGGACGAGATCGAGCGCATTGCCAGCTATCTCATTCAAGAAAAGCATCTACACACCTTTGTAAAGTGCAACCCCACCATTCTGGGCTATAAGACCGCTCGGTCGGTGCTGGACTCCATGGGGTATGATTATGTGGCCTTTGACGAGCACCATTTCAACGAGGACCTGCAATACGCGGATGCGGTCCCCATGTTCCGGCGGCTGATGGATTTGGCGGCAAAAAACGGTCTGGAATTCGGGCTGAAGCTCTCCAACACCTTCCCGGTGGACGTGAAGCGGCAGGAGCTGCCCTCCGAAGAGATGTACATGGCGGGCAAGTCTCTCTTTCCCCTGACCACTCTCATGGCGGCCCGCATTTCCAGGGAATTCGGCGGGCGGCTGCGCCTGTCCTATGCCGGCGGCGCGGACTTTTTTAACATTGACAAGCTGTTCGCCTGCAATATCTGGCCCATCACCATGGCCACCACGGAACTAAAGCCCGGCGGTTATCAGCGCTTCAAACAGATCGGCGAAAAGCTGGAAAAGCTTTGCTACGAGCCGTTTACGTCCGTGGACGTGGACGGGATCGAAGCTTTATCGCTGGCGGCACGGAGCGACAAATACCATGTGAAGGCCGTCAAGCCCCTGCCCAGGCGAAAGCTGTATGAGAAGGTCCCCCTTCTGGACTGCTTTACCGCACCCTGCGAGGGCGGCTGTCCCATCCATCAGGATATTCCGGAGTATATCGAGCTGTGTCGTCAGGGGCGGTATGAGGACGCCCTGCGGCTCATCACCGAGAAGAACCCCCTGCCCTTTATCACCGGCACCATCTGCGCCCACCCCTGCATGAGCAAATGCACCCGGAATTTTTACGATGACCCGGTTCAGATCCGGGCAACGAAGCTGGTGGCCGCGGAAAAGGGCTATAACGCCTTGATGCGCGGCCTCAAAGCCCCTGTCCATGCCGAAAACGGCGTGAAAGCAGCCATCGTGGGCGGCGGTCCCTCCGGTCTGGCGGCGGCGTATTTTCTCGGGCGGGCTGGCATTCCCTGCACAATTTTTGAGAAGGCCGATTGTCTGGGCGGTGTGATCCGGCAGGTCATCCCCGGCTTCCGCATCAGTGACGAGGCCATCGATAAGGATATCGCGCTGGTCCTGAAAATGGGCGCGGAGGTCCGGTGTGGTGCGCCCGCGCCCTCCGTGGCGGAGCTGAAAGCCCAGGGCTACACGCACATCTACTTTGCCGTGGGCGCCTGGAAGTCCGGAGCGCTGGCAATCAGCGGCAACGTGGTTCCGGTCATCGGCTGGCTGAAAGACCTCAAGGCCGGAAAGGACGTCTCTTTGGGAAATGTGGCCGTGGTAGGCGGCGGAAACACCGCCATGGACGCGGCCCGGGCCGCCCTGCGGGCGGGAGCCAAATCCTCCACTCTGGTCTATCGCCGGACGAAGAAATACATGCCCGCTGACGCAGAGGAGCTGGAACTGGCCATTGCCGACGGCGTTCGGTTCCTTGAACTGGTCTCCCCTGTGGAGCAAAGGGACGGGGCTCTGCTGTGCAAGCGGATGAAGCTGGGCGAGCCGGATGCCTCCGGACGGCGCGCACCGGTGGAGACCGGTGACACCGTGGAAATCAACTGCGACACGGTGGTCTCCGCTGTAGGCGAGAAGGTGGATACGCAGCTGTTTTCCGACAACGGCATCGTGGTGGACACCAGCGGCACCCCCGACTTTAAGACAAATCTGGACGGCGTATACTGCGGCGGAGACGCCATGCGCGGCCCCGCCACGGTGGTGGAGGGCATTGCGGACGCCCAGGGCTTTGCCAACGAGGTGCTGAAGGCCGTCCATCCGGTGGACTTCCCCGTCGGCTCCTCCACCTCACGGGCGGATGCGGTGGCAAAGCGGGGTATCCTCTGTGAATCCGCGAAGTGTGAGGGCGAACGGTGTCTGAGCTGCAACGTGGTGTGTGAAAGTTGCGCGGACGTATGTCCCAACCGCGCCAACGTATCCATCGAATTACCCGATGGGCGGCGCGAAATTCTGCACGTGGACCGCATGTGCAACGAGTGCGGCAACTGCGCGGTGTTCTGTCCCTATGACTCCGCGCCCTACCGGGATAAGTTTACTCTGTTCCACAGCAGGGAAGATTTTGACGGGACTCCCAATTCCGGTTTTCTCCCGCTGGGCGGGCGCAAGGTATTGGTCCGGCTGGACCGAACTATCTACGAGGCCGATTTGGACGGGAAGAACGATCTGCCCGCGGGCATCGAATGCATAATCCTGACCGTGTACAGTAAATACGGATATCTGATGGGTTAAATTTTCTGCCGGTCGCTTTTCACCGAGATGGAAGCCCCTTTTCGATTTGCATAAAATCCGCCAAATGCATAAGAGCATTTGGCGGATTTTTTTAACTAGGCCTACCTCAGGTATTCTTGGCTGGAATCCTAGCTGGTTTCCGGGGGAATCCCGTTTTCCATATGCTCCACATCAAAACCCCGATTTTATACTGCCTCTTTTTTCAACTCAGCACGGTGAACGGCAGTTTCATTGCGAAAAGCAGGCGGTTTCCCTTGATCGGTAAAAAAGCAACGTGATGTGCTTAAAGCACGTCACGTTGCTTTTTTGAGTGTTCAAATCTTCCGAATGCACGCCAGATGGCGGCTCTTCAAAGATTCTTACTTCTCCTCGATCTCAATAACAGCGCCAGAACCAACGGTACGTCCACCCTCACGGATAGCGAAACGCAGGCCCTTCTCAATCGCGATCGGGGTAATCAGCTCCACGTTCATCTCGACGTTATCGCCGGGCATGCACATCTCAACGCCCTCGGGCAGAGTGATGACGCCGGTAACGTCGGTGGTGCGGAAATAGAACTGAGGACGATAGTTGTTGAAGAACGGAGTATGACGACCACCCTCGTCCTTGCTCAGAACGTAGACCTGGCCCTTGAACTTGGTGTGGGGATGAATGGAACCGGGCTTCGCCAAAACCTGGCCACGCTCTACGCCGCTGCGGTCAATGCCGCGCAGCAGAACGCCGATGTTATCGCCGGCTTCGGCGTAATCCAGCAGCTTGTGGAACATTTCGATGCCGGTAACGACGGTCTTCTTCTTCTCCTCGGCCAAACCGACGATCTCGACTTCCTCGCTCATCTTCAGGATACCGCGCTCTACACGACCGGTAGCGACAGTGCCGCGGCCGGAGATGGTGAACACGTCCTCGACGGGCATCAGGAAAGGCATATCCTCTTTGCGGTCGGGAGTGGGGATATAGTCGTCAACCGCATCCATCAGCTCTTTGATGCAGGCATACTCGGGGGCATTGGGATCGGTGGAGTCAGAGGTCAGCGCATTCAACGCAGAGCCCTTGATAATGGGGATATCGTCACCGGGATAGTCGTACTTGCTCAGCAGTTCACGGACTTCCATCTCGACCAGCTCAATGAGCTCGGGATCATCGACCTGATCGCACTTGTTCAGGAAAACGATCATTGCAGGCACACCCACCTGGTGGGCCAGCAGGATGTGCTCGCGGGTCTGGGCCATGGGGCCGTCGGAAGCGGCGATGACAAGGATAGCACCGTCCATCTGAGCAGCACCGGTAATCATGTTCTTGATATAGTCGGCGTGGCCCGGGCAATCCACATGGGCATAGTGGCGCTTGTCGGTCTCGTACTCGACGTGGGCAGTATTGATGGTGATGCCGCGCTCCTTCTCCTCGGGAGCCTTATCAATGGAATCGTAAGCCTCGAACTGGGCCTTGCCCTGCAGGGACAGCCACTTGGTAATGGCGGCGGTCAGGGTGGTCTTGCCATGGTCAACGTGACCGATGGTACCAATGTTCACATGGGGTTTGGTTCTCTCAAATTTCTGCTTAGCCATTTGATGATCCTCCTGTCAATTTCAATAATCCTTGCGGGCAGCGCAGTTTTTATTTAGCACTGCTCATTTTACAGTAAAATGCGGGGAAAATCAATCCCCAATTATTCCGTTTTATTCCCGTTTCGGGTGGCCACGATCTTGTCCCGGATATTCTTCGGGATCTCAATATAGTGGCTGGGCTCCATGGTGAACTGGCCACGGCCTTGGGTACGAGAGCGAAGATCGGTGGCATAGCCAAACATCTCGGCCAGAGGCACATGCGCGTCAATCTGCTGAGCGCCGGGACGGGCCTCCAGCTGAAGGATCTGGCCGCGGCGACTGTTCAAATCGCCGATGACGTCGCCCATATACTCGTCGGGGACGATGACACAGACCTTCATAATGGGCTCCAGCAGCGTGGCGTCAGCCTTGCGGCAGGCTTCCTTGAAAGCCATGGAACCGGCGATCTTAAACGCCATTTCAGAGGAATCGACCTCGTGGAAAGAGCCGTCGTACAGCGTAACCTTGACGTCCACCACAGGGAATCCGGCGACAACGCCGGCGTTCATGGCGCCCTGGATACCAGCGTCAACCGCAGGGATATACTCCTTGGGGATGGCGCCGCCCACGACAGCGTTGACGAACTCGTAACCCTTACCGGACTCGTTGGGCTCCACACGGATCTTGACGTGACCGTACTGACCCTTACCGCCGGACTGGCGGGCATACTTGGTGTCCTGCTCCACCTTCTTCTTAATGGTCTCCTTGTAAGCGACCTGAGGCGCGCCCACATTGGCTTCCACCTTAAATTCGCGGAGCATACGATCCACGATGATATCCAGATGCAGCTCGCCCATGCCGGCGATGATGGTCTGGCCAGTCTCTTCGTCGGTCCAGGTCTTGAAGGTGGGGTCCTCCTCCGCCAGTTTGATCAGAGCCATGGTCATTTTCTCCTGACCAGCCTTGGTCTTGGGCTCAATGGCCACGCGGATGACAGGGTCGGGGAACTCCATAGACTCCAAAACAATGGGGGCTTTTTCATCGCACAGGGTATCGCCGGTAGTAGTGTTCTTGAGGCCGACGGCGGCTTCGATATCGCCGGCATAGACCTCTTCGATATCCTCCCGGTGATTGGCGTGCATCTGCAAAATGCGGCCAATGCGCTCCTTTTGGCCCTTGGTGCTGTTCAGCACGGAAGAACCAGTGGTCAGATGGCCGGAGTACACCCGGAAGAAGCTCAGACGGCCCACATAGGGGTCGGTCATGATCTTGAACGCCAGCGCGGAGAAGGGCTCATCGTCGCTGGCCTTGCGCTCCTCCTCCTCGTCGGTCTTGGGGTTCACGCCCTTGATGGCGGGAACGTCCAAAGGAGAGGGCATATAGTCCACAATGGCATCCAGCAGCTTCTGTACGCCCTTATTCTTATAGGACGTGCCGCAGGTGACGGGAACCATCTCGTTGCTGACGGTGGCTCTGCGGATCGCCGCGCGGATCTTTTCCGTGGGTATGTCCTCACCAGCCAGATACGCCTCCATAATGGACTCGTCCACCATGGAAACAGCATCCATCAGCTTCTCACGGTACTCCTTAGCCCGGTCCAGCATGTCCGCGGGGATCTCCTCCACGCGCATATCCTTGCCCAGGTCATCGTAGTACACATCGGCATCCATCTCCACCAGATCAATGATGCCCTTGAATGTCTCTTCGCTTCCGATGGGAAGCTGAATGGGAACAGCGTTGCATTTCAGACGCTCATCAATCATCCGCAGGACGTTATAATAGTCCGCGCCCATGATATCCATCTTGTTGACGTAGATCATGCGGGGGACCTTGTAGGTATCAGCCTGACGCCACACGGTCTCGGACTGGGGCTCCACACCGCCCTTGGCGCACAGCACCGTCACAGAGCCGTCCAGCACACGCAGCGAGCGCTCCACTTCCACGGTAAAGTCCACGTGGCCCGGGGTGTCAATGATATTGATGCGGGTATCGGGAAACTGGTCCTTGGACCCCTTCCAGTGGCAGGTAGTGGCGGCGGACGTGATGGTGATGCCGCGCTCCTGCTCCTGCGCCATCCAGTCCATGGTGGCAGTACCGTCATGGGTCTCACCGATCTTGTAGTTCACGCCGGTGTAGAACAGGATACGCTCGGTAGTGGTCGTCTTGCCCGCATCAATGTGGGCCATGATGCCGATATTGCGGGTATTTTCAAGCGAGTTTTTTCTCGGCATAGTCTTTCTCCTTAATAGCGGAAGTGCGCGAACGCCTTGTTAGCCTCGGCAGCCTTATGGACTTCCTCGCGCTTCTTTACAGCGGCGCCGGTATTGTTGGACGCGTCCATGATCTCGCTGGCCAGACGCTCCGCCATGGTGCGCTCACCGCGGGTGCGGGCATAAGCGGTCAGCCACCGCAGACCCAGGGTCTGACGGCGGGCGGGACGAACCTCCAGGGGGACCTGATAGGTCGCACCGCCGACACGGCGGGCTTTGACTTCAAGGCTTGGCATGATGTTCTCCATAGCCTGAGCAAACACTTCAACGGGGTCCTTTTCAGTCTTCTCCTTGATCTGATCGAAGGCTGTGTAGACCACCTTCTGAGCCACACCCTTTTTGCCGTCCAGCATTACACTGTTGACCAGTTTAGTCACCAGAATGGAACCATAGACGGGATCGGGCAGAACCTCTCTTTTGGGAACGTTACCTCTTCTCGGCACGATACTTCCCTCCTTCATAATAATATGATGTCATAGGTACTCAAAAGGCAATTTTGCCTTCCGTGAATGCCTGCCAAAGAGGTAAACTATATATAAACCTATTCGGCAAAGCTTTCAGATTTTGTCCTTACTTGGACTTGGGCCGCTTGGCGCCGTACTTGGAACGGGCCTGCATACGGCCGGACACACCCTGGGTATCCAGAGTACCACGGATAATGTGGTAACGGACGCCGGGCAGATCCTTCACACGGCCGCCGCGGATCATGACGACGGAGTGCTCCTGCAGGGAGTGACCCACACCGGGGATATAAGCGGTGACCTCATAGCCGTTGGTCAGGCGAACACGGGCGATCTTACGCAGAGCGGAGTTGGGCTTCTTGGGGGTAGCCGTTCTCACAGCGGTGCAGACGCCTCTCTTCTGAGGGGAGGGCAGATTGGTGTCCTCGTTCTTCAGGGTGTTCAGGCCAAACTGAAGCGCGGGGGAAGCGGACTTGTAGGTGGCCTGCTCCCGTCCTTTACGGACCAGCTGGTTAAAAGTAGGCATATTGTTCTCCTTTCTACTAAATATTCCGGCTGTAAAACACACAGCCTTTATTTTTTGCGGAAAGCCGGAAGGCTATTCCGAAAAAACCGAAGTTTCCCATCCTTATTTCAAAAGGACGGCCACGGCGGCGCCCACGCTGATACGGCAGGCGGCGCCCAGTTGCGCCATTGTATAGTCTCCCTCCACGGGGATATTGTTTTCTTTGCAGCTTTTCGCAAGGGATTCCAGCAGCACCGGGTCCGCGTCGCAAGCCAGAAAAGCCTTGGATGCCTGGCTCTGGGCGATGGCCCTGCGGGACTGCTTCACGCCGACCACCTTGGATTTTACGGTTAATTCCTCCAGCACGCGGTACTTCCCCCACATTCGCATGGCAAAATTCGCGGAATATCCGCGCAGATTGAGATTATACCATGATTTTTAATAGCAGTCAAGCATTTGTTTCCAATATTCCGTCAAAGCCGATGGCAGAAGTAAGTGCAGGCCGTAAAGCGCACGGCAAGGCCCTCTTCGACGATGATACAGCGCCAAAAGCCGACGGAAAGCGGTGTGTAACACATCCAAAAGGAATTGGCTCGCCGGAAAAAGGACAGGCCTCATACTGTGACGTACCCAAACTGCGGTCGCTTTGTAAAAAGTAACCGTAAGCAGCAGTCTGCCTACTAAGCCCATATACCTGTGGTGCCAACGGCTTTGCCACGGAGACCGCAGTAACAGCCCGGAAATGTTCATGACAGTGCGGTATTTAACGATGTCCATGACAAAGCGGCCGCCGTATTTTCCAAGATAGAAACGATTGTCGCCCCCTATAGCCGAGGTATGCTTGCTCAGTATGGTCGCCGGCTTGCCGACGGCCACACGGGCAGATCAGCCCCCGGCTCATTTAAAGCCGGGGGCTTTTGTTATATCCGAACTCAAAAAACACAGGAGGAAAAGAAAATAAAAAAGCTCGGAGTTTCCAAAGCCCGAGAGTTCCTGAAGTGGGAGCTCGGCATCAGCACCGCCAATCTGGAAATGCCGCCCATGATGAATCAGAGTCCCAAATATCTCTGGTATGAACTGCGGTCCGGTAATCTTCTGGTGGAATTGGGCAGCACTGCGGAACTGGATAACATCTCGATCCGGCTGAACATGAGCTTCAACGATGGTCGGGGCGGAATCACCCGCTACTTTTACAACGACATATTGGAGGAAGCTCCGGAGCGTATGGTGTAGATCAGCGTCAACAATTTACGAGCCAGCGCTACCGTTACTCGCTTGGCTCCTTTCCGCTGTTTGACGCGGCCTCCTAATAATGGAACGCCATAGAAAGAAAGCTGCGCTGGTGTATAGACAAGCTTCCGTTCAAAGCAACCAATATCTCATCGATTCGATTCCGGGTCTGCGTCTTTAAGCACTTGTTCAGTGCTTCCCGGTCAATACTGCCGTTTTGGATTAAGTGACGAATGATGTTCCGTCCGGATGCGCCGAACGCGTCTGAGAGAAATGCAGTGAACCGAAAGCCGGAGCTTTGCAGGAATTTGTCAATGCGGTTTTTCTGCGCTGTAATGTCATGCACAACGCTCTTGCGATAGCGAGTCAGATGCCGCAGCTCCCGAAACGCCTTATCCGGAATGAAGCTGCCCTTCAGCAAACCGGCACGCAGCAACGTGGCAATCCACTGCGCATCCCGCATATCTGTCTTGCGCCCCGGCACATTCTTCATATGGCGGGCATTCACTACGGGAATGTTGATCTCACCGCCGAAGCAGGTTTCCAGCATTTCGCAAATAGGCTGCCAATAGATGCCGGTGCTTTCCATGGCAACATGATGGCAATCTGTTTCCAGAACCCAATCGCGGAGCTTCTGCATTTCCGGAATGAGCGTACTGAATGAACGAATTTCGATCTCCGGGTCTGTTCCGAGTTCTCCCTTTGCCAGACAGGCGACGATCGTGTCACGGTGTACATCCAGCCCCATGGCACAGTTCAGTATGTCTTGCATGCGATCCCTCCTGTAGAAAATGCAGGCTGGGAATTGCCCGGGTGGGTATCCGAACTTTGCTACTCGTGCTCTTCACTTGCGTGACGCAACATACTGCTGTTCTCTTGGGCAATTCGTCCACGTTGAACAAACGGGGTGAAAATCCACCAAGGTGCAACCGGACTTCACCTGCTGTTCCCATCTTAGCAGATTGCTGAGATCTCCGCACGATCTTTATTTTCATTCCCAGCTGTGATGGCTTTTCATGAGGCGTTGAAAAGTGAATATTGAAACGGAAACGAGCCATATACATCATCTTTCAGATATCTAAAGTGAGGTAATGTATATGGATAAACTAATAAATAGCAATGCTTCCCCAAAACGTGCATATTGCCTTTACGGCGTTTCCACGCTTGGGCAGGTGGAAAAGGACGATATCCCCATGCAAAAGCAGTGCTGCCGCAAATTTGCGGAAACGCAGGGTTGGACGGGAAGCATACACGGTGTGGGACGGGGGAAAAGATGGAGATAACATCAAAATTTTACCTATCGTCATTATATACTCGCCTGTTTACGTCATTGCTTATATCATCTTTTCTGTTTGGAAACGGATGATTCTCATGATGTACCGGAACACGATGCTCTTAACCTGTGCCATGGGCATCTGCTCCGTCCGGATTCGATAAAGTTTATCTTTCTTCAACGTAGCAAAAAAGCTCTCCATCCTGGCGTTGTCGTAGCAGTGTTCCGTACCGCTCATGCTTTGAACCGCGCCGTATTGCGCCAGCACCTTCCGAAATGAGGAGCTGGTAAATTGGCTGCCGCGGTCGCTGTGCAGGGTCATTCCATAGGTTCCCTGCGCCTGGCAGGCAGACCGAAACGCCCGGATACACAGCTCCTTCTTCATGTTGTCATCCATGGCAAGACCGACGATCTCTCTGTTATAACAGTCCAGAACTGCTGCCAAATACAGCTTGCCGTCCTGACACTGGATCTGCGTGATATCTGTCAGCCACTTCCGGTTGGGGGCGTCTGCGGTAAAATCCCGGTGGATCAGGTTCTCCGCCTTCTGCGCAGGGGTGCCGAGGAGCGCGATGGCAGGCCTTCACGGTTCATGGCCCGCCGTACGCTGCTGCGGCTTACCGCGATACCGCGCTGCATAAGCGCCAGGAGAATTCGGCCAACGCCATAATTGTCATTGTCCGGATTTTCGTTATAAATCTCCTGCCACGGTTTTGGCTTGCCAGCCGACTGCAAAGAGCGGTAGTACCCGGATTCACTTACTTTCACAACCCGACACATGGTATGAATGCAGAACCGCTCACGGCGCAGCGTGATGTACTCATACAACCGCTCCGGCTTTACCGTTTCCGGCCTTTGGCGAAAAAACCCAGCGCATCCTTGAGAATCTCATTGGCTTTCCGCAGCTCGGCGATTTCCTTTATTAGTCGACGTTCGTTCTCGGAAAGCGGCGCGTCGCGGCGAATGGCGCTGCCGACGAAGGCGTGATCTCCGAAGGCCTTTCGCTTTTGCCGCCACTCCGCCAGAGAGTAGTACGGAATGCCCAGTTGTGCCGCCGCCTGCTTCACGCCGATTTCATCGGACAGCTTGACCGCTTCTTCTTTGAATTCCTTGTCATATTTGCGCATTGCAAACACCACCTTATTCTTTCTTTGATTCTATCACTTTTGGGGTGTTTGCCCTCTGCACTTCTATGATATCCCTCCAATATTCTTAGGCATATAAAATTCTTTGTACTCTTTCTTAAAATCAAAAGCCATACTAAAACCCCTAAGTTTTATTTATTATCATTGGGCTTAAATCAGGAATGTTATCTTCCCAAAAGAACAAACCCGTCCGTCATGATCTTCATTACTCCTGTGAACAGTCCCGGCAGTTCATTCGTCCCGTCGCTTTCCCCGGTCAGATAGTTCACGATGACATTCGTGATTTCGGAGATGATTACGGCCCCTTCTTTAAAACGGCCGGATGCCTCAAGCCACGCTTCATTTCCATATTCTCTTCCTATATCGTTGAGGACGCGACTCATTTTATCAAAGCCGCCGCCAAAGTTTACTTCGTCCGGCTCCTTGATTCTACGCAGCGCGTTTGGGATAGTCGGTACCGTACCAAAAAACGCAACCTTGTTGGCAAGTAGCTTATTGTAATTCTCTTTCGTTAGCTCGCATTTGAGCTTGGGAATCTCATTTATAAATTTCTGAAATCCCTTTTTCCCAACAAAACCAACCGGCGGATTCAGAAACATTTCACTTTTTTTGCCAGCGCTTCCTTTGCAATCCGGTATTTGTCCTTCGTGGCGTTCATCCTGATTGTGCAGACGGTATTCGGCTTCGATAGGTCCGGATAGCTGCAGTCCCATGCGTGACGCAGTTCATCGTAGGGCAGTGTCTGCATCTCTTCCCGCCCACAGTCAAGCAGGTAAATACACTGCGCATCATCGTCGTAGCCTACCATCAAAACGTAGTGAAAGGGAATATGCTCTCCATGATACAGTTTAGAAAGATATGGCAGATAGTACATATCCAGAGCACCCAAAACGGGCGGATACCCGGTATCAATTTCAGCCTTGGCTTTCTTGATTGCCTGTTCAAATGTTTTATACGTGTAATGCTTGTATTTGAATCCTACAATGGGCGCAAGGAATTCGTACATCTGTTTCGTACGGCCGTCCCCAAGTGCAATCATACGTTTTAATTCAGCTTTTGGTGTTTTCATATAGCAGAACGAGCCAAATCCGGAGAGCACAAAAAAGAAGCTTGAAGGGAGAGTTTGCCCAGTACGTTGAATATATAAATCTTCTATGCCGTTCCACATACACGCGTAATTGTCTAAATGGTGCTTTAACGCGATTATCTTCTCTGGCATAAATAGAAGCCTCCTGTTTCCTAACAATCTAACAGCAGGAGCATATACCCTCGCATCGTGCGAGAGTCAAGAACTATTTTTTGATAGGGTAGCAGATTTCGGTGATGATATAGTTTTCTGGGTTTCGTTCGTTATCCGGCGAGATATAGTAGACGTTGAACGCCTTTCCCGAAAACCTGTAACCATTTTCAATAATCCAATGATAAATGTGCCTGCTGATTTCGCCTATCCGGCTGTATATGCCCTGAAACGCCACAACAGCCGCTTCGGTTTCAGGCATCTCCAAAAATCTCAGTCCTTCAATGTCCTGCCCAGCCTGCTCGATGACCCTGAAAACCTCGGTATCGATGCATTTTCTCTCAAAATCCACGCTATGCATTATCGCCATGCAATATGGTGCGTCCGCAAGCCTTATTCCATTTGTCTTGCACGCCCTGTCCAGACGTTCCCATAGCAGACCTTCTTCGCTGAATTCTCGGATAACGCCGCGCAAACCGACAACCCTGCGTGCGGGAAATCGCTTAACACTGACGGACAACATGTATTCGTTTTGCGTATCGAGTTCGCTAAGAGCCTGCCGCATCTGCGCGATCTGCTTTTCCGTTATGGAAAGGCTTTCTTCTTTTTCTCTTATTTTGCTTTCCAGAAAGGTTCTGATCCGATCATCCAACGTGCCATCCATCAAAATTTCGGATATTTCATCCAGACCAAATCCAAGGCTTTTTAACACCTGGATATGATTTGCCCGGACAATCTGCTTTTCGCCATAAAACCGGTAGTTGTTCATACGGTCTATCTGTTCCGGCTTGAGCAATCCTATTTTATCGTAGTTTCGGAGCATATGGATACTAATTCCAGTCAAAACTGAGAATTCACCGATTTTCAGCATAGTTCACCGTATTTTCCCTGTGTTATATAAAACAAGCTTATTCGCACATCATAAACATTGCACGAAACCGCTGGCGCGGTGGTATCTAAACCCGGAATTTTCCTTCTATTGAACCTGCTGCAGTTGCGGCAGGTTTTCTCTTTATCCCGTAAAATGGAAGCATCACTTTTAAGGAGATATTCCATGACAAATGAAGAAGTCTTTTCTCAAGCCTACGATGAGGTGCGGCTGCGAGGCCTGTCGCCCAAAACAGTTGCGTCGTATCTGGGACGGCTCAAGCTGTTCCTAAAGTATTTCAACGATCGTCCCATTGAAGAAATGGGTGAAATCGAGATTCTCGAGTACCTGCTGTATCTATTGGATTCCGGACACAGCGCGGGATCAGTCAATGTTTGCAACAGCGCGCTGCGCTTTGTTTTCGGAGCTGTTCTGGGAAAAAGCCTAAACTATCAGCTAATCCATCGACGGCGCGAACACCGGGAGTTCCCGGCATTGATGAGCAAAAAAGAGCTTGCGCATTTCTTTTCCAGCATGGACAACCTCCGTGACAGAGCTATGTTTGAAACCGCATACGGCGCGGGATTGCGCCTGTCCGAAATAACTTACCTCCGCGTTCAGGACATTGACAGCCAGCAGATGAGAATCTTCGTCCACCACGGAAAAGGCGGCAAAGACAGATATACGCTGCTCTCACAGCGTAATTTAAAGGTGCTACGTGAGTATTGCAGGCCAAATCATCCGGAGGGGTATTTGTTTTATCTCAGAAAGCAGCGGCAAAAAGTATTGACGCCGCGCTCGGTGGCAAATGCCTTTCGTAACTGCTGCAAAAATGCTGGCCTGCCGGATACTTACACGGTGCATACGCTGCGCCACTGCTTTGCGACGCACCTCTTGGAATCCGGTGCAGAAGTCTGCCAAATCAAAGAAATGCTTGGTCATACATTCATTCAGACGACTGCATTTTACCTTCACATCGGCAACATGAACAAGCAGATTTAAAGCCCGTTGGACTCACTGCCTAAAAAGCGGGGCCGCAAACCGAGGGTGTCATCAAATGCCTGAGGTACAAGATATCTTTGAGGAATACGGTGAGGCATACCGCCAAAACCACCGGCTGCCTATGGCTCAACGCAAGGCAATGAACGCCATTCTCAATTGCCGCACGGCCAAACTTGGAGGCCACATGGATCACTGTCCGGAGTGTGGATACCAAAGACCATCCTACAACTCCTGCCGTAACCGGCACTGTCCGAAATGCCAGACACTCTCCAAAGAACGCTGGATTGACGCGCAAAAGGGAAACCTGCTCCATGTGGGCTACTTTCATGTGGTATTCACCGTACCGCAGGAGCTGAATCCATGGATTTACCGGAACCAGCAGGGCGGTTACAATCTGCTTTTCCGCTGTGTAGCTGAGACGATACAGGAGTTGTCTGCTGACAAAAAATATCTTGGCGCCGCCACCGGCCACACCGCTGTGCTCCATACCTGGGGGCAGAATCTCAGTTTTCATCCTCACATTCACTGTATTGTTCCGGGCGGTGGCCTCACCAAGCTGGGCAAATGGCTTCCGTCCAGGAAAAAGTTCTTCTTGCCGGTGAAGGTCCTGTCCAGGAAATTTCGAGGCAAGTTTTTGGTGCTGCTTAAGCAGCAGTTTCCCAACATAGAACCATCTCTGCTGAATGAGTGTTATCATAAAGAATGGGTGGTCTACTGCAAGCCGCCTTTCAAAGATGCAGCCTGCGTGGTGGAGTATCTGGGGCGCTACACCCACAGGGTGGCAATCGCCAACAACCGTATTTTAAGTACAGAGAACGGGCAGGTCTCTTTCAAATGGCGAGACTACCGGGACGGCAGCCGCTGGAAAGAGATGACGTTGGGAGCGGAAGAATTTATTCGGCGCTTCCTGATGCACGTCCTGCCAACCGGGTTCATGAAAATTCGGCACTATGGTTTTCTGTCCAGTCGCGGCAAGCAGAAGAAGCTGCACACCTGCAAGGTACAGACGGGCACATCACTGAAAAAAAGAGAAAAGCTCTCCACGGAGGCCCTCATCCAAAAGATCCTCGGCAGAAAGCCCTCTCAATGCCCAAACTGTGGCTTTTGCGGTCTGCTTCGAACCGGACTCGCACCACCCACAGCCTGCTAAATTACAAAGCCTTTTTAAGTCTGCTCCAAGGGCAGGCTGGCTTTGCTGCACCCATTCTACCATAGAAAGAAAAGAATTGATATGACTTTTTCCGGAAACTGTGCTTTTCAGGTATCTGCGCAGCTGTAATTTCAAGAAATAAAAGCGAATGCTTTTCCCATAGCTGCCAGCAAACCGCCCGCGGTTTCGTGCTATGGAATTATCCAAACAAGGGCGACGCAGTTTCTGCTGTGTCGTTCTTTTTTTCGCCCATGCTCAGATAATTCTCTACTCATAACGAGCAACTCAAATTTAATGCCGAGCTACCAGATATGCTCATTATGAGATTCATAGTAATAAAATAGAATAAAGAGCATTATTGAACTGAGAATAATAAAGCAAAAATAAGCAGCTACTTAACCGTATAAAAATTCCTCGACTTGGAAAGGCCTTAAGTCCAGCAGGCTCCGCCTATAAACAAACTGCGAAATTCAAATTCTTTCAAATTAATTGGGATTTATGCAAAAACTATGAACTATAACCGTAAGTTCTTGCCATATCTAGTTTTTTATTGCATTCTTCTGATCTTAACTTGTTGGGCCTTATCAAGTAATACACGGCTGTGTTACTACTATGATTGCCTAAAAAAAACAAAGAAGTTTTTATCTTACTTAATCCTTTTTTGTATAGAAAATAACTAGTGAAAAAATGATTACAGAAACCGTGAGAATCAATGCAATAGTACAAGGTGATTCACCAGCATAGTCCCACGCATTTGTAAGCCACTCTCCGTGTATCTTTTCTAAAGACTGAATGACCTTAAACATATATATTTCCAAAGACAAAAATAACCCGCCTAAGATTATCCCAATTGCACCAGTAGATTTTTTCATAATAATCCCCTTTTTAATGCCAATTTATCTTTAAGATAAAAAAGCCTTACATTTTTCGAACAGTAAACATTGCACTAAACCGCTGGCGCGGTGGTATCTAAACCCGGAATTTTTCTTCTATCGAACCTGCTGCAGTTGCGGCAGGTTTTCTCTTTGCCCTTTACAATGGAAACATCACTTTTAAGGAGATGATTCCATGACAAACGAAGAAGTCTTTTCTCGAGCCTACGATGAGGTGCGGCTGCGAGGTTTATCACCCGAAACAGTTGAGTCATATCTGGGACGGCTCAAGCTGTTCCTAAAGTATTTCAATGACCAACCCATTGAAGAAATGAATGAAATCGAGATTCGCGAGTACCTGCTGTATCTATTGGATTCCGGACACAGCGCGGGATCAGTCAATGTTTACAATAGCGCACTGCGTTTCATTTTCGGTGCAGTCATGGGGCAAAACCTAAACTATCAGCTAATCCATCGACGGCGCGAACACCGGGAGTTCCCAGCATTGATGAGCAAAAAAGAGCTTGCGCATTTCTTTTCCAGCATGGACAACCTCCGTGACAGAGCTATGTTTGAAACCGCATACGGCGCGGGATTGCGCCTGTCCGAAATAACTTACCTCCGCGTTCAGGACATTGATAGCCAGCAGATGAGAATCTTCGTCCACCACGGAAAAGGCAGCAAAGACAGATATACACTGCTCTCACATCGCAATGTGGAGGTGCTGCGGGACTATTGGAGAGAATACCGCCCAAATCATCCGGAGGGTTATTTGTTTTATCCCAGAAAGCAGCGGCAAAAAGTATTGATGACGCGCTCGGTGGCAAATGCCTTTCGCAACTGCTGCAAAAAAGCCGGCCTGCCGGATACTTACACAGTTCATACGCTGCGCCACTGCTTTGCAACGCATCTTCTGGAATCCGGTGCAGAAGTCTGCCAAATCAAAGAAATGCTTGGTCATACGTTCATTCAGACAACAGCATTTTATCTTCATATCGGCAACATGAACAAGCAGATTCAAAGCCCGTTGGACACGCTGCCTAAAAAACGGGGCCGCAAACCGAGGGTGTCATCAAATGCCTGAGGTACAAGATATCTTTGAGGAACACGGTGAAGCATACTGCCAAAACCACCGGCTGTCCATGGCTCAACATAAAGCGATGAACGCCATTCTCAATTGCCGCACGGCCAAACTTGGAGGCCACATGGATCACTGCCCGGAGTGTGGATACCAAAGGCCATCCTACAACTCGTGCCGTAACCGGCACTGTCCGAAATGCCAGACACTCTCCAAAGAACGCTGGATTGACGCGCAAAAGGGAAACCTGCTCAACGTGGGCTATTTCCATGTGGTATTCACCGTACCGCAGGAACTGAATTTATGGATTTACCGGAACCAGCAGGACTGTTATAATCTGCTTTTTCGCTGTGTAGCTGAGACGATACAGGAGTTGTCTGCTGACAAAAAATATCTTGGCGCCGCCACCGGCCACACCGCTGTGCTCCATACGTGGGGTCAAAACCTCTGCTTCCACCCACATATACACTGCATTGTTCCGGGCGGTGGCCTCACCAAGCTGGGCAAATGGCTTCCGTCCAGGAAAAAGTTCTTCCTGCCGGTGAAGGTCCTGTCCAGGAAATTTCGAGGCAAATTTTTGGCGCTGCTTAAGCAGCAGTTTCCTAACATAGACCCGTCACTGCTCAGCGAGTGCTATTCCAAAGAATGGGTGGTCTACTGCAAGCCGCCTTTCAAAGATGCAGCCTGCGTGGTGGAGTATCTTGGACGCTACACCCACAGGGTGGCGATCGCCAA
Source organism: Oscillibacter valericigenes Sjm18-20 (assembly GCA_000283575.1). GTDB lineage: Bacteria > Bacillota > Clostridia > Oscillospirales > Oscillospiraceae > Oscillibacter > Oscillibacter valericigenes. The sequence continues at coordinate 3,312,978 of AP012044.1, forward strand.
TAACCGTATTCTAAGTACAGAGAACAGGCAGGTCTCTTTCAAATGGCGAGACTACCGGAACGGCAGCCGCTGGAAAGAGATGACGTTGGGAGCGGAAGAATTTATTCGGCGCTTCCTGATGCACGTCCTGCCAACCGGGTTCATGAAATTCGGCACTATGGTTTTCTGTCCAGCCGTGGCAAGCAGAAGAAACTGCACATCTGCAAGGTACAGACGGGCACATCACTGAAAAAAAGAGAAAAGCTCTCCACGGAGGCCCTCATCCAAAAGATCCTCGGCAGAAAGCCCTCTCAATGCCCAAACTGTGGCTTTTGCGGTCTGCTTCGAACCGGACTCGCACCACCCACAGCCTGCTAAATTACAAAGCCTTTTTAAGTCTGCTCCAAGGGCAGGCTGGCTTTGCTGCACCCATTTTACCATAGAAAGAAAAGAATTGATATGACTTTTTCCGGAAACTGTGCTTTTCAGGTATCTGCGCAGCTGTAATTTCAAGAAATAAAAGCGATGCTTTTCCCATAGCTGCCAGCAAACCGCCCGCGGTTTCGTGCTATGGAATTATCCAAACAAGGGCGACGCAGTTTCTGCTGTGTCGTTCTTTTTTGCACCCATGCTCGGATAATTCGCTATTCAAAATGCGAAGTTCAGAGAAATTGTCGGGAAGTCCGCATCCCATGGTATCCCAGACTTGCCATGTGTTGCTGCCCGATTGATCCGGTAGAAGATAGAGGTACCGGGCGGAGAGTCCACTTTCGTTGGAAGTATCACTGTTCCGGTCCCACTCCACGTCAAAGACGGCCAGCACGGCCACCATCTGTGTGGCGTAGTCATGGCCCCAGCCGTTGGTCTGAGCAAGATCGCCGTCCGTATACAGGCTGACCACACGGGCGGTCTCCGCGTCGTCGATGTCCAGATGCCGCACATCACAGCGAAGGCAGGCACTGTCTTGGTTGTAATGCCGCTCCATCCACTCGCTGGCGGCAGGCGCGGCAGATATCCGCTGCTCCTCCGTTGCGGTGGGTGTCGGCGTATTATAGTATCCCAAGAACGAATATCCGGCTTTCCAGGCGGCACCCATGCTGTTGTCGTTTGCATGGTAGTTCATGGACTGAATGGCATCCTGATAGAGGGACTGCTCTTCGTCGGTACCGCAGGTGCGGTAGTAGCAGAGTTTTCCACTAACCGTGGCTTTGTCGGCAGCGGACAGGGTTCCAAGCCGCTCCGCAAAGCGGAAGGAAGTCGTATAAAAATCAATCAGCAGATCTTCTTTGGTCAGATCCGTCATGGAGACGATCCCGGCATCCAGCGCGATGCTGCGAACCTCGCTGTCAAAAAGCTCCGTGCCGGGGGAACCGTCGTTGAACATCTCCTCTTTCAGAAAGGCCCTTTTTCCGTCCCGCACCGAGAAAAACAGCCAGTGGCAGTTGGGATAGTCCGGCATATGCCAGCCGTCCTCCGTGAGATAGGCCCCGCCCGCCAGCACGACCTGCTCCGGGTGAGCAGCATGGAACTCATAGTTCAGATTGTAAACTTCAATCGCAGCATCACCGAAAGGATAGTCCTGTATGTAGGTCAGATGCTCTACCCGCCAGTCGTCATACCCGGCCTGAGAGAGCAGGGTGTCGGATTTTGCGCGGTTGCAGGCGTTCAGCACCGCATCCTTCGCGGCGGCCAGCACATCGTCCGGTACGTCGGGGGAACCCACCACATGGTCGGCGGTTACGCGCCAGTCCTTGTAAAGCCGCAGCTCCGTACCGGTAAAGAACAGGTAGCGGAAGGCATCGGCCATATTTTCATCCTTCTGATAATAGCCCGAAACCGGGAGATCGTGGACCTCCTCATTATAACTGCCGAAGCAGATATACGGCTCCCAGCCCGAATAGGCCTGCTCCGTCATCGCCGCAAGGTCCACGGCACAGATGCCGCCATCACGGGCGAAGTACAGGCTCGGAAGATCGGCGGCATCATAGGGCGGGCTGATAAGTTCTGTCACGCCGTCGCCGTCCCAGTCCGCGATCGTGTCGGTGCCGCCGATGGTGGCGGCCAGCAGGCGAAGGGTACCGTCAACGTCAAAATAGTAGTAGCGGTGAGCGGTATACTCGGATTGGGCCGGCTGAGAGGGTATCAGAGGCTCCCCGTCCTTCTGCCCGCAGTACGTGACGACGAAGCCATCGCAGCCCAGCACGCCGTTAAAGAGCTCCACGGAGTAGTCGTACTCGTAGTGTAACGCCGGGCAGGTGAGAAAGTCGTAGAATTGAGCGGTACCTAGGTCTTCACTGATTTCGGCAGTCGTCCCGTAGGTAAAACAGGTGGTGCCGTCGGAATTCCGACGGCATAAAACGGTGTATTTCCCGGATTGAACCATACCTTGTAGAATCGGTTTCGCGCCGGAGGTAATTGCCAGCGCCGCGGCGGCGTGGTCGGCCGCGCTGACCGTCACGGCTTCCGGCTGACCGGGCGTCACATCTTTCAGGCTGACCACTCCATCGGGATCACTGTCGGGCAGGACCAGCGCATTCATCGGCTCGGTGTACGCCAGCGGCATGGCGGAGCTTTTTGACCCGGTAAAGGTGCAGACCGCCACTAAAATTACCGCGGAGAGTACAAAAAGCAGGGCGATGGAGACCGTCTGGCGGTTTTCCGCGATGCGAGTGATGCGGTCTTTTAACTGCCGCCTTCCGGCTGTCATCGTGGTGGCCGACAGCAGAGGATTGCCGGGCCGGGTGCGCACAAGACTCAGCAGCGTCCGGCCATACGGAATGCGCTCCTCCGGGCCCAGGCGCTTCAGTACGCTCTCATCGCAGGCCAGTTCACAGTCGGTTTTGGAGATGATGGCAGCCGCAGAAGCACAATGCCCCAAATGGCATACTGCGCCCGGCGTGAAATGGAACGTCGAAAAGCCATACGCAGGATCAAAAGCGCCGTAATCAGTACCGAAGACGAAATCAGAATATCCTTCATGACTGCCCGTCCCTCGCTTTCTCCAAAATCTGAAGCAGCTCATCCAGTTCCGGTTTGAAAAGTGCCCGGCTCTGTATCATGGAATTTACCATTAATCCCAGACTGCCGCCAAAAACCTTGCCCAGAAAGCTCTCGGCCTCCGCCTGATCCGCATGGCTCTTTTGAACAGCGGGATAATACTCTTTGGCGCGCTTTCCGCTCTCATAGCGAACTGCCCCGTTGTTCTCCAGGCGGGAGAGCATGGTAATGATCGTATTTTTCGACCATCCGTGGTTGCTTAATTGTTTATGAGTAATGAACCTAGTATATGAGAGCCATGTTAAGCTGTAATTTAGCAATTATGCCCAAAAGTTTCTTGAACAAGTGAATCGGCTACAAAGCCGATTCCTACAGCACCAGGACCAGAATGTGCTCCTACGATAATACCCAGTTCACTTTTATATATCGGGCCGCTAAAATTGGCTGTTTTTCGAAGAAAACTGATGGCATAGTCTGTATCCGCTTGAAATCCTGCGTTTTGTATCGTGATAGTTAGTTTGTCTATGTCAATAATTCTTGAAATTGCGATATCAATCATTCTTTTAAGGGAACTTCTTCTTCCTATTACTGCTTTTACCGGGCGAACAACACCGTCAACAAATTCACAAATTGGTTTAATTTGTGCTAGTTTTCCAACAAAGGCAGTCGCACCTCCAATTCTGCCCCCAGATTCCATATATTTCAAGCTATTAACAACGAAAAGCGTATTTATATTTGAAATTGTTTTATCGATTGTTTTAATAACATCCTGATAGGAGTCGTTTCGTTCAATCATTTTGGCAATTGCTATTTCTAATGCTGCCTGTCCACAAGCACAAGTATTTGAATCGAACACTTTAATTTGTACATCACTATTTTTTTCCATAAAAATGTCTTTTGCTAAATTAGCTGTCTGGAAGCTAGATGACAATTTAGAAGAAATCGTCGTCACAATAAATTTTTTTGCACCCCTGGCATATCTTTCTTCAAAAACAGTCAGCCAATCATAAATGTTGGGAGCAGATGTTTTGGGGATATCATTGGGATAGTCTTCCATATGTTTATAAAATTCAGCGGAATCGCAATCCACATTTTCCCGGTAATAATCAGTATTATTAAATTTAAAATAGAACGGAACCTCGCTAATGCCATGCTGCTTAATAAAATTTCGTGGTAATCCTCCCGAAGAGTCGACAATTTGACAAGTAAACCTATCCATTTATTCACCTTATAAAACTTTCTATTTTTAATTATAACCACGGATCTGATAATCCCATCTACCCGTTGGCAAGTTCGCTTAGATGCTTTTACCCTCAGTATAATTAAATTTCCCTGCCTTAATTGAAAGATGCCCTGCTTATACTTAATCAACTTAACTCGCTTGCCCATTATAATTATAGCACAAAACCGCTGGCGCGGTAGTATCTAAACTCCAGCCTCTTCTTCTATTGAACCTGCTGAATGCGGCAGGTTTTCTCTTTATTCCGTACAATGAAAGCATCACTTTTAGGAGATGATTCCATGACGAACGAAGAAGTCTTTATTAGAGCCTATGATGAGGTGCAACTGCGCGGGCTTGTCACCCGGAACAGTTGAATGGTATCTGGGACGGCTTAAACTATTTCTTAAGTATTTCAATGACCGCCTCATTGAAGAAATGGGTGAAATCGAGATTCGAGAGTACCTACTGTATTTGTTGGATTTCGGATACAGTACGAGATCAGTCAATGTTTGCAACAGTGCCTTGCGATTTATCTTTGCCGCTGTAGTGGGGTGGAACCTAAACTATCAACTAATCTATAGGCGGTGTAAATATTGAGAGTTTCCTGCGTTGATGAGCAAAAAAGAGCTTGCTCATTTCTTTTTAAGCATAGACATCCTTCGTGACAGAGCCATGTTTAAAACTGTATACGGTGCATGGCTGCACCTATCCGAAATAACCCACCTTCGCGTTCAAGACATTGACAGCGAAGATGAAAATTTTCGTCCATCACGAAAAAGGTGACAAAGGCAAATACACGCAGCTCTCCCAGCGCAATCTGAAGGTGCTGCGTGAGTATTGGAGGGAATACAGGCAAAATATCCGGAGGGCTATTTGTTTTATCCCAGAAAACAAAGGCAAAAAGTATTGACGCCGCGCTTGGTGGCAAATGCCTTTCGCAACTGCTGCAAAAATGCTGGTTTGCCGGATACTTACACGGTGCATACGCTGCGCCACTGCTTTGCGACGCATCTTCTGGAATCCGATGCGGAAGTATGCCAAATTAAAGAATTGCTTGGTCATACGTTCATTCAGACGACTGCATTTTATCTTCACATCGGCAACATGAACAAGCAGATTCAAAGCCCGTTGGACACGCTAACTAAAAAATGTATGCACAAACCGAAGATATCGTCAAATGCTTGAGGCGCAGGATATTTTAGAACAGTACGGCGAAGATTACCGCCAAAGTCACCGACTGTCCATGGTTCAAAACAAGGCGATGAATGCCATTCTCAACTGTCGTACCGCACGTTTGGGCGGTCATTTGGGCAGTTGTCTTGAGTGTGGATACCAAAGGCCATCTTACAATACCTGCCGTAATCGTCACTGTCAAAATTCGAAAATCTCAGCCCTTCAACCGCTGGATCGACCCGCTCTACAACTCGGAAGGCCTCTATGTCGATATGCTTTTTCTCAAAGTCCATGCTGTGCGTGATTGCTATACAATATGGTACGTCCGCAAGCCGGACTCCATGTGTCCTGCACACCCTGTCCAGGCGTTCCCATAGCAGACCTTCTTCGCTGAACTCCCAAATAACATCGCGCAAACCGACAACCCTGCGTGCGGGAAATCGTTTAATGTTGACTGACAGCGTGTATTCGTTCTGCACATCGAGCTCGCTAAGAGCCTGCCGCATCTGCGCGATCTGTTTTTCCGTTATAGAAAGGCTTTCTTCCTTTTCTCTTATCTTGCCTTCCAGAAAAATCCCGATTCTGTTATCCATCGTGTCGTTCATCAACATTTCGGATATTTCATTCAGGCCAAATCCAAGGCTTTTTAACACCTGAATATGATTCTTCGTATACTTTCATACGGCTACTCTTTTCAAATTTTTACACCTTCGGAACGTCTTTGGAAAATTCTTGGGATACTGTCAATTATTTTATATGGAAATGCCCTGCCAAAAACGGTACAGTGATACCGTACCGTGAAAAGGGGAGGGATAAACTTGATTAAAAAAGGAGTTTGTTCCTTGCTGGCTCTGGTATTGGCTCTGGCTTTTCTTCTTCCAGCTGGTGCCCTGGATTATAAATTCAACATGTCGTACCTATACTTCGGGGATTCATCGGATTATACAAAGCTCGTGAGCAGAACACAGAATTCGCTGAACGAAGTGGCGCCCGCCTACTTTTCTTTGAACTCACAGGGGGAACTCGTGCTGACACCCGCGGTAAACCTTGACTTCGTTTCAAAAATGCATCAAAAAGGAATTCTTGTGGTGCCCTATCTCACGAACGACTGGGTCCGAAATATCGGCATTGCTGCGCTGAATAATATGGGTGCGCTTACAACTGACCTCGCCGCTGCTGTCTTAAAATACAACCTTGATGGTGTCAATATCGATATTGAGAATGTGACGGAGGCACAGCGAAGCGATTATGTTGCATTCGTTCGCTTACTGCGGGCAAAGCTTCCCGCCGGAAAACGCATCATTGTCGCAGTTCCTGCCAATCCCTATGGCCTGGCGACAGGCTGGACTGGCTCCTACGATTACGCCGGGCTTGCCGAATACTGCGACTATCTCATGCTCATGGCCTATGACGAGAGCTACTCCGGCAGCAAGCCGGGTCCGGTCGCAAGCATATCCTTTGTTGACCGGTCCATTCAATACGCCCTGCGTCAGGTTGCAAAGGAGAAGATCGTTTTAGGTCTTCCCTTCTACGGACGCATCTGGTCAAGCGGAGGCGGCTGTGCCAATGGCGACGGCGTCAGTAATGAGATGGTTGAATCCCTGATTGCAAATTATGGCGGGACGGTGACTTTTGATAAAGTCAGTCAGACAGCCTACGCAACCATCACGGTTAAAGCTTCTAATATAAAACCTGTAATCTACGGGCGAACGCTTTCCACCGGTACTTATATTATCTGGTACGCGAATGAGCAGGCGCTCAAGGCGGAACTGACCCTTGTGACGAAATATGGTCTCAAAGGAACCGGCAGCTGGAGTCTCGGTCAGGAAACGGCACAGACATGGGATTACTACAAGCTTTGGCTCAACGGCTGCACCTTCTCCGACATCCAGCAGATCTGGGCCAGAGACGCTATTCTGACGGCCTATATGAACGGCTGGCTGGAAGGTGTTTCCCCTACCATGTTCTCCCCAAATGCCTCGCTTACCCGCGCCCAAGCGGCGACCATCCTTGTGAGGATGACCGGTCTGATGCCGATGAAAAGCAGTTTTACCTTTGATGACTGCAGCGGACATTGGGCCCAGGCTTATATTGATACTGCAAAAAAATATGGGATTGTATCGGGCACCGGAGGAAATGATTTCAAACCAGATAGATCAGTCACACGCGCAGAAATGGCCGTAATGCTCAACAATATCCTTGGTTACAGCGGCACTTCGCAGCCATTCAGCGATGTCTCGAAAACCCGATATTTCTGGGCTTACGACGCCATCAGTGCGCTTGAAGCGCAAGGTATCTTAAGTGGATACTCCGACAGGAGTTTCAGGCCACAAAACAGAATAACCCGAGCCGAAACGGCCGCGCTCATTACAAGGATAGATCTCTCTCAACTGCAGATTCACGGATAGATCACCCGGCAGAAAACTGCCAAGTGATTTTTTGAGCCGGTTTTGCTGGGCAAAGCCCACTTCCTATTTGGAGACCGTCTAAATCTTTACGCCTATTATAACAGACCGGCAATCGGCAAGTTGCTTGTGCACAGAATAAACAAACCCACTATTTTTTAATTTCTGGTACTGTCTCGCTATTCGCAGGTTGGAGCAGTCAAGAACCGTGCAGAATGTGAACACCCGAAATCTGCGGCTTATGCGGCCAGGCCTCTGGCGGCCTGACAATACATGGCCGGCGGCAGGCCGCCGGGGTTGGCAGTGTAGATTCGCCGGCGGTTATAGTAGGTCATGATGTACCGGAACACGATGCTCTTCACCTGTGCCATGGGAATCCGCTCCGTCCTGATTCGATAGAGTTTTTCTTTCTTCAACGTAGCAAAAAAACTCTCCATTCTGGCGTTGTCGTAGCAGTGTTCCGTACCGCTCATGCTTTGAACCGCACTGTATTGCGCCAGCACCTTCCGAAATGAGGAACTGGTAAATTGGCTGCCGCGGTCGCTGTGCAGGGTCATTCCATAGGCTCCCTGCGCCTGGCAGGCAGACCGAAACGCCCGGATACACAGCTCCTCCTTCATGTTGTCATCCATGGCAAGACCGACGATCTCTCCGTTATAACAGTCCAGAACTGCCGCCAGGTACAGCTTGCCGTCCTGACACTGGATCTGCGTGATATCTGTCAGCCACTTCCGGTTAGGGGTGTCTGCGGTAAAATCCCGGTGAATCAGGTTCTCCGCCTTCTGCGCAGGGGTGCCGAGGAGCGCGATGGCAGGCCTTCACGCTTCATGGCCCGCCGTACGCTGCTGCGGCTTACCGCAATACCGCGCTGCATAAGCGCCAGAAGAATTCGGCCAACGCCATAATTGTCATTGTCCGGATTTTCATTATAAATCTCTCGTATTTTGACCAGAAGCAGCTGCCACGGTTTTGGCTTGCCAGCCGACTGCAAAGAGCGGTAGTACCCGGATTCACTGACTTTCACAACCCGGCACATGGCATGAACGCAGAACCGCTCACGGCGCAGCGTGATGTACTCATACAACCGCTCCGGCTTTACCGTTTCCGATCTTTGGCGAAAAAAACCAGCGCATCCTTGAGAATCTCATTGGCTTTCCGCAGCTCGGCGATTTCCTTTATCAGCCGGCGCTTGTTCTCGGAAAGCGGCGCGTCGCGGCGAATGCCACTGCCGACGAAGGCGTGGTCTCCGAAGGTCTTTCGCTTTTGCCGCCACTCGGCCAGAGAGTAGTACGGAATGCCCAGCTGTGCCGCCGCCTGCTTCACGCCGATTTCATTGGACAGCTTGACCGCTTCTTCTTTGAATTCCTTGTCATATTTGCGCATTGCAAACACCACCTTGTTCTTCCTTTGATTCTATCACTTTTTGGGGTGTTTGTCCTCTGCACTTCTATGATATCCCTCCATTATTAGATAAACAACAAACCCGAACCGTCCCCAATTGGGAACCTGTTCGAATTATGCTGTTTTGGTGGAAACTGAGAGACTCGAACTCTCAACCTCCTGCGTGTGAAGCGAAACAAGTAAACCAAGAGGCCTTGGAATCTCAGTGTTTCCAAGGCCTCAGCCTGTCGAAAAAGTCCAGCTCCCGCTGGGCTTTTTCGTTCATATCTGGTAAAATAGATATGGGTGATGAGGGATGCTGAGACGCGGGAAACTGGATCGTGGCGTGGTGGAAATAGTGGATACGGAAAGCCTGATGCTGCGGGATCATTTGCTTCGCAAGATTGATACGGCGGTGGACTGGGAGCGGCTGTATGAGATGGTGGAACCGCTTTACAGTGAGGATAACGGCCGGCCCGGCGTGGACCCCGTGGTGCTGGTGAAGATGGTCCTCATCCAGCATCTGTACGGGCTGCCCTCCCTGCGCCGGACGGCGGAGGAGGTCTACTTGAACGCCGCCTACCGCTGGTTTCTGGGCTACACGCTTCAGGAGGAGACGCCGCACTTTTCCACGGTGAGCTTTCATTTCCGTCGCCGCTTCACGGAAGACACGGTCAACCAAATCTTTGCGTGGATTTTAGAAGAAGTCGCCCAAGCGGGGTATCTCTCGCTCAAAGCCGTGTTCATTGACGGCACCCACATCAAGGCCAGTGCCAATACGAAAAAGCAGGTGAAGGCGGTTATCCCGGAAACCTCCAAACGCTATGCGAAGGAACTGATGGACGAGGTGAACGCCGATCGGGAGACCCACGGGAAGACATCTTTTGGAAATGACGGGGAGCCGCCCGCGTCGCCGGAAAAGCGCCAGGACAACACCTCCCGAAAGAAGCTGGCCCGACGAAAAAAAGAGAAAAGCCGGACGGTAACCAGGAGTGTGACGGACCCGGACTGTGGCTTGTTCGTCAAGGGGGAGCACAAGCGGCAGTTTGCCTACGAGGCCCACACTGCCTGTGATGAAAACGGCTTTGTTCTGGAAACCGTGGTGACACCCGGCAATGTCCATGACAGCGCAGCCTTCGACGACGTGTATGACAAGGTGACGGAGGCTTTTCCGGAAATTAAAACGGTTGTAGCCGATTCCGCCTACAAGACGCCCCATATCTGCAAGAAGGTTTTTGACGACGACCGGTGCTGTCCACCGCTTACAAGCGTCCACAGACGATGAAGGGCGGGCATGAATGGTGGGCGTATGTCTATGACGAATACTATGACTGCGTGATTTGCCCGGAATATCTGGTTCTGCGTTATGCCACAACCAACCGGGAGGGCTACCGGGAGTACAAAAGCGACCCGAGAGTCTGCGCCATTGTCCCACCCGTCACCTGTGCACCCATGCCAGGGACTGTGTCAAGACGGTGCAGCGGCATATCTGGAAGGATTACGAGGATGTGGCGGACGACGCACGTTACACGCCCGAATACCAAGCGCTGTACGCCAAGCGAAAAGAGACCATAGAACGGGTTTTTGCAGATGCGAAGGAGAAACACGCGATGCGTTACACGCAGTACCGAGGCCTCGCCCAGGTGGCCAACTGGGTGAAGCTTAAGTTTGTTGCCATGAATCTGAAAAAGCTGGCAAAGTGGAAGTGGAGGGCTTCTTTGTCTCTCCATGCATTCCTGATTTTTGGGTTGAAACACACGAAGAACCCGGTATACGCTGCAGCGTATACCGGGTTTTTCGACAGACTGAGGCCTTGGAAACTCAGTGTTTCCAAGGCCTCTTGGTTTTTTCTGTTCATGTAAGCACAGATGAATTTTACATATTGTCGTATTTTTGTCGTACACTTCATCAACTACTGAGACTGAGTAAAGATGAACTATTAGCTGTGCGGACCATGAGATTGTTGACCATGCCATAAATCAGGTTGAAAGTAATCTATTACTTGCAAATCATTCTTATTAATTCTTGCTTTTAGCAATTTCCCTCACGAATCGCTTTTTTCAGTTTTCTTTATTCTATATCATTTTTTATATTTCCATGCCGCGGTTGACAAATGGTTGACATTAAACGGTTAACACGAATTCTATAGCGCTAAAGCTAATGTAACTTGACGTGATATTTGATAGCGAAGTTATTTCATATTGGGATATGCCTCTGCTACATAGGTACTGATTCTTTGAACGGCTTCCTTCAAATTTTCATCCGAGTTGGCAAATACAAGACGAAGATAGCCTTCGCCCATTTTTCCGAAAGCAGAGCCGGGAACCACCACTACATGGATTTTTTCCAACAACTCTTCGGCGAATTCCTGAGAACTTTTACCAAACGCTTTAATATTAGCAAACGCATAAAAACTTCCGGCAGACTTTTTGCAGCTAAAGCCAGGAATTGCATTGATGCCGTCGATCAGAATATCTCTGCGGCGAGTATAGTCTGCCACCATTTGAGTAACACACTCTGTGCTCTTCAGTGCTTCGGTTGCTGCAACCTGAGAAAATGTTGACACACAGGATGCAACGCCCTCCTGCAGTTGAGCCATTTTTGTGATATATCCGGTTTCTGGAGCCAACAAATAGCCAACGCGCCATCCAGTCATGGCATAGGTCTTCGAAAAACTGTTTAGTACAAACACATGATCGCGGATTTCAGGAACCTCTGCAATGCTAAACGGCCTGCTGCCATCATATACAATGGCGTCATAAGGCTCGTCCGAAAGAACCCAAAGATCGTGTTTTCTGACAATTTCCGCAATCGCCAGAACATCTTCCTTGCTCAGAACCGCACCGGTGGGATTGCAGGGAGAATTCAGAAGAATTGCTCTCGTATTAGGCGTCAGGGCTTTTTCGACATCTGCCGCCTGCATACGGTAATCAAATTCTTCATATGTGGGAACCGGGGCGGCGACAGCTCCGATCATTTCGGCCTGGCCGTAGTAGTTAGGAAAACAAGGGTCCGGAACAAGAATTTCATCTCCAGCGTTCAGCAGGGCCATCATGGAGAGCATCAGGCCTTCCATGGCACCTACCGAAATAAGGACATGATCCTTCGTATAACCATTCCAATATGGCTGATATTTTTTTGCGATTGCTTCACGAAGCTGAGGCATGCCGGCATTGGGACAATAATGTGTTTGACCGTCGTCGATGGCCTGCTTGGCAGCCTGCTTAATATAATTTGGCGTGTCAAAATTTGGCTCACCGACGGTCAATTTAATCATGTCGTCATATTTGACAGCATATTCTGCTGCAAGATTGAACATTTTACGGATTCCGGAAGCGGGATAGTTTTTTGCCCGAGTCGAAAAACGAAGCTCTTTTTCCATAAATTGATGCTCCTTTCTGAATCGTTACTGCGAGAAAAGCCGGGGGAAAGACTCAGTCCGGCAGCGAAAGGACCAGCCGATAGATCTTTTCCCCGGTGTTCTCTCACAGTAAACTTAAAACATCGTTAAAATAGTACGGTGACCAAACTTATTCCTTGACCATGTTCGTATCTGCCATCTTCAATTCTGGAATCTGTGAAACAATTTCTTCAGCGGTGGCTTCCCATTTTCCGGACTTCAGTCTCTTCAGATAGTCGTTGATAAGGGCGCCAATCTGCTTTCTCATTGCGAAGCAGACCACCAGGTTGCACACGGCGCAGACACCGAAGAAAAAGTCGAACAGGTTCCACAGCGTACTCAGCGCGCCCAGTGCACCAACAATTGCGAAAATGCAGCCCAGAATGCGATAGGGCATGATAAGCTTCTTTCCACCCAGAATATTCACACAAATTTCACCGTAGTAAACATTGACCAGAGCAGTGGTAAAGGCAAAGAAGGCAATAATGATGGAGATAAAGACCGTGCCGGCCACAGGGCTGTTGAGCGCAACACCGAAAGCTTTGCTGGTCAGGGCCGCGCCAGTCTCACCGCTGTCCCATACGCCTGTGCTCAGAACTACCAGGGCGGTCATGGTACAAACGACAATGGTATCCACGAACACCTCAGCAATCCCCCACAGGCCCTGCTTGACCGGGTGATTCACCGCGGCGGAGGAGTGGGCCAGAGGCGCCATGCCGGTGCCCGCCTCGTTGGAATACACACCGCGGGCCAAACCCCAGCGGATAGCCAGCAGAACGGTAGAACCCGCAAAGCCTCCGGTGGCGGCCACGGGTGTGAAGGCGTCCTCAAAGATCATGCCGAACACGCCGGGAATGTTACCAGCGAAGCGAACCAGTACGTACAGGCTGACGGCCGTGTAGGCCAAGGCCATAAAGGGAACCACCAGCTCGGCAAACTTGCTGATGCCCTTGATGCCGCCCAGCAGAACGATCGCCATCAAAACGGCAGAGACAACGCCGACGATCCAGGGGTTGAGATCAAAGGAGGTGCGGATGGCGGCAGTCAGGGAGTTGATCTGGACGGCGGGAGCGAACACCATGGCGCAGCCCAAAATAATGGTCCACAAGATACCCAGCCACTTCCAGCTTTTGCCCAGGCCGCGCTTGACATACCAGTAGAAACCGCCGTGCCACAGACCGGTCTCCGGATCTCTCTCCCGATAGGCCAGACCTAGAGTGATTTCGGAGAATTTCACAATAAAGCCCAGCAGGGCGACAAACCACATCCAGAAGATGGCGCCGGGGCCGCCGGTGGCAATGGCCACAGAAACGCCCGCGATATTACCCACGCCCAACGTGGAAGCCAGCGCCGTACAGCACGCCTGAAACGGGGAAATGTCTCCGGCTCCTTCCGTTTTTTCAAAAATCTTGCCAAATGTATTCTTTAAAGCGTGACCGAACATTGTAAACTGGAAGAACTTAAACTTAAGCGACAGAAATACCGCAACCGCAAAAGTCAGAATCAGGAGCGGCCAGCCCCAAATCCAGTTGGAAATTGCCATCAGGATGTTGATAATAAACATGTATGTTCCCTCCTATTTAACTCTTATTGGTTCCCTCTTTCATAAGTAGCTGGTACCATTTTTTTAAACTGTCATCATCACCTCGTTATCCCGTGCAATGTCTAGTCCTTGATACCAGCAACATCCTTGGCAAACTGCTTTTTGCCCTGGATGTTGCCCTGACGGGCAATCATGATGCGTTGGGCCTGCGGAGAGCCCGCGCCGTGCATGGACTCCGTACGGTAACCGACAGCGGCGGCACCCAGGCACATATTCTCCAGAAAACGCATGACACGCTGACGGTCTTCAGTGGAGACGCCCTCGTGAGCCGCAAAATACTTATTGCAGATTTCGCTGATGGTCTCGCCATTGTTGCCGACTACCGTATCGGACTCGAAGTCCTTCTGGGACGGCAGGGTAACCATCAAGCCGCCAGCAATATCCTCAGCAAGGCGTACGATCTCATAGGGAAAACGGGTGACGTTCTGCTTGCAGACGTTGGCCAGCAGCAAGTCGATTTGGTAGTTACCCGCCTTGGTGGGGCAGCCCTCACAAGAGCAGGCAATGCCGCAGGAATACAGCGTCTCGTTGAGATGGGTCATCTCGATGAGCTTGTCCTTTACCGCGGAGGCCTTCTCCACACCGTTGTACTCTGCGGCAAGGGCTGCCGCGCCGATGACCACGTCACCCACGCCCACCTTGCAGCCGCCGTAACTCTGGCGATGATAGCCCGCAAAGCGTTCCACCATCATTCCGGCGAATTCACACTCACCATTCAGGAAGATGTACTCGTTGGGAATGAACACATGATCAAGAACCACCAGGGCTTCCTGACCGCCAAACTTAGCGTTGCCAACATCGATAGAGCAGCCTTCCAGCTTGCGGGTATCGCAGCTTTGACGGCCATAAATCATGTACATGCCTTCGGCATCCGTCGGGCAGGCAAAAGAAACTGCCCAGTCCTTGTCAGCCTCACTCATGGAAATGGTAGGCATAAAAATATGCCAGTGGGAGTTGACGGAGCCGGTCTGGTGGCACTTCGCACCGCAGACAACGATGCCGTCCGGGCGGCGCTCCACCACATGCACATACATATCGGGGTCAGCCTGATCGTGAGGAGCTTTGGAACGGTCACCCTTCGGATCGGTCATAGCGCCGTCCACCGTCAGGTCATTGTCCTGCACCATAGTAAGGAACTTCTTAAAGTTCTCGTGATAGTGGGTACCGTGGGCCTCGTCAGTTTCAAACGTAGTGGAGAACACCGCATTGAAGCTGTCCATGCCCACGCAGCGCTGGAAACAAGAGGCGGTCTTCTGGCCTAGTAAACGCTGCATCTTTACCTTGTTGATCAGGTCCTCTGTAGACTGATGCAGATGAGTAAAGCGGTTGATGGTGTGGCCCGTCAGGCTGGACTTCACGGTCATAAGATCCGCATACTTGGGATCCTGTGCCAGTGCGTAGGTCATAGCGACGCAATTAATGGACGGACGAATCATAGGATCATCCACCCAGTTTTCAATTTTCTTGCCGAACATATACACGCGGGTATTCAGCTTGCGCAGGCTTTCGATGTACTCTTTCGCTGTCATTAATGCCATGCTTTCTCCCTCCTTAGTCCTTTGCCATATTCTGATAGCTCTCCAGCCGCTCTTTGGCATCCTTGGCAGCCTTAGCATACAGGCTATCGGCCTTTTCAGGGAATGAAAGCTTCAGCGATGCGTACCGGTTCTCACCCAGCAGAAACTGCTGGAAATCACCCGTGGGTGTTTTGGAGTCCAGAACAAAGGGAGTTTTTCCCTCTTCTTTCAGCTGGGGATTGTAGCGGTACAAATGCCAGTAGCCTGCTTCCACCGCCTTCTTTTCTTCCAGCTGGCTCAGGCCCATGCTGGCCTTCATGCCGTGCTCGATGCAGGGGCAGTAGCAAATGACCAGAGAGGGACCGGGATAGGCTTCAGCCTCACGAATGGCACGCAGAGTCTGTGCAGGGTCGGCGCCCATGGCCACCTGAGCAACGTATACATAACCATAGCTCATAGCCATCAAGCCGAGATCCTTTTTCTTGGTCACCTTGCCGCCGGCAGAGAACTTGGCGATGGCGCCTGCCGCAGTGGATTTAGAAGACTGTCCGCCGGTATTGGAATAAACTTCTGTATCCAGAACCAATACGTTAATATCTTTTCCAGAGGCCAGCACGTGGTCTAAACCGCCATAGCCAATGTCGTAAGCCCATCCATCACCGCCAAAGGCCCATACGCTCTTCTTGGTCAGATATTCTTTGTTTTGACGGATAAAGGCGGCTTCCTCACTACTATCCTGTTCCAAGGCAACCAACAGGGCATCACTAACAGCGCGGGACTCCTCTGCGATATCGCACTTTTCCAGGTATGCCGCGCATACTTCAGCTGCAACGCCGCGGTCTAAGAGCTGCTGAACATTGGCCCGAAGCTGCTGCTTTACAGCATCCTGACCCAGCAGATAACCATAGGCATACTCTGCGTTGTCTTCGAACAGGGACATTGCCCACGCGGGACCGCACCCCTTCTCATCGGTACAGTAGGGAGAAGACGGCGTGGAACCACCATAAGCGGAGGAGCAGCCGGAAGCATTGGTAATATACATCCGGTCACCGAACAGCTGGGTTACAAGCTTAATGTAGGGTGTCTCACCGCAGCCAGCGCAAGCTCCGGAGAACTCAAAATAGGGTTTTGCAAACTGGGAGTTCTTGACCGTCTTGGCGTTGACAGCGTCCTTCTTAATCTTCACTTTTTCCACAGCGTAAGTCCAGTTATCGGCTTCCCTCAGCTGACTTTCAAGCGGCTGCATCACCAAGGCAGTATCCTTTGCAAGGCAGACGTTCACGCAACTGCCACAGCCCGTGCAGTCATAGGGAGAGATTTGCAGGCGGTACTGATATTGGCTCAAATTGGCACCCGCGGCCTTTTTGGTTGCAAAACCGGCGGGAGCTGCTTTGTTTTCCTCATCGCTCAGCAAAATCGGACGAATTGCAGCATGGGGGCAAACCAACGCGCACTGGTTGCACTGGATGCACTTGTCCATCTGCCATGCAGGAACTTCAACGGCTGCACCGCGTTTTTCATACTTAGAGGTACCTGCGGGCCAGGTACCATCTTCCAAACCGTACTTCTTCATAACGGAGATAGGAAGAACATCGCCTTCCTGCCGATTCATTACAGAAACAACGTCCTGAATAAAGGCGGGAACATTGTTTTCGGCAGGCACATCCTGTACCGTCAACCAAGAAGCAGGGATTTGAATTTTCTGCAGCTCGTCAATGCCATGTTCAATGGAGGCGTTGTTCATATTCACCACGGCCTGTCCCTTTTTCTTATAATAGGTCTTATAGATTGCTTCCTTCATTTCATTGACGGCCTGATCAACGGGAATGACGCCGGTCAGTTTGAAGAACGCCGCCTGCAAAATAGTGTTGGTACGATTACCAAGTCCCAGTTTGCGGGCAATGTCGATGGCGTTGATGGTGTAGAAACTGGCATGCTTTTCAGCTAGGGCCCGTTTCATGGAGGCGGGCAAGTTTCTCTCAAGGCCATCCAAATCCCAACTGCAGTTCAACAGAAATGTGCCGCCATCCTTTAAATCCTTCACCATATCATACTTGTTAACATAGGAAGGCGTGTGACAGGCCACAAAATCCGCGTTATGTACCAGATAGGGGGATCGAATGGGATCCTTGCCGAAGCGCAGGTGAGACTGAGTCAATCCGCCGGACTTTTTGGAGTCATACACAAAGTAAGCCTGGCAATATAGATCGGTGGCATGGCCGATGATCTTAATCGAGTTCTTATTTGCACCCACTGTGCCGTCGGAACCCATACCCCAGATCTCCACATTGGTCTGTCCGTCCGGAGAAGTTTCTATCTCCTGAGAGACCGGCAGTGAAGTGAAGGTCACATCATCCACAATACCGATGGTAAAGTTGTTCTTGGGCGTCTTTTGCCTCAAGTTGTCATATACAGCCAAAATCTGGCCCGGTGTGGTATCCTTTGAGCTGAGCCCATAGCGGCCACCCACAATTTCCATTGGAATTCCCTGTTCTTTGTAAATGGTGCAAATATCCTGATACAGAGGCTCTCCCATAGCGCCGGGTTCCTTCGTGCGATCCAGAACGGCCAACCGTCTTACGGTTGCCGGCAGGCTGCCAAGGAAATGCTTGGTGGAAAAGGGGCGATACAAATGCACATTTAGCAGGCCAACTTTCTCACCCTTGGCCAGCAGATAATCCACCGTCTCCTTAACCGTTTCCGCAGCAGAGCCCATCAGAACAATGACGCGCTCTGCATCAGGAGCGCCATAATAGTCAAACAAGTGATGAATGCGGCCGGTAATCTTTCCAACTTCCTGCATGTAATGCTCCACGGCGTCTGGGATCGTGGAGATTTTGTCATTGCAGGCCTCGCGGCACTGGAAGAAAATATCGGGATTAACTGTGGTACCGCGGGTTGCGGGATGTTCAGGATTCAGAGAATGCTTGCGGTAGGCTTTCAGTGCATCCATATCCACTAAAGGCCGCAGATCCTCATAGTCCAGTGCCTCAATCTTTTGGATCTCATGAGAGGTACGGAAACCGTCAAAGAAATGTAAAACCGGCATCCGGCAATGAATGGCAGACAGATGAGCTACCGCTCCCAGATCCATCACTTCCTGAGGTGAGGAAGACGCCAGCAAGGAAAAGCCCGTGCTACGCACGCCCATAACATCAGAATGATCACCAAAAATAGACAAAGCATGGGCGGAAAGCGTACGTGCAGACACATGGAATACGCCCGGCAGCATTTCACCAGCAATTTTGTACATATTCGGGATCATCAGCAGCAGTCCCTGAGAAGCCGTATAGGTCGTGGTCAGAGCGCCGGATTGCAGCGCACCATGGACTGTTCCAGCCGCACCGCCTTCGGACTGCATTTCCACAACATGGACAGGCTGGCCAAACAGGTTTTTCTTTCCATTTGCCGCCCATTCATCCACGTACTCCGCCATCGGAGACGACGGGGTGATCGGGAAAATGCCCGCGACCTCTGTAAATGCATAAGAAACATATGCAGCAGCCTGATTGCCATCCATAATTTCAATTTTTTTTGCCATACATAGTGCCCCCTTTTTGTTCCCGATAAGATTGTATGCAATTTTCTTATCTGAATGCAATCTTATACAATTCCATTCTATATGTCAATGCAATTGTTAAGTTTCTATAAAATTCACAAAACGTCAGGATCATTATTGTGCAAATAGTCATGGCTGTTAAAAAGCAGACCTGCAGTAAGCCATCTTTATGCCGGCCAACGCAAAGCAGTCTGAGCTCAAAATTCCAGTTTTGAGCTCAGACTGCTTTGCGTTGGCTCTAGTATGTAGTAGAATTATAATTGACCAAGAAAAGAAGCTGCTATATACTATTGTTTGGGAAATTAAGCACTATTTAATGGTAAGCTTGATTTTTAGGTGCAGTTCACGAAAGCCAGATGTCCGGCACCGCAAAGCCCCAGATTGAGTGTCAGACGTTGATTCTTCAGAAACGCAAAGTAGCCTAAGCACTCTTTTTGCCTATCAGCACTGGTGTGGATGTGCGCTGTCCATGTGTGAGCTGCTTAAAAGATGAAACAAGGAAAACCTTGAATACTTCATCGCAGGCCTAGACAACCAAGGTCGTGTCTTTAACTACGGTCATGTACTTGTGCCCTTTTTGTAGTTGGTCATATTAATTTCAAAATTCAACCACCCTTCAAGCTGTGATACAGCAGTGCTTTTAAGCTCTTTGTTTTCGCGTTTGTAGAGCTTTCATCAGAGTACCAGTCAATCTGTAGATATCCCAGGCAACATTTTTAGAGCAGTTTTCTACAATTCGGTAGACTAGTTCTGTGAACCCTTTGGTAAAGTACAAACCATACGATGCCCAGTACATATAACATGCCAGCAAGTGTACATACCACGCGCTCGTAGGATTGGGCGTTGAGGTAAATGATTGTTACTACTCGACCTGGGGTGCCGATTATCAATTTGGCGGTATGCACTCGGTTCTTCTGCTTTTTTTGAAACAGGTAACATATAGAAGGAAACCCTATGCTACCAAGTCTTATTCAGTTTTTCTGTCCACACAGACCCACGAAAAAAGCCTAAGCTATTAACAAATTAATTTGGAAGAAGCAAAGGAGCAAATATGAGAACACAAAGCGCCATTGCGTATGAGCAAATAAAAGAGATGATTTTTCAAATGGAACTACTTCCTGGAACACGAATTTCGGAAGTACAAATTGCAAAGAAGCTTTCCATTAGCAGAACGCCGATCCATGATGCACTCCGTAGTTTAGCGGCCGAAGGACTAGTGAGAATAGAGCCAAATCGGGGCGCAACGGTTTCCAAATTTACAGACAGAGAGACAAAAGAAATAGGTGCTGTGCGTCTGTCTTTGGATATCTTATCGGAACAACTGGCATCTTATTACGGCAGTGCGTCTGACTTTGACCATTTGGACAATTTGGCTGAAGAATGTGAAAAAGCAGCTTCTCTGGGAGACATCTATGGTCGAATCAGAACCGATTGTGATTTTCACCTAGCTATTTCAGAAGTCACAAAAAATGCTCTATTGATTGAGCAACAGCATACAATCTATCAGCAAATATATCTGATTCAAATTTCCAAGTATACTGATGTGCAGCACAGCATACTTCAAATTGGTCATCACAAACCTATGGTTTCTGCAATGCGCATAGGCGATTTTGAGCAAATTCAATTACTGACATATCAGCACCTCATTGGCTTTTATCATATTGATTCATATCTTCCAAAGTGTTTTTCAACTCTGTAAAAATCTGACTCCTGATGCCGGACACACAGAAACAAAATAGAGTAATAATCAGGAAGCTGCGTGTTGAAAAAGCGACTGTCATCTTGCAAAATGCCATAGATAAAATACAGTTTTATCTATGGTTTTCGCTAACCTTTGGGGTGAAAAAATAATCAAAGTGCCAAAGACTTTTAAAAGCGGATACTATGAATGGTTAGAGAACGGCAGTATCGAGACGGGAGATATTGAAGATGAGAAATATCTTTTATTTATCCCAATTGAGTTGCACATAAAAGCCCTCCCCCCGGTTCACCTCAACTCGCCGGGGGCCTCCCTTTAGGACAAATAGTCAGAAGAGTCAACGTTAAAATTGAAAATTAGGAAGTTATTAATGAAGCATCATAAAGAGGCGCAAGGTTTTAAAACCTTGCGCCTCTTTACTGTATCCATAATCATGCAAGCGAGCGTGAAATCCGGTTGTGACTTTAGTGATTTACCGTACACTGCATGAGGCCACGTCAAGAGAAGTTCGCAATTTGGGGGCTCCGGGCAGTGAATTAGGCTGCGTTTAGCAGCAGTGTCTGAATGGATTTTGGGTTCAAATACGCTCTGGAAATAGACCAGTCTCCGGCATATTCCATGAGGTAGGTCGTCACCAGCCGGAGATAGGAATCCCGATTGGGAAAGATTCCAACGACGTTGGTCCTGCGGCGAAATTCCTTGTTGAGCCGCTCCAGAATGTTGGTGGAAGAGATTTTGCGGGCGTCCAGTTCCGGAAACGCATAGAATGCCAGTGAATCCTCCAGCCCCTCCTCCAAAATCTCAATTGCCTTTGGAAATCGCTTTTCATACCGTTCCGCGAGCTGCCTTGCCCGCTGGCGGGCAAACTCCGCAGAGGGTGCCTGCCAGATTTCTTTCAGCTGTGCCGCGAAAATATCTTTCTCCTTCTGGGGTAAATGAGCCAGAGTGTTCCGCATAAAATGTACCTTACACCGCTGCCAGGAAGTACCGGGAAAACTCCTCCCGGATGGCGGCAATCAGCCCCTTATTGGCGTCGGAAACCACCAGCGATGGAGTTTCCAGCCTTCGCTGCTTTAAGCTTTGAAACAGCTGAAAGTAACTTTCTTTGGATTCCTCCATCATCGGCTCCACGGCTAGAACCGCCCTCTGCCCCTGCGCATTGACGCCGCAGGCAACCAGCACCGCCATGCTGACGACGCGGCTGTCCACGCGGACTTTCTCGTACAGTGCATCCGTCCATATGACAGGATACGGCCCTGCCAGGGACCGGCTGCGGAAGTCTTGCACCTGCTCGTTCAGGCCTTTTGTCATCTCGCTGACCTGACTTCGGGAAAGATTCTCGATGCCCAGACTGCGGGCCAACTTCTCCATTTTTCGGGTGGATACGCCCTGTACGAACGCCTCCTGAATCACCTGAATCAGCGCCGCCTCGCTGCGCTTACGCTCTCACAAAAAACGGGATATATCCACGGCTGCGCAGCTTTGGCACCATAATCCCATGCGGGTATCCAGCCGCCGGGGGCGGTAACCGCAGCGGTAATCGCTGCGGGACAGGCTGTGTACATTCTTCTCCGCGCCAACGATGCCGGAGACCTCCGCCTCGCTGAAGAAGGAAAAGCTCTATCGAATCCGGACGGAGCAGATGCCCATGGCACAGGTTAAGAGCATCGTGTTCCGGTACATCATGACTTACTATAACCGCCGGCGAATCTACACCGCTAACCCCGGCGGCCTGCCGCCGGCCGCGTATCGTCAGGCCGCCAGAGGCCTGGCCGCATAAGCCGCAGATTTTGGGCGTTCACATTCTGCACGGTTCTTGACTTCTTTAAAAGAACTATCCTCACAAATTAGAATTGCACATTGAACAGTTGAGCAAAACGGTAGCCGTGGTTCAGGCGGTGTACGGGCCCCACCTGCCAAAAGCGGGTAATCGCATGATTATATCACAGAAGATCCAGAACGCAAACGCGGACAGTATTTGTAACGTGAGAAACGAGCAAATATCAGAGCCTGCGGTACACGGGCTGATCGCTACGCCGAATAACGTCGCCGTACCTGCGTATTCCAGCGGACTTGAACACGGCATTTGGAAAATACTTCAACGGTGTGCCGGAAACATTTGAACAGATAGCGGCGAGAGAGTGGTGCGTCCGCAGGACGCCGTTTGGACGGGCGTCAGCCCGGCCGGGTGCCTTTTCAAACTGGCGCTCGTCCAGCGTTTCCTCATGGATTCTCCGGTAATATTGAACTTATAAGCTTTATGGACGAGCCGGTCCAGGATGGCGTTCGTCAGGGTCGGGGCCGGAAACATATCGTACCATTTATCATGGAGAAGCTGCCCCGCAATCACGGTGGTGGTCCTGCCATACCGGAGCTCGGTCAGTTCCATCATCCCCTGCGTATCCTCCGGCGAAAAAGCCCGCAGGCCCCAGTCGTCTGGGATCAGAAGTGGAACGGAGGCCAGCTTCTTTCGCTGTTCCATGTAGCTGCCGTCCATTTTAGCCGCAGAGAGCAGGAGAAGCAAGTCCGGAACCAACATATCTTACCTGGATACATTGGTGGCAGGTGCTATTCCCCAGCGCGCAGGCGAGGTATGTTTTGCCCACGCCGGAGGGTCCTGAAAAAATCACATTTTGCTTATTTCGCATATAATTGCCGTCGCAGAGCCGGAGGAAGTCCTCTTTGGCAATTCCATGCTTCTCAGCGTATTCCACATCCTCGGCCACGGCGGGCACCCCTAATTCCGTCTGCCAGACGTAGCGCTGGATTCGCCGCGCATGCTTTGCCGTCCATTCGGCGTCCACCAGCATGCCGAGCCGTCGGGGCATAATAATCGCTTTCTTATGGTCGTTTTGCAGTTATCCGGCACCAAAATTCTCGGAACACCGCCGAATTACATAAAAGCGTTCACATGGGCAGAGATCCAGGAATGGCTTTCACGGGTCCGTATATCCGCATGCGATGTAAACTCGGTCTGCGCCTGTGAAATTATATAATACGTTGCCGGATGCACATGATGTTCCTCTCACCATTTGGATACCGCTATACCATTGCTCCGGAAGTTCAAAATATTATCATGCCACTCCTGAAGTTTTACCTGGTGCTTTATTTCATTAACTTTCATCCGCCGCAACACACCTCCCGAAATTTGTAGGACCAAGTAGCGCTACTTGTCCCTACATTATCTTCGTCCTCTTGTCTGGTTTTCAATCCGTTCTCAGATTTGACGGTTACGATATAACTATATTTCTGAGGCTTTGCGCATGACTGTGATTATATAATAAAGGAGTTGAAAAAAATTTTTCAACTCCTTTATTATATAATCTGATTTCATTTTTACAGGTACTTGTGAATAATCTCCAACACCATATTAAGCTGCTCAACAGGAATCTGACCAGGGGCCGAAACCTGGCCCATAGCGCCGAACGTCATGGCCGAGCCAAACACCTCGCCGCAGATGCGGCTGATTACACCGGTAGCGGACATAGACATCGTGATAATCGGCCGATCAGCATATTTTGTATACATTTGTTCCGTCGCAGAAAGGAGAGTCAAAACGTCTTTCTTGCACTTGGGCATGACAGCAATTTTGGGAATATCTGCCCCAAGATCCTGCATTTTGCGCAGACGATAAATCAGATCGTCTTCGTCTGGCGTTTTGTCAAAATCGTGATTAGATCCGACAACAACCAGTCCCGCGTTATGGATGTTCTTAATGTTTTCCCGTACTACGTCGTCTCCGGAAAAAATCTCCACGTCCACCGCATCCACGCATCCTGATTTAGCTGCTAGAAGGTTGAGCGCGGTGTACTCCGCCATGCCAATTTCCTTCTCTCCGCCCTCTTTTTTCGTGCGGAATGTAAACAACAGCGGAGTCTCTCCCAAGGCGATGCGCAGCTTGGTCAGGGTCTCACTTACCCGCTCGGGTACAAAGACATCCTCAAAAAAGTCAATGCGCCATTCCACTGCGTGTAGGGGAATCTCCCGCAGACTCTCGGCCTTGGCAACGATGGCCTCTGTGGTAGCAGCAACAATGGGAACGATCACTTTGGTGGCGCCTTCGCCGATTGTCAAATTTCGTAATTGAACCGTTTTCATGAACTCACACTCCTGAAGTCGCATTTAAAATGAAGCATTTAAGTCAGCGGGATTCTCTGACCGCATCAAACATAATCTGGGCGGGAGCATCTACACCGGTCCAAATTTTGATCTGCTCCAAGCCCTGGTAAATCACCATGCCAAGTCCATTGAGAATCCTGCATCTCGCCGCTTCCGCATCCTGCAAAAACCGGGTCTTTTCTGGATCATAAACAGCGTCATAGCAAAGCTGATGCGGCTGGAATCTGTCTTTTTTCATGGGACTTTCCCCCAAATGGGGGGCCATACCAATGCCGCTCATATTCAGCAGAACATCCGCCTGTCGAATATATTCATACATGCGCTCCTCATCTGTCAGCCGTACGGGAACACACAACCCGGGAAAAAGCCGGTTGATATCCTCCGCCAGGTGTTCGCACCGCTGAGACGCGGAGGAGATGACAATCTGCTTTGCTCCGCGGCAGGCCAGCTCGAAGCAAACCGCACGTGCAGCACCACCGGCACCAAAGCTGAAGAAGGTCTTTCCCTTGATGTCCAGACCACCATCTACTTCAAGAGACCGGACACATCCTATCCCATCGGTATTGTATCCAATCAGTTTTCCGTCCCGTACCGCAACAGTGTTGCAGGCACCCATCTTAGTTACCAAATCGTCTCTCTCGTCCAAATACTTCAGGATCGTCTCCTTATAGGGCTTGGTAATGGCAAATCCGGCAAAGTTCATGGCCCGGATCCCCTCCACCACAGCCGGAAGGCGATCTTCGGTGGACACCTCAATGGGAAGGTAAAAATAATCCAGCCCCGCTTGTTCGTACACACGATTTTGCAATTTATACGACACAGACTGGCGCAGCGGTGTGCCCAACAGGCCAATCATTTTCGTATCGACAGTGATATAGTGCATATTGTTACCCTCTTTGTCAAAGTCTCTTTGAGAATATCATACTTTGTTCTTTCTGGCAAACAGTTTCTCATCCCGACTTACCTTCCAATTCTTATACCACCCGGTCTGTGTAACGGATAGAATTACAATCAGGAGAAAGAGTACGATAGAAATCGGGCTAGTGAAAATACTGGCCAGCATACCGGGAATGGAACCCTCCAGCATAACACCACGCCGGTAGTTGGTCTCAAACAAAGTGGTCAAAATAATACCCAGCACAATCGGTGCAATGGGATAGTTATACCTCTTAAGAAAATAGCCGATGATGCCGAAGGCAAACATCCAGAAAATGTCGAACACGCTGTTGCGGATGGCATAGGCGCCAATCACGGACAGAATCATAATTATCGGCATCAGAATTGCCTTGGGAACCTCCACGATCTTTGTAAAGACCTTAATGCCTGTTAGTCCGAACAGCAGTAGGAAAATTGATGCCAGGAACAGGCAGGAGACAATCAGCCAGAACAAATCGGGCGTGTTGGTAATCAGGTTAGGGCCGGGCCGCAGGCCATGAATTGTCAAAGCGCTGATGATAACAGCCGTGACGGCATCGCCTGGGATGCCCATTGTCAGCATAGGGATAAATGCGCCACCGATGGCAGCATTGTTTGCGGTTTCGGGAGCAATGATGCCCTCCACATTGCCCTCTCCGAACGGAACCTCCGGATTTTTTGCTCCACGCTTGGCCTGGTCATAGCTCAGCAGGGCAGCAATATCGCCACCGGCACCAGGCAGGGCCCCAACCAGTACGCCGATAACGGCAGAGCGGATTGTCAGGGGCAGATGCTTCACAGACTCGCTCCAAGAGGGGATGATTTTATCGACCTTCTGCTTCACGGGATTTGTGGACATGTCGGACAGCTGAATCAAAGCCTCCGAGGCACCGAACAGGCCAATCATGGCCACGACATAATCCACGCCGGAGTTGAGGTACACAATGCCGAAAGTAAATCGCTTCACAGCTGTCTGGGCGTCCACGCCGACACAACCCAGAAAGATCCCCATGGCACCGGCAATTAAGCCGAACTTCACGGAACGTGCGCACAGGGAGCCGACCATCATCAGGCCCATAATAGCCAGCATCAGATAGTCCACGGAATGAAAATTCATAGCCATCTTTGCAACCAGCGGCGCGCAAGTGGCCAACACTACCACGCCCAGCAGAGTACCGATCACAGACTGGGTCGTTGAGATGCCCATCGCTTGACCCGCCTTTCCCTGTTGAGCCAATTTATAGCCGTCCAAAGAGGTGGCCACCGCTGCAGGGGCGCCGGGGATGTTGAGCAGGATTGCCGACCTTGAGCCGCCGAACACGGCACCAACAAATACGCCGATCATGACGGCCAACGCGGTATGGGTCTCCCACCCGAAGGTAAATGAAACCAGGAGTGATACCGCCATGGTACCAGAAAGGCCGGGAATTGCGCCGACGTATACGCCTGCGCAGGTGCCCAATGCTACGAGCAGAATCAACATCGGCTCGCGGAAAACAACTGCAAGATAATACCATGCACTCATATACTATACCTCCGAATCACGGAAATACGACACCGAACAGCATGCGGAATACCAGAATGATAAACACCATCACAATTGCTGTCCAGATAATATTCATGAGAAATCCCTTTTTTGCTAAATAGCACATACTGCCATACAGGAATAACGGCGTGACAATATAGAAGCTCAGGCCAAAATAGAGTGCAGCGCAATATGCGAAAATAGCACCCAGCATTACAACGACCTGAAGAGGAAAGGCATACTGAAGACCCTTGCGGGCCTTCTCTTTCCATCCTTTCAGGTTACTAAGCGGGGATGTGAGTTTCCGGTTTTCAATGATGGCTAAGAAAGACAGGATCACCCACAGACTGGTTACGAACAAAGGCAGGGCTCCGGCAGAGGCAATGCGAGGGGTATCCATCTGCAACCAGAGATTCAGCGCCAAACCAAAAGCAATCAGCCCTATTCCAAAGAGGGCTAAGGTAAAAATCTTTTCACCTGGCTCCAGAATGGGTTTCGTTTCCCTAATCTGCTGTTCAGCTTCTGTTCCATTCAGAGTATCTTTGTTTTTGTCATCCATTGCCCATTTCACCTCAAATTAAGTCCAAACAAAGGTCAGTGGTATGAGCAGTGCGCGGCCAATACAGCCGCGCACTGCTCGCGGTCTATCAGTCTTTTAGCGCACCGCTGTTGGTCAGCGCAGTAATAGTGTTCTGCTGCCAATTAGAAATATATGAGGCAGCCTCATCTCCAGTGTAGCCCAAGAAGTTGATGTTGAAGTTGCTCAGTACATCAGCATAGGAGGAATCCTTTCCGGCAGCCTCAAAGGCTTTGCTCAGAGCTTCTTCAATGGCGGGATCAGTTCCCTTTTTCACAAATACGCCATAGAAAGGACCCCAAGGCAGGTACTTAGTAAAGTCGGGATACTCAGCAGTGATCAGGGGTACATCAGGCATAGCAGAGACAGTGTCAACGGCCAGCATACATAGGAACTTAATGCTGCCGGACTTATAGTCTTCAATACCAGACTGTACCTTGCAAACAGTGAAGTCGCACTCACCGCTCATAACGGCAGTCTTGGCGGAAGCATCACTGTCATAGGGAATCTGATTGAACGTTGCGCCGGTCACGTCAGTGATGAAAGCGCCGACTTCCCAAGGTAAACCGCCTTTACCGGTAGTGGAGAGCTTCACCGTGCCGGGAGCAGCCTTTGCAGCATTAATGATGTCAGTGAAACTGGTATACTTGGAGTCTTTACTCACGATGATACCTACGACTTCGTCGCCGATTAGATAAACGCAATCAAAGTCGGAATAGGTCAGTTCGCTGATACCCAAGGTCTTGTACAAAGCGGGGTTTTCAGCGCCCATCAGCAAGTTGTAACCGTCGGCTGCTGCGTCATAAACATACTGGGTTGCCACGGAACCAGTAGCGCCGGTCATATTTTGAATAACGATGGACTGTCCCAACTGTTTTTCAGCCAGAGCAGCCAGAGGCCGCATCAGGGAGTCGGTGCCGCCGCCAGCACCCCACTGGACGATACCGTTGATGTTCTGAGTGGGATAATTTGCAGTATTGGTTGAAGAGCTGGAAGCATTGCTTCCGGAGGAACTCTGCGAGGAAGCGGGGGTAGTGTCTCCACATGCAGTAAGTGCAAAAAGGGTACTGGCTGCCAGAAGTGTTGCAAGAATCTTTTTCATAAATGGTCCTCCTTTTTATTTTTGTCATTATTCACAAACTCAATAAAACCACTATATCAGTTCCTGTACAGCGCGTCAAATTGTTTGTTTTTATTTTGTAATATGCGTATCACTATTATTCTATAAAAAATTTGCATAACAGGCTCTCGGAATAGTCAGGAAAAGCAGGATAAAAAAGCAAAGGCAATTGCAAAAGCTGGTATTTGCAAACGGGTGAAAACGATCACACCAATTTTATTTAATTCAACGAAAATATTCATAATTGATTTGCAGTCTTCTGACTCTATCTTAGGTAAAAAAATTGCTTGAGTCCTGCTTATTATATCGTTCGTTTGCTTGTCCGAGAATTAGCCAAATATCTTTAGTTATTCTTTGAAGTCAGAGCTTTTTTCGTGGCTCCGCTGCAAAGATTTCATTTTTCAGATAGTCAGGTCCTGTTTAGAAGCTATCATCTCGGCACGATAAGAATCCAGCATCTGTCCATTCTCAACAATGAAATCCCGAAACCGGGAAACTGCAGGAGACAGATACCTAACATCTTTCCACATCAGATAAATCTCCCTCTTTGGAACCTCATTTTGAATGTGAAGAGCTTTTACATGATAATGGTTTATCCCTAGAGGTGCGGGAACTAGTGCAACACCATAGTTTGCGGCAACAAAACTGTAAATCATAGTATCGTGCGCAGTTTCAGAAACGATCCGAGGTGTGATTCCGATGATTTTAAAAATGCTGTCGATATAGTCCCGGATGTCGCACTCCCGACTGTAGGTAATGAACTGCTCCTGTCGGATCTGTCGTAGATCCACAGATTCCTCCTGTGCGAGGGGATGATCATTAGACACTAGCAACACCAGTTCATGCTCGCCCAACTTGTGTGTCATCAGCGGCTCTTTAGAAAGGCACCGGGTTCCCATTCCAAGATCGATGCTTCCCTTGAACAGGCTTTCAAAAATTGCAGCATTGGAAGACTGCTGAAACTGGAACATAATCTGAATTCCCTGATTAAGCTTATAGAACTGGGCCACCAGATAAGGGACAAAAGCCTCCAGAGAACTTACGTAAGACAATGCCACGGTACCTTGATCGGGATCAATGAAATCGTCGAGCTTAGCTCGCCCCTCATCCAGAATATTCAAAGAATGATTCACATACTCAAGAAACAGTCCTCCGTACTTTGTCATTGTCACTTGCCGGTTGCTTCGATCAAACAAGGACACGCCCAACTCTGCTTCCAAATCATTAATAGAGTGGCTCAAGCTGGGCTGTGTTACCATCAGCTTGATCGCCGCTTTGGTAAAATGCTTTACCTCGGCCAACGTACGAAAGTAGTATAGTTGTTGAAGATTCACATGCTCATTCCCCCCCTAAGATGCCGCACCTGGCTAGTAAGAACTCTGCGTGTGAGTTCCGAATCAGTCGATGCCGTGAGCAGCAAAATAGGCCTTGGCTGTCTCCAAGCAACGTTTTGCATGCCATTCCTTACCGTGGGCATTCACCATCTCGGCATTGGGCAGCTCAATAGAGCAGGGGTTGCTGGGAAGAGCTTTCAGCATCCCAGCAATATCAGCACCACCCTCGCCGCAGTAAAGGCGGGCCTCCCGTGCCACCCGGATCATCTCGGGATCGCCTAAAGCAGGGATGGGGCCAGGGCAGTCGCACAGGTGGATGAAGCCATATTTCTCCACAGAAACCGCGGCAAGTTCCGCGGGCGTCACCCGGGAGCGGTGAGCATGCACGGTATCCACCATGATCTTCAGGTTAGGTGCTTTTACCTCATTCAAAATAGCCACCGCTTCTTTGAGATTCGTCACGCCGCCGGAGAACGTGACGAACTCCAAGTTGACCGTTAAGTTGAACTTTGCTGCCTTTTCACAGATTTTTCCGCAGCCGTCCACATTAAACGCGTGATCTTTTGCCCAGATACTGGAAAGCACATCGGTAGCACCCAACTCGGCACCCTTTTCAAAGGCGGCGTCGAAATTATTGTCCAAGTCCTCCCGAACCCGGGCCAGTTCAATGTCCATCAACTTCATGTCATAATCTTTCAGTGCTTGTTTAGTTGCTTTGAATAGCTCGGGGTCCTGCTCCATGATAAATTCAGGCTCGCCCTTAAGATACATAGGGATGGTACGCAGACTGACAAAATCATAGCCTGCTTCTTTTGCAATGCGAATCTGATCCATCGGATTTGTGCCGGGGATCGTTAAATAGGCCAAAGAAAATTTTCTGGGCATAGACATCCTCCAATATAATTAAATAATTAGAAAATTGAAATTTTTCGCGGAAGGTTTCCGTTATAAACGACAATTTTACAACCAATTTTCCACTTACATTTATACATCTTATCTTACAAAAGTGGCTTCGTCTACTGCAAATTCTTCATCATCTTATTAAAACCGCACATAAATACTATAATTCGCCTATAAAATTTGTAGCAATAATATAATTTCACTTTAATAATTGTATGCTTACACAATTGGTTTTCTGTTTTCATCAAAACCGATGGCACTTTTTTGCCTACTCACGTCCTGCACAATGCAGCTATTCCGTCCAATTTATGATCATCCACGACCGTCAGGGGAGGCATCATGCGGCTGTCAACAACTCCAATCCGACCGGTCTCAACGTACCAGCAACTTCCTCATACCCGCCTCCAAACCGTCCACCGTTAAAGGGAACATGGGAAAAAGCTCGGCAATGGCATCGTAACTGTGGGACCACTCTTCGCCCCAGTTGGGCCGGTCGCTGGGGTTAAGCCAGATAATATGGGGATAACGCCGGCGAAGCAAGTGCAGCCAATCAAGCCCACAGCGGGGGCCCTCTTCTCCGTGCCCGCAGTAGTGGCCCTCCAATTCCCGGCGGTCCATCTGAGCGTCTCCGACAAAAATCACTTTCCAGTCTTCTGAAAAATTGGAGAGCGCCCAGTCGGTGGGAACAGAGTCCCTGGGGTCGATAATGGGATTTTTATACAGGCGGGTATAAATACAGTTGTGAAAATAATAGATCTTCAATTCCTTGAAATGTCCGGACTTGCTCACCGCCCGAAACAGCGCAGAGCACAGCGAACTGTAATATTCCATGGAGCCGCCTGAGTCCATCAGCAACAATATTTTAACTGTGTTTTCCCGAGGACGCTTGTAGCGCACCTTCAACATACCGCCCTGCTGGGCGGTGTCCTGAATGGTATTGTCCACATCAAACTGGGTACGAGGGAGATCCACCAGCCCGGAGAATTGCCGCAGCTTCCTCAGGGCCACCTGGAACTGGCGGATATCCAGGGTGCTATCCTCACGAAAGTCCCGGAATCTTCGTTCCCCCGCCACGCGGAAAGCGCGCTTGTACACGGCCTCGCTGCCTACCCGGATGCCCTTGGGGCTCATGCCCATATTCCCAAAAGTTGACATTCCATGGGTGCCAATCCAGTAATTGCCGCAGTGATGCTGTTCTCGCTGCTCGTTTTTCCGCTCCTTCAAAAGTGCTTCGATCTCGTTGTGGCTGAGCTGATCGCTCAGCTCAGCCTGCTGCTCATCATATTCCCCCAGGGGAGCATTGGACTTTTCCAGCCAGTCCAAAAGCGCCTGAGATATCTCCTGATGGAAGGGAATGTCTTTAAAGTAGTCCAGAAAACAGCGGTCAAAGCAGTCAAAGTCGGCTTCGCTCTTCACCAGCAGACAGCGGCACAGGTAATAAAAGCCGGTAAAGCTGGAGTTGTGCAGCCCCTTGTTTAGGGCCTCCATCAGGCTCACCCACTCAGTGAGCGAGACCTTCAGGCCTCTTTTTCGCAGCAGGTAGAGAAACTCTTCGAACATAACCTCACCGCCAGTTGCGCCGCAGAGCGTCCATGTCCTCATTCTTTTTCAGCACAACGCCCAGATAGGGCACCTCGCTTACAATTCGGCCGGGATCCACACCCTCGTGAATCAGGGCCTCAATCCAGTCGATCATTTCGCTGGTGGAGGGCTTCTTCTTGATCTGAGGCAGCTGACGGATTTTGTAAAAGGCCTCCAGCACCTGGGTGAGCAGCTTCTCATCCAAACTGGGGAAATGAACCCGGACAATCTGAGCCATCAGCTCCTTGTCGGGAAACTCGATATAGTGGAACACGCACCGGCGCAGGAAGGCGTCGGGTAGTTCCTTTTCCGCGTTGGAGGTGATGATCACCACGGGCCGGTGATTGGCTTTGACGGTGCGCCCCGTCTCCGGGATGTAGAACTCCATTCGGTCCAACTCCCAAAGCAGGTCGTTGGGAAACTCCAAATCCGCTTTGTCAATTTCATCGATCAGCAAAATTACCTGTTCCCGGTCGGTGAAGGCCTCGCCCAGCTTGCCCAGCTTAACGTACTTTTCAATGTTGTCCACACCTTCGCCGCCAAACTGGCTGTCATACAGCCGCTGGACTACATCATAGACATACAGTCCGTCCTGAGCCTTGGTAGTGGACTTGATGTTCCAGACAATCAATTTCTTCTCCAGGGTGGCTGCAATAGCCTCGGCCAGCATGGTTTTGCCCGTGCCCGGTTCCCCCTTGATGAGCAGTGGCTTCTGGAGCACCATGGCAATGTTCACCGCACGCATCAGCTCCTCCGAGGCCACATAATTCTGGCTTCCCTTGAATTTGTCCATCTTGATCTTCCCTTTCCTGACGATGTGAAAAATGCCACCACGGAAGGTTTTGGCGCCTTTCGTGGTGGCATTGAATCGATAGGCCCCGTCAGCCTGTCCCGCAGTACGGGCTTGGAATCAGCGCCTTACCCGTGTGACAAGTGTTCCGTTCCGCTTTGGTACGGCGAAGTGGCCTGATGCGGTGTAGTCGCTTATTCCTCGTCCATACCCTCTTTGAAGAAGTCACCGAACAGCTCCTTGTTGGAGGGCATATCCTCGGGCAGAGGGCGAGCCACCCAGGTGGTGTTCATATAGTGCTTCAAAGTGATGTTCTCAGAGACAATGTTGCCGCCCCAAGTGCCGCAGCCCATGGAAGACGTGGGAGGCATGCCATTGGTGGAGGAGCCGGAGTTGCCGCGGTTGTTGGGCTGACGCACCATGATGCGGGAAACGGGAGCAGCCATGCCCAGACGATGAATGTGCTCGTCGTTCCAGGAGTAGATGCCGCAGGAGTGACCCTTGCCGCCCACTTCGAAGAGGGCACGCATCATATCCAACGCGTTTTCAAACTCACCCTCGTACTTGAACAGGGCCAGCAGAGTGGTCAGCTTTTCGCTGGAGAAGTAATGATCCTTGCCGATGTCGTTCTTTCCGCCGCCGGTAACGGCGATGAACTTGCGGTCGGCGGGGATGGTGAAGCCGGCGGCCTCAGCCAGCTTCTGGGCACTGATAGCCACGGTGTTAGGCAGACGGTGACCAATCTCGTCCCACATGACAGCCTTGAGCTTCTCGGCCTCTTCCTCGTTGGCCAGATAAGCGCCTTCCTTAACCAGGGCCTTGACGAAGCCGTCGTAGACGGACTCATGGATCAGCAGGTTGCCATCACAGGAGCAGCCGGAGCCAAAGTCGGAGCACTTGGAGATACGGGTGTTCATAGCAGCCTCAGCCTGACGCTCGGGAGTGTTGGCGGTGTCGTCGATAATCACCGTGGCGTTACCGGCACCGGAACCGTAAGCGGGAGTGCCGGAGGAGTAGGCGGACTTGACCATGGGGCGGCCACCTGTGGCGATCACCAGATTGACCTTCTGCATCAGCACCTGAGTCAGGGAGATGGAGGGCTCGGCAATACCCTGGATAATATCCGCGGGGGCGCCCTCACGGACCAGAGTCTCACGGATGATGTTGATGCACTTGTTGGTCACGTTCTTCGCACGGGGATGGGGAGAGCAGATCAGTACGTCGCGGGCCTTGATGGCGTAAATCACCTGGCCGGCAGGAGTCAGGCAGGGATTGGTGGTGGGGACCAGAGTGGCAATGACACCCACGGGCTTGGCGTATTTTACCAGGCCCTTCTCAGGAATTTCCTCGATGATACCAACGCTCTTCTGACGCAGGCAGTCACGAAGAATCAGCTTGATCTTGTTGCGCTTGTTGCGCTTGGTCACCTTGTCGCCCAGCCTGGTCTCGTCAACAGCCTCGTCGCAGATGGGAGCCCATACCTTCATATCGCAAACGGCGGCGGCGACAGCCTGACAGAGACGGTCAATCCGCTCCTGATCGTATGTGGCAATAATGTCGGCGGCAGCCTTGGCGCGGACTACCATTGCATCCAGCATCTGGATCTGTTCCGCAGTTACTTCTTTAGCCATAATTACATTCTCCTTTTTTGGTTATATAAGATTGCAGGTATTCCCTATTAAAGACTCGGAACAGGCGTTTGTGCGGACAGTCTATCTCTCCTGGTCGAAGAATCTGCCGCTCTCGGCGGCTGCGCAGCGGGTAAAGCAATATATTCTTGAGCATTATGCTACTCCGCTGGCCCCTTGACCCACGGGGTCCGGATAAGCACTGTCTTGAAAAACGAGGGCGGGACGAGTATCTGTATGATACTGTCCCGCCGTATTTTTGCGAGAAATGCGGCAATTACTTTGCGTTGTGGGATTTGGAGTGGCTGGGGGCCACATAGCGCCCATTTTCCTTGCGGACCAGTTTGCCGTCTCGAACCAGACCATTGGGGCTATAAATATCGTTGATGTTCCAGCAGCCGGGAGTGGGTACGACGATGTTCTCCATGGGGGCCTCCACCAGGAAGGGCCTGCCGGCTTTGTTGGCGGCCAGAGCCTGCTCCAAAGCTCCCTTGAACTCGTCAGCGGTGCTGACACATATGGCCTCTACGCCGTAAGCCTTGGCCACGTCTGCCCAGCGGGGGCTGTAAGCCTTTCCGTCGGGAGTTTGAAACACAGTTCCAAACTTAGTCTTATAGTTGGCATTCTCCAATCCGGCGATCGTGCCGAAAGCGGAGTTATTCATTATCACCCAAGTACAGGCAATCCCCTGCTCCACGGCTGTAGCCAGACACGTGGGATTGACGCCGAATCCACCGTCTCCGGTAAGTGTCAGGCAGAAGCGGTCGGGAGCTGCCAGCTTACCGCCCAGAACGGCAGAAGCACCAAAACCCATAGTAGCCAGACCAGAGGAGTGGTGGATGCTGCCGGGAACGGTGATGTCAAACTGTTGTGCCACGCCGTTTTTGTTCCAGCCCACATCGGTAAAGATGATGCTGTCCTCGGGAAACACCGCCTTGACGTCCTTCAGGATACGCTGCGGAGTCATGGGAAAACGGCTGTCGTTGGAGATGGCCTCATTGGATTTCTTAAATGCAGCCTTTGCATCAGCGATCTTTTTCCGCAGCTCTGGGTGGCTCTTGCCTTGGGGGCAAAGCTTTTTGACCGCCTCCAGGATTTGGGACAGGCCCAGCTTCAAATCGCCCACCGCGCCGATCTCCACGGGATAATTGCGGCCAATTTCAGAGGGATCAATGTCGATCTGGAGGAAAGAGGTCTTGTCGGGATCGAAGGTAACGCCTTGATACCAGCTGGAGCTGTCCGCTTCGGCAAAGCGGGTGCCCAAGCCCAAAATCACATCGGCATTGACTGTGAGAGTGTGGGTGAATTCCATCCCCCAGAAGCCGGTCTGGCCGATCATCAGGGGGTGACGGTCGGACAGACAGCCCTGTCCCATCAGAGTACGGGAGACGGGGATGTCCAAGAACTCGGCCAGAGCGGCCAACTCGTCAGAAGCCTGGGCAAGCAGAATGCCGCCGCCTGCATGAAGAACCGGGTTCTTCGCCTCAACCAGCTTGGCGGCAATAGCCTTGGCAGCAGCCGGGTCCAGAGCGGGCCGCATGGTGATGTGGCTATCCTTGTAGGTTCTGGGCCACAGATCATCATCGATTTCCCGTGAAAACATATCCATGGGCATATCGATGAGCACCGGGCCCGGGCGGCCGG
Source organism: Oscillibacter valericigenes Sjm18-20 (assembly GCA_000283575.1). Taxonomy (GTDB): domain Bacteria; phylum Bacillota; class Clostridia; order Oscillospirales; family Oscillospiraceae; genus Oscillibacter; species Oscillibacter valericigenes. The sequence goes on from AP012044.1 coordinate 3,350,045, forward strand.
ACTCCGCCAACCGGAAAGCCTTGTCCATGATATCGGGCAGCGCCTCAGGGTCGTCCACCCGCCAGGCACGCTTCACCACAGGCTCCAGAATCTTATACTGAGTGGCATCGCCGTGCATGTTGACCTCCTGGTGGGGGTGCTTACCGAAATAGTAGCTGGGCACATCGCCTGCGATGACTACCATGGGGATAGAGTCAAAGGCGGCATTTGCCACGCCGGTCAGCACATTGGTCAGGCCGGGGCCCAGGTGACACATGACTACGGAAGCCTTGTGGGTGATGCGGGCGTAGCCGTCCGCGGCGGTAGAGGCCACGGCCTCGTGGCGGTTGGAGATATAAGTCACTTTTGTGCTGCGGGACAGAGCGTCCAGCATTCCAATAACCGTGTGTCCGCACAGGCCGAACACATATTTTACATCTCTGCGTTCCAGGTAATCTACCATCAGTTCGGATACTAATTTTTTGCTCATTATTGATGCCTCCTAAAAATCCGGCACTCTGCTGGGCAGAGTCGGGTTTAATAAACGAAATATTAGACCACCGGGTCAAACGCGCACTTCTACAGTTCAGACAAGGCTTGGGCCATTGCGGGCTCGGAATTGATCGAACACCTTGCCGCTGCGGATAATAAAATCCCGGAAGTATTCAGCTGCAGGGGGAATATACCGGTCTTTACACCACATCAGGTACAAGTCCCGCTGAAGGATGTTGTCGGAAATGGGAAGGATCTTGATGTTATAAGGTGCGCCGCCCAGAGGATAGGGGGTAATGGCTACCCCGTGATTTGCGGCCACAAGACCGTACATGACGATATCCTGTGGCGTCTCCACCAAAATGTTAGGATGGATATTCAGGGACTCAAACATCTCGCGGTTTTGATAGTGCAGCTGCGAGGTGCTGTCAAAATCAATGAAAGGCTCCTGGTCCAGCTCTTTCAAGCTTACGCTCTCGCGTCTGGCCAATCGGTGTGTATAGGGAACCAGCAGGACCAATGGATGGGTTCCCAGCTTCACATGTTCCACTCGGGGGTCTTCAATCCAGGTGGCAAAGGCCAAGTCCATTTTCCCGGACAGCAGGTGATCCTGAATGACATAGAAGCTGTCCTGAGAAAATTGAAAGCGAACGCCTACTCGGTTAGTCTCAGACAGATAGCGAACAATAAGATCCGGCAGGAACTGAGCCAGTGAAGGAAAACCCGACAGAGTCACAGTGCCGGAGTTGGGGTTAATATACTCCTGCAAAGTGGAGATTCCAGTCTCCAAAGATTCCAGGGTTTTTTGAACATAAGGGAGGAACAGCTTACCATATTTCGTCAACTTGACGTTGCGCCCGTTTCGGGTAAATAGCTTCACATTAAGTTCTGTCTCAAGTTCCTGAATGGCGTGGCTGAGGGTGGACTGGCTGACATACAGTTTTTCCGCTGCCCGGGTGTAGTGTTCCAACTCCGCGATGGTCTGAAAGTACTGCAACTGTTTTAAATTCATGGCTGGCGCTCCTTCCGCGATAAAACGGGATCGGTGATCCTCTTCTGCTATTATCGCTTACGGACAGCAATTTGTCAGGCTTTTTTAAAAATTTTATTTGCAACCTGCTGTCTGTAGAGTGCAAGCCCAACTCTGTATTCACATACAGTGGAATCACTCAAATAACCTCCCAGCCGTTTCAGAAAAACATCCGTTAATGCCATTATGAGTAACATAAAGCGATTCAATTTTTACAAAAAGCAAAAGAATACCACTATGCCATGAGGCAGCGTGCCACACGGACCTTCCTTGACTTTGTAACGGCAAACGCGGCAAGATTCATATACTGCCAGTCCATATACGATGCTATCCTCATCCACTGCGTTCCCGCTATAGTAGGCCCGGCCCTCCCAGACCATCTGCATGACTCCTTGGAGCAGTCACACAGGTGACTTAGGCCGAACCGCTTTGGCTCCAGCCCACGGACGTCTTCCGGCGTAACCTTGCCTCAGTAAACATAGATCACATCCATCAGAATCTTGAGGTTTCGAGTATCCACCTTGTGGAACTGTAAAACATACCAACGAAAATTATTTCATTTTTGTTCAGGCTCCTTTCATGCACAATTGGCAATATCGCTGATTTTTATTTGATTATAGTTAGATTTTATATTAAAACAGTCAAATAAGTCCAATACTTATTTTCCATTAATTGATTAAGACTATTCATAATTGTAGGAGGCTCTTCACTTCACTCCTTCTATTACTTAATTTTTTGCGTAGATTAATTGTTGCATATTCACAAAATATTGAGTTTTAACAAATTGTCAACGCCGATTTGAATTTGCAGTTTTTCGCCGGTTAAAAAATGTAGGAAAACAGCGGCGAGGGAATGTCCTAAAATTAGTTTTGTCCCTGCTCGAAGAGGGTATTGACGATGTGCTGTTTTTGCTTCATATATTCTTTGCGTTCTTTTAGCCGGTAGCTTTCGCCCTTGATATTGACGACGGTACAGTGGTGCAGAACACGATCGAGTATCGCGGAGGCGATGGTGACATCAGCAAAGATCTCGTTCCATTGGGAAAAGGTCTTGTTGGAGGTAAAGACTGTTGAGACCTTTTCATACCGTCTGGCAATAAGCTGAAAGAACAGGTTCGCCCCCTGAATATCCATTGGGAGATACCCGATTTCGTCGATGATGAGCAGCTTGTATTTGCCCAGAGCTTTGAGCTTATCTGGAAGACGGTTTTCAAAATGGGCCTTTTTGAGCTGCTCAATCAGTGAGTGGCAGTTAATGTAGTAAGTGGAGAATCGATGCCTGGCGGCGACCATCCCCAGCGCCGAGGCCAGATGGGTCTTGCCCACGCCGGGCGGGCCGAGAAAGACGATATTTTCTCCATTCTCCAGAAAACGCATGGTGGCCAGTCCCTCGATCTGCCGCTTATCAATGGAGGGCTGAAAACTGAAATCAAAGTCCTCCAGCGTGTTTTTCATTTTCAGGCTTTCAAGGTTCTCCCTGGGGCGTTCCATCGTCAGTTCCGCCATAACAATACCTCGTCATACCGGCTCAAATCATGTGGCTGGATGGGAAAATCGATGACGTTGTCACCGTCCAGCAGCGTGTTTTCGATGTCGAAAGACTGCTTGACCGTCAGCCTGCGGTAGTGATGGGCATTGACGACCATGTCCTTTTTCTGATAGGATATCCGGTGCAGGGTGATTTGCTTTCCTTCGTGGTAGACGGCGAGCAGGTTGTCCAGCGCTACGACTGCCACATCTTTGCCGGCGTATTCCGATGGAACGGAATACTGATTACCGCCGTATGAGATGAGGCAGTCTTTTTGCACCCTGCGTAAGTTAATTTTGTCAATGATATATTTACGTTTGAGAGGGTTGAGGCCCTCTTTTTTTAATCGCTCGAAGGGAATTTCGTTCGTTGTGGCATGGATTTTTCCGTTAACCTTGCTGCACCAGGCCAGCGCCTGGCCGTTGAGATTGTCCAGAGACGAGTACTTGATTCCAATCATAAAATTGTCCCGGACGAACTGGACCGTGCGCTCCACCTTGCCTTTCGTCTGGCCCCGGTATGGCCTGCACAGCACAGGCTTGAATCCATAGAACCCGGCAAAGTCCTCGAACTGCCGGTTCAGGGTGCTGTCCTCCTGCTTCAGCAGCCGCTTGATGACGACCTGTTTCATGTTGTCGTACAGGATTTCCTCCGGATAGCCGCCCAAATACCGGAACGCGTTGGCATGGCAGCGGATCAGTGTGTTTGTGCTCATGTCGGTCACAAACTCTATGTACCGTGCCCGTGAGTATCCGAGAATAAACAGAAAGCAGTACAGCTTCTTCAGCTTTCCGTCATCCAAGACAGTGTGATCCTCGAAAAATGCCCAGTCCATTTGGCCTTGCAGCCCCGGCATTGTCTCAAATCGTACCGTTGCCTTCTCGTCCAGCTGCTCCTTTTTGTTGCGGACATACTCTCGCACAATGCTGTGCCCGCCGTCAAAGCCCTGCTCCCGGATCTTTTCCAGAATTCGCTCCGCTGAGTACGGCGCTTCCTCCAGCCATATTGCGATCTGCTCCTTGTACGGGTCCAGCTTTGACGGCTTCGCCGCGCTCAGGCTGTATACCGGCCGTGTCTCGCTCTCGGCGTATTTCTTCGCCGTCCTCGGGTCAAGGTTGTACTTGCGCGCGATCTCCGTGTAGCTCAGTCCTTTTTGCCGGTCGCTTCGGATATCTATCCAGTTTGCTCCTTCCATTCTGACACCCTTTCCGCCTCCATTACGGCAGGCGGATTCGAGTGTACCATATTGCATTTCTCTCCGCTGCAAACCTGCATTTTTTGGCCGGCGTTTTCTTGCATTTTATCACTGGCGCTGACACTATGAAGCCTCACATTGCAACGATCTATCCACGAGATCGTCAGGTCCTGACAACCCTCGCTCGTGTTGGGTATCTTGACCATGATCAAATGCTGACCTTCCTGCGGGAAAAGCGAATTTCAGGGTATCTGAAGGACGGACTTGTCCAGCGGGAGTGTGATTCCAAACCCGGAAAGAAATCCAGCGATCGTGTCTGCTACAAGCTTGCCAAGACCGGTCACGAGGTCTGCCGTCAGAAGCTGGGCATGGACTACACCTATCACGCTCAGTCACCGACGCATGACCTCTGTATTGCAGAGCGGTATCTTAGTCACTCACTGGAAGAGCAAGACACATGGCAGACGGAAACGGAAGTCCGGGACAGGCTGGAACAGCAGATTCAGGCATTCCATGACCTCGATGCAGAAGATGCACTGCGATCTGGTAAGCTCTCCGCCCCTGATGCTGTCTATCAGGCTCAGGACGGTACGGAGGTGGCCTTTGGGGTGGTTACCAGCAATTACAGCATGGCGGACATACACGCCAAAATGGATGCGGCAGAACTGTTGAACTGCTCCTTTGAGGGGGTGCGGGCATGAACGGGAAGCAACTGACTCTTTGCGGCAAGCACAATGACCTTCTGACGGTTGTCTGGAAGCTGGGCTGGGGGCTTGCCTTGCAGCCGCAGCTGGTGGAGTTGATGGTTTCCCTGCACGCTTATCCCTCCGAACAGATGTGCAGGCGTGGGATTCGGGAACTGAAAGAAGCTCAGCTTGTGAAGGCAAAACATTGGCTGGACGGAAAGAGCAAGATTCTCATTCTCTGCAAACCTGCTATCGCCTACATTATGAATTGTTCATCTGCTGAGATTGCCTCAATTCCAACCTATACCAGCAGGGAACCAGATCGGAAGTCCGTATTCCGGCTCTGGTACGCACAGGATCTGGTTCAAGGCAAGGAGCTTACTTCATACACGGCTCTTACAGAAGCAATCAACAATAGTTATCTTTCGCTCTACTGCCATTTGACAGAGCTATCGAACTACTGGAAAGCACATGAAGCTTTTTTTCGCCCGGTCGGGATTACCAGTATGAGCTGAATGCTCTGGGCTACTGGAAACATCCGTTTCAGCTGCCTGTGGAAAAACAGCCGAAAGATATCACGACGCTCCACACACTGCATCAACATGGCATCTTCCTAATAAGACGAATCCAGAATAACCAACCCTTTTACCCTTTAGCTCTACAGTTCGGATACTTCAATCAGCACAATCTATCGCCAAAGAAAGCGGTTCAGCTGGCCTGCATGTGCCAGGATTGGACACGGGGACTTTATGAGAATTATGACATCCAGCTGGTGATTTACTGCCTGAGCGAAGTGCAGGCTGACTCCCTGGAGAAACAGCTTCTCAAAAGCAACAAGGGTGGTTACTGTCAATTCTGGCAGGCAGAGAGCCGAAGGTTCGGGGTGTACAAGACCTGCCCCATTCGCATGGTGGATACCGGAATTCAGGCACGGTATCGCAAAGCAATTCCAATCTGATTTCACTCGTTTCCCAGCAGCGGAACAGTTATTCCGCTTCAACAAAGGCTCATATTTTTGAAAACACTTATGAACTGCTCCCGCCTTTGAATTTATTCAAAGAAGGGCGGTCAATCATGACCTCTCCAAAATGTAATTCCACTCCCAAGCTTGGGGACACCCAGCATTCTGAAATACCAGAACACGAGATTGAGTCCATTGCTCGCTGCTTACTTCCAAAAATCCAAGCGTACTTTGACAGTCCAGAGGGAAAAGCAGCATTTGAGGAATGGAAAAGAGGACAACAATCAGGGTACTCTACTTAAAAGAAAACAAGGACAGCTCAGGCTGCCCTTGTTTTTTCTTATATTGCTATGTCATTCAGATAAACAACAAATCCGAACCCATCTCCTATCGGAAATAAGTTCGGATTATGCTGTTTTGGTGGAGACTGGGAGACTCGAACTCTCGACCTCCTGCGTGTGAAGCAGGCGCTCTAACCAGCTGAGCTAAGCCTCCACATTGAATATTGAATTCTGAGACCTACAAGTCCCGCTATGGCGGCACTTTATAGGTTGGTGACCCGTACGGGATTCGAACCCATGTTACAGCCGTGAAAGGGCCGTGTCTTAACCACTTGACCAACGGGCCATATCAACTTTTCGGGAATCTCCCACGGAACACAGCGTGTCCCGTGGGAATTCTGGTAGCGGCACCTGGATTTGAACCGGGGACACTGCGGGTATGAACCGCATGCTCTAGCCAACTGAGCTATGCCGCCAAATCCGTTCGCCTTATGACGGGCGAAAATTAATATACCAGATAACACCCACTTTTGTCAAGAGGGTTTCGCGAAAATCCTGAAAAAAAGTCAGTTTATGGAACCGGGCAGGTACCCGCCGGGAGCGCGAAAGCGCTCCCGGCCAACGAGTACCGGTCTTTTCTTAGTACATACCGCCCATGTCGGGAGCCGCAGGCGCGGGCGCGGGAGGCTCCGGCTTGTCGGCAACCAGAGACTCTGTGGTCAACACCATGGCGGCCACGCTGGCGGCGTTCTCCAACGCGGAGCGAGTCACCTTGGCGGGGTCGATGATACCGGCAGTCACCATATCGCAGTACTCTTCCTTATAGGCATCGAAGCCATAGCCCACCTTGCCGGAATTGCGTACTTTCTCCAAAATCACGGAGCCGTCCAGTCCGGCGTTGGCTGCGATCTGACGGATAGGAGCTTCCAGAGCCTTGGCAATCAGACGCACGCCGGTCTTCTCGTCTCCCTCCACAGAGGAGATGAGCGCTTCCACAGCGGGAATGACATTGATGAAAATAGTACCGCCGCCAGCAACCACGCCTTCTTCCACGGCGGCGCGAGTCGCGTTCAGGGCATCTTCCATGCGGAGCTTTTTCTCTTTCATCTCGGTCTCGGTAGCAGCGCCGACCTTGACGACGGCCACGCCGCCGGACAGCTTCGCCAAACGCTCCTGAAGCTTTTCCTTATCGTAGTCGGAGGTCGTGTTGGCAATCTGCGCGCGGATCTGGCCAACCCGATCCTTGATGGCCTGACTGTCTCCGGCACCATCCACAATGGTGGTATTCTCCTTGGTGACCTTCACCTGACGGGCGCGGCCCAGCATGTCAATGGTGGCGTTCTTCAGCTCCAAGCCCACTTCCTCGGAGACTACGGTGCCGCCGGTGAGAATGGCAATGTCCTGAAGCATCTCCTTGCGGCGGTCCCCGAAGCCGGGGGCCTTGACGCACACAACGTTCAAAGTACCGCGCAGACGGTTCACGATCAGCGTGCTCAGGGCCTCGCCCTCCACATCCTCGGCAATAATCAGCAGCTTCTTTCCGGACTGCACCAGTTGCTCCAGCAGGGGGAGGATATCGGCAATAACGGAGATCTTCTTGTCGGTGATGAGAATATAGGCGTCATCGATGTTGGCCTCCATCTTCTCCGTATCGGTGCACATATACGGAGTGATGTAGCCACGGTCGAACTGCATGCCTTCCACAACTTCGCTGTAAGTCTCGGCGGTCTTGGATTCCTCGATGGTGATAACGCCGTCGGCGGAAACCTTCTCCATGGCGTCGGCAATCAGTTTACCGATCTCTTCGTCGCCGGAAGAAACAGCGCCGACGCGGGCGATGTCCTTAGACCCATCAACCTTCTTGGCCTGCTTTTTAACCTCGGCCACAGCGGCCTCCACGGCCTTGGCCATGCCCTTTTTCACCACAATGGGATTCGCGCCCGCAGCCAGATTCTTCAGTCCCTCGGAGATCATCGTCTGGGCCAGCAGGGTCGCAGTGGTAGTACCGTCGCCGGCAACGTCGTTGGTCTTGGTGGAGACTTCCTTCACAAGCTGCGCGCCCATGTTCTCAAAGGGGTCGGGCAGTTCGATCTCCTTGGCGATGGTCACACCGTCGTTGGTGATGAGGGGAGCGCCGTACTTCTTGTCCAGCACCACATTGCGGCCCTTGGGGCCCAGCGTCACCTTTACAGTATCCGCCAGCGTATCGACGCCGCTCTGCAGCGCCTTGCGCGCGTCTTCGCCGCGCTTAATCAGTTTAGACATATTGCATTACCTCCAAAAATTCAGAAGATGTTGTTTGAACAGTTTTTATTCAACGATGGCAAGAATCTCGCTCTGCCGGACCACGACGTATTCCTCGTCGTCCAGCGTGACCTTGCTGCCTGCGTACTGGCTGGTAATCACCTTGTCGCCGGCCTTCACGGTCATGACCACGTCCTTGCCGTCTACGTTTCCGCCGGGGCCGACGGAAATGACTTCGGCCACAGAGGGCTTCTCCTTCGCGGAGCCGGTGAGGATGATGCCGCCCTTGGTGGTCTCCTCTGTCTCAACCATTTTCAGGATGACACGGTCTGCAAGCGGTGTGAGTTTCATAGAAAACTGCCTCCTTTAATATATAAAAAGATTTACAAAATCAGCGTTAGCACTCAACCCATCCGAGTGCTAACGCTGTTATAATAGTACATCATTTCCATTTTGTAAAGGGGGTAACTATGAAAAATTTGTGAATAACATGGAAGACACAAATTTTGGAACCACCAGCGAGGAGAAGATGAATGATAAGTCCTATGGGGTAACTACCACGATTCCCGCGCACTTTCAAATAAGTTTACAAACGTAGAAATAAAGTTTATGATAAAAATGGATTCCCCCGTTGTCTCCTGCGGCGGTAATGTGCCTGGCGTCGTGTCTGTCCGCAATGCATCGTTCATTCTGACAGTGCATACCGGCGCGGACTCATATACCGAATACGTGCTGTTGCCGTCAAAAAGGAACTTGTCTATGGGCAAAAAAGCGTAAGGCACCATATCGCGGGAATTGCGGCGCTGTTTTTAGTATTTATTGGAGGCGTCGTCCGGGTCGGAAAGGATATCCGCCGGATGTAGATTCGTACATTGCTTTCGTGAGAACAGTGACACACAACCAATTCTGTGAATCTCCGCAAAGGAGCACTAAAAATTGGACCCATTTTAGGAGGTATGATATTCGCATACGCTGTAAAAAATCCACTCTCGCCTTGATCGGAGCATGTCTGATTGTTCTTCTGTTAATGGCCGGTCCGGTTATTCTTCCTCAATTGAGTAATATTTGGCTCTTCCGCTGCTTTGGCATAGGCTGTTTTGCCGGGTTGGTGGGGTATTACGCCCGTCACAGTGGCTGACGGCATTTGCGCTCCGCCGGAACATTGCGGCGGAGCGCATTGCTTTCTCACTTTCCGTACATAAAAAGGTCGCATTTCAGCATTCCGTTATAGAGCTTGCGCTTCTTGTTCGCCTGACGGCCAAAGCTGCGCTCGAACTCCGTATGGGACGAGAGCACCAGCACCCGCCACTTCGGCGGCAGCTCCCGGCAGGCCGCGCCGAACATTCGGTAGAGCGCCTCCGCCTCGCTCTTCTCCATCAAACGCTCGCCGTAGGGCGGGTTGGTCGCCAGCTGGCCGTATTCGCTGTCCCGGTGAAATTTTCCAGCGTCGGCCACCTCAAAGCGGACGCAATCCTCCACGCCCGCCAGCTCCGCATTGTGCCTCGCCAGTTCTACGGCCTTCGGATCGATGTCGCCGCCCCAGATGTCATAGCTTCCGTGAAATTCCCTGTCCATCGCCTCGTCCGCGGCTTCCAGCCAGAGCTTGCCGTCCATGTTCTTCCACCTCTGGGCGGAAAAACTCCGGTCCAAACCCGGGGCCCGGTTTTTGGCGATCAGCGCCGCCTCAATGGGGATGGTGCCGGAACCGCAGAAAGGGTCGCAGAAAGGGTCCTTGCCCCGATAGCGGGACAGCGTCACCAGCGCCGCCGCCAGCGTCTCCCGCAAGGGCGCGACAACGCCCTGTGCGCGGTAGCCCCGCTTGTACAGCCCCTCGCCGGAGGTATCCAGATACAGCGTCGCCACATCCTTGACGATGGCGAACTGGATCTGATAGCGGCTCCCCGTCTCCGGCAGAGTCGCCATGCCGTATTTCTCCCCCAGCCGCTTTGCGGACGCCTTTTTCACAATGGCCTGGCAGGCGGGAACGGAGTGGAGTCCGGAATTCAGAGAATAACCTTTTACCGGAAACTCGCCGTCTTTTGGAATGTAATCCTCCCACGGCAGAGCGTAAACCCCCTGAAACAGCGCCTCAAAGTCCCCCGCGGGGAAGCTGCCCAGTTCCATCAGAACCCGCGCGCCACAGCGCAGATTGATGTTCAGCCGGGCAATGTCAGCCAGCGTCCCCCGGCAGTGGACCCGGCCGTTTTCCGCACGGACCTCCTGTAAATTCAGCCGTTTCATCTCATCCGCCACCAGACTTTCCAGTCCGAACAGGCAGGGCACCGTCAGCGTCATGGCTGCGCCTCCTCAAAAAATTTAAAATCGTATTTTGGGTTACTATAACAGATATTCGGAAAATGTGCAATGCGGAGGATTGCCGCAAAGTGCCATAAAAAAATTTACAAAAGCTGAAACCTTTTCACTTTACCGTCCGTCTCATGAATAAAAGCAATTTTTTCCTTCTGGGTCTGTGCCAGAATAAGGTGTCCCCTTGGGCTGGTATTTTGCAAAGAATTGTGGTACAATTACCGTATAGGACGTATGATATTCTTTTTTCACAGTTCTTAAACCCAATGAATTTCTGCCAAAGGAGGCTTACAATATGATGATCTGGATTTGGCTTGGCGCCATTGTGCTGTTCGGCGTGGTGGAGGGCGCCACCGCGAGTCTGGTGTCCATCTGGTTTGTGGCCGGTGCCGCGGCCGCGCTGATCGCGGCGATTCTGAACGTGTCCATGGGTACGCAGTTCGCCATTTTTCTGGCTGTCTCCGCCGTGGCGTTGGCGGCTACCCGCCCGCTGGTGCGGAAGATGAGGCCGGGCAAGCCCATTCCCACCAATCTGGACCGGGTGATCGGTCAGACCGGCAAGGTGACGGAGACCGTGGATAACGAAAACGCCACCGGAGCCGTCTACGTAGACGGCAAGATCTGGACGGCCCGCAGCGCGGACGGGACCGTATTTCCGAAGGAAACCCTCGTCACCATCTCGAAAATGGAGGGCGTAAAGCTCTTTGTTGAAAAAAATAAAATTTTGGAGGAAACTCGATAATGCCTATTCAAACTATCGCTCTGATCGTCCTGATTGTCCTGATCCTGCTGCTGATCGTCAGCAACATCGTCGTCGTCCAGCAGTCCAAGGCCTATGTCGTGGAACGTTTGGGCGCGTTCCGTACCGTTTGGAACGTGGGTCTGCACTTCAAGGTACCGTTCGTTGAGCGGGTGGCCAAGAAGGTGTCCTTGAAGGAGCAGGTGGCGGACTTCGCGCCCCAGCCCGTCATTACCAAGGATAACGTCACCATGCAGATCGACACGGTCATCTATTTCCAGATCACCGACCCGAAGCTGTATACTTACGGCGTGGAGCGCCCCATGAACGCCATTGAAAACCTGACCGCCACTACCCTGCGTAATATTATCGGCGACATGGAGCTGGACCAGTCCCTCACTTCCCGCGACACCATCAACACCCGGATGCGCGCCATTCTGGACGAGGCCACGGATCCCTGGGGCATCAAGGTGAACCGCGTGGAGCTGAAGAACATCATCCCGCCCAAGGAGATCCAAAACGCCATGGAGAAGCAGATGAAGGCGGAGCGGGAGCGCCGCGAGTCCATCCTCCAGGCCGAAGGCCAGAAGGCCAGCCAGATTCTGGTGGCCGAGGGCGAGAAGGAATCCGCCATTTTGCGGGCAGACGCGGCCAAGCAGGCCGCCATTATGAAAGCAGACGGCGAAGCGCAAGCCATCAAGCTGGTACAAACCGCTCTGGCGGAGTCCATCAAACTGATGAACGAAGCTAATCCCAACGATCAGGTCGTGAAGATCAAGGCGCTGGAGGCGTTTGCCAAGGTTGCCGACGGGCAGGCCACCAAAATCATTATTCCCTCCGAGCTACAGGGGCTGGCCGGTTTGGCCGCCAGCGCCAAGACGCTGCTGGAGAACGATCAACCCGCCAAAAAATAAGCCGTATAAATGGACCGCCGGACTGACGACTCTCGTCAATCCGGCGATTTTTTTGAAGACAGGCGACGGTTTTCCGGCCAAACGGATTATTTTCAGATTTTCCATATTCAAATACCAAAAAAGCTGTTATAATACCTCTAATCAATAAACGAAATGGGGAATACCATGCGGGAGTTCTGGAAAACGCTGATTCACGGGCTGGAAAGCCGCCAGCCCGTGTGCCTTGTAAGTCTCTTGTCTTCCGCCGGGTCCACGCCCCGGAGCGCCGGGGCCATGATGGCTGTGCTGCCGGATGGGAGCGGTGATGGAACCATCGGCGGCGGAAATGTGGAATTTGAGGCGCAGAAGCTGGCGGTGGAGGTCCTGCGCTCCGGGAAAGACGAGCAGCGGGACTATCGTTTCGTGCAGGGAAACGACAAGAGTCTGGGGATGATCTGCGGCGGCGATGTAACGGTGCAGTTTCAATACATCGCCCCCGGGGATGAAACCGCGCTGAACGTCTTCCGCTCTCTGGTGGAGACCGACGGGCAGGGCCGGGACGCATGGCTTCTGCGGCGGCTGGAAGGCGGGCACATCACCGGGATGCGGGCCGTCACAGCGGCGGACGCAGATAATCCCGCGCTGTCCGCCCTGATGAAGGACAGGCCCCTTTTGACCAAGGACGGCTGGTTCTCCATTCCGGCGGCAAAAGCCGGCTGGGTCCATATCTTCGGCGCGGGGCATGTGTCCCAGGCGCTTGCAGCGGCGCTGCACCCGCTGAGCTTCCGCTGCGCGGTGTATGACGACCGGGCGGAGTTTGCCAGCCCCACCCTCTTTCCAACGGCGGAACGGGTGGCGGTGTGCGACTTTCAAAAGCCGGAACTGACCATCACCCCGAACGACTACGTGGTGGTGATGACCCGGGGCCATCAGGCGGACTACGAAGTACTGACGCAGGTACTGCGCTCCGGGGCGCGGTATATCGGCTGCATCGGCAGCAGGCAAAAGCTGGCATTGTGCCGGGACAGGCTGCTGAAGGAGGGCTTCACGCCGGAGGAATACGCGGTTCTTCACGCCCCCATCGGCCTTTCCATCGGGGCACAGACGCCGGAGGAGATCGCCGTCTCCGTGGCGGCGGAGATGATCGCCGTCCGGGCTGGCATGGAAAACCGACGGCAGGGCGGGTAAGCCTTGCAAAATTCCGCAAAACTCTGTACAATAGAGTCTATCGTCTACAAATCACACTTGTCAAAAGAGCAAAAGAGGATTGGCTTTATTCAGCCGCTTTTAATCTCCGGCAAATCCGCCAGACTTCACGGGAGGGTCCGTCATGAACCGCATCAGCAAGGAAAATTACTATTTGGATATTGCGCAGACCGTTTTGGAGCGGGCCACGTGCCTGCGGCGGGTCTACGGCGCCATCATCGTCAACAACGACGAGATTATCTCCACCGGCTACAACGGCGCGCCCAGGGGCCGGAAAAACTGCGTGGATATGGGTTACTGCTCCCGGGAAATGGCAAAGGTTCCCCGTGGGGAGAGATATGAGCTTTGCCGCAGCGTCCACGCCGAAGCCAACGCCATCATCTCCGCTGCCCGGCGGGACATGGTGGGCGGAACCCTCTATCTCGTGGGGCGGGACGCCCAGACCGGCGAGCTTCTGAACGACGCCACCTCCTGTTCCATGTGCCGCAGGCAGATCATCAACGCAGGTCTTGAAAAGGTGGTCATACGGCGGACAAAAACGGACTTTGACGTGGTGTACGTATCGGACTGGGTGGCCGAGGATGACTTCCCTGTTCTGGACGCTCCGGGCAATTTGCCGTCTCAGTCGTAATCTCAGGAAGGAGGCCGTGACTTGAAAACGGGCCTTGTCACCTTTTTTCATATTCACCACTATGGCGCGGTCTTACAGGCCTGCGCCACCCAGCAGGCTGTGGAGCAGCTGGGAAGCACGTGCGAGATCTTCAACTACTATGTCAACCAGAACAACGACCTGTTCCGCCGCCTCACCGGCCTTGGCTCCGCTGCGGCGGACGCTCACACGGCGCTCCACTACCATGCTCTGAAAGAGCGGTACAACCGGTTTGAGGACTTCACCGCCCGCCACCTGCGCATCTCAGAGCACCGGTACGGGAGTCTGGAGGAGCTAAAGAGCGCGCCACCCTGCGACGTCTATCTCTCCGGCAGCGATCAGATCTGGAATCCCAAAATTTTTCCCGACGGGCATTTCGACCCTGTGTTTTTCAGCCAGTTTACGGCGGGCCGGAAAATCGCCTATGCCCCCTCTTTCGGCATTCCCCGCATTCCGGACGGAATGGAGGCGGAGCTGAACGGGTATCTTACGGGCTTTTCCCACCTCTCCGCCCGGGAGGCCCGGGGACAGGCCATTATCCGGGAGATCAGCGGGCGGGAGGCGCCCGTGGTGCTGGACCCCACGCTGCTTCTAAGGCAGGAGGACTGGGGCGCGCTGGCGGCAGAGCCGGCGCAGTCCGGCGGCTACATCCTCTGCTACTGCATCAGCAAGCCCGGCGCGCTGGAGCCGTATATCCGCCGTTTACAGGAGGAGACGGGGCTTCCCGTCGTCCAGCTGTGCGGCGTACGGCAGAAGGTCCACCCGAAGGCGGAATGTGTATTCTCCGCGGGCCCCGCGGAATTTTTAGGGCTGTTCCGCCGGGCTTCCTACGTCTGCACGAACTCTTTTCACGGGACCGTGTTCTCCCTGCAATTTGAAAAGCCGTTTTTTACATCCGTTTCTCCGGCGGAAATGGCTGCGCCGGAGCAGTCCCGCATTTATAGTCTTCTGGACCGGCTGGGCCTTGTAAACCGCATCATCGGCAAAGGCGACACCGCCAGTCTGCTGGATAAAATCGACTGGACCGCGGTGACGGAGCGGCTGGAAACAGAACGGCGGAAGTCCCTTGACTATCTGCGCTCCGCACTGTTCGATCAGGAGGTCCCGGCCGCGCCGGAAGCAGCATCGGGTGGCGGACTGCCGGAGCTGGCATATCACGCGGCCTGTACCGGCTGCACCGCCTGCGCCGCCATATGCCCCAGGGACGCTATCTCCATGGAGCAGGACCAGGAGGGCTTTGCTTATCCCACCGTCGATTCTGAAAAATGCATCCGCTGCGGGCGCTGCACAACCGTCTGTCCGGCTCTCCGGACAAAGGACAGTTGTCCCCTTCCGGCTGTTTTTGCCGCGTGGAACAAGGACGACGTCGTCCGAAAGGACTCCACTTCCGGCGGCATCTTCTCTCTGATTGCCCAGGATGCTCTGGAATGCGGCGGCGTAGTCTTTGGCGCGGCGCTGGACAGCAAACTGCATCTACGGCACATCGCTTGCTTTGAGCCGGAGGATCTCAGATATCTCCGGGGCGCGAAGTATGTGCAAAGTGATCTGCGGGGCACCTATCGGGAGATCCGGGAACTGTTGAAATCCCGGCCCGTGTTGTTCTCCGGAACCCCCTGTCAGGTGGACGGGCTGTATCATTTTCTAGGAAACCGTCCGGAAAATCTCACCACCTGCGACCTCGTATGCCAGGGTGTGCCCTCCCCCGGCGTGTGGGCGGACATGGTCCGCTCCATCGAGAGCCACAGGCGCCGCTCTCTTCAGACCGTGCGCTTTCGCAACAAGGTCGTCGGTTGGAAGGACAGCCACCTCACTCTGCTCTATAAGGACGGGTCCGCGGACTCCGCACCCCTGTTCCAGACGGAATGGGGCCGGGCGTTCGGCCGGGCACTGTTCCTGCGTCCGTGCTGCTACCGCTGCCCCTATACCTCCATGTCCCGGGTAGGTGATTTTACTCTGGGGGATTTTTGGGGACTCCGGCCCGACGAGCTGCCGGAGCAGCAGGAGCGGGGTATATCCCTTCTCATAGTGAACACCTCCCACGCAAGCCACATTTTTGACCGTCTTCCCCTGGGACGTCAGCCTTTCCCGCTGGAGCGGGCCATTGCAGGAAACCCCCGGCTGGCCTCCCCCATCGCTCCGCCGCCGGACCGGACCGCGTTTTTCGCCGGCTATGCGCTGGAGCCCTTTGACGAGGTGCGCAAAAAGTTTTTCCGCCTACCCCCCCTTCCGGTGCGGATTGCATCCAGAGCTCTCAGCCCTGAGGCGAAAGCAAAGATCAGGGCAAAACTGAAATAGGTGCAGGCAACTATCTAAAGAGCGCAGCGGCTTTGCCGCTGCGCTCTTGAATTCTCTTACTTTACGTCTTTTCCCCGGCGGGCCATCACAGCCAGCACCAGGAGCATCAATACTACACCCAGCGGCAGCGCCAGCCATGTTGGAAGTCCGACCGCGGCAAAAATGCCCGCCGCGACATAGGTCACACAGCTCACCGCCGCCGCCGTCATGGCGTAGGGCAGCTGCGTGGTCACATGGCTCACATGGTCGCACTGCGCGCCGGCGGAGGCCATGATTGTCGTGTCGGAAATGGGGGAGCAGTGATCCCCGCAAACCGCGCCAGCCATGCAGGCGGAAACGCACACAATGCTCAGGGGATTTCCGCTCTCCAACGGGAAAACGCTGAGCACAATGGGAATCAAAATGCCGAAAGTACCCCAGGACGTACCGGTGGCGAAAGCCAGGAAACAGCCGATCATAAATACGATAGCGGGCAACAAAAGCTGGAATCCGGCGGCAGAGCCCTTTACCACGGAGGCGACGAATTCCCGGGCGCCCAGAGAGTCGGTCATGGCCTTCAGGCTCCAGGCAAAGGTCAGAATCAAAATGGCCGGGACCATGGCCTTGAAGCCCTCCGGAATGCAGTCCATCATCTCCTTGAATTTCATCCGGCGACGGAGCAGATAGAATACGACTGTAAATACCAGTCCAAACGCGCTGCCCAGCAACAGTCCCACGGAGGCGTCGGACCCGGAAAAGGCATCCACAAAGCTGGCTCCGGAGAAAAAGCCGCCGGAGTAGATCATGCCGATTATACAAAAGACCACCAGCACCGCGATGGGCGCCACCAGATCCAGCACGGTTCCGCACTCCGCGGCGGCACTCTCGTCCGCCCCGGCATAGGGATTCTTGCCGGAGAACAGGTCGCCTTTGGCGGCGTTTGCCTCGTGGATGGCCATGGGGCCGAAGTCCGCTTTCATCAGCACCAGTCCCACCATCATCACGATGGTCAGCAGTGCGTAGTAATTATAGGGAATGGCCCGGATAAACAGCGCCAGGCCGGACCCGTCCTCCACGAATCCGCTGACGGCGGCAGCCCAGGAGGAGATCGGCGCAATGATGCACACCGGTGCGGCGGTGGCGTCGATCAGATAGGCCAGCTTCGCCCGGGAGACCTGATGGCTGTCTGTCACGGGACGCATGACGCTGCCCACAGTAAGGCAGTTGAAATAGTCGTCAATAAAAATCAGAACGCCCAGCACAATGGTGGCCAGCTGGGCGCCTACCCGGGTCTTGATGTTCTTTTGCGCCCAGCGTCCAAAAGCGGCGGAGCCGCCCGCCCGGTTCATAAGACACACCATAGCCCCCAAAATCACCAAAAACACCAAAATACCCACATTGTACCCGTTCGCCAGCACGGAGACAATTCCGTCCTGAAACACATGAGTGACGGTCCCCTCAAACGTGAAACCGGACCACAACAGCCCGCCGGTGAGAATACCGAGGAAGAGCGAGGAATAGACCTCCTTGGTAATCAGGGCCAGCGCAATGGCCACCACCGGCGGAAGCAGGGACCAGACCGTCTCGTAAAACCAGGGGACCGCCCCGGTCCCCTCCTCGGCGGCAAGGGCCGGAATTACCAGCAGGACCAGCAGCACGGCGGCCAGCCCCACCGCTGTCCGCGCCCGGCGCGTTTTGTTTTCCATCGAAATTCCTCCAAAAAAATAAAGTCATGACATTGCGTCATGACTTCATACATTTGGCTTGTACGAATCACGACAGCGCTCCGCCCCACAGGGCGACAGTCCGGCGGATGTTCTCCGCCGGCCCGGCTCCATCTTCCGTCAGGCTACGGAAAACAAAACCTCGGCGGCAGTCCCTTTCCCGTTCCCCTCTAGGCCCGCTGTTGGGAAACGCTACTTTTGGCTGCCGCGCCTCTATCATGCAGTACATTTGATTATAACAAACCTCCTATAAATGTCAATCATTTCAGTCAAAAATCCACCATTCGTCCCAAGTTTCCCGTTTTTCTTCCGCTCAGCGAAGCAGTTCTCCAATCCGGGACTCCCCATACACCGGGATGCCTCCGGCCAGCAGCAGTGCCGACGTCACACCGTCCCCGGCAATAAGTCCGCCGGAAAAAGTCCCGTCGTGAATGGCTCCCCTTCCGCAGGAAGGACTGCGCTCCTTCAACACCGCCGCCTCGCAGCCGTACAGCCTTGCCAGCTTCAGCACAGCCGCCGCACCCCGCCGGTATGCCGCTGTTACATCCGTACCGTCGGCGGTAAAAACACCCTCGCCCCGGCGCTCCGCCGGCGGGCGGGGCGTGGAAAGTCCCCCCATCTGCTCCGGGCAGACCGGAATACAGGTATGCCACTGCAACAGCGCCTCCATCCCGGGACAGCACTTCGACGTACCGTCATACCGACAGGGAATGCCCAAAAGACATGCGGAAACCAAAATCCTCATATTCCTCACTTTCCCTTTTGACGCTCTTCCATGGTGCGCCGCTCTTTTTGCAGTTCCGCGAACAGCGCGATGCCGTCCCACTCCTGATTCCAGGCGGTCAGGACCGCCTTGTAGCATTCCGGGCCGATCCCGGCCTGCCGCAAGGCGGGCAGAATGTCGTCCATCTGGTCGTCCATATCACAGAAGACCATCATCCGGCCACCCAGCTTTCCGGAAAATACGCCCTCCCGGGCCGGCCGAGTCTTCCGGCCCACCAGCGCGCCGATGGGCGTACGCCAGCCGTCGCGCCAGATTGGCCTCACCTCCGCCTGAAACGGTCCGGCGGCGGCCTTTACCGCCAGAATGTCATTCAGCTCCTCAAAGCCATAGAGTAAAATTGTTCCCATTTTATGTTCCTTTCCGCCACACTCAGATTTTCAGGGGCTTCCCGTTCAGTGCAGCCTCCACCAGCGCCTCTCCCTCATAGCGCAGCTTCAGGGAGAAAAACGGCGCGTCGGATTCCAGCAAATCCAGGAAAATGTGGTCGCCTCTCCACAGCGGCATCTTTCTCAGTTCCCGCTTTCCGATCCACTGGAGGTCCCCCTCGTTGCACACGATCTGCTCCCCCGTCCATCGGTCCGCGGTAAAAAGATGCATATACTCGCCCTCCCATGTATCGGAGAGAAAAGTGACGAGGCCCCGGTAGCGCCAATTCTCCAGCGTTAGGCCGGTCTCCTCCTTCGCCTCCCGCAGGACACACTCCTCCGGCGTCTCGCCCTCCAGAAACTTTCCGCCCACACCGATCCATTTGTCGTGATTCAGGTCATTTTTCTTCTTCACGCGATGGAGCATCAGGTATTGCTCTCCCCGCTCCAGATAACATAGGGTGGTATTTAACACAGCCGATTCCTCCATAAGTGCTTTTTTCTCATTATAACCAGTTTTCCGCAAATGGCAAGATGCAGCCGCGCGGCGCGGGACGGGGACGCCGCCTGACGGTGGTGATTCTCCGCTCCGCGCCGCGCGCAACAATTCTCCCCGCCCCGCAGGTCAGATTTTTTTCCGATAGAAACAGTTGCCCACCAGCATAAACGCGACGTAAATGGCCAGATAGTAATAGACCTTCACGCCGTACCCGGCAAAAGCTGCATACACCATGAATAAGCACCCGCACAATCCCAGTACCGGCATCACAAACCGCTTAAAGCCGTTCAGCTCCCGCTCCTTGCGCATGAACTGGATAAACATGGCGACATACATACCGTACAGCGTGATGATCGGAAGCTCCGAGGAATCGAAACAGAAAGGGCCGAACCATCCATCGGTCAGGTTCGCTCCGTAGAAGTACAGCAGCCAAAACGCGGCAAAAGCCAGAGACAGCGTCGCGGAGTTGCTGGGTATGTTGGTCACCGGGTCAACCTTGTCGAACATCTCCGGCCTCGGTCCCTCGCCCCGGGCGGCTATCGCATAAAAGCTGCGGCAATTGGAGAGCATCAACCCGTTCAGCGTCCCCAGGCAGGAAATCACGATCAGCACGAATACCACGGTGCCCGCGGCCCCGCCGAACACCCGCTGATAGGCCATCTTCGCGGCGGCCTCGCCACTGGCCATCAGCTCCTCGGTGGTCACTGCGCCGTTCAATCCGATGTAGTAAAGGATGTAAGTGGCCACCACAATGAAGGAGCCCAGCACCAGTGCCCGGGGCAGATTCCTTTTGGCGTCCTTCAGCTCCGCATTGATCGAGGTGGCCAGAATCCAGCCCTCATAGGCAAAGGCCACCGCCACGGTGGACTTCATCAGCCCCTCCCCGGCGGAGACCGTACCGGTGGAGATGGTGGCGAAATTCTGCGCCATCTGGCCGTTGCTGAGTCCCACGGCGGTACCCACCACCGCCATCAGCAGCAGCGGCACCATTTTGATGACCGTGGTAGAAATCTGAAACCTGCCCGCAATACGGGGAGACAGGGCGTTGAGAGCATAGTCCACACACAGGAAGAAGCAAGCCAGCACCAGACAGGACCCACCGGTAATATCCCAGCCCATCAGCACGGAGAAATACCGCGCGGACACCCAGGCCAGTACGCTGGTCAGCGCCGGCGTATAGATCGTGGCCATAAACCAGCCGACCAGATAAGCATACCGATTCCCAACCGTGGCCTCGGCGTAGTCCACCAGACCATTGACCTTCTCATACCGGGTCGCCATCGTGGCAAAGACATAGGAGCAGACGATCATGATCGCGCCCACGATCAGCCAAGCCAGAATGCCCAGCGGCATATTGCCGCCGGTTTGCACCAGCACCGCCTCTGCCTTGAAGAACACGCCGGAACCGATGACGATGCCCACCACCATACAAATCGCCGTAGGCAATCCATATTTCTTCTTCAACCCATTTTCCATTATTTTTCCCCTCATTCGCTTTAAAGTGTTGAATTTTTGTACAATATAGCTCATCAATCATAGCAGATTTTTGTGCACCTCGCAAGATCCTTTTAAATATTTGCAGCTTTTTCCGTGAGGAACGGATCAACCGAAAGCGGTACCCCGGCTGATACACGAAAGGCGAGCGGCGGCGCAACATGCCATAAGGCGCAGCAAAGAAGCGGCCCCTCCCGGGGCCGCTTCGGTCTGTTTAATTCAGTTCATCTGCCGCCGCCGGCTCAGGTTCTGAGTGCCGTCCTGCATATTGTTCAGCTCGTCCAGGCTCTTGCCGGTTCCCAGCGCCACGCAGGAGATAGCATCCTCTGCCACCACCGTATGGATGCCTGTCCGGGCCGCCACCAGCTTGTCAAAGCCGGATACCAAGCTGCCGCCGCCGGTCATGACGATGCCATTGGTGGAAATGTCCGCCACCAACTCGGGGGGCGTCCGCTCCAGCACGGAGTGGATAGCCTCCATGATGCGCTCCACCGGCTCCTCAAAGGCGTCCATCATCTCCGTAGAGCTGACTGTAATGATCTTGGGAAGGCCCGTCAGAAGACACCGGCCCTTCACATCCAGCGTCTCCTCCTCATCCTTGGGGAAAACGCAGCCAATCTTGATCTTCATGGACTCGGCGGTCCGCTCACCTACCAGCAGGTTGTGCTTGCGGCGCATATACTTGACCACAGCCTCGTTCAGCTGGTCGCCCGCCACCTTGATCGAGGCGGACTCCACTACGCCGCTCAGGGAGATCACCGCGATGTCGGCGGTGCCGCCGCCGATGTCCACCACCATGTGGCCGTCGGGCTTGGCGATGTCGATGCCCGCGCCAATCGCCGCGGCCACCGGTTCTTCAATGAGATATACCTTCCGGGCGCCCGCCTGAATGCCCGCGTCGATGACGGCGCGCTCCTCCACCTCCGTGATACCGGAGGGAATGCAGATAATGACTCTGGGTTTGAAGAAGGAGAAGCCCGCCACCTTCCGGATGAATTCCCGGAGCATCCGCTCGGTCATGTCATAGTCGGAAATGACTCCCTCCCGCAGGGGGCGGATCGCAATAATATTACCGGGAGTACGGCCCAGCATGGCCTGTGCGTCCGCACCCACCTGAAGCAGCTTCCCTGTGTTCTTGTCGAGCGCCACCACGCTGGGTTCGTTCAGAACAATTCCCTTACCTTTAACATATACCAAAACGGAAGCGGTACCAAGATCGATACCGATATCTTTTGACATGGACATAGCCTCCACCTCTTGCTCTTTCTGCAGTATTTTCTGCCAAACTCTTTAAATTATGAGAAGCGGTTATTACCGCACACAGTCATACGAATACATTATACTGATGGCTCCAGCGGATTGCAAGCACATTCTGCAAGATCCAAAAATTTTCAACTTTTTTCGGCCCCGGCGCGCTGCGTTTCCTCTTCCGGACGAGTTCGTGCCACCACCGCGCAGAACACCCGTTCCGCCCCGCCGCTTCTCAGCGTGCGGACACACTCCGTCAGTGTGGAGCCGGTGGTGCAGATATCGTCAATCAACAAAATCCGACGGCCCGCCACCTGTGCGCCCGGCGCGATTTCATACATGCCCAGGACGTTGGCCCGGCGCGCCGCAGCGTCGGTAAGTCCCGACTGAGCCGGGTTGTCCCCATTCTTCACAAGGAGCCGCTCCGGCGCGGTCCCCCACAGGCGGCAGGCGGACTCCGCCAGCAGCCGCGCCTGGTCATAGCCCCGCTTTTTCAGCCGCCCCGGCCCCACCGGCACCCAGGTCACCGCATCAAACTCCCCGGAAAACCGCTCCGCCGCACATCGGGCCAACAACTCGCCCAGCGGCGGTGCCAGATGGTCCGCGCCGTGAAACTTCAGGCGCAGCAACGCATCCCGCACCGTACCCTCATAAAAAAGCGGTGCGGCACACACAAGCTCGTCCGCCCCTGTACGGAGGCTCTCCTCCCCTTTTGTCCACGGCAAAGATTTTTCACAGGCTCTGCAGACTGCCGCCCCGTCCACGACGCGGCGGCAGAAGGCGCATTTCGGCGGGAACAACAGATCCAAAATCGCTCCGATAACGTTCATCTGGCCCGCCGCCTCCGGGGATAGGGGGCCGCCTCGTCCGTGAGGCCCACCAGATAGTCCACGCTGACGCCGTAGTATTCCGCAAGTTGGACCACTACGTCCAACGGATAATTCAACACGCCTATCTCATATTGAGAATACGTGTTTTGCTTCACATGTAGCACTTCCGCAATTGCTTTCTGCGTCAGACCCCGATCGATCCGCAAACTGCGAATGCGCTCATATTTCAAAATTTCAGTCCTCACTTCCATCACCTAGACGGAAGTATATGTATCTCAAAATAAGATACCCACCAATTATCCTGAAATCAGATATTTTCAGTTAGTGGAGCGCAGGCTGATCAAAAAAATCTTAATTGTCCCGGCGGAAAAACTACGCTTTAAAAAGTGCAGTCCTCCCGTCGGAACAGTGCACAGTTACCCCATAACATAGTGGGCCGCCAGAAGCGCCAGCACCCCCGAGATCCCCGCCTGGGCAGCCTTACCTATAAGGCAGTTCCGGGTGGAAAGCCCGCTGTCCGCCAGCACCGCCAACGTCTGGCACAGCACGGAAACCCCTCCCCATCCTGAAAGGACCGCGGCCAGAACGAACCCGGCGGACCCCTGAGGCAGTAGCGGGATCACGGAAAACAACTCCAAAAAGCCCACTACCGCCGCGCCGGCTATACCGGTAAGCCTCCGCAGGGGCCGCGCCAGTACGTAAAACACCGTGACAAACGCGCAGATGTTCAACATGGACTCCAGCGCCCGGCGCACCGATCCCACAACGGCCGCAGAGACCGGGACGGCCCGCGCCGTGTATCTCCTCTGGGGGCGGGTGCGCCGCGCGGCCCCACCCCGAAACAAAATTCCTGTCAGCAGGGCAGAAAGCACGTGGATGAGCCACAGCCAGATGCCCACACGGATGCTGCCAAATACCCCCGCACCCAAAACGCTTATGAGAAAAGCCGGGTTGGCCGTGTTGCAAAATGCCAGCAGCCGCTCCGCCTCCGCCTCGCTGACCAGGTTTTCCCGGTACAGCTCCGCCGCGGTCCTCGCCCCGATGGGATAGCCCCCCACAAGGCCCAGAATCAGCGCCGTGGCTCCCGCTCCGTCCACCCGGAACAGCGGCCACATCAAAAATTCCAGCCGGGGAGCCAGAACCTCCCCCACCCCAAGTGATACCAGCAGAGAGCTGGCGGCGAGGAAGAGAAATTGAGAGGGGATCACCGTCTCGGCACACAGAGCAAGCGCCTCACTCACACTCTGCCGAACCCCATCCGCATCTGCCAGCAATGCCGCCAGCCCAAGCGCCGCCAACAGACACAACATCGCTTTCTTCTTCACCCGACCGCCCCCCTCGGGACACCCTATGCGCCTGCGCGGGCGGTCATGCCTGTGGACGCGGTGGAAAAATGCTCCCTTCAGGCAAGTTTTTCCCCCTGCCCTCATACAGTTGAGCGAGGTGAGACGATGGAAAAACGCAAGCGGCGGGATACGCCGCTGACGGAGCTGGCAGAACTGTTCGACCTCCCCGGTGACGTGGTGGCGGGGCTGTGCCATTTGGAGATGATCGGCGACAGGAGGCTGTTTCTGGAGCACCACAGCGGCATTTTATCTTACAGCGACCAGCAGGTCGACGTGAACACCCCCGGCGGCATTCTGCGGGTCAAAGGCCGGGGATTGACGCTGGAGGCCATGACGGGGGAAGAGCTGCGGATCGGCGGCACGGTGGATGGAGTGGAGTGGGTGAGGGCGGATGCTTGAAAATCTTGTAAACCGCCTGCGGGGACAGGTGCACCTGCGGGTGGAGAGCGCTTTTCCGGAGCGGATACTGAATCTCTGCGCCCAGAGGAAACTGGAGCTGCGGGACGTTCGGTGGAAGAGCGCCACCGTGTTTTCCTGCGTCCTCACCCGGCGGGATTTTCGCCTTCTGCGGCTTCTCACCCGGAAGTTGGACTGTACGCTCCATGTGGAAAAGCAGGAGGGCGCGCCCTTCCTCGTCGGAAAGCTCCGGCGAAGGCAGGCGCTGGTAGCCTGCCTGATCGTCTGCGCCCTGGCACTGTTTTTCGGCTCCTTCTTCATCTGGGACATCACAGTGGACGGCGCGGTAACGGTGCCTGAGGAGGAGATTCTTCGTGCGCTGGAGAAAAACGGCGTGGGCTTCGGCACCTTCGGCTTTTCCATTGACGGAGAGGACCTGCGCAACCACATCCTCCTTGAAATTCCGGAACTGAGCTGGCTGACGGTGAATGTCTCCGGCTGCCGGGCCTATGTCCAAGTGCGGGAGCGGGTAATGGCCCCGGAGCTGGCAAACCGCCGCGCCCCTTGTAACGTAACGGCCCGGCGTG
Organism: Oscillibacter valericigenes Sjm18-20; assembly: GCA_000283575.1. Taxonomy (GTDB): domain Bacteria; phylum Bacillota; class Clostridia; order Oscillospirales; family Oscillospiraceae; genus Oscillibacter; species Oscillibacter valericigenes. The sequence continues at coordinate 3,375,781 of AP012044.1, forward strand.
ACGGGCTGGTGCTGGAGGTTCACGCCTTTCTCGGCAAAAAATGTGTTCTGCCCGGAGACACTGTGGAAAAAGAGCAGATCCTGATTTCCGGCATCGAGGATCTGGACACCTTTGGCGCGCGGATCACCACCGCCGCGGGTTCCATTACGGCCCGAACCTGGTATCGGCTAAATGCGAATTTTCCCCTGACGGTTCTCGAAAAAAGCGGTGAAACAAAGTCGGAACAGCGCTGGTCGCTGATCTTTGGAAAACGGCGGATAAAATTCTATGGAAACAGTAGCTATTTTGGGGCAATCTATGATAAAATAGTCACAAGACAGCGTCTGTCGGTCTTCGGCCTGCCGCTGCCCATCACTTTGGAGACGGAGACCTACCGACCCTGCGAGCTGGCCGCCCGCACCCGTACCGCCGCGGAGGCGGAGGCCGCGGGCAAGGTAGCTCTGACCTCTTATCTGGCCTCTTTGATGGGAAAGAACGGCGAAATCCGGTCCACTCTCGTCTCCTCCCGGCAGGACGGAGACGTTCTGCGCGTTACGCTGACGGCGGAGTGCGTGGAGGAGATCGGGCAGACAACGCCCCTCGAGGCGGAGGCGGGCTGACATTCGCCGGAAGTTTCCTTTGCAAAGCGCCCGCGCTGGCGGCATCCGGTTTCCGGCATCGGGAAATCCCATCAGAATTCGGGCGGCGGAGTGTGCCCCGCCGCCCGGCAAACAGGAGTGGTCATATTTTGGAACAGCGAATCAGCATCGAGCGGTTGGAACAGGCGGTGAATATTTTCGGGTCCTTCGATGAAAACATTCGTCTGGTGGAACAGGAGTTTTCCGTGGCCGTGGTGAATCGGGACGGCGAGCTGCGGGTGGAGGGCGAACCGGAGAACGTGCTGCTGGCCGTGAAGGCCGTGCAGGGGCTTTTGACATTGTCCTCCCGGGGCGAGGCCATTGGGGAACAGAACGTGCGCTACGTCATCTCCCTGGTCCGGGCGGGCAAGGAGGCGCAGATCGCGGAGCTGACCGGCGACGTGCTGTGCGTCACCGCCAAGGGCCGTCCCGTGAAGCCCAAGACCATCGGCCAGAAGCAGTATCTTAAATCCGTGCTGAAAAACACCGTCACCGTGGGCGTGGGCCCGGCGGGTACCGGCAAGACCTATCTCGCCGTGGCCGCCGCGGTGGCTGCCTTCCGGGATAAGCAGGTCAACCGCATCATCCTCACCCGCCCCGCCGTGGAGGCCGGAGAGCGGCTGGGCTTTCTGCCCGGAGACCTGCAAAGCAAGGTTGACCCATATCTCAGGCCCCTCTACGACGCTCTTTTCGATATGCTGGGGGCGGAGACGTACCAGAAATATCTGGAACGGGGGAATATCGAGGTGGCGCCTCTGGCCTATATGCGGGGTCGGACGCTGGACGACAGCTTCATCATTCTGGATGAGGCCCAGAACACCAGCCGGGAGCAGATGAAAATGTTCCTCACCCGCCTTGGCTTCGGGTCCAAAATCGTCATCACCGGCGACGTGACCCAGATCGACCTGCCCGCCGACAAAGCCTCCGGCCTGAAGGAGGCCATGCGGATTCTTCAGGACGTGGAGGGCATCGGCATCTGCCGGCTGACAAACGCGGACGTGGTGCGCCATGTAATGGTGCAGCGCATTGTGGAGGCATATGAAAAGGACGAGCTGTCCCGGATGAAGCACGCCGGGGGAAAGGTGAAAAAGCCATGAGAAAGCGTCATTATATCCCAGTCACCGCAGACGTACCGGGAGCTTCCAACCAGCGGACCTGCGCCCTGCTCCGCAAGGCGATCAAAACCGCCCTCCGACTGGAGGGCGTGACGCTTCCCTGTGAGGTGGACGTGCTGCTGACCGGTGATGAGGGCATCCGGAAGATCAACCGTGAACAGCGGGATGTGGACCGGGCAACCGACGTGCTGAGCTTTCCGGAATTTGATTTCAGACCCGGTCAGCCCCCCACTCCGGAGACGGCCGGGGACCTGCCGGACTTTACGGGTCTTCTCCCTCTGGGGGACATGGTGATCTCCATGGAACGGACGGCCGCTCAGGCGAAGGAGTACGGACACTCGGGCCGCCGGGAGCTTGCGTATCTGGCGGTCCACTCCACGCTGCACCTGCTGGGGTACGATCATCTGGACGAGGGGCCGATGAAATCGCAGATGCGGGCTCGTGAGGAGGCCGTGATGAAGGAACTGGGATTGGAAAGGTAGGCGGAAACCGTGGCCGGAAATTTTATCGGTCTGTGGATTTTATATTTAATGGTGACTATTCTCGCATTTTTGGGCATGGGCGCAATGGGATTACAAGGTGAAACGCTTTTACTTTGGGAAATGCTGATTCAATCAGCCTTTTTTGCTTTGCTGACTTGTATGTACATCAAACAGAGAGATATTGAAAAAAAGCTGGACATTCTGCTGGCGCAACAGGAGCCGTCCGCGTCGGACAAGCCGGACGCAAAAGCCCCCGAGCGGCCGGAGGATTGACCGCCGCCGCCCCTTTTGCATACACTGTCCTGAGGTGATCTTATGGAACTCATCCAGGATGGCGCCATCGCGTTTTTGTCCGCCGTGGGGCTGACGGCCTGCGTCTGGCTCATCGCGGGAGCTTTTCTCTCCGGCAAGTGCCGCAATCCGAAGGTGCGGCTCATCCTCCCCCTGCGGGACGACGCGCCCGGTTTGGAATCCGATCTGAGAGATCTGCTGCGCACCCGGCACACCCTGCCGCTGGCGAAGATTCTGCTGGTGGACTGCGGCATGACCGGCGAGGCGCGGCAGACGGCGGAGTATTTCTGCCACAGGTGGAAGAATGTGGAGCTGGTGGACGCGAATGACGTGAAATTTGGTTGAAATCACGCAATCACAGAAAGAAAAGGAAGACGAAACGGCATGGATGAACTCTGCTGCCTGGATGGCACGGTACATAGTCTTATCTTTCAAAACGCCGAAAACGGCTATACCGTCCTGCGGCTGGTAACGGAGGAGGGAGAACTGCATACGGTGGTGGGATGCATTCCCTGCGTGGCCCCCGGCGAACACCTGACGGTGAACGGCGTGTGGGAGACCCACCCCCAGCACGGGGAGCAGTTGAAAGCCGTGGAGCTGGAACGGCGGCTTCCGGAGGACGCGGACGAGATCTTCAACTATCTCTCTTCCGGCGTATGCAAGGGCGTGGGTCCCGCCACAGCCCGGGCCATCGTGGATCGCTTCGGGGTGCGGACGCTGGATGTACTGGAACAGGAGCCGGAGAAGCTCACCTGTCTGCGGGGCATCACCGAGAAAAAGGCCCAACAGATCGGCGGGAGTTTCCGCCAGCAGATGGGGCTTCGGCGGCTGATGGCTTTTCTGGCCCAATACGAACTGCCCCCGGCTCTGGCGATTCTGCTGCGAAAGCTATACGGGGACGCGGCGCTGGATGCGGTGCGCGCCAACCCGTATCTTCTCTCCGCCGATGAATGCGGCGTTTCCTTTTCGGCCACGGACGAGATTGCCATGAGTCTGGGCATCGCCGCCGACAGCGACGAACGGCTTCAGGCGGCTGTGATCTTCGAGTTGAACCACAACGAGAACAACGGCCATGTGTTTCTCCCCCGCGACAAGCTGGTCGCCGCCACCGTACAGCTTTTAAACTGCGACGGAGACCTGGCAGAAAAGGCGCTGGACGATCTCTGCGCCCGGGGCGCGGTGGTTCAGGAGCAGGTGGCCAATGTGACCGCCTGCTATCTCCGCCGCCTGTGGGCGGCGGAAGTCTCTGCTGTAGCCCGGTTGTGGGTGCTTTTATCCGCGGACGCGGATCAGGGGCGGCAGGTGGACCGGGTCATCGCGGAAATTGAAAAGGCCCAGGGCATTACCTATGCCGACCAGCAGCGTCAGGCCGTGGCTCTGGCGGCCCGGACCGGAGTTTTAATCCTTACCGGCGGCCCCGGCACCGGCAAGACCACCACGGTCCGGGGAATCGTGGCCCTGTTCCAGCGGATGGGACTGGACGTGATGCTGGCGGCCCCCACCGGCCGGGCGGCCATGCGGATGAGCGAGCTGTGCGGGGGACTAGAGGCCCAGACCATCCACCGGCTGCTGGGCGTCACCTGGAACGAAACCACCCGGGAAACCTCTTTCACCAAGTGCGAAAAGGAGCCGTTAGAGGCCGACGCGGTTATTGTGGACGAGATGAGCATGGTGGACGTGTCATTGTTCGCGGCGCTTCTTCGCGCCCTGCGGCCAGGCACCCGGCTGGTGCTGGTGGGAGACGCGGATCAGCTTCCGTCGGTGGGAGCGGGAAATGTATTTTCCGACCTGATTCGCAGCAAAAAGGTGGAGACCGTCTTTTTGAGGGAAGTCTTCCGTCAGGCGGAGCAGTCCGCCATCATCCGCAACGCCCACGCGGTAAACTTAGGCCAGCCGCCCCGGTTCGTCAACGACCAGAACGACTTCTTTTTCATGTGCCGCCGCAGTGCGGACCGGGCGGTGAGCACCGTGGTGGATCTGTGCAAGACCCGCCTGCCGGAGAAGATGGGCATTCCGGCGGACCAGATTCAGGTCCTCTCCCCCACCCGAAAGGGCGAGAGCGGAACAGAAAGCCTGAATCGTCTGCTTCAATCGGCCCTGAATCCCCCCGCCCCGGACAAGCGCCAGCGCCAGTGGGGCGAAAAGGTGTTCCGGGAGGGAGACCGCATCATGCAGACCCGAAACGACTACGACGTGGTGTGGCAGCGGTCGGACGGTATCGTTGGCACTGGCATTTTCAACGGCGACGTGGGCCGCGTGGTGCAGATCGACCCCAGCGGCGAGTGGCTTCAGGTGAATTTTGACGACCGGGTTTCCACGTATACCGCCGACCAGCTCTCCGAGATCGACCTGGCCTACGCAATGACGGTCCATAAAGCCCAGGGCAGCGAGTACCGGGCGGTGATTCTGGCGGCGATGTCCGCCGCTCCGGCGCTGATGGTTCGGGGTGTGTTGTATACCGCGCTGACCCGGGCCAGAGAGCTTTTAATCGTGGTGGGAGACGACTCCGCCGTTACCGCCATGGCGGAAAATGACCGCCGCCAGCGGCGGTATTCGGGGCTTAAATGGCGGCTGTGCAACGGGTCATAGCCGTTCATATAACCCTCCGCCTACTCCAGCCTTCCGTTCAGCAGTCCTTTGATGATTGCTGCCAATGCATGCGGGTCATCCAGAGCGCCAGTTTCTGGCTTGCTCACTGGGGACGGCTCCTGTGGAAGCTCTCCATGCTTTTCCTGATTTTGTCTGTTCAGCGGCATCGTCTTTCCTCCTTGTCCGTTTTTTGTGAAGTCCATGTCTGAAACGCGGGGCCTTTTCCGGAGAAAAGGCCCCGCGTTTTTTTAGTCTGGATTTACCGCTGGCCCTTGTCGTAGGGGATGCCCTCCGCCTTGGGGGCGCGGGACTTGCTGGACGTGAACGCCAGCACCACCAACGAAATGATGTAGGGCAGCATATTGTATACGCTGCTGGGGAGATTCAGCGCCGTCAGGAAGTCAAAGCCGGTGTAAACATTGCTCAGCGCCCGGAACAGTCCGAACAACAGCGCCGCAAGGGCAATGCGGATGGGCTTCCACTGGCCGAAGATCATAACGGCCAGAGCCAAAAAGCCGAAGCCCGCCACGCCGGTCTCGAATTTCCATTCGCTGACGCCGGCGGTGATGTACACGATGCCGCCAAGGCCCCCCAGCATACCGGAGATCAGCACACCGGCCCAGCGCATTTTATAGACGTTGATGCCCACGCTGTCCGCCGCCTGGGGATGCTCCCCGCAGGCCATGAGCCGCAGGCCGAACCGGGTCTTATACAGCACCACGTAGGCCAAAACCAGCACGATCACCGCCATCACCATAAACCAGTTGAACTCAAAGCTGCCGATGCGGACGATGAATGCCTTTTTCGCGTTCACGTACTGAATGGTGGAGGACACGTTGTCGGGGTCCTCGGCAGTGTTGATGGCCTTGACGATGACAGTGGCCGCCGCGGTACCCAGCAGGTTCATAGCGGTGCCCACCAGAGTCTGGTCGGCCTTGAAATTGATGCAGGCCACCGCCAGCAGCAGGGAGTAAAGCATCCCCGCCAGAACAGCGCATAGCACCACCAATAGAATTATCTCCAGCGCCGGAGCGCCCGCGGGTAGATACTTCATGGCCAGCGCGCCGCCCAGAGAGCCCATGACCATAATGCCCTCCAGCCCCAGATTGATGACGCCGGAGTGCTCGGAAAAGCAACCGCCCAGAGCCACCAAGGTCAGAACGGAGGCAAAGATCAGGGTGTACTGAATCAGAAGCAGCATTACTTCCGCCCCCCTTCTTCAGTCTTCGCGGCGCTGTCCGCAGTCAGTTTTTCCTTTTCCTTCAAGGACTTCCGTTCCTCTCTGCGGACAATGCGGCTGTTCATGAAGTACTTGAAGAACAGCACAAAGCCGCACAGGTAGATGATGAGGGACGAGATCAGATCGGAGATCTGGGAGCAGTACATGGTTTTATCCACATAGGCGCCGCCGCTGGTGATATGCTGGATAAAGTAAGAGGCGAAAATCGTGCCGATGGGGTCCAATCCGCCCAGGAATGTGGCGGCGATGCCGTTAAAGCCCATGGCCGGAACGGAGGACTGAGTACACTGCCACTGCTCGTACCCGCTGAGGTACATGAATGCGGCGCCGACACCGGCCAGCGCGCCGCCGATGACCAGCGTGAGGATGATGTTGCGCTTTTCATTCATACCGCAGTAGCGGGCGGCGTCCTTATTGTAACCGGTGGCCCGGAGCTCATAGCCGAATTTGGTCTTGCCCAGCACGACCCACACAGCAATGGCCACCAGCACCGAGAGCGGGATGGCGATGGTCACGTACTGGTTGTCGGTGAACAGCTTTCCCATGCCCAGAGACGGCAGCAGCGCGGAGGAATTGAAATTGGCCACCACGTTGGTGTAGGGGCTGGCAGGTTCCTTTACCCCGGTCAGCAGCAAGTTGGCAGAGTACAGCGCAATCCAGTTCAGCATGATGCCGGAGATGACCTCGTTGACGTTGCAGTAGGATTTCAGCAGGCCGGACAGGGCGCCCAGCGCAGCTCCGGCCACAGCTGCCAGAATCAGACAGACCCACCACGGCATGTGCCAGGCCAAAGCCGCGTACAGGCAAGCACCCGCGCCGGCCACATACTGCCCGGCGGCGCCGATGTTGAACAGGCCCACCTTATAGGCGAACTGGATAGACAGGGCACACATCAGCAGGGGGGCCGTCTTCACCAGCGTGCTGCCAAAATACTTCATGGCGGCTGGGCGGCTGGGATAAGTAAAGAAGTTCTTCATCACCGTGGAGATAGCGTCCCACGCGCCGGTGGGATTGATGAACAGCAGGACGATGTAGCCCAGCAGCAGACCCAGCAGGATACAAAGCAGCGAGGCCAGAATAGATTGCACGGCGCTGTTTTTGAGAAGGCTGGTCTTTTCCTTTTTCATGCCTGCTCCGCCCCCCTTTTCGCGCCGGCCATATAAAGGCCCAGCTCCTGCACATTGGTTTTCTTCGGATCAAACTCGCCCACGATTTCACCCTCGCACATGACCAGAATGCGATCCGGTACGCTCATGACCTCATCCAGCTCCAGCGAGACCAGCAGCACCGCTTTTCCGGCGTCCCGCTCGGCCACAATTTGCCTGTGGATATACTCAATGGCGCCCACATCCAACCCGCGGGTAGGCTGCACCGCCACCAGCAGCTCCGGATCCTTGTCGATCTCCCGGGCGACGATGGCCTTTTGCTGATTGCCGCCGGACATGCTCCGGGCGGCGGTGACGGGCCCCTGACCGGAGCGAACATCGTACTGTTCAATGAGGTGGTTGGCATATTCCCGGATGTTGCGGCGCTTGAGAAAGCCGCCCTTACCGGTAAACTGCGGCTCAAAGTAGCGCTGCAAAACCAGATTGTCCTCCAGCGAGAAATCCAGCACCAGACCGTGCTTCTGCCGGTCTTCCGGAATGTGGCTTATGCCCATAGCGGAGCGTCTGCGAATGCTGGTTCTGGTGATATCCTGCTCCTCCAGCAAAATGCGTCCCGACTCCAGCGGTTCCAGCCCGGTGAGGCCGTAGACCAGTTCGGTCTGGCCGTTTCCGTCGATGCCTGCGATGCAGACGATCTCCCCCGCCCGAACCTGAAAGGAGACGTTCTTCACGGCCTTGTTCTGGTGGAGTTTGGAGGCCACGGTCATATTCTCCACCTGAAGGATGACCTTGCCCGGCTCCACAGGCTTTTTAGTGACCTCGAACTGCACATCGCGGCCCACCATCATATGGCTCAATTCCTCCCGGGAGGTGTCCGCGATGTTGACGGTGCCTATGTACTTGCCCTTGCGCAGAACGGAACAGCGGTTCGCCACCGCCATAATCTCGTTGAGCTTGTGGGAGATAAAGAGAATCGACTTCCCCTCTGCCGCCAGATTGCGCATGATCTCCATCAGCTCGCCGATCTCCTGCGGAGTCAGGACGGCGGTAGGTTCATCGAAAATCAGGATCTCGTTGTCGCGGTAGAGCATCTTCAATATCTCGGTACGCTGCTGCATGCCCACGGTGATGTCCCTCACATAGGCGTCCGGGTCCACCATCAATCCGTATTTTTCCGACAGGGCCACCACCTTTTTCCGGGCCTCCGCCTTTTGCAGGAAGCCGTGCTTGCAGGGCTCCACACCCATGATAATGTTATCCAGCACAGTGAAGCACTCCACCAGCTTAAAGTGCTGGTGGACCATGCCGATGCCAAGGGCGTTGGCGTCGTTGGGGTTCTTGATGGAAACCTCTTTCCCGTTCATGCGGATGGTTCCCTCCTCCGGCCTATAAAGACCGAACAGGACGCTCATCAGCGTGGATTTTCCCGCGCCGTTTTCCCCCAGCAGCGCGTGAATCTCTCCCCTTTTCAACTGCAGAGTAATATTGTCGTTGGCGATAATGCCTGGAAACCGCTTGGTAATGTTCAACATTTCCACTGCGTACGTCTCTTCCAAGCTCCACGACCTCCTTTGTCTCTTAAATCGTCAGCTTCCTCTCCGCATGGCCGCGAGGCAGAAGCAAAACTACAGGCTGATATTACATTATACTATAGCTGTTGTCGTATTTCAAAGCTTTTTTAAATTTTCTGACGCAGGGCGGCTCGGCCGGAGGGCAGGCCTCAAAGTGAAAAAGGAGGGCGGGCGAAAGCCCGTCCTCCTTGATGGGGAAGCGCTAAAATTATTTGATGTTCCCCTGGAAATTAATCGTGATGTTGGTAGCGGAGGGCTGCTCTGCGGAAATGTCGTCGGAAACCTTCACGGTGCCGTCGAACATCTTGCTCACGAGAGCCTTATAGTCATCCTGCGTGAAGCCGTCGCCCCACTGCGTGGTATCCATGGGGATCTGGACGTAGTTCTGGGTGGGATCGTCGCCGGACACCAGGCCCAGGGTCTGGATCTGACCCTTATAGGAATCCCAGTTGTTGTTGAGGACGATTTCGGTGAGCAGGGTGTTGACGGTGGCAGCCAGGCCCTTCATGGCAGAGGTAACCGTCATGCCTTCGACGTACTGCCCATCGATGATGCCGGACTGGTCCACGTCCACGCCGATGATTTTGCCGTCAACCTTGGCGGCAGCCTCAGCTGCGGAGGTATACACGCCGCCGCCGCAGGCAAAGACGCACTTAGTGCCGGCGGCATACCAGGTATCCATGGCAGCGGTGATGTCGGCGTCGCCCTTGAACTGGTTGGCATAGGCATAGTTCAAGGTGACATCGGCGCTGGTCTCAGCGGCAGCAGCATCGGCTCCCTGAACAAAGCCGTAGCCGTAGCGCATGACAGCGGGCACAGCCATGCCGCCCAGGAAGCCCAGCTGGGTGTAGCCCAGCTTCACAGCCGCATAACCGGCCATGTAGCCGCACAGCTCTTCCTGATACACCGCGCAGTAGACATTGTCGGAATTATAGTAGTCGGTGACGTTCCAGTTGGCGGGGTTATAGTCGTACTTGTCGCCCAGAGCGTCTTGCAGAATATCGCCGGCGGCGACATCCAAAGCGACGAACTTTACGTCGGGATTTTCCTTAGCAGACTGAACGATGGTGCCGGCAAACGCATAGCCGGGCATCACGATGACGTTGTAGCCGTCTGCCACAGCCTTGTCCACCATGGACACACGGTCGGCGGTGGAATCTCCGGCGGGCTTATAGTAAGTAAAGTCGACGCTGTTGCCCTCGCAGAACGTCTTGCAGGCCTCGTAGGTGGTCTGGTTGAAGGACTGGTCGGTAATGTCGCCGTAATCGGTGATCATGGCCACGTGGTAATCGGATGTGGCCGCAGCGCTGCCGGATGCGGCGGCAGAGCTGCTGCCCGAAGCGGCGGAACCGCTGCCTGAGCTGCCGCAGGCGGCCAGAGACACGGTCATGACCAATGCCAGCGCCAGTGCAAGAAACTTCTTCATTGGAATCAAACCTTCTTTCAAAATTTTGCCTCAGGAGGAAACGAGAGGTCGTCCTTTCCAAGGCCATGGGAAATTATATCAATTCTTTACGCAAATTTCAACCGAAATTGGAATAGTTTTCTGTTTTGACACAATTTTATGAAATCCCCGGTCATCTTTTCGCCATTGCCACGGCGGTATCCAGAGCAATCTCCATCATCTGGGTAAAGCTGGTCTGCCGCGCTTCGGCGGGCAGGCCCTCTCCGGTGACAATGCTGTCGGACACGGTGCAGATGGTCAGCGCCCGCTTGCCCGCCTCCAGCGCGTTCCAATACAGCGCCGCGGATTCCATCTCCACCGCCATCACGCCGTAGTCCGCCCATTTGAGGGAGTCCTCCGCCTTGTTGTAGAAAATGTCGCTGGAGAAAAGGCTGCCCACGACCCAGTTGGCCCCGGATTTCCGGGCCACGTTCACCGCTGTCTCCAACAGCTCATAATCCGCGACGGGGGCCAGAATGCCGCCCAGGCCAAACTGGTGGGCAAAATTGGAATCCGTGCAGGCCGCCTGACCCAGAACCACGTCCCGCAGCTTCAGCTTCTTTGTGATGGCTCCGGCGCTGCCCACGCGAATGATGTTGTCCACGTCGTAGACATGGAACAGCTCGTGGGAGTAGATGCCGATGCTCGGCATACCCATGCCGGAGGCCATGACGGACACGGGGGTATCCTTGTAGAGGCCGGTATAGCCCTGAACGCCCCGGACATTGTTCACAAGCTTTGCATTTTTCAGGAAATTTTCCGCGATATACTTTGCCCGCAGGGGATCTCCGGGCATCAGGACTGTCTTTGCGAAATCGCCTTTCTCGGCGCTGTTATGGGGAGTGGACACAGCGATATCCTCCTTTAATTTTGTGATTCCCACCTGTGGGATGCTCCGTCCCGCGGGCCTGCCCCGGCTCTTATTTTTCCAGAGCCTTGACCGCCTTCACCACCCGGGAGGTACCCAGCCGGTCTGCGCCCAGATTGATAAAGTCCTCCGCGTCCTTCAGGTCCGCAATTCCGCCTGCGGCTTTGATCTTCACGCCGGGACCCACATGGGCCTTAAACAGCGCCACATCCTTCCGGGTGGCCCCGCCGCCGCCAAAACCAGTGGAGGTCTTGATAAAGTCCGCGCCGGAGTCGGTGACAATCCCGCACAGTTTGACCTTTTCCGCGTCGGTGAGGAAGCAGGTCTCGATAATGACTTTCAGGAGCTTTCCCTTACACCCGGCCTTCACCGCTTTGATCTCCTCCAGAACCTGAGCCCACTTTGCGTCCTTTACCCATCCCACGTTGATGACCATGTCGATCTCCTCCGCCCCGTTGTCCACGGCGTCGGACGCCTCAAAGCATTTGGTCTTCGTGGTGGAGTATCCGTTGGGGAAGCCGATGACCGTGCAGATGGGCAGCTTTCCCGCCACGTACTCCGCCGCCTGAGCGACGTAGCTGGCCGGGATGCACACGCTGGCGCAGCCATACTTTATCCCGTCGTCGCACAGGGCTCTGATTTCGTCCCAGGTGGCCGTCTGGGCCAGCAACGTATGGTCGCATCTGGATAAAATGTCTTTCAGTTCCATTTCAGTTGACTCCTTTATATTCATTTATTGGGAAATAGCGTTCCTTCCCATTTTCAAGCCGGTGGGTCACGCCGCCCCGGACCTCCAGCCAGTCCAGATGAGCCAGGGCCTCTCCCACCGCAAAAAATTTCTGGGTCAGCGGGAATTCGTTCCAGTTCCGTGCCCGGATGCTCCATTGCATCCGTCCGGTGATCTCATAGGCCGTCAGCCCCGGTACCTCCGCCACAATTCTCAATGCGTCGTCAAGCCGCCGGGCATGATGGGCCTTCAGCTCCTCCACCCGGGTCCGCAGATTTCCGGTCTCCGCTCTGTGGGCGGGCAGCAGGAGCTTTACCGGAAGTTCTTTCACCCGGTCCAGACTCTTGAGATAGTCCCCCAGCGCATCGGGGATTCCTTCCCACCGGCAGATGTTCGGTGAGATATGGAACAGAACGTGATCGCCGGAAAAGAGCGTCTCGTTTTCCGCGTCGTACAGGCACAGATGCCCCGGCGTGTGCCCCGGTGTCAGGATGCAGCGAAGCTTCCTGCCGCCGTATTCCAGCACCGCGCCGTCCTCCAGTCGGTCAAACCCCCGGCCCAGCGGCTCAGGCCCCTCCATTTTGGCAGGATTGCTGTCCCAAAGCCAGTTCATCTCCTCCCACGTAAACCCGTTTTCCACATAGCTGGCATACTTTTCCCGCCAGACCTCCTCGCGGCTGTACTCCTCCCGCCGGACCGCGTCCGTCCCGCTGAGAAACACGGCGCAGCCGTGTCGGTGAAGATAGGTGGAAAGGCCCGTATGGTCGCTGTGGAGATGGGTCATGAAAATATCCGTCCGCCCCAGATCCGCGCCGATCTCCCGGAGCTGGGTGTCCATTGCCTCCTTGCATGCGGGCTGGTTGAACCCGGTGTCGATCAGCAGATTCCGCTCCCCAGTAATCAGGAAGCTGTTGAGGTTTTTCAATGGATTTCCCACCAGAGGAATATTAAGGCGCCAAAGTCCCGGCGCAAGCTGTTCCACCATGCGTTTCTCCTTTTTATTTTTTTCTGAAGTCTATTGTAGCAGTTTTTTCGCGGCCTGTCCACGGCAGCCGTTTAAATCCGTGGAAAACGGTACCCGCGTCCTTTTTTGAAGCCCATGCCATCTCGCCGCATTTTTCGTCCCCGCCTTGAAAAGCGCGGTTTCGCGTGTTAAAATAAATCAACTTAGTTTGTGGAGGTCGTTTTTTACCATGAAGAAAAATATTTTCGCACTGGCCTTGGCGGTCATGCTGCTGATCTGCGCCGTTCCCGCTCAGGCGCTTACCGGCGAGGGAACCCGCGCCGCCCAAACGCTGTCGGCCCTGAACGTGGTCCGGGGAGCATACAATGTGGATGACCCCGCCACCCGGGCGCAGGCCGCCGTACTGCTGGTCCGTCTGGCCGGGGCCGAGCAGGCCGCCGCCGCGGACAAAACCCACATCCCTTTTCAGGACGTGCCCGCCTATGCGGTGCAGTCCGTCCGGTACGCATACGGACAGGGCTGGCTCAACGGCGTCTCCGGCGACACCTTCGGCGCGTCCGAGGCAATCACCTCCAAGTCCTACTGCGCGGCCCTGCTGCGGATGCTGGGCTATACCGGCGACTTTGCCTACGAGGACTCCATTGCCTTCGCCTGGCATATGGCGGTGATCTCCCGCAATTATGGAGAAACCTTAACCCGCGGTGACCTGTTTGAGCTGACCGCCGGCGCACTGTACTCCATCTATAAGAGCAGTGATGACACGATTCTGGACCGTCTCATTGCCTCCGGCACCGCCGCCGCCGCCACAGCCGGCGAACTGGGCCTTTACGACCGGGAGCTGACCGTCCGGCAGGCCGCCGACCGGCTTACCGCCGCCGTATTCCAGCTGAGCACGTATGAAGATACCAAGGGCTTCAACCTCGATGAGCCGGAAGGCAACGCCAGCGGCTTCTTTATCAGCGAGGACGGTCTGGCCGTCACCAATTACCACGCCATCAAGGGCTGCTCCACCGGTATCGTCACCCTCATCAGCGGCGAGCAGTACCCCGTGGAAAAGGTCCTCTACTATGACGAGGGCATTGATATCGCCGTCCTGCGCATCGGCACGAAATCCATCACTGGCGTGGAGACGCCGGGCTTTGTACATCTGGAAATGGCCGCGCGGGATACGCTGCGGGTGGGCGACTCGGTATACACCATCGGCAGTCCTCTGGGACTGGGTCTTGCCATCTCCACGGGTATCATCAGCGACGTCAGCCGGGTCGTGTCCAGCTATGACGCCCCCTGCATCATGTCCACCGCCGACATCTCTCAGGGCTCCAGCGGCGGTGCGCTGCTGAACGTCTACGGTCAAGTCATTGGCGTCACCTCCGGCGCATTCATCTTCGGTAACAACATGTATCTGGCCGTGGCCATTGACCCGGTGCTGTCCGCCGACCTCACCGTAGAGGGCCAGACGCTGGAGCAAGTGAAGTCGTTCGAGGCCAACCAGGCTAAAAACGCCGCCTGATAGCCAGAAGCCTTTGCCCGGTTCATCCTACCTGTTATTTTTTTCCGCAATCTTCCGAATAATAATCTGAGCGTCTTTCTAAGCGTGCGCGCTAGCTGCTCAAATAAACGAAAAGAAGATGTTGCCTTTTATGGAGCTTTCCATTGCGTCCGTGAATCAAACCCCCGATTCGGAGCGGACCTCCGGACTTTCCCGGGAAATGCCCGCAAGTGTACCGGAAGATGGGTCTGACAAATCCTCCTCCGTGGAACCGCGGTACGATACATATGTCCCCTCCGTGGAACGATCCAGCTCCACGGAACCGGAAGAGGATATAGCCCGGAAAGCGACCCCCGCCGCCGCCGGGAAAACGCTGACCACCGATACCGACGACGTGGATCGGGAGATTGAACATCTCGAAAAGCAACGCGACACCCTGAAAAAGGAGCTTGAACAAGCTGCGGATGATCCACAGCGTCAAGCGGAACTGAATCGAAGGCTCTCTCATGTGGAAGCGGAGTTGGACCTTAAAAACACCGACACCTACCGCCGTCAGTATGCGGACTATTCCGGCGATCTGACCTGAATCAAACCGTCCGGCACCCCACTTGTGGGGTGCCGGACGGTTTTCGTGCGTCTTTTTATTTATCCGCCGCAGAAAGCTCCACCAGCCGCCCGCTTTCGTCCAGACGGGCGGGGATGATGGTATTGGCGGTACATTTGGCGATGTTGTCGATTCGCATTTTTGCCGGGTAGTCCGCGATCAGACTCACCGCAATGCCGTGACGCTTTGCCCGGCCGGTACGGCCGATACGGTGGACATAGTCCTGATTCTCATCGGGCACGTCGCAGTTGAACACCACGTCCACGTCGTCCACGTCGATGCCCCGGGCCGCCACGTCGGTCGCCACGAACACCCTCAGCCCCCCTTTGCGGAATTTGTCCATCACCTGCTCCCGCTTCTTCTGGGGAATGTCGCCGTGGATGCACTCGGCATCCATGCCCCGCATCTGCAAAAATTTGGCGATGCGTTCCGTGGACCCTTTCGTATTGCAAAAAGCCATGGCCCGGTCGTAGTTCCCTCCGTCCATAATTCTGGCGATGGCCTCCGCCTTGCCGTCGTAGCTGACCTCCAGTCGGTACTGGAGGATATCCGGCTTGTTCTGCTCGTCCGCCCGGACGGTAATCTCCTCCGCATCCCGCTGATAGACCCAGGCGATGTCCATCACCTCTCGGGAGATCGTGGCGGAAAACATGCCCAGATTCTTCCGCTTGTTCATCCGGTCCAGCAGACGGGTCACATCATGGATAAAGCCCATGTCCAGCATTCGGTCCGCCTCGTCCAGTATCACGGTCCGGGCGGTGTCCACCCGAACCGTGCGGCGTTTCATGTGGTCCGCCAGACGGCCCGGCGTGGCGACGACAATCTGGGGCTTTCTTTTTAAAATGTCAATCTGCCTGCCGATGGGCTGTCCGCCGTAAAGGCACACCATCCTCACACCGGGGCGGAACGCCGCGATGTCCCTTAGCTCATCGGTGATCTGGATCGCCAGCTCCCGGGTGGGCGACAGAATAACCGCCTGAACCGCCTCATCCTCCGGGTCGATGTGTTCCACGATGGGAATCCCGTACGCAAAGGTCTTGCCGGTACCGGTGGGAGCCTTTGCAATCACGTCCTTCCACGCCAGCATCGGGGGGATGCACCCGGCCTGCACGGGGGTGGAGAGTTCGATATTGCGCTTTTTTATTGCGCGCATAATCTCCGGTGACAGTCCGAGACGGTCGAACCGGACGCCTTGTGTCAATTCCATAGTCGATTTTTCCTTTTCCAATTTCGTTTTTCAGCGTCTCCGAACCTGACCGGGACGCAGTTCTTCATTTCTCTAACAAATCATTGTCATTATATCCGTTTTGCCCATATTTGTAAAGCTTTGCGCAAAATCGTCCCGACCCGCTCTGTTTCCCGAAGAGCGTTGGAGCTGGTTTGGGCGTTCCGCAGTGCTAAATTTAATGATAAACATTAAAAATTAGTTGACAAACATAAATTTATTTGATAACTTAGAGGTAAGAGCAAAAGGGGGGAGTTCTGATGAATGGGGTCTCTAAAAATGTGCTGCGGACCCGGTGCGGTACTGTTGGCAAGGCGGTAAGCGTGGTTTTCTGGTGCTCTGCCGCCATCGCCCTCTACATGCTGTGCGTTACGGTGTGGATGTCCATTCAGCCAGCCGGGGACTTCTCGGTTCAGTCCCTCCGGCTGGAGAATCTGGCGGATACGGTATCCTACGGGTTTTTCCGCCGCAGTATTTATTTGCATTTTGGCCATGTAGCTTTTAGCGAAGCGGGACTTGCCAACACAAAGGCGGTATTTCTGCTGGGCAGCTGGTGCGGCGGCGCAGCGGCGGCATTCCGCCTAGGCGCTCTGTGGAATGTCCGGGCGGTGTTCCGGGAGATTCAAAGAGAGGGCACTCCCTTTACGCCCCGGACCAGCCGGGCGGTATTTGGGACGGGCGCGTGCATTCTGGCGGCCAGTCTGACTCTGCGCACGGTGCTTCCTATCCTCTATTCCGCCGTGGGGCTGTCAACCGGCTTCAGCAATCCGTACAGCCTTGACGAGCTGCTGGCGGGGAGCGTGGTGGTATGCCTTGGCTTTGTGTTCCGCTATGGGGCCGCTCTCCAGACAGAATCGGACGAGACGCTGTAGGGGGCGGGCATGGCAATTATATTGCGATTGGACCGCATGATGGCAGATAGGAAAATCTCGCTGAATGACCTGGCGGAACAGGTGGGCATTGCCAACGTGAACCTGTCTAAAATGAAAACAGGGAAAATCAGCGCCGTGCGGTTCTCCACCCTCAATGCCATCTGCGCCGCGCTGGACTGCCAGCCGGGGGACATTCTGGAGTTCCAACCAGACAAGGAACCG
The DNA here is from genome assembly GCA_000283575.1 of Oscillibacter valericigenes Sjm18-20. Taxonomy (GTDB): domain Bacteria; phylum Bacillota; class Clostridia; order Oscillospirales; family Oscillospiraceae; genus Oscillibacter; species Oscillibacter valericigenes. The sequence continues at coordinate 3,393,207 of AP012044.1, forward strand.
GAAAACGTGAACTCCGACAGGGCTCTCGGTCACAGGAAATAGCGCGCAAAAAAAGAGGGGCAAGGCCCCTCTTTCAGCCTGTAGACAAAGTATCAGAGAAATGATGCTTTGTCTTTTTTTAGTGCTTAGAAGATGGTAAAATAGAAGCAGGTGATAAAAGATGGTGAACCAAAAAGGTGAAGACAGCCGGAAGCAGATCGGCTTTTACTGCATGGAGGATTTGGTTCCAAAAGACCATCTTCTCAGGAAAATCGAAAAAGCAATTGATTTCAGTTTCATATATGATTTGGTGAAAGGCAGGTACAGCGAAGATACGGGCCGTCCAAGTATTGATCCTGTAGTGCTGTTCAAGATCGTGTTCATCCAGTATCTATTTGGAATCCGCAGCATGCGGCAGACGATCAAAGAAATCGAGGTCAATGCGGCATATCGCTGGTTTTTGGGATATGACTGGAACGATCCGATCCCTCATTTTACGACCTTTGGAAAAAATTATTCCCGGCGGTTTGAGGGCACCGATATTTTTGAGAAAATATTCGCCCGTATCCTGCTGGAAGCGGTGAAGCTGAAGTATGTGGACCCGAAGGCGGTGTTCATTGATTCCACGCATATCAAGGCCAGCGCCAACCGAAACAGGAAAATGAAGGTGCAGGTTCAGGAAGAGGCCCGGCATTACCAAAAAGAGTTGATGGAGGAAATCAACAAGGACCGGGAGGTTCGTGGGAAAAAGCCATTTGACGATGACGACTCGGGAAAAGGCGGCGGGGCCGGACAGACTAAAGAGATCGAAAAAAGCACCACCGATCCGGAGTGCGGCATGTTCCACAAAGGGGAGCATGAAAAATGTTTCGCCTACACCGCGCACACAGCCTGCGACCGGCACAACTTCATCCTTGGCGTAGAACTTTCCCCCGCCAACGTCCATGACAGCGTGATGTTCAAAAGCATTTATGACAAAGTAAAGGCCACGTTCCCTGAAATCAAGTACGTTGTTGCCGACGCTGGTTACAAGATCCCATATATCTGCAAACAGATTCTGGACGACCACCGAATTCCGGTTTTGCCTTACAAAAGGCCGATGAGCAAAAAAGGATATTTCAAGCCCTACGAATATGTATACGACCAATATTACGACTGTGTTCTCTGCCCAAACAACCAGGTTCTGCGCTACTCAACCACAAACCGTGACGGATACCGGGAATACAAAAGCGACCCAAAAATCTGCAAATGCTGTCCGAAACGGGCGCAGTGCACGCAGAGTAGGAACTGTCAGAAAACTGTAACGCGGCATGTATGGGCGAACGATCTGGACGTCGCGGAAGATTTTCGCTACACACCGCGGGGAAAAGCAATTTACCGGGAGCGTGCGGAAACCATCGAACGGGTTTTCGCCGACGCAAAAGAAAAACATGGGTTGAGATATACTACCTTACGGGGCAAAGCCAAAGTGACGATGCAGGCTTTGCTCACTTTCGCCTGCATGAATCTCAAAAAGCTGGCAATCTGGAAATCGGAAGACCCCAGGTTCAAGCCCAAATACGATTTTCCCTTTCTCTTTTCCCTGCTATTTGTTCCCAATTCGATTATTCGCATGAAAAACGCCGCTTGGGTCTGAATCCCAAACGGCGTTTTGTCTACCGGCTGAAAGAGGGGCAAGGCCCCTCTTTTTCAGTAATCGTATTTGATTACGCATTGCGGTAAGGCACATGCCAGATCCGATCGGCATACTCCGCCACGGCCCGATCCGCTGCAAACACGCCGCTGCGGGCAATGTTGTGCAGGCTCATTTCGTTCCACTTCGCCGCGTCGGCATAAGTTTCCGCCATCCGCTTTTCCGCGTCGCAGTAGGCGGCAAAATCCGCCAACAGCAGATATTCATCCGCCGGAGCGCCCCGGTCGCCGAACAGCAGCCTTCGGTACAGGTCCTCATACTCCACACCGTCCCGGAAGCCGTTTTTCAGGGCATTCAACACCCGCTGGAGCACCATGTCCCGGGCGTAAAGCCGCTGGGGGAGGTATCCCCCCCGCTGCAAAGCCGCAGCCTCGTCGGAACGGAGTCCGAAAAGGAACATGTTTTCATCTCCCAGAACGTCGTGCATCTCCACATTGGCCCCGTCCAGAGTCCCCACGGTCAGCGCGCCGTTCATCATAAACTTCATATTGCCGGTTCCGCTGGCCTCTTTGCCGGCGGTGGAGATCTGCTGGGAGACCTCACTGGCAGGCATCAGTCGCTCCGCCAGAGACACCCGGTAGTTTTCCAGAAACACCACCTGCAGCTTGTCTTTACAGACAGGGTCGTGGTCGATCTGGTCTGCCAGGGAGTTGATGAGGCGGATAATCCGCTTTGCCACTGCGTACCCCGGCGCGGCTTTTGCTCCGAAGAGGAAGGTGTGGGGCCGGGCAATGGCGTTGGGGTCATCCTGTAACCGCAGATAGAGAGCAATGATGTGCAGGACGTTCAAAAGCTGCCGCTTGTACTCGTGCAGCCGCTTCACCTGTACGTCAAAGATGGCGTCCGGATTCAGAAGGATTCCCTGCTGCTGTTTCGCATAAGCGGCAAAGTCCTCCTTGTTCTTCCGCTTGATTTCCGCCAGGCGAAGCAGGACCTCCCTATCGTCGGCGTAATCGTCCAGCTTTTTCAGCGCCTGGGGGTGCATCAAATAGGTCTCTCCCCCCGCGAGATCGCACACAAGGCTGTGGAGCCTCGGATTAATCTCTGCCAGCCAGCGCCGGTGGTCGATGCCGTTGGTGACATTGGTGAACTTTTCCGGTTCCATGGCGCAGGCGTTCTTGAATACGTCCTTTTTTAAAATCTCAGAGTGGAGCCCGCTGACGCCGTTGACCCTCATCCCCCCCGCGATGCACAGGTTCGCCATGCGGATCACGCCGTCCCAGATCACCGCGGTGTCCCGGACCTTCTCCGGGTCTTGGAAAAAATTTTTGCATTTTTCCTGCCAGCGGTGGGCGATCTCCACCGTGATCTGCCAGATGCGGGGCAGAATGCGCTGGAACAGATCCTGCGGCCACTTTTCCAGTGCCTCCGCCAGCACCGTATGGTTCGTATAGGCCACGGAGTGGGTGGTGATCTCCCATGCCTGATCCCACCCCATGCCCGCCTCGTCAATCAATATCCGCATCAGCTCCGGAATTACCAGAGCCGGATGGGTGTCGTTGATCTGGAGAACGTTCTTCTCGTGGAAGTTGGCCAGAGTCCCGAACTCCGCCAGATGCTTTTCCGCGATGCTCTGCACCGTGGCCGATACGAAAAAGTACTGCTGCTTGAGCCGCAGGGACTTGCCCTCGATATGGTTGTCGTCCGGGTAGAGGACCTTGGCAATCACCTCCGCCATGGCCTCGTCCTCCGTGGCCTTGAAATACTCCCCCCGGGAATAAAGGCTCATGTCCACGGGTTTGGGTGACTTGGCGTCCCACAGCCGCAGGGTGTTTGTGTGACGGGTATCGTATCCGGCAATCTCCATGTCGCAGGGGATGGCCAGCACCGTGGTGCCGCCCTCCTGAACGATGTGGAGGTGTCCGTCGTCCCAGAACTCCCGCAGGGTACCACCGAAGCGGACCTTCCGGGCCTCCTCGGGCTTGGGCAGGAGCCAGGCGGAGCCGATGCCCTTCCAGTTGTCGGGTAGCTCCACCTGCTGACCCTCCACAATCTTCTGCTTGAAAATACCCAGATCATAGCAGATGGAATACCCCGTGGCGGGAATTTCCAGCGTACTCATGGAGTCCAGATAGCAGGCCGCGAGACGGCCCAGTCCGCCGTTTCCAAGACCCGCGTCGGGCTCCAGCTCGAATATATCTCCCGCCTGAAAGCCAAAATGCTCCAACGCTTCCTTCAACTGGGGCAATACGCCCAGATTATATGCGTTTTTCTGAAGGCTCCGGCCCATCAGAAATTCCAAAGACAGATAGTGTACCTTCCGTTTTCCCTTTCGGCGCGTCTCCTTCCGGGTCTCCACGCTCCGCAGGGCCATAGCATCCCGCAAAACCAGCGCGCAGGCTCGCAGCATCTCCGCCTCACCGGCCTCCTCCGCGGTCTTGCCAAAGTTAATCATCAGCTTTGCGGTCAGGGCGTCTTCCAGTTCCTTTGTTGTAAATGCCGTCATTCTTTTGCCTTATCCGCAGATTTTTCTTTCTTATCTGCGGGTCCTTTCTTTTGGGTCGCCTTCTTCTGGGCAGATTTCTCCACCTCGGGCTTTTTCACGGCGGTTTTCTTCTCCCCGGCCCCCTCGCACGGTTCTTCCGCTGCGGGCTGTGCAGAGTTCTCCCCCAATCTTAGTTGGTCGGGCTTCGCCGCCAGCTTCGCTTGGTCGGGCTTCGCCCCCAGGCGAGGTTGAACAGGCTTCTCCGCAAGCTTTTCCGTGGGCTCCTTTGGTTTTGCAGCGGGGGCCTTCTTCTCAGAGGGCGTTTCACCCGATGCCGCCGGTGTAGCATCCTTCTCCGGCTCCTCCCTGGAGGCCGCCGGGCGGGGCTGTCCGGTGATATTGCAGTAGATCCGCAGATAATCCCCCGCACTGCGCCTCCAGCTGAAATCCCCCGCCATGCAGCGCTGCTGTAAACGGCGGAACTGATCGCCATAGTCCCAGTAAAGACCCACAGCCTGTCGGATTACAAACAGCATATCCCCGGAGTTATAGGCCGCAAAGGTAAAGCCATTGCCCGTATCCCGCCATGACTCATAAGGATGGACGGTATCCTTCAGTCCACCGGTCTCCCGCACGATGGGTACCGTGCCGTACCGCATGGCAATCATCTGACTCAGGCCGCAGGGCTCGCTTCTGGAAGGCATCAGGAACAGATCCGCGCCGGCGTAGATCGCCATGGACAGCGCCTCGTTATAGTCCAGCTGCGCGGCCATCCGCCCGGGGTACTGGGTCTGCGCCCAGGCAAAGAAATCCTCATACTGCTGCTCCCCCTGACCCAGCACCACCATCTGTACCGGCAGCTCCATGATATCGTGGAAGACCTCCTTGATGAGGTCCAGCCCCTTGTGGGACACCAGCCGGCTCACCACCGCAAGAATCGGCGTATCCGGCTCCTCCCGCAGTCCCATCGTCCGCTGCAGCTCCGTCTTGTCTTTCGCTTTTCCGCTCAGGTCGCCGGCCGTGTAGTTCGCCGCGATCAGCGCGTCTGTCTCCGGGTCATAGCGCTTCATGTCGATGCCGTTCAGCACGCCGGAGAGCTTATAGGCACACCGGCGCATCACACTCTCCATCCCGTGGGCAAAGAACGCATATTTCAGCTCCTCGGCATAGGACGGAGATACGGCGGTGATGGCGTCGGCGCAGAGAATGGCCGCTTTCAGCAGATTCACGTCGCCGTCCATCATAATCGTACCGTCGTCCACCCAGCCTCGGTCCAGGCCGAACAGGTCGCCCATAACCTCCGTCCCGAACCGGCCCTGGTACTCGATGTTGTGGATGGTCATGACCGTGCGGATGGAGCGGTAGCGCTCCTCCCTCACACCGTCGTCCTTCATATAGACGGGAATGAGCGCGGTCTGCCAGTCGTTGCAGTGGATCACATCCGGCCAGAAGGCCATGTGGGGCAGCATCCGTACCACGGCCCGGGAGAAAAAGCCGAACCGCTCCCCGTCGTCCATATAGCCGTACAGATTCCGGCGGTTGAAATACTGCTCATTGTCCAGGAAATAATACGTCACTCCGTCCCGGAGAAGGCGAAACAGCCCGCAATAGCAGCGCCGCCATGCCAGATTCACATAGTCGTAGCACAGATACTCCAGCTCCGGGCCGAACTGCTCCCGCACCCGCCGATACAGCGGCAGCACCACGGCTATCTGAACGCCCTCCGCCGCGATGGCGGTGGGCAAAGAGCCGGACACATCGGCCAGTCCCCCCGTTTTGCAAAAGGGCACGGCCTCACTGGCCGCATACAAAATTTTCATGGCAGTTTCCCCTTTCCGATCTTATTTTACCGGTCCGAAGAGGCGGACCCGCCCGGCGTCCGCTCCTTACACGCAGGCGCCCTTGCTCAGTACCAGCGGATAGGAGGAGTGGCCGATCAGCGTTCTGTCTGCCAGCACCTCCACCCGCTTATCCGCAATGATATACGCCAAATCCGCATTGCGGCGGATCATCGTATCCCGGAACAGCACACAGTTGCGCACCCGCGCACCCTCCTCCACCACTACGCCGGGAAAGAGGATGGAATTTTCCACAATTCCCTCCAGATTGCAGCCGTCTCCCACCAGAGAATTGACGCAGTGGCCCGCAGGGCCCGCATAGCTGGAGGATTTGTCGGCGTTTTTCGCCCGAATGGGCCGCTGGGGCATAAACAGATCCGCACGGATGGCGGGGTCCAGCAGCTGCATACTCCGGTCGTAGTACTCCTGCACGGAGCGGATTTGTGCGGCAAAGCCGTTCCAGATGAAAGCTCGGATATTCAACTCCCGCACCTTGGCCTGAAGCACATCGTGCCGCCAGCTATACTGATCGCGGCTGATGCACTCATCCACCAGGGTCTTCAAAAGCTGGGTGGAGATGATGTAGACCTCCAGCCCCCGATAGCCCCGGGGCGTGTGCATGCGGTAGAGGACCTCCCGCACCCGCCCCTCCCCGTCGGATTCAAAATAGGTGCCGTTATCCACGACGAAGCTGTCGTTTCCGCACACGGCGGTGATATCCGCGCCGGAGCGGATATGCTTCTCCAGAATCTCGGACAGGGGCAGGTTCACCACAAGGTCGCCGTCCATCAGCGCCACATGGTCCTGGCGGATGGCGTCCAGATAGCTGCGGACCCCTGCCAGTGCCTCCATTTTCCCCCGGAATTCCCCGATGCCGCCGCCCTGCCGCTCATAGGCGAAAGGGGGCAGAAGCTTCAATCCGCCGCGCTTGCGGCTCAGGTCCCAGTTCTTGCCGCTGCCCAGATGATCGATCAGGCTCTGATACTGCCCGTGCAGCACGATGCCCACATCCGTGGCCCCGGCGTTCACAAGATTGGAAAGGCCGAAATCGATGGCCCGATACCGCCCGCCAAAGGGCATGGAGGCTGCGGAGCGGGTGTCCACCAGCTCCCGGAGGTCGTTTCGCTTCTCATAGCAAAAGATAATGCCGTGCAGTCCGGTCATCTCGCCACCTCCTCTCCGCTCTTATTCAGCATGGTTTTGGGCGGGACGGTGGTTCCCGCCTCCAGTGCGCAGCCCGGGGCCAGCACCGTAAGACCCCAAATCAGCGGATCCACGCCCTCCGGCGACGTGCCCACCCGGCAGTTTTCTCTGATCAGGGCGTCCTGCCCAACGATGGCGTATTCCACCACGGCCCCCGCTTTCACGGTAACGCCTGGCATCAGGACGGAATAGCTGACTCTGGCCCCCTCCTCCACATTGACTCCCGCGGAGAGGACGGAATTTTCAACGGTTCCCTCCAGATCGCCGCCGCGGTTAAAGGCACTGTGGTTCACCTGCGCGTGTCTGCCCAGATAGGCCGTGGGCATGGAGACGGATTTGGCATAGATGGGCCAGGAATCGTCCAGCAGGTCCAGCCCCGATTCCGGGGACAGCATATCCATGTTGGCGTCCCACAGGGACTCCAGTGTCCCCACGTCCTTCCAATAGCCCTCAAAGCGGTAGGCCGCCATCTTTTCTCCGCTGCTCAGCATGGCGGGAATGACGTTCTTTCCAAAGTCGTTCTCCGAACTGAGGTCCGCCTCGTCCGCCTCCAGATAGGCCCGCAGGGTCTTCCACGTGAATACGTAAATACCCATTGAGGCCAGATTGCTTTTGGGATTTCCGGGTTTTTCCTCGAACTCCTCCACCATGTCGTGTTCATCCACATTCATAATGCCGAATCTGGATGCCTCGGACCAGGGGACCTCCATGACAGAGATCGTACAGGCGGCGCCGGACTCCTTGTGCCGCTCCACCATCTGGGAGTAATCCATCTTATAGACATGATCGCCGGAGAGAATCACCACATACTTCGGATCGTACCGGTCCACAAATGCGATGTTCTGGAAGATGGCATTGGCCGTGCCCTTGTACCAGGTGCCTCCCGCAGCGGACTGATAGGGCGGCAGGATGTGGACGCCGCCGGTGCTGCTGTCCAGATCCCAGGTCTGGCCGTTGTCCACATATGCGTTCAGCTCCAGCGGGCGATACTGGGTCAGTACGCCCACGGTGTCGATGCCGGAGTTGGCGCAGTTAGACAAAGGGAAATCGATGATACGGTACTTTCCGCCAAAGGGGACCGCTGGCTTTGCCATTTCTCCGGTCAGCACATATAGCCGGCTGCCCTGGCCACCAGCCAGCAGCATGGCGATACATTCTTTTTTCATGCCTCTGCCTCCTTATTTCCCGGGCTTCGCCGCCGGTCTTTTCGCGGCTTTCTTCCCTGATGTTTTCTCTCGTTCCGCCGTTGGATTCGCTTTGGAAGACTCTGCGGTTCTCTCCGGCTTCTCCGCCGCGATTTTTGCCGCGGGCTTCGCCGCCTTTTTCACTGGGGACTTCCCCTCGCCCCGGAGAAACACACCTCCAAACGGCGGGATGCGCAGGGCTATCGAGCAATCCCGTCCATGGGAGGGAATGACCTCCACCTCCACCGGCTGCGAATTCCCGTATCCGCCGCCGCCGAATTCCCCGGCGTCGGTATTGAACACCTCCACATACCGCCGGTGATCGGGTACCCCCACCCGGTAGTCTGGGTAGGAGTTGGGCGAGAAATTCACCGCACACAAAAGATCGCGGTCCCCGGCATCCCTGCGGAGAAAGACCGCCACGTTGTTGCGGTTGTCGTCCGGAACCAGCCATTCAAAGCCCTGCCGCTGGAAGTCCACCTCCCACAGCTCCGGCGTCTTTAGATAGAACCGATTGGCAGCCCGGAAAAATGTCTGGGTCATGCGGTTGATCTCCGCATCCAGCAGATACCAGTCCAGCTGGCCGTTTGCGTCCCACTCGTGCCACTGGCCGATCTCCGGGCCCATAAAAAGGAGCTTCTTTCCGGGATGCGCCAGAAGGTAGGCGTAAAATCCCCGGAGGGAGCGGAGCTGGTTTTCATAGTCTCCGGGCATTTTGCCCACCAGCGACCCCTTCATATGTACCACCTCATCATGGGACAGAGGCAGCACATAGTTCTCGGAAAATGCGTACACCATGGAAAAGGTAATATCCCTGTGGTTGAACTGTCGGAAATAGGGGTCCAGCTTCAGATAGTGGCACATATCGTTCATCCATCCCATGTTCCACTTCAGATTGAAACCCAGCCCGCCCGCCTCCGGCGGACGGGTCACCAACGGCCAGGCTGTGGACTCCTCCGCCACCATCAGCGCACTGGGGTCCACGGAAAAGGCCATACGGTTTAGGTTTTGCAGAAATTCGACGGCCTCCAGATTTTCCTTCCCTCCGTTTTTGTTGGGTGTCCACTGGCCGTCCGTCCGGTCATAGTCCAGATAGAGCATGGAGGCCACCGCATCCACCCGCAGCCCGTCGATGTGGTAGACCTCCAGCCAGAACCGGGCGGATGAGAGCAGAAAACTGACCACCTCCGGCCTTCCGTAGTCAAAGACGCGGGTCCCCCAGCCGGCGTGCTCCCGCTTTTTAGGGTCGGAATACTCATAGCAGCAAGTGCCGTCAAACTCGTACAGGCCCTGCTCGTCCTTGCAAAAATGGGCGGGAACCCAGTCCAAAATCACGGAAATTCCGTTTTTGTGCATGTGGTTTACAAACCACATAAAATCGAATGGTGTACCGTACCGGGACGTGGGAGCGAAGTACCCGGTGCACTGATAGCCCCAGGAGTCGTCCAGCGGATGCTCCGTCACTGGAAGCAGCTCGACAGCGTTGAACCCCATGTCCTTTACATAGGCCGCGAGATCCCTGGCAATGGTGTGGTAATCGTAAAATTCTCCGCTTTCCGGTCTGCGCCAGGAACCGAGGTGTACCTCGTAGATGTTCAAGGGCGAGGTATAGACGGGACGGTTCCCCTTTTTCTCCCGGAATTTTCCGTCGGTCCAGGGAAAACCCGTGATGTCATAGAGTTTGCTGGCTGTAGCGGGCCGGGTCTCTGTGTGAAATCCATAGGGGTCGGCCTTGAAGCGCACGACACCGTCCTTTCCGGTCACGGCATACTTATAAGAGGTATATCGGGGCAGGTCCGGCAAAAATTTGACCCAAGTCTCCCCCTCCCGCTTCATCGGCACCGCGGAGGCATCCCATTGGTTGAAATCTCCCACCACGCTTACCGCCGCGGCGTTGGGTGCCCAGACCCGGAACGACCAGCCCGCCCGGCCCCGCCTGAGTGCAGGATGCGCGCCAAACCAAGTCCACCCCTCTGTCAGAGTACCCGTATGGAATCTGGAAGCCTGTACCATCTTTGCCATGACCTCACTCCTCACCCACCGGGACATTTTATCCGCCGGTGGTTAATCGTTTTCGCGGTCCTCCGAGCCCTTGTCTTTCTTATAGTTTAATTATACCCCACGTCAAAATGAGCGTCAAGAATGTGGCCTGTCGAAATATGGGTTATGCTTTCGTGAATTTCACCGTCTTTTTATGGAAAACACGGAAAATTTTTACAAATTTCCGTGTTTTATGAAGCGTTCTCCGAAGTGGTACCAAAAGGCGGCCGTCAAAGACGGCCGCCTTTTTTTAATCAAGTTTTCCCTCGAATCTTTGCCCCGCACTTGGGACAGGTGATCTCCACATTTCCCTTGCCCACCGGCACCCGGCAGATCGTTTTACAGTTCTTGCAGGTGAAATACTTGTGCTCCTTGTCGGCATGGCGCTCCTTCGCGCTCTTGCGGCCGCTTTGAAACTTCCAGCGCAACTGCATCCAGCGGCTGTTCTCCTCCCTCCGTTTATAGAGATTCTTTGAAAACATCCGAAAGATTGCCAAAGCCCACAGCGCCATGGCTGCCCAATACAGCACCGCGCCCGCAACCGGCGCGCGCCGCTGGAGGAACATGGAGACGATGTCCAGTATCAGACAGGTCCAAACCGTCGCCATTCCCAGCTGATCCACGCCGTTGCGTCCGTACATCAGGCGGACAAATCCATTTTTCAGCCTCTGCATAAACCCCATAGAGGAAGGCTCCTTTTCCAAAAAACATATCCCATCCGGGATTTAGAATATATTTTACTCGCAATTTTCTTTTCTCACAACTATTTCCGATGGAAATTTACAAATTGGTCATTTCTTTCCGTGTCCCAGAGCCGCGGGGGCGTTCTCCAGCAGCTCAGCCCCCCCTCAGGACGGCAGGAATTTATAATTAAATGTTTATTTCTTTTTCATAGAATGCTATAATAGATTCGTTTAGAAAAACAAAAAAGGAGTGTATCATCCATGGCAAAGAAACAATTCAAGGCGGAATCCAGGCGGCTGCTGGATCTGATGGTGAACTCCATCTACACCCATCACGAGATTTTCCTCCGGGAGATCGTCTCCAACGCCAGCGACGCATGCGACAAGCTTTGCTACAAGGCGTTGACCGACGACAGCGTCGGCCTTGGCCGCAAAGATTTCAAAATTGAGATCAAGGCGGACAAGGACGCCTGCCTTCTCACCGTCTCCGACAACGGCATCGGTATGGACAAAGAGGATCTTGAGAACAACCTGGGCGTCATCGCCTCCTCCGGGTCTTTCCAGTTCAAACAGGAACTTGGGGACGATGCGAAGGATTCCGACGTCATCGGTCAGTTCGGCGTCGGGTTCTACTCCGCGTTTATGGTCTCCGACCACATCACGGTGGTGACGAAGAAGTACGGTTCCGACACGGCCTATATGTGGCAGTCCTCAGGCGCGGACGGCTACACCGTCACAGAATGCGAAAAGGAAAGCGTCGGCACCGACGTCATCATGCACATCCGCCCCGACACCGACGATGAGAAATTCAGCGAGTTTTTGGAGGGCTGGCGTCTTCAGGAGCTGGTGCGCAAATACTCCGACTACATTCGCTTTCCCATCCGCATGGAGGTCAGCAAAACCCGCAAAAAGGAGGGCTCTCCCGACGACAAGCCGGAATACGAAACTTACAGCGAGGTGGAAACTCTGAATTCCATGGTTCCCATCTGGCAGCGGCAGAAATCCAAAGTGAAAAAAGAGGAATACGACAAATTTTATCGGGACAAGTTCAGCGACTACGCGGAGCCCCAGCGGGTGATCGCGGTGTCCGCCGAGGGAGCGGTGACCTACAAAGCCCTGCTGTTCGTTCCCTCCCAGCAGCCTTTCAATTACTACTCCAAGGACTTTGAGGCGGGCTTGCAGCTCTATTCCAGCGGTGTGCTCATCATGGACAAGTGCGCCGACCTCCTGCCGGAATACTTCCGGTTCGTTCGGGGCGTGGTGGACTCCCCGGACCTGAGTCTGAACATCTCCCGTGAGCTTTTACAGCATGACCGGCAATTAAAGGTGATCGCCGCCAATCTGGATAAGAAAATCCGAGCCGACCTTTCCAAAATGATGAAGGACGAGCCGGAGGAATACTCCAAATTCTGGAAAAATTTCGGCCGTCAGCTGAAATACGGCGTGGTGTCCGAATTCGGCGCCCATAAAGAAGATCTCCAGGACCTGTTGCTGTTCTATTCCTCCACGGAGAAAAAGCCGGTGTCTCTGGCGGATTACGTCTCCCGCATGAAGGAGGGGCAGGAGAGCATCTATTACGCCGCAGGCGAAACAGTGGAAACCGTTGACCGTCTGCCTCAGCTGGAGGCTCTGAAAGACGCCGGTACGGAAGTGCTGTACTTTACGGAGGATGTGGACGAATTTACCGCCCAGGCTCTCACAACCTATCGAGAGAAGAAGTTCCTGTCCGCTCTGTCCGGCGACGCCGCCCCCGCTGGCGAAGGTGAAAAGAAGCCGGAGGAATCCGGCGAAAGCGAGTATAAGTCTGTTTTCGATTTTGTGAAGGAGACTTTGGGCGATCAGGTGAAGGAGGTCAAGGCATCCAAAATTCTGAAGTCCCACCCCGTCTGCCTCACCGCCGGACCGGGGCTGAGCTTTGAGATGGAGAAATATTTTGCCGTCGTCCAGCCGGACCAGAAGCTGAAGGCCGACCGTATTTTGGAGCTGAACACCTCCCACCCCGCCTTTTCCGCGCTGGAAAAAGCCGTGTCGGGCGACCCGGAAAAAGCCAAAAAGTACGCCTCCCTTCTGTATGACCAGGCGCTGCTGATCGCGGGTTTGCCGCTGGATGACCCCTCCGGATATACCGACCTTGTGTGCGAGCTGCTGGTCTGATTTTACCTTAAAAAAACACCGCTCTGCGTCGTCAGGTTCCATATCCTTCGTTTCCTCTTTTCGGCGGGGACTCGCTTGTTCCCTCGCCTCTCCCTTTCCCGCAAAACCCGTTCCACCGGGTTTTGCGGGATACTTTTCTACCACGCAGGCTCAGCCGGGCACTCGATTTGATTAGAGGCGGACGTCGCTTCCGGCTTTGTGAGTTGGCCTAAAAGGGTGTATCATCAAGGTGTTCTTTTCTGCATAGACCGGAGTATGGAGGTTTGGGGCAATCATGCCCAAAGAGAGGAGGAACGCCATGGTGGCTGTATTCTTAGGCGCGCTGCCCGAGGAAACCGGGCCGGACCCCTGCTGCCGTTTTCGGGCGGACGGGGTCGAACGATGTCTGCGCGTCTCCTCCGCCGGAGATTTTCTGCTGCAAAACACGCTTCAAATCGACAGGACCTATGAGCTTGAGGTTACATGCGGGCTCGTCAACGCCGTCCGGATCTGCGGAAAACCGCCGCTGAAAGCCGCGCCGTCAAAGGCCGTCCCCGGCCTGCGGACGCTGAAAAACCTGCTGGACACCGCCATGACGCCTCTGGGGCAGACGCTGTATGTCTATGGCGGCGGCTGGAACTGGCAGGACACCGGCGCGGGGCCGCAGGCGGTCTCCGTCGGTCCCGCAGCGGAGTGGTCCTCATTTTTCCAGGTGCAGAACGGATATTACTGCTACCGTGACTGCTATCCCGCCGGCGGGCGGAATTCTTACTACTACGCGGGGCTGGACTGCTCCGGGTATCTTGGCTGGACCGTATACAATACGCTCCACAACAAAAGCGGCCTTTCCGGGTATGTCTGCCCCGCCCGGCGGATGGCCCGCAACTTTGCCCATCGGGACTGGGGCCGCTGGATGGAACGGGCAGACGGCCTCCGTCCGGGAGATGTGTGCAGCATGGCGGGACACGTCTGGCTGTGTATGGGGATCTGCGGCGACGGCAGTATTCTGCTGGCCCACTCCACGCCCTCAGAAAGCCGCGTTGGCTGTCCCGGCGGAGGCGTCCAGCTCAGTGCGCTGTCAGCCGCCGCGGACGGCTGCGCGGCGCTGGCTTTGGCGGAAGAGGCTATGAAACGGCTTTGTCCCGCATGGTACCGGCGCTACGCGCCGGTGCAAAAGTCCTATGCCGCCTATACGGATTTCTCCGGCGGCGTGTTCCGCTGGGCGCTGGACGGCAGCGGCGTCCTCACCGACCCGGACGGCTATGCGGCGCTTTCCGCGGCGGAAATCCTGAAGCGGCTGTCTGGCGGCGCGTAAGGAATCTGCGGAAAATTTGAGTGCTCAAGCACACGCAATTCATAAACGCATGGCAGCAGGAGGCTTTCCGGCATTTCATATCGCAAAAAAAGTTCCCATCTCTTTTGAAAAGAGATGGGAACTTTTCTCACATGGACCGAAACACGTCCTTATTTTTCATAAAATACTCCACGCCGGAGTACAGCGTGGTCAGTACGATCACCCACACGCAGACGGTGTTCACCACCGCCGGAATGGGCAGGAACATCAGCACTACACAGACCATGGTAGAAGCCGTCTTCACCTTGCCGGACCACCCGGCGGCGATGACCCGCCCAGCGTCGGATGCCAACATTCTCAGGCCGCTGACGGCAAACTCACGGCAAATAACAATCAGCAGCGCCCAGGCGGGCATCTGCCCAATCTCCACAAACCAGAGCATGGCGGCAGTGACCAGCATCTTGTCCGCCAGAGGGTCTGCAAACTTGCCGAAGTCCGTGACCAGGTTTCTGGCTCGGGCGATCTTTCCGTCCAGCAGATCGGTCAGGCTGGCGAGAATAAAGAGAACCAACGCCACATAATTCGCACCGGGAAACCCCCAGTGCAACACAACCATAAACGCGGGAATCAGAAAAATGCGCAAGACCGTTAGTTTATTGGGTAAATTCACGGGACTTCACTCCTTTTCTCCCGTCAGCTCGCCGTCCATGGTCCCGGTGAGGCGGACGCCCACAAACGTCCCCGGCTGAACCTGATCCGCATGAAACCAGATGCGCCCGTCGATGTCAGGGGACTCCGAGTAGCTCCGTCCGTAGTAAAGCTGGGACTGGGAATCGAATCCCTCGCACAGCACCTCCCGGACAGTACCTAAAACGGATTCGTTGTATCCGTCGATCACGTCGGACTGTACATCCACCAGAAGCTCTGCCCGATGCCTGGTCTCCTCCGCATCCACGTGGTCCATCTTGGCGGCCGGAGTCCCTTCCTCCGGAGAAAACGGAAACACGCCCGCCCGCTCGATCTTCGTCTCCCGCAGAAATTCACACAGTTCCTCGAAGGCTGCGTCATCCTCCAGCGGCAAGCCCGCGATAATGCTGGTGCGCAGCACCAGACCGGGAATCTTCTCCCGGAGCTTTGCCAGCAACGTCATAAGCTCCGCCTTGGTGTCCCGGCGGTTCATGGCCTTTAAGATCGCATCATTGCAGTGCTGGATCGGAAGGTCGATATACTTTAAAATCTTCGGCTCCGCCGCGATGGTTTCGATCAGCTCGTCCGTAATCTCGTCCGGATAGAGGTAGTGGAGCCGGATCCAGTGGAAGTTCAGCTTGCACAGTTCCCGCAGAAGATGAGCCAGCTCGTGCTTCCCCGTCAGGTCCGTACCGTACCGGGTGATATCCTGCGCAATGACAATCAATTCCTTTACGCCCCGGTCCGTAAGGCCCCGGGCCTCTTCCAGCAAGTGCTCCATGGGGCGGCTGCGGTACTTGCCCCGCAAGGAGGGAATCACGCAGTAGGCGCAGTGATTATCACAGCCCTCCGCGATACGCAGATATGCGTACCATGGCGGCGTGGACAGCACCCGGTCCCCCTCCTGTTCCGCCGTGTGAATACTTCCGAAACGGCAGGGCCGCTCCCCGGCCATCACCGCGTCCACAGCGACGGCAATGTCGCCGTAGCTGCCGGTGCCCAGAATACCGTCCACCTCCGGCAGCTCACCCAGCACGTCCTCCTGATACCGCTGGGCCATACAGCCGGTGACGAGAATTTTTTTCAGCTTTCCCGCCTTTTTCAGCTCCGCCATCTTAAGAATATGGTCAATGGCCTCCTCGCAGGCGGAGGCCAGAAAGCCGCAGGTGTTTACCACCGCCACGTCCGCTCCGGCGGGGTCGGCGGCGACGGTGTGTCCCGCCGCCGTGACCGTGGCCATCATCTGTTCGCAGTTCACCTGATTTTTCGCACAGCCCAGAGAGATAAACGCAACACTGTAACTCAAAATACTTCCTCCAATGCTTGGGTTTTGATTCCTTGGGACCGCGCCCAAAGGGGCATTCGCTCCGGCAGAGCCGCTTCGCGGCGATGCCGGACTATTTCAAAGGCGGCCGCTATCCTCCACCGAAAGCTCTGTCCACTCCGCAAGCCCCGCTTTTATGTCACTCCAGCCAAAACCCCGACGGGCCAGAGCGTCGGCGGCGCGCCTGCGCTCCCGCTCGTCCGGCAGCCCCTTGCGGAAACGGTCCCGGAGATATGCTTCGATCAGCTCCACCGGGTCCGGGGCGGCGTCCATGGCCTCCTCCCACAGGTCCCGGTGGATACCGTGCCTAAAAAGCTCGTCCCGATAGTGGCCGGGACCGTACCCCAGATCCGCGCTGTGCCGCACCAGCAGCGCGGCATACTCCGCGTCGTTCAGAGCGCCGATGGCCTCCAGCCATTCGGCGGCGTACCGCGCCTCCGTCTGAGAAGCGCCTTTCTCAGCCAATTTCCGCTCCAGATCCCGGCGGGACATGGCCCGCCGCCCGATCATGGCGGCGGCCCTGGCCTTTGCGTCGGAGCCGGAGGCGGCGTTTTTCAGGCGTTCCAGCGTCTCACTGTCCAAATCATCTCCGGCCCGGAGGCCGAAGTCCAGCAGTTCCTGCTCCGTGACTTTCAGAAGGGACCCGTCCTCCAAAAACACCAGGACACGGCGGTCAACATGCTTTGAGCGCTCCAGGCGGTCAATTTTCATCGTTGAAATCGTCGGCGGTCACATCCACCGCCCGACCCGCGGCCTTAGCGGCGGCCCGGGACTGGCCGGTCAGCAGCTTATCAAAATTTTTGCGGATATCCGCATCCAGCTGCTCTGCCACCTCCGGATTGTTTTTGAGATAATTTTTCGCGGCGTCCCGGCCCTGACCGATGCGGGTCTCGCCCATGGAGAACCAGGACCCGGCCTTCTGCACCAGATCCAGTTTCACGCCCAGATCAATCAGCTCGCCGTAGCGCGAGATACCCTCGCCATACATGATGTCGAATTCGGCCTCCCGGAACGGGGGCGCCATTTTATTTTTCACCACTTTGGCGCGGGTGCGGTTGCCGATGAGCTCCGAGCCGTTTTTCAGAGCCTCAATCCGGCGCACGTCGATGCGGACGGAGGCATAGAACTTCAGGGCGCGGCCGCCGGTGGTGACCTCGGGATTACCGTACACGACGCCCACCTTTTCCCGCAGCTGGTTGATGAAAATGACGATGCAGTTGGTCTTGCCGATAGCGCCGGTAAGCTTTCGCAGGGCCTGACTCATCAGCCGCGCCTGAAGGCCCACATAGCTGTCGCCCATATCGCCCTCAATCTCCGCCCTGGGAACCAGGGCTGCCACGCTGTCCACCACCACTACATCGATGGCGCCAGAGCGCACCAGCGCCTCGGTGATTTCCAGAGCCTGTTCGCCGGTGTCCGGTTGGGAGATCAGCATGTTTTCAATGTCCACGCCCAGCGCCCGGGCATAGGTGGGGTCCAGCGCGTGCTCGGCGTCCACAAAGGCCACCTCACCGCCCTTTTTCTGGGCCTGAGCCACCACATGGAGGGCCAGCGTGGTCTTGCCGGAGGACTCCGGCCCGTAGATCTCAATGATGCGGCCCTTGGGAAGGCCCCCGATGCCAAGCGCCAGATCCAGCGACAGCGACCCGGTGGAAATGGTGTCGATCTCCAGGTTCGCCCGGTCGCCCAGACGCATGATGGCCCCCTTGCCATAGGCTTTTTCAATCTGGGAAATGGCGGTCTTGATGGCCTGCTCCTTGTCCGACGCCGGCTCCGCTTTCTTATCCGGCAGCGAGGACGCCGCCGCTTTATCTTTTGCCATGCTCTCTTCCTCCTTGTTTTTCAGGCGATGCTCTTATATCCTTTGAGGTTTAGACAAAACACATAATTCAGTTTAGACTGTTCTCTTTCGATCTCCACCGCCCGCTTGCCCGAATACGTCTCAAACCGACGTACACAGTGTCCCGAACACAACGCGTGGGGTGTCGTTGGTGTCCTTCACCACCTGGATATCCCCAAAACCAACGGAGCGCATGATTCGCAGGACACGGTCCGCCTGACCAGCGCCCACCTCGAAATACAGCCGCCCACCGGGGGAAAGCGCCTGACGCCACTTCTCCACGATATCCCGGTAGAAATCCAGTCCGTCCTCCCCTCCGTCCAGCGCCAGACGGGGCTCGTAGTCCCGCACCGCCGGGTCCAGCGTATCAATATCTCCGGCAGGTATGTAGGGGGGATTGGACACGATGCACCGGAACTCTCCCAGCGCGGGCGAGGGCTTTCGGCGCGCATCGATCTGCATGGAGACCGCCCGTCCGGAAAGGCCGGTGCGCCGGATGTTCTGGCGGCAGATTTTCAGCGCCGCCTCGCTCACCTCTCCCAGTACCACCCGGGCCCGCTGCACCTGGCTGGCAAGCGCCAGCCCCACGCATCCGCTCCCGGCGCACAGGTCCAGTACGCGGCACTCTCCCAGCGTCCGGCAAAAGTCAATGGCCTGAGACACCAGCACCTCCGTATCGGTCCGGGGTATCAGAACGTCAGTGGAGATATCCAGCGGCAATCCATAGAATTCCCACTCGCCGATCAGGTATGCAACCGGCTCTCCCGCCAGCCGCCGCTTCAGCAGATCGTGCGCCCGCCGCTCCAGCTCCGGCGAGGCGTACAGTGCCCCGTCCCGGACCAACTCCTCCCGGCTCTTGCCGGTGGCGAAGCACGTAAGCTCCCGGGCCTCCAAGGTCGCCATCTCCACCCCCGCAGCCCTCAGCCCGGCCCGGAGATCCATAAATAAATTGTTATAGGTCGTGGTCACTCTGCTTCACCCTTCTCAGAAAGCCTGTCTCACCATGCGTCCTGCCCCTTTTTGTCGGGCAGGACCAGTTCCAGTGAGCGAATGGCGCATTCGATCATGGAGTCGTCCGGCTCGTTGGTAGTAAAATTCTGCATCCACATGCCGGGGGCAGTCAAAACGTGGGCAAGGCCGGAGTTGCTGCGGCCCACCCAGCGGTTGAACTCATAGGTGATGCCCACCACCAGCGGCAGCAGCAGCAGATGCACCAGTGTCCGCAGCCACACGTTGGTAATCGGCCAGATACCAAACGCCGCGGAGGACACCAGAATGGACACAAAGATCACCACGAACAGGAAGCTTGTGCCGCAGCGGGGATGGTGTCGCGGCTGGATGCGTACGTTCTCCACCGTCAGCGGAAGGCCCGCCTCATAGCAGAAGATCGTCTTATGCTCCGCGCCGTGATACTGAAACACCCGGTAGATATCCTTCATTTTGGAGCAGGCGATCAGATAGATCATAAAGATGGCGATCTTCAAAACGCCCTCCACCACGTTGCGCCCCCACAGGGGAAAGCCCGGAAAAAAGTGCAGGATGCCTCCGGTAATAAACGTGGGCAAAACCAGAAAGAGCAGCACCGACATGCCCACGCCCAGCGTGGTGGCCACCGCCACCAGAGCTCCCTCCAGCTTTTTGCTTGAAAGGTGTTTTTCCAGCCACAGATCAAATTTGGACGGCTTGGCCGCCTCGTCCTCCGGATAGAAATCCGCCGAGTACATCAGAGCCTTTACGCCCTTTACCATGGAGTCCAAAAAATTCACGGTGCCCCGCACCATCGGCCAGCCCAGAGCCGGATGCCTCTCCTTGATGAGATGGAGCTCTTCCACCTTTTCCACCAGATTTCCGTCCTGGTCCCGCACGACAATGGCCTGTCTCTCCGGTCCGCGCATCAAAATGCCCTCGATCAGCGCCTGTCCGCCGATGCTGGTCCGGAAAGCGCAGGAATTGTTCTCTGCCATATGTGTTCCTTTCTATTTGCTTAGAATAGCACAAATTCGAACTATATGCAACATTTGTTCTACTTTATTTTGCCGTCGTCATCTTCCGCACAGCATAAACGCCCGCGCGCCGGCCGCCCTTGGGTAGCTCGGCGCGAAGGCGGTTTTTTCAATTTCCCATGGGCAGACGGATGGTGACCACCGTGCCGCCGCCCTCGGCGTTGGCGATGTCGAATTTACCGTTATGGAGCGTGACAATCTCGTCGCACACGGCAAGACCGATACCGCTGCCGCGGGCCTTGGAGGAGCCCTTGTAAAATTTCTGTTTCACGTAGGGCAGCTCCGCTTCCGGAATGCCGGGGCCGAAATCCCGCACCCGGACCACCTCGTATTCGTTTTCCGCGGTGACGGAGGCAGCGATCCGCTTGCCGGAACCGCCGTGCTTGGCCGCGTTATCCAGCACGTTGCAAAACACCTGCTTCAACCGTTCGGGGTCCGCGGAGATGGGGGGAAGCGCCTCGTCGGCGGCATCGTATTCCAGTTCAATCCCCTCCTGCCGGAACAGCTCCCGATAGGTGAAGATGGCATCCTCAAACTCGCTTTGAAGGTCCACGTCCGACTCCACCCGCAGGGTGAAGCGCCCATCCTCCATCTTGGAAAACTCCAACAGCTCCTCTACCATAGTGCTCAGCCGCCGGGCCTCCCGCAGGATGATGCGGATGCCCTTTTTCATCTGCACCGGATCGCCGGATGGGTCCGCCAGAATCGTTTCGCCCCAGCCGTTGATGGCGGTGAGGGGCGTGCGCAGTTCGTGGGACACGGAGGAGATAAACTCGGTCTTCATTTTCTCATTCTGGCCGATTTTCAAAGACATGTCGTTGATATTGTCCACCAGCCCCGCCAACTCATCAGTATACCGATTTTCAATCTGAATTCCGTAACCTCCGGCGGAAATCCGTTTTGCCGCATCGGACACCACCGCCACTGGCTCCACCACCCGGTTGATAAACAGCAGGTTGGAGACCACTACCATGGCCATGCAGGCCGCCGCGATCAAAAAGACCGCCAACACCGACAGCAACACCTGTCGATCCACATCCCGCAACGCCGTCACCAGCCGCATGACGCCCACCACCCGGTCATTGAACATCAGCGGGTAGGCAACGGAGAGGATGCTCTCTCCCGTAGCCGGGTCCTTTCCCTGGAACACGGCCTTTTTCCCGGTGGAAACCGCGTCCGTGATATCGCTGGTCCGGGGAGACGTCCCCACGGTAAGTCCGTAGCTGGACGCCTGGATGCGACCGCTGGGGCTGATAAACTGCAGCTCAATACGGTCCTTGTCATCAAAGGAATCCGTACTGTACACCGCCATCTGATAATACTCTGTGTAGCTGTTCATAAAGTAGCTGTTGAAGGAGTCCGCGGCATCCTGAACCCGAATCTCCAGTCCCCGCTGCATCCCGCTGTAGTAATAACTGGCAACGCCGGCGGAAAACAGCGTCACAATCAGCATCAGCAAGACAAACACCGGCATGATGGTATTGATAATCCATCTCTGGCGCAGTCCGCTGATGTGCAAATATTTTTTTTTCTTGCCTCTGCCCGTCTTCGGCATGACTCTCCGACCTCTTTTTCGTGTTTTACCGCGCTTTTACAGGCCCCACTTATAGCCGTATCCCCAAACCGTTGTAATAAACGTTGGATTCGTCACGTCGTCTTCGATTTTCAGGCGAAGCCGCCGGATATTCACATCCACAATCTTCAGCTCTGCAAAATAGTCCCGGCCCCAGACCGTATCCAAAATCTCCTCGCGGCTCAGAGCCTTTCCGGGATTCTCCATAAACATCTTCATAATGGAATACTCCACCTGCGTCAGCTTTATTCGCCGGCCGTTTTTCTCCAGTGTCCGGTTCCGGGTATTCAGCAGGAAGGGCGGCTGGTTCAATTCCCCCGCCGGAGCAGGCTCCTCGCCCCCCGCCCGGCGGAACAGGGCGTCCACCCGAGCGGTCAGTTCCGCCGGAGAAAAGGGTTTTGTCACATAGTCGTCCGCCCCGGTCATCAGGCCCGTCACCTTGTCCATCTCCTGAGTTCTGGCAGTCAGCATGATGATGCCGATCTTCGTATTGGTGGCCCGGATCCGGCGGCAAACCTCAAAGCCATCAATCCCCGGCAGCATGATATCCAGCAGCGCCACCGTGATGTCCGGGTTGTCCCGCAGCCGCTCCAGCGCCTCCTCGCCGGTCTCCGCCTCGATGGCGTCGTAACCCGCCCGGCGCAGATTGATGACGATGAAACTGCGGATGCTGGACTCGTCCTCCAGCACCAGAACCTTCTTCATAAATGACTCCGTCCTTTCTCAGTATCTTTAGTTGTCGCCTGCCAGCCACTCCGCCGTGATGAGGCTGAAAGTGGCACGCAGTTCATCCTCCGTCATGCCGGATGGCCAGGAATCGTTGGCCTCCAGCAGCTCCGCGGAGTAAATCGTCTTGGCGCGGCGGCTGAGAATGAACCGTCCGCCCCGGACGGCCTTGATTTCGCGGCTGTCTCCGGTTATGGCGCTGATTTTCAAAAACTCCCGGAGTTCGCTGCCGTCGCGGTAAGAGAAAGTCACTGTGGACTCCTCCGCTCCGGACTCCCGCCGCACCAGCACCTGACCCATCCAGCTCTCCGGCACCACCAGATACCAGCCGTCCTCCACGTTGTGATAGGTGGACTCCACCCGCGTGGACACGCCCGTGGTGTCATAGCTCTGCCACTCGATGCAGTAATAGTCCTGGGACTCGTCGGACCCGGCCAGCAGCACCGGGACCGGCACCTCCGTGATCTTGTCGCCGTTGATATCCGTGGGGTACAGCGACAAAAACCGGGCCACCTCCGTGGACGCGCCGGTGATGTTGGACAGCACAATATTTCTCAGTTCTCCATCCCTGGCAACCAGAATATCCGTGATCTCTGTCGTGGAATCCACCACGCCCACCACGAACAGGGCCGGCGTTCCGTCCTGAACGGCGCCCGTTACCACCCTCCCGAGATTACTCAGTTCCACCATGGTGACGGATATTTTGGATGAGGATTTCAGCGCCATGGTTCCATCCTGCCAGGTGTACATTTCCGCAATGCCCATCCCTTCCGTGTCGGCGTGGAAAGTCACCAGCTCGTTGCGGCCGTCTCCATTCAGATCGGTCAAAGCGTATTTGACATAGGTGGTACACAGCACTTCCTCCGGCTGGCCGTTCCGCAGGGTATAAATGGACAGCACCTGCATTTCGGAGGCAGTCTTCCATCCCACCGCCAGCTCCGTACAGCCATCTCCATCCAAATCGCTGTACACGATGCTGAAAATTGCGCTGCCAACTCCCTCAATCACCGCGGACTGCTGATAGCTGCCGCTCTTTGCGCTGAAAATATAGATTTTCAGCGGTTTGTCTTCGGTAGGCTTGCGCATGAACGCCAGAGCTTCCTCCTGTCCGTCCCCGTCCAGATCCACCAACTGCACCGGCTGGATGTTGGAGCCGGACGACGGCGCGGCATATTCCGCACCGTCTTCGATCAGAGCGTTGATACTGGCCTCCAGATCCTGATACTCGTCAGGAAGGCTCGGCAGACAATAAAGATCTTCCACCGTCCCCAGTTTCAGCTCAGTGCAGCCACTCAAAAAGAGGCAGAGCGCCAGCAAAAGGGTCAAAACTGCCATCAACCCCAGCTTCTTTTTCAACGCTTTCACTCTCCTTTTGCCGCCCCGGCCGGACCCCGGAGCTCTTTTTATTTCAATTATAGTAGTATACCATAACTTTTTTCGGTTTGGTAGTGTTTCTTCACTTCCCAATACAATTTATCAGCCATTTACGTTTTGCTAAGCCGCTGGCAGCGTTTAGAAAAGTATTTCTGAAAATTTCACTTTACATTTTTTAAAATCATGTTATAATATTTCTTGTCTCTGAGCACGGGCATATTTTTGATGTTTTGAAAACACTTTTCATCTCGAATCCGCAGTCTTATTGCAGTATGTATCCGATCATAAAGATATTGCACAGGTTGTGCAATTTGGGGGCGTAGCTCAGCTGGGAGAGCAAGCTATCCGCAAAGCGGGCCCTGACCACTTGACAACTTGCACAAAGCAAATTTCGAAAACTGAACAGATTACACAACTTGGGGGCGTAGCTCAGCTGGGAGAGCGTACGGTTCGCATCCGTAAGGTCGAGAGTTCGATCCTCTTCGTCTCCACCATGAAAACGGCTAAATCGAATGATTTAGCCGTTTTTTCATAACTTTTTTCCAATATTCAGGGGCCTGCGAACCGGGTGTTTGCGCCTTTTTCGGTAAAATGGACCCCGCTCGGTTCGCATCCCGGCTACCCGCACTGAAAAATGAGATGTGAGACCATCCCAAAGCTCATCAATTCGGCGTGAAAGAGAAATGTGCTGAAACCGCCAAAAGATGCGAACCGTACCCGGCGAGCGGTTCGCATCCACTGTAAAAAACATAGGAATCTTTCTGGAGTTGGAATCGCACTGGCAAAAATTGCTTCGGTCTTTTTTCTGTCGAGGGCAGGCTGAAAATTCAGTTGTTTGGGAATTCCGAACAACTGCTGATTATCTTCACGATTGGTCTTTCAAGCGATCATAAGCCGGTTTTAGAAACGCAATTTCAATATCAAAATAGCAACTAATCTCTACCCGATCTATGATCTGCCCTATAATCATTTGTTGTACAGTGAGTTCGAATGCAAATCTTCCACGCAGTATCATGGCAATTTAAAGGATTTATCGCTCAGAACCCGCAGACCGCATATTAAAATTTAGTAGGAGCCTAAACCTCTGATTAAGCTCTTACTCAATTCTTGCACTATGAAGTTTAAAACTTATATTTTGTGCCCGTCATCTTTCGCGTCTCTTTCGGCTACCCGCCGCGCGGCTATGCTGTCTTGCGGATACACCGTGAGGTCTTGCATATGAAAAGGGATCGGACGCCGGGGCATGCGATCTCCTGGGCTTAGCTGTTGCGGTCGTATGAGGATTACCAAAGCCATACCGTTTCTGTGGCGCCTTTTCGGACTTTTGCAGAATCGTCATTGGCCATTCCGACTTTTCCTCAGGGATGGTTTGCCCCATCAGCTTTTCAATATCTTTTAGATAGGGAATTTCATCATAGTCGCAGAAGCTGATGGCAACGCCTCCCAGACCGGCACGACCAGTTCTGCCGATGCGGTGAATATAGGTTTCCGGTTCATTGGGTAATTCATAGTTAAACACGTGGGACAGCTCAGGAATATCAATTCCCCTCGCCGCAATATCCGTTGCAACAAGGATTTTAATATCTCCGCTTTTAAAGCGCTTCAGCGCGGTCTGCCTGGCGTTCTGGCTCTTATTTCCGTGAATAGCCATCGCTACCATACCAGTCTCGGCCAGTTCCTTGACTACCTTGTCGGCGGCGTGCTTTGTGCGTGTGAAAACCAGCGCGCTTCCAACCTCACGGCCACGAAGCAGCTTTGCCAGCAAGCGGCGCTTATTGCCCTTGTCAATCAAGTACACATGCTGGTGAATGGAAGAAGCCGTGCTGGTCACGGGATCGACTTTTACCGTAACCGGATCGTGAAGAATGGTGTTTGCAAGGACCTCGATCTCCTTTGGCATTGTTGCGCTGAAAAGAAGCGTCTGCCGTTTCTTTGGCAGTGCGTTCAGGACTTTTTTTACATCTCGGATAAAGCCCATATCCAGCATCCGGTCGGCTTCATCCAAGACAAAAACTTCAATCTGAGAGATATCAACATAGCCCTGATTAATCAGGTCGCAGAGCCGCCCCGGCGTCGCAATCAGGATATCAACCCCGCGCCGCAGTCTTTCAACTTGCGGCACCTGGCTGACACCGCCAAAGATCACGGTGCAGCGAAGGGGCAGATGGGTTCCATAGTGCTCAAAGTTTTCCTGAATTTGAATAGCCAGTTCCCTTGTAGGCGTCAGTATTAACGCTTTGATTCCTTTTCTCCGTTCCGATGCAAGGTTCTGGAGAATTGGAAGGGCAAAGGCAGCGGTCTTGCCTGTGCCGGTCTGTGCGCAGCCGATCAGGTCTCTCTTCTGCAATAGAATAGGAATTGCTTTTTGCTGAATGGGAGTCGGTGTAGTGTATCCCTGACGGTCAACCGCCTTTAAGATAGGTGCTGTGAGGTTCAGTTCTTTAAATGTCATTTTGTTCTCTTCATTCTAAAATATCAGAATAAACGGCATTCATGTCCACGGCATAGATGCTGTCTACTTTGTACGACTCAAAAAAAGCAAAACCGTTTCCGTCAATCAAAATCAACGGGAACCGCTTTGCTTTTTTGATAACTACTAAAATAGTATACCACAAATAGCAAAAAAAGAAAAGCTGTTTATTAATCGAGACCTCTAAAACTATAATTTCCCTTTTTCCTATCGCTGGAATCCCTGACTTGAGAGGCTTTTGTGGATACTATGGCTTGTCAGAAATCAAGCAAGAGAAATTGTACTTTCCTCATAGGTTGCGGTTTCGTGCTATGGAATTATCCAACGTCAGGAAGTTTGTGGATGTATCACATGCTGCCTTCTGGAGAAGTCAAGAACCATGCAGAATGTGAACACCCGAAATCTGCGGCTTATGCGGCCAGGCCTCTGGCGGCCTGGCGATACATGGCCGGCGGCAGGCCGCCGGGGTTGGCAGTGTAGATTCGCCGGCGGTTATAGTAGGTCATGATGTACCGGAACACGATGCTCTTAACCTGTGCCATGGGCATCTGCTCCGTCCGGATTCGATAGAGTTTTTCTTTCTTCAGCGTAGCAAAAAAGCTCTCCATCCTGGCGTTGTCGTAGCAGTGTCCCGTACCGCTCATGCTTTGAACCGCGCCG
The DNA here is from genome assembly GCA_000283575.1 of Oscillibacter valericigenes Sjm18-20. Lineage (GTDB taxonomy): Bacteria > Bacillota > Clostridia > Oscillospirales > Oscillospiraceae > Oscillibacter > Oscillibacter valericigenes. Next base: position 3,420,336 of record AP012044.1, read on the forward strand.
TATTGCGCCAGCACCTTTTGAAATGAGGAGCTGGTAAATTGGTTTCCGCGGTCGCTGTGCAGGGTCATTCCATAGGCTCCCTGCGCCTGGCAGGCAGACCGAAACGCCCGGATACACAGCTCCTTCTTCATGTTGTCATCCATGGCAAGACCGACGATCTCTCCGTTATAACAGTCCAGAACTGCCGCTATGTACAGCTTGCCGTCCTGACACTGGATCTGCGTGATATCTGTCAGCCACTTCCGGTTAGGGGCGTCTGCGGTAAAATCCCGGTGAATCAGGTTCTCCGCCTTCTGCGCAGCCAAGTCTGCTTTTGTCAGACTGCTGGAGCGACGAGAAGAACGATGGAGCAAACCTCCACGTTTCATGGCCCGCCGTACGCTGCTGCGGCTTACCGCAATACCGCGCTGTGTAAGCGCCAGAAGGATTCGGCCAACGCCAAATTGTCATTGTCCGGATTTTCATTATAAATCTCTCGTATTTTGACCAGAAGCAGCTGCCATGGTTTTGGCTTGCCAGCCGACTGCAAAGAGCGGTAGTACCCGGACTCACTGACTTTCACAACCCGACACATAGCATGAACGCAGAACCGCTCACGGCGCAGCGTGATGTACTCATACAACCGCTCCGGCTTTACCGTTTCCGGTCTTTGGCGAAAAAACCCAGCGCATCCTTGAGAATCTCATTGGCTTTCCGCAGCTCGGCGATTTCCTTTATCAGCCGGCGTTCGTTCTCGGAAAGCGGCGCGTCGCGGCGAATGCCGCTGCCGACGAAGGCGTGGTCTCCAAATGCCTTTCGCTTTTGCCGCCGCTCCGCCAGAGAGTAGTACGAAATGCCCAGTTGTGCCGCCGCCTGCTTCACGCCGATTTCATCGGACAGCTTGACCGCTTCTTCTTTGAATTCCTTGTCATATTTGCGCATTGCAAACACCACCTTGTTCTTCCTTTGATTCTATCACTTTTGGGGTGTTTGCCCTCTGCACTTCTATGATATCCCTCCATTCCTTATGCCTGACCTCGGATGATTCACTATTCATAACACGCAGTTCAAATAACAGTTCTGATAGACCTGAGGCTCCATTTGGGTTTTCTATTAAAATTTGTAAGAATCAGCTGTTGACAAACGGAACTTAATATGTTAAAATGAAAAAACTCAATATAATTCTTTGTACTCACATATTTTGTAAGACATTGTTTTGATGTTCTGCAAAATGTGTGAGTTTTGTTTTATATGAGCGAATTTAAGGAGGTACCGAATGAATAGTGGTACAGTAAAGTGGTTTAATTCTGAGAAAGGCTTTGGATTCATTTCAAATGACAATGGCGAAGAGGACGTATTCGTTCATTTTTCAGCGATTGCATCAGACGGCTACAAATCTCTTGAAGATGGACAAAAGGTAACTTTTGACATTGAAAAAGACCCGAAGGATGGCCGTAAATTCAGAGCAGTTAACGTTCATATCGCATAACAGAATAGCCAAGCTCGATGACGCGGAACAGGATTCTGTTTCGCGTCACCGTCCTAATTATAGGATTTTCGCTCATGAATGTCATCGTCAAACTTAGGAGGTAACGCGAAGTGTATCAAGTTGGAGATCTCGTCTTCTATGGAAGCACCGGTGTATGTAAGGTAACAGGAATTACTACACGAACAGTTGAGTTCCGCCGTCATCTGAAGTTCTATGTTTTTAAGCCGCTATATCAGCAAAACTATATAATTTTGGTGCCGGTTGATATTACAAAAGTGTTTATGCGCCCAATTATTTCAAGTAGCGAAGCAAATAGGCTCCTTGACTTAATTCCAACAATTGGAACAAAAGCCTATTATAACTGCAAATTAGGTCAACTCACCGACCACTATGAGGCATTTCTAAAAACGCATGAGTGTCTGGATCTAATAAAGCTGACAATATCCATTTATGATAAAAAGCGAATTGCTGATCATAAGCAGCAAAAATTTGGTTCAGTAGATGAGAAATATATGAGGCGCGGAGAAGACCTCCTATTTGGAGAGTTGGCTGCTGCGCTTGACATCTCTAAAAAGGAAGCGGCTGAGCATGTCGCCGCACGAATAAAATTGGATCGGAAGGTAAGTTGAAATGAATGTCATGCATGAACAGGTAAATCATCTGAAATTTGGAACGGGAACGATTACTGCGCAGGATTCATCAACCGTGACGGTCAAGTTTTCAAAGAAATATGGCTCAAAGAAATTTCTTTACCCCTCGGCGTTTAAATTATTTCTCGATTTGTGCGACCCGTCTATAAAAGAACGGATGAGCAATGAACTGCAGTTGATTCAAACTCTTGCGGAGACAGAGCGAAATAAGCGCCTTGCAGAAGAGGAGAAGCAGCACACTTTGCTTGAACAGAAAGCCGCATCCAAGAAAAAGGCCCCTGTAAAACCTGCTAAGAAAAGTCAAGGACAAATCTTGGCAGGCTGAATAAAAATATGATTGTAATTTAGGCATAGCAAAGCAGACCATCGGCGAGCCGCTGGCCTAAGAAATAATGGTTTTTTTAGCTTGCGTATACCTCGCTTACACGGGCGTAATAGATGCGCAGAAACTTGTTGAGGGCAGCAATCTTTGCAACCTTCTTCGGCTTGCCTTCAGCCTCCTTTTTCAGCATATAAAGATATACTGCATTGTCTTGAGCCGGCTTTACTGTCTTAAGGCATTTCATTACCTCGTACCCGGTTTTCCGAAGCAGTGAAGACCCACGTTTGGAAATTTTACGTCGTGTACCCGTAAAGCTTCCTGATTGAAACGGCGGCGAGTCAATTCCAGCGAATGCAATCAGTGCGCTGCCGCTATGAAAACAGCGCACATCGCCAATCTCAGCAATGAGCCTTGGCGCTAAGACGTCGCCCACACCGTTCATGGCACGAACAATATCGTATTCAGGCAAAGTGATTGCAAGCGCCTGCATTTGTGTTAAAATGGTTTCCAGAGTCTTGTTCACTTCTTTCAGGACTCTCACGGCTTCCAGCGTTAACATTTTGGTCGATGCGGCACTGGAGGGCAAAGTGGGGATACCATTGCAAGCCAGGGCGTAAATTGCTTTCGCCTTGGGTTCACTTGCGTGGTATCCTTTCTTTTTTGCCCAAGCACAATAACTATGGATGAACTGAACCTCGCTTTTTTTAGTAATGTTGTCAAAATGCCAGTATTCTGCTACGAAGTCACTAAGTTTGTCCTTTGTTGGTTCCTCTGAGCGCTTGCCGCTGAGCAATGTTTTTATCCCAGGCATGGTCCTGTCCAACAGATCGGTCAAGGCCAGTTTACACTCAATACGGATTGTAATGTAGTGTGCATATTGCCGCCCCAGGAGCCTAAGCTGCGCATATAACTCATCTGGCAACGTGTAGTCCGCGAGCTTAAACCAGTGATCAATTCCATAGTTCGCGATACGGACAGAATCCAATTTATCCGTTTTGCCTTTGCGTATTGCTGTTGAAGCATACTTTTTCATTGCCAATGGATTGATTACACTCACAAACATGCCTGCATCTTTGAAACTGGAAAGCAGCGGCAAATGGTATGCTCCAGTAGCCTCCATTACAATTCTGACTTCTCCTTCTATGGATTGAATATGGGATACCAATGCACGAAGCTCCGGTTCGGTGTGCTGTATTTCATATGGGGAAGCAACCACTTCTCCGTATGGCCTGAGAATACAGACGGTGCTCTTGCCTTTTGATACATCAATGCCTACGCTTGTCATGTTGAACCCTCCTGAATGATTGTTTTGTAATTGTAATCCCATCTGCACTTATTGCGATTCAGTTTGGTTCGTTACACGAAAGCCCGTATGGGTTTCAACCTGCCTAATCGAATGTTTACAACAAGGGATGGCTGACAGTTTTGTTGCCGGAGGCTTCGCTCCATAAAGCGCCACGCCAGACCAATTACTTCCCTTATTGTAAAAGAATAAGCGCAAATGTGAAACGCCCGTCGGCGTCCTACACTTACGCTTTTTATAGTACCAAAAGAGCCTACTTAAAAAGTCTTCAACCGAAAAGGTAGAGACGGTCGCTGAGCAGGATATTTAATTCATTGAAACGAGGATATTCATGACAAATCAAACCTTTTCCCAACTCGCTCTTTCCCCGGAACTGCTGGAAGCGGTGACAGAGATGGGCTTTACAGAAGCCACAGACATTCAGGCTGAGTCCATCCCGCTGATCCGCACCGGCGCGGATGTCTTGGCCCGCTCCCAAACCGGCACCGGAAAAACGGTGGCTTTCGGTATTCCCGCTGTGGAGCGCATCTTGGCTGATGCCTGGAACGTGCAGGTCCTGGTGCTTTCCCCCACCCGGGAACTGGCGCACCAGTGTGGAGAGGAAATCCGCAAGCTAGCCCATCACCTCCCCTATGTAAAAGTGGCTGATATTTTTGGCGGCGCAGATTATCGGGGACAATTCCGGGAATTGCAGTCTGCCAACCTAGTCATCGGCACCCCCGGCCGTATTATGGATCATATGCGCCGGGGCACCCTGGACCTGAGTCATCTGAAACTGGTAATTCTGGATGAGGCTGACGAGATGCTGAACATGGGCTTCCGGGAGGATATCGAGGTCATTTTGCAGGATGTGCCGGCAGATCGGCAGATCGTTCTGTTCTCCGCCACCATCCCGGAGGAGATTTTGACCATTGCCCAGCAGTTCCAGCGCAGTCCGATTCGCATTGAGATCAACCGGGAACAGATTACGCTGGAAAACATCAGGCAAGTCTATGTGGAGGTACCGCCCAGGCAGAAGCCCGAGGCTCTGACACTGCTGCTCCATTATTATCAACCCCGCCGCGCTCTCATCTTCTCCAATACTAAAACCATGGTGGACGAGCTGACCGAGCGGCTCAGCGCAGCCGGATTCTCGGTGGAAGGTCTGCACGGAGATATGAAGCAGTTGCAGCGCACCACGGTCATGAATGGTTTCCGAAAAGGCCGCGTTTCCATCTTAGTAGCCACCGACGTGGCGGCCCGTGGTATCGACGTCAGTGATCTGGACTACGTGATAAATTTCGATATTCCAAAAGAGCCCGATTCCTATGTCCACCGCATCGGACGCACCGGCCGGGCCGGTCGGGCCGGAACAGCGATTACCCTCTGCTGCGGCCGGGCGCAGGTATTGCAGCTGCAGCGGCTGGCCGCTCGTACCCGTTCTGGCATTGATGCAATTCCCCTGCCCAGAGTTTCCGACATTGAACAGGCCCACCGCGAAAGGACCCTGAAGGACCTGGAGCGCGCCATGGAGTCGGATCCCTTGCCTTTCCACACGGAAATGGTGGAGGAACTGATTCGACGCGGACATACGCCGGAGCGCATTGCCGCCACGCTGATGGGCCTTTCCTATCTCCATGATACCCTTGCGCTGAAGGACCTGAGTGTCCCCACCGCTTCGGGAAAAAAGGCAAAGGTGCAGGAGCACCGTCCCATGGCTGCCTTTGTCATCAACATTGGATCGGCCAACAGGGTCATGGATCGGCACATCATCGGTGCTGTCACAGAGCGGGCAGGTATCAGTTCCCGCGACATGGGTAAGGTGCAGATATCTGAATCCTTTTCCACCGTCCGTGTTCCTGCCGAGGTGCTGGAGGACGTTATGCTGGCTATGCGGGGATGCAAGATTTGCGGCAAGCCCATCCATGTAATGCCTGTTCCGGAGCAGCAGCACCGGAAGAAAGTTGTCCATTGCGCTGCCGCCAAGCCGCAGAAAAAAGGGAAGGCACACAACACATATGGTGCGTAGATATGTGATTTGCATTAGACTTATCTTAAAAATAATATAACACAATTCCTACTTAGCGCAGTTTTCATCAGGCCTTGTATTATTGCTATGACGTATATTGTCTGAGCCTCACTTCTTATTTTCTGCTGACACAAGCCCAAGGGATACCCCTTGGGCTTGTCCTATCTACCCATGTGTCCTACGGAACGATGCGCTCGATCTGTGCGAGGAATTTACGGGTCCGTACATGTTACAATTCATCGTTCAGGCCTGACAAACTTATTTACTTTTTCATACTCTTATTTTACCACAGACTGGTTTTCACTGCATTCTTTTCTGTGCGGTGTTGCCTTAGGAATTTTGGCATTTTTACAAAGAGGTTGTGAACCGAACATTTCTTCAAAAAATGCATACCAGCCGAAGAAAAAAGTGAGTAGTTCGCATCTTTTTTGAGGTTTTTAGAATGGATAACCATTGATATTACAGGCTTTTACAAGGGCCCGCGTATCAGCTGGGAGAGCAAGCTATCCGCAAAGCGGGCCCTGACCACCCAACAACTTGCACAAAGCAAAATCCGAAAATTGAACAGATTCCACAACTTGGGGGCGTAGCTCAGCTGGGAGAGTACGCGGAACGGTTTCAGCAACAGTCATGTAACTCACTTGGCAACCACTCGGTTCGCATCACGAAAAATGGAAATATTTGGGGGCGTAGCTCAGCTGGGAGAGCGTACGGTTCGCATCCGTAAGGTCGAGAGTTCGATCCTCTTCGTCTCCACCAAGTTCAGGAAAATCCGATTTGTTTGGATTTTCCTGAACTTTTTTATGCGGTGCGTGACTCAGGTGCCTGCATTTTATCTTGCCTTGGATTGCCGGTGCAAAGGCGCTGCAATTCTTCAAAGGAGACATTGAAATCCACCTCAATATCGTAATCCCTGCCGACGCGGACGGTCTTAATGAACTGCGATACAATCATTTTCTTTGCCTCGAAGGAACTTTTGTCGTACAGATCGGCCCAGCTTAACAGTTGGTCATACTCTCGCTTTAATCCTTCTGAGGTTTCAAGTAATTTCTGCAACTCTGCCTCTGCCGTATTTACACTCGCCTGTGCCTCTTGAATTTGTAATTCTGATTCTGCTACCAACGTATTCAGCAGGTCGCTACTCAGCTTGCTCTGGCCGCGAATGACTTTGAGGGTTTCGCTCTTATAATCGTCAAGCTCCTTCTGCTTGTCCAGCAGATGCTTCTTTGCCATCTCGCATTTTGACTTTGACAGATCAATATCCTTTTCATGCTGGCTGGAGAGAATCTCGGATTCCGATGCCGCCGCGATTTCGGAAAACTTCATGCGGATAAGCTGATCGACAATGCCATCTACTTTCTGTACGGAATAGCCGGATTGACCGTCGCATTCTCCGGGGTGCCTTACGTTGTAGTGACATTGATACCGCATCCGGACTTCTTTTTGAATGGTGCCGTCAGGCATTTTTTTATTTCTCCCGCTGGTGGTGAGGGTCAGGCGATTTCCGCAGTGGGCGCAGTAGATATTTCCCACCAATAGAGACTTTCCCTTGCAGTTGAGCGGAATGGAACCATGTGGCTGGGTTCTCTGTCGCACGATTTCCTGTGCCTGGGCAAACACGTCGTCGTCGATGATCCGAAGTTCGTCGATATACTGCGATTGGCTGTTGCCGTTTTTGATGATTCCGGTGTACAGGACGTTTTTGATCATGCGGTTCAGGCTGGTATTGGGAAAGCCCTTTCCGTCCCTGCTTTTCATGCCGTTGTCATGCAGAAAGCGGCATAGGCGCTGAGCCCCGTATCCCTCGTCAACATATTTATGAAAGATCAGGCGAATGATCTCAGCCTCATTTTCATCAACGGCTAGGTCATATACTTCGCGGTTGCGCTTGTTGACGCGGCCTTTCTTCTCCAGCTTATATCCGAAGGGTATGGAACCGCCGGTATATAGCCCTTCCTCGGTAAGCTGGCTCAGCCTCGTTTTAACACGCACAGAGGTTTTTAGGCTCTCGCCGGAGGCCTGCCAGTATCGAATGTAGTTCATCAGTTTGTCGACGTGGGAGTCAAATCGCTGTTGGCCTTCCATCGCGCTCCAGACCTCAATGCCGTTTTTTACGAACCATTCCACGACAAAAGGCGTTTCATCATCACGCCTGCCAAGGCGGTCAAACATGAATACCAGCAGAATGTCAAACTTTTTGGCAACAGCGTCCTGCTGGATATGCTGAATAGCATCTCGATCTTTCGCGGACACCTTGAATCCGGATATACCCTTTTCGGAAAACTCTTTTACAATGGTCCAGCCCTGCGTTTCCGTAAATTCACGGCAGCACTGTTTTTGCATGGGAATGTCGTCCTTTTCCACCTGTCCCAGCGTGGAGACGCGGTAAAGACAATATGCGCGTTTAGGAGAAGCGTTGCTATTTATGATTTTATCCATATACATTACCTCGATTTAGAATATCTGAAAGATGATGTATATGGCTCGTTTCCGTTTCAATATTCGGTTGTCAAGGAGCAGTGTACATCATCATTATTACACCTGATATGAGTACATGCAAACTTGCCGTGCGCATTATTTGGTTTGGCAGGCGGCAAGCAGGGATTTTTGAATATTGCCAAGGACATTTTCTTTCCTCTTTTCAGATGGAAGATAATTGATTTTTACGCGGCATCCCTCTATCGTCAATACCTGGGTTCTGCCATCGGTCTGCTGATTCATCCGAAAGGTCGGCTCTAATATTCTCTGCTCCATAGATGGATGCTCCTTTCCTTTCAATCATCGGGATAACAACCGCGCCGCTTCGTTTGGGTCCTCGTTACACATGACACAAAACGGCGCGGCTGTCCCTTTGTTTCGATTTGCTTTTATGTTTACAGACATTCCGGACGAACAGGCGGCGTACCTGTTACCATAGGAATTGCACCTCCCCCCATGCTGATGGCGGGCCGTTCTCATTGCCTGCGACGGTTTTATCACGCTCGGACTGTGACTGAACGGAAGTTTCATTACATACAGATGATTGCCGCAGAGCCGCCCTGCGTCTGAAAGACGCTGCTCTGCCTGCGGCGCTGGTGGTTTTCGCTCCCTTTCCGTTACGCTGAAATCCAATCACCCTCTCCCGCGCAAGGAAAGATCGTGGCGCACCCGCCGTCCGGCTCCCTGTATGCCGCTGCTTGCGGTATGTATCCGGCTTGTCCTTTGTTCAATTTTCAAGGTTCAGAGAAGAATAAAAACATATCCCTCATAAACCTTTTCATTTCTGGGGCCAATTCGCAGAAGCCTCACAGGGAATTTTTCAAAAACTTTTCGATATTTCGCAGTCCCCGGTCAATGCCGTCCCGGACGGCGCTTTCATTGATACCTTCTGCCTTGGCAATAGCACTTTTGCTCATTCCTAAAAAGTAATGAGCATAGACGCGTTTGGCTTGCTTATCCGGTAAGGCAGTAATGGCGGCATGGAGCTGCTCGACCGTCACTTTGCGCTCGTAGATCTCGCAGGGGGACAGGGACACAAACAGGATGTCATTCTCAATACCGTCACCGCGATCTAGGGAGTAGTACGCCTTATGACGGTATCTCCGCAGATAGTAGGCGGCTTCGGCGTGTTCATAGGAATCCATGAGCGCTGCAACCTCATCCGGCACCTCGATGATGCAGTTGTTGGTATAGAAATCGGGGTAGTATTTCCGTAAATTGATCTTGACCATTTTATATTCCTCCGTTTCGATTTTGGGGTTTGGGTAAATCGAAACAGAGGTGGCGGGGAGCGACAGCGGGGCTTTACGACGGTTGTATGAATCGCCAGAAACTGCCTGTTTTTTTTGCATGGAAGGCAGTCGTATCAATGGTTTTTTTGTCGAATAAAAAAAGACAGCACATTGCCGGTTTTGGCAAAATGCTGTCTTGCAATCACATTTAATTATGCGTGGTATATCGTTTCTTTTGATATCTTCGTCTTTATTTTCGCCTCCGGGCGCAACTTATAGATAGCTTCATGGCGAGTCCTTTCAATCACTCGGCATAACACAAATTCCGCTGCTCTGTTTGGCCCGCAGAAAGCCATAGAAACGGCAAAAGCCTGCCCTCATAATGAAAGGGCAGGCTTTTACGCGACTTTTTTGCAGCCAGACTATCATAGCGCATTCAGCACCTTAGACCCTGCGGCTTTGCGGCCCCGGTTTTCACCGGGTTTGCCCTTGGCTTTATTTTTTATTGGAAACTGATAGATATTACTTTTAATCCTCCATTGAACAGATATCACATTATGGCTTTGACCATGCTGCAAAGTCTCATTTACTACTTTCAGATTAAAAGAGCCGACAACAGTGATATTACTCACGGTCATCGGCTCTGCGTCTCAGCGTCCGGCTCTTTGACATTTAATGTATTTAATTCTGTACTTTAAATCTCTGGCTCACAAACAAATATAGGAAAAACAACTCAAGGCTATTCATTAACACTGGAAAGAATGCCACGATCCATTTCGCAAACGGTATCGCACAGCATCTTTATATCCTCGGAATTATGCGATACAAGAATAATTGTTTTACCCTCAGCTTTGAAATTCAAAAATAGATCACGCATCTCTGATACGCCACTATTATCCAATCCATTCATAGGCTCGTCCAAAATCAATATATCCGGATTTTCCATGATGGCCTGAGCCAAACCTAATCGCTGTTTCATGCCAAGCGAGTATTTGCCAACGTGCTTTTTATCATCAGGATTCAGGCCAACCGTAACGATTGCCTGTCGGATTACTTCTTTTCCAACAACATTGCGCAAAGAAGCTAAGTATTCAAGGCTTTTATATGCGCTGATTGTTGGCAAGAATCCCGGTGCTTCGATAATTGCTCCAATATTTTTCGGGAAGTCAATATCTTGACCAATGATTTTTCCATCGACAACAACACGTCCTTTGTCTGGATGTATAAAGCCACAGATTGTTTTAAGCAGAACAGTTTTTCCCGAGCCGTTTCTGCCGACAATGCCGTGAATTTTCGCCCTCTCAAAGGCACAATTGACGTTGTCTAATACCAAGACATCCTTATATGATTTTGAAACACCCTCAATTTGTATAATATCGTCCATGAGTATTCCTCCTATATGTTCTGCGGATTGGCTGCCGGATTGTTTGCTCGCAGCCATTTCAACGCAGCGACTGCAAATAATGCCAAAAGCAATATGGATATACCAACCGTTGTCAAAAGATAAAGATAGTTGTTTAGGAAAAGGAAACCCTCGTTATTTGCCATTCCCCAAAATGGAAGTATGTATTTACTGGCGCTCGGAAACATAGAGCCAACAACTACCATACCGCCATCAATTGCAAAGAAAGAAAGCAATGCGACCCGGTGTGATCTGGAGGTAATGAGTAAAGTCACAGAAATCGTAGATACAAGTGTTATGTGGACAGAAAACACAAGCATAAAAACGCATACACTTTCTATCCCGCACCCCACGTTATATCCCAATGCGGTTGTGACAAGCATGAAACAAAGCAAATACACAATGCCTGATAAAACAACGCAGATATAGCGCATTACAAACCAATGGCTGATGCTTTTTGTGCGTATGACCGTGTAACAGCTCAGTTTTCCAAGCTCCAACGACATAAACAATATGCTGACTATGACAGGCGGCATAACGCAGAGATTCCATCGCATGATACTGATTACTTTCAGGCCTGTACTTCCTATGGGCGAAAATCCACCCATAATCTCAATGACAGAAGCCTTCCCCGGTGCTGTTACCAGGAGCAGCAGATACGTTATGAGGTATATCGCAATCCCTCGGCTATTCAGGATTTGGCTCAGCATTTGTCTACTCATTGTTTTGCACCAACGGTTATCCTGAAATCGTACTTGCGGATCGCCGTCATGATAAGAGCGGATAGTACAGCCGCAAGAACAGAAAAAATCAAGAATGATTGTGGGAGTGTCGTGAACACTTTCCCTTTATAGACATTTTGAATGTCATGGTACATGAGCAGGCTGTTTCCCAAGAGAGAAAACTTTATATAGAAACGCGAAGTGAAAAGTACGGCCAATAAGTAGCCTATCACATGAATCATGATTGCTGCTGCAAAGCTCAGAATGCGGGGTAACTTCAGGTTGAGGTAAAAAATAAACAGGCTCATCACAAAGCTATATGCCACGCTCAAGGTAAAACTCGCCGCCAGCGCCTGCAACGGTGATAGAAGGAGTACATGGCTATAGGAGAAGTATGCATTTGCATCCGCTGCCATCTCTGGATTAATATTTTTAGCAAGGTAATAAATCGGCTCATTCCAAGCATTTGCTACATACGCATTTTCGGCTATGAACAGCATTCCTGTGATCATTATAATGAAGTAATAAATAACGCAGGCGCAAAACAGATATAGTATTTTCCCAAACACCCATTTCCGGCGAGATACACGCATAAGGGTATAGGTTTCGCTTTGTGTGGAAAACGGAATATCAGAGGCCAGAATCAGGATGCCTAAAAAGGCAGTGGCGATGATATAAGTATCGCAATTAAAATAGATAAAGCTATCAAAAATGTTCAGTGGTTTGCCGATCTGCTTTGAAAACTCTAATAATGGCATACTGCTGATAATCTGTACAACGCAGCCTAACAGCAAAGCAATATACACCCTTGGAGAAGAAATCGCCTGCCCAAATTGGTGCTTACATATCTTAAACATCATTCAGCCTCCTTTCCATTGTGTTGTGGCAAGCCAAGGCAACAATAATAAATAACACCGCTTGATAAACAAACGGATACGCTATACTTGGGATAAACGTAGCAGCAGGCATCAGCATATTCACCGGGCTTAAAACAAGCAAAAAGCCTATGCGATAGAAAATTAAATGTGTAGCAAAATAGATGGCAAACGGGGCAGCCAGCGCTATATACCGATTAGGAATCATTGCCGATATGCACAGGCCGATATTTGACCAAACCGCACCGAATAGGAAGGAAAGCAGCAAAAGCAGGATTACGAGCAACAGGCCGCCCCATACGAATTGAAGTTTGGAAAACACAGTTTCATCAAAAGCGGTTGAGTAGTTAAAGGCCATATTTTCAACGGTATTCAGCTTTCCATTCGCAATATAAAAAATGCTGCTGATCAGGCTTGGCATAAAGATCGCAAGACTGTCAGCGCCAATGATAAAATGCAAGAAAACGCCGGTCAAAAAATGCAGGTTTGCAGCGGAGAGAAATGCAATATGGTACACTCGAATCCGCCTGCCGTAATGGAGGCGGAAAGGGTGTCAGAATGGAAGGAGCAAACTGGATGGATATCCGAAGCGACCGGCAAAAAGGACTGAGCTACACAGAAATCGCGCACAAGTACAACCTTGACCCGAGGACGGCGAAGAAATACGCCGAGAGCGAGACACGGCCGGTATACAGCCTGAGCGCGGCGAAGCCGTCAAAGCTGGACCCGTACAAGGAGCAGATCGCAATATGGCTGGAGGAAGCGCCGTACTCAGCGGAGCGAATTCCGGAAAAGATCCGGGAGCAGGGCTTTGACGGCGGGCACAGCATCGTGCGAGAATACGTACGCAACAAAAAGGAGCAGCTGGACGAGAAGGCAACGGTACGATTTGAGACAATGCCGGGGCTGCAAGGCCAAATGGACTGGGCATTTTTCGAGGATCACACCGTCATGGAGGGCGGAAAGCTGAAGAAGCTGTACTGCTTTCTGTTTATTCTCGGATACTCACGGGCACGGTACATAGAGTTTGTGACCGACATGAGCACAAACACACTGATCCGCTGCCATGCCAACGCGTTCCGGTACTTCGGCGGATACCCCGAGGAAATCCTGTACGACAACATGAAACAGGTCGTCATCAAGCGGCTGCTGAAGCAGGAGGACAGCACCCTGAACCGGCAGTTCGAGGACTTTTCCGGGTTCTATGGATTCAAGCCTGTGCTGTGCAAGGCCATACCGGGGCCAGACGAAAGGCAAGGTGGAGCGCACCGTGCAGTTTGTCCGGGATAATTTCATGGTGGGCATCAAGTATAGCTCCTTGTATGACCTCAACGGCCAGGCGCTGGCCTGGTGCAACAAGGTTAACGGAAAAATCCATGCCACAACGAACGAAATTCCCTTCGAGCGATTAAAAAAAGAGGGCCTCAACCCTCTCAACGCGAATATATTATCGACAAAATTAACCTGCGCCGGGTGCAAAAAGACTGCCTCATCTCGTACGGCGGTAATCAGTATTCCGTGCCATCAGAATACGCCGGCAAAGATGTGGCAGTCGTAGCGCTGGACAACCTGCTCGCCGTCTACCACGAAGGAAAGCAAATCGCCCTGCACCGGATATCCTATCAGAAAAAGGACATGGTCGTCAATGCCCATCACTACCGCAGGCTGACGGTCAAGCAGTCTTTCGACATCGAAAACACGCTGCTGGACGGTGACAACGTCATCGATTTTCCCATCCAGCCACATGATTTGAGCCGGTATGACGAGGTATTGTTATGACGGAACTGACGATGGAACGCCTCAGGGAGAACCTTGAAAGCCTGAAAATGAAAAACACGCTGGAGATCCTGGACAATTATCTTGAGAGAGCTGCAAAAGACGAGCTTAACATCGTGGAGGTGCTCGATCATATCTTTGCAGAGGAGGCGCTCAGCAAACGGCGGCGCGCCTATGAAAAACAGGTGCAGATGTCGGGCTTTCCCATCAAAAAGACGTTGGAGGACTTTGATTTCAGTTTTCAGCCCTCCATTGACAAGCGGCAGATCGAGGAACTGGCCACCATGCGTTTCCTTGAAAACGGAGAAAATATCGTTTTCCTGGGACCACCAGGCGTGGGCAAGACCCATCTGGCCTCGGCGCTGGGGATGGTCGCCGCCAGGCATCGATTCTCCACTTACTACATTAACTGCCACTCACTGATTGAGCAGCTCAAAAAGGCCCATTTTGAAAACCGTCTTCCAGATAAGCTCAAAACTCTGGGCAAATACAAGCTGCTCATCATCGACGAGATCGGTTATCTCCCAATGGATATTCAGGGGGCGAACCTGTTCTTTCAGCTTATTGCCAGGCGGTATGAGAAGGCCTCCACCATCTTTACCTCCAACAAGACCTTTTCTCAATGGAACGAAATCTTCGCCGACGTCACCATCGCCTCCGCGATCCTGGACCGCGTCCTGCACCACTGCACCGTCGTCAATATCAAGGGCGAAAGCTACCGCCTGAAAGAACGCAAAGAATATATGAAGCAAAAACAGCACATCGTCAATACCCTCTTCGAGCAGGGACAAAACTAATTTTAGGACATTCCCTCGCCGCTGTTTTCCTACATTTTTTAACCGGCGAAAAACTGCAAATTCAAATCGGCGTTGACAAGGCGGCAAACTAATTTCCGCTTTTGAGTGCGACCCCAAAACCGTTGATGCCGAGTTTCTTTTTTCCAAACGGCAATATAAAATCATCACCGGCAGAGAGCAGAAAAACGATGTGATTGCCTATCAGATACGCCAATCTTTTAAGCCCGGTGAGGTTACTCCGCAGCAGGCTAATGAGATCGGCTATGAGTTGGCCACACGTTTTCTGAAAGGCCGACACGCCTTTATCGTTTGTACCCACTGCGACAAATCACACATTCATTCGCACATTATTTTCAATTCAACATCATTGGATTGCAAGTGGAAATTCCGTGACTTTCTCGGCTCTGGCAGAGCAATCGCACGGCTCAGCGATACGATTTGCCTGGAACATGGGGTTTCCATCGTTGAAAATTCTAAAGCACCATAGCAAAAGTTATAACAAGTGGTTGGGCGATCAGGCGAAGCCCTCCAAACGGGAGCTTTTACGCGTGGCAATAGATACGGCTTTGACTCAAAAGCCCCCCGACTTTGATACGCTCCTGAAGCTATTGCGGAACTCCGGATATGAAGTAAAGGCGGGAGAAATCCTTGCCCTGCATGGGAAAAATCAGAATCGGTTTATCCGGCTGGATACGCTTGGCAGCGGCTATAGTGAAGCAGAGCTTCGGGCCGTCCTCTCCGGCGAAAAAACACATGTACCGCGCAAAAAAATCATCCGGCTCACACCGGATAAAAAGGTCAATCTGCTGGTGGATATTCAGACCAAGCTCCGCGCCGAAAAAGGTGCCGGTTATGAACGCTGGGCCAAGGTGTTCAACCTCAAGCAGATGGCGCAGACGGTAAACTACCTCACCGAGCACAATCTGCTGGAATATGATGCGCTGGCCGCTCAAATGGCTTCGGTAACCACCCGGTACAACGAGCTTTCCGCACAAATCAAAGCGGCTGAAAAACGGCTGGCCGAAATCGCCGTTCTGAAAACGCAGATTATCAATTACGCCAAAACCCGCGACACCTATGTTGCCTACCGCAAGGCGGGCTACTCTAAAAAATTTCTCAGGGAGCATGAGAGCGATATCCTGTTGCACAAGGCGGCAAAGAAATCATTTGACGAGCTGGGTGTGAAAAAACTTCCCACCGTCAAGAGCTTACAGGCCGAATATGCGTCGCTTCTGGCAGAGAAAAAAGCGGCCTATACCGATTATCGCAAGACCCGCAATGAAATGAAGGAGCTGTTGACCGTGAAAGCAAACGTCGATCATCTGCTTGGCACCGACAGGCGCGGAACGGAGAAAGAAAAAGAGCATGAGCAGCGTTGAACTGCCATGCTCAGGAAGCGTCCGCAGGACGCGCAACCGCACAATTTATTGTGCAATCAAAGGGGATTGGGGGCGCTGCCATCCAACAAGCAGAAATGCAAAGTGGGTCCCGCTTTGCCCTGCTTGCTAGTTTTCTGCAATCAATATAACTGTCATTGATAGCTTAATAACAATCGCAAAAAATCAACCGCTCGAATCAGTCGAACGGTTGATTTTTTTATTTGGCTGATGCCGTATGATAGGACGCAGGAGATGATCATATGGAAAACTTAATGAGCGTCAGTCATTTGACGAAAAGCTTTAAGGAAAACAAAGTGCTTAATGACGTCAGTTTTGAAGTGCATCAAGGAGAGGTGCTGTGCTTTCTGGGCCCCAACGGCGCCGGGAAAACCACAACCATCAATATTCTCACCGCCGCACTCGGAAGCGACGGCGGTGAAATCACTTATAAAGGCCGTCCTATCAACCGGCAGCTGCGCTCGTACAAGCAGGCACTTGGAATTGTGCCGCAGGATCTTGCGCTTTATGAGGAACTGAGCGCGGAGCAGAACCTTAGCTTTTTTGCGTCTCTTTACGGACTGCACGGACCGGCTCTCAAAAAGGCGATCAACGAAGCGCTGGTGTTCGCCGGACTTGACGACCGGAGACGCGACAAGGTCAAGACCTTTTCCGGCGGTATGAAAAGGCGGCTCAATATCGCCTGCGCCATCGCACACCGTCCGGAGCTCGTCATCATGGACGAACCCACCGTCGGCATCGACCCCCAGAGCCGCAATTACATCCTCGACTCCATCAAAAAGCTCCGTGACGAGGGCATGACGGTCATTTATACCACGCATTACATGGAGGAGGTCGAGGTGATTTCGACACGCATCATCATCATGGATCACGGTTCCATCATCACCGAGGGGACCAAGAAAAGCCTGAAGGAAGGCATCGAGAACGAAAAGAAATACACCATCGACATTGAGGAAAACGGTAAAATCTCGCGCGACGATTTCTTCACGGTGGAGGGCGTGCAGTCCGTAAAGATCGAGGGCAACACAATTGAAATCACGTCGCTCAAGGGGATTGAAAACCTGGACCGGATCATCGCGCTACTCTCTGACCGCGGAGAGAAAATCAAAAACATTACCAGTGAAAACGCAAGTCTTGAGACGGTCTTCCTGAAGCTGACCGGACGCAAGCTTCGCGACTGAGGAGGGATGAAAATGCGGCGGTTTTTTTCGATTTTCAAAATGGACCTCACCAATCTTTTTAAAAACCCGGTTCTTGTCGGGTACAACACGGTGTTTGCCGCGCTGATCATCCTGATCATGGGCTTTCTGACCAGCGGAAATTACGCGGACTCAAGGAACGCTTATCAGTATTACACCGTCACCATGCTTGTCTACGGCATACTGAACGGCGCGATGACAGCCTCCAACTGCTTCATGGAACGCGACATTAAGCGCCCGAACCTCCGAATCATTTACTCTCCCGCCGGCGGCTTTCCCATCTACTTCTCCAAGATACTTGCATCCTTTGTTTTTGATTACGTCCTGCACATCCTGCTTCTGGCGGTGTTCTGTCCGCTTCTGCATGTCACGCTTGGCAGCAACCCACTCTATTTTATTGCGCTGATGGCCCCGGTCGAGTTTGCGGCGGTCGCGTTGGGGACATTTTTCTGCTGCGTCTTTCACTGTGAGGAGACTACCAGCATGCTCTTAAGTTTAACCGTCAGCCTGCTGTGTATCCTTGGCGGTACATTCTTTTCGCTTGACGGGCTGGGTCCTGCACTCGCCTTTATTTCAAAGCTCTCACCGGTCAAATGGCTTAACGATGCTTTCTTCGCGGTTGCCTGTGATAACAGTCTCGCACTTTTTTGGCCGGTATTTCTCGGCGCGGCCCTCATTTCGGCGTTGCTCATACTGGGCTGCCGCCTCTTTTTCAGAACGGAGGATTATCTATGAGAACCTTTTTGGCTGTATTTAAAAACAACTGGCTCCGCACCGTTCCGCGCATCGTATCCCTAGCCGTCTTCACAGTGTTCACGCTGATCACCGTCCTTTTTTCCGTCTACGTGACCGGCACGCAGCAGGTAAAGGCACATATCGTCTTCATCCAGGAAAACGGTTGGGCAGCCGCGCCGGAGAGCTCACAGGCCCTGGACGTCACCGTCATGTCTGAGAAGCCGCCGCGCTCCAGCCTTGTTGAGCAGAAATACGACGCGTATGTCACGGCGGACGGCGCCGGGAACTATCAGATTGACACGCTCCGCGGTGACGATTTTAAAAGCATGCTGCTGCTTCTGCTCGAAGATCCCAGCGCTGATATCTCTGGAATTCAGTCTGAGCGCGGAGTCGGCGTGAACATCATCGGGTTTATGATGATGTTTCTGCTTATGATTGCTTTTTTCAACATGTTTGCTTTTGCCGACGACAAGGAACAGGGACAGCTCAAACGGATCGCCGCCGCCCCGGCCTCATTTGGCTGGTATCTCGCGGCGCACTGTGTGTATTGCCTGTTCATGCTGCTGCCAGAATATCTGCTGCTTATTATTTTGAAGCTCTGCAGATGGGATATCGGCTTTTCCCTTTTGCAGTACGCGTATCTGATGGCGGTGCTGGCCTTCCTCGGCATTTCCTTTGCACTGTTCCTAAACACGCTGATCAAGAAGCCGGATAACGCGAATATGCTTGGCAATTCCGTAACGGTGCTGTCGTCCATCCTCGCCGGGAGCTTCTACTCCTTCAGCAAAAATAATGCCGTGCTGGACGGCATCATCAAGGTCATTCCGCAAAAGGAGCTGATGCGTTTCGCGGCGAGTCTGCAAAACGGCAGTGCATCGAAACATTGGGGTTCCATCGCCTATGTTGTCCTATTCTCGCTGGCCATGTTTGTCTTTTCCTGCGCCGTTCTGCGTCGGATGTATGTAAAAAAAGTATGAGACGCGGAGCGTGGCTTGCCATTGCAATCAAACGGGATTACAATGGTTGTAAAAGTACCTAGATAGGTGAATGATATGGATTCTCCCTCAGATACGCTGCTTCTCTCTACAAAACTGAAAATACCGGCGCCGCGGAAAAACTATGTGGTGCGCAGAGCTTTGTTTGAAGAGCTTTCGAAGTGCGCCGACATGGGTGTAATTTTTGTGCGCGGCGGTGCAGGGACGGGAAAGACCACGCTGCTTTCCTCCTTTATCCGCGAAACAGGACTGAAAAACGTATGCTGGGTGTCACTCGACCCCTCCAACGCAAACGTCTACTCCTTCTGGCTGTATTTTACCGCCGCCGTCAGCGCATTGTGGGACGACGGCGAGAGCTTCCTGACCCTGATGCGCTCCAACCCGGATGCCTCCCACATGGAAAATCTGTTGATTATGCTGATTAATCGCCTGTGTGGGGAAGAGGACTATTATATGGTGCTCGACGACATCCACTGCATCGGCGACGCGGCTTTGATCAGAACCTTTGAGTTTTTCATAGGGGCCATGCCTTCGAATTTTCACTTTTTTATGCTTTCCCGGGAAGACCCGCCGGTTTATCTCGGCCCGCTTGCAATGTCCGGCAGACTCCTGTTTATCGACGGAAAACAGATGCAGCTGACGCCAGAAGAAGGTATGGCGTTTTTGAGGAATACGCTGCATATGTCTGAAAGCGACGAGGAACTGGACCGGCTCAACGCTTACGCGGACGGATGGATCGGAGGTCTGCAGCTTGCCGCGGCTGCGGGGGTGGCAGGTAAACATTCCAATCACCTGCTGCGTGCAGGCGGAGGTATCGCGGCGGAATATATGACCCGCGAAGTATTCGAATCCCTGACGCGTAAAGAGAGAGATTTTCTGACAAGGACCGGCTTCCTTTCCTATTTTGACGCCGGGATCTGCACAGTCCTCTTTGATGATTTTACAAAATCGGATTTTGAGGAGATGCTTGACGGCCTTGTCCGCAAAAACCTGTTCATCATCTGCGTGGATGAGCAAAACGGTATCTACCGCTACCATAACATCCTTACGGATTATCTGGTGCAGCAGTTTTCAAAAATCCCTGAAGAAAGCAGAAAAGCACTTTATATTAAGGCGGCAGGTGCTTTTGAGCAGCGCGGCGACTGTGAAGAGGCCCTGCGCGTGTATTGTGCAGCGGAAAGCTATCAAGATGTCCTTCGGGTAGCCAAGGCAATGGACGGCAGGATGGAGGAATGGCGCTATCTTGACGAAGTGCCGTTTGACTTGCTGATTCAGGACGCTGATCTTGCGGCCCAGTGTTTCGTATACAATATGGGCAATCTTAAAATTGACCGGTGCCGTGCACTGTTTGAAAAATTCAAGGAAAACTATGGTGGTTCCGATGTTTTCCGCGCCATACAGTTCATGGAGGCATATATTACCTCAAATAACGGCATCCTCCCGAAATATCACGCGTTGACTGCCGAACAGATTGACCGCCTGCACTTTGGACCAGTGGCAAAAGCGATGGTGTTGGTCGAAAATTCGGCGGCACTTATGGAACTCATGCAATATGAAGAAGCGGAAAACTGTATTAAAACAGCAATCAAGGCCTGCGCCGGCGTCAATGTTTTTGTGGACTTTTTCGCTTATAACGAACTGGCACAGATCTATGAAGAAGCCGGACGCCTGAACGACAGCCTTTCCTGTTATACCAAGTCCAGGGAATTGCTTAATTCCCCTTCCATGATGTCATGGTACGGAGCCAATTATTATTTTGGCATTACCGGGGTATACATGCGAAGGATGGAACTTGAGAAAGCGGCGGAAACGCTGAAGAAGGCCCGGGAGCTGCTGGAATCCCAGCGCAGACATATTGACATTACAGATATGACACTGGCCTTTCACGAGGCCGAAATGAAATTTTTATCCGGTGACGACGAAGCCGGCACCGTCTATGTCGAAGGAATTCTGTCCGAGTATTCATCTTTCAGCGTTCTGACAATGGGCCGGCTGATCCACGAACTCGACTGTGCGGAAAAACTTTCTTTAAACCTTTCCGATGAATTTCTGAAAGAACTGGATGCTTCAGAAAATTACAAATTCCAACCTTTTATGCGGCTGCTTCGAGCCCGTCTGCTCTTTATGCGCGGCGAAGCCAAGGAATCTCTGCACGAAACAGACGAAATTCTGAAATTCTCCCGCCTGCATAACAACAAGCTCCATATGGTCGAAGCGGGACTGCTGAAAGTCTGCATGCTGATGCGCTCCGGGAAAACGGACAGTCACCGGGAAATGACAAATCTGCTGCGCGAGGCGATTCATTATGCGAACGATGACCGCATTTTAATGCCTTTTTACCTCGACAGGCGTACGCTTCTGCCACAGCTTCAGCATCTTCTCTCCGAGGCGGCCGGAAAAAACGCACTGTCCGCCCCGGAGGCACTTTTCCTTCATGAAATTCTGACGGTATGCGGAGGTCATGCCCATATTGAAAAAGAGCCGGACATCCTTTCCACCCGCGAACTGGAGGTGCTTAATGAGCTCTCTCTCGGCATTACCAACCGGGAAATCGCCGATAAGCTCTGCATCTCGCAGGCCACGGTAAAAACCCACGTGCTCAGCATCTTCGGCAAGCTCGGCGTTTCCTCCCGGATGATGGCGGTGCAGGAGGGCCGGAAAAAGGGCCTGTTCAAATAGATGTATTGACCTTTCTGAATAGAAGCACTTCAGAAAACACGGGATACGTAAAGAAAATAAATCCATACTGGCCTCCCTCCCAATAATTCAGACAGCTCCGCAAAGCTCTGAAATCACCGCGGTTAAAAAGCTCGATATTTTATTTCTGTCGGTCTGCGTGCCATAAAGATTTGCGCTTAAAGCCATGACATCGTCAAACGTTGAAACGGCAATCTGAAAATAGGGAACGTATTTGATCGAACTTGTCATGAATGCGCCCGTCATTTTCGTTTTCCCGAATGCCAGCTTTCCCTTGTCAAGAATGCCGAGATTTGTAAACGCGATCGGCGGATTGGAGAAAAACGGATCGACCGTTTTTCCCATGACGCTGTAAGGAATGATGCGGAAGACCGCTTCCATCAGCAAAATACTCTTCAGGCTGATGATATCGGCTTTTTGTTGGGCCATTTTCTCTTTTACTTTCTCAAGTGTACAATCAAAGGAGGCTCCGATGCCGTCTCCGATGTCGCATTTCAGATTGGTGACAAGATTGCATATACTGCCGGCTTTTCGGTTCGGAAGATACTTTCTGAGATCCACTGCACACGGCACGGCGACAACGCGGCCGAAATGCCGATAGAGCGTGCGGATATAAGCCGTCAGCAAAACATCGTTTACCGTAGCACCATGCCGCTTTGCATAATCCTTGAGCAGCCCGACTTTTTCGCGGGAAACGGTTTTCATTTCAATGAACGGACGATTAAGATCCCCTTCAAAATCAAACTTTGCCGCATCAGGCTTGGTCATGTCATTGCTTCCGGTGAAGATCTTGATCCGATCGAACCAGGAAAAGGTTCTCACGACCTGGCCGAGATTCCGCTTCCCCGTTAAAGGAGCCGGGCGATACTTCGGGTCTTTTTCCACCCCGGTATAAATCGAGCTCAGGAAGGAAAGGTACTCCTTGAAACCAGCGGCATCGCAGATCATATGGTTGATCGTTATACAAAGAGTATCGGTTTTACCGTTCCGGATGATTGTAATTTTCACTTGCGGTCCGTTCGTTTCATAGGCTTCCTTTTGCAGGGTTTTCCACACGGCCGCATCAACATTCTTTGTTTCCAGGAACTCAACCATATCGTCCGAGGTATATCCTTTGTCTTCCCAGTATGGCCTGCCGCCTTGTTCAGGGAACCCGCATCGGATCAGGGGGAACGCGTCGGCAGAGAGGTCTACAGATTTTTTGAGGCATTCCAAGTCAAGATTTTCCGAAAAAGTTGCTGCAAAGTGAATGGTTCGATCGTTGATCCTTTTTTCTTTGAACAGGTGCTGAAGGATATCCCAAGCCTCGGCACGATATTTTACTAAACTCTTCGACATGATAAAACACTTTCTCTCAATTGCTCATTTAACACATCTTATCATATTCGGATTTCGGTTGAAATGCTAAGTTGAACGGCGACAAAACCATTCCTTATTTGCGATCGTTTCGTGAGACAAAAACCCAGGCAACTGATCCAAGGAGGGCGGTTCGATGATGGACTTGATTCCAATTAAACTGAGTGTGACCAATTGCTTTCTCCTAAAGTCCGGGGAGAAGTATGTACTGATCGATACGGGTTATGAAGAGGATTGGGAATTATTCCGAGCAGGCATGAAAAAAGCCGGCGTCAATCTGTCTCAGATCAGCCATATCATCCTGACCCACCATCATGACGACCACTGCGGACTGCTACATGATATTTTGCGTGAAAACGACTCCATCCGGATCGTCATGTCCAGCCTCTGCAAGGACCTGATTGCGAAAGGGGAAAACGACCGGACGCATGGCGGCGGGCTTTTGAACAAACGGATCGCCTGGCTGATCCGCCGCAAGCAGTTTTATCTCTCCGTGGTGCTGAGAAAGAAAGTCGACAAGGCCAAAAACCTGAAGTTCGCGCCCTACACTGTCCGGGACTGTGATATCTTAATCAACGGGGATACCCGACTCCGGGATATCGGCATCCCGCTGGACGGCAAAATCATCGTAACACCCGGCCATACCGTAGACTCGATTTCGATTCTGTTTGATGACGGTGACTGCCTTGCAGGGGACGCCGCCGCAAGCATGCTCCGGTTTGCGGACACGAAAAATTGCGTCATTTTCATCTGTGACATGGACGAATACTATAAAAGCTGGCGGAAAATTATCGCGGCTGGTGCTAAGAGGATCTATCCTGCACACGGCAAGCCGTTTTCGGCTGACCGGCTTAAGGCGAACCTCGGAAAAAACATGGCGAAAAACCTGGTTCCATATCGCGAATGAACGATATAGAATTCTTATTGACACGACCCATATAAAAAGCAGCCGAAATCGGCTGCTTTTTATATGTCGTAAACCGCATTATTCTGTAACCGCAGTCCCCTTGGTCCATCCAGCGTATCGCTGTCTTCCAACACGCAGCCAACTTTTTTGATACTGCAGCCAAACTGCTTCATCACCCTCTATCCCACAACCATCATGTCATACTATGTCGAGAAGGAATGCGGTTGCACTTCCGCCTCCCTCAAATAATATATACATCTTTTACCGTTCTCATCCTGACGTGTTCCATCATACCTTCAGCCCTTTTTTCCCGATATGCAAAGGCCAAAAAACGCGCTTTGAATATCGGCGTCTTTGAGGTTCGAACGGCTCAGAAAATTCGTTATTTCCAAAATGGTATATGCCGCGTTCAGGGAGGAAAGGAATCCGGGGCGGATTTCTTTCGGCTTGGTCGAAGCATAAATCATCCATTTGATGATGGGACTGACATCCCGCCGCATATCCGTGACACAGAAAAGCCCTCCCGGTTTCAGTACTCTGTCTATTTCATTGAAGACCTTGATGGGATCTTCCCATTCGTGAAGCGACCCGTTTGAGAAAACGGCGTCGAAGGAACTGTTCGGAAGGGGCATTTGCATACAGTTGCCCTCCACATACTTTGCTCTTGACTCAAAACCGTAATCGTGAACGTTTTTCTCCGCAAGTCTTATCATATTCCGGCTGATTTCGCAGCCGGTCAGCGTTGCGTCGGGTGACCGCTTCAGCCATTCCAAGCCAACATATCCGGGGCCCGGGCCGATTTCAAGCACATTTCCCTTTGTAATGCCGACTTTGATGATACTGTCAACATTGTTCCAGCCCTTGTCGCGCATGTTTCTTGCAAAGTTGTTGAAAATCTCAACAGTCAGTTCACCCTGTATGCCCTCATTCGTTTCTATAATTCTTTTCTTTGCCACAGTCTTATTCCCCCTCTATATTTCCCAGCGATTCTTCTGCCCAGTCAAGTTCTGCCTGATAATGGCGCTCATGATGGCTGAATATAATTTGAACCATGGTTTTTGTTTCCTCCGGCACGACTTGCAGCGTCTCCTTTTTATGTTTCTGTATGGAATCGATGATTCCCCGCAGCTTCTCAATGTAGTTTTTCAAATGCTCCGCAATTTCTGCAGTGTGAAGAGAATCCGAAAAGTAAAACACGCCGTCGGAGGGAAATGTCGGCCGGTATTCAAAATCAAGAAGTCCTGCGAGCATCCCCTGAAAGGACTCTTCTCCTTGGTCCGTTATGGTATATATGGTTTTTTCCGGCCTACTTCCCGGCTTTTCTCTGCTTGCGGAGAGCAGTCCGTTAGCCTCCATCTTTTCAAGGTGATAATAGATCGTCGGCAGTTTAACCTGAGTAAAATCGGAAAGCTGCTCTGCGATTGTTTTTTTGATCTGATAGCCGTGCTGCGGACCGAATCTCTGCAGCAAGCCGAGAATGTAAAGTGGTATCAAAAAAGTTCTCCTTTCAACAGTGCAAATAGTCAGTGCTGAGCATAATTATACTCAGCACTGACTATTTGTCAAGAGGCATTCGCTTATTCTAAAATCTGTTTATAATGGACAATTACGTTTAGCCGCTATATACTTTGAATTAAGCACGCAATTTAAACCCCGTTTAAACTCGCGCTATAATATCTGTTTTATAAGAAGTGTACGCAAAGGAGGCTTACCTGTGAATAAACTTATGGTCGTTGATGACGATTCTAATATACGTGAGCTGATCCGGTTAATCCTGAAAAAAGAAGGCTTTGAAGTGCTGGAGGCCAGCGATGGTGTGGACGCTTTGGCAAAGCTGGAGAACAACAAGGTGGATTTAATCGTATTGGACATCATGATGCCAAATATGGATGGCTGGGAATTTTGTAGAGAGGCCAGAAAGTTTTGGGACCTTCCGATACTCATGCTGACAGCCAAGGGCGGGACAAGTCAGAAGGTCAAAGGCTTTGAGCTTGGCGCGGACGATTACTTGACGAAGCCGTTCGAACCGGCAGAGCTTACCGCGCGTGTGAAAGCACTGCTAAAACGCTGCAATATAGCCGCGTCAAAGATTATTGAACTCGGAAAAATCACGACCATCAGAGGCGTCGGCTACAGGCTTGAGGTGGCAAAATGAAACATGGGTTGAAGCATATGATCCTGTATCTTATCCTTGCGGCGGTGCTTTTTACTTGTCTGCTTACTGGGGCGTATATAACGGCACCCTTATTCGGAGCCGGAATCTCTGTTCAAGCAGCCGCCAGGCAGGCCGTTTATTCGGCTGCCGGATTGCTTCTTTTTGTATTGCTTTTATTTCTGTATCAGATGATACATCATTGGATCGCCCATCATACATGTTATGGGAAAGTGCATAAGAACTCCTACCATACATTCATCAACGAAATAGAGACAGCCTTGGACAAAATTACACAAGGAGATTTCGAAGCCCGAATCGATAAGGGAAAGTACACTGACGCCCGATACCATATGTCGGACCTCATCGACAAAATCAATCATATGGCATCTGAACTGGGCGGGATGGAGACGATGCGTCAGGATTTCGTATCGAATGTTTCCCATGAAATACAGTCGCCGCTGACTTCAATCAGAGGCTTTGTTTCTTTGCTCAAGGATGACAGCCTGAGCAGGGATGAGCAGCTCCATTATATCGGGATTATCGAGTCTGAAAGCCTGCGTCTGTCGAAGCTCGGCGAAAACCTGCTTCGGCTTTCGACACTGGACTCTGAATGTGCCGAAATCAATCCGAAAAATTATTCCCTCAGCAGGCAGCTAAAAGACGTGATCCTGCTTCTGGAACCGCAGTGGTCTGCAAAAAGTATTGAGGTCTCGCTCAGCGAGGAAGCTGCCGATGTTTTTGCGGATGAGGATTTGCTCAGCCAAGTGTGGATCAATCTTTTCAATAACAGTATCAAGTTCACTCCTGCCGGAGGAAAAATTATAATCTCTGTTGCCAAGCAAGATATGCAGACTGAGGTAATGATATCCGATACCGGTATTGGGATGACGGAAGAAACCATGGCACATGTCTTTGAGCGCTTTTATATGGCGGACAAAGCGCGCAGCAGGAGTGCGGGAGGAAGCGGGCTTGGCTTGTCCATTGTAAAAAAGATCGTCCAGATGCATCACGGCCGGATCGACGTTGAAAGCAAGCCCGGTGAGGGGACAACCTTCAGAATTACGATTTCAAAAAATACTGAGTGGGTTTAAACTGCGTTTAAATTCACGCTAAATGGAATTTAAGAAGGGGTGCTAGTATGTAGACAGCAATAGCAAAGGAGGCAATCAAATGAACACAAGAAGAAAGGCTATTGACCCTGAAAAATCAAACCTTTCGGTATCACGACAGGTAAACGATATGATGCCGAAGGTTCTGATCGATTATTTGTTCAGCCTGATAAAAATAGATCAGGAGATATCCGGCCGCAGGCACATTTTCAGACTCGGTAAAGACCAACTGGGCGGTGAAGAAATCCAGGATATCTTTCACACCGGTGAAAACAAGGCGATTGCAATACACAGGGTGTTTGGTTATAAGCCTGTCGTTGCCGATATTATCGTGATCTGTGACGGAGCGGATTATCATATGTCGCTTTCAACTACAGACGGTTCTACAGATTTCCGTATAAAAACGAAAACGTCTTTTTTAGCAGCTGCGGCCTGTAACATATAAAAGATGAAACCAAATGAATCCTGTGAAAACTACCTGAAAGCGATCTATGAGCTTCAGAACCGCCAGGGATATGTACGGTCCATTGACATAGCCAGAATGCTCGGTTATTCAAAAGCAAGTGTCTGCGTAGCCGTGAAAAAGCTCACACAAAAAAAGCTGGTAGAGATGAATTCAAAGAAAGAAATTCATCTGACTGCTTTAGGTGAAAAAGCCGCCGCAGATCTTGAAAAGAAATATACACTGTTAAAGCGCTTATTTACTTCTGTGCTGGATGTGGATGAACAAACAGCAGCCCAAGATGCCTGCCGGATTGAGCATGTAATCAGCAGCGAGTCCTTGAATCGACTCGAATTGGAATTAGCTCGAGACTCTCAATTAAAGAATGCTGGTATTGACAAATGCGTTTAGCGACTATATACTATGATCATGACAAATATGAAATCAAAAAACAGAACAAAGATAAGCTACACTTTTTTGAGGGTAGTCACCAAGTTTTCTGACATTGACAGGAAGACAAGGTATTACGGTACGGATCAACCCTTATACGAGGCGGAAATCCATATGATCAAATCCATCAAAGAGAACGAGGGAATCCACGTGACGGGTTTGGCCGATATGTTGGGCGTGACGAAAGGAGCGGTTTCCCAAATTATCGGCAAGTTGGAACGCAAGGGTATGATCGTCAAAGATACCGATCCCCGCAATCTGTCAAGGCTCTCATTGAGATTGACTCCAAAGGGCGAAACGGCTTATCAATACCATGAAAAGCTGCATCAGGAATTTGATGGGCTTTTCAAAGCCGCGCTTGAAGATGCTACTGAGCAAAATAAGGAGTTTCTGAAAGACTTCCTTAATACGCTTGATGGGAAACTTGATGCCTATGAAAAGGATGTACATCCAGACCGTTGGCAAAAATAATCGTCCGGCCCCGGCCGGATGGTTTTTAGGCCAAAGCGTATAGGTGCTACACGCACTGGCTGGATTTCATAATTAAAGTCCGCTATTTATTTTTGTCAAAGTGTATAGCGACTAAACATTTTTGAAAGGAAAATACTTTATGAATGAAAAAGATCAAAAACTTGAAATGATGCGGAGCGGAAAAGTATCCACCGCATTGCTGAAGATGGGACTTCCCACCATGATTGGAATGCTCGTCTCAGCGCTTTACAGCATTGTGGATGCCTACTTTGCCGGATGGCTCGGGACTTCGCAACAGGCGGCAATCGCGGTTGTCTTCCCCATTATACAGATTATCATCGGATTGGGTATGACCTTCGGCACCGGCGCAGGGTCTTTCATTGCGAGACTTCTCGGAAAAGAAGATATGGACGGGGCAAACAGGGCTGCGTCTACAGGAATGTTCACCAGCCTGTTTGTCGGTATTTTATCCAGTATTGGCTGCCTGTGTTTCCTGAAACCGCTTCTCAGCGGCCTTGGGGCGACGGACACGATTCTTCCCTTCGCAACTGATTATGCGATTGTGTATATCGGTCTCGCTTTTTTTGATATCTTCAATGTTACGATGAACAACATTGTGACCGCAGAGGGCCGCGCCAAGCTGGCGATGATCTCCATGATTCTCGGAGGCGGTCTGAATGTGGTACTGGACCCGGTGTTTATGTTCGGCCTCCATATGGGAATCCAAGGCGCAGCCGTTGCGACTGTGGTCTCACAGGCGATTGTGTCAGTGATGTTCCTGCGGTATATTCTGGGCAAAAAAGGAACACTGCGTTTTTCTTTGCGGCTGTATACCGGCAAGTGGTATATCTTCCGGGAGATTTTCAAGGTGGGCGTTCCCATCCTTGTCTATCAGCTTTTGTCCAGCGTTTCCATGGGCATGACAAGCTCCGCGGCGAAGGCATACGGCGATTCCGCCGTGGCGGCGTTCGGCGACGCGATTCGTCTGATGACACTTGGAACGTATGTTGTGTTCGGTTTTTTGAAGGGCTTCCAGCCGATTGTCGGCTACAATTACGGCGCAAAGAACTATGACCGCGTCAGAAAACTTGTCAATACGACGCTGAAATGGTCAACCATCTTCTGCGTCGTCGTCGCGGCGATTATGCTGATCTTCCCCAGTCAGCTCATGTCCATCTTTACGAAGAACGACACAGAGCTGATTCGAATCGGGGCGCTGTCTCTACGTGCCAATGGTGCGATTTTCGCCCTCTTCGGCTTCGAGCAGGTCGCGATGGCGGTGTTTCTGGCAATGGGAAAAGGAACTCAGGGCGGTCTTCTCAGCATCAGCCGTCAGGGTCTGTTCTTCATTCCGGCAATGTTGCTTTTGCCAGGAATATTCGGCCTGAACGGTATTGCGTGGGTACAGCCTGTTGCCGATGCATTTACAATTCTCCTGGCCGCAGTATTTATGGTTCAGTTCTACCGGGATTTGCGCCGGCTGAGCGAGGCCAGCGTGACGGAAGCGGGAGAATAACCGTTTTCTCTATATGGTAAGCGATTATTAAACTCATCCATGTATTCATTATTGTGGTTCACGGTCGAAGCTACTGTAAGCTAAAAAAACAATTGAAAAGCCAAATCTAGGCCATCTTATAAATAAAGGAGCATGAGCAAAGTGGAAAAAAGAATTATCACAATTAGCAGGGAGTTTGGCAGCGGTGGCAGAACCATCGCAAAGACGCTGGCTGAACGCCTTGGACTTACTTATTATGACAAGGAGCTGGTCAAACAGGTGGCGATTGAAACTGGGCTGGATCAGCAATTTGTTTCAGACGAAAGCGAATATGCACCAAGCAAGAGTGCGTTTGCTTACAATTTTCAAGAAGGTTTGTTGGGTGGGCTGTGTGCGGCAGATATTCTCTGGGATATGCAGAGGAAAGTGATTCTGCAACTGGCGGATAAGGAACCCTGTGTCATCGTAGGAAGAAACGCGGATTATATTCTGAAAGACAGAGCCGATTGCCTGCGCGTTTTTATCCATGCCGACACCTCGTTTCGAGCGGAACGTATTGTAAGGCTTTACGGCGAAACGGAAAAGACGCCGGAGGAGCGCTTAAAGGATAAAGACGCTAAACGGCGGATTAATTATAAGCATTTCACCGAAAAGGAATGGGGCATGTCACAAAACTACCATATCTCGCTGAACAGCGGCGTCATCGGTATTGATAAATGCGTGGATATTATTGCTGATCTTTTTACCGGACAAAGGAATCCGGTGAATAAGTGAAAACGTGGTAAGTAAACGAAGAAATAAGCATACGACTAAAAGAGAATTAGGAGAATCATGATGACAAATTTTAAAGAAAGATTGAAAACCTATGGATTAAACAAGGTCCTCTCCTACATGGATTCGGACTATGAAAATAACATTCCAAAAGCTCTCAATTGGCTTGAACGCTTTGACAAAGAAGGCCAATACGCCGGAGCATATAAAACTGTAAGAGAAGTAATAGCAGATCCTAACAACAACTGGTATAAATATCTGAAAAGTATTTATACCGATCTTGATGAGGATTCCAGAAAAATGCTTTTGGAAAACTTTATTATCAATGCATCTATTATCGGAAATAAAAAAAGAGAAGAGATCGGGGAAAGAGAAAACTGCAACATACCGTGGGCAATATTAATGGACCCCACCTCAGCATGCAACTTGAAATGCATTGGCTGCTGGGCTGCCGAGTATGGCGATAGGTTATCAATGAGTTTTGAGCTTTTGGATAGGATTATTCAGGAAGGAAAAGAACTCGGAATTCATATGTACGTATTATCTGGAGGCGAACCTTTAACACGAAAAAAAGATGTGATTGTCCTTTGCGAAAAACACAATGACTGCACATTCCTTGCCTTTACAAACGGAACGATGATCGATGAAGCGTTTGCTGATGAAATGAAGAGGGTTCGCAATTTAATCCCGGCCATCAGTGTTGAAGGCTTTGAAGACGCCACCGATAGCAGGCGTGGCAAAGGAACCTATCAGCGGGTTATAAGGGCAATGGAGATATTAAAAGAGAAAAAGCTTCCATTCGGGATATCTGTCTGTTATACGTCAAAAAATGTGAATGAGGCAGGCAGTGACGAATTCATGGACGCAATGATTGAAAAAGGTGCAAAGTTCTGCTGGTTTTTCACCTACATACCGGTTGGCAATGGTGCGCCAACAGACCTGATGGCAAACGATAAACAGCGGGAATTCATGTATCATCAGGTGCGCCGTTTTCGACATGAAAAACCAATTTTCATTATGGATTTCTGGAATGACGGAGAATATGTAAACGGCTGCATAGCAGGTGGGCGCAACTATTTACATATTAATGCCAACGGGGATGTTGAACCTTGTGCGTTTATTCATTACTCAAATGTAAATATCAAGGATGTTCCGCTTCTGGAAGCTTTGAAATGCCCGCTTTTTGCCGAGTACCGCAAAGGGCAGCCATTCAACGAAAATCAGCTCCGCCCCTGTCCCCTGCTTGACAATCAGGGTAAGCTTGCGGAACTGGTGCATAATTCCGGCGCACGTTCAACGGATATTACCAGTCCTGAAGACGTGGATTGTCTTGTTGCCAAATGCAAGAACGCCGCCGACAAATGGGAAATTACGGCGGACAAACTATGGGCCGACTCTCCCGCCAGTAAAAAATGCGCAGCATGCAATCAAGGCAACATACAAAAATAGGGACCGATAATTGCAGCGTTTTTCAGGTAAGCTAAAAGAAGAAGACAGGAAAAACACCCTCTTCGGAGGCTTCCTGTAAAAGCTCCAAGGTTAGCGGACATTTCGCAGCATAAGTTGCGGTCGGCAGTATATCTTTACAGGCACTGTGCGAGATGCCTATTCACAGTTTTGATATGCTTTGGATATCGTAACAGCTACAGTTCAATCGTATCAGGAGAAATAAAATGGCAGACTTTTTAATCGCCGCGGCTTCGACGGCAGACCTTCCGGCGGAATATTTTACGGAGCATAATGTGCCTGTTATCCGTTACACCTACATATTGGATAATGAACAGTTCGCCGACGATTGCCAGGAAGCGTCAAGGGAAAATTTATATAAGCGCATGAGAGAAGGCACTGCAATAACCACTTCCATGATCAATGCCTATACCTATTATCACTTTTTTAAGTGTCAGCGCCAGTGATAAAATGCAAGAAAACGCCGGTCAAAAAATGCAGGTTTGCAGCGGAGAGAAATGCAATATGGTACACTCGAATCCGCCTGCCGTAATGGAGGCGGAAAGGGTGTCAGAATGGAAGGAGCAAACTGGATGGATATCCGAAGCGACCGGCAAAAAGGACTGAGCTACACGGAGATCGCGCACAAGTACAACCTTGACCCGAGGACGGCGAAGAAATACGCCGAGAGCGAGACACGGCCGGTATACAGCCTGAGCGCGGCGAAGCCGTCAAAGCTGGACCCGTACAAGGAGCAGATCGCAATATGGCTGGAGGAAGCGCCGTACTCAGCGGAGCGAATTCTGGAAAAAATCCGGGAGCAGGGCTTTGACGGCGGGCACAGCATCGTGCGAGAATACGTACGCAACAAAAAGGAGCAGCTGGACGAGAAGGCAACGGTGCGGTTTGAGACATGCAAGGGCAGATGGACTGGGCATTCTTTGAGGATCACGCCGTCATGGAGGGCGGAAAGCTGAAGAAGCTGTACTGCTTTCTGTTTATTCTCGGATACTCACGGGCACGGTACATAGAGTTTGTGACCGACATGAGCACAAACACACTGATCCGCTGCCATGCCAACGCGTTCCGGTATTTGGGCGGCTATCCGGAGGAAATCCTGTACGACAACATGAAACAGGTCGTCATCAAGCGGCTGCTGAAGCAGGAGGACAGCACCCTGAACCGGCAGTTCGAGGACTTTGCCGGGTTCTACGGCTTCAAGCCTGTGCTGTGTGCAGACCATACCGGGGCCAGACAAAGGGCAAGGTGGAGCGCACGGTCCAGTTCGTCCGGGACAATTTTATGATTGGAATCAAGTACTCGTCTCTGGACAATCTCAACGGCCAGGCGCTGGCCTGGTGCAACAAGGTTAACGGAAAAATCCATGCCACAACGAACGAAATTCCCTTCGAGCGATTAAAAAAAGAGGGCCTCAACCCTCTCAAACGTAAATATATCATTGACAAAATTAACTTACGCAGGGTGCAAAAAGACTGCCTCATCTCACACGGCGGTAATCAGTATTCCGTTCCATCGGAATACGCCGGCAAAGATGTGGCAGTCGTAGCGCTGGACAACCTGCTCGCCGTCTACCACGAAGGAAAGCAAATCGCCCTGCACCGGATATCCTATCAGAAAAAGGACATGGTCGTCAATGCCCATCACTACCGCAGGCTGACAGTCAAGCAGTCTTTCGACATCGAAAACACGCTGCTGGACGGTGACAACGTCATCGATTTTCCCATCCAGCCACATGATTTGAGCCGGTATGACGAGGTATTGTTATGACGGAACTGACGATGGAACGCCTCAGGGAGAACCTTGAAAGCCTGAAAATGAAAAACACGCTGGAGATCCTGGACAATTATCTTGAGAGAGCTGTAAAAGACGAGCTTAACATCGTGGAGGTGCTCGATCATATCTTTGCAGAGGAGGCGCTCAGCAAACGGCGGCGCGCCTATGAAAAACAGGTGCAGATGTCGGGCTTTCCCATCAAAAAGACGTTGGAGGACTTTGATTTCAGTTTTCAGCCCTCCATTGACAAGCGGCAGATCGAGGAACTGGCCACCATGCGTTTTCTGGAGAATGGAGAAAATATCGTCTTTCTCGGCCCGCCCGGCGTGGGCAAGACCCATCTGGCCTCGGCGCTGGGGATGGTCGCCGCCAGGCATCGATTCTCCACTTACTACATTAACTGCCACTCACTGATTGAGCAGCTCAAAAAGGCCCATTTTGAAAACCGTCTTCCAGACAAGCTCAAAACTCTGGGTAAATACAAGCTGCTCATCATCGACGAAATCGGGTATCTCCCAATGGATATTCAGGGGGCGAACCTGTTCTTTCAGCTTATTGCCAGACGGTATGGAAAGGTCTCAACAGTCTTTACCTCCAACAAGACCTTTTCCCAATGGAACGAGATCTTTGCTGATGTCACCATCGCCTCCGCGATACTCGATCGTGTTCTGCACCACTGTACCGTCGTCAATATCAAGGGCGAAAGCTACCGGCTAAAAGAACGCAAAGAATATATGAAGCAAAAACAGCACATCGTCAATACCCTCTTCGAGCAGGGACAAAACTAATTTTAGGACATTCCCTCGCCGCTGTTTTCCTACATTTTTTAACCGGCGAAAAACTGCAAATTCAAATCGGCGTTGACAGTTTGCTTTTAAGCAGACCAAAGAAATTTTCAATTACGGCGTTGTCCAGGCAGTTTCCTTTGCGGCTCATGCTCTGCCGAATTCCCTTCCTGCGGAGCATTCTTTGGTATTTCTTGTGCTGGTAGTCCAGCCCTGATGGAAATGCAAAATGAGTAACTCACAATATCCCGACTGCACAGGTCAAGGATCGGTGACAGATAGAGTTTTTGTCCGAACAGATTGAACTCTGTCACATCCGTCACCCACTTTTGATTCAGCTTTTCAGCTTCAAAGTTCCGGTTCAGCAAGTTTGACGCAATTTTACCCACTTCACCCTTGTAGGAACGATGCTTTTTCATCCGTACACGACAGATCAGCCCTAACTCCTTCATGAACCGTCTTGTGGTTCAGTACGAAACCCTGTTGCCGAAATGCAGCCGTGATTCGGCGATAGCCATAGCGGCCTTTGTTCTCCTGGCCAGCCTCTTTGTATGGTAGTAGCAGGTTGAGCGCGGAAGCTGAGCGATTTCAAGAAGAATATCCAGCGAAAATGTTTGCCTCAGTCCTTGAATCACCAACGCTTTTTGTGCTGGTGCCGCTCGTCTTTCAAAACCAAGGCTTGCAAGTTTTTTAAGTATGCATTCTCCGCCCTAAGACGCTGTACTTCCGCAAGTAAGTCTTCCTCTACGTTCTCCGGCAGCTTTGCTGGTTGACCTTTACCTCCGCGTCCACGGCGTTCCATGCAAAAACCCTCTGTCCCGTAGGTTAAGAAAATGCGTTCCCAATCCTGAACCCTTTTGTGCCTAATCTGAAACCGTTCGGCCGTTTCTACATAATTCAAATGCTCTCGCTGCATGGTTTCAATCACTTCTTGCTTAAATTCTGCCGTGTTTCCCTTGTTCGGTATCCCCCTTGGCATAGAAAAGCCCCCCCATTGTTATTCAGTATGATATACTGAATAACAATGGGGGGCAGTTCAGTACACGCCGGTGCTCCGTCCGGCGTTTCATATGTTTGTGTAAACCGATTTTTTAAGCATATGAAATTCAACATTTTAAATCAGTAAATGCTCAAATTCAGGCGTCCATTCCCATAACGTGGATTGTCTGTTCTTTGA
Organism: Oscillibacter valericigenes Sjm18-20; assembly: GCA_000283575.1. GTDB lineage: Bacteria > Bacillota > Clostridia > Oscillospirales > Oscillospiraceae > Oscillibacter > Oscillibacter valericigenes. The sequence goes on from AP012044.1 coordinate 3,456,750, forward strand.
TAAAACGCCGGTATTCGGGACAAACTAGTTTTGAGTCAGAGACTCAGAAAGGGGTAATCTTATGGATAAAAGCTTGGAAGAAACGAAAAAAATGAATGAAAAATCGCGGCAGTCTAAAGACGTGGAGTCCAAAAACTCCTATGCCAATATGAATGAATCTGCCCTTCAGCAGGCTCGTCAGGCAAACGCAAATTCCGCTGTTAATGAGAGTAGCTACAGTCGGGAAGGCGGTCTTCAGCAAGCCCGTCAAGAAAACATGAAATCCGCAAACTCCGCAACCAACTCCGTATCGTCTTCCCCTAATTCCGGCATGTCCAGCTATCCCGAGTTGGACAAAGTTAAGAAAGAAAACGAAAAGTCCAGACAGAACAAGGGGTAATAAAATCACTTTCTTCAAATAGCAATTTTAAAGCGGTTCCTCTGCAAGGGGGGTGCCAGACTACTGTTTGGCGCCTCCTACTTATCAGCTCTCATACCGGATTGACGGAAAAGAACAGTCGAAGCCAGACGCGCCCACGAATTTTTCGAGGCAGCCGTTAAAGCAAAACCCGGAGGAACACCCCCGGGTTTTGTTTTATCGAATCAGCAAGCCTGTGCATACAGCGGCTATAACAGTTCAAACTGATTTTTATGATACCTCAGAACGCCGTTATCCCTGAGTCTTGAAAGCTCGGCCGACATGGCGCTGCGCTCCACGGAGAGGTAGTCCGCCAGTTCCTGCCGGTTAAACGGAATGCAAAAGCAGCTGCACCCGGCTTTTTTGGCCTCAGCCGAGAGGTAGGCCAGAAGTTTTTCCCGGGTGGTACGTTTTGACGTATATTCAATTTTCTGCGTCAGCGATATGTTTTTCATGGATACAATCCGCAGCATATTCTGAATGAGCCTGCTGTGAAAGCCGCACGCCTTGGCACACGGGGCGGTAAGGCGGTGACAATCAATAAAGAGAAGCTCGCTTTCGGCCGATGTGATCACACTGACCGGAAGCGTTTTTATCTCCGCGCAGGCGAAGGACTCCCCAAATAGGTTTCCAGCGTCAATTTTATCGAGGATGCTTCTGTTTCCATAATAGTCGTCCTGAACAACCTGAACCTGTCCCGACAGAACAATGCCGAATCGTTCGATGCCCTCGCCGTTGGAAAATACAGTCTGTGCTTTTTCGTAATGAACCATTTTCGCGGTCAGGCATGATAAAAGCCCCTGTAAATCCGATTCTTCAATGCCGTTAAATAATTTTACTGTCTTCAGTACATCCAGATAATTTTCCATAAATCCCTCTTTCGTTGGAATTCCAACTGACTTATTGTCTTAAGAATAGTAAGCTCAAGCCATAGAGTCAACCACAACGTGAGACAACACGAAGAAGAAAGGAAGATGTAAAATATGATCCGGAAAATTATCAAAATCGATGAAGCAAAGTGCAACGGCTGCGGATTGTGCGCAAAAGCCTGCCACGAAGGGGCAATCGGCATGGTAAATGGAAAGGCCAGGCTTCTCCGCGACGACTACTGCGATGGTCTCGGAGACTGCCTGCCGTCCTGCCCGACGGGAGCCATCCGCTTTGAGGAACGCGAGGCGAAAGAATACAACGAAGCCGCCGTAAAGAAAAGCAAGCTGAACAAACAGGAAGACGCGCTTGCCTGCGGATGTCCGGGTACACAGTCTAAAACCATCCGCCGGGAAAGCAGGGAAGAGGATGTACGCCCCGCGATCGGCGTAAACAAAAGCCAGCTTTCACAGTGGCCCGTCCAGATCAAGCTTGCACCGATCAATGCGCCGTATTTTGCGGACGCAAACCTGCTGATCGCGGCCGACTGCACAGCCTATGCATACGGCGATTTTCACAACCGGTTTATCCGAAATAAGGTGACTTTGATTGGATGTCCCAAGCTGGACGAGGGCGATTACAGCGAAAAGCTGACGGCGATCATCCAAAATAACCGCATCAAAAGCGTTACAGTGGTCCGCATGGAAGTCCCCTGCTGCGGTGGAATCGAAAATGCGGTAAAGCTGGCGCTTCAAAACAGCGGCGAATTTATCCCCTGGCAAGTGGTGACAATCTCAACCGACGGAAAAATTCTTGATTGACGGGAGGAAATCGAATTATTTCTCACGAAAACCCGCACCACCTCCACATGGCGGCCAACAAAGGCGAGGGCAGCCGAAAACAGGGAGCACGTGGTGAACTTTCTTCAGATATGCCGCTGTAAAGGCCGGTGATTCAAAAAATCCTCACAGGTCTGAGAAACGATACCCGACGCCGACCTCCGTCAGGATAAAACGAGGATGGGTGGAGTCCTTTTCAAGTTTGCGGCGCAGACTCGCCATGAAAACGCGGACGCTTTTGCTGTCGCCGCCCTCATAGCCCCAGATCTGGCGGATAATATAGTTGTGCGTCAGCACTTTGCCCCGGTTCGCAATCAGCAGAAGGAGGGTCTTATATTCAATTGGCGTCAGATGGATCTCCTTGCCGTCCACCAGGACCCGGTGCTTCTCATAATCCACCGTGAGCCAGTCGCACACAAACCGCGCCTCTGCCGTCCCGGCGTTCGTTTTTGCGGCGGCACGTTCCGCCACGCGGATGCGCGCCATCAACTCCCCCATATGGAAGGGCTTGGTCACATAGTCGTTGGCCCCCAGATCCAGCGCCGCAATTTTTTCCGCCTCCTGGCCCCGCGCCGACACGACCAGAATGGGCACGTCGGTGAACGTCCGCAGTTCGCGGAGAATATCCACCCCGTCCCGATCCGGAAGTCCAAGATCAAGCAGAACAATGGACGGATGATACGACGAGAATAAAAACATTCCCTCGTCTCCCGTTTCCGCGATGACGACCCGATAGCCCTCCTTGCTGAGCGACAGGTCGATAAAATGCGAGATGTACTTGTCATCCTCAATGACAAGGATCGTGCTCATATCACTCATTTTGCTCCTCCATCGGCAGCGTAAAGGCAAACAGCGCACCGTGCGGCGGGTTGTCGGCATAGCTGATACTTCCGCCGTGAGCCTCCACGATGGTTTTGCAGATGGCAAGGCCCAGGCCCAAGCCCATTCTTCCGTCAACGATGTCCTCATTCTGTGTGACAAACCGCTCAAACAGGTTGGCTCTGATCTTCTCGGATACGCCGTTGCCCGTATCCGCCACGGAAACAGCAACCCGCCCGCCTTCTGTGGAGACCGAGAGCGTGATCGCACTGTCAGGCGGCGTGTGACGCGCGGAATTTTCAAGAAGATTGATGATTACCTGGGAAATCAGCTTCCCGTCCATGGGCGCCGTGATGATCTCATCCGGCAACCTGACCGTGAACTGCCTGCCGCGCAGCAGACGCTCCGTGTGCTTTATAGCCTCGCCCACGATATCGTCGACCACCTCCTCCTGCTTATGCAACACCAGCTGCTTTTCGCTGATCCGCGTCATGCTCAAAATATTTTCCACCAGGTCAATCAGCCACACCGTTTCTTCACTGACGTCCCCGGCCAGCTTTTTTCGCTCCGCCTCCGAAAGCCGATCATAGTGATCCGCCAACAGGTTGCCCGAACCCGAAAGTGCCGTTAGCGGGCTTCGGAGGTCATGGGCGATCGAGCGCAGCAGCATGGACCGCTGCCGTTCCCGCTCCATATCCATGCGGATTTTCTCCCGCTCCGCCACAAGATCCTCACGCTCCAGCGCAATCCCAAGCTGCGCGCAAATCGCCTGAATGACAAGTATCTTCTGTGTCCCCGGCTGCGTCTGTAATACAAGCTTTCCATGAATACCGGAGGTACTCATAATGGGATATTCCAACACGCCGGTCGCCGGCTCAGGCCCTAACGCAACAACGCCGTTGATTCCCACGTATTCCCGGACCATATCCTCCCCCTTCTTGATCACGCTTTTCGAGCCGCTGGCGGAAAGAAAGCCCGACGCAATCTGATACAGGGTCTGTGCCGTGCGCTCATTGCGGCCGGCAAGCTCCATCTGCGTTTGCAGACGTGAGGTGACGGTCCCCGCCACAATCGCCGTGACAAGGAAGAATCCCAAAAGCATCAGGTCCGAGGCATTGTAGACCTGAAACGTAAACCGCGGCTCTGTAAACAGGAAGTTGAGCAGCATGACCGATAAAAACGCGGTCGCAGCCGCCCAGCCCCGGCTGCTGGTCAGCACCGCAGAAAATAAAACGCCCAGCAAAAACACCATGATGACGCTCTCGTTATCAACCCCAAACAGCGACACGAGCACAGAGCAGGAAGTAGTGGCCAACACAATGACAAATGTTTTCAGCAAGTTCTTCGCCACGGCATCCACACCCCCCCATTCCATCACAGTATACCACACTTTTTGCTATTGGTTCATCATTCGAATAATATCCTTATGTTCCCCGGAAACGATCAGGTGTTCTTCCGTTGTGAAAACATGGTCGGCGCTGGTGAGAGGCTTCACTTTTTCGCCTTCTCTGATCCCCACGACATTCACATTGTGCCGGGATCGCACGTCCAGATCCCTGATTCGGTGGCCGACCCAAGAGGCCGGAACGGATATTTCCATGATGGCGTACTCCGAAGACAGCTCGATATAATCAAAGGCTCCGTGCGCGGAATAGCGCATCGCGGTCCGCCGCGCCATATCCCGTTCGGGATAGACCACGTCATCCGCACCGATCTTTTTCAGCAGATCCGCGTGGATATCCCGGTCTGTCTTTGAAACGACGTATGCCGCTCCAAGCTCCTTGAGCAAGGAGGTAATCTCCATGGAGGACTGAAAATTGTCGCTGATGCACACGAAGCATATATCAAAGTTCCGGACGCCCAGCGTGCGGAGGTTGTCAATATCCATACAATCCCCAATCTGGACTCTTGTGACCAACGGCGACAGCTTATTGATCGCATCCTCGTTCATATCCACCACAAGCACTTCGTTGCCCAATTCCGTGAGTTTGGTTGCAAGATTGCTGCCAAAACGTCCTGCGCCTATTACAAGCATTGATCTCATTTCGATTATCATCCTTTCGCTGCTATAAAGCCATTATCCCACCAGAAGTTTCCCAATCGGGTATCTGAAGCCAGCCTTTGCATCTCTGCCGGACACGGCAAGAAAAACCGTCAGACTCCCCAAGCGCCCGATATACATCAGCAAAATGACGGCCAGCTTCGACACTTCCGTTAGGGAGGCGGTCACACCGGTGGAAAGTCCCACCGTGCCAATTGCGGAAATGCATTCAAAGGCGGCGTCGGTCAGGGCGACGCCCTGCGTACAAAGTACCAGAATACCCGCTAATGTAATTCCGATGTACACGGTCACGCTGCAAAACGCGCGTCCGATCGTTTCAACTCTGATGCAATAATGTCCCACATTGGTGTTATTTTTATTTTTCAAAGAGGCATACGCCGTGGCGGCAATTACAACAAAGGTGGTAATTTTAATACCGCCGCCTGTTCCGCCCGGCGCGGCGCCGATAAACATGAGCAGCATAGTGAGCGCCTTTCCGCCATCGCTCAGCGAGGCCGTGTCGACGGTGTTGAAGCCGGCGGTCCTCGGCGTAACCGATTGGAACAGCGATGACAGCAGCCGCCCGCCCATGTCCATACCCGCCATGGAGGCATCTTTTTCCATCCAAAAGAACAGCGCGGCCCCTACCGCGATCAACGCCAGCGTGGAGGTTATGACCACCTTGGAGTGGTAATTGAGCTTGCGGAGATGAAAGGCGCAGTCGGCAAAATCGTTCCACACCACAAACCCGATGCCGCCAATCACGATCAGCGCGGCAATGGTCAGTACAACCAGCGGATCGTCGTAAAAAAACGTCAGTGAGGAGGATGGCTGCAGCCTTCCCATCAGATCAAAACCCGCGTTGCAAAAAGCTGAGACAGCATGAAAGCAGGCGGTCCACAGTCCGCGCAGAAATCCAAAGCGCGGGACAAATCGAATCGCCAGCAAAACCGTGCCAAGTCCCTCGAACACAACCGTACCAAACAGAATACGGCGCACCATCCGTACAACGCCGGCAAGATGTAAAGAACCCACGCCGTCTGCCAGCAGCGAGCGTTCGCGCAGTCCGATGCGGCGATGGACAGCCAGAGAAAAAAAGATGGCCACGGTCATAAACCCCAGGCCGCCCACCTGAATCAAAAGCAGGATGACTACCTGTCCAAACACGGTAAATTGCGTATAGGTGTCAAAAAGGGCGAGACCTGTCACACAGGTTGCCGAGGCCGCCGTAAACGCGGCGTCAAGAAGTCCAAGGCCGTTTCCGCTGCGGCTGGAAATGGGCAGGCTTAATAATACCGTGCCAAAAAGAATAATCAGAGCAAATCCAACAGACAAAAGCCTTGTGGAGCTCCAGCTTTTTATTTTTAAAAAGTTCATTTTAACATCCCCCAAAGGCCAGACAGCATGGCCTCTACGGGTTCGTCAGGAGAAAGGACGTGACACGCGCCAAGCTTTGTGTAAACTTCTTTCAAGCGAGAATCCGCGCACCGGACGACGACTAAGAGGTCTGGGTCCTCCTGATGCGCAGCCCTGCAAAGGGCCAGATTTTCAGATTCATGCTCTGAGAGTATGAATATTGCCGAATAATAGCCGTTATTTTGTGGCAGCGCAGGCTCCACAAGTTCCGTGCATTGTATTCCGGCATTGAGCGCAGCGCAGACGGCCGCGTGGGAGCCAAAAATTAAAACGCCCATTTTTCGCCTGCCTTCCCGGCTGTCTATAAATCCGCCGTCCACGATGAAGTTGTCGATGCGCCGCATGATCAAATAACCGAGAATGATGATGCCCAGCGCCGTGATTACCAGTAAAGCCGACATTGCTCTCACCTACCTTTTCAGTAATCATAGCGGAAATCCTATTACGTAGTTATCCTCTTTTCCTTTTCGGCGTTATTTTTGTATAAAGATTTTTCAGCACCCTGCTTGGGAAAAGTGCGAAAGGATTTTGAGCACGAAAAACCGGCAGAGCTTAAAAGCTCTGCCGGTTTTTTGTCTTGCGCTTTCCCGCACAGCGGCGGACTTTTGCATCGCTGCGCCTTTTCCCCGCGTCAGGTATTCTCTTGATGTTCTTTCGCCTGAATCCCTTGGAGTGCCAACTTTACTACTGCTTTCACCGGCTTTTTCTTACCAAGCATCTGCAGACGAAAAATTAAATGTGGGTTTGGAAGGCTCAGCATATACGCCGCCGCGATATCCACTTCCAAATCGGGGATCAGCTCTCCGGTGGCCTGTGCCCGACGAATGGCCTGCTCCACCATGGCGGAGATATTGTTGCTAAACTCCGCCATCACCAACTCCAACTCTTTAAGAGAATCATTGCTGAACATCTGCAGGATCTCATTGAAATCGACTCCCCGCGCCAGCTCCAGCATCATTTCGACATAGAGTTCCATCTGCCGAGAAAACGAAGTCTCCTGCGTAAAAATAAGCCGCAGTTGCTCTTCCATCTTCTGTATTTTGGCCCTGCATGACGCGATAAACAGCTTGGTCTTCGATGGAAAATATTCATAGATCGTGGACTTTCCGATTCCGGCCCGGGCGGCAATCTCCGACATGGAAGCCCCGTCAACACCCCGGAAGCCGAACTCCGTCAGCGCAGCCTGCAAAATATCCGCGCGGCGCTGGTCACTGATCTTCGACATGGGAAATTTTCTCCTTTCCCTGAAGCGCCGGCCTTTTCTTTTTGGCCGCGCGCTTATCTGCAAAGTGCTGGCTAAAGCTGTCCAGAATGCTGTAGTACACCGGGGTGAACAGCAGCGTCACGACGGTGGAGATCAGCATACCGGTAATCATGGCGATGGCCATGGGCTTCATCATTTCCGAACCCTCGCCCATGCCGATCGCCATGGGTAACAGGCCCAGGACCGTGGTAAGCATGGTCATCATCACAGGCCGGACACGGCGGGGGCAGGCGTTGAGAATGGCCTCGTTCTTTTCCTCGCCCCGGAGACGGCGGGTTTTGATATAGTCCGCCAGCACAATGGAGGAATTGACCACCACGCCTGCCAACATGATAACGCCCACAAAGGAGACGATCGAAATTTTCATGCCAAAGAGGCGCTGTGTACACAAAGACCCCAGCAGACTCACCGGCAAAATCATCATAACGATGACCGGCATCAAAAAAGACTCAAACTGAGAGGCCAGTACGAAGTACACAAGTCCCATCGCCACGATCAGAGCGTTTCCAAGACTCCGAAAGGAGTCCATCATTTCGCTGTTCTCGCCAGCCATGTCCACGATGACGCTGTCCGGAGCCTGAAAGCCGTCAATCACCGTCTGTACGGATTTGGCAATACCCACCGTGTCGTCTGTGCGGCTGTCACCGGTGATGGTAATAGTGCGGCTCTGATTCTGGCGGGTAATGGTCTGGGGCGCCATCACCACATCCACGTTCGCCACCATGTTCAGGGGAATGGAGCTGCCAAGCGGCGTGGTAATGGGCATTGATCTCAGTGCGTCCAGGCTCTTGCCCGCATCTGTCTCGCCCCGGACCACCACATCGATCTCCTCGCCGTTGACCTTCAGAACGGTGGCAGTGGAGCCGGTGAGCTGACTGCGGACGGCGGTGCCGATGGTTGCGGCGGTAAGGCCGTACTGCGCCGCCACATCGCGCCGCAGCGTCACATCCACCTCCGGTACCTGATCTCCGGCACTGGACGAGACATTGACGGCATCCGGTATCTCGGAGATCTGACTCAAAAGGTCGTCCGCGGCGGCCTTCAGCTCGTCATAGTCGTCGCCGGAGAGGGTGATGTCAATGGGACTTCCAGTCATTTCGGACATATCCATCATACCCGCCGAGGATACGGAGATATCCGCCCCGGCAACATTCTGGAGATCGTCCCGCAACTGACTTCCGATTTCCTCGGCGGAGCGGTGGCGGTCCCCGATGGAAACAAGGTTCAGCGTGACGGAGGTGGAATTGTCGCCGGTCATGCTGCTCATGGTACCGCCGCCGGTGGTATAGTAGATATCCTTGATCTCCGGAACGGTATCCATTGCAATATTCACCACCTGCTCGGCGATGTGCTGTGCCTCTTCCGTCTCGGTGCCCACCGGCAGACCCACGGTGACGCTGACGCTGCTCTGGTCCATGGATGGCATCGTCTCAAATCCGGAGACGGCGATGATGCCGATGAAGGCCGCGATCATACCAAGCGTGGCCAGCATAGCCCGCTTGCGATGGGTGATGAAGTATTCCAGTTTTTTCACGTACCAGTTCATCAGACGACCGCGCTTTGCCTTCTTTGCGGCCTCCATGGCCTGGGCGTTACCCTCCAGATCCCGCCGGCTCCGGCCCAACAGCATATAGCTCAGCAGCGGCACAATGGTCAGCGCCACCACCAAAGACATACCGATCAGAGTACAGATAGTCAGGCAGAAATCATAGAACATCATGCCCACAATACCGTCAGTCAGGCCCAGGGGAAGGAATACGGCCACGGTAGTCAGCGTAGAGGCCACAATAGAGAGGGCCACCTCTCCGGTACCCTGCGTACAGGCGGAGAAATTGTCATGTCCGTCAGCCCGATATCGGAAAATATTTTCCAGCACCACGATGGAGTTATCCACGATCATGCCGACGCCCATGGCCACGCCGCCCAGGCTCATCATGTTCAGCGTGATGTTCAGCACCTTCATCAGCAGGAACACCGCCACGATGCAAAGGGGCATGGCCACAGAAATTACCAGCGTGGCGCCCCAATCCCTCAGGAACAGGAACAACACCAGCGCCGCCAGCAGCACACCCAGAACGATGTTCGTAATAGCGCTGTTAACGGACTGATTAATATAGTCGCTCTGGTCCATCAGCACGGACCAGTTCAAAGACGGGTTCTCCTCCGCAATCTTCGCCATGGCCGCCTGTACGCTCTTGGCCGTTGAAACGGTGTTCACATCGGACTGCTTATTGACGGACAGGACCACGCAGTCCTCGCCGTCCACCCGGGCAATCGTACTCCGCTCCTGAGGCTTGAGGTATACGTTCGCCACTTCGCCCAGTCGGACGGAACCGCCGGTGGACAAGGGAATCAGGCAGTTCGCCACATCTTCGGCGGAGGAAAATTCACCGTCGGTCCGAACGGTGAGCGTGTTGGCTCCGTTGTCCACGTCGCCGGCGGGGATCGCCACGTTTTCTGCCGACAGGATCTGGGCGATATAACTCAGGGACAGCCCGTAGCCCTCCAGCTTTTCCGTGTAGGTCTCCACGGCAATCTCATTTTCAAAGCCTCCCTCCACGTCCACGGAGGCCACGCCCTCGATGCGCTCCAGCGCGGGGGAGATGGTTTCGTCCGCAATAGACTGGAGAGACGCCATATCGGAACCCTTCAGTCCAATGACCATCACGGGCATGGCGTCCATGTCCATCGCCATCATCACCGGATCGCTGGCATCGTCGGGCAGGGTGCTCTTTGTCATGTTGACCTTGTCCCGCAGATCCGTCATTGCGGTGTCCAGATCGGTGCTGTCGGTAAAGGTCACCACCACCAGGGACATATTTTCAACGGAGAACGACTGGATTTTGTCCATGCCGGCTACCGACGCACAGGCGTTTTCCAGTGGAACCGTTATCAGGTTTTCAATCTCCTGGGGACCGGCCTGATAGGTGGAGTACATCAATACCATGGGCAGCTCGATATCCGGCAGCAGCGCCAGGGGCAATTGAGTAAAGCCCAGCACGCCGAAAATTGCCACCATGATACAGGCCATGATCGTCGTTACCCGGTGCCGGATGGAGAATGTGACGATATTCATCCCTTCGCACCCTCCGCACCGTCAGACGCCGCGCCGGAGGCCGCGGAGCTCTCCGCGCCGGCCGGGGAAGAAACCGTAGAGGAGGACGCTGCAGAGGAGGACGCACCGCTTTCGTCCGCCGGGGCGTTGGTGATGCGGACAGGCGCGCCGTCGTCCAGATAGCTCTGACCACGGGTCACCAGCCGCTCTCCGCCGTGAAGTCCGGAGGTGACTTCCGTCTGGGTCTCGCCCACAAGGCCGGTGGTAATATTCACCTGATAGGCCGTGTCGCCGTCCACAATATAGACGGTCTGCTGCCCGTCCTCTCCGGTCAGGATGGACTCCGTGGGGATCAGCACCGTACCCACCCGGGAGTTGGTGCGGAAGGTGGCCCGGGCGAACATGCCGATGGAGACCTTCAGGTCCTTGGGAAGGTCGATATGTACCTCGTACAGGGCGGAGGCCTGACTGACCGCGGAGGCCACGGAGGCCACCGTTCCCTGAACGGTCTCGTCGCCGATGGATGGAATCGACACATCTACCGCATCGCCCACGCTGATGGAGGGCTGCAGCGTCTCAGAGACATTTACCACCACTTGAGGCCGGCCGATCTCAGATACCACCACCGTGGCGGTGTTGGGGGCCACGCTGACCCCGGCGGTCACGCTGACGCTGGAAACGGTTCCGGAGATAGGCGCCGTGACGGTGGGGTTATTCAGCACGTCCCACACGTCGTCCAGACCCATCTGAGTCAGGGTGCTCTCCCGGGTGTTCTCCGCCTGCATCAGGCCCAGCTTGGCCTGGTCCAGCTGGTTCTGGCTCACCGCACCCAGTTCAAAGAGTGCCTGAAGGTTGGTATAGCTCTCCTGCGTCTGGCGCACCTGCTCATCCAGAAGCTCCCGGGTGCTGGTATATGTGGTCAGCGCACTGCCGTAGGTATCGTCCAGATCGGAGGTATCCAGCGTGTACAGCGGATCGCCTGCGGCCACTGTATTTCCGGCCTTGACTTTTACGCTTTTGACCTTACAGGCCACCTTGCTTAAAACAGGTACGTTGCGGCTGGCGGTGACGCTTCCGGTGACGGTGTTCTCCGTGGCGATGTCGCCGGTCTCCACTGTCTGGATTTCCACGGCTGTTCCCGGGACTTCCTGCTCTGCGGAGGTATCGCCACTCTGACCGCAGGCCGTCAGCCCGCCGATCAGCAGCGCTGCCGCCAGCAGCGCAAAAAGGGGTTGTTTTTTCATGCTTTTCTCCTTTTTATTTAAGCTCTCTCAGACAAGACCGTACTGGGTCGCATTGACATAGGCTCGATAGGCGCTGAACAGATTCCGCTGAGCAGTCCGCAGATCGTCCTGCGCACTGTCGAGGTCGCTTTTGGCGGAGAGATATTCCTCGTGGGACAGCATCCCCAACTCGTATTTCTTTGCGGCGATATCAAAGGTCCTCTGCTGGAAGTCCACCGCCTCCTGCGCGGTGTCCACCAAACGGGAATCCTCGGGAATTGTCATGCACACCACCTTGAATTTGGAGGCAAAGTTATCCTTCGCCGCAGACAGCGCGTTCTTGTTCGCGCCGCTGGTACTGGTGTTATAGGAAATCTGGGCATTAGCCACGTCCACGTTCCGCCCCATGGCAGTGCTCAGCGTCTTGTCGTAGCTCACGGCATCCAGCTCCGCCTGAGTGGGCATGGGCAGCGCGCCCAGCTTTACGGAGCCGTTCAGCTCCATGTCACACATACCCTCCAGCGTAGTCTTGTTGGAGGCGATCTGGAATTTCATGGACTGGATCTGGCTTTGAAGCTGGCTGCGCTGATGGTGCATGCTCTCCACGTCATAGGCGGAGGCCATGCCCAGCTCCTGCCGCTTTTCAGTAATTGCCGCAGCCCGGTCCAGCGTATCCAGCCCGCGGTTCATGGCATCCAGCCCGTCTTCCATGGTGGCAATGGCGACATACAGTGTCTCCGCGCCCTTGACGATCTGATTGATGGCGTCATCCAGAGAGTTTTTTGCGGACTCCGTGCTGTCGCCCATCGTGTCCCTCTGCCCCTGAAGCGTGGCGATCTGCATTTGCAGAATCGCCGACTGCGCGGCAAGGCTCGTCTGCAACGCGGCATAGACATCGCCCATCCCGTCCGGAACCGAATCCGCGTTCCTCACGGTATTCAGCGCGGCGTCCACGCCCTCCTTCATCTGGTCAAGTCCCACAATCGTGTCCCACATGTTGGCGGTGGTGACGCTGGTCAGATCCTTGATCTGACCCTGGAGTGAGAGAATATTGGCATTGTATTTCTCCAGCGCCCGGCGCAGATTTTCAAAGTTCAGCGTATCGGCCGTATTCTCCGCCACCATGGCGGCACTATGTACGCTGTTTGCCGTCAGAACATCAAAAGGCGCGGAAGACGCCGCATCTTCCGTCCCCGAGGGCTCTAATGCGTCCGGAGCGGTCTCCCCGACCGTCTCCGAGCCGGCGGCAGAGGAAGCGGCCAGTGAAGAGGCTCCACTCCCCGTCTGCAGGTCCGCGGCGGAAGCCGCCGGTCCCGGCGCGGTCTGAACGCGTTCGTCCGCCATGACCGGCAGCGCAACGGCCAGCGTCAGCACAACCGACAACAGCAGCGCTAAGGTTCGTTTCATATAAGAACTCCTTTTTTCTGCGCAGGGCGCAAAGTCAATAAAGTCGAAATCCCGACCGATCGGTCGGGATTTTTATTATAGGCGTGAAGCCAGTATCTGTCAAGGATAATTTTTCATCGTTCTGCCCTCCTCATTCTCATCCGCAGCATCAAGGCGGTAACCCCCCCGTTTCCGGCATGTGTCTTCTTGGTTCCACTTTGTCTCCTCACCGGGCGAGACCGCGGTCAACGCCGTTAACGCGGCAGTCAGGACCGCTGAGCAGCCCTTTGCAAAAAGCACCGGGAGCCTGACATTATCAGGCCCCCGGTACCCCGCTTATTTTCCCGACTTTTCCGCAGCGATCTCTTCGCGAATGCGGCGGCGGCTGTCATCAAACAACAGCTCCCGGTTATGCCGGAAATAGGCGTCGCAGCCAAAGTGTTCCACAAACCAGCTGGTATCGTACCCGGCCGTGATTTCCGTCACAAAGATCACCAGCTCCTGAGAATCGCCAAAGGTCTCCTCCAGATACCGGAACGCATTGTCAAAGCAGCGCCCCGCCGTCTGAGCGGCGACTCTGCGGGCTTCCACCTCCGCCGCAAACCAGCCCCGGACGGCGTCCATGGCGTTTTCGTCTCTGATATCGCCGTCCAGCAAATCCTGCCGGTAGCGCGTCAGAATTTCCTGCTCCCGCTGGTCCAGAGTTCGGCGCTCCCGGTCCAGCTGTCCGGCGGCGGCGGAGCGCTCCATGGCCTCTTGGCGGGACTGCTCCAGCTCCAGCAGGGCTGCCCCCGCAGCGGTACCCCCGGCCAACCGGGCTTTGAAGGCAGTGAGGTCGGCGTGGAGAGCGTCCGCCAGGGCGTCCTGCGCCCGGACGTGGCCCGCCTCTTCGCTGAGGCGGCCCACAAGCAGTCCCAGCACCGATAATTTCTCGTCAAAGGGCGCGGCCCGAAGCTCGGAAACGGTTGCTGCGGCCCACTTTCCCTCCAGAATGTCCTCCACGCGGTAAGCCCGCTGATATTTCCCGTAAAGCTCCAGATATCCCGCGAAATCCCGGGCGATGCGCGGCAGCTGGATATACTGTCCCACCACCTCCCTGCTCACGGGAAGCCCCAGCTTTTCATAGGCGCAGATCAGCTCGCTCAGATCCTCCCAACCCCGGGCGGTGGCAAACTGGATGCCGTCCACCGTGGTTTCGATTCGGTAGAAATTCTCTTTTTTAATATCAAGGTAGGACACCACCGCCCCGTGCAGACCCCTGCGGCGGGCGTACTCCTTCCAAACGGCGAAGTCCTCCTCAACATCTATACGCTTTACCCGGTCCAGCGTCACCACGTCGAAATCCCGGACGGACTTGTTGTACTCCGGCGGATTTCCCGCCGCAGCGATGAGCCAGCCCTCCGGCAGCTTTTGATTGCCGAAGGTCTTGCACTGCAAAAATTGCAGCATCATGGGGGCCAGCGTCTCGCTGACACAGTTGATCTCGTCCAGAAAGAGAATTCCCTCCCTGATTCCAGTTCGCTCCATCAGATCATAGACCGAGGCCAGAATCTCGCTCATGGTATACTCTGTGACGGAAAACTCTCGTCCGCCGTAAGTCCGCTTTTCGATGAACGGCAACCCCACGGCGCTTTGCCGGGTGTGATGCGTGATGGTATAGGCCACAAGACCCACGCCGGTCTCCGCTGCGATCTGCTCCATGATCTGGGTCTTGCCGATGCCCGGGGGGCCCATCAGCAGCACGGGCCGCTGACGGACGGCGGGAATCAGGTAGTTCCCCAGTTCGTCCCTGGCCAGATATGCTTTCAGGGTATTGGCGATCTCCTCTTTTGCCTGTTTGATGTTCATAAGTCCGTCTCCTTATAGCTCCGGCAGGTCCCGAAGGTCCGCTCCGTCCCGCTCTTCCGTATACGCCGCCATTCGCTGGGCGGTTTCCAGTTCCGGTTCCGTCAGCGACAGCCGGATGGCCCAGGGCGGCACCTCCACCGCCACAGCCGGGTCCTCCATCATCACAAACACCGTCTCATAGGGCGGGCTCTTTTTCGGATACCGTCCCATGCCGTCCGTAAAGTAGATCAGGCCCCGCAGGCCCGTCAGTTCCCCGGCCTTTTGCAACTCCTCCACCCGCCGGAACACCGGACAAAAATCCGTGGCGCTGCCGCCCGCCAGATGAAAGTTCTCCATATAGGCTTTCAGCTCCCTGAGGTCATGGAGCGCCGTATCGTCCCGCAGCTGGTCATCGCACTGCATCACCCGGATATTCACCCTAGTGGAAAACGTCTCCGCACTCCTTAAGATCGTATAAGTGGCGGACAGGAACCGTCGCACCAGCTCCCCCGAGGTGGACATGGAGGTGTCGATGGCAATGATAAAATCCTGAATTCGCTTCTCTTCCCGGGTCTCCGGCGGCTCTACCAACGGCATGTTGCCGTAGAGCCTCAGGCCGTAGGAGTAGAATCCATAGTCAAAGCTGTCGCCGTCCACCCCCAGCACCTCCCGGGGAACGGCGAACCGCCGGAGAAAATTCCGGTAGTCCACGCCGGGACGGTTCTCAACCTTCACCTGCTCATACACCGCTTCACCGCCGGTAGCCCTGCCGGCGAGGACGGTCTCCATCCCGGTTTGAGTACGCTCCGACGCGGATTGCCACTTTTTGTCCTGCCGCTGGCTGCGCTGCTGATCCTTCCCGCTCTGCGGGTCCCATAACCCGTGGTCGTCGGCAAAAAATTCCCGCTGAAGCCTCGCGCGCTCATACTCAGGGAGCTTGCGCCGCTGGAGCTCCCGATAGATGCCCTCGGCAGAGAGGACCTTCATGCAGCTTTGAAGGCTCCCGTAAAAGTTCCGGCGCACCGGGGCCGCGGCAACCCCCAGACAGGGGCGGTCCAGCCCGTCCAGAATGCTCTCCACCGCAACGTCGCAGCTCAGGTCCCACAGCTCCGGTTCGCGCCCTTGCTTTTTGGCCAGATGGCGTAAGAGGCAGTGCAGAATTACATGGAGGTATGCCCGGTTGATGTGGGTCATTCCCCGCAAAAACCGCTCGGAGAGGTAGGCAGGATCGTACAAAAGCCGCTCCCCATCGGTAGCCAGAGAAAGCGTCACTCCGTCTCCCGGCTGAAAATCCAGACCGCACAGCGCCGCATCCAGATACGGGAAATTCAGATACAGCTCGCTTTGGGCTGAGCGCAGAATTTCAAGTCCGATCTCCGCTTTTGTCTTACCCGCCGGCATGACGCCGCCCCCTCTCTCATAAGTCAAAGGATTTATAAAGACCGTTGGGCGTCTGCCCGCGACGCTGCTCCAGCAATAATGCCATAGGCTCCGCAAGGCCCAGGTGCCGGGCGGTCTCCGCCGCGCCGTCAAGGGTTTTCCCGTCCGCACCGCACCGGGGCAAAAACCAGGAAAGCCCCCGGCTGTCCCGCTCTTTCAGAAGCCACCCCAGCACGTCTCCCGTGCGGCTTTTCAAATACGCAAGGTACCGCACCGCCGCTTCCCCCGTCAACTCGCGGGGGGCCCGCAGCCGATGCCACGCCAGACGCATCGCGCAGTCCGGGTCGTGCTCCGTGGCCAGCAGTCCGGCAAACAGAGCGTCGTATTCCGCCAGAGGAAGCGCCCGTTCCCGGAACACATGGTGATAGGGATAACCCGGCCCGTAGAGGTGAAAGTCAAAGTGGTGGGCCGGGGAATTCTCCTCATAGGACTCCCGGTACTCCGGAAAGATCAGCCGGGCCGCCCCGCCATCCGGGTACTCCACGCTCACGTCCAGTTCTTCCGGCAGCTCATCGGCAAAGTAGGATATGCTTTCCGTCCGGTTGTCTCGCGCCCGGATGAAAAACCGGCGAAGACTGCGGCAGTTCATGAACACGCTGCCGCCCCAGCAGTCCACCGGCTCCGTGACCCGCAGCTCCTTCAGCGCCACGCAGTTGTAAAAGGCATAATTCCCCACCCGCCGCACCTTGGACGGCAGGACGATGGTCTCAATCCTCCTCGCGTCATTTTCCGGCGTTCCCCCGCCGCAATTAATCCGCAGAGCCGTCCCCTCCGGGGCGGTCCCATCCGGGGAAAAGGCGTGATGGCCCAGAGCGGTCACTGGAAGGCCCCGGACGGTTTCCGGCAGCACCACATTCCGGTCGCCGGTCTCTACCCGCGTCACCTCCACTCCGCCGGGCGCCACCCGCCACCAAAGCGTCAGATCGTTTTGTCCCGCCACTATCTCCATCCGCTCACCCCCTCTGCAAAATGCAATCGTATGATACCACATTTTCTCCCGTTTTCACAGTGCTTTTCCCACTTGCCCGCCACACAGCAAAAAGGTCGAATAATTTTTTTATTTTTCCACTTGACAAGCTGCGCATACTGTATATACTGTTCATGTACAGTATGCGAGGTGATTACAGTTTGGACATCCTATTGAGTAATTCCTCCAGTGCACCCATCTATGAGCAGATTGCCACGCAGATCAAGGATCAGATTATAGCTGGGGCGCTGGACCCGGGGCAACCGCTGCCCTCCATCCGTGCGCTGGCCAAGGACCTGCGCATCTCTGTCATCACCACAAAACGGGCCTATGACGAGTTGGAGGCGGACGGCTTTTTATATACGGTAGCGGGCAAAGGGTGTTTTGTTGCGGAGCAGAACACGGAGTTGATCCGGGAAAGCCGTCTCCGGGAGATCGAGGGGCACCTGCAATCCGCAGCGGATTTGGCGGGAAGCTGCCAGGTCACGGACGGGGAATTGCAGGAAATGCTGCGCCTGATTTTAAAGGGAGAGTAAATCATGAATGCGATCGAAATGAAAAATGTCAGCAAGAGCTTTGGCGATTTCGCCATACAGAACTTAAACTTTGAACTGCCTCAGGGGGCCATCTGTGGCCTGGTCGGTGAAAACGGGGCGGGCAAATCCACCACAATCCGGCTTTTGATGGACGCTCTGCGGCCGGACAGCGGGGAAATTTCCGTTCTCGGTGTGGATACCCGCAGTCCTGAATTTCAGCAGGTCAAGGAGGACGTGGGCGTGGTGATGGACGAGGCCTATTTTCCGGAGACGCTGAACGCCCGGCAGGTGGGCTCCATTATGGCCGATACCTATGCCCGCTGGGACGCGGAGACTTACGACGGATTCATTCGACGGTTCGATCTGCCGCCCTCCAAGGCCTTCAAGAACTACTCCCGGGGCATGACCATGAAGCTGGCCATCGCCGTAGCTTTAAGCCACAGTCCCCGGCTGCTGGTTCTGGACGAAGCCACCAGCGGCCTTGACCCCATCGTGCGGGACGAAATTCTGGAGCTCTTCTCCGAGTTTACCCGGGACGAGGAGCACTCCATTCTGATCTCGTCCCACATCGTCAGCGACCTTGAAAAGCTGTGCGATTACATCGCGTTTCTCCATAAGGGCCGGCTGCGGTTCTGCATGGAGAAAGACGCCCTGCGAGACGAGTACGGCATTGTCAGCTGTACGAAAACGCAGCTGGCGAACCTCCCCCGTGAGGCCGTGTGCGGCGTGGAGAAATCGCCCTATGGCGCGAGAGCTCTGGTAAAGCGGAAACTGGTCTCCTCCGCACTCCAGCTGGATCGGCCCAATATCGAAGACGTCATTTTATTTCTGGTGAAGGGGGAAAAGCAGGCATGAAGGCTCTTTTGAAAAAGGATATTTTTGTACTTATCCGGCAGATGCGGTTGTTCCTGGTGATGAT
This sequence comes from Oscillibacter valericigenes Sjm18-20, assembly GCA_000283575.1. GTDB lineage: Bacteria > Bacillota > Clostridia > Oscillospirales > Oscillospiraceae > Oscillibacter > Oscillibacter valericigenes. The sequence goes on from AP012044.1 coordinate 3,475,746, forward strand.
TATAATTTTTTCGGTGCTCCCGGGAGTAAATATGACTACCTTCGCCATTGTCTACTGTGGGATGTTGCCCTATGTCGCCATGGCGTATGACGAGCGGAGCAAATGGACGGAGCTGGCGGCCATGATGCCCTATACCCCCGGCGATATTGTGCTGAGCAAGTACACGCTGGGCTGGATGGCGATTGGGTTTGCCACCGTGCTGAGCACCGCGGCCCACCTCATTTTGGGGCGCATCTTCCCCTCGGCATACAGCCTGGCCCTCTCCGAAGTTTTCCCATCGCTGTGCATAGGTTTCATTATGATGGCGGTCACGCTGCCTCTCATGTTCCGCTTCGGTGTGGAAAAGGGCCGACTGCTTTTTATTCTTCTGATCGTTGTACTGGCCTGCGGCGGCGGGGCGCTGGTACAGGGCATGGTGGGTTTCGATGGAGAGATTCCGGTGGCGCTGAATACCTTTTTTTCGCTGGGCATTCCCGCGCTGGCAGTGGTCCTGACAGCAATTTCGGTTCCACTGTCCATTGTCATGTACAACCGGTGCAGCGTGTGACACGGGTCGACAAAGTAATCGCTGTCCCATAAAAAACGGTCCCCTCCGGAGCGCTGTGTGTTCCGGGGGGGACCGTTTTTCAGTCTCATGAAATAGAGAAGGTAGCGCAGATGGCATTCAAACGGGCGCCAAAGCCCTCCGCGGCCTCGTCGGGATAGGCCATGTATACCATGTATATATGGGACTCCTGAATACAGTCAATCACGTGCTTCTGGCTCTCCACCCACAGTTCGTCCGCTTCGCTGTTGCAGACCGTCAGGGTCACATCCGGGTTGTCAACTGCCGTCCACTGGTCGCAGGCCCCCTTGGGCAGCTTTTCGGCTGTCTTTGTCCAACCTTCGTCGGGGATATAAATGGAGTATCCCTCCCCCTCATACAGCGTGGCGGGAACCTCCTCCGTCTGCCCCTCCATCTCTATGGACAAAGTGGTCTTCGTCTCCCTGCCCGTTTCAGGGACAGAATCCTGCGGTTCCGCGGAGGTCGCTGCGCTGGCGGATGCCCCGGCGGGTGCGCCAGTGGATGCACTTGCGGATGACCCGGCGGCCTCAATCTCTCCGCAGGCAGACACCGTCAGTGCGAGGCATAAAACGGCGACCAGTGTAATGATTCGGTTCATTTCAGATTCCTCCTAATATGGACTGTTTCATGTAAAGACGCTCAAATCCCGTAAAAGTTCCAAAAGGGAGCCTTTCGGCTCCCTTTTTGTCTCAATCCTTCCGTTTGCCCAGATACGCTTCCTTCACCTTTTCATTGGCGAGCAGCTCCGCGCCGGTGCCGGAGAGGGTGATGTTTCCGGTCTCCAGCACATAGGCTAGATCCGCGATTTTCAGCGCCATGTTTGCGTTTTGCTCGATCAGCAAAATTGTAACTCCCTGGCGGTTGATCTCCTGTATGATCTTGAAGATATCCTGCACCACCAGCGGGGCAAGCCCCAGAGAGGGTTCATCCATCATCATGAGCTTTGGCCGGCTCATCAGTGCCCGGCCCACGGCCAACATCTGCTGCTCTCCGCCGGAGAGAGTACCCGCCAGCTGCCAGGACCGTTCCTTCAGACGGGGAAACAGCCTATAGACCGAGTCCAGGTCTTTTTCAATCTCCTCCTTGTCCCTCCGAAGATAGGCCCCGATCCTCAGATTTTCCAGCACCGTCATATCCGGGAACACCCTCCGCCCCTCCGGAGACAGGGCAATGCCCTCGCTGATGATGCGGTCAATATTCTTTCCAATCAACTCGTTCCCGTTCCACTTGATGGAGCCGGAGTCAGCCTTGACAAGTCCGGTAATGGTGCGCAGAGTGGTGGATTTACCGGCGCCGTTGGCGCCGATCAGGGTGACAATCTTTCCGTCGGGCACCTCCATGGAGATACCCCGCAGAGCGTGAATGCCGCCGTAGGACACTTTCAGATTGTCGATTTTAAGCATCTTCCGCCACCCCCAGATACGCGTCGATCACGCGCTGATTATTCTGAACCTCCGCGGGTGTTCCCTTGGCGATCAGTCCGCCGAAATCCAGCACGTAAATGCGGTCGGAGATATCCATGACCAGATCCATGTGGTGCTCAATCAAAAATACCGTCAGTCCAAGGTCAGAGCGGATACGGCCGATGAAATCCGTCAAGTCATTGGTCTCCTGAGGGTTCATGCCCGCCGCTGGTTCATCCAGCAAAAGAAGCTTCGGCTCCGTCGCCAATGCCCGGGCAATTTCCAGCCGGCGCTGCTTGCCGTATGGCAGGGAGGTGGCCAGTTCATCCTTTGCCTCGCTGAGGCCCACGATCTCCAGCAGCCGCTCCACGTCCGCCCGCTGGGCCGCCTCCTCCCGCCTGTTTAGCCGAAACGTGGCAGAAAACAAATTGCTGGTGCGGCGCAAGTGCTTTGCGATCAGGATATTGTCGAACACGGTCTGGGATTTCCACAGGCGGATGTTCTGAAATGTACGGGCCATGCCCAGCTTTGTGATAAGATCCGGCGTGGGGGACAGCACCTTGTCGGTGAAAGCGGCGGGGTCCCGCTCCTTCTCCGCATCTTCCAACGCAGCCTTTTCCTCTGCATCCTCTGCCTGCATGCGGAAGGCTGAGGTGTACAGCTTCGGGTTCTGCCCCTTGTAGAGCTTTTTCATCTTTCCCTGCGGATGGTTGCGCACGATGGTCTCACCGCAAAACTCCACCCGGCCGTTACTGGGGGCGTACACGCCGGTGATGACGTTGAACGCGGTCGTCTTCCCCGCGCCGTTGGGGCCGATCAGGGAGACGATCTCCCCCTCGTTGATCTCCAGATTCAGGTTATCTACGGCCACCACGCCGCCGAACTGCATGGTGGCGTTTTCCACTCTCAATACATTCTCGCTCATTCGGATGCACCCGCCTTCTTTGCCGCGGCCCGCTTTCTGCGTCCCATGTCCCAGAACTCCCGGTCACCCATGATGCCCTCCCGGAAGAACAGCACCACGATCATGATGACGACGGAGAACACCACCATGCGGAAGCCCTGCCGCAACAGCGGCAGCTTGAGATTGGGGCTGATCACAAACCAGATGTCCCAAACCAAGGCGATCGCCGCCACAGCAAGCCCCAGCACCGCCCTCCAGTTGACTGCGGGCTGCCCCTGAACCGCATGGGTAAGCAGTTTTTTACCCTTGCGCTTCATTCTCAGCATACCGAAAGCCACGACGGCGGCAATCACCGCGCCGAACACAACCGCAAATTTCACTTTTACACCGAAGTTTCCCAGAATCGTCTCATTATCCAAAAACCGCAGCCACCACTCCGAGCAGCCAACGAACAAGAATGCGGCGATGACGGACCCGGTAATGGACCCGATGCCGCCGATGACCACGATCAGCAAGATCTCGTAGGTCATGGCCGCTTTGAAAGCCGAGGCCTGCACGCTGGCCTGAAACATGGCCAGCAACGCACCGGAGATTCCCGCAAAAAAGGAGCTGATGATAAAGCTCATCCGCTTGTGCTTCGCAAGATTGATTCCCATAGCCTCGGCGGCGACCTCGTCATCCCGGATGGCCTTGAAGGCCCGGCCGTAGGTAGAGTTGATCAGCAGCACCACCACGAGGATACAAAGTCCCGCGAACAGGAATGGCATAACCGTGGTCAGCTTTAAGCTGCCCAGATGGAAGTCTGTGAAGCTGGTGAAACCGTACAGCAGATTGGAACCGTTGGTAACGGGTCCCAGCTTTTCATACATTACCACCGCCCGGATAATCTCCGCAAAGCCCAGCGTGGCGATGGCCAGATAGTCGCTTTTCAGCTTCAGCACGGGAAGTCCGATGAGCCACGCGAAAAGGCCCGCCACGCATCCCGCCAGAATCAGACAGGCCACCACGCCCAGCAGCAAACCGAACTGGCCCATGGAATTTCCCAAACTCTGCGTCACGGAGAAACCCAGTCCGCCGCCCTTATACCGCTGATAGACGCTGGCCTGCCGCTCCACGGGGACGGTGAGCACAGCGTAGGTATAGGCGCCCAGCAGCATAAAGCCCGCCTGCCCCAGAGAAAAGAGGCCGGTAAAGCCGTTCAAAAGATTCATGGAAACGGCGACCAGCGCATAGATCGCGCCCTTTTGCAGCACCGTCAAAAGCATGGAGGGGACGATGGTGGAGGGAAGATTGTCCAGAAGTCCCACCAGCGCCAGCACAGCGACGGCGATCACCATGGTAATCCAAGCTTTTTTATGATCGTTCTTCTTTATCATAGCGTCACACCTTCTCCGTCAGATTCTCTCCGAAGAGGCCGGTGGGCTTGACCGCGAGAATCACAATCAGCAGCGCAAAGGTAAACGCGTCGGAAAACGTTGTCAGGCCCGCGCCCTTGATGAGGCTCTCGCAGATGCCGATGATAAAGCCGCCGACCACTGCACCGGGGACAGACCCGATACCGCCGAACACAGCGGCCACAAATGCCTTCAGTCCCGGCATGGCACCCACGGTGGGGGTGACGGTTGCATAATTTGAGAAATACAGCATGGACCCCACCGCCGCTAAAAGGGACCCCACCACAAAGGTGAAGCTGATGACGTTATTGATCTTGATTCCCATGAGCTGCGCCGTCTCAAAGTCCCGGGACGCAGCCCGCATTGCCATGCCAATCTTAGTCCGCTTGATGAGCAGCACTAGCCCCGCCACCAGCAAAAGTGTTAAAAACGGAGTGATAATCGTGACGCGGCTGGTGGTGGTCCCCGCCACGTTCACACGGTCGCTGACCCAAGGAAGCACCGGGTACTGCTTGGCAAGGCCCCCGGTGAGATACCACATGGAGTTTTGCAGCAGATAACTCATGCCGATGGCGGAGATCATGACGGACATACGGGGCGCGGAACGCAGGGGCCGGTAGGCCACCTTTTCCACCAATACGCCCAGAATCACCGTCAACACAATGGTCAGGGGGATGGAAACGCTCAGGGGCAAGGTCGCGGCGGCGTAGACCATGGCGAAGCCGGCCACTGTGAAAATATCGCCGTGGGCAAAGTTGATGAGACGCAAAATGCCGTACACCATCGTATACCCGATAGAGATCAGGGCGTACTGCCCGCCCACGGAGATGCCCGCCAGCAGATAGGGCAGGATTTTATCAAACATGGAACTCCCTCCGTTTTCTCCGTTCTCCGAAAACCGGGAACGGGCAAATCCTGCGCCGGAGCGCGGGTTTTTTTTCTATCCTGCATCGAACCCTTCGGCTTTGGCTCGATGCAAGCCAGAATCACTATGATTGTCAAAGCGCAGGCGGGGGAACCCCCGCCTGCGCTTTGCGTAGTACGGTTTTGGGCCGGTTACCGATCAGCCTTCCACGGACTGGCGCTTAACAAAGGTAAACGCACCGTCGGTGGCCTGCTTGATATAAGCTTCGGTCTTGTTGGCATCGCCGGTGTCGGCATTCATGGTTATGTGGCCGGTAACGGCGTCAAAGTCCACATTGAACAGAGCGGCCTGGATATCCGCACCGGAGGTGGACTGGGCAAGCTTGATGGCCTCGACGGCGGTCATGTAAGAATCGTACCCCAGAGCGGAGACGGCCGCCACAATGTCGTTGCCGCCGTTGTTGGTCAGGTTCTGGGGATCGGCGTTCAGGAATTCCTTGAAACCCTTGACAAAGGTGGAGGCAAGGCCGGAATCGTCATTCTCGTCAAAGAAGGTGGAGCAGTACACCTGCTGGTCGGTACCCTTCTGGGCATCCAGAATCACGGAGGACTCCCATGTGTCGCCGGCACAGATGGGGATGGAAATGCCGGATTTGGCGGCCTGACCGATAATCAGGGAGGCGTAGGTGGTGGCAGAGGGAGCAAAGATCACGTCCGCGCCATAGTCCACGGCGTTCTGAATGTAAGCGGAGAAATCAGAGGTGCCCTCGGGGAAATTCTGAGACTTTACCTCGCCGCCCAGGTCTTTAAATGCCTGCGTGAAATAGGTGCCCAGACCCGTGCCGTAGTCCTCGCCCAGCATCGTAAGGACATAGGCCTTCTTGGCTTGGAACTGCTCGGACACGAAATTTGCCATAACGCTGCCCTGGAAGGGGTCCAGGAAGCAGACACGGAAGTAGTAGGGATTCAGCTCCGTGACGGCGGGGTTCGTGCAGGAGCAGCCGATGGCGGGGATCTGCGCCTGCTCAAAGGTGGGCGCGGCGGCGATGGACACACCGGATCCATAGGAGCCCAGAACCACGGACACGCCCGCGTTCACCAGGGACTGGGCAGCGGTGATGGCCTTGTCGGTGGTGGACTGGTTATCCACGATCTTCAACTGAATGTCGTAGGTCTGGCCGTTGATGTCCACGGTGGGGGACACCTGATTAGCGTACTGGATGCCCAGCACCTCCTGCTTGCCGCCCGCGCCGTTGTCGCCGGAAGCGGGCTCGAACACCCCCACCTTCAGCACAGGGTTGCTGCCGGAGGCAGCCGCGCTGCCTGCCGTACTGCCGCTGGCGGAGCCCCCGGTTCCGGCATCTTCCCCGCAGGCGGCCAGGGCGAAGGTCATGACAAGGGCCATGGTAAGTGCAAGAAACTTTTTCATGTTCTTTCCTCCTGTCTTCATAAAAGAGAATGGCTATGCCAATTCTCCTTGCATAAGAAGCATTTTACGGAATTTTCTCCGGCTTTTCAAGTAGAATTATATACAGAAAGAATCTTCAAAACCTCCCACATCTCTGAAACGGCCAAGGCTTTTCGCCTTTGTTTTGTCTTTGTTTCAAAGACATATGTAGCTATATTTAATAATATGCCTTACATTTGTTTTTCGGTCAAGGACATCCTTTTTTAGTAATTTCGCCGAAAGAAACAAAAAATAATTGTCCGTTTCCACGTCTCCGGTCCAGATTTTTTTGATTTCCGGATTACCTGCTTAAAATTTATGGTTTTGAACCGTCCGGCAGATGAGAAAAACGCCGTGAGATGAAAAAATGGCAGAGCCCCGCCGTCCACCGGACAGCGGGGCTCTGCCAATACGTTTTCTGCGGGTTATGCCTGTGCGGGAGCAGGGACATCCACTACGGTCAAAAACTCCGACCGGGTCATGGTCTCGTGGGCCAACAGGTAATTGGCCACAGAGTCCAGCTGTGTGCGGCGGGCCCGCAAAATCTCCTCGCACCGATCATACGCAACGGCGATGATCCGGCGCACCTCTTCGTCGATCTGGGCGGCAATCTGTTCGGAATAACTGCGGCCCTGGCTCATGGTCCGGCCAATGAACACCTCGTCGTGGCCGGACTCAAAAGACACGGTACCCAGCTTCTCGCTCATCCCGTAGCTGGCTACCATTTTGTGGGCGATCTGAGTGGCCCGCTGGATGTCGTTGCCTGCGCCGGTGGAAATATCCCCCAGTACCAGCTTTTCCGCGGCCCGGCCGCCCAGAAGGGCCACGATCTGTTCCTCCAGGTACCGCTTGGACATGTAAGAACGGTCCTCCTGGGGCAGGGAGATGGTCATGCCGCCCGTCTGTCCCCGCGGAACAATGGAGATTTGATTCACCGGGTCATGGTTGGGCAGAGTGTGCATTACAATGGCGTGACCCGCCTCGTGGAAGGCGGTGAGCCTGCGCTCGTGCTCCGGAATCACCCGGCTCTTTTTCTCAGGTCCGGCGATAACCTTGATCTCCGCCTCTTTCAGATCCGCCATGGTGATAAACTTCTGATCCCGCCGGGCCGCCAGCAGCGCGCCCTCGTTGGTGAGGTTTTCAAGATCCGCGCCGGTGAAACCGGGGGTCCCCCTGGCCACTTCATCCAAATCCACATCCTCCGCCAGCGGCTTTCCGCGGGTGTGGACCTTCAAAATTTCCTCCCGGCCCCGGATGTCCGGAAGGCCCACGTACACCTGCCGATCGAATCTTCCGGGGCGCAACAGAGCCGGGTCCAGCACATCCACCCGGTTGGTGGCAGCCAAAACCACCACACCCTCATTGGCGGAAAATCCGTCCATCTCCACCAGAAGCTGGTTCAGCGTCTGCTCCCGTTCATCGTGTCCGCCGCCCAGGCCCGTGCCTCTCTGGCGGCCCACGGCGTCGATCTCGTCGATGAACACGATGCAGGGGGTGGACTTTACCGCCTCCTTAAAGAGATCCCGGACGCGGGACGCGCCCACGCCCACATACAGCTCCACAAAATCAGAGCCTGATATGGACAAAAAGCCGACCCCGGCCTCTCCCGCCACAGCCTTGGCAAGCAGGGTTTTGCCGGTACCCGGAGGACCCACCAGTAAAACGCCCTTGGGAATGCGGGCGCCCAAATCCGTATACTTCTGCGGGTTCTTTAAAAATTCAACGATCTCCCGCAGCTCTTCTTTTTCCTCGTCGGCTCCCGCCACATCCGCAAAGGTGATGGTCTTATCCTTCTCAGAAAGCGTGTGGGTCCGGGCCTCGCTGAAGCGGCTCATGCGGTCCCCTCCGCCGGCCGCCCCGGCCCGGGCGGTCATAAAGTACCACATGCCACCCAGAATCAGCGCCACCAGCACATAGGGCAGCAGGAGCGCAAGCCAGTTAGTGGAGTGGTCCGCGTGGTACTCGTAAGAGGTGATAATCCCCTTTTCAAACTGCTCTTGCACCAGCGCATTCAGATCGTCGTAAAACAGGTCAAAATCATACAGCTCGTAGACTGCGGTGGTACTGCCCCGGATTTCTGACCGCAAGTGCATGGTCAGCGTGTTATTGGAAACAGAAAGGCTCTTCACCTTCTCCTGCTTGAAAAGCTGCACCACCTCGGAGTATTCCAGCGGCTCCGCGGAAGAATTACTGCGCCACAGATACGCGGCGCACAACAGCATGACCACCGCCAGAAAAATGAACGTGATCGCATTTGTGGCTTTTGAATTTTTCAATGGGACTTCACTCCTTTGCGGGCCGATCCGCCGTTTTAACGGGAATAGATTTCCGGTTTCAGCACGCCGATGTAGGGGACATTCCGATACTGCTGGCAGTAATCCAGGCCGTAGCCCACAACAAACTCGTCGGGCACCACGAACCCAACCAAGTCCGCCGTGATGGCCTTGGTCCGGCGGGAGGGCTTATCCAGCAGGGTCACGATGGTGATGGAGGCGGCTCCCCGCGTCTTAAAATACTCGCTGAGGAACGCCAGCGTATTGCCGGAATCCAGAATATCCTCCACCACGATGAGATTGCGTCCCGTGATGTCCTGTTGGATGTCGTGGACAATCTTTACCCGTCCGGAGGACGCCGTGGCGTTCTCATAAGAGCTGACGGCGATAAACTCGACGTCGCTCTTTACCTGACAGGACCGAACCAAATCCGACATAAACACGAAAGACCCCTTCAGCACGCTGAGAAACAGCGGATTCTTTCCCTGAAACCGCTTGTACAGCTCCTCGCCCATCTCCGCAATGCGGGTCCTGATCTGCTCCTCCGTCACCAGAACCTTGAGGATGTCGCTTTCCATCTCACTTTTCATATTGTTTCTCCCTCTGTATAAAATGTCACCTGCGCGCCGGTCTCTCCGGCGGCAAAATCGAGATCCACACCCAGATAGGGAGCGGCCACAGGCCGCTCCCCCAGCCGCAGCACCGGCAGCCCGTCCCGCTGTCCGGGCGGGACGCCCGCGTCGGCCCACAGCCGTTTCATCGTCCGTTCTCCCCGGCTCCCCGGAAGAGTCATGCGGTCGCCGGAATGCCATGCGGTCACCTCCAGCGGCCCGGACAGGGACAGGCGGTAGGTAAGTTTTCCCTCCGTCCCGCCGACGTTCAGCGCCACGAGCCACGATCCAAAACGCACCGTCTCCCCCGGCGCGAGCTTTACCGCCTCCGGCACGGGCGGCACCCTGAAAATCTCCAGCGCCGCTCCGCTGTTCCGTGCCAGCAGACCATAGGGCAGTGAGCACTCCCGCCCCTTCTCCAGTTCCAAAGCCGCCTTCACATGCGCGGCGGACAGGTCTTTTCGGTGCCCGCAGGCCCGCTCCATCAGGCCCAGAACCGCCCGGCCCCGGACAGCCTCCGGCGCGGAGTCCAAGACCGCCCACTCCAGCAAGACACGCCCCTGCGAAACGTTTGCCCGGGCCAGCAATTCCTCCGCCAGCGCATCCAGCACCGCATCCTCCGCCGCCAGAAGTCCGGCGGCGCGGGCCATATTTTGGGCCGCTTTCGGGTTGATCTCCCGCAAGACGGGCAGGACTCTGTGCCGCAGCAAATTCCGTGACGCGCCGTCCTCCCGGTTCGTCTCGTCTTCCACGTGGGGAAGTCCGTGAGCGGCGGCGTAATCCTCCAGCTCCACCCGGGTGATCTCCAAAAACGGGCGGTATACGTTTCCCCGCACGGCGGGAATCCCCAGCCCGGCGGAGCCGGTCCCCCGACAGAGATTCAAAAGCATCGTCTCCGCATTGTCGTCGGCATGGTGAGCGGTCAGGATCGCGGCGCTGTGCCGCCGTACCCCCGTCTCTTCCAGAAATTCATACCGCAGCCGACGGGCGGCCTCCTCGATGGAAAGGCCCTCCCGCGCCGCCAGCACCCGGGTATCGCCCCGGCCGGAGAAAAACGGGACACCCCGCGCCGCGCAGTAATCCCGGACGAAATCCTCGTCCCGGTCTGCGGCCTCGCCCCGCAGTCGGTGGTTAAAGTGAGCGGCGGCAACGGCAACGCCCCGGCCTGCGGCCCAGCGAACGGTAAAATCCAGAAGGCACATGGAGTCCAGTCCTCCGGATACCGCGCACAAAAGCTCCGTTCCGGCCGCAGGAAAGTGCGCCGTCAAAAATTTTTCAGCGGATGGAAGTTCATTCATCTTCGTCGTATCGTGTCTCCAGCGTGCCGAACATCGTATATTCCGGCACCCATTTAAGTTCCACTTTTCCCGTTTCACCGTGGCGGTTTTTCGCCACAATGCACTCGGCAATATTGCGCTTTTCGGAGTCCTCATTGTAATAGTCGTCCCGGTACAAAAAAAGGACGATATCCGCGTCCTGCTCAATGGCGCCGGATTCGCGGAGGTCGGACAGCATGGGCCGCTTGTCATCCCGCTTCTCATTGGCGCGGCTGAGCTGACTCAGGCACACCACCGGTACGTTCAGCTCCTTGGCCATGATCTTCAAGGTCCGGGAGATATCGGAGACCACCTGCTGGCGGTTTTCGCCGCCATAGCCCTTGCCTCCGGCAGAGGTCATCAATTGCAGATAATCGATTACCACCAGACCCAGATTTTCCAGCCTGCGGCACTTTGCGTTCATGTCGGCCACCGATAAAAGCGGGTTGTCGTCAATGCGGATATCCACCCGGTTCAGCACCGTGGCTGCATCCGCGATCTTCTCCCAATCCGTCTCCCTGAGGTCGCCGGTGCGCAGACGGTTGTTCTCCACCAGCGCCTCGGCGGAGAGCAGACGCATGACCAGCTGCTCCTTGGACATCTCCAGGGAGAAGACCGCCACGGTCGTCTCCGTTCCCTTGGCCACGTTCAGCGCCATGTTCAGCGCCATGGAGGTCTTGCCCATGCCGGGCCGGGCGGCCAGCAAAATGAGGTCGGACTTGTTCAGGCCCGTGATCTTCGTGTCCAGCATGGAAAGGCCTGTGGACAGCCCCGGCAGCCCCGACGTGGACTCGCTCATTTCGCTGAGCCGGTCCAGCACGTCCGGCAGCACCTGCCGGACGGGAACCATACTCTGAGCCCCCTGACCCCGGCGGATGGCGAAAATCTTCTGCTCCGCCGCCTCCAGCGTGGCGGCGGCCTCGCCGCCGCCCTCCTGCACCATGGCGGTGATCTCAGACGCCGCCTGGGCAACCGCCCGCATGAGCGCCTTGTCCCGGACAATGGCGGTATACTCCATCACGTTGGCCGCAGTGGGCGTAATCTCTATGAGCTGGGCCAGATACGAACGGGTGGTATTTTCATCGTAGGTGCCGTTTTTCTGCATCTCCTCCGCCACCGTGATGCCGTCGATGGGCCTGGCGTAGGTAAACATGGAGCAGATGGTCTCAAATATCTCCCGGTTCTGGCGGAGGTAAAAATCCTCGGGCCGCAGCTTATCCACAACTTCCTTCACGCAGTCCGGGTCGATCAGAATGGAGCCCAGCACCGCCTGCTCTCCCTCCAGAGAATGGGGCATCTGCCGCAGCAGCAAATCTTCGACAGCCATGAAAAGTCACCTCCGGGAATGTTCCGAATTTATTGGCGTGCAGTCATTTCCCTGTCTCGGGCCGACCGGTCATGCCCTCAATTGCCCACCGCCTATATGCGCCGGGCAGGCCCATTCATTTCTCCTCGTAAACGGAAACGTACACAGTCCCCGTTACTTCAAAGCCCAGTTTCGCCTTGATCTGATAGCTGCCGAACGCCTTGATGGGGTCCTCCAGCACCAGCTTCTGCTTGGGAATATCCACGTTGTACTGCTTCATGAGCCCCTCGGAGATCTCCTTGGTGGTGACGGAGCCGAACAGCCGCCCGCCGCTGCCGGCCTTGGCGGTGACCTTCACCATGCACTCCTTTAGCTTTTCCACCGTGGCTTCCGCCTCGGCCTTCTGGCGCTGCTCCTCGGCCCTGCGTGCCTTCTCCTTCAGGTTCATGGTATTAATGGCGTCCGCCGTGGCGGCGGCGGCCAGCTTGCGGGGCAGGAGGAAGTTTCGGGCATAACCCTCAGAGACCTCCACCATCTGGCCCTTCTTCCCCTGGCCCTTTACGTCCTGCATCAAGATCACTTTCATCGGTATCTCTCCTTATTTGTTCGATCCCACGGGGACCGCTTTTATTTTTCCAGATAGGCGTCGATGGCCGCCATCAGCTTCTCCCGCACGGTCTCCGGGTCGCTGTTTTCAACGCGGCCGCCTGCGGTGGTGGAATTTCCTCCGCCGCCCAGGGTCTCCAAAATCACCTGCACGTTGATGTCCCCCAGAGACCGGGCCGACATCAGCACGCTGTCTTCGGACCGATAGACCACAAACGACGCCTTCACGCCCTTCAGCGTCAGCAGCTCGTCGGCAGCCTGAGCCGCGGCGACCCGCTCCACGCCGCCCTCCTGTACCGCGGCGATGGCAATATTGTCCCGGTACATCTCCGCTTGACGGATGATATCATAACGGGAGACCATCTCGCCCAGATCGTTCTGGAACAGCTTTTGAACGTCGCTGGTGTCCGCCCCTGCCCTGCGCAAAAACGCCGCCGCCTCGAATGTCCTTCCTCCGGTGCGCATGGAAAAGTGCTTCGTGTCCAGCACGATGCCCGCCAGCAGCGCCTCGGCCTCCTCGCCCAGCAGGTCGCTGGGCTCCACCAGATACTGCAAAAGCTCCGTCACCAGCTCCGATGCGGAGGAGGCATAGGGCTCGTGGAAATTCAGCGCGGCGTTTTCAATATAGCTGGCGGCCCGGCGATGGTGGTCGATGACCGCCACCCGGTTGCAGGACTCAAGCAGAGCGGGACTTTCCACGAAGTCCGGCCGGTTGGTGTCCACCACGATCAGCAAGGCCCCCGGCTGCATCCGCAAAAGGGCCTCATTGCCGCTGATGAACACGTCGACATACTCCGTCCGCGCCCGCAGCTTTTCCAGCACCGCCTCCGCCGCATTGTGATTCAGGTCGATGACCACCTGTGCCTGCTTGCCCAGCTTCCGCGCGGCACAGCAAAGGCCCGCCGCCGCGCCCACGGCGTCCATATCCGCAAAGCTGTGGCCCATGATGAAGACCTGCCGCGCGTCGTCCATCAGTTCGCCGAGGGCATTGGCCATGACCCGGGATTTCACCTTGGTGCGCTTTTCCGTGCTCTTGGTCCGTCCGCCGTAGAATTCAAAATCCAGCTTGCCCCGGACCACCGCCTGGTCTCCGCCGCGGCTGAGCGCCATCTCCAGCGACAGCGTGGCGTTTTTATAGAGCTCCGCCATGCCGTCGGCATCTTTGCCCACGCCGATGGAGAGCGTTGGGTGGGAATTTTCCTCGCCGATCTCCCGCATGGTATCCAGCACGGAGAACTTTTCCCCCACCAAAAGGGCGTAGTCCTTCTCCTCCATCAAAAGGAGGTAGCGGTCCCTGTTTGTTTTCACCAGCAGCCCGGAATCCACCGCCCACTGGCTCAGCTTTTCGTCAATCTGGGCCTGTATCGCGCTGCGCTGGGCCTCGCCGCTGACTTTCATCAGGTCCTCGTAATTGTCCACAGTCAAAATAGCCACCACAGGCCGGGAATTCTCAAACTTTTCCCGCATGGCGTCATACTCCGTTGTGTCCACCCAGTAAGTGGTGGCCACCAGATTCTGGGTTCCGTCCCGGTCCCTGGCCCGGACGAGACTGCCGTACACCCGGAAGCGGTGATTGTTCATTACCACCCGGTCCGGACATTCCTGTTTCCCCTCCAACAGCCACTCCACCGGCAGATCCGGAACCGTATCCTCCACCTTGATTTCGAACAGATGCTCCCGTACCCCCGCCAACTGCAAAAAGTCCTCGTTGCTCCAGATAACCTCGCCAGTGTCGGGCCGGAAGACCATGATGGGCAGGGGCGAATTGATCAGGGTGGATTTGCTGGCGGCGTCCACGCTGCCGGTCAGGTTGTTGATATACTGTAAAATTCCCTGTTTCCGCTTTTGGGTGCTGGAGCGGAAATAGCAGTACATCGCCACCGTGACGGCGACCTCCGCCGCCGCCAGCATGGGCTTAAAGGGGACGGCGGCCACGGAGAACAGCAGCATACACAAGAAGTAGAGCTTCAGGTTCGGTTCCAGCAGCCGGGAAAATTTTTTATTCATGTCGATTGATCTCCTCCGGCGCACCGCGCCGCGTGCAAATGTGATCGCATACCAATAGGTTTTATAAGTATACCACCCCTTCTCTTTTCGGGCAACATTTTTTCTTTTTTCGTTTTGGCGTTCCGGCACCTCTCTCCGGCAATTCTCAACGCCGGTTTTTAAAAAAAATGTATACAAATCGCGCGAATTGTGGTATACTATCTGCAATATTACCATATGGAGTTCTGTGTGCAGCGCGTTGAGCCGCGAATATTGCCGCTCCGCCGCCTCGGAACATTGGTTTTTGTATTTCACTGGGCAGAACTGCGGTTTCATCCCGGTTTAATAAACGGATAATCTCACAGGGTGCAGCGCGGACGCAGTCCTTCTTTCCGCCGGCGAAACGGGGCCGGACGGAGACGGGCCGTCCTTGATTTGGTGCGGCTTTTTGCGATGCAAGAGGCTTTTGCGCCTTATTTTGGTATGCGTTTTTTGCCGTACATCCGGGGGAGATCTCCGTATTTTTACTTAATCTATAAATAAAGGAGTTCTCTATCTATGGCAGAAAAACTGAAAATCATCCCTCTCGGGGGACTGGACGAGATCGGAAAAAACATGACCGTTTACGAGTGCGGCGGCGAGATGATCGTCGTGGACTGCGGCATGGCCTTTCCCGGAGATGATATGTACGGCATTGATCTGGTAATACCCGACGTGACGTACCTCATCAAAAACCGCGCCCGGGTCCGGGGCCTGTTTATCACCCACGGGCACGAGGATCACATCGGGGCCATCCCCTACGTGCTCAAGCAAATAAACATCCCCATCTACTGCACCCGGTTTACCGCCGGCCTCATTAAGCTGAAGCTGGAGGAGCACGGGCTTGTGAAATCCACCAAGCTCATCACCGTTGAGCCGGGCGAGACTGTTCGGGCGGGCAAATTCAATGTGGAATTCATCCATGTGAACCACTCCATCGCAGACTCCGTGGCCTTTGCCATCCACACCCACATGGGGGCCGTGGTCCACACCGGCGACTTTAAGATTGACTCCACTCCCATTGACGGCGAGGTCATGGACCTGACCCGTCTGGGCACGCTGGGGAAAGAGGGCGTGCTGGCGTTGTGCGCCGACTCCACCAATGTGGAGCGTCCCGGTTTCACCCCCTCGGAAAAAACCGTGGGTGCCACCTTTAAGCGCCAGTTCACCGGATGTAACGAGCGTATCATTGTCACCACCTTCGCCTCCAACGTCCACCGCATACAGCAGGTGCTGGACGCCGCGGCCGCCACGGGGCGGAAAGTGGCCGTCACAGGCCGGAGTATGGAGAACATGATGAAGGTCTCCACGGAGTTGGGCTATATGAAGGTGCCCAAGAACACGCTTCTGGACATCAACAAGATCAAGGGCCTTCCGAAAAACAAGCAGGTCATCGTCACCACCGGTTCTCAGGGGGAGGAAATGAGTGCGCTGTACCGCATGGCATTCTCCACGCACCGGCAGGTGGAGCTGGGAGCGGGGGATAAGGTCATTATCTCCGCCTCCGCCATTCCCGGCAACGAGGTGACGGTGGGCCGGGTCATCAACGAACTGTTCCGCAAGGGCGTCAACGTGATCTATAACCGGGCGGACATGCTCCATGTCTCCGGCCACGCCTGTCAGGAGGAGCTGAAGATCGTCCATGCACTGACGAAGCCCCGTTTCTTCATTCCTCTCCACGGTGAGCAGCGGATGCTCCAGATTCATTCCAATCTGGCTCAGTCCATGGGCATGGATCGCAATCACATTGCCATTGCGGAAAACGGCTCCGTCATTGAGATCACAGGAAAGAGCATGAAGCTCAACGGCACCGTGCCCGCAGGCGAGGTGTATGTGGACGGCTCCGGCGTGGGCGACGTGGGCGCCGTTGTCATGAGAGACCGCAAGCGTCTGGCCGAAGACGGTATGGTGGTGGTCATCCTGCCCATCTCCTCCCACGACGGACAGCTGCTCTCCAAACCCGAGATCGTCACCCGGGGCTTTATCTACGTGAAGGAATCCGACGATATGATGCGGGAGTTGGAAAACATCGCCATGGAGGCCGCCTCCAACGCTCCTCGTCAAAAGGGCCGGGACGACGGTGAACTGCGCAGTGCGGTAAAATCCGCCGTCAGCAACTACCTTTTCAAAAACACCCAGCGCAACCCCATGGTTATTCCGGTGGTCACAAAGCTGTAAAAAATAAACCATCCGCCCCGGTGCAATGCGCCGGGGCGGATGCCATATTGACTGAGCAGCCGGAGAATTCCTGAGAGGTTTTGTATCCTCTTGAACCTTTCTTGCAGATATTGCCGTCTTTGGTCTCCGCAATCAATCAAAACAATGTTTCCAGACAGTTCCAGCATATCCAGCCGCATAGGGAAACAAATCCTGCGGATACTAAGTCCACCGAGCCAAATGATACCTTAGGAGGAAGTTATAGATGAAAGCCACTGGAATTGTACGCCGCATCGACGATCTGGGCCGTGTAGTCATTCCCAAGGAAATCCGCCGTACCATGCGTATCCGCGAGGGCGACCCTTTGGAGATTTACACCAGCCGGGACGGCGAGGTAATCTTTAAAAAGTATTCCCTGCTGGGCGGAGTGGAGGACTTCGCAGGACAACTCTGCGAATCTGTCAGCAAATCCACCGGCGCAATCTGCGCCGTCACCGACCGGGACAACATTGTGTCCGTGGCAGGCGGCGGACGGAGAGAACTGCTGGGCAAGCACATCTCCCCCGAATTGGAAGAGCATCTGGAGTCCCGCAAGGTCTATCAGTTCGACCCCGGCCAACCGCCCATGCCGGTCAGCGACGCCAACGAAAAGTTTCAGGTCCTGCTGGCGGCCCCCATCCTGTCGGAGGGCGATCTGCTGGGTGCAGTTGTATTTATAGGGCAGGAGCCCATCATCCCGGTGACCGAAACAGAGTACAAACTGGCACAGACCGTCGCCTCGTTTATGGGAAAGCATATGGAGAGCTGACGCCCAAAATCCGCCGGGAAGCAGGCTTTGCTTCCCGGCGGATTTTAATTGTCCTCCGTGTCCATTCCTCAATCCCCCAGCGTGGCCAAACGGCGCATTCCGTCCAGATCGCCGCCAGACAGCGGAACGGAGAAGACACCGCCCAGCGCGCCGGTGATATCTCCCTGAACGGAGCACATTTCGGTCATCGCTGCCGCCAGCGCGGAGCGAAACGGC
The DNA here is from genome assembly GCA_000283575.1 of Oscillibacter valericigenes Sjm18-20. Taxonomy (GTDB): domain Bacteria; phylum Bacillota; class Clostridia; order Oscillospirales; family Oscillospiraceae; genus Oscillibacter; species Oscillibacter valericigenes. The sequence goes on from AP012044.1 coordinate 3,493,641, forward strand.
TCCCCATCCAGGAGCTCGTCGTCCGGGCGGGCCGCCAAAACCGTTTGGTAGAATTTTTCGGTAACACCGATGACCGTGGTCTCTTCAAAAATGCTGCGGGACCGGTTCAATCCTGTCCGCCAATAATCCGCAAAGTCAATCCGCATATCGGCGGGAAGAACGGCCACATCGGCGGTGCCGTCCGCCAGGGCAGGCAGGAGGGAATATCCGCCATCGCCGGCAAAATCACTGCGGGACAGATTGCTGAGATCGGAGAGGGTATTTCCCTGGTAATTGTCCGCAAGCCAGACGGAGACCATATCTTTTTTTTCGTCCGAGTCAATCAGCCATGCAGCCCGGTCCAGTTCGTCCCATGTAAGAGGGGTACCCGACGCGGCCCGGGCCGCCAGCTGGCGGCCGTAGTCCGACGGTCCCGCCAGAATCAGCATTCGCTGCCCGCCGGTCTCGTCACCCCAACTGGTCTGCGCAGCACTCTGCCAATCCGCTGCATCCCCGCTGTCAGGCAGGGCCGTCCGCTCGTATGTCGTCAGCAGCGGAACGGCGTTCCCCCCCACCTCCGCAAAGGAATTGCCGGGCAGTATTGCAAGATCTATGCCGCCCTCGTCAAGCGCCTGCGCCGTGGCCGCGGGGGATGCGCCCACAGTGACCTCCACCGTCCCAACCGCCACGCCCTGATCCGCCAGGGCGGACTTCAGCGCACCCGGCAGCGCTTGCACCGCATACATAAGCGCAGAGGCCGAGAAGTCTTCCCTGCGCGTCAATTCCAGCCGCAGAGCCTCCAGTTCCAGCGGTTCGGAGGCGGACGAGGAGGACGGCGGCGCGGTCCGCTGCCCACAGGCGGACAGGCCGGAAAGCAGCACAAGCGCCGCCAGCGCAAATGCCATTTTTCTCATGACAGCCCCCTTCGAATAAATGATCATCGTATTTTTTTGCAAGGGTGGACTTTTTTGAAGAGTCTTGCTATAATACTCGCAAAGATTCCATTCTGTGTGAAAGTCTTTATGAAATGATTGTATCACCGGATGCCGCCGGACGCAAGCCGACGGTTAAGAAAAGGAGGACATGGAGATGTATCAGTTTTCTGCAAATTGTCCCCGCGGGGAAAAACAGGTGGCTGGCGGAAAGGGCCTCGCGCGCGTGAAGGTATTGGCAAAGCCCGATCAGATGTACCACAGCGCCCGTCTGTTCAACCACATCACGTTGGACTCCGGCTGCTCCATCGGGTATCACGCCCATGACCATGAGACAGAGTTCTATTATATTCTCAGCGGCGAGGCTGTGTTCAACGACAACGGCGCGGAGGTGGTTCTTCACGCCGGAGACATCACCGAGACCGGTCACGGTCAGTCCCACGGCCTGGAAAACCGCAGCGATGCGCCGGTGGAGCTGATCGCCCTGATCGTCACCGAGTAAGACGGAGTCCCCATGAGTGAGTTGACTGACAAACTTCGCGCCATGGGTGCGGATATGGATGGCGCGATGAACCGGTTGATGAACAGCGAGGAGCTGTACGCCACTTGTTTTGGTTATTTTATGGACGACCCGGCCTTCGCCGCGCTGGGTTCCGCGCTGGACTCAAAGGACTATACGGCCGCATTCGAGGCAGCTCATTCGCTGAAGGGCGTAGCCGGTAACCTGGGCCTGACCCGACTGTATGAGCTGAGCGGCCAGTTGGCCGAGCCTCTGCGACATGGTCAGCCGGGAGATGCCGACCTGTCGGGGCTGTATGCAGTCCTTGTCGAAGAGCGGGACAATCTGAAGCCTCTTGTGGAAAAATAAGCGCAGGAGGAGATTGAGAGGAAAGCGGTAGAGAGCCGCCTGCGGCGGAGCAAGTCAACTGCTTCCGAGGCAGCGGCACGGTCGGCAGGCTTATCCGAGTTTGTCCGTCGCAATGCCGTAACGGTGGTAAACCAAAATTTTTCAAGACCGCGCGGATTGGAGAGGGCTTAGCTTTCCAATCCGCTTTTTATTGCTTTAAAGACCTCCTTCGAGCGCCTCAGTTCCACTTTTGTGAAAAGCCACGTCATTTTGTCCTGCGCTTTGGATAATTTATGTGCACAAAGTTTCAAAAGTCATTTGATTTTTTGGACAAATATGATATAATAAAAAATGCGACAATTTTCGCTATTTTTCGACTATGCCCGTTTCGGCTCCTCCCGGGGCTGGAGCGGGCGCGGTCTGTAACGGGTACAGCGTCCTGACTTTACCGGACGCCGCGCCTGAATCTGTTGAATAAAAGGAAGTAATCCGAATGGTTCGTACTGCATATGAGCATCTGAAAAAATGGAAGGCGCGAAAGACCCGCCGGCCCCTCATCCTGCGGGGACCGCGGCAGGTGGGGAAAACCTGGTTGCTGCGGGAATTCGGTGAAAAAGAATATGAATGCTCCGTCTATATCGACTTTGAGAACAACCGGCAGATGTCCAGTCTCTTTTCCGATCCCTCTTCGGTGGAGCAAATCATCACGGGGTTGGAGTTGTATGCCGGACACAAAATTGACCCGGCCGCCACTCTTCTGATTTTTGACGAAATTCAATCCGTTCCCCAGGCGCTTACCTGTTTGAAACTCTTCGGCAGGGACGCGCCCCAGTACCATGTTCTGTGCGGCAGCAGCGAACTGGACGTAGCGCTGCATAATGGCGTACCCTTTCCGGCAGAGTGGGTGGAGGTTTTTGATTTACACCCCCTGTCCTTTTTTGAGTTTCTTCTGGCCATCGGCAAGGAGGAATATGTCACGATGCTGCGGGAGCGCCGCTATGACCTGACGCCCAACTACCGTCAGGACTATATAAGATTTTTAAAATACTACTGCTTTGTGGGCGGCATGCCGGAGGCGGTGGAGGCGTTTACGGAAAATCGGGACTTTCCCGCTGCCCGGGAGGCCCAGCGCCGCATTCTGGCCAACTATGAGCAGGGCTTTTCAAAATATGCACCCATTGAGACTCTGCCTCGTATCCGCATGCTCTGGAACAGTATTCCCCTGCAGCTGAATCGGGAGAACCGTAAATTTGTCTTCGGGCTGATGAAAGAGGGCGCACGGGCGCGGGAGTTTGAGCCTTCCCTGGCTTGGCTGACGGGCAGCGGCCTTGTCCGGGACATTCATCGCGCCGCGGTCCCGGAATCGCCGCTGGAGGCCAGTGAGGATGCCCGTGCGTTCAAGCTGTTTTTGCCGGATGTGGGGCTTCTGAGCTGCCTGATGGGGCTTAGGCAGGATATGCTGCTGAATGACAACGCCGTGTTTCAGGCATATCACGGAGCCCTGGTGGAGCAATATGTCCTGCAGCAGTTGGATTCCTTGAACCAGCTGGTGGTCTGCTACTGGGGCGCCCCGCGCGGCACGGCGGAGGTGGAATTTCTGGTGGACAACTGCATGGATGCCATTCCTGTGGAAGTGGCAGTGGAGCAAAATCTCCAGTCCAAAAAGCTAAAGGTTTTCCGTGAGAAGTTCCAGCCAAAGCAGTCAATCCGGACATCGCTGGCGGACTACCGCCGGGAGCCCGGGCTTTTGAATCTGCCCCTCTGGGCAATCGAAACCCTATAAGCCCGTTAAGCGCGCACCCCCGCGGTCCTGTAAGACCGTGGGGGTGCGCATTTTTTCTGTAATTGAGAGTTTTTCCGCGGAAGCTGAATTCACAAAATCCATTGCTGCCCGAGCCGTTCCACCGGCAGCACAATTTCCGCCCACTGGGGGCAGTCCTCCAAAAACGTCTCAGTAGGTCGGTAGTCCTCCCACTGGTGCATGGGAATGAGCTTTTTGACTTCAGCCAGCGCCAGAAGATAGCGGATTCCCCAGTCAGCGGCTTCCTCCAGCCTTGGGTCCAGCGGGACAAAGGCCAAGTCAATTCTCCGGCCCCGGAGCGGTTCCACATACCGCTTGAAATCCGTCTCCATATTCCGGTTCCAGGCCTTGTCCTCTCCCTCCCAGTGCCACCAGTTCAAATCTCCGGCGTGGTAAAGGACCTTTCCCCCGCAGGTCACCAGAAACGCCACTCCCTCGTCGGTGGAGGGCAGGGTTTCCACCGCGACTCCATTGGGCAGGTCGATTTTCTCATTACCGCCCAAAACGGCGCACTTCTCCGCTGTTTCATCGGAAAGGTTCCATTTCTTCCGGTTGTGCGCGGACAGCCTGATATCTTTCCCCAGCAGAAAACGGATTTCTCTTGTCCCGTCGTCCAGAGAAAAAATTTGGGGATTGAAGTGGTCGTGATGCTGGTGGCTGGTAAAGCAGAACAAAGGCTTGTCCGGCAACTCCGGCAATTCCCCTTTCCACCAGTCCAGCAGCAGGCAGACGGAATCCAGTTCCACCAGAAAACCGCTGTGGGCCAAAAATGTGACGCGCATTATTTGAACTTCACCGCCGTGCCGTAGGCCACCACCTCGGCAGCCCCCTGCATTACGGAGGAGGACGCATACCGCAGTCCCACCACCGCGTCGGCACCCAGCCCCTCCGCCGCGTCCACCATACGCTTCGTGGCTATGGCACGGGCCTCGTTCAGCATCTCCGTATAGCCAACGATCTCGCCGCCCACCAGCGTCTTCATTCCGGCCATAAAGTCCCGTCCAAAATTCTTGCTGTAAACCACGGTGCCCTTCACCACATCCAGGGCTTCAAACTCCTGCCCCGGAATCGTTTCAATACTGACCAGCTTCATCTTCTTCTCCTCCTGCAATTTCTTTCATTCTTTGGTGTCTCACAATTAAAATTGGAATGATCAAAGCCGCATCGATCACGGCCAGAATCAACAAGAACAGGCGCATGGCGCCGTTTTGGGGGAAATACCGCGTCCGCGCCCACAGCAGCAGGGCGGCCATGGCCGCCTCCCAGAATACGGCAACGCACGCGTCCCCGTTGGCCTTCCGCCGGCGCTCGCGCTGGCGGGACTCAAACTCAAAACCGCCTTGCATCGTCTTCCTCCCGCTTTCCGATCTCCCGCAGCCGCTGAATCAGAGCAATGGCCACGCCGATGATGACCACCGCGGGAATTCCCACAAACAGCGCCAGCAGCGGCATGGGCGGCGCGCCCGCCGGGTCCTCGTAAAACGCCCAGACCATCAGCCAGATGAGGCCGATCATCAGCACCGCCATTAAAACCGCGCAGACGACAGGGGCAACATAGCGCCTGCGCACATCGTCCTTCTGCTTATTCATAAAGGTGGTCCCCTCCTGTTCCATTTGATTCATCCGGTCCAGCACCGACGCGGCATCCAACTCCTCCAGCGTGGTCCCGCTCTCCGCCAATAAGCCGCACACCGCTCTTGCCTTGCTCAGGTTTTCCGCGTCCCGGTCGATGGCCACCTGATGGCGGCGCATGGCATCCGCCACCGTCAGCCGCCCGCTCTGGAGGCGGCGGATCTCCTCAATGGGTACCCCCAGCTTCCGCAGCAGCTTGATCCGCCGCAGCACCTCCACATCGCCGTCGCCATAATTCCGGTAGCCATTCTCGCTGTTGCGCTGAGGGTTTAAAAGCCCCTCCGACTCATAAAAGCGGATGTTCTTTTTGGTGATGCCCACCAGTTGCTCCACTTCGTTGATTTTCAAAGTCCGCTTCCTCGCTTTCTGTATGCATCCTATACCCTCCACCAGGGGAAAGGTCAAGAGGTTTTTAAAAATTTCTAAAAAAAGATATCCTGCCGACGCGGGATATGCTATACTGAGAAGTAATCTGGAAAGAAGGCGGGAGGCCGGAAGGAGAGGAAAACCCGTTCCCCTGAGTGCGCTCCTTCCGCGCGGTGCCCCGCCGCCGTTCCTCCTGAAAAGGCACAGGCGGAGCGGCAGATTTCCAAAATTCAATCAGGAGTACATTCTATCATGCCCCATACCCCGCTGACAACTCTATCAGAAATTGTTTCGCCGCTTCTTAGCTGGTACCGGGCCAATGCCCGGGACCTGCCCTGGCGGAAAACAAGGGACCCTTACCGCGTGTGGGTGTCGGAGATCATGCTCCAGCAGACCCGCGTGGCGGCGGTGTTGGGCTATTATCAGCGGTTTCTCTCCGCCTTCCCCTCGGTGGAAGCTTTGGCAGACGCGCCGGAGGAGAGACTTATGAAGCTGTGGGAGGGCCTTGGGTATTACAACCGGGCCCGAAACCTGCGAAGTGCGGCGCAAACCGTGGTGAAGGTTTTCGGCGGAAAATTTCCGGATACCTATGAAGGACTTCTTGCCCTGCCGGGCGTGGGGGACTACACCGCCTCCGCCGTCGCCTCGGCATCTTTCGGGCGGCGGGAGCCGGCGGTGGACGGCAATGTGCTCCGGGTGTTCACCCGGTTGACGGACTGCCATGACGACATTGGGGACCCCAAGACGAAACGGACAGTTCGGGAGCGGATTGAGTCGATTATGCCCATTGAACCGGAGGATATCCGCGTTTTTAATCAGGCGCTCATGGAGCTGGGAGCCGTGGTCTGCGCACCGGGCGGTCCGCCGAAATGCGGAACCTGCCCGCTGGCGGAAAAATGCCTTGGCCGAAGGCGGGGCACAGCGGAGAGCCTGCCCGTCAAATCGCCAAAAAAAGCCCGACGGACGGAGGAAAAAACGGTATTTCTTTTTTTCAGGGACGGGAAAGTTGCTCTGCGAAAGCGGCCCCGGGACGGGCTGCTGGCCGGTCTGTGGGAATTTCCTAACGCGGACGGCGCGATGGATGAAACCGCCGCCGGAGTGCAGGCCGCCCTTTGGGGTCTGACGCCCGGCGCTTGGAAACGGCGTCTGACCGCCAAGCACATTTTCAGCCATGTGGAGTGGCACATGACCGGGTATGTACTGAAAGTCTCCGGCGACGGCCCGGAGGACTTTTTCTGGGCGGACCGGCCGGAGCTTGAAAAGAGGGCCATACCGTCGGCCTTTGCCCGCTTCCTGAACGAGACAAAAACCATACTGAGTGAAAACGATACAGGAGGGAATTTAGAAGGAGGTTCTTTATCATGGGCTTGACGCTGGAGCTTGCATATGAGGATCCGGATGAGATTCGGCCGCTGTTTCAGGAATACACGGATATGCTGGTGCGGGAGAGTCCGTCCTTTGCCGAATATTTGAAAATCCAGCACTATGACGCGGAGCTGGATGATCTGCGCAGCAAATACGGTCTGCCTGGCGGGCGGCTGTACCTTGCTCGGGTGGGCGGAGCCGTAGCGGGGTGCGTGGCGCTGCGGGGGCTGGATGAAACGCGCTGTGAGCTGAAGCGGATGTATGTCCGGCCCCAGTTTCGCGGGCAGGGGATTTCCGTGGCGCTGATGGACCGGATTCTGGCGGACGCGCGGAAAATCGGCTACAAGCGGATGCTGCTGGATACCCTGCCGTTTCTGACCACGGCCATTGCCATGTACAAACGGCGGGGATTCGAGGAGATTCCCAGCTATAACGACAGTCCCCTGCAGGAAACGATCTATATGGAGCTGGAGCTGTAAGCTCGGTGGGTCGGGCCTTGAAGCTCAGGCGGAAAGCGAGGTAGTTCTATTATGCTATTGACATTGGAATTGGCCTATGAACAGCCGGAGGTCATGCGCACCATGATTCAGGAATACGTGGACACGCTGATTCTGGCGGTGCCGCCCTTCGCATCCTACCTTCAGGTGCAGCACTGCGACGCGGAGCTTGCCAATCTGCGCCAGAAATACGGCAAGCCCGACGGGCGGCTGTATCTTGCGCGGGCAGACGGAAAACCGGCGGGCTGCGTGGCCCTGCGGAAGCTGGATGACAAGACCTGTGAGATGAAGCGGCTGTATGTCCGGCCCCAGTTTCGGGGAAAAGGCATTGGCGCGGCGCTGGTGGACCGGCTGCTCCTGGACGCGCGGGAAATCGGGTACCGCTACATGAATCTGGATACCCTCCCCATGCTGACCACCGCCATCCACATGTACCGGAAACTGGGTTTCCATGAAATTCCCCGGTATAACGACAGCCCCCTGCCGGGAACCATCTTTATGCAGCTCAAGCTGTAAAGGGAGGAACAACCTATGGCTTTTTGGAATCGGGACGACGAGGGCGAATGGGAAAAATACCAGAAGTCCAAAGGAAAAGAGAATGAGGACCCGGAAGATGGGAAATCGTCCCCGGTCTCCGACGAATTCCGCAAATATTTCAAGACCGTCCGTCAGGCGCAGCCCCCGGAATCCGGTGAGGCGGAACAGCCGGGAGAAAAAACTTCTCCCCTCAAGACCTTTTTATCCCGGTTTCAGGCGGAGAAACCTGAGGAGCCGGAGGGTCCGCCGGAGAAATGCCCCTGGTGTGGCGGAGATATGATCAAGGGATATCTGACAGGCGGGCAGGGTGTCTACTGGTCAGAAAAGAAGCCGGGGTTTTTGGACGGCGGCATTTTCAGCAATACTGTGCGCGTGAATGTAAGTGAGGAAGGCGATTTTGGGCCGAGAGGCTATATGACCACCTGGCACTGCCAAAAATGCCACAAAATGATGTTGCACACCCTTCTACTGGACCCGCCGCTGGGCGTCGGAAATTCGACTCCTTCCGCCCTTTCCAACGACGAGCAGGTAAGCGCGGCTCTGGCGGAGGGCGAAGAAGACTGCCCGGAGAACAACAAAGACGAGACTTAAGGGAGAATACGATTCAATGGCACAGCTTTACTTCAAATACGGGGCCATGGGCTCCAGCAAAACAGCAAACGCGCTGATGACCCGCTTTAATTATGAGGAGCGGGGCCAGCAGACCCTTTTGGTGAAGCCCCGGCTGGACACCCGGGACGGCGACCACATGGTCTACTCCCGTATCGGGCTGAAGCACTCCTGCATTTACTTTGACGAAATGCGCAGGATCAACCCCATGGAATTGCAGCAAAACGCCTGCATCATTGTGGACGAGGCCCAGTTTTTGACCAAGGAGGAAGTGGACTATCTGGTCTCCCTGGTGGACGACTGCGGTATTCCCGTCATCTGCTACGGGCTGCGGGCGGATTTCAAGGGCGACCTGTTTCCAGGCAGTGAGGAGCTTCTGGTGATGGCGGACAAGATCGAAGAGGTCAAGACCATCTGCTGGTGCGGCAAAAAAGCCACCTTCAACGCCCGGTTTGACCGGGAGGGCCACGTGCTGAAGGAGGGCGCGCAGGTAGTGCTGGGCGCCAACGACCAGTACATCGGCCTGTGCCGCAAGCATTGGCGGGACGGAAATCTCGGTCCGGACTTCAAGGCGGTCCAGCCATGATCTGCACGCTCTGCCCCCGGGAGTGCGGCGCAGAACGGACGCAGACCGTCCCCGGCGGGGTTTGCGCCATGCCGCTCACGCCCGTTGCGGCAAAAGTCATGCTCCACCAGTGGGAGGAGCCCTGCCTTGTGGGTAACCGGGGCGCGGGATGTGTTTTTTTCTCCGGCTGCAATCTCCGCTGCTGTTTCTGCCAGAACGGGACCATTTCCCGTCAGGGCTTCGGCAAATCTGTCAGCGTTCGGCGTCTTCGGGAAATCTACAAGGAGCTCATCGCGCAGGGTGCGGCCTGCATTGACCTTGTGACCCCCACCCACTTTGCCCCCGCCATCGCGGAGTCTCTGAACCGGCCTTTGCCGGTACCGGTGGTATGGAACTCCGGCGGGTATGAAAAACCGGAAACTCTCCGGCTTTTGGAGGGTAAGGTGCAGATCTACCTGCCGGATTTCAAGTACGCCCTCCCCGGCCCGGCAAAAAAATACTCCGGCGCGGAGGACTATTTTCATTGGGCCAGCGCCGCGATTGCGGAGATGTTCCGCCAGACGGGGCCGTACCAAATGGAAAACGGGCGGCTGAAATCCGGCGTGCTTATCCGGCACCTGATCCTTCCGGGAGAGTTGGAAAACACCCGGCGGTGCATCGACTGGGCGGCGGAGACCTTCCGCCCCGGCGACGTGCTGTTTTCCCTGATGGCGCAGTATACGCCCCAGCCGGGGGCGGCGGGGAACCTCCGCCGCCACGTGACCGGGGCGGAATATTCCGCCGCAGTGCAATATATGAAAAACTGCGGCATCACCGACGGCTACACCCAGGAGCGGACCTCCGCCAAAGAGGAATACACCCCGGAGTTTGATCTCTCCGGCATATGACCGCAGCGTATGTTGCGGAAAAATCGAGTTTTGCACAAAGCGACTTTATTCTGGCGCATTTCCGGTTTAAGTAAATCAGCCACAGCAATACAACGTGTGCCCAAAGGCATTTCAATACCTTTGGGCGCTTTTTGGTACTATAAAAAGCGTAAGTGTAGGACGCCGACGGGCGTTTCACATTTGCGCTTATTCTTTTACAATAAGGGAAGTAATTGGTCTGGCGTGGCGCTTTATGGAGCGAAGCCTCCGGCAACAAAACTGTCAGCCATCCCTTGTTGTAAACATTCGATTAGGCAGGTTGAAACCCATACGGGCTTTCGTGTAACGAACCAAACTGAATCGCAATAAGTGCAGATGGGATTACAATTACAAAACAATCATTCAGGAGGGTTCAACATGACAAGCGTAGGCATTGATGTATCAAAAGGCAAGAGCACCGTCTGTATTCTCAGGCCATACGGAGAAGTGGTTGCTTCCCCATATGAAATACAGCACACCGAACCGGAGCTTCGTGCATTGGTATCCCATATTCAATCCATAGAAGGAGAAGTCAGAATTGTAATGGAGGCTACTGGAGCATACCATTTGCCGCTGCTTTCCAGTTTCAAAGATGCAGGCATGTTTGTGAGTGTAATCAATCCATTGGCAATGAAAAAGTATGCTTCAACAGCAATACGCAAAGGCAAAACGGATAAATTGGATTCTGTCCGTATCGCGAACTATGGAATTGATCACTGGTTTAAGCTCGCGGACTACACGTTGCCAGATGAGTTATATGCGCAGCTTAGGCTCCTGGGGCGGCAATATGCACACTACATTACAATCCGTATTGAGTGTAAACTGGCCTTGACCGATCTGTTGGACAGGACCATGCCTGGGATAAAAACATTGCTCAGCGGCAAGCGCTCAGAGGAACCAACAAAGGACAAACTTAGTGACTTCGTAGCAGAATACTGGCATTTTGACAACATTACTAAAAAAAGCGAGGTTCAGTTCATCCATAGTTATTGTGCTTGGGCAAAAAAGAAAGGATACCACGCAAGTGAACCCAAGGCGAAAGCAATTTACGCCCTGGCTTGCAATGGTATCCCCACTTTGCCCTCCAGTGCCGCATCGACCAAAATGTTAACGCTGGAAGCCGTGAGAGTCCTGAAAGAAGAGGCCGATCATTTGAGGGTCATAAGCAAATTACCGAAAATATAAAAAAGGAACTGTGCATATTGACAATAAAAAATATTAATATAATATGTATTATAATTAAACATTGAAGCAAAAACAGACAGCAAGGGTGCTATCGCGACCCCTTTTGCTGCCTGTTTTCTATTTAGGCCGTTGGAAAACATCCGTTTCGCGAAAGACGCACAGATTTGAGTGGAACTGTACATATAGCATAAACCTCAGTCGAAATTTTAAAAAAATTGTTGACTTTTGTATAATATCATAATATCATATATTTAAACATTTGCAAAACCGGCGCCGGTTTCAGCGATGATTACTAAGGAGGAGAAACATGGATATGCAACCGAAGGAGCTTTTGGCGATTTTGCAAAAAGAAGTCGTTCCCGCGCTGGGCTGCACCGGCCCGACCGCAGTTTCCTACGTAGCGGCAGAGGCCGCCACGGCTGTGGGAGGAACCCCGCTTAAAGTGGAGGTCAAGGTTGACCGTCACATTGGCACCAAGAACAGCGACGTGGGCATCCCCGGAACCAGTGCGGTGGGCCTGAAAATGGCTGCGGCTCTGGGCGCTCTGGTGGGAGACGCGGCTGTCGGACTAAATGTGCTGCACAACGTGACCCCACAAGATGAGAAAAAGGCGCTGGCGTTTTCCAAATCCGGCGCTGTAACCGTGGAGCCGGACCTTGAGACCGAGATTCTGGGGCTGTTTATGGACTGCACCGTCACGACAGACAAGGGAATAGGTCGGGCGGTCGTGGTGAAGACTCATACCAACCTGGTTTACCGCGAGGCCAACGGCAAGGTTCAGGTAACCTGCGCCATCATCGGCGCCATCTCCGGCAGCGGCTTTACCGGCGTCGCCGCGACGGGTCCCATTATGATCCCCCGCATGGTCGAGCAGGGTTATCCACGCGGTTTCGCCACAGCTCTGGTCACGGTTTCCCCCGTTCTGGGCCTGCTCATCCCTCCCAGCGCCATCATGATTATTTACGGCTGGATCACAGAGACCTCCATTCTGGCCTGCTTTTTGTCCACTGTGGGTCCGGGCCTTTTAGTCATGTTCCTGTTCTGCTTCATCAATATGCTCTCGTGCCGGAAGTTTGACCTGACCCTCATGCCCCCGATGCCCATCCGGGAAAAGGTGCAGGTAACCGGCAAGCGTTTCTTCACCGCCATTCCCGCACTTTTGATGCCCATCATTATTCTGGGCGGTATTTACGGCGGCGCGTTCACTCCCACAGAGGCTGCCGCAGTTGCGGCACTTTACAGTATTCCCGTGGGATTGTGGGTATACAGGGCCATGAAGCTGAAGGATGTCAAGAAGATGACCTTCGACTCCATCTGCTCCATCGGTTCCATTATGATTATGATTGTTTTCTGCCTGATGCTGAGCCAGACGTTCGTCATGCTGAAGGTTCCTCAGGCTCTGATTGAGATTATCTTCGGTCTGACCACCAATAAGACTCTGATTCTGATTCTGATGAATCTGTTTTTGTTCCTGGTGGGGATGATCGTCAACGACTCCACCGGAATGCTGCTGTGCGCGCCGCTCCTTCTGCCTCTCGTGCAGCAGCTGGGTATCTCTCCCGTGCAGTTTGCAGCCATCATGGGCGTAAATCTGGCCATGGGCGGCGTTACACCTCCCTATGCAAGCATCCTGTATCTGGGTATGCGCATCGGCAAGTGCGAGTTCAGTGAAATTCTGACCCCGACCATGAAGCTGCTGATTTTCGGCTATGTCCCCGTGGTGTTCCTGACCTCTTTCTGGCCGGATCTGTCCTTATTTCTGCCCCGTCTGTTCGGTTACGCGGTGTAAAGAGCTCCCCTGCAAAAAGAGTCTCCGATCATTTCACTGACGAATGTCTACTGTGAAAGAGGTGCGTTTAAAATGACCAAAGTATTCAATGTTGACGAAGTTAAGAGTTTAATCACAATGAAAGATGTGGTGGAGTCCGTGGAGAAAACCTTCTGCGGACTTGCAGATGGCACTGTGATTAATCCCACAAAGGTGACCTTGGATATGGGTGAATCGGCTCCTTATCCGCCTTACGAAGGCTTTTTTAACGCAATGCCCGCTTACATAGGTTATCAGGATTATGCCGGCATCAAGTGGGTCGGCGGCATTCTGGGCGAACGGAAAAAGGCGGGACTGCCCTTTATCTGCGGTATGATTCTGCTGGCAAATCCTCGTCTGGGTAAGTTTCTTGCCGTGATGGACGGCGCGTATATCACGAATCTACGTACAGGCGCACAGACAGCTGTATCGCTGCGGCATATTTTCAAAGATCGGAAGAAAATCAAGCTGGGCCTGTATGGTTGCGGCATGCAGGGTCATACACAGACACTGGCGATCTCCGAGGTGTTTGATATCGAGGAGATGCGTATTTATGATGCATATCCTCCCGCTGCCGAAAAGTTCAAAGATGACATGAAAGATGTGGTAAAAGGCGAGATCATCATCTGCAAGGACGCCAGGGATGCCTGTATCGGCGATGCCGTGATCACTGTCACACAAGCGAAAGACGGCTTTATGCAGGCGGATTGGGTAAAACCCGGCACCGTGGTGTTCCCGATGGGTTCCTACAAAGAGGTGGATGATGAAGTCATCCTGCAGGCGGACTCCATCGTGGTGGATCATATCGGTCAGGCACTCCATCGCGGAGCTCTGCACGCACTGGTGGAACAGGGCCGGCTGAGTGAAAAGAATATCACCACCACCATCGGTGAGCTGGCATTGGGTACCGCCAATCTGGGCGATGTCTCCGACAAGCGGATTGTCTGCATTCCCATCGGTACCGGTGCAATGGATGTTGCTGTAGCGGGTATCGTTTACGAAAGAGGTATCGCCCGTGGAATGGGCGTTGACTTCAATATTACTGGAGAATAAAGATTAGGAGGAAAGAACATGAAAAAGTTTCTAGCACTGACATTCGCTCTGGCCTTGACCCTCTCCCTGGCCGCCTGTGGCTCCGGCGGCAGCTCGGCAGCTTCTTCCACCGCCTCCGGCAGCGCATCATCTTCGGGCAGTGAGGAAACAGTTACCCTTTCTCTGGCCCACATCCGTCCCGTGGGTTCCTCAGCGGACGTCGCCATCGAAGCATTCGCTTCCGAGGCGACCGAATTGAGCGGCGGCACGCTTCAGTTTGACGTCTATCCCGCAAGCCAGCTGGGCGATTACACCACCGTGCAGGAGCGTGTCAGCATTGGCGATGTGGATATGCAGATCGCAAGTCTTGGCAGCAATATGGACAAGGTATTCGCCCTGTCCAACGCGGCCTATCTCTGCACAAACTGGGACGAGGCTAAGGTCATGTTTTCCGACGGCAGTCCCCTGATTGATATTTACAAGGAGAAGCTGGCCGAGTACAACATGACGTATCTGGCAGCCTATCCTCTGTATTTCGGCGGCATTGCCCTGAATGTGGACGCCAAGGACCCAACCAACCCCAACGCAAAGTCCGGCATAAAAATCCGCGTTCCCTCCATGACCACCTTCCAGAAAACCGCGGAGACTCTGGGTTATCTGGCCACCCCGCTGCCCTCCTCTGATATGTACACCTCCATTCAGACCGGCGTTGTGGACGGCGCCATCGGCGCCGGCGCTGAGATGTATTACGGCAACCTGTCCGGTCTGGTGAAATACTATCTGCCTATTAACGACCACTTCGAGCAGTGGTATATGTACATCAACACCGACAAGTGGAATTCTCTGAGCGCCAATCAGCAGCAAGCCTTGCAGACCGCCGCGTCCAACATGCAGGCAAAGCGCTGGGAAGTCGCCCAGGCAGAGACTGACGAGTATGAGCAGAAGCTGCGGGACGCCGGCACCACCGTTGTGGACTACACCGACGAACAGCTGGCGGAGTTTGCAAAGGTCGTCAGAGAGGCCGTGTGGCCCCAGATCGCTCAGGAGTACGGCACTGAAAACTTTGAGGCCGTTACCAACAGCATTCAATAAATACGCTCCGTCCCTCAAACCTGTGCAAGCAAACTGCGGCGGCTCATCCGTGCAGTTTGCTTGCACGCCTGCGCTCCCGTTTAACCACTTCTGGAGGTGTGCCATGAGCTCCCGTGCCAGGGGAATCGCCTGTATGCTGCTCTCCGCATTCAGCTTTACCGTTATGAATGTATTTGTACGCATGGCAGAGGATCTCCCATTTATGCAAAAGTGCTTTTTCCGCAATGTCATCTCTTTGCTGTTTGCGTTGGCTCTTCTTCTGTGGAAACGGGTGCCTCTTAAAGTGGAACGGGCAAACCGAAAGCATCTGTTCGCAAGATCGCTGATCGGAACGGCGGGCGTTCTTTGCAACTTCTATGCGGTGGATCACATGGTACTTTCCGACGCAACAATGCTGAACAAGATGTCTCCGTTTTTCACCGTCCTTTTCTCGGGGCTGCTGTTAAAGGAAACCATTACGCTTCCGCAGATCTCACTGTTTGTCACCGCCTTTTTCGGCAGCATTCTGATCCTCAAGCCCTCATTTTCCGGTTTGGCGTCTCCGGCGGCGGCCGTTGCGCTGCTGGGGGGCTTATGCGCTGGACTGGCCTATTCGGAAGTACGTCTGCTGGGCAAGCGCCGCGTCAACAGCGCCGTCATCATTTTCGTGTTTTCCGCCTTTTCCTGCGTGGCCACCGCACCCGCGCTGGTATTTCATTATGCGGCGATGACGTGGGGCCAGCTGGGGTTATTGCTGCTGGCAGGCTTGGCTGCCACCGCCGGGCAGTTCGGCATCACCTACGCGTATTTTTACGCGCCTGCATCGGAGGTTTCCGTATACGACTATTCACAGATCCTTTTTTCCGCCGTATTGGGCTATCTCTGCTTTGGGCAACTGGCAGACGGCATGAGCTTTCTGGGCTATCTGATTATTTGCTCGGCTGCGGTGGCAATGGCAGTTTACAACAACCGGATGGGGCGCAGGAGCGCCGTCAAACAAAATGAGGAGGCAGCAGATGAGCATCAGTGTTTTTGAAATTATCGGGCCCGTCATGATCGGTCCGTCCAGTTCCCATACCGCTGGCATGGCCAGAATCGGCATGATGGCCAACCGGATTGTGGACGAGAACATGACCGCCGTCCACCTGAGCCTGAGTCCCATGCTGAAAAATACATATCGGGGCCACCGAACGGATGCCGCGCTGATCGGCGGTACCATCGGGTTGAGAGAGAACAGCCCGGATATCCGCAATGCCATTGACATCGCCTACAGCCGCGGTATTGCCACGGATGTGGACTTTCTCTCCGCAGACGCGTATCCGCAAAATACCGCGCTGATCCGGGTCGACTGTCTATCCGGCCGAAAGGTATCCGTACTGGGTACCTCCGTCGGCGGCGGCAGCATCATCATCAGCAGCGTGGACGGCGTGAAAATGGGCATCGCACCAGACGCTTTTCATCTGATAATCTGGAGCAACGCGGCACTGCCCGATGCACTCCTGCCTCCAGAGGTGAAGGTACAATCCGGCGCGGGGGAAGGCGGATGGGTGACCTGTATGACCTTTCCCCGGATGCCCGAAGAAGCGCTGACGGCAAGGATCCGCGAAACACCGGGCGTGCAGAAAATCAGCGTGGTCCCGCCGGTTCTGGAGTACGGCGTATCCCTGCCCACGGTCCGGGAGCTGCTTTCCTGCGAGGAGGCGTGTACACTGGCGGAGAGCCGGCGCATCTCTTTGTCGGAGGTAGCCGTACAGTATGAAATGTCCCGTTCCGGCTTTTCCAGAGAGAATATCCGGAGCCGCATGGCGGATCATCTCCGTCAGATCAAGGCTTCCGTACAGGCGGGTTCCGGGGAGAATCACCTGCTCTACGGGCTTGCCTCCGGCCGGGATTCCAAAATGCTAATGCAAAAGGTTCGCGACGGGGCCACCATTTCCGGCGGGATTATCCCTCTGGCGGTGGCGCGGGCTCTTGGCGTCATGGAGTACAACGGTTCCATGGGCTGCATCGTGGCGGCGCCCACAGCCGGTTCCTCCGGCATTGTGCCGGGCTGTATGACCACGGTACAGGATGCCTACCGCCTGTCGGATGACCAGTTGGTAGATGCACTGTTTGTCAGCGGCCTGATGGGCGTGATTATGGCCGGCAGGGAGGTCTCGTTCTCCGGGTCCGTCGGCGGCTGTCAGGGCGAGGTGGGCGTGTCCAGCGCCATCTCCGCGGCGGGCCTGGCCAGCCTGTTTACCGGGGAACCCCGGAAGATTGTCCACGCCATGGCGATCTGCCTGAAAAATCTACTGGGTCTTGTCTGCGATCCCATCGCAGGCCCCATTGAGATTCCCTGCATCAAGCGCAACGCGGTGGGCGTTGGCAATGCATTCATCTCTGCGGACATGGCGCTGGCGGGCATTGAGAGCTTTATTCCTCCGGATGAGGTCATCGACGCGCTGGTGGATGTGGAGCGGCGGCTGCCGCAAGAGCTGAAATGCGCCACAGTCGGCGGATTGGCCAGCACCTGCACCGCAAAAAGAGTACGAAAAGAACTGAGCAAATAAAAAACGCCAAGGATAGTTCCTGTATTTTGTTGCAATCCTGCATTTACCGGATTATACTATTATCATATAAACTTGTATGAACAATGGAGGAACTATTCTTGAAAGCGATAAAAAGGCGATCCCTCTCAGAGCAGGTCGTGGACTCTGTGATGAACTATATCAAAGAAAACAATCTGCAGCCCGGAGATCAGCTGCCGACCGAAAGTGAGTTTGCAGAGATCTTTCAGGTGAGCCGCACCAGCATCCGGGAGGCGATGAAGGCCCTTTCTATCAACGGCGTGTTTAAGTCCATCGCGGGGAAGGGAACGTTTTTGCAGCCGAGGGCGATGACCATGGCAATGGGGAACGACGGCGTGTTGCAGATGGAGGCCAGAGCCACCATTACGGAGATCATGGAAGTCCGTACCCCTCTGGAGATTAAGGCCATCGAGCTGGCCGCGGAGCGCGGGACGGATCTGGAGATCGACGAACTGGAGAATATTACGAAACACTACCGGGATGCGGTTGACCAGGGCGCAGGCTGGACGGAATGGGGTTCCAGGTTCCATGCACAGCTGGCAGCCATGAGCAAAAACCCGCTGCTGATTTCCATGCTGCATCTGCTGAGCGACATGGTAGACCGCTACCGGGACAATCTGGCTACTTTTTATGAGGATAAGACCTGCTATATTGAAAGCCATCGGAAAATCTGTGCGGCTCTGCGGGCACATGACGCGGCTGCCGCAAAAGAGGAGATGGGCCGGCATATGCATATAACGGAACGGGCGCTGCAGGACATCGTAGACGATGAAAATGTCAGTCAGTTTTTGAAGAAGAACAGCTGAGATGCTGCCTGATAAGCTATCCGTTTCCTGGATTTGGAGGAATTGACATGAACATTCAACGTTATGAAGGAAACGGCCGCATGAGCAAAGCGGTCGTGGCGGGACAAACCATTTATTTTTGCGGGCAGACCTGCCGGGACGGCGGCGACATTCGGGTGCAGACCTCTGCCGTGCTGAAGAAAATTGACGATTTGCTGGCAGCCTGCGGATCCGACAAGAGGCATTTGCTGATGGTGCAGATCTTCCTGAAGGACATGGCTGATTTTGCGGGGCTGAACGAAGTGTACGACAAGTGGATCGAGGACGGCTATGAGCCCGCCCGCGCCTGTGTGCAAGCAACCATGGCGGCGCCGGACATACTGGTGGAGATCGTCGTTACTGCCGCGGTGGCCAGCTGATCATTCAAAGAGCCCTTGCCGGCTGGTCCATGCATTAAAAAAATCCCCGGATTCCCTCTGGAATCCGGGGATTTTCTCTCTTGGGTGTTGTCCGATATCCCCACCGGGCGCGCGCAGGATGGGACATACAGGCCGCCTCAGACCATCCTCTCCGGTTGTACGGCCCCGTCAAACTCCGCTTCGCTCATCAGGCCCATCGCCAGCACCGCCTCTTTTAGCGTCGTGCCGTCGCGGAGAGCTTTTTTCGCGCATTCCGCCGCCTTTTCATAGCCGATTTTAGGCGTCAGGCAGGTCACCAGCATCAGGGAGTTATGAAGATTGAAGTCCATCCGCACCCGGTCGGCGGTCAGCCCCTCCATACAGTGGACGCGGAACGATTCCATTGCGTCCGTAAGCAACCGGGCGGACTGCAAAAAGTCCTGCGCGCACACCGGCAGGAACACGTTCAGTTGGAAATTTCCCTGCGACGCGGCAAAGCCGATGGCACTGTCGTTTCCCATCACCTGCACGGCAACCATTGTTACTGCCTCGCACTGGGTAGGGTTTACCTTTCCGGGCATGATGGAGCTGCCCGGCTCATTTTCGGGAATATGCACCTCCCCCAGCCCGCAGCGGGGACCGGCGGCGTACCAGCGCACGTCGTTGGCAATTTTCATCAGATTCGCCGCCAGTGCCTTCAGCGCCCCGTGGGCAAACACCAGCGCATCCTTGCTGGTCAGGGCGTGAAACTTGTTTTCGTCGGGGATGAACTCTGTTCCGGTCAGCTCCGTGAGGTACCCGCAGACCCGGACATCGAACCCCTTTGGCGCGTTCAGTCCGGTGCCCACGGCGGTACCGCCGATAGCCAGACGGCGAAGCTCTCCCAAAGCCGCCTCCAGCATCCGGCAGGGGGCGTCCACCAACTCCCGCCAGCCGGAAATCTCCTGGGAAAAACGCAGGGGGGTGGCATCCTGCAAATGGGTGCGGCCGATCTTGATGACGTCTTCATTCTCGCTTTCCAGCCGAGCCAGCGTCTCGCTGAGCCGCTTTGCCGCAGGCAGAACGCCATTCTTCACTGCCAGCACCGCCGCGATATGCAGTGCCGAGGGAAACGTGTCGTTGCTGGACTGGGAGGCGTTCACATGGTCGTTTGGATGGAGCCGCACGCCCTTTTTCGCCGCCAGATGGGCGATCACCTCGTTGACGTTCATGTTTGTCTGGGTGCCGGAACCGGTCTGCCAGACCGCCAGCGGGAATTCTCCCGCCCACTTCCCCGCCCGAATCTCTCCACAGACGGCGGAAACGGCGTTCGACTGCTCCGCCGCCAGCTTACCGCAGTCCGCGTTGGCCCGGGCACAGGCCTCCTTTAAACAGGAGAAGGCCGAAATAATTCCCCCCGGCATCTTCTCCGTGCCAATTTTAAAGTTTTCAAAGCTCCGCTGCGTCTGGGCCCCCCAAAAGTGCTCCGCCGGGACGGCAATCTCGCCCATGGTATCGTATTCGAGTCTTGTTGGCATAATATGCTCCCCCGTTTTCTTATTTATTTTTACCATTATAACGGGGTTTACCCCGCCGCGCAAGTCTCATGCATAAGGGTACGCATCTTTCCGCCGGGGAGGTGGAAATCTTACCTTGGGGCACGTCTTCAGCAAAGGAAAACGGCGAATTTTTGCGGGTTGGTTCTTTCTTGACACACCCCGTCACTTGTGATACCGTAAGGATTCAGGAACACACCCCAAATTCACAGGAATATGGAGGAACGATATGACAACGCAAGAGTTGGAAAAATTCTGTGCGGCAGTCCGGCGGGACATTATCAACATGACCGCCAACGCCGGCAGCGGACACCCCGGCGGCTCGCTCTCCGCAGTGGAGATGATGAGCGCCGCGTTCTGCACCCAGATGCGGGTGGACCCCAGAAATCCCAAGGACCCCAACCGTGACCGCTTCGTCCTGAGTAAGGGCCACGCCGCCCCCTGCTACTACGGCGTGCTGGCGGAGCTGGGCTTCTTTTCCAGAGATGAATTCAAAAACTTCCGCCAGCTCCACAGTATTCTTCAGGGACACCCCGACGTAAAAAAGGTCCCCGGCGTAGACGCTTCCACCGGCTCTTTGGGGCAGGGTGTCTCTATCGCCGTGGGCATGGCGCTGGCCGCCAAATACCTGAAAAAGGACACGAAGGTGTTCGCCATGTGCGGTGACGGCGAGGTGCAGGAGGGCCAGATCTGGGAGGCGTTCATGTCCGCCGCCCACTATAAGCTGGACAACCTCACCGTTCTCTTCGATAACAACGGCCTCCAGATCGACGGTTCCAACGACGAGGTCATGAGTCTGGGCGACCTGCCCGCAAAGCTCCGGGCTTTCGGCTTCGACTTGATTGAGCTCTCTGACGGCAACGACGCCGCCGCCGTGGTGGAAGCCATGAACCGTCCCATCGCCCCCGGCAAGCCCCGGTGCATTCTGGGCCACACCATCAAGGGCAAGGGCGTGTCCTTCATGGAAAACCAGGTTGGATGGCACGGCAAGGCCCCCAATGAGGAACAGCGGGCGCAGGCCCTTGCGGAACTGGAGGGAAAGTAAGATGGCAGAGAAAATCGCAACCCGCGCCGCTTACGGCGAGGCGCTGATCGAGTTGGGCGCGAAAAACGACAAGGTGGTCGTTTTGGACGCGGACCTGGCCAGTTCCACCCAGACCGGAAAATTCAAGAAGGTCTACCCCCACCGCCACTTTAACATGGGCATTGCCGAGGGCAACATGGTGGATGTGGCCGCCGGTATGTCCACCATGGGCCTGATCCCCTACTGTTCCACCTTCGCCATGTTCGGAACGGGCCGTGCCTATGAGCAGGTGCGCAATACCATAGCCTATCCGAAATTCAACGTGAAGCTTTGCATGACACACGCGGGTCTCTCTGTTGGAGAGGACGGCGGCAGCCATCAGTCCATTGAGGACATCGCTCTCATGCGGGTCATCCCCGGCATGACGGTCATCGTCCCCGCCGATGCCAACGAGGCTAAAAAGGCTGTCTTTGCTCTGGCGGAATATGACGGCCCTGCCTATCTTCGGCTGACGCGCCTTGCCTCACCGGTGTTTGATGAGGACTATCCCTTTGAGATTGGCAGGGCAAATGTCATGCGGGAGGGCTCCGACGTGGCGGTGTTCACCTGCGGACTGATGGTCAGTGAGTGCCTTGAGGCCGCAAAGCTCCTGGAAGCCGACGGCATCCGCGCCAGCATCATCAACATCCACACCATCAAACCCATTGATGCGGAATGCGTTACAAACTACGCCCAAAAATGCGGTGCGGTGGTCACGGTAGAGGAACACAGCATCATCGGGGGGCTCGGCGACGCAGTGGCCGACGTTCTCATGGGTAAGGTCTCCTGTAAATTCCGTAAGCTGGGCGTCAATGACCAGTTCGGCCAGTCCGGCAAGCCCGCAGACGTCCTGCGGGAATACGGCCTCACCGCCGACCAGATCGCGGCAAATATCAAAGTCTCCCTGTAAAATGAACCGCTTGAGATTGTACAGGCAGCACAAAAAGTCCCTGAGCGAAAAATATTGAGTTTTAAGCGGAGTGGCGCAGCGTCAGCGGCGCCACTCCCGTTTTTCCGGATACGCTATGGTTATAAAAATGGATGAAGAGGTCAATTCTTTCGTTTGCTTCGGTTAATATGCCGGTAATTACATTCCGTTTTGAAAATTGCGAAGAAATTATCCGCCATGGCGCTGTCGCAACAGTTTCCGTGCGTTAATACGGATGGTTTTATGCCATATTCTTGAGTCTGGTTGAAGTATGCAAAATTCAGGCCGAGTTAATCGGCTATTTCCCGCCGGGCTTTTCCAATTGTTTTGCGTTCCACGATATACGGCTTCATTACGTTGATATTTGTCCCGTTTGCTCATAATATCCCCCCCTGATGTAGTTCTATTTTCCTACATCAGGGGGCTTGGCCATATATAATAAAGTTTTTAAATTTGTGAAGGCATAAAAAAGCCATTGGGACTCCGTGGAAAAAATAGTGTCGAGACATTCAAAGGAGAAGGGATCACCCAATGGATTAAGGTAAGAATATTAACGGTCTCACGGATTTGCTACTCAAATATATGAGCAAGCCAGGCCCTATGTTTAGGAGAGGTCTCCAGCATTGTGGGTGCGAAAAAGAACGCAAACACGTCCCGCGGCAATTATTGCTGTGGTTGCCACCCCCGGCGGCTGGATACCCGCATGGGTCGTGTACCTCATGGTTTCAAAGCTACGCAGCCGTGGATACATCCCATTCATTTGTCACAGCGCATAGACGCAGCGAGGGCTGGAAACTCCATTGCTGGTGGTTTCCGACGCCAACAAGGGGGCTGATTGCCGCCATCCGGGAAAGCTTTCCCGGCGCTTTCTGGCAGCGGTGAAGAGTACATTTTATGGGGAACATTCCGGCTCGTGTACCCAAGAAAGAGAAGGATGTTTTCGCGGCGCAGCTAAAGGAAATTTAGCGGGCAAAGCAGCTCTCAGAGCGATATGAAAAGCGGCTTTCAAAGGCAATAAGATTTGGGAGGAAGGGCCGGAGGATTCTCTGGCATTTTATGTGTTTCTGGAACTCGACGCCCTCAAAATCTCCTCCGCCAACATGCTGGAGCGGCTGAACAAAGAAATTCGCTGCAGAACCAGCGTTGTTGGAATTTTTCCCAACCCGCATTCGTATCTCTGTCTCATAACTACTTACCTTTTGGAGTATGCCCAGAATCGGTCTGTTTCCAGGGCATACCTGAACCCAAAATTCATTGGGGCGCTGCCTTTAAACGCAGCTAAATTTGTGGCTTGGTCCTATGCAAGATTCGGGACGTTTAAACAATCTTCTCAAAAAGGCGCGCCGTCGGGTTTTCCGGCGGCGCGCTTCTTATTCAGCGGTCTGAATGATTCCAGGACTTTGGCACATCATAGGGGCGGTAAGCCGAGGTCAGCACCTTTTCAAAAATCGGTGCGTCCGGGTTCTCCACCCGCTTCAAAATTTCCTCACCGGCAGCGGCGCCCAGTTCATCCACCGGCTGGACGATGGAATCGATCTGGTTGGCATAGAGCTGGTAAAAATCCGACTCATAATCTACAAAGCTCACAAGGTCAATGTCCCGGGCCAGCTGCACACCCTTCCGGTGCAGGTAGATGATAGACTCCGAGGCCATCAGGCCGTTGGTGACGATCACCGCGTCGCAATTTTGCTCCATCAGCTCGTCAAGGCACGTGTGCGCGCTGTTCTCCATGGAATCACCATACCGGATGAAGGTCTCCTCCGGCGTCAATCCGCAGTCTGAAATAGCCTGCTGATAGGCGGAAATACGCTCCTTGGTGGTGGACAAACGGGGCAGGCCCCCGATAATGCCGATGCGCCGGTCTCCCTTGCCCACCAGGCGGCAGACACTGCGGTAGATGGGCTGAAAATTGGATACGCACACGGAGCTGAATTTTTTCTCGCTGAAGACCCGATCCACCAGCACCACCGGAAATCCCGCAGGCAGCAAACTGTTCAGCCGCTCAAAGCTGTCCATGGTGCTGGCGATCAGAAGGCCGTCCACCAGCCCGGCGGTCAGGAGGCGGATATTCTTTTCCTCCCGCTCCATGTCCTCCTTGGTGTTGGCAATGATGAGGTGATAGCCGGCAGCAGCCAGGTAATTTTCCACCGACTCAATCATCGTGGCAAAGAATTTATTGGAAATATCCGGCACAATAAAGCCGATGGTCTTTTTCTTTCCGGTGCGGAAGCTGCGGGCTGAGGCATCCGGCGTATAGCCCAGCTTGGAAATAGCGGCATAGACCCTTTCCCGTGTCTCTTCCGAGACATACCGCGTGTTGTTAATGGTGTGGGAAACCGTGGCCGTGGACACACCGGCCATCTTCGCCACATCGCTGATGGTCACTTTCATAATGGAGGACCATTCCTTTCTCACTTTTCTTGCCTTTTGTGAACGCTCCACGGGCGGAAGCGGAAAAGCTCGGGCGCGCCGCACTCAAGCGGGCACTGCCGCGTTTTCCGCGGCTTCTTCCCCTTGCGTAAGCTATCTTGCCATTACGTAATCCTTTAATTTGTTTTTAGTATATGCTCCTTCCGTCGCAACGTCAAGTCCCGCCTTGTTTTTTCATGTAAAAATTGTACAGTTTTTTAGGGATTATTGGTTTTATACAAGGAATATGAAGAATTATTATAGTTTTTGACACTTGCAAAGAAAATTGAGTTGTGGTAATATGCTTATGCAAACGATTAACAAAACGTTTGCGCAATCGTTTTTAACGGCCGCAAGCTGGGCCGTATTTGGAAAGGGGACTTTATTTCATGAAGACTCAAATCGGTATTAATGGCTTTGGCCGCATCGGCCGTCTGGTATTTCGCGCCGCTTTAACCCGTGACGACGTGGAGGTCGTCGCCCTGAACGATCCGTTCATGACTCCCGACTATATGGCTTATATGCTGCGTTACGACACCACCCATGGACAGTTCCAGGGCACCATTGCCTATGAGGACAGCGCTCTGATCGTCAACGGTCAGAAGATCACTGTCTTCGCCGAGAAGGAAGTCGGCGACATTCCCTGGGGTAAGGTGGGCGCGGAGTATATCTGCGAGTGCACCGGCCAGCATCTGACCAAAGAAAAGTGCCAGGGCCACATCGACGCCGGCGCGAAGCATGTGGTCATGGGCGCCCCCTCCAAGGACGATACGCCGATGTTCGTCATGGGCGTCAACAACAAGAAGTACACCTCCGACATGCAATTCGTGTCCAACGCCTCCTGCACCACCAACTGCCTTGCTCCCATCGCCAAGGTGCTCCACGAGAGCTTCGGCATCAAGGAAGGCCTGATGACCACCGTCCACTCTGTCACTCCCACCCAGAAGATTCTGGACGGTGCCTCTTTAAAGGACTGGCGCGGCGGCCGCGCCGCCTGCGGCAACATTATCCCCTCCTCCACCGGCGCCGCCAAAGCCGTGGGTAAGGTCATCCCCGAACTGAACGGCAAGCTGACCGGCATGTCCATGCGCGTCCCCACTCTGGATGTCTCCGTGGTGGATCTGACCGTCAATCTGGAGAAGCCCGCCTCCTATGAGGACATCTGCAAGGCTATGAAGTCCGCCTCCGAAGGTGAACTGAAGGGCGTTCTGGGCTATACTGAGGACCCCGTAGTCTCCTCTGACTTCCTGGGCGATGCCCGCACTTCTATCTTCGACGCCAAGGCTGGAATTGCTCTGACCGACAGCTTTGTGAAGGTCGTCTCCTGGTACGATAACGAGTGCGGCTATTCCAATAAGATGGTGGATCTGATCCGCTACATGTCCTCCGTGGATCATAAGTAAGCTGCCTGCAAGCCAAACAAAAGGCACATCGCAGGTATCATAAAAAGTAAACCGTGTGGGAACTCGGTGTGGCCTAAGCCACACCGAGTTCTTCCTGTTCTGAGAACTTTCCGGTAAAATTTCAGATCAATTTAATCCGTTGCACCCATTTGCCGTGGGTCTTCTTCGGAACATAGGCAGGAATTCCGTCAATGATTTATTAAGGACAGCGGCGTTTCTGGGCATCACGTCCGGGCTGCATGGCGAAATGCAAAAAACCGCATGGCCTGCCTCCCCAATCGCATCATGGGACATCCAACGCTCTGCAGCATTTTTGCAAACGCAAGGAGGCGCAGCAATAAGCTGCGCCTCCCTGTATCATATTAGAGAAAAGACCGACCGCCGGAAACAAGAGTCCGCTCACAAGCCCACGACAGTTCTGACAAACGTTCCGTCAGTCTTTGCTTCCTCCGCCAGATACTTTAAATCAGCGGTATTGAGTTTCGCAACAGGATAGTTGCCCACGCAGTTGTGTATACGGTTGTGCCGCAAATGTCTCAGATCGATATCGCGGGCCTTATGAGTGCGGTGCGTTTTTTAGGGGGCTTCCTCCTATTCGCCGGTCATCCGACACCTGATGTTTCCAAGTCTCTTGTTTTAATTTTATTTAATGGCCTTCAGAGCATTCGGAAGTTCTACCTCCGGCATCAGTTCCCCGCTGATTACGCTGAGCATCTCCGCCAGTTTTTTGCAGTCCGCCGGAGAAAAGTGCCGCTCGATCCGATCCATCACTTCCTTCACATAGGCGGTGCTGATATTGTAATAGTCCACATATTTCTGTGTCACCCGCAGATGGTACTCCCGCCGATCCTCCGGAGACTGCACCCGGTCCACGTATCCTTTTTTCACAAGGCTGTTGACTTTATATGCGGCATTAGAGGGGGAGATGTGCAGAAAAGACGCAAACTCATTGATGGTGGGATTTTCAAACGCCTGAATGGATTCCATACAAAAGGTCTCCACCGTGGTCAGGCTGGCCTCCCGCGACTGAAAGCGGGATAGAACCTCCTGATAAAAATGCAGTTTAAACTTCGTGTAAACCTCAAAAAAAAGCTGATCCAGCATGGCAAAATCCACCTCTTCCAAAATTTGCGCCGTCCTAAAAAACGCACGACAAGCCATCAAGCCGGGCCGTCACTGTCCGATCGCGAAGGTCAGCTCCGCCGTAGCCACAACCTTTCCGTCCACTCGAGCCTCTGCCTCGCCGATCCCCACCGGGCCGCGCTGCTTCGTAAGGGTACAGGTCATCTCCAGCACGTCTCCGGGAGTTACCGGCTTCTTAAAGCGGGCGTTTTTAACCGCACCCAGCAGGGCGATCTTACCCTTGTTGGAAGGCAGAGCCAAAACGGCCACACCGCCCACCTGCGCCATGGCCTCGATAAGGAGGACGCCGGGCATCACATGCTTTTGGGGAAAATGCCCCTGAAAAAACGGTTCATTCACCGTGACGCACTTAATTCCCCTGGCCCACTTTCCTTCTTCACCATCCACAATCCGGTCCACCAGCGCGAAAGGATAGCGATGGGGCAGAATCTCTGCGATTTCGTCGGAATCATACTGCATCCCCATTGCTCATGCCTCCCATTTTTTTAGCAGAATACTTCCATTGTGTCCGCCAAACCCCAGGGAGTTGGACAGGGCATAACGAACGTCGCTGTCGCGGCCGGTGTTCGGCACCACGTCCAAATCACAGGCGGGGTCCGAGACCCGATAGTTAATGGTGGCGGGAAGGTATCCCTCCTTCAGCGCCAGAGCGGAGAACACCGCCTCCACGGCGCCCGCCGCGCCCAGCATGTGGCCGGTCATGGACTTGGTGGAGCTTACGGCCAGCTTCTTCGCGTAATCCCCGAATACCATCTTGATCGCCGCCGTCTCGCCGGAGTCGTTCAGAGGTGTAGAGGTTCCGTGGGCATTGATATAGCCCACATCCTCCGGCTTCGCGCCCGCATCCGCCAGGGCGAGGGCCATGGCCTTTGCGCCGCCGCTGCCATCAGGTAAAGGAGCGGTCATATGATAGGCGTCGCAAGTGGCGCCGTAGCCGACGAATTCCGCATAGATCTTCGCGCCCCGGGCCTTGGCATGGCCCAGCTCCTCCAACAGCAAAATTGCCGCGCCCTCGCCCAGGACAAAGCCGCTGCGCTCCGCATCGAAGGGAATGGAGGCCCGGCTGGGGTCCTCACTCTGAGTCAGAGCCTTCATGGTGGTAAATCCCCCCACGGCCAGCGGAGTCACAGAGGACTCGCTGCCCCCGCAGAGCATCACGTCGGCGTATCCGTCCCGGATGTAATGGAACGCATCGCCCGCGGCATTGGTGCCGCCGGCGCAAGCCGTCACCGGGCAGGTACACATTCCCCGGAAGCCGGAGTCGATGGCAATACGGCCCGCGGCCATATTACAGATAGCCATGGGAATATAGAAGGGGGACACACGGTCAAAACCCTTTTCCCTGCCCTTTTCGTGCTCCTCCTCGGTGTTTTTCAACCCGCCGATGCCGCTGGACACGATCACGCCGCAGCGGTCCAGGTCCGCCTGATCCCGGTCAAATTCGCTGTCTTTCAGCGCCTCTCGGGCTGCAATCATGGCGAACTGGGTAAAGCGGGCCATATGTTTGGCCTCTTTTTTATCCAAAAAATCTTCCGGCTGGTAGCCTTTGACCTCCGCCGCCAGTTTGACCTTCTGGTCCCTGGCGTCAAAAGCGGCGATGGGCGCAACGCCGCACACCCCATTCCGCACTGCCTGCCAGCTCTCAGCGGCGGAATGTCCGATGGGTGTAATCGCGCCGATGCCGGTAATCACAACTCGTCTTTTGTCCATAGTTGGCTATCTCCTTTTGCGTTAATCCGCACAGGGGCTCACGTCCCCCGGTTCGTTGAATGGCGCGGAGCGTGTGCCCCTTAACGTTTTACATTCCCATTCCGCCGTCTACGCCCAAAACCTGGCCGGTGATATACGCGGATGCGTCACCGGCGAGAAACGCCACGGCGGCCGCCACGTCCTCCGCCGCACCCAGGCGGGCCATGGGGATCGTAGCAAGCAAAGCGGTCCTCGCTGCCTCGGGAAGTGCGCTGGTCATGTCGGTGGTGATAAATCCGGGAGCCACGGCGTTTACCGTGATACCCTTGGCAGCCAGCTCCTTGGCAAGAGATTTCGTCATGCCGATGACGCCCGCCTTGCTGGCGGCGTAATTCACCTGCCCGGCGTTGCCGTGGAGTCCCACCACGGAGCTGAGATTCACGATGCGGCCATATTTCTGCCGGAGCATGATGCGGCTCACCGCCTTCATGCACAGAAACGTACCCTTCAGGTTCGTGTCTATCACCGCGTCGAAGTCTTCCTCTTTCATCATCATCGCCAGACCGTCCCGGGTAATACCGGCGTTGTTCACCAGAATATGAATGTGGCCGAACTCCTTTACAGCGGTATCCATCAGGGTCCTGACCGCCTCGCTGTCCGCCACGTCTCCCTGTACGGCGCGCACCTCTGCGCCCATGTCCTCCAGCTCCTTCACCGTCTCCTGTGCGGCGGCGGTATTCCCGGCGTAGGAAAAGACGACGTTTGCGCCGCCCGCCGCCAGCTTGCGGCAAATGGCCCGGCCCAGTCCCCGGCTTCCCCCTGTGACTACCGCGGTCTTTCCGCTAAAATTCATCTGCTCTCCACCTTCTTCAAAAGTTCCGGCAGCTTCTCCACGTCCTCCGCCGTCTCCGCGGCGAAAACTGGAAAGCCCGTCAGCGTCTTTTTCACAAAACCGCTCAAAGCCTTGCCCGGCCCGATTTCCACGATGGCGTCCACCCCCAGCGCCGCCATGGCGCGGATACAGTCCTCCATGTAAACGCTGGACTGAACCTGCCTCTCCAGCAGGGCAGGGATGGTGTCCGCGGCTCCCTTCTCACCACCTAGGCAGTTGTGCAAAACGGGGATCTGCGGCTCCTCGAACTCCACGGTTTTAAAATACGCGCCCAGCGCGTCCCCAGCGGGTTTTAAAAGAGACGTGTGGAACGGCCCGCTGACTTTCAGGGGCATACAGCGTTTTGCGCCATTCTCTCTGGCGATGACGGCCGCTTTTTCAACAGCCGCCCTTTCGCCGCCGATGACAATCTGTCCAGGACAGTTGAAGTTGCAGGGCTCCGCCACGCCCGCGTCGGACGCGGCTTTACAGGCGGCGACAACCGTCTCCCGGTCCGCGCCAAGCACCGCCACCATGGCGGATTCCACGCCCTTTGCCGCGTCGGCCATAGCCTTTCCCCGGAAGGCGACCACCTTTACAGCTGTTTTCGCATCAAACACGCCCGCGGCGTACAGGGCGGAATACTCGCCCAGAGACAGGCCCGCAACCGCCGCGGGAACGATTTCCTTTTCCGCCAGCACATCTGTGAGCCCCGCAGCAAAAGCCACAATGCAGGGCTGGGTGTACTGCGTCTCGTTCAAAACGCCGTCCGGGTCCGTAAAGGATACGGTTTTCAAATCAAAATCCACGTCCGCGCCGTCCAGCACCGCCCGGAACGCCGGGTACTTTTCATACAGGTCCGCGCCCATGCCGGGGTGCTGCGCTCCCTGTCCGGCATACAAGAATCCCAGCTTCATACCTGCGCCGCCAATTCTTTGATGCGGGCGTCGCCACCGGCCACCAGCTCCGCAAAAATCTGGCGCACGGGTTTGATCTCATGGAGCATTCCGGCCACCTGCCCGGTCATGACGCTGCCGTTTTCCACATCGCCCTCCAGTACCGCCCGGCGCAGGCCGCCCAGCGTCACGCTCTCCAGCTCCTCCAGCGTGGCGCGGCGCTTTTCAAGCTCCAGATACGTGCGGGACATCTTGTTTTTCAGCACCCGGACCGGTCCGCCGATGCTGCGGCCCGTCACCACGGTGTCGGAGTCCTTCGCCTTCAGAATCGCCCTCTTATAGTTCTCGTGAATGGGACACTCCACACTTGCCAACAGGCAGGTCCCCACCTGCGCCCCGATGGCTCCAAGAGCATAGGCCGCGGCCAGCTGCCGACCGTCAGCAATGCCACCGGCCGCAATGACGGGCACGTTCACCGCATCAATCACCTGAGGCACCAGAGCCATGGTGGTCATCTCCCCCACATGGCCGCCGGACTCGGTGCCCTCGGCGATAAATGCGTCCACGCCGTAGCGCTCCAGCCGTCTGGCAAGAACCGCTACCGCCACCACGGGCATCACCTTGATGCCCGCCTCTTTCCAGGCGGGAATGTATTTTCCGGGGTTGCCCGCGCCGGTGGTCACGACCCGGACTCTCTCTTCCAGAATCACCCGGGCGATGTCGTCGGCGTAGGGGCTCATCAGCATCAGGTTCACGCCAAAGGGCTTGTCCGTCAGCTCCTTGGCCCGACGGATTTCCCGGCGGAGCCGGTCGCCGTCCCAGCCGCCGGTGGCGATCATGCCCAACGCCCCCGCATTGGAGCAGGCAGCGGCAAATTCGCCAGTGGCGATGTTGGCCATACCGCCCTGGATGATGGGAAACTCCGTTCCCAGAAGTTCATTCAGTCTCATATCGTATCACTCCCCCACACCCGGGGAAGTCCTTTCTTTTTATTTGAATTCCGCCAGCGCCGCGCCCCAGGTACGGCCGCCGCCAAAGCCCACCATCATCACGCGGCTGCCGGAACCGACCTTTCCGAGCTCCGAAAGCTCGCTGAGCACCATGGGGATACTGGCGGCGGAGGTATTGCCATACCGACTGATGTTTTTATAATACTTCTCCTCCGGGATGTGATACTTCTTCACCGCCAGATCGATAATGCGGGTGTTGGCCTGATGGAACACGAAGAAATCCACATCGCCGACAGTCCTGCCATTGCGCTTGAGTACCTGGTCGATGCACCAGGGAACAGCGGTGACGGCGAATTTGAACACCGGCTGGCCGTGCATGAAGATTTGGGGCGGGTCCTTGTGGCCCGCGCCGGTAACACCCAACATCTCGCTGTCGCCTTCGCAGCCAAGCAGCGCATGGATGGACTCGTAATCCTCGCTCCACTCCACCACGGCGGCCCCGGCGGCGTCGCCGAAGAGGACGCAGGTAGACCGGTCCTCCCAGTTGATGAACCGGCTGAGCATTTCCGCGCCCAGCACCAGTCCATACTTCCGGGGAGAGGCCGCCAGCATGCACTCCATGGTGTGTATGGCAAACAGGAAGCCGCTGCACGCGCCGTTGAGGTCAAAGCAGACCGTGTCGTTTTGCAGCCCCAGGTCCCGTTGTACAAGGCATGCGGCGGAGGGCGCCAGAAAATCCGAGGACAGGGTGGCCACGATGCACACACCAATCTCCTCCGGCTTCACGCCCGCTTTTTTCAGCGCCATCTTCGACGCCTCACGGCACATATCGGAGTGGGTTTCCGTCACGCAGTGATGCCGGGTCCTGATGCCGGTGCGGGAGGTGATCCACTCGTCGCTGGTATCCACGATCTTCTCCAAATCGGCATTTGTCATCAGCTTCGGCGGGGCGTAATGCCCCACGCCGCAAATCTTGATTCCGCTCATTGGTCCTCCTTTGTGGGTGTCCCCATCTGTCTGAATTTCTGATACCGCCCGGCCGCCAGCGCGTCTCCGCTCTGCCGCGAGAGGGTTTTGAGGTTCCGTTCCAGCGCCAGATCCAGCTCGCGCAATGCAATTTCCGGTGCCAGATGCGCGCCGCCCGCGGGTTCCGGGACGATCTCGTCAATGACGCCCAGCCGTTTCAAATCCGGGGCCGTCAGCTGCATCAGCTCACAGGCCTCCTCATGCCGGGAGGAATCCTTCCACAAGATCGTGGCGAAGCCCTCCGGGGAGAGAATGGAGTACACCGCGTTCTCCAGCATCAGCACCCGGTCGGCGACGCCCAGCGCCAGCGCGCCGCCGCTGTTGCCCTCGCCGGTAACGGTGGCAATCACCGGCACGGCAAGCCGGCTCATCTCCATCAGATTCCGGGCGATGGCCTCGCCCTGGCCCCGCTCTTCGGCATTCATGCCCGGATAGGCGCCGGGCGTGTCGATAAAGGTCAGAATGGGGCGGTGAAACTTCTGCGCCTGCCGCATCAGGCGCAGAGCCTTGCGATAGCCCTCTGGGGAAGGCATTCCGAAGTTGTATTTGAGATTTTCGTCCAGTGTCCGGCCCTTGCGGGTACCGATCACGGTGACGGGCCGCCCGTGAAACCGGGCAATGCCGCCGAGAATGCTCTCGTCCTCTCCGGCGAGGCGATCCCCCCGCTGAATGAAAAAGTCCGTGAACAAGCCGGAGACAATATCCTGTACATTAGGCCGCTTGCAATTGCGGGCAATCGTCACTCTCTGGGCGGCAGTCATCGGCTCAGCCATTGCGGCCTCCTTTCTCGTGGAGCGCCAGCAGGCGGGAGATGACCGCGCGCAACTCGCTTCTCGGCACCACCGCATCCACAAAACCATGCTCCATCTGGAATTCCGCCCGCTGGAAGCCCTCCGGCAATTTCTGACCGATGGTCTGCTCGATGACCCGGGGACCGGCAAAGCCGATCAGCGCCCCCGGCTCCGCCAGAATCACGTCGCCAAGGCTCGCAAAGCTGGCTGTGACGCCGCCGGTGGTGGGGTTTGTCATAATCGACAGAAAAAAGCCGCCCTTTTCGTCAAATCTCGCCAGGGCCGCGCTGGTCTTGGCCATCTGCATTAAAGACAGAATCCCCTCCTGCATCCGGGCGCCGCCGCTGGCGGAAAAGAGGATCAACGGAAGCTTGTTTTTTGTGGCATACTCGATGGCGCGGGTGATCTTCTCCCCCACGGCGGCGCTCATGCTACCTAGAAAAAACCGCCCGTCCAAAACTCCCGCCACGCACTTGCGCCCGTCCACCGTGCCGACGGCGGTGACCACCGCCTCATTCAGGCCGGTTTTCTTCCGGGCAGCCTCCAGCTTTGCCTGATAGCCGGGAAAATGAAGCGGGTCCGTGGAGGTCAGACGGGCATTCAGCTCTCGGAAAGAACCCGCGTCCAGAATCGTACTGAGGCGGTAATAGCCGCCGAGCGGCAGGTGGTATCCGCAGTGGGGACAGACATACTGCGCCTGCGCCAGCGCGCTCGCGCTCACGGCCTGGCCGCATCCGGGGCAGACCGTACCGGCTGCGGCCGCGTGGGTGCGTCCGTCCCGAAAGGCTTTCATCGCCAGCAGCTTTTGCCGCCGCTGGGCAAAAATCGAAGTCATTTCGCCGCCTCACTTTCCGTCGCCCTGCGGCCCCATTCCACCAGCTCCTGCAGGTGGTTTTCCAGAAAAGCGGTGGTACATATACCCCGGACATAGTCGGGGTGGTACAAGATCAGATGACTCAGTCCCGCATTGGTCTGGAAACCCTCAATAGTCAGCTCCTCCAGCGCCCGGCGCATCCGGCGGATCGCCTCCAGCCGGGTGGGGGCATGGACCAGAACCTTTGCCGCCAGAGAATCGTAGTAGGGCGGCAGGGTATAGCCGCTGTACAGCGCAGAGTCAATTCGCACGCCGGTACCGCCGGGGAAATGGACAAAGCTGGCCGTGCCGGGACAGGGGCGGAAATTGGCCGCCGGGTCCTCTGCGTTGACGCGGCACTCAATGGCGTGGCCGCTGAGCTTCACATCCTCCTGTCTCATGCCCACAGGCAGGCCCGCGGCAATGCGGATCTGCTGGCGTACGATGTCAACACCGGTGACCATCTCCGTGACGCCGTGCTCCACTTGGACCCGGGTGTTCATCTCGCAGAAATAGAACCGGTTATCCTCCGCCAGCAGGAATTCCACCGTGCCGGCGTTTTCGTAGCCCACCGCCTGGGCCGCGCGGACCGCCGCCGCGCCCATTTCCCGCCGAAGCTCCGGGGTCAGGCAGCGTGCAGGGGCCTCCTCGATGAGCTTTTGGTTCCGGCGCTGAACTGAGCAGTCACGGTCAAACAGATGAATGGTGTGGCCCTGGCTGTCCGCCAGAATCTGAAACTCAATATGCCGGGGATTCACCACGAATTTTTCAAGATACATGGTTCCGTCGCCGAAGCAGGCCACCGCTTCCGCACTGGCCTCGTGGAACGCGGCGGGCAGGTCCTCCGGGGACTCCACCCTGCGGATGCCCCGTCCGCCGCCCCCGGCGCTGGCCTTCAGCAACACGGGATAACCCACCTCCGCCGCGATCTTCAGCGCGGCGTCCGCGTCGGCCACCGGGCCGTTGGACCCGGGAACGGTGGGAACCCCCGCCGTTTTCATCAGCGCGCAGGCTGCGGCCTTGCTCCCCGCCTTTCGGATGGCGGAGCCGG
The DNA here is from genome assembly GCA_000283575.1 of Oscillibacter valericigenes Sjm18-20. Taxonomy (GTDB): domain Bacteria; phylum Bacillota; class Clostridia; order Oscillospirales; family Oscillospiraceae; genus Oscillibacter; species Oscillibacter valericigenes. The sequence continues at coordinate 3,529,132 of AP012044.1, forward strand.
AGGGCCCGATAAATTTCAGGTCCGCTTCCGCGCAGGCATCGGCAAAGTCGGCATTCTCTGATAAAAAGCCGTATCCGGGGTGGACGGCGTCACAGCCCATGGCTTTCGCCACGGTCAGCAGGGCCGCCTGATTGAGATAGCTGTCGGCGGCCCTCGGCGGGCCGATACACACGCTCTGGGTAGCCAGCTGAACATGGAGCGCGTCGGCGTCGGCGGTGGAATACACCGCCACGGTCTCAATCTCCATCTCCCGGCAGGCCCGCAGCACCCGAAGCGCGATCTCGCCCCGGTTGGCAATCAAAATGCGCTTGAACATGCTTATGCCTCCCGATAGCGGAAGATGGGCGCGCCAAAGGCCAGCAGCTCGCCGTTTTTCGCCAGTACCTCCTCGATCACGCAGTCGCAGGGAGCCGTGACCTCGCTCATCATCTTCATGGCCTCGATCAGACACACGGTCCGGCCCTTGGAGACCCGGTCGCCGGACTTTACCAGAGGCGGCTGGTCGGGGGCGGCGGCGGCATAAAATGTCCCCACCAGGGGAGCGCAGATCACAGGGCCCTCCTCCGTAGCGGGTGCAGGAGCATTCGCGGGAGCCGCGGCGGCGGGCGCGGACGGGATGGCGACCCCAGTGCGGCTGAGCTCCAGCGTATCGCCGCCGACGCATACCTTCATGGTCATAACGCTGCTGCATTCAAAGCGATCCAGCAGTTCAAAAATCTCGGAATTGGTCATGGTTCTCCTTCCTCTTTTTCCACGGTCCCGGAAACCTTTCCGGGGACCACACGGCCTTTTGACAGGCTTTCAGGGCGGTTTGAAAAAACTCACATGGAGCGCAAAAGGGAACCGCAACGGTTCCCTTTCAGGCAATCTGCAAGAATCAGGCTTTGTGGGCTTCCAGATAGTTCACGATGTCCCCCACGGTTTTCAGGTTGGGCAGCTCCGCGTCGTCAATGGAAACGCCGGTGGCCTCTTCCAGCGCCATAACCAGTTCCACGGAAGCCAGAGAATCGGCGCCCAAATCGTCCGCCAGAGAGGCCTCCATGGTCACCTGATCTGCCTCACAGGCCAACGTCTCCACGATCACGTCGCGTACTTTCTCAAAATCCATTATAAAAATCTCCTTAAAATCATCATTGATTTTTTAGTCAAAAAATTTGAACTAAAATACTTGAAGTAATTTTAAACGCCACGTCCATGTTTGTCAATAGCAAAAAACGCGAGATTTTGTCAGTTCCCCCTGTGGGGAAGTGTACATCTTTGCCTGTCTCTCCGCGATCATTCAGAGTTCGGCGCTCTATGGGATTGCACCCCACCCGAAAGCGTGATAAAATATCGAATTGCAAGGATTTTCTCCGTGCGATACCCTATTGTATAATGTATAAGTGATTTGAGGGAGCAAGGATATTATGAGATACGATTTCGATACTGTTATTGACCGTTCCGCTAACCACGCCGCCAAATACGATGAGCGGATGAAGAAGTTCGGTACGGAGGATGTGATTCCCCTGTGGATTGCGGACATGGACTTTCGGACCGCCCAACCCATCATTGACGCGCTGGAAGCCCGCGCCGGGGAGGGTATCTGGGGCTATACCGCCCGGCCCGACAGTTATTTCGCCGCCATTTGCGGCTGGCAAAAGCGGCGTAACGGCTGGGAGATCGACCAGAGCCTGATGAGCTGGAGCCTGGGCGTGGTGCAAACCATCTCCGCCTGCGTGCGGCTGTTCACTCCGGAGGGCGGCAGCGTCCTCATCCAGACGCCGGTATATTCCGAGTTTTACGACATGACCGAAGCCTGGAACCGTAAAGTGGTGGAAAGCCCGTTTGTAGAGAAGGACGGTGTGTGGACCGTGGATTGGGCGGATTTTGAGGCGAAGCTCCGCCAGTGCGACCTGTTCCTGCTGTGTAACCCTCACAACCCGCTGGGTATTGTCTGGACGCCGGAGGAGCTTGAGCGGATGGCGGCACTGTGTGAAAAATACCATGTGGTGCTGGTATCCGATGAAATCCACTCCGACCTGATTTTCCACGAAAAAAAGCATACGCCCACCGCCACCGTAACAAAAAACGCCATCACCTGCATCTCGGGCACGAAAACCTTCAACCTTGCGGGGTTGCAGGCCAGCGCCGCGGTGTTCCCCAACGCGCATATGAAGGACGTCTACGACCGCTTTTGGCAGCGCATGGACATCCACCGCAACAACGCCTTCTCCCTGACAGCCATGGAGGCGGCGTTCACCTCCGGTGACGAGTGGCTGGATCAGCTTCTCCCCTACCTCAGCGCCAATTTTGATTATATCCGGGACTACTGCGCCGCAAATATTCCTCAGATCAGGCCCAACGTTCCGGATGCCACCTATCTCGTCTGGCTGGACTGCCGCGAACTGGGCCTGAGCAACCGGGAACTTCACGATTTCATGATCCAAAAGGCGAAGCTGGGCCTGAACGACGGCGTCTCCTTTGGCCGCAGTCTCAGCGGCTTCATGCGGCTGAACGCCGCCTGCCCACGCTCCGTGCTGGAACAGGCCATGAGTCAGTTAAAGGGCGCCGTGGACACTCTGAGACGTTAAAAGGGAGAGAACGGTGTGATGGTTTTGCGCAAACCGGATTATTTTGGACACTTTCACTGCCTCGCGGGCGCGTGTCCCCACTCCTGCTGCGAAGGGTGGGAGGTGGTGGTTGACGGACCCACTGCTGATTATTACCGCTCCCTGCCCGGCCCGCTGGGGGATCGTCTCCGGACAGCGCTGCAAACCGGGGATGGAGAGGATTATTTTGCTCTGACGGACACGCTCCGGTGCCCTTTTTGGGATACGGACGGCCTGTGCGCCATTCACCGCTTACTGGGACCGGAGTGCACCAGCGAGGTCTGCCGCAGCCACCCACGATTTATCGAGGACTATGGGTCTGTGCGGGAGACCTCCCTGTGTGCTTCCTGTCCGGAGGCCTGCCGATTGCTGTTGGCCTCCTCCACGCCGCTGACGTTTCCCCTGACCCAAACGGACGAGGAAGGGGAGCCTGCGGACCCGTGGCTCCTTCCCCTGCTGGCCGTTCGGGCAAAGTCACTGGAGATTTTAGAAGACCGATCCTGCCGCCTCTATTCCCGATTTGCGGAACTGCTTGTGTTTACAAATGCGGCTCAATCCCTATTGGATGAGGAGGCGGCCGATCGGCTCCCGGATTTGTGCAGCACTTGGACGACGCCGGCCGTCTGTACCCCGCCCGCCGGGGACGGACTGTTTCCACACGGCTGGGAGGTCCTGTCCGGCCTTGAAATTCTGGGCAGCGACTGGCGCACACTGCTGCTCCGCGGGAAGGAAGCTGTTCCCGGCACGGTCCCGGCCCCTCTGCTGGAACGAATCGCCGCATACTTTTTGTTCCGCTATGAGCTGAAAGCCATCAATGACGGCGATTTACTGGGGCGGATGCAGTTTGTTCTGTTCAGCGCCCTGACCGTGGAACGGGCGGCAAGCCTTCTGCCGCTCCCAGAGGCCCTGCGGCTCTATTGCCGGGAGATCGAGCACGACGCAGAGAATCTGGATGCACTGTTGTGGGCATTCCGGTCCGATCCAGTGTTGTCCGCGTTTTCATTTTTTCAAACGCTGGAGATTTAGCAGCAGCCCAGGGTTTTATGAGTTGCATATGTGTTGTTGTATATGCACAAATTTTTTACGTCTTATTCTTCAATAATGTAGAATCAAACAAATTTCTATTGACTTTTATGCAGTAATGTGGTATTTAATAATTACCGGAAGGGAGTGAGTCCAATGGGCTAGTTCCAGAGGAATCCAATCTCATTTCTCACCGCCGCGTTTGGAAGAAACCAGCTAATCGTTCGGCAGCGTATTCTATCCTTAGTAACCCGGCAAGACCATGGCGAATTCCCGGTAAACTTCCGTGAAACTCCGGCAGAGACCAAAGACGAAACATGGCTCATTCCAATGAGAATCACGAGATCCGGTTTTGGCGATGTCCAAGGCAAGTATCTGCGTGTACCTGATGTTTTATGGATTGGCTATCACCGAGCATTTCTTCGGTTTCCCGGTAATCTTGCAGTGTTTTTTCGGTTTCTTCTCAAAGCATTTCTGGTTTCTCGGATTTCCTCAGCCTTCCAAACGTGATTCCACGAAAGTAAGAGGTAGGAACATGACAGAAAACCCCAGTCAGAAGTGACCCCCCATCTGCGTTGGACAGATGGGGGGTCGAAATTTTTTTACAATCCTCTTACTAATTTACTTGAGCGGAAACGAAGCGTGGAGTAAAGATACAGGGTGAACCACACAAATCCGTTTCATGCAGGAAACGGTAAGTATGCCGCTAAGCATATTGGTCCGCCGTCATTTTATGACGCGTCCGCGCTTTCTCGATAGAATTTTTGGAACAATGTTCTGCGATAAAGAGATACCTGCCAGTCCCCGTAAAAATTATATAGGAACGTCAAGTGTGCCCAATATACACAAAAGCCACATCTAAGTAACGTACCCAATTCTTTTCATAGAAGCTTTATTCTCTATTGATTTTCAATCGTATAAATGTTACATTAAAACGCATATATATTTTTAGCATCCAATTGCGCGCTTAATCCAATATGCCGGGGGAAAGAGGCTACAGATGAGTTCGACTTATAAAAGGTCGTATTTCCGACGTTTTATTGATATCTGGCTTCAGCACAGCGCTAAATGTTTCCTGCTGGCGACCTTCTGCATTCATTTGCTGCAACTGCCAGTCTGTCTCCTTCTGAGCTCCTTGCCGTTGTTCTGGCTGAATTGTATCAGCTGTTCGGTCTATCTGTTTCTGCTGCGCCTGGAAAAAAAGCGGCCCGATCTGGCCGTTACTGGTGCCGAAGTGGAGATGATTTTTTTCGCTCTGTCCGCCAGCGCCATTGCCGGATTGCAAAGCGGTTTTTTTCTGTATCTGATATGTCTGCTGGCTCTCAGCTCCTATTTGGGCGACGCGGTGGAACACTGTTCCGCCTCCGCGGCACAATTGCTGGATCTGGAGGGAATTGTGGCGCTGCTGTGCGTAAACGGCAGGATTCCACTGCGAATTGCCAACTTTCCGGCACCGACAGGTTCCCCCTTATTCGTACTGTTCAGTATGAACCTTTGTATCTGCGTATTTGTCACGCTGATGTCCGTCTATCTCGCCAGTCAGGTACTGCGCCGACAGAATCGGCAGTTGGAAGCCGCTAACCACAACCTGGAGTATATTGCCTCCCACGACCCGTTGACGGGTCTGCAGAATCGGCGAAATCTCTATGAGCAGTTGGAATCTCTGTGCCGGGACTCAGACACAAAGGGCCTCGTATTCTGTGCGGCCATGGCGGATATTGACGATTTCAAATCTTTCAACGACCAGTACGGCCATAACCATGGCGATCTGATTCTGACCACCATCGCAGACTGCATCCGCGCCTGTACCCGGGAGAACGACGTCATCTGCCGATGGGGCGGGGAGGAAATTCTGATTCTGTTTCCCCATACGCCCATGTCCGCGGCAAAATCCGTCCTGATCCGTATCCAGACCGAACTGCACAAACTGACTGCCGAGGCGAAGGCGCCCTTTTTCCGGGAGGTAACGCTGACATTTGGCCTGACACAGCATATTCCCGGTCAATCTGCCCAGGAAGTGGTAGAAGACGCCGATCGTCTGCTTTACGAAGGTAAGCAGACTGGCAAAGACCGCGTGATGGAATAGCGATTCTGATATCAGTACAAAAAACGGCTTCGGCAGACAGTTGTCCGCCGAAACCGTTTTTTCAGTTCGCTCAGCTCTTGCGGAAAAAAATGACTCCCAGAGTGTTGGGTCCGCAGTGAGAAAAGATCGTACAGCCCGTTTTAGCCTCCAGAATCGTTCCAAAGCGACCGTCTTCCCGCAGAGCCTCTCTGGCCGCATCCTTGAGTTCCGGGCCAAAAGAGCTGTCCACCAGCCAGATTCGCTCCGTGTCGATATCCGTCCGTCCGTCCAGCCGGTCATGGAGAAACTCCGCCACCACCCGCTCCATAGAGCCGCGGTATTTCTTCGTCACGGACATCTTCCCGTCGATGACCTCCACACAGGGACGAAGCTTTAAAAGATTTGCGCCGATGGCGGTGACGGCGCTGCACCGCCCGCCTTTTTTCATATAGTCCAGCCTCTCCAGCACAAAGCTGACCTCCGCTCTGGCCCGCAGGTCCTCCAACTCCGCCACGATTTCCGCGGGGGTCTTGCCCGCCTGGGCGGAGCGCGCCGCCCTCAGGGCCATCTCTCCGATGCCAACCGTCAGGTTGGCGGAATCCACCACATAGACCTCCGGCAGCTCCGCCGCCGCAATCTGGGCATTTTGATAGCAGCTGGAGAATTTGGCTCCCAGGTTAATATGGATTACCGCGTCGTATTTTTTGAGAAGGCGGCTGAACAGATCGTGATAATCTGCTGCGTTCACCGCGTTGGTGGTCGTGATGTCGCCGCCGGCGTCCACATAGGCGGCAATATCCGCCGGGTGAATATCTACACCGTCCCGATAGAGCTTTTCGCCTTTCACAATGCCCAGCGGCACCACCGTAATGTCATTTTCCCGCAGCAGCGCATCAGGCAGGTCACAGGTACTGTCCGTGGTAATTTTGATCATGGGCGGGTCTGCTCCTTTTCGTATGTCCGATTTTTCCTGAACTTATGTGGGTTATTCACAAGCAGTTGGTTTTCGCTGCAATTAAAATTAATTCTATCATAGCTTCTTCTGAATTTCAAGACTGCGGCACAACCGCAGGATATCCTCTGCCGTGGCCCGCAGGTCACGCCTGCTCCGCAGCCGGGCCTGTTCATAGGGGACGGCCACGCGATTGATGGAGAATACCGCCGTGACGCCCAACTCGTAAATCGTCTCCGCGCCCTCGCCAACATCGCCCACAATGGCAATTACCGGCACGCCTCTCATCCCAGCCCGGCGGGCCACGCCCGCAGCCACCTTGCCTTGCCGGCTCTGGCCGTCCAACCGGCCCTCGCCGGTGAAGACCATATCCGCCCCGGTAAGCTTCTTTTCAAAGCCGACGGTATCCAGCACGGTCTCAATTCCCATTTGCAGACGGCTTTTAAAAAACGCCGCCATCCCCGCGCCCATGCCGCCAGCGGCCCCCGCACCTGGAAGATCCCGCACCGCCGCGCCGCAGTCCCGCTCCAACACCTCCGCCAGATGGGCAAGGCCCGCGTCCAGCCGGGAGATCATGGCCTCGTCCGCCCCCTTTTGGGGACCGAAAACCGCAGCCGCCCCCATGTTGCCGCACAAAGGGTTGTCAATGTCGCACATTGTGATGATCGGGAGGTTTGCAAGGGTCCGGTCCAACAAAGAGGCGTCAATGCGGGCAATGTCCCCCAGCGTCCCGCCAACGGGAGTAAAAACACGTCCCTGTCCATCATAGAACCGGACGCCGCAGGCTGCGGCGGCGCCACAGCCGCCGTCGTTGGTGGCGCTGCCGCCCAGACACATGACGATTTTTCCCGCGCCCCGGTCCGCCGCATGGCGCATAAGCTCTCCCACTCCGTAAGTTGTGGTCCTCTCCGGGTCCTTCGTGTCCGCTATGGGAAGGCCCGCGGCGGCGGCCATTTCCACCACAGCCGTCCTATCCGGCAGGAAACCGTATCCCGCAGAGAGGCGCCGGCCATTGGGCCCGGTGCAATCCACCTGCACCCTCTCTCCGCCCACGGCGGCAAGGAACGCTTCCACGCTGCCCTCGCCTCCGTCCGCAACAGGCAGGGAAACGACCTCCGCCTCCGGGTACACCCCGTGAATCGCCGCCACCAGTTCGCCGCAGACCTCCGCGGAGGTCATGGTACCCTTGAAAGAATCCGGGGCCAGAACAATTTTTTTCATGGCTTGCTCCTCAAAAAAGTCGTCTGCAAAAGCAGATTTCCCGTCTTTGACATTGTACCACATCGTGTCCGCACTGTCTAAGGAAATTTCAATATTTTACGCGGCGGCCAGATTTCAGGTCCCGCTCCCGGAGGATTCGGGCCGGCGCGCTCCCTCAGCCTTTGAAGAGGCTCTCATTTTATGGAAACGCAGGCGGCAGGCAGGAGTGCGAAGTAAACGAACTGCTCTCCGGGCGGCAACACAGCCGGAGAGCCTATCCAAGAGGTTTGTGGCCTCATTGCTGCAACGCCGGATGGATTTAATCGGATGAGGCGCGCCGCAAAGCGGCGCGCCTCATCCGATTTGGCACTTTCTATTCAAGTCCCGCAATCTTCGCATCCAGTCCCACCGCATCCTCCATGTCATGGGTTACCAGTAAGACCGTCTTCCCCGCCGCGCGGCGGCGAATGCAGACGATGGCTTTTTTCCGGTTTTCTCCGTCCAGTCCGGTGAACGGCTCGTCCAGCGCCAGAAAGTCGAAGGAGACGCTCAGCGCCCTGGCCAGCGCCAGACGGCGCTTCATACCGCCGGAATACTCTCCTGCTGGCTTTCCGCCCACACCGTCAAGCCCCAGCTCCCCCAGAAGTTCTGCCGCCCGCCCTTCATCATAGGCCGCGCCCAGAACAAAGCGGAGGTTTCCCGCCGCATCCAGCCGCTCCAGCAGACGATCCTCCTGAAACACCGCGGAAAAGCGGGCTGTCTCCAGCCCGGTCACTGTACCGCCGTCCGGCCGCTCCAGCCCCAGCAGGATACGAACCAGCGTGGTCTTTCCCGCGCCGGAGGGGGCCATCAGGCAGGTGACGCCGGGCCCCAGCGTCAGATTGACGTCCCGCAGAACCTGTACGCCAGCGTAAGCTTTTGAAAGGTTTGCGATCTCCACCATCACGGCTTCGCCTCCTTTGCCCCAAATCGATCCAGCAGCCGGAGAACCAGCTTTTCAAAGGCGGCGGACACCGCCACGATGGTCACCGTCCAAGCGAACAGCTCAGGCATCTCCCAATAGATCTTTGCGGTATAAAGCCGCTCGCCCACGGAGCCGCTGGGAAGACCGATGACCTCCGCCGCCACCCCGGACTTCCAGCAAAGGCCCAGTCCCAGAGAACAGGCGGAGCGAAACCAGGGCAGCGCCTGGGGCAGATATATGTCTCTCAGCCGCCGTGCCAGCGGCACGCGGAATACCCGCGCCATCTCCAAAAGCCCGCGATCCGTGTGATCGACACCCTCCAGCAGATTCAGGTACACCGTGGGGAATACCATCAGCACGGAAATGAACAGAGACAGCCGCCGGGAAGACATCCACATCAGCGCCAGGATGATGAACGACACCACTGGCACCGCTTTCACCGCCGTCACCAGAGGAGAGAGCAGCACCCGGATGGTCCAAAACCGCGCGGACAATCCCGCCAGCACCGTTCCGCCCACGCAGGCAATTAGAAACCCGCTTAAAATCCGGGCGGCGGACCAGCCCACTGAGCGCCAGAAACCGGTGGTGACAACCAACCGGGCAAGGCAGGCCAGAACCTCCCCAGGGGACGGCAACAGCAGCCGCAGGCCCAGTGCCGTGGCTCCCAGCTGCCACAAAAGCAGCCAGAAGACCACGGCCAAGACCCGGACGCCCTTTGAGACAGGTCGGGAACCGCCGCCAAGGGGGCGGCGGGCCTCTTTCCCATTTTTATGCGCCGAAGTAAAAATCATCTTCCGGCAAGGCCCCGCCCACAGACTGGGGGTTCTGATCAAACAGCACAGAGAGGTAGCCGGAGAGTTTGTCGTGCATCTCTGTCCCCGTCAGGCAGACGATATTGCACGCAGGCAACGCCTTTTCCGCCACCGCCGCGTCCACGATGTCATAGTCTCCGATCAGCTGTGCCGCATCGGTCACATTTCCGTTCACCCAATCCACGGAGGCGGCATAATCCTTCAAAAACACCTTGACGGCGGCGGGGTTGGCGTCCACCACTTCCCGCCGGGCCACAATCACGCCGGTGATTAAGCTGCAGCCGTTATCCAACTTGTCCCACTCCTCCGTCAGGTCCAGCGCAACCCGCAGATCGCTCAATTTGTTCTGAGCCACCGTGACAAAGGGCTGGGGCAGCAATGCCACGGTGGCCTCGCCGGAGGCCAGAGCCGCAACGCATTCACTGTGCTCGGATTTCCAGTCGATGGTCACATCCTTGTCCGGGTCCACGCCGTTCTCGCTCAGCAGGTACCGCAAGGCGTATTCGGGGGTAGAGCCCTTCCCCGCCGCCACGATGGTCATGCCCCGAAGGTCGCTTACAGACTGTACCGCGTTGCCGTTCTCCACAATATAGAGGACGCCCAGGGTGTTCACCGCCAGCGTCTCGATCTGCCCCTGGGTCTTCTGATACAACACCGCCGCCAGATTTGCCGGGACACAGGCCATGTCCAGTTCTCCCTGAATCAGCTTCGGCGTCACCTCATCGGCGGACGCCGCCAGAGAGAAGGTATACTCATTGGTCAAGCCCTCGCCGCTCTCCGCATCCTTCATCAGCTTTACAAGGCCCATGGCCGTGGGGCCTTTCAATGCGGCAATGGAATAGGCGGCGGGGGTAGCCTCCTCTTCGGATGAGGATGCCGCGCCCGAGGACATACTGCCCCCGCCGTTCCCGCCGCAGGCGGCGAGGCTCAGAATCATGGCGACAGCCAGAAGTAATGCAGGGATTTTTGTTCTTTTCATCGTTTCTTCCTCTTTTCAGTGAGTTTTTTCCGGCTTTTCCGCCGGAGCATAAACGGTCTTTGCAGTGACGCCGTTGAGTCTCCCGATCTTTCCCGAAAGAGCGGACACGGTCTCCTGAGGCGCATCCACCGCCACGGAAATGATGTTGACGTCCCGCTTCGGGTAGGGCACGCCCATGCGCCCAACAATATACTGCCCAAATTCGTGCAGAAGGCCGTTCAGCGCCTCCACAGAATCGGGGTCATGGACCAAAATCGCAATCACCGCCACGCGGCTGTCCAAAAAACCATCTCCTTTCAGATTCGTTCCGCCATCCGAATAAGAGGGAAGGGGGAGCGGCGTCCAAGCCGAAAAAAGCCCCTCCGCCTGTGGGCGGAGGGACGAATATACGTCAACGGCGCGCGGTTTTCCGCACGCTTCCTCCTCCGTCTTCCGGTCTGGAACGCATCCTCGCCAATCAGATGAACAGATATTTTAAAAGGTGGACGGGCAGAGCAATTCTTTCCGTTCACGGGGAAATCATAGCACGCTTTTCCGGTTTCGTCAACTGCCGGGGCGGGCAGCGGCCCGCATCCAGCGTCATCCGGCGGATCTCGTCCGCCAGCGCGTCGCTGTCCGCGCCGGGAGCCATGCGCCAGCGCCAGTTTCCGCTGGCGGTGCCGGGGACGTTGATGCGGCCCGGGTCACCCAGATAATCCTGCATCTGGGCGATGAAGGTATCCGCAACGCTGGTCTGTCCCGCCAGAAGCAGTCGGCGGCGCAGCTCCTCCGGCGTCTTCGCGTCCAGATACCGCTTTGCGTAGGTCATCTCCGCCTCCTCCCGTGACCAGGAGGCAATGGGCGCATTGTCGTGGGTCCCGGTATAGAGAACGCAGTTCCTCACACAGTTGTGTGGTAAATATCGGTTATCAGGACCAGAAAATGCAAATTCCAGCACCTTCATGCCCGGAAACTCGGAAGCCCTCAGCAGTTCTTCCACGTCCGGCGTCAGCATTCCCAAATCCTCCGCCACGAACCGCAGCTGAGGAAACCAGCTGGTCAGCACCCCTACCAGCGCCATACCCGGGCCGGGTTCCCAGTGCCCCTCCTCCGCGGTCGCCGCACCGGCGGGGACGGACCAATAGCTGGCAAGCGCCCGGAAGTGATCCATACGGATGGCGTCAAACAGCTCTCCGGCCCGCGCCACCCGGCGAATCCACCAGCCAAAGCCGTCGGCCTTCATATGGGACCAGTCGTAAAGCGGATTGCCCCACAGCTGCCCGTCGGCGCAGAAATAGTCCGGCGGCACTCCTGCAACGGCGGAGGGGCAGCCCTGACCGTCCAGCAAAAACTGCTCCCGCTCCGCCCACACGTCGGCGGAGTCCAGAGACACATAGATGGGGAGATCTCCAAGGATTTTAACTCCCAGCCCGTTGGCAAAGGACTTCAGCGCGCTCCACTGCTTTGCAAAAACATACTGGACCCAGATTTGGTAGGCAAGGTCCTCCCGATGCTCCGCCTTCCAGCGCTCCACCGCCTCCAGATCATGCCGGCGCAGACCCTCGTCCGGCCAATCCTGCCAGAAGAGCCCCGCAAAGGAATCCTTGACGGCCTGATACGCCGCGTAGTCCCACAGCCAGCGCCTCTGAGACGCAAACGCCTCCACCGCCGCCTCTTTCCGGTTCCAGTCCCGGGAAAAAGCCAGCCGCAGCAGACGCCCCCGGTCGGCGTTGATCTTGGGATAATCCACCGCCCGGCTGTCTGCCATCCGGGCGGAAGCCAGTTCCTCCGCCGTCAGCAAACCCTCCTCCGCCAGCAGCTCCAGATCGACAAACACAGGATTCCCGGCGTGGGTGGAGACGCTTTGGTAAGGGGAATCCCCATTTCCCGCCGGGCCGACAGGCAATATTTGCCACCAGGTCTGACCCGCTCGATGGAGGAACTTCACAAAATCCCGGGCGCTGTGGCCCAGGGAGCCGACGCCATACGGCGAAGGCAGGGAAAATACCGGCATCAGGATGCCGGAGGTGCGCTGCGGCATGGGTAATCCCTCTCTTTACGTTCAAATCCGTTACTCAGTTTATGCGCCTGAGCGCCCGATGTCAAGAACGGGAACCGCCGCGCCGCATGAATGCGGCGCGGCGGTTCATAATCGCAGGTTATTTCATCAGGCAGTACATGACCGCCTTAATGGTATGCAGCCGGTTTTCCGCCTCGTCGAAGACGATGGAACGGGGTGATTCAAACACCTCGTCGGTAACCTCCATGGCGTCGCGGCCAAACTTTTCGCCCATCTCCCTGCCAACCTTGGTCTTGTGGTCGTGATAGGCGGGCAGGCAGTGCATGAATTTGCATTGTGGCCCGGCGTTATCCATCAGCGCGGCGGTCACCTGATAGGGGCCCAGAGCCTGGATGCGCTCCGTCCAGACCTCCACCGGCTCACCCATGGAAACCCACACATCTGTGTAGATCACATCCGCACCCTTGGTGGCCGCAATGGGGTCCTCGATAAATTCCAGCGTCGCGCCGGTCTCTTCGGCGATGGCCTGACATTCCTCAATCAGCTTCCGGTCCGGAAAATAGGTCTTGGGCCCACAGGCCACAAAGTGCATTCCCATTTTCGCGCAGCCCACCATCAAAGAGTTGCCCATATTGTATCGGGCGTCGCCCATGTAGACCAGTTTCACACCCTTGAGCTTTCCGAAATGCTCCTGGACAGTTAGGAAGTCCGCCAGAATCTGCGTGGGGTGAAACTCATTGGTCAACCCGTTAAACACAGGGACTCCGGCGTATTCTGCCAGCTCCTCCACCAGAACCTGACCAAAGCCGCGGTACTCAATGCCATCAAACATCCTTCCCAACACCCGGGCGCTGTCGGCAATGGACTCCTTCACTCCGATCTGGGACCCGGTGGGGCCCAGGTAGGTGCTGCCCATGCCCAAATCCTGTGCCGCCACCTCAAAAGCGCAGCGGGTGCGGGTGGAGGTCTTCTCGAAGATCAGGGCCACGTTTTTTCCCTCCAGATAGCGATGGGGCACACCGACCTTCTTCTTGGCCTTCAGGTCGGCGGCGGTATCCAGAAATTCCCGGATCTCTGCCGGAGTGTAATCCAGCAGCTTTAAAAAGTGGGTATGTCCCTTCACGTTATATCCTCTCTTTCTTTTAGGAAAGCGTCTTCTTCATGATGGAGACGCCGGCGTCCATCTCCTCTTTCGTAATGACCAGCGGAGGCAGCAGACGTATTCCCGGTCCGGCAGTCAGTACCAGCAGTCCGGCTTCCACCAGCCTGTTTGCAACCTCACCGTTCTTGTAACCGCCCGCCATTTCAATGCCAATCATCAATCCAAGTCCCCGGGTCTTGCCAAAGCATGGAAGTCCCAACGCCTCGATCTGCGAGCGCAGGTACGCGCCCTTCTTCTGCACGTCCGCCAGAAACTCGTCGGACAAGACCTCCTGAACCACCAAACCCGCTGCACCGCACACGGGGTTGGCGCCAAACGTCGTGGCATGGGTACCAGGGGCCAGCACGTTTTTGCATTTCTCATTTGCCATAATGCCGCTCATGGGCAGGCCCCCCGCGATGCCCTTTGCAAAAGAACAGACGTCCGGCAAAATACCATACTGCTGGAAGGCAAAGAGGCTCCCGGTCCGGCCGACGCCGGTCTGGACCTCATCCACCAGCAGCAGCCAGTCCTTTTCGACGCAGAGCTTGGCAACCGAATGTACATAGTCCATATCCAGAGGCAGCACGCCACCCTCGCCCTGCACCAGCTCCATCAGGATGGCGCAGGTGTCGTCGCCGGCAGCCGACTTCAAAGAGTCCAGGCTGTTGGCCTCCGCAAATTGAAAACCCTCCACAAACGGGAAGAAATAGTTGTGGAACTGGTCCTGACCGGTGGCGGTCAGAGTAGCCAGCGTGCGGCCGTGGAAGGAGTTTTTCAGGGAGATGATGGTGGAGCGGCCCAGTCCGTACTTGTCAAAGCTGTACTTTCTCGCAAGCTTAATCATGCCCTCGTTTGCCTCGCCGCCGCCGTTGGCGAAAAAGATGTTGCTCATACCGGTACGTTTGCAGAGCTTCTCCGCAAGCCGGGCGCAGGGCTCCGTATAAAACAGATTGGACGTGTGGCCCAGTCTTTTCGCCTGGGCAAAAACAGTCTCGGCCCAGAGCTCGTTGCCATAACCCAGATCGCACACGCCGATGCCGCTGGTGAAATCGATGTATTCCCTGCCCTCCGGGCTGTACACTTTGGCGCCCTCGCCGTGGTCTATAGCCACGTCGAAGCGTCCGTAGGTATTCATCACGTATTGATTGGTAAGGCTTTTGATCTCCTGAGAAGTCATAAGTCAGTCCTCCTTTTTCAGCATGGTACCGATACCGGCATCCGACAGTAGTTCAATGAGAATGGAATGGGGAATGCGCCCGTCCAGAATGTGGACCCGCTCCACACCGCCGGAAATTGCCGCCACGCAGCACTCGATCTTGGGGAGCATACCCCCGGAGATTACGCCCGTGCTCACCAGCTCCGGCACCTCGCAGGTACGGACCTCGTGGATCAGGGTTGTCTCGTCGCTGGGGTCCCGGAGAAGGCCCCGCACATCGGTGAGCAAAATCAGCTTTTCGGCCCGGAGGGCCTCCGCAAGCTTTGCGGAGGCGGTGTCCGCGTTGATGTTATAGACGGTATCCGCGTCCGTTCCCCGGGCCACCGTGGAGATGACGGGGATATACCCGGTACTCAGCGCGTCTTCCACCGGCTTGGGGTTTACGCAGGTGATCTCGCCCACAAGCCCGTATTTTTCATCCAGCAGCTTTGCCTCAAACAGCCCGCCGTCCAGACCGCATAGCCCGATTGCCTGCCCGCCCAGACGCCCCGCCAGAGCGACGAGGTCCTTGTTCACCTTGCCGCAGAGAATCTGCTGGACCACGTCCATGGTCTCCTCGTCGGTGTAGCGCAGGCCGTCCACAAACTTAGACTCCTTGCCCAGCTTTTTCAGCATGGCCCCAATCTCCGGACCGCCGCCGTGGACCACCACCACACGGATCCCCACAAGGCTCAAAAGGATAATGTCACTCATCACCGCCCGGCGGAGCTCCCGGGAAATCATGGCGTTGCCGCCATATTTCACCACCACCGTCTTGCCAGTGAATTTCTGGATATAGGGAAGAGCCTCTGCCAAAACTCTGGCCTGTTGCTCATGGGAAGACATGGAAACCACTTCTTTCTTCAATATTCCTTCAATATTCAATGTTTCGCCGTCTTCCTCCCGTACAAAAAGAGGCGCAGCGGAGCGCTTTCGCCCTTTTGGCGGAAGCCGGGGATACGCACCCGCGCCGTCTCCCGTACTTCCGTCTCCCTTGCGGGGAAGCCTGGTGAGCCGGACTTCCCTGCGAAAGACGAGTCCAGCGGACTTTGCACCGCGTCAGGTGCGATAGTCCCCGTTGATCTTAATATAATCGTAAGTGATATCACAGCCCCAGCAGGTGCAAACCGCCCCGCCCTCGCCCATCTGAATGTTGATCTCGATATCGTGCTCCGTCAGAATCTTCTTCGCCAGATCCTCGTCAAATTCAAGGCCCCTGCCCTGATGACACACCTCGATACTGCCCGTCGCGCTGGCAAATAAGACATCCACCTTTTCCGGGTCGAACTTCGCCCCGGAATAGCCCATGGCGCACAGCACCCGGCCCCAGTTGGCGTCCGCGCCGAAAATTGCGGCTTTCGTCAATGTGGAGGAAATGACGGACTTGCAGACCGTCTCGGCGGTCTTCTCGTCCGCCGCGCCGTTGACCGTACAGGTGATGAGGTGCTTGGCGCCCTCGCCGTCGGCGGCCATCTCTTTTGCCAGAGTAATGGCCAGAGTCCGGAGCGCCTCCAGAAATTCGCCGTAGGCGGCGTTCTTATGGGTAATGGTCTCGTTACCAGCCAGGCCGTTGGCCAGAACGCAGCAGGTGTCGTTGGTGGAGGTATCGCCATCCACGCTGATACGGTTAAAGCTGACGCCCACCGTATCCAGCAGCGCCGCTTTTATCATCTCGGAAGAGATGGCGCAGTCGGTGGTGAGGAAGCAGAGCATGGTGCCCATATTGGGGTGGATCATGCCGCTGCCTTTGGCAATGCCGCCCATGCGGACGGTCTTTCCGCCGACACAGGTCTCCACCGCGACTTCCTTTTTCACCGTATCGGTGGTCATAATGGCGTGGGCCGCCGCGTCGGAGGCCTCAGCACTGTGGGCAAGACCCTTCACCAGCTCCGGCACCGCGTCCTCGATTACCTTCACCGGCAGGGTCTGGCCGATAACTCCGGTGGAGGACACCAGCACGTCCTCCGTCGGAATGCCCAGAACCTTTGCCACGGCGGCGCACTCCGCCTTCGCGTTTTCCTCGCCCCTGGGGGCACAGGCGTTGGCATTTCCGCTGTTGGCAATAATAGCCCGGGCCTTACCGTTGGTCAGATGGGCTCTGTCCACGTGGATGGGGGCCGCCTTGACTACGTTTTTCGTGTAGACCGCCGCCGCCGCGCAGTCCACGTCTGAAACGATCAGAGCCACATCCTTTTTCCATTCCGCGTGGGTCTTGACCCCCACATGAAGGCCGGATGCTTGAAAGCCCTGTGGGGCACAGACACCGCCGTTGATAAATTTCATTGCGTTCACTCCTTAATCCCAATCCAACGGCTTCATCGAAGCCCAGCACCAGGTTCATATTCTGCACCGCCGCTCCGGAGGCACCTTTTCCCAAATTGTCAAACAACGCCGTCACGGTAATCTGCTCACCGTTTCCGGCGACCTCCAGCTTCAGCTGGTTGGTCCCCGCCATGGCGGAGGCGTAAAGCACAGGCTCGTCACCGCCGTAAGGGGCCACGGACACAAATTTCTGCCCTGCGTAATACTCCTCCAGCGCGTCCCTCAGCTCCTGACCGGACAGTTTTTTTCTAAGCAGGTCCCGGTGGAGCATGATGGTCGTCGCCATACCCTGGTAAAAATCACCCACCGCCGGGGAAAACACCGGCGTTCGGCTCAGGCCGCATACTTTTACCATCTCCGGCAGATGCTTGTGCGTCTGGGGAAGGCCGTAAATCCGTTCGGAGTCCAGCCGTTCGCCCCGATCCTCCGCCTCATATTCCGCGATCATCTTCTTGCCGCCGCCGGAATAGCCGGTAAGTGAATAGCAAGCCAGCGGATAGTCCGCGGGGAGAATGCCCATCCGCACCAGCGGGGCGGTGGACGAGATCAGACCGGTGGCATGGCAGCCGGGGTTTGCGATGCGTTTGCCGGCTTTGATGGCGTCCCGCTGTTCGTTGGAGAGTTCCGGATATCCGTAGATCCAGCCCTCCGCCGTGCGGTGGGCGGTAGATGCGTCGATGATGCAGGTATCGGGGTTTTCGACCATCGCCACGGCCTCCCGCGCTCCGTCGTCCGGAAGGCACAGAAACGCCACGTCCGCCGCGTTCAAAAACCTCTTCCGCTCCGCTCTGTCATGGCGCTTATCCTCGCCGATGCGGAGAAGCTCGATGTCCTTCCGACTTTCCAGCCGCTCCCAAATCTGCAGCCCGGTGGTTCCGGACTGTCCTTCGATATAGACTTTCGGTTTCAAAAAAGCGCCCTCTTTCCCGTTTTACTGCGCACTGTGGGCTTTCACAAATTCCTCCACAGCCTTAATCTGCCGGGTGGTCTCCGCCACGGCGGGTCCGCCGTAGCTGGACCGCTGACCCATGCAGGTCTCCAGACTCAGCGCGTCATATATATCTTCCCCAAACAGGGGCGAGACGGTTTTCAGTTCTCTAAGACTCAGTTCCTCCAGCGTTTTTCCCTGCTGTCCGCACAGGGCCACCAGATGACCTACCACAGTATAGGCATCCCGGAAGGGCATTCCCTTTTTGGTCAGGTAATCGGCGCAATCCGTGGCGTTGATGAAGCCGCGGCCCGCCGCGGCCCGCATGTTCTCCGGGTGGACGGTCATTGTGTCGATCATGGCGGTGAACACGGGGAGGCACATCTCAACCGTGTCGATGGCGTCGAACACCGGTTCTTTATCCTCCTGCATATCCTTGTTATAGGCCAGAGGAAGACCCTTCATGGCGGTCAGCAGCCCCATCAGATCGCCGTACACCCGTCCGGTCTTGCCCCGGACCAGCTCGGCCACATCCGGGTTCTTCTTCTGGGGCATGATGCTGGAACCGGTGGCATAGGCGTCATCCAGGTCGATAAACTTGAACTCCCAGCTGCACCAGAGGATGACCTCCTCGGAAAAGCGGGAAAGATGCATCATCAAAATCGACAGGGCGGAGAGCAACTCCAGCGCGTAATCCCGGTCGGAGACGCCGTCCAGGGAGTTGCCCATAGGGGCGTCGAAGTCCAGTTCCCTGGCGGTCTCCCAGCGATCGATTGGGTGGGTGGTCCCCGCCAGCGCACCGGAGCCGAGGGGGCACTCGTTGAGGCGCTTCTTGCAGTCTTCCAGCCGGGTTACATCCCGGGAGAACATCGCCGCGTATGCCAGCAGATGCTGGGCAAAACTGATGGGCTGCGCCCGCTGCAAATGGGTATAGCCGGGCATAACCGCGGTCTGATACTTTTTCGCCTGCCGCGCCAGCACGGACTGAAAATCCAGAAGTTGCGAAAGGATGGCGGGGATTTCCCGCCGGACATACATCCGAAAGTCCAGCGCCACCTGATCGTTGCGGCTGCGGGCGGTGTGAAGCCGCTTTCCCGCGTCGCCGATACGGGCGGTGAGCAGCGCCTCCACATTCATGTGGATGTCCTCGTTGTCGGCGGTAAACTCCACCTTTCCGGCCTCCACATCCGCCAGTATGCCTTTCAGCCCTTCGGTAATGGCGATAGCGTCCTCCCGGGAAATCACGCCGCAGTCGCCCAGCATTTTGGCGTGGGCAAGGCTGCCTGTAATGTCGTCTCTGTAGAGCCGCTGGTCAAATTGGATGGAGGCGTTGAAGTCGTTCACCAGCGCGTCGGTTTCTTTTTTGAACCGTCCGGACCAGAGTTTCATACGGTTTTCTCCTTAATAGAAATCGGGGGGAGTCGAGGCTCCCGCCCGATTTCCGTGATTTAAGAGGGGTCCGCCGGGCCGGGGGACCGTCCCGGTGGTTCCCGGCGGAATGTTATTTTCGCCGTAACCGGCAAAAATAAACCGAAGTATATGCGCGGGTATTCCGTCCATTTTCACTGCGTATATACACGGTGATTATAGTCCGGCCCGCGAGCATCTGAAGAGGGGCGAAGTCCCCTTTTATCAGAGCTTGTGCTGCTCTCTCAGCGCCTGCACGGTATCCGGCAGGCCCCAGAGGTTGATAAATCCCGTGGCGTCGTTCTGGTTATAGTCGCTCTCTTCAAAAGTTACCAGATTCTCGGAATACAGGCTGTAGGGAGAGGTGATACCCGCGTTGATGATGTTGCCCTTGTAGAGCTTCAGCTTCACCTCGCCGGTAACATACTCCTGCGTCTGGTCGGCAAAGGCGCTTAAGGCCTTCCGCAGGGGGCTGAACCATTTGCCGTTGTATATGAGATCCGCAAAGTCCACCGCCAGCTTGGATTTCATATGGGCGGTATCCTTGTCAACGGTAATCATCTCAAGAGCCGCGTGAGCGTGGTAGAGGATGGTGCCGCCCGGAGTTTCATAGACGCCGCGGTCTTTCATGCCAACCAAACGGTTTTCCACAATATCCAGCAATCCGATGCCGTTTTTGCCGCCAAGCTCGTTGCACTTGCGGACGATATCGCTGCCCTTCATCTTCACGCCGTCCACAGAAACGGGAACGCCCTTCTCAAAGCCGATGGTCACATAGGTGGGTGCATCAGGGGCATCCACGGGGCTGACGCCCATCTCCAGGAAACCGGGCTTCTCATATTTGGGCTCGTTGGCGGGGTCCTCCAGGTCCAGACCCTCATGACTCAGATGCCACAGGTTCTTGTCCTTGGAATAGTTGGTCTCGCGGCTGATCTTCAGGGGAACGCCGTGGGCCTCCGCATAATCGATCTCCTCATCGCGGCCCTTGATGTCCCACTCACGCCAGGGCGCGATAATAGTCATATCCGGCGCGAAACGCTTGATTGCCAGCTCGAAACGAACCTGATCGTTCCCCTTGCCGGTGCAGCCGTGGCAGATGGCGTCGGCATGCTCCTTGTTGGCGATCTCCACCAGCCGCTTGCCGATAATAGGGCGGGCAAACGCGGTGCCCAGCAGGTACTGCTCATAATTGGCGCCCATCTTCATGGACGGGAAAATCACCTCGTCCACCATCTCGTCGGTCAAATCCTCTATGTACAGCTTGGACGCGCCAGTCTTCTTGGCCTTTTCCTCCAGACCGTCCAGCTCGCTACCCTGCCCCACGTCGGCAGATACAGCGATAATCTCCGGGTCGTTGTAGTTCTCCTTCAGCCAGGGAATGATGATGGATGTATCCAGGCCGCCGGAGTAGGCCAGCACGATCTTCTTGATGTCCTTTTTATCTTTCATAATGGGATTTCCTCCATGAATTATTTTTGATGGATTTATTATACGTCAGTTTCGGATATTTATTCAAGTGTAAACCTGCACAAAAGTTCCGGTGATTTTTCGCCCGTTTTTCACTTTTCAGCATTTTATGCATTATAGTTTGTATATTTTCATATAATATTCAATTTTATTCGGTTTTTTATTATAATGCTCTTGTAAAATGCAAATATGCACGCGGGCATGAATTATTCACGTCCGCGTGCATATTTAAAATTTATTCTTTTTCGCCGGTCAGCCCAGAGACTTCCACGCCGCCTCCAGCGCAATCTCCATCATCTCGTGGAAGGAGTCCTGCCGTTCCTCCGGCGAGAGGGATTCGCCGGTGAAAATATGGTCAGAGATGGTCAGGATAGACAGCGCCTGCTTTCCGGCCCGCTGCGCGGTCCAGTAAAGGCCCGCCGTCTCCATCTCCAGCGCCAGAATGCCGAATTTGCGGTACATCTCTCCTGCGGCGGCGTTGTCGTTGTAAAACTGGTCGGCAGTGAATACCTGGCCCACGTCCGCCCGTACGCCAAGCTTCCCGGCCGCCGTCACCGCGTCTCTCAGCAGCGGATAGCTGGCCGTGGGGGCCAACTGACCGGGAAAGCCGTACTGGTCGGCAAAGTGAGAATTGGTGGACGCGCCCAGGGCAATCACCACATCCCGGACGCGAACATTCTCGCCTACGCCCCCGGCGGAACCGATGCGGATAATGGAGTCCACACCATACATATGATAGAGCTCATACGTATAAAGCCCAATGGAGGGTACGCCCATTCCGTGGCCCATAACGGAGAGCCGCTTTCCTTTGTAAGTGCCGGTATAGCCCAACATACTGCGGACCGTGTTGAAGCAGACCGGATTTTCCAGATAGTGTTCCGCCACGTATTTGGCCCGCAGGGGATCGCCGGGCATCAGGACCGCTTTTGCTATCTCGCCGGGCTTTGCCTCGTTGCAGGCAGAGGGAGTCGCCATAATTGATTCCTCCTTGTATTTATTGTATTTAATATTCCACTATGTTGTCGAAATTTTTAGAATATACGGGGAATTTACGCTTTTTTCAAGGACAGTGCCGCCAGCGATTTTGTATACGGTGGCCGGCAGATGCCCTTTTCCGTGACGATACCAGAAATCAGCTCATGGTCCGTCACGTCGAAAGCCGGATTGTAGCACTTCACCTCCGGCAGGGCCATGGGCCTTTGGTACCACATGGTCTTGATCTCCTCCGGGTCCCGCAGCTCGATGGGGATATGTTCCCCGTCAGGACAGTCCGGATCAACGGTGGAGGTGGGGCCCAGAACGTAGAACGGGATACCGTAGTGCCTCGCCAAAATCGCCACGCCGGAGGTGCCGATTTTATTGGCGGTGTCGCCGTTGGCGGCAACTCGGTCACAGCCCACAAAACAGGCCTGCACCCATCCGTTTTTCATGACGATGGAAGCCATATTGTCGCAAATCAGCGTCACATCCACACCCGCCCGCTGCAATTCATAGCTGGTGAGCCGGGCGCCCTGTAAAAGTGGGCGGGTCTCATCGGAAAAGACCCGGAATTTCAATCCCCGCTCCGTCCCCAACAGAATGGGGCCCAGAGCCGTTCCATACCAGGATGTGGCAAGTGGGCCGGCATTACAGTGGGTCAGAATGCCGTCTCCACCTTCCACAAGGGTCAATCCGTACTCGGAGATCGCCCTGCACTTGGCAATATCGTCCTGATGAATGGCCGCTGCCTTCTCATACAGCGCATCCAGCATCTGCCCCCGGGTGCAGTCCGCGTTTTCAAGGGCGGTGCGGAGCATCAGCCGGATGGCCCAGTTGAGATTTACCGCCGTGGGCCGGGAGGAATTCAGGTACTCCCCATAATCGCTGAGCTTTTTCAAAAACACCTGCTGGTCCTCGCCCCGGATGGACTTGGCCAGCACATACATGCAATAGCCCGCGCAGATACCGATGGCGGGCGCGCCCCGGACCCGCAGGGAGCGAATCGCATCGTACATTTCCTCCGCCGTCTGCAGGCGGATCTCCCTCTCCTCGTTGGGAAGCAAAGACTGGTCAATGATATAGAGGGCCTCCGTCTTCCGGTCATAGCGGATGTTCTGTGCGCGCGTGACACTCTGAATATCAGCCATTTCCATTCCTCAAACCCGAAGGACACGGCCATCCCTGCGGGGGGCGGGCGAACCCGCTGCGCCGTCGGCATAGCCCAGAATGCAGTTCCCCACGCCGATCATAGTCTCCGGCAGGCCCCATTTTTTAAGCAGCGCCTTGCCCTCGGACCGTTCAAACGTCTCCTTTGCACGGTTAATCCAGCAGGAGCCGATGCCCAGAGCCGCGGCGGCGTTCATCAGATTGCCCATCACCAGCGCCCCGTCGCATCGGGCGTTGGCCTCGCCAAGCCCAGTGTCCGCCAGTACCACCGCCACGGTGGGCGCGCCGTAAAACGGGTCCGTGCCGGGTCTTCCAAAAATTTCGGCGTTCACGCGGGACAGCTCCGCGATGGTCTCCGGGTCCTGCACCAGCACAATCACGGCGGACTGCCTGCCCATGGTGCTGGGGGCGTAGGTTCCGGCTTTCAGAATCTCTTCCAGCGCCGCGCCGTCTACCTGCCTGGGTTGGTATTTGCGGATGCTTCTGCGCTCCAGCAGGGTCTTCATTGTCTCATTCACAGTTGACCTTCCTTTCTATTATGACGCCCGCATCCCGCAGAGCGCGGGCGTATAGTTATTAAAGAGAACCAAGCCTTGCAGACAGCCCTATCAGCGAAGCTTAAATCTCTGCACCAGCTCCAGCAGTTTTTGCGATTGGCGCAGCAAATCGTCGCTGGTGGCGGCACTCTCCTCCGCTGTGGCAGAGTTCATCTGCACTACGCCGGAAATTTGTTCAACACCCTGATTAATCTGAGTTGCGGATACCGCCTGCTGCGCAGCATTTTCCGAAATTTCAGCCACGGTTTTGTTAACCTGATTTACACCATCCACCACACGTAGCAAAGACTGCGCAGTCTCGTCCGCGATACTGGTACCGTGCTGCACGGCGCTCAGCGCATTTTCAATCAACGCCGCCGTACCCTTGGACGCCTCCGCGCTCTTTCCGGCAAGATTGCGTACCTCATCCGCCACAACGGCAAAACCCTTGCCCGCGCTACCCGCGCGGGCGGCCTCCACAGCAGCGTTCAGTGCAAGGATATTCGTCTGGAACGCGATATCCTCAATTGTCTTGATAATCTTGTCAATCTGGTCGGACGCCGTCTTAATGTCCGCCATGGCATGGAGCATCTCATCCATCTGGCGGTTGCTCTCTTCCGCCTCCTGCCCAACGGTGTGTACGTGATCGTTGACCTCCGCCGCATTGTGGGCGCTGGCAGAAATTGCATCATTGATTTCGCTGATGGTGGCCGCCAGTTCCTCCACCGAGGATGCCTGCTCCGTCGCGCCCTGACTCAGAGTCTGAGCCCCTGCGGAAAACTGGCCAGCGCTGGAGGATACCTGTGAAGCAGCTCCCAAAATTTCCCGGAACGTTTCGTTTAAAGCTTTCAGAATCTGCTCCAAAGAATCGCGGATCTCCGTAAACTCGCCCTGGAAATCTGCCTGTGGCATTACCAGTAGATTACCCGTTGAAATTTCATGGAGCACATTGTCAATATCCTTAATATAGGACTTCAGGGCCTCCACGGTCTCATAAAAGCTGCTGGATAGTACGCCGATCTCATCCTTGCGGTTTGAAACCTCGACCTCACTGCTCAAATCTCCCGCCGCCAGCAAACGCATCCGCTCGGTCACCTTACGAATGGGATTGGCGATACTGGAAGCATACCGTCCCACAAGCACCGTTCCCACCGCCATGCTCACAGCGCCGCAAATCAGCAGCGCCGCAGCAATGTACACGACCGCCGCGGTCATTTCCTTTGTGGGGGCCACCGCTCCAACGGACCAGCCGTCAGAAGCAGCCACCGGGCGAAACGCGCAAACTCGATTCCCCGTGCTGTAAGAATATTCGTCTACGCCAATTTCGCCGCTTATCATACGGGTATATACAGCCGCCGTACCTGCGTAGGCCGCGTCTGTTTTCCCATATTCTATAAAGTTCTGCTGTTCTCCCACCAGTTGAGCATTCTTACTGGCAATCATAACGCCGGTAGAGTCGATCACAAAAATATTCCCGCTCTTGCCCACCGTTATATTCAAAATCTTATTGCTGAAGTACTGTGCGTCCAGCGTCAGAACAATGCATCCGTTATTCGTAGGGACTGCCACAATAAACCGTACCGTACCATCTTCCATCACTCTTGTTGAGGTCAGCACAGTTTCTCCGCTCTTTGCTGTTTGAACCGCAGTCTCTGCCTGAAGCATATTGTCGGAGGCAAAATTACTTGTCTTTTGTACATCATTTGCAGATATCGCGGCTGCATCCTCAAATCCATAGTCTGCAACTGTGTTTCGCACTTGCAAGAAAGCAGCCTCATCCCCATCCGTCAACGCAGTATTATAGATCCTGGCTATGGATTCAGCGTTGATTTTTACATTTTGAATCTCGGCAGACAGCGCTATATCCGCCACGTCCCTCAGGGAACCCATATCATCCCGCGCATTTTGTTTAATCACATAATTGCTGGCAACAATCCCCACCACCACGGTCATTGTAATTGTGGCAATAAAGATCGCATTAACTGTGCGAATCATTTGTTTGCGAAGAGTCGTTTTTCTGTTCCCTGCTTTAAATTTTTTGACTGAGTCTTTCTTTTGTGCCGCTGCTTCTGTCTTTCCAAATCTCATTTGTTCCACCCTTTAATTAATTTTTCATGTCCAAGGTTTTCTGTGCATCAAATATTGCAGAATTCAATAAACATATCGGCACATTTTTTAAAATTGTAACAGTTCTTATAAATAAAGCATGTTTTTATACAATCGGTATCTTTTTTTATTTTTGCGACCACTTTTTCCGTCGGCTATACTTTTCCCGGAATTCCGCAAGCTCCTCCGCGTCCCGGTCGTCCAGCCCGTGAAGGCCGCCAAGACCCTCCATGTGGTGCGTCAGCTCGTGGGAGAGCGTCGTCCAAAGCTCGTCGGTCCAGTCCTGCTCCATCCAGTCCTCTTTTTGGGCCAGAGCCACAAAGGAGCCGTAATAGAGGTTGATATACTTCCCCAGGCAGTCGTCGCAGAATTCGCCCATGATATACAGTTCGCCGCCGGGAAACTCCGGGTCCTCCACAGTGTCCTCCAGCAGGTTCACTCCGCCGTTGAGTTCCCGGAACAACACCTGCGGAAACTGCTCCGCGATATCGTCCAGTGCATCGCCCACTTCGTTAAAAGTCAGCATCTTCACAGAAAAAACCGCCTCCTGTATTCACTTTACCTGCTTCATGGAAAGAGAGATCCGCTTTTTCTTCTCGTCCACCTCCAGCACGGTCACTTTCACCACATCGCCCACGGACACGGCCTCGGATGGGTGCCTGATAAACCGGTCGCACACCTGGGAAACGTGCACCAGCCCGTCCTGATGGACGCCGATGTCCACAAACACGCCAAAATCGATGACGTTACGCACCGTACCGGTGAGGACCATGCCGGGCCGCAGGTCCTTCATCTCCATGACGTCGGTCCTGAGAACCGGCTTTGGCAGCTCATCCCGGGGGTCCCGGCCCGGCTTTTGCAGCTCCGCCGCCACGTCCGCAAGCGTAGGCACGCCCACGCCGCACTCCGCCGCGGCTCTTTCCTCACCATAGGCCTTCAGGCGGTCCGGGAGATCCTGAAGTTTTCCGGACTTTACGTCGTCTATGGTATAGCCGGTCAGCTCCAGAAGTCTTTCCGCCGCGGCGTAGCTCTCCGGGTGAACGGCGGTATTGTCCAGTACATTCCCGCTCTCCGGCACCCGCAAAAAACCGGCGCACTGCTCAAAGGCCTTCGGTCCCAGCTTCGGCACTTTCAAAATCTGCTTCCGGGTGGTAAACGCGCCATTCTCCTCCCGGTATTTCACCACGTTTTTGGCGGTAGTACCGTTCAGCCCCGCCACATAGCCCAGAAGGGACGGCGACGCCGTGTTCACGTCCACGCCCACAGCATTGACGCAACCCTCCACCACGCCACCCAGAGCCTCGTCCAGGCGCTTTTGGGGACAGTCGTGCTGATACTGCCCCACGCCGATGGCCTTGGGGTCGATCTTCACCAACTCCGCCAGCGGGTCCTGCAGCCGCCGGGCGATGGACACGGCGGAGCGCAGGTTCACGTCGTACTGCGGAAATTCCTCCGATGCCAGTTTTGACGCCGAATACACCGAGGCTCCGGCCTCGGAGACAATCATATAGCTGAGATTCCGCCCCATGGCCCCAAGCTTTTGGATCAGTTCCACCGCCATCTGTTCCGTCTCCCGGCTGGCGGTACCGTTGCCAATGGCGATGTGCTCCACATCATGGCTCACCGCCATGCCCGCAAGCTTGTTGATCGCCTCGTTTTTCTGCCGCTCGCCGTAGGTGGGGTACACCACGGCGGTGTCCAGCACTTTCCCGGTTCCGTCGATCACCGCCACTTTACAGCCGTTGCGGTAACCGGGGTCCAGGCCCATGGTAACCTTGCCCTTCACCGGCGGCTGCATCAAAAGCGGCTTTAGATTCAGAGCGAACTGGCCAATGGCCCCTTCGCTGGCATGGTCGGTCAACAGATTTCGAATCTCCCGCTCCAGCGAGGGAAACAGCAGCCGGTCCCATGCGTCATCCGCCGCCGCCCGCACAAAGGCGTTGGCTGCGGAACCCGGGCGCAGCACCTGACGGCGCAGCGTCACCAGCGCCGCCTCCCGGTCCAGTTCGAGGCCGACCTTTAGTTTTCCTTCCCGTTCGCCCCGGTTGACCGCCAGAATCTGGTGGCCCTGCATTCGGGAGACAGACTGGGCAAAATCATAGTACAGGCGGTAAACCGTGTCCTCATCGGTGGCCGCCTCACTGCGCAGCACCGCCTGCCGCAGTATGAAGCCCCGCAGACTCTTGCGCACCTCGGCATCGTCGCTGATCGCCTCCGCCACAATGTCTGACGCGCCCGCAAGCGCGTCCTCCGCCGTTTCCACGCCCTTTTCCGCGTCGATGTACTTCGCCGCCTCGCTCAGAGGGTCCGGGCAGTCCGGCTCCTGCGTGTACAGCAGCAGCGCCAGAGGCTCCAGGCCCTTTTCCTTTGCGAGAGTGGCCCGGGTACGGCGCTTTTGCTTATAGGGCCTGTACAGGTCTTCCACCTCCGCCAGCGTCTTTGCGCCGTCAATGGCGGCGGCCAACTCGCTTGTCAGCTTGCCCTGTTCGCAGATCGCGGTTTTCACCGTCTCCCGCCGCTCCTCCAGGCCCCGGAGATAGGACAGCCGCTCGTCCATCGTCCGCAATACCGTGTCGTCCATGGCCCCGTGGAGTTCCTTGCGGTAACGGGCAATGAAGGGGATCGTGTTCCCCTCGTCGATCAGCTTCACCACGTTTTCCACATACTGCGGATTCTGATTCAGTTCCTGCGCCAAAAGTTGAATAATGGTCTCCATAGAGTTTCCTTTCGTAAATCAATCTTCGAAAAAGAGCGCGTCAGGTCCAACGCGCTAAAACAGCTTCCGCGTCCGCCCACACTGCCGTCCAAACGGGCGGGAATCTTCCTTTGGCCGCGGCCCGCCCCCAAATCTCCGTGATTCCCCGGACGTCATTTATGGTACAACGCCCCGCTGCCGAATTTCGGCTCGCAGCTCACCCGGATACCCAGCCGCCTCAAAAGCTGCTCATCCACCGGGGACAGGATTACGGTGAAGTGGGCCTCGGAGTTTCGCAGCTTGGGAAGCTGCTGCTGCGCCAGCTCCGCCAGAGGGTTCGTCAGGGCGGAGATTGTCAGGGCCAGGAGCACCTCGTCCGTATGGAGACGGGGGTTTTTATTGCTGAGATACTCCGTTTTCAGGCGGCAGACCGGCTCCAGCACCTGCGCGGAGATCAGCTCAAACTGGTCGCCGATGCCGCCCATGGCCTTCAGCGCGTTCAGCAACAGCGCCGATGCCGCCCCCAGCGTGGCGGAGGTCTTGCCGGTGACGATCCGTCCATCTGGCAGCTCCATGGCCCCCGCGGGTGCGCCGGTGGCTTTCGCCTTGGCGATAGCCGCCCCCACAGCGGGGCAGAGCTCCGGCGTCACATCCGCCTGATTCATCAAAAGCTCCAGCTTCCGCACAATTTCCGCGTCTCCACGGCCTCGGGCCACATCCGCTTTTGCGGTGTAAAACCGGCGCAGAATCTCCCGCCGGGAGGCCAGACGGCATACCCCGTCGTCCACAATGCAGCTGCCCGCCTGATTGACCCCCATGTCCGTGGGGGACTTGTAGGGCGAGGACCCCTGAATTTTTCGGAAGATGGCGTCCAGTACCGGGAAAATCTCCACGTCCCGGTTATAGTTCACCGCCGTCCTGCCGTAGGCCTCCAGATGGAACGGGTCGATCATGTTCACATCGGAGAGGTCCGCCGTGGCGGCCTCGTAGGCAAGGTTTACCGGGTGCTTGAGCGGCAGGTTCCAGATGGGAAACGTCTCGAATTTCGCGTACCCCGCCTGAACGCCCCGCTTGTGCTCATGGTAGAGCTGGCTGAGGCAGGTGGCCATTTTCCCGCTGCCGGGGCCGGGAGCCGTCACCACCACAAGAGAACGGCTGGTCTCGATGTAGTCGTTTTCTCCCAGTCCCCCGTCGCTGACGATATGTTCCACGTCCGAGGGGTAGCCCGCGATGGGATAGTGGCGGTAGCACCGAACGCCCAGCGTCTCAAGCCGGCGGCGGAAGGCTTCGGCGGCAGACTGTCCCTCCCAGCGGGTGATGACCACGCTGCCGACATACAGTCCCAGTGCCTGAAAGTTGTCGATCAGGCGCAGAACGTCCTCGTCGTAAGGGATACCCAGATCTCCCCGGAGCTTGTTCTTCTCGATGTCTCCCGCCGCAATAGCGATGACAATCTCCACGTCGCCCGCCAGCTGCTGGAGCATCCGCACCTTGCTGTCCGGCGCGAAGCCCGGCAGCACCCGAGCAGCATGATAGTCGTCAAACAGCTTGCCGCCGAACTCCAGATAGAGCTTTCCCCCAAAGTCGCCGATCCGGCGGCGGATATGCTCCGACTGAAGCCTTAAATATCTCTCATTGTCAAACCCGATGTTCGCCATAATGCGCGTCCCCTTCTGCGTATTCAAAAATTTTACATTAAATTGTATTTTAGCACAAATACTGCCTCTTGAAAAGCATCGACTTCTCTTTTCCGCAGAAGCGCACGCCGGAACGGCTGACTCCCATCAGGAGCCGGATATAATTATACATTGTGTAGTTTCGTCCTATCCTGCCATAGACTGCCTCCGGCTCCCGGGGCAATGCAATATCTGTAAAATTGATACCCGCCATTAAAAACCAATCCTTTACTTATGCCCGTTTCACCTGTATACTTAGAAAGGTTGTGGATCTTCGTCAGAAGATTTTAACTGATAAGACTGATACTGTTTTTGGGAGGCTGGCGCTATGGCTAACTGCGCAATTGTAGGCATCAACTGGGGCGACGAGGGTAAGGGCCGGATGGTGGATCTCATCACCGACCACTACGACGTGGTCATCCGCTATCAGGGCGGCGGCAACGCCGGGCACACCGTAGTGAATGAATTTGGAAAATTTGCACTGCACCTGTTGCCCTCCGGCATCTTCCGCAAGGGCGTGGTCAACATTCTGGGTAACGGTGTGGCCGTGGATTGCGAGAGCCTGTGGACGGAGATGGAAGACGTCCGGAGCAAGGGCGTTTCCATCACCCCGGAAAACCTGAAAATCAGCGACCGGGCCTCTTTGCTGCTGCCGTGGCACCGCCTGCTGGACGGTCTGGAGGAGCAGCGCCTTGCGGACAAGAAATACGGCTCCACCAAGCAGGGCATCGCCCCGTTCTACTCCGACAAATTTCAGAAGAAAACCGTACAGGCCGGAGAACTGCTGTATCCCGAACATCTGAAGGCGCATCTTGCGGACCTTCTGGAGTGGAAGAATCTGACCATTGAAAAGGTCTATGGCGCAAAGCCCTATACCATGGACGATCTGATGGCGTGGGTGGCGGACTACGGGGAAAAGCTCAAGCCCTTTGTCTGTGACACCGGCGCGTTTTTGCGTCAGGCCCAGAGGGAGGGAAATAAGTTTCTCTTTGAGGCTCAGCTTGGCTCCCTTCGGGATCTGGATTACGGCATCTACCCCTACACCACCTCCTCTAACGCCATTGCGGCCTACGCCCCCGTGGGCTCCGGTGCACCCTGGGCGAAGATCGACGAGATCGTGGGTGTTGTGAAGGCCTATTCCTCCTGTGTGGGCGAGGGGCCCTTTACCTGCGAGTGGTTCGGTGAGGAGGCTGAAAAGCTTCGGGAAGCCGGAAACGAATACGGCGCGAAAACGGGACGTCCACGCCGAGTCGGTCCCATTGATTTGGTAGCTACAAGATACGGCGTGGAGGTTCAAGGCGCCACCAACATCGCCCTGACAAAGCTGGACGTGCTGAGTTATCTTGACAAAATTCCCGTCTGCGCCCACTACGAGCTGGACGGCAAACAGACCGATGCATTCCCCTTCCCCGCGATTCTGCCCGAAGCAAAACCGGTAACGGAATACGTGGACGGCTGGAATTGCGACATCTCCTGTGTGCGGAAGTGGGAGAACCTGCCCAAAGCCGCGCAGGATTACGTGCGGATGGTGGAAAAGGCCATTGGCTGCCACATCGGTTATGTCTCCGTGGGACCGGAGCGGGATTCCATCATTCTCAGGTAAATCCAGACGCCTATGGAGTTTTTCAGTGGACTGCTCATGGGGCTTGCCTATGTGGCCCCCATCGGTGTTCAGAATCTGTTTGTCATCAACACGGCTCTGACCCAACCCCGCCGCCGGGCGCTTCTGACCGCGCTGGCCGTGATTTTTTTTGACGTGTCGCTGGCGCTGGCCTGTTTTTTTGGCGTGGGAGCCGTTCTCAGCTCGCTGCCCTGGCTGCGGCAGGCGATGCTGGGTGCGGGCGGCGCAGTCGTAACCCTGATCGGCGTGAACCTCGTTTGCAGCAAGGAGGCGGCTCAGACCGCCGCAGAGACGGAAGTCCTCCCGTGGAGCAAGGTGATCGCCACCGCCTGCGTGGCAACGTGGTGCAATCCTCAGGCAATTTTGGACGGAACCATGATGCTGGGCGCATTCCGCGCCTCCTTGTCCAGTGCCGCAGGCTTGCGGTTCATCGCCGGCGTGGCCTGCGCGTCCTGCCTGTGGTTTCTCTCCGTCGCGGCTCTGATCTGCGTATTTGCCCGGTTTTTCACGCCGAAGCTCATGCGGATCGTCAACATCATCTGCGGCTCCGTTGTGGCCATATACGGCTTAAAGCTGCTTTGGCAGTTTTTTACATCCTTTTGACTATCGCCTAAAAAACGAAAGAGGTCTCCTATGAGTAAAGATTGCTATGAATCCCCGCTGGCGTCCCGGTATGCCTCCGTCTATATGCTGCGCCTGTTCTCCCCCGACACCCGCTATCAGACCTGGCGGAAGCTGTGGGTGGAACTGGCCCGGGCGGAACACGCGCTGGGTCTTCCGGTCACACAGTCCCAAGTGGAAGAACTGGCTGCCCATATCACCGACATCGACTATGACTGCGCCGCGAAGCGGGAAAAGGAAGTCCGCCACGACGTAATGGCCCACGTATATACCTTCGGGCAGGCCGCGCCCTCCGCCGCAGGCATCATCCATCTGGGAGCCACCAGCTGTTATGTCACCGACAACGCCGACCTCATCCTCTACCGGGACGGACTGAAGTACCTCCGGGGCGAGCTTTGCGCGGTTCTGCGGAATCTTGGCAGGTTTGCGGAGGAATACAAAGCCCTGCCCACGCTGGGCTACACCCACTATCAGCCCGCCCAGCTGGTGACGGTGGGCAAGCGGGCGACGCTCTGGATGCAGGATCTGCTGGCGGACCTCGAGGAGCTGGATTTCGTTCTCGGCCACATGAAATTCTTGGGCTGCCGGGGCACCACTGGCACCGAGGCCAGCTTTATGGACCTCTTTGAGGGCGACGGTGGGAAGATTGACGAGATGAACCGCATGCTTGCCGCCGCGTTCGGGTTTGACAAGTGCTTTGCCGTGTGTGGCCAGACCTATCCCAGGAAGTTTGACAGCCGGGTGCTGAACGTCCTGTCCTCCATCGCCCAGAGCTGCTATCGCTTTGCGGGCGACCTGCGCCTTTTGCAGCACGACCGGCAGCTGGAGGAGCCTTTTGAAAAGAACCAGATTGGCTCCTCCGCCATGCCCTACAAGCGCAATCCCATGCGCTGCGAGCGCATCTGTTCCCTTGCCCGCTACCTGATGGCCGACGCCATGAACGCCCCCATGACCGCCAGCACACAGTGGCTGGAACGGACACTGGACGACTCCGCCAACCGGCGGCTGTCCCTGCCCGAGGGCTTTCTCTGCGCCGATGCGATTCTGCGCCTGATGGCAAATGTCACCGACGGGCTCCACGTCAACGAAAAGATCGTGGATCGGACGGTGCGGGAATACCTGCCCTTTATCTCCACGGAAAACCTGATGATGGAGGCGGTAAAGCGGGGCGGCGACCGCCAGCAGCTCCACGAGATCATCCGGGAAAACTCCATGGCCGCCACCGCAAAAATGAAACAGGGTGAGCCTTGCGATTTGATGGAGCGGCTGACCAGGGAGCCGGCATTCAAAATGGCCCCGGAGGAAATTGCGGCGATGCTGGACCCGAAGCTCTATATCGGTCGCTGCCCGCAACAGGTGGACGCGTTTTTGGCCCAGGCCCGGCCCGCGCTTGCCGGAGCGTCTGAGGAAAACGTGGAAATCAGCCTGTAACCGGCGCCGTCACCGAAAACTCAGGCTGGTCGGCGGAACTTTGAAAACCGGGCGGGCCGGCACAGCCGGCCCGCCGCTTTAACCGCGTGCAGGAAATTTTTTGTGCCGCAGCTGCACAAAGTATTCCTGCCGCAAACATTCGTCCTTCATTTGGCACACTTCTTTGTGGATTATGACACAGCTTCTAAAAAAATTGCAGAACCACGCCCTTGATATTCGTCTATTTTGACATTGACAGCGGGCCTCGCGAATGATAAACTTTCAACATCAAATCCAAAAGAGTCATACAAGACAATTGAAAACATCGGCAATGGCGTTGATGGAGAAAAGTACCGCGGAAGATCGGTCAAAGTGAGCAGGCGACAGTGGGAAGCCTGTACATGAGTCCGCGCGAAGAACACTCTGGAGCTGCGATTTGAACGCGGAGTCCCCGCTAGTAGGAAAGACGAGTTGCGATCGTTACATCGCACGGGCTTGTTGGAGCCTTGAAGGTGACTGTTTTAACAGTAAGTTAGGTGGCACCGCGGATAGCAGCTATTCGTCCTAAAATTTAGGACATAGCTGCGTTTTTATACCCTCTCCCAACGGGAGGCAAAAAAATCCGGAGGTGCTTTTATTTATGTGTTCTATTATGGGTTTTTCCAGCAAGGCGCTTACCAGCGAAGAGCTGAGCATCTATTTTGACCGCACCATCTCCCGCGGTCCCGACATGAGCCGCATCATCGAAACAAAGTCCGGTTATCTCTGCTTCCACCGGCTGGCCATCATGGGGCTGAACGAAGCGGGAATGCAGCCCTTTGAGCTGGAGGGCGACTATGTGGTGTGCAACGGCGAGATCTACGGATTCCGTCCCATCCGCCGCCAGCTCAGCGAACACTATGAATTCAAGAGCGGAAGCGACTGCGAGATCCTGCTTCCCATGTTCCATGAATACGGCCTGTCCATGTTCTCCCGCCTGGACGCGGAGTTCGCCATGATTATCTACGATTCCATGACCGACTCCCTGATTGCGGCCCGGGATCCCATCGGCATCCGCCCCCTGTTCTACGGATACGACGCCGCGGGCTCCATCATATTCGCCAGCGAGGCAAAGAGCCTGGTCGGGCTGTGCGCCGAGGTCTGCCCCTTCCCGCCGGGCTGCTACTATGCCTATGGAAAATTCATCCGGTATGCCGATCTCACAAGCGTGAAATACTATACCCGGGACAGTCTGGAAACCACCTGCCGCAACATTCGCAACAAGCTGATCGCCGCCGTGGATAAGCGGCTGGACGCGGACGCCCCTCTGGGCTTTCTCCTCTCCGGCGGACTGGATTCCTCTCTGGTTTGCGCCATTAGCTCCGTGGTCCTTGGTAAAAAGATCCGTACCTTTGCCATCGGCATGGACAAGGACGCCATCGACCTCAAGTACGCCCGGGAGGTCGCGGACTTCATCGGCGCGGACCACACCGAGGTCTACATGACACGGGAGGACGTCATCAAAGCGCTGCCTGAGGTGGTGTCCATTCTGGGGACCTGGGATATCACCACCATCCGCGCCAGCATAGGCATGTACCTTTGCTGCAAGGCCATCCATGAGCAGACGGATGTCCGGGTCCTGCTGACCGGCGAGATCTCCGACGAACTGTTCGGTTATAAATACACGGATTTCGCCCCCTCTGCCGCGGCGTTTCAGCAGGAGTCCAAAAAACGGATAGATGAACTCTATATGTACGACGTGCTCCGGGCCGACCGCTGCATTGGCGACAATTCCATTGAAGCCCGCGTTCCCTTCGGCGACCTGGACTTTGTGAAATACGTCATGGGCATCGATCCCGCCATAAAGCTCAACACCTACGACATGGGCAAGTATCTCCTGCGCCACGCCTTTGAAAATGACCACCTGTTGCCCAACGACATTCTGTGGCGGCAGAAAGCGGCCTTCTCCGACGCCGTGGGCCACTCTATGGTAGACGATCTGAAGGCCTATGCCGAGACGGTATACACCGACGAGGAATTTGACCGCAAGCGCCGCAAGTATGATTATTGCATGCCTTTTACCAAGGAGAGCCTGCTGTATCGGGAGCTGTTCGAGCAGTATTATCCTGGTCAGGCCAAAATGATCAAAGATTTCTGGATGCCCAACAAGTCCTGGGAGGGCTGCAATGTAAACGATCCCTCCGCCCGCGTCCTCTCCAACTATGGCCAAAGCGGTATATAAGTATCTTCCGGAAATACCGGTTTCCCATTTCCATCAAAATGACATCATCACACAGAAAGCAGGAGGATGAATAATATGACTACTACCCCGACTACCATGCCGGAACTGTTCGGCAGCCTTGTCTTTACCGAGGAGACCATGCAGCAGCGCCTGTCTCCCGCGTCCTACAAAGCCTGGAAAAAATGCATTACCGACGGCACCTCTCTGGATATTTCCATTGCCAACGAAATTGCCGAGGCCATGAAGCAGTGGGCCGTGGAACACGGCGCAACCCATTTTACCCATTGGTTTCAGCCCATGACCGGCGTCACCGCCGAAAAGCACGACAGCTTCATCTCCCCCATCGGCGGCGGGAAAATCGTCATGGAGTTCTCCGGCAAGGAGCTGGTCCGAGGCGAACCGGACGCATCCTCCTTTCCATCCGGCGGTCTGCGCGCTACCTTTGAGGCCCGCGGCTACACCGCCTGGGACCCCACCTCTTTCGCCTTCATCAAAGACGACAGCCTCTGCATCCCCACAATTTTCTGTTCATACTCCGGCGAAGCCCTGGATAAAAAGATGCCCCTGCTCCGCTCTATGGACCTGGTCAGCCGCCAGGCCGTCCGCATTCTGCGTCTGTTCGGAGACACGGAGACCAAGCGCGTCGTCCCCCAGGTGGGACCCGAGCAGGAGTATTTCCTGATCGACAAGAGAGGCTACGCCCAGCGGGAGGACCTGAGGATGTGCGGCCGAACACTGTTCGGCGCCAAGCCCCCCAAGGGTCAGGAGCTGGAGGACCACTATTTCGGCGCCATCCGTCCGCGCGTGGCCGCCTATATGAAGGAGCTGGACGAGGAACTTTGGAAGGTGGGCGTCCTCTCCAAGACCAAGCACAACGAGGTGGCTCCCTGCCAGCATGAGATGGCCCCCATCTTCTCCGACGCCAACACCGCCTGCGACCACAATCAGCTGGCCATGGAGCTGATGAAGCGGGTTGCCGACCACCACGATCTGGTCTGCCTGCTCCACGAAAAGCCCTTCGCCGGCGTCAACGGCTCCGGCAAGCATGACAACTGGTCGCTGGGCACCGACACCGGCAAAAACCTTTTAAAGCCCGGATCCACGCCCAGTCAGAATGCCCAGTTCCTGCTGTTTCTGGCTGCTTTTATCAAGGGCGTGGATGAATATCAGGACTTCCTGCGGGCTACCGTTGCCTTTGCGGGGAATGATCACCGTCTGGGCGCGCAGGAGGCCCCTCCTGCGGTCCTGTCCATCTTTTTGGGCGACGAGCTGAACGCCGTGGTGGAATCCATTATCAACGGCACCGAGTACACCGATGCCGGAAAGCGGACGCTGGAGGTGGGCGTGGACGTACTCCCCGCCATCCGCCAGGACAACACGGACCGGAACCGCACCTCTCCCATGGCGTTCACCGGCAATAAGTTTGAGTTCCGTATGCTGGGTTCCTCCCAGTCGATCTCAGGCCCCAACATCGCGCTGAATACCATCATGGCGGAGGAACTGGAGCAGTTTGCCGACCAACTGGAAAAAGCAAAGGACTTTACCAGCGAGCTGCAGATTCTGATCCGCAAGACTTTCTCCGAGCATCGGCGCATCATTTTCAACGGCAACGGTTATGACGACGCCTGGATCAAGGAGGCCGAAAAGCGCGGCCTTTCCAACCTGACCTCCACCGCCGACGCCCTGCCCGCC
The DNA here is from genome assembly GCA_000283575.1 of Oscillibacter valericigenes Sjm18-20. GTDB lineage: Bacteria > Bacillota > Clostridia > Oscillospirales > Oscillospiraceae > Oscillibacter > Oscillibacter valericigenes. Next base: position 3,566,900 of record AP012044.1, read on the forward strand.
TACACCTCTCCAAAAAACATAGAACTGTTTACCAGGCACGGCATCTACACCAAGAGTGAAATCGAGGCTCGCGCTGAAATCCACATTGAGAACTACACCACTACCATCTCCATCGAGGCCAATACCATGGTGGATATGATTCAGCACCAGATCCTCCCCGCCGTCTCCGGCTATGCCACCGACTTGAGCGAACGGGCAAACGCCAAGGCCGCCATAGGCGCGGCGTGCAAGTATGAGACCGCCACCGCCAAGAAGATCAGCGACCTGACCGATAAACTTATGGAAGCCGAAGAGAAGCTTGAGAAGGATCTGGGCAAGATTCCCGCCGATTCCAGAAAGGCCATGGACTTTACCCACAAGACCATTATCAGCGACATGGTCGCCGCCCGGAAGTATGCCGACGAGCTGGAGTCGCTCACCGCCAAGGATTACTGGCCCTTCCCCGTATACAGTGATCTGCTGTTCTATATTTGATATTCGGCAAATGATACGGTCTGACCCGATCTGCGAACACATGCCGCAAGTCCGGTATACAGGCTCTTCACAGCAAGACTCCGCATAACGACCACGCAAGGGAGCGCGTGCCAAAAGGCACGCGCTCCCTTGTTTTTTATACTTTTTCGTCAACTGGATGTTAAGTTCCAAAGCCAGCTTCACGTCAGAACCAGCCATACGTGGACGGTCTGTCCGTCCAAATTTGAAAGGAGTCTTTACTATGTTCAAGTTTACACAGTCCATGAAGAATTCCGCTATGCGCGATGTGGGCGTTGCCGGCTTCGGCACCGCTCTGGTAAGCGCCGTGCTGCTGTTCTCCGGAATCTTCTCCGGCGCGGCAGCCGGGGTCCTGATATTGCTGTTGCTGACTTCCGGGGGCCTCACCGCCTGTATGCTGGACTCCTATATTCTGCGCCTCAAGGCCAATCAGGTAGCCGCCTCCGCGAAGACGGCAGAGGCTTCCGCTCCTCCCACCGCAGCCGGGAAAACGGCGGCGTGAGACGGGTGGCATGTGAAAAGCGGGCTCGCGAGCAAAGCCGCGAGGCCCGCTTTCAGTACATTCTCTCAGGGCAGCAGATCGAACAGCAAAGACAAAAGAGATGTAATCAGGCCGCAGAGACCGATGGCAAGGCCGCTCATGGCTCCCTCTGTCTCTCCCAGCTCCAGCGCCTTGGCGGTACCCATGGCATGGCTGCACGCGCCGATGCCCAGCCCCGCCGCCAGCGGCTCCCGCACGCGGAACAGCCGAATCATCAGCGGCGCGCACAGATTCCCCATAATACCGGTAAAGCAAACCGCCGCCACCGCCACGGAGACGATTCCGCCGTGTCCTTCCGCCACCGCCGCAGCGATGGGCGTGGTGACGGATTTGGGCAGCAGGGACATGGTCATCTCCCGGTCCAGTCCAAACAGGCGGCACAGGCCGTATACGCAGCTGATGGAAGTAGCCGCCCCCGCCGAGCATCCCACCACCACCGGCAGCCAATATTTTTTCAGAAGGTCAATCTTTGTATAGATGGATACGGCGAGGCAGGCTGTGGCAGGGCCCAGGAACAGATTGATGAGGCTCCCGCCCTCGTAATAATTCTCATAGGGAATACGGAAGATCACCAGCGTTAAAATCACCAGCACCACAGCAATCAGCATCCCGTTACAGATTACCCTGTTCACTTTTTTCTGAATGGCCATACCGATCCAGTAAGCCAAAATGGTCAGCGTCACACCGAAGAACGGAGAAGTGGTCAGTTCCATCATTTCCGGTTCCTCCTGTCGATCAGCCTCATGGTCAGCTGGACGGCCCATGCGGTAACGGCAAAGGTCGCCACCATGCTGCCCACACAGATCACCAGAAACGCAACGCCATTACTGAGGATAGCTGCCTTATATTGAATGATGCCCGTTGCGGCGGGGATAAAGAAAAAAGGCAGGTTTCCCAGCAGAAAATTGGACTTCTCCCGCACATGATCCACCTTAAGCACCCGTACCAGCAGTAAAATCAATAGCAAAATCAGCGCGATGACGCTGGATGGGAAGGTGATGGGCAACAGCCTTTCGATATACATGCTGACCCAGCACAGGCCGAATAAGATGCCCACCTGTTTCAAAATTTTCATAGAAACCAGCCTTTCTCTTTAAAGTAATTGCAATGGTTTTATTTTACGGTCGGTTCCACGGGAATGTCAAACAAAACCCGGTCCGTTCTCCTCATTTTTGGCGGATAGCACAGAGCTTCTGGGCCCCGGCGGGAAAGCTCTGTGCTGTTTAACCCAGCCATTTATGGCGGTTGGGATTTTTCCGTTGTATCCGAAGGTCCAGATGGCCTCCCGGGCAAGGCCCTGGCCCGCGGGGTAAACGGCTCCGGCGGCCGTTCACCCCGGCGGTATGACGGCAGGTCATGTTTGATAAAAGCATTCTGCTTTCAGGCGCGCGGAACGGAAACTTGCAGCTCATAGAATTTTCATTTTTTTAATTTTTTTACGCTTGCAATCCAAGCCGCACACATGGTATAGTAAAGGCAATTTTTCAGGAGGCGCGGTTTTTCCATGCCGTCCAAAATTGGAGGTGCACTTTGCAGAAACGCAGTCATAAGCTCCTGGCATCCAGGCTGCTTGAGGCCCAGAATGGTTTTCAGTGCAGACGTTTTGAACTTGCTTTCCTGTTTGGCTCCTTTCAGCCGGACTGCAATCCCCTCTCCTATCTGAAGGGTTCCATCCGCAGTTATAAATTTCGCGGACATAATTATACAAATTCCGACCTGTACATTGCCAACCGCATTGGCCGGCTCCAGCACCGGAAGAAGGGCTGGAGCTGTTGGCAGTATTATACGCTGGGAAAGCTCACCCACTATCTGGCTGACGCATTTACCTATCCCCACAATGAAAACTATCCCAATTCTCTGATGGAGCACCGGAGGTATGAGGGCGCGCTGCGGGAATACCTCTGCTCCTATCTGGCGGTCTGGGGCCTGTGCCCTGTCCGCCCCGCCGCCGAGGACCTGAACAGCTGCCTGCGGGACCTGCACCAGCAGTATATGGACGCTCAGGCGGATATGCGCCGGGATGTGCATTATATCATCGAGGCCACCTCTTTGCTGATGAGCGGCGTTCTGCCGGAACCGGCTCTGGCCGTGGTTTGATAAATTCCCCAAATTATTCGCAATATTTTTGCATTATTCAGTTATTTTGCCCCTGTTCTTTTTGCAGCGTGCATGATATTATTTTAGTAATTTAAAGTGTGCTAATAAGGAGACAATTAATGTCCACTTTCACCTTTGCAGCTGAATACCGTTACTTTAGCTTTACCTATTATTTTGGTAAGGCTTATTTCGGTTTGGCTGAAAACGAGTGTGTGTGACTGATACTGTCAGGGACTATCGGTACATGACGACCCGCAGCCAACCGGCTGCGGGTCTTTTTTTGTACCAATTTAAGGAGGAAAACGTCATGGTCGTCATTCTCAAGAATGATCCCAACCGCGAACAACTGGAAAGCCTCATCAACTGGCTACAGGAAAAGGGCATCACCATCCACACCAGCATTGGTCAGTCCCACACCATTTTAGGTCTGGTGGGAGACACCTCCCAGCTGGACATCGACCTGATCGCCGCGCTGGACATCGTGGAAGACGTCAAGCGGGTGCAGGAACCTTATAAAAACGCTAACCGCAAATTCCATCCCGAAGACACCGTAGTCAAGGTGCGGGACACTCAGGTCGGCGGCGGCTCGCTGACGATCATGGCCGGTCCCTGCTCCGTGGAGAGCGAGGAGCAGGTGGTGGCCATTGCCAAAGCCGTGAAGGCCAGCGGAGCCACCATGCTCCGGGGCGGCGCATTCAAGCCCCGTACCTCCCCCTACTCCTTTCAGGGACTGGGCGCTCAGGGTCTTGAATTTTTGAAGATTGCCCGAAAGGAGACGGGCCTTCCCATCGTCACCGAGCTGATGGACATCTCGCAGATTCCCCTGTTCGACGACGTGGACGTGATTCAGATCGGCGCGCGGAACATGCAGAATTTCAATCTTCTCAAGGAGGTCGGCAAGCTGAATAAGCCCGTCATGATTAAACGGGGTATGTCCGCCACCTATGAGGAATGGCTTATGAGCGCCGAATACGTCATGGCCAGCGGCAACCAGAACGTGATTCTCTGCGAGCGGGGCATCCGGACCTTTGAGACCTATACCCGCAACACTCTGGACCTGGCGTGTATTCCCGTTTTACGCAAGCTCACCCACCTGCCCATCATTATCGACCCCAGCCACGCCACAGGCAAGAGCTGGCTGGTGAGTCCCCTGGCCGTTGGTGCCGTGGCCACCGGAGCGGATGGCCTTCTGATTGAAGTCCACAACGACCCGGCTCATGCTCTTTGTGACGGGGCTCAGTCCCTGAAACCGGAGGCCTTTGACGTGCTGTCCAGGAAGCTTCGCAAAATGCACGGCTTTTGCGCCACGCTGGAGGACTGAGAAGATGAACATTGGAATCATCGGCCTGGGCCTCATTGGTGGCTCCATGGCAAAGAGCGTAAAGGTCCGCACGACCCACACGGTCTGGGGACTGGACACAGACCCCGAAACCATGACTCTGGCCCGATTGTGCGGCGCCATCGACGGGACGCTGACAGACGAAAAACTTCCTCAGTGCGATCTGATTCTCATCGCTGTCCGCCCCGGCGCCACAGTGAATTGGGTAGCGGACCACGCGGAGAAAATCGCAAAGACCGCCATTGTGGTGGACCTTTGCGGCGTGAAGCGGGTGGTGGTCGGCAAAATTGCTCCCATCGCGGAAAAATACGACTTTGCCTACATCGGCGGGCATCCCATGGCGGGACTGGAGCGGGGCGGATTCGTGAATTCCTCCGACCGCCTGTATGACGGGGCCTCCATGATCCTGACGCCCGACAAGCGGACGGACATCCAGCTGCTGGAGACGCTGAAGGCCTTCTTTCAAGACATCGGCTTCGCCAGCCTCACCTTTTCCGATCCCGACGAGCATGACCACATCATAGCCTATACCTCCCAGCTGGCGCACATTGCCTCCAGCGCCTATGTAAAGTCTCCCGAGGCCCAGAAGCGCCGGGGCTTTTCGGCGGGAAGCTTCCGGGATATGACGCGGGTGGCCCGGCTGGACGAGGCGATGTGGACCGAGTTGTTTCTGGACAACGCGGATTATCTCACGGAGGAGCTGGACATTCTAATCAGGCACCTGAACGAATACCTCTCCGCTTTGCAAAGCCGCGACGCGGAGAAGCTGCACAGCCTCCTGAAAGAGGGCCGGGATTTGAAGGCCTCCGCCGGCGGCAGCTGAGAGAGCCGCAGGCTCCCTGTCTCTCACTTTGATCTGCCGAAAATAATCTTGAACTACGGGAGGACGCCATGGCAAACACCATTCAGACCATACCGATTAAAACACAGCCGGAATACACCGTCTTCATTGGCCCCGGCCTGCTGGGCCGCTGCGGAGAGCTGATCGCATCCGCATTGGCCCCCTGCCGCGCCGCCGTGGTAACAGACAGCAACGTGGCAAAGCTATACCTGTCCCAGGTGGAAGAAAGTCTCCGGTTGGCGGGCTTTGCTGTCTGCGCCCATATTTTCCCCGCCGGAGAGGAAAGCAAAAATCTCTCCACCCTCTCCCAGGTACTGGAGTTTCTGGCGGAGGAACAGCTCACCCGCAGCGACTGTGTGGTGGCGCTGGGCGGCGGCGTATGCGGCGACATGGCGGGCTTTGCCGCCGGCTGCTACCTACGGGGCATCAAGTACGTCCAGCTCCCCACCACCCTGCTCTCCGCGGTGGACTCCTCCGTAGGCGGCAAGACCGCCGTGGACCTGCGGCACGGGAAAAATCTGGCGGGGTTGTTTCTTCAGCCCTCCGCCGTGGTATGTGACATGGACTGTCTAAAGACCCTTCCCCCGCTGGAGCGGGCGGACGGTGCCGCCGAGGCCATCAAGACCGGCGTTCTTTCCGACGAGGGGCTGTTTGCCCTGTTCGACACGGACGACCTGACTGGGGATCTGGGGGAAATTGTGGCCCGGTGCATCGCGTTCAAGGGCTCCTTGGTGGAGCGGGACGAACTGGACAACGGCCTGCGCCGAACGCTGAATCTGGGCCACACCGCCGGACATGCCATTGAAAAATGCAGCGGCTACACCGTCCACCACGGTCACGCCGTGGCGGCGGGGCTATCTATTATTGCCCGGGCAGCGGAGGCTCTGGGCTGGACGGAGGAGCCCTGCGCGAAGCGTATTTGCACGGTGCTCCGGCGAAACTGCCTGCCCACTGGGACGGAATATTCCCCCCGGGCGCTTGCCCATGCGGCTCTGGCGGACAAGAAGCGCCGGGGCGGCGAAATTGCGCTGGTGATTCCCCGGAGGATCGGAACGTGCGGGATGAAAACCGTCTCTGTGGGGGAGCTGGAGTCCATTTTCGCCGCCGGGTGGGAGGAATTCTGATGGATGTGCGCATCAATCCCGGACCTCTCCGCGGAACGGTCACTCCGCCTCCCAGCAAATCCATGGCCCACCGGCTGCTGATTGCCGCCGCACTGGCGGAGGGCATCAGCACCGTGCGCAACGTGGCGCTGTCTCAGGATATCGAGGCCACGCTCCGGTGCATCACGGCTCTGGGCTGCCGCTGGGAGCAGACCGAACCGGACGTTGTCCGCATCCGGGGTGTGGGCGGAATTTCGGCGGGCCGGGGAGACGAATTGCCCCATTTTGACTGCGGCGAGTCCGGCTCCACCCTCCGTTTCCTGATTCCCATCGCTCTGGCCGCGGCGGGTGGCGGCGTATTCACCGGACGCGGCCGCCTGATGGACCGGCCCCAAAAACCGTATTTCGATCTGTTTGACGAAAAGGGTATTTTTTACCGGCTGGAGGACGGCGTGCTGACAGTACGGGGCCTTCTGCCGAGTGGAGAGTACCGGCTCCCCGGCAACGTATCCAGCCAGTTTTTTACGGGACTCCTGTTCGCTCTGCCCCTGCTGGGCGGAGACAGTACCATTGTCAGCACCACGGCTCTGGAATCCTCGAACTATATCGCCATGACCACCGAGGTACTGCGTACCGCCGGAGTTCAAGTGTCCGTCCAGTCAGGGTGGCGGCGCTTCCAGGTCCCCTCCGGACGCTTTATGCCCTTTGCCGCTGCGGTGGAGGCCGACTGGTCCCAGGCCGCGTTCTGGTACGCCGCCAATTTTCTTGACGGCCGTGTGAACATTCAGGGGCTGAGCCCCTGTTCCGCCCAGGGCGACAAGGCGATCATCACCCTGTCCCGGCATCTGGCCCGCCCTGGTGATACGGAGATCGACGTCTCCGGCTGCCCCGATCTGGTTCCGCCGCTGGCGGTGATGGCGGCGGTGCGGCAGGGAACCACACATCTGACCAACGCTGCCCGCCTCCGGCTGAAGGAGAGCGACCGGCTGAAAACCACCGCCGCCATGCTGAACGCTCTGGGTGGCCGGGCGGAAGAGGGGGCAGACAGCCTGACCATCCACGGCGTACCCCAACTCGCCGGCGGTACGGTGGGCGGGGCCAACGACCATCGAATCGTGATGGCGGCATCTGTCGCCGCCGCCCGCTGCGCTGGCCCCGTCACAATTCGGGGCGCCGAGGCGGTGGGGAAATCCTATCCCTCTTTTTTCAAGGACTATTGGGCTTTAGGAGGTGACGCAAATGGCGTCTGAATTTGGAAACCACCTGCGCGTCAGCATTTTCGGTCAGTCCCACGGCACTGCCATCGGCGTAGTGGCGGACGGCCTGCCTGCCGGGGAATCCATCAATATGGATGAGCTGACCCGTTTCATGGCCCGCCGCCGTCCGGGGAAAGACGTGTTCTCCACTCCGCGGCAGGAGACCGATATTCCCTCTTTCCTCTCGGGTTTACAGGACAATGTAACCTGCGGCTCTCCCCTTTGCGCGGTCATTGAAAACCGGAACCAGCACTCCGCAGACTACACGGCCCTTGCGGACACCCCCCGCCCCGGCCACGCGGACTACACCGCCTGGGTCAAGTGGGGAGGCAAGGCAGATATGCGGGGCGGCGGCCACTTTTCGGGCCGTCTCACCGCGCCGCTATGCGTAATCGGCGGAATTGCCAAGCAGATTTTGGCCCGGCGGGGCGTTTACGTGGGCGCGCATCTTTTGTCCGCCGGAGAGGAATCGGACATTCCCTTTCCCTCCCGACCCATGCCGGCTCTGTTTGAGGAAGTGGCCGCAAAGCCCTTTCCGGTTTTAGACGACGCCTGCGGCCAGCGGATGAAGGGAGCCATCCTGTCCGCCGCTCAGGAGGGCGACTCCGTGGGCGGCGTAGTGGAGTGCGCGGCCGTCGGCCTGCCCGCCGGGCTGGGAGAGCCCATGTTCGGCGGGATGGAAAGCCGTCTGGCGGAGGTTTTGTTCGGCATCCCCGCCATGAAAGGTCTGGAGTTCGGCGCGGGATTTGAGGCCGCGGCGCTCCGGGGCAGCGTCAACAACGACCCCTTCTGCGTCCGCAACGGGCGCATCGAGACCACCCGAAACCGCTGCGGCGGTATTTTGGGCGGTATCACCAACGGCATGCCCCTGACTCTGCGGGCAGCGTTCAAGCCCACCCCCTCCATCGCAAAACCCCAGCAGACCGTGCGCCTGAGCCGTATGGTGGAGACGGAGCTGGTCGTCTCGGGTCGGCATGATCCGTGCATTGCCCACCGGGCCGTTCCGGTGGTGGAGGCGGCAGTCGCGACAGTGCTGCTGGATATCCTTCTGGAACAAGATTAAAAGGAGGCCCATAAATGGAACTTTCTGAAATTCGGGAAAAAATCGACGCGTTGGACGAGGAACTGCTGAAGCTCTTTCTCCGGCGCATGGCACTTTCGGAGGACGTCGCCTCGGCCAAGAGCGCACAGGGACTGCCCATCTCCAACCGCACACGGGAGCGGGAGATCCTTGCGAAGGTGACGGCGGAAGCCGGAGACAAGGAGCGCTACGCCTATCAACTGTTCACCACGCTGTTTCAACTCTCCCGCGCGCGGCAGGCGGAGCTGATGGGAGCGACCACGCAGGTAGCTGCTCAAGTGCAGGCTTCTCTGGCCGCAGGGGGGGAAGTCTTTCCCCAGACAGGCCTTGTCGCCTGTCAGGGCATGGAAGGCGCAAACTCCCAGACCGCCTGCGACAGACTGCTTCCCCGGGGCAACATTGTCTATGTGAAAAGCTTTGAGGCGGTGGTCTCCGCCGTACAGTCGGGCCTTTGCAAGTTCGGCGTACTACCCATCGAAAACAGCTCCAACGGCTCGGTCCGCACGGTATACGACCTGCTTCAGCGGCGGCACCTGTCCATTGTGCGCAGCACCCGCCTTTGTATCCGCCACGAGCTGCTGGGTCTGACCGGCGCAAAGCTGGAGGATTTGACGGAAATCTACTCCCACCCCCAGGCCATCGGCCAGTGCGGACATTTTCTGGACAGTCTTACCGGGGTGCGGGTCATTCCCTGCGACAACACGGCCGCCGCGTCCAAAATGGTCTCCGAGGGGAGGGATCCCCACGTGGCGGCCCTGTCCTCTCACCCCTGCGCGGAGCTTTACGGCCTGAGCGTCCTGAAGGTGGACGTGCAGGACAGCGACAACAATTACACCCGTTTTATCTGCATCACAAAGGACCCAGCAATCTACGCCGGAGCGAGCCGCATCAGCCTCATTATCGCCTGCGACAACAAGCCCGGCGCGCTGTATGACATTCTCTCCAAGCCCGCAACGCTGGGTATCAACATGACGAAGCTGGAGAGCTGCCCCGTCACAGGCCGGAACTTTGAGTTTATCTTCTTTATTGAGCTGGAAGCCTCCGTGCAGGACCCGGGCGTTTTGCCCATGCTGGAAGAGATGGAGCGCAGCTGCCAGAGCTTCCACTTCCTGGGCAACTACGCGGAAGTGTGAGCTCATGCCGGAGAAGATTTACGGTTTACTTGGCCGGAAGCTGGGCCACAGCTGGTCCGTTCCCATCCACGCCGCAGCGGGCAACAAGGCCTATCGACTGATTGAACTGGAGCCGGAGGAGCTCCCCGCATTTCTAGCCCAGCCCGACATCGGTGGGCTGAACGTCACTATCCCCTATAAGCGGGACGTGATGCCCCTGTGCGACGTGATCGACCCCCACGCGCAGTCCATTGGCAGCGTGAACACACTGGTACGCCGTCAGGACGGGAAGCTTTACGCCTGGAACACGGACATCTCCGGCTTTTTGTACATGGCCCGACGGGCAGGCGTGGAGCTGCGCGGCCGCAACGTGGTAATCCTTGGCAGCGGCGGCACCTCCCTCACTGCCCAGGCGGCGGCCCGGGTCTGCGGCGCGCAGAAAGTCACGGTGGTCTCCCGCCACGGTGCGGACAACTACAAAAATCTGGACCGCCACGCCGACGCGGAGATCGTGGTGAACACCACGCCGGTGGGCATGTATCCCCGCACCGGTGAAGCCGCGGTTGATCTGGTGCGGTTCCCCGCCTGCCGGGGCGTGCTGGACGTGGTGTACAACCCCAGGCGGACGGCGCTGCTGCTTCAGGCGGAGGCCAGGGGCCTCCCCTGTTCCGACGGCCTGCCCATGCTGGTGTTCCAGGCCACCGCGGCGGAGGAATTCTTCTTTGACCGGAAGATCGACCCCGTCGAGAATCCTCGGATTCTGGCCCTCCTGCGCCGGGAGATGGAAAACATTGTCCTGATCGGCATGCCCGGCTGCGGCAAATCCACCGTGGGCGCAGCTCTGGCGGCTTTGACGCGGCGGGAGGCGGTAGATTTGGATGTGGAGATCGTGAAAGCTGCCGGGAAGTCCATCCCTGATATTTTTGCCCAGGACGGCGAGCCGGCTTTCCGGGAGTTGGAGCGTAAAGCGGCGGCAAAATTCAGTAGGGAGAGCAAAAAGATACTGATTTGCGGAGGTGGCATTGTGAAGAATCTTCAAAATTATGAATTTCTTCACCAAAACGGCCGTATCTACCAGCTTGCGCGGGACCTTGAAAAGCTGCCCACGGACGGACGCCCCTTGTCTCAGGGTGTGGACCTTGCCGTCATGGCAGCAGAACGCGCCCCGCTGTACCAACGGTTCCGGGACGCATTGATCGACAATAACGGTACACCGGCAAATACAGCCGATGCGATTTGGCGGGATTTTTGTGCGGATTTTGATTTTGAACGGACCTAATCTGAACATGCTGGGCATTCGGGAGCTAGAAATTTACGGCCATGAAACCTATGAGGATCTGTGCAAAAAGAGGCGGACCGCCTCGGCGTATCCTTGGAGTTCGATCAGTCCAACCACGAGGGGGCGCTGGTGGACACCATCCAGCGCCCCTATGGCAAAATGGACGGCATTGTCATCAACCCCGGTGCCTATACGCACACAAGCGTCGCCCTGTTGGACGCGGTGAAGGCCGTGGGGATTCCCACGGTAGAGGTCCACATCTCCGATCCGGACACCCGGGCGGCATTTTGGAAAACCTCCTATATCCGCGCCGTATGCGTCAAAACCATCAAGGGCCACGGCCTGTCCGGCTATGTGGAGACACCGCGGTTTCTGTGTGGGGTATAGGTGAAAAAATGTCTCCCCGCATTCCAGGCAAACCGGCTTTAGCATGGTCATGGGATCGGAAAATCAAACAGGCGGAATCCGGTTTTATGCCGGGTTCCGCCTGTTTTTTTATGCCTTTATTGTGATTTTTCAGGTTCGGTACGGCGGTCTTCCGGTCGGAAAGATCGACGGCAATCCATGCGCCGCCCAGTATGTTCAGCACGCTTGCGACCATGTCCGCTCCGTTCTCGCACACTATACCGCTGTTCGTTCTCGTCGCCGGACAGCTTGCGGCAATAGCTCTTGACGGCAACCACAAAACTCAAGAGCAGCCCCGTAAAAAAGATTCCATGGAAGATTGTATGCATACGATCAACCTCTCTGAATTTTCGCTTGCACCGTAAAATCTCTCAGGTCTCGCTTTTGTCCCCAGCTTTCATCGGAGTTCCAGAAGTCTCGTTCCTGCGCACCGACATGCACTGTGCAGACGACGTTTCGGCAAGCAACGCCACAATGTCGCTGCCGCGCACGCCTTTATCCTCCGTATCCAACTCCCGGATAACAAGCAGATAACGAATGTTGACGGCGGTCAGAGTCGAATTTTGGTTCGTCATCTCTTACTTCCGGTCAAAAATAAGGGAGACGCACATTTGCGTCTGTGCGTCCCCCTTCGGATCAGTGTTCTGGATGGCAGGAGCCGTGCAGTGCGCAGCCTGCGCAGTTGCAACCGCAGGCGGTCCTGCCTCTTTTCTTATTTCGAATGAGATACGTAATGACCAGCGCCGCGATCACCAGCAAAACGAAGCATACAAGAATGGTAGCAAGATTCGCTGTAACCCAAGCCAGCATGTAAAATTCCTCCTTTGACATCAGTTATGCTATAATTTATTTTTTACCGTTGAAAAACCCGATTACGATTCGAACTCCCGCGATAAACAGAACCGTCAGGACGACGAGCACGGCGATATCGGCTGTGCCGAGAGTCAGATTTGTCGTCACCTTGTATAGGCTGCCTGCCGCTCGGGCAGTCTCTCCGGGTGCTTGTTCGGATCACGGCGGAGCAGCAGATACAAGACGGCGGCCAACACCAAAAACGCAGCAGCAGTCGCCGCGCTAAACGCGATCTCGCCCAGAATCAGGCCGCCGATCTGATAGACCATCAGCGAAACGGCGTAGGCCAGCAGGTTCTGGAACAGGATGGCAAACCAGAAGAACTTTCTGGAACCCATTTCACGGGACATGGTGGAAATAGCCGCCAGGCAGGGGGAGTCAAACATATTGAACAGCAGGAACGAAACGGCGGCAATGCTGGTGGGAAAGAACGCGGCAAACTGGTCGTGCATGGAAACCGCGTACTCCTCCACCTCGCCGAGGCCGCTCAGCACGCCCATCGTGGAGACAATGCCCTCTTTGGCGACAAAGCCAGACAGAGAGGATGCCACCGCCTGCCACGTGCCGAAGCCCAGAGGCTTAAAGATCCAGGCAATTCCGCCGCCGATCACGGCAAGGAAGCTCGACTCCGTATCGACCAGACCGAATACGCCGTCCTGTATGCCGAAGCTGCCGAGGAACCACATGGCCGCGCAGCAGAGGAACAAAATGGTACCGGCTTTTTTCAGGAATGCCCAGACACGCTCCCACACATGAAGCAGCACACCCTTGATCGACGGGAAATGGTACTGCGGCAGTTCCATGACGAAGGGGGCCGGATCGCCGGCGAAAATCTTCATCTTCTTGAGGATGATACACGAGAGGATGACTACGATGATACCCGAGAAATACATCATGGGGGCCATCCACCACGCGCCGCCCATCAAAAAGCCCGCGATGAGGGCAATTACCGGGAGCTTCGCTCCGCAGGGGATGAAAGTGGTGGTCATCATGGTCATGCGGCGGTCCTTCTCGTTTTCAATGGTGCGGGATGCCATGATGCCCGGCACACCGCAGCCGGAGGAAATCAGGAACGGGATAAAGCTCTTTCCGGAAAGCCCGAATTTTCGGAAAACCCGGTCCATAATAAACGCGACCCGCGCCATATAGCCGCAGTCTTCCAGAATAGAGAGGAACAGGAACACAATTGCCATCTGAGGCGCGAAGCCGATAGGAGCCGCAAGACCGCCGATGATTCCGTCGACGACCAGGGAGTTGACCCATTCGGCCGCGCCGATATTTGTCAGGAATCCCGATACGCCGGGCTGAATCCACTCTCCAAACAGTGTGTCGTTCGTCCAGTCGGTGACGACGGTACCCAAGGTCGTTACAGAAATATAGTAAACAAGAAACATGATTCCCGCAAAGATGGGCAGCGCCAGCCAGCGGTTTGTGACCACTTTGTCGATTTTATCGGAGGGCGACATTTTGCCGGCGTTTTTCTTTTTATAGCAGCCCTTCATAAGGGTCGCTATGTAGACATACCGCTCGTTCGTGATGATGCTCTCGGCGTCGTCGTCCAGCTCCTGCTCAGCCGCTTTGATGTCCAGCTCGATATGATCCAGCGTTTGTTTTGGAATATTCAGCTGCGCCAGGACTTTCTCGTCCCGCTCGAAGATTTTGATGGCGTACCAGCGCTGCTGCTCGGGCGGTACGCCGTTCAGTTCGGCCTCCTCTATGTGGGCGATGGCGTGTTCCACAGGGCCGGAGAAAGTGTGCATCGGGATAGTCTTGGCGGACTTTGCCGCCGCGACCGCGGCTTCCGCCGCTTCCTGGACACCGGTGCCCTTTAAAGCGGAAATCTCAACGACCTTGCAGCCCAGTTCCCGGCTGAGCTCCTGAATATGGATCTGATCGCCGTTTTTGCGGACGATGTCCATCATATTGATAGCGATGACCACCGGAATACCCAGTTCGGTAAGTTGGGTGGTCAGGTACAGATTCCGCTCGAGGTTCGTTCCGTCCACGATATTCAGCACCGCGTCGGGCCGCTCCGTGACTAGATAGTTTCTTGAGACGACTTCTTCCAGCGTGTAAGGGGAAAGAGAGTAGATGCCGGGAAGATCCTCAACGATCACATCGTCATGCTTTTTAAGTTTGCCTTCCTTTTTCTCTACGGTTACGCCCGGCCAGTTGCCCACATACTGGTTGGAACCGGTCAGAGCGTTGAACAGCGTCGTCTTGCCGCTGTTCGGGTTGCCCGCAAGGGCAATTTTAATTTCCTTACCCATGATTCCTCTCCTTTTTAGTTAGAGGCATCTAATTGAATGTGCTTAAAAAATGGGGCGGCCCCCATTACTGGACTTCAATGCTTTCCGCCTCGGTTTTCCGGATAGAAAGCTCGTAACCCCGTACGGTTACTTCCACCGGGTCGCCCAGGGGCGCCACCTTACGGATATAGACGTCCACCCCTTTCGTGATGCCCATATCCATGATGCGGCGCTTGAGCGCGCCTTCGCCGTGAAGCTTCACGACCCTGGCGGTCTCGCCGATCTTTGCCTGCTTCAGCGTCTTCATTCTCTGCTCCTCCTTCATGACTTTAATCATCCGTTTTCCAAGCGGAAATCAGATCATAATCTTGCCGGCCATTTCGCGGCTGATGGCCATGCGGGACTCCTTGACATTGACGATCAGATTCCCGCCAATCGTGGAGACAACGGTGACATTCCCCCCAGCCACGAACCCCATGTCCTCCAGATGCTTTTTCATCTCCGGGCTTCCTCCGACCTTGCGGATCATGGTTTCCTCGCCTGTATTTGCCAGTGTGAGCGGCATCATAATTCCTCCCTCTATCTATGTTCGCCATTAGTTAGTTGTGGATAACCATAGGCTCAAAATTAAACGGTTAAATCACTCTAACCAATAATAGTTTAACGCCTCTAACCTCGCTTGTCAACCCCTCTCACTGGAAAACCTTGCGTTTTTGGTTAGAGTGTGTTAACCTATACAAAATTGAAGCTGAAAGTTGGTGTAACCTGCCATGAAGATACAAAAAGCGGCCGAGGATTATCTGGAAGCAATGCTGATGATGAAGGAAAAGCACGGTTTTATTCGTTCCATCGATGTGGCAGAGCAGTTGGGCGTGACCAAGCCCAGCGTTTCCTATACGACGAAGCGCTTGCGGGAAAACGGATATATCACGATGAACAAAGAAGGACTCATCACACTGACGGATTCCGGCATGGAAATAGCAAGCCGAATTTATGAACGGCATAAACTGCTGACAATTTTTTTCATGCGTCTTGGCGTAGATCCGGAGACTGCCCGCGAGGACGCCTGCAAGGTGGAGCATGACGTCAGCGATAAGACATTTGACGCCATCTGCCGCCATGCGCAAGTGAATCAAGCGTAAACAGTATGCGTTCCAGGGCATTAACAAGGTCACATCAGCCTGAAGGCCGTGTGACCTTGTTGATTTTTAACTGTCTGCAGTTTCGAAGCCCCTTGTATGAGTACTGTTGCGCGGGGGAGATTTTCAAAAGGCGCGGTGCAAGCACGTGAAAAGTCCGCCCCGGCTTACGCCGGGGCGGACTTGCTGACAACCGTAATCGGAAAATGATTTGAAGCGAATTACCTCTTGGCCTCAGCGGGCTTCTTGTTGGACAAGGTCTTGAAACCCTCGATCACCAGAACAATGGCCAGAATGAACAGCACCGCGGAGAAGATGACCTGCAGACTGTCAGCACCTGCGGTCTGAGAGCCAGCCATCAGAGAACCAAGCTTGGTCTTGAAGGTGATGACCAGAGAAGTCAGTGTGGCAGCCAGCATGAAGAGCATGGGAATATAGAACATCTTGTTGTTCTTGCCCACATTGCCCAGCCAGGCGGCAGAGGCCAGCAGCGCCAGAGCAGCCAGCAACTGGTTGGCAGCGCCGAACAGGGGCCAAATCTTGGTATAGCCACCACTCATCAGGATGCCGCCAAGAATAACAGTAATGAGAGTAGCGACAAACGGATTCGCAATTACTTTCTTGAAGCCGGTAAGGTTCTTGACGTCCTCGCCCTCATTCACGAAGAACTCCTGCAGCATATAGCGGGCCAGACGAGTGGCAGTATCCAGAGAGGTCAGGCAGAACGCGGATACTGCCAAAATCAGCACGGAATACATCACATCGTAGGGCAGACCAATCTTGGTCAGCATATAGGCGACGCCGGTGGCAAACACGGCAGTGGGAGAGGCGGCGGCAGAGCCGTCGGCAGTCAGCAGCATGCCGCTTCCGGCCAGAGTCAGGGAACTGCCCACGGAAGCCAGCGCATCGCTGTTGGCAAACAGGACACCGATGCAGATCAGGGAGATAACGGCCAGGCCGCACTCGATCAGCATACCGCCGTAGCCGATAGCCATGGCGTCTTTCTCGTTATCCAGCTGCTTTGCAGTCGTACCGGAACCCACCAGAGAGTGGAAGCCGGAGATGGCGCCGCAGGCCACAGTGATGAACAGGACGGGGAACAGCTGGCTTTTGCCGCCGATGCCGCCAAAACCGGCAGTGGCGGGCAGCGCCATGGAAGGATGTGCAACGAGGATGCCGATGAACGCCAAAATAATCATGCCGTACAGCAGGAAAGAGTTCAGATAGTCACGGGGCTGCAGCAGAATCCACACCGGCGTGACAGAGGCAACCAGAATATACGCCAGAACGAAGAAGTCCCAGAAAGTTTTGCTCATGTAAATGGGGAAGTTGTAGCCCAGAACGATGCACAGGACCAGAGCGGCAACGCCGATCACTGTGGATACGCCCAGAGGCGCGTTGCGGCGATAGACAAAGAAGCCAAACAGGATGGCCAACACGATGAACAGCATGGAGATGCAGGCGGTGCGGCCATTGGCAACGTTCATGGTGTCGGAGCCGGCCGGGCCGCTGGCAAAAGTGCCGACCACGATGGAACCGAAAGCGGCGACCACCAGCAGCAGGGTCAGATAGGCGAACACCAGAAACAGCTTCTTGCCCCTGCGGCCGATGTTGACCTCGATCACGTGTCCGATGGATTTGCCTTCGTGGCGGATGGAGGAGAACAATGCGGCGAAATCATGCGTAGCGCCGAAGAAAACGCCGCCGATCAGGATCCACAGCAGGACGGGAAGCCAGCCAAAAACAGCCGCCTGAATAGGACCGTTAATGGGGCCAGCGCCGGCAATGGACGCGAAGTGATGGCCCAGCAGTACGGGGGCTTTAGCGGGGCAATAGTCAAGGCCGTCGGCCATAGTGTGGGCCGGGGTCTCACGAGAGGGATCAACACCCCATTCCTTTGCCAGCCACTTGCCATAGAACAAGTAGCCACACACAAGAACAACGATGCTGATCAGCAGGATAACCAGTGAGTTCATACAGTACTCTCCCTTCTTATTTCGCCTTGGATTGGAAATTTTGCTCGAGGTTTTTGCGTACTTCCCTGCCGGCTGGATTGCTGAGAAAGGTCGTGCTTGAAGTTTCCATTGCCGCTATGCGATACTCCATCCAGCCATGGAGCGTCAGCCAGAAGTTTTTGCGGTACCGATACCGCTTGAGGGTTCTTTTGGCATCCTCATCAATGACATCCGCCAAAATCACCAGCGTCACATAGGAGAACATATGCTCGCCGTGGGGAGTCACCCTTTTGCACCCCGCCTCACGGGAGAGGTTAATCTCCTTTTGCAGCGCCGCAAGATCCAGATGCTCCGTCAGGTAAAAGTAAACGTATTCGTGCTGCTCTGACGCATAGATTGTGTGGGCGCGGGTAGCCACGTAGTTCTCCTCGCGAAAATGGTAATTCGCCGCCGCAGGAAAAGAGCCGCCTTCCACCTTAACATCCCGCTCCACGTCAAAATAATGCGCATAAGCCTTCAGCAGTTTTTCCAGTTTTTCCTGCAATTGATTGTTCTCCATAATATCGATTACCTTGTCTCACAGTCTTTCTAATTTTAGGATCAGCACCATTATACACGTCCGTGATTCATTTGTTAAGGGGTCTTTCTTAAATTTGTGTACAATTTGTGAATAAGGTCTATGGAATTGTAGAAATCAGCAATAAACACATAAAAGTTCCGGGTTGTATGACCGCTTTTTAAACAATAATCTGTAATTGTTTTTGTGACTATCTACCATATAATTTGTTACTATTGTTAAGAGAATACGATTGCGCAATGTTATATTCCGAGCAGACAAGGAACCGGTTGTCTTACTTCCTTGTGAGGCATCCGGTCAATTTCCCTTGAAAAAAAGCGGCGCGTCCTCTTTTTTGAACGCGCCGCAAACTGTTCACGGTATCACACTCTCAGTGTGTGGATCAGGTGCTTCATATGAATGCTCATGGCATAGCGTGCGCCCACATCGTCCCGGCGCAGCAAAAAGTCCAGGATCATCCGGTTGTCCGCCACAGCGATCTCCTGCATGTGCTGGCGGTTCTCTGAAATTTGCAGGATCTCGCTGACGGCGTCGTTGATAATGGGATACAGCCGGCGCATGTATTCATTGTGTGACGCCCGAATGATACTGAGGTGAAAATCCTGATCCGCCGCGGGCCAGTCGCCGCCGGTGGCGGAGGCCTGCTCCATACGCTCAGCCTTGCGGCGGATCTGCTCCAATTCCTCATCGCTGGCCCGCATACAGGCAAGTGCCACCGTTGCCGGCTCAAAAATAAGCCGCATTTCAAACAGATCCTGCGCTCTGGCACGTGACTTTAAGTCGGCCAGTGCTGTCATATCCCCCGGAAAGCGGGGCAGTTCTCTGGCAACAAACGTGCCCTTACCCCGCTGGATCTCCAGGACACCCTGCGCCACCAGAAAAGAAATCGCCTCCCGCAGCGTGGTACGGCTGACGCCCAGCAGCTCGCTCAACTCATTTTCGTTGGGCAGCTTGCTGCCGCTCTCATAGCAATGCTCCTCCATAATCATATTCAGCAGCTGCTCTGCCGCCTGTTGCGACAGTTTGGCTTTTTTGGGCTCCTCCATTGCGTTCCTCCTCCGCGCCCTTTCGGCGCCTTTTGTGTTGTCTCTATGTTTTTGTATAGATTCTACTATACCAAAAATAGATTCGGCGAAAAGCACAAAAACTTCTCTTGACAGATGGTGTCGAACCAGTTATAATGACATCATACAACGCATAGTAAAATAATACAACTCTTTTTTGAGAATCAGAAAGCGAGGGGTCGCTTTGATCTTAACTGCCGATCAGGTCTGTTCCAGCCGCGTCGTCCTTGTCTGTGGGCACTATGGCACTGGAAAAACCGAGTTTGCCGTAAACTATGCTCTGGCGCTGGCTCACGCGGGTCACGCCACCATGCTGGCGGACGTGGATATTGTGAATCCCTATTTCCGTTCGCGGGAGCGGCGAAAACTGATGGAGGAAGCGGGCATTCGGGTAATCTCGTCCTCCCAGGCTTGCAGCGACGCGGATGTGCCCGCCCTGCCCGCGGAGATTTTGACCATTCTGGAAAACCGGGACATCCGGGGTGTCATGGACGTGGGCGGAGATCCGGTGGGAGCCCGTGTGCTGGCCAGGTTTCAGCCGAAGATTATTCAGGAGGACTACGACCTCCTGTTCGTTCTCAACGCGAACCGCCCCGAGGTGCGGGCGGTGGAGTCCGCCCTTTTGTATCTGCGAAGCATTGAAACCGTGACTGGCCTCACCTGCGGAGGCATTGTGAACAATACCCACCTGTGCGGCGAGACCACCCCCCATGAGATTCTCAAGGGCGCGGAGCTGGCCGAGGCGGTCTCGAAAGAGGCCGGCATTCCCGTTGTATGTCATATGGCGGAACGGCGCTTTACCGGTGAGGGAAGTCTCTCGGGTTTAAAACTGTTTCCCGTTGACATTTATATGAAAAAACCATGGGAACTGTAAAGGAAGTTTCTCATCAATGAAGGGAGGCAAATGAGTATCATGAAAGCAAAGGTAACATTTGACCGGGACCGGTGCAAGGGCTGTGAATTGTGCGTTTCCGTCTGTCCGAAGCACATCGTCGCCATCGACAAGGAATCCATTAACCGCAAGGGCTACCATCCTGCCGGGGTGACGGACATCACATTGTGCATTGCCTGCGCCAGCTGCGCAAAAATCTGCCCGGATTCCATTATTACGGTTGAAAAGATCTGATAAAGGAGGTTGAGTTATCGTGGAAAAGGAATTGTGGAAAGGCAATGAAGCCATTGCAGAGGCCGCGATCCGCGCCGGCTGCGACTGCTTCTTCGGTTATCCCATCACCCCGCAGAGCGAGGTCCCGGAATATCTCTCATTACATATGCCGCAGCACGGCAAGACTTTTGTCCAGGCCGAGTCCGAGGTGGCCGCCATCAATATGGTGTACGGCGCGGCAGGTTCCGGTATGCGGGCCATGACCTCCTCCTCCTCCCCCGGCGTTTCTTTGAAACAGGAGGGAATCACCTATCTTGCAGGCGCTGAATTGCCCGCCGTCATTGTCAACTGTATGCGCGGTGGCCCGGGCCTCGGCACTATTCAGCCTGCTCAGGGCGACTATTTCCAGGCCACCCGCGGCGGCGGCAACGGCGACTACCGCACGGTAGTTCTGGCCCCCTCCAACATTCAGGAGGCCGTGGATTTCGTGCAGGAGGCGTTCGACATCGCCGACCAGTACCGCAACCCCGTGGTCGTGCTGGCGGACGGCCTGATCGGTCAGATGATGGAGCCCATCGAGTGGCACGACGTTCCCAAGCGCAAGCTGCCCGCCAAGGATTGGGCCACCACCGGCCGTAAGGGCCGCGATCACCACAACATCATCAATTCTCTTTATATCGATCCCAACGAGTGTGATGATTTCAATGCGCATCTCGCAAAGAAATACCAGCTGATCAAGGAAAACGAAGTCCGCTGGGACACGAAGGACACCGACGACGCCGAGCTTCTGATCACGGCCTACGGCACCCCCGCGCGAATCGTTCTGACGGCACTGGAGCAGCTCCGCGCCGCAGGCGTCAAGGCCGGACTCTTCCGTCCCATCTCCCTGTGGCCCTTCCCGGAAAAGCCACTGCACGATTTGGCAGGCCAGAGCCACATCAAGGCAATTCTGGATGTGGAGATGAGCATCGACGGTCAGATGATCGACGATGTGCGCCTCGGCGTGGAAGGTCAGAAGCCTATCAGCTATCTGGGCCATGCCGGCGGTGTGATCCCCACTGTGGATGAAATGGTAGAGGCGGGCAAAAAGGCCCTGAAGGAGGCAGAGTAACATGGCGGTCGTATATCAGAAATCCAAAGGACTGACGGACAAGGAGCTCCACTACTGCCCCGGCTGCAACCACGGCATCGTCCACAAGCTGGTGGCCGAGTCTCTGGAAGAGCTGGGATTGTTGGACGATGCCATCGGCGTGTGCCCCGTGGGCTGCTCCGTATTCGCCTATAACTACTTCAGCTGTGACATGCAGGAGGCCGCCCACGGCCGCGCTCCCGCCGTCGCCACCGGCATCAAGCGCACTCACCCCACCCAGCCAGTATTTACCTATCAGGGCGACGGGGATCTTGCCTCCATCGGAGCGGCCGAGATCGTCCACGCCGCCATGCGCGGGGAGAAATTCACCACCATTTTTATTAATAATGCCATTTACGGCATGACCGGCGGCCAGATGGCCCCAACCACCCTGATCGGCCAGAAGGCCACCACCTGCCCCCTTGGCCGCACCAAGGAACAGGCCGGTATGCCCATCCGTGTCTCCGAACTGCTGAGCACGCTGGACGGCTGCGTATATGCCGAGCGCGTCTGCGTGACGGATATCCCCAACCTGAACAAAGCCAAAAAAGCCATCAAAAAGGCGTTTCAGCTCCAGATGGAAGGCAAGGGCTTTACCTTTGTGGAAGTTCTGTCCACCTGCCCCACTAACTGGGGCATGACACCGCTGAAGTCCATTGAATGGCTGAAGGAGAACATGATTCCCTATTATCCGCTCGGAGTCATCAAGGATACCAGCGCGGAGGTGAATTGAGATGAAAAAAGAAATTATCATTTCCGGTTTTGGCGGCCAGGGCGGCCTGGCTATCGGCAAAAATCTGGCGGAAGCCGGCATGGCCGAGGGAATGAACGTCACCTGGGCCCCGTCCTACGGTCCCGAGATGCGCGGCGGCACGGCCAACTGCTCCGTGGTTCTGTCCGATAAGCCTGTGGGCTCTCCCATTTTTAATCACCCCACCGAGCTGATTGCCATGAACGAGCCCTCTCTTGAAAAATTTGAGGCGGGCGTGGTCCCCGGCGGCATCGTCTTCGTCAACAGCTCCGTGGTCACCGACAAGGTGTCCCGTCCGGACCTGACGGCGTATTACATCCCCTGCGCGGAAATTGCCGATGAAGTGGGCAATCCCAAGGTCGGCAACATGGTCATGCTGGGTGCTTATGTCGCCGCCACCAAGGTTTTAAAAACTGAGACCATCGAGGTCATGATCCACGAAATGTTTACCGGTGCAAAGGCCAAGCTGGTCCCCCTGAATATTGAGGCTTTCCATCGCGGTATGGCCTGCATCCGGTAATCTTATTTCCCAAACGATAAACCGCCCGGCCGCCAGATACCCCGGCGGCCGGGCAAGCCACCTGCCCTTCCGCGTTTTCTTTCTGTGCATTTTAACAATTGACTTTCCCCCGCGAGGAGCGTATAAGTAATTTAATATCCTAACGTAATGAATGGGAATTGCCGTCAGGATCGCCGCTTCAGAGAACTGCCGTACGGTGCGAGGCAGTGGACGCGGCCTGATTGGTCTGGCCCAGGAGCGGTTCCGCCCAACAGGAATCTTTCCCAGTAGGCGGTGACGGGTGCCTCCCGATATTGGGGCAGTGCGCGAAAGCGTACAAAAGCGGCCGCATGTGCGGCAAAGAGAGTGGTACCACGGAAGTTTGGCTTTCGCCTCCCTGTTTATCAGGGGTGCGGGGGCCTTTTGCTTTATTACTTCAAAATAAACGTAAGGGAGAGTTTTAAAATGCTGAACATCAAGATTACCAAGACCACTTCCCCCAAGGCAAAGCCCACCGACGAATCCAAGCTGGGTTTTGGCAAGACCTTCACGGACCATATGTTTATCATGGACTATACTGCGGGCCAGGGCTGGCACGATCCCCGCATCGTCCCTTATGCCCCCATCACCCTGGACCCCTCCGCCGTCGTGTTTCACTATGCGCAGGAGTGCTTTGAGGGCATGAAGGCCTATCGCACCGCTGAAAATAAGATCCAACTGTTCCGTCCGGACTGCAACGCACGCCGCATGAACAACACCCAGGATCGTCTGTGCATCCCTGAGATCCCCGTGGAGGACTTCATACAGGCCGTCAAGGCTCTGGTGGAGGTTGAGAAGGACTGGGTTCCCCATTCCGAGGGCTCATCCCTGTACATCCGTCCCTTCACCATCGCCACCATGGCTCAGCTGGGTGTCCACGCATCCACCAGCTATCAGTTCATCATCATCTGCGCTCCCTCCGGTGCCTACTACGCCGCTGGTCTGGCTCCCATCGACATCTATGTGGAGGACACCTATGTCCGCGCCTGCCCCGGCGGTACCGGCTTTACCAAGTGCGGCGGCAACTATGCGGTCTCTCTGCTGGCCGGCAAAATTGCCGAGGAGAAGGGCTACAGCCAGGTACTGTGGCTGGACGGCGTGGAGCGCAAATACGTCGAGGAAGTCGGCGCTATGAATATCTTCTTTAAGATCGACGGCAAGCTCTATACCGCTTTGGCCCAGGATAAGGACGGCACCGTGCTCCCCGGTGTCACCCGCCGCTCCATCATCGAGCTGCTGAAGGACTGGGGCTATGAGGTCGTCGAGGGCAAACTGGCCATTGCTGACATCATGAAGGCCTCCAAGAACGGCAAGCTGGAGGAGGTCTTCGGCACCGGTACCGCCGCTGTCGTCTCCCCCGTCAAGCAACTGGACTATGAGGATCAGTCCGCCAAGATCGGTAACGGTGAGATCGGTTCCCTGACCCAGAAGCTGTACGACACCCTTACCGGCATCCAGTGGGGTAAGATTCCCGACACCAAGGGCTGGATTGTCCCCGTCTGCAACGGCTGATCTTTTGCTACACGCAATTTCCACCTTGCCCGGCTGCACAAGCAGCCGGGCAAGGCTTTTCTTCCGTCGTGGGCCATCTGCCGAGCCGAACCGGCTTTGCATTGAAAATAGGCGCTTTCCCCTCGTAACTGTCTAAAATCAATTGGACGCTGAAAATCTCATGAATTTATATTCCGGTATTAAATAAGCTCGTTTACGCAAGCTCTTTTCGGGAAGGGCTCGACGTCGACTGCAAGCAATAATCTCATTCCTCCGCCTCAGCCCACAAATCCTCCGTCAACGGTCAAAATCTGCCCAGTGATAAAGGATGCCTCCTCTCCTGCCAGAAATGCGGCCGCCGCCGCGATATCCTCCGGCGTCCCAAGTCGGCCCAGAGGAGTCTGCGCGGCCAGGGCATCCATCGTCTCCCGGCCCAGAGAGCGAACCATGTCCGTGTCGATACAGCCGGGGGCAACTGCGTTCACCCGGATATGGGACGGGGCCAACTCCATCGCCAGAGAGCGGGTCAAGCCCACCACCGCGGCCTTTGTGCTGGAGTAGGTCACCTCGCAGGAAGCACCACGCAAGCCCCAGATCGAGGAGATATTGACGATGCTGCCCCGCTTCTCATGCAGCATGTGGGGCAGCGCCGAACGGATCGTGTTTCGCATTCCGCCCACGTTCACAGCGAATGCCCGGTTCCATGTTCCGTCGTCCACGTCCTGAAACAGCCCGCCCGGCAGGGCGATTCCGGCGTTGTTCACCAACACCTCCACCGGTCCCAGTGCGGCCTGCGCGGCCCGAAACATCGCCTTCACCGCCTCAGGCTCGGCCGTGTCCGCTCCAAATGCGGCAGCATTACACCCCGCCCGCCGCAGTTCCTCTGCCAATTCTTCCGCCGCTGCGCGACTTCGATGGTAATTGACGGCAACATCGTATCCCTGTTCCGCCAGCTTTCGGACAATCGCCCGCCCGATTCCTCGGCCTCCGCCGGTAACCAGCGCCACTTTCCTCACGGTTTCTCCGCTCCCCTCTCCTCACCCGTCTGATGACTGGTTTTGGTTTTCATTGGCACCATTATAAATACTTTTTTCTCATACCGCAACCAGCGTTTATAATCTTATCCGTTCCCAAGTTCCTTGACACCTCGCCCCCTTGCTTTGTATACAGGCGACCATAGGCAGAGCCGATGGAATACGGCGCACCACCAGCCAAAGTTGTTCGGTTTTCAATTGACAGCGGGGTGGAAAACAGGTACAATAGCAAGTAGTTCCGTTTTTCGCCTACCACACTGCTGGCTGAGTATATCCGTCGCCTCGCGGACTATCAGAAGCTGAAGTTCACATGTTTCCGTAGCTCAGCCGGATAGAGCGTCCGTCTTCTAAGCGGAAGGTGACCTAAAACCTCCGGCACCAAATTTCATATTTGCGTTCGTAGCTCAGCAGGATAGAGCGTCCCCCTCCTAAGGGGAAGGCCCCCGGTTCGAATCCGGGTGAGCGTACCAAAAACACTGTATTTCTAAAGAAACATGGTGTTTTTTTGTTTTAAAAGTACAGCTCATTATTTTGCTTCCACCAGCAAACCGCGTCTGGATTTTTCCTTTGTCACCTTAATATTGCTGGAACAGTTTTGGGGGCTATCCACGTTTTGGAACGGTTTTGGCTAATACGGTATTAGCCAACCGGTTTTGCAATCAAACCTGCCAGTGCCGACGCCAACTCGAGCGACTGCCGAAGCTGCTCGATCAGCAGCTCCACATTCAAGGCTACCGGTTGCTCTGCAGGTAGATAAAGAAAACCACTCGCCCTGTAGGACGAGTGGTTTTAGCTTACCCGTTACTCGCGGTTTATCACACAGCCGAAAACCCGTTGAAGAAAATAAACCATATGTGTTGGAATAAGTCTTGTGTTGGTAATTTGGTGGGGATTTTAACCTCGGACCCACTGCTAAAAAGGCAACTGGTCTACCTATATTCGTCCGGCTTTTGAGGCCGTGTCAAGGGATGTTCGCATTTCGGACTGCGAGCAGTGAATTAAACTGCGTTTTCCAGCTGTGTCTGAATGAATTCAGAGTTCAGATACAATCTGGAAATAAACCAGTGCTCAGCAACTCCGTGAGGTAGAATACCGGGCGGTGCGAATCTATAGTGGGCGGATCGCTCAGCCAAACAGATTCGGTAAAAATGTCACCGTCCACGGAATATAGGTGATCATTACCAGCACTACCAGCAATACTGCCAGCATCGGCAGCAGATCCCGCATCTGCTGTTTCAGGCTCACCTTTGCGATTGAGCCGGAAACAAACAGGCAGACGCCCAAAGGCGGCGTGCACATACCTATGGTCAGATTCACCGCCATCACCAGACCGAAGTGGATCAGATCGATGCCCATGGCCTGCACCAGCGGCAAAAACAGTGGTGTGAAGATCACCAGCGCGCTGGTAGTATCAATAAAGGTACCCGCAATCAACAACACGATATTGATTACCAACAGCATCAGATATTTGTTGCTGATGGTGGCGGAGAGGAACGCGCTGACCGTCTGAGGTACCTGCGCCACGGTGATGACCCACGTAAAGAGACTGGCACAGGCCACCACGACCAGCACCTGGCCAGTGGACTTGGCACAGTCCACAAACAGAGCGAACAAGTCCTTCAGCTTCAGTTCTCTGTAAACGAACAGGCCCAGAATCAGAGCATACGCACAGGCGATGGCACCGGACTCGGTGGCTGTGAAAATGCCGGAAAGAATGCCGCCGATGATGATGATGGGCATGATCAGAGCCAGCAGCGCATCCTTTCCAGTCTTGACAATTTCTCTGGTGGTGGCCCGCTTTTCGCGGCCCACATAATGCCGCTTTTTTCCGATGACATAGCTGTAAATCATCAGACCCACGCCCATGATGATGCCGGGAACAAAGCCGCCGATAAACAGCTTTCCCACGCTGACGCCAGCCATGGTTCCGTACAGCAGCAGCGGGATGGACGGCGGGATGATGGGGCCGATGGAACCGCCGCAGGCCAGCAGCGGCGCGGAAAAGGTATTTTCATACCCCTTCTTTTCCATAATGGGGATCATGATTCCGCCGATGGCCGCGGTGGCAGCGATAGCGGAACCGGTGATGGCGGCAAAGAACATACAGGCCAGAATGCTGACCATGGCAAGGCCGCTTGGCAGATGGCCGATCAAAGCGTCCGCAAAGTCCACGATCCGCTTGGAAATGCCGCCCTGCACCATCAATCCGCCCGCCAGAATAAACAGCGGGATGGCGATGAGCGCCGTACTGTCGGTGCCGGTAAACATGCGCTGCACCACCACTGTCAGCGGGTAGCCACCCTGCATGATTCCAAACAAGGAGACCAGTCCCAAAGAAAAACAGATGGGGATGCCCACTAAAAACAGGACAAACAGCAGTAGAATAAAAATCATTTCTCACCGGCCTCCTTTCTGTTAAAATCGCGGACTTGTCCCACTAGAATCTGCACCATATAGAACAGCATCACTAGCGCCGCAGATGGAATGCTGGCGTAATAGACCGTCATGGGGATAGGCAGATAGGAGGTGGACTGGGAGAGGCCGCTCTTTGCAAACTGTCCGCCGTAGACCATCAGAAATATAAAAAAAGCACACAGGATGATATTAATAAGAATTTCCACAGCTTTCCGCATTTTGACCGGCATTGCCGTCAGCACCACGTCCACGTTCAGGTTTCCCTTTTCCCGGACGCACCACGCCGCCCCCCAGAACACCAGATACGTGAAGGCCAGACGCAGGATGTCCGTGCTCCACGGGAGGGGGGATTTCAAGACATACCGGCACAGGACCTGCGCAAAAGTGATAACAAACACCGTGGCGGCGCTGATTCCCATGACGAAACGGGTCAGTCCGTCTACTATTTGATTCAATGCCTTCATACTCTCTCCTTTTATAAAGGGACCCGCCGGAATCGGCTGCCCGAATGAGGCAGCCGATTCTACAGGTCAAAGTTGCTTTTATCCGTTGTGGGATTCCTGAACCGCCGCCATCACAGCCTCGGTCAAAGCGGGGTCCACCAAAGCCGCCACGTCGTCGCGGGTGTACAGATTGGCAGTGGCATCCTTAAAGGACTGGATATCGGGGTCTTCACACACGATCACGCCGCTGTCCTTGATCTGCTGGAGATAATCGTTCTCCATAGAGCTGACCTTCTCGCGCTGATAGTCTCTCGCGTAAGCGGACGCTTCATCCACCCACCCCTGCTGCTCGGGGGTCAGGCTATTGTACAGTTTCAGGTTCATGATGATGCTCTCGGCGCCGTAGGTGTGGTTATCCAAGCACATATACTTTTGCACCTCGTCAAATGCGGAAGTGGCAATGGAGGTGATGGGGTTTTCCTGTCCGTCCACAGTCCCCTGCTGCAGTGCAGTGTACAAATCGTTGAAGGCAATGGGCGTGGCAATGAAGTTCAGGCTGTCGGCCAGTGCGAACCAGATGGTGGCCTCCTGTACGCGGATGGACAGTCCGGACAGATCGGCGGCGCAGGTGATCTCCTTCTTGTTGTTGGTGAAGCAGCGGAAACCCAACTCACAGAAGGCCAGATGCTTAATGCCCTGCGCCTCGAATTTGGGAGCCAGCTCGTCCTGCAGGAAGTTATCCAGCACATAATAGGCCTCGTCCTTGGTCTCGAACATATAGGGGATGGACAGGACCTGCGTCTCGGGGACGAAGTTGGGCAGAGCGCCGTCACTGGTGACGACCGTCATTTCCACCGATCCAAGCTGCACACCCTCCACGGCTTCACGCTCGCTGCCAAGCTGGCTGTTGGGATAGACCGTGGCGGTGATCTGTCCGCCGGACAGCTCTGCGATCTTATCGGCAAACGCCTGTGCGGCAATGGTAGACTGATGCTTTTCATTGCCTGTGGTGGCAATTTTCAAGGAAATAGTGGACCCGGAGCCCGCGGAAGCGGAACCTGCGGGAGCAGAAGACGCGGGAGCGCCGCAGCCTGCCAACAGGGTGGCGGTCATAGCCAGACTCAATACAAGACTCAAAAACTTTTTCATCATTATCTCTCCTCTTCACTAATTACGATTACATTGTAATCGGATGTTAACTTTCTGCCAAGCACCTCATCCACCATCTCATAGCGGAAATTGGAGCCGTAACGAAAACCGTCCAAAACGGGTACCGTGCCGGAAAAAATCACGCAGTTATCGATATCGCCCACGCGGTCCTTCAACTCTTTCAGGATGGTCTCCACTGGAAGGATGTCCGCCAGCTTGCCCTTCTGATAAGGGACTTCCCTGCCGTCCACGGTCTGCCATGAGTTCAGGTCGACGTCGTCCCAGTGGTCTTTCATCTCCTCATAATCCCACAGAACCGGGCATATGGGCTTCGGGCAGATCTGCTTCGCCTTGGGTACGCTCTGCGCCTCCAGCTCGCGATCGGTGTGGTCGCTGCCAAGTCCGATGTAGATTTTTCCGTCCTTCATCACGATGACGTATTCCACCTCACCGCAGGTCTTCTCACCCAAGAAAGCCAGATCCTTCTCCTGAGTCAGGACATAGTTGCCGCACTGGAAGATCGTGGGGATCTTTTTCGGCGAGGGAACGCCCAGATCACGTTCCAGCTCCTTAATGTGTTCCATGGTTTTCTCGATGTTCCGGCCCGCGTAGCCGATTGCGAAAACACGCTCGTACTCCAGAGTCAGGGGCACCTCTTTGCCGCCCGCCTGCAAGGTAAAGGTCATACAGCTCATTATCGTTTCTCCTTCTCTTTTTAAAGCTTCCAGTCATATGCGCATTGCATGATTCCGGACAGCAGGGGTCTCAGATATGATAGGCCCCTGGAATTCGGTCGCGGTAGACATTGATGCTGCCGCGCACTTGCTCCACCGCGGAAATATCCATCTCGGCGGTGAGTATCTGCTCGTCGCCGCCGCCCAAAATCAAACACTCGCCCATGGGGGCATATACGGCAGAGTGGCCGCAGCACTTTACGCTTCCGGCGGTACCCACGGAATTGGTGCAGGAAAGGTAGCACTGGCTCTCTATCGCCCGTGCGCGATTCAGGGTGTCCCAGTGCAGCGTCCGGGCCTCCGGCCACTGGGAAACGACAAATTGCACCTTGGAACCCCGCAGCATTTCCGTGCGAATCAGCTCGGGGAAACGAATGTCATAGCAGATGACCAGACTGCAGGGAATTCCGTCCAGTTCAAAATTGCAGGGTTCCTCTCCGTGCTGAAAATATGTATGCTCGCCAGAGGGGCTGAACAGGTGAATCTTATCATACTGGGCAATCAGGGATCCGGTACGGTCGAAGACGCAGGCGGTGTTGTATACCTTTCCATCGGATTTTCGATTGGCTACGGAACCGGCAATGAGATTGACGCGGTACTCCGCAGCCAAGGCCGAGAAGGTCTCTTTTGCACGGGCACAGTCCTGATCCGCCAGCTCATCCAAATTTTCTTTTGGGAAAAAGCCCACATTCCATGTCTCTGGCAGAGTAATAACATCCGGCTTAGCCAGAGCAGCCTGACGAACCAGTTCCACGGCATGGGCAAAGTTTTCCTCCGGCGAGCCCAGCTTCATATCCATTTGGATCATGCTGACTTTCATGAAAATCCTCCCTATTTTGCCGGCGGAGCGGGCCGACGGCCTGTTTTGTATTTGGTATTTGGTATACCATATACCAACCACTAGCCGAAAATATAGCACATTGCTGGAAATCTGTCAATAAAAGACTGAAAATTCACCTTTGGTCTTGTAAAAATTATTCTATTTGTCAAAAAGAACGTCGGCATTTCACATTTTACACAAAGGTCCAACGCAAAAAAGCCGCAAGGATGCCGCTCGATGTTTCGCCCGTGCTCTTTTGGGTGAGATCACCTGCTCTTTCATAAAATATCGGTCTAATAGAATTTCTTCTTGCCGATTACTCCACTGCCAGCGCACGGGCACGGTGGTTTTGCATATTTTCCTCCGTATGGCGCATGTGGTCTTTCATAGCCTGCACCGCCCCTGCAATGTCGCGGCGCTTCAGTGCGTCTAAAATGGCCTGATGCTCCAAGAGCGTGGTGAGCCGCCGCTCCACCGAATTCATGACAGCCTGTGTCCCCAGGAAGCGGAAAATATCATAATAATTCTCCAGCAGGCGGATGAGTTGGTGATTGCCGCTGAGTTTATACAAACAGGTATGGAATCGCCGGTCCTGCATGATAAACGCTTCCAAATCAAAATTTTCCAGCACTTTTTGCTGTTCCTCTTGAATCTGTTCCAACAAAGCCAGGTCACTCTCGGTGATATGCGCGGCCGCATCCTCGATGGCACAGACTTCCAAAGCGGAACGAATGCGGGCCGTTTCCTGCATATAGCGCCAGTCGAACTCCCGAACCACCGCACCCTTATAAGTCTCGATCTGCAGCCAGCCATCTTGTTCCAGCATTTGAAGCGCCTCCCGAACAGGGGTGCGGCTGATGCCCAGATTTTCGGACAGCTTCCGTTCATTCAACACGTCGCCAGGCTTGTAATGGCCACTCAAAATTTCTTTTTTTAGAATTTCATATACTCTGTGTTTATATGGCAACTGTTTCTCCAGCATGACTTTCCGATCTTCCTCCCTCTTTCGGGATATTTCTACCCGTCTAAAACCAGCTTTTTAAGTTCTTAATCAGCTTTACATTCCGTTCGCATATGCAGTCTTTTCATTTTTTATAACACATGAATAAGTTCTTGGCAAGTCACAATCGTATTTCTTTCCGCTTCCTTTTTCGGTCGGCCATTTCAAAAGCAGTATTAATCAAGGAGAAAGCCGCCCGTCTTGCATGTTGCCAAACATACTGATGGAGATTACAAAGGCCGCCATGGAGACCTGCGTGTAGTTACTGTACGAGGTCGCGTCAAGGGCAAGTATAATTCCTCTTGTAAATCGCAGATGCGGCGTAGATATGGCGGAAATCGTGAAAGCGAGTATTCGGTACTCAAATTTTGGTAACGGCTTGTTTGAAGCAATCATACACGGTGCGGTAAGAGAGAAAGCCCCCGGTCTGGTTAGAAAAGGCCAGATTGTTTTTCCATCCACAGCTCGCCGGCTTGCAGCCGCATACCGTTTTGCTTTAGCTTTTGCGAGCGAAACAGTCGAATCACAGGCGGGGCCAGCGCCAGCACACGGCTTTTGTTGTTTTTGGACGGTGAAAAATAATATCTGCCAGCTTTTTTTCTGTACCCGCCGCAGTTGCTGCTTAATGAAAAGCCTACCGCGCTCAAAGTCAATGCGATCCCATGTCAGCCCCAGCACTTCCACTTCGCGCATTCCCGTGAACAAAGTGATTGTATACAGGTGTTCAATCCGGTTGTGTCAAGAACCTCCGCAATTTCATTGCAAGTGAAAATCAGCCGTTTTTTTGGATGCCCATCGGCCCAGTGATGTCAGTGAAATATCTGCTGGTGAGATACGTATATGGCATCCCGTCGGAGCGGCAGATTGAACAGCGCATCCAGATAGACATTACCCTGCGCTGTTACCTTGGATTGAACTTGTTTGACCCAGTGCCGGATCACTCGACAATCTCGCAGAACCGTCGCCCTGCATTTCGACGGCTGTTCGGGGAGGCGGTACACCAGTGCATCGCCGCAGGACCTGCCAGCGAACGACTGGTAGGAATGGGCTCCACGCATGTAATGCCTGTAAAACGGGCCGACTTCAAAAAAACGGACAAAACAGATCAAGCGGGACCAGCGGTATCCCCACAAGCGGATAAGTCACACCAACTCGGAAGCCGGGTATCTCAACCGGCCCAGCAATCCGAAGGGCTTGCACATTGTTCTCCTTACCCCTGATGGTAAAATATAGGGAAGATAAAACAAATGCTGTTGATGAAAGGGGTTTTACTTATGCGCTTTATATTACAAAGCCATCACGGGACGGGAACTGAAAAAGAACGCCGACGTTCTGTGCTATCAGATCCGGCAGTCCTTTGTTCCCAGTGAAGTGGACGCGGAAACCGCGCTCAAAATCGGCTATGATCTTGCCATGCGTTGGACGAAAGGCAAACACACCTTTTTTGTGGTATCGCATACCGACCGCTCACATCCCTAGAGAAGTCAAGAACCGTGCAGAATGTGAACGCCCAAAATCTGCGGCTTATGCGGCCAGGCCTCTGGCGGCCTGACGATACATGGCCGGCGGCAGGCCACCGGGGTTGGCAGTGTAGATTCGCCGGCGGTTATAGTAGGTCATGATGTACCGGAACACGATGCTCTTCACCTGTGCCATGGACATCCGCTCCGTCCTGATTCGATAGAGCTTTTCCTTCTTCAGCGTCGCAAAAAAGCTTTCCATCCTGGCGTTGTCGTAGCAGTGTCCCGTGCCGCTCATGCTTTGAACCGCGCCGTATTGCGCCAGCACCTTTTGAAATGAGGAGCTGGTAAATTGGTTTCCGCGGTCGCTGTGCAGGGTCATTCCATAGGCTCCCTGCGCCTGGCAGGCAGACCGGAAAGCCCGGATACACAGCTCCTTCTTCATGTTGTCATCCATGGCAAGACCGACGATCTCTCTGTTATAACAGTCCAGAACTGCTGCCAAATACAGCTTGCCGTCCTGACACTGGATCTGCGTGATATCTGTCAGCAACTTCCGGTTGGGGGCGTCTGCGGTAAAATCCCGGTGAATCAGGTTCTCCGCCTTCTGCGCAGCCAAGTCTGCTCTTGTCAGATTCCCGGGGTGACGGGGAGAGCGATGGAGCAGACCTCTACGCTTCATGGCCCGCCGTACGCTGCTGCGGCTTACCGCAATACCGCGCTGTGTAAGCGCCAGAAGAATTCGGCCAACGCCATAATTGTCATTGTCCGGATTTTCATTATAAATCTCTCGTATTTTGACCAGAAGCAGCTGCCATGGTTTTGGATTGCCAGCCGACTGCAAAGAGCGGTAGTACCCGGATTCGCTGACTTTCACAACCCGGCACATGGCATGAATGCAGAACCGCTCACGGCGCAGCGTGATGTACTCATACAACCGCTCCGGCTTTACCGTTTCCGGTCTTTGGCGAAAAAGCCCAGCGCATCCTTGAGAATCTCATTGGCTTTCCGCTGTTCCGTGATTTCCTTTATTAGCCGGCGCTCGTTCTCGGAAAGCGGCGCATCGCGGCGAATACCGCTGCCGACGAAGGCGTGATCTCCGAAGGCCTTTCGCTTTTGCCGCCACTCCGCCAGAGAGTAGTACGGAATGCCCAGCTGTGCCGCCGCCTGCTTCACGCCGATTTCATCGGACAGCTTGACCGCTTCTTCTTTGAACTCCTTATCATATTTGCGCATTGCAAACACCACCTTGTTCTTCCTTTGATTCTATCACTTTTGGGGTGTTTGTCCTCTGCACTTCTATGATATTCCTCCACCCTCCAGAGCATAATTGGAAAACTTTAAATATATTCATTTAGCAGGCCAACTCCCCTAAATGAAAGTAGGCCTGCTTTTTCATTACATCCCTACGACGCTCCAGAGTATCCTTGTCGAAGGCAGGTGCGCGAATTTTATCATACCATTTTTCTCCGTTTTTTTGTTCACATGGTGAACATGTTTTCTCTTCAAACCTCCCTTAGATCCTTTAATATTCATTTTCGTTGACAGAAAATAAAAGATGTAGTATCATCTAATATAGTTGATACTACATCTTTTTATGCCTGAGGTGCTGTTATGGATGCTACTAAACGTCAAATCACAAAGATTGCCCGTGAAGTCAATAAGTTTACCGCCCGTATGCTGAAGCTGGACGGTATTGGAACTGCGGAATATGATTTCATCCATGTGGTTCGCAAGAATCCCGGTATCACACAGGCTGCCATTCGGGAGATTCTCACATTGGATAAAGGAGCCGCTGCCCGCCGTGCCGCCAATCTGGAGGCAAAGGGGTATCTTATCAGAAAGGCAAACCCTGTCGATGGGCGCAGCCAGCTGCTCTATGCCACCGAAAAGGCCGACCGGCTGAAGAACTCCAAGGCTTCCGTTGAAGCTCTTTATTATGAATATTTGCAGGAAACATTGTCTCCCGAGGAAAATACCGAGTTCTGCCGGCTGCTGAACATCCTTTACGCGCGCTCCAAGGCAGAGAGCAAGGCGGACTTTCCAAACCTCTCTCACCGCTTTTTAGAAGGGAGCGGAGGAAAATGAGCCGCTCGAATCAAAAAATCAAACAGGTTTCTCAGCCTGATCTTATTCTGTCCTACTTCAAATTGGAACGCTGGTCGCTTACGCTGGTCACGGTTTCCGGCATCCTTTACAATGTGGGAATGATTGCGGGGCCCTATTTTGAGGGCCGCCTGGCCCAGTGCCTGTTCGACGTTATGGGCGGCCGTGAACCCTTTTCCGCCATGCTGTCACTGGCGGCGGTCTATCTGATGGTTATTTTAGCCGTGCAGGTCATGCGCTGCGTGAAGCGCTTCTATGTGCGCCGTTTTGCGAATAATACCAGCCGTAACATGCGTCATATGCTCTACAACAGCCTTGTGAACATGAGCAGGGAGGAATTGGAGCGGGAAAGCATTGAAACGGTGATGACCAAAGCGGTATCGGATGTGGATGCCTGCGCGGAGGGAATGCGGAAGTTTACCACAGAGGTGTTTGATACCGGCGTGGTGCTGATTGCGTACTTGGCCATGCTGTTTTATTACGACTGGCATCTGGCGCTGATTGCCTGTGCCTTTACCCCGATCGCTTATTTCATCGCAGGATGTTTGAAGCACCGGGTGGCACAGTCCAACGGGGCATACAAAAAAAGCGCCGAACGACTGAACGGCGCCACGATGGACAGAGTCTCCAATGCGGTTACCTATCGCATTTACGGCTGTGATGAAAGCAGGGACCTGGCTTATGAGGGGTATCTGAGAGACTACGAAAAGTGTGCGGTGGCAGCAAATTTTTGGGAGAACACCATGCAGCCGCTCTACCACATCATATCCATGTGCGGTGTGGTATTTGTCTTGTATCTGGGCGGCAAAAATGTCGCCGGGACTGGCTGGAGCAACTGGAATATAGCTGCTTTTACCACATTCCTGTCCTGCTTTGCCAAAATGGCGCTCAAGTCGTCCAAGGCTGCCAAGCTGTTTAATTCCGTTCAAAAGGCACAGATTTCCTGGGCGAGAATCAAACCGCTTATGAAAGAGTATGTGGAGCAGTCGACTCTGTCCGATATGGATTTTTCTGCCGGGGTATCGCTTAAAGTGCGGGATTTGTCCCTGCACTGGGAAAACGGGCCGCAGGTGCTGCTCGGGATTTCTTTTTCCGCACAGCCTGGACAAATCATCGGCGTGACAGGAGCAGTTGCCAGCGGGAAA
The DNA here is from genome assembly GCA_000283575.1 of Oscillibacter valericigenes Sjm18-20. Classification (GTDB taxonomy): domain Bacteria; phylum Bacillota; class Clostridia; order Oscillospirales; family Oscillospiraceae; genus Oscillibacter; species Oscillibacter valericigenes. Next base: position 3,603,602 of record AP012044.1, read on the forward strand.
TCCATGCTGGGCAAGGCGCTGCTGGGGGAACTTCCCTACAAGGGCAGCATTGAGGTAGACGGGTGCGAACTGCGAACGCTGAGTCTATACGAGCGCAGCCGGCTGCTGTCCTACCTTGGGCATGAACCGGAGCTCATGGCGGAGAGTATTGAAGAAAATATTCGTCTGGGTGAAAAAGGCGAAATAGCCCCCTGCCTGCAAACGGTATGTCTGGCAGATGAAATCTGTAAAATGCCGCAGGGAGCGGATACCTCCGTCGGCAGCGGCGGAGTCCGTCTGTCGGGCGGTCAGCAATCCCGCCTTGCGCTGGCCCGCACCTGCTATCATGCGGGGCAGATTTTAATTTTAGATGACCCCTTTTCCGCGGTGGATCAGAAGACCGAACGTGAGATTTTTGCAAATCTGCGCCTGCTTGCCGCAGACCGCATCGTTATTTTAATTTCCCACCGTTTACAGCTGTTTCCGCAGTTGGAGCATGTGCTCTTTCTGGAGAATGGCATGAGTGTATTTTCCACTCATTCCGCGCTGATGCGGGGAAACAGCGCCTATAAGACACTCTATCAGGCGCAGGCAATGGGAGGTGCAGACCATGAAGAATAGGAACGGACTTGGCGTCGTTTTCCAGAAGACCATTTTCCAAAACAGAGGGATGACACTTCTCACCGGAATTCTCATCGCCGCCTGCGTGGCAGTCGCTCTGTTTCCTCCCCTTGTTCTGGAGCAGATCATAAACCGGCTGACCGGGCGGCAGGCCGTTCCCCTTGTGCTGCCCCTTGGCTATTTTGGGCTGCTGGCACTTTCTGATTTGCTGGAGTCAGGCCAGAACGTGATGATTACGGTGTTCGGGCAAAAGATGACCCATAGTCTGCGCAGCGAGCTTTGCGCCAAACTGAAACGACTGCCTGCGGCTTATTTTACAAAGCATGCCCCCGCCAAGATCACCTCTCGCTTTGTCAATGATGTGGATGTGGTGGATTCTCTCTTTACAAACGGTATTATCGGGATGATTGCCGATACGTTTAAGGTATTGAGCATTCTTGTGGTCATCTTTTATAAAAGCACCGGGCTTGGTATCCTGATGCTTTTGGTGACTCCGGCGCTGTTTGCCATGACGCGTCTGTTTCAAAAGCGAATGCTCAAGGCGCAGCTTGAAAACCGTGTCGCCGTCAGCAAGGTAAACAATCATGTGCCCGAAACCATTCATAACATCCGCACGATTCATACCCTGTTTCGGCAAAAGTACATGGAAGAAAAGTATGATTCCTATATCGAGGAAAGCTACCGTGCCCTCGATAAGTCCAATCTGTATGATTCCATTTATTCTCCCATCGTCATTTTTATCAGCTCCTGCGTGATTGCAGGGATGATGGTGTTCGCCGCATTGGGTGGCGGGATGCAGCAGTTTTTTGGAATTACCGTGGGTACGGCGGTTGCCATCATCGCCTATGTGGGCAAAGTGTTTGAGCCGCTTGAAAGCATCGGCATGGAGATCCAGAATATTCAGTCTGCTGTGGCAGGAGTGAAACGAATCAATGAATTTCTGTCTGAAACAGAGCGCACCGCACCGGAGGACGTCCTGAACAGGGAGCTGTCCGACGAAAACGGGGAATCAGCGATCAGCTTTGACCATGTAAAATTTGGATATGACGATAAAACGGTAGTCTTACAGAATATAAGTTTTTCTGTACAGCGGGGCGAAGCAGTCACATTTGCAGGCAGAACCGGTGCCGGAAAAAGCACGCTGTTCAAGTTGATTCTTGGCCTGTATGCTCCGCAAAAAGGGCAAATATTGATCCATGGCATTGATGCCGCCCAAATTTCAGACAAGCAAAAAAGAAAGCTGTTCGGTTATGTGGAGCAAACCTTTCATTCGGTCGCCGGAACGGTTGCGGAGCAAATTTCTCTGTTTGATGATTCCATCGGTCAGGAGCAGATTGAAGATGCCGCAAAGCTGGTAGGCCTGCATGAAAATATCGTGGAGCTGGAACAGGGGTACAACACGCCGGTGGAGAAAATCACCTTTTCCCAAGGCCAGTTTCAGCTTCTCTCCATTGCAAGGGCGGTTGCGGCTCAGCCTAAAATTTTACTTCTGGACGAAATCACCGCAAATCTGGACAGTGAAACTGAGTTGCGGGTGTTTCAGGCTCTGGAGCGGGCGTGTGAGGGGCGGACCGTATTGTCTATCTCCCATCGCCTGAATGAGAACACACGCAGCTCTCGTTTGATTCAAATTGGCGAATAGGCGAATAACAGAATGTGAAGCCTGAGAGGATAATGACTATGGATTAAAAAAAGCAAGACAGTTGAAAACGATATCCCAGCGGTATTTGTGTATGAAGGACAAATTTTGCTTCCTTTTCTGATTGCGCTTACCATTCGATTTCTCCCGCAAGAGCTATTTGAACATTATCGGGAAGAAGCAAAGGGCCTAAGGGCGGAGGCCGAAAAAGTGGTACTATACTCTCCCAATTGTGGCCATCTGCTTTGGTATTCTTCCACCAGCTCCGGGTGGTGTGACATCAGAATGGAATAAATATCATCGCCCGTTTGGGCTTTGCAAGTGTCAAATTGTTCTTGCCAGCTTTCCGCTGCATCACGGTCAGTGTGATAGGCAGAACGGAAACCGTCAGGATCGTCAATGTCGCACAGCCTGATTTTCTGTTTGCCTGTCTGAATGATCTTGGAATCACCTTCCAGAACCGTCACGCCATAGGAGCGGATGATATCTTCGATTGCATTGATTTCATTGGCCAATATTCATGATTGCCGGTACAGGGATACTCTGAGCCAATCACGGAGAGAAGCTGCTTCGTTGCGTTGTGGGACCGCTCGTCGTCCGCGATGTCTTCGGCCAAAAGAATCAGGTCAGGGTTTTGCTTCTGAATTGTCTCAATCAAAGTTTTCTCGTTTTTCCCATAAGATGAATCGTGGAAATCGGTTAAAATCGCAATTCGCACGGACGACAAAACTTTATCAGTAGTCTCAACGTAGTGTCTGACGGTCTGGAGAAGGCAAGAACCGTGCAGAATGTGAACACCCAAAATCTGGGGCTTATGCGGCCAGGCCTCTGGCGGCCTGACGATATGTGGCTGGCGGCAGGCCGCCGGGGTTGGCAGTATAGATTCGCCGACGGTTATAGTAGGTCATGATGTACCGGAACACGATGTTCTTAACCTGTGCCATGGGCATCTGCTCCGTCCGGATTCGATAGAGTTTTTCTTTCTTCAGCGTAGCAAAAAAGCTCTCCATCCTGGCGTTGTCGTAGCAGTGTCCCGTACCGCTCATGCTTTGAACCGCACTGTATTGCGCCAGCACCTTCCGAAATGAGGAACTGGTAAATTGGCTGCCGCGGTCGCTGTGCAGGGTCATTCCATAGGCTCCCTGCGCCTGGCAGGCACACAGCTCCTTCTTCATGTTGCCATCCATGGCAAGACCGACGATCTCTCCGTTATAACAGTCCAGAACTGCCGCCAGATACAGCTTGCCGTCCTGACACTGGATCTGCGTGATATCTGTCAGCCACTTCCGGTTAGGAGCGTCTGCGGTAAAATCCCGGTGAATCAGGTTCTCCGCCTTCTGCGCAGGGGTGCCGAGGAGCGCGACGGCAGGCCTTCACGCTTCATGGCCCGCCGTACGCTGCTTCGGCTTATCGCGATACCGCGCTGTGTAAGCGCCAGAAGGATTCGGCCAACACCATAATTGTCATTGTCCGGATTTTCATTATAAATCTCCTGCCACGGTTTTGGCTTGCCAGCCGACTGCAAAGAGCGGTAGTACCCGGATTCACTGACTTTCACAACCCGACACATGGTATGAATGCAGAACCGCTCACGGCGCAGCGTGATGTACTCATACAACCGCTCCGGCTTTACCGTTTCCGGTCTTTGGCGAAAAAAACCAGCGCATCCTTGAGAATCTCATTGGCTTTCCGCAGCTCCGCGATTTCCTTTATCAGCCGGCGTTCGTTCTCGGAAAGCGGTGCGTCGCGGCGAATGCCGCTGCCGACGAAGGCGTGATCTCCGAAGGCCTTTCGCTTTTGCCGCCACTCCGCCAGAGAGTAGTACGGAATGCCCAGCTGTGCCGCCGCCTGCTTCACGCCGATTTCATCGGACAGCTTGACCGCTTCTTCTTTGAATTCCTTATCATATTTGCGCATTGCAAACACCACCTTATTCTTTCTTTGATTCTATCACCTTTGGGGTGTTTGTCCTCTGCACTTCTATGATATCCCTCCATCTGCAAACGCAACGGAACAATGGGGTATTTTTTTATGGCTTTTTACCTGCTTTAAAATGCAGAGTGTTGCTTCGGCGTATTCAATTCGCTTTTCTTCAGTTTGTTTTTCTACTACCCGGCGATCACAGTTCAGTTCCAATATGTAATCGAGTTTTCTCCGAATCATATAGGTCAGCGGATTCCACCAAAAAAATGCACAAAAAGCGGAACAGCAAATCTTTTTCCATAGATCTCCGTGCAGATAATGTTGCAGCTCGTGTCGGAGAACGAATTGGGCCTGTCCATCACTAATGGTCACATCCGGCATCAGGATGCAAGAATGAAACAGCCCAACGAGCACCGGCGAGGCAATTTCCTCAGACACTAGAATCTTACAGCGGTTGCCGCCTTGCAATTTATGAAGAATTCGATTGTGCCGATTCGGTAAATCTCATTCAGAAAAACTGCTTTTCCTGACGGATGATACTGCCAATCAATATCACCAGACAAAAACCAGTCCCCATACAAAAAGGATCAGCTGTTTATATGTGGTACCGATGCCAGTATGAGGGAATGCCTCACCGCGAAAAATTGGCAGTAAAAAAGGCATAAGAACTGTATTCCGCAATACAGGCGTATGAGAGAATTCCAGAGGGAAGAGAAGCCGAACTGTACCCGTCAGCATAACAGCAAGAAAACCGGAAATACCAAACCGCCGAATAAACCACTTGCTTTTCGTTAGAAAAGCGCCGGAGGCCAGAATGATGGTTCCCCACAGAGCGGACGTCACCAGCGAGAATTCCGTAATCATTCCTGACGCTCCTTCTTTTTCTGCTGGATCATCTCTTCGATTTATTCAATGTCGTCGATGGAAATGCTGTCACTGTCAACAAGAGCACAGAAAAGCCCTGTGTAGACAGCACTTGCATTCTTCGCGCACGCTGCGTTTTTCTGAACCTGCATGAGCGAATACTCCTTGGGCGTGACGGCCGCAGTAAAAGTGCGGCTGTAAACGCGGCCGGATTGAGCCATACCGTCCACCTTAATGGCGCCTTTGGAAAGCATGTTGTTGATAATAATGTGGATAGAAATATCTTTCCATGACTTCTCTGGAGAAAGCGTATTGATCTCCGCCGCCGTGAGTCCCCGTTCCGACGCCCAAAGCAGCGATAAAATCTCATATTCAGTGGGAGAAAGTGTAAGCATATGAGTCACCTCTTTGACTTTTTTTATTCGTAGATAAGTCAAATGTCAATTGATAATTTCAAGTATTTATTATTGGTGCTTAACATGCTTATTAATGCGAGCTATAATTTATGCAATACATAATTGTTTGGTTTCAAGCATTATTATAACTTAAATTGAAGATGGAGGCGGAGGTGGTGTTTATCTTCCGGAAGCAGCTACCTGTAAAAGCAGGCAGGTACTACTTTGGAAAGAAGGGGGCGAGTCCCGTGCAGTAGGAAAGCGGAACGCCGGTTCCAGAAAGAAGTCCCGACAAAAATCTATTATAGAACTTTACAAGGAAAGAGAAGGAGCGTATTATAATGAAAAAGAAACTGTTGAGTTTGGCTCTGACTTTGGTCATGTCGCTATCTCTGTGCATTCCTACATGGGCAATGGATTCAAATATTTCCACAAGTACCAGCACCGAAGCCGGAATTGTGATGCAGATTGATCGATTTTTGAATGACGCCTCGTTTGAAACTATTACACGCGAAGAATACATTGCTGATAAGGCGCGCCACGAAAATATATCTTATACAGAAGCAGAGCAATTTGTTGATGCAAACATTAAAAGAGCAGCACGCGCAATTGCGCCTATCACACCTAATCTGTGGGAGGGTGACACTTCTGTCGGCAACGGCGATGAGACTGTCACCATATATGGTCGCGTATCTCAAATTTATGAAGACGATTGTGGCCTATCAGCAATTTATTATGTGCAAGCGGTCGTGGTTGCTTCTCACTATAGACAGACTTGGGCGGATTGCGATTCAACGGGAGGCGCAGATCCGTATGGAGCTGGAACTTTCACATTTTCCGGTTCAACAACAGCAAACATTATTGATTCGACTAGATTACGCATGACGCTAAGCGGTTATTTTGAAATCGCTCAATCTGTGGCAGAGGACACTGGAATCAGTCTTGAGTTTTTCTCCAGTAGCGTCACAGTATTTGGTACTACCTATTATCGTGACAATATTTACACCTCACACATCTTGACACAAAGCGCATAATTGAAATATTATTGGAGATGCTTTCATGAATCAGCATAAGACAATCACAAATGCAATTCCGTTTTTCCTTTTATTTATCGCAACAGCATTTGCAGCTATGCAGATAGAATACTTCATTGGAAATTACTTTACGATGATGGCAGTTGTCTGCACAGTACTCATTATACTTTGCTGCATTCTTAATTTCCTAGCTTGGGAAAAACGTAGTATATTGCTTGCGAAACTGGGGCTTCTCCTGTACATGTTTTATTTGATTTCAATTCCTTCTATCCTGTACAATCCCTGGGGAGGGTGGATACCCAATGAAAAAGCGATGATGCAACCATTGACATTAACCTATCTTTATCCATTGCCTGTTGTAATTATTCTAGCGGCTGTGGTTTTCTTCCATGAGATTCACACATTACGCGCATTGAAATGATTTACATATCCACTTTTCTCCTATGGGTGTCAACTAATAGATTTGAATCACGCTAGCAGAATATTGCATGTGCGTGTGGCATTTCTAAATATGGATTCCGGATAGTCTTCTTTGTTATAAAAGAATCAGACACCCGCAGTTTAGTTTGCCCCACGGTAGATGCCCTGTATACAGGTAGCGTCCTCTAGGATTGATTTCCTAGAGGACGTTATGCTCTTTACAAGAGAAGAAAAAACTCTTGAATTTCTCTTGATATTGAAATCTGTAATACGCTAGTATGTGCTGAGAGGACACGACAAATGTGCATTGCTAAATTTCAGGCTCAGCAAAAATGGTCTTCCGGTCGATCGTCACGCTCCTTGTGTTCATAATTAAATGCCCATACTTCTTTGGCAAAAGAAAACCTCGTAACCATTCTGTTAGCGTTCACAGGGACACATTATGAACCAGCCTATGTAAGGGGCGGGCGACGAAAGTCGCCCGCCTCATACGCTTTCTATGCGATATTCGCTTGCTCCATATTTTCCGCAGCTTCCGCTACCTGTTCCACGCTGTCCATGACGCCCACGTCTCGGTAGACGATGCGAATCTGTCAACGCCGATTTGAATTTGCAGTTTTTCGCCGGTTAAAAAATGTAGGAAAACAGCGGCGAGGGAATGTCCTAAAATTAGTTTTGTCCCTGCTCGAAGAGGGTATTGACGATGTGCTGTTTTTGCTTCATATATTCTTTGCGTTCTTTTAGCCGGTAGCTTTCGCCCTTGATATTGACGACGGTACAGTGGTGCAGAACACGATCGAGTATCGCGGAGGCGATGGTGACATCAGCAAAGATCTCGTTCCATTGGGAAAAGGTCTTGTTGGAGGTAAAGACTGTTGAGATCTTTTCATACCGTCTGGCAATAAGCTGAAAGAACAGGTCCGCCCCCTGAATATCCATTGGGAGATACCCGATTTCGTCGATGATGAGCAGCTTGTATTTGCCCAGAGTTTTGAGCTTATCTGGAAGACGGTTTTCAAAATGGGCCTTTTTGAGCTGCTCAATCAGTGAGTGGCAGTTAATGTAGTAAGTGGAGAATCGATGCCTGGCGGCGACCATCCCCAGCGCCGAGGCCAGATGGGTCTTGCCCACGCCGGGCGGGCCGAGAAAGACGATATTTTTTCCATTCTCCAGAAAACGCATGGTGGCCAGTTCCTCGATCTGCCGCTTGTCAATGGAGGGCTGAAAACTGAAATCAAAGTCCTCCAACGTCTTTTTGATGGGAAAGCCCCACATCTGCACCTGTTTTTCATAGGCGCGCCGTCGTTTGCTGAGCGCCTCCTCTGCAAAGATATGGTCGTGCACCTCCACGATGTTAAGCTCGTCTTTTACAGCTCTCTCAAGATAATTGTCCAGGATCTCCAGCGTGTTTTTCATTTTCAGGCTTTCAAGGTTCTCCCTGAGGCGTTCCATCGTCAGTTCCGTCATAACAATACCTCGTCATACCGGCTCAAATCATGTGGCTGGATGGGAAAATCGATGACGTTGTCACCGTCCAGCAGCGTGTTTTCGATGTCGAAAGACTGCTTGACCGTCAGCCTGCGGTAGTGATGGGCATTGACGACCATGTCCTTTTTCTGATAGGATATCCGGTGCAGGGCGATTTGCTTTCCTTCGTGGTAGACGGCGAGCAGGTTGTCCAGCGCTACGACTGCCACATCTTTGCCGGCGTATTCTGATGGCACGGAATACTGATTACCGCCGTACGAGATGAGGCAGTCTTTTTGCACCCTGCGTAAGTTAATTTTGTCGATAATATATTCGCGTTTGAGAGGGTTGAGGCCCTCTTTTTTTAATCGCTCGAAGGGAATCTCATTTGTTGTGGCATGCACCTTTCCATTGACCTTGCTGCACCAGGCCAGCGCCTGGCCGTTGAGATTGTCCAGAGACGAGTACTTGATTCCAATCATAAAATTGTCCCGGACGAACTGTACGGTGCGCTCCACCTTGCCCTTTGTCTGGCCCCGGTATGGCCTGCACAGCACAGGCTTGAAGCCGTAGAACCCGGCAAAGTCCTCGAACTGCCGGTTCAGGGTGCTGTCCTCCTGCTTCAGCAGGCGTTTGATGACCACCTGTTTCATGTTGTCGTACAGGATTTCCTCCGGATAGCCGCCCAAATACCGGAACGCGTTGGCATGGCAGCGGATCAGTGTGTTTGTGCTCATGTCGGTCACAAACTCTATGTACCGTGCCCGTGAGTATCCGAGAATAAACAGAAAGCAGTACAGCTTCTTCAGCTTTCCGCCCTCCATGACGGTGTGATCCTCGAAAAATGCCCAGTCCATCTGCCCTTGCAGCCCCGGCATTGTCTCAAACCGCACCGTTGCCTTTTCGTCCAGCTGCTCCTTTTTGTTGCGGACATATTCTCGCACGATGCTGTGCCCGCCGTCAAAGCCCTGCTCCCGGATCTTTTCCAGAATTCGCTCCGCTGCAAACCTGCATTTTTTGACCGGCGTTTTCTTGCATTTTATCACCGGCGCTGACAGGTTCACCGCCCGGATTTTCCGGCTGGTATCCTTGGCGTAGAGTTCATTGAAATAGTTGCGCATCGGTAGAAATGGTTGCTTTCCGAGTAAAGCGAATCGACACCGTCATTGACAGCAATGAAGCGGGGACACCCTTCTGAGGGAAATAGATTTCCGTGTAATATCCTACCTGCAAATACTCCCTGTCCAGCCGGGAAAGGTCTTTGACAATGAGCGTTTCAACCTCACCGTTTTCAATCATTCTCATCACGTCGTTCCACACTGGGCGGTTGAAGTTTATGCCCGAATCACCGTCATCATAAAGAAATTTCACATTGGCGAAGCCATTTTCCTGTGCGTATTTTTCGAGAAGCATTCGCTGGTTCTGGATGCTGTTGGAGTCGCCCTTGAGCTCGTCCTCCTGACTGAGCCTGCCGTAAAGTATGTTGTATTTTTGGTTTGCCATCTTGAATTTAACCTCCTTCTTTTGAGGCAAACCGGTACGGTATGCACATCATGCCGTATCGGCTGCCGCAAATCTACTGATTTCAAGCGTTACGAGTTTCTTTTTCGAGGTCGGCGTCGATCAGGGTAAGGAGTTTGTCTGTGGGGGTATGCCCTGCCGCTGGGAGTACCGAGCGAACCCAGTACCGCCTGCCCTCGATACACATGGAGCGAACGGTCGTACTCTCTGTTTTATCAAGAAACAGGATGGCTCGTCAAAGCAGGGGGCGTATTTCCCGTTTTCCTCCTCATGCTCAACCTCCGCTGTTTCATAAGCACCGAGAACTCCGGTTTCCAGATAGTGCCGCGCAATTTTCTGTTCTCTGCTCATAAAATTATCATTCTTGTTCATAATCATCTTCCGGCCCCTCCAGATAGCCAATTTCCATCCTGTTGCGAAGCGCATTTTTCAGCGGCACGTAGCCCCTGCTCTGGTTGACCAGCTTCATCGCCCTGCCCCGGAGCTTCTGTGTGTCGGCGTCAGGCACCTCCAGAATCGACGCCAGCAGCGCCAGCTCCACGGCAGTTTTGTATGACAGCTTTGACAGATGCTCCTCTAACTGCCGAATCTCGGTGCGCTCCAGCCTACCGTAAATCTCGGCCAGCTCGCCGCTGAATTGCCGCAGCAGATCCTGGCTGACATACTCCCGGATGGCGGCGTCAATAAATTCGGATCGATTGGGAAATCCGAAGGCCACATACTTCTCATTGGCAAGCCGCAGTGTTGCCGGTGGCAGCGAAACGGTGATTTTTTCAGTTTCCCGGCTCATGGTCATCCTCCTCCGTCCATATCTCGTCGTTTTGAAACGCGTAGATTTTGTCATACCGGATGTTGCTGATCGTCTGCTTCACGGCCTTTACACATCGTTTTCTGAGATCTTTCAGCGTTTCCTCGGTGACGCCCTTGATCTGGCACGCCGTAACATGGGCCACCATGGAAGGCTCCACGCAAATCCGGAACAGCTGGCGGCAGATTTTGGCGTCCAGCTTGGCTATCTGGTTCTCCAGAAAGGTGAGTGTCGTTTTACTCATATACACTGAGTCCTCCTGATTATGAAGAAAGCCGAGATAGAACGCCGCCGCCTGGCTCATAAAATCGCTCCGTCTGGCGCAGCCGTACAGAGGATACTCCGCGTCGATTCGCTTCACCAGGTCGGGATTCATATGGATGCCGATCTTTTCTTTTTTGCTCTGTGTCATCTGAAATTCACTCCTTTGTTTGTTGGTCGCCATCTGGGAGCTCCGCACAAAGCTCCGAACGGCGAGATATTTTTTACTTTGGACGTCCCGGACGGGGCCGTTCCCTGTACTCCGACACAGTTTACAGCACCCGCGAACCCTCGCTCCACGCCCCGCACTGCGGGGCGTTGTGGCCGTCAGGGGGCCGCGCGCGGTCACCTGACGTTATCCTGCTCTTCTTTTCACACGTAGGGTGTTCGGCCACCTTCCACTGTTCCGAGCGCTTATTTGCTCTCCTGCGGCATCGGGGCACATCCATGACACGGCGCGTTTTGCGCTCCAGAGTGGTACGGATGCCAACTCGTCCGGAAAAGCGGACACAGGAGCGGACGTGGGGCAACGTGGGCGCTTGGGTGCGGCCGTCGGCTGCGCGTTGTTTTGTCTCGGAGGATAAGGCGGATTCCTTCGGACCGGTCTTATCCTCCTGTGCACTAAAGCAATGTGAGCCAACATGGTTCACTTTTTACACCGCGCTTTCAAACTTGAACCAAGTGGGAACATTTTGTTGTTATTCAGTGCCGATAGGGCTAGATATTGGTGAAAGCGGCAGCGTTATTATCCGTAGGGGGCAACGCGAGCGTCTGTGTGCGGACTGCTCCGCCCAGGTGTAGTAAGGGGGCGGTGGTTTCATGCACCACACGCCGTTTATGCCAACAAGGTATACTTATTCTCTCTGCGCACTGCATTCCGCCAAACCTGATCCAAGAAGGTATACTCTGCGATATCCCTATCCAGTGCCAACAGGGTCAACAGGGTCGATATTTTCGATAGCGGCAGCGTTATCATCGGTATCGTCACTATCGGCACGGGGTGAGGCCGCATACAGGTCGATGAACCGTTTCCCGTTGCTCCTGCGGGGACTAAAACGGATGCCACGTCGGCTCAGTTCCGTGATGTTTTGCAGCAGCAGCCGGGAGATATTCCGGTTGGTGACCTTTTTTTCTTTTCTGTCCATCAGTGCCGCCAGCTCATTTGCCAGCTCGTCTGGCGTACCGTGGTATTCGGTCTTGTCCTTCATAAAGTCAGAAACACCGAGAACGAAGTTCGGCAGGAGCAGCTCCGGGTTTTCACGGCTGTCGGACACCAGCTCCAGATGTTGTTTTCATCGCGGCACAACTCCAACTCCCGATACTCGATATCCCGCCCAATGCAGGAGAGCGTGGCCTTGCCGCTGCCGCGCCGTTCCTCCACCAACGTGAAACTGCCGTCCACCGCGCCGGACAGTCCCGTCGTACCGGAAATGCGGTTGAACGGGTCGGCGTCCTTTTGCTTTCTGAGATGGTGGATCAGCAGGATGGCGATGCCATGCTTGTCCGCCAGCTTTTTGAGAGTGGTCAGGTCGGCTACTAAACCGCAACAGGGTGGGCGTGCTCAGCGCCACTTTTTATAATCATATCGCAGTGCTTTTGGAGATACTGTGCATCTGGCTTTTACAGTGCATCAATTTCACCTGGAGTATTGATTAATTCGAGCAAGTCAATTACCCTGAGTACAACTTTCTGTGGATAATATCGACGAGTTGTAAGGATCAGGGTAAGTCCGTCCAACTGCTGCTTTTTTATATGCGCTGCCAACAGTTGCTCTGGATGATCCGAGTCAATGTGCGCATTCGGAAGTGCACTCACCACATCAATCAGCTGGAGGCATTTCCAATTCTGATCCGTAATGACCGTGGGCGGCCTTCGCACCTTGATATGGCAGCGTTCCGGCAGATTTGTCCTATATCGATTGGTAGTGATTTCAATATCTCTTGGAATCATGGTTGTCAGTCCCAGCTTGTTAAACAGGGACGCCCCGGACTCATAGCCTATTTTTTCGCCATCTTGTTCCGTTAGCGTTTTCATTACCATTTTGTCGATATCGGGGGTAGCTTTTCCAAAAACGGTTTCTTTCACATGGAAGTACATACCCTTTTGAAACCGCTCTATTTCACCTCTATCAGCCATGCGCTTCAGTTTGACATTGGTGAGCTTCCTGGCCTGGTCATACGAAAGTATAAACCTTTCCGCCAGTTGATTGGCGATGACCTCCGTCGGGATTGCTGCCGCAAAAGGCATGTTTTGGACGGTGTCGGCAATGAATTCTCCGTATTTAAGATGTTTCATATTCTGGCCTCTATTGATGATATTATATAGTTAAAATGTAACTGCGTTTTTGACATTATAATATCATTATTCGCTGGAAAATTCAATGTGCCGCGCGAGTATTTATCGGTTCATCTTGATTGTGAGGATACGTCCACAAAGGGAGTCCTTTATACGATCCCTGGCCGTGATTATCTCGAAGCAGAGTGTGAACGATTCAGGCACAGGATAAATGGATAGACAGTGCCCTTGCGCACACTGACCTGGACACACTCTGTCGCCAGATCTGCGACGTCATCGGCGATGAGGCTTACATGAAGAATCTGGATCGGCTGTTCCGTGAGCGGTTTCTGGTCACAACATCATTGGAATGCTTTTTGCAGGGTATGGCCAGCCCTTTTGTGCCTGAGCTTACACACAAAGACGTCAAAACTTCAAAACAAATGTTTCAGCTCTGCAGGTCAAAGAATTCCACCTCGGCTGGAAAAGGGGCACGCCGCCGTCAAACGATACCCAAAAGCTTTATTAAAAACGGCGGGTTTCTGGATCGGCTGTTTGGAGGGATATCATAGAAGTGCAGAGGACAAACACCCCAAAAGTGATAGAATCAAAGGAAGAACAAGGTGGTGTTTGCAATGCGCAAATATGACAAGGAGTTCAAAGAAGAAGCAGTCAAGCTGTCCGATGAAATCGGCGTGAAGCAGGCGGCGGCACAGCTGGGCATTCCGTACTACTCTCTGGCGGAGCGGCGGCAAAAACGAAAGGCATTGGGAGATCACGCCTTCGTCGGCAGCGGCATTCGCCGCGACGCGCCGCTTTCCGAGAACGAACGCCGGCTGATAAAGGAAATCGCCGAGCTGCGGAAAGCCAATGAGATTCTCAAGGATGCGCTGGGTTTTTTCGCCAAAGACCGGAAACGGTAAAGCCGGAGCGGTTGTATGAGTACATCACGCTGCGCCGTGAGCGGTTCTGCGTTCATGCCATGTGCCGGGTTGTGAAAGTCAGTGAATCCGGGTACTACCGCTCTTTGCAGTCGGCTGGCAAGCCAAAACCATGGCAGTTGCTTCTGGTCAAAATACGAGAGATTTATACACAAAACCCGGACAATGACAATTATGGTGTTGGCCGAATCCTTCTGGCGCTTACACAGCGCGGTATTGCGGTAAGCCGCAGCAGCGTACGGCGGGCCATGAAGCGTGAAGGCCTGCCATCGCGCTCCTCGGCACCCCTGCGCAGAAGGCGGAGAACCTGATTTGCCGGGACTTTACCGCAGACGCTCCTAACCGGAAGTGGCTGACAGATATCACGCAGATCCAGTGTCAGGACGGCAAGCTGTACCTGGCGGCAGTTTTGGACTGTTATAACGGAGAGATCGTCGGTCTTGCCATGGATGACAACATGAAGAAGGAGCTGTGTATCCGGGATTTCCGGCCTGTCTGCCAGGCGCAGGGAGCCTATGGAATGACCCTGCACAGCGACCGCGGCAGCCAATTTACCAGCTCCTCATTTCGGAAGGTGCTGGCGCAATACGGCGCGGTTCAAAGCATGAGCGGTACGGGACACTGCTACGACAACGCCAGGATGGAGAGCTTTTTTGCTACGCTGAAGAAAGAAAAACTCTATCGAATCCGGACGGAGCAGATGCCCATGGCACAGGTTAAGAACATCGTGTTCCGGTACATCATGACCTACTATAACCGTCGGCGAATCTATACTGCCAACCCCGGCGGCCTGCCGCCAGCCACATATCGTCAGGCCGCCAGAGGCCTGGCCGCATAAGCCCCAGATTTTGGGTGTTCACATTCTGCACGGTTCTTGACTTCTCCACGGGGCCTCAGGAAATTACTTGTAAGGAAACTGTTCAGGACATAAAAGAAACTATATTTACCCTTCCATAAAAAATCTAAAAAACCAACTTTTTCGGGACATACTTCTCCCGTTTTTTTACCGGGCATTCTCACTGGCCCCAATGTCGGGTAAACTCATCCGATAAAATCGATCTTATGATCGGTCTCCAATTTTGATTTAACGAGGTATTTTCCAGATTTCACATTTGGGAAAAGATAAAATCCGCTCTCGTTTGTTTCCTTCGTCGCCACAAGAACATGACCTCTCTCCTCGACCTTGTAAAGTGCAACAACCGCATTGGGAATGCTCTGCCCATAATAATCTATTTTACCGCTGATAGTTCCGTCTGTTGATGATTCGTCGGGATATAGAAACAAATTCAAACAATTTATTTCGTTTGGAGTTAGTTCAAAGGATATTTTTTGTGGCAAGTAATATCCTTCTTTTAATGCTGATATCCAATATTTTTTGGGCTTCAGGCCATAAACAAGAAATTCACCGTCAGCATTTGTCTGCGTAAAAGCTTCACAAATCTCAGGTTTGTTGTAATCCGTTATCAGAATATCGACATTCGCCAGTCCTGAATTAGCCTCGTTATACGTTACGCCGTAAATGGTTGCAAGATTTACATAATTGGAAACTTCAAGCCAAATGAATATTGAGACCGATTTTCTTGCCTCCAGTATGAGTCTGTAAACTCTGGAAACTTTATATCCCACAGCCGTTGCAATGACTTTATATTCACCCGGTGGAAGAATATTTTCAAAAACGAATTTCCCTTTATTATCCGTAATGGTATGCGCGATCGGCTTATTACACCTGTCGAATACTTTTACCGTCGCCCCTTCTATCTGCGTACATTTCCCAGCAACACTTCCCATCAGAACGGTGCATGGTTCTTTTGGGGCTTTTTTAAGCGAAAGGTCAACAGTTATTTCCTGTCTTGGGCTAAGATTAAATTGTTCCGATCTCTGAAGCAGGTAACGGTCTCTGATAACCATATGACCAAACTCCTTAAACTCAGGGTATGTCAGTCTGTGCGATTGCTTTGACGATATACTCACCTTCGGTGACATTGCCGAACAGATACCTTCCGCCAGTGTTTGTCCGGGCTATTTGGACGATTGTCTCATCACCGCTGACAACGGAATACAGCGCGACGAGCGCGTTGGCAATCGGCAACAGCGTCGTCTGGTCGTTAATAATTCCACTGACTGTACCGACATTTGCTTCTGTGTTAACTTGGAGAAACATATCCAGCGGCTCGATATCGGTTCCGGTTAGCGTTACAATGCTACTTGTGCTCTGATCATAACCTGTTTTATTGGCGACAACGACAAAATCTCCCGAAACCAGCCTCGGTCCGAAATACTGTCCGCTGCTGTTTGTAACCGTCGTCAACGCCAGCGTCTGGACACCACCGACAACCTGAAAAATGTTCACTGTAGCGCCTTCAATTGGTGTCAGGACCACCGCTTGTCTGATGAAGCCGTAAAGTGCGTTTTTATCAACATCAGGATCGAGCGTCAGCTCAATATTAACAGTTGTCGGACGGTTCGCAACAACTGAAAAAGGTAAGACATTGGGCGTCAAATACGTGAATTTTGTCGCGGTGATTTTATACGGGCCCGCAACAACATCCGGAATCGTATATTTGCCTTCAGGATTTGTTAATTGGTGCGCAATTGGGTTGTCGTTGACATCGAATATTTTTACGGTGGCACCCTCAATGGGTGTGCCACCTGAAGTGACTGTACCCGCAACAATACCTGCTGCCGATGCCGTGCTTGCGGTCAGCTGTAAATTCTTAGTGACTTCTTCCGTGCCGGTTATCGGAAACTGCACGCTAGCTTTCAGGTCATATTGATCTATTATAGGCATTTAGCATGCTCCTTCATATCATTAAATGGCTCTGCCACATATAGTGGTCGATCCATAATATGTTTCACTGTCGAGACGATGTGACTGGATATTTGATCAATGTGGTATGGCCACAATCCGGATGGATATTGAAAAATTCCATTGACCCGTACTTACAAGTTCTTGCTCCATAGTAGTTGCCCAACGCCCAGTTTCTTACCGTTCTCACGGTAACTCTGCACAAAGGGGAATGGAGAGAGGTGAGCCAAAGAGCGCCGCCGGCCTGCCGGGCCGGCTCACGGAGAAAGTCACTTCGCCTCTCTCCCTTCCCCGACCTGCATGGCCACCGCGAGAACGGCAGAAAACTGCGCGATTTAGAGCGCAGAGAAATCGCAATGGAGGGCATGAGTTGGAGCGCGAACCTTATATGCTGAAAAGTCAGTAGTGCGTCCTACGAGGTGGCTATATGAATACGATGGCCATTGTTCCAATCGAATAATACACCCTGACAAAAAAGGCGGTACCGGATTAGCATAGCCTTGCAAAAGCATATTCAGTTTACCTTTTTCAGCTCGTCAACCTCTTTCTTACTCCACAGCATCCCTTTTAGGGTTGGCGGTTTCCACGTTTAATTCGACACCTCCAAAACTAGAGAGACAGCATCCAAAAGTAACAAAATGCGAAATGTCCAAAATAAATTAACCATGTTCCATAAATGCAAAAATAGTAGTGCTATTTAATCACAAAGGTGGTGTAAGTAAAACAACAACAACAACAACCTATCACGTGGGATGGAAACTTTCGCAGTTGGGAAAAAGGGTTTTACTTATAGATGGCGATCCTCAGTGCAACCTTACTGGTTTATTACTTGGAGACTATTTCGATGAATATTATACCAATCCAGATACTGCTAATAAAAACATTAAAGATGCTGTAAAAGTAGCTTTTGAAGGAAAGCCTAGGTCAATTAGTACAATTAACTGTTTTTCACCTAGTAATAATCCGAACCTTTTTATTATCCAAGGGCATATGGATTTATCTGAATTTGATCCCGCGTTAAGTCTTGCACTTAATAGTAATAACGCAATTACTACTCTTCAAAATCTGCAGGTTCATTTTACGAGCTAATTCGCTTAAGTAGCGAACGATATGATATAGATTATGTACTTATAGACATGAATCCTGGATTAAGCGCTATAAATCAGACATTTTTTATGATCTCAGATGGATTTATAGTTTCCACAAATCCAGATCCATTTTCTATTATGGCCCTCAAGACATTAAAAAATGTTTTACCTCGCTGGAAAAAATGGGCTGTGCAATCAAGAGTTTATTTTGCTGATTCAGCTTATCCACTTCCAGAATCAAATATGAAATTTATTGGTGAAATTATACAGAGATTTAATTTAGAAACAAGCATGCTGCGAGTCCGTATCAAGGAAAAATTCAAGAAATTAAAGATTATATCGAAGATGGATTATGCCCTGAATTTGAAAAAAAATGATATGTTGTATGACATTTGTAGTCTAAAAGCAAACGGTTTACTTAAAGATTATTGCTTAGCTGAAATCTCCGAATTTGGTGCACTAATTCAAAAGGCTAATGCAGCTTCTGTACCTGTTTTTGCTTTAACACGTGATCAGTTAGGTGCTACTGGAACAGTTCTTAAAAACATGCTAGCAAGTCAGGAACGATTTGATAAGGAGTTTGTAAGAATAGCTAATGTGGTTATGGAGTTAGTAGTATGACGAGCAGCTTTAATGCTTTTCAAACTATTATGCAAGACACATGGAACTCCAGCGTTTTATACAGCTATTTAACTAAAGTGGTTCGACCGCCGTATGATTACTCTGACATATTGCGTTGGCAGTGGGCTCAAAGCGTTTCTACTTTGGACAAATTGATACATGATCATTTCAAGATCTAGAAAAAATAGCAAACGCTTTAGCTTATATTTGGACGGAACCTCACAAATGGTCAGTCCTAGCATCTCGCTTAGGTATGATAGAGTCTGATGTACGTATTCAATTAAAGAACATTGTTATAAGAAGAAATCAGATTGTACATGAAGGCGATTATTCGAGCTATCTTCTACAACGTCAGCCGATTGCAGAAAGCGATGTTAAGGATGTTCTAAATTTTATTTCTAATCTTGGTAAAGTCATTTATAACGAAGTAAAATGAAATTGTGCCAATTGAGTCAAAACGAATATTAAAAAGGCTTGAAAACACAAAAAGCACTTTAGGGAACCGCTGATTTAATCGTACAATGAAACCCAAATATGATAAAATAGAAGAAAAAGCACAGGCGGTGTTGGAATGAGTCAGCAGAGCTTCAGTGATATGGAATACAGCCTTCGGAAACGAACGACGAAACGGGAAGACTTTTTGGTTATCATGGATGAAATCATCCCGTGGGAGAAGTGGGTCGAGCTCATCAAGCCACATTATTTCAGCGGCAAGCGCGACCGTCCGCCGAAGGGCATCGAGAAAATGCTGCGAATGTACCTGCTGCAATGCTGGTTTGCTTTGTCAGATGAAGGCGTTGAGGATGCCATTTATGACAGCTATGCGTTCCGCAAATTTATGGGCATCAATTTTCTGGAGGAGCAGGTGCCGGATGCCACAACACTGCTGCACTTCCGGCGGATGATGGAAGAGTCAAAAATCGGCGAGCAGCTGTTCCGGGCAATCAACTATGTCATTGAGCAGAGCGGCTATCTGATGCGGGGCGGAACCATTGTGGACGCAACCATCATCAATGCTCCCTGCTCCACGAAGAATGCGGAGAAATGGCGTGACCCCGAAATGCACCAGACAAAAAAGGGCAACGAATGGCGATTCGGCATGAAATGCCACGCTGGAGTAGATGCGGGCAGTGGACTTGTCCACACCATTGAAGTGACTGCTGCAAATGTGCATGACATTAACGTTGCAGCGGATCTGATCCGTGAGGATGATGAGGTTGTCTACGGCGATTCCGGCTATCTCGGCATTGAAAAGCGTGAGGAAATTCAGATGGATGAACACCTGTCCGCCATTGAATACCGCATTAACCGCTGGCCTGGAAAGCTCCCGAAGGTTTCGGACAACGCCATTGACTGGGATCATTATATCGAAAACCGCAAATCTTCTACACGCTGTAAAGTGGAGCATCTTTTCCACATCATCAAGAATTTGTTCGGTTATTCTAAAGCAGTCTACCGAGGGTTATCCAAGAATTTAAACAGGCTGCACATACTTTGTGCCAGCGCGAACCTGCTGGTTCTGGCCCGAGCCGGGCGACGCCTGCGGCAGGCATAGGGGTTATTGCGTCCTTTTGAGGGGGAATAGAGGCAATAGGAGCTTAAAACATCTCAAACAACAGTCAGATCCGACGTTTCTGGACGTTTCAACACCACAATACGTCATGTGTTATAAAGACGGGCTGTTAATCAGCGGTTCCTTAGATGAAAAGGCAAAGAAAACCACTCGCCCTTTGTAGGGCGAGTGGTTCAGCCTGTAGACAAAGTATCAGAGAAATGATGCTTTGTCTTTTTTTAGTGCTTAGAAGATTGGAGGGATATCATAGAAGTGCAGAGGACAAACGCCCCAAAAGTGATAGAAGAATCAAAGAAAGAATAAGGTGGTGTTTGCAATGCGCAAATATGATAAGGAGTTCAAAGAAGAAGCGGTCAAGCTGTCCGATGAAATCGGCGTGAAGCAGGCGGCGGCACAACTGGGCATTCCGTACTACTCTCTGGCGGAGTGGCGGCAAAAGCGAAAGGCATTTGGAGACCACGCCTTCGTCGGCAGCGGCATTCGCCGCGACGCGCCGCTTTCCGAGAACGAGCGCTGGCTGATGAAGGAAATCACGGAACAGCGGAAAGCCAATGAGATTCTCAAGGATGCGCTGGGCTTTTTCGCCAAAGACCGGAAACGGTAAAGCCGGAGCGGTTGTATGAGTACATCACGCTGCGCCGTGAGCGGTTCTGCATTCATGCCATGTGTCGGGTTGTGAAAGTCAGCGAATCCGGGTACTACCGCTCTTTGCAGTCGGCTGGCAAGCCAAAACCGTGGCAGCTGCTTCTGGTCAAAATACGAGAGATTTACAATGAAAATCCGGACAATGACAATTATGGTGTTGGCCGAATCCTTCTGGCGCTTACGCAGCGCGGTATCGCGATAAGCCGCAGCAGCGTACGGCGGGCCATGAAGCGTGAAGGCCTGCCATCGCGCTCCTCGTCACTCCAACAGTCTGACAAAAGCAGACTTGGCTGCGCAGAAGGCGGAGAACCTGATTCACCGGGATTTTACCGCAGACACCCCTAACCGGAAGTGGCTGACAGATATCACGCAGATCCAGTGTCAGGACGGCAAGCTGTACCTGGCGGCAGTTCTGGACTGTTATAACGGAGAGATCGTCGGTCTTGCCATGGATGACAACATGAAGAAGGAGCTGTGTATCCGGGCTTTCCGGCCTGTCTGCCAGGCGCAGGGAGCCTATGGAATGACCCTGCACAGCGACCGCGGAAACCAATTTACCAGCTCCTCATTTCAAAAGGTGCTGGCGCAATACGGCGCGGTTCAAAGCATGAGCGGTACGGGACACTGCTACGACAGCGCCAGGATGGAGAGCTTTTTTGCTACGTTGAAGAAAGAAAAACTCTATCGAATCAGGACGGAGCAGATGCCCATGGCACAGGTTAAGAGCATCGTGTTCCGGTACATCATGACCTACTATAACCGCTGGCGAATCTACACTGCCAACCCCGGCGGCCTGCCGCCGGCCATGTATTGTCAGGCCGCCAGAGGCCTGGCCGCATAAGCCCCAGATTTTGGGCGTTCACATTCTGCACGGTTCTTGCCTTCTCCAGATGGTAAAATAGAAGCAGGTGATAAAAGATGGTGAACCAAAAAGGTGAAGACAGCCGGAAGCAGATCGGCTTTTACTGCATGGAGGATTTGGTTCCAAAAGACCATCTTCTCAGGAAAATCGAAAAAGCAATTGATTTCAGTCTCATATATGATTTGGTGAAAGGCAGGTACAGCGAAGATACGGGCCGTCCAAGTATTGATCCTGTAGTGCTGTTCAAGATCGTGTTCATCCAGTATCTATTTGGAATCCGCAGCATGCGGCAGACGATCAAAGAAATCGAGGTCAATGCGGCATATCGCTGGTTTTTGGGATATGACTGGAACGATCCGATCCCTCATTTTACGACCTTTGGAAAAAATTATTCCCGGCGGTTTGAGGGCACCGATATTTTTGAGAAAATATTCGCCCGTATCCTGCTGGAAGCGGTGAAGCTGAAGTATGTGGACCCGAAGGCGGTGTTCATTGATTCCAGGCATATCAAGGCCAGCGCCAACCGAAACAGGAAAATGAAGGTGCAGGTTCAGGAAGAGGCCCGGCATTACCAAAAAGAGCTGATGGAGGAAATCAGCAAGGACCGGGAGGTTCATGGGAAAAAGCCATTTGACGATGACGACTCGGGAAAAGGCGGCGGGGCCGGACAGACTAAAGAGATCGAAAAAAGCACCACCGATCCGGAGTGCGGCATGTTCCACAAAGGGGAGCATGAAAAATGTTTCGCCTACACCGCGCACACAGCCTGCGACCGGCACAACTTCATCCTTGGCGTAGAACTTTCCCCCGCCAACGTCCATGACAGCGTGATGTTCAAAGCATTTATGACAAAGTAAAGGCCACGTTCCCTGAAATCAAGTACGTTGTTGCCGACGCTGGTTACAAGATCCCATATATCTGCAAACAGATTCTGGACGACCACCAAATTCCGGTTTTGCCTTACAAAAGGCCGATGAGCAAAATATGTATACGACCAATATTACGACTGTGTTCTCTGCCCAAACAACCAGGTTCTGCGCTACTCAACCACAAACCGTGACGGATACCGGGAATACAAAAGCGACCCCAAAATCTGCAAATGCTGTCCGAAACGGGCGCAGTGCACGCAGAGTAGAAACTCTCAGAAAACTGTAACGCGGCATGTATGGGCGAACGATCTGGACGTCGCGGAAGATTTTCGCCACACACCGCGGGGAAAAGCAATTTACCGGGAGCGTGCGGAAACCATCGAACGGGTTTTCGCCGACGCAAAAGAAAAACATGGGTTGAGATATACTACCTTACGGGGCAAAGCCAACGTGACGATGCAGGCTTTGCTCACTTTCGCCTGCATGAATCTCAAAAAGCTGGCAATCTGGAAATCGGAAGGCCCCAGGTTCAAGCCCAAATACGATTTTCCCTTTCTCTTTTTCCTGCTAGTTGTTCCCAATTCGATTATTCGCATGAAAAACGCCGCTTGGGTCTGAATCCCAAACGGCGTTTTGTCTACCGGCTGAACCACTCGCCCTTTGTAGGGCGAGTGGTTTTGGCTTATCCGTTATTCACGGCTTATCACACAGCCAAAAAGACCGTTTACAAAGATAAACCGTATGTGTTCGGATAAGTCTCTTGTTGGTGACCCGGCGGGGATTCGAACCCCGGACCCACTGCTTAAAAGACAGCGGGTCTGCCAATTCCAGATTCGTATGACTTCCGGGATAGTATCCATGGCAGTCAGCTGGTGGTAGGTTTATACAGGCATCCAATCAGTCAGCCATCCTGCTTTTGTGTTTGACCACAGCCGTTTTTGACGTTGACCATCATGTAGACGATAGCGCCATTCGTTTTCAATAGCGTTAATGGATATCCCCTCCGTTTGACTGGTAGCATTTTTTTCGATAGCTTGCGCCGGAATAATGCTATTGGAAAAAGTGCCAGCAGAACTACAGTAAGAGATTTTTTCGCTTTTTGCGTGATGGAGCTATCCACTTCTAGAGCAAGGCATTTCCTTGTGGCCTCATCTATCAATGTCATAATTTGGATGTGCCCACCATACCGGGTGCGGTCACAGACAAAGTCCATCAACCAACGGGAATTAAACTCCTGACATGCCAGAGCGGGCATGCCGTTTTTCGTATTTTTCCGCAAACATCAGAAAAGTGAGCTGATTTTGTACAATTGGCTTTAATTTTGTGTAATATAAACGACAAAACCCAGTTTGTAGACAAAGCGCCGTCCGAGTTTTAAGCTCAGTCGGCGCTTTGTCTACAAGCTGAAAATAGTCACCCCTGCTGGCAAATGCCAGCGGGGGTGATTCAGGCCGAATTCCAGACCTTGTATAATGTGCGGACGTGGAAACGCCAAGCTTTTCGCCCCACTTTGCCTTGGCGTATTTGGTATCGGCGTTCGTCAAATCATGAAATCCGTTGTTCTCACGCTATGGTTCTCATTACGCGCAGTCTAATGACAATAGCGCCGCCTTTGTAGCATGAATTTGGGTTGTGTCAAATACCGGCAACGCGGTATCCTTCTGCTGAATCAACAAACCGATTTCCGTGCAGCCTAAAATGACCCCCTGTGCGCCTTTTCTTGCAAGCTCTTCAATTATGTGGAGATACTTTCCCTTTGATTCTGCGGAGACAATTCCCAAGCATAATTCATCATAGATAATATCGTTTACGGTTTCAATTTCGTCTTCGCCAGGCGTCAATACTTCAATTCCCGCATCTATTAGCTTTTCTTTGTAGAAATCCTGCGTCATTGTATATTTGGTTCCCAGCAACGCCACTTTTTGAATATTACTTCGGTGTAAAGCATCTGCCGTTGCTTCTGCAATGTGCAAAATCGGTATGCTGATTTTCTTTTGAATCTGCGGGGCCACCTTGTGCATGGTATTCGTGCAGACAACGATAAAATCAGCTCCAGCTTTTTCAAGATTCATCGCGGCCTCGGACAAAACATCCCCGCTTTTCTCCCAGTCCCCTTTTGATTGATATTCTTCAATTTCAGAAAAATCCACACTATACAGCAGTACTTTTGCAGAATGTAGACCACCCAGTTCCTTTTTGATAACCTCATTTACAATCTGATAATAGGAAACGGTGCTTTCCCAACTCATACCACCAATTAAACCAATTGTTTTCATAAGTTCAGCCTCCTTTTCTTGAGTATAACATTTGCCAGCCTTTCAAGACAATGCTATAATTGTACGGAAGACAATTTTCACCTTATGGGAGGCGCATTATGACCATCAATTCATTCGAGAACTACCTAATGAGTTGGAAACCAACAATTTCTGATCGTAAGGCTCCCATTTACACACAGTTGGCAGGGCAGCTTGCGCAGGATATTCGCGCGGGCATATTAAGGCCCGGCGATAAACTGCCTCCCCAACGGGAATTGGCCGATTTTTTAGATTTGCATTTGAGTACCATCACACGGATCTATAAGCTTTGCGAAGAACAAGGTCTAATTTGCGCAAAAGTCGGACAAGGAACTTTTGTTTCGTCTGATGTAAATACAAGCGATACCCTGCTCTATTCTCACGAAACGATGGACTATATTCAATTAGGGACTATTTTACCGCCGTATAACGGAAACGAAAAAGTCGTCAACTTTATTAAGGGCGTTTTAACGCAGCCGGATATTCAGAGCTTCTTAGAGTATCGCTCTCCATCTGGAACGTACGTTCAGCGGAAAACCATATCCGATTGGATTGAGCGCATAGGAGTCCACGCCTCTCCCGAAAATGTTCTGCTTGCAACAGGCGGTCAAAATGCGATCTGCGCAATCACATTGGGGCTGTTTCGACCAGGCGATCGGATTGGGACAAATCCGTTGAGCTTTTCCGGCCTGAAATCCATTGCAAAGATGATCGGTGTGCAACTGGTTCCGCTGCCGGAAGAGGACGGCCACATACAGTACGACAACCTTGAACAATTTTGCAGGTCTGAAAACCTGAAGGGGTTCTATTTTGTTCCGGAGCAGCATAATCCGACGACGCACACAATGAAACTGGAGGAGCGAATTTGTATCGGTGAAGTCGCAAAAAAGCTAAATATCATCATCATCGAAGACGCCATAAACCGCGTATTCAGTGAAGCGATATATCCTCCGCTCTTTTCATACGCCCCAAACAATACCCTTTGCATTTTCAGTATCTCTAAATTTCTATGTCCCGGCCTGCGAGTGGCCTATCTGATTGCACCGGACCGCTACAGGGGAAGCGTGGAAAATTCGCTCTACACCATGAATTTAATGGTATCTCCATGGAACGCCGAAATCGTGAATCGAATTTTCAATTCACCGCTGCTGGACACCCTGATTCATGAGAAAAAGGAAGAATTGATCGCGCGGAATAGAATTGCTGATCTGTATTTTTCAAGTCAGATTCTATATGGAACTGCTACGTGCAGTTTTCGATGGCTGATCCTTCCAGATCGATGGGAGAGTCAGAAATTTGAAACCAAAGCGAAGGAAGCTGGCGTACAGGTGTTTTGTTCGGATCGTTTTGCAATCGGAAAAGCCCCGCCGCCTAAAGCGGTCCGGCTTTGTGTATCAGCGCCAAAATCCAAGGCGGAACTGGAAAAAGCGCTCGTTAAATTGAAGAGATTACTGACGCGTGCTGATAGAAGCATATCCCCCTAAATACACAGTTCACTTTTTCAGCTATATGTGGGAATCGGCCGAACCCATACGATTGTCCTCTGAAAACGGATGTAAAATGTACCGGATCACAGTTGATGAAGTCAATTCAGTCTCCACACTCAAAATGCCAAATGCCCAGCGAAAGTCACCCAGACCAGATATGGAATCTCAGAAGTACTGCCGTCCGACTAAACAGGTAGAATGCAACAATCATACGGGCAATCAGAATCCACAGCAGCAACAACCATAAAAACGCAAGGCCATATATCTGAAGATTGAAAAACAAAAAGCTCCATATGAAATTAAAAAGAAGCTGAATGCGATACAGGCGTAGTACCTTCTGAGTGCCTAGTGAATGAGACTGATAGACCATCGTGGCGCCAACCCCCATCAGCACATACAAAATGGTCCACACGAAATACGCAGGAGTGCAATTGACTCAGCTGCCGAATGTAGGAACCGGACGACCGCATCCACAGGCTGATTAATATGACAGCTAATGACATTTTTTGACCACGTAATTGTATTGTGATATAATCCGACATATGCAGCTTATATTGCATATTGGTTAATCATGGCTGTTGTACTGGGAATTGCAGGGACAATATGAAATCCTCGTTAAATTATTGCTTTTCCCAATGATCTATGATACATAAAGGTGCACTAGATGTGTCACCTTTATGTTTAGTAGCCTACAAAAGGTTGGTACAGAACGATTATTCACTGGACGCGGATGTCTTGGTAAGGATGAGATTCCCGGCACGCCCGCTTCACTATTCATGTTGCAAATTGTGTTGCAAACCAAATTTTTAACAGCGTGTAATGATTACGTATCAGTGTAATTCAGCTTTTAGCACGCCGGACTCCGACTCCGTCTGTGAGGGTTCGAATCCTTCACCCGCTGCCAACTATAATCAGCCGAAAAGTCTTGATTTTTCAATGTTTTGACAGACGATTGTCACGCTCTTTGCGTTCATAATGAAATGCCCATCTTTTCTGGCAAAAGAAAACCTCGTAACTGCAAATGTTACGAGGCTTTTTTATTCAATTGTTGTCAGACTGTTTATCCGGTGACGTATTAAAGCTAGGCGATTAATTTTCGCCGACCGTCAGGCAGTTGTTATTGCTCCACCACAATACTCGCAGCAACCGTTTTCGTCTGGTATCGTCGTCGCGTTGCAGTGTGGGCATTTTATGGCAGTTTTCGGCATACTTGCACTCGCAACAGCCTCGCGGACGCCTTCTCTCATCTGTTCAAGCGCATTTCTGATTTCGGAGGCGTTCCGCTGCGCCTCTCGATATTCGACGCTATTACGGTTGTCGATCCTATTGTCATTGACGCGGAACTTTATTTCGGAAAACCATGGGGAATTTACAAGGATTATCATATTGAAGGTGTATTTGAATTCGTATCGGGGGGGATCATAGCTGGCTTGTTTCCCATCAGGCAGTTTGCGGTAGATCTGCCATTTGCTTTCATCAATATCCAGACTGGAACCCGTCACCTGTGAGAAATCCATGACATCGGGGTTCTCGTCACGCCAATCGTGTTGGCTGCTAATCAACCATTGCTGTTTATCCTCGTCTAAATAGATCCTCGTTTTGTCGCCGATAACCTTCGTTGGATTGAATGCAGTCACCTTTTCCTTGTTATCCTCGCGATATTGGAGATGCGCCTTAATATCTTCCACGGTTGACCGGCGTCTGTCCGTCATGAACGGAGAAAGTAGCTTCGCACAGTCCTTGCATAAATTTCCGTCTTCAAGCTTGCGGTTGCCTAGCAGGCTGATCTTTTCGCCGCAGATGTCGCAGTGTTTTTTATCAAACAGTCCCATTACAATGCCTCCCGCTTTTATATGTTATTTTATGTCCCCGTCGTCGAACGGATCGCCGCATTCGGGGCAGAACTTGGGCGGATTCGACATGTCCGCAGGTTCCCAGCCACATTTGTCACATTTATACTGCGGCACACCCTTGGGTTTAGGCGCAGCGCATTCCGTGCAGAATTTCCCCTTGTTGAGCGTTCCGCAATGAGAGCAGGTCCAACCTGCCGCTGCCTGCGGCTTGGGCGCGGCACATTCCATACAAAATCTGCCCATGTTGACTGTCCCGCACTGGGGGCAAGTCCAGCTTGCAGTTCCCTGAGGCTTGGGCGCCTGTTGCTGTACCGGCTGCTGCACGGCGTCCATATTAAATAAATTCTGCGCATTCATGCCGCCGGTACCTTGCGCCATATTCATCCCTGCGAATGCCATAAAGGCACCAGCACCTTCGTTCGCAGCGGCCGATTTCATTGCATCCGCCTGAGCGCCCACCAGATGCGCTGCCGCCATATTTGGGTTGCGGAAAACAGCGTTCTTCTGCAACTCCTTGATCGTTTCTTCGTCATCCTCGTTGGCCGACATGGAACTCACGCCGAATGAGACGATATACACACCGCGCAGGTTGCTCCATTTTTCTGAAAGGACTTCGTTAAGAGCTTGAGCCAGCTCTGTCGTGTGACCCGGCAAAGCGCTGTAGCGTATACCCATAGCGGAAATCTTTGCGATTGCTGGCTGGATGGCCGTTAGCAGCTCACTTTTCAACTGGCTGTCGATCTTACTACGCGTGTAATCGTCCTCGACATTTCCGCAGACATTTTTATAAAACAGCATAGGGTTGGATATTCTATACGAATACTCACCGAAAAATTTGATGGCAATATCCATGTCAAGACCGATATTCTGGTCCAACACCCTGAATGGCACTGGATTGGCTGTGCCGTATTTATTGCCAATGATCTCCTTTGTGTTGAAAAAGTATATCCGCTGGTCCTTGCCGGTATCGCCCCCCATTGCGAAACGTTTTCTAAGCGTATCCCAGCTGTTTTTGAGTTCCCGCTCCAGCCCACCGTAAAAAATCGTCGGTTCGGTAGAGCTGTCCCAGACGAATTCCCCCGCTTCGGCACAGAGTTCCACAATTGCACCCTGATCGACGATCATCATGCACTGACCCTCATTGACTGCGATAATCGAGCCGTTTGTGATGATGTTATCTGACGCGCGTGTATTGCTGCTTTTGCTGGAAAGCCGCTTGGTACCTTTCTTAACTAACACGTTAACGGGCAATGAATCGCAGTAAAAATAATCCCTCCATTGATCGGCTAAAACGCTTGAAAGCGCTCCGACTCCTGCTTGTAACAGACCCATTAAGTAGCCCCCCTTTTTATAAAAACAGTCTATGTTTTATATTTCTTTATGATTGTTACAATAAAAGCACAAGTATTATATCACATATTCTAACATTTGTACAATAATTTACCAAAGCACCTATTGTACAGGCCTTCAGAAAGCCGGCATTCCTATCAACATCGCTAGTCACCTGGTGGGCCACGTAGGATTTTATAGGACTTTATTGAGCCTTTCTTTTGTCCATCTGATTAACAGCTTTGTGTGCAGCTGCGGTGTCTGGATGGATATATCTTTGCGTCGTAGTAAACTTCGTGTGGCGCATCACTTCTTGAATTACGCTGGGTGCGATATTGCCCAAGGCTAATGCGGTGGCCGTCAGTACCGCAGGATGCTGTGCAGCGCCCCTGCCTCTTTGTCTAGCTGCTCCTCTTTTCTTACTTTGATTACCGTTTTGTATCTAGCTGGGATGGTTTGATTTGAGACCTCCTAAAGTCAAATTATGAAATCTCACCTGATAAAACGGCGCGGATGGCGTTTCCGATTTCCTCGTAGCTGGTACAGCGGCAGATGTTGCTTTGCAGCCAGTCGTCAATCAAAATGTCCGGGGGATCAGGATGGATTGTAGCCAGCGCATGGCAGGCCATGAGAAAGCCGGAGGTACAGTAGCCGCACTGAAATCCGAATTTTTCGATAAACGCCTTCTGAATTGGGGCGTTTTTCAGTCCCTCCACAGTGGTGATTTGTTTTCCGATTGCCTCCACGGTCAGCATCAGGCAGGATTTGACCGGCCAGCCGTCTACAAGGACCGTGCACGCGCCGCAGTCTCCGTTTTCACAGCCCGGTTTCACTCCCGTCAGCCCCAGCTGGCCCCGCAGCGTTTCCATCAGGATATCGGACGGCGATAGGACCACATCCCTGATCTCGCCGTTTATGTTCAACTGAATGACGCTTTTTTCTTTCAGACTGTACATCTCATACACCTTTCATCGTGTCCAGAATATTGAGGATTGTTTCCTTTAAAACAAATTTTCGGTATTCCGCCGAGCCGGACAGATCACTTTGAATCACGCTGGAGAGGTGCTTTACCACTTTATCCGCCTTTCTTTCCGGGCTCAGGTAAGAGGCGTTCAAAGTTTTCTCCACTTTATCATCGCGAAATGGGTAGGCCGCCAATCCGCTGAACGCAATTCTGAGTACTCCCGCTTTTTTGAGGCCCTCTGCGGTGATCAGGGGGTAGTCGATTTTTTCGTTCTTCGTTTTTTTCTCATGAAAGTACGGCAGTGAAAAGAAGCCCTTGTCCAGCATGACCCCAGCCAAAAACTCGCCCCGAGGCAGAAGCAGCCGCTCCCGGAACACGGTATCCATGTCGTATTCCTTAAAACCGTCCGCCCCCGCAAAAGTAAGCTTTGCGTCCGACAGGAGAAGCGGCAGCGCGGTTTCTCGATAGATAATTGTGGCGGCTAAATTGCCGCCCAATGTGATTTTACACTGCATGGTGTGGTCCGCGATGCGTCCGGCTGTTTTGGAAAGGAGGGGGAAGCCGTTCCACTCCACCAGATCCGACAAGGTAAGCCCCGCCCCCAGATAGAAACCATTCCCTCGGTCTTCCATCGCTTTGCATTCCGAAATATTCTTGAGATCAATAACCGCGCCGAAGGAACGGCTGCCAACCCGCGCCATACTGATGAGTTCGCTTCCGCCCCCGTAGTAAACAGGCTCCTTCCCCTCAGCTTCCAATTCGGCAAATACGGAGACGGCTTCTTCGGCAGTATCCGGCCGGTAATATTCAAAGTCAAACGGAATCATCTTGACTCACTCCTTTTTCTCTGCCGACGCCTGGGTTTTGATCCTCCAAATTGTTTCCGGGACAAGCGGCAGCTCGTCCAGTTCCACCCCGGCAGCCAGGGAAAGGGCATTCCCAAGCGCCGCCGACATACCGATGATGCCGTGCTCAGCGATTCCTCTGGCCGCATAGGGAGAGTCCAGCTGCGGGGTCTCCACAAAGCCCACCAAATACTCCGGCGTCTCTCCAAAGTGCATCACCTTATAGGTCCGAAGACTCGTGTCCACGACTCTCCCGTTTTGGTCATAATGAAAGCACTCCCGGCTTCCCAGACCAAGACCCATGCATATGCCGCCTTTCACGACCGCATCCGCCATGGCCGGATTCAGCTCTCGCCCCGCATCCATGACGGTAGCGGCCCTAATCAGGCGGTAGGTGTATTCCTGCTTGTCAAACTCAACTTCCACCGCCTGTGCACCCACCGTCCAATAAGGCCCGGCCTTTCCAATTCCGGTCTCCTGATCCATGGGGGTCAGGCCGCTCATGATGAAACTGCCCCGTCCAAGGATCTGCCCCTCCACCGCGTTGCCATTCTGGTACTTATATCCGTGAACCAGATCTTTGAACTTTAGATATTGGGTTGGATCACTTTTTACATAGACCATTTCGTCGGCCACTTCCAGATTTTCCGGGGGGCACCGCAGCGCAACGGCCGCAAGGCTTTTCAGCTGCCGGGTAATGTCCTCGGCCGCGCGCAGCACGGCATTCCCGGCAAGATAGGTTGTCATGCTGGCACCGTCTTCCAGTGCTTGGGACTGTACTTTGTATTGACGTCCATATTAACGAAAATACGGTCGATGTCCATTTTCATCTTTTCCGAGAGAATCTGGGCAAGCGTGGTTTTCATTGCCGGTCCATACTCCACGCAGCCGCAGTTCAAGTTAATGCTTCCGTCCTCATTGAACGTTAAAAAAACACCCGAGACCGCGTCGGTGGGTGAATCAGATGTCTTCCAGAAGCAGACAATCCCCTTGGCGCGGATCTTGTCTCCGCCGATTTCCAGCCGCTCCCCCGCACTCCAACCGATCAGTTGCTTCAGCTGGGTTATGCAGGCAATGAGATTGCCAAAGTTGCTTGCCGTCACCTTTACTTGGGTGGGAGTGAGCATTCCGGGCTGAAGGGCGTTCTTTTCGCGCATCAGCGCCGGATCCATTTGAAGTCTCCGAGAAAGCTTGTCAATCATCCGCTCCACATAAAATGTATAGGAGGCATGTCCAAACCCTCGAAATGAAGTGGCATACGGGTGGTTTGTATAGATGCAGAGCGCGTCGCACCTGACGTTTTCAATGTGATACGGCCCCGTACAGTCTGCGGCGATGGCTTTGGTCAAACGCGGACCAATATCGGCGTAGGCGCCCGTATCGACGAGATAGGTCATTTGAATTGCTTTGATCGTGCCATCCATGCCTGCGCCCATTTTTATGGTGGCCTCCAGGCCCAGTTTGCAGGGGGAGGTCACCATATCATTTCCCCTGGAGTTTAGAATTCGAACCTCTCTTCCTCCCACCGCGCGGGAAGCCATATAAGCCAGCAGCTCCAATTGGATGGGTGCCTTGCCACCAAACCCTCCGCCGACAAACGGAACCTCCACCACAACTTTGCCCTCGTCCAGACCAAATACCGTACAGACCTGTTTTTTCACTCCGTGAGGAGACTGGGAGGAAGATCGGATAAATACGGTGCCGTCCGCGTCAATTTTTGCCTGTACCGCCCGTGTCTCCATGGCGATATGATCCGACTGAGGCAGAGTAAAATGCCCTTCCACCACAACTGCGCTTTTCTCAAAGCCCTGCTGTATATCTCCCTTTCGGATCTGCTTTCGGTCACAGATGTTGGTACCGGGCTCCGGATAGATGTCGGTCACCATTTTCTTGTAGCTGCCCAAGTTCTCGTGGACCAGAGCCGTTCCTGACTGCAAAGCCTCCGAGGGAGAGTTCAGTACTGCCAGCGGCTCATACTCCACTTGAATCGAAAACGCAGCCTGCGCGGCTGTTTTTTCATTGTCAGCCACTACAATGGCAACCGGTTCCCCGTAATATCTCACTTTTTCACGAGCCAGAGGTGACCGGTCCTCCAAAAGCGAGCCCGCATGGGAGAGTCCACTCCCGTCAGTATGGCCCGGACTCCCGGCAAAGCCGCCGCTGAGTCCGAATCAATTTTGATGATTTTTCCATGGGCGCAGGTGCTTGTCACAACCCGGGCCGTCAGCGCTCCAACCGAGCGGAAATCATCCGTATATTTTGCGCAGCCGGTCACTTTATCGTTTGCTTCTTTTCGGATGACGGTGACTCCGATCCCTGTTTTCGGCATATTCTCAACTCCGATCCTGTTTTGGCACATATTGTTGCCAATTTCAGGAACAATATCCCAGTGCCAATCTGGAGCATAAGGACTGTTGAATGGGAGGTCAAACATTGGAGACGGCCAAAATGTTGCGCACCGCGGACATCACCATGATCGTGACCGGAGTTGTCATGGGGACTGCTGCCAGAATCATTACGCTAAAGGTGGACTTCCGGCAAGTTCCAACCTATCCCAGCGCGTATTTCAACAACGTTGTTCTGGGCTTAATCGCTTCTGCCCTGGGCGCTATCGCAATACCGGCCATTCTCGCTAAAAATTACGCCTCCGTTACCTTCCTGACCGTTGCCCGTGCAGCAGTTCCGGGAAGTTAGAAAGGCTGAACGGGACAGCCTTGAGAAATTGGAGCAATCGGAATATATCCAGCGCGGCGCAGCCTATATCGACGGAATTTCCAAGACTTTTGAGTCCAGGAGCTATATTTCTCTGGTCACGGCACTGCTTACCGTGTTGGCAATAAAACTGGTCAATTTCACGGAACCTCTCATTAATATCGCCGTAGGGGTTCTTGCGGGGCTGCTCGTCATCTTTTTCTGCCATCGATTTACAAAGATCGAAAACATCTGTACGATTCGGCAGGGAAAAATTGAGGTAAGAGATTCCGAGCTGTATGTCGATGATATGTTTGTGACCAATTACCTTGGAGCGGATCGGAGCCGGGATGCCTTTTTAAAGGAGGGGGTTGCCGTGGTTTTGGAACCCAAGAATGAGGCCTGCCGGATTACTCTGGAAAATTACGGCCAGCGGCAGGCAGTCCTCTTTGAAGCGATTCGTGCGCTCGGTGTAAAGCGTTATAAATTTATGCGGCGCAATTTTGCGACCGGGAAAGTAATTCTCACCTTTGTTCCGATTCTCAATAATCCGGAGCAATTGATACAGGCTGTCCGCAATACTCCGATTCCGGAAAACAGCCGAAAAATCAAGCGGATTATGGATACGCAGTTGGGAGGCTAAGATGGGAAAAAACATTGTGGCCTATATCACGTCGGATGAAAAACGGGTGCTTGGCGGCAATCCGCTGGCGCTGCTGGTAAAAAGCCAAGAATAACAAAAGCAGTTATTGCTGGATTTGGGGCGGGCACTGATGGCGGATACCGTGCAGCTCAAAAACGGCGATTATATTTTGATTACGGAAGAAGGAAAGCGATAATGATGCGATGTCAAGCGATTTTACCCCCAACAGTGGGCAGGGTGGCGCGCAGCACTTGTCCAAAGATCAACAAGGAGATCCGGGACCGCACGTCTGCCCGCTTGAACTTCTATCAAGGCCGCGGCAAGCAGGCCTTAACCGAACGGATCACAGAGTTGAACCGGGAATGGGATACGGAGAGAGTTCTGGAAACCAATGCGGCTTCCGTGGTCCTAGCCAGTTCTCTTGTGGGATATAAAAAGTCAAAATGCTGTTGTTTCCTGATAACAGGTACAGTGGGATTCTTCTTCCTTCAGCACGCGCTGCAGGGCTGGTGTCCGCCCTTGCCGGTTATCCGGAAACTGGGCGTTCGGACAGCGGAGGAAATCAGCCGGGAAAAGACGGTGATCAAACTCATGAGAGGGGACTTTTCACATCATGTTAAATGCGCTGAAGATATATTGAAAGCGGCGCAAAAAAACTGAATCCGAACTATGCCAATATAATGCAGGTGCAACTGGGAGCCTACACGACGAGCTGAAATAGCTCTATGCAAGGAAGAGGTGTCAAACAAAGTTTGACACCTCTTCCTTGCCCTCGAACGCTGCAGTCTTCATGAGGTAATTTCTGTTAATTAAAGTGCTATGCCAACATGGTTCCCGCCGAACTGATTGGAATTACAAGGTTTTGTTGGACAGTGCGTCGGCACATAGGGTGAAAAAGTTTTCGTGACACGCGTGGCAGTGCGAGTTTCGTATTGAAGTTGCAATTAAAAAATTTCCAAGCCCTTAGGGGTTATCGGAGCAATTCATCCAAATAAATGGGCAACCGTGGCAAATAAAATGCATGAGACAATACCAATTGACGTTGGAATCGCAGCGGCCAGAGCCGTCCATTTCCAGCTTCCGGTCTCTTTTTTTATGGTCAGCAGCGTGGTGGAACAGGGCCAGTGCATGAGGGAAAACAACATGGTACTGATTGCCGTGACCCAAGTCCAGCCGTTTGCCACAAACAATTCTCTCATCTGAGCAAGGCTGTCAAGCTCAAGAATACTGCCTTGCGCCATGTAGGCCATGATAATAATGGGAATGACAATCTCATTGGCAGGGAAACCCAGGATAAATGCGATTAGAATTACACCGTCCAGTCCCATCAGCCGCGCAAAGGGGTCCAAGAAGGCCGCGCAGTGATTCAGGACGCAGGAACTGCCAACCATGATATTTGCCATGAGCCAGATAACCAGCCCTGCGGGAGCGGCAACGCTGATTGCCCTGCCCAGCACAAACAACGTCCTGTCAAGGATGGAACGTACGATTACCTTGCCGATCTGCGGCTTTCTGTATGGCGGCAGCTCCAGCGTAAAGGAAGATGGAACCCCCTTGAGCAGCGTTTTGGAAAGCAGCTTGGTGACGGCAAAGGTGACTCCAACCCCGAGCACAATCACCGCTGTCAACAGTACCGCGGATAGCAACGAGGAATACGCTCCGCCCGCTGTTCCCACAAAAAACATGGTGAGAATTGCGATCAACGTGGGAAATCGGCCGTTACAGGGTACAAAGTTATTCGTCAGAATAGCCAGCAGCCGCTCCCGCGGGGAGTCAATGATCCGGCACCCAATAATACCCGCGGCGTTGCACCCGAAGCCCATGCACATGCAAAGCGCCTGTTTCCCGCAGGCGCAGCAGCGTTTAAACGGCTTATCAAGGTTATAGGCCACGCGTGGAAGATATCCGGCATCCTCCAGCAGGGTAAACAGCGGAAAGAAAATGGCCATGGGTGGCAGCATGACGGATACGACCCAAGCCAAAACCCGGTAAACGCCAAGAACGAGCATTCCATGAAGCCAATCCGGTGCATGGATGTATTGGAAAAAGTCCGTGAGTCTGTCCTGCACCCAAAACAAGCCGTTTGATATCAGCTGTGAGGGGTAATTGGCACCCGTAATGGTCAGCCAGAACACCAAAGCCAGCAGAACCAGCATCACTGGGTATCCGGTCAGTTTGCTGGTGAGAATTTTATCCAATCTGCGGTCTGCGGCAGCGTAATTGTGCTTTTCATAGGTAATGGCGCCTCGGCATATATCCTCCGCATTTTTTACCAGGGCGGATACGATCAGATCTTTCAGACGATCGACGTCAATTCCCTGCTCGGTCAGCTGTATTTTAGCCTGAGTAATCGCATCTTTTAATTCCTTATCCTGTAGAAACGCTTCTCCGAGATAAGCGTTGATTTCCCGGATAAGAGATTCATCCTGATCCAAAAGCTTTAAGCTGAGCCACCGGCTATTCAGTCTCCCGCCGAACTTTTGCAAGACAAGCGGTTGGATTTTAGAAATTGCTGCTTCTATGATTTCCGGATAGTGTACGGAAAGAGGTGTGGGTTGACTGTTTCCATCTGTGACGTGGTCAAGTGCTCCCATCAGTTCAGACAGGCTTTTCTTTTTTCTTGCGACAGCGCCTACGACCGGTACACCCAATCTCTTCGCAATCAGGGACAGATCGATTCGGATGTTTTTCCGCTTTGCTTCATCCATCAGATTGACGCATACAACGACCCTCGGTAAAATCTCAATCGTCTGCAAAACAAGGTTGAGGTTGCGCTCCAGGCACGTGGCATCGCATACCACGACCACCGCGTCCGGCTCTCCAAAACAAACAAAGTTACGCGCAACCTCCTCCTCGGCGGAGTGGGCCATCAGAGAATAAGTACCGGGAATATCCACCATAACGTAGGATTTTTTTTTCGTTTTACAGTAACCCTGTGCGTTGGTGACGGTCTTTCCCGGCCAGTTGCCGGTGTGCTGGTTCATGCCAGTCAGCCCGTTGAAAACCGTGCTCTTGCCTACATTCGGGTTTCCGGCCAAGGCTACTACCTTATCGCTTGGCGTCTGCTTTTGAATAATCAATCCGGAATCAACGGCTTTGATTCCCATAGAGCTGTTTGTAAGGCCCATTCCGATACCTCCAAATTACAATGCGTGAATCAAGATATTTCGGCAATCCTCGGAACGGATTGCAATCACGGCTCCCCGGATCAGAAAAGCCGTCGGATCACCGCCCGGACTTCTGCCCAGACACTCTACATCCGTATTTTCAATCAGCCCAATATCCAGCAGGCGGCGCCGCATACTCCCTGTGGATTGCAGAGCACTGACGGTGGCATGCTGTCCGGGCTTTACATCATTCAAACAAATTTGCTGATTCATAATCGATACACCCTTCGAATAATTTAGGATAAGGAAACTTTCTATCAATAGGTTATGCATGACACCGTAAATGGTTACAGGCATAGGCATTTATGAAAGGGTGCGGAGCATGAGTCAATCAGACGGATTTTATACCATGAAGGGTTATGCGCTCAATGCTGACGGCGAACTGACCAGCGCCATGGAGGATTATCTGGAAATGATTTCACGCCTGAC
This sequence comes from Oscillibacter valericigenes Sjm18-20, assembly GCA_000283575.1. GTDB lineage: Bacteria > Bacillota > Clostridia > Oscillospirales > Oscillospiraceae > Oscillibacter > Oscillibacter valericigenes. The sequence goes on from AP012044.1 coordinate 3,641,915, forward strand.
ACGGCAGAATGAATCCGTCCGGGTAAGCGATCTATCCAGAATGCTGCATGTCAAAGCATCCTCCGCTACAAAAATGGTGCAGCAACTGGGGCAGTCCGGACTTATCCAGGCGGAAAAGTACGGAGATATCTATTTGACGGACAAAGGGCGTGAGGTCGGCAATTATCTGCTTTATCGTCATGAGGTGATCCACCGGTTTTTATGTGCGCTAAACCATTCGGACAATGAATTGGAGCAGGTCGAGAAAATAGAGCATTTTCTCGACCGTAAAACCGTAAAAAACCTGGAGTTGCTGACCATGCGTTTGCATCTGTAAGGTCGAGAGTTAGGTCCTCTTCGTCTCTGCTAAGTTCGGCAAAAGATAAAATCGACTTTTAACTTTTTTTACGATACGTGATTACTTGCGTTGTGTCCATGCCGAACGGAATTTCTTCCTAGACTTGGCAGGTTTCTGTTATTTGAATAAAAACCATACTATCCCGCACAAAATGATGAGTAAAGTACGAATGAGAGCGAAAGATCTCCGCTACTGAAAAAGTACAGGAGGGGGGCGCCTTCGTTGGAAGAGCTTCTGATAAAATTCTATCCACCAACTCCAGCTGGGATAAAAACCTGAAGTCTCGTCTCTTCCCTGTATTATTCCAGAGAGGATACTATCCGTGAGATACGCCTTCTAAACCAAGCGCTTATTCCAAAAGGAATATGTGTACTTCCGCTGCGGTATAGCAAGGGGCGTGTGTTAATTTATCTATTTCGCCCCGCTCAACTTAAAAGGGATCTGTCCAACATCGATGCCATCAGAATGTTGTTAACTGCCGGGTATCAAAGTACAAAACCCGAGCATTGTCTCGCAGAACTAATGCGCAAACTGAATGGCGACGGTGGCTTCCCACATAAAATCGGATTGTTTCTTGGCTATCCGCCTGAAGATGTACGGGGGTTTATTGAGAATGGGTCCAAAAACTTCAAGTCTGTTGGTTGCTGGAAGGTATACGGAAACGAGCGCGAGGCCAAAAAACGTTTCGCGCAGTATAAGAAATGCACGGATATTTATTGCCGGTGCTGGGAGAGCGGAAAATCCATTACACGGCTTGCCGTGCCTGCTCTGCAACAGCCTTAACAATTTCCAGTAGCATAAGCCCCTTGCAATTGTCATGATATTGAAAAAAATTTCAGAGATCGTCCGCTATCATTTCTCACATCTTCATATTGCTGCATATGAACTAGATAGGGTCGATATTGCCCAGAGCTAATGACTCTACCGTGTACTTTACAGGTTGGTTTTGGAGCAGTCAAGAACCGTGCAGAATGTGAACACCCGAAATCCGGGGCTTATGCGGCCAGGCCTCTGGCGGCCTGACGATACGCGGCCGGCGGCAGGCCGCCGGGGTTGGCAGTGTAGATTTGCCGGCGGTTATAGTAGGTCATGATGTACCGGAACACGATGCTCTTCACCTGTGCCATGGGCATCTGCTCCGTCCTGATTCGATAGAGTTTTTCTTTCTTCAACGTAGCAAAAAAACTCTCCATCCTGGCGTTGTCGTAGCAGCGGCCCGTGCCGCTCATGCTTTGAACCGCGCCGTATTGCGCCAGCACCTTTTGAAATGAGGAGCTGGTAAATTGGCTGCCGCGGTCGCTGTGCAGGGTCATTCCATAGGCTCCCTGCGCCTGGCAGGCAGACCGAAACGCCCGGATACACAGCTCCTTCTTCATGTTGTCATCCATGGCAAGACCGACGATCTCTCCGTTATAACAATCCAGAACTGCCGCCAGATACAGCTTGCCGTCCTGACACTGGATCTGCGTGATATCTGTCAGCCACTTCCGGTTAGGGGTGTCTGCGGTAAAATCCCGGTGAATCAGGTTCTCCGCCTTCTGCGCAGCCAAGTCTGCTTTTGTCAGACTGTTGGAGTGACGAGGAGCGCGATGGCAGGCCTTCACGCTTCATGGCCCGCCGTACGCTGCTGCGGCTTATCGCGATACCGCGCTGCGTAAGCGCCAGAAGGATTCGGCCAACACCATAATTGTCATTGTCCGGATTTTCATTATAAATCTCTCGTATTTTGACCAGAAGCAGCTGCCACGGTTTTGGCTTGCCAGCCGACTGCAAAGAGCGGTAGTACCCGGATTCACTGACTTTCACAACCCGACACATGGCATGAATGCAGAACCGCTCACGGCGCAGCGTGATGTACTCATACAGCCGCTCCGGCTTTACCGTTTCCGGTCTTTGGCGAAAAAACCCAGCGCATCTTTAAGAATCTCATTTGCTTTTCGCAGCTCCGCGATTTCCTTTATCAGCCGGCGCTTGTTCTCGGAAAGCGGTGCGTCGCGGCGAATTCCGCTTCCGACGAAGGCGTGATCTCCGAAGGCCTTTCGCTTCTGCCGCCACTCCGCCAGAGAGTAGTACGGAATGCCCAGTTGTGCCGCCGCCTGCTTCACGCCGATTTCATCGGACAGCTTGACCGCTTCTTCTTTGAACTCCTTATCATATTTGCGCATTGCAAACACCACCTTATTCTTTCTTTGATTCTATCACTTTTGGGGAGTTTGCCCTCTGCACTTCTATGATATCCCTCCATAAGCAGCTTTGGCTACAATGAAAAAATAAATGCACATACTTTGCTTTGCTAAGTTTTTTACAGACTCAATATGGTTTTTATACTAGCTTTGTAGATGGTCCCGCTTTTCGGGCCCAGGTCAGCTGTGGATGCCCCAGTGTAATAATACTAATACCTCGTCCCATATTTTAGCATGTTACAAACAAAAACAGGCTGACAGTGTGTCAGCCTGTTTTTGTCGCTATGAACACGCAAGAGCCATTGGCAGTGGTCCGAGTGAAATTATAGGGTTTGAAAAAATCCAGTCATATCAATAACTTACAGGCAGTCGGCAAGCTTTATCTTCATCAATTGCAAAGAAAACCAATCCCATAAAGCAGGATCGTAATACTGACGATGATGCAAGCAAAAATTTTTGCGCCTTTCCATGCACGAAATGTAACGCCATAGATGGTACCAAAAAGTAAAACGACCGGCATTCCCATCACAACGGCGATCCAAAGAAAAGCATATCCTGGATTGTCATTTGGGCAAAGTTCGTCAGGCTGCATGGACGCAGGATTCACAATCGCTCCAATCATCAAAAACATATGCCACACCGTCATGATACCCAAAACCGCACCCCAAAACCAACGGGAAATCGCAATAAAAATTCGTTCGCCCTTGCTCCAATTAATATCCTTGTGCCTGTTGTTTTTCAAATTAATCACCAATCCAGCTTTGCAATTTTGAATACATTCCCTCAAATCTCGCGGCGTAGGATGAGTTCCTTGCTTCTTCCGGCGTAGCGTCTGGCCCCTGATTATATCTTCCAATCAGCGTTTTCATATCTTCTAGCGTCATTTGATCGGCCCGTATGTCCGGAAAATCAATTTCTTTCAAATTATGCAAATGCGTACCGCAGAGAACAAGGGCAGTCCGATCATCCTGCAAGAGAAAAATCATTTGCTGTTCCAGATAGCCGTCAAGTTTTCCGTAAAAATCCAAACTCTCTGCCGCTCGTCGGAGCTGCATGCTGAGGTTACCATAAGAAATCCGGTCAGTTGGACCCGTTCCGATTCGCTGTCCCGCAAGCATAAATGAATATTGATCCATCCAGTCAGGAAGTATCGAAGATAAAAAACGTTTTCCATTATCAAAAAAGGGAGGAGCTCCGCCGTATTCCGTATAAGCCACGCCGGCCAAAACAATGGCAGGAATATCATTCATGCTGGCCACGGATTGAATCGCTTCAGCCAGCGCTTTTACATATTTTTCTTTATAAACCTCTATTTTCCCAATGGATTTATCGATGATCTGTTTGATATTACTATCTAACCAAAATTCTGCACTCTTTATATTCGTCCACTCTTCATAACTGCCAATATTCAAAGACGCGGCCTGCTCCTGGACACGTTTTATCTCCCGGAAAATCGAATAATATTTTTCCAATTTCCCCCCAAACAGCATCAAATCAGAAGATACTTCCGAAAAATGGGACAGATCCTCATAAAGATCCATCATACGGTCATAGTTTCCGGGAGCGATATAGCTTTCTTCGGGATTGCCGTCACTTAAATCCTGCATAATCGTCTTTGCCACCGTGCGCAGCGAGTCAGTAATTAACTGACCATACATAAAATTTCCCCAGGAGTGACTATAAAAGTCTGGAATATCCATTCCAAAAATCTGCTTTTCATAATAGTCGATGTATTCTTTGCTGCAAAGCACCATGCCACCATGAACGTTGCAGCGTGAACCGGAATCCATAAAGAGAATTCTATTCAGAATGTCTTTCAGAAAGTCACGATCCCGGCCATGCAACACTTCCGCCAAGAAGCTTTTCTTTTCCAAATCGTCTCCTACGGAAAAGGAAATTCCCCAGTCAGCGGCCTTTTGGAGCAAATCTATCCGTTCGGAACGGAACATAGAAAACGGGCCTCCGTCTATAACATCTTTTGCGGCACTTTCTACTTCCGAATTGCTTGCTCCGGATTCTGTATTGGTCTCATAATTGGAAAGCTGTAAAATATTCAGGCAACGGTCTCCACTGCCCGTTCCGCTTCCAACCAGATTACAGACAGCATACAACCCGGAAACAAAATTTGCAAGGTTTTCTCGATCCCGTTCCCCAATATAGCGAATCATTTTTATGTGGGATTGTAGGTCCGAGAGAATCTCATCAAAAACATTGTGCGTTTTATTTACAATTTTTTTTATTTGATCATAATACTTCATTCCATATTGAGTTCCAAACAATCTTCCCACATAATTGTCACGGTTGATTTGCTCAAAGTATTCAGGTAAGCCAACAATGCATCCATTCTTTCCGCGTAGTAAATAATCCATAAAATACACCCTCTTCATAGTTTCATTTTCATGATTTGTCTAACAATTCCGCATGGAGAAGTCAAGAACCGTGCAGAATGTGAACACCCAAAATCTGCGGCTTATGCGGCCAGGCCTCTGACGGCCTGACGATACATGGCCGGCGGCAGGCCGCCGGGGTTAGCGGTATAGATTCGCTGGCGGTTATAGTAAGTCATGATGTACCGGAACACGATGCTCTTAACCTGTGCCATGGGCATCTGCTCCGTCCGGATTGGATAGAGTTTTTCTTTCTTCAACGTAGCAAAAAAACTCTCCATCCTGGCGTTGTCGTAGCAGTGTCCCGTACCGCTCAAGCTTTGAACCGCGCCGTATTGCGCCAGCACCTTCCGAAATGAGGAACTGGTAAATTGGCTGCCGCGGTCGCTGTGCAGGGTCATTCCACAGTCTCTCTGCGCCTGGCAGGCAGACCGAAACGCCCGGATACACAGCTCCCAGAGAGTAGTACGGAAGGCCCAGCTGTGCCGCCGCCTGCTTCACGCCCATTTCATCGGACAGCTTGACCGCTTCTTCTTTGAACTCCTTGTCATATTTGCGCATTGCAAACACCACCTTATTCTTTCTTTGATTCTATCACCTTTGGGGTGTTTGTCCTCTGCACTTCTATGATATCCCTCCAGCATTAGCAGCTACGTAAATGATACAAGAAGCATCTATTGATTCGTTATACAAGTACAAAAGTTGTACGTATTCGTACAACAAAGCAAAAAATTTGAAGTGCAGTGATTTGCATAAAAAGTTGAGTTTTAAAAGAACTCACCTTTGACCAAGGTGAATTATCGAGCCTTGAGAAATCCATTTATATCAATGGCTTACGGTCTATTGGCAAGTGGTATTTCGCTAGGGAAATTTGTCGAGCGAGAAGTCAACGGTTTTTTTGGACAATATGTTAAGCACTAAATGATAAAGCCCGCTGTTGGCAGACATTCAGAAATTGAATCGGGCTGAGATAGCCCAGCCGTTTCTGAACCCCACATCTGTTATAAAAAACTTCTATATATTCAAAGATGAACTGACGGGCTGACTTTCGAATTGGATAGAAGCGCCAATGAACGGCTTCTTTCTTCAGAATCAAAAAGAAGCTCTTACTCCAGGCTTTGGTAGGCCGCCACCTGTGCCATAATCTCGGTTGATGTGTACTGGCTACCGCGGTCGCTGTGAAAAATGACGCCCGCAGGTAAATGCCAGCGGTTTTGAGCGGCCCTGTGTGCTCTCAGGGCAAACTCCTTTTTCATGTTCTCCGTCTGACAAGCAGCCAGAACAATATTGGTATAGACATCGCGGATCTAACGAAGGTAGTCAAAACTTTCTCCGGTTCGGATAAGCGATAAATGCCGGTCTTGTGCAGGGCAAAAATCAGGTAATGCCTTTCGGCAATGCCACCAGCGCGCAGGTGGCGACGATTCTCCAGCGCTTCAGCCAGAATATGGCAAAGTAATTGGGAGACGGACAAAAATCTGAACAAAGCAAACGAAAGGGCCGGCAATTGCCGGCCCTTTCGTTTATTCCAGCTACATTAGATAGCGGCAATAAGAGGAATTCGCTTTCTGAGCTGGGTGCTAAGCAAAGTAAATCCATATCGTTTAACCTTAACTTGTACTTTATAGGTTGGTTTTTTCTGGTTCTGTAGAGTATTTTTTAGTACTTTTTTAAGAACTTTTCAACAATGACTGCAATTTAGATACTTGTAAGAGCAAATAAGAGCAAAAGAAAAGCGCTCAAAAATCACCAAAATAGTGATTTTTGAGCGCTTTTGGCGGAGAAGGAGGGATTTGAACCCTCGCTGGCTTTAACACCACTACTCCCTTAGCAGGGGAGCCCCTTCGGCCACTTGGGTACTTCTCCATCTGTCAAGTTGTATCTTCAGGCTGAAATTTTAAGAAAAATGTGGCGGAGAGAGTGGGATTCGAACCCACGGACACTTTCGTGTCGCCGGTTTTCAAGACCGGTTCCTTCAACCGCTCGGACATCTCTCCATCGGGAAAAGAGAAAATCAACTCAGAAGACCTGAACATCATAGCACAATAGTGAGAAGTTTGTCAACAGAATTCTGTGATAAGTCCTGTTTCCATTTGTAGGCCTGAAACAGCCGGATGTTGAATTATCTAGCGCTATTTCCAGCTCCTTTTGTCCATTATACTTGAGGGCATCAATAGTGTGTGTACGCAGACGGACCTCAGGCCGCGCCTTACTTCTCTGAGGTCAGTAACCTGATAATTCCTGACCAGTTGATTATTAACAACAACGTTCCTGAGAAAATTAGTGAAGAGGATTGGAAGTCCTTGAGAGATTTCATCCGTAAGTCTGCCAATCGCAGCGACATAACCGGGACTAATTGCGCTGTTCTTCAGAAGCAGCAGCTCGCGGGTTTGCCGCCCTCTTCTCTAAAGGGGTTGCCCGCCCGGATTCATATCACTGCCAGCATGCTCTCATTTTCTCCGGTTCTGCCAGCGGTAAAAGGCGGGCTGATATTCTAATACCCGGTTAAAACTCGCGGCTTTTTGCCTCTTGCGTCAGCGCGCCCCGGCCAATCCCACCACACAAGCCGCGTGAATGGTCTTATTACTTAATATAATCCGCACTAATGGCTAATCACAGTTGTATGCGCGTTTTTTATACCTAACCGCGCTTCTTCTCTCCCAAAATCGCACCCCTGAAGACCGGCAGATCGCCAAGGCGGCAGCGTTGCGCCTACGACCAGAAACCGGGACAAAAAAGCCCTAAAAGTGGGGAAGTGGTGTAGTGAGTGGATTTCCTATTCTCTCGTAGTAGAGCGTATAGAGCGTATAGGGCGTACTGTATACCCTCTATCTTCTCTAATAATACAGAATATAAAACTACTTCACTTACCCCACTTGTACTACACTGCTGCACTTATTTGCCCCACTGATTTTAAGTGAGTCTCCACTTCCCACAAAAAGCAAAGCCCCAGACGGTTTAATACCGTCTGGGGCTTTGTTCATAGCTTGTCTTTAATCGCGTCAATAATCCATGCATTGATGCTCTGGCCTGCGGCTTCGGCTGCGGCTTCTATCTTCTCTTTTGTAATTCCGTCGGAGCCGTCGCGCCTGAGCCTAAACGTCACAGCATGATATATCCCGGCATTGTATTTATTACGGGCTGGTGCTGTCCGCCTGTTACGCTCTGTCCTGTCTCCCATGTGCTGCACCCCCTTAATATTGCATTATACCATATAATCATCGCAAATGCAAGCATAGTCGTTTTGTACAAAGTGGGAGTCCTTCTGCTGTGCATTCATCCAAACCTTCAAAATGCGCCTTGACAATGCAAGCATAGTCTGCTTATGATTGTGCTGGAAAGGGGGTGAACACCACGAGCAAGCGAAAAAAGCGCGGCGGTAAGGTTCAGCCTGACAGCTACATAAACCTTACCACCGCAATCCTAAACCTAATCGCCGCTTTGATTCTCATTTACGAGAACATAAGGCGATAGGCACTGGGGAGGGCAAAACCTCCCCCACGTATTAAGAATAACAAATCGCTTGCGAGGTGTCAAGATGGATAAAGTCGTTTTTGTATTGCTTGGGATCAGCATTTGTCTGAGCGTATGGGTAATCGTTAGGAATTTAAAGAAATGAATTGCAAGACAGGGGGATAACGCCATGAAAAACTATCCGTACCACGCAATCGAGAAAATAGGCGCAGGCAAGCGCGGCTGCTTTGTTATCAAGCAGGTGGTTAATGACCATCTGGTTATGCCAGTTAACAACCGGAGGTTTCGCACGGAGGACGCAGCGCGGATAGCGTCAAGCGTTCTTGGAATCAAAATAGAGGCCGTCGGTGACCTGTACGAAATTATTTGAGAGGGGTTAATCAAAGTATTTTATCGATTGCAGGACGTTGGACGAGCTGAAGAAAGCCTACAAGGCGGCGGCGATGAAGTATCACCCGGACATGGGCGGTGATACCGCCACCATGCAGGCAGTCAATGCCGAGTATGAAGCCAGGTTTGAGGCCCTGAAGCGTGGTCAAAATGAGCGTGCCGCCGAGGATACCACCGGCACGGCCCATGCCACTACCGAAGCCCCGGAGGACTTCATCCAGATCATCAACGTACTGCTTCATATGGACGGTCTAACCGTGGAACTGCGCGGGCGCTGGCTCTGGATTGGCGGCGAGACCCTGAAGCACAAGAACGCGCTCAATGCGGCGGGCTGCCGGTGGTGCGGCAGCAAAAAGCTCTGGAGTTGGCACTTTGCTGAAGACGGCGCCAGGTGGCATAAGAGCCACTACAGTATGGACCACATCCGGGGGAAGTACGGCAGCGAACGCTTCAACAGCGCGAACACCAAAGAGGACCAGTTGCCGGACTGATAGATAACAACAGCGGGGGCCACAAAGCCCCCGGGAAAGTGAAAAACATGATAGACTGGAAGCGCTGGAACACCACAGAGCGGAGGGTGCAGAGCTACATCCAAAATCCGGCAGAACTTAACACCGTTGAGCGCTGCCAGTATTATGACCAGCAGACAGAAAGGTACATCGCGGAATTGCAATCAGAGATTGCCGAGATGCATGAATACCGGGCGGAACTTTTCGCACGGATGCAGCAGCTTTATTCGGCCCCGTATAATCTAAAAATCAGCTTGAAACGGGAAAAGCGATATCAAGATAAGGTGTTTTATTTTCTCACAGTGGAGAAAGTTTTTGTGGATGGCGGCATAGATCCCCTTCTGATTGAAAGCACCAAGTACACAGGCGCGGAGCGGGCGCAAGCAATCAAGGACTACCACGCCGCCCTGAAAGCCCATCCCGGCGTAGCCTGTGAGATGGACATAGCAAAGGGAAAATGGGAGAGATAAAAGGAACGAGCGTTTGACTCTCCGGGTTCCTGCTATTCACAGTTGCCACACAGTATGCTTTGCTTTGACTAGTATCATAGGAAAGAAATTTAATACTATATTTAAAATTTGCTCGTTTGGAGCTGTCAGGTTCCCTCTTGGATTTTCCGCGCAAGCGGTATATACTAACTAAAAGCTGGAAAGCCTCTCGCAGCGGCGCAGGGAAACGGATGTGCCGTTTGGGATCTGGAAGGGCGGGAAAACGTATGAACGGCATCGATCATCTATGGGTCGTGATTTGCGCATGCTTTGTATTTTTCATGCAGGCTGGCTTCATCTGTTACGAGGTGGGCTTTGTGCGGCCCAAAAATGTGGTCAGCGTAGCCATTGAAAATATTATTGCCTTTGTGATTGCCACGCTGTCCTTTTATTTGGTGGGCTTTGCATTTATGTTCGGCGCGACACGGGGCGGTCTAATCGGGACCAGTCATTGGCTGCTGCTGGGGTTGAATGGAAATTATGACGATATCTTTGCCCTCTATCAGCTGATGTTTGCAGGGACAGCCGTGACGATTTTTTCAGGGAGCATGTCGGAGCGGACCAAGCTCAAAGCTCTGGTAATCGCCGCCGCCGTAACCGGTATTATCATCTATCCCATTTACGGGCACTGGGTTTGGGGTGGGAACTACATCCGTCAGTCCACATTTCTTGAGAGCCTGGGATATATGGACTATGCCGGCGCCACGGTGGTCCATTCCACCGCAGGATGGATTGCTTTGTCCGGTACCATTGTTTTGGGAGCAAGGAAGGACCGCTGGGATGAAAACGGACGGCCAAGGCGAATGGGCCGTTCCAATATTCCCTTTGCGGCACTGGGGACGTTTATCCTGTGGTTCAGCTGGTTTGGCTTCAACGGCGGCAGCCTTTTCCGGTTTGATGATCAGGTAGGTCTGATTCTGCTGAACACCAACTTTGCCGCAGCATCGGGCGTTGTAGGCGCCATCCTGACCACCTATCTCTTTGCACGGGATCAAAGTTATATGGAGGCGGTTTTTAACGGCGCGCTGGGCGGCCTGGTGGCAATTACGGCCAGCTCCGAAATTCTCTCTCCCTGGCAGGCTATTTTGGTGGGAATGATTACAGGCGCAGTGACGGTGCTGGCCAGTATGCTGTTGCTGAGACTGAAGATTGATGACGCCGTCAACGCAGTTCCCATTCATGGATTCGGCGGTGCATGCGGCACGCTTTTGTGTGCGGTGTTCGCCGATCCCGGTGAGTTGAGCCTTGCGTCCAGAGGGAAACAACTGCTGGTGCAGCTGCTGGGCGTAAGCGTCAATTTTGCATGGGCCTTCGGCATGGGCTTTTTGATGTTTTGGATTCTGGATCGGACCATCGGCCTGCGGGTATCCCCGGAGGAAGAGGAAAAGGGCCTGAATATCGTGGAGTTTTCCGATGTTGCATCGTGGCTGGAGCATCTGAAGGATGAACACTATGAAAATCTGACCCAGGACCTCTACCGCACCATCCGGCAGCAAAATATCGTCCTGCGCCGGCAGGCAGACCTGTTGGTAGCCACGCAGGAGCAGGAACGGGAGAAAATCGCGCGGGATCTGCACGACGGCGTAGGCCAGTCCCTGGTGGCGCTGAAGATTAACCTGGGCCTACTCTCCCGCCGTCCGGAAGATGAGCAGCTCAGGCGGGACACCGAAAAAGCTGTGAAAATGGTGGACGGTGCCATCGCTGAAATCCGGAGCGTCATCGGCAATCTCAAACCCGCGGAACTGAAGCGGGACGGGCTTTCCAAAAGTATCCGTTCGCTGTGCGGCAAGCTGGAGCCTCTGAGCGGCGTTCAGTTCCACTGTAATATCACCGACACAATGCCGGAATGGGCCGAGACGGAAGAACTGAACATTTACCGCATCGTTCAGGAGTGCCTGACCAACATCATTAAACACTCTGAAGCCACAGAAGCCGACGTAAACCTGCTGGCGCTCAGCGACAAAATATTTCTCATCAGCGTCATTGACAACGGAAGGGGTTTTGACATGCAGAGCGTAAATTCCGGCTTTGGACTGACCAATATCCGGGAGCGCGCGGATATGCTGAACGCAAAAATGGTGGTCGACAGTGCAGAGGGACAGGGTACCCGCGTGATTTTGGAGATTCCGCATGGAAGAAATTAAAGTATTTCTGGCGGACGACCACAAGATGCTGCGGGAGTCGCTGGTCATCCTGCTTTCGCAGAAGGAGAATATTCAGATTGTGGGAGAAGCTGGCGACGGGCAGGAGGCCTACCGAAAAATCACCGAACTCAAACCGGATATAGCGGTGCTGGACATCTCCATTCCCCGGCTGAACGGCCTGGATCTGGCGGTCAGGCTCAAGAATGAGCTGCCGGAGGTTCGGACGGTAATCCTGACCATGCACAAAACGGAGGAATATGTGACCAAGGCGCTGTGTTCCGGTGTGAGGGGATATGTCCTGAAGGACAATGCGCTGGAAGAGCTCATCGAGTGCATTGAAACGGTGTCTAAGGGAAAGATGTTTTTATCTCAGGACGTAACGGGTTTTGTGGTGGACGGATTTCTCAGCGGACTGCGGGACACAGGCCTTCAAGCCGAGGGGATTTCCACTCGGGAGCGGGAGATTCTTCAGTTGCTGGCAGAGGGGAAGTCCAATAAAGACATCTCCGAGGAATTAAATTTGAGTATCAAGACCGTGGAAACGCACCGGGCCAACATCATGCGCAAGCTCAGCCTGCGCAATCTGGCCGACCTTGTGCTCTATGCCGTGAGAAATCATATTATAGAGCCATAAAATACAGCAAAAACCCGGAAACTTTACAGGTGATTGCCGATGTTCCTCTATCCATCCATCGACTAGAATAGACATCAATCAAATGGTTGGAGGGCATCGTATGATTGACTTTGGAAACACCGCGTTTGTATTGATCTGTTCGGCAATGGTCTGCTTTATGACGCCGGGGCTCGCCTTTTTCTACTGTGGGCTGGTACGGCGGAAAAATGCTTTGACCATCATGATGCAGAGCTTTGTGGCCATGGGGGTTGTGGCAGTTGTCTGGTTTGTATGTGGATTCAGTCTGGCCTTCGGAAAGGATGCCGGAGGGATCATCGGGGGGCTGGAGTACGCATTTTTAAACGGCGTGGGCCTTCAGGCAAGCAGTACTTATGCCCCCAGCATTCCGTTTTTGGCGTTTTTCCTGTTTCAGCTTATGTTTGCGGTGATTACTCCGGCATTGATCACCGGCGCTTTTGCCGACCGTGTCAGCTTCAAAAGCTATCTAATCTTTCTGGCGCTGTGGTGCCCGTTGGTCTATGCGCCATGCGCCCACTGGATCTGGGGCGGCGGTTTTCTGCAAAAGCTTGGCGTGGTGGATTTTGCCGGAGGGATTGCCATTCATACCGCTGCCGGGATGGCGGCTCTGGCCTCCATCTTCTTCGTTGGAAAGCGAACCATTCGCCCGGACGAGGACACACGGCCATACAGTGTTCCGTACATCGCGCTTGGCACCGGCATCCTCTGGTTCGGTTGGTTTGGATTTAACGGCGGCAGCGCGCTGGCTGCCAATGGGGTCGCCGCCGTGGCTTTCATCAATACTGCCATTGCCGGTGCGACCGCCATGGTGACCTGGATGCTGTTGGCATGGAGGAAAGACGGCCATCCCAGCATTGTGGAAGCCATGACCGGCGCGGTGGCGGGACTGGCCACCGTAACACCTGCCTCGGGCTATGTGGCTCCTTGGGCCGCGGCATTGATCGGTGTTGCCGCAGGCCTGGTTTGCCGGCTGGCCATTCAATTCCGCAGAAGAAAAGCTTGGGATGACGCCTTGGATGTATGGGGCGTGCATGGCGTGGGCGGCATGTTGGGTTCTTTGCTGGTGGGTGTGTTTGCCCAGAACAGCATCGGCGGTGTGGATGGCTGGATTGCCGGGAACCCGCATCAATTTCTGGTTCAAGTGCTGGCAGTGGCCGTTGTCGCGGTATACTCCTTTGTGATCACATTCGCCCTGCTGAAGGCAATCCAGCACTTCGTGCCGGTCAAGGTTTCCCAAGAGGAGGAACTTGCCGGTTTGGACAGCCTCTTTCATGAGGTTGCATAAGGTACCGGCAGCAACAGGAAAGCGGAGCAGTGCAGGCGCACTGCTCCGCTTTTGGCGTGTGAACTGACCACCACGTGCAAAAAATTTACCCGGAGCATAGACCCTGTCCAAAGTCTTCCTCCGAATTTTTGGAGTGAGGTTTACTGCCTCCTTTCAAAGTGCTTATAAAATCACTTTTCATCTGACAGAGATCTGTAAACCATTTTCTATTTGTCCATATAATTTGCGCGGCTGATTCTATCGGATTATCGAGCTTTGGTAACTCTGCTCAATGGGAATTTACCCGGTCATGGGGATTGAAATCTGTAATGTTCTGGTATATGCTGTTAATAAGTACAATGGATGATATGTATAATTGTGCTTTTTCTCAGCATAGTTCCTGTCAGAATATATGAGGATGCCCTTCCAACTGGGACAGCTTTCAGATCCAGGACCATGCCTTCTCTGTGGGGCCGTCCTGTTCCAAGTCTTCCTGAAGGACATTTACATACGACCCTTTGCGAAAAACAGCGTGCAATTCAGTGCGAAGAATTTGCATCAAATTCCAAAACCATAATATTTTTAAATAGATGCCAAGAGTCACACGATTTGATTCATGCAATTTTGAGGAGGTATAAAATGTCGTATTCACCGAACCTGAGCTCTCCGTTCACCGGCGGCAAAAACAAGAGCGGGACTACCTGTTCCACATCCGGCATGTGCTCCATGTGTACCAGAGACTGCCCGGGCACCTGTGAAATTGCGCTTTCGGCAGTGCTGGGTTCCCAAACCGTGTACCCAATAACAACCGGTGAAAACCAGATTGCCTCTGAAAAGGAATATCCCGTTGATTATTCTCATTTTAACATCAATGGACGGGTATTCGGCGCGCAGGGGATTGCGGAAGATATGGAGCAGGCCACCATTTTTAACGTAGACTTATCCACTTCTTACGGGACGCGCAATCGAATCGATATGGATTTGCCGCTGGTCTTGCCCGCACTGATTAAGCTCAACTGGAAAGACTATTTTGCCGGCGCGGCCATGGCGGGCGTAAGCTGTGTAATCGGTGAGCACGCAAGGAATAGCGATCCTGAGCATGTGATTAAAAATGGACATGTTGAGGACTTCCCTCTTCTTGCCTCCATCAGAAAGAGCTATGAGCCGTATTACCGCGGCAAAGGCCAAATGATCTTACAGTGTAACCCAGACGACGATCTGTTGGGCGTTCCTCAAATCGCTTTGCAGAAATACGGCTTTGATGCGATTGAAATTAAGTTTGGGCAGTCGGCTAAGGGCGTTCAGCCTGTTAAAAAGGTAAAGGATATTAAAACTGCCCTGAAAGAGAAGGCGCTGGGAAATCTTGTTCATCCCGACCCGGAGGATCCGGCGGTGCAAAAAGCATATGAAAATGGGGTCTGCCCCAGTTTTTATACATATGGCAGGCTTCCAATGTGGACAGAGGAAACGATTTCAAAGCACATTGAACGACTTCGCTCCATGGGCGCTAAAAACATCTACTTCAAAATGGCGGGCTATGACCCGGTGGATTTGGAGCGGGTTTTAAGGATGGCAAGTGCCAACGGGGTTGACATGGTGACATTTGACGGCGCCGGCGGCGGTTCTGGCTACAGTCCGTCAAAAATGATGAACGAGTGGTCTTATCCCACCATAATGCTTGAAAATCTAGTGGTGCATTTGGCAAAAAAGCTCCAGCGCGAGGGTTTGTCCCTTCCCGCAATTACGATGACCGGCGGCTTCGCCAGTGAGGATCAGGTGTTTAAAGCGCTTGCCTTTGGCGATGGCCTGGTGACTGGCGTCGGCCTGTGCCGCGCTTCCATGGCGGCCGCTATGACGGGTGAGAGAATCGGAAATGAAATTAAAAACGGAACCGTTCGTCCCGCGTTTCAGAAGTATGGCTCAACCGTGGAAGAAATTTTCGGCGATTTACCAGACCTCTGCGCCATCTACGGGTCCGAGGCGCGCAATTATCCAACCGGTGCGATTGGAGTCTTTTCCTATTTGAGAAAGATCGGCTTTGGAATTGCTCATTTTTCAGCGCTTAATCGGAAATTCAATTTGTCGCTTTTGGACCGGAGTGATCTCATTCCGCTGACAAACGACGCGCATAATCTACTAAAATAGATTAAAATTCATTTTTATAGTAAAGCAGGGAAGTCAGGCATTGCGCCTGGCTCCCGTGCTTTGTTCCGCAAAAACGCGGGTGTAGTTTTAAGAAAGAAGTCATCCCATGGAACGAACTTACATAAGCAGTGTACGGCTGAATTCGCCGGTGGATGAGGATTCCTATCTTCATAACCTTGCGGTGGTGCGACATTTGTCAAACATGAAAGAGCTGCGTTTTTCCAGGGCCGTGACCTTTTTCGTGGGCGAAAACGGCACTGGGAAGTCAACTTTGCTGGAGGCAATTGCTGTAGCATATGGCTTCAACGCCGAGGGCGGCACGCGAAACTTTAGCTTTTCCACCAGTGCCACTCATTCGGATTTGTACCGCCATTTGACTCTTTCTCGGAATTCCTATCCCAAAGACGGCTTTTTTTTAAGGGCCGAAAGCTTTTACAATGCGGCCAGTTATCTGGATAAGATTTATGAAGTGGAATTCCGAAATCATCTTCAAACCGGCTATGGGGATCGGTCGCTTCATGAGCAGTCCCACGGGGAGAGCTTCCTCGCACTGATGGTAAATCGCTTCGGCGGAAACGGAATTTATCTGCTGGACGAGCCTGAAGCTGCTCTTTCGCCCACCCGGCTGATGACCTTGCTCGCAAATATTCATGAGCTGGTGCGAGAGGATTCCCAGTTTATCATCGCCACCCATTCTCCAATTCTGATGGCCTATCCGGGAGCGGAAGTGTATCAGTTGTCGGAAGAAGGAATCCGCTCGATGGATTATCGGCAGACGGAGCACTTTCAGCTGACTCGTCAATTCCTCGAAAATCCGGAAAAGATGCTGCACTATTTGTTGGAGGAAGGAAAGAAACCATAATGAAAATTGTCAGCTGTTGAGGCTGTAAGCATTCGCATTATCCGAACGATTGAGCGCTTTTTTCGGACGGCTGCTGGAACAGCCTCACGAAGTCGGGCTGGAGGAGGCTGAACCTGCGGATTGAGAGGAACCCCTCACGGAAGGGCTATACCGGAGTGAAGCGGACAAAACCATAAGTCTGTATTGGCGCAGCACCGGGCAGCCCATGATGGCTGCCCGGTGCTCATTTCTCACAGTTCAACAACCGTTCTGAACGTTATATCTGACTGCGGAGTGTAATCATATGAATCTAATTTATGTACCTGCCGAAGAAAGTGATTTTGAGCCGTTGTTCCGGCTGAGCAAGGGCTTGATTGATCGGTATGAGAATATCTCTCAAATTGACTATTTCAAAGTTTTGTCTTGGGTTGGGAATAAAATTGAAAAGAATATCAGTGAATATACCTGTATTTTTCGGGATAGTCAGAAAGTTAGGTATTACCGTTTTCATTGTATGGATGAAAAGATGGAATTGGATGACATATACATATTTACGCCCTGTCAGGGCCAAGGCATTGGGAGCGAAATTATCCGGAAATGCATCTCGGAAACGGGTTTATCCATAGTTCTCTATGTTTTTATTCAAAATATGAGAGCAGTTTCTTTATATAAAAAATTAGGTTTTCGAATCACGGAGACTATCAGAGATTCACGCTATATCATGGAGAGAAAATTGGGTGCATTTCAAGCGTAGAGCCATAAGCGGCTGTTGCCAAAAAATTGTACCAGGAATTCGTGACTTACCCCAGTTTATCCAGTAAATCTTCCAGCGCATCCGTCAACGCTTCCTCAAAGGTGGGGTGGGGCCGCATGGCCAGAACCAACTGCTCAGCAGTAAGGTGATTGGCCATTGCCTGCGCAATCTCGGAAATCATATCGGGACTATGCTCACACATCAGCTGTGCTCCGATAATCTGACGGTTGTCCGCACGCGCCACAACCTTCATAAAGGAGCGATCACCGTCAATAATAACCGTTCTGGCATTGCCAAACAACGTGCATTTACCGGATTTTACAGGAATCCCCGCATCCTTTGCCTCCCGCTCCGTCATGCCTACCACGGCAATTTCCGGGCGGCTGTAGATACAGCTGGGTACAACATTCATGTCCACACTGTTCTTCCTGCCGCATAGCATATCTGCGCAGGCAGTTCCTTGCGCGGTCGCAACATGGGCCAGCTGCACTTTGGAGGATACGTCACCGATGGCGTAAATATGAGGAATTGAGGTCTGGTAGCGCTCATCCACCCGGATACTTCTGCCGTTCATTTCAGGTATAAGATTGCCGGAAAACAGGTTTTCCAGATAGGGTTTACGGCCGATCGCACACAATACGGTCTCCCCGGATGCCACGTCGGGAACATTTTTAGCGATAAAGTTGACAGCCAGCCCGTTTCCGTCTTGCGTGATATTCTGTACCATGGAGCCGGTAAAAATCTTTACGCCCCGCTTTTTTAAGATCAGCGCCAGATTTTGGCCGAGCTCCCGATCCATCGTGGGAAGCAGCCGGTCCATGCCCTCAATGACTGTGACATCGCACCCCAGATCGTTATAAAAAGTAGCAAATTCCACTCCGATCACACCGCCACCGATAATGACCATGGAACGGTACAGCTGACCAGGGCCTTCCAACAACTCGTCGGAGGTCATCACACCGGGTAAATCCAGGCCGGGAATAGGCGG
Source organism: Oscillibacter valericigenes Sjm18-20 (assembly GCA_000283575.1). Lineage (GTDB taxonomy): Bacteria > Bacillota > Clostridia > Oscillospirales > Oscillospiraceae > Oscillibacter > Oscillibacter valericigenes. The sequence continues at coordinate 3,660,471 of AP012044.1, forward strand.
GCGGGCGGGGACAGAACCTGTAGCCACCAGAATATCATCGGCGGTATAGGTCCCCTCCCCGTGCGTACCTGTCACCCGGATGGTATCGGAAGCTACGATCGTGCCGGTGCCGCGGATCAGATCGACCTTCGCATTTTTAAGCATAGCCTCCATACCCGCAGACAGCTTCTCGGAGACCTGCCGTTTATGGTCAAAAATGGCCTCCATATCCACATGTACCGTTTCCGCATGAATTCCAGAGTGCTGACCTGTGCAGATATTGTGATAGATCTGGGAGGAATGCAACAGCGCCTTGGTTGGAATACAGCCCCGATTGAGGCATGTGCCGCCTGTTTCACGGTTTTCCACGACAGCGACGCGCAATCCCAACTTTGCGGCTCTGATAGCTCCTGCGTAGCCACCGGGACCAGCCCCGACGACAATCAACTGATAATCATTCATACATATCTCCTGTTTTATTATATCCGGCACAAATCTGCGCCGATCTTCGGCTCAGTTCTGTACGGATACGGTTCTGCCGTGCATCAATGAAAAGGGCAGTACGGAAAGCGCGCTCGGCGATACGCCGGTCCGGGGAAATTGGAATAGGCCCGCGCCCGCTTAATTTCCCAGCTCGTGAAAACTGTGCTGCCAACACAAAGAGGGCGGGCAAGACGCCCGCCCTCCTGTTCCGGTGGAGTGACGCGACACTTATTCCAGATGTCCTGGCTTTTTCCGGTCACTGCGGTATCCTCAGGGGCAAAGCAATCGCTATGAGTGGTTTGAATTATACGTTGCGCCAGCGAAGCACCGGATTACGGGCGGCCCGAACCTCATCTGGACGGCCGATTCTGGCATTGTGCGGCGCGGCACGCATAAATTCCGGGTCCTCATGGGCCAGTTCGTACAGCTTGCGGAAGACCTCCGCCACCCAGTCCAGAGTGTCCTTGCTCTCGGTTTCCGTGGGCTCCAGCATCAGCGCCTCGTGGACAATCAGCGGGAAGTACATCGTAGGCGGATGCATACCGTAGTCGATCAGGGATTTTGCCACATCCAGAGCCGAGACGCCGGTGTCCTTTTTAAGCTGCTCCAGGTTCAGCACAAACTCATGCATGCAGGTGCGGTCAAAGGCGGGCTGGAAAGTGTTCCGGATTTTCTGCATCAGATAATTGGCGTTGAGCACGGCGTTTTGCGCAGCCTCAGGGATGCCCTCCCGTCCCAACGTCATGAGATAGGTCAGAGCTTTTACAACCACCAGGAAATTACCGGCAAAGCCACGCACCTGAATATGGCCATCGCCCTGCATGCTGGCCGACTGCGGCAGGAATTTGGCCAGGAAACCCTTGCAGCCCACCGCGCCGGCACCCGGACCCCCGCCGCCGTGAGGCGTGGCAAAGGTCTTGTGCAAATTTACGTGAATGCAGTCAAAGCCCATGTCCCCGGGACGCACCACGCCCATAATCGCGTTCAGGTTGGCCCCGTCGTAATAGCACAGGCCCCCGGCTTCATGAACCAGATGGGTAATCTCCAGAATGTTTTCGTCGAAAACACCCACCGTATTGGGGTTGGTGAGCATTAAGCCGGCGGTTTCGTCATTCAGCGCCGCCTTCAGAGCCTCCAGATCCACGCAGCCGTCTGGCGATGAAGCGATGTTCACCACTTCAAAGCCACACATGGCGGCAGTGGCAGGATTGGTTCCGTGGGCAGAGTCGGGAACGATAATTTTTTTCCGCTTGGCATCGCCGCGGGCATCGTGATACTGCTTGATGAGCAGTACACCGGTAAACTCGCCGTGGGCGCCGGCCGCCGGCTGAAAAGTCATGTCATCCATACCCGTAATCTCACACAGGTATTTCTTAGTGAGATTCAAAACCTCCTGGCAGCCCATAGTCGCATGGGCCGGAGCCAGCGGATGCACGCCGGTAAAACCGGGCAGCGCCGCCATTTCCTCGTCGATGCGGGGATTGTACTTCATGGTACACGAGCCCAGAGGATAGAACCCGCAATTCACGCCGTAGGTGTTATGACACAGCTCCGTATAATGCCTGGAAATATCGGTCTCACTCATCTCCGGCAGGGCCGGAGCAGTCGCGCGCCGCAGGTTTTCCGGAAGTGAGGTCTCTTCCACATCACAGGCGGGAAGCAGGCTGCAACCACGTCCTGGAACGCTCTTTTCAAAGATCAGCTTCATTTGGCCAGCACCTCCTTCACAATCTGAACGGACCGATCCAACTCCGCTTTGGAAACCTTCTCAGTTGCGCACCACAAAAGGCCGCCCTCCACCGGCAGGCCACCCAGAATTCCGGCGCTTTCCAAGGCTTCCAGCGCCTTATCCCCACAGGGCAGAACCGTGACAAACTCATTGAAGAAAGGCCCTTCATGCTTTAAGGAGACGCCGGGAATCCGGCACAGTCCGTCAGCCAGATAATGCGCCTTTGCCATGGACTGTCTGGCAGCTTCGGCCATGCCGCGTGGACCCATGGCAGCCATATAAGCGCCCGCGGTCAGCGCGCACAGCGCCTGGTTGGAGCAGATATTACTACTGGCCTTTTCCCGGCGGATATGCTGTTCCCGTGCCTGCAAGGAAAGAACATAGGCCCGCTGTCCCTTGCTGTCTACGGTTTCGCCCACGATGCGCCCGGGCAGCCTGCGCATGTGCTTCGTGGTGGTGGTCATGTAACCCAGGTAGGGACCGCCATAGCTCAGGGGCATTCCCAGAGGCTGCCCCTCTCCCACGGCGATATCCGCGCCGCAGTCCCTGGGCGTTTTCATAATAGCCAGGGCAATGGGATTGCAGCCCATAATGTACATGGCGCCCGCCTCATGCACCAGCTTGCCGATTGCCTCGGCATCCTCTAACTGGCCGAAGAAATTGGGCTGCTGGAGATAAAAGGAGGCCACCTCGTCAACCAGCATCTCACGCAGTGCGTCCGGATCGGTTTTCCCGTTCTTCACGGGAACGACCCGCAGCTCGGTCCCGCTGCCGTAGCAATAGGTTCGAACGGTGTTAATGACGTCGGGATGGGCAGCAGCGGAAATTAAAGTGACCGTGCGTTTACGGTCTTTGCACATGGCGGCGGCTTCCCCTGCGGCGGTAGCACCATCGTAGACAGAGGCGTTGGAGACATCCATACCGGTAAGTTCACAAATCATCGTCTGATATTCAAAAATCGACTGGAGCACGCCCTGACTTATTTCCGCCTGGTAGGGAGTATAAGCCGTCAGAAATTCTTCCTTTGCCGGGATATACTTCACGATGCTGGGGATATAGTGGTCATAGGCACCGGCGCCCCGCAGTATGGTGGAGAACCGTTTGTTCTTTTCCGCCAGGCTGGCCACCGCGCGGCCAACCTCCAGCTCACTCATGCCCGATGGAATATCCAGAGCCCGATTCAGGATCATGCTCTGCGGTACATCGTGGTAAAGATCCCGATAGTCCTTCATTCCGATGGCATTTAGCATCTCCTGCCGTTCCGCCGGGGTGGAAGGCACATAGCTTCCCATATCAGCCCTCCTGTGCGCAGAAGGCTTCATAGGCGGCAGCATCCAGCAGTTCTTCCTCGCCGTCCAGGTTCTTCACCTTCATAATCCAAGCGCCATAGGCGTCCTGATTCAGCTTTTCGGGCGCATCCAGCAGCGCCTCGTTGACTTGGCAGATGGTACCGGAAACCGGACTTATCAGATCGGAAACCGTCTTCACGGACTCGACATCTCCAAAGCTCTCACCGGCGGAAACGCTGTCTCCGTCCTGCGGCAGATTGACAAAGACCACATCACCCAAGGCGTTCTGGGCAAAGTCGGAGATGCCTATCACGGCGACGTCACCGTCCATCTTTACCCACTCGTGGGACTTGGAATACTTTAAATCAACAGGATAATTCATTCTGACTCCTCCATTTTGTTTGTTGATTGGATTTGGTCTCCTTGCGCTCAAGTTTACTTCCGGGACTGATTGGCTGACCTCCCTTCGGCCCCGTGGAAATCATAGGCCAATTTGCTTCAGGAGGCCCTCCAATGCCTCCTCCATCTCCCGATCGTCAAAGCAGTAGTGCATCTCGGCATAGTTGGCCCGCAGTTTTTTTACATCCTCACTTACATTTTTGGATCTTAAAATGCAATCCGCCATCAATTCGGCCAATTGCTCAAATGCCTCTTTGCCAAAACCAAAACGGGTCATTTCACTGACGCCCATGCGAAGCGCGCCGGATGCGGTAAAGCCCTCTTCGTCGGGAGTGGCCTGATAGTTGACGATTATATTGTTCTGCTCCAGACGCTCCGCCACCTCAGGACCGGACCCGTAGCCAACAGGGACAATGACCTGATGGGTCTCCGTGTAGTCGATGCCGGGATCTCCCGCGACATCCAATCCCTGCGCTTTCAAGCACCTGGCAAAATACTTGGCATTCTCAATAACGGCTTTCTGGTACTGGTCCTTAAACGTGTTCATCTCATAGGCTGCCATCAGCAGACCCAACTGCGTACCCAAATGATGGTTGGAGACACTTCCGGGAAATGCGCGGGTCTCAATGGTCTCCCACAGGCCGTATTTCAGCTCGCTTTTTTTATAGTTCACGCCGATAACGCCGCGCTGCGGACCAAAGAATGTCTTGTGGGTAGAGCCGGTGACAAGTTCCGCGCCCTCTTCAAACGGCTTTTGGAAATGGTCTCCCACCAGACCCAGGACATGGGCCATATCGTACATAATGGTGGTGGGAATGTTCTGATCGTCCACAAACTTGCGGATGGCGGCTATCGGCTCGCGGTACAGCACCATGCTCTTTCCGAAAATAATCAGTTCGGGACGGTACTTTTCGATGACCTTTTTCGTCTCCTCCACATCGATCTTATAGATGTTGTCCTTACATACCGGGAAGTTGACGACAGCAGACCGTTCCGTCACCGGATCGACGGCAATATAGTCGTGCAGCGCGCCCATCGGCTGCGCGGACAAATGGCCGCCCTTGATAATGTGATTGTTCAGCACATAGCCCAAACGTTTGGGCGTATGCTTGCGATCCAGGCGGTTCTTCCAATCCATCAGGGCGGAAAACGCCGCCATATTGGACATCTGACCGCTGATGACCCGCGTCTCCACCTCGGAGCAGCCTAAATACTGTTTCATCTGCTCAACCAGGAGCTGCTCCACCTGGTCGATGAACTTTGTGCCCTGATAGTAGAATATGTCCTTGTCATAGAACGATTTGATTTTTTTGTGTTCAGCATAACGGAAGGCGGGATCACAGGCACACAGCAACCGTACAGCACGGCTGGCGCTGTTTTCTGAGGGAATCAGATTGATACAGCTTTCCTGCCGCCACCGGTGATTTTCGGATGCTTTTTGAATCAGCTCCAAAGCCCTGGGTTCCAGATTGCCGGCATCGGCGACAGTTTCCTCCTCATCCGGCTTATAAACGATCGGACGGGCAAAGGGCGGTGCATCCACCCGCATATGATAGGGCGGAATGACGGCCTTCAGCCGCTTGCCCCGGACATCCACCTCAACCAGATCATCCTCCAGCACATCGCTGGCAATATAGGCATTGCCGATGGCTCTTTTTACCGTATCATCCAGGATCCTGGTGGCCAAGCCCTCTCCCTCGTGGCGATAGTAGGGCACCATGGTGCCGCTGGTAACCCATCCGATCAGCTCCTCGCCCCGGTAAACGGGCATTCCTTCCCGCATAACGCCCCGATCCAGAAGCGTGATGGGCTGGATCCGCCTGGGCAGCACGTCCAAGTCGGTGAAGTTCCGGCTCATAATGCGTTTGAAGGCAGCGTACTGCCGCTCCAGCGGCTTGCGTCCGATGTAGTCCCCCTTCTGCTCAGAAAAGCTAACGGCGAACTTGGCGAGGGACACTGCAAAAATTGGAATTGCACTTCCATCGGGGGCAGTTCCCATCTCATGTCCGTACAGGGGCAGACCGGCCTCCATACGGAGTGTATCCCGAGCGCCCAGTCCGGCGGGCTTCGCACCCAACTCGATCAGACGGCCCCACAGCCATGCGGCCTCGCCGCTTTCGATGAACACCTCGTAGCCGAGGGGCTCGCCGGTGTAGCCGGTCTTGGAGACCCGGACGGTTCGGCCCTCCATCTCAAGGGTGTTCAGTGCGTTTTTCATAGGCTCGGTGACGGCCTCGCCGCCGGACAATGTGGTGAGAATCTCCCGGCTATTGGGGCCCTGCACGGCGATAGAGGCGTAGTCGGCGGAGATGTTTTTGATGGTACAGTCATAGTCCTTGACGATTTTCATCAGGTGCGATAGATCCTTGTCGATGTTCGCAGCGTTTACCACCAACAGGAAGCGGTCCTCCTCAAAGCGATACAAATATGCGTCATCCACGGCATTGCCGTTCTCATCGGGGATGATGCAGTACTGTGCCTGATTCAGGTCAAGAGCCGTTACATTGCTGGTCAGGACGTGCTGCAAAAATTTCACACGTTCCGGACCTTCGATCAGCAGCCGTCCCATGTGAGACACATCGAACAAGCTGCAAGCGTGGCGCGTGTACAGATGCTCGGCAACAATGCCGGTGGGGTACTGAATTGGCATTTCCCATCCGCCGAAATCCACCATAGAGGCACCGGCCTGAATATGGATATCATAAAGTTGGGTGCGCTTAAGTTCACTCATTGTGGCTTTTCCTCCTTTTTATTGGGTTTTGCTTAAAACAGCAGTGCTGGTTGTGCGCAAAAAAAGGCACAAAGCCCCCTAAGAGCCTTGTGCCTCCGTCATATACCTGAGAGATTCCCTGTAGCCGTCTGAAGTCGACAGTCTGCAAGTTGCCCCTTTGGCGTACAGCGATGAGCTGTACTCTCCGAAGTTTCGTCATAACCCGATCCTTTTACCTGAGAGTTCTTGCATACCCCTTCGGTGCTGTATAAATACAACCTCTCTCGAGCCAATCATCCGATCCAATGTGTCTTAATTAAATTTACGCAAAGAAATATAAAAATATTTCCTGCTTGTAAAAATATCACATGGGTTTAAACTTGTCAAGAGCGATAAAAAGAGAATCGACGGAGATTCCCCGCGAGAAAGGCCGTAAAAAGCCAAATTCAATAGATACGCAGGGTGCATATTCGTTTTGGACCGCCGGACATTGCAGCATCCGTTTCATCTCCTCCTGCATCCACATACAAGACAATCGCCTTGCCGGCAGCAGTCCGGGAAGATAAGCACAAACCATTGCCGGACGGAAAGCCATGCATAGAGTACAGCCCAGCAAGGGCGTCTACCACCGTGCGTAAGGAGTAAAGGAAATCATCCGGGGACTCTATCCCATTGGATAAGATAAAACGGGACGGCATGACTTGGGTCATGCCGTCCTGCCACAATCATTGAAAACTGTTTTACAATGATACGCCGTTTTTAAAGTCTTTCTGGCTGACGGCCCTGGGATTTGGCCCTGCCGCCGCAGAGCTTCCTCCCGGAAGGGCAGATCACTTCCAGTAATCTAACTTACTCGCGTCCAAGCCGATATCGGCAGCATGGAAGACAGGGTTCCTGCCCTCCTTCTTTTGCGCGACATAGTCCCGGCATGCCCTCACCGCCACATTGCTCAAAACCGTGCATGCGGGGAGGTTGATGAGGCACATAACCGCCATCATGATATCCGCGATGTCCCACGCGGCGGCCATGGGCAGAGCCGCACCCACCAGGATTACCGCGGCACAGACCAGGCGGAAGCCCAGCATAAAGTTCTTGCTGGGCATCTTGCGATGAATAAAGGTCAGACAGTTATCCACATAGAAGAGGTTGCCCAAAAGCGTGGTGAACGCGAAGAGGACCATCGCCACCGTGACGAACACGGGGCCGAAATCGCCCATGATGGTTCGGATGGACTCTTGTACATAAGGGGCGCCCGCAATCTCCGCGGTGGGCTCCACACCGGAGCACAGGCACATCAGAGCCGTGGCGCTGCAGATCAGGAGCGTGTCGATGAACACGGACAAAACCTGTACCAGACCCTGCTTGACCGGGTGAGAGACGTCGGCTGCCGCTGCGGCGTTGGGGGCGGAGCCAACGCCCGCCTCGTTGGAGTACAATCCGCGCTTGATGCCGTACATCATGCAGGAACCGGCAATGCCGGAAAAAATTGCCTGAAAATCAAAGGCGTTGCGGAAGATTTCGCCAAACACGGCCGGAATCAGCTTCGCATGAGAAAACAGCACGATCAGGGAGACAAGAATGTACAATACGCCCATGATAGGGACGATGGTGCTGGTGGCTTTGACCACTCGGCGGCCGCCGCCCAGAATGCACCAGCCCACAAGAATCGCCAGAATGGCGCCGATGATCCACGGAGTGACTTTGGCGTCATAGAAACCGTACACAGAGAAGGTAGATTGCAGGTTATAGGATGCCAGCATATTGAAGCCCACCGCATAGGTAAAGATCAGACACACGGCAAACACCACGGCGAGGCCGCGGTTATGCAGGGCGGTTTCAATGTAGTAAGCGGGGCCGCCGTAACTGTCCCCGTTTTTATCCCGGCGCTTATAGACCTGTGCCAGCGTACTCTCCACAAACGCGGAAGCGCTGCCGATAATGGCGATCAGCCACATCCAAAACACCGCGCCGTATCCGCCAAGGCATACCGCTGTGGATACGCCCACAATGTTTCCGGTGCCCACGCGAGAGGCGGTGGAGACCATCAGCGCCTGGAACGAGGAGATCTTTCCCGCAGTGGAGGGCTTTTCCGACACCACGCGGATTGTCTCCGGGAACAGCCGCAGCTGCACAATGCCTGTGCGCACGGAGAAAAACAGGCCGGCTGCCAGCAGGACAACAATCAGTACCGGATAGTACAGAACGCTGTCCAGTCCATCCAAAATTGTCATTACCATCTTTTACGTTCTCTCTTTCCTAATAAAAATTCATTGGAGCTTTCGCCCCTTGCCGCGGACAGGCCGCAGTCAGGCAAAAACTTTTGCCATGGCATACCTCCTTTTTAGTTGTTCTGCGCGGCGGCTCCGCGCGGGTATTGTTGCCCGCGCTTCCTGATCATACCGCACAACCGGCGCCGGAAAAATAGTGAAGTCCCAAATAATGCGAAAGATATTCCAGCACACGGTACGCTCCCACACTGTTCCCCTTGGGATCCAACGCCGGATTGAAAACGGCCAGCCCCATTTTGCGCTCTACTGTTCCCATGATGCCGCCTCCCACGCCGCTCTTGGCGGGAATGCCCACCTTCATGGCGAACTCCCCGGAGGCGTCGTACATCCCGCAGGTTACCATCAGTGTCTTGACAATGCGCACGATCCAGTCCTCCACCAGCCTTTCGCCGGTACGGGGATCCGCGCCGTTGTTGGCCAGAACCAGCGCACAATTGGCCAGATCCTCTGCATTCACGCTCAGCGAGCACATCCAGAAATACAGGTCCACCACTTCCTCGGCCCCATGCTCCAGAATATTATCTCCCTGCATGAGGTATGCCATGGAACGGTTGCGCATCCCGGCTTTCTTTTCCGACTGGAATACCGCCGCGTCCAATTGGATGGTATCCCGGCGGCAGAGTCTGCGGGTGAGTGCCAGAAAATCGCCGTAGGGGTCCTCACTGTTCATACAGCAGTCGGCGGTGGCGATGGCTCCGGCGTTAATCATGGGATTGAGCGGATGGGTGTTTTTGGTCTCCAGCCGTACCAGCGAATTAAACGCGTCGCCGGTTGGCTCCACCCCCACCTTGCTGAACACCTTGTCATAGCCAGCCTCCTGCAAAGCCAGGATGAGGGTGATGGTCTTGGAAATACTCTGGATTGTGAATTCCTGCCGCCAGTCACCGGCGTGATAAATCTCGCCGTCGGTGGTGATGATGCAGGCCCCCAGCCGGTCCGGGTCCCCCTTGGCCAGCTCTGGAATGTAGGTTGCGACCTTCCCAGTATGGAGGAAGGTACGGGCATAATTCATCGCGTCCGCCAGCGTTTTTTCAATCAGTTCATTGCGAGCCATCGGAAATCGTGCTCCCTCTCTTTTTGCCGCCCCGCCGCGAAATTTCAAACGCGGTCCTTGGGCAATCTGCTTTATATTTTTTAATATCTTAACACATTTTTAGGCAAATGGATAATATGCATCTCCGATAGGGTTATGCAGCAGCGATTATAGCAAATTCGACTGTTTTCCAAAAAATTCTTTGTCCATTTCGTACAGTAACTCCTTGCGACATTTGTCTGAAATATGCGTTATAATAGAAAATGTATATAAAATTGCAAACAAACGGTCCCGGCCTGTCCGTAGCGGACGCACGCTCTGCTGTGTGCGTATGCCGTAATAAAGGAGAGAGCAACATGGATATCAAGCACCTGGAATTTTTCTGCGCAGTGGCCCGTTGTGGGTCCATTAACCGTGCGGCGCAGGAGCTGTACATTTCTCAGCCGCACCTCAGCCACATTATCCGGGATATGGAGACAGACGCAGGAGTCTCCCTGTTTCAGAGGACCAAGCAGGGAGTCACACTCACGGCGGAGGGACAGACCTTTCTGGAGCACTCCAAGGTCATCCTCAAGGAGATGGAAAGCCTCAAGCAGGTCTCATGCCGGACGGAACCGGAGGGAGACTGCCTGAGGCTGTCTATGACCAAGTTTACCCATACCATGGAGAGCTTCAACGAGGTGTGCACCCGCCGCCAGCAGCTTCCACGCTTCACCTATTTTCTCAACGAGGGGACCACGCTTGACGTGGTATCTGATGTGGAGGAGTGTGTTTGCCATGTGGGCTGCATCCACTTTGCCAGCCACGAGGCGGAGCGTTTCCGCAAGCTCCTTTCCGAGCGTGGGTTGGAGTTGGTGTCGCTTGCCACCATGGCCCCGCACATCGTCGTGTCCAAAAACCACGAGCTGCTGCGTCGGAAAATCCCCATCACTCTGAGGAGCCTGAGGGACTATGGATTTGTTCGTTATATCGGGCAGTACGAGGACTTTATCTATAATATTTCCACAGAGGATCACCAGACCGACCTGAACAATTCCTCCCGCATTATCTATGTATACGGGCGGGCGGCGCTGATGCATTTGATCTCCGTGAGCAATTTCTACACCATCGGGATTCAGGGCTTTTCCACGCAGGACTCCCTGTATCAGTGCGTCTCCGTCCCCATAAAAAACTGCAAGGAGCGGCTGGAATTTGGTCTCATCACCCGCCGGGGGACTGTCTTATCCGACTCCGAGCAGGAATTCGTCGAGAATGTGACAGCACGCTACCATGCGCTTCAGAAGACTCCCTGACCGATCGGCTGCAGCGGCAACTTTTACAAGCTGTTTGCGTAAACGCGCTTCATGACATCCCGAAAAAGTCAGCCCACCGTCTAAGATGCGTTGAGGATAGTCGACAAATAGAGCTGTAGGCAAGAGCGGATGCCCCGCCACCGGGTATCCGCTCTCATTTGATTTTGGATTTTTTCTGATATTGAGGAGTTTGAAAAGATCCGTTAATTCTTCTTCCGCCAATACTCGATAATGAAGCCATCCGCCATGCTCACCGCAAGGATATCGGTTTTCCCACAGTTCCCGTGTTTTGGGCAATAAGGAAAGGAGAACATCCTCGGCAAGCCGTTATCACCGATTTGGATTGTAACAGTAAAAGCGGTATTCTTCCATTTTAATAAGGCGGCCATAGCTTAGATTGCCGAGATATTCTTGAATCTGTGTGTCGGCAGGCTTTGGGCTTTTATCAAGCATGCGCTCATACATTTGCTTTCACCACCAGCACCCAGAGTTCATATTTTCCTTGCAAACCGTCAGGGTAGTATTCGGACCAGAAGCCGTGCTCAAAATTTGGAGCATAACCCAATCTGGGGACAGCAGCGTAAAAGAAATTGGTCCATGCCTGAATAATATCGGTTCCCTGATCGAAAGAACCGACCGCGTAATACGTTTTTGGAACCATCTTCATTTCAGCGCCAGCCGGTATTGTCTGGGGAGGGACTACTTCTTTTCCCAACAAATAGCGATATCGTTCGTGCGGCTTTGTGTACCATGACAAGCCATAATACTCCGGGCCTTTGTTTTTTTCGATTTCATTAATCTGATCAGACTTCCCATCGTGAAAATAACTTTGAAACAAAGCCGCAATATCCTTGTCGTTTTCTTCGTCTTTCCATTGGATCCTCCTTCAAGCACTGGTAGAGCAATTCCCCACAGGCTACTTTACCATATTACCGAGGAGTGCGGTTCTTTAAAAATGGTTTGATTTTTTAACCAAACTTGCTCCAAACCCGGACACCTAAATACATGACAAACATAGCACGAATGGAAAATTTATTCAATGCGGAGTCGTAAATGTTTTTTGTAGCATTAAGCCGGAGCCGAAAGGCTCCGGCTTATGGTATGCCAAATGGAAAACGCAAGCATATAGTAACTTTATTAAATGGCTGATGCGGCTTTTTCTACCGCGAGTCCCTCCTTATAATTTGCAAGAAAAGCGCGGAATCCGGTAACATCGCTGTCTTCCGGTGAAACTGTGAAACAGACCGTTCCCCTGAACACGTCGGATTTTAGATAGTCCGCCAGGGATTGCCCAATTTGTCCATGGAGCATATAGGAGGCTAAAAGGGCTATACCGTAAGGGCCGCCTTCTCCAGCGGTCTTCATTATGGAGACCGGCGCTTCCACCGCCGCCGCCAAATACTTCTGGCCGACCAGCGGCGTCTTGAAAAACCCGCCGTGCCCCATCAGACGATCAATCCCAATGTGTTCATTTGCGAGAATATCTATGCCAATCTTCAGTGTCGCCAGCGCAGAATAGAGTTGCGAACGGATAAAATCGGAGAGGGTGAAACGGCTGTCCGCCCTTCGAAGCACCATGGGCCGGCCTGTCTCCAACCCAGTCACCGGTTCGCCTGCGAGATAGTTATAGACCAGAATACCACCGCAGTCGGGATCGCCCTCTAAGCTCTTTTCGTAAAGCTTCGTAAAGAGTTCGGAGGTATCCGGCTCCGCGCCGAACAGGGCAGCTGTTTCCCGGAGTATTTTAGCCCAGGCGTTAAAATCGGAAGTGCAGTTGTTGCAGTGTACCATGGCCACCGGTTGGCCATCCGGCGTGGTTACCACATCGATTTCCGGATATACGTTTTCAAGTGCGTGCTCCAGCACCACCATAGTAAAAATAGATGTTCCCGCAGATACATTGCATGTGCGAGCGGAAACTGCATTGGTTGCCACCATGCCGGTCCCTGCATCCCCTTCCGGCGGACACAGCGGTATACCCGGCTGTAGAGTTCCTGTGGGATCGAGAAGCCCCGCGCCTCTGGCACTCAGAGTTCCCGCATTTACTCCGGCCATTAAAACTTCCGGCAAAAGCCCCCGCAGGTGCCACGGGTACCGCTTCTCGGCGACGAGCGCATCAAATTTATGGAGCATACCGACATCATAATCGCCGGTCTTGCAATCTATGGGAAACATGCCGGAGGCATCACCGATGCCGAGAACTCTCTGACCAGTGAGCTGCCAATGTACGTAGCCAGCCAGCGTCGTCAGAAAGTCGATGCGCTCCAGGTGCTTCTCACCGTTCAGAATCGCCTGATAAAGATGTGCAACACTCCAGCGCTGGGGAATGCTGAAGGAAAAAAGGTCGGTCAGCTGCGCCGCCGCCGTACCAGTCGTGGTATTTTGCCAGGTACGCAACGGCGTCAGCAATTCTCCGTCCCGCGCAAACGGCAGGTAGCCGTGCATCATGGCAGAGATGCCAATACCGCCGAGTGTTTCCGGCTTGCTGCCAAATTTCCGAAAGATATTTTCCGCAAGCTGTGCGTAAGCATCCTGAAGTCCACTCCAGATTTCATTCAAAGAAAGGTCCAGTATATCCCATCATGCCGACTTTCCCAGGTATGGCTGCCGGAGGCGATGGGACGGTGCGCTGTATCAATCAAAATCGCTTTGATTCGTGTGGAACCAAATTCAATTCCAAGGACTGTTTTGCTGAAGTCAAAATGACCCATATTGTATGTGCTCCCTTTTTTGTATACTGGCGTTATAACTTGGTTGCCTGTGGAGACTTGCGGTCCGGCGCCCCAGCAACCACAATCCCGGATACCAAAAGCTATGCCCTCCAACACCGCTCGCGTCATTCTGCTCTGGAAGGTTGCGGATGTACGAAGGTAATCTCAACAGATCAGCCCTGCAATATGCCACAAAGCGCTACTTTACTCTTACCTTGATAACCGCCTTCCGAACCCATGCCGTCTCGTCCCAGTGCTGGCAGGGGGCATGGACGTCATCCTTAAAAAGCACCATGAAACACCCCTCGGGGAATGGTACCTCTACATGGTTTCCCTCATAATAAAACAAATCGTGTTCGGGATCAGCATCGCAAGATTTCACAGCATTTTGCAGAGGAAGCCAGGCAACGCGCTCCCGCCCGGATATTATATATTGAATGTCCCAATATTCCCTGTGCGCTTCCAGCTTTGATTCGCTCATGCTTCTCGTATTGTAAGTGGTAATATTCATAAATAGGTCGTCCCCATCCATGGAATATCGCCCATCCGGCATTGCGGAAAAATCGCACGTTGCGAGATACTCCAATCCTTTTTTCAGTCGGGGGTCAAGACAAAAATAAAATGCGGCATTTCCGATAAAGTCAAAAATCATAATGATGTTCTCCTGATACATGTAATCTCAAATCTTGGACAGGACTTGTGAAATACTGTAAGAGGCTTGTTCAAATAGTAGAGAGCTTATACGACATTTGTCAAGAAAAATCGACGTGATTCCTTTTGAAATGATACATTTTAGTTAAATTATATAATTGAAGAAGACAAATATAACAAAAATGTAGAAAATAGCAAATTCATGTGAAAAGTGTTGCTTTTTTTTAGCTATTTTACTATTCTACTTGTAGGACAGGACTACAGTATTGCAGGTGGATAACTTATGCGCAAGAATTTTACTTTTCTGAAAAGGCAATAGAGAGGACGGCTACTAGGGCAATGAAAACGTTAAAACAAAAACTTCGCGACTGCGCCCAAATCGCAGCCATGCACATTTCGCTTACGGATTCATGTGTTTGCGAATTGTGTGCTTCACTGGGATTCGATTTTCTTTGGATTGATACCGAGCATACTGCAATTGATTATCATACACTGGAGACTCATCTTATGGCAGCACGCTCAGGCGGCACAGAATCCGTCGTCCGTATTCCATGGAATGATCCTATTTTGGCAAAAAGAGTTCTGGAAATGGGGCCTGGCGGGATTATTTTTCCGGTGATCAACTCTGCGGAGGAACTTGATCGGGCTATGAAGTCCACACTTTATCCACCCCTTGGAACGCGCGGCTTTGGCCCCATGCGCGCTATACGTTATGGCCTGGATGACGCTGATGACTACATTCAAAAGGGAAGCCTGGATTTGGTGCGTTGTGTGCAGATTGAATCTGCTACAGCCGTAAAGAATCTTCCTGAGATGGTAAAGAATCCGTATGTGGACTGCTTTATTTTTGGCCCCTGTGACCTTTCCGGCTCTATCGGAGAGCTGAATCGGGTATTTGAACCGCACACCAGTGAATTAATGAAGGAAGCCATAAAAATAGTTGCCGGAGCTGGAAAATCCATGGGTGTCTCCACTGGGTCGGACGAGCCCGAAGTTATTCAGTGCTGGCACGATATGGGAGTAAACGTAATTTCTGCGGGGACGGATTATCTGCACGTTCTGAGCGGATCCCGGAAAGTTTTAAGTGCAATTCGAAAAGCCCAGAAGTAATACATAGCAGTGCAATGCTTTTGAACAGGCATTGATTGCATATTTGAAAGGAGCGAGTATATGAAAAAGTTTTTGTCATTGCTGTTAGCCTGCCTCATGATCCCCACCTTTGTCTCCGGATGCGGGAGCACTTCCGGAACAGCATCCTCTTCTGCCTCCACATCCTCGGCTTCCTCCTCTGGATCGGAACAACCGGTCAATCTGGTCTTTTCTACGCAGGCCTCCTCGGATGTGAACTATGTAAAAGCCATCTACATGGTCAAGGACGAGATTGAAAAAGAGTCCAATGGTTCCCTGACAATGGAAATTCATGATAACGGCAGTCTGATGACCCAGGAAGGCGAAGTCGATGCCGTGGCCCGGGGTACATTGGACATGATGTTCAGTTCTCCGTTTCTGATCGCGGATCAACTTCCGTACCTGTCCATGTTTACCGCCGCCTATATTTTTAAAGACGAGGCCCATCTGCGCGAAGTAATGGATGGCGAAATCGGCCAGAAGGTTGTAGAAGATGTCGCGGACAAGCTGAATGTAAGATGGCTCTCCGCCCTGTATTGCGGCAGCAGGAATCTGGATCTGCGTGACATTGGACACGAGGTCAAAACTCCTGAGGATTTAAAGGGCGTCAATCTGAGAATGCCCAATTCCACCGCCTGGCTGTTCATGGGCAAGGCGTTGGGCGCAAATCCCACTCCTATGGCATTTGCAGAAGTCTATCAGGGACTTCAGACCGGCGCGATCGACGGTCAGGAAAATCCTCTGCCCACGACAGTCGCTCAGAAATGGTATGAAGTTACAAATCAGATTGTTCTGACCGGGCATGTGATTGAACCAATGTGCATCGCAATCTGTGAGGATAAGTGGCAGTCTCTGTCCGATAATCAGAAGACGATTCTGACGAACGCAATCAAGACCGCCACTGAGTGGTGCGATCAGGAAAATCTGGAGGAAGAACAGAAAGACATTGAGTTTCTGCGCGAGCAGGGTCTGACCATCGTCGAGCCCGATCTGGATGCCTTTATGGAATATTCTGAAAACTATTATCTGAGTAATTCGGAGATGACAGCTGATTGGGATATGTATCTCTATCAGCAGATTAAGAGTCTGTAGTATTAGAGAGTCCAGAAAATGGGAAGAATGCCTTGCCGGATGCAAGGCATTCTTTCCGTGGAGGAAGAATATGAAAAAAATAAAAAACGCCCTTCAATGGAGCTTGGATTTTATCGAAATTTATTTTCCATCTATCATGTTTTCCGCCCTGTTTATTGCATTTATAATACAGATCGTTTCACGTTACCTGTTTAATAATCCCCTTGTATGGCCCTATGAAGTTGCACAGCTTTCCTATCTGTGGGTTATTCTGCTGGGAACTTGTTACGCAGCCAGAGATGACAGCAACATCGTGTTCTCTGTCGTCTATGAGCTTGTGCCTCACTTTGTTCAGAAAGCATTTGATATTCTGAAAAGCATTTTAATCATTGGCTTATTGACCATAATGATTCCATCGACGATTAAATTTTATGAATTCTATTTCACAAGATACAGTACCGTGCTGAAAATTCCTCTTGGGTTGGTATATTTTCCTTTTTCAATCTACATGGTAATTACAATCTGCTCTTGCATCAAGGACATTGTTTTGTGCATTCGAAATTTTAAAGGCAACAAAGGGCAGAACAACGAGGAGGAGAAAAGAACATGAGTACGCCAATGATCGTCGCAATTGTCATTCTTGTCATCGCGTTCATTATAAAAATGCCCATTGCGATGGGAATGCTGCTTTCCTCACTGTCTTATTTGATTCTGATGCACATGGACATGAGCCTGGTCGCTGAAATATTTTGCAGTAAAATGTTCAACAATTTCATATTGCTGGCGGTTCCGCTTTTTATCTTTGCCGCAAATATTATGAATTCCAGCAAGGTAACAGAGAAAATTTTTGGATTTGCAACTGCCTTGGTAGGCAGATGGCAGGGCGGTTTGGGACATGTCAACGTCGTGGCATCTCTCATTTTTTCCGGGATGACAGGCTCCGCTGTGGCTGATGCTTCCGGTTTGGGAATTATGGAAATTGACGCCATGCGCAAAGAGGGATATGACGATGGCTTTAGCGCGGCAATTACCGCCAGCTCAGCGGTCATCGGCCCAATTTTTCCACCCAGCATTCCTCTTGTTATTTACGCCGTCATTGCCGGGGCTTCTATTGGAAATCTGTTTTTAGCCGGTATGGTTCCCGGCATACTGCTTGCAATTGCACTCTGCGTTTATGTTGCAATCATTGCCAAACAAAGAAATTATCCATGCGGCGTCAGATATATCAAAAATCAATTTCTTCGCATGACCCTTACCGCGCTCCCGGCTTTGCTGACTCCAGTGATTCTTCTGATGGGAATTTATACAGGCGTCATGACTGCTACGGAGGCGGGTGCCGTTGCGGCGCTGTATGCGCTGGTAATTCCCGTCGTATTCTACCGCTCCTTCGGTTGGGGGGACCTGAAAGAAGTTCTGCGCAGCACTGTAAAATCCACGGGTCAAATAGGCATTATGCTGGGGGCGGCGTATGTTTTTTCATATGTGATTGCAATGGAGAATCTCCCTGAGCTTGCGGGAAATATAATTTTGTCCTTTGCAGATACTCCGGGAAAATTTCTCCTTCTTACAAACATTTCTCTGCTTATTTTAGGCATGCTTCTGGATTCCTCTGTCTTACAGCTGGTATTTCTGCCGATTCTGGTTCCGATTGCAACAAAGTTCGGAATCGACCTGGTTCATTTCGGCGTCATCTTTACGCTGAATACAATGATTGGTTTGTGCACGCCTCCTTTTGGAATGTTACTCTTTATTGTGACGGGAATTTCCGGCGAGAAAATGAAAGTCGTTATTAAAGAGATTATGCCCATGATCGTGGTTATGGTGATTGTTCTACTTATTGTCACATATTTTCCGGACGTGGTCCTATGGGTGCCAAGACTCTTTGGGATCTGATGCGAGTTGGTTGCGTGGCCTTGACAACTTGTTCTTTTCCGTCTTATAGTTTATTATAAGATTGAATTAAATAAACGCTGGCTTGACCTGGCCATATAGGTTGGGTGTCAGGATCGGATTTTTGGCCTTCAAAAAGAAAAGCTTTTGTACCCTTGCGCCCAAAAGAGAGGAATTAAACTTGAACGGTCGCTGTGTTAATACGGTCTATGCGCAGTAGAATTCCGCATTAATACGATCAATGTGAGTAGGTGCGTTTTATGCAAGAGATCGATTTTTCTATTAAAAAAACTAATCTTTATGAGGAAGTCGCGGACAAATTGGAGCAAATGATATTAAGCGACACCTCACAATTGGGGCAAAAATTGCCTTCCGAACAATCCCTGGCAACCAGTTTTGGCGTGAGCCGCAATGTGATACGGGAATCCTTGAAGATTCTGAAGGAACGTCAGCTTGTCACTTTGCGCATGGGCGGCGGCAGCTATATTGCAAAACCAAAGGCCCAAAACCTGGTGGATGTTGTAAATCGAATGATTATCATGGATGATATTGATTACAATAATGTATTCGAAATGCGGATGCTTCTGGAGCCATGCGCCTGTAGGCTTGCTGCAAAGCGTGGAACAGATGAGGATTTTGATACATTATGGTCGATTAATACGGTCATGAGCGAACAAGGCTCAAATGTAGAAGAAAGAATAAAATATGAATTGAACTTTCACAAAAAATTGGCTGAAATTTCAGGAAATCCCATACTTTCCGCTTTTGTTCAGTCTATGTCGGACCTGTTGGCCCCTCTGATACGTAAAGCGCTGGTTCCCCCCTCTGGACACATCAGCGGCGTCACGTATCATTATCGGATTGTGGATGTTCTGCGCTCCCGGGATGCCGATGCCGCAGAACAGATCATGCGTTCGCATTTACAGGATTCTACATTGAAGTATCATCTCTCCGAGAGTACGGATAGTACCATTATAGATTTGAAGTAACGGCATAAGGTGTAGCATTCACGGCTTTCCTAACCGAGATCGAGAGATGCTTTCAATGGGCATTCCTGATGCGCTGAAAATATGGTCCTCTTTTAATGCGCATTCATCTGGTTAATAATCACTTAGGTCAAAATTCCTGCAAGTAAGACGAAAGCACGGGATATTACAAAAAGAGAGCGGCGCCGGGCAGAAAACCTGCCTGGTGCTGCTTTGTCTTATCCGAATCTTATGGCTTGGCCAATCGAAAAGCAAAAAATTGCAGGGCCGAATGGAAATCCATAGCCCACCTGTGCTATTATATAAGGAGGATGCGGAAGCAACTCCTATGGTCTGGAACGGATGTTGCGGTTGTTTCCGCTACAAAATCTGTATAACCTGTCTGCATTAATAAGATGTGCCAATCTGTAGCTGCAATTGACTATTAATACAAAACGCACTGAATTTGGCATTCTATGAAAAGAAGAGGGCTATGCCGTTATGAAAAAAAGGATTAAGATTATCATTACAGTCGTACTAATTATCCTGACAATTTGCGCTGTAAGAGGTATTTTCAATCCGGAGCGCCGAATAAAAAACTTTGTAAATCAAAATGGTGGAGAGTTGACAGCTATTGCGGAAGCATATCTGAGATCTGATGCGACAACAAGAACTTATAAGGGCGTGGAAGTAGAGCAGGTTTTCAGAGGCAACCATGATATTGTACAGTTTTATTACGGCGGGTTTGGAATTGCTCCGGCTTCAAAATATTATGGCTTTTACTATTCACCAGATGACGTTCCGACAGCCTATGAAAATGTGAATTGCAGACTTTCGGCAGTATCTGGTGATGAATGGGCGTGGTCAGACGGTACAGATAATGGGGGTCGAACACTAAGAATTATTAAAAACTGGTTTTATTACGAAGCGTGGTTTTAGGATAAATCCACGCTTGTCAGTAAGATTGTTTGAAGGCCAGACAGCTCGGCCACAAATGCGAGCTTTGCAACCGCTCCAGTCTGAGGAGCTTATGAGTTTCATGTAATGTTAACAATACGCAAAGGGAATAAGTTCCGATTGTCAATTTTTCACGAATGGAGATGGTTTTTATAAAAAAGCTTATGCTTTCGGGAGTAGGCGTTCTGTTAATCACTATTATAGTAATTGTTTACCACTTTTCATTCCCCGTTAAAGAAGATCGCAGCAATTTAGCAGAGTGTATAAATGATTTTTCAAATCGAGGATATAGCATTAAATATTCAAACGATATCGAACTTTATGATTCTGTAGTGCTTGGGAAAAAACAATACATTCTAATTGAACTCGACGGGCAGTTAGGAAGCGTCATTTTGATTCGCGGAATTACAGGGCGATATAAAATTGATAGACTTAGCTATGGAAGCGGCAATTTCACAGAGGAAGTTGTAGACAGTAATAGTAAAAAATATATGTTGTTTGGCGGAAGAAATACCAGCTTAGAAATATCAAAAATTACGTATACACTAGATGGTCAAAGTTATCGTATGGACATTCCCATGTCTAAGCGCTTTTTAGTCTATACGGAAGTTCATAGTCACATGCAATTAACGCATATGGATTTGGATAGCCTCAGTTTTTACAATACCCAGGGAGAAGATATTACAGAGCAAGCTGATTGGAATGGAGTGGGTCCAGAATACGGATAAAATGAGCAAACTCGGCAGCGTCATATGTTATTTAACGTAATAAATAAAGAAAAATTATATTATTAAAAACTTGTTAGCTGGTATTACTATATGAGCGAAGACACCATTTCCGCCGCCACGGATGGGAAAGAGGAATAGGCAGATGCCTAGGTTATGAAGAAGTTTCGGTTCCTGATCGTGCCATCCACGTCTAGAACACCGGCGGTTGTCTGGGCCAGATGCTAAAACGCAGATGGAGCAGCACATACAGAACCTGCTAATTTAACATATAACTGCAGTCAATCGAAGCTTTATAATTTGGCAAGTGCCTGTTCCATTTTACGGGTAACTCCGCGGACAAAGGACGCAAACCAGTTCTTGAATAGATTTCAGGGGTGGCTATTCGATTTGACAATATTGCCCGTAGGTCTGATTTTCTGTTGCGACATTTTTTGCCGGGTTAAACGTGTCCTGAATCTGTCATTCTCAAGAGCGCAGACTCAGGACACGGTTATTTTGCAACCAGTCTTTCTTAGTGCGGAAAAGCACCTTAGCTTTGCGTGGATAACGTATAATTAGTTTTGCAAATTGAAAAAAGTGGCCACGTCAAGAGAAGTTCGCAATTTGGGGGCTCCGGGCAGTGAATTAGGCTGCGTTTAGCAGCAGTGTCTGAATGGATTTTGGGTTCAAATACGCTCTGGAAATAGACCAGTCTCCGGCATATTCCATGAGGTAGGTCGTCACCAGCCGGAGATAGGAATCCCGATTGGGAAAGATTCCAACGACGTTGGTCCTGCGGCGAAATTCCTTGTTGAGCCGCTCCAGCATATTGGCGGAAGAGATTTTGCGGGCGTCGAGTTCCGGAAACGCATAGAATGCCAGCGAATCCTCCAGCCCCTCCTCCAAAATCTCAATTGCCTTTGGAAATCGCTTTTCATACCGTTTCGCGAGCTGCCTTGCCCGCTGGCGGGCAAGCTCCGCAGAGGGTGCCCGCCAGATTTCTTTCAGCTGTGCCGCGAAAATATCTTTCTCCTTCTGGGGTAAATGAGCCAGAGTGTTCCGCATAAAATGTACCTTACACCGCTGCCAGGAAGCACCGGGAAAACTCTCCCGGATGGCGGCAATCAGCCCCTTATTGGCGTCGGAAACCACCAGCGATGGAGTTTCCAGCTCTCGCTGCTTTAAGCTTTGAAACAGCTGAGAATAACTTTCTCTGGATTCCTCCATCATCGGCTCCACGGCTAGAACCTCCCTCTGCCCCTGCGCATTGACGCCGCAGGCAACCAGCACCGCCATGCTGACGACGCGGCTGTCCACGCGGACTTTCTCGTACAGTGCATCTGCCCAGATAACCGGATAGCGCCCAGCCAGAGACCGACTGCGAAAGTCCTGCACCTGTTCGTTCAGACCTCTTGTCATCTCGCTGACCTGGCTTCGGGAGAGATTTTCAATTCCCAAACTGCGAGCCAGCTTCTCCATCTTCCGGGTGGAAACGCCCTGCATGAACGCCTCCTGAATGACCTGAATCAGCGCCGCCTCGCTGCGCTTACGCTCTCACAAAAAACGGGATGTATCCACGGCTGCGCAGCTTTGGCACCATAATCCCATGCGGGTATCCAGCCGCCGGGGGCGGTAACCGCAGCGGTAATCGCTGCGGGACAGGCTGTGTACATTCTTCTCCGCGCCAACGATGCCGGAGACCTCCGCCTCCATGAGCTGTGCGCACAGCCACTCCAGCATGCTGAGCATCGGGTCCGGCTCCGCCATACATTTCAGTAGTAAATCTGTGAGACCCGTGCTATTCTTTCCTTGAGCCATTGGGTGATCACTCCTTCTTTGAATGTCTCGACACCATTCATTTTACTGGAGCCCCAATGGCTTTTCTATGCCTTTGCCAAAGGTCTCTCCCCACCATCAGCGATCTGAACAAGAAGGCCTGCTCCATATTGAGGGCTGGCGCAACCGGCCCTCGCTGGGTGGGAAATATTCGTATGTTTATGTGGATGGCATTTACTTGCGCCGCAATTGGGCGGTGACTATGAAAATGTGGCCATTCTGGTGGAAATTGCGGTCAATGAAGACAGTTACCGTGAGGTTTTGGGTGCTGCCGAGGGTATGAAAGAAGACAAGGCAAACTGGGTCAGCTTCTTTCAGTGGCTCAGAGGGCGCGTCTTGGACGGCGTAAAACTCGTCGGCGGCGGCAAATGCCAAGGGATGCCGGAGGCTGTATCAATAAAGTAATTGAACGCCTCAATCGAGAAATCCGCAGGCGCACCCGCGTGGTGGGCTGGCTCCCGGATGCAACCTCGGCTCTCATGCTGGCCTGTGAACACCTGCGGCATGTGGTCGGCACCCAGTGGGGCACATGAACCGAAAGCATCTGGAGGCGGAGGCTGCCGGTTGACTTCACTGCCACAGAGACTGCAAACCTTTTTGCGCATAATTCTTGACACGACCGATATAAGCCAAACGGCTCTGCTGACTTTCCAAAATGGAGTCAGCAGAGCCGTTTTTCTATTTATTCAGTTCTATAACCAGCAAATCATTGGAGAAGTCAAGAACCGTGCAGAATGTGAACGCCCAAAATCTGCGGCTTATGCGGCCAGGCCTCTGGCGGCCTGACGATACGCGGCCGGCGGCAGGCCGCCGGGGTTAGCGGTGTAGATTCGCCGGCGGTTATAGTAGGTCATGATGTACCGGAACACGATGCTCTTCACCTGTGCCATGGACATCCGCTCCGTCCGGATTCGATAGAGCTTTTCCTTCTTCAACGCAGCAAAAAAGCTCTCCATCCTGGCGTTGTCGTAGCAGTGTCCCGTGCCGCTCATGCTTTGAACCGCGCCGTATTGCGCCAGCACCTTTTGAAATGAGGAGCTGGTAAATTGGCTTCCGCGGTCGCTGTGCAGGGTCATTCCATAGGCTCCCTGCGCCTGGCAGGCAGACCGGAAAGCCCGGATACACAGCTCCTTCTTCATGTTGTCATCCATGGCAAGACCGACGATCTCTCCGTTATAACAGTCCAGAACTGCCGCTATGTACAGCTTGCCGTCCTGACACTGGATCTGCGTGATATCTGTCAGCCACTTCCGGTTAGGGGTGTCTGCGGTAAAATCCCGGTGAATCAGGTTCTCCGCCTTCTGCGCAGCCAAGTCTGCTTTTGTCAGACTGCTGGGGTGACAAGGAGCGCGATGGCAGGCCTTCACGCTTCATGGCCCGCCGTACGCTGTTGCGGCTTACCGCAATACCGCGCTGCGTAAGCGCCAGAAGGATTCGGCCAACGCCAAATTGTCATTGTCCGGATTTTCATTATAAATCTCTCGTATTTTGACCAGAAGCAGCTGCCATGGTTTTGGCTTGCCAGCCGACTGCAAAGAGCGGTAGTACCCGGATTCACTGACTTTCACAACCCGGCACATGGCATGAACGCAGAACCGCTCACGGCGCAGCGTGATGTACTCATACAACCGCTCCGGCTTTACCGTTTCCGGTCTTTGGCGAAAAAGCCCAGCGCATCCTTGAGAATCTCATTGGCCTTCCGCAGTTCCGCGATCTCCTTTATCAGCCGGCGCTCGTTCTTGGAAAGCGGCGCGTCGCGGCGAATGCCGCTGCCGACGAAGGCGTGATCTCCGAAGGCCTTTCGCTTTTGCCGCCACTCCGCCAGAGAGTAGTACGGAATGCCCAGCTGTGCCGCCGCCTGCTTCACGCCGATTTCATCGGACAGCTTGACCGCTTCTTCTTTGAACTCCTTGTCATATTTGCGCATTGCAAACACCACTTTATTCTTTCTTTGATTCTTCTATCACTTTTGGGGTGTTTGTCCTCTGCACTTCTATGATATCCCTCCACATTTAGTTCCTGAGATGGAAACTTTACCCGCTTTTGCGTAATATCGAATGCCAATCGCCCAACATATTTCTTTTAAATATCTGATATTAATAGAACCTATTCAGAAGGTTCCTCTTCGCTATACAGTTACGCCTTCTTCCTCGCTGTATAGAAATTCATTCAGAAACAGCGAAACGACTTTGGGATCGAATTGTGTTCCTGCATTTTGTTTTAATTCTGCCACTACTTTTTCTATTGGAAGTGCTTTGCGATACACTCGATCGTTTGTCATGGCATCATATGAGTCCGCCACCGCCAGAATGCGGCAGAGCACAGGAATCTCCTCTCCTTTGAGTTTTCGTGGATAGCCCGTACCATCCCAACGTTCGTGGTGAGAAAGAATCAGTTCCGCAACCAAAGACAATTCAGGGGTACTTTGTGCGATCCGATATCCGATCTCAGAATGACGTTTCATGTCTTCCCATTCGATAGCTGTCAGAGCTCCCGGCTTTTGCAAAATATGTTGAGGGACCCCTACCTTTCCAATGTCATGTAAAACTGCAAGCAGTGCAAGTTCGTTCAATTCTTCTGCATTCAGATTCAACCTCTTGCCTACTGCCTGACAATAATCCTTGAGCCGTTCAGCATGTGCCTCCGTTTCCATACTCTTTTCATAAAGTGTTGCCAGCAATGTATTAATTATCGTATTTCGGTAGCTGGAGCCCTCCAGTAATTTTTGATGATACATCCACTCTTCTGCCTGCCGCATGATGAGCTCCAGGCTTTGTTCAGGCGCCGTCTTAGTAGCGCAGCCAAGAGACACGCTGAGCTGGAGCGACTCTTCACGGTTTTTCTCAAATGCACGTCTGGCCTGCTCAATCTTTTTTCCTGCGGTCGCCTGCAATGTGCGGGGCAGAATGATCAAAAATTCATCTCCGCCCCACCTGGCAATAATGTCACCTTTGCGGCAGATACTTTTAAGAACATATGCAACTCTTTTAAGAAGCCGATCTCCTGCACTGTGCCCAAACACGTCATTTGTAATTTTGAGGCCGTTGACATCTCCCATGATGACTGCCAGCGGCAATTGATCCGGCGTATCCATCAGCCGAATCTGCTCTTCCAGAAACCTTCGGTTGTATAGGCCCGTTAATGGGTCATGGTAACTCAAATATAAGATTTGTTTTTGCTGTTCTTTATCATGTCGGACATCCCTGAACACCATAACTACGCCAAAAGTCTGGCCGCTGCCATCTCGAATTGGTGCTGCACTGTCCGCAATAGGTACCGGGCGTCCGTCTTTTCGAATCAGCACGGTGTGATTCGCCAAACCCACAATTTTTCCGGATTTTAATACAATTTGAATGGGGTTATCAACTTCACACCCGGTTTCCTCACTGCGAAGACGGATAATATCCGCAAAGGACCTGCCTTGCGCTTCCGTTTCCCTCCAGCCGGTGATTTCAACAGCCGCCTGATTCAAGGAGGTTACATATCCATTGTTATCAGTGGTTATGACCCCATCTCCAATGGAATATAAGGTGATTTTCAACCTCTCTTTTTCCATATCGAGTGCTTGCCGGTAATGCTCGCGGTCAGTCGCATCAAAAATAATGGAGAGCAGCTGTGTTTGATCGCCAAAGTTTACCGGGCATGAATACACGTCTACGAAGCGGATTTCTCCACTGCGCAATTTATGCGGAAACAAAAAATATTTCTGATTTGCAGAATAGGCCAACATGCGTCGTCGGAGTACTTCCTCTTCCGGAAGTTGATTGATTTCCTGAATTTTCATTGCAAGAAGTTCATTGCGCGTATATCCATAAAAAGCGCATGCAGAGGGATTTGCATCCAGGATTTCCCCTGTCTTTGGGTGAATAACTATCATAACAGCATCATGCTCTCTGAACATGGATTCAAAGCGCTGTAACAGTTCTTCCTTATCTTTTCTAAGGCGCTTTATCTCTGTAATATCGGTACGGGAACCAACTAAATAACCTGTTTTTTCATTATTCAAAACCGGAGTAAGCTTGGTCAGCCAATCACGGGGACCGCTCCCAAAATCTTGCGTAAGCTCAAATGAAGTATCGGTTCCGCTATCAATACACTGCTGATAACTTTTTTGAATTTTCAGCCCCAGATCTTTTCCCAATGCTTCTTCTGGTGTTTTCCCGGCAATTTCATTCAAGCCGGTCAATTGGCGATGTACCCGGTTGTTTCTGAGATATCGAAACGTCCCATTGCTGTACTCCGCAAGAAACATAGCATCCTGGGTGCTGTTAAATATCAACTCCAAATCTTTAATTTCTTTAGCCTGACGCGCTTGCCTCGGGGCTAAGCGACTCTCCTTTGTTACATCCTGAAGAATCATGATCAGGTGACTTGCGTCGGAATAGTGGATGCTCATTGTTACCAGCCTGTTTTTTAGCTTAACATTCCAGCTTTTCTCATTTCGCGCAGATACCCGAACTATTTCAGCGTAAAAAGCAGCCCAGTTAAACTCATCTGAAGCACTTAACTCCGGGTCATTAAACAAACTTTTCCCATAGAGCTTGCTCTTCTCAAACCCCGTAAACACATCAAACGTATTGCTTGCTTCGAGTAAAACAAGATCGATTGGTTGGCCATTGTCGTCAAAAACTAATTGGTAATAAGCGTAGGCGATAAGTAGTTGTTCAAATAAACTCTGCAAAACGTTTTCGGTCATTTTCGATCCTCCTAACCTGTCATATCACTGGTGTGTTTCGAAAAGTTGGCTGAAAATTACATGGATTCTCTGCATTTTGCCTGCGCAATCATTGCCCGTCATAAATTGACCCGTGTCCCCATAATCTGCCGTCGGGTAAACTTGTACCCTAACTATCTAAAGACTATAACAGTATTTTACAAAATTCAACTATTTTTCCAATAATTACATAAAAAAGAAAAATACTCCGCAGGAGATTTCCTTTTTAAAGTTAAAAAAGGCGGTGCCGATTGGCACCGCCTCGTAAAACCCATACTCAGGTCACTTTTTTCAGATTGTCGGCCTTTTTGGCTGGGGCCATAATCAAAAGCCCTATATTTATGGTTTTTTCTGAGTCGCTCTCCATTTGACGTAATAGCGTTTAAGAAATAGGGTAGGGGTAGCAACACCATATAGTATAAGAAAGGATAACAAATAGCGATTAATACGCTCAGACTCACAAAAAAAACGAATTAAAGCAACACATAGAATTCCCAAAAACAGTGTCAATATAATTTTCCACAATAGAGACAGTCTGTCGTTTTCAATCCACGTGGGCAGTAAAAAAACGATTAGGCTAAAACTGAACGGATACGCCCAGGACTTTTGATATAAAGGGATCGGGAAAACAAAAAGCAATGTGAATGCAATTGCGATAAGCAATGGCTTAACAGACTTCCTAATAAAGTCCATCCGTAAACATCTCCAAATCCAGATATATACTGAAATAAATTCTATACATATATATTTTTATGTTATACCATGCCGACAGTTTGCTGTCAAATGATATGCAGTGGTAGTATTCCTCCTCGTTTACCGCTAAACACCATTTTATCCCGCGCCCACATTTGCGCCGACGCCCGGCTTTACTGTTAGTATTTTCCCAATTTGCCGCCTGTGAGGGACATCGCTGCTTTGGATGACGCCGTTTGGGCCGGGATACTCCTCATCTGTTCTCCAGTCGGAATCGGCTCTTCTTCCCGAGCGGCAGGATTTCCATTTAGCTTGAATACACTGACATAATCCTTCAGGCCGTCGGCCTGAGCAGAAAGTTCTTCGCTGGCCGCCGCGCTTTCCTCGGCAGAGGCCGCGTTGCTCTGGACAACCTGCGAAATCTGCATAATTCCCTGATTGATCTGCTCCAGAGCCGCCGCCTGTTCGTTTGAAGCGGAGGCAATTGCTCCGACAAGCTCGCCGGCCTGTGAAACTCCTTCCACAATTTTGCCCAACGCGCTCGCCGTCTCTTTTGCGATATTCGTACCGGCATCCACTTTTTTTATGGAGGTTTCAATCAGCTCGGTGGTCTCTTTTGCGGCTTGTGCGGACTTGCCAGCGAGATTCCGCACTTCTTCCGCTACCACGGCAAAGCCCTTGCCCGCGCTTCCGGCTCTGGCCGCCTCCACCGCCGCATTAAGCGCCAAAATATTTGTCTGGAAAGCGATATCCTCAATGACCTTTATGACTTTATTGATGCTCTGTGAGGAGACGTTGATCTCGTCCATGGCGCGAAGCATTTCCGTCATTTGAGCGCTGCCGGAACTTGCGTCCTTTTCAATCGTTCCTGCCAGCGTATTGGTTTTTTGAGCGTTTTCAGCATTCTGAGTCGTCTGTGAGGTGATTTCCTCCATCGACGCCGACAGCTCCTCAACCGAGCTGGCCTGTTCGGTCGCGCCCTGAGAAAGCGCCGTACTGGAATCCGCCACCTGCTTTGCACCGGCGTCCACCTGATCGGCGGATGTGACGATGGACGTCGCCAGATCATGGAATTTCGCCACCAAAGCGGCGAGGGCCTTGCCCATGACGTCAAATTCGGATCTCATCGTCATAACGGTGGTAAGATCTCCGGCTGCAATTGCCGCAGTCTTTCGAGCCTGCTCGGCGGTAGTCTCCATTACTTTGTTGAACGATAAGGCAAGTGTTCCGATTTCATCTTTCCTGTATTTTAATTGCAAGTCTTCTTTGTTCAGAACTTTGCTTGCATCAATGTCGCCGACCGCCAATAACTCGCCAAATGCCGCAAATTTTTGCATGGGTTTGCTGATCATGCCAGAGATAAAGCGGCTTAAGGTAAAAGAAATTGCAAAGGATATCAAGATTACAGCGAGCATCAGGCAAATTGAAAAAATTGCCGATGTCTTGCTGGCCGTGATGTCCTCCTGAGCAAGGGAGACGTTATATTCCGTAAGGGAGGTAAACGCCTTTGTAGTATCATTGACAACAGATTCCGCCTGAGATATATTTGCGGTCATATCATCAGAGCTTCCACTGGATTTAGCAATGGACAGGTTTTTGCTTATCATTTCCAGATATGTAGCATATGTAGACTTAACAGTGTCCAGGTTCTTCTGGTCCTCGTCATTGGAAATTGTATTACTGTATGTCTCAAAGTCTGCTTCCATTGCATCAATATAGCCTTCAACCTTTTCAATGTATTGTTTTTTTGCAGCCGCATTGTTTAAATTAACCTGTAGCCCATTCATGGCCTTCCCGAGAGCCATAAAATCCGTTTCCGCCTGGGAAGCGTATTTAATTCCCAAGGTACATTGATCATAGGTTACCTGTTGATCGTTAGAGAATTTAAGCAGGTTAAAAATACCCACTATGCCAATGACCGTTCCAAGAAGGGCAATAATCAGAAATCCGGTTGACAGCTTTCGAGACACCTTCATATTTTCAAACCGCGTTTTTATTTTTTTCATTTTTTCTCTTTCCTTTCATGCTAGCTTTACATAATATGGCGCTTGAATTCTTGTATTTCGGAGACTGATCTATATAATTACAACTGCGCGGAAACAGTTTCGTGCTCCTGCTCATTAAGAAGCTTTTCACAGTCCAGCAGCAATATAATATGGTTATCGGTTTTCCCGATTCCTTTTACATATCCCCGTCTTTCGACCGCGCCGATTTCCGGTGTTGCAGATATTCCCTCATCCGGGATTGTCAATACTTCAGATACACAATCCACAATTAGGCCGGTTGGGATGCCGTCGATACGGATTAAAATGATACAGGTTCTGTCTGTATAACCTGCCTTGGGCTTTTTGAAACGAAGCCTTATGTCCATAGCGAGAACAATGCTGCCCCTCAGATTGATGATTCCTTTGATGTAATTCGGCATTTCCGGCAGCTCCGTAATCGGCTGTATCCCAACGATCTCCACGACGTTTTCAATCTGGATGCCATAAGTCTCCTCGCCGATCAAAAACGTCAGAAATCTGCCCTTCATTGCGTTCTTGATGTCGGCTGAAATTTCCTCGAATAGGACCCCCATACTCTCACTTCCTCAGTATTGTTTTAAAGTAAACTCTGAGACACCAAACTCCCAAACTTCCAAGCCCGCGTTAACCTTGAATAAACGCGCCGCAATGTGTGATAATGTAGTTGGAATATTATTATAGTCCGCAGTTTGTCAAAGACTGCGCCCGCATATTTATATAATATATCGGCAATTTTGACAAATGGATAAGTCAAAATTGCCCATAAAATTAAAAAACGCGTTGAAGATGGCTTTTGTGCCCTCTGGATATGAAAAGAATCGGACTGTTTACACGTATTTGGCGGCTTAATCGCCGTCAAGATTATAGTCATAAACGAAAGGAGTAACATCATGTCAAGAAGAGGCGAAAATGTTTACAAACGCAAGGATGGACGCTGGGAGGGAAGAATTCTTAGGCCGGACGGAAAGTACCGATATGTTTACGCGAAGACATATAAGGAAGTTAAGGACAAGCAAAAGAACTATGAGAAATATATAAAGCCACAAGATAATAAGATAGACTGCCCGGTCGCAAACGCGGCCGGGTTGTTTGACTGTTGGCTGAGCGGTGATATTCTGGATCAGGTAAAACCGTCCACTTATGAAAACTACTACCGCTGTATAAAAAATTACGTTATCCCCTTTTTTAAAACAACCGGCAACGAGAACCTGTCAGAAATTACAGCGGCTCAATTTACCAAGCACATAAAGAATTATTCTGCGCTTTCAGAATCCTACAAAAGAAAAATTCTAATAATTTTTAAGACGGCTCTGAAAGAAATTCTGAAAGGCTCTCCGAAATTTTCTGCAATAATGGGTACCGTTATACTACCAAAGGCAGGTAATAAAGAGGTGCAGGCGTTCTCAATCAATGAGCAGAGGCTGATTGAGAACGCAGCTTATCACTCAAAAGATAAACGCGCACTTGGCATTATACTGACTTTTTACACCGGTATTCGGCTGGGAGAGCTCTGCGCCCTGAAATGGAACGATATTGATTGTGAAGCGGGTGTCATGTCTGTCACAAAAACAGTAACCCGTGTAAACTGTTTTCAACCAGGGCGGCATGGAGGCACATTACTGGTGGGTACGCCGAAAAGTCAGAAATCCATACGAAAAATCCCTTTGCCCGAATTTCTTGTTGATATGTACAAGAAATATATAAGCTTTTGTATGAACGAAAATTGCTACCTTATTTCCGGAACAACCACACCGGAAGATCCCAGATCGTATCAAAAACTGTATAAAAAAGTGTTGGCTGCTGCCGGTGTAAATAATCGTAAATTTCACGCGATCCGACACACTTTCGCAACGCGTGCAATGGAGCTTGGCATCGACATCAAGACACTCAGCGAAATATTGGGGCATTCGAATGTTTCAACCACACTCAACATCTATGCGCATTCCCTCATGGAACAGAAAAAAATAGCAATGAACAGATTTAACGAACTGCATATAACGCATATGGAAAGCACTTTGATCGCCGTCAAAAGTTTAGTCGTAAATGCCTGAAAGCCCGGTAAAATCAGTTAATTCTTGCTCAATGGCGCAGTCTTTGACAAACTGCGGACTTTTTGCATGGAATCCGGGATATTTTCCCCATAGCCACTACAGCCCCAATCGCGGTTTCGCGCCGCGCTGCGTTTATAAACTGCAATTGTGTTAAATAGAAATTAGGTCTGTAGAAGTTGGAATGAAACAAAAAAGTACCGCGAAATCGCAAAAATAGCAATTCCACGGTACTTTGTCGGAGAAGGAGGGACCTCGCACCGGTTTGATCCAGTCTACGCTCTTAGAAGCTCCCTTTACTATTCATTTGAGAGATAGAACTGTAAAATTGTGTCCCCGAACGTGTTCCTGTTTTTACAGACTCGTCCCTATCAGTTGAGATTGGCTGAGAATAAACGATGGCATTCGACCGTATCAAAAGCCCCAGAACTATTTGCAGCTCGGGGACTTTTTGTGGTCTGACAGAGACTCTAACCCCGGGCCCACTGCCAGAAGGTGGTGGTACAGATAAATATCAAGAAATATTACCGCATTTCAACTGCGTTCACCCTGTTTGTTGCAATTTGTTTTGATTTACCACCACAAAAGCAATCACGATTAAGTATAATGATGGCAGCGACGGCTGCCCGGGACAAGCGTGATGGCCATTCGTACAGGTTGAAGAAAGCCTCCGGGGGAATAGCCCCGGAGGCTACTCTTATCCGTTTATTCCCAATTCAGGTATATTAATCATATCACAGTCCTCCGAAAAAAGAAAGACTCCTGCAAAGCGCTAATCCGCCTGTTGCTAATAATTTTCTGTGACTTTCTGTCGCCGGTTACCTGTCATCCGGCAAAGGTCGCTCCAGATCCTCCAAAATAAAGCGTAGCGTTTCATCCTTGCTCGGCATTGCTCCATGGCCGCCTTCTGCGCTGTAAAACTCGACGATCAGCCGTCCGCCGCAATCGACCTGGGCTGCTGTGATTTCGGATAAAAACGGGATGAGCTGCGTCGTTATATCTCTTTCCGCCTGAATATTCTGAATCTGATGAATCAAAGGAAAATTGGACTCCCTTTGAAAGAGGGAAATGGCGCGGATCCGCTCATCCAACAACTTTTCCCCCGGTTTCAGTACGGTTTCCTGAAATCGTTTGACGTGTTCAGCGTAGTAATTGAGAATAATCCACTGGGGGTTGATCGCCGTCGCCTTTCCGTGGAGCATGGATGCAAGTATTGCGGCGGTATAACCGCCTCCAGACGAGCCGAAAAACAGCGTATCGGACATCTTCACTTCAAACTTATCCAATATGCTCTTAATAATAACGGAGATATCTTCTAAATACCAGCGCTTGTTGGTTCCATAGCACCAGCAGAGCGTGGCGTCACCGAGGTATACCGTCGGGTCAAAGTACCAGATGCCGCTGCAGGGCAGATCCTGCATCCAGGTATTTCGGGAAAAAATCGGCAGTTTAGACTTTGCTTTTTCAACTGCCCCTGTGCCAAACACCACCGCCTGATGGCTGCCCTTCCGCCAATTTACCAGAAGCTCGAATTTTACACCATTCCATAAAATTTCGTAAATGATCGGCTCCGAGGCCTGAAAGGTTTCCTGCGCAATCTTCGAATACTGAATTGTTTTCGTCTTATATTCCATCAGGATTTTCCTCCGTTACGCTGCCGCAAGTACCGTATGCAAAATTACTTTGGCGGTTTTTACGATGGTCTTTAAGATACGATGGTTTTCAGCCTGGTCAATGCTTCGGACTCTGCATACAAGCGCCCGGATTCACTAAAGGCGTTCTTCAAGTCATTTTCTTCGGTGGCTACCCCCCTCTTATATGGTCAACAGCTTTTTATAATCTTCTGTATGGGCAATAACGCGGCAGGATTTGAGCAGGTCCGCATCCTCGGCTTTCCATGTGTGCTCCGACTTGGACGCCTTTCTAATACAGGCATAATTATACCGGTCTGTCGAATAGAGCTTCAGTCCGCTGGCGACACAATCCTTTAGAAATTGTGTATCCTCACTTTTGGACCCGTCAATAAACTTAATTTTGTCGAAGACGGTTTTTTTAACAATTAAAGCGGAACCCGACATAAAGGAGACATACCTGTTTTCAAAGCCCGCCCCATAGATGGCAAGCGTGTTGCTGTCCTCAAAATAGATAAAGTAAGCCTGCTTTCCCACAATATCGGCATCCGTATAGGTGAATGCATTCATGAGGTCTCCCGTGAAGTCCGGGCCGTAATAGTTGTCATCGTCAAATTTGGACACGTAGTCAAATTTAGCGTTCTCTATGGCATAGTTCAGGCATTCTCCCAATCCCTTTGATTCATCCACATGAAATACCTTTACATGCTCATACTTTTCAGCACACTTACGCCATTGGTCCATATCCATGCTGTTCCGGTTTAAAATGACGATCAATTCTTTGTTTGGATACTTCTGCCTGCTGTAGTTATCCAGTACATTTTGCATGCAGTGCTGACGTATGGTGCTGGTGATGATACTGACGCCGGGTGGTTCCTCCGCCTCGTGTTTCAAGCCGAGTTTATCCGCGATCTCGTTGAGGCGATGCCTGTAGGTGTGTTTTGCAAGAACCGCCCGGGTGCCCTGAACGGACAGTCTCCGGTTTTCCTCGGGATCGTTGATCAGTAATTTCAGAGATTCGGACGGGCCGCTGTCGCCTTTTGGAATTTTTACGATGCCACCGAATAAATTTTGAATTCCCAGCGAGGGGCTGCTGATAACCGGCGTACCGCAGGCCAGAAGTTCAAATACTCTCCGAGAAAACATGGTGGGACTGTCCTGTACGATATTCACATTTAAAAATACAGAGTATTTTTTATAAATCTCGCACATTTTTGCATACGGTACAGAGCCCTTGATATATGGCCGGTAAATCGCCGGATAGATGAAATTGTTATTTGCCGTGTTCGGATTTCTGTCATAGATATGAAGGCCATAATCAAACGCCGGCTTTAACATTCGCTCCATCTCCCGGACCCTGACGGGATGGTGGTTGTACCAGGAGCCGGAAAAAGCGACGCTGCCCAGCTTTTCGCGGTCCCGATCAACCGGATTGTGAATTCTTGGCTGGGCCGCGAACGGCAGGACATAGACTCGTTCGTGGTTCAGCTTTTCCCGATATTTTGGAACGCTGTCCGCATCCGTGGTGAACACATAGTCGAAATAAGACGCGGCTGTTAAAAAAATATCGAAGTGAATCGGGTCCTCCTTATTCCAGAAAACCGTGGGAATCTTGTTGGCTTTGCACCAATCTACGAGGCATTTAAGCGTATTGTCGGTTTTTAACTGGAGGTTCTCTATTTTTTTTACCCATGCGCCGCCGTTCCCGTTCCAAGCCGACTCCACCAGTAAAAAATCCGGCGTTTCCCTGGCCATAGTCTCCGCCCAGTTTCCGGGCTCCAGGGGAATCAGCGTACAGTCATATTGAAAACAGATATAGCTGAATTCGTCCAAAATACAAGCAATTTTCAATTTGTCACTCAAAGCTGTATCACCTCTCAATCTGCTTTTGGCTTTTCAAGAAGCTCAATTTTGGCCATAAGCTGTCGGTTCTTTTCCGAACAGGCCCTGCTGATATCCATCCAATACCGCTCGATATTGATGAATTTGTTTTCCGCCTGCTCAACCATGCTATAATCCAGAGTGGAAAGTCTTCTCTGCGTAATTTTCTTTCTCCGTTCCGCGGCAAGACAAATCCAGCTTCCAATAAAATGAACCTTCCGAATAATGAAGTAAGGATTGATTTCTTTAAGGAGCGACGACAGGCAATAGGTTCTTTTATGATCGTGGTAATCCATGATTCCAAAGGGCGTCGTTATGATTACTCTGCCGTTTGGAATCAGTACCTCGTATATTTTTTCATACAAAAGACGCGGCTGAATCAGATGCTCAATAATTTCGGTCGCGATTACCGTATTATATTGATCTGCACCAAAATCATAGGTCAAAGCATTTGCATGAATAAATCTCACTTTTTCCGCGACCTCGTCCTCCTCTTGCTGCAATTCCTTAACAGCATATTCGATGGCATCGCTTTCCACATCAATCCCCGTAACCTCAAACCCGGTTCTTCCAAGTAAAATGGGGACAATTCCCTGGCTGCAGCCGATATCCAGTATTTTGGGCCCGGCGGTCTGCGCACAGATCCAGTGGATTCGTTCCCGGTTCGCCCGTTGAGTCGCTGTGTCAAAGATCCTTCCATAGTAGACCTCGTTGATCTGATCGTGATTTGCCATTTAATAAGCCCCTTTTCCTTTATATGAAAGTGGCTGTCATGTTGCTGATTGAATTGACGCTGTTATCGGTTTTAGGATACTGACAATCTTTTCCACCCGCCTGGTCCACGAATTTTCTGTGGCAAGTTTAATATAGTCCTGTTTTTCGCCTTTCGACGCCTTTATGGCTTCCTCAATCTTAATAACACTTTCCTTTCCCGTACCTGCCGTCCTGATATACGGAGCCAGCGCGGCGCATTCCCGGATGGGCGTTGCGACCACAGGAATGCCGGCTGCAAGATATTCATACATTTTGATGGGGTTTGCAGAATTCGTCATATCTCTGACCTGAAAAGGTATAATCCCCGCATCAAAATTTTTCACGTAATTTACCAGTTCGGGATACTTTTTAGCCCCTAAAAAGTGTACATTCGGAATGTCTTTAACCCCGCAGGTGTCACAATTTTCGGGTCCTATTAAGACAAATGCCCAGTCCGGGCGCTCTTGAGCCATCTCTTTAATCAGATGGAAATCAATCCAGGACTCCAGCGACCCGGTAAAACCGACCACATACCGGTACGCTTCTTTCAGGCGCTTCATATCCTTCGGAATGGAGATATCCTCTTGCATAAACTGTCGGATGTCCGCGCCGTTGGGTACTAAAAATGCTTTATTCGGACATCGGGTGTCTACCAACTCCAACAGCCGCCGGGATACGACAAAAATTACATCCGAGGATTTTATACATTCGTCCAACCCATCCTGCCAGAATGAAAATTCATCTACGCTCTCGTCCAGATAATCAAAAACCGTAAGATCCGGTACCACCATATCCCGGCAGCTGAAAGTGGGAGGGTAAGATACCCAAAATATTTTTTCAGTATCCGTCATGATCGCCTTTATACCGGGATCTGCAAGTGTCTTGGATAAGTCATTGGAGATACAAAGGTTCTTGTTAACGGTCCAGAAGATGCCTTTTCCATCATCCGTCTTATTTGTAAAGATAGCAAAATGCCCCTGCCGCGCAAATTCCGCAAAGAGTTGGTGTGGTCTTTGAAAAATGGCCCCGTTCCAATTGACTGTCGGCGGATAAATGAAGGTAAACTTTCTTTCAGGCTGTCTGCTCTCATGTTCAATCATATAATTTCTCCCAAAATTGGTCACTAAACTCTGTAAATACTTACTCCGTCCATTGGATGGACCGTACGCTGTGTGTCGATGATGACTGCCGGAGATGCCATCAGGGCTATAATCTCCGGGACATTGTATGGGAGCGCCTTTTGCTTTGCGGTAATGACAAGGCAATCGGCATTTTTCAGGCACTCTTCAAACGAGTCTTTCTGAAATGGATAGCTTTTGGGAACAAGAGGGTCATATGCTTTTACGGTTGCCCCCCGCGCTTCAAGTTCTTTGATAATTTCAAGCGCCGGGCTGGATCTTGTATCCGCACAGTAATTTTTCATTGCGAGCCCACCGACGGCGATAACCGCCCCATTAACCTGTTTACCGGCCGATTCAAGCGCGTTAATTGTTATTTGGGCAATCTGGGCAGGCCTGCTCCGGTTGAGTTCACGTGCAGTCTCCGCCAGCGTTAAGGAAATTTCCGGAACCGCTACCCTCAAATAGGCAAGCGCGTTTGGCAGGCAGTATCCGCCAACCCCCGGGCCTGAGACCAGCATGGAAACCCTGGGGTTTACATTGGCCAGCGCTCTGAGATCTTCGCCATCGATGTTTAAAGCGGCGGCAGCATCACTGATCTCATTCGCAAGCGCGATGTTCACATCACGGTGAATGTTCTGAACCACTTTTGCCATTTCCGCCGTACGAATGTTTGAAGCTTTATAAATCTTGTTTTTGGTAATGGTCTGCCAATAGAGTCCGGCGGCCTGATAACTCCCCTCATCGATCCCCGCGAGGATCATTGGATTCTTTTCGAATTCCTCAAATGCTCTGGTTTCCATCATTGTTTCCGGGCAATAAGCGAGGTAAAAAGGCACGTTTCGCTCCCTGAGCCTGGGAGCTATCACGTTTTCGCACGTACCCGGAATCATTGTAGACCGCAAAATAATGAGGTCATTTGGAACAAGGACGCTTAATATACAATCAATAGCGGCCAGAATCGGCGATAAATCCTTTTTACCGTCAGGGAGATCCCTCATTCCCACCGAGATTAGAAAAGCCGAAGGTTTATCGCTTTCTCTCACAAGTTTTGTCCCAATATCCAGCTTATTCGATTCGATCAAAGTCTGTGCAAGAGAGCTGATATGAATGTCGCGATAGTATTCTTCAATTTTAATTTCACCTGCTTTTATGCGGTGAATTGCTTCTTCATCTACATCTATACCAAAAACATGGCTGCCGGAGAGTGCGATCCAGCAAGCCATAGGTAATCCAACATGGCCAAGGCCAAGTACATAGGTTTCCAACTTGTTCACCCTTTGCATATTGTTTTTCTATACTATGCAAATGTAAATCTCCATGTAACGGCGGCTTACCGGACCGCAAGATTAACCCTGCCGCATAGATTACGTAACCCAGAGACGTGGCGGACAAGTCCACGCCGCGGAAAAAAGCAAGGACAGCCAAGCCGGCTATGGTAAAATGAGCGCATGGATAAACAAATAAGTCTGTCCAGCCGAGCGATGAACCGGCACAGGTACGGACAAAAAAGAATTTCTGACGCGGATAAACAAAGGAGCTTATCGCCCCTACGTCCTTTGACTTCCGGAAAAACCGCGTCTTTCGTGTCAGCAGGCCATGGGGGCGGTCTCATATATGCAGATCATGACGTCGGGGCTTTCCGGCAAGCTTCTTGCGGAGCTTCTGGAGATGAATACCGAGATAACCGTCATGCTTCATATCTGGCTGGTGGACCAAAAGTAAGTCAATAGAGGCTATTAAGGGGAAAACTAGCAACCTATTCCTCTACGTCATTATGGTCGACCGGAAAAAATATCCGAATGGCTTTTATTTCGACGTACCGGGCCACGGCAAAGACTTTGCCGCAAAGCGGGCGCTTATCAACCTTTGAGATCATATAGGTATTTTCCCTCTTCCCCCAGGCCCGGTAGGGCAGGCGGGTAGCTTATAGTGCTAAGATTTCTTCATGTGCCTAGTTGCTTTTGCAAGAGCAATATAATTCATCATTATTAAGCAAAGAATATCTCACAAATTCAGGAGATAATCTTGATAATGCGATAGATTTGTGGTAGGATAAGGTATCTATTATGAACGGAGAATTCAATATGCAAGTTTCTTATGATAGATTATGGAAAGTTCTAATAGACAAAAAGATGAACCGTACAAAGTTAAAAACTGAAGCCGGAATCAGTTTTAATGTTCTTGCAAAATTGGGGCGCAATGAGCTTGTTTCGATGGAAAGCCTACAGAAAATATGCAAAACTCTTAAATGCGATATAGGGGATGTTGTAACCTTTAATGTAGAAGAAAAATGAGAGTTTGTAATAAAGAATTGTTGCGTCTGATAACTCGCCTCGCAGAAAATATGATTTTCGATGCTTTTGGGTGTTTATTTTCATGAATCTTATAAAATTCTTTAGATTTAAAGATATTTTGAAACAAGGGACTATTTGGTTTATAATAGCTGAGGTTTTACCGGAATGGAAAAGTGGCAGCAAAAAAATACGAATTTTTGAATAATATGATGAATACGAGGGAAAACATGGAGCAACAACTGTTATATGAATTTGATAAAGTCATTGAATATTGCTTTGATCTATTTAAGAAAAAAAATTACGACTATGGTCCTACTTGGCTTCTCTTTAGATATCAATCTTTAAATGATGAAATATGGAGAAAAGCAAAACGCATCCGGACATTAGAGGATCATAAAGATAATGCATGCATTTCTGAGGGAAGAGATGTTGAATATGTTGGAATAATTAACTACTGCATTATGTTTTTAATAAGGCTTGAAAATATTGAAGGAATTCCTTCAATAAATTGCATCACAGAAGATATGTCAGGTTTTGAAAACATCAACAACGATACAATTTATGATGCTTATAAAGCGATTGTATCTAACATAAAGGAACTTTTAATTAAAAAAAATACCGATTATGGTGACGCTTGGAAAAGCATGTCAATGTGTTCTTTGACGGATCAAATAATCATTAGGGTATATCGTATTAGAAAAATTTTATCAAATAATGGTCAGTGCTCTGTATCTGAGGGAATTGTTGCGCAATTGAATGACATAATCAATTATTGCGTTTTTGCATTAATTAAAATGAATACTGGTTTGATTGCTTTTCAGGTGATATGAATAGATGAGATGTAATCACTATGCAGGGACAGATCAAGAGGCTATTCGTGCGTGTACTGGATTCGGACAGCAGCGGTAAGGAGCCGGTGCAGAAAAAATGCCAAAGGCGGGAGCAAGCTGAACGCCTTCAGTTTCAATCCCAGCCTACTGCGGACATCCACTGTGCCGGATTGATATGGGTGGCGCATCGATACCTGCAAAGGCTACCAGCGCTTTCCTGGAATGAAAGCGGCCACAAGCAGAAGCGTAGATATCGAATGCCTTATCTTCACTAAAATTATAGCCGTGCTTTTTACACCGCTTCTGGTATCTGGCCGTGAAGGATTTTTCAGAAAGCTCACAGACACACTCGCAGTGCCAGAACGTATCCACCAAGTCTACCTACTTCTCACTTCCATCCGCCCTGACCGGGCTGCCGAAAAGGCGGTTCACATCGAGGAAAGCAGTATCCAGCAAGGAGATCAGGTTGTTTTTGAGCATGGTTTACAGTTTGGAATACTGCTGCTGCCGGTAGCAGGTTTTTAGCTTCAACCGAGTATCTCCCTCAGGAAAATACTTCGGCAATGTAAGCCAGTGGTGAAGACCATAGTTTTCCAGCTTCACAGCGTCCTTTCTATCGGTCTTAGCTCGCCTCAAACTATTGTTCCCGTAGTCATGCACCAGCACTGCGTTGACCACGGAGACATAAAACCCCGCATCGTGGAGCAGCCACGCCACCGCCGCATGGTAATTGCCTGTAGATTCCATCACCCCGCGGGTCTCACCGTTCAGGCTTTTGAGCATCTTTGCCTTCGCTCAGTTCGCTGTCGGTGTGCTGGATTTCAAAGGGAGAGACTACCGCTTCTTCAAAGGGACGCATGACCGCAATCATACTTTTTTACCCTTGGAGACGTCAATGCCAACAGAGTTCATTTGCTTTCCTCCGATACACAAATCCGCAACCGGAACTCATCATTTTCTCATTGCCGATTCAATCTATTGTGTGACGCGAACTCTCCGGCACTCCGATAGGCTCAACCTGCTTAAATCGAACGCTTCAATAAGAGGATGGCTAACTGTCTTTCGTTCGGACATGAGAGCCCAAGAAAAAGCTGGTCAACCAGTTCTCCTCTTATTGTAGCTTAGGCACGAGATGGAAAGAATACCGGACTGGCTGCCGGATTTCCAACCAAGCTTATTGTAATAGAAAGGGAGTCCTCGTTCTTGTGATAGTAGTATAGTTAAATTTTTAGCTTTATGATCTGAAAGACTAGACGGACAGACGCACTTTTTATCCAGAATTATAGTGGCTAATAGGGATAAGCTTACTCACCATATGCATTTATTAAGACTCTCTTCCCTGCTAAAAAGCAATAAAGGCCGCAACTGCCCTAAACAGCAATTACGGCCTTTCTGATTCAAACTTTTTCATATTTTTGGAGAAGTCAAGAACCGTGCAGAATGTGAACACCCAAAATCTGGGGCTTATGCGGCCAGGCCTCTGGCGGCCTGGCGATACATGGCCGGCGGCAGGCCGCCGGGGTTAGCGGTGTAGATTCGCTGGCGGTTATAGTAGGTCATGATGTACCGGAACACGATGCTCTTAACCTGTGCCATGGGCATCTGCTCCGTCCTGATTCGATAGAGTTTTTCTTTCTTCAACGTAGCAAAAAAACTCTCCATCCTGGCGTTGTCGTAGCAGCGGCCCGTGCCGCTCATGCTTTGAACCGCGCCGTATTGCGCCAGCACCTTTTGAAATGAGGAGCTGGTAAATTGGTTTCCGCGGTCGCTGTGCAGGGTCATTCCATAGGCTCCCTGCGCCTGGCAGGCAGACCGGAAAGCCCGGATACACAGCTCCTTCTTCATGTTGTCATCCATGGCAAGACCGACGATCTCTCCGTTATAACAGTCCAGAACTGCCGCCAGGTACAGCTTGCCGTCCTGACACTGGATCTGCGTGATATCTGTCAGCCACTTCCGGTTAGGGGTGTCTGCGGTAAAATCCCGGTGAATCAGGTTCTCCGCCTTCTGCGCAGCCAAGTCTGCTTTTGTCAGACTGTTGGAGTGACGAGGAGCGCGATGGCAGGCCTTCACGCTTCATGGCCCGCCGTACGCTGCTTCGGCTTTCCCGGATACTATGCTGTGTAAGCACCAGAAGAATTCGGCCAACACCATAATTGTCATTGTCCGGGTTTTCATTATAAATCTCTCGTATTTTGACCAGAAGCAGCTGCCACGGTTTTGGCTTGCCAGCCGACTGCAAAGAGCGGTAGTACCCGGATTCACTGACTTTCACAACCCGACACATGGTATGAATGCAGAACCGCTCCGGCTTTACCGTTTCCGGTCTTTGGCGAAAAAGCCCAGCGCATCCTTGAGAATCTCATTGGCTTTCCGCAGCTCGGCGATTTCCTTTATTAGCCGGCGTTCGTTCTCGGAAAGCGGCGCGTCGCGGCGAGTGCCGCTGCCGACGAAGGCGTGATCTCCGAATGCCTTTCGTTTTTGCCGCCACTCCGCCAGAGAGTAGTACGGAATGCCCAGCTGTGCCCCCGCCTGCTTCACGCCGATTTCATTGGACAGCTTGACCGCTTCTTCTTTGAACTCCTTGTCATATTTGCGCATTCCAAACACCACCTTGTTCTTCCTTTGATTCTATCACTTTTGGGGTGTTTGCCCTCTGCACTTCTATGATATCCCTCCATTTTCGACTGTTTTATGGGACCTGAATTACGCACAAAAGGGAAAA
Source organism: Oscillibacter valericigenes Sjm18-20 (assembly GCA_000283575.1). GTDB lineage: Bacteria > Bacillota > Clostridia > Oscillospirales > Oscillospiraceae > Oscillibacter > Oscillibacter valericigenes. The sequence goes on from AP012044.1 coordinate 3,704,303, forward strand.
GCAGTTCACAAATGACATATAAGATTTTCCGAGTTATTACGTTTAACCGTGATAGCTACCTTCAAAGATTTTAGGCTTCATAATCCAATATAAAACTTTTGGGGAACGGATCAAAATAGCCGGCTTTGTAAACTTGCAGACCATTCAGAAATTGGTTTGCAGCCTTTGCCTGCGGGGAATCATCTGTAAAACGAAGGAGGCTTGCCAAACTGTAGAGATCCGATGAACTGAGGTTGTATGCGAAGTGAGCGGTTTGTGTATGTATGGTTCCATTCGCGCTTTTGTATTTAGCCCAGGTCACCGCTGGTATTTTTGATATAGATGGAACCTCGTCGCTGGTGTCACCGGTTTTCGTTATATAGAAGTTCAGCAAACCATCCGGCTGAGATGTGGGTTCTTCCTGATAAAACCAGGAAAAGCCCTCGGGCGGTACCTGCTCCGGATCTTTAAAATACCGTTCGGAGGCCGAAAACGGATTGCTGAGAGCTGTGTTGAAATTGTGATAAAGCCATGTTTGTTCTTTTGCATAGTCGGGAATCGTAAATTCCTTATACCCCCACGCGTTCGCCAACTCCTTGATTCCATCCGTGGCGGTGGAGATGGCGTTTTCGCTCATATAGTAGTAATCAGAATTATAGTATTTCCATGTATTCGGCTGAACATTTTGCCCAGACACATATTGTTGTCCTTCGGCATTGTTCATTTTTACGGCCACGTCCAGTGCTGTACGGCGGAACTCGCTGTAAAAAGTCTCCATCATAACCCGGTATACATTTTTGTCGTGCAGCATAAACGAGGTTCCTGCCCCATCGACATTTGCGGTATACTTTTCATTGGAAGCAAAATTGCGCATGGCCAGTTCCTGAAATTGATCCTTTAACGTAGTCTTATCTGTTGTGCCTTTATAAAAGTCCTGAAGTATCTGGCGAGTCTCTGCGTCAATTCGCTGGTTTACCTCGGTCATCTGTGCGTCCTTGAGCTGAAATTGCCCCATGGGTTCAAAATACTTTGCATAACCGGCTCTGTATCCCTCATAAGACGTGTCAACTATTTTCCAATCGGAGGTATCAACCGGTTCGGTCAACGGTTTGATTTTATCAGGAATGATCTCTGTATTGCTCATATCCAAAGGCTTCTTAAAAAGAGGCACATATGCGGCAGCCTGTTTTATTGTGGAATTGCTGCTCACTTCATTCATAATAATAAATCCTTTCCTTATTATTTTCATAAATTTTTTCTTCTTTTTTTATATCGACATGAATATATCTTAAAATAAGGCACAGAGAAAATTCTCTATTTTCCGCTCTTAATATTAAATGGTAGTTTTAAATTAAGAGAACCGTTAGCCATTCTTAAAGTAATTCTGCTGATACCCAGCAATGTTCAACTGTTCATGTATTCGTCGGATAAGATTTTTGCCTATATTCCATCTCTAAAGAATTGCGATAGATGTGGACGACGCAGCGTCGGTACTTTGCTTCCGGGAACGCCTCTCCCACCGCCTCCAGCATACCCAGACATTTGTCTCCGACAATGAGCCGGACACCTTCCAGGCCGCGGCTTTTCAGCCACTTGAAGAACTCAACCCAGCTGGCCTTGTCCTCTTTCATCCCCTCTGCAGCGCCGAGAACTTCCCGGTAACCGTCTTCATTTACGGCGATTGCAACCAGAATGCTGACGTTCTTGAACTCGCCGCCCCAGTTAGATGCCGTCCACGTAGACGTAGGGGTATTTGCCACCCTGCAGGGGCCGGTTTCGCCACTCTTAAATGTGAACATATGCTTTCTTGTTCAGCTCGCTGATGGTGGAGGGGGATACCTTGCTGCTGCCCCACAGAGCCTCTGTGATGTCCTCCACACGGCGCACGGAGACGTCGGCCAGATGCATCTCAATGAGTGCTTCTTCTACGCTGCTTTCCCTGCGGCGATACCGCTCAATGATGGCGGTCTCGAAAGAGATTTCCTTGAGTTGGGGCACATTAAGCGTAGGATCACCGGAGGTCGTGGTGAGATTCCGGTTGTAATGGCCGCTGCGGTAGCCTTGCCGTTCCTCGCTGCGCTCATATTTGGCGGCGTTCGTGAGCTGATTTGCCTCCGCCTCCAGCATCCCGTTGAGCGTTTCCTCCACGCTGCTGCGGACTAACTCCTTGATTTGCCTCTTGATTACTTTATCATTTAACTGCACAATTTTCGGACATGGTTTGCTATTTCCTTTCAGAATGGTGTGTCGCAACTTCATTCTAACAGGGAGCTGCAAACTGTGCCTCTTTTTATGCTTTTCAATTTACACAATTGAATATATCTTATCAATGGCCGAATTTATAAATATCCAAGCTGTGAACCTGACAGTTAAGGTAAAAAAGCAGGGCGGACAGCCAAAGCTATCCACCCCATCATAGAAATTTATACCTGATTCACTTTTAAAGCTCACAAAACCGGAACATTCAGGTGTCGTCCGGCCGCGGGTTGGTCACCTGTGCCCAAATACGATTCACATCGTCCACACAGGCGAAATAGGTGCCGGTCAGCAGATTCGCCGGAATTCCAAGTGCCTCTGTGGCGGCGGCAACGCCGTTCCAGTCCGCCCGCTCGTAGCACAGGGCCAGCTCGAACAGTTGGCCCGCCTTGCCCTCGCGACGCAGCAGTGCGGCCTTGACCTCCTCCGGTACCGGGATCTCCGCAAGGATTTCCTCCATCGGCGCATCAATCAGATAATTCAGCGTGGAGAACATGCCCATAAGGTATGCGTCGGAACTGGAAATCGGCATACCGGAGGCATACTTCATCAGCTTGCTGCAGAAAGTACCCCGCAGGAGGGACAACTTGAGGAATTCCTCAGAGTCCTTATCCATCTCATTCTCCGCGTTGTTGGCACTGAGAAGATATACCCACTGGCGCAGCTGATTCAGTCCCACGGTCATAATGGCTTGGCGCACCGTAGTTGCCCGGTGGCGGCGGGCAAAATAGCAGGAGTTTGCAAGACGAAGCAGCGCATAGCTCAGCGTGGCATCCACGGAGATCATCTCCTCTACCTCGCCAATTTCAGGCTCCTCACGGCTCATGGCGATAATCAGGCGGAAGAAGTTACTCTGCATATAGCCGCTGCTATGGGTTTTGGTTGCCAGCTTTTCGGCGACGCAGGTGCCCTCCATGGCGTCTACGCCCAGCTTCTCCGCCTCGGCGTAAAGCTCCTCTGTGTCGATGTTGATGGCAATACACAACTTTTTCAGACTGTGAGCAATCTCGATAACATTCCTGAGCTTTTTTTCGCTCATTGAGGCAAAATTCAGCTTCAGATAATCAATGGTATCCAGCAGGCCCAGATACCGGGGCAGAAATTGGAACTCGTTTACCGCAATACGGTACCCTTTGGACGCGTATTCCTGCACCGCGGCCAACGCCTCGGGGTGAATAATGACGCTGTCGTCAATTTGGATTACCAGCTCCGACCGGTCAAACAGGTCCGGTGTCTTTTTTAATAGCAGCGTCGCCGTGAACGTCATGAAGTAAAACGAACCCTTCAAAACCTTGTCCGTGTTCTGAATCAGGAAATTGTACACGGTGTCTGCGGCGGCAAATTCCTTGTCGCTCAACAGCCCGCCAAAAGCCTGATTCTCTCCGTAATATAAGATCTCATATCCGATCGTCTGCTTCTGTGTATTTCGGATCGGCTGACGGACAATGTACTTATTCTTGTTTCGGTCCTTTTTCATGCGCACTCATTCGCTTTCATACTTTTCCCGTCGAGACCGTCTGGTTTAAAATCTGATCCATCACAGACACCAGATGTCCGATTTCCGGTTTGGAAAGCTGTTCATCGGCGCCGACCTGCTTCCCCTTGATCCGCATTTCCTCAGAGATCAGTGAGGAAAACAGGACCACCGGGATTTTGCGCAAAGTCTGGTCTGCCTTGATAAGCTTTGTCAGGTGATGCCCATCCATCTGGGGCATTTCGATGTCGGTGATGACCAGCGCCACTTCTGCCGGCGCAGTCCCCTCATCCCTCATTTGTGTCAGCGCATCCCACAGCTCCTGGCCATTGGGATACATATGCAGGTTCGTATAACCCGCCTTACCCAGAGATTCCCGGATCATCTGGCTCAGGAGCAGGGAGTCCTCCGCAATGTAGACAGGCTGGCTGCTGCGCTTCCGGGGGCCCATCTTGTCAATCTCGCCGAGCTGAATGGAGGTTTCCGGGGCGATTTCCGCCACGATTTTTTCAAAATCCAGAATCGTCACCAGATCGTCTCCGCACTGGGCAATACCGGTAGACACACCGTCGGTCCCGCCGGAAATCGCATTATCTGGCTTTTGAATGTCCCGCCAGGAGATACGGCTGATACCCACCACGCTGTGGACCCGGAAGGCTATATACAACTTGTTGAAATTCGTAACGATAAACAAGTCCTTGGGCTGTCTTTCCACATCTACGCCGGTCAGATATTTCGGCAGGTTAATCACGGTGAGCACCCGGTCCCTGGGTTTGAAGATACCCTCCACCGCCGGATGGACGTGCGGCATGGACTTTACCGGCGCGGACAGCATGATTTCTCGAACCTTGGCCACATTGATGCCAAACAGGTTCTCATTGATGGTAAACTCCATGATCTCGATCTCATTGGTTCCCGACTCCAACAGGATATTACTTTTATTCTGTCCCGTAACACTCATTCCTTTCGCGGTGCTCGCACACAGGCCGGAAGCATTCCGTCCCAGCGGACGTGTCGGTTCCCGGCACAGCACTCACTGTTTATTTAATTTTAGAGGGTGGTCCCTCCATAAACTACCAAATCAGAATTTAATCTCCGGATGCCCGTAGGAGCGGATGGTCCCATTTCCCGTGGCACTGTCAAACTCCATGGTGCGGGCAATAGTGCCGCCCACATCCTCCCAGACCAGCCGGATCTTCTCCATCCGCAGGATCTGATGAACGCTTTCGCTGTTGCGCTTTCCAATATTGCCAAGGCTGCCGCCGGACACCTCGAACATTCGGGCCCCGCCGGCAATCTTTGCCGTAATGGCGGCGCGCTGAGCGCCCTTCAGCTCCATCTCCCGCAGTGTGGTGCGAATACCGGTATCGGCATACTTGAAAGCATTCTTCCGCCCGGTTTCCATGTTCAGCGGTAGCATGATATGAACCAGTGCCGCCAGCTTAAGCCGCGGCTCATACAGGCAAATTCCAATGCAGGAACCCAACGCATAGGTAATGAGCTTCTCCCCGTCTCCCGCCATTTTCATGTCAGCAATTCCGACAATCAGCTTGTCATTCATCCATTACGCCCAACTTTCGCAGAAGAAAATTGAGAGACCGAATATCCGGTGACAGCAGCAGCCGGCAGGGGACCTGTCTGTTGTCGCACACGAAGTTTCCGCCAATGGTCATGATATAATCCGACTGACCGCCGTAAGCAGCCATGGGCACCGTTAAGATCGCGCCCTGCATATCCACCGCAAAGGCCGGAACCGTCAGCTTGATGGAGATGTCCGCAAGACCGCTGAGTGCATTGATAAACGTGGAGATCATGATGTTACCCACCTCTACCAGGGTGGAAATCTGCATCTCCTGCAGCATGTTAAAATCCGCCACCGACCGGCCCAGTACATTGGAGAGCACCAGATTAATAAAATCCATCTGCTGCACGGAGAGCATGATGCCGTTGATCTCTCCGCCCAGCTGGCTCAGGACGCCCGCTGTAATGGCCTCGGGGCCGCCGATCCACTCGATGGCCTCGTTATACCCCATGATACGCACCTCCGGCAGCGTAATACGCACTTCCTTGCCGATCATCTGAGACAGCGCCGTGGCGGCGTTCCCCGTGCCGATGCTGCCGATTTCCTTGAGCGTGTCAATCTCCAGCCCACTCAGGTCTTCGTAACTTTTAATCTCCATTCGATTTCCCTTTCCGCACCAGAAGCGCAATTCAGGACCTCAGATTGTTAACCGTGCTCTCAAGCTCATCCGACGTGGTTACCATTTTTAAATTATAACTGAAAGAGCGCTGCGCTTCAATCACTTTTGTAATCTGTTCCGCCAAATCCGTGTTGGAGGCCTCCAGCGAACCCTGCTGGACCGTTCCGGTGCCGAAGCGGACCTGCCCGTTCTTGCCCGTTGGCATATAGCGATTCTCGCTCATGCGGGTCATTCCGTCAGTATTGGTGAAGTCGAACACCCCCACCGGCTGCTTCGCCTCCGGGTCCGTGACCTCCGTCACCGCGCCCCGGTTATTCAGGACAAACCTGCCCATTCCGTCGGAGAGCATATACACCGTCTCCATCTCAGGCTGGCCGTTTTCATCCAGCTCCACCTCACTGCCGTCATCCGTGCGCTTCTGGCGCTGAAACTCCGAGAGGCTAAAGGAGCCGTCCCGCGTGTAAGACACCTCGCCGCTGGTGGGGTCATAGAGTCCGAAGAATCCCTCGCCGATGATGGCGTAGTCCTGAGCGCAGCCGGTGTCGGCGATGGCGCCGCCGCTGAAATCCGTTCCGTCCATGGCCATCTTGGCGCCGGAGCCGCGGGGGAGCTGTTGGTTGTTGATGCCGTTTACATTGCCGTACATCAGCGATGCAAAGGTGGGCTTTTGAGCCTTAAAGCCATAAGTATTTACGTTGGCGATGTTGTTCGCCTGCACGTTCAGCCGGAGCTGCTGCTGCGCCGCCCCCACCGCGGCGGTAAAAAAGGAACTGTTCAAATCCGCTCACCGCCTCTCTTAAACGTTGCCCAGGTTGGTGGCCGCCTTGGTCATCAGCTGGTCGTACATCTTGCTCACTTCCGCAGCGCTCTGAAACGCCCGCTGAGCGGTGATCATACCGGTCATCTGCTGAATAAGGTCAGTGTTGGCCCGCTCCTGGCACTTCCAATGAACCGTGATGCCCGTGGCGGCCTGTGCGCCGTTGCCAGTAAAGTAGCCCTGGGCATTGCGCTGAAGCTGGGTGTTGTCACCAAAGGAATAGATACCGATCTTGCCCAGAAGCCGACCGTTCTCCGTGTAGATCGCGCCGGAATCGTCCGCGCTGATCTTGTCGGTTTTCAGGAGAAGCTCCTCTCCGTCGGGATTCAGGACCCTGCTGCCGTCCGGCAGGCACAAATACCCTTCATCGTCCAGGGCGAAGCTGCCCGTCCGGGTATAAGCCACCCCGTCTCCGGCCTGGACGGCGAAAAAGCCGTCGCCCTCGATGGCAAAGTCCAGCGGCATTCCTGTCTCCTCCAACGGTCCCTGCGTGTAATCCGTATAAAGCTGGCTGGGGGCCAGAATGTAGCTGGCCGGTCCGATTTCGGCGGGATTGCTCTTGTCCCTGTTCCCGACGCGGCTGACCATATATTCCCGAAACGTGCTGTCGGTGTAGGTGTCCGCCTTGTAACCGGCGGTGGCCACGTTCGCCATATTGTTGGAGATCACATCCAGCCGCTTGCCCTGAGACAGCATCCCGGAGGTCAGATTATAGAACCCCTTGAACATTCGATCACTTCCTCTTCTCGTTGCGCTCCGGCTTTTCACCCATATAAGGGTCCAGATAAATGCGCAATTTTTGAATTGCTCTGCTGTGAATCTGCGACACACGCGGTTCGCTGATGTCCATAATCTGCGCAATATTCCGCATGTTCAACCCCCGCTCGTAATAGAGGGACAGTACCATCTGTTCATTTTTCCGCAGCGTCCGGATACCAGCGCCAAGCTGCTCCCGCAGCTCTTTTTGCTGGACACTGGCCTCCGGCGAGTCCATTTCTCCCGCCGGAAGAGAAATTCCCGTGTCACCCTCGCCCCGGCGCTCAAAGATAGCCTCCAGCGAGACAATATTGCATAGTGCCGTGGCCGCTGCATCCTCGCGGTATTTTTCAACGCTCAGTCCCATGTAATCAGCAATCTCCCGGTCAGTGGGAAATCGGTTCAGGCAATTGCTGAGGCTGCTCACCGCCTGATCAATTTCACGGGAGCGCTTGCGTATGCTGCGGGGCAGCCAATCCTGCTGCCGGGCCAGATCAATAATCATACCCCGGATGCGCTTTGATACATAGGTCTCGAATTTTGTCCCCTTTTCCGGGTCAAATTTGTCCACGGAATTCATCAGGGTGATAATTCCCTCGTTCACAATGTCATCCACCTGGGCAAATCCATTGTACACGCCGCAGATCTGTAACGCAATACTCTTGATGAGTCCTTCATAGCGAAGTACCAGCGGCCACTTATACTCCTGAATCCCCGTGCGCTTATAGAGGCTCAGCAGCTCGTCCGTGGACAGCGCCTCAATCTCCCTGTCCATCAGGATGGCGGGCGCGTCGGCTTCTACTGTTAATTTTTTTGCCAAAGCCGTATCGCTCATTTTCCTGACCCATCCTTTCGGCAAGTTTTTTGAAAGCACAGACGTGGGGCTTCGCAGGCAGAGGACCGTGTTCAGGCCTTGTCCACCGTCTCCTTTTTGTGCTGCATCGTAATATTGCCAAGTGCCTGAATCTGAATATCCGTGGTGATTTCATTAAAGGACAGCACATACAGGTTGGGGTAAAATTGGGACAGCATCCGGCTCAAATATACGCGGATGACGGGGCTTGTGAGAATAATGGGCGTCTGGCTCAGCTCCGCAAACTTCTTGACACACTCCCCCAGCTGAGAGACGATCTGCTGCATCATGTCCGCGCCCATGGCGAGATAAACACCCTGCTCATTCTTGGTAAGGGACGCAACGATCTGCTTTTCCACCTCGGCGTCCAGCGTAACCACCCGAAGCTGTCCGTGCTCACAGAAGCGGCGGGTGATAGTCCGGGAGAGCGAGCCGCGGACCGACTCGGTAATGAGATCCGTATCCCGGGTGTTGTTCATGGCGTCCGCCGCGGTTTCCACGATGGTGCCCAGATTCTTGATGGGGACGCCCTCCTTCAGGAGATTTCGCAGAATTTTTTCCAGCATTCCGTAGGAGATGGGATTGGGGATTGTCTCTTCTACCAGCTGGGGCGCCGCCTTTTTCAGATTTTCCACCAGTCGGATCGTCTCCTCCCGGTCCAAAAGCTCATATACGTGCTTCTTAATCGTCTCGGAGAGGTGGGTCAGCATAACGGAGAGAGGGTCAATGACGGTGTATCCGTAAATTTCCGCCATCTCCCGGCTTTCCGGCAAAATCCACCGGGAGGGAATGCCATATGCCGGCTCCACGGTCTCGATTCCGTCGACCTCGCCGCTGGGAGCCGCCGGCTCCAGCGCCAGATAATAGTCCACGAGAATCTCGCCTTTGGCAACCTCCTCACCCTTAATCTTGATCACGTACTGGTTCGTCCCCAGAGTGGCGGAGTCGTGCAGCCGCACGGACGGAACCACGAAGCCCATGTCCTGTGCATATTGGCGGCGGAAAATCACGATGCGGCTGATAAGCCGTCCGCCCCGGGCCTCGTCCACCAGAGGAATCAGGCTGTATCCAAACTCCATTTCAATGGGCTCCACATCCAGCAGAGTATAGATGTTGTTGATGTCCTTGTAATACTCATTCTCGCTGGGAGCCTTGGCAGGTTGGGCAGGTTCCATGGCCTTGGCCTCCTGCGCGGCCCGCTCCACTTTCTCCTTTTCTATGCGCTGAAGGCCGCGGCGTCCCAGCACCAGCAGCGCCACGCCCACCAAAAGCAGCGCCACATGCGGCGTCTGGGGCATGGCAGCCAAAAACAGCATCACAATGCCCGCCACCATAATAGACCTAGGCTGGGCTTTGAACTGCCGGAGCACGTCGCTATTGAGGCTTCCTTCGGATACGCTGCGGGTGACGATCATGCCGGTGGCGGTGGAGATCATCAGGGCGGGAAGCTGAGACACCAGGCCGTCGCCGACGGTGGCGATAGAATAGACCTGTATAACGCTGTTAAAGTCTCCGCCGCCCTGTACAATGCCGATTATGAGGCCTGCCACGAAGTTAATCATGGTGATAATGAGGCTCATCACCGCGTCGCCCTTGACGATTTTGGTTGCGCCGTCCATAGCTCCGTAAAAATCCGACTGACGCTGGATTTTTTCCCGGCGGGCCCGCGCCTCCTGCTCATTGATAAGGCCGGAAGACAGGTCGGCGTCAATGGCCATCTGCTTGCCGGGCATGGCGTCCAGAGTGAAGCGTGCGGCCACCTCGGCCACGCGCTCGGCGCCCTTGGTAATGACAATGAACTGCATCAGCACGATAATCAGGAAGATGATGATGCCGATTACAATGTTGCCGCGGGTTATCAACTGGCCGAAGGCCTTGATGACTGTACCCGCATAACCGCCGTTGGAGAGAATCAACCGGGTAGAGGACACGTTCAGTCCCAGCCGAAACAGGGTAGTCACCAGCAATAGCGAGGGAAAGATGGAAAATTCCAGCGCGTCGGAAATATTCATCGTAATCAGCAGGATCACGATGGACAGCGAAATGTTGATAATAATCAGAACATCCAGCATCTGCGTAGGCAGCGGCAGGATTAAAAACAGGACGATCACGACTACGAAGATGGATATGATGTTGTTTGAGATCTGTCTCATCGCCGCGCCGCCTTTCCTGTGTTGATTTCCAATTAAATGCTTTTCTGTCTCCCCGGCGGACGTTTCCCGCCGTGTTAGTCCTTTTTGTTCAGCTCCTTGCTCAGGTCACGGTTATTCATGCGATAGATGTACACCAGCACGTCCGCCACCGCACCGTACAACTCCGGCGGGATCTGCCGGTTCAGCTCGGCGGAGGCATAGATGGAACGGGCCAGAGGAACGTTTTCAACCGTTGGGATATGGTTTTCCTCCGCTACCTTCACAATGCGCAGCGCCAACTCGTCCAGTCCCTTTGCCAGCACCACGGGGGCGCTGTCCTGCTCCGGCTTGTACCGCAGAGCCACCGCCACATGAGTGGGGTTTCGGATGACCACATCCGCCTGAGGCACCTGCTGCATCATGCGGGACTGGGATATTTTGCGCTGAGCCTCGCGGATTTTACTCTTGATCAGGGGATCGCCCTCGGTCTGCTTGTACTCCTCCTTGACCTCCTGCTTTGTCATGCGCATCTGACGCTCATAATCCCACCACTGATAGTAGAAATCGGCGCCGGCGACGGCGATGAACGCGATGATGATCTGAAGGATCATACTGCTCAGGCGGCTGAGGATATCGCCGCAGACCGCAGTGATGTCCGTATTCATATAGTTGACAAAGGCCGACAGGCAGCCGCTGATAAAGTGATAAATAATGACAAGAAGAATGGTGATCTTGATAATGCCCTTGCCCGCCTCCACCACGCTGCGCAGGGAAAACAGCTTTTTAAAGCCCTCCAGCGGGTTGATGCGGCTGAATTTTGGCTGGATGGACTCCCCGGATACCAACATCCGGGTCTGGAGGAACGTGGCCCCGATAGCCGCCGCCACAATCACCAGCATCGTGGGGCCTATTGCCATAAAAAGGGCATATGTCCCCTCCTTGAGAAGCTCCGGAAGCTGTCCCGTAAAAGAGGAGGCGGGGAGAATCTGCGCCGTTTGCATGCACAGGCGGAAAAAGCTGCTCAGATGCTCCACCGCACTGTTCATGGTAATCCGCAGAGCCATGTATCCGGCCAGCAGCGTCATCACGGCCACCGCGTCGTTGCTGAGAAAGACGTTGCCCTTTTTTCGTTGGTCCCGTCGCTTTTTGGGGGTTGCTTTTTCTGTTTTGTTGCCCTCCGCCACAGACACTCCCCCCTCTTGTCAACAGCTGTCCTCGCTACGGGACCAGCGTCGTCAGCGTATCCCGCACCGCGAGAAGCATCTCATTCTCCGCATTCAGCAAAAAATCGCTGATAGGTGACATGAACAGCATCAGAAGGCCCAGACCGATGATCATTTTCAATTCAATATTAATTGCAAACACATTAATTTGTGGAATGACCTTCATTAAAACGCCCATTCCGATTTGCCCCAGAAGCTCCGCCGCCAGAATCGGCACCGCCAGCTTTACCGCCAGCAAAAAGCACTCGATGAACAACTCCACCGCCGCCTGCATGGCCGCTTTCCCCAGCGCCGCCTCCCCAAAAGGGATGACCTCCCCGGAAGTGAGCAGAATGCGAAGCAGGGTGTTATGGCCGTTTACCGTAAAGAACAGCAGCGTCATCAAAATAGTGAACAGTGTGCTGGAGACGGACATGGAAATCTGAGAACCCGGATCGTATTCCTTGGACATAGTCAGGGCCATCTGATTATCAATGATCTCGCCAGCCTGCTGGGGAATGAGATAGATAAAAAACTGGACTGCCATCCCCACTACAAAACCGACGCCCAATTCCAGCAACAGCTTGACGCTGAACTCCACCAGATTGACCGGAACGGGCGCAGTCCCCTCCGTGAAGGATGCCACAAACCATGTGAGGGTCAAAACCAGTCCTGCGCGGAATATGCCAGGGACATTCCGTCGCCCCAGCAGCGGTATAAACAGCACAAAGCCGCTCATCCGCATCAGAATGTAAAACAGCAGCGTGAGCCTGCCCCAGTTGATCATGGAACCGCCCCGCTTTTCACAGCATCAATGTGAACAGGTACTGGCTGTACTCCACCAGCGTGTTCATCATCCAGCCGCCGCCGATAAACAGCACCAGCACCGTCACCAGCAGCTTTAAAACAAAGCCCAGGGTCTGGTCGTGAATCTGAGTGACCGCCTGAAAAATGGCCACCAGTACGCCCACGATCATGCTCAAGATCAGTATGGGCCCGGCCAGCCGGATCACGACAAAAATGCCCTGTCGGAGAACTTCACCCGCATTCAGGTCCATCCCTCACCGCCCCTTTCTAATGAAAACCCTGCACCAACGTTGAGAACAGCAGCTCCCATCCGTTGAGAACAATAAACAAAAGCAGCTTGAAAGGAGTGGAGATCATGGACGGTGGGAGCATAATCATGCCCATGGACATTAGCGTGGAGGCCACCACCACGTCAATCAGCATAAAGGGGATGTACAGCAAAAAACCGATTTCAAACGCCCTCTTCAGTTCGCTGGTCATAAAGGAGGGTACGATGACGTGCATCGGAAGGGCTTTGGCCGCAGCGTCGTCCGCGGGCCGTTCCACCGACCCGTCCAGATCGCAGAACAGGTTCAGAGAGGACGTTTCGGTATTGCGGAGCATAAAGTCCTTCAGCGGGACCTCCGCCCGGTCGATAAACTCCTCCTGGCTGATTTCCTCCGCGACATATGGGTCATAGGCGTCGGTCTTGATGCTGGAAAACACGGGGCTCATGGTGAACAGCGTCAAAAACAGCGCCAGTCCAATCAGAACCACGTTGGGCGGAGTCTGCTGCGTTCCCATGGCGGAGCGCAGAAAGGATAATGTCACAATATACCGGGTAAAGGACGTCATCATGACCAGCAGCGAGGGAAGCAGTGTGATCGCCGTGGTCAGAAACAGAATTTGAAGGGCCTGTACGTTATCACCATTGACATTGACCAGCGCGTCCGTCACGTTATGCTCCTCCTACTTCTTTCTCTGTTTCCAGACTTCCCGCAGCGCGTCCCGAAAGGGCATGGCCTCTCCGGGTGTGCTCTCCGGGGGGGTGTCGGTCTCGTCCTCAGTCCATTTTGACGCCTCCTGGGCGCTCAGCTCGCGCAAAAGCGTGATCTGACTGCCGGTGACGCCCAGGAGGAGATACGTCTCCCCCGCCCGAACCACCGCCAAATACTGTTCGCGTCCCAGTGGCATCCGCTCCAGCAGCTGGAGCTTTCCGTTCCGATTCCGGGAAAAGCGCATTGCCCCCGGGGTCCGTCCAGCCAGATACCGGGTAAACAGCCATGCCAGAAGCAAAATAACGACGACTGCCGCCAGCATTCCCAAAAGGGTTCCGATTTCCGTCCAGGGCATTGATCAGGGATTCCCGATGATGGAATTCACCGTCTTGAGCACGCGGTCGGCCTTAAACGGCTTCACAATGAAATCCTTCGCGCCGGAGCGCACCGCGTCAATAACCATGCTCTCCTGCCCCATGGCGGAGCACATGACCACATTTGCATTGCCGTCCTTCCCGCGGATAGCCTTCAGGGCTTCCAGCCCATCCATATTGGGCATGGTGATGTCCATGATAACCAGATCGGGGTGAATCTCTCCGTACTTCTCCACCGCGTCTGCACCGTCCACTGCCTCAAACAGCTCGGTATACCCGCTCTTGGAAAGGGTGTCCTTAATGACCTTACGCATAAACGCTGCGTCGTCAACCACTAAAATTTTAGCCATGTTAAACCTTCCTTTTCACTGATCTGTCTTTTGGAATTTCAGTTCCTTGCGCCCGGTCCTCCGGCTTATCCGTTGACCAGTTCGTTGGGATCAGGGGATTTCAAAACCTCGGTGATGCGAATTCCGAAATTATCGTCAACGACAACCACATCGCCCTTTGCAATGCACTGTCCGTTTACGAACAGGTCCACCTGGTCACCGGCCAGCTTGTTCAGCATGACCAAAGACCCTTTGGTGAACGCCAGCACATCCTGTACCTTCCTGCGGGCCCGGCCAATCTCCACGGAAACTTCCACAGGCACCGACATCAGCAGATCCAGGTTTTCCGCCTGCTGCTCGTCCAACGGCTCGCCGTTGGCAAATCTCGGCATCTCTGCCGGGGAGGACTGGATCATCTTTGGGGCGGGCTGCGCCATCTGAGGCGCTGGATAATAGCCCGGAGGAGGATAATAGCCCGGGGCATATTGCCCGTAAGGCGGCATCGGATAGGCCCCGGCAGGCATGGCCTGCGCCTGACCCTTAGCAGGCTCAGGGGTGGCCAACGGTATCGAAGGCTGCTGGGGAACCTGGGGCTGTGGCGGAGCGGCCTGTGTACTGCTCATCAGCTTTTCGATCTCCGCCTGACTTAATTTGCCGCCGGAGGAGGCGGGAGCCGGAGCCGGCTGGGGATCGGCTTGTACGCCGCTCATCAGTTTTTCGATCTCTGCCTGACTTAATTTGCCGCCGGAAGAAACGGGAGCCGGGGCCGGTTCAGGCGCGGCCTGTACACCGCTCATCAGCTTTTCGATCTCCGCCTGACTGAGCTGGCCGCCGGAGGAAGCGGGAGCCGGGGCTGGTTCAGGCGCGGCCTGTGCACTGCCGTTCACCAGTTTTTCAATCTCCTCCTGACTCAGCTTCGGACCATTTTTCAAAGGAGGGGCAACCTGCTCCGGGGAGGTGGATTCCGGGGGCGCGGCATCCTCGTCCTCGCCAAGACCCAAGCCGGAAAGCAGCTCGCGCGTCAAATCCACGGACATGACGTTAATGAACTCGCTTTGAAGCATATTGTCAATTTTCAGCATAAACCGGACGACCACACACTTACCGTCCTGTATGGGGAAATGCTGTTTTTTGAAGGTCTCAAAATCCTTCAGTTCGAAAGACTCCGGCGTTGAAATATTGACCGGGATCCCCAGAAAATCGGATAGCGCCGTAGAAGCCGCGCCCATCATCTGGTTCATGACCTCACATACGGCGCTGATGGTGAGTTCGTTCATCTCGAACTCCTCATCCGGTGTCTCGGAACCCATCAGGATATCCACAATAATCTTTACATCACTGCGCTTGAGCAACATAATGTTGCTGCCCACCAGGCCGGATATATAGCGGATTTCCACACCTATGGCGGGTTCGAGATCGCTGATGCTGAAATCCGCCACATCGCTTACAGAGACTCTGGGCGTCGTGATTTCCACACGGTGATCCAGCAAATTGGAGACCGCAGTGGCGGAGGAGCCGAGGCTGATATTCATCACTTCCCCGATTGCGTCCAGCTCCATAGAGTTAAAAATGTTATCTGCCATCCTGTTTGACGTTCCTTCCCTCCGGCTCATAATAGGTCTTCCCTATTTTGACCGCCATGTTTTTATTGTGTACGCCCATTACGCCGTCAAACCAGCGTCTTCCTCCGATGTTGATGTAAACCGGGGAATCTTTAGGCCGCTTCAGGTCGATCACATCCCCCACGTTTAAATGGTAAATATCACTGAGTTTGAGTTTTGTACGGCATATTTCGGCAACCAGATCGATCTGCGTAGTCTTCAGAGACTCAAAAATCTCCCTTTCCGCCGTTTCATCCTGATTTTTATGGGCCGTGTTCAGCCGACTGATTTCACCGAAGATATTCGTCAGCACCATACCGGGAAGGCAGATGCTCATATGCCCGTCGCAATTTGGGAATTTTACCGTCAGATCCATGATAACCACAATTTCGTCCAGACCGAGCGGCTGAATCATGGTGGGATTCGGCTCCACGCGGCCAAATTCAAACTCCAGCTGAATATAGTTCTGCCAGCTTTCGCCCAGATTCTCCACAAAATACCGGCTCAAGCCCTCCACAATTTTCAATTCCAAGTCCGTAAACGTATACTCCGGGTCCAGATCATCGTCCACTTCTCCCTCGCCGCCCATCATTCGGTCAATCATGTTCAGCATCAGGGACTTACTGACATGCAGCAAGGCGGGAGTATCCTCCCGGACATCGCCATATTTCACGTAGGCCAGCGTCAGGACATCGCCTTCAATCAGGGCGTTGGAAAATTCATAGTACCGCTGTTCCTCGGCGGATTCCACGCTGATCTCGCAGCTGGTGTGCATCAGGCCGTTGATGCGGGAATTCAAGTTTCTCGAATAGTTTTCAAAAATGCTGTCCAGCATTTTTAATCGATCTTTAGTAAACTTTCGAGGGCTTCTGAAGTCGTACTTTCTGTATTTTTTCTCCTTCGACGTTTCTTCCTCGGGTTCCAGGTTCTCTCCGCTCCGCGCGGCGCTGAGCAGCGCGTCAATCTGACTTTGTGACAGTACCTCCGACATCGGCACTCCCCTTTCTCTCTTCTCTTGCCGCTGTATGGCGCTCAGCCATGTGTCATCCGACCACAGCGCCGCCCGTTCCGGTCTGGGTGGAAACCGGGGACTCCGTCCCCCGCTCCGTATAATACTGCTCGATCCCGTCGCCCAGAGTGCTGGTCACATCCCGACCGGTGACGATCATTTCCACCCGGCGGTTTTTCGCCCGACCCTCACTGGTATCGTTGTCTGCCACGGGGCGAAACTGTCCATAGCCCATGCTGATCATCCGGGCCGGGTCCAGAATATTCATCTCCTGCAAATAGACCAGCACCACGGTGGCGCGATCAGATGATAAAAAGCGATCCACGGTCGGATTGTTGGGCTTGGTTGGATCACCCTGAGCCGTGTGCCCCAAAACTCGCAGTTCGTCGATGGCGGAGCTTGCCTTCCCAATGATCGTCCCCACGTCGTTCAGGACTTCCTTCCCGTCCGATCGCAGGACATAGCTGTCGCCGTCAAAAAACACGGCGTCATTAAAAGAGATGAAAACATACCCGTCGCCCTTGGTAACAGAGATATTTTCCGCCGCTCCCTGCTGGGCGACATAGGTCTTCAAATCGAGATACAATTGCTCGATGGACACGTCGATCTCCTCCTGCGTCTGGGGATTTCCCCCCTCCGCTCCGCCCGTCGGGTCGGCCAGCTGGCCATCGTTGCCTTTCATCTCTGTGGGTTCATGGGACGCGTCCGGATTAAAGCTCTGCACCAGCTGAACCCACTTTTGCTGGTCTATGGTCGACATGGAGTACAGCAAAACAAAGAAGCACAGCAGCAACGTCACCATGTCGCCGTAGGTGTCCATCCAGTTTGCTCCGCCGCCGCTCTTACGCTTTTTCATACGCCGTTCACCTCCCCGGGTCTTTCGGAATTATTTCTCCTTTTTGTTCTTGCCCTTGCTCTTTTTTTCGCCTTTGCTTCTGCCGCCGTCATCCACACCACGCTGTTTCTGGTCCACGAAAGTGAGAAGCTTTTCCCGCAGGGATTTTGGGTTTTCGCCGGACTGAATGGACATGATGCCCTCTACAATAATCATCTTGCAGAGAACCTCCTCCTCGTCCCGCGTCCTCAGATTGGAGGCTATGGGGTTGAAAATCATATTGGCCAGCACGCAGCCGTACAGCGTCGTAATCAAAGCGGTACCCATGTCTGTGCCGATGCTGGAGGAACCGCCGTCGCCTGAGAGGTTCATGTTCTTCAGCATATTGATAAGCCCCACCAGCGTGCCCAGCATTCCAAACGACGGAGCCACGGCGGACGCCCTTTCATACATGCCCGCCACGCCGTTATGCCGGGCGGACATACACTCGATGTCATTGTTCAGAATGCCCCGGACCTTATCGGCATCGTTGGCGTCCACGATCAGCATGATGGCCTGTTTAAAAAACGGGTCCTCCTGCGCGTTGGCCTTTTCCTCCAGAGCCAGAAGGCCGTTTTTCCGGGCCACCTGTGCCAGTTCCACCAACTGGTCGATGTAATACATGGGATCATACTTCTTGGTATTCAGCATGATTTTGAAATGCTTGGGCATTTCTTTCAGCATCTTTGGCGGGAAGCTGGCCACCACCACCGCCATCGTGCACCCGATAACGATCAGGATGCTGGACGGGTCAAAAAAGTTTCCGATCTGTGATGGCAATACAGTAAAGTGGTTGTCCACACTGGTAAACATCATGCCCAATATCATAATCGCGATGGCAACTACCGTACCAATAATGTAGGTTAAATTCATCTGTCTCTCTCACCCCTGCCGGACGAAAGGCGCAAGGCCCGTCACCGTCCGATTTTTTTTAGCGCCCGCCTGATCCCCACGCGCGGCTGCCCGTGTTTTCCGCGCGCGCGGATCAAGCCGGCCCTTGGAAGCCGGAAAACGCTCTGTTTCTTTCTCAGCGCTGCCCGATCACTCTGACCGTACGGGCGATGTCCTGAACCTTGGCATTGTACTCCGCGATTTTTTGCACGATTTCCTCCGCCGTCTCCCGAACCAGATAGTAGCTGCGGTTCATCATTACGATCTTGGTTTCGGGGATCAGTTCGATACACTCAATCTGCAAATGGTTCACCAGAAACTTGTCGTTGTTCATCTTTGTCAAAACGATCATAGGTTCCTCCTCCCAAAAGTCGGCGTCCGCCGGGCACGGGGGTTTCCCCGTGCCCGGCAACGCGCCGGAAAGATCCATGTATTCTAGTGCCGTCTCAGATTACCGCTTCATATTGACCATTTCCTCCAGCATGGAGTCGGTCACGGTGATGATGCGGGTATTGGCCTGATAGCCGCGCTGAGTCGTGATCATCTCGGCGATCTCGGTGGCAAGATCGGTACCCGAGGACTCGAGGCCGCCGGTTTGCAGCGCCGTCTTGCCGGAACTCAGGATTGCATCCCCGGTAGTGGCGTCCGCCGGCTTGTTCAAAAAGCCCGTCACGGTACCGCCAATGGAAGTCGCAGTGCAGTTTCCCGCGCCCTCGCCCGCCTGATAGTAGCCATTTTCCAGGCGGGTGACGCCGTTGGGGTTGGCCACGGTCCCCAGCGCGAGGTAGCCCACCACTATGTTGCTGTTGTCCGCATCGTTGACGGCGGTGATCTTGCCGGTGCCCTTGTCGATGGCAATACTGCTAACGGTGATGGCGTTTCCGCTTCCGGTAGGATATATATTCTTTCCGGAGGTGCCATCCTGTGTAGGATAAAGGGCTGTTCCGGCGTCGGGATCTTTTGTCTTATCTGTAGGAGCCCCAGCCGCAATGGGGAGCCGGATGGGGACCAACTGCGTGCTGACCAGCGGACTTTCCTTCTCTGTGTCTTTAAGCGTATTCCCATCAGTATTTGCGGTATACGTCACGAAGCCATATATCACATGGCCCTGTCCGTCCACCAGATATCCCTGGGAATCAAATGTAAAATCGCCCACGCGGCTGAGATCCAGATCCTGAGGATCCACATCATTCAATGTTGTCTTGCTGTCGCTGGTTGTGGCGGTGGCCTTGTCGCCCGTCAGGAAAAAACCGCTTCCGTCGATCATGCAGTGCATATTATTTCCGTCAGCGCTGAAGCTGGCGGTACTCATATCCATGGCGATCGTACCGACGTTGCACCCGTAGCCGAGCTGGGAGGGGTTTATGCCGCCGGCTGAGCTGGAGCCGTTGGAACCAGAGGTTATCGTGGTGTAAATTGACTCTTTAAAAGTGGTCTGGGATGCCTTGAAGGCTGGTGTATTTATGTTTGCAATGTTATTGCCGATGACGTTGAGTTTTTGCATATGGGCTTTCATGCCCGATATCGCTGCGTACATTGCACCTGTCATGGGTAAAAACTCCTTTCGGTTGGCGCCGCCGGGGAACAGTCAATCGGACTTTCCCCAGAGCATCCTTTCGGTCCTGCCCTCTGTTTATTACAGGATCACGGCGCCGTCTATATTGGTGAAAATGTTCTCCTTCATCTCCTCCGGGGACATGGTGGTAATCACCCGCCCGTTGGGGACGTTGATGATGAAAGCCCGCGTGGTATCAAACGCCAGAATATTCGTGGCGCCCTTAGCCTGGGCCTTTTCCACGGTGTCGTTCAGCTGATCCATCAGCTGGTCGTCCACCTGAATGCCGCGCTGCTCCGCCCGCTCCCGCGCGTGCTTGGAAAACGCGACGGACTGGCTCTCCTGCTGACGCTGAAGCAGCTGTGCTCCGAAAGAGGTCTGTGCCGCGTCGGCAGTTTTTCTCGCAGGGAGGCTTCCGCTTTGCGGCGAGGATATCCGGTCAATCAATGCTCTCACTCCTTTGACCGTTCGATCGATGGAACTCAAGTGGTTTTCCCACTGCCGTCAGGTTTTGGTGGTGGAATCTTCCGGGTCTTGAGAAACGGGCGGGTCTTTGGAATCTTCGGCAGCGGGCAAGCGACCGATCGCCATAATGCTGCTCATGTTGTAGCTCACTCCGTCCACAAAAACCACCGGGCTTCCGTTATAGGTTCCCGTGCCTGTGACGGTGCCCACGATTTCCTGAACATTCCCTTTTGAATCGTAAGATCCCACGGTCACTTCCTTCCCTACCAGGGACGCGGAATAACTGAGGCTGACAGCGTCCGTGATGTTGGTGATGGCCTGGATCATGGACATCTGCACCATCTGGTTCAGCATATCGGTGGTGGAGGCGGCGTTTTCCGGGTCCTGATTCTGGAACTGGGCCACCATCATCTGCAGGAAGTCCTCCATATCCAGACTGGTAGAACTGGACTTGCTCTTGGTCGCCGTGGTGCTTTGGGTCTTGGCCAGCGATGCGATATCGCCTATATAATCGCTCATAGAGTTACTCCTTTCTTAGAAAGTCGGATTCGTCAGCTCACCTGCTCGTTCAGCGTCACCAGACCCAGTCGGAGCTGTTGGAGAAAGTCATCCCCGCTCTGCTGACGGCGGCTGTGCTGCTGGCTCTGCCCATGCTGCTGATTCTGCTGCTGGGACTGCTGTTGAAATTGCTGACTCTGCTCCTGCCGCTGGACTTCTACCCGAACCGTGTTCTGGGTACTGTTCTGAAGCAGGGCGCCCAGATTCTCCGCATGCTGGCTCAAAAGGTTCGCCGCTTTTTCCGTGGTGGTATGGAGCACCACCTGAAGTGTACCATCCTGGGTGTGGGTCAGGTCAACGGTCAGCGTCCCCAAATTCTCCGGGGACAGCTGAAGCTTCACCTGCTGCGCGCCGTCTTCCAGGGTCGTACCGATCTGCTTTGCAAGTTGGGCATCCATGTCCGGCTGCTCGGTGTCCGCCACCGGGGTCTCTCCCACCTTTACGGGGACGGTCTCCATATCGCGGAACAGGGGCTGGGCGGTTTCAATATCAACGTTTTCCGGCTGTGGAGTCTCGCGGTCGCCATCCTGCCCGGTCAAGCCAGTGTCGTCAGGCTGTTCGTCCATACTCCCGTTACTCTGGGTTCCGGTGGACTGCACAGTCACGGTGATTTCCGCCTGCGGAGCCTGCGTGGTCTGAGATATTCCGGTATCCTGGGCAATCTGGGAAGCCGCGGTCTTCTGTTGTCCGGAAACTACCGTTTCTCCGGTCGGCAGAGACTCCGCGCTCTGACAGGCCGCCTGGAGCACATCGTTTTGAAGCGCCGCCTGTCCATTGGACTGTTGACTGGTGAGCATCTCGACCACGGCTGTGGTCTGGGTCTGCGTTTGCTCCGGAAGAATCTCCTGCGTCTGGATCTGCACCGGCGGGACCTGGGTCATGAGCATCGTCATGGCCGCCGCCACTTCCTTCAGCGTCTCGTCTTTTGGATCCTCCGATTGCTCCGCCGTATCTGCCTTCGCATCAGTGCCAATTTTCGTCTGTTCCGGGGTCTTTTTTGTTCCATCCGCTCCGACACGGTCCTTCAGCAGCTTACCGAAGCCGGAATCGCTGTCGTTCCCGGTCTTCTGGCCGGAATCCGCCTTCACCGTCCGCTGCGTCTGGGCCGCAGACGTGAGCTGTGCCACTTGCAGCAATTCGTTCATTGTATTCATCTTTTCACCTCCTTTCAAATGAAATGGGGTTGCGATTTATGATTACAGGAATGCGTTCCGGGCGTTTCCTCGACCGGCGCACACCAGATCATCAATGAACTTTTCCTCGCTCTTCTCCAAATCCTTCGTGTAAGCGTGAAACTTTTTCTCCCGCAGCTTTTCCACAGATGAGGCGTCCTGCTTCGCGCTCACCAACTCCCGGCGCTTGGCCTCCATTTGTCTTTGGATCTTTTTAAGCTTTGTGGTCTCCTTGGCGATCACCGTTTCCTGAACCTCCAGCGCGGTCTCAAAGCCCCGGACCTCCGCAATCCACATACCCTCGGCCTTCTTTTCCCGGTACTCCTGATTGATCTCGGAATACCGCTGCCGGGCTGCGGCCAGAATCTCTTCCTGCCGGTGTACCTCCGCTGTAAAGGTCCCCAACTCCACCTGAAGGGAATCCTGTACCTGACGGCGGTAATCCAGTACGGTATCCAGCGGAAACTGAAACTTTTTCACGATGCGGGACCCCCTTTCCGGCGCTCAGCCGTCTTACTGAAGAATCTGCTCCATTTGCCGTGCCGTATCCTCATAGGAAAATGACTCGTCCACACCCTGCTTGAGAAAATCGTCAATGGCGTCGATCTTGCTCAGCGCGTAGTCAAGCTTTGGATTTGTACCCGCCTTGTACGCGCCGATAGACACCAGATCTGAGCTTTTTTCATATACGCTCATAATGTCGCGGATTCGGCCCGCCGCGCGGCGGCTCTCCATCGGGACAATGTCCGTCATCAGACGCGAAATACTGGCCCCCACGTCGATGGCTGGGTAGTGATTCGCGGCGGCCAGCCGCCGGGAGAGAACGATATGCCCGTCCAGAATGCCGCGGACGGTATCGGAGATCGGCTCGTTGGTGTCGTCGCCCTCTACCAGAACGGTGTAGACCCCGGTGATGGACCCCTTTTCAAAATTGCCGCTGCGCTCCAGAAGCTTGGGTAACTCCGCGTAGATGGAGGGCGTGTACCCCCTCGCCACGGGAGGCTCCCCCACCGCAAGGCCAATTTCCCGCTGGGCCATGGCGAACCGGGTCAGGGAATCCATCATCAGAAGTACGTCGTACCCCTGGTCCCGAAAGTATTCCGCGACACCGGTGGCCACGGAAGGGCACTTTTTGCGAAGCATCGCGGGCTGGTCGGAGGTGGCCACCACCAGAACGGAGCGGGCCATGCCCTCCTCACCCAGGTCCTTGCGGACAAAGTCCAAAACCTCTCGTCCGCGCTCGCCCACCAGGGCGATAACATTAATATCGGCCTTCACGTTTTTGGCGATCATGCCCATCAGCGTACTTTTCCCCACGCCGGAACCGGCAAAGATACCGATACGCTGGCCCTTTCCGATAGTCAGAAGACCATCAATGGCCTTGATGCCGAACTCCATCCGCTCCGTGATAGGAGGGCGGGAGAGGGGATTGATGTATTTTCCCTCCACGCAGTGGGCACAGCCGTTTTCAAAGGGAGGGCCTCCGTCGATGGGATGACCCAGGGCGTTGATTATGCGCCCCCGGAGAAACGTCCCCATGGGGAGGGTAAGCTGTTTTCCCGTGTTGCGGACGAAATTGCCCGCCGAGATGCCGCTCATGTCGGAGTACGGCATCAGGAGGATGCGGTCGTTCTTAAAGCCGACCACCTCCGCCGTCACCTGATCTCCGGTGTCACCGTTATAAATCCGGCAGATATCACCTACGGCCGCGTTTCCGCCGGAGGCCTCAATGGACATGCCGACTATGTTTTCGATCCTTCCCGTCAAACTGAAGGTGTCGGCGTTCTGGATCTGCTGGATCATTTGTCCAAACACGGGTCTGCTCCTTTTTCACCGGTCACCCGGGCGGCGTCCCAAATTTCCGGGCGGGGCGTCGTCGGGAGAGATGTTTTCCAGAATCGAGCGGATATTGGTCATCTGCGTGGATGCGCTGGCGTCGATAATTGTATCCGGGGTCTCTATGATACAGGTGCCGCTTTCCTCCTCGGCCACGGGAATGATGCGGATGTGGTCCGAGAGTCCCGACAGCGCCCGGGTCAATCGTGGGGTAATCTGGGACAAGCCCTTGGCGTCGCAGTTGGAAACATAGATATGAACCCATTCCCGCCGCTTCATTTTCTCCGTGGCATCCTGAATCATTTTTGCGATGATGCCGCTGGAGCTTTTCAAGCTGATGCGCACCACCTTTTCCGCCACCGCAATGGCTAGATCCCTCATGTCGGCCTTTGCACCGTCCATCAGCTCGTCCTGAGCGAGAGCCACGTTTTCTAAAAATGTCTGGAGCTGCTTTTCCATCTGGGCGGCCTGCATTTCCCGCTGCTCCTTCAAATTCTGCGCCGCTCCGGCAATGCCCTCGGTATAACCCTCACGGTAGCCCTCCTGCCGGGCATCCTCTCTGATTTTGTCCGCCTGGGACCGCGCCTTGGCCGTAGCGGCAGACGTAATCTGCTCCGCCTCCGCTCTGGCCGCGTTCAAAATCGCGTCGGATTGTACCTTGGCAAACTGAACGGGACTGTCAGCGGCGGGCGATGTTTCCGGCTCATTCGCTTTCTCCGGTTTCTCGGAATTGTTTCTGTCTGACGGACGCGCCGTCCTGGGCGCGCCATCCACAAAAAGCTCATCCTGAAAGCTCTCCCGAAGATCCTCCTCCTCTTCCTTCCGAGGGGCAATGGGAGTTTCGTCTCGCAAATTGTCCGGGAACCGATAGGGTTCCGCTTTGGGTCTTATAAACTTTTTAAGGACACTCCCGTTATGCAATGATGTCGTCCTTTCCGCCCTTTATAATAATGATCTCGTTCTGCTCCTCCAGCTTGCGGATTACATCCACGATACGCTGCTGAGCCTCTTCCACGTCTTTCATACGGACATTGGTTGTAATCTCCAGATCGTCTTTGATGTTCTGCGCCATGCGGGTGGACATATTGGAAAGCAGTTTGTTGGCCACGTCTTCTGTGGTAGCCTTGAGGGAAAGTACGATGTCCTTGGGGTCGCAGTCCCGCAAAAAGCGCTGGACCGAACGGTCGTCCATGTTGACCAGATCCTCAAACACGAACATCCGCTTGCGGATCTCTTCCGCAAGCTCCTGATTGTAAACGGAAAGTCCGTCGAAAATGCTCTTCTCGCTGGTGCGGTCGATATTGTTCATCAGGCTGGCAACGAAGTCGATGCCGCCCACTTTGACGTGTTTACTGCTGATGATGGTGGAGAACCGGCGGCCCATCTCCGTTTCGATGATCTTCATGGCGGCAGGAGAGGGGCTTTCCATCTTGGCCATGTTCTCCACGACCTTTATCTGCTTCGCCGGGTCCAGCTGTTCCACCACGTTGGCGGATTTTGCAGGACTGACATAGGACAGCACCAGGGAGATGGTCTGGGGCCGTTCATACTGCAAAGCGGAGAACAGCGATTTTGCATCCGCCTTGTCCAAAAACGCAAACTGCCGGTTTTTCATGGACTTTTCCACTTTTTCCAGCAGTTGGTTGGCAGTCTGCTCGCCAAACGCCTTTTCCAGAACCGTCCTGGCGTATTCCAGCCCGCCTTCTGTGATCGCTTTGTTGGTCAGGCAAAGCTCGTAGAAATCGCCCAAAACCTCCTCTGTCTGGTGGGAATCCAAGTACCCCAGCTTTGCCACTTCCAGCGTCAGCGTTTCCACATCTTCGGAATCCATATACTTATAAATCTGAGACGCCTTGTCCGCGCCCAGCGAAACAATTACCGCAGCGGCCTTCTGGGGGCCGGTGAGAGGAGGGTACTTTTCCTTTTGAAACTGTTGCGGCTGATTTTGGGTCTTTGTTGCTTCCGGTTTCGCTTCGCTGGCACCGAAGTTAGCCATCGCCGCCTGCGTTTTCTCAGCGACGGCGGCATTGGAGGCGGTCCTGGCCTTTCTGTTACTGCTCATCCTCCTCGCCTCCCCTCAGCCAGTTTTTAAGCATGTGAGCCGCCATTTCGGGATTATCCTCCGCAAATTTTCGGATCTCCTGCCGCAGCTGGATGCTCTTCTCCGTCTTAATGGTCATAATATCCGCGCCGTCCGTCGGAGGCACCACTTCGGCCACCTGGGGCGCAGATGCCTGCATGGCTCCGGCCATGGCGGCCAGTTTCGCCTGTTTCGCCTTTTTGCGCTTGCTCCTAAGAACCGCCAGCAAGATTAGAAGCAGGATTAGCAGCACCACGCCGCCTGCCCCGGCAAACAGCACCCACTGGGGCAGATTCAGTCCGTTCCCGGAGGGAACAGTCCCGCTGTCCGGGTCATAGAACGGCGCCAGCAGAATCGATATCTTATCCGCCTGCTCATTAGGCGCGATACCCGCGGCATGGCCCACATGGCTCACCAGCTCCGTGGTATTCACACTGCCGGAAACAGCACTGTTGATACTGACGGATACCATCAGGTCGGAGACAACACCCGCGATCCGCTCCACCTGCTGTTTGTTGGTATCCACGTTATAGTCGGTCTCACCCTTGTTCTTGATATAATTCTCATTACCGTTGACCGTGGTCTGATTTTCAACATAGGTGCTAATATCGGCGTTGGACTCGTTGCCCACGGCGCCCCCGACTGTCCCCTCGTCCCCGCGGACAATTTCCTGATCGTAGACCTTGGAACCAATAATTCCCTCGCCGTTGGTGGAGCCGTCGCTGGCCCAGTCGGGGAGGGTGTACTGCGTGGTCTCGCCCACGGTGTGGTTTACATCCACGGTACTGCTCACCGCCACACGGACATTGTCCGCGCCGTACAGTGGAGTCAACACCGTCAAAATCTGGGTGCGAACCTTGTTATTCACCTGTTCCTCCAGCTGGAGCTTCAGTTCGGAGGCATCCGATGCGCCGGTTACTCCGCCGCCTCCGGAATAGACGTTGCCCAGAGAGTCGGAAATGGCGATGTTGTCGATTTCAAGACCCTGAACCGCATGAGCCACCAGATTGCGGATCGCGGTAGCCTGCTGATCAGAGAGACTATCGCCGCTTTGCATCGTTACCATGACCGAGGCGGAGGCGTCCACCGTGTTGCCGCTGTCGAGAACATAGCGCCGGTCCTCGCCCTGAGCAATGGTGACCACCGCAGATTTTACGCCGTCCATGCAGCGGATAACGCCGGCCATCCGGTCCTGCAAATCCTGCAGATAAGCCATTTGCCGGTCCGAATCCGTGGACATGGTGCCCACGCCCTTCCGGTAAGTCTCGTAGGCGAAGCCGGAAGTCGGGTATCCCTGCATCAGTAGCTCCGCCTTCAACTGGGCCTCCTGAGCTTCAGGCACCAGAATGGTATCCGTGCCCTGCACCTGGAAATTGGTCGCACCGTTATCGTTCAAGTAGGTGGAGATGGAGGAGATTTCCTCCGTACTCAGGCCTGTAAACAGGACGGCGTAGGGCCGATTATTCATAACAATCGCAAAAATTACACCGGTCAGAATCAACGTACCCAGCACACAGCCCAGAATAATTCGCGCCTTTTTACTCATTTTGGCAAAAAACTTCTTAAGATTCCCGCCAAAGCCCTTCAGCTTCTCCTGCAATTACGTTACCCCCACCTAAACTTCAGTTCGCCGTTCACAGGCTAATGCGCGTGAGCTCACTGTATGCGTCCAGTGCCTTGTTCCGAAGCTGGATCAAGAGCTCCACGGCAGCAGTGGCCTTTGTTGCGGCAATAGTCGCCTCCGCGGGGTTATCCAGCTGACCTGTGGCCAGAAGGTACTGCGCCTCATTCATATCCGTATCGGTGGTTTTCACATTGTCGATGGCAGTCTGAAAAATATCCGCGAACATTCCGCCCGACTCAGAAGGCGTGTTTTCCCCCGCCTTTTGTGCACCGTTCAAAGCGGCTGCGTTCTGTATCGGCTGGATACTTGAAAACAGCTCCGTATTCATCAAAAGTCCCCCTCGCCTTATGACTTATGTATCTGTTTGTTCCATTTCAACAGGACACGATGACGCGCCGCGTTTCCGCGGCACGTTTTTAATGATTCTACTTACCGATTTCCAGCGCCTGATTCACCACGGTCTTCAGAGAGTTCAATGCCGTGACCCCCGCAGAGTACGCCTGCGTGGCGGCCATGGCGTCCGTAACCTCTTTCACCAGAGTGACATTGGGCATCTCCACATACCCCTCCGCGTTGGCATCGGGATTGGTAGGATCATAGACCATCTTCAGGTCGGACGGGTCCTCGGCAATCTCCGTAACCTGGACGCCGCCCGCCGTATTGTACCCGGCGTTGGATGCCAGGGAGCGGCGCGCCATGATGCTGCGAAAGCTGTCGCGGCCGTCCTGTGCCTCAAACACCACCATCTTACGGCGATAGGCTCCGCCGCCCTCCGTGCGGGTGGTGTTCATATTGGTGATATTCTCCGAAACCACATCCAACCGCAGCTGCTCTGCAGTCAGGCCAGAACCGATGATGTTCATGGAACTCAAGAATGCCATGCCGTTTCCTCCTCACAAATCCGCTGCTTCCAGAACGCAGATTGCACTAACCCTTGATCGCCGTGCGCAAGATGCTCAAATTGCTGTCGATGGAGTTCATCGCGTAGCGGAGCTGATAGGTGTTTCGCGCCAGCTCCACGCCCTGCTCCGTCAGATTTACGCCGTTTTCGTCCATACGGGTGCTCTCGCTGTCGGCCGTGTGGACCGTGGGATAAACGTTCTCCAGCGCCTCCCGAAACGCCGTGGCGGGGTTGGATGAGCCGGAGGCGGATTGAAGGCTACTTTTCAGCGACTCCTCAAAAGTGACATATTTTGTTTTGTAGCCCGGTGTCTCCGCATTGGTAATATTATCTAAAATTGCGTTTTGCTTGGACCACAGAAACTGCATGGAGTGTTCCATCATCAGCTCGGAATTTCCTGAGATAAAGTCCATTTTCTTGACCTCCCTGCTCTTTGACCTTTACCTTTATACCGCCAAATGTACCAATGAAGCATTCCGAATTTCAAGCTTATTTCAATGTTGTTATTATAAGTTGTTCGGGTGCAAAAAGCAACTAAAATCTTCATTTTTTGTCGAAATATATACTATTTTCAATATTTATACTTAAAATTCACTGTGTTGAAATAACTTCCAATGAAATTTGTAAAACATAAAACGCATTTTCATTTGAATTTCTGTCAAAAAGCTCATTTGAGTTTTTTTTATAAAATGTGGATTCTCAATTCCTAAATGGCAAATTTTTTGCGTTTTCTTGCCTATTTGTTTTTGTTATTATTATTTTGGTAAATTTTATTTGACTCTATCTCTTTACGTTTTGTTTCTGCCATTCTTTTTTGCAAAAAATACATTTGTTTAAATTTAGCATTTTTGTATAAATATTCATTTCGTGTTCTCTGTTTTTTTATGGCCATATTCACTGTGAGTGAAGAAATTATATCTATTGTCCAAGTAATTGCAGCATAATATTTCCTTTTTTTTACATTTTACATTCTCTATATTAGGTATTACCTTAGAAAAAGGGGCGGTGGGATATGTATCCCACCGCCCCTTTTCAGATAGTCCGTCAATCTCATCCGCAGCCCTGCTGCAAAAGGCGTTTTTATTCCGAATTCTCGCCGCTGTTTTTCTGCTTTGGCAGCAGGTCCAGCAGCGCAAGAGGAGATGCTTCCTCCTTCGCCGCGTCCCGATTTACGTCCATAGCTTTGCGCAACTCATTGCGCAAAATCCTCATGCTGCGGGGAGCATCAATGGCCAACCGGACCCGCCCTCCGGCCTCCACAGAGACCACCGTTACCTCGATTTCGTCTCCGATCAGCAGGGATTCGCCGGGCTTTCTCTGCAAAATCAGCATGATGCCGCCTCCCCTGACTGGAATTCCGACAGGCGGTGACGCATCTCATAGCCTCCATCCTCCAGAATAATCTGCATCGCCGCGCCGGAATCCTCGTTTATCGCCACGGGGCACTTCAGGTTTACCGTACTTGCAGACACGGGATCACGCACCACGCACAGCACGTAAAAGCTCAGATCCTGACTCTTCCTGACACCCAGCGCCCCCAGTTCCGTACTTTGCAGCTCCGGAGCATAATTCGGCTTCAATGAAAACGGGTTCATTGCCACAAAAGCCAGTTCCGGGGTGGCTACGCTCTGAAAGCACAGCAGCGTCCCATCGCTGCCCGCAAATGGGAGAAGAAGAAATTGCTTTTCCTGCTCAAAACCGAACAGACCGTCCCGGAAGCGGAGCACATCCGCGGCCTCATACGTAACCTGTCCAAAATATTTTGTTTTAATCTGCATGAGGTCTCCTTTCTTTCTGCAGGTCTCAGGCCTCCGTGTCGAAGTGTGTGTAGTTTGGGTCCGCAGAAGGCGGCACATACAACGCCCCTCCCACATATTTAATGATAACATCCGGCTGTTGCGTTACGGTGAACTGAATATCTCCGGGGATAAACTCAAATTTTCCCTGCTGGCTGCGCCAGTCAAAATTCATTTTATCCATGTCATAGCGGATATTCAATTCGCCTTTGTCCCAGGAAATATCCGCCCCCTGTTTTGGAATAAACTGAATCCCCACATTGGTCTTCAAGTTCTTCACCTGCGCATCGGCGGCAAATTTTGTGATCATTTCCTCCCCAATCTTTGCCTGCAGCAGGATCTGACCCTGCTGGGCATATGTGGCTGTCGCCTCGTAGGCGGCCTGCTTTCCAGCCTTTGCATTATTTTTGATCTGGGTCGCCAGAGTTGGAAAAACGGAATTACGGGCCTCAAACGTATCCAGATTCACGCGGATGGGTTTGCTCCGAATGCTCAGGCCCCCCTTATCCCGGGTAATTTCCATATCCACCGTGGATCGGCTGTATTCCAGCCTCGCATCTGTAACCCGCATCTCAAGCTCTATCGGTACGGATTGGATTTCGATCAGTGGATAGGTCATCGCTTTCACTCCTTTTCAGTTTTGAAAAATTATTTCAAAAAAGCTCTCTCAAATTAAAATTTGCTCATAAAAAGGCACTATACGAATCGCCGTTAACTCATATAGTCAATCAGCGACTGAGACAAAATGCTGTTGCCAACCTTCAGCGCCGCGTTATAGCAGTACTGCGCCCACGAAAAATCTTTGATTGCGCTGGCCAGATCCACTTGCTCGACTCCCAGGATCTGCTCGTTCAGATTATCCGCCAACAAAGTCAGACGGTTTTCGCTGGTCTTGAGATACGAGGTCTGCCCGTCCAGAGCCGTCCATTGATTCGTAATCTCGTCAATGCTGTCCGTCAGCTTGCCCGTCAGCCGGGTGGCGTCCACTTTATCCTTATCCGAGGCCCACGCGCCGGAATCCGCGTCGCACCGCCCGAAAATATCGGACAGCTTCAGCATAATCGACGCCATGTTCTTGGGATCGCCGTCCTCGTCCACACCGTAGCCGATGTAGCTGATGCCGCTGAGGGCACCGTTGAACGCGCCGTCCGCATCCGTAAGGCCGCTGCCTATATCCACACAGCTGGTCTCATCCGTCATGGCCTTCAGCGCCGCCGCATTTTCCGGTTTGTCCACTTGGACGCCGCGATAGGTCAGATACGTTTTGTCACCGTCGGTTTCCAATTTAAAAGGCGCGTCACCCAGGGAGTCCGCCCCGCCAAACATGAAAGCGGAGCTGTACTTGGAGTTCATAATCTGCACAATGGACTCCGCTGAGCTTCTAAGCACCTCTCCCAAAGGCTGGCGTCCGGATGCTTCCGCATCGTTCAAGCCCGCCAGAGCCGAGATCTTCGCCTGACTGTCCGCCATGTCGCTCTTGACACTTTTCAGCGCGTCGCAGGCGGCGGAAAATTTACTTTTCAGAGTCGTGGTGCTATCCAACTGCGCATTGGTGCGGGAGAAAGAACAGCGCAGCTTGAACGCCAGTGTCGCGGATGCGGGATCCTCTGCAAAACTGCTGTAATTTCTTTGGGTCAAGACCCTGTTCCGGGTGGAGTTCAGCGTATTGGACGAACGCGTTAAGTTGGATTTATAGTTGAGCAATGTTCCATTTGTTGTAACACGAATCATCTTCAAGTCCCTCCCTTATCGACCGGTTATGCCGGTACCGTTAATCAGCTTATCCAAAACCTCGTCCAGCGTCGTCATCATGCGGCACGCGGCGGCGTAGGATTTCTGAAACTGCATCATGTTCATAGCCTCGTCGTTGAGGTCCACACCGGAGACACTGTCCCGGCTGGTATCCAGCTCCGTAGCGGAAACAGAATAGTTGTCCAGCAGCGTTGAGGTGCTCTTGACATCTGAGGCCAGCGTCCCTTCCGTGTCGATAAACAGATCTTCAAATTTTCCATAGAAAAAACGCTGGCTTCCCTGCGCCGCGTCGGCAACCACATCCTTGGGCATGTAATCCTGCTTTTTGTCGAACAGCGCGAGGATGTGAATGATGTTCTGGTTATCGCTGCTTCCCACGCGACTCTCACCAACCAGCGCCTTAAAAGAGTTCTGAAGAACGGAGGCATCGGCGGACCATTTGGCGGAGATGGAGATGTTGGATGCGGTGATGCCGCTGGTGTAGTCGCCCTTGTTGCTGTTGCTGAACAGCACCCCGCCAAGAGCTTTGGCGTGAGCGGTAAAATTTGTTCCCTCAACGTCAATCATCTCTTGCAGCGTCGTATAGATCGTTCCATTAAATGTGTAAGAACCATTGGCATTCTTTGTTGCGAGGATATCTGTGGTTCCGCTTTTTAGAATGTTACCGCTGGAATCTTGAAGATAGCCGGTGTTCGCCTCATTCAGCACCGAGGCAAATTTCCGGGCCAGGGAATCCAGCGCATCCTGATAATAGGGGATTCCCCGCTTGGAGACGGCATCCGAGTCCGCCGCCGCCATGGATACCGAGGAGAACTCACCCGCCTCGGTCAGCAACTCCCGGCTGGACTGCAGGGAACCGTAAAGTTCAGTATCGCCGAACTGATAATCCGCAGAACCCGCCAACGCAGCGCCGTTGCGGTCCGTCAGGGCCGAGATGGTCAGCGCATACGGCAGTGGGGCCGCGTCGCCAGCCACATCGGTAACACTTCCGTCCCCTTTCAGATAACGCGGATTTGTTCCCGATGGCGCTACATGAGGATCGAAGTTTGGATTCTTCTGCAAGCCATTCCCCATGGTTAGCTTCCCCGTGTAGTTGCCGTCCACCAGGGTAACCGGGTTGTCGCCAGAGGTCTTGATGACCAGCTTGTCCACGGTTTGTCCCGCGCCCACGCTGACCGGCGAATAGGTCACGTCGATCTTCATGTACTGGGACAGCTTGTCGATCTGCAGATTCCGCTGGTCCCGCAGCTTCAGAGATGAGTCTCCGTAAATCTCGCTTTTAAGAATATTGTCATTCAGCGTCTGAATACTCTTGAGAATATCGTTGACGGAGGAAACATCACCTTCTAATTTTTTTTCCTGATTTTCTTTCACTTCGCCAACCCGCTGCGCGTAGCTGTTCAAAAGATTCACCAGCGAGCTGGCGGAGGAGCGCACCAGAGTTAAAATATCATTCTCCGTAGAATGCTCGCCGGTCAGCTTCGACAGTTGATCCTGGAGGTCCTGAAACTGAGCGGCCAGGATTCCCTCGCCTTCCTTGCCTTCCTGTCCCTTGCCAACCTCGTCCAGGGTTTTGCTCAGCTCCTCAAGACCCCCCAGCTTGGTGTTCATCGCGCCCACACTGGAATTCTCATTGCGGTACCGGATATCCAGATAGGGATCCCGGAACTGGGACATACCGGTGACCAGTACGCCGGAGCCGGTCGTTCCGCCAAATGCCGATGCATAGTGGTTCGTAGCGCCCACGCGCAGGCTGACCTGGTCCACCTTCTGGCGCGTATAGCCTGTGGTATTAATGTTGGATATATTGTTTCCCGTCACGTTCAGAGCTTTTTGCGCTGCGTAGATGCCCAGACGCGCTGTGGTAAATGCTCCAAATGTTGTAACATCCATGGTATTTCCTCACTTTCAGCAATCCGGGCCGGCTCAGGCTCTGAAATCTGTTCTCAGGCGGGTTGGAAGCTGCGGGGACGGCTCCTGATAATCCGTCTGCGCGGCGGCATCGGGGTCATCGGCTCGCAAAATTTTTTCAATCTGATGGAGGTTGCACTCCAGCGTATCCCGCGCAACCTCAAATGCGCCGCGATACAGCGCGTACTGGCGGGAGAGCTGCTCCACCGTCTTCTTCGTTTCCTCCCGGTACTCGGCGGGGGCATAATCCAAAAGCTTTCGCAGGGGGACATCCTTTAGGCCCAGCAGCAGCAGCATTTCATCCCGCTTCTTATCATAGGACCGCAGGGTCAAGGTCAGCGCCTGTTCCCGCTTCATGCACTCGTTCAACCCATCCAGATCATCCGTCCGGACAAAGCACTCCTTCTCCCGCTCCACCTCTGTAAGCTCATCCAGCGTGGCACCCAGATTCCTCAAAAACACAAGATAATCCCAAAAATCGCTCTTGTTCATGGGCTCAACCTCCCAACAACATCGCGGAAGCGATGGAGACGGAATCCAGACGGTACGTACCGTTTTGGATCTGGTCGCGTACCTGCTGGATGTCGCCAGTGCTGGTGGATGTGCGAATATCCTGCACCAGACGGGCGGCCAGTTCCCTCTGGAACCGGGACTCACCGGAGGACTCCTGAGAAATATCGACCTGGTCGAATGCACCACCGGTCTCCCGTCCCTTTCCGGCGCCGCGCGCGGACTGGGTGCTCTGCAAGTTCTGTGCGCCGGACAACGCCTGCGCATATGCCGCCGCGCCGGTAGTCTTATTTGTAATCCTCATGTTTCGGCGGTTCCTCCATTCTGTACGATATGGTTCCTGTTTTCTTCTGAAACAGCTTTCCGGTCGCTCTTTTCATAACTACGTTTCCTTGTTCAAGTATGCCGCCATATTTTACGGCATAATAAATTCTATCTATCTTCTATTTCGGCATGTACTGCGAAAACATAAGATGAAAATTGCAAAAAAGTATCAGCTGGCCCATTTTTTACAGAATACCGTCTAATATCTGCATAGAAAAGGGGGTCTTCGGCTCTGCCGAAGACCCCCTTTTCTACGCAGATTATCATAAAGCACATCTGGAATTTTCCGTTCAGAGGCTTTTCAGGTGCCGGAGCAGCACACCCGCGATATTCTCGCAGGATGCCTGAATCTGCACCGCGCCGATATCAAAGGCCACCATCGGCATCCCGTATACGACGGAAGACTCTCTGTCCTGTCCAATTGTATAGGCCCCAGCCCTGCGCATGGCCAAAAGGCCGTCGGACCCGTCGTGGCCCATGCCGGTCATGATGATGCCAGCCATTTTGGTCTTCACGGTGTCCGCCATGGACTGGAACAGCACATCCACCGACGGGCGGTGCCCGCTGACCCGGTCTCCGGGCTTGCAGGCCACCCGATACCGGTTTCCGATCCGCACAACGCGGCACTGGAAATCCGCCGGGGCCACCAACGCCAGGCCGCGGTGCAATTCATCGCCGTCCACCGCCTCCCGCACCTCCATGGCACACAGACGGTTCAGCCGTTCGGCATACATTTTGGTAAATCCGGGGGGCATATGCTGCACGATCACCATGGCGGGGATATCCGCCGGAAGGCGCTTCATAACCTCCAAAGTGGCTTCCGTCCCCCCAGTGGAAGCCCCCAGTCCGATCACCATCTGATCCAAAGTCAGCTTAGGCCCCAGCAGCGGAACAGTTTCCCCTACCGCCGAAGTTTGCGCCACCCTTGCCGGATAGCTGGTACGAACCTTGGCATAGGCCGACACCACGATCTTCTGCGTCAGCGTATTGATAAATTCATCCTTGCTCTGACTTCCGTCCGGTTTGCGGACAAAATCCACCGCTCCGTTTTCCAGCGCGTCGAACACCCGCAGGTTCAGAGACGACACAAGAATCACCGGTATCTGATATACCAGCAGCTTTTTCAGAAGGTCAATGCCACTCATATCCGGCATTTCCACATCCAGCGTTATCACGTCCGGACGGATCTCCTGTACCTTTCGCCGGGCGTCCGCCGCGTTGATGGCAGAACCCACCACCTGGATGTTCGTCTTTGCGGACAGCCCGCTGATAATATAACTCCGCGCCACGGCAGAATCATCCACCACCAGCACACGGATTACTCTTTTAAGGAATGCCATATTGTTTTTCCCTCCCCGCGTCAGGTTTTACGTGCTCGGGATATTTTGAGTTCCCTAGCGCTTCTGGAAGGTAGCCGGTGCCAGGTAACGATATCCGGGGTTACGGCCCATCGTCTCCGAATGACCGATCAGAAGATATCCGCCGGGCTCAGTCGCCTCGCAGAAACGGGCGACCAGCTCGTCCTTCGTCTGTTGATTGAAATAGATCATCACATTTCGGCAGAAGATTACGTCGAACTTCAGCCGAAAGCGGATGGGATCCATCAGATTGAACGTACGAAAAATCACATTGTCCCGAATAACGGGGGCCACCTGATACTGGCCCTCCGCGCCTGCTGGGACAAAGAACTTGGACTTCCATGCAGGCGGTATGGTATCCGGCAGGTTGTACTTTCCCTGCTTCGCCTTGGCCAGCGCCTGTTGGGAAATATCGGTGGCCAGTACTCGTGTGTCCCACCGCCCGGCCTCGGGCCCCAGGAAATCCTTTATGTACATGGAAATGGTATAGGGTTCTTCTCCGGAGGCACACCCTGCGCTCCAGATGGACAGAGTCCGGGCACCCTGATGCCGTTTGACAATCTCCGGTAAAATGGTATTTTGAAAAAAATTGAAATGCTCCTGCTCCCGCATAAAAAAAGTATAGTTGGTCGTCAGTTTGTTGAGTACCAGCTCTACGTCATTGGGGTCCTGCTTTTCAAGCAGGTGGTCGATAAACGGGCCGAAGCTGGCATATCCCTTTGCCTTGATTGTGTAAGAAAGCCGTCCGGAAATCAACTGCCGCTTTTTGCTCAGGTCAATCCCATAATGTTGCTGGATAAATTTTACCAGCCGCCAAAAGTCGCCGTCAGTGATTTCCAGAGGGGCAAAAGAGGATTCCGCGTTCTTCTGCTCTTTTTCTTCCATGCTCAGCTCTCCAGCAAAGCGGCGCTGTCCAGTTCCAGCATGGTTCCGCCGTCGGGCAGAGAACTCATTCCACACATCAGCTTTTGACTGTTGGTTGCGGGCACTGGCAGAATCGAGCTGCAGGGGAGCTTCACCATCTGATCCACCTGATCCACCAGAATGCCCAGCTGTGTACCGTTGATATTCAACACGATGATAGACTTCTCCTCGGCGCTGGGCTTGCCCAGACGCAGGCGGATACTGACGACAGGAACAACCTCCCCGCGCAGGTTGATAATGCCGCATACATAGTCGGGCAGCATAGGAAGAGGCGTGATGGTCTGGTTAATCAGGGCCTCCACCACACAGTCCACCCGGACTCCTATCCGCAAGGCATCGCACCGGAATACCAGATACTGCTCCACATCCTCTTCCAGACCGGCCCGCGCGGAGGTTCCGTCATTCATCATATTCATTGCTTCATTCTCCATATCTCAATGATCCTCTCTTTCTGTTCCGACGCCACGCTCACTGTATGGCCGAGTAGAGATTGGACACGTCCAGGATCACGCTGATATTCCCGTCGCCCAGAATCGTGCAGCCGGTAATACCGTGTTGCTTGATATTAAAGGTATTGATATAACCGGGAAGAGGCTTTACCACCACCTGCTGTTCGCCCATTAGCTCATCCACGAACAGGCAATACGTGTACTCGCCGGATTCCACCCACATCAATATGCCGTCTTCAATTTTGTCGCATCCGCTGTCCAGACCGTATACGTCCTTTACGCGGATCACGGAATAGAAATTGTCCATGACCTTCACCATTTCGCCCCGGGCGGCGTCGTGGATGATGTCGCTGTCACTCATCTTGAAGGACTGGCGGATGTTGTTGATGGGGATGGTGAAGATGGAGGAGCCCACGGAAACCTCCATTCCATCCAGAATGGCCATGGTCAGGGGAATCTTCATCGTTGTGGTCATGCCCTTGCCGGGTTCGCTGGTCAGCACCACGGTGCCGCCCACTTCCTCCACGTTCTTCTTCACTACATCCATGCCCACGCCGCGGCCGGAGAACTCTGTTACCTCGGTGTTGGTGGAAAAACCGGGCATCAGCAAAAAGTTGATGATCTCCTTGTGACTGTACTCGATGTCAGGGCTGGCAATCCCCGCGTCGATGGCCTTCTTCAAAACCTTGTCATAGTCCACGCCGCGGCCGTCATCCTTCACCTGAATAATAACCTCACCGCCGGTATGGCTGGCAGAGAGGATGATTTCGCCCTCCGGGTCCTTGCCCGCGGCAATGCGGTCCTCCTCATTCTCCTCGATGCCATGGTCCATGGAGTTGCGGACGACGTGCATCAGGGGATCGCCGATGCTGTCCACAATCGTCTTGTCCACCTCTGTGTCCGCGCCCTCCAGGGTCAGCCGCGCTTTTTTGCCCAGTTTTTTGCCCATATCCCGGACAATGCGCTGCATCTTCTGGAAGGTGGCCAGCACGGGAACCATACGCAACGACATGGACACGTCCTGTAACTCGTCGGTCAGCTTGCGCAACTGCCGGGCGGATTTTGTAAAGTTGTCCAGCTTCATACCCTTCAGGTCGGGAGAGGCCGTGACCATGGACTCCGTGATGACAATTTCGCCCACCACATCCATCAGTTGATTCAGCTTGCTGAGGTTCACACTGATAAGGCTCTCTTTCGGATGGGAGCCTCCGCTCTGGGCCGCGGCGGGAGCCGGAGCACTCTTGCCGGCTGGCTTCTCCTGTGCCGGCTTGGGTGCGGCAACACGGTTTTCCTGCGCCGCAGGCTGCGTATTTTCGGCGTCGGGAGCGGCAGCCTTCGGTTCCTCTTTCTGAGTGGAAGGGGCAGCCGGGCCGTCGAACGTCTGATAACCCCGGACAGAACCCGAGCCGGAAACCACCTGAATGGCGCCGGCGCGATCCATCTCCTTGCGGAAGGACAACACAAAGCCTTGGGATACAATGGTTTCAATGGTGGCGGGGTTGGTCTCTACATCTTCGGGGAAGAACGTGAAGTTTTCCTCGCCGCAGATCCCGCAAAACTCCGTCACCAGCATGAATGCCCGCAGGTTCTCCATTCCCACACCCTCGTCAAAGAAAACGCGCAGGCCATAGGAGAACCCCCCATCCGCCGGGGCAGCGGGAGCTGGAGCAACAGCCGCCGGAGCAGCAGGAACGGAGGCCGCCGGGGCCGTACCCGCAGTTCCGTCCGCATCCCCCTGAATTTTGGTGATCAGGCTATTAATTTTTTCCAACAGTTTGTCGATGTCATTGGATAGAGGCTGACCGTTTTGGACCTTTTCCACCTCGCCGCGGAAAAAGTCGATGGCCATGAACATCATGTCAAATAGCAGCGCCCGATCCGGGTCCGGAACCACCTCCATGGTCTTTTCGCGGATGATGAAGAACATATCCTCAATCCGGTGGGCCACCGTGGCCAGGGATTCGTATTCCATCATGGCGGAGGCACCCTTGATGGTGTGCATGATGCGGAAGATCTCGTTTACATCGCTTTGCGTAAAGGTATCCGCCTGTTCCGCCGCAAGGACGATGCTGTCCAACTGCTCCAGCAGGGTGTTTGTCTCGTACAGGTATGTCTCCAGGATGCTTTCGTTTCCATTGTCCATAAAAAGCGCCTCTCTCTCTTTTCCAGGGACGGGAACCTGAGTCCCTTCCCGAATATTCAATAGCTTATCTTAACATATCGTCAGTTTTCGAAAAAAAGTTAACGCCCACTGGAAACATTTCCGAAAGTCGCCTTCCCCGCATCTGGAAGAGCGCTGACCCCCCTGTCCTTTTCATTATAATGTTTTCTGCCCCCCGCGTCAACGAATTGATTTCAAATTTGAACCAAATTTGTAAAATTATAAAAAAATGAAACGGAGCTAAGCCTATGCCGGATATCATGAACGTCACCAATCCCGTTCCCGGATACGATACCGCCGCCAGCAGCCGTGCGATCCCCAACGCGGCCAACGACCCCAACATTCAAAACGTCCCCAACCCGGGTCGGGTCAACCGTCCGGACTCCAACAGCGGCCAGCAGCACAGCGCCGGCGAGGAGGCCAATTCCTTCCCTTTGCGGTATGACTCGAACTTCCAGTCCTTTCTCCAGCGGATTTCAGACAGCGGCGATGTCTCCGCCGACCTGCTCCGCTCGCTGATAAACGGGTATCAGACGGTGGTCTCCTCCGGCCTTCGGGCCGGAACCGCCGGCGATCTCTCTCAGATCCTGAATATGCTCCAGATGAGCGAGGGGGAGTTTGTGCGGTTTCTCCAAAACCAGATCGCTTCCGGAAGCCGCTTCGGCGGATCGTTTTTCAACATTCTGCGCAACGCGTATCACGCCAGTGACTCCCAGAGTCTGAGAAGCGATATCCTGCAATTTCTCAAGCAGTACAGCAACTATTCCTCCACCGGCCATATCGAGGACAATCTTCTGCGCAGTCTGAACCGGATTACCGCCTTCCTTCCCCGGAGCTGGGGCGCCCATGTGTCGGATTTCATCGGCCAGCTGCAAAACAGCATGCAATCCGGAGACAGGGCCGGAGCGCTGAAACTCCTTCAGGGGCAGATTCTCCCCTATCTCTCCGACTATGTCTCCCGCTCCCACGACATGGGCCGGGTCCGATCCGCCCTGTCCATGCTGGCTCTGGATATCGTGCGGTATGAAAACGGCTCCCAGGAGGGAGTCCTGCAGGCGCTGCGTCAGCTCTTTAATTACTCCTCTTTGCGGGACGCTCTGGGCGGAGACCTGCGGGGCGCGGAAGACGCGACCCTGCTCCAGATGCTGAAAAGCACACCTTTTGAGCGTCTTGGAAGGAACAACGCCTTTGCCGACCAGCTGGCCTCCGCCGCAGACTTGGCTCTCCGCGGCGCCGCCGGGCCGGAGGCTCAGGAGCAATTTCGGGCCATGGTCTCGTCCATGCTGGTAAATGAAAGCGTATATATGACGGTCAATCATTATATTCTTCCGCTTGTATGGAACGACAGAATGATGTATTCTGAGATGTGGGTAGACCCGGACGCGGACCGGAACGCCGACCAGCCCTTCGGGCAGCGGGACGGGGAGCGCACATTGCGCTTTCTCCTGAAAGCGGACATCCAGTCTCTGGGCCTTTTCGATATCGTAGTCACCAGCCGGGGAAACTCCGTGGACCTGGCGGTGCGGTGTCCCGATTCCGTGGCCCCGTTTTCCGAGGTCATCCGCGGGTCTCTGACCGGTATTTTGTCGGACAACGGGCTGAACGTCGGGTCCGTGGACGTGGAAAAAATGGTCAGGCCCTTGACGGTTTCGGAAATTTTTCCTAAAATCTTTGATGGAAAGGACAGTATCAATGTCAGAGCCTGAAAACAAGAAAAATCCCGCTGGCCGGGCGGTTGCCCTGCAATATGGCACCAGCTCCGCGCCGGTGGTGGTGGCCTCCGGCATGGGGTATCTGGCGGAGAAGATCGTGGAGGTGGCCGCAGACAGCGGCGTTCCCGTCTACGAGGATAATTCGCTGGCCACCATGCTGTCCCAGCTGGAACTGGGACAGGAGATTCCTCCGTCCCTCTATCAGGCCATCGTGGACATCTACGTATACTTTCTGGAATTTGACCCCACAAATCCCGATAAACCGAGACGGCGGCGCACGCCGTCTCCCGTTCCGCAGAGGGAGGCTGAATAATGCCCGGATATCGTTATCGCTACATGATCTCAGACAGCCAGAACGAGCCGCTGGCCCGCGCCGTTCTGGAAACACCGCCGGACAGCAGGGTCTGGCATCTCCATGTGCTGGACGATGGTCTGGCACAGGTACTGGAGCATGAGATCGTCAACCTGATCGCCATGGACGCAGATCACACGGACATGGCCGGGCGCATTCTCTCCAGCGACCATGTCAGTTCCATTGAGATCGAGCCGGTGGATCTGCTGGGAGAATCCCTGCGGCAGAATCTGCGGGTGTCCGTTCAGTTCGACAGCTTTGTCTATCCCGTCTCCGGCTCCTGGACCGGACGCATTCCCATTATCTGCCACGATCTGAGCTGCGGCGGCATGGCCTTTTTCTGTAATTTTCAGCTCCGGATTGCGGAAATCGTGGAAGTTGTGATTCCCATCACCTCTCAGCCTGTTATCCTCCGGGCGCGGATTCTGCGCCTACGCGCCTCCAATTCCAATATTCCGCTCTATTCGGTCAAATTTGTGGACATGATTCACGACGAGGAGGTCATTGTGCGGGAAGCCGTCTTTTCTCAGCAGATCGCAAATCACGGTCGACAGCGATAGCGCCGCGCCGTATAGCCGTATAAAAACAGAATGCATTTTATAGATTAGAAAGGAATCCTGGCTATGAAAATGAACGGAACCCGCATAGGCCGCGTCAGAACGCGGCTGCTGTCCGCCATGCTCTCTTTGGTCATGGTGCTGTCTCTGCTGCCTGCGGCAATTGTCCCCGCCTCCGCCGCCAGCTGGATGGAACCCTATCTTGAAAAGCTGGTGAGTTGGGGCGTAATGCGAGGTGACTCCACCGGCGATCTCCACCCCGACCGGACGCTGACCCGCGGGGAATTCGTTGTGCTGGTGAACCGTGCCTTCGGCTACGACGATACCAGCGCCTCCGTTCCGTTTCGGGACGTAAAGGCCTCCG
The DNA here is from genome assembly GCA_000283575.1 of Oscillibacter valericigenes Sjm18-20. Taxonomy (GTDB): domain Bacteria; phylum Bacillota; class Clostridia; order Oscillospirales; family Oscillospiraceae; genus Oscillibacter; species Oscillibacter valericigenes. Next base: position 3,747,196 of record AP012044.1, read on the forward strand.
ACTGGTATTACGACGATATCAACATCGGCTACACCACCGGCTATTTCAACGGCACCAGCAAGACCACCGCCTCTCCCAAAAACTCTGTCACCCGGGAGCAGGCCGCGGTTCTGCTGGCCCGCAATCTGGTGCTGGACGACAACCCCGGCGCGAGCCTCGACTTCACCGACAGCAACTCCCTGTCCAACTACAGTCGCGGCCTCATCCGCAGCTCCGTGGTGGAGGGTATTCTCAGCGGTTACGGCGACGGGTCTTTCAGGCCCAAGCAGAGCATTACCCGCGGCCAGATGGCCGTTCTGCTGGTAAATGCCATCGGCACCCCCATCAACAAGTCCGGCACGCAGACGCTGGGCGGCGTGTACGGCAACGTCACCATCTCCACCTCCGGCGTGACGCTGAAAGACACCACCATTGCCGGAAACCTGTATATCACAGGCGGTCTGGGACTTGGCGACGTGACGCTGGAAAACGTCAACGTGCTGGGGAAGATCGTGGTGTGCGGCGCGGGTGAGAGCGAAAAGGGCGAAAACAGCGTGATTCTTCGCGGTGTCACTGCCCCCACACTGGTTCTGGACAATCTGGCCAACAATAAGGTTTCCATCCGGGCGGAGGGCAGCACCAAGATCGACCAGACCTCCATTCGCACCCCCTCCTATGTGGAAGACTCCACCGAAGACAATTACGGCTTCACCAGCATCAAGGTGGAGGGCGAGGAGGGAACCACTCTGTCCGCCGCCGGCAATCTCAAGGAAATCGTCACAGTCTCCCCCAAGTCCACCGTTACCGTGGCAAAGGGCTCCGTCCGCGCTCTGACCGTGGATGAGGCGGCGGCGGGGGCCACCGTCTCCGTCCTGGGCGGCGCGGCGGTGGAGACACTGAATCTGGATACCGGCACCTCCGTTACCGGTTCGGGCGACGTGGACCAGATGAACGTGAACACCACCGGCACCAAGGCAGACATGCTGCCCGACACCATCGTGGTCCGCCCCGGCATCGACGCCACGATCAACGGTCAGAAAATGGACACCACCCTGGCGGCGGAATCCTCCGCGGACCCCCGGCTCCTTGCCGGCTATCCGAAGATCACTGATCTGGCTCCCACCTCCGCCAAAGGCCTGATGCGCACCAATAAAGCCGGAACGCTTTACTGGGCCCTCACCTCTGTGACCGACGGGTCCGTGGGGGAGGCGGACCTCCTGAAGCCCTCCAATAATGCGAACATTGTAAAAAGCGGGAATTTGAAGGCCGCCGCGTCCAGCACGGATTATAACGCCGCACTCTCCGGCCTCACCCCCGGCGGGTCCTATTACTTCTCCGTCGTGCTGGTGGACGCCCGGGATCAGCGCAGCCCGGTCAAGACCGTGTCGTTCAGCACCCCGGACAACACCACGCCGAATTTTGCCACCGGCTATCCCTACATGTCCAAGATCACCAGCAGCTCCGGAGAAGTCACCGTGATGCCCACCAAGACCTGCCGGCTCTACTACGCGCTGCTGCCCAAGAATGCCGCCGCCCCCACCGCCAAGGACTTCAAGGCCAACGCCGTATCCGGTAATCTGGGCTTCGGCTCCCGGGACGTGACGAAAAATGTGACCGACACCTTCCGCGCCAATCGGGACGCGCTGGAGGAGTTGGTCGGCTATGACCTGTACCTCTGGCTCACCGACGCGGACGGGGCTCAAAGCTCCGCTGTAAAGAAGGTCTCCTTCACCACTATCGACGGCACGCCCCCCACATTCGTCTCCGGGCCCACCGTCAATTCGATCAAAGAAACCTCCGTGGGGATGACTGCCGTTTTAAGCGAGGCGGGCACCATCTACTGGGTGGCTGTGAAAGAGGGCGAGGAATATCCCAAGCCCATAAACGGCCAGACTACGAAGCCCGAGTTGACCAGCGAGGCTGCCAAGCTCCAGGTGGCAAACGGCATGAACGCTCTGAAATCCGGCAATGTAAACGCCACAGCCAATAAAGACGCCGCCATCAGCATCACCGGACTCGCCTCCGAGACGGCTTACGACGTGTACTACGTGGCTCAGGACAAGGCCGGGAACTACTCCGCCACGGTGGGTAAGATGACCATTCATACGCTGGACACCAACCCGCCCACCGTCACGCAGGAATTCACCCGCACCAACGACGCGGCGGGGGTTTCTCCTCTGGCGGACACCGATATCCGCATTGTGTTCAGCGAAAGCGTGCAGGGCAGCGATAAGAATCAGAAGCTATTGGAGATCTATCAAAACAGTCTCGCAACTAAGGACCCCTCCGAACTTGCCGCCCTTCTGCGCAGCACCATTCAACTCTACAGCGCCGACGTGACCCCCGCAAAACAAGTGGATGAACGGACCACAGACGACGCCTCCAACACCACCTGGGTGATCGACTATCGCCACGCCATCGTCACCTCCGAGGACGGCAAGATCGTCGTCACCTTTAAGTCAGAAACGGCGCTGAAACTGAAAAGCGGTGAGAAATACTACTTCAAAATTCAGAACATCGCCGACACCTCCAACAACAAAAATATTATTAAGCCCAACCCCACCACGCTGGATACCTTCACCACAGTCTACGCCCAGGTAAATCTGGCCGCCACCGTCTCCTCCGGAACGGATACAGACGACAACACTGTCAATTTCGATATGTCTTTCAAGGTAGTTCCAGTCTCCACCAAAAATGCCGCCGACAATGTGCAGTATGATATTTTGTTCCGTACGACTTCCCAGGTTTCTTTCCAGCTATACACCCGCGAAGGGGAGACGGGAAAGTGGAAAAAGGCATGCGACAGCAATGGGAATCCTTACACCGCCTCCCTCAACCCATATGCCGACACCACGATCCGCGGCGTCAGCTATACCGCCAACTTTGTCCCCCAAAAAAGCGACGGCACCATTGCTTTTGAAAAGCTGAATCAGTTGACGCAGAATCGGGAATTCGGCGTGGTATTTACCTCCTTAAGCGGGTCTATCGAGCAGACAAACTGGAACTCCAAAGTGGAAATGCAGGTCCGGGTAATCGCCGGATCCAGCTACAGCAACTTAAGCAACCTGACAAAGACCGACATCACCAACAGCGATCTGACAGATTATCTTGTACCCACGGGCAGCATTACTGAGATCGGTACCCCCGCAGACTACACCATGCGCTGCATTTTTACCGACAGCACGCCCCCAACATTTCAGTCGGACTTTCCAAAGTTTGATGCCAGTGACACATCCGCAGTGATGAACGTGCAGCTCTCCCGCAGCAGCGGCAAAATCTACTATGTGGTGGCTCCCGTTGAAACCATCCGTACGATCCTGCAAAATGAGACCGACCCTATCACGAAATCCACTTGGGAAGCAAAGCTTCCCGAACCGATCACCAGCAATTCTTCGACCGACATCCACTATATTTATACCTCTACCGACACGCCCACCAGCTCCGACATCATGAATTCCAGCCAGTACAGCTCTAACTCGCTGATCAAAACCGGCAACACCAAATATTACGGCAGTACCACGCCCATCACGCTGACCGGCCTGGAACCCAACACCAAATACTGCGTGTACTTTGTCTTACAGGGCGATTCCCAGAACGTCTATACGCATCAGCCCTATGTCTTCCGCTTTGAGACTACCGAGGTCTCCCGGCCCATCATCACGCTGGATGTGGCCAATCCCTCCGTGCAGGTCAGTGTAGACAAAGACTCCGAAATCTCCTATTTTCTTACGCCTACCGCCAATCTTCCCTCCGCATTTAAGGTTGCTTTCAACACATGCGTGATTGAGCCGGACAATCTCCCCTCCGCACTGAAGGCGAACACCTATACCGTATTGGATGCAATGATCGGAGGCTCTGGAGTCGGCAGCCAATCCTACTTTGATCAGTACGCAAGTACCACAGCTAAAGAGCAATACGCAAGACTGATCCGCAACCAAAAGGTAGACTCAACCAATGTGGTGCTTGTAAAAGTTGAAAACTTTTCCGCCGCAGGTTCACCCAACAGCGTTAACTGTACCCAAGTAATGCAGCCCGGTACATTGTATACTTTCTTAGCGGTGGGCCGCACCAATTCCGGTTCAGGAGATGCGTTCCGTGCCATTACCCCGGTGCGCCGTCCAGACGCCGATAAGCCCACAGTCAGTTCCTGCCGTACTTCCACTTATACCGAACTAAAAAGTGATACGGCAGATGCATATAATGCGTCTTATGATGGCAGTGTAACCGTTACTTTTACCAAAAAGCTCTTTTTGTCCATTACCACCGATGACAATAAGCAGATATTTAAACGCATCTATCTTTCAGATATTAGCGATGCTATTGATGCAGGCGGCATCAGCATTCTCGCCGTTGCCACCTCGAACCCAGCTGGAATCGGTACTGTAAATACGGTCTTATCCACAGACGTCCAGCAGTGCCAAACTGTTACCTTTAAGTTTAGTGGAATCAAAGTCGGTACTACCATAAACTTTGTAACAGACATCTGCGATGAATACGGCAATGCTCATTACAACGATCCACTGACGCTTACCTTCACTTTGCCAGATGCCCCCAATGTAAACTCGACTCTCTATAAACCGTACTTCATTGTTGAACAGGTCAATACCTGGGGTGGCAGCAATGCCAGCTGAGCTTTGTGTGATGAAAGGAGCATTTTAATGAACAAGACTTTTCTCCACAGAGGACTTCCCCTGCTGCTAGCGGCGCTTCTGGCCGTCTCCCTCGTCCTTCCCGCTGCGGCGGCGGACGCGCCTCTCACCGGCATTGACGTTACTTTGAGCAGGAGCAGCCCCATTGCGCTTATCAGCGGAAGCCCCACCACGGTAAGTGCGTCCGCCGCACCGATTCCCGCCGATGCCACGCTGCCCGATGACCTCAAATATCAATGGACGCCCACGGACTCCAATATCGTTACCTTGACGCCTGTCAGCGACGGCAATAACGACACCGTCTCCATGGCCGCCGGGGTTCCGGGCAAAACCAAAATCACAATTACTGTCACCAGCGAAAGCACCCCCGGTATCACCGGTACTACCGATTGCACGGTGGTCTCTCCGGGTATCCAGCTGAACAAGACCTCTCTAACCATTGACAAACGGGAATCTTCTCAGCTAACCGCCATAACCTCCGTGCCGGATAACTCCGTCACTTCCCTGAGCTGGTCCAGCAGCAATGAAGCCGTGGCCACGGTCACCGGCAACGCAAACAGTGTCACCATAACCGGTGTTTCCGCCGGCAGCGCTTATATCACCGCTACGCTCAAGATTGACGGATATTCCAACTTTACTGCCGAGTGCGCCGTGACCGTCAACGAGGTTCTGGCAGACACGATCAAAGGCTCCGCCAGCTGTGATGACCCTCTGTCCTTTTCCTCTATTGCCGGCGACATCTCCACGCAGTGCAGCCGTGTCCTGAACACCTCTCTTTCCTATGTCACCAGCCTCTCCGTCCCCACCTCGGCCGGGACGCTGTACTACGGCTATCTCTCCGAGGGCGAGCCGGGCGCGGGCGTGGGCGTCAATGAGAATTACTACTATTACGACAGCAACGGGAACCGGCTGCTCACCGACGTGACCTTTGTGCCCAAGTCCGACTTTTCCGGCACCGCCAGTATCGGCTATATCGCCTATAACAGCTCCGGCGAGTCCTTTCAGGGCACCATTGAGGTCAGCGTCTCCGCCACCACCGGAATCACCTATTCCACCGTGGGCCGGAACCGGGTGGACTTCAACGAAAGTGATTTCAGTAACGTCTGCCAGTCCCGGACCGGCCACGAGCTGCAATACGTCTCCTTTTCTCTGCCCTCGTCCTCCAAAGGGACGCTGTTCTATAAATACACCGGCAGCGATCTAGACAACACAGTCACCTCCGGCACGGCTTACTACCGCAGCAAAATTCCCCTGCTCTCCGACGTAACCTTTGTAGCCGCGGACGGGTACTCCGGCACCGTCACCATCTCCTACACCGGCCGGGACACCAGCGGAAATTCCTTTAGCGGTTCAGTGTCCATCGTGGTCTCCAGCAGTGCCGGCGGCAAAGGGAACATTAACTACTCCACAACGAAAAATCGGGAGGTGGAGTTCGAAACGGATGATTTTGACGACCTGTGCGAGGATGTGCTGGACGTCCACCTGCGGTATGTCCGCTTTACGCTGCCCTCGTCGTCCATCGGAACGCTGTACTACAATTACAGGTCCTCCAGCAGCACCGGCAGCAAGGTCTCCGCATCCACCAGCTATTACCGCTCATCCTCTCCCTATTTGGACAGCGTGTCCTTTGTCCCCGCCTCCGGCTGGACCGGAACGGCAGACATCGCATTCACCGGATACGGGACCAACAGCCAGCGTTTTACCGGTACCGTCACCATTGAGGTGAGCTCTTCTTCCTCCTCCGGCAGATTGACCTATTCCACGAAAAAAAATACCGCCGTGCGGTTTGACGTGGACGATTTTAACGACTACTGCGATGACGAGACCGGCGAACGGCTGAGCTATGTCCGTTTCACGCTGCCCTCGTCCTCCTACGGGACGCTGCGCTATAACTACTACTCCTCCAGCAGCACCGGAAGTACGGTTTCTTCCTCCACCAGCTATTACCGCTCCTCCTCGCCCTATCTGGACAACGTGTATTTTGTTCCCGCTTCAAGCTGGACCGGCACGGTAGACATTACATTTACCGGGTACAGCACCAACGGGCAGCGCTTCACCGGCACGGTCCGAGTCACTGTCAAGGACTCAGGCTCCGGCGATATCGCCTATTCCACGCAGCAGGACACCCCGGTGAATTTTTCCGTGGACGACTTTGACAACCTAAGTGAGGATGAGACGGACCGACATCTGAATTACGTCCGCTTCACTTTGCCCTCGTCCTCTTACGGAACACTGCGCTATAATTACAGCTCCTCCAGCAGCACCGGCAGCGCAGTCTCATCTTCCACCAGCTATTACCGCTCCTCCTCGCCGTACCTGAGCAACATCACCTTTGTGCCCGCTTCGGGCTACACCGGTACGGTAAATATCAGCTTTTCAGGCTACGACACTAGCGGCGAGCGGTTTACCGGTACCGTAAGCGTCACGGTGAAGGCCTCATCCTCCCCCGGGGTCATCTATTACACCGTCGCCGCCGGGAAGGCCGTGACCTTTGACCTCAGCGCGTTTCAAAACGCGTGCAGCGCCCGGGGTGCCGGTACATTTACCAGCGCATCTTTTTCCCTGCCCTCCTCCAGCACGGGCCAGCTGCGGTATCAGTATGTCTCCGCCAGTGAACCGGGGACGGCTGTCGTCGCCGGTGTCTCCTATTCCGCCTCCACCACCCCGCTGCTATCCGGCATCTCCTTTGTCCCCGCAGCCGGCTATACCGGCACCGCCACTCTCTCCTACACCGGACGGGACAGCGGCAGCGCCACCTACTCCGGCACCGTGGTCATCACCGTTACATCCAGCACCAAGTCCAACTCCTTTAACGACATGGGGAATTACAGCTGGGCCAGCTCCGCAGTGGAATACCTGTATGCAAACGGTGTGGTATACGGCACCGGGAACGGCGGGTTCTCCCCGGGCGTGTCCATTACCCGGGGCAGCTTCATGCTGATGCTGAACCGGGCGTTCAAGTTCACCGCCTCCGGCGGCGCGGGCTTTTCCGACGTTCCGGAGGGCAGCGTTTACGCTGACGCCATAAAGATTGCCCAGGCGCTGGGCATCGCCCAAGGCAGCGGCTCTAACTTCTACCCCACCCGGCCCCTTTCCCGCCAGCAGGCCGCTGTGTTTCTAGCCCGCGCCATGCGGGCCGACGGCTGGACCCTTACATCGGGAATCCGGTCTGAGCTTTCCGGCTTCTCGGATAGCACGGCCGTCTCCGGCTATGCGGTGGACGATCTGGCCGCCATGGTGCGTATGGGCATCTTTCAGGGCGGAAGCAATGGGAAACTGAGCCCCCAGTCTCCGCTCACCCGCGCGCAGATGGCCGTTATCCTCTGCCGTGCAATCACCCTATAAATCTATTTTAAAAAGGAGCTGCTGTCCATGCCATTCAGACCAGCCGATTCAAAGGAGAAGCCCCGGGCAACTCCGGAAACCTCCCTGGAAGAACTGCGGGAGGCGGTGGGCCACCTGTGTGAGGTGCGCAAGCCCAATAACTCGCTGGTTTTTCTGGGCCGCGTACAGGGTTTGGACGGCAAAGCGCTGAGCATCTGGCCCGCGGGGGGGAGGGAAGCTCCCCCCGTCATTTACAACGACGAATTCAAGCTGGTTCTGCACATTCCCCGGAAAGCCATGCTGGTGTGGATGGGAAAAATCTGTGGGAGTTCCCGCTCTTTCTGGAAGCTGGATAATCTTGTCAAATGCCATCAGAAGGAGCAGCGCGTCAATTTCCGCCAGCCGGTCTCCCTGCGGGCCAACGCGCTGTGTATCAATGCAATGTACCCCGGCAGTCCCCGGGGGGAAGACACGTATTATGCCCGACTGTGCAAAGTGGTGGATGTGAGTCTGGGGGGCGTCCAGCTTCGGAGTCAGGATCACTATCGGCCCGGTGACCACCTGCTTTTAACGAATCTCTGGCTGGATCAGACCCAGCCCCAGCCCTTTGTGTTCACCGTGCAGATCCGCTGGGTCGAGCGGATCAGCTCCGTGGAATCACGGCTCGGCTGTTTCTTTGAACCCATGAGCATCCGGGACGAGGACCGGCTGTGCGCCGCCATTCTGGAGCTCCAGCGTATGGATCTTGCCAATCACAACAACTGACACAAGCGCCGCGTTCGGAAATTTCATTACCGAACGCGGCGCTCTTTGGTTTCCAGATTTCAACAAGCCTGCTTTTTTGTATATTTTAAGCAGCAATATAACCTTTTATTTCATTAAATTTTATGATAAAATAACAATATCGTATTTTCATGTGGGTTTCAGGAGAGGAGTCGCCGCCATGTTCCGTTTTTTCAAAAAAAACATTTCCAGTCCCGCGGAAGAGCCCAAACCGCTCGGTGCGTTCGAACAGGCCGCGCAGTACCGCTGCGAGGTACGGGGGCTGGACGACCGGCCGGTTTTTCTGGCGGACGTGAAGGATTATGACGGGGACTCGTTCCACCTGTTCCCCACGCTGGACGCCGACGCCCCCTCCGTGATCTATAACAGCCGCTACAAGCTGGTGTTTCGCACCCCCCGCCAACCCAATCCCGTCTGGACGGGGCGAGTCCGGGGCAGCACCTATGAATTCTGGAAAATGGACGAGCTGACCCGCCTGCGGGACGAGCAGCGCGCCAGCTTCCGCCAGAGGGTCTTTCTGTCTGCCGTGGTGCGGAATCTGTTGGGTCTTCCGGAAAACGGCGAGGTGCTGACCGAGGCTTATTATTCCAAAGACTATGACCGGTGCGAGATCCTGGATGTGGGCATGGGCGGCTTGCAACTCCAGTCCAGCCATTTCTTCAGCAAGGACGATCTTCTGGCGGTAACGGGCCTGCGGCTTTTTCACGATCCACAGCCTTTCTCCCTGCCGCTTCAGGTCCGGTGGGTATCCACAGACGATGGGGCATATCGCTGCGGCTGCGCGTTTCGCTCTGTTTCAAAGCAGGAGGAGCGGCGGTTTTGTGCCGCCATGTTCAGTCTCCAGCGATCCAGCATGGGCCGGGTTTAAAAGCATTGCTGATATGAATATAAAAGCTGCTGCCTTTCGGCCAATGTCATTAAATTAAGCCCAGAACACAGCCGTTAAGGGGCAGAGGAACGACCTTTATCCCTTAATGGCTGTACCGTATCCATGCCAGTTCATTAAGTTATCTGTCAATTTATAAGCTTTTTATGAACTTACCATTGTTCGCTTTACATTGCAAAAGAACACGGGCAAGCAGACTCAAAGCTTTGTGTTCCTACAAGTCCCTAAAAAGTCGAAACCGGGTTGTACCACCAGCCGCGGACGCTGGGATTTCGAAAATTATTAACCTATGCGCTTCCGAATCTGCCGTAAAGTTGTCGTTCGGCAACCGACAGAAGGCATTTACGCCTACAAGGTCAATCTCAAGATGACGGTGACACTTTGCAAAGAGTAATCCGAACGCCCAAGGCGGACGGAGACAATCTGATGGAGAACATTGCTGCGTACACCGTCCCCGTCAGACCGGGGCGGCAGGACCAACGCGACCTGCGCGTGAAAGGGTTTCCCGGCTTTGTTTATCGGGTAGCCGCGTGAAAAAGAGAGGGTGGGGCATCAGGTGCCACCTCTTCGGTGCGTCTATTGACAGAGAATGGTATCCATTAAATCTCAACTAGTCTTGGAGATCCAGTAAAAATCAGCCTATTTCCCCGCCAAGTGATAGCAACTGTTTCACCCAAATATCAACTGGTCCCCAGAGAGTATAAAATTATGCTTATGCTTTTTTCCTGCCGGGTGCTTTCTCACAGTTTCTTCCACAAATAATCCGTTAAGCTAAGGCGGTATTAAAATTTCAACTAGTCCTTATCACGCCCTAAAAATCAGATAAAGAGTGTCAAAAAGGCAATATAGGCAGAAAATATAACAAGTCTATAAGATGTAGCAGAAATGTAGCGGCAAGGCATTTTATTGCAATAGTGCGGTTTTCTCCGGCCCACTATTTCCGGCAAAAAAGTGATATGATGTAGTTTAATAGGATTAAGCAGTTGGGCAAATGGGGATTATGGAAAGGGTAATATGTGCTATGAAAAAATACTATGTTGCTTTTATGGTGTGTCTTGTACTTCTTTTCGTTGGTTGTGGGCAAAATACTAAGGAACCAAACTATTCCTCAGAAGCAAACACCAGCAGCTCTACAGAATCAAACACAGCTCCTGCGGATATTGCCATTGATTACGGAAAATCAACACAGTTTTCTCAGCAAGACATGGATTCGGCGATTGAAACTATCAAAAACGAATTTGCAACATGGGACGGCTGCGTATTGCATTCACTTTCATTTTACGGTGATGAAGCAGGTAACGAATATCTTGAAGAATACAACACATGGGGAAATCCTACCTATAATATATGTATTGTCTTTAATTCCACATTTCACTCTCCTGTGGAGTGTAAAGCTGGAACTGCGTGGGAGGAAGATTCCGAATATGAGTGGCAGTGGTATTTAATGAGAGACAACAACAGCGACCCATGGACGCTTATAACATGGGGCGAGGGCTAATCGAGTTCCCAATATCGACAACTTTCTGTCAATAGCGGTACTCCCGACAGCAAAATTAGGCAATACAGCATAGCACAGGCCACATAAAACACAATAAGCTTTGCATTCATAGCGTCAAAAGTACCCACCCCATTTTGAACGGGATGGGTACTTTTTCATGTGCGCTCAAAGGCTTAGCTTAATGGCATTGGCCTTTCGGCAGCAATTTCTATTTTTATACTCTGTGTCGTCCCGTGCCCTATTCCGCCTGAAACACGTGAATGCGAAAGCCTGTGCGGACGCTGAGACAATCCACCGCCGCCAGACGCTCCGCGCCCGCCCTCGGTGTCTTCCAGTAGTAGGGGGTCATCTGAAACAGGGCGTGGATCTCCTCCTGAGATTTCAGCTCCACATGGCCCTCCACCGGAAGGATGCACTCATAGGAAAAGCCCTCGTAGGGCGTCTCCCTTTCCTCATTGGGATAGGGTGTGTCGTAGAGGATCTCCTTCAGCTCCCACAGGTGCATCGCCGACGGCACCACGTAGAAAAAGCTGCCGCCGGGACGCAGCACCCGCCGGAATTCCTCAATGGCCAGCGGGGAAAAACAGTCCAGCAGCAGATCGACGGCTCCGTCCGCCAGCGGCAGATGATAGGACGATGCCACCGCAAATTCCACGTCCCTCTCCCGCTTGGCCGCCAGGCGCAGAATCGATTTGGAGATGTCCGTCCCCGCTATGCGGGGACGCTTCTCTGCGGCGCACAGCGCCCGATAAATGCCGGCGGTGTAGTACCCCTCTCCGCAGCCCACATCCAAAACATCCGGTTGCGGCCCCGTGTGGGAAACTGCCAGAGCGCACAGCGCATCCAGCAGCGGGCGATAGAATCCCTTTGAGAGGAAATCCCGCCGGGCGGCGGCCATGCCGGGATCGTCTCCGGGAGCGGCGGAGTGTTTCCGATTGACCGGCAGCAAATAGGTGTAGCCCTCTTTCGCAATGTCGAAGCTGTGCCGCCCGGGGCAGACATAGGTCCGTTCCGCCCGCTCCAGCGCCGCGCCGCACAAGGGGCAGCAAAACAAACTGGTCACGCCCTCTCAGCCTCCTCTCGGATGGTCACGTCGTTAATCCATTTCCGGCTGCGAAACCGGAGAACTCCGATCGGCATCTTACAGATATTTTCCGAATAGATGGAAAAGCATACCAACGGAATCGGCGCGTTCAGCACCAGCCCCACCAGCGCTGTCAGCGGTACCGCCACCAGCCACAGCGGGCACAGATCCAAAACCGCCGCCGCCCTCGCGTCGCCGCCCGCCCGGAGGACGCCGGTAATGTTGGAGATGTCAAAGGATTTCAGCGGCATCATCACAATGTAAACCACGCACATGGTCACCGCCACCTCTGTGGCCGTTTCCGTCAGGCTGAACAGTGGGTAGAGAACGGGGATAAACACCGTGGGCAGCACGATCGCCAGCGCCACGGCAATCACCGCCCCCAGCAGGAAGGACACCAGCAGCAGGCAGCAGCTCAGGTTATAGACCTCCTCCTTCTCCGCCCTCTCCCCGATGCGCTTGCCCACAATGACGGCTGTGGCCCCCGCCACGCCGAAGCAGGCCACCGTGGAGAATTTGTCGATATTACCCATAATGGCGTAGGCCGCCAGCATATCCGCGCTGATGGCCATGTGTCCCATGATGGCGGTCATCACCGTGGTCCCGAGGCCCCATAGCGTCTCGTTCAGAATGACCGGCCCGGCGTAGACCACCGCGCTTTTCAGTATGGCTCTCCCGGGGCGAAGCAACGCCTTTGGAATCAGCGGAACCCGCCTGTTGGAAAGCGCATAGCCCAGGACAATGGCAAATTCCACCACCCGGGAGGCCAGCGTCGCCGCTGCCGCGCCGGTAATACCCAGCCGGGGCGCCCCAAAGTTTCCGAAAATCAGGCAGTAATTCAAAAACGTATTCAAAAACATGGAGGTCGCAAACACCATCATGCCGAAACCGGGGTTCTCCGTGCTCCGCTGCATCCCCACATACACGGAGCTGACGGCATTGAATACATAGGAGATGCCCACGATACGGACGTATGGCGCTCCCAGTTCAATGAGCTTTGCGTTATTGGTAACAAGGGCCAGTACTCCCTCCGGGAACAAAAACAGGATCAGCGCCGTAATCCCTGAAACAGCAAGCCCGGCATACACCGCGACGCCCATCACCCGGTTAATGGAGACTGCGTCTGCCTTGCCCCAGTACTGACATACCAGCACGGTCAGCCCGCTCATAAGGCCGAAAATGATGACCTGCACCAGAAAGATAGGTGTGTTTGCGGCGGTGACTGCGGACAGCTCATCGTTACCAAGCAGTCCCACCATAAAAGTATCCACGAATCCCAGGGATGTGGTTATAAGATTTTGCAGAATAATGGGAAGCGCCAGCTTCCACAGCCGCCCGTAAAAGCCGGGCTTTTGGCAAAGGACGGAAAACATAAAATACCTCAGATAATCTGTAAATTAAAGCGCTCTTCCACTCCGTCTGTATTCCGGTATCCGGCGCGGCGGCCGGAAATGTCAAAGAGTCTCGAAGGCGTCAGGGATATAGCGCCTTCGGTGACGTCATAGCATGGGAAAGCGCGTATCATGGTGTTTTTTCAGCGCAGCGGCGGCCGCATCAATCTCTTCCCTGGTGGTCTCCGGGCCAAAGCTCAGCCGCACCACCCCGGCGGCCACCTTTTTCTCAAGACCCAGCGCCGCCGTCACCTGACTTGGTTTTCCCTGATGGCAGGCGGACCCGGCGGAGATGCAGATGCCCGCGTCTGAAAGGTCATTCACCACGTTCTGACTGGGATAACCGGGCATGGAGATAGACAGCACATGGGGCGCGGTCCCCTTTGCAATGAACCGAAGGTCCGGAATCTCCGCAAGACGCTCCATGGCGTAGGCTTTGATCTCCGCCATGTGCCGCAGCTTTTCCGAAAGGCCCTCCATCCGAAGCTCCGCTGCTTTTGCAAATCCCGCGATCTGGGCGGTGGCCTCCGTTCCGGCGCGGAAGCCGGACTCCTGTCCGCCTCCGGGCAGGAGGGGGCGGGGACTGCGCACCCGTTCACCGATGTACAGTCCGCCGATGCCTTTGGGACCGCCGATCTTATGGGCGGAGAGGGAGATGAAATCCGCGCCCAGCGTCCGCGCGGAAAAGGGTATCTTCAAAAAGCCCTGCACCGCGTCAGTATGCAGCAGGGTCTCTTTGTTCCTCGCCCGAAGCCCGGCGGCAATTTCCGTCACGGGGTAGACGTTCCCCGTCTCGTTGTTCACCAGCATGACGCTCACCAACGCCGTGTCTGGCCGGACGGCTTCCAGTACCTTTTCCGTCGGAATGTTCCCGTCCCGGTCCGGCGCCAGGCGGGTGACCTCGTATCCGTCTTGTTCCAGCCATCTGCACCGCTCCAGAATCGCGCTGTGTTCCACGGCGGTGGTAACAATGTGCTTCCCCACCCGCCGGTTTTGCCAGAGAGCGGCAGTAAACGCCCAGTTGTCGGACTCCGTGCCGCAGGCGGTGAAAAACAACCGCCCCGGCTCACAGCCCAGAGCGGCTGCAATTTCCCCGCGGCAAGCGTCCACCAGTCGCCGCGCCTCCCGGCCGTAGGCATACTGGGAGCTGGGATTGCCGTACTCCTCCGTCAGCACACGGTACATCTCGTCCGCCACCGCTTTGGGCACCGGCGTGGTGGCGGCGTGATCCAGATAGATCATCGGAAACACTCCTTTGATTGGGGCTTGCCCCAGAGATAAATTGCAAGTATAATGGAATTGCTCCAATTGCGATGCAATTCCGTTTAAAGCTTTATTATAAAGAAAATTGTCTGAAATAGCAAGGAGAATCCATGAAAATCGCCATTTACACCCTGGGTTGCAAGGTAAATCAGTATGAGACTCAGGCCATGGAACAGGAGCTCCGCCGCCGGGGGCATGAAATCGTGCCTTTTACCGGCGGCGCGGACGCCTATGTTGTCAACACCTGCTCCGTCACCGCCGTCAGCGACCGGAAGTCCCGCCAAATGCTCTCCCGCGCCCGGAGAGAGCATCCGGGCGCAGTGGTGGCCGTATGCGGGTGCTATGCCCAGACCCACCCGGAAGATGTGCGGAAACTGGATGTGGATCTGATCTCCGGCACCGGCGACCGGATGGGCTTTCTGGACCTTCTGGAGCAGGAGCTGGAGGACCGCCGGCCCATGGAGTCCATGGACCGGGCCTTTGACCGCCGCGCGTTCGAGGTTCTCCCCGCCGGAGGCCTGGAGGGCCGCACCCGCGCCATGCTGAAGGTGGAGGACGGATGCGTCAACTTCTGTTCCTACTGCATTATTCCCTATGCCCGCGGGCCGATCCGGTCCCTGCCGCCAAACGCGGCGGCGGAGCGGGCACGGGAGCTGGAAAAGGCGGGCTACCGGGAAATCGTTCTGACTGGCATTGAAATTTCCTCCTGGGGCGCGGACCTGAAAACCGGGCAGAGCCTCATAGATCTGACAGAGGCCATCAGCGCCGCCGCGCCGGGCCTTCGGCTGCGGCTGGGGAGTCTGGAGCCCCGAAGCATCACCGAGGACTTCTGCCTCCGGGCAGCAAAGCTCCCCAATCTCTGCCCCCAGTTCCATCTGTCCATGCAATCCGGCTGTGACGCGACTCTCAGGCGCATGAACCGGAAATACGACACCGCCCGGTATCTCCAATCCGTGGAGCTGCTGAACGCCCACTTTGACCGCCCGGCAGTCACCACCGACATGATCGTGGGCTTCCCCGGCGAGACGGAGGAGGAATTTGCCCGGTCTCTGGACTTCATCCGCCGGTGCGGCTTTGCCCGGATGCACATTTTTCCCTATTCCATCCGCCCCGGCACCCCCGCAGCAAAGATGGAGCAGGTGCCGTCCTCCGTAAAGGAGGACCGGGCCAGCCGGGCCGCCAACCTGGCGGACGAGCTCCACCGCGCGTATCTCTCCGGCTGCGTGGGGCGGGTCTACCCCGTGCTGTATGAGCAGCCCAAAAACGGCGGATTTTCCGGCCACGCCCCCAATTATATGGAGGTTCTGGTACACGGGGATGAAACGCTCCACAACCGGGTGATCGACACCCGCATCACCGGTGTAAAGGGCTCCGCCCTGCTGGGAGAATTGGAGGAGACGCGATGAAAAGCCACTTTTTTGCATACCTTTCCCGCCTGCGGTTCATCTCTCGCTGGGCGCTGATGCGAAATACCGCCATGGAAAACGTGCAGGAGCACAGCCATCAGGCGGCGGTGCTGGCCCACGCGCTGGCGGTCATCCGCAACGAGCGCTTCGGCGGCCATGTGGACGCCGGGGCAGTGGCCGTGGCGGCGCTGTATCACGATGCATCGGAGATCCTCACCGGCGATATGCCCACGCCCATCAAATACTTTAACCCCGCCATCCGCTCCGCCTACAAAGAGGTGGAGGCGGTGGCCAACCGGAAGCTGCTGGAAATGCTGCCGCCGGAGCTGCAGGGGGCCTACGGGTCGATTCTGGAGGTCTCCGACCCGGAGATCCGTATTTTGGTCAAGGCGGGAGACAAGCTGTCCGCCTATATCAAGTGCGTGGAGGAGGTCAAGGCCGGAAACGGCGAATTCCGGGATGCGGCCCGGCAGACCCGCGCCGCGCTGGAGGGCTTCGGCCTTCCGGAGGTGGAATATTTTCTGGGCACCTTCATGGGCAGCTTCACTCTGACGCTGGACGAGCTGAAATAAACGCGGGCTTCGGAAATTTCCGAAGCCCGCGCCTCTTATATTTTAATCAATTCATATTCCCGGGTTCCAAGGCCAAGCTTTTCCCCGTGCTCCAAACACACCCGCCAGTCGGTATCCGCATGGGCGGCGGTGAGGTTGTCGCCGCAGGTGCAGTCATGCCCCTTGTCGAAAAGCACGGAACCGGGCATCGCGGGCTGCGCGTTTACCGCGTCGGCACAGGCCTGATCCAGCGCCACCGGGTCAAAGGAGGCAAACATACCCACGTCCGGAGTGATGGGCGCGTCGTTCTCTCCGTGGCAATCGCAGTTGGGGGAGATGTCCCGCACCAGCGACACGTGGAAGCAGGGCCGCCCATCCACCACCGCCTTGGTGTACTCCGCTATTTTTTTATTCAGGATCGCAGGCGCCTCGTCGTTGGCGGCGCAGACGGCGTCTTTTGGGCATACGCCCAGACACCGACCGCAGCCCACACACTTGTCCTGGTCGATGGTCGCCTTGCGGTCTATGATATGGGGCGCATCGTGGGCGCAAATCTTCGCACAGGCGCCGCAGCCGATACACCGTTTCTGCTTCACGAAGGGTTTTCCGGAACTGTGCATCTCCATCTTGCCCGCCCGGGAGCCGCAGCCCATGCCGATGTTTTTCAGCGTTCCGCCCATACCGGTCTGCTCATGACCCTTGAAATGGGTCAGGGAGACAAATACGTCCGCGTCCATCACGGCCCGGCCGATCTTGGCCTCTTTCACATATTCGCCGCCCTCTACTGGCACCAGCACCTCGTCTGTACCCTTCAGGCCGTCTCCGATCAGGATGTGGCAACCGGTGGAAAAGGGTGAAAAGCCGTTGACATAAGCAGATTCAATATGGTCCAGCGCATTTTTCCGCCCGCCCACATACAGCGTGTTGCAGTCCGTCAGGTAGGGCTTTCCCCCCTGGGACTTGATGAGGTCCACCACAGCCTTGGCCCAGTTGGGCCGCAGATACGCCAGATTTCCCGGCTCGCCGAAGTGCATCTTGATCGCCACGTATTTCCCGTCCATATCAATGTCGCCGAAGCCGGCGGTCATGATCAGCCGCGCCAGCTTCTGCGGCAGATTTTCCCGCCAGCTGGGAGCGCGGAAATCCGCAAAATAGACTTTTGCCTTTTCTGTCATAAGGTTTTCCTCCTCGTTTTCTCTTAACTCAGCACCGCAGTCCTATTCATCCAGATCCACACAGACGTGATCCGTACCGTGTTCTTCGAATTCGTCCATATAAGTGTCGATACGCTCCATTAATTCGTTGTAGTTCTCCCGGGTCATGGGCTCTCCGTCCATATCCCGCAGGGCCAGCTCCTCCGCCAGAATCTCATAGAACACCACGTCCTCATAATCCGCGATGGCCTCGTGGATACCGCCGTCTGCAAACGCGCGGGAGGGGATAATCTCCCCATCCAGCCTCTCCACCAGCTTTCGCATCCCGTGGGCGGGACAACGGGAGAAGATCAGGCTCTCCACATTGTCATACTCCTTGATGCGGTCGTCTTCACGGGCGGAGTTCATCACCCAATTTCCTATGTATACCAAGTCCAGCAGATAGCGGTACTGCTGTTCCGTCAACTCGATCTTCACGACAAACACCTTCCTGTTCCAGTTCTCTCGACCGTATCGCTCATTTCTTTCAGCATTATATCAAATCCGATTCTGAAATTCCACCTAAAAAACCGGGAAAAAAGCCTAAAATCTGACTTGCCGGAGGCAAATATACATAGTATAATGGTCAAGTTGAGGCTATATTATTAAGATATAGTCTTCCCAGTCACAGATTTGGAGGCACTTTGCATGGATAATCGGCCCATCGGTGTATTCGACTCCGGCCTCGGCGGACTGACTGCCGTCCGCTCTTTAAAAAAAATTTTACCGGAAGAGGATCTTATTTACTTTGGAGATACCTCCCGCGTCCCTTACGGGGGCCGATCCCGGGAGACAATTTTGAAATATGCCCGGCAGGACGTGCGGTTCCTGCGCTCCTTTGATCTAAAGGCGATTCTGATTGCCTGCGGCACCGTGTCCACCACCTCTTTGCCAACACTCAGGGCAGAAAACGATTTGCCCATGGTGGGCGTGGTGGAGCCCACCTGCGCCCGTGCGGCCGCCGTGACAAAAAACAAAAGGGTGGGCATGATCGCTACGCAGGCCAGCGTCCGGGCAGGTACTTATGAAAAAACGCTGGCAGAGCTGGACCCGGACATTCGGGTATTTGCAAAAGCCTGTCCCCTGTTCGTCCCTCTGGTAGAAAACGGGCGGTTTCACAAGGGCGACGTGGTTATTGAGACCATGGCGCGGGAATATCTGGAACCCATGCGGGAAACGGGCATCGACACGTTGATTCTGGGCTGCACACACTATCCCCTGCTGACGGAGATCATCGCCGGGGTTATGGGGCCGGGGGTGGAGTTGGTGTCTGCAGGAGAGGAATCCGCCTTTGAGTTGAAGCGGATGCTGAAGTCCCAGGGGCTTCGGAACGACGAAACCCGTCAGGGAGACGCCACATTTTATGTCAGCGACCGGGTGGAGAGTTTCAAGGAAACCGCCTCCTGGTTTTTGCAGGAGGACTTGCGCCATGGAGCCAATCAAATTGATATCGACCGATACTGAGTCCACGCCTTTCCCGGTTATCCTCTCCGTCCGGGGAGAGCAGTATTTCGACGGCTGCGACCCGGACGACACGGAGCTGACGACCGAGGGGACGATGGCCATGATCCCGGGCGGGATGCTGCTGCGCTATGAGGAAAGCACCCTCACCGGCATGGAGGGCACCACCACCACGTTTGAGCTGCGTGGTCCCAGAGTCCTTCTGACCCGGTCGGGTAAGGTAAACTCCCAGATGGTCTTCGAGGAGGGCCGGCAGCATACGTCTTTATATGAAACGCCTATGGGCGAGCTGAGCGTAGACATCCAGACCAGTCTGCTGCGCCATAATCTAACGGAGCGGGGCGGTCTTTTGGAGATCAAATACTCCATTGCGGTAGAGCACACCGCCACGGGGAAGAATACGTTTAAAATTCGCGTGCGGCCCAAAAGCTGACCTAAAGTGCATGGGGCTTTTTTGCTGTTGGGTCCTCCCACATCAAATGATGACACCAATGAAAGAGGTACATGAACCATGATCCATATGATCCAAAAAGCGAAAGATCAGGCGGCGGAGCTGGCGATGAGCGCCTACCACGCGGCCGTGGCCGACGGGGTTCTGCCTGGGGCGGAGATCGCCCGGGCCCCGGTTGAAATCCCCAAGGACTCGAAAAACGGCGACTTCACCACCACCTTCGCCCTTGCAGCCTCCAAGACTCTGCGCCAACCTCCCCGGGCCATCGCCCAGGCGCTTTTGGAGCGTCTCGCTCTGGAGGGAAGTTATTTCGACTCCGCCGAGATCGCCGGCCCGGGCTTTTTGAATTTTCATCTGGGGCAGGCATGGTTCCAGGATGTGCTGGGCGCCGTGGAGACCGAGAGAGACAACTACGGCACCTGTGACGATCTCGTGGGCCGGAAGATCATGGTGGAATTCGTCTCCGCCAACCCTACGGGCCCCATGCATATGGGCAACGCCCGCGGCGGCGTGCTGGGGGATACGCTGGCCTCCGTCCTCGCCGCCTGCGGCGCGGACGTCTCCAGGGAGTTCTACGTCAACGACGCGGGCCATCAGATCGACAAGTTCGCCCAGTCCATCGAAGCCCGCTATTTCCAACTCATTCACGGTGAAGAAAACGTTCCTTTCCCGGAGGACGGCTATCAGGGAGAGGACATCCGCGATCTTGCCGAGGCCTATCGCGCACAGCACGGCGACGCGTTGGCAGACGCGGATGCGGAGACCCGCCGGAACACTCTGTCCCGATTTGGTCTGGATGTGAACCTGCCCAAGATGAAGTCCGACCTGGCCCGGTATAAGATCGAATATGACACCTGGTTTTACGAGTCCACGCTCCATAAGTCCGGCTATGTCGCTGAGACGGTGGACAAGCTGGCCGAGGCGGGCTTCACCTATGAAAAGGATGGGGCGCTGTGGCTGAAAACGGCTGAAATTCTGGCGGACAATCTCCGCAAATCCGGGAAAAAAGAGGCGGAAATCGAAAAGCTGGACCTGAAGGACGACGTCCTTCGCCGCGCCAACGGGTTCTACACCTATTTTGCCGCCGATATCGCCTATCACCGCAACAAGTTCGCCGTCCGGGGCTTTGACAAAGTCATCAACATCTGGGGTGCCGATCACCACGGCCACGTGGCCCGGCTGAAGGGCGCGTTGGACGCGCTTGGCCTCAACGGCTCTGGAAAGCTGGACATCGTGCTGATGCAGCTGGTAAAGCTTCTGCGGGACGGCGAAGCGGTCCGCATGAGCAAACGCACCGGAAAGGCCATCTCCCTGAGCGACCTTCTCGACGAGGTGCCGGTGGATGCCGCCCGGTGGTTCTTCAATTCCAAACCCGATACCCAGATGGAGTTCGATCTGGGCCTCGCCGTTAGGGAAGACAGCGAGAACCCTTTGTACTATGTGGAGTATGCCCATGCCCGCATCTGCTCGTTGCTTATGACCATGGAGGGCGAGGGGCTGCGTGTCCCCGCCGCGGCGGACATCGACATGGCGCTGGTGAACGGGGAGACAGAGCAGGCACTGGTGAAGCAGCTGGCCCAATTCTGCGAGATCATCCGCATCGCGGCCAGGGACTATGACCCGTCCTTCATCAACCGGTATTTACAGGAGCTTGCGGGCTGCTTCCACCGGTTTTACACGGTCTGTCATATTAAGGGTGAACCCGCTGGCGTGGCAGGGGCCCGGCTGAAGCTGGCGGACTGCACCCGTGTGGTTCTGCGGAACGGCCTGAGGCTCATCGGCGTGGATGCACCGGAGAAAATGTAAGGCGAAAGCCGTGAATCACGTAGCACTGCCATTGGTCACGGAAACCCGCGCCGGTCCCGCCGGGCCGGCGCGGGTTTCATTTCAAAAGAAAGAAGAGAACTTCCATGAGTATTTTTGAGGCAATTATGATGATCTGCTTCGGTCTTTCCTGGCCCATGAATATCT
Source organism: Oscillibacter valericigenes Sjm18-20 (assembly GCA_000283575.1). Classification (GTDB taxonomy): domain Bacteria; phylum Bacillota; class Clostridia; order Oscillospirales; family Oscillospiraceae; genus Oscillibacter; species Oscillibacter valericigenes. Next base: position 3,769,086 of record AP012044.1, read on the forward strand.
GGAAATCCTGGACCACCCGATCCGCCGTGGGAAAGAGCCTGTCCTTTTTGCTCATCATCGAGGTGGGGTACATCTGCGGTATGCTGAATAAAATTCTGGTGCGGTTTGACTGGGTGTTTTTTCTGTATGTGCTGAATTTTCTGATGGTCGGGACCGATACGGCCCTCTACTTCCGCAACAGAAGACTGGACCGGCTGCGGGCGGAACAGGAAATCTGAGAAGATGGACACTCACTCTGATGAACTGCACCAGTGTAGCTTTTATACCGCCCTTCGCGCCGCGTTTCCCTATACGGTCCCTGTTTTAACCGGGTTTCTCTTCCTTGGCATCGCCTATGGCGTTTTGATGAACGCAAAGGGCTATGGCCCTCTGTGGTCCACACTCATGAGCGCCATCGCTTTCGGCGGCAGTATGCAGTTTGTGGCAATCTCCCTGCTGACCACGGTCTTTGACCCGGTTCAGACATTCCTCCTGTCCTGCATGGTGAACGCCCGTCATCTTTTTTACGGATTGTCCATGCTGGAAAAGTACCGCGGTCTTGGCAAAGCCCGCATTCCTCTGATTTACGTTTTGTGCGACGAAACATTCTCTTTAATCTCCACTGTGGGCCCACCGGAGGGCGTTGACCGGAAAAACTTCTATCTCTCCATCTCCCTGCTGGACTATTCTTACTGGGTGGGAGGCACGGCTCTGGGCGGCTTTCTGGGGGATTTCATCCCCTTTGACACCACCGGTCTGGACTTTGCCCTGACGGCGCTATTCGTGGTTCTGTTCCTGGAGCAGTGGAAAAAGCGGGAGAACCGTCCCGCCGGGGTCATAGGCATCTGCGCCACGGTGGTGTGTCTGATCCTGTTCGGCCCGGACAACCTGGTCATCCCCTCCATGCTGGTGATCGTGGCAATTCTGTTGGGACGGAGGAAGAAGCTGTGTATCTGACCGCAGCACAAACGCTGATTATGATTTTGGCCGTGGCACTGGGGACCCAGCTGACCAGATGGCTGCCGTTTCTCCTGCTGCCGGAGGGAAAGGCCGTGCCGAAAACAGTCACATACCTGGGGAAGCTCCTGCCCGCCGCCGCCATGGGACTCCTGGTGGTCTACTGCCTGCGCGGCGTCTCCTTTACCACCCCGCCCCACGGAATTCCCGAGGCGGCGGCGATGCTCGCTGTCGTCCTGCTCCACCGGTGGAAGGGCAATGTGCTGCTGTCCATCGCCGGGGGGACCGCCCTTTATATGGTGCTGGTGCAGGCAGTATTCGCGTAAAAAAGCAAGCTGCCCGCCGCGCGGCGGGCAGCTTGCTTTCAGACAACAGCAGCGAATTGCGCAGGATTGCCCTTGATTGTCAGCTGGCACTCTGCGCGTCGGCCTGATGGTCGAGATACCGCTGCATCATGGCCGCGGCGGCAGCGCGGGTCACGGGGGTGCCGGGGGCCAGCGTCCCGTCGGACCGGCCGGTCAGGATGCCGTCGATGGTACACCATGCGATGCTCTTATATGCGTAATCCGAAATACTGTCCCGGTCGGGGTAGTCCAGCAGAAGCATCCACGCGCCCTGGAAACCACCGCCCCGGTGCACTTCCCATCGATAGAGAAACACCGCCATCTGCTGGCGGGTCACGGGAGCGTCGGGCCGGAAGGTGTTGTCGCCATACCCGCTGACCAGTTTGTTGCCCACGGCCCACGTCAGGGCGTTGATATACTCTCCTCCGCTTTGCACATCGGTGAAATCAGGCATGGATTGAATCACCACGGGGCAGCCCGCCATATGGTAGAGCGCCTGCACCATCTCCGCCCGGGTCAGGGCGTCGACCGGGCGAAACTCCAGCGTCTCGTCACAGCGCATCAGGCCCTTCGATGTGACGCCGAGAATCTCGTCATAGGCCCAGTTGTCCTTTGCCACGTCGGTGAAGGGCAGGCTGTCATAGGGAAACAGGACCACCCGGTCAATCGCCGCGCCGTCGATCCATGTCAAAAACCAGGTTCCGGGGATCAGGTCCCGATAGGTGACAACGTTTTTTGTCCGATAGGGCGCGATACTGGCAGAGGATGTGACCGTCATCTTCCCACCCTCCCTGATGGTGACGGTGATGCCGCTTTCATCAACCGCATCAACCGCCGTCACCTGCTGATAAGCAGGGGCTGGAGCGCCCTTGGGCAGTTTGCAGAGGACCAGCACCGCCACAGCCTCGGCTGGGGGGAGCAGGGTCATGGCGGGACGGACATACACCTGCACGGTCTCCCCATCCTTCACATTATCCAAATCCACCGCCGTTCCCGTTTCCGCGTTCACTATGCAGGTGGCCTCGCTGAGATGGACGATGGTCTTTTCGCCGCTCTTATCGGTCAGTTTCAGAAGGCCATCCGCCCCGCGGCTCAGCGTTCCCTCCAGCAGTTTGGGACTCAGCCACGTACTTTCCGTTTCGCCTCCGTTCACCCCGGCGGCTGAAATCGTCAGCATGGCGGCACACAGCAGCAGGGTCAGCAATCTGAACATTCTCTTTCTCATAAGATTACATTCCTCCAGTCCGACAAAAAATCTCGCGGCACTCACCGCGTTGTATATCATTTTTTAGACGTCGCGGAGGCCAAAAAAGTTTCCGCGCATTGACATCACCGCGTAAATCCATTAAACTATTCTTTATAAAAAGTCCCTCCGCCAGCGGTACTCGACGGCAGGATATCCGGAAAGGAGCGCGATTTTATGGGAAAAACCACCGTTCTCGTGAAATTCCCCGGTCAGGCCATCTGCTACATGAAGGTCCCAACCGACCGAATTGAGGAAATCCATGAAAGCATCGCCGGACTCCAGTCCACGGAGGTGGACATGTTCTCACTGTACCGTGGCTTTTATTATATTCTGATGGATAAGAACCGCGACAGGAAAAATCTGCCGGCCAATATGACGGCTTATCTGGTGGACTCTGCCGGAGAAACGGGCATCGTGGACATTACGGGCGTCTTTGTCATCTGCAAACTCCCCAAGGGTCTGATGCACCCCATGGCCGACATGACCCCGCAGGATACGGAGCAGGTGATCAAGCTCCTGCGGAATTGAACAGATTAAAAAGCCCGCGGGAGGCATTACCTCCCGCGGGTTTTATTTTCGGGCAAGCGAACCTGCGGAACCGCGTCGGCCGTTTCTTACTTCTTGCCGTGGATGGACTTCATGCGCTTTTCGTGGTCCAGAATACGCTTGCGCATCCTAAGACTCTTTGGGGTGACCTCCAGCAGCTCATCGTCCGCCAAAAATTCCAGGCTCTGCTCCAGGCTCATCTGCTTGGGGGGGACCAGACGCAATGCGTCGTCGGAGCCGGAGGCGCGGGTGTTGGTCAGCTGCTTTTTCTTGCAGACATTGACGGTCATATCCTCGCTGCGGGGGCTGACCCCAATAATCATTCCACTGTACACCGGTACACCGGCGCCAATGAACAGCGTTCCCCGCTCCTGCGCGTTATACAGGCCATAGGTAATGGACTCGCCGGTCTCAAAGGAGATCATGGAGCCGGTGCCCCGGCGCTGGATATCGCCCTTATAGGGGGCGTAGGAGTCAAAAACGGAGGCCATAATGCCCTCGCCCTTGGTGTCGGTGAGGAAGTCGTTCCGGTAACCGAAAAGGCCGCGGGCGGGAATCAAAAATTCGATCTTCATACGGTTTCCCACCGGAGTCATCTCCAGCATATCCGCCTTCCGCTGGCCCAGCTTTTCTATGACCGCGCCCACGCTGTCGCCGGGTACGTCCACCACAAGGCGCTCAATAGGTTCGCATTTTTTCCCGTCGATCTCCTCATAGAGCACACGCGGGGGAGATACCTGAAACTCATAGCCCTCCCGGCGCATGGTCTCGATCAAAATGCTGAGGGACATCTCGCCCCGGCCCGCCACATTGAAGGAGTCGGAGGTCTCCGTGTCGGAGACCTTCAGGGACACATCTTTTAGCGTCTCCCTGAACAGACGGTCCCGGAGCTGCCGGGAGGTGACGAACTTTCCCTCCCGTCCGGCATAGGGCGAATCGTTGACGGAGAAGGTCATTTCCATGGTGGGAGCGGAGATCTTCACAAAGGGCAGCGCCTCCACGGCGGTGGGGTCGCAGATGGTGTCGCCGATGGTGATATCCGGAATGCCGCTCATGGCAATGATATTGCCGGCGGTGGACTCGGTGACAGACTTACGGCTGAGGCCCTCGAACTCATAGAGGGCGGTGGCCTTGGCCTTGCGGAGGAGGGCCTCCGGGTCGTGATAGTTGCACACCGCAATCTCCTGGTTCTGCTTCAAAGCGCCCCGCTCAATGCGGCCGATGGCAATCCGGCCCACGAAATCGTTATAGTCAATGGAGGAAACCAGCATCTGGAAGGGCTGATCGGTGTCCGCCTCCGGCGCGGGAATATACTGGAGAATGGTCTCAAACAGGGGAACCAGGTCGGTACCCAGATTATCCGGCGTATAGGAGCAGATACCCTGCCGTGCAGAGCAGAACAGCATCGGGCTGTCCAGCTGCTCCGGGGTGGCGTCCAAATCCATCAACAGCTCCAGCACCTCGTCCACCACCTCGTGGATACGCTGGTCGGGGCGGTCGATCTTGTTCACCACCACGATGACCCGGTGGCCCAGCTCCAGCGCCTTGCTCAACACGAAGCGGGTCTGGGGCATAGGGCCCTCGGCGGCGTCCACCAGCAGAATGACGCCGTTGACCATTTTCAAAATACGCTCTACCTCGCCGCCGAAATCCGCGTGGCCCGGGGTGTCCACCACGTTGATCTTCACGTCCTTGTAGCGAATGGCGGTGTTTTTCGCCAAAATCGTAATACCGCGCTCCCGCTCCAGATCGCCGGAGTCCATAACCCGCTCCACGACCTCCTGATTTTCGCGGTACACGCCGCCCTGCTTGAGCATCTGGTCTACCAGAGTTGTCTTGCCGTGGTCAACGTGGGCAATGATGGCGACGTTTCTCAGTTTTTCGTTCTGCATATCTGTTCTTCTCCTCCTGTATGGCCGGGTCCCGGCGGACCCCATGCCACACGCCGCTTCCCGCGGTACGCAAGTATTTCTCGTTATTTTGCACAGCCTTATATTATATGGCAAGTTTCCCTATTTTGCAAGTAAAAAATTCAGAAAAATTGAAAAATTCAGTGAAAACCGAGGACTTTTTACCGATAAGGCGGTAAAATCCCGCAGCTGGCAGAAAGAGTAATACCTTTTCTACAAAAACCCGGTGCAAAGAAGGTCGGATTTCGTTCTTTCGCTCATTGACGGCGCCTTCCGCTCCGCCCTATACTGAAGATGCTGTGACGGAAGCGGCGCTCGGCGCCGCACGTTCCGCCGCAAGTATTGCGGTCCGCTGGGACCGCCCTGGAGGCTAATCGCCATGTACCACATCAAAACATTCAACAAAATCTCTCCTGTGGGGCTGAACAAACTGGACCGGGAGACCTACGTGGTCTCTGACAGCGAGGAAAACGAGGACGGCATTCTGGTCCGCTCCGCCAAGCTGTTGGATTACCAGTTTCCCCGGAACCTGCTGGTCATCTCCAGAGCCGGGGTGGGCGTGAACAATATCCCCATCGACCGGTGCTCGGCAAGCGGCATCGCCGTGTTCTCCACGCCGGGAGCCAACGCCAACGCCGTGAAGGAGCTGGTGCTGTGCGCCATGCTGCTGTCGTCCCGGGATGTGGAGGGTTCCTCCAACTGGGTCCGCAGTCAGGCCGCCGCCGGCGTGGACGTCACCACCATTGTGGAAAAGGGCAAATCCGCTTTCGCAGGGCCTGAAATCTATAAGAAGACCATCGGCATCATCGGCCTTGGGGCCATCGGCGCACTGGTGGCCAATATCTGTTTGTCTCTGGGCATGGACGTATACGGCTACGACCCCTTCCTCAGCGTGGACACCGCGCTGAGGCTGGATCGCCACATCCACGTGGTGAAGGATGTGAACGAGCTGTACCGCCGGGCGGACTACATCTCCCCACACATACACTTTACCGAAAAGACCTATCACACCATTGACGCCGCCGCAATCGCAAACATGAAGCGGGGCGTACGGATTCTCAATCTGGCCCGGGGCGAGATCGCAGACGACGACGCAATTCTCGCCGCCCTTGAAACCGGCAAGGTCTCCTGGTATGTCACCGATTTTCCAAACAACAAACTGCTGCAAAGCAAGCGGGTCATTCCCTTCCCCCATCTGGGCGCCTCCACGCCGGAGAGTGAGCAGAACTGCGCGGTGATGGCGGTGGATGAGCTGACGGAGTATCTGGAAACCGGCAACGTCCGCAACAGCGTGAACCTGCCTCCCGTAAATTTCCCCCGCAGCGGCGTGATGCGTATGTGCATCATCCACAAAAACATTCCTGCCATGCTGGCCAATATCACAAGGCTTCTCAGCCGGGAAGACGTGAACGTGGCAAACATGAGCAACAAGTCCCGGGATCGCTATGCCTATACCGTGGTGGATCTGGACACCCATATCGACCACACGGTCATCGACGATGTAAAGGCCCTGAACGGCGTCATCCGCGTTCGGGTGATTGAGTAATCTCTTACAGCCGGTGCTGCTTCGCTTCCGCTCTGCGGCGAAAGCCGGAGGATTGCGCGGCTTTCGTAAAACAGGTTTATAGGATTTTAACAGGGCGGTATGACTTCGGTCATACCGTTTCCTGTTTTATCCGCTTATCCAACGGGACACTCTGGGGAAAAAGGACGGCAAATTTCTCGATTCAAGTATCCAATTCTGTTTTATAATCCGTAATAAAGCAGCCGTCACTCGCTTAATTCGCAAGAAATGTAAAAACTGCGGTACGCTCACCTGATACCCTATTTTGCGGAAAGGAGGAAGTCCTATGGAAAATCATACCGTTCCCAGCATCGAAACCGTGCTTGCCTACATCGAAGAACACCTTAACGGCAAACTGGAGCTGAATGCACTGGCAGACGCAGTTCACTATTCCAAATATCACCTGCACCGGATGTTCACCGAGACCGTCGGCATGACCATCCACGACTATGCGCTGCGGCGTCAGCTCACTGAATGTGCAAAGCTGCTGATCTTCTCAAAAAAGCCCATCCTGGATATAGCCCTGATCGGCGGATATGAAAGTCAGCAGGCATTTACGGTCGCGTTTAAGGCCATGTATAAGCTTCCACCCGCAGAATACCGCAGACGACAGTCCTTTTATCCCTTGCAGCTGCGATTTTCCTTGCAGAACGGAGTGCAAAATGCAAGAATAAAAAAATCCAACATCCGCTTTGCAGAGCTGGCCGACATTCCTGCGTGGATGGAACTGACCCGGCTGGTCATTGATGGATACCCCCATCTGGATGAAGCGGACTACATAAAAAAACTGAAGGACAGCATTCGGCAAAAGCAGGCTCTGATTTTGAAGGATGGCGATATGGCCGTTGGCATTCTGGCGTTTTCCTATGCCGGCGGCAGTATTGAGTTTATGGGGGTGCATCCGCAGTATCGAAGCAGCGGCGTCCAGAGAGTTTTTCTGGATAAGCTGATGGAAGATCTGCTGCCTGGCCGGGAAGTCAGTATGACCACCTATCGGGCCGGAGATCGCGCCGATACAGGCCACCGCAAGATGCTCAAGCAGCTTGGCTTTGCGGAAAAAGAGCTGCTTTTGGAATTCGGTTACCCGACACAGCGCTTCGTACTTTCTCCTAAAACAGAGGAGGTACGATCAAGTGAACAAACGGCAAAACACGCTTGCAAAGGAATTTAACGGAGCGCAGCTCTTACGCTTTGCTCTCCCCACCATGATCATGATGGTATTTATGGGGCTCTACACGATTGTCGATACGATCTTCGTATCCCATTTTGTAAACACCGACGCTTTGGCGTCCATCAACATCGTCTGCCCCGTTATCAATCTGACTGTAGGCCTTGGAACCATGCTGGCAACCGGCGGCAATGCCGTCATCGCCCGCAACATGGGCGAAGGGCAGGAGCAAACAGCCAAAGATAACTTCACCTTGCTTTTCATGGTGGGGCTGGTCATCGGCACGGCAATTATGGCAGGAGGCCTGATCTGGTTGGACAATATTTTACGGCTGTTGGGTGCCAGCGACCGGTTGTTTCCCTATGCAAAAGCCTATTTGGGAACACTTCTTCTGTTTATTCCTGCCAACATCCTGCAAACTCTGTTTGCAAGTCTTTTTGTCACCGCAGGAAAACCAGGTCTCGGCTCCGCACTTTCCATTTGTGCAGGTATTCTCAATATTATCTTGGACTTTGTGTTTATTGCCCTCTGTCATATGGGGATTCGCGGTGCGGCGCTGGGAACAGGAATTGGATATCTTACGCCAGCAGCCGTGGGTCTTATTTATTTCACGGTCCACCGGCGCGGAGCGCTGTATTTTTGTAAACCCAAATGGAATGGCAGCATGGTACTGGAAAGCTGCCTGAACGGCAGCTCTGAAATGGTCGGCCAGCTGGCAACCGTCATAACCACACTGCTCTTTAACCGTACCATGATAAAGCTGATGGGCGAGGATGGCGTGGCGGCCGTCACCATCCTCCTCTACGCACAGTTCCTGCTCAGTACGCTCCACATCGGTTTTTCCATGGGGGTTGCGCCGGTGATCGGCTACAATTACGGCAGCGGTGACAGGCAAAAGCTGAAAGCAATTTTGGGCATCTGCCTGCGGTTTATCCTGATTTCTTCGCCGGCGGTGTTTCTTGCCTGCCTTGTGGGCGGAACCGCCCTTGTGGGGCTGTTTGCGGAATTGGGCAGCGCTGTGTATCACATTGCGGCGCAGGGCTTTCGGATATTTTCGTTCAGTTTTCTGTTTTGCGGTGTAAATATTTTTACCTCCGCAATGTTTACGGCACTGTCCAACGGCAAAGTATCGGCGGTCCTGTCCTTTTTGCGGACCTTTATATTCCTGACATCCGGTATTCTGCTGCTTCCAAAGCTCCTGGGCGTGACCGGGATCTGGGTCGCAGTTCCCGCCGCAGAAGGGCTGGCCTGCTGCCTCTCGGTCCGGTGCCTTTGCCGGGAGTATCGTAGGCTTTCATTGAATCCAGCGGAATAAGGATATAGAATCCAAAATATCAAATGTCTTTATGGCAGAATAATTCAGAATATCGCTTGATTATTGATTTTCTGTCGCTTACAGGAACGTAAAAATCTGCTGGGAGGAGGATACTGGTATGGCGGAATGGCTGACAGCCCGGAAAAAGCAGGCTCTGGAAATGCGCATCCACATTCAGACTGTGGCGTTGGATCTCTTTGACCGGGAGGGCTTTGAAAATATGTCTGTGGATGAGATTGTTCAGGCAGCAGGCTGCTCCATCGGAGATATCTACCACTATTTTAAGGGCAAGGACGAGCTGGCCCTGTAGGTCGCCGACCATGTGGGCAGCGCCTATCAGGAGTTGGAGACGGTATATCTTGCCGACCGCGACACCCCCGCCGCGGACAAGCTGCCGGACTTTGTGGGCCGTGCACTGGAAATCAGCGCCGGGGAGGACGTGCTGTAAAAGAGCTTTATCCATGCCCTGAAATACCCGGAGCAGGGCACACTGAAAATCAAGGCAGCCCGGGTCTACTTCCGTCTGCTTCACTGGCTCATCAAAGGCTGCCAGGCTGAGGGCGCCATCCGTACCGATGCCGACGCTGACGAAACTCTGCGGGAGCTGGTCGTGCTGCACCGGGGAATCCTGTTTCAGTGAAAAGTCTGCCAGGAGCTGTTTGACCTGCGGGAGAGCGGCCTTCAAATGACGCGGCATCTGCTTCTCGGCCTGAAGCCCTGAACCGCTACCCCCGGCTCCCGCCCGACAAAACGGCGGGAGCTGGTTTTGGTGGAGATACGAAAATAGCAGTTGACAGGAATCCCCGGTACTGTAATAATCAAATTGTTCACCGAATCGTTCGGTAATCCTATCGCTGAATTGGAAAATTAAGAGGCATGACCGGACATCCGGAAAACCCCGGCAGCGGCTATACACCTCAGGGCGAAGTGGCGCAGTGCGCGGGATGCCCTGTTTGCAGGTCCGACTCTTTGGTGCCCATCGAAAAGGAGGCAATCAGCATGAGGAATATGAAAAGCGCGATTCCGGCAGGTATCAATGGTCAGGCTGCCCTGTCGGTCAGAAAAAGCGCCAACGACGCCGGGCTGGAGTGCTGCCCGTCCGGTTGCCTAGATACCATGGGGGATTTCTTCCACGCTGTGACAGTAGGCACGGGGAAGGACGTGACGGTGTGGGCCGTGCCCCGGCGGACACGGAAAACCACTCTGCGGATTTTCCACACCGGATGGGCCGCTACAGGGAAAGGGGAAAACTGACATGGATGTTTTCGCAGAATATCAGACAAAACTGCGCACGCCGGCACAGGCGGTTCGGGTGGTCAAGTCCGGCGACTGGGTGGATTATACCACCAATATGTGCTTTCCCACGCTGCTGGACGCGGCGCTGGCCGCGCGCAGAGACGAGCTGAAGGACGTAAAAATTCGGGGAAATTTGATTTTCTCCCCCATTCAGGTGGCGGAATGCGACCCCTCCCGGGAGCACTTTTTCTATAATACATGGCACTGCTCCGCATACGAGCGCAAACTCTGCGACAGGGGTCTTTGCAATTTCATTCCCATGATTTTCCGAAACGTGGTTCCCTATTACCGTCATTTCCTGACGGTGAATGTGGCCATGATGTGCGTGCCGCCGATGGATAAGCACGGGTACTTCAATCTCTCCTGCGCCGCAGGCGTGGCCCGTGGGATTCTTGAAAAAGCGGACGTTGTCATTCTGGAGGTCAACGAGCATCTGCCCCGCATCTACGGCGGGTTTGACGAGTCCATCCACATCTCGGAGGTGGACTTCGTGGTGGAGGGCGAACATACTCCCCTGCTTCAGTTTCCCATCGCCAGACCCACGGAGGAGGATGTGAAGATTGCGGAACAGATCGTGCCGCAGATTTCCTCCGGCGCCACGCTGCAATTAGGTATCGGGGGAATGCCCAATGTGGTGGGCTCGCTGCTGGCCCAGTCCGATTTGAAGGATCTGGGAATGCATACGGAGCTTTGCGGTGACGCTTACTACGAGCTGTTTCGCTCTGGCAAGCTCACCAATGCCCACTGCGCCATCCACCGCAACAAAGGCATGACCGGCATCGTGTTCGGTTCCCAGTCCCTATACGACTGGGTGGATGAGAACCCCGGTGTGGTGGTGGCTCCGCTTGAATACGTCAACGCGCCGGAGACCATCGCCCGAATCGACAACATGATCTCCATCAACAGCTGTATCGCCGTGGACCTTTACGGGCAGATTTGCGCCGAGAGCGCGGGGCTGCGCCAAATCAGCGGCACCGGCGGCCAGCTGGACTATCTCACGGGCGCTGCAATGTCCCGCGGCGGCAAGGCGTTCATCTGTATGACCTCGTCGTTTATCGACAAGGCGGGCGTCCGCCGTTCCCGCATTCTGCCCCATTTCGGCGGAGATATTGTCACCGACCCCCGCAGCCAGGCCTACTACATCGTCACGGAGTACGGCGCGGTGAATCTGGCGGGACGCTCTACCTGGGAGCGGGCGGAAATGCTGGTCTCCATCGCCCACCCGGATTTCCGTGAGAAGCTGATCGCCGCCGCCGAACAGCAGAAGATCTGGCGGCGCTCCAACCGATAGGCCGTCTTAAACAATTTGTAACTCAAAAATCAGGAAGACGATTGATACGGCTTCCCGCTTTATTCCACGCGGTATATTCTTCATTATGCTTAAGCATGGTGAAGCCCGGCAAAAGCCGACTTGTGCGTCGGCTTTTGCTGGGCCTTTTCAGTGCCCCTTATATTTGCTGGCCATACTCTGGATGGAAGGACCCGCACATCGGAGTTATTGCAATTTCGGCAGATTCGGGCTTTCGAATGTGGCAAATATCCGCTCTACTTGTCCAGCATCTTATAGCCGCTGGAGCTCAGCTCCCGCTCGATATCGTCCACATGCTGGGTGTTCCGCGTCTCCAGCACCATAGACACGATACAAGCCCCCACATCGGAGTGCTTATCCTCCCGTTCATGGCTGACACTGAGGATATTGGCCCCGGTATTGGCCACGATCTGGAGAAGCCCCAGAAGACTTCCCGGCTTATCCGCAATTTTGGCGGAAAACTCGGCCAGGCGACCCGATTTGGACAAGCCCTTTGTGATAATGCGGGACAGCGTAGTCACATCCACATTTCCGCCGGAGACCAGACAGACGGTCTTCCGATCGGTTGCGTCCACCTTGCCGAACATAACGGCGGCCACCGGTGTGGCTCCCGCGCCCTCGGCCACGGTCTTCTGATCCTCCATCAGCGCCAAAATCGCGGTGGCAATCTCATCGTCTTTCACGGTGACAATCTCATCGACATACTTTGCGCACAGTTCAAAAGTCAGATCTCCGGGTTTTTTTACGGCGATGCCATCCGCAATGGTGGAAACGCCGGACAGCTCCACCGGATGCCCCTCCTTTTGAGAGACATACATGCTGGCCGCGCCGGACGCCTGCACGCCTATCACGCGGCAGCCGGGTTTCCGGCTCTTGATTGCGCAGGCCACGCCACTAATCAGTCCGCCGCCGCCGATAGGAACCACCACCTGCTCCACCTCGGGCAACTGCTCCAGAATTTCCAGACCGATGGTCCCCTGTCCGGCTATCACCAGCTCATCGTTGAAGGGATGGGCAAAGGTATAGCCCTTCTCTTTTGTAAGCCGGGCGGCCTCTGCCGCCGCGTCATCATACACACCCGGGACCAATACCACCTCTGCGCCATAATTCCGTGTGGCCTCTACCTTGCTGATGGGAGCCCCGGAAGGCATACAGATAATAGATTTGATGCCAAGCTTTGTGGCGGACAGGGCAATTCCCTGGGCATGGTTCCCCGCGGAGCAGGCGATGACGCCGCACCCCCTCTCCTCCGGGGTCAAAGAGCGGATTTTATTGTACGCACCCCTCAGCTTGAACGCGCCGGTGAGCTGAAGATTTTCGGACTTGATGTACACGTTTTTCCCTAGTTTTTTTGCGGGATTCAGCGGCGTCACCCGGGCTACGCCCCTCAGCGCGGCCTGAGCATCCTGAATCATTTCCAGAGTCAGCATGATGTTTCCCTCCTGTACGAATATTCAGGGTCCGGCGGGCGCGCGGAATAACGGCGCACCTCTGTCATTCTGCGTATCCGCATAACGGGTCCTGTCGGCAATCTTCCAAAAAAAGCCATGTGTATTTGCTGGGGGTACAACACTGCGTTTGTTTGTCCTCTCTATACGTAATTATACGGTTGCTGGAAGAGAATTGCAATGCGCAGTATTTCCAAAGGTTTGCTCTTTGGATAAGCACTCTTACGAAAAATTTCGGACTATTTCGCCGCATCTATAAAACTGCACGGCCGATACTGCTGCCAATGGGAGTGGCAAAAACGGGGTGGCAGGGCAATCCGGGCGGCTCTTCGAAAGCGCGGCAATGCACAAGCAAAAGGAAGATATCTACCTGAGCAAAACAGGAACAGGCCTCTGAGAGGCCTGTTCCTGTTTTTGTACAAACGCCTTACTTTTGAACCAAAAGCCGGGGCTGCCGCGGGCGGAGTCACTCCCCCTCGGCAAGGCGATAGCCAACGCCCACTTCCGTAAATAGATATTCCGGTTCCGCGGGATTTTTTTCTACTTTTCGGCGGATGTTCGCCATGTTGACCCGCAGAATCTGATTGTCATCCCCGGCCCGGGGCCCCCACAGCTCCTTGATGATGAAGTCATAGGTCAGGACCTTACCCGCGTATTTCCCAAGCAGGGCCACAATGCGGAACTCGCTGAGCGTCAGCTTCGCGTTTTCGCCGTTCACCAGTACCTGATGCTTGTTGTAATCAATGGTCAGCTCGCCTACGGTATAAGTGCCCTTGCGGGCAATCTCGTCGTTGTCCGAGGTCGTGCGGGTATGCCGGATGGCGGCCCGGACCCGGGCCAGCAGCTCTCCGGTTCCAAAGGGCTTTGTCAGATAGTCGTCGGCCCCCAGGTCCAGCGCCGCCACTTTATCCTGTTCATGATCCCGTGCGGAGACCACCACCACCGGGAGACTCGACCATGCCCGCAGGCTCTTGAGAATCTCCAGTCCGTCCATATCCGGCAAGCCCAGATCCAAAATCACCAGATACGGACAGTGGGATGAGATCATGGACAGCGCCTCCGTCCCCGTCCGGGCCTGCACAGCCTCATAGCCGTTATTGTCCAATATGGCGGAAATAAACCGGGAGATGCTCTTCTCATCCTCCACCACCAGTATCTTTTCCCGGATGTTCACTGTTCTTCCTCCTCCGACAGAGGCAGGCAGAAGAAGAATTCCGCGCCGCCGCCCTCCATATTCTGAGCCTCCATAAAACCATTGTGCGCCCGCACGATGGTGAGGCACACCACCAGGCCCAGTCCCATGTCCCGCTTGCCGTCGCCGGAAGACGTCTCGCTGCTCTTTAGCGTTCCGTCAAACAGGCGGGGCAGCTGATCTCTGGGAATCCCCCGCCCGTTGTCCCGGACGGAGAATTTTGCCAGCCTTCCCTGCCGACGGACAGAAAGAGAGACGCAAGTGGTGGTCTCGCCGTGGCGCACAGCATTTTCCAACAGATTTACCAGCACCTGCTCAATTAAAATGGCATCCATAGGCACCAGCAGTAACTCCCGGGGAGCCTCCACAGTGATGTTCACATTTGGAAACCGCTTGCGGAATTTTCGCGCAGCATCTCCCAGAATTTCCTCAGCGGCTTCATCTTTTTTCGCAATTTGCGCCTGCCCGTTTTCCCCAATTCGCGTGACGGACAACAGATTCTCCACCACCCGGATGAGCCACTGGGCCTCGTCCCGCACATCCCTCAGCAGATCCTCCTGCTCCGCTCTGGAAATCGAGGGGTTCTCCAGAATGGCGGAGGTAGACCCCACAATGGAGGTCAGCGGGGTCCGGATATCATGGGATACGGAACGGAGCAAATTCGCCCTCATTTTCTCTTTCTCGTTTTCCGCCCGCAGTCGTTCCTGCTGCTTCACCTGAGTCGTCATGGCACTGGTCACTACGGAGACCATGAGAAAAGTCAAAAAAGTCAGAGGGTAACCGGAGAGGGTAAAGTCGATGGCTCCGTATGGATAAGTAAATGTATAGTTCACGGCGATAACCCCCACCACGGAGGCCGCCAACCCAAAAAGATATCCGTTCGTGAGCCGGGAAATCAGAAGCACCGCCAGCACAAAAATGGGAGAGGCAAAGCCCTCGCTGGTGCTTACAGACTGTAAAATCATACACACTGTCGCCGCGCAGAACAGGATCGCCACGCACACCAGCAGATCCTGCCACCGGAAGGGAAAAAGCCGCTTTAAAATGGATTCTTCAGAGTGCACTCTTCTCCCCTCGTTTCTTTTTCATTATTCGCTCTGTGGCTATTATAGCATAGCGCCCGCTAAATTTCCTGGAGAAGTCAAGAACCGTGCAGAATGTGAACGCCCAAAATCCGGGGCTTATGCGGCCAGGCCTCTGGCGGCCTGACGATACATGGCCGGCGGCAGGCCGCCGGGGTTAGCGGTGTAGATTCGCCGGCGGTTATAGTAGGTCACGATGTACCGGAACACGATGCTCTTCACCTGTGCCATGGGCATCTGCTCCGTCCGGATTCGATAAAGTTTTTCTTTCTTCAACGTAGCAAAAAAGCTCTCCATCCTGGCGTTGTCGTAGCAGTGTCCCGTACCGCTCATGCTTTGAACCGCGCCGTATTGCGCCAGTACCTTTTGAAATGAGGAGCTGGTAAATTGGCTGCCGCGGTCGCTGTGCAGGGTCATTCCATAGGCTCCCTGCGCCTGGCAGGCAGACCGAAACGCCCGGATACACAGCTCCTTCTTCATGTTGTCATCCATGGCAAGACCGACGATCTCTCCGTTATAACAATCCAGAACTGCCGCCAGATACAGCTTGCCGTCCTGACACTGGATCTGCGTGATATCTGTCAGCCACTTCCGGTTAGGAGCGTCTGCGGTAAAGTCCCGGTGAATCAGGTTCTCCGCCTTCTGCGCAGGGGTGCCGAGGAGCGCGATGGCAGGCCTTCACGTTTCATGGCCCGCCGTACGCTGCTGCGGCTTACCGCAATACCGCGCTGCATAAGCGCCAGGAGAATTCGGCCAACGCCATAATTGTCATTGTCCGGATTTTCATTGTAAATCTCCTGCCACGGTTTTGGCTTGCCAGCCGACTGCAAAGAGCGGTAGTACCCGGACTCACTGACTTTCACAACCCGACACATGGCATGAACGCAGAACCGCTCACGGCGCAGCGTGATGTACTCATACAACCGCTCCGGCTTTACCGTTTCCGGTCTTTGGCGAAAAAACCCAGCGCATCTTTAAGAATCTCATTTGCTTTTCGCAGCTCCGCGATTTCCTTTATTAGTCGACGTTCGTTCCCGGAAAGCGGTGCGTCGCGGCGAATTCCGCTTCCGACGAAGGCGTGATCTCCGAAGGCCTTTCGCTTCTGCCGCCACTCCGCCAGAGAGTAGTACGGAATGCCCAGCTGTGCCGCCGCCTGCTTCACGCCGATTTCATCGGACAGCTTGACCGCTTCTTCTTTGAACTCCTTATCATATTTGCGCATTGCAAACACCACCTTATTCTTTCTTTGATCCTATTTCTTTTGGGGTGTTTGCCCTCTGCACTTCTATGATATCCCTCCATTCCGCTAATTTTTTCTCGCTCGCTATTGTGCGTTTTTATTTTATACCGATTAACTTCTATTATATCAGATTCACGCCTTTTCCCATGTTGTGTATGAAAATCAATCTTTCACAAACCATAACCAGGAAAACCGCAAACGGGCAAAAGGAGTGACCTGAGTTTGGAAACAGGAATTCATAATACCTCGGAAATCGGGCGGTTGCGGCGCGTGCTGCTCCACCGGCCGGGGCGGGAGCTGGAAAACCTGATGCCGAAATATCTGGAACGTCTGTTGTTCGACGATATTCCCTACCTCCGGGAGGCCCAAAAAGAGCACGATGCCTTTGCAGACTGTCTGCGGCAAAATGGCGCGGAGGTGGTGTATCTCACCGATCTGGTGCTGAAATCCATTACCGACAAATCCGTCCGGGAGGAACTGGTTCGACAGTTCGTAGACGAGGCGGGTATCCGGGAGGGCCGAATGCGTGAGGTTGTGGCAGACTATCTAACGGGCCTTCCCGACCGGGAGATGGTGGAAACCATGATGTCCGGCATTCGCAAGCAGGACCTTCACGGAGGCGGCGGTCATTTGGGGGACTATCTTTGGGCGGCTGAGGCAAAATACCCCTTTGCAGTGGACCCTATGCCCAATCTCTATTTTACCCGAGACCCCTTCGCAACCATTGGTGCGGGCGTATCCATCCACAAAATGCACACTCCCACCCGAAACCGGGAAACCCTGTTCGGCAAATTTATCTTCGAGCACAACCCGGAGTTCCGGAACACGCCCCGCTGGTACGATCGGGGCAAAACCACGTCCCTGGAGGGCGGCGACATTCTGATTCTCTCGCCCAAGGTGCTGGCGGTGGGCATTTCCCAGCGGACACAGGAGAATTCCATCGATCATCTGGCGGAAACTATTCTCTCTGAAAGCGGAAGCTTTCAACAGATATTGGTTTTCAACATTCCCAAGAGCCGTTCCTTTATGCATCTGGATACGGTTTTCACCATGGTGGACCGGGACAAGTTCACGGTCCACCCCAATATTCTAAGCCAGATCACCGTGTTCGTCATGGAACTGGACAAGGACCGCAAAATATCTATTCGCCAGGAGGACGGACGGCTGGAGGATATTTTGAAGGAACACCTGCACCTGGACCGGGCAACCCTGATTCCCTGCGGGCAGGGAAGCGAGATCGACGCCGCCCGGGAGCAGTGGAGCGACGGCAGCAACACGCTGGCCATTGCCCCCGGCGAGGTGGTGGTCTACTCTCGGAATTACGTGACCAACCGCTCCTTGGAGGAGGCGGGGATCACGGTTCACACAATTCCCAGCGCAGAGCTGAGCCGCGGGCGGGGCGGACCGCGGTGCATGTCCATGCCCCTCTGGCGGGACGCCCCGACATAAAGAGCGGCTTCCTTTCTCATATCATTATATAAAGGAGAGCACAGAATGGCAGTTAATTTAAAAGGCAGAAGTTTTCTGACTCTGATGGATTTTACTCCGGCGGAAATCCGCTATCTTCTGGATCTGAGCCATGATCTGAAAGCCAAGTACCGCACCGGCGTCTGTGGTGACGCCCTAAAAGGCAAGCACATCGTGCTGCTCTTTGAAAAGGCCTCCACCCGGACGCGGTGCTCCTTTGAGGTCGCCGCCGCACAGGAGGGCGCTCATGTGACCTTTCTGGATGCAGGAAGTTCCCAGATGGGCAAAAAGGAGAGTCTGGAGGATTCCGCCAAAGTTCTGGGCCGGTTTTTCGACGGCATTGAATACCGTGGCTATGAGCAATCCACCGTGGAAACCCTTGCAAAATGGGCGGGTGTCCCTGTGTGGAACGGTCTGACCGACGCGGACCACCCCACGCAGATTCTGGCGGACATGATGACCCTTGAGGAGCACTGCAAAAAGCCCTTAAATAAGGTAAAAGTTGTGTTTCCCGGCAACGTGCGGAGCAACATGTCCCGGGCATGGATGATCGGTGCGGCCAAAATGGGCCTGCACTATGTGGCTCTGGGACCGGAGTCCATGGCCCGGGAGCTGAACGGCGCGTTTTTAAAGGAGGTCTTCACTCAGGCCCGGTCCAATGGCGGCCTTATTGAGATTACCGACGATATGAGCACTCTGAAGGGCGCCGACGTCCTCTACGGCGACGTCTGGGCTTCCATGGGCGAGGAAGATCTGATCCCCCAGCGGGCCAGGCAATTGGCCCCCTACCGTGTGACAGAGGAGATTCTGGAGGCCACGGGCAACCCGGAAGTGCTGTATCTTCACTGTCTGCCCTCTTTCCATGACTACGAAACCGCCGCGGGCAGGACATGGCACGACAAGGGCGTGGACATCCGGGAAGTCACCGACGAGGTTTTCCGGGGGCGGCACAGCGTGGTATTCGAAGAGGCGGAAAACCGAATGCACACCGTCAAGGCGTTGCTTGTGGCCACCATTGGAAGATGAGTCCTCTTGCCGGTGTTTTCCACAAAAGGCGCCCGCGGAAAAATTTCCGCAGGCGCCCGGCATGTTCAAGTCCTTTAATAACCCAGAATCAGGCCTTTTTCCATGGCATAAAAGCTGGTGAGACCCCGGCAGCCCAGAATATCCACACTCTTCACCGGCAGGTCCTTCATGATCTGCTCCTTCAGCTTGATGGCCCCAGGCAGATTCTGGCAGTGAGAAATCACCGCCTCCGCGCCGGTGCAGTCCTTGCTGGAGGCCATCAGCTTCGTGATGGCCTGAAAGGTCTTCGTCTCGCCCCGGGCCTTATCCGCCACATGGATTGTGCCCTGAGGTGTGGCATCGGCGATTACGTGGATCCCCAGTGAGTGGAGCAGATTGCCGACCAGCGGACGCATCCGGCCGTTTTTAATCAGATTGTCAAAATTTTCCAGCGTAAACGCCGTCCGCAACGCCGCCTGATAGATGCGAAGCTCCCCGCAGATCGCCTCAAAATCCGGGTCCTCCGCGTGCTCAATCAGGGCTTTTGCCTTGCGGGCCAGCAGGACCATGCACCCGGCGGTGCTCTTGGAATCGATGACGCAGATCTTCTTTTCCGGGTGCTCCTCCAACGCCAGTTCCCGGCCCATCATGGCTGTGGACCAGGTGCCGGAGAGGTTGGATGAGATCGTAAAGCAGATCGTGCAGTCTGTCAGGGAAAATGCCTGAGCAAACATGGCCGGGGAGGGGCAGGCCGTGGATGACGCGCTCTTTTCCTCCTTCATGCACTCCAAAAGCTGAGAGACGTTGAGATGTTCGTCGTCCAGAAATTCCCGCTCCCCCACCAAAAGCCGCAGAGGTACGGATGTATAGCGGATACCGCTGTTATCTCCGCGCTCGGAAAGCAGGTCGGCGCTGCTGTCGCACACGATATTCCAAGTCATAAAAACTCCTTTGGAAGCTCCTGGCGAAAAGCAAATTTCGTCAGTGTTTCCGCACAATCTGATTTTGAATATCACATTACATCATTTGAACTGATTTGTCAATGAAAACCTGACGGCATGCGGTTCACCTCTGTATTACAGGAGAGCCTCCCTTGACATTCACAGACATGAAACTTAGTGCGTCAGAGCTTTTAAAACCGAGCTGTCAGTTTAAACGTTGCTATGCAAGACAATTTACTCCTCTGCTGGCCGACACAACGCTGAGCATGAACGAAATCCATGTGCTGCTGTTTCTGGCCAACAATCCGGGGTAGGATACGGCTCGAGACGCAGTGGTGCTGCGGGGACTGGGAAAATCTCAGGTATCCCAGGCGGTGGATTTACTGACAAGCCGGGGATTCCTCCGGCGTGAGGGGGACGGCAGCAACCGGCGGGTAATACACCTTCTCATCATGGAGTCCGGATTGCCTCTGGTGTAGGAAGCACAGAAGCTCCAGGTGCAGTGCGCGCAGGCCCTGACGGACGGCCTGACGCCGGAGGAGCGGAGCCAGCTGACAGCTCTGGTGGAGAAAATTGCATCCAACGTGGATACGCTGGCAAAGGGGAAATATTAACTCATGATACAAAATGGCGCGGACCTGCAAAGCGGTAAGGTGGACAGGCTGCTCTTTTCCCTGGCTCTGCCCACCGTCACGTCGCAGATCGTCAATATGCTGTACAATCTGGTGGACCGCATCTATATCGGCCATATTCCGGAGGTGGGCCGGACAGTCCTCACCGGAGTTGGGGGATGTCTGCCCGTCATTATACTCATCACTACGTTTTCTTCTCTGGCCGGAGCTGGCGGCACCCCCCGTGCCTCCATCGAGGAAGGGAAGGGGAATCCGCGGGAATCAGCGCATATTATGGGCAACTGTTTTACGCTTCTGTTGTCCACCTCTGTGGTACTGACGGCGGTATTTTTTCTTTTTAACCGATCCATTCTTCTGTCCTTCGGGGCCAGCGCGGACACCATTGACTATGCCGCCGCCTACATGGGCATTTACTCGATGGGAACGGTTTTCGTCCAGCTGACGCTGGGCATGAATATTTTTATCACCGCTCAGGGCTTCAGCAAGATCAGCATGAAAACCGTGCTGATCGGCGCAGGGCTGAACACGGTGCTGGACCCCATTTTTATTTTCGCTTTAAACATGGGTGTCCGTGGCGCGGCGCTGGCACCATTCTCTCCCAGGCTGTCTCCGCCGTATGGGTTATGCGGTTTCTGACGGGGGACAAGACGAAGTGGCGGCTGGAACGAGAGTCTTTGCGTCCGGCGAAGGTGATACCGCCCTGCGTGGCGCTGGGACTGTCGCCGTTTGTTATGCAGTCCACAAAGAGTGTACTGGCGGTTTGCTTTAACACCTCGCTCCTCAAATACAGCGGGGAGATTGCTGTGGGAACCATGACGGTGCTGACCAGCATTATACAATTCGCCATGCTGCCC
The DNA here is from genome assembly GCA_000283575.1 of Oscillibacter valericigenes Sjm18-20. Classification (GTDB taxonomy): domain Bacteria; phylum Bacillota; class Clostridia; order Oscillospirales; family Oscillospiraceae; genus Oscillibacter; species Oscillibacter valericigenes. Next base: position 3,790,581 of record AP012044.1, read on the forward strand.
CTTCAAGGGTTGACTCAGGGTGCTCAGCCCATCATCAGCTATAACTCTTGCCTCCCCGGGCGGGTGCGGGAGGTGTTTCGGATGCTGCTGCGGGTCTGCATTGTCTACTCGGCGTCGTTGTGGGAACTGGTCCAGTTGTTTCCCGGCGTATTCGTGCGAATGTTCAACAGTAATCCGGAACTGGTGGCTTACACCGTTCCCGCCCTGCGGGTCTATATGGCGGTGAGCTGCATCTTGGGCATCCAGATCGCCTGCCAGCAGACTTTCATCGCGCGGAGAAACGCAAAAGATTCGCTCTTTCTGGCAATTCTGCGAAAAGTCATTTTGTTGATCCGCTCATTTATATCCTGCCCAGTTTTTTTCAAAACAAAGCCTTCGCCGTGTTTTTAGCGGAGCCGGTGGCGAACACGCTGGCCGTGTGCACCACGGCGGTTCTGTTTGCCGTACAATTCAAAAAATCCTTGAGGCAGCTGGAAGCGCCATCCAGTTTGTCGAAAGAGTCGGGAACTCTTTCAATAGGTCTCAACTCCTCTTTTTGCAAATGAATCTTGCTTTTGTAGGTAAACTATTTTTAGTCGGTAAAATTCTGATACTCCGTAAAATTGAGAACCTTTTTGAAAAGTCCCTTTTGCACATTAGACTTAATAAACCATTTACCGGCTTGCGAAGCGCGTCGGAACATGATAAAATTTCTCAGAACGGAAGCGAGGGGGATTTTTATGTATCATGTTATTTTATTTGATCTGGATGGAACGCTGACGGATTCCAAGGAGGGAATCCTCAACTGTCTGCGCTATGCGTTCAAGAAGCTGGGCAAGCCCATACCCGACGAGGCCACGCTGATCAAATTTATCGGTCCTCCCCTACAGGACACTTTCATGGAATTGGGTGGTCTGACAAAGGAGCAGGCCTTGGCGGGGATCGAAGCATTCCGGGAGCGGTATGAGCCGATTGGAAAATTTGAGAACGCGGCCGCGCCCGGACTTCCGGAACTTTGCATACGGCTGAAGCAGGCGGGGTATCGACTGGCGCTGTCCTCATCCAAGCCGGAAAATCTGTGCCTTGATATCTGTGAGCGGTTCGGCTATACGCCGTCCCTTTCCGCCATCGCAGGCAGTCCGCCGTACGGCGACCATACGAAGGCCGACGTCATTCGGGATACGCTTTGCCGCCTTGGTCTGAGCGGTTCGGACAAGTCCGCCATCCTGATGGTGGGTGACCGGAAATATGATGTACTGGGCGCAAAGGAGTGTGGCATTGACTGTGTGGGCGTGGAGTTTTTCGGTTACGCCGCCCCCGGTGAACTGGAAGAGGCCGGTGCTGTGGCAGTGGTACGGACCGCCGCGGAATTGGAACAATACATTTTCAGCCATTGATCGACTATTTCCGGAACGGCAGAGGAATTTTTTTACCGTCTCAACCTGCTGAAAAAGCCTGGGGCTTTTTCAGCAGGTTTCTCTCATGTCTCTTAGAACCGATAAACGGCTTAAAATCAGGAAAATTTGTTAATAATTTCTTAACTTTGTAAACATTTGTTACTTTTCTTTTTCTTCGACTTTACAACCCCATGCAAAATCACGTATAATAGTATTTAATGTTTTCCGCGTCCTCGCGGAATTCCTCTTGCGCCGCGAAGCGGCGACTGCGGCAAAACGCGCCTGTGGGCGCTGTATTCTATAAGGAGATTCACACATGAGACGAATGAAGCGATGGACGGCCCTGGCCCTGACTGCGGCGCTGTCCGCCGGGATACTGTGCGGCTGCGGCCAGACAGAGACGGTGTCGATCCTGCCGGTATGCGCCGGAAGTGACGTGACCACTTTTGATCCCGCCTATATATCCACCACCGCAGACAGCACGGTGGCCGGCAGTCTTTATGAAAACCTGATGCGCATGACTTGCGACACCAGCGGCGCTACCACCGTGGTGGAAGGAATGGCAAAAAACGTGGATGTGGAGGAGAACTTAGACGGCACCGCGACCTATACCTTTCACCTGCGCAGCGCCCGATGGTCCGACGGACAGTCAGTCACGGCGGATGATTTCGTGTACGCTTGGCAGCGTCTGGCCAATCCGCTGACACTCTCTCCCCACGCCGCGCTGCTGTCCGCGGTACAGGGCTATGACGCCGTCCGCGCCGGAGGCGACCTCAGCGAGCTGGCGGTTACTGCGAAAAACGACTCCACTTTACAAGTGATCCTCTCCGGCAAATACGACTGGTTTCTGACGGGAGTCTGCACCTCTCCCGCCACCAGTCCCCTACGGCAGGATGTGGTGCAGTCTTTGAAGGAGAAGGCCCAGACCGCTACGGAAGCCGCCGGCAATGAGGCCGCGCCTTTGAAGTGGTGGTACGATCCCACCATCCTTGTGACTAACGGGGCTTATCAGGTGTCCGACTACCAACCGGGTAAAACCCTTGATTTAAAGCACAGTGATCACTATTATGGCCGGGTTGGTAACGACGGCGTCCATCTTGTTTTTGCCGACAACGCGGAGGATGCCTGGGCGCTGTATGACGCGGGAGAAGTGGATTTCACATATGCCCTGCCCCAGGCACAGCTGGAGGCCCAGATCTCCGATGGGCAAACCCTCACACCAGAGCTCTCCACCTATACGGTCCTGTTCAACGGCCAGCAGCCGCCTTTTGACGACCCCTCGGTCCGGCGGGCGCTGACTCTGGCCGTAGACCGGCAGGCCATAGCGGCTCTGGCGGGCGGCACCGCAAGGGCGGCGGAAGGGCTGGTGCCCTATGGCGTCCCCGGTGACGGAGAACAGGATTTCCGCACGGCTGGCGGCGATCTTCTGAGCTCAGCGGAGGATGATTATGAAGAAAATTGTGCGCAGGCAAAAAAGCTTCTGGCCGACAGCAGCTATGACAGCCGCTACGATCTTGAATACCTCTATGTGGACGAGGGTCCGGAGGCGGAAATCGCCGACGCGCTGACCGACCAGTGGCTGTCCGTGCTCGGCATACGAGTCCGGACGCGGGCAGTGACGAAGAATGAGCTGTCCGCGGCGTTGAGTTCCGGAGATTACTGTCTCTTGGGCACTTCCATGTTCCCGCTGGTAAACGATGCGGAGGGGTTCCTCTCTCCCTTTGCCGGCAAGTCCTCCCAAAACATGGTGCACTACGCCAACGGCGCATACGATACCTTGCTGAATATCATCGACAGCGCGTCGGACCCGGCGGCACGGCTTGCCTGTCTTCATGACGCGGAGGTTCTTTTGCTGGAGGACGCCGCGGTTTGTCCCCTCTACACGACCAGCACAGGCTGGAAGTTGCGGGAGGGCTGGTCCGGTCTTTGCCGCGACGCGCGGGACTGGTTCAGCTTTGCCGGCGTTTCCGCGGTTTCGTCCTGATACGGGTTGGACCGCCGCGCCGGGGAAGGCCGTAGAGCTGTAAAAATTAAAGCGTTCGCTGCAAGATTGCGGCGAACGCTTTTTGTCGTCTTTTCCCGTTTTTTTATGTCTGTCTTTCTCTGTGTTGTGCGTTTCAACGAAAGCGTTTCTCCCTCTGTTTTTTTAGTCCCAAAGGTGTTATACTGTGCAAAAAAGGAGGTGACGGCATGGACTCTGTCATCACATATCGCCGCTTACTGCACCGCATCCCGGAACTTGACAGTGATCTGCCGGAGACCACAGCCTTTGTACAAAGCAAGCTGGAGCCTCTGCGCTGCCATATATTAAATCCTATCCGCAGCAGTGTCTGCGCATTTTTTGACGCCGGGAAACCGGAGACGGTCGCCTTTCGGGCAGACATGGACGCACTGCCGGAAACTGAGGCGACAGGACTGCCCTTTGCCTCGGAGCACCCGGGCAAAATGCACGCCTGCGGCCACGACGGACACATCGCCATGGCGTTGGCGCTGGCCGACTATGTAAGCACACATCTGGAAGAGCTACCCAGAAACGTACTGTTCCTGTTTCAGCCGGCGGAGGAAACCACCGGTGGAGCCGGGCGGCTCTGTGAGACAGGTATTCTGGAGCGGCGGAGGGTCCGCCGTGTATTCGGGCTTCATCTGTGGCCCGGCCTCCCAGCGGGGACAGTCTGGGCAAAACCCGGTCCCCAGATGGCCCGTGCCAGCCAGATTACCGTTTGGATCACTGGAAAAAGTGTCCACATCTCCAAGGCCGACGAGGGCCGGGATGCGCTGCTAGCCGCTGTGGAGCTGGTTCAGCAGGCCATGGTCATGGAGAAGGCGGCGCTTCCGCCGGAGGAGCCGCGGGTCCTGCGGTTCGGCAAGCTGACCTCTGGCGACGCCCGGAATGTGGTCAGTAGCCACTCAGAACTTCTGGGCTGTCTCCGCTCCTTTTCCGACACGTCCTTTACCCTGCTGCGCAGGGGGCTGGAGGAGGTATGCGACCGGGTGGAGCGCTCCACCGGCTGCGACGTGAAGCTTCACCTCAACGAGGGCTATCCCCCCGTCTGGAACCACGAGGAACTGTTTGAGACCGTCCGTGGCGGACTGGATACAAACGCCCTCTCCCTGCTTCCCCGGCCCGCGCTGGCGGCGGAGGACTTTTCCTTTTATCAGCAATGCGTCCCGGGTGTGTTTTTCTTTCTCGGCGTGGGGGACACCCCCCAGCTCCACGCCAATACGTTTACCTTTGACGACGAGCAAATTCTGCCAAAGGGCATGGAATTTTTGAAAAAGCTGCTGTATCTGGCATAGGGTTTTCCTCGGGCCTTCCGGAACCCGTGTGAGTCAGGATAAAGGAACGCAGGGCCTTTCATAGGAGAGGCCCTGCGTTATTTTTGGCGACCCGGCGCTTCTTCTCTCCCTTTGGGAAGGCACATTCTCACTGCGCCGCGAACAGTTTTCGGACAGCCTCCGCGTCCGCGGAGATCTGTGATTTCAAACCCTCCAGAGCGTCAAACCGTATCTCGTCCCGCAGGTGCCGGTAGAATTCCAGCCGGACGGTCTGCCCGTACAGATCGCCGTCAAAATCCATCAGAAACGTCTCCACGGTTATATCCGTCCCATTGTGGACGGTGGGCCGAGTCCCCACATTGGTGACGCCGCCCAGCTGCCTGCCGTCCGACAGGCAGGCCTTCGTGGCATAAACCCCGCGGCCGGGCACCAGCACGTGGGGCGGAACGGTGAAGTTGATGGTGGGGATACCGATGGTCCGCCCGATGCGCCGTCCGTGCCTTACGACCTGGGACAACACGTGGGGGTGCCCCAGAAATTCCGCCGCCCGCGCCATCTGCCCCAGCTCCACCAACCGGCGGATATAGGTGGAGCTGACGGTGATCCCCGCGTGCTCCACCTTCGGAATGATATCGCATCCGAGTCCCAGCTCCGCGCACTTCCCCTGCAAAAGCTCCGGAGAGCCCTGATTCCTGTAGCCGAAATGATGGTCGTGTCCCGCCACCAGATGGACAGCGTGGTACCGTTTCACCAGAATTTCCGTCACAAACGCATCCCATGGGGTGGTCATCATTTCGTGATCAAAGGGCACCATCAGGATATCGTCGATGCCGAACATCCGGTGAACCAGTCCCCGCCGGTCCTCCGGCGAGTTAATGAGGGGACAGGGAATCCCGGTAATTACTTCTTTCGGTGCCCGGTCAAAGGTAAATACCGCCGGGACGCAGCCCCGTCGGGCGGCTTCCTCCACCGTTCGGCGGAGCAGAGCGGCATGGCCCAGATGGACGCCGTCGAAAAAGCCCAGCGCAATCACGCGTTCTTTCATATGTTACGCTCCAAAAAAATTCTTTATAGACGTCAATACGCCGTTTGCCGCCCTTGAGAGGCAGAGGAACTCGCCTCCGCGTCCATAAACGCGGTATGTCCCGTCCGGACAGTCGGGGGCATCCACTGGATTTCCGTTCCGACAGCGCCTCTCCTGCTGCTCTGCGGCAATCGTGTAGGCGGGATAATTAGCAAAATACTGGTCTGTCGGCAGCAACAGCGCTTCGCCCCGCTCCTGCACATCCTGGATACTCACTGCCTGGGAAAGCGTGAATCCGGCCGCCATGGTCCGCCGCAGAGACGCCATGCATCCGCCGCAGCCCAGCGCCCGGCCGATGTCGTGGCAAAGCGTACGGATATAGGTACCCTTGGAGCAAACGCACCGCAGAGTAAAGTCGGCAGGACCAGCCTGTCCCAGAATTTCCAGCTCATAGATGGTGATGCCCCGGGGCTTCCGCTCCACCTCGCCGCCCTTTCGGGCCACGTCGCACAGCTTTCTGCCGTGAATTTTAATGGCGGAGTACATGGGCGGAAGCTGCTGAATGTCCCCCGTAAATTGGGGCAGAACAGCCGCCAGCATCTCCCGTGAGACCTCTGCCTCGCGGGTCTCGATCGTGGTTCCGGTCACGTCCTGCGTGTCGGTGACCAGCCCCAGCCGAAGTCCCGCCACGTACTCTTTTTTCCCGCTCTCCGCAAACTCCACCGCCCGGGTGGCCTGTCCCACAAAGACGGGCAGGACGCCGGTGGCCATGGGGTCCAGTGTTCCGCTGTGGCCCACCCGTTTTTCCCGCAGGATACCGCGGAGCTTCGCACATACATCCATGCTGGTCCAGTCCGCGGGCTTGTCGATGATGATGATTCCGTTGGGCATACAGAGCCCTCCCCGGTCCAGATTTCGAAACGGGAATCCTCCCGTCAGTCGGTAAATTTTCCAGCTATTTTTTCAACTGCGGCCAACATTTTCCGCTCTGCCTCCAAAAGGGGAGCCTCCACGGTGCAACCCGCGGCCGCCGCATGTCCACCGCCGCCAAGCTCCGCACACACGGCGCTGGCGTTGACGCGCGCGCCGGTGCGGACGGAGAATTTCCACACGTCCGGCCTCAGTTCCCGCATGGTGATGGCGCAGTCGCTGCCCTCGATCTGTCCGCCCAGAGAGCTCAAGTCTTCGGCGTCGCCCTCGTCGGCCCGGACCCGTTCCATCAAAGAGATGGGGACCTTCAAAACCACCACGCGTCCGCCGTCGTAAAACTCCATGTTGGCCAGCATGTCGCCCTCCAGCGCCATGCGCTTGCGGCTTTTTGTGCGGAAGAAAACCTTGTTCACCGTCCGGTAGTCAATCCCGGTATCCAGCAACTCCGCCGCCACACGGTGGGTGTTGGCGGAGGTGTTGCTGTACTGAAAGCAGCCCGTGTCCGTGGCGACTGCCACGTAGAGCGGCAGAGCCATCTCCGCCGTGACGGGTCCCAGTTCCCGCAGAATATCGTAGACCAACTCTCCGCAGGCCGCGACCTCCGGTCGGACGATATTCTCCCTGCCGAAGCGCTCAAAGGAGGGGTGGTGGTCGATGGCAAGATCGATCTTGTCTCCATAGCGCTCCGCATTCTGGGGCAGCAGCCCAAGAGAGGCGATATCGGTGGACACAATCTTTGCGGGGACAAAATCCTCCGGCGCCTCATAGGGCTGGATATAGGGCGCGGTGGTGCGGGTCTGGCCGGAGTTGCGCAGCAGATACGCCCGCTTGCCCAGCGCCCGCAGGCCCAGGCACAGCGCCGCGGCGCAGCCCACGGTGTCCCCGTCGGGGCGCACGTGCGTCAATAGCAGCACATCGTCGAACCGCCGCAAAAGCGCGGCGGCCTCCGCTATCGTCAAGTCTTTCAATCGTCTTCCTCCTGCCCGCCTCGCTGGGCGTCCCTGCGCTCCACATCCCGGAGCAGCTCCAGAATATGGGCGCCGTGCTCAATGGAATCATCTGCCACGAACTGCAGCTCCGGGGTATACCGCAGGCGCAAAGCCGCGCCCAGCTCCCGCCGCAGGAATCCGGCGGCGGATTTCAGGCCCTTGAGAACGTCTTTTTCCTGAGTCTTGTCCAGAACGCTGATATACACCTGCGCATAGCGAAGATCCGGCGTCGTGTTCACCCGGGTGACGGAGACCATGCCGGTGCCGCTGACGCGGGGATCCTTTAAACTGCGTATCCGGGCCGCCAGCTCGCGCTGGATCTCTTCGTTGATTCGGCCGATGCGATTGCTTGCCATAGAATGCTCCTTTCTGCGGGGTCTTCCATAAAAAATATCTGCCCGTAATAATCTAAAAAAGCACAGGGCGGCGACCATGCGCCGCCCCTATTGTATCCGATTACCGCGGAATTTCCTCCATGGTAAAGCCCTCGATGATATCGCCCTCTTTGAGGTCGTTGAATCTCTCCACCGTCAATCCGCACTCGTAGTTGATGGTAACCTCCTTAACGGAGTCCTTGAACCGCTGCAAAGAGCCCAGCTTGCCCTCGTGGATCACGATGCCGTCCCGCACCACACGCACGTCGCAGTCGCGGGTCAGTTTGCCGTCCTGCACATAGCAACCTGCGACTGTGCCCACGGAGGAGACCTTGTAAGTCTGGCGAACCTCCGCGTGACCCAGGACCACTTCCTTGAACTTGGGGGCCAGCATACCCTTCATGGCAGCCTCGATCTCATCGATACAGTCGTAGATCACGCGGTACATCCGCATATCCACGTTCTGCCGCACCGCGCCGTCTCGGGCGGCGGCGTCCGGACGGACGTTAAAGCCCACGATAATGGCACCGGTAGAAGCGGCCAACATCACATCGGATTCGTTGATAGCGCCCACGCCGCCGTGGATGACCCGAACGCCGACCTCCTCGTTGCTGAGCTTTTCCAAAGAAGCCCGAACAGCCTCCACGCTGCCCTGTACGTCGGCTTTGACGATCAGAGCCAGTTCCTTGCGCTCACCGGCCTGGATTTGGTCAAACAGATTCTCAAGAGACACCTTCTGAATTGGCGCGGCAGCCTTCAGCTTCTCCTCCGTCTTGCGCTGCTCCACCAGCTCTCTGGCCATGCGCTCATCGGCGACCACATTGAAGGTGCAGCCAGCCGCAGGCGCTTCGGAAAGGCCCGCGATCTCCACGGGGACAGAGGGACCGGCCTCTTCCATGCGCTTGCCCTTGGAATTGGTCATGGTCCGCACGCGGCCCACGGCAGTGCCGGCAATGATGGTATCGCCCTGTTTCAGGGTGCCGTTCTGGACCAGTAGCGTTGCGATGGGACCGCGGCCCTTGTCCAGCCTCGCCTCAATCACCGTACCGGAGGCGGCGCGGTTCGGATTGGCCTTCAGCTCCGCCATTTCGGCAGTCAGGAGCACCATTTCCAGCAGCTTGTCGATTCCTATGTTTTTCTTGGCGGAAATCGGGCAGCAGATGGTATCGCCGCCCCAGTCCTCGGTCACCAGACCGTACTCCGTCAGCTGCTGCTTGACCTTTTCCGGATTGGCGTTGGGCTTATCAATTTTGTTGATGGCCACCACAATGGGAATACCCGCGGCTTTGGCGTGATTGATGGATTCCACGGTCTGGGGCATAATGCCGTCGTCCGCCGCCACCACCAGAATGGCAATATCCGTAATCATAGCGCCGCGGGCGCGCATGGAGGTGAATGCCTCATGGCCCGGGGTGTCCAGGAAGGTGATGGGCTTACCGTCCAGCCGGGCCTGATACGCGCCGATATGCTGGGTGATGCCGCCGGCCTCTCCCTCGGCAACCGAGGTGTTGCGGATAGTGTCCAGCAGGGAGGTCTTGCCGTGGTCCACGTGACCCATGACCACCACCACGGGGGCGCGGGAGACCAAATCCTCTGCCGTGTCCTCGTGGGTGTCGATCAACTGCTCCTCAATGGTGACGGTGACCTCGTGCTCCACCTTGCAGTTGAACTCCAGTGCCACCAAAGTGGCGGTGTCATAGTCGATGATCTGGGGCAAAGAGGCCATAATGCCATTTTTCATCAGCACTTTGACCACCTCAGCACCGGTTTTCTTCATGCGGGAGGCCAGCTCGCCCACGCTGATCTCATCGGGAATGGAGACCTTCAGCGGCGCCTTCTTGGCAATCTCCAGCTGGAGGCGGCGCATCTTCTCCTTCTCGTCCTGACGCCGTTTGTTGGAAAAAGTCATACCGGGGGCGGGACGCCGGTTATTATTGTTGTGGAACTTCTGCCTGTTGCCGGAAGGCGCCTGCATTCGCCGCGCTTTCTCGGGAGCCATCTGCTCCAGCCGCTCGTCGTACTTCGCCAGGTTTACGTCTCCGCCCTTGCGGGTGTCCACCACTTTCTTCTGGGGGACGCGGGTAACAGGCCGTTGCAGCGCGGGTTTCGCCTGTCCGGCGGACGGCTGCGCGGCGGAAGCCGGACGAGCCGCGGGAGCAGTTGCCTTCTGGGCCTGAGCCCCCGGAGCGGCGGGCCGCTGCCTCTGGGCAGACGGTTCAGCGGGGGCCGGAGCGGAAACGGGAACAGGCTGCTCCTTTTTCTTCGGCTCCTGATAGGTTTCGGTAAAAATCTCCTGAATGCTGTTCACCGGATGGGCCTGGGTCAAAGACTCAAACACCAGTGACAGTTCGCCGTCAGTCAACGCCTGCATATTGCTCCTAGGAGCCGTACCGTACTTTCCCAAAATCTCCATCACTTCCTTGTTGGTCAGGCCAAAATCCTTAGCCAGTTCCCGGACTCTGTATTTATTCGTTGCACTCGTACTCAATAAAGCCACCTCCATCGTTCGCTTGCGAGGGGGACGCCATCTCCTCTCAGCGGCCCGTACCACCGATTTCGGTGGATGGGTCAGGGCGCTTTTCCGCGGATGTGCCACCGAAAAAGCAATTTATCTCTCGCCGCCATGCGGCGAAGCAAAGGGAGCGTCGCCCTCTGCCTGAACCCCCGGAACGGGGGAGTATTTTCAATCACACTTCTTGGGAAAGGAACCTTTCCCGTGCTTCACAGGACGGCTGTGGGCAAAGGGCTTTGGCCCTCTCCCGCCGGCGCCGGGCCTGCCGTAGGGCTTTCGGTCTCCGGGTGCGCCGGGCTTGCCGTAGGGCTTCCGGTCTCCGGGTGCGCCGGGCTTGCCGTAGGGCTTCCGGTCTCCGGGTGCGCCGGGCTTGCCGTAGGGCTTCCGGTCTCCGGGCGCGCCGGGCCTGCCGTAGGGCTTCCGGTCTCCGGGTGCGCTGGGCTTGCCGTAGGGCTTTCGGTCTCCGGGTGCGCTGGGCCTGCCGTAGGGCTTTCGGTCTCCGGGTGCGCCGGGCTTGCCGTAGGGCTTTCGGTCTCCGGGTGCGCTGGGCTTGCCGTAGGGCTTTCGGTCTCCGGGTGCGCCGGGCTTGCCGTAGGGCTTTCGGTCTCCGGGTGCGCTGGGCCTGTCGTAAGGCTTTTGTCCAAAGCTCTTTCCCTCAGGCGGCCTGCCACCGCCCCGTGCCTGGCGCAGCGGTTTCGCCGGAGGCATCGGCTCCGGCGGCTTCTCCGCCGCTTTCACCTCGCCGGGCTTCCTCTTTTTCCCACGGCGAAGGTTCTTTTCGTGAAGGGCCTCCTCCGTCTTCCGCAGCGCGGCCCGTTGAGCCTTGACCTCTAAACGGTCCGCCGCGTCGCCATAGGCCTCCGCATCTTCGTCCGCCAGACGGCGGGCAATGGCGGCGGCAAACCCGATGTCGGTCACACCCAAAAGCGCGCAGTCGGCCCGTCCAACCGCCTTCCCCAGCTCTTCTTTCGTAAAAGGGACCCGTATTTGAAGGCACTGGCCCATCTCCGAAAAATGGGCCGCCCGCCGGGCGGTGTTCTCCGCCGCGTCGCTGGCCAGCAGCAACACCCGCACATCCCGCGCCCGGACCGCGGATTCCACCGGCTCCTCGCCGACCTCCAGCATTCCGGCCCGCTTGCACAGGCCCAACGTAGACAACAGTTCCCTGCTCATTGGCCACCTCCCAACTGACGCTCCATGGCGTCGTATACTTCCGGAGGAATCTGGGTCTCAAAGGCACGCTCCAGCGCCCGGGATTTTCGGGCCTTGCGCAGGCACTCCACATTCGGGCATACATACGCGCCCCGACCGGGCTTGCGACCCTTTTCATCCAAAGATATCTCGCCCTCCGGGGACTTGACTACCCGGATCAGCGCCTTTTTTTCCTTCATCTCCCGGCAGCCCACACACTGCCGCTGCGGGATTTTTTTCATTTTCGGCATGGCGCTCCTCCCCGTTCCTCTGTGTTTATTCCGCGTCGTTTGCAGACGTCTCGCTCTCAGAAGCGGGTTCCTCCGCTGTAGCCGCATCCGCTGCCGCCGCTTCTTCCTTATAGCTCTCGGGCTTGATGTCGATCTTATAGCCGGTGAGCCGGGCCGCAAGGCGGGCGTTCTGCCCCTCCTTGCCGATGGCCAGAGACAGCTGATCGTCCGGCACCAGCACACGGCAGGCTTTGCCCTCGTCCGCCATCCACACATCCACCACGTCGGCGGGTGCCAGAGCGGCGGCGATGAATACGGCGGGATCCTCACTGAACTTCACGATGTCGATCTTTTCGCCCCGCAGCTCCGCCACAATGTTTTCCACCCGCTGGCCCTTGGGGCCGACGCAGGCGCCGATGGGGTCCACATTTTCATCGTTGGACCAGACCGCCATCTTTGTGCGGCTTCCGGCCTCCCGGGCGATGGACTTGACCTCCACCGTCCCATCGTAAATTTCAGGGACTTCCAGCTCAAACAGGCGCTTGACAAGGCCCGGATGGGTCCGGGAGATCAGCACCTGGGGGCCGCGGGTGGACCGGCGGACCTCCACCACGTACACCTTAACGTGCATTCCCTCCACCAGCTCCTCGCCGGGGACCTGTTCGCCTGCCATCAGCAGCGCCTCGGTGGACTCGGTTCCGGTTCCGATGCGCAAAGAGACGTTGCCGTTTCGGGGATCAATCCGGGTGACCACCCCGGTGAGAATCTCGTGCTGCTTGGAGTTGAACTCCTCATACACCATTCCCCGCTCGGCTTCCCGCAGGCCCTGAATGATGACCTGCTTGCCGTTGCCCGCGGCAATGCGGCCAAAGTCCGTGTTGTTCACGGGAACGTTGATCACGTCACCAATCTCATACTTGGCCGACATTTTCTTCGCCTCTTCCAAAGGCACCTCGTTGAAGGGATCCACATAGTCCTCTTCATCCACCACGTTTTTCTGGACATACATCTGCAGCGTCCGATGCTCCACATCCACGTCCACAATCACGTTGTCCACCTGGTCCTTGCAGTCCCGCTTATAGGCGGTGGTCAGCGCCTGAACGATCTTATCCAGCATAAAGGACTGGGGGATATTCCGCTCTTTTTCAATCATTTCCAGCGCGGTGAAAATCTCATTGCAGTTCATGCCGGCGGGTTCCTTCTGCTTCTTGCCTCTCATTGCCTGTACTCCTTTTATGATATGATACGTTTTCTTCGTTCGTTTTATTTTTCCCGGATCAGGAGATTTCCACCCGCAGTCGCACCAGCGCGGCATCCGCCTTTTCAAAGGTCATTTCCAGCGTCCCAACACGCACCGTGACAGCCCCGGTCTTTTCGTCGTATCCGACCAGTGTCCCGGCAAATTCCTTCCGCCCGTCCCGGTTGCGGTACAGCCGGACGGTGACGGGGCTTCCCATGAATCTCGCAAAATCACCGGGCCGCTTCAGCGCCCGTTCCGCGCCTGCGGAGCCGACCTCCAGCGTATAGCTCCCCTCAATGGGGTCCGCCTCGTCCAGCAAATCCGAGAGCTGTCTGGAAATGGCCTCGCAGTCCAGAATGTCCACGCCGCCCTCCTTGTCCAACAGCACCCGGAGGTACCAGGTGCCCGCCTCCTTCACGTATTCCACATCCCAGAGGGTACAGCCCCGTTCCGCAATGACGGGGGCCGCCAGCCCAGCGGTCAGTTCCGTGATCTTTTTCAAGCAAACGCCTCCCTTTCACGCCGTTCAGGTCCGGCAAAACTTCCAGTTTTTTTAAATTTTGGCCCTTGGAAAAAGGCCAACAAAAAGAGCGGACACAAGGTCCACTCCACACAACTACCATTACTACCTTGTTTACAGTATCACGCTTTTCCCTGAAAATCAAGCATTTTCTTTGAGAATTCAAAGAAAATGCCTGGAAACATGAAAAACCGGAGCACGTGACGCGCTCCGGTCCCATTTTTCCGAAAATTGCTTCAAAATAGCCGGAGGCCGCGATACCTGTGACGGTGTCCGTGGCAATGGCGGATTCCATCACGCCCATGTGCACTGGGGTCACGCTGCCATCATTGGCTCCAAGCCGGAAAATCGTTCAGGTTTTTTTCCGCAGCCACTGAATAACGCAGGCCAGCAGGAACAAAACCAGGTCCGCCACCACCACCGTGGCTCCCACCGGCGTGGACTCCGCAAAGGAAATGATCAGTCCCGCGCCAAAGCAGAGGACAGCGGTGGCCCCCGCGCAGAGCACCACGCCCCGGAAGCTGCGGAACAGCCGCATGGCCGTCAACGCCGGAAAGATCACAAGGGAGGAGATCAGCATGGCCCCCATCATCCGCATTCCCAGAACAATGGTCAGCGCTGTCAAAATGGATAGAAGCGTGTTATACAGCTCCACCCGCATTCCGGTGGCCCGGGCAAAGTTCTCATCAAAAGTGATGGCAAACAGCTTGTGGTAAAACAGAACAAACAGCGCCAGCACCGCCGCGGACACCGCCGCGGAAAGTAACACGTCCGTCTCCGTCATGGCCAGCACGCTGCCGAACATATAGTTATCCACGTCGGTGGTCATTCCGGTGGTCAGTGAAATCACCAGAACTCCAATGGCCAGCGCCGACGCACTGATCACGGCAATGGCCGCATCGTTGCCCATTCGGCTTCCGGATGTTGCCAGCCGCAACAGAAAGAACGCGGACAAAATCACCACGGGAATGGAAAAATACAACGGCGTGATACCCAGCGCCACCGCTACCGCCAGCGCCCCGAAGGATACGTGGCTCAGCCCGTCGCCGATCATGGAGTACCGCTTTAAAACCAGCGACACGCCCAAAAGCGCCGCGCACAGGCTCACCAGAACGCCCGCGATCAGTGCCCGCTGCATAAAGGGCCAGGAGAACATCTCCAATAGTTCCATTACTGCTCCTCCTTCCGGAACCGGCGGCCCTCCGGCGACCGGAGATAATCCTCCGCCGTACCGTAAAACCAGCTCTTTTTTCCGATGTGCAGCACCATCCGGGCGTTTTCCAAAGCGGAGCGCAAATCGTGGGTCACCATGACCACCGCCATGCCCTCTTTTTCATTGAGATAGCGCAGGGTTTTATAAAGATCCTGCGCCGCGGCGGGGTCCAGCCCCGTGATGGGCTCGTCCAGAATCAAAAGCCGTCCGGCGGCGCACAGCGCCCGGGCCAGTAAAACCCGTTGCTGCTGCCCACCGGAGAGATCCCGATAGCACCGGTCCTTCAATTCGAGAATGCCCAGCTTGCCGATGGCCTGCAGCGCCGCGGTCTTCTGGGCCGCCGTGTAGAAAAACCGGAACCCCCTCCGGTTCAGGAAGCCGGACAGCACCACCTCGTAAACCGTGGCAGGGAAATCCTTCTGGGCCCGGGTCTGCTGGGGCAGGTAGCCCACCGCGCCGTTTTTCAGCTCCGCCGCCCGGTCAATGCTGCCCTCCATAGGGCTGATGAGACCCAGCAATCCTTTCATCAGTGTGGATTTTCCAGACCCGTTGTCCCCCACCACACACAGATAGTCTCCAGCGGACACGCTCAGATTCAGCCCCGACAGCACCGCACGGCCCTCATAGCCCAGGGCCGCGTCCCGGCAGACGATCAATTCATTTGTCTCCATGTTCCCGCTCCTTTTCCGCACAGGCTTCGCACAGCCCGGAAAACAGCGTCCGGCGGTGGTCCACCGCAAAATGATGCTCCCGCAGCAAATGTTCGTACAGGGGCTGCAATTGGGTGCAATCCAGATGGAGGATACGTCCGCAGGACTCGCACTTCAAAAGCAGGCAGTCCTGCTTTCCGTCTCCCTCCGGGTGCGTGCAATACTGGAAGTAGGCCCCCTCCTCGGTATTTACCTTGTGAATCCGGCCCGCGGCTTCCAGCTTTTCCATCTGCCGGTACACCGTGGCAAGACCCACCGGATGTCCGCTGCACCTCAGCTCCGCCGCCAGATCCGCCGCGGACATGGGTTCGTCCCGCCGCGCCTTCAGGCAGTTCAAAATCGCCTGCTGCTGTTTTGTGGAATAGGGCATATAGCGCCTCTCCTTTTAAAATTGAAAATCATTTTCATATTATAGGTGCCGGTGGAAATTGTCAAGTGTATCGTTTTCATGTTGCAAACGGCGGCGCAAAAGTGTATGGTAAAGGCAGGACTGTGAAGTGCAGTCCAATTTTACGCAACGATTACGCAACAGCGCGCCTGCCCATGCGGGCCGCGCGGCGAACGTATGGAGGGTTTATGAAAGTATCTCTGGTTATCATGGCGGCGGGACTGGGTTCCCGATATGGCGGCAGCAAGCAGGTGGATGGCATCGGTCCCAACAACGAGATTTTAATGGAGTATTCCATTTACGACGCCCTGAGGGCGGGCTTCGGCAAAGTGGTCTTTATTATCAAGCCTGAGATGGAGCCGCTGATGGAGCGCATCTGCGGCGAGTATCTGCGCAGGCGCACCGCTCTGGACGGCACCCCTGTTGAGGTAGCCTACGTACATCAGGACTTCTCCTCCGTGCCAGACTTTTATCAGATCCCTCCGGAACGGACGAAGCCCTTCGGCACGGTTCACGCTCTGCTCTGCGCGGCGCAGGCCGTCCATGAGCCGTTCTGTGTCATCAATGCCGACGATTACTACGGGATCGACGCCTACCGTGCCATTTATGACGAGCTGGTGACGCTGCCCGAAAGCGGCCGGGGCACCATGGTGGGCTACCTTCTGAAAAACACCGCCAGTCTCCACGGAACGGTGTCCCGCGGCATCTGTACCGTGGAGGACGGAAAGCTCCGGTCCGTGCGGGAGGCTCTGAAGGTCCAGCTCTATCCGGACGGCACGCTGAAGGACCTGTCGGAAGGCTGTCCTCTCTCCCCGGATACGGTGGTATCCATGAATTTCTGGGGCTTCACCCCTTGGGTTTTTCCCGCTCTGAAATCTTATTTTGAGAGCTTCCTCCGCACCGAGGCGGGAGATAACATCAAGGCGGAATGCCTGCTCCCCGTGATGGTGGGAAATCAGCTGGAATCCGGTTCCATGGAGATCTCCGTCCTCCACTCCGCCGACCGCTGGTTCGGCATGACGTACCACGAGGATCGGGATCGCGTGGCAGCGGAGCTAAAAAAGCTCCATGCCTCCGGCGCATATCCCGCCTCGCTGAAGGGCTGAGTCCGAGCTCATTGATAATAAGCCGCCGGAAGGTCCTTCTGGACTTTTCCGGCGGCCCTCTTTTGCAATGAGTCCCGTGCGCCGGTTCTTTCCTCCTCCGATGACTTTTCATGCCGCCCGCGGCAAGATCTGATCCGTTGAGCCATCGGAAAACACGGTATATCGTGGAAACCGGCAGGGTATCCTTGACGGAAATTTCCCCAAACGGTATACTAATATCAACACAATGCGGCATTGAAAACCCGTGCTAGCGGGAGGGCGCGATATGGTTGAAAGCAAAAGTCAAAATGCTCTGGAGCGGAAGCTGTACCGCTCTTTTCTCCTGTTGTCGACGCTGGTAATCCTGCTGTCGCTGGGGATATCTTTGTATCTGGATGTGACCCGCCAGCGCAATCAGGTCGATGCGTCCATCAGCAGCTCGGCGGCCTACGTCAGCAAGCTTCCAAGCGTAGTCGCCATGTTGAAGGCGGGCTATCCGGACCCCAACGTCACCCGGAACATCGACGCGCTGTGCGACAGCATCCCGGACATCAGCGCGACCGTGATCTGCGACCAGAGCGGCCTAAGATTCTATCATACGGACCGGCAAAAAACCGGGGAATCCTATGTGGATGGGGAGGAACGTCCCATTTTGGAGGGAGCGGAGCCCTATATCACCACCGGGTTCAGCACCATGGGCACGCAGCGCCGGGCGTTTCACGCCATCCGCAGCGAAGACGGATCGATTATCGGCTTTGTGATGGTCTCCGTGTTCACCGGGGTTCTCACCGCCCGCCTGAGAGACATCGTCGTTATCCACCTTGTGATTCTGTCTGTGATGCTGCTGGTGAGCTTCTTTCTGACCCATGCCATTTTACGCTTCCTGCGCCGGACCCTGATGGGCTTCCGCCCGGAGGAACTGCTGAGCCGCTACCTCCGGCAGGATGAAGTTCTGGGCGCCGTGGCGGAGGGGTTGGTGGCCTCCGACTCCGCGGGCCACGTGCTGTTTGCCAATTCGGCGGCTCAAGCTCTGTTCGGGGAAGGAGTCCAGCTGATTGGGCGTCCCGTCTCGGAGCTGTTTCCGGATTCCCGGCAGGAGGAGGTGCTCCGCACCGGGGAGGCGGAAGAACGCCGCTCCTGGATTGTGTGCGGCCGCTCGGTGCTGGCGGGTCAAATCCCCATCCGGGAGCAGGAAAACGCCGCACCCCAGGGCGTACTGACCATTTTGTACGACCGGACGGAAATGCTGCATATGTCGGATCAGTTGTTTGGCGCCCAGAGTATGATTGACGCCCTGCGCTCCTATAATCACGAATTTTCCAACAAGCTCCACGTGATTCTGGGCTATCTGGAGGCCGGAAAAATTCAGGAGGCCATCCGCTCCATCGTCAACAGCAACCTGATCTCCGGCCAGCTGATCTGCCAGACCGCCGACCAGCTGCGGGTGTCGGAACTGTGTGCGCTGATGATTGGAAAAATGCTCCACGCCGCGGAACGGGGCATCCAGCTAACTCTGGCGGAGGGAAGCTGCTGCATCGAGCAGGATCTGCTGATTCCCGCGGAGGATATGGTGACGGTGATGGGCAACCTGCTGGAAAACGCCATCGAGGAACTCTCCTCCGGCGAGCATCCTGTCCGGGAGATCGAGTTTGGTCTCTACTGCCGCCCGGACTGCAACCTTTTGGTCTGCACCGATACCGGCGGCGGTATCTCACCGGAGGTGCGGGCCCATATGTTTGAAAAGGGCGTCTCCACCAAGGGGCAGTACCGGGGAACGGGACTGTACGCTGTGCAGTCCGTGGTGCGGCGTTACGACGGAAAGATCGACGTGGAAACCGAGCCGGGCGAGGGGACCAGCTTTACGGTTACATTTACGCGGGAGGAGGCGGACTGATGTATCGCGTCATTATCATCGAGGACGATCCCATGGTGGCGGCCATTAACCGCCAGTATGTCGAAACTTCGCCGGATTTTTCCGTGGAGGCGGTGTTTCCCAGCGGCGTGGGCGCGCTGGAATACCTGAAAGAGCACGACGTATCGCTCATCATTTTGGATTACTATACGCCCATGCTCAATGGGATGGAGTTTCTCGACCAGCTCCACGGCATGGGGAAAGCTCCCGCAGTCATCATGGTCACTTCCGCCAGCGACGCGCGGACCGTTCGGCAGATGTTTTTGCGGGGGGTGGTGGACTATCTGGTGAAGCCCTTTGAGTACAGACGCTTCCAGGCGGCGCTGGAAAAATTCCGCCAGAGCCGGGAGCAGTGGGAGGTTCAGGATTCCGCGCTGGATCAGGCGGCCATCGACCGCATGACCGGCAGCGCGGGACAGGCCCTTCCGCCGGAGCCTCTGGCAAAGGGGCTGAACGCCGCCACCATGCAAATGATCCGGGATTTTTTAAAGCATAACAGCGGCGCGATGTATACCAGCGAGGAGATTGCAGAGCAGGTTCACCTCTCCCGCATCACGGTACGGCGGTATATGAACTATCTGACCCAGACCCATGAGGCAGTCAGTGCCATTGATTATCAGACTGGCGGGCGGCCGTCCATTCAATACGGAAATGGGCAAAATATACAAAAGCGAAGCTAAAAAATTGGTGAAGTATCAATAAAACGTTGGATACGATACGTACAAAAGGAGTACGATACGTACTTAAATTGAAATGTATTCTCTCTTCCCGATATACTAATACTTGTGTTAGGCCCCGGTTCTACCGGAGTCGGAAAGAAGGGAAGAGAATTATGGAAAAGATTCTGAGTTATTTTGGAACCTATACTCCCGCAGCAGACGGAGCCATAGCTTCGTTCAAGTTTGAGTATCTCTCTGCACTGGGCTTTGCCGCCATCGTCATATTTTTGGGCCGCGCACTGGTGCGGCACTCCAAGCTTCTCCGCAAATACGCCATCCCTGCCCCCGTGGTGTCCGGCATTATCTTCTCATTGGTGGTCTCTTTTATCAAAATGTCCGGCGCCATGGCGTTTTCCTTTGATGTGACGGTGATGAAGGATCTGTGTCAGAACCTGTTCTTCCTGTGCGTGGGCTTTGGCTTCAGCTGGAAGATGATTCGCCGCGCCGGCGGCAAGCTGTGCGTCATGATCGCTGTGGCCGCCTGCCTTTTGATTACGCTGCAGGATCTTCTGGGCGTGGCCATCGGCAACCTGGTGGGACTGCACCCGCTGCTGGCGCTTCAGTGCTCCTCTGCCGCCATGTCCGGCGGCGTGGGCACAGCCTCCGCTTTCGGAACGATCTTTGAAAAGATGGGCGCGGCGGACGCCACTACCATCGGCGTCGCCGCAGGCACGCTGGGCAACATTCTGGGCTCTTTGATCGGCGGCCCCGTGGCCGCGTTCCTCATCAGCCGCCACGGGCTGAAGTCCGACCCCAACGACAAGCCCGAATCCATCGCTTCCGGCGAGGCGCCCCGTCTGGACAATAGCCGCATGATCTCCATGTTTGCCATGTGCCTGCTGCTGGCGGCGCTGGGTATGCCCATTTATATGCTGCTGGACAGCATCCCCAAGATTGAGATGCCCAAGTTCATCGGTTGCCTGTTCGCCGGAGCCATTGCCCGCAACGTGATGGAAGCTTTCCATATCAAGTTTTATGTTCCCGAGGTGGACGCGATTGAGCACATGTTCCTGGAGCTGTACCTGGCGCTGGTGCTGATGACCATCGACATCACCAAGCTGGCCCCCGTGGCCGGCCAGATGGGTCTGATTCTGGTGGGGCAGGCAGTTTTGATGACCCTGTTCGGGATCTTCATCTCCTTCAATCTGTTCGGTCGGGATTACGGCGCGGCGGTCATGACCGCGGGCAACTGCGGCTGGGGCTGCGGCTCCGGACCCAACGCCGTGGCCAATGAGAAAGCAGTCATGGACCAGTACGGCTGGCATAATGTGGCGTGGGTGCTGTACCCCTCCTTTGCCGTGATCATCGACGACATCTATAACCCCATTTTCCTCTCCCTGTTCGGCAACTTCCTGGTGCACTGAACAAGAATCAGAATAAGTTTATACGGCAAAACGGGCCTCCCTGTGGGAGGCCCGTTTTGCCCGTATAAACTCATGGAAAAATTCTGAAAACTGTGATATGATACTATTTACAAACTATAAGATGCGGAATTGGAAGATGGTGAGACGATGAAAAAAAGTATCTGTAACCGGCGGCGCTTTGGACTGCGGCAGCTGCTTTTGGCGAGCCTGCTGACTGCGGTCTGCCTGCTGTCGGGCTGCGGTCTGGCATCGGAGAAGGATGTATCCCCGGAGATTCGTGTGCTGACCATCGGTACCGCCGACAGCGGCGGCACTATGTACCCGGTCGGGCGGGCCGTGGCCGAGGTATTGAACGAAAACGCCCCGGATCTGAAAATCAACACCAGCGCCTCCAGCGGTTCTTCCGCCAACGTGAAGAGTTTGCGGGACGGACAGATTGACATGGGCCTGGTCAGCGGCGACGTGGCCTGGTATGCCTGGCAGGGCGCGGATGAATTTGAGGGGAGTCCCATGGAGAGCCTGCGGGCCATCGGCGCGCTGTACATAAGCCTGTCCAATTGGATCGCCCCGGAGTCCCTGGATATCGAATACGTCCACGATTTGCTTGGAAAACGGGTGGCTGTGGGACCGGAGGACTCCACCACAGAGCTTTCCGCCCGTGTGGCGCTGGCCGCTGTGGGGTTGACCGCCGAAAATACCACGCTTGAAAATCAGGGGCTGGGCTCCGGCGGAGAGGCGCTGCTGAATGGGAAGTTGGACGCGCTCAACGGTTTTGCCGGGATTCCGGTTAAGGGTCTGAGCGATCTGGCGGAGCGGACCCCCTGCCGTCTTCTGCGGTTCACAGACGAGGAGCTGGATACCATTCTCCAGAAAAACAAACAGTATATCCGCGGCGTAATTCCCGCCGGAACCTACGCAGGGCAGGCGGAGGACGTGGAGACCTTCGGCGTCAAGTGTCTGCTGTGCGTGGATGCAGGCATGGACGACGATCTGGCCGGCACCATCGCCCGCATCCTCTGGGAATCCGCCGGGGAACTGGAGGAGCGGCACGCCGCTCTCTCCGCTATAAGCGAAGACGGCTTTATGTACAGCGATCTGCCGGTTCCGCTCCATCCCGGCGCGGCGCAGTTTTACCGGAGCGAGAGCCTTCTGGACGAGTAAGCCGACTGTCGTCTTTATTCAGAAACGGAGGGACCTGATTCGATGTCTTTGATTACATTCCCGTTTATTCTTGCAGTAGTGATTGGCTTCCCCATTATGATCGGCGTCTACGTCTACAGGGACGCAGAGCGCCGCAGGATGAACGCCACTCTTTGGACGCTGGTGGCTATTTTCACACCCGGGCTGACCGGCTTTATCATCTATCTTCTGGTGCGCGGAGATTATCCCGGCCTGAGATGACCGGTCTGAGCGGGAGGGGCTGCCCTCCGGCCAGTCGCCGCATCTCATTCGGGCGGATGGGTCAAATCCAAGAGCGGGACGGAAAAAACTCCGCCCCGCTCCTATTATTACGCATGGCTTCCATTGGTAAAATGCTGAACGAATTTATATCAAATCATATGAAAGCTATTGTGAAGCGGACGGGCAGGCGCTATAATGGGAACATCTCCCATTGGGAATATTTTAAAGGAGGCTGAAAGATGAAAAGGAAAAAGCTCTCAGCACTGCTCCTGGCTCTGGTCATGGCGATCAGTCTGGCTGTCCCTGCTCTGGCGGCGGATGAAACCCAGACGGTCACCATTCTCCAGACCAGCGATCTGCACGGCATGATCAACCCCTATGACTACGCATCCAACAAGGAAAGCAAGACCAGCATGGCCCACGCGGCGGCAATCATTGCGGCGGAGCGGAAAACGGACCCCAATCTGCTCCTGATCGACACCGGCGACTCCACGCAGGCCAATTACATTCAGGAATTCAAGGACGAAGTACCCGATCCCATGATCGACGCTCTGAACTATCTGGATTATGACACCTGGACTCTGGGCAACCACGAGTTCAACTTCGGATTTAACTACGTGGAAAAGGAAATCAAGGAGTTCAAGGGCACCACGCTGGCGGGCAACATCTATCAAAAGGACGGCTCCCGCTGGCTGGATGCCTATCAGATCTTTGATGTGAACGGCGTAAAAGTGGCCGTGTTCGGCATCGACGCGCCCCACATTCCCATCTGGGAAAAATCCGACCCCACGCACTACAACAACATGACCTTCACCTCTCCCATGGAGGAGACCGGAAAAATTCTCAAGGAGCTGGACGGTAAAGCCGACGTCATGATCGGCTCCGTACACTACGGCCTGGACGGTGAATACGGCACCGAGGGTATGCGCGAGGTGGCCCAGACCTACGGCGACCAGATCGACGCGCTGTTTATCGGCCACGCCCATTCCGTGGTGGACGAGACGATCAACGGCATCCCCGTGCTGGAGCCGGGCTCTAACGGCCAGTATGTCTCCAAGGTCACCTTCTCTCTGACTAAGAAAGACGGCAAGTGGGACGTGACCAAGACTGATGCCGGCCTGATTGATTGCTCCACCGTGACCCCCGACGCGGCCTTTTTGGCAAAGTTCAAGTCTCTGGATGAAAAGAGCAAAGCTCTTGCCGCCAAGCAGGTGGGTGAGGTCGGCGAGACCTTCCTGGACCCCGTGGAGCTTCTCCCCGGCATTCCCAACGCGATTTTACAGGATAACCCCGTCTTGGACCTCATCAACAAGGTGCAGATGGAACAGGTGGGCGCGGACGTGTCCCTGGCCGCCCTGTTTGACGCCAGCTCCAATTTGGAGAAGGGTCCCTTCCTGAACCGGGACAGCGTGAAGATCTACAAGTACGACAACACGCTGTACGGCGTGAAGGTCACCGGCAAGCAGCTCAAGGCCATTATGGAGCAGCAGGCCGGCAACTTCTTCAACCAGTATAAAGCCGGCGACGTGACCATCAGCTTCAATCCCGACATCCGGATGTACAACTACGACGAATTCGCCGGTGTAAACTATGAGATCGACATCTCCAAGCCTGCCGGCTCCCGCATCCAGAACGTCACCTATCAGGGCAAGCCCCTCAGCGACTCCCAGACTCTGGTTCTGGCACTGAACAACTACCGCTACGGCGGCCTGGTCACCGCTGGTCTTTTGAATGAGTCCGACGTGGTGTACGAGGGCGGCGCAATCCGGGACATGATTACCGATTATGTGGCCGCGCTGAAGACTCCCCTGATGCCCGAGTGCGACAACAACTGGAAGATTGTGGGCGCCGATCTCAATGATCCCCAGAAGGATCTGATCTATGAGAAGGTCCGCTGCGGCGAGATCTCTGTACCCACCTCCGAGGATGGACGCACGCCCAATATCGCCTCTTTGAACGGCCCCGCCCTGCGGGCGGCGGGCAAGCTGCCCGCGCTGACCGGTGAAGATGCCGGCACGTCCACAACTCCCGCAACGCCCGTGGCTACTACCCCTGTGACCACTCCCTCGACCGCGCCTGTGACCACGCCCGCAGCGACGACCGGAGGCACCTATACCGTGAAATCCGGCGACTGCCTGTGGAGCATCTCCCAGCAGTTCTATGGCACCGGCACAAAGTGGACCGTGATCTACAAGGCCAACACCGCGATTATCAAAAACGCGGACGATATTCAGGTTGGCCAGGTCCTGAACATTCCCGCGGCCTGAAAAATCCATACCGTATCATAGAAGTGAGACGCCCGCCGCAGGCGTCTCACCTCTTTTTTGTCTTAATCGCCCTTGCCCGGACGCGAAAAAAGGCGTATCATAAACTCGTTGGTTCGCGTGGGAGCGGAATCCGTCCGCCGCCTTGCGGACGGATATCATGATGGGAGGCGCGTGAGGATGGAGCTGCTGGACGCGCAGGCGGCCGGGCTGTATGGGGAAATGCTGGCTTTGAAGGAAGACTTGCACCGTCACCCGGAGGCCAGCTTTCAGGAGCGGCGGACCACGGCTCTGCTGCGGGAAAAGCTGGCGGCGCTGGCCCTCCGATTCGTGAATTTGGGGATGGGTACCGGCGTTGTGGCGGTTCTGGAGGGAGAAAAGCCCGGAAAAACCGTCGCCCTGCGGGCGGACATCGATGCCATCGCGGAGACGGAGGACGAAAGCCACACCGTCCGCTCAGAAGCGGCGGGCCTCATGCACGGCTGCGGCCACGATTTCCACACCGCCTGTCTCTACGGCGCGGCAAAGCTGCTGTCGGTCCGGCGAGAGACTTTTCCCGGCCGCGTGGTCTTTCTGTTTCAGCCCGCCGAGGAGGAGACGCAGGGGGCGCGGGCCCTGCTGGACAGCGGGCTCTGGGAGAAGATCGGCGGAAAGCCGGACTGTATTTTTGGCCTCCACAACCGGCCAGAACTGCCCGCGGGGCAGATTGCCGTGCTGGATGGCCCCATCATGGCGGGAAAAATTAATTTTCGCATCACGCTGCGGGGAAAACCAGGCCACGGCGGTTCCCCCCACAAATGTGTGGACCCGGTGGTGGCGGGAGCGGCGCTGGTGGACGGAGTACAGACCATTGTCAGCCGCAGCACCGACCCCCAGGACGCTCTGGTATGTGGGGTATACTCCCTCCACACCGATGCGCCGGATTTTTTTGTCCCGTCCTCTCTCATCATGACCGGCAGCATCCGCTATCTCCGGGACGCGGCGGGCCAGCGGGCGGCGGAGCGGCTGAAAGTCCTGACGGCAGGCGTTTCGGAGGCTTACGGATGTCAGGCGAAGACGGAGCTGCTCCCCCAGGTCCCGGTGACGCGGAATGCCCCGTCTCTGGCGGAAATTGCAAAACGCGCCGCGGCGGAAACGGCAGGCTCTGAAAACACGGTATCTCCGCCGCCGGATATGGGCAGCGAGGATTTCGCGGTATACGGCACAGAGGTCCCCGCATTTTTCTACTGGCTGGGTAGCGGCTTTCCCGGGCGGGAAAACGCCCCGTGGCACAATCCAGAATTTTGCACCAACGACGCGGCGCTGCCGCTGGGGGCGGCGCTTTTGGCCCGGTCGGCGCTGCTGGCACTGGAGTGCCTTTGAGTTTTGAGGTGAAGATATGAAATCAGGAATTGTTTTGGAGGGCGGCGCCTTCCGCACCATTTTCTCCAGCGGCGTGTGCGACGCGCTGTTGGACGCGGGGCTGCTGCCGGATTACTTCATCGGCGTATCCGCCGGGGCGGCCTATGGTATCAGTTATCTCTCCCGGCAAAAATGGCGGAACCTGAATATCATCTGCCACTATGCCAATGATAAGCGGTATATGAGTGTGGGTAACCTGCTGGACCGGAAAAACCGCTCTTATTTCGGGCTGAAATTCGCCTATGAGGATATTCCAAATCAGTACATTCCCTTTGATTACGACGCTTTTTCCGCCTATCCCGGCGAGGCGGAGGCCGTTTTGACGAATCTGAGCACCGGTAAGGCGGACTATTATCCCATTTCCCGAAAGGACGAGCGTTTCACGGTTTTGCAGGCCACCTGTGCCATGCCGCTGCTGTTTCCCATCTTCCACATCAACCACCAGCTCTATCTGGACGGCGGCTGCGCGGACCCAATTCCCTGGCGGCGCGCGTTGGATAAGGGGTGTGACCACCTGCTGGTGGTGCTGACCCGGGAACGATCCTATGTCCGGGGCGTGGAGAAGTCCGACCGGCTTATCCGGCGGCACTATCATAAGTATCCCAACTTTCTCGACACCATGCGCCGCCGGGCAGACGCGTACAACGAAAACCGGGAGCGCCTGTTCCGCCTGGAGCGGGAGGGCCGTGCCGTCGTCATAGCGCCGGAATCCACAAAGGGTTTTTCCCGGACGGAAAAAGACGTGGAAAAAATCCGCGCCCTGTGGCAGGACGGCTATTTCAAGGGCCGTTCCGCCGCACCCGAGCTGGTGAAATTCTGGAAAGAAGACTGAGCCTTCCGGCAAAGATTTTACGTGGATTTAACATAGAAGGTCTTCCTATACGGGCATTTTCTCTATATAATAACCTATGTAAACCTTTACGGCCCAGTTTTAAATCACGGAACGCGGAAACCGATATTTGTAAATTTCGTGTAAAATACGAAGGAGAACCGTTTGATGGACATTTTTTCCGTCTTTACCCTCTGCGGTGGTCTGGCATTTTTTCTATTCGGCATGAACACCATGTCCAAGAGCCTTGAAAAAATGGCAGGCGGCAAGCTGGAACGCACGTTAAAGCGCATGACCTCCAATCCGCTGAACAGTCTGCTGCTGGGCGCGGGCATCACCATCGCCATCCAGTCCTCCTCCGCCGTAACCGTGATGCTGGTGGGACTGGTGAACTCCGGAGTCATGGAGTTGGGACAGACCATCGGCGTCATCATGGGCAGCAACATCGGCACGACGCTGACCGCCTGGATTCTCTCCCTCAGCGGGATTGAGAGCGGAAACGTATGGGTGAAGCTGTTGAAACCGGAGAATTTCTCTCCGCTGGTGGCGCTGGTGGGCATTTTGCTCATTATGACCTCAAAAAAACAGAAAAGGCGGGACATAGGCCGTATTCTCATGGGTTTTGCCATTTTAATGTACGGCATGGAACTTATGAAAGAAGCCGTCAGTCCGCTGCAGTCTATACCGGAATTTTCAAACATCCTGACCGCATTTAACAATCCTCTTCTGGGCGTGCTTGTGGGCGCGGTGTTCACCGGCGTTATCCAGTCCTCCGCCGCCTCCGTCGGTATTTTACAGGCGCTGGCCATGACCGGCTCCATCACTTTCGGGATGGCCATCCCCATTATTATGGGTCAAAACATCGGTACCTGCGTCACTGCGATACTCAGTTCCATCGGCGTCAGCCGCAGCGCAAAGCGGGTGGCGGCGGTCCACATTTCTTTCAATATCATCGGAACCGTGGTCTGCCTGATTTTGTTCTATGGCGCGGGGAGCTTTTTACCCTTTACGTTCATGGACGACACGGCCAGCGCAGTCAGCGTCGCTCTGTGCCACACGATTTTCAATGTGCTTACCACCGCCATGCTGCTGCCCTTCTCCAAGCAGCTTGAAAAGCTGGCCTGTGTTCTGGTGAAGTCGGAGACGAAGAGCGAGCAGTTCGCGTTTCTGGACCCCCTGCTGCTCCGCACTCCCGGCGCGGCCATTAATGAATGTACGGCTATGGTGGGGGAGATGTCCAAGCTCGCCCACAAGAATTTTCTTCTCTCCATTCAGCAGCTTGAAAGCTACACCACCGTCCGGGAGACTCAAATTCTGGAGAACGAGAACAAACTGGACACTTACGAGGACCGCCTGGGAGACTATCTCGTCCAGATTTCCCGCCATGGGCTTTCCGGTGCAAACAGCCGTCAGGTTAGCCGCTTGCTCCACTGTATCGGCGACTTTGAGCGTATCGGCGACCACGCTGTAAACATTCAGGAGTCGGCTCAGGAGCTCCATGATAAGCAGCTTACGTTTTCCGACAGTGCGAAGCAGGAACTGGAGGTCCTGATTGGGGCGCTGCGTAACATTTTGAGCCATGCGTTTGACTGCTTTTCCAGCAACGACCCGGAGGCCGCCGCCCATGTGGAACCGCTGGAGGAGACGATCGACCGGCTGATTGAGGAGATCCGCCTGCGGCATATTGAGCGGCTGCAAAGCGGTGTGTGCACCATCCAGCTGGGTTTCATCTTAAACGATCTGCTGACCAATTTTGAGCGCGTCTCCGACCATTGCTCCAACATCGCGGTGTGCGTGATCGAAACAAACCGGAAGGATATCGACGCCCACGTATATCTGCATAACATCAAACAAGACAGTAGCTTTGTTCGGGATTTGCAGGCGGATATGAATCGGTATACGCTGCCCAATCCGTGAGGATTCCGGCTGGAGCGGTGAAATAAGCGCTGCATTGCAGCAGATATGAATGGCCCTACGTTGTCTATGGCAACGCTTATCCGGTACTTCCATATGTGTTTTTCAGTAAATTCATTTCTGGATGGAAGGAACGGCGGCCTCGCGAGCAGCGAAAACCCGTACAGTAAAAGCAGGGGACTCATCTCAACGAGATGAGTCCCCTGCCTGTTTGAGATTCAGGGACTAGCAGGGAATCTCCTGCGCGTATCAGAACAGGATCAATGCGACGGCGCCCGCGATCAAAATTGACAAAATCACGCGTTCAACCCAAATCAGCAGCAGCTGTGGGATTTTAACAGGGATTTCCGTAGACAGGATACAGGGAATTACAGCGGAGAAGAACAGCAGCTCGGAGATGCAGCCAACAGCAATCACATAACGGGTGGCCAAAGCGGAGGCGGTGACAAACGCACAGGGCAGGAACATCTCCGCAATAGAGGTGGCCATGGCCTGAGCGGTCAGCAGAGCCTCAGGAATCTGCATCAGAGCGGTGAAGGGATAGAAAATAAAACCTACCCAATTGAACACAGGGGTAAACAAAGCCAGCAGCATACCCAAAAAGCCAATACTCATGATAGAGGGAACCACCGTGCAGGTCATGCGCAGGCCGTCCTTGAAAGCGACCCAGATATTTTTAGTCAGGCTTCCGGAACTATCCGCCACATTCAGCCCTTCATTTAAAGCGACCCTGAAGCGATCATGGGTGATGATCTCCTCAGGCTTAGGGGTAACGCCTTCCTTGCATTCGTTGGGGACCTTCGAAAGCGGGAACAGGCGAACGGTAATGGCAGTCACCAGAAACGTTATAATCAGAGTAGACCAGAAATAAAACGTCCATCTGTCCATCATGTCCAATGTCTTGGCCACGGTTATCATGAACGTCGTGGAGACGGTGGAAAAGCCGGTGGCGATGATAGCGGCTTCCTTTTTCGTATAGCGGCCCTCCTGATACAGCTTGTCCGTAATCAAAAGAGCAACCGAATAGCTGCCCACAAAGGAGGCCACGGCGTCAATGGCACTGCGGCCCGGGGTTTTCCAAACCTTTCTCATAATCGGCTGCATAAACACGCCAATAAATTCCAACAGGCCGTAATTAGTCAGAAATGCCAGAAAAATTGCACCCAACGGAATCAGGAAAGTCAGGCTGCGGCACAGCACGTCAAAGCAGAAAGGCAGCAAATCGTCGTTGGTCAGCCATTCCTTCGGCCCCAGTCCCAGCACATACATAACGGCAAAGATCACGCCCAGGATCTTCATAATCGAAAAGAAAACCGTGGTCTTATCCTTGTTCCAGGTCTTTTTAACAAAAGGGAGCGCCGCGCCGATCACGCAGACCAGAACAACAAAATATTTTTGTGTATCACCAAGAAAATTACGGATCACTGTACACAAAATGTCCAATGGGATGGTGCTTTTCCCGTTGAACGGCAGGGTGACAAAGAACATAAAAGCACCGACCAGACTGCACAAAATGAACTTCATCCAGGTCGAACTGCTGCGCTTGACCGTTTCCATAGAAATTCCCTCCCTAACATAATCTTATTTCATCAGAATAGCTCCCGAAAAAAGCATCATCCAAAGAAATCAAATACGCTTTACTTGGAGTATAATCTATTAAACTAATATGGTAATCAGCGATTACATAATAGCACCTGGAGCGTCTAAGAAACGTCAAAGGCAGCGGCCACAAATCATGCGCTGGTGCCCTGAGTTTGCGATTCAGGCAAATATGGGAACAAGAAATATCCTGTACTTTTTCATGCAGATAAATACATAAACGAGGCATCCAATAAAATGGATGCCTCGCTAGTACATCTGGCCTTTTCTTACTTCAATAAATCAATTGCTCAGCCACTTCATCCTATTCGCTTTTTGGAAGAGGAACATTCGGAATTCAATTTACGCGAGTCCTCGCCTTACCCGGACCACCGCGTCCCTGTCCGGAGCTTGTTTCAGAATTTTTCCTGATGTCCGCCATTCTCCGGCGCATCGCCGGGCGCGGTTTCTTTGGGGGGCTCCGCCCCATTTACAGGGCCATGATCTTGCGCATCCGCATCCCCGGAGGGCGTTTCCGTTTCTCCTCCAGCGGTGGAAGACTCTGTCTCAGCCGACGGTTCCGAAGCCGCATCTGTGGGAACCGGGGGCTCGATCTTCTCGGAGATCATGTTGATGTGTTTGGCGGGAGCCTCGATTCCGGGGGCCTCCTGCCGGGTGGAGGCGTATTCATCCTCGACCAGCGCCGGATCCCGCCCCTCGATAATAGCCACCATCTCTGCGCCAGTAATGGTTTCCTTTTCCAAAAGATAGGCAACGACCTTGTCCATGTCCTGACGGTTTTTCCTGATGACCTCCACCGCCTTCTGATAGCAACCGGTCAGGATCTCCCCAACCGCTTTATCCATGGCGGCGGCGGTATCCTGAGCGCAGTCCATGCCGTATCCGCCATCCAGATATTGATTCCGGCGGGAAGCCAGAGCCATCATGCCGAATTCATCGCTCATGCCGTACATGGCCACCATGTTTCGGGCCACCTGAGTGGCGTCCTGAATATCCTGAGACGCGCCGTTGGTCATGGTGTTCATCACCACCTCCTCGGCGGCGCGGCCGCCCATGGATACGGTGATCTTGGCCATCAGCTCTTCCCGGGTCCGCAGCTCCGTCTTATCTTCTTCAGGCATCAGCAGCGTATAACCCAGGGAGCCCTGCGTATGGGGAACAATGGTGATCTTCTGCACCGGTTCGGTGTTTTTCTGTGTGAATGCCACCATAGCGTGGCCCACCTCGTGGTACGCCACCAGCTTTTTCTCAAATTCCGTCAGAACGCTGCCCTTTTTCTCCGTACCCGCGATGACCAACTCGAATGCGGCCAGCAGGTCCGCCTGATTGACTGCCTTGCGGCCCAGACGCACAGCCCGGAGCGCCGCCTCGTTCACCAGGTTTGCAAGGTCCGCACCTACGCAGCCCGCAGTGGCCAGCGCCACCTTTTTCAGATTTACGTCCTCGCTGAGGCGGATATTCCGGGTGTGGACCTCCAGCGTGGCGATGCGGCCCGCCAGATTGGGCCGGTCTATGGTGATGCGCCGGTCAAACCGTCCGGGGCGCAGCAGCGCCTGATCCAAGACCTCCGGACGGTTGGTGGCCGCCAGCAGAATGACGCCCTTGGTGGGGTCGAAGCCGTCCATCTCCGCGAGCAGCTGGTTCAAGGTCTGTTCCCGCTCGTCATTGCCGCCCATACGGTTGTCGCGGGACTTTCCGATGGTGTCGATCTCGTCAATGAAGACAATGCACGGAGCTACCTTGCTGGCTTCCTTGAAAAGATCCCGGACGCGGCTGGCGCCCACGCCCACGAACATCTCCACGAAGTCCGACCCGGAGATGGAGAAGAAGGGCACTTTGGCTTCGCCGGCAACGGCCTTGGCCAACAGGGTTTTGCCGGTGCCCGGAGGGCCCACCAGCAGCGCGCCCTTGGGCAGCTTTGCGCCGATTTCCGTGTACTTTTGCGGATTGTGCAAAAAGTCGATGATCTCGGTCAGCGACTCCTTGGCCTCGTCCTGGCCCGCCACATCCCGGAAAGTGACGCCGGTGGATTTTTCCATATAGACCTTGGCGTTTGCCTTGCCCACAGAACCGACCCCGCCGATGCCGCCAATGCCGCCGCCCTTTTTGGCCATAATACGGAATACTAGGGACAACAGCAGCATCATAATCGCGAAAGGCAGGATATAGGTAATCAGCATTTCCAGCACCGGGCTGATGGGAGGCGTGTAGGGGGAGCCGCAGTCCACGTTGTGCTCCAGCAGACGGGAAATCAGCTCGTCGTCATTCAGCGCCACGGTGTAGAGCTGGAAGCTCCCGTCGTCTGCCGCAGATCGATTCCCCAGAAGTCCGCCCAGCCCCGCCGCGGCAATGTCTCCGGTCCCGGCGGCGGAGTCGTCCTTGGTCTCCTCCGGCATGGGGCCGTATGTCTTGCCGTCCTCGTCGGTATAGGTATAGCCCGCCACAGGGGTGATATGGGCCAGACCTGTACTGGAATCAAATTCCACCTTTGCAATTTTGTCGTCCTCAATCAGCGTTACAAACTCGGTATAGCTGATCTCCACGGAGGTATTGTCCTCAGAGCCGGAAATCCAGGCGCCCGCGTAGCTGATGAGGATCGTCAGCAGCAGAGCCCAGCACACGAGGGAAATCACGCCGCGCCAATTGCTGCCTCCGTTTTGCCCATTCCGGTTGGGGCCCTTTCGGTTCTTCTGATCGTTATTTTGACTCATCCAATGAATACTCCTTTGCCTAAAAAGGCTGCGCTTAAATCTTCATGCAGTATACCATAAAAAACGGAAGGCCACAAGGACAGCCGTCTTCTTTTCCATGAAATTTCTGTGAATTTCACTTTATTGTGTGCGAAAACTATGATACAATCATGGTAATTATTGATTCAGCGCAAAAAGTTGGCCGCGCGGGATGGCGGCTGCCGCTCCATACAGGCGGTCAGCAGGTCGGCTTCTTTCCGGTGCTGCGGCGCTGTAGGGGGCCTGAAGCTCTGCCGTTTTAAAAGGTGGCGTTCCGCCCGTCCTATGGTACAGACCGGATTTAAGACATTGAAGGAGAACGTATGGACAGTGAAAAGAAAGACCAGCTCACCGCCGGGGCGGACGGCATCATTGAGGGCCGCAACGCGGTGATCGAGGCTCTGCGCGCCGGGGAATCGATTGACAAAATTTACCTTGCCAAAGGCGAGACGGACAAGACCCTGGGGCATATAGCGTCCAAAGCCCGCGCCGCGGGTGTGGTGGTGGTGGAGGCGGACCGGAGGAAGCTGGACGCCATGAGCCGAACCCACTCCCACCAAGGTGTGATCGCTCTGGCCGCCGTGCGGGAGTACGCCACGGTGGAGGACATTCTGGCCATCGCGGAAAAGAAGGGTGAAAAGCCCCTGCTGGTAATCTGCGACGAGATTTCAGACCCCCACAATCTGGGCGCCATTATCCGCACCGCAGAGTGCGCCGGGGCTCACGGGATTGTCATTCCCAAGCGCCGCAGTGCAGGGCTGACAGCCATCGTGGCCAAAACCTCTGCGGGCGCGGTGGCCCATGTGCCGGTAGCGCGAGTCCCAAATATTCCGGCGCTGCTGAAAGATCTGAAAAAGCAGGGTATTTGGATATTCGGCACGGCGGCGGACGGAACCACCGCCCTTTACGATGCGGACCTGAAGGGTCCCGCCGCCATCGTCATCGGCAGCGAGGGCGAGGGTATGACTCGTCTGGCGGCGGAAAGCTGCGACTTCTTGGTCAGTATCCCCATGCGGGGCAAGCTGAACTCTCTGAACGCCTCCGCGGCGGCGGCGATTCTGCTGTACGAGGCTGTGCGTCAAAGAGGCATATAAAGAGAAAATTTGCGGGTGGGAGAGGAAAATGGCAGAGATCGAACATAAAAAACCATATGACGCGCTCACCGACGCAGAGGATTTGACCGCCGGGACCGACGTATCCCCGGAGGGCAGCTTCTCTCTGGAGGAAATTCTGGCGGAGTACGGCGGCAGCCGCCGCCAGCACATTCTGGAGGAGGCGACTGCGCCGGAGCACGGTGCGAACGCCCCGTCCCAGCCCGGCGCAGCGGAAGCCGCTCTTTCCGCTCCCTCCCCGGAGGAGCTGGAAGCAGATGTCTCCCCTGCGGTATCTCACGAGCCGGAGGAGACCCCCACGCCGGAAGAAGTCCTTCCACCCCCGCCCCGCCCCGTGTCCATTGAACGGGCTGTGGGACAGACGGTGGGGGACGTGATGGAAGAGCAGGAATCCCAAGTGGCGGAGCACCGCCCCCGGCGCGGCCTGTTTTCCAGAAAAAAAATGGTCCCCTACGAGACGGAACGGCTTTACGAACCGCCCGGCCCCCCTCCGGAGCCGGAGCCGGAGGAACCGCCTATCGGTCCCGAGGAGCCTCTGGACACCGCCATGAAGGGCGCGCTGAAGAGCTGGCGCCGCAGCCGCCGTCCCCTGACGTCCGCAGCGGCGGTCTCGCTTTTGTTGCTGGCGCCTCAGGCGGCGGAAGCCGCCGGGTATACCGTCCCTCTCTGGACAGGAGACGCACAGCTGCAAACCGTGGTCTCCGCCGCTGTGCTGATTCTGATGTGCGTCCTGTGCCGCCGCGTTTTTACCCGCGGCTTTTCAAGGCTGACCCACAAGTTTTTCACAAGTGAGCTGCTGCTGGCGATGTCCGCAGTTGCGGCGCTGCTGGACTGCGCCACCCGCCTTTGGCTCCCCGCCCGCAGTGACGCGCCCCTGTATGCCCTCCCCGCCTGCGTGGGGCTTTTATTCGGCCAGTGGGGCTGCTCTCAGCGGGAAAAGGCCCGGTGCGACACGTATCGCACCGCTGCGCTGGATTCCGCACCGCCCTATCTGGTCACGGATCTGGAAACCGGGGCCTGTAAGCAGCCGGGCCGCATCCCCGGCTTCTGGTCTGATACGGAAAAGCCATCCGTCTCCGAATTCTGGCAGGCCGCGCTGCTGCCGGTGATCTTCGTGGCATCCGTCGTGTTCGCAGGTCTTGGGTCTTTGGGGCAGGGACGCGGCTCTGATTTTCTTTTGAACTGGTCTGCGATTCTTGCGGCCTCCGCCGCGCTGATGCTCCCGCTGGCAGATGCGCTTCCCGCCGCGCGGCTGGCAAAGCGGCTGCAAAAGACGGGCTGTGCCGTGGCGGGCTGCGCGGGCGCGGAGAAGATTAGCCGGAAAAAATCCATAGTCGTCACGGATCAGGATCTGTTCCCTCCCGGCACGGTCAGTCTCAACGGTGTGAAGCTCTTCGGTGAGGAAATGCCGAAGGTCGTATCCTACGGCGCGTCTCTTGCCCGGGCCTCCGACTGCGGACTGCGGCGGCTGTTTGACAATCTGCTGGTGTCTGAGGGTGGATCACTCGAAACACTGGATGACTTCAGCTTTTACGAAGAGGGCGGTTTCTCCGCCAATATCCACGGGGAGTCGGTACTTCTTGGAACCGCATCCTTCATGCGCAAAATGGACGTCCGCCTTCCCAGCGGGCTGAACCTGCGTACTGGGGTGTTTTTGTCCATCGACCGCCAGCTGGCGGCAGTGTTCGCAGTAAAGTACAAGCCCTCAGACAATGTGGATTGGGCACTGCGCCTTCTGCGCCGGAATCATATCCAACCCATTCTTGCCTCCCGGGATCCCAACGTGAACCCCGGATTGTTGAAGCGAAAGTTTGCCACAAAGATAAAGGTGAATTATCCCACTCTCTCCGACCGGTTGGCCTTCTCTGAGCAGGAGACCGCTCAGGGCCGCCCCCGCGCATTGCTGCTGAGGGAGGGATTGCTCCCTTATGCGGAGACTGTCGCCGGAAGCCGCCGCCTGAGCCGCGCGGTGCGGGCTGGGACGGCGTTGGCGCTGCTGGGCTCCGTGGCCGGGGCGCTGCTGAGCTTCTATCTGACGGGCCTGGGCAGCTATGAGCTGATGGAACCGCTGCGGCTTCTGGCGTTTTCCCTGCTGTGGACGCTGCCGGTCTTTCTTCTGGATAATCTGGCGGGACGTTACTGAGGCCCACATTTCCCGTCGTATTGTCAAAAATCAGAGTTGTGGAGTGAAATTTATGGAGGATAACAAAAAAAGGTTGCAAACCGTCCCCATTCGCAAAACAGAAGTTATTCTGTTCGCAATTTTTCTGATCTCTTTGATCTTTATTCTTGCGGTCTCTGCCCTCATCGGCGTGTCCCGCAGAGGGCTTGTAACCCAGTCGATTGTCGCAGTGATCCTTGCGGCGGTGTTTTTCATTGCCGTGAGATTTCGTCTGCGCGGACTCTCGGAGTCTCTGACGGCTCAGGAAGACCGGGTCGTCGAAAACCAGGGCAATTCCGCCGCGGTCTTTGAGGACGCATCCCGCGTTCTCAGTGAAATGGCCGCAGGCGACCTGCTGTCAAAAAGCCGCTGCCCTGAAAAATATCAGGGTGATTCCGGGCCGCTGCTCCACGCCATAGACGCCGTTCGCGTCCAGCTTTCCCAGCTGCTCTCCGGAATCGGCGCCGCCGCCGGAGAACTGGACGGAAGTGCCCGTCAGGTCTCCTCCGGGTCAAAGGCCCTGCTTCAGGATGCCGGGCAGCAAGCCGCTTCCGTGCAACAGCTCACCGGTGTGATCGGCGAGATTTCCGTCATTGTTCAACACAGCGGTGAAAAACGCAGCTGCGCCCGGGGATTGTTCCGGGAGTCCGCCGACGGCTTTGCCGCCTGCAACCAGAAGATGTCCGATATGCTTACCGCTATCAACAACATCTCCGACAAGACCGACGGCATCAACAAAATCATTAAAACGATTGACGATATTGCGTTTCAGACCAATATTCTGGCGCTGAACGCCGCGGTGGAGGCCGCCCGGGCCGGAACGGCCGGAAAGGGCTTTGCCGTGGTGGCGGATGAGGTGCGCAATCTCGCACAAAAGGCGGCCGATGCCGCCAGGGACACCACCGCTTTGATTCAGGACACCGTGACGGCGGTCCAGCGCGGCTCGGAGCTGGCCGGAGGCACGGCGGAAGCGCTCCGTCTATTGAATGAAAACTCCGACAAGGTGGTCGCCATCACCAATGAGATCGGCAAGGATGCTCAGGAACAGGTTGATCGGATTCGCCGACTTTCGGATGGACTGGCTCAAATGTCCGGCTCCATCGAATCCAGCTCCTCCACCGCACAGGAATCCACAGCCGGCAGCGATGTGCTCACGCAGGAGATCGAGCGGCTGAACGCGCTGCTCCGCCGTTTCCGGTTCGAAGCCTCCGGCATCTGTGCCGCATAAAAGCAGTATTTTGGGCACCGCCGCTTATGATAAGCGGCGGTGCCCGGATTGTTTTTGATACATGGAAAAATTTGTGCACCGGCTTCAGCCAATGCACAGTTTTTTCGACGGTTTCCTCTGCCTGTCATTGCTTGATGCGACAGGTGATGAAAGAGTCACTCTCCGCAAAGCCAGTAGTATCCTTAAAAAGCTGGCTGAGTCGCGATTTGCTGAGATTGAATTTCCGGCTCAAGGTTCCAGCGTAATGGTTCGGTTGTAATTATTAGGCGACACCGCACAGAAGAAACGTGTGCGGAAAGGTCCTTTATGTGGTAAAATAAGTGTATGGATAAACGGATCAAACTGTCCGGAATGAGCGATGAAGAGAACCTGTTCTGCGCCGCCTGCTAATATGAGCAGGTGGCGCTACTCTTTTTATCCCGTTGCACGGTGTTGCCTTAATGCTCGTGTATATTGACCGTATAGATCATTTGGGAGAGATGCCCAGCCGTTTCATTTTACGCAGAATCGTCGGTTGTGAAACCCCCAGCGCTTCTGCAGTTTTTCGACTGCTTTTATATTTTTTGATGGCGTTTTCCAGCAATTGTCTCTCATACGCGTCCATCATATCCTGTAGATTCGGCAGTTCCTTGACAGGAGAAATACGGTCACCGTTAATCGCTAATTCCACATCTTCTCCGGTAATTTCCGGCTGGTCGCCGATGACGACCAGCCGTTCGACCGTATGCTCCAAATCACGGACATTACCCGGCCAGTTATAGGCTTCCAGGCGTGTAATGGCGTATGGTTCAAAGAACTTGCTGCGCTTGTATTTTTCGTTAAAACGGTTTAAAAAAGTGCCGGCTAACGCAACAATATCCTCCCGCCGTTCACACAGTGGAGGGATGTGAATGGAGATCACGTTCAGGCGGTAATAAAAGTCTCTGCGGAACAGACCATCCTCGACCATCTGCTTTAAATCTTTGTTGGAGGTAGCAATGACCCGAACATCGATTTTTACAATTTCATTGCCGCCTACGCGGATAATTTCCTGTTCTTGCAAAACTCTCAGCAGCTTTGCTTGCATGGGCAATGGCAGATCTTCTATTTCATCCAGAAGGATGGTGCCCTCATTAGACATTTCTAACAGTCCAATCTTTCGCGTGTTTAAAGCACCTGTAAATGCGCCCTTTTCATATCCGAAAAGTTCGGACTCAAACAGGGATTCCGGAATTGCCGAGCAGTTGATTCGAATGTAGGGTTTGTCCCTCCGATTGCTTTTTGTAAATATTTCCTTTGCCACAACTTCCTTACCAGTACCGGTTTCTCCGCTAATGAGAATAGTCGCGTCAGAGGATGCGGCTTGACTGACCAAATATTTCACTCGCATCATAGCAGGCGAAGAACCTATAAAAGAGGAGGTATACTGTAAGCTTTTCAAATATTCCAAATCCAATGTCATTTTGCTGAGCTTGCTCTTTAACATCATGGTATCGGTTAAGTCTCGAACAATGGAAATGACAAAGTCCAGCATTCCATCGTTTCGAAAGACAGGAATGCAGACATATAATACAATTTTCCCATTACTTGCCAGTTTGTTAATGCCGGTGACGGCGGTCTTTTTCTCGATGGCATATAAAGAAAGCCGGGGTGCATCCTCTACATTATAATCCTCCAGGCCATTCTCATTTAGCCCGTGCAGCAAAGTTGCAACGTCCGTATCATCATAGCCTAGAAATATCTTCGTACTTTTATCGAAGAGACCAATATCCCACAGATCGTTAATGGTTTTCCCTAAAATATCTTCCCTATCTATTCCCAGAATATTTTGGCAGTTTTCGTTTGCCTCAAAAATTCGCCCGGTAGGGTCCACGATGTAGGCGGCATCACCGGTATATTGAAACAGCAGCATGCAAGCTGAGATCAGCGGCCAGTTTGAATCTTCCATAATCCACACCCTCTCCACGTAAACGTTTGATTTTATTTTAGAGGATTTCCTGGAATTTTGCAATCTATAAAGAAAAAGAGCGGGGAATGTTTCCTAATAAGTCTATAACAAAACAAAATCAAAGAACAATGCGGAGGTGATACACTATCGTATCACCTCCGCATTGCCAATATAGAAGTATGCAAAAGATATTAGGCGAAATCCTGTTCACAATTTAAGAAAAGTCGTTATCTGAGCTATGTTGTACGCCATGTTATCAGTAAAGTGATACATTTTTGTATCGGACAATCGCCCGAAATCCAGAAATGTTTCATGGTAAAGAACTATTCTCAAAGTCACTCAAATGATTATTGAGCAATATTCGAAAACGCATAGACAATCTGCACAATTTTCCTGAAAAAGCAAAACGCTTTACCCAAAATATTGAGCAACTTTAAGTTTGGTATAATTCTTGCTTTAGAAAAAGCGGGCCCGATATGACAACAAAAATCGAGGAGGATTTTGTAATGAAAAAGAAAGCTCTAAGCCTAATACTCGCAACACTGATGGTAATATCACTTGCAGCTTGCGGTAGCGCTTCTTCCAACTCTTCTTCCAGCCCTTCCTCCAGTTCTGCCAGTGCCGCCTCTTCAGGCGACGGCTCCACTCCCGAGTATACCTGGACGGCGGCAAATGTTTTGGCGGAAGATTCCGTTTACGGCGTTGCTCTGCATAAATTTGCGGATCTGATTCACGAGAAATCCAATGGCTCCATCACTGTGGATGTCTATGATGCCGGTACTCTAGGCACGGAGAAGGAGTGCATGGAGGGGCTGCAGATGGGCACGGTTGACTTTGAGGTCGCTTCCACTGCAACCTGCTCAAACTTTACAGCATCACAGACTATTTATGATCTGCCATATCTGTTCCAGAACTCTGCACAGGCTCGTGAAGTTCTGCAGGGCGACACTTGCCAGGGCATTCTGGGCGAGCTGTCTGATGTGTCTATTAAGGGCATTACCTATTTTGAGAACGGCATCTACGCGATCATTTCAAAGTCTCCGATTCAGAGCTTGAGTGATATGAGTGGTAAAAAAATTCGCGCTATTGAATCCAATTTGCAGACGGATACATATGCCGCGTTGGGGGCAACTGGCGTTGCCATCGCCTGGGGCGATTGCTACACAGCCCTTCAGACCGGCGTCTGCGACGGTATCTCCTCAACTACAATTCCGAATATGTATTCGGCAAAGTTTTACGAGGTAGGCAAATACATCACCAGGACCAACCACGGCTACAGCCCATGCCTGTTCGCTATGAGCCAGACGCTTTGGGATTCTCTGGATGCAGATACTCAAAATCTGATTGTCGAATGCGCCAACGAGGCCAGAGACTATCAATACGACTACATTGACGATATGCTTGTTTCTCTGCAGACTGAGATGGAGGCCGCGGGCGTTACTTTCTACAATATCGACACGACGGAGTGGGCCGACGCCTGCGCGCCCATTTACGATAAGTATGTTGGCGCAGGCGCCAATCAGATTGATCCCAATCTGGTTGCACAGATTCAATCTGAGGCCGCACAGATTTCTTGATTCACATAATTTCTGCATCCGGAGGATTGAAACTTCGGATTCTTCCGGATGCAGAAAGGTATTGGCTGCAAGAATGGGAAATGGAACTTACAAAGCGACAGAGAGGGGTGTTTCCCGTTCGGCTGACAGCCGTCCGGGTTTTGTATGCTTGACAAAATTGACCGTATATTAAATATTTTTGAAACAATTATCTGTGGCGTCGTTTGCATTGCGATGCTGGTTATCACCTGTATGATTGTAATCTGGAGATACATTCTTGTCTCTCCGTTGCCATGGGGCGAAGAGGCCGCCCGTTATTTGATGATCTGGTTTGTCTTTTGGGGGTGTGCATTGGCTGCAAAAGGTGAAA
This sequence comes from Oscillibacter valericigenes Sjm18-20, assembly GCA_000283575.1. Taxonomy (GTDB): domain Bacteria; phylum Bacillota; class Clostridia; order Oscillospirales; family Oscillospiraceae; genus Oscillibacter; species Oscillibacter valericigenes. The sequence continues at coordinate 3,832,125 of AP012044.1, forward strand.
ACCACCTCGGGGTAGAGGCTTTTGTCAATATGCTTCCAAGTAAAATTAAATGTACTGCAATCAAAATCATGTATGTACTGACGGCGATGATCTTTACGGTTCTATTCATACTTTCCTGCCAAATGTTCAGCCATTATATTACTGCTGGTCAGGTCTCAACTATCTTGCGAATTCCAATGAATGTGGTTTATGCTTGCGTGCCGTTTGGTCTGCTACTCAGCGTCTGGCATTATGTTATACATTTTATTCAACATATTCATGATCGGCCAGCGGAGAAGGAGGCGGAGAAATTATGATCACAGCGGCGTTGTTCGGAGGCTTTTTAATCTGTTTGTTTTTCAGCGTACCAATCGCGCTTTGCCTGGCCGGCGGCGGTATCCTGGCGACTTTTATAGGCGGCAACGTGCAATTGCTGGTCTGTGCGCAGAAAGTCTTCGCTTCTATTGACAGTTTTACCTTGATGGCGATTCCCTTTTTTATGATTGCGGGAAATCTCATGTCCTCAGGCGGCATCTCCAAACGGCTCTGCAATTTTGCAAATGCTCTGATCGGTTGGATTCCGGGTGGTCTGGCCTGTGCCTCTATTTTGGCCTGCATGATATTTGGCGCACTCTCTGGATCTCCCACAGCCACCACCGCAGCAATTGGAGGCATTCTGGTTCCCGCATTGATTGAAAACGGCTATTCAAAGAAGTTTGCACTGTCTACCATCGCAGTGGCCGGCTTGCTGGGAACGATCATTCCTCCCAGCACAATCATGATTACCTATTCCTCCTGTACGGATGCCTCTATCGGCGCTATGTTTATGGGCGGAGTTTTGCCCGGCCTTGCCTTGGGTACATGTATGATGGTTATCGCCGTAATTTACGGAGTCAAACATACGGATACTATAAAAAAGACTCCTTTTAGCCTTCGTCTGGTAGGCAGGACCTTTGTTCAAGGAATCGGTGCATTCTTAATGCCGGTTATCATCTTGGGCGGAATCTACACAGGAATCTTTACTCCAACGGAGTCTGCGGCCATCGCGTGTATCTACGGCTTAATTGTTGGTATTTTTTTCTATAAAGAGCTGAAACCAATCAATCTGAAAAAAGTTCTGGTCGATTCCGCCACTTCATCGGCTATGGTGATGATTATCATTGCTTGCGCAGGCATTTTCGGTATGGTTATGACCCGGGAGCAGATTCCCGCCAAGGTGGCGGGTTTCCTCATTAGCGTCGCCGGAAATAAATATGTATTCTTGCTTCTGGTCAATATAATGCTTTTGATTGTTGGATGCTTTTTGGAAACCACAGCCGCAATTCTCATTATCGCGCCTGTCCTGCTGCCGGCTGTTTCCGCGTTTGGCATCAACCCCATTCATTTCGGTATTATCATGTGTGTGAACTTGGCCATTGGCTGTGCAACGCCGCCTTTAGGCGTCAACCTGTACGTTGCTGCGGGACTGACACACGATAAGGTTGATATGGTTATTAACAAGCATTTGGTATATTACATTCTTGCTTCAATTGTCGCGCTGCTTGCCATCACTTACTGTGAACCACTGGTTATGTTCCTTCCGAATCTGATGGCCTAAAGCTCTCGGCTTCCCCAGGAATAATCTCAGTTCAAAATATTTCTGTGAAATTGAAAGGAACAATGAACAATGGACAGGTTGAAAAACAAAGTTGTTATGATCACTGGTGGTGCCCGTGGAGTGGGCTACTGCATGTGCAAGCGGTTTGTGGAGGAAAATCCCGCTGTAATTTATTCAATTGACATGGCTGATGGTTGCTACGAGCACCCCTTGGTCCGTCCAGTGAAACTAAGCATTACCGACCGCCCCGCATTGGTTAAGTTTGCCGAAGAGGTGAAAAAGGAATTCGGTCGTGTGGATGTACTGATCAATAACGCCGCAATCACACGTGATGCCATGCTGTACAAGATGACGGAGGAACAGTGGGACGCTGTCATCAATGTCAACCTGAAGGGAACCTTTAACATGACTCAGGCTGTGGTTCCCTTCATGCGGGAACAGAAGACCGGTAGTATTATCTCCATCTCTTCCGGCAGCGGCGTATACGGTAATATCGGCCAAACCAACTATGCCGCTACGAAGGCTGGCCTGATTGGTATGACCTACTCCTGGGCCAAGGAGCTCAACCTCCACGGTGAGCAGATCCGCTGCAATGTGTTGGCCCCCGACAACATTGAAACAGAGATGGCCCGGACCATCCCTGCTAAGATTTTGGAGCCTTTAATTGCCCGCACGCCTCTTAAGCGTATGTGTCAGCCGGTTGAAGTCGCCAATACCGCACTGTTTCTTGCCAGTGACGAAGCTTCCTTTATTAACGGCCAAGTAGTGTGCGTCAACGGCGGCCTGCGCCTGTAAGGGATGCGGTCCATGTTAAACAATAAATTTGTCACAGCCCATGAGGCGGTGGCAGCTATTCCGGACGGCGCCTATGTGGGTATTGGCGGTTTTTTAGGCATTGGCTCTGCAGAAGAGATTGACATTGCTCTGGAGGAGCGTTTCCTGACAGAGGGGCATCCGCAGGGTCTAACGTTAATTCACACCGGTGGTGTTGGCGACGGCAGGGATGCAGGTAACAATCACTTGGCCCACGAAGGCCTTGTGAAGCGGTTGATTGGCGGTCACTTTGCCCGTATCCCCAAGTTAGGACAGATGGTGGAACAAGAAAAGATTGAGGCTTTTAATATTCCTCAGGGAATCTTGTCACATCTGTATCGAGAAAGCGCCGCAGGGCGCCCTCGCCTGATTACCAAGGTAGGCATGGGAACGTTTGTGGATCCGGACATAGATGGAGCAAAAGTCAATCGCATTACCTCTGGAACCATGGTAGATAAGGTGCAGATTGATGGCGAAGACTACCTGAGTTATCATGTGCCCCCGGTTACAGTGGCAATGATTCGCGGTACTAGTGCCGATGAACAAGGAAACATATCCTTTGAAAACGAGCCGCTGACACTCGAGGGACTGTCCATCGCCATGGCGGCTAAGAATCACGGCGGTATTGTCATCGTGCAAGTGGAGAGGGTAGTGCGTAAAGGTTCCATTCTTCCGCAAAATGTCCGCATTCCCCACATTCTGGTAGATTACATCGTAATCTCTTCTGCCCCGGAAAAATATCATCGTCAGAATTACGGGACATACTTCGATCCGCGTTTTGTCCGCAACGACATTATTGTGGACGGTGCCGCAGCGGATGTGCCCATGAGTATCCGCAAAGTGATTGCTCGACGGGCGGCTATGTGTCTGAACCGGAATATGAAGGTTGTAAATTTTGGCATCGGTGTCCCTGAGACGGTGATTGCGGTGCTTAACGAGGAACGGCAAGACTCCCTGTTCACCCCCATCATTGAGAGCGGTGCCATTGGAGGTGTGGCTCTGGGTGATATGAACTTTGGCTCCTGTATTTGTCCAGACGCCATCATAGACCAGCCATATATGTTCGATTTTATCGACGGCGGAGGATTAGACATGTCCTTTTTGGGGTTAGCGCAATGCGACGAAAAAGGAAACGTAAATGTGTCTCGATTTGGAACGAAGGTGGCTGGATGCGGTGGATTCATTGACATTTCCCAGAACGTAAAAAGCATGGTGTTTTGCGGAACATTTACTGCTAAAGGGTTAAAAACCCGCATTTCAGAGCAGGGAAATCTGATCATCGACCAAGAGGGTGTTTCCAGGAAATTTGTCCGATCTTTGCAGCAGATTACGTTCAGCGGTGAGGTCGCGATGCAAAGCAAAAAGAATATTCTATTTGTCACAGAGCGCGCTGTTTTAAAGCTGACTCAAAAGGGCCTGATGGTCATGGAAGTTGCGCCAGGTATCGACATAGAACGGGATGTTCTATGCCAGATGGAGTTCCAGCCACTTGTCTCCTCGGATTTGAAAAAAATGGATTCTCGAATTTTCAGGAATAAACTAATGAACCTGGCATTTTAAGCCTAATAAATCAACAGAAGGAGGTGCTAGGGGATGAGATGTTTAGAGATCACAGGTCCATACCAAATGCGAATTATCGAAAGAGACAGTCCTGTTCCCGGTAAAGGTGAGGCGCTTCTAAAAGTATTCTACGGCGGTATCTGTGGAAGCGATTTGGGTCTGTACCGCGGTAGCATGAATGATTATGCCACTTACCCCCGAACCCCCGGCCATGAGATTTCTGCGGAGATCATTGAAATAGGGCCCAACAATGAGCATTTGAAAAAAGGTATGTTGGTCACCATGAATCCCTACTTTAATTGCGGAGAATGTTATTCCTGCAGACGCGGATATGTCAATTGCTGCACGGAAAACCAGACTATGGGCCTTGCAAGAGAGGGCGGTTTTGCGGAGTATATAACTATGCCGACGGAGCGTCTTTATGATGGACGCGGGTTAGGTGCAAAGAGCCTTGCTCTGATAGAGCCATTTTGCATCAGTTATCACGCCGTCAAGCGTGGTAATGTCAAGCCGGGAGATAAAGTCCTAATCGTTGGCGCGGGAACTATCGGCATGGGAGCTCTGATCACTGCAAAGCAGATAGGCGCCGAGGTGTATGTCTGCAATGTCTCCGAAAAAAAATTGGAGATTGCCCAGAAGCTGGGAGCTGACGGAGTGATTTTTAATGACGATAACGCAACTTTCCGTTCTAAAGTAGATGCTCTGACTGATGGAAACGGTTTTGATGTGACCATTGAAGCCGCCGGACAACCGGCCACAATGCTCAACTGCATCGAGGCTGCTGCTCATCGGGGGCGTGTTGTAGAAGTGGGTATCACGAATAAACCCACAGAATTAATTTTTAATATTGTAGAAAGGAAGGAGCTGGAGATCTATGGAAGCCGTAATTCGATGAAGGAGGACTTTGTCGAACTCATTGACATGGCGCGCAGCGGCAAGATTAATTTGGAGGCATTGGTTACTGGAGAATGCTCCATGGAAGAGGCTCCTGCGATATTTGAACGTTTGGATAAAAGAGTTGGATTCAATTTAAAAACTCTTATCAAATTTAACTAATGGAGGAAACTATCATGTCTAACATTACCGGAAAACTGAATCCTCAAGGCAAGTGGCTGACTACCGAACTCCCTGAAATCGTTTTTGAGGATACCACCACCGGCCGCCTGAAAAAGCGTATCTGGGATGCGCCCATGTCCGAAATTGACCGTATACTGAAAGATGAGTACGGAATTCCCACTCCCTCCGGATTCGGCACCGCTGGTACATATATCCAGAACACGCCCCGCTCCAAGGTATGCGAGATGCGCAGAAAGAACGATGTTGTCATCGTTCCCATCGGATGCACGGAGAACCATGGTATGCATGCCAATAGTGGACTGGATACTTTCATGGTCAGCCAGATTTGCGAGGCTGTCAAGCGTAAGTCTATCAAGGATGGTCGTGAGGTTGCTCTGGCATTCCCGCCTCTGAACTACGGCGGACATCCCTATCACCACGTCGGCATGGCCGGCACCGTAATCATTCCCCAGCAGACTGTGCAAGAGATGCTGATCTACACAATGCTGGGGCTGTGGGACGACGGATTCCGTAAAATCATCCTGGTGAATAACCATGGCCATCACTGGATGATTGAGGCTGCTATTCAGGAATTTTTCAAGCGTTTTCAGCTGCCTGCCTTTGTCACTCTGGTTGATTGGCACCGCGTGGTTCGTGAATTCTTCTATGCACACCCGGACCATGATGATTTTGTGACTTCTCAGTTCGTCCATGCCGACGAGTCAGAAACCTCTGTGGGTCTGCTGCTGTTCCCCGAGATGCTGGATATGAAGAGCGCCGTTGACACCGAGCCCAAGGGCTTGATGCTGGCCGGTCATTATGATACTGCTTGCGACGCATACCGCCGTCCGCACTCTTGGGCGGAGGTTCAGGGAAACAACGCCATGGAATGTTTCGGTACTCCCGAGGGCGTCGTGGGCTATCCTACCAAGGCGACTGCCGAGAAAGCAAAGCGCCCCATTGCCTGCATCTGCGAGTATATCACCATGCTGATGGATGAAGTTTTGACTGCCTACCCTGCTGGTAAGGCACCTGAAATGATGACTCTGCGCTCTGACGAGGAGCTGGCTGACTGCTTTAAGGAGCCTATGTCTCCGGGTTGGAAGTCCGTTCACGCTCTGAAAAAAATCGGCGTGTTCAACGACTGATTCGTCAAACTTGGAGACGGGTGCGCTTTGCACCCGTCTCCATTTCTGGTATGCCCAGATTGGGCAATAACTTGACCGTGAAAGTCCGTACGCGCTTGCCAGCTCGTCGCATACAAGGCTGATTCGTGACAGGAAACTCTGCCTGGCAAGAAGGGATTCAATGCCGTCAAGGCCCCGTGTAACCAGATAAACGGGGCAGCCAGCAGAAGGCAAGACATTCTTTGATGAGAGCCGTTTCTCCGCGGAGCTTTGGCGGTGCGGGCAGTCTGGATGCCAGAAATGGAGACTGAACATGTGTTGGGACGCCGGCCACAGGCCAGGACCGCTGAAACAAGGCATGCCGAACGGCACGTACGGCGTTATGCGGAGACGGGGATCCCCCCTCTCCTGCCCAATTGTAATTTGAAGGAGTAGTTATGCGAAAAGTATATATTGTCGGTGGGAAACGAACGGCTATTGGAAAATTTTTGGGTACCCTTTCCACGGTGAAACCCGGCGAGATGACGGCGCAGGTCATTCAGGCAGTCATAGCCGATACCGACGTGAATCCCGCAAAAATTGATGAGGTTATTATCGCTCATCAGCATTCCGCCGGACAGGGTCCGTCCATTGCGCGCCGCGCCGAGCTGGAAGCGGGCATTCCCGACTTTGTACCTGCCACCACAATAAACATGCAGTGCGGAAGTAGCTTGAAGGCCGCCATTTTCGGATACAACGCGATTCAGGCTGGCGAGAACATTGTCTTGTGCGGCGGCGTAGAAAATATGTCTCAGGTACCGTTCATTTTGACTAACAGGGTTCGCAAGGGCGTTAAAATGGGAAATACGTCCGTGGATGTGCAGGACTCCCTGTACTGCGACGGACTGATTGATCAGTTCAACGGCTATTTGATGGGCATGACCGCGGAGAATGTGGCGGCCAAGGAGGGCATCACCCGCGAGGAGCAAGACGAGTTCGCCGTTCGCTCACAGAAACTCGCGCAGAAGGCCATTGAAACCGGACGATTTAAAGACGAGATTGTCCCTATCCATTATCGTGACCGCCGAGGTAACGAACTGATATTTGACACGGACGAGAGCAATACTCCCGGCACCAATTTTGAAACACTTGCCAAGATGCGTACAGCGTTTAAAAAAGTTACCGAGGATGGCACTGTTACTGCCGGTAACGCCTGTCAACTTAACGATGGAGCCGCAGTGCTGCTGCTGGCCTCTGAAGATGCCGTAAAAGAAAATGGTTGGGAACCCACTGCCGAGATTGTTTCCTCTGCCACTGTGGGAATTGACCCGTCCATTATGGGTTTGGGTCCGGTGAAAGCCGTCATCAAAACGCTGGATCAGGCTGGCATGACGTTAAGAGACGTCGAACTGATGGAATTGAACGAAGCCTTTGCCGCACAGTCCCTGGGCTGTATCAAAGAGTGGTGTGCACACTATCACATGGCAAAGGAAGAAATTTTGGAAAAAACCAATGTTAATGGTGGTGCTATCGCACTGGGTCATCCCGTTGCAGCTTCCGGCTCACGTATTATTGTAACATTGATAAACGAAATGAAAAAGCGCAGCATGACTTACGGTGTTGCAGCCCTCTGCGTAGGCGGCGGAATGGGAACGGCGATGCTAATTAAAATGTGCTAAGAGGACATAAAACAACTATTGCTCTGTTGACGGAGCCTTGAATTATTATAGTAGAAGGAGCTCCATGATGTATCAGACGATTCACTATGAAAAAGAAGATGGTCTCGGAATTGCGACCATCAACAGGCCTGAAGTATTAAACGCGCTGAATTCAACGGTCATTGCGGAACTTCAGCAGCTGGTGTTTGAAATGGAGAACGATTCCGCCTTGCGGGCGGTAATCTTCACCGGCGAGGGCCGCTCTTTTGTAGCCGGCGCGGATATTGCCGAGCAGTGTCCGCTGGACCTGGCCGGCGGGCGGGCGTGGAGCCGGAGAGGCTCCGCGCTGTTCCGCAGGATCGAGCGGCTGGAGATTCCCACCATTGCCGCCGTGAACGGTTTTGCCCTGGGTGGAGGATGCGAGCTGGCAATGGCCTGCGATATCATTCTGGCCTCTGAAAAAGCAAAGTTTGGGCAGCCGGAAGTCACGCTGGGCATTACCCCCGGTTTTTCCGGGACCCAGCGCCTGGCACGCCGGATTGGCGCAGCGAGGGCCAAGGAACTGATCTTCTCTGGCAGAATGGTCAAGGCAGACGAGGCGAAAGAGATGGGCCTTGTAAATGCCGTGTATTCTCCAGAGGCACTGATGGAGTCTGCGGTTGCCATGGCAAAGTCCTTTGCGAAAAGCGCGCCCATTGCCGTGAAATATTCCAAGGCGTGCATTGACAGAGGATTGCAGACGGACATGGATACCGGAATCGCAATTGAAAACGAACTGTTCGCTATGTGCTTTGGGACGGAGGACCAGAAAGAGGGAATGACCGCTTTTCTGGAGAAGCGCCCGGCACAATTTAAGAATAAATAAGCCCTTCCGGCTGTGAGTTTATCGCGTATTTTCCAGGGTCACAGATGGGACTGGGCGAGGGATAACCTCAGTGAATGGAGTTAGGAGTTATTTTATGTCCTTAAAAACAGCGAAAGAGTACATAGAGAGCCTGCGGGGGATGAAGACGCGGGTGTACATGTTCGGCGAGAAGATCGACAACTGGGTGGACCACCCCATGATCCGGCCCAGCATCAACTGCGTGGCCATGACCTACGGCCTGGCCCACGACCCGCGGTACGCGGATCTGATGACGGCCACGTCCAGCCTGACGGGCCGCACCATCAACCGCTTCACCCACCTCCACCAGTCCGCCGAGGATCTTGTGAAGAAGGTGAAAATGCAGCGCCTGCTTGGCCAGAAGACCGCCAGCTGCTTCCAGCGCTGCGTGGGCATGGACGCCTTCAACGCCGTGTTTTCCACGACGTTTGAAATCGACGAGGCCCACGGCACCCGCTACCACGAGAACTTCAAGAAGTTCCTCACCATGGTCCAGGACGAGGACCTGACGGTGGACGGGGCCATGACGGACCCCAAGGGGGACCGGTCCAAAGCCCCCCACCAGCAGGCGGACCCGGACATGTACCTCCATGTGGTGGAGCGCCGGGAGGACGGGATCGTGGTCTGCGGTGCCAAGTGCCACCAGACCGGCTCCGTCAACTCCCACTGGCACATCTTCATGCCCACCATCGCCATGGGCCCGGAGGATAGGGACTGGGCTGTGTCCTTCGCCTGCCCCACCGACGCGGAGGGCATCTACCTCATCTACGGCCGCCAGTCCTGCGACACCCGCAAGCTGGAGGAGAACGCCGACATCGACCTTGGCAACAAGAAGTTCGGCGGCCAGGAGGCATTGGTGGTGCTGGACCACGTGTTTATTCCCAACGAGTACCTCTTTCTCAACGGCGAATATGAGTTCGCCGGGATGATGGTGGAGCGGTTCGCCGGATACCACCGCCAGAGCTACGGCGGGTGCAAGGTGGGCGTGGGCGACGTGGTGATCGGGGCGGCGGCGCTGGCCGCCGAGTACAACGGCGTGGAGAAGGCCTCCGCGGTGAAGGACAAGCTCATCGAGATGACCCATCTCAACGAGACGCTCTACTCCTGCGGCATCGCCTGCTCCTGCGAGGGCTGCCCGACGAAGGCGGGCAACTACCAGATCGATTTGCTGCTTGCCAACGTGTGCAAGCAGAACGTCACCCGCTTTCCCTATGAGATCGTGCGCCTTGCCGAGGATGTGGCCGGCGGCGCCATGGTTACTTTGCCCTCCGAAAAGGATTTCAAGTCCGACACAGTGGTGGGCAACAGCGGCGAGACCATCGGCGAGATCTGCAGCAAATATTTCAAGACCAAGGAGGAGGTCTCCACCGAGGACCGGGCGAGGGTTTTCCGGTTTTTGGAGAACATCTGCCTTGGGTCCGCCGCCGTGGGCTACCGCACGGAGTCCCTGCACGGCGCGGGTTCGCCCCAGGCCCAGCGCATCATGATCGCCCGGCAGGGAGATTTTCAGGGCAAGAAGGAGCTGGCGAAAAACATCGCCGGCATTCAAGACGAGAAGAAGTAAAAACATAGGAGGATAACCATGGATTTCGAGCTGACCCAAGAGCAGGAGCTGATCCGCAAGACGATGAGTGAATTTACGGAACATGAGATCAAGCCCATCGCCGCCGAGACCGACCGCACCTGCGCCTATCCCAAGGGGACCATCGACCAGCTGTTCCGCTACGGCATCATGGGCATGAGCGTGCCGAAGGAGTACGGCGGCTCCGGCGCGGACGACCTGTCCGCCGCCCTTGCCATCGAGGAAATCTCCAAAGCCTGCGCATCCACCGGCGACATTGTCGCCACCCACAACGGCCTGTGCTGCGGCCCCATCATCCAAAACGGCACCGAAGAACAGAAGCAAAAATACCTGCGCATGCTCACCGAAGGCGGCAAGCTGGGTGCTTTCTGCCTCACCGAGCCGGACGCCGGCTCCGATGCCTCCAAGGGCACGACGGTTGCAAAGCTGGAGGGCGACCACTACGTCCTCAACGGCTCCAAGATCTTCATCACCAACGGCTACGCCGCCGAGGTGTTCGTGGTCTTCGCCATGACCGACCCCTCCAAGGGGACAAAGGGCATCTCCGCCTTCATTGTGGAGAACACCTTTCCCGGTTTCTCCGTTGGAAAGCATGAGGAGAAGATGGGCCTGCACGGCTCCCCCACCGCCGAGATCGTGTTCACCGACTGCATCGTGCCGAAAGAGAACCTGCTGGGCAAAGAGGGCAAGGGCTTCAAGATCGCCATGCAGACCTTGGACGGCGGACGCATCGGCATCGCTGCGCAGTCCTTGGGCCTGGCGGAGGGTGCCATGGAGGAAGCGGTGAATTACACCAAGAGCCGCGTCCAGTTCGGCCGCCCCATCTCCAAATTCCAGAACACCCAGTTCCTCTTCGCGGACATGGCCGTGTCCATCGAGGCGGGGAAGCTCCTGACCTATCAGGCTGCCATGCGCAAGACAAAGGGCCAGTCTTTCACCAAGGAGGCCGCCATGGCCAAGCTGTTCTGCTCCGAGGCCGCCATGCACATCACCACCAAGTCCGTCCAGATGTTTGGCGGTTATGGCTACACAAAGGACTTTCCCATTGAGCGCATGATGCGCGACGCGAAGATCACCGAGATCTACGAGGGCACCTCCGAGATCCAACGCGTGGTCATTTCCAACCAGATTCTGTAAGGAGGTAGAGAGTCATGAAAATCATTGTAAGTGTAAAGCAGGTACCCGATACCTCCGGAAAGGTGGCGGTGAACCCGGACGGAACGCTGGACCGGGCGTCCATGCAGACCATCACCAACCCCGATGACCTGAACGCGGTGGAGGCCGCCCTGAAGCTGAAGGACGAGACGGGCTGCAAGGTCGTCGTCGTCACCATGGGTCCCCCTCCTGCGGCCGGGATGCTGCGGGAGATCATGGCCCGGGGCGCGGACGAGGGCGTTCTGGTCTCCGCCCGTGAGTTCGGCGGCAGCGATACATACGCCACTTCCCAGATCCTGGCCGCGGCTATCAGCCGCATCGGGGTGGAGAAGGACGACATCGTGATGTGCGGCCGTCAGGCCATCGACGGCGACACCGCCCAGGTGGGCCCCCAGATCGCCGAGAAGCTGCACCTGCCCCAGGTGACTTACGCCGCCGACATTCAAAAGACCGGCGACACCATCACCGTCAAGCGCATGCTGGAGGACGGCTACATGACCATCAAGGTCAAGACGCCGTGCCTTCTGACCTGCATTAAGGAGCTGAACACCCCCCGTTACATGAGCGTGGGCGGCATTTTCGAGGCTTATGGCAAGCCGCTTGCGACCTTCGATTACGAGACGCTGAAAAACGATCCCCTGATCGATCCCACCACCATCGGCCTGAAGGGTTCTCCCACCAATATTCTCACATCCTTCACGCCGCCCCAGAAGGGCGCGGGCATGATGCTGGAGGGCGCCGACAAAGCGAGCTGCGAGAAGCTGGCGGGGATTCTGACCGCCAAGCACATCATCTGAGAAAGGGGTAATTGAACATGTCTTTTAACAATACGGATATCGCTGCTTTCAAGGATGTATGGGTGTTCTGCGAGCAGCGTCAGGGCAAGCTGATGCCCACCGATTTTGAGCTGATCTCCGAAGGACGGAAGCTGGCGGACGAGCTGGGCGTGGATCTGTGCGGCCTGCTGCTGGGCGACAAGGTCGAGGGTCTGGCCAAAGAGCTTGGCGGCTACGGCGCGGACAAGGTCTATGTCTGCGACAGCCCCATGTTGAAAAACTACACCACCGGCGGCTACACCACGGCAATCTGCCAGGTGATCGAGGAGCTGAAGCCCGAGGTCATGCTGTTCGGCGCCACCAACATCGGCCGGGACCTGGGCCCCCGCTGCGCCGCCCGCCTGCACACCGGCCTTTGCGCGGACTGCACGCATCTGGACGTGGATATGCCCATCTACAAGGACTTTCTGCGGGAGGCGTCCACTCTTGCCCCGGAGAAGATCGACGGATTGAACACCGCCGTGGTTCTGGGCGAGAAGCACGACGTGTCCCGGGACCTGAAGATGACCCGCCCTGCGTTCGGCGGCCATCTGATGGCCTCCATCATCTGCCCGAGGTTCCGTCCCGCCATGGCGACGGTGCGTCCGGGCGTGATGAAGAAGAATCCTTTCGACCAGGCCAAGGCGGATGCCTGTGAGATCGTGAAGCCCGCCTTCACAGTGACCGAAGATGACGTCCAGACCGAGGTGGTCGAGGTCGTCAAGGCCGCGAAGAAGCTGGTGGATCTGATCGGCGCGGACTTCATCGTCTCCGTCGGCCGCGGCATCAGCAAGGATGTTGCTGGCGGTATCAAGCTGGCGGAAGAGCTGGCAGCCGAGCTGGGCGGCGTTGTGGGCGGCTCCCGCGCCACCATCGACTCCGGGTGGCTGTCCGCGGACCATCAGGTGGGCCAGACGGGCAAGACCGTCCATCCGAAGGTGTACGTCGCTCTGGGCATTTCCGGCGCCATCCAGCACAAGGCCGGCATGCAGGATTCCGAGTGCATCATCGCGGTGAACAAGAACGACACCGCCCCCATCTTTGAGATCGCCGACTACGGCATCTGCGGCGACCTCTTCAAGGTTACCCCCATGCTCACCGAGGCCATTAGAGCCGCCAAGGCCGCAAAGTAAGGAAAATTCTATAAAATGAAAAAGTCCCCGCTATCAACTCGCAATACAGGAAAACCGCCCGGATTCTTCTTTCCGGGCGGTTGAGTAAAATATTTCGATGTTTTTCGTGTCCGTCTGCCTTGGTCCAGAGTACGCAGTTCCAATCCCATTATACGGAAATTTTCGTCGCCATGCCGCCGTGCGCAATTCCGATCGACCGTTGGAATCCTACCGGCCTGCCTTTGCGCTTATTCAGAGACTCTCCGGACTCATTTTTCAAAACTGTCCCGCAAATATATTTGTGTGGAGTGCGCGGCATTGGCTCCATCCGACATCGCGGTCACAATTTGATAAAGCTTTTTCTGCCGCAGATCGCCTGCTGCAAAAACGCCGGGCAATGCCGTCGTTCCATCTTCATCGGTCTGGATAAAGCCATTTGGCAGTAAAAGATCTTTGGGCAGCAGATCTGAGTTTGGCAGCATTCCGACAGCAACAAATACTCCGTCAAGTTTGACCGTTTCCGTCTCACCGGATTTCAAATTTCCCACAAGAATCTGTTCGACCTTGTTAGAACCAAGAATCTCGCGGACCTCCCGGTTATGAAGCACTTTGATATTCGAACGTTTTTCCAGCCGCTTCCTAAGTGAGTACATGGCCGGCAATTCGCCGCCATGATAGATAAGGAAAACCGTTCTGCAAATATCAGCGAGCTCCAGCGCATACCCGGCCGCCGTGTTGCCGCCTCCCACCACGGCGATATCTTCGTTCTTAAAAAAGTTCCCATCGCAGGTAGCGCAATAGGAGACCCCACGGCCTGTATACTTTTCTTCTCCCGGAATACCGAGCTTTCTGCGCTCAGAACCAAGCGCCAGAATCACAGCCTTTGTTTCATAGTGATTTGATGCTGTTCGAACTACTTTTACTTCTTTGTCAAAGTCAAATCCAACGGCCTCTTCCAAGACAATTTCCGCACCGGCATCCCGGACATGCTCTTCAAAATCAGCGGCCAGCTCTGCGCCGTAGATATCCTTAAATCCGGGATAATTGTCGATCCGGTACGTAAGCGCCGCCTGCCCTCCGAGGGACATTTTTTCCAGCACCAGTGTGGAAAGACCGGCTCTGGACGTATAAATGGCGGCCGTCAATCCGGCCGGGCCACCTCCCACAACAATCACATCATACATGTTTTCATTCCTCGCCGCTTATTTTGAATGTTTTATGAAAGAGCTGCTTCGATAACCGGTTCCAGCTCCTCAGGGGTTTGGGTTGGCTCAAAGCGGTTTACCACATGCCCGTCCCTTCCCACAAGAAACTTGGTGAAATTCCATTTGATCCCGTTTCCCTCCAGATTTTCCGGATAGTATTTTTCAACCACAGCCCTTATTTTTCTGCCGGACTCTTTCGACATTTCAAAGCCCTGGAAAGGCGCGCTGTTACTCAGGTATTCAAACAACGGGTCCATCTGGTCGCCCCGCACATCGATCTTGGAAAAGAGCGGGAATGTGACACCGTAATTCAACCGGCAGAAAGAAGAGATTTCTTCATTGCTGCCTGGTTCCTGAGCGAGAAATTGGTTGGATGGAAACCCAAGGACAACCAGGCCCCGCTTCTTATATTTCTGATAAAGTTTTTCCAGGTCATCATATTGCGGCGTAAATCCGCATTTGCTTGCGGTGTTCACAATCAGGAGAAGCTTTCCGGAATACTCCGAAAGGGAAACCTCCTTGCCACTGTTGTCTTTTACCTGAAAATCATATGCTGTCATAAAACTGACCCCCTTGATATTGCTGACGGATTTACAAAAAGCAATTGCGGTTTTTTGGTAATGAACCCCGGGAAAAGATTCTCCTGCTGACGTTACAGCACCAGCGTCGGGGGGGTGTATACTCTCGCAGCAAGCTCTGAATCAAGCAAATACAGGCTTTTAGCCTCGCCGCCAAACAGATCATATCGCTTGACAATATCCTCAGTATTTTTCTCCTCTTCGCCCTGTTCCTTGACAAACCAATCCAGGAACTGCATCGTGCGAAAATCTTTGATTTCATAGGCGACCGCATAGAGACTGTTAATGGACTTTGTCACTTGCTGTTCGTGCTCAAATGCGGTATTCGCGGGTGTGCGAAAATCCTCAAAATGATTTTGTGGCGCCCTTACATCCTGCAAAATGACCCGTTCGCTGTTGTTCAACAGATAATGGGTGAATAATAACGCATGATCCCGCTCTTCCTGTGTCTGAATATAAAACCAGTTACCGAACCCGTTCAGACTCTGATCGGTATAGTAACTATAAATATCGAGATAAAGATAGGCAGAGTACCACTCCATGTTAATTTGCTTGTTTAATAAGGAAACCAATTTCGGATCCAACATTCGGCTTATTCCCCTTTCCTTTGTAAATTTGGAGCCGGGTCAAAACTTGTGGTAAGCTTCTTTCTTTGCACCGCAGACGGGACAGCGCTCGGGAGGGGTATCCAGAATCGTGTGCCCGCAGACGGGGCAGACGTAGATTGCCGTCAACTCCAGATCCTTGCCGGTCTTTACAGCCGCCAACGCTCTGCCAAACAGTTCCGCGTGCTGCTTTTCAGCCTCCAGGGCAAAGTGAAAAGAGCGCTGCGCGCCTGTCTCCTCCTGAAATTCGGCGGCGTTTAAATACACGGGATACATCTGTTCCACCTCATGCAGCTCGCCGTTGATGGCGCCCTGGAGGTTGTCCGCCGTCTTATTTGTTCCGAAGACGCCCCCTGCCGTCACGGTTGCGTCGCCGGTGGCGCCTCCGATTTCACGCATGTGATTGCCGGCATGAACCTGCTCGGCAAACGCCACGGCGCGGAACAGACGGGCGACATTGGGATATCCCTCGTTTTCGGCCATATCGCCCCAGATCAGATACCGCATATGCGCCATACTCTCTCCACCATAGGCGGAGTGCAGGAAATCGGAAGTCATCGCGTTCTTTACAGACATTTGAAATCGACTCCTTTTCAATAAATTTAATTTGATTCATCAGAATTCCACTTGTTTTGCTCGTCTTTCGGTCCGCCGGACGGCTTTTTGGGAACCACCCAGCATTTTAGGCCATGCAATCCACGGCGAACTGTTTTTACGAATTGGATGAAAGCGCAAGAGCCCGGAGAAATATCCGGGCTCTCGCGGCAAGCATCCTTTGACTCTAAGGTCTTCCAAGAACCCGGCGGAGTAAACGGCAGACCGGTTTGAAGAGGAGCTGCCGTCTAAGCGGTCTTATAACGCAGCTTTCCAGAGGCCGTGCAAATTACAGTATGCGTAAACGGTACCGGAAGGAACCTCGGAAAATTCTGCATGGGGCTCTTCGCCGGGCTTCAGGTACTTCAGATCCACTTTGTCGTCGGTGACCAGCGCAATCCATTCAATGTGGTGTTCCGGCAGCATGGGGTGCGGAGTGGAACCGACCGTAACTTTGATTTTCCCGTCTTCCCGCAAAACAGCAGGAACGTGTTTTTCCTTGGCCGCATCGGTAGAATTGGCTTCCAGCTTTGTCATATTCTGACCACAGCACACCAAGGTTCCTCCACCTTTTTTGATTAGTGCAACCATGTTTCCGCAGAGTTCGCAACGATAGAATTCAACCATTTTTTGTTCCTCTTTTCTGTTGATTTTTAGGATATGCCAAAGCAGTTATAACCTGCAGTAGGCCACAGCCTTATACGTCGGCGGCAGGCCGAGATCCTTTTCGTAGGAGCCAAGGGTCCAGGTGAGTTTCCCGGTCATTTGTGCGGCGACGGCGGAAAAATGCAGCATCACGATTCCCAAGTTGAGCTTTTGGTCGTTTTGATCCGTATAAGCATCGCTTTTTGATATCAGAACCACTGCGCCGCCGTCCAGAACAAACCCGTACGGCTGGCGGTTGAGGTAGCTGGGAGAAAGACTTACGGCGTAAAATGCCTGCCAAAGGGGGTGGTCCATATCGCCGATCTCTTCGTAAACCCCGGTCTGATTACCCCACTTTCCCGAAAATACCATGCCATCAATCCCAAGGTGCTGGGAATAGTATCCCCGTTTTACATCAATATCGATCTTGGACATACTCTTTATGTTGAGATAGATCCGCTTTGAGGACTTTTTTTCAAAGCCGAATGCAACAATCGCAACGACGCGCTTATCAGATTCGATTGCCAACGCCTTCTTGATTTCCTCTCCATCCTCAAATGTAAGCCAGCAACTGCCGAGATTCCATTCCGTCATGTGCAAAATGAGATCCTCCGCAATGAAGCCCGCATTTTCCATCATAAAGTCCGCGTCGTCGGATAAAATCACAAAATAGTCGGCATTGCCGATCATAAAATCATGGTAGCCCGCTGCGCCCTTCAGTTTTTCCCTTGAACCACACCCGAAAAAGTGAAGCTCCGTGTGAATGGAGGGAACCAGCTTTTTACAACCGCTGTCATAATACTGTTTGATTTTATCGAGAATGCTTTCCGGAACTTTCGTGTCCTGAAACTCCCGCACGGATTTACGGTTCTGGATCATTGCGTTGTAATCCATAGTTTGATTCCTCCTATAAAAAAATCTCAGTGATGAAGGGATTGGGGCGATGCCGTCCGACGAACTGACGCTCATCTTACAGGAATAACCACCCAGAAACAGTTTCTCTCGCTGTTCCTTTTTTTTACAATTTTAGAAACTTTCTCCTATCAGTATTCACCAGATTTTTATAAAAGTCAATCGTCAAAATAAGTCAATCAGGAAAGTCGAATATTCGATTTTCGTCGGGTAAAAGGGAAATTAAATTTTTCGCAGGTGTAAAGGCCCATGCCCTTCAAGCGGTTTCTCTTTCTTCTTGCGCTTCTTCCAAATTTGGCTCCGGATTTCGGGCGGTTTTCAGGGGCTCCCCAGTCGCTTTCAAGTTCCTCTGGCACGCAAAAAATCTCCCGCCGCAGGTTCTATGCTGCAGCGGGAGGCGGGTTTTTCGCCGTATACCCGAACCTGTACAGGCGGAAAGTTCCCACTATATTTTAAAAACCGTCAACCGACCAACTTCTCGATTTCCTCAAAAGATGCAGCTTTGCCGATCCCCTTTTCCGCCTCCATCCACTTTTTAAGCTTTGTCCCGAGCGCAACGTTTCCAATGAAGGCTGCCCCGACAATTTTGCTGGAACGCACAGCAATTGCCGCATAGCTGTCGGCGCTTACTTTTCGGTATATCTGCGTATCATCCAACAGCTTGAGTGAACCGAAAGAGGAAACGGTGAGGCCGGCAACTTTTGTAAGCGGTGCCGGCAAAACGGTCTGATAGACCATATCCCCTCCCGATGCGTTGATTCCGGCTGTCTCGCCCTGCTTAACAGCGACGGACATCAGGCCGGGAATAGTCCCGTTGTACTCTGCAATGTCGCCGCAGGCATAAATTCCCTGCAAGTTCGTTCGCATTTTCTCATCGACAAGGATACCTCGACTGACCTTGATCCCACATTTTTCAGCAAGCGTTAAATCAGGATGGACCCCGGTTGCTGCAATGACGCACGCTTTGTCAATTTCCGCCTCATAATTTGCCAAATCGCCACAGCAGATCGTGATTCCGGACTCTTTGAGCCGTGCAGCGAGAAATTTTCCGCCCTCGCTGTCCAACTGACGGGACAGCGGATAGCTGTGGACGGATACCGCAACGTGACATCCCGTCTTGACCAGAGCAAAGGCGGTTTCCAAACCCAAAGATCCACCGCCGATAATAAATGCTTTTTTCCCGGCAGCACAGCGCTGTCGGATATCCATCGCATCCTGATAGGAGCGTAAAGGAAAAACCTTTCCCTCAAACGGGAAGGGCGACCTGTTTGGCAAAGACCCGCAGGAGAGGATCAAAGAGCCGTAACTTGTAGAGTCTCCGTCCGACCACTGAACTTTTTTTTGCGCAGCGTCAATGCGCACCGCCATTTTGGACAGTTGAATCTCAACTCCGTTTTCGGAAAACCAGTCTTTCCCGGACATCAAAATACTCTCGGGGTCTTGGCCCGTCCTAATAACTTCCGGGAGTCGGGGCCGCCAATATGGCAAGTATGGCTCCGCCCCCGCCAGCAACAGCTTCCTCTTCCGTTGACTTACGGCCTTTGCGGCGTAATAACCGGCGGGGCCCGCTCCAATAATGACAACATCATAATCCATACGTTTCGCCTCCGCAGAGAGACGGCCGCATCGAAAAGATGCGGCCGTCTCCTGATGTTTTATTCCGTGTATTCAAACGCATCTTTCCCGGCACCGCACTCCGGGCATGTAAAGTCTTCGGGAACATCCTCCCATTTGGTTCCGGGAGCAATTCCCTGCTCTGGGCAACCCAATGATTCATCATAGATATAACCGCAAATTGTACATACTAATTTTTTCATTGTGATCAATCTCCTTTTTTATAATTAACTTCGTTTTTGTTAAAATAGCACATTATTTAAAACGTGTCAATAAAATGCGTCGGCTTGTTTTCACCTGGCTGTCCGGGAATGGTGCATGTTATGCAGATCTCCTTTACAGCGTATTCCGGAACCGCTGGCACGGCGCCTTCGGGCATACAGTCACTATTGTTTATGGCCTCCCACAACAACTGTTTATTTTTGGTGTCAGGCGCAATAATATATTACGATAAACCGCTTGAGGCGTAAAGGCTCAAGGGGTTTTATGCGGGGTTTTGCAAAAGCAAGCGTCTTAAAATGACTGGCGCGGAATGTTTTGGGAATACTAAGCTTTGTTGCCTGTACCCCAGAGGATTTATTACCCGGCATCAGTCTTCTTAAGCAAGGAAGCAGCGCGAATGGAATCATGTTCATCAGTCTGCATAATCTTAACCGGTCTTGCAGCCTCTATTTTTCAGCCAAGCCATTATCCATCAATCACATGGAATCGTGGAGTTAATATGTTTACAGACAAAAGACTGACATCTGCATACCGAAACGCTAAAGTTGAATACTTTGATGCAAAATCCAAGTATATCGTTTTCAGTGATTCCCATCGGGGCGACGACAGTGCTTCTGATGAATTTACCAGAAATCAAAGCGTCCTGCTGCACGCCCTTGAATACTACTATGAGAATGGATATCGGTATGTTGAGGCCGGAGACGGGGACGAATTATGGGAGTATTCCGACTTTAAAACCATACGTCTGGCGCACTCCGACGTATTTATGTCCATCAAAAAATATTACGATGCAGGCAGATTTATTTTGCTCTACGGTAATCACAACATTTACCTGCGTTCAAAATCCTTTGTCGAGAAAAATTACTATAGTTATTATGATGAATTCAGTCAGGATACGCAGGAATTTCTGAGAGGCTTGGTCCCATATGAGGCGCTGGTATTAAAGAGCAAGGAAACAGGGCGGGAAATACTGATTGTACACGGGCACCAGGGCGATTTCATGAATGATCAGTTCTGGGTGGTCTCTATGGCGCTGATGCGGTATTTTTGGAGGTTTATGCATGTGGTCGGATTTCAAAACCCAGCCAGCCCGGCAAAAAACCTTTACAAGAGATCAAAAATTGAAATTAAGTACAGGAAGTGGATCGCAGAGCATCATAAAATGATTATCTGCGGGCATACGCACCGGCCAAAATTTTCAGAGGAGGACGAGCTTCCGTACTTTAACACAGGCTGCTGCATTCACACTAAAGGGATTACGGGAATTGAAATAGCCGGTGGTGAAATCATGTTGGTGAGCTGGAGAATCCGGGCAGACCCGGACGGCAATCTCAGAATCGAGAGGAATATCGTCAGAGGTCCCATTCCTATTGAAAATTATGATATTCAATAGAGACAAATCGCCATTTCGAGAGCTTGGAGTCTTTGTGCTTTCAGCTCTCTGTTTTCACGGAATGAATATACAGGGCGGTGAGAATTTTCGTGAATTGTTTTGCCCTCTTTTTAGATATCCTGCATTGCAGAAAAAGCAAAAAAAGTATATACTCAATCCATTCATATGAAGTGAGGTGCAAAATGAATCTCCCCCAAATTGAACTGAACGGACTCACTGCGACGGTACCGATTGTCCAGGGAGCCATGGGCATCGGTGTATCCGGAGCGCGACTTGCCGCTGCGGTGGCAAATGAAGGCGGGATCGGAATGATATCCGGCGTCAACGTCGGATATCGAGAACCCGATTTTTTCAATCATACGTTTGAGGCCAATCTGCGTGCACTGGTGAGCGAGATCAGAAAGGCCAGA
Organism: Oscillibacter valericigenes Sjm18-20; assembly: GCA_000283575.1. GTDB lineage: Bacteria > Bacillota > Clostridia > Oscillospirales > Oscillospiraceae > Oscillibacter > Oscillibacter valericigenes. The sequence continues at coordinate 3,853,619 of AP012044.1, forward strand.
CAGCTGGCGCCAAAAGGAATTATTGGTTTAAATTTACTTGTTGCAATGAATCAATACCAGGAATTGGCAAAAGCTGCGGTTGATGAGGGGATTGATCTGATTGTTTCCGGGGCCGGGCTTCCGCTGAAGCTCCCTGGGATTGTGAGGGGATCTAAAACCCGGATTGCGCCGATTGTATCCTCGGGCAAGGCCTCAGAAATCGTTTTAAAATATTGGGATCGGCATTTCGATACTACCGCGGATATGGTCGTGGTAGAGGGGACAGAGGCCGGCGGGCATTTAGGGTATTCTCCCGAAATTTTGGCAGGACCGAATAAGCCAAAGCTGCTTGATACGGTAAAAGAAGTGATCGAAGCTGTAAAGCCGTTCGGGGAGAAATTTAAAAAGCATATCCCTGTGATCGCGGGCGGCGGAATTTTCGACGGCTCCGATATTGCCAAATGCATCCGGGCCGGTGCAGACGGCGTCCAGATGGCAACCCGCTTTGTGGCGACCGACGAATGCGATGCGGATCGCGCCTATAAGGAAGCCTATGTCAACGCAAAGGAAGAGGACATTGTTATTATCAAAAGCCCAGTGGGAATGCCGGGCAGAGCGCTGAACAATGCATTCATTAAGCGAGTGGCGGAATGCGGAGACGATATCAAGGGCTGCTTCAGCTGCCTGAAGGGCTGCAATCCAAAGGTGGCACCATACTGTATCTCAAAGGCTCTGATCAATGCGGTGACGGGCAAGGTGGATGATGGCCTGATTTTTGTGGGCAGTAATGTGCACAGGGTTAAAGGAATTGTCCCTGTCAGAGAATTGATTGCAGAACTGAAAAACGAAGCCAAAGCCGCACTGGCAGTCTGCTGATAAGCAGCTCGTCTCGACGGCGGTTTTCATCGAATAATCTGATTGGTTCCCCGTAGCAAGAATGTGACGCCAAAAAATTCTCCGAGTAGCCAGATCGGGCTTACATGAAGGACAGGTTTTGGGTGCTTCCAAGGGCATGAAGGAGGACAGCGCCAAACGTCGGCCGCATCAGGGAAAGTTTACAGCTTGGGGGCTCTGGGTGAATCAGGCTGCGTTTATAGGCGGCGTCTGAATGGATTTTGTGTTCAGGTGTGCCTCAAAAGCGGAACAGTTCTCGGCATATTTCAAGAAGTAATCAAGAAGTAAGTAGTCTAGTTTTTATCAAAAAATATCCCCATGAGAGGATAAACTCCCATGGGGCAGCATCACCAAAGTGACGTCTGATTGTCTTCCGCCGTGGCCAGCAGCTGCGGCGGTATTTTTCTGAGCAGCTCTCTGCAGGCAGCCGGATCCATAATCCACGTGTTGAGCAGCTCCGGTGTCAGGACGACGGGCATACGCGGGTGTACCTTCCGCACGGAAGCGTTCGCTTCCGTGGTCAGAATGCAGTAGCAGTTCTTCCCGTCCCGCTCTTGGTAGATTCCGGCCATGTAGAGAATCGGCTGGTCCGGGAGGCGAAAGAAATATTTTCGCTTGTCCTTGCTCCACTCGTAGAATCCCGTGGAGGGAATCACGCATCGGCGCTGTTCGAAGCTGTCTCGGAATAAGGACCTTTGTTCCGCTGTTTCCGATCTGGCGTTGATTACCAGCGCCTTGGAAGTCTGTAAGCCCCAATACAACAGGTCGGGTGTGACGTTGCCATGTGCCTCCAGCAGCACGGGAGCCTTGGCAGAAGGATACACGTCTCCGGGCATAAACTTGCCACGCCCGCAGCGATCCTGCACCTCTTGGACAATTCGCTGGATTTCCTTGTTATCCTCTGCCGTAAACTGATAGCGTCCACACACTTTAAGCACCTGCTCTCCGGTTCAAATAAGTTTTTTATACCGAATACAGTATAGCACATTTGCGATACACTTACATAACAGGCAGAAACTTACTGAGCTGAAAAGTTAACCTCAACTCAATATGACAGAAATTACTTTTCAAATTAAAAACGGAAGTTATTTTACCAGAGGCGACATGAGCAATTTGGTCATACTGTCTCCTGTTTCATTATCTTATCGAAGGCAATAAAGGCTATCAGGTAATCTGATCCGATTAATTTTCAAAACCTTAAAAAGTAACAAATGGCTGGAGGACAGCCGTTTGTTGCTTTTTTTCGCGCATTTGGTATTTTGTTTTTACTCCCCAATCATACTTTGGATGGATTACAAAAGCGGGCTTATTTGTTAAACTTGAAAGGCGTTCTGGAAAATAATCCTTTACTTATTCTTTAAAGGAGGCAACACGTGGGCGACAGCGCTGCTTTCCGGGCTTACCCTCTGCGCGCTCAACGCGGCGGATGCGGAATCTCTGCCGGAAAATATTCCGCCGGATTGCGACGCGGTGCTGGTGGATAATTTGCAGCTTTTTCTGGAACTCCAGACGCCGGGAGGCGCTCTGTGACCTGAATCGCCTCCGAGATAATTTACACCTTGTACTGCTTGGCCGCGGGCTTGTCCCCGTCTGGCTGATGCCGTTTCAGTTCGCGTGAACTCTGTTTACCATCGACACGCTCACGCTAAATTTCGACCGCGCCACGGCGCAGCGGCTGCTGGTGAGCCTCGCGCCGTTTCAGCGCTTCCATTTGGAGCATTCGAAGATGGTCAGCGGTGCCCCCCGAACAAGGGAGCTGACGGGCTGATTACCGCGGCGCGGGCGCAGGCGGTGGAGTATTCCCAGTTCTTGAAGCAGCAAAATCAGCCCGTGGAGCCGCTATCGGCGGTGGAAACGCAGGTTTTGAAGCTGCTGTACCAGAACCTGAGTAATCCGGAAATCGCTACCGCAGTGAAGCCAGAACCGGGGCTGAAAAACTGCGCTTGATATAGAGGAGAGACGATGGACAAAACCATGCTGGCCCTGAAGGCCGGCGTCACGCTGTCAGAGTGAGGCGGACATGGGCGCGTCCGCTTTGCCAGGAACGCGCGGCAGGCCACGCTTCCGCGGACGTTGAGCAACCTGATGGCACTTTTCGCCCGGGTCGGCCTGCCGAATTTCAAAGCGTAATGGAATTACTGAAGCTTGTCAAAAGAGAGTTGGAGGAAGCAAAATGAGAAAGAGACTTTTCAGTGTCCTGCTGTGCCTTTGCATGGCATTAACCCTGCTGCCGGTGTCGGCGATAGCGGCGGGAGAAACCTATAGCATTGCCACCGGTGCGCTGACCATCAACAGCGGCAATCTGAGTACCTATGATAACGCCACGATTACGGGGACTGTATCCAATGAAATGGAACAGTTGACCATAGACGGGGTAACGGTAAACCTGACCATCGAGAATTTGAGCGTTACAATGGGCGGCTACGGTGGCAATATGTCCGGCATTACCCTGAAAAACAATGCGACGCTGAACCTTACTGTGAAAGGAACAAACACGTTGACTGGTGCTTATGGCGGCGCCGGGATTGATGTGCCACAGGGCTGCACGCTAAATATTACGGCTGAGAGCACCGGCACGCTGACAGCGACCGGCGGCGACGGTTACGGCGGCGGAGCCGGAATCGGCGCGGTCGGAAACCAATGGTTACCGGACGGTACTCCAACAGCAACGCAATCGGTCGGAACCATCCAAATTGGCGGAGGTACGATTATTGCGAGCGGCGGCACTTCTAATAAGAATGGAAGCGGTGTTATGGGCGCAGCCGGAATTGGTGGGTCACCGGATAGTAAAACCGGCAAAATTTCCATTTCCGGTGGAATGGTCACGGCAGCCGGCGGGTGTTCCGCAGCGGGAATTGGCGGTGGATATTGTGGCTATGTGGAAAGCATCACGATTACTGGAGGAATAGTGACCGCAACCGCCGGAGACAACGGTTCCGCCATCGGTTGCGGATGTAACGGAAAGACTTCCGGTTTATCCTGTGGAACGATTGCGATAAACGGCGGAACTGTGGCCGCCAATGGCAATATCGGTTACGGCAAAAAGCTTGGTGGCTTATTCTATTCAGGCGGAGAAGTTTCCGTTGGGAGCGGGGCCGGCGTCACGATTGAAAACGGCGCGATTTTACCAGCCGTTGAGGGGGCAACCACCTCCACCTATCCGCTTTCCATCACGATTTATGACGGCAGGCTGACCAGTACCATTACAAATGCCTCCTTTACCTTCGGTGGGAAAAGCTATGTGAGCAGCATTGATGTTTCCGAAAACTATGTGGGCACACTCTCCTGTTCGCTTGTTGTGGTAGACGGTACACTTACAGGAACGCAGACCGCAGCCGTATCCGGAGGCGGTTGTTCCTGGGAAAATATTTCCTGCACAGAGAACGCGGGCAGCTATTCCGCAGTTATCGGAGAAAAATTATATCCGGTTTCCCTTTGGTTTTACGATTCGGCAATTACTGCGGATATCACAGAAGCCACAGTATCCGCGCAGCGGAGCGGGACTCCCCTGAATGGGGATTCTGCGCAGGGAATCGTACAGTTTGTCTGTGACCAAACCATCACAATGCAGCAGGCTGGCGCCGGAAAAATGATCGTCTGGATGACAGCCGGTGCCGAAACGGGGCTGTCCGTGACGGCAAGCGGTCTGAACAGTAACGATGCCATGAGCAAGAGCGGCCAAATCGTGAAAGCCTCCACGGACGGAACCACAATTATCATGCATGATACAGGGGATACTAAACAGATTTCAGGCTCGCTGGATCTCTCCTATGGGAATATTACCTTCAAGGAAAACGCCGGAAAGCTGGATATTACGTATACGTCCGCCAGTGGAGAGAGTTCGACCACCGTTTTGGGGCAGCATTATCAGAATGAATATGAAATTATCCAGTCAAATACTACCGCCACAACAAATCAGATTACTTTTCAGAACACAACAGACTTTGTCAAGGTGAAGCTCAACGGTGTCAATATGTCCTCCCCGGGCAAGGCCATTGACCTGCAGGCAGCCAAAGCGCAGCTGAATCTGTCTGGGAGTAACACCATTGATTGCGGTGGGGAAAATTCTAACAACATCGGTATCCATGCCGCGGAGGGCTCGGCCCTTACGATAGACGGCAGCGGCAGTCTGGAAATAACCAGTCCATCCGATTATGGCGTTGGAATCGGCGGTTATTATAAATATGCTTTTGATATGGGGCAAAGAATTAATGAAGGTGCCGGTACCATCCGGATAGAGGGAGGAACGATCACCGTCTCTGGAAAAAAAGGAGCCGGTATAGGTAGTTGCTACAATTATTACGGCAATAACCCCGGCAGCATTGAGATTGCCGGCGGAACAGTCACTGCCACCAGCGATACTGGCGCGGCCATCGGCGGAGGAGCCGGAGAAAGCGACGGAAGCAAAAACTATAACGCCAAGTGCCCCGCCATCACCATCAGCGGTGGAACCGTGACAGCAAACCGGATTGGCACTGGAACGAACGTTACCGGCGGCTCCATCGCCGTTACCGACGGCTCCATCGCCGTTACCGGCGGAACCATCAGTACAACGGATGGCGGGAAGCCCACCAATATGGCGACAACCAATGGCAGCGGTGAGCCGGTTTATTATACAAATGCAAATGTAAACGCGATTTACGGGGCTACCGCAGCGGTAACGAATGCTTCTGTCACAGATTACACGTACGGGTTCAACGATGTAAAAACCGACGCCAGCGGTTGCCTGCATCTGTTTCTGCCCGTAAGCGCCCAAAACGCAGAGACAACAGCGGATTTCAACGGCATCACCTATGACGGAACGATCTCTTCCACCGAGCCGAATACGCTGAAAAAGTATGTTCCGTTAACGGTTTCGAAAGGTACTGTCACCAACACGGGCGCAACCCTGAATGTGACGGCGAACAGCGGCAACGCCATCTACTATGCGGCGAGTGCCACGGCGCTTTCTGACGGTAGCGCGGTGGAGAGTGTCGACGGAGTACAGAGCCTACCGGCGTCCGGCGGAGCGCAAACCATAACCCTCTCCGGTCTGACAGAGGGAACCGCCTACACGTATTATCTGGCAGCAAAAGAGGGGGATGACTACTCCGATGTGGCGGCAGTAACATTTACCACTCCGTTTACGGCCCTGAACACCTCCGATGTTCTAGTGGACTATGCGGGCGAGCTGGTAAAGGCTGCTTCCGGTTTGGGATATACGTTGGAATACGCGCTCTCTGCCGACGCACAGACATGGACAGAAGTACCGACAACAGGCGTCGGCCTGACCGAGGTGCTGGACGGTCATACGGGAACCGGCGGCATCTCGCTCTATGTGCGCAAATTTAGCGGTACCGCGCACAGCGCGGCGATGGAAGTCACCATTCCCGCAAGAACCGAGTGTTCCGTAAGTACGCCGAGCATTAATTACCCGAATGGAACGGTTGTGCTCCCAAGCTCCGTCCAATATCAGTTTGCCACATCAGCCCCCGTCTCGTGGAATTCCGCCGCGACGGGCACAGGCGGCGCCGTGAGCCTGATCGGCAAGATTTTGCCGGCGGGTACAACGGAAGAAAACCTTTATAAGGTTTATTTTCGCAATCCGGCCACCAACAGCACGTTTGCCAGCAAGACCGCCTCTGTGACGATTCCGGCGCGTCCGGCAGCTCTTGCGGTGCCCTCGCCAGCGAGTGTTGCCGAAACAAGTATCACGCTGGCTGCTGTAACAGGAGCGGAGTACAGCAAGGATGGCACGATCTGGCAGGACAGCACGACATTTTCCGGCCTCGCCGAGAACACCAGCCATACCTTTTATCAACGCGTAAAAGCAACGGGGAGCAGCTTTGCTTCCTTGTCCAGCAGCGCTGCAATTACTACGGCAAAGAATTCGATTGCCGCCGCAGCTGTCACGCTTTCTGACTGCGACAGCTTTATCTATGACGGCACAGAGAAAACACCCACCGTTACCGTGACACTAAACGGCACCCCGCTGAATTCCAGCCAGTATACCGTCAGTTACTCCAATTCCAACGGCGGTGCAGGCAATCATACCAACGCGGGCACCGTCACCGTGACTGTAATTGCGTTGTCCGGCGGAGATTATTCGGGTACGGTCAGTCAAACCACTGGAATGACCTACACGATCGCTCCCGTGCCCCTGACCGTCACCGGCGCGACCGCCACCAGTAAACGGTACGACGGTACGACGAGTGTGAGCGTCACCGCCGTTGCGCTAAGTGGTATAGTCAACCCCGATGATGTCCGCGTGGATACATCGAGCCTGACTGGTGCGCTCGCCGCCGCGGATTTTGGAACCTACGATTCTGTCACCCTTCCGCCTATGGCCCTCACCGGCACAACGGCGGGCAACTATTCGCTGACCCAGCCAACCGCAGCGGTTCCCACCTCTGCCAGTATTTCGCAGGCCGACGCACTAAACCTGACCGGCAACGCCACGATGGTGAAAGGTCGGGCAAACTACACGGTTGAACTTGACCTCACCCAGATCAGCGGCTACCCCGCCTTCCCCGGCGGCACGCCTTTCTTTACTGTGGCGAGCGGCGAGCCTTATAACGGACTGACCAGCGCAGCGGTGAACGCAAGCGGAAAACTGACCCTTGTGGCTGACAATACCAATAACAGTACACAAGACATCATAACCATCAGCATCACGGGCATGGACAATTATGCCGACAGCACAATCACCGTGGCCGTGAACTACACGGACAAAGTACCGGTTACAATTAGCGGTGTGACTGTACAAAACGGCATTTACAACGGTGCCGCCCATACAGGTTATACCGGAACGCCGACCAGCAGCTACACCGGCACTTATGAAGTCACCTACAGCGGGCTAAACGGCACCTCTTACAACAGCAATACAGCGCCTGTGAATGCGGGCGATTATACAGTGACATTTAAGGTTCCGGACAGTGATCTCGCTTATTTTGGTTTAGCTGACATTTCTTTTACTATCAGTAAAGCGACCATAACAGCCACTGCCGACAGTAAAAGCATAACTACCGGCGGTACGCTTCCGAGCTTTACGGTTAGCTATACAGGCATTGCAGCCGGCGATACGGCGGACAGCATCTTCTCAACCAAAGCAACTGCTTCCTCCACGGCAGACGGCAAAACCGCAGGCAGTTACCCCATTACCGTGACCGCTCCTGTACTGACAACGGTTGCGGCGAACAATTACACAGTGGGCGCCTCCGTTGATGGTACACTGACCGTCAGCAGTCCATCCTATAACAACGGCGGCGGGGATGGCGGTTCAGCCGGCGGCGGTTCCTCCTCCAGCAGCACGGACATGGTTCCGATTTCCAGCGGAACGGATAAAATCAGCGCTCCTGTCTCCGTTTCCGGCGGTACCGCAACGGTTTCTATCACTGATGCGCAGGCGAAGGCAGTTGCATCCGACGCGAAAACCTCCGGAACCATCAAGCTCGATGTATCCGAAAAGAAAGCTGATTCAGTAGTGGTGCCGTCCAAACTGGTTTCCGCCGCGGACGGCGCGGCACTGGAGGTTGCGCTGCCCACCGGCACGGTTACACTCGACCAGAATGCGCTGGCGGCAGTCGATGGTAAGGGCGACGTGAAGCTCTCTGTGGAGACCGTCGACAACAGCAAGCTCACCGATACGCAGAAATCCGTGCTGGGCAATCAGACGGATACCGCGTTTGTGGTGGACGTGAACGTCTACGCAGGTGGAAGCAGAACCAGCACCTTTGGCGAAGGTAAGATTACCGTCGCCGTACCCTATACGCTCAAACCCGGCGAGAACGCGGACAGCATCACCGTCTGGTTTATAAACGACGACGGCACCATCGAGCCGAAGACCGCCAGCTACGCAAACGGCAAGGTGACCTTCACCACCGAGCACTTGAGCCAGTACCTCATCGTGAACTTCCCATTCACGGACGTGGCCGATAACGCGTGGTGCTACGGCAGCGTGGCCTATGCCTACGATAACGGTCTGTTTTCCGGCACCTCTGCTACGACCTTCAGTCCCAATGCGACTACTAATCGCCAGATGATCTGGATGGTGCTGGCCCGCATGGACGGCAAGACACCCACGAGCATGGCCGAGGCCAAGGCGTGGGCTGTTGAAAGCGGCATTTCCGACGGCTCCAACCCCACGGCCACCGTTACTCGCCAACAAATGGCGGCAATCCTTTACCGCTACGCCCAGTACAAGGGGTACGACACCACACAGGGCGGCATGGCTATCCGGGAATTCTCGGATTATGACAGCATCTCCACATATGCGCAGCCCGCGCTGGGCTGGGCGGTAAATGCGGGCCTTGTGCAGGGCAGAAACAATCAGGTGATGCCTTGGGGCAGCGCCACCCGCGCACAGGTCGCGGCCATTCTCCATCGTTTCAGCCAAAATGTGGTGAAATAAGCGGGGACGATTAACACCTTTGAACTAAAAAGAGGGTTCCGACGATATCGTCGGAACCCTCTTTACAGTCTGGCTATTATCCAGACCGCCCGAATGGATCTTGTGTTCCATTGTGCCATATACGAAAGAAAGTGGTTGACCATATCAAAGTCCAAATGTTGGCGGAGAAAGCTTTCCATTTAATGCCCCAAAAAGGTGCAAAGCACCTGCAAACCTTGTCATCCCCCTATACCAGGGACCTATTTTTCGCACGATGCGGGACCTTGTCCAACAGGGGTATGAATCTGTCCGCAGCGAGAACCGACAAGGGATTGCTTAACGAGAAAACTACTGCCGTCCTGCTATGGACTTTGGCAGTCTGTCTATTCACGATTTTCCAAATGGAGGAATGGCGGAATTCTGAGCAAAGTGTTCCGTACCCTTTCTTCCAAATTTATTTTACCTGTGTCAAAATGCATCAAAGCGCAAACGGCGGGGGAAAAACGACTGACAAAGCCTATGGGACAAATGAAATACTGGACTACATCCATCGTCAGGACAGCGAATATACGATTTCACCAAAAACCAACGCGGTAAATCCATGGAGCTGTGACTGGGCTCTTTATAAAGAACGTCATTTATCTCCAACGTATATGAAGCAAATAGATGGGATGGAATTTGGAAGCATTCGTCAGGTGATCGTGCGGATACTTAGTATTAAGTGACGTCATGTTTCATGCGCATTCGTAAACGTGATCTGCTCTACGAGAACGGCTCCGATTGTTCACAGAGAAAAGTCATGGTAATATAAAATGGAGAAAAATAAAAATGCCACGAGAATATGTGGTACCGAAATGAATAGCAAGCAAGGATGCCATATGCAAACTCTAACAGGAGTTCAAGGTGCAATTATAATATATAAGTTATGATTTTAACCAGAAAAGATATTTTACATTTTGGGAATAATGACAGATAATTGTATAGAACACGTATCACATTTTTTATTTATTAACAATAGGCAAATAAAAACAAACATATGTGCAAAGGCCATGGTCCTTTAAAACCCGGGTATTAACAAAAACAATACTTACTGGAGGAAACGTAAATGTCTAATACAAAAAAGAAGAAAATGACGGTTCCGGATTTTCAGAAATATAAGGACGAAGGACGTAAATTTTCATTCTGCACAGCTTACGACTATACTACCGCGTCTATTGTTGATGAAAGCGATATTGAGGTTATATTGGTTGGCGATTCCCTGGGCATGACTATGCTGGGTTATAATACAACTGTTCCTGTGACTGTGGATGATATCATTCACCATGCCAGGCCAGTCGTAAAAGGAGCTCCGAATACGTTTATTATTGGTGATATGCCATTTGGATCCTATAATATCAGTAAGGAACAGGCCATTGAGTCTGCTAATCGCATCATGAAGGAGACCCTGTGCGACTGCGTCAAGCTGGAGGGCGGCGTGGTTATGGCAGATACGATTCATGCAATAGTCGAAGCCGGTATCAGTGTTATGGGACACATCGGCATGACCCCCCAGACCGCCACATCCTTTGGTGGTTTTAAAGTACAAGGTGGCACTCCCGAATCCGCCCGCAAGCTGATTGAGGATGCGAAGGCTCTTGAAAAGGCCGGGGTATTTGCCATTGTTGTTGAGTGTGTTCCTTCTGTTGTGGCAAGAGCGATGCGGGAGGAGATCCATATCCCTATTCTGGGCATTGGCGCCGGTCCCTATGTGGATTGCCAGGTTCTGGTGACCCAAGATTTACTTGACATGTACGGCGATTTTAAACCTAAGTTTGTGAAGCACTTCGCTCATGTCCGGGAGGAAATGATTAAGGGCCTGAATTCATTCCATGAAGAAACTCTGAACGGGTTGTTCCCCACACCTGAGTACAGTTTTAATAAGGAAGTCGATATTCCTCGCCTTTATTGACAACGAAAAAAGAGGGCTCTCTCGTTGTTACTTTGCAGGAATCGAGTAAGGAGAAAAGACAATGGGCGTTGCAGTTTTATTTGCTTCCTTTTTTGTATTCATATTGCTTGGCACACCGATTGCGTTAGCGTTGGGTGGTTCCGCTTTAGTATACATTGTTCTCTTTGCAAATGTATCTCCGATTATTGTAATGCAGCAGATGCTGGCCAGTGTAAACACGTATACATTGCTGGCGGTTCCGTTTTTTATCATGGCAGGCGCCCTAATGGAGACCGGCGGAATCTCCAAGCGAATTGTATCTTTCTGCCAATCGCTCGTAGGGCACTTTACCGGAGGATTGGCACTAGTGGTTGTACTGTCCAGCGTATTTTTTGCCGCAATGACCGGATCCGGCGTGGCAGCCTGCGCTGCTGTCGGCGGCATCATGATTCCTATGATGGTTAAAAACGGCTATGATCCCGACTTCGCCTGTGCATTGCAGGCAACATCCGGTATTTTCGGCCCGTTGATTCCTCCCAGCATCGTTATGGTACTGTATGCCGTATATGCAAATCAGTCTGTCAGCACAATGCTGATGGCCGGCGTTGGCCCTGGCTTTCTGCAAGCTGCCATGGTCTGCGTCTTGGCAGTTGCCATTTGTTTTCGCCGCGGCTATAAAGGCGTAGGAACGTTTTCCATCAAGCGGGTCGGCAAAGAATTTGTTGTGTCTTTCTGGGCCTTGCTGGCTCCCATTATTATTCTGGGCGGTATTTATTCTGGTATCTGCACAGCGACTGAGGCATCCGGCGTTGCCTGCTTCTATTCCATTATTGTTGGCTTGTTCATTTATAAGGAAATGAACTTCAAATCTCTGATGAATTGCTTGAGCAAGGCGATGATGAGCACGGGCAATATTATGCTGATCGTCGGTGCGTCCGGTGCCTTTTCCTGGGTGCTGACACGCGAACGTATTGCATCTCACGCTGCCGAGATACTGCTGTCCATTAGTGACAGTAAGTACTTGTTCCTGCTTTGCGCCATGGTAATTCTGCTGATACTTGGCTGCTTTATTGATTCTGTACCTATTACTACCATCATGACTCCGATTTTGGCTCCTATGGCTTTACAGTTTGGCGTTTCACTGGTACATTTGGGCGGTTTAATGATCAGCGGTACCTGCATTGGCTTGATTACACCGCCGATGGGTCTGAACCTGTTTATGGGAGCTCAAGTTGGCAATCGGCCGATTCACAAAGTAATAGGTGCAATAAAACCGTTTGTCATTATTACCTTAGTTGGATTCCTTCTGGTCGCGTTTTTCCCGCAAATTACCACATTCCTTCCGAGTCTGATCGAAAATTAAAAAGGAGGCAATTATGAAAAAGTTTTTTTCCCTGATTCTTGCACTGGCAATGACCCTGTCTCTGGCTGCTTGTGGATCAAGCAATGTATCCTCCTCCGGCAGCAGCACATCGTCCTCATCTGCAGCAAGCAGCAATACCTCCGCGGACGCTCCCGTTACCCTGACGGCGATTGTTGCCGGGTTGACGGAAGACAGCCCCAGCGGCCAGGCCCTGAAGAAATTTGCAGACCTATGCAACCAATATTCAGGCGGCTCCGTTACAATTGACTGCTTCTTCAACACAGAACTGGGTAGTGTTGCTTCCTGCGTTGAAAGTACTGCGCAGGGTACGATTGATATCGTATCTACCGGTACATCTTATTTTTCCGGCTACGTTCCTGCAATTCAGGTCTTTGAACTGCCCTATATTTTTAATTCCTATGATGAAGCTCATAAAACCCTTGATGGCGAACCCGGACAGGAAATTGCAAATTTGTTTGAGCCCACCGACCTGAAGATGTTGTGCTACTGGGAAAGTGGTATGCGTCATGTGACCAATAGCCGTAATCCTATTATTACCCCTGATGATATGTCCGGGCTGAAAATCCGCACGGTCGTTTCTCCTACTCAGCAAGCCACCTGGGAGGCATTTGGCGCTATCCCAATGGCACTGGACATGGGCGAAGTTTTTACTGCGCTGCAAAACCACACGGTTGATGCCCAGGAAAACACTCTGTCTTCGATCGTCTCCTACAAAATGTATGAAGTCCAGTCCTATTTGTCCCTGACCCATCATTCTTATACTGCTATGCCTTTCTTTATCAACCGTGCCAAGTGGGATTCCCTGACGGAAGACCAGCAGGCTGCTATCCAGCAGGCCTCTGAAGAATCTCGCGATTACGAGCGCCAGCTGAATTCCGAGGGCGAAGCGGAATGCCTGAAGGCTTTAGCCGATGCGGGTGTCCAAATTGAAGAAAATCCCGATACCGAAGCATTTGCGGCACTTTGCGGCCCTGTTTATGACATTTTTACTGATTCTATGGGAAGCGATGAGTATCTGACAATGGTTCAGAATTACGTTGCCGGTCTTCGTTAACACAGTCTCTCCGATAGGAGGAAACTCTTTAATATGAAGCAATTTTTCAAAAAGTTGGACTTCGGTGCAGGGCAGCTTATCGGATTCATCGGGTTTATCGGGATTCTTGTTATTACTGCAAATGCCTTTTGCCGCTTTATCCTGAAAGTTCCGATGTCCTGGTCGGATGAGTTTCTGCGCACAATTATGATCTATGGCTACTTTATTGGCGCCGGATTGACATTTTGCCATGGCAGTAGTATGCGTTTGGAAATACTGGATAACAAGCTGAAAAAGCATCCTGTGGGATACCGTATTTTAAATATTATATTGGCAGTTGTAAATTTAACCTTCTTTGGCTTGATGAGCTACTATGTATTCCGGATGATTTTGCAGTATATTCAAGCTGGCACTACCCAATCTACCAGTTCCACGCCTGCATGGATTTTGCCGTTCGGCTGTGCTGTCGGTATGGCCATTATCACGGCAGCCGCGGTTGTAAGCCTCGTTGAGAACATTCGAGGAGTTTTCAACAAAGGACAGGCAAGGTAAATTTATTTTATTAGTTTCTGAAACGAGCTGTTCCCATGCAAGGGAACAGCTCGTTTTGTGTTGCTTTTTTATAAGATTAAGTTATAATAAATAGACATAATTCAATAAGATTCGATACGGCACAATAAATTACACAAATGGAAAAAGTATGAATAGGGACATGGTTTGCAGGTCTCTGTTAAAATGAAGTCGCGGCACACCATTCTGAAATGGAGACAGCAAACCATGCTCGAGAAAATTTCGGACGGTGGGGAGAAAAAACTGACCTATGTGGATTTTTTTCGGAACACTGGACGCGTATTCGCACCAATAACCGGGATATCCAGGTGCACTCGGGTTGTGGGTTGCTTCCCGGACGGTAATTTAGCGCTTATGCCAGCCTGTGCAAGGTTTTGGCATGTGGCCAGTGACACTACCTATGATTCAGTAGGATTCCAATTGATTGGAGGCTTTTACATGTCATTAGGGAGAATTACATATTTCCATACTATTGCAGAGGCCGGGAATATTACAAAAGCCGCACAATTATTGCACGTATCTCAGCCATCGCTGTCTCAATATCTAACGCGCCTTGAAAGTAGTCTTGGCACTAAATTGATAAATCGCAACTGCACGCCAATCCAGCTGACGGAAGCAGGAAAAATCTACCTGAAATATGTTAAAGAGCTTATGAATGCGGAGCAGCAGCTTGAAAAAGAAATGGAATGTTTAAAGCAAAGAGGGTGCCAGACGCTTACATTTGGAATACCCTCACAGTTAATTCCTCTGATTTTTAAGAAGTACGTGCAGAGTTTCACATGTAAATACCCGCATATAGAATTGGTCATCAAAGAAGGAACATCTCTTGATACGAAGCGAATGCTGATGGAAGGCGAAGTGGATATTGCATTTTTTCACACGAAAGACAAGATTGATGCGCGATTTTTCCGGAAAATATTGCAAGTTGAAGAATTGTTCTGGTCCTGCAATCGAAACAGTGATTTAGCAAAAGGTCAAATGGCAACAAAAGAGAATCCCGCTTGTCTGGATGAACAGGATCTATGCAAAATGGAAAAAATGCGCATTGTGACGATGACAAAAAATTATTATTTCTATCATGTGATACGGGAATTTGCAGAACTAACCGGAATTACATCCAATGCGTTTCTGGAAGTACCAAGTGTCCAGGCAATGCAGGAATTTGTGCTTCAGCCGGAAAGTAACAGTATTACTGTTTTTGCTGATTTTACGTTGAAGGGCTTGCAAAATCTGGATGACTTAGCTTTCTTTCGCTTGAAGTCAGAGCGACTCTTTTGGTATTTGACAATGAATTGTTTGGATGATGTGTCTCTTTCATCTGCTGGGAATCTTTTTTGGGAACACGTTTCTCACGAGTTGGCTCTTTAATAAGGGCTGAGCCTGATTTTCATTAGAATGCAGATAGTTCATGATGACACAATTCAGGCAGGGCAGGAAAATCAACTATTAGATTAACCGCCGCCCGTCTCAGCTTCAAAAATTAAGCGTCAGCAGGCTGTATGCCAGAAAAGCAGACTACAGAAAATCCTCTGTCCCGGCCAAAGGTGAAGCATGTTTTTGGCATGGTCATGGGGTTGTTCCGGCACCGAAAGGCCCGATACCGGGGTCTGCGAAGGCAGACGGCTAAATTGAATATCCTGTTTGCGCTGGCAATTCTAATCCTGCCTGTCGGTCTGATTCAGTGTGCCGATGCATTCAAAAGAGACCCCGTCCTGCGCCACGACAGCCGGAACCCGGCGTGATATTCGTGTTTACCGGTCGCCTCTTTGATACCGCTTTAAGGCATCCCCGTAAGCCCGTAATACCCACCGGGACTTCTGGAAGTCCCGGTGGGTTTCACCTGTGCTAAAATTCGCCTATCCGCCCGGCGTCTGCCGCAGCCCGGTATCAGGCGAAGCTCTGCTCCGTTCTTTCAATAATCTCGTCCTGAAGGGCCTTGCTCAGGTTGCGGAAGTGGTCGCTGTAACCCGCCACGCGAACGATCAGGTCCTTATAATCCTCCGGATGAAGCTGAGCCTGAATCAGCGTCTGACGGTCAACGACATTGAACTGAATATGATGACCATCCATATTGAAATAGGTGCGAATCAGATTTGCCATCTGATTCAGGCCCTCCTCGCCAGCCACCACAGCGGGGGTAAATTTTTGGTTGAGCAGGGTACCCCCGGTCTGCAGATGGTCCATTTTTGCGCAGGACTTGATCACAGCCGTGGGCCCGTGGACGTCGGCGCCCTTTTCAGGGGAAATGCCCTCGGAGACGGGCTTGTGCGCCAGACGTCCGTTGGGGCTTGCAATCATCACATCACCGAAGTACACATGGCAGGTGGTGGGCAGCATATCCACCCGATAGGTACCGCCTTTCATGTTGGGCCTGCCAGTGACATTGTTGCGGTACAGGTCAAAAACGCTGCGCATGATATCATCGGCATAATCATCGTCGTTTCCGTACTTGGGAGCCTTGTTTTTCACCAGATTCAATATCTGAGGCTCATTCTCAAAATCGTCCTTCAGGGCCTCCAGGAGCTGTCCCATCGTAAAATTCCGGTGCTCGTATACGTTGTATTTGACGGCGGCCAGACTGTCGGTAATGGTGCCGGTGCCGACGCCCTGAATGTAGTTGGTGTTGTAGCGGGCGCCGCCGGCGTTATAATCCTTACCCTTGGCAATGCAGTCGTTGGTGATGATCGACAGGAACGGAACGGGCATGTATTCGGCAAAAATCTTTTCGATCACGTTGCTTCCCTGAATCTTCACATCCAGGAAATATTTCATCTGCGCTTCATAGGCAGCCCACAGTTCCTCGTAAGACTTAAAGTCTCTGGCATCCCCGGTATGGGGGCCCAGCTGCTTGCCGGTCATCATATCTTTGCCGTCGAAAAGTGCCAGCTCAAAAATTTTAGGCAGATTGAAGTAGCCCGTCAGAATATAGGCCTCGTTGCCGAACGCGCCGGTCTCCACGCAGCCGGAGCAGCCGCCGCGGCGCGCATCCTCCAGGCTCTTACCCGCATTCAGCAGCTCCTGCACGATGGCGTCCGTGTTGTAGAATGCCGGCTGGCCCCAGCCCTTTCTGGAAATCTCACAGGCACGTTTGAGGAACTTCTGAGGCGTCTTGCGGCTGATCTGAACGTTGGAGGAGGGCTGCAGCAGCCGCATTTCATCCATGCAGTCCAAAATCAGATAGGATACGTCATTGACGCCGTTTTGACCGTCGGGCGTAATTCCGCCGGTGTTGAAGTTGGCAAAGTCGGTATAAGTGGAACTCTCCTTCAGGGTGATGCCCACCTTGGGGGGTGCGGGCTGGTTATTGAACTTCACCCACAGGCACTCCAGCAATTCAAGTGCCTGTTTCTCATCCAAAATACCGCGCTCGGTGTCAGCCTTATAGAAGGGATACAGATGCTGATCAAACCGACCGGGGCTGTAGGCATCCCACGGGTTGAGCTCGGAGGTGACGGCCAGATGCGTGAACCAGTACATCTGGATGGCCTGATGGAAGGTCTGGGGCTCGTGTGCAGGGACCACATCGCAGTTGGAGGCGACCAGCAGCAGGTCTTTTTTCCACTGGGGATCATCCGTCTTTTCCGCCAGCTCCCGGGCATAGGCGGCGTAGCGGGCGCCCAGAATCATAACGGCGTCGCAGGCGATGCTCATGGCATTGAGCTGCGCCTTTTTGTCAAGGGCCTCCCTGTCATTCAGATAATCCAGTTTTTCCAGCGCTTCCCTGATGTCATTTTGATAATCCAGATAGCCTTTTTGATAAATCTTCACGGAGCCGACGGTGTGACCCGGCCCTCTTTGCTCCATGAACTCGGTGAAGATGCCGGCCTCATAGGCGGCCTTCCACTCCGGCGTCATGTTCTCAAGGATCTTGTGGCGGGTGGAACGGTTCTCCCAGTAGGGGATGATCACATTGCGATGGTACTCCTTGTCCTCGGGCCGGACCTTGAAGCTGATCAGGTCCCGGGCGTCCATGACATCCAGGTCCTGCATCGTGTGACAGCACAGCTCGGGGAAGGACGGGGCCGCGTGCGGGGCGTCGCCCTTCTCGCCGACAATCAGCTCACCTTCGTTAATGCACAGCGTCTTATGCTCAAAATAGTATTTTAACGCGGTTGCCCGCATCTCGGGAACGGACAGGGTTCCCTCATACTTTTTGTAGGCCTGCGTCACAAGTTTGGCGCGCTCAAGATCGAGATGGGGAATAGCATCCAGGCTCTGTTTTCTCAGTTTGCGGACACGCTCGTTCATACCACGCTCGTTCATACCACGCTCTTCCATAGTTTAACCTCCTATTTTTGTATTGACGAAGCCATTGTTGATGAACATTGTTTGAAACCGTTCCATCTGCTCTTGGTCAGGTACTCTGAGCATCTCGTCGGCGTAAGTCCTGTCCAGATTCGCATACTTGCTCTTTCCCGTGTTGTGATAGGGGAGCAGATTGACCGCTGTAACACGGATATGATTGTCCAGCAAGAAGTCGATCACATCCTGCATAAATTTCTCGGTGGCATTGACCCCATTGACGGTGGGAATTCGGATGTTGAGTCTGGCGCCGTCGGCGCTGAGGCGGATCAGATTTTCGAGAATCAGCTGATTGTCTGTTCCCACGAATCGCTTGTGCTCTTCCGGGTCCATCAGCTTGATATCATAGAGGAACGTATCCACGTAAGGCGCAAGTCTCTGAAAATTTTCATACGGGGCATAGCCGCAGGTGTCAATATTGACGCTGTAGCCCTTGCGGTAAAGTCTGCGGCAGAATTCCTCTATGTAATCCATATCCTGAACCATGACTTCTCCGCCGGACAGGGTCACGCCTCCGCCGGATTCTTCGTAGAACATCTGGTCCTTCTCCGCTTCCCTGGCCAATTCGTCCACTGTGTACGCCCGGCCCACAAGCTCCCTTGCATTGGGAAGGCACACGTCCACGCAGCTTCCGCAGGCGGTGCATACCGAGCGGTTCATATTCACGCGGCCATCGCCCAATACATTCGCATGCTGGGGGCAGGCCAGAACACAACTCCCGCATCCCACGCAGCGCTCATGATAAAACATCAGCTCAATGCCGCCGCGCTGGCTCTCCGGGTTATGACACCACTGGCAGGAAAGCGGACAGCCCTTGAAAAAAAATGTGGTGCGAATTCCCTGCCCGTCATGGATGGAATACTTTTGAATGTTGAATACATAAGGCTGTTTCATAGCAGTTACTCCCAAAAACAGACTGCGTCCCGATTATCTGTTTATTTGACAAGGGCCGTATCCAACCCGTGGAAGAGCCCTCGTTTGACGCGATTCCGGCGACCGGTGCGGTCGCATTGTCGAATTGCAAGGAGGGGCCTGAAATTTTGCAAATTCAGGTCCCTCCTTTTCAGTGAGATAATGAGAATAATACGCGGCCATGCGGCAATCCGCCCTTACCGATACCTGTCATTCTACCACAAGCGGAACGCGGCGGCCAGACCTGTCGCAGTGAGAACTTTACTTTTCCGCCATATACGGATAGTTGATGGCGGCGGAGGGGGAATAGCTCTCCTTAACGGAATGGGCGCTGACCCAGCGGATCATGTTCAGTCCGGTACCTGCCTTATCATTGGTGCCGGAAGCCCGCGCTCCGCCGAAGGGCTGCTGTCCCACCACGGCGCCGGTGCACTTGTCGTTGATGTAGAAGTTGCCGGAGGCGTTGCGCAGAGCCCTTTCCATCTTGACAATCGCCTCCCGGTCCTGTGCGAAGATTGCGCCGGTCAGTGCGTATGGAGACGCGGTGTCGCAGGTCTTCAGCATCTCGTCAAGCTTATCGTCGTCGTATACATAGATGGACACGATGGGCCCAAAAATCTCCTTGACCATGGACTCATAGGTCGGAGTCTTGCAGCGGATGATGGTAGGCTGAATAAACCAGCCCTTGCTGTCATCATAAGTACCGCCGGCCACGAATTCGCAGTCGGGGGATGCGGCCGCGCGGTCAATATAGCCCTTGCAGGTCTCAAAGGAGGCCTTGTCGATCACCGCTGCCATAAAGGTATCGAACTCCTGCACATCACCCATCTTCAGCGAGGCAGTCTGCTCTTTCAGGCGCTTTTCCACCGTCGGCCAGATGCTGACGGGGACAAAGGCACGGGAGCAGGCGGAGCACTTTTGGCCCTGAAATTCAAAGGACCCGCGGACAATGCCGGCCACCAGCGGCTCGATGTCTGCCGTGCTGTGTGCGAAGATGAAGTCCTTGCCGCCGGTCTCGCCCACCAGGCGGGGATAATTTGCATAGGAGGCAATATTCTCGCCGACCTGTTTCCAGACGCTCTGAAAAACCGCGGTGGAACCGGTGAAGTGGAAGCCGGCCATCTTGGGATGACTGATTACATACTTGGACATATCGCCGCCGGCACAGGGGACAAAGTTGATTACTCCGGCGGGCAGGCCGCACCACTGCAAAAGCTTCATATAATAGTAGTTGGACAAAACGGCTGTACGGGAGGGTTTCCACACGGAGACATTGCCCACGATGGCGGGAGCGGTGGGCAGGTTGCCGCCGATCGATGTAAAGTTAAAAGGAGATATGGCGCAGATAAAACCATCCAGCGGACGATAGTCCTGACGGTTCCAGACGCCGTCGCTGCTGGCGGGCTGATCCTTGAAAATTTCCTGCGCGCTCCAAACGCCAAAGCGCAGGAAGTCAGCCAGCTCGGCAATATCGATCTCCGCCTGAAATACGGTCTTGGACTGACCCAGCATGGTGGACGCATTGAGCACCTTGCGATACGACCCGGTGATCTGGTCGGCGGCTTTCAGGAAAATAGCGGAGCGGTGCTCCCAGGGCATCTGCTCCCATGCATCCTTTTCCACCAGAGCGGCGTCAATGGCCATTTTCAGTTCCTTTTCTCCGGCCATGCAGCACTCGGCAATCACGTGATGATGATCGTGGGGCATGGTGACCTTGATGGTCTTATCCGTCCAAACCTCTTTACCGCCGATTATCAGGGGAATCTTTACAACCTGTCCGGACTGCTTTTTCAATTCCTCTTTCAATTCAGCGCGCTCAGCGCTTCCGGGCAGATAACCCTTGAACGGATCGTTTGCCGGGCGCTGGATGGTAAAATATGCGTTTGCCATAATAATCTCCTCGCTTTTGATATAAATTTTAGTGCTCGCCTATAAAAATCCGCAGATTTTATAAACCGGGATTCTTCCACCCGATTTTCCGCCGTTCGGCAGACGTTATTTCTTACCCGCCTTGCTGCTTTTTTGGTAAATCTCTTTCCACAGGTCCTTGTCCACACCCTTCCAGGACAGCTTGTCGGGGTTGTAGCAGGGGTCTATCCCGGCTTTCATCTGCTCCTCATAATCCTGATAGAGCGCGCGCGCCTTTGGGAAGAGGAACCACAGCATAAATACATTCACCCAAGTGCAGGCGCCCAGAGCGAAATCGGACAGATCCCAGGCCAGAGAGGACTGGACAATACCGAAAACAAACACCAAGGAAATCGTGACCACACGAATGATCCAGATAACAGCTTTACGGGTTTTGGCTTTGTTGTCGCCCTGGAACAAATAAAGGGCCGCCGTCTCCGCTTCATAGTAGTAGCTAATGATGCAGGTGAAAGAAAAGAGCGCCAGCATAATCGCAATAAACATCGGTGCGAAATTTCCCATGATCTGGCGGCAGGCATACTGCACAAAGATTACGCCATTCGTTCCCGATGCCGCCAGATCGGCCATTTCTTTGCAGCCCTGGCCCACATACGTACCGGAGACATTGTAACAATCCGTCAGCAGAATCATGAAGCCGGTTGCCGTGCAGACGATGATGGTATCCACCCATACCCCAGCCGCATTTGCCATGCCCTGCTTCACCGGATGGCTGGTCTCGGCCGCAGAAGCCGCGGGAGTGGATTCGCCCATGCCAGCCGCGCTGGAGAAGGTGCCTCTTTTGATGCCCTGCAAAAGCGCGCTGCCAATGATGCCGCCGAACACCGCATCCCTGCCAAATGCACTTTTAAAAATCGTTACAAACATTGCGGGAACTTCGGTAATATGCGTGATAAAAACGATGAGGAAAACAAGGAGGTATGCAATCGTCATAAAGGGAACAACATAGGCTGCAAATTGACTGATTCTTTTGATGCCGCCCACAACAATCAGGGCCAGAAGAATTGCACAAACAGCGGCGACAGACCACATCGGAACACCGGAGGCATTGCGGAACGCGTCGCAAATCGTATAAGTGGCGGCGGCCGGCATGAAGCAAGACGCGCCGATCATCAAAATGATTGCCATGAAGGTACCATATTTTTTCCAGCCAAGTCCTCTTTCGGCGCAGTATGCGCCGGCGCCGCGGTACTCGCCGTCAATTCTAATCTTATAAAGCTGACCGAGCGTACATTCAACGAAGCACATGGCGGAGTTCGTAATCCCTACGACCCACATCCAGAATAATGCGCCGGGGCCGCCTAAATAGATCGCAACTGCAACACCTGCCACGTTGCCGGTGCCGATACGCGCAGCCATCGTTGTGCAGAATGATCGGAACGTCGAGATGCCGGAATCCGATGATCCCTTATCAAGAATTCTGCTCCACATATCTTTGAAGTGCGCGAGTTGGAAAAACCCTAACCGAATTGAGAAGAATAAGCCGCTGCCTACCACAAGTACGAGCATTCCTTTCGACCAGATCCAGCCATTTAAAAAGCCCACGAGATTCGCAATTCCTGACAACATTAGTGATTTCCCTCCTTTTATTTCTCATGCCGCGCGCCAGCACTGCGGATTTTCTGTTTCTCACAAAAAAATCCGCATATGAGTTAGTATCTTTAGTGTATCACACAGTTAAATTTTATTCAATAGAATTTTAAATAATTTTCTACTTAATTTTTAATTATTAGTTAATTTTTTACCAATATATCATATATTACAAAAAATTATCACGATATTTTTCAATTTATCGAAAAATATTTAGGGTGTGCTTTTACCAAAAACATGATTGCAGGTTTTATGCTTCACTCAAGTACAGCTTAATTTTTAAGTATATTTTCTGCTTTTTTACATGCCTGAGTTCTAATTCCGATAGATACCTGTTCGAATTTAACATTGACAAGGATTTTTTTCACAATATAATAAGTATAGTTAAAAAAATATATATAATACTAAATCATTTGTGTGAGGAAAACATGGAACAGATAGGTGAAAGACTCAGGCAACTCAGGAAAAGTAAAAACATTACCCTTGAACAGTTGGGAAAGGAAGCCGGCCTGTCCGCCGGTTTCATTTCTCTTGTGGAAAATGGGAAATCCAATATAGCGCTCGATACGTTGTCGAAAATTCTTCTCGCTCTGGGCTCCGGCCTGGACCAGTTTTTCGATAAATGCACCGACGAAATCGACGACCCCGTGGTGCACAGCGTTGAATTGACCTGGACTTTAATTACCGAAAACATCGCTTTCTCCGTTCTGAGCTCCAACGTGCATAATTTTGAGCTCTATCCCCGATTTTTTTTAATGCATCCGGAGGCGGAACCCACTCAGACCGAGATGCTTCAGCACGACGGTGAAGAATTTATTATGGTGCTCGAAGGCGTGGCCACGATTTATTACGCCGGAAGAAGCTACCTGCTTTATCCCGGGGACAGCATCCAGATTCATTCAAATCTGCCCCACAACTGGGCAAACAAGACAAATCACGATGTTAAAATACTCTCGGTCCATTCCCCCAACCCGTTTCCCAAGGAGGGAACGGCGATCGATACAAGCGAAATCGTGCATCAGGTCCGGAAGAGAAAAAAGTCTGCTTCCGACTCAGAGGACTGAACGGCGGGCGCATGGTCTTTACTGAAAAATTTCACGAGAGCAATCGGAGGGATATCAGATGAAAAAAGCGGCAATTATTGGAATTGGAAACATCGGCAGCATTCTAACCAGACGGATTTGCCTTGCCACACCTGCGAATGAGGTGGCGATTTTTGACCGTAACCCTGAGAAGATGGCCGCCGTTTCAAAAGAAACGCAATGCTTAGTTGCGCAGGATGCTCTCCAGGCCGCCGAAAATGCAAAGTACATTGTTCTTGCGGTCAAGCCCCAGTCCCTTGCCGCTGTGCTGCGGTGCATTCTGCCGATCATTCAGCCCTGGCAGTGCATTGTCTCCACCTCGGCGGGAATTGAACTGAGCAGCATTGAGGAGTTGCTGCATGACAACAATCTCCAGATTCCCGTCGCCCGGATCATGCCCAATCTCCCCATCAGTATTGGAAAGGGCTGTGTACTGGTTTCTGAGAATGCGGAGTTTTCACAGGCGCAGGAAGCAGAGCTCTTTGAAATGCTCGGTCAGTGTGGTGTCTGCCAGCGTGTGGACGAGGAGCACTTTGACATGGGCGTCTCCCTGAGCAGCTGTACCCCCGCCTATGTCTTCATGTTTCTGGAGGCGCTGGCCGACGGAGGTACCGCCCTTGGATACTCCCGCAAGGAATCGGAGATCGTAGCGGCTCATGCCGTGGAGGGGGCCGTGGCTTTGTTTCTGGAGGGTGGAAAGAACTTTGGCGAGCTGAAGGACGCCGTCTGCTCGCCGGAAGGCGCGGCAATCAGTGGGGTAGCTGAGTTGGAACGCGCAAGATTTCGCGGCGCGATAATGGACGCCGTGGAAAAGGCATATCAAAAGAATGAGTCGATGAAATTTGAGCTGAAATAAGAACCTGTCCTTAAAACGCGCAAGCGGTGGTCGCTAAAGCAAACAGACGGCGGGAGGTCTAAAAAAGACCTCCCGCCGTCTGTTCGTCGGCTTTTTTCTGAGATCGGCAACCGCCCCGCCGCATTCGTGACCCTGCGGCGGTACGTTGTCGAAAAATAAATCATTGATTTACAGTAGACTCATCAGATTGAAGCTGATGATCAGCCCAGAGAACACAATAGACACGGTGGAGCAGAGCTTGATGAGGATATTCAAAGACGGGCCGGAGGTATCTTTGAACGGGTCGCCCACGGTATCGCCCACGACGGCGGCCTTGTGGCAGGGGGAGCCCTTCCCGCCGTGGTGTCCGGATTCAATATATTTTTTGGCGTTGTCCCAGGCGCCGCCCGCGTTGGACATGAACACAGCCATGGCGAAGCCCGTCACGGACACGCCGCCCAGCAGGCCCACCACACCGGTAGGCCCTAAGATCAGACCTGTGAGGATGGGGACGATAATGGCAAGCAGGGCCGGCGCCACCATCTCGTGCAGCGCACCCTGGGTGCAAAGGCCCACGCAGGAAGCATAGTCCGGATCAGTCGTGCCTTCCATGATGCCAGCAATCTCCTTAAACTGGCGGCGAACCTCCACCACGATGGACTGGGCGGCGGTCTGAACGGCGCTCATGGTAAACGCGGAGAACACAAACGTCAGCATGGCGCCCACGAACAATCCCACCAGAACTGTAGGGTTGGTGATGGACAGATCCATGGTAAAACCCTTGCCCTCCACGATGTTGACATAGGATACCAGCAGCGCCAGTGCGGTCAGGGACGCGGAGCCAATGGCAAAGCCCTTGCCGGTGGCAGCGGTGGTGTTGCCCAGAGAGTCCAACGCGTCGGTGCGGTTCCTGACCTCCTCGGGAAGCCCGGCCATCTCCGCGATGCCGCCCGCGTTGTCGGCCACGGGGCCGTAAGCGTCTGTTGCCAGAGTAATGCCCAGAGTGGACAACATACCCACGGCGGCAATGCCGATGCCGTACAGGCCAGCGGAGAAATCTCCCCCGCCCGCGGCGAAAAAGCTGATAATGACCGCTGCGGCCACGATCAGGATGGAGGCCACCGTGGACTTCATTCCCAGGGACAATCCGCCGATAATGACGGTGGCGGAGCCGGTCTCGGAGGAAGCCGCCAGATTCTGGGTGGGCTTATACGTATCGGAGGTATAATACTCCGTGAAATAGCCGATGGCGCAGCCGCCCACAAGTCCGCAAAGAATCGCCACATACACGCCCCAGTTGCCCACGGTGTAATACGTCAGCGGCGCGGCCACGATAGCCGAGAGAATGGCGGCCAGATAAGTACCGGTCCGCAGGGACTTCAGCAGGGACATCTGGGTGGCGTCCTCTTTGGTCTTGATAAAGAAGGAGCCGATGATGGAGCACACGATGCCGCATACGGCAATCAGCACGGGCAGCAGCATCCCCGCGTAGCCGTATCCGGCCACGGCGGACAGAGCAAAGGAAGCCAGAATAGACCCTACATAGCTCTCGTACAGATCCGCACCCATACCGGCCACGTCGCCCACGTTGTCGCCCACGTTATCGGCAATGGTGGCGGGGTTCCGGGGGTCGTCCTCGGGAATGCCCGCCTCGACCTTGCCGACAAGGTCCGCGCCCACATCGGCGGCCTTCGTATAGATGCCACCGCCCACACGGGCAAAGAGGGCCATGAAGGACGCGCCCATACCATTCATGACCATGATGTTGGCCAGCTGGTTGGCGTCGGTGATGCCAAATGCGCTGTGAAGCAGGAAAAACCAAATCGAAATATCCAGCATGCCCAGGCCCACCACCGTGAAGCCCATGACAGAGCCGGAGGAGAAAGCCACCCGCAGCCCCTTGTTCAGGCTCTCAGAGGCGGCCTGCGCGGTGCGGGCATTGGCGTTGGTGGCAATCTTCATGCCGATAAAGCCCGCCAGCATGGACCAGATACCGCCGGTGAGGAAGGCGAACGGTGTAAATTTGGAGAGCATCTCGCCGCCGGAGGCAAACGCCATGATAAGCAAAATCACAAACACCACCGCAAAGACCTTTGCGACCGTGGTATACTGGTGCTTGAGATAGGCATTGGCGCCCTCCCGGATGGAGGCCGCGATCTTCTGCATTTTCTCCGTTCCTTCGGAGTAACCCATTACCCTGCCCTTTTGCATCCAGGCAAAGGCAATTGCGAGCACGAAGCCAACAAATCCGATCCAGAACATGTTTTCCATTGTTTTTTCGCTCCTTTTCTCCTGACAGCTTTTTATTAGCTACCATTACGTCGTATTTTATTGTAACATACAGGAAGATATTTGCAAGAAAATATTGTCATTTTTGCACTTGTATTTTTCCTGTTTTCGTCAGGTTTCCCCTCAGGCCCGCTTCCGGGCCTCCGCTCTTTCAACGGGAGAAGAGACGGACGCCGACGGCGTCCGTCTCTTCATTATGCGCACCCGTATCACTTAATACCCCTGAGCGGTTCAATATACCAGTTCAAAATCCGTAAAAATCCAACGGCCGTTTACTTGCCGGTAGGGGAAGGCATAGCACTCCACTCCCGTGACGGTGGTCTGATCGCTGTCCAACAGATCGACGGTCACATTGATGAGGTACGAGCCGTCCTCCTTTTGCTCTACCGTGGCGGAAGCGCTGCTTTTCCCCGGGTCTGCCTCCCGCCCGCCGGGGTGGACATACAATTCGCCGTCAATGTCCCGGTATCGGGGAAACTGCGTATTTTCCGGAAGCAGGCGGCTGATCACCTCCTCGGAAAAAATGCTCCCGAGATAAGTCCTGAGATCCTCCAGCGTGTCAAATCCAGCATATTCCACCCGCTGGTACCCGACCCCATCCTCCATCACCACCGGTCCGTCGCAGGGCAGCGGATTCAGATCGAACCACTCATAGGCGGTGATGGCCCGATCATAGGCGGCGAGGATTTCCTCCTCCGTCAGTCCCCGGTCACTCCCCCGGGTCTTTGCGGCATTCATAATCTTCGCGGACCCGCCAGCCGATCCCGCCGACTCGGCGGAGACAACCTCGGTTAATTCGCTTCCGCCGCCGGAGGCAACGGAAGAAACCGCCGTCTGCTCCGCCGCGCCGCAGCCGGACAGAAGTACGGCGGCCAAAAACAGGGCTGCGCACTTTCTCTGTTTCATAGGTCTTCTCTCCCCATCAGGTTCTGGACAAACACACTCTCCAAAAACCATTCCTCTATTTTAAGATATCATAAAATTGTGCGGAAATCCACTTGTTTTTCCGATTTAATCGACAAAAAACGGCGAATTTTTCTATTGAGTGGGGAAAGTTATCCTTTCAAAGCGCTACCGCTTCCGTTTTATCACGGGGATAACTAAAAACGCCCCTGAGGTTTTCCCTCCGGCGGCGTCAAAATTCTTCGTCTTTACTTTTTACGTCCAACGGCAACGGCCTGCCGGGGCGCGTCCGCCTCCGGTTCAGGTCCAATTTCTTCCTAAAAGCAGAAAAAACCCACGCTTTTTCAAGCGCGGCTCCGTTGCTGCTTTAGCGTTCGCTGGGAACCAGTGTGGCAGTGCCATAGATCAGGTCATCCAGGTCAAACGCTGTGAACTTTTCGTTCTGCATCATCATATGCGCCTCCTTTCTTCTCTTTTGTAATTTTCATTATACACACCTTTTTAGAAAAAGCAAGTGCCTTTTGACGATTGTTACAAAAATGTAATATTCTTTTATACGGTTTTTACAATTTTATTTTTCACACGTCTCCGGACCCATGCCTCTTCATTTTATCGATCTTGGCAAGCAGCTTCTCATTTTGTCAGTTTTTACGAGGCGGCGCTCTGAAACGATGGATTATTTTTTGTTCTTTGTTGAATTTTCATCTCGTCAAAAAACAGGGAATTATGATATAATAACTTTGCATGGCTATTATGTGGATTTTACACATATACCACATAACGGCGAAGATTCTGCGATACGCGCATGTCTCTGCCGTGGGGCGACCTGTCTGAGGGATGGTCGGCGCCGTGGAATACAACGCACGACTGTATGAATTCTGGCATAATCCGTATTCATATAGCATTAGCCTGCCGCGATGCCGGGCAGCGGCTCTGCCGCTTTGGGTGCGGCATGAAAAACGGTTTGAGGGACGCTGCTGATGAAAAAAGCAACCAAGCGGCGCCATCGTCTGCTGCGATGGATGCTGATTTTTCTGATACTGGCGGGCTTTGTCTGGTGGGACAACAACGCGCTGGAGACCAACCGGGTGGAGTTTTTCTCCTCCCGCCTTCCCGCCGTATTCGACGGATTCACCGTCGTTCAGCTCTCTGATTTCCACGGCAAGGAATTCGGCGCCGGAAACAAACGGCTGCTGGACGCCGTGCGGGAGGAGGCGCCCGATCTGATTGCCGTCACCGGGGATTTGGTGGATGTAAACACGGAGCGGCCTTTGGAATACGCCGCCGAAATCGGCGGCTCTCTCGCAGCGCTGGCTCCTACCTACTTCGTGACCGGAAACCACGAGTGGGCGGCCCGGCAGGCAGAGGACATCTGTGACGCGCTGGAGCGCGTCGGGGTGGTATGTCTTAGAAACGAGACCGTTTCCATCGAGCGCGGCGGTGCGCGGATTCTGCTCACCGGCGTGGACGATCCCAACGCCTACGCCGACCAGAAGATGCCCAGAGACGTGGCGCAGGAGCTGTTGGAGACCTATGGCGAAAACGACTTCCGCCTCCTGCTGGCCCACCGGAACGACCGGTTTGCGTCGGAGTATTGCCGGCTGGGGTATGATCTGACGCTGTCCGGACACGCCCATGGCGGATTGATCCGCCTGCCCTTTACCGACGGGCTGATCGACCCTCATCAGGGCTTTTTCCCCTCCTACACCGCCGGATTTTACACGGTGGAGGGGTCGGAGCTTTTCGTCTCCCGGGGCCTTGGAAATATTTTCCCGTCTGTTCGCCTGTTTAACCGGCCGGAGATCGTCTCTCTGACCCTGCGCTGCGAAAGCTGATTTTATCCCATAACGGGTTTTTTTGAGGATTGGGCTATGACAGAATTTCATGCCGGACAATTTGATATTGCAGTGATCGGCGCGGGCCACGCGGGAATTGAGGCGGCATTGGCCGCCGCCCGTCTGGGGCTTCGTACCGTAGTGTTCACCATCAATCTGGACGCAGTGGGCAACATGCCCTGCAACCCCGCCATTGGCGGCACCGGCAAGGGCCATCTGGTCCGGGAGCTGGATGCGCTGGGGGGCGAAATGGCCAAAGCCGCCGACGCGTGCTGCATCCAATATCGTCTTCTGAATCGGGGCAAGGGGCCTGCGGTCTGGTCTCTCCGGGCGCAGGCCGACCGGCGGAAGTATCAGGAGCGGATGAAGCACACCCTGGAAAAGCAGGAAAACCTCACTGTCCGGCAGGGCGAAGTCGTTGAAGTGCGGGCCGAAGGCGGCGCGGTGAAGGAAGTCGTCCTCTCCACCGGAGCGGTGTTTTCCGTAAGGGCCGCGGTGATCGCCACCGGCACCTATCTGAAGGGGCGGACACTGATCGGCGAATGCGTTGAGTCCTCCGGCCCCGATGGAATGCACGCGGCAAACCGCCTGACGGATTCCCTTTTGAAGCTGGGGTTACCTCTGCGCCGGTTCAAGACCGGTACTCCGCCCCGGGTCAACGCCCGCAGCGTGGACTTGGACGAGATGGAGCTTCAGCCCGGCGACGAGTCGCCCCTGCCTTTTTCCTTTACCACAAAGACGCCCCCGGTGAACCGCGCGGTATGCCATCTGACCTGGACCACGGAGGAGACAAAGCGGATCGTCCTTGCCAACCTGGACCGCTCTCCCATTTACGGCGGAGTGATTGAGGGCGTGGGTCCCCGATACTGTCCCTCCTTTGAGACAAAAATCGTCCGTTTCCCCGATAAGGAGCGGCACCAGCTGTTCATTGAGCCCATGGGACTGAATACGGAGGAATTGTACGTGCAGGGGTTTTCTTCCTCCATGCCGGAGGAAATCCAGCTTAAGATGCTCCACAGCGTCCCCGGCCTCTCCCACGCGGAGATGACCCGCCCCGCTTACGCCATCGAATACGACTGTGTGGACCCGCTGTCCCTGTATCCCACGCTGGAGTCCAAACAGGTCGTGGGGCTTTATGGTGCGGGCCAGTTTAACGGTTCTTCCGGGTACGAGGAGGCGGCGGCCCAGGGTTTTATGGCCGGTGTCAACGCCGCGCTGAAGCTGCTGGAAAAACCGCCGGTGATCCTGTCCCGATCGGAATCCTATATCGGCACCCTGATTGACGATCTGGTGACCAAGGGGACCAATGAGCCCTACCGCATGATGACCTCCCGCAGCGAATACCGTCTGCTGCTGCGGGAAGACAATGCCGACCGGCGGCTGACCCCCATCGGTCACCGAATCGGTTTGATTTCCGACCGGCGGCTGGCGGAGGTGGAGGAAAAGTATGCCCGGGTGGACGCGGAGATCGGCCGCCTGACCCATGCCGGCGTGGCTCCCTCTCCGACCCTGTCCGCCTTTCTTTCGGAGAAGGAGACCGCAGACGTTTCCGACGGCTGCCGCCTGATCGGCCTTCTCCGCCGCCCCGGCATCCACTATGAGGAGCTCGCCGCCTTCGACCCCGGCCGCCCCGCCCTGTCCCCAGCCGAAGCGGAACAGGTGGAGCTGAACGTGAAGTATGAGGGCTACATCCGCCGCCAGGAAAAGCAGGTGGAGGACTTCCGCCGCATGGAGAGCAGGACGCTCTCCCCGGAGCTGAACTACGCCGCCATCGAGGGCCTTCGGCTGGAGGCTCGGGAAAAGCTGGCCGCCGTCCGGCCCGCCGACATGGGACAGGCCTCCCGCATTTCCGGCGTATCTCCGGCGGATATCGCCGCCTTGATGATTTATCTCAGCCGCTGACCCCGCTTTTTCAGATATCCGTTAAAAACGCACGTCTTCAAAGGCCGCCGCGCCGTTTACTTTCGGGAAAAGGAAGTTATACTATGATTCTCGACCTGACGCACACCATCCGCGAAAATATGCCGGTCTATCCCGGCTCGCCTCAGCCCGCGTTCAAGCCCTCCGGCAACCTGACCCGGAACGGCTACCGGGAAACTCTCATCCAGTTTGCCTCCCACACCGGCACTCACATGGATGCGCCGTCCCACATGCTGCCTCACGGGTCCAGTCTGGACGTGCTTCCCGTGTCCCAGTTCTGCGGCCGGGCGGTGGTGGTGGACGTGTCCTTTCTCCCGCCCGGGGGAATCATCACGGCGGACTTTCTGCGCGGCCTCAACGGCGCCGTCCTCTCCACCGACTTTGTCCTCTTTTATACCGGCTGGGAGAAGAAGTGGGGGACCGACGCCTATTTCGACGACACGTTCCCCGTCCCGGACAAGGAGGCGGCCCGGTATCTGGTCTCCTGCGGGCTCAAGGGCGTGGGCACCGACGCGCTGAGCGTAGACACGCTGGCCGCCTCGGATCGGCAAACCCACAAGACATTGCTGGGCGGCGGGCTTGTGATCGTTGAGAGTTTGTGCCTAAAAAAGGTCGTGGGACGGCAGGACATGATGTTCTTTGCCCTGCCCATGAAATTTATGGACGCCGACGGCGCGCCTGTTCGCGCCGTCGCCGAGTTCCGTGACTTTTCTGAGAAGGAAGAAGGCACTGACGCATGAAAAAATTTTTTGCCATTCTGGTGTGCAAGCTGGGCCGTTTTGTCGGAAAGCTGGTGGGGCGCGGCAGCTCCCTGCCCGGCAAGTACGCGCTGAAGATCTGCCCGGATATTCTCCGGCAGGTAACCCTGCCCCGCTACATCATTGCCGTCACCGGCTCCAATGGCAAAACCTCCACCGTGGAAATGATTGCCGCCATTTTACGGGCGGAGGGAAAAAATGTGGTCTACAACGAGGAGGGCTCCAACCAGATCGAGGGCGTCACCACCACGGTGCTGACCCACTCCACCTATGGCGGCGTCATGAAGGCCGACGTGCTGCTGATCGAATCCGACGAGCGGTATGCCGCCCACAGCTTCCAGTTTTTCCATCCCACCCACTTTGTGGTCACCAACCTGTACCGGGACCAGCTGACCCGGAACGGCCATCCGGAGTGGGTATTTGACGCGCTCAAGCCCGCCATGTTTCCGGAGACCCGGCTCATTCTCAATGCCGACGATCCCCTTTCCGCCTGCTTTGCGCTGGATCGGGACAATGTGAGGTGGTTCGGACTGGACCGCTGCTCCATCTCCACGGAGGAACCCTCCGGCATCTACCACGACGGGGCCTACTGCCCCATTTGTAAATCTCCCATGGAGTACCGCTATTACCACTTCAACCACATCGGCAGCTACCACTGCCCCTCCTGCGAATTTGGGAAACCGGCCCATGTGGACTATGCCGCCACCGATCTGGATCTGGAGCAGGGCCTTCTGACCATCGGCCAAGAGCTTACCATCCATCTGGCTTTCCGCAGCATCTACAATGTCTACAACATTCTGGCAGCCTATGCCGTGTGCCGCGAATGCGGCGTTTGTGCGGAACACATCGGAAAAGTAGTCAACAACTACATTCTCAAAAACGGGCGCATGGTCCGGTTCCTGCTGGGGGCGCACCACGGGATGCTTCTGACCAGCAAGCACGAAAACTCCATCGCCTACGACACGAATCTGCGCTATGTCCGCTCCACGGAGGACCCCTGCACGGTGGTCATCATCGTGGACGCCGTCAGCCGCAAGTATTATACCAGCGAGACCAGCTGGCTGTGGGACATTGATTTTGGCCGATTGAACTGCAGCCATGTGCAAAAGATTCTGCTCTGCGGGCAGTATGCCAGCGATCTTGCCGTCCGCTTCTCTTTCACGGACGTACCTCAGGAAAAAATCGAGCTGCACCCCGACATTACGGAGGCATGCAACTCCCTGAAGGCTGGCGGGGCGGAGGACGTCTACGTCCTCACCTGCTTCTCCGACCGGGACAAGCTGCTCACGCAGGTGGAAAAGGAGGCGGTGTAAAATGGAACTCCGTTTTCTGCACTTCTATCCCGACCTCATGAGCCTGTATGGCAGTTGGGGCAACGTGGCTCTCCTGCGCCGCCACCTGGAGGACCTGGGTAACACTGTGACGGTGGAGGAAATCCGCCCCGGAGAGCAGGTGAACTTTGAAAACGCGGATTTCATTTTCATGGGTGCGGGAACGGAACGTAGCCAGAAGGCCGCGCTGGAGGATTTCGCCCGTTTTGGAAAAGATGTCCGGGATGCCGCCGACAACGGCGTGACCATGCTC
Source organism: Oscillibacter valericigenes Sjm18-20 (assembly GCA_000283575.1). GTDB lineage: Bacteria > Bacillota > Clostridia > Oscillospirales > Oscillospiraceae > Oscillibacter > Oscillibacter valericigenes. The sequence goes on from AP012044.1 coordinate 3,887,710, forward strand.
TTTTGCGGAACGGCCATGCAGCTGCTGGGCCAGTCCATCACGGATGTGACCGGTACGTATTTCATGGGCGTCCGCGTTGGCAATTTCAGCTGCACGCAGGGCAAGAAGCGGTTCGTGGGCGACGTGTACGGGCACACGGACCTCTATCAGTCCCCCATTGTGGGCTTTATGAATTCCTGTACACTCGTCTCCGGCGTTTTGACGCCGCTGCTGACGGAGCTTTTCATGGGCTTTGGCAACGAGCAGGAGCGCGGGCCGGAGGGGTTCCGGAAAAACAACGTGTTCGCCTCAGAACTGACCGGACCCATTCTGGTAAAAAACCCGCCTCTGATGCGCAGGGTGATCACCGGGATCTATGACCACCGGGGGCAAGCCCTGCCGATATCCCTGCCCGCCTATCCCATGGAGGAAGAGAGCTACCGCATCGCCTGTCAGGAGCTGAAGACGCGGTTTGAAAAGGAATAAGCCACTCGCTCGCCTGAAATTTTGGCGTTTTCCTGTGTGCACTTGAAAAGGTGCCCGCCGTTCAGAAGGACAGCGGGCACTTTTTTAACTGTTTTTATCCGGTAAGGCTTCCCCCATGGTCTCAAGCAGGTTTTTCACGATGCGCCCGGTAAGTCCCCAGACGGCGCGGCCCTCCCAACGCCAGATGGGGACCTCCGCCTCGCCCCCCTCCCAGGGGTAGGTGGGCGGAACGCCCACCGCGTCATAGGGAAAGTCTGGCGGAACATCGGGCTCCAGCGTATAGACGTAAATCTTAGGCGGATGGCTCTGAAAAAATTCCAGTGGCACGGTAAAAACCTCTTCCACCTCCGCCGGGGAGGGCCGCATGGCGCGAAGCCCTGCGCCATCCACCAGTCCCGGTACTGGCTGAAGCGAAAATTTCCCCGGCTGGCAGAGATAGTCCGTCCGGCCCAGCAATTGAATGTGGGCCGCGGGAATTTGAAGCTCCTCCTCCGTCTCCCGCAGGGCGCACTGTTCCGCCGTCTCTCCCGGCTCCATCCGGCCGCCCGGGAAGCAGACCTGGCCGCCCTGGCGGCGCAGAGATGCGGACCGCACCTCAAAAAGCAGATGCAGTCCATCCCCCTTCTCCACAAAGGGACACAGCACCGCGTAGTCATATTTCCGCCCCAGCAGTCCCGGCTCGTGGTCCTGCCACAGGGTTTTCAGCGTCTTACGGTTCATCCCAGCAAAAAGGAGATGGCCTGCCGCTGGTTTTCGATGTCTACCGTGGGCACGGCGGGGGCATACTCTCCATCAAGGGACCAAGGCAGCTCCTCCTCCGTCTCCATATGGACGGAGGACACATGGCGAAACACCAGCCCGCCCTGGTCATACTCCTGATTCAGGAGAGCTATAATGAGATTGTTGAGGTCGATGGCCGTCTTGGGGCTGGGAATCAGCAGCATTTCAAACTTTCCGTCATCCAGAACCACCCGTTCCGGGTCCAGCTTCATCAATCCGCCGATGGAGGTGGAGTTGCAGACTGCGCCGAACAGATACTCTCCGTCCAGCGGCTCCCCGTCGGCGGTGATCCGGAGCTGATAGGGGCGCAGGGTGTTCAGGTCTTTCATGCCCTCCAGAATATAGGCAAAGTGTCCCAACGCGTTTTTTGCGGCCTGGGATGCGGCATAGGAGCTGCGAACAAAAGCCCCGAAGGAGGCCACGTACACAAAATACCGCTGGTTCCACTTTCCGATGTCCAGCTTCCGCGGCTCGCCAGCCATGGCGGTCTGGGCCGCCCGAGCGGAGTTTTCGGAGATATGGAGGCTGGCGGCAAAGTCATTGGTACTGCCGCGGGGCAGATAGCCCAGTATCGGCGGCTCTTCCAGCCGCATCAGTCCGGAAATGGTCTCGTTCAGTGTGCCGTCCCCGCCCACGCAGACCACCGTGTCATAGTTTGCCCCCTCCGCCGCAGAAGTCTCCGTGGCATCGCCGGGGCCGGCGGTATTATGGATTTTGACCAGATATCCGGCATCCGAGAAGACGCTCAATGCGTCAAACAGCGGCCCGCGGGATTGGGTTTTTCCAGACCGGGGATTCACAATCAGAAGCAGTTTTTTATCCTTCATGGCGGAGCCTCCTGCTCATATTGCAGTAAAAAGCTTTTCATTCTTAAAAATGCGGGTATTTCAGCCGTGTGAAACAGTATAGCACGCCCGGCGCGGTATTGCAATTCTCATTCCCCCCGTGTTACAATATTAGAAAACACCGCGCAACACGCGGAGAATAAGAGGAGGCGAGGTCGCGTGCGGCAGAGCAGATACTGGAAGTTGGGCGTCACCGTGTTTTTGACCGCGGCGGCAATCCTTCTGTTTTACGATATACTATTCGGCCAGCGGGACGCAGTGGTCCTGATTTTTCGCCTGTTCGCGGCCTTAAAACCAATTGCCTACGGCGCCATGATCGCCTACTTGCTGGCCCCCATAGTGAACTTTTTTGACCGGCTTATTTCTCCCGCCCGGATGGCTTCCGCCAGAGGTGACGGACGCTTCCGGGACGCCGGCGTCCGGGCGGTGAGTGTGGTTTTGACGTGGATCGTCATCACCGCTTTTGCCTACCTGCTGCTGAGTTTTCTGCTGCCCCAGGTCTATAAAAGCATCCTGCGCCTGATCGACAATATGGAGACCTATTACAATACGATCAACACTTGGGTCGCCGGCCTTCTGGAGCAGAATCCCTCTCTTGAAACCTGGGTAAGGGACCAGTTGAACGCCTATTATGAGGATCTGTCCAGTCTGATTACCGATCAGGTCTTGCCTCAGGCGCAGCAGCTGATGTCCGCCGTGGGCGGCGGCGTCGTGACGGCGCTGGGCTTTTTAAAAAACCTGCTGGTGGGTACCATCGTCTCCATTTATCTGCTGGCCTCCAAGGAGCGCTGCGCGGCCCACTGCCGCAAGCTGGTTTGCGGATTGTTCCGCCCCTCCCAGTCCACCTGGATCTTTCGGGCCGTGGGGACTGCGGACCGCATCTTCAGCGGCTTTGTCCGGGGAAAACTGCTGGACTCCCTCATCATCGGGATTATCTGCTTTGTTTTCTCCAGCATCTTTGACTTCCCCTACGCGCCGCTGGTATCCGTGATCGTGGGCGCCACCAATATCATTCCCTTCTTTGGCCCGTTCCTGGGCGCCATTCCCAGCCTGTTCCTGATTTCGCTGGACTCTCCCATCAAGGCGCTGTACTTCCTGATCTTCATACTGGCTCTTCAGCAGGTGGACGGCAACATTATCGGCCCCAAAATTCTGGGAGACCGAACGGGGCTTTCCAGTCTCTGGGTCATCATTGCAATTTTAGTGGGCGGCAGCTTCTTCGGCGTGCCGGGAATGTTTTTCGCCGTACCGGTGTTGGCCTGCTTCAACACCTTCGTGGATTTTTGCATAAATTGCCGGCTCAAGAAGCGGGGCATGCCCGTGTCGGTTTCCGCCTATCAGGGCGAAACGCCGAAGCCGGAGGAAAAAACGTCGAAAGATTCTGGGAAACTGTAAAAATTTCTTGCAATCGGCGAAAAAATCGTGTACAATACGGCTTTGCGGGGAGTGTTATTTTTATGACAAACCCGCAAGGCCCCTTTTTCGGGTCAAAAACTGAATAGGAGCCAAAGATTTTTCAAACCCGGTCGACCCATTGGGCGGCCAGGGGAAGGAGAAAGCAATGAAAAAGCGTATTTTGGCAGGGCTTCTGGCAGCACTTCTGTGCGCCGCACTCTCCGGTTGTGGAGGCGGCAGTGGAGAAAGCGGCGCGTCGGGGGCGCAAAACAGCGCGGGCAGCGCGAGCCCGGAGTCCACGGCAGATTCCATTACCGTGGGCATCGCACAGGATTTAGACGAAAGCCTTGACCCACACCTCACGGTATCGGCAGGGACCAGAGAAGTCATGTTCAACGTATTCGAGGGGCTGGTAAAGCCCACTCCTGACGGAGATCTGATCGACGCGGTCGCCGACCACCACGAGGTATCCGCCGACGGAACGGTTTACACCTTTACTCTGCGTGAGGGTGTGAAGTTCCACAACGGCGCGGCGGTGACAGCGGACGATGTGATCTGGTCCATCGAGCGCTGCGCCGACACCAGTGAGGGCAAAGCCCCTTTGGTGGAGGCGTTTTCTAATATCCAGTCGGTGAAGGCAACGGACGATAAAACCGTGGTCATCACCCTCAACGCTCCGGACAGCGAATTTCTGGCGTCCCTCACCACGGCCATCCTTCCCGCAGGCTACGACCAGCAGGCCACGGCTCCCATCGGCACCGGCCCCTTTAAATTCTCCGGTCGTGTGGCCGGCGAGTCCATCACTCTGGAGCGGTTCGACGACTACTGGGGTAAAAAGCCGGCCATCAAAGACGTGACCTTCAAGATCTTTGAAAGCGGAGATGCAATGGTGCTGGCCCTCCAGAGCGGGGCCATCGACCTGTGCGCCCATCTTACCACCACGCAGGCCGCGCAGCTGGGCGACGGCTTCCGGATTCTCAACGGCACGATGAATCTGGTGCAGGCGCTGTACCTGAACAACGCAGTGAAGCCTTTGGACGATGTGCGGGTACGGCAGGCGCTGTGCTATGCCGTGGACAAGCAGCAGGTCATTGACCTTGCCACCGACGGCACCGGCGTTGCCTTGGGGTCCAGCATATACCCCACCTTCACCAAGTATTTTGATGACTCCCTGACCAACTACTATACGCAGGATCTTGAAAAGGCCAAATCGCTTCTGACGGAGGCCGGGTACCCCAACGGCTTTGACCTGACCATCACCGTTCCCTCCAACTATCAGCCCCACGTCGACACCGCTCAGGTACTGGTGGAGCAGTTGAAGGCCGTCGGCGTCAACGCACAGATCGAGTTGGTGGACTGGAACACCTGGGTCAGCCGGGTGTATACCGACCGGGACTATCAGTCCACGGTAGTGGGCGTGGACGCCAGCAGCATGACCGCCCGCGCCATGCTGGAGCGGTTCACCTCCACCTACGGCAAAAACTTCATCAACTACAACAACGCGGACTATGACGCCCTGTTTGAAAAGACCCAGCTGGGTGCCGCCGCCGATGACGATGCGGCGCAGGTGGATCTCTACAAGCAGATGGAGAAGAATCTGACGGAGAACGCCGCAAACGTGTATCTTGAGGACCTGGGTGACCTGGTGGCCATCCGCAGTGATCTCACCGGCTATCAGTTCTATCCCATCTACGTGATGGACCTGTCTGGTGTGAAGGCCGGATAAATAGGCCCGAATTCCATACGCCTGGATACCGAAAGGAGGCGACGACCGTGAAATACGCAGTGAAAAAGTTTTTGATGCTGCTGCTGACCATGGTCGCCGTCTCCTTTCTGGCTTTCGCGGCATTTCAAGTGGTAGCGGGAGACCCCGCCACCGACCTGCTGGGCACCGAGGCCACGCCGGAAAAGGTGGCACAGCTGCGGCATGAGATGGGACTCGACCGCCCTTTCCTTGTCCAGTACGGCAGCTGGCTTTTCGGCTTTGTCACCGGTGACCTGGGGGAATCCTACTCGGGGGGAGCGGTTGCGGACCTGCTGGCCGCCCGTGTGCCGGTAACGCTGATGCTGAGTCTGATGTCCTTTGCGCTGACGGTGCTGTTCGCTCTGCCGCTGGGGCTTCGCTCCGTCCGGTACGGCGGCGGGGTCCGGAGCGCGGTTCACACGGTGGTAAACCAGTTTCTCATGGCGCTGCCCCCTTTCTTCACAGGCATTCTGCTGACGTGGCTGTTCAGCATCGCACTTCAATGGTTCCGCCACGGCGATTTTCCCGGTTTTGCCGTAAACGTGGGCGGCTCCCTCTGGTACCTGTTGTTCCCCGCAGCCGCCATTGCCATTCCCCGCATTGCCCAAACCGTCCGAATGCTCCGCAGCACGTTGCTGGCGGAGATGGACAAGGACTACGTCCGCACTGCCATCGCCCGGGGCAATGACCGCTCCGGGGTTTTGTACCGCCATGTGCTTAAAAACTCGCTGGTGCCCGTGGTGACTTTTCTGGCCCAAACCATGGCCGAGATCGTGGCGGGCAGCATTGTGGTGGAGCAGGTATTCAATCTGCCTGGACTTGGGCGGTTGCTGCTGACGTCCATCGGAAGCCGGGACTATCCCACGGTACAGGCCATTGTGGTGATTCTGGCGTTTTGGGTGGTACTGGCAAACACCATCGCGGACCTTGTGAACCGGTGCATCGACCCGAGACTTGGAGGTGCGCGGGCATGAGAAGGCTCAAGAAGGCCGTCCGGGACCATCGAAACGGCTGTTTTCTGGCGGGCTGCGTCATCACCGGCGTCCTGCTGGCCCTGATTCTGCTGGGTGCGTTCTGGACGCCCTACGACCCCACGGCCATGATGGCGGGGCCGAAGCTGGACGGGCCCTCCCTCGCCCATTTGTTCGGCACAGATCATTTCGGCAGGGATATTTTCAGCCGCGTCCTCAAAGGAGCAGGTGTCACAGCGCTGGTGGCCGCGGGCACGGTGGTCATCGGCGGGGTATGCGGCACCCTGATCGGCGCGCTTACCGGCTATTTCGGCGGTGCGGTGGATGAGCTGTTGATGCGGTTTAACGACACCATCACCGCCTTTCCCAGCATTCTTCTGGCTCTGGTGTGCGTCACCATTTTCGGCTCGGGGAAATATCAGGTTCTGCTGGTTCTGGGCATCGTGTTCATCCCCAGCTTTGCCCGCATCGCCCGGACGGCGTTCAGTTCCCTGCGGGATGCAAACTTTGTTCAAAGCGCTCGGCTCATGGGAGCAAAACCCGCCCGCATTCTCTTTGTACACATTCTGCCCAACACGCTCCACGTTCTTCTGCCCGCCGTCACCATCGGTTTCAACAACGCGGTGCTGGCAGAGGCGTCCATGAGCTTTCTGGGACTCTGCGGCCAGCCGCCCGAGGCGTCTCTCGGCGCGCTTTTGTCCGAGGCACAGGGGATGCTGACCACCGCCCCGTGGTATGCCCTGTGCACCGGCGGGATGATTGTGGCGCTGATTTTTGGGGTGGGCCTGATCGGAGAGGGACTTCAAAGCGGAAGGGGGGAGCGAAATGCTTGAGATTCGTGACCTCCATGTGAAATTCCACAGCCGCTGCCGCGAGGCGGTGGCGGGCGTCTCCCTCTCTATTGCCGACGGGGAGATTCTGGGTCTCGTGGGGGAATCCGGCTCCGGTAAATCCGTCACGGCCATGTCGGTGGCGGGCCTTCTGCCCCGGAAGCAGTGCGATTATTCCGGAGACGTCTTGCTGGACGGCGCGGACCTGCTCCACGCGGACCGCTCCGCACTGCGGAAAATCCAGGGCCGGGAGATCGGCGTGGTTTTTCAGGAGCCCCAGTCCAGTCTGGACCCGGTGATGAAGGTGGGAAAGCAGGTGGAGGAGTGTTTATACCTCCACACCAGCCTGACAAAAGAGGAGCGCCGCGCCCGGGCTCTTTCCGCCATGGCGGCGGTGGAGCTGTCGGACCCTGAAGTGCTCTATGGCAAGTATCCCCATGAGCTTTCCGGAGGAATGCTCCAGCGGGCCATGATCGCCGCCGCCGCAGTGACCCATCCAAAACTGCTGGTGCTGGATGAACCCACCACCGCGTTGGATGTGACGATTCAGTCCCAGATTCTGGAGCTTTTGAAAAAGCTGAACCGGGAATACGGCATGTCCATGCTGTTTATCTCCCACAATCTGAACGTAGTCCGCAAGCTCAGCTCCCGCGTCGCGGTGATGCAAACCGGCGTCATCGTGGAGACCGGGGTTACGGAGGACGTCTACGCCAACCCGAGGCACCCCTATACCAAAAAGCTGGTGGCCGCCATCCCCACCCGAAAAAAGAAGAATTTTTGATTACAATTTGTGATATTGGCAAATAATATTGTGTTTTGTATTTAATAAACACGCATTTTGGCAGAAAGGAGCCGCGTTATGACCGATGAACTGGCCCTGTCCGTCCGCCATCTCACCTGTGGGTACCGGGCCGGGGGTGGACTCTGGGGGAAAGCTGTTCGGCAGGAGGTTCTGCGGGACGTGACCTTTGACATTGGTCAGGGAGAAATTCTCGGTCTGGTGGGTGAATCCGGAACGGGAAAATCTACACTGGCAAAGGCGATTCTGGGCATGGTAAAACCCCATTCCGGCGAGATCATCCACTATACCAGGCGGCCCCAGATGATCTTTCAGGACCCTTACAGTTCCCTGAACCCCGCCTATACCGTGGCGTGGATTCTGGAGGAGCCGCTTCGGATCTTCGGCAAGTATGACGGGCCGGAGCGGAAGCGCCGGGTACGGGATATTCTGGACCGAGTAGAGCTTCCGGAGGAAACTCTGGACGCCAAGCCCGCGGAGCTCTCCGGCGGACAGCGTCAGCGGGTGTCCATTGCCGCGGCGCTCATTCAGCGGCCGAAATTTCTGGTGGCGGATGAACCGGTATCCGCTCTGGATGTGACGATTCAGGCGCAGATCCTGCAGCTATTAAAAAGACTGAATCAGGAGCTGGGGCTCAGCTACCTCTTCATCTCCCACGATCTGAATGTCGTCTATCAGCTTTGCCATCGGGTGCTGGTGATGAAATCCGGCCGGATTGTGGAGCAGGGGCCGGTGGAGGAACTTTTCGCCCACCCTCAGCAGGACTACACCCGTCAGTTGCTGGCGGCGGAGTAAACATATGAAAGCGTTTTTTCTGAGACACAGAAAACTCCATATCTGGCTGCTGGCAGAACTCGTCATTCTGGTGGCCTTTTTCGCCGTCCGGAAAAATGGGGCCTGGATGACCGCGCTCACGCAGCATATCTCCAATCCCTTCCGCGAGGCGTTGGGAACCCTCTGCTATCGTGTGCGCTTTTCCGTGATGGAGGCTTTGTGCATATTGCTGGTGGTGTTTGTCGCGGCGTACCTGATCGGCAGTATCGCCGCCGTCATCCGGGCAGGAGGGCGGCGGAAGCGCCGAATCTACAGCGTTCTCCTGGGCGCGGTGTGCACCGGGCTGACCATTTGGGGCGCCTTCTGCTGGCTCTGGGGGGTTCAATACGAAGCGGACGGTTTTCAGGCCCAGTCCGGCATTTACGCCGAGGACGTGACGCTGGACGATCTGGCCGCCGTGACGCAGTATTTCGCGGATCAGCTGGTGAAGACGGAGGACCATGTGCCGCGGGACGAAAACGGCTTGTTTGCCGTTTCCCGGTCGGATATTCTGGCGGAGAGCACTCAGGTCTACGGCGCGGTTTCGGAGCGGTTCCCCTTCCTGGCTTTTGACGATCAGCCGCCAAAAGCCGTTCATTTCTCCCGCGTTATGAGCCTGTTGGACTTCACTGGGGTCTACTGCCCGCTGACCGGCGAGAGCAACGTCAATATGGACAGCCCCGCCGTCTTCCTGCCCGTCACCGTCGCCCATGAGCTGGCTCATCAGCGGGGCATCGCTTCGGAGCAGGAGTGCAACTTCATCGCCATTCTGGCCTCCACCTCCTGTAATCTGGCGGATTACGCCTATTCCGGATGGCTTTTTGGCTACGTCTATCTGGGTAACGCGCTATACAGCGCGGACAATGACCGTTGGTCGGAAATCTACGGCGGCCTTCCCGAAAACGTTCGGGCGGATCTTAAAAGCAACAACACCTACTGGGCGCAGTTCCGTGACTCCGCCGCCAAAAAGGTTTCCAACAATGTCTATGACCGCCTGCTGAAAAGCTACGGTGACGAAAACGGGATGAAAAGCTACGGGATGGTCGTAGACCTGCTGGTGGCATACTACAAATAAACCGCCGCCCCATGCGGCGGTTTCCCCTAATTCCGGCGCAAATAAGGCGGCCCTCCGGGATATTGCCGAGCAGGCAGCGCAATAAGGACAGCCGCAGCAATTTTAGGCACCCCAAAGCATTTAAAATGCTTTGGGGTGCTTTAATCCGTGCTGAGACGGAGGTTGCCTGCGCAATAGCAGAACCTGATTTTTGCCAATCCCGCGGCGTGGGCAAAACTTTTTGCGCCTTTGGGCTGGAGACCGGCGTCTATCCCATGTGACCCGGTAAGATCTGAGACATGTTTTTTCCGCTCCACGCGGTTAAAATGAACAGTGGTTACATAAAAAGGCGGGTTTGCAATATCTTATAGGAAAGCAGAACTTTGGGTCGAAAAAGCCCAGCTGCAAACCGAAAAATTTTTTCAGGAAAGGAATGGCGCCGCATGCCTGATATGCACAAAAACCGAGACAAATCGATCTGGATTAATTGGATGCCGGATCAATGGTAAATTTCTGTACTGCGGCACGGACGAGGAGGCGAAGCGGCTGGCGGGCGGCAATGTTGTGGATCTCCGCGGAGCGACGGTGCTGCCCGGCATGATCGACACCCACCAACACCTGTTTGCCTATGCCAGGGACCGGCTGAAGCTGAATCTCAAGGGAGCCAAATCCTTTGAACAGCTCTTGGAGCTGATTCGCTGGCGGGCCGGGGAGACGCCCGACGGGCAGTGGATCCTCGGCACCGGCTTCGACCATGAAAAATTCACCGACCGCAAGGCGTTGCCCACCAAGGAGGACCTGGATCGGGTCTGCCCCAACAATCCCCTGATCATCACCCGCTATTGTCTGCACGTGAACGTGGCCAACTTCCTCGCTTTGAAAGCCGGCAGAATCGGCCCCGGCTTTTGCCCCAAGGTGGCCGGTACGGTGGAGTTCCGGCCCGACGGCCAGCCCACCGGCACGCTGCGGGACGCAGCGGCGGCGGATGTCATCGCCCGGATCCCCGATCCCCTCGCCACGCAGGAAGGGCGCAAGGACGCGGTGGAGGCGGCCTGCCATGAGCTCAACAGCTTTGGCCTGACCGGCGTCCACGCCATTCAGGGTCTGCACTGCAACCTCCCGGAATTCACCAGCGTCTATCAGGATTTATCCGACGAAGGACGCCTCACCGCCCGGGTTTTCCTCGGCTTTGACCGGCGGCCCGGCTGCTCCATCCGCACGGGTCTGGGGGACGGCATGGTCAAATACGGCTTTTACAAGCTCTATGTAGCTGGTAATATGGGTGGTCGCACAGCTCTGCTGACACAGCCCTATGAGGATGATCCCTCCACTTGCGGCATTCCCAACTACACGCAGGAGAAGTTGGACGCCCCGGTGAAACTGGCATACGACCTGCACATTCAGGTCGGCATTACAATCCCGGAGATGAAGAAGGAGGGCTATGAGCCCGCCTACGCCACCGCACTGGCCGCCGCATCTGGCACCATCGGCGTCATCATCCCCCCCCCCAGCATCCCCTTTGTCATCTACGGAGTCGCGGCACAGTGCTCCATCTCCAACCTGTTCATTGCCGGTATTATCCCCGGTATTATGATCGGCATCGTGCTGATGGGTGTCAATTACTTCACTGCGAGGAAAAACCACTACGGAACCAAGAAAAAGTTTTCCGGGAAGAACCTCTTTAATTCGTTCCGTACCTCCATCTGGGCGCTGCTGGTGCCCGTCATTATTCTGGGCGGCATTTACGGCGGTATTTTTACGCCGACCGAGTCCGCCGTGGTGGCCATCGTCTACTCCCTGATCATCGGCGTCTTAGTGTACAGAGAGCTGAATCTGAAGACCATTTACCAGGCTCTGCGCGACACCGTTTTAATCAATGGGCAGACGACCTTCCTGGTCGGCATCTCCATGGCTTTCGCCCGCTTTCTGACCATGTCCCAGGTTCCCACCACCATCGCCGGAAGCATTCTGAATATCAGCAATCCCGTTCTGATCCTGTTGGTGATCAATGTGTTCCTGCTGGTCGTGGGCTGCTTCATCGACAACATCTCCTCCTGCGTCATCCTGACGCCCATCCTGACGCCCATCCTGCTGCCTATCGTAACGGGTATTGGAATGAGTCCCATCCAGTTCGGCATCGTGATGACCGTGAATCTGGCCATTGGTTTTATTACGCCGCCATACGGCTGCAACCTGTTTTTTGCCTCCGCCATCTCCGATGTGCCGGTCACGAGGATTGCCGCAAAGATTCTGCCCATGATTCTGATCATGATCGTAGTTCTATTGCTGCTGACGTTCGTGCCCGCGCTGAGTATCGGCATTCTGGGGTGACCCACCTTTCCCATAAAAAAAGCCCCGGCGCGTTTGAAACACGCCGGGGCTTTTTTTACCGGGCCGTGCGCATCGCAGGCCCGCCGCATCCGGGTGCCGGGCTGGCAGGCAATATCGATGCAAGATTTTCCGGCTTTTGTTTTACAGACTGCCTTCCTTCCGTGCGCTGATAAAGTCGTACAGCACGCGAAACAACGTCTCCGGCTCAATGGGCTTCGCCAAATGCGCGTTCATGCCCGCCGCTATGCTTTTTTCCACGTCGTCCTCAAAGGCGTTGGCGGTCATGGCAATGATGGGCGTCAGGGCGGCATCGACGCGGTTGAGATTACGGATGGCCGTCGTAGCGGAGAGGCCGTCCATCAAAGGCATACGGATGTCCATTAAAACGGCGTCGTAATAACCCGGTGCAGACTCCCTGAACAGCTCCAGCGCCTTGAGGCCGTTGACGGCTGTGTCCACCTGAAAGCCGACCCGCTGCAAAAGCCTAACAGCAATCTCTATGTTCAGGGGATGGTCCTCCGCCAGCAAAATACGGCGGCCCTTAAAATCGTAGGTTCTGTACACCGGTTTGGATTGCGGCTCCGTCCTGCCGGAATAGGCCCGCTCAAAAGCGGACTCCAGTGTGGAGCGAAGCAGAGGCTTTCCGATCAGCAGGTCCACGCCGGCGGCGCGGGCATCGTCCTCGATATTTCCGTAATCATAGGCGGTCATAACCATGATGGCGACCTCCGGTCCCACTATGGTTCTAAGGCGCCGTGTGGTCTCGATGCCATCCATCTCCGGCATTTTCCAGTCCAGAAGGACGGAGGTGAAATGCCGGTGGTGCTCCAGTTGCTCCCGGGCCCGGGCAATGGCCCGGGTGCCACTGTCCACCCACTCAGCGGTCATACCCATTTCCCGCAGGATCTGTACCGTATTCCGACAGACGTCGGCGTCGTCATCCACCACGAGACACTTCATCTCCGCATAGCGGATGGCCTCCCGGCGGCGGGTCTCCTCCGCGCCCATTTCCAATACCACGTCTACGGTGAACTCAGACCCCACACCCTGAATGGAGCGGACGGTAATACGTCCGTTCATCATATCCACAATGTTTTTTGAGATGGTAAGGCCCAACCCCGTACCACCATACATCGTGGTGGAGCCGCCGCTCTCCTGGGCAAAGGCGTCGAAAATTCTGGGCAGAAAGTTGGGGGCGATGCCGATGCCGGTGTCTGTGACAACAAAGCGCAGGGTTGCGGTGTTTTTCGTGCGGTGAATCCGGTCTGCCGAGAAGGTGACCTTTCCGCCGGCGGCGGTGAATTTCACGGCGTTGGACAAAATGTTGATGAGCACCTGCTGGAGCTTCATTTCATCCCCTGCGTAGCTGTCTCCCAGCCCCGCGTGCATGATGCATTTAAACTCCACGTTCTTTTGATTCGCCTGGGTACGGATGATATCGGTTGTAGTGCAGATCATCTGCTCCAGGGAAAACTGTTCACTCTTGAGCAGCAGCTTTCCGCTCTCAATGCGGCTCATATCCAGAATATCGTTGATTAAAGACAGCAGGAATCGGGACGAAATGTCGATCTTGCCCAGGCAATCCGACACCTCCTGCTTATTATCGACAGCCCCGGCAGCAATGGCGGTCATTCCGATAATGGCGTTCAAAGGCGTACGGATCTCATGGCTCATGCGGGAGAGAAAGTCGCTCTTGGCAACATTGGCCTGTTCCGCGGCCTGCAGAGCGGTCAGAAGCGCTTCCCGCTGGCGCTGTTCATGTTCGATGATATCGGTGATGTCCACGCGGCTCAGGCAGACATGACCGGTAATCTTGTCAATATACGACAGACTGTATTTTTTATAACGCAGCCGCCCGTTTATCCGATTGGGTACCGTGAAGGAATAGGATGGGTTTATCTCCAGCCGGGCGCGGATATTATCAAATTCCAACTGCTTAAAATAGTTTGGCCGAAATGCCTCAGGAATCGCATCAATTGAAAGTTTGAGGCATCCCCCATGAAATTTGCCCGTAGAGGGCATATTGACAAAATCCACTTCTCCGCGGGCGGCGATATGATAGCAGTCATTTTCGATGTCCACATCCATCAGGAAATCATAATCCATAATGGACGCCTGCTCCAGCAGGCGCCGGGAAAGCCATTCCTCCGTGATATCGAAGCTGTAAATAAACAGCGTCAAGTGATTGGTCTCCGGAGTAAGATAGGTGCGGCCCACCGTGCGGCACCAGATCATCCTGCCGGCCATCCATTTGCAGCGGTACTCCACGCTGTGGTCTGTCTCACCGATGGCATAGGTGTCAATCAGGCGCTGGCGGGAAAATTTCTCTAAAAAACGATTCGCATCCTCCCGCGAGGCAGCGTCTTTGGCTATGCGGTGCAGCGCCTCATCCACGGTGGTGGAAATGAAATAGGCCTCCACGGCGGAACCGCCCAGGCCGGAATAGGACTCAAAGGTATCCTCCGTCAAATTGGCCTGCGCTTTTGCAATCAGATTGGGAGCCGCCAGCTCCGTGGCATAGTCGGATTCCCGCTGGAATCGGGTCTTGATACGGCTGCGCTCTTCCACCTGCTCGGTAACATCGGTCAGCATGCAAAAAAGAATGGGATTATCGCCGTCGGTACCGCCGGTAAGGTGTCCGCGCAGGGCGATCCAGATCAACTCGTTGTCCCAGCGGTTCAGCCGGCATTCCATGTATACGGTGCTGGCCCCTCCTTCCAACTGTGCGCGGAAGGTGGGGAGAACCTTTTGGGCGTCCTCCGGCAGCAACAGAGCACAAAAACGGTTGCCCATCAGCGCAAATTTTTCAGGGGTATAGCCGGTGATGTCGTAAAGGACATCGCTGGTGTCCAGAACCTCCAGCCCCTCGGCGTACCGGCAGCGCATAACCGCGCCGGGAATCGTATTAAGCATCTGGCGGCGGTCCTCCTGCGCCATATGCAGGGCAGTGATATCCACGCAGGCGGAGATAATTGCCGGCTTTCCGTTTTCCGCCGTCACGCCCCGGCCAATGTCATGGACCCAAATATAGTCGCCGTTTTTCTTGCGCATCCGGTATTCCACTGCATATTCCCCGGTTTCGGCCATCTGAGATGCCACCTGCCGGTCCACCTCCGTCCGGTCGTCCGGATGCATGCAGTTTGAAACCAGGCCCGAGATATGGCTGATAAACTCCCCCTCACTGTCATAGCCCAAATAGTCCAGCATTCTCTGGTTGACATAATAGAATGGAAAGCCCGGTTCCTGATAACTGCCCATCATACCGCCCGCGGTAGCCTCGTTCAAAAGGTCATTGCGCTGGCGGTTCAGGCTCTCCACAATCAGTGTATGGGGGTAGTGCTCCTTACCGCGCTGATTTCCGGTAGCCTCGGAGATATGAATATTGCAGACGCGCCAAAGGCCTTTTTCCATCCGCATGGCAAAGGAAGCCCGCAGCCGCCAGCTGTAGTGCCTGTTTTGAAGAAGGAGTTCCATATTCACGGAGGCACAGCCGGCGATCAGCATCTGCCCGTGTGGATGCAGAAAAATGACCCGGAACGGTTCCGGCTCCTCCTGGCAGTCCTCCCGCAGATAATCCCGCATGGCGGCAAAGCCGACGACCATCTCTCCGCCGCCCGCACCAACGAACTGAAAATCGTCAGACAGATACCGCGCCGCAGTCTCCGGAGCCCGACGGCAAAACCAGGTCCGTAAAAATTCCTGTACCTGTCCGATCGCCTCCGTACTCTCTTTCATTGGCGATATCCCCCTCTCCTGAGAAGCTGTTTTTCGCTCCCCGACCTTTCTGTGCGGAGCCTCCGTAAGAAGTATACCGTAAAATGCCGTCACAGGGCATCCCCGCATAGTTTTCGGCGCGCAATTACGTAGTCAGATTTTTCGTCAAATGGTTTAGAACTGCGTAAATGGGCCGATGCCCATCCGAAAATTTCCGTACTATATGGGATGGCGGAAAATCTATAAGCCAAGGGCGGTCGCCGCAAATCGTGCGGCCTGTATCAGGCAAAGCAGACGCCCTTTTGATTGCGCTTGGCACGGTAGAGTGCCCGGTCTGCGCGGGCAAACGCAGCTTCAAAGGATTCTCCGGCCTGCAAGATCGCCAGCCCCGCAGAACAAGACGCGGCGCATCCATCCGATATGGTGGGCCTGCTGTTCCGAAACGCCCGGCAGATCTCCTCTCCCTTTTTCATGGCGGACTCTAAAGAGCGCATTTGAGGCATTACGGCCACGAACTCGTCTCCGCCGATTCGGGAGATAATATCTCCGCCGCGGGTGTGGGCACGGAGGATACCGCTGAACCGCCGGAGCATCTCATCGCCGCCGGTGTGACCCTTGGAGTCGTTGCAGGATTTCAGGTTATCCATATCGAAAATAAAGATCGCAATATTTGCCCGGGCCAAATCCAGCCGCGCCAGCGCGTTGTCCAGCCCTCTTCGATTCAGAAGGCCCGATAGATAATCCTCGTATGCGGCGGCTTCCAAAAGGCGGGTCTTTTCCAGAATATCGTCGTCCTTAAGCGCGTTTTCCTCCTCAACATCATCCACGTTCTGAAGGAACCGTTCAAATTCCCGACGGGGAAGCGGGGGAGAAAAGTAGTGGCCCTGCGCTAAATTGCAGCCCACGTTCCTCAGTCTCTCCACCTGCGCCGCAGATTCCACGCCTTCAGCAATAACCTGAAGGTCCAACCACCTGGAAAGGCTCACCACGAAGCTGAGGATGCTGCGGCGGTTTCCCTGCTCCTGTTCCTCCTTTAAAAATTGCATATCCAGCTTCAAAATGTCGATGGGCAGTTCGTTGAGCATATTCAAAGAGGAGTATCCGCTTCCAAAGTCATCCAACTCAATGGGAAAGCCGGCGCCGTGGAGCTTTGTCAACACATTGCACAGCTGCCGATGGTCTTCCGTATAGGCAGTCTCCGCGATCTCAAGATGAAGAAGAGACGGTTTGATCTGATGACGCCGCCCGATATCTAAGAGGGTGACCTCCAGATCGGCAATGTAGATGTCGGCTCTGGAGATGTTAACGGAGACGGGAACCAGCGGCATCCCCCGCAGATCCCAGTCATGCATGGTGGCGGCTACCTCTTCCCAAATATACCGGTCCAGCCGGGTGATAAAGCCGTTGCGCTCGAAAAGCGGCATAAATTTCTCGGGGGAGAGGAACCCCAGTGTTGGGTGGTTCCAGCGTACCATCGCCTCCGCGCCGCAGATGCGGTTGCTGCGCAGGCTGAATTTCGGCTGATAAAAAATCTCGAACTGGCGGGTGTCCAGCGCCGATTCCATGCTGTTCTCCAGCGCCTCTTCCTTCAGCCGCAGCTGACGTAGTTCATCGTTGCAAACAGCCACTATCTGTCCGCGCTTTCCCTTGATGGAATTGCAGGCCAGCAGTGCCCAGTCGCACATTTGCTCTACCGGCAGGTGGATATCTGTGATGGCGTAAACGCCCCACTTCATAGAAAAGCTCTTTACGCCGGACTCTTTGCAGATACGCTCCGTGGCACGGCTCAGCGCAGATTCCAGATTGAAAGATCCCCGTTCAATCATACACACGAAAATATCCGCCCGCAGCCGGCCGCAGAGAGGTTCGCCCGGCAGACCGCTTTGCAGCTCCCTGGCAATCAGGCGAAGTACCTGATCCCCCATGGCCAGGCCTAGTGCCTCGTTGATAAACTTGAATTTCTCCACATTGGAGCAAAGCAGGTCATACTGCGTTTCCGGATTCTGTTGAAGCATTTGGCGCATCCGCTGATAGAAAAACGCCTGGCTATAAAGGCCGGTAAGCCGGTCGTATTCCATCTGGTTTATAAGCGCCGTCGTTTCCCGCTGAGAAATCATACTTGCGGCCCGGTGCAGAATCATACCGGGCTTATAGGGCTTCGTAATAAAATCCGCAGCTCCGTGGGACAGGGCTTTAACCGCTTCTTCCTCCCCGTCGCTCTGGGTCGCGACGATAACGGGGATTGCAGCGAGTATCTGATCGGCCTTTACCCTTTTCAGAAACGTATATCCATCCATAACAGGCATCCAGATGTCGAGAAAGATCAAAGAGATACTCAGAGCCTCCTGACTCAGAATTTCAAGAGCCTCCTGGCCGTTGGCAGCTTCCAGTGTCCCGTACTCCTGTGAGAGAATCTTACAGAGCGTCAGGCGATTGGCAATGTTGTCCTCCACCACCAAAATCTTGCGCCTTGTGTTCATCCGGCTTTTCTCCCCCCGTCTATTCGCACATATATGTGCTGAAAATTGTCGGTTATGATATGCGCGGACACTGAAATTCTGACCGTGCCACAAATTACGGCACACCGCTATTCTATCGAATTATAATATTCATTATATAGTTATCCCGTTTAAATTACAACGCTTTCCCGTATTTTCTCCCGTGCTCTTTCCATAGTTGGAAAGGCTCTGCACATGAAAAGCCGTCGCATTTTTCTATCTTTTTCGGACACATGGCCGGCCCGCAGTGTTTTTCTCAAAGCTTCACAAGAGAGACGCATTTAACAGCCTGATAAAAAATTGTAATATTTTTTCTAAAACCAGTTGACAAAAACGGCTTCTTCGTGTATTCTATATCCGTTCGCTTCGGACGATTAGCTCAGCTGGCTAGAGCACCTGCTTGACGTGCAGGGGGTCACAGGTTCGAGTCCTGTATCGTCCACCAAAAAATCCTTAGAGCCACAATGGTTCTAAGGATTTTTATTTTTTTCAAATATTTAATTTGTTGACATTATGTTGACAACCGCTTATTTTAGCTTTTTCATTTTCTTCTTCAGCATATCGACATCATCTTGAATATAGAAGTCCATTGTAGTTTCATATTTTGCATGGCCCATAAGCTCTTGCAAGGCTTCCTGGGAAATACTAGGCTTAGCACCACGGGTAGCAAAGGTATATCTACAAGTATGGGGCTTCATCGGTCGATCTTCGGATCTGATTCCTAGGCGTTCTAGTGTTGGATAATACTCTCGGCTTCTGAAATTGTGATCATCCTTATTGCCTGCGTACCCACTCAGAAATAAATCTTCTTTTGCTTCTTTCATGAATTCCTGCACATAAGCAAGTATCTCCGGATGAATCGGGACGATGCGGTTTTTACCAGCCTCGGTTTTTTCTCCTCCAGTAAAAATTCCTTTTTCAAGATTGACTCCAGCTTTGGGGAGTTGCAACAACTCATTAATCCGAAAGCCAGTATAAATAAGCATCAGAATAATCTTTGATGTATCGTTTGTTTTGGCATCAACCTTAAGCATTTTAATTTCTTTTTCCGTAAAGACAAGGCGATCCGGACGTTTACTTTTTGGAAGTCGTAGAAATAGCGCGTAGTTTTTATCAAGAATATCTTCACGCATTGCTACTTTACACAGTTGACTATATAGGCCTCTTATTTTTTCACACTGAGATCTGGAACGCCCTTTACTAACCTGCTCATCTACGAGCTTTTGAACATCCTCAGTGCGAATATCCCGCATTTTATTTTCTTTGAGCGGTTCAAACAATGACCACGCTAGATCATACGATTCCTTTCCTTTTTCAGACAACGCCGGATAGTGTTCCTGTTTCCAGAGTTCCCGCACCTCTTCTAACGTAAAGTTATAGGCTTCTGAAACAGGTTTCTTCTGTATCTTTTCCAAGGTTTCGATGGCCGAAGCCTTTGTGGGGTAGGAACCAAGAAAAATTCCATTCTTTTTGATGCCCCAAGGCTTCACGCGGTTTCCTCCAAGTTTATAGATGCAGCCGGTACCGTTTGGGCGCTTTTTCGCCTTACGGTTCTGAGTGCCAAGCCGCTTTCCACAATAGCAGCAAACGATGGCGTCATCTGGAATTAACTTATGACATTTTAGACACTCCATACAATGCCTCCTAAAAATGCGATGACTTAAAAGCTCATAAGGAAGTAAAATATTTTCTTGAATGCGTTGTGGCTTAAGCCACAACGCATTCCTTCTGTTCCGGGATTTCAACAACAAAGTTATACTGAATCGTAATCTTCTGTATCCGCTTTCCATCAATCTTTTCCGGCGCGTAGACCAGAATCCGGTCAATGAACTCATTCAGAATCGTGGCGCTCAACCCCGGAAGCTCTGTGTAATTGCCACTTAAAAAGCCCTCTACAGTGACCACCCGATGTTCCTGCTGATCCAATTATTTTATACATCGTATAATGTACAGATTATAACTCTGCATTGCCTGTGGACAATTGCTGCTTCATGCTGTCAATAAATACCCGTGCCAAATTGGAGAGATAGGCATCTTTACGATAAACAACGCCCAGATCCCATACGAGGTCCTGCACATCTGCAGTGAAATATGTAACAGCGCCAGGATGCTGGCAGACTTTAGCTCCGGCGCCAGGCACAAAAGTACACCCCATTCCCTGAGAAACCAGATTAATAGCAGTGGTAAGATTTCCGGTTTCCAAAAGAATATCTGGTTCTATATGATGTTTTCCCAGTGCATACATCACTTCATGGGTAAGGTTTTGACCGGATTTAGTTGGGATCAGAGGCATATGCTGAAGAATATCCAGCGGTGCCACCGGATGACCGCTGATAATGCGACAGTCCTGCAGAAGCTTTTGCACATAAGGATGTTGCGTGGGCGCAGCGAGCAAAATTTGCTCCTCACAGATAATCTCACAGGTCAGCTTGCCGTAGTTCAGTGTGCGAGGTATATTTATAACGGCAATGTCAATTTTATCATTCATTAAGGCTGCTTCCAATTGAACGGATCGGCCCTCTGTTAATACCAGGCGAATATCAGGATATTTCTGATGAAAAGCAGGAAATATGTCTGGCAATAAGCTGGCGCCACGCCAGAGGGCAATGCCCAAACGAAGCTTTCCGCTTGTCTGATTTTCAATATCCTGAAATTCCTTTTGTACATTTTCATCCAATTGCTTGACTTGTTTTACATATTGGTAATAGCGTTCACCAATGTACGTCAAACGCAGTGGAGAGGTGTTATGGTCAAATAACTCGACACCCAAACTGCTTTCCAGCCGTTTGAGATACTGACTTAAGGATGGCTGCGAAACATAAAGTTGCTCTGCTGCTTTGGTAAGACTGCCAGACGCTGCTATGGCAATGAAATACTCAAAATTTCGAAATACTAACATAAGGTCCCTTTCCAATTATAACGCGCATATTATAATTCACATAATAGCATATGTCTTTGACGAATACAACAATAAACGTTAATATATGTGTCAGAAAGGCAAAGATGTGCACAAATTTCGCCTGCTGTAAAAACCCCTTCCGGCTGTTTTAGTGGCGACGGTCATAAAATAGGCGGCGTACAGGATCACTTAAACGAAAACATAGGATAAGATGTAAGAAGAATAGATATAGGAGGAAACATATGAGTCCCGCAATTATAACGTTACTCGTATTGTTGGTCATGGTCATTTTCTTCGTGACGGACAAGCTCCCTGCAGCTCTGGTATCCATGCTGGGTGGCAGCGTCCTTGTCGTCTGCGGGATCATAGAACCAGCCAAGCTGTTTTCCGCATTCTCTGGCAGTACCATCGTCTTGGTAGCTGCCATGATGGTAGTGGGCTCTGCCCTGTTTCACACCGGCATCGCCGCCAAGATGGCAGACGTGCTGGTCAAAGTTACCGGTCACTCTGAAAACGGCATTATGATTGCTTTCATGCTGGTATCTACCATTATTTCTGCCATTTGCAGCGGCGTGGCCGTGGTGGCCATGCTGTTGCCCATCGTCATCAGTGTCAGCAAGCGGGCTGGCGTCTCCGTTTCCCGCCAGCTGATCCCCATGTCCTTTGCCGCTAGCTTCGGCTGCAATTTGACCTTGATGGGCGCTGCCAGCAATGTAGTGGTCAACGGCGCTCTGCAAGATCTGGGTGTTTCCACCATGAGTTTCTTCGAACTTGGCAAAGTAGGTATTCCCATTTCTATCGCAGGCATTCTGTTCTTCCTGACCATCGGAAAAAGGTTCCTGACCCCCGGTGACACGGCCGACCAAGAGTATCTGGAGGAGTACACCGGAAGCAACAAGGCCGTGGAGTTCAACAAAGTGAAAGCCGGACTGTGTTTGGTTATCTTGGCTATCCTGCTGGTGGTGATGGCCGCCGGCATTGACTGGCTACCCATGTATCTGGTGGCTGCCTTTGGTGCCTTTATCTTGGTATTGACGGGCTGCATCAAGCAGAATGACGCCTACAAGTCCATTGATCTTTCCACCCTTTTTATTGTGGCTGGCATGAGTGCCGTTTCTGCTGGCATGAGCAGCAGCGGTGCTGGAACCCTTATTGCCGATACTGCCGTGAAGCTGCTGGGCGAGCACCCCAACAAGATGGTAGTGCTATTCATTATTCTGGTACTGGTGACCCTTTTGACCAACGCCATGATGAACACCTCGACCGCCCTGCTGGTGACCCCGCTGTTTATTCCAGTGGTCCAGGCTTTTGGTATGAACACCACCGCTGTGGCCGTAGCTATTTGCGTGGCTGCTTCCTCTCCATTTCTGTCTCCTGTGGGAAGTGGCACCAACACCCTCATTATTCGTCCCGGCAATCTGAAGTTCATGGATTTCTTCCGTCCTGGCTTGGGCCTGAGTGTTGTAGTCCTCATCGTATCCATGATTTTCATTCCTCTATTCTGGCCCCTGTAAGGTAAAAAAGAGGTATTTAAAATGAATGCAATTGTTATAGACAAAGATTATGGTAGCGTGACTGCCGAGGAACTGGACTGTGTGGCTACCGCTTACGCAGCCGCTGGGATTCAGCTGAAACGGCTGGATTACCAAGTGGTGGCCACCCAGCAGAAGGAACCTACCGAGGACGAGATTATCGCTGGCTGCAAAGACGCTATGGCCATTCTGGCTACCGGAAATCCGCCAATCTCCCGTAAGGTGCTGGAGGCTCTGCCGCAAGTTAAATTTGTGCAGCGGTTTGGTGCCGGTGTCAACAGCATCGACTTGGACGCTGCGGCGGATCTGGGGGTCATGGTGCTGAACCTCCCTGGCTTCTGCGCCAAGGAGCTGGCGGATGTGGCCACTGCCATGATCATGAGCCTTATCCGGAATACGGCTTATTATGATCGGGAAGTCCGCAAGGGCAACTGGCCCAAGTGCAAATATCTGCTGCCGCCCGACGTACGGGAATTGACGCTGGGTCTCTATGGCTTTGGTCTGGCAGGCCGTTATCTCCACGACATCTTCTACAAGGGCTTCGGCACCAAGGTCATCGCCTGCGATCCCTATGTCAGCGACACCATCAAAGGTCAATATCCGGATGTGCACTTTGTGTCGTTCGATGAATTGGTTACTAACAGCGACATCATCTCTATTCATGTCATTTTGACACCGGAAACTACCCATGTGTTCAACCGGGAAGTTTTCAAAGAGATGAAAGACTCGGCCATGATTATCAATACCAGCCGCGGTCCTGTAATTAATAATGACGATCTGGCGTGGGCTCTGGAAACTGGAGAGATCCGCTATGCAGGACTGGATACTGTAGAGCGGGAGCCGCTGCCGGAAAAAGATCCTTTCAAGACGTTGGATAATATCATCGTCAATCCCCACTGCGGAAGCTATGGAGTTGGCAGTAAGAAAACGCAGATTCAGATGACCTGCGATATCGTTCCGCAGGCAGTCACAACCGGTAAAGTGCCGGGGCGCTGCGTGGCAAATAAGGCTGTACTTAGTAAGAATGTCGGCTATCAGTTTATTTAACATGCATGGAGGAATTTAACTATGTCTGTCGGATGCAAAATTATTAAAGATTTCCAACGCCCAGCGCCGGAATTGGTAACCCGGTTTAAGGATATGCCCGTGGCCAATATCGATGATAATATGAACCGTATTGCGGCGGTGGATGCTGCCATCGAACCCATTGGTTACAAAGGTCAGCTGCTGGGAACTGCTTTTACCGTCCGGGTTGCGCAGGGAGATAACCTGATGTTCCACGCTGCCATGGATCTGGCTAAGCCCGGTGATGTCATCGTAATCGATGCTGGCGGCTTCACCGACCGAGCTATCTTTGGTGAGTTGATGGCCACCTACTGCAAATCTCGTGGTATCAGGGGCATTGTCTGCGATGGTGCCATCCGGGACCGTGGCGGTCTGGCTGCTATGGAGAACTTCCACGTCTACGCCCGCTCTGCCACTCCCAACGGTCCTTATAAAAATGGTCCTGGTGAGATCAATGTCCCCGTGGTCATCGGCGGCAAGGTCGTAAATCCTGGTGATATTGTCGTGGGCGATGATGACGGCGTACTGTTTATTGACCCTGCAGTTGCCAATGAACTTGCGGATGCTACGGAAACGGTTGAAAAGAAGGAATCTGCCATCATGGAGCATATTCTCAATGATGGCACCTATACCCGCCCGTGGGTGGGCGAAAAGCTGATGGTAATTGGCTGCGAGATTGTTGGATAAAAGCAGACTAATTACAGTACTATTTTGAGCGTGAAACAGGCAATTCTCTCGTACAACATAACGCTTTCTATGTGTTGCAAACAAGTAGACATAAAAAAGCAGAGATCATCATAAGTGATGATCTCTGCTTTCTCTATATCGTGGTTTCTACTGTAATGTTGCGGCTACTTCATCTGGCATACTCTCTTAAGTCACCGCTTCTTTATATTCACGTTCAAAACAACGGTGGCTATTTTATGCCTTGATTTTTGCCCTCAACTCAACAACAATGCCAATAATTTGAACAGGGATTTTCGAACATTCTTCGTGAGAGAAAAATCTCGGCTGAAAAGCCACCGGATTATTTGGTATGAGCCAAATCCCCCCTGCTTCTTTTCGAATATTTTTAACAGTGGCACTATCGCCATTTACTAAGACAACGGCAACATCACCAGAGTCTGCATCCAATTGCTTTCTAACGATAACAACATCACCTTCACACATCCGTGGTGCCATTGAATCACCGCGAAGTCTTAGGCCAAAATATTCACCTCTAGAAGCCAATTCTCTGCTGATTTCCTCGTAGTCAAGAATATCTTGAATAGCCTCTATTGGGATACCAGCGGCTACATCTCCTAGTACTGGTATCATAACGCCCTTATGCGACGCTGATTCAGTTTGCCGACCAAGGAGGTAGTCAACAGTAACACTAAAATAATCCGCTATTCTAGTTTTAACATCGTCACTTGGAACGCGATCATTATTCTCATATTGACATAATGTTGAATTCGCCATATGAAGATTTTGTGCAAGTTCCTTTTGGCTGAGATGTTTACCTTCACGTAAGGCTCGAATTCTTGAACCAAGCGTCATTGTATATCTCCCTCCCCAGCGTTCACGCTTTGCAAATATAGACTAACACCAAGTTCACGACCTGAAAATACAAATTCTCACAATGTGAAAGTTTTTATTGACGTTTGCTAAATGTGAATTTATAATAAGTTACAGCTAGGAGTTGATTTCATGACAAAACTAGAGCAAGTACGGGTTAAGCAGAATTACTCACAAAAAGAAATTGCTAATGCAGTGGGTATTGCAGTATCTACTTACTGCCAGTACGAAAATGGTGTCAGGAGTATCCCCATCCATATTGCCAATGCGATTGCAGAAAAATTAAATTATTCGAGGGATGATATTTTTTTGCCCACAAAATTCACAGTTAGCAAATTGTAAAACTTTCAGGAGGGAGCAATAATGCCTCACATTGAAACAATGACATTAAATGAACTTGCTGAATCTATGCGTCAGCTAGGATTGACAGTTAATAATAACGCGCTGGCATCTGCAATTGAAGCGGGCCTTTATCCATTTGCAATTTGTTATCGGTCAAAAGAATCAAACTCACATAGACATTTTGAAATTTATCGAAAACTATTTAACCAATGGGTTGCTGAGCGCGCCTCAGATGGTGGCGTCGCATAGTTGTTCTATTTGCACCTTGAAAAGTCCATACAGGTACGCATTCAAATACGTAGCTATTGAAGATATTACCAGATATTAGGCAAAAATAAAAGCCCGAATTGTGAACGTTTTAAGAGAGAGGAAGGAGGTGATACGACATGGGAAGCAATGATACTATTATTGAAGAAATAATTCGAAGCTATCCGACGCTATCGGAGAAAATGCGCAGCCTGAAATATGCCATAAGCAGTAGCCACGGCAAAGACCCAACGGCAAGCGCGGCTTCGGTGGAACTGCCAGCGGAAGATCAGCGGCGTTATAAAGCCATCGTCTCAGCAATAGGTCATACAATGGAAGCGTATCAAGATGGATCAATGCGAATGCTGTTCATTCGGGCTTTCTATTGGGATAATACGCCTGTAGATGCGGTGATTCTGAAAAAGGTTTCCTGCTTTAACGCCCGGGAATACCGATACGACTTTATTCAAGCCGTATCCCAGCGGCTTCAATTGTGCTCTTGTTCAGATTGTATTTATTGGCGAAAGCTCTTTACAGGTAAATCCGGATCTGATGTTAACGCTTGCTTGTACTGTAATGATACCGGCAGGCTGCGTGTTCATGATGGAAAGCGATGCTATTCCAAACAGCTTGAAAACAAAGTAAGTCAGGCAACAGATGCAAATAGCGCCCCAGCTCAAAAACCGGAGGTCTCAGCATGAATACAATATGTAATGAGGATTGCTTGCACTGCCCATACGAAGACTGCATTCTGGATCGCATAACCCCAAAAGCATATGACGAACTTAAAAGCATGAAACCCATCTCAGAGTTGCAGGCTCTGCGAGAGCAAAAAAAGAAGTTTCGCACACAGCAATACTACCAGAAAAACAAAGATTCTATTTTGCAGAAGCGTCATTTGAACCGTGATGAAATCAACCGGAAAGAGCGGGAACGGCGTCAAAGAAATCTTGATGAAATGCGCGCAAAAGATAGGCTTTACCGCGAATTACATCGTGATGTAATCATTGCGAAGAGCAGAGCGCATTACGCCGAAAACCGCGAGAGCTGTGTTGCTAAAAGCCTGAAATACTATTATGAGCATCGGGAAGAGATCAGCGCTCGTAATAAAGAACATCTTGCATTGCACCGCGAGGAAGTAAATGCGCATAGACGGGAACTGCGAAAGAAAAACCTTGAAGAACGGCGTGCGAAAGACCGGGAATACCGTAAAGAAAATAACGCCAGGATTAGAGCCAGCGAGCGCGCATATTATGCGCTGCACAAAGAAGAGATCAACACCCGGCGGCGTGAACTCCGCCGCTTGAAAAAAGAACAGGCGGTAGCGGAGGCCGCACGGTTGCAAAACCCCATGGATTGTGATACGTTAGAGGAAAATAAAACCAAATGACAGGAGGTATTTCAGATGAAAGAATCCTTTAAAAAACATTGGAAAGGCATTACGGCCACGGTGGTGGCTTTCGGCGTGGTATGCAGCTCCATCTACTATGTGAATTGTGTGTACCTGCCCGGCAAGCAGCAGGCAAAAGCGGCAACGCTGCCTGTCACCGAGCCGGATACGTCGAAAGATTATCACTTCACCGTCAACACGGACAACACGCAGGCGGCGGACTCTTCCGCCGGTTCTTCCAGTTCCGGCAGCACGAACCCGGCCAATGACCGGATTAAGATCACGACGGATAAGGACGGCACGGTGACCATAGACCGCACCTGGGATGCAAAACCCGGCGAGCTGGATACCACCACAACCGCACCCAATGCACCCACGGCCAACATTGGCAGCGGCGGCGGGAAGATCACCGGCACGGATGGAGCCTATCACGGAGAACAGGCCGCTACGACGCCCAGCACCAATGAAAAGACTACCACACCGTCTACCGGCA
This sequence comes from Oscillibacter valericigenes Sjm18-20, assembly GCA_000283575.1. Lineage (GTDB taxonomy): Bacteria > Bacillota > Clostridia > Oscillospirales > Oscillospiraceae > Oscillibacter > Oscillibacter valericigenes. The sequence goes on from AP012044.1 coordinate 3,915,473, forward strand.
GTTCCGACACCACAACGAAGCCCTCGGACAGCTCCACCAAGCCCAGCACACCGTCTACGCCGAGTACGCCATCCAAGCCCAGCAGCTCTACACCGCAGAACGGTGACACGCGCGTGGTTGATGGTCAGAAGCAAGTCTATGACGACGTTTTTGGATGGATTGCAGATAGCAGCGGCGGCGCATCGGATTCCATTGACATGCCGGACGAATTGAGTGGCATTCAAGTTGGTGAAATGGGCTGAGATCTTCCGCACCGACAAAATTAAATTAAAAAAAACTCCTTGCGTACCAATGGACGCAGGGAGCTTTTTTATGCAAAGGAGTGAAGATATTGAAGAAAAAACGAATATTGGCAAGTCTTTTGGCAACGGTGATGGCGCTTTCCATGCTGGCTGTGCCGGTGTTGGCCGTAGGCGACGGAAACATTGATAGCGGCGATAGCAGCGGTGACGGCGGCGGTATGGGCAGCGGAACCAAGCAGAATTACTGGAATAACGAGGACGGGTGCCGGATCACCGTGCTGAAAGATGGCCAAAAGGTTTACCAGATGGACTGGAGCAACCAACCCGAGGCAGCAAGTGTGCAAGCTTCTTTTGTTCGTAAAAACAAACTGAACTATTTGCATGGAGCAGCTTTGACACCAGCCCCGGCCTCTAACCTATACACTAGCACCGTTGTTCCCCTAAAAATGCCCACCATTGTGGGCGGCGCGGGAGGCAATAACATTGACGCAATAAAGAGATATTTCACAGATAAGAGTGTTATTCAGTCTATTGCGGGCGGCATCGGCGTTCCTTACGACGACCTGACCGGAGGGCAATACAAGCTACTGCTGGAGCCAATCGCGTATTTTGTGTTCAAGGGTACTAAATATGCCATGACCGCCACCGAAGCAGCGGAGTACGACGTATTAGCAAAGGGCCAGCTTCGTGCTTGGATGAAATCTCTGACGCACCAGAATCTGCCACTGTCTATGTTTCTGGAGAAGAACGACACGGAATTGCATCTGGAGAAATGGACAGGTGCAAGGTCCGGCAAGCAGACCAATGCAAATATCATCCACTACCTGGGCATGGGTATTGTGACTTTCACGGCCACGCCGCCCGTGACACCAGCGACCTACGATTATGAATTCCGCACGGGCACGGATATAATTGTCAGTTTCCCGATCTCGTCTTCGTCGGAGATCAACCCGGACAACAACGCCTATGTGACGCTGAACATCGGCGGTGAAACCTACCGAAAATCGTTCATCTGCCCCGCAGGAGGAACGCAGCTGATCTGGATACGTTGGCACACGCCCAGCGAGCCGCAGCAGCTCACCGCCACGGCCACCGGCGCAGGCAATCCCGTGACCCTCAATATTAACGTGGTGAAGCTGGAGGAAAAGACGCCGCCAGATCCCACCTACTACGACCGCAACGACGATTTTAAGCTATCCCCGGTACCGGACTACGGAAACAATCTCTCCACCACCTGGGGCGAATGGTACGCCCGCTGGATTCAGGTTACGGCCACTTACGGCTACTGGTACTTCTATTATATGAGCTATGAAGCGTCGTTGGTTGTCCATGACTCTTCGCTGAAGCCGGATGAACGGTGCCAGACAGATTATAAGATGAGCAACGGCCAGACCACCATGAAATCCGGCTATGCAGTGGAGGTCAGCGTGGAACCACTGGTGAAGCACAGCAGCGGCGTCGCAGATTACGACGTGACGCCCATTCAAAACGCCGTGGCCACGTTCCCGGAGTTTGGCTACGAGACCTATGACCGGCTGCTGGAGAAGGTGGACGCGCGGAACTGGATGTTCAAGCAAAACCCCTGTTCTTACTACGGTAACCGTATCCACTACACGCCGCTCTGGTACCCGGATGACTTGGAATACACCGTGCCGGTGTGCGTATTTGATTCATGGACTCCCGGCGGGCAACTCTATGCCACCGTCAGTAATTCGCTGTACATCTTTGATGATGTGCTGAACGATTGGTACATCCATATTGTTGATGATTAAGAAAGGACTTACCGCTATGAACAATCAGAAATTTGCAAAGCCGAACACCAATGCAGAAAAGCTTCAGCAGGAAACTACATTCTTGGGAATGGGTATCAAGCCGTTTACTGTTGTAGCAATTGCGCTTCTGGCCGGTATGACCATGGTATATCCCTACGCCTTGCATCGCCTGTTCTATCCGCTTATTTATCCCTACGTCCGAGATTATGCCATCACAGCAGAATTAGCCGGAATGGTTGTGGCCGTGGTATGGTTTTTTCCGCTCTTTTGGTTTGAATACTGGTTCCTGGGCAAACGCCGCCGGATGCAGGAGGTAAAGGCAGAGCTGGAGCGGCGGCAGAAGGAAAACCACACTCCGCAGTCATAAGGACACCTGAGCGCGAAAGATTATGAGAGAAGAAAAAAACAGAGCGGCGCCCCTGCCGGATTATCACAAGTGTGGTTCAATGTCCCCCGATCGGGAGCGGGTTTTGCTTTGGGCAATTCGGGATGGCCGCGCAGCAAAAGAGCAGCTTCAGCAGCACACGGTACGTCTGGAGGATATCGCCGCCGCAAAGCGGGATATTGCCAATGGTGTGGCGGCTCGGGAAGAACTGACGCTATCATACCTCCCCCTGCTGGCCATTATCGCTAAACGGTACAGCTATGGCAACAGTATTTCCATGGAGGATTTGATGCAGGAGGGCAGTTCCTGGTCTAAGGGGAGCTTCAGCTCTTCCGCCGTTTCCTCGGCGGTGTAGACTTCTCCGCCCACAAAGCCGAAGCGCAGGCGGATGGCACTTTCCTCTGCCGGTTCCAGTGTCGCCAAAACTTCCTGTACCTGCTCTCGAAGCTCCCGGTGTTCCGCCAGTTCTTCAGGTGTTGGTTCATCTTTTACAAACAAATCTCCAAACGTGGCACTGTCCGATTCATCGGAAACAGGGGCATCCAATGAGCGGGTATAAAAAGATTTTGTATAGTTCAGGAGCATACGGACAATAGCGGGTGGAATGGTCATTTCCTCTGCAATATCGTTAACTCCCGGTTTGCAACCAGTCTCCTTTGCAAAACATTCTGAGGTGGTACGAATTTTTTGGATAGCACCAGTAACCTGGTGTGGGATATGAACGGCATTTTTCTGCCCGATCAGCCGTCCCAGAGCTTGCCTTATTCGGACGGTTATAATTGCTGGAAAGTTGAGTGGAATGGTCATTTCCTCTGCAATATCGTTAACTCCCGGTTTGCAACCAGTCTCCTTTGCAAAACATTCTGAGGTGGTACGAATTTTTTGGATAGCACCAGTAACCTGGTGTGGGATATGAACGGCATTTTTCTGCCCGATCAGCCGTCCCAGAGCTTGCCTTATTCGGACGGTTATAATTGCTGGAAAGTTGAGAGGGATTTCATTGCAAGTTTCAATCGCCTCAAGCAGGCCCAGCGTTGACCTTGCTTAAACGGACGACGACCCGGTCAATCCGGGGATTGCTGCCGTTCGCCGTGGTGAGCGCAAGGTTTAAGGTGTCCGTGTTCTCGTAGCGATAACCGCTAATCCACGCGCCGCCCGCCGCGACGCTTACCGCGAGACCGCTCCCCGGCGTCGCCTGCAGGTTGGTCGCCGCCGCGTAAAATACGCCGTTTGAGACGAGGCTTCCGAAATACGCCGCGAAGTCCGTCGCGTCATAGATTCTGTCCCCGTCCGATGAGTTGAAAAATCCGCTTTTCTCCATGCGCTGTTTCCTCCTTACTTAGCTGGTTTTTGTATATTCAATTATCACGTAGCCCGTATATGTGGTTCGGTCATTTCCGGGTTCGACTATAATATTGGTGGTATCCGCGTAGAGACCGATTTGGGAAGCAAAGTTGTTGTATCGTGCAAGCGGTAAAGGCAGGAATACCGTCCCGTTTGTAGCGAAACCCGATAAGCTGACAACCGTGCTGAGATTGAATATACCGTGCGCTACGCTTCGCGGCACCGCATTTGGAAGAGAGCCGAGACTGATTTCTTTTCGGTAAATGGTCTTGCCGTCTATCCAAAGTCGCCCGGTGTTTTGTTCTGTTGCGGAGTAATCGGTCAGCGCAGACGCAATTTTGACAGCGGTAATGGTGCGGTCCGCGATCTTTGCTTCGGTGACAGCGCCGCTCGCCAGCCGCGCCGTGGTGATCGGCTCGTTGTTGATATTCAGCCAGTTCGCCGCGCCCGACGGATTGTTGTATATGAAGATGGAAATCACGTAGAACGTCATGGTATTACGGGAGATGAAGAAACCCATCGCCCGCTGGTAGCCGGTTCCCGTGCTGTCCCCATTGTGCTTTACCAGAAATACCTGCCCGTCGTCGCTCGGCTGGTCGCTGAATTTGTTGCCGCTCCACGAGGTGAAGTACAGCGAATCACCCGCCACCATATGGCGCAGAGCGTACTGACCAACTGATATCGTTCCCGCGCCCACGGTTATTTCGAGCGCGGGCAGCTTTCCGAACAGGTTGTTCACGGTGGCTGTGAAGGTATCCCCCTGAATATCCGGGTCCACCTCGGACAGATTTCCCAGCGTTCCCGATACGACGTCCAGCGCCTCGGTTACTTCGGCTATACCGGCCGGAGCCGACAGCGCCGTTTTGACCTCGCTCATGTCGGAGCGCATTTTCTGCGCGATGGTAAGCTCAGCCTTGCCGAACACGACGCTGATGCTCAGACCGTCCGCGTCGTAGGTTTCCTCGATTTCGGTGATGCGCGTCGTCATGGATACGCCCCAGGCTTTGGACATGACTTTAACCGTTTGGCCAAGGTCAAAATCCGTCTTGTAGGTCAGGTTGCCGTGGGGGTTTACCGAGGTATCGAACGAATACCGGATTTCCTGCTCGCTCAGCTTGCTCTGCCCACGAAAAACCAGCGCGTCGCTGTAGCCGTCGCCGAAGTCCGATTTCTGCAGGTCTTTGGCGTCCACAAAAATCTCGCGCCGGGTTTCGCCCGAGCCGCTTGTAATGGCGGCAAACGTGCGGTTTTCTCCTTCGCCTTCGCCGCCGATAAGCGCGGTGTTGGCGTAATCCGCCGCGCTCTCCGTATAGCTCTGCTCTGTCAGGTTCTCATACTCCTTGGAGAACACCGCCTGAGAGTCAGCGCCCTTATACAGCGCCACGGTAAAAACGCGGGTCGCCGGAGTGAATACGGTCTTTATGCCAATCTCCGAAGCGCCGCACAGTTCCGTCACCGCGTCCATCAGATTCCTGTACGATATCTGGGTGCTGACGGCAACGCCCAGACTCGGGGACGAGAAGGCTATGCCGCTGATTCGCCGCGCCATTTCAGTGGGACTGATTAGATGGTTGTTTAAAAGCTGTCCCACACAGGTAGAAAGATCGCCCGACAGCTTCTCCATCTGCCAGACAATTCGCCGGGAGAGAAAAGAGGTGGCGAAGCGGCCGCTCGCCGTGATGATTTCCTTTTCCGCCTGCGCCATTTCCAGATGTTCGATGATTCCGGCTTCCTCGTCGTCGTTCTTCCATATGAAATTGCCCTCCTGCAGGAGAGTGGTATTTTGCGGGGTCGCGATGGCTTTCAGTTCAAAGGAGCCGCATTGGGAGTAGCGCCGCGTCCAGCGCAGGTATTCAAAGGACTCCACGATGCCGGTAAGCTCCCGGCTTGAGTTATAGATATACAGTTCCATCCTCACACCCCCAGAAACTGCGGCCGGTAATAAATGCTGACCTCCAGCAGTTCCATATTGACCGAAGCGTCGTAGCGCAGAGTATTGATACCGGCGGCAAGCTGAAAGAACGCCGAGCCGGTATCCAATAATGAGAAAGCGTTTGTCACTGTACTCCCGTCGACGCTGACGACGCGCTTGCCCGCAAAATGTGTGTATACCCGCAGCTCATCCCCGGCGTTCATCGTCGTGAGGATGCGGACATACTCCCCGGTATCCATGTTCAGCAGCTCGGGATTCGTCACCGTTCCAAGCGCGTGGAACACAATCTCGCAGCCGCAGGAAACGTCGCCGATGTTGTCCACCGTGATGATCTGGCTGGGCTGGCGCATCCCGAATTCCATGCCGCCCTCCGGCAGCTCCAGTGCGAATTGGAACTTCGGTATCCATGACGCCAGTTCCTCACGGATTTCCTCCAGCGTCTCAAAGAAAGGCGACGGGCAGAGCAGGCTGACAAAAAAGTTGGGTATCCGATGACGCGTGGAAGTCGTAAACCCCGCCTCCTCCACGACGCAGGCAATTTGCCGCTCCCGGTACAGAAGTGTTCCGCCCACCTTGGGGCTGAATATCTGAAGAAAACCGTGCCGCCGCGCGTAGGCTTGATCGGGCATGTCCGCTATGACCGTGCCCTCCAGCGTGATGTTGCGCATATCCAGCGTAGACGATATATAAAAAGCGCCGTCCTGATCCGGCGCCTTGAACGTGTTGACGGTCTGATGGATATCGCCCGTGCCGTTTATCTTCTGAAGGAAATACGGGCGGCTTTGCTTCAGCGTGATGCTCTTGCCGTTCGCGTTGACATAGGTCAGTTCCATAGCCGTCCTCCTTTAATACTCCAGCGCCAGCTTGCGCGAAAGGTTCTTGAATTCCCGTGCCAGCTCCTTTTCAGACAGCGCCTTCGGCGTCACCACGGAAATGTTCTGTGTGATGTTTGTGCTGGAAACAGCGCCGTCCTGCCCGGACACACCGCCGGTGCTGACATCAAAGCGGGTGGGGATGGCGTTTTGCATATCCAGCGATACGGCTGACATAGCGTCCTCAAAGCCCACGCCGATGCCTTCGCCCATGTTTTTACCGAGTCCGGCAAAGAGCGTCGACGGAGAGTGGATGCCGAAAAAGTCTTTGATGCGGTCCACAATCCCGCCGAAAAAGCCGCTGATTTTGTTCCACAGCCACGCGCCCGCGTCGGAGATGCCCTGCCACAGTCCCTTGATGAGGTTGCCGCCGACCTGCGCCATCTGCCCGATGTAGCCGGTGAAGGCGCTGACCAGCCCCGCGATAATCTGCGGCACCGCCTTGACTACGGCGGCGATGATCGCCGGGAGGTTCGCGATGAGCGCGACCAGAAGCTGGACGCCCGCGAGGATGATCTTGTCGATGTTTCCGACAATGGCGTTTACCAAGCTTCCGACAATCTGCGGGATAGCCTTTACAACTGTGGTGATGATGAGCGGTAGGTTCTGAATTAAGGCGATGAGCAGCTTCACCCCGGCGTCTATGATCAAGGGGATCGCGCCGATCACGGCGGTGATGATGCCGTTAATAATCTTCGGAATCGCTTTGACCACGGCGTCGATAATGACTGGCAGCGCGGTTACCAGCGACACCAGCAGCTAAATGCCCGCGTCGATAATCTCTGGAATCGCTTCGATAATAAAGTCCACAATGGCTGTAATAATTGCGGGCAGAGCTGCGACTAACTGCGGGATTGCGTCCAGCAGACCACGGGCAAGCCCAAGGATGAGCTGCAGCACCGCGTCAAGAATCATGGGCAGGTTATCCGCCAAGCCTTGAACGATGGTTGCGACCGCGCTCACCGCCGCCGGTATCAGTTCCGGCAAAGCCGAGCCGATACCGCCGACCAGAGCCGTCACCAATTGCACCGCCGCGTCGACGAGGAGCGGCAGGCTGTCAATCAGCGCACCGATGATGGTCATCACGGCGTCCACGGCTGCGGGGATAAGCTGTGGCAGGAGCGTCAGGATGGTACTGAGCATCTGCGTGAACAGATTGACCACTGTAGACAGCAGTGTGGGGAGCAAATCTCCGACTGCCTTTAAAATTCCGTTCAAGGCGGGCGGCAAAGCGGCGACGATGTTCTGGATAACCGGCGTGATGTTTTTTACGACGTTCTGGAACGCATCCACCACGTTGCCGATCAGCACTTTAATGTCCGCGTCCGCGTTTCCAAGCCCCGCCATCAGGTTGCCAATGGCCGACTGCATACCAGCAATGGATTCGCTTATCGTTTCGGTCGCTTCCTTGGCGGTCGTACCGGTGATTCCCATTTCTGTCTGTATGACGTGGATTGCCTCGGCGACGTCCGCATATGAAGAGATGTCATATTTAATGCCGGAGAACTTTTCAGCATCGGAGAGCAGTCGCTCCATTTCGGACTTCGTGCCACCGTAGCCGAGCTTCAGGTTGTCCAGCATGGTGTAGTTTTGTTTGGCGAACCCCTGATAGGCGTCTTGTATGGACGAGATGCCCGTACCCATTTTATTGGCGTTGTCGGCCATATCCGTAATCGCCATATCCGCGACCTTGGCCGCCTTTGCGGTGTCGCCGCCGAGGGACTGGATAAGACTCGCTGAAAAGCCCGTGACCGTCTCCATATATGTGTTCGCGGACATGCCGGCGGTTCTAAAGGCGGTTTCGGCGTAGCCCTGTACCGTTTTTGACGCTTCGCCGAAGAGCATATCCACGCCGCCGACAAGCTGTTCATAGTCAGAATAGGCGGCAATGACTTCCTGACCGAGTTTCATGGCGGCGGCTCCCGCTGCCACAACAACCGCGCCCATCGCCACGCCCACGCCTTTGAGGACGCCGCCCAGCTTCTCAAACTTGGAGCCGGATTTTTCCGCCTCGTCGCCGCTATCCTTGAGTTCGTTCCCGAGCCCATCAGCCGACTTCGCCGCTGCGTCCTCTTCCGTGCCCATGCCGTCGAGGGCTTTCTCGTTATCGGTCAGTTCGCGCTCCATGCCGTTAAGCTCCGCCTGCGCCTTGTTCAGCTGAACCTGCCAGTTCTGGGTGCGGCGGTCGTTTACACCAAAGGCTTCGGACGCGTTGTCAAGGGCGGCGCGCAGGGTTTCAATCTTGCCCCTCTGCGCGTCAATTTCCTTATTGAGAACTTCGTTGCGGGAGGTAAGCGCCTGCGCGGATTTGTCGTTTTTCTCAAACTGGCTGGTGACCAGCTGCATTTCAGAACCGAGAACCTTGAAGCTCTGGTTGATATCCGATAGCGCCTTTTTGAATTCCTTCTCGCCCTCAACGCCTATTTTTAGGCCAAAATCGTCCGCCATTTGTGCTCACCTCCCTTAAATGCCCGGCGGAATGATATCGTCAATCGTCCGGGTTTTCTTCGGCTTTTCCATGCCGACAAACTGCTTGTGGCAGGCCCACAGATCAAGAAACAGACCAACGGGCATGAGCCAGAAATCCTCCGCGCCCATGCCCATCTGCACCGTTCCGTAATAAAGAAGCCGGGTAAACAACTCCGCGTCGCTTACCCGGGCGGAGGCCGCCTGCCAACTTCCGCGTTTTTTGAGGAACCTTCGTCCTCGCTTTCCACGTTGCGCTTGGTGCCCCGGAACATGGCTTCCGTAATGGCGGTTTTGTACGCCGCCAGATCAAGGGGCGAGGTGAGCAGCTCGACCTCATCTTCGGTAAGCAAATCCTCTGGTTTATCCTTGTTTTTAAGATTGTGAATTAGGACGGACTGGTTGGCAAGCAGAGTCAGCAGCCACACGATCTCATCCAGCGCCATCTCGAAATTCTCGGATTTCATCAGCTTTTCGCCGAGGTTCTCCAGACCGCCGTACTGCCCCGCAATTGCCTTGGTCGCGCGGGTGGTCAGCACCAGCTCATAATCCTTGCCGCCGATATTGATAACAGCGCTTCTTTCCGTATCCATTCCGCATTCTCCTTACGGTCCCGGCGTATAGACCGGTTCATAAACCTCGGTAAACCAGCCGGTAATTGTTGCGGAGGCCACTCCGGCGTCACCTTCCGTGACCTCCGATTTCCACGGGTGCTTGCCAAAGGCGTCCAGCTTGTTCCGGCGCATGACGGTTCCTTCGATAGTAGGCGTGGAAAAGGTGATGGAATCCGACTTGGTCTGCAGGTTGGTCGCGGGCAGGCCGAATTTCACACGGTAAAGCCAGAAATAGCGGTAGGAGCCGTTTGCCTTCTGCGCGCGGAAGCCCACCGCGACAGGCTTTCCCACGTTTTCACTGGCGGAAACCAGTACGCCGTTGTCGTCGGTGGAAGCGCCGGTCAGATCCGCCGCTGCCGCCGGGCCGATGTCGTCTACGCCGAGGGTGAGCTTGCCGCTGTTAAAGTCCTTTACCACCTCGGCGGCACCGTCGTCCGCGTACAGTATCGCCTCCACCAGCTCCACCGAAAGTTCGGCGGTGATGGCTTTGGCAAGCACGAGGGGCGTGGAATAGGTTTCCTGACCGTTGGAATCCTCGGTGATTTTTGAATAATACAGTTTGTCGAGGCCGATAGTCGCCATAATTCATTCCTCCTTCAAATCACAATGTTTTGCCACATCAATGGCGTAATGGTGGTAGCCGGTATCGTCCTCATGCCCGATGTAGCGGCGGTCGGTTACCGTAAAGCCCGCCGTGAGCAGCAATGCGGTAATCTGCTTTTTCCTCTGTAGGTAGTTGCCTTTGGTGAAAAGCGAAATCCGCACCTCGGACACGTCGACCAGCGGCATATTGTCGCCAAACAAAGCAAATTCATCTGTCATTGGCGTTAGCACAAGGTATTCGTCGGGAGGGACGCCTGAAAAGACGCCGGTCTCCACAGGAAGAACCGGCGAAAGCAGGGTGTTTAGTTCCGCTAAAATGCTCATATATCGTCAACCTCCTTTTGCAGCTTCCCCTTCATCGCTTCAATGCAGGCGCTCCGGCTCTGCGTCTTCGCGGGCTTCAAGAAGGGCTTTGGCGGCTGACCATGCTTGCCGTATTCGAGAATGTTGGCAATTTTGGCATTGGAGCCGCCATCACTCCTCGGTTCGGCAAAGCCGACCTTCACGTTGAAGTTTCCGTCCCTGTCCATCAAAGCGGGCGAAAGACCCAGAGAGCGTTCCAGTTCGCCTGTGGAGCGGCTTTTTCCCTTTGTGCCACTTCCGACCACAGCGGAAAGGTTGCTTTTCACCTTATCAAGCACCACCTCGCCGCCTGCCTCCAGCACTTTGGGGATAATCGTATCCGTCTGGTCGCCGAGGCGGGAGAGCTTCAGCAAGAAATCCTCCGGCATTTTCATATCAACTTTAGCCATGCCCGTCACCTCACGCTCGGCTCCAGCTTTTCAGCCAGAACCTCAATATACATCCCACGCCCGCGAACATCCTCCACGCTGACAATACGGTATCGCTCATCGCTACAGACGATAAACAGCGCGGTTGTTATCTCAATACCGGGGAGCTTCCGAAAGCGGAAGAGGGCGGTTGCTTCGCTGAACGCCGCCATATTCGCCCACCGCTCAGTGCCGTGGCGATCCTCTTTGTAGGCGCGGATGGAAGCAACGATATGGTCGCCGGTGGTGACAAAGCCGTCCGCGTCCTTCGACGGGGCTGCGGAGATAATATCGATGAAGCTGTTCATTTTGCCGTAGCTCATGTCACACCTTCCAATCCCGGTCAAGCCGCAGAAGAAGATTAATCGTTTCCCACACCTGCTGCCCGGCCTGAACACTGTCCGCGAAAAAGCCGCCGGTGCTGCCATCCCGACTCTCGTAAAAGTGGGACGACAGCATAATCACAGCCTGCTCGGTAGTCGGCGGGAAGCGTGACGCTTCACCCAATTCGCCTTCGGCGTCACTGTCCCAATAGGTTCCTGCGGGTAAGTGCTGGTAGCTTTCGGCGTAGGAAACAGCGGCGCGGATGAAGCCTTTGAGAAGGTCGTCGTCCGCGCCGTGCTCCAATATGAGGTTGGCTTTGACCTTGGGCAGTAGCTCGTCAATCAGCGCCATGCCGCCGCACCCCCTTCCTTACGATGCTTTCTGCTGGAGAACCTTGACGGCTTCGGGCAGAATCAGCTTGCCATCCACGCGCTGGGTGGCGATGAAGCCCACCTGACCCGTTGCCGCGTACAGTTCGTTGAGACGCTTGAACACCCTGCCTTGACGGTCGGCAACCCAGTAATAGCTGAAATCGCCGAACGCGATTGTTTTCGCAGCCGCCGCGATGGCGGGAACATAGGCAGAGGTGTACAGCGGACGGTTGAGGATGGTATCGGGCGCGCCCGCCTGAATAGAGGGCTGCCAGAGGTACTGACCCTGGCTGTCCTTCAGCTTGCGGATGGCCTTGACGGTGGAATCGTTCATCACGAAAACAGCCTTGTTGCGGTAGGGCGCTTTCAGCGAATAGAAGAGGTCAAGCACCTCGTCCAGGGTAATTGCCGTGGCGCCGGCAGTGGTCACGCCAAGCTGTGCGCCGCCCGTGGCGGCAAGGATGCCGGTGGGCTTGCCGGAGCCGTCGCCCCCGAAGAAGGATTCCTCCTCCTTGTTGCCGATACGGCGGGCAAACTCCCTCGAAATATACGATTCGAGGTTAAATACGCTGTCGTTGAGCAGCTCCTCGGAAACCTTGATCAGGGTGCCCAGCTTATACGCGCCAATGGAAACCTGCCCGAAGCTGTCGTCGCTTTCGGGAATAGCGCCCTCCTCGTCAATCCAGGATGCCGTGCCCTTGGACGCCACGACCGGGATTTTACGGTCGCCGGAAGAGGTGGTGATGACGTTTGCCAGCCTGCGGAAGATATTCTCATCCTCAAGGGCTTCCACAAGGTTGCGCTCGAATTCGTCCGGGACGAGGTAGCCGCCCTCGGTGTCGGTGCCGATCTGCAGGGCATTTTTCACGACCGGGTCGAGCCCCTCACCGGCGCGGGTGCGCATGGCGTTCCAGAATGATCTTTTGTATTCGGCGGAGGCGCGCCCGGTCTTTTCCTCCGTACCTTTGGACGGGATGTTGGTGATGGGATTGCTGGTGGCTTTCGACAGCTCCGCGTCGATTGCGGACTGGCGTTCAAGGCGCTCGATTTCTTTGCCCAGAGCCACAACATCGGTTTCCATCTTGTCGTAGGTCGCCGTGTCCTCGGCGGAGAGCAAACCGTCGCCGCCGCGCTTGGTGTCCAGAAACGCCTTCGCCGTGTCCCATGCCTTGGCACGCTTTTCGCGCAGATCAAGAATTTTACTCATTGTGTGATCCTCCTTAAAATTAGTGGGAAATTAAAGAGAGCCGCTTATCCAGCGACTCAATGGTGGTTCCCGTTTTCGGTTTTTGCTGCTTCGGCAGCTTGCTGATTAAAGAATTGGTCACCGCCATGCGTGAGAAAATCAGGCTGTCGGCGGCGGTTGTTTCACCCTCGGCGAACATGATTTTATCCGCAAAGCCCAGTTCAACCGCCTTGTTTGCGTTCATCCAGGTTTCCGCGTCCATCAGATGGGAGAGCTTCGCGCGGGACAGCCCGGATTTCAGCTCGTAGGCGTTGATGATGCTTTCCTTCACCTCGTCCAGCAGTGCCTTGGCCCGGAGCATTTCCCCACTGTCGCCGATGGCGATGGTGGATGGATTATGGATCATCAGCATGGATACGGGGGACATATATACGTCGCCGCCCGCCATGGCGATGACCGAAGCCGCGCTTGCCGCCAGCCCGTCAATCTTGACGGTGATCTTCCCTGTGTAATCCATGAGCATGTTGTAGATCTGCGCCGCCGCGAACACGTCGCCGCCCGGAGAATTGATCCACACCGTGACATTGCCGGAACCTGCAAGCAGATCATCCTTGAACATCTTGGGTGTTATTTCGTCGCCCCACCAGGTTTCGTCGGAAATGACGCCGTTGAGATAAAGGGTGCGTTCCTCGGTGGTTTCATCCCTTGCCCAATTCCAGAATTTCTTCATTGGCCGTTAGCCTCCTTTGATTGATTTCCGGCAAACGCACCTGCGTCCGCCAGTTTGGTCATATTGCCGTTGACCAGATACAAATCGCCGCCTTCCCCGGCAGAAATGCGGTTCATGTCCTCCAGCTCGCGGATGTCGTTTGCCGACATCCAGCCGTTTTGCTGGCCGACGGCGTACCCGTTCATGCGGCTTTGGTAATCGCCGCGCAGCAGTCCGTCCAGATTGAACCGGATGAACAGTGACGGCTTTTCGGAAGGCAAAATCAGCGATTGCTGCAGGCTCTGCTCCCAGCGCACCACCCACGGGTCGAGGGTATATTTCACGAATTCCAGCGACTGCTGCTCGATGTTTGAAAAGCTGGACTTCTCAAGGTCGCCCACCATGTGAGGAGGGACCCGATAAATACGGGCGATCTCGTTGATCTGGAATTTCCGCGTCTCCAGAAACTGCGCCTGCTCCGGCGGTATGCCGATTGCCTGAAACTTCATACCCTCCTCAAGCACGGCGATTTTGTGGGCGTTGACGCTGCCCTGATAGGCGGAGTTCCAGCTTTCCTTGACACGCCCGATATCCTTGATAACACCCGGATGCTCCAGTACACCGCCGGGGTTCGCGCCGTGAGCAAAGAAGCTGGCGCCGTATTCCTCGGTGGCGAGGGACATGCCGATGGCGTTCTTCGCCATGGCGATGGGAGAGTACCCGATCAGCCCGTCAAACCCTAAGCCAGGGATGTGGAGAACCTCATCACGGCGGAGCGTGATATATCCGCCTTTTGGATTCAGCCCGGTTTCATCCGCGTCGCGGTAATAGGTGTAAAGCAGTTCTCCGTTCGCCGCCCGGCTGACGTCCATCTTGCTTGGAAGCAAAGGGTAGAGCGCGACCGCCTGCCCGCGTCCGTTGCGAACCACCTGTGCGTAGGCGTTGCCCCAAAGCAAAAGATGACTCATCAGTGTTTCTTGAAACACGAATGAAGTCATCTCGGGGTTTGGCTCGTCATGAAGCAGATGGTAGAGGGGGTGCAGGGGGATGCGCTCTTTGCCGCCATCAGCCCGGTATCGGTAGATATGCAGTGGCAGACCGGCGACGGCTTCGAACAAAATACGCACACAAGCATAAACCGCAGTAGTTTGCATCGCCGTCCGCTCGTTTACCGTCTTGCCGCTGGTCGTGCCGCCGAACAGGAACGACCACCCGCCGCCAACTCGGTTTTGGGGCTTGTCGCGGGAGTGAAAAAGAGATTTCAATGGGTTCATAGGCTTCACCTCCGAAAATGGGTATAGAAACCTGCTAAGAAAAGTCAAGGACAAATCTTGGCAGGCTGAATAAAAATATGATTGTAATTTAGGCATAGCAAAGCAGACCATCGGCGAGCCGCTGGCCTAAGAAATAATGGTTTTTTTAGCTTGCGTATACCTCGCTTACACGGGCGTAATAGATGCGCAGAAACTTGTTGAGGGCAGCAATCTTTGCAACCTTCTTCGGCTTGCCTTCAGCCTCCTTTTTCAGCATATAAAGATATACTGCATTGTCTTGAGCCGGCTTTACTGTCTTAAGGCATTTCATTACCTCGTACCCGGTTTTCCGAAGCAGTGAAGACCCACGTTTGGAAATTTTACGTCGTGTACCCGTAAAGCTTCCTGATTGAAACGGCGGCGAGTCAATTCCAGCGAATGCAATCAGTGCGCTGCCGCTATGAAAACAGCGCACATCGCCAATCTCAGCAATGAGCCTTGGCGCTAAGACGTCGCCCACACCGTTCATGGCACGAACAATATCGTATTCAGGCAAAGTGATTGCAAGCGCCTGCATTTGTGTTAAAATGGTTTCCAGAGTCTTGTTCACTTCTTTCAGGACTCTCACGGCTTCCAGCGTTAACATTTTGGTCGATGCGGCACTGGAGGGCAAAGTGGGGATACCATTGCAAGCCAGGGCGTAAATTGCTTTCGCCTTGGGTTCACTTGCGTGGTATCCTTTCTTTTTTGCCCAAGCACAATAACTATGGATGAACTGAACCTCGCTTTTTTTAGTAATGTTGTCAAAATGCCAGTATTCTGCTACGAAGTCACTAAGTTTGTCCTTTGTTGGTTCCTCTGAGCGCTTGCCGCTGAGCAATGTTTTTATCCCAGGCATGGTCCTGTCCAACAGATCGGTCAAGGCCAGTTTACACTCAATACGGATTGTAATGTAGTGTGCATATTGCCGCCCCAGGAGCCTAAGCTGCGCATATAACTCATCTGGCAACGTGTAGTCCGCGAGCTTAAACCAGTGATCAATTCCATAGTTCGCGATACGGACAGAATCCAATTTATCCGTTTTGCCTTTGCGTATTGCTGTTGAAGCATACTTTTTCATTGCCAATGGATTGATTACACTCACAAACATGCCTGCATCTTTGAAACTGGAAAGCAGCGGCAAATGGTATGCTCCAGTAGCCTCCATTACAATTCTGACTTCTCCTTCTATGGATTGAATATGGGATACCAATGCACGAAGCTCCGGTTCGGTGTGCTGTATTTCATATGGGGAAGCAACCACTTCTCCGTATGGCCTGAGAATACAGACGGTGCTCTTGCCTTTTGATACATCAATGCCTACGCTTGTCATGTTGAACCCTCCTGAATGATTGTTTTGTAATTGTAATCCCATCTGCACTTATTGCGATTCAGTTTGGTTCGTTACACGAAAGCCCGTATGGGTTTCAACCTGCCTAATCGAATGTTTACAACAAGGGATGGCTGACAGTTTTGTTGCCGGAGGCTTCGCTCCATAAAGCGCCACGCCAAACCAATTACTTCCCTTATTGTAAAAGAATAAGCGCAAATGTGAAACGCCCGTCGGCGTCCTACACTTACGCTTTTTATAGTACCAAAAAGCACCGCCGAAGCGATGCTCTGTTTTTGGCTTGTATTATTAAGATTTAACAGACATAGTTAGATTTCAGGGATGATGAACTCGCCCGTTTTTATGCGGTTCAATAAATCGTTCGCAGTTTCATATGCATCACGGAAATCATTTCTCAGTCTATCTGAATTTGCAGCAATTTCTAATACTTGAAGAGTTCTACCGGATTCAATGATACGCCACAGAGAATTTACACGGGTCCGGGTACCACTTTCGTCTTTGTCGGCATTATTACCATTGTTGTAAATTTCCTTAATAAAGTACGTTTTTTTCACAGGGTCTTGGATTTCATCAATACGCAAAAGAAATGCCTCCGTATACATTGCAACAAACCATAAGCCCGCAGAACGATATGCTTTTTGAAATTGCGCTTCTGAGATAAATCGTGACACTTTTGTCCCTTCCTTTCCATATTGTCTTTTTTGCTCAAACACAACAATCTCTTTTTCCATATCCACTTCAACGGTTTCATAGCCGACTCCCAGCCAACTTAAAGCAATTGAGTGAGATGTTGTGTTTGCCCAAAATGCCCTATGCGTATGTGCAGAAGGAGGCAATTCAAAACCAAGCATCTTCTCAATATCATTAAAAGTCAATGTAACCTTATTGTCTTCGCTGTCATGAAGATAATCTGAAAGCAACCGATACTTTTTACTTGGAGCTTGTAGTTCATTCGTTTCTACGGACTCAGTGGCATCATTATTTTTTTCCAAAGTAGCTACCTTTTCTTCTAAAACGCTGATTCTATTTATCATTTCTAATATGACACGGTCATAATCCACAGCAATACCTCCTTATTTGTTGGGTATGCAGATATAATAGCGTACATATTGCGAAATGTCAATACTTTTTATGAATATTTAGTAATATGCATGACTAAAAGACAATTAGTCCTCGGTCGTCGTAAACCGAAGAGCCGCTCTCATTGCTGCACCGAATCGCCCGGTCTAGCGCCATAATCGTGGCGACAGCGCCATCAATTTTCTCAGTGGATTTCTCCTTGTCGGTCTTGATGTTTCCGGCAGGGTCGGTGCGAATATAAATGTTATCCATCATCCAGCGGAGGACAGGATGCCCGCCGTGGGCGAGCTTTTCCTCAAGGGTCAGCTTCATAAGCTCTTTGGTCGGCGGAGACATATCCTTGAAGCCCTGACCGAACGGGACGACTGTAAAGCCGAGGTTTTCGAGATTCTGCGTCATTTGCACGGCGCCCCAGCGGTCAAACGCGATCTCACGGATGTTGTAACAAGTACCGAGTTCCTCAATGAAGCTCTCGATGAAACCGTAATGAACAACATTGCCCTCGGTGGTTTGCAGGAAGCCTTGCTTTTTCCACACATCGTAATTCACATGGTCGCGACGGACGCGCAGATCAATGTTGTCCTCCGGTATCCAGAAGAACGGAAGCACGGTGTATTTGTCCTCTTCGTCAAGCGGCGGGAAAACCAGAACAAATGCCGTTATATCCGTGGATGACGAAAGGTCAAGACCGCCGTAGCAGACACGCCCGCGCAGGCTGTCTGCGTTTATCGGAAATGCGCATTTATCCCATTTGTCCATCGGCATCCAGCGTACCGCCTGTTTGACCCACTGGTTCAAGCGAAGTTGACGGAAGCTGTTTTCCTCGGCGGGATTCTGCTTTGCGCTCTCACAGGCGGCTTTTACCTTGTCGATTCCGACCGTGATGCCGAGGGATGGGTTTGCTTTTTTCCATACCTTCGGGTCCGTCCAGTCATCCTCTGGCGCGGCGCCGTAGATTACAGGGTAGAAGGTCGGGTCATGCTTCCTGCCGTTCAGAATATCCAGAGCCTTTTGGTGTACTTCCCAGCAAATGCTGTTCTGGTTGTCCCCGGCAGTTGTAATTAGAAAATACAGCGGTTGCATTCTCGCATCTCCGCTGCCTTTGGTCATAACATCGTAGAGCTTTCGGTTCGGCTGCGTGTGAAGCTCATCAAATACCACGCCGTGGGTATTGAAGCCGTGCTTGTTTCCGACATCGGCGGACAGTACCTGATAAATACTGCCCGTTGGCTGATAAATGAGCCGCTTCTGCGAGTCGAGGATTTTTACCCGTTTTGACAATGCCGGGCACATCCGTACCATGTCCGCCGCTACATTGAATACGATGGACGCTTGGTTTCGGTCGGCGGCACAGCCGTAAACCTCGGCGCGTTCCTCGTTATCGCCGCAGGTGAGGAGCAAGGCAATAGCCGCCGCAAGCTCACTTTTTCCCATCTTCTTGGGTATCTCCACATACGCGGTGTTGAATTGCCGGTAACCGTTGGATTTGAGTGTTCCGAATACATCACGGATAATCTGCTCCTGCCAGTCAATCAGCTCAAATGGCTTGCCCGCCCAGGTGCCTTTGGTATGGCAGAGCGCCTGTATAAAAGACACGGCATAGTCGGCGGTGGACTTGTCATAAACAGAATCCGCCGATTTAAACCGTGTCGGAGTGTATTTTCTGAGCCTTCGTATATCCGCCGCCTCCCTTCGGGCATAAAAATAGACCTGCCAATTGCATCGTTTGCAAGAGCAAGCCTTCAGAATCTATTTGTACGAGACACACGCCGTCTCCGGCGCGTCCTCGGCTATTTTTTAAGCTGGATTAGTAGTTTTCGTTGTGCAGCAGAAGTTCAAGGGCAAGCTGTGTGTCGGGGTCGGAGGGTTCAACATCCCAGCCTCTGTCGTAGTTACATACGATTTCTCCGTTGCGTTTGAGCATCAGCTTGCTGATTCTGCCGCCCTCGATGCCAAATTGTGAACCTTCGTCGTACTGCTTCATCCAGTAATGAAAAACGCTGTCGTGAATTTTGAGGGTTCCTTCCTTCCACATGACCGCGCCCTCCTTAAGGTCTGTGTTCCAATTTAATGTCGTCGTCCTCAAAGTGGGCAATGTATCGGGTTTCGAACCGTTCACCGGGAAGCTGGACGATTATCCGTAATTCGCCGTTTTCAAAGGCTCGGTAGGTTCGCAGGATTTTTGATCCTTTGGGAAGCTGCTCTTCAATCTGTTTCCATTGCTTTTCGTTCATTTTCTTTTCCTCCGTTTGGTGTGGTTTTCCCTTTCGGTAGTCACATATTAACTCTGAAAACACACGATATCCAGGCAATTACGCGATCAACTCGGGCATATTCTGCACGATCTTTCGGGCGAATATTGCCACTGTGATTGTGTGGTTTACAGCCGTTACACCTCGCCTGTGAGGATAAAGCGGGCGTATTCGTCCCTATGCTCTTCAAGAAAAACCACCAGTTCGAAGAAGTTCCTCTCATGCGCAATGCGCTGAACGGCGAGGGTATCGAACATATTTGTCAGACCGGTTTCACGGACGGCGAGAATTTGCTCCTTCACTTTACTGTCCATCACTTGCATCCTCCAGCTTTCTGCACAAATCTTCGCCGTAGACCACTTGGAGCGAGCTACCGTTGTCCCACGCGACGCCCAAGCTGCCGATGTCGTCCACATACCGCACGGTGCCTTTCGTTCCGATTGGCGGCGCTTGGACATCGTCCATACTGAGCAGCTCGACGCGGCATCCGACCGGATATTGTTTACGGATACACTCCACGGTTTCTCTTGCGGAAAAGTTATTGTTCATCGTCGGTTCCTCCCAAGATGGCTTTGATTTCGGCGCATACAGCGGGATCGGATTTTGCTTTGTCAAGGTCGTCCTGCGAGAAGCCCTTTTTCTGCCCGGTCTTGAAAGCCGAGCTGCCGGAGAGGTTTTTCAGCAGAATTTTACGCTCCTCTTTGTATTCCGCTCCGATGAAGCCCAGCCGCAGGAGAAAGCAGCGGAAAGCGTATTTTTCGTTGTCGGTTTCCTTTTCTTTTGCGGTGACACGCTTTTGCGCCCTTGCCGCGCCGAGCAGCTTGCCGATAAAATGTGCGGACGCACTGATGACCTCTGGTTCCGGTATATGATCGAACCATGGGAAACGGATGGTATCGTCCGTAAGCTCGATATCCAGACTGTCCGCGCCAAGAGCCTTTCTGATGAGTGCCGCTTTGCTGTCCGTCAGCCTGCGAAGGTTTTCGACCGCCGTTTCGCTGAGGTCCTTCAGCGGAAGCTCTATGCAAAGCCCGTCCGTGACTTCCTGGGCTTCGGCCTCGAAGCCTTTCTCGCAAAGGGCCTCTATGAGCCGTTCGGTTTCGTCGCTGTCCGTCAGGTCATCGAAGCTGACGGTACCATTTTTGTCGATGTGGTAACCGCCGACCTCGTAGGCAAAGGTAGGAGCGCCGAGGTAGTTGGTTGGGGCATTCAATACCGTGCTGATTGCACCGACCAATGATTTGCGTTCGCTGCCCGTAACATTGTATTTGAGTTCCATTTTTCAAACCGCCTTTCTTTTTTCGGTATTACATTAATCACTCTAAACCGCTTATATAGCAACGGTTTTACGCGATTTCTGCGGAGAATACTGTACCGATTATTCGGCGGTTTCTTGTGTACATGACACAATGCCGGATAGCACAAAACAGACGCACGGCAAGGCCACGCCGTTGCCCCACATCTTATACTCGGCGGCGTCGGAATGCGGATTTTTCAGCCATTTGATAATCTGCCTGCGGCTTTTGGGCTTCTCGCTGGCACCAATAATTTTGCGGTGCATTTCCCAGACCTCAGACCAGAATGCGATTTCCTCCTCGGTCGGATTTTCAGTGCCAAGGTTGGAACACCAGTCGTCTGGGAAACTTTGAAACCGGGCGCACTCGGTGGGCGTCAGCCTGCGGACGGCGTATTGCGGCTGATTCACAATCTGCATATCCTTGTAATCCCGCGCCATAAGCGTCGCCGCCATTTCCTCATGCGCCTCGGCAAAGCTGCCCGTCGTCATGGTGTAAGCCACGGCATGACGGTCGGCGGCGGTCAGCGAAAAACTCACGTCCTCATTGACGCCGCTGCCTTGGGGTCCGTTCTTTTCCTCACGGCCGATCATGGAACCCTGCAGTGCAACCACGGCAATCCCACCCTGATTGCAGCCGGGGTTACCTCCGCCCCGATCAAGGGTGCGTGCGGTTTCCGCTTCATAAATGCCGCTGTTCGGATTGTCCGAAAGCATGGAATTGCTTTTGTCGGAGCAGATGCCGTAGGCCTGCATGGTCAGCGGGACATTCATGCCACCCATACCCATACGACTGCTGAGCGTCTGGACTTTGCCGTCCTCACTGATTTTAATGCGGCTGTCCATCGGGTGATGCTCAATCGCCACACCGGGAACGACGCCAGCCCGGAGCGTCGGTGAGCGTTCTTCCTCAAAACCAACGCCCCGACTCTTTGCGCTGTGTTCGGTGCAGAAGCCACTCGACTGCATGACGCAGGGCGGATGCCCATGCTCCTCAGCCCGGAGCGTCGCGGCAATGTCGTCGGAGACCGACATGAAGCCGCCGCCCTGATCGTTGAGACAGGTTACGCAGTCGCCTGATATTCCAGCGCCGTTCTCAGTATCTCGGGCAGCGCTTTGCCACGGAGCGCCGCGCGGCGTAAAATCCCTTGACACGCCTTCGCGCTCAAATAGTATTTCAAAGGCGCGTCCGCCTGCAAAATCCGCGACAAGGTAGATTCTGCGGCGGCGTTGGGGAACTCCGAAATATTGCGCGTCGACAGTTCTGTAAGCAAGACTCCATCCGCTTCCCATATAGCTGTCGGCGTAAGACCATCTGCCGTTTTCAGGCAAAGGCACCTCGGTGTCCGGCCGGACGATGCCGACGACCGCTTCGAGGACCGCCTTGAAATCGGCTCCCTTGTTTGAACTGAACGCGCCGGGGACGTTCTCCCAGAGCGCGTATTTCGGATACCTTCCATTGGTCTTACACCTCATTTCCTTGATGATTCGTATCGCTTCATAAAAAAGGACGGATTGGCACCCGTCCAGACCGGCTCTCTTGCCCGCAACCGACATATCGGTGCAGGGCGAGCCGAAGGTGATAATATCCACCGGCGGCAAAGCCGCTCCGTTCAGAGTGGAAATGTCACCGTAGTGCTTCATCTGGGGAATTCGCTTTGTGGTGACCCGTATTGGGAACGGCTCAATCTCCGAAGCCCAGAGCGGTTCAATGCCGCAGAGCAGACCCCCGAGCGGAAAGCCGCCGGAGCCATCAAACAGTGAGCCGAGGGTGAGCTTACTCATCGGCGCTTACCCCCGGCAGTTCGCTATATTTGTACGACAGCCCGCCGCGCATTACGGAAACCCCGTCTGCATTCCCGGTCTGTTCGATATACCGCTTTACAATGACATCGCAGTATTTCTCGTCAAGCTCTATGGTGAAGCAAATTCTGTCGGACTGCTCGCCGGCGATGAGTGTAGAACCGCTGCCACCAAAGGGGTCGAGCACAATGCAGTTTGTGAGGCTGCTGTTCATAATGGGATACGCAAGCAGCGCAATCGGCTTCATAGTGGGATGGTCGGCATTTTTCTTCGGCTTCTCAAATTCCCAGATGGTGGTCTGCTTGCGGTCGGCGTACCAGTTGTGCTTACCCTTCTTCTTCCAACCGAAGAGGACGGGTTCATGCTGCCATTGGTAAGGCGAGCGCCCCAGCACCAGCGACGGCTTTTTCCAGATGCAGCACCCGGAAAGCTGAAAACCCGCGTCCGAAAAAGCTTTGCGGAAATTCAGACCTTCGGTGTCAGCGTGAAATACATAAATGGAAGCGTCCTGCGCCATTGCCGCTTCGGTGTTCATAAACGCCGCAAGCAGAAAATCGTAGAACGCTTCATTTCCCATATTGTCGTTTTTGATTTTACCTGCCGTTCCTTCATAATTGACATTGTACGGCGGATCGGTCACCACAAGATTTGCGAACTTGCCGTCCATCAGAGCGGTAAAGGTGGCGGCTTTGGTGGAATCGCCGCAGACCAGCCGATGCCGGCCGAGCGTCCAGACATCGCCGAGCTTGGTGACGACTGGCTTTTGAAGCTCCGCGTCCACATCAAAATCGTCATCATGGATGCCGTCCTTGAGCGAATCCTTGAAAAGTGCGTCTAGTTCGGCAGGTTCGAAGCCCGTGAGTGACACATCAAAGTCCGCGCCCTGCAGGTCGGATATGAGGAGCGCCAGTTTATCCTTATCCCAGTCGCCGCTGATTTTATTGAGCGCGATGTTGAGGGCTTTTTCTTTTTCTTCGTCCATCTCAATCACTACGCACTCGACTTCGGTGATACCCATATCGAGCAGAACCTTCAAACGCTGGTGCCCGCCGACGATCCGCCCGGTAGTTTTGTTCCAGATAACAGGCTCAACATAACCGAACTGCTCGACGGAGCGTTTCAGCTTTTCATATTCGGGATCGCCGGGTTTGAGGTCTTTGCGGGGATTGTAGTCCGCTGGGATAAGGCGATCAGTCCGAATCTTTTCTATCAGCATATTTCTCCGCCGCCTTTCTGATTTCTTTGTACTTATCGTAATCCTCCCACCGGAAGAGACAGGAATAGAAATGTCCGTAGCGTTCCTCACTGCCGTTACGGGCTTCAAGTGCGGTGGTCCCTCCGGCGTCGATGTCCTTGCTCTGTTTATGGACGAATACAAAAACCGTGAATTTCCAAGGATTGTAGCCAACCTTGCGGAGGACTTCACACACCTTCCAACGGATGTCTACTTTGCCGTCGCAGGTGATCTCGCCCGCAACTATAATTTTGCCCTTGGTTGCCATGACCTCGCAGGCAACACGGGATGATTTGTCTTTGCGCAGACAGGCGTCAAGAAGGCTGTCTGCAATGATGTCGCACAGTTTATCCGGGTGTCCGGCGCAGGCGCTCTCGGCGGTTTTATAACTCTTATTCATTTAAATGTCTCCAATCGGCTTTATTGTTTATATTCGCTATTGACTATCGAACGGAACGGTAGTACAATTACTTATGTCAAACGGATCGGTGGTACAATTTGAGGAGGAATGATTTATGCCACGTAAAAATTACATGACTATCAATGCAAATGAAACAGTTCAGCAAATGTTTGATGAATTTGTTGCCCGTAAAGAAACGCAAAAAACCATTGCATTAAATGACATGCTTGAGATGTATATGCTCGCCAAAGACGAAGATCTTTACATGGAACTAAAACGCAAATATCTTAATGTCGAAGGAGTGAAACAAATGTTATCTGACAGAGATAGTGAGACACCACTTGCTTCCGACGACCTGTTCTTGTTCATGAAACTTGGGTTTTCTTATGATAATCAAGGAAACGAATACAATGGTCACGAAACAATGCAGGCTTATATCTCTGATGAAGCAATCAGAGGTTACACGTGGTTTTCAACGCAAGCACTCTATTACGGAATGTCACAAAAGCGAGTTGACGACTATAATAAAGCAATTCGCTTAGGCACAAAAGTTACTTTACTATTTTGTATTGGTGAAAAGGCTGGGGGTGAAAACGACATAGCTTATAAGGCTGATGTTTTAGAAATAGTTTCTTTTAAACAACCTTCTGCCTTATCTTCTAACGACTATCCGAGTTTATGGCATGGCGAAACCGCTCGGATATGGATTAAGCTAAAAAACATACAAGAAGAGAATCTTCTTACGGCGAAATTATTTGAAGTAACGTCTACCGGTGCTGACCTTCAGCAAGTTATCAATAATAGTCAATATCACTTTGGATATATAAGCTTAAAGTAATGTTCAAGGCAATCGCTAAATCGATTGCCTTTTTACTTACCTCTACGAGCCGAGAGCAGCCGCTCCATCACATCATCCTGGGGATTCGCGCCGCTGTACTCGCCGGTGCAGTTTTCCTTGACGATCTGAAAAATCTCATACCACAGGCGATTGGTCTGGTTCATGTAGTTCTGACCCATTGCAACATACGGGCTTTGAATCGCGTTGCCCGTGGTGGGGTGCTTTGCCAGAAAGCCGTATTCGGTAACCGCTTCCTCGCATTGAATCCAGCGCGCCACGCTCATGGCGTAGCGTTCCAGAAGCTGCGGGGATACGAGCGCGGCACAGCCGCGTTCGTTCAGCCATTGCCAGGTGGATTTATATATTTCACTCGCAACGAGCGTCTTTCCGTCCTTTTGGGTCGCTTCGAGCATTTTGTTCGGCTCTGGCATCGCCTGACCCTGCAAATTCGCTGTATCCGAGAACTCCATGACGGTCAGTTTCCTGCCGCCGGGGTTGCCTTCGGCGATTTTATCGGCAAGCGGTTTCTTTTTCGCCCCCGCGCCGGCACGGGCACCGCCACGGTTTGTACCGTCCTTTGCCAAATTGTTCACCTCACATTCGTGGAGGGGGTTATTACCCCGTTTGAAACTGCGTTTTTCAACACGAAGCCCCACGCCGCTGTCCGCTTAAAAAGGTTTTAGAGATTTTGATGCCCCCAGGGGTGTGACCGTGAAAAACAAATTGATTTGAGGCATCGTACCAAAATGTAAACGATTCCTCTTTCAATATCTCTGTCCCCACCGATCGCCACTCTCCGCGGTGATACGGGAATGACAGGCTTTGCAAAGAGCCATGAGGTTCTCCGCGTTACTGCCGCCGCCTTTTGAGAGCGGAAGAATGTGGTGAACTTCCTCGGCGGGAGTCAGTTTCCCTTGCTTTTTGCATTCTTCACAGAGCGGGTGCGCCTTGATGTAGCGGTCGCGGACACGCTTCCACGAACGACCATACCGTTTGTTGGAAGCAGGATCGCGCTCATATTGGTTGTAGCGTTTGTCCATGACCTTCTGATGCTCGGCACAGTATTGCTCGTTCCCGCCGCAGCGATTGCGCACGGCAAGCCGACCGCAGCCGGGGTAGGTGCAGGGACGTTTTGGTTTGTATGGCACGGGTTCACCTCCTCGCGGGCATATAAGAAAAGCCCTGGGGGATTGCTCCCTCAAGGCCTCTCGCATCATACACTTTCCTATACTACCATTATACCGATATTGACAGTGACAATCTGTGCCAAAGTGCGCCAACCTTCAAACCGGTACGGAGAAGTCATAAAGGGCGGAGGAATGAATCCTGTGTACCGTCCGCCCGGAAACATTGAGAAGCTGCGCGATGTCGTCCCAGCTATAGTTATTGAGGTATCGGTAGCGGAGAAGCAGACGCTCATCCACGTTTGACACCCGGTCGATTGCGGCGTTCATTTCCGTTTTTAAATCCATATAGCGGTTAATGTTGCGATTGATTACCTTTTCCAGGTCAACAATTTTCTCGATCATCCTTGCGAACGGAGCTTCGGTGCTGCGCGACTTGCTAACGCGCTCTCCTTCAAAGCTGCAAGACGTCAGCCTTGTGGAGTAGTCACGCAGGCGTTCCAGTTCCGTAATGCGGGAGTCAATAAGTTCGTTGAGCCGGTAAGCCTGCCGCAGATATTCTTTTGCTGTCATATAAACGCCTCCTCTCTGAGCTTTCGTATCAGCATCTCACCGTCGACGGAGGTGAGAGTTTCGTACCAGTCGGAACGGAAAAACCGCTCCATTCCTTTTACCGTGGTCATAGCGGACCGGCTGTGCGGATTTTTGCTCAACAGCTTCAGCGCCTGTCTGTAGTCCTTTACCGCCAGCAGGATGATTGCGTTGGCGAGGTTCTCATATACGTCCGTCATTTCACCGCCTCCAAATCCGCCTTGACCGCGTTTATAAGGCTTAGCTGGGTGACGTCTTTTTGTGACAGCGCCCTAAGAATCCGCTGATCTATCGTGTCCTCGGTTACGATGTGCTGCAGCACCACGGTTTTGGATTCCTGCCCCTGTCGCCACAGCCGCGCATTCGTCTGCTGGTAGAGTTCCAACGACCAGGTCAGTCCGAACCATATTATGGCGCTACCGCCGGATTGAAGATTCAATCCGTGTCCGGCAGATGCGGGGTGTATCAGACCCACGGGAATCTCGCCGTTATTCCACCTTTTAATACTGTCGGCTTTGTCCATTTCGGAAAATGGGATATGCAGACTGTGCAGACGTTCTTTTATCCGCTCAAGGTCGTGTCGGAACCAGTACGCCACCAGAACGGGCTTTCCGTTCGCCGCCTCGATTAAATCCTCCAGTGCGTCCAATTTTCTGTCGTGGATATGGGTAACAGAACAGTCGTCGGCGTAGACCGCGCCATTCGCCATCTGCGACAGCTTATTCGTAAGACTTGCGGCGTTGGCGGCTGTTACATCACCGTCCGGGAGGGCGAGTACCAGATCATCCTTCAGCGCATCATACCGTTCGCGCTCTTTTTCTGACAGATGCACGGTGTACTCGCTTGATATCAGCTTCGGCATACGGAGAAGGTCTGTTGCTTTCATAGAAATGGTCATATCGGATATTTTCCCGTATATCCGTTCCTCCGCACCGGGGAGGGGCTTATAGCTGAATACCACCATACCGTTTCGCTTATCCGGGGTGAAGTACTCGTTTCGGTAATGAGTGATGTATCTGCCGAGCCGCTGTCCCATATCCAGCAGCCGGAACTCCGCCCATAAATCCATGAGGCCGTTGGACGCCGGCGTACCGGTCAGACCGATGATTCTCTTTATTTTGGGCCTCACTGCCATAAGGCTTCTAAATCTTTTCGCCTGCCCGTTCTTAAAGGAGGAAAGCTCGTCTATAACCACGGTGTCATAGTCAAAGGTTAGGCCGCTTTTTTCCACCAGCCACTGGACATTCTCGCGGTTAATGATGTAAATGTCGGCTTCTGATCTCAGAGCCGCAAGCCGTTCTTCTTCCGTACCGACCGCCGTACTGATAATGAGGTCTTTCAAGTGATCCCATTTCTCAACCTCCGATGGCCATGTATCTCTCGCCACCCGGAGCGGTGCTATAACCAGCACCCGGTGCGATTCAAAGCTGTCGAATAGAAGATTGACAACCGCCGTCAGCGTAATGACCGTCTTGCTCAGCCGAGGCCCATATCCAAAAGGACTGCGGCGTTTTTATGCTTTTCGATGTAATCGACTGCATGGCCTTGGTACTCATGGGGTATGAACTTCATCCGGCATCACCTCCTTCACAATTTTGTCTATGTCCGTTGCGGCATCAAGGATGTAAACCTTGAAACCGAGTTTTCTAAGCATCCTGTGCCTAGCCATTTGTAGCGGCCTTGGCTTTTCTCCAGGCGCTTTCACTTCCACAAAAGTCATCCTGCCGCCCGGAAAGAGAAGGAGTCTGTCCGGCATCCCATCATAGCCGGGAGACACGAACTTGGGCGCGATGCCTCCCGCTGCCTTGACCGTGCCCACCAGTTTTCTTTCAATCTGTTTTTCTTTCATATTCCAGCACCTCAAATGCCACAGCTTTTGCCGCCTCAAGGGTTTCTATCCTTCGGTTTTTCCACCACTGGTACGGTTCGCCGCCAACGATTACCTTGTAGAATTCTCTGCCGCGAAAGCTGTCTATTTCTGCCGTTATTGCTTTGCGGGTTTTGGGGAGGACCATGAATCCCGCCGGATGTTCCGCCCACTGCTTTTTCAGAAACGCTCGTCTCCGAGTTTCCCTGCGCTTTGCCGAATCGTCACGCTCCTGCGCCGCCAGCATATTCCCGGACATGGTGCCGTCGCACACGCAGCCGACCCGGAACTCGCCGCTCCACTGTGGATGAGCCATAACGTGTACATATCTGATGCGGTCATAATCGCAGAGTTCACAGGCGAAGGTCGCGTCTTCCATTGTCTCGACGTTTTTGCAAGTCCATCCGCTGCGGGGAGCACCGAGAACCTCCAGTTTTGCGATGCATCTCTGCGAATATCCGCTCACTTTTACTCCTCCGTTCTGACAAAAATAAATGTAACGAATGTAACTACTTGTAGGAGAAACATATATCTCGTATAGGGTTTTTTATTTACGACCCCCATCAAATTAAAATTACTTATATAAACGGTTGTCTTCCGAATGAGGGTGTTACCGGGGTTATTCTCGTTACAGAAACTCTTCAGCCTCGGTATCAACGTCAATTTTGAGGCAAACAGCACGGACGTTGACGCCCTGTACCCGTTTCTGAGTCTGGTTGTTATTGTCGCCTTCCGAATTGGCAAAGGACTCGATATACTCCCTGTCGCGAAAGCCCTTGATGCACTTGGTATAGATAAACCCGGCGAATTCCAGCGCCTCACGCAGCACGGACGCGATAACAAATACATGGTGCTTCTCAATTTTGCCGTAACAGGGAGATACAGCCGTATCGAAACGGGTCTTGTTTTCCGCGACCCATCCCTCAACAAAATGCCACGCTCTGTCCACGGAGTCTTCCTTCTCCAGCGACTTGCAGTTGTGCAGCAGCGTCATGCCAAGTTCCAGCGCTTCCGCTATGGCTTTTTCTTCCTTCATACCAAAGAGACACTCGGAGGAATATCTGTCGGCAAGGGCAATAGCGGCGATGTTGTCCAGATGTGCGCCGGAATCCCCAAGGTCAAGCATTTCAAAGGAGCTTTTCAATTCACTGCGAAGCCGGGTGTAATCGCCGCCCAGTTTGCCTTTGTCCGGCAGAACCTTTTCAACCAGATACCTTACAAACTTCTCCCCGGCAAAACCGTAGTTATCCTCGCTGATCTGATGGACGTACCGCCCGTACTCCATATCCTCGATGGGCTGGCCGTAAACCTCCAGAACGCGGGTATTGACACCATCCATAGAGGTTTCGTTGGTGATGGGCTGCTCCCCGGTGCTGATGATGCTGTTAAGCCAGGTTGGGACTTCCTGCAGACCGCCGTTTTTTGAACCTCTGGTTTTGCCGTAGCCATTACCCAGGGAGTACACGATGGTGGAGGAGGACAGCCGTTTTTCGTTCAGCACCTGCAGTTCGTCCAGACCAAGCTGCAAATGCTTCAGTGTTCCGGCTCTGCGTTCCAGACCGACCGCCGTGGAGTTAAAATTGCCCATGAGCTTCAGCGGATTGCCCCAGACGGAAAGAGAGAACTTTAGCATGGCGGTTTTTCCGCTCCCGGATGCGTACCAGAAGTGGATGTTGATGATTCTGTTCTGCAGCAGACTCAGCATCGGGGAAACAAAGGAACCCGCCATCATCGCTCTCGACACCGCCGATGCCCGCAGTACTTTTGCGGTTTCAAGCCACACCGCGAAGTCGCCCTTGGCCGTTAACGCCGGGAGTATCTCCTCGCCGTCGTCGCCGTCGAAAACAATCTCTCCCTCTGTGACGTAGGGGTAGAACTCTTTTCCTATCCAGCCGATTCTGCTCACGCTGCGGATAAAGGGAATGACGCCGCTGTTTTCGGTTTCATAATTGGTGAAATACCGAACCATGCCCTCGGAGTTGTCTGAGGACACCAGAAGACCGCTGTCGGCGTATTTTACAAGAGAGGTTTTATTAAACAGGTTTGACCTGGGAGCGCGGAGCGTTTTCCATTTACCGTTTCGCATGAAGGCGAGCTCCATCATCTCCATGCCGTTGTCGATATTCTCAAGTCTCGCGGTTATGATCACGGGCTGATGGCAGAGACAGGTTTTGCAGGGATAGCCGCCGATAAGCGTCGAATAGACTACGCCCTCCTCGATGCTGATCTGGTACCCGGCGGGTTCCACAGCGCCGTGAAGGTCGATACCGTCCAGGGTAATTTCCGCCTGCATATCGTCAAACTCCGGCTCTATGGCTTTATCCGCCGTAAACTTGACGGCGCGTTCGAAATCTTGAATCCCCACACCGGATGTTTTTATGAGCTGCTTGAGACGAGCGTAGAGTGCGGGCGCTTTTCCCTTCGCGTATACCGCAAGATGCAGAGTGCGGTCGTCCAGAGCCTCGACACCATCAATCGTCTTTTTTGTCAGCAGTATTTCAAGCTGTTCACGGGGAGAGAGCAGCGCGTGAACAACGGGAGCCTTAACTCCACAGCCGCCCGCTGGGCAGTCAAAGCCGAGGTTCTCCCGGATATACCGGCAGGTGACCGGGTGCTTGACCTTTTGCGACCGCTGAATCTTCCGCTCCGTTTCCTCTTCGGAATAGCCGTCATACAGGGCGCTCCATTCATGGAACAGCTTCGCTCCGTCCGGGACGAGGGAAATGTTGTCGCACATCGCTTTCCATTCCGGCTCGGTCACGCTATTGGGGTCGTTTTTGAGTTTCTGCACAAAAGCGCAGCGTTCCATAATTCTGCTTGCGCTGCCCGTCGTTTCCGGGTCTGCCTCAAACGGTTCTCTGTCGAAAGACGGGGACTTTTCGTAATATTCGGAAAAGTTCTCAAGCACGTATCGGGGCCCGTCAAAAGACAGGACCTCACACGGCACGGGTTCGCCCAACTTGTGGTTTAAACTGCCCGGAGCGCGAAACATATGTGAGATGTTATATACGTTGTCCAATTTCCAGCCGCGCTTCGCCGCCTCTGACATCAGCAGTTTTCCGAATCCCCGGAGCAGACCTTTCGCCCGTTCCCGCGTTTCATCGTCGGCAAGGGACACAGGCTCCCTAAAAAGGTAATAGCCGTATATGCCGTAGCCGGAATCCACGAAGCCTGATGGCTTTATCTTCATCTCATCGAGAAAAGCCATAGCCGAAACCTTGTCCGGCGGCAGTTCGCTTTCCTTGTGGGCGGGACCGTGTACATCGATATCCGCCACAAAGGCGATGAGCGTTTCCACATCATCGTCTTCGCCTCTGAGATGCGGCTGCAGGTCAGTTCTTCTCGTATTAGGGTTGATATACACATTCCTGCTTTTACCGAGTTCGACCACGCGGTCATAGACTCTGTCCGCCGGGATGCGGTAGTGCTTTCTGTCCGGTAAAGTCGTTATGATAACCTCATCGCCGAACAGCTTATAAAACTCGCGGTCGTCCATAATTTTTGCACCTGTCTTCCTCGGTTACGAATTTTATGGTCATGTTCCTTTCGCTCGCCCTGTCGAACTCCGCTTCCATACCGGGGCTGAGGCGGTCACCGCACATCCAGACCTCGCCGCATTTGTCCATGAGGGAGTTGCCAAAGGACATACCGAGTTTTCGTTCCGCCGGGTCGTTATCATCCATGAACTGCGGATACAGAAGATGAGGCGCAACGGGGATATACCCCATTTTCACTGCAAGGCGGCAGTATTCCCGTGCCGCTTTTACGTTCGCCGCCACATCACCGGAATAGGGGCTGCAGATGTATACGAGGGTTCTTTTGTTATCCGGCATGACGCACCTCCGAAATTTTGTCGAGGAGTTCATCCACAAAAAGCTCATATTCTTCCGGGGCGAGAGCGCGGATATCATCGACCTCGAAATCCTCGCAGAGTCCGTGCAGCTCCATACCGTATCCGATATCCTTACAAACGTCGGCAAGCCGAATAACGGCATCAATGTCGATATTGCCTCGGTGCATCATCTTTGCGCTGCATTCCGCGCAGTTTACGTCCGTGTCATAGGGATCTTCGGCTTTGGCGAGGATAAGCTCCCGCAAGTCTATCTGGATTTCCTTGCCGCATACGGCACAGTAGGTATATGTGTTCTTTGCTGTAATGGGACTACACACGACCGCGCCGTCCTTCAGCTTCGCTTTTGTGTAAATCATGTTCTCTACCTCCGCAGTATTCGTGATGAACGGAAAATCCGTCCTCACCTCGTACAGGACAGGCAAGGACGGAAACCGTACCGTATTTAATCTTTTTTATAGAAATCGCATTCGTAGCCGTCGGCGCGGAGCATAAGACCGGAAGCCCAGGACGGGGTTCTGCCCATCTGTTCGCAAACCGCCGCAAGGGACATGCCTCTGTCCGCTTCGATGATGACTTCATCGTGTACATGAGCTACGATGTCACAGCTGCGCAGAGTTCTCATGGCATGGCAAAGAATATCCCGACTTGTGGCCTGTATGATATTTTCCGTCAGTTTTGGGCCGTAAGTTTCAAGCCGTTCCCACTTTTTCGTGCCGCCGGTACCCTCATAAGTGATAGCTTCACCGCCGAAGCGGTTCTCGCCGATTCTCGGCTTCACATAGGCGAGTCTTCTGCCGGACGGCAGTCTTATGAAAAGAAATCCGCTCTCGTATGAAAACGTGATGCCGTAAGCGGATGTACTCGTCTTGCCTTTGATAGCCGCTTTCGCCGCCCGGTCAACCGCCCACCAGAACTTGACGATATTGGGGTTCGCACCTCGCCATGAGTTCACAATAGGCTGAAGCTCCGACTCCTTTAGTCCCATCTCCAGCGCGCCCATTGCCTTGAGCGCGCCCACGGAGCCGCCGTAGCCGCAGGCCAATTCGGCGACCTTGCCTTTCTGCCGGAGTTCACTGTTTACGCTGTGCTTGACCACGGGGACATGGAACATCTGCGAGGCGGTGGCGCAGTAGATGTCTTCACCCTTGGCGAAAGCGTCCATTTTCCACTATTCTTTCGCAAACCATGATAAGACTCTCGCCTCAATTGCCGAAAAATCCGATACGATAAACTTTCTGCCATTCTGCGGCACGAAAGCCGTGCGGATAAGCTGAGACAGAGTATCCGGTATATCCTCATACAGCATTTCAAGAGCGTCGTAATCTTTGGCACTGGTAAGATCGCGGGCTTCGGCAAGGTCAGGGATATGGTTTTGGGGCAGATTTTGTAACTGGACGAGCCGTCCCGCGAACCGGCCCGTGCGCGATGCTCCGAGAAACATGAACATTCCACGGACACGGCTGTCGGTGCAGACGGCGTTCTCCATCGCCGCGTATTTCTTTACGGATGATTTCGCAAGCTGTTGGCGGAGCTGCAGCACCGGCACAAGCTCCGCCGGAGCGGTCTTTAGCTGTGCCGTCACTTCCTTTTTGCCGAGGGTGTCTATCTCAAGCCCGTTATCCGTAAGCCAGCTCTTGATCTGTGCCACGCTGTTGGGGTTTTCCAGAGCGGTCAGTTCCCGCATGGCTTCGGTCAGTGCGTCCGTTGACTTCGCGTCCAGAGACAAACAGGCGGACACGAACGGCATATCCACTCCGACGCCTCTGTCGTTTATTTCTTCGGAAAGATGATACTCATCCCATACGAAATCCGGCACCGGGAACTTTACCAGTCTTTTTTGAATCTGCATCTCTACTTCCACATCGCGCAGATTATAGGACTTGAAAAGCCCCCACTTTTCCGGCGCGTCAGAGGGCAGATTTCTCGTTCTGCCGCTATTCGCTTTTGTCGGCGCACATGGCTGACAGAAAAATTTAATGAGTTCCTTGCCCTCGGTCAGTTTTTTCTTTTCAAGACCGAGTATCTCTCCGACTCCCGAAAGGGAGAGCGGAAGACCGAGATAAGCCGCCCAGGTCATGGAGCATCGCCAGGAGGATGGGTTCAGAAACCGGGCGCATTCCCCGGACAGCGGGTGATTATCATGGAATGAGTCCAGGCTGACACCCGTGTCGGCGAGATACCGAGACAAACACACCCGTTCAAATCCGCTGTTGTGTGCCCATTTAATAACGGTATCGTCCGTAAGAGCGTCGAGAATATCTTGCGGTATGGTTTCACCTTGTAGAAGGTCAACAACCATCACTTTGCCGCCGTCCATACTGTATCCGAAGAGGATAATCTGAAAATCCGGAGCCTCAGCGTATTTATACACGCCGCATTTTTGAAGGCTGACACTGCTGAATGTCTCAATGTCCAGTTCCAGAGTTTTCATCGTCATCCTCCTCCCAGCAGCAGCAATCCTCCGAGTCGTTCATGCATCTGCCCTCGTTATAGTCAAGGTAATCGTAATTACTGCCATCGCACATATTCGTTTCCTCCATATGAAAAGCGGAGGAGAAAGACCGTCTCCCTCCGCCGCCCGTTTAGGTTACTGCTTTTTTTCCTTTTCCTTGCGGATGCGCCTTTTCTCCTTGCGCTCCGCAATCGCATACTTTACGATGCAGATGACATTACCGATAAGGAAGCCCACGACGGCTCCAAAGCAGACCGAAAGCATCATTGACTGAATCTGTGTCATAGCGTTCACCCTCCCTTAACCCAGAAAGTCGTCGTCGGCATCGGACTGGTAACCGTCATTGAAATCGTCTTCAGCCTTTACCTTACCGCCGAGTGACTCGCCGTCCTTGATTTTTTGGATGTTCTGAAGACCGCAGGCGATTCCGCGGTTTCCAGACGCTGAGTATGCATAGAACGAAAGGGACACACGGGCATACACGCCGGAGTAGATTTCCGAGGTTTCAAAGATGGGTTGACAGTGGATGTCCACCACGCCGGGAGCATTGTTGCTGTTGGCATTTACGAACCAGCAGCCCTTGTACGCTTCATCATCCTGGCGTTCAAGGTCACCGTCGCGGAGGGGCGTTTTCAGAGTGGAGAGTGGAGGAACTGTTTTGCCGCTGCCGCGCAGTTTGCCCTGACCTTCCTCGTAGGCCGCCTGAATA
The DNA here is from genome assembly GCA_000283575.1 of Oscillibacter valericigenes Sjm18-20. Lineage (GTDB taxonomy): Bacteria > Bacillota > Clostridia > Oscillospirales > Oscillospiraceae > Oscillibacter > Oscillibacter valericigenes. The sequence goes on from AP012044.1 coordinate 3,951,204, forward strand.
GCCGCCTTAATCTTGGCTACGGTGACAGTGTCCGACTTAGGGATGAGGACGGAGGTGGAAAACTTGGGCGCACCGCCATTTATGCTTTTTGCGGTCCAGATATTTGCGTAACTGAGGCGAACGACGCCGGTTACTACTTTTGTGGGATTGGTTACAGTATTTTTCATGATATTAATCCTCCATATTTTCGATAGGGCCGGCGAAATCATCCGCCGCCGTGTTCAGTTCTTTACGCTTGTCCGATGTCGGAACAAGTACAGGTTTGCCTTCGGGCTTGCAGGTCAGCCCACCGAGGAGTTCATCAAACTTTTTCCTGCCGAGAAGCGAGGTCATTGCCGTTATGCCGAGCAGCTTGTGTTCATATGGGTCGTACCCGGCGTCCTTGACCGCAGCAGCGGCGGCATCCTCATCTGTGTACTTGCGGTTGCTTCTGCCGGCAACAACCTTCCAGCCGTCATACTTGGTGCCGGTAAGTGCCTGGGCAAGAGCATAGTCCTTGAAGTCCGATGCCCAGGAGACCAATTCGTCGATTTTGCCGAGGATGTCCGCCACCTCGCAGATTTGCAGCAGAGCGGGATCGACGAAGTCATAGGCGGCAAGCGCCATATTTACTTCGGCTCTGGCTCTGCATTCGGCTTTCGCCTTGCAGAACCGACAGTGATCACCAGCCTTGTAGCCGCCTTCGCCTTTCCATGCGAGTTTAGCCGCTGGGGCAAGTACGGTTTCCGCCCATTCGGTGAGTGCCTCCGCAGTTGTTTCCCAGGTCTGCACATTGCCGAGCCTGGGCTGATAAATGCTCATCCGCACAGTGTCAAACCGATAAAGGAAGTCGAACATCCGCATGGCTCCGAGGACATATATGCGAAGCTGGTCGTTCTCTTCCGCGTCGACCTTTACGCCGCGGCCACTCTTCAAGTCGATGATGTGCAGGACACCGTCCGACACGATAAGCGCATCGCAGGTGCCAAAGCACTCAGGGACATAAAGGGAGCAGTCCACACGCTGTTCAACAAATATGGCCGGGTCTTTGAGTTCTTCTGTCTGTTCCATTACGAAGTCGGCATAATCGGATGTGTATTCATCCATTTCCACATCTTCGCAGACGGGCTGATTTTTAGCTCTTCCGAGCTTGTGGTTGAGTTTCTCCTCCGCCACACCGTGGGCGAGGGTGCCTTCCGAGGCGTAGCTTGATTCCGAGTCCGCAAGGAACTCCGTAAGCCTCGCCGACGCTGGACAAGCTATCCACCTGTGGCTTGCCGAAGGAGAAAGGAGAGCGTGACTCATAACAGCGCCCTCGCTTTTTCCATGAGCTCTTCATAGAACCCACTTTCGACCTCGGACAGCTTTTCACAGCCGTGGCTTTTAAGCAGCTTCTTTACCTCCGTCGTTTTTCCGCTGCGGGAAATCTCCGCCAGCAGAGCGCGGACTTCGGCAAGCTGTGGGGTCTTCTTCTGAGGTGCTTTGGGAGTGGGACTGCCGACCTCGTCTGCCTTGAGCGCTGTACTCAGCTTTGTCACGCTGTCCGCCAGTGAGGTGAGTTCTGAGATTACGCGCGCCAGGGTTTCCGCAATGTTGACCAGTTCGTTCCCGATTTCGGTGATTGTCATTGGGTTTACCTCCGTTCTTATTTGTGAGAGGTTTTGTCCCTCTCCACCTCGTACAGGACAGGCGGAGAGGGAAACCGTACCGAAATGCAAAAATTAATCCGAATAATTTTTGAGGGCGGTGTTTTCACGAAGCGTCTGTGCGAGCTTTTTCACGCGCTTGCGGATAGCGCCCTCGCTCAGGCCGCATTCCTCTGCAATTTTCGCCTTGGTCTTCTCGCTCAGAAGTTCACCCCAGAGATACCGCTCATCCGGAGTAAGGGACTCAAGGGCGATGCGAATGGACGTGCGCGTTTCCTTTTTAATAAGGAACTCAACGGGGCCGTCCGCATCGTCCGGAATGTCGAAACCGCTCTCTTCGCCATCGTCGGAGCGGGACATAGGCTTATCGATTTCGAGGTCGTCGCGCTTGGCCGCTTTCACCGTCCAGCGTTCCTGTGACTTGAGGTCGGCGGCGTTTGCCTTGTGGGTATCATCGCCCATAACGTTTCTGGGAAGACGAATTGCCATCTCGTGGTCGGGGCTGTAGTACCACCTCTGAACAAAGGGGGTGTCCGCTGTGGGTGTCTCCGCCGGAGCGAAGCATTCCTGCCGGGTGCATTCAAGCGATTCGCCGTTGCGGAACATACGGTAATAGTGCTGGTAGTGCAGTTTCTGATAGTTTTTCATGGTGTTTCCTCCTGTGATGCCGCCGAGGGTGGCAGTGGAGGAAACATAAAGAAGGGTCTGCATCCGATGGACACAGACCCCGTTTCGCCGAAAATGAGCGCACGAAACTAAGGTGGCGGCACATCGGAGCTTCAGAGGCGGTCTTTATCACCGCTCCCGAAACCTCATATGTTACCTCCACCGCTTCATGGCCACTCAGCGATGTGATATATTGTTAGAGCCGTATAATCCGCGGCTCCTGCGGACAGTTTGGAATCTTTAGCACAAGGGCTTTTCTTGATTCCGTGTTAATGGTAGCACGGATTTTTTTCTTGCAAGGGACACGCCGTGTCCTGTCAAAAAACCCGAAAACGCAAAAAAGCCGGAGTTATCTATTTCGGCCTGATACAGGCTTCATAGATAACTCCGGCGGTTAGCTCCTCGATTGGCTACGGGGCAGATTGCGGTAGTTTCTTTTATTGATTCGCGGCTTTCGCCGCCTCCACCTGGTAGACTACGTCATCCCAGGGGATTTTCTCATATTTATTTTTGTCTGATTTCTTCTCAAGGAATATCTTGTCACCTTCAACAATCACATCACAGAAGCGAGGCTGTGTTGACTTATCGCTGTGAAGGTCTCGAATTGGGCGTTTTACCGATTTTTGCACCATAGCCACCCTCCTCACTTCAAGTAATCGGCGATGAAGCTTCTGACGGAAGGAGATACCTTTGCGTCAAACTCCTGGTTGCGGATGATTTCGTACAGTTCGGCAGCCTTTTCTTGTAATCTGCCAAATGGGTCGTCTGCTGTGTAAAAGGCTTTTTCCCAATCATAGCTGGCACCGCTAGGATTACTGTGACAAGGGGTAGTGGTAACAAAGATGAAGTCGTAGTTAACCTTGGGTAGCTCGTCCGAATGAAATGGAATGATAACCAGGCTTCTGCCTTCACCAATATCGTCGCAGGAGAAAATATCATCTGCAAGTTTCCATTTTATATCTGGATTCATGTGGTTAGGATGATAGAAGGTAACTTCATCTTCCTCAGACATAAGTCCCATCTCCGAGTAATGGCCGTCAAGTTCATACATCGAACCTCCGCCTGGCTGCCACTCGATGGAACATTCTTCGGTCTGATGACGCAATTTTTTGATAAACTGCAGAACAAGGTCGGTATTTTTGTTTGGAACAGAGAGATCAGTCTCAATAAGCTCTCTCACGTCAACCTCAAACAGGTGGGCAATTTTCCAGACGACATCGATGCTCAGCCGCTTGGAGGAGTTCTCCTTAGCCGTTCGTGAGATGTAGCCAGTGCTGATTCCAAGCAACTTTTCAAGGTCGCCGAAACGCAGACCGCTTTTCTTGGCAAGAAAAGTAATGTTGCTGATAAGACAGCCATTATTAAACTCGCCTATGCCATCGAGATACTCCCGGATTAAGTCCTCCTGCTCCTGAAGAAGATTCTGCCAGCCGCTGTCATCCTCATCATGCATAGTGGAATCTATCTGTTGCTGTATCAAATCTCTGCTTTCAAGAGCCTGCATCAACTCTGCGAAGTTATCTGGGGACACCAAAGAGTGCAGCTCCTCGCCGATTTCGTATTTGTCGCTCATATATTCATCAAACTGGCGTGACATATCACACCTCCATTCAAATTGTTATAAGCATATTATATATATTGAACCAAACAATGTCAATGGTTCAATTGCAATTAGTATTACAATATTAATTGAACCATAAAAAAGACCTGCGATTAACTCGTAGGTCTAAATGGGCTGTTTATGAGCGGACACGCTATGTCCGCTTTTGATGAAATTTATTTTTATATTTTTATGCCATACATTCCAAGATACTCTTTAACCGCCTCAAGTGACTCCGGGTACTTGAGATATAATGCCTCTTTTATCCACTGATGATTAGGATCCATTGGTTTCAGTGGGCAGCGAAGAACCTCCAGTAGCTTCTCGCTTATTGTCGGAGGAAGGTGAAGTCCAAAACAAATGCGAACCACGGTTTCGACGCTTGGAGCGGTTTGCCCGTTTACCGTCCTGCTTATTGTTTTGGGGTCTCGGTCAATGGCGTCACCGAGTTCGGTGTATTTCATGCCTCTCCAATGGAGCAACAGTTCCATGCATTGTTCGGGGTCGTCTGTCATCTGTCTGCGGATATCAAGCCATTCGGCCTGCTGTTTTTTTCGCATTGCCACCTGGCGTTCCTGAGGTGAGTTTTGATAACCGTTGTGGTAGGTAATGTTAAAAGTGATATCGCTCGGTTCACGGTTCAAGAAACAAGCAGTGTGGTATGTGTCCGACACCTTGCTGACGATTGCCATATCAAAGGCCAGGCAGCACTCGTCCATATGAGCACGGGCATAGCCTGTCAGTTCAAGTCTGCCGTTTTCGCCTGCTTCAACATAAAGCGGAGCATTGTAAACATAGTGATTGTCTACGAAAAGATAGTCGCCGTCTTCAGTCAGTTTCCGCAATTCCGGGTTAACAAAACGCTGAACGGCCGCATCCTGTACCCCAATAGAGAAGGTTTGGTTCAGCTTAATGGAGCCTTTTCGGAAACTATGGGGCTTAACATAGTGGCCGTCGAGGTATGTAAATGTGCCGACAGCCTCCTCAAATCCGAGTTCGACAAGGCGAATTTTCGCTGCCTGTTTCGATACACTGAAATCCGACTCTAATTGCCGGATGACGGCCTCCATGACATCAATGGTATGTCTGGCATCGGACTCCCGTATAAACCGAGAAATATATTCCTTTGCTTTTGCCCGGAAAGGTTCAGCCGGCATTTGAATTCTTGGGGCAAGCTGATTAGCCTGGCGCTCCATGAATTCTGTTGATTTTTTCGCAAGGGGAGAAGCGGCTCCGCCGACAACCTCGCAACTTATAAACGATGCATCTGGATTAAACAGCTTCTCAAGGGCGAATGCCTTGCGATGCTTGTCCCAATGAACGCACTCATGGATGATGGTATTGTTTACCGACCCCAGATTTCGCAACAGATACATCAGTGGATCAACGAGAATGGTCTTTTCCGGGATACTGGTCTCAACATCGCCGCCTGTTTCCGCATCAAATAAGGCCACATCGGTATTTTCGAAGAATATCTGCCCAAATACGGAGGTGTCTTCGCGGATACGCTGTGTTTTCACGGTTAATCCTAATCGCGCTGCAAGCACGGAAGGGTCTACCCAGATTGGCGGCTTACCCATCGGAGTTATGGTAAGCGCCTCTGGGTAATGGCATGTCAAAAAGTCGTGCGCCGCTTTTTCCAGTTGGTCATAGGCAATGTAAGGAACGAGCGAATCATCAAGCGGGTTTTGTGCGCGGCTTTTGCCGTTGTACGCAGAATAGTCGAAAACCGTAAAGTCATCCAAATGGCGCTCAAGATTCCCACGGCACCTTGCCATCATCCAGACGGTCTTTTCTTCGGAGTTATCGTAATGGTGGTCTGCCTCCGGGAAGGATAGCGAAAGCGACAGAGCAACATCAAACTGTATACCCATGCCCGGCAAATCGTCCACCCAGACGTGCTCTACCTTGACATCATCGATTTCCGACTGACCGGGGCGATGGAGGCGGTAAAACGTAAGGGAGGAGGCGTCGAACTCGTCCTGCAGATACCGCTCGGCTATTTCCCAAAACTTGTTATCAAACCTTTTTGCGATATAGTCTCTGAATGAACGGTTCTGCGCCACGGTCAACACCTCCTAATTAAAGATATGTACTCACCAAACAACAACTATGTTTTTTGCTGGGTACTTTCAATTTTAGATACAAAACTCAACATATCAGATTCTATATTGGCCCAATCATCATTTAAATTAATGGTTTTAATTATGATTGGAGTCCCTTCAATAGGGTAGACACGTCCGCGTTTTAGGTTATTATTAACCATGGGATATATTAGTGTACCAACTTTATTACCATTAAATTCGCTATCAATTAAGTAGCCACGGATTTGGTTTAAGTGTCCTGTGCGTGCCCTTTCGTCATCCGAATTCATATATGCTTCAACAAACGTCCTTTTATAGTACTTTGCGTCAAAGATAAGTTGGAGATTTAGAGCTTTATTTTCAATAACAATATCGGTCCGCCTGTCTCCCGGATTACTATCAATATCAAATGCACCGCCCCAAATATCAGAAGCATTTTCTTCAAGATGCCAGTTGATTTTTGGTGCATGAACACGGTATATTTTTCTATCTAAATGAAGAGCATAGAAATTCAAAATAAACAATTCAAAAACCTTGTGCATCTGTTCTTGCCTGAAAAAGTCCTTGAATGTGTTATGACCGTCTTCCTCGTTTACTACAGTATTGTCGTAGAGCATCACAGCAATATTAATCAGCAATTTGTATGTGACATTATTTCTGTTAAATATTAACTTCTGTCGATTTTCCTTTGTCGGTGCCTTGCTTTCAATACCAGCGAAAAAAACAGCCTGCTTTTTCAGTTCTCTTTTTGTAATCATACTTACATTTGGATTTTGCAACAGTGTATCAATTGTATATTTCAGGATTTGGTTGAATATATCATTCGTAGAATATTCATCGTATGCGCAGAAAAGTTTTTTTCTTTGCATCGAAAGTGAGTTTATGCTGTCCTGCACAGAGATTTTTCCCCGTAAAGTGGATAACTCCTCTGTTTGTTGTATGTATGACCTGTGAAAACCAGAACGAATGAGTTTTCCAACACCATAAGAATACACACGCGAAAGAAGATTGTATGCATCGTCATAATCATCGCTGCCCACTTTAACATCGTCCATGACAGCGAGAACATTCCATGCATAACAAAGCATATAAAACAGATTTTTTATTGGAATGGGGGGATTATTCTTCTGCATATTCGTTAATCCTTTATCAAGTCTGTTCTACAGTCTTCAGCCTTGCCTTTATCATCCCACCAGTACTCATCCAACAGTGGAGATATTTCAAAATCAATTATGGCTTTGTACCAGTCTGCATCGCTTTGACCGAAAACTGGAGGGATACAAAAATAGCTGTGACCAATGCAGAAACCTCTTCCTAGTCCGGAGTTCTCTTCATCTTCTATTTTTTTATTAAGCTCAGTAAAGCGATTAATAACTTGATCAACGACGCTTGTTGTGCGAATGTATTTCTCTATATAGGATTTGAATTTTGGCTTATCAAATGCGGGCTTGACTTCAAAGAAGGCAAAACGGCGTCTTAGCGCATAATCCATCATTGCCAGACTTCTATCGGCTGTGTTCATCATACCGATGATATAAATATTACTTGGGACTGTAAATGCTTCATTTCTATATGCTAATTTAACCGTTTCACCTCGCTTGTCACCCTCAATCAGCATCATTAATTCACCGAATATCTTGCTAAGATTACCGCGGTTAATTTCATCAATAATGAAGAAATATTTACTACTGGGGTCAATATCTTGCTCGGCCTTCTTACAAAACTGGTAGAATACCCCTTCCTTTAATTCAAAGCCATCAGTCACAGGTTTATAACCCATAATAAAATCTTCATAGCTATAGCTTTGATGGAACTGTATCATTTCAACATTATTATCGTTTTTACATCCCATTATAGAATATGCAAATCGCTTGGCAAGGAAGGTTTTTCCGACTCCCGGAGCACCTTTTAGAATGACATTTTTCTTGTATTCAAGGAGTTGCTTTAGCTTATCGTATTCATCACTTTCCATAAACACATCGTCCAGAAAGTCAGTCTTTGTGTATGGATCGATTTGTGAAGTCCCTTCCATAATCTCTGGAGCAGTATCATCGGCATACTGTTCTTCACAAAGCGAATAATCTTGGGCCATATCATCAAACGTGAAGCGAAGGAGTGCTGCCTTAATATATCCTGCAGAGGCTTCAACGAAATGAACCGTTTGTCTCAGAATTCCATCACCATACCACTCCCTAATGGGCGATATTTTCTCCCACTGAACTTTGATGTTTTTACCGTCGTCTGAGTTATCTGTAATTGTACCGATGGCCTTTATTCCCATTACGCCCACGGTCTTACCATGGTTATCGAAAGGGAGTCCTTTTTTCTTTGTATAAGCTGCTTTGATTACAATACGGTCACCCACGTTCATCCTTTTTACGTCGTCAATGAACCTATCATTGTAACGATTTTCCCAACGCCCCTCCAAAATATAGGCATCCGAAAAATCCGTCCATTTTCCATCATCGTTATTTCCACACGCACCGACATACCATGCAAACGGTACGCTCGCTGCGTTTGAATTAACATCTGAATTGCTGCTCTCATTATTTGAACTTGTAATGGCTTTCTCAACTTGGACTTCAGGGTATACTATCTTTACCATATCGCTTACGCTAAAAGTCGTTTTTTCAAGAACCGCAACTATGTTCCATATGCTATTTGCTTTTGTTGCCAAACAAATAGCATCATAGTGCCCTACACCATCACCAATAAATCGCTTTGCAGGTGATAATCCAGATTCAAGCCCGGCTTCGCCAATTAGGCCAACGGCAAGAGTGTAGTGATTGGTTAAAGGTTTGCCTTGCGCCAAACGATTCCATAGATTGCTTGCTCTGGATGCTGCAGCAGTAATATAGATTTCCTTTTCATCAACCCCGGTGATTTTTGATACAATGGGCAACAAATTGTCGAATTTCTTCGTGCTTGTGTTGCTTAGACCGCCTTCAAATCGCGACTCAATTGAACAAACCTCATTGTTAAAATCATTCACTAAACTCATATGTGCCTCCTTCAATATCTTTAAGATACTTTTCCATAGACCCAATAAAGCAATTAGGGTAGTTTATCAATTCCGAATTAACGGCGCGTGTGTAAAATCCGTTCATACCTTTATGTGATAATGGCTTTAGTGGAAAATTCAAGAAATTGTGTAGAGGCTCTCCTTGCGTACATACTGGCCAAGTGCTCACGGAAACTTCAAACACCTTACCCTTATAGCCATAAGCCGCCTTAGGCCATTTTTTGCGATGTATTTCCTTTTCAAGTGAAGGGTGATACTGCCCGGGAGAAATTATTTGAGACGCAAGCCAGCGCGACATATTTACGCATACAGCATTGCCGACCAAATGCCACCGATCTCCTTGTTTAGCCTTTGGTAGGCTCATAGTAGGTAAAGTCCAATCAATTTCAAACCCTTGTAACCTTTCAGAATCTCGAATATCTGGAGTGCCGAAAAAATCCTCTTTTGGTATCCAAATTGCCGGAGGAGATGGAATGCCGATTTTTGACCCAATTTTCAATGTTGGTACACCGTCTACAGTCCACCCAAGCCCTCGCTTTCCTTCTGTCCAGTAGAACCCATAATAGCCTGCATTATCTACGTTCCCAATGGTATCATCAACTGGTGGGTCTTCGATATTCTGAGAAAACAAAACCTCACGAACATCAGCGTGCCTAGCTGCAACCAAAAGTAAGCGAAGTCTTCTCTGCGGAACGCCAAAAGCCCTTGCGTCGACAATTCGGTATCCCCAAGAATAACCGAGGCGCTCAAGCTCTCCGGTCAAATACTTTATTGCATTCCCAGAATCCAAACTAATCATATACGATACATTTTCAATGACGATCCACTCTGGACGCGCCGACTTTTCTATTGAATCAATTATTCGAAAAAGGTGTTGTACTAAACCGGATTGTGTGCCTCCAATACCTTTTTTCAAACCTGCTTGACTCAAATCCTGACACGGAAAACCAGCGGTGATAATATCTACTTTAGGTATGCTTATCACATCCTGAATATCGCCAGCAATGGGCACACCCGGAAAATGGCTTTGTAATACTGTTCTTGCGCGTTCATCTTTCTCGCAAAAGAATACAGATGAAGCGCCCTCTTTATGGAAGCCCTCTTCAATGCCCCCAATACCGGCAAAAAAACCTGCGATGGTCAAAGATGATGGCATTGATTAGTCCTCCTTCGGTGCGAGAAATTCAATACCGATAATATAACTTGCTTTTGACGGTACTGCATTACCAATTATTTGTTGTAGTTCTCTCCGCTTTACGCCATCAAAATTGAAATAGTCTGGGAAAAATTGAAGTCGTGCAGCTTCATGCGGGGTTATTGTTCTGCGCTTATATGGGTGAACGAATCGACCTTGGCCATTTGAGCCGAAACCGCCGGTAATTGTTGGGGAGGGAATATCCCAATGCATACGACCATACACAGAAGTATAACTATGCTTTTTTAGCCGGTGACAATCTGGGCGCTCACTGTTTGGTAGATCAAATAAATCGTTTTCAAAGAGGTAGTCAATTCGCTCTTTATTCCTTAATGATGAATTTGCCGGAGTGTCAAACACCTTATTATTGCAATAATCAATCAAATCGCCAATTGCCCAGCCAAGCGTTCTGGACGGCGCCGTGTGCCATGTTATCGCATTAGATAAAGAAACATCCTCTGTTTTTGACGCTATTAGAAAGAAACGCTTTCTCTTTTGAGGGACTCCAATAGCAGACATATCAATAATTCCGCTGTCTAATCGGTATCCCATATCTTCAAGCGTTGATTTTGCAATATCTACGACACCATGTTTGTCGTGTTGAACTCCAGGAACATTTTCTATCAAAATATATTTTGGCTTGACGATTTCCGCGCAACGAATCATTCGCAAATATAAGAGATTTCTTGGGTCTGAACGACGAGTATGATTATTCAAGTCGGAATTTCCTTGACATGGTGGCCCACCTATTAATACATCAACATTACCCACCATCGATATGAAATTCCTCTCGTAATCAGATAGAGGATCACCAATGTTTGAATCAATATAAGTTTCTATCGGTTTGTCAAGGGCAAATTGGGGAGAAAAATTCTTTTTATAAACATTCAATGCTGTTTCATCTAAATCGGCGGCAAGAACCGCTTCAAATTTATATTCTAATGCGCGACAGGCTTCTGATATTCCAAGTGAAAGTCCACCACAACCACAGAAGAGATCAACAACTCTAATGTTGCCATTGGTTTCTCGGCTAATAGGCTTTTCTTTGCATTGCAGCCATCTTTGCTCATAATCCTCTTCTCCCGTAAAAAAAGTATCTCCGCTAATTTCGGATGATGTTATGTCAGATGAATATCTACGCAGTTTAAACTGTATATTCCGTGTGATTTTTTTCTTTGATATGGTATAAAAGTACTCCATTTTGGCTCCTCGTGTATGCTAAAATTTCAGTCAATCAATAGCGCTTCTGCCACTCTTGACCCACTCATCAAGCTCGGACACTTTAAACTTCCATTGTTTTCCTATCTTGTGGGCTGGCATTCCTTTATCTTTTCTTATCCAGTCTCTTACAGTGACAGACTTCACGCCTAAATAGGTAGCTGCTTCATCAATATTAATCCACTTGTCATTGATAATCTCGCTCATCTTTTCACCTCGTCAAATTTCTGGTGGCTATACAAACGCACAATAAAGTATAGCATAGAAAACGCAACTATTCAATTGGTTTGTTATTATTTGATGATATTTATTTATGTTTTTGTGTTTTCACAAAAACCAATGGATATCTAATGATGATTGAGTGGAGCGTTACGCGCCGAGGAAAATAATAAGCCGATAATCCCAGAGGATATGTCCGACCAAGTCCAAGAAGAGCGTACCCACCAGAGCAATATCGAGATTGGCGGGGATGGCATCAAGAGGAGGCGCTCCACGAAGTATTCAGCGAAAAGAGTGGAATAGACCAAATATCATCATCAATCAAAGTGTTTGGTCGGAGCGAATCATACACTTTTATTAGTCCTTGAACCCTGTTATTTTCCGTAGAACTATTTTATTTTTCCTCAAGGGGTATTCAAATTCAGCCTTGAGACAAGAGTGCCGGAAAAGCCCCACAACGCAGAAAAGCCTGCGATACAAAGAAATTTGAATACCCCTATGGGGCAAATCCCTTGTATTGCAGGCTTTCTTGATACGAATAATAAAAGAGTTGACCGAAGCATTGTATCAATGCTTCGGTCAATTTTTGGCGGAGAAGAAGGGATTCGAACCCTTGAAACCCGTTAAGGTTTACATGATTTCCAATCATGCGCCCTCGACCAACTAGGCGACTTCTCCATAGTTGCTCAGGAAAACTGAACACATGCAATTCACTGCCACACGACAGCTTTATTATTATACCAAAACCCGCCGAAATGTCAAGGAAAAAAATTTTGCCTGACGGTGTGCCAATATTTGCAAAAATCTGAGAACTACGCAGTTTCAATTGCTCCTAGGAAACGTAGAAAAAGCGGAGGGCCAAACGTCCCTCCGCTTTTCGCGTCAATGCATGTTGGAAACGAAGTTGTCCACGGTGTGATCCACGGCGACACCCAGTTTTTGAATGCTTTTACCCACCTGAGTTTTCATGGAATTTTTCCCGGAGGGCATCATCATTCCAAGCATAGCACCCGCAGCCATTCCGGCGCCCATGCCGAACCAAAACTCGGCATTGTTCCTCATATTCGTCACTCCTTTTGCGGTCTTGAAGTATTATCTCACATCCATCAGATCTTATGCCAGAATTTAATTTGCCAAATACCACCGGATTCTATATAATCAAATCAAAGGCAATACCGCACAACGGCATAAAGAGACTGCGCTGCCCGCAAAAATTGGCAGGCGGTGTAGGACTGGTTCTTCGCTGTTATCATAGACGGTTTCTTCATTGCCGGTCAGTAGTTCGGAAGCAGTGAAAACTTCGTGGATATTGGCGGAGGTGATTGTGTGTGTACACCAGTCCGCCGCCCTTGTCAACGCCCACATGCGCTTTTTACCCGAAGCGCCCTTGTTGCCCTTTTTGACCTGATGGGCTTCCGGATCGCGCTAATGTTCGCGATTCTCCGTAGAGGACGGCGCGGAAATGATGGCGGAATCCACGATTGTTTCTTTTTTCAGCAGCAAATCCCTTGCCTGAAGCTGCTCGGCCACCTGAGTAAGCAGCTTTCCCGGCAATCTGTTCCCCGCCAAAATATTTCGAAACCGCCCAAGCGTATCACCATCCGGCACCTGATTTCCGGATTCCACATCTCAGAACTCTGAAAAGGCGCGGCTGTCAATGTTTTCCGACACCGCCACCTCGTCGTACAGATTATAAGGTTTCGCAACAGCCACAGTATCCGCTCTAACCGGTAGCTTAATTCTCGTGCTCTCCTTTGTAATAGCACGGTCGGATCATAGATTCCCATTCCATCCGCGGAACAATCCGCTCCATCTGCTCGAGAAATTTTTATTCGTCCGCACCTGAGCCAGTTCATCGTTCAGCCCGGACAAACTGATTTGTTTATCCATGTACTTATTTCACCATATTCACCACGGTTACTGCACCCTGCTTTTTCAGCGGTGCTACGTTAAATAAAAAACAAAGAAAAGAGGCCTTGTCATGACCACCCTGTACCTGATCCGCCACGCTGAGGCGGAGGGAAACCTGTACCGCATTGCCCAGGGCCAGTGTGACAGCATTATCACCGACCGGGGATATCAACAGATCGCCGCACTGGCGGAGCGGTTTCGAGATGAGCTGATCGACGCGGTGTATTCCAGCGACCTGACCCGAACCTGCATCACTGCGGGAGCCATCGCCAACACGAAGCACCTGCCCATTCAAAAACGAAAAGACCTGCGGGAGATCTGCGTGGGCGAGTGGGAGGAAAAGACATGGGGCGAGATCGGCATCGAGGAGACGGAGAAGCTGGGCCTGTTCACCTCACGGCCCGATCTGTGGCATGTGGAGGGCGGGGAGACCATGGCCGCCGTCCGGGATCGGATGCTGGCCGCCCTGCGGGACATCGCGGAGAAGAACGAGGGCAAAACCGTGGCGGTATTCTCCCACGGCTGCGCATTGCGGCTGGTGCTGGGTGCGCTGGAGGGTTACGATCTGAGCGAAATGGGCAAGACGCCCCACGGCGACAACACCGCCGTTTCCAAAGTAGTATATGAAAACGGAAAGCTCCGTTTGATCTACCGGGATGACAACAGGCATGTGAAAGCGCTGTCCACATTCGCCAGTCAGAACTGGTGGAAGCATCCCAATGGGGTGGAGCCGGGACTGTACTTCCGCCCGGTGGAGCTTCCGGCGCAGGCCGAGGCCTTGACCGCCTGTATTCGGGACGGCTGGACCGCCGCGGGTGAGACCCGGGGCTTCAGCGCGGACGTTCTCTTACGGGAGGCGGCGGAGCGGGTCACACTGAGCGCCTACATAGAGGGAGAACTTGCGGGCGTTTTGCAGCTGAACCCGGAAAAGGAGGCGGCGGAGAAAACCGGCTGGATCTCTCTTTACTGCATGGAAAAACCCTGCCGTTCCCGGGGACTGGGCATCCAGATGCTGGGACAGGCTGTTTTGCGCTATCGGGCGCTGGGGCGGGAGAAGCTGCGCCTTGCCATTCAGCGGGGCAACGATCCCGCGCTGCGATTTTTCTCCCAGTATGGGTTTTCTCCCGTGGATGCCGGAACGGCTGAGCGGCTGATTCTGGAAAAGAATATCCGCCCCAGAGAATGGAAACCGGAGATGGCTTGATTGCGGGCAGGCTTTCGTGGATGTTTGAGGGAATATTTTGCAGAAGCACAGCGGATGCACGGTGAGAGCGCTCCTGATTGTGTTCGGCTGCTTCATCCCCGGCGGCGACACGATCCCTTATTAATTTATTTGATTTTTTTGTGACGGAAGAGGCCGCGCCCATCGACGACACCTTTTTCGATTGTATTTTGCCCCAAGTCTGCATATCCTGATAGACGAGTTCCCCATAAAAATATGCGGGGCAGAGAAGGAGTGGAGCGCGCCGTGAATCTGGCTGTGGTGATTTTCCTGTTTTTATTGGGTCTTATACTGATTGTCAAGGGCGGAGACTGGTTCCTGGACGGTGCGGTGTGGATTGCGGAGACCTCCGGTATCCCGCGATTCATCGTGGGCGCCACGGTGGTGTCCATCGCAACGACGTTGCCGGAGCTGACAGTATCCATCACCGGCGTGCTGGAGGGGGAGATTGATCTGGCCGTCGGCAACGCGGTGGGGTCCGTTACCGCCAATATCGGCCTGATTCTGGGTATCTCCGTACTTTGTATGCCCTCCGTCGTCAACCGCGGGCAGTTTACGCTCAAGGCGATTCTGATGCTCTTCGGTGCGGTGCTGCTGACCGTCCTGTGCCAGGGCGGAAGCCTGCCGCTGGTTCCCAGCCTGCTACTGTTTGCAGTCTTTGCTCTGTACCTTGGAAACAACATTTACGATGCAAAAATCAGCATGGCGTCGGACCGGGAGAACAGACCCCGCCGCCACGCGGCTTCCCACCGGAAGATGGTCTCAAAACTGAGCATGTTTGCCCTGGGCGTGGCGGGTATTATCATCGGATCCCAGCTGCTGATCGACTATGGCAGCGAACTGGCTCTCCGGTTGGGCGTACCGGCCAGCATCATCGGCGTGACGCTGGTGGCGGTGGGTACGTCCCTTCCGGAGCTGGTGACCACACTGACCGCCATCTTGAAAAAAGAGGCGTCCATGTCCATCGGCAACATCGTGGGAGCCAACGTGATTGACCTGACGCTGATTCTTCCGGTGTGCTCCGCCATCTCCGGGGGGAGCCTCGCCATCGGGCACCAGACCACCGCGCTGGATCTGCCCGCCTGTCTGGTGGTGGGAGCGGTCGCCATGCTGCCGCCGCTGGTTACGGGACGGTTTTACCGCTGGCAGGGGTTTGCGCTGCTGGGACTGTATGTGGGCTATATGGCGCTTTTGATGGCGTGAAGGCGGACGGCCCCGAAATGGTATTGGCCCCGTTTACAGGTGCTTTTATGAGCGGATGCGATTGCACGGGTGCGGGCGGCGATAGCCGTTCGCACCTTGTTTTTATGCCGATTGTTTTTCAATGTCCGCAAGGCAGTTTCCTGCCCGGACACCCGCTCCGCTCGACTGCGTCATCCTGATGGCGAACTTTCATCGGGATCTTCACCCGGTCCCAATGGGGTTAGAGGCGTTGCTGTTCTCGGAAAGAAAATTCGCAGAATCAGTAGACTTAAAAATCATTGGCGCTAGTGCATATTGCAAAATCTCTCCAAAGAATTTTTTGACGGAGGGGCGGGTCCGTGGGGAAAATGACGAGGCGTGGGAAACAGGAGCGGCGCATCTTTGTGCAAAAGGGGAAATTTACCCCGTAGAAAAAAATGTACTTTACTTTGATATCTGGATGAAGTATTATAAAATCATTAAACTGTCCGACATGGGCGGACAACGGAGGGACATATGGAGTTGGATCTGGGAATATTGAAACCGCAGGAGCTGCTTTCGCTGCGCCTGCGTCTGCTGTATGAAAAAGCCGGATGCCGCAAGTATCATGTGGGTCGATTCGAGGAATACAGTTTATATCAGGAGTATCGGCGGTTCCTCTCCAGTGAGCAGGTCCTCACCTTTACGGACCTGGACGGGCGGCTGCTGGCTATGAAGCCGGATGTGACGCTGTCCATCGCAAAAAACGCCCAGCCGGAGCCGGAGGAGTGCAAGCGCTATTACTATACGGAAAACGTTTACCGCCCCAGTCAGGAGAGCCACACCTTTCAGGAGATCGGCCAGACAGGGCTTGAGTACATCGGCGCGCTGAACGACGAGATTGAGGCGGAGGTGCTGTCTCTGGCGCTGAACAGTCTGGCTCTGGCGGGACCGGATTTTGTGCTGGAGCTGAGCCATATGGGTTTTGTGGCGGGACTGCTGGACGCGGTGGGGGCGCCGGAGGCCGTCCATTTGAAGCTTCTTGGCTGCATCCGGGATAAAAACGCCCATGAGCTGCAAAAAATCGCCTTCGGCGCGGGATTGTCCTCTCAGGGAGCGGACGCACTGTGCTCCCTGATTACATTGACCGGCCCGTGGGAAACCGTTCTTGAAAAGGCGGAGCCGTTGGCTCTGAATGCGTCCATGGGAGCGGCGCTCAAGGAGCTGAAAACGGTTTGCCGGATGCTGGAGGAGCGGGGCGAGACAAAGAAGCTGAAGCTGGACTTGTCTCTTGTCAACGACATCAGCTATTATAACGGCGTGGTGTTTCAGGGATATCTCGCGGGAATCCCCCGGGCCATCCTTCGTGGCGGGCGGTATGATCCGCTGGCCGATCAGTTCACGTCCGGCGCACGGGCAATCGGTTTCGCGCTGTATCAGGATGAACTCCAAAGACTGGAAACCCCGGAACCGCCGGTGGAGAAGTCCGCCGGGGAAAAGGTGATGCTGAACGTGGCGCTGCCCAAGGGCCGACTGGGGGACAAGGTATATGACTTGCTCTCCGGCGCGGGGTACGGCTACCCCGGGGGATACGCCGACAGCCGCAAGCTGGTGGTGGAAAACCCGTCGGCGGGTATCCGTTACTTTCTAGTGAAGCCCAGCGACGTGGCGATCTACGTAGAGCACGGCGCGGCGGATATCGGCATCGTGGGCAAGGACGTATTGCAGGAGTCCGGCGCGGATGTGTATGAGCTTTTGGACACGGGCCTTGGCAAGTGCCGGATGTGCGTGGCGGGGCCGGGAAATTTTGCGGACGACCCCGGCCGGACGCTGCGGGTGGCGACAAAGTTTATCAACATCGCCAAGGCGTATTATGCCGCCAAGGGCCGGGACATTGACATTATCAAGCTCAACGGTTCCATCGAGCTGGCCCCGATTTTGGGTCTCAGCGATGTGATCGTGGATATTGTGGAGACCGGGACGACGCTGAAGGAAAACAATCTGAAGGTCATCAAAGAATTTATGCCCATTTCGGCCCGGTTTATTGCAAACAAGGCCAGCTATCAGTTTAAAAACAGGGAAATTACCGCGCTGCTGCGGAAGCTTTCGGAGGTGACGGAGAGTGATTCGGCTCTTTGATTTTGACAAGGTCCCAGCATCGGAAATTTTGACCCGGGCGATTTTGACGGAAGAAAACGTGGACGCCGCAGTGGACGCCGTTCTGGCCGCCGTGCGGGCGGAGGGCGACGCGGCGCTGCGAAGCTTTGAAAAGCAATTCGACGGCGCGGAGCTGGACGGCCTTTTTGTGACGGAGGCCGAGCTGGACGCGGCTGAGGCCCAGGTGGCCCCGGAGTTTCTGGAGACGCTCCGTATGGCGGCGGAGAACATCCGCGCGTTCCACAGCCGCCAGACCCACGACGATTTCGTCCTCACCGATAAGCCCGGCGTCGTCATGGGGCAGAGATACACGCCCATCGAGTCCGTGGGCGTCTGCGTACCGGGAACGCCTGTGGCGTTTCCATCCACGGTTTTGATGGACGTGATCCCGGCGAAGATCGCGGGTGTGCGGGAGATTATTATGGCGACGCCCCCCGCGCCGGATGGAACCATTGCGCCGGCGGCTCTGGCGGCGGCAAAGATTGCGGGGGTTACGAGGATCTTAAAGTGCGGCGGCGCTCAGGCTGTTGCCGCCATGGCCTACGGGACAAAGAGCGTGCCGAAGGTGGATAAGATTGTGGGCCCCGGCGGGGTCTATGTGGCAGCGGCAAAACGGAAGGTGTTCGGCCTTGTCAGCATCGATATGATCGCCGGTCCCAGCGAAATTCTGGTGCTGGCGGATGGAAAGTCCGACCCGGGATGGGTGGCGGCGGATATGCTGAGTCAAGCGGAGCACGACAAGCTGGCCTCCGCCGTGCTGGTGACGGACAGCCGCGCGCTGGCGGAGGCGGTCCGGGACGAGCTGGAGATTCAATTGGAGACGCTGCCCCGGAGGGAGGTGGCCCGGGCCTCCATCGACAACAACGGGAAGATTATTATTACGGATTCGCTGGAAAAGGCGGTGGAGGCCGCCAACCGCATTGCCCCGGAGCACTTGGAGCTGTGTGTAGACGAGCCGTTTGCGCTGCTTCCGCTTATCCGCAACGCGGGCAGCGTCTTTCTGGGCCGAAATGCCCCGGAGGCGCTGGGGGACTATTTCGCGGGGCCAAACCACACCCTGCCCACCTCCGGCACGGCGCGGTTTTCAAGCCCTCTCGGCGTGGACGATTTCGTAAAAAGGTCCAGCTTCCTCTACTATACGTGCCAGGCGCTGCAATCCGTGTCTCCCCGGGTTCAGGGCTTTGCCCGGCAGGAGGGCCTGGAGGCCCACGCCCGCGCCATCGCGGCGCGGGACGGACAAAACGGAAAGGAGAGTGGGCAATGAGCCGTTTTATTTCCTGCGAGGCGGGTCGGCTGGAACCCTATACCCCCGGCGAGCAGCCGGTGGATATGCAGTATGTCAAGCTGAATACCAACGAAAGCCCGTTTCCACCCTCGCCCAAGGTGGTGAAGGCCGTTTCACAGGCGGAGCTTTTGAAACTGAACCTCTATTCGGACCCCACCTGCGGCCAATTGACCCGCGCCATCGCCAGACGGTATGAACTTAAACCGGAGCAGGTGTTGGCGGGCAACGGGTCCGATGAGCTGCTCTCCTTTGCGTTCCGGGCGTTTTGCGGCAAGGGAAAGAGCGTGGCATTCCCGGACGTGTCCTATGGATTTTACAAGGTCTGGGCCGCGTTTTACGGGATTGAGGCCAACGTTGTCCCTCTGAAAGCAGACTTCACCATCGATGTGGACGATTACATGGACGATCATGGAACCATCGTCCTTGCCAACCCCAACGCCCTCACTGGCGTGGAGCTGCCCACCGCGCAGATTCAGCGCCTGCTGGAGGCGGACCGGGACCGGGTGGTGATCGTGGACGAGGCGTATGTGGATTTCGGTGGGGAGAGCTGTGTTCCCCTTCTGTGCCGGTATGACAATTTGCTGGTGGTCCAGACCTTCTCAAAAAGCCGGAATCTGGCCGGAGGACGGCTGGGCTTTGCACTGGGGGATTCGGACCTGATTGCGGACCTGAACCGGGTAAAATACAGCTTCAACCCCTATAATGTAAACCGGCTGTCCATTGTGGCGGGAGCCGCGGCCATGGAGGACGAGGCGTATTTCCAGAAGTGTACCGCCGCCATCCAAAAGACCCGGACCTGGACGACGAAGACGCTGGAGGAACTGGGCTTTACCGTTCTACCCTCCCGGGCGAACTTCGTCTTTGCCGCGTCGAAGAGCTTTCCCAACGGGGAACTGTATCGGAAGCTGAAGGAAAACGGCATTCTGGTGCGCTGGTTCGATGAGGACCGCATCCGGGATTTCTACCGCATTACCATTGGGTCTTCGGAGCAGATGGAGCAGATGGTGGAGGAGATCAAAAAACTGCTGGGGGAGATGTGAGCCATGCGCCGAGCGGAGATTATACGAAACACCAACGAGACGAAAATTGAGCTGAGCCTGGACCTGGACGGGATCGGCAAGTCAAAAATTGACACCGGCTGCGGCTTTTTGAACCACATGCTAACGCTTTTTGCCTCCCATGGGCGGTTTGACCTGAATATCGCCTGCCGGGGCGACACGGACGTGGACGATCATCACACCGTGGAAGATATCGGCATCGCTCTGGGCCAGGCATTTACAAAAGCGCTGGGGGACAAGCGGGGCATCGCCCGGTATGGGCAGTTCCTGCTCCCCATGGACGAGACGCTGGTGCTCTGCGCCGTGGACCTCTCAGGCCGGGATTTTCTGGGCTGGGGGCTGGACCTACCCGCCCAAAAGGTGGGGACTTTCGATGCGGAGCTGGGCAAGGAATTCTGGCTGGGCTTTGTGCGTCAGTGCCCCTGTGCGCTCCACTTCCGCCAGCTCTGCGGTGAAAATACCCACCACATTCTGGAGGCCGCGTTCAAGGGCGCGGGTCGGGCGCTCCACATGGCGGCGGGTATGGACCCGGAGCGTGCCGGAGAAATTCCAAGCACGAAAGGGACGCTGTGATATGATTGCAATTGTAGATTACGGGGTGGGGAACCTGTTTTCCCTGACCTCCAGCCTGAAAGTTCTGGGCCTTGCGCCGGAGGTGACGGCGGACCCGGACCGCCTCCGGGCGGCGGGGCGCATCATCCTCCCTGGTGTGGGCGCGTTCGGGGACGCGAAGGCGAAGCTGGACGCCACGGGGCTGGTGCCCGTTTTGCGGGAGGAGAGCCGAAAAAAGCCGATGCTTGGCATCTGTCTTGGGATGCAGCTGCTGTTCGATAAGGGCTTTGAATACGGCGAGCACGACGGTCTGGGCTTTATCCCCGGCGTGGTGGACAGCTTGAAACCGGATTTGAACGACTCGTCGCTGAAGGTACCCCACATGGGCTGGAACAGCCTTAGCATCCGGCGGGACGATCCCCTGTTTAAGTATTTCCGGGATGGGGAGTACGTCTATTATGTCCACAGTTTTTACGCGAAAAGCTGTGCCGGGAGCACCCTTGCCGTCTCCGACTACGGCGGCGTGGCCGTCCCCGGTGCAGTGCGCCGGGGCAGCGTCTGGGGCACCCAGTTTCACCCGGAGAAATCCGGGGACGCGGGGCTTCGGCTGCTGAAAGCGTTTGGGGAGCTTTAAGACGCAGTCCGTAGATTGTTCTGCGCTGTCTTTGAATACCGCTTGCCGCAGAATGTTCTGCGACAGGCAGCCCGTGTGAGAGCTATTTTGATTTATGCGCCAAAGGGCGCGGGGAGGTTTTTATGCAGATTTTTCCCGCCATTGACCTGCGGGACGGCAGAGCCGTCAGGCTGCTGCGGGGGGATTACGATCAGATGACCGTTTATTCCGCCCAGCCCTGCGGCGTGGCCCGCCGCTTCATCCGGGCCGGGGCCCGGCACCTGCACGTCGTCGATCTGGACGGCGCGAAGGACGGCCAGCCCAGCATGGCCAACTGGGTGGAGATTGAGGCGCTGGTGCAGCAGGGCCATGCGTTTATCGAGGTGGGCGGCGGAATCCGCACGGAGGAACGTATCCGGCAGTATCTGGATTTGGGTGTGAACCGCTGTATTTTGGGTACTGCCGCCGTGGAGGATTTTTCCTTTACAGAGCGCATGGCCCAGCGGTATAGGGAGAAGCTGGCCGTGGGTGTGGATGCGCGGGACGGCAAGGTGGCGACCCATGGCTGGCTGAAAACCAGCGATATGGACAGCTTTGACTTCTGTCGGCGTCTGCGGGACGCGGGGGTGCAGACCGTCATCTATACAGATATCTCCAAAGATGGAGCCCTCTCCGGGACAAATCTGGATGCTTACCGCCGTCTGGCGGAACTGGAGGGATTGGATATCGTGGCCTCCGGCGGCATCAGCGACCTTCTGGAGATCCGGGCGCTGAATGAGCTGGGGACAGCCGGGGCGATCTTGGGTAAGGCTGTCTATGACGGGAAATTGGATCTGGGCATGTGTCTGGACGCGGCGGGAGACCGCCGGGACGAGTCCGACGATGAACCGCCCCTGTTTTAGAAAATCCCGGGCTGTGCCTTATAGAATCAAATCTTTTATCGGATTTCAATCACTCCGGCGAAAAAAGAAAACTCATGGAAGGCAAGGTCGCATATGGGGGTCAATCGCTCCTGTAGTTCGGAAAACACGAAATAAGCCTCACTGTCATCCCAGTTATCTCCCCAGGTATCTTTGCACAGGAGAAGGCCCCCTCTTGTGCGGAAACATACATCGCCGATCAGAATAACCCCCGTTGCCTCAAGTAAATTGAGCAATGAGGAAATAAAGCCGGCCTTTACATCGTCCGTAAGATGGTGGAGAGCGTATGTACTGACTATAAAGTCAAAAGACTGGTTGTTCAGTGCAGGGGGAAGCCCACGTGAAAAATCCCATTGCAGCAGATTTGCCTTCGGCATTTTTAAGGAAGCTATTTTAAGCATCTCGGACGAAAAATCAATTCCGGTAATATAGTTGCCTGCATCATAGAGCTTGGAAGTTAACAGTGCGGTTCCAAAGCCGATGTCAAAAATCTTTACGGGAGAGTAATTCATAATGGTTCCATATATGGCGTTCATCAGATTCGTATATTCAGCGAAAGGGTATTGATTGTTTGCATCGGCTTCCCTTACGGAAAAGTCATAACTTCCAAACCAAACATCAAATCCGTGATTGTTTAACATGGAGAACCCTCCCCATTCGTATTTTTTTCTTTAACAGCACATTTTGCAGGCGACTGCATCAACAGCGGTCAGATCCCGCTTCCCTGACTTCCGCTTCCTGTATATGCATTAAGGATAACAAGTTTTATACGGTACAGGACCGTAAATAATTATATGAGGAGAGAGGCCCATGCTGGCGAAGAGGATTATCCCGTGTCTTGACGTGAAGAACGGGCGGGTGGTCAAGGGCGTGAATTTTGAGGGCCTGAAGGACATGGCGGACCCGGTGGATATGGCCCGGTTTTACAACGACTCCGGCGCAGACGAGCTGGTATTTTACGACATCACCGCCTCGTTCGAGGGTCGGGAGCTGTTCACGGACGTGCTGCGCCGGGTGGCCTCTGAAATTTTTATCCCCCTTACGGTGGGGGGCGGCATCCGGAGTCTGGACGATTTCGACCGGGTGCTGAAGTGCGGCGCGGATAAGGTCAGCGTCAACTCCGGGGCCATTGCCGCCCCCGGTATCATCGCCCAGGCGGCGAAAAAGTACGGCGACCAGTGCGTGGTGCTCTCCATGGATGTAAAACGGGTGGACGGACAGTTCCGCCTGTTTGCCAAGGGCGGCCGGGAGGATACCGGCATTGACGCCATGGACTGGGCCGTGCGGGGCGTGCAAAGCGGCGCGGGGGAAATTGTTCTGAACTCCATCGACACCGACGGGGTGAAACAAGGCTTTGACCTTGAAATGCTGGACGCGCTGACCGGCAAAGTGGATGTACCCGTCATTGCCAGCGGCGGCGCGGGGAAAATGGAGGACTTTGGAGAGCTTTTTACCCACCCCGGAGTCGACGCCGGACTGGCCGCCTCCATTTTCCATACAAAGCAGGTGGATATCCGGGAGCTGAAGCGCTGGCTGCGAGGGCGGGGCGTGGAGATGAGAATTTAAGGCGGTGCCGTACAATTCGCGGATTATCTAATAAGCAGGTAGAATCAAGAGGGGAGATTGAGACGGATGGAACTAAAATTTGATGAAAAGGGACTCATTCCCGCCATTGTGCAGGATCACTATACAAAAGAGGTCCTGACGCTGGCGTATATGAACCGGGAGAGCCTGGCCATCACCATCGACGAGCGGCGGACCTGTTTTTTCAGCCGCAGCCGTCAGGAGCTTTGGCGCAAGGGGGAGACCTCCGGCAATTTTCAGAATGTGGTCTCCATCACCGCGGACTGCGACTGCGACGCGCTGGTGGTGGAGGTGGTGAAGGACGGCCCGGCCTGCCACACCGGGGCGGAGAGCTGCTTTTTTAACCGGCTGTATCTCTCCGAGGAGTTGAAGCAATTCAGCTACGAGGGCCTGTATGAGCTCATCAAGGGCCGGAAGACGGAGCCGAAGGAGGATAGCTATACCACCTACCTCTTCAACAAGGGCATGGACAAGATTTTGAAAAAGGTGGGCGAGGAATCCACCGAGGTCATTCTTGCCGCCGCCAAGGGCGACAAGGAGGAGACAGTTTTTGAAATAGCGGATGTGTGCTATCACATACTGGTGCTGATGGTGCAGATGGGGATTTCCGTAAAGGACGTCACGGCAGAGCTTGAGAAGCGCCATGTGGTGGACCACAAGGTGAAACAGGAGCGCATGCAATGAAACTGAATGCCAGGGCTTCCTCGGTTCACACGCACTCCATCTTGTGCGACGGGAAAAACACTTTGGCTGAGATGGCCGCGGCAGCATACGCCGCCAAAGTCCGGTATTTCGGTGCGTCGGGCCACTCCCATACACCCGCGCCCGCAGATGTTGGCAACGTGCTGGACGCGGATGTGAGTGCTTACCGGACGGAGATCCTGCGTCTGCGGGAGGAATACGCCGGGCGGATGGAGGTGCTGCTTGGCATTGAGTGGGACAGCCAGTCCGACGGTGTTCGCTCCGACTTCGACTATTGGATTGGCTCCGTCCATGAGCTGTATTCCCCGGAGACCATGGAGTATTACTGTGTGGATTGGGAGGCGGAGAGCCTGATTGCCTGCCGGGACAGGGCTTGCGGCGGAGATTTTCTGTCCGTGGCGGAGTGGTATTACCGGGACGTGGCCGCTCTGGCGCAGCAAAAGCCCACCATCCTGGGACATATTGACCTTATCACAAAGCTCAATCAGGACGGCGCATTTTTTAGCGAGACCGCGCCCCGGTACCGCACCGCGGCGCTGACGGCGCTCCACGCTGCCGACCCAACCGTCACGCTGCTGGAGATCAACACCGGATCCATTCAGCGGGGCTATCGTAAAACGCCCTATCCCGCGCCGTTTCTTCTCAAAGAGTGGCGCGCCATGGGTGGGAAGGTAATTTTGACCTCCGATGCCCACAGCGCCGACGCCATCTTGTTTGGTTTCGACCTGGCTGCGAAGGCGGCCAGATCCGCCGGATATACTGAGACTGTGATTCTGACTATGGACGGTCCGTCCGTCTGTCCGCTGGAAGCCGACCCATTGTAAAGAAAAGCGCCGGGAAAATTCCCGGCGCTTTTACTGTAGCCCTTTACACCGCCGTGCTTTTTCGTCCCAACCGGGATGAAAATTTGCCGTGCCTCATGCATCCGAGCTGCAATTCATGGTTTAACTCCCGAATTTAGCGGTATGCCGCCCCGGGTGTCACGGCGTTTTCACCGTCCAGCAAAAAGCCGTCCGAATCGTGGACACGGGCGTTGCGGAGCATCTGGCCATAGGTCGCGCCCCGGATCACGCTGTTGTTGGTTCCGCTTTGGGTGACGGCGGTGGGCGTTGTCCCGTTGTTATTAATTGCGGGCGTGGGCACGCTGGCTACGCCGTTTTGAAGGCCCAGTATACGGTTATCTGCCGCATTGGAGCTGGTTCCGGTCGCGCCGTTATCTACGCGGGTTCCGTCAACGTTTTTGGTCAATCCGGTTCCGGTGGCCGTCTTGGAACCGGAGACCGTGGGCGTAGTAGAACTGGTTCCGTTGCCCGTTACGCCGCTGTCTTTTACGGAAGTGTCAGGAGTGGTGTTGTTTGTGCTGTTACCGTCGTAGTTGCCGCAAGCAGTCAGGCTCAGGGCCAGCAAGGCGGTCAGCAAGAGCGCAAATGTCCTTTTCAAGTCGTTTCCTCCTTTGTGTGGACTTCGGTTGCATTGCGATACCCTGCATTAGTATGGCACGGCGGGCAAAAAGCAACCGTGGCAGTTTTTTGCAGAACGATTTATTAAAATGTAAGAATGTTTTTAAAAATTACTTGCATTTCAGCAAAATACACA
This sequence comes from Oscillibacter valericigenes Sjm18-20, assembly GCA_000283575.1. Lineage (GTDB taxonomy): Bacteria > Bacillota > Clostridia > Oscillospirales > Oscillospiraceae > Oscillibacter > Oscillibacter valericigenes. The sequence continues at coordinate 3,977,594 of AP012044.1, forward strand.
TTTATAAAAGCAAAAATCAGCCGTAGCACTATTCTCTCCGGCAGAAAAAATTTTATAAGGTTATACATAAGATCGCGGAAAGCGCACCCACGGTGTGTCCCGTGTACAGACACTCTCGACGATTGATTTCTCTGTCCTCGCACCGGCCGGGACCGCCGTTTGGAGAAATTTACAAATTTTCAAAACTGAATTGCGCACAAAAGCATTATAAAGCACAGACGGAAGATTGTGAAAACAGACGAAAACCAAACAATTATACCGCTATATTTTCAAAATGTTTGTGTAAAACCCTGTTGACGTTTTTGCAAAAAACGGATATGATAAAGAAAGAAAATTGCATGTTATGCGGAGTTTCATTAAGGCGTTAGGGAAAAGGAGTGCTGCATATGTATACACAGGAGATCACGGTCAACAACGAGGTGGGTCTGCACGCGCGGCCTGCGACGTTCTTTATCCAAAAGGCAAATGAATTCAAAAGCGGAATCTGGGTGGAGAAGGAAGACCGTCGGGTTAACGCCAAGAGCCTGCTGGGCGTCCTGTCTCTGGGCATCGTCATGGGGACCACCATCACGCTGATTGCCGACGGAACCGATGAAAAGGAAGCGGTCTCGGCACTGGTGGAGCTGGTCAAGAACAACTTCGGCGAATAACTTTTTACCCGCGCTTTGAAATCCAAAAAGAGAGAAAAAAGAGGCCGCCGCGGCCTCTTTTACCCCGCGGTGACGCGGGGTTTTCTTTTTGCCGCAAGGAAGAAGAGGGGAGGGTCCGAACGTGACGCGGGATGAGCTGCGGGAGAAGGCCAACAATCTGCCGCTGAAGCCGGGTGTCTATCTGATGATGGACAAAACCGGCAAAGTTATTTACGTGGGCAAGGCGAAAAAGCTGAAAAACCGTGTGAGCCAGTATTTTCAGGACAGTGCATCCCACACGGCGAAGACTCGGAAAATGGTATCCGAGGTGGATCATTTCGACACGATTTTTGTCTCCAGCGAGTGGGAGGCTCTGGTGCTGGAAAACTCCCTTATTAAGCGGCACATGCCCCGCTTTAATATTCTGCTGAAGGACGACAAGGGCTATCCCTTCGTGCGTATGTCCAAAGAGACATATCCCCGGTTTTCCATAGTCCATCGGTATGCGGAGGACGGCGCGCGGTACTTCGGCCCCTTTGGAGGCAGGTTTGAGACGCGCCAGGCGCTGGATGCGGTGTGCGCCGCGCTGAAGCTGCCCACCTGCAACCGGAAATTTCCTCAGGATATCGGCGGGACACGGCCCTGTCTCAACTATCACATGGGCCGGTGCGACGGCTGGTGCCGTGTCGGCATGGCGGTGGAAGACTATCGCTCCCGTATGTCCCAGGCGGCGGCGCTGCTGGAGGGGAAGTCCAAGCAGCTGCTCCGGGAGATGGCGGAGGAGATGGAGGAAGAGGCGGAGGCGCTCCGTTTTGAAAGGGCCTCCGTTCTTCGGGACCGCATGGCTGCCATCAGCGCTTTGGGCAAAAAGCAGACCGTGATCGCGGGCCTTTGCGCCGATACGGACATCTGGGGCATCTATAAAGGAGCCAAGTGCTGCTACGCCGTTCTCCACATGGAGGACGGGAATCTGGCGGGGCGGGAGACGGAGATCTTCGCGGCCCCCGGCGATGAGGATGAGGGGGAGATACTCTCCGCTATCACCGCCCAGTATTACCTGCCCCGGGCGTTGCTGCCCCACGAGATTTTGATACCCGCCGATTCGGAAAACTGCGAAGAACTGTCCCAGGTTCTGTCTCAGCGGGCGGGTCATAAGGTCTGGGTCCATGTCCCTCAGCGGGGAGAAAAGGCGGAGCTGCTGGAAATGGCTCGCCGAAACGCCGCCGAGGAGGCGGAGCGGGCCACCACACGGGAGGAGCGCAGCAGCCAGACCTTGCTGCTGCTGGCAAAAATGACGGGCCTGCCCCGACCGCCAAAGCGAATGGAGTCCTATGATATCTCCAACACCGGGTCCAGCGAGATTGTGGCCTCCATGGTGGTGTACAGCGGCGACAGGCCGCAAAAAAACGCTTACCGGCGGTTCCAGATCAAAGATGTGACCGGACACCCGGACGACTATGCCTCCATGCGGGAGGTTTTGCGCCGTCGGCTCCAGCGGGCCGCCGACGGGGACGAAAAGTTTTTGCCCCTGCCGGATATGTTTCTCATCGACGGCGGCGAGGTTCACGCCAAAACGGCTCTGGAGGTGACGAAATCCTTCGGCCTGACCATTCCCATTTTTGGCATGGTAAAAGACGACCGGCACCGGACCCGGGCGCTGGTGACGCCGGAGGGCATGGAGATCGGCATTCAGGCAAATCAGTCGGTATTTTCTCTCATTGGGCAGATTCAGGAGGAAACTCACCGTTTTGCCATCACCTATAACCGGGATAGCCACCGGAAAAACGCGCTCCGCTCCGCTCTGGACGATATCCCCGGCATCGGGCCAAAGCGCAGGGCCGCTTTGAGGAAGCAGTTTGGGACGATGAAAGCAATTCGCGCCGCCTCGGCGGAAGATCTGTCCGCCGTCATCGGAGCCGCCGCCGGGGAGAGTGCGTATCTGCACCTCCACGGAAAGCCGGAAGACACCGCCGGGGGCGAGTCCAAAAATCACTCCGGCTGATACCCGAAGATTTCCCACAAAGAGGGACGGTGCCCCGCCGAATAAAATAGACCGCCAAACGCACCAAGGTGTTTGGCGGTCTTATTTTTACACGCTCCGCAGCGTGTTCAATGTCTGAAAAACAGTTTGCGCAGCCGGTACCGCCACAGAAGCGTCAACTGCCCCAGCGCCCGGTCCAGCAGGAGAAACACCAAATTTCCACCACCCAGCAGGGCCAGCAAAAAGGGCATGGAGTATGGGGCAAATTCCGATTCGAGAATATCAAGACCCAGCACACGCAACAGCAGGAAATACAGCGCCAGTACGGCGGCGTTGAAAACCGCAAGCTTGCAGCTAAGCCGCACAAGACGGCTGCGGAGCCGGTTCAGCGTGGGCTGCAAAACCGGATAGTATCCCAAAAACAGGTAGACTCCCGCCAGCTCCTTGTCCGGTATTAACAGCAGCGCCAGCGCCGCCGTCACCCCATAGACACAAAGCGCGGGCCGCCGGCCGTATTCCGCGAGAGTCGGCAGAAGCGGCAGCATCCCCAGTACCGGCGCGCAGTACGTGGCGCCGGGGACCAGACTGCCCAGAAGCAGCAACACCGTTCCCAGCGCCGCCGACACGCCGCAAAAGGCAATCTCATGGCTCCGGCCCATCATCAGCCCACGTCCTTGTATTTGAGCTTGTAATAGCTCCAGCAGCGCCATTTGGAAAGCAGGTCTCTCCCACTTTGCTCCAGCGCGTTCAGCGTCGTCACCGTCCCGTCGGGCAGGACCGCCGTCTCCTTTTGAATCACCGGATATTCCCGACGCAGGTCATTCATGAATTGGAACCATGGATTTTCGTCGGCACGCCCCGTCAACTCCAGAACCGTGGCCCCCAGGAAGCAGGCGCTGATGGTCCCGTCCGCCGGCATACCCAGAGCGGCAACGGTCGAATCCCAGTCCAGCGCATTGGCAGCCGCGTCGTTTGCCCAGATCACATAGGGCGTTTCATAGGACCGCAGAAAGCTGGCGGAGCCGTTTTCCTCCGGCGTCAGATCTACGCCCAACTCCTTATAGGCCAGCTGACTGTCCCCGAGATAGGGCAGATGGTCGCCCCAGAAGACCAAAACCACCGGCTTGCCGCTTTTAGAGAAATAGTCCGTCAGGCGGCCCAGCATAGCGTCCGCGTCCCGCGCGCCCTCGATGTAGACCGAAAGCAGCGTCCGGGCCTCGTCGGAGAGGCTGGCCGAGGTCTGCACCGGCGGGAAATCGTAGTCCGGGCCATATTTGTCGGCGGTATAGGACATGTGGTTTTGGATGGTGGTGGTGTAGTTGAACAGAGTCTTGCCGCCGGACACGGCGGTTTCAAACTTCTGCTCGATCAGGCCCGCCACATAATCGTCGGTGACCCAGCGGCCCTTGTACTGAAGATCCGGCATACCCTCGGCGAACTCGATTTCCTCCGCGCCGAAGAAGTGGTATACGTTCTCGCGATTATAGAACCAGGCGTCGCCGGGGTGGAGAAAGGAGGTGGCATAGCCGTCCGCATCAAAAACCCGGTACAAACTGTCCAAATTCCGGTTCACCGCGCGGAAAGCGGAGGTGGTCGTCGCGGAAAGGGCGTTGGTCTGCATCCCTGTCAGTACGTCGAACTCCGTGTTGGCGGTGCCGCCCGCAAAGCCGGGGACTACCACGTGGCCGGAGATGCAGTGGGCGCTCTCCCGCGCGGCGTGGAGATTTTTCAGCGGTTCGTCCTCCGCCGAATAGGTGAACATGGGCTGGTCTGTCAGGTCGGAGAATGCCTCGTCCATCACCATGATCACATTCACCGCCTTGCCCTGTCCGGAGGCTGCGGCGGCGCTATCCCAGCTCTCCGCCTCCGACCGGCTGTAGCCGTCTGGCCTATCCACGGTGTAAGTGGTGAAGTGGTGCGTGAAGCAGTAGGGAAACCCCAGCTCGTTAAACACGGAGGGGACATAGTAGGCGTTGGACACCGGGAAAGAGTTGTAGAGTCCATTGGAGGCGTACACCGTAAAGACCAGCCCCACCAGCGCGCCCAGCGCGGCCGCGCCGCCCCCCAGCCGGACGGCCCAGCCGAGGCTCGGCCTGTCGGAAAAAAGAGGCTTACAGCGCAGAAATACCCCCAAGACGATCAGAAAAATGCAGCTTCCGATTATCAGGGCGATGGCGAACCAAGGAAAGTGGATGTCGTAGGACCCCATGGCGCTGCCGGCCTCCTTCAACAGCCCCAGATCCCGGGGAAATACCGGTTCGTCCCGGACTTCAATTTTAATGCGGTTGGCGAGGGAGAGGAACGCACAGCACGTCCCCACCAGGGCGGCGGCGGAAAACACGTTTCCCAAAAGGCAGGTAAACGTCAGAATCAGAAGACCGATGGGCAGGGCGTTGAGGACGATGAGCAGCGGCTGCGCCCGGAAGAACGAGAGAATGGAGCGCAGGCTGTTGGGCTGTATCCAAAGGCACAGCAACGTATAAAATCCCGTCAGCAGTACTGCCGCCAGCAGCGTCAGCGGCAGATTCAGCCGATAGACGGGAATTGACTTTGTATGTTTTTCCATATTCACAAAAAGATCCTTTCCTCGCAGAACCAAAATTACTTCTATATTATAATGATTCTTCTAAAAAAAGCAAGGCGGGCCTATTATTCGACCGTTTTATCCCGCCAGTCCATAAAATGAGAAAGAAAACAAAAAAGGCCATCCTTTTTCATGCTTTTAGATTTATTTCCGGCTGGACGTTCGCTTAGCACACCGGGAAACTGTCTGAATGCGCATAGGTGACCAAATTTGCGGCAGAAGCTTTACTCTTGAAAACGGCAGCGGCGGCCTTATCATTTTTCTGATTCTGCCGATAATCTATGTAAACGTAATAGAAAGGAGTAACTCCCATGGATATGATGAATGATATTGCCGCGATGAGCATGGACCTCAGCGCAGCGTCCATCCAGCAGCAAGCATCTGTTTCCGTGCAGAAAAAGGTGATGGATACACAGGAGCTGGCGGCGCAGGAAATAACGGAGATGCTTCCGCCCCAGACCAGTATGATCGACACCTACGCATGATCGCCGACGGCAGACATTTTCCAAGCCGCGGCTCCGAAACATTTCGGATTTTCAGGATTCATCTGTGGTAAGCCTGGTATAACGGGTTGATTACAGGACAAAACGGGACGTACCAGTAAAGCAATGGTATATCCCGTTTTCTTTCGCTTTTCATATATGCAACGGCAATGCAAAAATGTAGGTTTACAGCCGGGTAATGGGCCTGAACTTGAAAATCACAAAACGTTTTGCTTGGGTTCAGATGAAGTGTTAAGTTCTCCTTTGCTGTACGCGGGGGAATGTGATACTTCCGGCCGTTCTCTATGTAACTGAGGCCTTTTGGGCGGTCGCTTCGGATATCCATCCATGATTTTCTTTCCGTATTCCCACTTTTCTGCATTCAATTACTGCCGCTGACACTAATTGACATATGGGTATTTCCCATTTTGCAATGGAAGGTCACTCCTATACGCATTGTGGATGCAGGCTCTCTTTTTATTCGACTCGCTGATGGTGGAGGGCGACACCTCGGTACTTCAGAGCGACTCTGTAAAATCTTCCACCCGGCACACAAAGACACCAGCCACAAAGCGCGCACCTTTCGGTGCGCGCTTTGTGGGTGTGGTTATTTCACGTTTATGCGGCGGAATCGGTGTGTATTCTCATACCAGTCGGAAATCGCCCGAATGTCCTCGGGACGGGTGCGGCAGCAGCCGCCGATTACCCGCGCACCGGCACGGTACCATTCCTGCGCCCAATCACCGTATGTCTTGCCGTCGGCGGAGCCGTTCCAGGTTTTGGTGACGGCATCGTAAATCTCGCCTCGGTTTGGGTAGACGCAGATAGGAAGGCTTGTGAGGGCCCGGAAGTTGCGGATGACGCCCTCCACAAAAGCGGGCGGCGTGCAGTTGACACCTACGGCTTTCAGGTGCGGGAACCCCTTCAGCGTGGCCGCAATCTCCTCAACGGAAGTTCCGTCACTGATCTGGCGGGGGGAACGGAAAGTAAAGCTGACCCAGTAATCGCAGTCCAGTTCCTCCAACATCCCGGCACAGGCCAGTGCCTCATCCAGACGCGGCATGGTTTCCAGCGCAAAGATTTCGGCGCCGGAGTCTTTGAGAATTTGCAGCCGGGGCATATGGAACGCGCGGTATTCCTTCTCTGTACATGAATAGTTTCCGGTATATTCGCTGCCGTTGGCGAGGTACGCTCCATAGGGGCCGACGGCCGCCGCGGCCAGCGGATATAAGCGGCCGGACGTCTTTTCTTCTTCCCACCATTCATCGCGGGCTTTGAGCAACAATGTCATAGACCGTGCGATCAGTTCTTCCGCTTCCCGCCTGGTGTAGCCGCTGGCCATAAAGCCGGGAATGGTTGCCTGATAACTGGCGGAAGTGGAGCAGTCCGCCCCGCTGACAAAATAATCGCGGTGAACGGCCTGAATGACCTCCGGGTGCTCCGCCAGAACTCTGGCGCTCCAGAGCGAGTCGTTGAGGTCCAGCCCTTTGCGTTCCAACTCGGTGGCCATGGCCCCATCCAGGATTACAAGGTCCTTTTGCTTCCAGATCTCGTCTATGCTGTTCATGCTTCTAGTTCCTCCTTTTTACTGCAGTCGTAGGTTACAATGGGCGGGTTCTCCCCCCGCTCCTTCGCAGGCTCGTAGCGCTGCCAGAAATCATCGAACAGGCGGAAGATCTCCTTCCGCTTGCCGTAAATGAAAATCAGAGTGATTATGACATAGGCGGCGGATAAAATATCTGTAAACGCCCAGAGGACATCGGCCTGAATGTTGTAGAAGATCACACAGGGAATCATATAGTAGATCATATAGACCGGCATCATCCGGCGGTTTGCAACCGTGTCGCCGAAGACATAGTTGACAGACTTTTCACAGGTATAGTACATTCCGATGATGGTCGTCCATGCGAACACGGCCACGGCCACGGCGGTAAAGCGGCCGCCCAGCGCGCCGTAGGCATTGCGGAAGGCAATGGTTGTCAGAGCGCCGGAGGTAGCGTCGCTGGAGATGTAAGAGCCGGTGATGAGAATGGTAAACGCCGTAATCGAACAGATCACAATCGTATCCAGAAACACCTCGCCCCAGCCCCAGAGGGACTGACGGACCGGATGGTCGGTCTTGGCGGAGGCGTGGGCGATCATACCGTATCCGGTGCCGGCGTCATTGGAATAAACACCGCGGGCAATGCCATATTGAACGGCGTCCCGGACGGTGGCACCCGCAAAGCCGCCCGCAGCGGCAGTGGGAGTGAAAGCGCTCTGGAAAATCAGAACGATCACTGTGGGAATTTGCCGGAAATTCATGATTACGACGCCCAGTCCAGCCGCCACGTACAAAACGGCCATGATGGGTACCGCCTTGGACATGACCGCAGAGATCCGCTTCAGTCCGCCCCAGATCGTCATAAGGCAGGTAATTCCGATCAGACCGACTGTAATCAGCGGGGAGATGCCGAAGCCCTCCTGCATGGAGCTGGTGACTGCCTCCGTCTGGACGCAGCAAGTCCAGGGTCCAAATACAAAACAGAAAACGGCCAGAACCACCGCGCCTTTTTTCCAGCCAAAGGCGTTTTTCATCACAAAGGAGCGGTCACAGACGTACTCGTCCATCGACTTTTTATAACGCTCCCGGTACCGCTGGCCAATGATAATCTCACAGGCCTTGGTGGACATGCCAAAAAAAGCGGAAACCCACATCCAAACCAATGCGCCCGGCCCGCCGCTCACGATTGCCGTGGCCACACCGCTGATATTGCCCGTGCCAATCGTATTGGCCAGAGCGGTGCAGGCGGCGCGGAAACCGGAGACGGTGCCCTCTCCTTCACCTTGCTCAAATATCTTTCCATAGGTGTTTTTGAAGTTGAAAACGATTTTCCGCTGGTAGCGGAAGCCAAAACGGATGGACAGGAAAACACCGGTTCCCACAAGAATGATGATCATGGGCGTTCCCCACAACGCATCGTCCAGCCAGTACAGGAAATCCGCAATTCGCATCATGTAAATTCTCTTCCCTTCCTTTTACGGTATACCGCACATAATAAAAAACCGTCCCTGTGCGCATTGCGCACAGGGACGAAATAGATTCGTGATCCCACCCTGCTTTACAGACACCTCACGATGCCCGCCTCGTTTGCTGCGGCGCCGAATGGGCGTTTACAGCCGGACGCTGTAACGGGCGCACCCGTTGCCGACTGACACACCCGTGCTTGTCGACACTGCTCCGAGGCCATGTTCCGCTGTCCGGTTCCTGCCCGCTTGCACCATGCGCGGGCTCTCTGCAAGGACCATCCCAAGCGTACTCTTCTCATCATCGCGTTTAACCTGTTTTTATCATATTCCAGAAAACCACCGTTTGTCAATGAAAAATTTCAACCGGGCCAATAGCGCCATATGTGATGCCATCAGGATAGATATTCCGCTCTCATAATTCTTTTTTCAATATAGTGGTAAATATTTCTACAAAATTAATCTGTCAGTAGAGAAGCCGACCGCGCTTTGAAGTAGTATAACTCCAGCGGTTCACCTTTAGCATGACATTCAAATGCGTATTCTTTGCTGGCTGTTTCAAGCAGAGAACCAACTCTATGATATGAAATATAGTAGTTCTCCGCGTTATAGGCTTCTTTGCAATACGTAATGTTATAGAGGTGTGAACTTGATTCCGGATATTTGCAAATTAAATTCTTGCGGGAAGCGGAATTCTTGGAATAGCTAAGATAACTCCCCAAAATTAAAACATCGGGTTTAAAAAATTGCTTAGCATCGGTAAGATAAGGATTGTGGTGATAAAGTTGATGCTCATTTTCACCAAAAAAGCTAATATGCAAATCAACGCAATTCGGCTTTAATGGATAATTCATACTGGCATCCGAAATATAGAGAATATCACGATTCAAATTCAGTAATTCCAGCAGCCCTTTATACATCTCCAGCATTTCAGGAAATTTATCGATGATAATACAAAGGCATCCATTCTCAAGAAGGGGCAGATGATTGTACAGAAAAAAGTAACCGTTAATATTTGCCTCTAGAATTACTTTTCCATTTAAATCCCTTTTTTGCAGTTCGCTGGAAATGTAATCATAGCATTTTTGCACAGCTGTGGAGAAACCCTGTCCGACATTTCTGTAAAGACCGCGCCGCAAATCAGGACGATCATAGATATTCGTATAAAGATTGCCTGTCTTCACAATTCCGTTCTCAATTTTTGCATGATAACCGCAAGCACAATTTAAAAAACCGGAAAAAATATATCTGCTGTTTAAATCGGCATTGCTAATTTCCAACTGTTTTCCACAATGAGGGCATGTTAACAGAGGTAACGCGGAGATTGGAACACCAGTTTTTTGAGGCTCGCCGTGAGCACGGGTAGTCAAGTCCAGAACTTCCTGATCAATACACTTTATGGCATCCTTCAGCTTTTTGATTTGACCGTGCAGTTCTTGCTTTTTATTGTTCATCATACGAAGACAGTCGTCAATTGTTTCAGGCTCAATCAGGTTTGAGAGGCGTTCCAGGGAAAGGTAATTTTGAATCTCCGTCAAATTAAATTGTTGCTGCTTCATTTTAATGATCTTATACAGATCCTGCAATTCCCGATCTGAGAAGTTATACTGTGCATCATTCTTTTCCGGTACCAGTAGGCCATTTTTAATATAATAGCGAATAGTATCCCGGGAGATTCCAGCGCGTTTTGCCAGTTCCCCAATTTTCATGTACTTTTCCTTTCCGCTTTAAAGCAGCAATTATAAAGGCCAAGCGCAAGCAAACAGGCAAGAACACCTCCTATAAGCTTGGAGATTAAAACGGGAAGCACAAGGGCAGGTGCTTGCTGCGATGTAAATGCCAGATGATCACCGAAAATGCAACTTGCAGATCCCCAAAACGCCAAATTAAGCATGACGCCCTTTTCATCCATTTCAGGAAGAAGTGGGTAACTCACCAGCATATTCAAGGTGCAGAGAATTAATCCTTTTACAGAGACTTCGTTGATACATAACGAACTTCCAATCTTTTGCAGTTGATTTTTAAAAATACACTGTACGATGGCCATTAGGGGGTAAGCTCCCGCCAGAAAAATAGCAATGCCCCCCACGATTGGATAAATATCAGGCAGCGTTTCCAGACCACTCAATATTTTCACGCCTGTCAGTTCTTGACAGGCAGCAATGGTCAAAGCAACTACAGACAGCGCTGTCATAAATTTCCCGAGAAGAACCACTATCAAAACAGTCACGCGTTCTGCAAAGAGTAATAAAAGGCAGAGTAAAACCGACAGAGCGATCAGGGGCAAGGTGTTGAACAATACGGCATCAAGCTGGAAGCCGGCGACGGCAGCTCCTGCTATGCAGGATATCGGCATTGTTACAATCCCACAAGCAATTCCGTATGCTGCGTACTTTTTCTGTGCCGGCGTAATCGTGGACATCGAAAGGCCCACCGTATACATAACCGTCGTTCCCATTTCTGCGGACACAATATAAGCATTATACAGGCCAATTTGTTTATCCTGAGCCAACTGTATTGCCAAGGAAGCACCGCCGGAATCATTTGCGAAAAAAAGGCCCGCAAGGACAGAAGGATCCAAACCCGTCATATGGCACAATGGGGTCACTATGGGGGTAAGCAGTTTGGCACAGACGGGAGCAATTGCAAGATAGCCTGACATACACAGCAATAAAGTTCCGGCGGCACGAATGCCTTTGTCAAATTCTTCTCCAAGGTGAAATTTGTTTCCCAAAAGGGAATCCATGGCGCCTACAGATAGACAAACTGCGATTATGGCTTGAATGATGTGATATGCTACCATTGCTTTTACCATGCCGGTGATTGAAAAACGCGGCTACCTTTAAATCATATAATGACCTGACATTATATAATTTAATACTACATTGCGTATGGTAGATGTCAAGTATTCCATTGATCAATTTATTACAGAAACGTGGAGTCAACTCCACGTTTCTGCCCAAATTATGCAATATAAACCGTTGACATGGATTCCTCTTAATACACTACACTAGCCTCACATCACGAAAGTTCCCGGCTTACTTAGCGCATATCTTTTTAGGAAACAAAAGATTTTGAAAGGGAGGCATTATGGTGTTTATTTTAAGAGGGATTTTGGCATTTACAAACTGGGTTTGGGGGATTCCAATGCTGATCTGGCTCGTCGGGGGAGGAATTATTCTAACGTTTCGTCTTAACTTCATCCAATTCAGAAAGCTGGGCTTTATTTTAAAGCATACCATCGGGAAATCTTTTTCAGCGAAAGGTGAAAAAAATGTTATCAGTGGATTTAAAGCTGTAACCGGCGCCCTTGCCTCGACATTGGGGGCTGGCAACATTGTGGGAACCGCCATGGCAATTGCCTACGGCGGACCCGGCGGCGTATTTTGGCTCTGGTTGACCGGCTTGGTCGCCTGCGCGATCAAATATAGTGAAGTCACTCTGGCAATGAAATACCGCCACAAAGATAAACATGGAAACTGGGAAGGCGGCCCGCAGTACTATTTAAGCGAATGCACCGGTCAGAAATGGTTGGGTGTCGCATACGCAATTAGTTGTGCATTCTGTTTATTCCTGGCAGCCTCCGCGCAAGTCGGGGCCGGCGTTGACAACATGGTTGCCTTGGGTGCCCCCCGCACGATCACGACCGCTGTTGAAATTATAATCATTGCTGCAATTGTGCTCGGCGGCTTAAAAAGGTTCTTGGACGTCAGTGAAAAAGTGGTCCCGCTCATGAGTGTCCTGTATATCCTTGGCGGTCTGGTTGTCATATTTATGAATATTCAAAATCTACCCGCCGTTTTGTATTCCATCTTCCGGTACGCATTTACCGGCCGTGCTGCCTTTGGCGGATTTGCCGGTGCAACGATTACAATGTGCATTCGCTGGGGCGTTTGCCGTGGTATCTATTCAAATGATGCCGGTACCGGCTGTACGACCATCGCCCATACAGCTACAGACGAGCCCAATCATCCGGTCCAACAGGGTATGTGGGGAGTTTTTGAGGTTTTCTTTGATACTATTATTGTTTGTTCGATTACCTGCCTGAGCATTCTGTGTACGGGAGTCTGGGAAACAGATGGAGTACCCGCCACTTTAACGGCAACTGCATTTTCAAACAGCTTGGGTTCCATTGGTGGCTATTTGGTGACCGTCAGTCTGGTTTTGTTTACCTTTACAACCGCCTGTGCCCAAGTGGAATTTGGCTCCAGTCAGCTGAAAAAACTGTTAGGGGAAAAGGCCTATTTCCCCAGCAAGGTTGTCTACCTCGTTGTTCTGTTTGCTGGCGGAATTATTGGGATTGATGCTTTGATCAGTTATGTGGATTTTGGCTCTTTCCTGATCATCTTTTTCAATATGATTGGCGTTTACTGGTGCCACAAACAAGTGGTGGAACTGACAAAAGAATATTTTGCAGATACGAAAAAGTGGGAATCAGAGAAATGGCCTGCATGGGTTGAGGAAGAAGAAAAGTATTTAAACCCAGGCAAATAAATATTTAGGAGAGACGGAACCCTATGAAACCGATTATTGGAATCACGGCAAACTACAGTTACGATGGTGCTGGAGAATGTGCAGATGGAATTGGGACGAAGGGGCAGGAATGGCAGCTCCTGGCGGATGATTATATTTGCGCCATATGCCGTGCCGGCGGGCTCCCTGTGATCTTGCCCATTATGGATGATATGGAGGACGTCAAGCAAATGCTCACGGGCGTTGACGGAGTTCTTTTTTCCGGCGGGCATGACGTTCAGCCCAGTTATTTTCAAGAACTTCCCACCGGTAAATGTGGTGGAATGGTACCTCGGCGCGACTTTCAGGAAGACTTCATGGTCAAATATCTTCTTTCGGAAACAAACAAGCCCATACTTGGAATCTGCCGGGGCACTCAAATCGTAAATGCTTCTTTGGGAGGAACACTCTATCAGCATCTTCCGGATGCGGGATTCAATATTCATACGCTGGTGCAATACCCACGCAATGCACAAAGTCATAATATCCTGATCGAATCGGATAGTATACTGGCAGACGTGACAGGCACAAAATGTCTGGGAGTAAATTCTTTCCATCATATGGCCGTAAAAAAAGTGGCGGCTTGCCTGCGCACGGTAGCAAAATCAGAAGACGGAGTAATCGAGGCGCTGGAATTGAAGGATCCAGATAGGCGCTTTTTCCTGTGTGTTCAGTGGCACCCGGAAATGATGTCGGCTACAAATCCCGTACAACAGGGCATCATTTCAGCTTTCGTCGAGAGTTGCAAAAAATGATATACATTTCGCAAAGGAGAATTATAGCATGAGACCCTTAATCGGGATTACCTGTAATTATGATTACCGTGATACGGTTGGGACTGCTTCCAGCATGGGTACGGTCGGTCAGGATTGGAACTTTCTGGCTCAGGACTATGTCAATGCAATTGAAAAAGCAAGTGGCACGCCACTTCTAATTCCCATGTATCGGAATTTTGAAGATGTTAAACCGCTCTTGGACAAACTGGACGGTATTTTGATTTCCGGGGGACATGATGTTGGCCCGGAGAATTATAATCAACGTGCAAAGCATTGCGGTACGGTTATGCCCATGCGCGATGCGCAGGATCTTGCAATCAGCAGATATGTGGCTCACCATACAGAGAAGTCTTTGCTTGGAATTTGCCGGGGTATTCAAATTTTGAATGTTGCTTTTGGCGGTACCTTGTATCAGGATGTGGAAAGCGACGGTGGATTTGAACATCATTTTGGAGATATATACCCTCGCAACTATCCTTGGCATTTTGTCCAACTTAAGTCTGGCTCCGTTTTGGAAACTGTGTTTGAGAAGGAGCAGATTTGTGTAAACTCCTACCATCATCAGGCTGTCTGTACGCCGGGAAAAAATGTGATCATAACTGCAACTTCTACGGAAGGCGTTCCTGAAGGTATTGAGCTGGCAGAAAAAAAATTCGTTGTTGGAGTACAGTGGCATCCCGAAATGATGTTTGATTCAGAAGAACAATTGAAGTTGTTTAGTGCTTTTATAGATAGCTGCAGATAATCACGAAATGTGGACTTTAATGGCGGAGCCCGTCAAAGCAACTTATTATCTGTTTTACGGATCAGATATAACCACCATGCGCAAAAAGTACATAAATTATAAAAGGCGCGCTGCAAAATGTTATTTTGCAGCGCGCCTTTTTATTGAAAAGTCAGCAAAAATGACTTTATTCAAAACATTAAATACATGTTCTCCTGAATTTGGCCGTGGCCTGTATCTGAAATGCCATGGAAAGAGTTATAATAAGGGACTGGGTGACAAGGCGAAACCAATCCGCCACGATTTTCTGTGCGCCGCCGTTGATTCTCCTTTGAAAGAAAAGCCCGCTGATTTGGAAGTGCTTTTGAAACTACTGGCCGACGACAGATATGAAATCAAGCAGAGAAAAAAAGCCGCCCGCAAAAGATAAGAGCAAGCCCGTTCTTGAACTGCCCCCCAATTGTTAGGCAGTATGAAATACTGAATAACAATTGGGGGGCTTTTCTATGCCAAGGGGGATACCGAACAAGGGATACACGGCAGAATTTAAGCAAGAAGTGATTGAAACCATGCAGCGAGAGCATTTGAATTATGTAGAAACGGGCGAACGGTTTCAGATTAGGCACAAAAGGGTTCAGGATTGGGAACGCATTTTCTTAACCTACGGGACAGAGGGTTTTTGCATGGAATGCCGTGGACGCGGAGGTAAAGGTCAACCCGCAAAACTGCCGGAGAACGTAGAGGAAGACTTACTTGCGGAAGTACAGCGTCTTAGGGCGGAGAATGCATACTTAAAAAACTTGCAGGCCTTGGTTTTGAAAGACGAGCGGCGCCAGCACAAAAAGCGTTGGTGATTCAAGGACTGAGGCAAACATTTTCGCTGGATATTCTTCTTGAAATGGGTAAAATTGCGTCAAACTTGCTGAACCGGAACTTTCTGGATAACGCCGTAATTGAAAATTTCTTTGGTCTGCTTAAAAGCAAACTTTTTTATTTGCAAGAGTTCGTCTCAATAAAGCACTTCAAGCGAGGGCTGGTTGACTATCTTGATTATTACAACAACTGCCGCAGCAAGGCAAAGTTAAAGGGCCTGCCGCCTGCTATTTACAGGCAACAAGCCCTCTTAACCGTTTGACAAAATATTTGTCTAACTTTTCGGGGTAAATTCAGCTTTATACGGCTTTCTTTTTTCGGCAGCGAATACACCGGAGCGGATTTATGGCTGTTCTCGCCGGAGAAAAGGCGGACGGAGGGCAAAAGGCAGATGGAGGATACATGCGACCTTTCCACGCTTAAAGCACGGCTTACCTGACGGGCTGAATATGGGCTGCAGGTCAGCGGCATTGAAATCGGGCTGGACGATTACAAGTCGCAGAATACTATGTGCGGCGCCAAACTGCTACAAGAATCTGATAGAAATAGCAAAATCAAAAATTGCAAAAGGAACCTACTGGTTCTGCTCCGTGCCACGCGGCGCCTGTGGCGGATATAGGGGTTGTTGCGCTTTTTTGAGAAAAGGCAAAGGAGGTGGAAGCTTAAATCATCTCGACCAACAGTCATATCGGACTTTTCCAGACATTTTAACGCTACAATACGTCTGCTATAAAGACGGACTGTTATCAGCATTTCCCTGGATGGATGAATAAATGATTAAGATAAAGAAAAGCCACTCGCCCTGTAAGGACGAGTGGCTTTAGCTTACCCGTTACTCGCGGCTTATCACACAGCCGAAAAGACCGTTGACAAAAACAAACCGTATGTGTTCAGATAAGTCTCCTGTTGGTGACCCGGCGGGGATTCGAACCCCGGACCCACTGCTTAAAAGGCAGTTGCTCTGCCGACTGAGCTACCGGATCATGCTGTGATTCAAAGAAGAACATCACAAAGCGAAAAAGTTGGCTGGGACGGCTGGACTCGAACCAGCGGATGAGGGAGTCAAAGTCCCTTGCCTTACCACTTGGCTACGCCCCAAGATGGAAGCGAAAACAAAGGGGAATCGGGGCAACCCCGATCCCCTCCGCTCATTCTGGGGTGGGTGATGGGACTCGAACCCACGACAGCCGGAACCACAATCCGGTGCTCTACCAATTGAACTACACCCACCACATATTGATTAATCCGCACGGTCTGTACTGATGATTGACCCATAAGGGAACTGGTACGCCAGAAGGGATTTGAACCCCTGGCCTACTGCTTAGAAGGCAGTTGCTCTATCCACCTGAGCTACTGGCGCATGTTGTTGGAGCAGGTGACGAGAATCGAACTCGCATCCCCAGCTTGGAAGGCTGGTGCCCTGACCATTGTGCTACACCTGCGCGAGCCCTCCATGGAAACGTCAGCTAAAGTATAATAGCATGAAATACAGTCTCTGTCAAGAAAAAAGATATCGTTTTATATATTCCACGGAGAGGTGGACAAAGTTTAATTGCGAGATTACAATGACAAGTAAGAGTTGGATTCAAAAAAGTCCCAAATTGGGTTGTGGAAAAAGCGTTGTTTGAGACGGGGGTGACGGTATTGGAAGAAAAACAATTTGAAAAGCTATTGGCGCAGGCGGGCGGCCTCAAAATCGGCGTAGGTCAGGTCTTCCCTGTGTGCAATGTAGTCAATCTGCCCCTCACGGTAAAGCCGTTCCAAAAGCGTCCAGTTGTGTGGACATCGTAACCACCATGATGCTCTTCCGGTTCTTAACGTAACCAGGCTCCAAAGCCTCTAGAACCTCAATCGCAGTCATAAAGTGATAGTAATTATAATCGGGCTCCACCGCTGAATTGACTAACAACCTCGCATCCTCAATGGCAGTCAGCGCATCTTTGAAATCGGCCAGGCTGTGCCCGGCAAACTCCTTGACCGTATCAACATAGAGGGGATTTGTGACGCCGACTTCCTGTGCCAGTTCAATCATTTTGTCAAAAGCCCTATGTTCGCCGGGTTCTTCGAGGAAATCATAGCCGCCGGAGATGAAATACCCCCGATATTTTGCCTCAATGGTTAACGCTCTCATGACGGCCGGACTATGAGCGTATGCAAAGGGCCTCACTTTATTATCTCCCATTGGCAACTCCTCCTCTGTCATGCCTTCTGCGCAGCCAAGTCTGCTTTTGTCAGACTGCTGGGGTGACAAGGAGCGCCATGGAGCAGGCCTCCACGCTTCATGGCCCGACGCACGCTGCTTCGGCTTTCCCGGATACCATGCTGTGTAAGCGCCAGAAGGATTCGGCCAACACCATAATTGTCATTGTCCGGGTTTTCATTATAAATCTCCTGCCACGGTTTTGGCTTGCCAGCCGACTGCAAAGAGCGGTAGTACCCGGATTCACTGACTTTCACAACCCGACACATGGTATGAATGCAGAACCGCTCACGGCGCAGCGTGATGTACTCATACAACCGCTCCGGCTTTACCGTTTCCGGTCTTTGGCGAAAAAGCCCAGCGCATCCTTGAGAATCTCATTGGCTTTCCGCTGTTCCGTGATTTCCTTCATCAGCCAGCGCTCGTTCTCGGAAAGCGGCGCGTCGCGGCGAATGCCGCTGCCGACGAAGGCGTGGTCTCCAAATGCCTTTCGCTTTTGCCGCCGCTCCGCCAGAGAGTAGTACGGAATGCCCAGTTGTGCCGCCGCCTGCTTCACGCCGATTTCATCGGACAGCTTGACCGCTTCTTCTTTGAACTCCTTATCATATTTGCGCATTGCAAACACCACCTTGTTTTTCCTTTTATTCTATCACCTTTGGGGTGTTTGTCCTCTGCACTTCTATGATATCCCTCCAGTCATTCTCAAAAAATCGCACATCCTCCGCTAAGTGGAATATATAAATATCATTTTATTTTTAATGATTATAATATTAACTACCGCTGAGCAATTATCGTTTTGAATAGAGTCGGTGTATTTACATGTACTCAGCATATTTGAAATTGACTGAAAAGTCTTTTGGACAATCGCATATAGAGGACTTGCAACTTTTTAAAAAGTGTGTCATAATAATTGTCCAGAGTAGCGGCAATGCTGGAGCGCTATATATTTTCCCTGCAATTTTACAATCAACTGAATATTGTTTTCCCAAAGAACAATTAGTTGAACATATATGGAGGAGTATCGAAGTGGTCGTAACAAGAACGACTCGAAATTTTCAGGAATTTCGGTTTGGTTCTCCGCTTGGATGGCTTCAGAAGCTTTGATTTGCTGGTTTTGCAGTGGATTTGTCGTGTGTGCGCGGCGGCAGGTTCTAACACTCCGCGCAACTTTCGTTTCAGCGTTCTCTCAATTTCATATACGGAGAAGTATCGAAGTGGTCATAACGAGCCGCACTCGAAATCATGTTATAGTGAATAGAGTGCCGCCGTTTATGCAATAAATTAAATATGGAAGCGTATCGAAGTGGTCATAACGGCCCTGACTCGAAATCGTGTAGGTCATTGAGCATCTACTCTCCACAAACCCTTGACACGCCGGGCTTTTCCGGGGTTTTCACTCTCTTGTGAATCAGCGTATTTCTACGCTTTTTCTACGCTTTGCATTCAGTAGGTTTCTACGGGTGCGAGCCATAAATTTCATATGGAGCGGTATCGAAGTGGTCATAACGGGACTGACTCGAAATCGCGTGTGGTTAGTGATGGGGCAGGTTCGACAAAGCCTGTATTCATGCGGGTTTGCGGCTCCGGTTTTACAGCAGTTTTAATTTTCATCTTGCAGTTTTCTTGCAATTTTGCAATCAACTGAATATCGCCTTTTCGCCGAGCAATCGGTTGAAAATACATGGAAGCGTATCGAAGTGGTCATAACGAGCCGCACTCGAAATGCGGTTGTCCGCAAGGGCACGTGAGTTCGAATCTCACCGCTTCCGCCAAAACCCGCATGAACACTGCGTTTGTGCGGGTTTCTTCTTTGCCTTTTTTGCCCGCCGATCCCTGAAAAATCATCTGAAATTGCCGTCTTGCACCCCACTTTTTGACGCTAACGATTCCCGGAAGCCTTGTGCCAAGCGGCTTCGCGGCCTTTCTGCAAGAAAATTGCAAGATGGGAAAGTCCCTTGCGTTATAAGCACATGTATGGGTTCGAATTTTTTAAAAGATTTATTCCGGGTTTTCCACTTCTTCTGCTGTTCCAAGCACCTCTTCGATGGTACTGGCGCTGGCCAGCTTGCTGGTGCTGTCGATGTGTGAGTAAATATTGGCGGTGGTTGCCATGTCGGAATGTCCCAGCCAGTCCTGAATCATTTTCATGGGAATATTGTTTGCCAGCAGAAGCGAGGCGCAGCTGTGCCGTAAATCGTGAAAGCGTATTTTTCGAAGCCCGTTTTCTTTCAGAATGACTTGAAAATGACTGCTGACATACTGTGGGGTAATCAGGCCGCCCAAGGCGTCTACGCATATGTACTCCGAATATTTTTTGTCGTAAGCACCGCGCATGACCTTCTGCATTTCCTCCTGCCTCGCCTGCTCCGCCAGAAGCTCCTCCTCAACATGAGGAATCAGCGGAAGAGTTCGGTAGGAGGATTTTGTTTTCAGCACGTCGTAGCCCTTGAGCACGATGCCGCTCTTGGTTTCCTCCTCCAGAATCTTGTGCCGGATGCTGACCGTCTTCGCGGTAAAATCCACCGCCGACCATTTCAGCCCCAACACCTCGCTGCGGCGCAGGCCGTAGTAGGCCGCCAGCATAATGACCAGGCGGATCGGATCTCCCTCGACGCAATTCAAAAGCTCTTTCAGCTCCTCGGCGTTGTAGTAGCTGCCGATGAACGGCACGGATTTAGGCCTGTCAGCTTGCAGGCAGGGATTCGTGGGAATGATGCGCCGCTTTACCGCCTGCTGGAAGGCCCTGTGCAGCATGGCGTGGTGGCGCTGCGCCGTCGTGCCCTTCAGCCCGTCGGAGCGGATCGTCGTGTAGTAAGCGTTGATTTCGTCGCCGGTGACCTCCTTTACCTTGAGCTTCATCGGCTTGAAGAAGGCCGTCATCCTGCCGTTGATCATCCGCTTGTAATTCAGGTAGGTGGAGCTTGAAATATTGGGCTTGTGCTGCTCCAGCCATTCCGGAAGATAATCTTCCACCAGCATATTGGCGATCCGGTTGCGTTCCCGTTCCGCGTGGGTCATGTTTTCCTGCAGATATAAATCCCCGACATTGTACTGCGCTAACACCTCGGCGAGCCGGTGGTTGGCCTCCGTTTTCGTGCCGCGCTTGTCCTCCAGATCGAGACTGACCCATCTTTGCTTACGGACTCCATCTGTGTCATACAAATTTAATACGGCGTACCATTTCTGATTTTTCGTGGCCAAACGGCCTGTGATTCGTTTCATTTCCGTTCTCCTTTCGCGTGATTTTCTCCGGTACTGCCGTCGGCAGTACACACAATACCACACTCAGACGGAGAAAGCCAGGTGTCAAACGGTACAAACCTGCACGGGTTATTTTCGACCAGAAACGCCACAACGGACAGCTTGGGGACCAGTACCTTATTGGTCACCCGGATGCTCCCCAATCGGCCGCTCCGTGCCAAGCGATAGGTTTGATTGATACCGATACGCAGCAATTTTGCGGTTTCCGGAACCGTGAGGACCTCCGGCTCATCCTTGAACATCGAGAGATAAACCCGTTCTGAGACAGCGATCATATCGAGCCCTCCCTGCGGGAATGCGTCCTTCCAAGGGAGAAAAGACTTCAATCCCAAGACTTTGAAACTCATGCGCATAACGAAGCGCCTGAT
The DNA here is from genome assembly GCA_000283575.1 of Oscillibacter valericigenes Sjm18-20. Classification (GTDB taxonomy): domain Bacteria; phylum Bacillota; class Clostridia; order Oscillospirales; family Oscillospiraceae; genus Oscillibacter; species Oscillibacter valericigenes. Next base: position 3,998,990 of record AP012044.1, read on the forward strand.
TACGGTCGTGATGAATATGGAACAGGCTGTCGACAAGAAGAGCGTCAAAACGCTTTACGGATACACCCTGTTTCAGCTTCCCCAATTCAGTATTCTGATCAAGATCAATGCTTGTTCCGACAATTTGGTATCCTAGTTGTTCAGCGAAATCATAAAGCTGCTTTTTCTGTTTTCTCAGTACGCCGTTTCGATCCTCCGGCGCATCTATGCGGCAATAAAGCCATGCTCTTTTTTTCGGTCCCATTTATTTATACCTCCAATCTTTGTTGATATGGTTTAATCTCACAAGGGCGCGGCAGGGCTCACTTGCCCTGCCGCGTAGTTTCTAAGATTAAACAATCTACTTGTTCTTCATTTTAATGCTTCTATTCGGCACTGCTTCCCGAAGCTGGGGCGACAACATAAACGGCTTACCGGTATAGCAAGCACCATAGGAATTTCACCTCCCCCAGGATCTCTGCGAGCCGCCCCCATTGAGTGATCCCGCGGTCAAGCGGGGCTGTGGCTGGACGGAAGTAGCATTATCACTGTCCGTTTCATTGCGAAACAGCCCACCACGGGCTGTTTTATGACCGGGCCTTGCCGCTCATCGCCTTCGATGCCATCGGTTCGACGGATGTCTGTCACCCATCCGCAGGTAGTCTTGGCGCGCCCGTCAATGTCGCTGCCGCTCATCACGGCCGGACAGATCATGTATTTATGCTGCCGGATATGTAATTTTCAAGGAACAGAAGGAGGAATAGAAAAACCCCCTCACTACTAATCCGGTTTCGTGAGGGGGTTGAGCCATTTTATTTTTATTTTTCCATAAAGTTTTTCAGTTTCCTCAGTATACGAACCTTTCTGTTGTGAATTGTTTTTTGAGGAATCCCGGTTTCGCGGAACAGCTGATGCTCACTTTTCCCATCAAAATACAATGCATGGATCAATTCCTGTTCACTTTTGGAAAGTCGTTTGAGGCACTGATGCAGTTTTTCACACATCAATGTATGGGTCGCCATATCCTCGACTGATTCGGAATTTAGATCCGGCATTGTTTCTTGTCCGAGAAGCTCATCAGTATCGAGTTCGTTATATGAGACCACGCCATGCAGTGCATCTTTTTCATTTAAATGCTTTGCTCGACGTGCCATTCGGTAATATGTAAGATAGATTTCATTGGTGACATCTATCAGAACACCTTGCACCTTTATCCTGTATGCGGGTCTATCCTTCATAAGGCTTGTCCTCCATTTCGTGATAGTTGAAATCAAAAATGAAGAACAAGTGGAGGAGAACGGCAATGTGGCTTTATTACCGCATACCGGCTCCGGATTACAATGGACCAAAACTCGAACAACAATAATTTTGGTCGTAGTTTGAATTTTGGTGTCGAATAAAAAAAGGCGGCAATTTGTTTTACACAAATTGCCGCCTTTTTTATGATGAATTTTAAGTTGGAGGTATGAAGTTTGCCGTCTTTATTTCAACCTCCGTGTATTTTCTTGGTATCTGGTCATAACCCTGCCCCTTTAAATGCTTCAAGCAAACAAAAACAAGGCTAGGGCATGAAAAAATTACAATTATCCCTATTACAGACACAAGCCTACCCATGGATGGGTAGGCTTGGTGTGCGGAAATTGGCAGCCAGGCTGTCGTAGCGCTTACATCAGCACCTTAGATCCTATGGCTTTGCGTCCCTGCCTTTGGGCAGGTTTGCTCTTAACATTTTTATAAAATTTTAATGCTTGTATATACTGTTTTTATTACAAGCTAACTCAAAAATGGATATTATTTACATAATGGCTTTATTATAATCCTTGTTTCTTAAAAATACAAGAAAATATAGCTGTTTTCGTGTATTTCAGAACATTACTATGACATATACTTACTGCAAATCGAAAAATCGCTGATAAATGATGTAGTCTCATAAGTCATAAAACGTAAAAATCTCAGGCAGACTTCTTTCGAAGGCTTCCTGAGATTTTATTATTCTTGGACATAGCTTCGTTTTCTTAAAGATTGTTTCAGAGCAATCACCGTATCTGCTATGATTCGGATCTCCTGTTCGCTGCAATCATGTAAGACTTGTGAGATTTCATTTTCAAATACAGGTTGTGCCTTATAAATTGAGTCGCATAATAGCTCGTCCAGTGAGGTATGCAATGCGTTTGCAATTTCAACCAAAGCAGGAAGGCTGACTTTTGTGTTACCAGTTTCAATGTGGCTGGTATGGGCAATTGACAATCCAGCCAACTCTGCCAGCCGCTCCTGACTCATTCCGATGCCGGCTCTTTTACCTTTGATTCTATGCCCGATGGCTTTATAATCCAACTCCAAAAATTCCACCATCCTTTTAATTAACACTTGTATTGTATGCACATTTTGATTATAATGTAATAAATTGTATAGACAAAATGATCGTGTAGTTAAAATAGGAGGAAATAATGAATACGTTAGCATGCGCATTTGCTGGTCACGACCCTCTGAGGTTTCCTTTTGGCTATGATGAAGATGACGAATTATGTAAGCAAGTCAAAGCTACGATGCAAATACAAATTCTTTCCCTGTATGGAAACGGTGTAACCGATTTTTATACGAATTGTGAGCCGGGAGCTCCCATGTGGGGAGCAGAATTCGTCTTAAAAATCACGAAAAAGTTCAGCAATATAAACCTTTACTGCATCATACCATATGAGGAGCAAGCTAAAAAATGGTCTCCGCAGCTAAGAGACCGGTATTATGAGATTTTGGAGAGAAGCACCTATAACCACCTGATCTGCCCCCGGTACGAACAGGGCTGTTATCTGCAATGCAACAGGTTCCTTGTCAATCATGCCGGCTTCATTCTTGCTGTATATGACGAAGGATTGCTGGCTCAGGCAGAGCCGGTTGCTCATCTTCTTACATATGCCAAAAAGAAAAGAAGAGGCATTATCACGATCCATCCGAATAATGCTGAGCTTACGCCTATTATTATTAACTGCTAGATATTTTTTTCTCTGTAGTTAAACACTCTTAGAGTGAGAGGTTCACCTTCATGGTTCACAGTGAACCGTTCCATAGGTCACGTACTGGACAGGCTCTCCCCTTGGCGGGAGAGCCTGTTTTTCTGACATCATCCAGTGTCGTTTTTTGTGAGGTAATATAAATTGCTGCTTTTGCCGCCGTTTTCTCTCCAGCGCTGCTCCTTGCGGAGATAGCCGCTCTTTTCCAGATCGGCAATCGCGCGCTTGACGGTGCTGCGGGACAGCTTCAGCTCCTTAACGATGGTACCAATCGCCGGGAAGCATTTGCCGTCCTGATCGCACCGGTCGCGCAGGTACATATATACGGCTCTTGCACGGTGGGGCAGCTCAGAGGAATACAGGGATGTAAAGTAACCCACAGCTTCACCTCCTATCTAATGCGGACATGCGTTTTGTCTTTATCCGAAACCTGCTGCATTGCCGGCATATGAGAGATACCTCCCGAAGCTTTTGCATCTGTCTCGGTTTCCTCCGGGACATTCTCACAGGCTGCGTTGCGCCGGATGATTTCTGCCTCCAATGTATGGCGGTCGGCATACTCCACTTTCCGCGCGGACTGTTCTGCAATTTCATACGGTTTTCCAAAGGTAATCCCCCATTCAAGGAAGAGCTTGAGCCTGGTACGCATAGGGTAGGAGCCGGTTTTCGTCACAACGAAATGACCCTTGGGCATGGATTTCAGTTCATCCGGCGTCATCAGAGGCCGCTCAATCATCTGCAGGGACTGGCTGGGATCGTTCTTCCCGCGGCTGACGGAGCCGCTCATGACGGTCTGGCTGCCGAGGGCTTTCGATAATATCTGCGCGGAGTCACTGTTTGGAGCAAAGCCGCCGAACACAGTGTCCTGGCAATTGTCAATTATGATGGCCGAGCCTTCCTTTCCGTAGTTCTTCTCCAGTTGCGCAAAGCTCTGGATAATGGCGACAATGGATACACGGCGGGACCGTGATGCGGAGAACATCATCTCGGCCGACTCGATTTTGGGGATGGTACCAATCTCGTCTAGGAACATCATCACGCGGTTCGGCAGTTTGCCGCCATACTCGTCTGCCACAGAGAGGATTTCCCGGTAGAGCTGCTGAACAATCAGCGAAATGATGAAATACTTGGTGTTGTCTTCCTCCGGCATGACGAGAAAGATAGCGCTTTTTTCCGTGCAGAACTTTTCCGCGTCGATGGCGGTATCAAAACACAGCACCTGCTCCAGCTCGGAATCCAAAAAGGCATTAAGCCGGGAGAGTGCTGTGGACAGGACGCTCTGCATGGCCTGTTCCGCCGTATTGAGCGCTGCCCCTGCGAACCATTTGGTTTTATGTTCGTCCGGCAGGTGCGCCAGAAGCATCTGGAAAAGCGTCCGGCCTTTCACTCCGCTGGGCGCCAGCAGATCCTGAATGAGCTCGAAAACCGAAACGATGTGCCGCTGCTTCGGTTCGCAGTATTCTGCAATCAGCAGAATCACAGAAGTCAGAAGCCCCTCGGCCGCGTCATAGAAGAAGGCATTCTGTCCCGCCGAGGAAACATCGAAGCCGCCGGAGTTGATGATGGTTTTGGCGGTGATCTTGGCATATTTCTCCGCTCTGGCCTTGTACGCCAGGTTTTCCGGGTTTTTCAGGTAAAGATCCATGTACCGGTTCACCAGATGGAGCAGATTGTTGCCGTCCGAGCGGGTGGGGTTGCGTAAATCGATGACCGCCACATGGTAGCCGTAGTAATCCTTTGCGATTCCCGCATAGTTGCGGTAGAGATCACCCTTGGTGTCCGTGGTTATGAAGCTCATCCCCGAAGCACAAGCGTATTCCAGATTTGGATAGAGGAAGTTGGCGGTTTTGCCAACGCCGGCGGCGCCGATCATGAGGCAGTGGATGTCCTCATCGTCAACCAATGCATAGCCATGGGGAGCCGTCTTGTCAAACAGGGACGCTTTGCGCCAGCCGACCACCAAGCCCTGCGCATTGGGCAGATTCTTTCCCTTGCGCCATTGCTCCGGTTCATACCGTACTTCCGTATAAGTCTTTTTGATCTCATTTCTGGTTGCCCAGCGTGCTGTACCGTGCTGGCCGTCGCCCACGGTTTTGGATTTAATGCCGTTCAGGGTGTAGTAATGCGCCAGCAGGGATATAAACCCGATAACACCGAACATGGTCAGTCCGGCGGCGATTAGGGTAATGATTTGAGATGATTGCAATGAGATCGCCTCCATATTTTTTGTAAAAGAACTTTCAGATTCTGAATTGTAAAGCGAGAACCCACGCTATTATTTATCGTGTTACGATAAATAATAGTTGACATGCGAATAAACGGCGGTTATAATTGTGGATATCAATACAAGGAAACATCGGAAAGAAGGTCTTGCCTGTGAATCAGTCTTCACTGTCAAAGTGGTTGAAATGGATTATCATAGTTGTCGGTTTAAGCGGATTGCTTGTCTACGTGTGGGTTATCCCGTCCTTTGGACAAATGTTGGCTGTGGAGTATCCGGAATTTGCATATTGTTATCTTCCATGGATGATTCTAATCGGGGTTACAGGAATCCCTTGCTATGTTGCACTGGCGTTTGGGTGGAGGATCGCCAAAAGCATTGGGGAAAATCGCTCTTTTTCCATAGAAAACGCAAAACTACTGAAACGAATTGCCATATTAGCCGTGGCCGACACAGGGCTTTTCTTTGTGATGAACATTGTTTACTTGCTCCTTAATATGAATCACCCGGCATTTGTGCTGATGTCCCTGATCGTGCTGGTCATCGGAATCGCCATTTCCGCTGTTTCGGCCGCTCTGTCACATCTTGTAAGGAAAGCCGCGGACCTTCAGGAACAAAGCGACCTGACGATATAAGGAGGGCACATGGAGGACGAGATCATTTTCAATATCGACGTCATGCTTGCCAAGCGAAAAATGAGCGTTACGGAGCTGGCGGAACGGGTCGGCATCACAATTACCAATATCTCCATTCTTAAAAACGGAAAAGCAAAGGCATTGAAGATCTCAACCATGGCAAAGCTTTGTGCCGCGCTCGACTGCCAGCCCGGAGACATTTTGGAATACAGGAGGAAAGAGTGCAATGAAAAGATTGACTAAAATATTTGTCATGATACTGAGCGCAGGCATCCTTTTTTCGTTCTGCGGCTGTACGGACATTATTGATAAAGCATTCTCTCCGTCTGAAATCAAGGATGGGTTCAGCGATAAATGGCTCAAGACTCTGAGCGATGAGTACAGCATCACCATCCCGGAATCCGCGGCTTACCTGAAGGGGTATTACGAGCCGGGGCAGGATTTCAGCGTTCATATGCTGTTTACTGTGGATGCCGCCGATTTTGACGGCATGGTTGGCGACGACTGGTCGGAGGACGCTAAGGATCATACCTTTGGTGACGAGTGGTACACGGATCTGACGGATTTGAAGCTCTCGCATTATTACGTCTATACCAAGCAATATACTGTGCTTTTTTACTCGGACGCGGACAAAGATAATAAAATCACCTGTGCTTTCGTGGGTTGGAGACCTTAGGAAGGCCTGTATGCCCATAAAGAAACCGCCGGAGAGTTTTTCAGGCTCTTCGGCGGTTTTGTACCTAATATTCAAATTTTACAGCGCAAGTGAATCACGCTTCCTCAAAGGATGGGTTTACAAGATGGTCGGGGAAAACTTCATCGGGAATAAATTCGGTCGTCGGCGTATTGTGGTCAACCTCCTGAAAATCAGCGTTGTCAAACCACACCTGCCCTTTTCCGTACAGTAATATTCCAATATTAATTATGGCACCGTTCTCCGGTATATCCAGCACACAGGAATAATGGTTCCATTCACTCGTTCCGGTGATTGCTCTGCTCTGCATATTGTCAAGTTTAAGCATGGAGCTCAGGGCATTATCGATTCTCATCCATAATCCGCACCATCCCTCCACATCCTGGGCTTTTACAAAACCTGAAAAGCGCATCCGTTTGCCGATAAAAGTTTTTGCGCTAATCTGCTGCATGACAGTAGAGAATTCTCCATCAGAAAACTCTTCGTCAGCAGAGCGAATGGTCACTGACTTCGAACCCATGTGATAAATAGTGTCATCAATGCCGATCTGGTATTTCTCGGGAGCGGTTCCCGTGATAATCCAGCCTTTTATTTCATTTTGTTTATTCATACTATTTGCTCCTATCATTAAATTCTTAATAACAGACCTGTATTTTCCCGGTGGCAATTGATAAATACTTTTGAAAGCTCTCGTAAAGGCTTCCTGTGATTCAAAATGGTAGGTAAGGGCAATATCAAGGATCGATGTATTTGTGTTCAGCAACTCAGAGGCCGCTCTTGCAAGCCTCCGCTTTTTTATATAATCATATATTGGAATACCAACTTCGTTTTGAAAAGTCCTGTGGAAATAAAATTTTGAAAACCCCGCCGCTTCAGAAATTGCATCTAAAGTCAGCTTCTCACATAAATTCAATTCAATATAATTTAGGGCAGTCTGAATTTCTTTGCTGTGGGTCACTCAATCTCACCTCCTGCAATTGATTATAGCACAAGTTCAAATCTGACTTTTGATGCTTCTTGCCCTTTTCTGACCATCTGCGCAGATTCAAATTAATTTTTATTACATGCTAATATTACGCATGGCTTTAGCATAAAAAACAAAATTCCATCAAGGGGTATGTCCTACATGCCTATGGAAAAATTTGCGGTCTGCTCAAGCTTCGGCAGTTGTTCAGGTGCTTCCAGCTCCACGAAAATCCGGGCTTTGACACAGTTCAGGGCAAGGTTCAGGTAAGACTAGCAAAGCTGCCGCATATCATCCTCGCCTCGAATGCCGGGTGCATCCACCTGCCGGTTGATATCAGCCAGATCCTTACGGATATCCTCAAAGCGTGAGCGCAGCCAACCCCTGTCCTCATGTGGCCGATAGCTGGTCTGGAGTTTGCGCACCAGCTGCTCCGCAGTCATAGGCCGTCCCATCTGCCGGCACAGGTCTTGTAAAAGCAGCAGGGAACCAGATGCCATGCACTCCAAGAAATCCACGGCCGTGCCTGTATTTTCCGGAGCAACCTTCCCTGATGCAACCAGCGGCTCCATCTCCCGCACGCAGTCGGTCAGGAGGGTTCGGATATTCTGATGCGGAGAGAGCGCATCACATAAGCCGGGAAGTCCGGCACACACCTTTGGCAAAAGCTCCAGCTTCGGATGCTCCGAGGCGGGGATGGGGGCAATGCCGTGTTGCGCCTTCAAGTCCTCGTTCCAATCCTTGCAGGCGGATTGCATAACTTCGGTATCCATATATCCTCGTTCAGCTAAAATGTTCCGGAGGCGCCCATTGGCTTCGATGCCCGCCTCGTCGTGGTCCAGGCAGAAAATAACTTTTTTCAGGTTCGGATGAAGCTCCAGCTGCCGGAGCATGGCGTGTTCCGACACACCATCCAGCGTAACATAGCTGTGGTTCATCCACCCCTGCGGGTACAGCGTAATAAAGGACAACATATCCACCGGAGCTTCAAAGACGTACAGCCTGTCGCTTTTGCCAATCCAATGAAAGCTGTACCGGGGATCGCTGCCCTCTACGTTGCCTTTGTAGGGTTCACCCTGCGTATAAGTCCCGCGCTTGTGCGCGTGCCGGGCAATTCCGTTTTCATCCAGCCCTACGAACACGGCGTTGTGATACCGCTGATCCTCAAAGATAAGCTTTTCATGGGCGAACCGGGAGAGCACATTCCGGTCAATGAACCGCTGCTTGATGAGATAGGCAAACACCCGGCGCATGTCGGGGTTTTCCTCCGGCAGGGCAAACTCTTTTTTGGGAGGCGGGGCGCTTTTATCCGTCTGATTCCATTCCACGCCGCCTTCTCCGCCCAAGAGCCACTGCACCGCCTCAGGAAAGCTCTTATCGTAAAACTCCTGAACAAAGTCGATGGCGTGACCGCCTTCCTTCCGGCTGTGCCGAAACCATTCGCTGCCTCGGACGGTGACGCTGTCATAGCGCTTCCAACGCCACTCATGTCCGGAGCGGACGAGCTTTTCGCCCTGCCGCTCCAAAAAATCCACCAGATCCACAGAGTTGGCCCGCTGCTTTTGCTCGTCCGTAAAATAAACATAATCCATACCGGTATCCCTCCTTCGTCAGCGCTTACGTTTTCCGCAGCGCCGAAAAAAAGCCGTCCGTTGGTGAACGGGCGGTCTGCTGAGTTGCTTGCACTTTATGATCAGGGGTCCTTTTTTCTGCAGTATTTTTTTAAATGGCTTATGCATAGAAATTCTCCTTTAGTAAGTAGTAAACTTCTGCTCATGATCGTCCGGGGCATGGCCCTGGGCAATCTTTTTCTGACGGATCTTACGCCGCAGTTTGCTGTCAACCTGCATATGAGGACCGCCGGGGAGCCGATCCTGTTCTTCCCGGAATATCCGGCTTAGATGGTGCAGGAGCCTGGTTACAACAAGAAATAGAGACGGATCTCGGAAGGAGTCCATATGTTCCAGAAAAAATTGCGCGTATAGGTTTCCCTGTTCTGCGGATAAAGTAAGCCAGCGCACAGCGGTTTCCTTGTCACGGGGAACGTCATCCCCCATCAAATAGAGTTTTCCGAGGACGTATTGGGCATATTGATTGCCTTGTTCGGCAGAAACGGTCAGCCACCGGATGGCGGCTTCCGCATTCTTGGGAATGCTTTCTTCCTGCAGATAGAGCTTTCCAAGCTGATACTGAGCATATTGATTGCCCTGTTCGGCAGAAGCGGTCAGCCACCGAATGGCGGCCTCTGCATCCTTTGGAATGCTTTCTTCCTGCAGGTATAGTTTACCCAGCTGATACTGAGCGTACTGGTTTCCCTGTTCGGCTGATTTCTGAAAAAGTTCCAGTGCCTTCGGAATATTTTTTGGAATTTCTACCCCGTAAAGATACAGCTTTGCCAGCGCATATTGTGCGAACTGGTTGCCCAGGTCTGCGGACTTCTTCAGCCATTTAACGGCCGTATCCACATTCTCCAGGATGCTTTCCTCCTGTAGATAAAGTTTGCCAAGGGCATAGGCCGCGTAGGAGTTGTCCTGCTCTGCAGAAGACGTAAAAAAGGCAATGGCTTGCCCGATATCCTTCTCCACATGGTTTCCATCCCGATAGAGCTTGCCGAGAGCATACTGCGCGAGGGCGTTGCCGCCGTCAGCGGATTTCATCAACCAATTGATCGCCTGCTCCGCGTTTTCATGGCCGCTGTCCGCGTCCAGATAGATTTTGCCGAGCATGTACTGTGCGTGGATATTGCCCAGCCGGGCGGACTTTTCAAAATAACTTATTGCGGCGCTTATGTCTTTCTCTGTTCCGGTTCCGGTATAGAGCATCTGGCCGAGGCGGTACTGGAGCTTATCATAACGGCTCTGTTTTTCCATCTGCTGAAATCCCTGAAAGGCTATTTCAAAGTGCCGCTCGGCTTCCGTGCTGTTTGCGGATGTTCCGACTCCGTCCCGATACATTTTTGCCAGCTCATAATCGGCGTATGGCATATGCTGCACCGAGGCGTGCATGTACAGGTTGAATGCGGTTTCAAAGTTTTTCTCCACGCCTTGACCACGGTAATACAGTCCTGCGAGGGAATATTGGGCATATTTATGTTTTTTTGCAACCGCCTCGCTAAACCATCTGGCTGCTTCCTCGTAATCCTGTTCCGCGCCGAGCCCCGCCGCATGCATCTTGCCGATCCGGTATTCCACGTACCGGTTTTCCTTCTCCGACTCGATATCCTCAAAAGCGGCAAGGGCCTGTTTATACCAGCCGCAGGCGGTATCAGCATCCATCTCCACACCAAGCCCGTCCGCGTGCATCCGGCCGAGATCATGCATGGCGAGGGCATTGCCGTCCTCCGCTTCCTCCAGAAATAGCCGGAGGGCCTGCTTGAAATCCGGCTCCGTGTCGTCGCTTCCGAAGAGAAAGACACGGGCTTCCTTGTAACGGTCGTTCCAGGCGATGTACGGCTTTCCCACTTCACCCTCATCAGAATCCGGATGGAACCCGCCGTCCGTAACATCGGGCGGCATATCATTCTCTCGATCTCCGGTTACTCCAGATGTGTCCTGCTCCGGTTCCGGAAGAGGCAGTTCAGGATCGGCTTCCTCATCGGTTTCTTCATGAAAAGGAACATCTGCATCCTCATCGCCCTCAAATGTAAAGCGGTGACTGCCAAGGTTTACCGCTTCGGCAATCACCATGTTTTTGATCTGCTTGAATTCCTTCTGCTGGGAAAGCGGCAGGGGTTCAGGCAGTTGATCCTTATAAGTGCGCAGAACCTCGTTGCGGAGTTCCTGCCATTTGGCATAGGCTTCTGCCACCCGTTCGTCCTTTGCCAGTTCATCCACGATCTGATTGACCAGCTCCTTGAGCGGGGCCTTCAGGTAGCCGTACTGTTTTTTCCCTGTGGTGTACTGCAGCCGTTCCGCCAGCCGGGACATCATATCCTCAATGACCGGGTTCTCGCAGGTTCCGGTCCGCATCTGCTCCAGCAGCTCCCGCAGGGTATCCCGGCTCTCCGCGGTCAGAGAGTCCCGAAGCGAGGTCTGCTCGGAATAAATCTGGAGCAGATCCTGCTGAAAAATCTCCCGTGCGAGGCTGCTCCGCATCTTTTCGATGGCCGGCTTGGTGACGTATCCCTCGCGGGGATTGGCGGAGTAGACGATCATGTGGCAGTGCGGGTGATGGCCTTCATTGTGAAAAGCGGCATACCAGCGGAGATTTTCCGGTGCGATCTTCATCTGCTCCGCGAATACATTGCGCTGCTTCCGCAGGAGCGCCATCCAAGCGGCGGCGTTGTCATAGCCGAGCCGGGCGGCGTCCTCACGCCGCAGGGAAATAATCGGCGTCCAGATATTTCCTTTGTGCCGTGCCGCTTCCTCCGCTACCCGTGACAGCACCAGAGGTGCGTCCTCATCGCTGAACAGGCCGTGGGCGCCGAGATTTTCCACGCGGGGGCAGGTGGCAATGTAATTGACGTAGACCTCCTGATGCGAGAGCTGATCCAGATTCTGATCCAGCGCAGCGGAGATAAACTCGGAGGCGTTTTCTATGGTCGGGCTGCTTTGATAGTCCTCGTATTCAAACAGGCGGTCGGAATCCGGAAACCGCGTGAGTATCTCCGCAATGAGATCCTTTTGCTTCCTGCTGGCAGGCAACTTCCGGTTTTCCCGTGGAAGCTTTTCGACGCCCTCCCGCGTTGCTACATATGTCACCAGATTCTCCGCGTGTGCCGCCGCGTTTTTCAGATACCGGCACTTGAAAATGATCCGGGGCAAGGTTACTCACCCCTTTGGAATCTTGTAACGTCCTCGAAGGTCACGGTACCGACTGATTTTTTCACGTCGCGGACGCACTTGCCCCGAAGCTGACGCAGGTTGCTTTCGTCCACATCAGCTGTTCTGGCGAGGATGTTCATCATCATGCTCATTTCCACCGCCAGCTTGAAAATCAGGCGGGACATGCGGTTTTCCAGACTGTCCATCATGCCGGTCATCGCCGTGGTGATGGCGGCAGGCAGGAATCGGACTCCTTCCTCCGCGGAGATGTAGCCGCAGTAAAACCTGATTGCTTTTTCTATGAATTCGCTCTGGCTCTGGCAGTTGTCCCGCTTATACCAGTCCGACACCAGCTTTCTGGTTTCCGGATACATCCACAACGGGAACTTCTTTTTGTTCTTTGTTTCGTCTGTCATGAAAAACCCTCCATTCACATGAAAAAGGGCCGCAACTCCGGCTGCGACCCCTTTGAAATCCTTGATTTACCTTGTCTTTTCGGCATTCTGTTTTTTTCACAACCCCGGAAGCGACTCCACGGACCGGAATCCGACCCCGGTGAAAAACGTCCCCGACCCGCGTTGCGGGGCGGTGTGAGCTGGAGCGGGGGCGCTTTACGACCCCGCTCCTTTAACCCGCATCATTTTCGACCCCATGGTTCACCGTAAGCTCCGGAACCTCCGCAGGGCGGTTGTCTGACTGCCGGATTTCCGCACACAGCTCCAACACGGGGCGCAACCGTTTTGATGGTGTAAACCGTGCCATCCTGTGGGGAAAACGCGGCACAGGGGCACATGGGCGGCAACGCGGGCTTTCTTTCATGCCTGCTGTGTCATATTCAGGTTAATGTCCAGCGTATTGCACGCCTGCTCACTGGCGGTATCATATTTGTAGAAAATTTCTCCTTTGATTTGATATCTCTTTGGCGACTGCAGCGCGAACGGCAGAGAGAAAAATAGTGAGCCCGTATTCCTGTCATAGAGCTGCTTTTTGGCCCTGTTGGTCAAGGGCTTCCCGGACTCTGGCGGGAACATGCTTTTCATAGAGATCCTGAAGCAGGGCCTCCAGTCCGGCCTGTAGTTTTTCGTCCTCCATATGCTTCCTGAGAGCACGCAGCTTTTCGCTGCTATACCGGATTTGAACAGTGGATGTTTTCATACATGATTGCTTCCTTTCCGTATTTATCTTTGAAACAATAGCCATGATGGTATACTTTCCGGAATCCGACATGGCGGCACCGGCAAAGTATACCTACTTGGTTACAAATCCTCCAGCGCATTTACAAGACTGTCGGGGAGATCGCTCAGCTGAACACCAGCTTCAGGATTTTCCGTCCGGGTAGTCAGTTGCAGATTCTTCAGTTCCTCCCGGATGATCTGCCGGACAGCCTGTTCCAGTTGTTCTGTCCGGCTTGCTTCCAGAATACTGGACACCACAAATTCGGTCCGCTGTCGGGCCGCCTGGCTGCAATAGATTGCCTCGGCCTCCCGGTGCCTGGGATTATCCATATCAAACGAGAGAAAATACCTTTTTCTGTTTCCCATAGGCGGCTACCCCATCAGGAGGCGGTATCCGTCTGCGTTGGCAAAACGGTTCAGGACCGCCACCGTATTCAGGCCGTTACCACGCAGCCGGGACTCCAGAAGCTCGGCACCTCCGCCTGCAAACACAGTAGGAAGCCTTAAGTCCAAGCCACGTTCCCGCAGAGCGTTTAGCAGCTCCTTGCAGTAGGTGGAGACCTCACACTCCACGACTTCTTCGATCTGCCTGCAGTCAGTATGCTGGATTTTTCCACGGATGGCATCGGTAATCAGCACATCCGAAAGAAGGATGCCACTTCGCTGGAGCGTGTCCTGTATGCGGCTGTACAGATTTATGGTTCCCATACGCAGGCTGGCGCAGCTGGATCTGTCCAGTCTGAAATGATGGACGGTAAGAACATCCACCGTGTAGCCGCCGATGTCCACCAGCGTGATGCTTCGGTATTCCTTCAGCTGCTGATAGTACCGGCAGAGCGCCGCGTGTCCCTGAGCAAACACCTTACAGTCCGTGATCCTGCAGCGATAAGCCGTCCCTTCGAACACAAACGAGAGATTGTCCCGCAAAAAGTAGCTGCGGAACGCATCCTTCTGCGTTCCGTAGCTGTCGATGGGAAGCCCCACGCCGAGGGCAATTTCCCCATTGGCGGTCCCTGCTTTTTTCATCGCCTCCGCAATGGCCGGAAGCGTCAGGACAAAGGTGTCCTGCTCTTTGGTTTTGTCCTGCTGGAAGCGCAGGCGGCGTTCTCCAACAGCGTAATAGCTGCCCTCATAAAACAGCTGCATTTCCGGCGTAATGAATTCCTTGTCGCTCACCGCGTAACCGGAGGCGTAGAGCATCCCCAAGGATGATTTGGTGTTGTAATTTCCGTTGTCCACGCCGAGCTTAATCATGATTTACTACCTCCTTGTCTTTTTTCTGCAGATCACATGCTCATGGTCATGCCCTGATTCTCCTGTTCGGCCGAACCTTCAGACTCGGCGGGCGCTTCCGGTACGGTAGGCGCTTCGGACGCCGTCTGCCGCTGGCGGCAGGTCTGCCGTGCTGGGCGTTCTCTGGCGCCTGCAGCATGTGCCTGCCGTTGTCCCTGCTGGGCGGAGTCCGGTTCCATGCGGCTTTCCACATACTCTCTCACCTGGGCGGGAACTGCTTTTTCATAGGTTTTGTCAAGGTAGCTCTTTAGTTCCTGCTCGATGGACCGCTCTTTCTTATCCATAAAAAAGCGGAGAGCGTCAAGCTTCTCCGCAGGGAATGAAACCTTCAGTTCGGTCATACTCATTGTTTTTTTCCTCCTTATTCATTGACATAGTTGATGTACGGAACTTGCAGCCACGCCGACCAGCCGCGGCCTTCGAGCTGAGTTCTGACCACACCGTACTTTGTACCCATTGCTTCGACCACCTGACCATTGCCGATATAGACGCCGATGTGTCCTGATTTCCATACGGCGAGTCCGGGAGTGTCCGGCATGGTATCCATAGGACCCTTGACAGAAGCGGCCTTGTACATGCCGTCCGCGCCCACATCCGGCATTCCGTTGGAACCGTATTCAATGGTTTTCGTTTCTGAATTAAACCAGCCGTAGCTTTTAATTAGGCCGACGCAGTCTGTGGTTCTGCTACCCAGCCAGTTTTCACGGATAAAAGTCGCGTAATTGCCAACGCCATCCGGGTACTGCCGAAGCTTGTACGCAAACAGCGACTCCGTAAGGACATCGCCGTAAGTGCCCCAAACATACCCCCAGCCGGAGTCATAGGCATTTTCAGCGTAAGCAGCCAGATCCAGATTGTTTTTCGTTTCCGGGTGGAGCAGAGCCAGCCCGTCCAAAGGGACGCCGCTGCCGCCGCCATGTTCGATTTCACCGTCATACGATCCGGCACCGCCGAAGGCGATCTTCTCATAGATTTTCTGCGCGTTGGTTTTATCGTCGCTGCTTACCGCGATGCCTGACGCGATTAGATTACCGTATGCTGTATTCAGGCTTGCCGGAACAGCGATTGTCTCACCGTCGGAGTTTGTCTCGTAAGTAATAAAGCATTCCACAAAATCACAGGCATCTGCTCCAGACAGCGACAGGTGATCGGCGCCGAAATACAGAGCATAAAAAATGGACTTTACGCGGACATTGTCCAGCGTTCCACCATCCATTTCCGCTTCCGCATCAGACACCGCCTGATCCAGCGCGGCGAAACAGCCTTGCATGTCATCAACGTGGGCGGTAAACTCAACCGGCATGGAGGACGAGGAAACGCCACCGTTAAAGCAAAGTTCAACGGCGGCGTTATTGTGCTGGGATGTTCCGGAGAGCAGGCTCATGATAATCACGATAATTAATATAAACGGAGTCAGGACGGCGGCGATCACAATGCCGACCGCTTTCCTCGTCCGCTTGTCGGTAACGACAGAAACGGCAGCTTTCACCGCCAAGCCGATTGCGGGACCAGCCAAGGATATCATCTTCTTTCTTTTGAAATTTTTCCATGAAAAAAGCCGGGCGCGTTGAAAGCAAATGCTTTACAGCGTCCGGCTTAATATGACGACAGGCACGGTTTCTGCCGTGCCTGTCCTTTATGGATGTTCGGTTTTGAATCGATGCAGAAGAGCGATGACTGCCCGAAGATCATCCTCGCTCATACTTTTCATCGCTTCCACAGCTTCATGGATCAGCGCGGGGTTGCTCGTATCCGTGTCAAAAAACTCGCTCGGCGTGATTCCCAGGTATTCACACATATATAGAAACTCTGAAATGGACGGCAGCGACCGCCCGGAGGAAATACTTTGAATGTATCCTTTGCTTTTTCCCATGTCCGTACTCATTTTGTACTCAGAGACGCCTTTTTTTAACCGCAGCTGGGTCATCCGCTGGCGAATAAAGCTTTCATCCATTCCGTTCACCTCGATATAATAAGAATACACCGATTAAATCGGTCAATTTACCACTTGAATTGCCGATTAAATTAGTAATATACTATTATTAGTACCTATTTAATTGTTATTCATTTGATTTAATCAGTAGTTTTAGGTGGTGAAAGAATGAATTACCGTAATCAAACCTGCTGTTTTACCGGGCATCGAACACTGCCGGAAGAAAAGCTCCCCGCAATCAGAACCCGGCTCTATGGTGCTGTGGAGCGGCTGGTTCGGCGGGGTGTTGTCTATTTTGGAGCAGGTGGCGCGCTTGGATTCGATACGCTTGCGGCACAGGTAGTTTTGAAAATCCGGAAGAAATATCCGGAAGTGAGACTGATTCTAGTGCTTCCATGCAGGAACCAAACACGAGGCTGGACGGCCGACTCGGTGGCCGTCTATGATGCAATCTGTGCGGCGGCCGACAAGGTGGTCTATATTGCGGATGCCTACCGCAAAGGGTGTATGCACGAGCGCAACCGGCACTTGGTGGATGAAAGCGGGCAATGTATCTGCTATCTGACGAAAAACTGCGGAGGTACGGCGTATACTGTAAATTACGCCAGGAGCAAGGGCATGCCGGTCTTTAATCTTGCGGCACCGGACGCAACGGAGGTGCAGCATGTATCGGGCAACTTATGACTATTACACCGCTGAAAAACAGCATATGGAACGGATCGAGAAGGAGCTGGCGGCAAGGTCCGCGGAGAAGCTCGCTGCCGATGAGGAGGCCGCACGTCTGTCTTTTCAGAGGATTATGGAAAAATATAAACAGCACGAAGCGTCACATAAAAGAATCCCCAATGAAAAACGCTATTCTGAATTTTTGTGCATCTCCGAGCTGATGCGAGAATATACGGCTCTCCATAATGGGAAGATTACCATCAGCGCCGAGGAGGGGGGGCTTGGCGTTATTGAAATGAGTTTTGATTATGTCATTCATTCCGAATTGGACAGTTCCCATTCACACCGTCTGCTCGGGCTGCTGTTTCGGAAATACGAGCAAACAAACATATTTGCCGTCGACGGATGTGTTGTGATACAGGTCTTTCAGGAGCTCTACGACGAGATTAACACGGATTCTCAGAGCAACGGGAACAGCCCGGCTGAGTAGACAGTCTGTAAAGCCCCCGCTGGCAAACTGCCCGGACACCAAGCAGTTACCACCACTTCTGGCCGAACAAAGAACCCTGCTCCGGTTCCGCTTCCTGCTGCTCCTGTGCCAGCCAGATGGATTTCTCCACTGCCTGCTCTAAAAAATCCGTATCAAAGCCGGAGGTACGGTAGCCGTCCAGAATGGTGTTCAGGTAATAATCGGACGGCGCTCCGAGTGGGTGCCCGTCATTCATGATGTAAATCATCGCGGAAGTTGATTTTCCGTTCAGCTCCACCGGGAGGATCTCCTTGCGGTAAAAATGAGGATAGCCTTCGTACCGGTCGAGAGCCTGATGATCGCATTCATTCAGATTCCACAGAAGAACAGGGACGCTGGAGTCCCTGAGCGGTTCCACGGTGGCAACGGCACCGTGTCGCGCGCCCCGGAATAACAGTTCATAACCCCTGATTTCACTGGCGCCGATCACCTTTGCGGTGGGACAGCGCTGTGCCATCTGCGGAAAATTCAGGTTACTGCCGTAGGCAATATACAAAGTATCTGATTTCATATGATTGTTCCTCCTTTTACATAGACATGGAAATGCCGGGGCTTTGTTGTTCAGCTCCGGCTTCTTCCTGTTCATTTTCAGTTGTTTGTTCCGTCGCCGCTTGCCCGGCTTCGGCCAGCTCTTTTTCTTTTTTCTGTCTTAACCGTTCCTTTTGCCGCAGAGCCTGTTCCGGGCCTTTCCACGCAATGCATCCATCCAGATGTTCCAGCAGGTGGAGCCGGGCCGTTTTAAATTCATCCCCGATCAGCCCCAGCCGCAGGAGCCAGGTGCGGAAGGTATATTTTTCATTGGTGCTGTGCGTCTTCTGGCGGCTGGCGCATTTTTGATTCAGGGCCTGCGCGGAAATGGCGAGGCAGAACTGGATATATGCCTTGATTTTTCCGGCATGTGTTGTGGAATTGAAGAGCCGGAACTCAATCGTGCCCTTCTGGAACACGGAATGCAGGTTCAGGCAGTGGTAGCGGCTGTTGTCATAGTGTTCGTAACTACGGGACGCCCCGCCGTACCAGATGCGGCTGACCTCATCAAGCGTTTTGGGCTTCTTCCGGTTGATTTCATCAAGGAAGCTCTGCTCCACCTTTTTACAATACTGCCGTTCCCGCGCCACCTCCACCTGCATGGCCTTATAGATCAAATCCTCTTTGGACGCCATAATATTGGTGATATTGCGGAGTGTTTTCGCATCGTGCGGCGAGGCGTCTACATGAATATGGATGCCGCAGGATTTATTTACCAGCATCCCGGCCCCGCGCAGTTTCCGCACCAGCTCCTGTATCGTTTCGATATCCCCGTAGTGGCAGATGGGACTGACCATTTCCACGCTGTAGTTGCTGTCGGCGGAAACGATCTGCCGTCCTATTTTTTCTGTGTATCGATGCTGCCGTCGCTCATAAATTTCCATTGACGCCCTTCACTGTCCAACGTTGAATAGATGCCGTAATAAGTACCGTCAAAATGGGTGGGCGAACCGAAATGCTCGGCGGCCACCTCCGCCGCTCTCTGCCGGGTAAGGCCGGTCATTTCCACCTCAATTCCGAACCGCTGCTCCTTCATGTCCATATAGTCTTTTTCACCTCCCAAAATAAGGCTGGTACAGTATTAGTCACCATCGTAGCAGCCACATGGCATATCGGTTTCGGGAAACATCCAGCACATGGCGGTTTGGTTTTTGTCCGCCTCCACAAAGTCCTGCCATGACCAATCCCGCCCAAGCCCTTTTACGCGGATGAGGTTTGGTTTTGCGCCGTTTTCGATGGCGATGGCCCGGTCATATAAATCCCGGTGCTGGTGATAAAGGGTACGGATTTCACTCTTTTTCATGCTGGGACAGAAGAAGCAGGAGGACTTGCCGGGCAGCGGCAAACCCTCCTGCTTGATTGTTACAATACAATCCTCCCTGAACCAGCCCCAATCAATGAGCGGATATTCCTTTTTATATTTCTTATCCTGCATGTCATAGACAATGGCATGATCACGCCGCCGTTCCTCTCCGGCATCAAAGCCGATAAATTTCGTAACGCGCCCGCCATGCTTCCATACGTCCAGACAGGGCTGGTAGTGGTTGCAGAATTTGTCCTGCGGGCCTACCTTGTGTTTCAGCGAACATTTTTTATAGCCATAGGCGATGGCCGGCAGAGTTCCGGAGCGGAGGCATTCATCCTCCAGTGTCAGGCGGTCGCCGTTTTGGTCCGTATATTCTACCGGCGTGATTTCCGGCATCCCATGCTCCGAAAGCCATCGGTTCATAACGGGAAGGTAATCATAGGTATGCGGTTGTTCGCACCCTGTATCCGAAAAAAGAATCAGATCCACGGGAATGTCCCTTTGCTGCAGACCGATCAGCATGGCGGTGCTGTTGGTGCCTCCACCGTATCCGACGATATTCATCGGCCACCTGCCTTTCCAAACAGTTTTGCCTTATATTCTGGAGCCTGAACCACGAGGTTGTATCTTTCGTTGCCGCATTTGTACAGGCACACGCCGCGCTGTGGATAGCGGATCAGGTTGTATTCCGATTCCTCCAGCTGAAGCGTATCCATGTAGAACCGCTTGTCGATGTTGCCGGCGTTAAACAGGAACGCATGAGCCGGAATGGAGAACAGCGGCTTTGTATACTCGCGTATTCCTTCCAGATTGAAATCCTCCAGATTCTGTGATGAAAGAATGACGGCACTGTCTTTTTTTCTGACGCGCTTCATGAAATTCCGGACGTATTCCACAGCGGTCAGGTTGGAAAGAAACAGGTAAAATTCATCGATGCTGGCGGCGGTATTTCCTGTTGTAAGGAGTTCATTGCTCATGAAAGACAGAACATTAAACAGCATCGCGTTCCGCAGGCTTTTGCTGGCCTGCAGAAGTCCCTTGACGCCAAAGGTCACAAACTCATTGCTGTTGATGTTGGAGTGTCCGTTGAAGAATTTTGACTCGGCGCCCTTGCACATGGAATGAAGGCCAAGGCAGATTTCCCGCAGGATATCGTCGGTGTAGAGCTGTCGTTTGCCTTTATCAAAGTTTGTATATTCCTGCTCAATCAGATCGTACAGATCAGAAAGGATCGGGTAATCGTCAGGCTTTAAGCGGTCGAAGTTGCTGTGATCACTGATACCCCATTTGTCATAGAGCTTGCCCAGCATGATCTCAATCGTATCGATCTGACGGTCATCAAAATCCTTATAGGTTCGGAAAAAATCCTTTAAAAAACTGATGTGCTGGCTGAGCTTGGAGGTTTGCCGGAACGCCTGCGGCGCTCCCGTATCCTTGGGATCGCCGGTTTCATCCCAGGTCTTTGGCTCCAGAACGTTGATGATGTACTCGCCGGTCATGAGGTCAATAAAACATCCGCCCAGGTTGTTCGTCAGTTCCTCGAACTCCATCTCCGGGTCCAGGCAGATGATTTTCATTCCGGATTCCCTGAGATTGCAGAGAATGAGCTTAAGCAGATAACTTTTACCCTGGCCGGAGTTGCCTAATATGAGAATGTTGGCGTTGGTTTTGTCATCGGCCCGGCGGTTAAAATCCACAAGCACATTGCTGCCGAATTTATCCCGGCCGAGGCAGAAGCCGTTTGGGTCGGTTTTTCCGGAATAATTGAAGGAATAAAGGTTGG
This sequence comes from Oscillibacter valericigenes Sjm18-20, assembly GCA_000283575.1. Classification (GTDB taxonomy): domain Bacteria; phylum Bacillota; class Clostridia; order Oscillospirales; family Oscillospiraceae; genus Oscillibacter; species Oscillibacter valericigenes. The sequence goes on from AP012044.1 coordinate 4,020,467, forward strand.
CGACGGAGCTGGCCGGAAGCACCCGTTCAAACTGATCCCTGAACACATTCCATCCGGATGGCATTACGGAGAGGAAGCCCTGCTGCTGCCGCAGCAGGAGCCTGTCCACGTTGAGTTTCGAGCGAACCAGCTCAGTCAGCACCTCGGTCTGCAGAAGCTTCAGCTGATCGGGATCATTGGCGAAAAGTTCGATATAGACCGCCGTGTGGAGAAGCGGTTCCTTGCTCCGGTGCATCTGCGCCACAATATTGGTGACGTCCTGCAGGTTGCTCTCAGCTGTTACTGTCTGCTGGAGATCCTGGGTGCTGCTCCGCTGCATCCGGTTCTTGTTGGCGGCATTGCTGATAATTTTCTTTTCCTCCACCGGGGAAACATGCCGGGTGTAGATGTGCAGGGTCACGCCTTCCTTCTCGCCCAAATAACGCAGAATGGCCTGTTCATCGGTTGAGGTTGGATATTCCCGCAATGCCCAAACGCAGCGGAACATGTTGCCGCAGATGAAGTGGTCGGTGTTGAATTTTATAATGGAGGGCGCGACCATATCAAGGAATTCCTGAATGCGGGTATCCTCCTGCGGCGGGGATTTGGTGGTTGGATTTCTTGCCATTTGGCATCGTCCTTTCCGTTATGATTCTGAATATATAAGAAAAAGCCGCCACGTTTGTGACGGCTTGAAAGCAAATCATTTATTTATACATTGCCTTATGGTACAATAACTATGTTATGATTAAACTGGTTGTTTCCATTATTTATATTAGGCGAACTATGAAGTAAATTTGTAAAATAAGGTGTATATTATGGATGATGAAAAAAATCTTAGGTTTAAACTACTTTTGTTGGTATGTTCGATTACTATTGCAATAGAAATAACTTTATCAATTTGGAGTAATATTCAAGTTGCAAATTTGGATTTACATAGTTCAAGTATAGAGGCCATTCAACTATCAAAAAAAGGAATAATGACATTTTTTACATTACTAATTGGCACTTGGATAACCACTTGTGTTTCAATTTTCATTCCTCAAATAAGAGTTTGGAATTTATACTGCAAAATTGATGGGCATAAATATTATTGGATTGCAAGCATATTTTTTGTTGCATATTGGGTTATACCCATAGTAAACACATTAAATTCAATATGTGGTGGATACGTCTTAATTAAAGAAGCGGGGATTTCTCTATTTAAAATGATTAGTGGTCAGTTATGATCACAACGAGAAATTGAGAAAATCGGATTTATGAATCCAAAAGGCCGGAGATATTATCAATCTCCAGCCTTTACACAATAATGCCCGTCATTTCATCGTAGATGGCGGGCATTATTACAGCACGCAGATATTCCGCACTTCAAAATATCGGGAAGGATACAGCAATCTTCCGTTTATCTCTTGACTTTTCTTTCATTCAGAGCTGTTATAACACCAACGGGGATTTCTCGGAAAAATAAAAGCGTCATGGCAGACTGATATGCTACGAACATATCAGCCCTGCACAAGGTGAACGGACCACCCTGCACAACCGTAAACGGCACCATGACAAGGATATTGTAACTCCTTTCTGATAGGTGCACAAGGATAAAATTTGCGCGTGTAAGGGTTTCGGGCGGTTTAGCCCTCACCTTTGCATGCGTTTTTAGATGCCCGAAGATTCCCGACTTACAAGAAAGGTCGGGATAACATGAACATTTTTCAAAACCCAGAGAGTCTGTTGACTCCGCAGGAGGGAAAGCCTTCCGGCACCGTAGAGGAGCTTCTGCGGTATGCCGCGGATATTCGGGAAAAACTCGGCGGGTCCGGATACCTCGTAGAGAGCTATCTGGCCCGCTTCTTCCACGCCCTTGTCGAGCTGTCCGGTCAGGATTCGGTTTCCGATGGATACGAGGTTTCATCGGAACTGAGAAACCTCTGTGTTTACGCGCTGGATCACGGGAAGGGAGAAGCCTTCTCGCACAGGCGTCATCCGTTTGAACTGACCGGCGCCGATACGGATCGGGAAAAGCATCCTTTTTATCCGGTTGTGAAACAGCATTTTGAGGATCATCCGGATCATGCGGATCAGCCGGATCAGCCGGATCAGCGGTACACCGTTGTGAACCGGCATTACGCGCTTCTTGCGCAGGCTTTTCTCCGGCACACCCTGTCACAATATCTGGAGGATGAACGGGAGAAGCTTCACAGGGCCTTTCACGATACGGAGCTGAACACGCTTTATGAGAGCATAGCCGCCGTCATTGGAGAACCGTCAATGGAAAAGCTGAACCGGATGCTGAGAGAACAGTTTCTTGCCGTTCCGGTATCTTCGGGCTTTGCTTACGGGCTGTCCTGCGCTTTGCTGGAGAGCCTGAATTATCAGGACAGCGAAACGGGGAAAAAGGTATTTCAGCTCCTGATGGACGACCGCTCCGGCGAACTGCCGGATTGAGGTGATTAAATGGAATATGAGGACATTATGGGCATGGTCGTAACTGAGCTGATGGAGCGGGGATTCCAACAGCAGAGGAAGGAAGATCCGAACCTTGACTGCCTAATCAGGCAGCACGTCAAAATGCATGATCAGCTGGAGTCGGTTCTTGATGAGGAGTCACAGCAGTTGTTTGCCGAGTATCATAAAATCTTTACTGAGATTGACGGATATCAGGAAAAATACATCTATATTCAGGGAGCCACGGACTGCGTCATGCTGCTGAAATCCCTCGGGGTGTTATAACCTGTACAAAAGGCCGGTTTTCTACACCGGCCTTTTATCGTTCATTCCCCCAACACTACCCAGCGTTCGCCGTCATAGTCCTCGAACTCATCGGTACTGACGTTCTGCTCAAAATAAATTGCCAGTATGCGTTTGATATCCTCTTTTCCCGCGCGCTTGGTGGAAAAGCCCTGCTCACGCAGGGTTTTTTCTATGCGGTTCAGGTATGGGAATATCTCACTCTGTTTTTCGTTCTGGAGCCGGATCACCACCAGAAATTCTCTTGCTGTCGCCATCTGTACCTGCATGCGGTCGAGTTGGGTGAGATCCTGCTCCAGCAGCCGGCGCACCGCCGGGTTGCTTTCCTGGTCCAGCCGCGTCCGGAGGAACTGCTTATTGTCCTCGAAGTTCTCGCGGCTGTTCAAACACAGTAATTCAAGCTCTGTCATGCCTTTCAGGACGGTCATCAGAGCGTAGATCCGGGCTGAGATGCTTTCCTCGGAAAGGACGGAAATATTGGTGGGCTTAATAATAAAATACACCAGCTCGTTACCGCGGATGGTCATTAAGCTGTAATCTGTGACAGCCTTCGTATTGATAAGCTGACGGGTATACCGTATTTGCTTTGCGTTTTTCTTTTCCGTTTTATTCATTCTTTCCATACCCCCATTCGTATACCTGCTGTTTTGTTACAAAGAAAGCACAGGCGTTTTTGATAAAGTCCAGAATACTGGTATCATCAAACCGGATGGTGAGGAACGCATACAGCGCCGTAATGACAATGGGAGGCATAAACCGAAGCTGTGCCAAAGCCAGAACAGCAACCAGAAGGCCGACACCGATGATGCCGATATCCCGGAGCTGCCACAGCCAAAGGGTCGCCTTGGATTTCAAGTTGTCCGGATAGATGTACATGATGAACCCTCCTTGAATTTACACAAAAAATAAGCGATTCCCCGGAGTACATGCTCCACACAGGGAACCGCAACACTGTTGCCGAGAGCTTTATATCTGGCGCTGTCCGAAGCGCCGGGAATGTTCGTCCAATCATCGGGGAATCCCTGCAGACTTTCACATTCCAGCGGCGTGAGCCTCCGGATCAGCTTGCCGACGCGGACGGGATGCACGTTATTAAGAGAATAACCGCCGCTTGTTTTGGACTGAAGCGTGCCGCTTAAGTTTCCGTTTTCCACTCCGTTCCGGCAGTCAAGTCCGGCAACGTCCGTTTCACATACAAGATCGGTAGCGTCCTTGTACTGCCGTGCGCTTTGGGTACTGACCACCTCGTTCGGCGCATATTCGTCACTGCGCTGTTGGGAGAATACACAGTGTCGGTCGGTGGCCGTCACGGTATAACTGATGTCCGGCTGTACGCCGATCCCATTGCCGCCGTTCTGATCCTGACGGTCGATGATGTTTCCGGCGATACAGTAGGTTTCGGCTGGTGCCGAGTCCTCGCCGGAGTCCGCCAGAAACACGGACGGCTGGGAGATTAACGGAACGTTATTCCCGCCCGTGCCGTATCTCGCGGACATGGTGGGCGCCACTTTGTGCGGTCCCGTATAGCGCGAGTCAATACCGTAATTCTCGAACAGCTCCGGCTGGCCGCCCAGCACGAGGGGCGGATGTCCATCCATCTGTGCCCGAAGGGTCGCTGTGATATCCTCGGTTACATCCATCCGGTTCCCGCCCTGATCATTCAGGCACAGCACGGAGGGGATCATGTTTGTTCCGCTCTCCGACGCTTTCAGAGTTGGAGAGCATTCTTCCTGATAGCCGATCCCCCCGGCTTTTGCCCCTTGTCCGGCCGAGAAAGCCGCGGCGAACAGCAGGCCGCCCGGATTTCTGCTGCCCCCTCCGTCTGCGCCGGCCAAAGTGGGAGCAATGCTTTCGTCCGTGAAAATACGTCCCTGCTGAGTATCCCAGGGAGTCAGGCAGTTTGCATCAGTCTGCCGAGCTGTTTCGGCTATAAAGGTCTGCTGCTTCATACCGGGCTGGGCCTGTATCGCTCCGGATACATCGTGCAAATTCCGAACCTCGTCACGTTGGTTGCAGGCAAAGGCCACGGGTCCGTCCTGCGGAGTCTCTCCTTTTTCTTGTTCTGTGGATACATAGCCGTGTCCGCCACCTCCACCACTGTACAGTGCAGGCCAGATGCCCTCACCTTCATAGATGCGGCGGCTTTGCACATCCCATGGAGTCAGGCATTCTCCGGCTGGATTCCGGCCTGGATCTCCAGCGCCTGTTTCAGAACAGTCGGAAGTTCCTTGCCTCGTTTCTTTGCCCGCCTCAGAATCCCCAAGCAGGCGGTCTTGCTCAAATAGTATTTGGGGTGCGGTTCGGCCTCCAAAATCTGCGACAAGGAAGATGCGCTTGCGCCTTTGCGGGACGGACCAGTATTGAGCATCATATACTCTCCAAGCAACGGAGAATTGATCTCCCAATATGGCCCCAGCAGATTTCCATACCCCTCCCGGAGGTCGAGGTACAGATACGGTGCTGTCAGCAACTCTGCAGGTTTCTTCAAGGACCGCCCGGAAGTCCTCTCCATCTGAGCAGGAGAAGGCTCCGGGGACATTTTCCCAGACCATATATCGAGGTCGAACAGCGTCAGCTGTCCTTCCATTTGCTTTGTCATATGCTCTCATCTCCTTAATCACCCGAATCTGCTCCATGAAAAGGCCGGAACGCTCGCCCTGCAAACCAAGGCGATTTCCGTTTGCCACACTGAGATCCTGGCACGGACTCCCGCCGCAGACGACATCCACAGGGGTAAGTGCAGAGCCTTTCAGTTTTGTAATGTCGCCAACATGGAGCATATCCGGAAACCGTATCTTTGTAACTTCTATCGGGAACGGCTCGATCTCGCTGGCCCATACAGGGGTGAACCCCTGCCGGACGCCTGCCAGCGGAAACCCGCCGATCCCGTCAAACAGGCTGCCGAGGGTTAGCGGCACCGTCACAGCTGCAGTTCCATGCCAAAAGAAGGCGCTTCCTCCGGCGTGATCTCCATTTCTTCCGGGAAATACTGTACCGTCCGGTTAACAGGCCCCATCCGGTCGTTCAGACGTTTGGCTTCCGCAGCTGCTTCTTCATACGTGTTGAAGGGCATCGGTTTGCCATCCTGCTTAAGCCAGCTTTCCGCAGCTCCGCAGATGGACGCGGCGCTCCGGCGTGCCAGTATACCGTATTGTTTCGCAGGAGCTTGGCTTTGTATCTGTTCTGCAGACAGGTACCGGATGGTAATCCCCAGCCGCTTGGCCTCAGCAATTTCACAGCTCATCCCATGGCTGATCCGGTCGCCGCACACCCATAATTCCTCACACGAGGCCAGCACCCGTAGTCCCATCCGGATACCGGCCTCCCGTTCCGACGGAACGGCGTCATTCAGGATCTGCAGATACAGAAGATGGACGGCAATCGGAGCGCAGCCTTGCTTCACCGCATAACGGCACGCGGACTTTGCAAATTTGATATTGTTTTCGATATCCCCGGCATAAGGGGAACAGATATACACCAGCTTCATTTCCCCACCGCCCTTACAATGGTGCGTGTGATGTTCATCGCGGTCTGCCCGGCGTAGACGGCGCTCATGAAGTTGGCCCGGGTGCTGGTATCCAGTCCAAACGCTCCGGCGATACGGGGTATTTCTCCGGCAGCAAGCATCAACCCGAGCCCCAGCAGGACATTATCTTTTAATACCATAAGCCCCGCGATGAGGATGGTGGATTGGAGGAACGCGGTCAGGCACAAGCCGATGATCTGCTTGCACCAGCTCACAAAGCCATCCATGTATCCCCTCGGAACACTGAACATATACAGGCTGCCTACCGCGATCTGGATAAGCAGAATGCCGCCGCGCTTCAGGTTTGCGAAAAACACCTTGATTACGGCGTAGCCCATCATGATGAGGATAAAGAGCAGCATGATGGGATTGAGTGAAGCACCGGTGCCAAACACACCGGAAGACGCCGCACTTGTCAGGTCCCCCGAAGTGGAAAGACCGTTTATAATGTTGCCGGCCAGAGTGTCTATACCGGTGCCGGCCCCGGTGATCCCTGCTGTGAAGCTGCTCTGCAGGGAAACGGACAGCTTATACAGTTCCACCGGAACCGTGGAGAACAGCCCCACGGCAAGAAAGCCTTTAAGGTTATTGAGCATCGTATCCTTCACGCTGCCACGGCCGGACTGGTATTCAATGCCGCACTCAAAAACCGACACCACCAGTCCTGTGCCATAAAGAGCCCACGCCAGATAAACAAAGAACAGCACAATAGACTGTACCCATGCCATATCAAACAGATCGGCACCCATGTTGCCCATGGATGCAAAAAAATCACCGAGGAACCCGATGATCTGGCTGTAAACCCAATCCAGAATCTGCCCAAGCACGGTATCTGCCGCAAAATCCCATATGAACATTGGAGATCACCTCCTTGTAAAAAAAATAAGAAGCCTGTTTTCACAAGCTCCCGGTTACTTTCTTATAGGTCTTCAGGCAGGCCCCACAGATAAGAGTCGGCCTGCTTTTTGACATGCGAAATATGATTGATTCGACATAACTAAAACATTGAAAGTCATCACCTCTTTCTGATGAGGAACATAATGGTTTGCGTTTAAAAGGTGGAAAAAATAAAAGCCACATGGTATAATTGCATAAATTGAAGATGAAAGGAGGCTCGAGCATGGGAATAGGAATCAGAACGTACAGATAGCAAGGCTATTTTCGTACGTTAATATGGCCTTGCTAATGAATCATACAATATTCGATTAATTAGGAGGCAATTATGTCCTTTTTTAAATATCATTCTAAAAACGTCTTTTTTTCAGAAATCGGGCAGGGAGAGCCGATTGTACTGTTACATGGAAATACGGCTTCTTCCAAAATGTTTGATTCCGTGCTGGACCTGTATGTTTCAAAATACAAAGTTATATTGATTGATTTTCTGGGTCATGGCAGGTCGGATCGATTAGAGAAATTCCCGACAGAACTGTGGTTCGATGAAGCAATGCAAACGATCACATTGCTGGACTCTTTGCCATATGAAAAGTTCAACCTGATCGGGTCAAGCGGCGGCGCATGGGTCGCATTGAACGTTGCTTTGGAAAGGCCTGATTTAGTCCATACGGTAATCGCCGATAGTTTTGACGGCAGGACACTTTCTGATGGCTTTCCCCTGAATCTTAAAGAGCGGGAACGAACAAAAAAAGATGCTATGGCAAAACAGTTTTACATTATATGCCAGGGAAACGATTGGGAAAGTGTCGTAGACAACGACACAGGATGCTTATTACATCTTTACGAGCAAAAGAAGCCGTTATTCCACAAACCGTTAGGCGAATTAAGAGCACCAACACTACTCACCGCAAGTAAAACCGATAATATGATCCGAAGCGATGTCATGGTTGAATATGATGAAATCATCAGGCAAATAGCTGACGGAAGGAAGTATTTCTTTGAAAGCGGTTTTCATCCTGCTATATTGTCCAATGGAACCGAGTTTGCAAAAATTGCGGATGCTTTTATAGAAAACAGCAGTAGATAAAAACTCATAATATTTTTTTCGAACAGGCCGATCCACCAGTGAATCGGCCTGTTCATTTTTTGTTACATTCCAAGTATCTGCCAGATGTAGAGTGGAGCCGTCAGGGTAAACACCAAGCAGGCAAACAGGATCGCTGGCGCGGCCCATTCGAACTGACCATGTTTCCGATAATCAAAATAAGCGGTCCCAAGTTTGGCAAAGAAAAACACGGCCAGAATCAGGTCAATTGCCGGGAAAACAACTTTGTTAACCACGGTCTTGATCTGGCTGGACGCATCATTCCATGTACCCTCAATAGCACCAGCGACATCACCGGAGCCTGCCGCATATGCGGTTGTTCCGAAGATACAGGACAGCAAAAGAACGACGCATAAAATTGAAAGAATACGCCTGATTTTCATACAAATTCCACCTTTCTTATTTGTTGTAAAGAAAAGACCGCAAGGCTGTCCGCTTTGCGATCTGTTTTCTTTTCTGTTGATTACGGTTTAACAGGAGCGATGTGCCAATCATCCCACAGGCTTCCGCGGATATCGACCGCGTCTGTAAGATTCATGGACAGCATGCCTTCCGGTGTCCAGCAATCTTCCAGAAAAGTGAATGGAGCATAGTTCCCGTCCGGCATCCAAATCGGAGTGAAATGGGTACGCCGGTTATAGGTTGAATACCTGTTTTTTGCGAACTCAAATCTGGAGTTGTATCCGGATCGAGTCTGCTCCAACAACCGACAATAGGTTTGGTACTGGAACTCGGGAAAATATGTGACGGCTGTCTGCGCGTCCGTTACTGCCGAGGACTGATTTGTGCTGACATGGGCGGTCGTTGTCTGATTGATTCCATAGCCGCTTTTTAAAGTTTTACCAGAGGCTGTGGGATCTTTTGCGTCCGGTACGATGCTCATGGAAGCGGTGAGGCTTGCCGAATAAGAATTCCAATCAAACTCCCACCAACCTTCGTCCTCCCAATATCCATCCTCATCGTCACCGTGCCATACCCAATTTTCATGCCACCAAGGGTGCCAAATGCCCCATGACGCCGAAGTTTTCTCTACTTTGCTCGGCACGGTCGGTCTTGTGTAGGAATCGTTCCGGTCATCGGCAACCGGATTTGGCGGATCGTAACCGGAAAGATCTACAATCCTGGCTGTAATGGTTCCCTGACTTGCCGAACCGCTGCCGCTTACCGACACATGGATGGTCATGGTTTGAGGCGTGGCCGGCGTTGTCCAGCGTACCCATACCAGCTGGCTGTCCCCATCCGGGTAATACACGCCGCTGACGGTATAGGCCCGGCCTCCGATGGTGAACCGCACCGTAACGGGATTGTCCGGATCGGACTGACCTCCCCGCACCGTCACCGAGGTAATAACTTCCGTGTTGACTCTATATTCATAATCAGCGGTAGTGACTTCAGGCGGTTCCGGCTTGACATCTTTGAAGCGTACAATGCCGAGGCCGAGAGATGAGATAATGTCCGTATTCGAAGCGGCTCTGGTTGTGGAGCCGCTCCACGCCGGGTATCCAAGATCCGGCGTTTCCAAAAACATTGCCAGCGGCAGATTCTTGTGGCTGAGCGACACCATTTTGCTTCGCAAACCGCCGCCAAGCTGCTGATCATATAACGCGGCTTCCGTAGCCGTCATGGCATATTTGATGCCGCCGAAGGTCATATAGGCGATGGGCTCCAGCAATAATTTATATTCTCCGTTTATTAAAACATCAAATTCCATGCCGGTAAGGTTCGCAATGCCCCGAATGACCTGCTCATCTGTAAAGTAGCTTTTGATTGCCGCGATATTGCCATTCCCACTGGACGTACTAATAATCCTGGGAAGGGTTTGAGATGGATTTGCATAATGATAGGCTCCTTGAATCGGGGAAAGTGATTTCCCATTCGGGTAATATTTTATTTTGCTTATTTTTCCAAAATGAATAATTGAGCTGGCAGGGGTTTTATTTGTAAGGTCAATTGGAGTTGCTACGATTGCATGGTCACTCACCCGTACAACTGACACTCTTACGCCTTCATCTCCCGGATTCCAGTAGTTTTGGTTCGTACCATTGCCCATGCCCCCGCCGCCTCCATCCACATTCCCATCCCCGATAGCAAAGGCAGTTAACGGCAGGCAAATAGTCAAAACCAGCGTAAGAGCCAGGGCAATAGCAATGATTTTCCTCATACAATTCTCCTTTCACTTTCAATAGAAAAAGCACAGCCGAAGCTGTGCTTTTCGCTTTATTTATCAGGGCCTTAACTAATCCATGATGCCGATTTTGTTGCCGTTTTCGTACATGTCATCAGCTTGAGTACCTTCATTATCTCCGCTATTATCTACCCATCCAAAGCCTGGGACATAAATCTGCCCCTGATCATTTTTATCTCCGGCTTCCGGTGCAGACGTCTGTGGGGGAGAAGATGGTTTACTTTCCGGCTCTGTGACCGTTTTTCCGTCCGGCGTTTGGCTGGGGTTGGTCTTTGCTTCTTCCGAAGGTTCAGGGGGTTTCGTTACCTCCGCCTGAAGACTCTGCTCCGTGCCGGAGGAATCTCCGGTATCTCCAGCCTGCTCGGGGGACGTATCCGTTGAATCAATAGGCTGTACACTCACGTCCGGCTTCGATACCTGCGAATCATTTTCATCTTCCGTTTTCGGGGTTATTTCAGACGGGGCGACCGTATTCGTTGGCGGAGCGGAGGAGCCCACCTCCGGGTCTTTAGGCGCTTGGGTCCTAAACTGTGCGGCTATGGCTACAACAAGGACGATGCATACAACGCCAAGCCCGGCAAGTGTGAGCCGCTTTTTTGCTTTATCTGTCAGTTTCATTTTGAGGTTACCTCCTTTTTCGGTGTTGGCTGTAATTTCCTTTTTTCAGTATCACACAATACTGCAGAAGCTTGTGAAAGTCTATGGCAAATCCCTAACTGGTCAAAATAAAGGCATATATTTCGCCTGGACCTTCAAATTTATCGTCATAGGCGGCAGAATGTTCCCGCCGTATAATACCGGAACCTCCAGACGTATCACCGCGTTTGCCAGAAATCCATTGTCATTATCAGGACTTGAAGGAGCCAGCGGCATATTTTCCAGATTGACGTTCAGCCCGGACACCCGGAATTCCATCTCATCGCCGGTATATTTCACATGATATCCGTTCTTCTTGCGGAGCCCCAGCAAGTCATCCAGCCGGCCGTAAACGTCGCCGTAATCGAGGCTTTCCTCGAAGTCATCAGCGGAAGGCTGATAAGCTCCGGAATAGCCCTCCCGGACGCCGTGATACACATCATCATAGCTGTCGTTCACGGTAGAAATCACAGCGGACTGCACCGCATCCCGTACACCCTGTGCGATAATCATCAGCCGGATACCTTCAGAGGCGGCACAGAAAAACAGCAGGAGAGCCAGAGTTACGGCAACGGTAAGCGGAAAGGAACTTCCTTTATTACTTTTAAGAATACCACATATTTTTCCAATTGTCACTTCCAGTACACCTCACTTTTGCCGCTTGCCTGTGCTTCCAGGGTAACAGGGAAGCTGCCAAAACCGCCAAACAGTCCAATGTCTGCCTGTAAAGTTGCTGTTACGGTGAATTCCTCATTGAGCTGGATTCTGCCCGATTTAGACCACGAGATGTCGGGATCAAGTCCTGTCTGTTCGGTGAGGACCTGTGTCCGGCGATTGGTTTCTGTTTCGACGCGCCCCGCAATCTCCGCTTCCCGGCACAGCTCGGAGGCATAGGTATCCAGCTTGTTTTTTGTGACAAATACAGGGAGAACACTGACTGCCACGGCAATGACCAGCATGACGCACAGAACCAGCACCGCCGTATCCACATAGCCCTCGCCGCGCTGGGAGCGAAGGAGCTTCAGCATAGCCGCACCTCCTGCTCCGGCAGGTCGGCGGCCTGCTGCTCCATATCGTGCATATCCTCACTCAGAACATGCCATGATCCATCGCAGTAATTTGCGCTGACGACCTTCTGGTTCAGCAGTTCTTCTGCTGTAACCTCCTGCGCGTACTCACTTTCGCCGGGGTGCCCTTTCACACTCTGTCCGGCAAGCAGCAGCTTTGCTTTCTCGGGCGTCAGGCAAACGAATCCTCCCGGCGTCATCATGTCAAAGTAAGCGTCAGGGTGCTGTTCGATGAGTTCCCGCACGGTAACCGTCCCGTTTGTTCCCGGAGCAGCTGATTCCAGCATGGGATACTCTCCCTCTCCAAGCCCCTTGTCCGTAATATTCCAGAGTACATGTACCATTTCGTCTTTGTGCGAAACATTCTGTTCCGCCAGCCACTGATCACTCACCAGCTGCAGCGGGTTTTTAAACCGGAGCAGATATTCCGTGTCATCCGGATTGCAGCAGTTTGTGAGTTCCTCATATACCAGCTTCACCGCGGCAATCTCCGCAGCTTGCTCAATCAGGCTGGCGGCCGGCTGCTTCCGGAGCTGCTGGATGTAGGAACGGTAGTTCGCATCAATCCGTTCCCGCAGTTTTTTCTCCAATTTCTTTTCATTTCTATCCACAATAAATCCTCCTTTTTAAAACATCGTGCCGAGGGAATCCATGATCTGTACCGCGATAATGACCAGATAGGTCATCAGGAAGCACATGAGCATCACGAAGGAGAATACACGGATTTTCGGCGGGATTTTCTGTGCCTGTCCCTTGAGCCGCTGAAGCTCCAGTGCCCGGAAGTCATGAGCCAGCATCTGAAAATATACGGCGCTGTCATCGCCCCGTAGGACACCGATCAGCCCCCGGACCACGTCGGACAGCATAGGCGAATTGAGCCTTGCCTCAAACCGGGTCAGTGCCGCCTCGTAGGAGGATGAGCGCATGTCGGCCGTCAGCACGTCCAGCTCATGAGCGAACATGGTACCGGCGTTTTTCTTATAGGTTTCCAGCATTGCCAGCACGTCTCGGCTGGCTTTGAGGGTCTGCTCCACGGTTGCCACAAACCGGGGCAGTTCTCCTTCAATCTGATCCCGCTTCGCCTTCAGCTGTTCATCCGCTTTCCTGATTTCCTTGAAATAGGACAAGACCGCGAGGATGATCACTACCGGTGAAAACAGGGGAAGCAGAAGCAGGCAGGGGATGATGCCGAGCAAAATGGCGCCTGATTTGGTAATGGCATAGGCTGTGTACACTTCAGGCGTCGTGGTATAGCCGGCCGCTTTTAGAACATTTGCCATCCGAATATGCTTGTACTCGTCCATCCGGATATGCTTTGACAGCTTTACGGCTCCGGTCATGAGCCAGGCTTCCAAGGTTTTGGCGGCCTTTTTACTCCCTTTACCAGCCCCCAGCAGGGCTCTGGCCGTTTTCAGGGTAGGCAGCTTCAGAATATCCGCCAGAATAAAAAACAGCCCCGTCGCCAGAAGGATTCCGGTAAAAAACAGTTGCTTCATTATTCACATCACCTCCTGTACTCGATTGGCTTGGTCAGCTTAATCACAAAGGCCGTAGAGATAAAAACAGCCGCCGCGCAAACCGCCAGAATGATCTGGCCCACAGGCGTATGCATTAGGGTATGGTACCAGTCCTTGTTGAGAAGGTACATAATGGGAATGTTCCCGACCACCAGCAGAGCCATAATGATAAATTCTTTTCTTGGTTCAAATACCAGGTATTCCAGCTCAGCGTTGACGATCCGCATGTCGGACAGCTTGCTGACGATGGGCGTCAGGGTCGTTTTCAGGCTCCGGTCGTACTGGCAGGCGGCAATCGCGTCGCACCACTCGTGGAAAACTTCATTTTCAATCTTCGGTTTCATGGCGTGAAGCGCCGCGTCGATGTCCGGGCTGATCAGCTTCACCTGTGTCAGAAACCCTGAGAACACGCTTTTCACAGGCGGGTTTAAGTACGGGACGCTTTCCTCCACCGCCGTCACGATATCCTCGTTACGAAGATAGGCGGTAGTAATGATGGACAGAGCTGTTTCCAGCTCGGCGGTAATGTTTTTCTTGTAATGGCTGGCTGTCAAACGGATATACCAGAACGGAAGGAACATCATCCCCACCGCAAGCACAGGGACCAGAAATACATTTCCAAGCAGGATGGCTAAGGCGGCGCCTCCGGCAAAAAACAGCAGGGACGCCGCGCAGACAGAAGAAAACCGCCCGCTTCGCCCAGTAATTTTGAGAATTGCCTGTATTTCCATGATCTCTCTGCGGAGGAAGGATGTTTTTTTCGACGGGCGGCTTCGTTGACCTCCGAGCGGATGCTTTTATTCTTCCGGGTCAGAAACCCGAACAGGCCGTCGGTAAACTCCAGCGGGGAGATTCCGAACAGTAAAACCTGCTAAGAAAAGTCAAGGACAAATCTTGGCAGGCTGAATAAAAATATGATTGTAATTTAGGCATAGCAAAGCAGACCATCGGCGAGCCGCTGGCCTAAGAAATAATGGTTTTTTTAGCTTGCGTATACCTCGCTTACACGGGCGTAATAGATGCGCAGAAACTTGTTGAGGGCAGCAATCTTTGCAACCTTCTTCGGCTTGCCTTCAGCCTCCTTTTTCAGCATATAAAGATATACTGCATTGTCTTGAGCCGGCTTTACTGTCTTAAGGCATTTCATTACCTCGTACCCGGTTTTCCGAAGCAGTGAAGACCCACGTTTGGAAATTTTACGTCGTGTACCCGTAAAGCTTCCTGATTGAAACGGCGGCGAGTCAATTCCAGCGAATGCAATCAGTGCGCTGCCGCTATGAAAACAGCGCACATCGCCAATCTCAGCAATGAGCCTTGGCACTAAGACGTCGCCCACACCGTTCATGGCACGAACAATATCGTATTCAGGCAAAGTGATTGCAAGCGCCTGCATTTGTGTTAAAATGGTTTCCAGAGTCTTGTTCACTTCTTTCAGGACTCTCACGGCTTCCAGCGTTAACATTTTGGTCGATGCGGCACTGGAGGGCAAAGTGGGGATACCATTGCAAGCCAGGGCGTAAATTGCTTTCGCCTTGGGTTCACTTGCGTGGTATCCTTTCTTTTTTGCCCAAGCACAATAACTATGGATGAACTGAACCTCGCTTTTTTTAGTAATGTTGTCAAAATGCCAGTATTCTGCTACGAAGTCACTAAGTTTGTCCTTTGTTGGTTCCTCTGAGCGCTTGCCGCTGAGCAATGTTTTTATCCCAGGCATGGTCCTGTCCAACAGATCGGTCAAGGCCAGTTTACACTCAATACGGATTGTAATGTAGTGTGCATATTGCCGCCCCAGGAGCCTAAGCTGCGCATATAACTCATCTGGCAACGTGTAGTCCGCGAGCTTAAACCAGTGATCAATTCCATAGTTCGCGATACGGACAGAATCCAATTTATCCGTTTTGCCTTTGCGTATTGCTGTTGAAGCATACTTTTTCATTGCCAATGGATTGATTACACTCACAAACATGCCTGCATCTTTGAAACTGGAAAGCAGCGGCAAATGGTATGCTCCAGTAGCCTCCATTACAATTCTGACTTCTCCTTCTATGGATTGAATATGGGATACCAATGCACGAAGCTCCGGTTCGGTGTGCTGTATTTCATATGGGGAAGCAACCACTTCTCCGTATGGCCTGAGAATACAGACGGTGCTCTTGCCTTTTGATACATCAATGCCTACGCTTGTCATGTTGAACCCTCCTGAATGATTGTTTTGTAATTGTAATCCCATCTGCACTTATTGCGATTCAGTTTGGTTCGTTACACGAAAGCCCGTATGGGTTTCAACCTGCCTAATCGAATGTTTACAACAAGGGATGGCTGACAGTTTTGTTGCCGGAGGCTTCGCTCCATAAAGCGCCACGCCAGACCAATTACTTCCCTTATTGTAAAAGAATAAGCGCAAATGTGAAACGCCCGTCGGCGTCCTACACTTACGCTTTTTATAGTACCAAAAAGCGCCGGCAATCATGCCGACGCAGGCAATTAATAAAATCGCCGTCATGCTGCGTCACCCCCCGATGAGAGAATGCGGTTTAAGGTTTCCTTTGGCATCCCGTTTTCCAGAAAGCGCTTTTGCAGGCTCTGAGAAATTCCCTGAACCGCGCAGTGGCTTCCGTTGATAATAAATTTTCCATCCACTACGCGGTTTTCAGTGATCTGATACTGGAACAGGCTTCGGTAATTTCTTGTGCCGTCCGGCAGGATCTCGCATTCCATAATCTCCATCAGGCGGCGCTGCTTGTTTTCCAGCTGCTTTGCGAACACCACAATGGGGAATGCCTCGGTAACCAGGTCTATAAGCGTACTGTCCGACATATCATATTTCCGTTTGCACAGTGTGACCATGCGCCGCCATGTGGCTTCACAGGAGTTTGAATGGATGGTGGTCAGCACCGTATGTCCGGTTCGGGCGGCCTCCTGCGCGGCATAGGCTTCCGAACCGCGCATCTCGCCCACGCAGATGACTTCGGGATTGAAACGCAGAGCCAGGTCCAGCAGGGTATCCTGATCAATATTCTGCTTTTCGTTCTCACTGAACCGGGTCAGCGTATGGATGACGCTGTTGACCACTTTCCCGTTTTCCTGCCGCACCAGAGCCAGCTCGCGGGACCCGTTTTCTATGGTAAAAATGCGCTTGTTTTTCGGTATCGTGGTCAAAAGCCAGCCCGCAAGCGTTGTTTTGCCGGAGCTGGTGGCGCCGGCCACGCAGGTGGAGATGCCGTACCGCAGGCATTCCGTCAGAAAATCCAGCATGGGTTCGGTTGCGGTGCCGCCGCCGATAAAATCGGCTTTCTGCATGTTTTGCGGGTTTACAATACGAATGCTTGCCGATACCCCAACGTCCTCGTCTACCAGCGGGGTTTTCAGCGCGGAAATACGGATGTTTTTGCTCAGCTGCCCCAGGACAGCAGGGCTTGCGTTATCCAGTACCATGCCGGAGACATGAAGCATGCGGCGCACCACGTTGACGGCATGATCCGGGCTGTCAAAGTGTTCATCCAGCTTTTTCGCGGTACCGTTGCTGTACTGAACCTCCACATCGTTCCATGCGTTGACGTCAATTTCTTCTATGCCGGCGCCGAAGATATACTTGGTTAAAAAAGAGAATTCCGCCATCTCCGTGTAGAGGGCATCCACAAGCTGGGCCTGTGTCATGTCGGAAACCGCAAGGCGGTAATCCTGTACATACTTGGTAATATAGCGCTTGACCTGTGCTTTGACTTCCGCTGTCCCGCCGTCCGTGATCAGCGTTGCGTATTTGCTGGAGATATACTCCTGTACGTCATGCAGGACAGCGCGGAAATCCCTGGTTGCCCCATCTGCGGAGAAAAAAGCTCCTGATTTTCCGTCATAGCCGTATCCGGAAGGATGGCTGATTTTCCGCGATCTTTTTTCATACGCTGAACACCTCCTTAGATATCTTCTCGATCTCCTTCCTGAACGGGCGGCTGTCCTTGAGAGCAAGCTCTCCCAGCAGATTTCCCTCCAGCGCCAGATTTTCCAGCTCGGAGGAATGCGGGATCTGGAATGCCACGCTGCCGAGTACCTGTTTAATGTGTTCGCCGGCCTGATTGGATTTGACGTCGGAGGCTGCCTTGTACTGTTTGTCCGCGTCCCATTTTTGGTCTTTTAAGAGCGGCAGCTGGCTGGACAGGTAGCTGACCGATTTCAGGTCGCAGTTTACCAGCCGGAGAACGGTGTCGGCTTCCAGCAGGGCTACCGCCGAGAGGATATCATGGGCAATGCAGCTGCCGCAGTCGACGATGACATACGGGGCGATATCGCGCAGATGGTCGACGAGCTCAGCGGCCAGTTCCTTGGTATAGGCCGGATAAGTAAACACATTTTCTCCCTTAAGCATTCCGATCAAAGTCAGGTGGCTCATCTTCTTCAGGGTCACGCAGTTTTGACGGATCAGGGTATCGGTAACGTGAGTTGCCGCAAGAATACTGCCGAGGGAACGTTCGCATTCCAGCTCGGCAGGCGGGCAGATACAGGGCAGCATAGGCGCCGTCATATCACACAGAAGCAACACAACATTGCGCTTTTTGTCGGCCAGATATTTGGCAAGGCGCACGCTGATGGTGGTCTTGCCGCTGCCGGGGCTGCCCCAAACCGCCAGCACCTGAACATCCGGTTCTTTTTCATCTTCGGGCGGAGCGGACTGATGACGGGAGAAGATGCTCCCTTTCATAAAGTTGAGCATTTATTCCCCCTCGCTTTCCGCTGTGGTGTCCTGAGAATCCGTGGCGGAACCTGTAGAATTATCCGCATCCGCGGAATTGTCAGACGGATCATCACTGCTTGTCGGATACAGAGCTTCCAGCAACTTTTCCTGAATTGTTATAAATTCATCGGCCTTATCCTTGCTGCCGCGGTACACCAGCGACAGATGAATACTGCCCTCGGATTCCAGATTCGCCAGAATCTTGGATTGCTCCGGTGAAACGAGAAGCGTTACGGTTGCGGGGAGCTGCTTTTCATCTTCTTTCTTCTGATCCGCATTTTTGGAATTCTGTTCCGAATTGGTGTCATAGCCGGTGCTGGCAGTCACGCCGATGACCTCCACGTAGGTCAGCTCGGGAGGTATAACTGTTGAGCCCTGCTTCTTATAGTCGGGAGCGATGACGCTTACGATGTCGCCCGAAACCAGCTTGCCGGACAGCCCATCCGCGAAGCTTTTTATGGTTACGGAAATGGCCTGCTTTGTGCCGTCCAAATTGTACAGGTAGGTATTTTCCGACGCCGGGGTATCTGAGAGCTTGGCGGCAAGAATATAATCACCGGGGGATAGATCAGCCTTGGCGTACTTGCCCACGACCGAATCGGCTTCTTTCATGACATCTTCCGGCAGATTGTAGCCGCCCACCTCCACAGCCTGCACCATGTCCTTCGTGATCCGGTCGCCGCTTTGGATATCCGTAACGACCCGGACAACGGTTGTTTTCTGCGATATGCTCTGGTTAAAAAGCGGAGTGAGCGCAAAACAGATCAATAAAGAAAGCACGATGCAGACAGCGCCCAGCACCGTGCGGTTTTTGAAAATACTCATATATGATCCTCCTGTTATATAAAGAAATAGGCCGCAAGGCAGCCGAGAGAAAGAAAAGGCGCGAGGGGATATGACTTGCTCATATCCCCTCCGCGCCGATTTTGAACCAGGATACAGGCTCCGTGAAACGCCAGCATGAAAGCAAGTCCCAAAATCATGCCGGCTATGCTCCCACGAAAGCCCAGCACCAACCCCGCTGCCGCGGCGAACTTGATATCGCCGCCGTCCAATCCGCCCAGCCAGAGAGCAATACCCCAAAAAATAACGGCGGTCAAAAGCCCCGCCAGTTTATTCGGTGTAAAATCAAGAAGCCCTGTCAGGGCGATTCCGATGCAAATATAGTCCGGAATAACCTGTTTTCGAATATCATAAATGGAAGCGGCGGACAGCAGAACAATAAAAAATACGCCCTGCAGCAGACGCGGCCAATCAGGAACCATAGTTGAACATATCCGTAATGCGCTTTTTGAGAGTTGGCAGCACGGTTTCCCCGAACAGGGCGTAGAGACCCGCGAGGATAAGCGCCCCGATTACGACAGCCATCAAAATCTTAATTGCCGTATCCACAAAGCCTTCACCGCGCTGGGAGCAGAGCAGGTTTCGTGAATCCACGAACAGCATGGTCATACCGTATCTGCACTTCTCAGCCAAATGTTTCAGGCGGCGCTTTGCACCCTGTACCATAGCGAACAGGCCGTGCTTGATATTGCTCAGAATTTTTTTCATTTTTGATTACCTCCAATATGTTTTTTATAGCAAAGGCGGGGCCTTACAGCCCCGCCTTTTTCATGCCGGAACCTTGCTCCGGCGCCTGGTCAAAAGGGGGCGTTTCCGCCTTCTGCTGGTTCTGTCCCTGGTTTTGGCTCTGTGTAAGCGCTTGATGATAGGCGTCCATCACCGCCCGGTTCAGCTGTTCCCGGAACTCTTTGGTCACCGGGAAGCAGATGTCCTTATATTCGCCGCCCCTGTCCTTGTAGCTGGGCATGGCGACAAAAAGGCCCTTTGTGCTGTCCACCACTTTGACGTTCCGGATGGCGAAGCAGTCGTTCAGGTTGATGGACGCGAAGGCCCGGACAGAACCCTGCGGCCGGATAGAGCCGATTTTCACATCCACTTTCATCGGCTGGGGTTGTGACGCTGCGCTTTGCTCCGCTTGCGGTGCTTTTGCGGATTCCTGAGTATTACTCATGATCGTTTCCTCCTTCAGATTTTTGGGATTATTCCAGCTTCATGCCGCCCATACCCCCGGATTGCTGTGGTTCGCATTGGGCTGGGCCGGACAGCTCCTGTGCCTGATATGCGCGGCGGTACTGGTTTACAAAGCCGTCCAGCACAGCAGGATGGCTTTCTACGACATACTCCAGATTGTGATCGGTGAGACGATTCTTGTCGGGCGGAATAAACACGCTTTTTGCCCAGGCTTTGTTGTCGCGGGAAAAGCGACCGTCCCAATCTTTTTGCTGTACGGTGTTTGCCAGCACCCACTGGACGCGATTGAAGCCGTATTGATTGATCACATTCTGTGCGCAGTCGGATTCCAGGTGCATTCCGTCGAAATTCCGGCGAATTGCTTCCTCAATGGCGTTTTTGCAGGCAATGTTCTCCCTGTGGCTTTCACGCCACAGGGAGAGCTGGTTTTGGCTTCTTGCTTCCTCGCAGGAATAGGGATAAACATTTGGAAATTCATCGGACATGGCGAATCCTCCTTGCTGTAAATTAAAAAGCAGCCGTCCGGCTGCCGTGGGTTACAGGCTCATCTGCGGGCCCTGCTGCTGTTCCAGTTCCGGTTCCCCGAAGGGAATTTCCCGGAAGCCGAAGCGGTCGACATAGTGGAAAGAGCTTCCGGATGCGTCATACAGCTCCACCACATCGGACATGGAAAGGCTGTGTCCTGCATAACCGGGCGGGTGGTCTATATTAAATTTGGTGTAGAGCTCTTCCAAATCGTTGGTTTCCACCTCGCCATCATACACCACCTGGTAATTGGAAGGGTCAGGCACCCCGAAATGTTTAGTCAGCTCGTCGTACCCAATGAATTTCATCATCACATCCACATCCGGTTTCAGCTGATGGACTCTGCACCGTTTCAGCACCTGCAGATTACCCTCCGGGTCGAGTTTCCCCTCCGCCATGCGTTCAAAGGTGCCGGGCATCCATTCCACCGAGAGCCCCTTCTTTTCTGAGAGATAAGACTCCATTTCACCGGTGCGGAACATGGGGTCGACGATGGCTGCATTCCGCTTGGCATCAAGATATCCCGCCGTGTTGCCGTAATAGAGGATGCGGTTGTTTTTAATCTGGATATTTGTCATGGAGCTTCCTCCTTTCCATGTGCGGCCGTCGTTTTACTGGAAGTAGAACTCGACGCTGTATGTGATGTTGCTCTTGTTGTACATGCAGTTGTGATTGGTGTAATAGTACATTTCCAGCTTTGAATAAATGCCGGGGGACAGGGACCGTGAGAAGGTGATTCCGTTGGTGGTGGTCGAGTAGTCCAGCTGATCCCACTGGCCGGTGATGATGTTGTATCCGCGAACACGGCCGTAGTCCTGCCCGCAGTGTCCGGAAACGGGCGGCACGGTGAAGGTATACTTGGTGATGGTTGCTCCGCTGATGCCGTTTTCCATGATTGTCGATTCCGGGCCGGTCAGCGTCATGCCACCTCCGTGCGTGGCATCCGATACAAAGAACACGATAGCCGTCCAGGGCGATTCGGCTCCGGTGGAGTCCACCGCTTTCACCCGAACCACATTTTTTCCAAGCGGATAATTCGAGCTTGTCTGTGCCGGACGTCCTTCCCAAACATAGGAGATGGCATCTCCGTCCGGGTCGGTGCTGGAGGCGGTGATGGTGATTGCCGTTCCGGGCGCCACGCTGTTGCCGCTCGGTGTACGGGTGATGACCGGCGTAGTGGGTGCGGAATTTGCCACCGTGAAGTTGATATCCGTCCAGCCGGAGTACAGCCCCCAGGCATCCTTCGCGCGAACCTTCACGGTATGGGCGCCCACGGCGTAGTAGTTGTCCGAGGCTTTCCCGGAGTATTCCAGCGTCACGGCGTCGCCGTCCGGATCGGTGGCTGATGCGGTAAGGTTCACCAGAAGCTTCCCGTTCTTTGTGGTTCTGATTACGTTGGCGCTTCCAGTGGGTTTATTCGGTGCTGTGTTGGTGATGGTGAAGCTTTGCGTGTACTGAAAGGTTCTGCCGTTGCTGTCGGTGGTTTTAGCGGTCAGGACATAGCTTCCGGTGTTGCTGACGGCGATGCTGCCGCCGCTGTTTGTGAGATTGCCGGTATAACCGGCCGGATCTCCGTTCTTTGTCAAAGACCAGGTCAGGGTTCTGCCCTCAAGACCCGATGCAGCCGGGAGAGAAACGTTGAAATTGCTGCCGATATGAACAGCGGACGGAACAGTAAACGGGAAGCTGGCAATAGGCTTAATGATACCGGCGTTGGAAACAAAGGTGAATTTCCGGCCATTACTGTCCGTAACCACCGCCAGCAGCTTCACGGAAACGGTTTTGTCCGTACTGATCCGCATGGTGCCGCCGCTGTTGGTAAGGTTACCGGAGGCATGATCCGTATAGGGCTTTGCCTCGTTGCCGTCAATGGAAAGAGAGTTCTGCCGGCTTACCATCTTTGGTGAGCGACCATTCCACAGGCAGCACGTTATTGTTGCCGCGGGTACGGAGGTCGATGGTCCGGTCTGTATAGGTGGATGCCGGGAGCTCGAAGGAAAGATCCAGCACCGGCAGGACCTCAATCTTCCCGCCGTCTTCATAAAGAAATACACGCCCGGTATCGTCCGTGATCCGGGCGATGAGCTCGTAGGTTCCGGCGTGCTTGAACTGGATTTGTCCGCCGCTGTTATTCAGCGTCCCGTCAATGTAGGTGGACCAGTCCTGAAAACCGAAGCCATTTTCGAGGAGCCATTCCACCTTCAGGCTTCCAAGCTCGCTGGTTTCCGGCGTTACGGTGACAGTGGTGTCGGTGTGCGCGGTTTCCGGAAGCTTGTAGCGGATGCTTGGAACCGGATAGACCTTGATGGGGGCAGAGTAGCTGTAGGTTCTGCCGGCAGGGTCGGTGAAGGCGGCTTTCAGCACATACTCGCCCTTGTCCTTGAACCGGACGGTGCTGTCAGTGTCCGTAAGAGTGCCCTCCACATGATCGGAAAGTGCCGCGGCCTTGCCGTCTTTTGTCAGTGACCACTGGATTTCAGCGGTACCAACGTTTTGGAAGATTGCTTTCACCTGGACGTCGGTGTCCGTGTGTGCGATCTCCGGCAGGTAAAAGCCTACGGAGCCCACCGGATAGACGGTGACGGTCTGTGAGGCTTCAAAGGTTCTGCCGGTTTCATCTGTCAGAGTCCCTGTGAGCCGGTACACGCCCTTGTCTTTAAACCGGACGGTTCCTCCGGCATCGGTGAGGGTGCCATCCAGCGAATCCGCCAGTTCCGCGGATTCGCCGTTTTTAGTCAGGCTCCATACCGCGGACAGTCCATCCGCATCCGTCAGCGTCGTGACAACGTTCACATCGGTATCGGTATGGGCTGCTTCGGGAAGCGTGAAGGCGATGTCCGCCACCGGATAGACCTGCGTGCTTTCCGTATGGGTAAAGATCCGGCCGGTTTTGTCGGTGACAGTAGCGGTTAGGGTATAGCTGCCTTTTGACTTAAATGCAAAGGTGCCGCCCTCATTTCCCAGCGTACCCTCCAGAATGTTGGCCGGCTGGACTGCCGCGCCATCTTTTTCCGCCGTCCATACAATGTCATGTCCATAGAGCACTTCCGGAGAATAGACCAGCGTGACGGATTTGTCCGTGTGGGTTGTTTCCGGAAGGTCAAAGGCCAGGTCAGGGACAGAATAGACGGTCACGGTTTTGGACAGTGCCGTTTCTTTTCCTCTGGCGTTTTTCGCTGTTGCGGTCAAAGTATACCGCCCGCCATCCTTGAATTGAATAGTGCCGCCCTCCAATCCCAGGCTTCCGGTGACGGCATCGGTCAGCTCCACCGGCTGCTCAGAACCGTCCGCGGTGGTTTTGGTCAGCGACCATGTAAAGCTCTGCATGTATTTCCATACCGGCATCACCTTGATTTCCGTGTCGGTATGGGCGGTTTCGGGCAGATCGAACCGTACCTGCGCGTCATGATAATAATGGGTGCCGCCGGAGCTGCCGGAGCCGGAGTCATCATCGGAATCATCTCCTGAATCTCCGGGCGTCGGCGTTGGTTTCGGCGTTGGTTTCTCCGGCGGGGTGGGAGACGGTGTTTCCTGCCCGTTCTCCGGGTCGGTCGGGGCTGGAGTGCTGGCTGACGGGGTCGATGGTGTCGGCTCGGGATCTGTCTTATCGATCAGGTCATCGGCTTCTCCCTTTGTCACGGGGTCGTTTGGATGGAACTTTCCGTCCTCGGTATCCCCGATGATCCCATCTTCTTCCCCGACAATGACATAGCCTTTATCATCGTCCGGGATGTCCGACTGATCATCATATCCGGTGTGCCCCTGGGTGTTTTTTGCTTCCTCGTCATCGCCCTTTACCCGTACCGTCATCTTGATGACCTCAGCGCGGGTGATGGGATCGTCAGGTTTGAAGCCATCAGGATAATCGGCGGGATCGATGATACCGGCGTCAATGAGGGCCTCAATGTACTTCTCTGCCCAATGTCCATCGATGTCAGAAAAGGTGGGCGGGTCCTTTACCGCATTTCCCGTGTCCAGTTCCAGTTCCTTCGCCAGATCCGCGGCAAACTCCCCGCGGGTAATAATGTCGTTTTTCCCGACGAAATTCTCCGGATGCAGGCGGTAGGTTGTGTAGATGCCGCCGCATACCAGAAGAACCAGCAGAAGGACTAAAAACAGGACGCTTTTCTTTTTGCCTTTCAGATTCATACGCTTTTTCATTCCTCTCTTCCATTTGAATTTGTATATATGAAAAGGCCGGAATCAGCGCTCTGGTTCCGGTCTTTTATGCTGATGTGCTTCATAGCTTTATCTCTATGTCGGCATCCCGCTGTTCTTTTTGCTGTGCGTCCGGCATTTCCCGTGCAGGGAAAATGCACCGACCTTCCCGCATCTCAAAAACGCAGAAGTCCTCGCGGTCGCAGACCATGAGGCGGTGCTGATATCTACTCTGGATATCGATGTACTCCCGTACCTCCAGATCGTCTGCAAGCGGGACACCGGAAGCATACCGTCCGTCCGGCAGAAAGCAGTATCCAAAAAACTCCGGCTCTTTGGGAACCTCCGAATCCAGCGGACGGATCTGTGACAGCTGGAGCCGCGCACGGTCTGGAATCAGTTCGGGCTTTAGAAGGCCGAGAATCTCATTCCGCTTTTTGCTCAAACACTCTCCGTTTGAAAGGGATACGGCGCGCACGGTGCTGTCGGCCGCGTGCGGGAAGCTGCCCGCACCGCCATCGCAAAACAGGAGCTGGCGGACACCGTGCTGATGTTCCGGCAGGGCTTCCGGTTTTATGACGGCTACATAACCGGCGATGAACATATCGTATCCGGTGCGGACGCAGTCCTCCGGTCCATACGGTATTTTCTCATTCAACTCGTACCGACTCCTTTCCGCTATGGAGCTGCTCCAGCAGCTTTGCGGCAATGGCAATCTTTTTTTCCTCCGGCATGTCCCGGATAGCGGCGTAGACAAAGGCTTCCACCGCCTCCGGCGACTGGTCGCCCACCTCGATGAGCTCTACCTTTTTTACGCTGACGGTTCCCTGGCTGACGCCCAGCCGGACAATGTCGCCGTAATCCATGCCCGACGCGGCGCGGAGCTCTTTCGGAATGAGGACACGCCCCTTGCCGTCAACGACCCTATACATCTGCTTTGCTCTCATGCGAAGTAATCCTCCTTTTTCATAACCTCCCGAACTGTTTCGGGGTGGATGCCGAAAACATCGAACAGCTCTGCAAGACCGTCTGGAAGCCGATCCAGAATATCTGCCTCCCGGATCACAATGGCGCCGGGGATACAGGTAATGTCCAGGTCGCCGTCATGGGAAATGCCTGCGGCCGCCAGCAGATCGTCCGGCAGGGAGAAATCGTCTTCGAATTCTTCTTCCGCACCCTCGTCATTGCCGCTGTCCTGCGTAAAGAAGGACAGGACCGAATCCTTTGGCGCGGCCAGCATCATCAGGCCGGGAAATTCCCCGTTCTCCGGGACGGCCAGAAGAGAGGACACCTCGCCGCCGGGTTGGAATCCTTCCAGAGTTACGGATTTCATCGGAAGGATCAGGCGGCCCTCCTTGTCAACGTTTGCGGATACTTTCATAAGCTTCATGTTTAGTTTCCTCCTTCATTTAATTTGGTTGATTAAAAGCGGTAAGTCCGGATGTATCAAAAAGCTCCAGCTGTACTGGCATATCCCGGAGGCGTTCGCCGGTATCATAATTGGAGATCAGGACTTCGGCATACTCGCAGCCGTTGTTATACCGCTGCGCCAGATTGTTCAGGCGGCTGACTGATTCGATCTGGAAGCCCCGGTACAGCTTCCGGATGAATTCGCAGTCGTTGTAGCTCACCAGCCACCTGCCCTGACTTCTTTTCAGGGTATCACGCAGCCTTGCGTGATCTTCTTTTCTGAATTCAACAACGTAATGGCCTTCCGTCTGATAGTAGGGCGGGTCGCAATAGATGAAGGCATTTTCCCGGTCGTACTGCTTGATGAGACCTTCAAAATCCTTGTTCTCAATGACGGTGTCCCGAAGCCTCCGGCTGCCCTGCCATAAAAGGAAGAAGGTTTTGCGGATATCGAAGGGCTGGCAGCCGTAGCTGGTGCAGCCGCTTCCGTAGCTGTAGCGGATCACCTTAAAAAACGCGGCGGCGCGCCGGATGTCGTTCATTTGTGCTCTTTCCAAAAGAATTGCCCTGATCTCGTCGAACTGGACGGGCGTCAGCTCCCGCTGGGCAAGCTCCAGTTCCTGACGCATAAACACGTCGGTGAAATCCTCCTGTTCCAGGAATTTTTTAAGCACAATAAATTCATCACGGCCGTTCAGCGGTAGGAAGCCCAGCTCTTTCAGAAACGCCATCGGCTGGTCGCGGACGCAGCGGAACAGGTTGGCAAGGTCGGAATTGAAATCGTTGTAGACCTCCATGGCGGTGCTGGGACGGCGGCCGAACAGCACCCAGCCGCCTCCGCCAAAAACCTCAATATACCGTCCGAACTCCTTCGGCATCTTCTGATAGATGAGATCCCGCAGCGCCTTTTTGCCGCCCACCCAGCTGATGATGCTGTTCATCGCGTCACCTGCCTTTCCCGGTCCGGCTGAATCTGTCCATGTCGGTTTTCAGGCAGGAGCCGTCCGGACTCCAGCAGATAAAGCCGACACGGGGATAGGGACAGCCCTCGCAGCGGGAGGGGTCTTTGGGCGAGGGTACGGTATATTTCTTAGGAGGGCCGGTCGCTCCGGCTTCTGCCTTTTTTTCTGTTTTTAGATTGCGGTGCATGGCGCACGCTCCTTTCCCGGAAAACAAAAAAGGCGCCGTCTTAAAAAAAGACAGCGCCTTCCGGTTTTTTCCGTATTCAGTTGTTCAGTCATCCGGTGACTACTTGTTTTATCTCCGGAAATACAAAAAGCGCCTTCTGATTTCCTGTGAAATCAAAAGGCGCTTTTAAGATATCAGCAATTTACGATTGTGTAAGCTCCGGGCCGGTTTGCGTCAGCTCCGAAAAAAAGTATTCCGCCATTGCCGTATACTGATCCTGTGCCGAAAGGCAGGTATCCGTAAGGTATCCTTTTTCGGATTTGTATTCCTTCAAACCGCGGTAATAAAACAGCTTATGTTCCTCATCGATAATGAAGGGCATAATATCATGCCGCAGACATTCCTTGAACATGATCACCCGTCCGACTCTGCCGTTGCCGTCCTGAAAGGGATGGATGCTTTCAAAGTTGTAATGGAATTCTATAATATCCTGGACGGTGATAGAATCCTTTGCGTGATAACCGGCAAGCAGTTTGCTCATCTTGCCGGCGACCTCGGCGGGAGCGGCCGTTTCCTTGCCGCCAACGACATTTGCCCTGGATTTATAATCTCCGACCCGGAACCATTCCTTGCGCTCATCAGAGGTGTTTCGTTTCAGCAGCCGGTGGAATTCCTTGATCATATCCTCTGTCAATTCCTCATCCGCGTGGGTGAGCATGTAATCAAAGCAGGAGAAGTGATTCAGGGTTTCCATGATATCATCCACATCGGCGGCTTCATCCTGCGCGGTGTTGATGGTATTGGTTTCATAAATGTAACGGGTCTGATCTTCGGAAAGGCGGCTGCCTTCGATCCGATTGGAGTTATACGCAAGTTTTATCTGTGTCTGGTGATACAGACCGCCCTTGAGCTTCATGTTTTTTTCCTCTTGCAGCAGCTCCAGTAACCGTTGTCCCATGGGCAACCCTCCTTTTTGTGTTGTTTTTATTATTATACCACATTTTAGTTCCGCAATCATCCTCTTTTTGTCGCCTGATGCCGGTGTTGGTATCCAAACCGAAAGGAGAAACCATCTTACTCATTTACATTCCTCCCTTTTTCACATGGACAGCTCCGGTCCCTGTGCCGGCTGGCTGAACTCATGGATGAATTCCCGGTCGTTTCTGGCGATATAACCCTCGGCACAGGGGCGAAGGCCGAGCCTTCCAAATTCACTTTTGCAGTATGCGGCATAATCGAAGTATTTGTCTGCGGGGCTGTTTGGCTTTATGATTCCCCGTTGATAAGCCAGATGCTTACCAAAGTCTTCCCAATGTTCCTCTTTCGGTATGAAATCATAGCAGCGCAGGTTTTGGGAGATATCCAGAGCCTCATCCAGCCGGGTACAGCCCTCCAGTTCTATTGCTTCGCGGAACCGTTCCTCAAAGCAGGGCAGCATGCCCTGACCCCGTTCCTCCAAAGCATAGCCAAGGTTATTGCCGTCACGGACAAGCTGCTCCAGGGAGTCGTACTGCCCCTCAAGGTCTTTGATATAATCAAGGCAGCACGTTGCCTCCAGCAATACCGCGTGGTTCAGCTTGTCGGAATACGGTATGAGCAGTTCCTCTAGCGCGATCTTTAGTTCATCAGGTTCGCCGGTGGAAATTTCATGGTCGGGAAGCTTTACCCACACGCCTTCGGGATGATGTTCAGAAGCGAGCTTTAGCTTTACGCTGAAGCTTTCGCCTGTCATGCTGCAGAGGTTTCTGCCGTTATATATCTGCTTACAGGGGCTGACCTGTTCCACATAGCCCCCTGATATAAATATGCCGCCGTGCTGCTCCCGCAGATCGGCGCCCCATTGTTTCAGGTTAAGATAGGGAATCTGATCCGCGGCAATGTTTTCACGGTATGTTGCGAAGTAGTAACCGAGGGAGCTGTCTTCCATCGGCCCGTAGAAAAAGGAGAAATTGTCGAGCTGCTCTGTGAGATTGATCAGGTCGGCGGCGTTTTCGATGGACTGGATCTGGGCCGCGCCCTCCAGCAGATAACCCTCTCTGACCGACATTTCCTCTATGCGTTTGGAAAGAAACTCTATTTCCTCCGGTGTGCCGGGCAGCTCTTTCCAGGGATAAGGATAGGGATAACCCTCCATATTGTCTCACCTCATTTCCATGTTTTGAGCCGGGCGGTTCAGGCATTGCTCCACCGTCTGACCACCGCGGGAAACAAGGATGCCGTAATCCGTTCCGGAAGCTATGTTATGTGCCATGAGCTTTTCGCCGTAATCATGGAGAGCACCGTCAATGGTTAACAGTTCCTCTCTCAGCGGAATATCACATTTCCCAAGCTTTGCTTTCGCGTAATCCGAGGGAGTAGAAGCTTCCCGCAGAAGAGAGAATTCATCAGCCTGATACGCAAGGTCGAGCGCTTCCTCCAGCGAAATATCCATGGTCGCCGCTTCAATCATGGCCTTGCAGACCGGGACGCCGCTCTCCTGGTCGAGGTGCCGAAGCTGTCCCGCCAGTTCATTGACCAGCCCGTAGCAGTCGTTGTTTGTTGCTTCCAGCTCGTCGGTGATTTTTTCCGTCAGTTCGGGGATGGCGCAGTCCACGGCAGTGAACACGCAGTCCTCCGGAGAGACCGCCTCCACTTCTTTCACCGCATTAAGAAGCTCCTGGTCGCTGGCGGGCAGCTTCAGGAGCGTGGAGAGGTCATCATCATATTCGGGATCATTGAAGCGTCCCTTGGTCACACGGAGAAGCACGGTATAATCCGGTTTCTCGGTGGGAACGGCTTCGCTGCTTTGATACAGCCGCGCAATGATGTCGTTTTGCACAACATAGCCATGAGGAGTGAAAACGCCACCCTCGCCCTCACGCATTTCCTTTCCGATTTTTTCAAAGTCCAGCCATGCGTAGATATTGTCCGGCACGTTGTCAAGCTGCGGGACAAATCCGTTTTCCGCGTAGAATTTGCCGAGGGACGCATCGTCGTGTGCTTCATAGGCAATCTGGCAGTATTCCATGCTGGCGGTCATGTTGATGAGCCGTTCCACGGGGATCGGCTCATAGCTGGTCTGCACAGCGTCCTTCATCACCATGCCCTCGAAGCAGTCCATCTCCCAATCGCTGAGTGATGCCAGCCGGTGGCACAGATGGTTCAGCTCGTAGAGGTTGGTACTCGGGATGAAAAACTGCGGCAGGTAATCCAGCTTGCAATCGGTAATTTCAATGGAATAAATGACGCGCTCATCGGTCACGCGGGCCTTGTCCAGCGCGTCCAGAATTTCATACGGTGTGGCAGGCAGTGTGAGCATTGTGGCGGTGTTTGCTCCCAATGCACCGGGTCGGCTGATCTCCAGCTCCATGATTGATTCCTGTGCCGACGGGCTGACAAACTCCCAGCCGAATATGGCGCCCTTGATCATAGCCTTTTCCTGTTCCGGAGTGACACCGCCAAGCTCTGTGTTTTTCTCGTCTGCAATGATTCGGTTTTGATGTTTGTCACCATGATCCAACGGCGATCTTGTATAGCCTGGCTTACCCTGGGTAATGATGACCAGCCTATCTTCATAAGGCAGGACGGCGAAACACTTCCGCGGCAGCGCTATGTTTTTTCTGTTGCTATTCAAGTGTCATTCCTCCCATCTGCTGGTCCTGTTCCAGCTCATCCTGTGTCATGATGCTCCAGTTTTTATCACTGCTCCACAGGCTGACACAAATTTCACCGTCCGAGGTTTTAATGGGCCGCTGCTCGAACCCTTCTCCGAACCCGTCCGACGCTTGTCCGGAAACGTAATCCTTGAGCAGTTCCATTTCCTCTGTTGTAAGCTCTCCCTTCACACGGCACTCGGCCACGCCCATTAATTGATTGTGCGCCTGCTCCACTGTGAAAACGCAGGACTGCACCTTTTGGTTTACGCCGTCATCCTTATGATAATATTTCATGAGACCGCGCTCTGCTTCCTCTGGCCTCCGCTCCTTCACAATCGCTGCGAGGATGCTGTCGGCATGTTCCAGAACGTCACAGCTGTCGATTTCGACAGGATCATTTTCAAGATCTCCCCACTGATTTTGCTCGTAAAGCATAACGGTCAGCGGCATGTACAGCTTCAGCGTTTGGAGCGGCTGCGGAATAATGGAGAACCGATCCACGCCGGGAATAAGGGCGAGGGTGCGGCCGTTGTCCCATTTCATATGGAACTGGCACTCATCGTCAATGTAATCAACCGCCCCTTCCGTTCCGGGCGGCACCGGGTCATAGGGATCTTTCATCTCCGTAAGCCGGATGCGTGTACCGGGCGGATACTGCTCCTTCATGAATTTCACCCATTCAGTTTTCTGTCTCATTTCATAAACCTCCCATCGTGATACCCTGCTCGGGTACTTGGTCCATCAGTTCTCCGCGTAGTGTTTTGACGGCTTCGGCAATGACCGGATCACCGGAGAAACTGGCAAGGCGGGTATAATCATCTGAAAATTTCTGATCCCCGCCCGATGTGATCACAAAGTCGACAGTGGCTATTTCATCCTTGGTCACGCCGAGCCTCTTATTTCCGCTGTCTGTTTCGTTATACAGCCGGACAGCCTCCTGCATCGTGAGTTCGCCGGTGAGCTTTTCATCCGGCATATTGTAATCTTTAAAAACAAACCAGCTGTAGCTGTGCGGCAGCGTGTTGTCCGCGGCGTTTCGGAGCATTTCCTTTCCGGCCTCCGTGAGTCCATGTTCCTGTGCGGGAGCTTTCCGCTTCATGTTCATCTGCTGTACCCGCAGGTCAAATGCGGTCAGGTAGGCATGATAGTCGCCTTGGCCGGGGCTGCATCTCAGGCAGTAGCGGTAATACTCCGTTTCAGCAACGTAGCCATAGTTCTGCCGCCAGCCGCCTTCGATCTCCCCGCCGTGATTACCGCAATAGCCGACCATGGCATTGAGATTTTTCAGCGGGCCGGTTTCCCGTAGCTCGTTTACCAATTCTGTCAGCTCCGCTTTAAATTCAGGGCTGTTTAGCGCCTCGTTGCCGCGGGGATGCCAGGTGTTCCAGAACTCATTTCCGTCGCGTCCGAAGTCGATGCGTACATGTCCGATGGCACCAAGCTCCGCATCCTGTTCCTTGGGCATGGCATAAAAAAGACCCGCCTCGTTGGAAGAGGCGGGCCGCAGAATAAATTTTCGGTTGTCGGACGGAAGCTGGAGGCCATGTTCCTCGCAAAAGTCAGGCAGTGTCAGGCATTCACCGAGAAAATTGAGCTGATCGCGCAGTCGGCGGAAGCCTTCCTTGGGGATGGTGACCGGCTCGGCGGTCAGCACCGTGCCGGCGTGATTGACGGCAACCTGATTCTCCACTGTCACCGGCTTGCCGGGATCGTAGTCGGAGCCGCGCAGGTCGTAGCAGAAGAAGCCTTCCGGAACGGTACTGCGGTCTATACGTAAATCGGTAAAGAGCGCGGGCTTCCCGAAAAGTTCCGCATGTTCATATTGTTCTTCTCTGGCATTTACACTCATTCGGATCACCTCCATAGAGTTTTTTAATTACATGCTGAGTTCCATCTCGTTACGCATATTGAAATATGCTTCAGCTTCTTCGTCTGTGGCGATGGGAAACTCCTGCGGTTCCTTCTGCCGCATCTGCATTGAAACAAGATGCGGCAGAATCTGTTGCAGCAAGTTCTGGTCAGGGCATCGGTTGATAAACTCCCCGAAAGTGTTCAGGACAAGATTGTCCACGGTGTCGGTGAGAACGATTTCACTCGCGTCGGTATGCTGTGACCTGCCCCCTGATTTCGCGCAGAGGGAATGTTAGTAACAACTTGAAAGTTTCAAGGCATATTCTTCCGGCGTCAGGTTGTCGAGAGAGGAATGCGGCCTGATCCTGTTATATTCCAACCGCCAGTTTTCAATTATCTCCCTTGCCTCAGACAAGCTTTGAAACCAATGTTGGTTTAGGCATTCCGCGCGGAGTTTCCCGTTGAAGCTTTCTATGTAGCCGTTTTGCATGGGCTTGCCCGGATCTGTAAAAATGTGTTCCACTTTGTGATCGTACGCCCAGGCATTCATTACATTACTGGTAAATTCAGAGCCGTTATCGGTCAGAATTTCTTTCGGCAGCCCCCGGAACAAGGCGATCCGGTTTAGAACAGCCGATACCCTCCGCCCGGAGAGAGAGCTATCCACTTCAAGAGCCAGACATTCCCGCGTCACTTCATCAATTACGGTCAGAACGCGAATGTTTGAGCCATATCTGGTTCTGTCGCTGACAAAATCCATCGACCAGCGAGCATTCATTTCTTTTGCGGTGCGTTCCGGCATGCCGCGCTTTTCATATTTCTTCTTTTTGCTTCGCTTCTGAAGGGTTAATCCTGCATCCTTGTAAAGCCTGTATGTTTTTTTGTGGTTAATCTCAAAGCCTTCGCGCAGAAGCATGACATGTAACCGGCGATAACCAAATCGTTTCCAGCGCACCGAAAGTGCCTTCAGCCGTTCTGTTACCAAAGTATCCCCGCTTTTATCGGTCGGCTTGTATCGTTTGCTGTTCTGGCTGATCCCCATTAGCCTGCACGCGCGGCGCTCGCTGATTTCATAGCATTCCTGTACTCCGGCTGCTATTTTGCGTTTTACGGCAGGCTTCAGACGTTTTTTGAAAGCACGTCCTTTAATATCTTATTATCCAAAGACAAGTCGGCGACCATTTCTTTCAGCCGACGGTTTTCTTCTTCAAGCTGTTTCAGACGCTTGGCTTCACTAACGTCCATGCCGCCATATTTGCTTTTCCAACGGTAAAAAGTCTGTTCTGTGATATTGACTCACGGACAATATCCACTGCCTTCTTGCCACCCTCGTGCTCCTTGAGAATCTTGATGATCTGTTCTTCTGTAAACCTTACCTTCATGTCAATCACTCCATTTTTTCTATTGTAGCATATCGTGACTAACATTCCTATTGACGAAGTTTTTCGGGTTCAGGTCAGCTGCATGAAAAAGTTTGCGATATTGGAAGGGGATTTTTCAAACCAGTATTCGCTTCGCTGTCCGTCCTGCGGATAGACGTATCCTCTAATCAGGTTGTTTCGGTTGAACATCTCACCGATTTCTTCGTTTGTCATGTCGTTCTCCTTTCATTTCTATTCCACTTTGTCAAGCACACAGGATACCATGAAGCGACGGTAATAGCTATATCCCAGCACAAGAAATACCAAAGAATGCTCCGCAGGAAGGAAATTCGGCAGAGCATGAACCGTAAAGGAAACTGTCTGGACAACGCCGTAATTGAAAATTTCTTTGGTCTGCTAAAAGCGAACTTCTCTATTTGCAAGGGTTCGTCTCAATGGAGCACTTCAAGCGAGAGTTGGTTGACTATCTTAATTATTACAACAGCTGCCGTAGCAAGGCAAAGTTAAAGGGCCTGCCGCCTGCTATTCACAGACAACAAGCCCGCTTAACCGCTTGACAAAATATTTGTCTAACTTTTTGGGGTTAATTCGGAATATCCCTTAATGCCTCTTTTTAATATTTTTGTTTAAATCATTTCAGAATCTGTAGATATGCAATGCATAACTTCCTTATTCATAGTCTTTTTTACACTCCAGGCAATTGCTCTAGCCATTAAAGGTGGAACCGCATTTCCAATTAATGCATTACGCTCGTCTTGAGTACAAGGCACGATTTCAAAGTGATCAGGAATAGATTGAAATCGCATTGCTTCACGAGGTGTGATTAGACGCGGTTCCGAGAAATGAAAATTACTTCCTACATTCGGTCTTCTAAAATAAGTGTTTATTGTATATGAAGGATAGTCTGGATGGAGTCGGCCATATGTGGTTGTTCTTCCCCCAGACTTTTTAAACTTCAGAATTCGTCCCGTTGCAATCTCATCTGGAACATCAAAATAGTTACCACCTGGAGGTATATGGTCTACTAACAACCTATCTGTTTTAGACATCCTAGGGTATTCGTGTAGGGAAACATCAAATCCACTATTATATCTCATTAGTTGTGCAAATGGTGAGGGTTCTATATCTCGATACTTTGACCGTTTGCCTTTTTCTGTACATTCACCAAGATCAGCTATAGCAGCTTTAGCTGAAACATCAAAAGTATTTGAATCCAAATTATAGCACTCCTTTGCAAACAAAGAAGCATCCGGTTTTTCGGGTATCCAATCTTTACAACCAACAAGAACTATCCGTTTCCTTTTTTGTGGAACCAAATAATCTGTTGCAACTAGGTCCATCCTGGTAACTTTATATCCCAATTGGGTATACTCATCTATTAATATATCGGTTAGCCTTTTTTTATTAATTTTTGATGCCGCCAATCCCGGTACATTTTCCATAACAAACACTTTAGGCATCAAGTGTTTCACTACATCTAAATAGCGAAATACTAATTGTCCCCGTATATCATCGGGGTTCCTTTTACCAACTAATGAAAATGATTGACACGGTGGTCCCCCGATTACTACATCAGCTTTAGGTATATCATTTAATGATACATTAAGTATGTCTCCACGAATAGCTTCATGGCCAAAATTCAACTTGTACGTTTCCGTTGCATTTGAAGAGATATCACTAGCCCATATTATATTAAACCCTTCCCAAACAAAGCCTAAATCAAGTCCACCTAGTCCAGAAAAAAGACTAACTACATTAATATTATTATGTTGCGCTATCACGGTTGCCTCCCAATTATCCATTCGTCTAATGCAGAATGAACCTCGTTTAATATTGAAGTTAATTCATAGCCTTGAATATTGCATAATTCTTCTGCAAATAATTCATCAAGCCTGTTTCTTTCCGTCTGTGATACAGATAGTCTATCAGATAAAATAGGATATGGCAAAAGTCTAAAAGAATCTAATAGCTGTTGCCTTTTTTCTGGTCGAATTAGCCTTGGATCAAGAACTTTAATGCTATCAAGCTGCGTTTGCTCTAATGATAACAATCCTTCACGATTATATCCACTCATCTCAAACTGAAGCTGTCCAAAACTCGATACTAGATATGCAGCAATTAGGCGGGTGGAAGTTTCTCTGTCTAGGCCAGATTCTATATCTATAGCCTGACAGTTTTTATATGTAAAAAAATTGCTCGATATTCTCACTTGCCTGTCAGCCTGATTAAACGAGAATGGGTTAATGTGAACTCTATGACCACTCCGCATTTTTCTGGGGATTATTAGCTCACCTGCGTATGGTTCTCTAAGACCAATCCATAATTTGTCTTTCGGTAACAATGTCTCATTCAACCCAACAATTGCTGAAATTCCATCAATATATGAATTTACTTTGGGATTTCCCTGTAGTTCTTGTAGTGCTTTATCGTGTTCTACTGTCCAGGGTGTTCTATTATTAACGTTAAATATCGGATTACCCCTTAGAGATGGAGGCTCAATTGTTTGCTCCTTCATAACATCAGTTTCATGCAACTCATAATGCTCTAAATCAAAAGAATTACGAATCGCATAACCTCGAAACTCATCTGGGATAAGACCGACGAGGTGTTTTAATTGTTGGTTCTCCAGTTTGGTCAAATTTTCCCCTTTTAAAGTTTGAAATGATCTTGGATTAGCAACATTCACTCTTTGACGTTTGGGGCCAAAATTATTCAACCCGAATGGTAATTCAAAGACGCCGATACCCCCTTCTTCTTTATTTAAGCTTCCTCTACGGGCGTGTTCAAACAAATCTTTGAGGTTCGGTAATCCACGTCTAAAATCATATGTTAAATCATTTGAAAAATAAATTTTCCATCCGATTTTTGAGTTCAATTCGTTTTGGGACTTTATATGGCATACCCAATCCGTAGGCCAAATACCATTATTATGAAATGCATTCGAAAGGATATCAAGATCAACGCCACGAGGATCAACTTTTGATTTTATGAATTTAACTTTATTATTAGCATTTATATTAGCAACCTTTTTAGCCACTAATATAGAAGTCGCAATAGTCAAACCAGCGAAGAAAATGCTATGTGGATATTCAACAATACCTTCGATTTCAAAATTATCCAGTATTAATTTTCGTAATGATTCCCCATATCTATTGTGATACCATTTATTGTCAAGAATAATTCCGATTCTTGTTCCATAATTAATTGCTTTTGTAACATATTCAAAATAATAATTAAATAGATTAGCTTGATTTCCAGTTGTTTTTGCAGCCAACCCGTCAATGCCTTCAATGGCTGCTGAATAATATTGCTTTATTTCATTTGGAATAGGCCTTCCGTCCTGTGCTTCATACCTTTTAAATGGTGGGTTCATTAGAACAATATCGCAATTATTTATTATTGTTAATTGTGCAAACATATCACCTTGAAAAATCGATATAGGCGGATTTGGTTTTAGCATGGCTGGTTCTTTTAGTGCTAACCGCAAATAAGCAATTCTGACCGCAATTGCATCTGCTTCGATACCAGTTATGCTCGAAAGTGATTGGATTGGTGTGAATCCTAGTTTAGTTATTCTATTATAAGCGGCAGAAAGTAAAATTCCATCGCCACAACAAGGATCGACAATGCGTTTAGCATGATCATCTATTGTTAAAGTTGCCAATATGTCAGCTAATTCATGATCCGTTTGAACTTTACCACAATTATCTTGAACACTAATTGGGTATATCATATCTAATAAAGATTCGAGTAATTCCGGGTAATCAATTCGAGTAAGCACTAAATCAACAATTTTTCTTGGGGGTGTTGTTATTGAACAAACATATTCTTCTAAGAGTTTTGTTAAATAGGGATCACTTAGCTGCCTGTATTGAGCTGATGAAAAGTCTTCAAAAATACTATTAAAATCTATTAATCTTAAATTGTCTATTGTGTTTGCTACAGATACTTTAATTCGATTAAGAGGAAATGCCTGCAAAGGAGGAATACTAGTTGCCCTTGGATGGCCGTGCTTTATTAAAATTCCTCTTAAATATTCAGCCATTAAGCAACGAAAAAAGAATAATCTCATTGAATCGGTTGTAATATTGCTTCCAAAATAATCACGAATAATTTCCCAGTTAGGAGAATTTGGTTCCGGATACAAAATACTCGAATCAGTAAATGTTGCAGTTGAAAATGAATTATATTCTGATAATACGCTCGGCCATACAAGATCAAATGAAGGAGAGTTTGTTTGAACAACAGTATTACAAATAACAACGAGATCATCAATAAATTGCTGCTTGTGCATTTCGCTCATATCTCGGCAAAAATCACCGGACTCGAAGATGCCGTTTGTCAATCGGCATTCAATTGGCGGTCTATCGCCATTAATCGCAAATAACATAGTAACTTCTAAGTTTGAAATAGCAAAATACTTAGGGGACGTCGGGGAATAGAGGTTTTGATTACTTTCAGCATAACTCTTTGCCTGCATTTGATATCGAGTCGAGTAAACGGCGTCTTTAGTCCTCTTTATTTCAAACGCTAATACCCATTGATTACTATTTTTTCTTCTAAGTACAAAATCGGGAACAACTGTATTACCCGGTGTATGTAAATGATGAATCCATTCATATTGAGTTTCCAATCCAGCTATCTTTAGAGCTTCATTGGCTGCCGTCTTGAATTCTGGATGAAAGTGAGATACTTCTCCTTGATCATAAGTAAGCCACGGCATATATTTTCTCCTTATCCTGCAAATAAATTATCATTCAAACGGTTGCTTAAATAAGTTGGGATTCAATTCTGCATATCCGTATATTTTCCATATTAAATCATCAATTTCATTGATGGTTTCAGTTGATTGCGCTGGCTTCTCAACAAGACTCTTACCAAGATCTTGTAATAATTGTATTTCTTTTGTTTTCATTTTGCTTACGTCAGGTATATAAACTTCTCTATACTCAAAAAGCTGTATTTTATATAATCCGTTCCCTTGACTTCGTGAAAGCGCAATGATTTCGTTACAAACGGATGTGGAATTTAGAACCGCTAAGCAAGCAAAAACAGGAATATCTTCTGGAATATTAAGACCGTAGAAGTTATCAGAATAAGCTCTATTCGGATTGAAGATATGTCGAGGGCGATTACGCAAATAATAGTTAAAAATAATTTTAGCAAATGGTGGCTCAGGGTGTATATACCACGAATCTGGCCGTTCATTGTACCATGCTAATATAGATATGTTTTTTTCTGGAAGCAGTTTAGCCTGATTAATCCGATATTCTAATTCATCTATTACTCTTGGATCTGCCGTATTATTAGAAACTAATAAAGCCGCTTCAGGATGGCTGTCAGGTATATAAAATCCTTTTATTTTACCAATTTTTTTAATAAATGGTGTTGCACCGTTATTTATCATTTCCGTATTAGTTAGGAAAAAATCAGCTTGCTTTAGCCTGAGACCTCTCCGTGGCTTGAAAATCGATTCGATAGACGAAAAACCATCAAAATCCTTATAGTTGCTTTTATTATTAAACTGTTTCGCTGTTTGTAGGTTTATCGGTCCAAAGTTTGGCTTTTTTATTCCCTTTATAATGGTTGCATTTATTAAGCAATCTCGAAATGGTTGTTCAGATAAAGCATGAACTTGTATATGTGCGCATGTTTGATTAATAAAATCAATGAGCCATTTACCAAAAATGGTAGATTGCCATGAATCATATATTATACACACAAATGTACCATTTGGCTTCAGGTCAATTATTGATTTAACCACAAAATATACGTATAGATTAGAAGTGCCTGGAATGTTAATATTATATTTGTCTTTAAATAATGATTGATATTTTTGCTTGTTGTTCAACCACTCTTGCCTGACGTAAGGAGGATTAAAAATAATTAAATCGAACTCATTATCCATATGCAAATCTAGATAATCGGCATTTATCACATTATGACTTTGGCCCTTGCTCATAAACCAGTCCGCAGTTTGCACAGCCATAGATTCATCTAAATCAACAGTTGTAATACATGATGATTTGCTAATTATACCACTTTCAAGAATTGCTTTTGGAAAGGTAAATGGGCCGACAGCAGGATCAAGAATTTTATAATCAGTTGTTTTATTGGAATTTTCTAGCAGTAGTTTTGTCATAAAGTCGGCTATATCTGAGGGTGTAAATACCTGCCCTAATATTTTTGCACTATTAGTTGGTTTACATGCGAGTGACTTAGGATAGTTGTTTTTCATTTCTTCACCATTTTTAAATAATACTAATAAATATTTTATCCCTAGCATCTTCAAGGGACATAAACTAGTTCACATCGGCACTTATTGCGAGACTTCAGTTGAACGATTCGATGTAAGGATTGTCGGTTGGAATACCTGGCCGTGAGTAGTCGAATTTGATGTTGCTGAAGTATGCCCATGCATCTAAGGCTTTGGAGATAAATTCAGGGTCATTATCTACTTAAATCCGCTTTGGTAATCTGCGGGTTGCCTTAAGCATGTCTAGTACCGAGGCTACAGCCTCTTCTCTAATCGGCTTGTCCATAATTATAGATTGCCTTAACAACTTTATTATATCAGAAATTCTTGGTGCTGTCGCTTAAAATTTCTACAGAGCTTAGGACAATTTTTATGTTCCTGCCCATTTTAGAAAAAGAATGGTTAAGGTATAGCACCTTAACCATTCTCTCGCTTTGCTACCTATAACCGAACCGTCACGGCAAATCCATTGATGAAAAAAAGGGGTTCGTATAGGACTTACATCGTGGAGATAACAGGATCGAGCCGCTGACCTCTTTAAATGCCATTCAATCGCTCTCCCAGCTAAGCTATACCCCCACATGTTTGGAAACCCTTGATTTTGCTGGATTTCCCGGCTATTTAATATTTAAACGTTTCTTATTCTTGAGGTACCGCACACTCGGTTGTTTGCTCTCCCACCTGAGCTATACCCCTGTACAGAGCCGATTCTTGTTTAGCCTAAGTCCGTCAAAATATCAACGCCCCGCGGTTTCGTTATGATACTCCTCAAAAAAGCGGTTCAGCAGTTTTCGGTGTTTCTTGGATTTCTGTATAATGAGGTAGCCGTCATGGCAGTAAAAATCAATTAACCATACCTTGGCTGTTACAGATTGGTTATAGAGTGAAATGTACCACAGTTTTCCTGATGAAATCCAATCTTGAAAGGCACTGTTGGAATAGCCTGTCAACTGCGCCATTTTTTTCTTTGTCATGGCATCCGGTGCGGCAAACCACTCATCCTCCAACCAAATCCGGAATTCTTCCACAGGCAATTTTTTTGCCCATTGGACGTGCTGATGCGGAGTACCAGAGGAGAAGGCTCCGCTGGGTAGCGTATACATTTCCGGGTGCTTTTCTATCTCGTCCAGATAAGAAATGACATCCTTCAGTTGGACCCGAAAGTTGCGGGTTTTCTTGCCACTGTCCTCACATGGAATGTAGCCGTTCTTCAGCATATAGCTGGCTTTTCGTTTGCTGATGTGCAAAATCGCGCGCATTTCGTTCAGAGTCAAGTCTTCAGGATACCGGCCCTTCAAATCGGCATACTTGCTCATTTTTTGGAGCCTTGTCCGGGCTGTTGCTTTTTGCACCGATATAGCACAACGCCCTTGAAACGGTCGTTACCGGAGGAGACGTAGGATTCCAACATCTTCTCCCGGCACATGGGTACCAGTAGCACCTTGCGGCAGTATTGGCTGGATACGCCCAGTATGCTTGAGATCTCAGAAGCGGTTCGCGGCTTCTTGGCGCAGTACTTTTGGATTTCCTTGCGCCGATCGGTGGGTGAGATGCATTCGATGTATCCGCTGGCTAGAACAAAGTCAATCACATCCTGCTTGGCCACATGATATTTGCTGGCCACGGTATAACAGGAGATCAGGTTGCCTTTCAGCATGTGGTAAACGGTGTTGATGCCTAGGCGGAGCATCTTGGATACGTCCTCGGGAAATACGCAGTCTGGATATTTTTTAAACTGCCGTTCCAGCTTTTTACGAAGTTGTTCCTGTGTCATATGAATTCATCCTTTCCGTTGTTTGCCGACGGTAGAAAGGAGAATTTCGGTTTTTATCAGTCTATTCTATCTTGCAGTTTTCTTGCACTTTTGCAGAAAATCTGCAAAACAGGGGCATTTTTACCTGAAATCCGGCTGACAAACCGGAGTGCTCATGAGCCCTTATTTTATCAGGGTTTACTGGCTCAAAGCCTTGGAAACACGGGGCTTTACGTGGACTTTTCCCGTGATGAACCGTGAAGCTGTGTGAGATACTGTGCCATTTTCTCAACGGCTCGAAATCAGTTGAGCCTCACGGCTCCGTGGGTTCGAATCCCACCCGCTCCGCCATAAGCCTGTTTACGGACATCTGTAAACAGGCTTTTTCCTTTATTTACGGGCTTTTTTGAAACTTTTTAGCTGACTTCCGTTTGCGGCCTTGACCGTCGTTTTTTTCCAGAGCTTGGATTTCTACGCCTTTTCGCACTCCTTTTGGGGTGCGTTTTTCATTTTGCGTAAAAATATTTTGTCTCAAAATGTAGGTGCCATCAGGGTTTGCGGGCTGCCCTCTGTAAACACGTTCCCCGTTCTTCTTATCCGCAAACCCACAGGCCACGCCGTCGATGATTTCCCGGCGGGCCTCGTGATATGCTTTCACGCGCCGATCATAGCCGCGGACAATCCAAAGGCATTCCTGCCGAATGTCGTAGGGTAGCACTGGTTTTCTGCTCATGGCTTTCTCACTTTCTC
Source organism: Oscillibacter valericigenes Sjm18-20 (assembly GCA_000283575.1). GTDB lineage: Bacteria > Bacillota > Clostridia > Oscillospirales > Oscillospiraceae > Oscillibacter > Oscillibacter valericigenes. The sequence continues at coordinate 4,063,732 of AP012044.1, forward strand.
AATTCTGGCCTTTAGCGCCTGCATTAGCGTCTCCTGTGTATCGCTTTTGGCCTGCAGCGCCGCTATGACGTCCTGGTCCACACTGTCCTGTACGATCATGTGGTGAACGATCACGGGATACTGCTGGCCCTGCCGGTGCAGGCGTTTATTTGCCTGCTGGTACTGTTCCAGGCTCCACGTCAGCCCAAACCAAATGGCATGATGTCCGCCTCGCTGGAGGTTCAAGCCATACGCACAACTGGCCGGATGTGCAAGAAGAATATCAACCTCGCCGGCGTTCCAGTCGTTTTCATCCTGCGGTCCGTGGAAGACCCTGACCCGGAGACCAGAATCTTTCAGTGCCTCGACAATGCGGTCACGGTCGTGCTGAAAGTTGTAAAACACCAAGGCGTGTTCCCCGTGCAGCTGCTCGATCACCTCCAAAAACGCCTCGATCTTGCATCGGTGGATCTCCGTTACCTTGTGGTCCATGTCGTACACCGCGCCATCGCACAGCTGCAGCAGCTTATTGGTCAGCACTGCGGCACTTCCGGCGGTGATCGTGTCCTCGTCGATTTCCAGCAGCATGTCCTTTTCCAGCTTGTCATAGGCCTTCTTTGCCGCCGGGTCCAGCACCACCGGCACAATGTCCTCGATGTAGTCCGGCAAGGTCAGGTAATCCTCTGCCTTCATGCTGACGCAGATATCGGAAATCGCGTCCTGTATGCGGCTGTCCGCCTGGTCCTGCGGCGAATAGGTCCGGTACTGCTGCCCCGGATGGGCATAGTCCTGTGTGAAGAACTGCTCCCGGTAGCTGGTCATTGTCCGGCCCAGCCGCTCTCCGCCGTCCAGCAGATACACCTGCGCGAACAGGTCTTCAAGGCCATTTGGCGCAGGGGTGCCGGTCAGCTCCACAATGCGCTTGATCCTACTGCGTACCAGCTTTAGCTTTTTGAACCTCTTCGACTGCGGATTTTTGAAACTGCTGGACTCGTCCAGAACTACAAAATCAAAAGGCCAGTCCTGCTGGTAGTAATCCACCAGCCATGGAATGTTTTCCCGATTGATCACCCAGATGTCACCCGGCGTATACAGCGCCTTGATCCGCTGCTTCGCGGTACCCAGCACAGAAACGATTCGCAGGTGCTTTAGGTGGTCCCACTGCTGCGCCTCGTTCTGCCATGTCGCTTCGGCTACTTTCTTCGGTGCTACGATCAGCACCCGGGAAACCTGCCAGCGGTTATACCGCAAATCGTTGATGGCCGTCAGTGTCTCCACTGTTTTCCCAAGGCCCATATCCTGGAACAGCCCAATAGCCGGGTCCTGTATAATTCGCTCGATCGCGTAACGCTGGTAGGGGTGAGGTATGAATTTCATTGCGGCATCACCTCCTCCACGAAAGCCTTGACCTCTGGCAACCCTTTCAGCACTCGGACATCGAGACCGCGCTTTTGCATCTCACGCTGTTGCCACTGCTGAATCGCCGCCAACCTTCCAACCTCTGTCTTCAGCTCTACGTAAACGGACCGCCCGTCCGGTGTAATTACAATTCGGTCCGGCACACCGGGATTCCCCGGCGAAACGAATTTATAACACAGGCCGCCCCGGTCTCGCACCATCCGAACCAGCTTGGCCTCAATTTGGCTTTCTTTCATCGCTTTTTTCTCCTTGTTTCTGGGAAGTGGAGCAGTGAGCAAAATCCTATACGTGCGTGCGCACGCTGTATACGTGGGTACGTTACTATATATACATCGTTATAATTAAGAATAATAAATCTACTCCACTGCTCCACTGATTTACGCTGTAATTACTGAGCCGCAAGGTTTCCAGCGCAGTGCAGCAGTCAAAAAGCTACTCCACTTCTACTCCACTGCTCCACTTGCCTGCTTCACTGGAAAAGTGGAGTAGATTTAGCGGTGCTCCACTTCCCTTTTTTCAGTCGGAAAAGCCGAAACCACACAACTGCTCAACAGCGGCAGCCTGTATATTTTTCGGCCGTCCCGCAGCCTTGCCACGATCCGCGAGTCCTCCGCTGTCAGCTTCGCCAGCACACGGCCAAGGCGATTCGCCGGTGGCTTTGCCTCCAATCTGGAGGCCACCTGCGCCGATGTGAACTCACCCCACTGCGTGGGGTCCAGATCAAAGTTCAGCAGATCCCGCAACTCGTCCTCAAAGTCCAGAGAGCGCGTGTGCTCCACGTTGACGCCCTCCAGCAGCTTGCGGTCGTCACCGGACAGGCGGAAGCTCCCCGGCAGTGCCTGGTACTCTGCTGCCATCTGCGCCCACAGCTGTATCTTCCAGTCGTTTGTGATAGCAAAGAGCCGTGAGAGGTCTATATGGTTCACCGGGACTGTCCAGAAGCGGCGGTTGCCTGTGTCGTCAATCAGGTATTCTCCGGGGTTCACGGTGCCGCAGAAGGACGTTCTGCGGGGCCGCTGCACTGGATTTTGAGCATAGGGCGTCCGGTACTCGTCCATGTCCTGCGTCAAAAAGGCTTTGAGTCCGGCGCTGTCGCGGGCCGTTGTGCGGTCCAGCTCCCCCAGTTCACAAATCCATGCGTTCAGCGCCTGCATATAGGTATCCTTTACCCGCAGGTCCAGCTTGGCCCCCTCCTTGAACATCCGCGGAAGCGGCACCAGTTGGCGCAGGGCGCTTGTCTTTCCGATACCCTGGTCTCCCTGCAAAACGAGAATGCCATCGGCCCCCTGCGGGTTATACTCGTCGTTGTACGCCATGGCCACGCATTGCAGCAGCCACTTGCGGATCAACGTCTTGCAAAACGGGTCCTTAATCCCCCAGATATCGTAAAGCTCCGTGATTCGGTCGGCGCTGTCCCACGGCATGGCTGTGAACATTTCCAGCACGGGGTTAAAGCGGTTTTCTTCGGCGATCACGTCCAAACAGTCCGCAACGGTCGTCTTCGCCGCGCCTTTTACGCCGGCCAGCTTCAGGCGGTCCAGCAGCGGAACCGGAAGTAAGTTCTCCGCATTGGCGCGGGACCATGCTTTCGGGTAGCCGGAAATTTCCACGTGCCACGTCACGTCGTTTAGCTTAATCTGGATACCCAGCAGCGCCACCAAACGGCGGATAACATCCGTTGTCAGTACTTCGCCTTTCAAGCCGCCCAGAAACATCGCGAGTTCGGCGTCGTTGGCCTGTGTCGACTGGCCCGTCTTTTGGAACGCCTCTAATATTCTCTCGCCGTTTTCTTTGTGTAGCGAGTCGGAAACGGCGGCATCCTGCTTGCACAGTTCCAGCATGGCCGCGCTGGATGGGAGCCGGTTCGTCGGAGTTCCGGGGGCCGCGTCGTCTTGGTCTCCGAACTTGTGCAGACGAACCAGGTCGAACGAATTGACCAGCCGCCCGCCGCACGGGTCCGTGGCATGGTGGGAAAAGAGAAATTTGCCGCTGTCGTAGACAATCGCGCCGCCGGTGGTGCTGCCCCCGGTGTAGGTGTACCGGTCATCAAACCCCGGCACAGGCTCATAGACACCCGGCAGAAACGCCTCCATGGCTTGCAGCACGTCGTATGTACGGCAGAACGCACCAATTACGCCCTGCTTTTCCTCCGGGTCGCCCTGCCGCGCGGCAAGGCGCTTTGGGGCTTTTTCGGTTCCCGGCACCTGCGGCCATGAGGCGACGTTGTGCCAGTCCGCATACAGCCCCAGCATCCCGTCAGCGGACAGCAGGGGCTTGTCCCCAGCCTGATAGACATACTCACTATCTGCGCAGCAAGACGGGAAGTACATCAGCCGGGACGGCTCAAAGGTGGACGGGTCCGCCATTTCAATGCCGATCATTTCCGCCAGCTTCCGGGCGATGGCCTCGTACTCGTCCGGTGTGGCCGTGCGGTCCAGCGGCACGACGATCCGCAGCCGCGGCGCGGCGGGGGCGTGCTTGCGGGTGGAGTACACGCAGTACCCGCAACCCAGCCCCTCCACGCGCCGCAGGACGGCCTCTGTCTGTCCGGCGGGAATGTGGTCAAGGTCGAGGGTTAGGACGTCGCGGCCACGCACAGAGCCCACCTTGCGGCGTCCGCCGACGATCTCCCCGCCGACGAAACCGCCCACGTCCTTCAGAGTGTCCTGCTGAGCCTTTTGCATGGCCATGTACTGGTCTAATGTCTCCTGCCCTCGGGCGGGTGTTTTCAGCTTGGTATATAGTTCGGAAATCAGCAGCGTCTGAGGGGTCCAGACCTTGGCCTGTCGGCTTGCGCCGGTGCTGATTATAATTTTTCGGTCATTTATCATCATGGAGGGGTACTCCTTTACAAACGGAGAAAATTGGTATATTATGGGGAAAATTTTTGTAGAGAAGGAAAGTAGATATGGGGGATTTAAATTTAATTAAAATAGACGGAAAACCGACTGCTGAATTGGGAAAAACTCTAATAGATAAACTAGATAAATGTTTGGGTTGGGTTGCTTCGCCCAAAGGAACCACGCCCGATGCGATAGACTACTACGTTGAAGAAATCAAAAATGATAAGACTTTACCTCCGCTTCAAAAGGCGGCTATGATAAGTAATGCTAGAAAAATAATTCATGAATACTCTAATCAAAACGATATTTTGAGTATTGCTATGAAACAATTTGATGGCACCGAAAAGCCAGATCAGATCGAGGAAGATTGGATCTCACATTTTTTTGATGGGGCCAAACACGTTTCTAACGAAGATATTCAACTAATTTGGGGGAAAATTCTTTCGAATGAATGCAAAGCCCCCGGAAATACGCCTAAAAAGCTTATTCACATTTTGTCTCTCATGAGTACAAAATCAGCTAAATGTTTTGGTGCCTTATGCAAATTTGTTATGAAATATGGCGATTTGCTTGTGCCAGTTGTTATCCGCGGCCATGATTTTTTCAAAGAATCTGGAATATCTTACTATGGGTTATTGGACTTAGCCGATTTAGGATTAATTCTTTATTCTGACTCAGGCCATACTATGAATATGTCGATCGTAAAATTGACTTATTTTGACAAGCAAATTGAAATTACGACATCAAAACAATGCCCTATAGGAAATGCAATATTTACTGAGGCGGGAGAATGCCTATTCCAATCAATGATGCAAGAGCGAGCTCAAGACGAGTATCTAGAAGTGTGTACCGCATTTTGGAAAAAAAACAATTGTGAAGTCAAAATTACTAGTAAGAATTCAGTCCAGTAACCACTCAGTCCTTCTTAAAGTAAGTATCCACCCAGCCATCGGCGTTGAGCGGCAGGCCGGGGGCCCACGGGATAGGCCGGGACATGATCTCCACGACCTTGTTCAAATCCGCAAGGCCCTCCGGCACTTCCAGGACAACCTCGTCGTGGATATCAAAGACGATGGGATACCCGGCGGCGTTCAGCTGTTCCATGGCATAGAACAGGCAGTCCCGGGCCACGGCCTGCGTGATATTCTCCACCAGCTTGCCCCCATAGGTTTCGACGGGCTTCCAGTTGGCCCCGTCCTGCCCCCAGTACAGAATGCTGTCTTCGCCGAAGTGGTTCTTTCCGATGTGCGGGCCGGGATAGTAGAGCTTGCGGCCGCAGGGCAGCCGAATGGTCAGGAGGTCCAGTCCGGCATCCCGGTATATTTCTCGGGCGATGGTCACGCGGCCTACAGTAGTGGTCTGCCCGGACGTGACGGCCCGATACGCGGCGTCGTTGACGTCGTACCAGAATTGGACCGTGTGCGGGTTGGCACTGCGCCAGCGCCGGACAATATCGGGCATATCGGCTTCCGGCAGGTCCTCTTCCGTCATGCCTAGCGTCTTACGCATGTTAATGAGAGCGCCTTTACTGCCCTGATAGCCCAATGCCAGCGTGGCAACCTTGCCTTTCTTGCGGTACGCATACTCCGGGTTGCCTTTCTGGATGCGGTCAAAGGGGACGCCGAACATCTGGGCTGCGGTGGTCTCGTAAATTTTGCCGTGAGTGCGGAACACGTCCAGCACCCATTCCTCACCGGACAGCCACGCAATCACGCGGGCCTCGATGGCGGAAAAGTCAGCGTCTACAAAAGTCATACCGGGCGCGGCGATCAGGGACGTGCGGATCAGAGCGGAGAGCGCCTGCGGCACGTTGCCATAGACTGCTTTCAGACCGTCCAGATTGCGGAACTTCACCAGCTCCCGCGCTGCTGCCTCCGCCGGTACGGTGTCATGGGGCAGGTTCTGGACCTGCACCAGCCGCCCCGCCTCCCGGCCCGTCCGATTGGCCCCATAAAATTGCAGCAGGCCCCGGATACGTCCGTCAGCGCACACGCAGGTTTCAATGGCGTTGTATTTCTTGGTGGAGGTCTTGGAGAGTTCCTGCCGCAGCTCCAGCATCCGGGCGGCCTTGTCGCTGGGTACGCCCTGGGCAAGCAGATCGGTGACCGTGTTTTTGCGGACATCCGGCAGGTCGTCTTTCAATTCTTCATTCAGCCACTTCAAAAGCTGATCCCGGCTGTTGGGGTTTGCGAGGCCGGTCAATTCCCTGGCCTCCTGCAGCTGGGTTTCATGGACGATGGAGCCGATCTCAATCGCGCCATCCACCAACTCCCGATCCACGGCCACACCGTGTAGGTTGATGATCTGGTCCCGGACCCATTGCTGTTGCACTTCGTCCGGCACCGGCACCACGGAAAGCCGCCGCTCAATCTCCTGCTCTGCCACAACGTCCCCGGCATTGTAGGTCTTGAACAGATCCCACTTTGCCGGGTCGTGCTGTGGCAGGTTGCGGACACGTCCTCCATTGGCCTTTGTCGGCTTGCAGGGAACGCAGAAATAGCGGATCAGCGCGCCGCCGGTGCGGAGCTTCTGCTTGTCCTCCGGCAGGCCCATGGCCGGGCCAACGTTCTTCAAAGCCGCCGGGTATCCGCAGTAAAGCGCGTGGAGCTGAGTGTCCCGCCACTGGGGCAGCCAGATTTCCGGTGTCCAGTCCCGGCGCTTTTCCAGTCCAAAGTAACGACTCAGGCAGTACCACTCAAATGCGGCGTTGAAAGCGTGCTTGACGCACTGCGGATCAAACAGCCAGCCCGCGACATTCTGCGGTATATAGGCCCCAGTCTGTGTTAAGTCCATGACCTGTACAGGCATTCCGTCGAGGCTGTAGCCAAAAAGCAGGATTTGGAAGTCCGGGCTCTGGGCGTATTTGTAAAGACCAGCCTTACCAATCGGCACGGAGCTGTATGTTTCCAGATCAATGTTCAAGTGGTGCTGCATGATTTACCTCCCGGATTGGAAGGGCCCCCGAAGGGGCCCTTTTTTGATTACATTCCCATGACCGGCATACCGGCGGGAACAGGCTGCCCGGTGATGGGGTCTACCGGCCACTGTTGGGGGTACGCCGGAGCTTGCTGCGGATACACGGGCGCTGCCTGCTGGGGGTACGTAGGCGCAGGTGCCACCTGCTGGGGAGGGTAGGCGGGGGCCTGTTGCGGATACACGGGCGCGGCTGCTGGCGCGGGGGCATAGCCGGGGACTGCATAGCCCGGTGTTGCGGGCATGGCAGTGGAAGCCGCCACCGGCTGCTGAGCCATGCCGAACGCCTCCGCCGCAGATACGGAGTTACCCAAAGGCTCACCATCGCGGGTCTTCTGGAAGCCATTCAGCCCACAGCCGATGCCCTTCTTTCCGCCGCTGTTATAGGCAAAGAAACTGACGTTCACGTTGCCGAACACGCCGGAATAAATCTCGCTTTGCTGGATGACCGGCTGGACATTGCCGTCCACGACAAAAGGCGGACGATCAGGCTTACAGGATGCCGTGAAGACCCACATTCCTTTGCACTCAGCCCCGAACTGTTCTCCATCGCTGGGTCGGGGGCCGTCGCCGTCGTGGACACAGATGGCAAGCATAGGCGGTTTCTTTCCGTCCCACTTGCTGCTGATGCCGGTGTTAATGGCGGCATTGATCGCCGCGTCGATGGCAGCTCTCGCCGCCGTGTTGGTCTTGGGCAACAGAACGGTGGTGGAAAACTTGGGATCGCCACTCGGGTTGTTGTAGGGGGGCTTGGGCTGGAACAGGTTGCAGTAGGACAGGCGAACCTCGCCAATGGTCAAAGTGTTTGCGTTCATAAATGTATTTCTCCTTTTCAGTTAATCGGGTTAAACGCCTGCGCCGCGGCGTTGAACTCCGGGCGTTTATCGGATTCAGGAACAAGGGTAGGCTTGCCGGGGGATACGGTCACATGACCGGCAGAAACCTCCGCAAAGGTCTTTTTGCCGATGGCCTTTTCCAGTCCTGCCACGGTGGCCGGCTTGCGCTCCCACAAGAGAGCTTCCGCTACGCCGTGCTGCTGCAGGTCTGCAAAAGCCGTGTCCAGATTGTCCCAATCTCTGGACTTCTTGCCCTCCACTGCCTTAAAGCCCGCGATCTGCTTACCGGCTAAACAAGACTGCAGCGCGTACTCTTTCAGGTCGTTGTACCAGGACACCAGCCCATCTGCTTGCTGGAGAGCCTGTCCAACCTCGGCGTCGGAGAGCAGCGGGGGGAGCTTCTTGCCGAATGCCTCCACGGCAAGGACTTTGTTTGCCCGTTCACGGCACTGGTTCTTGATGGGGCAGAACCGGCACCAGTCACCGGGGAAGGGGTCGCCGGGGTCTTCACTGTCCGCTCGCACTGCTGCCGGGGTCAAAATGTCATGTCCCCATTCTTCCAGCGCCCCTCGGCTGATCTCCCAGTCAGACACGGATTTCAAAGCGGGCTGAACAATGGTCAATCGGATCGTCTGGATGGAATCGCCGTAAATCAGTGCATACATGGACAGAGCGCCCAGCGCGTAGGTCATCATTTGCGGATTGTGGTCGGCTTCTACCGGCACACCCGCGCCGTTCTTGTAATCCGTGACCCACAGAACGCTTTCTGCGATCTGGATACAGTCCGCAGTGCCGGTGGCCGGGGTGCCGTCCTCTTTGTTCTCGCTGGTGAAAAGGCCGATAGGGACGGAGGTTTCCAGCGCGATAAAGGGCGCGGATTGGAACGTCATGGCATGCTGTTCCAGCGTCTCAACATAGAGATCCGTGTAGCCGTCCATCTCAGGCGCGTAGTGTTCGTCCGCTTGAAGCTTCTTCAGCTGCGCGTTGTATGTACGTTTGTTCAGTACCAGGAACCGCTTGCGGGCTTTCAGCTCCGCAATGGAGTGGGCCAGCCTGCCGGCTTCGGCGTACTGGCTGGTTGTCGTGGGGATGCCCGCACTTAGCTTGATGGACGCGGGGCAGTGAATCCAACGGTGCGCGGAGGAAGGGGACTTTTTCGCGTGGTATTCAGGCGTTGGCATATTGAAAAACCTTCTTTCTGGACAATGCCTCTTGGGAAAATGGGAACAATTCAGCTCTTGCACGGATGACTGCTTCAGAAGCGTCGTGGAGAGAATCAAATCTTCCAATTCGAATCTTCTTTTTAAACACTGTGAGTTCGGCTCTGTATTTTTGCCGATCAGGTTCCCAGTAAACCCCCAAGACTCCCGTCCGGCTTGTTGAGAGCGCTCTCATTTTGTTTTGCATGTTTTCGCTGCGATCAGCTAAACGTAAATTGGCCTTTCGATTATCCAGTGTGTCATGATTGATGTGGTCAATCTCTGTATCTGGCAGCCCCATAATGAGACGGTGAATCCCAAGGCATTTTGTCCCATAGAGTGTCTTATCCTTGATCTGTGTCTGGCAATAAAAGCTTTGAGTTCCCGGGCAGTAGCTTGCAACCCAGCTGCCACGAATCTTACCAACCACAGGTAAGTCGGCAGTATCAATTGTACAAACTCGATTCCCGTATTTAGGGGACGCAAGCTCAATTTCGGTAACAGCTCCAATAATGGTGGTTCTGTTTCTCACAGCTGAGCTCCCAGTCCCCGGAGCGCCGTGGCAAAGGCCCCGTACTGCTCCTTGGGGAGCATATTCACCGCCTGAATCCCGAACTGCTGCAACAGGCCAAGAAGCTGCGGAGTCTTCCCCGCTGCCGCCAAATCTGCACCTGCTTTCGAGATCTGTTCGAGGGTGTACGCGGGGGCGGCGGTGGGCGTCACAGGAGCCATGGACGGAATCGCCGGGGTGAAGTTAGCTACCGGGGCGGTAGGTACAGCGGTCTGCGGCTGGACACCAGGCATATAGACGGGGCTGGGGGCAGAAGCCGAAACCGCAGGGGTAGGGTTTACACCAGGCACGGGTGCAACCGGCGCAGGGACGGGAGCGGGTGCGGTTTCCGGCCACTGCAACTTGACATCCGCGCCGGACTGCGACGCCGACTTCAAGAAGTCCACGGAATCACAGAATCGCTTCATCACCTGAATATTTTCATCACTCAGGGACAGGCCCAGCGTTAAATCAGATTTAGCCATTTTGATTTTCCTCCTTATTTTTCTTGCCCATTACATAGGCATAGATGGTCTGGTAGGTGAACCGCCGCGCGGTTGGTTTTCCGGGCAGCAGAAGGCTCTTGGTGCGGATCGCGTTATCCGCTACAATTTCTATAAGGTTCATGGATAGCCCGGTTTCATAGGCATGGATAACTTCAGCCTGGGTCTCTTTGATCTTATGGGTATTGCTGCGCTGGAACGCCCGCAGGCTGCTTTCGGGAATACAGCCGTGTTCATCTTTGGACAGCTTGTTTTCCCGCACTAAACGAGAGACCCAGTAGGGTGAAACGCCCAGCTTCGCAGCGGCTTCCTCGCGTGTGAGCGAATCGGGCGCGTCGCGGCATTTTGTAGTCTTCATCTTGACAAATCTCACTTTCTGCCCAATAATGGCCGTAGATTTTCTTTACTCATGCCGCTTGTGGGACTGGTACTCTCACAGGCGGCGCTTTTTGTTTTCCTGCACACGGGGCAGATGTATTTGTGCGGGCTCGGCGCCTTTCTGGACACATTCCAGCGGTGGCGGCAGCGGGCGCAGATACGGTAACGGGGCTTCATGGGGACACCTCCCCGGAATCACGCCTTTTCCGAAACTCCTTGATAGCTTTGTGGTCGTGGCAATCAATAAAGTGTTTGCATGTCCTGCCTGGTTGTTTAAAAAAACCATCCACGCAGTAAATACCGCAGATATCTTTTTTCATACGGGCAAAGTAGCAAAATGGACAACCTTCATACTTCTTTGAACCCATCAAGCACCTCCTGAATTCCCTCGGGAATGTCTCTCCATCCGACGCCGATGTAATCCAATACCCGGCCCCATCCGTATTCATTTCCGTTCTCGTCCTTGCAAAGGTGGTACATCAGCACGTCCCACTCTTTGGGACTACGTTCGCGGAGCTGGTCAAACCGGTTTGGGCGCTTTTCCATATGGATTCCAAAGCCACACATACTGCAGCCAGTCCTCTGCGCCCCGGTGGTGTACAGCGTCCCATCTTCTTTTTGCTCAATCGTTCCGTAGATTTCCGGGACGGGAACTTTCAAGTCAAGGGCGAGCTGCAAAATGTCCTGCCGTTGAAAAATGGCAAATGGCGCGGAGCGAATCGTAGACGCGCCGAAGTAGTTGCACCCGTTGATTTTTAGACTCTTAGCTCTCCGCCCTCCCTCAGAAGCCATCAAGCCTAGATATGGAACGCTATGGTGCTCTTTGGCCCAGAGATCACACGGCCGTTCTTTCAGGTAATAGCAACACTTTGAGGAAACTAAAAAATCCGGTGTCCTATAGTCGGTTCCCTCGGTTTCGTTCTCATAGCCGCCGAACAGTTCCAACCACTTTTGTGACATCTTCATGCGGCTATGCTTCTGATTGCCACCGTATTCTCCGGTTTCACCAGTAATAATGGCGTGGCGCACCGTTTTATTTTTCTCAGATGGATTTTGCAGCAGCTCAATTTTGGCCGCCAACTCTTTCGAGCGTACCGGAAAACCAAACTCCTGAATCACTTTTGCCTTCGTCCAGTAAGTTCCATCTTCTCTTTTAAGGGGCTTGATTCGCTCAACACTAAGTTGTTTATGGATTTTCTGGATACTCGGGTCCTCTAAAGAACTGGCGCTGATACTGGGCGCTTCGATTCCAATTGATCTCAGGAAAAGCAGTAATGTGATGCTGTCCAGACCTCCGACAGAAACATGGTAGTTTAACTCCCGCCTGTCGCATTCTGCGGCAAATTCCCGTGCTCGGATTGCTGCGTATTTAACCTTGAAATCGTAGTTCATACCCATTTTTACTTGGAAATCAGCCATTTTTCGCTTTGCGTCGATGCGCTCCATGCGCTCTAAGCAATTCTCTTTCAATTCATATCCTCCTCCGGCCCTACCCACCAGACGGTGAGTGATTGCCGCCCGCACTGCATGGCGTAGTCATAGTCAGATGTGTAAATGTCCAGCGCATTACCCGTTACCCCGGTATCCGTTGCCCACAGCTGCTCTATGCTGCCGTCCGCGTACTGGACAAACACGTCCGAATACAGAGGGATTACAGCCGGGTCAACGGCGCAGGTCAGGTGCTCTACCACAGGGAGCCCTGAATATGTAATGCCATAGGCCGGGTCTCCGGGCTGCTTGCCGCAGGTCTCCGAGGTGTACCACGTAACGGTGCAGTCTTCGATCTTGTTGGCCTTTTCCAGCAGGGCCGCCTCAATCTTCTGGTTTTCGTAGTCCTCCGGTATTTCCGGTTCTACTGACTTCACCGGGGTAGTTAATGCTGCCATCACGAAGGCCACGACAAGCACCGTCGCAAGTGTGAGAACGAGCGGCGCAATTCGTTTAGTCATGCACCCTCCTTTCTATGCGGACAATGATTTTGAAGAATTTGGTGGTGCAGGCACAGACACCGACGAGGGTAAAAAAGTAGATCATGTAGCCAGCCTCCCTTTCATGAACTCCAAAAAGGCTAGTCTCGGAATCTTCACGCGGTTGCCAATCAGGATAACCGGGAAGCCCAGCAGTTCCGGCTTCTGGTGCGCTGCCACGCGGATATCGTGCGGGTCGCATTCAAGTATTGGAGCGATGTCCGCCGGAATCAGGATTTCGCGGGTGTCAGATTCAATTTGCTGCAGGGTCATGCGGGCTTGTCCTCCTTTCCTAGCTTGTCCTTTTGCTGCGTAGGTGGTAAAATATGGGCGAAAAGGGGTGATTTTGTGAATACTGATACGCTGATTGCTATTATTTCCGTGTGTTCGACGCTAGCTGTTGTTACCGCTGGGTCCGCGTTTTCCGCATGGGTCACTCAGCACGGAGAACGTAAGACGAAGCAAACTGAACTTTTCTTTGCCGAAAAAGTAAAAGCCTATTATAATTTCCTACGAATTAGTGACCAGATGATTGATCCCGACGATGATTTTCAAATAACTGCATATTCGGAAACTGCAGGTAGGGCGCTTCTTTTTTCAGGAGCGAAGACTCAGGATTTAATCGGAAGGTACGGGAAAGCAATTGACCTTACCTTAACACTCAACAAAATTGGTAACGCATCTGCAAAAGCAGCTGCCCAAAACGTAGGAAAATTAAAGGGAGAATTGATAAAAGCAATGCAAGAAGATCTAAAGAAGTAGTGATAACTCTCGGATATTCACCAAAAGCATCACAGTTCCGAGAATGGTTGTCATATAAATTGGAATGCGAATGTACGAAGGGTTGCAATTTGGGTGCCTAATGATCACCCAAGCCAGCACGCATATGTCTGCGAGATATGAGAGAGATATTACGAGGTAAACCAACGCGCGAGGGATTGTCATTCGACCTCTTCCTTTCATCCAACCTGGTCGGGCGTCAGCAGCTCGTCGATGACGCAGCCGTGCAGAGCTGCGACATTTGGCAGGAAATGCGGTAAGCAATATCACTTGCCAAATATTTCTTCTGACGTCCGGTGTCGCAATACGGGACCCCGTCAAGAAACCTTTGCGCGGCTCGAGGATCTTTAAACCCCAAGGCCCGCGTAGCCTGGCGAATATTGAGCATGTTTCCGTAATTTTTGCGAATGTCGGCAGCAAGCTCTTGCTTATTTGGCATACGTACCCCCCTTTTTGCGCTCGTACTCTGCCAGCGCTTCCTCGCTGATGCGATATCCTTTTGGCATTTTTATTGCTGACAGGCGACCTTTGCGAATCCAGTCCCAAACAGTCAGGGTTTTCACGCCGTACCGGTCCGCGACCTCATCGCATCTGTACAGTTTGCTCAAAGTAATACCTCCTTTTCTGTATGAATTTATACTTGTGTTTACTTCGGTTTTATTATATACTTTCGGTGTCAGCAGAAGTACATACCAAATCCGAAGCACTACGCTTTTTGTTTGTGCTTGCTTATCTTTTCCGTAGCATGGCTATACTTTACTACGGTTTATTTAGCAAGTCAATAGGCAGTGCTACGATTTCTTATGCATTTAAACTTTTTGTGAATGGTGAACAAATTATGTATGAGATTTTTGCTAAGCTACTAGAAGAGCGCGGAGTGACACCGTATCAAGTATTTAAGGCAACCGGTGTTGCTCAGTCGTCCTTAAGCGACTGGAAAAACGGAAAGAGCAAGCCAAAATATGAAAAAATGGTAAAGATAGCCGATTACTTTAACGTCTCTGTCAATTACCTTCTCACCGGCGAAGAAAAAGAAAACACGCCTGTCCTTAATGAAAAGGACAGGCGCGATGCCGCAAAAGAAGTTAAACGCATTATGGATGATTTAGAGAATAGCGGAGAACTGATGTTTGACGGAGTCCCCCTTTCCGATGAGGCAAGAGAATCTCTTGCAGCCGCGATGAAGCTAGGGCTTGAAGCGGCCAGACTCAAAAATAAAGAGACATATACTCCGAAAAAATATCGGAAGTAAAAGGAGTCGCGGATGGACACGAAGGCAATTGCAGACAGCGTGGCCGCGAAACACGGCACAAGAAATCCGTTTTGTATTGCAGAGGACCTAGGCTTTATTGTAGTTTTTGCTCGGCTGTTTGAAACACGAGGTATGCGACAATTCGTAAAAAGGCGCGTAATATTTTATATCAACTCCGATCTGGATGAGCGGCAGCGGCAGATTGTGTGCGCTCATGAACTAGGGCACCACTTCCTTCACCGTGGTATGAATCATATTTTTATGGACAGAAACACTTGCATGGTTACAAGTAAATACGAAAATGAAGCGCATCACTTTTCTGTTGATTTGTTGTTTGACGACTGTGAACTGACTGAGTTTCTTGAACTTCCCGTATCAAAAGCAGCAGCCTATATGGGTGTCACTGATCAGCTTGCCAAATATAGGATGCAGTCTGTGGAGCCGCGTCTTTTTTAACGCGGAAGAGGACTTTTATGAACATTAATGAATTGTACGAGTATGTCAGGCGGCGCACTGGTTTAGGCTGGTTTCATATCGGACTAGAAGAAGAAAAAACAGAATTCACTGAAAAGGAAGCCGAGGAAATTGCCCAATGTGTGGAGTCCGTTTGCAAGATGCAGACCAAACGCAAAGCAAAATGTAATCCAGCCGCCGAGGGCGGCAATAAATAAGAGAGGTTATAGTGATGAAAAGATTTCTTGCGGTTTTCTCTATCATGGTAATGCTTATTTCTTTGTCCGCTTGTGGAGATGCGACAAATGCATCGGCATCGAGTTCTTCCACGGGTGCGTCTTCCGTAGCTTCTTCTCAATCAGCTTCGTTGTCATCAAGCTCAGCCGAAACGAAGCCGCAAGATGTTTACGAGATTGGGGATACAGCCACACTTGGTAATTGGAGCATTACGGTGACGGCCTGTGACTTCAAAGACAAAATAGCTGATTCGTCCGGATATGGTGAATTTACTCCCGATGAAGGAAATAAGTTTATTGTTATTTCGGCATCCGTTTCGAATAATGGAAAGCAGTCTGGAACTTTCCTCCCGTCGTTTGCAACCAACGAGGATGTAACGACGATAATTAATTATAACGATGGGTACGAGTACCAGCTTACAAATTTAATTGGGCTTGATACTACTCTGGTTGATGCAACAATGAATTCCTTGACTTCAAAAGAAGGAATTATCGCATTTGAGGCTCCGAATTCAGTAATTACGGGGGCAGAAAGCTTAATCTTACTATTTAACTTGGGAGAGCAAAGTGTAAGCTTTTCTCTGAGATAAAAACTAAAATTCATTCCTTTCATAGTAATCTCGCCGCCGCCGGGCGGAAATAAATAGAAGGAAGATGCTTTTATGGGATTTATGGACAAGGCACGCGAAGAATCATCCTATTCTGTTGCTTCTGGGAACGATCAGCCGTATGTCGTTTTGCAGGTGACACTGAAAGAAAAATTTATTGGCACTGGCTCTGGCAATCTGACGGAATTAGAAAATGTAATCAATAAGCAGGCAGCAAAGGGATACCGTCTCCATACCATTACAACGGCGTCGGCGCAAAGCGGCGGACTTCTTGGCGGTGACCGCATTCAGGCCACGCTTGTGTTTGAGCGCATATAAATAAAAAACCGCCCCCGGTGTTGTAGCACCAGAGGCGGCCTATGAGGGTGATAGGTTTGACGGCCATATCACCCTTTGATCTTACCAAAGATTGGAGGAAAAAGCAAGTGGTCTGTATAAAATGCTGCCAGGAAGTCCCCGACGCGCCGTTCTGCTATCTGTGCGGAGCTAAGCAAACTATTCCGCGACAAAACTCAAAATCGCGCGGGAACGGTCAGGGAACGGTTTATAAGAGGGGAAAGTCTTATGTTGCTGTGAAGACCATAGGTTATTTTTTTGATGAAGCTGGAAAGCAGCACAGAAAGACCGTGTCAAAATCATTCACCCGTCGCCGCGATGCCGTCAACGCTCTCCCGACAATCGGTATCTCAAAGGTATCTGCAAAATCCGAAAAGAAAGCAAAGGCCACTTTCAAAGAAGTTTATGATGCGTGGCTCCCCACGCATACTGCCACGCATGACACTATGAACTGCTATAAAGCGGCCATCAAATACTATGAACCCATTTGGTGCGATTTGGCCGCAGATATTGATATAGATGATCTGCAAGAGTGCATCGACGAATGCCCAAAGGGCAAGTCCACAAAGCGAAATATGAGGACCGTGTGCGGGTTGATCTATAAATATGGTGTTCCCCGTGGCTATTTCCCAGAGAAATTGAATCTGGCGGATTATTTAAAGGTCACGGGTGAAGCGGGGGCCGGCGGAACATCGCTCCCTGATGAATACCTGGAGAAAATAAAAAATGCCGTCGGTCAAATCGACGGCGCGGATTATGTATATTGCCAATGCTACCTTGGCTTTCGACCCACGGAGTTGTTGACCCTGGACGCGAAGAACTATGACCGGGCCGAAAAGGCATTTGTGGGAGGCGCGAAAACAGAGGCCGGAAAGGATCGCACGGTTACTGTCTCTCCAAAGATCCAACCCATCATCGACCGGCTTGTTAAAGACAAGGTAAGCGGGCCGGTATTCTGCACAGCTGACGGTACCAAGATGCCCCTTAAAAGCTACAGAGAGATGTTTTACAGCGTTCTGGATGCGCTGGGATTGGATAACCCTACCTACGAGGTTGACGGCAAGCAACGGCACACCTATACGCCGCATAGCTGCCGCCATACTTTCGCCACGTTGATGAAGCGGGTGGAGGCCGACAGCAAGGACAAGCTGGAACTGATTGGACACACCAGCGAAGAAATGCTACGGTACTATCAGGATGTCAGCATTGGCGATTTACGGAAGATTACCGATGAAATTTAGTCTGCAATAGGTCTGCAATAGCATCCCACTTTAATCACTTTTGCGCCATTTTTATAATATAAAAGGAAATCACCGAAACGCCTGTAATATCAAGCGTTTCGGTGATTTTCAATGGTCCGAGTGGCGAGACTTGAACTCACGACCCCTTGACCCCCAGTCAAGTGCGCTACCAACTGCGCTACACCCGGATCTCTCTGCTGCAAATCAGCTTATTTAGAATACCATATCATTGACAAATTTGCAAGTGCTTTTTGATATATTTTAGATTTTATATTAAAATTCTACCGAAAATTAAGAACCGGTTTCATAAGCGCTAAAGCAGGGGATGTAAGTGAGAGCTCTGGCGTGATCAAAGGGCTATTCGGATATGGAAAGGCCCAATACCGGGGTCTGCGAAAGCAGCTGTCAAAATTGGATATCCTGTTTGCGCCGACAAAACTGATTCTGGCTGACAGGCCCTGCCTGTCGGCTTGATTCAGTGTGCCGATGCATTCAAAAGAGAACCAGTTCTACGCCGCCCGCTGTTGTGAGCGGGCGGCGCCGCTCGCTTTATCCCATTGCGCGGTGTTGCCTCAATATATTTGGAGACTTATTCCTCCAAATCTCTATAAGCTGCCGTCATTTCAAAATGTTTGCTCAGATAATTTCTTCCTTCAAAAGTAATTTTAGAATGATCCAGACCGTCTGACGGGCTGGAGTCCGCGGATACATTTGGGTTTGAATGATTTAATTCAATATAATGATTCTCCTGCATATTTGAGATTGCGGAATCAAATTCATTCTTTGTGGTCCCTAATTTTTCGTAGTATTCCAGATGTGGCTTTTTGCCTTTCGACATCTGGTTTAAGATACTAAGCTGTAACTGTTCCGATGAAATTTTCATTACTGACCAACCTTCACTGCATAGTTTATACGACTGGAGCTTTTCTGAAAAGACGGGTGAATCGAGCTACTTCAGCAAAATGACAATAGCGGCGACATAAATATAAGCCAAAAAGGAAGATGCCAGCTATCACATCTGGTTGCAACGCGCCTGAAAGCACGAGCTTCCAAGGCCGTGAACGGCAGCATGAACTTTGGCTTTTACCGTTTCCATCACCATAGATGTTTTATCATTTTCTTATGCACTGTTTTACTTTTCAGATATAATTCTAGCTTGTCCCATACAGCAAAAAATATGCCGGATCTGTTGTTATGGGGAGCACCTGATTGATGAAAAGCAGAAGCTTTCTAAAATTTTGCCTTTAGGCTCTGTCGCTGTGCAGTAGTGTTTACACAGTCATTTTTTAATCATTTTTCCGGTACAATCATTTTCCATATACTTTATGTTGCCCTCTTTAACTCAAATCGCTGTTAATTTTACTCCCCCATACTTTTTGTAACGGAAGCATCCTTTAAGGTAACGGTAAGTTTTTCATAGCCTGGAACAGTAATGAGGGCGTAGCCATCTCCTGCACCTTTAAGCTCAGTAAGTGCAATTGTTATTTTATTGTTTTTCAAAGATGGCTGCCATGCATAAGAGCGAATTTGGTTGCAGTAAAATACATAGGAATTATTATATACGGTGATATACATACCTGTGTTTTCGTCGCATTTGTCAATCCAAGCCTGCAGGTCGGAGGGGATATCTTCCAGCTCTATTCGTATGGGGGTATTTGTAAAAATAGACGATTGCTCATTCGGAGAGGTATCCGGCATCGTATTGTCTAACAGATCCATGTCATTCAAGATTTCACTGGCTTCGTTCGAAGGAATATATTCTATTCCGATATTTTCGCCCTTCTCATTTTTGATTGTACGTATATCAATCGTACCGTCTTTATCTGTATAACAACATACAAAGGCATCGTTTGAGTCCAGATCAACAAATAACCGAACGCGCTGCCCCTTATAATAAACCACTTGGGAATTTTCGCCCTGTGTAACCGTCAGCCCATATAGTTTATAATCGGAAGGCCCGGCCGCGGCCTTTTCTTTAGTTAAGCCCTGCACGGGATTTGTAGTAAAGCCCAAAGTAAACAACACCACTAAGAAAGAACAAAGCACGGTCGCCCAACGGGGCGTTATTTTGAATTTTAACACGTTTTTTACTCTAGCTTTCATATTATTATGGTTCCCTGTTCCGAAAGCAAGGGGACTTAGAAGTCCTTGTTTCCGGGTATACAGGCTTACCAGTGACACCGAATAGGCCTGCCGAATATCGTCGCCTGCTTTTTGCAAAACAGCTTCGTCACAGGACATTTCCATATCCTTTGACATCATGCAGTAGCTTACCCAAATGATCGGATTGAACCAATGCATTACCACGGCAAGAAACGCCAGAGCCTTTATGAGGTAATCCCTCCTTCTGATATGCACTTGTTCATGCTCCAGTATGTGGCCAACCTGCTCCCGGTCTGCTGTCAGCGGAATATAAATTTTGGGCCTGATAAATCCCAGCACAAAGGCTGTGGATATTTTGTCTGTTTCAAAAATATTGCCGCTTCTAAGAGTTGCGTCATAAACCCGGCGCTTCAATACAATATAACCGAGCACCGCATAAAAAAGCAGCACAACGATTCCGCAGATCCATATATCCGTACAAATTGTCAACGCGGTCTGCGCCAGATTTGCATTGCCAGAAGTTGCTGTGTTCGCAATCAGCAAATTATCCGCATTATCAACCGGTGAAAGGCCGCTATGAATTTGAAGGTCCTGAACGGTAGAGATGGCGGATGGTATAATTTCAGCGTTTGCAGGCATTAAACTCGTGGGACTTTCAAAGCTGAACGGACAGACTAACCGCAGAAGTACCGCAACCCATAACACATAGGAGAAAATCTTTGGCACTTTTTTTAGGGGAATACGGACCAGCATGACGGCGACAGCGACAATACTGGCGGCGATGCTCATGTTAAAAACAGTAATCAGCAGTTCCGTCATTTTTTTGCCTCCCGAATCATTTTCAGGAGAACATCAGCCTCTTCCTCGGACAGAGATTTTCCTTTCAGAAATGTTGCGATAAACGACGGAACAGACCCATCAAATGCCTTGTCAAGCAGCATTTCAGCCTCATATTTCTGCACCCGCTCTCGTTTTACAAGCGCAGTAACCGTAGCGTTTTCATTTTTAACAATGCCACGCTCCGCCAATTTACGAATAACAGTGTAGGTGGTAGGTTTTTTCCAGCCAAGCCGCTCCGTACAAATATTTGCCAGTTTCGTTGAATTGACCGGCTCATGCTCCCATACAAGATTCATAAACTTAAATTCGGCATCGTAAAGTTTTAAATCAGCCATAATCATCACCCCGCAGGCTTATTTAGGTAAACCAACCTCTTGTGTAATAGTTTACTCCAATAAACCTCCCTTGTCAACAGGGTGAACTGCGCGTATAGTTTTAATTTGAACTTTGACCAAGTCCGGGGTGTTGACAAAGGACCCATACCGGGAGTGAAAGGGGCGGGAAATAGGCAGAAGATGTCGAAGAGTATATTTTCTGGTGCCACAGAATAATCCGGTACGGAGGCTGCACCCAATACGGTCTTACCGCCGTTAGTGTTTTAATACCACCTTAACGGAATTAGAATCTATACTGAGGTTTTCCATGTCCGTATCAGCCGAAAAATTATGTAAAGAGCTGTACCCTCCAAGTCACTGCGCACCTCGCAGGAATTTACCCCCTCTGTTATTGCTTTATAAAAATCATCTTGCGGCGGCGAAAGATAATCAGGCGTTGCTTTGGTAAACCGTGTGGTAGATTGCTTTTCGGACGGAAACTCAGCGCTCATGCTGGTCTGTGCCGCCGGGGCATATCGCCGGCACACAATGGGTCAATAAGAAATACATAAACATAAAGCACCTGGAGGCTGTGCCTTGGAAATTTACCCTCTCAAGGGGATTTCTTCCGGTGTATGCCGTCGTCAGCAAAAGGCGCAAAAAAAGAGGAAGCAGAGCGAGGCTCTGCTTCCTCTTTTTTTGCGTAAAGAAATTTACAACAGCCAGTCGCCCACGTTGCTGGAGACCATCTGGTCGTAAGTAGGAATCCCGCTCACGGAAATCTTTTTGTCGGAGTTATCATTGAAAGCATTGATGTATTCTGTGATGCCCATCAGATGGCGGCCCACACGCAGTTGAATGGGGAGATCACCGGCGGAGTAATCCACATACAGCAGGCCCAGCTTATAGGCCACAGCATAACAGGGATCCTCGCCGGTCAGCACCAGATTTTCGTTGGTACGACCGCGCAGACGGCCCTGTGAGGGGTTGCCCGTCTCCATCAGCAAAGCGTAGGTGTCGGTAAAATCGCCCAATTCGCGGTGACTTAATCCGTGCAGATTAGCGGGAGAAGGTTCCAGACTCATCTGGATGCCATCCAGCTGCAGGTTTAAAACGCCCTCGGATGCAATGGACATGGCCCGCTCGTGGGCCACGGTGGCGTTGTTTACGGCATACTCGGGGCTGGATTCGTGCAGATCGATCTCCATATCAATATCCAGAGTCTGGATCATGGTGGTAATGGCATAAGTTACCCGCTCAGAGATTGTACCGTCTGCAATGCCGGGATAACAGCGGTTGAGGTTGCGGGTCTCGGAACCGGAAAGGGTCTGTCCGGAGGAGTGGGTGTAGATATCCGGGTCAGGCCACTGGTCGATGGGGTTTGTGGCACGGGAGCCATAGCTGAAGGTGCGGGTGTCACCGCTGGACGTAGTAAAGTGGATGTACTGAGGTACGCCCTCCAACGCATCGTTGTGGGTAAATCCGCTGTTGTTGGCATTTGTGATCACATAGATCGTACCTGCGTCCACTTTTGCGTTTTCTTCCAATAGTATGGCGGCCATGTGACCGGCAGGCTCATTGGGATGGGTTCCGCCCAGCACCAGCATGGAGCCGCCTTCTTTTTCGCCCTTGAGCACATAAACGGTCACATCACCCACGGTGCCGGCCAGATTGGGATTGTACTGACTGAGCTGAAACGTAGAGGTAACGCCCTTACCTGCCACGATGTCTTCTTTGAAATCGCGCTTTGCGTGAAAATTCATGCCGGCCAGAGTAGCGATAATGGCCGTCACGATTAAAATGGCAATTGCACTGTATATTTTCTTTTTGGATTGTACCATAATTTCGCCCTCCTTTATTTGATCATTAGAATTCGCAAAGCAAGCGGGATGAGAATCATTGCCGCATTAATCTGGTCAGCCAGCTTCTTTTCTTTGAAGATCATGTTATACAGTGTGCTGACAAACAAAATGGCGGCAATAGCGATATAGATATAAGTAATCATAAACTCTACCTCCCCTTAGAACAGCCCGGCAACCATTTTAGAATTGCTCAGGATGAAACAGGCATATGCCAGCAAAATGGCCATGGGAATTATGCAGCGCTTGAGGATAAGCGTATATTGCTTCACTCCGGTGACTTGGGCTGCAAACAGGCCCGCCAGGGCAGTCGGAGGCATCATGTCGCCCAGAGAGGCGATCAGGCTGATGGCAGCGAGCACTACTACCGTGTCGCCGCCCAAAATGGAGGCAAAAATCATAGCAAAGGGCACGCCCAGTACAGAGCAGGCGCCATAGGAGGACACCGCGCCGAACAGAGGGATGCTGATGGCGGCCGCCAGCAGCCACAGAGCGTGGGGCAGGCGCAGGCAGCTGATAACCACCAGGCCGCGCACGCCGGTGACGGTCATCACTTCGATAAACATACCCACGCCCATCAGGATTCCCATAACAGGAGCGGCAGTGCGGATAGCGGCAGGTACAGCCTCCAGAATGTTGATTTTTTTGCCGGTGAACATACCAGAAAGCGCGCTGATGAGAAACATGAGGGGCATGCCAATATCGGTGGTAACTTTGAACACCTTAAAAAAGATCATCAAAGCCAGCAGTAACAGCAAGGGCAGATAGATGCGAAAGCCATACTGTTTGCGAATGGCATCCTGCTGTACCAGAGCGGGCTTGAGCTTTTCATAATCCAAATGACGGGCCTGTTTGTAGCCGAGCATCAGCACAAACAAAATGGCCAGCGGAAACGTGAGAAGTGCCATGGGCCCTTCAAAGCCCACATAAGGCACATCGATACCGGCGCAGATAATGAGGGCGGCGGTATTGACAGGCGGGGCGATCATGCCCAGCAGAGCGCCCATGGCAATGATGGAGCCGGCAGTCACCGCATCCAAGCCCATCAGCGTCAAAACGGGCGTCATAATGGAGCCGGCGGAAAGCACGGCGGCCGTGGAAGAACCGGTAATCATGCCTGGGAACATGATAATGAGCATGATGAGAATCAGCAGAACGGCAGGAAAACGGTGGAATTTTTCAATAATCAGGCTGCTCAGCGCGTCCAGCGCGCCGGAGTCTTCAATGACCTTCATGAAAATCATAGCGCAGGCGATGGTCATGATCGTATCCACGTAGCCAAATTCGCCCTCCACCATAAAGCGCAGCGTATCGGTACCGCAGCCGGCCTCCAGGGCTCCGCCCAGTGCGGCCAGCATCATTGCTACGCCTACGGGCAGTTTTGCCGCAAAGCACCCGACCATGAAGATACCAATCATCACCAAGAAAGTGATAAAATAGGGAGTCATATCATCTCTCCTTTCAAAAATAGCCGCGGGTCACCCAGAAAAGCAACCCGCGGCCGGTTTGAAGCAATACCCTTATAGGTACGGCTGCTCTCAGGCGCCAAACATGGTCTTCAGCACAGGGATGACATCCGTTGCCTGATCCACATAAGCGGAAGGCGTATTGTTGGCAGACAGAATATTGGCCATCATGTCGTCGGAAT
The DNA here is from genome assembly GCA_000283575.1 of Oscillibacter valericigenes Sjm18-20. Classification (GTDB taxonomy): domain Bacteria; phylum Bacillota; class Clostridia; order Oscillospirales; family Oscillospiraceae; genus Oscillibacter; species Oscillibacter valericigenes. The sequence goes on from AP012044.1 coordinate 4,088,049, forward strand.
CGCCTTCGCTCACCACAATCGCCAAATTGGCTGCGGTGAAAGCAGGCGTGATGAATTTGTCGGAGAGAGTGCCACGGCGGGCGGAACCACCCGTATGAGTGGCCACGATGGTAATGCCCAAGTCTTTGGCCTTGGCCAGCAGGTCGTTGGTGCGGGTCAGTTCCTGATCGGCATCGATGCCGGCAGCACCCAGACCTTTGGAGGAACCGCCCACCGCCAAAATCAGGGTCTTGTACTGATCGGTCAGTTCATCCGCAGAAAGGGTGGCCTTGGTATAAACCGTCAGACCCGCTTTACTGCACAGCGTATCCACAATATCCACGTCTGCGCTTTGGCCTATACTGGTAACCACAATAGGCGCCTCACAGCTGCCTTCTGTGATCTCAGGCATATCCACCGAGCTTGAGGCGCTGCCGGAGGCAGCCGCAGCAGAAGACGCGGAAGCGGCAGACGAAGTGGATGAGCCGCAGGCAGTCAGCAAGCTGACTGTGAGGGCCAGACTCAGGGTCAGGGCCAGAGCAATCAATTTTTTCATGGGTAATTTCTCCTTTTTTAAAATAAGCATCAAAATGTGCCGGCCCTGATCCGTCCGCTCCGCCCTTGAGCGGGGCGGACGGTGAAAGAGACTGATGATCAGAGCGGGGAAGACAAAACTTACATGCCCAGGGCCTTGTTGTCACGGCGGGGGTCAGCGCCGCCGTGCAGCTTGCCATCATCCGCGTACAGGACCGCCTGGATGGAGCCGAGGCCGCGATCCCACTCAGAGGGAGAATCCGTTACCTCATGGCCCAGATCCTGCAAGCCTTTGATAACCGTGGGATCAATACGGGATTCATACCTGATCTTGTTTTCGGTGTTGTCACCCATACGGGGCTCATTAATGGCATCCTGAATATCCATGCCAAAGTCGATCACGTTCATGATGACCTGCGCCACACCGATGATAATCAGGCTGCCGCCCGGGGAACCAAGGGTAAGGAACGGCGTTCCGTCCTCCTTGCAGATCACAGTGGGAGACATGGAGGACAGCGGGCACTTACCGGGGCCGATGACGTTAGGGCTGGTGGGATCCGTGCTGAAGTCGCCCATTTCGTTATTCAACATGAAACCATAGCCGGCAGGCGCCACAGCGGATCCGAAGTAGCCGTTGATAGTCTGCGTGCACGACACCATATTGCCGTCTTTGTCGGCAATGGCAAAATGGGTGGTGTCCATGTGTTCATACTGCATGGGGTCGTGAGACGTGGGCTTATGTACCTCGGTCATGCTGATGGCCGCGGCCAGACTCTTGGCGTAGGCCTTGCTCATCATGCTCTTGACCATGGCATCTTCGGTGTCTGCCGCCAGGTACTTGGCGCGGTCGGCGTACATCATCTTCATGGCTTCGCTCATTAAATGGATAGTCTCCACCGTGTTGTGGCCCATGGTTTTGATGTCGAAGTTCTCCAGAATGTTGAGCAGCTGGATCACGCACAGGCCGCCGGAAGAGGGCAGCGGAGACGAGTAAATTTTGTAGCCGCGGTAAGTGCCTTCCACGGGGGTCAGCTCGCCTGCACAAAAGTTCGTGAAGTCATCCGGGGTAAAAACGCCGCCATATTTATTGGCTGCGGTAATCATGGCATCCTGCAGTTCACCGGTATAGAAGCCGTCCTTGCCATGATCAGCCACCAGCTGAAGAGCGCGGGCCTGCTGAGCATTCTTGAACAAATCGCCGGTGGTGTAGTTAGTGCCATCAGCCTTCAGGTAGATGGAGGCGAATTCGGAATAGGCCTTCAACTTGGCCAAGTTGTCATCCAAGCAGCTGCCGGTGGTGGGGCCGATATAGAAACCGTTAGTGGCCAAGTCGATGGCCGGCTGCATGACATCCTTGAGCTGCATGGTGCCGTAGTGCTCCAGTACCCAGACCATGCCGGCCACCTCGCCGGGGACGCCGATGGCACGACCGCCGGTGTAGTTCTCATTGCCTATGACGGTAGTTTCGCTGGTGCCGTCGCTGCTCGTCTCAGTTGTTATAGGCCAGTAGTTTTCCACGGCGAGCTGAGGCGCGACCTCACGGAAATTGATAAACTTGACCTCGCCCGCTTTATCGCGAATGGTCATGAATCCACCGCCGCCCAGACCGGAAGCCTGTGGCTCTGTGACGGAGAGGGCAAATGCCACAGCCACGGCCGCGTCCACGGCATTGCCGCCCTTCTTCAGGATATCGAGTCCGGCGGAAGCAGCCCAAGGGGTGCCCGCAGAGACCACGGCGTTGTCGCCCGTAGCGTCACGGCCCTCCCGGTTCAGTTCGCCGGTCGCTTCATCCCACAGTTTCCAGTCGCCGATAGTGGTTACGCCCTTCTCAGTGGCGGCAGCAGAAGAACTTCCGGATGCTGCAGAACCGGAGGCTGCAGCGCCGGAGCTTCCCGTAGAGGTTCCACAAGCGGAGAAAAGACCAGCGGCGGCTACAGACAAACCGGCGGCGGCGGAACCTTTCAGGAACGAGCGGCGAGAGATTTCTTTTTTGCTCATGTTAATTCCTCCTGTGTTTAATTTCCGGATGTTCACGGACTGCAGTTTTCAAAGGCCCTCAGCAGAATCCGTGTCGGTCAATATCCTCAAAATTATTGCCCGCGCTTATACAATAACTATAAGGAACGTCAGGTTGCAAATCAATTTCTTCTCTTTTTTCTCAGAATAAACATTATTCGCATGCACGATTTTTACAAACAAGATGCATTATAACTGTGCAAAACAGCAAAAAACACCCTCTCCCCCAGCTGCAGATGCAGCAGGGGGACGCCTTTGCTGTCCCCACCATAGGGAAACAGATTTTTCTTTTGTTTTGCCGCCGCTGAGCAGAGTTGCCGCAGCGGTGTGCCGCCCGGCCGGGGCTATGACCCCAGCGGGAGAGTGCTTAAGAGAGGAACAGCCATTCTGCCCCTCGTTTTTCAGGATTGCGTCTCGGCGGACTGCCGGGCCCTGCCGCCTTCGCAGGAGGATTCATCAGCCTCCCGGGCGTCTTGTGCCTCTTCTTCCGCCTGCGCCTTTTTGCGTTTGCCCCGGGTAATTAATGCGCACAAAAAGATGCTCAGCTCATACAGCGCCACCATGGGCACCGCCACCATGACCTGAGAAAAAATATCCGGCGGGGTGATGACAGCGGCAATAAGGAAAATGATGACCACCACTGCCTTGCGCGCCTTGCGCATTATTTGCGGCTTTAGGATGCCAAAGCGGGTGAGTAGCACCGAGACCATAGGCATTTCAAAAATACATCCGAAGATAATAAAAACGGTGAGTAAAAAATTGATGTAATTTTGTACACTGATGCTGGCACTGATGCCGCTGCCCGCGCTGTTGACCCCGATGAGAAAAGCCAGCATAAAGGGCAGTATAATGCGGTAGGCAAAATACAGGCCGCCTGCAAAGCAGAAAAGGCCGAAGAAGAGGCAGAGTACCACCGTCAGATTTTCGCTTTTGCTCAGCCCAGGCCGTGCAAAAGCCCATAACTGGTACAGCAGCAGCGGCAGGCAGACGCACACCGAAGCGATAAGGGTCACCTGAAAATACTCAATGAGCAGTTCCTGGGGCGAAAGGTAGACATAGACATAGCCGTAAGCCTTGCCCATATCGGTAAGCCTGTCCACAAACCACTTTGCATAATAGAGAAATACCGCGCAGCACACAAAAAGCGCCAGCACACAAACCAAAATTCGGTTGCGAAGCTCCCTCAGATGTCCGCTGAGCGGCATTTTCCTGCGATTTTCACGGGAGATCGCCTTGAGTCTCTTGACCACGGCTTACTCGTCGCTTTCTTTGTCTCCGGAGGATTTTTTCACGGTTCCAGCCTTATCCGCTTCCGCTTCCTCGCCGGATACACCCTGCTTGAAGCTCTTCATGGATTTGCCAAACATTTTGGAAAGCTTTGGGATTTGAGTAGGTCCAAAGATGACGAGAACGATCAACAAAATAAGCAGCAGTTCCTGTGTTCCGATACGCATGGCAAATGCTCCTTTTCTATAAAAAATTTCGTTAAAATTAATCAGAAAAACGTTTTCCGGTATAATGGCCGTCAGACGCTCACCGGGGTATTTTCTTTTGCGGTCGCAGCATTGAGCTCAGCCGGTGCGGCGGGAGTCCCAACGTTTGCCGCGGCGGACTCTGCCGCAGTGACCTGCTCTGCCCCGGGGGGGACGGCGGCTTGGAGAGAGGTCTTTGAGCCCAGTTCCGTCAAAGCTGCTGCCTCTCCAGACGGAGCGGCGGGTTCTTCCTGAGGAACCTCTAAGATCTCTCCGGTATACTCGTTTTTGCGAAGAACTTTTTTAGTGGGCACGACAGTGGTCGCACTGTGGAGAGAGTTTTTGATATCGTTTGCGTTGTGGTCGATGTCCTCTTTGATTTCCTGCAAAGGCTCCATGGCCTCCCGCAGCGGGCGCTGGGCCTCGTTGAGCGGCTCGATTACATTTTCTCGGATATCCTTGGTGGCATCACTGGTTGCATTGCGGAATTCCTTCAGCATTACGCCCAGACGGCGCGCATACTCCGGCATCTTATCAGGTCCCAGTACCAACAGAGCAACGATAAAAACCACAAGCAGTTCGCCGAAACCAATCCTCATGGGCTGTTCCTCCTTTGCGGTCACAAATTTCGCCACCACCGCGGGATGCGGCGGTGCGGCCTCCCTTGTGTTTATGGTATCACAGGGGACTGCATAGAAAAAACTTATTCTCTTTTTTCTCTTATTTTTCTGCATAAACATGAAGCAATACGAAGGGTGCCTTTTAAAAAGCAAAGTTTATGCATCACCTCTCACCATTTTCAAACTGCCGAAAACTGCTTTTTAAACAGTTCAGCCGCCCAACCTCATACGTTCGCCCTTGTCATAAAGAATTTCTCCCCTCCTGATGACGGTGCGCAACGACAGATCGTGCAGGTCCAGAATCAGGATATCAGCGCACTTACCCACTGCGATGCTGCCCGTTTGCTCCTCAACGCCCAGCACTTTGGCCGGGTTTAGGGTGGCGGCCCGCACCGCAAAGGAGAATGGCACCCCAAACCAGGCGGCGCTGCGTACGCAGTCGGTCAGACTGTACCGCTCCCGGACGCAGCCGGGACCCCGGCTCACCAGACAGATGCGCTCCGGTCCAAAGATCTGAAAAGCCAGACGCAGGGCTGCGGGGTGCAGGCCGTCGTCCTGGGGAGAGATATCCACCATGCAGTCGCACTCGCAGGCGGCGCCCAAAAGGCCCGGGTCCCGGGGGGAAAGCCGCTCCAGCGCCGCTGGCAGCCCGCTCATATGACGGGCGCCGCTGGCAAAGCCGATGCGGGCCTGGTCGTACCCCGCCGCTCCGTCCAGACTCACCCGGCAGCGGGGAGCAGCCCGCCGCACCAGTGTGGTTGCGCCGGGCTGCTCCGGCGAAACATCCAGTATTTTGAGGGAAGCACCCGCCTGTTCCGCAATTTTTTCGAAAAGGTCTGGGTCCAGGGACTGCCGTTGGGCCTGCGCCTGCGGCGAGGCGCAGAAGGGTCCCTCCAGCCGCAATCCCGCGAGGATTGCTCCGCCGCACTCCGCTTCCCGCCCGTGGCGGGCGGCTTTCAGCTCCCGGTCAAAGCTCTCTTCCTCCTGCCAGCGCAGCACCCCCAGATAACGGGCGACGCCCTGACGTGCCAGCCAGGCAGAGAGCGCGTCGTTTTGGGCCGAGTCGCCGGAGGCAAATTCCATTCCCTCCCCACCCCGCACACAAAGATCGATGAGGCCGGGCAGCACATAGCCGCCCTCCGCGTCGATGAGAATCTCTTCTCCACTTTCAAAATAGGGGCCGGTAATTTTTTCGATTCTGTCCCCCTTCAGGATCAGGTCGTGCCGTTGAAATGTGGAATCCTCGGTGAGGATTCTGCCGTTTGCGATCTGCATGGGAATCCCTCCTTACCGGTGTTTGGCTTACTGCCGTTTGCTGAGCCGATAGCTTTGTCGGGGCCGTCCGATCTTGCCGTAGCAGGTCTGCACCTCCACCTGCTTTTCCTTGACCAGATATTGCAGGTAACGATAGACCGTCTGATAGGCCAGGCCCGTTCCTTTGGCGATGGCATCTGCGGATAAAAAGTCCCTGTGTTGATGGAAATATTCCTTGATGAGGTCCAGGGTAGGTTCGCCGATGCCCTTGTTGACAAAGGGTGAAGCCTCCGGGGAGCTGTTTTCCCTGCTCTGAGCCACAAGCCGCAGGTGCAGATTGATGCGGCTGATAAGATCCGGGGCTCTGATGGGCTTCAGAGCAAAATCGCTGGCGCCAGCCAGCAAAAAATCGTCGGCCACGCTCTGGCTTTCATCGATGGTAAACACAATGATGGGCACCTGGGTGTCCAAGGCCCGCAGCATCTGCACACCCCAGATGCCGTTGATGTCCGGCATGTGGTAGTCGATAAGCACCACATCGGGCCGATGCTGGCTGAACAGCCGCAGCCCTTCCTTCATATCGCCGGCGTCTAGTGTCTCCCAATGCTGGGTAGCAAAAAGTGCCCCCAGCGAATAGCGGATTTGCTCGTCGTCGTCGATGGACAAAATAGCGGTCTTCTCAGTTTTCATTTTCCGCTCCCCCTCCTTCAGGCAAATCAATGGTTACGACCGTGCCCGCTTCCTCCTGGCTCGCAATGGACACCCTGCCGTCGGAAGATTCCACGATGCTTTTTACATAAATGAGTCCCAGCCCATGGCTGCCATGGCTGGAATAGCCCCGTTTCCAGATAAACGGCAGTGTCCCGGCGGGGATACCTTTGCCGTCGTCCGCCACCTCCAGCCGCACCACGGGTACATCCTGGATCCGGTTCCTGGAAATGGTTAGATGAATGGTCCCTTCCCCCTCCGGCAAAGCGGTATAGGCATTGTTGAGCAGATTGATAATGGCACGTGCCATGCGGATACGGTTAACCCGAATCTGAGCGTCCGGGGCCTGATTTTCCACAATGACCTGCTGGGCATAGGGAGAGACGCTTACCTGAGAACGCACCACGCTCAGCAGCGTCGCCGTGGTGAGAAGAGTCTGGGAGTCCTGATAGAGAATCTCCGAGATCATCTGGCTCATATTGGAGACGAGATTTTCCATGGCCGTGAGATACTCCCGCTCCTTTTCCTGCTCGGGGCCGGCACAGCAGTACTGCATTACCCCCACCAGATTCTGAATGGCCGTAAGGGGGGATTTCAGGTCATGTACCAGGTGCTGCATCTCCTGATAGGCACGGTTTTCCTGTTCCTGCACCAGAGCGGTTGTCTTGATCTCCTCGCTCTGTTCTTTCAAGGCAGCAATCTGGCGCAGGTGGTTTTCATCCCGCAATGTGAGCAGCAGCATCAGACCCATCAGCAAAAACAGGGTAAAGAACAGCAGGCACATACCGTCGAGAAGCTGCATCACAGCCAAAACGCCAGCCGCCTGCTTGACAAATTGACTGGTCTCTCCGCGGCCGAAGGGCAGGCTGTTAAGTGCCGGCATCACGTCCAAAAACTGGAACGCCGTAATAAAGCACATTTGCATGGCCATTTTTTTGATGGGAGAAATATAGGTGTAGTTGACGCCCCACAGCACCACCTGCAATGTCACCAGAATCAGGGCCGGCACACCGAAATCGTAGTGGATGTGATGTACAATGTCGATACAGCGATAGACGCAGACAATGAGCCCCGCCACCAGAAGCGCGCTGAGCCATCGTTGACTTTTCCCCCTGAGGCTGATGCACACGGACTCCCCCACAAAAAAAGCTCCGATGTAGTGGGGAAAGCACCGAATAGCGTTGAGACCGGCCAGACGAAGGGCCGCCACCAGCAGGTAGCTGTTGTCTTTCATGTGAAGAGCCATAATCAGGCTGTCAATAACCTTGAAATTGAATACGGTGAGCAGAGCAGGCAGCCAAATTCCGGAAAACACCAGCAGCATCCCGATACAGAATTTTTTTCTGTCCGTGATTTCAAAAGTGACAGTCTTTGTTTTTCTTGTCATGTGGCCCCTCTTTTTTGGCGTCGGCTTTCTCTGACAAAAAGTGCAAGACAGCCAAAGCAGGCAGTAAGCCCCGCCAGCGCGGGTAGCCGGGGCCGGGTTGTGGTGTAATAAATTGCACTGGTGCCGGGAGCTGGCAAGGTTTGGGGGTCGTAAGGCAGATCATAGTCCGCCACCAGTTTTTTCACATTCAGCAGCTCGATAACCGGTAGGCCGGCGGCGCTGTACCGCTCGAGCAGGCCGCTTTTGTCGGTGATGAGGCCCACCCGGTCAGGCCGCAAGACCCCCTGCCCCAGTTGGGCATCCGCCCGGCCGGAGGTGACCAGGCCGCCGCCCACCGCCACAAAGCAGGAGACAGGGCCATCCGCCTCATAGAGCTGGGTGCGCAGACGCAGGTTTTGCGGATAATCGCCCTCTTCGATCTTTGCCAGCGACCAGACCTCAAGCTGCCGCCAGACATCATTCAGAGCCTGTGGGTCCATATCCTGGCCCAGATCGTTCTGGCCGCCCGCCGAAACCGCCAGAGGACGGCTGGAAATAAGCCCCTCGTCCGCCAGACGGCAGGCCATCTCCGGGAAGGTGAGCTGAGGCTGATTGGCCCCATAGGAGGAAGCGCCGATGGAAGTAATATACCGGCACTCCACGCCCATGGCGTCACAGGCGCAGAGCAGTGCCAGGTTGAGAGACGGAAAAGAGCCGGAGCACCCCGCCCCAATGCTCTGCCCCGGCGGCACGCCCGCCTGCTCCAGCAGCTGCACCGCCAGGGCAGCCATATCGCTATTGGCGGTAGTGCGTTTGGCCTCCAGCACGCCCAAGGTGGTGGTGATGCCGCTGAGACGGTCGCCCAGCATACCGGTGTTGAACCAGTCCTCCCCATTGAGGGCCAGCCCCTCTTCGGCCTTGCAGCGCTTCAGCTCCTCCATGCATGCCTGCATCCGGGCGGCGGCGTCCGCCTTGAGAGCATAGTCCTTCGCGGGTACCGAAGCCCCGAGATGCAGGGTAGCCGTGATGCCCAGAGCCGCGCAGCAGACTGCGGCGACCAGCCACAAAAGCGGAGGAACATGCTTTCTCATGGCTCGCCTCCTCACAGTCCCGCCACGGGCCAGCCGCAGACAAACAATATCAGCACCAGTACCCCTGTGACTGCGGCCAGAGACAGAAGGGTCTTAACCACGCCCTGACGGTCGAATTCCCGGGCGATGATACCGGGGATAAGGCAGCCGATGACATCGGTGGAAAAGGGCAGGATACCCACCGTCCGAATACCGGCGCTGAGCAGGAAGGCGATGAGGATGGCAGCTGCAAACTGCCGCCGTCCATACAGAATAACCGCCTGCCCCAGCAGACGGCAGAGCAGCATGGCTGAGGCGGCGATGCAGAGCGTGTAAACCACCCGCACCGGCGAGTGGAGGCTGAGGGCAATGTAGCCGGGCACGATAAGGCCCGCCGGGGAAAGCCCCGTGAGCTCGCTGAACAGGATGCTCACCACAACGCCCAGGATGACGGTCTGACTATACAAGCGCCTTTCCCTCCTTTGTCACGGATGCGATCAGGGTCCGTCCGCCGCCGGCGATGTTGCCGGCGGCAAAGCAGAGGCTCCCCCGGGGCAGGTCGCCCACAGGAGGCAGCGTACCCTTTGAATATTTTTTGACCGGCACGCCCAGAAGCTGCTTGGCCAGTCCTCGGGTAAAATAGCTCTGCTGCGCCCCCATGAGCCAGACCTCGTCCGGAGCCAGTTCCACGGCCAGCCGCAGCATATCCCGGGCGCGGGCGCCCCGGTCGGCCCGGTTGTTCAACAGCAGCACCCGGTGGGGATATTCCGCCCCAAAGCGCTCCGCCATGCGCCGGTAGATGAGAAGTGTGGACTGGATGTCGTTGGCCGAGAGGGCGTTGACGAAGAGCACCTGCCCATCTTCTCCCACCCGATGCACCGAGAGGGCATAGGGGTCGGGATGATACTGCCGCATACCCGCAAGAGCGGTCTGCCTGTCCACTCCCAGCTCCGCGCAGACGGCCAGAGCCAAGGCAACATTGTCGGCAAAATCCAGTCCCTCCGGCTCGGTTCCGTCCGGGCATACCTGTACAAAGCGGGTTCCCAGTCGCCGGGCCGTCTCCCGCAGAGGGCCGGCGTTGTCCCATTCGGTGGTAAAAAGCACGCCCTTTTGGGGTACGGTGGCGCTGAGGGAATGGGCAATCTCAGTCAGCGTCCCGCCCATCACATCGGTGTGATCCAACCGCACGTTGGTAAGTACCCCGATATCAGCTTTGAGCATTTTATGCTGGGCCACCCGCTGCAGATCCGGCCGCACGGCCATACACTCCACCACCAGCACCTGTGCGCCCTGAGCGGCGGCCCGGTGCAGGATGCGCAGCTGCTCCCGGATGTTAGTGCAGCCCACCCGGCGGATGGGCTCTTCGCGGCCCTCGCAGTCAATGGTGAGAGGGTCCGTTCCGGTAGTCTTGCACCAGGTGGGGATGCCCCCCGCCGCCAACCCCGCGGCGATGAGTCGGACCGTGGAGGATTTTCCCCGGATTCCGTTTATGTGGATAATATGGGCCAGCCGGGCCCTGTCCCGCTGGGCGCGAAGGGCCTCTGCCAGCAGCAGCGCCAGATACGCCGCGGCCAACAGACAGATCCAAAGCATCACTTTGTACCGCTCCCTTGTCTTTATGTGTGTCTAGTGCCGTTCTCTGATATAGCAAAATATACCAAGCAATAGTATAACGCCGATCGTTCTTTCGCGCAATGTGTCGGGCTGAGAGAGAAAAGAGAGAAACTCCGCTCTGGAAAGAAGCGGCTGCCCAACCCCCGACAAAGCGCAGCACGGGTAACAAGGTGGGACGCCGCAGGAGGGCAAAAAATTAATTAAAGATGATACCGATTAATTTTCCGCTCTACACGGGTCTCCCCTTAAAAAATGGCGGAAATGCCTGCTCATGTAATAACAAATGTTAAGCCCCATAGGTACACAATGTGACCTATGGGGCTCTGACAAAGTATCGGACAATTTATAGATTTCACCAATATTGAGATTTATACAAACCAGAACAAAAAGGTGCTGGAGGGAGATTTGACGACGCAACGTTCAAACCTTCGCCATCACTTCAGCGCATAGAAAAGGCTATTCAGAAGCTGTGTCCGGTCAAACGGCTTGAAAACGAACCCCTTTGCACCGAGCTTTACTGCCTCATCCACCAGATCGTCATACGCCAATGAGGATATCAGTAAAATCCGCGCGTCGTGATCCATCTCCAGAATTTTGCCCGCTGTATTCAGCCCGTCCGCCCCTGGCATTACAATATCCATTGTAACTACGTCCGGACGGTATTCCTGATAATGGTCAATCGCCTCCTCGCCGCTGCGGCAAAAGCAAACGATCTCAAAGTCCGAATCCTGAAGGAGCTCCGCTATCTTTCTATGGACGATCCGGGAATCATCCACAACCATGACTTTCTTCCCCAAGCTTATTATCCCCTTTCACTTTGTTGAATGCTTCCACCGAAGGGATTTTCACGAAATTCATTCCAGTTATCCAATCTGTACCATCCATTCTCTTATCGCGCACTGCTTCTCGGCTCTTAGTTTCCATAGGCACGGATGTTTTTCCCCACAAGTCTGAAGGTGCAGCGCGACAGAGTCTCCGCGGTACAGAAGCTGCCCGGTCCTATGGTGACAACTGTTTTCGGGTAGACGGTGTCGCTGCGCAGATAACAGACGGAACAATCGCTGAGCTGCAACTCAATCGCCGTCAGCTGCTTTTCCAACCGCTGCTCCTTAATGGCAAGCCCCGTCAGGCGCAGACGGTACTTGGACTGAGTAATCATTCTGAGAAATTCATCCATCTGCCCCTCATTGCGGGATAGTATCTCCCGCAGCGACTTCATTTCCTCCCGAATATTATTCTGACGGAGTTCGATCTCCAGACGAGATTCCCTGCGGCAGGGATATTCACCCAGAGTAATCTGTGTACTGCGCTCAGACTTGCTGCCGATAATCTTTGCTTCGATGTAACGGGCGGCCACTATACCACCGCCCACTATTACGCCCCGCCCGTTGGTTATGCTTATGTGATCGTCGCTGTACAAATAGGCGCAGATAGCGCACTCCGATGTAATTGCCTTACCGGCATACACGATGCAGTGCTCCAGATATTTTGCGCTCACGCTTTCCCCCGCTCGGATCGTGGCCTCGTCCTCTCCCACAACTCCGGCAAGAATAATCACGTTTTTATCCGCCTGAATGTAGGAGTTTTCCACGGAGCCCCAAATAACCACCGAGCCGGAGGCTCGGATTACATTCAGACGCAGCACATCGCCCATAATCCACACATCCCCGTCAAAGTCGATGGTATCCGCGTCCTCGTCCAGCCCATCCTCCACAGTGTACGTCTGCTGCACATGAAAACAGCCGTCTTCGAAATAAAGATATCCTTCCGTCGCGGCAACCAGCGTCTCCCCGTCGGTCATCGTGGTGTTCTTTCCAGCCAGAAGGACGCCCTCCTCCACTGGAGTCGACGGCAGCACCATACCCTGAACATCCCTGCCGGGAGCACCGGGACGGGCAGGCGTTTTGTGGCAAATCGGCGTTCCTTTGCTGATCTTGTCGAGGTATTCCGGATTCAGCATGGCCGCAATCCGCATTTCTTCATTTTGCGGCATATGAGGCTCCCTCGAAAAAAGCTCCTGAACGAAACCGTCCCGGCTTTTTCCGGGCAGGGTTCCGCAGGCCACCAGTATAATCTGGAAATAAACCTGCTCATCCGCAATGCGCTTAAGCGCCTCCGTATCAACTCCGGAGTTCACCATGTATGCGTCCAGCAGTTCCCATAGCTCCTGCATCTCCACTGGTTTACCGCCGCCCACCGGAGGAAACACCATAAGCCACGCGGCCATACGGTTCTGCGCAAGATAGAGGATGGGCTTTGCATTTGATTGGAGCTTCCGCTTTCCATCTTCAGCGTGACTGGTTCGGTAGTGTTCATTTGCCGCCGTGAGTAAGCGGACCGTACACCGCATGGATTCGGAGGTCAACTGCTTGGGATCCAGCGGAGGCGCATAATTTTCATCAGCGAGGGACAGCTTCGGCGACCGCGCCGGCGTCTTTCGTCCGGTCTGCCACTCCCGCCAGAGATCCATCAGGCGCGTATTGGGCGGAGGGTAAATGCCCCCCGGAACGCGTTCCTCCGGCTCCGGCAACGGGGTTGGTTCAGCCGGTTCGACCATTGGAACCGGATATCCCCCGTCAGAGGCGTCCGGTTTTCCCTGATAAGGGTCTGTGGGCACTGATTCCTCTTGCCGGGAACCGGATCTTCTCTGCTCTTTCATGCGCAGCCACTTTTCCGCATAATCCATTCCAGCTCACATCCTCTGCATAATTTTTACCGGCGGACAGCCGCACGTGGTTAAGGGGCCGATGTGGAAGGTCCGTTCGCGTGTACCTGCCAGAGCAGCAGTTATTTAAAATCCATTTTTCTATAATTAATATATCATTTGATTTCAAAAGAAACAATCCTTTTTAAACGCATTGTAATTGCGCTGTTATCAATTGCAGGCGGCTCAACCCATTTTGGTATGTTTCAATACACACCTGTCTTGGATATATTGCAAGCTGATGCGCATTTATTGTATATGGAAAACAAAAATATAAACCATCGTCTGTACTTCCGTTAGCTTTTCTACCCTGAAAAATTTTTTTAATGTACGCGCCCATACATCTTCTCCCAATACTGCGCTTAGTAACGTAGACGCATCTGTCGTCGGAGCAAAGTCCGTTTCGCTCGTAAACGCCCTGCGGGCTTTTCCCGCTCCGTTCCCTTGCTCCTCCTTTTTCCGCCGCAAACGCTTCGCTGGTTTCCGGCGGAGGGGGACGGGGAATGCAAGCAAAGTCCGCTTCGCTTGTATACGCCAGACGCGACCGCAAAAACGACTCCCGTGGGCGGCTTTCTCCCCTCCGCCCGCGGGAGACAGGGGAGGAATTTATTTTGAAAAAAACAACCGACTATGAACTGAATCAATGGGAAAAAACAGACCGCATCCTGATGGACGACTTCAACGCCGATAACGCCAAGATTGAACAGGCATTGGCGGGTCTGAACAATCAGCACCTTGTGCAGCTGCGCTGCGCGGAGTTTGCAAAGGGCGCCACCGGTTTTTCCGGCATTGAATTTGACCTGAGCGACTTTGACCAGACGCAGTGGACGGCGCTTCTGCTGGAGGTGGGCGCCAATGTAAACGGCAACCTGTACCTCCATCTCAACGACAGCAGTTCCCTGGAAAGCCATTGTTATTACAGCTATTCCTCGGACAACGTCATCGTCCACAACACCGTCAAAAATTCTCTGGCGACCATCTACAATCGGACGGGCACGCTGATCGTCATGGTGCTGGGCCATGCCCTTGTATCCACCGTCCCGGTGTTTGCAATCAGTCCCACCATCGCCTACGGAAGCATGTACCCGGGGTCGGCGGGGGTCAAAAAGCTGACGCTGACGGCAAGCTCCACACCCCTCACGTTTTCGCAGGCCAGCCACATTGCGCTGTGGGGGGTGAGATGATGGAAATTCAGGTGCTGGTGGTGCATCCCGACAACTCCCGCACGGTGGAGTCCCGGGAGGCGCCGGACGACTGGTTCGACGCCTCTTCCGAGACGGAGCAGGACGCGGAATAAAAAAAGGTTCCCCCGGCGAAAGCCGGGGGAACCTTTTTTGATTTGTTTGATACCGTGTCAAATCACACGATCAGCCGTCGCGATTAAGCGAGAGTCAGAGTGTAGTTGAAGCTGCTCGCATTATCGGCGTTCGCAATCGTGGCCGACAGATTAGCTGCAGGAGACGTCACACCAGAGGTGGCATCCACGATCAGCGTTGCGGGAACGGTCAGGGTACCGTCGCCGGTGGTAGGAGCAGTAGTAACTTTGATGGTCACAGAGGTGTTGGAGCTGTTCCAGACCCACTTGTCAGCCGCTTCAATTGCAAAGCTGCTAGCGGTCGCGGTGGGAACAAACGTAGCTTTCACAACAGGAGCGGAGAAGTTGAAGGTGATGGTATCGCCAGCGCTCCACTTGGCATCATTGTCAGCATCCACGGTCTGGATGTTGCTGATCTCCACAGGATCGGTGTCGGTAATGGAGGTCACGTTGGCGGGTTTCACCTCAACGCTCTTGTCCAGAGTGATCGTCGCGGTAGCAGTGGCCTTGGTAGCAGCGGTGTTCGCGAAGTAGAAGGTGACAGCCTGACCGTCGATATTGGCGTTGACCTTCAAGCCCTTGGTCAGGGCAGTACCCAGAGCGTTGTCCAGTTCCGCAGTCAGCGTGACGACGGCGTTCTTGGGCAGAGTCAGCTGGGTGTTAAGAGCGTTGGCCGTAATAGACAGCTGATAATCGCCGATGGTAGCCTTGTTGTCGCCGGTGTAGCCCAGAGCCGTCAGGCTGGTGGTCGCAGCAGCAGCCATGCCATCGAAGGTGTACTGCTCGGTCAGCTTGCTCAGGCCGGTGATCTCAACGACCACAGCGCTGTTACCCGCAGGAACGGAGGCAGTAATATCATTATCATCAAGCACAAACTTATTCGGATTCTTGGTATAAGTTGCAAGGGTAGAGGGGACAACCGTGTTCTTAGTATCAGTGCCGCTCTTATTGGCAGTGTAGTCAAAGACATCCGCAGACAGAACCGTGCTGTGATCAGAGCTCTTGACATAGAACGTCAATGCGGTATCGGATGCGGTTCTGCTGATCGTGGTGGGAGCCGCGGTAGTGAAAGCACTATCAGCATACAGCACGCCGTCAGACACATACACGGTCTTGCCAGCGGCAGTAGAGGCATCCTTATCAACGTACAGGACATTGACATCGGAGACAGAGGTTCCAGTGACGTCGATGGTCACAGTATCGCCAGCCTCAATGCCAATAACAGCCTTGGTATCTCTGTACGTAGTCTTGCCGGCGCCCACATTGGTAGTCGCATTCACAGCCGCAACAACACCATTCACAAGGATATCATAGGTAACGGTGACAGCTGCAGTGGTGGGAACGAAGCTGGCGCGAGCCACGGTCAGATTCACGATGGCATTATTGGCAACTGCAGAAGCAGTGTACGTAACGGTGGCATTGGTGCCAGCATAGTTACCGCTGCTGGAGCCGCCGCCGGCCTTGTTAGCGGTGATGAACAGGTAGGAAATGGAGCCGGAACCGGAGTTGTCGGAGCCATTGTAGATGTAGGACACGGTGAAGCCGGAGACAACGTTGTCATTCAGGGCGTCCTTCATTTCCTTCAGGGTGCTGTAGGTCACGCCGTCGTCGGTGTACAGATCGATGACCTGAGCGTTCTTGGCGTTCAGCTCAGCACCGGTCGCACCACCGTTGACGGAGGTAGCGCTGGTGAAGTAGGTGTCGCTGATGATGTCGCCCTTCACCAGAGAGTCCCCGCTGTAGACGGAGGTGATCTTGTTGGTCTTGATGTACTTGCTCAGGGTGTACACACCAGTGGACTCGTTCTTGCTGTAGGTGAAGAAGCAATCGTTGTAGGAGGTGTCAGTCACATCCTTGCTCAGCTGGCAATCGGTCAGCTTCTCGCCGTTGATATAAGCGGTGAACATAGCCACGCGCTTGCTGTCGGCGTTGTTGACGTGATTGGTAACCTTCTGGAAGTACAGCAGGTTCGCGGTGTTGGCAGCATCGTCGTCGTTGGGGATAACCACAGCGAGGATCTTGTCGCCGTCTTTGTTCACGATGTAGCTCAGGGGATACTGCTTGGTAGAATCGGTCTTGCTTCCGACCTCGGTGACGCCGTTGTTCACGGTGATGCCGGTCACGTCGCCGTCGTCGTCCTTGGAGACGAAGATGAACTTGACGTTGGCGTCAAAGTAGACCTTATTCCGGCCGGTGCCGATCAGAGCGGAGGAAGCGCCGGACAGAACGTACTTGTCTGCGGTCTCAGTAGCAGCATAAACGTGGACGTTCTTGTTCTGGGTCAGAACGGTCTTGTTGGCGACCAGCTTGTAGTCTGCGCTGTTGGAGGTGCTGGTCTCATATTCATAGACCTTGCCCTGCTGAGCAGACTCATCGCCAACGGGATAGGTGGGGTTGGTACCCAGGTTCAGGGACAGCTCGTTGCCGTTGGAATCCCAGCCCTTGGCGTACTTGACGATCTTGCCGTCAGACAGAGAGCTGTAGATCTCGTCAATGATGATCGCGCTGTTGGAAGCGGTCACGTCCTTGACATAGATGGCATAGCCATAAGCGTCCAGATAGACAGTGGTATCGGTAGAGGAGTTGATCTTCGTGGAACCGGTCAGTTCCTTGTCCTCAGAAGTCCACAGTTTGGACATCTTATAGGCGGTACCGGCGACGGTGATGCCGTTGACGGTCGTGTTGTCGCTCTTCACCTTGATGTTGCTCAGGCTGCCGGTGGCGGTCTGAGGAGCAGCGGCGGAGAACACGCGATAGCTGCTGCCGTCCTTCACGGGAACGATCAGCACGTAATCGTCGGCCTTCAGATCTTTCACAGAGGTCCACGCATCGTCGTCGTCCTTCACGGAAGTGACGGAGGAGACATTGGGATAGTTGGACTTGACACTGGTGCCCAGGAAGGTGTCTTCCACGGTCTTCAGAGTCACTTCGGTGCTCTTGACCGTGTTGATCTTCATGAGCTGAGTGTACACCAGGACGAAGGATTCAATGGTATCCGCATTGTCGTCGTCCAGATAAGCCTCGACCAGAACGCCGTTGGCGGTCAGATCAGCGATCTCTTCCAGCTTGCCGGCATTGGTAGTGGCAGTGAAAGCCACGTCCTTGCCGTTCACGGTGTAGTAAGAAGAGGAGACCTTGAAGTCCTTCAGGCCCATATCCTTCACCTTGTCGGCCTTGGTGTCGCCATTGGCCTCGGTGGTGTAGGAATAATCGGGAGTCAGGGCATAGGTGCCGATCTTCACGTTCTTGTAGCTCCACTGGTTGGAGGGACGGCCGAAATCGTCGGTCGCAGTTCCGTCAGCGGTCAGCTTCAGATCGGTGAAGTGCTCCTCGCCGAACTGCAGGGTCAGATAAGCGCTGTTGTTGCCCGCATCCTGGCCCTTGATGTTGGCGTTGATCTTGGAGTTGTTGTTGGTGACATAGCTGTAGGAAGTGTTGCCAACGGTGACCTGAGCATCGCCGGTCTTGACGTTCACGGTGGAGCCGGTGTACTCGACCTCGGTGGCCTTCAGGGTGTTCAGAGCCAGCAGGCAGGCGGACTCACGGTCCACGGTGTCGTTGGGCTTGAAAGCGGTGGCGAAGTCATTGAACAGGCCAGCCTTCTGGCTCAGCTTGGCCACGTTCATGGTCCAGCCGGAACCGGTGAAGTGTTCGATGCTGCCGTCATAACCCAGAGCGCCCAGCAGCATCTTGCTGAAAGCGGAGCCGGACAGGGCGGCGGTAGGACGGAAGGTACCGTCGGTGTAGCCGTCAATGTAGTGGGCGGTCTTGCAGTAGCTGATGACTGCAGCAAAGGTGTTGGTCACGGCAACGTCCTTATAGGGGGCGGCGGTGGCCGACAGGTTGGCGGCGGCATCGGCGCCGATCATCAGGGAAACGATGATCTTGGCGGCAGCACCGCGGGTCAGAGCCCCGGTGGGCTTAAAGGAACCGTCCTCATAGCCGGTGATAATGCCCAGCTTGTTGAGGACTGCGACTGCTTCCTCGTACTGGACCTCACCCTTATCGGTGAGATCGTCGTAGTCGGTGGCGCTGGCGCTGATGGTGACCAAAGAAAGGGTCATCGCCAGAGACAGTACCAGGGAAAGGAACTTCTTCATGGATTTTCCTCCTTAAAGATTTACCGTTTTCGCCCAACCGCATCGGTTTGAGACATATGCTTTCCTCTTGACCGTCGTTTTGGGGAATCGCACGGGCCTTTCTGCGCTTTGATCCGGCTTCCACGGTATTAATTTGAACATCCAAGGAGGCTTCTCGTTGCCCGGCGCACATACCGTGGCTAGCCGGTCCCGTATCTGCTCCGGGAAAAAATGGGCCCCTTCTTCTGTTCATTCTGGATTCTAGCAGATTGAAAACTGGAAAGCAATAGCAGGAAGACGGATGTAACATAAACGTAATATTGTGAGAATCTGTTCTAGCAGGCGAGACAGCAATTTAAATTGCGCGGTTTCTGCTTCCACCAGAAAATTACAAGACTGCCCCGATAAAAAACATTGTATGTTCTCCGGAAATTGCCGTAAAGATTGCAGTCTGTCTACAAGTGCACCGGTTAACCGGACAGAACACCTGCTCCCAAAATGCGTAAACAGCGCAGCAAAAAGCCGACGGGTTAAGAGTATCCGTCGGCTTTCAAGTGCCATTTATCATGGTCGCTCAAGCATCAGTGCCGCTCGGCCTGTATTTCCGCGAAACATTCGCTGCAATAAACGGGGCGATCTCCACTGGGCTTAAAGGGGACCTTGCACGGTTTTCCGCAGCGGGCACATACCGCGTCATACATGACACGCTCACCATTTTGCGCACCGTTCCGCTGCGCCTTGCGGGCTCTCCTGCACTCTGGGCAACGCTTTGGTTCGTTTTGAAATCCTTTCTCAGCATAGAATTCCTGTTCGTCGGCAGTCCAGATAAATTCCTTTCCGCATTCAGCACAGATCAGCACTTTGTCTTGAAACATTTATTGTATCCTCCAGTTCAGCTCTAATATGCAACTAATTTGCATATTAGAATAATAGCACGCAATTGAGTGTATGTCAATACCATATCGGCCGGTACCTTCAGGGAATCGATATCATCCGCAGGAATTGCCGCTCATGCAAAATCTGCGCTTCTCCATACTGTTGACCTGCTTTTCCAGCCCACCCGCCTTTTGGGTAAGCCGAATCTCTATCCGGCATCCACACCGCCGCCCGATTTCCTCCTGAATTTTTTGGGACATTTTGTCCCGTGTCTCCTGAAATGGTATCCCGCTCAATAATACGACCTCTATTCGCAGCACATTTTCGCGTTCCAGCCAGACTTTGTAATCCAGCAGTTCCGGAAAAGACAGCATCCACTCGTCCAGTTGGCAAAAGTGCAGAAACGCGTCGCCGCAAATCCGCACTTTATTCTCCCGGCGTCCATAGACTCTGCTCATCGTTCTTAAAAAAGTGCCGCAGGGACACGGGACCGGCGAAAAGGCAGCCAGGTCTCCCGTCCTGTACCGGATCAACGGCATGGCCTGCCGGGTGAGTGTGGTAAACGTCACCTCACCCACCCGGCCGTCCTGCACCGGCCGTCCGGTAAGCGGGTCGAGAATTTCGATATACAGGTCGCCCTCCCGCATATGATATCCATTCAGCGCCTGACACTCCACGCCGCCGCCGTATCCCATCTCGGTCATGCCATAGTGGGTAAAAACACGGCACCCGCATCGTTCGGTCAGATCCCGAATTAGGACTGTCGGAACATAGTCGGCGCTGAGGAGCACTTTCCTGATACATTTTTGATAAATTTCTGCCTTTATCCGGCTGAGTTGCAAAATCTGTATCGGTATTCCGGCCAGACAGGTGATGCCGTTTTCGACAATACATCTGGCGGTTTCCTCCATGTCCGTTATGACTCCTCGCCTGAAGCAGGCTATGCCGGATCTTTTTAATGCCTTTTCCAGCAAATCTCCAACACTGCCGTAAGAGGCACCGGGGAAGAGAATCAAAACCCGGTCGCTTTGATCGGTCAGACCGCTCATTCCATACTCAAAAAAATCAACCGTTGCGTCCAGATCTTTTTGGGAGAAAAAGATTCTCTTTTTCTCCCCCTCCGTACCAGAGCTTCTCAGCGTGACAATCCGTCTGATTTCCCGCTGGGGAATGCACAGGAAGCCGTCCGGATTCCGGCGGATTTGATTTGGAAACGTAAAAGGAAGCGCCCGGACATCTCTCCATGAATTTACAGAGACATCTGCCAGCTGATCTTTGTAAAAGCGGCTGTGTGTCCGGGCAAACTGCACCGTTTCCATGATCTTTTTCAGCTGGTATTTCTCCAGCGCCTCCCGGCTGCACGAGGAAATGCCGGTTCTCTCCACAATCCAGTTTTCAAGCGGCGTCCGCTCCATTTTTTACTTCTCACTCCCTGTCCCTGTACAAAGGCCTCCCCGCAGTATCCGTAAGGTTATACATACAAAACGGAATCAGTTTTCCCTGTGGGGTTGTCACGTGGATGCAGCAATCCCGGATTCTGTCCAGATCGACATTCCAAGCGTCCTGAAATGCCATAGCTGAGATGCTGAAGGAGTCGCTGCGGATCTGATTGATAATCTCATCCCAGTCGGACAGCGGCTCCGTCTCCTGACGGATAGGCTGACGGGATGACCAGTTTCCGGCAACAAATTCCACGGCCTTTTTTGCACCTTCCTCCGCGGTGTTTTTACAGCAGCAACTCGTTTTCGGCGCGGTCGGTACAAGGTTTCCGTCCGAACGGCATATAAAATTACCATGGAAAGAGCAGAGGGCGTTTTCGCAGGCGGCGGGCTTGAAATCCGCCGCCTTCACTTTTCCCCCCGTCTGCCGCTCCAGCTCGTCCATCACTTCCGGAAGTGTCACCCGGTCGCCGTCCGCCGGGGCGTGGGGCATCCTGCCGAAATAGCTGACCGGCTGAAAATGTACGCCGCGCACCGCCCGGATGTGATCCAGCGCAAAGCGGACGATGGCCCCGACGTTGTCCACATTGACGCCCGGAACCAGAGTTGGAACCAGCACCACCCCGATGTGGTATTTTTCACAGTTCCCAATCGCTTTTTCTTTGAGCACCAGCAGCTCCCGCCCGCGAAGCTTCCGGTAGATGTCGTCTTTTGTACCGTCAAACTGCAAAAAGACGGAATCCAGTCCCGCATGCTTCAGGGCCCAGACGAATTCTTCGTCCTGTGCCAGACGAATTCCGTTCGTATTCACCTGAATAAAGGGGAACCCCAGATCCTTCCCCATCTTTACAATCCGGGCTAGATCGTCCCGTACGGTGGGCTCGCCCCCGGAAAGCTGAATATTGCATGTCCCGGACACGCTGAGAATTGCTTTATACATGGTTTTGATCTGCCCCAGCGACAAATCCGTATTTTTTGAAGCACTGGAATCCGCAAAGCAGAACCTGCAGTGAAGGTTGCACCGCTGGGTCACCTCAATCAGCGCCGTGCAGGTGTGCTGGCGGTGCGCTTCGCACAAGCCGCAATCGTACGGGCAGCCTTTTTGGACCTTGGTGACGGTCTTTTCCAGATGCGCCCCTTCCCGGTGTCGCATCCACTTCTCCATCGGAATACCCCCCCGCCAAATCACCGCGGAAAAATCGCCGTGCTCCGGACAGGTTTTCTGCAAATAACAGTCGGTGCCATCCGTTACAATGAAAGCCTCCGTTTTTCTTAGACAAACGGGGCACAAACTCTCCGTTCGGGTGATGATTCGATTCTCTTTCAATCCGATTCCCTGCTTCCCCAGGTGAAATCATGTTCCCGCAGAATTTCCCGAATTTTTTCAAAGCTTTTGATCAGCGTGTCGCCGCATTTGAGCCGGTACTCCTGATTTGTCTTATAATCCATTAAGCTGCACACGCCAATCAGATCGGCGCATTCCGTGCCGCCAAACTCCTGGCGGAACCATCCGGTAAACTCATCCACCATTCCGGTATAGCTGGGGGCCGGGCATTCCCGATCATTCCCCTTTCCCGCATACAGGCCCAAAACCGCAATCCCTCCCGTGAGGACACCACAGGTCTTCTGTTCGCTTCCAATTCCCATGCAAAGGCCGTTTAAGGCCCGGATTAAATCCTTATTTTCCGTCTCTTCGTCTTCCAGCGCCATTTTCATCATGATCTGGGCGCAGCAATAGCCCGCACTGGAAAGCCGGAACATCCGAAAGCCGGTTTCATCCACAGCTTGTCCCCTCCTTTTCCGCAATCATCAGAAAGTACCCCGGTTTACACTTTTTAAGCGCCTCCTGATACCTCCAGCCGTCCACGCAGTTCCCCGACGTCACATTCCAGAACTCCGCCATGGAACCAAAGGTAAAAACGGTCTGCACCATCAGCTCTTTTAAAAGGTCGCTGCAATCCTCCCGATAGGAAACAGCAAATCCGGTTTCTCTCAGCGTTTTCTCGAGCTTTGTCAGATCGTGAAGTCCTCTCAGGCAGCTGTTCATGGCAAACGGGTGCAGTCCGTCCACCTCCTGGGGGTTTTTGGCGTAGACGTCTGTCACAACCAGCTTCCCCCCGCCTTTCAAAACCCGGAACGTCTCTTTCAGCGCAGCATTCAGATCCTCCATCAGGGACAACGTGCACTCCGCAAAAACGCACGTAAAGTGTTCGCTCTGAAACGGGAGCTTTTCCCCCCTGTCCGTCACAAAATCGGCAAATTCGTACCGCTTCCTTGCATCCCCGATCAGTTTTTCGGAGGGGTCAATTCCAATTGACCGAATCCGGTGGGTTTTATAAAGGTAGTTCACGGTGGCTCCACGTCCGCAGCCCAGGTCCAATACGGTGTCCCCAGAGGAGAGTCCGCACAGTCGGACCGCCTTTTCGGTCAGGCGAAAGCCGCCGGGTCGCAGGGTTTCCCCCGTGACCTCCGTCATGCGTTTACTCTCATAGGCGTTGCAGCCTCCCACTACTTATCCTCCAATCCCTTTTCCACTTCCAGCATTTTGCCCTCCGCCAGCTCCTCCCCGATAAAAACTGCCTTACACCGGGGGCACTGCATCAGCTCCACCTCAAAATTCCCGCTGAGATAGCTGACTTTCACTTTGCGGGGCTCCAGTTTCTTTTTGCACCTGTCACAAATCCACGAAAAATCCCGCTCTCCGGTTTCTTTCATGTGCTTCCCCCTCTTCTCTTTTCAAAAGCCGGTCAAACTCAGCGCAGGACTATTCTCTCACGATTTCCATGCGGTGGCTGTACACGCCGGCCACCTGAATGTCTCCGTCCCCCTCCCGATAACGCACCCAGTACGTGACGTCGCCAATCCGCAGGCTGGCGGAATAGCAGGCGCTTTCGGGATTGAAGAAACGCTCCCCCGTTTTTTGCGCATGGGAGATCACCTGTTCCACGTCCTCCAGCAGAATATACCGTTTTTCCATACTCTCCCGGACTTCGGGCGGGATGACCAGCCCCAGAGAATTCTCATCTTTCCGTTCCGCGTCCAATTCCTCTCCCCACAATTCCCGCAGGAGCCTGCGTTTGAGCTCCGCCCGGTTTTTTTGCCGCTGGGAGAGGTTTGGCATTCTCCGGCTTCCGGCCTGCTCCCGATCCTCTGCAAAAATCAGGTCCAGAATGTGATAGGTCCGTTTTCCCCCGCTTACAAACAGATCCTTGCACATGGCGCAGTATACCAGAAGATCGTTCCCGCTCTCCCCGATCCGGTCCTTAATAAAAGCCTCGGCCTGTTCCCGGTTGGCGTAATAGACCAAACCGCCGTATCCGCAGCATTTTGTCTTTTCCCGGGAGTAGTTC
Organism: Oscillibacter valericigenes Sjm18-20; assembly: GCA_000283575.1. Classification (GTDB taxonomy): domain Bacteria; phylum Bacillota; class Clostridia; order Oscillospirales; family Oscillospiraceae; genus Oscillibacter; species Oscillibacter valericigenes. The sequence goes on from AP012044.1 coordinate 4,112,445, forward strand.
AATTCGTCGATCTCATAGCCCAGCTTTCGGACAATCCTCCGGATGCCGGACTGGAGCGGCTCATTGTATCGGGAGGTGCAGGCATCGTGAATGCTCAGAGTGTGTCCCGCTCCGCGGGCCGCGCAATCCGGCAAGCCATACCGGTCCATGACCTCCCAGAGGGAGACAATCGAAATTTCCGGCAGATAATTTTGAAACACCTGACCGCAGCTGGAACAGGCCAGAATGAACGTGGGACGCCCCATGGTTTCCCATGCGCTTTTTAGCCGCTCCACATTTTCCCGCATCAGATCCTGCCGCCCCGCCCAGTCCGCAGGCGCGCCGCAGCAGCCCAGCATTAGTCCCACGCCCTCCTTTATATGGGAGAGCAGGTAGCGGTAAGATGCCTCCACGGACTCCGGCGCGGATGCGGAGAGCTGGCACCCCGGGTAAAACAGATACCGTGCGGGTCTTCCCTCCGGCCCGGAGCCGTTTTCCGAGCCAAACCGCGGAGGGGATTTCACCAGGAAAAAACGGTCGCTGTTGCTGAACTGCATATCCCGCAGGGCAAAGTCGTGGGCGGATGGCGGCATCTTCCCCTTTTCCACCATGCTTTTTCTGGTCTCATGCACCATGTCCCTGAGGTGAACGCCATAGGGACACTGCTCGTCGCATAGTCCGCACAGAGTACAGGAATTAATCATTTTATTGGCGTAGTGGGCGCCCATAATGACACTTTCGTTGGTTCCAATCTGCCGGGCATAGTCTCTGGGTGCAATCTGAAAGCTCTTGAGATGGCTGCAGCATTTCACGCATTGGACACACCGGCAGTGCAGGCACCTTCGGGCCTCCTTTGCGGCGGCTTCCCTCCCGTAGCCATCGGGAGGACAGGAAACCCGTTCCTCCGGTTCCGCGTCCTCCAAATTGAAGTGCAGCGGGGTGTCAAACGCGCCCTCCCGCTCCCGGGCGGCGGTCATGGACACCTTTTTTAAAAACCGTTCAATAGAGACAGCCGCCCGTTTCCCGGTGCTCACCGAGCCGATCACGGACGCCATTTGAGTAACCAGCCGGCCTCCTGCAAACAGCGAATCTTGCACCTGAAACGTCTGTGGATCGGCTTTAAGCTCTTTTTCCCACGTGCCCGTGGCGAGATAAACGGCGTCAAATTGTTTTAAAAGCGCAGATAACCCGTCCGAGTCGATTTTCTGATGGCAATGTACGGTGATCCCCCGCTTTTCAAAGACCCGCAGTTCCTCGGCAATGGCCGCCGGGTCAAGCCGGCTGCCCGCAAAGTCCCAAAGCCGTCCGCCCAGGCGCGGCGACTGTTCATAGACGGTAACCTGCGCTCCTTTTTTGTCCAGCTCTGCGGCGGCGGTCAAGCCGCTGAGTCCTCCGCCGACGACGGCTACCTTGCCAAGGGTTTTGGGGACGGAAAGCGACTTTTTCGGCAGTGCATATCCGTATTCCACCGCCGCCCGCTCCAATTCGGCAATATTCAGCGCGCAGTCCGTCTTTTCCCGCACGCAGGCAAACTGGCAGGGATGATCGCAGATTCTGCCGATCAGTCCGGGGAACGGCATTTTCTTTTCCAGAATCCGATAGGCCCTTTGAAAATCCCCCGCGCCCACCGCATTAAGAAGCGCCGAGACATCCACATGGATGGGACACGCTGCCGCGCAGGCCGGCGGCTCGTCATGGATACACTGTTCTCCGCTTCCCAGCAGCTTTTGTAAATCCATCCTTACCTCCAGTGGGCAAAACCGGGTAAACCCGGTTTTGCCCACTTTTCAATCAATGTGAAACGGTTTGTAACCCCTGTCTGATCTTCTCCGGATAAGCGGGCAGCTTTGTGATACGAACACCGCACGCGTTGTAAATTGCGTTGATAATGGCCGCGTGGGGAGCGGAAAGCGGCATCTCGCCCGCGCCGGACATGCCAAACGGCCCGTTCGGTCTCTTCGTCTCCTGATGGATGAGACGGATGTCGTCCGGGACATCCCGGACCTGCGGAATTCCGCAGCCGGTCAGCGTCGTATTCTTTTTCAAATCCTCGAAATCCTCGGACAGCGCCAGACCGATGCCCTGGGCCAGTCCGCCCAGCAGCTGACCGTCCAGAATGGTCTGATTCATGACCGGGCCGCAGTCGGAGACCAGGGTAAGCTTGTCCACTTTGGCCTTTCCGCTGGTCAGATTGACCGATACCTCGGCCAAAAGCACACCGTACATATAAGCGGGGAACGGGTTTCCCTGTCCCGTTTCCACACTGCACTCCGTACAGGGCGCCGTCCATTTTCCGGGGTATCTGACAGGAAGGTTCTCCGCGACAGCCTCGTCGTACGTGCGGAAGGTTCCCTCCTCCTTCTTGAGGGCCGCCATCATGTTTTCGCAGGCCACCCGGATGGCATTGCCCGTCAAAACATTGGATCGGCTTCCGCCGGCAGGACCGCTGTTAGGGGTAAACTCCATGTCGTTCATCACCAGTTTGATCTGCTCGGGCCGGATGTGCATGGGCTTGAGGGATTCGTGGGCGATTGTCTGCGCGCCCATATCGGCGCCCTGTCCATGATCTTCCCAAGAGCAGCCCACGGTGACGCCGGTTTTTGTGAGCTCCACCCAGGCCTCCGAGGAATCGGCGCCGTCCAGGCCCGAACCGTAGGTGAGGAGCGAAATGCCAACGCCGTACTTCGTGTCGCTGCTCTCGGCGTTTTTGGCGGCGGAATTCTCCTTTGCCTGCCGGTAAAGCGGCCGAAGCTTGTCCAGCGCCTGCGGATACGCAATCACGTCCGGGTGGCAGCCGGTGGGAGTGGTATCCCCCTCCCGATATACATTCAGATAGCGAAATTCCAGCGGATCCATGCCCATCTTTTCGGCGAGTTCATCCACCAGCACTTCGGAGGGGAACATGCTCTGGGGAGAGCCATAGCCCCGGAACGCTGCGCCCCATGCGTGATTGGTCGCAACCGTGCGGCCCTCGCCGCGGATATTGGGGATCATATAGCCCGCGCCGATAAACTGACTGCCCCGCATCGTCACCAGATCGCCGAACTCACAGTACGGGCCGTGATCCACCGTCCAGTCGGATTTCATGGCGACGAGCTTTCCGTCCTCGTCGGCGCCCAGCTTCAGGTTGACAAAAAACGGCGCCCGTTTTCCGGTATAAGTGATCTGCTGGAACATATTGAACTGAAGATAAACCGGCTTTTTTGTAACCAGCGCGGCCACGCCCAACAGCCCCTCCATGGTGGGGCTGAACTTATAGCCGAACGTGCCGCCGGTGGGGTTTTGCACGATAATCAACTTTTCCAGCGGAATACCGATGCCCTCCGCCACCATCAGCGCGTGCAGATGCAGTCCGACGCTCTTGGTGTGAACAATCAGCTTCCCATCTTCGTCCAGATAGGCAAAACCGACGTCCGGCTCCAGAGGGAGGTGGGGCTGGCGCTGCACATAGAAGTCGTCCTCGACGACATACGGAAGTTTTTCAAGCAGCGGGTCAACCTCTTCTCCCTTTACAACGTGCGTTTCAAAATAGACGTTGGGCGTTCCCGGATGGATCTCAATGGCATCCTCGGCCATGGCCGCGGGTGCGCTCATATAAGCCGGCAGCTCCTCGATCTCCACCTTGACCTTTTTGGCAGCCTCCTCCGCAATGGACGGACGATAGGCCAGCACCATGGCAATGGCGTCACCAAACTGAAAAATCTTCTTGTCATTCAGAATTGGCCGTTCCTTGCCGCTGCCCTTATTGGAGGGGAACGCAAGGCCGTTGATTCGGTTGGTGCCGGGGACATCCTTATAGGTGAGGACCCTGTAAACGCCCGGCATCTTTTCCGCTTCCGACGTATCGATGGAGAGGATGTTCGCATGGGATACCTGGGCTTGGACCAGTTTGATATGCAGCGTGTCCTCGGGAAGGTGCAGTCCCAAATCCGCGCCAAACTCCCATTTCCCTGTAACCTTGGCCAGGGCGGATGGGCGGGGCAGGCTGGAGCCCAGCATGGTGTCGCCGTTTTTCAGTTTCGGCCACAGCTCTTCCCTGGTCACTTCGCCGCGCATCATCCTGGCCGCGTCCATAACAGCGTCCACCAGGGGCTGATAGCCGGTGCAGCGGCAGACATTCCGATTTTTCTGGAACCAGTCTCTGACCTCCTGTCTGGTGGGATTCGCATTCTCATCAAGCAGCGCCTTGGCGGAGACGATAAAACCCGGCGTGCAAAACCCGCACTGCGCCGCTCCGTGAATCATCCACGAAAGCTGCAGCGGATGGAGGCTCTCTCTGGTCCCCACACCTTCAATCGTAATAATCTGCGCCTCATCCGGTACCCTTTTCATTTTAATAATGCAGGATCTGACCACTTTGCCGTTCAGAATTACACTACACGCCCCACACTCGCCTTTCCCACATCCAACTTTTGTCCCGGTGAGAAGCAGCCGCTCTCTCAGTACGCTGGCCAAAGTTGCGTCGGGGTCTACTACCAGGCGGGTTTCATTTCCATTGATAAACACCGTTTTCTTAAGCATGGACAGCACTCCTTTAATAGCAAACCTTGCATATTTGTTTATAGTTGGCTAATAATTAAATAACAGCTGTATTGTTGAACAATATGCAAAATTTAATACATCCGGGAGCTTTGAGCTGGTCCCCGGTTTTATTACCTCTTTTTTATACAAAATAGCAATATTTTATCGATTTTATTAATTTTTCTTGACAAGTATTATAAGTCCTGATAATTTAGCAACACAGGAAAAAATGCGCTGCCGCGCCACCAATACGCAGTTCATGTGCTTCCTGTGAGCGCGAATTCAAAAAAATGCAGAAATAAATGGAGGTAATTCTATGGCAAGATTTACTTTACCCAGAGATCTGTATCACGGCAAAGGCGCTCTTGAGGCGCTGAAGACTTTTGAGGGAAAACGCGCAATGATCTGTGTCGGCGGCGGCAGCATGAAGAAATTCGGTTTTCTGGACCGCGCGGTTTCCTATCTGAAGGAAGCCGGTATGGAAGTGGAGCTGTTTGAGGGGATTGAACCCGATCCATCGGTGGAAACGGTCATGAAGGGCGCCGAGGTCATGCAGAAATTTCAGCCCGACTGGATTGTCGCCATGGGCGGCGGCTCCCCCATCGACGCGGCAAAAGCCATGTGGATCAAGTACGAATATCCCGATGTCACCTTTGAAGATATGTGCAAGGTGTTTGGCCTTCCCAAGCTCCGCAAAAAAGCCCACTTCTGTGCCATCTCCTCAACATCCGGCACAGCTACCGAGGTGACGTCCTTCTCCATCATCACCGACTACGCCAAGGGGATCAAATATCCCATCGCGGATTTTGAAATCACCCCGGACGTGGCCATTGTGGACCCCGACCTGGCGGAAACCATGCCCAAAAAGCTGGTGGCCCACACCGGAATGGATGCCATAACCCATGCCATCGAGGCCTATGTATCCACCGCCCACTGTGATTTCACCGATCCGCTTGCCATCTTCGCCATCAAGATGGTTCAGAGCAATCTTATCGACTCCTACAACGGCGATATGTCCAAGCGCGACAGCATGCACAACGCCCAGTGTCTGGCGGGCATGGCTTTCTCCAACGCGCTGCTGGGCATTGTTCACTCCATGGCCCACAAGACCGGCGCGGCATTTGCCGACTGCGGCGCCCACATTATCCACGGCGCGGCCAACGCGATGTATCTGCCGAAAGTGATCGCATTCAACGCCAGAGACGAAGAGGCAAAAAAACGCTACGGCCAGATAGCGGACTATATGAATCTGGGCGGGAAGAACGATGATGAAAAGGTCGCCCTGCTTATCGCCCACCTGCGCGGCATGAACGACGCGCTGAATATCCCCCACTGCATCCAACACTATGGCCCGGACAGCTATCCCGCCGAGAACGGTTTTGTTTCCGAGCGTGTTTTTCTGGAGCGTCTGCCGGAGATCGCGAAGAACGCAATTGGCGACGCCTGCACCGGTTCCAATCCGCGCCAGCCCAGCCAGGAGGAGATGGAAAAGCTGTTAAAGTGCTGCTACTACGATACAGAAGTTGATTTTTGACCTAAAAATGCGGGGCTGCCGTCCTGAAAGACGGCGGCCCTGTCCGCAAATTGGGGGAAAGCATATGGAATTGAGAGATAAAAACGGACTGACGGAGGCAGAATATCTCGCTCAGTATCGGCCAAAAAACTACAATCGCCCCTCTGTTACCGCCGATATCGTCGTCCTGTGTACAGTGCCCACTGGCTGCGAGCTGTTGCTGATCCGTCGGGGCGGGCACCCGTATCTGGGGAAATGGGCGCTTCCGGGCGGGTTTTCCAGAGAATCGGAGCCGGTGAGTGAAACCGCCCGGCGGGAGTTGAATGAGGAAACCCGCCTTGCCGGAATCCCGCTGGAGCCGGTGGGCCTTTTCAGTACGCCAGGACGGGACCCCCGCATGTGGGTCATGTCGGAAGCGTATGTCACAAAGCTCAGTGGGAGAGCCGAAGCATCTGCCGGAGATGACGCCGCCGACCTTGCATGGTTTGCGGTCAGGGCGGAAAACAGCCCGCAGGTACTGACTCTTTCCTTTTCCGGCGCGGGAGAAAATTTCCGCGCCGTGCTGCAAAAGCATATGGCCGCCGGTATTTCAGGCCCGCGTGTGGAATATGCAATTCAGGACAGCGGCGGTCTGGCCTTCGACCATGCCGCGATCATCGCCTCCGCCCTGGGGAAGGCCGGGCTGATCTGACCGCCTGATCCTTTACTCCCGCCATGACGCGGCAGGTTTACGTAACTAGAGGCTGGAACTCAAGAGTTCCAGCCTCCAGCTTGTTTAAAAGTCTCCGGGCAGAAAACAGTAGGTTCCTGCCCTGTTTTACGTTTTGTCAGCAGGCCCAATTTCCCGCCAAGCCCGATCGCAGGCCATTGCGCAGATCAAGGATAGGCCTCCATTTCCTCCGCCGAAGGCATACTCTCCATATACCGCTGTTTCGCGAGGCCCGCCTCAAAACTCTCTACAATGGCCCTGACATGATTTTTTCCATTTCTCAGAGGTATAAGCAATCCACGCAAAAATCCCGGCAGGGACAACGCAGTTCTTATACGGATGAGTATTCCATCGTAACTTTGTACAACAATAAAGGCAGCGGCAGCCAAAGACGAGATTGGCCACAGCGCCGCCTCCCCTATAATCAACCGTATTTACACAGGTTTTAATCAAGCGCTGCTGACATCTTGAGCAGAAAATTTCACATACTCAAAATACGTACTCAACACCATACGTCTCAGACATTGCCCGGAAATCCTTAAGGGTTGCTTCAGAAAGATCAATTCCTTCCTCCAGGCTCTTTTGGGTCATATTGACCTCTAGTTCACCCGGAATCAGGACTTTACTGAATCCAACAGCCGGGCGGCTGTTTTTGATCACGTCGAACATCCGGTCCACTCGGGACTTAAATACATCCACTGGACAGAATTTGGAGATATCAATTGCCCCCATAAAATAGCCCACGTTTGTAATCTTCTCCGTCTCTTCGAAAAAGCGGGGTATATCAATATCCATGTCCGCGCCGCTCAGGGCAAATGACAACAGGGATACAATCAAACACAGTGCATACCCCTTGTGCTGTCCGAACGGCACCAGCGCGCCTACGTTTGCAGCGGCAGGATCCGTCGTGGGTGCCCCGTCCTTATCCAAGGCCCAGCCCTCTGGAATTGTCTTTCCTTCCTTCAGGGCCAAAGAAATTTTTCCCTTGGCTACCACGCTGGTTGCCATGTCCAAAACCAGATCCGGGTAACGCCCGGCCGGGATAACAATTGAAATGGGGTTTGTCCCCAGAAGGGGTTCCGCGCTTCCGAATGGCGCCACCAGAGGAGGAGTATTGGCAAAGGAAAAGCCAATCATTCCTTCCTCTGCGGCCTTCATTGGAAAATAGGCACCCAGGCCATAATGACAGCCATTGTGAACCGCCGCTACACAGGTTCCCGTTTTTTTTGCGTTCTCGATACACCGGCGCATTACCTTTAGCCCGGTAGCCATACCAATGGTGTGCTTGGCATCCACCGTCAGTGTGGAAGGCGCGGTCTCCACAATCTCAGGCTCAACTCCGACAGCCGTCGTACCAATTGACACGCGTCGGCAATAGTCTTTCATATGTGTCGTACCATGTGTACGCATTCCCCGCAGGTCCGCCATAAGCAGGCAGTCCATGCTCACAGCCGCATCTTCCGGAGAAAGGCCGGCTTTTTCAAAAATCTGAGAACCGAATTTTCGAATTGTTTCCACAGGATATCTCATATTGACGCTCCTTTTTATTTTCTTGCATACACGGCTGCTCCCGGGCGGTCCGGTGCGCTTCATTCAGTTCATCCACAATTTCTTTCCGGGTCACTCCGAGCTCTTTATAAACTCACCGGGTATACAATTTATCCGTCTTTTAATGTTAGGATGAAGTACGTGCCGGCGCAAAATCTTGCCACAATCCCGCAGCGTCTTTAAAATCCGGCTGAGCCGGGATTTGCTTGCGAAAAATTCTTCAGGCCGGTTTTCCAGGGAAATATTGCTGTTGTATTCCGCCGCGCGGGCCATGGACGGTACAATTTTATCACAGCTGGCTAAAAAAACCAAGCCGTCAAACCGGTGTGCCTGCACGATAACTTCTACGGAATCGCCAATCACTCTTACGTTGTTATCTTTCTCTAATCCATATCTGCTACATACCTTCATGCTAAGATAAAAACGGTGGTGATGTATTTTGAAGCTTCTTGTTGTTGAAGATGACCGGGACACAAATGAAGGAATCTGTGAATATTTCAAAGAGGCGGGATATGAAGTTACTCCCTCCTATGATGGTGAAAATGCGTTGGGACGCTGGCTCCGGTTGAAGATGCCGTGGGCGTCATCGTGTCGCTGCTGCCTATATCCATGATACTGTGCATCGTGATCGCCATTGTGTTTTCTCTTTTATATGCCCGTGAAATAACCCGCCCAATCCGGGCAATTTCCGACGAAACCCACAGCATGACATTGCTGGAGCGGAATGCGCGCTGCAAAATACAATCAAAGGATGAATTCGGTGAACTCGCCGTAAACATTAATGGGCTTTATGAGAACCCGCTGAGTACCATAGACAATCTTGAGGCTGAGTTGAAAAAGGTCTCGGCCACGGAACAGGCAAAACCCGATTTTATGCGAGCGGCATCCCATGAACTGAAAACGCCGGTTACCGCCATGAGCATTATCATAGATAACATGATTCTCAAAGTAGGCAAATATAAAAATTATGAAGAATGGCTTCCGAAATGCAAGGAACTTGTGGACAGGCTTTCGGGCATGCTGCGTGAAATTCTGGACACCTCGCATCTAAACGATGGAAAGGAAGCCGGCACCACCGAGAGTATAGAGAAAATTTGCGCAGAAATTATCGAACCATATATTATGATTGCCCGTGCTAAGGGCCTGTCGCTCTATATTGACTGGAGTGCCGCGTTTGCGGTTACGGTTCCCCAAAAGCTGCTTGGTAAGGCGCTCTCAAATATATTTTCAAATACCGTCCAATACACAGCGTCGGGTGAAAGGCTGGCGGTCTATTGCAGAGGGCGCAGTCTGTTCGTGGAAAACGAATGCGAACCGATCACCAAAGATCAGCTGCCTCTTCTCTATGAACCGTTCTATCGGCCGGACGAATCCCGAAACCGCGATACGGGCGGCAACGGCCTTGGCCTGTATATTACGGACACTGTTTTGCGTCTGCTTGAGCTGGATTACAGCTTTGAGCCGATGACGTCCCCGGACGGGATGCGTTTACCATTCATTTCTGAATTTCATATCCCTTTGTAGCCGGACGGATTGTGTTTGTGTTTATCGGCATCGCATGTATAATTCTGTCACTGCGGTTACCTCAAAAACAGATAAGTATCGCATTTATAGTCTGCCTTTAGAACGCCTTGCGGATTAACCGGGAAATTGCTATTAAGCTGGCAAAGAAGCCCTTCATCCGATCATTAGCCTGTACCGCTCATACTTTGGAGCGCACCGTACCGGGCCTGCGCATTTTGAAAACCAGAACTGGTAAACTGGTTGCCCAGGTCACTGTGAAGAATTATACCGTATTCGCCTTGTGACTATGTCCCCCGCGGTGTACGGTGTATAATGTGCTGAATATTGGATGAAGCGGCATGGGCGCAGCAGGCAATACTCAATCCGCCAAAAGAGTACTGCATGCTCTTTTGGCGGATTTGCATTCGATTGATCAAAAGCCCGGGTCCAGACTTAACTTAACGCATCTATTTCGCGGTTGAAAGAATCTTATTGGGAGAGTAGCCCACATATTTTTTATAGACCTTATTAAAATACTTATAGTCCGAAAAGCCAACCAGCTCCGCAATTTCATATAGTTTGAATTCTCCGGCTTTCTGCAGTTCCACCGCACGGTTAATGCGGTAGTAATTCAGAAAGTCATGAAACGTATAGCCTGTTTCCGCTTTGAATTTTGCATTCAGATGCGTACAGGACACATTCAGCTCCTGGCTGAGGTCCGTCAGTAAAATACGCTCTGCATAATGCTCCTGAATAAATTGAAGCATCAGCTTGGCATATTTATTTTGAACTTTCCGAAAATCCGGCAATTGGGACACAGGCCCGTTTACATCAAAAGTCACCTGCGATTCCTGGTGGCGGAGATTGATTATTTTCAGGATACAGGTTTTCAGTTCGTCAAAATCAATGGGTTTCAGAATGTATTCTGTAACGCCCAGATGAATAGCTTGCTGGGCGTATTCAAACTCGCTGTAGCCGGAGAGGATAATCGCATGGAAAGGATACAATTCCAGCCCGCGGCGCAGCATTTCCAAACCGTTCATGCTCTGCATCCGTATGTCCGTAATGACGATGTCGGGGTGAAGCTGTTCTATTTTTTTTAATCCCTCTTCTCCGCTGGCAGCCTCGCCTGCTACCACACAGCCAACTGCCGTCCAATTCATTTTGAACTCCAAGCCGCGGCGAATCAAATCTTCATCTTCCACCAGCAGAATTTTGAACATGCTCATTCCTCCATTTCGCAGGGCATTGTCAGAATCACGCGGGTTCCCTGCCCAAGCGTACTCTCAATTCGGATTCCATATTCCGATCCGTACATGAGAGGCAGCATTTTCTGAATATTATAGAGTCCGATGTGTTTCACAGACTGATGATCCAGTTCCATAGCAAAGGACTTGTTGATTGCATTCAAGCATTCCGGTGAAATCCCGGCCCCGTTGTCCCATACCGTAAAGCGGAGCCGATTCCCTTCGCGCCTGGCCTCCACCGTGATCTCCAGTGTTTTTCCCTGCTGATAACCGTGTTTGATGCTGTTTTCGATCACCGGCTGCAACAGCAGTTTGGGAATCTGACAGTCCAGCAATTCATCGGGGATGTCAAATTCATAGTGCAGACAGTTGTTGTATCTGATTTTTTGCAAAAGCAGGAAATCGTTGATGTACTGTACATCCGTTTCGAGGGAAACCTTGGTATGTCCGTAGTTGATGCTATACCGCATCAGGTTTGCAAAGGATACCAGCATTTCCGATGCAGTTTCCGGGTTCTCGGAGATTTGATAGCGCACGGTCTCCATTATGTTAAACACGAAATGCGGGTTGAACTGCTCTTCCAGCTGCTTGACCTCCATCTGCCGGCGACGCTCCTGTAACTCGCTGTTGTGCCGCATCAGTTCGCGCAGCCGAATTGTCATCCGCCTGAAGGAGTCATACAAGTCCTGAAACTCTTTGGAAATTCTTGGAGAAAGCTGGTAATCTGTATTCCCACGTCCAAGCTCCTCCACAGCAGTCGTCAATTCACCGATCTCACGGGCATTGGTCTGGGCAAATGCCCCGGTCATGACCACTACGATCAGAAACAGGATCAGGATTAATACCAGAAACAGGATAAATCCATGCCATAACATCTGAATCTGTGTTTCCAGAGAGGTCAGCGTATAAAAGTGAATGCCCTCAGGGCGCATCGTCCGTGTCTGCACATAATAATAGGTGTTGTCATATTTCGCAATGCCGCTCCGTTCAACACTGAGAGCATTTTTTCCGGAGGGCAATTTATCCTGTGGGTCCGTCTCCTGATCCATGGTCATGTAGATGATATTGTCGTATGAATCGGTTATCAGGATATCCTCGGACATCGTGCGGGCATAGGCCTGAAAGCTCGCCTGCCGCAGATTGAAAAACAGATAACCGGAAACGGCCCCATCCCCGCTGCTCAGCGGCCTGCAAAATGAATAACAACACTCCTGGGAGCTGGTGACCGGAGCACTGCAAATGAAGCACTGCAATTCCGATGGGGCTTTATTCAAACGGGAGATCACACTTTCAACAAAAGTGGACTCCGAGAATGTTTTCTGATTGTTTTCATTGAAGTTGGAGCAGATCACGTTCTTTTCTACGCTCATCAGCACAAAGTAAGGGCGAAAGGTCTGGGCATTGGAAAAATCGTAGAGCAGTTGATTCGCTGCGGATCGGTTTTCGACCGTATCTTCCATCAGAGCCGTTTGCAGTTCCCGGCTGGAGGACAGAAATTCGATCTCCGCTGCGTAAGCATCGTACTGGGCGGAGAAATCAGAAGCCAGACGACCGTTATTCCTCTCATTTTTCCGAATTACCGCTGTATATAAGTTTAAAGCAAAACTACCCACATACAGCAGCACCACCACCACCAAAATTGCGCAGACATAGCGTATAAACGATTGACGAAGATGGTCCTGATATTTGATCTGCTTCATGTGATGTTCCCCTTTTGCAGTAATTCCGGTACCAATCCATCGTTATTATAGCACGGTTTTACCATGTGGACAAAAGCGGCGCACCGATCCGGTGTGCCGCTTTTAAGGTTTGTATCAGACACTGAGATCCTTGCTGCCAGTGAGTTTGAAAAACAGCAGCAGCGACAGGATGGACGTCAGTGTCAGAATGGTGGAATAGACTGCGGCATTGCCAAAATTGCTGCGGATGACCTCCGAGTAGATGGCAACAGTCAGCGTCATTGTTTTATTCGTATACAAAATAACCGAGGAGCTCAGTTCACTGATAAGGGTAATCCAGCTCATAATGGCGCCGGACAGAACCCCGGGAAGCATCATGGGGATCGTAATTTTCAGAAAGGTCTTCATCTGGGAGGCTCCCAAGCTGATGGATGCTTCTTCAATACTGGGGCTGATCTGCCCGATGATGGCCGTGCTGGAGCGAATCGTATAGGGCATTCTGCGGATCGACAGGGAGATAATGATAATCACTGCCGTGCCGCCCAGCATGAACGGCTTGCCATTGAACGCATACAGGAACGAAATACCCAACACAGAGCCGGGAACGATGTACGGGAACATGGTCAGCGTATCCAGTACCGCCGTCAGGGGGTTCTTCTTCCGGACGCTTAGATAGGAGATTAAAATACCGCAGATCACGACTATTATAATGGCCGCCACGCCGAAGAGGTAGGTGTTGCGGATTGCGATTGTGTTACCCTTTGCAAAGATATTCCGGTAGTTATCCAACGTAAACTTACCGTTAAACAAAGAGCCGTTGATGGTTCCGATGAAGGACGTCACGATAACGGTCAGCTGTGGCAGTGCGGCTACAAAGGTAATGAGATAGGAGAAGAGATAGGCCGCAACCCGCTTACCGCCCTTTGCATACTGAGCCTGAATGGGTTTCAGCGCTGTCATGGAATAAGTAAATTTCCGGCCGAGGAGCTTTTGGATGAAAAAAAACATCAGGGCGATCAGAATCACAATGACGCACATGGAGGCGGCAAAGCTATCATTGGTGCCCACCTCTCCCATGAACTGGGTGTACAGTGTCACAGGGAAAGTCTTGTAGCCCTCGCCGATAATCATCGGTGTACCGAAATCGGAGAACACCCGCATGAACACCAGCAGCATTCCTGCAAGCAGGGAGGGCATTACCAGAGGGAAGATAACCTTCGTAACCCTCTCAAATGCATTGCAGCCCAGCATTTCTGCAGCTTCGTTCAGGGAGTTGTCGAGATTTTTCAGCGCACCGGAAACGTACATGTAGATCAACGGGAACGACTGGAGAGAAAACACCAGAACAATACCTGAAAAGCCGTAAATTCCGCTGAGCTTTACATGGAACAGCATATTGATCATCCGGGTGATAAAGCCGTTGCGGCCCAGCAGCTGAATCCAGGCATAGGCGCCGATAAACGGAGGGGACAGATAAGAGATGACAATCAGGATATTCAAAAATTCCGAACCCGGGATTTTAATGCTGCGCAGCACATAGGCCATAGGCACACCGATGATGCAGGCAATCAATGTGGAAACAATCGTCACCTTGAAGCTGTTTACCAGTGTGCTCCAGTAATATTTGCGCATAAAGAACTTGGCGAAGTAGCTCAGATTCACCTGTCCTCCGGTAAACAGGCTCTTTATCAGCAGCAATGCAATGGGGAAAATGACGAACATCAGAAAACACGCCAACAGGATCAGGGTCAGCACGGTCCAGATATTGAACTTTTTTTCTCCGGCATATCTCATAGGTTTTCCTCCCGGACGATCAATGCCTGGGAGCCGTCCTCTGTAAAGACGTTTATTTTCCGAGCTTTTACACGCAGGCATACCATGGTCCCATTGGGGATCTGCTCCCAAACGTCCGCGCTTTGAATCGCCTCGATCTCTGCGCCGTCTTCCAGTTTCAAAAAGTAATGGGTGGCAGTTCCCAGAAAGACGCTGCTCTGCACGGTAGCCTTCAGGCCTTCTTCGCCGCTCGCGTGAATGACGAATTCCTCCGGTCGGATAGCGGTCAGAACGATCTGTCCGTCCTGCACATCAGGGCTCAGATTTTTTATGGAAATCCGGTATCCGCCATTCCGGTGGAATCTCAAAGATGTTTCCCCGCCTTTGTGCACCTGCGCCGGCAGAAAATTGGAAAGGCCGATAAAGTTGGAGACGAATCGGTTGGCAGGGCGCTGATACACCCGCGCGGGGGTATCAATCTGCTGAATTACGCCGCCGTTCATAACCGCAATCCGGTCGGAAACCGCCAGAGCTTCTTCCTGGTCGTGCGTCACATATACGGTGGTGATACCAATTTGCTTTTGAATGCGTTTGATGGCATTCCTCATTTCCACGCGCAGTTTCGCGTCCAGATTAGAAAGCGGCTCATCCATCAGCAACACTTCGGGCTGGATGACAATTGCCCGGGCCAGAGCCACGCGCTGCTGTTGGCCGCCGGATAGCTTTGCGGGCATTCGATCCTTCAGGTGGTCGATTTTGACAATCTTGAGAATCTCATCCACCTTTCTGTCAATCTCTTCCTTTGACATTTTCCGGTTCTTCAAACCAAAGGCCACATTGTCAAACACAGACATATGCGGAAAAACCGCATAGTTTTGAAACACCATGCCGATGTTGCGTTTATTGGTCGGAATGTTGTTGATAATCCGGTCATTGATTCTGAATGTGCCGCCCTCAATGGAGTTAAAACCGATAATCATCCGAAGCAGTGTAGTCTTGCCGCAGCCTGAAGGGCCCAGCAGAGTAAAAAATTCTCCCGGCTGGATGTCCAGTGACAGGCCGTTGATGATGGTATCCTTGCCGTACCGCTTGACAGCATTTTGAATGGTAATAGATGCACCCATAATTTCCGCCTTCCCTATAACCCCGATATGATTTGTGAGGGGATTTTCTGATAAGATGGGCCTGCGATGAAAACCGCAGGCCCATCCTCATTTCTCGATGTAGGTTTAACCCATGGATGCTTCCATGTGCTCTGTATAAGTCTCGGTGATTGTGCCCTTGTTTTCAGCAACCCAGTTGCCATCGTAGCTCTTGATTGAAGTTATTTCATTCCATGGAGTCAGGTACTCACTGAGTGTAGCGTCCTTACGTAGCGGACGTACAGTCAGATTCTGTCCGACATAGTTTTGACAATCTTCGCTGAGCATATAGTCTACGAATTTCTTAGCATTGTTCATGTGGGCACAGCCTTTAATAATGGAGACAGACTCGCCGGGGAGAATAGCGCCCTCTTCCGGGAACACGACCTTTACTGCCACCCCGTCCCGCACATAGGCCGCCGCAGGATCTTCCCAGGTAAGGCCAACCACATACTCGCCCTCTGCAACTCCCTTATAAACCTGAGAGGAGCTGTCCAGGCAGACGCCGTCCAGATTCTGAATGAACGAATCAACCCATTTCCATGCAGGATCCGACATGGGGTCGCCATTGCCCATATCATACAGGCCGGCCATCAGGCACTGGAAAGCAGAGCTGGAGTTCACCGGATCACCAAAGGCGATTTTACCCTTCAGCTCCGGATTCAGCAGATCTTCAAAACCATTGATCTCCATGTCTCCGGCCAGATCCGTGTTCACGATGAACACGGTGGGATCCGAGAAAGCCGCGGAGAAGTATCCGCTAGTATTCGTGTAGCCATCCATCATGTTGGCATCTTCCGGAGAAGTATAGGCCTCCAACAGGTCCGTGTAGGAGGACAGCATGGATTCATCAGCCGCCCAGAGGATGTCGCCCTGTGGATTCTCGGCCTCAGACTGAACGCGCTTAAGCAGTTCGCCCGTGCCGCCGGTGACGACCTCAACCTTAATGCCGGTATCCGCTTCGAAGTTTTCTATGACAGCATTGTTCAGGCTTTCACTGCGTGCCGTGTACACGACCAGCACATTGTCTGCATCCGCCGATGTGGACGCTCCTGCCGAAGCAGAAGCTGCGCTGCTGCTTGCCCCGGAGCTGCCGCAACCGGACAAGAGGCCCTGCACCATTACCAACGCGACTGCAAGAGATAGCATCTTTTTCATTGTGAAACCCCCTAAATTATTTTCGAATCTCCACAATTGAATTGTACGCTTTAAGCAATTTAATATAAATCCCAAAAAAGCAAACTTTAGTAGTAAAATATAAAACGTAAACGTTAAACACGAGTTGCCTAACGTAACGTTTAAGGACACGCAGCAAAGTCCCAGCGGACAAAACGCGGATCAGAAGCCCCATTTCATCCTCCCACTCGTACCATAATAGCAGTCTTCTGGAGAAACATATTGACCTCGCCAGTGTCCCTCATTCGAAGGGGGAAGCTCTTCCAGCGCAAATTGTCGACGGCATGCGGATATCAAAACGCGCATATAAGCGATTAAAAAAGGGCCCTCACATTCTGATGGTATCTGCCCGAAGTAATGTTTGGCGGAAAGTTCCAAATGCAAAAAAGCCATTAATTTTGGAGGGATATCATAGAAGTGCAGAGGGCAAACACCCCAAAAGTGATAGAATCAAAGGAAGAACAAGGTGGTGTTTGCAATGCGCAAATATGACAAGGAATTCAAAGAAGAAGCGGTCAAGCTGTCCGATGAAATCGGCGTGAAGCAGGCGGCGGCACAACTGGGCATTCCGTACTACTCTCTGGCGGAGCGGCGGCAAAAGCGAAAGGCCTTCGGAGACCACGCCTTCGTCGGCAGCGGCATTCGCCGCGACGCGCCGCTTTCCGAGAACGAGCGCTGGCTGATGAAGGAAATCACGGAACAGCGGAAAGCCAATGAGATTCTCAAGGATGCGCTGGGCTTTTTCGCCAAAGACCGGAAACGGTAAAGCCGGAGCGGTTGTATGAGTACATCACGCTGCGTCGTGAGCGGTTCTGCATTCATACCATGTGTCGGGTTGTGAAAGTCAGTGAATCCGGGTACTACCGCTCTTTGCAGTCGGCCGGCAAGCCAAAACCGTGGCAGCTGCTTCCGGTCAAAATACGAGAGATTTATAATGAAAACCCGGACAATGACAATTATGGTGTTGGCCGAATTCTTCTGGCGCTTACACAGCGCGGTATTGCGGTAAGCCGCAGCAGCGTACGGCGGGCCATGAAGCGTGAAGGCCTGCCATCGCGCTCCTCGGCACCCCTGCGCAGAAGGCGGAGAACCTGATTCACCGGGATTTTACCGCAGACGCTCCCAACCGGAAGTGGCTGACGGATATCACGCAGATCCAGTGTCAGGACGGCAAGCTGTACCTGGCGGCAGTTCTGGACTGCTACAACGGAGAGATCGTCGGTCTTGCCATGGATGACAACATGAAGAAGGAGCTGTGTATCCGGGCGTTTCGGTCTGCCTGCCAGGCGCAGGGAGCCTGTGGAATGACCCTGCACAGCGACCGCGGCAGCCAATTTACCAGTTCCTCATTTCGGAAGGTGCTGGCGCAATACGGCGCGGTTCAAAGCATGAGCGGTACGGGACACTGCTACGACAACGCCAGGATGGAGAGCTTTTTTGCTACGCTGAAGAAAGAAAAACTCTATCGAATCCGGACGGAGCGGATGCCCATGGCACAGGTTAAGAGCATCGTGTTCCGGTACATCATGACCTACTATAACCGCCGGCGAATCTATACTGCCAACCCCGGCGGCCTGCCGCCGGCCACATATCGTCAGGCCGCCCGAGGCCTGGCCGCATAAGCCCCGGATTTTGGGTGTTCACATTCTGCACGGTTCTTGACTGCTCCAATTTTTCTTGCTTCAGATCGGGATATACTATGAAACCCCGGGGCTTTCTCCCCGGGGTTTCTTTCACCTTAAAAGTGACAGCGCTTGAATAGTCCTCGGTAACAACCGCGTTGGCCCCAGAGTATCCGGCTGCATGCAACCCCTTGAATGCCATTTAAGAATGCTGCCACTCTCAGCCCTCCTGCCGGGCTTGTATTCATATACAGAATAATCGGATGCCCGGCATCGCCGCTGGTCCTCTACAGCCATATATAACTTCTTCTTACCTCCGACTGGTGTTAACCTAGCTCACGAGTATGCCGAGGATCGGTCTGTTTCCAGATCGTGTCTGAGTTCTAAGTCTATTCAGGCTCTGCTACTCAGCGCAGCTTCATTCATTGTTCGAAGTTCCAAAATTGTGGCTTTCCTCTATACGGCTTATAGTTTACATAATGGTCTGTTCCTTGCAAAGGAACTTGCGTAAGAAATTGCATTGGATAGGCTTAACTCATTCGCATTTCCATTTCCGGCGTGACCAAAACCGGTTCCGTGGTCTACGCTGGCACGGATAATGGGCAGCCCCAAGGTCACATTCACACCGGCGACGGCATCCCAGCGTTTTTTCTCTTGGTTGTAGACAAAACCCTTTACTTTCAGGGGGATGTGACCCTGGTCATGATACATGGCAACCACAATATCATACCATCCGCCGATGGCCTTGCTGAACACGGTATCCGGCGGAGTGGGTTTGCCGTCGGGAATTTGGATTCCCTCAGCAATAGCCGCATCCACCGCAGGCTGAATCTCCTCAATTTCCTCCCGTCCGAACAGTCCGTTTTCACCGCAGTGGGGATTCAAGCCAGCCACAGCAACTTTAGGCTTTTCAATTCCCAAAGCCCTGCATGCGGAATCCGCAATCCGGATACAATCCAGCACGCGCTCCTTTTTTACCCGGTCACAGGCCTCCCGCAAAGAAACGTGGGTGGATACATGGACAACCCGCAGATTCTCATGAGCAAGCATCATGGTGTATTTTTTTGTATGGGTATAGTCCGCATAGATCTCTGTGTGTCCCGAGTAATGGTGCCCTGCCAAATTAATGGCCTCCTTGCTCAGCGCATTGGTGACAGTGGCGTCAACTTCCTTTAACAGCGCCAATTCGATGACTTTTACAACATACTGAAACGCTGCCTCGCCGCCCAGTTTTGTCGCGCCCAGCCCGAAAGGCTGTGAAATGCCGTCCTGCTCTCTGTGGGGAATTTCATCCGGGGAAATCAGGCCCATATCCAGAATGTCGATGACTCCGTACTGGAATTTCGCCTCCGCCACACTTTTTACTCTGTGCAGTGCAAGCCGAACACCTCGAAGCCTTTCGGCAACCTGCAGCGCATATTCCATACAGGATGCGTCCCCGACCACAAGTGGCCGGCAATGATCATACACGGATTGCTGGCTGAGGGCTCGGACTGTAATTTCCGCTCCGTTTCCAAATGGATCACCCATGGTGATTCCCACAATCGGTCGATTGCTCATAATTCTCTCCTTTTTACTTTTGACCCAGCACACGCTTAGTCAGGTCGGCTATAAGCGTTTTTTCTCCGAAGCCGCCCGACTTTGAGATAACGGGATAGGCTTCTCCGCCAATATGCACCATAGACAAAACGGAACCGGGAACCAGTTCACAGACGGGACTGATTTCGGACACCCGCAAGCACCATGATCCGTGTTGCAAATGAACGGAATGATATTGAACTGACTGTGGAGGTGGGCGATATCGAGGAGGGTGCCAGAATCGCCAAACGTTATGAGGATGAGGATTTCGACGCCATCCTGTCCCGCGGCGGTACAAAATTGGAGATTCAGAAAGTGACATCGAAGCCCGTTTTCGAAATTCCGATCTCTCATTTTGATCTGCTCAACATCATCAAACTTTTAGAAAACTATACCGGCAAGGTCGGGATCATTGCATATGAGAACATTGCGAAATCCACGCGGGTGCTCTGTGAGATTCTGCACTATAATTATAGTATTTTTGTGATTGATTCATGGAATGATGCCCGGAAAAAAGTGCAGATGCTCAAGGACAGCGGCTATTCACTGATTGTAGGGGACACTGTCTCCGTGGCATATGCAGAGCAGCTAGGCATTCAGTCCATGTTGTTGATCTCCGGGGCGGAGAGCATCAGCCAGGCATTTGACAATGTCGTGACCGTCTGTAACTACTACTCACGGCTGAAAATTGAGGACGCATTTTTTCAGGCATATATTCACGGCAGAGAAGCCACAATACTTGCAATGGATGAAAGCGGAAACGTGGCTTTCTCCACCTACAGCGATGAAAAAAAGTCTCTGCTCGGCGTTTGCCGGAATATGATTCCCGCCATTCGGGTTGGAGAAACCGCAGTTGCCCACAAGAAACTGGCCGGGGGACTTTTTATGATTTCCGGGAATAAGAGCCGCCTGATGGGAACGACATACTATTTTTTCAATATTCAAAGGAACAGGCTGGGCCTGTCCTATCTTTCCGGCTTTAAAAGCGTCGAGGTCTACAATTATGACGATTTTCAGACACAGAATTGGGATAACTTATTTCTCAGCCGCAGCAGTTGGCAGGGGATGCTGAAGCGCTGCGATACCATCGCAAAGTCCCAGACCCCCGTCCTGATTATCGGTGAACCAGGCTCAGAAAAGGAGAAGGTGGCCGCTAAAATCTATCGGGACAGTACGGGAGGACACAACCCATTTTATGTAGTTAACTGTGCAACACTGGCGGAGCGGGAACTGGGCAGTCTGCTCAACAATGAGAATTCCCCCATCTATGCACTTCACGGCACCGTTCATTTTAAGGGTATCCATATGCTGGACCCAGGCCTTTTTGAAAAGCTGCTGGACGGCTTGCAACGCATGATGCAAATGCTGCGCAGCAGGATGATTTTCACCTATGAGATACGCTCTTCCCACACGGAGGAAAAGCAGGATGTCTATCGGTGTGACACGGTCAAAACCCGGATTGGCTGTGTGGAGATTCATCTCCCCCCACTCCGGGAATGTACCGGGGATATTCCCAATCTGTCCGTCCTTTATATCCACCGGCAAAACCGGGTCAATGGGATGCAGATTGTAGGTCTGGAACCGGAGGCTATCAGTATTCTGGAGAATTATTCCTGGCCACAGAATATCAACCAGCTCCAGCGAGTGCTTAACGAGGCAATGCTCCTGACAGACTCGCCCTGGATTACGGCAAAGAGTATCCGACAAATCCTATCGGAGGAAAAAGTGTCCAGTGCAGCTTCCTCAGGAGGAACGCAGATCAACATCAAACAGCCTCTATCCGGAATTATATACGACGCAGCGATGATGGTTCTTGCGGAAGAGAATATGAATCAGGTGAAGACTGCCAAACGTCTTGGGATTAGCCGGACAACACTGTGGCGCCTGCTGCACAAGAATCCGGGCGGCTAAGTTAAATTGGCCAAATCGTCTGTGAAATCTACACAATCGAAATATTCCCTGACGCTGTGATGGGTAGCCTTATAAAGCGTCATCTTGTAGCGTGCTTTTTACCTGAAACTCAGGGGTTTCAGACAAGCTGCCACCAGATATAATTACCCGGCCACATTGTTTTTGGCCTTCGCACCTCAATTTCTACGGATGATTGCAAATACTGCAAATTTATGATAATCCGGTATTGACAAATGAGAAAAAGGTGCTAAAATGATCAAAATAAAACCGTTGAGGCGGAGATAACGTTGGCGATGCTCTCACAGAGAGTCCGGGATACTGAGAACCGGGCAGAAAACAAACCATCAAATGGACCGCTGAGGGCGCAGTTAAAGGTTTTTGCCGAGTATTCTGCGACGTGAAGGCATACGTTAGTTGTCAGGGATATGTTGGTATCCCATAAAGTGCGCGGCTGTATGCCGCGAATCAAGGTGGCACCACGAATAGGTTTATTCGTCCTTGACAGAACGCAATCGTTCTGTCAAGGATTTTTTTATGTTCAGGGAGGGTTTCAAATGGTAAAGCCAAATTTGTCTGAAGTCTGCAAATACGCCAAAACAGAAGCGTACAAGGTACTTCCGGTCAGCGCGGAACTTCTTTCCGACTTCATCACCCCGGTGGAAGTCATGCGGATTCTGAAAAATATATCCGGCCACTGCTATATGCTGGAGAGCGTCGCGGAAAATGAGCAGTGGGGGCACTACACCTTTCTCGGTTATGCACCAAAGCTGGAGCTGACCTGTGTCGACGGACATATGAAGGTCGGCGATATGCACTTTGAAACAGATGACCCCGGGCAGTATATCCGCCAACTGCTTTTGGAATACAAAAGTCCCGTGCTTCCCGGACTCCCGCCCTTTACCGGCGGACTGGTGGGCTACTTTGCCTACGATTATATCAAGTATGCCGAGCCGGAGCTTTCACTGGACGCCAAGGACACGGAGGGCTTCAACGACGTGGATCTGATGCTGTTTGACAAGGTGATCGTGTTTGACAACTTCAGGCAGAAGATCATTCTGATCGTCAATATCCGCCTTGACGATCCGGAAGCGGAGTACAACCGCGCGAAGCTGGAACTAAAACAGATGGCGGAGCTTCTGCATAACGACCGGCCCAAAATGGAGCTGCACGGCAAACTGAAAAGCGAGATAACACCATGTTTTACACTGGATGCGTACCGCGAAATCGTGGAAAAAGCAAAGCATTATATCCGGGAGGGCGACATTTTTCAGGTGGTTCCATCCAACCGTCTGGAAGCAGAGTTTGAGGGCAGTCTGTTTGACACCTACCGTGTGCTGCGGACTGTAAATCCTTCGCCGTATATGTTCTATTTCTCCGGCGAAAACATCGAGGTGGCGGGTGCCTCGCCGGAAACCTTGGTAAAGCTGGAAAAAGGCATCCTGCACACGTTTCCCATTGCCGGCTCACGGCCCCGCGGTGCAACGCCGGAAGAAGATGCGGCGCTGGAAAAGGAGCTGCTTGCCGACCCGAAGGAATGTGCGGAGCACAATATGCTTGTGGATCTCGGGCGAAATGATCTGGGCCGCATCAGCAAGTTCGGAACGGTGGAGGTAGAGGAATATATGTCGGTCCTGCGCTTTTCCCACATTATGCACATCGGCTCCTCCATCCGCGGCGAGCTGAAGGAAAACAAGGACGCTCTCGACGCGATAGCCGCCGTACTTCCCGCCGGAACGCTTTCCGGCGCGCCAAAAATCCGCGCCTGTGAAATCATCAACGAACTGGAGCAAAACAAGCGCGGCATCTATGGCGGAGCCATTGGATACATCGATTTTACAGGCAATATGGATACCTGCATTGCGATCCGCATCGCTTATAAGGTGGGCGGAAAGGTGTATGTCCGCAGCGGAGGAGGCATCGTTGCCGATTCCGTTCCGGAAACCGAATATCAGGAAACCATCAACAAGGCGGCAGCGGTGGTGAAGGCGCTGCTGTTGGCGCAGGAGGAAAACCTATGATTTTGCTGATCGATAATTACGACAGTTTTTCCTATAACCTCTATCAGCTTTTGGGAGCAATCGATCCGGACATCCGCGTCATACGGAACGACGCCCTGTCTGCCCAGGAGATCCGTGCGCTGGACCCGGCCGGTATTATTTTGTCCCCCGGCCCGGGAAGGCCGGAGGACGCAGGCGTGTGCATGGATGTGATCCATACGCTGGGAGACCGCATCCCGATTCTGGGCGTCTGTCTCGGGCATCAGGCAATTTGCGCCGCTTACGGTGCAACCGTCTCCTACGCAAAGCAGTTGATGCACGGCAAGCAGTCCGCGGCAACGGTAGACACCGCCTGTCCGCTGTTTGCCGGCTGCTCGGCAAACATCCATGTCGCGCGCTATCACTCACTGGCCGCAGTGGAGGAAACGTTACCGGCGGAGTTGGCCGTTACCGCCCGCACGGATGACGGTGAAATTATGGCCGTCATGCACCAAAAGTACCCGGTATTCGGCGTGCAGTTCCATCCGGAATCGATTTTGACTCCGGATGGAAAACAAATTTTGAACAATTATATTCAAATTACAAAGGGGTGCAATCATCATGATTAAAGAGGCAATTGCAAAAATTGTCGGCAAGGGAGATCTCTCTTACGAGGAAGCTTATACCGTTATGAATGAAATCATGAACGGCGAGACAACCCAGACACAAAACGCCGCATTCCTCGCGGCACTTTCCACCAAGAGCACCAAGGCGGAGACCATTGACGAAATCTCCGGCTGCGCCGCCGCCATGCGGGAGCATGCGATACCGGTGGAGCACCCCGGCATGGAGGTGCTTGACATTGTCGGCACTGGCGGAGACGATGCTCACAGCTTCAATATCTCCACCACTGCCGCCATGGTAATTGCCGCCGCAGGGGTCAAAGTTGCAAAGCACGGAAACCGCGCAGCCTCCTCTTCCTGTGGGACAGCCGACTGTCTGGAGGCGCTGGGCGTCCATATTTCGCTGGAGGCAGAAACGTGCACAAGTCTTTTGAACAGCGTCGGCATCTGCTTCATCTTTGCGCAGAAGTATCACGCTTCTATGAAGTATGTGGGCGCCATACGCCGGGAACTGGGCTTCCGCACGGTGTTCAACATTCTCGGGCCGCTGACCAATCCGGCAAAGCCGTCCATGATGCTGTTGGGCGTGTATGACGAATATCTGGTGGAACCGATCGCCAAGGTTCTGACTGCGCTGGGCGTCAGACGCGGGCTTGTCGTTTACGGGCAGGACAAACTGGATGAAATCTCACTGAGCGCCCCTACCACAGTCTGCGAGATCAAGGACGGGTATTATCGCACCATGGTCATTGCCCCGGAAGATTTTGGACTGACCCGCTGTGAAAAATCCGCGCTTGTGGGCGGTTCACCCGAAGAAAACGCGGCCATCACCCGCGCAATCCTCTCCGGAGAACAGGGCCCCCGGCGCAGCACCGTTGTTCTCAACGCAGGCGCGGCACTGTATATTGCAGGAAAGGCGGACAGCGTCGCCGACGGCGTCAGGCTTGCCGGACAGCTGATTGACTCCGGGGCGGCTTTAAAAACGTTGGAGGCGCTCCGGGAAGCGTCAAACGCATGAGTACGATTCAAGATACCATCGCCGCTTATGCCCGTCTGCGGGTCGACGCGGATAAGGCCGAATGTTCGCTGGAACGTCTTCGGGCCGAATGCCGCGGACTGGAGTCAAGCAACAGGAGTTTTTATGCGGCCCTGAAAAAACCGGAAATTTCCTTCATCTGCGAGGTGAAAAAGGCCAGTCCCTCCAAGGGTGTGATCTCCGAATCTTTTCCATATCTTAAAATCGCGCGCGCCTACGAAGCTGCCGGTACCGATGCCATCTCCTGTCTCACGGAGCCCAAGTGGTTTCTGGGCTCGGATGCGATTTTCCGGGAAATTCGAGCCGCGGTCAAAGCGCCCATGCTTCGCAAGGATTTTGTGGTGGACGAATACCAGCTCTATCAGGCAAAGGCCATGGGCGCGGATGCGGTTTTATTGATCTGCTCCCTCCTGGACACAAAGACCCTCGAATCCCATCTCGGGCTCTGCGAGGAACTGGGTCTTGACGCTATGGTGGAGGCTCACGATGAGACGGAAATCGATTCCGCCGCCGCCGCCGGCGCGAAGATCATCGGTGTGAACAACCGCAATCTGAAGGACTTCTCAGTGGACTTTTCCAACGCCGTGCGGCTGCGCAGCCGCATTCCGGACGGGGCGCTCTACGTGGCAGAGTCCGGAGTGACCGGGCCAGAAAGCCTGAACGTGCTGAAAAGCATCGGTGCCAACGCGGTATTGGTGGGCGAAGCGTTAATGCGCGCTGACGATCCGCGCGCGCTGCTCGGCGCTATGAGGAGAGCTGTTCGTGACGAAAATTAAAATCTGCGGCCTGCGGCGCCCCTGCGACATTGCGTATGCAAATGAATTGCGGCCGGATTACATCGGATTTGTGTTTGCAAAAAAAAGCCGCCGCTGTGTTTCGTCAGAAACAGCCGCAGCGCTTCGATCCAATCTTGACCGCGCAATCTGCCCGGTGGGCGTTTTTGTGAATGAGCCGCCGGAAAATATCGCGAGACTTCTGAATGACGGTACCATAGAAATGGCTCAGCTGCATGGGCAGGAGGATGAGACTTATATCCAAACGCTGCGAGGCTACACGAAAAAGCCGCTAATCAAGGCGTTTTCCATCCGTCGTGCGGCGGATGCGGCGGCCGCGGCGCTCTCGTCGGCGGACTATATCCTGCTGGACAATGGCAGCGGCGGAACCGGAAAAGCTTTCGACTGGTCGCTGACCTCGGGGGTCGCGCGCAGCTATTTTCTCGCCGGCGGACTGTCCGCCGACAATGTGGCGCAGGCGATTGATAAGGCGCATCCCTATGCCGTGGACGTCAGCTCCGGTGTGGAGTCGGATAAAGTCAAGAATCCGGAGAAAATGCGCCGCTTTATTCTGGCGGTGAGGAAAGAATAAACTTGCTTTTTTTAAGAAAGGCGTTTTACAATACGCGGTTAAAATTTAGAAACGGCTGGGAGAGCAACGGTTTTCAACAATCTGGGCGTCCGATGCCGATTATGACGCCGTATGCTCGACCGGCAATACAGCCTCCGTGGGTACGGAGGCTGTGGCGCCTACCAATCCCGTTGCGGCGTATGCCCGCCGCGTTACAGGGCAGTAAAAAGCCGCCGACCGCACGGTGCACGAGGATGGCACGGTGATTACGGTCGGCGGCGGTTTTACCGTTATTGCCGGGCCATGTTCAATTGAAACAGAAGAGCGGATTACAAACGGCGCAAAATCCTGCGGGGCGGCGCATTCAAACTGCGCACGTCCCTATACTCCTTCCAAGGGCTTGTTATAAAAAGGTCTTGCACTTCTTTCAGCGGAGAAGGCGGCCGGGTGCTTAGGGCCGGACTGTTTCCATGTTATAACTAAACTTAAAATTGCAAGTCCGGCGGTGACTGCTCTGCACGAACGAGCGCTTTGCGGTGCCTTCGGTCACGCCCAGTCAGCGAACCATGGGGCTGGCGGATTCCTCCGGCTGAGTCCGCCGTTGCCCTTCAAGGTTACGGCCATTCAGCTTTCCTGACTGGCCCCCACGTTACAGGTGATAAAGGTCGCCGGCAAGGAATCCACACAAGCGGTCGATACCAGCCACCTGAGGCATAACCTATTCCAACCGCACATTCCAACGGTTTGCCTCAGTCTTCCGACGTGAGGGCTTTCCGAATCAGGCGGCCCATCTTCCGGCACCCGACCGGCCGCTCTCCACTCCGGGCGATATCGCCGCAGCGGTAGCCCGCCTCCAGCACACGCTCCACGGCCCGCTCCACCGCGTCGGCTTCGGCAGGCAGTCCAAAGCTATGCCGCAGCATCATGGCTGCCGCCAGAATAGTGCCGATGGGATTAGCCTTGTCCTGCCCGGCAATGTCCGGGGCGGAACCGTGAATTGGCTCGTAGAGTCCCCGGCTGCCTTCACCCAGACTGGCGGAGGGGATCATACCGATGGAGCCCGTAATCTGGCTGGCTTCATCGGACAAGATATCTCCGAACAGATTTTCCGTCACAATCACGTCAAACTGAGAGGGGTCGCGAATCAGCTGCATGGAGCAGTTGTCCACGTACATGTGGCGCAGCTCTACCTCCGGGTATTCAGCCGCCGTCTCCTCGATGATTCTGCGCCAAAGCCGGGATGTATCCAGTACGTTGGCTTTGTCCACCGATGTGACGCGGCGACGGCGCTCCCGGGCCAGTCGGAACGCCACACGGGCAATGCGGCGGATCTCATGCTCACTGTATGACATCACGTCCGTCGCAGTCTGTTCGCCGTCCCGCAGTTCCGTAGAATGGTTTCCGAAATAAACTCCCCCGATCAGCTCCCGTACCATGAGAAAATCAATGCCCTTGGCAGCGATATCCTCCCGCAGGGGGCAGGCCGAAAACAGCTGGGGAAAGATGCGGGCGGGACGCAGGTTGGCATAAAGTTTCATCGCGCCGCGCAGCCGCAGCAAACCGCGCTCCGGCCGAATCTCAGGCGGCACGCCGTCCCATTTAGGGCCGCCTACCGCGCCCAGCAGGACGCTGTCGGCGGCGAGACAGGTCTTAAGACTCTCCTCCGGCAGCGGCACGCCGGAGGCGTCAATGGCGCAGCCGCCCATGGGCGTTTCGCGGTAGAAAAAGGTGTGGCCGAACCGAAGCGCCACGGCGTCCAGCACGCCAATGGCCTCCTCCACGATTTCCGGGCCTATGCCGTCTCCCCGGATCACGGCGATGGTTTTTTTCATGACTGCCCCTCCTTTTGCGCGCGGAGGGTGGCCATCAGCCCGCCTTGGCGGATCATGTCCCGAATAAACGGAGGAAACGGCTCCGCCTGGTATTGCTCGCCCTTGGTGAGATTCCTGATGACACCTGTGTCAAAATCCACTTCCACCTCGTCCCCGTCCGCAATGCCGTCACTGGCGGCGGGGCACTCCAGAATAGCCAGTCCGATGTTGATGGCGTTGCGGTAGAAAATGCGGGCGAAGGTCTTGGCGATCACGCAGGTGATCGCCGACGCCCGGATGGCGATGGGGGCGTGCTCCCGGGACGAGCCGCAGCCGAAGTTCCAGCCGGCGACCATCAGATCACCGGGGCGAATCTTGCGGGCGAAGTCCGGGTCGATGTCCTCCATGCAGTGAGAAGCCAGTTCCTTTGGGTCCTGTGACGCAAGATACCGGGCCGGAATGATGACGTCGGTATCCACATGGTCCCCATACTTATGTGCAGTTCCGTGTGCGTTCATGAATGCATAACCTCCTCCGGGTGACAGATGAATCCGGCTATGCCGGAGGCCGCGGCAACGGCGGGCGAAGCCAGATAGACCTCACTCTCCACATGGCCCATGCGGCCAACGAAGTTGCGGTTGGTGGTGGATACGGCGCGCTCTCCGGCGGCCAGGCAGCCCATATGCCCGCCCAGACAGGGGCCGCAGGTGGGCGTGGAAACGATGCAGCCCGCGTCCAGGAAAACTTCGGTATACCCCATGCGGATGCAGTCCCGGTATACCTGCTGGGTCGCCGGGATGACGATGCCCCGAACGCCGTCGGCCAGATGGCGGCCCCGGAGTATTCCGGCGGCTGCGGCCATGTCGGCCAGCGTCCCGTTGGTGCACGATCCGATGACGATCTGGTCGATGGCTACCCCGTGTCCATCCCGGGCGGGGCGGGCATTTTCCGGAAGATGGGGATAGGCCACCGTACAGTCGATTTCGAATAGGTCGAGGTCGATGGTACGCTCATATTCTGCGTCGGGATCGGCCTCAAAGGCCGTCCAGTCCCGGTCTACGCGCTCCGCCAGATAAGACCGGGTAATCTCGTCCACGGGGAAAATGCCGTTTTTCGCCCCGGCCTCGATGGCCATGTTGGCAATGGTCAGCCGGTCGGCCATGGAGAGGGCCGAAAGTCCGCTGCCGGTGAATTCGAGGGACTGATACCGCGCGCCGTCCACACCGATCAGGCCGATCAGGGTCAAAATAACATCCTTACCGGTGACATAGGGCCGCAACTCCCCCATAAGATTGACGCGGAGCGCGGAGGGAACTTTGAACCAAAGCTCTCCGGTCGCCATGGCCGCAGCCAGGTCTGTGGACCCCACGCCGGTGGAGAATGCGCCCAGCGCGCCGTAGGTACAGGTGTGGGAATCGGCGCCAATCACCGCCTCGCCCGGAGCGACCAGCCCCTGCTCCGGGAGCAGGGCGTGCTCGATTCCCATAGCACCCACGTCATAATAGTGCGTCAGGCCGAACCGGCGGGCGAACGTCCGGCACTGCTTGCACTGTGTGGCCGCCTTGATGTCCTTGTTGGGGGTGAAATGGTCCATTACCAGGGCAATGCGCTCCGGGTCGAACACCCCTTCAAAGCCGGCAGCCTCAAATTCGTTAATGGCCACGGGGGAGGTGATATCATTGCCCAGCGCCAGATCCAGCTTCGCCTGAATCAGCTGCCCCGGCCGCACCGAGGAAAGTCCCGCGTGCCGGGCAAGAATTTTCTGCGTCATGGTCATGCCCATAAATTAACTCCTCTCTGCGGCGGGGGCCGCCGCCTCCATCAGCTTGTTGACCCCATTGAGGTAGGCGCGAATGGAAGATTCGATGATGTCGGTAGAAAGGCCGGTCCCTGTATAGACGATGCCGTCGCCAGAAGCCAGCTTCACTACCGCTTCCCCGATGGCGTCCTCCCCGTCGGTGACGGCGTTGAGGCTGAAGCTGTCCAGTTTAATGTTCAGGCCCAGCATCCGGTTGATTGCCTTGAAAGAGGCGTCCAGCGGCCCCGAGCCGATGGCGACCTCCTCCATTTCCTTGCCGCTTCGGCGCAGCTTGATGCAGGAGGTGTTGGGAACGCCGTACCCGGCGTTGACCACATGGCTTACCAACTGGCACCCCGCCGTGTTCAGGTGGATGCGGTTTAAGGTGAGTGCCTCCAGATCGGAGCCGGTGATGACCTTCTTCTTATCTGCCAGGGCTTTGAACCGCGCAAATACCTCATCCAGCTCCCCGTCGCTGAGCGAATATCCCATGGAACTGAGCTTTTCCCGCAGGGCATGCTTGCCGGAGTGCTTTCCCAAAACCATGGTGTTCTGTGGTATGCCCACGTCGGTAGAGTTCATGATCTCATAGGTTCGGGCGTTGGCAATGACGCCGTGTTGATGGATGCCGGACTCGTGAGCGAAGGCATTCGCGCCCACGATGGCCTTGCTGGGGGGAATGGGTACGCCGGTGATGCTGGAGAGCAGCTTGCTGCTCCGGTAAATCTGCCCGGTGCAGACGGCGGTTTCGGCCTGGTAAAAATCCTTCCGCGTCTTCAGAGCCATGACGATCTCCTCGAGACTTGCGTTTCCGGCCCGCTCCCCGATGCCGTTAACCGTGCACTCCACCTGAGTGGCACCGGCCCGGACACAGGCGAGGGAATTGGACACGGCCATTCCCAGATCATCGTGGCAGTGGACGGAAATTTCCGCACCCTCGATACCTGGAACGTGCTGGCGGAGGAAGGTAATCAAGCCGCTCATCTCCTCGGGCGTAGAATAGCCCACGGTATCGGGAACATTGATCACCGTGGCACCCGATGCGATGGCCGCAGAGTAGCACTCTGCCAGGAAAGGCGGATCGGACCGGGATGCGTCTTCCGCGGAAAACTCCACATCGGCACACAGGGAACGGGCATAGGCAACCATTTCGGAAATGGTCGAAACCACCTGCTCCCTTGTCATTTTCAATTTGTATTCCATGTGGATGTCACTGGTGGCCAGGAACACGTGGATGCGCGGATGCTTCGCGCATTTCACGGCTTCCCAGGCGGCGTCAATGTCACCCTTTGTGCAGCGGGCGAGGCTGGCGACCGTACAACCTGTGACCATTTCCGCAATGGACTGTACGCTCCGAAAATCCATGGGGGAGGCGATGGCAAACCCAGCCTCGATGACGTCCACACCAAGCTGCTCCAGCTGCCGCGCCATCTCAATTTTTTCCTTCAGGTTCATATTGCAGCCCGGCGATTGCTCCCCGTCCCGCAGCGTCGTGTCAAAAATCTTAATTCTGTTCATTTCGGAAAGGACCTCCTGCTTTTAAAGTTTCGCAAAGAACAGGCGCAGCCGGAAAAAGTCGAAAAAAACAAGGCTTTCGTCTCTGCTTAAAGAGACGAAAGCCTTGTAACTTCCGCGGTACCACTCTCGTTGGCATGCGTCAGCATGCCCACTTTCAAAATCGGCCCGGTTTGCCGGGTGAATTTCGCCTCTCTGGTAACGGTGAGGAAACCCGTTCAGGCCTAAATCCAATAAAGGGCTCAGCCTGAATGCTCAAGGGCCAGTGACATCCCATCGCTCCGCATTGCCTCGCACCGTCCGGCAACTCTCTGAAGCATCCCAATGGGACTTTTTCCCCGTCATCGCATCTGTTCGTTGTGTTAGATGCAACGATATCGTGTTTTTTTCAAATTGTCAATAGAATTTGTAAAAAAATTTTACAACAGGATGCGGCCCGAGGCATTTACAAACCGGCAATCGTATGTACCGCAATGAATAGCGGATGTTAAATTTTGAATTTGGCCGGCGATAAATCGTCCTTTAATCCAAAGGGTTAAGTGCAGAAGCAACTTCTACCCTTGAGCCAAAAATTGATATGCAAAAGAAAAACTCGTATAATAAGCATTGCCAATGTGCGACGGGCAACCTGAATAGGTGTTTTGTAGTTAATTTTTCACGCAAGAGCGTGAAAAACAGCACAGCAAAGCCGACGATTGGGATTTTGTGTGCAAGGCTAAATTCCAGTCGCCCTGAAAAGCGGTATGGAGGTGTCAGCCTGCACAAGGTGTGATACAAGGGGCAGCGATTAAGGCGCTGTCCCTTGTCGATTTTTAGGTATTAGCTAGCTTAAACAAGCTCGGCTTGAGTATGACATCATCTCGCGGGACTGGCTTGAGATGTAGCTTCCGATGTGCCTTTGGATCAAGAGTAAAGATGGAAGCCTCATAGGGCGTCATGCCGCGTAGGCTGTCTCTGGCCAGACTGTTTATGTGGTTAATCATCAGCGTCACGTCAGATTGGCTCAGATGATCGAAGCTCCGCCCTTTCGGGATGACATAGCGGATGAATTCATGATTTCGCTCAAGCTGACCTTTTTGCCAGGATGCGTTGGGATCACAAAAATAGATCTTCGTTCGAAGCTCTCCCCGTCGGGTACATTCCATGAATTCCGGAGAATGGAATTCGGCGCCGTTG
The DNA here is from genome assembly GCA_000283575.1 of Oscillibacter valericigenes Sjm18-20. Lineage (GTDB taxonomy): Bacteria > Bacillota > Clostridia > Oscillospirales > Oscillospiraceae > Oscillibacter > Oscillibacter valericigenes. Next base: position 4,145,625 of record AP012044.1, read on the forward strand.
TCTGTCAGTATGACAGGAAACGTCTTTTGAAAAATCTCGGTCCCAAGAGCGGTTTCAAGCCATTCAAACACTACCAGCACATTCTCCCGCGTCGCGCCGTTCATAAGAAAAGCCAGCATTAGACTGCTGTTTCGGAAGAACATAGTCAGCATAACCTTGCCGCCCATCTTACCGTGAACAGTATCCATCTCGACGACGCTCACGTCCGGATTTTCCTTTAGGTACTTCTGGAAGTCTATATACGTACGCCCAAGCCGGTCGTTCGGGACGGCCCTAGTGATCTTTGCATTCTTCCTCTTCGGCTTGTAGCGCATCTTCCTAGGAAGATCTATGCTTTTGGCGGTGAGCTTTCCATCGCCGAGATAGTTGTACAGCGTTCGCTTCGAACAGGTTATCTCATCTTTGTGCTTCGTAAAAATATGGCTTACCGATTGCCCCTTCTTAATGAGCGGTGATACAAGCTTATCCAGATGGTCAAACTCCTCTGGGGTCATATCGATACCCTTGCGGCTTTCGCAGAGAATGGCGATATAGCTGTCATCAGCAAATTTTGCGCGGTAATAATACTTTCCCAAACGGCAGTATTGGCGTCGCTCACATCCGTTACAAACATACGGCGGTTTGCTCAGTTTGTCGCAGGCAGTTGGAATGTAATCTCCGCATCGCTTGTCACAGCGATATCGGCTACAGGTTGCACAATAGTAGTGACAGCCTGACTTTAAGCATATATTCTGCTTCTGACACGTCGGTGACAAACGGCAATCAGTGAAGCCCCGCCCGCCTTTGCTGCTGGAAATAATCCGGTGTTTTCTGATTTCTTTTGAAATCGTCGATGGATCTTTTTCGAGTTCCTCTGCAATCTGACGGAAGTTCATGTCGGCTTCCAAGGACTGTTCTATGAACGCCCTATCCATATAGGTGAGATGTTTTTGGTTGCCCTTCTTGGTATCCATAACAGCTCCTCTCCGTGCAGGCAGGCAACCACTTCCTGTATTGTACTCCGAACTGTCGTGCAACGCTTAATTCAGTTTTTCATGTAAAACTGGTATTTAGAATTTCATTTGACCCCTTTAATCCAAAGCAGTGCAAAGAATTCCTGTGTATTTTGGTTGAGCTGGCAATTGACAGGATGCGAAAAAGTGACGTAGAATGCAACTAATTTTACAATTTAAAACGTGCTGATGGAAACGAGTAGTCTTTATAACAAATTCAGCGATCCGCCCCACGGTGCCATGCGGTGTCGGGGTGAAGAGAAAACATCCTCACTGAGCAATCCGCTGAGAGCAGAGGTCTTTGCCTGTGTATGTGAAAGCGGGTGCAGCTGTTAGAGCGTCGGATATTTGTTGAATGTTCCCTGGAGTCCTTCGCGATCTGGGTCTGTATTGCAGCGCAACAATAAGAGCGGTACCGCAGCGAACGCAGAACAGCGCCTTTGTCTCTTTTCTGTTGGAAGAGGCAAAGGCGCTGTTTTTGACCGGTAAAACCCCGCCGCCTCCTTTCCCGCGCGGGTTTTCTTCTTTCAGTGAAATGATCCCCGCACACACGCATACGGATCGACCGGCCCAGGCTGTAAAGGATGGCTTTTATGCGGCGTGGGATATCACCGTCTCCGCTAACTTAACGTTATTCGTTCGCAGAGGAATAATATTCTGCAATTTCATCCATGAAGTTTCGCACCATGATTTCTTTGTTTTCTTTTTTACAAACAGCGTAGAAATTTCTGGGATGATACGGCGGCTCCAAATCACGGCAGATAACATTTGGATAGCTGCAAGTGTCAACAAAAGCAGGGATCAATCCAACTCCCACATTAGCGTTTACCAGAGTCAGTTTGCTGTCGCAGGAATTTACGCTGTTGACGTTACGAAGATTAAAATACCGATGGTAATAGGACCGTACATCCAAGGTGCTGCCGGTATTCATCGTAATGAGCACCTCGTCAGACAATTGGTCGGAATGAATAATCCGGCTTTCTGAAAGAGCATTTTCCCGGCTTAAACACAGCTCCCAGTTTCCCGTATAAATGGGGACTTTTTTATAGAGGTCCTCCGGCTCAAGAAGTAAAAACTGATCGCTGGTAAGAATCACGTCCATCATGTTGCGGTTGAACTTATCCAAGAGATCATAATAGCAATATTGGAGGCATGCAATATGTATTTCCGGATACTTGCGCAGAAATCTCTGTAAAAAGGGCGCCAGCAAGTATTGCTCATACGAACCAATTCCCACGCAAAAATGCCGCTGTCCAGTCGCTGCATTGTGCGTCTGAATGACGCTGTTATGGTAATTTTCCAACAGCCTGGGCGCAGTCTGGAAGAATTCACGGCCTGCCACAGTCAAAGCCACATGGTGCTTACTCCGTTTAAACAACTGCACATTCAGTTCCTCTTCCATTTTGCTGATGCGGCGGGTCATGGTCGTTTGGGAAATATGTACTTTTTCCGCCGCTTTGGTAAAATTCAGGCAATTCGCCAGATGAATGAAGCATTCAATATCCTCAAATGTCATTTCATACGCCCCCTTTAATCCGCTGGTCAAGGTTAATCGTTCTCATTGCCCGGGTGTAATTTTGTGCATTGTATACAAAAAATTGCTCGTTCCAATGGAAATATATTATTTGGTGCTGATATCTCTATGCAATAATTCACAAACCGAATTATGCAATGCGATAAATTCAGCACGGCATCAGGCTGAATATGTTAAAATTCTATTAAACATCTTACAAAATATTATAGAGTAATTACGCATCCTATGCAATTCAAATAGATAAGGAAGATGAAAGAATATGACAAATTACATTCGGAAAATGAGCGGAAAAAAATATCTGGAGCGGGTAAAACAAAATCCAACCGTGATCATTCCGACAGGCGCCTGTGAAATTTACGGGCCGCATCTCCCCATGGGAACGGATCTGCTTGTGGCAAAAGCGATTGCCGAACGTGTGGCTGATCGGACCGGCGCCCTCATTGCCCCCACTCTGGAAATGGGAGAGTCCAGCGCGCTGGCTGCATTTCCATGCACTTTTGCAGCGCCCCGCAAGTTGGTGGAAGATTACGTGAATGCCCTGATGCAGATGCTGATCGACGACGGCCTGAAAAATTTCGCGTTCATTACTGGACATGCCGGTAATGTGGATACCATTAGTTATCTGGTCAAGGTCTATCAGCAGAAATATGGAATTAAAGCGTTTCAGATTGACTGGTGGCGTTTTACACAGAATCATTGCCCGGAACTCCAGTATACAGGGGCGATGGCACACGGGCACGCCAGCGAGTGCGGCACCAGCGTTATGAAGTATTTATTCCCGGATCTGATCGACGAGAACGAGATTGCCTGTGTAGAGGCTATTCCAAACGAATATCCCGACATTTTGCAATATGCTCCTTTTACAGAGAAAACAGCCATCGGTATGATCGGTGACGCTCAGGTTGCCACAGCGGAGAAAGGCAAGTCAATTGTAGACCGCTGCGTGGATCGCATTGTGGAATTCATGAAAAAAAGTCTTTAAAAAGGAGGAGGGATCTATTGAAGCGAAGACTTGATTATGCGGCCCCCTTGCGGCATGCTGTCGGGCTGATGTTTCTACTGATCATTCTGGTAACGTGTTTGCAGGTGTTTTGCCGGTATGTGCTGAACGACTCTTTGGTCTGGAGTGAAGAGTTGGTTCGTTTTACGGTAATCTGGATGTGTTTTTTCGGGGCTGCAGTCTCCTGTTACGATGACAGTAACATGATGCTCAATACCGTAATTGAAAAGTTACCCACAAAAGCACAGTTTGCAGTTTATCTGCTCCGCCAGCTTGTGATTATTGTCTTTTGCCTGATCTGTTCCTATCGGGGGATGGCTGTCGTACGCGCGGCATGGTATACCCGCTCTGCGGCGCTGCATATTCCTAACGGTGTCTGGCGGTTGGCCGGCGTAGTGGGCTTGGTACTGATGGCTATATACACTCTTCTGAGGGTAATCACCGATTTCAGGCGTTTTCGGAATGGTGAATTTTCATTGAAAGACGGGGGATGAACCATGTCACTTGGAATTTTCTTTTTGGCATTGATCCTTCTGATGCTGGTTGGCGTACCAGTGGCCTTTTCCATGGCGCTGGCTTCCGCGGGATATATGATCGCGATGGGGACGGATCTTTCCATGGTCGTTCAACGCATGGTGAGCGGAGCCGACAGCTTTACAATGCTTGCCATTCCCTTTTTCTTCATGGCCGGCGAGCTGATGAATATCAGCGGTGTAACAGACAAAATCATTCGACTGGCAAAGGTTCTGGTGGGCCATTTTAAGGGCGGCCTGGCACAGGTGAATATTGTGGCCTCCGTGTTTTTTGCCGGTGTCTCCGGCTCGGCCACAGCGGATACCGCCGCCTTGGGCAGCGCTCTGATCCCGGCCATGGTAAAAGAGGGCTATTCCCTGGACTTTTCCGCCGCAATCACAGTGGCATCCTCCTGCGTGGGTCCGATTATTCCGCCCAGCATTACTCTGGTGCTTTACGGAATTCTGGCTCAGGCGGATGTAGGCCGTCTGTTAATTGCAGGAATCTTGCCAGGACTCTTAATTGCACTTTTTCAGATGGGCTATACCTACTTTTATTCAAAGAAAATGGGCTATCCTTCCGATCCCCGCGCGACCCGCAAAGAAGCCTGGGCAGCCACTAAGGGCGGTGTCACCGCCCTGATGATGCCCATTATTATTATCGGCGGTACGATGAGCGGTGTCTTTACCCCGACGGAATCTGCTGCGATTGCAGTTGCCTATGGTATTATAATTGGCTTTTTTGTATATCGCAACCTGACGGTTAAGCAGTTTTACTCATCTTTGAAGAAGGTGGGGGTAGACAGCATGAATAACTTGTTTATTCTGGCTGCAGCCGCCTGCTTTTCCTGGGTAATGACTATGTCCAAGGCCCCGGAGCATCTGGTAGTTGCCATGACCTCTCTGACCAGCAACCGGACTTTGCTGATCCTGCTCATCTTGCTGATTCTGATCATCATCGGATTTTTTATGCAGGCCAGCCAGGCGTTGATGGTACTGGCGCCGATTCTCGTTCCGGTAGCCACGGCAATTGGTATCGATCCCGTTCATTTTGGCCTGATTATGGTAGTCACTCTGACCTTTGGCGGCTGTACTCCCCCCGTGGGAAGTATGCTCTTTGTGGTCAACAGCATTACTAAAATGGGGTTCTCCCGTCTGACAAAAGCAATGCTGCCGCTGTATCTTCCATTGATTCTGGCCATTCTTATCATCACTTTTATTCCTCAGCTGAGCCTGTTTCTCCCCAATCTTGTTTTCGGTTCCTGATTTCCAGCTATCTATAGCCCGTATGGGCAAAGGATAATATAAAAAAGGAGAAGAAAAAATGAAAAAAATTGTATGTCTCGCTCTTTCCGCAATTCTGGCACTCGGTTTAACCGCCTGCGGCAGCTCTGGAACCAACTCCGGTTCCGGATCAAATTCGAGCAGCAGCGCCTCATCCAGTCAGGCAGCCAAGGGAAGTATCAGCATAAAATACAGCACGTGGGCCACCGATGGCGAAGCTGCCTATGAGGGTATGAAGAAGTTTAAGGAATTGGTGGAAGACGGAAGTGACGGCGTCATTACGGTGGACTTGTATCCCAGCAATACAGCCGGAGCTACCGACGAGCAAGTGGAGCAGGTTTCCATGAATCAGCTGCAGATGATGTCCTCCGGCGACCCCGGCATTACGGAGATTGAATATTTGTGCCTGCCCTATCTGTTCAGTGATCTTGGCCAGTATGAGGAATTTTTGTCTTCCGATTTGGGCAAGCAGTACATTCAGCAGAGCATCGACACCCGTAATACCCGCATTTTGGGTCTGCTGCCCCGCAGTCCCCGTATTATCTCCTGCAATACTCCGATCAACTCTTTGGCAGACATGAAGGGCCTAAAAATCCGTGTCCCGACCAAAGATTATTATGTGGACACATTCACCGCTTTTGGAGCCAACCCCACCCCCATTGATATGGGCGATGTATACAGTTCAATCCAGACCGGTGTGGTAGATGGTCAGGAGAACCCCATCGAAACGATTGTCTCCTACGGTTTCCAGAACATCTGCAAATACCTGGTCATTACCGATCACATTGTCAAGCCTGCTTTTGTGATGATTAACAACGACTTCTACACCGGGTTGTCCGATGAATATCAGAAGCTGATTGACAGCGCGGTTGAGGAATCCTGCAGCTATGCAGAAGATTATCTGGAAACCGCTATGGAGAAGGATATGAAAACCTGCACGGATGCGGGCATGACCGTGCTGGAACCTGATTTGACGGGATTTAAAGAAGCCACGCAATCCGTCCGCGATAAGCTGGGCGTTCAGACTTGGGGCGAAGACGGGTACAAGCAAGTTCTGGAGATTGCCAACAACGGCTAATTGCATCTCACATCAGTCCGGCAGTAAACTTGGGGGGCGGAGTCTGCAAGGCTCCGCCCTCTTACCAGATGGAAAGGAAACAATTATGAATGTTCATGAACTTATTGCAGAGTATCGTACTCACGCAATTGAAGTGCGGCGGCAGTTACACCAGCGTCCGGAACTCAGCGGCAAAGAATTTAAAACGACCGCATTTATCAGCAAAGAGCTGATGGATTATGGCTTGGAAATCGAAAAATCAGGATTGCCTACCGGCGTCATTTCCATCCTGCACGGAAAAAAAGATGGTGCCGGGAAGGTTCTGGCCCTGCGGTGCGATATTGACGCGCTTCCATTGGCGGAAAATTCAAAGCTGTCTTTTTGTTCGCAGAATCCGGGGGTCTGCCACGCCTGCGGACACGATCTGCATACATCCGCATTACTGCTCTGTGCCCGCACTCTGAAAGCCTTGGAAAACGAATTTTCAGGTACAGTAAAGTTCCTTTTTCAACCCGCAGAGGAAATTGGAAGCGGAGCTCAGGCCATGCTTGCTCATGGCGCCATGACCAATCCCACCCCGGATCTGATTGTGGCGGCTCATACCTGGCCGGATACTCCGGCTGGGAAAATCGGTTATTTCAGAGGTGGAGCCATGGCATCTTCCGACGCGGTCACTATCACCATTCACGGGAAAGGTGGTCATGGGGCCCATCCCTACCGCTGCATCGATCCCGTCACCATATCTGCCTATCTCGTCACACAGCTACAGGCCATGGTATCCCGTCAAGTGCCCGCGCTGGAGTCTGTGGTCCTGAGTTTTGGGGTTGTTGAAGCAGCTTCCGCGCCGAACATCATCCCGGATCAAGTTGTTCTGAAAGGAACCCTGCGAACATTAAATCCGGTTTGGCGAACCAAAGCCGCCGAATCCATTCGCCGTATATCCGCTTCAGTCTGCGAGGCCATGGGAGCACAGGCGGAAGTAATCATTCAGGAGGGTATGCCTGTCCTGATTAATAACGATACCGCCATTAATTTGATTTTAGCGGCCGCTGAAACGGTTCTTGGACCCAATGGTGCAGTCGAACTTCCCAGCGCCTCTATGGGGTCGGAAGACTTTTCTCATTATTTGGAATATGCTCCGGGAGCACTTTTCCGTATGGGAACTGGCAGCAGTGACCCGTCCACACATCAGGGCCTTCATAGCAGTAATATCCGCTTTGATGAGGACGGCATTCCCACATCGGCCGCTGTGATGACACAGTTGGCTCTGAATTTTTGCCAGTAAATTTGCGAAATCCGATAATAATAGGAACAAGACATGTTTCATGACGATAGCCTGGTGAATAAAAACCGCACTGTACCGCACAAAATGACAAAGTAAGGCACCGGGCCGGAACCAGAGGCGCTCCGATGCATTTCATATAGAACGCGAGGTGGCGCTTTCTCTGGAAGAACTGCTGATAAAATATTGTTCTCCGACGCTGGCCGGACTAAAAACCGGAAGTCTTGTCTCTTGCCTGTATTCCACCAGGGAGGAGATTATCCGCGAGATACGCCTGCTGAACCAGGCTCTTAAACCAAAGGGATTATGCGCAATGCCACTGCGGTATATGAATGGACGCGCATTGATCTACCTGTTCCGCCCGGATCAACTGAAAAGGGATTTGTCCAACATGGACGCGGTCAGTATTCTGTTGGCTTCCGGGTATCAAAACACAAAACCCGTAGAATGTCTCTCGGAGTTGATACGAAGGCTGAACGGAGGCGGGGAATTCCCACATGAAATCGGACTGTTTCTCGGCTATCCTCCGGAGGATGTGCGGGGATTCATTGAGAATCGAGCCAGGAATTTCAAGTGCGTTGGCTGCTGGAAGGTATATGGAGATGCGGGGGCGGCAAAAAAGCGCTTCGCGCAGTATAAGAAATGCACGGACATTTACTGCCGGTGCTGGAAAAACGGCAGATCCATTACACAGCTTGCCGTGCCAGCTCTGCGACCGCTTTAATGCGCAGCTTATCAACCGATAAGCTGCGCAAGCTCTTTGGCTTAAAGCTTCCAAATTGTGATCCCGGCATTTTGGAAGTACCTCAATACCGACCAGCATGCCCTAAAAAATCCGACGGAACTTTTTTTACTGTGTGAAGTAAGCTAATCCGCCGTTCATCCGCGTGCTCAGATACCACAGCCGCAAGTCGAACTCGCGCAAAACCCCTTCGTCGGATGCGCGCGCTGTTAGTTGGTCAGTTTCGAAATCCGCCGAGATAATCGAGATCCAGTGCCAATCTTGCAGATTTTTTTCACGGCCCCGTGATAAATTGAGAAACCCCAGCGGACAGTCGGCGGCAAGTCCGGCCCGGACGAATTCCATAAGCGCGGAAACTGGCGGGCGATCTGGGTTGCGATTGCCCGAAACAGCGAATACATGGGGGATCAATAAAATATTCCGGCTGGCGGCAAAAGCAACCACGCCTTCCGAAAATAATTCCACTCGGTTGAGGCCCATAGGTCCAGGTGCAACAAAGGGAAAAATTTTCTCCATATGCCGGAGAAACTCCATGCGGTCTGTGTCCTTGCCATGGTATAAAGCCCGCAGTGTCGGGCGGGTCAGCGCCAGATAGGCAGTTAGATTTGCGGCACAAGTGGGGCCACAGCCGGCTTTGCGTCCCCATTCAGACGCATACCATTCCTGTGCGCCTCCAAGATAAGATTGATGCGTCTGCAAATCCGTAACTTTCAGAAATTCCGGATGAGCTACTGAAATGAACATGATTTTATACCTCATTACGGATATAGAGTTTCATTGTAATAAACATAGGTCACCATGCTGACCTCATGCGCCAGCTTCATATTTCCACCGACACGGTTTTTTCAACCAATGAATTCACCTCGCTAAATTAACTTGGTCGGGTGATAAATCTCTTTACAGGAGGGGCACATATACTCCACGTTCTGATTTTTGTAGGTGTAGCGAGAACGCAGCGTTTCTTTTCCGCAATTCGGGCATATTACCTCTTGCTTTTTAATGAGTTGAACAGCCATCTCTCGCGTAAGATTTGTATTAGAAGCCATAGTGATTACCTCGAAAAAATTTCTGCTTATCTGCGTATTATATCGGGTCCTGGAGCTTGAACATATCATAAACAAACTGCTTGAAATAAAGAAATCGTCCCCAAACTGAGGTAAATCAGCAATTATCGGAAATCATGCCACCCATCACTGACTTGACCCTGTCTTATAATTGTAAAATGCTGATCGCCGTCTTTGGTAACCAGGTATAATGAAGTTGGATCGGTTTTGCATAAATGTAAATAATAATCCGATGAAGTCGCTCCCTTAATTTTTTCTGATTGATGAAAATTGCCATTGAAGAGGTGTTCATAGACCGTATTCACGTGCCTTGCCTCAACATTTTCCATTCCTCTAACGCATATTCTTGATTTATACATATCATGAGCCGTATACCCTTCACGTGGATCTGGCAGCACAGTTTCAGTTTTTGGGGAGGCAGCGGCAGGGCGTTCTTCTCTCGTTTTCACTTTCCATTTTGGTTTTTTAGGTTCCTTTTTGTGATACTTTTCTTTTGTGCCACCTTCTTTGGAATGGGGTGCTTTCAATAAATCCGGTGATTGAGCAGGTAGTTTTACCGGGCTTTCTGAAAGTTCCTGTTGCGGGGCAAAAAAGCTTGGAGACAGCTCTTGAGGGTGTCCCTCACTTGTATGGGAGAGACTTCTTGAAAGGCTTTCTCCGGAAACAGCTTTTATTGGCTCAGATAGTTGAATCTGGCTTAATGGTTTTTCCTCCTGAAGGAGTGGAGCAGATGTCTCTCTCGTTGCCGAAAGTGGCTTTTGGGTTTCTGGTTCCTCCTGACGCTGTGCGGATGTCTGTTGATCTGGCGTACTCCATAAAAAGCTTTTTAAGGCATCCCAGATATAGCCGAAAAAGCCTCTATTCTCCTTATCAGGTGGCGGTGCTTTCATGAATTGTGTGACGGCACCAGTTGGAGCGCTTATGGCACTGGATTCAATACTACGCTGCCGAGCAGCGCTGGTGCTGCCAACACGTGAAGCACATTCTCCCATGGTGTTCGCTTCTCTTTCAAGTGAGCTGTCATCGCTTATTGAACTGCCTTTCATTTGCAGCGTTGGCATGACCCTGCCCCGAGATTGCTGCACAACATGCCAGGCTTCATGCGGTATATGCTTTTCCTGTCCGGGGGCGACATAGATATTTGTTCCGCGGGTATACGCCAAAGCGCCTAATGCAGCAGGCTGATTTGAGTTATAATGCACCTTCACATTGCTCATATCCATACCTGACAGATTCTCAATGCCGGTTTTCAGGTTGTCAGGCAAGCCTGATACATTACTGCCCTCATCCTTCAAGCAGTTTCTGTCGTGGCTGAAATAGTTCCTTTTAAATTTTTGCTTCAACTCTTTCGACATCTCGTACTGGTTATTGCTGTTGCTGGTTTGCGACGTTTTTTCAATTAAATTCAGTAATGCCGAGTTAGGTATATTGCAGGGTAAGTTGGTATTGGTATTGGTCTTGCTCTGCTGATTTTTATTGTCGATAGTGGTTTTCTTTGCATGATCATACATTAATACCACACTCCAATCGTCTGGAAATTTCAAGTTGATATCCAGAACACAAATGCAATGGGCAATCCCGCAACATTCCCTGCCGCAACTGGGAAATTGAGGCTTATGCTACTAATGCCCATATATTGCCAACAACAGCATATACCAAAGTCTTACAGATTTCAACACTACTGGATATTCCCATGAGCATGTAAACCCCCACGGGGCAACATCACCAAAGTGAGGTCTCCTTGTTTTTTGCCGCGGCAGCTGTGGCGGCGGTATTTTTTGAGCAGTTTCCAGCAAGCCGCCGGTTCCATGATTCGTGTGTTTACCAACGCGTACGGAAATGTCGGCCAGATATATTTCAACAGGGGACCATTTATCATTATAAAAAGGGTGCGCCAAATTTATCAGGCGTACCCTTTTATAATCTCAGGTTTAACATCTCGACGCGGCGCTTCCCGTAATACTATTTGCAGAGATGCTTCATCCACACCGCGTCAGCCGTCTTGTTATTAGGATTGTTGATGACTCCCCACTTGCCTTGGTACTGGACCCATGCCTGACCATCAACAAACTCATCTACTCTGGAAAATACGCAGGGAATCACAAGCTTGAAATTTTCGTCGCAATATCCGTACAGCCCAGACCCGTCTGTTGCCAGAACGGCCGAAAGTCCCTCTGCTTTGCTTGCGCGGCACCTGCCCTCGGGGCGGTATGGATTGTTGGCAGTAATCAACTTTCCGTCGAGATCATATACGGAGCAATTATATGCGGTGCCAACAGAAGATCCATTCTCCCAATCTTTCCAATTGCCCATTGAAACGCAGTTGTTCCAAACTTCAAAATCGTACCCAAAAGGAGTGAGCTGCTTTCCATCTTCGTTATAGAGCGCACCCTCGTCACCATATCTGCCGTCACTCTCCAGTCGGCGGCACAAGAGATAGCCGTTTGATAGCTCATCGCCGTCCACCCGGTAGGTAATGGAGGGGGCCAAACACTGATTTGTTCCACTGGCGAGGACTTTTCCCTCCAAAGAATACAATTTCCAGACGGAACTGCTGTTTCTCAGCACATTGCCAGTAAAGGAAGCCGCTATAATACAAGTGTCATTCTTTCCGGTGAATGTATCGATGGAAGAAAAATGGGGCGGCACAATCCATTGATTCCGTCCGGATTTTACCCCGCGCACAGCTTCAAAATATCCGGATTGGAGCTGCCCGTCTTCATAATACCCCTCGGGAAAGCCGTCATTTTCTCCCAGCGCCGTGGTATCGGCATCTATGTCCCAGAGAAGTTCCCTCCGAACACCGTTTTGTATATCCCAATAATCGACAATCCGGTGGCCGTTCTCGTCCAAATAATCCTGAATTGAAGAACCGTCGCCAATTCCATCCTTGAGAACGTTACCAGAGTAGTCGTATAGGGTTACTTTGAAGTCGTCCGCGTTCTTTGCCGTGCTGACGCTGAGAGAAATCAGCTTGGTTTCCGGGGAACAGTAGATATCTTTATTGGGGTCTGTATTTACCACAATAGGCTTATAGTCCGCTGTATAAACGCCCTCGCCCTTTTTGCCGCTTGCATCCTTAAATGTGCAGAAAAGAACCCCATTGCTTGGCCCCACATAGTCCATATTCAAGGAAGTGGGCGCATAATACAGCTTTCCCGCAGTATCCATGTAGCCGGCCTTATTGTTGGAGTCCGTGAATCCCGCAAGGCCCGTTTCGTCAAAGTAGCCGATCTCCCGCACACGGGGCAGTTCCTTGCCAGTTTTAAGGTTCACATAGCATTTCTGCCCTCCGGCAAATACCTGGCAGAATTCTCCGTTTTTATCTTTAAAATAGCTGTCAGAGACATACTGGGAATAGATATGCTTTGTGATCTGTTTGCCGGTCATGGTAAAAAGCGCCGTATCCGCGTTGCGTGTATCCCGCGTCAGGCTGGCAGCAATCACCTTTCCATCCGTATCCACTGTTCCATACTTGGCTGGAAGAACAACATTGCCGTATCTGTCAATAATCCCGTCTTTCGTGCCGTGAAAAAAGTATAGCCCTGTGCTGTACGACAATCTGTCTTTATATCGATATGCCGTAGTAATCGTTCCGTCCATTGTGGGTGCGAGAAGCCACTTGACATTTTCAATATCGGGAGCCTGCTTCCCCAGCGCATCTTTTCCAGTCCAGCTTGCCGCCGCCCCGGCAGGTACGAAGATCGTACTCACCAGCACGAATGCCAAAGTCATTGCCGCAATTGCTCTTTTCAACGGATAAGCCCTCTTTCTCCAGTGTGTCCAAACCAAAATTTGCGTTTCTATGCCGACGGGCATCTTGCTTCCAAGCAAAGCGATTTTATGTCTTACTCATTATCAGTAAAAAATCGTCTTCAAAGCGAAATCAGAAACGACTTAATATAAAGTTACCACAATATTATTCTGCTAACAATACATTTCAATTGCTTTTTAAGAAATCTATATATAAGCTTCTCTTATAAATAAAGCAAAAAAGTAACAATCAGAGACTACCTAACATTGTTTTTCTAAAATTGAGTCCCGCGTTGTCCGCCAAATGAATCCCTTAGAGCCTTGCGGCTCCAAGGGATTCATCTATTCTTTTTCGGGCGGTGGAAACGCTTTAAAACAGCCGTTTCTGCAGGAAATCCTATACAATCTTCCTCTTAATACTTGCCATCTCTTTATTTTATCCGGAGCGCCCGCGCGTCGATCCAGTTTATACCTCGTAACGCTTCGGATCCTTGGGCAGACACAGCTCCAGAATCATGCCCACCACAAACACGCCGGCCACCATGTTGCCGGCAAAGATGTCACCGAACACGCTGGGAAGGTTATTGAAGAAGCCGTCCACCTGCGTCACGCCCACACCGAGACAGATGGAAGTGGCGGCAATGAGGGTATTGCGGTTGTTCATGCCCGCTTCGTGCATCATCTTGATGCCGGACATCATGATTGCGCCGAACATAATGACGGTGCATCCGCCCAGCACGCAGTCTGGCAGCGTGGTAAAGAACGCGCCGATGGGCGGAAACAGACCGCCCAGAATCATGGCCAGCGCGCCGAACATGATGCAGTAGCGGTTGACCACATGGGTCATGGAAATAAGACCCACATTCTGGCTGAAGGATGTAATAGGTGAGCAGCCGAATACGCCGCCGGAGATGGCAGATGCAAAACCGTCTACGCACAGGGAGCCGGAGACCTCCTTGGGCGTGATATCACGGCCCAGACCGCCGGTGCAGGTGGCGGTGGTATCGCCGATAGTCTCCACCGCAGAGACGATAAACACCAGGCAGAAAGACAAAATTGGCCCGATCTGGAACTGTGGTTTGAAGGCAAACAGCTGCGGCACGGCTACAACTCCCAGTTCCTTGATCGTGCTTGCCATAGCGCCAAAATCCACCATACCGAAGAAGATGGATACGATATAGCCCACGATCATGCCCATCAGGACATAGAGCTGCTTTGCTACGCCCTTTATCGTCGTGTGGAAAATCAGCGCTGCCGCCAGCGTGATGATTGCCACCAGCAGATTCTGCCAGGAACCCAGTGGGTAAGCGGATGATGAGCCAAAGGAGGAGACGCCGACGCTCAGGATGCTCAATCCGATGGCGACAACCACGCAGGCGGAGAGAATCGGCGTGATGATCTTCCGCCAGTACTGCGCCGTCAGGCCGAGGATACCCTCAAAGCAACCGCCGACAATGATCGCGCCAACCATAATGCCGTAGTCCTGAGAGGCGGTCGCCATGGCCGCCGCCAGGAAGGTGAAGCTGACGCCCATGACCACCGGCAGGCCGGAGCCGATCCTCCAGATGGGGTAGAGTTGCAGCATGGTACCGATGCCAGCAATGATCATGCAGTTTTGCAGCAGCCGGGCGGTTTCAATGCCGCTGAACGGCTGTCCGTTGTACACCGCCACCGAAGCGATGATGATGAGGGGCGTCACGTTCGCCACGAACATGGCCAGCACGTGCTGTAGGCCGAAGGGGATCGCCTTTCCGATGGGCACGCGTCCGTCCAGACGGTAGATGTTCTCTACCCGGGCGTCCTGCTGAGTTGGATGATTCTTCATTTGAAGGGCTCCTTTTATTTATTTGCCAGAACCGAAAAACCGGCGGAGGTCCATAGATACGAAAAGGGGAGCAAAAGTTATCCGTAACTCTCCATAGCGCTGGCATATCTTCAGTATAAAAGGTTCACCTTTAAAAAGCAACACTTTTTGTTAGGTTGCCATAAAATTAATTTTTAGATTGTCCAAATTTCTGTCAGTTTTGTACCAGTTTACCGGCTGTGAAATACGGGGCAATGGTATCTGCCGCGCATCGCACAATAGCAGGGCGGTGTCATTTCGCCGGACAAAAACGCCGCATTGCACTGTGGGAAAATATTTCAAGAGCATATGAAAATTGATCGCCCCCCTCCCAATAGAGATCAGGAGGCCCCGCCATAGGCGGGGCCTCCTGTGTACGAAAACTTGAACGCTGCACCTGAAAGGTGCAAATCGGGTAAGAAGTGTGTATTTAAAAAGCTTGAGCGTCTCAGGCCTTTTTATTCATCAGTTTCCCAATCATTGGCGCCAGAGCAAAGGCTATGATGACCAGTGCAATAATGATCGAAATGGGACGGGTGAAGAAATAGGGAATAAGACCGCCTTTGGGAGCCGCCATAATGAGAGCACGGCGGAAGTTGGACTCCAGAATATTGGCCAGCACCACACCCAGAACCAGGGGGGCGGGGTCAAAATCGAATATCTTCATCACATAACCAATTAACCCAAACACCAGCATGACAACCACTTCCATCATACTGTCGCTTAGCGCGTAGGTACCGATACAGGCCAGTGCCACAATGATGGGTACCAGCACGGAGTTCGGGACCAGACAAATACGAGCCATTTGCCGGGCCATTGTTAGTCCGATAATGCCCATCAGTACGTTGGCCAGCAGAAAGCCCAGGAAGATGGAATAAGTGGTGACAGCTTGCTTACCGGTAAACAGCTGACCGCCCGGCTGCAGGCCATGCATCAGCATAGCCCCATATAGAATCGCAGTAACAGGGCTTCCCGGAATACCCAAAGTGAATAGTGGAATCATGGCGCCGCCGCAACCGGCGTTGTTGGCGGACTCAGACGCAGCAATGCCCACAAAGGATCCCTTCCCGTATTCCTCCGGATGCTTGGAGGTCCGTTTCGCCATGCTGTAGCTGATCCATGCGGCAATCGAGCAGCCAGCGGCGGGAATGAACCCAACAAACGCGCCGATAAGCGAACCGCGCATCATGGTGGGAGCCAGCTTTTTGGTATTGCCCTTTTCCCAGCGTTTTCCTTGTAAACCTTTGGCGGGGTCCTCGACAATAGTGGAGCCGGTACCGCGCATAAGACGATCTACCAGCACCAAGACCTGGGAAATGGAAAAGAGGCCGATCAGAATGGGGGTGGAGTCCAGGCCGTCCTCCAGCCAGAGCTGGCCGAAAGTAAAGCGGGAAACGCCGGTGATAGAGTCCATGCCGACGCATCCGATGAGCAGACCCAGAAGTGCCGAGAAAATACCCTTCGCCCGGTTATCACCGGTGAGACCAGAGACAACCAGCAGACCAAAGCAAGCTATCATGAAATACTCCAGGCAAGAGAACATCAAGCTGATCTTGCCCAGCGCGGGGGCAAACAGAATTAAGCAGATGGCGCCGATGATTCCGCCTGTGACCGAAGCCACCGTAACGACGGAAACAGCTTCCATACCGCGCCCCTGTTCGGTCAGCGCATAACCGTCCATGGTCGTGGCGGCGGATGCGGCTGTTCCGGGTGTGTGGCAAAGTACAGCGGTAATCGAGCCGCCGTATACGCCGGTGGTGTACATGGCAGTCATCATAACCAACGCAGCAGTGGGGGTCATGGAGAAGGTAATCGGGATCAGCAGGGCAATGCCCACCGAGGGGCCAAGTCCGGGGATAATACCAATGGCCATGCCGCAGACTACGCCGATAGCCAGCGCGATCAAAACTTCAACAGATGTAAATGACATCAGTGCGGCGGTTAAATATTCCAACATGTATGTCCTGCCTCCTTAAACAATGCGGAAATACCGACCCAAAACACCCACTTTATAGATGGGCAGTTTCAGTATTACAACGAACAGGAAGTAACTGATAATCAGGTAAAGCGCTGTAATCAGGAGATTTACCCACCAGGATTTTAACCTCAGATGCTTTTGTGCGAAAATTATAAAGACGGGGGTTGCAACCCAGTAGCTCACATATCGAAAGAGCAGATAGTAAATAAAGATAAACAGCATGAACATAAACGCGTGCTTGCTGCCCTTGACGGTAAGGGCATACTGAAACTGTCCCTGCTGCTCCTTGGTTTTGCGCAGACCATTAATCGTGATGACCAGTGCACACAGTGCCATTAGAATGGACAAAGCAATCGGAAGATACGCGGCCTGGCCGGAAATCTGCACTGCAACTGCGAACACCACTACGCAGAATATCAGCAAAACCACGCCCACCCACACATCCCGGTGGAGCTGTTTGTTCATAGGGCATACCTCACTTTTAACAACGAATTACGATCCATGTCTAAATTTTTAGAGCTGCCCGGCCATATTGGCCGGGCAGCGGGGAAGAAAAAAATCAACCCCAGATGGCTTCGCGGGTAGTCACCTGACTGTTCAGCAAATCCACGTACTCGTCACCCGAAGTATTGTCCAGCTGCAGGCCCAGGCTGGACATATTCTGGATGTAGGTCTTATCCTGCATGGCTTTCATCATGGCATCGGTCATATAGGAGACGATCTTGGAGTCCACACTCTTCGGGTAGAAATAACCACGTGCGGCAAAGGCAATCAGTTTCTGACCGGAAGCTTCTTCAATGGTGGGGATGTCGGGCATAAAGTCACTGCGCTGATCGGCGAACACGCACAGAATCTTCATCTCACCGGATTGATAGGAACTCAGCACATCGGAAATGGAAGCAAACAATACGTCGGTATCGCCGGCCAGGAACATACCGCGGCTGTCAGATGCGCCGTCCACAGGAATAACAGAAATCTGGGTGCCGAAGGTCTTATTAAACCACTCGGCGGTGGTGGAGTCGCCATCGGTGATACCGGTGGCCTGAGCGGAGACCAGAACGGAGTTGTTCTTGGCGTACTCAAGGAAGCTCTCTATATCGGTAAAGCGGTCATCGCTCGTGCGAATGGCCAAAACGTTGTAGTCGAGTGCCTGATTGCAAAGCAGCTGGACATCGTCAAGGTTATAATCGCGGGGATTTTCAGGATCTATCTCACCCATGACGAAATTCTGGTTGATCAGGCCGATCGTATTGCCATCACTGTAATCGCCGTTAATCAGATCGGTCCAGGCCACCCAACCGCCGGAGCCGGTTTCGTTTTCGACCACTACGTTGACGCCCAGCTGATCAGACAGCGCGGTGGCCATATAGCGGGCACCCAGGTCAGTCCCGCCGCCAGCGGAAAATGGACAGACCAGAGTAATGGTTTCGCCGGGGAAATCATCGCTGATCTTGCTGGGAGAACTCTGCGCGGATGTGCTTTGGGCACCGCCACTGGAACAAGCGGCCAAAAGAAATGTAAGTGTGCAAGCAGAGACAATCGCAAGCAATTTTTTCATGGTATTCTTCCTCTCTTTTTTTACATTTGAACTTCATTTCGACCTGTACTTACCTTCACTAAGGACCTTCTTCCCTGCCAGAAATTTTTCACCTGCTGAATTCACCATGCTGTTTTTACTGCCGTGTAGCTATGTGTTATTCTATAGTCGCATTTCTACAGTATCAAGCAGGTTTTCAGCTTGAATGCACAGTAAAAATATTGTAACACTGTAAAATTCGGCGAATTGCATGATGATTACAATCTTTGTCCTGTGAACTCCATGTAAAAATTTGTTGGACGAGGACCAACATTCAAATCTATACTGGACATCACACAGGAGCGTAAACCATTCCGTGTTGCCTGCCGCCTTACCTTCACCATGTCCCGTTCTGCTGCCTCTTAAGCAAGCTCGCAGTTTCTCAAATTTTAGGAGGCTTTACTATGACCAAGAAAGAACGTATTTGGGCCGCAGTCCATGGAGAGCAGCCCGATACCCTTCCATATTCTTTTTGGACGCATCTGCCGGGAATCGACCTGAACCCGGAAGAGTTGGCGGAAAAGACGTATGAGTTTTACCGCACATATGATGTGGATTTTATCAAAACTATGAACAACGGGATGTACGCCATTGAAGATTTCGGCTGCAAGATTGATTACTCGGCCGTGGCTCAGGGTGGAGTGGCAAAGGTGGTCAAAACGCCCATCGCCTGCCGTGAGGACTGGTATAAGCTCAAGCCCTGTTCGGTTACGGAGGGCAGCCTGGCCCGAGAGTTGAAAGGTCTGCGCCTGCTGATGGACAAGGTCAAGAATGAAAACGTGCCTGTCATCTTCACTATTTTCAGCCCTCTGACCACCGCCAACAAGCTCTCCGGCAATACCCTGCGTCAGTATTTGATCAATGGAGACGAAGAGGCGGTGCACCATGCTCTCAAAGTAATCACCAAGACCACCTGCGACATGGTTCGGGCAGTAATGGATCTGGGGGCTGACGGCATCTTTTTCGCAGCCCAGAGCAGCACCTATGACTTCATGTCCACGGAGGAATACAAAGAATTTGGGGTTCCTTATGATCTGGAAGTAATACGCTCGGCAGAAAAAGGATGGATGAACACGGTGCATGCCCATGGTACAAACATCATGTTTGAACTGCTGAAGGACTATCCAGTACAGGTGTTCAACTGGCACGCATGGGAGACGCTGCCCGCTGTGGATGAAGCCTCAGTGATTACCGGGAAGTGCCTGATGGGGGGACTGAAGCGTACCGACATTACCGAGTGCGACCGCAATGCGATTCTGCATCAGATCTATGAGTGCTATCGTCTGTTGCGGGGCCGCAACCAGATCCTCACCCCCGGTTGTGTCATTCGATATCCTTTGGACAACGGCACACTCGCCTACATCAAGGAAGCGAAGGATTTTGTAGAGCGTAAAATGCGTGCGGTGTGAGCCAAAAGAGAATATGGTTCACTCCAGCGAACGCCTGAAGTGAGCCATGCATTTCAGTAGGTAAATTTTTGCTTTGCCATCCGCATGAACTCCAGGGCGGCACGGCTCAGATAGTGACCTCGCAGATAGCTGATCGTGATGGGCTTGTTGCCGGTTGAATAATCCAGTGGGTAAATGACCACGGATTCACGCCAGTCGGAACGATTCCAAAACACCATGCGCCGGCTAATAAAAATTTCCGGAAGGACAATGGCGCCAAGCCCAACCGTACAGAGGGAGACGAGTGTAGACATGCTTGTGGTTTCCAATACGACCTTAGGCGATACATTGTGCTCTTGACAACACCGTTCAAATATTCCTCCCAGCCACGCATCGTGGGACATCTTCAAAAACGGGCAGGAGGCAAAGGTTCGAAAATTCTGTGGCGTGCCGGGGCGGGGCAGGACTCCTTCCTGACGAAGGTAGGTATCCAAATATGGAACCGGAACGGCACAGACCAGATGCTCGGTATGCAGCAGCTCTTCACAGATATTTACCGGGTCATTGATCGCAAAGCCGATATTCACATCCGTACGCCCCTCGTAAAGCGCCTGGTTGATCTGTTTCGTCGTGCCCTCGACCAGGTGGAGGTTGATTTGAGGAAATTCACGGTTGAATTCAGGGAGAACGTCGGGCAGCATAATCGTGCCGCGAGAGGTGCTGGTACCAATTGTTAAATCACCACTGTGAAAATCCCGGATGTCCTGCAGTGCTTTTTCCGTCTGATTTTTTTGATTGAGAAGAATCTGGCTGTTACGATAGAGACACTCGCCGGCTTCGGTCAGTGTGAGCGGCTGGGTTCGGTTAAACAGCACCACGCCGTATTCTGCCTCCAATCGTGAAATATGGTTGCTGAGAGATTGCTGGGAAATAAACAGGCGCATGGCGGCCTTTGTAAAACTCAGTTCCTCCGCCGCAACACAAAAATAGTGAAGATTTAGAAAGTTCATGACGTTCCTCCGAAAACCGCTGATACGCTGGATTCGATTATAGCTATCTAAATTCGATTATGCCTATCTTATAATAGTTCGAATTTAATATCAAGAGACAAAACTTCGTTGAGAAAGGATCGTCTTACTATGGATCGCGCGCTTTATGAAAATCATCTTTCTGTCCTGCACTCCGAACTGGTCATGGCTCTGGGGTGTACGGAACCCATCGCGATCGCCTATGCCGCCGCAAAAGCACGCCGGCTTTTAGGTGAGATGCCCCAACACTGCACTGTTCATTGCAGCGGGAATATTGTTAAAAACGTAATGGGTGTCATTGTGCCAAACTCGGGCGGTTTGCGGGGCATCGACGTAGCTGCCACACTGGGTGTGGTTGGCGGAAATCCCGAGCTGGAGTTGGCCGTGCTGGAGGAAATTACCGATGAGCACCGGGCCGAGGTGCGGCGGTTGCTTGGAGAGAACTTCTGCACCTGTAAGCTCATTGAGAACGTGGCCACCCTCTACATTGTGGTGGAACTGCAAGCTGGTGAGCATTCTGCTCTGGTTGAAATTCAAAATACCCACAAAAATATCACGCGCATGGAAAAAGACGGCGTAAATTGTTTGGAAAGTATGGCGCCCGCCGAAGAAAAAAGTAAGAAAACGGGGGATCGCTCCCTGCTATCGGTGGATAACATCCTGCAATTTGCAGACGTCGTGTCTTTGGACGAGATCGAGCCCCTCATTAGCCAACAGATTGAATGCAATATGGCCATTTGCCGGGAAGGATTGAAAAATCCCTATGGTGCTGAGGTAGGCCGAACTCTTCTGGACAGCAGCAGCGAACCTACCGTTGGATTGCGGGCCAGGGCTTACGCTGCCGCAGGTTCTGATGCCCGGATGAACGGCTGCCCCATGCCCGTGGTCATCAACTCCGGAAGCGGCAATCAGGGCATCACCGTCAGTGTTCCTGTGGTCATCTATGCCGAAGACAAAAAAATCCCTCGTGATAAGCTGCTGCGCGCTTTGGTGGTGGCTAACCTGATTGCCATTCACCAGAAAAGTTACATTGGCAGCCTCTCCGCATACTGCGGAGTGGTGAGCGCCGCCTGTGGCGCTGCCTGCGGCATTTGCTATATGCTGGGATATCCCAGCTCCGTGCTGTACGACACGATTACCAACACGATTGCCACAGTGAGCGGCATGGTGTGTGACGGAGCCAAATCCTCTTGCGCCGCCAAGATTTCCACCGCCCTTCAGACGGCTCTGCTGGGCTTGAAAATGGGCATACACGGCCGCGCGTTCCAGCCCGGTGAAGGACTGGTAGTAAACGAGGTCGAAAATACAATCAGCAACTTCGGACGCATGGGCCGGGAGGGAATGAAGGCAACGGACCATGAGATTCTGAACATCATGTTGGGGAATTAAATTTCAACCCCCGATCCTTTGGCTTCTTCCAGAACTGCTGCCCCGTCAAGCTCTGTAAAACCTCGGGTTCTCTTTGTACGTATGTCAAGCGGAAATGTTGTTGCTGCTGCCAAGGCTCTGTATGAAGGCCATGAAACTATCCCCGACATGAATTATTTGGGAGCGCAGCCCATGCCTCATATCTTTCCCGGAGCCCTGTGCTCCCACTCCAGATCAGCAGTACTTGCGAAACATACAAGCGGCCTTTTTGATAAGATCAAAAAGGCCGCTTGTTGATTTTGAGCATGTGATGAAAGCAAAACTATATAAAAGTCCTCGGGTCGCTGGATCAACATATATCTAGCAGTCATTTTTTCTTTTAGCTGTACGGGCCTTGTATGAGATTGATAAAACGGAAAATCACAGGCAATCGAGGAGCGTTCCATAGATACTGTAAAAAAGCCATTCTGCCGGATACGTTCACAGTGCATGCCCGGTCCACTGGTTTTACCAATATTATCCATAGTCCTCTCTCCAGTAGGCAAGCAGAAAAAGCGGAAAATCTGCAAAGCTCAGACGCGTCTATGTTCAAAGCACCCGTCTGCGGCTTCGTACTATGAAACTATTCGGCCAAAGGTAGTTGGCTTCCCCCGCTCTTTTTTCGCGCGCCTTTGCTCGGATAATCCGCAACTCATACTGCGAAGCTCATCTAAAAATCTGAATTTTCCGGTTTGCCAATTAAAAAATCTTGCAGATACTTGCTCGCCTCTTTTACGCTTAAAGTGGATAGAGAATCCTTGTGTCTTTCTAAAAAGCCCTGAACCCACTCAGGATTGACCTTGCTGTAATTCCGCAGGCTCCAGCCGATGGCTTTGTTAATGAAAAACTCATTGGTCCCCAGATTATTGCAGATAATTTCTTCGAGCAGAGCAATGTCTGTTTTTTCTTTGTATTTTTGCTGAAAATCTATGGAAGCACGGCGTAACCAGATGTTTTCAGATATGGACCACTGCCGCATTTCCTCTTTTAAATAAGGATACTTCAAAACAATGGTGCCGGCGACAGAATCCAAGCTGTCAACGGTTTCCCACCAGGATTTTTTGATGATCAATTTCCGGATTTTTTGAATATCCGTATCTATAAGCTACTTTTCATGCAGCAGAATATACTCTACGGCTATATACTGGGCTTCGCGGTATGGCTTGCCCCAGCATAACTGCACAAATTCCCAATCAAATTCAAGCTTCCTGCTTTTTTGAAGATATGGTTTGATATGCTGTTTCAAGGCGGGCTTTGGTACACCTAAAAAGGGGAAACGATCCTGCATATATGCCGACATCTTAGCACCCTGTTCGCTGTCCTGGATTTTTTCCAGTTGCTCAAGTATGCATTCATACCACAAAGCCTTATGCCTCTCCCCATTCACATTAAATAAATTCAAACCGAGTTTTCTCTACACAGTGCAAATAGAATTCTGCTAAAAAAAGGCAAGCAAAAAAATCATAAGCCGCTGTATCTCTTGCCCGTTTGACTCACTTTATAAAACGTATCACTTCCTATCCGGTTTTACGTAAAGAGGAGGAACCATGTTTTGAAATATGCCTGTTAGTACCTGTAAATGTTCCAGACTGAAATGGTGGAACGTCTCGGCGTAGGCAGCCAACTCGCTGCCGCTATGAAAGCGTCGCACATCTCTATTTCAGAAATAAGCCTTGGGCCGAGAATATTACCTACTTTAGACATCGACAGGACCATATCATACTCGTGTTAATCATATAGAGAACTCTAACGGATTACAAGCTCATCTGGAAACGCTTTGACCCGCATCAGGTTCCACATCTGGTCAATGTATGACAGCGTATAATAGTTTTCGTAGTAGTGATAATAGTACGCGCCCTTTGGCGTCATGGTATAGCAGTCGCCGTCTTTTTGGGCGAACCCCAGCATTCTCGCAAGTAACAGCTCAAAGCCGTAACAATGCGTCAGCTTTTCACCAAAAAACTGATAGAAAGCGTCTGCATCAACTCTAGTCGTATAAGCTGTCCAGAAGAGGTAGTAGAGCATTCGCTGACGCGACGTAAATTTCAGTGTCAGAGCGGTTGGAAGAAGCCCATTTTCAACCTGCTTGATATAATCGGGAATTGAAAACGTATTGATTTTAAACTGATCTTTGAGCAGAGTCGTGGCAGAACAGCCGAACCCCAAAAAATTCTCTCTTGTCATGGAAGAGTACTTTTTCACACCCGGCTTGGCAAAGGTCCAGATAGAATCGCGCACATAGCCCTGCCGATCACAGTATTCCGTAATCTCCGCCAGCAGTTTCTTTTTTCTCATCTCCGGAATTTTTTCAAATTTTCGTTTTGTATACGTGAAGTCAATAAACGGGTAAATTGCGACATGGTTTGCTCCGTTGGAAAAAGCAACATCAATATCTCGTTTTACACGCTCAATCGTCTGCCCTGGCAGCGCAAAGATAAAGTCCATTGATACAGTTTCAAATGGAACGGACCGCAGCGCCTCAAACATGTGTTGGCAGTCAAGTTTTCCACGGCCCAGGATTTCCAGGTATTCATCCGAGAAAGACTGTATGCCGATGCTGATCCGGGTTACTCCTGCTCTTTGCAACGTACGGAGGTTACTTACCGTCACATCGGAAGGATGCAGCTCCAGTCCGATTCCCTCGGTGATTTCAAAATACTTACTGACAGTTTCAATAATCTCACCAATCTCATTGACTACCAGAGCGGGACTTCCTCCGCCGAAATAGAGCGTGGTGACTCTTTTGCGCTCCGAACCGCCAGCACCCACCAACTCGATTTCCTTCTTCAGCGCCGCGACATAGGCTTTCGCCAGGTCCTCACGGTACGTGACTTTGCAATATGGGCAGAAGTCGCACAGGCTGCGGCAAAAGGGTATATGAATATACAATCCGAGATTTTCCGCATTCTGATAAGGCAGGATTGCATCAAATGTATCTGTAAACCGAAACGCCCTAAAAGAGCGGGTCAGCCAACAACGGGTCAGGGATGTGATCAGACTCATAGGCACCTCTCATATCATATGTATCTAAAATAGGTTCGGTATGGGTTCGGCGCATCTTTAGGGCAATCCCAAAGGCGCGTGTGTATTCCGCAACAAAAGCAGACGCGCTTTCAAACCTGTCGCAGCGTCTACAGCCAGACGGTTCCTCGTCCTACGGCGGCCGGCCCACACCGCGCTCTTTCTTTTGGCGGCTTTCCATTATAATTGTCGCTCTTTCGTAATATGGTACTACAATTTTTTTCATTTGTACATATGAGTTCGAATCATACACATAGCGGGGAACTTGAACCCCAGTACATCTCTATATAAGAATCTAAGGCAACACCTCGTAACGGAACAAAGTGAGCAGCGCCGTCCTCTCATAACAGGCGGCGCAGGACTGGTTCTCTTTTGAATGCATCGGCACACTGAATCAAGCCGACAGGCAGGGTCTGTCAGCCAGGTTTAGATTTGCCAGTGCAAACAGGATATTCAATTTGGCCATCTGCTTTTGCAGACCTCGGTACCATATTTTTTTGGTATCGGGGCAATCCCGACCACCCCAAAAACAGGCTTTCATGCGATCTTCAAGAATTAGGAAAAATATTTTGATCCATGACATATAGCTGTCGTGTTTTCTGTTATAAGATAGTCATATAACAACTACGGGAGGAAATATGAAATGAAGTTAGACGGCTTTGGAATATTTGTGAAAGATATGGCGGAAATGATTTGTTTTTACCGCGATGTATTAGGTTTTGAAATCAAGGGATCGGAAGATACCAGCAATGTCTATCTTGAAAAGGACGGAACTCTTTTCCTTTTATATGGCAGACAGGATTTGGAGAAATTGACTGCGCATGGTTTCGGGTATGCGCAGGGAATCAATGGGCATTTTGAAATTGCGCTGAATGTGGGGAGCTTTGACGCAGTGGACAGGACATTTGCAGAAATTACCGCCAAAGGGGGACAACCCGTGATGCCACCAACGACAGAGCCGTGGGGACAGAGGACTTCTTATATCGCCGATCCGGAGGGAAACCTGATTGAAATCGGCTCTTTTGTAAAAGGAGAAGTCTGATGGCGCCACAGCAGGAACGCGGAGCAGCTGCGGAATGCGGGTTACATTAACTACCGCAAAATGTTTGGCGAGTATGGGTTTTACTGCAACCGAAAAATTTTTGCACTTGTTTGTGATAATCAGCTGTTTGTAAAAATCACGGATGCAGGACGTAAGCTTTGCCCAAAATTGGCAGAGGTGCCACCATATGCGGGAGCAAAAAACTATTTTTTGATCGAGGACGTGGATAACCGGGATGCTTTAGCAGCGCTGGTAATCGCTACTTGTAAAGAATTGCCTGAACCAAAACCTAAGAATCGGAAGCACTCATATAAAAGCATTCACCCTTAAAAGAAAATATTAGGAGAAATCAAAATGGAGCTTATATTTACGGATGGCAATAATAAACGGTTTATCGACTTGTGCCATGAATTAGATGAATATTTGAATCGCATTGTTGGCTGTGAAAAGCAAAGAGAACAATATATTCAATATAATGAGTTGGAAAACATACATGACGTTGCTTTGATTATCGAAAACGGCGAAGCGATTGCATGTGGTAGCTTTAAAGAATATGAACCTGACACAGCGTAGATAAAAAGAGTATTTACAAAAGAGAGCTGCAGAAATCATGGTTGCAGTAAATCTATAATGGGAGCTCTTGAAAAAAGAGCTTTCAGCCTGTAGACAAAGTATCAGAGAAATGATGCTTTGTCTTTTTTTAGTGCTTAGAAGATGGTAAAATAGAAGCAGGTGATAAAAGATGGTGAACCAAAAAGGTGAAGACAGCCGGAAGCAGATCGGCTTTTACTGCATGGAGGATTTGGTTCCAAAAGACCATCTTCTCAGGAAAATCGAAAAAGCAATTGATTTCAGTTTCATATATGATTTGGTGAAAGGCAGGTACAGCGAAGATACGGGCCGTCCAAGTATTGATCCTGTAGTGCTGTTCAAGATCGTGTTCATCCAGTATCTATTTGGAATCCGCAGCATGCGGCAGACGATCAAAGAAATCGAGGTCAATGCGGCATATCGCTGGTTTTTGGGATATGACTGGAACGATCCGATCCCTCATTTTACGACCTTTGGAAAAAATTATTCCCGGCGGTTTGAGGGCACCGATATTTTTGAGAAAATATTCGCCCGTATCCTGCTGGAAGCGGTGAAGCTGAAGTATGTGGACCCGAAGGCGGTGTTCATTGATTCCAGGCATATCAAGGCCAGCGCCAACCGAAACAGGAAAATGAAGGTGCAGGTTCAGGAAGAGGCCCGGCATTACCAAAAAGAGCTGATGGAGGAAATCAGCAAGGACCGGGAGGTTCATGGGAAAAAGCCATTTGACGATGACGACTCGGGAAAAGGCGGCGGGGCCGGACAGACTAAAGAGATCGAAAAAAGCACCACCGATCCGGAGTGCGGCATGTTCCACAAAGGGGAGCATGAAAAATGTTTCGCCTACACCGCGCACACAGCCTGCGACCGGCACAACTTCATCCTTGGCGTAGAACTTTCCCCCGCCAACGTCCATGACAGCGTGATGTTCAAAGCATTTATGACAAAGTAAAGGCCACGTTCCCTGAAATCAAGTACGTTGTTGCCGACGCTGGTTACAAGATCCCATATATCTGCAAACAGATTCTGGACGACCACCAAATTCCGGTTTTGCCTTACAAAAGGCCGATGAGCAAAATATGTATACGACCAATATTACGACTGTGTTCTCTGCCCAAACAACCAGGTTCTGCGCTACTCAACCACAAACCGTGACGGATACCGGGAATACAAAAGCGACCCCAAAATCTGCAAATGCTGTCCGAAACGGGCGCAGTGCACGCAGAGTAGAAACTCTCAGAAAACTGTAACGCGGCATGTATGGGCGAACGATCTGGACGTCGCGGAAGATTTTCGCCACACACCGCGGGGAAAAGCAATTTACCGGGAGCGTGCGGAAACCATCGAACGGGTTTTCGCCGACGCAAAAGAAAAACATGGGTTGAGATATACTACCTTACGGGGCAAAGCCAACGTGACGATGCAGGCTTTGCTCACTTTCGCCTGCATGAATCTCAAAAAGCTGGCAATCTGGAAATCGGAAGGCCCCAGGTTCAAGCCCAAATACGATTTTCCCTTTCTCTTTTTCCTGCTAGTTGTTCCCAATTCGATTATTCGCATGAAAAACGCCGCTTGGGTCTGAATCCCAAACGGCGTTTTGTCTACCGGCTGGGAGCTCTTGATAAACGCTATAAAAAGCCGTTATTGGAAACTGGAATTTTATTAAAAAAAGCAATGGGACTGTATACCGTAGCAGGTTTTCATGTTATCGAAAACTATGGTCAATCTATCAATAAGACAGAAGCCGTTTTGTATGGAGAAGGATTTGGATTTCCAGTCATGCGCTTTTTTGAAAACGAATGAGGCTTGAGCAGTCAAGAACCGTGCAGAATGTGAACGCCCAAAATCTGCGGCTTATGCGGCCAGGCCTCTGGCGGCCTGGCGATACATGGCCGGCGGCAGGCCGCCGGGGTTAGCGGTGTAGATTCGCTGGCGGTTATAGTAGGTCATGATGTACCGGAACACGATGCTCTTAACCTGTGCCATGGGCATCTGCTCCGTCCTGATTCGATAGAGCTTTTCTTTCTTCAACGTAGCAAAAAAACTCTCCATCCTGGCGTTGTCGTAGCAGCGGCCCGTGCCGCTCATGCTTTGAACCGCGCCGTATTGCGCCAGCACCTTTTGAAATGAGGAGCTGGTAAATTGGCTGCCGCGGTCGCTGTGCAGGGTCATTCCATAGGCTCCCTGCGCCTGGCAGGCACACAGTTCCTTCTTCATGTTGTCATCCATGGCAAGACCGACGATCTCTCCGTTATAACAATCCAGAACTGCCGCCAGATACAGCTTGCCGTCCTGACACTGGATCTGCGTGATATCTGTCAGCCACTTCCGGTTGGGGGTGCCTGCGGTAAAATCCCGGTGAATCAGGTTCTCCGCCTTCTGCGCAGCCAAGTCTGCTCTTGTCAGATTCCCGGGTTGACGAGGAGCGCCATGGAGCAGGCCTCCGCGCTTCATGGCCCGCCGTACGCTGCTGCGGCTTATCGCGATACCGCGC
Source organism: Oscillibacter valericigenes Sjm18-20 (assembly GCA_000283575.1). Classification (GTDB taxonomy): domain Bacteria; phylum Bacillota; class Clostridia; order Oscillospirales; family Oscillospiraceae; genus Oscillibacter; species Oscillibacter valericigenes. The sequence continues at coordinate 4,175,213 of AP012044.1, forward strand.
TGCGTAAGCGCCAGAAGAATTCGGCCAACACCATAATTGTCATTGTCCGGGTTTTCATTATAAATCTCTCGTATTTTGACCGGAAGCAGCTGCCACGGTTTTGGCTTGCCAGCCGACTGCAAAGAGCGGTAGTACCCGGATTCACTGACTTTCACAACCCGGCACATGGCATGAACGCAGAACCGCTCACGGCGCAGCGTGATGTACTCATACAGCCGCTCCGGCTTTACCGTTTCCGGTCTTTGGCGAAAAAGCCCAGCGCATCCTTGAGAATCTCATTGGCCTTCCGCAGTTCCGCGATCTCCTTTATTAGCCGGCGTTCGTTCTCGGAAAGCGGTGCGTCGCGGCGAATGCCGCTGCCGACGAAGGCGTGGTCTCCGAAGGCCTTTCGCTTTTGCCACCACTCCGCCAGAGAGTAGTACGGAATGCCCAGCTGTGCCCCCGCCTGCTTCACGCCAACCTCATCGGACAGCTTGACCGCTTCTTCTTTGAACTCCTTATCATATTTGCGCATTGCAAACACCACCTTATTCTTTCTTTGATTCTATCACCTTTGGGGTGTTTGCCCTCTGCACTTCTATGATATCCCTCCATTTCTTACAAACGCAACAAAAAGAGTGTAATTTATCATTGCTGTTACATATCGGCTTGCTTATGGGGAATATCGCCTAAAAGCCCTGACTGGGGAGTTACCACAACAAACAAATTATAGTTTTTCCATAAAAAATATAGAAAACATGTTAAATGCCTGATTAATTAAGCATTAAAAGTGACGCAAAAGTAGAATTTGACAATTGAACGATACAATGTTAATCTATATACATTGATAAAAAGAGGTGTGTTGATGTCGGTCATTCGATAAGGTAATTATTTGTGTCACAAAGGCGGGATTTTAACCTGCTTGTTTTCGTGTACCCAAATGCCTTATCAAATGACCGAAGAAGTGTTTAGTCACACCTTTTCGATTGTTTTGCAGCGCAGTGGGGTAACTGCGCTTTTTTGTTGTCGCAAGGTTATTTGGTACGCATTATATCTTTGCGAAAGGATTTTAGAACCCATGAATATCAATTTGAAAGATTATGGATTAACGGAACGCTTTGAACAGGAATCAACCATGTATGACGACCTGTTTATTGCCAGAGTTACCGAGCAACATCGTGAATTATACAAAGTCGTCAGCAAGTGCGGCGAAATTGATGCAAGCGTTTCAGGAAAGCTTGCTTATAGCGCAGACAGCCCAACAGCCTTTCCTGCCGTTGGGGATTGGGTGATGATTGACCGATTGGATGGAAATAGCGGCAATGCGATTATCCATCATATTCTGCGCCGCAAAAGCGTTTTGACGCGGCAAGCTGCCGGTACGGAATACACCGGACAAGTGATTGCAGCCAATATTGATACAATCTTCATTTGTATGTCACTTAATGCAGATTTTAACATTCGACGAATTGAACGCTATTTAACAATCACATGGGATAGCATGGCTACCCCGGTTATCGTTCTGACGAAATCTGATTTATGCGATGATTTACCGCAGAAGCTGGATGAACTTGCCTCGGTGAGCATGGGCGTTGATGTGATTTACTGTTCATCTGAAAATGGAAACGGGTACGAAGCAATAAGCGCTTATATCGGGCAAGGAAAGACAGTTGCGTTTGTCGGTTCATCAGGAGTTGGCAAGTCTACACTGATTAACCGCCTTATGGGTCGGGATGTGCTTGCAACAAGCGCAATTCGGGAAGATGATGCCAAGGGCAGACATACCACAACATACCGCCAGCTATTGTTATTGCCAAATGGCGGCATTGTCGTAGACACACCAGGTATGCGAGAGTTACAGATTTATACGGGAAACTTGTCAAAAACCTTTGAAGATATTGAAGAAATCGCTACTCGGTGCAGATTTGGAAATTGTTCCCACGGTGCGGAGCCGGGCTGTGCCATCAGAGAAGCAATCAAAAATGGCACGCTGTCTGAAAAGCGCTTTGAGAGCTATAAAAAATTGCAACGGGAAGTATTATACGTTGGATTGAATGCCCGCCAGCTTGAAAACGAGAAACTCAATAGAATGTTTGGCGGCAAGGGCGAAATGAAACAATTCAAGAAACATATTAAAGATAAGAGCAATATATAAAAAGCCAAAGGAGCGTTGACTTATAACCAAAGGTAAACTTAGCTCGGAAATGTGCGGCGCAAGGACTATTGTATAAATTTCCAATAAAGATAGTCCTTGCGCCATCCCGTTTTTCACTATAATAGGAGGCACACTATGAGCTACGTATTGCCAATACAAGAATATATTGACGGAGAATATCTTTATATTCCTCGTAGATCAGAGAACAGAAAAAGGTGGGGCGAGTTGAAAAACACCAGACATTCTTTGCGTATGCGTAATGAGACTATTCTCGAGGGATACAGGAGCGGGATATCTGTTGAGCAGTTGGCAACCGAATTTTCTTTATCGCCAAAGACAGTGTATAAGATATTGTCTGAAATGAAAAATAATGAATGAACCTTAAAAGCGGCATGACGCAATTGTGTGCCATGTCGCTTTTGTGTTTCTGAATTGTTTAGTAGGGAGCGTTTATAAAAGAATCAAGGTATACTTAAATTATGATTAAGAGATATAAGGAGTAACAGCAATGGAAGATATAACAATCCACGAATTTGAATTTGCCCTTATTAATGAATACTTTACAGAGCTTGAACGATAGGGGCCGGGCAGTCCCGAAGAAATGATTAGAGCATTAAGTTTTATTGGCAATCTTTCAAACAAAACGAAAATTGCGGATTTAGGCTGTGGTACAGGCGCTCAAACAATGGTTCTCGCACAAAATACAGAAGCCACCATTACAGCCCTCGACCTTTATGCTGGTTCGATTGATAAACTTAATGCAACAGCCGGAAAACTGGGTTTACAGAACAGGGTAAAATGGAGGGATATCATAGAAGTGCAGAGGACAAACACCCAAAAAGTGATAGAATCAAAGGAAGAACAAGGTGGTGTTTGCAATGCGCAAATATGACAAGGAATTCAAAGAAGAAGCGGTCAAGCTGTCCAATGAAATCGGCGTGAAGCAGGCGGCGGCACAGCTGGGCATTCCGTACTACTCTCTGGCCGAGTGGCGGCAAAAGCGAAAGACCTTCGGAGACCACGCCTTCGTCGGCAGTGGCATTCGCCGCGACGCGCCGCTTTCCGAGAACAAGCGCCGGCTGATAAAGGAAATCGCCGAGCTGCGGAAAGCCAATGAGATTCTCAAGGATGCGCTGGTTTTTTTCGCCAAAGATCGGAAACGGTAAAGCCGGAGCGGTTGTATGAGTACATCACGCTGCGCCGTGAGCGGTTCTGCGTTCATGCCATGTGCCGGGTTGTGAAAGTCAGTGAATCCGGGTACTACCGCTCTTTGCAGTCGGCTGGCAAGCCAAAACCGTGGCAGCTGCTTCTGGTCAAAATACGAGAGATTTATAATGAAAATCCGGACAATGACAATTATGGCGTTGGCCGAATTCTTCTGGCGCTTATGCAGCGCGGTATTGCGGTAAGCCGCAGCAGCGTACGGCGGGCCATGAAGCGTGAAGGCCTGCCATCGCGCTCCTCGGCACCCCTGCGCAGAAGGCGGAGAACCTGATTCACCGGGATTTTACCACAGACGCACCCAACCGGAAGTGGCTGACAGATATCACGCAGATCCAGTGTCAGGACGGCAAGCTGTATCTGGCAGCAGTTCTGGACTGCTACAACGGAGAGATCGTCGGTCTTGCCATGGATGACAACATGAAGAAGGAGCTGTGTATCCGGGCGTTTCGGTCTGCCTGCCAGGCGCAGGGAGCCTGTGGAATGACCCTGCACAGCGACCGCGGCAGCCAATTTACCAGTTCCTCATTTCGGAAGGTGCTGGCGCAATACGGCGCGGTTCAAAGCATGAGCGGTACGGGACACTGCTACGACAACGCCAGGATGGAGAGCTTTTTTGCTACGCTGAAGAAAGAAAAACTCTATCGAATCCGGACGGAGCAGATGCCCATGGCACAGGTTAAGAGCATCGTGTTCCGGTACATCATGACTTACTATAACCGCCGGCGAATCTATACCGCTAACCCCGGCGGCCTGCCGCCAGCCATGTATCGTCAGGCCGTCAGAGGCCTGGCCGCATAAGCCGCAGATTTTGGGTGTTCACATTCTGCGCGGTTCTTGACTGCTCCATTCAGTATAAAAAAGGCATAACCTTCCCTTGGCGGAAAGCTATGTCTTTTTGTGTCATTAGTACAAAATAGATGCAGAAATAATTCAACTCAAATCACGTAAATATGTTAGTATTCATGAGTTCATCCTTATGCTCATATTAATGTGATGGGTTTAGTTATAGCGAAGCTCGTCTGCGTTTGGAGAGCTTGCTGCAATTTTTTCTACTTCCGCCTTTGTCATTTCCTTCATGCCGATAACCTTATTTGTTTTTGGATCTCTAGTTGTTTTAGCATAAACAACCTCCCCTGTATAATCAGGCTCATATCTGTATGACATACCGCTGTAGTTCTCCCCGTTCCAAACGTTGTCGTCATAGAACACAGCTACCATTTTTCCGTTATAAGTGTAGTAGCCATGTTCAGAATTAAGAGTGAAATATTCGGGATAATTTTCCTCGCTCTTGCCATTATCAAAGGTATAGGGAGGAAGTTCAGTTTCTTTTTCACCCAAAGGTTTAGCCTCAGCTGAAGCTAAACCCGTTGAGATTGAAAGCCCTGCATTATCACCGTCCAAAGCAGCAGCCTGTGTTGCGAACGCGGTTGCCGTACCTGCCACCACGACAAGGGCCAGAATAATACTGAATATAGTGGCTTTCTTCATTTTCATAATAGACACAATCCTTTCTTCAATAGCATTTTTACTGAAATGATTTACAAGAGGGGTTAGTCCACTCTTTGTTTCCTCCATGCAGACCAGCATGGAGGCATAAGCGGATTTCATTGTTTCTCCGAAAGTCCGCACCACGGTTTCATCACAGGACAATTCAATGTCGCGGTTCGCCAGTACGTACATCATCCACACAAAAGGATTGAACCAATGCACACATACGGCGACGGCCAGCACCAGCTTTGTCAGCGTGTCAAAGCGCCGGATATGAGTAAACTCATGGGTTAAAATATACAGGAGTTTTGTTTCGTCCGTCCAGTCGGTTTCCTTCGGGAAAAGTACCACGGGCTGGAATACACCATAAGTCAATGGGGCTTTGATACGGTCGCTTTGCCGTATTTGCACAAACCGACGCAAGGCGTGTTCCCGTAGCCATCGTACTGAAAAGTCATTTTCAACCGGCAGAGACATTTTGAACTCTCTGAGACACTTGATATAGGCTACGATGAAAAATAACGCACAAACGCATAGGCCGGATAGCCAGATAATTTCTATCGGTGAAACAGATACGGCTGATGCGCAAACTCCAATAGATTGTTCCGTGCCGGATATGTTGAGTATGTTGGAGATTTCCGCCGTCCCCGCCAAAGGGGACACGGCCGCACTTCCCTCAAATGTGTGCTTAACCACGTCAAGTCCCGCGTAAAAGCTAAAACGCGACGGAATAGAAAACGGTACGAGTAAGCGGAAAATCACAATGCCCCACAACACAAGGAACGTCTTTTTGGGCAACTTATGCAGGGCAAGGGCACGGATCATCACAACCACCACAATCAGAACTGATGCGGAAAGACTCATTTGAAAGATGTCCATAGTTACCGCCTCACTTCAAATTGCTGACAAGTTGCTTCAGCTTTTCGATTTCCTCTGTGGACAGGTTTTTCCTGTTCAAAAGGGAAGCGAAAAGCAAATCCATAGAACCGTCAAATACTTTGTTTACAAGCTCCGTCGTTTCCTGATCTTGCACCTGCTTTTTGGCGATTAAGGCATGGCACAGAAAGTTCGGTTCCCTGCGCTCAATCGCACCTTTCCCTATGCATCTTTTAATCAGCGTATAAGTAGTATTCATGTTCCAGCCAGTCTGCTCTTTGAGAATATCCGAAATCCTCTTGGCTGTCGTATCACCCTCTTTCCAAAGGACGTCCATAACTTTTAATTCGGAATCGAATAACTTGATTTCCATGTTAACAACCTCCTAACTACCATGGTAGTTCCTGTCGACATGTTTATACTACCACAGTCGTTTGCTATTGTCAACACTACTGGAGTAGTTTTCGAATATTGGGAAAATCTTCCGATACATTAACCTGTCTGTTGACTGTTCTGTTTGCCTTGTGGTTGCTTTCTTATGAGCTCTGCCCATTGTCCGAATTTTTCAAACGCGTGGAGTTTGAAGCATGCTTATCATCACTTCAAACTCCACATCGGTCAGTTTGATATTCATTTGCATAAAAATCATCCGACGCAGGGCGGATAGGGGAGCCTAGTATGATTGTTTTGTAAAGTTATATTCATCTTTTAATATTCGCATCATTATAAAATCACTAAACGATCCGTTATAAAAATAGCCCTGTTCCTGAATACCCTCTTGTATGAATCCGAGTCGTTTATAAAACATAAGTGCCCGCGTATTTAATCCTACTACCCCGATGGCCACGCGGTTCATATTGTAATGACGAAATGCCCTTTCAAGCATTAAACGCACCGCTTCACCGCCATATCCCTTGTCCTGATCGTCTGGGTTGGGAATAATAATCGACATGTCGGTGCAATGCCAATGGGGCCACATGCGAAGCAATCCCGTTTCTCCAACGATTCTACCGGATAAATCAGTAACCGCATAAAAATCACGGTCTGCTGCCTCTGGCTTTCGGATTGCTTCTAATTCAGCTTCCATTGTTGTTGGCTGCACAAAGCCGCATTGAAACATAACCTCCGGCTGATTATACCAATGTGCGAAAAAAGCTGCGTCTTCATCATGGAATGCCCGTAAAATAACATTGTTACCGATAATAGATTCTTTCATTTGTCGTGCATCCTCCAAGACCATGTAAAATATTTGTCAATTTCTCTTTTTTATATCCTCTATAAATGTATTTGTAAGCATTTGAGCTTTTATAAAAGATTCGGAATTGTAATGACTGGAAAACCTGTCGCAAAAGCCATGCTCACCAGCGAATATTACCATAGACGTGTTCTTTTGCTGCTCCGGTGTAAGCACTAAATCATGGGGGGCAAAAGACGGTTCTTGTTCCGCAAATATCAAAAGAACCGGGCATTTCGGAACAATCTCAAGATAATCCCTTATTCGTGAACCATAATAGCCGATCACCCCATCACATACTCCAAATGCTGAGCATCTCCATGCAATCGTAGCGCCGATACTATATCCAACAAGAAAAATTGCCCGATATTGTGTTCTTAATTCTTCCAGAAGTTTCAACAGCTTTATGTGTACATCAAAACCGATCTCTGTTTTGAAATGGTCATAGGCCGCTTGCTGCTGCGAATATTCAAACGGTTCAGCTTTATGAATGAGATTTGGGCAATATACGTCATATCCTGAATTGCTGTACCGATCACAGACTTCTACTATGTGCGGATTTATACCATATATCTCATGTAGAATAATAACAGCCCTATCAGAACCATTTTTATGAACAATCAAACCGTTTTTCCCCCTCTTAATATAAAGACATTTATAAAAAAACAAGTGCTTACTTTTTTTGATAAATAGTTTTAGATACCTGTGTTTGAAGATAATCACGATTAAACAAATACGAGCTTTCCGTAGAATAAGATGAATCATTACTTTCATCCAATATGCTGACGAAGATATTTTTTTCATCTGCAATCATGCTACGGATGCTTCCGGAAGAGGACAGTACCAATTGAACCTGTGACAGCTTGCTGCCATCACCGTTCATAAAATAGTAGATGTTGCTTTCACGGACAAAAAAGAGTGCAGAATCATTTTCGTTACTGCCGGATACTGCGCGCAGCCCCAAAGAGTCGAATATTTCCTCAGCTCCATCGCTGTTGATTGCCGCAATATAGCCACGGTCAGAGAAATCTCTGAAATATAAGAAATGATTAAAAGCATTAAACTGCACAAGTCCATTTTGAAGAATCGCCTGTTTTAGGGTGTCGCTTAATTGAATCGTATCTGTAAGCGTTCCGCTTTCACAATCGTAAATTTCAATACAAACATCCGTATCAACACCATCTGATTTTTCAGCAACGGTAAAAAGCTTATTATTATAGCACGAAAGACCCACAATACTGTCTTGATCACTTTCTTTCAGTACAAATTCCAGCAATTCCTTGCTTTGAGCGCTATATTTGTAAATTAGAGAACGATTGGTAGTATCCGAATTCTTATCCCTTGCCAAAATATAAACATCCGTAGCTGTAGCAGAAATATAGTCTATGGCTTCCGACCCACCGGCGAAAGGGATCGCTTCAAGTGTATCTTTTGATAAATCAATTTTAAGGAGCTGGTGCTCCATATTGTTTAAGGCAACCGGCATATAGGCGGTGTTATCCACACATACAGGTATCCCCTGCGACATGTAGAATTGCTTAACAGTTCCAATTTCTTTCTGTGTTTCTGTTCCGACATTAAATCGCCCAAAGATCATGTTTCCGTCAGGCGACAGGGAGGTATATAAAATATTGTCATCCTGTAGTACCACCGGGGCATATTCTTTTAGGCCATTTACTTTCTTAATTAAATTTTGCTCCGCAAGTATTTTGTCATTTGAACATGCGGTTATGGTAAGCATGATGCCAATGGCAAATAGTAATGAAATTGTAATGAACCTTATTTTATCAAGCCATTTCATAAATCTTCTCCAATCTGATACGAATGTCCAATTATGCTCATACTGGGATATTTACAAATTACCTACAGCTACCTGTTATGCTTTTGTAGAACCCGATTTTACTCGTTGCAAAACAACGTTCACTATTGGTTTGAAAAGCAAATATAAGAGGTATCCTATGATCCCGCCAACCGTATTGGTTATTACATCAGTGATATCCGCTGATCGAAAACCGTTAATAAGCGGCTGAAGTAATTCGATACTTAGGCTAAACATGAGTGTTCGTGCAATGCATGTAAATATATCCTGCTTTTTTACTATGGGCAATAGAAAACCAAACGGTATCATCATGACCATATTCAACACAATTTGTCTAACAGTATCGCCTCTTCCATGAAAATAGTCATCAAACGGAAGTAGGCTTATAGGTCTATAAGGATAATTTAAAATAAATGGAATGGATGTAATTATTGGCATTAACGTAACATAGAGAACTAATCCGATATATACGTACATGAGTGTATTTACAAGAAGAGTATCTCTCCCTTTAATCTTCCATTTTTTGTATAGGACAGCTATGTATATTGCAATCATAGCAATAATATCGACTAAATATTTAATACCCATGCTCATGCATTTGCTCCCTCATGTTATAAAATAGCACTAAACCGCCTGCGGCGGTGGTATTGACAGTATCTTCATCAGCTGATAGAATTATACCGCAACATAAACTACGTTGCCTCTAAAGAAAAGGCGGCTGGAACGATACCAGTGGCGGTTTCGTGCTATGGAATCATCCAAAGTTATGCGCAGCTTTGCTCTTATGGAACGCTCATGCCCTTCACTGGGATGGGCGTTTTTTCGCGCCTAACTTCGGATAATTCTCTATTCATAATTCACACTTGTATATTCTGTGAAAATCGCTTCCGATCAGCATATTACCACGTAAGATCACACCCTTGTTAAAGTGTCCCGTGGGAAAATCAAATCTGTTCTGCAATACCAATGTTCGTTTGTCCCATAGCGATATACCTCCGTCAGCAATAACGAGCCAATCTTTATATAGACCAAGTATCCTTGTCATACCCTTTACCGCTTTATTTGCCGCACTAACAATCTCAAGAGTTTCGGCATTTACCGCTTTTATCGTCATATCTTGCGACACCGTATATATTGTTCCATTATGATAAACAACGCTGTAGATATTCTTTCTGCATAACTTGATTTTACGAAGCGGTTGCATACTTATTGTATCTGTTTCGATTAGATCGCCGATGACAGTGCCGGTGTATATGCGGTTCCCGATAACACAATGGTCCCATGAACTTGACTCATTTATATCAAATTTTTTAACAGATAGCGTTTCAAGATCCATGACCGCCATCTTTCCGTTGCGTATATTTATATACGCACTTCTCCCATCGAACCTGACGACGCCTAAATCAGACGACAGATTTTCGCCGAGCCGCATAACTTCAATTACTTGCAGATTATTTTTATCAAGGATATACAGGTCGCAAAAATCAGTGAGGACAATATATTTTTCACAAATTGAAAAAGCGCGTGCTTTGCCGTCCTTTTTGAAGATAATGTTTTGTGCCGTCAGGCTCATGTCAGTGAAATCATACTTACAAAAAGTACGTTTACAGCGTATATATAGAAATCGCTCGTCCGCAGCCATATTTAGACCATCGTTTTCCAAATCGAGTATTTTTATCGCATCCATAAAATATCCTTTCTGTATAAAAATATAAGTAATCTGAAATTCAAATGTCTAATTATTTTTAGTATAACATAAACAACCATGCTAATATAGATGCTCTATTAGAATCCTTCGTTTATGACAGCCCACTTGCCATTTTCTTTTCTTACAATGCTTATCGTATGTTTCTCGGATTCTCCATCTCGAATTGCCGTTACATCAAAAATGATAATGTTTCCGGCTGAATATACATTCCCAGTATGCTGGCTGTCTATTGTGCTATGCGGCTTCTTCTCTTATTCACCCGGCAGTTCCTGTTCCATTTCCGTATTACCCTTAAAGGTAATACGGATGCGGTCAGGGGATAAAACCACGATCTTGTCAGTCACAGCTTTAACCACATCCTCCCGGTATTCTTTCAGGCTGAGATCTGTGTTTTCCATCATATAAAGCAGCTCATGGATTCTGGCTTGTGTATTTTGGGCAAGCATGGTCTGCTCTTGGTGTTCGCCAAGCTGACCCTGCAACCCCTTTATTTCCGCTGCGATTTCCTCAAACTTGACATCGAAGTAATCCGCACCGGCACTGGACTTGGAGCTGAGTTCCACTAAATCCATCATAACGCTCTGCAGCTCGGCGATGCGATTTTGGACAGCCGCTTCATTGAAACTGTCATCATCCTGTGAACCGATAGCCAGCCGCAGGCCTGCCTTGAGTGTTTCTATGACATCAGCCTTATCCTTATCCAGTCTGTTCAGGGCGGTAACGATTGCTTGGTGCAACCGGCTTTCCTCAATGGCAGGGGACTCCTTGCAGTATTTCGTGCCGTATTCCAAGCGGTTGATACAGCGCCAAACCACCTTTTTCTTACCATTCCTTGCCCAAGTGACCCTGCGGTACTGCGTACCGCATTCACCGCAGCAGAGAAGCTCGGTCAAGGCGTATTTGCTGCTGTATTTTCCTTTTTCGGTTTTCACCGCTTTCTTGGCTACCTTTCGCTTACCGGCTCTTCTGGCCATTTCCTCCTGCACAAGATTAAATAAATCTTTTGAAATAATCGGCTCATGATTTCCGGTTACATAATACTGCGGGATTTCGCCATTGTTTTTCCGGGTTTCCTTGGTCAAGCAGTCCACCACATAGGTTTTCTGCAGCAGGGCATCCCCAATATAGCGCTCATTCCGGAGCATATACTGGATGACTCCCGGTGACCATTCCTGCTTTCCGGTGGGCGAGAGAATATTGTCTGCCTCCAGCGATTCCTTTATCTTTCGGACGCTGGCACCGGAGTAATAGTTCCGGAAAATCCGCTTGACGATTTCCGCTTCCTCCGGAACAACCTTGGGCTGACCGTCCTCGCCTTTTTCGTAACCCAGCAGGCGGGAGTATTGAAAGGGAACCTTTCCGCTTTTGAAGCTCTGGCGCTTGCCCCATGTCACGTTACGACTGATGGATTCGCTCTCTGCTTGCGCAAAGCCGCTGAGAAAGCATAGCGCCATTTCGCTGGCCATCTCCATCGTGTTGATGCCCTCTTTTTCAAATATAATGGGGATACCCTTTGCCTTGAGCTTTCGGATATACCCGATGGCATCCAGCGTGTTTCTGGAAAACCGGGAGACCGATTTGGTCAGCACCATGTCGACTTTGCCTTTTTCGCACAGTGCCATGAGCTTGAGAAACTCGGTGCGCTTCTTGGCGCTGGTTCCGGTGATGCCCTCATCGGCAAAAATACCGGCAAGCTCCCAATCCTTGTTTTTGTTGATTTTCTCTGTGTAATATGCAATCTGTGCAGCATAGCTAGACTGCTGTTCTTCCTGTTCGGTGCTGACCCGGCAGTAGGCCGCCACACGGAGCTTTCTCTTTCTGGCATTGGGCTTGGTTAAAAGAATATTGGCAGGGATCACATCGACCCTTTTTTGTACCGACGTTATGGTTTGTGTTTGCATGGCGGTTACTCCTTTCCAATCAGCTTTCCGTTTATCATCCGCAGCCACAGGCTGCCGTCCGCATCTATGCCCACCTGCTTGACGGTATCCTCAAATAATCGGATTGAGAAAGCCTCCAGCAGCGGTTGCCCTTCAAATATCGCCAACAAACGGCGGGTTAAGTATTCCGGCTCTGTATTAGCACAGGCCTCATATTTTGCGGCGGCGCAGCCGAATATCAGCAGCTTGATGTAGTCGCTGTCCACCTCGCTTTTTTCCAGCTCCCGGTTGATTTGATTTTCCGTCCGGGCAACATCAAGGGAATAATTCTCCCGATGCGGTGAAGAAAGCTCCAGCAGGCTCGGATTGCTGATAATCGCATTTAATATGTCTGTTATGCTCTCCAACAGGGCTTGGTCTGTGATGCGTTTCGGTGTGATACGCCCCTCGGCGGAGCAGCACCATGCTTCATATTTCTTGCTTCTGCCATCCCTTGTGTACTTGGCTCCACAAATCCCACAAACCGCCTTACTGCGGATGCTGTCCAATTTCCCGGATAAAGGCTCCCCTTGACTTTTCTGCCCGATTAGGGCGGATACAGCCCCGAACGTGTCGGCAGGGATAATCGGCGGGAAGTCCTCCCTGCCGCAGTAACGGGGATTTTCCAGCATCCGCTTGACCATATGCTTGTTCCAATCGGTGCGGTTCTCCATATAGGAGATACCTTTAGCGGTGAGGCTTCCTGCAATCCGGCGATAAGACATTCCGGCTTGGTAATCCTCAAAAACTTGCCGTACCACAGCGGCTTCCGCTTCACGGATGCACAGCGTACCATTTTGAATGTGATAGCCGAATGGAAGGTATCGGTTTTTCTTCATCGTCCGAACACCTCCTTTGGCAGCCGCTCGGTAAAGGCAAATCCACCGATCAGGCAGAATTTCAGCTTATCCTGCTCGGTGACAACAATCTGATTGACAATGCTGTGAAACAGGGTTTCGTCAAACTCTGTCAGGTACGGCGCTCCCTGTTCCATCAGCTCGATCAACAGCTTGCAGTCGGAAATCATCTCATCGTCCCCATCGCTTTCCAACAGCCTGCGGCGGTTGCGCTTCAAAAGGTCGAGCTGTTGGTTGATTTCATTGTTTTTCTGCATAAAAATAGCAGAGTCCATGTAACCTTTCGTCCTGAGACGATTCAGTACCAGACTCTGCTTGGTAAGTTCCGCTATTTCCTTATTGATACTTCCGACTTTTACATCGCTCGTGGTGATTTTGGATTTGAGATCCATCAGCTCGTTTAGAGCAGTGGAGAAAATATAGCGGCTGTTCTGTTTTAGCTTGTTAACCATTCGAATGAAGGCCTGTATAATGGCATCCTCCCGGATTTGGCGGATTTCACACAGCTCCTTACTGCGGAAGTGCTTATGGCAGACCCAATAGGTTTTTCCGTTGGTCACCCTGCGGGAGAAATTTGTACCGCATTTCCCGCACTTGATTTTTCCGGAGAAAGCATATTGCCTGCCACGTCCCTTGCTTGGGCAGAGGGAGTTACGGGCTTTCATCAACTGCTGTGCCTGTTCAAACTCCGACTGGCTGATGATCGGCTCATGGGAGCCTGTAATGTAATAGCGGTCACGTTCGCCTTTGTTGCGCTTGGTTAGAAAGGGCATGGTGTCGGTGGTGTAGGATTTCTGCAGCAGGGCATCGCCGATGTAACGCTCACTTTTGAGGATATAGCTGACTGCAGTATACAGCCATTTTATCTCACCATTCTTGCAGGGGACGCCATCGGCGTTCAATTCATCTGCTATTTTCTCCATACTTTTGCCGGAGAGGTAGCTCCCGAATATCCGGCGTACTATCGGGGCTTCCTTGGGATTGGAAATCAGCATATTGTCTACAAGATCGTATCCATAGGGAGCGCAGCAGCAAGTGAAGCTGCCGTTCTGCATCCTCCGGGCGTAGCTCCAGCGCATATTGTTAGAGATGGAGGTGGATTCCTCCTGTGCGATGGAGCTGAAGGCTCCGATCATCATCTCATCGTGCATATCCGCTGTTTTAAGGCCATCTTCTTCAAATTCCACCTCGATGCCGAGGGCTTTCAGCTCCCGGACGGTGGAGAGGCAGTCATGAATGTTCCTTGTAAACCGGGAAACAGATTTTACAAGGATGCGGTCGATTTTGCCTTTCCTGCAGTCGGAAAGCATTCGCTGGAATTCTTCACGCTTATCCGACCGGGTTCCGGTGATGCCCTCATCGGCATAAATGTCCGCCACCTCCCATTCGTCATTCCCGGCAATCAGGGAGGTGTAATGCTCCATCTGTACGGAAAAGGAATTCAGCTGATCTGCCGAATCGCTGCTGACTCTGGCATAGGCGCAGACACGCAGCTTGGGCGGTGCATAGCGGTAAATAGAATTTACCGGTTCAATAACCTGTACCTGCGGCATGGCGGCACCTCCTTTGGTTTTCGTATTTTCATGTGGCGGCTCCTTTCGTGTGAGTTCAATACCTTTTCGGTATTAGCACACACGATACCACATAGATGCAGACATAGCTATCACAAAATCCACTAAATAATCCGTAGCCTTGGCTTATACTTTTCGACCACAAATTCATCCGCAATCTGGAATTCCGCAGGGCTGATTTTACCCTGCTCCAGAAGATAGGTGAGGAAGTTGTGCGCCATTAAGTAACGGACTTCATTGACCGGTTCTGTTTTCGTCATAGCGTTTCCTCCTATCCCAATTGAAACGGCGGCATTGCAAAATCAGACAGCTTGATTTCTCCCTCCATCGGGGAATAAATACTGATCCCGCAGTCGCTGATTGTTTGAATAAAATTCATGGTCTTTTCCATATCCCGCCCGATTCGGCTCATCAAATCCACCAGCAGAACCTGAAAGCTTTCGGCTTTTGCCGCTTCCAGAACAGCTTGCAGGCCGGGACGGTCGAAGTTCAGGCCGCTGCCCAAGTCTTGAGAAGAGCCGACAACGGTAAAGCCCATCTGTGTGGCATAGGCTTCCAGTCTTTCGTATTGCCCTTTTAAAGCACCGTGTCCATCCTCCGGTGCGTCGATACGGCAGTAAATCCATGCGGATATCTTATCCATAAAAAATCCCTCCTTTCACAAGCTCAGGCTCATTTGCGGTTCTCGTAGCAGGGCATCCAAACCAAAGCTCACGGCTAAGGCTTCATTGACCTGCTGCATTTGTGGCTCACTCAAATGGCCTATGTATTCCCCTAGGCGGGAACGATCAATGGTTCGCACCTGCTCCAATAGCACAAGGAAATTCTGCCGCAGGCCGTACTGCTGGCTGTGCAGCCGGATATGGGTGGGCAGATGACTTTTTTCGGTGCGACTGGTGATGGCGGCCACAATCACAGTGGGGCTGTAGCGGTTTCCGATGTCGTTTTGGATGATCAACACCGTCCTGATGCCGCCCTGCTCGCAGCCTACAATCGGCGTTAAATCAGCGTAGAACATATCGCCCTTATAAATACGCATTTCACATTCCTCCTTTTTGTAAAATTAGTGTTATATCACAAGGATAAGGACAGCCGCCAAATTTGACCGGGTATACCGCAGGGCGACTGTCCTCATAGTTTCTGATATAACAAAACTCTTGTTCTTCGTTTTCTGCTGCTTCTATTCGACACTACTTCCCGAAGCAGAACACCACAGGCGGAACGCCTGTGGTTAAGGACGATTTCGTCCTTTGGGCAGTCAGCTTAAACCAGCCATTGGTTAACGTCACGCAAGCGTGGCATATAGCTGTCATGGGACTCTCACCCCCGCCGGGTTCTCCGGTGGCTGCACCCATTGCGATGTCTGTGGCTGTGCAGAAGTATCATTGTAGGCTGTTCAGGTCATGGCGGGGCAATCCACCACGGATTGCTTCTCGGACGGACGTTTCTCGCTCGGCACCTTTGATGCTATCGTGTTAACGGATAGCTCTGACCTATCCGCAGATGGTCTTGGCGTGTCCTCCGAAGCCGCTTTCCCCTCATCGGAGCTAAACAGCTAACGTATTTAAGCTGCTGGATATGACCGAATGGCTCGGTGTTTTTCAAGGAACACGAGAGAGATAGAAAAATCCCCCTCACTTCTATAAAGGAAAAAGTGAGGGGGCGTACAACCGAAAAATTAGAATTCAATCATCTTTTTCAGTTTGTCCAGTATCTTCTTTTTACGTTTACTGATGGCTTGTTGCGTTACTAACAGTTCTGCTGCAAGATCCGCTTCCTTTTTGTCATTAAAAAACAGTTCATCAATGATGGAACGTTCATCCTCCGGCAAGGATTGAAGAGCAATACACAATGCCTCCAGCTGTTCCTGATGAATGAGCTTGTCCAAGATGTCCGGCTGGACACGGACTATGAGGTAATCAATATTGACACCGTCCTCGCCGAACCGCTCCAGTGACAGTTCGTTCTGGCGAATCAGCTTATTCTGATAGCGTTCCGCTTCACGCTCTTTATGGTAGGCACGGTATACAGCCTCGCTGACCGCTACACGCTGTTGTTTTACAACAATGGTATATTTTTTGTTCTCTGACATATGCTTGTCCTCCAAATTTTCAAAATGTGATTGAAAACGAAGGACAAGAGGCGGTGAACGGCACTGATGAGCGAATTTTTGCAGTAAAAAAAGAGCGTACCTGTGGACACAAATATCCGTTAGTACGCTCTTGTATGTTATTTCATGTTTTACACGCTCTGTCGGTTCGTACCGATACGCATAGCTATCCACTGAAAAACACAGGCTTTTTTTAATAACTCACCTATGTAAAAATCTGTTATACAAATGGCCTAATGTCGCTGCAGCAAATGCGCAGCGGTGTAGTCTGTATAGACCAACACATTAAAAATCCCTCCGAACTTTACGGGTTTGGAGGGTTGTTTTAAAATAATTAGGCATAAAGTAGCGCCCACCAAAAGCACCGTTTTTTTTATTTGGCGGGTATCAAAATAGAGTATCCCATTTTGCAGTTAATGATTTCTGCATTTGATAATTATTCTTTGAATAGCAAGCATAAGCATACTTGCATCAAAGTTTATAAAAGATACTAAATTTTTTTCACTCTTAAAAGAATATCAATCTGTGCTTGATCGAAAAATTCATTCCCATATTCCGGCGAAAAAAGCCAGCCATTTAGATATTCCTCTAAATAGTCAAATTCACCGGTAGTCACAAGCTGGTAGTTCGGCAGGGCATTGATCACATCTTTTAGCATTGATGCCCTGTCAAAGAAGCCCAGCGGTACAGTATATGCAGCATATAATCCGCCTGAAAAGGTCTTTTTTTTGAAAGGTTCTGCAATCTCCATATTTTCCGGTATTGTTACCCACCGTTCAAAAATATCAATATCTGCCACGCCTCCTTTATCGAATTGCGGTATATACCCAAAATGTCGAACTTCTGAATTCTTTTCGCTTATGTTTCTATTCTTCATAAAATGAATTACTGCATTTAAGCTGTCCTTTTCGGGAGACGTACTGATACATCGGATAGATGCAATTGTCATTGCAGGAATTTGTATAAATCGAATTTGCTGCGTGTTAATCATAAAATACCTTCCTTTCAAACTTGAAGTATTATAAAACAAAACGTATACTGGTGTCAGGAGGTGAATAGATGCTAAAAATCGGTGATTTTTCAAAACTCACACATGTTTCGGTGAGAATGCTGCGCTACTACGATAGTCAAGGCTTACTAAAGCCCTCAGTGATAGATTCTGTAACCGGATACCGTATGTATTCGGCAGAACAGGTTCCCGAATTACAGAAAATTATAATGCTGCGTGATCTTAATTTCGGAGTTGCCGAAACAAAGAAATTACTGCAAAATTGGAATAATGGGCATTTAATTCAGAGCCTTCACAATAAAATCAAAGATATCGAAGAACTCATTAAAATGGAGCAAAATCGCATCGGCCATATCCAATCTGCCATCGCACATATTGAATCAGACAAATTTGATCAATATTACAATGTAACCATAAAATCCATCCCTGCCTATCCTGTGATATCCCTTCGCAGAAAAGTGGATAACCATTTTGATGAAGGAAAGCTTTGGGCTGAGCTTATGGAGTTTGTGAGCCGGGAGCATATTGAGTATGATCGAAGCAATCAAAACAATGTGGCAATTTATCACGATGAGGAGTACCTTGATTCCGGCGTGGATATTGAGGTCTGTCTGCTTGTGAAGCGATTAGGAAAAAACAAAGATGTTTTTATTTACCGTACCCTCGACCCTGTTGACAAAATGGCCTGCATGATGGTTTACGGCCCCTATGAGAACATTGCCGGTGCTTACCGTTCCTTTGCAGACTGGCTTGATAAAAACCAGCCTTATGCAATGGATAGTACCTCTCGTCAGGTTACCATCATTGATCATCAGAATACGGATAACCCTGAGGAATACCTGACAGAAATCCAAATCCCGTTAATTGAAATATAATTTATTTAATAGAGCTGCTCTTTCGAGTAAGCTCTATTTTATTCAGATTTCTTTCTAACCCAAAACCCCAGCAAAATCAAGATGACACCCGGAATTGCAAAAGGCAGCAGGATATTGACATTGGCTAAAGGCCCAAATACCACCATGCCAAGAGGGGTAGCCAGCGAGGAAAACAAGTCTACATAAGAAAATGTACGCCCCATATAATTTTCCTCTGTGTTTTCCTGTATATAAGTAATCAGCGGTGTGTAGTATAGCGGACTTCCTACACCCATCATCATCATGAATACCGCAAATACCACAATCCCATGAGCTGGTAACAGTAAAATCATAGTAGTTCCAAAAATAACAGCCGATAAACCAATCAATTTAAAATGAGAAATATGAAGTTCCTTATACGCCATAAATAAACTGACTGCCAAGGCACCGATGGAAAATGCAGTTTCGATTACGCTCAGTATCCAAACCTCATCGCCTATATTTTTTGATGCCAACAACGGTGTAAGTTGAGATGCCGGGACAACAAGAAAGGAAAATATGGTATACAGCAGGATGCTGTTTCGCAGTGCTTTGGAATTCATAATGTAATGAAGTCCTTGTAACAAGCCCTCTTTTGTATTTTCAGTACTTTGAAGCTTCTCCCGCATAGGTATGGTTATGGTAGCGAGAAGTAAAACGCCGATGATCGCTGTTCCTATATCAATCAGAAAAACATACTGAATTGACATAAAACTCATAACAAGACCGCCAAGTCCGGGAGATACCAATTGGATAATACTCCATATACCGGTATAGATACTGTTTGCTTTCATCAACTGCTCACCGGGAACAATCTGCGGTAGTATACTTTTGGAGGCAGGAAGCTGGATTCCTGTACCAAAGGATCGTAGCGCATTGAAGAAAAAAACCCAGCTGATACTGTCCTTACCAGTGACAAATAAAATTACCAGAACCAAAGTAGAAAGCGCTATCAGGGAATCACTGATCATCACAATCCGCTTCGGTGAATAGCGGTCAGCCAAAACGCCGCCGTACAGCATGATGAGTGCTTGTGGCAAAAAGGTTGTAACCGTAACTCCGGCAACCATGCTGCCGGAGCCTGTTCCTAATGTGACATACCAGATAATCGCCAGGGATACGATAGACGACCCCAGCAGAGATATTCCCTGACTGACCATGTACGCTGTTAGCTTATACTGCCATGAATCTGTTTTTAATGGTTTCATCGGCATCCTCCTTACAGATACCTGCCAGTAATGCTGGCAGGATTTTTTTTGATTTCCTCCGGGTTTCCTTCGGCAACGATTTTTCCACCGCCGATTCCTCCCTCCGGGCCAATATCAACAATCCAGTCCGAAACACGGATAATATCTGTGTTGTGTTCGATGATATACAGGGTATGACCCGCATCTACCAGCTTTCTGAAAATCAACAGGAGCTTTTCAATATCCTGAAAATGTAGTCCGGTAGTCGGTTCATCCAAAATGTAGACCATATGCTTTTTCTGTTTTCCTCCCAGCTCTTTTGCTAATTTCAGTCTTTGTGCCTCCCCTCCGCTCAGGGTAGCAATGCTCTGACCCAGCTTTAGATAGGAAAGTCCTACCTCCTCCATCAGCAGCAGCTTTGGCAGGATATCCGGCACATCAGCAAAAAAGGATATTGCCTCTGATATGTCCATGCGCAGAACCTCCGCAATGCTTTTGCCCTTGTAAAGCACCTCCAGCACAGATTCTTGATACCGGCTGCCTTTGCATTCCGCACAAGTCACGTAATGATCCGCCATATACTGAAAAGCTATCTTAATCTGACCCTGTCCCTCGCACACGGGACACTGACCATCCTTGGAATTAAAGCTGAAATGACTTTCTGACATTCCACATTCAAGAGCCTTGGGCTGCTTCGCATACAGCGCACGGATTGCATCAAAAACACCGATATAGGTTGCAGGCGTTGAGCGTGAGGATTTCCCGATAGGACTTTGATCCATCTGTACGAAGCCGTCTATGGTTTCATATCCCTCAAATGATCGGTAGCCTTTACTGTTATTCCTTTTGTGCTGAATCGCTTCCTCCAGTGCCGGAATCAGTGTTCCAAAAACCAACGAGCTTTTCCCGGAACCGCTTACACCGGTAATACAGCACATGACATGAAGCGGTAAACGGACATCCACATTTTTTAGATTGTTGTTGGTACAGTCTTTTAATGTCAGCCACTCATGAGGTGTTTTGTAATTCGATGAGTTACACGCATTCTCACCTTTCAGATAACGACCGGTAGCGGAAAGAGAATTTTCTTTTACTTCATCTACTGTTCCAGCCGTTACGACCTCCCCACCGTGAACGCCCGCTCCGGGGCCGATGTCGATAATATAATCCGCACTGAGCATGGTGTCACGGTCATGCTCTACGACAATCACCGTATTTCCTTTATCCCTTAAATTCCGGATAGTATCAATCATCAGATGATGATCTCTTGGGTGTAGCCCGATAGAGGGTTCGTCCAGAATATAGGTCAGTCCGATCAAATCGCTGCCGAGCTGACTGGATAGGCGTACACGCTGAAGCTCACCGCCCGAAAGCGTAGGTGCTGTTCGGCATAAGGTTAGATACGACAGCCCGACCTGCAGCAGATTGGCAATCCGTGTCTGGATTTCCTGCAATACTTCTCCTGCCTTGCTTTTCTGATTTTCAGAGAGCAAGCCCTGTAAACTGAATATCCAGTCTTGCAGCCGATCAATAGGCATTTGGGTAAGCTCTGGTAAACGATAACCCATAATTGTTGTATATCTGGCCTCCGGGCATAACAATTCTCCGTGACAGGTGGGGCATGGAACCTCACTCATATATTGCTTCCACGGATTATCCTCCGATTTGGATTCTCGGAACAGCCTTTGTATATGGCTGGCTGCTCCTGCTGCGGGACGGTTGATTTCGGTATCCCTGCCGCCGGAATTGTACTTGAAGCTGTAAATCTTATCGCCCGTGCCATAGAGTACCGCATTTTTAAAATCCTCCGGCAACTCTTTCCATGAAGTATCCAAGTCAATTTCCATATCAGCTGCTATAGCATAGAGTTCTCCAACCATCCAGTTTCCGGTGGGCTTTTTCCCCCGCAGCTTTCCAAAGTAGGAAGTCGCCCCATCCAGCACAGAAAGATTTTCATTTACCACAATGGAAGTAGGATCGACCTCATATAAAAGGCCAAGACCATTGCAGGCATGACACGCTCCCGTATGGGTATTGGCATTGAAAGCGGAAACGGTAATCGCTTGAAAAAGACTCCCGCACACCGGACAGCGGTTTTTGTTTTTGCTGTCTTTCCTGACAGGAATGCCGCAGTAAGGACAATAGGGCGTTCCGATTGACACATAAAGCATTCGCAGTTGATCCATAATACCAGTAAGGGTTCCCACGGTGGAACGTGGGTTCTGGCTGCCTTTTTTCTGTTCAATGGCAATGGTGGGAGTAAGTCCTTGTATCGTATCGAAATCCGGTTTTTCCATTAATTCCTGCATCTTAGCGGTGCCCGACATATTATCAAGATACCGGCGCTTTCCCTCAGCATAAATCGTATCGAAAGCTAAGGATGATTTACCGCTTCCGCTTACACCTGTGATGACCGTCAATTTATTCTTTGGAATGGATACATCAATATTTTTTAAATTGTTCTGTCGGCATCCTTTTAGCTGTAATACGTCATTTGGCTGCTTTACAGGTAACATAGCATTACAGTTTCTGTGTGCAGGCTGTACAAAGAATTTCGGTTCCAGCATATCCGGGTTTGCAATCTCAGCTTGCTCCTGCACACCGAGCAGTTTGAGCTTAGACCTAATAGCTTCCATATATTCTGACGGAAGACGGCTGAGAATGCCGAGAAGCTCCTTTTCTGAAACATTTGGATTTACGGTAAGCTCTGCCATCTCATCCAGCAGATCTTTTTCGCATTTGTTTAAATCGTTGTATTTTTTTGTACTAAGCTCTGTCCACAAATCCCACGGAAGAAGCTCCAGACCCAGCAGACTGTTAAAGTCATGCAGCAGATTCCCTTTGACGGAATGCCAGCCTTTCCAATTCTTGTTATAACCAAAGTCCTCTGGATGTTGTTCACCAGACCTGCACAGTATCCATGCATGACCTCCGAGCAGATAGCCTGCATCGGACGGCATATCTTCTGTATTGAATGTAATTCCATAATGTGCTTTCTGAATTTCATCCAACTGCGCATCCATGCGTACCCACCGCTGTTCCTCCAAGCTGTAATATTCAATCAACCAATGATCCTCATACATGAGTTCACTCCCAAAGTAACTTGCAAAGCCTACCCGAAGACGGGCGGGAATCCCTTTGTAGCGTAAAAAGGATACCAGAAGCAATGCGTAATCCCTGCACATTCCAATCAATCGCAATTGTGGCGACCTTGTAGAATCCAGCGGGCTTTGGTCAATTTGAAACAACTTTTCCAGCATCTGAGGCACAGTGCGAAGCAGTTCTTCCTCCAATTGGCGTTTACTGAAGGTAACGCCGTAAAGTTTGCCTTGATCGCCATGAATAACCAACCCTTGTACAGTTCGCAATAAGTCTGTCGGAAATGACGGCAAGGGTTCATACCAGCTTTTATATTTGCATGGATTTGTAATAATACTCTGTTTTACATAACATGAAAAATCCATTTATATCCCTCCTCAAAACCGACCTTATCCCCTGACACCGTGTCAGAGTCAAGGGGAGAAAAAATATTTTTTTCACGCAGGTTACCTCGTCACAAGAACCATCTATTCATAAATAAGGCGAACACACAAAACGTTCCTCTTTTTTTACCTGAACTGTAAAATGATATAGGAGGTGAACAGAGAGTGGACGTTATTCAAAATAATTTAGGAGCAACGATTAAACAAGCCAGATTAGCAGCCAATTTAACACAAGATGAGCTGGCTGAACAGGTCGGCATAACGGGTCGATACATAATGGCTCTGGAGAACGAACATAAGCAACCCAGTTTCGAAGTGTTGTGCAAGATTATTCTTACGCTGAACATTCCGGCAGACAACATTTTCTATCCGGGAAATCAATATACAGAGAACGAAAAAGAACAGCTGATGCGGCTGCTTTCTCGGTGCGATGAACGTGATCTTAAAATCATCACTGCAACGGTGAAAGCATTGCTGGAGTCAAAGTGACCATCTTCTTTTCGGGAGGGTGGTCATTGTTATCTATATCCATGTATTGTTTTTCTCTGTGTTTAAAGAAATCCTTAGAGTGACAGGTTCACTGCACAGGTCATGATGACACATACCATATGCCGCCGACAGGACACACTGCTCCCTTGGCGGCAGGGTATGTGTTTTTTCATTTCACAGTAAACAGCAGGCTGCTCTTGCCGCCGTTTTCCCGCCAGCGCTGTTCCTTTTGAAGATGGCCACTCTTTTCAAGGTCAGCGATGGCTCGCTGCACCGTGCGGCGGGAGAGCTTTAAGTTTTTAGCGATGGTACCGATGGCAGGGTAACAGGTTCCGTCCTTGTTCGCCCGGTCTTTCAGATACCGGTACACCACTACGGCACGATGAGGGACATTTTCAGCATAGAGAGAGGATAGATAATCCAATCACGAACACCCCCTAATCCGTGCGCAGAGGCATGGCAGGAGATTCCGGCTCATGCTCCTGCACGGGAGTATGCAGCGTTCCACCACTGCTGTCATCACTGGGAGGCTCCGGGAATTCGGCAAAGTCATCCTCGTCATAGGCACAGCCCCGCTGGAGGATTTCCTGCTCCAACTCAAAGCGGTCGGCATAGTGAACCTTTCGGGCAGCACGTTCTTCCACCTCAAAGGGCTTTTCGAACCGAATGCCCCACTTAAGAAACAGCGGCAGCTTGGTGCGCATAGGGCAGCAGCCGGTTTTGGCCAGGATAAAATTGCCCTTGGGCAGGGTTTTCAGCTCATCCGGTGTCATCAGCGGTCGCTGGATCATTTGGAGGCTCTGGCTGGGATCGTTCTTTCCTCTGCTGATGGAGCCGGACATGACGGTCTTGTTGCCCAGCGCCCTTGAGAGAATATCGGCGCTTTCAGAATTAGGAGCAAAGCCTCCAAACAGAATGTCCTGACAGTTATCAATGATGATAGCGGAACCCTCCTTGCCGTAGTTTTTCTCAAGCTGGGCAAAGGACTGGATAATGGGCACCATGCTGATGCGGCGGGAACGACCTGCGGAGAACATCATCTCCATCGACTGGATTTTCGGGATGGTTCCGATCTCATCCGCAAAGATCATCACTCGGTTGGGGAGCTTGCCGCCGTATTCATCAGCCACGGTCAACATCTCCCGGTAGAGCTGCTGGAGGAACAAGGACGCCATAAAATATTTCGTGTTATCTTCCTCCGGCAGTACAATAAAAATAGCGCATTTCTCCTTGCAAAAGGTTTCCGTATCCAGCGAGCTGTCGAAGCACAGAATCTGCTCCATCTCAGAATCCAGAAACGCATTAAGCCTTGACATGGCAGTAGACAGCACCGAGGCCATCGCTTGGTCTGCGGTATTGAGGGCGGCTCCCGCAAACCATCTTGCCTTGTGATCAGGCGGCAGCTTATCCATCAGCAGCTGGAACTGACTTTTGTTCTTCACCGGCGAGGGAGCCAACAAGTCCTGTATCATTTTGAACACCGATATAATGTGCCGTTTTTCCGGAGGACAGTATTCCGCAATCAAGAGGATGACAGAAGTCAACAAGCCCTCGGCAGCATCGTAGAAGAAAGCGTTCTGTCCATAGCTTGCCGAGTCCTCGCCGCTGCTGGAGATGATGGTTTTGGCTGTGATTTTGGCGTACTTTTCAGCCTTTGCTTTGAGAGAAATGTTCTCCGGATTTTTCATGTAGGCATCCATATAGCGGTTCACCAGCTGCAGGATGTTATCGCCGTCCGAGCGGGTGGGATTGCGCAGATCCAGCACTGATATTTTGTAGCCGTAATATTCCTTTGCGATGCCTGCGTAGTTTCGGAACAAATCTCCCTTGGTATCGGTGCAGAGCCAGCTCATGCCCGAGGCACAGGCATATTCGATATTGGGGTAGAGAAAGTTTGCGGTTTTACCGACACCGGCAGCGCCAATCATAAGGCAGTGAATGTCGCCGTCATCAATAAGGGCGGTGGTAGAGCCTGCTTTCTGTTTACAGCCCACCACAAGCCCCTGCAGGGCTGGCAGATTCTGCCCACACCGCCATTTCCCCGACTCATAGGGTACATGGGTGTATGTCCGTTTAATTTCGCTTTCTGTGGCGAAACGGGCGGTACCGTGCTGACCGTCACCAACCGTTTTGGATTTAATGCCGCTAAGAGTATAATAGTGTGCTAAAAGAGAAAGGCCGCCAATGAGGAAAAACATCACGGCGGCTACTGCGATTAGAATAGTTACTTGGGATAACATAGGGAACTCCTTTCTTTTATTTGAATTGAACTTGTAGTATAATGACTGTAAATATTGGCTTTAGGAATATAAGGCTCGGCAATTGTTAATCAAGTTTAAGATAGTAGACGAATTACTAACTTGGAAGTTCAAGAGGTGAAATTGTTATATGAAAAGATACATTGCATTATTAAGAGGTATCAATGTAAGCGGCAAAAATAAGATAGCAATGTCTGAACTAAAAACAGGTTTTGTAGAAATGGGCTATACAGAAGTTTTTACACACCTCAATAGCGGCAACGTTATCTTTTCAAGTGATATAGATGATACGGCTATTCTTGCAAGTACAATAAAAATGATGATAAAAAACAAGTTTGAGTTAGATATACCAGTTTTTATTATTTTGCAGGAAGAATTGGAAGATATATTAAATAACGCGCCCGATTGGTGGGGCGATGATAACAAGGACATATATGATAACCTTATTTTTATGTTTCCTCCCTTATCTTATAACGAATTTTATAATAAGGTTGGAAGCCCTAAAGAGGAGTATGAGAAAGTATATAATTATAAAAATGCTGTTTTCTGGTCTTTTAACCGAAAAGATTATCAAAAGACAAATTGGTGGTCAAAGACGGCCAGTTCAAATATAAGGGACAAGATTACAGTCCGAACAGCAAATACAGCAAGAAAAATAGTTGGAATATAGTCTGCAAAATTCCAGTTAATCCACTTTAGTAATATTGAGTTAATAAGCAAAGCGGGCATGACAGCTACTCATCGGATGTCATGCTTTTTATTTCATTATCATAGCTGGTGCAGTCTGCTCCTGAGAATAAGTTGCTACTAAATCTTCATTCCAGTCCTTATGTGCCGAAATATCATACACCACATCTTCAAATCCTTGCTGGCACAAAGTTTTATAAATACGGCTGGTTGCTTTAAGACCGGCTTTATCATTGTCCAGACAAAGTGTCACTCGTTGAAGCTGCGGGTACAGTTCCAATAGCTTTAGCACCGGCTGTTCTGACACACCGTTCAGCGCCACATAACTGGCGTTTTTCCAGTTCTCCAGATGCAGGCTGATGTAGGAAAGCAGATCGATGGGCGCTTCAAATACAAACAGGTTATGAGGATAGGGATTCTTGGAAATGTAATGAAAACTGTAGGCCGGATGGCTGCCCTCCACATTGATGCGAAAGCCGCTGCCGGTTGCTGTACTTTTCTTATGGGCATGACGGGCAACACCATTTTCATCGAAGCCCACAAATACGGCATTGTGATATTCGGCATCTTCAAACAGCAGCTTTTCTCTGGAGAATTCGGACAGCACCTCCCGGCTGATGCAGCGCTGCTTGATGAGATAGGCAAACACCCGACGCATATCCGTGTGTGCTGGCGGCAGAGCAAAGGGCTTTCGCTGCTCCGACTCGTTGCTTTTGCTGTGCTGCCGGTATTCCACACCCTGTTCGCCGCCCAACAGCAGACTGACCGCCTCCGGAAAAGGCAGGTTGTAGAGCCGTTTCACAAGGTCGATGGCATAGCTGCCCTCTTCAGAAGCGTGATCGTACCAGCTGTTTCCCCGAACCGTGATGCTGTGATCTCTGGCCAACCGTTTATCTCTGCCGGAGGGCAGGAGCTTTTCTCCCTGCCGCTGGAGAAAGTCCACCAAGTCCACGGAGTTGGCACGTTCCTTTTGTTCATCTGTAAAATAGATATAGCCTGACACAATAAAAACCTCCCATCATAAATGAATTTGTTGCAGCGCATGATCGTCACGTTTGTAACCCTGCGCCTGTTTTTTCTCCTGCAGCTTCCGTCTGCGCTTGCGGTCGATATGACCGGCAGCGATTCCTGCGGTTCTGCGATAATCCTCACGGAACAGATTTTCCAGCCAGTGCATGAGCCGAGTAGCGGCCAGCAGCACTGATGGGTTGCGATAGCAGTTTATATTATTAATCAGGTACTGGGCATAGACATTACCCTGCGCCGCAGACAGCCCCAGCCAATAAAGGCTCTTTTCCTTATCACGGGGAACATCGCCATCATAGAAATACTGTTTGCCAAGGGCATACTGCGCATACTGATTTCCCTGTTCGGCAGAAGCGGTCAACCAGCGGATAGCGGCTTCCACATTCTTTGGGACATCTTCCCTTTGGAGATAGAGCTTGCCGAGCTGGTAAGCCGCAAACTCATTTTTCTTCTCTGCAGATAAGGTGAACAGCCGGATCGCCTCACCGACATTCTTGGGAATGCCGTCACCGGTAAGATACAACTTCGCCAAGGCATATTGGGCGTAGGCATTGCCGAGATCGGAGGAAAGTGTAAGCCACTTGACCGCTTCCGGAACATTCTTCGGAATATCCGTACCGGCAATATAAAGCCTGCCAAGCTGATAGGCGGCATACTCGTTTTTCTGTTTGGCAGCAACTGTAAACATGGCTACCGCCTTTTGAATGTCTTTCTCCACATGAGTGCCATCCCGGTACAGCTTTCCGAGGGCATACTGCGCTCCGGCATTTCCGGCCTCTGCTGCTTTAGTCATCCAAGCTACCGCCTGCATAGGGTTTCCGATACCGGTTTCCAGACACACCTTGCCCAGCAGATATTGGGCATTCACATTTCCAAGCTGCGCCGATTGCCCTAAGTAGGATACCGCAGCCTGCACATCCTTGTCCGTGCCGGTTCCGGTATAGAGCATCTGACCGAGGCGGTATTGCAGCTTGTCATCATGGCTGTCCTTTTCCAGACGATAAAGCCCTGAAAAGGCGGATTTGAAATGCTGATCGGAATCAGCAACATTCACCGGCGCACCGATGCCGTCACGATACATTTTGGCCAACTCATAATCCGCATAGGGATTTCCCTGATCGGCAGACAGGGTATAAAATCTAAGCGCCTCTGCATAATCCTGTGAAACACCCTGACCACGGTAATACAAACAGCCGAGGGAGTATTGGGCATACTTATGATTTTTCTCTACTGATTCCTGAAACCATGAAGCCGCCTGCCCATAGTCCTGCTCCGTGCCAAGACCGGCAGCGTACATTTTGCCAATACGGTATTCCAGATAGGGCTTCGACTTTTCTTTCTCTGCGGATAAAAAGGCAGCCAGCGCTTTTTTATACCATTCATGAGCAGCCAGCAAATCAATCTCACGACCTAAGCCATCGGCGAACATCCTGCCAAGGTCGTGCATGGCAAGGGCATTACCGAAGTCCGCTTCCAACAGGAACAATTGATATGCCTTATCAAAATCCTGCGGCACATCCTCGCTGCCGTAGAGATATTTCCTCGCCAGCTTGTATTGTTGGCTCCACTCAGCACGAAAGACTGTATCGGCAGGCTCCATGAAGGCTTCCTCCGGTTCACCATCCGCAGGCTCTGACAGCTCCGGCTCTGGCACGGCCTCATCCTCAAATGAGAAATGGTGATTACCCAGCTTTAACGCTTCGGCAATCACCATGTTTTTAATGCTCTTAAATTGTTTCTGCTGAGAGAGCGGAGGAAGGGGCGGCAGTTTGTTGGTGTAAGTTTTGAGGATTTCATTCTGCCAGTCGTTCCATGCCCGGTAGAGCTTGTCGATCCGTTCTTCCTTGGCAAGCTCATCCACGATGCGGTCGATGATAGCTTTCACATCTGCCTTGAGGTATCCATACACCTTTTTGCCGTCTGTGTTTTGAAGCCGTTTCGATAACAGCAGCATATCCGCTTCGATAGCTTTATTTTCACAAACACCAGCCTGTACTTGTGCAAGCAGTTCGGCCATCACCTCAGCGGCACCTTGCTTGAGCTGGCTGCGGGCTTCATTCTGATGTTCATAAACGTGAGCGAAGTCCTGACGGAAAATATCGTGCGCCAGCTCCGAGCGCATGGCTTCAATGGCAGGCTCAGTGAGAAATCCACCATTGTCCTTGGCGGAGTAGACCATAAGATGCACATGAGGATGATGGCTTTCATTATGAAAGGCGGCGTACCAGCGGAGGTTTTCGCTGTCGATTTTCATATGCTTGCAGAGCATGGCTTTTTTGCTGCGCAGCAAATCCTGCCACTGCTTTCCGCTGTCGTATCCAAGCCTTGCGGCATCCTCCCGACGCAGGCTGATGACATGAGTCCAGACAGCGCCCTTGTGCCTGCAGACATCCTCCTGCACCTGCGCCAACACCACTGGAACGCCTGCATCGCTAAACAGTCCATGCCCGCCGATCCGTTCCACACGGGGGCGGCCTGCGATGTAATCCACATAGTTTTCACGCTTGCCAATGAGATTCAGGTTCCGTTCCAATGCCAGGGAGATAAATTCAGTAGCGTTGCCGATGGTAGGATTCTCGCAGTAGTCGGCATACTCCAGCATATCCTTGGCAGAAGGAA
This sequence comes from Oscillibacter valericigenes Sjm18-20, assembly GCA_000283575.1. Taxonomy (GTDB): domain Bacteria; phylum Bacillota; class Clostridia; order Oscillospirales; family Oscillospiraceae; genus Oscillibacter; species Oscillibacter valericigenes. The sequence goes on from AP012044.1 coordinate 4,205,803, forward strand.
GGTCACGAATCAACTGCTGGATGAGCTGTTGCTGTTTGACCGTAGCCGGTAGCAGCAGCTTGCTCTCGTCAATCTTTTCCACACCCTCACGGGTTCCGATGTACTTCACATAGTTTTCAAGCTGGGCTGGCGGGGCATCCCGCATATATTGCGAGGTAAAGATAATTTTCGGCATGGCAGCCTCCTTTCCGGGTTTTGGACAAAAAAAGAGCAACCACTGAGTTTGTGATTGCCCTGAAGAATAAGCGGTATTGTTAATTTACAATCTAACGTTTAATTCAACTGAGAGTTGATATATGCTCCATTCATAATCACTTGGTGCAATACCTTAATACCTTCTTGAATCTGCATTGAATTTAAGTGTCCGTATCCAAGGAGGAGTTTATCTTTATGATCGTTTCGTGAGGCACAATATTGTGCCAGCAAGGATACTCGTATACCAGCACTTTTGCAACTCAAAGCAAATTTGCTCCCAAACTCAAGCTCCGGAAATTGCAGAGCGACATGTAAGCCTGACGCATCCCCCCAAGGGTATACAGAATCCCCGAACGTCATTTCTAAAGACTTGAGCAGGGTATTCCTCTTTTCATCATAAACATGCCGCATACGCTGGACATGTTTGTCCATTTTCCTTCTCCGCAGGAATTCAGCCAAGGCCGCCTGCTCTAGAATTGGGTTCTGAACATCCATGTAATTGCGGTAATGCCTCCATTTGGCCTGCAACGTCTTTGGCAGCACCGCAAAACCCAACCGGAGGGCTGGAAAAACTGTCTTGCTAAACGTCCCAACATATATAACATGGGAAGAATTCATTGAGTAAATTGGAGTTATTGGGGAACCACCGTAACGGAATTCGCTGTCGTAATCATCTTCGATGACATAAAAGTCTTTTTCTATTGCCATACGTATCAATGCCGCACGGCGGGTTGCAGGAAGAATTCCTCCCAGCGGAAACTGATGAGAAGGTGTGACATAGACCGCTGAAATATTTCTTCCACGAAGGGATGTTATATCCGCGCCATTACTGTCAACAGGCATCCAGTGTAAAGGATATCCTTTATCAGATATGACCGTGCGGATTCCCGGATGGGAGGGGTTTTCCAGCGCAAAAACATGGCCCTCTTTATGGAGAATATCGACAAGCAAATGAAGCGCCTGCGTTGCTCCTGATGTAATAAATATGTCTTTCGGACTGACTTCCATGCTCCTGCTGCGCAGAAGCCAAAGGGCAATTTCTTCACAAAGGGGTTCATATCCTTTTGGCCCGCTGTATTCAAATTGACGAGCAGATAAACTGCCGGCTGCATCGCTTACTATCTTATTCCACGTTTGCCACGGAAAAAGCGATAAATCAGGTTGCCCTGTTTTGAAATCAAACAAAATAGCTGGCGGAATTTTATCTGTATCCTGTGCTTTTTCACTTTGTTGTACAGATTGGATTTGAAGTCCGTCAGCCACACGTGATGGTGCGCCCTGACGGCTGACAATAAAGCCCTCCGTCCAAAGCATATCGTATGCTTCACAAACAGTATTGCGGGAAACACCCAAGCCCTTTGCAAGCTCTCTGGTAGATGGCAAGGCTTCTCCCTGTGAAATTTGTCCCTTTAAAATACGCTCTTTCAGGGAAAGAAAAATTTGACGTGCTAAACTAATCTCTTTGCCATCCTGTAATATAATCCCCCACATAAAACTGTCCTCCTTTTACTGGCTCTCTAAAAACGGCATAGAACTGGCTCTTACTACATTCCAGTTGCAACGATATAATTATAACAACATCCAGTATAAATGCAAAATAAAAAAGAAGGTATGGCATGAAACAGTTTCAAGGGAAGATGTACTTGCTGGGTGCTTTTTCGTTAGCGGGTACTTCTGTAATTACAGGATATATTCTTACAGCAAAATTAAGCAGTTTTACAATCACGGCTTTTAGTTTGGGAATTGTGCTTATATGTTTGCTGCCATTCTACCTGACCAAAACCATTCAAACAATACGAATGCTGACAAAGAGCGATTGGCTCATGATCCTATTCCAAGCTATTTTCGGAATTTTCCTGTTCCGTACTTTTTTACTTTTTGGTGTTGGCCTAACAAGCACCATGGAAGCGGGAATATTGACAGGTACAACACCGGCTATTACATCTGTGCTGGCGTTTCTATTTTTGAAAGAAAAGCTTTCAGGCACAACTGTGCTGGGAGTCTGTTGCACTGTTACAGGCATTATTTTGTTACAAGGCATCAATATTTTGTCAGCAAAATTTTCCGTCCATCATATTTTAGGAAACATGCTTATTATTTGCGCTGCGGCAAGCGAATCGATCTTCAATATTATTTCAAGAAAGCACAAGGCAAGTGCACAGGCGGAATCAGCAATACAGATTCATCCAATGGTACAAACTCTGCTGGTATCAGCTATTGCTCTCGCTTTGTCCATCATTCCCGCGCTCTGCGAACGCCCATTAGATTCCATGTCAGCACTTGGTTGGAAAGAATGGCTTGCTGTAGTTTGGTACGGTTTAGTTGTGACTGCGCTGGCTTTCGTATTTTTTTATGAGGGAGTGAAACGCTGTGACGCTTATACAACTGCCGCGTTTTCAGGTATGATACCCTTAACTTCCATGCTATTGTCTTTACTTCTTTTAAAAGAAAAAATAGGGTGTGCACAGTGGATTGGCGGGTTTCTGATTATTTTTAGCATGATACTGATTGGAAAAAATGGCAGAACCCGTTTGGATTTAATAACAACTCATAACTCAACCAATTAAAATTAGGAGGACACCATGTTTACAATTAACGATGAAATTAAAGATGCCTTGCCCGGAACAAAAGTAGGAATTTTAATTATGAAGAATACTTCTTCTCTCTGTTCGCTTGACGAGCCAGAAATGTTCAATAGCTTTTGTGAAATTCAACACAAATACGGGAATCTGAGTAGAAAGGAGCTAAAGGGTTTATATCCAATTCAAGCCTATACGTCCTATTACAAGAAATTCGGATACAGTTATCCCGTTCTTGCGCAGTTGGAATCCGTGTTAAAAGGGAAAAAAGCGCTGCATGCAGAATCGGGTTTGCTGCAAGCAATGTTTCTTTCTGAACTCGAAAGTATGTTGCTGACTGCCGGACACGACTTGTCCAAATTGCAGTTGCCTTTACATTTGAAAATGGCTTCGGGGAAAGAAACCTATCAGTCCATATCGGGGAAAGAGGTCAACGTCGTGGGAAGCGATCTCATGATATGTGACGGTAAAAGTGTCATATCCAGCATTTTACGGGGGCCTGATTTTAATAGCCGTATCACGGAATCCACTATTGATGTATTATTTACAATTTATGCGCCGCCCGGAATAGAAACAGGTTATATAGAAACCAGCTTACGAAGAATAGAAGAAAGGATTAAAGCATTTTCGCATTCTTCTCAGACAGAAGTTATACAAGTTTTCTAAAAAGATTATTTTATATTGAACTCTAAGAAGAAATTGGCCAATGACAAAATAAAACAGTATTTTCAAGATTAACGTACAAAGAAAAGAGCGACCACCATTGATCGCTCTTTTCTTTTATGCCAAGTATTTTAAAAATTGAATTTTCCCGGTTCTGCGTTGTTCTTATCACAAGTAATCCAGACAGCCCAAAAACTTGAATTTATCATTGCCCATTCAACTTGCGTACCGGCCTGATATACTTCCAAAACCGCTCCGGATTAAAATAAAAGTAAATTAACCTACCGGGGGAGGTATCAAAGCAGTAATCGGTGCCTGCAAAATCAAAAGTTGACATGGCAGTTTCTATTTTTTCTTCCACGCTACGATTTTCCTGTTCATAATCGAATGGCCCATGTTCAAAAACGACATACTCGGCCTCGGGAATATCAATCATAAGCATTTGTGGCGGCACTTCGCCTTGATAATCAGCAGATAGTTTCGCAGTCCTGCCCCGGAATCAGGCTTTGCTTTTGCCAAAAATCCCAATACCCGTTGCTCTCATAATTTTTGATGTGTAAAAATTTGTGCGCAGGAATAGTTACGAAATAAATTTTAACATCATCTGTAGATCTTATCATACCAATCTCTCCAAATCCTAAAAAGTAGCGGTCGAAAGGATTTATTTTTGTACGAAGAACGACAGGCTTAGGCGATTTCCGGTATTCGCTCGGCGCTACACCGTAGGCTCCTTTAAAAGCTCTGGTAAAAGCTTCGTGAGATGAAAATCCATAATCAAAAGCAATATCCAAGATGCTTTTTTCACTATCCCGTACCTCTTTTAGTGCAAAGGCTAATTTTCTATGCCGCAAATAATCCCGAAACTGCATACCCGATATTTCTTTGAATTTTCTTGTTGTATAAAATTCGGAATAACCCAGCCTGCGGGAAAGAAAACGCAGCGTCAATGCTTCGTCGTTATAATTTTTAATGCATTTGTCAATTTCATCAACGATGATTTGAATTTGCTTCTGCCACTCGTACATCTGTTCACCTCATTTCAACCACCCTGCATTTATTATAAAGAAATAGAGAGATTACTGCTTGATTTTACTTGCACTGTTTTTTATTATATCACTCTATCTTTAAGGAAATCATTAAACAATCATATCTATGTAAAACAGCCCCTGCTTACGCAGAGGCCGTCTACCTATGTTTCCTTACAGCGCACCTAACTTCTTGAGCAGTTCCACGCAGTCCTTTGCGCCCTGCACATAAAGAAACACACACTTCATGATCCGCGATAAGATTGGTCTTCTCAAAAATAATCCGTGAGGACTTTGGCATGATAATATTCTTTCTCAATTTTGGGTAAAAGAAAAGAGCAACATAGCAAAGGCTACTATTTAAAGCAATATTTATACAGACATCTTGCGCGACAAATTGAGATTTAAGGCTTATATATCAAAATCAGCAGTTTTGAACATACTATAATAACGACCATGTATCGCCCTAAACTCAAGTACGCAAAAATCAGGGTCGTTATAAGTTTGCTCAGAATTTGGATATGCACTCTTGTAACTGTTCTTCCATAGCTTTGCTTTGATACTTAAATCATTACAGACCATCATTTCGCCCTTAAGAAGACATCCCTTGAACAATATCGGATTAAAAAAATATACACTCGCCTTTTTATCTCTTATGATGTTTTTTACATAATCTGAATGTGTATTTGTAACAAAAAACATCTTATCTAAACTTTCTCTCCTTTTCGATGGAAGCACTGCCTTTGCTGTAGGATAACCGTCACTGTCAACCGCACATAAAATAAACTTTTTTACTCCCCTTAGCAGTCTTTCTGCCTGTTCTCTTATTTCCATATCATACTCCTACAAACTTCTGTTAATCTGAAAACCAAATGTGGTATTTGTATATGAATATTATATCACTCTGTCCAAATGAAATCATTAAGAATTGTTATACCTTCATTATTAATTACCAGAACCATTTTAATCCTTGTCAATTCAGTATTACCGGTATCTGATAACAGGAACCTGTTTTGTCTTTTTCCCAACAATCATCCGTTCTAATGCAAAGACCATATTCGGAGTGCGTTCAAAATAGCCGATGTTTTTTTCCAACTCATTTCGCACTTGCAGTGTTGTAAGCCTATAAATTGCTGCTTCATTTTTCTGCCACAATTAATGCAGATTTTATTACTACTCATCACCAACACCTCACTGGATGAAAATACCTTATTAATCACGAAAAATTATAGTATATCTCTACACAAAATTCATCGCTAAACTCTGAACTACGTAAAAAGCCCCTACCGAAGCAGAGGCTTTACCGTCCATGACGGCTTCCCGCCTACAAAGCGCCGAGCTTTTTCAATAGCCCGATACAATCTTTTGCACCCTGCACATAGAGGTGCTGACATTCGTGATCGGCAATCAGATTTGTTTTCTCAAAGTAATCGCTGAGAATATTCTGCTGATCCTCCGACAGTGACTTTACAATCTCATGAGCCTGCGAGCTGAGAGCCGTTACCTCGGCATAAAGCTGCAGTTCGCTGTCATCCAGGGTTTCCTTGCGCTTTTCGATTGCGGCTTCTGTCATTTCACGAATGACTGATTCAAAAATTTCATTTTTGTCCATCGCATTTTCATTTCCTTTCCCAGCACTAAAATGCTGTACACCAACATATAAACGGATATGCTTTCATAGTCCATATCCAAAAGAAACAAATTTATCTTACCATTTTAGGTTCGCCGCTTTTGGTAGTTATATGCGTCCTCGAAATCAACCGCACCGTTGATCCGCTTCACTTCCTCCACACATTTTAAGTGTAGGCTTTGGAGTGCCTGCTCGTCAACCGAATGGGTATACGCCACAACATGAGAGAGCTTGGACAGCTCGGTAGCGATTTTGAAGTCCATTCTGGCCAGACGGTTTTCCGTATCCCGAATGGCGCTGACGAGGACGGAGGACAGGCTCTGCAATAGATAATTTTCTATTTTCTGCGAGGCAAGATACCCGCAGTAAAACTTCAGCGCCTCGGTGACAAATTCATTTCTGGATTTCACATTGGCCTGCTCCAGCAGTTCATCACACCGATCCAGCACTTCCTTTTCGATATAAAAGCCGGTACGGACTTTTTCCGATTCCTTTGCCATAATGCCTCCTTTTCTCTGTGAATTTTGCCCCGGTATGCAGAATAAGCCCCGGAAATGCCCGGAACAGCTTGCGTTTCTTCAAATCCAGCATAACAATTTGGAGTACAGGGCTGAAAGTTATGTCACTTTGGAATTCCCGAACGGCTTTGCCGGTCGGTGTTTAGGGGAGTTATGCTACCAAAGCAGCATAACTCCTTTAACCTGCACAACTTTCGACCCTACCGGAATGCCCTCATTTTGGAGTGCTATCCACGCAATCCGGGTTTTTTTCACATTTTCTCCACACCGGCGCAACGTGGGCAGTATGATGCTCATTGGTATCAAACTGCCACCCTGCCTGCAAAAAGGCCACACAGGGCAACACAGCCGCCCACACGCTCGGACAGAACTCTCAGCTTAGATTGTACCGCTTTCAGAACCACCTGACGCAGCAGAACGAACCGGCCTTGGGGGCTTCTGTTTGGCGGCGGCCTCACGGGATAGCTTGTCATCAATGTACTCGCGGGTGGTCTGCGGAACGTGCTTTTCATAGAGCTTCTGAACGGTATCCTCCAGCTCCGTCTGCAAATCCGTATCCTTTTTGCCCATGTGATAGGTCAGGGCATCCAGCTTTTCGTTATCAAAACTAATGGTTAGTGTTACTTTTTTCATCGTACTTTCCTCCATTTCATAGTTTCATTTCGGGTGACTGTGAGAGGGCATCATCCTCTTGCGTGACCCATTTTTCATAATCCGATGCCGGACAGTAACCGGCAAGCATGGACGAGAATTTCTCCAAACGGAGGGGCTTCACCTTGTCCAGCTCCATCTGCAAACCGTAGTATCCATTGTAAACCCTGACCACCTCGGCATCCAAAACATCAGCCCAAGCCTCCTTTCCGGCATCGGTCAAGGTGTGCTCATCCAGCTCCACAATGGTGGCAGGCTGTACCTCCACATCCTTGTGAAGCAGATGAATATCCTCCCAATGGAGATGGAGTAAATCTTTCAGCCTGCTGACCGGGGTGATCAGTCCGGAAATGTCGGGAACATAGGAGGCGTACCGGCAATAGCCATAGCCCTCCGATTCCACCAGCAGTCCGTCATTTCTGCCCTCGCCGGTGAGCAGCAGGCAGTGATACACACCACTACTGTCGCAGCGCATCTGCTCTATATTTTCCTGAATAAAGTCATACTCCCGCTGAGGATTTTCCAGCACAGCTTCAAAAACTTCAGCGGGAAGCCGAATGATTTTTGACACCTCAAGGCTCTGCAAATCGAAATCCGATGGTTTTCTTTCAAAAATTGCTTTCATATTACGCTGCCTCCTTTACGGCAAAAACTGTCTTGGATTTACTTTTTTACCGCCGATGCGCACCTCCAGATGGAGGTGGTTTCCGGTGCTTCGCCCGGTGCTGCCCACAGCGGCGATCACATCGCCCTGCTGCACCGTTTGCCCGGAACGAACATATACCTTGGAGCAGTGACCGTATAAAGTGACCATGCCATCTCCGTGATCAATAACCACATGGTAACCATAGCCGCTGCTGCCGGAGTCTTTTACATAGCTGACCACACCGGTGCGGGCGGCCTGTATCGGTGTTCCTTTTGGTGCGCCCATGTCGAGGCCGGAATGACCCTCGCCGCCACCGCCGCCGAACGGATTCGGCCTCCAACCGAATTCTGAGGTGACCATACTACGCCAGTTAGCTCCAAGGGGGCTGGCAAAATCACCGCCACCAGTGTAAATCTCACCGTCAAACACACCGCCAGACCATTCATCCTCGCCGATACCTCCATCTCTCGGCAGACCGTGTCCATAAAGCACACGGCTGTAAATCTGAGCGGCATTTACTTTGTTTTCTTCTGTGATGGTTCTGCCGATGGAGCTTTCAAGGCTTGTATATATCTCATTCAAATCGGCAATAGGAACAGCCACCGTATAGGTTTCCTCCGTTTCGTTGCCGTCCTCATCGGTAACGGTGCGGGTGCGTTCCTCGTACTGGACGAAGCAATCTGCAAAGGATCGGTAATTGGAAGCGTTCATCCGCAGATTTTCAACGCCGAAATACAGAGAATAAAAAATGGCTTTCATGCGAGTGGTGTCGATATCGCCGCTTTCCATCATGGGCGTAATCTCAGACACAGCTCCGTCCAAATTGGAAAAGCTGCCTCGCATATCTTCAATGTACTGCCGGTACTCGGCAGGAACCTGCGAGGAGATACTGCCGCCGTGAAAGGCCAAGTCCACAGCGGTGTTGTTGTGATCGGCTGTACCAGACATAAGGCAGCAGATCAGCACAATGATTAAAATGACCGGGGATAAAATGGCGGTAATTAACCAGCCCACAGCCTTTCTGGTTTTTTCGTTGGATAATACAGCAGCCGCAGCCTTTGCGACTGCCGCTACAGGTACGGCCATTAAGACACCTTCTTTCGTTTGAAATGTGTTGTCCGCAAACCAAAAATCGTGATATACTTAAGCAAAAATCAGATTGGAGATATTGATATGCACGAGATAAAATCTTCTTCAAGAAATGTTGAAGGAAAAGAAGTTCAAACATGGATTGCAGAATTTCTTAATGCAAATGTTCTGCAAGTAGAGGTTGGAACTACGGGCTATTGTGGTGGGGACTTCGGTCACGGCGGCAGGACATTTTTCAAAATTAAAGATAAAGGTGGAACAGCTCTTTTTGTTAATGGCAAGGAAGTCGAAGAAGTCGAAATCGCTTTGGGTGGTGATGCAGAGCTGTCTACATTTATTCAATCTTTAGAATTTGCGCTTAAAGTATTAAAGGAGCAATCAGAAGAAAAGTAATTTTACCACCATTTCTGCTGCCAAAGGTTGAACTGCGCATCCTCCGCAGCCTGCTGCTCCTGCGCCAGACGGATGGATTTCTCCACCGCCTGATCCAGAAAATCCGTATCAAAGCCTGCACTTTCATAGCCCTCGGCGATGGTGTGAAGATAAAAATCCGAGGGTGCGCCGAATTCTCTGCCGTCATTCATGATATAGACCATCGCATTGACCGGCTTACCGTTCAGCTCTACCTCCAGCATTTCCTTGCGATAAAAATTGGGGTATCCCTCGTAACGGTCGAGGGAAAGCTCATCCTGTGGCCTGATCTTCCATAGAAGCACAGGCACAGAGTTGCCCTCCAGCGGCTCAATGGTAGCAACGGCTCCACGGCTGCCGCCACGGAACAGCAGCTCATATCCTTTGACTTCACTGGCTCCCACTACCTCGGCGGTGGGGCAGCGGAATGCCATCTGCGGCAGATGAAGATTGCTGCCGTAGGCAATGTATAAGCGGTTCTTTGTCATATTTCCTCCTAACATTCACACACAAATTTACATATGCATAGTAAAAGCCGGGGCATCTCCTGCCTCGGCTTCGGTTAGTTCAGGAGCGGTGGGCTGGATTTCCTGCCGTGCCTGCTCCAGCTCTTTTTCTTTTTTCTGCCGCATCCGTTCCTTTTGTTTTTCTGCCTGCGCCGGATCACGCCAAGCAATGCAGCCATCCAGATTCTTCAGCAAATGCTCACGGGCAGTTTTGAATTCATCTCCAATCAGCCCTAAGCGCAGCAGCCAAGTGCGAAAGGTGTACTTCTCGTTGGTGGTCTGTGTCTTGGTTCGGCTGGCACAGCGTTGATTGAGCGCCTGTGCGGATATGGCCATGCACATCTGGATGTAGGCCTTAATTTTTCCGGCGTGAGTGGTTCCGTTGAATAAACGGAACTCCACCGTGCCTTTCTGGAACACACTGTGAAGATTTAAACAGTGGTACCGGCTGTCATCGTAATGAATATTGCTGCGGCTCTCGCCGTTGTACCAGATGCGGCTGACCTGATCCAGTGTCCGGGGCTTTCTGCGGTTCAGTTCTTCCAGAAACCGGTTGTCCACCGGCTTGCACCAGCGGTGCTGTCTGGCTACTGACACCTGCAGCGCCTTGTAGATCAAATCCTCCTTGGCGGCCATGATATTGGTGATGTTCCGCAGGGTATTGGCATCAAAGGGAGAGGCATCCACATGAACATGGATGCCGCAGGAGCTGTTGGAAATGGCACCAGCCTCCCGGAGTTTGCGTACCAGCTCCTGCACGGTTTCAATGTCCTCCCAACGGCAGATGGGGCTGACCATCTCGGTTTGGTATTCATTCGAGGCGGATACGGTCTGCCTGCCATCTTTTCTCTGTGGTGTTATACTGGCATCGCTCATGAATTTCCACTTGCGGCCTTGGGAGTCAATGGCAGCGTAGGTGTCATAATAGCTGCCGTCATACACAGCCGTTGTGCCAAAATAGGCGGCGGCAATGTCTGCGGCAGTTTTGCGGGTGATACCGGTTAGCTCTACCTCAATGCCGAAGCGCTGGGCTTTCATATCCATTTTTTCTTTCACCTCCCATTAACGGCCACCTGCCTTTCCGAACAGCTTTGCCTTATGCTCCGGGGCATTGACCATCAGGTTGTAACGCTCGTTGCCGCATTTGTAGAGGCACACACCACGCTGAGGATAGCGAATCAGGTTGTATTCGCTCTGCTCCAGCTGGAGGGTATCGATATAAAACTTGGCATCAATATTCCCGGCATTAAACAGGAACTGATGGGTCGGAATGCTGAACAGGGGCTTGGTGTACTCCCGGATGCCCTCAATGTTGAAGTCCTCCAGATTCTGCGAGGAGATGATCACCGCCGAATCCTTTTTGCGCACACGCTTGGAAAAGTTGCGGACGTATTCCACGGCGGTGAGGTTCGTGAGGAACAAATAGAACTCATCAATGCTGGCGGCGGTGTTTCCGTTGGTCAGAAGCTCGTTGCTCATGTAGGATAAAATGTTGAACAGCAGTGCATTTTTCAGGCTCTTACTAGCCTGCAGCAGTCCTTTCACACCGAAAGTCACAAAGCTGGAATCGGTGATATTTGTATGTCCGTCAAAGAATTTCGACTCCGCTCCTTTGCAGATGGAGTGCAGTCCCAGCAGAATATTCTGAAGCAACTCTGCGGTGTAAAGCTGGCGGCTGCTTTCATCAAAACCTTTGTATTCTTCCTCAATCAGCGCATACAGGTCGGACAGGATAGGATAGTCCTTGGCGGTCAGGCGGTCGAATTTGGTGCTGTCGCTGATGCCGAACTTGGCATACAGCTTCTGCAGCATGATTTCGATGGTGTCAATCTCCCGGTCGGAAAAGTCTTTATATGTCCGGAAAAAATCCTTGAGAAAGGAAATGTGCTGACTGAGCTTGCTGCTGATGCGGAAGGTCTGCGGGGCATCCTTATCCTCCGGACTGCCGTTTTCATCCCATGTTTTCGGTTCCAGCACATTGATGATAAATTCGCCGGACATGAGGTCGATGAAGCAGCCTCCGAGGTTATTGGTCAGATCCTCGTACTCCATTTCGGGATCGAGAGCGCACACATTCATGCCGGATTCCCGCAGATTGCACAGGATGAGCTTGAGCAGATAACTCTTGCCTTGACCGCTGTTGCCGAGAATGAGGATGTTGGCGTTGGTCTTGTCATCGGCTCGCTTGTTGAAATCCACCAGCACATTGCTGCCGAATTTATCCCGCCCCACATAGAAGCCGTTGGCATCTGTCTTACCGGAATAGTTGAAGGGATAGAGATTCGCCACCGAGCTTGCCGGGAGGACACGCTCGAACTGATCACGAAACACATTAAAGCCGCTGGGCATCACGCACTGGAAGCCCTGCTGCTGGCGGAGCATCAGTCTGTCCACGTTGAGCTTGCTGCGAATCAACTCAGTCATGACTTCGGTCTGGAGGAGCTTGAGCTGATCCAAATCGTGTGCCGACAGCTCAATATACACAGCCGAATGGATGAAGGGTTCCCGGTTTCGGTGCGCCTGCGCCACGATGGTGGCCACGTCCCGCAGATTGCTTTCAGCCATGACCGTCTGCTGCAGATCGTTGGTGTTGGATTTGCTCAGGCGGTTTTTGTTGGCGGCATTGCTGATGATTTTCTTTTCCTCCACCGGCGTGACATGACGGGTATAGATGCGCAGGGTCACACCGTCCTTTTCTCCCAAGTGCCGGAGGATGGCCTGTTCCTCGGTGGCGGTGGGGTATTCGCGTAAGGCCCAGACACACCGATATGTGTTACCGCAGATGAAATGGTCTGTGTAAAATTTGATAATGGAAGGTGCGATCATGTCCAAAAATTCCTGAATACGCACATCGTCTTGAGGGCATGCAACCGTTTGAGCATTTCTTTTTGCCATTGTTATCTACCTTTCTAATAAGATTTTTAAAGTATGGAAAGTACACTTGACATAGAGACACTATGGTGATATTATGTTTATGGAAAGTATGCTTTCCATAATGGAGGTGATCTTTTGAAAAACAAACTTGAAGAGATACGAAAACAGCGAGGCATACGGCAGGAAGACCTCGCGGAAACTTTGGAGGTTTCGAGGCAAACCATAGGGTCGCTCGAAAATGGTCGGTACAATCCTTCCATTAACCTTGCATTTAAAATAGCGCGTTACTTCAAAATGAGCGTTGAAGACATCTTTATTTACGAGGAGGAACTGGAGAATGAAAAAAAATAAAATTTGGCTTTACCTGTTTATGGCGATAATAGGTGCATTGTCTTTTTACATTGGTGGGTTTGTTTTGGTTGAAGAAAAATTGAAAGCACTTTCCGGTTTGTGTATCGGTTTAGGTGCCGCCGTATTTTGTCTTGGTATTGGAAATTTCATTAGCGCGCTTATTATTTTGAAAACAGAGAACGAAGAGTTCACACGAAAAAAGAATATAGAAGTCAATGACGAGCGGAATACACGAATTCGTGAAAAGGTTGGAGCCAAGATTAATCAGGTGGTTATTTATGCACTCTCAGTTATTGTATTAGCTATGGGCTTTATGCAAATCAATATCATCGCTATAATAATGGTGGCATCGGTATTTCTGGTGGAACTTGTGTTGGCGATTGTGCTTAGCAATTATTATTCGAAAAGGATGTAGTTGCAAGAAAGAACAACCGTTTGTAATTTTTTCTAAAGTTGAATGGATAAGCAGCGGATCATCACAAGTATGATCTCACTGCTTATCTATGTTTTTATATCAAACTGCTTTGCTTCTGTTTTTGTCGTCTATAACAACCATGTCGGGTATTCACGGAGCGCCCAAACGCAGCGGTAGGTGTTGCCACAGATGAAGTGGTCGGTGTTGAATTTGATCACCGAGGGGGCAATCATGTCCAGAAATTCCTGAATACGGGCATTCTCCTGCGGAGGTGCGTTGGTTTTCGGCTGTTTTGCCATAGGGCATACTTCCTTTCTGAGTTTATTCTGAATATAAAAAAAGCCGCCACATTTCTGTGACAGCTTTTAACATTTTATTAAAAAAATAATTACAGGGCGAGATCGTAAAGCTTTGTTCTGATATTTTTGGACATATGCGGCTCAACGCCTCATCGACTTATCGACTATTGCTTACTTATCTTTCTGAATTTCGTCGGGGAAATTTTATATCGCCTGCTGAATAGCCGATTGAAGTAGCTGATATTGTCAAAGCCGCATTTCAGCGCGGTTTCTGTGATATTCAGGTCTGTTTGTTTCAGAAAACAGGCAGCCTTTTCCAGTCGGATTTCATTGATGTAATCAGTCAGTGTTTTTCCGGTGATCTGTTTGAATGTTCTGCAGAAATGGCATTCGCTGAGATTGGCCGAATCCGCAAGTTCTTTTAAACTGATTTTTTTATCGTAGTTATCCTCAATGAATTGAATAACGGCATTGAAGCGTTTCAGCGAGCGGGTCTTTTCCTCAAATTCTTTCTCGGACAGGATTTTGCTGACATAGCCTCGTATCAGCAGCACGATCAGCTGATAAATCGATGCTTTTACGGCAAGCTCGTACCCGACTTCTTTTAAATCATATTCCTGAAGGATTTTTTTTACACACTCCAATATCCTCGTATCATTTTCGATCAGGTTCCGGAAAGAAATCCGGTTGGAGGCCAGAGGGGCCAGGTATTTTGTCTGCAATAAGTCAACCTGATTGCTGAACAGGAATGTCGGGTCTATGCGGATCGTGTAAAATTCAAGGTCATCCGAGAGGCTTTCCAGATAGTGCAGTTCGTTGCTGTTGATGACCACGATGCTTCCGGGCGACACTTCGAAACGGTTATGACCGCATTCAAGAAGCGCTTCACCTTTCACAAAATAATAGAACTGCAGGTGCTCATGCCAATGTAGTCGAACGCTTTCCCCGTGTTTTACATTGTTCTTCTTAAATATATCAACGCAAAAATCAGCATCCGGCATTTCCCGGAGCCAATAGGTATTTAAGTCTTTCATTTAAATGCTCCATATCAATACAGTGCAAAAATCAGGCAATACAGTTCTTGTGAAACAGCGGATTTTTTTCTATTATAAAGCTTGCGGCTGATAATGTAAACCGCAAAATAATACATAGTAGATGAATGAGGTTAAACATGTCAGAACAAATTACAAACGACGGCGGCAAAAAAGGGATTACCTTGTTCGTGGTCGTCGCCATGACTTTTATGGCCACGCTGGATTCCAGCATTGTGAATGTGGCGATGCCTGTGATGTCCGGTAAGATGAACGTGCCGCTATCCTCCATCGAGTGGGTAGTCGCCAGCTATTCCATCATCATATGCTCCACATTGCTGTTTTTTGGGCGGCTGGGGGATATTGTCGGTAAACCGAGGGTTTTCCAATGCGGGACGGTCTTGTTCACCGCCGCTTCCCTGCTTTGCGGAATGTGCCGCTCGTTTATTCCCCTTATTGTCTGCCGTTTCATTCAGGGAATTGGTGCCTCCGCCTATATGGCAAACAATCAGGGGATTATTACAGAGTTGTATCCGAAAGAGGGGCGCGGAAAAGCGCTGGGCATTTTGGCCACGGCGGTTGCGCTTGGGAACATGATCGGGCCGTCCGCCGGAGGATTCATCTTATCGGCTTTAAACTGGAATTTCATTTTCTGGGTTAACGTTCCGATTGGCATAATCGTTTTTCTTCTTGGTCTCAGGTATCTGCCCCAAAGCCGCAAAAACGGCGAGCCCATGGATAAGACTGGATCGGCACTCCAATTCGGCGGAACGGTTCTTTTGTTTGGTGCGCTCATTGAAGCACAAACAATAGGGTTTTCCAATCCGTACATCCTGACGGCACTCCTTCTGGCGGTTATTTTCATTGCGCTGTTTATCAGGTTGGAGAAAAAACGCAGGCAGCCCCTTCTGGAGCTGACTATCTTTGAGAACCCGAAATTTTCATTAAATTTAGTCTGCGCGCTTATTTCTTTCGTTTGCATCGCCGCGTCCGCTATTCTGCTCCCGTTTTACCTTCAGGATACCCTGAAGCTGACACCGGCACGGGCTGGGTTGTTCATGATGCTGTCGCCGCTGATTCTTGCCGTACTTTCTCCAATATGCGGCACCATATCGGACAAAGCAGGTGCGGAAGGATTAACTCTGGCAGGGCTGCTGTTAATGGCGTCCGGCTTTCTTCTTATGTCGAGACTTACCGAGCGTTCATGGGTCGGTGTCTGCGCGGTTTTTGTCTCCATTATGGCTATAGGACAGGCTTTCTTTCAACCTGCGAATAATTCTCTGATTATGTCCGCCTGCTCCAGAGACAAACTTGGAATTGTCGGCAGTGTTAATTCGCTGGTACGAAACCTTGGGCAAATTGTTGGAATCACGCTTTCTACAACCTTACTGTACGGTTTTATGAGCCAGAAGCTAAACCAGCGTGTTTCCGATTACGTTAAAGGAAGAGACGACATATTCGTCTACGGAATGAGCGGTGTTTATCTGATTCTGGTCGTAATCTGTCTTTTGGGGGCTATATTGACTGCCATCAGGCTTTTTCAGGCAAAGAGAAGAGTTATACAAGCGGGAAAAATATAAAATATTTATTTCCGATTTTTCGTGAACAATCTTGCGGTGGGTATCAGATTTATGATATTCGCCGCTTGTTATTATAGAATGCAAACATTCATCTAAATTACTCGTCGTCTATAACTATCATGTCGCGTATTCACGGAGCGCCCAAACGCAGCTATAGGTATTGCCGCAGATAAAATGGTCGGTCTGGAACTTGATTACCGAGGGCGCGATCATATCGAGGAATTCCTGAATGCGAGTATCCTCCTGCGGCGGGGATTGAGGCTCTCTTTTTCTTGCCATCGGCATTTCTTCCTTTCTGTTTGTGATTTTAGGTATAACAAAAATCGCCACGTTTGTGACGGCTAAAGACAAATCGGTTCACTTTGATAAAGGATTGAGGTATAATTAATTTCAGAATCAAAACTGTATTCAAGTACAGATTATTTATATTAGGTGGTGTAGAGAATGCCAAATGGAGTTATTGTTTTTGGTGCAAATGGATGTGGCAAAACTACATTAGGATGTGAATTGGCTCGTAAACTAAACATTAAACATTTAGATGTTGAAGATTATTACTTTGAAAAATCAGAAATTCCTTACTCCAAACCACGCTCTAAAGATACAGTGATTGAATTAATGCTCGTTGATATAGAGAAATGTGATTCATTTGTGCTTTCTGCTGTAACAGGTAATTATGGTGACAAAATTAGTTCTATGTACAAATTAGGTGTATTCCTATCTGTCCCGGCTGATATACGTTTAGAACGTGTGGAACGCAGGTCATTAGAACAATATGGAGAACGTGTTTTAGTAGGTGGCGATATGTATGAGCAAGAACAAGAATTTTTAGAATTTGTTAGAACTCGCAATCTTTCAATCATTGATGAGTGGGTAAAAACATTAACTTACCCAATACTTCATCTTGATGGCACTAAAGCAATTTCAGAAAATATCCAATTAATAATTGAGAGATATAACCGCACAAAATAAGCAAAATGGGAAGTTGGGAATATTACCCTCAGCTTCCCATTTTTATGCATTATTTATTCAAAACAATCCATCGTTCGCCATCGAAATCTTCAAACTTTTCTGTCGTGACATTCTGCTCAAAATAAACCGCAAGGATGCGTTTGATGTCCTCCTTATCCGCCCGTTTTACGGAAAAGCCCTGCTCTTTCAGCGATTTTTCAATGCGGGACAGATACGGGAACACCTCTTTTTCCTTTTCATTCCTCAGGCGGATCAGGATTAAAAACTCCCTTGCGGTAGCCATCTGCACCTGTATCCGGTCAAGGAAAGACAGGTCTTTTTCGAGGAGCTTTCGCACCACAGGATTCTGTTCCTGTTCCATGCGGCTGCGGAGAAATCGCTTATTGTCCTCGAAATTTTCCCTGCTGTTTAAACACAAAATCTCAATCTCGGCGATTCCCTTGAGAACAGTCATCAGGGCATAAATGCGGGTGCTGATGCTGGCCTCCGACAGCACCGATATGTTGCTGGGCTTGATGATAAAATACACAAGCTCCCCATGCCCATAGGTCTGCAGGCTGTACTCGGTGATTTCCTTGGTACCGATAAGCTGCCGGGTAGAGGTTCGCTGTTTTGCCTCCTGCTTTGCTTTTTTACTCATTTGGTGTATACCTCCATTCATAGAACTGCTGCTTGGTAATAAAAAAGGCACAGGCATACCGGAGAAAATCCAGAATGCTTGTGTCCTCAAAGCGGATGGTTAAAAAGGCGTAAACAGCGGTCAGCACGATGGGCGGCACAAAGCCCAGCTGGGAAACCGCAAGCACAGAAAGAAGCAGTGCTACGCCAATGATGCCGATATCCCGTAGCTGCCACAGCCATAGGGTTGCTTTTGCCCTTAAGTGATCAGGGTAAATATACATAGGCCGCCTCCTTTACATCCGCATGGAAAAACCGGAGCCTTGGTTCAGCTCCGGTTCCATTTCTTTTGCCGCATAGTATACATTTGGGGAATAACAGGATTCATTCAGCTGCTTGGCATAGCTTTCAGCCTGTTTCATTGTGTCAAATTCCATCGGCTTACCATCATGCTTACACCAGCTTTGAGCGGCTCCGCACACCGAACCGGCGCTGCGCATCGCCCATATACCATATTTCTTTTCCATAGCATAACCTCCTTGGATTTGTTCTGCGGATATCTCCCGGACAGGGATACCCAGCCTTTGTGCTTCTTTCAGCTCCATCGCCATGCCGGAGGAAATCCGGCTGCCGCAGAGCCACAGCTCATCGCAGGCCTCCAGTACACGATGCCCCATGCGAAGACCGGATTCTCTCTGGACGGGGTCATTGTCATCCAAAAACTGCGGATACATAAGATGAACAGCTACCGGCGTACAATTCTGCTCCATTGCATAGCGGCAGGCCGCCTTTGCGAATTCTACATTCTTCCGTATCTCACCGGCGTATGGCGAACAGATGTAGACCAGCTTATTCTCACTCATTTCGCCACCGCCTGTACTACTGTTCTCGTCATGTTCACCGCAGTCTGAGCCGCATATACGGTACTCATGAGGTTGGATTTGGTGCTGGTATCCAGTCCGAACTGTCCGGCAATGCGGGGAATTTCAACGGCTGCCAGCATCAAGCCAAGCCCCAGCAGGGCATGGTCTTTGACCACCATCAGTCCGGAAATCAGCACCGTTGCCTGCAGGAATGCCGTAAGGCACAGACCGATCACCTGCTTGCACCATGAAACGAAGCCGTCAATATACCCACGGGGAACACTGAACATATACAGGCTCCCCACCGCAATCTGGATGAGGAGGATGCCGCCCCTCTTGAGGTTGGCAAAGAACACCTTAATGACCGCATATCCCATCAGGATCAATATAAAGATCATCATGGTAGGGCTGGTGATCGTATTTAGACCGCCGAACACATTGCTGGTCATGGCCTGCTCCAGATTTCCCGCATTCTGTAACGATGCGATGATGCCTTGGGCTACCGTGCCGAAGTCTGTACCTAACCCTGTAATCCCTGCGGTAAAGCTACCCTGCAAAGACACCGACAGCTTATACAGCTCCACCGGCACCGTAGTGAACAGCCCCACAGCCATAAAGCCCTTGATGGCGTTGAGGGCGGTATCCTTTATGCTGCCTCTGCCGGACTGGTACTCAATTCCGCATTCAAAGGCTGCCACCACAAGGCCAACACCGTATAGCGCCCATGCCAGATAGGAAAAGAACAGCACGATGGACTGTACCCAGCTCATTTCGAACAGGTCGGCTCCCATGTTTCCCATCTGCATAAAAAAGTCGCCGAGGAAACCCACGATCTGACCGTAGATCCAATCCACAATCTGGCCGAGGACAGTATCGGCAACAAAATCCCATATGAACATTTAGATTTCACCTCTTTCATAACCTCCGACCCCTCCCCAGCACTGGTCAGTTTTTGTTCTCTGATTTATGACTTGACAATCCGCTTGTTCAGAGCTTTAATACCACACAACGGAGGCCACCGAAATAATGTTAAAGGAGGTACTTGTGTGGCAGATTACAAAAAGCTCTACTATAAAATGTTTAACGCTGCAACCGATGCCGAGAAACTCATTTCTCAGGCTGCTTGTATGATGCGCACCGCCCAGCAGGAGTGCGAGGAAACATATATGGATGCAGACGAGACACCAATACGCCTGACGGATAAGCCGGAGGAGTAAGGCTCTGCTTTTCTTCTGCTACATCCCCAGCACCTGCCAAATATAGAGTGGAGCGGTCAGAGTAAATACAAGGCAGGCAAACAGGATTGCCGGAGCTGCCCATTCCATCTGGCCATGTTTGCGATATTCAAAATAGCATGTGCCCAATTTGGCAAAGAAAAACACCGCCAGAATCAGGTCGATGGCGGGGAACACCACCTTGTTGACCACAGTCTTGATCTGCTGGGAAGCGGTCGACCACGTTCCCTCGATTGCCCCGGCCACATCGCCGCTTCCTGCTGCATAGGCCGTTGTGCTGAACATCAGGCACAACATCAAAGTCACGCACAGGAACATTGCAATTCGTTTCGATTTCATGGATTTTCCACCTTTCTTCATAGGGTTGAGAACAGAAAGGCCGCAGCTTCTGATTCGCTGCGGCCTTGTTTTTTTCTCTGTTTTTAATCGGGTTTCTGAGGCGCAATGTGCCAATCCGCCCACAAATTATCCCGGATGGTGACGCTGTCTGTCAGGTTCATGGAGAGCATCCCTGCGGGTGTCCAGCTGTCTATCAGCCATGTGTACGGGGTATAGCTTCCGTCCGGGAACCAGATTGGTGAAAAATGCGTTCTGCGGTTATAGGTGCTGTAGGAGTTTTTCTGAAATTCAAACTGGGCGCTGTAACCTGAACTCATACGCTCCAGCAGCCTCCAGTAGGTTTGATACCCGAATTCCGGGAAATAGGTCACCGCAGTCTGTGCCCCGGTTACCGCCGAGGATTGATTAGTGCTGACTCTGGCAGAAACCGTTTCATTGATTCCATAGCCGGACTTCATGGTCTTGCCATTGGCGGTGGGGCTTTTGTCATCGGGCTTAATTGCCATGCTTGCCGACAGGCTGGCTTGATATCGGTCGAGGTCAAACATCCACCAGCCCTCATCTATCCATTTCCCTCTATCAACCCAATGGCCATTTTCGCTGCTTCCAACCCATACCCACTTACTGTGCCAGACCCAATGCTCCTGCCACCAAGGACGCCACACCGTCCAGTTGGCGGAGGTCTGCTGCGGATTGTTGGGAACAGCGGACTTCCTAAAGCTGTCATTGCGGTCATCCGCTACAGGATTGGGCGGCGGATTCTTATCGAGGTCAACGATGTTTACGCTAATGGTCGCCTTGCTGGAGCTGCCTCCTCCGGACACGGAAACGGTTATTGTCATCCGCTGTGGGGTACTCGGCGTTGTCCAACGTATCCATGCCAGTTGACTGTCACCATCCGGATAGTAGATGTTGCTGACCCGGTGACTTCTGCCGTTAACATAAAAGGTAGCGGACACCGGATGATCCGGATCACTCTGACCCCCGCTGACTGTAATCGCCGTGATGACCTCGGTGTTGACGCGGTATTCGTAATCATACACAGAAACCTCCGGAGGCTCGGCAGGCGCATCCTTAAACCGAACGATGCCAAGACCGAGAGCAGACTTGATATCCGCATTGGAGGCGGCCTTGCTTCGGCTGCCAGACCATGCCGGATAGCCGAGATCCGCCACCTCCAAGAACATGGCCAGCGGCAGATTTTTATGAGATAAGGATACCATCCTCCTGTGCAGGAGACCGCCAACCTGTTCGTCATACATAGCGGCTTCTGTGGCTGTAGTTAACACCATCACGCCCTCAAACTTATAAAAAGCAAATGGCTCAATGAGTAATTTATAGTCACCGCCGATTAACACATCGTAGTTCATACCAGTTGTTGCCGCAATGGAGCGTATGACCTGTTCATCCGTAAAATAGTTCTTAATGGCGGCAATGTTATTGCTGCCATCGGTACTTACAATCCTTGGAAGAGGCTGTGCCGGATTTTTAAATGTGTATCCTCCTTTTATAGGGGATAATCCTCTGCCGCCGTTATATTGCAGTTTGCTGACCTTTCCAAAATGGTAAATAGATGCCGCAGGCGATTTATTGGTGAGGTCAATCGGAGTCGTAACCACGGCGTGATCACTTGCCCGAACCACTGTCACCCGTACACCCTCATTGCCCGGAGTCCATGAATTGGTGCTGGTTCCATCGCCCATGCCGCCGCCACCGCCGTCCACGTTGCCATCACCAACAGCATAAACGGGAACAGGCGAAAGCAGGCAGAAAATCAGAGATACCATTAGAAAAGCGGAAAGTAATCGCTTCATTTCATCCTCCTTTCTGCAACAAAAAAAGCACGGTGTAAACCGTACTTTTTTTGTTGCGAATGTTTTGTTTTTAATTCATTTCACCGATCTTATTGCCGTTCTCATACATATCATCAAGGTATTCACCCTGATTGGCACCGCCGTCCGGCACGTTATCAAATCCCGGCAGCCCACCGCCGTTCTGCGGCTTGCTTTCAGCAGCCGGTTTCTTTTCCGTATCCTCCGGCTTGTATTCCGGCGGCTTGGAGGGATCGGTGGTATCCGCATTCTTGGGCAGCTCCGGCTTTGCGGGGGCTGCCGGTTTTACCGAATCGGGCTGGAGCTTCTGCTCCGGCAGATCGGTCTGAGGCGGCAGCGTTTCCGATGTATTCGGCTCCTGTGTGGGCTGCGAGGAAACCACAACCTCTTTTTTCTCTGTCTTATCTTGTATTACAGAAGTCACATCCGAAGAGCTGACCGGCCCCTGTGAAGAAGCATCCGGCTTTGCGGGTTCCTTGGCAAACCGCATTCCGATGGCAACAACTAACGCTATGCAAATCACCGAAGCACCCGCAATGGCGAGCCTCCTTTTGGCTTTATTACTCATATAGACAACCTCCTTTGAAGAAGTGTAAAATGTTACCTCTTTGTATTTCTCACCATACTACATATTTTTTCGGAAGTCCAGACAATTTCCCGAACAGTTAAAACACCTCGGTGTATCCCGCCTGAACCTTGAGCTTGATCTTCATGGGAGCCAGCTCCTTGCCGCCGAAATAGACCGGTACCTCCAGCCAGATTACCGCATCCGCTTCAAAGCGCTGTGCGTTTTTAGGGGAGGACGGAGCCAGCGGCGCATTTCGGATGGTAACATCCAAGCCGGAGAGCCTGTATTCCAAAGCATCCCCGGCATATTTCACATGGCTGCCTCCGACATTTTTTGTACCGAGGAGACCGTCCATGTAACCATAAATATCGCCGGTCTTTACGCTGTAGGAAAAGGAGGAGCCGTCCGGCTGGTAGCCGCCACTGTAGCCCTCCCGGACACCGTGATACACATCGGCATAGTTGTCGTTGACTGTTACAATGATGGTATCCTCCAAGGCTTCTTTCACACCGGCGGCAATGACATTCAGCCGAAAAAACTCCATCACGCCGCACAGGATAATCACAAGCGCCAGCGTAATGGCTACCACCAAGGGGAAGCCGTTCCCGGCCTTATCCCTGAGAATGTGTCTTAGTTTGGTCATTTGTGGTACACCTCGCTTTTCCCGGAGGCCTCCGAACGCAGGGTGATAGGGAACGAACCGAACCCGCCGAACAGCCCGATATTCTTGTCCAAGGTCAAGGTCACGGTGATTTCCTGATTCAGCTGGATATTTCCGGCCTTTGACCATGAAATCCGGGGACTCAACCCGGTCTGCTCGGTAAGAACCGCAGCACGGCGGCTGGTTTCACTGCCCACCCTGCCGCTGATTTCCGCTTCCCGACACAGCTCGGTGGCATAGGTGTCCAGTTGGTTTTTTGCTATAAACACCGGCAGCACCTGCACGGCCAGCGCAATCACCAGCATGGCGCAGAGGACGAGGACGCACACATCAATATATCCCTCGCCACGTTTAGATTTTAAGAGCTTCAGCATAGCTTTACCCCCTGTTCGGGAGGGGAGGATTCCTGCTTCATCTGCGGAAAATCACTCAATATATGCCACACATTATTGCTGTAGCTGGAGCTGATGACCTCCTGATTCAAAAGCTCATCAGCCGTCACCACCCTTGCGCATTCAGAAACACCGGGATGTCCGGTCACGCTCTTTCCCGACAGCAGCTCCTTTGCCGCTTCCGGCGTTAAAAAGACAAACCCGCCCGGTGTCATCATGTCAAAGGACGCCTGCGGATACTTGATTAACATTTCCTGTACAATCACACTTTCACCCCCTCAAAACATCCCGCCAAGGGACTTGATAATCTCATAGGCAATGATGGCCAGATAGGTAAAGAGGAAGCACATCAGCATGAGAAAAGAAAATACACGGATTTTCGGCGGTATTTTCTGCGCCTCGCTCTTGAGGCGCTGCAGCTCCAGCTGCTTGAAATCATGCGCCAGCATCTGAAAATACACCGTGCTGTCATCCCCACGCAGCACACCGATGAGGCCTCGCACCACGTCGGACAGCATAGGCGAATTGAGCCTTGCCTCAAACCGGGTAAGAGCTGCCTCGTAGCTGGAAGAGCGCATATCCGCTGCCAGCATGGTCAGTTCTCCGGCAAAGGCTTCCCCGGCGTTTTTTTTGTAGTTCTCTACGATGGCCAGCACGTCACGGGAGGCTTTCAGCTCCTGCTCGATGTTGGCAACAAAGCGGGGCAGTTCCTTTTCCACGGAGGCTCGCTTGGCGGACAGCTTTTCATCTGCCTTTTTGCTTTCCTTGAAATACACCATGACCGCAAGGAACACCACCACCGGCACCAGCAGGGGGAAGATAAAGCCTGCCGGTACCGCCAGCAGCAAAATCACGCCGGATTTCACCAGCGCATACGCCTGATAGACCTCCGGTTCCATGTTCATACCGGTGGCTTTCAGCACATTTTTCAACCGATGCCTGCGGTATTCATCCATGCGGATGAGCTTGGCGAGCTTCACTGCCCAAGTCATGAGGTAGGTTTCCAAGCTCCTTGCCGCTTTTTTCTCTGTCCTTGTGGTGTTCAGCATGGCCTTGGCGGTGCTGAGATACGGCAGGCGCAGCACATCCAAAAGAATAAAGAACAGCCCAGCCGCTAAGGTGACTCCAAATAAAAACAGTAATCCCATCCTCGTCACCTCCTGTACTCAATGGGCTTGGTAAGCCGTATCACGCAGGCCGTAGAGATAAAAATCAGGGCGGCGCTGATTGCCAGAATGATCTGCCCCAGCGGAGTATGCATCAGCGTATCGTACCAGCTTTTGTTCAGGAGATACATAAGCGGAATGTTGCCGATTACGAAGATGACCATGATAATAAATTCTTTGCGGGGTTCAAAGACGAGGTATTCCAGTTCTCCGTTGACAATCCGCATATCACTGAGCTTTGAAACAATGGGAGTCAGGGTAACTTTCAGGCTGCGGTCATGCTGACAGTCGCACAGGGCATCGCACCATTCCCGGAAGACCTCGTTGTCGATTTTGCTGCGCAGCACCTTGATGGCCTCCAGCACATCGGGATCAATGAGCTTGACCCGCAGGACAAAATCCTTGAATACCTGATGCACCGGCGGATTCAGATAATGGAGATTTTCCTCTACCGCCGAGAGGATATTCTCACTTCTCAGGTAGGCCGTGGTTACGATGGACAAGGCTGTTTCCAGCTCGGCGGCAATGTCCTTTTTAAAATGGCTGGCGGTGAGCTGCACATACCAAAAGGGCAGCATCATAAAGCCTACCGCCATGACCGGAGCCAGAAAGAAGTTGCCCATTACAATGGCGATAGCGGCACCGATGGCAAACAACAGCAGCGAGCAAGCGCAAATCAGAGAAAAGCGATTGCTCCTGCCGGTCATCGCCAGCACCTCCTGCGCCATCTGGAATTGCCGTTTCAAGAATCCCGGCTTTTGGCGGCGTTGTGCCGCCTTAATTTCATCCTTGATGGACTTCTTTTCTCTGGTGAGAAAGGAAAACAGCCCATCGGTGAATTCCATCGGCTTTAGACCGAGTAAAAGAAAAAAGCCTGTAATCATTCCGATACAGGCCAGTAATTGAATGGTTGTCATACGGATATTTGCCCTCCTTTCTTAAGAAGATTGATGCATTCCTGCGGCATCCCGTTTTCCAGCAGCCGTTTGCACAGGCTGTCGGAAATGGGATTGACCGTTACATGGTGTCCGGTAATGAAAAACTGGTTGTCCTCATAGCGGTTTTCGGTAATCTCATACCGGAACAGGGTGCGGTAATTCCTGCTGTTGTCCGGCAGGATTTCGCACTCCATGATTTCCATAAGTCTGCGCTGCTTGTTTTCCAGCTGCTTGCAAAATACGACAATGGGATAGGCTTCCGTCACATAGCCCATGAGGGTTTCATCCGACATATCCACGGCTCGCTTGCACAGGGAAACCATGCGGCGGTAGGTGGATTCGCAGGAATTGGAGTGGATGGTGGTGACCACCGCCACGCCGGTTCTGGCTACCTCCTGTGCGGCGTTGGCCTCCGCACCACGCATTTCGCCGACTACGATAATATCCGGATTAAAGCGCAGGGAGATGTCCACAAGGTCGATCTGCTCGATGCGATACAGCTCGTTCTCGCTGTTGCGGGTGAGGGTATGCACCACGGAATTGGTAACCCTGCCGTCCTTTTCCCGGATGAGGGAAAGCTCCCGGCTGCCGTTTTCAATGGTGAAGATGCGCTTGTTGTCGGGAATCGTGGTTAACAGCCAGCCTGCTACGGTGGTCTTGCCGCTGCTGGTGGCTCCCGCAATGCACACCGAAATGCCGTAGCGGATGCACTCCGAAAGAAAATCCAGCATTTCAGCGGTTGCCGTACCACCGTCTATGAAATCTTTCTTTTCCATGTGGTTGGGATTGACGATACGGATGGAGGCGGCAGCACCGATATTGGCATCCACAATAGGGCTTTTCATGACGGCAATACGGATGTTTTCCGCAAGGGTACCCACCACCAGCGGGGACTGATCATCCAGAATCGTGCCGGACACATGAAGCATCCGGCGCAGCACGTTGATGCAGTGTTCGGGGCTGTCAAATTGTTCCCGCAGCTTCTCACACCGTCCACCGGCGTACTGGATTTCAATATCTCGCCAGCTGTTGATGTCGATTTCTTCGATTCCGTCCGCAAAGATGTACTTGGTGAGAAAGGAATACTCGGCCATTTCCGTATACAGGGCATCCACCAGCTGCTGCGATGTCATGCCTTTGACCGCCACACGGCTGTCCTGCACAAACTTGGCGATGTACCGATTGATGTTGGACTTGGCTTCGGCGGCGTTGCCGTCCGACAGCAGCTCGCTGTGCTGACCGGCGATATATTCCTGTACCTGCTGCAGCACACTGTGAAAATCCCCGGTTTCCTGCTCCGGAGTAAAAAATAGATTATGCCTGCTCATACGCCGAACACCTCCTCCGAGATTTTCTGTATCTCTTTTCGGAAGCCCCGGCTGTCTTTCAGGGACAAATCGGCGAACAGATTCCCGGCCAGCACCTGAGCCTCCAGCTCCGGGGAATGAGGCAACGTAAACACAGCGCTGCCCAGCACCTGCTCCATGTTCTGGCTGGCTTCGTTGGATTTCACGTTGCTGACCGCCTTGTACAGCTTGTCAAAGTCAAAGCCTGCCATCCGCAGATATTCCTGCTGGCTGGACAGGTAGCTTACCGATTTCAGGTCGCAGTTTATGAGCCGCAGCACCGCATCGGCCTCCAGAATGGAGATGGTGGACAGCTCGTCAAAATAGATGGAGCTGCTGCAGTCGATGATGATATGGCTCGCCATATCACGCAGCACTACGATCAGCTCTCGGAGCAGCTTTTCACTCACCGGAGGATAGCAGTTTTCGTTTTCTCCCTTTTGCAGACCGATGACCGCCAGGTGACTCATCCGCTTATGGGTGTTGCAGTTGTTTTTCACCAGCGATTCGGTGATGGAATTGGCGGCCAGAATACTGCCCAGCGAGTGGTTGCCCTCCAAATCTCCGTTGGGACAGATGCAGGGCAACATGGGCGTGGTACAGTCGCATAAAAGCAGCACCACGTTCTTTTTTCTGTCTGCCAGATATTTCGCCAACTTCACCGCCACCGTGGTTTTACCGCAGCCGGGGCTGCCCCAAACCGCCAGCACCTGTGCGCTATTGTCAGATTCTATTTCCTGCGGTTCGGGATCGTTTTTGCGGCTGAACAGGCCGCCTTTTTTGAAGTTCAGCATTTACTCAGCCCCGCTTTCCACCGGTGTATTGGAAGGCGCTTCCGGCTGGCTGTGATCCTCGCTTTCCTGAGATTCCGTTTTCTCCGGATACAGCTCGGAAAGCACCGAATCCTGCGCTTTGGTAAACTTCGCTGCATTTTCCTTGCTGCCACGGTAAACGAGGGACACATGAAGGGTTCCGTCCGCTTCCAGTTCGGCAAGGATTTTGCTCTGCTCCGGTGTAACCAGCAGAGTAACGGTAGCAGGCAGTTCTTTCTCTGCATCCTCCTGTTCCTGCTCCGAAGACGGATTGGATTTTCCGTCCTGCTGGTTGGCATCGTAGCCGGTATCAGCGGTGACAGCGATAACCTCCACATACTGCAGCTCAAGCGGGATGACCGTCACACCTTGTTTTTTGTAATCCGGGGCAACTATGGACACGATATCTCCGGAAATCAGCTTGCCGGACAGTCCTGCGGCAAAGCTCTTGACCGATACGGAGATTGCCTGTTTTTCTCCGGTCAGGTTGTAGAGATAGGCATTTTCGGTAGCAGGGGCATCGGCGATTTTGGAGGCGATGATGTAATCCCCCGGCACTAAATCAGCAGAAGCGTATTTACCGATGACAGTATCCGTATGCCTGACCACATCCTCCGGCAGATTGTAGCCGCCCACCTCCACGGTCTGCACCATGTCCTTGGTAATGGCTTCTCCGATTTTAATGGGCTGTGTCACCCGCACGATCTCGGTTTTCTGGCTGATGCTTTGGTTAAACAGCGGCGTGACCGCAAAGCAGATCAGAAGCGACAGCACAATGCAGATCACGCCGATGACCGTTCTATTCTTGAAAAAACTCATGGTTTGATTTCCTCCTTAAATGAAATAGGCGAGCAGACAGCCCGCCGATAAAAAAGGCGCAAGGGGGAAGGCTTTTTTCGCCTCCCGCCTTTGCACTCTGCAAACAATCCGGTATATAGATACATAGAGTAACAGCAGGTTGAGTCCGGCCATTGTCGCAAACAGTCCTTTCGGCAGCCCCAGTACAAGGCCGCAGGCCGCCATCAGCTTGATGTCGCCGCCGCCCATGCCGCCGAAGAACACGGCGGCCAACAGGAACGGCAGGGCGATAAAAATGCCCAGCAGCTTACCCGGTATAAATCCGATTATGGAAATAAACGCAATTCCAAGACAGATCCAGTTTGGAACAATGCGTTTTATCAAGTCCGTTACCGAGGCCGCACACAGCAGGGCAACAAAAAAGGCCGCCTGCACAGCAGCCAGCTTATCCGGCATAGTTGAACATATCCTTGATACGCTGTACGAGGGTGGGCAGCACGGTTTTGTCGAAGAGCATATACAGACCGGCCAGCACCAAAGCGCCGATGACTACGGCCATTAAAATTTTTAGTAGGCTGGGTACCCAGCGCCTTACCGCTTCACAGCGGCAGGTTTCCAAGCACCCGCCCCCGAACCGGACTTACACCTCTCAATGTATCCGGCTCTCCATTTATCTATCAGTCTAATTTTCCAGCGTGCAAACTATCGTGACACTGCACGCACAATGCAAGTGTCTTACGTTTTCGAGCTATCATCAGCCGTTCCCAACGTTTTTTCCCCTTTAGGTCCTTGAGCTTTTTAACATGGTGAATTTCCAGCTTCACGTTGGTCGCCCCGCACCATTCACAGTGCTTGGCTCTCAACCGTGAAATCAGACTGGTCGGGTTGTTGTTGCGGTATACCTTGGGAACAGAATCAACCTCTGGACTTGCAACAGCATTTTTGACCTTTTTAAAGCCGTCCTCATAGAAATACAGCGTTTTTTCACCTTGCTTGGTCTGATATCTAACACCAAACCGCTTGTAACCGTACTTCTTCCGAACACCGCTGATATGGAGCTTATATTTTGCTCCAAAGGTCTTGAACATGCTGAATTTCATCACGTAATTGAAGTGACCGAGGACGCTCACGTTGTCAGCGATTTTATAATAATTGTAAAGTCCTCTGATTTCAGCGTTATACTGCTGTAATATCTCAAGGTCGTCATTGTTGATGAGATAGGTTCGGTGAACAGGAACGAAAATTTCTTTGCCATTTTGATACTTGATTTCGAGAGCTTGGTAATCCGTGAGCTTTTTCTGCCACTTTTCACGGGGAACATACAGCTTCACCTTGCCGTTATGGACACGCCTTGTGTAACCATTTTTATCTTCACGCAGATTATCATTGTCTGCAACGAAAATATCATAGCTCAAAAAACGTGCCGTATCACGGGCATTGGTTATCAGCGTCTTTTCCTCGGACAGCTCCAGCTTCAGCGTTTCTGAAAGGAACCGCTGAATGTCTGCCTTTATTTCCTCTGCGTCCTGCTTACTGCCAGTCACTCCGCACAGCCAATCATCCGCATAACGGACATAAAACAACCGGCGATAGCCGCTGTCCTGCGGGTCAGAGTAATCGCATTTCAGCATTTCATTTCGGATAACCTGTATGCTTTCATTGGCTGTTTTCCGTTTCTCGACTGTCAAATCTGCCCATTTTCCCTTTGTGTATTTGCTGTACCGCAGGTATTTGAGCTTGTGTTCCCAGCTTGCGTATTCTTCGGATTTCTGACGCTTTTTCCCACTTTGGAATTGCTTCATATACAGCTCCATGAACCTATCCAGCTCGTTTAAATAGATATTCGATAGAATTGGACTGATGATGGAGCCTTGCGGAGTGCCGGAATACGTATTGTGAAACTTCCAGTCCTCTACATATCCTGCTTTCAGAAATTTCCACAGCAAAGCAATGAAATACTCGTCATGGATTCGTCTGCGCAGAATGTTTATCAGTACAGTGTGGTCAATGTTATCAAAAAATCCGCAGATGTCGCCCTCTATGAACCACTTTACCCCTGTGAAAGTGCCTTGGATTTGTTGCAAAGCGGTGTGACAGCTCCGGTTCGGGCGAAAGCCATGTGACAGATTGGAAAATGTCGGCTCATAAATACTCTCTAAAATCATACGCACGACCTCCTGCACCAGCTTGTCGTCAAAAGAGGGAATACCCAGCGGGCGTTTCTTCCCATTCTTCTTTTCGATGTAGGTGCGGCGTGCGGGGTTTGGCTGATAGCTGTGATTTTTTAGGCTCTCTATCAGCGTTTGTATCCTGTCCATGCCCATACCGTCTATGGTTTTTCCGTCTGCTCCTGCGGTCATGTTCCCCTCACCGGCGTAGATATTTTGATAAGCCAGCAGGAAAAATTCCTCATTATACAGATTCCGGTACAGGCGTTCATAATGATAGCTCTCATTACACGCTTTTGTTTTCAGACTGTTTAACACATCAATTGGATTTCTCAATGCCTCACGCACCTTTCCTTTCTTTGTATTAAGAGATAAACTGCCGCCCTTCGCCATGTACATGGCTTTCCCATGCCCGGACTACTATGGCGGCTCCGTTGCCATACCGGATATTCAGCGTCATCTTTCTTGAGCTTTCAGGTCTTGAAATTTATCACCTTTCGGCATTACGCATAGCCAGAAAAACTGGCGTTCCGGTTTAGGCAATCTCCGTTTAGACGGTTAGAAACACAGCTTGTCAGATTGTCGGATAGAACGTTCGCCCTTTTCCATTTATCATGGTTGGTCGGTGCAAATATCACGGACTGCCGTGCCCGCAATCTACACGGCTCCTGCACCGCTTGACACCTAAACTATCGTGTGTCAAGGACTCGACTATGACCCCTTGGACTGTTCATAAAGCAATCAAGCCTTTATCCTCATATCTGACATTTCCCCTTGCCATTCAGTCGCAGCCTTGATAGTTAAGCTGACTTATGACGTTACCAACATGCTACACTCCCTGTCCGGTTTCCCTTTCAGATAAGTTGGTTGGAGAGAATTGTGGGCATAAAACCCGGATATTTCTCAATTCCTGCTTTGCTAAAGCAGATTTTCTAACCGTCCGCAGACGCAACAACTTTGTGCAGTTGTTACGCCCTTACGGACGCACTTGCCGTATCCACGAAGCCCTCGGCGCGGTTGTTGGTGAGCGCCATTCTTGCCCTGATTGCCAGCATATTTACCTTGTTCATCAAATTTTTCATTGTGTTTTACCTCCAAAATATTTTTGTTGTTAGGTTAACGGGTTGCTTATATACCGCCCATCTGCAAGGGCGGCTGGGACTGCTCCGGTGCGGTTTCCTGCGGCTGCGCCGGGGCTTGGTTCATGGCTACAGCCTGCTGGTAGCTGTCCAGCACGACCTTGTGAAGCTGTTCCCGGAACTCCTTGGTCACCGGGAAGCAGATCTCCTTGTAGCCGTTTTCCGTCTTGCGGCTGGGCATGGAGACGAAGAGACCGTCACGGCCTCCCTCGACCACCTTGATGCCCCGAATACCGAGGCATCCGTCCACTGTTGCCGAAGCGTAGGCACGGATGCCGCCGCTGGCTCCGGGCGGGTACATGGAATTGATTTTCACTTCTACATCAGGCATGATATTTTCCTCCTAAAATGAAATAAGCAGCTCATCAGAGCTGCATGGTTTGTGTCTGTTCCGGTGGTGTAAAGCCGATTTCCTGAAAGCCGAAACGGTCGCAGTAGTAGAAGTTGCTGCCGTTTTCATCGTACAGCTCCAGCACATCCGACATGGACAGGGAATGCCCCGCATAGCCGGGGGGATGGGCTGTGTTGAATTTGGTATACAGCGCCTCCAAATCGTTGGTTTCCACCTCGCCGTCATAGACGGTCTGGTAATCGGACATTTTGGGTTCCCCGAATGATTTGCAAAAATCCGCAAGGCTGATGAAGCGCATCCGGATATCCGATTCGGATTTGAGCTGCCACACACGGCAGTTTTTCAGCGGGGTGAGTTCTTGGGTTTCCCTCTGGCCATTGACAAGGCGGTCATAGACGCCGTCCGTCCATTTCACCTCGCCGATGTCCTTTTGGCGGCTGAGAAAGGCTTTCAGTTCCTCCGACTGAAAGAGGGGGTCAACCACCGCCTTGCCGCCGCTGACATACCCGGCAGGGTTGTTGTAGTACAGAATAATGTCTTTTTCCATTCGGATATTTCGCATGAGGTTACCTCCTTTATGTCATGGTCATGCCTCCATCCTGAGAATTCTGTTGAAGGGCTTCTATTTCTTTCTCTGTGGGATGAATGAGCTTACCATCCTGTAGCTCCAGCACACAGAAGTCATCCCGGTCGCAGAGCATGATGCGGTGCTGGTAGGGCTTCTGCATCTCCACATAATCAAGCGCCTCCTGCTCGGTGCAGAGCCATACGCCGGAGGCATAGCGGCCATCGGGCAGGAAGCTGTAGCCGCTGTATTTCGGCTCATGGTTCTTCAAATCCAGTGCCCCCACCGGTCTGATTTGGGAGAGCTGCAGCTTGGCGCTGTCCGGTAGAAGCTCCGGCTTTACTATGCCGATGACTTCGCTGCGGGTTTTCAGAGCAAACTCCCCGGTGCGCAGGGAAACTAAAAAGACAGCAGAGCCGCTGGGGTTAACACCGGCTCCGTTTCCGCAGAGGCAGAAATACAACTGCCTGTCAGGGCTATCGTGACTGATTACGACAACCTTTCCCTGAATATTGCAGCTCAAGCCGGTTGCCGAACAGTCTTTGGCAGTGTAAAGCGTGTTTCGTTCCATTCGTCAACCCTCCTTTTTCTGCTGCAGCAGGGAGGTCAGGTCGGAGATGAGGGAGAGCCTCGTACCATCCGGCATAGTCTTGAAGGCTGCACGGACATAAGCCTCCACCGCCTCCGGAGACTGGTCGCCGATTTCGATGATATCCACCTTTTGCACACTGACCGTACCGTTTGACAAGCCGAGGCGCACGATATCGCCGTAGTCTATGCCGCTGGCGGTGCGCAGCTCCTTGGGAATCAGCACCCGGCCTTTACCGTCCATCAGCTTGTAGAGGGACTTATTTTTCATCCTCTGCACCTCCCTCCAGCACACAGCGGATGGTATCGTGGCTCACGCCGAGGCTGTCGAACAGCCCCATGAGCTGGGGTGGCAGCTGCCTGACGGGATCGGCGCTGCCGATGATGATAGCGCCGTCCTCGCAGCGGATATCCAGATCGTCATCCAGCGGAATGCCTGCCGCTTCTAAAAGCGCATGAGGCACACAAAGCTCTGCGGATTCCGGCGCTTCCACCGGTTCGTTCACATGGTCGATGCCGTCCTTGGTGAGGAAAAACTCGCCGTAGCTGTTGATCTGTTTCACCGGATGGTGGGACAGATACGCCAGATGTACGGTATCACCGGCAGTGACGCACATGGTGTCCAGCACACCGGACGGCAGAATGATGCTGCCGTCCTCGGCAACCCTGCCCTTGGTTTCAATGATTTTCATAACTCAGCCTCCTTTAGATTTTTTATTCAATCCTGTATTCCGGGGGATTGTCCTCATCCATGCAGATTCCATAATCAAATAAGTTTAGCTGACATGAGGAATTTTCCCGTTCTTTGGGATCATAGTTGGTAATGATCACCTCCGGGTACTCACAACCTCCCTCGTACCGCTGTGCCAGATTGTTCAGACGGGTGACTGGGGTGATGATGTACTCCTGATACAGCTCCCGGATGAATTCACAGTCGTTATAACTGACCATCCATTTTCCCTTGCAGCCTTCCAACGCATCCCGGAGCCGCTGATGGTCGGTTTTGAGAAACTCCACCGCATAGTGACCCTCGGTCATGTAATAGGGCGGATCGCAATAAAAAAAGGCATCGTCCCGGTCGTACTGCCGGATCAATGCCTCAAAGTCCTTATTTTCCACTACGGTATTTGCAAGCCGCCTTGATGCCTCCCATATCACAGTGAACACCTTACGGATGTCAAAGGGCTGGCAGCCGTAGGAGGTGCAGCCGCTACCGTAGCTGTAGCGGATGAGCTTGAAAAATGCTGCCGCTCTCCACACATTACTTGGCTCTGCCTGCTCCATCAGAATGGCTTTGATTTCCTCAAACTCAGGCGGCGGAAGGTTCTGCTGCGCCAGCTCCAGTTCTTCTTTCAGGTATTCGGTATCGAATTCATCCTTTTCAAAGAAGCGGCGCAGGACACCAAATTCATGGCGGGAGTTGAGGGGCAGGAAGCCCAGCTCCTTCAAAAATGCCAGCGTCCTATTTTTCACGCAGTAAAACAGGTTGGTCAGGTTTCCGTTAAAGTCGTTGTAGACCTCCATGCCCTTGCAATCGGGAGGCCTGCCGAACAGTACCCAGCCCCCGCCGCCAAAGACTTCGATGTATCTGCCGAAGTCCTTGGGGAAGAGCCGGTAAATGATATTGCGGAGGGCTTTCTTGCCGCCCACCCAACTGATAAAACTATTGATATTCCATCACCTCCTTTGATGAAAGTCACAGTTTTTCACATCGTCATGCCAAAGCCGAAGGACTGGCTGCCTTTCAGCTCATCCTCCGGCTTGATGAAGAAGCGGTCGCTGCTATCCCAAAAGCTGACATACAGCTCGCCGTCATCCACCTTGATTTCCCTTTGCTCCAGCCCCTCGCCCCAGCCATCGGAAAATTGTCCGGAAATCCAGTCTGTTAGCTCCGCAAGCTCAGAAGGGGAAAGCGTACCGTGAGTTTGTACTTCGGTTACACCCCACAGTTCGCCGTTCCATTCTTCCACGGAGGAATTGATGCTGTGTACCTTTCGGCTGAGATTGTCATCAAGGTAAACGGCAAGGCCACGCTCACCCTCATCGGGCAGCTTTTCTTTTTCTATGCGGTCAAGAATGGCATCCTCATATTCTAAAATCTCGGAGGCATCCAGATCCTCCGGCTCGTTTTCGTAATCGCCCCATTCGTTCTTTCTGTAGATATGGGGAAAGAGAGGGCTGAATAACCGCAGGGTTTGCAGTTCGTTTTTCATGGTGCATCTGTCCTTCCATTCTGATTTTGGGCGCAAAAAAAGCGGCTGTGTTTTTCAGTTACGAAGAACACAGCCGCTTCAAAATTGCCCATAGGGTTTTGGCTTTATTAAATTGTTTGCCTGACTGATTCCGGCTTAAAATGAGAAACACCTCGCTTTCTTGCTAAAAAGCGAGGTGCATCTATGAAAAACGAGGGTCTTGAATTTTTCATTCAAAACCCTCGTCAGGCCGCATAAACACTGGCTTTTTTAGCCCTGCATCTATTTTGACCTAATCTTCTGGTGCGCCTGAAGGGACTCGAACCCACACGTCTCTCGACACAAGCAGTGAAAGTTCACAAAATGGCAGCCCCATACATAGTTCGCAATTTGAAAAAGGCATAAGAGAGACATGGTTTGCAGATCTCTGTTGGAATGAAGTCACGACACACCATTCTGAAAGGAGACAGCAAACCATGTCCGAAAATTGTGCAGTTCAACGAGGAAGTAATCAAGGGGCAAATCAAGGAGTTAGTCCGAGGCAGTGTGGAGGAAACGCTAAACGGCCTGCTGGAAGCTGAAGCTGAGACGCTGACACAAGCCGCCAAATACGAGCGCAGCGAGGAACGGCAAGGCTATCGCAGCGACATTACAGCAGGAATCTCACCACGACGTCCGGTGACGTCACGCTCAATGTACCCCGCCTTAAGGGAATCTCATTTGAAACAGCGATCATTGAACGATATCGCCACCGGGAGAGCAGCGTAGAAGAAGCGCTCATCGAGATGAATCTGGCCGGGGTTTCCATACGCAGGGGCAAAGACATCACGGAGCCGCTGTGGGGGACTAGGGTTTCTCCGGCCACAATCAGCAGGCTGAACAAGAAAACATACGTCCACATTGTGCGGAACCGGCCCTTGCAGGGTGGTAAGTATCCCTTATCTGTCTACGTGGACGGCCTTTATTTTCGCCGCAGGGGCTGTCACGAATTTAAATACAAACTAAGATCCTGGGCTTACTGAGATTTCAACTATACAAGGCTTTTGAAAGCTCTATATGCATTCGAATTTCCGCA
Source organism: Oscillibacter valericigenes Sjm18-20 (assembly GCA_000283575.1). Lineage (GTDB taxonomy): Bacteria > Bacillota > Clostridia > Oscillospirales > Oscillospiraceae > Oscillibacter > Oscillibacter valericigenes. Next base: position 4,242,882 of record AP012044.1, read on the forward strand.
CCAGCATTGAGCTTCATAAATCACATTAATCATAAAGGCCTACTAACTTTCCCTCTGGTTTTTTAGTATCCGTGTAAGTCGGAGCTGTTGCGTAGTCGATATCCGGAATTGGCCAGGTCGGCACCTTTCCCTCATACATTTCTTCGATCCCCACTGCTGCCATATAAGAAGCGCGCATAGCTGCCTCAACGGTATTCCCTCCGACATGCGGAGTGATCAAAACATTTTCCAACTGGAGAAGGGGATGGTCCGGCTCTATTGGCTCATGAACAACAGCATCAAGACCAGCTCCAGCGATAATTCCATTCTTGCAAGCATCATAGAGATCTGCCTCATTGATGAGTGCCCCGCGAGCGGTATTGATTAGGAAAGCCGTTGGTTTCATCATAGCAAGTGTTTTTTTGTTTATCATATTTCGGGTGTTTGGCGTATTAGGCGTATGAAGGGATACATAGTCGCTTTCAACAAAAATGTGATTGATATCGCGAACCACCTCGATACCATCAGGAAAATCTTTTGCAGGCTTATACGGGTCGTAGGTAAGAATATTCATTTCCATTGCCATCGCACGTTTTGCCAGTCTGCTTCCAATATTGCCACATCCAATAATACCAAGCGTATTGCCGTTAAGCGTTGTCATGTGTGTCTTTAGTTTTGCATTGTAAAAGTCTCTCGGCATCTCTTTCTGCAGATGTGTTATATTGCGGCAGACGCATACAGCATGTGCATCATTGCCGTCTCTGCGACGGAGGTACTATTGGCCACAGGCGCGTAGAGACATTTGACGCCATAGTCCTTCGCCGCTTGCAAATCAATGGCATCATAGCCCGCACCATGCCGGGCAAGAACTTTCAGATTTGGTAAAGCCGCCTTAAAGGCTGCACGAGTCATCTTCGTAATCCGTACGATAATGGCGTCCGGCTGATATTTTTTCATGTCCGCAATTACATCATCTGTCTCAAATCCTCGCCCATCAATTAGGGTATGACCATTTCTCTCAAGAAAACTTCTTGCATCCTGTTTCAGTTCCTGGGGCAGCAAAATCTTCCAGCCCATATTTTTATTATCCTTTCTCTTTCGTTCCACTTGCACTACCGAATTCAATATAATCGGTACTGTTTTTTACTAGAAGTTTCAAACAATTTTCGTAATTTCCCCATTAAATCTCTTTCTAACGACATTTTCGCCGTCTCACAAAGTACAATCCATTAATTTTACTATGGTTGTCTTCTCTTTGCTGCTCAAAGAATATTTTCTGCGTATGCATAAATGTAAGAACCGCAAGTAATGCAAGCAGATGAGCTCAATTTTTACTAGAATTTAACCACAGGATGGAAATGGCTATTATAGATAACTAAGGACTTATTTCCAGGATGGGATTTTAGGAGAGGCTTTTACTAAAGGAAACTTCTATCTGAAAATTAATCTCTTTCAGCTTCTGACACAATGTATGGTGCTAAAGTCCCGGTAGACTAGATCACCTTCAAAAACAGTTAGCATTGGAACCAACAGCTCTTTTCCTGCTACTGTGATGCCACATACATCTGCAAATTCAAAATTGCCCTGTTGCTGTTCAAATACAGCGATGTTTACGCGTGCTCCCCCTTTCAGGCATCCGATACGGCCCTCCATCCCCATTTTTCTGGCTGGTGTTGAAGTACAGCAGGCAAGGACCTTTTCAAATGGCATTCCGAGCGCCAAAAAGCGCGACATCAAGTATGGCAACGAAACTGCGGGTTCGTAATTATATGTTTTCCTTGTAAAATCTCCTGAAATGATATCCGGTTCGATGCCAGCAGTTAGTGCGGCCTTTGCGCAGTCATGTCCCAAATGGCCTTTTCCACAGGCTGACTCAAGGACAATTCCCTTCTTTACTGCCCTCTCCATTTCTGGCGAAACCTCTCCATTTTCGAGAATTTAGGGGTAAAAACATGGCAGAATATATCTCCTGGACGAAGAATGTCAATGAACCCCTTTAAGTCCCCCTGAAAATCCGGCATGTGAACGGAAATTGGAAGGTTGCATTGCAGAGGTAGCCTGCGGAACGGAATAGACCACGCGTGTAGTGGAAATATTGCTTACGAAAATCGCGATTGGCCTGCTTTGGAGCAGTCAAAACTGATGGAAGCGCAAAAGACGTGGGCGTTGAGGAAGCCATCCTCGACGCCCACATCTTTGCGTTGCAGGAGAAAATCAAAACGCTGGGGGCGGGATGCTGTCTTGATGGAGAAGATACAAAAGAAATGGCTGGGCACACAAAATGCCCAGCTTAAAATGGATAGTATGATCACTATCAATCCGCATCTTCCGTTTCCTTGCGGTGAAGTCATATCAAGTTCACCGTGCCAAAAAGCCGTCATATCCTATTGCGGTTCTAATAATGATGTATTCAGTCGTCATGGGCGGTGTATTTGAAGAGAGAACCTACAACTATGAGTTGCGTTCATCACCCAGAACGACGTTGGAAATATGGATGTCCGCCTGCTTGGTGCCGTAGTTTTTCAACTGGGTCAGGCGGAGTTGCTTTCGGCTGCGCTCCTGAAGCTGCTGGCGGTTTTGCTGCCAAACGCCGATTTGCAGTGTTTGCAGCACTGCCAGCTGACACATGGCGGTGGTGGAAATATTCAGGGTGTTGCTGATGTTGCGAATCGCCGTAAAAAGTACGATATCAGCGTACTTGCTCAAAATACAGTCCTGCGCCGAGGTGATGAGGATGGTGGTGGCACCGCACTCCCTAGCGTAATACAGGCAGTCGCCTGTGGACTTTGAGGTGCCGTTATAGCTGATGCCGATGACCACGTCTCCAGGCTTCAGGCAGGCCACCATCCGCAGCTGAAGCAGCGTATCGCCTACAGACATTGCCATCATACCGAGAGATAAAAACATACCCGCCCCGGCCTGCGCAATACCGCTGGCGCTGCCGATCGCCGTGAGAAGAACGTGGTCGGCGCTGCTCAAAGCGTCGATTGCGGCGGCAAAGGCAGCATTGTCCGTGTTGAGAATGCACTCCTCAATGGAATGCTGAGTGAACCGAATGGCCTTTTGCTTGAAGGTGTTGATGGAGTCACCCGCGTCAATGCCGATATCATGCTCCGGAATTACTACGCGTCCTTGCTGGATGTGAAATTTGAGATCAGCAAAGCCGGTATAGCCCATCGTTTTGCAGAAGCGGATAATCGTCGCTACGCTGACGCCAATCTCACCTGCCAGTTGATGGATGGAGCGGTGGGAAAATTCTTCCTCGTGAGCCAGCAGGTATTCCGCGACCAGAAGCTCCGCCTGACTCATTTTTTCGCGGTTGATGCGGATTCGTTCCATATACTCGCCGTACTCCTCAAACATCAGCGAGTCTTCCTGTTTCGTTTTGGTCATGTATGCTCTCCTATTCTAAAAAGACAAAATATTCGGGCGGCGCAGGACGCCAATGAAAGCTTTTTGTAATATGTTTCATATTCTAATGCATTTCTGTTTCACAAGCAACTGCTTTTATCGGAATCCCCAAAACTACACAAGAAAAGAGAGGGAAGGGGCTCATTCAGCGTCCCCTCCCGGTTTTTATGTTGAGCGAATTTGTTTAGAAGTCAAACATACCGGAAGGTTTGGTGTCCGGCTTTTGGGTGTCGGTATAGGTAGGTGCGGTGGCGTAATCCACATCGTGGATGGGCCACGTGGGTTCTTTACCCTCGTATACTTCCTGCACGCCCATGGCAGCGAAGTAGGAGGCGCGGTGTGCAGCCTCAGTGGTGTTGCCGCCGATGTGGGGATAGATGATGACGTTGTCCAGCGTTAGCAGGGGATTGTTGGGGTCCACCGGCTCCTTACGGATGGCGTCCAGTCCCGCGCCTGCGATCATACCGTTTTTACAGGCATCATACAGGTCCTCCTCCACCACGCAACCGCCCCGGGCGGTGTTAATCAGAAAGGCGGTGGGCTTCATCATGGCCAGCGTGTTCTTATTGACCATGTCGCGGGTAACGGGTGTATTGGGGGTATGCACGGAGACATAATCGCTCTCCTTGAAGATACGGTCCAGATCGCGGACAACTTCCACACCATCAGGGAAAGCGGGGGCGGGCTTATAGGGGTCGTAAGCCAGCACGTTCATTTCCATGGCCAGAGCACGCTTTGCCAGACGGCTGCCGATATTGCCGCAGCCGATAATGCCGACGGTTTTGCCGCTGAGGGTATTCTTGCGTACTTTCAGCTTAGCTTTGTAGTAGTCCTGCACCCAGGTGTTGTGCAGGACGGTAACGTTGCGGCTCATTTCCAGAATCAGCAGCAGGGCCGTTTCCGCCACGGAGGTGCTGTTGGCCACAGGAGCGTACAGCGCCTGCACGCCATTGTCGTGGCAGGCTTTGACATCCAGCGCGTCAAAACCCGCGCCGTGACGGACGATGACCTTGAGATTTGGATTGGCCTCGATGACCTCTCGTGTAATGGGGGTGATGCGGACGATCATGGCGTCCGGCTGATGTTCCTTCATGTCCGCCAAAACGTCCGTTGTCTCAAAGCCGCGTCCGTCGATGATGGTGTGACCGGCGTTCTGCAGCAGAGCGCGGCCCTCGGACATAATCTCCTGAGGAAGAAGAATTTTCCATGCCATGATAATAAACTCCTATCGTTATTGTATGTGCGCGTTTTAGCATCAGGAGAGGATCCTCCTGGGATTTTGGCACATGATTTGCCGCAGTTCATCCAGCGTAAAGCCATTCTCAAGCAGCAGGTGAGCGTATTGGGCCATACCCTCATCAAAAAACGGTGACTTGGGCTGGCCAAAATCGGTGGTTAGAATCACGTTTTCGCAGCCGACTACGCGAATTTGCCGTGCGATCTCTTCTATTGGTGTGCGGCCATAGTAAGTGGTAAAAAAGCTGTGTTCCACCACGGCACCCATCCGGACCGCCTCAATCTGCTGCGCGGTGCTGTATTGGTCGGCAGGATTGTCGGCATGGGTCAGTACTATGGTACAGCCTTTGCGCTGACCCTCGCGAACCAATGCCATGCCCTCCGATGGACCGATGTGACCGGTACAAACCACCATCTGATACTGCGCGGCGGCATCCAGTATGTCCAGCGCCGCTGGAAGAAGGCGACCGTTTTCATCGCAGACCGGAATATAGCTGGAAAGATCTGCGGTCGGGTCGTCGCGATGCTGGAAGCGCTGATATTCGCGGGATTCCAAGGTTGGGAACCAGAGCAATTTCCCGCCTGCCTGTGCAGTGCGTTCCACCGCACTGGGATTCAGCCCTCCAACCGAGCGGTTCAGAACAACTCCACCGACAATATTGAGTTGGGGGAACTGCTCTCGCAAAAGTGCGGCGCGGGCGGCAGTGTCCAGATAGTGGCACTTGATCGCGCCGCCGCCCATACCGACTTCCAGCATTCGCCGAGCTGCTTCTAAATCGGTGCACTTCCGAGGAACCACGTCGGGTGCCGTATGGATATGGAGATCATAGGCTCCGCGCAATAAATCGTTCATGCGGACACCTTCCGATCAGTAGGGGAGGAAGACGGGCATCAGTGCTATGACGACGATGTAGGTGACCAGAAGCATTGGAAGGCCGATCTTCATGAAATCCATAAATTTGTAGTGCGTCCAGCCCACGGTCATCATGTTCTGGGGAGCGGCGAAAGGTGTTGCATAAGAGGCGGCGCCCGCCAGAGTGATGGTCATGGCGATGGGATAGGGGCTCACGCCGATCTGCTGTGCAATGGAAACGCCGATGGGCAGGAAGAGCATGATGGTGGGGATGTTGGACATGACCTGCGTCAGCAAGGCGGCGGCAAAGAAAATAACCGTTGTGATCATAAAGGTGCTGGGATGCTCACCCAGAATTTTCAGGATCAGATTCGCCACGGCGTCACCAGTACCGCTGTTTTTGACGCCTGTGGAGATGGCGGTCAGGGAACCGACAAGCAGCATGCAGTTCCAGTCAATGGCGCGGATGGCCTCCTGAACGCTCATGCACTTGGTGGCCACAATAACCAGCGCACCAATCACAGCGGCGATATGCATGGGAATAACTTTCGTACTGGTGGCAATGACCACCAGTACACACAGCAATGTGGCAACGGAAATGGATGCCTTTCTGGTGTCCAGTTTCTTTTTCTCCGTTTTGGCAAACTCGGGAACATAGCCGGTGTCAGGGAGAAATTTATAGCCGACGAACGTGAAGTACAGTACGCCAATGATACACACCCCTACGCCGAAAGGAGTGATGCTGAAAAATCCAAAAGGCTCGATACCCAACTCGGACATTACATTGTTGGCGGTGGCGTTGGAGCCAACGCCTACGAGAGTGACAAATCCGCCGAACTGCGCACCGAACAGCAGGGCAAGCAATGCCCTGGAAGGCCCGAAACCCGCAGCCAGACACATGGCGGTGACCAGCGGCGCCATGGCCGTCATCACCCCGATGTTGCTGCACACAGCGCTGAGCAGGCAGGACACGATCAACGTAACCAAAATAATATTTCGTTCATTTTTGCCCGTAACTTTAACCATTTTTTCACCGATCAGGTCGGTAATGCCGGCGTGAAACAGCGAGGAACCGACCACCATCATACCGCACAGAAGAACAATGGTATTGCTGTTGTATCCGGTAAAGATGTCACCTACCTCAATAATGCCGGTGTAAGCGAATGCAATGGATGCTCCAACGGCGGTGACGATGATGGGGATAGGCTCCCAAATGAAGAGGACAATCGTAATCGCGAGAATAATCAGTGTAATTGCTATTTGACTCATAGCATTTTTCTCCTTGTCTTTAAGTTACGGATTAGGGCAGATAAATGTCGTCGATGATCTCAAAGCCCTTTTCCTCCAGCAGCTTATCAACCCAGCCGCGCTTGGCCGTACCTTTTTTCGCAGCTTCCAACTTGATCTCGTCTGCCGCTTGAAAAGCTTTGGCGTCCTCCAACACCTTGGCAGCGTCCTTGCGGGGAATGACGATTACACCGTCGGGGTCGCCCAGAATGATGTCTCCAGCATTGACGCTTACATTACCGCAGGCAATGGGGATGTTGATCTCGCCGGGACCCTCCTTATAGGGGCCGCCGGGGGTTGTACCGGTACAGTAGACAGGGAAGTCCCACTTGCCGATCTCGTCAATGTCGCGGATAGGGCCGTCAAGCACAATACCCGCCACTTTTTTCGTGTATTTCAGATAGGCCATCATCACCTCACCCATCAGGGCGCGGCTGTCGTCACCCTCGTTGGACACCACCAGCACATCGCCCTTCTGGCAAAAATTCAGCGCTGCGTGGAGCGCCAGGTTATCCCCAGCGCGAGCCTTAACGGTGTAGGCAGGCCCTACCATCATCTGGTCTACAGGGCTGCTGACCAGATGGATGCGGGGATTCATGGCGCAGCTTCGCCCCATGACATCGGCGGTATTGGATGCCGGGATATTTTTAAACTGCATCATGACATCATAGTCAGGCAGTTCGCGTTTCAGATAAATGCGTTTTCCAACAGACATAAGAATCCTCCCGGGATAAAATAAATATCTTATAAATTTATATAATTAGAACTTGTTGCAATCTTGATTCTTTGCGCCGAAGAACGTACTCCGTTTCGCAGCGTAAAGAGGTTGATCAGCCTTCCTCTTCCTCTGTGTGGAAGGAAGCTCCGGCCAGAGCAGCGGTTTTTTTGTCCTTGAGGTTCTTGCGGACAGTCAACGCACAGGAAATTACAGCCACCAGAAGGAAGCAAAGAGAGATGGGGCGGGTTACAAAGATGCTCCAACTTCCGTGGCTTGCCTGCAAAGCCTGCCGCAGGTTCTCCTCAAACATGGAGCCGAGGATAAATCCGATGATCAGCGGAGTGCTGGGTATCTTCAGTTTTTTCAGAACCAGACCCAGAATACCGAAGCCCAGGACACAGTACACGTCAAACGCACGGTTATTGCTGGAATAAGCGCCCACGCAGCACAGCACCATGATAATGGGCAGCAGAATGTGCTTGGGGATATCCAGCAGCTTTACGAACAGGGGTAGACCCAGCCGCTCGAATACCAGCATGACGACAGAGGAAACGATCAGGGCGAGATAAATGCCATAGACGATGTTGCCGCTCTTTGTAAAGATCAGGGGGCCGGGACTGATGCCGTGGATGGTCAGACCGCCCAGAAAAACAGCGGTAACGGTGTTACCTGGAATGCCCATGCACAGCAGGGGGACCAGAGAGCCGCCGATGACGGCGTTGTTGGAGGATTCGGAGGCAATGATGCCATCGATGATGCCGGTGCCGAATTTCTCCGGATACTTGGAGCTGTTCTTTGCGGCGGTGTAGGACAGCAGTCCCGCGGTGGAGCCGCCGATGCCGGGGAGAATACCGATGCCCACACCGATGACAGAGGAGCGGATGACGTTGGGAATCTGCTGGATGAATTCCTTCATGCTCAGGCCGTAGCCCTTGAGCTGATAGGGCTTCTTCTCCGCCTTTTTGGAAAGGTTCCTGCGGCCAAAGCCCACCATAATGATATCTGTCACGGCGAACACGCCGATCAGCAGCACGGTGATATCAAAGCCGCTCAGCAGCTGATAGTTGCCAAAGTTAAACCGAGTCGCCGCGTCGATGGGCGCCATGCCGACCATGGCCAACGCAATACCGAGAAGACCGGACAGAAGGCCGGACAGCATATCCTTTCCGGAGAGGCTCGCGATAATCGTCAGGGCAAAGACGGCCACGGAGAAGTAGTCTGCCGCAGAGAACAGCAGCGTCACTTTCGCCAAAAGAGGAGAAATAAACCACAGAGCAAGAATTCCAAAGATGCTGCCGATAAAAGAAAACAGAATTCCCACGCCCAGCGCCCGACCTGCTTCGCCACGCTCCGCCATGGGGGCGCCATCGAACACGGTGGAGATGGAGGAGGGGGTGCCGGGAATTTTCAGCAGGATGGCGGAGATCAGGCCGCCGGAGATGCCGCCCATGTAAAGGCCGACCAGCAGGGAAATGCCGTTGGTGGGTTCCATGCCGAAAGTGATGGGCAGGAACAGAACCACCGCCATGGTGGCGGAAAGGCCGGGAATAGAGCCGAAAACAATGCCCAAGATGGTGCCAAAGATGATGAGTCCCAGACAGACTGGCGTAAAGATCGCCGTAAATGCTTGCATAATCATACTGTTGACACCTCCTTAAAATCCGAAGATGCCGACAGGCAGCGGCATCGAAATCCCATAGACAAACAGGGCGTAAACCGCCACGGGAACTACAATGCTCAAAATCGCGAATAAAATGGGCCTGCGATTGGTGTTGTCACTGAGCAGCATCATCTGGGCAAAGAGGTAGCAGACCGTGGAGAGAATGAAGCCCACCGAATTAAAGGCCAGCATGTACAGCAGCATCAGTCCAATGGTGCCGAAACCGCCCAGCGAATCGGATTTGGACGTTTCTTTTTTGCGGGAGTTGGGATTCTTGTCCAGCAGGGTGAGAGCCAGCTTCCCTGCCGCGGTGAGTATGATGAGAACGGCGATAAAGCGGGGCACGTAACCGGAGCCCACATCATTGGACATGACGGTTTTGACCCCCAAGGATGCATAGAACATAAACCCGCCGAATAGCAGGAAAATGACACTGGCGATGGTGTTTCGCGTTTTGATCGTCATAAAGTTACTCCTTCAAATGGCTGGCTGGCAATCGTCAGCCGGCGCTTTCAGTTGTGTGGCCGGGAAGCAGCTTCCCGGCCACACAACCTTTCACTAGAGTGAGGTGAGAAAACGGGGCTTACTTTGCGAAGAAAGAGGCCAGCTCCTCCACGGTAGCGGGATCTTCCTGATTCATCTGATCGGGACCGCGGTAAAAGCTCTCAGCGTGGTAGGAGGCGAGGGTGTCAATGAACTCCTGGTTAGCGCAGCACTTCTCAACGGCAGCGGTCAGCAGGTCGACGATGGCCTGATCGGTGCCCTTGGGGAACTTCATCTCATAATTCTTCTGGCACACGATGGGGAACCCCTGAGAAGTGCAGGTGGGTAGATTTTCAAGGCCGAGGACGGGCTCATCGGCGCAGATGCCCAGAACCACCAGCTGGCCGTTTTCCACATAGTCGGCGACGTTCATGTAGTTCACCGCCAGAACGTCCACCTGGTCGCCCAGCAGCGCCGCCAAACGGTCAGAGGATGAGGTTCCAACGTCAATCTTATCCAGTTCGATGCCCATGTACTCCTCCATCTGCGCCACCACATAGTGGGTCACGGAGCCGTACACCTGCGAGTAGCGGATGGTGCTGGGGGTTGCCTTTGCGGCGGCCTGCAGGTCGGTCAGAGAGGACCAGCCCTTTTCCTTCTTGGCCACGATTACATAGGTGTTGTCCTGTGCTACGGTGGCGATATTGGAGAAATCGTTGGTATAGGAAAAGTCTGCGGTTTTGGTTGCTTCCTGAACGAGAGACGCGCCCGTGTGGTTAAAGAGGATGCTGTAGCCGTCGGCCTTTTTGCTCATTACGTCTTTGGCCGCCACGATGCCGGAGCCGCCCTCCTCGTTGATTACGATAAAGTTGACGCCAAAATAATCGCCCAACTGCTTGCACATGGCACGGCAATAGGTGTCGGTGTCACCGCCGGCGGCATAGGGGCAGTAGACGGAGACCGTACCGGTGGGCCAATCTACGCCGGAGGCTCCGGAGCCGGAAGCGGCGCTTCCGGATGCTGAGGAAGTGGAAGGGGAAGAGGATGCGGCACCGCCGGCGCCGCAGGCTGCCAGAGTCAGGGTCATGGCTGCCGCAAGAGCAAGACAGAGTAGTTTTTTCATGGTGATCCTCCTAAAAATTTTATATAAACAGATCCCGCCTGTTTATCACGCACGATGGATTTCGCAAATTGTAATATGTTTTATAAAATAAAGTAATTTTCGTAACTAATTATTTTATAAACAATTTTCACATCAAATGCAAGAGGGTTTTTAAAAAATTAGATGAAGTCACAAAATATTATAATCAGCTTATGCAAAATGTCTAATTGACCGGATTCCAAAGCAAATTTTTTTCTGGAATTTTTCGAACTTATACAGTGTCCGGCCCTCTGATGGAACAGAAATTGCGGTCTGCTCCGAAAACATGTTTCACTGTTTACGCGATTACAAGGCAGGGCTCCTCTCCGGTTCGTAATGAACCGGAGAGGAGCCCTGTACATTTTATATATTTATCAAAACGTAACGCTGCGATAGACCATTAGTCCGCCCTTGACGGTCAGCACCGGATCGTAGACCGTGGAGCCGGTGCGCAGCTGCTGCGCCGGATTGCCGTAAGGCCGGTCTCCAAACGTCACGGGGCCGTCCGCCGGGCGGAATACGGCGCAGTCCGCGTCCGCTCCGACCGACAATGTCCCGGCGCCACCCCCGAGGCCTAGCTGCCGGGCGGGATTCACCGTACAGCGGCGAATGACTTCGTATAAAGGAATGCCCAGGTATACGTAGCGGGAGATCTGCATGGCCAGATTAAAGCTGGTGGGCCGTAGATGCATACTTAGGATCGTCAGATCTGTCCCGATGAAATCCGGCCAGAATCCCTCGGAAATCGCGGCCTCCGCCGTGGAGAATCCGAAATGGGCGCGGGCATCCGCCGCCTCAAACAACACGCCCCGCTCCCGGGCGGCTTTTGCAGAAACACTGACGCGGCCCCGGGAGTCAAGAATCGTGGAGCCGATATTCATGTACATATGAGTCAGCACATCTCCGGGCCTCAGAATGTCCAGCAGCTCGTCCATAGGGCCGGGGGGGTCGGTGCAGTGCACCATCACCGATACGCCCAGCCGCTCCGCCATCCGCACGGTTTTCCGCAAAGGCTCGTATCCCAGTTCTTTGACGATGGGCGCGCTTGTGCGCAACTTCAGCCCCGCCAGCTCGCCGCCATACTCGGAAAATAGCTCCCGCAGTGCCCCTTCGTCGAATACGGCGGGGTTCACGTCCTCCAGTGCGCCGGGCAGGGTGGACAGTCCCAGCGGGCTGACGTGAAGGTAGGGGCGGATGGTCAGACGGGTCTGCTCCAAAAACGGGCGGTATTGCCGATAGGTGGCGCAGCCCGTACTGCCCGCATCCACCGCCGCCGTCACGCCGCTGGAAAAGCACACGCCCTCCGCCGGAATGCCGATGCCCGCCAGCGGATAGAGGTGGGCATGGTGATCCACCAGTCCCGGCGTCACCACGCAACCCACGGCGGAGATCACATTGTCACCCTCCGCCGTCTCCGCACAGTCCGAAATTTGCAGGATATGCCCGCCGTCGATGACTACATCCGCTATCTTGTCCAGTTCGTTGGAGGGGTCGATGACTCGGCCGCCTTTTAAAATCAATTTTGGCATAGAATCTCCTTGCATTATAAAGTAGTAGTTATTAGAGCCCCTCTCCAAGGGCTGTGCTACACTGTAAAGGATGCTGAGGATTGGTGAGAACCCCCTACCACCAGATGGTTTTTAAAAGGTTCCAGCCACAGCCCTTTGCAGTTTTGTTAATCAGTTAAATACCGCTAGACGGTTTATGTGGAACAAGGTTACAAGAGCAAAGTGCCCTGTGGATGCAGCATCACAATCTTACCGCTGGAGGTTTTGCTATGATTTCTGTTGGAATCGACGTCGCCAAGGACAAGCACGACTGCTTCATCGTCAGTTCGGAAGGAGAAGTTCTCGCGGATGTGTTTACCATTTCAAACAGCATCGATGGCTTTCACTGCCTGCTGCAAAAAATTGGGGACTGTACCTCGCCTCAGGACAAAATAAAAGTAGGACTTGAGGCTACCGGGCATTACAGCTACAACATTCTCGGGTTTCTTCTTGACAACGGTCTTCCCGCCTATGTCTTAAACCCCTTGCACACGAATCTTTACCGGAAGAGTCTCAGCCTGAGAAAGACGAAGACCGACCGTGTCGATGCGCGAACGATTGCGGATATGCTTTTGTCCGATGTGGGCCTCAAGCCCTACACAGACACAGCCTACCACGACGAGGAGTTACAGTCACTGACGAGATACCGTTTTGACAAGGTGAAAGAGCGCGGCCAGCTCAAGCAGTCGATTGCTCGCCTGGTCTGCATCCTGTTCCCTGAACTGGAAAAACTGATGCCGACGCTTCACATAGTTTCCGTTTATGCCTTGCTGGAGGAATTCCCCGGAGCTAGACAGATTGCCCAGGCACATCTGACGCGGCTGAAAACGCTTTTACATGACGCTTCCAAAGGTCGCTATGGGCGGGACGTGGCCGTGAATATCCGCGAAACAGCCAGAATTTCTGTTGGCTCCGTGATGCCGGCTAAATCCTTGGAACTCAGGCATACCATTCATCTTATCCGGGAGCTGGACGCTGAGAGCGATGAAATTGAGGCAGAGATTCAGAAGATCATGGATAAACTGCACTCTCGGATAACGACGATCCCAGGCATTGGGCACCGTATGGGAGCAATGATTCTGGCCGAGGTAGGCGACTTCTCACGTTTTGAGTCTCCGGACAAACTGTTGGCCTACGCTGGGCTCTCTCCTTCTACATATCAATCCGGGCAACTCAAAAACTGCTATGCCTGTATGGAAAAACGAGGTTCCAGATACCTGCGTTACGCCATATTCAATGCCGCAAAATATGTTTGCCTATGGGACCCGATATTCTCTGCCTACCTTGCAAAGAAACGGGCGGAAGGCAAGCATTACAATGTCGCTATATCCCCTGCCGCCAAGAAGCTGGTGCGGCTGATCTATGCAATGGAGAAATCCAGAGAGCCCTACCGCTTGGCAGCGTAACTTTCACTTAATAGCCCGCCTGGCGTCTCAGCAGACGCCTGCTTTGCTATACCCTTTTTGAACCATCCGCCTTTTGACCACCATCCTCAGTTTCAGGGTTGACTTTTATTAGTTAATCTTTCTGTCCCATACAGAATTAAAACCAGTTTGATATGGGGTCCAATGTGATGATGGTGATGAGACGGACAATCCGCATTCCCACCATCTTTGATACTGTCCTCCCCCAGCTCTTTGGCAGTAATGGCCGGTCTCAACGCCACCGAAAGCGCAGACAAGCAACTCAGTCAGTGGCTTCTTGTCGGTTACGATCAATCACCATCTTTTTGTCTGTTAATTTTATCATACAGATTCAAAAAATTATTGTCAACCATCACTTTTCTTCCACTTTAATCTCGTTGGAGGGCGGGCGGAAGCTCCACATCAGTGAACCGGAGCTGATCGAGCTCAGGCACCGGCATGATCAGGTATGCGAGATGTATGACCTGCCTGTGTTTCAGAAAGGCCAGAAAAAGGAAAAGGTGAAATCCATGTCCACAGCGGAATACCACGCCGCCGCGCGGGGCGAGAGCTGGAAGTTCCGGTTCATGGGTACTATCGACGAGTGCATGCGCTATCCCGGAACCCACGAGGAGTTCATCACCTTGATGCGCACTGAAGGTCACGATGTCCGTTGGCAGGATTCCAGAAAAAGCATCACTTACACAATCCCTGGTGGAATGAAGCGCCGGGACGACCGGGGAGCAGATCACGGCGCTGGCGCGGGATGTGGCGGCGGTGCGGGAGATGCTGCAACTGGCTGGGAAGCGGAAAGAGCGGCGTATCTCTCTCCCGCGGCTGCATCTGCACATTCCACATCTCAGCCCGGCGTGGCTGTTAATCCCGGTGATCTTGCTGGTGCTCTGGGCAATGTGGCACAGCTGGGACACGCTCTGGAACGGACTCAGGATATTGTTCCCGTGAAGGACGCCACAACTATGAATCCGTATACAGACCGAAAAGTGTTCACCAAAGAACGTGAAAAGAAAATCGCCCTCGGACATAAAGCGGACGACCACGAGGATGAGCAAACCTGGCTGCAGACGATGTAATGAAGCGTCACAGTTACTACCCCGATACGGGAGAAAGGATTTTTATAAGCAGAAACCAAAAAGGCGACAACGTGCGGAGTGTGATGTTCAGCTATGTCGGAACGGATCATGATTTCGACGAGTTCCTGAAAATGCTGCTCCACGATTATTTATCCGCGGATAATCCTTACATCGTAAGCAAGCAAAATATTGTTGATAACGTAGAATCTGGCGTTGCCTGAACCATTCCGATAGCTATTCAAAATTTTGTGTGCTATGGTGGTGTGTCGTGAATAAACGGCACACCATAGCGGAAAGGAGCAATCATGAGAGCGTGGCTCTATTACCGCCTCTCCCGTGATGAGGACGAGGAACTGAACTCGCTGACAAACCAACGAAAAATCATTTTCGAGTATGCGGTGACACACGGGCACGAGGTCGTCGGCGAATCCTTTGACGACAACGTCAGCGGGATGCATTTCAACCGGGAAGGAATCGACCGCATCTACGAGGCGGTGGATGCCGGAGGAATTGAGGCCGTCATCGTCAAGGATCCCTCCCGCCTCGGCCGACACCGCACCCAGACGGCGCTGTTTATCGATTACCTCCGGGAGCACGACGTCCGTGTGCTTTCCGCCACAGAAAATATAGACACCTTCAATGAAAACGATGATCTCATTATTGGCTTTAAGGGATTGGTCAATGATTTTTATGCCAGAGACGGCAGCCGACGTGTACGCACCGGGTATCGGCAGCGCCAAAAGGAGGGAATTGTAACCATGGCGCCCTTCGGGTATTCCAAGGATAAAAATACTGTCAGCGCCAGTGATAAAATGCAAGAAAACGCCGGTCAAAAAATGCAGGTTTGCAGCGGAGAGAAATGCAATATGGTACACTCGAATCTGCCTGCCGTAATGGAGGCGGAAAGGGTGTCAGAATGGAAGGAGCAAACTGGATGGATATCCGAAGCGACCGGCAAAAAGGACTGAGCTACACGGAGATCGCGCGCAAGTACAACCTTGACCCGAGGACGGCGAAGAAATACGCCGAGAGCGAGACACGGCCGGTATACAGCCTGAGCGCGGCGAAGCCGTCAAAGCTGGACCCGTACAAGGAGCAGATCGCAATATGGCTGGAGGAAGCGCCGTACTCAGCGGAGCGAATTCCGGAAAAGATCCGGGAGCAGGGCTTTGACGGCGGGCACAGCATCGTGCGAGAATACGTACGCAACAAAAAGGAGCAGCTGGACGAGAAGGCAACGGTACGATTTGAGACAATGCCGGGGCTGCAAGGCCAAATGGACTGGGCATTTTTCGAGGATCACACCGTCATGGAGGGCGGAAAGCTGAAGAAGCTGTACTGCTTTCTGTTTATTCTCGGATACTCACGGGCACGGTACATAGAGTTTGTGACCGACATGAGCACAAACACACTGATCCGCTGCCATGCCAACGCGTTCCGGTACTTCGGCGGATACCCCGAGGAAATCCTGTACGACAACATGAAACAGGTCGTCATCAAGCGGCTGCTGAAGCAGGAGGACAGCACCCTGAACCGGCAGTTCGAGGACTTTGCCGGGTTCTACGGCTTCAAGCCTGTGCTGTGTGCAGACCATACCGGGGCCAGACGAAAGGCAAGGTGGAGCGCACCGTGCAGTTTGTCCGGGATAATTTCATGGTGGGCATCAAGTATAGCTCCTTGTATGACCTCAACGGCCAGGCGCTGGCCTGGTGCAACAAGGTTAACGGAAAAATCCATGCCACAACGAACGAAATTCCCTTCGAGCGATTAAAAAAAGAGGGCCTCAACCCTCTCAACGCGAATATATTATCGACAAAATTAACCTGCGCCGGGTGCAAAAAGACTGCCTCATCTCGTACGGCGGTAATCAGTATTCCGTGCCATCAGAATACGCCGGCAAAGATGTGGCAGTCGTAGCGCTGGACAACCTGCTCGCCGTCTACCACGAAGGAAAGCAAATCGCCCTGCACCGGATATCCTATCAGAAAAAGGACATGGTCGTCAATGCCCATCACTACCGCAGGCTGACGGTCAAGCAGTCTTTCGACATCGAAAACACGCTGCTGGACGGTGACAACGTCATCGATTTTCCCATCCAGCCACATGATTTGAGCCGGTATGACGAGGTATTGTTATGACGGAACTGACGATGGAACGCCTCAGGGAGAACCTTGAAAGCCTGAAAATGAAAAACACGCTGGAGATCCTGGACAATTATCTTGAGAGAGCTGCAAAAGACGAGCTTAACATCGTGGAGGTGCTCGATCATATCTTTGCAGAGGAGGCGCTCAGCAAACGGCGGCGCGCCTATGAAAAACAGGTGCAGATGTCGGGCTTTCCCATCAAAAAGACGTTGGAGGACTTTGATTTCAGTTTTCAGCCCTCCATTGACAAGCGGCAGATCGAGGAACTGGCCACCATGCGTTTTCTGGAGAATGGAGAAAATATCGTCTTTCTCGGCCCGCCCGGCGTGGGCAAGACCCATCTGGCCTCGGCGCTGGGGATGGTCGCCGCCAGGCATCGATTCTCCACTTACTACATTAACTGCCACTCACTGATTGAGCAGCTCAAAAAGGCCCATTTTGAAAACCGTCTTCCAGATAAGCTCAAAGCTCCGGGCAAATACAAGCTGCTCATCATCGACGAAATCGGGTATCTCCCAATGGATATTCAGGGGGCGAACCTGTTCTTTCAGCTTATTGCCAGACGGTATGAAAAGGTCTCAACAGTCTTTACCTCCAACAAGACCTTTTCCCAATGGAACGAGATCTTTGCTGATGTCACCATCGCCTCCGCGATCCTCGACCGTGTTCTGCACCACTGTACCGTCGTCAATATCAAGGGCGAAAGCTACCGGCTAAAAGAACGCAAAGAATATATGAAGCAAAAACAGCACATCGTCAATACCCTCTTCGAGCAGGGACAAAACTAATTTTAGGACATTCCCTCGCCGCTGTTTTCCTACATTTTTTAACCGGCGAAAAACTGCAAATTCAAATCGGCGTTGACACACGAAGGCTTAATGAACTGGGGGCCAAAACACCGGCAAAAATGCAGCTGGAGGTGATGGGAAAGAGCATCCCCAACACCTGCCCCGAGATCAGCCGAAAATATATATGGATCAATACGACCGTCAAAAACATCCTGATCAATGAGATTTACACGGGGACGCTGGTAAACCACAAAAGTGAAACCAGCAGCATCAACAAAACCTTTCGCTTCACACAGTCGGAAGAACAATACCGCCATGAAAATCATGTGCCTGCTATCATAACGAGAGAGTTATGGGAGCAGGCACAGCTTCTTTTATCGGAGCGAAATGAGAGGGCTGTGCGCGCAGGACACAACCAGCGTATTCACCGATATTCCGGACTGATCCTTTGCCAGCAGTGCGGCAGGAAATTCGTGGCGATCAAGCGCACCTGGCAAGGGAAGGAACGGGTCGAATACGCCTGCAATTCCAACCACCGCTACGGAGCGGAATACTGTACGCCCCATCGTGTTTCGGAGGAGCTTCTTGACCGGCTGATAATAGAGGAATTGAAATCGCTGAAGAAATCTGCCGAAGAAAACTGGAATGCGATTGCAAAATCCGTTCAGAATTGGGCATCAAAACAGAGCAATGTGGATGTGCAAATCAAGCGGCTGCAGGAGCGTCTTGCCCGCCTCGAGGAAGATGTGGAAGGGATCCTTCTGGAGCGGATCCGCGATAAAGGAAATGCGGTGCGATACGACCGCATGCTGGAAAAACATGAAAAGGAGATTCTGCTGGTCAAAGAACAAATCACTGGATATCAAAATATGGAGATTGTCCTTAACAAAAAACGTGCGGAGATGAAAACCAGCATTGACCTGATCGACGATATTCTGGACAGCGGGAATCTGAGTGAGGCAAACCTGCGGATGCTGCTGCAGGAGATCCGCGTCAACGAAAACAGCGATGGAAAGCTGGACATTGAGTTCTGTATGAAGGCGGCGTTCCGGACTCACTGCGATTGGTACAACGAGGTCATGGAGGTTATTGATAGTGCATCGGAGCTAATCGTGGGAAGTATTGACGAGGAAACTGCATGATGCAACTTCTCATTCCAAAAAATTTGGCAGACACGAAGCAACTATTTCACTGACAAAATGGAACAGTGGCAAGAGAAAACGCCGGGATATCAGGGCTGAAAAGCCTTGATATCCCGGCGTTTTTTTCATTGGTGCGGGTATGGGGACTCGAACCCCAACGTCTCTCGGCAATGGAACCTAAATCCATCCTGTCTACCAATTCCAGCATACCCGCGTATTCGATTTTTGCCCTCTGAGAGGGCGGTTTTCAGATTTGCACTGAGGTGTAGCGAGCTAAATCTTGCATGTCTACCAATTCCATCATGCCCGCATATATGAGCTGCCAGTGACTCGGCCGCTATTTCTGTTTACCTGTCTTCTCCACGTCTTTTCTCTTATATATTTTATCAAATTTCTATTGAAATGGCAATACCAATGCTACAGCCGGTTGCGCCGCTATTTGACCCGCACAGCATCCGTAAGATCGCGAGCAGGCCCTTGTGTCTTTGTCATTTTACCACGAACGGGCCTCTTGAACAATAGGCAAATTTGACGTATACTAAAAAATAAAATATCTCCGTCTCACACCTGCTCGAGATAAGAAAAGAGGAACCGCAATGCCTATACCCCGTATCGCCGCCATCCACGACCTGTCCGGCTTTGGACGGTGCTCCCTCACTGTCGCCCTCCCGATTTTGTCCGCCATGGGGACACAGTGCTGCCCGCTGCCAACTGCCTTCCTCTCCACCCACACCGGCGGTTTTCAGGGATTCACATTTCTCGACATGACGAACGAAATGCCCAAGGTCGCCGCCCACTGGAAATCTCTTAATTTGCAGTTTGACGCGATTTACAGCGGGTTTCTTGGCAGTGTCCGCCAGATTGGCCTGGTGGAGAAATTTATTCGCGATTTCCGTCAGCCCGGCACCCTGACGGTGGTGGATCCGGTGATGGGCGACCACGGCGAGGTCTACAGGACCTATACCCCCGACATGTGCGCCGGGATGGTGCGTCTTGCCCGCCTGGCGGACGTCATTACCCCGAATCTCACCGAAGCGGCGCTGTTGCTGGGCCTGCCCTTCGGCGCGCTCCCCTCTCCCGGGGAAACGGTGGAGCGCCTGAGTCTTGGCGGCAGACGCTCCGTAGTCCTCACCGGCGTATCCATGTCGCCGGGAATGACCGGGGCCATGTGCTTCGACGCGAAAACCGGCCGGGCTGAGGCGGTGCAGACCGATTATATCGCCCACGAGTTCCACGGCACTGGAGACGTATTTGCCTCCGTTCTCACCGGCGCGCTGGTGCAGGGCCGGAAGCTGACCGATGCGGCCATGCTGTCCGCCAAATTTGTCCGGGCCTGCGCGGAGCGGACCGCAGCGGCGGATCTGCCCATGCGGGAGGGCGTGGAATTCGAGCCTCTGTTGGGCTATCTGACAGGAGGAACTCGATGAGCGGAGCATCCCTTCCCTCTCAACTACGGGTGAACATCACGTACTTTTCGCTCCAGATCTGGTTTTGGGGAATGATGGCCGCGTTCAGCGGCTATCAGACCGCCATTATTTTGGGGCGGGGCTTCTCCAGCGGGCAGGCTGGCATTTTCATTTCGCTGGGCTGTCTGGCCGGGATTTTCGCCCAGCCGATGCTGGGTGCCTGGGCGGACCGGCACCCTGAAGTACCACTGAAAAGGCTCTTCGGCGGATGTATGCTGCTGGCACTGGGGTGCCACGGCGTATTTTATTTTGCCCGGCCCGGCTTCTTCGGTACCGCTGTGATTTTTTTGGCTCTGGGTGCGCTGGAAACCAACTCCTATCCGCTGATTGACGCCATGTCCATGCAGTTTTTAAACGCGGGAGTCAACGTGCGGTACAGCCTGGGCCGGGGTCTGGGTGCGTTTGCCTACGCCATCGTCTCGGTCCTGGTAGGGCAGCAGGCGCGGCGCTTCGGCGTGGAATCCGCCCTGATAACCCACGCGGCACTGGTCATTTTGATTTTGGCGGCTCTGACGGTTTTTCCCGCTTTTTCCCCGTCCGCTCTGCCGGCGGAGAACACGGAGCCCGCCCACTCCCCCGTTTACATTTTAAAACACAATCCGGCGTTCACCGTGATGCTGGGCGCGGGCTTCTTCGGCTTGATGGCGGTCATGCCCATCGTCAACTTTCTGATAAACCTTGTAAATGACCGGGGCGGCGACAGCGGCGATCTGGGTCTTGCTCTTTTTTTAATGGCGGCGTCGGAGCTTCCCGGCGCGCTTTTGTTCCAATGGCTCTGGAAAAAGACAAACATCGAAAAGGTCATGCTGGTTTCCGTGGTGTTCATGGCGATGAAGCCGCTGTTGTTTTTTTTCTGCCGCAATCTGCGCCTTCTTCTGGTTTTACAGCCTGTCCAAATGCTGGGATACGGACTGTTCAACCCCGGAAACGTCTACTTCGCCAATGAAAATGTCCCGCCTGAGGACCGGGTGCAGGGGCAGTCCTTGAAAATGGTGGCTACCAATGGACTCAGCGGCGTCCTCGGCAACCTGATCGCCGGGAGCATCATCGACCGGGGCGGCGTAGACACCATGCTGTTGTTTTGCTTTTTCAGCGGCATGGTGGGTATTTTCCTGGCGTTTTGGTCTGTGCATCTGCGAAAACGGAAAAAATCGCTTGACCTTCCACCCACTGGAGGGTGTATATCGTGATCCATGAAATTGGTATCCCCCTTGGGGTGAGAAAGGAACAGAATATGAATCGAGTTTTAAAAAAACGGCTGGCGGCGCTGGCTCTGGCACTGACCATGGCGGTGAGCCTCGCTCTCCCTGCGGCGGCAGAAACGAAGTACGCGCCGGCCTCCTCAGACCGGCAGAAGTCCGCCGAGACGGCGGTGGACTATGCCATGAAGTACGGGAATGCCCTGAGCGCCTCTTACGCTCTTTGGGAGGACGGGACCTTCACACTCTCTCAACAGACCGGAAACACTCCAGCCTCCGTGAAGAATATGGACAATCTCGCCCAACTGGCAATTCTGGGAGGCAGCTTGTACGGTATCGGCTCCGTCAGCAAGATGTACACCGCCGCCGCGGTCATGAAACTGGCGGAGAGCGGGAAAATCAATCTGGATTCTCCCGTGACCACCTATTTAAAGAACTTCAAAATGGCGGACAGCCGCTATACGAAAATCACGGTACGGATGCTTTTAAATCACTCCTCCGGCCTGATGGGGACCTCCAGTACCAATGCGTTTCTTTTTGACGACGATGACCAGCAGGCCGCCGACGATCTGCTGGAGCGTCTTTCCACTCAGAAATTGAAGGCCGATCCAGGGGAGTTTTCCGCCTATTGTAACGACGGGTTTACACTGGCGCAGCTGGTGGTGGAAACCGTCAGCGGCAAGGACTTCATGGAGTATGTCCGTTCCGCCCTTCTGACCCCCGCAGGCCTGACAGATACCTTTGCCCCCTCGGACGGGGAGAGCGCGCTGAACCGTCTGGCAGTCACCTGCACCGACGACAAGGCGCAGCGGGTGCTGCCCAAGGATTGCATCGGCATTGTGGGAACCGGTGGACTGTACGCCACAGCAGAGGATCTGGCAGCTTTCGGCGGGGCCCTTACCGGCACGTCTATCCTCTCCGCCAAGTCCACCGCCGCCATGGCCGCGCCGGAGTACGACCGCGGTATCTGGCCCGAAGAACCGCTGGGCATGGTATCTTACGGCCTTGGGTGGGATGCAACGGAATATCGGCCGTTTGAGCAAAACGGTATTCAATGCCTTGTCAAGGGCGGGGACACCCTGCGTTATCACGCGGCGCTGCTGGTGCTGCCGGAGTACAAAATGGCGGCGGCGGTACTCACCTCCGGCGGCGTATCCACCTATAATGAACTGGCTGCAGCCCAGATACTGGCAGACGCACTGAAGGCCAAAGGCATCAAAGTGGACCAGACCACTCCCGCTCTGGCGCAGGCACAACCCGCATCCATGCCCGCGTCTTTTGTGAGCGAGTCCGGATATTACGGCACTACCACCCAGCAGGTGAAGATCACCGTCACCGCCGACGGAAAGCTGACTCTCCACCAGATGAGCATGGCCCACATCCCCGACCAGACGCTCACCTATTACAGCGACGGCTCCTTCCGGGATGAGAATAACTCCGTGGCGGTGAAGCTGGTAAAGGAGAGCAACGGCTACACCTATTTCTATCAGCAGAGCTATACGCCTGTTCCAGGTCTTGGCATCGTATCCACCAGCTATTATCTGATGGTGAAGATGCCGGAAAACTCCATTTCCGCCGAGACGCAGGCGGCGTGGGATGCTCTGGCATCCACGAGCGCAGTGCCTCTGGCTGAGAAATACTCCTCGCAGCTTTATCTGGCCCTGTCGGACGCCGCCGCCGAGGAATCAGTGACCTCCGCGCTGACGCCGGGCGTTGAATTCGTACCAGGTTACATCGGCGGCCAGCGCATCGTCAGCCCCACGGAGCTGACCTACGACCTCCCCATTGGCCGGGACGCCGGCTGTGTCACCGTGGACGGCGATTTTCTGTGGATTAACGGCGCGCCCTATCAGATGAAAGATAGCCTCAAAAACATTTCCACCAAAAGCGGCAGCTCTTACGCCACCATCCAGCCCTCCGGCTACGCCCGCTGGTTCAAAGTGGGCAATGCGGCGGGAAAAACCATGACGGTCACATTCCCTGAGGACGCCGGCTTTTATGTCTTCGACGGCAGCGGCGCGCTGACAACCTCCTCCCTTCTGTGGGGCGACACCTCCGCCAAACTTCCGGAGGGCGGACTGATTGTCTTTGCCGGCAATTCCGGCGCCCGGTTCCGGCTGGAATTTGCCTCCTGACCTGTAAAACGGGATTTACCGCGGCCCTTTTTAGGGGCCGCGGTTTTTCGCGTACCGGCAAGATGAAAATGTAAATTCTTCACTTTCATTCTTGTGCAGGCTACCAAAAATAGCTGCTCTTTTAAATCCGGCGTTGTGCTAACCACCAAATCATTGTATAATAACTTTATTGAGCGATTTTAATTTTAGTTCCTCGCCCAAGCAACAAATCGAAGGGAGTACAAACATATGACTGCAAAGGACATTCGCAATATCTGCTTACTTGGCCACGGCGGAAACGGCAAGACCTCTTTGGTGGAGTCTATGCTGTATCTGACCGGTGGCACGGATCGTCTCGGTAAAGTGACTGATGGAAATACCACCTGCGATTATGATCCGGAGGAGATCAAGCGGAAAATTTCCATCTCCCTGAGCATTGCTCCCATCGAATTTAAGGGCGTGAAGATCAACGTAATCGACACTCCGGGGTATTTCGATTTTTCCGGCGAGGTGCTGGAGGCCCTCCGCGTGGCGGATGCCGGCATCATCGTCTGCTCTGCCAAGGGCGGCATATCCGTGGGCACGGAGAAGGCCTGGAAGTATTTGCAGGACCGGAACATGCCCCGGGCCATCTATATCTCCAAGACTGACGAGGAGGGCGGCGATTTCAACGGCGCATGGGAATCCCTGCGTGAAAAGTTCGGCCGGGCCGTCTGCCCCACCATGATGCCCATGTGGGATGAAAACAAAAAAATCGGCGCGCTGATCGACGTGATCTACAAAAAGGCCTATGAGCTCAAGCCCAACGGCCGCCGGGAGGAAATTCCCATTCCAGCCGACAAGATGGAAGTGGTGGAGAACTTCTATCAGCAGCTGTGCGAGTCTGTGGCCGAAACCAGTGAGGAAAAGATGGAGAAATTCTTCAACGGCGAGCCCTTCACCGAGGATGAAGTTCTGGAGGGACTCCACGCCGGCGTGCGGGATCTTACCCTCTGCCCGGTCATGTGCGGCAGCGCCTTTACCGGCATCGGAACCCAGACCGTTCTGGACACCGCCGTGAAGCTGTTCCCCAACCCGGTGGAAATTCCCAACCGCAAGGGTACCGACGCAAACGGCCAGCCGATGGAGATTGATCTGACCGAGGACGGCAATCCCTATGCGTTTGTTTTCAAGACCACCTCCGACCAGTATGGCCGCTATTCCTATTTCAAGGTGATCTCCGGCAAAGTCACGTCGGATATGACGCTGACCAACGCCCGCACCGGCGAGGCCATGAAGCTGGGCCATCTGTACACCATGAAAGGCAAAAAGGCCGTTGAAGTCAAGGAGGTCTGTTGCGGCGACATCGCGGCGGCGGCTAAGATGGATAAGTTGAAGACCGGTGACTCCCTGTGCTCCGCCAAGAGCGTGGTGAATCTCACCGGCATCCCGTTCCCCAAGCCCTGCTACGCGCAGGCCATCGCCCCCAAAACCCGAGGACAGGACGACAAAGTGGCCGGCGGCCTTTCGAAGCTTGGCGAGGAAGACCTTACCTTCTCTCTTATGAATAACGCCGAGACCCACCAGATGATCCTCTCCGGCACCGGCGACATCCATCTGGATGTCCTGAAGGCAAAGCTCCTGTCCCGCTTTGGCGTGGAAGTGGCGTTCTCGCCGGTTCGGGTGGCATACCGGGAGAAAATCCGCAAGAAGGTCAAGGTTCAGGGCCGCCACAAAAAACAGTCCGGCGGACACGGCCAGTTTGGCGACGTATGGATTGAGTTTGAACCCCAGTCCGAGAGCGAGGATATGATCTTCGCTGAGAACGTATTCGGCGGCTCCGTGCCCAAGAACTTCTTCCCGGCCGTTGAAAAGGGCCTGCGTGAAAGCTGCGTCCACGGCCCGCTGGCAGGCTACCCGGTGGTGTTTTTGAAGGCAACGCTGGTAGACGGCTCTTATCACCCCGTGGACTCCTCCGAAATGGCGTTCAAAACCGCCGCGAATCTGGCATTCAAGGCGGGTCTTGAGCAGGCGAATCCCGTTTTGCTGGAGCCCATCGGCGAGCTGCACGTCTATGTGCCCGACAACTTCACCGGCGACGTCATGGGTGATCTGAACAAGCGCCGCGGCCGTGTCATGGGCACCAACCCCGTTGCCAACGGTGAGACGGAGATCGTGGCCGAGATCCCCATGGGAGAAATGGGCACCTACGCCATCGACCTTCGATCCATGACCCAGAGTCGCGCACGCTTCACCTTTGACTTTGTCCGCTACGAGGACTGCCCTCCCGCGGCACAGGAAAAGGCCATTGCCGAGGCGAAAGCCCTGGCCGCGGCGGAGTAATCCGTCTGCGGAATCACAGGATTCAACACCCCCAGCCGCTTTGCGGCCGGGGGTGTTTTTACGTTGTGTCTCTATCCGTTCTTCTAAATCCCGGTAGGCCGCTTCTATATGGATTGGAAGACGCCGCGGCCATGCTCCCCTCTTATCTCTTGCTGGAAACCCGCGCCACCCAGGATATCCCGGAGCTGCACTATGGGCCCACTTCTTATGTGGCAGGATGCAGCTCCAGCGTCACAGCGTTTTTAAAAACGCCTCCATGCGGTCCAACCCCTCCTTCAAATCCGCGTCGGAGTAGCAATAGGACAGGCGCATATAGCCCTCGCACCCAAAGTACACGCCGGGGGTCAGCCCTACCTTTCCCTCCTTTACCATGCGGGTGCAGAAGGTCAGGGAATCCATGCCGAATTTTTTCACACTGATGAACATATAGAACGCGCCCTCCGGTTCTTGAACGTCCAGTCCCATGTCCGTCAGGCGTTTGTACACATAGTCCCTCCGGCGGCGGAACAGCGCCTTATCGGCGGAGTTATCATACTTCAGCGCCTCTATGCAGGCGGTTTGAACAAACGCCGGGGCAGACACCACGGCGTACTGATGGGCCACCTGCAATTTGTCGTGAACGGGCCGGTCCGCCATCACATACCCCAGCCGCCAGCCGGTCATGGCGTAAGGCTTGGAGTAGCTCTGGACCACGATGACGCGGTCCCGCATATCGGCAAATGCGGAAAAGCTCGTGAAGTCGTCCGTGTATACCAGCTGGCGGTATACCTCGTCGCAGATCACAAAAATAGGCTTATCCTTCAGTACGCCGTGGATGGCGTCCAGCGTCTTTCGCGCATAGACGCAGCCGGTTGGGTTGTTGGGAGAGGTGAGGATGATCGCCTTCGTCCGGGGCGTGATGGCGGTGGCCAACGCCGCGGGGTCGATCTGGAAACAGTTGTCCTCCGTAGGCAGATTCACAGGTACGGCGCGGCACAGCCGGGCGATGGACTCATACAGGCTAAACGCGGGAGTGGGAATCACTACCTCGTCGCCGGGGTTTACCAGGGCAAACAGGCTGATGAACAGCGCCTCCGTGGCCCCGATGGTCAGAATGATCTCATCTGGGGCATAGCGCAGACCATTTCGCCTCTCCTCGAATTTTGAGATGGCCGCCAGCAGCTCCGGACGGCCGTTGTTGGGCGGATAATGGGTGTCTCCCGCGTCCAGCGCTATCTTTGCCGCCGCCCGGACGGCCTCCGGGGTATCCATGTCCGGCTCCCCTATGGTGAGCTGTACCGCGCCGGGAACGCTTTTCACCACCTCGGTAAACCGGCGGATGCCGGAACGCTTCACATGGTCGAACGCATGGTTGAATGTCAGCTCCATGGTGTATACTCCTTTTATCCGGCTTCAGGGAAGCGCTGCCCCGGTCGATGCTTCCGTGAAATTTTTTTCAGTATAACGGGGGAATAACCGGATGTCAACGGGCATTTCACAAAAGAAACGGCTAATCTACGTGGGGCTAGGCAGCGGCTACGTCAAAGCGCGCCGTTTTCGCCCGAAGGCGAAGATACGGCCATGCAAAATTTTGAATTCCATTTTCCCCGGAACCGTGATACAATATGAAAATTATGATATGCTGCGTACTGCGCGGCGAAAGGGGAGACCCGGTATGGCAGCACTGGAGGGAAAGGAAAAAACAGTTGTAGCATCTTGCATCCGCGCCGCCGCGGAGCGGGGTACATTAGCCCACGCGCTGCTGTTTACCGGGCCCGGCGACCGCGCCGGGGCGGCCCGGTTCGCCGCCGCAGCTATGGAGTGCACGGCGGAGGCGGGAAAGCCCTGCGGCGTATGTGCCGCGTGCCGCAAGGTGTTCGAGAACATCCACCCGGATGTGATCTCTGTGCAGGATACGGAACATAAAAACATCGCCGTGGACGTGGTGCGCTCTGTCCGGTCGGACGCCTATATCCGCCCCAACGAGGGGGCGAGGAAAGTCTATATTTTTGAAAACTGCGCTCTTTTGACGGAGCAGGACCAGAATGTGCTTTTGAAAATCGTGGAGGAGGGCCCGCCCTACGCCGCATTTCTTTTCTGCGCGGAGAATTCGGCGACGGTGCTGCAAACCCTGCGTTCCAGGTGCGTGGAGCTGAAGCTGCGCCCGGCGGAGGAAGACGGCGGAGAATTGGAACAAGCTGCGGCGGCGGAAGCCCTCTGCCGCGCTGTGGGTGAGAAAAAGCGGGGCGCGGTCACAGAGCTGCTGGTGGAACTGGAGCGAAAAAAGACGGACCGGGAGACGCTCCAGACTCTCCTGGAGCAGGCCCACGGTCTCTTTACGGAGGCGCTTTTGACCGTCTACGGGCAGGAAACGCCGGGAAATACGGAAAAAACCGCACAGTTCCTTGCAAAAAACTTGACAAAACAGCAAATCATGCACACAATAGAATTATTGCAGTCATATTGCCGGGAATGCGCATATAACGTGGGGGTCAACCATGTATTGGGCGCTCTGGCTGTGGAATTGGAGGGTATCCTTTGACCGAAGTAATCAGCGTCCGCTTTCGTGGCGGCTGTAAAAACTACTATTTTGCACCAGGCGACCGACCGATCAAAATGGGCGATGAGGTGATCGTGGAGACCACCCAGGGTCCCGAGTTCGCCACCTGCACGGAGGGAAACCACGAGGTGGAGGACTCCGCCATTGTCCGCCCTCTCAGCGGCGTGATCCGCATGGCCACGGAAAACGACAAGCGCACTGTGGAATTCAACCGCAAACGGGAGAGCGAGGCTTTCGACGTCTGTGAAAAGAAGATCGCGGACCACGGACTTGAGATGAAGCTGGTAAACGTCTCGTGCAGCTTCGAGGGCACCAAGATCATCTTCTACTTTACCGCCGACGGGCGGGTGGACTTCCGGGAGCTGGTGCGGGATCTGGCGGGCGTGTTCCGTGCCCGGATCGAACTGCGCCAGATCGGCGTCCGGGACGAAGCGAAGATGATCGGCGGCCTGGGGATCTGCGGACGTCCCTTTTGCTGCTCCCAATTTTTGGACGGGTTCCTGCCCGTGTCCATCAAAATGGCCAAGACTCAGAATCTCAGCCTGAATCCCGCCAAAATCTCCGGTACCTGTGGGCGTCTGATGTGTTGCTTGAAATACGAGCAGAACGCCTATGAGGATGCGGCAAAGCGAATGCCGAAAAACGAGTCCTTTGTCCAGACGCCGGACGGACCCGGAAATATAAAGAGTGTGAACCTCCTGCGGGAGACAGTCAAGGTGAGCCTGGACTCCGCGCCGGAGCCTCAGAAGTGCTATCACAACTGCGAGATCTGTGTTCTGCGCAACGGCAAGGGCAGCCGGGAGGGCATTGAGGTTCCCCGGGAGCGGCCTGAGCGCTATGTGGAGGAGCGGGAAGAGGAGGAGGAACTGCAATTTGTCTCCTCCGAGCCACTATTGTCCGCGGAAGATCCGGAGGACCTGCCCAGCCGGGAGCGCATCGCGCCGCCGGATGAGAGCGAGCGCCGCAGCGGTTCCCGCCGACGCCACCGCAGCGGGCGGAGCGGCTCCGGCCAGGGCGGAAAAAAGCCGGAGGTTCAGACCGCGGCGCCGAGGAAGGGCCAGCCGGCCCGGCCCGGAAAACCCAAGTACCCGGCTAAGTCTCAAACCCCAAAAGGAGACAGGTCCGTCGGTGAAAAACCCCGGCAGGATAAGATTGAGGGCGGGCAGCCCACCCACCGTCCCCATCACCGGGGCGGCCGTCGCAGAGGCGGCGGCAGCGGCGGTCAGGGCGGCAACGGCGGAGCATCTGCCGAATAACTGGCGCACAGGACGAAAACGGGGAGAGGGGGAATCCCTCTCCCCGATTCAATTGACATAAGGAGAACATTGATGGGAAAATTTGACGGCGTACTGCTGGCCAGCGATTTCGACAACACCCTGATCTATACGGAGGACGCGCTGCGAACAGGCAGGCCCATCCCCCCTCTTTCCATGGGGAACCGGGCCGCGCTGGAATTTTTTATGGCGCAGGGCGGACACTTTGCCATGGCCACCGGCCGGGCGCTCCCGGCCTTTGAAAAGCTGGCGCCCATGATTCCAATCAACACACCCTGCGTCATCTGTAATGGCGCGGCCATTTACGACTTCTCCAAGGGCGAATATCTGGAGACGGCCCTCCTGTCGGAAAAGAGCCGGGAGCGGGGACAGCAGGTGCTGGACGCGTTCCCCCAGGTGGGGGTGGAGGCGTACCACGTGGAAAACGTCATCCACGCGGTACAGGTCAACGACTTTGTTCGCGCGCATGAGCATTTAACCGGTGTTCGGGTGGAGGAAAAGGCAAGCCTTCCGGACGTTCCCCTGCCTCTTGGAAAACTTTTATTTGAGGCGGAACACGAGGATCTTGTTCAGGTGGAGCAATTCATCCGCGGGCATGGCTGGGCCTCAGACTACGAGCTGATCTATTCCGGGAAAACTCTGCTTGAACTGACCGCCAGAGGCGCCAGCAAGGGCGGGATGCTCAAAAAGCTGACAAAGCATCTCGGCGTTGCGCCGGAGGACGTCTATGCGGTTGGCGACGAGGGCAACGATCTTTCCATGCTGGAGGTTGCCGCCGTGGGCTTTGCCCCCGCCAACTGCGCCCCCGCCGTGCGGAACAGCGGCGCAAGAATCGTGTGCGACGCCCACGCAGACGCGCTGGCGGAGGTGGTCGCGGCGCTGGAGAAGCGGTATTTCTGAAGGGGTGTGGCGCAAACCACAACCCCGCCAGAGGCTTTTGCCCGGTCGGGGTAATTTGTATCCCCATCGGGGACCGCTTCACGACGGTCTCTGATTTTTTTGAAATTCTTCAAATTTCGCTTGACAAATTCAAAAGTTGTGTTATTGTATTATTTGCTTAGGACAATAGCACAGCGTAGGAGGTGCGGCGAAATGAAGTGGCAATTTTCAAGCGATGCCCCCATCTATTCTCAACTGATCGAGCAGGTCAAGGTGGGCATTGTGTCCGGCGTCTTCCCGCCCGGAGAGCGGCTTCCGTCGGTGCGGGATCTGGCTTTGGAAGCCGGGGTAAACCCCAATACCATGCAGCGGGCGCTGACGGAGCTGGAGCGGGACGGTCTTGTATACAGTCAGCGGACCGCGGGCAGATTTGTGACGGAGGACAAGGATATGATTGAATCGGCAAAGCAGAATCTGGCGGGATATCAGATTCGGAATTTCCTGACGGCAATGGTCCGGCTGGGATATGAAAAGGAAGAGATCATGGCGCTGGTGCGTCAGGAAAATGTGGGGGAGGAATTGAGAAATGGCGATTCTTGAATGCAATGAGCTGGTGAAGGCCTACGGTCACACCCCGGCTCTGGATCACTTGAACCTGTTGATTGAGCCGGGCCATATTGTGGGTCTGCTGGGTCCCAACGGAAGCGGCAAGACCACGCTCATCAAGCTGGCCAACGGGCTCCTGACTCCCACCTCCGGCCAGATGCTGGTGAATGGGATGGTTCCCGGCAAGGATACCCACGCCATCGTATCCTATCTCCCGGAGCGCACCTGCATCCCTCTGTGGATGAGCACCCGGAAGCTGCTGGATTTCTATCAGGACTTTTACGCAGACTTTCGCCGGGATCGGGCGGAGGAAATGCTCCAGCATCTCAGCATCCGCATGGACCAGACCATCCGGCAAATGAGCAAAGGCACCCGGGAGAAGGTTCAGCTCATTATGGTGATGAGCCGGGCGGCAAAGCTGTATCTGCTGGATGAGCCCATCGGCGGCGTGGATCCGGCGACCCGGGACTACATTCTCAACACCATCATCAACAACTACGATCCGGAGGCCGCCGTTATCATCTCTACACATCTGATCGCGGATGTGGAGCAGGTGCTGGACGAAATCATTTTTATCAATCAGGGGCAGATTATTCTGCAGTCCTCCGTAGATCAGATCCGGGAGGAAAAGGGCATGAGTGTGGACGCGCTGTTCCGGGAGGTATTCAAATGCTGAGAAAATTAATGAAACACGAGTTCCGGGCCACGGCCCGGATCATGGGGCCGCTATTCCTGATCGTGCTGGTGCTGGCTCTGGCGGCGAATCTTGCCCTGCGCTTTTTGATGGAATCCGATACTTTTTTACCAAATCTGCTGGGCGGACTTT
This sequence comes from Oscillibacter valericigenes Sjm18-20, assembly GCA_000283575.1. Lineage (GTDB taxonomy): Bacteria > Bacillota > Clostridia > Oscillospirales > Oscillospiraceae > Oscillibacter > Oscillibacter valericigenes. The sequence goes on from AP012044.1 coordinate 4,274,990, forward strand.
TAATGGCTGCGTTTGTCATCGGTATGGTGGCCCTGGCGATCATGTCCATTGTGCTGATGGTGAACCGTTTCCGTACGAACCTGATGGGCGACGAGGGGTATGTGACGTTTACGCTGCCTGTCTCAAGCCATCAGATCGTCTGGTCCAAAATCATCGTCTCAACCGTGTGGTTTATTGCCACCGGAGTCGTGGAAGCAATTGCGCTGTTGGTCTGCTTCTTTAATCTGGACGTGATGCGGGACATTTTCAGCTCTGAATTTTTCCGCCAGGCCTTCCATGCGCTTCATGAGCTGATAAAGGAATACGGGCTGAATGTACCGGCAATCGCCATCGAACTGATCGTCCTGTGCCTGTTGAGCTGTGCCGTGCTGTGTCTGGAATTCTATGCGGCCATGGCCGTGGGCCACAGCTTCGCAAATCACAAGGGTGCTCTGAGCGTATTGTTCTTTTTCGTGTTCCAGTTTGCCATCCAGTTTATAAGCGGCTTGTTTTTTAACGCAGATGAATTTGAACATATGTTTAATGCCGGTATGAACGGAATGCAGGCTTTCCACCAGATGATGGCTATTTTCATTGGCATGGAGCTGGTCATCGGCGCAGTCTACTATGTCATTACTACATTCACGCTGAAAAAACGTCTGAACTTGCAGTAAGAGATTCAAATGAACAGGCGGAGCGGGATTTTCCCGCTCCGCTGTTGCGGTTTCACCCGAAAGGAGCTTTCATGGCGTTTTTAGGGACAATGGCGGGGCGGGCACTGCTCACCTTTCTTCTGGCGATGGTACCGGTGGTGGAACTGCGGGGGGCCATCCCATACGGCGTGGCGGCTGGACTGCCGCTGTGGGCGGCTTACGGGTTGGCGTTGGCGGGGAATTTGCTGCCGGTGCCCTTCATCATGTTGTTGGTGCGGCGGGTATTCGCCCGGCTGCGCCGGGGAGCGTGGTGGGGCCCGAAGATTGCGGCTCTGGAGCGCCGCGCCCACCTGAAGGGCCGCATCGTGACAAAATACCGTCTGCCGGGCCTTGTCCTGCTGGTAGCGATCCCCCTGCCGGGGACCGGCGCATGGACCGGAGCGCTGGTGGCGACGCTGCTGGACCTCCGGATGAAAACTGCTCTGCCCGCCATCATGGTCGGGGTGCTGATCGCGGGAGCGCTGACCAGCCTCATTACCGGCGGAGTGGTGCAGCTTTTCTTTTAATAAAGCAGCCGCGACAAGAAACTTTATATTGATGTAGAGGTCTTGGTAAAATAAATTTGCAGCGAAGGCCGCGTAAAAAAACGCGCTTTGATTCGACTTGAAAAGTCGCTTCAAAGCGTGTTTTGCGTATATTATGGGGGCTTTCTTTTAACGGTTCAACTTACAGAGAACTCTTCGGTGGAAGGTTTCCCGGACCAAACGTAACCATCTGAGCGGTAGTAATGGCGTGTGACGGAGCCATCCGTTTGCGTATAGTCGATCATAAAGACCTGCCCTGTCTCCACCAGCATTGGGAAATCGTTGTAAGGCAGTACATCCCCCGTCTTGGGCTGCGCCTTTAAGTCGCCATAGGCGTTTTCCAGACGCCAGAACTCCCTCGACATCCGGCAACCGTGACCGTATCCACTCTAACGGGATCAATGTCCTTTGCAATCCAAGAGATATCCTCCGAATGAAGTGCGCTGCCATAGCGCGCATTCAGCTGGTTTGCCATGCATGGGACGGTACCGGAGGAGTAATCCATCGCGTCAATCCCGGTATGGACAGAACCATAGATTCCCATCACGCTCTCACCGTTCAGATGGTCAAATTCACGTATAAAATTTTCCACCATCTTATTTTCGCGGTATACGTCGTCACCCTTCCCATAATAGACCTCACCTTGATGAATTGCCTGCTGTACCAACTGATATTGCTCCAAATCCTTTTCGCCGTTCTCTTCAAGATACTGCAAAAATCGTTCTCCGGTAGTGTCGTACTGGTGTCCCACATCCGTCCCGTGAAATACCGTTTCCGGGCATTCGGTTTTGATTTTCTGATAGAATGCCTTCACGTCCGGGGTGTGGGCAGCGGTTCCGTCCCAATCGTCGTAGACCGCGTCGAGTACGGTATCGTTATCCGCCCGCATCCAGACATTCAAAAATTCCGCAGTATAGTATGGAAGTTCTATAAATAGGTGCCGCATGCCTTCATCATTGTAATCGTCATGCCACAGCTGGAATTCCTTATCCAGTATTTTTTTGACACCGTGCTCTTCCCCATAGAGGTAAATTTGCCCGGTGCTTGAAGCCGAAAACACGGACTCTGCACCCCGACTATCGGAAGCGGAGGCGGACGAAAGCGACCCGCTCTGCCCGCAGGAACCGGAACAGGCCGGTAGTGCCGCCGCTATAACCAGCGTGGCAATAAGAGAACAAATTTTTTTGCATATCACGAAACATCTACCTCCCAAATATTGAAACGTTTAAAATCCGGTTCAGTGTCAACCGCACGCGAATCCCCGCGGTTATAAAGCTCTGCGTCCTGCGCTCCAGGCCGCACGGACGGCACCCTCCTGCCGCCGGCAGATAAGGCGGGACAGTCGTTCCTCCGCCGAGGACAGCGGCGGCAGCCTTCCGTCGTCCAGCACCAGCGCGTGGAGCGGTTCTCCCACGGCAAAGCCAGGCTTCGCCCCAAAAAAAGCAGCACCGGCGGAGGTACCGAGATACCAGCCCTCCGCGGTGGTGAGAAAATTCGTTTTCCAATCGTCCAGAATACGCCGGACCTTGGAAGTCCGAATCGTGGAGGCAATCACATCGAACATGGAGAGGGTATCCCCTCCCGCGATATCGCTGCCCAGAGCCACCTTTACGCCCTCGTCCAACAGCTTGCGTACCGGAGACACGCCGGAGCAGAGGTTCAGGTTGGAGTCCGCGCAGTGAACGGCGGTGACCCCCGCCTTGCGCATGGCGGAGCGTTCCCGCCCATCGGACCAGACACAGTGGGCCATGGCGGTGCGGCTGTTCCACAGCCCATACTTGGCATAGGTCTCCCAGTATTGACCGCAGTCCGGATGCAGCCGGCGCACCCATTCCAGCTCCGCCGTGTTTTCCGACAGATGGGACTGGACGGGCAGATTCCGCTCCGCAGCCAGCTTTCCCAGAAACGCCAGCAGTTCATTGGTACAAGAGGGCGTGAACCGTGGCGTCAGGATGGGCCTGACATGGGAAAAGCCCCCGCATTGGTCCAGCCACCGGAGGGTCTCACGCTTGGACTCCTCCGTGGTTTCCTGCAACTTTTCACCGCTGTTGCGGTCCATGTTTACCTTGCCAACATAACCGGTGACCCCGGCTTTTTCCAGTTCCTCCATCAAAATCAGCGTCGACTGTCGGTGGAGGGAGGAAAACATACATACCCGGGTGGTGCCGTTTCGAATCAGCTCCGCCGCCAGCGCCCGGTACTGCTCCCGGGCATAGCCCTCGTCGGCAAAGCGGGCCTCCGTGGGAAAGGCGTAGGTATTCAGCCAATCCAACAGCGGCAGGTCCAGACCAATCCCCAGCATGGGATACTGTGGCGCGTGGAGATGGAGATCGGTAAAAGACTGGGTGATGAGGCAGTTCCCAAAGTCCTCCACCAAAGCGCCGGCGTACCGCTGGGGCAGGACGTCAAAAACGCCGGAGATCACGCCGTCCTCCAAAACCAGATAGCCGGGGGCGTGAACCTCCAGCCTCCCAAGAGAGGGGGCGGAGACGAGGACGCCTTTTAAAATCCCAGTCACAAAATCGCTTCCTTTCAAAAAGTTCGGCAGAAAGAAAAGGAGCGCCCGCCTGCGCTTCCGCGCGGCGGACACCCATAGCAGAGCCTTTCGGCGGCCCCGTAGAAACTTTCGCACCGTATACAGCGAAATTATATGAGTCTTCTTCAATTTACCTGTCCCTGACAATCAGAGGCGGCTTTAGAATAGCACAGTTTACTCCGGATTGCAAGCCCTGTCACCTCTGCCGGGCATCCCGCTTATACTGGCATACGGGCGGCACTCCGTCCGCGGCGGAAAGGCGGGGCGCTTTGCGCCTTTGATTCTCACTTTATCTGGCGTCACGCGGACGGAGCCGACCTTTCCCGGCAAACCGCGCGGAGGCGCTGCGAAAGGTATGGTTGCAGATGATGATACAGGCACTTTTGTGGGCGGCGGCAGGTACGGGGTTCACCTTTGCCATGACCACGCTGGGCGCTGCCACGGTGTTTTTCTTTCGGGGAACACCGGAAGAGCGGGCGCAGCGGGTTCTACTGGGTTTTGCCGCCGGAGTGATGACGGCGGCATCCGTGTGGAGCCTTCTTCTGCCCGCCATCGACCAGGCATCGGCATGGACGATTCCGGGCCGGGTCCCGGCGGCGGGCGGAATGCTTCTGGGCGTGGTATTTCTGGCGGCGCTGGACGCCCTTCTTCCCCGGCTCCGGCGGGAGCGGGAGATCGTTGACGCGGGCTGGAAGCAGACCACACTTTTGGTAACGGCCATTACTCTACATAACGTCCCAGAGGGCATGGCGGTAGGTCTGGCCTTCGCTCTGGCGGCACGGGGAGAGAGTCTGGCGGGCGCGGCGGCACTGGCCATGGGCATTGGCATTCAGAATTTTCCCGAGGGCGCGGCCATTGCCCTGCCTCTGCGCCAGCAGGGTTGGACCCGCTGGAAATCCTTTGTGGGCGGCACTTTGTCCGGCATTGTGGAGCCGATCTTCGGTATCCTGGTGGTGCTGGCCGCGGCGGGAATCCGGCCTTTAATGCCTTGGCTTTTGAGCTTTGCGGCGGGGGCAATGCTATACGTGGTGGTGGAAGAGCTGGTCCCTCAGGCCCACAGCCGGGCGGGAACCTGCGGCTTCGTGATCGGTTTTCTCATCATGATGGTGCTGGACGTGGCGCTGGGATAGGCATTTGGCTGGAAACCAGCGCGCCTTTCCTGACGGCTCCGACATCGCATTGAACGGGTGACGTTTTCAGGCGGCAGGTTCCTTTTTAAAAATCGTGGGCGCAGGGAAACACCCCGCGCCCACGATTCCGGATTTGATGAAGCTCAGTGTCGGGGCTCCAGCGGCAATCCGGAGAGATACCGCCGCACCATGTCCAGCGCCGTGCTGGACGCCACATTGCGGATGCGGTCCCGCCGCCGCTGTCCCAGCTCCAGCCTGCGGCAAAAGGTTCCGTCCGGGGTGTGCAGTCCCAGATAGACAAGCCCCACGGGATTGCCCCGCTCGTCACTGTCCGGCCCCGCCACACCGGTGACGGAAACCCCCACCTCCGCGCCGGTGATCCGGCAGACGCCCTCCGCCATGGCCCGGGCAGTGGGTTCGGACACCGCGCTGTATTCGTCCAGCGTCGCCTGGGGCACGCCCAGAACATCCGCCTTTACGGAGGTCCAGTAGGACACCACCCCACCCCGGTATACGGCGGACACCCCCGACAGAGCGGTGAGCCGCTGGGCAATGGCCCCGCCGGTGCAGGATTCCGCCGTGGCAAGACTTAGTCCTTTTTCCTCCAAAAGCCGCTTGCAGACCTCCTCCAAAGAGGCGACGTCCACGCCGTAGACCACGTCTCCCAGTGTCGCCTTCACGTCGGCAACCACCGGGGCCAGCATAGCCTCCGCCGCCTCTTGACTGGCGGCCTTCGCCGTGGCCCGCAGGCGCACCTCGGCGGGCTTGGCGTAGGTGGCGAGCGTGGGGTTTTCCATGCGGGACATTTTCTCATGGAGCAGCTGGTCAACGGAGGATTCACCCATACCGAAGCACATGATGTCGCGGGAGACGATCATTTCCCCGGAAAGGCTCCGCAAATAGGGCTCCACATGCCGGTGGAGCATGGTCTCGCACTCAAAGGGCGGACCGGGCAGCATCACTACACGAACGCCGCCCGACGCAAAGGCGCAGCCCGGCGCAGTGCCCACGGGGTTGTCGAACACGGTACAGCCCTCCGGCAGCTCCGCCTGCTGCAAATTGTTTTCCGGCATGGGAATATGGAGCGCAGAATCGTAAAAAGCGCGGATATCCGCGGCGATGTCCTCATGCAGCACTAATCTTTGACCAAATGCCTCGCAGATAATCTGCTTGGTGAGGTCGTCGTAGGTGGGTCCAAGACCGCCGATGGTGAGAATGATGTCCGCCCGCCCCCTGGCGATGTCCAGCGCCTCTTTCAGCCGCCCGGGGTTATCCCCCACCACGGTGTGCCAAAAGACGTTGACTCCAAGACCGGACAAGCTCTGGGAGATCATCTGGGCATTGGTGTTGGCGATGTTGCCCAGAAGCAGCTCCGTTCCCACGGCGATAATTTCAGCGGTGTGTGCCATCAATCAGGATCTCCTTTCCCGGATTCGTCGTCGGAGTGCCGCGCTTTGAAGTAATCGAGCAGGTTTATCACTCCTGCAAGAAAGCTCAGCCCGATGGCGACGAAATAGAGAGCCTTAAAGCCGTTCTGCAACGCCAGCGTCAGGTACATCGCCCCCGCCGTTAAGGACGATACAGCGGAGCTCAAATTCATCTTTGACTTTTTCACGGCTTCACCCGCACCCTTTCCCGGCCCGCCATGGCCTCGTCCATCAGTTTTTCGATCTCCAGCGCGGCCTCCGCCGCCCGGACGTCCTCCAGCTTCGGCCGGGTGCAGGGATGACGGGGGGTAAACACGGTGCAGCAGTCCTCATAGGGAAGAATGGAGGTTTCAAAGCAGCCGATTTCCCGGGAAATGCGGATGATCTCCACCTTGTCCATGCCGATCAGGGGCCGCAGGACCGGCAGGTCCGTCACATCCTCCGTCACATTGAGGGCCGGCAAAGTCTGGCTGGCGACCTGCCCCAGAGATTCGCCGGTGATGAGGGCGCCCGCGTGAACGCTCTTCGCGACCGCCTGCGCAAGGCGCATCATGAACCGGCGCATGATGAGGGTGAAATACTCCTCGGGGCAGTTCTTGCGGATTTCCTCCTGAATTTTGGTAAAGGGAATGACGTGGACTGTCATGCGTCCGCACCACGCCGTCAGCAGCTTCGCCAGCTCCAGCACCTTGTCCAGCGCCTGCTGGGAGGTATAGGGCGGGGAGACAAAGTGGACCAGTTCCAGCTGCACGCCCCGGCGGGCCATCATCCAGGAGGACACCGGGGAGTCGATGCCGCCGGACAGGAGGCTCACCGCCGTTCCCCCCATGCCCACGGGCAGACCGCCCGCACCGGGTGCGGCGGGAGCGTGGACATAGGCCGCCTTTTCCCGAATCTCTACGTAGACCGTCAGGTCAGGCTTGTGAACGTCCACGGATACATCGGGAAACCGCGCCGCCAAAAGCCCTCCCACGGCCTGGGAGATTTGGATGGAATTCAGGTGGAACAGCTTGTCCGCCCGCTTGGACTCCACCTTAAAGGTTTTCGCCACCGCGAATTCCTTTCCCAGATATGCCGCCGCCGTCCCGGCGATGGCGTCCACGTCCTTTTCACAGGGAACGGCCCGGGCCACCGATACCACGCCGAACACCTGCCGGCAGGCGGTCAGCGCCGCGGACATGTCGCACTCGCCGCTCTGCGGCTCCACGTAGATCGTGCTCTGGCGAAGATACACGCTGAAGCTTCCGCAGTGGCGCACCCGGCGGCAGACGTTGCTGACCAGCTTGTCCTCAAAGGTGCGGCGGTTCAGCCCCTTCAGGACCACCTCGCCCAGCTTCAGCAGGAAAATTTCCCGCGCGTTTTCTCTTGTCATAAAAAACCTCCGATTGGGATTTTTGCGCGCGGCCGGCGCGCGGAAATTTTGTACCGTCACGGTGCGGGGATACGTGTCTCCCGAATTTGAAACCGGGTCTTCCCGCTCTGAAAAAGCCGGTCAGCCCTTCAGTATCTCCGTATTCCGGTACTGAATGGCCTCCGCGAGATGCGGCGCCTCAATGCGCTCCACACCCTCCAGATCCGCGATGGTGCGGGCCACCCGCAGCACCCGGTCGTGGGACCGGGCGGTGAGGCCCATCCGCTCAAAGGCGGATTTCATCAGCGCGTCGCACGCCGCGTCCAGCGCGCAGGCATCGGCGATCATGGCGGGCGGCATCTGGGCATTGCAGCTCACGCCCGTCCCGGAAAAGCGGACAAGCTGGAGGCTTCTCGCCGCCTCCACCCGCTGCTTTACGGCGGCGGAATCCTCCGGGACCGTTTTGCGCCGCAGGGCTTCGTATTCTACAGACGGCACGTTCACATGCAGATCAATGCGGTCAAGCAAAGGGCCGGATATCTTCTCGACATACTTCTCCACGTCCCTGTCGGAGCAGGTGCACCGTCCCGACGGGTGCCCCCGCCAGCCGCAGCGGCAGGGGTTCATTGCGCAAACCAGCTGAAACCGCGCCGGCAGACGCAGCGTGCCTCCGGCCCGGGCCACGGTGACCTCCCCATCCTCCAGAGGCTGGCGCATGGCCTCCAGCACATCCCGGTGAAACTCCGGCAGCTCGTCCAGAAACAGCACACCGTTGTGCGCCAGAGACATTTCGCCGGGCCGCAGGTACGGCCCGCCTCCGCTGAGCGCCACGGCCGAGGAGGTGTGGTGTGGGGAGCGGAAGGGCCGGCGCAGCAAAAGCGGATGCTGAGGGTCCGTCAATCCCGCCACGGACCAGATGCCAGAGACCGCCAGGGCCTCCTTCCGTGTCATGTCCGGCAAAATGGAGGGCAGACGCTTGGCCAGCATGGATTTACCGGAGCCGGGAGTGCCGATCAGCAAAAGATTGTGTCCGCCTGCGGCGGCGATCTCCAGCGCCCGTTTCACGTTTTCCTGCCCCATCACATCCCGCAGGTCCGGCAGGTCCTCCGCCTCCGCCTCCGGAGACCATGGTTCGGCGGGGCAAAGGGGTGTCTCGCCCCGGAGGTGGGCCACCAGAGCATTTACATCCGGCACGCCGTAAACCGTCAGGCCGCCGGCCAGAGTCGCCTCCGCGGCATTTTCCTCCGGGACAAACAGGGTCCGGATGCCCGCCCCCTTCGCGGCCAGCGCCATGGGAAGCACGCCGCTGACGCCCCGGACCGCCCCAGTAAGGGACAGTTCACCCAGAAATGCCGCGTCGCACGGAATTTTTTTCAGATCTTCCGCGGCGGCCAGAATTCCGATAAAAATGGGCAGATCGTAAACCGTTCCCGCCTTTTTCTGATTGGCTGGGGCCAGGTTTACCGTGATCCGGCTGACGGGAAATTTCACGCCGCAGTTTTTTACCGCCGCCCGAACCCGCTCCCGGGCCTCCCGCACGGCGGCATCCGGAAGTCCCACGATATCGAACGCGGGCAGTCCCCCGGAGAGAAAACACTCCGCGCTCACCTCGTAGCCCGAGATGCCGTTCAGACCCAGCGAACGGATGGACACGACCATGGGCCCACCTCCTAATCAATTGGCAGTAAAATGATATAAAAACCGGAAAAAACTGCTTTTCCCCGCACAAGGGGCGCAAAAGCAAGAGGTCTGACAATCGGGGAAAAAAAGACAAGTCAAAGCCCCTAAAAGAAACGGGGTTATTTTACCACAAAATGACGAGGATTGAAACCCTCCCGTAAAAAATGTGCTTAAAAATATAAAGTTCTTTTGGACTTTCCGCAGAAAAATCTGGATATGCGCAAAAAGTAACAATCCCAATATTTACAGGGCAAAACCACGGTGCTATAATGGTTTTGCACGGATATCGTTCGGGAAAGCGGATTCGTCGCTTCGTTAAAATGCCGCCGGTCGCGTGCGGCAACTATTAGGAGGTAAGTTTATGGCAAGAAAATTCAAGTCCATGGACGGTAACAACGCCGCTGCATACGTCAGCTACGCGTATACCGAAGTGGCGGGTATCTATCCGATTACCCCGTCTTCACCCATGGCGGATCTGGTGGACCAGTGGTCCGCCGCCGGCCAGAAGAACATTTTCGGCACCAAAGTGAAGGTGTGCGAAATGCAGTCCGAGGCAGGCGCCTCCGGCACCGTTCACGGTTCATTGACCGCCGGCGCCCTGACTACTACTTACACCGCCTCTCAGGGCCTGCTGCTGATGATCCCCAACATGTACAAGATGGCCGGTGAGCTGCTGCCCGCCGTGTTCCATGTGTCCGCCCGTACGGTGTCCACCCACGCGCTGAACATCTTCGGCGACCATTCCGACGTGATGGCCTGCCGCGCCACCGGTTTTGCCATGCTGTGCGAGGGCAATGTGCAGGAGGTCATGGACCTCAGCCCCGTGGCCCATCTGGCCGCCATCGAGGGCCGCGTTCCTTTCGTGAACTTCTTTGACGGATTCCGCACCTCCCACGAAATCCAGAAGGTCGCCGTGTGGGATTATGAAGATTTGAAGGAAATGTGCGACATGGACGCCGTGAATGCGTTCCGCAAGCACGCGCTGAATCCCGAGCGTCCCAATACGCGCGGCTCTCACGAGAACGGCGATATTTTCTTCCAGCACCGCGAGGCCTGTAACCAGTTCTACGACGCTCTGCCCGCCGTGGTGGAGAAGTACATGGACAAAATCAACAAGAAGCTGGGGACCGATTACCAGCTCTTTAACTATTACGGTGCCGCCGACGCAGACCGCGTCATTATTGCCATGGGTTCCGTGTGCGACGTGACCGAGGAGGTCATCGACTATATGAACCAGCACGGTGAAAAGGTCGGACTGTTGAAGGTCCGTCTGTATCGTCCCTTCGCCCCCGAGAAGATGCTGGCCGCCATCCCCGCCACGGCTAAGAAGATCGCGGTTCTGGACCGCACCAAGGAGCCCGGTTCTCAGGGTGAGCCTCTCTATATGGATGTGGTCACCGCGTTTGCCAACGCCGGCCGTCAGGCCACCATCATCGGCGGCCGCTACGGACTTGGCAGCAAGGATACGCCTCCCCGCAGCATCTTTGCCGTGTATGATGAACTCAGCAAGGCCGCTCCCCGCCGCCAGTTTACCATCGGCATCGTGGATGATGTCACGAACCTCAGCCTGCCCGAAAAGAAGGTTCCCTCCACCGCCGCGGCCGGCACCATCGAGTGCAAGTTCTGGGGTCTGGGCGGCGACGGTACCGTCGGTGCCAACAAGAACTCCATCAAAATTATCGGCGACCACACCGACAAGTATATCCAGGCATACTTCCAGTACGACTCCAAAAAGACCGGCGGCGTAACCATCAGCCACCTGCGTTTTGGCGACAAGGCCATCCGGAGCCCGTACTACATCAACAAGGCCGACTTTGTGGCCTGCCATGTTCCCGCTTACATCACCAAGGGCTTCCCCATCGTCCGCGACGTAAAGCCGGGCGGCACCTTCCTCATCAACTGTCAGTGGAACGACAAGGAGCTCTCCGAGAAGCTGGACGCCGCGTCCAAGCGCTACATCGCTGAAAACGGCATCCAGGTCTACACCATTGACGCCATCGACTTGGCCGCCAAAATTGGCATGGGCAAGCGCACCAACACCATTTTGCAGTCCGCTTTCTTCTCTCTGGCCAAAATCATGCCCGAGAGCGAGGCTGTCGGTTATATGAAGGACGCCGCCACCCATTCCTATCTGAAAAAGGGCCAGGACGTGGTGGATATGAACCACAAGGCCATCGACATGGGTGCCACCGCCTATAAGAAGTTTAATGTGCCCGCCGACTGGAAAGACGCCAAGGACACCGCGGAGACCAAGAAGGCCGTCGGCGCTCCCGCTCTGGTCAAGCAGGTGGAAGACATTCTGTGGCCCGTGGGCAAGATGGACGGCGACAGTCTGCCTGTTTCCGCATTCCTGCCTCATGCGGACGGCCAGTTTGAACTGGGTGCCGCCGCTTATGAGAAGCGCGGCGTGGCTGTCAACGTTCCCACCTGGGACTCTGGCAAGTGCATTCAGTGCAACCAGTGCGCCTATGTGTGTCCCCACGCCACCATCCGTCCTTATGCGCTGACCGAGGAAGAGGCCAAGGCCGCTCCCGCCGCCACGAAGATTGTGGACGTGAAAGCCGGCAAGGGCAAGGGCGTTTACAAGTTCACCATGGCCATTTCTCCTCTGGACTGCATGGGCTGTGGCGTGTGCGTGGGCCAGTGCCCGACGAATGCTCTGACCATGGTCTCCCAGGAGCAGGAGGCCGCCCAGCAGGATGTCTTCGATTATTGCGTCTCCAAGGTCTCCGAGAAGAAGGACATGCAGGACAATACCGTCAAGGGCAGCCAGTTCAAGCAGCCCATGCTGGAGTTTTCCGGCTCCTGTGCCGGCTGCGCCGAGACCAGCTACGGCCGTCTCGTCACTCAACTGTTCGGCGACCATATGTATATCGCCAACGCCACCGGCTGCTCCTCCATCTGGGGCGGTCCTGCCGCCACCTCTCCTTACTGCGTAAACAAGGAAGGCCGCGGTCCCGCGTGGTCCAATTCCCTGTTTGAGGATAACGCGGAGTTCGGTCTGGGCATGTTCCTGGGCCAGAACGCCATCCGCACCAGCCTGAAAGAGAAGACGCATGCCCTGATCGCTGTGGATTACACCTGGGCCGATCTGAAGGCCGCCGCTCAGAAGTGGCTGGACACTATGGATGACAGCGCTGCCAACGACGACGCCACCCGCGCCTATGTGGCCGCTCTGGAAGCTGGTATTGTGGAAGGCTGCAACTGCGACGCCTGCAAACTGAGTCGTGAAATTTTGGCCGACAAGGAATATCTTGCGAAGAAGTCCATGTGGATTTTCGGCGGCGACGGCTGGGCCTATGATATTGGCTTTGGCGGCGTGGACCACGTCCTTGCCTCCGGCAACGATGTGAACATCTTCGTCTTCGATACCGAGGTCTATTCCAACACCGGCGGACAGGCTTCCAAGGCCTCCAACATCGGTCAGGTTGCCCAGTTCGCGGCCGCCGGTAAGGAAGTCAAGCAGAAGTCTCTGGCTGAAATTGCCATGAGCTATGGCTACATCTATGTGGCGCAGGTCGCCATGGGCGCCAATCCCTCCCAGACCCTGAAGGCTATTCAGGAGGCCGAGGCTTATCCCGGTCCGTCCATCATCATTGGCTACTCTCCCTGCGAGATGCACTCCATCAAGGGCGGCATGATGAATGCCCAGAAGGAGATGAAGAGGGCTGTGGACTGCGGTTACTGGAATCTGTTCCGGTTCAACCCCGCCGCCGAGGGCGCGAAATTTACTCTGGATTCCAAGGAGCCCGCCGGCGGTTATCAGGATTTCCTGATGAACGAGGCCCGTTACTCCCGTCTGACCCGCGAGTTCCCCGAGCGTGCCACCACCTTGTTCGCCAAGAGCGAAGCGGCTGCCAAAGAGCGTTACGAGAAGCTCATCAAGCTCAAGGAGATGTACGCCGGCTAAACGCCAGCGAGCGTATTTCAAGCAATTTTATAAAGGAGGCTCCCGGCTTTTAAGCCGGGAGCCTTAGTTTGTCGAAAAGTCCAGCCAGAGGCCAATGTCATTAAGTTAAGCCTTTAAGCATATCCAAAAAAGTACCCACCCCATTCAAAACGAGGTGGGTACTTTTTCAGAAGTTGGTACTTATCGTTCTTCTCGTTCCACAATGTGCTGTACTGCTAAACGCTATGACAACAAGTAGAAAGCGTCACAATTTGGAATTTGTGAAACTATGCATGGTGCTCATAATCTCCCCAATAAATCAAAAGTTGAATGTTAGCGATCAAGATGTTTGACGGCATTTTTCATAGAAAGAGCGACTGGAATCAGTAAAATGCAGATGACCAACGGATAAAAAACAGATAACAGGGATGTGATTGTGGCATATCCTACCAAGCTAACAACACTGCCGTCCATGCTCCGAAACAAATTGACGAGGGTATAGACAATGCGCAGTCCGCCAGCAGCAACAGATGTAATTGCAACAACCTTGACTGCATGATAACAGCGCTGATATTGTTCGTCTGTCGACTTGCGATTACGAGACATCAGCAAAAATGCAGTTCCAAAATCCTTGAACGATTTTGTGCAGAGTAATATCAACAAGCAGAAAATCAGAATAAACAGGAATGTACTTAAATCACAATAATTCGCAATTTGGGCGAAATCAATGTGAAACTGTCCATCAATGAAAGAGGCTGTAACTCCAATAAATAGAAGAATGATCGTCCCTAACAAATAAATCAAATACATAGTCGACTTCTCCTTTCAAATACCGATTTATCGGTTAGTCAAGATCTTATGTCTGTTTGCATTATATCACTCTTTTTTCAAAATGGTAAACCATAGAAGAAAATATACACTACCGGTCACAAATGTCACACCATCACATTTCTGCTACATCTTATAGACTTGTTATATTTTTGCCTGCATTGCTCTTAAGACGTGTTTTATCTGATTTTCAAGGTGTGACAAAAACCAGTTGATATTTGCTGCTTAATTTTGAATAGCGCGTGGGGATGTTGTGCTTTGTGGAATTTAAGGCAGATTTTTCCGACATTTAGCTGACTAGTTGAGATTTTTAATTTCTCTTAGCTTAACGGCTTATTTGTGAAATAAACTGCGAAAAAATGACCATCCGAAAAAATTGCAGACGCACGATTTTTGATACTCTGTGGGGACTAGTATATTTGGGTGGAACAGTTGCTATCGCTCCCAGTAGATAAATGGGCTGATTTTTGCTGGATTTCCAAGACTAGTTGAAATTTGATGAATGCCATTCTCTATCAAAGGGCTTTTGACGGTCTATTAAGGTAAGGTCATATTATTTTTTGAAAATAACTCGTTTTGACCGTCAAAAACGGCGCTTCAAAAAACAAACGCGCCGAGGGGGTGTCGGCTGATAACCCCACCCCCTCATGTTTTACGCGGCTACACGATATACAAAACCAGGAAATTCTCTTACACACAGGTCGCGCTGATCTTGTCGTCCCGGTCTGACGGGGACGGTGTACCGAGCAATGTTCTCCATCAGCTTGTCGCCGTCCGCCTTGGGCGTTCGGATATACTCCTTACAAAGCGCCACCGCCATTTTGAAATTGACCTTGTAGGCGTAAATGCCCTCTGTCGGTCGCCGAATGACAACTTCCCGACAAACCCTGCTTGCAAAATTGAAAGCGGTCAATCTTGAATAGATTTCCTGCTCCGCAAACGAATCAGCTTTGCCGTGTAGATCCGTGTAGATTCACTAGCCCTGGCGTGTTGAGGTCGCGGAAACTGGTTTCTATCCCTCAGCGCAGATGATAAAGGGTCTTGATATCTTCCAGCGAAAATGACCGCGGTAACGATGTTGCAACGGTTTCAAATTCGCCGCTGTCAATCTGAAAGCGGCAGATTCAAAAGCGCATGGGGTAATAGTTTCCAAAATCCCAGCGTCCGCGTCTGGTGGTTGAACCCGGTTTCGACTTTTTGGGGACTTGCAGGAACACATAATTTTGATTTTCCTTGCCCGTTTTCTTTTGTGTGGTACAGATGGAAAATGAGATGTCGCAATCCAGTTCCAGCATGGACAGTTTCGCCACCTCACGCATGGCTGAACGGCTCTGTTTTACACGAATAAGGAAGTCTGTGTTGGGCTTTTCGAGAAGGTGGGCTGTGAGATTATAGCTCTCAAAGCCCCGGTCAGCCACAATAAGAGTCTTTCGGTCAAAGGCGTTGCGCTGGAGCATTGTAATCAACGCCCCGATTTCATCTTTTTTGGGTTCTGGTTGAATAACAACATCTATAAAAGTTTTGCTGAGGACGTCATATAATGGCGTAACATGAAGCTGATTCACGCCGCTAGGAATACCGTCATTGCAGACGAACGATGGGGACGCTGGATTTCTGGGCAAATTGACCGCAGTTCGGTCCACGGCTAAAACGTGATAGTCACGAAAGAGCGTGCAGCCCTTGCAGTTTTCATTAAAGCTAAAAAAGCCGAGCGGAACACAGCGGGGTCAATCTGTGCGCGGCGTTGCGTGACGGCGGACGCAGTGACTTCAATACCGGCGGTGTGCAAAATCTTATCTAAAGAGCCGCCCTCCGCGCCAATTAAAAGGCGTATGATTGTTTCCCGTGTGAGGGAACTCTTGCGAGAAAAGTTCCTGCTTTTTCCGCACTGTGCAACGGCGGTTCTGATTGCGTAATTCAGTGCCGCGTTGATTGTGTACGCAAATGTCATGAGAGTTAGCCTCCGTGTGAGTATTCACCGGGCGACAAAAAACGCCAAACGCACCCCCATTGCTGGGCGTGTACGCTTGGCGTTGTTCATGTTCGCTACTATATACTCAAACTACTTTGGCTAACTCACTTAATAAAACATCAAATTAAAAAACACTCAAAACTCTCTATACTCACAATTTTTGGCCGTCTCGCATTCTGCCTGCGAACACCGTTCACCACGGCGCTTAATTATAATATATGCAAAGTGCGAAAAATGCAAAGTGAACATTTGCATCATAGAAAGTTTATAAATTTTCATTTAGCTTAACGAATCCCCATAGATTTGGCCCAGACGTTAAGGGGTAGCGGTCGTTCCTCCGTCCCTTAACGTCTCTGTTTTGAGCTTGACTTAATGACATTGGCCTCTGGCTGGACTTTTTTGTATGTGTACGGTTAAATGGGCAAGGGTGATGCATGATGCTGGAACGCAGGAAAATGGATTGGGGATACCGCAGACGGAACGGCAAGGCTCCCCCTCGGGCACAAGCCCAATACATTAACCGAAGCAAAAAAGGATTGACCCTTCATCCATTTTTTACAACCATGAGCGCATCCAGAAAAACGGGAGTGGCGCCGCTTACGCTGCGCCACTCCGCTCAAAATCAACATTTCCCGCTCAGGGGCTTTTTTCGTCTACACAATCTGGTGCGGTTCCTATTGAACCAGAGGTTTTATTTGCCATCAAATCCAGTAAAATTTTATTTCCTGGAATTTTTGATAGCGGCCTGCGCGGCGGCAAGACGCGCGATGGGTACACGGAAGGGGGAGCAGGAGACATAATCCAAACCTACGTCATGGCAGAACTCCACGGAGGTGGGATCGCCGCCGTGTTCGCCGCAGATACCCAGATGAATGTCGGGACGGGTCTTGCGGCCCAGCTCCACAGACATCTTCACCAGTTTGCCGACGCCGTTCTGATCCAGATGCGCGAACGGATCGGATTCGTAGATCTTCTTCTCATAGTAAGAATTCAGGAACTTACCCGCGTCGTCGCGGCTGAAGCCAAAGGTCATTTGAGTCAGGTCGTTGGTTCCGAAAGAGAAGAACTCGGCCTCCCTGGCAATCTCATCGGCAGTCAGGGCCGCGCGGGGAATCTCGATCATGGTGCCGACCTCGTACTTCATGTCGATACCGGCTTCCTTGATGATCTTGTCGGCGGTGGCAACAACCACATCACGGACGTATTTCAGCTCCTTGACCTCGCCCACCAGGGGAATCATGATGTTGGGGCTGATCTTATAAACACCCTTTTTGGTGACGGCGATGGCGGCATTGATAACGGCGGTGGTCTGCATCTCGGCGATCTCGGGATAGGAGACAGCCAGACGGCAGCCGCGGTGGCCCATCATGGGGTTAAACTCATGGAGGCCGGCGATGACATTTTTCAGCTTTTCTACGGTAATACCCAGCTCACTGGCAATCTCCTGAATATCGGACTCCTTGGTGGGCAGAAACTCGTGCAGAGGGGGATCCAGGAAGCGGATAATGACGGGGCAACCCTCCATGGCCTCGTAGATACCCTCAAAGTCGCCCTGCTGATAGGGAAGGAGCTTTTCCAGGGCTTTGCGGCGCTCACTCTCATTCTCGGCCACAATCATTTCACGCATGGCCTTGATACGCGCGCCCTCAAAGAACATATGCTCCGTGCGGCACAGGCCGATGCCCTGAGCACCGAACTTGCGGGCCTGAGCGGCATCCTTCGGGGTGTCGGCATTGGTGTAGACCTCCATCTGGCGGTACTGGTCGGCCCAGCCCATCAGTCGGCCGAAATAACCGGAGCCGGGGTCGGCGGGAACGGTACCCACGGCCTCGCCATAGATGTTGCCGGTAGAGCCGTCCAGAGATATCCAATCGCCCTCGTGATAGGTTTTGCCATCCAGTTCAAACTGCTTTTTCTCGTAATTCACCACAATGTCACCGCAGCCGGACACGCAGCAGGTGCCCATGCCGCGGGCCACCACGGCGGCGTGAGAGGTCATGCCGCCGCGAACGGTCAGGATGCCCTTTGCGACTTGCATACCCTCGATATCCTCGGGAGAGGTCTCCAGACGGACCAGAATGACCTTCTCGCCCCGGTCGGACCACTCCTTTGCCTCCTCGGCGGTAAATACCACGCGGCCGCAGGCAGCGCCGGGAGAGGCCGCCAGACCCTTGCCGATGACGGCGGCCTTTTTCAGGGCCTCCGCATCAAACTGGGGATGCAGCAGAGCGTCCAGCTGCTTGGGTTCGACGCGCAGGACGGCCTCTTTTTCGGAGATCATCCCCTCATCCACCAGATCCACAGCCACCTTCAAAGCGGCGGCGGCGGTACGCTTGCCGTTACGGGTCTGGAGCATATAGAGCTTACGGTCCTGGATGGTGAACTCCATGTCCTGCATATCCCTGTAGTGCTTTTCAAGGCGCCCCGCGATTTCGGCAAACTGGGTGTAGACCTCGGGCATTTCCTCTTTCAGCTTGCTGATGGGGGAGGGAGTGCGGACGCCGGCCACCACATCTTCACCCTGGGCGTTGATGAGGTACTCGCCGAACAGAGCCTTTTCACCGGTGGCGGGGTTGCGGGTAAAGGCGACGCCCGTTCCGGAGTTGTTGCCGGTGTTGCCGAAGACCATGGTTTGAACGTTGACAGCGGTGCCCCAGTCATAGGGGATTTCGTTCAAACGGCGATAGACGTTGGCACGGGGATTATCCCAGGAGCGGAACACGGCCTTCACAGCCTCCATCAGCTGGACCTTGGGGTCCTGAGGGAAGTCCTCGCCCTTTTCCTTCTTATAGAATTCCTTGAACAGAACGGACAGCTGCTTCATATCATCGGCGTCCAGCTCGATGTCCTGCTTTACGCCCTTCTTGGCTTTAACACTGTCAATAATCTCTTCAAACCGCTTCTTGCTCAGCTCCATGACCACGTCGGAGAACATCTGGATGAACCGGCGGTAGGAGTCGTAAGCGAAACGGGGGTTGCCGGTCTTCTTGGCAAAGCCCTCCACAGCCACGTCGTTCAGGCCCAGATTCAGGATGGTGTCCATCATGCCGGGCATGGAGGCCCGGGCTCCGGAACGGACAGAGACCAGCAGGGGATCGCTGGGGTTGCCGAACTTCTTGCCGTTCTCGCCTTCCAGCCAGGTCATATACTGGGCGATCTCTGCCTGAATATCGGCGTTGATCTGGCGGCCGTCGGTATAATACTGGGTGCAGGCTTCGGTGGTGATGGTGAAGCCCTGTGGGACAGGCATGCCGGCCAGGGTCATTTCGGCCAGGTTTGCACCTTTGCCGCCCAGCAGTTCCCGCATATCCTTGTTGCCTTCGGAAAACTTGTAGACATATTTTTTTGCCATGTGTTTCTCCTCCGTTTTATAATTGCCCTGCGGCAGGGAAGTTTGGTAAACGATTGCCTAAATAATTGAACAGAATCATTATATAAGGATTTTGCAGGAAAGACAAGACTCAATTAAAATGGAAAAGCGGGAGAGAATCAAAATTTATAAAGATTATTTTGTACAAATCCTACAATCTTGGAAAAAATACGGCCTCATAGCACGCTTTTGCTCCATTTTGCACGGTCGTACATGATAAAATAAAAAATCTGTGTTTATGCGTTTTGGGGACAAAGGGTTCGCCCGCTGCTTCGCTTGTCGCCGGCATGGTTATGGAGCCCTGTACTAAAAAAAGGACAGGTTGATTTATTTACCTATTTGGCATACAATACTTAAAAACGATCTAAATTTAAAAGGAGGACCATGTACCCATGCCTTTTCACATTAATTTTACCCCGGGGAACGGTTTTGATCCCAGCGGGTTCGGTGGATTTAATAACGGCGGAGACGGAACGACGCCGCCGCCCACACCCCCAAGGCGGCCCAAAAAGGGGCGCAAGCCCCGCAAGGCCATCGGCAACGGCTTCACAAGAGTGCTGATCAATCTGCTGGTGACATTGATATTCGGTTTGATCTATTTTTATGTGGAGTTGCCCGCCCTGAACTTCCAGAGTCAGGACATCTATGTTTTCCTGTTTTTGCTGTGCGCGGTATACTGCGTCTCCGCCGTCTTCACATCCGGCTTTCAGGGAGAGGGAGCAAAAGGATACTTCCACTTTGTGAAAAAGCAATGTACGGTTCCTTTTTCTCTGGTCATTGCCACAATCATCGTGGTGGCGGTGGGTTCTCTGAGCGGCTGGGTGGTGTTTCGGGCGAAAAGCTACAGCAATCTGCTGAAAATCCAGACCGGAAACTTTGCACAGGAGGTGGACGAGATCTCCTACGATCAGATCCCCATGCTGGACGCGGACTCCGCCGTGCTGCTGGGGAACCGAAAATTGGGCGAGCTGGCGGATATGGTATCCCAGTTTGAAATTCTGGATACTTATACCCAGATCAATTATCAGGGCCGTCCCGTCCGGGTCACGTCTCTGGCCTACGGTGATATCATCAAGTGGTTTACCAACCGGGCAAAGGGTCTGCCCGCCTATATCATCATCGACATGGTGACCCAGGAAGCCCAGGTGGTCCGGCTGGACGAAGGCATGAAATACACTGTGGCGGAGCACTTTAACCGCAACCTCTACCGGCACCTGCGGTTCAACTACCCCACCATGATGTTCGATACGCCGGTATTTGAGATCGACGAGGAAGGCACTCCCTATTGGGTCTGCGCCCGTATCGTGAAGACCATCGGACTTTTTGGCGGCACGGATATCAAGGGCGCGGTGCTTGTGAACGCCATCACCGGTGAGAGCAAGTATTATGAGGAGGTTCCTTCCTGGGTGGACCGGGTGTACAACAGCGACCTTGTCATGCAGCAGTATGATTACTACGGCAGCTATCACAACGGCTTTTTCAATTCCATTTTCGGCCAGCGGGACGTGACCAAGACCACTGACGGCTATAATTATATTGTCATTGGGGATGACGTGTATATGTACACCGGCGTTACCTCTGTCACCTCGGACGAATCCAACATCGGCTTTCTGCTCTCGAACCAGCGAACCAAGGAGACGCATTTCTACTCCATTGCAGGCGCGACGGAGAATTCCGCCCGGGGTTCCGCCCAGAGTAAGGTTCAGCAGATGAATTATACGGCCACGTTCCCCCTGCTCTTGAACATCGCCGAGCAGCCCACCTACTTTATGGCCCTGAAGGGCGCGGACGGCCTGGTCAAAATGTACGCCATGGTCAATGTCCAACAGTATCAGATCGTGGCGACCGGGTCCACTCTGGCCGAGTGCGAGGTAAACTATCGCACAGCTCTGGCGGACAACGGCCTCATCGACAACTCCCAGGCGGAGGTAGTTCCCTCCGACCAGGAGGAGACAACCGGGACCATTGCGGAGATCCGTACGGCGGTGATGGACGGCAACAGCTACTACTTCCTGCGGCTGGAGGGCGCGGATACGTTCTATGCCGTCAGTGCGGAGGATAATCCGCTGACGGTGATTCTGAATGTGGGCGACCGGGTAAATATCACCTACAACGCCGGAAGTGAGGGAAGCATTCTGGCGGGCACCAAGATAACGGTGGAGGGCAAGACGGCGGAGACCGTTTTGCCGAAAACATCTGCCAATTCCGATACCACCGCACAGGCCGGCGGCGAGGCGCAGACGCCGGAGACTCTGCCCGATGGGACAGAGGCCGCCGTTTCCGGGGCGGCGTGAAGCTCATAAATAAAATAAAAAGCGGAGGCTCCCAGCAGGGGGCCTCCGCCTTTTAAGAAAATTCCCGTTGGCACGCCGGCGTTGTGCGGCGCGGAAAAAGCAAAGTCCGCATACAGTCGGAAGGGGCTGTATGCGGACTTTGCTATAATTTACTTACTGACGCAGAGCTGGTCGTCGGCAAAGGTGAGATGCGCCGTGTCACCGGACTTCAGTCCGCCGCTGAGCAACTGCTCCGCCACCGCGTCCTCCACCTTATTTTGAATGGCCCGGCGCAGAGGCCGCGCGCCGTACTTGGGGTCGAAGCCCTCTTTCGCAAGCTCGCAGATCGCCGCGTCATCCGCCTCCAACTTCACACCCATGGCAGCCATGCGCTTTTCGGTGGCTTTCAGCATCCGGCGGGCAATTTCCGTGATGTCATCCTGAGTCAGGCGGTGGAAGACGATGATGTCGTCAATCCGGTTCAAAAACTCGGGACGGAAGGTGCGGCGCAGTTCGTCCATCACCCGTTCTTTGCCCTTTTCATAGGCGCTGGTCTCGTTCTTCACCGCCTCGCCGCTGTCAAAGCCCAGACGGCACCCGGCAGAGGTGATGCTGGCCGCGCCCACGTTGCTGGTCATGACGATCACCGTATTCTTAAAGTCCACGGTACGGCCCTGAGAGTCCGTAATGCGTCCATCCTCCAGAATTTGCAGAAGAATATTCCAAACATCCTCGTTGGCCTTTTCAATCTCGTCGAACAAAACCACGGAATAGGGCTTTCTGCGGACCTTCTCCGTCAGCTGACCACCCTCCTCGTGGCCCACGTAACCGGGCGGGGAACCAATCAGACGGGAGACCGTGTGCCGCTCCATATACTCCGACATATCGATGCGGATCATGGCGCTCTCGTCGCCGAACATGGATTCTGCCAGCGCCTTGCACAGCTCGGTTTTACCAACGCCTGTGGGTCCCAGGAACAGGAACGAACCGATGGGCCGCTTCGGGTCCTTCAGTCCCACCCGGCCCCGGCGGATGGCTCTGGACACTGCCGTCACGGCTTCACTCTGGCCCACGACCCGGACGTGGAGCTGGTCCTCCATGTGCAGCAGGCGCGACTCCTCACCCTCCGTCAGGCGAGTGACGGGAATACCCGTCCACTCCGCAACTACGGCGGCGATATCCTCCGCCGTCACGGGACGGTGGGTGGAATTGTGCTTGCGGCGCTTGTCACGCTCCATTTCCACCTGCTCCTGATAGTTCTTCTCGATGTCTCGCAGCTGAGCGGCCTTTTCATAATTCTGAGCCGCCACGGCGGCCGCCTTGTCCTTTTGCAGCGCCGCGATTTTCTCATCCAGACTCTTCAGCTCCGGGGACGGCTCCTCCTCTTCCATACGAACGCGGGAGGCGGCCTCATCCATCAGATCAATGGCCTTATCCGGCAGAAAACGGTCGTTGATATACCGGGCGGAAAGCTCCACTGCGGCTGAGAGAGCTCCGTCGGTGATCTGAAGCCTGTGGTGCTGTTCATACCGCCTGCGCAGGCCCTTCAAAATCTCCAGCGTCGCCTTCTGACTTGGCTCGCCCACCTGGACAGGCTGGAAGCGGCGCTCCAAAGCCGCGTCTTTTTCAATATACTGCCGGTATTCGTTCAGGGTCGTGGCACCCAGACACCGAATCTCGCCCCGGCCCAAGGCCGGCTTGATGATGTTGGCGGCGTCCACCGCGCCCTCGGCGCTGCCCGCGCCCACAATGGTGTGCAGCTCGTCGATGAACAAAATCACGTCGCCGTCCTGCTTCACCTCGTCCAAGGCCTTTTTGATGCGCTCTTCAAATTCGCCCCGGTATTTGGTTCCGGCCACCATGCCGGAGAGGTCCAGAGAGAGAATGCGCTTATCCAGAAGTTCGTCTGGTACATCGCCCAGAGCGATCTTTCTCGCCAGCCCCTCCGCAATGGCCGTTTTGCCCACGCCGGGCTCCCCGATCAGAACGGGGTTGTTCTTCGTCCGGCGGGACAGGATTTGAATGACCCGCTGGATCTCCGCGTCCCGGCCGATTACCGGGTCCAGCTTGCCGGACCGGGCATCGGCGGTCAGGTCCCGGGTAAACTCCCGCAGAGTCTTGTCCTGGCTGTCGTCCCGGGTGGTCCCGGGGGAGCGGGAGCCCTCCCGGTTCCCCGCGCGGGGCGCCTCGTTCAGCTTTTGCATCAATGCGGTGTAGAGCTGCTTGGCGTCCACACCGGCGGTCCGCAGAATACGGACCGCCATGTTGTTGCCCTCCCGCAGAAGACCGGCCAGCAGGTGAGCGGTACCGACAAAGCTGTACCCGCCCCTGGCCGAATCCTCCACAGCTAACTCCACTACCCGCTTCGCACGGGGGGTCAGGCCCTGAGCGGGGTTGCCGCCGGGCAGCCCCGCCCCCACGCTCTTTTTGATAATTTCCACGATCATGCCGTCCGTCAGCCCGGCGGTTTCCAAAACGCTGTGGGCTGTGCCGTCCGGCTCTCTCAGAAGGCCCAGCAGGAGATGCTCAGTGCCCACGTAGCCGTGGCCCAGCTCGCCCGCCGCCTCCTGTCCCAGCCGCAGGGCCTCCTCGGCCCTGGGAGTAAATTTTGCTTCATTCATCGCTCTCGCTCCTTTCAAAAGGAATTATCTTTGGTATCACTCTGTCTGAGGATGCTCCTGCGTCTCGGATTTTTTCTGCTCCAGCTGGTGGATCTGGTCCCGGATCTGGGCGGCCTTTTCAAAGTCCTCCCGCAGCACGGCGGCTTTCTGCTCCAGACGCAGAGCGTTCAGCTGGCGCATTTTTGCAAAGCGGCTGCGTTCCTGCTCCTCCACCAGCGGTTTCTCCTGAGCCTCCTGCGGTGCCGCGGCGCCGGAACCCAGCGCGGGCATCTGCTGGAAGAAGTCATCGAACAGATTCTCACCGAAGAAGGGTGCCCCCAGCAGGTAGGGCTGCGGGCTGAAGAAATCATCCAGCAGTCCGCCTCCGAAAAAGCCCTGCATTATCCTGCGGCTCTGCGCCGCCACCGCCTGGGTATAGCCCAGTTTTTCGGCACACTCGCTGCAAAGGTGCGCTTCCTCCACGTGTCCGTTGACATTGCTTTTATAAATGAAATTAACTTCATTCTTTCCACAATTTTGGCATTTCATGATAAGTTCCTCCTTAAAGATTCTATAATATTTTTTGAAAACAAAATGAATGCGCCTGTTTGGCTGTCCCGCGCGCTGGGATACTGTGGGGATTACCCCATCTGGTGAATGAGGACCTGCTTCATGGCCTCGGCCCTGACGGCATCCCGCAGCTCTCGCGGTACTGCCCCCAGCGCCTTGTCTCCCATACAAATCAGCATTGTCTCGCCGACACCTTCCTCCAGTGCCCCGGAGGACACCAGATTGCTCAGGATGGCTCTGGCTGAAGGAAGGTCCAGCCCATCGCCCACAGAGTTGATGACGTGCATCAAAAGCGTCTGCCGGTCCACCCGTACCCGGGTGATCCGAATGTATCCGTTGCCACCCCGGCGGCTCTCTACAATGTAGCCGTGCTCCGGGGAAAACCGGGTACTCATGACGTAGTTGATCTGACTGGGCACACAGTTGAACCGCTGGGCCAGATCACTTCTCTGAACCTCCAGCACCCCGCCGTCGGATTCATCCAGACTCTCCTGCAGGAAGCTGGCGATCAAATCGGAAATGCCCATTCGTGTCACCTCTTTCTCAAACATTTGTTTTTGACTTTGACTTTCTTTAACCTTTCATCTGACACGTAGTATAGCACGGTCGGGAAGAATGTCAAGGGGTAATTTTTGACTTTCTTTGACCAATTTGAAAATAAATTGTGAACACCGCCCGGTTGTCTTTCCGAGGTGACATAAAAATTGGTTGTTCGCAAAAAAACCGCCGAATTTCCAATATCTTTTTTGCAAAATTACTTGCTTTTTTTTGAGCTTGTGTTACAATGAATTCACTAATTTTTATGGAGGTGCTTTCCCATGGCTTACAAAATTACTTCTGCCTGCGTAAGCTGCGGCTCCTGTGCGGACGTTTGCCCCGCCGGCGCTATCAGCCAGGGCGATGAGTCCTATGTCATCGACGCTTCTGCCTGCTTGGACTGCGGTTCTTGCAGCGATGCCTGCCCCAACGGCGCCATCGTTCCCGCGGAATAAGGTAAACGTACATAAAAGCACCGCAGGGTTTCCTGCGGTGCTTTTATTATGCCTCGCCGGGGTGGGGAATGCCTTGCGGAAAGCGTCTGACTGCCGTATAATAAAGTTTAAAGAATCGACCGCGGAGAAAAAAGGGGGGCAAGCCATGGAGCACTGGGACACCCTATGCCCGGGAGGCCTCCGTTTTTGCTGGGATGAAAGTGCTCATAAGCCCGGTACGGACACATTCCTGCTGGGCGGATTTCCGAGGCTACGGTCGGAACTGCGGGTTTGTGATCTGGGCAGCGGAACGGGTTTGCTGGGGCTGCTGCTTCTCCAGCGCCGACGGGATTTGCACGTCACCGGCATGGAACTGCAAGGCGCCGCCGCTGCGCTGGCGGTTCGGGCGGCGGAGGAAAACGGCCTGAGCGACTGCCTTGTAACGCTGCGGGCCGATTTACGGGACGTCCGCTCTCTGCTTGGCGCAGGGAGCTTTGATCTGTGTGTTTCCAATCCGCCCTATTTTTCCGGCGGCAGCGGTAAAGCCGCTCCGGACGCCGCGCGGCGGATTGCCCGTAGCGAGACGGAGTGTACGCTTTTGGACGTGTGCCGCGCGGCGGCCTATCTGCTCCGCTGGGGCGGGAACTTGTGCATGGTATACCGGCCGGAGCGGCTGTGCGATCTTATGTGCGCCCTGCGGGAAAACGGCTTGGAGCCCAAGCGGCTGCGCATGGTGGAGTCCCGGCCGGGGGCCGCGCCGTCCCTGCTGCTTCTGGAGGCCCGCCGGGGTGGAAAACCCGGTCTTTCCACGGAGCCGCCACTGCTTCTGACGGATGAGACCGGCGCCCCGACGGCGGAGTATGACGCCGCCTATTTCCGAATGTTCAAATAAAGGAGAAAATGCCATGAGCGGAACGCTGTATCTGGTCGCCACCCCCATCGGGAACCTGGGCGACTTTTCCCCGCGGGCGGTGGAAACGCTGGAATCGGTGGATTTTATTGCCGCTGAGGACACCCGGGTCTCCGTAAAGCTGCTGAACCACTTCCATATCAAAAAGCCCATGGTGAGCTATCATGAGCACAACCATGTCTCCTCGGGACAGTCGGTCCTGAACCGCCTGCTGGCAGGGGAGAGCTGCGCGCTGGTAACGGATGCCGGTACGCCCGCCGTCTCCGACCCCGGAGAGGATCTGGTGCGTCTTTGCGCGGACAGCAGCGTGGAGGTTCTGTCCGTCCCCGGCTGCTGCGCGGCGGTGAACGCTCTTGCGGTCAGCGGGCTGCCCACGGGCCGCTTTACCTTTGAGGGTTTCCTCTCCACGAATAAAAAGGAACGGCGAGAGCATCTGGCGTCTCTTCAGAACGAGCGGCGCACTATGTTGTTTCATGAGGCGCCCCACAAGCTCCGGAGCACGCTGGACGATCTGTGCGCCGCCTTTGGCCCGGAGCGAAAAATTGCCCTGTGCCGGGAGCTGACGAAGCTCCACGAGGAGACCATGCGCTGTACGCTTGGCGAGGCCGCGGCTTATTATCGGGAAAACGACCCCCGGGGGGAGTATGTCCTGGTGCTGGCGGGCGCGGAGCCGAGGACGGAGACGGAGATCACGCCGGACGAAGGGGTTCGGCAGGTGCTGGCGTTGAAGGCCCGGGGAACGCGTATGAAGGACGCGGTCCGACAGGTGTCCGACACCACGGGTCTCAGCCGGAACGACCTCTATAACGCCGCTGTCGCTGCGGAAATGAAAAAAGCCTGAAAAGCAGAAAACCGCGCCGGGGAAACTTTTCTCCGACGCGGTCTCTGATTTGATTCTTACCAGGGATGGTAGTTCCAGGACTGCTTCTCCGTCATGGCAAAGTAGCGGTAGTCCACCGAACCGGTGCTGTCGCCCCAGGTGGTGTCGATGTGACAAGTCGTACCGTCCAGCGTGGCCACCGTCCAGATGTGATCGGAGTTGGACAGGGCGTAGCAGTCAATTCCCTCCAGCTTTAGCAGCAGGTTATAGGCGCCCGAGTATCCGTCGCACACGGCCTGTCCGTTCCGGAACAGCGAGTAGGCGATGTGGGAAATAGAATCGTCCCCCGCGGAGCTGTCGTAAACACAGTTGTCGCAGATCCACTTGAAGTAGACCCTGGCTTTTTCCGTCTCCGTCATGTCCGCGGTGATGGCTCCCTCGCTCCAGAGCTTGTCATGGACGGCGATGGCGGCGTTGAGCGTATAGTCCCGGTAAGAGGGGAGGCTTGATCCCGCCGCCACGGCGGAGAAAGTCAGCGTCACCTTTCCGGTCTGGGTTTCATAGGTGCATTCCACGGAGTTGTACATTTGCTCACAGTAGGATTTAACGACGCTGAGTGCCGCGTTCATCACGCTGTCCACGTACCGGGAGGAGACGGCTGCGCCGTAATCCAGCTCCAGCACATTGGTCTCACGGGAGAGCATGTAGGCAACATCCGATGTAATCTGGCTTTGTGTGGTAGGGGCGGCGGAGTAGGTGGTATCGGCGGTAATGAGATCTCCCCAGGAAGTCCCCGCCGCGCTGTAATCGCTAACGGCTGCTGTGTCGGTAACGGTCCACGCCGGTGTTATCCGCAGGGCGGGGTCCACCATGCGGGTCAGCATGGCCGCAGCCGCGCCGCGGGTAATGGCGTCGTTGGGACCGAAGTTGCCGCTCATGTCGGACCCCACAGAGAGGCCGGCTTTGTAAAGAGTCAGAATGTCGTCGTAATAGGGCGTATACTCCGTCACGTCCGTGATGTACTGCCGGGAGGCGTAGGCCTTTGTCACCAGCGAATCGTTCACCAACGGCAGCGCATCCGACGGCAAAGTCACCGCCAGCACATGGGCGACCTGAGCCCGGGTGGCGGGAAAGCGGTACAATCCATTCAATTCCGCCGCCAGTACGCCGCCGCTTTGCAAGTAAGCAAGATACGGCTCATAAGCCGCCTGCCCCTCCTGGCGGAAGCCGGCGGCGCCGGACTCAGCGTCTCCTGTGGCATACAAACTGCGGATACGCCCCGCAAAGATCACGATCTGCCCCACGGTCACGCTGTCTCTAAGGCCAAAGGTCCCGTCGCTCTTGCCGATGGACAGACCGTATTCATACAGGGCCGACACATTGTCGTAAAAAGTCGTGCCGGCCGCCACATCGGAAAATTCCCCGGTGTAAGTTTTTCCCCGGATAAAATTATCGGTGGAGTTTTCGGCGGCCGCCGCAGGGACGCACAGGGCAGTCGCCAGAGCAACCGCCAGAATCAGCCCGGACAGGCGTTTTTTCAGGTTCAGCATAAGTCCTCCTTTGGGGGATACGGTCAAAAATGTCTCAAGTCAGAATGTTCAGGTCCTCCGGGACCCGGTCCTCCACATAGGGGTTCAGGTGTTCGTTCACGATATTCAGTACCTCGTCGGCGTTCAGATAGATATAGGGAGAGGTCCATTCGCCGGGCAGGGTGGAAAAATTGATGTTAGCCGCCCCAACGGTAAAAGCCTCCTGTCCCAGCCAAGCCAGTTCGCCCAGCTCCAGATCGGTCTTGACGTATTTCTGAAAAATCTTTGCAAACGTAGATACCTTGGTGAGATTGGCGGGCCGAAGCGTCTGCTGTGCCACGGCCTTTAAAAAGTTTTGTTGGGTCTTCATCCGGCCGATATCCTCGCTGCCGTAGCCGGAGCCGTCGTTGTTGTGGCGGAAGCGGACCACTTTCAGGGCTTCCGCGCCGGTGAGGTGCTGTGTTCCGGCACGGAAGTGAATAGACAGATCCTGATACGGGTCATCATAGTCCATGTCAATGGGAATATTAAAATCCACGCCGCCAATGGCGTCCACCAGCGCAGAAAATGCCTTCAGACTGACCTCTACGGTGTAGTCCACCGGAATTCCCAATTGCTGAGAGAGGGTGGCTGCCGCCTGATCCATGCCGCCAATGTTGTAGGCGGCGTTGAATTTGTGGTTTTTTCCGTTGACGCGGATCTTAGTGTCCCGGGGAATGTTCACTCCGTAAATCTGCCCGGCCCCAGCATCCACCGCCACCAGAATATTGGTGTCGCTGCCGCCGTTCCCGTCGTCCACACCGGAAACCAGAATGGTATAAAAATCGGATTTGCGGGCCGAGTGGGCAGCCTTGGCCGCCAGGGCCAGCTGATCGGCATCCTGCTCCTCATAGGGGACGTCGGACTCCGCCGCGCTCCCGGCGGTCTTGTCCTCCCGCTGGGGTGGATGCACGATTGCTTTGTATGCGCAGGTCAGAGCCACAGCTACAAATAAAACCGCGGCGAGTACCATCAGGCAGCGCTGGCCTACGGTGATCCGGCGGCGGCGGTGTTTTTTTGACATCGGTGCAGCTAACTCCTTACCAGGACCCCCGCCGGAGAGCGGCAGAGGAAGATTCAAAACACAAACGGGATACAGCGTCATTTCACCGGGACATGTCGCGGGCTTATGCCGTCTTCCACGGCGCGGCGCCGCCGTTTGGCCATTATTTATATTATAACGCCTCCAAGAGTAAAGCGCAAGATTGGATTTACCCCGGCTGCGGGGATGAGGACGCTTTACAAACCGGCGTGAAACGTGATAAAATAGGAAAGAATGAATTTACCCGCGCGGCCGCCGTGCCGCGGTGGAAAAAGGAGAGGTGGCCGCGTGCAAAAGCGATTTGCCGCCGCAGTGCTTGCCGTGGCGATGCTGCTGACCCTCTGCCCGGCCGCTGTGGCAGAGGATTCGGTTTATTTTACCGCTGTGGACGAGCGGGTTCTGGACCTGAACGACTCCACCATGCCCTTCTGGTTCGGCGGGTATTTGTACATCGCCGCTACCGTGTTCCGGGAGTCCGGCGTGGGGTACTCCTATAACATCGTCAGCCAGACCCTGGTGCTGTATGATTCCAGCCGATCGCTGGTATTCGACGTCAGCACCGGCTCCGGCACCGACGGGCAGGGCGACCTCTACGATCACGTGTGCGTGACCCGGGGGGGCGTGACCTTTGTGGCGGCTTCGCCCGTGGCACACTATTTTGACCGCACTTACAGCAATACCCGGGTGGACCACGGTTATCTTATCCGGGTGAGGAGCAGCAGCGCTGTTCTGTCCGACAGTATGTTTGCCGAAACCGCCACCTATCAATTGGAATCCAAATACCAGCAGTATCAGAAGCAGGCCTCCGCCGACCAGACGACGAACGATGACACCGGGGAAACGGGAACCGCAGAACCAACGGAGGATACCGCTGCGGGAAAATCCATGTACCTCTGCTTTTTGGCGGAGGACGCAAATACGGTGACTCAATGGCTGGACGCGCTGGAAAATCGCGGCGAACATGCCGCGTTCTACTTCACGGAGGAGGCCCTCACCCGCTGCGGCGACCAGCTTCGGCGTCTAACGGCGTCCGGCTGCGCCATTGGTTTGGCGCTCAGTTCCGCGGATGATTCGGCAGGGAAACAACTCGATGGCATGAATCAGATTCTCTTTGCCGCCGCCGGGGTAAAGACCCGGCTGGTTTACGCAGCGGACGCCGACATTCCCGCGCTCCAGCTGGCGGGGTATTGCCCCCTGACTCCAAGAATTAACCGCTCAAAGTACGGACTGACCACCTCCAGCGGAGCCTCCGCGCTTCTCAAGCAGATCGGAAACCGCCGGGGCGCCGTGTCCGTGTGGCTGGGGAGCAACGTGACCGCAGCAGCGCTGCGTACCTTCCTCTCCTCCGCCGGGACGGAGGGGGATCGGTTGCTCTCCATGACGGAAATGGCAAGCTGAATACGTATTTTACAGAAAATTCAACACCCGCCTGCAAAAGCGTATATACTAAGAAAGAATCTTTCGCCGGCGGCGTATAATGATAATTGTTCTACATTTTGAAAAGTACGGAGGCAGGACTATGGCGCGTAATATACTGGTTGTCGAGGACGATCACAACATCTCCGACCTGATCCACATGTATCTTGTGAAAGAGGGCTTCGATGTTCGCATCGCCGGAGACGGCGGCAAAGCGGTGGAGGAATTCCAGAAGCAGGCGCCGGACCTGATCCTGCTGGACATTATGTTGCCGGTGATGGACGGCTGGGCCGTCTGCGCCAAAATTCGGGAAACCAGCAAGGTTCCCATCATCATGCTCACCGCCAAGAGTGAGGTCTTCGATCGCATTCAGGGCCTTGAGATGGGCGCGGACGACTATATCGTCAAGCCCTTTGAGATGAAAGAGCTGCTGGCCCGCATCAACGCGGTGCTCCGCCGGACGGAGATCCCCAACGACACGTCGAAAAAACTGACTTTTGACAAGCTCATTATTAATCTGGACTCCTACGAGCTGATTGTGGACGGCAAGAAAATCGATACGCCCCCCAAGGAGCTGGAGCTTTTATACCATCTGGCCGCTACCCCCAACCGGGTGTATACCCGCAATCAGCTTTTGGATGAAGTCTGGGGCTTTGACTACTTCGGCGACAGCCGTACCGTGGACGTCCACATCAAGCGCCTGCGGGAAAAGGTGGAGAACGTGTCCGACCAGTGGGCACTGAAGACTGTTTGGGGCGTAGGGTATAAGTTTGAGGTTGTCGGCGCGGCGGCGAAACAGCCGGAGAAGGTATGAAACGGCTGAGCGAGCGTTTCCGGGGCCTTTACTGGCGGCAAATGTTCGTGACCATGGGTACCGTCCTGCTGACACTGGCCCTTCTGGGCGCGTCCTACAGCGCGTTAGGTTATAACTTTCTCCGTCAGGAACGGATCGGCGACATGGGAACCCGGGCCTCTGTGGTGGCCCGGCTCTCCGCTGGATATCTGCGCAACGGCGGCTTTACCAGCCAGACGGAGCTGTCCACGCTGACAGGTTTTGCCGCGTCAATGTCCGATCTGAATTTTCTGATCTGTGACACGGAGGGCCGCACTCTGTTGTCTACCGACAGCAGTCTGGACGGCCTGTCCGTCACCATTCCGCAGAGCTTGATGGATGAAACCCAGGCAACGGGCACCGGGTCCTCCCGTTCCGATCTGAACGGTATTTTTGCGGAAAAACGTCTGCTGGTTGGAGTTCCGGTGACGGACACGGCCGGAGTGCAGGTGGGCGCGGTGTTTGCCGTATCTGTGGTCCATTCCTCTTTGGATGAGATGTGGCAGGGGTTTATCGGCCTTTTCACCATGACCTCCTGTGTCGTTTTGATGGTGGCCTTTATGGCCTCCTCCATTACCGCCATGCGGCAAGTCCGACCCATCCGGGAAATGGTGGCCGCCACCCGGCGGTATGCCGACGGCGATTTTGATATCCGGATGAGGGATACGGACCGCAACGACGAGATCGGCGAGTTGGCGGCTTCCTTCAACAACATGGCGGAGAGTTTGCAGCAGACGGAGCGCAAACGCCGGGAGTTTATCGCCAATATCTCCCACGAACTGAAAACCCCCATGACCACCATCGCCGGATATACCGACGGGATTTTGGACGGCACCATTCCCTATGAGAGTGAAAAGCAGTATTTGCAGATTATCTCCGGGGAAAGCCGCCGTCTGAGCCGTCTGGTTCGGCGGATGCTGGATGTCAGCCAGCTTCAGGCCATGGACCCGCTGAAAAACGGGTGCTACTTTGATGTGTGCGAGAGTATGCGTCGGGTGCTGATCTCCATGGAGAAGAAAATCACCGACCGGGGCCTTGACGTGGATGCCGACATCCCCGACGAGCCGATTCTGGTGCTGGGGGACAACGACATGATTACCCAGGTGATTTACAACCTGCTGGAAAACGCGGCAAAATTTGCAACTCCCGGGTCCGTGCTGTATCTGGGGGTTGTCCGGCGGGACGGCAAGGCCCGGGTCACCGTCCGCAACGTGGGAGACACCATTCCCGCGGCGGAGCTGCCGCTTTTGTTCGAGCGGTTTCACAAAAGCGACAAATCCCGCAGCGAGGACAAGACCGGTGTGGGACTGGGACTTTATATCGTAAAGACCATCCTGGAACAGCACCGGGAAAAAATTGATGTGACCAGCGAGGACGGCGTCACCACATTTTCGTTCTCCCTGACCGCGGAATAATGAGGCATCGCAGATGAACAATCAGTTCTTTGACCCCAGAACCCCCGGCGGGGAAACGCCGTCGCCCTCTCCGGCGGAATCCGGATTTTCGCAGACGCCGCTTGAATATCCCGCTTCCAAAAAGCACGGCGACGACGCGCGCGCTGCTTTGACAGGCGTTTTCTCAGAAGGGTCCGCTCCCGTCCGGGCGGAAGCTGACACAACGGAAGCCCCCCCGTCTGAGCCGCAGGAGGTGGTGGAATACTATCCGCCTGCGCCCGTACCGCGGGAGGTGGTGGGGATCTATGTTCAGCCCCGGCGGATGCCGGGCCGGGCCGCACTTCCCGACCTGAAGGATAAAATAGCTTCCACCGCGCCGCAGAGCGTTCCCACGGCGGCAAATGAAAAAAAGGCCCATAGCCAGAAGGGCCTTTGGATTTTTCTCATCTGCCTTGCCACGGTGACGGCGCTGGCTGTAGGTGCGTTTTTTCAGGGCGGCGGGTTTTTCCGCTCTGCCCCGCCCGACGAGGACGGCGAATACCACCAGAGCGAGGACTGGGACACGCAAAAGGTTTCGATTGCCTCCTACCCCTCCGGTAAGGGTGCGGTCATGGGCCTGTCTGTCACCCACGGCGACGCGCTGACAATTCAGGAGATTTACCGCCTTGTGAATCCGGCGGTAGTGACCGTGATGGCTCAGTTGGATTACGGCGCTTCGGTGGGCACCGGCGTGATCTTCCAGGAGGATGGATATATCCTCACCAACTACCACGTGGTGGCTGGCGGCACCGATTGCAGCGTCACCCTGGCCTCCGGCAGAACCTATGAGGCGAAGTACGTGGGCGGCGACAGCGGAAATGACGTGGCGGTTCTGAAGGTCAACGCCTCAGGTCTAGCCACGGCGGAGATCGGCGATTCCGATGCCCTGGCCGTGGGCGACACGGTATATGCCATCGGCAACCCCCTGGGCGTGGAGCTGCGTGGGACGCTGACGGACGGCATCGTCTCCGCCATCAACCGGGACGTGGACGTTCAGGGCCGCACCATGACCCTTATCCAGACCAACGCGGCGCTGAATGAGGGCAATTCCGGCGGTCCCCTTATCAATGTGTACGGTCAGGTGGTGGGCATCAATACCATCAAGATGATGTCCTTTTCCTCCAATGTGGAGGGTCTGGGTTTTGCGCTTCCCATGCGGTCGGTTCAGAAAATGGTGAACGACATTCTGGATTGCGGCGAGGTCCTTCCGGAACCCCGTTTGGGCGTCACCGTCTATGACATGCCGAAAATCCTGCCGGACGGGACACAGGGCGTGGAGGTACAGGATGTCAACCCCGATTCCGCCGCCGACAAAGCCGGTGTGAAGGCCGGAGATGTGATCGTTTCTGCCGCCGGACAGAGCGTCACCGAGCGGCATATGCTTCTGAGCGTCCGCCGGCAGTTCAACATTGGCGACGATCTGCCAATGACCGTCTGGCGGGACGGGAAGTATCTGGAGGTGGTCCTCCACCTGGAGGAAGCATTTGAGGAAGAGTCTGCCGGATAACGAAAAATCAAAAAACGGGAAGCGAAAAGCTCGCTTCCCGTTTTATTGATTTTGTTTCTTTGAGCCGTCCTCCGGCGGCGGTTCTGTTTTTTCCTTTCGGGGCCACAGCATCAAAACGCCGGAGGCGAGCAGGTAGACGCCAAAGGGTTTGCGCAGAATTTTCACATCCACCGCCGTGGCAATCCAGGCGCCGATCAGGGCGAAAATTACCGCCCAGGGCACGGCATGTTTCAGGGTGGGTCTGTCCAAAAAGCCATTTCTCCAGTGACACACCAGCGCTGCGGCGGCGGTTGGCAGGAAAAACAGCAGGTTGATCCCCTGCGCCGTCCGCTGGTCCACGCCGAGAAGCAGGGTCATGATTAGTAGCAGCAGCGTTCCTCCGCCCACTCCCCAAGCGGAGAGAATACTGGTGCCAACTCCGCAGAGGAACGGCAGAAGCCAGCTCACAATAGATACTTCACCCCTCCGTAAAACAAAAATGCGGCAAAAATCCATTTCAGCCACTTGGCGGACACCTTTCCATACAGCTTTCCGCCCGCGAATCCTCCAACCAGCCCTCCCAGCAAGTAGGGCAGGGCCGTTTGAATCGACAACTCCGCCCGCCAGAAATAAACCGCCGCCGACACCGCGCAGACCGGAAAGATTATGCCCACACAGGTAGCATACAGCTTTTGCCCTTTCAGCGAGGACCGGCTCATAACCGGAATAAACACCATTCCCCCGCCGCCGCCGAACAGCCCATTTGCCAGTCCTGCTCCCGCGCCCGCAATTCGCACCCGCCACTTTTCGTCCATTTTCTGCTCCCTCCGTCACTTATATGTATTCCCGGAGGCGCCGCCTCCGGGAATTTTGCGGTTTTTAAAGACTTTGGTTCGTGCCCGACTGAGCTTCGTTTTACTTCAGCTTGAAGCTCTCGCAGTCCACGCACTTGCACTCGGTGGGATTGGTTTCATGGGTGCCCACAGAGATGGAGTTCAGGCCGCAGTACTGGTTGTCCTGGCAGTGATGGGCGCAGTTGTTGACCGTGCACTTAATACTGGAGTTGGGAGTGCATTCGCAGCCGCTGTTGGTAGAATCCTTCGTCATAAAAAGGCCTCCTGATGAAAAGAGATTTGAAGGACTTCCGGTTTCATCGCGGTTGCCGGTGGAACCGGCGGTCCTTTGGCTTTCGCCGCAAATAGTCTGTGCGCAGACCTGCCTTTTATACGAAAAAATAAAAAAGCCATGACAGACACAGGCAGAGGAAAACGCCCCACGGTGTTTCTCTCTGCCGAAATGCCGGTATCAGCCGGCGCTTTTTTCATTTTTGGTTTTGCCCAGGGCGGAAAGCACTCCCTCCGCCGCACCGTTGACCAGACGGTCCGCCTGCTGGACCAGATTCTCTCTGGGCAGGACCATGTCCTGATCGAACCATGTCTTTATGAGGCCGATCAGCCCATATCCAATAAAGCTGATTAGAAAATCCAACTGAGCCGGAGAGACTCCGTGAAATTTTGCCTGCACCAGGCTGACGCCGTTGCGGTGAATCAAGTCCTGCAAGCTGTCGGTAAAGTTGCTCGTTGAATTGTTGGCGAACAGCGCCTCGAATTCCGGGCGGTGCTCCACAATATAGTCCAGAATCGGCTTGAATACCGGACGTAGAGAGCCGTCCGCCTCAAATTCCGCCATATGCTCGTCGATCAGGAGCTGGGCCTCCGCCAGCATGTCCGTTTCCACGCTCTGGAGCAGCGCGGTGGTATCCGGGTAATGAAGATAAAAAGTCCCCCGGTTCATGTCCGCCCGCTCCGTTACGTCCCGCACGGAGATTGCGGAAAATTTTTTTTCCCGCATCAGTTCCAGCAATCCCTGCTTCAGCAGCTTTTGAGAGCGCCGTGATCGCCGGTCCTCCGCCTTTTCCGTCATGTTCATGCCCCTTTCACATAAGACCAAGCCGCGGCCGGCTTCCGCCGCGGGTGTTCATGTAGACCTGAGCCGCCATGCCCGAATTGCGTCAGCGGCCTGAAATTCAGACGGCCTTTACACAAAATGCGCCGCAGCGCGGTAGCATGGCCGCTTGCGGCTATTATAGCCCGACCGTTTTTAAAAATCAACAAAAATTTATTAATGAAATTTTGTTGATTAATTTTCAAGAACGCTCTTGCTTTTTTCCCTGGGCCGTACTATAATCCTCTCTGTTAAGAAGATTGACATAAATACATTAGTAGACAAATGTCAATAATTGAGAGGAGCATTTTCATGGTTCACAAACCTCGTTTCCGCGCCTCCCGGTTCACCCGCGCGTTTGCCCTGCTGCTGGCGGCAGTGCTGCCGGTGACTCTCGTCCCCGTGGGGGCAACAGAGAAAATCGGCGACGGCGTGGCCCCTACTTATGACGAGGCATATTATGCCACGCTGGACTACTACGGCAACCTGACGGAGGGCAGCGTGGTCAAGAGCTACGCGCTCAAC
This sequence comes from Oscillibacter valericigenes Sjm18-20, assembly GCA_000283575.1. Taxonomy (GTDB): domain Bacteria; phylum Bacillota; class Clostridia; order Oscillospirales; family Oscillospiraceae; genus Oscillibacter; species Oscillibacter valericigenes. The sequence goes on from AP012044.1 coordinate 4,312,779, forward strand.
GGCGCCACGGCTCTGACAGATTACGGTACTTACGACGAGGTGGTAAATCTGACCGACGGCACCGTCCCCACCACAAAAAGCGGTGTTACCACCTTTGATTTCAGCGGCGAGGACGCACCGTCCCACTTTTATTTCGAGGGGAAAACCACCGCGCCCTTTACCGCTCTGCCCTGGACGATCTCCATGTCCTATACCCTGAACGGCGTCCCCACGAAGGCGGAAGACCTGGCGGGGCAGACCGGCGTGGTGGACATCAATCTGGATATCCTTCCCAACGAAAATGCCAGTGACTACGCGAAAAACAACTACACACTAGAGGCCACCGCCCTGTTCAATCAGGATGACATCCTCTCATTGAAGGCGGAGGGCGCACAGGTCCAGCTGGTTGGCAACTTGCGGATGGTGCTGTTTCTGGCTCTGCCGGGAGAGGAAGAGCACTTCACCATCGAGGTGGGCGCCGATGATTTCACCTTTGACGGCATGACGTTTCTCATGGTCCCAGCCACGCTGGCCCAGCTGGACCAGATTGCGGAGCTGAGCGACCGCAAGGACGAGCTGGAGGATGACTACGAAAAGCTGAACGACAGCTTTGACACCACGCTGGACGCCCTGAACAACATGACCGGCAGTCTCAATGCAAGCGCCAAGGGCCTTGACGAGCTGAACAAAGCCCGGGATACCATTTCCGCCGGAAAGGGGACGATCTACGACGGAATCGACACCTCGAAGCTGGACATGGAGAGCATCGCGGCCCTGCTGGACCCGGTGGCGGAGCAGGTGCAGGCCGCCAGCCAAACGCTGACGGAGTCCAAGGATATCCTGCAGACGATGAACGACGTGGCCGTGTCGTTGCAGACGGAGCTGTCCCAGACCCGAAACGCATTGGAAAATTTGGAGGACGACGGCAAGGATCTCAAGAACCTGGCCTCCGACATGAAGAATCTCAGCGGCAGTCTGGACAGATTGGAAGACGCGCTGAACAGCGCGAAGATCAGTACGACCACCTCCTCAGTTTCCGGAAGCGATACGCTGGAAAAAGTTACCAAGCTTGGAACCCTTTACGAAGGGGCCAAAGATGGTACCATCACTAATGATGATTTTATCACCCAGATGTTTGTTTTAGGGGGATATACTACGGAACAGGCAGGGCAAATGCTTATGGCTTGCAAAGCAGGAGAGGAGACAGCCAATGCGATTGATCCTACCCTTTATCCGAAATATCAGGGGCTTCAACAGCTGTATGTGGGAATTCAGGCAAACGGGGTCAGTTTTCGGGATTTTTGTAAATTCTGTGTTCCCTCTGCTACAGATGACCAGCTGGACATGATGGATCAGGTCTGGACGATTTACAGCACTGGCGGGGCCGATCAGGCTTCTTTAGAATTGATTTTGAATAACCTGGACGATGTGATGAGGGACGTAAGCGGTGTCACTACCTCTGCGAACTCGACCCTCACCGGCATCACCGGTCCCACCGCCGATGTGGTGGATGGCTTATCCTCCATCTGCGACGAGATGAACGCGCTGTACAGGTTTATCGATGACGCGCAGGACCTGGCCCATATCGGACAGTCCGCGACCCAGAAGGCAGACGTCATTCTCAGTGACTTGGACGCGCTTAATAACCTTCTGAGCGCCTATGAGCCCAAGGCGCAGGAGAGCCTCAAAACGCTGGAGGACCTGAGCGTCACCGCCGCCGGCTCCATCCGGAACGCAGAAAAGCTGATTAATGACACGGAGGAGCTGGCCCGGACCTCCGGCGAGCAGCTGGACGCCGGGACAAAGCAGACGCTGGACGGTCTGGCTTCCACGCTGCGCCGGACCGCCGCCGCCCTTGCCACCAGCAAGGATATCAAGGTTACGAAAGACAATCTGGACGGCATCATCACGGATACCTGGGACGAACATACCGGCGACGTGGACAATCTGCTGAACATGGATAACACCGCCCTGGCGGAGTCGCTGACCTCCGATCAAAACCCCACGCCCCAGAGCGTACAGATCCTCATCCGCTCTGAGGAGATCAAGGTTTCCGACGAGGATGAGGATGAGACGGCGGCAGCCGCTGCCGACAAGGGCAGCTTTTGGAGCCGGGTGGGCCAGATGTTTAAGGATTTCTGGTCCGCAATCACCGGAATTTTCCACTGAGGGAGTGCCGGTATGGAAAAGGAAGGTGACTCCCTGTGATTAAAAAAATTGCCCACGGGCTGACCCGGAAGCCCAAGCTGGTGGTGGCGATTGCCGTTTTACTGCTGATTCCCGCGGGACTGGGCTTTGTTGCCACCCGAATCAACTATGATATCCTTTCGTATCTGCCCCAGAGCGCGGAATCCTCTCAGGGAGAAAAATTGCTGGAGGAGCCGTTTCAGATGGCGGCCACCAGTATGCTGATCGTGGAGGATATGCCCGCCGGATACAGCAATCAGCTCATTCAGGAGATTCAAGACATTCCACATGTCAGCAATGCCATCTGGGTCAGCAACATGGTGGGTATTCAGATCCCCACCGATTTTATCCCTGCCGACCTGAGAGATATGTTTTTCTCCGGGGACGCCACGATGATGATTATCCAGTATGACCGCCCCGGCGCTTCCGATGAAACCATGGAAGCCATTGATCAGGTGCGGTCGGTGTGCAACGACAAGTGCTTCCTGGCGGGTTTTTCCGTGGTCATCAAGGATACCCGGGATCTGATGGACAGCGAGCTCCCGCTCTTCGTGGGTCTGGCCGTGCTGCTGGCGCTGGTAGCCATGTCGGTGACGCTGGAATCTACAGTGCTGCCCCTGATATTTATGACCAGCATCGGGTTGGCTATCCTCTATAACTTCGGAACCAATATCTTCATGGGACAGATCTCATATGTTACCAAAGCCATTGCGGCCGTTTTGCAGTTGGGCGTTACCATGGACTACTCCATCTTCCTCTACCGCCGCTACGAAGAGGAGCGCAAGAATTATGCGGATAAACGCGATGCCATGGCAAACGCCATTGTGGCTGCGTTCAGTTCCCTCTCCGGCAGCAGTCTGACCACCATCGCGGGCTTTCTGGCACTGTGCTTTATGCGCCTGACGCTGGGCCGGGACATCGGTATCGTTATGGCCAAGGGCGTAATGCTGGGTATTGCTACCGTGATTCTGGTGCTGCCGTCTCTGGTGCTGATTTTTGACAAGCAGATTGACAAGCACAAGCACAGAACGCTGATTCCCAGCTTCGACAAAATCAACATCCGCATTCTGAAGCACCGCTGGGTTTTTGTGGGGCTGGCTCTGCTGATGTTCCTACCCGCCATCTACGCGCAAAACCACGCGGGGGTTTACTATAAGCTGGATGAATCTCTTCCTCAGGACCTGCCCTCCATCGTGGCCAACGAAAAGCTGAAGGACGACTTTGACATGGCAACGTCTCACTTTGTACTTTTGCGGGACGATGTCTCCGCCACGGATATGAACAAGATGGAAAATGCGCTCAAGGATTTACCCGGTATCACCTCGGTGCTGTCCTATCACTCCATGCTGGGGGCCGGTATCCCGGAATTCTTTGTTCCCGACGAGGTCCGCACGATGCTCAAGCAGGGCGGCTGGCAGATGATGATGGTGAACTCCAAATACGCCACCGCGTCCGAAGCTGTGTCCGCTCAGCTGAAGCAGATGCGGAGCATCATCAAACAGTACGACCCAAACGCTTTGATTACCGGCGAGGCGGCCATGACCAACGACCTGATCGAGACCTCCGCCGTGGATTTCAGCGTCACCAATTACATTTCCATCGCGGCGATCTTTTTCATCATTCTCTGTGTGTTCCAGTCCGTTACCATTCCGGTGGTGCTGGTGGGCACCATTGAGCTTGCCATTTATATCAATCAGGGCGTGCCCTATTTTACCGGGACGGATATTCCCTTTATCGCCCCCACAATCATCGGCTGTGTGCAGCTGGGCGCCACGGTGGACTACGCCATCCTGATGACGACCCGCTTTCAGGAAGAACTGCGCGCCGGAAAAAGCCGGGACGAGGCCATTCATATTGCCGCTACCTCCTCCGACCCCTCTATCATCACCAGCTCGCTGGTGCTCTTCTGCGCCACGCTGGGCGTGTCCTTCGTCTCCAGCATCGATTTGATCGGCACGATCTGCGTTATGCTGGCCCGAGGCGCACTGATCTCCGCTACAATCAGCATCTTTATTATGCCCTCTGTACTCAGCGTGTGCGAGCCGCTGTTCAATAAGACCAGCCGGTACTGGCGGACAACGCCGCCGGTGAAGCCCTCCCGCGTCGTAAAAGCGCTGCAATCCGCCGCGGAAAAGCTACCCACTGGGAAGAAAACGGACTCAGACGACGGCACCGCTTTCGCTGATGATGGAGAGGTACCGCAGGCCGAGAAAGAGAGCGCGCCGGATAAGGAAACTCGTTCGGGAACCGCTTTGGAAGAGGACTCTCTCGTTGGGTTGAAGACTTCCGACTCCGGCAAAGCGCCTTTAAAAAAGAAACGTCCCGCCGCACCGAAGAGGCCCCTTTTCCGACGCAAAGGCAAGAAAAAGGTTAATTCGGAAAACGGGCCGGCTCCCGAAGATACAGCACCAGAGAGCGCAGGAGAGGCGCCGGAAAAGGAGCCCGCGCAGACGCATTGAGACGGAAACCGGCCGCTCGTTTTTTTGAAAATTAAATGCGATCACGAATGCCCGTTGTTCTCTGGGACAGCGGGCGTTCTTATTCTGGTCTGTTGTTTTATTGGCATCTAAAATAATTACCGCATCCCTTCAGAAAGAATCTACATCCCTTAAACAATAGATCATTAAACAAGGCGACACCTGATTTTGTTGCATGGCAGCGTAGGCTCCACTTTCTCGAAAGACTGTTCCCCAGTTTCATTGACCGGGGTTCTTTTTATAGGCATTAGTATAAACCGTAAATCCGGTAAGCTCTGTCTATGGGCAGTGGCTTTTTCGTCTTTCAACATTCGTGTTTTTTCACTGTCAGCGCCAGTGATAAAATGCAAGAAAACGCCGGTCAAAAAATGCAGGTTTGCAGCGGAGAGAAATGCAATATGGTACACTCCAATCTGCCTGCCGTAATGGAGGCGGAAAGGGTGTCAGAATGGAAGGAGCAAACTGGATGGATATCCGAAGCGACCGGCAAAAAGGACTGAGCTACACGGAGATCGCGCGCAAGTACAACCTTGACCCGAGGACGGCGAAGAAATACGCCGAGAGCGAGACACGGCCGGTATACAGCCTGAGCGCGGCGAAGCCGTCAAAGCTGGACCCGTACAAGGAGCAGATCGCAATATGGCTGGAGGAAGCGCCGTACTCAGCGGAGCGAATTCCGGAAAAGATCCGGGAGCAGGGCTTTGACGGCGGGCACAGCATCGTGCGAGAATACGTACGCAACAAAAAGGAGCAGCTGGACGAGAAGGCAACGGTACGATTTGAGACAATGCCGGGGCTGCAAGGCCAAATGGACTGGGCATTTTTCGAGGATCACACCGTCATGGAGGGCGGAAAGCTGAAGAAGCTGTACTGCTTTCTGTTTATTCTCGGATACTCACGGGCACGGTACATAGAGTTTGTGACCGACATGAGCACAAACACACTGATCCGCTGCCATGCCAACGCGTTCCGGTACTTCGGCGGATACCCCGAGGAAATCCTGTACGACAACATGAAACAGGTCGTCATCAAGCGGCTGCTGAAGCAGGAGGACAGCACCCTGAACCGGCAGTTCGAGGACTTTTCCGGGTTCTATGGATTCAAGCCTGTGCTGTGCAAGGCCATACCGGGGCCAGACGAAAGGCAAGGTGGAGCGCACCGTGCAGTTTGTCCGGGATAATTTCATGGTGGGCATCAAGTATAGCTCCTTGTATGACCTCAACGGCCAGGCGCTGGCCTGGTGCAACAAGGTTAACGGAAAAATCCATGCCACAACGAACGAAATTCCCTTCGAGCGATTAAAAAAAGAGGGCCTCAACCCTCTCAACGCGAATATATTATCGACAAAATTAACCTGCGCCGGGTGCAAAAAGACTGCCTCATCTCGTACGGCGGTAATCAGTATTCCGTGCCATCAGAATACGCCGGCAAAGATGTGGCAGTCGTAGCGCTGGACAACCTGCTCGCCGTCTACCACGAAGGAAAGCAAATCGCCCTGCACCGGATATCCTATCAGAAAAAGGACATGGTCGTCAATGCCCATCACTACCGCAGGCTGACGGTCAAGCAGTCTTTCGACATCGAAAACACGCTGCTGGACGGTGACAACGTCATCGATTTTCCCATCCAGCCACATGATTTGAGCCGGTATGACGAGGTATTGTTATGACGGAACTGACGATGGAACGCCTCAGGGAGAACCTTGAAAGCCTGAAAATGAAAAACACGCTGGAGATCCTGGACAATTATCTTGAGAGAGCTGCAAAAGACGAGCTTAACATCGTGGAGGTGCTCGATCATATCTTTGCAGAGGAGGCGCTCAGCAAACGGCGGCGCGCCTATGAAAAACAGGTGCAGATGTCGGGCTTTCCCATCAAAAAGACGTTGGAGGACTTTGATTTCAGTTTTCAGCCCTCCATTGACAAGCGGCAGATCGAGGAACTGGCCACCATGCGTTTCCTTGAAAACGGAGAAAATATCGTTTTCCTGGGACCACCAGGCGTGGGCAAGACCCATCTGGCCTCGGCGCTGGGGATGGTCGCCGCCAGGCATCGATTCTCCACTTACTACATTAACTGCCACTCACTGATTGAGCAGCTCAAAAAGGCCCATTTTGAAAACCGTCTTCCAGATAAGCTCAAAACTCTGGGTAAATACAAGCTGCTCATCATCGACGAAATCGGGTATCTCCCAATGGATATTCAGGGGGCGAACCTGTTCTTTCAGCTTATTGCCAGACGGTATGAAAAGGTCTCAACAGTCTTTACCTCCAACAAGACCTTTTCCCAATGGAACGAGATCTTTGCTGATGTCACCATCGCCTCCGCGATACTCGATCGTGTTCTGCACCACTGTACCGTCGTCAATATCAAGGGCGAAAGCTACCGGCTAAAAGAACGCAAAGAATATATGAAGCAAAAACAGCACATCGTCAATACCCTCTTCGAGCAGGGACAAAACTAATTTTAGGACATTCCCTCGCCGCTGTTTTCCTACATTTTTTAACCGGCGAAAAACTGCAAATTCAAATCGGCGTTGACAGTCAGCTGGCAGACGACCACTGGCAAAGGCTGCCCCTCAATTTTGTACTCCATCTCCATTCCTCTCCTTCTCGTCTGTTTTTAGCGGTCTTCCCCACTAACATGTCTGCCGTTCAGCGCAAAAATATAAAAAATTTTACATATTTGTATTTTGTTTACTCGACAGGCAGTTTAAGTATACGCGGCGAACCACCCTCCTGTCAACAGCTCCGCATCACTGCTTTTCCCACGCGATCATCGCCGCGAAAGCCGCCAACTGGAAAGCCACGGCTCCCAATACCGCCCGCTGGGGAAACAGCCCCGACAGCATGGCTCCCAAGGCCGCCCCCGCAATAAACCAGCAGATTACGCCGTAATAGCAGGCCCCTTTTTCCATCAGCGTCCTGTCCCGATACAACGCGCCGTTATACAGCGCTTCGGTCCCGCTGCGCAGGTTTCCGGTGCACATCGTGGTTGCGAAGGCGTGGCCTTCCACCTTGCGGAACGTCTCCACCTGCATGGCGCACACAAATGCCACCATCACATTCACCAGCCCGTCCAGCTCGCCCTGCGGAATGAAGGACGTCCCAATCAGCACCGCAATCTCCGTCCCCAGCGTAAAATGCCGCCAATGGAACCGCCCGGATTTGTGAAAGCGGCGGTTTTTTACGAACTCCGCCGCAAGCACCCCCAGCGCAAATGCCATGATTGGGGCCAGATACGAAAGCGCCGCGCTCCACTCCCCCCGGGCCAGATGTATGCCCATCAGAACAATATTTCCCGTCTCGGCATTGGCAAAAACACCGCCCCGCGAAAGATAGGTATACGCATCCAGGAGGCCTCCGGACAACGCCAGCAACGCCGCCACCAAAAAGCTCTCAGAACGCTGAAGTCCTTTCTTTTTCAAAATATGATCTCCTCCAGAAAATCCGGGCGCCGGCAAATGCAGGCGCCCGGAGCTCAATATTCCACGACGCCTTCGTATACCAGCTTTGCGTCGCCGGTAAGCGTCACTCCATCGTCGGTATAGTTGACGGTCAGGTCGCCTCCGGCGGCCTTTACGGTAATGTCCCGGCCCTTTTGGCATAAGCCGCCCGTCACCGCCGCCACCACTGCGGCGCAGGCCCCGGAACCGCAGGCCATGGTTTCGGCGCTGCCCCGCTCCCAAACCCGCATCTTAATGGTGCTCTCGTTCACCACCCGGATAAACTCCGTGTTGATACGCTCGGGAAAAATGGCGGCATGTTCAAACTGCGGCCCCACAACCGGCAAATCCACGCCGTCCACCCGCCGGCAGAACACCACACAGTGGGGGTTGCCCATATCCACGCAGGTGATATTCCACAAGTTTTCGCCAATTTCCACAGGTTTCTCCACAATTTGACTGTCCGTCAGCGTTGTGGGCAATTTTCGCGCGTCCAGTGTGGCCTGTCCCATTGAGACGCAGGCGGAGGTGACCTGTCCGCTCATGGTATAGAGCTTTACGGCTTTCATGCCGCTGACAGTCTCAATCCGCAGGTTCTCTTTTTTCACAATGCCCTTGTCATACAGGTATTTGCCCATGCAGCGCAGAGCATTGCCCGCTGTGTTGCCCTCGGACCCGTCGGCGTTGAACATCCGCATTTTCGCATCCGCGATTTTAGAATTTTCCATTAAAATGATGCCGTCCGCCCCGATGCCGGTATGACGGTCACAGAGGGTAATGCACAGGGACTCCGGGCAGGTGATGGAGCCTTCAAAGTTCTCCAGGAAAATATAATCGTTGCCGCAGGTCTGGAGCTTTGCAAACGGCAGCTTCTGCCGCTTCGTCCGCAGGTGGCAGATATCCACCAGCTCCGTGTTGTGCTGGGTGTAGCGGCTGGCGAGAATGTCCGTCAGCGCCGCGGCGGTATCCAGACTCGTCAAACACGGAATACCCAGCTGGACGCAGCGGTGGTTCAGGTGGATAAAGTCCCGGATATAGGCCGGTTCCGTGGATCCAGTGAGGATCACAAAGTCGATCTTCCCCTCCTCAAGGAGCTGGAACACCCGGTTATCCTGCCCCAGCTTACCCACCACCTCCACATCGGTACCAAGCTGGGAGATCTCGTAGGCGGTGCGCTCGGTGCCGTACAGCTTATAACCCATGTCCACCAGCTTGCGGGCAATATGCACCACCTCGGGCTGATCCCGGCGGTTGACAGAGATCAAAATGCCGCCACGCCGTTCTTTTTCCACCTTGTAACCCGCGGAGACCAGACCTTTGAACAGCGCCTCCTGCAAATTCTTGCCAAGGCCCAGCACCTCGCCGGTGGACTTCATCTCCGGCGAGAGGGAGGCGTTGGCGTCGGTGATCTTCTCAAAGGAGAAGACCGGCACCTTCACCGCCACATAGGGCGGTGCCTTGTAAAGTCCCGTGCCGTAGCCGAGGGATTTCAGCGGCTGGCCCACCATGACCCGGGTCGCCAGATCCACCATGGGTACGCCCGTTACTTTGGAGATATAGGGGACCGTGCGGCTGGCCCGGGGATTGACCTCAATCACATATAGTTCACCCTGATAGATGAGGTATTGGATATTGATCAGGCCGTGGGTCTTCAGGCTCAGGGCCAGCTTTTCCGAGCAGTCAATGATGGTTTTGAGCATTTTATCGCCGATGTTAAAGTGGGGATATACGGCGATAGAGTCGCCGGAGTGGACACCGGTGCGCTCGATGTGCTGCATCACGCCGGGAATGAGGACGTCCACACCGTCGGAAATTACGTCCACCTCCAGCTCCCGACCCTGCAAATACTGGTCCACCAGCACCGGATTTTCGATCTTTCCGGCGAGAATCACGTCCATGTACCGGCGGACCTCCCCGTCGTTGTGGGCAATGACCATGTTCTGTCCGCCGATGACATAGGAGGGGCGCAGCAATACGGGATAGCCCAGCTCATTAGCCGCCAAGAGCGCCTCGTCAAGTCCAAGCACACCCCGTCCCTGGGGGCGCTTGATGGAAAACTGCTCCAAAAGGGCGTCAAACCGCTCCCGGTCCTCCGCCATGTCGATAGACTCTGCGGAGGTCCCCAGAATTTTAACGCCGCAGCCATCCAGAAACTTTGTCAGCTTGATGGCCGTCTGTCCGCCGAAAGCCACCACAACACCCACGGGATGCTCCACGTCGATAATGTGCATCACGTCTTCGGGGCAAAGCGGCTCAAAATACAGCCGGTCGGCGGTATCGTAGTCGGTGGAGACCGTCTCCGGGTTATTGTTGACTATGACTACCTCGTAGCCCAGCTTTTTCAGCGTCCAGACACAGTGGACGGAGGAGTAGTCGAACTCGATGCCCTGTCCGATGCGGATAGGGCCGGAACCCAGCACCATAATGACGGGCTTCCCGCTCCGTGGGAAGGTGCGGGACTCGCAGGTTTTGTCGAAGCTGGAGTAAAAATAGGGCGTCTCCGCGTCAAATTCCGCCGCGCAGGTGTCCACCATTTTGTAGACGGCGGGCTTGGGCGCGCCCGGGAGCTTTTCCGCGCCGGACAGTCGCTTGAGCGCCGCGTCCGGATAGCCGTACTTCTTGCCGGTTTCGTAATTCGCCGCGGTCAGGCCCTCTTCTGCAAGTCGGCCCTCAAATTCCGCCAGATTCCGCAGCTTACAGAGAAACCACCTGTCAATTTTTGTGATTGCGCAAGTCTCCTCCACGCCCACACCGGATTTCAGCGCCTCAAACACGGTGAAAAGCCGGTGATCGTCCACCCGCGCCAGCCGCTCCCGGATAGGCGCAGTATCGCCCTCGTCCGGCTTGCGGTTCAGGGTATCCATCCCGATCTCCGCGCCCCGGACGGCCTTCATAATCGCCATTTCAAAACCGGGGGCAATGGCCATGACCTCGCCGGTTGCCTTCATCTGGGTACCCAGACACCGGCTGGCGTCCGCGAATTTGTCAAACGGCCATTTGGGCATTTTTGCCACAATATAGTCCAGCGCCGGTTCAAAGCAGGCACAGGTCTTTCCTGTGATGTCGTTTTTAATTTCGTCCAGCGTATAGCCCAGCGCAATCTTTGTGGTGATCTTGGCGATGGGGTAGCCGGTGGCCTTGCTGGCCAGCGCCGAGGAGCGTGACACACGGGGGTTCACCTCGATGACGGCGTACTCAAAGCTGTCCGGGTTCAGCGCCAGCTGGCAGTTGCACCCGCCCACGATGCCCAGCGATGAGATGATGTCCAGCGACGCGGTGCGCAGCATCTGAAACTCCTTATCAGAGAGGGTCTGCGTGGGCGCCACCACGATGGAATCGCCGGTGTGGACACCCACGGGGTCGAGATTTTCCATGGAGCATACGGCGATCACGTTTCCCACCGCGTCCCGCATGGTCTCAAATTCGATTTCCTTCCAGCCAAAAATCGCCCGTTCCACCAGAATTTGGGTAATGGGGGATGCGTCCAGGCCAGTGGCAGCAATGATCTTCAGCTCCTTTGCATCATTCGCCGCGCCGCCGCCCGCACCGCCCAGCGTGAAAGCCGGGCGGACAATGACGGGATAGCCGATGCGCTCCGCCACGGCAAGGGCCTCGTCCACGGTCTGCGCAATATCGGAGGGAATTACCGGTTGCCCGATGGCCTCCATGGCCTCCTTAAACAGCTCCCGGTCCTCCGCCCTGGAGATGGCGGCGGCGTCGGTCCCCAGCAGACGAATGCCCTCCCGCTCCAAGAAGCCCTCTTTCCCCAGCTGCATGGCGATGGTCAGGCCGGTCTGTCCGCCGAGGGAAGCAAGAATACTGTCAGGCCTCTCTTTTTTCAGGATGCGCTTCACCGTCCCGGTGGTAAGGGGCTCCAAATAAATTTCGTCCGCCATGGCCTGATCGGTCATGATGGTGGCGGGATTAGAGTTGCACAAAACCACCTCCACCCCCGCCTCTTTCAGAACGCGGCAGGCCTGCGCCCCGGCGTAGTCAAATTCGGCGGCCTGTCCGATCACAATGGGGCCGGAACCAATCACGAGGACTTTTTTTATCGACGTATCCAACGGCATTAGAGGTCGCCTCCCTTCATCATTGCAACAAAGCGATCAAACAGGAACCCGGTGTCCTTCGGCCCGGTACAGGCCTCGGGGTGGAACTGAACTGTGAATGCGTTCAGATCCGGATAGTCAATTCCCTCGCAGGTACCGTCGTTGGCGTTGGCAAAACTGATTTTTCCCACCTTCACGGAGTCGGAATCCACGGCGTACCCGTGATTCTGGCTGGTAATAAAGGTCTGTGGGCCGTTCTGATCCCGGACGGGCTGGTTTACACCCCGGTGTCCGTATTTCAGCTTATAGGTCTTTCCCCCCAGGGCCAGCGCCGTCAGCTGATGCCCAAGGCAGATGCCGAACACGGGCTTTTTCCCGATCATCTTTCTGATCTGCTCGATCTCAAAAACGGCTTCGGCCGGGTCGCCGGGGCCGTTGGAGAGCATGATGCCGTCCGGTCTCCCAGCCAGCACCTCTTCCGCCGCAACGGCGGCTGGCAGGACGGTCACCTCGCAGCCCCGCTTCTGGAGTTCCCGGATAATGTTGTTTTTCGCCCCGTAATCCAGCAGGGATACGGAATATTTTTTCTCTCCCGCCGCCGGGTGGACCGAGGCTTTTTCGCAGGTGACGGACTTCACCGCATCAATGACCGCGTACCGCTTCACCTCCGTGAGATCCGCCGGGACTTCATCGCAGATCACGGCGTTCATCACTCCGTGTTCCCGGATGATGCGGGTCAGCTCTCTGGTGTCCACGCCGCAGATGCCCGGAACGTTCTCCCTCTTTAAAAAGGCGTCCAGATCCATTTCACAGCGGAAGTTGGACGGTGTGTCGCACCACTCCCGCACTACGTAGCCCCGGACGGAGCATTTTCCCTCGAAATCCTCGGGAATAACACCATAGTTTCCCATCAGAGGATAGGTCTGCAATACGATCTGCCCATAGTAACTGGGGTCAGTCAACGTTTCAATGTAGCCGCACATGCCGGTGGTAAACACCAGTTCTCCCGCGGTGTCTCTTTCCGCGCCGAACCGGGTTCCCTGGAAAACCTGTCCGTCCTGCAAAACCAGATACGCTTTCTTCATGTTTTTTGACCATTCCTTTCGCGTCCCGCCGTCTTCAAGCCGCACTCCAGCAGTCTTATCTTCATTAAGATAATATTATCCGCTTTTCCCCTTTCGCCGTCAACAGGTTCTTAAAAAATATTCACAAATTTGTATATAGTCTTTTTGAATAAAAGGTATTACTTTTTGTGAATTTTGATTAGCAAGTCAAGATATTCCACAATTTATTTCATTTTTATTTTTAAAATCCCAGTATTTCACGCAACTATATATGAAACTTTATGCATATAATAGTGGGTTTTTTTAATTTTGAAAACTCCACAAAAAGCACCTGGAGATTCGGCGAAAGCTTTGCGCATTGCGCTGCGGGCCGCGAAAAAGCGCCGCCGGACGGGCGGCGCTTTTTCATCTCTCCGCTCGTATAGGCGAAAAAAGGAAGTTCATTCGTCCTCGTCCAGCTTGAGTACGGCGAGGAACGCCTCCGTCGGCACCTGGACGGTTCCCAGAGAGCGCATTTTCTTTTTGCCCTCCTTCTGCTTTTCCAGAAGCTTCTTCTTCCGGGTGATGTCGCCTCCATAGCACTTGGCCAGCACATCCTTGCGCATGGCCTTCACGGTCTCTCGGGCGATAACCCGACCACCGATGGCCGCCTGAATGGGAATTTCAAAAAGCTGGCGGGGAATGTTGTCCTTCAGCTTTTCGCAAAGCCGCCGGGCGCGGGGATATGCCTTATCCCTGTGGGCAATGAATGAGAGGGCATCCACCTGATCGCCGTTGAGCAGCAGATCCACCTTTACAAGCTCGCTGGGCCGGTAGTCCGACAGCTCGTAGTCCAGCGAGGCATAACCCTTGGTGTTGGCCTTCAGCGTGTCGAAAAAGTCATAGATGATCTCGTTGAGGGGCATCTGATAGTGCAGCTCCACCAGATTCGTGTCCAGATACTGCATGTCTTTGAACTCGCCCCGGCGGTTCTGGCACATGGGCATGATATTCCCCACATACTCGTTGGGACTGATGATGGAAACCTTTACATAGGGCTCCTCCGCGTGCTCGATGGTCGCGGGATCCGGGTAATTGTGGGGGTTGTCCACGGTCACCACCGTGCCGTCGGTCTTGGTGACGTGGTAAATGACAGAGGGGAGCGTAGTCACAAGGTCAAGATCAAATTCCCGCTCCAGCCGCTCCTGAATGACCTCCATATGGAGCATCCCCAAAAAGCCGCAGCGGAAACCAAAACCCAGCGCCGCCGAGGACTCCGGTTCAAAGGAGAGAGACGCGTCGTTCAGCCGGAGCTTTTCCAGCGCGTCCCGCAGGTCCGGGTACTTGGACCCGTCCTCCGTGTAAATGCCGCAGTAAACCATGGCCTGAGCGGGACGGTAACCGGGCAGCGGTTCCGCCGCCGGATTTTCCGCGCCGGTAACGGTGTCACCCACCCGGGTATCCTGTACATTTTTGATGCTGGCGGTGAAATAGCCCACCTCGCCAGCCTCCAGCTCCTGACAGGGCTCCAGGCCCAGGGGCAGCAGGTGTCCGCATTCCACCACGCCGTACACCGCACCGGAGGCCATCATCTTCACCTGCATTCCCGGCCGAACGGTCCCGTCCATCAGCCGCATGTAGACAATGACACCGCGATAGGCGTCGTACTGGCTGTCAAAAATCAGGGCCTTCAGCGGCGCGGTCCGGTCGCCCTTGGGGGCGGGGACGTCCTTCACCACCCGCTCCAGCACCGCGTCGATGTTGATGCCCATTTTCGCCGAAATCTCCGGTGCGTCCATAGCGGGCAGCCCGATGATGTCCTCCACCTCGTGCTTGGCTTTCTGCGGGTCGGCTGCGGGCAAGTCGATCTTGTTGAACACGGGCAGAATTTCCAAATCGTGTTCCATGGCGAGGTAGGTATTGGCCAGCGTCTGAGCCTCCACGCCCTGAGTGGCATCCACCACCAGCACCGCCCCCTCACAGGCGGCAAGGGAACGGGATACTTCATAATTGAAGTCCACGTGGCCCGGGGTGTCGATGAGGTTGAGCTCATAGACCCCACCGTCAGCAGCTTTGTAGTTCAGCTTGACGGCGCGGGCCTTAATCGTGATGCCCCGCTCCCGCTCCAGATCCATGTTGTCCAGAAGCTGGCTCTCCATCTCCCGGGCGGAGACGGCCCCGCATTTTTCAAGCAGACGGTCGGCCAGCGTGGACTTGCCGTGGTCGATGTGGGCGATAATGGAAAAATTGCGGATATGGGATTGATCGGTCATATAATGAAAACCTCCTTGGCAAATTCACAAGACCCGCCTGTCGGGTTTTTTTATGCAAAGATTTTTTCGTAGTCGTAGTTTACCACAAACTCATGAAGCGCGTCCAGCCTTTGCCGGTAATTCTCTTCCGTCAGACGATATTCCCCACTTGGCATGGCCTGCGCCATGGCGTAAGTCACCCGTCCGGCCACGTGGATGTGGTCCGCATAGTTGTCCAGGTCGGTGATGACGTCCGTATCCGTCAAAAAGCACTGCAAGTCCACATTCTCATAGGGCAGTAGCTCCTCCGCTGTGCGGCGCAGCAGGGCGAACATGGCGTCTGTCTCCCCCAGGCGCTGCATTTTATCCCAATAGAGAATGCTGTACGGTGAGAAAAAGAAGACAAACTGCGTATCCGGGTGCCCCTCGACCCAGCTTTTTACCACCGCCAGATTTTCGTCGCAATCGTGCGAAAACGCATCCGCCGGAAACGGCTTTGCTGCGATTTCGGGCCGCTGATAACTGGCGAGGGCCAGCTTCCTGCTGAAATATAGCGTCCCGTCCCATAAGAAGGCATCCTGAAGTGCCTGAGTCTGTCCCCGCGCCTTTTTCCAGACGGTGTAGGCCGAGCGGATCAGCACGTCCTTGTTGAGCAGATACCGCCCGTCGTTCCACGGGTCGTCGTCGTAGAGGTAATCCGGCAGCTGGTCCGGCGCGTCCGCCGCGGGTCGGGCCAGAATGTTGGGGTCCAGACCGAAGATTACCCGTTTTACATTCTGTTTTTCAAAGGCATAGTCCAGCGCCTGGGTAAATTCATGGAACCCGCCGTTGGGAAAGGTTACCTTCACGGTGGAGGTATCGTAAAACACGTCGAACCAGAAGGGACGGTAGTTTGCCGCCAGCGACGTCCCCATCAGCACCGTCTCATAGCTCTGGCTGCGGAGCAGCCCGGCGTTTTGATACCGCTCGTCAAACCAGACCTCTGCGTCTGGGTTCGGGTCCCGGTAGTGGAAAAACGGGTCGATCACCCGAACTGTCCCGGCGCACAGGGACAAAATCGCCAGAAAGCCCGCCAAAACCCCCACCGCCCAGCGTTTTTTTCTCTCGTTCAAAGCGCCCTCCTCAGAAATTTGCATAGATAAACGTGGCGACCCCGGAAAACGACAGCGTCGCCCAGACCAGCAGTACACAGCACACCGCGCACCGCCCGAAGGTCGGCCGAAAAGTCTCCATCCGGCGAATCGTATTCCCCGGTTTTAAAGCGGCAGTCAGTGCAACCAGATACACCGCCGCCAGCAGCAAAAACCCCGCCCTTCCGCCGAGGCCCAATACGTTCAGCGCCTCCGCCTCCGAGGAGAGCAATCCTTCCGTCAGCCAGGGGGGGAGACCCACGCCGCCGATAAACGCCGCGCGCAAAACCGTTCCCGCCGCCGTCAGGGACGGCGACCGGAAGAATACCCACGCCAGATTGACAAACAAAAACGTCCCCGTCCAACGGAGCGCCGCGGGCAAGCGGGTCAGCCGCGCTCCCGCAGCCCGTTCCCCCACCTGGGCAAGGCCGTGGAGCAGCCCCCACGCGAGAAACGTCCAGCCCGCGCCGTGCCAAAAGCCGCTGATAAGAAACACCAGCAAAATATTCCCGTACGTCCGAATCCGGCCCCGTCTGCTGCCCCCCAGCGGAAAGTACAGACATTCCCGCAAAAACGTGGTCAGTGTGATGTGCCACCGCTTCCAAAACTCCCCCACGCTCAGCGACCGGTAGGGCGAATCGAAGTTGGCCGGGAGACGGATGCCAAGAAGACGGGCCGCGCCCGCCGCAATATCGCAGTAACCGGAAAAATCAAAATACAATTGCAGGGTATAGCCCAAAATCACCAGCCACGCCGCCGGAGCGGTGAGCTGGTCCAAATGCTGGTATCCATCGTTCACTACCGCGCCCAGAGCGTCCGCCAGCAGCACCTTTTTTGCCATGCCGAAGGCAATGGCGTACAGTCCCGCCGCCCGGTCGTCCCAGTCGGGGCGCAGGAATTTTTCGCCCTGTGCCTGGGGGAAAAACGCACCGGGGCGCAGAATGGGGCCGGAGGACACCGTGGGGAAAAACAGGCTGAACAGCGTGAAGGTATCCCCGTCAATCCGCTTCAGCGCCGCCGGGGGCAGCTCCCCCGTCCGGATCTCCTTCAAAAACCAAAGCTGCTGAAAGGTAAAAAAGCTCAGGCCCAGCGGCGCCCATCCCGGTGAAACGGCCCCGCCGGTGAAAAAGCCGAGATATTTAAAGGCCAGCAGCACCGCGATGTGCCACGCTGCTGCCAGAAACAGCGCCGCCCTCCGCCGGGATTCCCTTTGCCCAAAGAGCCAGTACCGCGCAGCCCCAAAGGTGAGGACTCCGCCCACCAGCAGGATGCCAAGGCCCTCCAGGGCATGTTCCCCCAGCCCCCATGTGTAAAATACTGCGGAGGCCAGCATCAGCAGTACGACCCCGGTCCTGCGGTTTTTCGCCAATGGGCAGAGGGTCTCCGTCAGCGTCAGAAACAGTAAAAATGCCAGAGACTGAAATCCCATCTCTCTACTCTTTCATAAGGCCCGCGGTCTTTGCGTCCGCACTGTGGAGCACCTGAGCGATACATTGGCCGCTGCCAGGATAGTTTTTGCTCAGCGACTCGCCGGTTATTTCCGGGAACGGGTCTCCCTGTACCCGTAGCGTTTCCAGCGCCCGGACATACCGGGTTTCCGCCAGCTTCATCTCGGCGGCGGGAAGGCCCATGGACACCAGCTCCGCCGGGGCGGAGAACATGGCATCGTTACCGCCGCCGGCATGATACAGGCGGCGGAACAGAATGTAGATCGCCCCATTCAGCATTTGGGCCGCCTCATTGACGGCGGCTTTGTCGTTCAACTTGCCCAAAAGGTCAAACAGGACGCTCACCGCGCCGGAGATCAGCTTGGACTGGAGCGTTGCCAGCACGCTGCCCCGCAGAATATTTCCCTGATCGGCCATGTTTAAGATATCGTCGTCCGTCAGCGCGCCTCCTTCCCGGGACAGGGTCCGGCCCAGAATAAAGTCCGCCGACACGTGATAGTATTCGCAGGCCCGGACAACAAACGCCAGTCCCGGCTCCCGGATACCGTTTTCATAGTGGCTCAGCAGGGCCTGGGAGATCCCCAAATCCCCCGCCGCCGTCCGCTGGGAAACACCCCGCTCCTGCCGCAGGAGGGACAGCGTCCTTGGAAATTCCGTATTCATCTTTTCTCTCTCCTTCGTATTGCTCTGCGCACAATTACACACTGTATAGTCTACCAGCAACTATACAGTGTGTAAAGCACATTTCTGAAATTCCCTTGTTTAAAACAAGCTGGCCTGATTCGGAAGTTCGCTCCGCCCCACCGCACGCAGCTGCTGCGCATTCTCATCTGTCAGCCGCTCCGTAATGGCCGTGCGGCGGAGAATGTTCTTCACGGTTTCGTTCAGCGCCGTCCCCCGGGAGTAGTCCGCCGGGAAGATAAAGTCCACCCGGCCCTTGGCCAGCAAGTCCTCCACGCCGGTGCGGTTGGACTCCTGATATACGGCGATGGCCTGCCCGCCGTAGGCCCGCATCATCTTCATACAGGGCACATCGGAAAGGCCATCCCCTATGTAAATCATATTGGTAAAAGGGACGCGCTTGCTGTCATCGGGCATGGAGGCATTCAGGTCGCGGTCATTGGATACGTCCAGAACGCCCTTGTTGATGCGGTAAACAAACTGGGTCTTGGCGGTGAAATTGACCGCCAGCTTGGGCCAGACAGGCTTTCCCGTATCGTCGTAGTAAAACTCGCTGGCGTAGATCTCCTTGAACTCCCGGCTGATGGCGCTGCCCTCGATGATTTCCCGCAGACCGGAAGAAATCACATAGTGCTCCACCTGAACACCCTGATCCTCTCCGTAGGCATTCACCCGGGCAAACCAATCCCGCACACCGGGAAACAGGACGATCCCCCTGCCCTTTTCCACCAGATCCACCCGGCTGAAGGGCAGGTTTTTCCGCTCCGCCTCCCGGATCATCGTGTACATATAGGCCAAAATGCCGTCGATGCGGTTTTCCCGGCCAAAGCTGTTGGCCTCCGCCCAAAATTCCGCCGGGGTCATGCCAAGGCTGGGAATAAAAGCGTAATCCTGCATATCGGTGGTGCAGAGGGTTTTGTCGAAATCGTATAAAAATGCCACTATGGGCCTGTTGTTCCGGTTCATGAAGATTCCTCCCTTCCGCAGGCACGGAGTTTGAAAAAAGCGACCCGGCCGGGCCGCTTCAGACTGTCAAAAGGTTCTGCCGCCTTTTTGAGTCCGCTTAATGCCAGCAATTTAATGCCCATAGGCCTTGAAATCCGCCACTGTGCAGCACACATGGCCTACCAAGCAGGCGTTTGCCCACAATAGATCCAAAGCAAAAAAGAGGGGGCTGCCTCTCGCACTCCCCCGCTTTTGCGGTTTTGCTCCCGGCGTATTTATTCTGACCGGTTGTAGTTTCGTCCGAATTTCAGCTCGTCCAGTTCAATCTTCCCGGGAGGCTCGTCCGCCATGGGGACGAAGGGATTTCCCTCGGGATAGGGAAATTCGCTGTTCTGTTCCGGCTCCGCCGCGGATATGGGAGGCTGTTCCTCTTGCCGCGGAGAGCTCTCCGGCACAGGCTGACCTTTTGCAGCCTGAGCGGGGATGGTTTCCGGAGCGAACGCCTCCGCTACCGCAGGGGCCTCCTGCCGAATGGTATCCATTATCTTTTCTTCAATCTCCCTGGCGGGGACGTCCGGCTCCGGCTCCTCCCGGGCGTCCACAGCCGCCTGAGGAAGCTGGTCTAAAAACTGTATCTCCTGCTGGCAAACGGCGCGCACCTTTTCCGAAAAGGACGCTATCTCCCGCTGGCCCGCGCGCAGACGCTCCTGTGCCTCCTCCGCCTCCCGGCGCAGGGCGCAGATCTTCTCCTGAGCCTGAGTCTCCGCATCACGCAACAACTGGTCGCGCTTTGCCTCTGCCTCCCGGACAATGGAATCGGCCATTTTCTGGGCGGTCAGAAGCGTGGCCCGCATGGAATCCTCGGTGGCGCGGTAGTCCTCCACCTTCTCCACCAGAACCTTCAGCTTCGCTTTCAGCGCTGCGTTTTCCTTATAGAGCGCCGTGTAATCGTCGGTCAGCTCGTCCAGAAATTCATCCACCATGGCCATATTGTAGCCGCCCATGACGGCCTTTGTGAACGCGTGGCCGGAAACCTCCTGCGGTGTCAGCAATGCAAATACCCCCTCCGCGTCCATGTGGGGACGCCGGTTCAAAAATTTTCTCTCCCGATCAATGCGCGGGCGGCCTTAAAAGTAGAGTCCGTTGTTCTCCAGCTCGTCGATCAAATCGCCCTCGATATCCACGTGGTAAGGCGTGATGATGTACGTATTTGCGGCAACCTTTTTGATCTTGCCCTCTCCGGCATAGGCGACGCCGGACAGAAAATCGATCAGCCGCCGGGCCACATCCTTGTTGGTGGACTCCAGATTCAATACCACGGTTCGCTTGTCCTTCAGGTGGTCCGCAATCTCAGAGGCGTTTTCAAACCGCTCCGGCTTTACCAGAACGACTTTCAGCTGGGTGGTTGCGTGGATGTTCACCACCTTGTTGTGGCGGTCTTCCGCGCGGGCCGATTTGCGGTCGTCAAACATGCTGTCCCTTCGGGACGGCTCTTCAAAATCGTCGTATTCCTCGTCCTCATCCTCATAGGGGTGGGTCCATTTTTTCAGTTCATCCAAAAGGCTCATACTGTTCCCTCCTGATTTGTGGCGGGGTACACCCGGTGACCAAAAATGGCCGTTCCCACGCGGACCATGGTGGCGCCGGCGCTGATGGCGTCGGGGTAGTCGCCGCTCATCCCCATTGATAATATATCGAATGTATTATCATACAGTTTTTGGTTTATGTCAACATAAAGCCTGTTTACTTTTTGAAAATTTGTAAGATTTTCCCCAGAGGTGGTCTCAATGGGCGGCACGGTCATCAGTCCCCGGAGACGGACATGGGGCAGTGTCTTCGCCCGGCCGGCGGCTGTGGATATCTCTCCAGGGGCAAAGCCGCTCTTGGCCTCTTCTCCGCCCACATTTACTTCCAGCAAAATGTCCTGAACGATGCCCAGCTTTTCCGCCTGCTTTTCGATCTCGTCCAGCAGCGGATCGGACCCCACGGACTGGATCAGAGCTACCTTTCCCACCACCTGCCTGACCTTGTTGCGCTGCAGGTGCCCGATAAAGTGAAGCGGCGCGCCGTCATAGGCGTTTTCCGCCAGCTTTTCGGCCATTTCCTGGACCCGGTTTTCCCCCAGCGCGTCGATTCCGGCGGCAATGGCCTCCCGGCAGGCGGCGGCGTCGTTCATCTTGCTGGCACCCACCAGCGTGATCTCCGCCGGGTCCCGACCGGCGGCCTTTGCCGCCTCCGCAATTTTTACCCGCACGGCTTCAATATTTCCCCTGATCGACATGACAACGACTTCCTTTCTCTTTATCCGGCGTAGCTGACTACCGCGCCGTCCGTCAATCCTCCCGCGGACAAAATGACCTCGTCACCGGGACGAAGCGCAGTCTCGCCCGTCCCCAGAGCGCGCACCAGCGCGTATTCATCATCGGCGGACCAGAGCACCTTCACCGGCTTGAACCGGGCCTCCACACCCACGATGCAGTAAACGCCCGTAATCCCGTCATCGGCCACCCGGATCGCCTGCTGCGGCACCCGGATTCCGGAGACGGAGGACAGGACGATGTCGGCGGACTGCTGGCGCAGCAACGTCAACAGGGCCAGATAGGTACGCCCGCGAAACACCACGGCCACCCGGCCATTTTCCTCCGCGCCGACAGACTGGACAGTCACGCTCAGATCCCGGTCCACACCCTTGGCAAACCGGAGCGTCTCCGACGTCCCTTTGGTGAACTTTTTTGCGTCCGCGGCGGAGAGACTGGTCACAAAATACCACGTGTCTCCCAGCACCAGCTTTCCAAGGTCGCTGGAAGCGCCGGAGGGCTGCAGGCTGCTGAGGCCAGAGGGAGTCAGCGTGTCCACCGCATCCGGCGTCAGGACGGACTCATACCCGTCCACTACGGCGGAATACAGGCCCGCTCTGGGCGCTGTGACCGTCCGGGAGGAACCGGCGGACTGGGCATTGAGCGTGTTCAGCTGGCTCTGAATATCCGCTGTCTGCGCTTTCAGCTCCTCCGCATCCGTATAAGTATAGTCCCGGCGCAGCACCAGCGCCTCCAGATTTACCACGCTGTCCGCCGCCGTATCCAGCCGGTCCGACGCCACAGCCTGGCGCATGGCGACCAGTTTTTCCGCAATCTGGCTGTCCAGCTGGAGGGCCACTTCACTGGCGGAGGCCGCCTCCGACGCGTAGTTCAGCTGATCCAGCTGGGTCTGAAGCTTATCAATCTCCGCCTGACGATCCAATGATGTCTGATCGGAGTAAATCTGCGCCACTTTGCCGCCCGCGGAGACCCGCTCCCCCTCCGACCGGGTCAGCCTCAGCAGCCCGCCTCCGGAGTCCTCCAGAACCAGCTCGTCCCGCACCACGAAACCGGTGACGGAGATGGTATTCTCCACCTGATAGGTATAAGCCACTGCGGAGATCAGCGGATCCGCGCAGGAGTCGTAGACCTGAATGCCAAAATAGGTCAGCACCGCAAGGCAGATCAGAGCCGTCAGAGCCTTGGTTCCCGGCGATCCGTTTTTCTTCTTTGAATCCTCCTGAGCGGGGCCGCGTTCCGTCATCGAATTCCGGGCGGATTCAATTTTCGGGGCTTTTTTTTTCTTCATAGGTACCTTCTTAATTTCTGCGGCTTACCGAGCGGCAGGGCGGTGTGTTTCCGTCCCGCCGCGGCATGACGGTGAGCTTATTCTTCGCTCAGATCCACCGCCCGCACCGGCGCGATGGTGGAAATCGCGTGCTTATAAATAATCTGCTGTTTTCCCTCGGAGTCCAGCACCACCACAAAGGGGTCGAATCCCGTGATGACACCCCTCATCTGAAAGCCGTTCATCAAAAACAGTGTGGCGGGGACTCGATCCCGCCGGGCCTTGGTGAGAAAAATATCCTGTAGATTTGCCTTACTCTGCATATGTACCCGCTCCTTTTCTTTTTTTGAAGCGGACGCGAATCTCTCTGTCCGCTTTGAATTTAGAATAAGCCCTCCGCAGAGAGGATTTCAGTCGAAATCTGCACGGCCTGGACAAAATCCCGGGTTTTTTCCCATTCAATCCAGTGGATATTGGCATCCCGCCGCAGCCAGGTCAGCTGCCGCTTGGCATACTGCCGGGAGCGGAGTTTCACTTCCTCCACGGCCTCCGCCTCGGTTTTCTCACCCTCCAGCACACCGGCAAACTCCTTGTAGCCGATGGCCTGCAAGGCTGTGGCGCTCCGAGGAAGGCCCCGGTTCAAAAGCGAGCGCACCTCGTCCAGAAGGCCCGACGCCACCATGTCGTCCACCCGGCGGTCGATCAGGGCCCTCATATCCTTCCGGTCCGCAAACCGCAGCCCGATTTTTACCGAGGCAAATCTGGGCGGCAGCGCCCGCTCCGCCGCGTCGTGGGCGGAGATCGTCTTCCCCGTCTCCCGGAAGACCTCCAGCGCCCGGAGAATGCGCTTTTCGTCGGCGGGGTGGAGCTTTTCGGCAGAGGCCGGGTCCACCCGGCGCAATTCCTCCAGAAGAAGGCCAATGCCGTTTTTAGCCAGTTGAGTCTCCAGCTCCGTCCGGACGGTGCCTCCCGCCATGCCGGGGGCAAAGCCGTGTCCCCGCAGGAGGGTGTCCAGCCACAATCCGGTGCCGCCCACCAGAACGGGGCGTCTGCCCCGGGCTAAAATGCCCTCCACCACCGGCGTGGCGGCGGAAACGTACCGGGCGGCGGACCAGTTCTCCGCCGGGTCCGCTACAGCCAGCATGTGGTGGGGAACCCCCTCCATCTCCGCCGGAGTGGCGGCGGCGGTGCCGATGGTCATGCCCCGGTAGATCTGCATGGAGTCGCAGGAAACCACTTCCCCGTTGTATTTTTGGGCCAGCAGAACGCCCAGCCGCGTTTTTCCGCAGGCCGTGGGGCCCACGACGCAGATCACTTTTCCGTCCACAGAGCCCCGCCTTCCTTTCCTACGCCCGCTTGAACATCTTTTCCAGCTCGTACTTGGACAGTTTCGCCTTCACAGGCCGCCCGTGGGGACAGTATTGGATTTCACCGGACTGAACTTTGTCCACCAGCACCCTTAGCTCGCTCTCGTCGCTGTCCCAGCCCGCCTTGATGGCGGCCTTGCAGGCGATGGTGTGCAGCAGGTTCTGGCGCTTTTCCGTGGGGCTGCGTCCGATGCGCAGATTCTCCGCGAGCTCCTCCAGCGTGGCAGCGATGTCCGAAGCGTCCAGATCCGCCGGAACCTCCCGCACCAGTATCGCTCCGTCCCCAAAGTCCTCGCAGGTAAAGCCCAGGGAGTCCAAAAGGGGCAGACTTTCCAACAACAGGGCACAATCCTCCCTCGAAAGCTCCGCCGCCACGGGACGCAGCAGCGTCTGCCGCATGGGCGGCTGAGCGGAGGCCATCAAACGGTCGAAATTGACCCGCTCATGAGCGGCGTGTTTATCGATAAGCCATACGTTCTGGTCCTCATCCTCGCAGACAATATAGGTCTTCAGCACCTCTCCCGCAATACGCCAGGGGGCGGCGCGGCCCGTTTTTGTCACACGCTCCCCCGGCAGAGCCAGGGACGCCTGCTCCATGGGAATGGCGGGCGCAAAGGGTCTTCCCTCCGGGGACGGCGTCTCCGCAGATGCGGGGGTTTCCTCCGCCGAACGATCCGCTTCAGCAGGGCGCAGGGACTTCGGCTCCTCCGTCCGGAGCAATTTCCCTGAAGCGGAAATTTGCGGAGAAACCTGTACTGTTCTGGACGGTGTATATGCAAACGTCTGCCGCACGCTGTCCGCCACCCGCAGGGCGGGCCGTTCCGTCTTCCATCCGGCGGGAGCGGCCGTCCCTTCTTGCGCCGGATTCCGGGCCGGGGCGGCGGAGCTGGACGCGGACCTCCAGTCCGCCTGGGGCTTCCCTCCGCCGGCCTGCGCGCTGTGGCGGAAAGACCTTGCGTCCATGGTCTGATAAAAGTCCTGCCGGGGATTTTTCACCGTATCCGGCTTCGGCGCCTCCGCCTGAGGCAGTCCGTCTGCGGCCAGACTGTCCAGCACGGTGTGGTACACCGCGTCGAACACCTCCCGCTCCCGGGCAAACTTCACCGTGGTCTTGGCCGGATGGACATTCACGTCCACCGCCGTCACCGGCAGGTCCAGCTTCACGACACAGCCGGGAAATTTGCCCTTCATCAGCTGATTGCGGTAGCCCTCCTCCAGAGCGGCAGTCAGCAGCTGGGACTTGATGAACCGGCCGTTGACAAAAAACGTCTGCATTCCGCGGGAGCCGCGGCCGCAGAGGGGCTTTGTCACAAAACCGGAAACAGTCACCTCGCCGCCCCGGCCCTCCACCGGCGTCAGCGTCCGGGCAAAGTCCCGGCCCAGCGCGGCGTAGACCGCAGATTCCAGCTTCCCGTCGCCGGGGGTATGGAGGGCCTCCACGCCGTCCTTAATGAATTTAAAGGAGATCTCCGGATGGCTCAGGGCCAGATGCTGCATAAGCCCGTTCACCGCCGCCGTCTCCGCGCTGTCCTTCTTCATGAACTTGAGCCGGGCAGGCGTGTTGTAAAACAGGTCCCGGACGCAGATGGCGGTCCCCTCCGGCACCCCCGCCGCCCGTACCTCCTCCGGTACGCCGCCCTCCAGATGAAGGGACGCTCCGGTCTGCCCCAGACGGCAGGTAGAGATGTCCACCCGACTGACCGCGGCAATGGCCGCTAGCGCCTCGCCGCGAAAACCCAGCGTCCCGATCTTTCCCAAATCCTCCGCGCAGCGCAGCTTGCTGGTGGCGTGGCGCAAGAACGCGGTGGGCAGCTCCTCGGGCGCGATGCCGCAGCCGTCGTCCGTTACCCGGAGCAGGCGCATCCCGCCGTTTTGAATCTCCACCGCCACGGCGGACGCCCCCGCGTCCACGGCGTTTTCCACCAGCTCTTTGACAACGCTGGCGGGCCGCTCCACCACCTCACCGGCAGCAATCAGGTCGGCCACGTGGGAATCCAGTTGTTGAATGTGGGGCATGGTCATGTTGACCGCCTTTCTAAATTCCGCTCAAAGGTGCAGCGCCAGCACGCTCAGCGCGTTGGCCACCGCGTGAAGTCCGATGGAGGTCCACAGCGACCCGGAGTGATCGTAGGCCCAGGCCAGCACCACCCCCGGTACCAGATATTGAATCATCAGCCAGAAATAGGTGACGTCGTGGCTCCCCCAGGCATACTGCCAGACATGGAGGAACGCGAACAAAAGGCAGCTGACAAGATACGCCACTGTCCGGCTGTGGCTCCGCAGACCGCCAAAGACAAGGCCGCGGAACAGAACTTCCTCCACAAACGGGGCCAGCAGGATTACGATAATCAGTGTCGTCCGGGGAGCGGCGTCGATCTGGGCGTTGATAGACACGTCGTTCAGGTTCGTCTGATTGTCCATCAGCGCGTGCGTAAGGCGGTATGTAAGTTCATTGAGTCCGTACAGCGCCACGAGACCCACGCCCAGAGTCTTCACCGCCGTCGCCAGATTGTCCGCGAGGTTTCGGGACGTGCGGGCCAGCAGGCCGTGGAAAATAATGACGGTGACGGCAAAGATTATATAGTAATAAATCGTATTTTGCAGTCCGCTGCTGATATGCACATCCAAAAGGACGCTCACCAGCCGGAACAGCGGGTCCGTTGCAAAGGGGAGGACCAGAAGGTAAATCACGAAGAAAATTGTGCCGCCGACCAGCTCGCCGGAGGAAAGGTTCGCGCCTGATCGCTGTTTTGCCATACTTTTTCTCCTTTTTGTCCCGCGCCGCGCCGGTCTGAATTCAGGACAGCTTCTGCTTCAGCTCGTAGAGCAGACCCATCGCCTCAATGGGTGTCAGCGTATCCGGCTGGCACCGCCGCAGTGCGTCCAATACCTCGCCCTCTCTTACGGCGTCCAGAGAAACCTGCTCCCTCTCCTGTCGGGGCTTCACATACTGGACTCCGTTTTCATTTTCCAGCTGTTCCAGTACGGTGCGGGCCCGGGCCACCACCTTGTCCGGAAGGCCCGCCAGCCTGGCCACCTCGATGCCGTAGCTCCGGTCGGCCCCGCCGGGGACAATCTTGCGCAAAAAGATGATATCCTCGCCCCGGGTTTTCACGGCAATATTGTAGTTCACCGTGCCGGGCAGGGTGTTCTCCAGCTCTGTAAGCTCATGATAATGCGTGGCAAACAGCGTTTTAGCGCCAAGTTTTTTAGGGTCCGCGCAGTATTCCACCACCGCCCGGGCGATGGACATGCCGTCAAAGGTGGAGGTTCCGCGCCCGATCTCGTCCAGAATCAGGAGACTCTTTTTCGTCGCGTGGCGGAGAATATCCGCCACCTCAGTCATCTCCACCATGAAGGTGGACTGCCCCGCCGTCAGATCGTCACTGGCGCCGATGCGGGTAAAAATGCGGTCTACCACGCCGATATGGGCGGCGGTGGCGGGAACAAAGGAGCCGATCTGGGCCAGCAGCACGATCAGGGCCACCTGACGCATATAGGTGGATTTACCCGCCATGTTGGGGCCGGTGATGATGGCGACCCGCTGCTCCTTTTCGCCCATGAATGTGTCGTTTGGAACAAACAGGCTGTCCTTCAAAACCCGCTCCACCACCGGATGCCGTCCCGCGGTGATCTCGATGACGCCGGACTCATCCACATCGGGGCGGCAGTATCCGTCCCGCACGGCCACCGCCGCCAAAGAGTCCAGCGCGTCGATCTCCGCCACGGCGGCGGCCGTGCGCTGGATGCGGGGGGCCTGGGCCACGATTTTTTCCCGGAGGTTGGTGAACAGCTGGTATTCCAGTGCCACGACCCGCTCTGAAGCGGTCAGGATCTCGTGCTCCAGATCTTTGAGCTCCTGGGTGATGTACCGCTCTCCGTTCACGGTGGTCTGCTTGCGGACATAGCCCTCCGGGACCTTATCGATCATAGACTTGCTGACCTCGATGTAGTATCCAAACACCTTGTTGAAGCCCACCTTTAACGTCCGGATGCCGGTTTTCTCCTTTTCCTGGGCCTCAATATTTGCAATGAGGCCCTTGCCTCCGTCCATCACGCCCCGGAGACGGTCCACCTCGGCGTCGTACCCCTCCCGGATAAAGCCGCCCTCCCGGACGGAAAACGGCGGTTCGTCGCAGATGGCGGAGGAGATCAGCTCCCCGACATCCTGCAAAAGGTCAAGCTGGTCCGTCAACTCCTTCAGCCGCCGGTCGGAAAAAGCGGCCAGTTGGTCGGCAATGGCGGGCAGCCGCTCGATGGCGGACCGCAGCGCCGCCAGATCCCGGCCGCCGGCGGTTCCGTAAGTAATGCGGCCGATCAGCCGCTCCAGATCTCCCAGTCCGTTCATAGCTGCGCACAGCTCTTCGCGCCCAATCGTATTGTCCACCAGCGCAGCCACGGCGGAATTCCGCTTGTTGATGGCGGTCACGGAAAGCAGCGGCCGTTCCAGCCAACCCCGCAGGCACCGGCCCCCCATGGAGGTCTTTGTCTTGTCCAGCACCCACAAAAGGCTCCCCCGCCGCTCCTTGTTTCGCAGAGTCTCCGTCAGCTCCAGATTCCTCCGGGCAGTCAGGTCCAGTTCCATGAACCAGCCCTGTTCATAGTAGTCCAGTTTATTGATATGACTCAGATCTGTCTTCTGGGTCTCGTAAAGATACTTCAAAAGTCCGCCCAGTGCCATGCCCGCCGCCGGGTTGTCCGCCGGAAGACTCTCCCATGCCGCATCGCCGAACTGGGCGCGGATGTTTTTTTCCGCCTCGCC
The DNA here is from genome assembly GCA_000283575.1 of Oscillibacter valericigenes Sjm18-20. Lineage (GTDB taxonomy): Bacteria > Bacillota > Clostridia > Oscillospirales > Oscillospiraceae > Oscillibacter > Oscillibacter valericigenes. Next base: position 4,342,131 of record AP012044.1, read on the forward strand.
GGGGAGAAAACGACTCTCACCGTTTTCCATCCGGCAGTGGAACTTCTCCTCCATGACCTCCCGCAGCCGCTCCTCGGCGCCGGCTCCGTCGTTCAGCACCGCCTCGGCGGGAGAAAACCGTCCCAGTTCGTTGACAATATGCTCCAGCCGGTCCCTGCCGGAAAAGGAGGTGACATGAGTCTCTCCGGTGGATATGTCGCAGAAGGCCGCGCCGGCGTTCCGGGCGTCGAAATAGATCCCGCACAGGAAGTTGCCCGACTTCTCGTCCAGACACGCCGAGTCAATCACCGTCCCCGGCGTCACCACCCGGATGATGTCCCGGTCCACCAGCCCTTTCGCCGTGGCGGGGTCCTCCATCTGCTCGCAGATGGCCACCTTATAGCCTTTGGCGATGAGCCGGGCGATATAGGCATCGCTGGAGTGGTAGGGAATCCCACACATGGGTACCCGGTCCTCCGGGGCCTTGTTGGGGTCCTTGTCCCGGCTGGTCAGGGTCAGGTCCAGCTCCCTTGACGCCGTCCGGGCATCGGTGTCAAACATCTCATAGAAGTCCCCCAACCGGAAAAACAGGATGGAGTCCGGGTTTTGCTCCTTAATTTTCAGATATTGCTTCATCATGGGGGTCAGTTCCGCCATGGGTGGGTCACCTCGTTCTCTTTCTATCTGGAAAAGCCTCGCCGACAACGGCCATCCGGTCCCGTTTCAGGAAACGTATGAGCGGCGGCTTCCGAATCCGGCATCAGATCTCCACGGCGGCACCGCCAGTCATATGGTGCAGCCGACCGCCCATCTGCGCTTTCAGAATTGCAAACGCATCCTGCCCGGTGCAGTGGCCGGTATAATAAACCGTATCCTGCCGCGCCAGCAGCTCCCGGCCCACGGCCTCCACCAGCTCCCGCGGCTCCGTCTCGTCGGTGCCGGGGTTGTGCAGGTGGAACCCGGCAAACACCGCGTCCGGCGCCCGGCCCAGCAGCTCCTCCGCCCGGCGCAGAATGTTCACGATACCCCGGTGGGAACAGCCCGCCAGCAGCACCGCTTTACCATCCTCACAGAGCAGAAGGTTTTGCTCGTGGCGGAATTCGTCCATGGGATATTCCTCTCCCCGTTTTTCTTTCAGCTTGTCGTTGGCATGGGAGCGGTAATCCGCCGTTTTCACATTGGAAAAGATCCGCAGCTCCCCGTCAATCTCCAACTCGTCCCCGGTGAACGTCAAACGGTCCTCATAGGCCCTGACCTCCTCCGAAACGCCGATGAAGGCTGGCTCTTTCCCCGCATCCACCGCGTAGTACGGCCCGAAAGCCAGACGGCTCAAATAGACCTTCGCGGTTTTATTGCATGCAAGAAACGCGGCGAGGCCGCCGGAATGGTCGTCGTGTCCGTGGGACAGCACCGCCGTGTCCACGGCGGCGAGATCCACGCCCAGAACTCGGGCGTTGTCCATAATCGCGGGGCTGGGACCCATGTCAAATAAAATTTTGTGGTTTTTCGTCTCAATGTACTGGCTCAGGCCATGGGCGTGAACCACGTCAGCGCGGCAGGATGTGTTTTCCAGCAAAGTCGTTATTTTCATGGAAATTGCTCCTTTCCGAAATTGCGGCGATCTGCCGCCGCAACGCAAGGGTCACTCCGTAACCGCCTCGCCGTACAGCGCCCAGGTATTGCTGTCGGTAATCCGCACGTTTGCGAACCGGCCAATCAGGGCTTTGTCCCCCTTCAGGCGGACGAGCCGGTTTCCCTCCGTCCGAGAGGAGAGGGGCCAGTCGGGATCGTCGCTTTCCCCATCCACCAGCACCCGCTCCATTCTGCCGACGTAAGCGGCATGGGCGGCGGCGGACTTGGCATTTTGCACCTCTAACAGCTGGTCAAACCACTTCTGCTTTTCGGACCGGGGCACCGGGTCCGGCAGCGCCGCCGCTTTTGTCCCGGGACGGGGGCTGTAAATGAAAGTAAACAGTGCGTCGAATCCCACCTCGTCCACCAGAGACACCGTGTCCATGGCCTCCGCCTCCGTCTCGCCGGGAAAGCCGATAATAACGTCGCTGGTCAGCACCAGCCCCGGCATTTTGGCCTTGGCGTAATGGATTTCCTCCAGATACTGCGCCCGGGTATAGCGGCGGTTCATCTCCCTGAGCACCCGGTCGTTACCGGACTGGAAGGGCAGGTGGAGCTGCTTTGCCACATGGCCGCACCGGGCCATGGTGTCAAACAGCTTGTGCGTCGCGTCCTTGGGATGGCTGGACATGAAGCGGATGAGATAGTCCCCGGGAATGCAGTCGATGTCGCTGAGCAGATCTGCAAAATCGTATTCCCCGTCCAGATCGTTTCCGTAGGAATTTACGTTCTGGCCCAGCAGCGTGATATCCTTATACCCGGATTCCACCAGCTCCCGGACCTCCGCCAGCACCGCGTCTTTTTCCCGGCTGCGCTCCCGGCCCCGGACATAGGGAACAATGCAGTACGAGCAGAAGTTGTTGCACCCGTACATGATGGAGACCCAGGCCTTCACGCCCGCCTCCCGCACGGTGGGGATTCCCTCGGCAATGCTGCCGTGTTCATCGGCCACCGAGAAGACCCGTTTGTGGGACTCGTACACCTGCCATAAGAGCTCCGGGAATTTCCACAGGGCATGGGGACCAAACACCAGGTCCACATGGCGATAGGATTCCTTCACCCGCCTTGCGACCCGCTCCTCCTGCGCCATGCAGCCGCACAGGCAGATCACCTGCTCGGGGTTCTCTTTTTTCGTATGGGTCAGCGCACCAAGGTTGCCAAACACCCTCTGCTCCGCGTGTTCCCGGACGGCGCAGGTGTTGAGAATGACCAGATCAGCCTCTTTCGGCTCCTGGGTAAAGGAAAATCCCATTTCCCGGAGCATTCCCATCAGCTTTTGCCCGTCGGCCACGTTCTGCTGGCACCCAAAGGTGTCCACGCAGGCGGCGGGGTGGGCCTGCCGCGCGGCGAACATGGCGCGGATCCGCTCCGTAAAGCTTCGCTGACGCGCGATATCTGCCAGGGCAATCAAGACGTCTTTGCGTTCCAAGGGTAAATCCTCCAAAACCTGATAAATATCAACATTTTAATCAGAAATAGTTTATCACAAAAGCCAAAAAAGCACAAGCCAGTTTTCCTGCTTGTGCTTTTGTCAAATTGCTGCCCGGCCGGGAAGCCGCCTGTAACAAAAAAACTGTGTAATTTCGTTCTTAAAGCCGTACAGTGTTTCAAAAATTGAAATATCCCGTCACCCAAGTAGGAAATTGGCAGGGCAGAAGTTGCTTTTTGAACGGATATGGGGTAGGATAATGCAGGAATCTGTCAAGCGATAATTCACGCAAAATGCGCATGGAGGTCTTTATGCTCTATCTGATTGTCGGCGTCGGACTGCTGGCCGCGGACCAGTGGGTAAAATTCTGGGTGGTGACCCATTTGGAGCCGGGTGGCTATACGCCCTTGATTCCCGGTTTTGTGGAGTTGTTCCGCATCCACAATTATGGCGCAGCCTGGTCCAGCTTTTCCGGAATGAGGTGGCTGCTGCTGGCGGTCACCGGGGCAATCGTACTGGTGGTAGCCTATGCCGTGGTGAAGAAAATTATCCGCCACCCGCTGGGGCTGGCCGCCGCCACCCTGATTATCTCCGGGGGGCTTGGCAACATCATTGACCGGGCGCGGCTGGGGTATGTGGTTGACATGTTCAATTTTCAGTTCATAAACTATCCCGTGTTCAATGTGGCGGATATCTGCATCGTATCCGGAACGATCCTGGGCGCGGTCTATTACCTCTGGTTTTACGAAAAATACGATAAAAAGGGAAAGGCTGATGGAGACGCTGACATTCAAGGCAAATCCTGAAAACGCCGCACGGCTGGACGCGTTTCTCGCCGCACAGGCGGAGAATCTGACTCGCTCCGCCGCCGCACGGCTTATTGAGGAGGGACGGGTGCTGGTAGATGGCAAGCGCCCCGTCAAAAGTCTCCGTCTCACCGGCGGCGAGACCGTGACGGTGGAGCTTCCCAATCCCCAGCCAACCGAGGTCCGTCCGGAGGACATCCCTTTGGACGTGGTATACGAGGACGGCGACGTGATCGTTGTGAATAAGCCCAAGGGTCTGGTGGTGCATCCCGCGCCCGGCCATCCAGACGGCACGCTGGTAAACGCCCTTTTGCACCACTGCGGAAGTTCCCTCTCCGGCATTGGCGGGGTCCTGCGTCCAGGTATTGTCCACCGCATCGACCGGGACACCTCTGGGCTCATTATCGCGGCGAAAAACGACTTCGCCCACCAAAAGCTGGCCGCCCAGCTCCAGGACCACACGCTGGCCCGGACCTACGAGTGCATCGTGTTGGGAAATCTCAAAGAGGAATCCGGCTCGGTGGACGCGCCCATCGGCCGCTGCCCCGGGGACCGGAAGAAGCAGGCGGTGGTACCGGGCGGGCGCCGGGCCGTGACCCACTGGGAGGTTGTTGCCCGCTATTCCGGATACACCCATGTGCGCTGCCGTCTGGAGACGGGGCGTACGCATCAGATCCGCGTACACATGGCCTACCTGGGCCACCCGATTTTAGGCGACACGGTATATGGCGCGAAAAAGCCCGTTCCCGGACTTCATGGGCAGTGCCTCCACGCCGTGGGCCTGAGGTTCATCCATCCCCGCACGGGAAAACCGGTGGAGCTTTCCTGTCCGCTTCCGGAGGAGTTTTTCCGGCAGCTGCGCAGGCTGGAGGCTGGGCGGCAGCCGCTTTAAAAAGCAAATTTGGATCTTCGGGGAAACGTGATGAAAGACATAGGTAAAAAAATTATAAAATGGTGCTACGGCGGACAGGACCGTGCTTTCTTTGCGACGCAGCAGCAGGCAATCCACGCTTACAACTCCAGAATCATGAGCGGCCTGCTTCCGCTGATGACAGCCATCCTCGCCTCCTTTCTGGCGCTCAGCATGGTCGTGCCGTCTTTGTCCTCATGCATTTCGGTATATTTGTTCTATTTCATCGCTCTGGCCCTTATGCTCGTTTTCTTTAAGACAAAAGGATGCCGGAACGTTTTTCGCACCAAACTCGTGATCGGGCTGTTCTTCGTGGTGATCTACAGCTTCGTCACTCTGATCGGCACGATTTCGATGCCAGACACCACTGCGGTCATGTTTATCGTCTATCTTCTAACCGTGCCGATGCTGATGATCGCTCCTGTTCACCATATATACGCCTTTTTATCCACCGCTTTCGCGGTCTTTTCGATCATTGCCATCCGGGTCAAAACCCCGCCCTATCCGCAAATAGACATTTTCAACGGCATCACCTGTCTGATTCTCGGCTTTTTTATGAGTCAGCGCGTTCTTGAAAGCCGAATCTCCCTGCTTGCCACGAATGAGCAGTTGGACCGGCTCTGCAAATACGACGCGCTCACCGGGATTTCAAACCGCCGCGGTCTGGATGAGTATTTGCGGCGTGTCTATCCCTCGTGCGAGACCATGGCGCTGGCAATGATCGACATAGACAATTTTAAGGAATACAATGATACCCACGGCCATCCATGCGGAGACGCCGCTCTGAGGGCCGTGGCAAAAGACATCCGGCAGCGCGCCGCGGAATATGGACTGTTTGCCGCAAGATTCGGTGGCGAAGAATTTGTTCTCATCGGAACAGGATGTGCAGCGTCCGGTCTGGAAGCGCTGGTGGAGACGATTCGCGAGGACATTTGCAAGCAGGAGGTTTTCTGTCAGAGCCTTCCCGCCGGCCGCCTTACCGTCAGCATCGGCTTTGCCCGAAAAAAGCCGGGGGAGGAATTCGAAGGCCTTTTGAAACGTGCCGACGACGCGCTCTATTATGCAAAGGGAGCGGGGAAAAACTGTGTGAAAGCCTGCCCCGCCTCTCCGCAGGAGTAAGCCGTATACGGTTTTGCCTGCGGCGGCAATCCGCCGGTGTGTCCCCTTTATGCTAAATAAACGAGGGGAGGGCTCCCTGTTTGGGAGCCCTCCCCTTTTTGTTTCTCTACGGATATGCGGGTCTCCCCAGACCGTGTTTCCCTTCACTCCCGACATCAGAACTGAGGCAGCTTGGAAACCACGTCGGCGCAGCGGGGGCAGAGGGTGGGGTGGTTGGGATCCTCGCCCACCTTGGGAGAGTGCATCCAGCACCGCTCGCATTTGGCCCCGGCAGCCTCGCTGACCTCCACAGTCAATCCCGGGAAATTGCTCCCCTTGCCCACGGTTGACTCCCCCGCAGGCTCGGCGGTGGTGATATTGCAATCGGAGACGATAAACACCTCGGAAAGACTGACGCCGATGGTGGACAGCAGCGCCTGCGCCGCCGCGTCGTCGTCGGCATGGAGGGAGACATGGGCCTCCAGCGCCTTACCGATCTTTTTGTCGGCCCGGGCGGACTCCAAAACCGCGTTCACGTCGTCCCGCAGCCGGATAATCGTATCCCACTTCTCCATAACCTTGCTGTCAAGAGCATAATCCGTATAGGGGCGGTTCATTTCGTTGAGCAGCACATTGCGTCCGTCGTCCCCGGCGCGATGGGTCATGACCTGCCAGATCTCGTCGCAGGTGAAGGCAAGGATGGGGGCCATCAGCTTCGTCATGGTATCCAGAATCAGGAACAGCGCGGTCTGGGCACTGCGGCGACGTTTTCCGTTCACCTCTTCACAGTACAGCCGGTCCTTAATGATATCCAGATAAAAATTGGACATCTCCACCACGCAGAAGTCGTTCACCGCATGAGTCACCACGAAAAACTCATAGTCATCATAGGCCTTCATGCACTTTTCCGTCAGGGCGTTCAGCCGGGTAACGGCCCAGCGGTCCAGCTCCTCCATCTCGTCGGTGGGAACCAGATCGTCGGGGTTGAAGTCGTCCAGATTGCCCAGGCAGTACCGGGCGGTGTTGCGGAACTTCAAGTAGCTCTGGCTGAGCTGCTTGAAGATTCTGTCCGAGCCGCTCACATCGGAGTGATAGTCTGCGGAAGCCGCCCACAGGCGCAGCAGGTCCGCTCCGTACTTGTCAAAGATTTCCGCCGGGTCCATGCCGTTGCCAGCGGATTTGTGCATTGCCTTGCCTTCTTCATCCACGGTCCAGCCATGGGTGACGCACTCCTTAAACGGCGCACCCTTGCCAAAGGCACCAACAGCGGTCAGCAGAGAGGACTGGAACCAGCCCCGGTACTGATCCAAACCCTCCATATAGACGGTAGCGGGCCAGAAGTGCTGATCTTTTTTCATGGAGGCGTAGTGGGTGGAGCCGGAGTCGAACCAGCCGTCCAGGGTGTCCTCTTCCTTGGTGAAACCGGATTTGGAGCCACAGTGGGGGCAAGTGAAGCCCGCAGGCAGGATCTCTTCCGCCTCCTTGTCGAACCATGCGTTGGAACCCTCCGCCGCGAAGATCGTGGATATGGCTTTAATGGTCTCGTCGGTGACCACGGGCTTTCCGCAGTCCTTGCAATAAATCACGGGAATGGGCAAGCCCCACTTGCGCTGGCGGGAAATGCACCAATCGGAACGCTCGCGGATCATAGCTTTCATCCGCTCCTTGCCCCATGCGGGCACCCAGCGCACATCCTCGCATGCGGCGCAGGCCTCGTCCTTGAAGGAGTCCACGGAGCAGAACCACTGGGGAGTGGCGCGGAAGATGATGGGTCCTTTGCAGCGCCAGCAGTGGGGATAGCTGTGGACAATGTCCTCGCTGGCGAAGAGGCTCCCCGCCTCTTTCATGTCGTTGAGGATGACGGGGTTGGACTCATCCGTTTTCATGCCGGCGTATTTCCCGGCATAATCCGTGTGACGGCCCTGATCGTCCACAGGCACCACCATGTCCATGCCGTACCGGCGGCAGGTCTCGTAGTCGTCCGCGCCAAAACCGGGGGCGGTGTGGACGCAGCCGGTGCCGGAATCCATGGTGACATAGTCCGCCAGCAGCAGGCGGCTGGTCTTATTCAGGAAGGGATGCTGCGCCAGCATGTTTTCAAAAAACGCGCCGGGATGAGTCTCCACGATCTCATATTCACTGAAACCGCCCACCTTCATGACCTTGTCGGTCAGAGCCTCGGCCATGATATAGACCTCGCCGTTGGGGGCCTTTACAAGGGCATAACTCTCCTCAGGGTGCAAAGCGATGGCCAGGTTTCCCGGCAGCGTCCAGATGGTGGTGGTCCAGATCACGAAAAAGAGCTTGCTGTGGTCAAAACCGCCCAGTTTTCCGCAGTCATCCTTCATGGGGAATTTTACATAAACGGTGGTGCAGGGGTCATCCTGATACTCAATCTCCGCCTCGGCCAGCGCCGTCTCGTCCTTGGGACACCAGTACACGGGCTTGAGGCCCTTATAGATATAGCCCTTCTTGTACATCTCGCCGAAGACCTTGACCTCTTCGGCCTCAAAGCCGGGGTCCATGGTCTTGTAAGGGTGCTCCCAATCGCCGATGACGCCCATTCGCTTGAAGCCTTTCATCTGCACGTCGATATAGTGTTGGGCAAAAGCGTGGCAAGCAGAGCGAAACTCCGGTACGCTCATGGACTTGCGGTCCAGCTTGTTCTGCTTGATGATGGCGGACTCAATGGGCATGCCGTGGGTATCCCATCCGGGGATATAGGGGGTGTAGTAGCCCCGCATGGCATAAGAACGGGTAATGAAGTCTTTAATGGACTTGTTCAGCGCGTGGCCCATGTGGAGATCGCCGTTGGAAAACGGAGGGCCGTCGTGGAGATTAAACAGGGGCTTGCCCTCGTTCTTTTTCAAAAGCTCGTTATAAAGGTCCTGATCCTCCCAGCGCTTGAGTATCTCCGGCTCCCGCTTGGGCAGTCCCGCCCGCATGGGGAAGTCGGTCTTTGGCAGATTAATGGTCTTGTTGTAATCCATGGAAATTCCTCCTAAAATAAAAGTCAGTTGTATTGAAAAACAGTGATTTTGCAGGCGCGGCAGAGCATGGTGCCCGGGAAGCTATGAAAAGGAAATTCGTCGAAGCGATCCGTGGAGTCGTCTCCCGGCTCCCGCAGGAGCACCCTGTCCTTTGGCGAGCGAAAAACCGGCAGCTTCTCCTGCTGCGTCCAATAAGCATATTTCCCCATATACATGGTTCCGGATTCCATCTCTTTACCGCACTTGGGACATTTCATGATTACACTCCCTTTCAGGCAAAATAAAAACGCTTTGTCTCTTTAAGAGACAAAGCGTTCTAAACACTCTGCGGTACCACTCTCGTTGCCCTTCCCTCCGGGGAAAAGCCGCTCACAGCCTGCAATCACAGGCCGACGGGATAACGACCGTCACTCGTCCACGCTTACTCGCGTCGTCTTTCAGCAGGAGGCTCCAAGGTGATTTTCTGGTCCCCTCCGCTGACCGCCCTTCCACCAAAACGGGCCGCTCTCTGTGCAGGGGTCGGGGTCTTACTCGTCCTTTTCCACGCCGGATATTGAATTTTCCATTATCCTATACCTGCAAGCGCCGGTTTGTCAAGATGGAAATTTCCGCCGCTGACCGCAAAGACTTCCCGTCTCTCGTCCTCTCCGACGCGCTCCGCGCGGATTGATTGGCAGAGGTAGCCCAATGCGCGGCTTCGGTCTCCGGGCTAAAGCCGGAGATATGGAGTTTACCCCTGCGCTACTGGTAGCGGTAGTGCTGCCCCGTATATTCATCCACACAGGATAAAAACATCTCCCGGCTGCGAAATTCAATTGGCCGAAAGCCCTCCGCCTCGTGGAAAGAGACGATGCGGTTCACGGTGTCGACCCACACGCGCCAGAGCACGGCGTTTCTTGTAGTTTCCATAGGAGAACTCCCTTCTTCTCATTTACGACAACACTGCACAATATGCGGTTTCCGACGTACGCTCACCTGCATATTTTCCGCCATTGTGCTCAGAAATTTCTTGATCAGCGTCCGCTCATCTGCGTTCTTTCTTATGTAATCTGACGGAAAATTCAGCGGCGCAATGTGCGCCAAAAACTATGCGGTACTGCCTTACACACAAATTCACCCGGCGGAGTCCCCTCTCCGCCGCTTCTTTTTATAAAACGTTTTTTCCGTAAGAAAAGTTTCAACTCTTCCTTATTTTTTTTGCGCCGCTTGTACCTTCAGCGCCGTTAAGGCCTCGTCCACATCCTTCAGCAGCTGCTGCCACGCGTCCTCGTGCTCCACGTAATATTTCGGGCAGTCCTTGCCTGATACATCGTAATGCCGCATAACGTCGGCAGTGGTCAGATCAAACGTATCACACAGCCACGCCGTCAGCTCCACCACCCGGTCGTAGGTCACGGGGGAAAACTGCCCCGTCTCGTCGGGATGGCAAACCTCAATGGAGACCGTGTCCTCGTTGCGGCTGTTGGAGGCGTAGGCCCACTCTGTCAGGGGAATGCACTGAATCACCTCGCCCTCCAGACCCACGATGAAGTGGGCGCTGGCGTAGATGCCCTCCGCCCCGTCCTGCAAACTCTCAAAATAGTTGCGGTTGGCCTCTGCGGAGGTGCCGGGATTCCCCACATAGTGAATCACCACGCCTTTGATGCTCTCCAATTCCGTGCCGGGGCGGGACCAGGGGTTTTTGGTCAGCTGATCCTCCGTCACATAGTCCGGCAGCTTCACGTTTTCCCCGGGCAGACCGTGGAAAAGCATTCGCCAGACGCAAAAGCCTCCGGCGGCGATCACAAGGACCGCCGCCAGGCACAGCGCGACGAAACGGGGATTCACGCGTCGTCTTTTCTCTCTGTAGGCCATGCGCTCAGGGCTCCTGCGTATCGGCAGAGGAAGTCTGCGATGCCACATAGATCTCCGTGGGGCCGTCGGCTCCGCCGATGATGGCTATAGAGGTGTCGGCCGCCGGGTCTTCATACTCCGCGCTCTCGATGCCGCCCGAAATCCGGCCCTCCGTCTGCGCATATTCATATGCTTTCCCGTTCAGCGCCACACCGTCGGAGGTATTCATCTGTTCGTAGGTCGTCAGTAAGCCGGTGTCCACCCCGGCGTATTCCAGCGCCGTAAGAAGGAACGTGTCGTTCTTTGAAAATTCCAGATCAAACGAGGCGCTGTCGTCCCTCTGTGGGAAGGCCGGGTCCGTCTTTATCCGGTAATAAAACGTCAGGCTGTTGGTGTACGTATTCGCGCTCCACGCCTCGGCGTCAAAGGCGTCCACGCCCAAATGACCCGCGTCAATATCCTTTTCCAGAGCATCCAGCAGCGTCTGCGCCGTATCCGCATCAAAATTCAACGTCTCGTTTTTACCGTCCGTCTGAGACGGATAAAGGGTGATCTCCGCGGCGGTGAGGCGATCCACATCGTTCAGGAACTGCGCGGACAGGTCTGCCCGCCGTATAACCGGATCGCTCATCAATGCCGCCATCTGGAACAGCACGGAGCCCTGCTCCTGCTCCTCTCCGGATTTGTAAGTAAAATCATAATACCGAGACAGTTCTTTTCCGCTTTTCAGAATGTAGTTCAACCGAAGGCCTGCGTAGGTGGAATTGTCCGAGTTCCAGTTGTTTTCCGGCTTTTCCTCCACCACCTCCTGATGCAGCATGAGAAATCGTCCGATTGTCTCCGGATCGGTGATCGTGCCGCTGATATAGTTCTCTCCGTTGATGCCGAAATTCAGACTTTGCACGGCGTCCACCGCCGGAACGTATTTTTCGATCCCCAGCAGATCCGTCGAAAAGGCCGCGCATAACAGAACCAGGATCACCGTCAGAGCCGCTCCGCCCTTCCAGCTTCGCCTCAGGACACGGAAGGACTTTTGCAGCAGCATCTCCGCAGCGAAATAGCCCACAAGCCCCACAGCGACCATGCAGGCCCCCAGCCCGGGCGCGGAGGTGTCTCCGTCGAACGCATCCCGCAGGATCGTGTACAGCAGCTGCCCAACGCTGAGCGCGGCACATACACCCACACCATAGCGGAAGATGGGCCGCGCCCAGCCAATGGCCACGGTGTCGCCGGTGGATTCGCTTCGGCGCCGACTGTACACCAACAGCGCCGCGGCGGTCAGCGCCACACCCGCCAGCGCGTAGACACCCACGACGCCAAGGCCGCTTTGAATCTGGCCCCAGTCAGCACCATTCCAGTTACCCAGTTCATCATAAGTCCACAAATCCCAAAAAACCGTGGATAGCTTTGCAACGGGTGTCAGCCAAACCACCGGCATCGGAATATTAGAATACCCCCAGCCGTAAAAAAGCATCTCGCACAGGGACTGAATCAGATACGTAAGCCCATAGACCAGCCCGTTGAACACCCCGTAAAAAACCGGGATTGCCAGCATCTGCCCCGCAAACATGGCACAGAAGACCGCAAAGCTGTAAAAAAACAGCATCTGTCCCGTGGCGGATAAAAACCAGACGCCGATCAGCCATATCTCCCGCATCCCGGCGGCCGCCCAGACAGCCATGGTCAGCAGCGCCGTACCCGCGTGCACGGTAAAAAACACCGCCGCGCCGCAGATATAATGCGTCAGGAACAGACCCTCTCTCCGAGCGGGCAGGGCGTGGGCAAACCCCACGGCGCGGGCGTTGGTCAGGTAGGAAAACAGCGCCATGGCAAACAGGCACCCGAAGATCACGGACATAATCAGCGCTCCGTCGGAGGCCATGCCCGATATCTCTCTCAAAGCGTTCATGTACAGATCTGCAGGGTCCATCCACTGGCGGTTGTGGCCAAACAGCTCCAAAAGCTGCACCGCCGGCATGGCCAGGAGCCATGCCAAAAGGTAAAGCGTCCAAAGCGGCCAGAACCGACTCAAATCGTTGCGCAACAGAGCTGGGCTGAACAGCCCCTTAGAGGACGATGTCTTTGACTGCATAATCCGCGCCTCCCAACTCGTAAATAAAAATCTCCTCCAGTGTCAGCGGCACGGCATCCACCAGCAAGGGGTTGTACTGCGCCAGCAGCTCGGTGGCTTTCTGGGCGTTCATTCGCATGATGAGCGTATGAATGCGTCCCAGCTTGGACGCATGGAGCGCCGGAATTTCCGGAGGGACCTCCGTCATTCCGTCGGGGAACACCACCTGAAGCTTTACCATATTGTCCTGGAGCTGCGCCAGGGACCGCTCCAAAAGCACCTTGCCATGATCCAGAATGCCCACATGGTCGCACACATCCTCCAGCTCCCTTAGGTTATGGCTGGAGACCAGCACCGTGGTGCCTCGCTCGGCAACGTCGTCCAGCACCAGTGACCAGACCTGCCGCCGCATCACCGGGTCCAGACCATCCACCGGCTCGTCCAGCATCAGGTATTCCGGCATACAGCTCATGGTCAGCCAGAAAGCCGCCTGCTTTTGCATGCCTTTGGACAGATGCCGGATGGGCTTTTTCGGGTCGATGGGAAAAGCCTCTCCCAACTTTTTGTAGCGCTCCATGGAAAATTTGGGATAGATCCCGCGGTAGAGCTTCATCATATCCTGCGTGCTGGACTGTAAAAAATAGTACCAGTCGTCCGGAATGGAGTTGACCCGCGCCTTCACCGCCGGGTGCTCCCAAACCGGTTCTCCCTCGATGGCGATCGTGCCGCTGTCGGCCTTGTACACGCCGTTTAAGCAGCGCAGCAACGTGGACTTGCCCGCGCCGTTGGGTCCCACCAGACCATATACCGAACTCTTTGGTACCGTGAGCGTTGCTCCGTCCAGCGCCGCAAAGCCATCAAACCTTTTCACCGCGTTTTTAATCTCGATCATACCATTTCCCCCTCATCCAGCAGCGCTTTCAGATCCGCCTGTGAGACGCCCAGCACCCGCAGTTCCCGAAGCAGCTCCCGCACTTTGTCCTTCAGCAGTTCCCGACGGGCCGCATCCGCGTCTCCCCGGTCGCTGGCAAAGCTGCCCTTGCCCGGTACGGAGTAAATGTATCCCTCCGCCTCCATGTCATTATAGGCTCGCTGAATTGTGTTCGGATTGATGCTGAGTTGGGTAGCCAACGCGCGTACCGACGGCAGTTTTTCGCCTGCTGCCAACGCGCCGGTGACGATCAGTTTCCGCAGCTCATCCTTAATCTGCTGGTAAATAGGCCGCGAATCCCGATAATTCAGGCTGATCATCTCTCCACCTCCGTTTAGTCCGCCATAAGGCAAACTGTATTACCCGTATTAGTACAGTTAGAATAGCATGGTTTTTTCCGTCTGTCAAGTCGGGAAGAAAATTTTCAAATCGCACCGCACAATTCCCGGCGCACGATACACCGATACATTTTTCCCGAAATGTATGGAGACGACGCCGACCTACTGGCCCCATCAGAAAATTCTTGTTGGAACGGTGAAAAATATGCGGGCAGACATACGCCAAAAATGATGTTTCTGTTGCCATGCATAGAAGTGGATACCGATTCTGGGGATAAAGCAGGAAAAAGCGAAAATTTTCTTTACAATTGGGAATCCTTATGATATAGTGACTAAGCACGCAAATCTGCGGCGCCCCAGCACTTCGTTTCGCGGTTCTCACCGTCCCGATGCGCAGTCCTGCGGGTAATTTTTAAAAAGGTGGATATAATTATGTTGCGCAAAGAAGAGAAAACTGCCATTATCGATGCCAATCGTACCCACGCCACGGACACTGGCTCTCCCGAGGTACAGATCGCCATTCTGACCAAGCGGATCAACATGCTCACCGAGCACATGAAGGCAAACCCTCAGGATAAGCACTCCAACCGCGGCCTCATTATGATGGTTGGTAAACGCCGCAACCTGCTGGACTACCTGCAGAAAAAGGACGTTGAGCGCTACCGCGCCCTGATCGCAAAGCTTAACATCCGTAAGTAAGTTGAAACGTGGGCGGTGTAGTTTTTCTGCACCGCCCCATTTTCATAGATTTTGCGCCGCTAAAACGCCTTTAGCAGTTGAAAATGCGCCCCCATATATGCTTTCCGTGCACACCTCGTGAAGCGATCTGCACGGAAAGGGGTCAAAAGCGAGTGATGTTGCTTGCGAGGACGCGTTTTCAAGTGCTAAATGGCTGGCATGGCGTAAAAAACCATTTTAAAAAAGGAGAAGCAATATGTCAACCATTATTACCAAGCGTCAATTTCCCAACTATCATAAATATGAAATGGAGCTTGCGGGCCGCCCTCTCACACTGGAGGTTGGCAAGCTGGCGGAGTTGGCCAATGCCGCCGTCATGGTGGGCTATGGCGACACCCGTGTGCTGGTGTGCGCCACCGCCTCCGCCCGTCCCCGGGACGGGATTGATTTCTTCCCTCTGAGCGTGGACTTTGAGGAGAAGATGTACTCCGTGGGCCGCATTCCCGGCAGCTTCAACCGCCGCGAGGGCCGTCCCGGCGAAAAGGGGGTTCTGACTTCCCGCGTCATCGACCGGCCCATTCGTCCCCTGTTCCCCCATGACTTCCGCAACGATGTGTCCATCATGTGTACCGTTATGAGCGTGGACCACGACTGCTCCCCCGAAATTGCGGCTCTGATCGGCACCTCCGCCGCCCTCGCCATCTCCGACATTCCCTGGAACGGCCCCGTGGCCGCGCTGAAGGTGGGCCTTGTGGACGGAAAGCTGATCTTCAATCCCACGTCCGCGCAGCGCAAGATCTCCGACCTCGACGTGACCGTGGTCTCCACCGACAAGAAGGTTGTCATGATCGAAGCCGGCGCCAACGAGGTAAACAACGACACCATGTATGAGGCCATTCGGCAGGCCCATGAGGAAAACCAGAAGCAGATCGCCCTCATCAACCGGATGGTCAGCGAGATCGGCAAGGCCAAGTTCGACTATCCCCACGCCGATTTCGACCAGGAACTGTTCGATAAGATTGTGGCGGCCACAACGGACGACGCCAAAGCCGCCATGGATACCGACGACAAGAACGTCCGGGAGAGCCGCTGGAACCAGCTCATCGAAAAGTGGCACGAGCTGTTTTTGGAGGACTATCCCAACATGGATCAATACCTGGACGAGATCACCTATAAATTCCAGAAGAAGATCGTCAAGGCCTGGCTTCTGGAGGGCCACCGCGTGGACGGCCGCCAGAGCAACGAGATCCGTCCCCTGAGCGCCGAGGTGGGTGTGCTGCCCCGGGTACACGGCTCCGGCCTGTTTACCCGCGGCCAGACGCAGGTTCTCTCTGTGTGCACGCTGGATACCCTCTCCGCCAACCAGAAGCTGGACACCATCTGGGAGGAGACGGAAAAGCGCTATATGCACCACTACAACTTCCCCGGATACTCCGTCGGAGAGGCCAAGCCCGCGCGCAGTCCCGGCCGCCGCGAGATCGGCCACGGCGCTCTCGCTGAGCGGGCGCTGGTTCCGGTGCTGCCCTCTGTGGATGAGTTCCCCTATGCCATCCGCGTGGTGAGCGAAGTGGTTTCCTCCAACGGTTCCACCTCTCAGGGCTCTATCTGCGGCTCCACCCTTGCCCTGATGGACGCGGGTGTACCCATCAAGGCGCCTGTTGCGGGCATCTCCTGCGGCCTCATTCAAGATGACAACGGCGGCTTTACCACTTTCATCGACATTCAGGGCGTGGAAGATTTCCACGGCGAGATGGACTTCAAGGTGGCCGGAACCAAGAAGGGCATCACCGCCATCCAGATGGATCTTAAAAACGACGGCCTCACGATGGAGATTATCAAAAACGCGCTGGACATCACCTATGATGCACGCTGCGAGATTCTCGACCAGGTCATGCTTCCATGCATCGCCGCCCCCCGCGGCCAGGTCTCCAAATATGCGCCCAAGATGATTACCATGCACATCGACCCCGACCGCATCCGGGAGGTCATCGGCAAGGGCGGCTCCGTTATCCAGAAGATCGTGGCCGACACCGGCGCGAAGGTGGACATCAACGACGACGGCTCCATCTTTATTGCCGCGACGGACGCCTCCGCCTGCGACGCCGCCAAGAAGTGCATCGACGATATCGTGTTCGTTCCCGAGGTCGGCAAGCTGTACTACGGCCGCGTGGTGCGGATGATGACCTTCGGCGTATTTATTGAGATTGCCCCGGGGAAAGACGGCCTGTGCCATATCTCCAAGCTGGCCGACCACCGCATCGAAAAGGTGGAGGACGCCTGTAAAGTGGGCGACATGATGTGGGTCAAATTTATGGAGATCGACGAGAAGGGCCGCTGGAACCTCTCTCACAAGGATGCCATGAAGGAGATTGAGGCCAAAAAGGCCAAAGGCGAGTCCATTCAGTAATTACCTTTGATTTTGCCTGAAATACGGGGCGGGGCTTTCGCTCCGCCCCGTTGTTTTATCGGCGCAAACCGCCCACACCGCTTTACAGATAGGAGTCTTTTATGGATACCATTGCTGCCGTCGCCACGGGGAAAGTTCCCACCGCCATCGGCATTATTCGTATTTCCGGTCCCGAGACCGACGCGGTGCTGGCCCGGGTTTTTCGCCCCAACTGCCAAAAGAGCATTGCCGCGCTGGAACCCCGCAAGCTCTTTCTGGGAAGTCTTTTGGACCCGCGGGGCCGCATTCTGGACAGCGGCATGGCCGTCCGATTTCCCGGACCCGCCAGCTACACCGGCGAGGACAGCGCGGAACTGCACTGCCACGGTTCCCCCGTGGCCATGGGCGAAATTCTCTCCGCCCTGTTTGCGGCCGGAGCGCGGCAGGCAAACGCCGGTGAATTTACAAAGCGGGCGTTTCTGAACGGAAAGCTGGATCTGACCCAGGCGGAGGCGGTGATCGATCTGATCGACGCAGAGACCCCCGCCGCCGCCCGAAACGCCGCCGCCCAGCTTGGCGGGGCGCTGGGCCGCACCGTCTTCGCCGTGTATGACAACCTGACGGCGCTGGCCTCTCAGTTCTACGCCGTGGTAGACTACCCCGACGAAGACATCCAGGATTTGAAGCTCGATGAAATTCAGGCCACCCTCCGCCGGGCGGACGAATCCCTCACCCGGCTGCTTGCCACCTGCGGCCGGGGGCGCCTTTTGAAATCCGGCGTCCGCACCGCCATTATCGGCCGGCCAAACGTTGGAAAATCCTCTCTGCTGAACGCCCTGGCGGGATTCGACCGGTGCCTGGTCACCGACGTACCCGGAACCACACGGGACACGGTGGAAGAATCCGTGCTCTGCGGCGGGGTGCTGCTGCGGCTTATTGACACCGCGGGCATTCATGACACGGAGGACACGGTGGAAAAGCTGGGCGTGCAGCGGTCCAGAGCCGCTTTGGAAACCGCCGATCTGATATTGGCGGTGGTGGACGGCGTGGAAGGTCCCTCCCTGGAAGACACGGCAATCCTGGACTTGGCAAGCCGTTGTCCCCACTGGATCTTTGTAATGACCAAGCGCGACCTTGTGGACAACGGTGTCAGCCTGCCGATTTTTCAGCTGCCCAAGGGGCTGCTTCGGCTTCCCGACGGCTTTGTGTATCTCAGCTCTGTCACCGGCGATGGGCTGGATACCTTGGAAGATACCGTGGCGGACATCTTCCCCACCGGCACCGGGGACACCGGCGAGCTTTTGACCGACCCCAGGCAGGAGGACGCGGTCTCCCGCGCCCGGGACGCCATCCGGCGGGGGCTGGAAGCGCTGGAGTCCGGCCTCACGCCGGACGTGATTCTCACCGAGACGGAGGAGGCCATGAACGCTCTGGGCGAGCTGACGGGCCGCACTGCCCGCGAGGATATCGTATCCGCCATTTTCTCCCGGTTCTGCGTAGGAAAATAACCTAACGGCCTTTCGTTTTTGAAAGTCTTTCAAAGGATACGGCCTGCGGACTGCGTTTGTTTAAAGAGTGCTATCTAATATTGATTCCCGCAAAATATGATTTACAAAACCATATAATTGTGATATTCTTACAGTGGATTAAGATCATGCGGGAAGGAGACGTAAGATGAAGAATCAATCGGAATTGCAGGAGCGGCTGCGCTGCCAGCGCCCGGTGGAGTGGGGACAGCTGCCGGATTTTTCCCTGTATATGGATCAGGTGTTGAGTTATATGGACCGGCAGGTTCTGCGTTTTGACGGGGACGACGGACTCACTGCCGCCATGGTGAACAACTATACAAAGGGCGGGCTGCTTCCCCGGGCCGACGGGAAAAAATACAGCCGGGAGCACCTCGCTTATCTGACGGTGATCTGCGTGCTGAAACAGGTCCTCTCCACAAAAGATATGCACCTTCTGTTGGATCAGGAGCTGAAGGACTCCGGCAGCGTGGAAGCCGGTTATGATACCTTCTGCCGGAGTCTGGACACCTCCATGACGTTGACTGCCGACCAGATGGACCATTATCAGGACCCGGAAAAGCTGGCGGACTCCGCCATTCACTTTGCCCTTTTGAGTTATGCCGCAGGGGCGGCAAGCCGCCGGTATGTGACGCTGCTGCGCCGCCAGCGGGACGAGGGTGGGGAAAAAGCCATCCGTGAAAAGCATGCCCGGCAGAAAAAAGAGGAGGAACCTGACTGATGCGCGACTTTGTAATTTTGACCGACAGCAGCTGCGATTTGCCCTCCGCTTTGGCGGAGGAATTGGAATTAGAGGTGCTGCCTCTGCGCTTCAGCATCGGCGGGAAGGAATATTACAACTGGCTGGACGGACGGGAGATTCCTTTTCCGGATTTTTTTGCAAAAATACGTGCCGGTGAAATGGGCACCACCTCCGCAGTCAGCGTGGGAACCTCCGAGGCAAAAATGCGGGAGATCCTGGCACAGGGAAAGGATCTTTTGTGCCTGAGCTTTTCCTCCGGTCTTTCCACCACTTATCAATCCGCGGAAATTGCGGCGGAGGATCTGCGCAGTGAGTTTCCCGACGCAAAAATCCATGTGGTGGACTCCCTGTGCGCCTCGCTGGGACAGGGACTGTTCGTATATCTCTGCGCGCAGCAGAAAAAGGCCGGCAAGTCCATTGACGAAGTCCTCGTCTATGCCGAAAGCGTAAAATACCACATCTGCCACTGGTTCACGGTGGACGATCTGAACCATCTGAAACGGGGCGGACGCATCAGCGCGGCCACCGCTCTGTTCGGGACGATGCTGTCCATCAAGCCGGTGATGCATATGGACAACGAGGGACATCTGATCCCCGTCAGCAAGGTCCGCGGCCGGAAGGCGGCGCTGACTGCGCTGGTGGACCAGATGGAACGTCTATCCATTGACCCCGCCGGACAAACTGTGTTTATTTGCCACGGGGACTGCTATGACGACGCAACGTTTGTGGCCGGAGAGGTCACCCGCCGCTTCGGCACAAAGGATATCCGTATCAATTATGTGGGGCCGGTAATCGGCAGCCATACCGGCTGCGGTGTGGTCTCCCTGTTTTTCGTGGGCACAGAGCGCTGATTGAAAAAGGCCCCTAGCAAGGGCCTCCTTACAGATTCGAACGTAAAATACGGTCCGGCAAAACGGACAAAACAGGAGGAGCGGCCTGATGAAGTGGCTGGAAGTCCATATTCAGACAAATCACGGCGGGCTGGAGGCGGTGGAGGCATTTTTCTCCGGTCTCGGCATCGACGACGTAATAATTGACGACGAGACGGAGTTTCAAGAATTTTTGCAAGAAAACAGAAAAAGCTGGGATTATGTGGACGAGGAGCTTCTGAAAAAAGAGGCGGGCGCGTCCCGGATTACCTTCTATCTGAAGGAGAATCATGAGGGCTTTGCCCGGCTGGGAGAGGTACGCATCGCCCTGGCGGAATTCAAGAGCGCCCACCCGGACTACGGCCCCCTGTTGATGACTTTGAATCATCTGGAGGAAGAGGACTGGGCTTTGGGCTGGCAAAAATACTACAAGCCCATGGAGATCGGCAGCCGCCTGCTGGTAATCCCCGAATGGGAGAAGGACACCACCGATTGTAATGGGCGGGTACCTTTGATCCTGAACCCCGGCCCGGCCTTCGGCACCGGGAGCCACGCCACTACGCAGCTGTGCCTTCAGGCGCTGGAACAGGCGGTAAAACCCGGCGACACCGTGTTGGATCTGGGCTGCGGCAGCGGCATCCTCTCCATTGCAGCACTGAAGCTTGGCGCCGCCGCCGCACAGGCGGTGGACATCGACGACAAGTGTGTGGACGTAGCTTATGAAAACGCCGCCCTCAACGGTATCGGCAAGGACCGGTATACCGTTCGGGCGGGGGATGTCCTTAGCGATGGGCGTCTTCAGGCCGAACTCAGCGGAAATTACGACGTCGTGGTAGCCAACATTGTTGCAGATGTGATTTTGGGACTCGCGCCTGTGGTGCGGCGATTTTTGAAGCCCCGGGGTCTATTTGTCTGCTCCGGTATCATTGACGACCGGGCGGTGGAGGTGGCCGACGGACTACGCCGCAGCGGTTGGGCGATTTTGGAGACCCGGCAGGAGAGCGGATGGTTCTCCTATACCTGCCGCTGAGGAAAGGTCATGAAAAAACTGCAAAGAATGGACCGATTCCTTTCGAACAAGATCGTCTGGCTTACCATCGCGTGTCTGCTTCTGGGCGTTTTTTTCAGCGGACCGCTCAGCATTCTGGTTCCCGTTACCCCTGCGCTCTTCGCGATTATGACCTTTATCAATACTCTTGGGTGCAGCTTCCGACAGATCGGCCATGTGGTCACGCACCCCGTTCCGGTGCTGGTGCTGTTGGCGATGCTTCACGTGGTCCTGCCGATACTGTGTCTGGGGCTGTGTACTCTGCTTTTTGCGGACAAACCGCTGTTCATTACCGGATTGGTGCTGAATTTTGTACTGCCCACCGGCGTAGCGTCCTTGATGTGGGTGACCATTGGCCGGGGAAACCTGCCTATGTGCCTGTCGGCAGTGCTGCTGGATACGCTGCTCTCCCCTTTGATCGTCCCCCTCAGCATGAAGCTTTTACTGGGGTCCATCGTGGAAATGAATGTCATGGGTATGATGAAAGACCTTCTTTTCATGGTGGCTTTTCCCGCTTTTTTATCCCTGCTGTGCCATCGCATCCGGGACGGCAGGTCCGCCGCGGAGTGGAAGCCGCGTCTGTCCCCGTTTGCAAAGCTGGCCATGTTCTTAATTATCATCTCCAACGCCACGGGTGTCGCCCCGTTTTTCAAAAAGTTTACACTGGCTCTCCTGCTGGTGGTTCTGGTGCTGGTTGGACTGTGCATCTTCGCATACCTGCTGGGTTGGTTTGTCTCCCACCGGCTGATGCATTTGGACTTTCCCTCCTGCCAGACTATGACGATCAACACAGGTCTTCGAAACATCAGCGCCGGAGCCGTGCTGGCGGCGCAGTATTTTCCGGCGGATGTGCTGTTTCCCGTGGCTTTTTCCCCCATTTTTACTCAGATCATGCTGGCCCTTGCTGTGAAGCTCCTGCGACGGACAAAGGCCGGCCAGGCGGACCAATCCGCTTACGATGCGGAACACATTGATTCCCCGGACTAAAAATCAAAACGGGCAGTCTTAATAATACACGAAGCGTTCAAAGACATCAGGATGTCTTTGAACGCTTTTTATTTTTTAACTACAAAGTGCTCTCCCGGAAACTGCACACATTCATATTCCTACTGCGTGGCGGGGCTGATTTTCTTATGATACTCTCTTGATAACCCAAATGCGGCATACGTTGTATGCGAGAAAGTGCTGTTTGCTCATATGCAGGGCACCTTTTGCATAGGCTGGGAATATCATAGATCAATCGGGCGGATACCGGCATTCAGCCGTACATAGCCGGGCTACGGCCCCAGATATCGGAGGGTGCGGTATGCGAAAAAAGCCAGCAACGAGGCCACCCAGCGTGGTTCCGAAATACTGCCGGGCCATGAAGGGAACCGGACCAAACTTCATCAGGCAATACATCGGCTTTCTTGTTTATGTATGGACTGTTTACGGCAGGGGCTTCTGGGTATATCCCACAGGCATCAGCAACGGAATTCTATACGGATACGTATGGAAAACTTCTCATTATGAGTTTTCGCAGTTCCGCGTGTCCATGATTGACTGTGTCTATTAGTATAGGCGACGCGCTTCCGTTTTAAAGAGAACTGGCGCGCCGCAGTCGGACTGTTTTTTTAATGGAAGCATCCAAACGGGGAGGGATTTTATGCCCAAGCAGCCGGTAAGTCTGGAAAAGCTGACCCGGTTCGAATCGAATGAACTCACGGAAAATGGTCTACTGGAAGTCATCGTGAAATACAACGGAGATCTCCGGAGTATCAGTACACAGTTAGGTGCAGATGTTGAGCTGTTAAGCCCCGATTACGCCATCGTTACAATCGGTATCGACCGGCTGTCGGAGCTTTATACATTTCCGCAGATTGAGTACATCGAACTGCCTAAAACGCTTACGTTCATGCTGCGGGACAGCCTTGAAAGCGCCTGTATTCCGTCCGTCCAGCGCTTTGGAGGACTCGGGCTGACCGGCAGAGGCGTGATTGTCGGAATTATCGACTCCGGAATCGACTATACGCATCCCGATTTTCAAAATTCGAACGGCACCACCCGGATTCTGTATCTCTGGGACCAGACCGCCGACGGTCCTCCGCCGCAGGGCTTCCGAAACGGTACGGAATATACGCAGGCCCAGATCAACGAGGCCCTGCTGAGCCTGAATCCAATGGCTGTCGTACCGGCGGGCGATACCGCCGGGCATGGAACGGCCGTCGCGGGAATCGCCGCCGGAAACGGCGCCTCCAGCGACGGAACGGAAAAGGGCGTCGCGCCGGAGGCGAGCCTGATCGTCGTCAAACTCGGACATTTCGGAAACGAGTCGTTCGCCCGGACCACGGAGATTATGCGCGCCGTTAAATATCTGTCCGACAAGGCAATTGAACTGAATATGCCCCTGAGCATCAATCTCAGCTATGGGACCAACAACGGCTCCCACACTGGCGACTCCCTTTTCGAGCGCTATCTGAACAGTATGTGTGAGCGCTGGAAGACCGTTATGGCGGTTGCCACCGGAAACGAGGGCTCCGCTGCCCACCATTATTATGAAAAATTAACACAGAAAGAAACCTCAACTATCGAATTTACAGTCTCCGGTAACCCGAGAAGATTTTATATGACGTTGTGGAAAAATTTTGCGGATACCATCACCTTCGAGCTGATCGGACCCAACGGCAGGTCCACGGGAGCCATTCAGCCGCTGCAAAGTATTACAAGAGCATCACTGGGCGGTACGGATGTCTCGGTCATCTACGCGCAGCCCAATCACTACACGGTACAGCAGGAGGTCTATTTTTACTTTTCCACTCAGGGTACCGGCATCCTTCCCGGCGTCTGGAAGCTGATCGCGCGGGGCGAGCAGATTGTAGACGGCGAGTTCAATATCTGGCTCCCCACCGTGGAAGACGTGACGCAGAACACGTCCTTTCTGCGCGCCGACATCAATCTGACCATGACCCTGCCCTCCACCGCGCAGAACGTCGTCTCCGTGGGCGGTTACAACTCGATGCTCGGTATCGCGACCGTGTTTTCGGGCAGAGGGCCCGCCAGCGGCTGTCTTCCGGTCAAACCCGATCTGGTCGCCCCCAGCGTCAGCATTCTGACAACAAGGGCCGGGGGCGGATATGACGCGTACACCGGCACCAGCATGGCGTCCCCCTTTGTCGCCGGAGCAGCCGCGCTGATGATGGAGTGGGGAATTGTCCGGGGAAACGACCCGTTTTTGTACGGCCAGCGTGTCAAGGCTTTTTTACGCCGAGGTGCAAACCGGCGGCTCTCGGCCCAGTTTCCAAACAATCAATGGGGCTATGGAGCCCTGAGTCTCTGCGATACCATGAGCGAACTCGAGGAATACACAAGGACGGGGGGCGCTTTTTCGTGAACGGAACGGAGTCCGTCGAACAGATTATTTACTCCCCGGATACGGTGGATTTCGTTGTGAGACAAAACGCATTTGTCGACCAGCTTCTTGAAAACAACCCTTCTATTGTGACCACGCAGCTGCTGGCCGGAAGGTACATCATCTGCTATACGGATACAAAGACCTTTAACAGTCTGATTAATCAGTTCGGATCCAGCTTCATCAGCTACATTTCCCTTGTCCTGGGTCTGCTGGATCGCGCAAACCTTGCGGCGGCCGGAGTTACGCAGGTCCACCAACAGCCGTATCTGGACCTGCGCGGGAAAGGCGTGCTGCTGGGTTTTGTCGACACGGGCATTGATTATACACAGCGTGCCTTCCGCTATGAAGACGGCTCCAGCAAGATCCAGTTTCTCTATGATCAGACAGTTGCCGGACCTCCGCCCGAGGGATTTTATCTGGGCACGGAATATACGAACGAGCAGATCAATGAGGCGCTGCGCTCGGAGGATCCCTATCAGATCGTCCCCCAGAAGGACGAAAGCGGGCACGGCACCTTCCTGGCCTCCGTCGCCGCGGGAAACGACACCGGGAACTTTTTGGGAGCCGCACCGGACGCGGAACTGATCGTTGTGAAACTGCGGAAAGCCCGTCCCTTTTATCTCAACTGGTTTACCGTTCCGCCGGAACAGGAAAACGCGTACGAATCAACTTCCGTCATGGTCGGAGTGGAATATATCGTCAAGAAAGCCCGCCAGCTCAACCGCCCGGTGGTAATCTGCATTGGGCTTGGGACGACCTTCGGCGCACACGACGGTTTTTCAATCTTTGAGGAATATTTGAGCAACATCGCAAATTTAAAGGGCGTATGCATCTGTACGGCAGCCGGGAACGAGAGTCAGGCACGGCACCATACTCAGGGTGTAATTGCGGAGAAAGGTGCGACACATAACATCGATCTGAAGGTCGGGGAGAACGCGGGAAATATCGCCATAGGGATATGGAATACAATTTCAGATAAAATCTCCCTGTCCGTGCGGTCGCCGACAGGCGAGCTGGTCGGACGGGTCCCTTCCAAACCCGGAGCCACCAGCCGCTCCAACCTGATTTTGGAAAAGTCCGCCGTTCAGGTGGAGTACTACTTTCCCTATGAGAGCACGGGAAGCCAACTGTCCGTCGTAAACATCTACAACGCCACGCCCGGAATCTGGACGATTACCCTCTACGGAGACATTATTCTAAACGGTACGTTCCACGCGTGGCTTCCGCTCACCGGCTTTGTCTCTCCAACGGTGGAATTTCTGTCGGCAACGCCCTATTACACCGTGACTTGTCCCTCCACAATGTTCGGGTCCATCAACTGCGGCGCGTATGACAATACGACCGGCAGCCTGTTCTCCGACTCCTCGTGGGGTCCGACCCGTCTGGAGCGGATGGCGCCGGATCTGGTCGCTCCCGGAGTGCAGGTCGGCGGAATTTATCCCAGCGGGCCAGGAAACATGAGCGGAACCAGCGTGGCCTCCGCAATCACCGCAGGCGCCTGTGCACTTATGATGCAATGGGGTGTTGTGGAAAAAAATGACGTGGCGCTGAGCACCTATCAGATCCGCGCCTATCTGATCCGCGGCTGTAACCGGAGCCCTACCATGATCTATCCCAATACGCAGTGGGGATACGGCACTCTGAATCTGATCCAGACGTTCAATCTCATGCGGGAGCTGTGATCTGAGAGCAATTAACTTTTGACAAGGGGTACTGCATTATGGCGGACATTAAATCCATACAGGAATTTCTCGACTCGCCGGACACAGTGGGCTTTGTGGTGCGGGGCAGCGACGAGATTGACCAGCTGATTTCAGAAAATCCGGAAATCGTCGCGACCCAGACGCTGGCGGGAAGGTACGTCGTCTGCTATACGACCATTCAGGCCTACGCAAATATTCTCGACCAACTGGGGACCGGCTACCTCAGCTCCATGGCCGTCGTACTGGGTCCGCTGGGCCGGCCGGGCCTTGAAGAGGCGGGGATCCTCTCCATCCAGAAGCAGCCGTATCTGAACCTACGGGGGCGCGGTGTGCTGATCGGCTTTGTGGATACCGGTATTGACTATACAAAGCAGATCTTCCGCTACGAGGACGGGACCAGCAAGATCCGTTATCTCTATGACCAGTCCATTACCGGCGCGCCGCCCGAAGGGTTCTACATCGGCACCGAATACACCAATGAACAGATCAATCTGGCGCTAAAATCCGAAAACCCCTTTGACGTCGTGCCATCCCGGGACATGGCGGGGCACGGCACTTTTCTTGCCTCCGTCGCGGCCGGACGGGAGGAGGACGATTTCATCGGGGCCGCGCCGGAGGCGGAACTAATTGTTGTGAAGCTGAAAAAGGCACGGCCCCGTAGCCTGCGGCTGTTCGCCGTACCTGCGGAGCAGGAGAATGCGTTTTCCTCCATCGCCGTAATGATCGGGGTGGAATACATCCTCCAAAAAGCCCGGACGCTGAATCGTCCGGTAGTCATCTGCCTCGGGATCGGCACGAACTGGGGAAGCCACGATGGTTTCAGCATTTTTGAGGAATACCTGAGCGGAATCTCCGCCCTGGTGGGCGTGTGCCTTTGTATCGCCGCCGGCAACGAAAGCCAGGCCCGGCATCACATGAAAGGACTTATCCCGGCAAAGGGCGAATCCCAGAACATTGATGTGAAGGTCGGAGAGCATCCGGCGGATTTTTTTATCTCCATCTGGAATTCGCTGGCTGATAAACTGTCGGTCTCCATTACGTCGCCCACCGGTGAGTACATTGCCAGAATCCCGCCGAAAACCGGAAGCGTCCAGATGACAGACCTGATTCTGGAGCGCTCGAAGGTTCGCGTTGCCTGCTATTTTCCCCTGGAGGGCAGCGGCGGGCAGTTAACCACCGTTCGGGTTCTGGAGGCCACGCCGGGAATCTGGACTGTGACGATGCACGGCGACATCATTCTGGACGGTACCTTTAACGCGTGGCTCCCGCTGACCGGCTTTGTCTCCCCGAACGTGGAATTTCTCGCGGCGAATCCTTATTATACGGTAACCGTTCCCTCGACCACAACCGGCGCAATCAGCTGCGGAGCCTATGACAGCGAAAACGACAGCCTGTATCTCTACACCTCCTGGGGGCCAACACGGATCGAGGCAATGGCTCCGGACCTGGTCGCTCCCGGCGTAAACATTTCGGGAGTTTATCCCACGGGATACGGCTCCATGAACGGCACCAGCGCGGCCGCGGCAATCACCGCGGGAGCCTGCGCACTGATGATGCAGTGGGGCATTTTGAAGGGTAACGATGTCTCCATCAGCACACATCAGATTCGCGCCTACCTGATCCGAGGCTGCAACCGCATGCAGACCATGTCCTATCCAAATCCACAGTGGGGCTATGGGATGTTGAATCTGCAGCAAACCTTTAATCTCATGCGCGAAATATAGGCATCTGCCACACGACAGGAGGCGTTACCCTTGAATGAGGAACAGCTGCAGGAATTTATCAATTCTCCGGATACGGTGGATTTTATTGTTCGGGGAAGCGACGATCTGGACGTTTTTTTAAAGGAAAACCCGAACGTAATTGCGACGCAGACGCTGGCCGGACGGTATGTTGTCTGTTATGCAAACGTGAACGACTTCGCCACAATCATCAACCGGCTGGGGACCAGCTATGTGAGTTCGCTGTCAATCGTATTGGGGCTTCTGGACCGGCCGGCACTGGAAACCTCCGGCATTATCGGAATCCAGCGGCAGCCCTATCTGGAGCTGCGGGGGCAGGGTGTCCTGGTCGGCATCGTCGACACGGGAATCGACTATACGCAGCAGGTGTTCCGCTATGAGGACGGTACCAGCAAAATTCGGGCGATTTACGACCAGTCGCTTCCCGGCACGCCGCCGCAGGGGTTTTTTATCGGCACCGAATATTCAAACGAGCAGATCAACGAGGCACTGCAATCTGAAGCCCCTTATGAAATCGTTCCGCAGCGGGACACCGACGGACACGGCACCTTCCTCGCCTCCGTGGCGGCGGGGCGCGAAACCGGTAGTTTCCTCGGGGCCGCGCCAGACGCCGAGTTGGTCGTGGTAAAGCTGAGAAAAGCGCGGCCGTTCTATCTGGATCTTTTCGCCGTGCCGGAAACGCAGGAAAACGCGTTCGGCTCCACCGCCGTCATGATCGGGGTGGAGTATATTCTCAAAAAAGCGCAGGAGTTAAATCGGCCCGTGGTCATATGCCTTGGAATCGGCACGAACTCTGGGAGTCACGATGGGTTCAGTATTTTTGAGGAGTATCTGAGCGAAGTCTCCAATCTGGTGGGGGTGTGCCTTTGCATCGCGGCGGGAAATGAAAGCCAGGCGAGACATCATACACAGGGAAAAATTTCAGCCAGGGGCGAATCCCGGAATATTGACATCTCCGTCGAAAACGAATCGTCGGTTGTTTACGCGGCGATCTGGAGCTCTATCTCCGATCGAATCTCCGTTTCCGTCCGCTCTCCGACCGGCGAACTGGCTGCCAGGCTCCCTCCAAAATCCGGAAATATTATTTTTACCAATTTTATTTTTGAACAGGCCGTCGTGCGGGTCGCCTATTACTACCCGCTCGAGGGAAGCGGCGGCCAGCTGACGATCGTCCAGGTAAGGAATGCCACTCCGGGTATCTGGACCATCACCGTGTACGGCGACCTGGTTCTGGACGGCACCTTTCACGCCTGGCTCCCTCTCACCGGTTTAGCTTATCCCGGTGTGGAGTTTCTTGCGGCAAACCCAAATTACACGGTGACCGTTCCGTCCACAGCCGTGGGTGCAATCAGCTGCGGTGGGTACAACATTGCTGATAACAGCCTGTACCCCAACTCATCGTGGGGTCCCACACGGATTAATTTGATGGCGCCTGATCTGGTCGCTCCGGGCGTCAGCGTCGGCGGTATTTTTCCGACGGGCTACGGTACCATGAGCGGCACCAGCGTAGCCGCAGCCGTCACGGCGGGTGCCTGCGCGCTGATGCTGCAATGGGGAATCGTACAGGGAAACGACACGGGGCTGAGCACCTATCAGATCCGCGCCTATCTGATCCGCGGATGCAGACGCAATCCGATGATGTCCTATCCGAATACACAGTGGGGCTACGGCGCGCTGGACCTGGTTCAGACCTTCAATTTCATGCGGGAGACCAGATAGCGGGCAGCCGGACCACAAGAGCACTCTTTTTTCAATTGTACAGGCGCACGGAATCGGGCTGGCATACGTTTTCTGATTGCCTGATTCCGTGTGTCTATGTTGTTTGACTGGTAATTGGCAATTGAAGCCCTCTATGGCATAGATATTAGATTTGCTTCCGTCCGCCCTTTTCCGGCCGGTTTTTTTCGCGTATCCCGTTTTTTATTTGGTTCGACGGAAAAGGTATCCTTTTTTGAGCGCTTGTCTGTAAAATATAGGAAATCATTAGGGGGGCGTATTTATGGAATTGGAACAGCGGGTCCTGATGCTGCCCGTGGAGAGTGTCTTTCCCAATCCGGCTCAGCCGCGTCAGGTCTTTGACCCGGCGGCGCTGGAAGCACTGGCCGCCTCCATTCGCGAAAATGGAATCTTACAGCCCCTGACCGTGCGCCGCCGAGGGGAGGACCGGTGGGAGCTGGTGGCGGGCGAAAGGCGGCTCCGGGCGGCAAAGCTGGCGGGGCTTTCCAATGTTCCCTGCCTCGAATGGGACGCCAACGACGCCGGGGCGGCTCTTTTGGCTCTGGTAGAAAATTTGCAGCGGGAGGACCTGCACTATTTTGAGGAGGCAGAGGCCATCTCCGCCTTTTTGCAAAAAACCGGTATGACGCAGGAGGCGGCAGCAAGAAAGTTGGGCCTGTCCCCTTCCGCTCTGGCCAACAAGCTGCGGCTGCTGCGGCTGTCTCCGGAGTGCCGCCGGGTTTTGACGGAGAGTGGTATGACCGAGCGCCACGCCAGGGCGCTGCTGCGGCTTGACGGTGAGAATGAGCAGTTGGCCGCAGTGAAGCATGCATCTGCGGCCGGGCTGAACGTGGCCCAGACGGAGCAGTATGTCCAGCGGCGGGTGGAGTCTTTGCAACATACGCCGCCCAAAGGACGGCGGGCATACATCATCAAGGATGTGAGGCTGTTCCTTAACAGCGTGGAACACGGGCTGCAGCTCATCCAAAGCGCCGGGATTGACGCCAAAAGCCAGCGGGAGGAGACGGACGAGGCGATTATTCTCACTATCCGCATTCCCAGGGATATCCACGTAAAAGCGCCCTCATTGTTACAGGATTGTAACGTCATTCCTCCAAAAACGTGCTATACTGATGTCTGCTAAGAGTTTTTCGTTCCAATTTGGGACGTGCAGGGAGGAATTCATGGATACTGTGGTAGTGCAGGAGCAGCAAAAAAAGAATTCCAGACTACCCGTCGCTATTCCTTGCTTACTGCTGGGCGTTCTGGCGGCGGGATATGCGGGGCTGTGCGCCTATGCTGCCAACAGCGGCGTCATCTGGAAAAATACGGAGGTACTGGGCCAGGATCTGAGCGGTCTGACCATTTCGCAGGCCGCCGGCAAGCTGGACAAGGCCCTTTCAAGCCTGAAAATCGGCGTCTATCTATACGATGCCGCTGCGAAGGAGGTCCCGGAACGAGCCTCTGCGCCGGACGCTTATGTTCCCCTGTCCGACCTTGGTGTCACGGCGGACACCTCGGCTCTGGCGCAAAACGCCTATCAGGAGAATGTGCAGGGCAGCTTTCTCACCCTAGGCTGGCGGTATCTGACTAGTTCCGGCGCCTCTTGCAACGCCGCGGACATGGTTTCCCTGGATACGGAGCAAACTCTTTCGGCATCTCAGACCACAGCGGACTCCCTCTCCTATCCCAGTCAGGACACCTCCTATGAGATGGAAGATTCCGCCCTGCTGGTCCATATGGCGAAAGACGGCCGGACCGTCGAGTCGGAAAAGCTGGCGCAGGAACTGGAGGAGGGCGGATGGGACCTCGATCTCTCCCTGGACGTACCCTATGCCACGGAGGTCGCCCAAACGATGACCGCCCAGCAAATTTACGATCAGGTGTCGGGCAGCATGAAAAACGCCGGATATGACGCCGCCACCCACAGCATTATCCCTGAACAGACCGGCGCGGATTTCGACGTGGTCCTGGCCCAATCCATGATGGACTCGGCCACTCCCGGCGATACATTGGAAATTCCGGCTACCATTGAATATCCCGCCGTGACGGCGGAGCAGTTAAGGCCCGTCCTGTTCCGGGATCAGCTGGGGTCCTACACCACCCACGTGGGCGGCAGCGCCGCCCGCATCAGCAACGTGAAGCTGGCCTCCACCTCCGTCAACGGAACGGTATTAAACAGCGGGGATATTTTTGACTACAATGAAGTGGTGGGTCAGCGGACCGCAGCCCGGGGCTATCAGGCCGCGCCGGCTTATGTGCAGGGCGAGACGGTGGACGAAATCGGCGGCGGCGTGTGCCAGCCGTCCTCCACGCTGTATCTCGCCACGCTGAAATCCAATCTGGAAATTGTGGAGCGGTACGCCCACCGCTATGTCCCCGCGTACATTCCCAAAGGCATGGACGCCACCGTCAGCTGGGGCGGCCCGAATTATCGTTTCCGCAACAATACGGATTATCCTGTTAAAATTCAGGCAGTGTACTCCAAGGGCTACCTGACCATGACGCTGTACGGCACCAAGACCGACGACTTCACCGTGAAGATGACCAACAAGGTTCTCTCCACTACGGAATACAAGACGGTTTATGAGGACGACCCAACCCTCCCCGCCGGTACAAATACTGTGAAGACCACTCCCTACACGGGCTATAAGGTAGAGACTTACCGTAGTCTCTATGACGGCAACGGAAATCTGGTCTCCAGCACCTTCGAGGCCAACAGTGACTACAAGGTCCGCAACAAGGTCATTTTAAAGGGACCCGCTCGTCCCAGCGTCCCCACCAGCGGAATTTCTGAAGATATTCCCTCTTCTGAGACCTCCAATCCGGAAACACCTGCCACCACACCGGAGACTCCCTCCACGACCCCTGAAGGCGGTACAACGGCCGGCGGCGACACGGCAACGGATACCACCCCAGTGGTGCCGCAGGAAGAGGCGTCCATTCCCTCCGAAGAGGAAGGCAATCCCAGCGGCACTGATCCCGATGCGGTGATCTCCCCGCTTCCCACGGCATAATTGATAACAGAAGGGACTGATCCCCCATTCAAAATACAATACGTATTTTGAATGGGGGATTATTTTATTCAATCTTTTCAATTGGCAGACTCACTGCGTTCGCGGCATTCGGTTGACGAGGCATATTCCCGCCGTATCTTCTCAGAACTTTGCGGAAAAAAGTCCGCTGCTGTGTTTTCGACGACTTAGAAAGGCGAGATGTCTTTTATTTTCCTGCGTGCGCGCTCCACCGCTTCAGCGTCGGAAAATATTCCATCATTTTTTTCCGGGCCATCGCCCGATCGGTATAGAGCTTTTTCCCCTCTTCCGTATCCAGACAGAAGTCGATCATTTCCTCCATCGTCCAATTGGCTGTGAAAGCACCCTTTTGATAGCAGTAACAACAGTAGTCGGAGCTCTTGCTTCCGTCCGCCTCCGTGCCTCGCTGGGAGTCGTCGGTCATCGGCATGCCGCAGGACTGGCAGAGATCTGCCAATCCGATGTAGATGCTGATGTCCGCCTGACCGTCCGGTTCGGGCTGGCCGTACTCCTCAAAATCCACCTGACAGGCCCGGGGCAGCGGCTCCGACCAAATCTCGCCCCAGGCGTCAGCGGTCGCTTTTTGTACGTCGCCGCGGAATGTGAATTTGGCGTATTTTCCCGCTGGGATGACGATACGCTGAAACCCCTCCGGACACTCCTCGCTCTCCGTGGCGGCGAACATGTCATAGCTGCCCTCAGACCAGTCATAATGCGTGTACAGGCCCAGGCACGGCGCGTCGGGCGCACGGTTCAGCTTCGCCCGCTCGCCCCCCAGAAAAGCGCCCCAGACACCGCTGATTTTCTGAACCATGTCCGGCGCGTCGTTGCGGGTGCGGGTCCCCATACCCACCACCGTACGGGTTTTCAGCTCTACGATCTCATATTTCATAATCTTCATCCTTTCGTTTTCACCGAGGCCGTCGGGACGACACTCTTTGTTTTGTATCCACAGCATAACCCGAAAAAGAGGACAGGGTATGTCCTCTTTTTCGGGTTATTAAAAATTTCGCCGTTTAATCGGCGTTTTTTTATAATAGAGCAGAGGAGCAGACAAAAACCGCCCGCGCCTCTGCTCTATAAATACTTTTTCAACATCCGTTCCGCCTCTCGCCGAAGGGCTTCCCGCGTCTCCGGCGGGTCCAGGACCTCCGCCTCCCCGCCGAAAGAAAGCAGATAGCTCAACGCCCAGTCCCCCTCGGGCCACATGGTGCAAACCAGAAAGCTCCCGTCTTCCTGACGCCGAATCTCTTCCCGGCGGAAACAGTCGTACACCCGGAAAGCCATGGCCGGAGAAAACCGGATCGTCAGCGTATGCATGGAGACAATCGGGCCGCCGGTCTCGCCGTCCAGCGGCGGCGGCGTATCCCGGAGTGCAAAAAAATCCGTTTCCACGCTCACTCGTTCCATGCGGGACAGACGGAAAACTCGGAAATCCCCTCTGGACAGGCAGTAACCCTGCAAATACCAGTTGGCCCCTTTAAAGCACAGACGGCAGGGTTCTACCGTCCGTCTGCCGGACGTGCCGTTGGCGCCAAAGTAATCAAAGGTCACCCTCCGGCGCTCCAAAATGGCGTTTTTCAGTTGAGGAAAAACAGCTCTGGCGGCGGGGCCCCCACCCCAGGGGGAGAAATCCACGTCGATCCAGTCCGCCGCGTCGCGACGGAACAGGCCGTTCAGGTGGGTCAGGACATCGCTCTCTACCCCGGAGCCAGTGGCTCTGAGGCTTTGCAGCGCGGCCAGAATTTCGTCCTGTTCCCGGGCGGAGAGCAGCGTCTTCGACAGCACAAAATCCGGCAATAGGCGGACGCCGCCGTTTCGGCCCCGGGCGGCGTAGACGGGAACGCCCGCGGCGGAGAGTGCGTCCAGATCGCGGCGCACCGTCCGGGTGGAGACCTCCAGCTTTTCCGCCAGCCGGGAAACCGTCATGCGGTCCTTTTCCAGAAGACAGTAAAGAATTTCAAACAGGCGCGTACTCTGCATGTCTTTCCTCCCCTCACGGTATGTTCTACACAAATTGAAGGGCAATCAGGATAACGCACAGCGCCACGCTTCCCCCCAAACCCCAGAGGGCCAACTTTAAAACAGATCCGGCCGACAAGCCCTGCCGCACCAGCCGAACCGTGTTAAAAACGTTCACCACAATCAACGCACCCAAAAGAATCCACATTTTCATTGTTAGTCCCCTTATCCACCGCTTACTTCCAACAAGGTGTCAGCACCGCTCCTTTTTCAGTCTGCGGATATCTCGCCCGAAAAACGGTAAAATCTGATATTCCCCCTCCAGTCGGGAGGCAATCTGCCCGCCGTACCGCCGGGCCAGCTCGTCCGGAGACAGGTTCGTGTTTAAAATCACCGCCCTACGCTCCAGAAGGCGGGTGTTGACAATCTCATAGAGGGCGCTCTGAACAAACGCGGTGGTCATCTCCGTCCCCAGGTCGTCCAGAATGAGCAGGTCGCAGTGGAAAATGCGTTCGATGTCCTCCGCGGCTTCCTCCCCCTCGTCCCGGCCGAACTTTCGATCCTCGAGTCGGGCGAAAACGTGGGCCGCGGTGTCATATACCACGGAAAAACCGTTTTTGCTGACCTCTCCCGCGATGGCGGCGGAGAGAAACGTCTTTCCCAGCCCCGGCTTTCCGTACAGCAGCAGATTTCCGCTGCGCTTTCCAAACGTATGGGCATAGTTGGCGCAGACCTCGTACACCGTCTCCATGTTCTCCCGGGGGGAGGCGCCGTAATGGGGGTCCGGTATCTGATCGTACCAATCGAGGGAAAACGTATCGAAGCTCTGGTCCGCCAGATCCAAAGAGCGGGACAGTTCCGATTGCTGCTCCTGGGCATAGTACCGCTTTAAACAGTCGCATACCGCCTCGCCCCGGGTTCCCACGTCGTTACACAGGGGACAGGCGGGCTTGTATTGAAGATAGTCCGCGGGCAGCTTCAGCTCCGCCAGCAGGCGCGTCCGCTCCTGCTGCAAACTCAGATTGCTGTCCCGCAGAACGGCCACCGCCGGACGGGGGTCTGTCCCCCGGCGCAGGGCGGAGGCGATGATGCGGCTCATGGTGGCACTCAGCTCCCGGTCGATCTCCCGCAGCCGGGGCGCGCGGGCATAGACCTGCTCCTGCCTCTTCCGAAAGGACTCCTCCCGGCGGCGGCGGTCCGCGTCGTACCGGGCCGTGGCCCGGCGCATGATCTTTCCGTCGTAGGACACTCCGCTTCCCCCTTACTCTTTTTCCCGGCGCAGGGCCTGGACATACCGGCGCATCTCGTCCTCCGGCGGGCGCTGGTCCCGGCGGGACGTCTCGCCCTGAGGCCGGGGCCGGTCCCCCACCGCAATCTGCTCCGGGGTGTGCATCCCCGCCTCATGCCATTTTTTCAAGATGCCGTTTATGTAAGGCCACTTCAGCTCGTGGCACTTTAAAACCGTCTTCTCATAGGCCTCTGCCACCGACTCCGGCGGGAAACCCCACTCCTGCCACGCGGCCAGATACCGCTCCTCCGCCGCCACCGGCAGACGATCTCCCAATTGGAGAACCCGCATATAGGCGGGCATGGACTCTTGCCGCCGGGCGTATTTTTTCAAATATTCCGCCGCCGCCGCCTGGGTGTCAATGCCCATCCGCGCCCAGGAATATCCCTCTTTTTCAATCTGACGCAGGGTGGGGCGACGGCCCTCGCCATAACGCCGCCGGATGCGTTCCGCGCAGTGGCACACCAGAAGATAGATCACGTCGGACGGAAGGCCCAGATAGTCGTACAGTCCGAGAAGGGTCCCCATGTCCGGCGTAGACAGCTTTTTGCCCAGTTTCCGCTCCACCTCGGCGGTGAGGGCGCGGAACTGCCCGTCCTGTTCCAGTACGCCGGTAACATCCTCCTGACGGTAATCCGGCTTTTCATCCGCGGGTTCGGGAAGCTCTGCCGCGGGAACGGAAACCAGTTCCATCTGCCGCAGGGATTCCTCCGCCGCTTCGATGCGATTCCGCTCCCATCTCAATTCTCCCGCCAGGGACCGGGGCGGTACCATACCCTGGTGCCGCAAAAGCGCCAGATATAAAAGCGCCGCATCCCCGTCTCCTTTTTCCAGCATCCGGCGCAGAGCCGCGCCGGATACGGTAACGCTCTCGTCGCCCAAAGGTCTCAGAATTCCCGCCATCCGGCGCGCCTCCCTTCCGTTTTTCAGCCCCCCCGGCGTCCGAAGCGGCGTCGGTCTTTTAGCATTTCTCATTGTATACGACTTGGGCGTTTCTGACAAGTCCAAAACTTTGCGTCGATACAGAAAAAAGCTGGAATCCCGCGGACATATGTGGTATAATGCTATGTTATAAAAATGGGTCAGTATGCCGCGCAGGGCGGCAGTTTCAAAAGAGGAGGAATCGCAGGATGAAGAACCGCGTCACAATGACCATCTGCGGAGAGGACTACAATTTTGTGGCCGATGAATCCCCGGAATATATGGAAAAAGTAGGGGCCTATGTCAGTAAAAAGATGGACGAGGTGCTGAACGGAACCAAGGTGGGCCGATCGGACGCCGCTGTGCTGGCCGCGGCCAATATCGCCGATGAGCTGTTTAAGTCCTATGAGGCGGCGGAAAAGCTGCGCAGCCAGATCAAGGGCTATGTGGACGAGGCCAGCCACGCTCAGGCGGAGGCATCCGACCTGAAGCGTGAGGTTTTCCGCCTCCAGCAGAAGCTGGATACAAAAAACGGCGGAAACAATGGAAATGGAAACCGCCACTGATGCGTCCGGAGCTTCTTTCCCCCGCCGGATCCCCGGAGTCTCTGCACTCCGCCGTGGAATGCGGCGCGGACGCGGTATATCTGGGCTGGGGCAGCTTTAATGCCCGTCAAAGCGCCAAAAACTTCTCCGATGAGGAGTTTTCCGGGGCGCTGGCATACTGTCACGAGCGAGGCGTCAAGGTCTATCTGACGTTAAATACGCTGGTGGCCGACCGGGAACTGGACGCGGCGCTCCAGTGCGCGAAGACCGCCTCCGCTCTGGGCGTGGACGCGGTGCTGGTGCAGGATCTGGGGCTTTTTGACCTGATGCGCCGGGTGCTGCCCGACCTGCCTCTCCACGCCAGCACGCAGATGAGCCTTTTCACCTCCGGCGGGGCCTGCGAGGCCGCGGCGGACGGATGCCGGCGGGTGGTGATCGCCCGGGAATGCTCACGGGAGGATACTGCCCGGATTTGCAAAAACTGCCCCGCGGAGATCGAGGTATTTGTGCATGGGGCGCTTTGCATGTGCTACTCCGGCCAATGCGCCATGAGCGCGCTGATCGGCGGACGATCGGGAAACCGGGGCCGGTGCGCCCAGCCCTGCCGTCTGCCTTATACGCTGACGGAGCTGCCGGGAGACGGCGGAGTTCGCCAGGCGGCCCCGCCCCCCCTGCTGGGAAAGCCGGGAAAAAGCAACTATCCGCTGAGTCTGAAGGACAACTGCCTGGCCGGTGAACTTGAGGACATGGCCCGGATGGGCGTGGCCTGCCTGAAACTCGAGGGGCGCATGAAGCGCCCGGAGTATGTGGCGGTGGTCACCGGGATTTATGCCTGGCTTTTGCGGGATCGCCGCGGCCCCACGGCGGAGGAGTCCGCCGCGCTGGAGGCAGCCTTCTCCCGCTCCGGCTTTACCGACGGATACTGGAAGGGCATGGCCGGCCCCGCTCTGTTGGGCGTCCGCCCGGCGGATGCCTCCGAGCCAAAGGAGCTGTTTGCCCAGGCAAAGGCCGCCGTGGACAAGGGCGGTATGCGGACGGTCCCCGTCACAATGGAGGCAGTTTTTCGAAAGAACGTCCCCTGCGCTCTGACGGTCCGGGACGAGGATGGTCACGAGGCGGCGGTCTCCGGTTCTGTTTCGGAAACCGCCCGGAACCGGGCCGTGACAGCGGAAGAATTGGAATCCCGACTAAAAAAAACCGGCGGCACCGCCTACTGCTGCGAGACCGTATCGGTAACGGCGGACGGGGACATTTTCCTCCCTGCGGCGGCGGTAAACGCCTTGCGGCGGGACGGGCTCGCGGCTCTGTCTGCTCTGCGGACCGCGCCGCCGGTGCGGCGTGTCCTGCCCGTTCCCCCTCCGCCGGAGGCACAGGGCGAATCCGGGGAACCAGAGCTGACCTGCTCCCTGGCCCGGGCGAACCAATTGACGCCGGAGCTTCTGGATTGCGGTCCCGCGCGAATTTACCTCCCTCTTGAGCTGTTTGAATCGCTGAACGCCCTGCCGGAATTCAGCGGGGAGTACTGCGCCGCTTTGCCCCGCGTCTGGCGGGACCGGGACGAGACGCGGCTTTCCGCTCTGCTGAGCCGGGCGACCGCTCTGGGTGTTTCCGCCGCAACGGTGGGGAATCTGGGACACCTGCCGCTGCTGCGTGGGAAAGGGTTTTCCCTTTATGGGGATTTCGGTTTGAACGTCTTTAACGGGCAGGCTCTTGCATATCTTGCAGGCAAGGGCCTGAAGTCCGCGGCTCTGTCTTTTGAACTGCGGGGGGCCCAGGTCCGGGATCTACCCAAAATTCTGCCAGCGGAGGCCATCGTCTACGGGCGGCTCCCCCTGATGATTACGGAAAACTGTCTGGTACGCAACGGGGCGGGCTGTGCCTGTGAACGGCCCCACGCGCTGGTGGACCGCACCGGCGCGGCCTTTCCGCTTCTCTCCGTCTGGGGCCACCGGACGGAGGTGGAAAACTGTAAACCCCTGTATCTCGGCGACCGGGACGACTGGAAACGGCTGGGCCTCCGCTATGCCCGGCTGCGGTTTACCACCGAGTCCCCGGAAGAGTGCGCCAGGATTTTCCGGGCCTATCAGTCCGGCGGGTCCGTCCCGGCTGAATTTACCCGGGGCCTGTTCGACCGGGGTGTCGAATAAAGGCGTTTCTCAGTCCTTTTTGTAATATTCACAATTTATTTTACAATTTGTATTTATTTTGGAGTAGTATTTATGAACATAAAGGTCCGTTATCTCTGCGGCGATCTGGAGCCTCTGCGCTACGTGGATGGGAAATCCGACTGGATTGATCTTCAGGCGTCGGAGACGGTGACTCTAAAAGCAGGGGAATTCCACTTGATTCCTTTAGGCGTAGCCATGGCTCTGCCGGACGGCTACGAGGCCCACATCGTACCCCGCAGCTCCACTTTCAAGAATTACGGCATTTTGCAGACCAATTCCATGGGCATTGTGGACAACAGCTATTGCGGGAACAACGACCTGTGGCGCTTCCCCGCCTATGCCACCCGGGACGTGACGGTGGAAAAGGGGGCCCGCATCTGCCAGTTCCGCGTGATGGAACACCAGCCCAGACTGGAATTTACCGCAGTG
Organism: Oscillibacter valericigenes Sjm18-20; assembly: GCA_000283575.1. Lineage (GTDB taxonomy): Bacteria > Bacillota > Clostridia > Oscillospirales > Oscillospiraceae > Oscillibacter > Oscillibacter valericigenes. The sequence goes on from AP012044.1 coordinate 4,382,297, forward strand.
GAGCATTTGGACGGTCCCGACCGGGGCGGTTTTGGGTCCACGGGAAAATAAACTTCTTCCGCGTCGGATGGCGGTAAAGGTTTCAAAAAGAGCGTTTTGGCGGCTTTGGCCGCTTTTGGAATAAGGAGGACACAGTATGTCAAAAATTATATTGGCTTCCGGCTCTCCCCGGCGGCAGGAGTTGCTCCGGCGCATGGGGGTGGCCGATTTTGAGATTCGGGTGCCCGATGTGGACGAGAGCTTTCCCGCCGGGCTGAGTCCACAGCGGACGGTCGAGCACATCTCCCGGAAAAAGTGCGATGCGGTGGCGGCAAAAAGCGCACCGAACACAATCATCATAGCCGCCGACACCATGGTATTCTTGGACGGCGAGCCTCTGGGCAAGCCTGTGGACGAAACGGACGCCCTGCAGATGCTGACGCGGTTACAGGGGTGCAAGCATATGGTGTGTACCGGCGTATCTGTCCACGGACTTAACCAGACTCTGACCGAGTCGGAATCCACCGATGTCTTTTTCCGCCCGGCCTCTCCAGCGGAGCTGCTGCAATACATTCACACCGGCGAGCCCATGGACAAAGCCGGGGCCTATGGGGTTCAGGGCCGGGGCGCGCTGCTGGTGGAGGGCATCCACGGTGATTTTTACAATGTGATGGGCCTTCCTGTCCTGCGGCTGAGCCGGATGCTGGAGCGGTTCGGCGTTAGCTTTTTCAGCTGATTTGAATTTCTGAGAATTTGTAGAGGTCATTGACTTGAAAGAATTTCTGAAGCGGTATGGACTCTGGGTCCTGTTTGCCACGGCGGTGATCGCCGTGGGTCTTGCGCTGCTGTCCGTGTTCAGCACCACCTCTTCCCCGCTGGTAAATCTGGCACAGACGGTCACCTCCCCTTTTCGGGCGGCCTATTCCGCCGTCGCGGGCTGGGTACAGGATAAACAGAACTACTACGAGGACACCACGGCGCTGAAAGCGGAAAACGCGGATTTGAAGCAACAGATTGCCAAAATGGAGGCGGAAGTACGCCAGGCCCAAAGCGACAGTGAGGAAAATGAGCGCCTGCGAAATCTTCTGAATCTGCGGGAACAGCGCCGGGATCTCAGCGATTGTGAGGCCGCCACCATTACGGAGCACTCCACCTCCAACTGGACCAGCTATCTGACGTTGAACCGCGGCACCGACCATGGCGTGGAGAAAAATGACTGCGTCATCACGGATAGCGGGTATCTTGTGGGCGTTGTCAGCGACGTGGGAACCAACTGGTGCACCGTGTTGAACATCATTGACACGGACACCTCCCTCGGCGCTCAGGTCTTTCGAACGGACGACATCGGTCTGGCCGAGGGCGACTTTGCCCTGATGGGCAAGGGCCGGCTGCGGCTGGATTTTCTCCCCGCCGGGGCACAGCTCTTAAACGGCGATCTGGTGGTGACCTCCGGACTTGGCGGATACTATCCCTCAGGTCTGGTAATTGGCACGGTTGAGGAAGTTCAGACCGATGACTCCGGCGCCACATCCTACGCCGTTTTGCAGCCCAGCGCGGATTTTGACTCACTGAGTGAAGTTTTTATTATCAAATCCTTCGATATTGTGGATTGAAAGGCGGCTTTTATGACTCCCCGACAGGAAACCATCTATAAATGGGGGCTGTATGCTCTGGTCACGCTGCTTTGCTGCGTGTGGCAAGGGTTGGTGCTGCAATATGTAAAAGTGATGGGGGTATTTCCCTTTGTCTACCCCATTCTCGCCGCAGTTCTCTCCACGCTGGAAGGTCCCCTTTCCGGGATGATCTACTCGCTGGCGCTGGGTGTTGTCTGCGATCTGACCATTTCCGCTCCCATACCCTGCTTTTACACATTGATTTTTCCCCTAGCCGGACTGCTTGCGGGAATGCTGGCCCGAAGCGTACTGTCCTCCGGCTTTCTCAGCGCGCTGGTGACCTCTGTGGCCGCGTTCCTGCTCACCGGCATATTCCATGGGCTGATCTTCGTTTTCACCTCTCACACAGCCTGGGCAGAGACGGCCTTTGTCTGCGGACGAGAGCTGATTATATCCATTCCCTGGGCTCTCCCTGTTTATTTCCTGTTTCGACTCGTCTGGCACAGATGCCTTGAAAGTTAATGAATCGGTTTTCAGGGTGATGTCGCTAGTTCGCCTTAATTTTCTGGAGGTAATCCTTTGATTGAAACACAACCCGGCAGTGACCGCCGTCTATACGTTCTGGGCGGTTTTTTGCTCTGCGTCCTGATTGCCTATGTCTGCGTCATGTACAACACGCAGATCAACCGCGGGGATTATTATCGGGAGCAATCCATCCGCACCATCACCAGTACGGAGACGGTGGAGGCCTCCCGGGGCATTCTCACTGACCGCAATGGGCAGGTTCTGGTTTCCAACCGCCAGACCTACGCCCTGACTTTTGATGTCTCGCTGCTGAACGACGGGGACGATGAGAACGCGGCCATCCTGCGTTTGATTCAACTGTGCCGTAAGCGCGGTGTGGCATGGAACGACAACCTGCCCATGACCCGAACCGCACCCTACGCCTATGCTGTGGATGCTGCCGGAACCGTCCAGCGGGACCGGTTCTCCAAATTTCTCCAGACCAGTATGAAGATTCTGTCCACCAACGTCAAGTATGAGAACGTCACGGACACCCTTCTCTCCTCCATTATCTCCCCCGATGATCTGACGGCGCAGATGCGGACCTTTTTCAAGATTCCTGACGACTGGTCGGACGCGGACGCCCGTGCGGTAATCGGCGTGCGCTATGAACTGGAGGTCCGCAAGATTGTCAATACCATGGCTTACGTCTTTGCGGAGGACGTGGACACGGAGCTGATCTCTCTTGTGAAGGACGGAAATTACCGCGGTGCAAAAGTCTCTACCTCCTCCGTCCGGGAGTATGACACCACTTCCGCCGCCCATGTACTGGGTACCGTGGGCCGTATCAACGAACAGGAGCTGGCCGCCAATCCCAGTGTTTACAACGGTGAGGACTGGATTGGCAAGTCCGGCGTGGAACTATCCTTTGAAAATTATCTCCGGGGAACCGACGGAAAGCGTCTGATTTCCTCCAATTCCGAGGGCAAGATCACAAGCGAGATCTACACGACTGAGCCCAAGCCGGGCAATACCGTGGCGCTGACATTGGATCTGGACTTGCAGGAGGCCACGGAGCAGGCGCTGGCAAAAACCATTACCAATATGAATAAGGACGGCAACACCACCCGCGGCGCCGGCGCCGCCGTAATCGAGGTCGGTACCGGCGAGGTGCTGGCCCTGGCCTCTTATCCCACGTTCAGCCTTGCCACCTATAATCAGGATTACGCTAAATTAAGCACGGATCCCAGCAACCCCTATAATAACCGGGCTACGATGGGACTTTACGCGCCCGGCTCCACCTTTAAGCCCTGCACCGCCGTTGCCGCTCTGGAATCCGGAGTGGTGACGCTGACGGAGAGCATCCGGTGTACCGGCCGATGGTACTATCCCGATATGGTCGCGGGTACCGAGCCTTTCAGCGCCTGGTGCTGGAAGCACAGCGGCCACGGCCCTCTGAATATTACCCAGGCCATCACCAACTCCTGTAACTATTTTTTCTACACCATGGGTTACAGGCTTGGCATCGACCGGCTGGACGAATATGCCTCCGGCTTCGGTCTTGGCAGCAAAACCGGCATTGAGATCGGCGACTACGCCGGCATTCTGGCCGGGCCGGAGCATTCGGAGTCCGTCGGTCAGACCTGGTATGGAGGCAATACCGTCATGGCTGCCATCGGCCAGTCCGATAATCTGTTCACTCCCCTTCAACTGGCCAACTACATCGCCACTCTGGTGGACGGCGGCGATCACTACGCGGCTCACCTTCTGAAGTCCGTAAAGTCCTATGATAACTCCTCCATTATCTATACCGGAGTGCCGGATCCTCTGAACCGCATCGATATTAAACCGGAAAATCTGGCCGCCGTAAAAAACGGCATGCACGAACTGACTACCACCGGGAGCCTTGCCAGCTATTTCCGCAGCTGCGTGGTGGATACCGGCGCCAAGACGGGCACCGCGCAAATCACCAAGGATACGAAAAACAACGGCGTGTTCGTCTGTTTTGCCCCCTTCGACAATCCGGAGATTGCGGTCGCTATCGTGATTGAAAAAGGCGGCTCCGGTGCCGCTCTGGCCTCCACTGCCGTAGAAATTTTGAACGCTTATTTCACAAAAGAGGAAATTGGCACTGTGATTTTAGGGGAGGATCAATTGCTTCCGTAATGGTCTTTCCAGTTTTTTAGGCGACGCGCCTGGGCTTTTCCATACACCCTGCCGGCCAACGGCGGATAAACCAGTCTTGTCTATTCCACCATTCTGACCGCACCGTCTTTTGACGCATGTATCCTTTGAAAGGACTGTTCCCTGTCATGAGTGAGCCCTTTGTCTTTGACCCCCGATGCCAGCTGTGCAAAGCGCCCTTCGGGGCGGTACCCTGCCGCCAGAGTGTCTTGTTTCGTGTCCGCCCGCTGGCGCGGGAGGGCTTTACGCATTGCGCTCTGGTGCTATATTTTGAGTTTTCCGGTACGCGGGAGGAGCGCGAATTGCACTGCGATGGTCCGGAGGGTGACCGGCTCCGCTTTTCCCTGACCTTTGATGCGCCGGGACAGCCGGAGCTGACATGGTATCACTTCCGCTTTTGGCGGGACAACGGCACTGGCTGCGACTTAGACGGCACCGGCTACCGTAGCGACGGTCATCCCGCCGACTGGCAGCTGACGGTATACGACGACTTTTCCCCCACGCCTCAGTGGTTTGGCCGCGGTATAACGTACCAGATTTTTCCAGATCGTTTTTGCCGTCTGACGATTCCGGACCCCACGGGACTGGTTGGAGACCGAACGGTCCATGAAAACTGGGAGGACGCTCCCGAGTGGCGGCCCGACAAGAACGGCGAGGTGCGCAACCGGGACTTTTTCGGGGGTTCCCTGCGCGGCATTATCTCTCGGCTGGAGGAGCTGGAGCAGTTATCCGTCACCACACTTTATCTTTGCCCCGTTTTTGAATCCGCCTCCAACCACCGGTACAATACGGCGGATTACATGAAAATTGACCCCATGCTGGGGACGGAGGAAGACTTCCGGGACCTCTGCACTCAGGCGGAAAAGCACGGTATTCGGGTTATTTTGGACGGCGTATTCAATCACACCGGGTCCAACAGCGTCTACTTTAATGCCGACGGATTTTATCCCGGTCCCGGTGCGGCCCAAAGTCAGGACTCCCCTTATTACAGCTGGTACACCTTTCACCCCTGGCCAGAGGACTACGACGCCTGGTGGGGCATCCGCACTCTTCCTGCCGTCAACGAAAGTTGCCCGTCTTATGGCGCGTATATAATTGACGGCAAGGACTCCGTCATTCGCCACTGGCTGCGGGCTGGCGCTTCCGGTTGGCGCCTGGACGTGGCCGACGAGTTGCCGGATGAGTTTATCGCCTGCCTCCGTGCCGCGATAGACACCGTCAAACCCGGCAGTATTTTGCTGGCTGAGGTCTGGGAAGACGGCTCCAACAAAATTGCCTACTCCAAGCGCCGGAAATATCTGTTGGGCAGAGAGGCTCACGGTCTGATGAATTATCCCTTCCGCACGGCGGCACTGGCCTATTTGCAGGGTGGAGACGCCGACGCTTTTCGGCAGACTATGGAGACGATCCGGGAAAACTACCCCCCCCCCGCGTTTTACAGTGCCATGAATTTTCTTGGTACCCATGACACTACCCGTATTTTAACGGCATTAGGCGCGACGACCGTTCCGGAATCCAAGGAGGACCGGGCCGTGTTTCGTCTCTCCCCTGAACAGCGAGACAGAGCTCTCGCGCTTCTCCGGGTAGCGGCGGTTTTGCTGTACGCTTTCCCGGGTTCTCCTATGATCTACTACGGAGACGAAGCCGGGATGGAGGGCTGGGAAGACCCGTTCAATCGCCGGACCTATCCCTGGGAGAGAGAAGATTCTGCTCTTCGGGCGTTTTATGTTCGTCTGGGGCAGATTCGCCGGGCACGAATCTCTTTGCAGCGAGGCGACATCCACTATCTGCATGCCGCGGGGCACGGTTTGGCTTTTTCGCGCAGATGGGGGGATGAAACCACCACTGCTGTCTTTAACGCCGGGGATAAACCGCTGACGCTGGAAATTTCCTGGCACGCTCCCACTGCTTTTGCCCCCTTGACCGGTCAGGTTCTCTTCCCTGCGGAAGATACCTTGAAACTGGAATTATCGCCTTTAACCGCCATTTTTTTGATATAGACCGCACTCACCCCGAAATGTTTCACGTGAAACATTTCGGGGTGAGCTTTATTTTGAGGACGCTCTGGAAAGGGGGTCTCTATTAAGAAGCCAACCGACAATTGTGTGGTATAATTTAGCTGAGCAGCAACGGTTGAGTTTTTTAATGTTTCACGTGAAACATTAGGGACCTTTTTCCTGCATTTAAAGTTGACAGCAAAGTGCCACTTGCTTTCTCAGAATTATTATCAGAAAATCCCCCTTTTTCTTTCGTAATTGCCTTGAATCTCAGAATAAACCTTGCTATAATGATATTCACATGACAGGAAGAGACTGTGACGCCTAATTTAATGTATTTACAGATGTCTTCGGTTGACCGTCCATATGGCGGTCTTGTGTTTTTGTCTGCTGTTGTGGGAAAGCGGGTGCTGTATTGGCGAAAATAATTGCAATTGTGAATCAAAAAGGCGGTGTGGGGAAAACCACATCCTGTGTAAACCTCTGCGCCGCCCTGAAAGATACCGGCCAAAGGGTACTGCTTTGTGACTTTGATCCTCAGGCAAATGCAACGTCCGGCATGGGCGTGGATAAATCTCTTTCAAAGGGTGTCTATGAGGTCGTGATCGGCGAGGTTCCAGCGAAGGATGCCGTGGTCTCAACGAAATACGGCGACGTGCTTCCCTCTAATAAGGCTTTGGCCGGCGCCGGCATCGAGCTGATTTCCATGGACCATCGGGAGTATCTGCTGAAGGACGCCTTGACACAATTGACAGAAAATTATGATTTTATCTTTATCGACTGCCCCCCTTCTCTGGAACTGCTGACCCTGAATGCTCTGTGCGCCGCCGACACCGTGCTGGTACCGGTTCAGGGGGAGTATTTCGCGCTGGAGGGGCTCAGCGACCTGATGAACACCGTGCGCATCGTTCGCCGTTCTTTAAACCCACGACTGAAACTGGAGGGCGTTTTGCTCACCATGTTTGACGGGCGGACAAACCTGGCGCTTCAGGTGGCCGAAGAGGTAAAACACTATTTTCCAGGAAAAGTTTATACCACGGTGATTCCCCGAAACGTTCGCCTCTCCGAGGCACCCAGCCACGGTAAGCCCATCTTCGCATATGATCGTACATCCCGCGGTGCAGAGGCATACAATGCGCTGGCCGCCGAATTTTTACAAAAGAATCTCTGATTCTGGAAAGGAGCCGCTATGGCATCGCAAAAAACCGGGCTTGGGCGTGGTCTTGGTGCTCTGTTGGGTGACGATGTTCTGAAAACAGAGACCTCCGGCACCTTCTTTTTGCCCATCTCCCAGGTGGAGAGCTGCTCCAGTCAACCCCGGAAGAGCTTTGACGAGAATACGCTGAATGATTTGGCAGACTCGATTCGCCGCCACGGAATCATCCAGCCGTTGACCGTTCGCAAGCTGGCCTCCGGATATTATCAAATTATCGCTGGTGAGCGCCGCTGGCGCGCTGCCCGCATGGCGGGTCTGGATGAGGTGCCGGTGGTGGTGATCGAAGCCGATGACCGGAAAGCCGCGGAGCTGGCCATGATTGAAAATCTTCAGCGGGAAGACCTGAATCCCATGGAGGAAGCCGCCGGGTTTCAGTCGCTGGTTCAGTCCTATCACATGACTCAGGAGGAGGCCGCCGAGGCCGTGGGCAAGTCTCGCAGCGCTGTGACCAACGCATTGCGCCTTCTGACCCTCTCCCCCGCCGTGAAGGTGCTGGTAGAGGACGGTTCCTTGTCTGCTGGGCACGCAAGGGCTCTGCTGCCCCTGTCCCCGGGATTACAGGAGAGTGCCGCCCGATCCGTGATTGCCGGAGGGCTGTCCGTCCGCCAGACAGAGGCGCTGGCTAAAAAACTCAGCACAGAAAAAAAAGAGCCTGCGGCCCCGCCCTCCGATCGGGTGGACTATGCGGCCGAGGCACAGAAGGATCTGGCCTCCCATCTGGGCCGCGGCGTCAAAATTGTCACAGGCCGAAAGAAAGGCCGAATTGAACTGGAATACTACGGAATGGACGATCTGAATGACCTATTGGAAGCTCTGGCGCTTCTAAAGGTGAAGCGCGCCCAATCCGATCAGAAATGAGGAATACCCAACGATGAAACTGGAAAAACGCAGTGCGGGGGCTGAGGACGCGGCTCCTGCGGCGGAAACTTCCCCCAATGGGCATAAGAACAAACCCGTTATCATCTATATTATGGTTTTGTTTATCGTGGCCTTTTTGTTGATGGCGCTGTCCTTTCTAATGCATCAGCGCAGCAACGAGGAGGTCATCGGTACCTTGCAAAGTTCCGTCTCCACCCTACAGGAGCTGCAGGAGAGTCAGGATAAAAACGTACAGCTCCAATCTCAGTTGGACGATGCCAACAAACAGATGGAGGAGCTTCAGTCCCAGCTGGACGAGTTGAACACCGCCAAGTCGGAGGGCGACGAAAAAACCGCCGCACTGCTGGCCCTGTACACCCTGCAGCAGCAGTATACCGCCGGAGACCGTGATGCCTGCAAGCAGACCATTCAGGATATGGAGGATGCCGGGCAGCCCGCGTTGCTCTCCAAGGATTCCACTGACAAGGTGGTCTCCCCCGCTCAGCGGTATCAGCAGTTGAAAGAAGCCGTCATGTCGTCGTAATAAACTTCCTATTCCCTGCTTCTGCCGTCTATACTGCAAAAAGCAAAAAATGGTTTGGCACTTAGAAACTCTGTTACACAACCGATATGGTATTTAGAAGGAGAAAACAAACATGCTGGATATTAAATTTGTCCGGGAGAATCCCGACGCTGTCAAGGAGAACATCAGGAAAAAATTTCAGGATGCCAAACTCTCTCTGGTGGACGAGGTCATCGAGCTGGACACCAAACGCCGGGCCGCCATTGCCGAGGCCGACCAGCTCCGGGCGGACCGGAACCGGCTCAGCAAGCAGGTGGGCATGCTGATGGGGCAGGCCAAGAAGGACTCCTCCAAGCTGGAAGAAGCCGAAGCGGTGAAGAAAAAAGTCACCGACGAGGCGGCCCGTCTGGCGGAGCTGGAAAAACAGGAGGCGGAGCTGGACGAAGAGGTCCACAAGCGCATGCTGGTCATTCCCCAGATCATTGACCCCTCTGTCCCCCTCGGCCCGGACGACAGTGCCAATATAGAGGTCCAGCGCTTCGGCGAGCCAAAGGTTCCCGATTTTGATATTCCCTATCACACAGAAATCATGGAGAGCTTTGACGGTATCGACATGGACGCCGCAGGCCGTGTGTCCGGCAATGGATTTTATTATCTGCTGGGCGACATCGCCCGACTGCATGAAGCCGTACTGGCCTATGGCCGGGACTTTATGATCGACAAGGGTTTCACCTACTGCATTCCCCCTTTCATGATCCACGGCAACGTGGTGGAGGGCGTTATGAGCCAGACGGACATGGACGGCATGATGTACAAAATTGAGGGAGAGGATCTGTACCTCATCGGCACCTCCGAGCACTCCATGATTGGCCGCTTTATCGACCAGATTCTTCCGGAGAGTTCTCTGCCTGAGACTCTGACCTCTTATTCTCCCTGCTTCCGCAAGGAAAAGGGCGCCCACGGCATTGAGGAACGGGGCATTTACCGCATTCACCAGTTTGAAAAGCAGGAGATGATCGTAGTCTGCAAGCCCGAGGAATCCAAGGACTGGTACGAAAAGCTGTGGAAACTGTCCGTGGAGCTATTTCGCTCCATGGACATCCCCGTGCGGCAGCTGGAATGCTGCTCCGGCGATCTGGCAGACCTGAAGGTCAAGTCCTGCGATATCGAGGCCTGGTCTCCCCGCCAGCAGAAATATTTTGAAGTCTGCTCCTGCTCCAACCTGGGCGACGCTCAGGCCAGGCGCCTGCGCATCCGCTATAAGGATAAAGATGGGAAAATGCAGCTGTGCCACACGCTGAACAACACCTGCGTGGCCCCTCCCCGGATGCTGATTGCGTTTTTGGAGAACAATCTACAGGCCGACGGCACCGTCATCATTCCCAAGATTTTGCGCCCTTATATGGGCGGCAAGGAAAAGTTGATACCAAAGAGCAAATAATTTTCGGTCCGTTGATTGCAATATGTAATATTTTTATAAGTTATTACAGATTGTTTAACCTATTTGGAGCCTGTGGAGCGTAGCTGAAGCAATCCAACCATCATTTTGCGGCGTGAAATCGGCTCCATTTGGGTCAGGTCGTTCAATCCCTTGGGCTGCAAGGGATTGAAGACCAATAATTTTCGAAAAAGAGAGGATTCATTTCCATGGCGGAGAAAACCACCGGCTTTGTCGCCGAATTCAGAAAATTTATTGCCCGAGGCAATGTAATGGACATGGCTGTCGGCGTAATCGTAGGCGGTGCGTTCAAGTCCATCGCAGATTCTCTGGTCAACGACATCATCATGCCCATCATCAGTCTGGCAACGGGAAATATTACCTTTCCAGAAATGACTCTGGTTGTGGGGGACAATCTGACCGTCATCCCCTACGGCAATTTTCTGGCGACAATTTTGAACTTTCTCATTACAGCTTTCGCCGTCTTCTGCGTTGTTAAGGCAATCAACCGCTTTTACAAAAAGGATGAGAAGGCCTCCGCCGCACCTTCTGCCCCCAGTAGGGAGGAGACACTGCTTACGGAGATTCGGGATCTTTTAAAGGAACAGCAAAAATGATAGAAACGACCCTCAGAGATGGCCTTGTCCAGCTGGAACTTCCCACCGACGCCATCCCCTCCCTGCTGCGCTACGCAACACTGCTGGAGGAAAAAAACAAAGTCATGAACCTGACCGCCATCAAGGATCCGGACGAAGTGGCCCGTCTTCATTTTCTGGATAGCGCGGCGCTGCTGAAGTTGATGGATTTTCGGGGCAGAACCGTGGTGGATGTGGGTACCGGGGCCGGCTTTCCCGGTCTTCCAATTCGCATTCTGGAACCCTCTGCCCGCGTGACGCTTCTGGACTCTCTGGGTAAGCGTGTTGCCTTTTTACAGGAGATCTGTGAGGATCTGGGTCTTTCGGACGTGACCTGCGTCCATGCCCGGGCGGAGGAATTCGCGGCAGAGCACAGGGAGTCTTTTGATGTGGCGGTCTCTCGCGCCGTGGCCTCTCTCCCCCTGCTGGCGGAGCTGTGCCTGCCGCTTGTAAAATTGGAGGGCAAGTTTGTGGCTATGAAATCCGTGGACAGCGGTGAGGAATTGAATACCGCCGCAAAAGCCATTGAAATTCTGGGCGGTCGCGTGGCCGAAGTCAGGGACTATGCCATTCCAGGAACAGCGGTCACCCACCGGGCGGTGCAGATCGAAAAGGTAAAGCCCACGCCGCCGAAATATCCACGCCCCTTCACAAAGATCAAAAAAGCCCCCCTTTAAACGCTGAACTTATACCCGTGGGCCGCCGTTTGGTTCACAAAATGTAAATTTTTATGATAAAGTGTTAAATTGTTTTGATTTTAGCGAATTCTTCCTGTAATATCAGGATATAAAAGAGGTGAAGTCCGAATGGGTGAATGTATCGCCGTTGTCTCCGGCAAGGGCGGAACCGGCAAGACCTCCTTTGTGGCGGGAGTCGGGTCCGCCATGGCCAAGGCCGGAAAGCATGTGCTTTGCATCGACTGTGACATCGGACTTCGGAATCTGGATCTGGCGTTAGGGCTCACAGACAAGGCCCTGATGGACTTTTCCGATGTGGCCCAGGGCCGATGTTCATTGGAGGATGCGGTGGTGAGCCAATCCCGCCTTCCCACGCTGGAGCTGCTCACCGCACCGGCACGCAGCCGTGGACGTCCCATCAGTGAGAATCAGTTCCGCGCCCTGCTGAACAAGGTCCGGGAGCGGTATGATTACTGTCTTCTGGACGCTCCGGCGGGTCTGGACGTCGGTTTTCGTCTGGCGATCTGCGGAGCGGACCGCTGCATCGTGGTGACCACGTCGGACGCCGCCTCATTGCGGGACGCGCAGCATACGGTTATGGAGATGGAGTCCTTCCCCCGTGGAAAACTGCATCTGGTGGTAAACCGCGTGCGCAAAAAGCTGCTTCGGAACATGCACGCCACAATCGACGATGCCATCGACACCGCGGGTCTGCCCCTGATTGGGGTAGTACCGGAGGACGACGGGCTGCCTCTGGCGCTGAACCGGGGCATCCCGCTGCTGCTGACGGACGACAGTCTGGCCGCCACCGCCTATCAAAACATCACCCGGCGTCTCATGGGACAGCGCGTGCCCCTGATGCGCATAAAATAGAAAGGAGTTTTTCTAATGAATATTGCAATTATGTCCCACGATAACCGGAAAGACCTAATGGTCCAGTTTTGCACGGCCTACGCCGGAATTCTCTCCAAGCACACTCTCTTCGCCACCAACACGACGGGCCATATGGTCTCCGAGGCCACCGGTCTGGACGTTCACTGCTTTCTCTCCTTTGCCCACGGCGGCTGTCAGCAGATCGGTGCCCGTATTGCCTATAACGAGATTGATCTGGTCTTGTTTTTCGACGACCCCAACAGTCCCAGTATGGCTGAAGACGTGACCTACATCTCCCGTTTGTGCGACCAGAACAACATTCCCTATGCAAGCAACATCGCCACGGCGGAAATGCTAATTCTGGGGCTGGCACGGGGCGATCTGGACTGGCGCGACATCGTCAATCCCAAAAAACCGCGCCCCCAAGGCTGAGCACATATCAAGCTCAACCTGAATACCGCGTTGATGCCGCAGCAGTAACCTGCGAACCGCCGGACAGAGAAAAACGCCTATGGCTGAGAGCGTTTGGGTGGAACCGGGCCAAGGACAGCGACGGAGCGGGGGCGGAGACGTCCACGGTTCCTCCCCGTACAGACGGAGGCCAAAAGGAGAGACGGATTTTTTCCTCTCTTGAATTTGGGTGGCACCACGAAGCGTTTTCCGCTCTCGTCCCAAAACCAGGGGATGAGAGCGCCTTTTTTTAGTTTAAACTTAACTCATAAAAATAAAATAAAGGAGTTTTATCATGGCTATTTTAAAACCCCGCACCCTCTCCGGCTTTATGGAACTGCTCCCCGCGCCTCAGCAGCAGATGGAGCGCATTATGGAGGTTCTGCGTCAGACCTATTCTCTCTACGGCTTCACGCCTCTGGACACCCCCATTATTGAGGCCAGCGAGGTTCTTTTAGCCAAGGGCGGCGGTGAGACGGAAAAGCAGATATACCGCTTTTCCAAGGGAGATGCCGACCTGAGCCTCCGCTTCGACCTGACGGTCCCTCTCGCAAAATACGTGGCCATGCACTACAACGAGCTCAGCTTTCCCTTTCGCCGTTTCCAGATTGGAAAGGTCTACCGAGGCGAGCGGGCCCAGCGGGGCCGCTTCCGGGAGTTTTATCAGGCGGACATCGACATCATCGGAGACGGCAAGCTGGCCCCTATCAACGACGCGGAAATTCCCGCCATCATTTACAAGGTTTTCTCCACTCTGGGCCTGAAGCGGTTCCAGATTCGAGTGAACAACCGGAAAATTCTGAACGGGTTCTATGCCATGCTGGGCCTTTCCGAACTGTCCGGCGACGTGATGCGAACGGTGGACAAGCTGGATAAGATCGGCGCGGATATGGTCCGGGCCATATTGGTGGATGACTTTTCCGTCCCGGGGGAAAAGGCCGACGAGATCCTTAAATTCATCGCCATTTCCGGCGGCAGCGACACGATTCTCCAGTCTCTGGAGGGCTACCGCGGCCGGAATCCCCTGTTCGACGAGGGACTGGACGAGCTGAGTATGGTGGTGAAATACCTGGGGGCCTTCGGTGTCCCCGCGGAGAACTTTGTGGTGGACCTTACCATCGCCCGCGGTCTGGATTATTACACCGGAACCGTGTATGAGACTACCCTCCTGGACCACCCCGAGGTGGGCTCCGTCTGTTCCGGCGGGCGATATGACAATCTGGCAGAATACTACACGGAAAAACAGCTTCCCGGCGTGGGCATCTCTATCGGCCTGACCCGGCTGTTCTACGTTCTGGGGGAACAGGGAATGCTGAATCCCGATCTGCCCACCGCGCCCACCGACGTACTGATTCTACCCATGACGGAGAACCTGGCTCCTGCCATCTCCTTTGCCACCCTCCTGCGGGAAAACGGCATCCGGGCACAGCTGCACTGCGAAGAAAAGAAGTTCAAGGCGAAAATATCCTACGCCGACAAACTGCGCATTCCCTATGTGGTTTTTTTGGGAGAGGACGAGATCAAGGCGGGAGTTGTCGCCTGCAAAGACATGGCCACCGGTGAACAGACAAAGCTGGACGCTGCCGCAACGGTGTACCGTATTAAGGCGGGACTTGCAGAAAAAGACAAGGGTTCCGTCATTCTGGAATGAGTGGCGTGAAAGAGCGGGATCGTCAAAGGAGATTCACTCTGAAACTTGCGGTTCTGTGCCTCCTGCTGACCCTCATGGCGGGAGGATTCTGGTATGCCCGGCCTGTGGGGCTTGACATCCTCTCCCCCGGTATGGAGCCGGAATTAATTGATATCACGCTGACCCGCTTTTGTGAAGATCATCAATCGGAGTTCCGAAACCTCCAACTGGCTTCCAATGAACCGGGATTTGACGAACTGCTCGCCCGACTGGAGGAGCTTCATTTCCGGCGGCCACCCACCAATCTCGTGCTCCAGGCCATACCATGCCTGGAAAACCTGACTTCCCAGCCCAAAATACTGGAGGACGGCGATATTGAGGACCTCTTTATTACCCTCGCCCGGTCAGGCCCGGAGGATTGGAGCTATGCGCAGCTGGAATTTTCCATCGACGAGTGGTCCTATCGGGACTTTGAACACAATGTCATGCTCCCCCTTGGCATGTCCCAAAGCAAAGAAAATGGACAGAATTTGGGGCGGGAACTGTGGGATAAAGCGTTGCCTTCTAAATCCTATTTGCAATAATTTAAAATATAAATACTGATAGTATATATAACGTAAAAGGATATGGCTTACGGGGTGCATCTTATGCTCTCTTCCTCCTGGGCCTATTTTGACTTAAAGCTTTTTATTTAAAATTTCTCCGCTTCAATTATAAGTTCCATTTGCTATATAGAAAGGAATTCAATGTCATGACACAATCAAGAACCCATACCTGCGGGGAGCTGCGGCTCGCCGATGCGGGTAAGGCCGTCACCATCGTGGGGTGGTTGGAAAATGTTCGGGAAGTCGGCGCGGAGCTGGCTTTTGCCGTCATCCGGGATTTTTACGGCACCACACAAGTGGTGGCAGAGACAGCTGACGCCGTGAAAACCCTCAAGGGCATCAACAAGGAGTCCACGATCTCCGTTTCCGGGGCGGTCAGGGAGAGGGCCAGCAAGAACCCCAAGCTGCCCACAGGCGAGATTGAGGTGGTTCCCTCGGCCATTGAGGTGCTTGGCCGCTGCCGCTATAACGAGCTGCCCTTCCCCATTAACCGAAGCCGGGAGGCCGACGAGCTGACCCGCCTGAAATACCGGTATCTTGACCTGCGCAACCCCGACGTGAAGAAGAATATCATTTTAAGAAGCAAGGTGGTCTCCGCTCTGCGTCAGTCTATGACGGAACATGGTTTTCTGGAAATCACCACCCCCATTCTCACCGCCTCCTCCCCCGAAGGGGCCCGGGATTATCTGGTGCCTGCCCGGAACCACCCCGGTAAATTCTATGCCCTGCCTCAGGCGCCCCAGCAGTTCAAACAGCTTTTGATGGTCTCGGGCTTCGACCGCTATTTTCAGATTGCTCCCTGCTTCCGGGACGAGGACGCCCGGGCCGACCGCTCACCCGGCGAGTTCTATCAGCTGGACATGGAGATGGCCTTCGCCTCACAGGAAGATGTGTTTGCCGTGCTGGAGGATGTACTTCCTCCCATCTTCGCCAAATTCGGCGCATATGACCGGGCCAGCGATGCGCCGTTTTCCCGCATTCCCTACATGGAGGCCATGGAAAAATACGGCTCCGATAAGCCGGATCTTCGCATCGACCTGACCGTACAGGATGCCACGGAGGTGCTCTCCGGCTGTGGCTTTGAACCTTTTGCTGGGAACAGCGTCAAGGCCGTCGTCGTCTCCGGCTTCAAAGAGACCCGCAAGTTTATCGACAAAACGCTGACCGACGTGGAAACCCAGGCTGGAAACAAAGCCTATTGGTTCCGTCTGGACGAAAACGGGGAACTGGTAGGCGGCATCTCTAAATTCGTCACCTTCTGCAAAGATGCAGTTGTATCCGCTCTGGGTCTGAAAGCGGGAGACTTTGTGGCCCTGTCCGCCGGGAAGCTCACCGCTGCCCAGAAAACCGCCGGTGTGCTGGTGAAGACGCTGGGTGCCGCCGTCCCCGGTCACATGGATAAAGAACAGTATGCCTTCTGCTGGATCGTAGACTTTCCCATGTATGAAATCGGAGACGAGTCCGGCCAGCTGGAATTCTGCCACAACCCGTTTTCCATGCCCTCCGGCGGGCTGGAGGTGCTTCTCAAAGCGGAATCCGGCGAGATCGACCCTCTGCGCATCACCGCCGACCAATATGACCTGGTGTGCAACGGCGTGGAGCTCTCCTCCGGCGCGGTGCGGAACCACGACCCGGAAATTATGGTCAAGGCTTTCGAACTGGTGCGTCTGGGCGAAGACGACGTGAAGGCCAAGTTCCCCGCCATGTACAACGCTTTTTGTTATGGCGCGCCCCCACACGCGGGCATTGCCCCGGGCGTGGACCGGATGGTCATGCTGCTGGCGGGTGAGGACTCCATCCGGGAGATCATCCCCTTCCCCATGAATAAGAACGCGCAGGATGTGATGATGGATGCCCCCGGCGCCGTCACCCAAAAGCAGCTGGATGAGCTGCACATTGCGCTGGTGAAACCAGAAGCTTAAAGCTTTAAAAAACGCGTGTTTTTGGCGCAGGAGGATTTATGAAACGATTGCTCTATTCCCTGCTGGCCGCGGCCAGCCTGTTTTGTCTGACTTCCTGCGCCGCGCCTCCTTCGGCTTCCCCGGGCTCTTCCGCTGCGGAAAGTTTCCCGGCGGAGAGCGCCGGTTCCGCCTCTAAGTCCAGCGGTAGCGGGGCATCCTCGTCCGCTCCCGTTCAAACCAACGAGGAGCGGGCGAAGGCCCTGACGGCCCAGATGACTCTTGAGGAAAAAGTGGGGCAGCTGTTTTTTGCCCGGGTCCCCGATACGGACGCGGCGGCGGATGTATCCGCCTATCACCTGGGAGGCTATATTCTCTTTGGCCGGGACACGAAGGACAAAACCGCCAACGAGCTTATCCAGGCGATCAACCGCTATCAAGAGGCCGCCCGTATTCCCCTGCTCATCGGCGTGGACGAGGAGGGTGGTACTGTGGTGCGCGTCTCCTCCAATCCAAACATTCGCGCGGAAAAATTTCGCTCACCCCAGCAACTCTACGCCGCCGGCGGTATGGACGCCGTGGTGAAAGATACCCATGAAAAGGATATATTGCTCAAAGCGCTGGGGTTCAACGTAAATTTGGCCCCGGTAGCGGATGTGTCCACCGACCCCAATGACTTCATCTATGACCGCTCCTTCGGTCAGGACGCACAGGCTACGGCGGAGTACGTCCGCTCCGTGGTAAAGCAAATGCGCGCCGACGGGATGGGCTGTGTCCTCAAGCACTTTCCCGGCTATGGGAACAATGTGGATACCCATACCGGTATCGCCGTCGATAAGCGGCCCATTGAACAGTTTGAAAACTCCGATTTTCTCCCTTTTAAAGCCGGTCTTGAGGCGGGCGGCGATACGGTTTCCGTTTTGGTGAGCCATAACATTGTGGACTGTCTGACCTCCAAGGCTGACGCGGGTTTTCCGGCCTCTCTCTCTCCAAATGTGCACATTTCTCTTCGTCTGATGATGCAGGAAGTAGGTGGAGGCGGTCCAATTATGACCGACGATCTGGCTATGGACGCGGTAAAGTCCTATGCGGAAAACGACAGCGTGGCGGTCATGGCAATCAAAGCCACAAACAGCCTTCTGATCGCCACAGACTACCGCCAGCAGATTCCGCAGGTCATTTCCGCCGTGGAGGACGGGACGCTGGACGAAAACCTTGTCGATTTCGCCTGCGCCCAGGTGCTCCAGTGGAAAATAGCTCTGGGGCTGTTGTGAGAGAAACCTTTTGTCTGTTTCCTCCGTCTAAAAAGCAGAGCCGCCCGTTTTGGAAGGACGGGCGGCTCTGCTTCACAGGATAAAAAGGAGGTCTCTTATGAAATTCTTGCAAAAACTGATACGCTTGACGGCGCTGATCCTGACGCTGACCACTTTACTGGCCGTCCCCGCCCTTGCGGACAGCGGACCAAAGCCCCAATTGATTGTCCGGGTGGAAAACGGTCCGGAGGAGCCCTACTATTTGGACTTGCTGGAGGAGGGCGACCCGGACCCAAAGTATCTGGACTACTGCCTGGATTGGAACTACCATGAGGAAGAACGTGCCGCGCTGGACCCGGAGCTGCTGCAATCGCTGCGGGACGCCGTTCCGGAGGGGTGGGACGCCTGTGTTGCTCAGGGAAACCAGGGAAGACCCATCTATGGAAATCTGACCGGAACCGGCGGCATCCACAAATTCAGCTATGTGGGTGTGCCGGAGACCTATCGGGTGATCGTAGTCACCAAAAGCGGCGAAACTTGGGTCTCGGAGCCCCTGACCCGTCATGCCCTTCAGTGCTCCGCCAAAGTGGACTGGGCGGAAAAGACGATCTCCACACCCCCGGTCTGGATGGAATACGTATTGCAGTTTTTTGCCACCTGTGTTCCTACGTTGGTGATTGAAGGGCTGATACTTCTATTGTTTGGTTACAAATGGCGGACCAGCTGGAAACCGTTTCTCACCATCAATCTCGTCACGCAGGGGGCGCTGGCTCTGTACTACAGTGTAAATATCGTCCAACATGGGTTCAACTTCTGGCTTCTCTTTTTATTTGTTCCATCGGAGATTGTTATCGCCGTGGCGGAAGCCCTCTTGTACCGCCGGTTTCTCACGGGGCGCGGCAAAGCTCGTGCCGTGGTCTACGGGCTGACGGCCAATGCCGCCAGCGCCATTTTGGGTCTCTTTCTAGCGGGACCGGTGTGGCAGTTCGTGGTATCCAATTCTTAAATCATGACCTTAATTTTATAGTGTCGCTTCTACTGCGGAAAGGAAGTTTTCCACTTGGAAACTGAAAAACTCTACTATGCCGACCCCTTTCTAAAGAATTTTACCGGAAAGGTTCTCTCCTGTGACGCGGTAAAATCCGGCTGGGCGGTCGTTCTGGACAGGACCGCCTTCTATCCCGAGGGCGGCGGGCAGCCCGCCGATCAGGGAAGTCTTGGCGGCGTGAACGTTCTGGATGTTCACGAAAAAGACGGCGTGATTTTCCACATCTGTGAAAAACCAGTGGAAATTGGGGAAATTGTCGCCGGTATTCTCAATTGGGCCCGCAGATTCGACCATATGCAGCAGCACTCCGGCGAACATATTCTCAGCGGCATTCTCTGTGAAGCCTATTACTGTGACAACGTGGGCTTTCACATGGGTGCCGATACGGTAACGATTGACTACAACACCGACATCTCCTGGGGGCAGGCCCTAGAGGCGGAACAGCGGGCCAACGACTACATCTATGCCGATGTTCCCATTGAAATTACCTACCCCTCCCGGGAAGAATTGAAATCCATCGACTACCGCTCCAAAAAGGAGCTAACCGAACAGATCCGCATCGTGCGCTTTCCCGGCGCGGACTGCTGTGCCTGCTGCGGGACCCATGTGCTGCGGTCCGGACAGGTGGGTCTTGTTAAAATTCTGTCCTGCCAGAAGTTCCGGGACGGCGTTCGCATGGAGATTCTCTGCGGCCGGCGGGCGTTGGATTTTCTTTCAAAAACATGGGAGCAAAACCGTGCCGTGGGCCGGCGGCTCAGCGTGAAGTTATTTGATACCGCCGCCGCGGTAGAGCGACTGGAAGGAGAACTAAACGCCGCCAAAGTCCAGCAAACCCAACTGGAAGATCAGCTTTTTGCCTGCATCGCCGCCGAACAGGCCGGTAAAGGGAATGTAATTCTGTTCCAACCCTTTCTGCGTCCGGACGGCGTAAGGAGGCTGGCGGACGCGGTGGGCCGGACCTGTGGGGGGCTTGCGGCGGTGTTTGCCGGAGAAGGCCGACAGTATCAGTACGCGCTCCTCCGGGCCGACGGCGAGGATATCTCACTACTGGTCAAGGAGTTGAACACGGGTCTAAAGGGCCGGGGCGGCGGGCGAAACGGCCTTGCGCAGGGGTCCGTCCAATCAGACAAAGCGGAGATCGAGGCGTTTTTTAAACAACATTCCTAAAAAAACAGAACCACCGAATGCTACATGGCATTCGGTGGTTTTTCTGTTCGTAAAAGACTCAGCTTCCAACCGGCTGATTCATTCTGGCGGTGGCGTAACGCTGCCCATAATAGGTGTCGTAGACAACGGCATCCCGCAGCTTTATCAGTTCCCGATCCTCGTCGGTGAGCTTGGCGGAGGACACATTCCAATAAGGGTTTCCGTCCGCTGTGACGCAATACAGATCTGTATTCACCAGCAGCGCTTTGGAAAGCCGCTCCTGCATGGCCCAGTACCGGGTCTGCGGCATGTCCGCCTCCTTCAACACCGTAGGGCCTATTGCCGTCAGGCCGGTGTCCTGTCTGGTACCGGCGGGCTCTTTCAAGAGCGCCGGGTCGTTGGCCCAAATCAGATAATTTGTGGAGTACAGGTCCGCCACCTGATCGATGCTCCAATTGGAGCAGTCGTTGCCGTCGCAAAGGCCCAGATGGCTATAAATCGTATCGCCGTCGGTCATAAAGAGGTTCGGACGGTGATCGCCGAAGAAGACCACGATTGTGGGCTCTTCCCGTTCCAGCAGCGCGTTCGTCAGTTCGCCAAGAGCTTGATCCGCCCGGGTTAAACCCTCCAGCATCACCCGGGTAATAGCCAAGTCATCCTGATCCAATTCGTCACTGGTAATCCCAATCTGACATTTGTACCCAAATTTATCGGGATTGAATGGCTGATGGTTCTCCATGGATATACCGAACAGAAACGCTTCTTTTCCTTCGGCATCGGCCGCGTCCAGTCGGTTCAGAAGCGCCTGAGTGAACACGTGGTCGCTGAGGTAATATCCTCCGGCGTAGGGGCTGCCCTGAATGTTCAGATTCAACGCCTGCATCTCTGCGGAAAACAGCAGATTGTCAAAACCCAGACGGGGATAAGTCGCCGTTCGGTTGTAGAGGCTGCTGTTATAGGAGTGGAGCATCTCTGTATCATATCCCGCCGTCTTAAAAGGCGTTACAATAGAATCCAGTAAGCTGAAATCCTCATCGTCCCGGAAGCAGATATTGGTACCGGGCTCCATATCTTTTCCCGTCAAACCTGAAAAAATAGACTGCTCTATGTAGCCAGTACCATAGCCCAGGTAACTGGTGTAGAAGCGGCCGGATATGCCCTCTTTGCTCAGTCGATGATAGTTTTCTGCCGGATCGGCAGAGAGCGTCAGTCCCGGAAGACGGGTCATGTCGTAAAAAGACTCAGAGAGAATAAAGATCACATTTGGCTGCTCCTGCGGTTCAGACGGGGACTGCGAAGCCCCTAAAATCTCATCCAGCCGCTCTACAACGCCATCCATATATTCCGCGCTGTAATTTTCCGGCTCTCGATTATCCAACAGACACGCGTCCCGCCATAGGCCCAGAGTTAGTCCGTAATTGCGATAAGCGACGGTGGACATGATACGGTCCTGGGTGTTCACGGAGAACGCCTGTCCCATTGAGGACGCACCGGGACCCACCACAAGCGCCAGCCCCAGCGCCAGCTCCACCGACATCAGTATGAAACGTGTGCGGCCGGTGCCGAGAGGCAGCTTTTTTTTCAGCAGGAAAAAAAACAGGGCCAGCAATGCCAGTATTCCCATGGCCGCCCAGGCAAAACCGGGAATCGTCAGGTTTCCCGCCACGCCCATGACCTGATTCAGCTGGCCTATCATGCCGAAGTCCTCCACCTCCAGAGGCGTTCCGTTGATGGCAAATTTAAAATAGCTCACCAGTGCCAGCACTGTGCCCGCGGTGGAAACGGTCAGCGCCCCAATCCAGAGGCGGCCGGACAAAAAGCCCAGAAACAGAGCAACGCCGCCATAAAGCACCGCCGTCAGGCAAAATGGTGATAACGATGTAAGGCACCAGTCCAAAGCCGATTTTGGATCTCCAAGGGCTATCCACTCCATGGCAAACGTCACCGCACAGCCCAGCAGCAACGCTTCCAGCAAAACAAGAACTGCCTTTCCAACTTTCAGAAGAGTTTTCTTCAATCGATTTCCTCGCTTTCAGGGTAAAACGGGACACGGTGGATTCCGTGTCCCGCTCT
Organism: Oscillibacter valericigenes Sjm18-20; assembly: GCA_000283575.1. GTDB lineage: Bacteria > Bacillota > Clostridia > Oscillospirales > Oscillospiraceae > Oscillibacter > Oscillibacter valericigenes. The sequence goes on from AP012044.1 coordinate 4,404,897, forward strand.
TTGCTCTTTTCAAGGTCATTCCCGTACAATTTCATGTGCGGGATTACCCGGAAACTCAATAGGCCAGTTTTTCCGCCAGATACTGCTTCAACTGGTCGACCGGCAGGCGTACCTGCTGCATGGTATCCCGGTCCCGGACTGTGACACAATTGTCGCCGGCTTTTTCTCCGTCGCCCACGGTATCGAAGTCCACGGTAATGCAATACGGCGTACCGATTTCATCCTCCCGGCGATAGCGCTTGCCGATGGAGCCGGTTTCATCGAAGTCCACCATCCAATCGGAGGAAAGGATTTGCTGGATCTCCCGTGCCTTATCCCCCAGCTTCTTACTCAGAGGCAGCACCGCCACCTTGAACGGCGCGATGGCGGGATGAAAACGCATAACCACGCGGGTGTCATTTTTCTCCGCGTCCACTACCTCCTCGTCATAAGCCTCCACCAGCAGGGCCAGCATCATGCGGTCCGCGCCCAGAGACGGTTCAATAACAAAGGGAATATAGTGTTCTCCCGTTTCCTGATCGAAATAAGTCAGGTCCTGTCCAGAGTTCTTCTGATGCTGGGTAAGATCGTAATTCGTCCGGTCGGCCACGCCCCAAAGCTCACCCCAGCCAAAGGGAAATTTATACTCAAAGTCCGTGGTAGCCTTGGAATAAAAGCTTAGTTCTTCCTTTTCATGGTCCCGCAAACGCAGGTTTTCATCCTTCATATTCAGATTTTTCAGCCACTCATGGCAGTAGTTCCGCCAGTACTGGAACCACTCCAGATCGGTATCCGGCTTGCAGAAGAACTCCAGTTCCATCTGCTCAAACTCCCGGATCCGGAAGATAAAGTTGCCCGGCGTAATCTCATTGCGGAAGGATTTACCCACCTGACACACGCCAAAGGGGAGCTTGCGGCGGGTGGTGCGCTGAATATTGGGGAAGTTCACAAAAATACCCTGGGCGGTCTCAGGCCGGAGATAAACCTCGTTGGCGTTATCCTCTGTAACGCCCTGATGGGTTTTGAACATCAAATTGAACTTGCGGATGTCCGTAAAGTCGGACTTTCCGCAGCCCGGGCAGGGAACCTGCTTTTCCCAGATATAGGCCACCAGTTCCTCCCCGGTCATAGCTTCTACATTCACATCGGTAATGTTGTTTTCCTGATTATAGGACTCCACCAGCTTATCGGCCCGATGCCGCATTTTACAGGCTCTACAATCAATAAGAGGGTCGTTAAAGGTGGCCACATGGCCGGAGGCGACCCATACCTTGGAATTCATCAAAATAGCCGAATCCAGGCCCACGTTATAGGCGTTCTCCTGCACAAACTTTTTCCACCAGGCGCGCTTGACGTTATTCTTCATCTCCACGCCCAAAGGACCGTAGTCCCAGCTATTGGCAAGGCCTCCATAAATCTCACTTCCGGGGAAAACAAAGCCTCGGTTTTTGCACAGCGCCACAATTTTTTCCATGGTCTTTTCCGTATTTTTCATAGGTTTCTCTCCTTCTTATCTTGCTAAACTTTATTTTAAAAAACAAAAACGCCCCGAGCAAAGCTCAGGGCGAACAGTTGTCCGCGGTACCACCTGAATTCGCGCTTAATCAGCGCGCACTCTTACCCGATAACGGCGGAACCGGCGCAGCCTGCTTTCGCTCAGCTACACAGCTTGAGGGTGCCTTCTCTCCCTTCCGGTGAGGACTCACACCAAACGTCCTCTCTCTTTGCCCGGTGGCGGGGGATACTACTCCCTTTCATAGCCTTTTAGATATCGTGTGTCACTTTATCACCTTTTTTTTCAATTGTCAAGAAGGTTCTTAATAAGAAATCACTTTTTTCCACAAATCTATGAACTTTGTATAAAAGTCCGCCCGGTCTTTTACGACCGGGCGGATAATCCGTAAAGATAGGCTGAATCAGCGCACGTAAGAAACAACCACCCGCCGGTTTGGCTCCGTACCGATAGATCCGGTGGTCACATTGGGTTCATCCTGCAAAGCCGTATGAATAATATGTCTTTCATAGGCATTCATTGGTTCCAGCGTAACGCTGCGGCGGTACTTAACCACCTTTCCGGCCACCTTGTGTGCAAGATGCTCCAAGCTTTCCTCCCGCTTTGCGCGGTAGTTTTCCGCATCCACGGTCACCCGCACGCGGCCGCTGCTGGAGCGGTTCACGCAATAGCTGGTCAGCTGTTGAATGGCGTCCAGCGTCTCGCCCCGACGGCCAATGATCTGGCCCATGCTCGGTCCAGCCAAAATTACCTGATACCGACCCTTTTCCGGCAAGTACACGCGAATTTTGGCTTCGACCTCCATCTTCTCCATCAAACCGGAGATGAAGGAACGAATGGCGTCCGCCTTTTCATCCCGAACCTCCTCACCGGAAATCTTCGACGTTTCCGGAGTAGTGACGGGAGTAGACCGGACCGTTTTCTGGAAAGACTCCTGCACTTTTGGAATAACTTTTTCAATTCTGGGTTTTTCCGGCCGAGGTATGGGTTTTCCCACAGGTTTCACTTCGGTCTTGGCTTTTTCCGGGGCGGGTTTTGCAAAAACAGCGGGGGCCTTCTCTTCTTCCTCTCCATAGGTCACACGCACCTTAGCCGGTGCGCTACCAATGCCGAGAAAACCGTTTTTTGCCCGCTCCAGAATCTGAACGGACACGTCGTCCCGCTCCATATTCAGTTTCTGAAGGGCACGGGCGATGGCCTCCTCCTCTGTCTTGCCCGTTACATCAATATAACTCATGGCAAAAGCTCCTTATTTCTCGTTTGAATCGCCGTACCGGCTTTCCTGATAGGCGCGGCCGCGGGCATAAGGACGGTCGCCCACGCGGCCGTTTTCGTTGGTGCTGGCTTTCTTGGGCCTATTGGTCTTTGCCTCCTGAGCAACCTTGCGCTTCTCCTTCAGGGTGAGCTTCTGTACCGACTGTTGGCGCTGCTGCTCCTGTATTTTCTTAGCGTCTTCCTGGCGGCGTTTGCGATCGGCTTCTATGGCCTCCTGACGCTGGTTTTCCTCTTCCTCAATTTTCTGGTTATAGAATTTTCCCATAAACCATTCTTGAATTGCGGAGAATGCACTCTGAGCAATCCAGTACACGCACAATGCCGCGGGCAGGGTAAAGCCAATCCAAAGAGACATGAGAGGCATCATCCACATCATCATCTTCATCTGGCCTGCGGCTGGATTCTGCTTGCTCTGTCCAATCATAGACGCCATACTCATCAAAAAGCTGAGAACGGCGGAGATCACGGGCATCAAAATAACGCCAATGTTGCTCCAGGTAAAGGTAAAGGTCTTAATCACATCGCTGGGCAGAATCGACAAATCCATACCCAGAAAGTTGTAATTCACACTGATCCAGCCGGGAATGGACGCGGCAAAATCCGGAAGTTTCGTATTGATCGCGTTGACCATCATGATCTGACCGAAAGCGGTGATCTGCATGGTTCCGTCCTTGGCGGCACGCGCAATATTGGAGATATCGATGCCGGCGGTTTGCAGCGCAGACAGTGCGGAATTCACCACGCTGGAATCCAGCATCATAAAGTGAGTAATGGGCTGGCGGATAATGGCGTACAGTGCAATCAGGAAAAACATGGGAAGAATACTCCAAAGGCAGCCGCTCATGGGATTTACACCCTGCTCGGAATACAGCTTCTGGGTTTCCTCCTGCTGCTTGGCCGGATTATTGGCATACTTCTTCTTAATCTCCTGCATTTTTCCGCTCATGCGGTTCATGCGGATCATGCTCTTCTTACTTTTCATCTGGAAGGGCAACAGTACCAGTTTGATTACAAGCGTAAAGAAAATCAGGGACAGACCATAGGAGCCGGTCAGATTGTAAAACAGCCGCAAAAGCGCGGCAAACGGGATACAGATGTAATATCCCAGGGTTCCTAAAAATCCCATTTGGAGACTCCTTTGTATTTAAATCTCGCTACGCTCAGGGTACGGGGTCGTAGCCCCCCTTGTGGAACGGATTGCAGCGGAGAATGCGGCGCAGCGCCAGATACCCGCCCTTCAGCGCACCGTATTTCTCGATGGCCTCCAGCGCGTATTGGGAACAGGTTGGGTAAAACCGGCAGCAGGAGGGGCGATATGGTGAAATGGCAGAACGGTAAAATTTTACCAGAGCCAGCAGGATTTGTTTCACCCAAGATCCTCCTCCAAAAGCCCCAATTTTTTTGAAAGCTTCAAAAAACTGGCGTTCAGCTCTTTCCAGGGCATATTTACCGCCCGGTGACGGGCCACTAAAATAATATCATACCCCTGCCGCAGCATGGGACCGTTCAGCCGGAACGTCTCCCGAAGTCTGCGGCGCGCCCGGTTGCGGATCACTGCATGTCCAAGCTTGGTGGATACAGTAATTCCCAAACGGTTGTGCCCCAGTCGGTTTCTTCGGCAGTAAATCACAAGACCGCTTCCGGCAGCGGAGGCTCCCTTACTGTACAGACGGCGAAACTCGTGATTTTTTTTCAGTGTCACGGCTTTTTTCATGCATTCTCCTGTTCTATTCCAATAACTGAAGATCTACCGGACAAAGCCAATAAGGGACGGAGGAAAACCGGTTTCCTGCCGTCCCTGTCTATTTTGTTCAGCAGGTCTCCCGCGGCAGATTCCGCGCACGCGGCTCCTCAGTAGCTGAGCTGGGCACGGCCCTTGGCGCGGCGGCGGGCAAGAACTTTGCGGCCATTGGCGGAAGCCATCCGCTTGCGAAAACCATGGACCTTCTGACCGTGAAGCTTCTTGGGCTGATAGGTACGTTTTGTTGCCATGTTGAGACACCTCCTGTAATGAAATCTTTTCCGTCCGCCTTATGGCGGCACTTACTCGACACGGCGTTTTTGCCGCGCAGTAAACAAATTTAAAAACGCAAATTCAGCGCTCGAATCAGTATACATTCAAATCAAAAAACTGTCAATAAAAACTTGCAAACCTTAAAATTTTCCGGCATTTTGCCATCTTTTAAGAACCTGGCAGCAAAAACCACAAGATATTCATTTTTTAACATTACTTTTTCCAGATATTGTGGTTTTTATGCGTTGCTGTTTAATTCTTATTTATTAGAATAGGTGTTGTTTTTTTTCACGTTTTTTGGTATAATCAACAAGTATTTTGATTTTCCCTACCCACAGGGAGAGAGAGGTGTCTTTCTT